>BMUX01000001.1 GCA_014650415.1 Streptomyces spiroverticillatus
TCACCAACCGCAGCCAAACACCGCAAGAGGCGACAGAACACGACTCACGAGGCGACCACACAACTCAAGACCGGCTCACTAGGGGGCTACGGACGCCAGGTAGGCGTTCGTCTTCTCCGGGTCGAAGAAGAAGTTCTCGAAGTCGGCCGGGTCGTTGAAGCCGTTGGCGAAGCGGTCGGCGACGGGCTGGAGCTGGCCGGCGGCGCCGATCAGGTTCAGGACGTGCTCCGGCGGGACGCCCAGCATGGCGTTGGTCCACTTGGTGACGTGCTGGGCGGTGTCCCAGTAGCGGTCGAAGGTGCGCTGCATCCAGGCCTCGTCGAAGGCGGCGTCGCCGTGCGAGACGATCGAGTCGAGGTAGGAAGCGGCGCACTTGGAGGCCGAGTTGGAGCCCTGGCCGGTGATCGGGTCGTTGGCGACGACGACGTCCGCGACGCCCAGGACCGCGCCGCCGCCGGGGAGGCGGCCGATCGGGTTGCGGACGGTGGGGGCGTAGCGGCCGGAGAGGGTGCCGTTGGCGTCGGTGAGTTCGACCTTGGTGGCGCGGGCGTACTCCCAGGGGAGGAACTTCTCCATCAGTTCGAGGGTGAGGGAGAGGTGGTCGGCCGGGTCCTTGATGCCCTTGAAGGCGTCGACCGGGCCGCCCGGGACGCCCTCCCAGAAGAGGATGTCGGCGCGGCCGGAGACCGTGAGGGTCGGCATCACGAAGAGTTCGCCGACGCCCGGGACCAGGTTGCAGCGGACCGCGTCGAAGTCCGGGTGCTCGGGGCGCGGGCCCAGGCCGTGGACGTACGCGACGGCGAGGGCGCGCTGCGGGGCGTCGAACGGGGAGCGGGAGGCGTCGCGGCCGAAGAGCTGGACCAGCTCGCCCTTGCCCGCCGAGACCAGCACCAGGTCGTACGTACGGGAGAAGAAGTCCAGGTCGGAGACGGCGGCGCCGTGGATGACGAGCTGGCCGCCGCGCTGGGCGAAGGTGTCCATCCAGCCGGCCATCTTCACGCGCTGGTCGACGGACTGGGCGTACCCGTCGAGCTTGCCGACCCAGTCGACGGCCCGTGCACCGTCAGGGGCGGCGACGGAGACGCCGAGGCCCTCGATGCGGGGGGCCTGGGACTCCCAGAAGTTCAGCTGGAGGTCGCGCTCGTGCTGCAGGGCGGTGTGGAACATGCACTGCGTCGACATGACCTTGCCGGAGCGGATCTCGTCGGAGGTCCGGTTCGACATCAGGGTGACTTCGTAGCCCTTGGACTGCAGGCCCAGGGCGAGCTGGAGACCGGACTGGCCGGCGCCGACTATGAGGATCTTCCGCATGGGGATGGGTGACTCTCTCGGGGGAAGGAGGGGATTCAGGCGGGGGTGGCGTCGAGCGCGTGGCCGACCAGGGTCAGGAGGGTCTCCACGACCGAGACGCGGTTGCGGGCGTCCATGACGAGGACGGGCACGTTCGGGGGCACGCTGAGCGCCTCGCGGACGTCGTCGCTCTCGTAGCGGTCGGTGCCCTCGAAGTGGTTGACGGCCACGAGGTAGGGGATGCCGCAGCTCTCGAAGTAGTCGAGCGCGGGGAAGCAGTCGGTGAGGCGGCGGGTGTCGGCGAGCACGATCGCACCGATCGCGCCGCGTGCCAGGTCGTCCCACATGAACCAGAACCGCTGCTGGCCCGGGGTGCCGAACACGTACAGGACGAGGTCGTCGTCGAGCGTGATGCGGCCGAAGTCCATCGCGACGGTGGTCGTCGTCTTGTCCGGGGTGGCGGACAGGTCGTCGGTGTCCTCGCTGGCGGTCGTCATGACCGCCTCGGTCTTGAGCGGGGTGATCTCGGAGACCGAACCGACGAAGGTGGTCTTGCCCACGCCGAAGCCGCCCGCGACCACGACCTTCACGGCGGTGGGGGCGCGGGTGTGGTCCAACTGCCAGGCGGGAGGGGCTTGTTCGGCAGGTGTTTCGAGTGGTGCCTCAGAGGCGACGGAGCCCATCCAGGACCCTTTCCAGCAGTGCGCGATCGGGGCGTCCGGCTCCGTGGCCGGTTCCGTACACGCGGATCTTTCCCTGGTCGGCCAGGTCGCTGAGCAGGACCCGGACCACGCCCAGCGGCATCTTCAGCAAGGCGGCTATCTCCGCGACGGTCCGCATCCGGCGGCAGATCTCGACGATCGCCTGCATCTCGGGGCCGACCCGGTGAGAGGTCTGACGCCCGGTCAACTCCGGTCTCTCCGGCGGGGCTTCGAGGGCCGCCACGAACGTCTCCACCAGGAGTACGTGCGTGAAGCGCGTCCGGCCCCCGGTCAGGGAGTACGGGCGCACCCGGGCGGGGCGGCGGCCCTCGCCGCGTATCGGGAGGCGTCCTGCCGTGGGAGTGTGCGCGCTCATCGGTCGGCACTCTCCAGCGACTGGCGCAGCTCACTGCGGAGTTCGGGGGTGAGAACGTGTCCGGCCCGGCCCACGAAGAGCGCCATGTGGTACGCCACGATGCTCATGTCGCAGTCGGGTGCGGCGTGCACGCCGAGCAGCGAGCCGTCGCTGATCGACATCACGAAGAGGCTGCCGTACTCCATGGCGACCATCGTCTGTTTGACGCCGCCGCCCTCCATCAGGCTGGCCGCCCCGAGGGTGAGGGAGCCGAGGCCGGAGACGATGGTGGCCAGGTCCGCGGTGGAGCCCTTGGGGCTGACCAGGCGCGGTGTGGTGTCCGGGAGCATGTGGTCGGGGTCCGAGGACAGCAGGAGCAGTCCGTCGGAGGACACGACGGCGACCGAGACGAGGCCGGGCACCTCCTCCACCAGATTGCTCAACAGCCAGTGCAGATTACGGGCTTCGGTACTGAGCCCGTATGTGATCGGCGCGGTCAACTGCGTGCCTCCTCGACGGTGTCCCCCTCGGTGTCGGTCTGGTCGTGCCCCGTGGTCGTGGTTCGGTGGTCGGTCGTGCGTCGGGCCGGGGGTTCCCCGGTTGCCCCGTCTACCCCGTGCGTCCCGTTGTTATCACTGGCGTTGTTATCACTGTTGGCGATCTCCGCCTCGACATCGCGCCTGCCGTTGAGCGCGCCGCGCTGGAATCCGCCCAGGCGACGGCGCAGGGCCTCGGCGTCAACACCGCCGGTGCGCGGCGGCGCGGCGGGGGTCGTCGGCTTGACGACCTTGGGGGTGCGCTTGGGGAGGCCCTTGGCGGTCAGCGGCGGAGTGGTCGGCTCCGCTTCGGCCGCGGGGGCGGGTTCGGGCTGTGGCTCGGGGGCCGGGGCAGGCTCGGGCCGCGGTTCCGGCTCGGGCTCCGGGGTGGGCTTGGGCAGGCGGATCTCGCGGGTGGGCTGGTCGACGTCGGGGGCCTCGGACGCGGCCGGCTCCTCCCGTACGGGCGCAGGCTCCTCCCGTACGGGCTCCACGTCCTCCCGTACGGACGACTCGTCCGGTGTCCGTTCGTGCGCGGCGTCCTCGACGGCCCGCTCCGCGAGGGCGATCAGCGGGTCCTGGTCCGGGCCGCGTTCGGCACTCCGGCCGGGCAGGACGTTGGAGTTGGCCTCGGCGGCGGAGCCCGGCAGCGAGTGCAGGGTCTCGGTCGCCGACGGCACGGCGGGCGGCTCGGCCGGGAGGAGTGCCTTGGGGAGGACGACGACGGCGGTGATGCCGCCCTGCCCCTGGGCGCGGACCTGGATGCGGACGCCGTGCCGGGCGGCGAGGAGGGCGGCGACCTGGAGGCCGAGGCCGTCGCTGTCGGCGGGCGGGGTGTAGCCGGCCGGATCGGCGAGGCGCTCGTTGAGGTCGGCGAGGCGTTCGGGGGTCATGCCGATGCCCTCGTCCTGCACGGAGAGCATGATCTCGCCGTTCTCAAGGAGCCAGCCGGACAGCTTGACGTGGGCGTCCGGGGGCGAGAACGAGGTGCCGTTCTCCAGGAGTTCGGCGAGCAGGTGGCTGAGGTCGTCGGCGACGTACCCGGCGACCTGGGCGTGCGGCGGGAGGGCCTGGAGGGTGACCCGCTCGTACCGTTCGATCTCGCTGATCGCGGCGCGCAGTACGTCGACGAGCGGGACCGGCCCGGTGTGGGCGACGCCGTGGTCGGTGCCCGCCAGCACGAGGAGGTTCTCGCCGTGGCGGCGCATCACGGTCGCCATGTGGTCGAGCTTGAAGAGGGTGGCGAGGCGGTCGGGGTCCTGCTCGCGCTCCTCCAGGGTCTCGATGACGGCGAGCTGGCGCTCGACGACGGAGAGCGTGCGCAGCGAGAGCTTGACGAAGGAGGAGTGGACGGTGGCGCGCAGTTCGTCCAGGCGTGCGGTGGCGTCCTGGGCGCGGGCCAGCAACTCGGCCTGTTCGGCGGCGAGTTGGCTGTTCTCGACGGCGAGGGTGCGGCGCTGGGCATCGAGGGTCTCGCGCTGGCCGACCAGGTGGGCACGGTCGCCCGCGAGCTTCTCGGTGCGGGCGTGCCGCTCCAGGAACTTGCCGTGCAGGGCGTTCAGGGACCGTACGGCCTGGGCGAACTCGTCGTTGCGGCCGGTGTAGCGCACCGGCTCCTCGGTCTCGGGGCTGCCCGCGAGCCGGGCCGCGCCGAGCCGGAGCGCGGCGAGGGGCTGGGTGAGGGTGCGGGCTATGGCCGTGGAGATGCCGACGGCCAGCAGGAAGCAGGCGGCCAGCAGGCCGACGCGCCACTCCAGGGAGCTGACGTCGTCGTCCCGGAGCGCGGCGAGGTTCTCGGCCTGCGCGGAGGCGAGGGCGGCCTCGGCGCCGCGCATGCGGTCGAGGCGGGCGGTGAGCGCTGCCCCGACCTTCTCGGCACCGAGCCTGCGGTCGGCGGCGGAGAGGGTCGGCTCGTCGGTGAGAGCCTTCAGATACTGCTCGGCGGTGGTGACCTCGGGCCCGGTGACGGTGGCGGCGACGGAGTCGCGGTCCTTGGCGGGCGCGGCCAGCGCGAAGTCGGCGAGGGCGGCCTGCTCGCGGTGGCGGGCCTGCTGGGCGGCGGCGGAGAGCTGGTCGCGGACCTTCTTGCCGTCGCCGCTCTCCACGCGTACGAGAAGACCCGTGGCGGGGTCGACCTGCCGGGTGGACTCGCCGCGCGGCACCGCGAGGGCGGCGAGCAGGAGGCCACGGGTGGCGGCGGCCTGCTCGACGGCGTTGCCCAGGGTGGCCGGTGCGGTGCCGGAGCCGCCCGCGCGCGGCGGGGTCTCGCGGGCCAGGTCGCGGGTGAGGGAGCGCAGCTCGTCGAGGGCGGCGGTGTAGGCGCGGTGCAGGGCGAGCGGGTCGATCCGGTCGCTGTCGGCGTCCTTGCGCAGGCCGGAGACCTTGGCGAGGGCGCCGCGCAGGCTCGCGGGGAGGTCGGTGCCGGAGCCGGTGAGCTCGGTGATCTGCCGGTCGACGCGGGAGGTGCCCTCGCCGGCCGAGCCGCCCTTGTCACGGCTCTTGGCGCCCTCGGCGGCGGCCTTGCGGGAGGTGGCGTCATCGCGCTCGTCGGCGAGGGAGTGCGCGAGGGCGACGGCCTGCTTGTTCAGCTCGGCGAGGTCCAGCAGGCGCTGGCTGCCGGTCAGCTCGTCGGAGGCGGTGAGCAGGGAGGGGGCTCCGGCGGCGAGCACCAGGACGCCGACGGCGGCGACGGAGACGACGAGGCGGTTGCGGACCCGCTTGGGGCGGCGCTTGCCGCCCTTCCCCGCGGCGGGGTCGGGGGAACCGGCCGCGCCCACGCCACCGGCAGGGGTGACCTCGCCCTGGCCGTCATTGCCCTTGCTCGCGCCCCGAGGCCGCTTGTTCTGCACCGGTGCTCGCATCCTTGCTTTCGTCCGCCCAGATTCATCGCCCAGCTGGCCGAGGTGACGACTGGTACCTCCGGTACGTACGGACCGAGCGCCCCCACCCCTGTTGGAGCCTTCGACCCTTCCAGCGCCCCGGGGAGGGAGGCGCACATCATCCGCCCCGCCACCCGAACGAGTGAACATCACTCGGGAGTTGGCAAACAACTTTCGTCACGGACCGTCAGGACCCACTCCCGTGCGCCGGTTGGAAGTTCCGTGCGGGCTTTGGCAGGATGCACCCCCGCAGCTTCCCGGAATGGATCATTCCGACCCAATTGCCGCAGCTTGACCTGCTGGTATGGGCCAATTCGCGCCCCTGCGGGACGGCGCGTGCGGGTCCGGCAGACTGGCCGGCATGCGCATCGATCTCTCCACCGCCCCCGGAAACCCCGAACGCCCCAACGAGGACTGGACATCCGTGGCACTGCCTGCGGGAGGAGCCGGGGGCTCGGCCGACGGGAGCGGGGTGCTGGTCGTCCTGGACGGAGTGACACCGCCACCGAGCGAAACGGGGTGCGTGCACTCGGTGCCGTGGTTCACGGCGCGCCTCGGCGGCTCCTTGATCGAATTGTCCGCTTCCCGGCCGGAATTGCCCCTGCGCGAGGCCCTGTCCGCCGCCATCGCCCGCACGGCGGACGCCCACCGCTCCACCTGTGACCTTTCTCACGTACGGACGCCTCAGGCGACGGCGGTCGTGGTGCGTTGGGGGCCGGACCGGGTGGAGCACCTGGTCCTGTCCGACTCCGTACTGCTCCTGGAGGACCCGTCCGGAGAGGTACGGGCGGTCCTCGACGACCGCCTGGACCGCGTCCCGCGCGAGGCCCTGCGCTCGCACGCCACGGCGGACGTCTACCGCAACGCGGAGGGCGGCTTCTTCACGGCGGCGGCGGACCCCTCGGTGGCGGACCGTGCGGTGACCGGCTCGACCCCCCGGGCGTCGGTCCGGTCGCTCGCGGCCATGACGGACGGGGTGTCGCGCTGGGTGGACCTCTTCCACGCCGGAACGTGGGCCGACTGCCTGGCCGTCCTCCGCAAGGAGGGCGCGGAGGGCCTGATCGGCCGGGTCCGCTCCCTGGAACTGGAGCCGGAGGGCCCTGCCCGAGGGAAGCGGCACGACGACGCCGCGGTCGTCTTCGCGGAGCTGTAGGGGGCATTCAGGGGGTCCGGGGCAGAGCCCCCGGGCAGTGGCCCCGGGCAGTGGCCCCGACCCCCGCCGAGCGGAACCTACTCCCCCGCCCTCGTATTCAACTGGTGGAGGAGGCGGGCCAGCTCCGCCACCTCCCGCCGGTCCCACGACGCCAGCTTCTGCACGTAACTCGCCCGCCGCGCGTCCCGCACCCGGCGGAAGCGGTCCCGCCCCTCCGGCGTGAGGAGGATGAGGGAGGCCCGGCCGTCGGCGGGATCGGGCTCCCGGGCCACCAGGCCCAGCTCCTCCAGCGCCCGCAGCTGACGGCTCATCGTCGCCTTGCCGACCCCGAACCAGGCCGCCAGCTCCGTCGCCCGCTGCCGCTCCACCTCGTCCAGCCGTACGAGCAACCCGTACGCGGCGGGCTCCAGCTCCGGGTGGACCTCCCGGGCCATGTCCCCCGACGAAGCCCGCGCCCGGCGCAGGAAAAGCGCCAACTCCCGCTCCAGCGCGAGGAATTCCTGATCCACGATGCCCCTTCTTGCCTGATCCCGTCGCTCCCGGACCGCACCCGGAAACTTTCAGCGGCAGCCATCGCCGCAGTTCGTCCAGTATTTCGCAGGTGTGGACCAATGTCGGCGCAGAGACCCCCTTCCGTCCCTCTGGTCTACGTGCGTAGCTTCAGTACGGCAAGGCCGCTTCAGTCGCTTTGTCGATCTTTCGGAGGCACGCACATGCACGTGCTCAGAGCAAGATCCGCAGCAACCGCCCTCACGGCCGCAACCGCCGCCCTCGCGCTGGCCGCAGGAGCCGCGACCGCCGCCCCCACCCCTCCCCCGCCGCCCGGCTCCGCCCACATGGGCATGGGCGTCGTCGAGCACGACGGGCAGGGCGGGCTCCCGCCGGGCGCCCCCCGCGCCGTACAGACCGAGGGCGTGGACGTCTCCAGCCACCAGGGCAACGTCAACTGGGCCGCCCTGTGGAGCAGCGGCGTCAAGTGGGCCTACGTGAAGGCCACCGAGGGGACGAGCTACAAGAACCCCTACTTCGCCCAGCAGTACAACGGCTCCTACAACGTCGGCATGATCCGCGGTGCGTACCACTTCGCCCTCCCCGACAACTCCAGCGGCGCCACCCAGGCGAACTGGTTCGCGAGCAACGGCGGCGGCTGGTCCCGCGACGGCCGTACCCTCCCCGGCGCCCTCGACATCGAGTGGAACCCGTACGGCGCCCAGTGCTACGGCAAGTCCCCGGCACAGATGGTGGCCTGGATCCGCGACTTCCTGAACACGTACAAGGCGCGCACCGGCCGCGACGCCGTCATCTACACGGCGACGAGCTGGTGGAAGACCTGCACCGGCAACTACGCGGGCTTCGCAAGCACCAGCCCCCTGTGGGTGGCCCGCTACAACACCACGGTCGGGGAGCTGCCGGCCGGCTGGGGAACGTACACGATGTGGCAGTACACCTCGACGGGCCCGATCGTCGGCGACCACAACCGCTTCAACGGAGCCCTGGACCGCGTGCGCGCGCTGGCCAACGGGTGACGTGAAGGACCCCCGGCGCACGGGCGCCGGGGGTCCGGTTCAAGGGGTCACACAGTCACGCCGGGGGGCGATCAGCAGCGGCCCGCCGCACGGTCCCGTACCACCAGGTCCGTGTTGCTGGTCGTGCCGTCGATCCACACCACGCGCTTGCCGGTGTCGGCCGAAGCGCCCGCCTGGTCGCCGCGGTTGCAGGAGACGCGCTCGCCCGCACGGATGCCGGCCGCGTCGAACTGCCACAGCTTCGGCAGCGTCTCGTTGCGCCACTGCGTGTCGGGCAGCACCGCGGTGACCGTCACGGCCTCCTCGGAGGCGGTCAGGTCGGTGGCGAAGAGCGCCTTGGCACCGGCCTCGGGGCTGAGGTCGATGAGCTTGGTGCCGTCGTGGTTGGCACGGCGGACCGCCATCTGGCCGTCGTCCGCGGCGTTCTCGTCCACCAGCCAGGAGACGTGGGTCTTGGACAGGCCGGTCTGACCGAGGCTCTCCACGGTCGCCGTCTGCGGCAGGATGCTCGTCTTCTTGGTCTTGGTGTCGAGCAGCTCCACGTCCAGCTTGTACTGGCCGTTCACCGGCCACAGCTTGGCGTACGCGACCTTGCCGTCCTTGACGGAGGGAAGCGCCGAGCTGAGGTGGTAGCGGCCGCCGTCGACGTACGCCTGCTCATTGGTCTTCAGGTTCTTGTACGCGGCGTGCCGCCCGCCGAACGGGTCGTTCTCCTCCCAGACCACCAGGTCACCGTCGATACGGAGGCCCGACAGGCCGGTGTAGGAGGACCACACCTTCTTGATCGGACCGCCCGCGACCGGGCGGACCAGGACGTCGATGCTGGTGGTGCCGAACGCCGCCCAGACGACGTTCTTGCCGTCGGTCGCCGGGTAGACGTGGAAGCGGCCGTCGTTCGGGCTGACCAGCTTCGGCGCGCCCTTGCCGTCGGTGCGGCCGGTGTAGACCGAGTACGGCTCGGAGCCGTCGTCGTTGGACTTGGAGACGGCGTACTGGCCGCCGCCCGCGCCCGCACCGGTGCCCGAGGTGTTGAGCTTGCCGAGCAGGGTGTCGGAGTCCATGCCCAGCGCTTCCTCCCAGCCCGCGACGATGCCGTGGGCGTTGAAGGAGCGCGTGATGACCTTCTGGTCCTTCGCCGAGACCTTCAGGTCCTTTGCTGCGGCGACGATCGCGTTGCGGCCCTCGGTGAAGCCGTCGAGCGGCGTCAGGTACTCGGAGAGCGCCTTGTAGACGATGCGGTCGGCGAGGTCCTTGTCGATGTCCTGGCGGATGTCCCACAGGGCACCCGAGAAGATCGTCGAGTTGAGGTGCACACCGCCGTTGTCGACGTCGTAGGAGACGCCGAGGAAGTCCTTGGAGGTGGTGCGGCCGTCGTTGAGGTCGCGCAGCGCGCACTCGCCCTTGGGCAGCGTGCGGCACAGGTCCTCGCCGAGGAGGCCGGAGTCCGGGTCGTCCATGGACGTGCCCGAGGCGTTGGTGTCGATGGCGTTGCCGAAGTAGTCGGCGAGGCCCTCGTTGAGGGCGCCGGACTGGCCGACGTACACCAGGTTGGCGGTGTTCTCCACGACGCCGTGCGTCATCTCGTGGCCGACCACGTCGACGTCCGAGGCCAGCGGCTTGTACTCGTCGTCGCCGACGCCGTACACCATCTTCGAGCCGTCCCAGAAGGCGTTGACCCACGGCTGGCCGCCGTTGGTCACGCCCACCAGGGAGTTGATGGTCATGCCGCGGCCGTCGAGGCTGTCGCGGTTGTGCTTGGTCTTGTAGTAGTCGTAGACCTGGGTGCCGGCCCACTGGGCGTCGATGGCGCCCGCGTCGGTGGCGTCCTTGCCGAACTCCTGGACGGGTGAGCCGAATTCCTTGATGCCCGACGGCCACTTGCCGGCCGCGTCGTCGGCCTCGACGCCGCGGGCGTCCCAGGTGGTGATCGGGTTCTTGGAGCTGTCCTGCATACGGACGTAGTCGCTGAGCGTGTACTCCTTGCGCGACGTGTCGTAGTACAGGTTCAGGTCGACCTTGGTGCCGTCGGTCTTCACACCGGTGCCGGTGGCGTCGCCGGGGCCCAGCGCCTTCGCGGCCGACTTGGCGGCGCCCTTGGGGGCAGTGCCCTTGCCCTTCGGGGCCTGCTTCGGGGTGCCGAAGGTCTTGATCGAGCTGTACTGGAGGACCGGGAAGCCGGCCTTCGCGTCGATGTACACCTGGCGCAGCACGGCCTCGCCGGTCACCGGGTCGTTGCCCTTGACGGTGACCTGGCGGGTCAGGACGCCCTTGCCCTGCGGGAGGACGACGAGCTTGCCCGCGGTGCCGGTGAGGGCGGTCGCGGCCTTCGACTTCTGGCCCTCGGCCTTGCGGACGTCCTTCAGGCTGAGGTTCTTGCCGCTCAGCTCGCGGGTCACGGCGGCGACGGCGCGCTCGACGGCGGTCTTCTCCGAGACGGTGGCGGTGGTGCCGGTCGCCAGCTCGGTGAAGTACTTGCCGGAGGTGCCGACGACGCTGCGCTTGCCGCCCTTGTTCTCCATGCGGACGACGTACTGGCCGCCGAGGACGTCCAGACCCTTGTACTTCTGCTGCAGGCGTACGGTCTCCGTGCCGCCCTTGGCCTGGGCGGAGACGGCCTTCAGGTCGCCCTTCGGGTTGCCGATGCGGTACCGGCTCTTCTTCTCCGTCAGGTGCCCGACGGCCGCGTCGGCGGCGCTGCCGGTCGCCTTCGCGGGCTCGTTGATGCCGTCCACGAGGGCCGGGGTCGCGGTGTCCGTCCCCGGGATCACCTCGGCGGCGGGGCCTGCCGGGGCCGCGGGGGCCGCCTGCGCGGCGGGCACCACACCTGCGAGGAGGGCGGCCGCGGCGAACGTCGCGGCAACCCCCTTGGATATACCGGCACTTGTGATGCCAGGTCTTGCTGCACGCACTCGGGTCTTGTGCTGCACGCTTCCCCTCCCACGGGACGAACGGACTTCGGGCGGTCGTCGGGCATCGCCATGCAAGTCGCTGTGTGTTCAAGTCGGCAATGTTTCCCGTGTGTTCAGATGTGGACACGCACACTTGTGTGCATGGTGTGTCCACGAAAGAATTCGGCCCATGATCGAGGGGGAAGAACTGCACAGCCTCGGCCTGGGGGAGGTCGAGGGACGCGTCTATGAGGCCCTTTTGAGGGAACGGGCCTTCCATGCAAGCGAGTTGGCGGATCTGCTGGACCTTCCGTACTTCCGGATCGACGAGGCCCTGACCAGCCTCGAAGACTCCGGATTCACGGTCCGCGGGGCCGACGGCGCGCTCTGTCCCGCCGCGCCGGCCGCCGCGATCCGCACACTCATCCACCGCCGTCAAGCCGAACTTCATATCCGGTCAGCGGAGTTGGAGCAGCTGATGATGTCGGCGGACCGGATCGCCGGGCGGCTCACCGCAGGATCGCAGAGTGCCTCCGAGGGAGGAATAGAAGTCGTCACCGGCCAGCGGCAGATCGGGGAGCGCGCGGAGTCGCTCCTCGCCTCGGCCGAGCAGGAGGTGGTGATCCTCGACCGGCCGCCGTACGTGAAGACGGACGCGGCCCATCCGGAGCGGCCTCCCGCGCTGGACATCGAGGCGCTCCTCGACCGGGGCATCACGGTGCGCGCCGTGATCGACCGCGAGGGGCTCGGCTTCCCGGGCCGGATGCGGTCCCTGACGGCGCTGGCGGCGCGGGGGCTGCGGGCGCGGGTCACCTCCGGCGTCCCGACCAAACTCATCGGCATCGACCGGCGGATCACCCTGCTCCCGCCGACGGAGGCGGGTGACCCCCGGGCCTCGGCCCTCGTCGTCGGGGACTCTCTCCTGCGGAACGCGCTGATGCCGCTCTTCGAGACGGTGTGGGAGCGCTCCATACCGCTGAGCGGGGCGGAGGCGGGGGCGGACCAGCCCGTGACCGGTCAGCAGCGGGAACTCCTCGGCCTGTTGGCGGCCGGCCTCAAGGACGAGGCGATCGCCCGGCGCCTGGGCGTCCATGTCCATACGGCGCGGCGCCGGATCACTCGACTCCTCGAATCCCTCAACGCCGAAACCCGCTTCCAGGCGGGGGCGCAGGCGGCTACGAGGGGGTGGCTTTCCTGAGTTCCCCGGGGGTGCGGCCTCGTCGGGCAGCGCCCCCGGCACCGGGCACGGAGGCGTGGCCGGGCTCCGCCGCGGGCCTCACTCCGCCCTGGCCGCCGCCTGTTCGCGCAGCGTCCGGTAAGTCCGAAGAGCCTCCGCGCGCTCCCGGGCCACCTCGTCGCGGTGCGCGGCGTCCCGCGCCCGGAGGGTCCTGGCCCGGCCGACGCGCCGGTCGCACGTGGCATCGGCCACCGCGACCCGGATCTCTCGGCGCCGGAGCTCCTGCGCACCGCCCGGGTTCCGGCCGGCGCGTGTCGCGAGTTCCCCGTAGGCGCTTACGAACGCGGCCTTGGCCGCCTCCGGGTCCGGATAGGTGTGGCCGGCTTCCTTCATGCAGGCACGCCAGGGGCGCACCGTCCGCTCGACCTGTGGATCGGCGAAGTTCCTGCGGCTGATTTCTCCTTCCAGGTTCATCACGCTCATCTGTGCCCCGAGCCACACCTTCAGGTCGCCGTAGAGCCGGTTCTCGGTCTGCGCGATGCAGCCGTCCGTGTTCATGAATGCGGTGCCGTCGGGGAGTTTCACTTCGATCCGGTGCCCGGGAGTTCCGAAGAGCGCCTGTCCGTACCGCTCGCGCTGCGCCTTGCCCATCGCCCGCAGGCGGACCCCGTTGGGGTCGGCGGACGGCCGTTCCGGGACCGCGGCCCCGTACCCGGCACGACGGCGCAGCTCCACGTCGTCCGCCCGACGCGGGTCCGCCTCGGGCTGCGGCACGTCGGCGTGCCACGTCAGGGGCTGGTACGACCAGCCGCGTTCCCGCATGCACGCGGCGGTGAGCCGCTGCTCGGCGTCGAAGAGCGTCCGCCGTTCGGCGTCGCCGCCCCGGGCCTGTGCGAGGTCGGCGCCCGTGACCGGGCGGGCCGCGGACCTGGTCGGCGGCGTGTCCGCAGGCGCCGCGCACGCGGTCACGATGACGAGGAGGAGTGCGGCGCGGGTGAGTCCCCGAGCGGGGCGCGACGCAGGGACGAGGTGCATGACGGGGCCTCCTGGGAACGCGGGAGCCGACCTCGGGCGGGACGTACCCGCCCGGGCCGGAGCCACTGGGGTCGATCACACGTACGAGGTCAGCAGGACCACGTCCACTGGTTGCCTTCGCCGTCGTCGTTGGGCCGGTGCTGCGTCCAGCCCCTGCCCTGCGGCAGGCAGCCGAGCGGACGGCTGTACCCCTCGTCGCCGTAGAGGATCACGCCCTTGCCCGAGGTGCCGCCGTTCCAGGAGGAGGAGTCGTCGTTGAAGATGGCCCACCGCGCCCAGCTGGAGTTGTTGCCGCCGAAGAGGTACTCGTTCCCTCCGTAGTTGGCGTTCCAGTAGACGCAGTAGTAGCCGGTGTCGCAGGTGTTCGCCGCGGTCTCCTGAGAGGCTCCCTCGGCGGCACCGGCCGCCCCGGCGGTCGGTGCGAAGGCGAAGCCGCTTGCCAGCGCGGCTGCCCCGGCCAGAAGCCCGATGCGTGTGCGAGCAGACATGATGTGCCCTCTCCCGTGATGGGTGATGCCCTGACGACGTGCCGGGGCGCGAGGAACGGTGCCACCTCACCGCCGCGGGTGTCTTGGACGAATGCGCACTCACGCGGGGAGCAGGACGCTGGTGACGTGTCCGTCCAGGCGGTCGCGTGCCCCGGCTCCCGGGGGTGCGGCCCTGCGGGCGGCCAGCAGGCGCGTCGGAGGCCGGCCGGTCATGGCCGTCACCTCCCGGGTAAGGTGCGCCTGGTCGTAGAAACCGGCTGTCCCCGCCGCCTCCACCGGGGGAATCCCCCTCGCGAGCAGCCCCAATGCCCGTTGCAGCCGCAGGATGCGCGCCGCCGACTTGGGCGGGACACCGATGTGCTGACGGAACCGGTTCTCGAACTGCCGCGGCCCCCAGCCGGTGGCTTCGGCCACCTGTCCGATCCGTACCCGGCCGGACGTGCCGACGAGCTGGTCCCATGCCCACATGACCTGCGGCGGGCAGCCCGGACCCCCGTCCGCCCAGGAGGTGAGTACGGTGTCGAGCCGCTGGAAGCGCTCTGCCCACCCGGGCAGTCCCGCCAGGGATTCGAGGAGTTCGTCGAAGCGGCGGCCGAGCAGCTCACCGGCGTCGACGATCCGCTCCGAACAGCCCTGCAGGGTGGTTCCGAACAGGGTGAAGGCGGCCCACGGCGCGAGAACGATCTCCATCCCGCACAGCCGCCCCCCGTGCTCGCCCACCGTTGCCGAGGTCCTGAGCCCGGAGACGAGCGAGCGGTGCGCCCGTGCCACTTCCGGTCCCTGCCGCGCGTCCGGACTCCGTACCGCATCGGAGAGCAGCAGCTCGTGTTCGAAGTTGAGTACGAGTGCGACGGTGGCGGTGGGTAACTCCAGCCGGCGGCGGGGGGCGTCCAGGGCCAGCCGGTATCCGCGATAGCGGACCACCCCCGGGGAGAGCCGGGGGCAGGGTGCCGCGCATGCCCATTCCCCGCCGCTCGAAGGATCTTGGTAGACGTACATGGCGTCCCCCCGTGGTCTCAGCCTTCTCCAGGGACTCCATCCTGGTGACGCGGCAGGGGCATGTCCTTCGCGTTCCCGGCCAACCCGGGCAGGTGGCGGCGATGACCGAAAACGGGGTGCGCGCATGCGTCTTCCGCCCGGCAGGGCCTCGTCCCGGTCAGGGCCCCCTCGTCCGGCTCCGGGGCCGCCGCACCGGTCGCAACCTCATGCATGCGCAGGCACGTCGGAGTTCCCGGTCCCCTTCGGCCCGCGCGCGGGGGAGGTCGCGCCCGGTCTCCCCCCGCCTTCGTCCGGGGAGCGAAGGCGGCGCCCCAGAGCGTGGCCGCGGTGCCCGGCCCTGTCCACTTCACGACCTGGCACCGGGGGAAGGCTGGCGTATTCGCGGCGGGGCACACGTGACCGGTCGCCTGCGCCCGAGTCTCGAGGCCGCTCAGCCCGCCCGCACCAAGTCCCTTACCCTGGAGCCCAGTTCGAGCGCCTCTGCCGGTTCCCGCACCCGCTGCTGGAGTTCCACGAAGGCCCCCTCCGCACCCCACCCCCGCACCGAGCGGAGAATCGCCGCGACGTCCTCCGCCGACTGCCCCGGAGCCACGTTGACCCGAATCTGCTGGCGCAGCGCGTCCGGGTCGCGTCCCGCGTCCTCCGCGGCCCGGCGGGCGATGCCCCACAGCGCGGTGTGGCCCGCGTCGGGCATCGCGACGCCCACCCAGCCCGCCGCCCTGCGGCCCACGCGGCGCATCGCGGCGGGACCGAAGCCTCCGAGGTAGACCGGCGGGCCGCCCGGCTGGACGGGGCGCAGGTCCACGTACGAGAGCGGGACCTGCCAGGTCTTGCCGGTGTGGGAGAAGGGGGTCGAGGACCAGATGGCGTCGAGGAAGTCGAGGATCTCGTCGAGCTGTGCGCCGCGCTGCGTGAAGTCGGCGTTCACGGCGGTGTATTCGTCCCGCATCCAGCCGATGCCGAAGCCCGGGTCGAGGCGGCCTCCGCTGAGCAGGTCGAGGGAGGTGAGGCTGCGGGCCAGGAGGAGGGGCGGGTACCAGGGGGCGTTCAGGGTGCTGGTGCCCAGGCGGACCCGGGTGGTCGCGGACGCCGCCACGGACAGGGCGACGAACGGGTCGACGAAGTGCTTGAAGCCCTCGGGGTACGGGTTCTCGGCCGTGTAGCCGGGATAGACGTCGCTCGGCTCGACCGGGGTGAGCGCCCGGTCGCCGACCCAGAGCGAGTCGAAGCCGATCTCCTCGGCCTCGCGGGCGTAGGAGGCGATCAGATCGGCGCGGGCGTGGGTGCCGTACTGGGGCAGGGTTATTCCGATGTCCATGGCATGTATCTGTATCACCGGCGCCTGTGGGGGGCGCCAGGCGGCTCGCCGTACGGGAGAGGGGCGGTGCGGGAGCAACTCCCGTACCGCCCCCCGCACATGAGGTGCCGTTACGCGGCGACCGGCGCCGCCACCTGCGCCGGAGTCAGTGCGATCTCCAGCACCTGGCGGACGTCCGTCACCGGGTGGACCTCCAGCTTTTCGAGGATCTCGGCCGGGACGTCGTCCAGGTCGGCCTCGTTCCGCTTGGGGATGACGACCGTGGTGGCGCCCGCCCGGTGCGCGGCGAGGAGCTTCTGCTTCAGGCCGCCGATGGGCAGGACGCGTCCGGTCAGGGACACCTCGCCGGTCATGGCCACGTCGGTGCGGACCAGGCGGCCGGAGAGGAGGGAGGCGAGGGCGGTGGTGAGGGTGATGCCCGCGCTCGGGCCGTCCTTGGGGACCGCGCCCGCCGGGAAGTGGATGTGCACGCCCCGGTCCTTCAAGTCCCGCACAGGAAGCTCCAGTTCGGCCCCGTGCGAGCGGAGGAAGGAGAGGGCGATCTGCGCGGACTCCTTCATCACGTCACCGAGCTGACCGGTGAGGGTCAGGCCGGAGCCGCCCGTCTCGGCGTCCGCGAGGGAGGCTTCGACGAAGAGGACGTCGCCGCCCGCCCCGGTGACGGCGAGGCCGGTGGCCACGCCGGGGACCGCCGTGCGCCGCTCGGCCGGGTCCTGGGCGGACTCGGGCACGTGGTGCGGACGGCCGATCAGGTCGCGGAGGTGGGAGTCGTCGATCGCGAACGGCAGCTCGCGGTCGCCGAGTTCGTGCTGGGCGGCCACCTTGCGGAGCAGGCGGGAGACCGCGCGCTCCAGGTTTCGTACGCCCGCCTCCCGCGTGTACTCGCCCGCCAGCTTGCGCAGCGCCGACTCGTCGAGGGTGACCTCGCCCGGCTCCAGGCCCGCGCGGTCGAGCTGGCGCGGCAGGAGGTGGTCGCGGGCGATGACGACCTTCTCGTCCTCGGTGTACCCGTCGAGGCGGACCAGTTCCATGCGGTCGAGGAGTGCCTCGGGGATGGATTCCAGGACGTTGGCGGTGGCGAGGAAGACGACGTCGGAGAGGTCGAGTTCGACCTCCAGGTAGTGGTCGCGGAAGGTGTGGTTCTGGGCGGGGTCGAGGACTTCGAGGAGGGCTGCGGCCGGGTCGCCGCGGAAGTCGGAGCCGACCTTGTCGATCTCGTCGAGGAGGACGACCGGGTTCATGGAGCCGGCCTCCTTGATGGCGCGCACGATGCGGCCGGGCAGGGCCCCGACGTACGTCCGCCGGTGACCGCGGATCTCGGCCTCGTCCCGTACGCCGCCGAGCGCGACCCGTACGAACTTGCGGCCCATGGCGTGCGCGACCGACTCGCCGAGGGAGGTCTTGCCGACGCCGGGAGGTCCGACGAGGGCGAGCACCGCACCGCCGCGACGGCCGCCGACCACGCCGAGACCGCGATCGGCGCGGCGCTTGCGCACGGCCAGGTACTCGGTGATGCGTTCCTTCACGTCGTCCAGGCCCGCGTGCTCGGCGTCCAGGATCTCGCGGGCGCCGCGGATGTCGTACTGGTCCTCGGTGTGCTCGTTCCAGGGGAGTTCGAGGACGGTGTCCAGCCAGGTGCGGATCCAGGAGCCCTCCGGGGACTGGTCACTGGAGCGCTCCAGCTTCTCGACCTCCTTGAGGGCGGCCTCGCGCACCTTCTCCGGCAGGTCGGCGGCCTCGACGCGGGCGCGGTAGTCGTCGGACTCCTCGCCCTCGGTCTCGCCGTTCAGCTCGCGGAGCTCCTTGCGTACGGCGTCGAGCTGCTTGCGCAGCAGGAACTCGCGCTGCTGCTTGTCGACGCCCTCCTGGACGTCCTTGGCGATGGTCTCGGCGACGTCCTGCTCGGCGAGGTGCTCGCTGAGGGCGGCCAGGGCCAGGCGCAGGCGGGCGACCGGGTCGGCCGTTTCGAGCAGCTCGACCTTCTGGGCGGTGGTCAGGAAGGGCGAGTAGCCGGAGTTGTCGGCGAGGGCCGAGACGCCCTCGATCTGCTGCACGCGGTCCACGACCTGCCAGGCGCCGCGCTTCTTCAGCCAGGTCGTCGCGAGGGCCTTGTACTCCTTGACCAGCTCGGCGACGGAGCCGGGGAGCGGGTCCGGGTCGGACTCGTCGATCCGGGCCCCCTCCACCCACAGGGCGGCGCCCGGCCCGGTCGTGCCCGCGCCGATCTTGACGCGGCCACGGGCGCGGATCAGCGCGCCGGGGTCGCCGTCGGACAGGCGGCCGACCTGCTCGACGGTGCCGAGGACGCCGGTCCCGGCGTACGTGCCGTCGATGCGCGGAACAAGAAGCACCTGCGGCTTGCTGCCATTGGTACGTACGGCAGCCTGTGCCGCCTCGACCGCCGCGCGCACCTCGGTGTCGGACAGGTCCAGCGGCACCACCATCCCGGGCAGCACGACCTCGTCGTCGAGCGGCAGCACGGGCAGGGTGAGCGGTGTGGACGTCGATGCCATGATCTCCCCTTGGGCAGTGAAGTTGAGCTATGTGGACTCAATGCATGTGAGCGCTCCAGTGTTCCCCAACCCGTGTTCGCTCTGAGCGATCAGACGTCGACGGCGGACGGCACGAGGAGATGTAATAGCCCTCATCGAATTCTGACTATTACATCGGGGGATCTGATGGCCTTCACCACCACCAACGATGCCGTCCGCGCCTGGACCGAGGGCTGGGCGCTCTCGCGCGGCACCGCCGACCCGGTGCCGCAGCCGTGGGGCGTGACGATCGACATCGGCATGCCGAAGGCCGTCACCCGGCACGTCCTGTTCGACACGTACGCCTCCGACGAGGCGACCGTCCGCAAGCTGCTGCGGGCGGACACGGCACCGGGCACCTGGATCAAGTTCGTGGAGCCGCCGGAGGCGGTCGCGCCGTGGATGGCGGAGGGGTGGGAGTACGACGCCCCCGGCCACCTGATGTCGCTCGCGCTCGACCCGGACGCGACCGTCCCCGAAGTGCCGACCGGCTACACCCGGCGCAGCTGGACCCGGGACGGGGTGACCCGGGTCCTGGTGCTGGCGGCCGACGGTGCGCTCGGGGTGCGCGGGCAGGTGGCCGTCACCGGGCACACAGCGGTCATCGACCAGGTGGAGACCAACCCCCTCCACCAGCGCCGGGGCCTGGGCACGCTGGTGATGCGCACCCTCCAGGCGCACGCGGCCGAGCAGGGCGCCCGGGACTGCGTGCTGGGCGCGTCCGACGACGGCCGCGCACTGTACACGACGCTGGGCTGGCACTGGCACTCGCCGCTGACCGGGGTGTTCCGCCCGTAAGCCCCCGCGAGGAAACGGAAGCCCCGGCGAGGGAACGGATGGGCGTGGTCCGTACGTCAGAGCCACAGCAATCAGAGCCACAGCAAGCGGCACCTACAGCAAACGGCACCAGCAGGCACCTGACGGCACGGCACACGACGGGAGCATCATGCGATCCACCCGGTCCACCCGATCCGCGCGGTCGACGGCGGCGACGGTCACGACAGCGGCGATCTCCGCCGCCGCCCTCTGCACCACCCTCCTGCTGGGGGGCTGCGACGACGGCAAGAAGTCCCCCACCGGGGGCTCCTCCGCGCCGACGGCGCCCTCCGCGAGCACGCCCGCCGCCCCGGCTCCCACCCCTCCCCCGTCCCCCTCGGCTCCCCCGCCCGCCACCGACCCCGCGCCCTCCGCCTCCGTACCGCCCGCCCCCGTACCCCCGAAGGGCGAGCGGCTGGTGGCCGCCACCGCCTCCGGCGGCATCGACGGACGGCACCGCAGCGTCCTGGTGAGCACCGACGGCAGCTACACCACCATCGACCGCAAGAAGCCCCCGAAGTCCGGCCGGATGAGCCCGAAGGACCTGGCCGAACTCAAGGACGCCCTCGCCGACTCCGACTTCGCGAAGCTGCCGAGGGTGTCGATGGCCGACCCGCCGGTCATGGACGGCATCACGACCGCCGTGATCTACCAGGGCCACGAGGTCGCGACGGACGGCATGAAGAAGCTGCCGAAGCTGGACCGCGTGATCGCGGCCCTGCCCGGCCTGAACTAGCCGACGTTCACGCGGAGTTGCGCACGGCCTCCGTCACCCGTGCGACCGTCGACAGGTCGCCCAGCGCGTTCTTGGTGACCGCCCAGGTGGTGCCGGTCGCCGTGTCCGCGCCCGCCCAGCTGCCGCCCACGCCACCCATACCGAGGACGGTCGGCGTGGCGGTTCCGTCGGGCAGGCCGAGTGCGTATCCGAGCGCCCAGGACGACTCGTTGCCCATCAGCCGGTCCGTCCCGCTCGCGGCGGGTGCGGTCGCTTCGCGCGTACGGTCCTGCGACAGCAGCCGTACGCCGTCGACCTCCCCGAGCACGGCCGCGTACACCCGCGCGATCGCCCGGGCGGAGGTCTTGGCGCCCGCCGGGATGTCGGCGGCCAGGATGTCGGTCCTGTTGCCGAACTCCGCGCCCGGGAAGAGGTGCTTGGGGGCGGCCTTGAACATGGGGAGGTCGTCCGGGATCGCGTCGAGGTCGAAGCTCGCGGCGCGGGCCGGGGACTCCTCCAGCCGGGCCAGCCGCCCGTGCTCGGCCTCCGGCATCCCCAGATACAGCTCGTCGGCGATGCCGAGTGGGCCGGTCAGTTCGGTCCGCAGCACCTCGGAGAGCTCGCGCCCGGTGGCCCGGCGGACGATCTCGCCGACCAGGAACCCGAAGGTGAAGGCGTGGTAGCCGACCGCCGTCCCGGCCTCCCACCACGGCTCGGCGTCGGCGAGGGCGGCGCACATGGTGTCCCAGTCGCACAGCTCGGCGTGGGTGGTGGCGGAGGGGATGCCGGGGACGCCGGCGGAGTGGCTCAGCGCATGGCGTACGGTCACCCGCTCCTTGCCGTGCGCGGCGAACTCGGGCCACAGCTCGGCGACCGGGGTGTCGTACGAGAACAGCCCCTTCTCGGCGCAGACGTGCGCGAGGGTCGCCGTCGCACCCTTGCCGATCGAGAAGTTGTAGAAGGGGGTGTCGGGCCGGACCTCACGCCCGGTGGCCGGGTCGGCGACCCCGGCGGCGACGTCCGCGACCAGCTCACCGTGCCGGTACACGGCGATCTGAAGACCCCGCTCGGCCCCGCTCTCCACCAGTTCGTCGGCGGTGTGCTGAAGCTGCTTCTGCAAGTCGGCGGTGCTCATGACCGTCCCCTCCGTAGTCGTCACAACGGACCGACCGTACGGAGGGGACGAAGTCATCGGCCACCCATTTGTGATCTACAGGTACGACGGCGCGGCGCGGGCCGCCTTCCAGCGCCGGACGACGGGCCAGGTGGCCAGCCCCAGGCACAGGGCCAGCGGGTGCCCGAGGGCCGTCAGCGGATCGGCGTACGCGATCAGGTCCTGAAGCAGTACGAGCGCCACGGCCCCCAGCAGTCCCCACCGCAGCCACGTGATCCGCAGGACGCCCGCGAGCGCACCCACGCACGCCATCAGCCCGAAACTGATCCCGAAGTCGAGACGGTGCAGGGAGGTCTCGGGCAGATGCCCTGCCCAGACGGCGACGCCGACCGGGATCTCGGTGGCGAGGGAGGCCACCACGTGCCCGAAGACGAAGACGGCGGCGGTCCGCAGCCCGCCGATGCGCCGTTCCAGGGCGGTGAGGATCACCAGGAACCCGAGGGCGTACGGGGAGGCCAGCCCCCCGGCGACCCACAGGGCGCTGCCGACGAGGGCGAGGACGGGGGTGTGGGTGAGGTGGGCGACGTCGGTGCTGGACGCCCGGAGGAGGGAGTCGACGGTGGCCGGGTCGCCGAGCTCGGCGTAGAGGGAGGTGGCGATGAGGACGAGCGCGTACCCGAAGGTGAAGGGGGTGCCGGTGGGGGTGGGCAGGAGGTGCCAGAGGTGCCAGCGGCGGTCGGGGGCGGGCGCACTGTCCGGTCGTACGGTCCCCGGCTCGCCGGCACGGTCGGCGGCGGTCTCGCGCCCCGGGTCCGTGGCGCCCGCGGGCGCGGTGGCAGTGGCCGTGGCCATTCCGGTGACCGCGCGCTGGTCCGGCAGCGCGCGCCGGGCGTCCGCGGGGTCCCCGGCGGGCGGGGCGGACATCTCGTCCCGGTCCTGCGGTGTCGTACTGGTACTGATGCGGTCCACTGCGTGAGGCCCCATTCCCCCGGGCACCGCGCACTGGGGCGGGCGGCCGGAATCGTCAAGCCACGCCCGTGTCCCTCGGCCGCGTCTCTCGCGTTCGCTTGCTGCGGTACTTCTGTCCCTCTTCGACGAGGACAACGCTCAGCCTCCGCCCGAATCTCCCGCCCCGTCTATGACACACCTCACACCTGTGAGAGTTGAGGCAACCTTCACAGGTTCGGGAACGTCCACCCGTCCCCGGTGAACCGTCCGGCGGACACCGTGAACCGATCGAGCGACGCCGAGCGATAGAGGGGCGTGAGACTGCTGCGCCCCGCAGGGGACCCCGAGGCCGAGGACGACGCCGCCCTGCTGCGCGCGGTCGCCCGCGGCGACTCCGCCGCGCTCGGCACCCTCCACGACCGCCACGCGGGCTGGCTGCACGCCCGGCTGACCCGGCGCTGCCCCGACCCGGAGACGGTGCGGGACGTCCTCCAGGACACCTTCGTCACCGTCTGGCGGACCGCCGCCTCGCACCGGGGCGGAGAGGCGGGCGGCTGGCTGTGGGTGATCGCGGTCCGCCGCCTGGTGGATGCGCAGCGGGTACGTTCCCGGGCCGACCGCGCACTCCGGGCCGAGCCCGCGCCGCCCACCCCCTCCCCCTCGGCGGAGGAACACGTCCTCGCCGGGCTGGAGTTCGGCGACGTGGGCGCGGCACTGGACCGCATCTCGCCCGAGCTGCGCGAGGTCCTGCGGGCCACCGTCGTCGACGGCCTCACCACCCTCGAGGCCTCCCGCCTGCTGGGCATACCGGAGGGCACGGTCAAGACCCGCGCCGCCCGCGCCCGCCGCGAGCTGCGCACGGCACTGGCCCAGCTCACCCCCGAATCCGACCCGTTGGGAGGAACCGCATGAACACCCACGGGACCCCGCCCCCACCCCCTTCCTGGCACGTCCCCCCGGACCCGGCCGCCCGCTACGCCGCGGGCACGGCCCCGGAGCCGGACGCGTGGTCGCTGGAGAAGCACGTGGAGGCGTGCGGGACGTGCGCGGGACGGGTGTCGGAGGCGGTCCGGGCAGGCGCGGCCGGTCCGGAACTGGCCCTCGGACGGGCGGAGTTGCTGCGTCTGGTGGAGTCGCTGCCGGGTCGGGCGGACCCCACTGGGATGGCACGGGCCGCAGGGACAACCGGGGCACCCGTATCGACCGCTCGCGCCCCCAGGGCCCCCGCGAAGGCCGGAAGCCCTGCGGCCCAACGCCGCCTCCGCACCCACCGCCTCCTCTGGGCCCTCGGCCCCGCCCTGCGGCTCGGGTGGGTGGTGGGTGTGCTGCTCGTGGCACTCGGGGCGGTGCTGCTCGCATACGGGGCGGGGCAGGCGGTGGCGCGGCCGTTGCTGCTGGCCGTCGCCCCGGTCGTACCCGTGGCCGGGGTCGCGGCCTCGTACGGCAGGCACACGGACCCCCTGCACGAGCTGCACGCCTCCATGCCGGGCGGCAATCTACGGCTGCTGCTCCGGCGGACGGCGTGCGCGCTGGGGCTGAGCATGCCGGTGCTGACGGCGGCCGGGGCGGTGCTGCCCGCCGCCGAGGGAGTGCCGGGGGCGGCGGCCTGGCTGCTGCCGGGGCTGGCGCTGGCCCTGGGCGCGCTGGCACTCGGCAGCTGGATCGGCTGCCGGAGGGCTTCGGCGGTGGTCGGCGGCGGCTGGGCGCTGGCGGTGACGGCCCCGGCACTGGGCGAGGAAGGACTGCCGCTGCACATCACCCCGTACATCGACGCCTTTGCCCCGCAGGCGAGTTGGGCGGCGGCAGCCGTGGTGTGCGCGGGCCTGCTGACCGTACGACGTACCTTCTTCGACCGAATGGAGCGAGCGTGAGCAGCGACAAGGGCGGCGGCGTGACGGTGAGCGGGCTGACCGTCCGGCACCGGCGGACCCTGGCCCTGGACGCGGTGGACCTGGACTTCGCCCCCGGCGTGCACGGGCTGCTGGGCCCCAACGGTGCGGGCAAGACCTCCCTGATCCGGGTGCTGGCGACGGTCGCCGCACCCACGGCGGGCCGGGTGTCGCTGCTGGGCGGGGACATCTCGAACCACCGTGAGCGGACGGAGGCCCGCCGCCGCCTCGGCTACCTCCCCCAGGAGTTCGGCTACTACCCGGGATTCACCGTCCGGGAGTTCGTCGCGTACGTGGCATGGCTGAAGGAGATGCCCGCCGCGTCCGTCCCCGGGGCGGTGGAACGGGTGGTGGAGCGGGTCGGCCTGGCGGACCGTATCGACGCGAAGGTGAAGTCCCTCTCCGGCGGCATGATCCGCCGGGTCGGCATCGCCCAGGCCCTGGTCAACGACCCCGCACTGCTCCTCCTGGACGAGCCGACGGCCGGTCTCGATCCGGAGCAGCGCTTCGAATTCAGAGCACTGCTCCGCGACGTGGGCACTGCTTCCACCGTCATCGTCTCGACCCACCTGGTGGAGGACGTGGCCACGGCCTGCACCGAGGTGACCCTGCTGGACGCGGGGCGGGTCGCGTATCGGGGGACGCCGGGGGAGCTGAGCGCGCTGGGCGACGAGCGCCGTCCCGGCCAAGAGGCGGACCCGCTCGGCGACAACCCGATCGAGCGCGGCTACACCACCGTGCTCCGCTCCCACCGCCAGCTCCTCCCGGAGGCCCGCCGATGACCACGACCGCCCCCGGCCGCCCCGCCCTCCGGGCCCTGAAGGCCCCCCTGCCCGACCGCCACTCCCCCTTCCGCAGCGAGTTCCTGCGCGGCCTCGCCCCCTGGACGGGGGCCACCGTCACCGCCGTCCTGCTCGCCGCCATGCTGAGCAAGAGCGTCCAGTGGCAGGGAAGTTGGGGCGGCACCCAGTCGCTCCTCAAGTCCGCTGCCGTCCTGCTCGGCGGCCCGCTCGCCGTCGCGGCGGGGTGCTGGCAGGGCGGGCGCGAGCGGCGGCGGGGCACCGTCGGGCTGCTCGCCACCGCCTCGCGCGGGCGGCCCGCCAAGACCCTGGTGGCGGTCGCCCCGCTCACCGCATGGGTGCTGATCGGGTACCTGGTCGCGCTCGTCGTCGTACTGGCGGCGACCCTGCCGTACGCCCACCGGGGCAGGCCGCTGGTGTCGTACGCCGTGACCGATCTGACGTTCCTCGTGTCGATCACCGCCGTCGGTTTCGTGGCGGGACGGCTGGTCCCGTGGCGGCTGACGGCCCCGCTGCTCGCCGTCTGCGCCTACCTCGGGCTCGGGTTCCCCGCCTACCTCGGCTCGGACCTGCGCCTGCTGAGCCCCGCCGAGCAGGTGGACACGACCTACGTACCCCTGTGGTGGCAGCCCCTGGTGATGTCCGCCTGGACGGGCGGCCTGGCCGCCGCCGCCTTCCTCGTGTACGCCGCCCGCCGCAGGGCGTTCGCCGTCCTGCCGCTGGCCATGGCGGTCGCGGCCGGAACCCTCATCGCCGACCTCGGTCCCGGGATGTGGCGGCACGTCCCGACGCCCGGCGTCCGGGCCTGCGGGAGCGGCGAGACGGGCCCGACCGTCTGCGTGGACGACCCGGACCGCGAGCTGCTGCCCGCGATCCGGGCCGCGCTGGGCGGACTGCACGACCGGCTGCAGGAGATGTCGACGCCGCCCTACACGTACGTGGCGAACAACGCGGAGCTCGGGCCGATCGACGTCCGCCTCCCCTCGCTGAGCCGGGGCTGGAACGTGGTCCGGGACGAGGTCGTCGACCCGGCCGCGTTCGCCCGGGAGACCGCGCAGATGCTCCCGTTCTTCGGCAGGTGCAGCACGGAGAAGCTCACACCGGCCGAGGCCGAGCGCTTCTCGAAGCTCCAGCAGACCGTGCTGGCCTGGCTCGCGCCCGCGGACACCGTCCTGCCGGGCACGCCCCCGCACGGCAGTGTCCGGGACACCGACCTCCGGGCCCCGCTCGCCGCCATGGCCCCGGCCGCCCGCGCGTCCTGGCTCGACCGGTACGTCGCGGCCGCCCGCAGCTGCGACCCGAAGAAGATGCCGAAGCTGTGAACGGCACCGGAGCCCGCACCGATGCCGGGCCCACGAGCCCCGTCCGCCTCGCCCCCTGGTTCCTGTACGCCCGCTCGCGCTGCCTTCCCACCACCCTCGCGGTCCTCTTCGCCACGGCCGCGCTCGCCGCCTGGTCCTCGGCCCGGCTGGAGGGGCTGCCGGAGTTCGACCACCGGGCCCGCGTCGTCGTGACCTTCCTGGCCCCTCTGCTCGCCGCCGCGGCCGTCGGCACCGGCCTGCTCACCCGCTCCGACACGCTGGACCGGACCGCCGTACGCCCGTGGTGGCGCAGGCGTCTGCTCCACCTGGCCCTGCTCACCGCGCTCGCGGTCGCCCTGCTCGGGCTCGCGGTGCCGGGGCACCCGGAGGCCTTCGGCGCACCCGCCATGATGCGCAACACCCTGGGGACCGTCGGCCAGGCCGCGGCGGGCGCGGCCGTGCTGGGTGCACGGCTGAGCTGGCTGCCGATGACGGCGTACGGAAGCGCCGCCTACCTCGCCGCTCCCCGCACCCCGGGCGGACCGGCCGCCGTGTGGGCGTACCTGATGCAGCCGGGCCCGCAGGTAGCCGCCTGGGTCACGGCGGGGACGGTGTACGTCCTCGGCGGCGGCCTGTACGTGTGGCAGGGCGCCCGGACCGAGGCGTAGGCCCCGGGGTCCGCCCCGGCTACGCGGCCCCGAGCCCCGTCCCCCCGACCGTCACCGCCCTCAGCATCCGGTCCATGTACCCCCTCAGCCTCCCCGGCATGTCCATCGCCCCCGGGTCCAGCGCCCACTGGAACTGCAGCCCGTCCATCACCGCGATCTGCTCCTGGGCGAGTTCCAACACGTCCACGTCCGCGCGGAGTTCGCCCCGGGCGACCCCGGCGCGCAGCACCCCGACCGTATGGTCGAGCACCCTCTCGTACCGCGCCCGGAAGTAGTCGTGCGCCGGGTGGCCCTGGTTGCCCGCCTCGCCGACCAGCACGTTGAACATCCGCACCAGCCCCGGCCGCCTCGTATTCGATTCGGCGAGGCGGATCACCGCCTCCATGCCCTCGACCACCGTCGCCGGGTCCGTCGCGAAGAGCTGTTCCATGTCGTGCTGCTCGCTCTGGGCGAGGACCGACAGCAGCAGGTCCTCCTTGCTGCGGAAGTGGTGCAGCAGCCCGCCCTGCGTGATCTCGCAGTCGTGCGCGATCCGGGCCATGGACGAGGCGTGGAAGCCCCACTGGCCGAAGTGCTCGATCGCCGTGTCGAGGATCTGCTGGCGGCGCGCCTCGCCCACCGCATAGCTGCCCCGACCTGCGCTCTTTCGGGTCGCGCCCCCCGTGCTTGGTGCCATGCGACCCACCCTAGAGCGCTCCTGGACGCCCGCCCAGACCCGTCCGTTCCGCCCGGATATGCCGTGTGAGCCACGCAACACGCCACAAACCTAGTAGGCACTCGGTTTTCGCGTTTAGCCTGTGCTCGCCGGGCCGACACCGACGCCGGCCGGCTTTCTTCCCCCGGAGTTCCCCATGGTCACGGACCGCGACGCAGCGGCGGCAGGCACGGCGTTGACACGTGTAACGCCCGCGCCGGACGCACAGGGCACCCCGGTCACCCCGGAAGACGCCCCCCGCTCGCTGGTCCTCGGCCTCGCCTTCGCCCAGCTCGGGCTCTACCTCACCGTGCTCACCCCGGTCCTGGTCACCCTCGCCCTGCGCGTGGCCCAGCTGGTCCCGGAGAGCGAGCGCGGCGGGCGGCTCAGCCTGGTGCTGTCGGTCGGCGCCGTCCTGGCCATGCTCGGCAACCCGCTCTTCGGCGCGCTGTCGGACCGCACCACCGGCCGCTTCGGCCGCCGCCGGCCCTGGCTGCTGGGCGGCATGGCGGTGGCGCTGGGCGGGCTGACCGTGGTCGCGCTCGGGGACTCGATCCTCACGCTCACCCTCGGCTGGGCCGTCGCCCAGCTCGGCTGCAACGCCGCGCTGTGCGCCCTCGCCTCCTGCCTCCCGGACCTCATCCCCGAGCACCAGCGGGGCCGCGTCTCCGGGCTGGTCGGGATGATGATCTCGGTGGCGATGGTGACCGGGTCGTTCCTGGCCCAGCTCTTCCACGGCTCGCTGCTGCTGGCATTCCTGGTGCCGGGCGCGATCGGCCTGGTCGCGGTGGTCTATCTCGCCTCGGTGATGAAGGACCGCCCGGCCGCACCGGGCACGTTCCCTCCGTACCGTACGAAGGACTTCTTCGGCTCCTTCTGGATCAGCCCGCGCAAGCACCCGGACTTCGCCCGGTACTTCAGCGCCCGCTTCATGATCTTCGTCGCGGACTCCTGCGTCACCAGCTACCAGGTGTACTTCCTGATGGACCGGCTCGGCTTCAGCCGGTCCGAGGTCGCGCAGAAGATGTTCCTCGGCACGCTGATCATGGTCGGCTCGACGGTCGTCGGCTCGCTGCTCGGCGGGAATCTGTCGGACCGGTGGGGGAAGCGGAAGCCGTTCGTCCTGGCGTCCGCCGCGCTCGTCGCGGTCGCGCTCGGGATGATGGCGGTCACCCCGTCGTACGGGCTGTTCCTGCTGGCCATGGCGGTCTTCGGGTTCGGCGAGGGCCTGTACCTGTCGGTCGACATGGCGATCGGCGCGAGCGTCCTGCCGGACAAGGACAGCTCCGCCCAGGGCATGGGCGTGCTCAACATCGCCATCGCCTTCCCGCAGTCGCTGGTCCCGATGATCGCCCCGGCGGTCCTCGCGATCGGCGCGGGCAGCGCGGACGGCGGCCAGAACTACGGGGCGCTGTTCCTCTTCGGCGCCCTCTGCGCGGCGGGCGGCGCGGTGGCCGCCCGGCTGATCAGGTCGGTCACCTAGACCCGACCTCACGGGAGCGGCAACTCCCCACCACCGCACACCACTTGCCCCCCCCCTCGCATCACCCCTCAGGAGTACCGGATGCACCCCTACCAGGACCCCAGCCTCACCCCCGACCAGCGCGTCGACGACCTGCTCCCCCGCATGACGCTGGAGGAGAAGGCCGGGCAGATGTTCCACGACATGCTGATGATGAACGCGGACGGGAGCCTTGTCACCGAGACGGACGGCTCGATGCTGCCGTTCACGACGCCGGAGATGATCGAGGGCAAGCACCTCACCCACTTCAACCTCCTGGGCACCTACGGCCCGCGTGAGATGGCGATCTGGGCGAACAACGTGCAGAAGATGGCGGCCGACACCCGCCTGGGCATCCCGGTCTCCCTCTCCACCGACCCCCGCCACTCCTTCACCGACAACGTGGGCGCGTCCTTCAACGCCGGTGCCTTCTCCGCGTGGCCGGAGCCGCTGGGCATGGCCGCGATCAACGACCCCGAGCTGGTCGAGGAGTTCGCGGACATCGTGCGCCGCGAGTACCTGGCGGTCGGCTTCCGGGTCGCCCTGCACCCGCAGATCGACCTCGCGTCCGAGCCCCGCTGGTCCCGCCAGAACGGCACCTTCGGCTCCGACGCCAAGGTCACCGGCGAGCTGGTCCAGGCGTACGTGCGCGGTCTCCAGGGCAAGAAGCTCGGCCCGCACTCGGTCGCCACCATGGTCAAGCACTTCCCCGGCGGCGGCCCGCAGAAGGACGGCGAGGACCCGCACTTCGCGCACGGCAAGGAGCAGATCTACCCGGGCGGCATGCGCGACCTGCACCTGGAGCCGTTCAAGGCGGCCATCGCGGCCGGCGCCTCGCAGATGATGCCGTACTACGGCCAGCCGATCGGCACCGACTGGGAAGAGGTCGGCTTCGGCTTCAACAAGGGCGTCATCCAGGGCCTGCTGCGTGACCGGCTCGGCTTCGAGGGCATCGTCTGCACCGACTGGGGTCTGCTCACCGAGGCCAACATCTTCGGCGAGCCGCACCCGGCGCGCGCCTGGGGCGTCGAGCACCTGTCCCGCCCGGAGCTGGTCGCCAAGTCGCTGGACGCGGGCTGCGACCAGTTCGGCGGCGAGGCCTGCCCCGAGGAGATCGTGGAGCTGGTCCGCTCGGGCCGCATCTCCGAGGAGCGCATCGACGTCTCCGTACGCCGCATCCTGCGCGAGAAGTTCGTCCTCGGCCTCTTCGACAGCCGTTACGTCGACGTGGACCTCGCCGAGGAGACCGTCGGCCGCGCCGACTTCAAGGCCGCGGGCGAGCGGGCGCAGCGCCGCTCCCTCACCGTCCTGTCCAACCGCGAGCTGGCGCTCCCGCTCTCCGGCCGTCCGAAGCTGTACGTCGAAAACGTCGACGCGGCGGTCGCGGGCGAGTACGGCGAGGTCGTCGCCACCCCGGCGGAGGCCGACTTCGCGGTGATCCGCCTGCGCACCCCCTACGAGGAGCGGGCCAACAAGTTCGAGTCCTTCTTCCACTCGGGCACGCTGGCCTTCGAGGGCGAGGAGCTCGCGCGGATCGTGGGTCTGCTGGACTCCGTGCCCACCCTGGTCGGCATCAACCTGGAGCGGGCGGCCGTGATCCCCGAGATCGCGGAGCACGCGGCGGCGGTCATCGCCGACTTCGGCGCGAGCGACGCGGCGCTCCTGGACGTGGCCTTCGGCCGCGCGAAGGCGGAGGGCCGCCTGCCCTTCGAGCTCCCGCGCTCGATGGCCGCGGTCGAGGCAGCCCGCCCCGACGTCCCGAACGACACGGAGAACCCGGTCTTCCCGTACGGCCACGGCCTGGAGCTCTGACCGGGCAGGCCCCCGGAGGCCGCCGGTCCGTGAACCGGCCGGCCCGTCCTTGAGCCGGCCGGGCCCGTCCCGGAGGCCGCCGGTCGTCGAGTCGACCGGCCGGCCCCGGGGCCGCCCGCCGCTCCACCCCATGACTGCGGGGGTTCCTGATCAACCCCCGCCGATGGTCCGGGGCCCGCCTGTGGGGGGCCGGGTCCCGGACCGCTCTTCTTCCCCTTTGCGCACCTCTGCCCTCGTGGCGTGCGCGCAGCCCTCCACGCACTCACACTCTCTGCCTGGAAGGGACTGCCATCCCATGCGTTCCGCTCGTCGCAATCTCCTCGCACTGACCACGGCCGGTGCCGTCGCCGCCGGTCTCGGTGCCACGGCGTACGTCTCCGCCCCCGCCGCACAGGCCAAGCAGCCCGCCGCCGCGTCGAAGCACCACCCGCAGAAGCCCACCGGCAAGCCGCTCGCCGGCCTGCGCATCCTCATCTCCAACGACGACGGCATGCAGGCCGCGAAGCCCTCCAACTCCGACGGCCTCGGCCTCTACGAGCTGCGCCGCGCCATGTGCGCCGCCGGTGCCGACGTCGTCGTGATGGCCCCCTGGCAGGTCCAGTCCGGCAAGGGCACCGCCGTCACCAACGGCGGCGTCCTGACCGCGCAGCGCCGTACCGCACTGCCCAAGGGGTACGAGAACGACTGCGCCGGCACTCCGTCCGGCTCCCCCGTGTTCGGCGTGTGCGTGGCCGACGGCCCGTGCGGCAAGGACACCCCGTCCGCCACCCCCGCCGACACGGTCAAGCTGGCCCTGCGCGGCGGCCTGAAGGCGAAGGCGGGCTGGACCGAGGACCCGGACGTCGTCCTCACCGGCATCAACTCCGGCCCCAACATCGCCGCGAGCGTGAACGACTCGGGCACGGTCGGCGCGGCCGTCGCCGCCGTCGACCAGAACATCCCGGCCATCGCGTTCAGCGCCGAGGGCGACGCGACCAACACCCTCTTCCCGGTGCAGACGTACCGGGCGACCGCCGAGTTCGGCGCGAAGTTCCTGGCCGGGATGCGCCAGAACAAGCTGCTCACCGGCAAGTTCGCGGTGAAGGTCGACTACCCGGACACCACCAACGGCGAGAAGGTCAGGCCGCCGGTGTGGACGCGGGTCGGCAACGGTGCGGCGGTCTACCACGACTACGAGCAGAAGAACGGTGGCGACAGCTTCGACATCACCATGGGCCTGTGCGAGGGCAAGCTGTCCTCCGGCGGCGAGTGCGACGAGAGCCGCAAGGACGCCGACCAGGTCTGGCTGCTGGAGAAGAACCACGTCACCATCGCGCCGATCACCTGGGACCGTACGTACGGCACCTCGATCGACGGCACGCGCGAGCTGCGCAAGCTGGAGAGCTACGTGAAGCACGGCGCCCCGCGCGCCTGATCCGCCCCCTCTCCCCGAGCCTCGCGCGGGGTCCCGGCGGCCCCCGGGACCCCGCGCGAGACAACATTCACAGGTTCCCCACGTTTGCGTGTACAACCATGGCCGCAGTGAACAACGGGTCACTGGGCCGACACGGCGGGGCACCACGCCTACGCAACGTCTACTTCCTTGTGCGCAGGGCGAGTTGTGACGCCGCGACTTACGAAGAGTCATTGCGGAATGTCGTATTCAGTGAGATTCGGGCGATCCGGAAGGACTTGCCCGAGGCGTCGCTTTCGGTGCCCCGCCAGGCAGTTGCACCGCGTAGCCGCGGGCAGGTCAGTGCCCGTACGCTGCTCATCTGACCGCGGGATCTTACGAACGCACTCCAGGGGCGGGGCGATGGAGCAGACACACACCAGCCACAACGGCCTCGCGGCCACTCCCGGCGCCCAGCGCCGGGTACTGGTCGTCGAGGACGATTCCACGATCGTGGACAACATCGCGGCCCGGCTGCGGGCCGAGGGCTTCCAGGTGCAGACGGCGAGCGACGGCCCGGCGGCCGTCGACACGGCCGAGGCCTGGCAGCCGGACCTCATGGTCCTCGACATCATGCTGCCCGGCTTCGACGGCCTGGAGGTCTGCCGCAGAGTGCAGGCGCAGCGTCCGGTGCCGGTGCTCATGCTCACCGCACGCGACGACGAGACCGACATGCTGGTCGGGCTCGGGGTCGGCGCGGACGACTACATGACGAAACCGTTCTCCATGCGCGAGCTGGCCGCCCGGGTGCACGTCCTGCTGCGCCGGGTCGAGCGGGCCACGATCGCCGCCGCCACTCCGCGCAGCGGCATCCTGCGCCTCGGCGAGCTGGAGATCGACCACGCGCAGCGGCGCGTGCGGGTGCACGGCGAGGACGTACACCTGACTCCCACGGAGTTCGACCTGCTGGTCTGCCTGGCGAACACGCCGCGCGCCGTCCTCTCCCGCGAGCAGCTGCTCGCCGAGGTGTGGGACTGGGCGGACGCCTCGGGCACCCGTACCGTCGACAGCCACATCAAGGCGCTGCGCCGGAAGATCGGCGCGGAGCGCATCCGCACGGTGCACGGCGTGGGCTACGCGCTGGAGACGCCGGCGCCGTGAGCAGTGCGGCCCAGGCCAAGCGCGGGTCGCTGCGACGGCGGGTGCCGGAGCAGCGGCGCGAGCCGTCGCGCCCGGCGCGCAGATGCGGCGACTGCGGGCAGCGCGTCCGCAGACCGCTGCGGGAGCGGCTGCGCCCCGGCACGCTGCTGGGCAAGGTCGGGGCCCTCGCGACCCGGCCCTTCACGCTGCGCCCCTTCACCATCCGGGGCAAGCTGATCGCGCTGGTCGTGGTGTCGGTGGCGCTGACCACCGGGCTGGTGATGGTGGCGCTGGCCACCAAGACCGAGCTGCGCTTCATCACGGTCTTCTCGATCATCGCGTCGATGCTGATCACGCAGTTCGTGGCGCACAACCTCACCAAGCCGCTCGACGAGATGCGCGAGGTCGCCGCCGCCATGGCGCACGGCGACTACACCGGGCGGATCGACGGCGAGAACCGGCGCGACGAGCTGGGCGGCCTGGCCACCACCCTCAACCGGATGGCCGAGGAGCTCCAGGCCGTCGACCAGAACCGCAAGGAACTGGTCGCCAACGTCTCGCACGAGCTGCGCACCCCGATCGCCGCACTCCGTGCCGTACTGGAGAACGTGGTGGACGGCGTCGTGGCCGCCGACCCGGAGACCATGCGCACCGCGCTCAAGCAGACGGAGCGGCTCGGCGGGCTCGTGGAGACCCTCCTTGACCTGGCCCGCCTCGACAACGGTGTCGTACCGCTGAAGGCGCGCCGTTTCGAGGTGTGGCCGTATCTGTCGGGCGTGCTGAAGGAGGCCAACCTGGCCGCCGCGCAGCGCAACCTGGCCTCCGGTTCCGGACACCACATGCGCAAGGACGTACACCTCCACCTGGACGTCTCCCCTCCGGAGCTGACCGCGCACGCGGACCAGGAGCGGCTGCACCAGGTCGTCGCCAACCTGATCGACAACGCGGTGAAGCACTCCCCGCCGCACGGCCGGGTCACGGTGCGGGCGCGGCGCGGGGAGCTGCCGGAGAGCCTGGACCTGGAAGTGCTGGACGAGGGTCCGGGCATACCCAAGTCGGAGTGGCACCGGGTCTTCGAACGCTTCAACCAGGGCAAATCGCCCGCCAAGCCCACCTCGGGCAGCGACGGCGGCACGGGTCTCGGCCTGGCCATCGCGCGCTGGGCGGTCGATCTGCACGGCGGCCGGATCGGGGTGGCCGAATCGGAACGCGGTTGCCGGATTCAGGTCACCCTTCCGGGGACCGCCTCTTCGCGCAGTTGACGTAGGGTTCGAACCAGAAACGGACGTTCTGCGTTCGTCCTGCCAGGATGCGGGGGTAAAGGTCGTGTCCTCGGTCGGATGCACCCGGCTCGCACCCCGTTGACGCGCGGTCCACACCGGAACCACGCTTGTTTCCCGCCATTTCGTGCGTCGAAACCAGCTCTCCGATGTGACTTGCGCGACGGATGCCCCGCCCGGTCTGCATCTCCCGGCCGGGGAGGCGTAGCCTTTATTTCCGCTGTCCACCACCTTGCGAAGCGGAAGAGGGCGGTTAACGCCGTGTCGTCTCAGTCCACCAGTAGCTCAAGTCATTCATCGACCGACCAGGACGGGCAGGGGAAGAACCCAGCCGCCGCCTTCGGTCCCAACGAGTGGCTCGTCGACGAGATCTACCAGCAGTACCTCCAGGACCCCAGCTCCGTCGATCGAGCGTGGTGGGACTTCTTCGCCGACTACAAGCCGGGAGCCACCGGCGGTACGACGGAGAAGTCGGCCCCCGCCGCACAGGCCCCGGCCCCCCAGGCCCCGGCCGCTCCCGCCGCCCAGGTGCCCGCTCCGGCCCAGCCCGCCCCGGCCGCCCAGGCCCCGGCCGCCCCGGCGCAGCCCGCAGTTGCGCCGGCCGCGCAGCCCGCGGCCGCAGCCCCCGCCGCTCCCGCCCAGCCGGCTCCCGCCGCCAAGGCACCCGCACCCGCTCCTGCACCGAAGGCCGCACCTGTGAAGCCCGCTCCCGCCGCCGAGGCCACGTCCGCCCCGGCCGGTCCCGAGTACGTCACCCTCCGCGGCCCGTCCGCCGCGGTCGCGAAGAACATGAACGCCTCCATCGAGGTCCCCACGGCGACGTCCGTGCGCGCGGTCCCGGTGAAGCTGCTCTTCGACAACCGCATCGTCATCAACAACCACCTGAAGCGCGCCCGAGGCGGGAAGATCTCCTTCACCCACCTCATCGGGTTCGCGATGGTGCAGGCCATCAAGGCCATGCCGTCGATGAACTACTCCTTCACGGAGAAGGACGGCAAGCCCACGATGGTGAAGCCGGAGCACATCAACTTCGGCCTCGCGATCGACCTGGTGAAGCCGAACGGCGACCGCCAGCTCGTCGTCGCCGGCATCAAGAAGGCCGAGACGCTCGACTTCTTCGAGTTCTGGCAGGCGTACGAGGACATCGTCCGCCGCGCCCGCGACAACAAGCTGACGATGGACGACTTCACCGGCGTCACGGTCTCCCTGACCAACCCGGGCGGCCTGGGCACCGTGCACTCGGTCCCGCGTCTGATGCCCGGTCAGTCGGTCATCATGGGCGTCGGCTCGATGGACTACCCGGCCGAGTTCCAGGGCACCTCGCAGGACACCCTGAACAAGCTGGGCATCTCGAAGGTCATGACCCTGACCTCGACGTACGACCACCGCGTCATCCAGGGCGCCGCCTCCGGCGAGTTCCTCCGCATCGTCGCGAACCTCCTCCTCGGCGAGACCGGCTTCTACGACGACGTCTTCAAGGCGCTGCGCATCCCCTACGAGCCGGTCCGCTGGCTCAAGGACATCGACGCCAGCCACGACGACGACGTCACGAAGGCCGCCCGCGTCTTCGAGCTGATCCACTCCTACCGGGTGCGCGGCCACGTCATGGCCGACACCGACCCGCTGGAGTACAAGCAGCGCAAGCACCCCGACCTCGACATCAACGAGCACGGGCTCACCCTGTGGGACCTGGAGCGCGAGTTCGCCGTCGGCGGCTTCGCCTCGAAGTCGATGATGAAGCTGCGCGACATCCTCGGCGTCCTGCGCGACTCGTACTGCCGCACCACCGGCATCGAGTTCATGCACATCCAGGACCCGAAGCAGCGCAAGTGGATCCAGGACCGCGTGGAGCGCCCGCACTCGAAGCCCGAGCGCGAGGAGCAGCTGCGCATCCTGCGCCGCCTGAACGCGGCGGAGGCCTTCGAGACCTTCCTGCAGACCAAGTACGTCGGCCAGAAGCGCTTCAGCCTCGAAGGCGGCGAGTCGGTCATCCCGCTGCTCGACGCCGTCATCGACAGCGCCGCCGAGTCGCGCCTGGACGAGGTCGTCATCGGCATGGCCCACCGCGGCCGCCTGAACGTCCTCGCGAACATCGTGGGCAAGTCGTACGCCCAGATCTTCCGCGAGTTCGAGGGCAACCTCGACCCGAAGTCGATGCACGGCTCCGGCGACGTGAAGTACCACCTGGGCGCCGAGGGCACCTTCACCGGCCTCGACGGCGAGCAGATCAAGGTCTCGCTGGCCGCGAACCCCTCGCACCTCGAAGCCGTGGACCCGGTCCTGGAGGGCATCGCCCGCGCCAAGCAGGACATCATCAACAAGGGCGGCACGGACTTCACCGTCCTGCCCGTCGCCCTGCACGGCGACGCGGCCTTCGCCGGCCAGGGCGTCGTGGCCGAGACCTTCAACATGTCTCAGCTGCGCGGCTACCGCACCGGCGGCACCGTGCACATCGTCATCAACAACCAGGTCGGCTTCACCGCCGCGCCGGAGTCCTCGCGCTCCTCGATGTACGCCACCGACGTGGCCCGCATGATCGAGGCGCCGATCTTCCACGTGAACGGCGACGACCCGGAGGCCGTGGTCCGCGTGGCCCGCCTGGCCTTCGAGTTCCGCCAGACGTTCAACAAGGACGTCGTGATCGACCTCATCTGCTACCGCCGCCGCGGTCACAACGAGGGCGACAACCCGCAGTTCACCAACCCGCAGATGGTGACGCTGATCGACAAGAAGCGCTCGGTGCGCAAGCTCTACACCGAGTCCCTCATCGGTCGCGGCGACATCACCCTGGAAGAGGCCGAGCAGGCGCTCCAGGACTTCCAGGGCCAGCTGGAGAAGGTCTTCGCGGAGGTCCGCGAGGCCACCTCGACCCCGGCCGCCGCGCCCTACAGCGACCCGCAGGCCGAGTTCCCGGTGGCCGTGACCACCGCGATCTCGCAGGAGGCCGTGAAGCGCATCGGCGAGTCGCAGGTCAACATCCCGGACAACATCCACGTCCACCCGCGCCTGATGCCGCAGATGCAGCGCCGCGCCGCGTCCATCGACGACGGCACGATCGACTGGGGCATGGGCGAGACCCTCGCCATCGGCTCCCTCCTCATGGAGGGCACCCCGGTCCGCCTGGCGGGCCAGGACTCCCGCCGCGGCACCTTCGGCCAGCGCCACGCGGTCCTCGTCGACCAGGAGACGGGCGAGGACTACACCCCGCTCCAGTACCTCTCCGACGACCAGGCCCGCTACAACGTCTACGACTCCCTCCTCTCGGAGTACGCGGCGATGGGCTTCGAGTACGGCTACTCGCTGGCCCGTCCCGAGTCCCTCGTGATCTGGGAGGCCCAGTTCGGCGACTTCGTCAACGGCGCCCAGACCGTCATGGACGAGTTCATCTCCTCCGCCGAGCAGAAGTGGGGCCAGACCTCCGGCGTCACCCTGCTCCTCCCGCACGGTTACGAGGGCCAGGGCCCGGACCACTCGTCCGCCCGCCCGGAGCGCTTCCTCCAGATGTGCGCCCAGAACAACATGACGGTCGCCATGCCGACGCTCCCCTCCAACTACTTCCACCTCCTGCGGTGGCAGGTCCACAACCCGCACCACAAGCCGCTCATCGTCTTCACCCCGAAGTCGATGCTGCGTCTGAAGGCGGCGGCGTCGAAGGCGGAGGAGTTCACCACGGGCGGCTTCCGTCCCGTCATCGGCGACGACAAGGTCGACGCGGCCGCCGTCCGCAAGGTCGTCTTCTGCGCGGGCAAGGTCTACTACGACCTGGAGGCCGAGCGCGAGAAGCGCGGCGCCACGGACACCGCGATCATCCGCCTCGAGCGCCTGTACCCCCTCCCGGGTGCCGAGCTCCAGGCCGAGATCGCCAAGTACCCGAACGCCGAGAAGTACCTGTGGGCCCAGGAGGAGCCGGCGAACCAGGGCGCATGGCCCTTCATCGCCCTCAACCTGATCGACCACCTCGACCTGGCCGTCGGCGCGGACATCCCGCACGGCGAGCGCCTGCGCCGCATCTCGCGCCCGCACAGCTCGTCCCCGGCGGTCGGCTCGGCCAAGCGTCACCAGGCGGAGCAGCAGGCGCTGGTGAACGAGGTCTTCGACGCCTAGTCGCTGACGCTCCGAGCTGTACGTTCCTGGGCCCGCCCCCCCGCGAGAGGTCTTCGCGGGGGGCGGGCCCGCTTGCGCACTCAGATGGGCTGGGGCTCGAACTCCCAGAACGGGGCGGTGCGTTGACCTGCCTGGACGAGGGTGCAGGCGCGGGTGAAGGGGTGGAAGGCCATCCAGTCCACCCAGGACTGGGACTGCCCCATGTGGAGGGGCCGGTTCCGGCCATTGCCGCCAGGCGGGCACAGGGGGGCAGCGTACCCCGGGGGCACGGCGCCGGGGGGCACACCCCGGTGGGGCCCGTTCTATTCTTTGACCATGTACTTCACCGACCGTGGCATCGAAGAGCTGGAGAAGCGGCGCGGCGAGGAGGAGGTCACCTTCGAGTGGCTCGCCGAGCAGCTGCGTACGTTCGTGGACCTCAACCCGGACTTCGAGGTCCCGGTGGAACGCCTCGCCACGTGGCTGGCCCGCCTCGACGACGAGGACGACGAGGACGAGTAGCCCCTCGCCTCCCTCGCCTCCCTCTCCCCTCGCCCCCTTGGGCAGCACCCCCTTACCTCTCCCAAGCTCCCTTGGGCGGCGGGGCCGCCCCCCGGGGGCGGAACGGGCGGGCAAGGGGGCGGCCCGCCCGATCCGGGCCCACCCGGACACCGCCCCCTGCCCGCACCCCCGACACCGGATGCGCGCAGCCCCAGGGCGCCCCTCGCACCGGGCTCCGTCAGGCCCCCGCCCGCACCCGGTCATAGGCCAAGCCCACCACCCCCTGCACCACCATCAGCCCTCCCGCCACCGCCCACCCCGCGGCCCCCCTCCGCCACCCCCACACCACCATCGGCACCCCCACCCCCACCTGGGCCGCCCCCAGGGCACGCGCACGGGGCCCCCGCACCCACTCCGCCAGCGGACCGCTGTCGAGCGCGTCCCGCCACCCCGACCACTCCACCGCGACCGTCTCCGGCCCGACCCGGGCCACCTCTCGCAGCCGGTCCGCGCTCTCGCCCGGGGCCAGCCCGACCGGCAGTTCCAGGCCCACCCGGTGCAGCACCGCGATCAGCCCGAGCAGCCGCGCCCGCGCGTCCGCGTCGCTGTCGGGCCGGGCCAGCGCCTCCAGGCTCTCCATGTCGTGCACGGGGTCGAGCCCGAGCCGTACCGCGAAGGTCCGCATCGCCTCGTCCTCGCCGAGCGGCGTGCCGTCGGCGAGCCATTCGTAACCGACGGTCCGCCGGAAGCCCGAGGCCAGCGTGTAGCCCGCCTGGCCGGGGTCCCACCACAGCGCGAGCACCGGCCAGTTGGTGCCGATGGCGAGCGCGGAGGCCCAGCCCGCGAGGACCCGGTCGACGGGTTCGTGCTCGCCGCCGGTGGCCAGCCACGGCTTGCCCTCGGGGACGAGCACGCTCCAGCCGTCCCCGGCGGGGGCCAGCAGGACGCGTTCGTGCGGCAGCGGAAGGGCCCGGCGTACGTCGGCGACCGGCGCCCGGCAGAGGAGCAGGGCCCCGGTGGCGTGCACGGACGGGGAAACAGGGTGCGACATAACACCCACGCTAGGTCAATTAACCCGCACCCACCTCCCACGTCCCCCCACTCTTATGTTGACTTCACCCAACCGCGATATATCGTGTTCAGAAGAAGACGCGATATGTTGCGTCGCAATGCCGCGTCACGTCCAGACCGGGGAGATCGCCATGACCGAGTGGTCCGTCACCGAACCGCAGAAACTCACCTTCGACGAGCCCGTCGACGCCTTGAGCGTCCAGATCGTCAACGGTGCCGTGAACGTCGTCGGTACGGACGACCCGTCCGCCGGCGCCCGGCTGGAGGTGACCGAGATCGACGGCCCGCCGCTGATCGTCACCCACGAGGGCGGCACGCTGACCGTCACGTACGTGGACCTGCCCTGGAAGAGCAAGCGGGGCTTCCTGAGCTTCCTTGACCGGCAGAGCTGGCACCGCTCCGCGGCCGTCACGCTCGCCGTGCCCTCGGGGGCGAAGGTCAGCGTGGGCGTGGTCGGCGCGAGCGCCGTCGTGTCCGGCATCCGGGGCCGCGCCGACGTGCGCGGCGTCACCGGCGACACGACCCTGGTAGGGCTGACCGGCAAGGTCAACGCCGAGACAGTCTCCGGCAACCTGGAGTCCCACTCCCTCACCGGCGACCTGCACTTCAAGTCGGTCTCGGGCGACCTGACGATGGTCGACGGGGCGGGTTCGTCCGTACGGGCGGAGTCGGTGGGCGGCGCGATGGTCATCGACGTGGACCCCGCGCGCAACGGCCCCGCCGACATCGCACTGACCACGGTCTCCGGCGAGGTCGCGATCCGCCTGCCGCACCCGGCGGACGCGAAGGTCGAGGCGAACACGACGAGCGGGTCGGTCTCCAACGCGTTCGAGGACCTGCGGGTGTCCGGCCAGTGGGCGCAGAAGAAGATCACCGGAACGCTGGGCACGGGTGCGGGCAAGCTGCGCGCGACGACGGTCTCCGGCTCGATCGCCCTGCTGCGCCGCCCGCCGACGGACGAGACCCCGGTGGACAAGCCCCCGGCGGACGACGCGCCTTGGGACGACGTACCCACGGATGGCGCGCCCACGAGTGACGCACCCAGGGGCAACGCACCGACGGGCGACGCACCCTCGGGCAGCGCACCGACGGGCGACACCCCGCAGGACACCCCTCCCGCCTCCCCGTCGCCCTCCTCCGACTCGCCCTCCGGAAAGGTCCTCTGACATGCCTCCCGTCTTCGCCCACGGCCGCCTCCGCCTCTACCTCCTCAAGCTGCTGGACGAGGCCCCGCGCCACGGCTACGAGGTCATCCGCCTGCTCGAAGAGCGTTTTCAGGGCCTGTACGCACCTTCCGCCGGCACGGTCTACCCCCGCCTCGCCAAGCTGGAGGCCGAGGGCCTGGTCACGCACGCCACCGAGGGCGGCCGCAAGGTCTACTCGATCACCGACGCCGGCCGCGCCGAACTGGCCGACCGGGGCGGCGAGTTGGCGGACCTGGAGATGGAGATCCGCGAGTCCGTCTCCGAGCTGGCCGCCGAGATCCGCGACGACGTACGCAGCGCCGCAGGCGACCTGCGCCGCGAGATGAAGGCCCAGGCGGCGGCCTCGGGCAAGCCCGCCGAGGGGACGCCCCACGACTGGAGCACCGGTGGCCCCTGGGTCGACAACGAGGCCTGGCGCACCGCGAAGGAGGAGATGCGCAAGGCCCGCCAGGAGTGGAAGGAGCAGGCCCGCCGCGCGAAGGACGAGAGCCGCCGCGCCCGTCAGGACGCGCAGGACGCCCGCCGCCAGGCCAAGGAGACCGCCGACCGGGCTCGCGAGCACATGCAGCAGGCGGCCCGCCGGGTGGAGGAACAGGTCCGCGAGCACGTGGCGAAGGGCGACTGGCCCTCTGCCGTACGGGACGGACTGGCCGAGATCGAGAAGGAGTTCAGCCGCGCCTGGGGCAAGGACTTCGGCCGCTTCGGCAAGGGCCACGAGGCCCCGAAGGACGCCCCGGACATCACGGTCGAGCGCGCCGACAAGCCCGCTGCGGGCTCCGTCTGGGAGGACGCCGTACGCGACGACACCCCCACACCCCCGCTCCCCGACTGGGCCCACGAGGACACGAAGCCCGGCTCGGACCCGGCCCGCGAACTGGACCGCCTCCTGGACCGCTTCCGCGACGGCGTCCGCGACGCGTCCCGCGACCACGGCGTGACCCCGTCCCAACTCACGGAGGCCCGCGCCCGCCTGGCCGCGACGGCGGCCCACATCGAGTCCCTGCTGCGGGGCCCGAAGAAGTAACCCGGCCTCCCTCACCCGCCGGGGCGGCATGCACGCCGAAAAGTAGGACACTTTCGCGCTTGAGTGTCCTACTTCTGGCGGCGGGGTCCTGGAACGTGGAACTCCCGTACCCGTACGACTAATTCACCCCTCCGGGTGGCGTCATGAGGCATGCCGTGGACCGGCATTCCGTGGCCCTGACTTAATTTTTCCACGCACATGTGCAAGCGAGAGCGTGGAGGATTCCTTGGCAGCGTGGAGAAGTGCAGCGGTCGGCTTGATGGCGGGATGCGTGTTCGCGGCCACCAGCCTGAACGCGGTCGCCCGCGACGTGACGACGGAGCTCAGCAACGGCACCTTGACTTCATCGGTCCAGAACGGACGTGAGGTCAGCGGCAATTCGTCCCTCTACTACTCCGCCGTGACGTACAAGAAGAAAAAGGGCGGGGCAATCAACGTCATCTTCCTGATGCGGACGGCGAACAACACCAACAGTTCCCCGCCGTACCTGATGAAGAGCGGACAGACCAAGGGACACAGCTTCGGCGGAAAGGCTGTGCCCTCCACCTGCTCGGCCGTCGGCGGCCTGGCGGAGAAGGACCAGGGTCAGTACTGGGCCCCGCCCCTCAACCCCTGCTGACCCATCCCCTCCCGCCACAACCGTCCGGCACCCACCTCACCGGTGCCGGGCGTTTCTCCTTGTTCAGGGAAGATCCCGTGATCGAAGCTTCAGTCAACGCGCTGCCCGGAGTGACAGCCCTCTTCCTCGTCCTGGCGGCACTCCTCGCGCTGCCTGCCGCCCTGTGGGCCCGCGCCCGGGACCGAAGCCCCTACCTGGCCGCAGCGACGGCCGTACTCTTCGCCGGGGCCCTGGCGGTCACCCTCGCTCCGGGGCACAACGCTGCCCCGGCGGAGCGGGTGTGCGCGACCGGCACCTCCCTGCACGGGGCACTGCAAACCGTCCCCGGCCAGCTCAACGCGGTGATCTTCGCGCTGCCGTGTCTCCTTCTCGTCCTCGCCACCCGCCGTCCACTCACCTCGCTCGGCGTGGTCTGCCTGACCGTTCCGGGGGTGGAGCTGGCCCAAGCACTTCTCCCCCTCGGCCGTAGCTGCACCTTCATCGATCTCACGCTCAACTGCCTGGGTGCGGCTGCCGGTTGGTCAGCGGGTGCCCTGCTGCTCGGGCTGCGCGAGCGTGCGGGTGCCTTTCCCCGTTCCGAGGTGGTGCGGGGCACCGCCTTCACCGCGTGCGGCGCGCTGGCCGTCCTGACGCTCTTCCAGACCGCGATCACCCCTGTGGCGGGCCTCTCCGACGGCCAGGACCTGACAGCCTCCCAACTGCGCTGGGCCCGGGCGACCTCGACCGCCCTCTTCGGGCCCGGCACCCGGATCAACAGGATCCAGCAGACGCCACAACTCGGCGACCAGCCGCTGCGCATCGCCGTCTACACCGACAAGGGCCGCACCGAGCTGGACTGGGACCACCAACGGATCTTTTCGGCGGAGTCGTACGACCACCAGGGCACCCGGGGGCACTGGGACGACCGCCGCATCCGGGCACGCGCGGAGGAGTTCGCCGCCCGCTGGTTCCCCGGGCAGACGCGTGCGCTCCGTCCCCGTGTCGAACGCCTCGGCCCGGTCGGCGGCCCGACGCTCGTCACCTACCGGCGCTACCGCCACGGCGTCCTGATGCCCATGCGCCTGGACTTCACCCTCACCGGCGGCGGCGACCTCATGGCACTCACCACCCGCTTCGCCCCCGACCCCGTCCTCCCGGCCCCGCGTCTCAGCCGCACCGAGGCGGAGCGTCGGGCGGCGCGGGCCAGCGGCAGTACGGTGATCGGCTCCGGCTTCCTCCTGGCCGAGCAGGTGCACGAGCAGTGGCGCCCCCTGTGGCTGGTGAACGTCGGCACCCGTGGCAAGGCGGAACGCGCCGTACGGATCGACGCGGTGACAGGCGCCCTCACCACCCCGGACCCGCCACGCGACTACTGAAGCCGATGAGCCACAGGTGCCCATGCTGAACGGCCGAGATTTCCCACTCCGGCGACAGGCCCATCACCCGTTGGCCCCAACCCCTCGGGCCTGGTCCGTGTCGGCCGCATACCTTCGGAGGAGACTCACGGAAGGCGGCTTGTCCATGAGGTTCCCTGCCCAACTCCTCGAAGGAGCACAAAGCCGTGCGGGCACGATGCTGGAACTCCACCACCGTGCGGTGGACGCACTGTGAACAGGACCGTTGGAACTACCCTCCGCTCGTCACGTGGTGACCCCGATGAGCGAACACCTCAACGTCATCGCCACTCGCATCTTCGAAGCAGGGGAAGAGCGCGAAATCGTGGTGACCTTCGGTGCGCCCTTGCCCGTCGGTGAGGACGAATGGGTGTGCACCTACCGCATTTCGGGACTGACACGCCCGGACGGGCAGCCGCTCAGCAGCAGCTCGGAAGGAGGGGAGTCGCACGGCCACGACGGGGTGCAGGCGATTCGTGGAGCCCTGACCATGGCCAACGCCACGCTGGTGAACGCCCGGACCAAGTGGGGCGTACCCCTCACCTTCCTGGGCCAGCAAGACCTCATGCTGGAGTGACGACCGGGGCGGGGAAAATCCGGGTTGTACCCCCGAAGCATGCCGCCCCCGCTTTCGGCAACAACCGCGCCACACACACCACTTGACCTCGATCGCGGTCGAGATTGGAGAGTCGCGCCATGACTGCCACCGCCCCCGACCTCCGGCCGATCGCCCCCCCGACCCTGCCCGCCCCGACGCGGGCCTCGTCCTGGCCTCGCTGCGACACACCGAGGGGCCCGAACACCAGCGACGCGTCATGTCCGGCGTCATGGAAGCCTGGGAGAAAGCTCCGCTGCCGGCCGCCTACCTGGCCCGCCACTGCCTGGCAGGTTCCGACGGCCGTACGATCCTCAACTTCGCCCAGTGGACAACCTCCGAAGCACACCGGATCTTCGCCGCCGACCCACGCAACCAGCAGACTCTGGGCGATGCCGTCCAGGCCCTGTACTCGGCCGACCCACCGGGCCGTTACGCACCCCACCGCCGGACCGGCCGGAGCAGCGGGGCCGCCCACTTCTTCGTCGCCGAGACCGGACGACGGCTCCTCGCGCTTGCCGGGTACGAGGACCAACCCGCCGGTGCCGCCCTCCACTTCCGCCCGTTCCGCGGCCTGGTGCGACCGGAGCGCTAGGCTCCGCACCCTGCTGCGGGGACCGCAGGCCCGTCTAGGCCAGAACCTGACCTAGACGGTCTCTACTGTGGTCCCCACGCATCAGTGGAGCGATGAAGGAGCAACCGTGCTGCGAGGACTCACCACCGTCAGGTTCCACGCCACCGACTTGGCCGCCGCGAAGCGCTGGTACATCGAACTGCTGGGCGTGGAACCGTACTTCGAGCGGCCGGGGTACGCGGAATTCCGCTTCGGCGACCACCAGCACGAACTGGGCCTGCTGGACAGCGCGTACGCGGGTCAGCTGGGCGGCACCGAGGACCGGGAGGCCACCGGTCCGACCGGTGCGGTCGTCTACTGGCACGTGGACGACGTGCCCGCGACCCTCGCCCGACTGGGCTCCATGGGCGCGAAGGAGCACGAGGCGCCACGGGACTTCGGCGGGGGCTTCGTCGGCGCGTCGGTCCTCGACCCGTTCGGGAACGTCCTCGGAGTCATGTACAACCCGCATTACCTGGCCATGCTTGCCACCTCGTAGTCACGCCGCCGGAGAAGCCTCCCCTCGGACCCTTGCCCCGTACCGGCGACATTTCGAGTACGGGGCAAGGGTTGGATCGCGTTTTCGCACGGGCTGACGGGTGGCGTCCGCCTTCACTGCGGCGAGGAACTCACCCCAGGCGGCGGGGCAGTGAAATGGGGTGCCCCGTTCGCGGTCCGGGCCACCCCGACACACTCGACGGCCGAGCCGCCCCCTGGACCAGGAGGCTGCCCTGAACCGGTCACGATGCACCGGTCTGCCGCCCGAGGGCCCCTTCCTTGAGGGCGGCAACGAACGTGTTCCACCCGGCGGGACCGTAGAACTGGGTCGCCGGGCCACGGTCCTTGGTATCGCGCACAGCACGACCGCCATCGACGGTGTGGGCAACCTCAACGCAGTCCTGAGAACCCCCCTGTGACGCGCTGGGCTTCTTGAACTCGGTTGTGACGCGCCGGTCAATCATCGGAACGCCCCTTCCTTGAGAGCAGAAACGAAAACGTTCCACTGAGCGAGTCCATAGAACTGGGTCGCCCGGCCGCGGTCCTTGGTGTCCCGTACGGCACGGCCACCGTCGGCGGTCTGCGCGACCTCGACGCACTCCTGGGAACCCCCCTGCGATGCGCTGGACTTCTTGAACCCGGTCACGGTGCGTCGGTTCATCGCCGAAGGCTCCCCTCCTTGAGGCCTGCTACGAAGTCGTTCCACCCAGCGGCCCCGTAGAACTGAGTCGCCCGGTCACGGCCCTTGGTGTCCCGTACCGCGCACCCGCCTTCCGCCAGCCGCGCGACTTCCACGCACTCCGTACCCTCACCTCCGCCGGAGTACGACGACTTGCGGAAGGGGCTGACGATGGACTTGTCGCTCACGAATCCTCGTTCTCTGCGCTGATGCTGCTCATGGTGTTGCCGATGAAGGCCGCGCTCTGGCTCGGCGTGAGGGCGGCCGACCTGAGCGTGTCGAAGGCGTGGACGTATCCAGCCATCAGGTCGTGCTGTTCGAGGATCACGCTGTTCGACAGCGTGTCCAGGACGATCGCCTCCGGCGACGCCTCCTGCGCGTAGGCGAGCGCCACGAAGGCCGGTGCCACCCGGGCTGCGGCCCACTCGCTGACCGGCAGGACCTGGATGGTCATGTTCGGCTGACGCGCCATTTTCCGGAGGTGCGCGAGCTGTTCCAGATGCACTGAGGACGACGGCATCGGGCTCGTCAGGGCGGGCTCCCAGATCACCGCCGCGAAGCGAGCACCCGAGTCCTCGAACACCCTCCGCCGTTCCTGGCGCACCTTGACGATCGCGTCAACGGCCTCGTCGGTGATCACTTCCGGATTGGCCTCGGCCAACGACCGCGTGTAGTCCGGCGTCTGCAGGAGACCCGGGATGAACACGGGCTGCCACGTCCGGATGTACGTCGCGTCGGCCTCCAGCGTGAGGAAGTCACCGAGCAGATCGACCACTCGGGACTTCGCACCGAAGTCCATCCACCAGCCCCGCTTGTTGCTGTCCCGCGCCAGCTTCTCCAGCCGGCGCCGCTCCTCCGCGTCCTCCACCCCGTACAGGTCGAGCAGCACCCGCACGTCACCCACCCGCGCGCTGACCGAACCGGACTCGATCCGACTGATTTTGGCTGTCGAACAGTCAACCGCTTCCGCCGCATGTTCCTGGTCGAGACGGGCGTTCAGCCGCAGCCTCTTGAGTGACGCGCCCAGCCGCCTACTGCGCACAGTGGGCTTCCCACCTGCGGGCATGCCGTCCCCTCTCTCCTCGGCATCAGTCTGCACGCCAACGGCGCACGCACGCCGGCCACTTCAGGGTGAAGCGATCCTGCAAGCTTGCATCACTGAACCGCTTGCCGTCAGTCGGCTTGCAGGTCTAGCGCGATTACCGTCACGCACGGTGCTACAAAGGGGACGGTGGGTGATCAACTCCGGCCTGCCCAACCCCACTTGGCCCCACTTGGAGACGCCATGTCCGGACGCACCAGCAGCACCACCTTCCGCTCCCGGAAACCCTCCGTCGCCGCCGCCCGCCAGCACGTCAAAGCAACCCTCATCGACTGGAAGCTCGGCCTCCTCCTCGACGACGCCACCCTCATCACCAGCGAGCTGGCCACCAACGCCCTCGCCCACGCGACCGGCATCGGCGACCACTTCACCCTCACCCTCCGTCGCCGCCCCGGCATCCTCGCCATCGAAGTGGCCGACTCCTACCAGTGGGCCATGCCCGAACTGCGCAAGCCCGACGGCCCGTTGGACCCGAGCGGCCGGGGCCTGATCCTCGTGGACGCCCTCAGCGCCAACTGGGGCGTACGCCCGCGCGACCCCGGCAAGACCGTCTGGGCCCACCTGCCGGTCACGGCCACCGCACCCCGGTGAACCCGGAGCCCGCCTGGCGGTGCGAGTTCACCGCCGCCGGGACCAGCGGCGCCACCGTCCGCCAGGCCGTGAACGTCACCACACCCACCCGCGCCATGATCTGGATGCGCACCTCCCTCCGCACCCTCGTCTCCGGCCTCTCCCCCACCGAACGCCAAGCCGCCTACACCTGGCTCGACTTCGGCCAGTGGGAGGCCATGGCCACCCTGCACGCAGGCGACCCGTACACCTTCCGCACCACCCTCCACGGCATGGAACTGGCCTGGACCGCCCGCCGCGTCCTCCTGCTCCCCCTCGTCCCACACATCCCACAGAACGAAAACGCCCCGACAGGCCGGTCCTAAGCGGCCTGACGGGGCTCATCGCCCGACTCAAACACAGTGAGTGAACGACGTATGCGCGACCTTATCGCCCACGCCCTGCACTTCGTCCTACGAATCCTGCTTCCCGCACAGGGCCGGCACCGGAGCCCCGCCGCCGTCCAGGCACCCGAGCCTCTCCGCCCCGTACCGCCTGTGCGCCGCCCCACCCCCGCCCACGAGGACCTGCACCTCTTCGTCGAGCAGCAGATCCAGCGGGCCATCGAGCACCGCCGCCTCCAGCACGAGCGCCGCTTCGCCCTCAGCGAGGCCCTCGCCGGACGCGACCACCCGTACAGCTACCCGGGGGCACCCTTCTAGCCCCTCAGCGGAAGTCCGCCGCGTGGTCCGCCGCCCACTCCCGGAAGGACCGCGCCGGAGTGCCCGTGATGCGCTCGACCTCGTCGTTGACCGGCTCCGGGTCGGCGAGCATCTGGGCCTGGGCCGGCACGATGGCCTCCACCAGCTCCGCCGGGTAGCCCGCGGCCTTCATCTCCTCGGCGGCCTCGTCCAGCGTGATCTCCTCGAACCGCAGCGGCCGACCGATCGCCTCACCTATCAGCGCCACCTGCCTTTCCTGGGTGACCAGTTCGGGGCCGGTGATGAGGGGGCGGGCGCCGAGCAGGGCGTCGGTCGTCAGCGCCTGGACGGCGACCGCCGCCATGTCCGCCTCGTGGATCAGCGGGCGGGCCAGTCGCGCCAACGGCGCCCGTACCGCGCCCGTGGTGCGGACCTCCTCCGCCCAGCCCAGCGTGTTGCCCGCGAACCCGGTGGGCCGCAGCGCCGTCCATTCCAGGCCCGACGCCTCGACCAGCCGCTCCAGCTCCGTGTGGAACAGGGTGATCGCCTCGCCCGGTTCCTCCGCCTGGTCCGCGACCCCGGCGGACGACAGGTACACCACCCGGCGGGCGTGCTTCCCGATCGCGTCGATCACGTCCGACGCACCCTCGGCGCTCAGGAACGGCCACACCAGGAAGACCGCGTCGACCCCCTCCAGTGCTGTGCCGAGCGACGCGGGGTCGGCGAGATCGCCGCGCACCGCCTGCACGCCGTCCGGGAAGTCCGGCGCCTTCCCCCGCACCAGCGCCCGTACGGGCACGCCCGCCGCGTGCAGTTGGGCCACCACCGCGCCGCCGACCTTCCCCGTCGCACCGGTCACCAGGATCGTGGGCTGAGTGGGCTGAGTCATCGGGGGTCTCCTCGGTTCGCGTACGTACGCATGTATGTACGTCGTCGGCTTCGATGACCCGACTCTCGTACGTCAACCAAGGTTCAGGTCAAGCACCCTAGGTGCACTGCCACAGGAAGCGGCCCTCACCCCCGTCCGGGGCCAGGAACGCGTAACCGATCCCCGCGTCACCGAAGTTGACGTACACCGGCATCGCCGTCGCGTCGAGCTGGACCAGCAGGTCCCACGGCTTGCCCTCCTCCTCGCCCGGCGTCTCCTCGCCCTGGAGCCACAGGGGTTCCACGCCCGGGCCGCCCAGGAACTGCCAGCTCTCGCCGTCCTCGTCCAGCTTTCCCGGTACGGCCAGGTGGTCGTCCCCGAGGGAGGGGCCGGAGGTCAGGTCACGTACACCGGCGACGAAGGCCGGCACGCGACCGCCCGGCTGCACGATCACCGCGTTCTCGCCGCCGTCGGGGACGAAGGTGCCCGGCGCGTTCTCCGTCATGAAGACGTACGCCAGGCGGTCGCCCGGCAGCTCGAACTGGCCGATGAACTCCATCGGTTCGCCCGAGTCCTTGGACAGCGGCCACTGCGCGGACTCCAGCCAGACCGGCTGCCCGCCCACCTTCGTGACCGGCTCCCCCACCACCCGCCCCGCAGGCACGAACTCCACCGGAACCGGACCGGACTCCACCACCATCGCGAACCTCCCGCAAACAGACGAAACGAGCGTTGTCAGACTCCACCGACCATAGCGGCCGGGTCTGACAACGCCCGTTCCGAGCAAGAGGGGTGGGGCTACTTCCCGTCCCCGAACATCACCCGCTCGACCTCCCCGTACCCCGCCCCGAAGTCCGTCAGGACCTCCGAGACGACGCCCGGCCGCACCGCCAGCGCCAGCAGCAGGTGTTCCTCGCCGATGTACTTGTCGCCCCGGCCCAGTGCCACCTTCAGCGACTGCTCCAGCGTCTTCTTCGCGCCCGCCGTGAACGGCCGGTGGTCCAGCAGCGCCCGCCTGCGCCGCCCCCGGGCGCGACCGGCGGGCTCCGGCTCCGCGGCCCCCGCCCCCAGCGCACCCGGCCCGTGCGCCTCCTCGACCCTGCGGACGATGGCGTCGACGTCGATCCCGAGGTCGGCGAGGGCGTCGGTCTCGGACTTAGAGAGGCCGCCCCGGCGGCGGGCGTCCGCCAGCGCGGACTCGACCTCCGCGCGCCGGTCGCGCACACCGAGCGCTGTGAAGGCGAAGTAGGCGCGGCCCTCCGCCTGGTCGAGGAGGGCGAGGAGCAGATGCTCCTCGGTGATCTCGGGGTGGTCGAGCCGCTCGGCCTGGGCGACCGCGCCGGTCACCGTCCGGCGGGCGCTCTCCGTGAACCGTTCGAACATCATCGACCCCCATGCTTCTTGTGCACGGCCTGCTTGCTGACGCCCAGTTCGGCGGCGATCTCCTGCCACGACCAGCCCTGGTTGCGAGCACCCCGTACTTGTACGGCCTCCAACTGCTCCAGCAGTCGCCGGAGGGCGACCACGGCGTGCAGTCCGACCCTCGGGTCCTGGTCTCCCGCCCTGGCGGCGAGATCGGTTGCTTCGCTCATGCTTGTCAATTTACGTTGACGAGTGGCGACCGTCAACCCCGGTTGACGGGTGGGTCGGTCGCCAGGCGGGCGTGCCGCTCCACGTCGTGGCGGACGTCGCCGTAGCGGAGCTTGCCGCGCTCCAGCCCCTCCACTGCAAAGCCGGCCCGCAGGGCCACGGCGCACGATGCGGGGTTGTTGGCGCGGTGCGGGGCCGCCTCCCCCTACCTACCCCTCTTCCCCCAGCCCCCTTGGGCGGCGGGGGCCGCCCGCCCCCCTTCCACCTCCCCCGCCCCCTTGGGCGGCGGGGGCCGCCCCCCCGGGGGCGGGACGGGCGGGCAAGGGGGCGGCCCGCCCGATCCGGGCCCACCCCGGTACCGGCCCCTGCCCGCACCTGGCACACCGGATGCGCGCAGCCCCAGGGCCCCACGGGGCGCCTCCCGGTACCGGGCACGTGAAGCCCCGGCCCGCTGGGCCAAGGAGGCCCCAGCCCCGCCCCTTCACCTAAAGCGCTCAGCCGCGCGGCTGGGTGGGTGGCTGGTCGCGCAGTTCCCCGCGCCCCTGGAAGGGGCGCGGCAATAGCGCGCCCGCGCGGCGGCAGTCGCACATCGGCACAGTCCCGCGCCCCTGAAGGGGCGCGGTGGAGGGGCGGGCCCGTACAGAAAGGGTGCTCCCGCACGGCGCGGCGCAGCCCCCGCCCCCGACAGGGCTACCGCCCCTGCCGCACGGTCACCGTGACCCTCTCCCCCGGCACCCCGTACACCCGCACCCTCTCCCCGCGCCCCGCCGGAACCTCCCGCGTCCCCGTCCAGCCCCGGCCGCTCACCCGCACCCGCCAGCCCTCCGCGTGCGGCGGCACCGAGATCACCGTCTCCCCGCCGGCCCGCCAACTCCCCTCGTATGCAAGGGAGTACGTACCGTCCTCGTACGACGACGTCCACGCCCGCCCCGCCACACTGACCGCATACGGCGCCGCAGTCCGCTGCTTGTGGCCGCGCAGCTTGCCCGCCGCGTCCACCGCGCAGTAGCCGCCCCCGTAGCACCAGACGTAGCCCGCCCAGCCGGAGCTGTAGCGGTCGAAGGAGGCGAGGGCGTCGCGGTAGAAGGTGCCCATGTTGGGGCCGTCGTTGTTCAGGGGGCCCCACTCGCCGACGACGACCGGGACGCCGTACTGCTTCGGATACTGGGTGACGGCCGCCTCGTAGCGCTCGATCCACTGCTCCTTCGGGTCGTAGTCCGCGCCCGCCTCCATCGCGGTGTTGTAGAAGTGCGGGGCGTACACGACCTTGCGCTTGGGGTCCTTGATGGCGCCGAGGCCCGTCGGGACGCCCTCGCCGACGATCGGGGTCGGTTCGACGAACAGCCATTTGCTCCGGTCGACCGAACGGACTGCCGCAGCAAGGCGGTTGTGCATCGGGGTGATCTGGTCGCGTTCGATGCGGCGGGCCGCCGTCGGGAGGTCCTCGCCCTCCTTCAGTTCACCCATCGGCTCGTTGAGGAAGTCGTAGCCGAAGACGGCGGGGTGGTCCCCGAAGCGGTCGGCGAGCAGGCGCCAGACCTTGGCCTGGGCCTGCTGGAGGTCCTTGTCCTCGTAGAGGTGGGTGAAGGCGCGCTGCACGGCGGGCTGGAAGTACTCGGAGAACCAGTCGTCGGGGTTGGGGGTGAAGGGGAGGCCGTCGGTGCGGGTCGCCCACTCCGGGATGCCCCGGTGGCCGAAGGCAGGGCCGAAGACGTCCTGGTGGCCGTCGAGGAGGACCTTGATGTTGTATTTGTGGGCCCAGGCAAGAATGCGGTCGATCTTGCGGAGGTAGGACTCGCTGTAGCGGCCGCGCACCGCCTCGATGTCGTCCCAATAGACCAGCAGACGGGCGAAGTTGAAGCCCTGCGCGCTCATGTCGCGGAAGTGCTTCTCGGTGATGAGGGTGAGGGCCTTCTCGCCCCGGTTGGTCTTGTCCTCGACGTTCCAGCCGCGCAGGGTGAGGGTGCGGCCCTGATCGTCGGTGAGCTTGGGAATCGCGGGCGAGGGCTTCGGCTCCGCCGCGTGGGCGGCGGTGGGGCCGGCCAGCAGGGCCGCGCAGCTCACTCCGACAAGCGCGAATCTTCCGTACGTACTGCTGCTGCTGCTGCGCATGGGGGCACTCCTCGGCCGTCCGGCATCGCAAGTCAGATGACGCAGATGATGCCGGTGATCCAAACAGTGCCCCCCGCGTCTCTCAAGACCCGGTGAGCACAATCTTCCCGAAGAGCTCGCCGCCGGCCATCCGCTCGAAGCCCTCGCGGGCCCGGTCGAGGGGGAGGACCTGGTCGATCACGGGGCGTACGCCCGTCGCCGCGCAGAAGTTGAGGAGGTCTTCGAGTTCGTCCTTCGAGCCCATCGTCGAGCCGACCACCTTCAGCTCCAGGAAGAAGATGCGGTTCAGCTCGGCGTTGGAGGGGGCCTGGCCGCTGGTCGCGCCGGAGATGACCAGGGTGCCGCCCGGGCGGAGGGACTTGACGGAGTGCGACCAGGTGGCGGCGCCGACCGTCTCGATCACGGCGTCGACGCGCTGGGGCAGCCGCGCGCCCGGCTCGAAGGCGTCCACCGCGCCCAGTTCGACGGCCCGCTTCCGCTTGGCCTCGTCGCGGCTGGTGGCGTACATCCGCAGGCCGGCCGCCTTTCCGAGGACGATCGCGGCGGTCGCGACGCCGCCGCCCGCGCCCTGTACGAGGACCGCGTCGCCGGGGCGGACACCCGCGTTGGTGAAGAGCATGCGGTACGCGGTCAGCCACGCGGTGGGGAGGCAGGCGGCCTCCTCGAAGCTGATGCCCGGCGGCTTCGGCAGGACGTTCCAGATGGGTACGGTGACGCGTTCGGCGAAGGTGCCCTGGTACTTCTCGGTGAGGATCGAGCGCTTCTCGTACGGTCCGACGCCGTGGCCGCTCTCGCCGATGACGGAGTGCAGGACGACCTCGTTGCCGTCCGCGTCGATTCCGGCGGCGTCGCAGCCGAGGATCATCGGGAAGGCGTCCTCGGTGATGCCGACCCCGCGCAGGGACCACAGGTCGTGGTGGTTGAGGCTCGCGGCCTTCACCGTCACGGTGGTCCACCCGGGGCGGACTTCGGGCTCCGGGCGCTCCCCCAGTTCAAGGCCGTTGAGGGGCTGGTCGCGGTCGATGCGGGCTGCGTATGCGGCGAACATGCGCCGACGATAGGCCGTGCGGGGCGTGGGGCGGAACAGCTCCCGGGTGTGACCCGCACCGCGTCGCCGCCCGGGCGGGCGTCCGGGGTGGGCTTCCCGGGCGGGTCTCCGCAGCCCCCGGGGTCAGACCGCCAGGGTCTGCCAGCCCCGGGTGATCTCGGCGCGGATGTCCGCAGGGCCCCGGTCCGCCGTGAGGAGCGTGACCAGGGCCGTCCCGTCCGCCGGGCGGGCGGCGGGGTCCGGGGCGAGGGCCCGGGTGACGGCCTCCGCCAGGGCCGGGTCCAGGGCACGTACGGCGGCGAGCGCGTCCGGTGCCGGGCCCGTGTCCACGATGCGGCGGATCACCGCGCCGGTGCTGGTGGCCTGGAAGGGGCTCGCGCCGTGCGCGGCGCAGACCACGCAGCAGGCCCAGGCCCAGATGTCGGCCGCCGTGCCGACCGGTTCGTCGCTGAATTGTTCCGGGGCCATGTAGGTCAGGGTTCCCGGGCCTCCGCCCGTGCGGGTCAGGCGGGTGCCGTCGACGAGGGCTGCGATGCCGAAGTCGAGGAGGCGGGGGCCTGCGGTGGTCAGCATGATGTTGGCGGGTTTCAGGTCGCGGTGGACCAGGCCGAGCTTGTGCACGCCCGAGAGGGCCGCCGCCAGGGCGAGGGCCAGTGCGCGCAGGGCTTCGGGGGTGCGGATCGGGCCCTGGTCGCGGAGGTGGGTGTCGAGGGGGCGGCCGTCGAGCAACTCCATGGCCAGGTACGGGCGTCCGGAATCCACTCCCGCGTCCAGGACGCGAGCCGTGTACGCACCCGGCACCATCGCCAGCACCTCCGACTCCCGCTCGAACCGCTTCAACAGCTCGGGGTGGTCCAGGAGTTCGGGGTGGATCGTCTTGAGCGCGACCTGCGTCGCGGAGCCCTCGCGCCGGGCGAGGTAGACCGTACCCATGCCGCCGGAACCGATCCGGCCCAGCAGGTGGTAACCGGCGATCGTGCGGGGTTCGTTGGGGTGGAGTTCCTGGTACGAGACGGACGACTGCACCGGCGCCGCGTACGGGGAGGCCTGCGCCGGTACGGGCGCGGACGGAGCCTGCGCCGGTACGGGCGCGGGCGGGGTCTGTGCCGGTACGGGCGCGGGCGGGGTCTGTGCCGGTACGGGCGCGGGCGGGGTCTGTGCCGGTACGGGCGCGGGCGGGGTCTGTGCCGGTACGTGGCCGGGCACGGGCGGCGTCGGACCGTACGCGGCAGCGGTCGGCGCGTACGCAGAAGCGGTCGGCGCGTACGGGGAAGGCGCTCCCGGCCCTCCCAGCCCTCCGGGCGCTCCCTGCCCTCCCGGCGCACCGGGGCCCACGGGGCTCACACCAGCGGCCGGCGCCCTCAGCGCCCGCCTGCTGACCAGCGCCGCCACGATCTGGCACACCAGCGCCGCCACCACCAACCCGAACGGCGCGAACAGCCCGATCAGCAGGCGCAGCAGCAGGGACAGCGCCAAGCGCGGACCGACCGCGCGCAAGCCCCGCACCTGCCCGTCCGGGGCCGGTACCCCGACCATCCGCAGGTTGCGCTGGGTCAGGAACCACAGCAGCAGCCAGAGCAGCAGCACCGGTCCGGCGACGCTGAAGAACGCGATGCGCGCGGGTACGACCGCCAGGCGGTAAGCCCTCTGGAGTTCGTCGACGTCCGGCATCTCGATCGCGCTCACCAGCACCTCGAAGCCCGGCACGCTCCGCGTGCCCAGCCACACCGTCAGGGCGACCGCGCAGAGGAGGCCCAGCAGCAGGTCCGCTCCCACGTACACCGGCGGCGCCCAGAGCTTCGCCCGGCCCGCCCGGATCTCCGGCTCCTGCGCCCGCACCTCGCGCTGGAGCCGGATCAGCAGCTTCAGGGAGGCCAGCCGTACCGCCAGTGCGGGTATCGCCACCCCGGCGAGCCCCCAGGCCAGCGACACTCCGGCCGCGTCGAACGACTCCGCCATGCTTCCCCCGTGTCTCGTGCGAGCGCCCGTCGGCCGGGCAGACACGGAGTATAGGTGCGGCCCCACCTCGCCCGGGGGACCCAAGTCCCTTGCCCCGCAAGCGAATACGGGCCGCGCCCGTGCCCCCCGCACTGGGGACACGGGCGCGGCCCGTACACGTACAGCAGACGAGGCGAGCGGCTAGCGGCGTGCCACGCCCTCCGCGCGGGCGGCGGCGGCGACGGCGGCCGTGACCGCCGGGGCGACGCGCTCGTCGAACGGGGAGGGGATGACGTAGTCGGCGGCGAGCTTGTCGCCCACGACGTCGGCCAGCGCGTTCGCGGCGGCGATCTTCATGCCCTCGGTGATGGTCGTCGCGCGCACCTGGAGGGCGCCCGCGAAGATGCCCGGGAAGGCGAGGACGTTGTTGATCTGGTTCGGGTAGTCCGAGCGGCCCGTGGCCACGACCGCCGCGTACTTGTGCGCGATGTCGGGGTGGACCTCGGGGTTCGGGTTGGCCATGGCGAACACGCACGCGCCGGGCGCCATGGAGGCGACCGCGGGCTCCGGGACCGTACCGCCGGAGACGCCGATGAAGACGTCCGCGCCCGCGAGGGCGGACTCCAGGGAGCCGGAGAGGTTCGCCTTGTTGGTGAGCTCGGCCAGCTCGCGCTTGACCGGGGTGAGGTCGTCCCGGTCGCGGCTCACGATGCCCTTGCGGTCGGCGACCGCGACGTCGCCGAGGCCCGCTTCGAGGAGGAACTTCGCGATGGCCACACCGGCCGCGCCCGCGCCGGAGATGACCGCGCGCAGGTCGCCCAGCGAGCGGCCCGTGAGGCGGGCGGCGTTGCGCAGGGCGGCCAGCGTCACGATGGCCGTGCCGTGCTGGTCGTCGTGGAAGACCGGGATGTCGAGGGCTTCCTTGAGCCGGGCCTCGATCTCGAAGCAGCGCGGGGCTGAGATGTCTTCGAGGTTGACGCCGCCGAAGGACGGCGCGAGGCGGATGACGGTGTCCACGATCTCGTCGACGCTCTTGGTCGCGAGCGCGATCGGGACGGCGTCGACGCCGCCGAACTGCTTGAAGAGGATGGCCTTCCCCTCCATGACCGGGAGGGAGGCCTCCGGGCCGATGTCGCCGAGTCCGAGGACCGCCGTGCCGTCGGTGACGACGGCGACGACGTTCGACTTCCAGGTGTAGTCGTTGACCAGGTCCGGCTGCTCGGCGATGGCGGTGCACACCTTGGCGACACCGGGCGTGTAAGCGAGGGACAGGTCGTCCTTGTCGCGCACGGGGACGGTGGCCTGCACGGCCATCTTTCCGCCCCGGTGGAGCGCGAAGGCCGGGTCGAAGGGCTCATCCAGCCCTGCGCCCGTGCCGGTCTCGGGATTGACGATCTCCGCTGCCATTGTCTTTTGACCCCTTAAGTCTTCATCAGTTGAGGGTGGCCACTCCTGGTTGAGGAGGGGTGGGCGGGTCCGCGTTCGCGCCCTGTCAAGGGGGGTCGGTCCGCTCCGTCGAGAGCGGTCGGCCCCGCCCCGGCCAGGGGGAGGTGCGAACGCGCGGGCGCGCCGCACACGCGCCCTGGGCCCCGGATGAGGGGTGTAAACGTCCTTCTTACCGGACCGAACGCATCCGCGACGAGTCCGATTCCGGGTCGGAGGTCCCGCTGTGGCGGATTGCGAGCGGGACGCGAGGAGATCTGGGAGGACTCGTACGGCCATGTCGGACAAGTTCCGAGGAAGTCCAGGACATGTCGTGTTCTGTCGCGGTCTCGCGTCTTCTTTTGTGTCCGCATCGCGAGACTTGCCGCAGTTTCTCCGGCCGTGCGACCGATGCTCCGCAGAAGGTCCGGCCTTGAGGTACCGGCCTGTTGGGGTTCGGGGATCACCCGTTATCTGATTTTGACATGACCGGCCCCCTTCATGACGGGGTCCGAATGGCAAGATGCCGACATCACACCTGGTCGCGTCCGGTCGTGCCACTCAGAGCCGCGTGCTCGACCGCCGCCGCCTGCCCGAATCGTCCGGGCACCAGGCGCCCGAGAAAGATCCGGGCGCCCGCACGCTGACCCTCATCTGCCGGAGGACCCTCATGACCGCTCGCACCCCCCGCCGCTCGGCCGCCCGATCCCGCATAGCCGCGGTCGGCGCCCTGGCGGTCGCCGGAGCCCTGGTTCTGACCGGCTGCGGCGACCAGACCAAGGCCAAGGACCCGGCCCCGGCCGGCAGCGACGGCAAGAGCGCCGCCGGGGCGCCGCTGGCGAACCTGGTGCCCAAGGAGATCGCCGCCAAGGGCGTCATCAAGGTCGGTTCCGACATTTCGTACGCGCCCGTGGAGTTCAAGGACAAGGACGGCAAGGTCGTCGGCATCGACCCCGACATCGCCGCCGCCCTGGGCAAGCAGCTCGGCGTGAAGTTCGAGTTCGAGAACGGTGACTTCGACGCCCTGGTGACGGGTCTGCGCGCCAAGCGCTACGACCTGCTGATGTCGGCGATGACCGACACCAAGGACCGCCAGGAGGGCACGGAGGACGGCAAGAAGGTCGGCGAGGGCGTCGACTTCGTGGACTACTACACGGCCGGTGTCTCCCTGTACACGCCCAAGGGCAAGACCCAGAACATCAAGTCCTGGGACGACCTGTGCGGCAAGAAGATCGTCGTGCAGCGCGGCACCGTCTCGGCCGACCTGGCCAAGGCCCAGTCCGAGAAGTGCGAAAAGGCGGGCAAGGGCAAGATCACGGTCGAGGCCTTCACCACCGACCAGCAGGCCCAGACCCGCCTGCGCTCGGGCGGCGCGGACGCCGGTTCCTCGGACTCCCCGGTCACGGCGTACGCGGTGAAGACCTCGGGCGGCGGCAACGACTTCGAGAAGGTCGGCGAGGACGTCGACGCGGCTCCGTACGGCATCGCGATCTCCAAGCAGAACAAGGACCTCACGAAGGCCATCGAGGCGGCCCTGAAGGCGATCATCGCCAACGGCGACTACAAGAAGGCGCTCGCGAACTGGGGCGGCGAGGCCGGCGCGGTCACCGACGTCAAGATCAACGGCGGCTCCTGATCGTTCACGTTCGGCGGGCGGTCCGTTCCCTGGTTCCGGGGTCCGCGGCCCCGGTCCCGGCACCCCGGACCCCGCTCCCCGGGCCGCCCGCCCCCGCACCACCCGTTGAACGTCCCGTTCGGCGCTGAGAGGCACAACCTGTGACAGCTGACATGAACAAGAAGGGCCCCGAGGACTCCATACCGTCCTCCCCCGGCCCGGCCACCGCCCCCGTGCCGCTGAAGGCGATCCCGGTCCGGCACTACGGGCGGTACGTCTCCGCGGTCGTCGCGCTCGGCCTGCTGGCGGCGATCATCTCCGCCTTCGCCGGCGGAAAGATCAACTGGGGTGCGATCCCGGACTACTTCTTCGACGACCGGATCCTCAGCGGCATGGGCCAGACCCTGCTGCTGACCTTCCTGTCGATGGCGATCGGCATCGTCGGCGGCATCCTGCTCGCCGTGATGCGCCTGTCGAAGAACCCGGTGACCTCCTCCATCGCGTGGTTCTACATCTGGTTCTTCCGCGGCACGCCCGTCCTCGTACAGCTGATGGTCTGGTTCAACCTGGGCCTGGTCTTCGAGTACATCAACCTGGGTCCGATCTACAAGGACTACTGGTCGGTCTTCATGACCCCGCTGCTCACCGCGCTCCTGGGCCTCGGCCTGAACGAGGCGGCGTACATGGCGGAGATCTGCCGGGCCGGTCTCCTCGCGGTCGACGAGGGCCAGACGGAGGCGTCGCACGCGCTGGGCATGACCCACGCGAAGACGCTGCGCCGGGTGGTCATCCCGCAGGCGATGCGGGTGATCGTGCCGCCGACCGGCAACGAGGTCATCAACATGCTGAAGACGACCTCGCTCGTCTCGGCGGTCCAGTTCGCCGAACTGCTGCGCCAGGCGCAGGACATCGGGCAGACCTCGGGCGCGGCGGTGGAGATGCTCTTCCTCGCGGCGACCTGGTACCTGATCCTGACCACGCTGTTCTCGATCGGCCAGTTCTACCTGGAGCGGTACTACGGGCGCGGTTCCAGCCGTGCGCTGCCGCTCACCCCGTTCCAGAAGGTCAAGGCGAACCTGGCCTCGCTGGGCAACCGCACGGGAGCGACGCGATGACGACCACCACTTCCGGCACCCCGATGGTCAAGGCCGAGGGCGTCCACAAGTCCTTCGGCGCCGCGCACATCCTCAAGGGCATCGACCTGGAGGTGGCCCCGCGCGAGGTGTTCTGCCTGATCGGCCCCTCCGGCTCCGGCAAGTCGACCTTCCTGCGCTGCATCAACCACCTGGAGAAGGTCAACGCGGGCCGTCTGTCGGTCGACGGCGAGCTGGTCGGCTACCGCCAGAAGGGCGACAAGCTGTACGAGCTGAAGGACAGCGAGGTCGCCCTCAAGCGGCGCGACATCGGCATGGTCTTCCAGCGCTTCAACCTGTTCCCGCACATGACGGCGATCGAGAACGTCATGGAGGCGCCGATCCAGGTCAAGGGCGAGAGCAAGGCCGTCGCCCGGGCCCGCGCGGAACGCCTCCTGGACCGCGTCGGCCTCTCCGACAAGGCGAAGAACTACCCCTCGCAGCTCTCCGGCGGCCAGCAGCAGCGTGTGGCGATCGCCCGCGCCCTCGCCATGGAGCCGAAGCTGATGCTCTTCGACGAGCCGACCTCCGCGCTCGACCCGGAGCTGGTGGGCGACGTCCTGGACGTCATGCGGGGCCTCGCCGAGGACGGCATGACGATGATCGTCGTCACCCACGAGATGGGCTTCGCCCGGGAGGTCGGCGACTCGCTGGTCTTCATGGACGAGGGCGTGGTCGTCGAGTCCGGCCACCCGCGCGACGTCCTGACGAACCCGCAGCACGACCGGACGAAGTCGTTCCTGTCGAAGGTGCTGTAACCGGTTGTACGAGCAGGGGCGGTACGGGACTGATCCCGTACCGCCCCTCCCGTCTTCCCGCCTGCTTGACCGCCTACTTGACCGGCTACTTGACCGCCAGCACCAGCGCGTCCGACGGCGACGCCCACACCGCACGCGCCTCGCCGAAGCCGGCCGCCCGCAGGGTCGAGGCGTGCCACTCCACCGAGGGGGTCTCCCCGTCCGCGTGCTCCCCGAAGATCGCGAACCGATCGGCGGTCGGCGCCGCCAACTGCGGGTCGGCGGCGGCCAGTTGCCACCATCCCGCCCAGTCGGTCACGCCCGCCTCCCCCTTCGTGCGCTCCATGAGCGCGTGCCGCTGCGCCCGCTCGGCGGCGTTGATGCGCGGGGTGGTGAGGTCCTTCATCCGGTCGGCGTTCATGAACACCCCGCCCTCGCGCACGAGTTCGGCGACCTGCCCGTACAAGGTGCCGAGCGGCCCGAGCCGCAGCCAGTGCAGGGCGGTCGCCGTCAGCACCGCGTCATAGGCCGCGTACGGCAGCTTGTCCCGCCACGCGGGGTCCGCGAGGTCCGCGCTCACGAACTCGACCCGCCCGTCCCCCTCGAAGGTGCCCCGCGCGATGGCGAGCAGCGCCGGGTCGAGGTCGACCCCCGTACTCGTCGCGTCCGGGAACCGCCGCAGCAGCCTGCCCGTGATACTTCCCGTACCGCACGCGAGGTCGAGCACCCGGGCCTCGCGCCCGACGAAGGCCTCCACCATGTCGAGCATGACGGCGAAGCGCGCCTCGCGGTCCGGCATGTACCACTCCTGCTGCCGGTCCCAGCTCTCCTGCCACTCGCCCCAGCCCTGCGGGATGTGCCCCGACTCCGACCCGTCCACCGACACCACGAAAACCACCCACTCCGTAATACCCTAGTCAGACGATCGCCCATTACTTCGAGCACTCGCACCGAGACTAAACCGCCCCGGTAAGGACTACAAGTGGAACTGGCCTATTACGCGGACTACGCCGTGCGCCTGGTGAACACGGAGGAACCCGCCCGCAACAAGGACACGCTCACCTCCGTCGAGGCGGTCCGCGAGCTCTTCGGCCCCAGCCAACAGGCCGCCCGCCGGGCCACCGACGCCGACGTCACCCGCTTCCGCTCCGTACGCACCCGCCTGCGCGCGATCTTCGAGGCGGCCGACGAGGGCGACGAGACCCTGGCCGTCGACCTCCTCAACTCCCTCCTCCTGGAATTCCCGGTGAGCCCGCAGATCTCCGGCCACGAGACCCGCACGTCCGACGGCCGCCCCGACTGGCACATGCACCTCGCCGACCACCCCTCGAACGCGACCGCGGGCTTCGCCGCCACCGCCTCGATGGGCCTGGCCTTCCACGTCACGGAGTACGGCCCGGGCCGCCTCGGCCTGTGCCAGGCAGCCCCCTGCCGCAACGCCTACCTGGACACCTCCACCAACCGCTCCCGCCGCTACTGCTCCGACCGCTGCGCGACCCGGGCGAACGTGGCCGCCTACCGCGCCCGCAAACGCCTGGAGAGCGACCGGTCCGCCCACACCGGCCTGACCGCCGACACCAGCCACGAAGCGAGCACCCCGACCGACCGCTGACGCCCGGCCCGCACGGGCCGGTACCGCGCCCGCACCCGCCCGAGCACGAGGGCGGGCGGCACGACCCCGAAGGCCCTGCTGTCCGAGACCTCCTCGTCCTGGTTGTCCCCCAGCACCCACCACCCCCCCTCGCGCCTCTCCACAACCCTCTTCACCACCAGCAGGTCCTGCCGCAACGGATGCCTCAGCACCACCACGTCACCCACCCGCACCACAGCACCCCAATGCACCAGCACCTGGTCCCTGTGCCGCAACGTGGGCACCATCGACAGCCCGGTGACCTCCGCGATCCCGAACGGCAACAAGCCCACCGGCAGCCCCTGCTCCCGCGGCTGCCCCTGCCCGTACTCCGCCATCTGCGGCACCTCCTCGTCCCGATCCTTCACCGCCCCCGGTCCCATACTCACCCCGGACTTTTGACGTAAGCCCATGGGGGCACTCGCGAAAACCCTCCTTGCACGGAGTAATCTCCACCCTTGAGAAGACGATCACGAGGAAGGATGCGATTTACATGCTCTCCCGCCTGTTCGCCCCCAAGGTCAAGGTCAGCGCCCACTGCGACCTCCCCTGCGGCGTGTACGACCCCGCCCAGGCCCGTATCGAGGCCGAGTCGGTCAAGGCCGTCCAGGAGAAGATGGCCGCCAACGACGACGCGCACTTCCAGGCGCGTGCCGTCGTCATCAAGGAGCAGCGCGCGGAGCTCGCCAAGCACCACGTCTCGGTGCTGTGGAGCGACTACTTCAAGCCCCCGCACTTCGAGAAGTACCCGCAGCTGCACCAGCTGGTCAACGACACCCTGAAGGCCCTCTCGGCGGCCAAGGCCTCCACGGACCCGAAGACCGGCGAGAAGGCCCTCGAGCTGATCGCCGAGATCGACCGCATCTTCTGGGAGACCAAGAAGGCCTGACGCCTTCCCCGTCCCCCTCTGACCGCACCCGGTCCGCAGTCCGCCCTTCGGGGCGTTCATGGCGGACCGGGTGCGGTCTTTTCGGTGGGGTGGACCTGCGGGGACCGTCATGGGTGAATCGGCCTCTTGGCCTTCACGCCACCGGCTTCGCGGCCGCAGCCCTGATCAACATCCTCGCCGTGCGGGTCGCCCGTCGCGGCGAAGTCTGCAACCGGTCGGTCGGATACGAGGTGCCCGCCAGAGTGGCCGCGGATCCGGAACTCGGCCGGAAGGCCAACCGACTCGTGTCACCCGGTTCTTCGCCGCCCTGCTCGGAGGGCAGCTCCTGCGCCCGGAGCAGCAGCGCGAGTTGCTCGCCGCGGTCCCGACGGAGAACTGGCTGCCCGCTTCCGCGTACGGTCTCGGAATCTCCCGCCTGACCCTGCCCTCCGGGGTGCAGGTCTGGGGCATGGACGGCGCGATCTTCGGTTCCTGGTCGTACGTCTACGGCACGCCCGACGGCGCACACCTGCTGGCGGCGAACATCAACTCCGACTGGGTGGAGGGGTGTTGGGAGGACCCCACCGGTCTCTTCACCGACCTCCTGGAGGCCGAGTTCGGCCGCCCAGCCGACCCCGGCAGCGCATGAGGCTACGAGGGCGAAGAAGGCCTGCCCCTCCGGCACGGACTGGTCCGGCACCTCGGTCTGTCCCACGTCACCGCCGGGCAGGAGCCCCGGGCCCGGAGGCGGGACTTGGACTCGTTCCGCGGCTCGCCGTAGGTTTGCCACCCGGCGGTGGCCGGAAGCGAGTGGATGCAGGTGGAGGCCGTGGTGGAGTCAGTGGTGGGGAGCGCGGAGCCCCGCGCCGGGCGAATATCCCCGGGTTGGGCCGTGCCGGACGGGGGCGGCGGAAGCGGCCGCGGTGCACGGCTGCTCACCGTCCTGCGGGAGCGCCTGCCGGGACCGCGGGTCCTCGCCTGGTCGTTGAGCGGGATCTTCTTCGTGCTGTACGCGACGGTCGCCGTCCTGCGTCACCGGCAGGGGCTCAACGGCGGCTTCGACATCGGGATATTCGAGCAGGCCGTGCAGGCGTACGCGCACGGGCGGGCGCCGGTCGTCGAGCTGAAGGGGCCCGGGTTCAATCTGCTCGGGGACCACTTCCATCCGATTCTGGTGCTGCTGGCGCCGTTCTACCGGGTCTTTCCCAGTCCGTACACGCTTCTGGTCGCCCAGGCGGGGCTGCTGGCGCTTGCCTGCTTCCCGTTGACGCGGTGGGCGCACCGGGCCGTCGGACCCGTGGCAGCGCTCGTGGTCGGGTGCGGGGTCGGGGCGTCCTGGGGGATCGTGTCGGCGGCTGCCAAGGACTTCCACGAGATCGCGTTCGCGGTGCCGATGCTGGCGTTCGGCGCGGTGGCGCTGGGGCAGCGGCGGTGGTGGGCGGCCGTGTTGTGGACGGCGCCGTTGCTGCTGGTCAAGGAGGATCTGGGGCTCACGCTGGCCGCTGTGGGGGCGTACATCGTCTGGCAGGCCGTACGGAACAAGGCGAGCGGGGCGCCGCTCGGGCTCGGCATCGCGGTGGTGGTGCTCGGGGTGGTGGGCAGTGCGGTGGAGATCCTCGTGCTGCTGCCGGCGATGAATCCCAGTGGTGCGTTCGCGTACTGGGCCCAGATGCCCGGTGAGGAGGGCTCCGGGGGCGGGATCCTCTCGCTCGCGCTGGGGCTCGTGTGGCCGCCGATGAAGTGGTTGCTGGTGTTCATGCTGGCGGCGCCGGTCGCCTTCGTCGGGGTGCGGTCGCCGTTGCTGCTGCTGTGCGTGCCGACGCTGGGGTGGCGGTTCGTCGCGGGGAACGAGCACTACTGGACGCCGGGGTTCCACTACAGCGCGATCCTGATGCCGGTGCTCTTCGCGGGGTTCGTGGACGTGCTGGCGAGGCGGAAGGACCTGGTGCCGGGGGTGTGGCGGCGGCGGGCGCTCGGGTTCGCGGCCGCCTTCGCGGTGGTGTCCGCTGCCGTGTATCCGCTGCATGATCTCGTGCTGCCGTCCGCCTGGCGCACCCCCGCGCATGTCGCCGTCGCCCGGCAGGTCCTCGACCGCATCCCCGACGGCGACACCGTCGCCTCCTCCAACCGGCTCGCCCCGTTCCTCACTTCGCGGACCACCGTGAGTCTGGTCTGTTACGGGACCGGGCCCGACCCGAAGGCCCTGCCGACCGGTCTTCCGGCGCACCCGCCGCGCTGGGTGGTCTTCGACCGCACCGACCCGACGGTCAAGGTGCCGTGTCCGGTCGAGCGCTCGCAGCACATGCTCAAGCTGTACCGGGAGCACGGCTATGTGCAGGTCGTCGAGGAGGACGGGGTCGTGCTGCTGCGCAGGCCGTAGCGGTCACGCGGATGCCCGCCGAGCACGGTGTCGAAGGCTTCGCCACTGCGGCTGCACGCATGTCCCCGGACCCGTCGGCCAGTCGGCCAGTCGGCCAGTCGGCCAGTCGGCCAGTCGGCCCCTAAGGATCAGTCACCCCCGAACGGCCCTGCCTGCAGCCGCAATTCACCGGAAACGATCCGCTCCGCGACCGATTCGGCCGATTCACCACCGGTGAAGGCCCGCGCCTTGATCAGCTCCAGGGCGTCGGCGACGGAGCAGCGCGCCTGCTCGGAGAGCACTCCGGCCGCCTGGTGGACGACGGCCCGCAGATCCGCACCGCCGTACAGGTCGGGTTCCCCCTCGGCGCCGAGGAGCACCCCGTCGGCCAGCGCCGCCGCCACCTCGTCCAGGGTGCCCTCCTCGGTGAGACCCGGCCGGGGGTCGAAGACGGTGAGCGCGCCGATGCAGCCCGAGGGCACGGACAGCGGCACGGAGGCGACGGCGGACAGCCCGAGTCCGGTCAGTCCCACGCCGTATCCCGGCCAGCGCAGGTCGATGTCCGCCCCGTGGGCGACCACCGGCAGGCCTGCGCTCGCCGCCTCGCGGGCCGGTCCCGTACCCAGTACGAACTCCAGGTCCTGGGCCTGGCGGGCCAGCCGGTCGGACGCGGCGACGGCCAGCTGGCCGTGGTCGACGCCGACGAGGGTGAGGGCGGCGCTGCGGGTCCCGCAGGCGTTCGCGACCTCCGTCATGAACAGCGGACGGGCGCCCCGCCCTGCGGACCACTGGATCGCGCGCCGGGCGAAGGACTCCTGGAGCCCGGCGGCGGCCCGGTGTCGCGCGGCGACCTTGCGGTGCGTCTCGGCCATCGCCCGGTGGATCGGGAGCCCGGTCTCCGCGGCGAGGCGTTCGTGCCGCTCGGCGAGACGATTCTGCCGGGCTTCGCGCGCGGCCGCCAGAACGGCGCGGCGAAGGGCTTCCGCCGCCTGGTTACCTGCCGGTTCGCGGGCCGCTCCCTGTGCCGTCATGCGACCAGCGTACGTCCGGGGGTTCAGTCCGTGTCGTCTGAAGGCACATCTTCCATCAGCAGGACCACTCCCCCGTTGTGACCGTCGAACGGGGAGCAGGTGACCGCGCAGTTGATACTGCGTCCGATGCGGTTGACGGCGGCGATGTTGACGGGCCTGGAGCGCTTCCCTGAGGCGATGCACTCCTGGATGACCTCGCGGAGCCCGCCGGTGGGCAGCCCGAAGTCCAGGGCGAAGAAGTTCTCGTCGACGACCTCGTCGGCGCGCAGGCCCCAGAGCTCGATGGCGCCCCGGTTCCAGCTCTTCACCCGCATGGTGGCGGCCAGGACGACCACTCCGGCGGCGATGGAGCTGACGACGCCCTCCAGGAAGGCGCGGGCCTCGTCGAGATCGGCGGTGCGCAGCCGCATCTCGTCGTTCATGGTCTCCAGTTCCTCGTGCCCGGACTGGAGTTCCTCGTTGGTGGTCTCCAACTCCTCGTTGGTGGACTGGAGTTCCTCGTTCGTGGTCTCCAGCTCCTCGATGGAGGACTGGAGTTCCTCGTTTGTCGTCTCCAACTCCTCGTTGGTCGACTGGAGTTCCTCATACGCGGTCTCCAGGTCCTCCCGTACGCGCTTGACCTCGGCCTTGAGCTGGGTGGCCAGGGTGACGTCGGTGAAGGTGATGTTGGTGGCGACGGGAAGGCCGGGACCGGCCGAGATCGGCTGGATGAGGATGTCGAAGTACTGGACCGAGTCGCCGAGGTGGCGCTCGGCGCCGTTGACGCGCAGGGTGCGCCGCTCGTGGGTGGCCTGGTCGATGAGGGAGCGCAGCTCGATGGGCCGGTAGGAGAGTTCCAGGTCCTGGAAGGGGCGGCCCATGTCGCCCGCGGTGAGCCCGAAGCGGGACCGCGCCTGGCTGTTGATCATGACGACGGTGCCCTCGGCGTCCAGGGCGACCCCGGCGCTGGGAGCCGCGTCCAGGATCAGGTCGCGGAGCTGGCGGGTGCGGGTGGCCTCGCGCATCTCGGGCCCGGAGCCGTGGCCCGTCCTGACCTTGTGGGTGCTGGGCGCGTACGGCAGGCCGTCGGCACCGGGTCTGCGGCGGAAGATCCGCTGGCGGATGCTGACCGCCTCGAACCGGTCCGCGTCGTTGAGCAGCATCTCGGCCTTGCCGAGGAAGAGATGGCCGCCCTCGCGCAGTGCGAAGTGGAAGCGGTCGACGATCTGGGACTGGGCCTCGACGTTGAAGTACATCAGGGTGTTGCGGCAGACCAGCAGGTCGAGCCGGGAGATCGGGGCGTCCCGGGTGATGTCGTGCCGCCCGAAGATGACCCGGCGGCGCAGGTCGGGGCGGAAGACGAACCTGGCGCCGCTCTGCTCGAAGTAGCGCTCGCGCAGTTCCGGGGTGAGCGGCTCCAGGGCCTTCGCGGTGTACAGCCCGGAGCGGGCCTCGCGCAGCGCCTCCTCGTCGACGTCGGTGGCGTAGATCTTGACCCGGTTCAGGGCCTCCTCGACGCCGAGCGCCTCGGCGAACATGATGGCCAGCGAGAACGCCTCCTCGCCGCTGGAGCAGCCCGCGCTCCACACCCGGATCTCGGCCTCGTCCCCGGCCTCCTGGACGATCTGCGGCACGACCTCGCGCTGGAGCAGGTCCCAGGCGTCCGGGTCGCGGAAGACGGAGGTGACGTTGATCAGGATGGTGTTGAACAGCGTCCGGAACTCGTCGGTGTCGGTCTCCAGCAGGTCCCGGTAGTCCGCGTAGTCCTGTATCCCGGCGTCCACCATCCGCTTGCGGATGCGGCGGCCCAGGGTGGAGCGCTTGTAGCCGGTGAAGTCGAATCCGCGGGAGTCGCGGAGGAAGTGCAGCAGTTCCTCCAGCCCCTGGTCGGCCTCCGGGCCCGCAGCCGGCTCTCTCATCACTGCTCACTGCCTCTGTTCAGGGGTCGTCGACCGGTGCGACCGATCGCTGGGTGCCCTCCGCCGCACCCACGAGAGCGCGCAGCTCCGCGGCGAGGTCCTCAAGAGGTAGCACACGGTCGACGGCCCCGGTGGCGACCGCTGCGGACGGCATCCCGTCGAACTCGGCACTGGCGGGATCCTCGGCCAGGACGGTGCCCTGCGCCTCCTTGACCCTGGCCACTCCCGTCGCACCGTCCACTCCCGTACCGGTGAGGACGCAGGCCAGCGCGCGCGGCCCGTAGACGTCGGCGGCGGAGATGAAGAGGAGGTCGGCGGAGGGCCGTACGAAATGCACGAGGTCGGCGGTGGACAGCTCCAGCACGCCGTGGGCGCGGAGCAGCAGATGCCGGTCCGGCGGTGCCACGTACACCTGCCCCGCCGTGATCCGCTCCCCCGCCTCGGCCAGTTTCACGGGCAGGGCGGAGCGCCGGGAGAGGACCTCGGCGATGAAGGTGCGGTGCGTGCGGGTGAGGTGCTGTACGACGACGACAGGCACCGGGAAGTCGGCGCCGAGGCCCGCGAGCAGCACGGTGAGCCCGTGGATGCCGCCTGCGGAGGAGGCGGTCGCGAGGACGTCGTACCGTTCCCGCGCCGCTGCCGTCCGGTCTGGCTTCTGCTCTGTGGCCCTCACACCGCGAGCGTAACGGACGCGTCCGTGACCCTCCCGGGACGAACTCGCGATCAACCCGGAACGGGCCACCCGGAGTACGCCCGCCCGCCCCCGGAGAGGAGCAGGAACATGCGCACTCCACGTGTCTCCGCCGCGGCCCTCCTGCTGCCCCTGCTCACCGGCGTCTTCGCCGTCGGCTGTTCGGGCTCGCCGGGCCGGCAACCTGCGACGGGCTGTCGCTTGCGGTGTACGGCCAGATCGTCGCGGACACCAAGAAGGAGATCGCCGACTTCGAGGAGCTCTACCCGAACGGGGGCCCGACCCGGGAGGGCGAGGACGAGAGCTGAGCGGGGGCCCGGCCCGGGGGCGCGGGAAGGGCCGGGCGGTCCGGGGCCGCGGGGAGGGCCTGGCGGTCCGGCCGGAAAGTCCGCCAGAATTTCTGCTTCCGCCCCGCATGACTCTCCCGCCCCCGGGCACGTGCCCTGGTGAGGGTCCCGCCACGTTCCCCCGTCGTGGCGGGGCCCCTTTCGCGTTGACGCGCCCGACGGTCCTGCGCCGATGCCCCACCGGTCCTGCGTCGACGCCCCCGCCAGCCCTACCTCGACGCCCCCACCAGCGGACTCCCCGCCCGCTCCAGCCACTCCCGGTACCCCTGCGCCCGCAGTGCCGCATCCCGGTAGGCGGCCTCCAAGTCGGCGTACAACAGGGGCAGTTCGGGCAGTCCGGGGCGGGCCGCCAGCAGCAGGCGTACGCCCAGGGGGTCGCCCCGCAGCGGGCGGATGGCCATGTCGTCGCGGGGGCCCGAGGTGGGCTGGCAGGGGGCGACGGCCTCGCCGATGACGATGAGGGAGGAGGCGGTGAGGTAGTCGCCGTGCAGGAGGGTCGGGTCGATGCCCGCCCGGTTGAGGACCCGGCGCAGTCCGTCGCGTTCGCCGTCGACGCTCGGGTCGACCATCCACCGGTCGCCCGCGAGGTCGGCGAGGTCCACGACCGGGGAAGCTGCGGCGGGATGGTCGAGGGCCAGGGACACGAACTGCGGTTCACGGTCGAGGAGTACGCGGAATTCCAGCTCGGGCGGCAGCCGCAGCGGGCAGCCCTCGACCTCGTGGACGAAGGCGACGTCCAGGGCGCCCGAGGCGACCATCGCGAGCAGCGCGCTGGCGGAGACGTCGACGTGGAGGGTGGTGTCGGCGTCCGGGAGCCGGAGTCTGAGTCTTCGCAGCCAGCCCGCGACGACCCGGCTCGCGGTGGAGCCGATGCGCAGGGCGGGGCCCCCGCCGGGCCGAAGCCCGTGCGTGCGGGCGGCCTCGGCGCGGGTCTCGGTGATGAGCTCGCTCATGCCGTCGACCAGCGGGCGGGCCCTGGCCAGCAGGGACTGGCCGAGCGGGGTGGGGCGGCAGCCGGTGCGACGGCGGGAGAAGAGCTCGGCGCCGACCGAGTTCTCGATCCGGCGGAGCTGGGTGGTGAGGGAGGGCTGGCTCATGCCCAGGGTGCGGGCGGCCTTGTGCAGGCTGCCCGCGTCGGCGATCGCGACGAGTGCACGAAGGTGGCGGACTTCGAGCTCCATGGGGGCGAGGGTAGGGCTGCGCCCCCATGGACACCAGAGGCCCCGCTTCCGCTTCACCGTACAACTGGCTTGTTTTCGGCAGGAGTTGAGCGAGCCGCCACAGGGGGGATGTCATGGCGTTATCAACGGTTGACATCATGTGCGGCCCGCCCCCGCTCCCCCACACTCTCCCCAGTCCCACCGAGCGCCCGGACCCGCCGGGCCACCGGACAGCAGGGAGACCCCCCACCATGAGACACCCCCGCGCCTTCTTCGCCGCCGCCCTCGGTCTCGGCCTCGCCGCCGTCGGCGCAGCCCCCGCCGCGAACGCCGTCGCGCCCGCACCCGCCGCGCAGACCTCCAGCTACGCGGCGTACGAGCAGTCCAAGGAGAACGCCGCCGCCACCAAGGCCTTCCAGGCGGCGGTCATGAAGTCGGTGCGCGAGCAGCGCGCCGCCAACCCCGGCATCAAGGTCGTCACCGTCCGCTACAGCACGACGAGCGCGCCCAGCTTCCGCACCCAGATAGCCCGTTCCACCCAGATCTGGAACAGCTCGGTGAGCAACGTGAAGCTCCAGGAGGTCACCTCCGGCGCCAACTTCACCTACCGCGAGGGCAATGACTCGCGCGGCTCCTACGCCAGCACCGACGGCCACGGCCGCGGCTACATCTTCCTGGACTACCGGCAGAACCAGCAGTACAACTCCACCCGTGTGACCGCCCACGAGACCGGTCACGTCCTCGGCCTCCCGGACCACTACTCGGGCCCGTGCAGCGAGCTGATGTCGGGCGGCGGCCCCGGCACCTCCTGCCAGAACGCCAACCCGAACGCCCAGGAGCGCGCCCGGGTGAACCAGCTGTGGGCGAACGGCCTCGCCGGCTAGCCCCGCCTCTGCGGAACGTGTGTGCCCGTACGGTCCGGACCGTACGGGCACACCCGCATGCGCTCTCAGGCCGTCGAAGCCTGCGGAGGCTTGAAATCGCCCTGTACGGGGAGCAGTTCGACCCGTGGCGGAGGGAAGGGCCCGCGATGGCCGGTGCCGGGGCCCTCGGCGGGCCTGCGTTCGAAGTCGGGGCAGCGGTGGGTCTCCTGCACGGAGCCGGAGTTGCGGTCCCAGACGGCGAGGACGGCGTCCGTGTCACCGGCCTCCCGGTAGGCGTCCTTGGCGTCCCGGAAGCAGGCGAGGCCGCCGAACAGGGCGCCGGAGCCCGCCGGGTAGTAGTCGGAGAAGGCGCAGGAGAGGCAGGACTTCAGGTAGGAGCCCTCGGGCAGTTGCCGCTGGATCTCGGCGAGCGCGCCCGCGAAGTCGTTCTCGGCGTGCCCGGAGGTGAAGAGCGCTCCGTCGAAGTGCAGGGCGAGCCCGAGGTGCAGGCGCTCCGGGTCCCCGTCGGGCGCGCCCGGGGCGGGCCGGCCGAGCGAGAGCAGGCAGCGCAGGGCGGCGCGGTGCACCGTGCCGTCGTCGTACACCGGCATCGGTATGTCCCACTCCAGGACGCAGCCGCACAGGGCTCCGGCGGGGGTGAGGGTGAAGGTGCCGTCGTCCGGGGGGACTTCGGGGTCGGGGAAGAGGCCGGTGAAGGTCTCGCCGGTGAGCTCGTGTCCCCGGATGCGGACGTGCAGGCGCCGCCCGTCGGTGCTGAGGGTGAGGGCTTCCGTACCGGCGCGATCGCGGTACCAGCCGACCCATGACTCTCCTGTCATGGGCGGGACTTTAGTGCGTCCGGGGCACCCGTCGATCATCGAGCGGGAACGGCCGCCGCGGGTGCGCGGCGGCCGCCCGGGGCGCGGTCACCGGACCTTGCGGTACGTCGAGAGGATCACGCCGTTCCCGAAACTGCGGCACGAGGTCAACTCGTAGTGGCGCAGGGCGAATCCGGCGGAGGCCATCGGGATCCCGGAGCCGACGAGGACCGGGTAGGTCTTGACGATCAGTTCGTCGATCTCCTCGACGAGCTGTCCGGCGATGTCCGCGCCGCCGCAGAGGTAGATGTCGAGCTTGCTGTCCTCCGCCTTCAACTCCCGCACCTTTTCCACCAGATCGTTCCCGATCAGCTCGACCGAGGGGTCGGGGTACTCGGTGAGGGTGCGCGAGGCGACGTACTGACGCAGGTGGGCGTACGGGCTGGGGATGCCCATGTCGTACGCGACCTGGTTGCTCCGGCGGCCCTGGACGACGGTGTCGAAGCGGGTCAGCGGTGCGTCCGCCAGCCCGACGGCCTCGCGGGCGGCGGTGGGCAGGGTGTCGGGGAACTCGCGGAACATGAACTCCTGGAAGTCCCCGAGCGACAGCGGCACGAAGAACGCGCCGTCCCCGGTGTCCGGGTCGCCGATGAAGCCGTCGATGGACGTGGCGATGTAGTAGATCAGCTTGCGCAAGCGGGTCAGCCCTTCAGCCGGGAGTAGGTGAGTACGGCGGTGCCGTTGTCGAACGTGCGGGTGGAGTCCAGCGCGAAGTGGTGCACACCGAACTCCGCGGTCAGGACGCGGACGCCGTCGCCGAGGACGACCGGGTAGAGCTTGACGACCAGTTCGTCGATCTCGTCCACGAGCTGGCCGGCGACCTCGCCGCCGCCGCCGAGGTAGATGCCGAGTCCACCCTCCTCGGCCTTCAACTCCCGCACCTTCGCGGCCAGATCGCCGGAGATCAGCTCGACCGCCGGGTCGGGGGACTCGGTGAGGCTGCGGGAGACGACGTACTGGCGCAGGTGCGCGTACGGGCTGGTGATGCCGATGTCGAGGGCGGCCTGGTAGGTGGTGCGGCCCTGGATCATCGTGTCGAAGTGGGTGTTGGGTGCCTCGTCGGCACCGAGGGCGGTGCGGACGTGGGTGGGCAGGCACTCCGGGTACTCGCCGACCAGGAAGTCCTTCAGGAACTCCTCGCTGATCGGGTAGGCGTCGATGGAGAGGTCCGGGGCGGCGATGAAGCCGTCGAGGGACATTCCGACGTAGTACGTGAGCTTTCGCAAGCTGGGTCCTTTTCGGGTCGAGTGCGGCCTTTCCGGCCTGTGGTTCCGGCTTTCCGGCCCGTGGTTCCGACCCGTCGCCGGAACCACGACAGCTATAGTGCTTCAGGTGTAGTGGTTGCGCAAGCCCCTCCCGAAAGATCTTTCGCGCCCGCCCCGAGCGCGAAGTCCCGCCAGAAAGAAGGAAGTTCATGGCCCGGAATCCCGAGCGCCGCAACGCCCTGCTCGACGCCGCCATCGAGGTCCTCACCGACGAGGGGGCCCGCGGCCTCACCTTCCGCGCGGTCGACGCCCGGGCCGGCACCCCCACCGGCACCGCCTCCAACTACTTCGCCGACCGCGACGCCCTCCTCGCGCAGACCGCGACACGGGTCAACGAGCGGATGGTCCCGGATCCGGAGCACGTGGCGTCCCTGATGGCCGCCGAGCCGTCCCGGGAGCTGATCGTGCACCTCATGCGGGACCTCGTACGCCGGATGACCGCCGAGCGTTCCGGCTACCTCGCCATGCTGGAACTGCGCCTGGAGGCCACCCGGCGGCCCGCGCTCCGCGAGGAGCTGAACCGGACCGTCCGGGAGCAGTACGACGGCAACCTCCAGTTCCACCTGGCGTCGGGCCTGCCGGGCGACGCCGACGCCATGCGCGTCCTCTACCTCGCCATGACCGGCCTGCTGGTGGAGCACTTCACCCTGCCGGAGATGCTCTCGGACACGCCCGAGGCCCTGGACGAGCTGGTGGCGGTCACGGTGGAGCGCATCTTCCCGGCAGCATGAAATCCCTTACGCATGGCCCTACTTCTGCGGATACGTCTGCGGCTCGCGCCACATCGGGTACATCAGCGGCCCCCCGTCCGGCAGCCGCAGCGGCTCCCCCAGGTCGGCGAAGCCCCTGCGCCGGTACAGCTCCCGGCTGCGCCCGCTGCTCGCCTCCAGGTAGGCGGCCGTGCCCTCCCGGTCGCACTGCTCCAGCACGGGCTGCATCAGCGCGGTGCCGAGGCCCTCGCCCTGCCGCTCCGGGTCCACGGCGATGATCCACAGGTAGGCGTGCTCGCGGTGGTGCGGGTGGTGGGCGGCCGTGAAGGTCCCGACCAGTTCGATGCGTACGTTGTCGGGGTCGACGGCGGCACGCAACTGGGCCGGCCCGTCGTCCGGCTCCGGCTCGCCCGCCGGGGTGGGCAGCCACATCGCGACCGCCGACAGGTCCTCCGTCACGTCCACCCAGCCGTGCTTGAGGACCAGGTCGAAGAAGGCCCCCATCATCTGCCCGTGCACCCGCTCGTAGTGCGCGGCCTCGGGGAATATCCACTGGCTCACCGGGTCGTGGCGGAACGCCGCGTCCACCAGCGGCAGCACCGCCTCCCGGTCCGCCGCGGTCGCCTGCCGTATCCGTACGCCCATGCTCGTCTCCGTATCCCCGCCCGCTCCACTGCGACGGACGTCCGTGCTCAACGAACGCCCATGATCGCAGAGTTGGGGATACGGGGACGGGCCCGCCGGAATTCCCCGGCGGGCCCCGCACCCCGTGGGCCCCGCTCCCCCCGTGCCCCACGCCCCCCTGTGCCCCGCGCCCCCGCGCTCAGCGCGTCCTGCGGGTCACGAACTCGGCGAGCGCGAGCAGGTCGTCGGCCGCGGTCAGGTCCGGCACCGCCCTGGAGAGGTGGTGCACGGCCCTGGCCATGCGGTCGGCGGCCTGGCTCTGCGCCCAGTCGCGGCCCCCGGCCCGTTCCACGGCGTCGGCGGCTCGACGTACCGTGGCGGTGTCCATGGCGGGACCCCGGTAGAGCTCCGCCAGTTCGGCGGCGGCCGGGGAGCCGGAGGCCATCGCCGCCACGACGGGCAGCGACTTCTTGTGCGCGGCCAGATCGGCGCCGGCGGGCTTGCCGGTGTGGGCGGGGTCGCCCCAGATGCCGATCAGGTCGTCGATGAGCTGGAAGGCGAGCCCGGCCTCGCGGCCGAAGGAGTCCATCGCCTCGACCTCGTCGGGCGCGGCCCCCGCGTACAGCGCGCCGATCGCGCAGGCGCAGCCGAGCAGGGCCCCGGTCTTGGCCTCGGCCATGGTGAGGCACTCGGCGATGGTGACGTCCTGCGGCGCCCGGTTCTCGAACGCGCAGTCCGCCTGCTGGCCCGCGCAGAGCTCGATGACGCAGGCCGAGAGCCGGGCGGAGGCCTGCTGGGCGGCCGGGTGCGGGTCCTCGGCCAGCACCCGCAGGGCGAGCGCGCACAGGGCGTCGCCCGCGATGATCGCGTCGGGGATGCCGAACACCGTCCAGGCCGTGGGCCGGTTCCGGCGGGTCGGGTCCTCGTCGATCACGTCGTCGTGCAGCAGGGTGAAGTTGTGCGCCAACTCGACCGCTGCCGCCGCGTGTTCGGCCTGTCGGGTGTCCCCGCCGAGCGCGTGCACGGCGGCCAGGACGAGGGCGGGCCGGATCGCCTTGCCCGCGTGCGCCGAGGCCGCGGTGCCGTCGGCCCGCTCCCAGCCGAAGTGGTACCGGGCGATCCGGCGGATCTGCCCCGGCAGCGAGTCGACCGTCTCCCGCAGCCGGGGATCGACGGCGGTCCTGGTACGGGCGAGGAGTTCGGCGGCGCCCTCCGGGCCGCCCGCGCTGCCTGCTGCCCGGGTCGTGGTCATCGTCAATGCCAACTCCCTCCGTACCGGGGGGTGCCGATGCCCCAGCACCGACGCCCCCACTCACCCCTTACCCCCTCGGGCCGTCCCCTCCCCGCACCCCCCCGCTACCTCCAGCGGCCGATCTCCACGTTCTCCAGCACGCCCAGCGCGTCCGGCACCAGGACGGCGGCCGAGTAGTAGGCGGTCACCAGGTACGAGATGAGGGCCTGCTCGTCGATGCCCATGAAGCGCACCGAGAGGCTCGGCTCGATCTCGTCCGGCAGTCCGGTCTGGTGCAGGCCGATGACGCCCTGCTCCTCAAGTCCCGTACGCATGCAGATGATCGAGGTCGTCCGGGCGTCGCTGATCGGGATCTTGTTGCACGGGAAGATCGGGACGCCGCGCCAGGCCGGGATCTGGTTGCCGCCGACGTCGACGCTGTCCGGCACCAGGCCGCGCTTGTTGAACTCGCGGCCGATCGCGGCGATGGCGCGCGGGTGGGCCAGGAAGAACTTGTTGCCGCGCCGCCGCGACAGCAGCTCGTCCAGGTCGTCGGGGCTGGGCACGCCGTCGTGCGGCTGGAGGCGCTGCCCGTAGTCGCAGTTGGCCAGGAGGCCGAAGTCCTTGTTGTTGACCAGCTCGTCCTCCTGGCGCTCGCGGAGCGCCTCGACGGTGAGCCGCAACTGCTGCTCGGTCTGGTTCATCGGCGTGTTGTAGAGGTCCGCGACGCGCGTGTGCACCTTCAGCACGGTCTGCGCGACGGAGAGTTCGTACTCGCGCGGCGCCGCGTCGTAGTCCACGAAGGTGTGCGGGACCAGGGCCTCGCCGACATGTCCGGCGGACAGGTCGATGGGGGCCTCGCCGAACTTGTTGGTGCGCTGGCGCGGGAGGTCGCGCACCCCTGCGAGGTGGTCGCGCAGGGACTCGACCCGGTCGGCGAGGGTGAGGACGTGGGTCCGGGTCAGGGCGAGGACCGTGCACGCGGTGGCGGCCTTCGCGGTGTACCCCCAGGAGGCGTCCTCCTCGACGAGGGCCTGGTCGCCGAAGTACGAGCCGTCCGCGAGGACGCCGAGCACCTGCTCCTCCCCGTACGGACCCGACCCGATCTTCTCGACCCGGCCGTGCGCCAGCAGGTAGACGGTGTCCGCGCCGTCGCCCTCGTTCGCGATGACGTCCCCGGCGGCGAACTCGCGCTGCTCGCAGCGCTGCGCCAGCTCCCGGAGCACGTCCTGGTCACCGTACGTCCGCAGGGCGGGAAGCTCTCCCAGCTCGCCCGGGATGACGGCCACTTGGCTGCCGGTCTGCACGAACTCCACCCGGCCGTCCCCGACCGAGTAGCTCAGCCTGCGGTTGACCCGGTACGCGCCGCCCTGGACCTGCACCCAGGGGAGCATCCGCAGCAGCCAGCGGGAGGTGATCTCCTGCATCTGCGGGGCGGACTTGGTGGTGGTCGCCAAGTTCCGCGCGGCGGCCGTACCGAGACTCTGCTGCGGCGGCGCCTGCTGTTCGCGGATCTCGGAACCTGCCTCGACCGACATCTGACTCCCTCTCACGGCTTATGTGCTGACCTGCGGCAGAAGCCTTTCAGCGCGGGGAGTGCCAGCGCCATTACACAAAAGAGTGTGACTAGATCACCGGAGAAGAGGGAATCCCGCGCGTCGGGTTGACCCCTGGAGGCTCCCGGGTTGGCCGGATCGGCTCGCACGCCGTACGAACGGGCTGTTACGGAGGGTCATCTTCCGGTACAAGCGGTAGCAGCGATTCCGCTCTTTGAGCTCCCCCTCTCCCCCACGGAGGCCCCCATGGCCAACCCCCTCTCCGCCGACGCCTTCCTGTCCGCACTGCGCGCCGAGGGGGTGACCGTGGTGGAAGTCGGCAACTGGCGCACCCACAACCGGCACGGTCACGGCCCGTGGGGCCCGGTCCACGGCGTGATGATCCACCACACCGTCACCAAGGGCACGGCCTCGACGGTCGCCCTGTGCCGCGACGGCCACGCGGCCCTGCCGGGTCCGCTGTGCCACGGCGTCATCGCCAAGGACGGCACGGTCCACCTGGTCGGCTACGGCCGGGCCAACCACGCGGGCCTCGGCGACGACGACGTGCTGCGCGCCGTGATCGCCGAGAAGCGCCTCCCGCCGGACAACGAGGCCAACACGGACGGCAACCGCCACTTCTACGGCTTCGAGTGCGAGAACCTCGGCGACGGCGAGGACCCCTGGCCTGCCGCCCAGCTGGAGGCCGTCGAACGCGTCTCGGCAGCGATCTGCCGCGCCCACGGCTGGAGCTCCGGCTCGGTCCTGGGCCACCTGGAATGGCAACCGGGCAAGGTCGACCCGAGGGGCTTCACGATGGACGCGATGCGGGAACGGGTCCGGGACCGGCTGAAGTAGGGGGCGGGGCCCCGTTCCGTGCGGGTGCGTCGTGGCTGGTCGCGCAGTTCCTCGCGCCCCTGATGGCATGCGCTCCGGGCAGCCGTCGCGCAGGACAATGGCCCCGTGCCCCCCGACCTGCGCCCCAGCCTCCCCTCCCCCCTCACCCCCCTCCCCGACCCCCGCTTCGACGACCACGGCGTACAGCTCCTCCTCAAGCGGGACGACCTGATTCACCCGGACCTCCCGGGCAACAAGTGGCGCAAGCTCTCCCTCAACCTCCGCGCCGCCGAGGGCCGGCCCCTTCTCACCTTCGGCGGTGCCTACTCCAACCACCTGCGCGCCACCGCCGCCGCAGGCCGCCTGCTGGGCGTCCCGACCGTCGGCGTCGTCCGGGGCGACGAGCTCGCCGGGAAGCCCCTCAACCCGTCCCTCGCCCAGTGCGCCGCCGACGGCATGCGGCTGCGCTTCGTCTCGCGTGCGGACTACCGGCGCCGTGCGGACCCGGCGTACCTCTCCGAGCTCCTCACCCCCTTCCCCGAGGCGTACGTCATCCCCGAGGGCGGCAGCAACGCCCTCGCCGCGCAGGGGTGCACCGAGCTGGGCCGGGAGCTGCACGGCGGGACGGACGTGGCGGCCGTCGCCTGCGGCACGGGCGGCACCCTGGCGGGGCTGGCCGCAGGGCTCGCCCCGGGGCAGCGGGCGCTCGGCGTGCCCGTGCTGAAGGGCGGTTTCCTGGAGGAGGAGGTCGTACGGCTCCAGTCCGAAGCCTTCGGGGGGCGCCGGGGCGAGTGGTCGCTCGCCGAGGACTTCCACTGGGGCGGTTACGCCCGTACGCCTCCCGAGCTGCTCGCCTTCGCGGAGGACTTCGAGACCCGCCACGGGGTGCCGGTCGAGCGGATCTACGTGGCCAAGCTGCTGCACGCCCTGGTCGAGCTGACGGCCAGGGGAGCCTTCCCGCCGGGAACCCGGCTGACGGCGGTCGTCACCGGCCGCCCGTAAGGGGCCCTACTCCTCCCGCCACCCCGCCGCCTCCTCCAGGTCCAGCCTCCGCAGCAGCGTCCGCAGCATCTCGTCGTCGATCCGCCGCGCGTCCCGCAGCTCCACGAAGACCGCCCGTTCCGCGTCGATGACCTCCCGGGCCACCCGCCGGTACGTCTCGTCCGCCGACTCGCCGGTCTCCTCGTTGACCGCCCCGAGCCGCTCCCAGACCGCGTTGCGCCGCCGTTCCAGCACCGTGCGCAGCCGGTCCTCCAGCGGTCCCGGCAATCTGTTGACGGGGTCGGCGAGCAGTTCGTCCAGCCGCGCCTCGGCCGCCGTCGACGCCTCGCTCTGCGCCTGCGCCTCCGCCAGGGTCTCCGCGTACGCGTCCCGGCCCGGCACCTTCAGCGCCCGGATCAGCGGCGCCAGCGTCAGCCCCTGCACCCCGAGCGTGCCGATCACAGTCGTGAACGTCAGGAAGAGGATCAGGTTGCGTCCCGGGAACGGCTCGCCCTGCGCCGTCATCGGGATCGAGAAGGCGATGGCGAGCGAGACCACGCCCCGCATCCCCGCCCACCCCACGATGATCGGCGCGGCCACCGTCGTGTCCGGCTCGCGCGTCCTGATCCGCTCCGACAGCAGCCTCGGCAGATACGTCGCGGGGAAGACCCACAGGAACCGCACCCCCACCACCAGCAGGAACACCACCGCCGCGTACCCGACGGCCGCCCAGCCCTCGTACGGTCCGAGCCCCGCCAGCACCACCGGCAACTGCAAGCCGATCAGCGCGAAGACCGTCGACTCCAGGACGAACGACACCATCTTCCAGACCGCCGCCTCCTGGAGCCGGGTCGCGAAGTCGACCTTCCAGGACCGGTGCCCGAGGAAGAGGGCGACGACCACGACCGCCAGCACCCCGGACGCGTGCACGTACTCGGCCGTCGCATACGCGACGAAGGGAATCAGCAGCGACAGCGTGTTCTGGAGGATCGCCTCCTTCAGATGGGTCCGCAGCCAGTGCAGTGGCACCATCAGCAGCAGCCCCACCCCGATGCCGCCCACCGCCGCCACCAGGAACTCCTGCACCCCGGCGCTCCAGCTCGCGCCCTCACCGACCGCCGCCGCGAGGGCGACCTTGTACGCGGTGATGGCGGTGGCGTCGTTGACCAGCGACTCCCCCTGGAGGATCGCCGTGATCCTGGGCGGCAGCCCCAGCCTGCGGGCGATGGCGGTGGCCGCCACCGCGTCCGGCGGCGCGATCACCGCCCCCAGCACCAGCGCCGAGGTGAGCGGCAGCCCCGGGACCACCAGATGGACCAGCCACCCCACCAGCACGGTCGCGAAGAGCACGTACCCCACCGACAGGAACGCCACCGGCCGCAGATTCGCCCGCAGGTCCAGGTACGAGCTCTCCAGCGCGGCGGTGTGCAGCAACGGCGGCAGCAGCAGCGGCAGCACGATGTGCGGGTCGAGCGTGTACTCCGGCACGCCGGGCACGTACGCCGCCCCGATCCCCACCGCGACCAGCAGCAGCGGCGCCGGGATCGGGGTGCGTCGGGCCAGCCCGGCCACCGCCGCGCTCACCGCGATCAGCGCCAACAGCCACGTTGCGTCCATCGGATTCGGCCCGTCCCTGGTCGGCAGCACGTCGTACAGCACGTCGAACACCCATTACGTCATGAACAATGGCTCCCATGAACGACTGTCCGCATGTCGAAGAGCTGCCGCAGCCGGCCCCGGAGCCGCTGAGCGACACCTGCCCGGAGTGCCTGGCCGCCGGCACCCACCCCGTGCAGCTGCGCATCTGCCTGGTCTGCGGGCACGTCGGCTGCTGCGACTCCTCGCCCGGCCGGCACGGCACCGCGCACTTCACCGACACCGGCCATCCGGTGATGCGCAGCTTCGAGCCGGGCGAGAGCTGGCGCTGGTGCTTCGTCGACGGTTCGATCGTCTGAGACCGGTTCGTGCCCTGCCGGACCGGTTCGACCGTCCGGGGCCTGGGTACGTCAACCCCTCATCGGTGCCGTCCAATTGAGCCCCGCACACCCCTAGCCACTGTCCGTACGCATGGGCTTACCATGTGTGACATCTCGCCGGGCAGGGGGCCCGGCGACACGGGGCGGCGGATCGCGATAGCGTCACCGGCGATAGACGTAACAGACGTACCGCTTGTGCCACCTTGGAGGTGAGGGTGTCCCCTATCGCAGGCGAGCCCGGGAACCAGGACTTCGTGGAGGTCCGGCTGCCCGCTGCGGGTGCCTACCTGTCGGTGCTGCGTACGGCCACGGCCGGCCTCGCAGCGCGTTTGGACTTCACCCTCGACGAGATCGAGGACTTGCGCATCGCGGTCGACGAGGCGTGCGCGATCCTGCTCCAGCAGGCCGTGCCCGGCTCCGTCCTCAGCTGTGTGTTCCGGCTGGTGGACGACTCACTGGAAGTGACGGTCTCGGCGCCCACCACCGACGGCCGCGCACCCGAACGCGACACGTTCGCGTGGACGGTGCTGTCCGCCCTCGCCGGCAAGGTCGACGCGACCGTCGCCGAGGACAAGACGGTCAGCATCAGCCTGTACAAACAGCGCGGCGCGGGTCCCGGTCCGGTATGAGCGGGGACGGGCCGGTGCGGGACGAGGAGCGCAGCAGGCGGGCGCTGAACGGGATTCCTGAGCAGCAGGCCCGCCCGCACCCGGCGGAAGAGGCTCAGGCGGCAGAGCGGGCGGCGGACCAGATGAGCGACGAGAAGCGCGACGAGAAGCACGTCGACGAGAAGACCTCTCCGGAGGTCCACCCCGGCACCGGCGAGATCGCGGCCGAGACGCACGACAGCGCCTTGGACGTGCCCGAGCCCCACCGGGAGCGTGCCGACGCCGAGGTGCCCAATCCCCGGGACCGCTCGGGGGCCAGGCTGCTCTTCGTCGAGCTGCGCGGGCTGCCCGACGGCTCCCCGGAGAAGGCCGAGCTGCGCAACCGTCTGGTACGGATGCACCTGCCGCTGGTCGAGCACCTGGCGCGGCGCTTCCGCAACCGGGGGGAGCCGCTGGACGACCTGACCCAGGTCGCCACGATCGGGCTGATCAAGTCGGTGGACCGGTTCGACCCGGAGCGGGGCGTCGAGTTCTCGACGTACGCGACCCCGACCGTCGTCGGTGAGATCAAGCGGCACTTCCGCGACAAGGGCTGGGCGGTACGGGTGCCGCGCCGCCTCCAGGAGCTGCGGCTCTCGCTGACCTCGGCGACGGCGGAGCTGTCCCAGCAGCACGGCCGCTCGCCGACCGTGCACGAGCTGGCGGAGCGCCTGGCGATCTCCGAGGAGGAGGTCCTGGAGGGCCTGGAGTCCGCCAACGCGTACTCCACGCTGTCCCTGGACGTCCCCGACACGGACGACGAGTCCCCGGCGGTCGCCGACACCCTGGGCGCGGAGGACGTGGCGCTGGAGGGCGTGGAGTACCGCGAGTCCCTCAAGCCGCTGCTCGAAGATCTGCCGCCGCGCGAGAAGAAGATCCTGCTGCTGCGCTTCTTCGGCAACATGACCCAGTCGCAGATCGCCCAGGAGGTCGGCATCTCGCAGATGCACGTCTCCCGGCTGCTGGCCCGCACCCTGGCCCAGCTCCGCGAGAAGCTCCTCGTCGAGGAGTAGTCCGGCTGTACGGGACGGGGCCCGTCCGGCGCTCAGGCGCCGCGCGGGCCCCTCTTGATGCCCAGGGCGTCCACGACGGCCGGGTTCAGCAGCAGCGCCAGCGAGACCACGGCGATCGCCCCGAGGGCGATGCCGGCCGGGATGGAGAAGGCGGCGTCGGTGGTCATCAGGGTGTACGCGACGGGCAGCGCCATCAGCTGGGTGATCACGGCGGGGCCGCGGCTCCAGCTCCTGCGCATCCGCAGCCCGTTCGCCGCGAGCAGCGGCAGCACGGCGAGCGCGACGAGGGTGAGCCCGCCCATCTCGGCCTGCTCGGGCCGGTCCGGGCTGCCGAAGAGCCCCATCACCAGCATGTAGAGGCCGACGGCGACCAGCGCGAAGCCCTCCACCGCCACCAGCACGGCGGCGGCGCCCAGCCGGGCGGGACGAGCCTCCCGCGGATGCGGCACGACCGGCGACTCGGGCAGCGGCTGCTCGTCCGGGACCCCGGACTTGGCCGCGGGCTTGGCGGCGGACTTCCGTACGGACTTTTTACTCACTCTTGCAGGGTAACGAGAGCCCACGTGACCCAGCACTCGAACCCCTCGCTCCGACCTTCACATCCCCACCCCGGTAACCTGCACCGCATGCGCGCACTTCTCGTGGTCAATCCGGCAGCAACCACCACCAGTGCCCGCACCCGGGACGTCCTGATCCACGCCCTGGCCAGCGAGATGAAGCTGGAGACGGTCACCACCGAGTACCGCGGCCACGCCCGCGACCTGGGCCGCCGGGCCGCCGACAACGCCGACACCATCGATCTGGTGGTCGCGCTCGGTGGCGACGGCACCGTCAACGAGGTCGTCAACGGACTGCTGCACGAGGGTCCCGACCCCGAGCGGCTGCCCGGATTCGCGGTCGTCCCCGGCGGTTCCACGAATGTCTTCGCCCGCGCACTCGGTCTTCCCAATGACGCCGTAGAGGCGACGGGCGCCCTTTTGGACGCACTGCGTACCGGAAGCGAACGCACAGTGAGCCTCGGGCTCACAAAGGGCGTACCGGGAACGGAGGACGAAGCCGTTCCGGAACGCTGGTTCACCTTCTGTGCCGGACTCGGATTCGACGCCGGCGTCATCGGCCGGGTCGAACAGCAGCGGGAACGCGGAAAGCGGTCGACGCACGCGCTCTATCTGCGTCAGGTGGTCCGGCAATTCCTCGAGGAACCGCACCGCAGGCACGGTGTGATTTCCCTGGAGAGGCCCGGTGAGGACCCGGTGACCGACCTCGTTCTGGCGATAGTCTGCAACACCTCCCCCTGGACCTACCTGGGGAATCGTCCGCTGTACGCCTCCCCGGAGGCGTCCTTCGAGACCGCTCTCGACGTGCTGGGCCTCAGCCGTCTCTCCACCCCTGCGGTCACCCGTTACGCGACGCAGCTCCTCACTTCCACACCGGAGCGCGGCCCGCACGGCAAGCACGCCGTCACACTCCACGACCTGACGGACTTCACCTTGCATTCGAAGGTGCCACTGCCGCTTCAAATGGACGGTGACCACCTGGGATTGCGTACGAGCGTCGCGTTCACAGGCGTTCGCCGTGCACTGCGTGTGATTGTGTGAGTGGAAGGGCCTAAAGTCCTTTATCTCGAACGTACGGACTGCCATCCACCCCATGGAAGTACGGCTGTGACCTAGCCGACACCGAGGAATCAAAAAAAACTTCTCGGAAGGGGTTGTATCCGCCGACGAGGTTTGCGAGTCTCTTCATGGCGATCGGGACGGCCCGCAACACCGGCCTCCCTGAGAACCAGAATCCCTCCTCACACTCAGGACCACAACCAGTGTTCGCTGGAAGTCGGCCCTTCCCCTGTGAGGGGATTCGTGAAAGCGTTCACATTCACAAGCAACGTGCATGTCACAAGGAGAGGTAGCAGCCATGGACTGGCGTCACAACGCCGTTTGTCGTGAGGAAGACCCGGAGCTGTTCTTCCCCATCGGCAACACCGGTCCTGCGCTGCTGCAGATCGAGGAAGCCAAGGCCGTCTGCCGCCGCTGCCCCGTCATGGAGCAGTGCCTGCAGTGGGCGCTCGAGTCCGGCCAGGACTCGGGTGTCTGGGGTGGCCTCAGCGAGGACGAGCGCCGCGCGATGAAGCGCCGCGCCGCTCGCAACCGGGCGCGCAACGCGACCGCCTGACCCACCCTGCTTCGAGCCTGAGCTCGGCGGCGCATACAGCGCGTATGCAGTCACCGCCCCCGAATCGCAGCGCGCAGTACCCCCCAATGCGCAGTAAAGCGTGAGCAGTTGAGCCCCGGACCGTCACCTCGGTCCGGGGCTCTTCGCTGTGCTTTTGGGGCGTGTACGGGGACTACTTCTGCGGCCGCACCGGGATGTCCAGCACCACGCGCGTCCCGCGCTCGGGGCCTCGGACCATGTCGAAGGTCCCGCCCAATTCGCCCTCGACCAGCGTCCGTACGATCTGGAGCCCCAGGTTGCCGGCCTTCTTCGGGTCGAAGCCCTCGGGCAGGCCGCGCCCGTCGTCCAGCACGGTGAGCAGCAGCCGCGCCTCGGCCGACGTCCCGCCGCGCACGGCGGAGACCTCCACCGTGCCCTCGTCGCCGGGGGCGAAGGCGTGCTCCAGGGCGTTCTGCAGAATCTCTGTCAGGACCATGGACAGCGGGGTGGCGACCTCGGCATCGAGGATCCCGAACCGACCGGTCCGGCGGCAGGTCACCTTTCCGGGCGAAATCTCCGCGACCATCGCGAGCACCCGGTCGGCGATCTCGTCGAACTCGACGCGCTCGTCCAGGTTCTGGGACAGCGTCTCGTGGACGATCGCGATCGAACCGACGCGCCGCACCGCCTCGTTGAGGGCCTCGCGCCCCTGGTCGGAGTCCATCCTCCGAGACTGGAGTCTCAACAGAGCGGCAACCGTCTGGAGGTTGTTCTTCACCCGGTGGTGGATCTCCCGGATGGTGGCGTCCTTGGTGATCAACTCCCGCTCGCGGCGGCGCAGTTCGGTGACGTCCCGGCAGAGCACCAGGGACCCGATCCGGGTGCCCTTGGGCTTGAGCGGAATCGCCCGGAGCTGGATCACTCCCCCGCTGCCCTCGACCTCGGTCTCCCGGGGCGCGTACCCGCTGGCCAGCTTGACCAGGGCCTCGTCGACGGGGCCGCGGGAGGGGGCGAGTTCGGCGGTGGCCTGCCCGAGGTGATGCCCCACCAGGTCGGAGGCGAGGCCGAGGCGGTGGTAGGCGGACAGGGCGTTGGGGCTGGCGTACTGGACGATCCCGTCCGCGTCGAGGCGGATCAGCCCGTCCCCGACGCGCGGGGAGGCGTCCATGTCGACCTGCTGCCCGGGGAAGGGAAACGATCCGGCAGCGATCATCTGCGCCAGGTCGGACGCACTCTGGAGGTACGTCAGCTCCAGCCGGCTGGGCGTGCGGACCGTGAGCAGGTTCGTGTTCCGCCCGATGACACCGAGCACCCGCCCCTCCCGCCGCACGGGAATCGACTCCACCCGCACCGGCACCTCCTCGCGCCACTCCGGGTCGCCCTCGCGCACGATGCGGCCCTCGTCGAGGGCGGCGTCGAGCAGCGGGCGGCGGCCGCGCGGGACCAGGTGGCCGACCATGTCGTCGTGGTACGACGTGGGGCCGGTGTTCGGCCGCATCTGCGCCACGGAGACATAACGGGTGCCGTCGAGGGTGGGAACCCACAGCACGAGGTCGGCGAAGGACAGGTCGGAGAGCAGCTGCCACTCCGAGACCAGCAGGTGGAGCCACTCGAGGTCGGACTCGCTGAGGGCGGTGTGCTGGCGTACGAGATCGTTCATGGAGGGCACGGGGTCGAACATACCCGTAACCTGTGCGACAACCGGCCGTGCACAGGCGTAGACAGGGCTTAGTGGTCTAGTCCACAATGGCCGGGCAAAGCTTCATCCTCCCCGCACAGGAGGGTGAAATCGAGGGACTGGCGCTCTCTGCCCTGACTGCGCCCGCCCCTCCTCACGGCCGGAGGCACCGCACACCGCCGGCCGATGCAACTCCGGGCTGCGGTGCCGGGTGGGCTGAGGGTCCCGCCGGGCGCCGTGGCCCGCGGGTGTTCCTAGGCCTCTGCCCCCGGCCAGGCCACCATCGCCAGGGCCGCCACCGCCTCCAGTTCCTCCTTGCCCGCCCCGTCGCGGGCCTGCTGCGACATGCCCTGGAGGACGGCTCCGGAGAAGCGGGCGAGGGCTTCGGGGTCGGTGGTGGGCGGGAGGGTTCCGGTCGCCATGTCGGCGCGGACGCGGGAGGCGAAGGCGGCGATGTTGGCCTCGCGGCGCGCACGGAGGGACTGCTCGACCTCGGGGGTCGAGCAGTTGGCGGCGGCGGAGATCACCAGGCAGCCGCGCGGGTGGGCGGGGTCGGTGTACTCGGTCGCCGCCTCGCGGAGCAGGCGGGCGATGCCGGCGCGGGCGGTGGGCTCCTCCGCCAGGGCGCGGGCACCGAAGGCGCCGTGGGTTTGTGCGTACGCGCCCACCACCTCCGCGAAGAGCGCCTTCTTGTCGCCGAACGCGGCGTACAGGCTCGGGGCGGCGATGCCCATCACGCGGGTGAGGTCGGCGACCGAGGTCGTCTCGTAGCCGTGTTCCCAGAAGGCCGTCATGGCCTTCTCCAGGGCCGCCTCCCGGTCGAAGGAGCGGGGCCTGCCGCGCTGCTTGGTCGCCATGCGGGGATTGTATAGCGCCCGTTACGTATTTCTGGTCCTCAGCGGGTCTCCGTGACCTTGGCGAGAGCCCTGGGGGCGTCCGGGTCCTGCCCCCGGGCGAGAGTGATCTCGTACGCCAGGAGCTGGAGCGGAAGGATGTCGAGGATCGGCTGGAGTTCCTCGGGGACGGACTCCGTGGGGACGGGGAAGCCCGAGGAGGCGCGGGCGACCTGGGCGGCCGGGCCGACGACGAAGAGGTCGGCGCCGCGGCCGCGGAGGCGGTCCAGGACGGGCTGGAGGGCCTCGCCGCCGCGGCCGGAGGTGACGACCGCGATCACCGGGGAGATGTTGTCGACCATGGCGAGGGGGCCGTGGAGGAGGTCAGCGCCGGAGTAGGAGAGGGCGGGGATGTAGCTCGTCTCCATGAGCTTGAGGGCGGCCTCCTTGGCCGTGGGGTAGCCGTAGCCGCGTGAGGTGATGACCATGCGTTCGGCGAAGCGGTAGCGGGCGGCCAGCGAGCGGATCTCGTCCTGGCGGGCCAGGATGCCCGCCGCCAGGTCGGGGAGGACGGCGGCGGCCGCCGTGCCGTCCCGCGACTGGAGGCCCTGGACGAGGAGGTGGAGGGCGAGGAGGGAGGCCGTGTAGGTCTTGGTGGCGGGGAGGGCCTTCTCGGGGCCGGCCAGGATGTCGATGTGGTGTTCGGAGACCGCCGCGAGGGGCGAGTCGGGGTTGTTGGTGACCGCGAGGGTGAGCGCACCGGCCTCGCGGGCGGCACGGGTGGAGGCCACCAGGTCCGGGGAGCCGCCGGACTGGCTGACCGTGACGACCAGGACGTCGCGGAGGTAGGGGCGGGCCCCGTAGGCGGTCGTGGTCGACATGGAGGTCAGGCCGCAGGGCAGGCCCAGCTGGATTTCCAGGAGGTACTTGGCGTACAGGGCGGCGTTGTCGGAGGTGCCGCGCGCCGTGAGGAGCACGAAGCGGGGGCTCTTCGCGGCGATCGCCTGTGCGGTCTCGAAGATGCGCGGGGCGGCGTCGGCCAGGATCCGCCGCAGGACCTGGGGCTGTTCCGCCATTTCGGCGGACATCAGGCGGCCGGGGCGCTCCGAGGAGGGCGGCCCGTCGAGCGGGGCGGGGGCCGACATCCCCTGCGCCGGGCGTTCTACGGGGGACATGGCGGACCTCCCGGACCTGCCTCGTACGAAGGCTGCTCGAGGTGACGAATGCTCGGGGCCAGTCGACCATGGGAGTTCACGGGGCCGCCAGTGGAAGGACGGCCCGGCGTCCGTGGATGTGCAGGAAGGACAGGTGGGAGGCCCTCCCCTCTGTTAGATTGGTCTATACCACAGATCGTTTGGCCCCCCACTTGAGACACCTCGGCTCACGGTCTCTCCACTCCCACACAGACAGGCAGGCATCAGCGTGGAAGTTGTCATCGTTCCGGACGCCAAGGCAGGCGGCGAGCTCATCGCGCAGAGCATCGCGAACCTGCTGGGCAGCAAGCCCGACGCCCTGCTCGGTGTCGCCACCGGTTCGTCCCCGCTGCCCATCTACACGGCCCTGACCGCCAAGGTCGCCGCCGGTGAGGTGGACGCGTCCAGGGCCCGCATCTGCCAGCTGGACGAGTACGTGGGCCTGCCGGCCGGGCACCCCGAGTCGTACCGCGCGACCGTCCTGCGCGAGGTCGTGGAGCCGCTGGGGCTGACCGAGGCGTCCTTCTTCGGCCCGGACGGCTCCGCCGAGGACGTGCAGGCCGCGTGCGAGGCGTACGACAAGGCGCTCGCCGAGGCCGGCGGCGTCGACCTCCAGATCCTGGGCATCGGCACCGACGGGCACATCGGCTTCAACGAGCCCTGCTCCTCGCTGGCTTCGCGCACCCGCATCAAGACGCTGACCCAGCAGACCATCGACGACAACGCGCGCTTCTTCGACGGCGACACCGCCCAGGTCCCGCGCCACGTCATCACCCAGGGCATCGGCACCATCCTGGACGCCCGTCACCTGGTCCTGCTGGCCACCGGCGAGGGCAAGGCCGAGGCCGTCGCGCAGACCGTCGAGGGCCCGCTCTCGGCGCTCGTGCCGGCCTCCGCGCTCCAGCTGCACCCGCACGCGACCGTCGTCGTCGACGAGGCCGCCGCGTCCAAGCTGAAGCTGGCGGACTACTTCCGTCACACCTACGCCAACAAGCCGGTGTGGCAGGGACTTTAAGCTCCCGAAAGCTCCACGGACGTACGAAAGGCCGGGCACCCCCGCAGTGGGGGCCCGGCCTTTCGGGTACTCGGGTGGCTAGCGGCCGGTGATGGCCTCCGCAGCCGCCTCGCCGCACACCCTCGCCGCACCGTGCGTCGCCACGTGCAGCGCGCCGCGCGGGGCCGACTGGGGCACGCCCATCTCGACCACGACCGTGTCCGGACGGGCCGCCAGGAGCGCGTCCAGGGCCGCGGCCATCCACGGGTGACGGTGTTCGTCGCGTACGACGGCGACGATCCGGCGGTCCCCGGCGGCGGCCAGGATCGCTTCGGCCGTGCCGGTCTCGGCGTTGAAGGTGCCCGTCTCGGTGCCCGGGAGCAGCCGCGCCAGGTCGGCGGCGACGCCCCACGGGGTCTCGTCGCCCACCGCGATGTTCGCGACCGGGGTCAGGGCGGCGACGTACGGAGCCGAGGTGACGGGAGTGGCGCCCGGGGCGCGGGTGACGGTGACGGCTCGGCGGGCGGCGACCAGGCCGACAGTCGTGTGGTTCTCGTTGCCGGGCGCGGTCCCCTCCTGCACTTCCGCGCCCGGCCCCGAAGCCTCACGGGCCTGCTGCGTCCACGTCGCGAGGGAGCGAACCCTCGCGGCCGCGTCGGCCAGCCGCTCCTCCGGCAGTTCGCCGGAGCGGACCGCCGACACCAGCGCGTCGCGCAGGCGCAGGACGGTCTCCTCGTCGGCGAGGCCGCCGCCGACGCAGATCGCGTCGGCGCCCGCGGCGATCGCCAGGACGGAGCCGCGCTCGATTCCGTACGTCGCGGAGATGGCCTGCATCTCCATGCCGTCCGTGATGATCAGCCCCTGGTAGCCCAGCTCCTCGCGCAGCAGACCGGTGAGGATCTGCGGGCTGAGAGTCGCGGGACGGGTGGGGTCGAGCGCAGGGAGAAGAATATGCGCACTCATGACCGATTTGGAACCGGCTGCGATCGCCGCCCGGAAAGGAACCAGCTCACGGGCGTGCAGTGTGGCGAGGTCCACATCGATACGGGGCATGTCGTGGTGCGAGTCGACATTGGTGTCGCCGTGGCCCGGGAAGTGCTTGGTGCAGGCGGCGACGCCGGAGGCCTGGAGGCCCTCGATGTACGCGGCGGTGTGCCGGGCGACGAGCGCGGGGTCGGCGCCGAAGGACCGTACGCCGATGACCGGGTTGCCCGGGTCGGAGTTCACGTCCGCCGACGGGGCCCAGTTGAGGTTGACGCCGCACTCGGCGAGGCGCCGGCCCAGCTCGCGGGCGACGTCACGTGTCAGGTCCACGTCGTCGACCGCGCCGAGGGCCAGGTTGCCGGGGAAGGAGGAGCCGCCGCGCACTTCGAGGCGGGTGACGTCGCCGCCCTCCTCGTCGATGGCGACCAGGACGTCCGCGCGCTCGGCACGCAGCTGGGCGGTGAGGGCCGCGAGCTGCTCCGGCGAGGCGATGTTCCGGCCGAACAGGCCGACGGAGGACAGCCCCTCCCCCACGCTGCGCAGCAGCCAGTCGGGGGCGGCGGTGCCGGTGAAGCCGGGCTGGAGGACGGCGAGGGCGTCCCGGGTGAGGGTGTCCGAGCGGGTGATCAGCGTCGTCATGGGTGAGTCATCCCTTCACTGCGCCGGCCGTCAGACCTGCGGCCATCTTGCGCTGGACGATGAGGAAGAGGATCACGATGGGCACGGCCATCATGGTCGAGCCGGCCATCATCGGCGCGTACTCGGTGCCCTGCTTGGTGGTGAAGTTGCCGAGCCAGACGGTGGCGGTCTGGTTCTGCTGGCTCATCAGCATGAGGGCGTACAGGTACTCGTTCCACGCCTGGATGAAGCCGTAGACGGACGTTGCGACGATGCCCGGGGCCAGCAGCGGGAAGACGACCCGCATGAAGGCGGAGGTGCGGGTGCAGCCGTCGACCATGGCCGCCTCCTCCAGCTCCTTGGGGATGTTGACGATGAAACCGCGCAGCGTCCACACCGTGAAGGGGAGGATGAAGGTCAGGTACGTGATGATCAGGCCGGAGAGCTTGTCGTACTGCCCGAGGTCGTTGAGCAGCAGGAAGACCGGGATGATCATGGCGACCAGCGGGACCATCTGGACCGCGAGGATGCCGACGATGACGACCTTGCGGCCGCGGAAGGCGAACCGCGAGATGGCGAGCGCGGCCAGCAGGCCGACGATCATGCCGATGACCACGACGACCAGCGAGACGATCAGACTGCGCCCGACCGGACCCCAGAAGTCGGAGACCTGGAACGCCCGGGTGAAGTTGTCCAGGGTGAACTCGGTCGGGAAGAAGTGCGGGTTGGGGTCGATCGCGTCCTTGGCGGGCTTGAACGCGGTGTTCAGCATCCAGTAGACGGGGAAGCCGGCGGTCACGAAGACCAGCAGGCCGATCAGGTTCCAGCCCAGCTTGGTCTTCTTGCGGCGGGGCTTGGCAGCCTTGCCGGAGGCGGTGGACGTGGCGGTGGTGACGGCGGGAGCCGCTGCGGTCGTGGTCACTCCACCTCTCCGATCTTGAGCATCTGGCGCATGTAGACGGCGACGACACCGAGCAGGAGCAGGACGGTCACCAGGGCGATCGCCGAGCCGCCGGAGTAGTCGTTGACGACGAAGGCCTTGTCGTACGAGTAGGTGGTGAGCAGCTGGAACTCGGCCTCGGGGTGGCCGTTGCGCATCACGAAGACCTGCGGGAAGACACCCATGTCCCAGATCAGCGAGAGCGTCGTGAGCATCACGATGATCGGCTTGAGGATCGGGAGGGTGACGTAGCGGAAGACCTTGATGGCGCCCGCGCCGTCGAGGCGGGCGGCCTCCTCCAGCTCCTTGGGGACCTGAGTGAGTCCGGCGCTGAGGGTGATGACGACGAACGGCACCGCGCCCCAGACGACCAGCAGCATGATGACGGCGAGGCCCTGCGGGCCGCTGGCGAACCAGTTGTGGCCGTTCATGTCGACGCCGGGGAGCTTGTCGAGGAGGTAGTTCAGGACGCCGTAGTCGGTGTCGAACATCCACTTGAAGACGGTGGTGGAGACGACGATCGGCATGCCCCAGCTGGCGATCAGGGCCACGTTGATGAGGATCTTGACCCAGCCCGCGACCTTCTGGAGCAGGAGGGCGATCATCATGCCGATGACCATCGTGAAGATGACCGCGCCGGCCGCGAACAGGATCGTGCGCACCACGACGGCCCAGAACTCGCCGTCGGAGAAGAGCTTGGTGAAGTTGGCGAGGCCGACCGTGGTCGTCTCCTTGAAGCCCCAGAGCTGGGACTTGCCGAAGTCCTGGAAGGAGAGGGTGACCAGGCGGACCAGGGGGTAGCCGAGGACCAGGACGAGCACGAGGAGGCAGGGCGCGAGCAGTGCCCAGGGCGCCGCGGCTGTGCCGTTTCTCGATGTGCGGCCGGTCTTCTTCCCGGGGGTGCCGGTGCTGCCCGGCGACGGTGCCTGCCGCGTGGGCGGCACCTTGGCGGTGGTTGTCTCTGCGGCACTCATCGCGCGCTCCTCAGCGATCCCTCTCGTACAACTGCATTCGCACCGTGCCGCCCCGTCCCCCGGGAGCAGCGCGCCGGGTGGGTCCGGCACGGGCAGGCAGCAGGGCCCCGCCGAGCGGCGGGGCCCTGCCTGCGGGTCACTTGGTGTTGATGACCTTGTCGATCGCGGCGTCGGCGACCTTGGCCGCGTCGGCGACGGACTTCTTGCCGGTGCCGATCTCCTGGAGCATGGTCTTGAGGACCTGCGCCTTCTCGATCTGGCCCCAGCCCGGTGCCATCGGCACGAACCAGCTGGACTCGGCGGCGGTGGCGGGAACGGCCGTCTTCGGGTCGTTCTTCAGCGGCGCCAGGTCCGTCTTGTTGTTCGGCAGGTTGCCCTTGGCGGTGAGGACCTTCTGGCCGTCCTTGCCGGTGAAGGCGTTGATCCACTCGGCGGCGGCCTCCTGCGACTTGGACTTGGCGGGCACCGCCAGGTCCGAGCCACCGAGGAAGACCGGCATGGCCTTGCCGGACGGGCCGGGCATCACGAAGTTCTCGAGCTTGGTGTCGAGCTTGCCGACCTTGTCGTTCTCCTTCGTGGCGGCCGTCGCACCCTCCCAGCCGGCGCCGAAGATCATGCCCGAGTTGCCCTGGCCGAAGACGACCGGACGGTCGGACTCGTCCTTGGTCTTGTCGGCGTGCATGTAGGTGTCGAGCACCTTCTTGTACTCGGTGAGACCCTTCTGGGACTCCGGCGAGGAGAGGTTGGCCTTGAACTTGCCGCCCTCCTCCTTCGCGATGGAGCCGCCGGCCTCGTACACGAAGGACATCGCGGCGTACCAGTCCGGCGAGGGCTGGTACCAGGCGCTGAACTTGTCGCCCTTCTTCTTCTGGATCTTGTCCAGGGAGTCGGTGAGCTCCTTGTACGTCTTCGGAGCGGCCTTGACACCGGCCTCCTCGGCGATGTCCTTGCGCCAGGTGCCGACACGGCCGCCCGCGTAGTAGGGGACGCCGTAGGTCTTGCCCTCGTACGTGACGGAGGCCTTCAGGCCGTCCAGCCAGGCGTCGGACTGGTCGAACTTCTTCGGGTCGACCTCGGCGAAGGCACCGGTCGCGATGTAGCTGAGCATCTCGGTGTTGCCCATCTCGACCACGTCGGGGGCGTTCTCCGTGGCGAGGACGGCGTCCAGCTTCGCGTTCTTGTCCGGCCAGCCGTAGTACTCGTGCTTGATCTTCATGCCCGGGTACTTCTTGGTGACCGCGTCGTCCGCGGACTTCACCAGCTCGGGCCAGTTCTTCTGTGCGTCGACAGTGAGCCAGACGGTCAGTTCCTTGGTGTCGGCCGCCTTTTCGCCGCCGCCGGACTTGGTGTCCGAACCGCACGCCGCCACGCCGACCAACATGCCGGCGACGCCAATCGCCGCGATGAGCTTGCGCTTCATTACGCCACTCTCCTGCTCAGGGATGCCTGCAACCCCCTGCCCACCGCGAGGACAACGCACGAAGTACGGCCTGTGGGACTGGGACCTGGTCTTTAATGGTTTAGACCAGTAGCTGGAGCTTGGCCTAGACCTTTTGGGGTGTCAAGGGTGTGTAAGACCACTCGTTGCGTCCGTTATCGGACCGACACCTGGGCCCGCACGCGAGCGCACAACAGGCCCTTCGGCCACCGTGTTCACGGGCGTTGCGGTGTATAAGAGGGAATCGCGCGGAGCCCGAGCCCCGCGCGGCGGACCGTGCCACCATCCATGTGAGCCGCGACAGACGGAGGAGCCGGTGACGGCAGCAGCGCAGGAGCCGGAAGGGCGGACCATGATCACCGACGGGGGACGCACGGAGACCAGCACGGGGGCCGCCACGAGCGGTACGGCCTCGGAGGCGGCCGCGCCCACGCGCACCGCCCGCGTCCCGAAGTACTACCGCCTCAAGCGGCACCTGCTCGACATGACCGAAACCCTCCCCCCGGGCACCCCGGTGCCCCCGGAGCGCACCCTCGCCGCCGAGTTCGACACCTCCCGCACCACCGTCCGCCAGGCCCTCCAGGAACTGGTCGTCGAGGGGCGGCTGGAACGCATCCAGGGCAAGGGCACCTTCGTCGCCAAGCCGAAGGTCTCGCAGTCCCTCCAACTCACCTCGTACACCGAGGACATGAGGGCCCAGGGCCTCGAACCCACCTCGCAGCTCCTGGACATCGGGTACGTCACCGCCGACGACACCCTCGCCGGGCTCCTGGACATCACCGCGGGCGGGCGCGTCCTGCGCATCGAACGCCTGCGCCTGGCGAGCGGCGAGCCGATGGCGATCGAGACAACTCACCTGTCCGCCAAGCGATTTCCGGCGCTGCGGCGCTCCCTCGTCAAGTACACCTCGCTCTACACCGCGCTCGCCGAGGTGTACGACGTACGCCTCTCCGAGGCCGAGGAGACCATCGAGACCTCCCTCGCCACGCCGCGCGAGGCGGGGCTGCTGGGCACCGACGTCGGCCTGCCGATGCTGATGCTTTCCCGCCACTCCCTGGACAAGAACGGGGAGCCGGTGGAGTGGGTCCGCTCGGTCTACCGGGGCGACCGCTACAAGTTCGTGGCCCGCCTCCAGCGCCCCCAGGACTGACCGCCGGGACGGCGCGTTTGAGGCTTGATCCACGGCCTCGGGCGCGGCCGGTCCCCCCGACCGCCCGGACATCCACGCAGGTGCACACGGTGGGCGCGGCGCTCGCGCCCCGTCGCGGTACAGCCTTTTCCGGCCAGCCACTTGGTCTAGTCCATTGACCCGCTCTCGGTCGTCGAGAAGGATCGGGAACGCCAGGTGGCCACCGGCAGGCACCGCGCTCGACCCGTTCCGCACCCACTCGGATCCACCGAAAGGCGCGTCACCCCATGAGGAAAAAGGCACAGCTGGCGGCAGTGACCCTGGCGGGCGGCATGCTCGCCCTCACCATGTCCACCTCGGCGCAGGCGGCCGGCGGTCCCACCAACCTGACGGGGAAGGGCTGCCCGTCCTCGTACGACAACAACTCCGGCGGCGTCCGCTGGATCCAGACGCTGAAGAGCAAGACGCAGTCCTCGACCCAGCGCTGGTACGGCCTCTACAAGGTCGTCTACCTCAAGCCGAACACGCAGGAGCCGGTCAGCCAGCCCAACCGCGAGTACGCCTGCTGGTAGTCCCGCCCCGGGGCCGTCGACCACGTCGACGGCCCCGTTCCACAACCCGGCACGCCCTCCGGCAAGTTGACGCTGGTACCCCCGCTGACCTGCGATGGTCGCCCCGTGTCCGTACCGATATGCGGACAGGGGGTTACGCAGCGCGGTCGCAGCCCCTAGATTTCGCGCACGTTACGACAGAGAAGATCGCGCGAGGGGACGGATCGCCATGGCAGAGCCGAGACCGACAGCGGAGACCGAGCAGGCCGGGGCCGCCCCGGAGCCCGCCCGCCGCAGGCTGTCGCCCAAGTCCGTGGTGATCTGGACCCTGGTGGCGATCGTCGGCGCGGCCGGCTGGGCGGTGCTCGCGCTGTCCCGGGGCGAGGACGTCTCGGCCGCGTGGATGCTGGCGGCGGCGCTGGGCTCGTACGCCATCGCGTACCGCTTCTACTCGAAGTTCATCGCGAACCGGGTGCTCAAGGTCGACAAGACCCGGGCGACCCCGGCCGAACTCCACAACGACGGCGTGGACTTCCACCCCACCGACCGGCGCGTGCTCTTCGGGCACCACTTCGCGGCCATCGCGGGCGCGGGTCCGCTGGTCGGGCCCGTGCTGGCGGCCCAGATGGGGTACCTGCCGGGCACCATCTGGATCGTCGCGGGCGTGATCTTCGCGGGCGCGGTCCAGGACATGGTCACGCTGTTCTTCTCCACGCGCCGCAACGGCCGTTCGCTGGGCCAGATCGCCCGGGACGAGATCGGCGTGGTCGGCGGCGCGGCGGCGCTCATCGCCGTGTTCGCCATCATGATCATCCTGCTCGCGGTGCTCGCCCTGATCATCGTGAACGCGCTGGCCGAGTCCCCCTGGGGCGTCTTCTCGATCGGGATGACGATTCCGATCGCGCTGTTCATGGGCATCTACCTGCGCATCCTGCGGCCGGGGCGGGTGACCGAGGTGTCGCTCATCGGCGTCGCCCTGCTGCTGCTCGCGATCGTCGCGGGCGGCTGGGTCGCGGAGTCGTCCTGGGCGGAGACCTTCACCCTGGAGCCGGGCACGCTGGTCATCTGGATGGTGATCTACGGCTTCCTCGCGTCGGTGCTGCCGGTGTGGCTGCTGCTCGCGCCGCGCGACTACCTCTCGACGTTCATGAAGGTCGGCACGATCGGGCTGCTCGCGGTGGGCGTGCTGATCGCGCTGCCGACGCTGAAGATGGACGGCATCACGAAGTTCGCGACGAGTGGCACCGGGCCGGTCTTCGCCGGTTCGCTGTTCCCGTTCGTGTTCATCACCATCGCGTGCGGTGCGCTCTCCGGCTTCCACTCGCTGATCTCTTCCGGTACGACGCCGAAGATGATCCAGAAGGAGACGCAGATCCGGACGATCGGCTACGGCTCCATGCTGGTCGAGTCGTTCGTCGCGATCATGGCGCTGATCGCCGCCTGCATCATCGACCCGGGCCTGTACTTCGCCGTCAACGCGCCCGCGGGCGTGGTCGGCGACACCGTGCAGGCCGCCTCGCAGGCGGTCGGGAACCTCGGATTCACCATCACCCCCGACCAGTTGGCGCAGGCCGCCAAGGACGTCGAGGAGGCCAGCCTGCTGCACCGCACGGGTGGCGCGCCGACCTTCGCGCTCGGCCTGTCGGAGATCTTCTCGGCCGCGTTCGGCGGGGCAGCGATGAAGGCGTTCTGGTACCACTTCGCCATCATGTTCGAGGCGCTGTTCATCCTGACGACGCTCGACGCGGGCACCCGGGTCGGCCGGTTCATGCTCCAGGACATGCTCGGCAACGTCTACAAGCCGTTCAAGAACGTCAGTTGGAAGCCCGGCGTCTGGATCGCCAGCGCCATCGTCGTCCTGGCCTGGGGCTACTTCCTGTGGGTCGGCGTGCACGACCCGCTGGGCGGCATCAACCAGCTCTTCCCGCTGTTCGGCATCGCCAACCAGCTCCTGGCAGCCGTCGCGCTCGCCGTCTGCACCACGCTGCTGATCAAGTCCGGGCGGCTCAAGTACGCCTGGGTGACGGCCGTTCCGCTGCTGTGGGACGTGGCGGTCACGCTCACCGCGAGCTGGCAGAAGATCTTCTCCGACGACCCGAAGGTCGGCTTCTTCGCCCAGCGCGACGTCTACCAGACCGCTCTCGACAAGGGCCTCGACAAGGTCGGACTCGCCAAGAACCGCGAGCAGATGGAGACCATCGTCACCAACTCCACGGTGGACGGCGTCCTTTCGATCCTCTTCGCCGTACTGATCGTGGTCGTCCTCTTCGAGGCCTGCCGCGCCTGCCTCAAGGCGATCCGCCACCCGGCGGCGGTCACCCTCAGCGAGACGAAGTACGTGAAGTCGGAGATCGTCGCCCCGGCGTCGCTCTTCGCCACCAAGGAGGAGAAGGCCGAGATGGCCGCCGCGGGCCTGGGCCCGGACGGCCGCCCGCTGAAGGAGGAGAGCACGGTATGAGCACCGGGACCCACGGGACACTGCGGCACGTGAGCACGGGGGCCCTGCGGCACCGGCTGTCCCGGCTGCGGTGGTTCGTGCGCGAGCTGACCGGCGAGGCGACGTACGACCGTTACGTCGCCCACGCCAGGTCGCACGACCCGGACGCCCCCGTGATGTCCCGCCGCGCCTTCGAGCGCAGCCGCACCGACGCCCGCGAGGGCGATCCGCGGGAGGGCTTCCGCTGCTGCTGAGCGGCTGACGGCCCCGCCGCTGCGCGGCCGACGGCTCCGCGTGCGTACGGCCCGGCGTTCCGCCCCTCGATACGGGGTGGGGCGCCGGGCCGTCGCCGTTGCACACTGCCGGGCATGGACATGCGTATCCGAACCGCGGAACCCGCCGAGCACACCGCAGTGGGCGAGATCACCGCCCGCGCCTACCTGGACGACGGACTCCTGTCCGGCGGCGCCCAGGACACCTACCTGCCCGTACTGCGGGACGCCGCGTCCCGCGCCGAGAAGGCCGAGCTGCTGGTCGCCGTGGACGCCGACGGGACTCTGCTGGGCACCGTCACCTATGCTCCCCAGGGCAGCCCCCTCCAGGACATCGCCGTACCCGGCGAGGCCGAGTTCCGCATGCTCGCGGTCGCGCACGCGGCACGGGGCCGCGGGGCGGGCGAGGCTCTCGTACGGGCCTGCATCGCCCGCGCACGGGCCGAGGAAGGGGTCGTACGGCTGGTGATGTCGACCCAGCCGACGATGCTCGGGGCGCACCGGATCTACGAGCGCCTCGGCTTCGTACGAACGCCCGACAGGGACTGGGAACCGCTCCCGGGACTGGGCCTGTTGACGTACGAATTGGGGCTTTAGCCCGTACGGAAAAGGCCCCAGGCCCCCTCGAAACAGGGCTTCCTCTTGTGAAGTGTTACGGCACGCGACACAACATGTGGTGGGTTCCCCAACGGGGACCCACCACATGTATGCTCGTCCTCGCTGTCGCCGCAGGGGAATCCGGTGAGAATCCGGAACTGTCCCGCAACGGTGTGTCATGTGCGCATTTGCGCACCGCCAAGTCCGAGGACCTGCCGACGGCGTGATCCGGCTCGACCGAACCGGATTCCGATACGTCCGGGCCTCGCGGTTGGGCCGGTGGACGCCAGGCGACGTGCGCCCTTTTCGAGGCGGACGTGTGCTCGCGCGCCCCCGCTCCGCCCCGTGGCCCCGCGCCGAGCGAGGGAGAGCCCCCACGTGACCATCGCGCCAGTCGATCCGGCCGTCGCCGAGCAGAGTACGGACAACCAGGACGCCCCCGGGACCGCGCTGCTGCGCACCCTGACGGACCTGACCGCCGACCTGCCCGACACCGACCCCGGCCGGGTCGCCGCCGCCGCCCTGCGTGGGCGCAACGCGCGCTCGGACGCCGCCGAGCTCCGGGAGCTCGCCACCGAGGCCGCCGCCGGCCTCATCTCCGAGGATCCCGCGTACTCGCGCCTCGCCGCGCGCCTGCTCGCCCGTACGATCCGGGACGAGGCCGCCACCCAGGGCGTGGGCTGCTTCTCCGAGTCCGTCGCCGTCGGTCACCGCGAAGGGCTCATCGCGGACCGCACGGCCGACTTCGTCGCCAAGCACGCGGCGGCCCTCGACGAGCTGATCGACCTCGACGGCGACGACCGCTTCGAGTACTTCGGTCTGCGCACCGTCTACAGCCGCTACCTGCTGCGCCACCCGATCACCCGCCAGGTCGTCGAGACCCCGCAGCACTTCATGCTGCGCGTGGCCTCCGGCCTCGCCGATGACACTGTGTCCATTGAAGAGAGTGCCGAGCGGGCTCTCCCCGAGGTCGCCTCCCTGTACCGCCTGATGAGCCGCCTGGACTACCTGCCGTCCTCGCCGACGCTCTTCAACTCCGGCACCCGCCACCCGCAGATGTCGTCCTGCTACCTCCTCGACTCCCCGATGGACGAGCTGGACTCGATCTACGACCGCTACCACCAGGTCGCGCGCCTCTCCAAGCACGCGGGCGGCATCGGCCTCTCCTACTCGCGCATCCGCGCCCGCGGCTCCCTGATCCGCGGCACCAACGGCCACTCCAACGGCATCGTGCCGTTCCTGAAGACGCTCGACGCCTCCGTCGCCGCCGTCAACCAGGGCGGCCGCCGCAAGGGCGCCGCAGCGGTCTACCTGGAGACCTGGCACGCGGACATCGAGGAGTTCCTGGAGCTCCGCGACAACACCGGCGAGGACGCCCGCCGCACCCACAACCTGAACCTCGCCCACTGGATCCCGGACGAGTTCATGCGCCGCGTGGACCAGGACGGCCCGTGGTCGCTGTTCTCCCCCGCCGACGTCCCCGAGCTGGTGGACCTGTGGGGCGACGACTTCGACGCCGCCTACCGCAAGGCCGAGGCCGCGGGCCTGGCGAAGAAGACCATCCCGGCCCGCGACCTGTACGGCCGCATGATGCGCACCCTCGCGCAGACCGGCAACGGCTGGATGACGTTCAAGGACGCCTCCAACCGGACCGCCAACCAGACGGCGGAGCCGGGCCACACGGTCCACTCCTCCAACCTGTGCACCGAGATCCTCGAGGTCACCAACGACGGCGAGACGGCCGTCTGCAACCTCGGCTCGGTCAACATGGGCGCCTTCGTCCTCGCCGACGGCGAGATCGACTGGGACCGCCTCGACAAGACCGTCCACACGGCCGTCACCTTCCTCGACCGCGTCGTGGACATCAACTTCTACCCGACCGAGCAGGCCGGGAACTCCAACTCCAAGTGGCGTCCGGTGGGCCTGGGCGCCATGGGCCTCCAGGACGTCTTCTTCAAGCTGAAGCTGCCGTTCGACTCCCCCGAGGCCGCGGCGCTCTCCACGAAGATCGCCGAGCGGATCATGCTCGCCGCGTACGAGGCGTCCTGCGACCTCGCCGAGCGCGCCGGCACCTTCCCCGCCTGGGAGAAGACCCGCGCCGCCCGTGGCGTCCTGCACCCCGACCACTACGGTGTCGAGGTCTCCTGGCCGGAGCGCTGGGACGCCCTGCGCGCCCGCGTCGCCAAGACCGGCATGCGCAACTCGCTGCTCCTGGCCATCGCGCCCACCGCCACCATCGCCTCCATCGCGGGCGTGTACGAGTGCATCGAGCCGCAGGTCTCCAACCTCTTCAAGCGCGAGACCCTCTCCGGCGAGTTCCTCCAGGTCAACTCCTACCTGGTCCGCGACCTGAAGGCGCTCGGCGTCTGGGACGCGCAGACCCGTGAGGCGCTGCGCGACGCGTCCGGCTCGGTCCAGGGCTTCAACTGGATCCCGCAGGAGGTCCGCGACCTGTACCGCACCGCGTGGGAGATCCCGCAGCGCGGCCTGATCGACATGGCGGCGGCCCGCACCCCGTACCTCGACCAGTCCCAGTCCCTCAACCTCTTCCTCGAAACGCCCACCATCGGCAAGCTCAGCTCGATGTACGCGTACGCCTGGAAGAAGGGCCTGAAGACGACGTACTACCTGCGCTCGCGCCCCGCCACCCGCATCGCGCGCGCCGCCGGCTCGCAGACCGCCCAGGTCGCGGCCCCCACGACCACCCTCCCCGCACAGCAGGTGACGGACGCCGAAGCGCTCGCCTGCTCCCTGGAAAACCCCGAGTCCTGCGAGGCCTGCCAGTAATGAGCTCCACCAACTCCGAGAAGAACCTTCTCGACCCCGGCTTCGAGCTGACCCTGCGCCCCATGCGCTACCCGGACTTCTACGAGCGCTACCGGGACGCGATCAAGAACACCTGGACCGTCGAGGAGGTCGACCTCCACTCGGACGTCGCGGACCTCGCGAAGCTGACCCCGGGCGAGCAGCACATGATCGGCCGTCTCGTCGCGTTCTTCGCGACCGGCGACTCGATCGTCTCGAACAACCTGGTGCTGACGCTCTACAAGCACATCAACTCCCCCGAGGCGCGGCTCTACCTCTCCCGCCAGCTCTTCGAGGAAGCCGTCCACGTCCAGTTCTACTTGACGCTCCTGGACACCTACCTCCCCGACCCGGAGGACCGCGCCGCGGCCTTCGACGCAGTCGAGGAGATCCCCTCCATCCGCGAGAAGGCGCAGTTCTGCTTCAAGTGGATGGACTCGGTCGAGAAGATCGACCGCCTGGAGACGAAGGCCGACCGCCGCCGCTTCCTGCTCAACCTGATCTGCTTCGCGGCGTGCATCGAGGGCCTGTTCTTCTACGGTGCCTTCGCGTACGTCTACTGGTTCCGCAGCCGCGGTCTGCTGCACGGTCTCGCAACCGGGACGAACTGGGTCTTCCGGGACGAAACCATGCACATGAACTTCGCGTTCGAGGTCGTGGACACCGTCCGCAAGGAAGAGCCGGACCTCTTCGACGACGAGCTGGAGCAGCAGGTCACCGACATGCTGAAGGAAGCCGTCGCCGCCGAGCTCCAGTTCGGCCGCGACCTGTGCGGCGAGGGCCTGCCGGGCATGAACACCGAGTCCATGCGCGAGTACCTGGAGTGCGTCGCCGACCAGCGCCTGGAGCGCCTCGGCTTCCCGAAGGTGTACGGGTCCTCCAACCCGTTCTCCTTCATGGAGCTCCAGGGCGTCCAGGAGCTGACGAACTTCTTCGAGCGCCGGGTCTCCGCGTACCAGGTGGCCGTCGAGGGCACCGTCGGCTTCGACGACGACTTCTAGACAGCTGCTAGGCGGCACGGCTGTAGCTGCTGCTCGGACGGGCCGGGATTCCTTCGGGGGTCCCGGCCCTTTCGGCGTCCGCCCGCTCGGCGTCCCGGAGCTGACGGTCGATCCGCAGGTCCCCGAGGTGTCCGATGAGCGAAGGAAGGGCGAGAAGGGCGAAAACGAACGCTACGGCCAGGTAGTCCATGAATGTGTTCATGCCTCAACTCTCTTACTTCGCAGGCGTCTTGATGAGTGGCAGGACTGTCATGAGACGTCGAATTACTGCCACACCGGATGCATACTGGCGGCATGCTGAAAAACGTGGCCGTGGCGCTGGTCGACGGGGCGAACCCGTTCGAACTCGGCGTGCTGTGCGAGGTGTTCGGTATCGACCGGAGCGAACAGGGCCTGCCTGTCTACGACTTCGCGGTCTGCGCCGCCGAGAAGGGCCCGCTGTCCGCCCGCTCGGGGGCCTTCACGATCAACGTGCCGTACGGTCTGGACCGGCTGGAGGAGGCGGACCTGATCTGCGTCCCCGCCGACCAGCACTGCGAGTCGCGTACGTATCCGGAAGAGCTGCTGGCCGCCCTGCGCCGGGGCGTCGAGCGCGGGGCGCGGGTGCTGAGCGTCTGCTCGGGGGCCTTCGTGCTGGGCGCGGCCGGGCTGCTGGACGGCCGCCGGTGCACCACGCACTGGCGGCACGTGGACGAGCTGGCCGAGCGCCATCCGCTGGCCCGGCTGGAGCCGGACGTGCTGTACGTCGACGAGGGCAGCGTGATCACGTCGGCGGGCACCGCGGCCGGCATCGACGCCTGCCTGCACCTGGTGCGCCAGGAGGACGGGCCCGAGGTCGCCAACGCCATCGCCCGCCGGATGGTGGTGCCGCCGCACCGGGACGGCGGCCAGGCCCAGTACATCGAGCGGCCCCTCACCCATGCCCGCTGCGACACGGTCGGCGAGGTGCTGGTGTGGATGGAGCGCAACCTCGAACAGGAGCTGACCGTCGAGGAGTTGGCGGCCCGCGCCCACATGTCGCCGCGCACCTTCGCCCGCCGCTTCCAGCAGGAGACCGGGACGACTCCCTACCGGTGGCTGCTGCGCCAACGGGTGCTGCTGGCCCAGCAGTTGCTGGAGGCGTCGGACGAGACGATCGACGCGGTCGCGGGGCGTTCCGGGTTCGGTACGGCGGCGGGGCTGCGCCACCACTTCCTGCGCACCCTGGGCACGACCCCGCACGCGTACCGCCGGACCTTCCGGGGCCCGGCCCGGGCCGCCTGACCGGGCTGCGGCCCCGGCCGGAAGGCGCCCGAACGACCTGTGCCCGGCCGCTCGTCGAGAGGCCGGGCACAGGGGAAACACGCAGGCGGGGACTAATCGTTGGGGACCGTCTCGTAGCGCGGGGTGCCCTCTTCCATCTGCTGGAGCGCGGCCTTGCGCTCGCGCTTGGAGAGGCGGTCGATGTAGAGGCGGCCGTAGAGGTGGTCCGTCTCGTGCTGGAGGCAGCGGGCGAAGTAGCCGGTGCCCTCCACCGCGATCGGGTTGCCCTCGGCGTCCTGGCCGCGCACGACCGCGTAGTCGGGGCGGGCCAGCTCGGCGTAGGCGGTGGGGACGGAGAGGCAGCCCTCGTTGGAGTCGTCCAGCACGCGGCGGTCGGCGGGCAGCTCGTCCAGGACCGGGTTGATCACGACGCCGGTGTGGCGGACGCCGTCGTCGTCCGGGCAGTCGTACACGAAGACCTTGAGGTCGACGCCGATCTGGTTGGCGGCCAGGCCCACGCCCTCGGCGGCCTTCTGGCTGGCGAACATGTCGTCGATGAGGGAGGCGAGCTTGTCGTCGAACTCGGTGACGTTCTTGCACTCGCGGTGCAGCACCGGGTTGCCGACGACCGTGATGGGCCGGGCGGTGCCGCGCTCGCGGTACGCCAGCTCGCGCGCCTCGCAGTCCTCCGTGTCCACCACGAACTCCGATGCGACCTGCTCGTCGACCTGCTGCTGTTGCGCCATGTCCGCCGTACGCCTTCCTCAAAACCCGTGTCGATTGCCCATACAGCGTACGTGCCCCACTCGGCGGGCGAGGTCTCAGCAGACTTCTTCGAGGTCCCGCCACTCCCGGCTGTCCGGACTGTCCGCGACCCAGCCGTCGAGCAGCCCGCGCACCAGCTGCGGCGGCGCGGCCAGGCCGCATTCGCGCTCGGGGACCCACAGGTCGCCGTTCGTACGGTGACCGAGCGGGCCCGGATGTCCCGGCTCGCTGTGGTCGTGCGGGTCCAGGTGCTGTTCGCCGTCGCCCTCGTCGGAGGGCATCCGCGACTCCGAGCAGGAGCGGCAGAGCAGTCGTACGGACGAGGACCAGTCCTCGGCAGCGAAACCGGCGTCGGCCGCGAGCCGCTCCAGGGCGTCCCGGTCGGCCTCGGTGGCGGCCTCCAGGAGGACCACCCAGGTCGGGACGGGCGAGGGGGCCCACAGCTCGATCTCGTCGAAGACGGGGAAGGAGGGCCCGGCGGCCGTCACCCGTTCCCCGTGCGGCACGCCGTCGTGCAGGACGACCTCGCCCCAGCGCCGCCCGGAGGACGGCAGCGGGATGGACAGCACCTCGATGCGCGCGGGGTCGAGCCTGCGGCCCCACACCACCTCGGCCTCGCCCTCGGGCGAGAGCCGCACGGCGGCGCTGCCCAGCTCCATGCCGACCGGTTCGCCGCTCTCCGTGGGGGCGCCGGGCACCCTGAGCCCGTACGCCTGCCAGGCCCGGCGCGCGAGCGGCCAGTCCTGGAGGGCGGTGGCGGCGATCCCGACGTTCCACCAGTCGGGGGCGCCCTCCTCGCGGTCGAGCAGGGCGACGGCGCGCAGGCCCGCGGCCCGCGCCTGGTCCCAGTCGTGCCGGAACTTGTGCAGCAGCGCCAGATTGAACCAGGACTCCGAGAGCCAGGGTTCGAGATCCGCCGCGCGCGTCAGCAGCGCTCCCGCGTCCTCGTACCGACCGTCGCCGATCAGCGTGAACGCGCGGTCGGTGGCCTGCCGCCACGAGGCGGAGGGCCGATGCCGTACCTTCCCGAAGATCCTCACGATTCCCGCCTGCCGGTTGGCTCTCTCCCCTGCGCTTATCCGCTGCCAGGGGCTCTCTTCGCATCCAACCATGCCCGGTCGGAGGCCCGCTCATTACCCACTGGTTACCCAGGCGGGGGCAGGGCGACTCCGCGCGCGACGACGCGGGCCAGGGATTCCACGACCTCGCTCTGGTAGTCGCGTCCGGTGCCCAGTCTCAGGCGCTCCAGAGCGCTCAGTGGGCCGCCCAGCCCACCTCCGCATTCCCCCGAGAGGTCGTCGTACGCGTTGACGGTACGGACGATTCTCGCGGTGAGGGGCTGCTCACGGTACGGATCGGCCTGCCGCTCCACGACCACGGCGACGTCCGCCACCACCCCGGTCTGCCGCACCACCGCACCCCCGAGCAGGGCGATGCGCCGCTGCTCGGCGGCGGGCAGCGAGGCGGTGGCCCCGGCGGGCACCGGGTCGACCAGCGACAGCTGCCCGATGTCGTGCATGAGCGCCGCGTACTCCAGCACGGTCACCTCGTCCCCGGAGAGCCCCATCTCGCGTCCGACGGCCGCCGACAGCGCGGCCACCCGGTGGGCGTGCCCGGGGCGGGTGTACCCGGCGATCTCGGTGGCGCGGGCGAGCGAGGCGATGGTCTGCCGGTAGGTGTCCCTGACCTCCCCGTACCGCCGGAACGACAGCTGGGTGAGCAGCAGCGGCACGCAGAACACGGGCAGCGCCCACAGCCCCACCACCCCCACCGCCAGCGCCATCACGACCCCGCTCGCGCACACCGCCGACCCGATGCCGCGCAGGCCGCGCAGCTCCTCCCTCAGCAGGGGTCCGTACGGGTGCCCGGTGCGCGCGGCGAGCAGTGCGGCGGCGAGCACGGCCTCGCAGAGCCCGGTGAGCGCGAGCAGCACCGCGAGGAAGAGGGCGTAGAGACCGCCGTGCCCGACCCAGTCGTCCACCACCCCGGAGTTGTACGCGGGCTGGAAGAGCACCGCGGCGAACCCGACGGTCAGCACGCGCCGGGCGCAGCGGTCGGAGCTCGGGCGGCTTCTGCGCGCCAGCATGCCGAGCGCGGACCCGCCGGCGCTCACCACGACGACCTGGGCGACCCCGTGCGTGGTGGGCACGCCCCCGCAGTGCCCGAGCAGGGCGTACGCGAGGGCCCCGGCGGTCCCGAGCGGTGCGGCCTCGCCGCCCCGGTGGGCGAGCTCACCGATGCAGACGAGCACCCCGAAGGCGAGGGCGGTGCCGGGCTCGGCGATGCCGTCCGGTACGAGGAGGCCGAGGGCGACGAGCACCCAGAGCAGGGCGGTGGCGCGGGCGGCGAGGACGAACCGGGGCACCTTGACCGTGGCGGCGGGGACGAACCGGGGCGGCTGCACGGTGCCGGACCGGGGCTTCATCCCTTCCCTCCGGAGACGTCCAGGCCTTCCGGCGAGTGGGGTGCGGGGTCCGGGGCCGCGCCGGCGCGGGGCGCGGTGGCAGGGGGGCGCGTCCGGGCGGGGGCGGGCAGGGGCAGGGTCCGGTGGGGCGGTCCGGAGGCCTCACGGGGAAGCCCGGTGGCCTTGTCCGGTCCGGACCCGTCCCGGCCCGCCTCCGTGCCGCCCTCGTCAGCGGTCACCTCGGGGTTCCAGCCCTCCCGCCGCAGCGCGGCGACCAGGGCGCCCACCATCCGGGCGTCGAACTGCGTGCCCGCGCACCGCTCCAGCTCCGCCACCGCCTCCGGGACCGGCCGGGCCCGCCGGTAGGAGCGGGTCGAGGTCATCGCGTCGAAGGCGTCGGCCACCGCGACCACCCGGGCGAACTCCGGGATGCGCTCGCCGGAGAGCCCGTAGGGGTAGCCGCTGCCGTCCATGCGTTCGTGGTGGTGCAGGATCGCCGCCCGGGCCTCGCCGAGGAAGCCGATGCCGCGCACCATTTCGTGCCCGTACTCGGGGTGGAGTTCGATGACCCGGCGCTCCTCGGGGGTCAGCGGGCCGTCCTTGCGCAGGATGCGGGTCGGCACGCCGATCTTGCCGACGTCGTGCAGGATCCCGGCGAAGCGGAGCACCTCCCGCCGTTCCTCGTCCATGCCCAGTTCGGCGGCCATCATGGCGGAGGCCCGGCCGACCCGTTCGCCGTGGCCGCGCGTGTACCGGTCCTTGAGGTCGACGGCCTGCACCAGGGCGCGGATCGTCGAGCGGTGGGCGTCGCGTTCGCGCTCGTACTGCGAGAAGACCCAGCAGGAGAGGTACATCGGCAGCAGGACGAAGAGGGCGGCGACCGGCCCGTACGGGCTGCGCCACAGGACGGCCATCATCAGCCCGGCCAGCCCGTGCACACCGTGCGGGGCCAGCGAGCGCAGGAAGAGGCCGCGCCAGCCGGTCCGTACGGGAATCCTTTCTGCAGTGACCAGGATCCCGCCGTCCAGCACCGTCAGGACGACGCAGAACCCGAGGATCGCCACCCCGGCGGGCGCCAGTACCCCCGGGAAGTCCTCCCCCGCGCCCTCGCCCCACCAGGTCCGCAGCGACGACGCCGCCCACACGGCGACCGACAGCTCCGCCGCCCGCCACACCCGCCGCACCCCGCCCGGCCTGCGCTTCACCCGCCCCAGCAGCCCCCCGGGCAGCACCGCGAGCGCGGCGGCCGACGGCGGCAGCAGGAAGACGGCCGCCAGCGGTACGGGGAAGAAGGCGCCCGGATCGACGGAGACGGCGTGCCCGACGAACGGGCAGCGCGGCAGCAGCTCGCACACCGTGTACAGGACGGCCAGCAGTGCGACGGCGTCCCAGGGGGCCCGGTCCAGGCCGGTCGCGCCGGACAGGACGCACAGGCCCGAGAGCAGGACGGCGCAGGAGACGTAGATCCGCGCACCCGCCGGCAAGGCTCGCACCCGCTCCCCCGCTTCCCCCGGAATCCATCGCCTCCGCCGCCAAATCGTGCGCCAGGTTAGCGAGCCGGGGGGCCGAAAACGCGCGAAGGCCGCCCGTTCCCCCCATCGAGTGACGACGGGTCGGGAACGGGCGGCCTTGCGGCGTGCGTTGCTTCCGGACGTGTTTCCGGCCTACTTCTGGCCTACTTCTTGGCCTCGGAAGTGACTTCGGAGGCGAGGTCGGCCGGGACCTCGGGCGACATCAGGTCCGGTGCGGCCACGTCCTGCTCGGGGACGGCCTGCCCGGCCCGGATGAGGTCGATGCGGCCGAGTACCTTGGAGCGGAGGTCGACGGGCACGTCGTCCGAGCCGCAGCAGCGCTTGACGAGCTTCTTCACGGCCTGCTCCAGGCCGTACTTCTCCAGGCACGGCGAGCACTCCTCGAAGTGCTCCTCGAACTTGGTGCACTCGCCGTCCGGCATCTCTTTGTCGAGGAACTCATAGAGATGGTCGAGCACCTCTGAGCAGTCCGTCTCGTGCGGATCTCCGCAGCTCATGAGCCCGAGCCTTTCCCGTCGTTCGACTCTCCGGAGGCGGACGAGGCGCCCGCGGGCACCAGTCCGCGCTCGCGTGCGTAGTCCTCCAGCATGCCGCGCAGCTGGCGGCGGCCCCGGTGCAGCCGGGACATGACCGTACCGATGGGTGTCCCCATGATGTCCGCGATTTCCTTGTAGGCAAACCCCTCGACATCGGCGAGATACACCGCGATACGGAACTCCTCCGGGATGGCCTGGAGGGCGGACTTCACGTCCGAGTCGGGCAGGTGGTCCAGCGCCTGCGACTCGGCGGAGCGCAGTCCGGTCGACATGTGCGACTCGGCGCGGGCCAGCTGCCAGTCCTCGATCTCCTCGGAAGCGCTGCGCAGCGGCTCGCGCTGCTTCTTCCGGTAGGAGTTGATGAACGTGTTCGTGAGGATCCGGTAGAGCCAGGCCTTGAGGTTGGTGCCCTCGCGGAACTGGTGGAAGGAGCCGTACGCCTTCGCATACGTCTCCTGCACCAGGTCCTCGGCATCGGCGGGGTTGCGCGTCATGCGCAGCGCCGCCGAGTACATCTGGTCGAGGAAGCCCAGCGCGTCCCGCTCGAAGCGCGCATTGCGCTCGGCGGTGGTCTCCTCCGCGTGGCCGGCATCGGTCCCTGCGTCGGTCCCAGTGACCGGACCCACCTCCTTCAGCGCCGTGGCGAGCCCGAATGCGGACCCGCTCGCCTCGGAGGATAGACGACTACCCTGCTTGCCCGCCGCCTGAGCGGCCGTGGCCGCCGCCCCGGAGATCACCGTCCACTCCAGGTCGGAGGCCTGCGGGCGGCGCGGGCAGATGGTGGAACCCATGCGGCGAACTCCCTCTCGTTTCTACGTCGGACGCAGGCGACAACAGTGGTACGTCGCTCAACATTCCCGAGGCGTCAACGCAGTGTCCGGATCCACTTCACGACGCCGCCCGTGATGACCTCCAGAACCTGCTCCTCGGTCAGCCCCGCCTTCTTGGGGACCTTGAACCCGTGGTCGCCGTACGCCACTTCCACCAGGCCGAAGTCCCCCTCGGGGAACTCCTCCGGCTTCCCGAACGGGTCGTTCCCGCCCTGTACGACGAGGGTGTCGACGCCGGTCTTCAGCAGCTCGTCCTGCCGGGACTTCTCGGGCTTGCCCGGGGGGTGCAGGGGAAAGCTCAGGGCCAGTACGGCGCGGGCGCCCAGGTCCTGGGCGGTGCGGCAGGCGACGCGGGCCCCCGCGCTGCGGCCTCCGGCGATCACGGGCAGTCCCGGCTTCGCGAGCTCCGGCCAGACGCCGTGCCAGCCCACGTCCAGCGTCCTGGGCGCCGGGGCCACCTTCTTCCCGGCGACCCGCCAGGGCTGCTCGACGAGGGCGACGCTGACGCCCTCACCGGGCAGGGTCGCGGCGAGGGCTTGCAGGTCGCGGGCCTCCACCCCACCCCCGGCACCGTGGCCGAGCGCCACCACCGCCCAAGCCTTCTTCGCCCCGTACCAATGCACCCTGGCCTCACCGGCCTCGGTCTCCACACTCACCACACGGTTCATGGGGCCCATCCTGCCGCCCCCCCCTGGCCCCCCTTGGGCGCGCCCCCAGCACCGGCCAAGCCGCCCCCGTACCCCTCAGAAAAGCGTGCCGACCTCCGGTCCCTCCAACTCCCCCACCAGCTCCGGCCCGTTGTTCCGCACATTGCTGACCGCCGTCCCCACGGGATAGGCCCGCACGGACCCCGCCCCCGGCGGCACCAGCAGCCCCCGGGCCTCCTCGACCTCCGTGAGGGAGGGGTCCAGCCACGCCCCCCACTTGTCCGGCGTCAGCATCAGCGGCATCCGGGGGTGGATCTCGGCAAGGGTCGACGGTCCGCCCTCCCCCGCCGGGCCCCCGGCCAGGGGGGTGGTCTCCGCCTCGGTGGTCACCACCGAGCACGTCACCCACCACGCCAGCGGATGCTCGTCCGGCAGCGACCGGTCCCGCCAGAATTCGTAGATCCCGGCCATCGCCATGACCGCCCCGTCCGCCGGTGTCACGAAGTACGGCTGCTTCCGGGGCCGCTTCTTCTTGCCCTCCTCCTCCAGACCCCGCTCCGCCGCCCCCGTCACCCACTCGTAATAGCCGTCCGCCGGCACGATGCACCGCCGCGTCGCGAACGCCCGCTTGAAGGACGGCTTCTCGTGGATCGTCTCGGCCCGCGCGTTGATCATCCGCGCCGCCCCCTCGGGCGATTTCGCCCAGGACGGCACCAGACCCCAGCGCAACATCCGCAGCTGACGAACCGGACGCGGGTCCTCTGCGTCCTTCACTGCACGTTCGAGAATCACCGGCACCGTCTTCGTCGGCGCCACGTTCCAGTCGGGGACGAAGGTCTCGGCCGGGTCCCACTTCTGCACGTCGAAAATCCCGGCGAGGTCTTCGGCCCCCCGGCTCACCGCGTAGCGTCCACACATACGTGCCACACTGCCACGCCCGTACAGCCAGCAAGGAGCCGTCCGCAGAAATGAACGCCCTCTCCCACGGTCTGCTCCTCGCGTCCGCCTCCTCCGACCTCGGCTCCCTCTGGGACCGCCTCACCGGCACCCAGCCCGATCCCGAGAAGTGGATCCTGTACGCGACGGCCGCCCTCGCCCTCATAGCCGTCGTCCCGCACCCGGTCTGGCGGCTGTCCCGGAACGCGATCACCATCGCGCACGAGGGCGGCCACGGGCTGATCGCCCTGCTCACCGGGCGCACCCTGACCGGCATCCGGCTGCACTCCGACACCAGTGGCCTCACCGTCAGCCGCGGCAAGCCGACCGGCATCGGCATGATCCTGACCGCCGCCGCCGGGTACACCGCACCCCCGCTGCTCGGGCTCGGCGGGGCGTGGCTGCTGGCCGCCGACCACATCACGCTGTTCCTGTGGCTGGCCACGGCCCTGTTGCTGGCGATGCTGGTGATGATCCGCAATGCGTACGGGGTGCTGACCGTCGTCCTCACGGGTGCGGCGTTCGTGCTGGTCTCCTGGCTGACCGGGCCCGACGTGCAGGCGGCCTTCGCGTACACGGTGGTGTGGTTCCTGCTGATCGGCGGCGTGCGGCCCGCCTTCGAGCTCCAGTCGAAGCGGCGGCACGGCGGGGCTCCGGACTCCGACGCCGACCAGTTGGCCCGGCTCACCCACGTACCGCCGCTGATGTGGCTGGGGATGTTCCACGTGGTCTCGGTGTGCGCGCTGCTCGGCGGAGGCCGCTGGCTGCTCGGCCTGTGACCCCCTGCCGTACGGCCGGAGGCGTCGTGCCCACCCACTAAACTCGGCAGCATGACCGAAAGCGCCGTGCACTCTGCCCTCTGGCCCGCCCCCTACGCGAGCGGGGCCGTCGACGCGACGGTCACCGTGCCCGGCTCCAAGTCGGTCACCAACCGTGCGCTCGTCCTCGCCGCCCTGGCCGCCGAGCCGGGCTGGCTGCGCCGCCCGCTGCGCTCGCGGGACACCCTGCTGATGGCGGAGGCGCTGCGTTCGATGGGCGTCGGCATCGACGAGGGCGTCGGCCCGGACGGCTCCGGCGAGGCCTGGCGGATCATCCCGAACGGGCTGCACGGCCCGGCCACCGTCGACGTCGGCAACGCCGGTACGGTCATGCGCTTCCTGCCCCCGGTCGCCGCCCTCGCGGACGGCCCGATCCGCTTCGACGGCGACCCCCGTTCGTACGAACGCCCCCTCGGAGCCGTGATCACTGCGCTGCGCGCGCTCGGCGCCCGCATCGACGACGACAACCGGGGCGCGCTGCCGCTGACGGTGTTCGGCGGGGGTGCCCTCGACGGCGGTGTCGTCGAGATCGACGCCTCGTCCTCCTCCCAGTTCGTGAGCGCGCTGCTGCTGTCCGCGCCGCGCTTCAACCAGGGCGTGGAGGTACGGCACGTGGGCGCGACCCTGCCGTCCCTGCCGCACATCCGGATGACCGTCGACATGCTCCGTACGATCGGCGCCCAGGTCGACACACCCGAGTCCGGGGGCGAGGCGAACGTCTGGCGGGTCACCCCCGGTGCCCTGCTCGGCCGCGACCTCACCGTCGAGCCCGACCTCTCCAACGCGCAGCCCTTCCTCGCCGCCGCCCTGATCACCGGCGGCCGGGTCACCATCCCCGACTGGCCGGAGCGCACCACCCAGCCCGGCGACGCGCTGCGCGAGATCTTCACGGCCATGGGCGGTACGTACGAACTGACCGAGCGCGGCCTGACCTTCACCGGCACGGGCACCGTCCACGGCATCGACTGGGACCTGAGCGAGGTCGGCGAGCTGACCCCGGGCATCGCCGCCGTCGCCGCCCTGGCCGACTCCCCCTCCACCCTGCGGGGCGTCGCCCACCTGCGCCTGCACGAGACGGACCGCCTGGCCGCGCTCACCAAGGAGATCAACGAGCTCGGCGGCGACGTCACCGAGACCGCCGACGGCCTGCACATCCGGCCGCGCCCGCTGCACGGCGGCACGTTCCACACGTACGACGACCACCGCATGGCGACGGCCGGTTCGATCATCGGCCTGGCGGTGAACGGCGTGGAGATCGAGAACGTGGGCACGACCGCCAAGACCCTGCCCGACTTCCCCACCATGTGGTCCGACATGCTCGCGGGCAACTGACGGGCCGGGGACGCGACGATGCGCCGCTACGGCAAGAACCCCGACGAGGACGACATCCGCGTCCGCCCCAACCGCAAGGGCAACCGCCCGCGCACCCACATCCGGCCCAAGCACGAGGACGCCCAGGAGGGCATGGTCCTCACCGTGGACCGGGGGCGGCTGACCTGCCTCGTCGAGGACCGTCAGGTCGTCGCGATGAAGGCCCGTGAGCTGGGCCGCAAAGCGGCGGTGGTGGGCGACAAGGTCATGATCGTCGGGGATCTCTCGGGCGCGAAGGACACCCTCGCCCGCATCGTCCGCATCGAGCCGCGCAGCTCCGTGCTGCGACGCACGGCCGACGACGACGACCCCTTCGAGCGGGTCGTCGTCGCCAACGCCGACCAGCTCGCCATCGTCACCGCGCTCGCCGACCCCGAGCCGCGCCCCCGCATGATCGACCGCTGCCTGGTTGCAGCGTACGACGGGGGTCTGACACCGCTCCTGGTCCTCACCAAGTCCGACCTGGCCTCGGCGGACTCGCTCCTGGAGATGTACGTGCCGCTGGGCGTCCCGTACATCGTCACCAGCCGCGAGGAGCTGGAGAACGGCGCGGCGAGCGAGGTCGTGCGCAACCACCTCGACGGCAAGATCACCGCCTTCGTCGGGCACTCCGGCGTCGGCAAGACGACCCTCGTCAACACCCTCGTCCCGGAGGAGCGGCGGCGTACGACGGGCCACGTCAACGCGGTCACCGGACGCGGCCGCCACACCACCACCTCCGCCCTCGCGCTCCCTCTGGCGGCCGAGTCCGGCTGGGTGATCGACACTCCGGGTGTGCGGTCCTTCGGGCTGCACCACGTGGACCCCTCCCGCGTGATCAACGCCTTCCCCGACCTGGAGCCGGGGACGGAGGAGTGCCCGCGCGGCTGCACCCACGACGACCAGGCAGTGGACTGCGCGCTCGACAAGTGGGTGTCGGACGGTCACGCGGACCCGGCGCGCCTGTACTCGCTGCGCCGACTGCTCGCCACCCGGGAACGCCGCGACGGCGACTGAACCGAACGCGTTTGCCCCGGCGTCCCTCTGGCAAAGGCATAATCACACCAAGCGAGACGAAGCAGTCACCTACCGGGGCCGACGCGGCTCCGGCCGACGCGGGAGGCACTCAATGGCGTGGCTGCTAGTGGTGGTCGCAGGCATCCTCGAAACCGGCTTCGCCGTCTGCCTCAAGCTCTCCCACGGCTTCACCAGACTCTGGCCGACGATCGCGTTCGCCGCCTTCGCCCTGGGCAGCTTCGGCCTCCTCACCCTGGCCCTGAAGCGCCTGGACGTGGGCCCGGCCTACGCGGTGTGGACCGGCATCGGGGCGGCCGGAACGGCCATCTACGGCATGGTCTTCCTGGACGACGTGGTCTCCACCCTGAAGCTGGTCTCGATCTCCTTCGTCATCATCGGCGTCATCGGCCTCCAGCTCTCGGGTTCGTCGCACTGACCCGGGCCCCGGCCCCCTCACAACAGCCTCCGCACGACCTCCCCCACCCCACCCGCCCCAGGGGCCACCACCCACGACACCGCCACCCTCACCACCACCTCACCCGGCACCCCCACCCCCTCCTCCACCCGCACCCTCACCAGCTCCACCAACTCGGACGCCCCGGGCACCCCCTCATCGGCCCGCCTCTGCGCCACCCCCGCAGCCCCCGCCGAAAGCCCCCTCACAGGCCGCCCCGACGGCAACCGCTCCGACCAGCACCCCGTCACCAGCGCCCGCACCAGCACATTCGCCCGCGCCGCCCGCACGATCCACTCCGCGACGCCGGCCAGCCGGTCCGCGTCCGCCCCGGTGCGGTCCGCCAGCACCCGGTCGACGCCCGCCAGGAAGCCGTCCGCCTCCCGCCGCACCAGCGCCCGCGCCAGGCCGTCCTTGGAGCCGAACTCGTTGTAGAGGGTCTGCCGGGACACTCCGGCCGCGGCGGCCACGTCGACCATCCGTACCGCCGTCCAGGGCCGCGTCGCCAGCGACGTGTAGGCGGCGTCCAACAGGGCTTCTCGCGCAGTGGGCATAGCCTCGCCTCCCGCATGCCAGCGTTGACGGCCCGTCACCCACTGTCAAGAGCACCCGTCCCTGCCCCGTCCGCGTGGCCACCCGGCGATCACGCTCGATACTGTGACGCCCATGCCCGACTATCACGATGACCTGCGCCTCGCCCACGTCCTCGCCGACGCCGCCGACGCCACCACCATGGAGCGGTTCAAGGCCCTGGACCTGAAGGTCGAGACGAAGCCGGACATGACCCCGGTGACCGAGGCGGACAAGGCGGCGGAGGAGCTGATCCGCGGTCAGCTCAAGCGCGCCCGCCCGCGCGACGCGATCCTCGGCGAGGAGTACGGCCTGGAGGGTTCGGGCCCGCGCCGCTGGGTGATCGACCCGATCGACGGCACGAAGAACTACGTGCGCGGCGTCCCCGTCTGGGCCACCCTCATCTCCCTGATGGAGGCGGGCGAGGGCGGCTACCGCCCTGTCGTCGGCGTCGTCTCCGCCCCCGCGATCGGCCGCCGCTGGTGGGCGGCGAAGGGCGCGGGCGCGTACACCGGCCGCAGCCTGACCTCCGCGACCCGCATCCACGTCTCCAAGGTCCCGGAGATCGCCGACTCGTCCTTCGCGTACTCCTCGCTGACCGGCTGGGAGGAGCAGGGCCGCCTCGACGGCTTCCTGGACCTGACGCGCGCCTGCTGGCGGACCCGTGGCTACGGCGATTTCTGGCCGTACATGATGGTCGCCGAGGGCTCCGTCGACATCTGCGCCGAGCCCGAGCTGTCCCTGTGGGACATGGCCGCGAACGCGATCGTCGTCGAGGAGGCGGGGGGGAGTTTCACCAGCCTGGACGGCGTCCCGGGCGTCGACGGCGGCAACGCGGCGGCCTCCAACGGCCTGCTCCACGACGAGCTGCTCGGCTACCTCAACCAGCGCTCCTGAGTCCCCTGAGGGGCGTGTTTCATCTTTTTACGCGCCCCTCAGTTTGCCTCTACCTGCCCCTTGTTGACCCTTGGCGAGCCTGCGACTCTGAAAGTTCCCTCGTTTGTGAACTTGTGAATCCGTTCCCGTTGCGGAGACCGCCGCGGGGCAGCGGATGCACACCCAGGAGGTGGCTGCACTCCATGCTCGTACGCGATGCCATGAGCACGATGGTCCTCACCATCGGCCCCGCCCACACCCTCCGCCAGGCCGCCCGGCTGATGTCCGCCCGCCATGTCGGCGCGGCCATCGTCCTCGACTCCGACACCAGCGGTCTGGGCATCCTGACCGAGCGCGATCTCCTCAACTCCATCGGCACCGGCCAGGACCCCGACCTGGAGACGGCCGGCTCCCACACCACCACCGACGTCGTCTTCGCCGCGCCGTCCTGGACCCTGGAGGAGGCGGCGGAGGCCATGGCGCACGGCGGCTTCCGTCACTTGATCGTGCTGGACGAGCGGGGCGAGCCGGTCGGCGTCGTCTCGGTCCGCGACATCATCCGCTGCTGGGCCCCGAGCCGCCGCCGCCCGGCGACACTGGCCGGCTGAGGCCCGTACCGCAAGAAGAGCCTCGTACCGTACGAAAAAGCCGGTGGGCCGGGTCCCGAAGGAGTCCCTGCCCACCGGCCTCGTCACACTGGTTACTTACTGCGGAGCTCGCGCACCGCAGCCTCCAGGCGCTTGCCCAAGTCGGCGTCGGCCTGGCGGAAGTTGTTCACCGCGCGCTCGGCGATCCCGTCGCGCGAGACCTTGGAGATGAACCCGGCGAGGTTGTCGACGAGACGCCCCTTCTCGTCCTCCGACATCAGCCGGTACAGATTCCCCGCCTGCACGAAGTCGTCGTCCTCGGCGTGGCTCGGCGCCTCGTGGTTGCCGGTCGCACCGGTCACCGGGACCGGCTGCCACAGCGGCTGATTCGTCTGCGCCGGGCCGCCGAAGCTGTTCGGCTCGTAGTTCTTGGCCCCCGCGTGGCGGCCGTCGTACAGGAAGCCGTCACGGGAGTACGTCCGCGCCTCCGCCGCATGCGGACGGTTCACCGGCAGGTGGTCGGCGTTGATGCCGACGCGGTAGCGGTGCGCGTCGCCGTAGGCGAACAACCGCCCCTGAAGCATCTTGTCCGGGGACGGGCCGATGCCCGGCACGAAGTGCGCGGGGCTGAAGATCGACTGCTCGACCTCGGCGAAGACGTTCTGCGGGTTGCGGTTGAGCTCCAGCTTGCCGATCTCGATCGGCGGGTAGTCCTCGTGCGGCCACACCTTGGTGAGGTCGAACGGGTTGAAGCGGTACGTCGCCGCGTCCGCCGCCGGCATGATCTGCACCTGCACCGTCCAGGACGGGAACTCGCCGCGTTCGATGGCCTCGCGCAGGTCGCGCTGGTGGCTGTCGGGGTCCTCACCGGCGAGCTTGTTGGCCTCGTCCTGGGTGAGGTTCTTGATCCCCTGGTCGGTCTTGAAGTGGTACTTGACCCAGAAGACCTCGCCCGCAGCGTTGTTCCACTGGTACGTGTGCGAGCCGTAGCCGTTCATGTGGCGCAGCGTCGCCGGGATGCCCCGGTCGCCGAACAGCCACGTCACCTGATGGGTGCTCTCCGGGCTCAGCCCCCAGAAGTCCCACACATTGTCGGCCTCCTGGCTTCCCGTGTACGGGTCGCGCTTCTGCGTGTGGATGAAGTCGGGGAACTTGATCGCGTCCTTGATGAAGAACACGGGCGTGTTGTTCCCGACGAGGTCGTAGTTCCCCTCCTCCGTGTAGAACTTCAGCGCGAAGCCGCGCGGGTCACGGACGGCGTCGGCGGAACCCAGGTTCCCCGCCACGGTCGAGAAGCGCAGAAACGTCTCGGTCTGCTTGCCGACCTCGGAGAGGAACGCGGCACGCGTCCACTGCGAGACATCACGGGTGACCGTGAAGGTGCCGTACGCACCGGCACCGCGCGCATGCACCACGCGCTCCGGAATACGCTCCCGGTTGAAGTGCGCCAGCTTCTCCAGCAGCGCCTGGTCCTGTACGAGGACGGGCCCCCCAATACCGGCCGTCTCGCTGTTCTGGTTGTCGGCAACCGGTGCGCCGGCCTCGGTGGTGAGCGGTCCCTGCGTCGTCACGTGCGCCTCCTGTGTCGTTCCCTGCCTGATCCCTGCAAGCCCTGTCCCGTGGCTTCCAACGAAGCCGATCCTACTCTGGACATTGTCCAAGTCAAACAAGCATCCAACTCCACACCAGTTCGGGACTGAGGCCTCTCCCCTGTTAGGCTGGAAGACATGAGCGACCTACTGGAACGACTGCGCGGACGCGGCTGGCGCATGACGGCACAGCGCCGCGTCGTGGCCGAGGTCCTCGACGGGGACCACATGCACCTGACCGCCGACGAGGTCCACGCCCGCGCGGTCGACCGGCTGCCGGAGATCTCGCGCGCCACGGTGTACAACACGCTGGGCGAGATGGTCTCCCTGGGCGAGGTCATCGAGGTCTCCACGGACCGCCGCGCCAAGCGCTACGACCCGAACGCCCACCGCCCCCACCAGCACCTGGTGTGTGCGCAGTGCGGCGCCATCCGCGACGTGCACCCGTCCCGCAACCCGCTCTCCGACCTCCCGGCCACAGAACGCTTCGGCTTCACCATCTCGGACGTGGAAGTCACCTACCGAGGCATCTGCCCCAACTGCGCCCCATAAGGGGCGCGGGGAACTGCCCGAGCAACCCACCACAAAGCCGCGCGGCGAGCGCTTTAGGTGAAGGGGCGGGACCGGGGCAAAACCCGGGGGTCCGGGGGCGGAGCCCCCGGCCGGAACAGCAACCAACGCCCCACCCGCACAAAAACGACCGAAGGCCCGGAACCCTTACGGATCCCGGGCCTTCGGCCTCTAGTAGCGGGGACAGGATTTGAACCTGCGACCTCTGGGTTATGAGCCCAGCGAGCTACCGAGCTGCTCCACCCCGCGTCGGTAAACGCAACCTTACGCCCCGCCCCCGACCAGCGCAAATCGGTTCACGCACCGGGCCCACCGGGCCCCTAAGCCGTCAACTCCTGATGCAACGCGTCCCTGAGCCGCGCCGCCCTCTCCGCCACCTCCGCCGGCCCCAACTCCACGGCCCGCACACACCACCGCTCCCCCTCCCCGAGCTCCCCCCGCCGCGCCGCCAGCAACGCCAGCCGCAACGCCGCCCGCCCGTGCCCGGCATGCGCCGCCCGCGTCCACCACAGCTGTGCCTCGGGCTCCCGCCCCTCACGCGCCAGCAGCAGCCCCAGGTTGAAGGCACCCCCGAGGCTTCCCGCCTCGGCCGCCTCCCGGTACCACCGCGCCGCCCCCTCCGCGTCGCCCCGCCCGGCGGCCAGCATCCCGACCCGTACCTGCGCACGGCGGTGCCCCTGCTCGGCGGCCCGCTCGTACCACTCCTCGCACTCGGACTTCTCGTCCACCGGCTCGCCCAGCACGGGCGGTCCGGCGGGCGGGCGACGCGCATCCAGCAGCATCCCGAGCCGGAACGCACCCTCCGCGCTGCCCCCGCCCGCGGCCCGTCGCAGGTGCGCTTCCGCGTCCTGCTCGTCGCCGTCCCGCAGCAGCGCGATGCCGACCTGAAGCGCCGCCTCGGTGTGGCCGGCGGCGGCGGCCCGCTCGTACCACTCGAAGGCACCCTGCTCGTCGCCTCGGCCCGCGTACAGAATCCCCAGATTGAACGCGGCGTCCACGCTGCCCGCCTCGGCGGCCTTGGAGAACCACGGCTCGGCCCCGGACGCGTCGCCGCCCTGCATCAGCAGAATCGCGAGCGCGTTCGCCGCCTCCCGGTGCCCGGCGTAGGCGGCCCGCCGGTACCACTGTTCGGCCTGCGCCGTACGCCCCTGGGCGGCGCACAGCAGCCCCAGGTTGTACGCCCCGTTGATGTCACCGGCGTCCAGCGCGGCCCGGTACCACCGCTCCGCGGTCTGCTGCTCACCCCTGGCGGCATGCTGCGCCCCCAGCGCGTTGGCGGCGTTCCCGTCACCCTCCTGGGCGGCGCGCAGCCACCACACGGCGGCGCTCTCCTCGTCGCCCGCGTCGCGCAGCAGGAAGCCCAGCGCGCAGGCGGCACGCGGCTCGCCGTCCTTGGCGGAGGTCAGGTACCAGCGCCCGGCCTCCTTCAGCTCGCCCCGCGCCTCCAGAATCACGCCCAGGTGCAGGGCGGCGCGCCGGTGCCCGCGCGCGGCGGCCTGCCGGTACCACTGCTCGGCCTCGACAGCGGGCGGCTTCTCGCCGGGCGCCACCGACGACGTACGGATCATCCGCGGATCGGTGTCCCACGTGATCCCGCGACGGCTCGCCACATCGGCGGCGGGCCCGCCGCCCGTGGGCGTACCGGCCCGCCGGTCCAGCAGGCGTGCCAGTCGGTACGAAGCCTCCCGGTGCCCCTGTTCGGCGGCGGCCCGCAGCCAGCGCTCGGCGCCGACGTCGCCCCGGTGCTCCAGGAGGTCGGCCAGCGCGTACGCGCCCAGGGCGTGCCCGTGCTCGGCGGACTGGCGCAGCCAGTATTCGGCGGCGGGCTCGTCGCCGCGCTCGCGGTAGTGGCGGCCGAGTGCGTGGGCGGCGGCGGAGGATCCGGCGACGGCGGCGATGCGCCACCATCCGGCGGCCTCGTCGGCGTACCCGCGCTGGTGCAGCAGGACGCCCAGGTTGTTGGCGGCGGCGCGGTCACCGGCGGCGGTGGCGGCGCGGAGGTGGGGTTCGGCTCCGTCGAGGTCGCCGCGGCGCAGCAGCAGGGAGCCGAGAACGCTCATGGACGCGGCGTCGCCGTTCGCGGCGGCCTGCCGGTGGCGTGCTTCGTCCTCGGCCGTGGCAGTGTCGGTGCCGTCGTCGGCCCGCCGCTGTTCCAGCAGGGCCGCCCGGTCCTGCCCGGACCCGTCCCGTGCCGTCTCGTCCCGCGTTTTCTCAACCTGCCCTGTCTCCAACAGAGTTGCCCTGTCCCCCATAGTTTTCATCGTCGCACCACCCGCAACCCGGGTACACCTGGTATACCGCAGCCATTGAGGTCACTTCAGCGTTTTGTCGACATGCCCACAGGGCGACAAGTCAAACACATACGGTGTACGGACATACGAAGAGGGCCCGAATCCTCAATGGATTCGGGCCCTCTTCCTTCAGTAGCGGGGACAGGATTTGAACCTGCGACCTCTGGGTTATGAGCCCAGCGAGCTACCGAGCTGCTCCACCCCGCGTCGTTGTCCTGCAACCGTACCACGACGCGGGGTGGAGCCCTTCTGAGCCCTCGCGGGCCCTGCCGGACCTCTCCGGCCTGCGACTACTCGTTCTTCGCAGGGTCCTTCTTCTCGGGCGCCTTCGGGTCCTCCTTGGCCGGGGGCGCCGACTTCTGCGCGTCGGCCGCACGCTGGAGCGCGTCCTGCAGCTTCTCCTGCGCCTTGCCGTACGCGACCCAGTCCTGCGGGGTCTTCTGGAGCGCCTTCTGGCCCTCGTCGTACGCCGCGGTGGCGTCCGCGATGGCCTTCTGGAGGGCGGCGGAGCCGGTGGCCGGCGGCTTGGTGGTGCCGTCGTCACCCTTGTCCGGCGGAGTCTCCGCACCCTTCTCGCCGAAGACCGCGTTGAGCGCCTCGGCCAGGCTGTTCTTGAAGACGGTCTCCTTGCCGTACGACACGGCGACCCTCTTCAGCAGCGGGTACTGGGCGCTGTTGCCCTCCGCGTACACCGGTTCCACGTACAGGAAGCCGTTGTTGAGCGGGATCGTCAGCAGGTTGCCGTACTCGATGTTGGAGTTGGCGCCCTTCATGTTGCGGACGAACTCGGCGACGTCGGCGTTGCCGTTGAGGCGGCTCTGCACCTGTTGCGGACCCGGCACGTCGCCCGTGACCCTCAAGAGCCTTATGGTGCCGTAGCCCGGGCTGGAGGCGTCGGCGTCGACCGCCATGAACCCGCCGAGGTTGGGGCGTCCGTTGGGCGTGAAGGTCGTCGTCAGGGAGAACTTCTGCTCCTTGTCGTCGGGCATCTTCAGGCTCAGGTAGTACGGCGGGACCGCACCCTTGGCGTCGGTCGTCGGGTCGTCCGGGACCTGCCAGGCGTCGGAGCCCGAGTAGAACTGCTTCGGCTCCTCCACGTGGTAGCGGGTGAGCAGCTCGCGCTGGACCTTGAACATGTCCTGCGGGTAGCGCAGGTGCTCCTTGAGCTGCGCGGGGATCTTGTCCTTGTCCTCGACCGTGCCCGGGAACGCCTTCTTCCAGGTCTTGAGGACCGGGTCCTTCTCGTCCCACTCGTAGAGCTTGACCGTGCCGTCGTACGCGTCGACGGTCGCCTTCACCGAGTTGCGGATGTAGTTGACCTGGTTCTGCTGGGCGACGACGGCGCGCTGGTTGGTGGTCAGCGAGTCGGTCGTGGTGTCGCCGAGCGTGGTGCGCGAGGCGTACGGGTAGCCGTTGGTCGTCGTGTAGGCGTCGACGATCCACTGGATGCGGTCGCCGATGATCGCCGGGTAGGCGTCGCCGTCGATGGTCAGCCAGGGGGCGACGGCCTCGACGCGCTGCTTGGGCGTGCGGTTGTAGAGGATCCGCGAGCCCTCGCCGATGGCGCCGGAGTAGAGGATCTGCGGCTCGCTCATCGTGACGGCGTAGGCCGCACGGTTGAACGGGTTGGAGAGGTTGACACCGCTGTTGCCCTTGTAGCTGGTGGTCTTGGTGTCCTCTCCGTTCTTCTCGTAGTCGAGCTCCTGCTGCGGGCCGCCGACGATCGAGTACTGCTCGGTCTTCTCGCCGTAGTAGATCCGCTGCTCGTACTTCGCCTTGTCGGTGAGGACGCCCTTGGACGGCAGCCCCGACTCGGTGAACTCCGGGCCGCCCTCGGTGTCCGTGTTGATGGACGTGCCCTTGGCGGTCACCGCACCGTAACCGTGCGTGTAGTAGAAGTGGTCGTTGATCCAGTTCCGCTTCGGGATGCCCTTGAGGTCCAGCTCGCGCAGACCGATGACGGTGTCCTGACCGTTGTAGCGGTCCACGTCGAGAGTCTCGGGGAACTGGTAGTACTTCCGCTCCTGCTGGAGCTGGCGGAAGGTGGGCGAGACCACGTTCGGGTCGAGCAGGCGGTAGCTGGCCGCCGTGTCGGCGTCCTTGCGCAACTGCGCGTTGTCGCCGCCGTCGCCCGCACCCTGGTAGTCGGTGACCTTCGCGCCGTCGATGGCGTACGCCTTGCGGGTCGCATCGATGTTCTTCTTGATGTACTCCGCTTCCTTGGCCTGCTCGTTCGGCTGGACCTGGAACTTCTGGACGATCGCCGGGTAGAGCCCGCCGATCAGGATCGCGGAGAGCACCATCAGGCCGAAGCCGATCACCGGCAGCTGCCAGGTGCGGCGCCACAGCGTCGCGAAGAACAGCACGGCGCAGATGACGGCGATGCAGAACAGGATCGTCTTCGCCGGGAGGTAGGCGTTGGCGTCGACGTACCGCAGACCGGTCCAGTTGCCGGTGGCCTTGAAGTCACTGGACTTCACCGCCAGCCCGTACCGGTCCAGCCAGTACGCCACGGCCTTCAGCGCGACGAAGATGCCGAGCAGCACCGACAGGTGACCGGTGGCGGCGGCGGTCGCCCGGGCACCGGGGCTGGTGATCCGCAGTCCGCCGTACAGGTAGTGCACCAGGGCGGCGGCGACCAGCGAGATCACCGCGGCGGCGAACCCGAAGCCGAGCAGGAACCGGTACCAGGGCAGGTCGAAGGCGTAGAACGCCACGTCGAGCCCGAACTGCGGGTCCTTCTGCCCGAACAGTTCGCCGTTGACCCACAGCAGCCAGGTGCGCCACTGTCCGGCGGCGGAGGCGCCCGCGATCAGCCCGACGAGGGCGGTGATCGCGATCAGCACCCACTTCTTGTACGGGGCCAGACCCATCCGGTAGCGGTCGAGGCTCTGCTGCTCCATCGACATCGCGCTGAGCGGGGGCCGCAGGCGGTGCGCCAGCCAGACGTTCACGCCGACGGCGGCGGCCATGAGGAGACCGAAGACGGCGAACAGCCCGATCTTGGTCCACAGGGTGGTGGTGAAGACGGAGGAGAACTTGACCGACCGGTACCAGAGCCAGTCCGTCCAGAACCCTGCGAACATGACGAACGCCATGGCCAGGACGGCCAGGACCCCCAGTGTCATGAGCAGGGTCCGGGCGCGCCGGGAGGGCCGGCCCACTCTGATCCGTGGCCCGGTCGGGCCTCCGCCGCGGTCCGGCATCTGGAAAGCCAACGTGCGCACCTCGAAGTTCGCTGTTGTGTTTGCGGTGTCTAGCGGGTCTAGCAGGTATCTCCGGGCCCCGCGATCGTAGGACCCGTACCTATGCAACTTACTGAAGCTTTACTCAGTTCCCGCTTTGGGGGCCGAAGGAGGCAGGATATTCACCATGTCCAACTCCTCCCCCTCAGACCACATCCCTCCGATGCCCGCTCCGGGCACGCCGATGGCCGCCAGTCCGCTCACCCGGGCGGTCCTGGAGATCGACGAGTACGCCTCCGGCCTCGGCTGGGACAAGCCCGCGCGGCTGTTCGCGCTGGTGGACACGGCGAAGCTGCGCAAGCAGGAGCCGGGGCTCGCCAAGCAGCTCGGCATCGAGCCGGGGCAGGCCGCCGGGTTCACGCCGATCGAGCAGGAGGAGATTCCGCGCGGCAAGGCGCTGGACGAGTTCCTCGGCACGATCGCCTGGCCCGGCCAGGTGGCGGGCTGCGCGCTCACGGTGGAGCGTCTGATGCTGCCGCCGTCGGCGGAGGCGTCGGTGCCGGAGGGGATGAAGGGCAAGCAGCTCACCAAGTGGGTCGCCGCGCACCCGGACCGCCAGGAAGTGCGGATGACGGTGGCGGTGCTGCGCGGCGGGGCCCGCGAGTCGGCGATCCGGCTGCGCGAGAAGGACTCGCCGAACGAGGTGCTGACGGGTCCGGACCTGGTGCCGGGGCTCGCGGAGGCGCTGGCGGCGACGTTCGAGTCGTAGCTCTTCGGCCCGGGTCAGCCTGTCGTGCACTTCGGCAGGCTCGCCCGGTCTCCCTTGCTGATGCCGTCCATCGCCTTCACGGCGTCGTCGAGGGTGTCCACCTTCACGAGGGTGAGCCCGTCGGGGACGTCGGCGGAGGCGGTCGCGCAGTTGTCCTTGGGCGTCAGGAAGTACTCCGCGCCCGCGGCCCGGGCGGCGACGGTCTTCATCTGGATGCCGCCGATCGGGCCGACCTTGCCCTTCTCGTCGATCGTGCCCGTACCGGCGACGAACTTTCCGCCGGTCAGGTCGCCCTCGGTGAGCTTGTCGTAGATGCCGAGCGAGAACATCAGCCCGGCGCTGGGGCCGCCCACGTCGGCCAGCTTGATGTCGATGGTGAACGGGAAGGTGTGGTCGGTACCGGCCTGGATGCCGACGATCGCCCGGTCGTTGTCCTCGGCCTTGCGGGTGGTGACGCTGACCTTCTCGGTGGTCGTGGGCTCCTTGTGCGCCTTCTCGGCTGCCTCGGCGTCCTTGACCGGCACGATGGTGAAGACGACCGTCTCACCGGGCTTGTGCTTGGTGACCAGCTTGGCGACGTCGCCCGGCTCCACGACCTTCGTGCCGTCGACCTCACGGATGACGTCGCCGGCGTGCAGCTTGTCCTCCGCGGGGCTGTCCTTGACGACGCTCGCGACGACCACCCGGGTGGCGACGGGGATCTTCAGCTCCTTGAGGGCGGCCACCTTGGCGCTCTCCTGGGACTGGCTGAACTCCTCGGCGTTCTCCTGCGTGGACTGCTCCTCGGTCTTGCCGTCCGGGTAGAGCGTGTCGTGCGGCACCACGATGCTGTCGTGGGCCAGCCAGCCGGCCACCGTTTCGACGAGGTTCATCCGGTAGTCGGCGCCCGTGACGCGGACCGTGGTCATGTTGAGGTGACCGGTGGTCGGGTACGTCTTGCGGCCGGAGATCTGGAGCACCGGCTCGCCGCCCGCCTCGCCGAGCGTGTTCACCGTGGGGCCCGGGGACATCTCCGAATACGGAACCTTGATGAGGACACCCGCACAGAGCAGCGCGATGAGAACGAGGGTGGAAGCGAGCATCGTCGCAGTGCGGCGTGGCATGGAACGACAGTACGGGACGGGCCTGCACGTGCACCGCTGGGGCCGGTCCGTACGGGGCGCTCGGGGGTTCCGGCGGCTCTCGCGTACGGAGGGGGCTCGGCGTCAGGCGGCCGGGGGTCGGGCCGCCTCGGAACCGGGGTGTCAGGCGGCCTCGGAACCGGAGTGGGACTTTTCCATCGCTTCGCGGAACTTCTCGTAGCCCGCCAACTCGGCGACATCGCCGGTCGTGCGATTGCGGGCGGCCCAGCTTCCCCATATCGCAGCCCCTACGGCTGCGAAAAGCGGAATCAGCAACCAGGCAAGTGCAGCCATTCCGACCTCCCGACCCAGTGAGCGACCGCTGAACAATCCCGAGCGATCGCAGCCAGCCGATCAGCAGATTAACCATCCGCTGCTTCAACGCTCGGGCCCGGGGTCGGGTTACGCAAATCGGTGCGGTTGAGGGCATCCGTGTTTAGAGCCCGGACTTGCGGCTAACAGGCCCCCACCCATTCCTCCGTGCCGTCGGAGAATTTCTGGTGCTTCCAGATGGGCACTTCGTGCTTCAGGTCGTCGATGAGCATGCGGCAGGCCTCGAACGCCTCCGCCCGGTGCGGGCAGGAGACGGCGACGACGACCGCCAGGTCGCCCACCGTCAGATCACCCACCCGGTGCACCGCCGCGAGCGCCCGGACGGGGTACTTGGCGACGACCTGCTCGGCCACCCGGCGCAGCTCCGCCTCGGCGGTGGGGTGGCAGGAGTAGCCCAGCGCGTCGACGTCCGCGCCGCCGTCGTGGTTGCGCACGGTGCCGACGAACAGGGCGGTGCCGCCCGCCGCGTCCTCCCCGACGGCCCGGAAGACCTCGTCGAGGGAGAGCGCCGTGTCACGGATGGCGAGCAGCCGGATCGGGGCCTGCGCCGCCTGTTCGCCCGGGTGGGTGGTGATGGTGCTGGGAGTGCCTGCCATACCCCCATCGTGCCGTACGCCACTGACAACGCGGAATTGCGTGATCGCCCGGCACGCGGGGGCGACCTCTGGAGCCTCCTACAGTTGCGCCGGACCCAAGGCTTGGCTGCGGTCAGATGCGGCGGCGCGCCTTGCGGGCGCGGCGCACCAGTGCGGCCGTACCGAGCAGCGCGACGGTGGCACCCGCGGCACCGGCTGCGGTGGCGTCTTTCCGGCCGAGCCTGCGTCCGGCGACGGTGTGCCGTCCTTCCACCTCTTTGAGGAGCTCGGCGAGGACTTCCTCGTTCGTCCACCGGGGCCGCCAGCCGGCGTCGTGCAGCCGGGAGACGCTGACCACCCAGGGGTGCATGGTGTACGCCAGGTCGCCCGCCGGTGACGGTGTCAGGCCGATCCGGTGCAGGCGTGCGGCAGCGCCCAGGGCGACCGCCGAGGGCAGCTCCATGCGGCGGATGCCGCTGAGCTCCTCGACCTCCTCCTGCTCCAGCCAGCCGTCGCAGCCCACCGCGATCTCGCCCTCGACCTTCTCCAGGACGGCGTACTCCAGGGCACTCACCAGGTCGTCCACGTGGCAGAACTGCCAGGTGGGGCGCGATCCGGCGGCCACCAGGAGGCGGGGCGACTCGAAGTAGCGGGTCAGGGCCGTGTCCGTACCGCCGACCAGGACGGCGGGGCGGACGACCGTGACGTTGAGGCCGGGGTGGGCGCGCGGGGCGCGGCGGCCCAGCCGCTCGACCTCCAGGAGGTCGCCGACGCCGGTGGCCTCGGCGGTGGCGCGCAGTTCGGCGTCCTCGGAGAGGGGGATGTCGTTGTCGGGCAGGGCGCCGTAGACCATGGCGCTGGTGCACAGCACGACCCGGTGCACCCCTGCGGCGGCTGCGGCGGTGAGCACCGTCTGCGTGCCGCGCACGTTGTACGCGGTGCGGGCGGCGGGGTCGGTCTCCAGGTCGAGGTCGAGCGCCAGGTGCACGACGACGTCGGCGCCGCGCAGCTTCTCGGCGATGGCCGGGTCACGGACGTCGAGGATGTGCCACTGCGCCTCGGAGACGTCGCCGCGCCGCTCGTCGATCGCGACGACCTGCTTGATCTCCTCGGACTCGGCCAGTCGCCGGGTCAGGTGGGCGCCGACTCCGGACGCGGCACCGGTGACCGCGACGACCGGGCCGCGCACGGAGCCGCGCGACGGGACGGAGGGGGTTGACGGGTTTCGCGCTGCGCGAACCTGGGATTCTGTTGCGCGAACCTGCGGATCTGGGGAACTCACCGGGCGTCTCCAGCGGTTGTCTTCAGTACGTACGCGAGTTGGCGCGTGCGGACCAGGTGGCGTCCATCCTGCCGCAGGCCCCGAGTCGGCGGAGCACCGAGCCCGGAACCTGTTCGGGTGTCTACGCTGGGTGCAGAAGCCGGGCAGCCGCCGCCGGCCAACTCCGGCGGCCCTACGAGCCGAGGAAACCCGTGAGTGACACCCCATTCGGATTCGGCCTTCCGCCGGAGGAGCCGGAGGACGGCGACGGCAAGAAGAAGGACCCTGCCGGTGGTGGGCAGGGTTCCGGCAACCCGCAGAACCCCTTCGGGTTCGGCGGTCTGCCCGGCATGGGCGGCGCCGGCGGTGACAATCCGTTCGCCGCGATGTTCGGTTCGATGAACCCGAACGACCTGGGCGCCGCCTTCCAGCAGCTCGGCCAGATGCTGAGCTACGAGGGCGGTCCCGTGAACTGGGACATGGCCAAGGACGTCGCCCGGCAGACCGTCGCGCAGGGCGCCTCCGACGGCACCAAGGACGCCAGTGTGAGCGCCGGCGAGCGCTCGGCGGTCGAGGAGGCCGTGCGCCTCGCCGACCACTGGCTGGACGGCGTGACGTCGCTGCCCTCCGGTGCGACCACCGCGGTGGCGTGGAGCCGTGCGGAGTGGGTCGAGGCGACCCTGCCCGCGTGGAAGCAGCTCGTGGACCCGGTGGCGGAGCGCGTCGGCGCGGCCATGGGCGATGTGCTGCCCGAGGAGATGCAGGCCATGGCGGGCCCGCTGATCGGCATGATGCGCTCCATGGGCGGCGCCATGTTCGGCCAGCAGATCGGGCAGGCCATCGGTGTGCTGGCGGGCGAGGTGACCGGGTCGACCGACATCGGTCTGCCGCTGGGCCCGGCCGGCAAGGCCGCTCTGCTGCCGTTGAACGTGGCGGCGTTCGGCAAGGACCTGAGCGTCGACGAGAACGAGGTACGGCTGTACCTGGCGCTGCGCGAGGCCGCCCACCAGCGGCTCTTCGCGCACGTGCCGTGGCTGCGCTCGCACCTGTTCGGCGCGGTCGAGGGGTACGCCCGCGGGATCACCGTGGACACCTCGAAGCTGGAGGAGGCGGTCGGCGGTCTCGACCCGTCCAACCCCGAGCAGCTTCAGGAGGCCCTCCAGCAGGGCATGTTCCAGCCGGAGGAGACTCCGGCGCAGAAGGCCGCCCTGGCCCGTCTGGAGACGGCGCTGGCGCTCGTCGAGGGCTGGGTGGACGCGGTCGTGCACGAGGCCGCCAAGCCCCGTCTGACGTCCGCCGACGCGCTGCGTGAGACGCTGCGCAGGCGGCGCGCCACCGGTGGTCCGGCCGAGCAGACCTTCGCGACGCTGGTGGGCATGCAGCTGCGCCCGCGCCGTCTGCGGGACGCCGCCCGGCTGTGGGCCTCGCTCACGGACGCGCGGGGCCACGAGGGCCGCGACGGGCTGTGGGAGCACCCGGACATGCTGCCGACGGCCGCCGACCTGGACGACCCGGACGGCTTCGTGCACCGCGAGCAGATGGACTTCTCCGAGCTGGACAAGATGCTCGGCGAGGCGGCGAGCGGTTCTGCCGGGGACAAGCCGGACCTCAAGAAGGACGACGAAGGCGACGAGGGCGGCAAGTGACCCTGCACGACGACGCGGTCCTTGTGCTCAAGGGATACCAGGGGCAAGAGGACCAGGCCGAGCTGCGCCAGCAGTACCTGGACCACCTTTCCGCGCACCCGGACGGGATGTGGAAGGCCTGCACGGCCGGTCACCTCACGGCCAGTGCGCTGGTGGTGGACGCCGAGGGCGGCCGGGTGCTGCTGACGCTGCACAAGAAGCTGAAGATGTGGCTCCAGATGGGCGGGCACTGCGAGAGCGGTGACGCCACGGTGGCGGACGCGGCCCTGCGCGAGGCCACCGAGGAGTCCGGCATCGAGGGCCTGACGCTGCTTCCGGTGGGTCCGGTCCGGCTGGACCGGCATCCGATTCCGGCGCCGTGCCACTGGCATCTGGACGTGCAGTACGCGGCGCTCGCGCCGGCGGGTGCGGTCGAGGCGATCAGCGACGAGTCGGACGACCTGCGCTGGTTCGCCTTCGACGAGGTCGCGGACGTGGCCGACGAGTCGGTGGTGCGGCTGGTGGAGCGGACGCGGGCGGCACTGGCTGCGCAGTAGCTTTCAGCAGTTCATGGGTAAGGGGCGACCTCCCGGAGGTCGCCCCTTACTTCTTGCCTGGTGCTAGTTCCAGGCGTTGTTCTGGTTCTGCCCGTGCGCGCCGTGCTGGCCCATGCCGTACTGGGCGGCCATGCCCTGGCCGATCACCGCGTTCTGCGGCGGCATGACCTCGCTGGGCTGGACCAGGACGATGCCCTGGCCGAGGAAGCTCAGCTCCCAGCCCTCACCGGTGTTGCCGCGCCTGCGCCGTATCCCCGAGGAGTGCGTCTGCGCCTGCATCTGCACCCGCAGCGACGCCGACCAGGCGACCACCGCGTCCGCGTCGGCGCTGATGTACCGGTCGGGCGTGACCTGCATCATCAGGGGCTGCCCCGAGGTCATCAGGGCGACCTTGCCGCGGCCGGAGATGTTCATCTGGTACTTGCCGGAGCCGGAGATGCCGTACTGGCTGTCGACGGCGACGACCTCGGTGTGCAGCGCCGAGTCCAGGGCGAGGACGTAGCTGCTGTCGACGGTGAGGCCGTCCTGGTCGACGTCCACGACGTGGATGTACTGCGCGAGGTTGGCCAGGAAGACGGTGCCCTGCCCGGAGCAGCGCATCAGGTCCAGGCCCTCGCCGGTGTTGGCGCGGGCACGCTGTTGCTGCTGCGAGACGTACTCGCCGTCGAACTCCATCAGGCCCTGGTAGGCGACCATGCTGCCCTTGCGGGCGAGGACATCGTCGTGGCCGGTGAGGGCGACGCGCAGGAGCTGCGGGTTCTGCGCGGTGTAGCGCTCGGTGGACTGCACTTCCGTGTGGCCGAAAAGCGGGCTCTGCATGATCTCCGTATCCCCCTCAGTGCCTGATCCGCAGGCGGTCCGAGCTGTCCTCGCTGGGCTGTACGACGACGACGCCCTGGCCCGAGAAGGCCATCTGGTACGCCTCGCCGCTGCCGCGCCCGATCAGGGAGGACGCCTTGAAGCTGCGCTTGCCCTTGACCTTGAGGTTCGGGGACCAGGCGACCAGGGCGTCCGGGTCGACGTACGTCTCGTCCTCGCCGCGACCGCAGTCGACGACGATGGGCGTGCCGCGCGAGGTGAGGGCGACCCAGCCGGTGCCGGTGACCTTCACGTTCCACAGGCCCTGGCCGGCGAACTTGGCCAGTCCCTTGACCCGCTCGACGCCCCACTGGAGGGTCGCGTCGAAGGCGAGCAGGTTGGTGCCGTTGACGGAGAGGGCGTCGTTGTTGAGGTTGATCACGACGACGTCCGCGCCGTAGTCGGCGAGGTAGAGCAGGCCGTCGCCGGAGCACTTCATGAGGGGCGCGCCCTCGCCGGTGATCCACTGCGAGGCGATCTGGCGCACCGCCGGAGGGTTGGGCTCGTACTGGACGAAGCCCTCGTAGGCGACCATCGAGCCGGTGCGCGCGAACAGGTCCTGGCCGGAGGCCATGGCGACCTTCAGCATGGACCGGCCGTGGTTCTCCATGCGGGCGGAGACGGGGGTCGGGGCGTAGCCCGCGAGTTGCTGGTTCATTTCTTCGGGCTCCCTCAGACCTCGTACGGCTGGACGACGATGAAGTTTCCGGGGGCTCCCCGGAACTGCAGGTTCACGGTCTCTCCGCTGTGGCCGGGGAACGCCTGGCGGCGCAGCCTGACCTGGCTGGAGAGGATCACCTGGGAGGCCGCCGACCAGGCCACGATGGCGTTGCTGTCGGCGAAGGTGGTGGGCGTGACCGGCAGGACGACCGGGATGCCCTGGGTCTTCACGACGACGGTGCCGGTGCCGTGGAACATCATCGTGAACAGTGCGCCGCCCGGGATGCCGTGGCCCTCGATGCGGCGGACCTCGTGCGTGAGGGTCTCGTCGAACGCGAGGACGTTCTCGGCGGAGACGCAGATGCCGTCGCCCTGGAGCTCGATGGGGTGCAGGTGTGCGGCGTTCTCCGCGAAAAACACCTGTCCGGCGCCGGTGCAACGCATCAGCTGCATCTCCTGGCCGGTGGCGTTGCCGACGATGCGGCCCCGGAAACCGGCGCCCTTGTAGCTGAATTCGACCTTGCCCTGGTACATCACCATGCTGCCCTGGCGGGCGAGCACGGCGGTGCCGTTGTTGCCGAGGTCGACCCGCATCAGCTGCTCGTTCTGCGGGGTCCAGCGCTGGCCGGTGGGTGTCTCGCGGAACTTCTGGAGGGCGGCCTGGAGGCCGGGCGCGGTCTGCGGTGCGCCCTGCGGCGGGATGCCCTGGGGAATGCCCTGCGGGGGCACTCCCTGCTGGCCGTACGGCTGGTGGTGCTGTTGCGGCGGGTACTGGCCCTGCTGCGGCGGGGGCTGCTGTCCCGGCTGTCCGTACGGTCCGGGGGCGGCCGGTGGTGCTCCCTGCGGGTAGCCGTACTGGCCGCCCTGGCTCTGGCCCGGGACCTGCTGGCCGTAGCTCTGCGGCGGCTGGGGCGCCTGCGGGGCGTGCGGCGGCTGGCCGTACGGCTGCTGGGTGTGCAGCGGTGCGGCGATGGTCTGCGCGGCGTGCACCGGCGGGACGGCGGGTGCGGGCGCCGGGGGCGGGGTGCTGCCCTGGGGCGGGGTGTAGTGCGGGGTCGGTGCCTGGGGTGCGGGCGCCGGGGCCGGCGCGCCGAAGGAGGGGGCCGGCTGGGGCGGTGCGGGCGGGCCGGACTGGGCGGGCGGGGCGAATCCGGGCGCCGCGCCCTGCTGGGGCGCCGGGGCCGCGGGCTGCTGCTGCTCCTCCTCGACCTCGCCGCCGAAGTTCTTCAGCAGGGCTTCCAGGCCGCCGTCGAAGCCCTGGCCGACGGCGGCGAAGCGCCACACGTCCTTGAGGTAGAAGTCGCCGAGCATCACGGCGCGCTCGGTGCTGAACTCCGAGCCGTTGAAGGAGTACCGGACGACTTCCTCGCCGCCCGCCACGACCCGGATGTACCCGGGAGACACCTGCGACATCTGTCCAGCGCCGTCGATGGTCGCGGTGAACGACAGCTTGTGGATGTGCGCGGGAAGCCGGTCGAGGGTGACGCGGAACGACTCTGTGTCACCGGCCTGCGCGCCCAGGAGCTGGATCGACTCCTCGGGCGATTTGGGCTGGTTGAAGAAGATGAAGTACCGGTCGTCGGTGAGCTGCTCGTTCGCGTCGAGGCCGAAGCAGCTGATGTCGAAGGTCAGCCCGGGAGCGCCGATCTGCACGCCTACGTACAGGTCCGTCCCCGCTGTGAGGTCACTGATCTTGGCCTTGTGGCCGCGCTGGAATTCCCTGGCCATACGTAACGACCGTCCCCCGTCCCGGATGTGGATGCGTCGCGAAGCAGGCTATCCGCAAACTCTGACAGTGCAGCAGGCCGGTACACAGTCGGTACAGATCACCGCAGGGCGGCACCCCGTTGCGGCGGCGGGCCGGGGCCGGTGTTACTGCTCGCGCGCTTTGGGCAGGTGGGGCAGGCGGTCGGCGGCGACCACCCCTTCGAGGTAGCCGCGGGCCCGCTCGGTGCGCGGGTAGGCCTCCAGGAGCTGCCAGAAGCGGGCACCGTGGCCGGGCACGAGGAGGTGCGCCAGCTCGTGCAGGAGTACGTAGTCGATGACGTACTCCGGCATTCCCTGGAGGCGGTGGGAGAGCCGGATGCTGCCCTCGGAGGGGGTGCAGGAGCCCCAGCGGGTGTTCTGGTTGGTCACCCAGCGCACCGAGGCGGGCTTGGCCCGGCCGTCGAAGTACTGGCCGGAGAGCTGGGTGGCGCGCTCGGTGAGGTCGTCGTCGCCGAGGGCGCGCTTGCTCTCCTGGGCGGCCAGTTTGTCGAGCATCACGCCGACCCAGCGCTGCTCCTCGGCCTCGGACATGCGGGCCGGAATGAGCACGATGGTGCGGTCGCCCTCGCGGTACGCGGAGACGGTGCGGCTGCGCCGGGCACTTCTGCGGACCTCGACGGCGAAGCGGGGGGACGGGTCGGCGGACACGCCACGACGTTACCCGCTGTGCCCGGCGGAAGTCCTGCCTTGGCCCGGTTACGGCCGGAAGCGCACTCCGCGACTCCCCCGGACACCCTGCTTGTACGACTAACGCCCGGCCCTGTGGACAACTTTCGGCACGGATGCGCGGGACGGCGCACTCTGGACCCAGGCGATCACGCCGGCACGGCGAGAGCGACGAAGGACGGGGGTGGGACCGATGCATCCGAGGGTGAAGCCCGCACTGCGGCGGGCCTGGCGGGACCGGCAGAGCGTGCAGTTCGGGGTGACGTCCGCGCACGCGGTGCTGGTCGGCCCGGTGGACACGGCGACCGGCACGCTGCTCGGGCTGCTGGACGGGACGCGCGGCATGCCGTTGCTGCGCGAGGAGGCGCGGGCGCGGGGTCTGCCCGAGGAGCAGGCGGACCGGCTGGTGGCCCGGCTCGCGGCGGCGGGACTGATCGACGACGTGGGCGCGGGCGGGCCCGGGGCGGTCGCCCTGCTCGCGCGGTCCGAGGAGGCCGACCGGCTGCGGCCCGACCTGGCCTCGCTGAGCGTGGTGCATCCGGAGCCGGGCGGCGGGGCGCGGCGGCTGGCGGCCCGGCGGTCGGCCCGGGTGCAGGTGCGCGGTGCGGGACGGGTCGGCACGACGCTCGCCGGGGTGCTGTCGGCGGCCGGGGTGGGCCGGGTCGACGTACTGGACGGCGGGTGCGTGGAGCCGTGGGACGTGGCACCGGGCGGGGCGTCGGCGGAGGCGGTGGGCACGCGTCGGGACACCGTCGCCCGTCGGGTCGTACGGGACTGCGCTCCCGGGCGTGCTCCCCGGCAGCGGTCCGGCCCGGCACCGGACGCCGAGCCCGCGTTGTCGCTGGTCGTGGTGGCGCCGCGGGACGGGCTGGACGCCTATGTGCCGGACCCCGCGGCGGCCGAGCCCTGGGTGACGGGCGGGGTCCCGCACTTGTACGCGGGGGTGGTGGAGGCCACGGGGGTGGTGGGGCCGCTGGTGCTGCCGGGCGGGACGGCGTGCGCCGGGTGCCTGTTCCGGACACGGGCGGAGCGCGATCCGGGGTGGCTGAGGATGCAGGCGCAGTGGCGCTCGGGGCGGCGGGGCGGGGTGCCGGGGTGCGACGTGGCGTTGGCCACCGCGGTGGCGGGGTTGGCGGCCGCCCATGCGCTGGCCTTCCTGGACGGGGAGTTGCCGTCGAGCACCGGGGCGCGGTGGGAGGCGGCGCTGCCGCTCCTCGACTGGCGGCGCGAGGAGGTCGCCGCGCACCGGGACTGCTCCTGCGGTGCAGGTCGGGTGAGGGAAGGGGACGCCCCCGAGGAGGGCTTGAGGCCGCAGGACACAATGGCACGGTAGGCGCCGTCGAAAGTGCCGGGGAGAAGGCCGCGGAAGCGGGGCCTCCGGGGCAGGTGCGGTGCGGCTGTCTGGGATTTGGAGGGGCTCATGTCTGATCTTCCCCGGAAGGCGGTCACCCGTACCGCCAAGCTGGCCGCGTTGCCACTGGGCTTCGCCGGCCGGACCGCCTGGGGCTTGGGCAAACGGATCGGCGGGAAGTCGGCGGAGATCGTCGGGCGGGAGCTGCAACAGCGCACGGCGGAACAGCTCTTCAAGGTCCTCGGGGAGTTGAAGGGGGGCGCCATGAAATTCGGGCAGGCGCTGTCCGTCTTCGAGTCGGCACTGCCGGAGGAGATCGCCGGACCGTACCGGGCGGCCCTGACGAAGCTTCAGGAAGCGGCGCCGCCGATGCCGACGAGCACGGTGCACAAGGTGCTGACGGAGCGGCTCGGCGAGGACTGGCGGGAGCTGTTCCGGGAGTTCGAGGACAAGCCGTCGGCGGCCGCGTCGATAGGGCAGGTGCACCGGGCGGTGTGGCACGACGGCCGGGCGGTGGCCGTCAAGGTGCAGTACCCGGGGGCCGGTGAGGCACTGCTGTCGGATCTCAATCAACTGGGCAGGTTCGCGCGGCTGTTGGGGCCGCTGATTCCCGGTATGGACATCAAGCCGCTGATCACGGAGCTGCGCGACCGGGTGACGGAGGAGCTGGACTACGAGCTGGAGGCGCGGGCCCAGCGGGAGCACGCGGCGGAGTTCGCCGCCGACCCGGACGTGGTGGTGCCGGATGTGGTGCACCAGTGCGACCAGGTGCTGGTGACGGAGTGGATGGACGGTGTGCCGCTGGCCGAGGTGATCGCGGACGGCACGCAGGAACAGCGGGACAGGGCGGGGCAGTTGCTGGCCCGGTTCCTGTTCTCGGGCCCGGCGCGTACGGGGCTGCTGCACGCCGACCCGCATCCGGGCAACTTCCGGCTGCTGCCCGCGAGTTCCCAGGAGGCCGGCGACGAGGGGCCGTGGCGGCTGGGGGTGCTGGACTTCGGGACTGTCGACCGGCTGCCGGGCGGTCTGCCGGACGCGATCGGCGAGGCGCTGCGGATGGCGCTGGAGGGCGACGCGGACGGGGTGTACGACATGCTGCGCCGCGACGGTTTCGTCAAGGAGGACATCGAGCTGGACCCCGGTGCGGTGCTGGACTATCTGCTGCCGATCATCGAGCCGGTGCAGGTGGAGGAGTTCGCGTTCAGCCGGGGCTGGTTGCGGCAGCAGGCGGGGCGGATCGCCGATGTCCGCTCCCCCGCCCACCAGTTGGGCAAGCAGCTCAACCTGCCGCCCGCGTACCTGCTGATACACCGGGTCACGCTGAGCACCATCGGGGTGCTCTGCCAGCTGGGTGCGACGGTGCGGCTGCGGGAGGAGCTGGAGGCCTGGCTGCCGGGGTTCCTTCCGGAGGCGGAGGAGCCGGTGGAGCGGTCCAGGGCCGAGTGACGGGGCCGGGCTTCGGCCCGGGCTTCGGCCCCGGTCACCACCAGGAGGAGTCGAGGCGGCCCTCGATGGCGCGGAGGTTGGTGCGGGCACAGTCGACGCAGAAGTGGCGTCGGCTGCCGCCCTCGACGGAGAGGGTCCAGGTCGGCGGGGGCCCCTGGGCGCGCGTGCCGCACTGGGCGCACACGACGCTCGCGTCGCCGTCGTCGGGCGCGGGCTGCGCGGGGCCGGGCTGCTGCGGGTCCACCTCGCGACGATAACCCCGCGGGTCGGCACAGTCTCCCCCGTACACGCCCGTGGGGCCGGCCCTTGCGGACCGGCCCCACGGTTACTGCTCTGTTGTTGCTCGGGTACTGCGTGCCCTTCGGCGGTCTGCCTACTGCATGACCGCCATGGCCAGCGCACGGCGGGCACGGAGCGACACGCGCTCCGCGCGACGCTGCATGCGCCGGGCCGCGACCAGGCGCACGGCCTGGCGCTCGGCGTCGGCTTCCCGCCGACGCTCTTGCATATGGGCACGAGCCAGGGCTTCTGGGATGAGTTGCATCTCGCGGGTCCTGTTCTGACGCGAGGCGTTCGCGCCGATGGTGCTTGCGGTGGAAGTCGCGGAGCCGGACGGCTCGTAGGTCGTGGGGGTCATCGGGTCCTGCTTCTGGGGATCGTGCGTGTGGGGGCGGTCAATGGGTCCTGTGCCGGTGATGTTCATGCTGCGACCGGGTTCTTGCGCGGACGGCCGCGCGGACGCTTCCGGGCGACGACGACGCCCTGGACGAACAGCTCGCCACCCCAGACGCCCCAGGGCTCGCGGCGCTCCTTGGCGCCGGCGAGGCAGGCCTCGACCAGCGGGCAGGTGCGGCAGAGCGACTTGGCGTACTCGACGTCGGCGGGGGTCTCGGCGAAGAAGACCTCCGGGTCGTACGAACGGCAGGGGACGGGCACGCCGAGGTTCTCGATGGCGTCGTCGAGCGCGGTGAGCGCGGTGAGGGGAGTCAAGGTCGGGTCCTCCGTGGAGCCGGGCGGCGGGATCGGGTGGGAAGTCGGTACGGACGGGGCGTGCGTGTCGAGTTGCACGGTGGTGGATTCCTCGTCTGTCGTTCCGGCCTGTTGGCCGGGTGGTGGCTGGTACCGGTGTTGCTTGGTCCCGAGGCCCCTTCGGCCTGTCCTCCCGGTTCGGGAAAAACAGAAGGGCCGCGGATCCCGGGTGGGGTTCCGCGGCCCTGAAGGCGCCGGCCTGATCGTCGTCAGGCTGGATCACTCCAGGGTTCGAGCCCACGGAAGGCCCACATCTTGTGCTGGTGCTGCGTCGTCGTCTGCGTGGTAAATCCGGCACCGGTCGCCGCGAACGCATAGGCCTGCGCCTGCGCCTTCGCTACTGCTGCCACCGGTGCCTTGGTCGGTCGCTCATTGCCGCCCTCGACGGTTCCCCGGACGGGGAGGCTCGCCAGCGGGGCCGGGCTGAGGGCCGAGACGGCAGACAGACCGGTGCCACGCAGCGAAGCGGCGGGAGAGGCGACGAGCAGGGAAGAGCCGAGAGTGCAGGCGGAGACGACGGAGCGATCGGTCATTTTGGTGGAGTTAATGAAGCTGGTCACTGGAATCGCCTCCTCTCGGCGTCTAGGGGTCCCGGCCGAGGCCGACACACACGTATTCGGATAAGTACAGCACAGAATCAGGGCTTCAGAGAAGAGCCGCTGTTCCCGTGGTTAAGAACCTATGGGGCTCCCCGCAGGAAGCGCAAACTATTTTTTCGACGAGTTTTTCTCACACCCCCGCCGCTCCCCCACCGGCCCGCCGTCAGTCCTCCGTCTCTTCCTCGTCGAGCTCCTGACCTGCGCAGAGGGCGAGAACGGCCGTTCCGTACAGCTTCGTCTTGCGGTGTCCGACCCCGGCGATCCTGGTGAGATCGCCCTCGTCCTCGGGACGGGCCTCGGCGATCGCCATCAGGGTCTTGTCGGTGAAGACGCAGTACCCCGGCAGCCCCACCTTCTTCGCCTGCCGCCCGCGCCAGCCGTGCAGCCGCTCGTACAGCCCCTCGTCCATGTCGGAGGGGCAGCCCTCGCAGCGCCTCAGCTTCATCTCGCCGCCGTCGATGAGTGTCTTGCCGCACACCCGGCAGCGCACCGGCCCCCGGAAGGTCCGCACGGTGGTGCCGGGAGCGGCCCCGGAGGCGCTCGGGGAGCTGCCCGCGGCGGCCCGGGAGACCTGGGTGCCCGAGCCGGGTCGCAGGCCCTTGAGGAAGCGGCTGGCGATCCGGGAGGCGCGGCCGCCGGGCGAGCGGGCCAGCGCCCAGGACAGGCTGAGGTGGACGCGGGCCCGGGTGACGCCGACGTACAGCAGCCGGCGTTCCTCCTCGATCTGCTCCTCGGTCTTGGCGTACGTGATCGGCATCATGCCCTCGGTGAGGCCGACCAGGAACACGGCGTCCCACTCCAGGCCCTTGGCAGCGTGCAGGGAGGCGAGGGTGACGCCCTGGACGGTGGGGGCGTGCTGGGCGGCCTTGCGCTCCTCCAGTTCGGAGACCAGGGCGGCGAGGGTGGCCTGCGGTGCGGCGCGGGAGAAGTCCTCGGCGAGGCGGGCCAGGGCGGCGAGGGACTCCCAGCGGTCGCGGACCACGCCGGACCCGGCCGGGGGGGTCGGTTTCCAGCCGTTGCCGCTGAGGATGGCGCGGACCTGGGCGGGCAGCCCGTCGACGCCGTCGAGGAGGGAGTCGTTGCCGCCGAAGCGGGCCGCGCCGCGCAGCCTGCTGATCGCCTCGTTCACCTCGGGCCGCTCGAAGAAGCGCTCGGCGCCGCGCAGCTGGTAGGGCACCCCGGCGTCGGCGAGGGCCTGCTCGTACACCTCGGACTGGGCGTTGACGCGGTAGAGCACGGCGATCTCGCCGGCCGGGACGCCCGCGGCGATCAGGTCGCGGATGCGCCGGGCGGTGCCTTCGGCCTCGCCGGGCTCGTCGGCGTACTCGCGGAAGACGGGGGCGGGGCCCTGCTCGCGCTGGGAGATCAGCTCCAGGCGGTTCTCGGCGGCGCGGCCGGTGGCCGGGGCGAGGACGCCGTTGGCGAGGTGCACGACCTGGGGGGTGGAGCGGTAGTCGCGGACCAGCTTGACGACGGTGGCCTCGGGGTGGCGGGTGCGGAAGTTCAGCAGGTGGTCGGGGGTGGCGCCGGTGAAGGAGTAGATCGTCTGGTTGGCGTCGCCGACGACGCACAGGCTGTCGCGCTCGCCGAGCCACAGTTCGAGCAGGCGCTGCTGGAGCGGGCTGACGTCCTGGTACTCGTCGACGACGAAGTGCTGGTACTGGCGGCGGAACTCGTCGGCGATCAGGTGCTGGTCCTGGAGGATGCCGACGGTCAGCAGCAGCACGTCCTCGAAGTCGATCAGCCCGCGCTCGCGCTTGAGCTGCTCGTACGCCGTGTAGATCTGGCTGATTTCCGCCTCGCCGCGCGGGGCCGCGCGGTGGGCCTTGGCGATGGCGGCGGGGTAGTCGTCGGGGACGGTCTGGGTGACCTTGGCCCATTCGATCTCGCTGGTGACGTCGCGCAGCTCGCCCCGGTCCAGGCGGATGCCGAGACGTCCGGCGGCCTCCGCGACCAGTTGCACCTTGCGCTCGATCAGCCGGGGCAGCTCGCCGCCGACCACCTTGGGCCAGAAGTAGCGGAGCTGGCGCAGGGCGGCGGCGTGGAAGGTGCGGACCTGGACGCCGCCCGCACCGAGCTGGCGGAGCCGGCCGCGCATCTCGCCGGCGGCACGGGTGGTGAAGGTCACGGCCAGCAGGCTGTTCTGCTCGAAGGTGCCGAGCCGCACCCCGTAGGCGATCCGGTGGGTGATCGCGCGGGTCTTTCCCGTACCGGCTCCGGCGAGGACGCACACCGGACCGTGCAGGGCGGTGGCGACCTGGCGCTGCTCGGGGTCGAGCCCGTCGAGCACCGCGTCGGCCGTCTCCGGGACCTGCGGGAAAAGGGAGGAGTGCGTTGCTGCTGTCACCCTGCCATGCTGCCAGGTCGCCCGGGACTGCTGCGGCGGTTGTCCACAGGGGGTGAGGTCCGGTCGTACTAATGCGGGAGTGGTGACGGGAATGGTCCGGGGGTCCGTTACGTTCGAGCCACTGGGAGTACGGATCGCTGAAGGGTTCACCCCGGGCGAGCCCCAGCCAAGCAGAGGAGCAAGAGGGACATGTCGGGCACCGTGACGATGTACAGCACCACGTGGTGCGGCTACTGCCGCCGGCTGAAGAGCCAGATGGACCGCGAAGGCATCGCCTACAACGAGGTCAACATCGAGCACGACGCCGACTCGGCCGCGTTCGTGGAGAAGGCCAACGGGGGCAACCAGACCGTTCCGACCCTGCTCGTCGTGTCCGAGGCGGGCACCGAGTCGGTCATGACGAACCCGTCGCTGGCGCAGGTCAAGCAGGCGCTGGCCGCCGTCTGACCTGAGCTTTTCGTGTACGGCAAGGGCCGCCCCGCATGTCGCGGGGCGGCCCTCGTCGTACGTACGCCAGACGTCAGGCGGCGCGGCCCGGCTTCGGCAGCGGCTTGCCGTACCAGTGCTCGATCAGGCGGGCCGCGATCGAGATGCCGAACGGCGGCAGCACCTCGCCGGACGCGAAGGCGGCGGCCAGGTCCTCGCGGGAGAACCAGCGGGCCTCCTCGATCTCCTCGCCGTCCACGTTGATCTCGGAGCTGGTGGCGCGGGCCGTGAAGCCCAGCATCAGGCTGGACGGGAACGGCCACGGCTGGCTGGCCAGGTACTCGACCTCGCCGACGACGACGCCCGCCTCCTCGAAGACCTCGCGGGCCACCGACTGCTCGATGGACTCGCCGGGCTCGACGAAGCCCGCGAGCGTGGAGAAGCGGCCCTCGGGCCAGTGCACCTGGCGGCCGAGCAGCGCGCGGTCCTGGTCGTCGGTGACCAGCATGATCACGGCGGGGTCGGTGCGCGGGTAGTGCTCGGCGCCGCAGGCCTGGCAGCGGCGGATGTGCCCGGCGGCGGCGATCACGGTGCGCTCGCCGCAGCGGGAGCAGAAACGATGCAGCCGCTGCCAGTTCTCCAGGGCCACCGCGTGCACCATCAGGCCCGCGTCCCGGGGCGAGAGCAGCAGCCCCGCCTCGCGCAGTCCGGCCGGGCGCGCGGACTGGTCCATGCGGCCGGGGAGGCTGTCCTTCTGGAGCGCGAAGTAGCTGACGCCCTCGTCGTCGGTGCCCAGGAAGTAGCGGTGGGTCTCGGTCAGGGGGGCCTCGAAGGCCGGGGTCATGACCAGTTCGGTGCGGCCGTCGGGGGTGTCGTCGATCAGCGCCTGGCCGCCGGAGACGACGAAGACGCGGGTCGAGGGGTGGCTCCAGGCGGCGGCCAGCCAGGCCTCGTCCATGCGGTGGTGCGCGGCGCGGTCGATGCCGCTGGAGGCGGAGAGGGCGAGCGGCCGGTCGAAGCGGGCGTTCGTGCCGAGGACTCCGGTGCTGCTGCTGGTGGTGCTGGTGACGCCGTTTCCGGTGGTGCTCGTGGTGACGCCGTTGCCGGTGCCGGTGACGCCGTTGTCGGTGCTGGTGCTCACAGGTGCTTCCAACTCCCCCGGGTGGATCGGGATTCTGTTCTGCTCAGCGGTTGTGTCGGCTGTGTCAGCGAAGGGGCTGCGCGGCGAGGTCGCCCCACAGGTACGCGGTGGTCTCGACGCCCTTGAGCAGCAGGTCCAGTTCGACCTTCTCGTTGGGCGCGTGCCAGCCGTCGGACGGCACGGAGATGCCCAGGAAGAGCACGGGTGCGCCGAGGACGTCCTGGAGGTCGGCGGCGGGGCCGGAGCCTCCTTCGCGGGTGAAGCGGATCGGCTGCTCGAAGGCCCGGCCCATGGCCCGTGCGACGGACTGCAGGGCGGGGTGGTCGAGCGGGGTCAGGCAGGGGCGGGTGGCCGCGCCGAAGGTGATGTCGTAGCGGATTCCGGCGGGGACGCGGGTCGCGATCCAGTCCCGTACCGCCTGCTCGATCTTGTCCGGGTCCTGTCCGGCGACCAGGCGGAACGACAGCTTCAGCTCGGCGGACGCGGGGACGATGGTCTTGCCGCCGGGGCCCTGGTAGCCGCCGCCGATGCCGTTGACCTCGGCGGTCGGGCGGGCCCAGATGCGCTCCAGGGTGGAGTAGCCGGCCTCGCCGTGGGTGGCGTAGGACTTGGCCGTACGCAGCCACTTCGCCTCGTCGAAGGGCAGCTCCGCGAAGAGCGCGCGCTCCTGGTCGGTGAGGGGCACGATGCCGTCGTAGAAGCCGGGGACGGTGATGTGGCCGTCCTCGTCGTGCAGGGCGGCGACCACGCGGGCGGCGACGGTGGCGGGGTTGGGGACCGCGCCGCCGAAGGAGCCCGAGTGGATGTCCTGGTCGGGCCCGCGGAAGGTGATCTCGCAGTCGGCGACGCCGCGCATGCCCGTGCACACGGTCGGGGTGTCCTCGGACCACATGCCGGTGTCGGAGACGATCACGGCGTCGGCGGCGAGGCGCTCGCGCCGGGCCTCGATCAGCTCGCGGAAGTGCGGCGAGCCGGACTCCTCCTCGCCCTCGATCAGGAGCTTGAGGTTCACGGCGGGGGCGGTGCGGCCGGTCGCGGCGAGGTGCGCGCGCACGCCGAGGGTGTGGAAGAACACCTGGCCCTTGTCGTCGGCGGCGCCGCGCCCGTACATCCGGCCGTCGATCGTCGTCGGCTCGAAGGGCTCGGTGTGCCAGCCGTCCTCGCGGGCGGCGGGCTGCACGTCGTGGTGTCCGTAGACGAGGACCGTGGGGGCGTCCGCGTCCCCGGAGGGCCACTCGGCGAAGACCGCCGGGGCGCCGTCGGTGGGCCAGATCTCGGCGACCGGGAAGCCGGTCTCCCTGAGCTTGGCGGCCAGCCACTCGGCGCTGCGCCGTACGTCCTCGGCGTGCTCGGGCTGGGCCGACACGGAGGGGATGCGCAGCCACTCGGCCAGGTCGGCCAGGAAGGCGGCGCGGTGCTCTTCGATGTACGTACGGACGGCGCTGTCCGGGGTCTCGCTCATGACCTTGAGCCTAACTCTCCGGTGGAGATGCGGCGTCCGGGGCCCGGGTCGCGGACTCCTCGGGGGCTCTCTCGCCGGAGAGGATGCGCTCCAGCTCACGGCGGCCGGGGAGGTTGCGGGGGCGGATGCTCTCGCCGCTGCGGACGTACAGGAAGGTGGCGAGGACCTCTTCCGGGTGCAGCCCGTGCAGCTCGGCCCAGGCCAGTCGGTAGATGGCGAGCTGGAGGGGGTCGGCGGCGCGGTGGCGGCTGGTCTTCCAGTCGACGATCTCGTACGTCCCGGACGCCTCGTCGTAGTAGACGGCGTCGATGCGGCCCCGGACGACGCGGCCCGCCAGGTTGAGGTGGAAGGGGGTCTCCGTGCGGTACGGGGTGCGGCGGGCGTACTCCGTGCGCTCGAAGGCCTCCTTGAGGGCGGCCAGGTCGCGCTCGTCGGCGATCTCGGTGTCGTCCTCGTCGCCGCCGGGCAGCTCCTCCGGGCCGAGCATCGGCAGCGGCAGCTCCTCGAAGCGGGACTCCACCCAGGCGTGGAAACGGGTGCCGCGCCGGGCGGCGGGCTGCGGCGGCCGGGGCATGGGGCGGGCCAGCTCCCGGGCGAAGCCGTCGGGGTCCTCGGCCAGGCGCATCAGCTGGGTGGCGGACAGGGACGGCGGCACGGGGACGTCGCGGGTGGTGGCGCGGGCGCGCCGCAGCTCGTCGGCGAGGGCGTCGAGGTCGCGGTCCCAGGAGTCGACGGTGCGGGCTTCTTCGGGGGTCAGGGCGGTGGGGGTGTCCTCCGGGTCATCCGAGGCCTCCGGGTCCTGCGGGTCCCGCGGGTCCTGCGGGTCCTGCGGGCCGAGGGTCTGCTCCTCCGGGTGGGGGCGCGCCTCCTGGCCGGGGGCCTGGGGGCCGGGGGTGTCGTGCCGGGTGGCCTCCGGGTCCGGGCGCCGGGACGAGAGCGCGTCCCAGTCGGCGGCCTCCGCCTCTTCGTCCGGTACGGGCCATGCCTCGGGGTCCTCCGGGGCCTCCTCCGGAATCCAGTCGTCCCACGCGGTGGGCTCCGGTACGGGCGGGGGTGCGGGGGCGTCGCGCAGGGCGTCCAGGTGGGCCAGGACGGTGGTGCGGGCCCGGCGGCGGCGGGCCAGGGCGTCGTCGTCCAGGGGCAGCGGCCAGGCACGGTCGACGGCGGACTCCTGGAGCGCGGGGTTCTCCTCGCCCTCCTCCGGTGCGTCCGCCCAGACCTCGATCTCGCCGAAACCGGCCGCGCAGTGCTCGTACAGCGCGTCGAGGAAGTCGGAGGGGCCGCGGGTCTTCTTCTGGTTGGGGCCCCACCAGTGGCCGGAGCCGAGCAGCAGCTGCTTGGGGCGGGTGAAGGTGACGTAGCCGAGGCGCAGTTCCTCGATGTGCTGGTGCTCCTTCATCGCGTCCTTGAACAGCTTGATCCCCTTGCTGTCCCACTCCTGCACGTCGGGGAGCGTCTGCGCGTCGCCGCGCAGGGCGTGCGGCAGGACCTGCGGCTGGGAGGTCCAGGACTCGCGGCCGCGGTCGCTCGGGAAGGCGCCCCGGACGAGGCCGGGGGCGGCGACGACCTTCCACTCCAGGCCCTTGGACTTGTGCGCGGTGAGCACCTTCACGGTGTCCTCGCCGCCGGGCAGGGCGTTGTCGAGGCCCTTCTCGTACTGGGCGGCGGTGTGCAGGAAGCCGAGGAAGGCGAGCAGGGTGGCCTCGCCGTCGAGGGAGGCGAAACCGGCCGCTGTGTCGAGGAAGTTGTTGAGGGTCTCGCGGCGGCGGGCGGCCAGCGCGTGCGGGGACGCGGAGAGTTCGACCTCCAGGCCCGTGGTGTGCAGGACGCGGTGCAGTACGTCCATCAGCGGGTCGGCGAGTGAGCGGCGCAGGTCGCGCAGTTCACGCGCGAGGTGGGCGAAGCGCACCCGGGCGTCCGCCGAGAACGGCAGCCCGTCGTCCTCCGTCTCCGGCGACTCCAGGAAGGTGTCGAGGGCGTCCGCGAGCGATATCACCTCGGACGGGTCGACCCCCTCGACGGCCTCCGCGAGCCTGCGGTCGGGGTCGTCGTCGGCGCCGCTGCCCCGGTGCACGAGGAGGCGGGCGCGGCGGCCGAGGAGGGCCAGGTCGCGGGGGCCGATGCGCCAGCGCGGGCCGGTCAGCAGCCGTACGAGAGAGGCGTTGGCGCCCGGGTCCTGGAGGACTTCGCAGACCGCGACCAGGTCGGCGACCTCGGGCAGGTGCAGCAGCCCGGACAGGCCGACGACCTCGACGGGGACGTCCCGGGCGACCAGGGCGGCCTGGATCTCGGGGAAGTCGCCCGCGGTGCGGCACAGGACGGCGATGTCGCCGGGGGCGGTGCCGGTGCGGACCTGGTGAGCGAGGGAGTCGGCGATCCAGGCGATCTCCTCCTCGTGCGTGCGCAGCAGGGCGCAGCGGACCACTCCGGAGCGTTCCTCGCCCGGGGCCGCGCGCAGTGCCTCGACGCCCTGGTGCATGGCGCGCAGGGGGGCGGCGAGGCCGTTGGCGAGGTCGAGGAGGCGGCCGCCGCTGCGGCGGTTCTCGCTGAGCGCGTACCGGTCGGCGGGGCGGCCGTCGGCGTACGGGAAGTGCTCGGGGAAGTCGTCGAGGTTGGCCACCGAGGCGCCGCGCCAGCCGTAGATCGCCTGGCAGGGGTCGCCGACGGCGGTGACGGGGTGTCCGGTGCCGCCGCCGAACAGGCCCGAAAGCAGCAGCCGTTGGGCGACGGAGGTGTCCTGGTACTCGTCGAGGAGGACGACGCGGAACTCGCCGCGCAGGATCTCGCCCACCTCGGGCAGGGCGGCGAGCCGTGCGGAGAGCGCGATCTGGTCGCCGAAGTCCAGGAGGTCCCGGCTGCGCTTCTGGTCCTGGTAGCGGACGGTCAGCTCCAGGAGTTCCCGGCGGGCTTCGGCGGCTTCGGGGACCTTGCGCAGGTCGGCGTTGGAGAGCTTGACGCCCGCGAGGGTGTCGAGGAGTTCCGTGTCGTACGTGCGCAGGGCCGAGGGTCGTACGAGGTGCTCGGCGAGCTCCGCGTCCAGCGCCAGGAGGTCGCTGACCAGGGTGGCGAAGGAGCGCGTGAGGGCGGGGTAGGGGCCGGGGGCCTCGCGCAGGACGCGGGCGGCGAGCTGGTAGCGGGTGGCGTCGGCGAGGAGGCGGGCGGAGGGCTCCAGGCCGATGCGCAGGCCGTGGTCGGTGAGGAGCTGGCCGGCGAAGGCGTGGTAGGTGGAGATGCGGGGTTCGCCGGGCGGATTGTCGGGGTCGATGACGTCGGGGTCGGTGATCCCGGCGGCGACCAGGGCCTTGCGGACCCGCTCGGCGAGCTCGGCGGCGGCCTTGTTGGTGAAGGTCAGGCCGAGGACCTGCTCGGGGGCGACCTGCCCGGTGCCCACCAGCCAGACCACGCGGGCGGCCATCACCGTCGTCTTGCCCGAACCGGCCCCGGCCACGATGACCTGCGGGGCGGTGGGTGCCGTGATGCACGCCAGCTGCTCCGGGGTGAACGGGATGCCGAGGAGCCGCTTGAGCTGCTCGGGATCGGTGATTCTGGTGGTCACCTCGAAAAGGCTATCCGGCACCACTGACAACGGTCTTCACAAGGGCCCTGACCTGCACATTCGGCTAATCGACCACGTGCTTGCCCTCCGGCTGGGCGCTGCACGAGGCGCGGAAGGCGCAGTGGGTGCACTGGCTGCCGGTGCTCGGGGCGAAACGTTCGTCCAGGACCCGGCCGGCCGCCGTGGCCAGCAGGTCGCCGACCCACTCCCCCTCCAGCGGCGCCTGCGCCTGGATCTTGGGCAGGGTCTCGCCGCCGTCCTTCTTGGCGGCGCCCTGCCGCAGCTGGACGAGTTCCGCGCCGCCCGCCTCGGGCCGGTTGCCGCCGAAGACGTCGTCGACGGCGCCCTCGCGGACGGCGAGCTGGTAGACGGCGAGCTGCGGGTGGTGGGCGACCTCGTCGCGGGTGGGCGCGGACTTGCCGGTCTTGAAGTCCACGACGTACGCACGGCCCTGCCCGTCGGTCTCCACGCGGTCCATGGAGCCCCGGATGCGGACCTCGTACTCGCCGCCCGCCTCCAGGGTGACGTCGAAATCGTGCTCGGTGGCCACCGCGGTGCGCCCGCCGCGGTCGGTGACGTGCCACGCCAGGAAGCGCTCCAGGGCGGCGCGCGCGTTCGCCTTCTCCTGCCGGGACTTCCAGGGCGCGTCGAAGGCGAGCGCGTCCCACACCGAGTCGAGGCGCTCCATGAGGACGTCGAGGTCGGCGGGTGTGCGCCCGGAGGCGACCTCGTCGGCGAGGACGTGGACGACGTTGCCGAAGCCCTGGGCGGCGGTGGCGGGGGCGTCGGCCTTGACCTCGCGGCCCAGGAACCACTGGAGGGAACAGGTGTTGGCGAGCTGGTCCAGGGCACTGCCGGACAGGGCGACCGGCTGGTCGCGGTCGCGCAGCGGCACGGTGCTGTGCGTCGGCTCGTACAGGCCCCACCAGCGGTCCGGGTGGGCGGCGGGCACCATCGGCTGCCCGTCCTCGTCGCTGAGTGCGGCGAGCCGGGCCAGGCGGCGGGCGGCGGCGTCGCGCAGCGCCTCGGTGGCGTCCGGATCGACGGTGGTGGCGCGCAGTTCCGCCACCAGTGCGGAGACGGCGAGCGGGCGGCGGGGGCGGCCGGTGACGTCCTTGGGTTCGACGCCGAGTTCGGTGAGGAAGCGGGAGGGCTGGTCGCCGTCGTCGGCGGGGGTCTTCACGGCGGTGACCACCAGGCGCTCGCGCGCGCGCGTGGCGGCGACGTAGAAGAGCCTGCGTTCCTCGGCGAGGAGGGCACCGGGGGTGAGCGGTTCGGCGAGTCCGTCGCGGCCGATGCGGTCGGCCTCCAGGAGGGAGCCCCTGCGGCGCAGGTCGGGCCAGAGCCCTTCCTGCACACCGGTGACGACGACGAGCCGCCACTCCAGGCCCTTGGAGCGGTGTGCGGTCATCAGGCGTACGGCTTCGGGCCGTACGGTGCGCTTGCTGAGGGTGTCGGCGGCGATGTCCTGGGCGTCCAGCTCCTCCAGGAAGTTCAGGGCTCCCCGGCCGCCGGACCGCTCCTCCGCGCGGGCAGCGGTGTCGAAGAGGGCGCACACGGCGTCCAGGTCGCGGTCGGCGTTGCGCCCCGGAGCGCCGCCGCGCAGGGCGGCCCGCTCCAGGCGGGCCGGCCAGGGGGTGCCGTCCCACAGGGCCCACAGCGCCTCCTCGGCGGTGCCGCCGCCTTCGAGGAGTTCGCGGGCCTTGCGCAGGAGTGCGCCCAGGCGCTGGGCGCCGCGCGCGTAGTGCGGGTCGTGGGCGACGAGGCGCTCGGGCTCGGCGAGGGCGCGGGCGAGGAGGACGTCCGAGGGCGGCGGCACCTTGTTGCCCGCCTCCCGTTCCTCGTCGCGCAGGGCGCGCCCGAGGCGGCGCAGGTCGGCGGCGTCCATGCCGGCGAGGGGGGACGCGAGGAGTTCGGCGGCGGTCTCAGGGTCGAGCCAGGAGGGGATGGCGGTTTCCGGGGCGGCTGTCGGCGCGTCGTCCGTGAACGCCGTCACCGGCACCTGCGCCACCGCCGCCTTCGCCACCGCCCGCAGTGCCGTCAGCAGTGGTGTCACCGCGGGCTCGTGGCGCAGCGGCAGGTCGTCGCCGTCGATCTCCAGCGGCACTCCGGCGGACGTCAGTGCGCGCCGTACCGACGGTATGGTCCGCCCGCCCGCGCGCACCAGCACCGCCATCTCGCTCCACGGCACGCCCTCCTCCAGGTGCGCCCGGCGCAGGATGTCCGCGACGTTGTCCAGCTCGGCGCCCGCCGTCGGGTACGTGTTGACCTCGACCCTGCCGCCCTCGCGCACGGGTGCGAGGTCCCGGTGCGCCTGCACGGCGGCGGCCGGAAGCCGGTTCAGGGGCATGCGGCGGGTCAGCAGCCGGGTGGCGGCCAGCAGGTCGGCCCCCGAGCGGCGGGAGGTGGTGAGGACTTCCACGCGGGCCGGGCGGCCGTCGTCACGGACGAAGGTGTGCGGGAAGTCGAGGATGCCGCCGACGTCGGCGCCGCGGAAGGCGTAGATCGACTGGTCGGGGTCGCCGAAGGCCACCAGGGTGCGCCCCTGTCCGGCGAGCGCGTGCAGCAGCCGGACCTGGGCGGGGTCGGTGTCCTGGTACTCGTCGACGAACACGGCGTCGTAGGCGGAGGCGAGCCGTCCGGTGGTCGCCTCGCGTTCGGCGAGCAGCACCGCGCGGTGCACCAGTTCGGCGTAGTCCAGGACGCCCTGCATGTCGAGGACGTCGAGGTACTCGGCGAGGAAGGTCGCGGCGGCCTTCCAGTCGGGGCGGCCGATGCGGACCGCGAAGTCCCGCAGCGCCTCGGGGCCCAGCCCCAGTTCGCGGCTGCGGGCGAGGACGGCGCGGACCTCGTCGGCGAAGCCGCGGGTGGTGAGGCAGGCGCGCAGTTCGTCGGGCCAGCGCACGTGCGCCAGGCCGGTCTTCTCCAGGTCGATCTCGCCCGCGAGCAGCTCGCGCACCGCCACGTCCTGCTCGGGGCCGGAGAGCAGCCGCAGGGGCTCACTGAACAGGTCGCTGTCCTGGTGGGCGCGGACCAGGGCGTAGCAGAACGAGTGGAAGGTGGTGGCCTGCGGCGCCTGCCGGGAGCCCAGGCGCAGCGCCATCCGGTCGCGCAGTTCGACGGCGGCCTTGCGGCTGAAGGTCAGGACCAGGACCCGCTCGGGTCGCACTCCGGCGGCGATCCGGGCGGCGACCGCCTCCACGAGGGTGGTCGTCTTGCCGGTGCCGGGGCCCGCCAGGACGAGCAGGGGGCCTTCGGGGTGGTCAACCACCGCGCGCTGTTGTGCGTCCAGCAGAGGAGGGTCCACGCGGCCCGGTGCCGTCCGGATCAGACGGTAGGCGCCCGGGGTCCGCTGCCGCGACCGCTGGTGGTGCCGGTTCGGCTGGTTCCGGGAGGTCCCCGGGGGGCCCGAGGAAGTGGAGGTGCTCACGTGGATCGCCGGTCCTGGTGGGTGGTGTGCCGGCCGTCTCGCGGCCGTAGGGGGTGACTGTGCCGTACGGGGCCGGCGTGCCGTGCGCGTCCGACGCACCGGGTGCTGTCGACGCTACGCCAGTGAACGCACTGGACGCAGTGCCTCCGGCGCCCGCGGCCACGCACCGGGGTGCGCGGGCGCGTACTCCGTACGGTCTTCGGACCGCCCGTGACCGCTCCGGATGGCGGAAGCTGAGTGCTGTGAGCCCTGCCGTCCGCCGCGCACCGGGCCCGGTCTCAGGGGTTGTCGCCCCCGGGGCCTCCCACGGTGTCCGTCCCGCCGTCCCACCGGGCCCGCCTCATGTCGAGGCGCGGCAGGTGGCCCTCGGCGCTGCGCGGGGCGGTGCGCAGCGGGGTGCCCTCGGCCCGGTAGTGCTCCAGGGCGCGCAGTTCGTGTCCGGGCAGCAGGCGGCCGTCGGAGCGCACCACGCGCCACCAGGGCACCGCGCCGCCGTACAGGGCCATCACCCGGCCGACCTGGCGCGGGCCGCCCTCGCCCAGCCACTCGGCCACGTCCCCGTACGTCATGACCCGTCCGGGAGGGACCTCCTCGGCGACCGCCAGGACCCGTTCTGCGTACTCGGGGAGTTCCTCGCCCAGGGGCAGCTCGTCGCTCATCCGGCCCATCCTGCACCACAGCACCGACAATCGGCCGCCGTCCGTACGCAGTGCCAAACACGGTGGGCCTGTGACCACGCGCGCGCGTACCGTGCACGAGACGAACGGGGGCTCGACACCCTGACGCCCCCCGTCATCATCCGGTCATGCCACCATCATCCGGACGGTGACCGGTGAGACGAGAGCAAGAAGAGACGACGATGAAGGAGCAGGACGTGCAGCCTCGACCGGCGGCGGGCGCTCCTGACGCCGTCCCGCGCCCAGAGACGGACGCCCCGGACGGCGGCGGCGGGCAGAGCGCCGACGGGCCGCCACGGCTGGAGAAGGCCGTGGAGAGGTCCTCCGGAGGGGCGACGCTCGTACGGACCGACAAGGGCCCCCCGGAGCGGGTGTCCGGCGACGAACCGCTGCTGGCGGCGCGTGTGCACCGGCCCGCCGACCTGGTGCGGCTGCTGTCGGGCCTGTTCGGCATCGTCTGTGTCATCGGGCTGGCGGCGTTCGCGCACGGCACGGCGTCGGGCCTGGAGCAGGACATCATCGACGGCACGGCGCAGACCCCCGTGGTCTTCGTACGGCTGGCGGGCCTGATCTCCAGCATCGCCGTGCTGATCCTCCCCGTGGGTTTCGCGATCGAGCGGCTGATCAAGCGGGACGGCCTGCGCATCGCCGACGGCGTGCTGGCCGCCGTGCTGGCGCACGGTGTCGCCCTCGCCACCGATCTGTGGGTCTCCGGTTCCGCCCCGAAGCCCATCCGTGAGGCACTGACCCGGCCCGCGATCGACGGCACGGGTCTCACCGACCCGGTGCACGGCTACCTCGCACCGGTGATCGCCTACATGACGGCCGTGGGGATGGCGCGCAGGCCGCGCTGGCGGGTGGCGCTGTGGGCGGTGCTGCTGCTCAACGCGTTCGCCGTGCTGGTGGGCGGGCAGACGACGCCGCTGTCGATCGTCGTGACGGTGCTCATCGGCTGGACCGTGGCGTACGCCACCCTCTACGCCGTGGGCTCCCCCAATGTGCGCCCCACCGGGCAGACCCTCCTGGCCGGGCTGCGGCACGTGGGCTTCCGCCCGGTGTCGGCGATGCGCGCCGAGGACGACCCGGACATGGGCGACCAGGGCGACCGGGGACGGCGCTACATCGTCACCCTGGAGGACGGACCACCCCTCGACATCACCGTCGTCGACCGAGAACAGCAGGCGCACGGTTTCTTCTACCGGGTGTGGCGCCGGGTCACCCTGCGCGGCATCACCCAGCGCCGCTCCATCCAGTCCCTGCGACAGGCGCTGGAGCAAGAAGCACTGTTGGCGTACGCGGCCATCGCGGCCGGTGCGAACGCCCCGAAACTGATCGCCACCTCGGAGCTCGGCCCGGACGCCGTGATGCTCGTGTACGAGCACCTGGGCGGCCGGACCCTGGACTCGCTGCCCGACGAGGAGATCACCGACGAGTTGCTGCGGGACGCCTGGCGGCAGGTGGAGGCTCTCCAGTCGCGGCGCATCGCGCACCGCAGGCTGACGGGCGACGCGATCCTGGTGGATCGTTCCGGCACGGTGATCCTCACCGATCTGCGCGGCGGCGAGATCGCCGCGGGCGACGTGGTGCTGCGGATGGACGTGGCACAGCTCCTGACGACGCTGGGGCTGCGCGCGGGCGCCGAGCGGGCCGTGGCGGCCGCCCTGGACGTCCTGGGCCCCGACACGGTCGCCGACAGCCTTCCGCTGCTCCAGCCGATCGCGCTGAGCCGTTCCACCCGCGCGACACTGCGCAAGCTCGGGCGTGAGCGCGCGCAGCGGCAGCGCGAAGCGGTGCTGGCCGCGTCGGAGGCGGCGAAGGAGGCCAGGGCCCGGGAGAAGGGCGAGGAGGACGTCCCCGGCCGCAAGGCCGTGCGTGCGGAGAAGAAGGCCGAGAAGGAGGCCATCGACGTTGCGATCGAGGACGCCCGGGAGGAGGACCTGCTGACGCAGATCCGTCACCAGGTGCTGCTGATCCGCCCGCAGGCGCCGGTCGAGGCGGCCCGCCTGGAGCGCATCAAGCCGCGCACGCTGGTCAGCGTGCTGGCCGGCGCGTTCGCCGCGTACTTCCTGATCTCGTCCCTGCTCGAAAACCCGGTGACCGACGCCTTCGCCCAGATGAACTGGGCTTGGGTGGCGGTGGCGGCGCTCTTCTCCGCGCTGAGCTATGTGGCGGCGGCGATGAGCCTGCTGGGCTTCGTCCCGGAGAAGGTCTCGTTCTGGCAGACCGTCAAGGCGCAGGTGGCCGGGTCGTTCGTGAAGCTGGTGGCACCGGCGGCGATCGGCGGTGTGGCGCTCAACACCCGCTTCCTGCAACGGTCGGGCGTACGGCCCGGACTCGCCGTGGCGAGCGTGGGTGCCGCGCAGCTCTTCGGCCTGGGCAGCCACATCGGCCTGTTGATGATCTTCGGTTACGTGACCGGGACCGAGCAGAGCTCCTGGGAGACCCCGTCCCGGACGGTGATCGCAGGCCTGCTGACGGCAGCGGTGCTGGCGATGATCGTGACGGCGGTGCCCTTCCTGCGGAAGTTCGTCGTCACGCGGGTGCGGTCGCTGTTCGCGGGTGTGGTGCCGCGCATGCTGGATGTGCTCCAGCGCCCGAAGAAGCTCGCCACGGGCATCGGCGGCATGGTGATGCTGACGGTGGTGTTCGTGATGTGCCTGGACGCGTCGATCCGTGCGTTCGGGCAGGGCGACACCGAGCATCTCAGTTACGCGGCCGTCGCCGTGGTGTTCCTGACGGCCAACGCGGCGGGTTCGGCGGTGCCGACCCCCGGTGGAGTCGGCGCGGTCGAACTCGCACTGATCGGCTCGCTGACCTTCGTGGGGGTGCCGAAGGAAGTGGCGACGCCGGCAGTGATGCTGTTCCGCCTGCTGACGTTCTGGCTGCCCGTGCTCCCCGGCTGGCTCTGCTTCAACAGCCTCACCCGCAAGGGCGCGCTGTAACAGCCTGTGCCCCTGTCACCTCGAAGACGGCGACAGGGGCACCCGCTTGGACCCCGGCGCGCGCGGTCCGGGTCGCCCCGGCGCACGATAGAGGGCATGCCTACCCCTTCCGCTCTGCGCGCTCCGGCACTGGCCGCCTCCGTCGTCGTACTGCTGTCCCTGTCCGGCTGTTCCGACGGCGGCAAGAAGGACTCCGACACGAAGCAGGACCTCGCCACGCAGGAGCTGAAGTGGGAGGACTGCCCTGCCCCCACCGCCGCCCAGGGCGAGGGCACGAAGCCGTCGCCGCTGCCGGGCGGCACGGAGTGGAAGTGCGCCACCATGCAGGCGCCGCGCGACTACGCCAAGCCGGACGGCGAGCGCATCGACCTGGCCCTGATCCGCGCGGAGGCTTCCGAGAAGGACAAGCGCATCGGCTCGCTGATCTTCAACTTCGGCGGCCCCGGCGGCTCCGGCGTGACCACCCTGCCGAGCGCCGCCAAGGACTACGAGAAGCTGCGCACCCGGTACGACCTGGTGAGCTTCGACCCGCGCGGGGTGGGCCGCAGCGCCCCCGTGAAGTGCCAGGACGACAAGGCGCTCGACGCGTACTACGCCGAGGACGCCACCCCCGACGACGCCGCCGAGGAGAAGACGTACGCCGACGGCATCAAGGAGTACGCGGCGGCCTGCGAGAAGAACTCCGGCAAGGAACTGCCGTACGTGGGCACCACCAACGCGGCCAAGGACCTCGACCTGATGCGTCAGGTGCTGGGCGACGAGAAGCTGCACTACTTCGGCATCTCGTACGGCACCGAACTGGGCGGCGTGTACGCGCACCTGTACCCGAAGCGGGTCGGCCGGGCCGTGTTCGACGCGGTGGTGGACCCCACCCAGAAGACCGAGCAGAGTTCGCTGGGCCAGGCCAAGGGCTTTCAGCTCGCGCTGAACAACTTCGCCAAGGACTGTGTGGCGCGCGGCGACGACTGCAAGCTCCAGGGCAGCACCCCGAAGGAGATCGAGGACGGCATCGTGGCCCTCCTGGAGCGGCTCGACAAGAAGCCGATCCCGGGTGCGGGCGGCCGGCAGCTGACGCAGAGCCAGGCCACCAACGGCATCGTCCAGACGCTGTACTCGAAGGAGTTCTGGCCCTACCTGGAGCAGGGCCTGGACGAGGCGGACGGCGGCAACGGCGCGCTGCTGCTGGTCCTCGCCGACGCCATGAACGGCCGCAACCAGGACGGCACCTACAGCAACATCGGCGCGGCCAACGCCGCCATCAACTGCGTGGACTCCAAGGAGCGTTACGACCTGGCCTACGCCAAGTCGAAGGTCGCCGCGTTCAAGGCCGCCTCCCCCGTCTTCGGCGACTTCCTCGCCTGGGGTCTGGCGGGCTGCTCGTCGTGGCCGGTGCCGGGCCAGTGGGAGACGCCGGACGTGAGCGCCCCGGGCGCGGCCCCGATCGTCGTGATCGGCAACACCGGCGACCCGGCGACTCCTTACGAGGGCGCGCAGAAGATGGCCGAGCAGCTGGGCAAGGGCGTCGGCGTCGAGCTGACGTACAAGGGCGAGGGCCACGGCGCGTACAACAGCGGCAGCACGTGCGTGAAGTCGACCGTGGACGACTACCTGCTGGACGGAAAGGTTCCGGCGGCCGGGAAGGTCTGCGAGTAGGGACGGGAAGAGGACCGCACCGAGGGCCGGCCGGACCGGTAACGGCCAGTCACCGCAAGGGTTTTCGGTGACTTTCAGTGGTCGACCCTAGGATGTTGGCACCTGCTTTCGACATCGGGGCAGGTGTCGGAACGAGCGCGTCACGGCGCGCGGCGGGGGGATCGGTCATGGCACGACGGGGAGCGGGACGGGCGAGGGCGGGCGCCCTGGCGGCGACGGCGGTTCTGCTCGCCGTGGCCGCCGCAGGATGCAGTACGGGTACGAATCCGCCCGGGCCGGAATCGACCCGCACGGGCGCGGCCGCCCCGCCGCCGGGCACCCCCCGGCCGCCCGCCCCCGATGCGAAGTCCGCGCTCCCGGCGGCCCTGACCGCCCAGAAGCCGGCCTGGAAGGAGTGCTCCGCGCCGACGAAGGCGCAGGGCAACGAGGCGCAGCGCCCCGGCCAGGAGTGGCAGTGCGCCACCGCCAAGGTCCCGCTGGACTACGCCTCGCCTAAGGGCGAGACCCTCGACATCGCCCTGATCCGGGCCCGCGCGACGGGCGACGACAGCAAGCGGATCGGCTCGCTCCTGTTCAACTTCGGCGGTCCGGGCGGGTCAGGGGTGGCGTCCCTGCCGCTGATGGGCGACATGTTCGGGTACCTGCGCGAGCGGTACGACCTGGTGGGTTTCGACCCGCGGGGCGTGGCGGAGAGCGCGGAGGTGGTGTGCCGGGACGACAAGCAGACCGACGTCTCGCTGGCCCTGGACTCCACCCCGGACACCCCGGCCGAGGAGAAGGCGTACTTCGCCGACGCGAAGGCCTTCGGCGAGGGCTGCGCCGAGCGTTCCGGGAAGATCCTCCCGCACGTCGGCACGGACGACGCCGCCCGCGACATGGACCTCCTGCGCCAGGTCCTGGGCGACCGCAAGCTGCACTACTTCGGCTTCTCCTACGGCACCGAACTGGGCGGTGTGTACGCCCACTTGTTCCCGAAGAACGTGGGACGGCTGGTGATGGACGCGGTCGTCGACCCCACCGCCGACGGCGTGGCCGGCGCCCGCAACCAGGCGCTCGGCTTCCAGCGGGCCCTGGACAACTACTCCCGGAGCGGCGGCACTTCCGCCAAGGCGGGCACCGCGCGGGTGGTACGCCTGCTGGAGCGCCTGGACCGGGAGCCCCTCCCGGCGGCCGGAAGTCGCAAGCTCACCCAGAGCCTCGCCCTCACCGGCATCATCGCCCCGCTCTACAGCAAGGACAGCTGGCCCACCCTCACCCGCGCCCTGAAGGCCGCGGAGAACGGGGACGGCACCCTGCTGCTCCTGCTCGCCGACTCCTACAACGACCGCGACTCGCAGGGGCACTACAGCACGGCGCACCATTCGCAGCGCGCCATCTCCTGCGCCGACACCTCCGCCCGGCCGACGGCCGAACAGGTCCGCGCCACGCACCTGGCGGACTTCCGGCAGGTCTCCCCCGTCTTCGGCCCGTTCCTGGCCTGGGACCTGGCGGGCTGGTGCGCCTCCTGGCCGGTGAAGGGCGCGCACACCGACACGGATGTCTCGGCCCCCGGGTCGGCTCCGGTGCTGGTGGTCGGCGGCACCGGTGACCCGGCGACACCGTTCGAGGGGTCGCAGCGGATGGCGGCGGAGCTGGGCAAGGGCGTCGGTGTGCACGTCACGTTCAAGGGCGAGGGGCACGGCGCGTATCCGACGGGCAACGCCTGCGTGGTGCGGACCGTGAACGCGTATCTGCTGGACGGGAAAATACCGGCGGCGGGCACCGTCTGCTCGTAGTGCCCGCCGCGGGTGCTGCCCGGCGGCCGTGGCGGGCCGCCGGGGAGGGTCAGTCCCGGGGGATCTGCCGTGCCGCGTACATGCTGAGACCGCCGAGGAAGATCAGGCCGAAGCCGCCCGCCGCCCACATGTGACCGGACTCGGTGCCGGTGGTGGCGAGTTGGGGCATCGGGTGGTTGCGGGGCTCGCCGTGGCCGGGCTTGTGGCCGTGGCCGGGCTTCTTGCCGTGGCCGGTGGGCTTGGTCGGCTTCACGGGCTTGACGGGCTTCACCGGGCCGACCGGGTGGATGACCTTGACCACAGCGGCGCCCGAGGCGCTGGTGTTGTTGCCGAGGTCCGGGTCGGGGGCGGCGGAGGTGACGGTGGCCCGGTTGTCGATGTCGGCGCCGGTGCCCTTGTAGCCGCCTGCCAGCTTTACCTGGAAGGTCCAGGTCAGCGAATCCCCGTTGGCCAGCGGGCCCTTGGGGCCGCAGGTGACGTCCTGGCCGGCGGCCGTGCAGCCGTCCGGCGAGGAGGCGAAGGACAGGGCGGCGGGCAGCGGGTCGGTGACCTTGACGTCGGGGGCGGATGCGGGGCCCCGGTTGTCGACGGTGATCCGGTAGCCGAAGGTCTGGCCCGGCTTGACCGCCTTGCCGCCCGACGTCACGGTCTCCTTGCGGATCGCAAGGTCGGCCCGTGTCTCCGCGTCGGCCTTCGCGCCGCTGGTGCAGGTCGGGCCGCAGTTGGCGTCCTGGCCTGCGGCGGTGACGGTGGCCGTGTTGTCGAGGGTGCCGGTGGTGCCCTGCGGGACGGTGCCGGTGACGGTGAAGACTGCTTCCGCGCCCGGCGGCAGGTCGACGGTCGCGTCGATGTTCCCGGTGCCGGACTGCGTGGAGCAGACGCCGCCGCCGGTGGGCGCGCAGGTCCAGGTGAAGTCCTTGAGCGCGGCGGGCAGTTCGTCCTTCACCCGGGCGCCGTTCGCGGCTCCGGGACCGGAGTTGGTGACCTTCACCGTGTACGTCAGCGGCTTGCCCGGCAGGTAGGGGGCGGGAGCGACGCTCTTGGTGACGGCGAGCGCGGACTTGGGGGCGGCCCACTGGAGGACGACCAGGCCGTCGCCGCCGTCGCCCGCCCCGCCGCCGCTGCCCTTCCCGGCGACGTACTGGTCGTCGCCCGCTCGGGCTGCGGCACCTCCGGCCCCGTGCACGGTGCTCGGGGTACCCGCCTCGGTCACCGCGCCGCTGACGCCCGTACCGCCGATGAAGCCCGAACCGCCGCCACCGCCGCCGTTGGGGGTGCCACCGCCGGTCATCTGGCAGGCGCCACCGCCGCCGCCGAAGTATCCGCCGCCGCCACCGCCGCCGCCCTCGCCGTCACCCGCGATGTCGGCGCCGTTGCCGCCCTTGAACCGCTCCCCCGGCTTGGCGGCAATGGTGCACGGGATGCCGACGCCTCCGGCCGCCGCCGCACCGCCCGCCGACTGGGTGCCGCCCCTGCCGGACTTGGTGCCGTCGCCGTCCTGACCGCCCGACTCCCCGCCGCCGGGGCCGCCGTAGGGGGCCGGGTCGGAGCCCGGGGACGCCCCGCCTCCTCCGCCCGCGATCAGCAGGGGTGTGCTGCCGTAGGCGCCGGCCCACAGGGCGCTCATGCCGCCGCCCGCCCCGCCCATGGCCTGCGGAGTCGCGGTGCTGCCGCCCTCGCCGCCGCCTCCGTAAGGGGCGATGGTGGAGCTGGCCTCGCCGCCGCCGCCCGCCGTGACGGTCAGCGCCGTACCGGGCGACACGGCGAGAGTGCCCTGGGTGAAGCCGCCGCCGGCGCCCGCGAGACTGCCCGCGAAGTAGGACGGGTCCGCCCCGCCGCCGCCCGCACCCCACATCCGTACGTCGAGACTCGTGACCCCCGTGGGGACGGTGAAGGTCTGGTCGTCGCCCGTGTGCTCGAACCGCACACAGTTCGTGAACCCGGCGGAGGGGGTGCAGTCCGCGAGCGCACGTGCCTGCGCGGCTGCGGGCAGGACGGACGACAGGGACAGCAACGGGGTGGCGACGAGCATCGAGGACAGCAACAGCGCCTGCCGCCGCCTCCCGGAAACGTGAGTCATGAAGGCGGGACCTCTCGGGGCACGGAGAACGCGAAGTACGCAAAAGGCGCGATCGACGCGAAGGACATGAACGGACAGCCCTACTTATCGCCGCCACCTGCCGCGACGCCCGGCCGCCGCTCCGCCCGCTCACTCATTCGGGGCAAGCCGAAGGGGCCGGGCAGCCCACGGCCGCCCGGCCCCTCGCAACACTCAGCCGGTCTAGTAGACGGGCTTCTCCGGCTCGATCTGGTGGACCCAGCCGATCACGCCGCCGCCGACGTGCACGGCGTCGGCGAAGCCCGCCGACTTCAGCACGGCGAGGACTTCCGCACTGCGGACACCCGTCTTGCAGTGCAGGACGATCTTCTTGTCCTGCGGCAGGCTCTCCAGGGCGGTGCCCATCAGGAACTCGCCCTTGGGGATCAGCTTCGCGCCGGGGATCGAGACGATCTCGTACTCGTTCGGCTCGCGGACGTCGATGATCTCGATCTTCTCGTCGGCGTCGATCCACTCCTTGAGCTGCTTGGGAGTGATCGTCGAACCGGCGGCGGCCTCCTGGGCCTCCTCGGACACGACGCCGCAGAAGGCCTCGTAGTCGATGAGCTCGGTGACCGTCGCGTTCGGACCGCAGACCGCGCAGTCGGGGTCCTTGCGGACCTTGACCTGGCGGTACTGCATCTCCAGGGCGTCGTAGATCATCAGGCGGCCGACCAGCGGGTCGCCCACGCCGGTGAGGACCTTGATGGCCTCGGTGACCTGGATGGAGCCGATCGACGCGCAGAGCACGCCGAGCACGCCGCCCTCGGCGCAGCTGGGCACCATGCCCGGCGGCGGGGGCTCCGGGTACAGGCAGCGGTAGCAGGGGCCGTGCTCGGACCAGAAGACCGAGGCCTGGCCGTCGAAGCGGTAGATCGAGCCCCATACGTACGGCTTGTTCAGCAGCACGCACGCGTCATTGACCAGGTAGCGCGTCGCGAAGTTGTCCGTGCCGTCGACGATCAGGTCGTACTGGGAGAAGATCTCCATCACGTTCTCGGCTTCGAGCCGCTCTTCGTGCAGGACGACGTTCACGTACGGGTTGATGCCGAGGACCGAGTCCTTGGCGGACTCCGCCTTCGAGCGGCCGATGTCGGCCTGGCTGTGGATGATCTGGCGCTGGAGGTTCGACTCGTCGACCTCGTCGAACTCGACGATGCCGAGCGTGCCGACGCCTGCGGCGGCCAGGTACATCAGGGCGGGAGAGCCGAGGCCGCCGGCGCCCACAGCGAGCACCTTGGCGTTCTTCAGGCGCTTCTGCCCGTCCATCCCGACGTCCGGGATGATCAGGTGGCGGGAGTACCGACGGACCTCGTCGACGGTGAGCTCGGCAGCGGGCTCGACCAGGGGTGGCAGCGACACGGGAACTCCGGTGGTCGGTCAATCAATACGGTTGTTCGTCGTGTAACACTGCCACGCCCCTCCTCATTCCGAGACACCAGGTCCGATGCGCGAGACGATCTCGTCCCAGTAACCGGGCAGGGCCTCCCAGGGGCTGCCGACCGGGTCGTCGGCGCCCGCCCGCTCGGTGCGGTCGGTGAACCAGATGGTGCCCGCGCCCTGCCAGCGGGCGATCCGCAGCGCCTCCTCCAGGTGCGTACGGGGCACTCCGTGCACCAGGTGGCAGAAGCGGGAGGCCGGGTAGGCGGCCGTCCACTCGGCCGCCTGGGACCAGCGGTAGTCGGTCCACGGCCCGGAGAAGGTCACCAACTGGTCGGCGGTCTCGGCGTATCCGGAGTACGGATGGGTGCCGTGGCCGAGGACGAGCCGGCCGCCGTCGAGGGCCTCGGTGCCCTCCAGCATCGACCGCAGGGTGGCGGTCAGCCGCCGGGTTTCGGACAGTTCGTCCCGCTCTGTGGGACAGCGGTCGAGATAGAAGCCGTCGACCCGGTACCAGTCCAGGAAGCGCTGGGCGTCGGCGACCAGCTCGCCGAACGCCCGCGCCCCGTACGTCATGTCGAGGTGCCCGAGCACCCGCAGGCCCGCGTTGCGCAGCCGCCCCGAGGCGTCCAGGCAGTGCGGGTCGGGGCGCGCGCCGGGCCCGTCGGCGACGTTGAGCACCGTCCAGTGCAGGGGTGCCGCGTGGCCGGGACCGGCGTACAGCCGCGAGAAGCGCAGGAGTTCGGCCCACTCCACCGGCGCGAGGAGCGGGTGCGCGTAGCCCGGGACGCCGATCCCGAGCCGGTCCGCCCCTATGGCGGGGCGGACGGCGCCGGAGGTGCTCAGATGCGGCACGCCGCCTCCATCCAGATGTCCGCGAGCGATTCCTCCAGGTTGATCCGGGGCCGCCAGCCGAGCCGGTCGCGGGCGGTGCGCACGTCCGCCTGCTGCCAGCTGCCGCAGCCGTCGGGGTACGGGTACGGGGCCGCCCCGAGGTGTTCGGTGAGGGCGTCGCCGGAGCGGGGTGCACCGATGGTGGGGACGCCTCCGTTGCGGACGGCGGCGCTGGCCGCGGCGGAGCTGGAGTACCCGCTGGGGGCGTCCAGTTCGTGCAGGGCGCCGCCGTATCCGGCGACCCGGGCGAGCACGGCGGCGGCGTCGCGCAGCCGTACCGCGCGTCCGGTGCCGATGTTCACGACGCCCTGCGCGGCGGACAGGGACGCTGCGTGCACGGCGCGTGCCACGTCCCGTACGTCGACGAAGTCGCGCTGCACGCCGAGCCCGGAGAGCTTGAGCTCGCCGTCGCCGGACTGCATGGCCCGGCGCATCGCCTCGGCGAGGCGGCCGAGCGGCGATCCGGCGGGCGTGCCGGGCCCGACCGGCGAGAACACGCGCAGCACGACGGCGTCGAGGCCCGAGCCGAGCACCAGCTCGGTGGCCGCCAGCTTGCTGACTCCGTACGGTCCGCCGGGGCGCGGCACGGCGTCCTCGGCGGTGGAGGAGCCGGGCTGGGAGGGCCCGTACTCGGCGGCACAGCCGAGCTGGACCAGGCGCGCCCCGCAGCCGCTGCGACGGAGGGCTTCGCAGACGGTGGCGACGGCGACGGTGTTGTGCCGGGTGAGGTCGCGGGCACCGCCCCGGGTGGCACCGGCGCAGTTGACGACGACTCCGGGGTGCACGGCGTCCAGGAACCGGGTGAGGGCTCCGGGGCTGCCGGTGGCGAGGTCGAACCGCACGTCGGCGTCGTCGCCCCGGCCGAGGGCGGTGAGCTGGACGGCGGGGTCGGCGAGGAGCCGGTCCGCGACGAAGCGGCCGAGGTATCCGTTGGCGCCGAGCAGGAGGACCCTCATCGCGTCTCCTCCCCTCGCTGCCGACGGGCGCGCACGGACTGCACGGACAGAGGGGGTGGGGGGGTCATGTGACGTTCTCCTTGAGGGTGTTGTACGGGTGCTGCGGGTGTGACGGGGTGGTGCTGCGGCCGCCTCGGCGTCGGCTCCGGGGCTGCCAGGGGGGTGGTCGGTCGGGTCGTACGACGGATGAAGGGGGCGTACGACCGAGGGGGGCGGCGGCACGGTGGGTGCGCCGCCGGGCACGCGGGGCGGGCCGAAGGCGGGCCGGCCTGCGCGCTGTCAGTCGCGCCGTCCCGCGTGGGCGGAGGCCCGCGACAGTGCGACGGCGGCATGGGCGAGGAGGCCGAGGGCGGCGGCTCCGCAGGCGATGGCCGGTACGGCTCCGGTGCCCCACTGGCGCACGACGGCGCGCACGGGCTGTGCCAGGGCTTCGCAGCCGGGCAGCCGGGCGGCCGCCGGGGCGGCGAGGGCGAGCACTTCGACGGTGCAGGCGGCGGTGAGTCCGGCCGCGCCCGCGCCGGGCATCCCGTGCACGGCGAGCAGTCTGGCCAGGAAGAGCAGGGATCCGACGGCGAGCGCGGACACCGCGAAGGCGCCGCCGAAGCCGAGCCCGGCCGCCGCGTAGAGCAGCACCGTCAGTGTCACGGCGTGCAGGCCGAACACCCCGAACAGCAGCGGCCGTACCGCCGCGCCGAAGTCCTCGGTGCCCCGGCTCACGCTGAGCCTGCGGCGCGCCTGCACGGACAGCAGCCGTGCGCACCAGGCCGCGGGGGCCAGGGCTGCGATGAGCCCGAGGAGGGTGGCCGGTTCCGGCGCCCAGAGGGGGCCGTCGCCGAGCAGCCGGTTCAGTACGCCGTCGCCGAGGACCGCGTACAGCAGCAGCCAGCAGGTGCGCGTCCACGGCGCGTAGCCGTCGGCGCGCAGCGGTCCGCGCCGCAGGCACAGGGCGACGGCGGCGAGTGTCGCCAGCGCCCCGGTGACGGCGACCGCGATCCTGAACCCGCCGTCCAGCCTGTCCGCGCCGAGCAGCGTGAGGGCGCACAGGACGCCCGGCAGGAGTGCGTACGCCGCCCAGGCGGCCGGGAGGGACGGGGCGTGCGCCAGAGGCTGCGGGGCGTGCGCCGGAGCGTCCTCCTCGTCGGTGCGCGGCACGCGCGCGTAGAGCTCCTCGGCGAGGGAGAAGACGTCCCGGTGCCGGAAGCGGGCGGCGGTGCGGTCGGTGACGCCGTGGGCTTCGAGACCCGCGGCGATCTCCAGGGGATCGACGGCCCGTTCGCACAGTTCGCGGTGGCGGTGCATGAGCACCTTGACCGGGTCGGCGGGCCCGCTGCGGGAAGCAACCGTCCTGGCACCGGTGTTGGCCGTCTTTCTAGCACCGGCACCGGTGCCAAGATTCACCGGCTGCACCGGCACCGAAGCGGCGGTGGACCGCATCGCGGACACGTCGGTGCCCTGGGCGGGGGTCTCCGCCATGCCCGTCGCGTCTGCCGTCTGCGTGGTCATGTGCGTGCCTCCCGTACGGGGTCGGTGGTGTCCAACAGGTGTTCCGTCAGGTCCGTCAGGTCCATCAGGTGTTCCGCACGCGGCGGATCGGGTTCGGCCAGGACCGCCACTGCGGCGAGCGGTGCGCCGCCCGTCCAGGTGCCCGGTACGTACGCCTCCGCCGGGAACTCGAACGGCAGGGGGTCGGCGTCCTGTGTCTCTCTGCGCACCGGGCAGTGCGAAACCAGCTCCAGGTAAATGCCGCGAAATGCCGCGAGATTCTGCTCGACGGTGAACAGTTCGAGCGCCCTTGCGCGCCCCGCCGCCCCCAGGCGCGCCCTGCGCTCCGGGTCCCGCAGCAGTGCGAGGCAGGCGTCCGCGAGGGCGCGGGGGTTGCGCGGCGGCACCACGAGACCTGTGCCGCCGATGACTTCGACCACCGCGCCGACGTCCGTGGAGACGGTGGCCCGTCCGCAGAACATCGCCTCGACGAGGCTGATCGGGAAGCCCTCGACGACGCTGGAGAGCACCACCACGGAGCCCGCCGCGTACGCCTCCGCCAGGTCAGGGGCCTCGGGTCCGCCGATCTCCTCGAAGGTGACCGGGCACTCGCCCTCGGCGTACGCGTCGGCGGCCTCGTCGGGGAAGAGCTGGGCGGCCAGCGCCCGGCAGTGCGCGAGATAGCCGCGTGCGGTGCGTTCGTGCGCGGCGATCGGGGCGGCGATGATCCGCAGCCGGGCGTCCGGCTCGGCCCTGCGCACCGCCGCGAAGGCGTGCAGCAGCGCCACCAGGTCCTTGGCGGGCTCCACCCGGCCCACCCACACCAGCGTGCCGTCCGGACCCGTGCAGCCCTCGTCCAGGGCCTCCCCCACGGTCGCGAACCGCTCGGACTCCATCCCGGGGTACACCGTGCGCAGCTTGGCGCGGTCCGCGCCGCAGCGCTCCTGCCAGCGCCGGGCGTGCGCGTTGCCGGGGGTGATCACGGCCGCCTGGGCGTACACCTCGGCGGCCAGCAGCCCCTGGAAGGCGGCGAGCAGCGTCCGTACAGAGGCGCTCAACCCGTCTTCGTGCGCGGCCAGGTAGTGCGCCCGCAGCTGCACTCCGTACTCGGTCACCAGCAGCGGCACCCCGAAGAAGCGCTTGGCCAGCAGTCCCGGCAGCGCCGCCGTGCCGCCCGAGGCGGCGTGGCAGAGGTCGACGGCTCCCAGACCGCCCTCCCCCGCGTCGTACCAGTCGAGCGACAGCGGGCGCAGGGCGCGCTCCAGGAAGTCGGCGAAGGCCAGGTAGTCGGGGACTTTCGCGGTCTGCACGACCCGGGGTGCGCCCGGCGCGCGACAGGCGCGCTCCAGCGCACGCACCGCGCGTTCGGAGCGCAGCGCGGTGTGCAACCCGCCTTTCTCGCGGGCGAGTTCGGCCAGCCCGTACAGCCCTGTGGAGAAACGCTCCGCCACCGTCGCGCCCTCCCCGGCGGTCTCCCCCGCACAGACCGCCGAGACCAGCTCCCCGAAGTGCTCGTCGAAACGCCGCCGTTCACGCCGCCCGTAGGCCCGCGCGCCCAGGCGCCCGTGCGTGGTCCCGAAGTCGGCCTGCGGGGCCCACAGCGGGGCGGTGCGCACCCGCTGCACCTGCGGCGGCAGTTCCAGCCACCCCTGCTCCTCCTGGTCCGCGCTGCGGCTCAGGGCGTAGAGGTCGAATTCATGCCGCGCGAGCCCGCGCACAAGCCGGTCGCACCAGAACCTGGACTCACCTGTCGCATACGGGTAACCACCCTCCGTAAGCAGTCCGATCCGCACGTGGTACACCCCCGATCTCCCTTGTGGGAAGCCGCCGTTGATCCGGCGACTCGCAGCGGGACCGACCGTATGCGGACATGCCGGTGGCGCGACGGACGGTTGTCCATCGCACCACCGGAAGGGGTGAAGAGTCGTAACTTTCCTGCGCGGGTCGCGTTTAGTCGCGCTAGAGAGGTGTGTGCACGCGCGTGAACTCCGGGACGCTCCGGACCGCGCGCATCACCCGTCCCGGCGTCAGCTCTCGGGATGCACCCACGCGTTGGGGCGGCACTTCTTGTCGCCGGTCTCCAGCGTCTTCGTCTGCTGCATCATCACCGGTGCGAGCGCGCCGTCCTTGGCGCAGAACTCGTGGTTGTGCCCGAGCCGGTGACCGACCTCGTGGTTGATGAGCATCTGCCGGTACGGGAAGAGCAGCGCGTCGCCGAAGGTCTCCGAACCGCCGGCCCACCGGAAGGCGTTGATCATCACCCGCTCGGTGCGGGCGGAGTCGCAGGAGACGTTGCGCGAGAGTGTCTCCAGGTCCGACTTCTCGCACCAGATGTTGGTGGTGACCGGGGACGCGAGCGTCACCACGAAGTCGGCCTTCCCCTCGGAAACCCGCTCGAACGACATCCGGCCGTCCCCGGCCCAGCTGCGCTTGTCGTTGAGCGTCCGCTGCACGGCGTCGGCGAAGAACTTCCCGTCGAGCCCTAGGTTCTTCTCCACGTCCACGCGGTAGCGCCAGTGCTTGGCCCCCTGGCGCGGCGCGGCGGCCTCGCCGGGCACGGTGTCGAAGGCGTTCGGGCCGCTCTGGTCCGCGGCCATCGGCAGCTTCAGCGCCATGCGCTTCTCGTACGGCAGCGACGTGGCCGGAGCCTGCTTCAGCTCGCTCCCCTGCGGCGCGGTGCGGTCCTGGTCGCGCGAGGGGCCGTCGGCGCTGTCGCGGTCGGCGACGCCGGGCCCGGCCGCCTCGTCCTTCTGCCCCGACGACGACCCCGTGCCGGTCACCATGACCGCGAGGGCGGCGGTCACCGCCGCCGCGGAGACGCCGATGACGGTACGGGCCAGCCAGCGCCCGGAGCGGGGGGCCGTGCCGTCGGAATCGTCGGCGTGCGCCCGCAGCGCCTCGGCGTCGTCCCAGTCGGTGACGGCGTCGTACGGGTCGCGGGGCCCCGCACCCCTGGTGCTCGGCCGCGGCTCCTCGAAGGCCTCCACGAAGTCCGGGCGCGGCCCGGGACCGCGCCGCTGCACGGGGATGCGCGCACCGACACCGAGGCCGGTGGGCGGCTGCGGCTGTTGCGGCCGGGGACGGGGGGCCTGCGGCTGCTGCGGCGGCGCGAAAGCGGCGGTGTCCCGCGACGCCCCGACCCAGTCGCCGTAACGCCCGCTGCCGGTGTCGGTGACGCCATAGCGCCCGGCACCAGTGTCGGTGACCCCGTAGCGCCCAGCACCGGTGTCACCCCACCCCCCGCCCGGCTCGCGCTGTTCGGGGTGTCCGCCGCGCACTTGCGCCTGCGGCCCCCCTGCGAGGTGGCGTGGCTGAAAACGAGGCACCGTACCGGTGTCAGAACGCGGCACCGCGCCGGTGTCCTGATAGCGCGCCGTCGCGCCGGTGTCCTGGACGCGCGGCATCGCTCCTGTGTCACCGCGGCGACGTCGCCCGGTGCCGGGTGCGGCGGGCGCACCTGCGACACCTCTGGAGGCGGCGCCGCCGCCGGGTATGCCAGGGGTCTCGTCGGCACCCTTCGGTGCGGCACCTCGGCGACTGTGACGTCCCACGCGGCGGATCAGCTCCTCGTTTCCGTGTGCGTTTCGGTGTGCGGGTCCGCGTGCGCCGTCGCCTCCGCGGGCGAGGCCGCCTGCGCAGGCGGGTGCGCCGACAGGGGTGCATGCGTCTGTACGAGCCCCAGGAATGCCTCGGCGACCTCCTCGGGGTACTCCATCATCGCCACATGCCCGGCATCCGGAAGAGCCAGGAGCCGGGAATCACGGAACGCAGCCGAAGCCTTGCGCGCCATGCGGAAGGACACCAGCTGGTCGCGCCCGCCGTACACCAGCAGGGTCGGCGCGAGCACCCGCTCCGCCTGCTTCCACAGTCCGTGCTGGCCACCGAGGGTGTACGCGTCCACGATGCCCCGCGCGGAACGGGTCATCGCGTCCCAGAAGTACGGCAGCTCCAGCCGCCGCTCCATCTCCTCGACAGCGGCACGGAAACCCTCTTCCGAAACCCGGCCGGGATCGCCGTAACAGAGGCCCGTCACACCGCGCGTGCGCTGTTCGGCCGTCCAGTCGCGGCTGAGCTTCGCGAAGAGCGAGGCGACGCCGGGGATCGCGAGCAGCCCGGTGGGGATGGCGGTCTTCTGCACCCGCAGCTCCGGCAGCGCGGGCGACACCAGTGTCAGCGTGCGCACCAGGTCCGGGCGGACGGCGGCGACGCGTGTGGAGACCGCGCCGCCGAGAGAGTTGCCGAAGAGGTGGACGGGGCCCCGGCCGGCGGCGTCGAGGTGGCGGATGACGGCGCGCGCGTGCCCGGTGACCGAGTAGTTGCCGTCGTCGGGCGGCGGGGAGTCGCCGAAGCCCGGCAGGTCGAGGGCCTCGCTGTCGACGACGCCGTCGAGCAGCGGCATCAGCGCCGACCAGTTCTGCGAGGAGCCGCCGAGGCCGTGGACGTACAGGGCGGGCGGCAGGCCCTGCTGCGCCGGGGGCCTGGAGCGCACGTTCAGCGTCAGCCCGGGCAGGGAGACGGTCCGCAGTTGCTCCCCCTCGGCGACCCTGACGGCACTGACCAGCGGCAACGGAGCGGCCGCGGTGCTGGATTCCGGCAGATCGGTCGAAGACATGGCGCCAATGTTACGAGACGATCACGCAGGGGCTCGTGTGTTCGCGGTCACAGGCTCACCGCGTACGCCCCCGGCCTCACCACGTGCGCCCCCGGAGGGCTCCCCGTCGTGCGCCCCCGGACCGCATGGCGCGCGCCCCCGCGCGCTCCTACGCTCGAAAGAGGACGTGCGCCCGCACATGACGGGCCGCGCGCCGGAAAGGCGGAACACCATGACTGTGGACCCCACCGAACCGGACGACTTCCCCACGGGCGCCGACGAGGCGGCCGCCCTCGACCCCGAGACGCCCGAGGCGGACGCCGCCGAGCAGCACACCGACGTACGGCAGGAGACGGACGACCCGCTTCCGGCCACCGACGCCGGCTCCGCGAACCCGGCGGACGTCGCAGAACAGGCACGCGTGGTGGCCCTCGACGAGGACGACTACCGCTGAGGCGAGGGATGACCCTCGCTGAGGCAAGGGACGACTCCCGCTGAGCGGACCCACTTCTCCGCATTTCGGCCCACTGATCACCCTTCCCGCAGTGTCCGCTCCGTGAAATTCTGCGTCCGCACCGCGCACAGGGGGGTTACCCAAAAGTACGATGGCGGCGCGGCGCACATCACACGGAACAGCCGTGCGGTGAGAAGTCCGTGAACCTGAAAGACATGGGAGGCGGCGTGACAGCCACCGAGCAGACAGAGGCGGCACGTCCGCGGGGCACCCGCCTGCCACGCCGAGCCCGACGCAACCAGCTCCTGGGCGCCGCCCAGGAAGTGTTCGTGGCGCAGGGCTACCACGCGGCCGCGATGGACGACATCGCCGAGCGCGCCGGAGTCAGCAAGCCGGTGCTCTACCAGCACTTCCCCGGCAAGCTCGACCTCTACCTGGCGCTCCTCGACCAGCACTGCGAGTCGCTGCTCCAGGCGGTGCGCACCGCTCTCGCCTCGACCACCGACAACAAGCTGCGCGTCGCGGCGACCATGGACGCCTACTTCGCGTACGTCCAGGACGAGGGCGGCGCCTTCCGGCTGGTCTTCGAGTCGGACCTGACGAACGAGCCCGCCGTGCGCGAGCGCGTGGACCGGGTCTCGCTCCAGTGCGCGGAGGCCATCAGCGAGGTCATCGCCGAGGACACTGGCCTCTCCAAGGACGAGTCGATGCTGCTGGCCGTGGGCCTGGGCGGGGTCTCGCAGGTGGTGGCCCGCTACTGGCTGTCCAGCGGCAGCACCATCCCGCGCGACCAGGCGGTGCAGCTCCTGACCTCGCTGGCCTGGCGCGGCATCGCGGGCTTCCCGCTGCACGGCTCCGAGCAGCACTGAGCAGCACTGACGCAGGTGCGTGTTCGCTCCCGGCGTGGCCCGGAAAGCGGATGACGTGCTCTCTCCGGGCTAATGTGTCTGAACGTACGGCGCGGTGGACCGCGCTGACCCAGATCGTCGGAGGGACATAGCCGTGGAGGTCAAGATCGGCGTGCAGCACGCACCCCGGGAGATCGTTCTGGAGAGCGGGCAGTCTGCCGAGGAGGTCGAGCGCGCCGTGGCCGACGCGCTGGCCGGCAAGGCACAGCTGCTCAGCCTGAACGACGACAAGGGCCGCAAGGTCCTGGTGCCGGCGGACCGCATCGCCTACGTGGAGATCGGCGAGCAGGCGCAGCGTCGCGTGGGCTTCGGCGCCCTCTAGTACGCGTCACACAGCACCAGCAGTACGCGTCACACCAGCAGCACCTGTGCAGGGCCCGGCGGGATCAACCCGCCGGGCCCTGCGCACGTCTGCACTTCTGAAAGCTGCCTCACCGAGGGGCCGTTCGTGGTCCCGGACCGTGGAGGAGGGTTGCATTCCGCACCCTCCGGGTAAGACGGGCTACGACCCATTTGCCCACGTTGCAGTGCACAGGAGGGAACCGCGTTGATCTTGGAAGCTCTCGGCTCCGTCATCCTTGGCCTCGCCCTCGCCTGGGCCGCCGTCTCACGGCTGCCCGAACGCCTGCCGTCCCGCCCGCTGGTCCTCACCGCAGGCATCTTCGGCGCATTGTTCGGCGCCTGGCTCACTCACGCGGCCGTCGGCCCCGGGCACCCCTTCGCGACCCTCGTCGGGGCGGCCACGGTGGGAGCGGTGTCGCTCTCGCTGCTGCTGCGCCCCGCCGGACGGATCCGCCGCCGATCGGCCGCGGCGTAGCAGACGTCGGGGCCCGTCCGGCTGGACGGGCCCCGTACCGCTGCGCCGCCGGCGCCGGCACCTCACGCTACGTACGAGAAACCCGCAGGTCAGGCAGCCAGCCCCAGCGCCGCCATCCGCTTGGTGTGCGCCTCGGTGATGCGGGAGAACATCCGGCCGACCTCCGCGAGGTCGAAACCGTCCGCGACACCCCCGACCAGCATGGTCGAGAGCGAGTCGCGCTCGGCGACCACGCGCTGCGCCTGCGACAGCGCCTCACCCATCAGACGACGCGCCCACAGCGCGAGCCGGCCGCCGACGCGCGGGTCGGCCTCGATGGCGGCACGCACCTTCTCGACGGCGAAGTTGCCGTGCCCGGTGTCGTCGAGGACGGCGAGCACGAGGGAGCGGGTGTCGGTGTCCAGGCGGGCGGCGACCTCGCGGTAGAAGTCACTGGCGATCGAGTCGCCGACGTACGCCTTGACCAGGCCCTCCAGCCAGTCGGACGGGGCGGTCAGACGGTGGAAGTCGTCGAGGGCCTTGGCGAAGGGCTCCATGGCGGCGGTCGGCTCGGTGTCGATGGCCGAGAGGCGGTCGCGCAGGCGCTCGAAGTGGTGGAACTCGGCGGAGGCCATCTTCGCCAGTTCCGCCTTGTCGCCCAGCGTCGGCGCCAGCTTCGCGTCCTCGGCGAGCCGCTCGAAGGCCGCCAGCTCGCCGTACGCGAGGGCGCCGAGGAGGTCGATCACCGCGTCGCGGTAGGTCGGCTCGACGGAGGCCGTGGCCCAGTCCTGGGCGGCGATTCCGGTGGGTGCGGGGGCTTCGGGGGCGGCGGGTTCGGCGGGGGTGTCAGGCGTCTCCATAAACCGCACAATAGCCCGCGCGCAGGGGGGCGTAAGGGCCTGGTCAGGCGAGCAGGTGTGCACCACCGCCTCATCATTCCTACGAATTCACCCAACACACATGCGCGAATCCGGGGTACAGTGGTAATGCGCCTGCTGAGCATTCCCCGCGTACGCACCCTGGTGCGCGCGCTCTGTGCAGGCCATCCGAATGAGGATGCCCGGTCGGTGGCCCGATCGGCTCCGACCCGACAGCCCTCCGTGCGCGCGGTGCACAAGCACTTCCGCAGACGAGGGAACCCTCAGCGACACGAGCGCTAGAGCAATGGCAGTGGTCCCGCGCCACCCGGCCCTCCCAAGGCCGGATGAGACCCAGGCACGGTACGACCCCCGTTGTTCGCCTCGAGTCGCGTCTCACAGAAGAGGCAGCACCCTGACTACGTTCCGTGACCTCGGCATTCTCTCCGAGACGGCCGAAGCCCTTGAGGCAGTCGGCATCACGTCCCCCTTCCCCATCCAGGAGATGACGCTCCCCGTCGCGCTCTCGGGCAGCGACGTCATCGGCCAGGCCAAGACCGGTACGGGCAAGACCCTCGGTTTCGGTCTGCCGCTCCTGGAGCGCGTCACCGTCCCCGCGGACGTCGAGGCGGGCCGGGCCAAGCCCGAGCAGCTCACCGACGCCCCGCAGGCGCTCGTCGTCGTACCCACCCGTGAGCTGTGCCAGCAGGTCACCAACGACCTGCTGACCGCCGGCAAGGCGCGCAACGTGCGGGTCCTCGCGATCTACGGCGGCCGTGCGTACGAGCCGCAGGTCGAGGCCCTCAAGAAGGGCGTCGACATCATCGTCGGCACCCCGGGCCGTCTGCTGGACCTCGCCGGTCAGCGCAAGCTCGACCTGTCCCACATCCGCGCCCTGGTCCTCGACGAGGCCGACGAGATGCTGGACCTCGGCTTCCTGCCGGACGTCGAGCGCATCATGAACATGCTCCCGGCCAAGCGCCAGACCATGCTCTTCTCCGCGACGATGCCCGGCGCCGTCATCGGCCTGGCCCGTCGCTACATGTCGCAGCCCACGCACATCCGCGCCACCGCGCCGGACGACGAGGGCGCGACCGTCGCGAACATCGCGCAGCACGTCTTCCGCGCCCACAACATGGACAAGCCGGAGCTCGTCTCCCGCATCCTCCAGGCCGACGGCCGCGGCCTCGCGATGATCTTCTGCCGTACCAAGCGCACCGCCGCCGACATCGCCGAGCAGCTGGAGAAGCGCGGTTTCGCGTCCGGCGCCGTGCACGGCGACCTCGGCCAGGGCGCCCGCGAGCAGGCCCTGCGCGCCTTCCGCAACGGCAAGGTCGACGTGCTGGTCTGCACCGACGTCGCCGCCCGCGGCATCGACGTCGAGGGCGTGACGCACGTCATCAACTACCAGACGCCCGAGGACGAGAAGACCTACCTGCACCGCGTGGGCCGCACCGGCCGCGCGGGCGCCAAGGGCATCGCCGTCACGCTGGTCGACTGGGACGACATCCCGCGCTGGAAGCTCATCAACAAGGCGCTGGACCTGCCCTTCGACGAGCCGGAGGAGACGTACTCGACCTCCCCGCACCTGTACGAGATCCTCTCCATCCCCGCGGGCACGAAGGGCATACTGCCCCGGGCCGAGCGGACCCGTGCGGGTCTGCGCGCGGAAGAGGTCGAGGACCTGGGCGAGACGGGCGGCCGCGGCCGCAAGTCGGCTCCCGCCGCCGCCGTGGTCGAGGAGCGCCCGGCGCGCACCCGTACGCCGCGTCAGCGTCGCCGTACGCGTGGTGGCTCGGAGACGGTCGCGGCTCCCGTGACTCCGGAGACCCCTGCCGCCGAGGCCCCTGCCGCTGTCGAGGCCCCGGACGCGTCGGAGCCGCGCACGCCGCGTCGCCGCCGTCGGACGACGCGGACCACCGCGGTGGCCGAGGCCCCGGTGGCACCGGTGACTCCCGTCGCCGAGGCCGTCGAGGAGGCCCCGAAGGCGCCCCGTACCCGTACGCGCACCCGGAAGACCGCCGAGCCGGTCGAGACCGCCCAGGCCGCCGTCGCCACGGTGACCGAGGCCCCGGTCGAGGAGGCCGCGCCGGCCAAGAAGACCGTCCGGAAGCGGACCGTGAAGGTCACCGCCCCGGCGCCGGACGCCGAGGAGCTCCCGGCGAAGCGGCCCACCCGTGCGCGGGCCCCCCGGGCCAAGGCGGCGCCGGTCGTCGAGGCGACCCAGGTGGTGGAGGCTCCGGTACGTCCGAGGCTGAAGCGCCCGGTGCGTGCGCGGGTCTCGGCGGAGCCGGAGGTCGACTTCCAGATGGCCCCGATGCCGGAGCCGGAGCCGACGCAGCCCCGCCGCCGTACGTCGACGCGCGCTGCGTCCGCGAAGCCGAGGACGCAGAAGGCGGAGCAGCCGAAGGCGACCGAGCCGGCCGCGGAGGGCGAGGCCAAGCCGCGCCGCCGCCGCACGACCCGCAAGCCGGCGGCCCAGCAGGAGAGCTGATCCTGCCGCACGCATGATGCCGATGGCCCCGCCCCCTGTACGAAGGGGGCGGGGCCATCGGCATCTCAGGAGGGTCCTACCCGTGCCGGTCCCAGAAGGCCGCGAGGGCTTCCGCCGTTTCCCGGGGGCTGTCCGTGTTGGGCGAGTGGCCCGCGCCCTTGACGACGGTGCGGTGCGCCCCGAGCCGTACCGCCATGTCGTCCAGGAGCGGCACCGGCCAGGTGTCGTCCACCGTCCCGGAGATCACGTGCACCGGCAGCCCGGTGGCCAGGACCTCCGCGACCCGGTCCGGTTCGACCGTGAGGGCGCGGCCCGTCGCGATCAGCTGGGCGGGGCTGTGCAGCAGCCAGCGGTGCCGCAGGGCGGTCTCCAGGGCCGGGTCCTGCGCCTCCCGCGCGGCTTCCTTGGTCTCCTCCGGCGCGGGGGTCTCCATGGCCTGCATCGCGTCCCAGACCTCGCTCATGGTCATGAACCCGAGGGCCTGACCGAGCAGCGTGGCCTTCTCCTGCTGGACGGGGTCGATCTCGGCGGGCCCCGACGACATGAGGGTGAGGGTGCGGAAGGGGGCCGGGTCGAGGATCGCGGCGGCGCGGGCGATCTGGCCGCCGAGGGAGTGGCCGAGGAGGTGGAGCGGTCCCGGGCCGCCACCCACCTCCTGCGCCTGCGCGAGGACGTCGAGCGCCAACTCCCGCTGGGCGTAGGGGGATTGGTCGTCCTTCGGCCCCTGGGACTCGTACTGTCCGCGGCCGTCCACGGCGACGGCCCGGTATCCGGCGTCGGCGAGCGGGCGGAGGTTGGCGATGAAGTCCTCCTTGCTGCCGGTGAACCCGGGGAGGAGGAGGGCGGTGCCGCGCGGCGTTCCGGCGGGCCCCGCTTCGAGCGCGGCGAAGGTGCCGCGGCCCGTGCGGAGGGGGACGGCGCGGACGCCGGGGGGCGGGGTGAAGGTGGGCGGCCTGCTCATGCGGTCGAGGTTACCGGTGGGTTCGCGTCCGGAGGGGCCGCCTGACGTCCCTCCGACCCTGCCTCATGGCCCCACCTACTGGCCCCGCCTAGTACTGCGCCTGCAAGCGCTGCCAGAACCCGTCCCGCAGCGACCGCCGCAGGTCCGAGTGCCCCCGCAGCGACCGCTGGAGCATCCGTTCCGCCTCGACCAGCAGCTCCTGGTCCACCGGCCCCGGGAGGTACGGCCGCCCCGGCAGCAGCTCCCCCAGCTCCTGCCGGCCGCGCTCGGCCAGCCACTTCGCGGCGATCTGCGCACCCAGGAAGCGGACCTCCTCGCGCTTGGGCGGCGGGCCGTTCTCCTGCTCGTACGTCGTCACCGGGCGGCGGGTGACGTACGGCTTGCAGAAGTCGAGGTCGAAGGTGCGCTGACTGTCGACCTCCCAGAGCAGCGGCTCCGCCTGGTTGCGGCCGTCACCGGCCTCGATGCCCCACAGGTGCACGCGCGCCCCGTACCCCTGTGCCGCCTCGACCGCCGAGACGAGGTCCTCGTCGCCGCCGACCAGGGCCGCGTCGCTGATCGCGCGGTGCCGGGCGAGGGATTCCAGATCCGTACGGATCAGGGAGTCGACGCCCTTCTGCTGGTTGTTGGCGTTGAGGTTGCCGAGGCGGACCTTGACATCGGGGAGTTCGGCGATGGACTGCTGCTCGGTGGTGTGGATGCGGCGCCGGGCGCCGTCGTACCAGTACACGCGCAGCAGTCGGCTGTCGGCGAAGATCGTGCGCGCCTTGTCGATGAAGGCCTCGATCAGGCCCTCGGCGTCCAGGTCGAAGGAGCGGCGGTCCTCGGTGCCGGTGACCAGCAGGCCCGCCGCCGCGTAGACGTAGCCCGCGTCCACGAAGATCGCGTGGGTGGAGGGCGTCTTGGAGACCTCGGCGAGCACGCGCGTGAGCAGCTCGTTGGTGCGGTCCAGGCGGGCGGAGATCCTGGCGAGGTCGGTGGGGTCCGCGGGATACCCGGGATGAGCGGGATCGGTGAGGTCTGGGAAGCCCGAAGGCTGTGCGTCGTCCATACGGGTCCCATTGTCCGGGCCCTCGAGACCCCCGCACAACCGGTGTCCCCCGGCCCCCTCTACCAATGAGTAGTTAGCCTCACGAAAATTTTCCTTAGTGTAGGGAATCTTTCCGGGGGGAGGCTCGTTGTACCCCTTGGAACGCAACGGCAACCCCGCTCACGCGTGCCCCTTACATTCACCCCCAGTTCTCCAGCAGGAGGATCAGACGAAGGGAGAAGCGCATGCGCTTCGAAATCATGCGCCTGGACGATGTGGACGGCACCGCCGTCGACAGCACCGTCGTGGACGCCGCCTCCGTCAACCGGATCGTGCAGCAGGCCGCCGCAATCGGCCAGCGCATCTACATCCGCCCGGCCGACTCCTCGGCCTCGTAACGCGTAAGACGACACAAGACGACGTAGTGGTTTGATGCGAGAAAGCGCCCCCGTGCATGACCTGCACGGGGGCGCTTTCCGTATCCGTAGGTACGGATCGGCGGGTACGGACCTCAGCCCGCCTTGATCACCTCGGTGACGCCGTTGATGATCTGCTGCACCGCCAGGGCGGACAGCATCATGCCCGCGAGCCGCGTCACCAGCACCACACCGCCCTCCTTGATCACACGGATGATCACCAGCGAGAAGCGCATCGCCAGCCACAGCACCACGTGCATCGCCACGATGGCCGTCCAGACGGAGATCTGACCGCTGACGGTGGGGTGGTTCTGCACGGCGAGGATCACCGAGACGATCGCGCCGGGCCCGGCGAGCAGCGGCATGCCCAGCGGTACGAGGGCGATGTTGACGTCCTTGGTCTGCGTCGGCTCCTCGTTCTTGCCGGTGAGCAGGGAGAGCGCGATGAGCAGCAGGAGCAGACCGCCCGCGATGCGCAGCGCCGGCACGCTGATGTGCAGATAGTCGAGGACCTGCTGGCCGACGAGGCCGAAGACGGTGATCACGCCGAACGCGACGGCCACCGCCTGCCAGGCCATCTTGCGCTGCACCTTGGCGGGGCGGCCGGAGGTCAGCCCGAGGAAGATCGGGGTGATGCCCGGGGGGTCCATGATCACGAAGAGGGTGACGAAGAGCGAGCCGAAGACGGCGAAGTCGAACACAGGAGAGCCTTGCAGGTCAGGGCTGTGCCAGGCGGGTGCGGGCGCACGCGGGCACAGCTCCGTGCGGAACATGAGGGGGGTGAGGTGTTTGTCGTACGACACCGGGGAGCCCGGTGTCGTGAGGCGCGCTCGGGGCGAACGGGTGCCCCGGAACGTCACGGCACGCGAGAGGTGCCGGAACGCAAGCGGCGCGGATCGCGCGCCGGCCGCGCCTTACGCGCGCGGGCGTCCGCCCGCGCCCGGCACCGGGAAGGCGCCGGTGGCACGGCGGGTGATCTCGCCGTAGACGTCGGGGTGGGTGGTGTAGTCCCCGAGCCGGACGGTCTTGCGGGAGCCGTGGTAGTCGCTGGAGCCGGTGACCAGGAGGTCGTGGTCGGCGGCGAACGCACGCAGGCGGGCCCGGTCGGACTCGTCGTGGTCCATGTGGTCGACCTCGATGCCGTCGAGACCGGCGGCGGCCAGCTCGGCGATCGCAGTCAGCGGCACCGTGTCGCCGCGCTTGGCGGCGCCGGGGTGCGCGAAGACGGTGACGCCGCCGGCCGCCTTGACCAGGCGGATGGCGGTGAAGGGGTCGAGCTCGTGCTTGTCGACGTACGCGCGGCCGTCGTTGGCCAGCCACTCGGAGGTGAAGGCGGCCGAGACGTCCTCGACGACACCCAGCTCGACGAGGGCTTCCGCGATGTGCGGGCGGCCCAGCGAGGCGTCACCGGCGATCCGGGCGACCTGCTCCCAGGTGATCGGCACGCCGAGGTCCTGGAGCTTGGCGACCATGCCCTGCGCGCGCGGCACCCGGTCGTCCCGGACCAGCTCGCGCTCGCGGGCGAACTCGGGCTCCTCGGGGTCGAAGAGGTAGGCCAGCATGTGCATGCCGGTGCCGTCGAGGCGGCAGGAGAGTTCGGCGCCGGTGACGAGGGTGAGGCCCTCGGGAAGCGCCGCAACGGCTTCGGCGTGGCCGCGTACCGAGTCGTGGTCCGTGAGGGCGACGACGTCGAGTCCGGCGGCCGCCGCGTTGCGGACGAGTTCGGCGGGGGTGTCCGTGCCGTCGGATGCCGTGGAGTGGGTGTGCAGGTCGATACGCACGCGCTTGGCTCCAGGGGGCAGGACGGACAGAGGGGACGTTCAAGGGTAACTGGGATTCGAACACCCCCAGGTCACTTCCCCAAAGCCCCCCAGGTCACTTCGGTCACCTCTGCAGCAAGAACCTCGGCGACAACGCCCCGCACGGCAGCAGCTCCACCTCTGCCCCCGCGTCCCGCAGATCGGTCAGCACCAGCTCGTCGTACATCAGGAGCCCCGACTGCTCCGGCCAGACGATCGCCCACAGCCACAGCCCCCGCGCCTCTCCCGCGAACACCGCGCGGTCCGTCGGCGTACCGGAGACGTGCCAGAGCGGGGTGGGGCGGCCGGCCGCGAGGAGCTTGGTCTGCGGGGGCTTCTCCATGGAGATGTGCGCGCCGGGGTCGGGGCCGTCGATGCCCGCGAACCTCGCGCCGAGCCCGACCCCCAACTCCTCGGCCACCAGCAGGAGTTCACCGAATCCGCCGAGCGGCCCCGGCCCCGAGCAGGCCATCGCCGTGGCCCGTCCGCCGCTGCGGTCGTCGCCCGCGTACGCGATGCCGCTGAACAGCCAGCCGACCGGCAGCGGCCACGGCATCCACACGGGCACTTGTGCACGGTTCACCGCGACCGAGAGCGCTTCGACGCTGGGCGGCAGCACCGGCTGGAGCGGATGCACCGCCCCGTGGTCGCCGCACTGCCAGGTGTCGGCGAAGAGACCGGGCGCCCTGACCCGGCCTCCGCACTTCGGGCAACTGGGTTCGCCCCTCATAGCGCCCAACAGTCCTCCCCGCTCGACGCCGCGTCAAGGACGATCACCCGTCCGGCGCGCGCCGTTTCCGACGCTGCGGGAACTCTCCCCCGCCCTCCCACCGGCCAAAACTAGATGTAACTTGCATTCATTAGCCGCTCTAACTTATTGTTTGTATATCGCAACGATCTAGCGGAGAGCGAGAAGAAGCCATGCAGCACGGTGAGGGCAAGGGAGAAGATCCCTTCGACGAGGGCGCGGGCAGCATCCTCAAGCAGCCGAAGGCGGTGTGGGCGACAGCCGGAGCGTCCGTCGTCGCCTTCATGGGCATCGGGCTCGTGGACCCGATCCTGCCGTCCATAGCCAAGGGGCTCAGCGCCTCCCCCAGCCAGGTCTCGCTGCTCTTCACCTCGTACTTCCTGATCACCGCCGTCGCGATGCTGGTCACCGGCTTCGTCTCCAGCCGGATCGGCGGCCGCAAGACCCTGCTCGCCGGACTCGCGCTGGTCATCGTCTTCGCCGCGCTCTCCGGCACCTCGGGCTCGGTCGGCGAGCTGGTCGGCTTCCGGGCCGGCTGGGGCCTGGGCAACGCGCTCTTCGTCTCGACGTCGCTCGCCGTGATCGTCGGTGCCGCCGCCGGCGGCAGCGCGGCCGCCATCCTGCTGTACGAGTCGGCGCTCGGCCTCGGCATGGCCTGCGGCCCGCTGCTCGGCGCGGCCCTCGGCAACGCGAGCTGGCGCTACCCGTTCTTCGGCACCGCAGCCCTGATGGCCATCGGCTTCCTCTGCATCATCGCGTTCCTGAAGGAACAGCCGAAGCCCGCCCGCAAGACGTCCTTGCTGGACCCGATCAAGGCCCTCGGCCACGGCGGACTGGCCTCGGTCGCCGCCTCCGCGTTCTTCTACAACTACGCGTTCTTCACCATCCTGGCCTTCACCCCGTTCGTCCTGAACATGACGCCGTACAAGTCGGGCGCGGTCTTCTTCGCCTGGGGCCTGCTGCTCGCGGTCTTCTCGGTGCTGGTCGCCCCCCGCATGCAGAAGCGGTTCGGCTCGCTGAAGGTGCTGGGCGCCTCGCTGGTCCTGCTCGCCGTCGACCTGCTGGTCCTGGGCTTCGGCAACCACACCACCGCCATCGTCGGCACGATCGTCTCCGGTGCCTTCATCGGCGTGAACAACACCGTCTACACGGAGCTGGCGCTCGGCGTCTCAAACGCCCCCCGGCCGGTGGCCAGCGCCGGCTACAACTTCGTCCGCTGGTTCGCCGCCGCCGCTGCCCCCTTCCTCGCCCCGAAGATCGAGGAGTGGAGCAACATCCACATCCCGTTCGTCGTCGCCGCGATCACGGCGGTGCTCGGCGCGGGCGTCGTCCTGATCCGCCGCAAGGCCCTCACCCACGAGGCCGAGGAACTCCAGCCGGTGCACGCCACCGAGGACAGCGTCACCGTCTTCGCCAACTGACCGAGCAAGGCCCCCCTGAACCGCCCCGCCCCACGGCAGCCCCCTCCCGGCCGTGCGGCGGGGCTTCCACGTGTCCGCTGCCGTACGCCGCCGGGCGCGGCCGGTGTTTCCCTCCGGCGTTGCCCGTTTCCCGTTCCGGGAGGCGACAGCGGGGGTCTGGCCCGCGGTGCCGGGCGCACCCCACCGTCGTAACGCACCACTCGTACGAAGGGGAAGCGCATGAAGAAGCTGTTCACCGCACTGGCCGCGACCGTCCTGGTCTCCAGCCTTGGAGGGCTCGGCGTCTCCACCGCCGATGCGGCCGCCGCACCGGCCGCACCCGCACAGGCCGTCGCCCGCGACTGCGGCTGGTACTACGGCACCGCACTCACCGTCCGCGGCCACACCGGCGACCGGGTCCGCGAGGTCCAGTGCCTGCTGCGCTCCTGGGGCTTCGAGGTCGGCCCGCAGGGCGTCGACGGTGTCTTCGGGGCGAACACCGAGGGCGCGGTGCGCGCGTTCCAGCACTGGTACGGCGGACTCGCCGTCGACGGCAAGGTGGGCGCGAACACCTGGGCGGCGCTGCGGAGTTAGCAGGGATCGTACGCAGCGGGGCCCGACCGGGCAGGACCACCCGGCCGGGCCCCTTCGCGCGGCGCGCCCCGCCCCGTACCGGAGTCGAACCCAACAGCGAATTCAGGCCATTCGCGGGGGCCGGGACTCAGTCCAGCGGGACGCCCGCGCGCAGCGGGTCGCGGAGGTCGGTGCCCTGGGAGAGCCAGCGCTCCTGGAGCTCCTGGGCGCCCTTCACGCGCTTCCACGCGGCCTCGTTCTGCGTCATGGGCAGCAGCGGCAGGAAGCGGACCGGGTCCATCGGATCGTCCAGCTCCAGGTCCTCCACCAGACCGCCGCTCTCCGCCACGAGTACGGAGCTGAAGGGCGCCCCGGGCCACAGCGGCTCCCCCACGTCGAGAGAGGCACCCGGCGCCACGATCAGGCCCTCCACCTGCGGGGACGCCGCCAGGACGGCAAGCGGGCGGAGCACCTTGTCGGTGTCGGCGAGCCCGGCCCGTACGGAGAGGACCAGCTCGGCGCGCGGGCCCTTGACGGGGTCGGCGAGGGCGGCGGTCGGGTCGGTCATCGGGGCGGCGGACATGCCGAGGGTGGCGTAGCGGACGAGGTCGCCGTCCGGGAAGCGCAGCACCTCGATCCGGTCCGTGCCGAGGAACGTGACGGCCGCGCGCGCGTCCGGTTCGCCCAAGGTCGTCCGCAGTCGGGCTTCTACCAGCGCAAGAACATCTCCCATGGTCCGCGAGCATAGGCCGCGTATGGAACGGGCAAAGGCGCACCGCGGCGGGGCTTGACACCGGGGACGGCTGGTAACCTGGGCCGCTGAATCGGGGCAGCACGCAGAAGCGTTGCTTTCCAGCCCCGAGGACAGTCGTCCCTCACGGGGGACCGGCCGGAGGAGGTGGGACTGCGGTGGACCGAAGTCGACCCGGTAGTACCAACCGCTCTTCCGTACCTCCTCTGACGCACGTCTGACAGACGTCCGACGCACGCGGTCCGAGGCTTCGTACCCGGCTCTTCGAGCACGGAAACACCTGTGTTCCCACGGGATTCACTCAGGTTTCGCGTCCGACGGGCACGACGGAAGAGCACTTCACCCTCACCTGTTTTGCCTGATCCGTGTCTGAGCGAACGCCGTCACCGCGACCTCGCGGTGCCGCCCGCTTTGCCGACGTGCACGCACCTGCCACAGCGCCGTGGCGCCGCACGTCTCCATTCCGGGCAGTGCCACGCACCCGCCGACGGCTTCTCCGTGAAGGAGCCCGCCATGTCGATGATCCGTGACCTGCGCGCAGTGGTACGCCCGTCCTTGCGCAAGAGCCCCACCGTCTACACCAACTACGACGCCACCCGCGACCACTCCGCGAGCAGTGCCGTCGTCGACTGCGCCGTCTACCGCGACGGCCGCCGCCTGAAGGAGTGCGCCACCCCGCACGAGGCGATGATCCGCGTCCGGGAGTCCGGCGGCTTCGCCTGGATCGGCCTGCACGAGCCGACCGAGGCGGAGTTCGCGGGCATCGCGGCCGAGTTCGGGCTGCACCCGCTGGCCGTGGAGGACGCGGTGCACGCGCACCAGCGGCCGAAGCTGGAGCGGTACGACGACACCCTCTTCACCGTCTTCAAGACCATCCACTACGTCGAGCACACCGAACTGACCGCCACCAGCCAGGTCGTGGAGACCGGCGAGGTGATGTGCTTCACCGGCCGGGACTTCGTGATCACCGTCCGGCACGGCGGCAAGGGCTCGCTGCGGGCGCTGCGCCACCGCCTCCAGGACGACCCGGAGCTGCTCGCCAAGGGCCCCTCGGCCGTCCTGCACTCCATCGCGGACCACGTGGTCGACGGGTACATCGCGGTCGCCTCGGCCGTCCAGGACGACATCGACGAGGTGGAGATCGACGTGTTCTCCGCCCCGGCGAAGGGCAGCTCGCGGGGTGCGGACGCGGGCCGGATCTACCAGCTGAAGCGCGAGGTGCTGGAGTTCAAGCGGGCCGTGGCTCCGCTGCTGCGGCCCATGCAGCAGCTCAGCGAGCGGCCGATGCGGCTGGTCGACCCCGACATCCAGAAGTACTTCCGCGACGTGGCCGACCACCTGGCCCGCGTCCACGAGCAGGTCGTCGGCTTCGACGAGCTCCTCAACTCCATCCTCCAGGCCAACCTCGCGCAGGCGACGGTCGCCCAGAACGAGGACATGCGCAAGATCACCTCCTGGGCGGCGATCGTCGCCGTGCCCACGATGATCTGCGGCGTCTACGGCATGAACTTCGACCACATGCCGGAGCTGCACTGGAAGTACGGGTACGCGATGGTGCTGGGCGGCATCGCCGTGGTGTGCCTGGGCATCCACCGGGCGCTCAAGCGCAACGGCTGGCTGTAGGCGGCGGGCGGCCGGGGGCCAACTAAGCTGCCCCTCATGTCGCCGTCGCAGACCCCGCTCCTCGACCAGGCCCTCGTCGAAGAGGCCACCAAGAAGTCCGGGCTCGTCTGGGTCCGGGGATCGGGCCCCGCACGGGCCCTGTGGCACGTCTGGCTCGACGGGGCCCTGCACCTCGTCGGCGACGGCCCGGGCGAGCAGCCCTTCCCGGGCCTCGACGACGGCTCCGTCGCCCACGTGACCGTACGCAGCAAGGACAAGGGCGGCCGGCTCGTCGCCTGGACCGCCGTCGTCAAGGAGCTGACGGCCGGTACGCAGGAGTGGGACGCGGCCGTCGCGGAGCTGAAGGGCAAGCGGCTGAACGCCCCCGACGCCGAGCAGATGACCGAGCGCTGGGCCCGCGAGTGCCGCGTCCTGCGCCTCACCCCGCAGGGCGGGACCGAGCCGCTGCCGGACGGCGACCTGGCCGCCGTACCCCTGCCGTCCTCCGCGACGACCCGCAAGCCGATCCCGGCGGGGCTGCCGAAGCTGCTGCTGAAGAAGAAGCGGAAGGGCTAGCCGCCTGCCGGAGCGGAAGCGTCAGGTTGGCCGCCTGCCGGTGCGGAAGCGTCAGGTTGGCCGCCCGCCGGAGCGGAAGCGTCAGGTTGGCCGCCTGCCGGAGCGGAAGCGTCAGGTTGGCCGCCTGCCGGAGCGGAAGCCTCAGCCGCGCGCCTTCGGGAGCTGGCGGCCGTAGTCGACCGTCAGGTCCTTGGGGGGCGGGGTCAGGGGGAAGTCCTTGTCCCAGTCGGCGAGCTGGACCACGCCCGCGCCGCCCGCACGGGCCATGCGCAGGGGGTAGGGCTTCTTCTCCAGGGAGACGTCGAGGGCGCCGCCCTGGCCGTCCTCGCCGCCGACGACCTTGATGGTGCGCATGCCGGTGATCGTCTCGCGGTCGCCCTTGTTGAGGGTGCCGTTGAGACCGAGGAGGCCGTCGAGGAGGACCGACTTGTCGGTGAAGCCGCGGAACTGGTCGTACGCCGGGTCGCCCTTGGGCACCTTGACGTACTTGTCCTCCAGCTTGTCCGCCGCCTCCTCGTCCTCCTTCTTGAACTCCGCGCCCGGCTTGGTGGCGTCGTGCCGCCAGAAGTCGGCGCCCGCCTTCATGAACAGCTCGTCCTCGACGCGCAGCAGCTCGAAGGTGGAGTCCTTGGTGGTGACGGAGCCCGTGCCGCCGGTGTTCTTCAGCCGCATGTTGAGTTTGTACGTGCCACCACGGGTGACGAAGGTGCCGGTGAGCCGGACCGCGGTGGCCGCCTTCGCCGTCGCGCGGGCCTTGCCCTCGATCTCGGCGGCGCTCAGCTTGCCCACCCCGTTCGTCCCCTCGTCGGGGTCCTCGCCGCACCCCGCGAGACCCGCCGCGAGACCGGCGCACACCGCACCGGCGAGTACGGCCCTGCGTGCGCGGGCTGCCGGGGGGAATGCGGTCACGGTCGGCACTGCCTCTCCTCAAGGGGTCCGGTGGTCCGGTTTGGCAGAGGGCAGCGTACCCGGGTCGTCCCGGGCCGCAGGCAGGCAGCCGTACGGCTGCCCGGCGGAGCGTCGGTGATCGTCACGGGCTAGCCTGAAGCCGGTGTCCGGCGTATTTGCAGACAAATGCGCGCGTGAGTGAAAGAAGAGACGAGGAGGCGGTCGGCATGGCAGCAGGGGCGCCCCGCGTCTTCGTCTCGCACCTGGCCGGAGTGCCGGTCTTCGACCCCAACGGCGATCAGGTGGGCCGCGTGCGCGACCTGGTGGCCATGCTGCGGGTGGGCCGCAGGCCCCCGAGGCTGCTGGGGCTGGTGGTGGAGGTGGTGAGCCGCCGCAGGATCTTCCTGCCGATGACCCGGGTGACCGGCGTCGAGTCCGGCCAGGTCATCACCACCGGTGTCGTCAACATGCGGCGCTTCGAGCAGCGGCCCACCGAGCGCCTGGTGCTGGGCGAGCTCCTTGACCGCCGGGTGCGGCTGGTGGAGGGCGACGAGGAGGTCACCGTCCTCGACGTGGCTATCGCGCAGCTTCCGGCCCGCCGGGACTGGGAGATCGACAAGGTCTTCGTACGAAAAGGGAAGATCGGCGCGCTGCGGAGGAAGGGCGAGACGCTGACCGTCGAGTGGTCGGCGGTCACCGGCTTCTCGCTGGAGGAGCACGGGCAGGGCGCCGAGAACCTGATCGCCGCGTACGAGCAGCTCCGCCCCACCGACCTGGCCAACGCCCTGCACCACCTCACCCCCAAGCGCCGCGCCGAGGTCGCCTCCGCGCTCGACGACGACCGGCTGGCCGACGTACTCGAAGAGCTGCCCGAGGACGACTCGATCGAGATCCTCGGCAAGCTCAAGGAGGAGCGCGCCGCCGACGTCCTGGAGGCGATGGACCCGGACGACGCCGCCGACCTGCTCTCCGAGCTGCCCGAGGAGGACAAGGAGCGCCTGCTGACGCTCATGCAGCCGGACGACGCCGCCGATGTGCGCAGGCTCCTGTCGTACGAGGAGCGGACGGCCGGCGGTCTGATGACGACCGAGCCGATCGTGCTGCGGCCCGACGCGACGGTGGCCGACGCGCTGGCCCGCGTACGGCAGCAGGACCTCTCCCCCGCGCTGGCGGCGCAGGTGTACGTGTGCCGGCCGCCGGACGAGACGCCGACCGGCAAGTACCTGGGCACGGTGCACTTCCAGCGGCTGCTGCGGGAGCCGCCGGGGACGCTGGTGTCCTCGGTGGTGGAGTCCGACCTTCCGCCGCTGTCGCCGGACACCCCGCTGCCCGCCGTGACCAGCTATCTCGCCGCGTACAACATGGTGGCCGCGCCCGTCGTGGACGAGGGCGGGTCGCTGCTGGGCGCGGTGACGGTCGACGACGTACTGGACCACCTGCTGCCGGACGACTGGCGGGAGACCGAGTTCAACCCGGGGGGTGTCGTCGGTGGCCACTAAGCCGAACAGGCCGGGGGGTGAGTCCCGGGGTGGTGAGCCCAAGGAGCGCGCGCGGTCCCAGACCGGCGCGAGCGCGGTGACGCGCGCCTCCCGTGTGCGTCTGGATCAGCCGAAAGCGCCGCGTACCCGGCTGCTGCCCGAGTGGGATCCGGAGGCTTTCGGACGGTTTTCGGAGAGAATCGCGCGATTCCTCGGAACGGGTCGGTTCATCGTCTGGATGACCGCGGTGATCATCGTCTGGGTGCTGTGGAACGTCTTCGCGCCCAAGGAGCTGCGCTTCGACGAGTTCCCCTTCATCTTCCTGACGCTGGCGCTCTCCCTCCAGGCCTCGTACGCGGCCCCGCTGATCCTCCTCGCGCAGAACCGCCAGGACGACCGCGACCGGGTCACGCACGAGCAGGACCGCAAGCAGAACGAGCGTTCCATCGCCGACACCGAATACCTCACACGCGAGATCGCCGCGCTGCGGATGGGCCTTGGCGAGGTCGCGACCCGCGACTGGATCCGCTCCGAACTCCAGGACCTGGTCAAGGAGTTGGAGGAGCGGCGGACCGTATTCCCGCCGGAGCCGACGAACCGGAGTGACGAAGGCGACCGTTGACCGGGCTACCCGGTCTCCCACCGTGCCGCCGTAGTATCGAGTCATGGTTACGGAAGACGCGGTGCGCGAAGCACTGGCGACGGTGAACGACCCCGAGATCCACCGGCCCATCACTGAACTCGGCATGGTCAAATCGGTCGAGATCGGGGCGGACGGGACGGTCGCCGTCGCGGTCTATCTGACCGTCTCCGGCTGCCCGATGCGCGAGACCATCACCAGCAACGTCCGCGAGGCCGTCGAGCGGGTCGAGGGCGTCACCGCCGTCACCGTCGAGCTCGACGTGATGAGCGACGAGCAGCGCAAGGAGCTCGCGGGCGCGCTGCGCGGCGGCACCGCCGAGCGCGAAGTCCCCTTCGCCCAGCCCGGCTCGCTGACCCGGGTGTACGCGGTGGCCTCCGGCAAGGGCGGCGTCGGCAAGTCCTCGGTGACGGTCAACCTGGCGGCGGCGATGGCCGCCGACGGGCTCAAGGTCGGCGTCGTCGACGCGGACATCTACGGCCACAGCGTGCCCCGCATGCTGGGCGTGGACGGCCGCCCCACCCAGGTCGAGAACATGATCATGCCGCCGTCGGCGAACGGCGTGAAGGTCATCTCCATCGGCATGTTCACCCCGGGCAACGCCCCGGTCGTGTGGCGCGGCCCGATGCTGCACCGCGCGCTCCAGCAGTTCCTGGCGGACGTGTACTGGGGCGACCTGGACGTCCTGCTGCTGGACCTCCCGCCGGGCACCGGCGACATCGCGATCTCCGTCGCGCAGCTCGTCCCGAACGCCGAGATCCTGGTCGTCACCACCCCGCAGCAGGCCGCCGCCGAGGTCGCCGAGCGGGCCGGGTCCATCGCCGTGCAGACGCACCAGAAGATCGTCGGCGTCGTGGAGAACATGTCGGGCATGCCCTGCCCGCACTGCGACGAGATCGTGGACGTCTTCGGCACGGGCGGCGGCCAGAAGGTCGCCGAGGGCCTCACCAAGACCACCGGCGCCAACGTGCCGGTCCTCGGCTCCATCCCGATCGACGTACGCCTGCGCGAGGGCGGCGACGACGGCCGTCCGGTCGTGCTGAGCGACCCGGACTCCCCCGCCGGTTCCGCGCTGCGGGCCATCGCGGGCAAGCTGGGCGGCCGGGCGCGCGGGCTCTCCGGGATGTCGCTGGGGATCACGCCGCGCAACAAGTTCTAGTACGGGCTTGCTTCTCGTACGGGCTTGGTTCTCGTACGGGCTCGAGGGGACCCCGTCGGACGTACGCATTCCGTGCGACCGGCGGGGTTCTTTGCTGCCCGTCGGACGAATCCGCACGTCGGAAGAGTGCGTCCGTCCAACGATCCGCCCGACGTGCCCGCCTCGGCAAGGAGACCCTGCCGGGCAACCAGGCGCAGGCCGTGGACCGGGCGGAGAACACCGGTCTCGCGGCGAAGGCGGCACGTCAGTTCGCCACCGATGCGCGGCGGCCATGTGCACAGCGACAACACGCTCCAGCCGCACGCGGCGGCGTCGGTGGGCCCGTACTACCCGCGAGCTGGAGCAGACCGCCCGGGCCAACCGCGCGCCCGGCACCAGCGACGCGCAGCTCGCCAGGGAGATCGCCTTCGAGCGGCGGGGCATCTGCGCGGCCTGGCCGAAGGACGTGGCCTGCACGTAGTGCCGGTTGTGCATGTGTAAGGGGCTGCGTCCTGGACGCAGCCCCTTACGTGTTGCCTGCTCAGCCGTCGTACGTCGTGACGTCCTTCACGACCGAGAAGCCCAGCCCGTACGCGCTCATGCCGCGCCCGTACGCCCCGATGTGGACGCCCGACTGCGTGGACCCGGCGAGCACCCAGCCGTACTCGGACTCGCGGTAGTGGAACGGCGTCGGCACCCCGTCGACCGGCAGCGAGAGCGCCGACCAGTCGGGGCCCTCCAGGTCGTCGGCCAGCTCGAAGGAGACCTCGGTCTGCTGGTCCAGCCAGTTGTCCCGCATCGAGTGGTCGAGCTGCGCGGGCCAGGTCTGCGAGAGCAGCCCGGACCCGGCCAGCCAGGCGGCGGAGGACACCGAGGTGGCCTCCAGCGTGCCCGTGCCGTCGCCGCTGCGGCGCACCGGGGAGGCGACCACGGTCACCACGACCGCGAAGCGCTCCTTGTCGGGGCCCTCCTCGCCGGAGGTCTTTATGGTCGGCTCGTCGCCGTGGCCCATCGCGCCGTGCTGCACGGTGCCGTCGGCGGCCGTGCCGACCTGCATCAGCCAGCGGGGCCCGGTGAAGGCCTCGTCCAGCCCGTACCAGGGGAAGGGGGCGCGCAGATAGCCGTCGACCGTACGCCGGGCTGCCGGAACCCCTTCCGTGGTGGATCCACCGGGCGCACCGGAATTCTCCTGCGCCCCTGCCCGACTCGTCGTCTCCATCTGCCCGGCCGCCTCCTCGTTTCTCGACTCCGGTGCGGCCCGCCCCCCTCGGGCGTCCTGACACCGGACCAGATGGAGAATAGCCAACCCTCCCCAGCCCCCTTGGGCGACGGGGCCGCCCCCGGGGGCGGAACGGGCGGGCAGGGGGGCGGTACGCCCGATCCGGGCCCGCCCCGGCACCGCCCCCGGCCAGCAAAAAGGGGCCGAGCGCCGCAGCGCCGGCCCCAGGAGCCCCGTACCCCTCAGGTCGTGTCGGGGTCGAACACCGGGCGTTCCTCCTTGCGGAGGTTCGCCGGAGCCGGAGCCGGAGCCGTAGCCTGAGCCTGAGCCGTCTCCGGCTTCTTCGTCAGGTCCGCCTTGGGCGCCTCGGCCACCGGCTCGTCGGAAGGCGTCCGGGCCGTCGGCCGCGCCTTCCCGTTCACCACGTCCGTGACCTCCTGCAGCTCCCCGCGCAGGTCGAAGCTCTCCCGGATCTCCTTGAGACCGAGGTCGTCCCCGCCGTGCTCGGCCAGCTGCTTGCGCACGAAGTTCTTGGGGTTGAGGTCCTCGAACTCGAAGTCCTTGAACTCAGGACCCAGCTCGCTGCGGATGTCCTGCTTCGCGCTGTCCGAGAACTCCCGGATCTTGCGGATGGTCCGCGTGACGTCCTGGATCAGCTTCGGCAGCTTGTCCGGGCCGAAGATGAGCACGGCGAGGACCGCGAGCGTCAACAGCTCCAGTCCGCCTATGTCACTGAACACCTTGCAGCTCCTTGGATTCTCCGGGCGCGTTCCACGGTACCCGCCCCAGCTGTCCGGACGGTACCTTCAGGTGGCACCCATCTGTCGCCCACAGGGCCGTCCGACGTCGCCCGCCCCCGGCGCGGCGGAGCGCGCCGGGGCCGCCCGGGTCAGGAATCCCCGGCCGATCCGAGCACCAGGGTGACGTCCTGCGCCTTGCCGTCGCGCTCCAGCGTCAGGCCCATCCGTTCCCCCGGACGCCTTGACCGGATTTTGACGATCAGCTCCTCACCGCTGTGCACCCGCTGCCCGTCGATCTTGGTGATGATGTCGCCAGGCTTGATGCCCGCCTGCGCGCCGGGGCCGCCCGGGGTGACCGCCGGTGAGTCGTCGGCGCCCTTCGCGCCGACCTTGGCGCCGTCGCCGGTGAACTTCATGTCGAGGGAGACGCCGATCACCGGGTGGGTGGCCTTGCCGGTGCTTATCAATTCCTCGGCGACCCGCTTGGCCTGGTTGATCGGGATCGCGAAGCCGAGGCCGATGCTGCCCGCCTGGCCGCTGTCGAGGCCGCCGTTGTCGGGGCCGCGGATGGCGCTGTTGACGCCGATCACCCGGGCCTGGGAGTCGACCAGCGGGCCGCCGGAGTTGCCGGGGTTGATCGGGGCGTCGGTCTGGAGCGCGTCGACGTAACTCACATCGCTCCCGTCGCCCTTCTCGCCGCCGGCGGTGATCGGGCGCTGCTTGGCGCTGATGATGCCGGCGGTGACGGTGTTCTGGAGGTCGAAGGGCGCGCCGATGGCGACCACGGGGTCGCCGACGCGGACGTTGTCGGAGTTCCCGAGCGGCAGCGGCTTCATCCCGGAGACGCCGGTGACCTTCACGACGGCGAGGTCGTAACCACTGTCCTTGCCGACGAGCTTGGCGCGGGCACTCTCGCCGCTGCTGAAGGTGAGGGAGATGACGCCGGTCTTGCCGGCCGGTTCCACGACGTGGTTGTTGGTGAGGATGTGGCCCTTGTTGTCGAGGACGAAGCCGGTGCCGGTGCCCTTGCCGCTGCTGCCGCTGACGTGGAAGGTGACCACACTCGGCAGGGCGCTGGCGGCGATGCCCGCGACGGTGTCGGGAGCACGGTCGGTGGACCCCTTGCCGGTCTGCGGCAGCCGTACGGAACTGCCGCCGAAGCCGTCGTTGCGCTCGATGTACGCCCCCACCCCGCCGCCGATGCCGCCCGCGACCAGCGCGAGCACCAGCGCCCCGACGAACAGCCCACCGCGCCGCCGCTTCCTGGGCGGCTCCCCGGCGTACGTCAACGCCTGCGCCGGCGCCGCACTCCACGGGTCGTACTGGAGCCACTGCGACGCCGGGTAGGCGTGCGGGGCGTGCGGGTGCTCGGACTGCGGGGGCTGCTGGTGCGCGGCGGCATGCTGCGGGTCGTTCGATGCCTGCGGGTACGCCGGGACGGCGGGCTGCGGCGGAACGGAGGGGTGCGCGGGCGGCGTCACGGGGTGCGCGGACGGCGCATGCGGGCCGGGGGCGGAGGTGTGCGGGCTCGGCGCGGCCGGGGTCCGGGGCTGCTCCGGTGCCGGGCCGCCGCCGTACTGCGCAGGCGGTACGAGCGTGCCCTCGGCCGGGGTCGGCCGCTGCACCGGAGGCGCGGGCGCCCAGGGACCAGGCTCGCCGTAGGGCGGCGTGCCGTACGGATCGGGATCGTGCAGGGGCTTCGCCCGCCCCGCGCCGAAACCACCGACCGGCGCGCTCTCGGGGGCCTCGGCCGCACCCGTCGGGTCCGCCTCCTGCCGCGGCGGTATCGCGTCCCGGGGCTCGTCCGCCGGGGGTGCGGGCTCGCGGGAAGCGGTGGCCGGCTCCGGGTGCGCGGCCGCGTCCGGACCGGGAGCGTGCTCCGGCACGGGCGGCGCGGTGTCCGGCGCGGGCGGCGTCGGGTCCGTCGCGGGAGGCGTCGGGTCCGAGCCGGGCCGTGCCGCTTCCGGTGCGGGAGGCGCGGTGTCCGGTCGTACGTCAGGAGCCTGCTCCGGCACCGGAGGGACCGTGTCCCGATCCCCCGACCCCGCCGTGTCCGGGGTGGGCCTCCCCTGCGCGGGGCGGCTCCACCACTTCGCCCGTGGTCCGGCGGGCTTGCCCTCGTCCATGCTCTCCCCGCAACTGCCCTTGGCCCCCGCCGACCGCGGCGGGAACCGGTCTCCGCGCCCGTGGCGGGCACCCCTTCCCTGGATTCAACCAGGTTTGCGATTGCGTGCGCAGAGTGCGGGTCAGCGACTGCGGGAAACGGAGAGCTCGGGCGTGGCCGGTGCGGCCAGTTGACCGGGCGGCGCAGGCGTCGTCGTGGGGGCCGGGCCCCGGCCGAGCAGCGGCAGTGTGTACGAGGTGTCCGTGAGGGGGACGGAGACGGGGTACACCCGCAGCCCCCGGTCCCACCGGCCCTGACCGCGCAACAGCCCCTGCGGCGGCCCCTGCTGGGCGCCGAGCGGTCGCGTCGTCAGTCCCGCCCCGTACGGAACGGGGGGCGCGGCGGCGGTGCCAGCGCGGTTGCCCGAGGTGGCCGACAGGAGCGTCGCACTTCCCGAACCGACGCTGGTCGCCCCGCCCTGGCGGCGGCTGCTGTCCGTGCCGCCGGCCGGGGTCGCGGCCCGGGTGGGGACGAGGCCGCCCGCCCGCTCGCCCCTGGCGGTGGGGTTGTTGGGGGTCTCGGCGGGGAGTGCGCCGCCGAGCGCGATCGCGGCCAGCGACACCGCGCTCGCCGCGGCGAACGCGAACCGGCGCGGCCTGCGCCCGCCCGTCCGCTCGGTCTCGGTCCTGCCGACCTCGTGGATGCGGAATCCCCGGTCACGGGAGGCGCCGGGCAGGACGCCCGGGTGGCCGTCCTGAGGTTCGTAACCGATCCGGCTGCCGAAGCCCAGCGGACTCTCGGAGGCGTAGACCCCGAAGGCCGTGCCCTCGCCGAATCTTCTGCGGCCCGGCGGTCCGTCACCGCCCGGGCCCTCTTCGTCGTCCGAGCCGCCGGGCAGGCCCTGGAGCCGGGCCAGGAAGCCCGCGGAGGGGGCGGGGGGTGCGCTCTGCGCGAAGACGTCCTTCAGCCTGCGCTGCGCGTCGGCCTCGGCCTTGCACTTGGCGCAGGTCGCCAGATGGGCCAGGACCCGCTCGCGCGAGTCGTGCCCGAGTTCGCCGTCCACCAGGGCGGCGAGCCGGTCCCCGAGGTGCTGTTCCGCCGGGGTGGGCCGGGATCCGCTCACCCGAGACCCCCCTCTCCGGCCGGAGAGGGCACGAACGGCACACCCGCGCCCACGGCGGCCATCGCGCGCTGCTCGGCGCGGGCCTGCGGGGAACGGTGCTTGAGCGCCTTGCGCAGGTGGGAGCGGCCGCGGTGGATGCGGCTGCGGACCGTGCCGAGCTTGACGCCGAGGGTCGCGGCGATCTCCTCGTACGACAGTCCTTCGATGTCGCAGAGGACGACGGCGGCGCGGAACTCGGGCGCGAGGGTGTCCAGCGCCTGCTGCACGTCGGCGTCGAAGTGGGTGTCCTGGAAGGCCTGCTGGGGCGACGGGTCGCGGCTGGGCAGCCGCTCGGCCGCGTCGTCGCCGAGCGAGTCGAAGCGGATGCGCTGCTTGCGGCGCACCATGTCCAGGAAGAGGTTGGTCGTGATCCGGTGCAGCCAGCCCTCGAAGGTGCCGGGCGTGTACGTCGACAGCGAGCGGAAGACCCGGACGAAGACTTCCTGGGTCAGGTCCTCCGCGTCGTGCTGATTGCCCGTCAGGCGGTAGGCCAGGCGGTAGACGCGGGTGCTGTGCGTGCTGACGATCTCCTCCCAGGTGGGAGGCGTCCACGTCTCCTCCGCGTCCGAGAAGTCGGCGAAGGTCGCCGTGGTGGCCACGGGGGTGGAGGTCGAACGGTCAGCGGTGTCGGTCACGGATTTCGGCTCGCCCGCAGACCTGAAGAAGCGTGAGAACACTCCTCCCCGATCACCGGCCGCAGCCGCACCTCCCCTGTCGGCTCTGGTGGTGTCCAGTGGAGCCCCTACCATAACCACCTCGCCCGTTAGCTCCGGATAAGAGTCTTTGCGTGAATTTTGGGACCCTTGCCGGTCCCGCTCTCCGTGATCCATCTGTGCCCCCTGCCCTCTCCTAACGACCGGTCCCATCTGCGAGTTCCCGACTCCAGCGGATACAGTCACCGTTGCGCCAACTACGGGGACAGGAGAGGGTCATTACCGCCAACCGGCAGACGAGCTGGGCGTTCGCCGACGCCTACGTCGCCGAGGACGACACTCTGCGCTGGGCCCGGGACCGGGCCCGGGACGCGGGCGTCCCCTCGGTGTCCCCGGGCACCGGCGCCGCGCTGCGGCTGCTGGCCGGGACCGCGGACGCCAAGGCCGTCGCCGAGATCGGTACGGGCACGGGCGTGTCCGGCATCTATCTGCTGCACGGGATGCGCCCCGACGGCGTGCTGACCACCGTCGACCTGGAGCCCGAGCGGCAGGGCTTCGCCAAGCAGGCGTTCCGCTCGGCGGGCTTCGCCGGGAACCGGGCGCGCTTCATTCCGGGCCGCGCCCTGGACGTACTGCCGCGTCTGGCGGACGGCGGGTACGACCTCGTCTTCTGCGACGGCGACCGACTGGAGTCGCTGGACTATCTCGCTGAATCGTTGCGGCTGCTGCGACCTGGCGGTCTGGTGTGCTTCGAGGGCGTCTTCGCGGACGGCCGCACGGTGGACTCCGCCGCCCAGCCCGCCGAGGTGCTGCGCCTGCGGGAGCTGCTGCGCACGGTGCGCGAGTCGACGGAGCTGGTGTCCTCGCTGCTGCCGGTGGGCGACGGGCTGCTGTGCGCGGTGCGCAGGGGCTGAGGCCCGTCCTGAGGCCCGTCCTGCCCGTCCCCGGACTCACCACTGCCCCCGGACACACCACTGCCCCGGTGACGCGCTCGCGCGCGGCCGGGGCAGTGGAGAGATGTAGAGCGCTTTCCGCCTTCAGGCGTTAGCCGACGACCTTCTTCAGGGCGTCGCCGAGTGCATCGGCCTCGTCCGGAGTCAGCTCGACGACAAGTCGACCGCCGCCTTCGAGCGGAACGCGCATGACGATGCCCCGCCCCTCCTTGGTCACCTCGAGCGGGCCGTCGCCCGTCCGCGGCTTCATGGCCGCCATGCTCGTTCCCCTTCCTGAAACCAGCTCACGCAGCCGACAACCCAGGTGTCACCGGCATCGAACACATTGCTTCCAGGCCATTATCCCGCATCGCAGGACCCAATGACCAACATCGGTTCGCATCGCTTGCGCAACGCGCAGCCGCAAAACCACTCAATTCGGCGATCCGGCTGCGATACTTCGCCGCTTCGTACCGTCCCCGGACGTCTTTTTGTTTGACGCAGGTCACATGTGCAGCTTCCGAGATCTCCGCCATGCTGGCCTGTGCATGCCCATTTTTCCGCTCCCGGGAGCCTCTCAGCGCTCCCGGAGGCCTTCAGGAGGGGACCGACCATGGCCGACACCGTGCTCTACGAGGTGACCGACGGACTCGGGACGATCACGATCAACCGTCCCGACGCCATGAACGCGATGAACACCGAGGCCAAGGTCGCCCTGCGGGAGGCGGTGCTGGCCGCCGCCGAGGACACGGCGGTACGGGCGGTCCTGCTGACGGCGACCGGGCGGGCGTTCTGCGTCGGTCAGGACCTCAAGGAGCACATCTCCTCGCTGACCGCCGACCGCGAGGCGGGCACCGGCAACACGATGAGCACCGTGCGCGAGCACTACAACCCGATCCTCCGGGCCCTCGTCGACATGCCGAAGCCGGTCGTCGCGGGGATCAACGGGGTCGCCGCCGGTGCGGGGCTGGGCTTCGCGCTGGCCGCCGACTACCGGATCGCCGCCGACACGTCCGCGTTCAACACCTCTTTCGCCGGGGTCGCGCTGACCGCGGACTCGGGCGTGTCCTGGACGCTGCCGCGGCTGATCGGCTACGGCCGGGCCTCCGACCTGCTGCTCTTCCCGCGCTCGATCAAGGCGCAGGAGGCCCTGGAGCTGGGTCTGGTGAACCGGGTGGTGCCGGCCGCCGCGCTGGCCGCCGAGGCGACGGCCATGGCGCGGGCGCTCGCGGAGGGTCCGACGGTCGCGTACGCCGCGCTGAAGGCGTCTCTCGCGTACGGCTCGGAGCACGGCCTGAGCGACACGCTGGAGAAGGAGGACGAACTCCAGTCGCTGGCGGGCGCCTCGGAGGACCACGCCATCGCGGTCCAGGCCTTCGTCGACAAGGCGAAGCCGAAGTACCTGGGCCGCTGAGCCGGGCCGGGGGCCTGAGTTCTGGTCAGCCCGCCTTGGTGCGCCGCTTCTTCGCGGCCTTGCCGCCGCCCCGGGCGACGCAGTCGGCGAGGTGGTCGTCGACCAGGCCGCACGCCTGCATCAGGGCGTAGGCCGTGGTCGGGCCGACGAAGCGGATGCCGCGTTTCTTGAGGTCCTTGGCGAGCGCCGTCGACTCGGGGGTGACGGCGGGTACGTCAGCGAGCGTGCGGGGTGCGGGGCGGCCGGCCGGGTCGGGGGCGTGCGACCAGATCAGCCGGTCGAGGTCGCCCTCGGGCCACTCGGCGAGGACGCGCGCGTTGGCGAGGGTGGCCTCGATCTTGGCGCGGTTGCGGATGATGCCGGGGTCGGCGAGCAGACGGGCCGCGTCGTCGTCCGTGAAGCGGGCGACCTTCGCGATCTCGAAGCCGGCGAAGGCGGTGCGGAAGCCCTCGCGGCGGCGCAGGATCGTCAGCCAGGACAGGCCCGACTGGAAGGCCTCCAGGCACAGCCGCTCGTACAGCGCGTCGTCGCCGTGGACCGGGCGGCCCCACTCCGTGTCGTGGTACGCCGTGTAGTCCTCCGTGGAGAGCCCCCAGGGGCAGCGCAGCGCGCCGTCGGGGCCGGGTGCTGCTGCGGTCACGGCTTGGGCTCCTCGGGGGCGGGGGGTGCGTCCTGGGGCTCGGGGGCTTCCGGGGCGGGTGCCGCTTCGGGCTCGGGGGCTTCGGGGACGGCGGCCTCGGCAGCAGGTGCCGGTGCAGCGGCTTCGGGCCCGGACGGGGCGGCGGAGTCCGGCGGGGCTGCGGCCTGCGCTGCTGGGGCTGCGGCGGGGGGTGTCCAGGGGTGCTCCGGCCCGGCGGGGGTGTGGTGCTTGGTGAAGAGGTCGGGGTTGCCCGGGGCGGTGGCCTGGGCGCCCGCGAGGGCCGCTTCCAGTTCGGCGATACGGGAGTCCCGTTCGGCCAGTTCCGCGCCGACCCGGCCCAGGACGTCGTCCACGTCCGCCATCCGGTAGCCCCGTACGGCAAGCGGCAGGCGCAGCGCCTCGATGTCCGCGCGGCCGATCGGGCGGGTCAGCGGCAGCGGGTCCACCAGGTGGTCGGGGGCGGCCTCGGGCAGCGGCCCCTGCTCGCCGCCGGTGCCGACGACGGCGAGCGTCACGGCGGCGACGACCACCACCATCGCCAAGAGCAAGAACACGAACACGAGCGGCTCCCCGGGCACGGACTAGGACGGTGCGGAAATCTTCCGGCCCCGATCGTGCCATGCGGGTGTGACAGTTAAGGTCGCAGACGGCCTCACCTGGGCCGTCGGAGGTCCGTGACGAGGAGGAAGCTGAAGATGCTGCGGCTGGGACGGCGTGTTTTCGAGGACCACGAGCCGGTGATCATGGCGATCGTGAACCGCACCCCGGACTCCTTCTACGACCAGGGCGCGACCTTCCGCGACGAGCCCGCGCTCGCCCGGGTGGAGCAGGCGGTGTCGGAGGGGGCCGCCATCATCGACATCGGCGGGGTCAAGGCGGGCCCCGGCGAGGAGGTGAGCGCCGAGGAGGAGGCACGGCGGACCGTCGGCTTCGTCGCCGAGGTGCGGCGCCGGCACCCGGACGTCGTGATCAGTGTCGACACCTGGCGGCACGAGGTCGGCGAGGCGGTCTGCGAGGCGGGCGCGGACCTGCTGAACGACGCGTGGGGCGGCGTCGACCCCAAGCTGGCCGAGGTCGCGGCGCGGTACGACGTGGGCCTGGTGTGCACGCACGCGGGCGGGGCCGAGCCCCGCACCCGGCCGCACCGGGTGACGTACGAGGACGTGATGGCCGACATCCTGGACGTCACGGTGGGGCTGGCCGAGCGGGCGGCGGCGCTGGGCGTGCGGCGCGACGCGATCATGATCGATCCGGGGCACGACTTCGGGAAGAACACCCGGCACAGCCTGGAGGCGACGCGGCGGCTCGGCGAGATGGCGGACACGGGCTGGCCCGTGCTCGTATCGCTGTCGAACAAGGACTTCGTCGGGGAGACGCTGGACCGGCCGGTCAAGGAGCGGGTGATCGGGACGCTGGCGACGACGGCGGTGTCGGCGTGGCTGGGGGCGCAGGTGTACCGGGTGCACGAGGTCGCGGAGACCAAGCAGGTGCTGGACATGGTGGCGTCCATCGCGGGCCACCGGCCGCCGGCGGTCGCCCGCCGGGGCCTGGCGTAAGCACCTGTCGTACGAGGCGGGGCCCGCCCTGTATCGGCGTGTCGGCCAGTGGCGGACCCCGGGAACGGACCTACTTGCCGGTCTCCTTGGACACCAGCGCGACCGCCTCGTCCACGTCGTCCGTGACGTGGAAGAGGAGCAGGTCCTTCGCGGAGGCCTTGCCCTCGGCGATCACCGTGTTCTGCAGCCAGTCGACCAGCCCGCCCCAGTACTCCGTCCCGAACAGGACGATCGGGAAGCGGGTGACCTTCTGGGTCTGGACCAGGGTCAGGGCCTCGAAGAGCTCGTCGAGCGTTCCGAAACCGCCCGGAAGGACGACGAAGCCCTCCGCATACTTCACGAACATCGTCTTTCTGACGAAGAAGTAACGGAAGTTGACCCCGATGTCGACGTGCTCGTTGAGCCCTTGCTCGAAGGGCAGCTCGATGCCGAGGCCGACGGAGACGCCGTTCGCCTCGCGGGCGCCCTTGTTGGCCGCCTCCATCGCGCCGGGGCCGCCGCCCGTGATCACCGCGAAGCCCGCCTCGACCAGGGCCCGTCCCAGGCGCACGCCCGCGTCGTACTCCGGGGAGTCGGCGGGGGTGCGCGCCGAGCCGAAGACGCTGATGGCGCTGGGGAGTTCGGCGAGCGCGCCGAAACCCTCCACGAACTCGGACTGGATGCGCATGACCCGCCACGGGTCGGTGTGCACCCACTCCGAGTCGCCCTCGGTGTCGAGGAGACGCTGGTCCGTGGTGCCGGGCTGGACCTGTTCCCGGCGGCGCAGGACCGGACCGAGCCGTTGCTCCTCGGGCGTCCGTCCCTCTTCAGGATGCGTCATGCCGTGCTCCCTTCGCTGCCGTACGTTGTCCGGTCAGGGTAGGTCCACGGATGTGACGAATGATGAAATTCAGGCCGTCAGCCAGGCGTGGAGTCGTTCCTCGCCCTGAAGGACCTTGGCGACTTCCACCCGCTCGTCGCGCTTGTGGGCGAGCAGCGGGTCGCCGGGGCCGTAGTTCACGGCCGGTACGCCGAGCGCGCTGAAGCGGGCGACGTCGGTCCAGCCGAACTTGGGGTTGGCCCTGCCGCCGACCGCCGCCATGAAGGCCTGGGCGGCGGGGTGGGACAGACCCGGGAGGGCGGCCGGGGAGTGGTCGTCGACGACGAACTCCGCGATGTCGCAGTCGGCGAAGACCTCGCGGACGTGGGCGAGGGCCTGCTCCTGCGAAAGGTCGGGCGCGTAGCGGTAGTTGACGGTCACCGAGCAGGCGTCGGGGATGACGTTGTTGGCGACGCCGCCCTCGACGCGGACGGCGTTCAGCCCCTCGCGGTACTCCAGGCCGTCGATCACCGGGCGGCGCGGCTCGTACGCCTCCAGCTTCGCCAGGATCGGCGCGATCTTGTGGATGGCGTTGGCGCCCATCCAGCTGCGCGCGGAGTGGGCGCGCTCGCCGGTGGTGTGCAGGATGACGCGCAGGGTGCCCTGGCAGCCGCCCTCGACCTCGCCGTACGACGGCTCCAGCAGGACGGCGAAGTCGGCGGCCAGCCAGTCGGGGTGGGCGTCGGCGACGTGGCCGAGGCCGTTGAGATGGGCGGCGACCTCTTCGTTGTCGTAGAAGACGAAGGTGAGGTCGCGGTTGGGCTCGGGGACGGTGGCGGCGATACGGAGTTGAAGCGCGACCCCCGCCTTCATGTCGCTCGTCCCGCACCCCCAGAGCACCCCGTCCGCATCCAGCCGGGACGGGACGTTGTCCGCGATCGGAACGGTGTCGATGTGCCCGGCGAGCACGACGCGCTCGGGGCGGCCGAGGTTCGTGCGGGCGACGACGTTGTTGCCGTGGCGGTCGACGGTGAGGTGCGGGAGGGTCCGCAGGGTCTGCTCGATGGCGTCGGCGAGGGGCTTCTCGCTGCCGCTCTCGGAACGGAAGTCGACGAGCTGGGCGGTGACGTGGGCGGCGTCACGGGTGAGGTCAAGGGGGGTCTCGGACATACGGCCGAGCCTAGCCGGGGACGATCGTGCGCCTTCAGGGGCGCGGGGAACTGCGCGACCAGCCCCCACTCACCCGCACGGAACCCTCCCATGCCCCCGCGGGTTTAGGTGAAGGGGCGGGGCTGGGGACCCCCTGGCCCGGCGGGCCGGTGCTTCACGCCTCCGGCACCGGGAGGCGCCCCGAGGGCCCTGCGGCTGCGCGCGTCCGGGGTGCAAGGTGCGGGCAGGGGCCGGGACCGGGGCGGGCCCGGATCGGGAGGGGCCGCCCCCGGGGGGCGGCCCCGCCGCCCAAGGGGACGAGGGAAGAGGAGGGAGGGGCGGCCCCGCCGGCGAAGGGGACGAGGCGGAAGTGGGAGGGGGTGGGCTCCTTGGCCCGAGGCCGGGAGGACCGGAGGCCCCCAAGTGCTCCAGTACCTTGGGCCTGTGGCTCAGGTTTCCGCTTCCTCTCCCCTCCGCAGCCGTGCCGTCCGGATCGGCGCCGGTGTCGCCGTGCTGGTGGCCCTCGCCGGGTACGCGGCGGTGCAGTTCTTCGCCGGTGGCCAGGGAGACACCCGCTGCTTCGTGCGCGGGGGCCCGGAGGGCGCGGAGAGCGGCGCCCGCTACGAGCTGACCGCCGAGCAGGCCGTCAACGCGGCGACCATCTCCTCCGTGGGCACTTCGCGCGGCATGCCCGAGCGCGCCGTGACCATCGCGCTGGCCACCGCCCTCCAGGAGTCCGCCCTGCGCAACATCCGGCACGGCGACCGGGACTCGCTGGGCCTGTTCCAGCAGCGCCCCTCGCAGGGGTGGGGCACGGAGGAGCAGATCCTCGACCCCGCGTACTCGGCGGGCCGCTTCTATCAGCACCTCACCGAGGTCCCCGGCTACTCGCGGCTGCCGCTGACCGTGGCCGCCCAGCGCGTCCAGAAGAGCGGCTTCCCGCAGGCGTACGCCAAGCACGAGCCGGACGCCGCCCTGCTGGCCTCCGCCCTCACCGGCCGCACCCCCGCCTCGCTGTCCTGCGAGTCCCGCCGGGGAGACGACAGCACGCCGGGCGATCCCGCGAAGGTACGGGAGCGCCTGGTCCGGGACTTCGGCGCCGGGGTCCTCCCCCGCGACCGGAAGGCCGCCGCCCCGGCCGGTGCCCCCGACGCCCGCACCGTGACCGTCCCCGTCCCGCAGGAGACCGGGACCGCCCGGGGCGTCACCGGCGTCACCGCTTCCCCGCAGCAGCGCGGCTGGGCGCTGGCCCACTGGGCGATGGCGCACTCCGCCGAACTGCGCGTCACCCGCATCGCGTACGGGGACCGCGAGTGGCGCACCACGGAGGCCGGGAAGGGCTGGCAGAAGGTTCCGGCGGGCCGAGCCGGTGCGGGCCAGATCCGGATCACCACCTCCCCGTAAGAACGGAGAACCCGTTCACCCGCACCCCGGCCCCCACCGGACAAACAACCGATAACGGGCAGATCACTCCCGGGTCAAGACCCGGTCACCGTCCGAACACCGGGCGATCACCCGTCCCACGCGTCACCCGAAGGGAGGCGTCCGGGCCGTCCCGCGAGCGGGCGCGCCGACACCCCGTCCCGCCTCGGGCTCCGTCCGCCAATTCCCTTGCGAATCAAGGGGAGCGAGCACTTTTCGCGACCGCCGGACGCTTCGCCTTTGCCCGTTTTTATCCGCACCGGACCATGCGCCGCATTGCGAACTCTTTACCTCGGCGCACCGCAACCTCCCCCGCCCTCCGAGCGGTTGTCATGGCGTCCGATCGCCGGACAGACAGCGCCTCACAAGCGTCCACAACGTCTTCTCCCGCTAAGGAGCACCATGTCCCTCCCCCTGGCTCGTCGGATCGCCCGCGCCGCTCTCATCAGTGCCGCAGGCGCTGCTTCCGTGATCGGTGCGACCGGCTCCGCCAGCGCGGTCGACCTCCCGGCTGCCCCGAACCTCGGTGGCCTGACCGCGCTGGACGGCGCCGGTCTCGGCGACACCGTCGACGGCGCGTCGCAGAAGGCGTCCAACGTGGCGGGCGACACCAGCAGCGCTGCCGTCAAGAAGGCCGTCCCGGCCGCCGGCAAGACCGTCGGCAAGGCCGGCAAGACCGCCACCCCGGCCGCCCAGAAGGCCGCCGGTGACGTCGCCGGCAGCGCCGGTGAGGTGCTCGGCGAGACCGCCAAGACCGCCACGGACGGCGGCCTGCCCACCGGTGGCCTGCCGACCGGCGGCGGCCTGCCCGGCGCCGACACCCTGCCCCTCAAGGGCCTGCCGCTCGGCTAAGCAGCACGCCGAGCAGCCTGCGCAGCACGAAGGGGCCCCGGGAGGGCGAATCTCCCGGGGCCCCTTCCTGTGCGTACGACAGAGGTACGTACGGAGCAGTCTCAGACCGCCAGCCGGGCCACCGCCGCAGCGACACGCTCGTCCGTGGCCGTGAAGGCGACGCGCACGAAGCGTCCGCCCGCCTCCCCGTAGAAGTCGCCCGGCGCCACCAGGATGCCCAGCGACGCGAGGTGGGCGACGGTCTGCCAGCAGTCCTCGTCGCGGGTGACCCACAGGTAGAGGCTGGCCTCGCTGTGCTCGACCCGGAAGCCGTGCGCGACCAGCGCCTCGCGCAGGGCCGTGCGGCGGGCCGCGTACCGCTCGCGCTGCTCGGCCACGTGCGCGTCGTCGCCGAGCGCTGCGACCGTGGCGGCCTGCACCGGGGCGGCGGTCATCATGCCGCCGTGCTTGCGGATCTGGAGCAGGTCGCCGAGGACGGCCGCGTCACCGGCGATGAACGCGGCCCGGTATCCGGCCAGGTTGGAGCGCTTGGAGAGGGAGTGGACGGCGACGATCCCGTCGAGGGAGCCGCTACAGACGTCCTCGTGCAGGACGGAGACCGGGTCGGCCTCCCAGCCCAGCTCCAGGTAGCACTCGTCGGCGACCAGCAGGATCGCGTGCTCGCGGGCCCAGGCGACGATCCGGATCAGCTCGTCCTTGGCGATGACCTTGCCGGTCGGGTTGGACGGCGAGTTGAGCCACAGGAGCTTGACCCGGGAGGGGTCGAGGTCGGTGGTCGGATCGTCGTAGACGACGTGCTCGGCGCGGGCCAGACGGGCGCCGACCTCGTACGTCGGGTAGGCGAGCCGCGGGTAGGCGACCTGGTCGCCGGGGCCGAGCCCGAGCTGGGTCGGCAGCCAGGCCACCAGCTCCTTGGAGCCGACCACCGGCAGGACGTTGGTGTGCTGCACCTCGCGGGCGCCGAGCCGCCGCTCGACCCACTGCACCAGCGCGTCGCGCAGCGCGACCGTGCCCCACACCGTCGGATAGCCGGGCGAGTCCGCGGCGGCGACCAATGCCTTCTGGATCAGCTCGGGGACCGGGTCGACGGGGGTGCCGACGGAAAGGTCCACGATGCCGTCCGGGTGGGCCGCGGCCGTCTTCTTGTACGGCTCCAGCTTGTCCCAGGGGAAGGTGGGGAGGCGGTCGGTGACTGTGGACACGGTGCGGGTCGCTTTCTCGTACGGGTGCAAGGAGAGGTGCGCAAACGCCCCGGTCCCGTACGGCAGCGAAGGCCGTACGGGACCGGGGTCGACACTCGGTGGCGCGTACCGCCTACTGGTTCTGCGGCGGCAGCGCGGCGATGAACGCGTGGTCGCGCTCGATCAGGCCCAGCTTGGAGGCACCACCCGGCGAGCCGAGGTCGTCGAAGAACTCGACGTTCGCCTTGTAGTAGTCCTTCCACTCCTCCGGAGTGTCGTCCTCGTAGAAGATCGCCTCGACCGGGCAGACCGGCTCACAGGCACCACAGTCGACGCATTCGTCCGGGTGGATGTACAAGGACCGGGAGCCCTCGTAGATGCAGTCGACCGGGCACTCCTCGATGCACGCCTTGTCCTTGACGTCGACACAAGGCTGCGCGATGACGTAGGTCACGCTGTCGTTCCTCCTCGATAGGGCGCGGCGGGCCGAGCTTCTCCGGCTCCGTCCACGGGCGCGCGGGAGCGCGGCGTCGTGCGATGCCCGCACCTAGTATCTCCGCTCACGAGCAGGATCCGAACAGGAGGGGTGGGCAGAGCCGTGGAATTCACTGCCGGCGGACAACTTGAGGTCCGGCTGAGCCCGGATGACGTGGGCAAACGGGTATCAGTCCGGCGTCTGACCGGGGACTCTGCGGCGGGTGCCCGCTTCGCGGACGTCGTGGGCGTGCTCACTTCCTGGCACGGCGGTGTGCTGTCGATCACACGAAAGAATGGTGAGACGGTACGGGTCGACGCCTCCGCGATGGTCGCGGGCAAGCTCGTGCCCGCCGCCCCGGCCCGACGGCGCGGCCCCTCGGCGACCTTCACGGAGCTGGCGACGGTGACCGCGCGGGCGTGGCAGCCGCTGGAGAGCGAGCAGCTCGGCGAGTGGACCCTGCGGGCGGCGAACGGTTTCACCCGGCGCGCGAACTCCGTGCTGCCGCTGGGCGATCCGGGGGTCCCGACGGGCGAGGCGCTGGCGTACGTACGGCGGTGGTACGCGGAGCGGGGGCTTCCGGCGTACGTCCAGGTGTCGACCGGCGCCGAGGGGACCCAGGAGGTCCTGGGGGCGGAACTGGCCGAGCACGGCTGGGAGTTGGACGTAACGGCGCTGGTGCGGATCGCGGCGCTGGCACCCGTCGGCGACCTGGACGCGGGTCCGGCGGAGGCGGACGTGGCGCTGACGCGGGCGGCGGACGCCGCGTGGATGACGCGCTACCAGCGCTTCGAGAAGCCCGGCCCCGAGGTCGAGAAGGTGCTGCACAGCGGGCCCTCGGTGTGGTTCGCGACCGTGCCCGGCGAGGAGCCGGGGAAGGCGGCGGCGATCGGGCGGTGCGTGGTGGACGGGCGGTGGGCCGGGTTCGCGGCCGTCGAGGTCGATCCGGCACACCGGCGGCGGGGACTCGCGACGGCGGTCATGGCCGTACTGGCGCGCAAGGCGCTCGACGAGGGGGCGTCGGCCGCGTGGCTCCAGGTGGAGGCCGACAACGAAGGGGCGCGTGCGCTGTACGAGGGGATGGGATTCGCCACCCACCACAGTTACCACCACTACCGGGTGGCATAGCCCGGGTACGACGGTTTCACGGAACGGGTACGAGGGTTTCATGGACGAGGCAGCAGACGGCACGGCCGAGGGCGAACGGGACGACTGGCGGGCGCAGTTCGCCGAGGAGGCGCGGGCCGAGCACCCCGATCTGGCGACGCTGTGCCTGCTGATCGGCGCGGTCGGCGACCCGGACCTCGGGCAGGACGGGATCGACGGCGCGCAGATCGAACTGGACCGGCTGGCGGGGCTGTTGCCGTTCCGTCCTGCCGGGCCGCGCTCCTGGGCGACGGCGCTCGCCGAACTGCTGGGCGCGCGCTGCGGGTTCGAGGGCACACCCGGGGACTACCGGCGGCTGGACTCCTCGCTGCTTCCGGCGGTGCTGAAGCGGCGGCGGGGGCTGCCGATCCTGCTGTCGGTGGTGTGGATGGAGGTGGCCCGGCGGGCCGGGGCCCCGGTGTACGGGGTGGCGCTGCCGGGGCACTTCGTGGTGGCGTTCGGGGAGCCGGGGGCGCAGGTGCTGGCCGATCCGTTCAACGGGGGCAGGCTGCTGACCGGGGCGGATGCGGAGCTGCTGGTCGCGGGGGCGACGGGTGAGCCGCTGGATGCGTCGATGCTGCGGGCGGCCGATCCGCTGGACATCGTGATGCGGGTGCTGAACAACATCCGGGCGTGGGCCTCCGCCCGGCCCGAGCGCAGCGACGTACAGCTGTGGGCGGTGGAGCTGGCGCTGCTGCTGCCCGCGCATCCGGCGCGGCTGCGCTACGAGAAGGCCCAACTGATGGTGCAGCGCGGGGACTTCCTGGGCGGGGCACGGGAGCTGGAGGCGTACGCGGACGTGGTGGAGGCGGTGGAGCCGGCATCGGCGGAGGCGATCAGGGGGCGGGCCAGGGCTGCCAGGGCCCGCCTCAACTAATCCTCGGTGACTACCACTTGGCTCCGGCGATCTGGCGGGTGGTGGCGTTGAGCCGGTTGAAGAGGTTGCTGACGCCGATCCACAGGGTGATCGCGGCGAGCTGCTTCTCGTCGTAGTGCTTGGCGGCCTCCTCCCAGACCTCGTCGGTCACCGGGTTGGGGCGGTCGGCGAGGCGGGTGGCGGACTCGGCGAGGTCGAGGGCGGCGCGCTCGGCGTCGGTGAAGTACGGGGCCTCGCGCCAGACGGACACGGAGTCGATGCGCTCGTCGCTCTCCCCCGCCTTGCGGGCGCTGGCCGCGCCGCCGACGACGCAGACGCTGCATCCGTTGATCTGGCTGATCCGCAGGTGGATCAGCTCCAGGGTGGACTCCGGGACGCCGCCCTTCCGGGCCGCCTTGGCGACGGAGAGGATGGCGGGCAGGGCGTCGGGGAGGATCGTGGCGGGGTTGGCGATACGGGCTTCCATGGCAGGCTCCTCAACTAGGTGTTCAGGGCGCTTGGTCGCGCCCACACCCTTATGACGGAGCCCGCGCGGGAAGTGTGACCGGTCGCGGAAAAACTTTTCCCGGGTTTCTGGAGCTTCTAGAGCCAGCCCTTTTCGCGGGCCACGCCGACCGCTTCGGCGCGGTTGCGGGTGGCGAGCTTCTGGATGGCGGTGGAGAGATAGTTGCGGACGGTGCCCTGGGAGAGGTGCAGGGCGGCGGCGATCTCGGCGTTGGTGGAGCCGTCGGCGGCCACCCGCAGGACTTCGCGTTCGCGGTCGGTGAGCGGGTTGGCCCCGCCCGCCAACGCAGCGGCCGCCAGGGTGGGGTCGATGACCCGCTCCCCCGCGAGGACCTTGCGGATGGCCTCGGCGAGCTGGGCGGCCGGGGCGTCCTTCACCAGGAAGGCGACCGCGCCCGCCTCCATGGCGGTGCGCAGATAGCCGGGGCGGCCGAAGGTGGTGAGCACGACGACCTTCACCCCGGGCAGTTCGGCGGTGAGCTGCCCGGCGGCCTCGATGCCGGTCATGCCGGGCATCTCGATGTCCAGGAGGGCCACGTCGACGGGGGTGGCGCGGGCGGCGGCCAGCACCTCGTCGCCGCGGGCCACCTGGGTGACGACCTCGATGTCGGGCTCCAGGCCCAGGAGTGCGGCCAGTGCCTCGCGGACCATCGACTGGTCCTCGGCGAGCAGGACCCGGATGCTGTCGGTGCTGGTCATGAGGGTGATCCTAGGTTCCGTCCGCCGGCAGGGGGACCCGGGCCCGCAGGGTGAAGCCGGGGCCGGTGGGGTCGGGTGCTGCCGTGCCGCCGACCTCGGCGAGGCGTTCGCCCATGCCGGTGAGGCCGTTGCCCCGGCGCTGGGGGCCCTCGGCGCCCCGGCCGTCGTCGGTGACCGTCAGCTCCAGGAAGGCGCCGTCGAGGGTCTGGCTGCGGCACAGGCGCACGGTGCAGTGCCGGGCACCGCTGTGGCGTACGACATTGGTGACGGCCTCCCGCAGCGCCCAGGCGAGGGCCTCCTCCTGCTCCGGGGGTACGTCGGCGAGCTCGCCCGGGGTCTCGACGGGGACGTCGGACTCGATGCCGGCGGCGGCCAGCGCGGTGCGGGCGCCCGCGAGTTCGGCGCTGAGGGTGGCGCGGCGGTAGCCGGTGACCGCCTCGCGGACGTCGACGAGTGCCTGGCGGCTGACCTTCTCGATGTCGGCGACCTGCTGGGCGGCCTGTTCGGGGTGGCCGGGGAGCATCTTCCCGGCGAGCTCGCTCTTGAGGGTGATCAGGGAGAGGGAGTGGCCGAGGAGGTCGTGCAGGTCGCGGGCGAGGCGCAGGCGTTCCTCGTTGGCGGCGAGCTGGGCGACGGTGGCCCGCGCCTCCCTCAACTCCTGTGTCGTACGGACCAGTTGGCGTACGCCGACCATCGCGCCGCCGATCATCAGGGGCAGCAGGGCGACCGCCTTCAGCTCGTGCCAGTCGCTGCGGGCGACACCGATGAGGACCAGGACCAGGGTGACGCCGGGGATGCTCCAGCGGGCCTGCCGGACGGGCAGGGTCGCTCCGGCCGACACGGCGACGTACACGAACAGGGCCAGCCAGCGGTCGCCGAGGGTGAGGCTCAGTAGGCAGGCGAGGGCGAACTGGGCGCCGAGCGCGGCCCAGGCGATGCGCGGGGGCAGGGTGCGGAAGCCCTGGCCGAAGACCAGTTTGGCGAAGAGGGTGACGTACACGGCGACGAAGGCCAGCAGCCCCAGGGCACCGAGGGCGGTGACCAGGGGCTGGTGCGCGGCGCTGAGGAGGTCGCCGAGCGGGTCGCCCAGGAAGACCAGCCAGACGGCAATCGCCACGACCTTGGTCGGGATGTTCCGGGGCCTCTGGCCGATCGGGGCGGACCGCACGGCGGTGCCTGGGGGTTCCTCGTTCACGCCTTCAACGTGTCCTTCCGGTACAGCCAGGCCGCGCCGCCCGCGAAGAGCAGGAAGTACACGGCGAGGACGGCGACGTCCTTGGCGTGCGGGGCGCCGCCCAGCTCGATGGCCTGGCCGAGGGCGGCGTACGCGTGCGTGGGGAGCCACTCGGCGATGTTCTGCAGCCACTGAGGGTAGAGGGTGGCCGGCATCCACAGGCCGCCCAGGATGGACAGTCCGAAGTACACGATCATCGTGACGGGGCGGACGGCGTCGCCGCTGGCGATGTAGCCGAGGGCGACCCCGAGCGCGGCGAAGACGACGCTTCCGGCCCAGATGACGGCGGTCAGCGCGATCCACTGCCAGGCGTCCAGCCGTACGCCCTTGGCGGCCGCGGCCACGACGAACACGATCACGATGGCGGGCAGGGTGACGACCGCCGAGCCCGCGATCTTCGCGAGGACGTAGCCGCGGCCGGGGAGGCGGGTCAGGCGGAGCTGGCGGACCCAGCCCTTCTCGCGCTCCTTGGCGATGCGTTCGCTGTTGCCCATCAGGACGGAGGTCAGGGCGCCGAAGGAGGCCATGGCGACCATGACGAAGAGGGGCATGGTCAGGTCGGAGCCCGGGACCTTCGCGTTGCCCTGGGTGCCCGCGATCATCAGGAAGAGGGCGGAGGGGTAGATCACCGAGAAGAACATGAACTTCTTGTTCCGCAGGGTGCGGCGGATTTCGAGGGCGATGAGGGTCTTCATGCGGACAGCGCTCCCTGCGAGTTGTTCTCTTCTGCTTCGGTGATCGCGACGAAGGCCTGTTCCAGGCCGAGTCCGGCGACTTCGAGGTTGCGCGGGTAGAGGCCGAGCCCGTACAGCGCGTGGACGGTCGCGTCGGCGTCGTGCGACTGCATGCGCACGGTGCGGCCGGAGACCTTGAGGGCGGTCAGGAACGGCAGTGCGCCCAGCGCGCTCTCGTCGATCGCGCCCTCCAGGTCGAAGGCGATCCGGCGGGCGCCGGCCTTCGCCTTGATCTCGGCGGCGGTGCCGTCGGCCAGCAGGCGGCCCTTGTGCAGGACCAGGACGCGGTCGGCGATGGCGTCGGCCTCCTCCAGGTAGTGGGTGGCGAACAGGACGGTTCGGCCCTGGTCGGCCTGGGCGCGCATGGTGGCCCAGAAGGCCTGGCGGGAGGTGACGTCCATGCCGGTGGTGGGCTCGTCGAGGACGATGAGGTCGTTGGCCCCGGCGGTGGCCAGCGCGAAGCGGACGCGCTGTTCCTGGCCGCCGGAGAGCTTGTTGACCATGCGGTCGGCGATCTGCGCGACGCCCGCCCGGTCGAGGACCTCTTGTACGGGGTACGGCTTGGGGTGCAGGTCGCAGGCGAGGCCGACGATCTCGCGGACCCGCACCTCCTCCATCAGGCCGCCGCTCTGGAGCATCGCGCCGACCCGGCCCTGGGCGATGGCCTGCTGCGGGGTGGTGCCGAAGAGGCTGACCGTGCCGGTGTCGGCGGGGCGCAGGCCGAGGAGGAGGTCGAGGGTGGTGGACTTCCCGGCGCCGTTGGGGCCGAGGAGGGCGACGGTCTCGCCGGGGCGGAGGGTGAGGGTGAGGTCGGCGACGGCCTTGACGGGGCCGTACGCCTTCGTCACTCCGGTGAACTGGACGGGTGTCGTCTGCATGCTTCAAGGGTGGCGATTTCCCCTGGTGGGCGGCAGAGACGGGCGTCCGGTGTTCGGCATGACAGATGTCATGGGCCCGGACGCGCGGAACCCCCCGCACGTCTCGGTGCAGGGGGTTCCGGAGACGACCCTTACGTCGGGTTCAGGTCGATGGTCTGGGTGCGTTCGGTCTTGGTCTTGCCGACCAGGGCCTTGCGCATCGCGTTGCGGACGTCCTCCATCGCCAGCGGGCGCTTGCCCGTGGCGCTGTTGACCATCACGCCGTCGAAGGTGCTGCCGCACAGCTCCTTCATCGCCTTCAGGTCGTAGACCTCGATCAGCTTCCCGTTGATCGCCTTCATCGAGAGGATCTTCGGCAGTGACTTGCCCGGGCCGAAGTCGATGCCCTTGCCGGTCGTGCCCGCGTTGATGCGCACGAGTCCCGACATGGCGGGCTCGGCGAACTCCTTCATCGCACGGTCGAGTTCGGCCTGCGTGATGGTCGGCTGCTTGGCCACCACGGGCAGTTCGACCGGCACCTGCTTCCCGCTGCGCACCTGCGCGAGGTAGGCGTCGCGGACCTTGGCCATGGACGCCTTGGCGTCGAGCGCCTTGCCGGGCTTGCCCGGCTTGGCGACGGCCTTGCCGCTGGAGAAGTCGATCGAGCCGTCGGAGGCGGTGCCGGAGGTGCCGGCCAGCGAGGTCAGGGCGACCGTCAGCTTCTCCTCGTCGACCGGGACCACCGGCTCGGCGACGCGCTCGCCGCCGAAGAGGGAGCCGACCACCGACACCGGGTTGTAGTCGGTGCCGGACGCGCCGCGCACCGTCTCCTGGCTGTCCAGGGACAGGCCCGCGTTGCCGGGGGCCAGTTCGGTCTTCTTGCCGTCGACGACGAGCTGGAGCGGCAGCGCGGCCCGCTTGCCGAGCGCCGCGTCGAGCTTGACGACGGCCTCGTCCTTGGTGCCGCCGCCGATGTCCACGCCGAGGACGGTGGTGCCCTTGGGCACGTCGGAGTGGTTGAGCAGCAGGCCCGCGCCGTACACACCACCGGCGATCACGACCACGCCGACCGCCAGCAGGACCACCTTGGAGCGGCCCTTCTTGGCGGGCGCTGCGGGCTTGGGCGCGGGCGGCGGCGGAGCCGGTTCACTGCGTACGGGTCCGCCCCGGCCGGGACCGGACGCGCCCGGCGGGTCCGGCAGCCGGGGGGTGAGGTTGGGGCCCGAGGGGAACTGCGGGCGCGGCCCGTCGGGCTGCACCACGGGGACACCGCTGGTGAGGGTGTCGCCGGAGACGTACCCGGGGGGCGTCATGGGGCCGGGGCCGGCCGGCCGGTCGTCGCGGGGGTCGGTCTGCGGGGTGAGGAGGGCGGTGTCGTCGCCCAGGCCGCCGGCGCCGTTCATCCCGGTCAGCGGGTTCGTGCCGTACGGGGAGGACGCGCCCGGCGCCTGACCGGGACGGGCCTCGGGCCAGGGACCGGAAGCGGAACCCGAACCGGGCATCTGGTGCTGACCGGTCGTCTCCATGCCCGGCAACCGGTGCTGGCCCGTGGTGTCCATGCCCGGCATCTGGTGCTGGCCGGTCGTCTCCGCGCCCGGCATGTAGTGCTGGCCGGTGGTCTCGGGGCCGAAGCCACGGCCGCCGGAGGGGGCCTTGGGGGCCAGGGGGCTGCTGCCGTTGGCCGGGCCCGTGGTGGGGCCCGTGGGGGTCGCCGAGGCGGCGTTGGACTCGGGGAGGCCGGTGCCGTCGGTGAAGTAGGGCAGGCCGCCGCCCTGGGCGGGGGCCGGTGCCGGGCGGTCCGGCGAAGGCTGCGGCGTCACCGGGGCCTTGCGCGGCGCGAACCAGTCGCTGGTGGGCTTCTCCTCGCCGGAAGCGGAACCCGCCCCCTGGCCTTCGGCGCCCTTGTCGCGGACGGTGGCGCCCTGCACGCGGGTGGGCAGCGGAGGCTGGCCCGAGCCGGTGGCCGAGGCGTCGGCGGCGGAGGGTGCGGCGGACAGCGGCTCGGACGGCGGCCACACGGTCTCGCCGGTGCTCCCGGCGTCCGCGGAACCGTCCGCCGACGCCCCGTCACCCTCGCTGTCGGCCATGGGCTTGCGCATGACGACGGGCGGGATGGGGCGCGATCCGGGGATGTTGATGCGGATGCGGGTGGTCAGGGTCGTCTCGGTCCTGGGCTCGTCCGGCTCCGGAGCCTCGGCGGGCTCGTCGCCTGCACCGGCACCCGGGCCGTCCTGGTGGAGCGAGGGGTACGGGCTCTGTCCGTACGGCGTCGTACCCGAGGGGTACGCGGTTCCGCCGCGCCCCTGCGCGCCGGAGGACGAACTGTCAGTTTCACGACTCAAGGCAGGTTCTCCCGGTTGGCTCCACCGCTCGTTCTCTTGACCATGTGCTGCGGGCGGCTCGGCGGCGCGCACCACCATACTGGCCGCCGCCGACCCGAGCCCCGCGGCCGTGGATACGGGCGCTTCCCCTGCAACAGCGGGAGCGGGGGCTGCGAAGCGGGAGCGGACGCGTGAATCGGGCGGGAAAAGCGAAGGGAAAAGTGGAGGGAAACAGAAGGAAGGGGGAAGGAAGGGGTGCGTCAGTTCCCAGGCCGGGCGGTGCCCTTGGCGGTCACGGGCAGCCGGGGCATCGTGGCGCAGATCACAGCGAGGACGATGCCGCCGATGAGGAAGATGCTCGCACCGGTGCCGCCGCCGATCAGGACGTCGCCCTCGGTGCGGCCCGAGGTGGTCACCAGGACGGCGAGCAGCCAGCCCAGTCCCGGGACGGCCGCCCCGAGCCGGGTGCCCAGTGCGTACGTACCCCCGTAGAAGAGGCCGCCCGCGCCGAGCAGCGAGAGCAGCAGCCCGAGCGGCATCAGCGCCCCGGAGACCAGGCCCCCGGCGATCCCGGTGAGGGCGCCGAGGACGAAGAGGCCCAGGTAGAGGGGGATGCGGCGGGGGTTCACCGGCTGGGTCAGCAGCAGCGAGGGGGCGGCGGCACTCGGGGTGCCGGTCGTCCTGGCGACGCTGCGCCTGCCGGGCGCCGGGCCGGAGGGCTTGGCGTCCTTGCTCACGCGTCGACCCCCGCGAAGAGGTCGGTCTCGACGGGCTCGTCGCCCTCGGGGTCGCGGGCGGGGACGATGCGCTCGTAGTACTCGGTGGTGAAGACGGGCTGGGCCAGCTCGTTGGAGAGCAGGAACCAGGGCTCGTGCACGGTGATCTGGGTGGCGTGCGCGCGCATCGCGGCCGTCTTGGCGGCCGTGTACGCGGTGCCGTCGATCGCGGTGGTGATGTGCTCCTCGTCGACCACACCGGGCACGTCGTCGACGGGGGCGATGCCGGGGAAGCCGGGGTCCTCGGCGCGCAGCCGGGCGAAGGCGTCCTCGGCGACGGGGCGCGGGACGCGGTTCCAGTACACCTTTTCGACGGCGTGCGGGACGCCGAAGTCGGGGCGGTAGGTGGGTTCGGCGGCGAGTTCGGTGGCGCGCATGGCGACGCGGTGGGCCTGGATGTGGTCGGGGTGGCCGTAGCCGCCGTCCGGGTCGTACGTCACCAGGACCTGCGGGCGGACCTCGCGGATCACCTGCACGAGGTACGAGGCGGCGGCGTTCACGTCGGCGTGCCAGAAGGCGTTCTCGCGGTGGTTCTGCGGGGTGTTCATCATCCCGGAGTCGCGGAAGTGGCCGGCGCCCGCGAGGAAGCGGTGGTCGGTGACGCCCAGTTCCTTCATCGCGTCGGCCAGCTCGACGGCCCGGTAGGGGCCGAGCGCGTCGTCCCGGTCGGCGGCGAGGTGGGCGAGGGAGGGCGGGATGATCTCGCCCTCCTCGCCCTGGGTGCAGGTCACGAGGGTGACCTGGGCGCCCTCGGCCGCGTACTTGGCCATGGTGGCGCCGTTGTTGATCGACTCGTCGTCGGGGTGGGCGTGCACCAGGAGCAGACGACGGGTGGGGAGCTCGGTCATGGGGACAGCCTACGAGGTGGCTGCAAAAGGGTGCCGGGGGTCAGAAGTGGAAGTTCCCCAGGACCCCGGCGATGTTCGTGGTGACGTCTTTGACCGTGGGCGCGATGGACGAGCTGGCCAGGTAGAAACCGAGCAGCATGCAGACCACCGCGTGTCCGGCCTTCAGTCCGGATTTCCGGACCAGCAGGAAGACGACGATCGCCAGCAGCACCACCAGTGAAATCGAGAGTGCCACGGCGGTTCACCTCCACTTGAGTTCGGTCGGGACGACGGAAACGGATCAACGGCAGCACGACAGGTGCCAGCAGGTCTATACCCACCTAGCGCTACGGATCATAACTATCCGCATCCACGCATTGATCGGTGCACGGCAGCACGAGGGGCGCACGGGGGGCGGGCAGTTGGGGAGCGTGGCCGGAAATCGCCGCTGCGGCAGCGCGAGTTGAGGGCCCGGCGGCGTCGGTGCCGGCCTACCAGCCCGGTGGGCGCGAGCTCGGCGGAGGCGGTCCGAAGGCGCCGCCGCCGGGGAGCGGCGAGGGCCCGTACCCGTCGTAGACGTTGGCGGCGAGCCGGGGCGGCGGGTCGCCCGGCACGCCCCGGCGGCCGAGCAGCAGGACCAGGGCCGTTCCGGCCAGCAGGTGGAAGACCCAGCCCACCACGGTGAGCTGTTCGACCCCGCCGAGCGCCCCGAATCCGGCGAAGAGGTCGGCCCGTACCGCCAACGACACCCCGGCCGCCCCACTGATGCCCACCAGCCCCGCGACGACCAGCCCGAGGGGCCGCGAGTACACCGCGCCCAGGGCCGCTCCGACCGCGGCCGTGAGGGAGCCGGCGACGAGAACCAGACAGGCCCAGCCCGCCGGAATGCCGAGCAGTTGGAGTCCGCCGCCGCTGCCGGTGAAGCGTTCCGCATAACGGGTGAAAGACCCCGGATTTTGGACGAATCCGTACACCTCCCAGGCGACTGCCACCAGTCCCACCGCCATCAGCAGCACAGCTCCCGCGAGGCGGGCCGCCCGCCCCGGGCGCGTCGGAATACGGGCCCCCTGGAAGAGGGCCCCGTCCGTACGCCCGTACGACCCCGGCGCTCCCTGGCCGGATCGCACCGGCCTGCGCCCCGCCGCGACCGTGATCAACAGGATCGCCGCGAGCCCCAGCGCGAGGAAGGTGGAGATCATGGCCCGCATCCGCAGCCCGTGCGGATACACCTCCGCGAAGCCGTCCACCCACAGCGCCGGGGCCCGCACGGCGAGGGTGGCCAGGGCGGTCGTGGCGAGGGCCGAGGCGGCCACCGGTGAGCGCGGCACGAGGACCGCCACGACGACGTACACGAGCAGCAGGCTCAGGTCGTAGAGGGTGCTGGCGGTGAGGAAGCGGTCGGGGCCGCTGCCCGCCCAGGCCCACCAGAGCCGGGCCGGGTCCTCGACGAGGCGCAGGTCGCGGACGATCCAGACGCCCGTCAGGAGGGCCAGGAGCAGACAGACCCCGCTGCCGGTGAACCGTGCGCCGCGTACCAGTGACTGAGGCTGCCCCGTCGCTCCCATGGGTGAATGGTCCACCCTGGTAAGGGAGTTGAACAAGGGGCCGGTGTTCGCATCCGCAACGCGACCGGGCGGGCCGCGGGAAGGGCGACCGGCCGGGGCGACATGGCGCACCCCGGCCGGTCAACGGCACCCGCACGGCCGTACGTCCCTCAGACTCCCGCAGACGCGTGTCGCGCGCGTTGCCCGCCGGTTACAAGCACCGGCCGTCAGCGGGGCACGACCACCCGCTCCTCCGCGAAGTGGCACGCCGAGTCGTGCGCGGCCGGCGAGTCGGCGTCGCGGAAGACCGCCGGGACCGCCAGCAGCGGCACCTCCTGCGCGCACCGCTCCTGCGCCTTCCAGCAGCGGGTGCGGAAGCGGCAGCCGGACGGCGGGTTGGCGGGCGAGGGCACGTCGCCGCTGAGGATGATCCGCTCGCGGTGGTCGCGGGCGGTGGGGTCGGGCACGGGCACGGCGGAGAGCAGCGCCTGGGTGTACGGGTGGGTGGGGTGCTCGTAGATCTCGGCGTCGGTGCCGATCTCGACGACCCGGCCCAGGTACATCACGCCGACCCGGTCGGAGATGTGCCGGACGATCGAGAGGTCGTGGGCGATGAAGAGGTAGGAGAGGTTGAACTCCTGCTGGAGCTTCTCCAGGAGGTTGATGACCTGCGCCTGCACGGAGACGTCGAGGGCCGAGACCGGCTCGTCCGCGACGATGATCTCCGGATTGAGGGCGAGGCCGCGGGCGATGCCGATGCGCTGGCGCTGGCCGCCGGAGAACTGGTGCGGGTAGCGGTTGATGTACTCGGGGTTGAGGCCCACGACGTCGAGCAGCTCCTGCACCTTGCGGCGCCGGTCGCCCTTGGGAGCCACCTCGGGGTGGATCTCGTACGGCTCGCCGATGATGTCGCCGACGGTCATGCGGGGGTTGAGCGAGGTGTACGGGTCCTGGAAGACCATCTGGATGTTGCGGCGTACGGCCTTGAGCGCGCGGCCCGACAGCTCGGTGATGTCCTCGCCCTTGTAGCGGATCGCGCCCGACGTGGGCTTCTCCAGCTGCACGAGCATCTTGGCGACGGTCGACTTGCCGCAGCCGGACTCGCCGACGATGCCGAGCGTCTCGCCCCGGCCGAGGTCGAAGGAGACGCCGTCGACGGCCTTGACCGCGCCGACCTGCTTCTTGCGGATGATGCCCTGGGTGAGCGGATAGTGCTTGACCAGGTCCCGTACTTCGAGGATCGACTCGCCCCGGGAGACGCTGCGGGTCGAGGGACCCACCCAGGAGCTCGCCTCGGTCGCACCGGAGGTCGTGCCGGACGTGTCCTTGCCCAACTCAGGCATCGAGCGTCTCCTTCCAGAAGTGGCAGGCGCTCTGGCGGCCCTCGGCCACGTCGAACAGCGGCGGCACCTTGCTGCGGCAGATGTCCTGGGCCATCGGGCAGCGGGGGTTGAAGGCGCAGCCCGGCGGGATGTTGAGCAGGTTCGGCGGCAGGCCCTTGATCGCGTACAGCTCCTGGCCCTTCTGGTCCAGGCGCGGGATCGATTCGAGGAGTCCCTTGGTGTACGGGTGGGCCGGGTTCGCGTAGATCTCCTTGACCGGGGCGGTCTCGACGATCCGGCCCGCGTACATCACCGCGATCTTGTCGGCGACGTCGGCGACGACACCCAGGTCGTGGGTGATGAGGATGAGGCCCATGTTGAGCTCGCGCTGGAGCTCCGCGAGCAGGTCCATGACCTGGGCCTGCACGGTCACGTCGAGGGCCGTCGTCGGCTCGTCCGCGATGATCAGCTTGGGCTCCAGGGCGAGCGCCATCGCGATCATGATGCGCTGGCGCATGCCGCCGGAGAACTGGTGCGGGTACTGGCCGACCCGCTCCTTCGCGGCCGGGATGCGCACCCGGTCCATCAGCTCGACGGCCTTGGCCCGGGAGTCCTTCTTCGACATCCCGCGGTGGACGACGAACATCTCGCCGAGCTGCTCCCCCACCGACAGGACCGGGTTCAGGGAGGACAGCGCGTCCTGGAAGATCATGGCCATCTCGGCACCGCGGATCTTCCTGCGCTGGTCCTCCTTGAGCTTCAGCAGGTCCTTGCCCTGGAAGAAGATCTCGCCCTGGGGGATGCGCCCTGGCGGCATGTCGAGGATGCCCATGACGGCCTGTGCGGTCACCGACTTGCCGGAGCCGGACTCGCCGAGGACGGCGAGGGTCTCGCCCTCGTCGACGCTGTAGTTGACCCCGTTGACGGCCTTGGCGACGCCGTCGCGGGTCTTGAACTCCACGTGCAGATCGCGTACTTCAAGCAGCATGTCAGCGCACCCTCTATCGCAGCTTGGGGTCGAGGGCGTCGCGCACCGCGTCGCCGAGCATGATGAACGCGAGGACCGTGATCGCGAGCGCGCCGGCCGGCCACAGCAGCATGTGGGGCGCGTTGCGGACGTACGCCGAGGCGGACGAGATGTCGATGCCCCAGGACACGGTGGGCGGCCGCAGACCGACGCCGAGGTAGGAGAGCGTGGCCTCCAGCGCGATGTACGTGCCCAGCGCGATGGTCGCGACGACGATGACCGGCGCGATCGCGTTGGGACTGATGTGCCGCAGCAGCATCCGGGAGTTGCCCGCGCCGAGCGCGCGGGCGGCCTGCACGTAGTCGTTCTGCTTGGCGGTGATGACCGAGCCGCGCGCGATGCGGGCGATCTGCGGCCAGCCGAGCAGCACGATGAAGGCGATCACCGGCCAGACCGTGGTGCCGGGGACGACCGAGAGGAAGACCAGGCCGCCGAGGACGACGGGGATGGCGAAGAAGACGTCCGTGATGCGCGAGAGCAGCGAGTCGAACCAGCCGCCGAAGAAGCCCGCGAGACCGCCGAGCAGGCTGCCCAGCAGGGCGACGCCGAGGGTGGCGCAGACGCCGACCGTCACCGACGCCCGGGCGCCGTAGACGGTACGGGTGTAGACGTCGCAGCCCTGTCCGTTGAAGCCGAAGGGGTGGCCCGGCTGGGAGCCCTGCTGGGCCTTGGCCAGGTCGCAGGCGAGCGGGTCGCCGGACGCGATGGCCGAGGGCCACAGCGAGATGAACACCAGGAAGGCGATGATCAGCCCGGAGACGATGAAGACGGGGTTGCGGCGCAGGTCGTGCCAGGCGTCGGACCACAGGCTGCGCGCCTTGTCGCTTTTCCCGGACCCCGGCGGCTGCTCCAGGCTGGTGCCCTCGGCGACGGCGAGGTCCATCGCGCCGCCGGCTCCGGCACCGGAGACGGCGAGGTCGTCCTTGGGGGAAGTGGGCTCAGGCATACCGGATCCTCGGGTCGAGAACGGCGTACAAGAGGTCGACGATCAGGTTCGCCACCAGATAGACGAGGACCAGGATGGTCACGAAGCCGACGACGGTCTGTGAGCTCTGGCGGACGATGCCCTGGTAGAGCTGGTATCCGACGCCGTGGATGTTGAAGATGCGCTCGGTGACGATCGCGCCGCCCATCAGGGCGCCGACGTCGGTGCCGATGAAGGTGACCACCGGGATCAGGGAGTTGCGCAGCAGGTGCCGGGAGATGACCCGGCGGCGTGGCAGGCCCTTGGCGACGGCGGTGCGGACGTAGTCGGCGCGGGCGTTCTCCGCGACGGAGGTGCGGGTCAGGCGGGTGACGTACGCCAGGGAGACGGACGCCAGCACCAGTCCCGGCAGCAGGAGTTCGTCGAAGGTGGCCGCCGGGGAGACGGCCGGTTTCACCCAGCCCCACTTCACGCCGAGCAGCAGTTGGAGCAGCAGACCGGTGACGAAGGTGGGGACCGAGATGACGATCAGGGTGAGCAGGAGGAACCCGGTGTCGATGGGCCGTCCCCTGCGCAGACCGGTGAGGACGCCGAGGCTGATGCCGATGACGATCTCGAAGACGATCGCCACCAGGGTCAGCCGGAAGGTCACCGGGAAGGCGGTGCTCATCAGTTCGGTGACCTTCTGGCCGTTGAAGGCGCGGCCGAAGTCACCGGTGAAGAGGTTGCCGAGGTAGGTCAGGTACTGCTGCCAGACCGGCTGGTCGAGCCCGAAGTCCTTCTTGAGCTGCGCGGCGACCGCGGGGTCGCACTTGCGGTCGCCGCACAGGCCCGCGACGGGGTCGCCCATGACGTTGACCATCAGGAAGATCAGCAGCGTGGCGCCGAAGAAGACCGGGATCATCTGGAGCAGACGCCGGATCACATAACGTCCCATGACTGGGGGCTCCCGTGGTCGTCGTTACGGTGAACTCGTCAGCGGTGGACGTCAGTTGACCTTGATCTCGCCGTAGACCGGGATGCTGAAGGGGTTCAGCGCCACGTTGGAGACGCGGTCGGAGTAGGCCACGGAGCCGTTCTGGTACCAGAGCGGGATGGCGGCCATGTCGTCGGCGACGACCTTCTCGGCCTTCTGGTAGGTCTCGACGGCCTTCTTGGTGTCGACCTCGGCGTTGGCCTCGTTCATGAGCTTGTCGAAGTCCTTGTTGGACCACTGGCCGTCGTTGGACGAGGAGCCCGTGTAGTACAGCGGCTCCAGGAAGTTCTGGATCAGCGGGTAGTCCATCTGCCAGCCGGCCCGGAAGGGGCCGTCCATCTCGCCCTTGGTGACCTTGCTGCGGAAGTCCGCGAAGGTGCCGATGGGGTTGCCGACGCAGGCCTTGTTGTCGCCCAGCGCGTTGTTGATGCTGTTGCAGACGGCGTCGACCCAGTCCTTGTGGGAGCCGCCGTCGGCGTTGTACGAGATCTTCAGCTGGCCGCCGGGGATGCCGCCGCCCTCGGTGATGAGCTTCTTCGCCTCGGCCGCGTCGTACTCGCAGTCCGCGCCGCACAGTCCGGCCTTGTAGCCGCCCTCCTCCTTCAGGACCGGGGAAGTCCAGTCGGTGGCGGGGGTGCGGGTGTTGTGGAAGATCGACTCGGTGATCTGCTTGCGGTTGATCGCCCGGGAGATGCCCTTGCGGACCTTGGCGGCGCCCTCGGTCTTCCACTCCGGCTTGTAGAAGGGGAAGGCGAGGGTCTGGATGATGCCGGCGGCGGGGCTGGCGTACCGGCCGTTGACATCGTTCTTGACGTTCTGGATCTGGGCGGCGGGGACGTCGTCGAGGAGGTCGAGGTTTCCGGCGACGAGGTCGTTGTAGGCGGCGGTGTTCTCGGTGTAGACGCGCAGGTCCACGCCGTTGTTCTGCGCCTTGTCCGCGCCCGGGTACTCCTCCCACTTCTTGAGGTTCATCGCCGAGCCCTTGGCGTAGTTGTCCACCGTGTAGGGGCCGTTGCCGACCGGCTTGGACAGCCACGCGTCGCGGTCGTCGAAGAAGGCCTTGGGCAGCGGGGCGAAGGCGTTGTAGCCGAGGGTCTCGGGCCAGGTGGAGAACTTCTGGTTGAGCTTGACCGTGAAGGTCTTCGGGTCGACGACCTTGAGGCCGGACATGGTCTCGGCGGTGGGGTCGCCCTTCTCCGGGTGGACCTTGTCGTAGCCCTCGATGTAGCCGAAGAAGGGGGCGCCCTTCTGCTTGTTCTTGACGTTGGCCGCGTAGTTCCACGCGTTGACGAAGGACTCGGCGGTGACCTGCTCGCCGTTGGAGAACTTCCAGTCCTTGAGCTTGACCGTGAAATTCTGGGCGTCCGTCGTCTCGATCTTCTCGGCGACGGCATCCTCGGCGGCGCCCGTCTTCGGGTTGTACCGCTTGAGGCCGCGCATCACCATGTCGAGGACCTTGCCGCCCTGCACCTCGGTGGTGTTCGCGGGCTCCAGGGGGTTCTGCGGGTCGCCCCACCAGGCGCTGAGCACGCCTTCTCCGCTGCTGCCGCCGCTGCCTCCGCCGCCGCAGGCGGTCGCGGCGAGAGCGACGGCGGCCGCGGCTGCGGCCCACTTGGCGTGCCTGGCTCCGCGCATGGGGTGCCTCCTGGAGTCCCGAAGATGACTTAGGGACCCATATCACCCCATTTGGTACGAGGTCGCATCTTCACGTCCGCCATATGCGGTCAGGCCGTGTCGGGGTACGGGTCGGTGGCCAGCCGGGCGTGGGCGTGCATGTCGACGCGGCCGCCGGTCCCCGCTCCCACCCCGGACTCCGGCGCGGGCAGAGCGCCCCGGGCCACCCCCTCCACCGCGTAACCCGCACGCCGCGCCACCTTGCAGGACGGCTCGTTCCCCACGGCGTGCCCGAGTTCGAGGCGGTGCAGGCCGACCTCCTCGAAGCCCCAGCGGGTGCACAGCTCCACCGCCCGGGTGGCCACTCCCCTGCCCCGCGCCCCGGCCAGCAGCCAGTAGCCGATGCCCGCGACCCGGCGCTGGTGCTCGATCTGGTGCAGGCCGACGTTGCCGAGGATCTCGCCCGTCGCGCGGTCGGTGATGCAGAACTGGGCGAAGCCCCCGCTCCGCCAGCCCTCGGCCCGGGAGCGGATGATCCGCAGGGCGGCCGCCTCGTCGGTGGAGCTGCCGTTCATTCCGTCCCAGCGCAGGAACTCGGGGTCGTTCATCCCCGCCACGAGCTGCGGCACGGCCGACTCGGGCCAGGCCGTCAGCCGCAGCCCGAATCCGGTGAGCTCGGTGAAGGTCAGGGTCATGCGCTGCTCTCCTTCAAGGGTGCGTACGTACGGAAAACGACACCGCCCCCGTCCCGAGGAGGCTCGGAACGGGGGCGGTCGACAAGGGCACGGTGTCCCGGGTGCGGAGGGTCAGGCCGCGCCCACCACGTCCTTGACCTCGGCGAAGTGGCACGCCGACTCGTGGGCCGCCGGAGTGTCCGTACCGACGAAGCGCGTCGGGATCGCCAGCAGCGGCTCCTCCTGCGCGCACTTCTCCTCGGCCTTCCAGCAGCGGGTGCGGAACCGGCAGCCCGACGGCGGGTTGGCCGGCGAGGGCACGTCACCGGTGAGCACGATCCGCTCGCGGTGGTCGCGGGCGGACGGGTCCGGGACCGGGACGGCCGACAGGAGCGCCTGGGTGTACGGGTGCGTCGGGTGCTCGTAGATCTCGGCGTCCGAACCGATCTCCGCCATCTTGCCCAGGTACATCACGCCGACGCGGTCGGAGATGTGCCGGACGATGGAGAGGTCGTGCGCGATGAAGACGTAGGACAGGTTGAACTCGTCCTGGAGCTTCTCCATCAGGTTGATCACCTGCGCCTGGACGGACACGTCCAGGGCCGAGACGGGCTCGTCGCAGATGATGATCTCCGGGTTGAGCGCGAGGCCGCGGGCGATGCCGATGCGCTGACGCTGACCGCCGGAGAACTGGTGCGGGTAGCGGTTGATGTACTCGGGGTTGAGGCCCACGACGTCCAGGAGGTCCTGGACCTTGCGGCGCCGGTCGCCCTTGGGAGCCACCTCGGGGTGGATCTCGAAGGGCTCCCCGATGATGTCGCCGACCGTCATGCGCGGGTTCAGCGAGGTGTACGGGTCCTGGAAGACCATCTGGATGTTGCGGCGGACCGCCTTCAGCGCGCGCCCGGACAGCTTGGTGATGTCCTGGCCCTTGTAGAAGACCTCGCCCGCGGTCGCCGTCTCCAGCGTCATCAGCAGACGGGCGACCGTGGACTTGCCACAGCCGGACTCGCCCACGATGCCCAGCGTCTCGCCCTGGTAGAGGTCGAAGGAGACCCCGTCCACGGCCTTGACCGCGCCGACCTGGCGCTTGAAGAGGATGCCCTGGGTCAGCGGGAAGTGCTTGACCAGGTTGCGGACCTGGAGGATCGGCTCCCCGCGCTCCACCGGCGCCTCGATGGCGGCGACGGCCTCCTCGACCGAGGCGGCGTCCACCGTCTCGACCTCGGTGACGTTGGGGGTCGCGTCCACGGCCTCATCGGACTTGTGAAGCTCAGCCATGGATCGTCTCCTTCCAGAAGTGGCACGCGCTACCGCGGCCGGGCAGTTCGGCGCCGCCCTGCTCGGTGACCTGCACCAGCGGCGGGATCTCCGAGCGGCAGATGTCCTGCGCCATCGGGCAGCGCGGGTTGAAGGCGCAGCCCGAAGGGATCTTGAGCAGGTTCGGCGGCAGACCCTTGATCGCGTACAGCTCCTGGCCCTTCTGGTCCAGGCGCGGGATCGATTCGAGGAGTCCCTTGGTGTACGGGTGCGCGGGGCGGGCGTAGATCTCGTGGACCGGGGCGGTCTCGACGATCCGGCCCGCGTACATCACCGCGATCTTGTCCGCGACGTCGGCAACGACGCCGAGGTCGTGGGTGATCAGGATCAGGCCCATGTTGAACTCGCGCTGGAGCTCCGCGAGGAGGTCCATGACCTGCGCCTGCACCGTCACGTCGAGAGCCGTGGTGGGCTCGTCCGCGATGATCAGGTCGGGCTCCAGGGCGAGCGCCATCGCGATCATGATGCGCTGGCGCATACCGCCGGAGAACTGGTGGGGGTAGTCGTTGACCCGCGCCGCGGCGGCGGGGATCTTGACCTTGTCCATCAGCTCGATGGCCTTGGCCTTGGCCTCCTTCTTGGAGAGGCCGAGGTGCACCCGGTACATCTCGCCGAGCTGGTAGCCCACGGTGAGCACGGGGTTGAGGGACGAGAGCGCGTCCTGGAAGATCATCGCGATCTTCCGGCCGCGGATCTTGCGCCGCTCCTCGTACCCCATCGTGAGCATGTCCTGCCCGCGGTAGAGGATCTCGCCCTGCGGGATCTTGCCCGGCGGCATGTCCAGGATGCCCATGATCGCCTGCGCGGTCACGGACTTGCCGGAGCCGGACTCGCCGAGGACGGCGAGGGTCTCGCCGGCGCCGACGGAGTAGTTCACACCGTTGACCGCCTTGGCCACACCGTCGCGGGTGTGGAACTCGACGTGCAGGTCGCGCACTTCGAGCAGCGGGGTGCTGTCGGAATCGCCCGCTCCGGAGAGGGGGGCACTTGCGGTTTCTTCGATGATCGTCACGACGCCCTCCTAGCGCAGCTTCGGGTCGAGGGCGTCACGGACCGTGTCACCAAGCATGATGAACGCGAACACCGTAAGGAACAGCATTCCGGCGGGGAAGATCAGCACGTGGAGGTTGTTGCGGATCTCCTCGCTGCCCGCCGAGATGTCGATGCCCCACGAGATGGTCGGGTCGGCGAGACCCAGACCCAGGTAGGACAGCGTCGCCTCGGCGGAGATGAAGCCGCCGAGCGCGATGGTGGCGACCACGATGGTGGGCGCGAGCGCGTTGGGCAGCACGTGCCGGAAGATCATCCGGCTGGTGCCGGCGCCGAGGGCGCGGGCCGCGGTCACGTAGTCCGCCTGCTTGGCGCTGATCACCGAGGCGCGCATCACGCGGCAGATCGACGTCCAGCCGAGGAAGGCGAGCGCCGCGATCACGACGTACACCTTGCGCTCGGTGAAGGCGTTCAGGACGACCATCGTGCCGAGCAGGAAGGGCAGTCCGAAGAAGATGTCCGTGATGCGGGAGATGATCGAGTCGATCCAGCCGCCGAAGTAGCCGGAGAGCAGACCCAGCAGACCGCCGATGAGGGTGATCGCGAGGGTCACGCCGACGCCGACGAGGATCGAGGCGCGGGTGCCGTGGATGACACGGGCGTAGATCGACCGGCCCTGGATGTCGTAACCGAACCAGTCCGCCTGGAAGAAGTGCCCGAGCTCGGGCTTCGTCAGGTAGTGGTTGGTCAGGTCGCCGGCCCGCGGGTCGGCGCTGGTGAACAGGCCGGGGAAGGCCGCGATCACCAGCAGGACGAACAGCATGACCGCCGCGGTCCAGAACATCGGACGGTGGCGCAGGTCGAACCATGCGTCGCCCCAGAGGCTGCGGGGCTTGCCGGTCGACGGCTTGGCGACGGGGGCCTCGGGGGCCGCGTCCGCTGCCGGGGGCGCGATGGCGTCCACGGCGGCGTCGGTCTTGGACTTGGTCACGTCAGGCATACCGGATCCTCGGGTCCAGGACCGCGTACAGCAGGTCGACGATCAGGTTGATCACCAGGATGATCAGGACGAACACGGTGACGATTCCGACGATGGTGGAACCCTCACGCTGCTGGAGCGCCCGGAAGAGCAGGTTGCCCACACCCTGGACGTTGAAGATGCCCTCGGTGACGACGGCACCGCCGATGAAGCCACCGATGTCGGTGCCGATGAAGGTCACCACGGGGATCAGGGAGTTGCGCAGCAGGTGCACTCCGACGATGCGGCGTCGGGGCAGACCCTTGGCGAGGGCGGTGCGCATGTAGTCCGCGCGCAGGTTCTCGGCGAAGGTCGTACGCGTCAGTCGTGCCACGTACGCCATGGAGAGCATGGCCAGGACGAATCCCGGCAACAACAACTGGGTGATGTCCATCGAGTCGTCGACGTTCGGAGCCACCCAGCCGAGGGTGTCCGCGAAGACGTACCGGGCCAGGTAGCCCATGATGAACACCGGCACCGAGATGACGATGAGGGTGAAGAGCAGGACGCCGGTGTCCGGGGCCTTGCCCACCTTCAGACCGGCCCAGGCGCCCAGCGAGAGGCCGACGAGCAGCTCGATGACGAGCGCGACGATCGTGAGGCGGATGGTCACCGGGAAGGCGGCCGTCATCTCGTCCCAGACCGGTCGACCACCGAAGGTCTCGCCGAAGTTCAGCTGGAACAGCTTCTTCATGTAGTCGAAGTACTGCATGTAGAGGGGCTGGTCGAGCCCGAACTTCTCACGCAGTGACGCCAACTGAGCCGGGTCCGCACCCTTGTCGCCGAACATCGCCCTGATGGGGTCGCCGGGAAGGATGTGAACCATAAGGAAAATCAACAGAGTGGTCCCGAGGAACACCGGGATCATCTGGAGCAGTCGCCGAGCGACGTAGCGCCCCATCATGCCTCCATGCCGTGAGGGGTCGGCGATGGCCTTCGCAGTTGTTCTCCGCCGTGGGGTATGGGCGGTGAGTTGACGGGCCTACGCCTGCCTGCCGACGCCGCCCCTCCTCGGGAGCGGCGCCGGCAGACCGGTTCTGAGAGTTACTTCTTGGCCTTGACCTGAACGTCGGTGAAGATCGGGTCGCCGTCCTGGCCGTACACGATCTTGCCGAACACGTTCTTGGACTGGCCCGAGTTGTTCTTGTAGAACCACAGCGGGATGGCCGGCATGTTCTTCGCCAGGAGCTGCTCGGCGTCCTGGTACATCTTCACGGTCTCGTCAAGCGTCTTGGCCTTGTCGGCCTCGGCGGACAGCTTGTCGAACTCCTCGTTCTTGTAACCGCTGGTGTTACCGGCGGCCGTGGAGCCGTACAGGTCGCGCATGAAGTTCGAGTTGACCGGGTAGTCGAGCACCCAGCCACCGCGGTACATGGACTTGACCTTCTTGCCGTCACGGGCGTTCAGGTCGGTCGCGAAGTCCGGCTTCGAGTCGCCGACGCACTCGACCTGGGTGGCCTGACGGATCGAGTTGCAGACCGCGTCGACCCACGCCTTGTGCGGCTGGTCGGCGTTGAACTGGATCGAGATCTTGTTGCCCGGGACGCCGCCACCCTCGGTGATGAGAGCCTTGGCCTTCTTCGGGTCGTACTTCGTGATGTCGCCGAGGGCGCCGGGCTTGTAGCCGAGCACGCCGCGGGCGACGTAGGAGTCCGCGGGCTCACGGGTGCCGTTCAGAACCGTCTTGGTGATCGTCTCGCGGTCGATCGCCATCGAAAGGCCCTGGATGACCTTCGGGTTGATGTTCTTGAACTGGTCCGTGTAGAACGCCGGGACGATCGACTGGACGGCCGAGTACTCCTGGTCGATCGCGCGGTCGCCGAGGTCCTGCTTGTAGTTCTTCAGCGCGGTGACCGGGACCTGCTCGATCCAGTCCAGCTGGTCCGAACGCAGCGCCGAGTAGGCCGACTCCGCGGTCGTGTAGTTCTTGAAGTCGATGCCACCGTTCTTGGCCTTGTTCGGGCCCTGGTAACCGTCGAACTTCCGAACCTTGATGACCTTGTTGTGGTCCCACGACTCGAACTTGTACGGGCCGTTGCCGACCGGCTTCTGGCCCGCGGCCTTCGGGTCCTTGAAGAAGGACTCCGGCAGCGGCGCCCAGACGTCGTAGCCGAGCTTGTACGCGAAGTACGAGACCGGACCGGTCAGGGCGATCGTGAAGGTGTTCTCGTCGACGACCTTCAGACCCTCCATCTCGGTCTTCTTCGGGTCGCCCTTCTCCGGGTGGACATCGGTGTAGCCCTTGATGTCCTGGAACCAGCTGGAGTTGGTCTGGTTGTTCTTGGTGTTGGCCGACCAGTTCCAGGAGTCCACGTAGGACTTGGCGTTGACGGGGGTGCCGTCGTGGAACTTCCAGCCCGGCTTCAGCTTGACGGTCCAGACGCTGGAGTCCTCGTTCGGCGTGACGGACTCGGCGTTGACGTTCACCAGCTTGCCGGTGCCGGGCTCGTAGTCCACCAGGCCCGACCACAGGGTGCGCAGGACGCGGCTGCCCTGGCTCTCCTTGGCGTTCGCCGGCTGGAGCGGGTTCTGCGGCTCGCTGAGCTGGGCGACCAGGATCCCGTTCGGGTCGGCCTTCCCGGCGTTCATGCCGCTGTCGCTCTTCTTGTCGTTGCCACCGCAGGCGGTAGCGGCCAGAGCCACGACTATCGCGCCTGCGACCCACTTGGCGCTCTTGGCACCGCGCATGGGGTTCCTCCTCATGAGTCCACTTGTTAACTGCAAGAGGGGGCACAGGTGCACTCGCCGACACCCCTGACGGCGAGAAGATTCTGGTGCCCCAGTGTGCTCGTGAGTCGGCGCTCCCCACAGCGCCTAACCCATTGACCCGAGCTCAGTGGAGCCAACTATTAAGTACGTCCGGACCGTAAACCACACTTAAAGGGTCTCGTTTTGACAACATCACTTACCACCGAGTGACCGAAATCCGGACAAAGTGAGTCCAGACAGACACCCCCGAAACGGACTGTTAACGCAACTTCCGGAGAGTGTTGATCGATATCCGGACACATGGCCCGCGAAAACGACTTGACCGACGGGTCAGTACGGGACAGTTGGATCTTGCCCGGATCTTGTCTGGACAGCCCGGAGGCCCGACACTCTGACGAGTGTCGGGCCTCCGGCTCCCGGCCCTGACGGGCCCCGGGTCAGCGCTTGGCGCGCGAGGCGGTACGACCGCGCTCCTTGGCGTCCAGGACGACCTTGCGGATGCGCACGGCCTCCGGGGTCACCTCGACGCACTCGTCGTCGCGGCAGAACTCCAGGGACTGCTCCAGCGACAGCTTGCGCGGCGGCACCACGTTCTCGGTGGTGTCGGCGGAAGCGGCACGCATGTTGGTGAGCTTCTTCTCCTTGGTGATGTTCACGTCCATGTCGTCGGCGCGCGAGTTCTCGCCGACGATCATGCCCTCGTACACCTCGGTGCCGGGGTCGGTGAACAGGACACCGCGCTCCTGGAGGTTGATCATCGCGAACGGCGTGACCGTACCGGCGCGGTCGGCGACCAGGGAGCCGTTGTTACGGGTCACCAGCTGGCCGAACCACGGCTCCAGGCCCTCGTGGATCGAGTGGGCGATACCGGTGCCGCGGGTGTTCGTCAGGAACTCCGTACGGAAGCCGATGAGGCCGCGGGAGGGCACCACGAACTCCATGCGGACCCAGCCCGAGCCGTGGTTGGACATGTTGTCCATCCGGCCCTTGCGGACGCCCATGAGCTGCGTGACGGCGCCCATGTGCTCCTCGGGGACGTCGACCGTCATGCGCTCGACCGGCTCGTGCACCTTGCCGTCGACGAGCTGCGTGACGACCTGCGGCTTGCCGATGGTCAGCTCGAAGCCCTCGCGGCGCATCTGCTCGACCAGGATGGCCAGCGCCAGCTCACCGCGGCCCTGCACCTCCCAGGCGTCGGGGCGCTCGGTGTCCAGGACGCGGAGCGAGACGTTGCCGACGAGCTCGCGGTCCAGACGGTCCTTGACCTGACGGGCCGTCACCTTGCGGTCCTTGACGGCGGACTTGGCGTCCGCGCCCTTGCCCGTGCCGCCGCGGCCGACCATCGGCGAGGTGTTGGTGCCGATGGTCATGGAGATGGCCGGCTCGTCCACCGTGATCAGCGGGAGCGCGATCGGGTTCTCCGGGTCGGCCAGGGTCTCGCCGATCATGATGTCCGGGATACCGGCCACGGCGCAGATGTCACCGGGGCCCGCGACCTCGGCGGGCTTGCGGGTGAGCGCCTCGGTCATCATCAGCTCGGAGATGCGGACGTTCGAGATCGAACCGTCGCGCTTGATCCAGGCCACCGTCTGACCCTTGCGCAGCTCGCCCTGCTCGACGCGGAGCAGCGCGATGCGGCCGAGGAAGTTGTCGGCGTCGAGGTTGGTGACGTGCGCCTGCAGCGGGGCGGACTCGTCGTACTCGGGGGCCGGGACGTGCTGGAGGATCGTGGAGAAGAACGGCTCCAGGCTGTCGCTGTCCGCGGGGACGGTGCCGTCCTCCGGCTTGGTCAGCGAGGCGATGCCGTCACGGCCGCAGGCGTAGACGATCGGGAACTCGATCTGGTCCTCGTCCGCGTCCAGGTCCAGGAACAGGTCGTACGTCTCGTTGACGACCTCGTCGATCCGGGAGTCCGGGCGGTCCGTCTTGTTGATGCACAGGATGACGGGCAGGCGCTGCTGGAGGGCCTTGCGGAGCACGAAGCGCGTCTGCGGCAGCGGGCCCTCGGAGGCGTCGACCAGCAGGACGACCGCGTCCACCATCGACAGGCCGCGCTCGACCTCACCGCCGAAGTCGGCGTGACCGGGGGTGTCGATGATGTTGATGGTGATGACGTCGCCGCCATCCTTCGGGTGGTACTTCACCGCGGTGTTCTTGGCCAGGATCGTGATGCCCTTCTCACGCTCCAGGTCATTCGAGTCCATCATGCGGTCGTCGAGCGACTCAGAGGCGTGCGCGGCGAAGGAGCCGGCCTGCTTGAGCATGGCGTCGACGATGGTCGTCTTGCCGTGGTCGACGTGGGCGACGATGGCTACGTTACGGATGTCGTGGCGCGTGGGCATGGGTTGCTAAACGCTTCTCTCGATCGTGGGATGCGGCGTCTCGTTCCTCGTACGCCCACCGGGCGGACGCGCCACGGCTTACCCCATGGTACGGGGCGGACGCGGGACGGGCTTCCCGGGCCGATCGGTGCAGCGCAGACAAGGGTTCGCGCGGCAGACAGGGGTGACCTGCGCGAACAGGGGGTGGAAGGCGAGCCTCCGGGTCAAGAGGTCGGGAACGACCTTGCCCGCCGGAGGACCGGCGGGCAAGGAATCGGGGCTTATTCGGGGTGGGTTCTCAGACTCCGAGATGCCCTCTGACCTGCGGTGCAGCGTTTATTTCCCGTTACTTGCGCTCATCTTTGGCCGAATCGGGCTTCTTGAAGCCGATGTCCTGGTAGCGGGGTGCGGAGAAGCCGAAGGCACCGGCGTTCACCAGCTCCGGCTTCACCGCCACCAGCTCCGGACGCTGGTAGAGCGGAATCGATCCGGCCGCCGCCCAGATCCGCTCGTCGGCCTGCTTCACCAGCTCCCGGGCCACCTCCTCGTCCAGCTCGGCCGCCGCGCGGTCGAAGAGCTGGTCGATGTGGTCGGTGCCGACCCGGGTGTAGTTCTGCTCGACGAACAGCGAGCCGTCCGCCGCCGGCTCCGGCTTCGCGAAGATCGGCCGGTCGTCGGTGGCCGGGTAGGCGGTGCCGGGCCACGAGTAGAGCGCCAGGTCGTAGTCGCCGGAGGCGATGTGGTCCTTGAAGTAGCTCTCGTCGGCGACCTTGGTGATCTCGGTGCGTACGCCGATGGACTCCAGCATCCGCGAGATCTGCTCGCCGACCGTGCGCAGGGCCGACGAACCGGGGTCGGAGGGCAGCACGAACCGCAGGGTCAGCGGCTTGCCGTTCTTGCCGACCACCCGGGGGGCCGCCGCCGCGGCTCCGGCGGCAGCGGCGGGGGCCGCGGTGCCGCGCGGGGCGTAGGCCCCGGCCATGCCGCCCTTCTTCTTCTCCTTGGCCTCGGTCTTGCCGTCGGCCTGGTCCTTGTGGTCGCGGTACTCGGTCCGCTCCTTCTTGTACGTCTTGTACGCGAGGACCTTGTGCGCGGAGACCAGGTCGGCGGGCCCGGCGGCCGGGGCCAGGACGTAGCTGCCGGACTCGGCGGGGCCGCCGTCGCCGGGCTTGTCGTCGCCGACGATGTACATGCCGTCGTCGGAGGCCTCGTCGTCCTTCTGCTTCTGCTTCTTCTTGTCGGCCTTCTTGTCCGCGCTGCTTCCGGCGGTACGGCTGCCCGCGCCGCCCGGGGTGAAGCCCGCGTCCGCCAGGAGGGCCTGCGCGGCCTGCGCGTCCGGGGCGCCCAGCGCGTCACTGCCGTCGGTGTACGCCTCCTGCCCGGCGAGCGCGAGGTGGCTGCCGAGCGGGGCGGCGGGCAGGCCCAGCGGGGCGAGCACCGACTCGGCCAGCTCCTTGCGGTTCAGGGCGCGGGCCACCGCCCGGCGCACCCGCTCGTCGGCCAGCGGCCCCGAGGTGCCGTTCAGCGCGAGCTGCGTGTAGGCGGGCTCCAGGGACTTCCGTACGGTGAAGGCGCGCAGGGCGCGCTGTTCGTTCGCGTACGACTGGGCCTCCTGCTGCCTCTTCCTGCGGGCCTCCTGCTCGGCCTCGGCGCTCTCCTCGTCGACCGCGCCGTGCGCCCGCGCCCAGGAGCGCAGGGCGTCGGCGGCGCTGGTGGTGGAGCCGGGGCCGTGCGCGGCGGGGGCCTGACCGGCGTCCTTGGCGGCCAGGGCGATACGGTCGGCGGCCTGCCGGTCGATCTCGGCGATGTCGATGCGCCCGGCGGCCAGGGCGGCGGCCCGCTCCTCGCGCGGCACGGCGCGCAGCACCACCTTGTCCAGCTTGGCGGGCTTGCCCCACCAGCGCGGATTGCGCTCCAGGACGACCGAGCCGTCCTGGCGGTCCAGCTTCATCGGGCGGAACGGGCCCGCCGTAGACTTCAGCTTCGTACGGGCGCCGTCGTTGAAGGCGTCGGGCGTGCCCATGACCTCCTTGGGGTACAGCGGCGTGAAGAGCGAGCGCCAGTCGGCATAGGGGCGGGCGAAGGTGACCTTCACCTCGAGGTCGTTGGCGCCGCGCTCGATCTTCTCGATGCGCTCGTAACCGGCGTTGCGGGCGGTCCAGTACGCGGTCTCCTTGCCGCGCAGCGCCCGCCACTGGGCGACGAAGTCGGCGGCGCCGATCTCCCGGCCGTCGCCCCAGACGGCCTCCTGGTGGATCTTGTAGAGGACGACCTGCTTGGGCTCGCGCTCGACGATCGAGGCGTCCTCCAGGTAGTCGGGGTTGCGCTGCGGCTTGCCCGCCTGGTCGAGGACGAAGAGGGAGGGGAGCACCGCGCCCGCGATGCGCGCCGTCGTGGTGTCGGCGTCCGCCTGGAAGGCGTTGAAGGTGGCGGGGACGGAATCGACGGCCCAGTTCAGGGTGCCGCCGTCGGCGACCTGCTCGCGGTCGGCGGAAGCTACGTCGGCGGCGACGGGCACCGCCTCGCCGTGCTGCTCGTCCGACGCTCCGCCGCAGCCGGTCAGCGAGGGCAGCGCGAGCACTCCGCAGACCAGGAGGGTCGCGGGGCGCAGGGCACGCCGGGTGCGGGGCGCGCGCGGGATCGCGGCGTCGGACATGGCTGGTACCTCCAGGCTGACCCGGCCGTTCCTGCCGGAATGGGCCGTTAGATTCACATTTGGGGGCTTATTGAGGTGATCACACTTGTTGTCCTTACCGGCTCACTGAAAGGGACCTCGCGCGGGGGGAGGTGACGACACGTCGGGCATTCGGGGAAGGGCACCCGTGCGGCCCAATCGGCTGTGCGGGTGGGGCGCGCGGGGCGGGCGTGCTTCGCGTACCGGCGTACGCACCCTTCACAAGGAGGGATGTGACGCGCGACACTCCAGGCGCATGGGCGTTGCGTGAGCGCACGGCGGAAGCGAGGCCAAACCATGTCCCTGCACGAGGAATTGACGGAGCTTCAGGAAAGCCTGGACCGGCTCGAACGGTCGGTACTGAGGCTGACCGGGCGGATCGGTGAGAGTCATCCGCTGGATGTGCGGCGGGTGCGGACGGATGCGGCGCACCTTCGGGAGAGTGTGGCGATGCTGAGTGCCCTGGCGGCGGCGGGCGGGGCCACCGGGCGGGGGCCGTCGGCCCGGGCCGAGCTCATCACCATTCCCGATGCGCCGTATGACAGTGCCCTGTGGACCGACTCCGACGACGAGGGGCTCGGCGCGCGCAACCGCCACGCCCCCTGATCCTCTCGGGGCGGGGACCCTCTCGGGGCGGGGACCCTCTCGGGGCGGGGACCCTCTCGGGGCGGGATCCCTCTCGGGGCGCGGTCCCTGCCCCCTGGCCCCCTCGGGCGGCGCCCCTTCCGCCCAGCCCCCTCGGGCGGCGGGGCCGCCCGCCCCCTTCCCCCTCCCTCGCCCCCTTGGGCGGCGGCCCCCCCCGGGGGGCGGAACGGGCGGGCAAGGGGGCGGTACGCCCGATCCGGGCCCACCCCGGTACCGGCCCCCACCCGCACCTTGCACGCCGGGTGCGCGCAGCCCCAGGGCCCTCGGGGCGCCTCCCAGTACCGGGCAGGTCAAGCACCGGCCCGCTGGGCCAGGGGGTCCCCAGCCCCGCCCCTTCACCTAAACCCGCGGGGGCAAGAGGGGACCGGTTCCCGTGCAGGCGCGTCGTGGCTGGTCGCGCAGTTCCCCGCGCCCCTGAAGGGGCACGGACAAGCGGCCCGTACGGGAAGCGCGCGCCCGCGCGGCGGAGCCGCACATCGAATACAGCCCCCCTCCCCCCGACACCCCCGGAGCCCCCGTTGGCCACAGGCACCGACCCCGCAGCCCGTACCGCAGGTACAGAGACCGGCGTCCACTCCCCGACCCGGGCCCGGATCGCCGCACGGCACCTCCGCACCGACCGCTGGTGGCTCGCCCCCGCGATCACCGCCGCCGGCCTCCTCGCCTTCGTCGTCTACTCCACCTGGCGTGCCTTCTCCAACGCGCACTACTACGCCGCCCCCTACGTCTCCCCCTTCTACTCCCCCTGCCTCGCCGAGAACTGCATCCCGATGAAGGGCGGCCCCAACTGGGAGATCTTCGGGAGCTGGTGGGGCCTCTCCCCCGCCCTCCTGATCCTGATCTTCCCGCTCGGCTTCCGCCTGACCTGCTACTACTACCGCAAGGCCTACTACCGCGGCTTCTGGGCCTCGCCCCCCGCCTGCGCCGTCGCCGAGCCCCACAAGAAGTACTCCGGCGAGACCCGCTTCCCGCTGGTCCTGCAGAACATCCACCGGTACTTCTTCTACGCCGCCGTCCCGGTCGCCGGGATCCTGACGTACGACACCGTGCTGTCCTTCCGGGACGAGAACTACGCGTGGGGACACATGGGGCTCGGCACCCTGGTCTTCCTCGTCAACATCGCCCTGATCTGGGCGTACACCTTCTCCTGCCACTCCTGCCGGCACATCATCGGCGGCCGGCTGAAGCACTTCTCCAAGCACCCGGTGCGGTACCGGCTGTGGGGGTGGGTCGGGAAGCTGAATGACCGTCATATGGCTACGGCCTGGGCCTCGTTGATCAGCGTGGCGCTCGCCGACTTCTACGTCTATCTCGTCGCTTCCGGCGCATTCGAGGATCCGAGGTTCTTCTAAAGATGACTCAGTTGGAACGGCAGGAGTGGGACGTCGTCGTGGTCGGCGCGGGCGGGGCGGGCCTGCGGGCCGCCATCGAGGCGCGCGAGCAGGGTGCCCGTACGGCAGTGATCTGCAAGTCGCTGTTCGGCAAGGCGCACACCGTGATGGCCGAGGGCGGCATCGCCGCGTCCATGGGGAACGTCAATTCCGGGGACAACTGGCAGGTGCACTTCCGCGACACGATGAGGGGAGGGAAATTCCTCAATCAGTGGCGGATGGCGGAGCTGCACGCGCGCGAAGCCCCGGACCGGGTCTGGGAGTTGGAGACCTGGGGCGCGCTCTTCGACCGGACCGCCGACGGGCGGATCTCGCAGCGCAACTTCGGCGGGCACGAGTATCCGAGGCTGGCGCATGTCGGGGACCGGACGGGGCTTGAGCTGATCCGGACCTTGCAGCAGAAGATCGTGCAGTTGCAGCAGGAGGACTTCAAGCAGTCGGGGGACTACGAGTCCCGGCTGAAGGTCTTTCAGGAGTGCACGGTCACACGGGTGCTGAAGGACGGGGAGCGCGTCGCCGGGACCTTCTGCTACGAGCGGGAGTCCGGCCGCTTCTTCGTGCTGGAGGCACCGAGTGTGGTGCTGGCCACGGGCGGCATCGGCAAGTCGTTCAAGGTGACGTCGAATTCGTGGGAGTACACCGGGGACGGGCACGCGCTGGCGCTGCTCGCGGGGGCGCCGCTGCTGAACATGGAGTTCGTGCAGTTCCATCCGACGGGGATGGTCTGGCCGCCGTCCGTGAAGGGGATTCTGGTGACGGAGTCCGTGCGCGGGGACGGCGGCGTACTGCGCAATTCCGACGGCAAGCGGTTCATGTTCGACTACGTGCCCGACGTCTTCAAGGAGAAGTACGCGGAGTCGGAGGAGGAGGGGGACCGCTGGTACGAGGACCCCGACCACAACCGGCGTCCGCCCGAGCTGCTCCCCCGCGACGAGGTCGCCCGCGCCATCAACTCCGAGGTGAAGGCGGGGCGCGGCTCCCCGCACGGCGGGGTGTATCTGGATGTGTCGACGCGCATGCCCGCCGAGACCATCCGGCGGCGGCTGCCGTCGATGTACCACCAGTTCAAGGAGCTGGCCGATGTCGACATCACCGCCGAGGCCATGGAGGTCGGGCCCACCTGTCATTACGTGATGGGCGGCATCGCCGTGGACTCCGACACCGCTGCCACCCGCGGCGTGCCGGGACTGTTCGCGGCCGGTGAGGTCGCCGGGGGCATGCACGGGTCGAACCGGCTGGGCGGCAATTCGCTGTCCGACCTGCTGGTCTTCGGGCGGCGGGCCGGGCTGCACGCGTCCCAGCACGCCGCCGAGCACCTGGGCGTGTCGCGTCCGGTGATCGACGAGACGCAGATCGACGCGGCAGCGGCCGAGGCCCTGCGCCCGTTCAGCGCGGAGGGTTCCGAGCCGGGGGCCCAGGAGCCGGGGCGGCCGCCGGAGAATCCGTACACACTCCACCAGGAGCTCCAGCAGACCATGAACGACCTCGTCGGGATCATCCGGCGGGAGGGCGAGATGGAGCAGGCGCTGGAGAAGCTGGCCGAGCTGCGGGTACGGGCGCGGCGGGCCGGTGTGGAGGGGCACCGGCAGTTCAATCCGGGCTGGCACCTCGCGCTCGACCTGCGGAACATGCTGCTGGTCAGCGAGTGCATCGCGCGTGCCGCCCTGGAGCGCACCGAGAGCCGGGGCGGGCACACCCGGGAGGACTTCCCCGCGATGGACCGCGCCTGGCGGCCGGTGAACCTGCTGTGCCGCCCCGCCGACCCGACCGGCGGGCTGGCCGCCACCGATCCCGTACGCGGTCAGATCGAACTCGTCACCACCACGACCGAGCCCATCCGCCCGGACCTGCTCGCCCTCTTCGAGAAGGAGGAGCTGGTCAAGTACCTCGCCGAAGAGGAGCTGTACGAGTGACCAACGCCGCCGCGGGACAGCAACAGTCTGCCAAGTACGTCGCCAACTTCCGGGTGTGGCGCGGGAGTTCGGAGGGGGGTGAGCTGGAGGACTTCAAGGTGGCGGTGAACGAGGGCGAGGTCGTCCTCGACATCATCCACCGGCTCCAGGCCACCCAGGCCCCCGACCTCGCTGTGCGCTGGAACTGCAAGGCGGGCAAGTGCGGTTCGTGCAGTGCGGAGGTCAACGGGCGGCCCCGGCTGATGTGCATGACCCGCATGTCGACCTTCACCCCGTCGGACACGATCACCGTGACGCCGCTGCGCGCGTTCCCCGTCGTACGCGATCTGGTGACGGACGTGTCCTTCAACTACCAGAAGGCACGCGAGGTGCCCGCGTTCGTGCCGCCGGAGGGGGTCGCGCCCGGCGAGTACCGGATGCAGCAGGTGGACGTGGAGCGGTCGCAGGAGTTCCGCAAGTGCATCGAGTGCTTCCTGTGCCAGGACACGTGCCATGTGGTGCGCGACCACGAGGAGAACAAGACCGCCTTCGCCGGGCCGCGCTTCCTGATGCGCGTCGCCGAGCTGGACATGCATCCGCTGGACGCGGCGGCGGAGTCCGGCCTCGACCGGAAGAGGACCGCGCAGGAGGAGCACGGGCTCGGGTACTGCAACATCACCAAGTGCTGCACGGAGGTCTGCCCCGAGCACATCAAGATCACCGACAATGCCCTGATTCCCTTGAAGGAAAGGGCGGTTGACCGCAAGTACGATCCGCTGGTCTGGCTCGGCAACAAGATCCGGCGGCGGCCGGAATAGCTTCGGGGCGGCGTGCGCTGGAATCAGACATGTGGAACAGCGAAGCGCTTGATCTTGACGCATATCTGAAGAAGATCGGTTACGAGGGGGAGCCCGCCCCCTCGCTGGACACCCTGCGCGCACTGCACCGGGGGCATGTGCTCGGGCTGCGGTGGAGCACCATCGACGCGATGCTCCACCACGACGTGCCGCTCGATCTGGAGTCGCTCCAGGCCAAGCTGGTGACCGGCGGGCGGGCCGGGTACTGCTTCGAGCACGTGCCGTTGTTCGCGGCCGTGCTCGAAGCGCTCGGTTTCGAGTTCTTCGCCGTGCAGGGGCGGGTCGTGATGGGCGGCGAGAAGATCCTGCCCACCACGCACGCGCTGCTGGTCGTGGAGCTGGACGGACGGCGGTGGCTGTGCGACGTCGGCTTCGGGGCGGCCATGCTGGAGCCGATCGAGCTGGTCCCGGGCGAGGAGGGCAGCGAGGTCGAGCAGGACGGCTGGCGCTACCGGCTGCGCGAGCGGGCCGAGATCACCCCGGGGGCGGCCGGCTGGGAGCTGCAGCAGCCCGCGTTCGGGCCGGAGACCGACCGGGACGGCGACGGCTGGATGGTGCGGCACAACTTCACCCTCACCCCGCAGTATCCGGTCGACTTCCGGATGTCGAACCACTTCGTGGCGACCAGCAGGCACTCCCCCTTCAGCCACCGCCTGTTCGTGCAGCGCATCCTGCCGGGCACACTGCACATCCTGGACGAACTGAAGTGGACGACCACCCACAGCGGCGGCGAACTGCCTCCTCTCACACGGGACTTGGAACCGGCCGAAGTGCCCAAGGTGCTGGCGGAGACCTTCGGCATCCAGCAGAGTGAGGAGGAGGCCGAGCTATTGGTGGCGCGACTGGCCGCCAACGCGGAGGCGTCCCGCGCGAGCGTCTGAGGGGCCGGGCGGGCGCGCGCTACTATGACGGCGCTCTGAATGCGCTTACATGGGTGGGCGCGGGCCTGATGGATCGGACGGTTCCGGGTGAGTGCTGCGCCCACGGTGTACGACGTCGCGGACAAGGCGGGCGTCTCCATCGCAACGGTCTCGCGGGTCTACCGCAGTCCCCAGTCCGTACGGGAACCCACCCGCGACCGGGTCCTGGAGGCCGCGCGCAGCCTCGGCTACGTGCCGAGCGGCAACGCACGCGGCCTGGCCAGCCGTACGACCGGGGTGCTCGGGCTGTGCTTCCCGGACTACGCGGACCCGGACGTGGACGCGGAGGGGGCGGGCCCGGACGGCGACGGCGACGACGACGGCGCGGTCGTCATGCTCTACTCCGACCAGATCATCCGGGGCATGGAGCGGGCCGCCCGGCGGCACGGGTACGCGCTGCTGATCGCCGCCTCCCTGGAGGGCGGCCCGGAGAGCCTGGTCGCGCAGGTGGCGGGGCGGGTGGACGGGTTCGCCGTGCTCTCCCAGACCGTGCCGACCTCCGACCTGGAGGTCATCGCGCAGCGGCTGCCGATCGTGATGCTGGCCGGGCCCCGCGAGATCGACCACCTCGACCACATCGAGGTCGCCAACGCCGACGGCGTACGGGAGCTGACCCGGCACCTCGTCGAGGACCACGGGCTGCGGCGGCTCGCCTTCGTGGGCGGCCAGGAGTCGTCGCCGGACGCCAGGGCCCGCTTCCGGGGCTTCCAGGAGGCCTGCCGGGAGACCGGCCTGCCCGTCCCCTCCGCACCGGACCTGCGGGCCGAGCCGATGACCCAGGCGGAGGGCTCGCGGGCGGCGGAAGCCCTGCTGGACCGGGAGGGCCCGGCCCCCGAGGCCATGCTCTTCGCCAACGACCAGATGGCGGTGGGCGCACTGCACGCGCTGGAGCGGCGGGGGGTGCGGGTGCCGGAGGACATCGCGGTCACCGGCTTCGACGGGATACCGCTGGGACGGGTGGTGCGCCCGTCCCTCACCACGGTCCGCCAGCCGATGCGACGCCTCGGGGAGGAGGCCGTGGAACTCCTGGTCCGCCGCCTGGGCGACCGCACCCTGGAGCCCGCTTCCCTGATGCTGCCGGTGACGGTGGTCCGCCGGGGCAGCTGCGGGTGCGGACCTGCGGGGGCTTGAGCCCGCGGACCCTGCGGGGATGCGGGACCACCCCGCATCCCTGCGGGGGCCCGCGCCCCGGCCCGGTCGCGAGGGCGACGAGGGGGACATAGCCTCCCAAATGTGACGTCTCCCGAGAGTCGTGCCCGGATCGCCCGGCCCGCCGCCCTGCTGGCCGTCCTCCTCGGGCTGGGCGGCGGGGCCCTCGCCGCGGTGCCGCAGCCCGCAGCGTCGCGTCCCGCAGTCCCGGCAGTCCCGGCAGCCCCGCAGCCCGCGCCCCCGGCAGCGGCGGTCGCCGAGGATCCCGTACGGCTGTCGTCCGACGGGCAGATCACCGACAAGGCCGGCGCCCTCGGCACCAAGCGCGGCGAGGTCGCCAAGGCTCTCAACAGGCTGTACGCCGACCACCGCCTCCAGCTCTTCGTCGTGTACGTCCGTGACTTCTCCGGCCGCTCCGCCCAGAGCTGGGCCGACACCACCGCCACCCGCAACGGGCTCGGCCGGGACGACGTGCTGCTGGCCGTCGCGACGAAGGACCGGCAGTTCGCGTACTCCGTGGACAACGACTCCCGGCTCAGTGACGCGCAGCTCGCCGAGGTCTCCGGCACCGCGATCAAGCCCGCCCTGCGCGAGAACGACTGGGCCGGGGCCGCCATCGGCGCCGCCGACGGGTACGCCGCCGTGCTCGCCGGCTCCCCCGTGCCCACCCCGAACATCACCCCCGGCGTCCACAACCCCGGCTCCGAGGACGGCACCGCCGGTGACCTCGTGCTTCCCGTCGTCGCCGTCGGCGGCGCGGGCGCGTTGGCCGCGTACGTCTACAGCCGCCGCAAGAAGCGGAAGCACGCCCCGGTGCCCGCCGAGAGGGCCGCCCCCGCTCTCACCCCGCTGCCCGAGCTCGACGGCCGCGCCAAGCAGGCCCTGGTCGAGACGGACGACGCGATTCGGACGAGCGAGGAGGAACTCGGTTTCGCCACCGCCCAGTTCGGGGAGGAGGCGGCGCGGCCGTTCGCAAAGGCGCTGGCGTATGCGAAGGGGGAGCTGACGGCTGCGTTCAAGGTGCGGCAGCAGCTCGATGACGCTTTTCCCGAGGACGATCCGACGAAGCGGAGGATGCTGGACGAGATCCTCGCCCGCTGCGACGAGGCCAACCGCCGGCTCGACTCCGAGGCCGACTCCTTCGACCACCTCCGCGAGCTGGAGCGCAACGCCCCCGCCGCCCTCGACACCGCCGAGGCCGCGTTCAGGAGCCTGACGGGTCGTACGAGTACGGCCGAGGCCGCCCTGGCGGCCATGCGCGAGCGGTATGCGGCGTCCGCCGCCGCCCCCGTGGCCGGGCATGTCGAGCAGGCCAAGGACCGGCTCGTCTTCGCCACCACCAACCTCAACCAGGCCCGCCAGGCCCTGGTCGCCGGGGACAACAGCCAGGCCGCCGTCTTCGTACGGGCCGCCGAGGGGGCCGTCGACCAGGCCGGCACCCTCGTGGACGCCGTCGAGCGGCGCGCACGTGAACTCGCCGACGCAGAGAGCGAGTTGGAGGGGGCGTTGACCGAGACCGACACCGATCTCGCCGATGCCCGCGGGCTCCTCGGCGGTACGACGCCGGGCACCAGCACCGCCGACCTGCAAGGCCGCATCGCCCGCGCGGAGGCCGTCGTGCGGGACGTACGGGAGGAGATGCGGGCGGGCGGGGGGTACGACCCGATCGACGCCCTGCGCCGGATCGAGGAGGCGGACGCCGCGCTCGACGAGGCCCTCGCCGGGGCCCGCGAGCGGGAGAGCGCCGGACGCAGGGCCCGGGACCTCCTCGGGCAGGCCACCCTCACCGCCCGCGCCGCGATCGGGGCGGCCGCCGACTACATCACCACCCACCGCGGCGCCGTCGGCAGCCAAGCCCGCACCCGCCTCGCCGAGGCCCAGCGCCACCTGGAGCAGTCGGCCGCGCTGGAGGCCGACGACGCCCCGGCCGCCCTCGCCGAGGCCCAGCGGGCGGACGCCCTCGCCCGGGAGGCGCAGAGCCTGGCCGAGCAGGACGTACGGGGCTTCGGCGGCCCGTACTCCGGCACCGGAAGCGGCGGCGGAGGCGGCCTGAACGGGGCCGTGCTCGGCGGCATCATCCTGGGCGGAATCCTCAACGGCAGCCGTGGCGGCGGGGGTTACGGGGGCGGCTTCGGAGGAGGGGGCGGCGGCGGCTTCGGAGGCGGCGCGGGCCCCGGCAGCTTCGGCGGCGGCGACACCCGGGGCCGCCGGGGAGGCGGGGGGCGGTTCTAGGCCCCGACCCGGGCCGCGACGGCCTCGTAACGGCTCACCGGCAACACGTACACCCCCATCCACGACAGGGAGCAGACCATGTCCAAGCAGTCCATCCTCGGCCGTGTCACCCAGCTCGCCAAGGCCAACATCAACGCCCTGCTCGACCAGGCCGAGGACCCGCAGAAGATGCTCGACCAGCTGATCCGCGACTACACCGGCAACATCGCCGAGGCGGAGGAGGCCGTCGCCGCCACCATCGGCAACCTGCGGCTGCTGGAGCAGGACCACCGCGAGGACGTCGACGCCGCCCGCGAGTGGGGCGGGAAGGCGCTGGCCGCCAGCAGGAAGGCGGACGAGATGCGGGCGGGCGGTTCGGCGGCGGAGGCGGACAAGTTCGACGGTCTGGCGAAGGTGGCCCTGCAGCGGCAGCTCCAGTCGGAGAAGGAGGCCAAGACCGCCGAGCCGACGATCGCCGCGCAGACCGAGGTGGTGAACGGCCTCAAGGACGGCCTGACGAAGATGAAGGCGAAGCTCGCCGAACTCACTTCCAAGCGCGACGAGTTGGTGGCGCGCGCGAAGTCGGCGCAGGCGCAGAACTCCATGATGGACGCCGTCAAGAACATCAACGTCCTCGACCCGACGAGCGAGCTGAGCCGCTTCGAGGACAAGGTGCGGCGCGAGGAGGCACGGGCACTGGGCAAGCAGGAGCTGGCCGCCTCCTCGCTGGACGCCCAGTTCGAGCAGTTGGACAGCCTGGGCGACGACGCGGAGATCGAAGCCAGGCTGGCCGCCCTCAAGAACAAGTGAGGCAAGAACCAGTGGGGATCAGTACATGCTGAGGAGTTGATCCACCGTCAGTTCGGCGGGCTCCGTCGACTCGCCGTCCGGCAGGGCCAGTTCGAACCAGACCGTCTTGCCGCGCGGTGTGCGCCTCGCTCCCCACGCGGCGCTGAGCAGCCCGACGAGCTGGAGGCCGCGGCCGCCCTCGTCGGTGTCGCGGGCGCGCCTGCGCCTCGGCTGGACGAGGCCCGCGTCCCAGACCTCGCACACCAGCGTGCGGTCGAGGAGCAGGCGCAGGCGCACCTCGCCCTCGCCGTACCGCAGGGCATTCGTGACCAGCTCGCTGACCAGCAGCTCCGTGGTGTCCACGAGGTCTTCGAGGTCCCAGGAGACGAGCTGGGCGCGGGCCAGTTCGCGGGCCCGGCCCACCGAGCGGGGTTCGCGCGGCAGCCGCCAGTCGCCGACCGAGGCGGCCGGGAGGCCCTGGATGCGGGCCATGAGGAGGGCGATGTCGTCCTCGCCGTGGCGGGTGTCGAGGGTGTTCAGGACGTGGTCGCAGACGTCTTCGAGGGGGCGGTCAGGCCCGCTCAGCGCCGTACGGAAGTCGCGCAGGCCCTCCTCCAGGGGGTGGTCGCGGGACTCGACCAGGCCGTCGGTGTAGAGGGCGAGCAGGGAGCCCTCGGGCAGCTCGACCTCGACCTCCTCGAAGGGTTCGCCGCCGACACCGAGGGGCATTCCCGGCGGTACGTCGAGCAGCAGCGGCTCCTCGCCGGGCTCGACCACCATGGGCGGCAGGTGGCCGGCGTTGGCGAACGTACATCGGCGGGTGACCGGGTCGTACACCGCGTACACACAGGTCGCCAGGTACACCTCGGAGAGGTCCGCCTCGCGGGACTTGTGGGCGGCGCGGGAGGCCTGCTGGGCGCCGCTGGGGGTGCCGAGTCCGCGGGCGATCTCGTCCAGTGCGCTGAGCACTTCGGCGGGTTCGAGGTCGAGCAGCGCCAAGGTCCGCACCGCCGTACGGAGTTCACCCATCGCCACGGCCGCCCGCAGCCCGCGTCCCATCACGTCCCCGACGACCAACGCGGTGCGGTGGCCGGGGAGTTCGATGACGTCGAACCAGTCGCCGCCCACCTCGGTGGCCGTGTTGCCCGGCAGATAGCGGCAGGCGATGTCGAGCCCGGCGGCCTCGGGGTCGCCGGGCGGGAGCAGGCTGCGCTGGAGGATCAGCGCGCGCTCGTGCTCCCTCCGGTAGAGCCGTGCGTTGTCCATGCAGACGGCGGCCCGGGAGGCCAGCTCGGTGGCCAGCGCCCGGTCCCGCTCGCCGAAGGCCTCACTGCCCTTCGTACGGGAGAACTGGACGAGCCCGATCACCGTGTCGTGGGCGACCATCGGCACGGCCAGCGTGGAGTGCACCAGGTCGCCCTCCTCACCGGCGACGACCCGGGCGCGGCCGGTGCGCAGCGCCTTCGCGCACGGGGTGCCGAAGGGGTAGCGGTGGACCGAGCCGACCTGGATGTCGGCGGGGTCCTCCCCCGGGCCCACGCAGCCGGGCGCGGCCAGCGGCGCGTCCGAGACGGCCGAGGCGAACGCGACCCGGCGCAGCTCGGCACTGCCGTCGGTGACCCCGGGCGGGGCCTCGTCACCGGTCAGCAGCCCCTGGTAGAGGTCGACGGAGGCGACGTCGCAGAAGCCGGGGACGGCCACGCCGAGCAGCTCCCGGGCGGTGGTCTCCAGATCCAGCGAGTTCCCTATCCGGGCGCCCGCCTCGTTGAGGAGGGCGAGGTTGCGCCGGGCGTCGGCGGCCTCGCGGGCGGCCCGGTGGCGGCGGGTGACGTCGGTGGCCAGGCCCGCGACGCCGACCGGGCGGCCGGAACCGCTGTGCACCCGGTAGAGGTTGACCGACCAGTGGCGGCGCTCGGCGCTGCCCGGCTCGGTGCCGGTGATCTGGATGTCGGTCATCGCCTCGCCGGTGTCCAGGACCCGGCGCAGGGCGGCCGCGACCCGCTCGGCCTCGGGGGCGGCGAGGTAGTCGTGCACCGTACGGCCCCGGTGGGCGTCGGCGTCGCCGCCGAACACCTCGGCGAAGCGGCGGTTGGTGCGCTGCACGGTGAGGTCCGTGCCGAACAGCAGGAAGCCGAAGGGAGATTGACCGAAAATGGCCTGTGACGCGGCGAGGTCGGTTTCGATCCGCCGCAGTGCCCTCACGTCGACGACCAGACAGAGCGCACCGCGCTCCCCCTCCTGCGTCTCGCTGGGCATCACATAGATCTCGGCGACCCCCTCCGCACCGCCCGCCCCGGCCACGCCGTCGGAACCGTCGGGCATCCGGAACGGGACGAGGCCCGTCCACTCCTTGCCGTCGAGGATCTCGGCCACCTCTCGGTGCCCGCGCCCCCGGTACTCCTCGGGCATGAACACCTCGACCGGGTCCCGCCCCACGACCTCCCGCGCCAGCACCCCGAAGAGCTCCTCGGCCCGCCTGCTCCACTGCTCGACGAGCCCGTCGGCGCCGAGCGAGAAGGACGCGACCTTGATGTAGTCGTAGATCGACCCGGGCGGACTGGACTGCCACAACGGGCCCCCGGCTCCGGCTCCGGCCGCCTTCGCGCCGGACGCGCCGTGGGCGGGGGCATCGCTGGTGGGGTCGGGGGTGGACCCGCCGACGCCAGGGCCCGTACCGCTCCCGTCGGTGCCGCCCGCACGGGCGGCCTTCGCCGTGCCGGGCGTGTCGCTGCCGGGGGCTGCGCCGGTCGGATGCGTACTCGTACCGTACGGAACGTCCTGACCTGCACCGGACCCGTCACCGGCACCGGACTCGGACCGGGGCCCGTCCGCGCGTGCGGACGCGGACGATGCGGACGATGTGCCCGCGCGCGGTCCCTCGTCCGTGCGCGCAGCGCCTTCCCGCGTGCGGGGAAGCCGAGACGCTTCCTCCCACGCCCCGGAAGGCCCGGGCATTGCCGCCGCGTCCTCCCGCGTCCCGGGAAGCCCCGGCACTCCGGCCGGCCGGTCCGCGTCGGCGGGGCCCGGCAGTGCGGGGACCCCGGCCGCTCCTCCGGCACCGGCCGCTCCTCCGGCACCGGCCGCACCACCGGCACCGCCAGCGCCGCCGGCCGCACCGGAAGCGCCGCGAGTACCGCCCGCTGCCTCGCCGGGCGTCTGCGCCTTCGCTGGTATCTCGTTCACACGACCGTCCCCTCCAGCTCACCTCACCGGAACCGGCCTTGCCCGCAGTATTCAGCACTGCGGCCCCAGTCGGCACGGCGTTCACGATCGCGACGTCCTCCCGGGCTTTCCCCGGCCCTTTTTCGGCCGTAATGCACCAAGCGGCCGAGGCTTTCCGGATGCCGTCGTGATCGAAAGTCCCTTCACACTTCTAACCGGGCAGAGCCAGCTCGAACCACACCGTCTTGCCGCTCTTTCCGCGCCGCGTCCCCCAGCGCTGCGCGGAGCACGCGACCAGCTGGATTCCGCGCCCCCCTTCGTCGTCGGGTCCCGCGGCCCGCTCGCGCGGCGGATCCGGAAGCGGATCGGAGACCTCCACCCGCAGGACGGCGGACGCGGCGGCGGCGGTTCCGGCCAGGGGCCCGGGGGTGGCGAGCCTCACCAACCGAACACCGATGGGCCCGGACGCGTACCGCAGGGAATTGGTCACCAGCTCACTGACCAGCAGGACACTGACGTCGCTCAGCTCCTCCAGGCCCCAGTCGCGCAGCGCGTCACGCACCGCGTGCCGTGCGGTGCGGACCGCGTTGGGCTCGGCAGGGAAGGTCCACTCGGCGCAGGCGCCTTCGATGTCCAGCACGCCGACCACATCCCAGAACAGCCGCAGCGGACCCCAAAGAGGAGCGTCCTTTTTCGGGGGGTTAATCAGCACATACCCGATATCGGACTCCGGCTATCCCGGGAATAGGCGCACTGTGGCACGAACGGCGTACGAGGTCGCCCGTGCGCTGGGTCCCCTTGCCCCGTTCGGACCCGCGCGGACCGGCAGCGTTAGCCCGTACGAAAAGGCTCCGCACGCGGTCGTACGAATGCGGAGCCGGCCGACGTGACCCCCCGTCAGCCCTCCCCGCGGGAGACGCGCAGCCTGCGCACCGCCTCCGCGACCGCCGGGCGGTCCTGGTCGAGCCAGTCCACCGATTCGCTCTCGTCGGGGCCGAGCCAGCGCAGCTCGTCGTGGTCCTCCAGCGGGCGGGGCTCGCCGGAGAGCAGCCGGGCCGTCCACACCTGGAGCACGTACCCCGGCTTGAGCGGCCACTCGCCCGGAATCCGCTCGACGGGCTCGGCCTCGACGCCCAGTTCCTCGCGCAGCTCGCGCACCAGGGCCTGCTCGGGCGTCTCGCCCGGTTCGAGTTTCCCGCCGGGCAGCTCCCAGCGGCCGGCCAGCTCCGGCGGGGCGCTGCGGCGCGCCGCCAGCAGCCGCCCGTCACGGCACAGGGCTCCGCCCACGACAAGTGTTTCGGTCATGGTGCGGAGCCTACGGGTGTTACGGGTGTGCCCACCCGGCCGGATCACGGTCCGGCCGGGTCACGGGCACGGGTCCCGGGCACGGGTCCCGGATGTGGATCACGGGCGCGGAACGGGCGTCGGGGAATTGATCGGGTTCACCGCCGCGCGTCTGCCGCGCTCCTCCCCCTCACTGCTGCTTCGCCGCAGCCTGTTCGATCAGATAGAGCTGCTTGTGTCCGTGGGCGTCGAGCTGGTCGGCCTTCTGCTCGGCCTCCGCGCGCGTGGCGTACGCCCCCACGCGATAGCGGTTGCCGTTGTCGTCCTGCCGCACCACCAACCACGGAAGCCGGTCGCCACCGTCATTCATCGCGCGCCTCCGTCAGGGGTCCCCAGGAAACCTCAGTACGCATATGCCCGACCTTACGCCTGACCTTTACGCACCGGATATGCGTTTTCACAAAGAGGCACCGATCTGGCCAAGAAAGACTGGGGAGTTGACGCCGACCAGGAGACGAAGAGGGGGCGCATCCGACTGGATGCGCCCCCCTCGGGTACGTCAATCTACCGCTGTACGAGGGGAGTTGCCGCCCCTCGTACCGCCCGCCTACCGCACCGGCAGGTGGTACGACACCCGGTAGCGGTCCGCCGGGACCACCAGATCGGCGGTCTCCACGGCCCTCCCCGAGGCGTAGTACGTCCGCTCGATGACCAGCACCACATGCCCCGGCACCCCGCCCAACTCCGCCAGTTCGTCGGCGAGTCCGGGCCGGGCGCCCACCTCCTCCGCCACGTTGTCCACGACGACGTCGATGGCGGCCATCCGCTCGACCACCCCGCACCCCCCGAGCGGCCCCTCCTCGGGCAGCATCACCGGGGTGCGCCCGGTGATGGACAGAGGTTCGTAGGAGGTGGAGAGCATCATCGGCTCCCCCGCGTCCCGGAAGACGTACTTCGTGCGCATCACCCGCTCGCCCGGCTCGACGCCCAGCCTGGCGGCCACCCCCGCCGCCGCCTCGACCTGCTCGCTGCGCGACTCCCAGGTGCCGCGCGTGCCTTCGGCCGCCTGCTCCTGCCGGAACGGTGTGGTCGAACCCGTCCCCCGGTAGGCGGAGCGGGCGACGCTGCGCGGCACCGGGCGCTCGCGGACGTACGTCCCCGAGCCGGATCTGCCCTCGACCAGGCCCTCCGCCATCAGCACCTTGCGCGCCTCCAGCGCGACGGTGTCCGAGACGCCGTAGACCTCGCGGATGCGGGCCTGCGAGGGGAGCCGGGTGTGCGGCGGCAGCTTCCCGTCGGCGATCTGCTGCCGCAGGTCCCTCGCCACGCGCAGATAGGCCGGCTGCTCACCGAATGTCACTGGCCACTCCCATCAGGTTGACAGACAGCTACAGCCTGGCAACCGTGGGTCGCTGAACACAAGCAAAGGCCAGGGTTTCACTCGAAGTGATGATTTGGCTTTACGCAGGCATGTTCCCATGGGTAAGGGGCGAGGGGCGTTACACCTCTTCCTTCGCACCCGAACCGGCACTCCCGCCGTCCCCGGTGCCCCCGGTGTCCCCTTCCCCGCCGCCAGTCCCGGCCGTACCACCGGTCCCGCCGGTACCGCCCGTCCCACCCGTCCCGCCGTCTCCCCCGTTGCGCAGCGAGCCGGTGAGCTTCTCCCCGGACTCGTTGCCGAAGACGCAGGTGACGCCCCGGTCGCCGAGCCGCCAGCCGCGCTGATCGGGCATCAGGTAGTAGAAGTCCGTGTCGACCTCGGAGCCGCCGGTGTAGGTCTCCTGCGCGGTGGTGCAGCGCCGGTCGGCGATGGCGCTGATCTTCTCGTCGCCGGGGTAGGTGCGCGAGTCGGCCAGGTCGAAGGTGCCGAACACCTCGGCGTCGTGCTCCTCCTCGCAGTCCACGACGTCCACGTCGTACGTGGTGCCCTCCAGCGAGCCGTCGACGGAGTCGAAGCACTGCCCGACCCGGAGATCGGTGACGGAGCGGCTGGTTCCGTTCGCCTCCCGCTCCATGCCGCGCAGGAACGCGCTGAAGCCACCGGTGAAGAGCATCACCAGGGTGAGCACGACGCTGAGCGAGGACAGCACGATGCCCGCGACCGCCAGCCCCTTGCCGCTGTCGCCGCGCTTCTTGATCTGCGACAGCCCGACGAGGCCGAGGACCAGGCCCAGCGGGGGCAGGCAGCAGACGATGCCGGTGACCAGCGAGGCGATGGCGAGCCCGTTGGTGGTGGGCGGCGCGGGCGGCATGCCGTAGGGGCCGACGCCGTAGGGCTGGGTTCCGTACGGGGACTGCCCGGGCTGCCCGTACGGTCCCGGCGCCTGCCCGTACGGGGACTGCCCGTACGCCTGGTGCGGCGGGGGACCCTGCGGGCTCGGCTCCTGGGGCGGGTTCCAGGGGTGCTCGGGCGGCGGCGGTATCGCCATCGGTACGGTGCTCCTCGTCGGGGGTGCGGGGGGTGTGGGGGTGCCCCGGCGCATCGTACGTGCCGGGCGGTCGGCGACGGCACTCCGCGGACAAGCCGGGCACAGGACGGGAAAGGGGCTCCGGGCGCCGACGGTCACGCCGCAAGGGCACTGAACGGCCATGTCGGAAATCCGCCAGCCCCCACCGCCCCGACCTGATGCACTGTCCCCATGACGACGACGCAGCACGACAAGGCCACCCTCCTCCAGTCCCTCCACCGCCGCCCCGGCACCCCTCTCCTGCTCGCCAACGCCTGGGACGTCGCCAGCGCCCTGGTGGTCGAGGACGCCGGTTCGCCCGCCGTCGCGACCACCAGCGCCGGTGTCGCCTGGAGCCTGGGCTCGCCGGACGGCGACGTACTCGACCGGGACCGTGCGCTGGAGCTGGTCCGCCGGGTCGCGGCGGCCGTGAAGGCACCCGTGACGGCCGACATCGAGGGCGGGTTCGCCGAGACCGCGGAGGGCGTCGGCGAGACCGTCGCGAAGGTGATCGAGGCGGGCGCGGTCGGCATCAACCTGGAGGACGGCAACCGCGCCCCCGCCGAGCAGACCGGCCGGATCGCCGCCGCGCGGGCCGCCGCCGACAAGGCCGGCATCCCGCTCTACCTCAACGCCCGCATCGACACGTACCTCTTCGGGCTCGGCGAGGAGTCCGGCCGCCTCCAGGAGACGATCGCGCGGATGCGGGCGTACGTGGACGCGGGCGCGTCCGGCGTCTTCGTGCCCGGAGTGACCGACCAGGAGACGATCGCCGCGCTGGTCGCCGCCGTCGACGCCCCGCTGAACGTCCTGGTGGGCCCGGGCGCCCCGAGCGTCGCCGAGCTGGCGGAGCTGGGCGTGGCCCGGATCAGCCTGGGCTCGGACGTGGCGGCAGCGGCGTACGCGGTGGCCCGCCGCGCGACCCGCGAACTGCTGGAGCAGGGAACGTACGACTCCGTCTCCGACGCCATCCCCTACGGCGACCTGAACGGCCTGCTCCCCCGCTGATCCTCGCGCTACCGGGCCTACCGCGCCCCGAACACCTGGGTCCAGTGGTTGTTCGCGAGGCCGATGCCGACCTCCTTGAACGAGCAGTTGAGGATGTTGGCGCGGTGCCCGGAGCTGTTCATCCAGGCCTCCATGACGGCGGCGGGGGTCTGCTGGCCGGCCGCGATGTTCTCCCCGTACGTCGACCACTTGTACCCGGCGGCGGTGACGCGCTCGCCGGGGCCGTCGCCGTCAGGGTTGGTGTGGTCGAAGAAGCCGCGGGCGACCATGTCCGCGGAGTGCCGCTGGGCGGCCGTACGGAGCAGGGAGTTGGTGGTCAGCGCCGAGCAACCGGCCTTGGCCCGCTCCTCGTTGAGGAGCCGCACGACCTCCTGCGCGGGCCCGGCGGGCGGCGCGGGCGGGGCGGGATTGGTGGTACGGGGCGGCTTCGGCGGCGGCGCGGGCTTCGACGCGCTCTTGCTGGGCCGGGGCGGCTTGGCGGCGGTCTTCGTGGGCTTCGGCTTGGTGGTGGCACTGGCCGAGGCGGTGGGCGAGGGGGTCGGCGCGGCGGGACTCGTGGCGGGGTCGCTCGGCACGACCGGCGCGCCGGTCCGCACGGCATCGGCGACGCTCGTACTGCCCCCGCCCTCCTCCCCGCCCGAGAACATCCGGAACGCGCCGAACCCCCCGCCTATGACCCCCAACAGAACAGCCGCACCCACCGCTTGCCGCTTCCTGCGAGTACGCTGCTGCCGCCGTTGGGACCGGGAGGGTCCGTGGAGGGTGTTGTGCTGCACGTCGTGCTCCTGCTCTGATGCGTACGCCCCGGACATCGGGGCCTGTGCTGTCTCTGCTGGGTCTGCTGTCTGTGCTGTCTGTGCTGTCCGTGTCTCGTGGAGCGTGTGCGCCGCGGGTACGAACTGGCCGCCGCCGCGCTGCACGGCGGCACTCACGGCCGCCGCGAGCGCCGCCCCCACCGGAACGAGGCCGAACCCGGCGAGCAGCCCCTCCGCGGGCACCAGCCCGGCCCGGTGCCCGGAACAGTCCACGCACTCCTTGGCGTGCCGGGCGATCCGCTTGCGCCACAGTGCGGAGGGCACGCCGTCCCAGGGCCCGAGCACGTCCCGCAGCTGCCCGCACAGCGGCACGGCGGCCAGCGCCCGCACCACCACCCGGGACGTCTCCAGCTGCGCCTTCATGCGCTGCACGCGTACGGCGGTGTGGTCGGGCGGCAACTCCAGCGCGGTGGCGACCTCGGCCCGGGTCAGCTCCCCGGCCGCCTCCAACCACCACAACGACAACAGAGCCCGATCATCCGCATCGAGCCACCGCGTCGCCTCGACCGTCTCCTTCCGCTGCCCCGACAGCCCCATCCGCACCAGGGTCAGCCCGACGAAATCCGCCGAGGGATCAGCGACCTCCACCGGCACAGGCCCGGCCTCCACCTGCCCGCCCTGCCAATGCCGCCGCACCTCGTTCATGGCAATGGCGACAAGCCAGGACCGGAAGCCCTCCGGGATCCGCAGGGCATGCAGCCCGTCCAGGGCCCGCAGCATGGTCTCCTGCACGACATCATCAACATCCGCATGCCCGTGCAGGGCCCGCCCCACGATGTTGTACACGAGCGGCAAATAGGCGGCGACGAGGGCGTCCTGCGCCTGCGGGTCCCCGCTCTGCGCGGCAAGAACCCTCGCGACTCCGTGTTCCCTGTTCACGGTTCCCCGCCCCTTCTCCGCCGGATTGCCCGATACGCGCCTGCGTACGCGCGCTCGGCGCACGCACACGCATCTTGCTCCACGACTGGGAGACCCCCCTCACCCCCCGCCATAACAAAAACCGCACCCCCAACTTCCCCCCCTCCCGAACACGGAGCCCTACCGCTGCACGGGCGCGACCGGGCTGCTTGCCCGCGCCCCGTCAGGGGCGCGGGGAACTGCGCGCTCAGCCACGACGCACCCGCACGGAACCGTGCAATTGCCCCGCGGGTTTAGGTGAAGGGGCGGGGCTGGGGACCCTTTGGCCCAGCGGGCCGGGGCTTCACGTGCCCGGCACGGGGAGGCGCCCCGAGGGCCCCGGGGCGCGTGCACCCTGCGTGCAAGGTGCGGGCAGGGGCCGGGATCGGGGCGGGCCCGGATCGGGCGGGCCGCCCCCGGGGGGCGGCCCCGCCGCCCAAGGGGGCTGAGGGAAAAGGGAGGGGTGGGGCGGTCCTGCCTCCCAAAGGGGCTAGGGAGGGGAGGGGGAGGCTCCGCTACCCAAGGGGGCTCGGCGGAAAGAGGGTGCCACCCAAGGGGACTCGCCCGAAGAGCCGGCGGCCCCGGCACCAAAGGACCTCGGCAGAGCAAAGTGCGGGCCCCCCAAATGGCCCCGCCCGGGCCAACCCCCCGCCCCAGAAGGCGCTACCCCTCCTCAGCCTCCAGCGCAGCGTTGAGCCGAGCCCGAGCCCCCTCCAGCCACCCCCTGCACACCTTCGCCAACGCCTCCCCCCGCTCCCACAACGCCAGCGACTCCTCCAGCGACGTCCCCCCCGCCTCCAGCCTCCGCACCACTTCGATCAGCTCGTCCCGAGCCTGCTCGTACCCGACCTCGGCACCCGTCGCCGCCGCAGCTTCATCCGTCTTGGCCATGCGCTCCACCCTACGTACGAGGTCCGACAACACCACCCCAGCTCACCGTTCGACACCGTCCACCCGCACCCCGAACTCCCCCTCCGCGACCCTCGCCCGCAGCACATCCCCCACCCCGACGTCCTGCGCCGACCGCACCACCGCCCCGTCCTCCCGCTGGAGCACCGCGTACCCCCGCTCCAGCGTGGCCGCAGGCGACAGGGACACCACGCGCGCCAGGGTGTGCGACAGCTCGGAGTCCGCCCGGTCCAGCAGGTGCCGGACCGTCCGCCGGCTCCGCGCCAGGAGCGCGTCGACCTCGTCCTCCCGGTCCTCGACCATCCGCTGCGGCCGCTCCATCACCGGCCGGGCCAGCGCGTGCGCCAGTCCCCGCTCCTCCCGGTCGAGCAGTCCCCGTACGGTCCGCAGTGCACGGTCCCGCAGTCCCTGCACCCGGTCGAGTTCCTCCCCCACGTCGGGCACGACCTTCTTCGCCGCATCCGTCGGCGTCGACGCCCTGACGTCAGCTACCAGGTCCAGCAACGGCGAATCCGGCTCATGCCCAATGGCCGAGACGACCGGCGTCCGCGCCTCCCCCACCGCCCTCACCAGCAATTCGTCCGAGAACGGCAGCAGGTCCTCCACGCTGCCCCCGCCCCGCGCCACGATGATCACGTCCACCTCGGGCAGCGCGTCCAGCTCCTTGACGGCCTGCACCACCTGCGGCACCGCGTGCACCCCCTGCACGGCGACGTTGCGCACCTCGAAGCGGACGGCCGGCCACCGCCGCCGCGCGTTCTCCAGCACGTCCCGTTCGGCGGCGCTCGCCCGTCCGGTCACCAGCCCGATCAGCTGCGGCAGGAAGGGCAGGCTCCGCTTCCGGTCCAGCGCGAAGAGCCCCTCCGCCGCGAGCGACTTCTTCAACTGCTCCAGCCTGGCCAGCAGTTCCCCGATGCCCACCGGCTTGATCTCGCTCGCCCGCAGCGACAACTGCCCGCGCGGTGCGTACCACTCCGGCTTCGCGTGGACGACGACCCGCGCCCCCTCCGACACGACGTCCGCGACGGCATCAAAAACCTGCCGATAACAGGTCACAGCCACCGAAATGTCATTCGACGGATCGCGCAGCGTCAGGAAGACGACCCCCGCCCCCGGCCGCCGCGACAACTGCGTGATCTGTCCCTCGACCCACACGGCGCCGAGCCGGTCGATCCATCCCCCGATCAACCGGGAGACCTGCCCGACCGGCAAAGGCGCGTCCGCTGACGTATTGAGAGCCATGGACCGAGGCTAACGGGCGGCACTGACATCAGGCACGGGCATCGCCACCGGCATCGCCACCGGCATCGCCACCGGCCACGACACCAGCACCGCCCCCCGCCCGCCGCCCCCGCTGGGCGACCAGCACCACCAGTCCCACCAGCAGCCACACCACGCCCACCACCTGCGCCGTCCGGCTGGCCTCCACGATGACCGCCACCGCGATGGCCGCTCCCAGCACCGGCACCGCCACGTGCTTCCACCACACCGGCGGCCCGTCCATCCTCCGTACGGCGAACCAGCCCACCACCGACGCGTGCAGCAGCACGAACGCGGTCAGAGCACCAATGTCGACAACCGACACCAGGTGGTCCATCCCGTCGCCCCGCGACGCCGCCCACACGGCCGCCACCAGCGTCACCGTGGCCGCGAGCCCCAGCGCCACCCTCGGCACCCCGGACTTCTCGTCCACCCGTGCCAGCAGCGTCGGCAGCCGCCGCTCCCGCGCCATCGCGAACAGCAGCCGCCCCGCCGCCGCCTGCCCGGCGAGCGCCGCGAAGGCCGCCCCGATCGCCTTGCTCACAGCGACCAGATCATGCAGCCACTGCCCGACCGAATCATCGACAGCACTGTAGAAAGCAGTCCCCTGTTTCGACGGATCGGCCGCCAAATCCGCCGCCGTCACCGGTGACAGAAGCGCCACCAGATACGTCTGTACGACGAAGAGCACACCCACCATCGCCAGGCACAGCAGCACCGCCCTGGCCACCCGCGCGGAACCCCCCGTCACCTCCTCCGCGAAGGAGGCGATCGCGTCGAAGCCCAGGTACGACAGCACGGCCACCGACACCGCCCCCAGCACCGCCGCGAGAGAGAACGCGCCCATCGACCCGTCACCGGTGAGCGGCGACAGCCAGTCCCGGTGCGCCCCGTCCCGTACGAGCACCACCACGGCGGCCACCACGAACACCACCAGCACGGCGATCTCCAGCGCGAGCACCGCGAAGCCGACCCTGGCGGCAGCGCGCACGCCCCACATGTTGAGCGCGGTCGTCACGACGACCGCCAGCGCCGTCCACACCCACTGCGACACCGAGGGCACCAGGGCATGCAGCGCGATTCCGGAGAACAGGTACGCCACCGCCGGGATCAGCAGGTAGTCCAGCATCGCCATCCACCCGGCGACGAACCCCGGCCCCTCCCCCAGCGCCGCACGTGCGTACGCGAAGACGGAGCCCGCGCGGGGGACGACCCGCACCATCTGCGCGTAACTGAATGCGGTGAACCCCATGGCCACCGTCGCGACGAGGTAGACGAGGGCGACGGAGCCGTGCGACTTGGCGTCGAGGGTGCCGAAGACGCCGACCGGGGCCATGGGCGCGATGAACAGCAGCCCGTACACGACCAGGTCCCGGAACCCGAGGCTCCTTTTCAGCCCCGCACCCTCGGCCCCTGCCGTACCTGCCGCCCCGTCAGGACTCCCCGCCATCGTTCCTCGCTCCGCCGTACGTCTGTCGATCAACCACTCCAGTGTTGCCCCGGGCGCGATCTTTAGCCTCTTGAGCACGGCCTTACGATGGGAGACATGACTTCCTCCTCTGCCCGCCGTGTCCTGCTTGCCGCCCCCCGTGGCTACTGCGCGGGCGTGGACCGCGCCGTCATCGCCGTCGAGAAGGCCCTTGAGCAGTACGGTGCGCCGATCTACGTCCGGCACGAGATCGTCCACAACAAGTACGTCGTGCAGACCCTGGAGAAGAAGGGCGCGATCTTCGTCGAGCAGACGGCGGAGGTCCCCGAGGGCTCCATCGTGATGTTCTCCGCGCACGGCGTCGCCCCGACCGTCCACGCCGAGGCCGCCGAGCGCAACCTCGCGACGATCGACGCCACCTGCCCCCTGGTCACCAAGGTGCACAAGGAGGCCGTCCGGTACGCCAAGGACGACTACGACATCCTCCTGATCGGCCACGAGGGCCACGAGGAGGTCATCGGCACCTCCGGCGAGGCCCCCGACCACATCACCCTGGTCGACGGCCCCGAGGACGTCGCGAACGTCACCGTGCGCGACGAGTCGAAGGTCGTCTGGCTCTCCCAGACCACGCTCTCCGTCGACGAGACGATGGAGACGGTCGACGCCCTGAAGAGCAAGTTCCCGAACCTGCTCTCGCCGCCCAGCGACGACATCTGCTACGCCACCCAGAACCGCCAGATCGCGGTGAAGAAGCTTGCCGAGGACGCCGAGCTCGTCATCGTCGTGGGCTCCAAGAACTCCTCGAACTCGATCCGCATGGTCGAGGTCGCCCTGGACGCCGGCGCCCCCGCCGCGCACCTGGTCGACTTCGCCTCGGAGATCGACGAGGCCTGGCTTCAGGGCGTCACCACGGTCGGCCTGACCTCGGGCGCCTCCGTGCCGGACGTCCTGGTCGACGGCGTGCTGGAGTGGCTGGCCGAGCGCGGTTACGGCGACGTCGAGACGGTGAAGACGGCCGACGAGTCGATCACCTTCTCGCTCCCGAAGGAGCTGCGCCGCGACCTGCGCGCGGAGGCCGCCGCACTGGGCAGCAAGTAGGCGCCGGGGGGCTTTCCGGGGCCCCTGTCAGTGCTGCGTCGTAACGTGGTGTCCATGAACGTGTTCGGAGTGGACATCGGCGGTTCGGGCATCAAGGGCGCTCCCGTGGACCTGGAGCGGGGCGACCTTGCCGAGCCGCGGCACAAGGTGCTGACCCCGCACCCGGCGACGCCCGACAGCGTGATCGACGGCGTCAAGGAGGTCGTCGACCACTTCGGCTGGTCGGGCCCGGTCGGCATCACCTTCCCCGGCGTCGTCACGGACGGCATCACCCGCACGGCCGCCAACGTCGACAAGGGCTGGGTGGACCTGGACGCGCAGAAGGTGCTCGGCGAACGCCTGGGCATGCCGGTGACCGTGCTGAACGACGCGGACGCGGCGGGCGTCGCCGAGATGACCTTCGGCGCGGGCGCCGGCCGCAAGGGCACGGTTCTGCTCCTCACCTTCGGTACGGGCATCGGCTCGGCCCTCTTCCTCGACGGCAGGCTGGTCCCCAACACCGAGCTGGGCCACCTGGAGCTGCACGGCCACGACGCCGAGAAGAACGCCTCCACGAAGGCCAAGGAGGACGAGGACCTGAGCTGGGAGCACTGGGCCAAGCGCGTCACGAAGTACCTCGCGCACGTCGAGATGCTCTTCTCCCCGTCGCTCTTCATCATCGGCGGGGGCGTCAGCCGCAAGGCCGAGAAGTTCCTCCCCCTGATCGAGGGCATCCGCGCGGAGATCGTCCCCGCCCAGCTCCAGAACAACGCGGGAATCGTCGGAGCCGCCATGGCCGCCGCCAAACGCTGAGCACGCGCCCGCGCGCCCGTTCGATCCGCGGCTGCGGCGGCCCCGCTCCGTCTGCCCGCGCGTCTATTCGACCCGCGGCCGCGGCCGTCGTACGCCGCCCGCCCGCGCCGGTGCCTGCGGTCGTACGGCGGCGGGGGCCACGGCGGCCTGCGGTGCGGCCGCGGCGGCCCGCTCGGCCTGCCTGCGCGCCATCCGGCGCACCTTGCGGACGCTGGCGACCAGACCGGCGACGAGAGTGCCTCCGTACAGCCATCCGGCGTGGACGGCGAGCGCGGTGACGACGGCCATCAGCCGGCTCCCGAAACCGTCCGTGCCCCCGGCGATGGGCACCAGCCCGCATGCGAAGGCGATCGGCACGCTGATCGGCGCGGTCACCAGGTCCGCGGGCCGAACCCACAGGGCAGTCAGCAGGCTGACCGGCAGAAACAGCACCCCGTACACAACCGGCGACCCGTCCACGAGCCACTGGTCGACGAGCCCCACCACCACCATGACCGCCACCGCGAAGAGCCCGCCGCCGAGCCCCGTCAGCCGTGGATTGGGCAGCCTCCGCAACGCGAGTACCACGGGCGGTACGGGCCGCGCGGTCCTTCCTCCCCCGGAGCTCCGGTAGACGGCCGAGGCTTCGGCAGTGACCCCCTGCGCGGCGACGTGCGGCCTGCGCTGCGGGGGGCGGGGTCGGGTCCTGGGATGCTCCACCGGACCAACGTAGGTCGCCGGACTGGCGTATTCCGGGCTTGGACACGCCCTTTGGCCGACCTTGGCACTGAGTTCGACACATCCACACACCGCGCCCACCCGGCGGGCACCCCGCTCCTACCCTCCGCCCCCGCTCCTCCCCGTACGACACCCCCACCCACCCGCCCGTAAACTGGGAGATCGGTCGGCCCGTCCCGGGCCGCAACCAGCTCTCCTCTCTCCGCTACGGGAAGTCGCCAACGTGTCGCTCACGATCGGAATCGTCGGTCTGCCGAATGTCGGCAAGTCGACCCTGTTCAACGCCCTGACCAAGAACGACGTGCTGGCGGCCAACTACCCGTTCGCCACCATCGAGCCGAACGTCGGCGTCGTCGGCGTCCCGGACCCGCGCCTGAACGTCCTCGCGGGCATCTTCGGCTCGCAGAAGATCCTCCCCGCCACCGTCGACTTCGTGGACATCGCGGGCATCGTCCGCGGTGCCTCGGAGGGTGAGGGCCTGGGCAACAAGTTCCTCGCGAACATCCGCGAGTCCGACGCGATCTGCCAGGTCATCCGCGCCTTCAAGGACGAGAACGTCGTCCACGTCGACGGCAAGGTGTCCCCCAAGGACGACATCGAGACGATCAACACCGAGCTGATCCTCGCCGACCTCCAGTCCGTCGAGAAGGCGGTGCCCCGCCTCACGAAGGAGTCCCGCCTCCAGAAGGAGAAGGTCGCCGTCCTCGCGGCGGTCGAGAAGGCCCAGAAGATCCTCGAATCGGGCGAGACCCTCTTCTCCGCGGGCATCACCAAGGGCACCGAGCAGGGCGACCTGCTCCACGAGCTGCACCTCCTCACCACCAAGCCCTTCCTCTACGTCTTCAACGTGGACGAGGACGAGCTGGTCGACGAGGACTTCAAGAACGAGCAGCGCGCCCTGGTCGCCCCCGCCGAGGCCATCTTCCTCAACGCCAAGATCGAGTCCGAGCTCATCGAGCTCGACGACGACGAGGCCCTCGAACTCCTCCAGTCCATGGGCCAGGAAGAGCCGGGCCTCGCCACCCTGGGCCGCGTCGGCTTCGACACCCTCGGCCTGCAGACCTACCTGACCGCAGGCCCCAAGGAAACCCGCGCCTGGACCATCCCCAAGGGCGCCACGGCCCCCGAGGCGGCCGGTGTGATCCACACCGACTTCCAGAAGGGCTTCATCAAGGCCGAGATCATCTCCTTCGCCGACCTGGTCGAAACCGGCTCCGTCGCCGAGGCCCGCGCCAAGGGCAAGGCCCGCATGGAGGGCAAGGAGTACGTCATGCAGGACGGCGACGTGGTGGAGTTCCGCTTCAACGTCTGATTCCTGAAGTGCCCCCGGGCCCCGTGCGGTGAACGCACGGGGCCCGGGGGCTTTTTGCGTGGTGGGGTCAGGCCGGGTCCGGGGCCTGGGCCGGTTTCGGGGAGAAGCGGTGGAAGAGGATGAAGTAGAGGCGGATGTACTGGCCGACGAGGATGCCGTTGATGATCGTGCCCTCGCGGATGAAGTGCGGTGAGCCCAGGCAGATCAGGCCGACGGCGGCCGAGATGACCAGCAGGGTGCAGTCGAAGGACGTTTTGAGGTTGCCCCATTTCCAGCCCGTCCGCTGGAAGACGGTGTTGACGAACATGTCGACCGGCATGAGGACGAGGTTGGCGCGGATCATCAGGAACAGGCCGAAGGCGAGCGTCGCGTCCGCGAGGACCAGGAGCGTGAACTTGGCCGCGTAGGCGTCCAGGACGATCCACTGGGTCAGTTTGAGGTTCAGGTCCAGGAACGAGGCCAGGGCGAGGGCGGGGATCAGGGAGAGGAAGTTGCGGAGCTTGAAGGCCTTCGGCATGACCAGGTAGGTCAGCAGGAGCATGAGGAGTTCGAGGATGAAGTTGAACGTCCCCTGGCTCATGGACGGGAAGACCAGGGTCATGGTGCGGGTGAGGCTGCTCTGCGGTGAGATTCCGATGCCCGCCCGGATGGCCAGGCTGACGCCGAACGTCAGCAGGTAGATGCCGACGGCGTAGGTGATCCACCGCCGCGTCAGGCTTCCGGTGTCGACGACGCCGATTTCCTCTTCGTTCTGCAACACGGGGCTGCTCCTCGTTCGTCAGTGCATGAAGCCGAAGCGGTCGAGGGAGATGAAGAGGGTCAGGAGCTTGTTGACGACCGGCTCGCCCTCGTTGTGGTGGCCCAGTTCCTCCAGTGCCGCGTCGATGGAGCGGGTCGCGGCGAGCAGGCCGGAGAGGTCCGTGTCGGCCATGACTCCGTAGAGGGGCAGGTCGAGTTCGGCCTGGGGCAGGCCGTCCTCGGTGACCAGGCAGCCGCCGACGCGGGTGTCCAGGAGGGTCAGGTTGGCGTGCATCTCGGTGCTGTCGGAGCCGACCGAGACGAAGTACGGGTAGGGGGCCGGCCAGAAGGTCGAGACGGCGCCGCGGGAGATGGAGACGCCCTTGAACAGGCCGTTGACCACGTGGCGTTCACGGCCCGAGCCGTCCGGGCCCTGAGAGCCGTCCGTGTAGCGCTGGACGACCGAGATGCGGTTGAGGGGGGTGCCGTCGAGTTCGGGGACGACCTGGCCGTCCCGGTAGGGGACCCAGACCTCCTGGGCGAACTTGAGGTGGCCACGGCCGTACACGTCGAAGAGGAGGACCTTGGCGCGGGTGCCGTCGGCGGACACCTCGATCGGGGTGAGGTCCAGTTCGTCGGGGGTCAGGTCGGTCAGGCCGGGGCGAGGTGTCTTCGCCATGCCGGAGTAGTCGAGACCGGAGAGGTCGGTGGAGGTGAGGAGCTTGCGGTCCTGGGCGACGAGGGTGCCGCCCTTGAAGACGTAGCGGGGGTTGATGCGCGAGAGGCTGTCGGTCAGGACGATGTCGGCGAAGCGGCCGGGGGCCAGGGAGCCGAACTCGTTGTCCATGCCGAAGGACCGGGCGGCGTAGAGCGTGCCCATCTTGATGGCGTGGATGGGGTTCATGCCCATCTCGACGGCCAGGGAGATCACCCAGTCGATGTGGCCCTGCTTGAGGACCCGGTCGACGGAGATGTTGTCCGCGCAGAGCTGGAAGTTCTCGGCCGGCCAGCGGCGCTTGACGATGGCGCGCAGCATGGTCCGGATGACTTCGGGGCTGCCCACGCCGAACTTGATCTGGGTGTTCAGGCCGTAGCGGACGCTCTTCTCGATGTCCTCCTCGTTCCAGACGTCGTGGTTGTTGTGGGCGCCGATGGCGGGCATGTAGTTGAGGAGCATGTCGGAGAGGGCCGTTACGCCCCAATGGCTGTTGACCCAGCCGCCGTTGGCGCGGCCGAGGGCGGACCTGCGGAAGTCGTCGTCGTTGCCCGTCATGTACGAGAGGTGGGCCAGCTCGCCGAGGCCGATCACCGGGTCCATCGCGAGCATGGCCTCGGTCACCTCGACCGAGGTCTTCTTGCCGGGGGCGAAGGCGTAGATGCGGTACGGGAGTTTCTCGTGGTCCTTGAAGAGGGCCCGGACCGCCTCGATAGCCTCGTCGCCGGCCGCGCTCGCGAAATCGAGGGTCTCGGCGAATATCGTCGTCGTGCCGCTGGGGACGATCGCTTCGCCGAATGCGGCGGGGTGGGCCAGTTGGGCGTCGAAATGCAGGTGTGCGTCGATGAGTCCGGGAATCGCGTACAGGCCCTGGCCGTCGAATGTCTCGCGGGTCCGGACTATGGATTCGTCGGGGTTGAGGGCGATGATGCGCTGCCCGTGGACGAGGATCGATCCCTGGAAGACGGTCTCGCTGTGGACGTCGAGAACGTGCAGATTCCGCAGCAGGAGATCGGCGGTTTCCTCACCCTGCAGGATGTTGAAGATCGTACGTACGTGTTCGTCGTGCACCGAGACGGCGTCCGTTCCGCCGGTTCCACCCATGCGGCTCGGGTTCTCCACCTGGACCATGAATTCCTCGCTCCCTCGCTCGTACGACGCGACTGCCGTTTCGGGGGAGTCCGTCGGCCCGGTGCGTCGAGAACATGGAATTGCAGGAGACCGTTGCTGACAAGCAGCCGTTTTCGCACGGACCGTACTCATTTTGCGTACGGTCCGGTACGGTCCCGCCGGGGAGGCCGTCATGCTGCATTCACGCGTGCTGCACTACATCGACGAGGTGGCCCGCTGCGGGTCCATCCGGGCTGCGGGGGCGCGGCTGCACGTCGCTCCGTCGGCCATCAACAGGCAACTCCTGCTGCTGGAGAAGGAACTGGGCGAGGCGTTGTTCGAGCGCATGCCGCGCGGTATGCGGCTGACGCCCGCGGGTGAGGTCCTGCTGGCGCATGCGCGCCGGACCCTGCTGGACTACCGCGAGGCCGTGGCCGCGATGCGCGACCTGCACGCGCAGCCGAGCGGGGAGGTGGTGATCGCAACCATGACCGGTCTGGCCAGTGGTGTCGTCGCCGCCGCGACGGCGGATTTCTACGCCCGTTATCCCGAGGTACGGATTTCGATCCGGGCGATGTCGGGGCACGACATTCTGCGGGCCGTACTGGACGGCGAGGCCGATCTCGGGCTGGGATTCAACGTGCCGCCCTCCATGCAGCTGGAAATCTGCTGGCAATTGGCCACCCGGCTCGGTGCGGTGCTCGCGCCGGCGCATCCGCTGGCTGCCATGGAGTCCATTCCGCTGGCGCATTGCGCGGCCCATCCGCTCGTATTCGCGGACCGGTCGATGGTGATTCACGGAATCATCGCGGACACGTTCGTCGAGGCCGGGATCAAGGTCGAACCGGCGTTTCACACCAATTCCATCGAGACGATGAAGCGGCTCGCCGTTTCGGGGGACGCCATCGCCTTTCTCAGCAAATTCGACATCGCCGAGGAGCGGCAGAGCGGAACGCTCGCTTTCCGGCCGGTGAGCGACCGGGCGTTCAGCAACAACATCCTCTCCCTGGTCCGCCGCGAGAAGCACGGCCACGGCCCGGCCGGCCGGCTCTTCGCCGAAGAGGTCCTGCGCACCCTGGAGGGCGTCGTCGCCCCGCCGGTCGCATGAGAGTCGTACGGGAATCGCATGAGAGTCGTACGGGAGTCGTACGAGACCGGCGGGGCGACACAGGACAACGGGACAGAACAGGGGGACAAGACCCGTCAGGCACCGATGATGCGCGGCAGCTTCTCCGGCAGCGGCGCCTTCTGCACCTGGTGCTGCCAGCTGTTGGAGAGGTGACCGGTGTCCACCGCCCACTTGCCCGCGTTGCTGGCCTCGGCGGCGAGCACGGTGCCGGCCGGGCCGAGGGCTATGAGGAAGAGGTCGGCGTCGGTCTTCTTGACCTCGTCGACCAGGCGCGGGACGTCCTCGAACGCGTTCGTGGGCACGGAGTGGATGAATTCCGCGTCCCGTACGTTGCCGAAGAACTCGTCCAGCAGCTCGAAGCGCGAGTTGCGGCCGGTGACCACGCAGACCCGCTTGCCGTCCCAGAGCCGGCGCCACAGGTCCACCCCGTCGTCGGGGAGCTGCTCGAAGAAGACAGGGCGGGTGACGTGGGCGTCGCCGTACTTCTGCTCCGGGTCGACGACCTCGCGGAAGTCCTCCCACATGTCCAGCCACACCGACTGCCAGTGCAGGTTCTGGAGGTAGGGGTGCGGCAGGCCGATCAGCAGCCGCTCCGCGTCGTACCCGTCGTAGGAGAGGACCTTGCGGAGCGCGGCCCGCAGCTCGGGCGAGTTCGGCTGGAACGCCAGGTTGTAGTCGTACCGGAACATGGTCCGGAACTCGCCGTCCCCGAAGCGCGCGAAGCTCAGCTTGCGTTCCGCCACCAGCTCCAGCGTCTGCCGCAGGTCGTACTGGACGCTGTCGGTGAGGGCCTTGACCTGTCGGCCCGTCGGGGAGAAGGCCTCGTAGCGCAGTACGTTCAGGTACTCGCGCTGGTAGAAGAGCTCGCGGCGGATGGACACCAGCTCCTTGTGGGTCTGCTCCATCAGTTCCATTTGGCGTGCGCGGGTGGCGTTCAAGGTCCGGGCGGACCTCACGAGCTCCCCCATGCCCTTGCGGGCCTTTCCGACGGAGCGGCGGATCGATGCCATACAGGTTCCTCGGACTCACGTGTGGGTGGAATCGGTGGATGAACGGTACATCGGCGGTGAACACGGCCCTCGGGCCTGCCGTGCGGCCCCTCCGCACCCTCGCGCACCACGCCTTTCACCCCGGTGGGAGGATGTGAGCCCTGCCACGATCACCCCGGTTTAGTTGAAACTTAACCTAAAGCTGTTCTACGGTGGCGACATCGCTTGATCCTCCGCACGTTTGGAAGGCACGACGCATGTCCCTCGTTCTTGACCCCGCCGCCCAGGACCTCCTCTTCCGCGAGGCCCGCACCGCCAACACGTTCACCGACGAGCCGGTGACCGAGGAGCAGGTCCAGGCGATCTACGACCTGGTCAAGTACGGCCCGACCGCGTTCAACCAGTCGCCGCTGCGCATCACGCTGGTCCGCTCCGAGGAGGCCCGCGAGCGCCTCGTCGGCCTGATGGCCGAGGGCAACCAGGCCAAGACCCGCACCGCCCCGCTGGTCGCGATCCTCTCCGCCGACAACGAGTTCCACAACGAGCTCCCGGCGCTGCTCCCGCACTTCCCGCAGGCCAAGGACATGTTCTTCTCGGAGCGTCCGGTCCGCGAGCAGGCCGCGCTGGTCAACGCCACCCTCCAGGCCGGTTACTTCATCGTCGGCGTCCGCGCCGCCGGTCTGGCCGCCGGTCCGATGACGGGCTTCGACTTCGCCGCCGTCCAGAAGGAGTTCCTGGACGACGACCACACCCCGCTGATGGTCATCAACATCGGCAAGCCGGGCGAGGACGCCTGGTTCCCGCGCTCCCCGCGTCTGGAGCAGGACGAGGTCATCACGACCGTCTGAGTCCGAAGGACACAGCAGAAGGGGCCGTCGCACCGAGCAGGTGCGGCGGCCCCTTCCGTATGTCCGGGGGTTGCTTCGTCTCCGGGGGCTGCTTCGTCTCCGGGGATCGCCTCGTCTCCGGGGGTTACTTCGGAGCGGAGGGCGAAGCAGGCGCGGACGGAGCCGCGGGCGAGCCGGCCGGCTCCGCCGCCTTCGGCTTCAGCGCCTTCGCCATCTCCACCAGGCGCTCGTCCTTCGCCGTCCCGAGGACGACCGTCGTCGCGCCCTTGTCGGTGCGCACCAGGGCGTCGTACTTCTCGCCCTTCCACACCTGCCAGGCGGCGTCGCCGATCTGCTCCGTCCTGCCGGAGTTCTTCGCGGAGAGGGTGACCTCCGGGACGTACTTCGCCGGGTCCTTGGTCGACTGCTCGACCGCCACGTACTCCTTCTCGGGGTCGAGGAAGCCCAGGTGCCAGGCCTTGCCCTGGTTCCCCCGGTACGTCACCGAGGTCGCGCGCCACTCCTTCGGCAGGCCCTCGGGGGCCAGCACCGGGTAGGGGGCGGACCGCTGGGCCGTACTGAGTTCGACCCGGTAGTCGACCGGCTTGATCGGGTCCGCGTCCTCGTCGTGCGGGATGACGGTGTACACGAGGGCGACCACGGCCCCGATGACCACCATCGAGAGCACCATGTCCCGGATCTTCTGATTGCCACGCTTCGCTGCCACGCCCTCCATGGTCCCCCATGGGGTTCAGCGGGTCGGCCGCGACCCCGTCCCGCCCGGGGACGTAACCGATATGCCGCTCATACGTGCACCCCCTCTGCTCATTTTGTCGATGTACGGATAGAGTCGCACTACCGCCGCCGCACCCGTGCAGCCACACAGGCAGAACAGAAAGGGTTGCTCACCGATGACCGAGCACCAGCTTCCGTCGCAGCTCGAAGTCCCCGCCGAGGCTCCCGACCGCAACCTCGCCCTTGAGCTCGTACGTGTCACGGAGGCCGCCGCCATGGCCGCCGGGCGCTGGGTGGGCCGCGGCGACAAGAACGGTGCGGACGGCGCGGCGGTCAACGCCATGCGCACCCTGGTGTCGACCGTGTCGATGAACGGCGTCGTCGTCATCGGCGAGGGCGAGAAGGACGAAGCCCCGATGCTCTACAACGGGGAGCACATCGGCGACGGCACCGGCGCCGAGGTCGACATCGCCGTCGACCCGATCGACGGCACCACGCTCAACGCCAAGGGCATGCCCAACGCCATCGCCGTGCTGGCCGCGGCCGACCGGGGGACGATGTTCGACCCGTCGGCCGTCTTCTACATGGACAAGCTGGTCACGGGCCCGGAGGCGGCCGACTTCGTCGACATCAACGCCCCCGTCGCGGTGAACATCCGCCGCGTCGCCAAGGCCAAGAACTCCACCCCCGAGGACGTCACCGTCGTCATCCTCGACCGCCCCCGCCACGAGGGGATAGTCAAGGAGATCCGGGAGACCGGCGCGCGCATCAAGTTCATCTCGGACGGCGACGTCGCCGGTTCGATCATGGCGGTGCGCGAAGGGACCGGCGTCGACCTGCTGATGGGCGTCGGCGGCACCCCCGAGGGCATCATCAGCGCCTGCGCGATCAAGTGCCTCGGCGGCACCATCCAGGGCAAGCTCTGGCCCAAGGACGACGCCGAGCGGCAGCGCGCCATCGACGCCGGCCACGACCTGGACCGCGTCCTGCACACGAACGACCTGGTCAGCGGCGAGAACGTGTTCTTCGTCGCCACCGGCATCACCGACGGCGAGCTGCTCCGCGGCGTCCGCTACCGCTCGGCGACGGCGACCACGCAGTCCCTCGTGATGCGCTCGAAGTCGGGCACGATCCGCCAGATCGACTCGACCCACCGTCTGTCGAAGCTGCGCGCGTACAGCGCGATCGACTTCGACCGCGCGAAGTAGGCGCGGCGGGTCTCGTACGTACGCCGAAGGGGCGGCCACCTCGCGGAAGGTGGCCGCCCCTTCGGCGTACGGTGCCGAGTCCTTCGGCGGCGTACGCGTACGCATGCGGCCCGTCGGGCCCGTCCGGCCTGCCGGCCCGTTCAGCCCTCTCAGCCCGTTCAGCCCTCTCAGCCCGCGATCCGGTGGTCCCCCGCCCCCGGTGCCGACTTCAGCTCCATCTCGCGGCGGCGGCGCCTGGCCAGCACCACCCGGCGCTCGGCGGCGGTCAGGCCGCCCCAGACGCCGTACGGCTCGGGCTGGAGGAGGGCGTGCTCGCGGCACGCGATCATCACCGGACAGCGGGCACAGACCCGCTTCGCGGCCTCCTCGCGGGCCAGCCTCGATGCGGTCGGCTCCTTCGACGGGGCGAAGAACAGCCCGGCTTCGTCCCGGCGGCACACCGCCTCCGTGTGCCAGGGGCCGGCCTGGTCCCGCTGATCACGGACCGGTGCCGGAACACGTTGCGCGGGCACGGACGCGACCTGCAAGGACTGATGCGGCGGTTGCAGCACGGTCTACTCCTGACGACGGCTTCGCGAGCGAGCGACGATGCGCAGTCCCTACCCGCTGTGCCGACGCCTATGCACAGGGTTTCGAACCATGTCCAGTACGCGTGCCCCCGGCGTGTCCCTCCGTGTGTCCCCCGTGCTTCCTGCGCGGCTCAGTGCCCGAGGTGTTTGCGCAGGCGATCGTGCAGGTCGGCGATGAGCTTGCCGCGCTTGGGCTTCGCCTCGATGTTGCCGAGCACCGCCATGCCGTTGATGACGACGACCGGCGCCTCGGGATCGGCGGCCTCCAGGGTGCGGATCTCGAAATTGCCGAGGATGCCGTTCCCGTTGCCGCGCAGGGTGATGTTCTCGGGGACGGTGATCTCGACGTTGCCGAAGACGGAGGTCGCGTTGATGGTGGTGAGGCGCTGCGAGAAGAGGGCCTCGGTCAGGTCGATCTCGATGTTGCCGAACAGCGCGAAGGCGTTCGTACGGGCCCCGATGCGCCAGCGGCCCTTGCGGGTGGTGCTGCTGAGGACGGCCACCAGGCTCTCGGTGGGCTCGCTCGACCGGCTCGCGTCGTACGCGTACGGGGCGGCCTGCGGCCCCGGGGCGGGGGCGGGGCCACCGGGCGCGGGCAAGTCCCGTACCAGCGGCTCCAGTTCGGCGACGGTCTTGGCGCGGTAGACGGCATCGATGCGCTCGCCGTGCTCCTCGGCGTCGAGCCGCCCCTCGGCCAGCGCCTCGCGCAGGATGTCCGCGACGCGGTCACGGTCGGCGTCGGAGGCGCGCAGGGCGGGGGCCGCGTCCGCGGGCTCCGCGTACGGGAGGGGCTGCGGCGACTGCTGGGGCTTCTTTTCGAGGTCCACCCCGACACCGTACCGAAACGCGATAGATCGCGACAGGGGGCGGGAAGCGGTCTCTCGGGGCTTCAGGTGAGGCAGACCTCACCCGCGGGCCGGTCCCGTCGCGTCATACGCTGAGAGGCGCGCTGCCAATGGAGGCATGCGTCGCCGTCTGCCTGCCTAGTGAGGAATGGCCGAAATGCCAGAGTTTGCGTACTCCGATCTGCTGCCGCTGGGAGAGGACACCACGCCGTACCGGCTGGTGACCGCCGAGGGTGTCTCCACCTTCGAGGCCGACGGGCGTACGTTCCTCAAGGTCGAGCCCGAGGCGCTGCGCAAGCTGGCCGCCGAGGCCATGCACGACATCTCGCACTACCTGCGCCCCGCGCACCTGGCGCAGCTGCGGCGCATCATCGACGACCCGGAGGCGTCCGGCAACGACAAGTTCGTCGCCCTGGACCTCCTGAAGAACGCGAACATCGCGGCGGCGGGCGTGCTGCCTATGTGCCAGGACACGGGCACGGCGATCGTGATGGGCAAGCGCGGCCAGAACGTGCTCACCTCCGGCGAGGACGAGAAGGCCCTCTCGCACGGCATCTTCGACGCCTACACCAAGCTCAACCTGCGCTACTCGCAGATGGCCCCCCTGAACATGTGGGACGAGAAGAACACCGGGTCGAACCTCCCCGCCCAGATCGAGCTGTACGCGACGGACGGGGGCGCGTACAAGTTCCTCTTCATGGCGAAGGGCGGCGGCTCGGCGAACAAGTCCTTCCTCTTCCAGGAGACGAAGGCGGTGCTCAACGAGGCCTCCATGATGAAGTTCCTGGAGGAGAAGATCCGCTCGCTGGGCACGGCCGCCTGCCCGCCGTACCACCTGGCGATCGTGGTCGGCGGTACGAGCGCCGAGTTCGCCCTGAAGACGGCCAAGTACGCCTCCGCGCACTACCTGGACGAGCTGCCGTCCGAGGGCTCCCCCACCGGCCACGGCTTCCGCGACCAGGAGCTGGAGCAGAAGGTCTTCGAGCTGACCCAGAAGATCGGGATCGGGGCGCAGTTCGGCGGCAAGTACTTCTGCCACGACGTGCGGGTGGTGCGACTGCCTCGCCACGGCGCATCCCTGCCGGTCGCCATCGCGGTCTCCTGCTCCGCCGACCGCCAGGCCACCGCCAAGATCACCGCCGAGGGCGTCTTCCTGGAGGAGCTGGAGAAGGACCCGGCGCGGTTCCTGCCGGACACGACCGACGAACACCTCTCGTCCTCCGACGAGGACGTCGTACGGATCGACCTCAACCGGCCGATGGACGAGGTGCTGGCCGAGCTGACCAAGTACCCGGTCAAGACCCGCCTCTCCCTCACGGGCCCGCTGGTCGTCGCCCGTGACATCGCGCACGCGAAGATCAAGGAGCGGCTGGACGCGGGCGAGGAGATGCCGCAGTACCTGAAGGACCACCCGGTGTACTACGCCGGCCCGGCCAAGACCCCCGAGGGGTACGCGTCCGGGTCCTTCGGGCCGACCACGGCCGGGCGGATGGACTCCTACGTGGAGCAGTTCCAGGCGGCGGGCGGGTCCAAGGTCATGCTGGCCAAGGGCAACCGCTCGAAGCAGGTCACGGATGCGTGTGCCGCACACGGGGGCTTCTACCTCGGCTCCATCGGTGGGCCGGCGGCCCGGCTCGCGCAGGACTGCATCAAGAAGGTCGAGGTCGTCGAGTACGAGGAGCTGGGGATGGAGGCGGTCTGGAAGATCGAGGTCGAGGACTTCCCGGCGTTCGTCGTCGTCGACGACAAGGGCAACGACTTCTTCACGGCTCCTGCGGCACCGCCGCTGGTCACGAACATTCCGGTCCGGGGCCCGGGACTGGGCTGAGGGATTCCCTCCGGGGGGCGGGGGCAGGGACGCGCTTGTCCGGGGGCCTGCCCCCCCTCTCCCGCAGAGCCACCTCGGGCGGCGGGGCCGCCATCCCACTTCCCGCAGCCCCCTTGGGCGGTGCCCCCCTCTCCGCAGCCATCCCCTTGGGCGGCGGGGGCCCCAAGGTGCCGCCCCCGCCTGCACCTCGGGCGCCGGGTACTCGGAGCCGCAGGGCCCTCGGGGCGCCGCCCCACACCGTTGCCCGCCCTTACGGCCGCGTCATGCTCAGGACGTCCAGCGCGGCGTCCAGTTGGGACTCCGTGAGGTCGCCCCGGTCCACGTAACCCCCCTCGATCACGACCTCGCGGACCGTCTTGCGTTCGGCGATGGCCTTCTTGGCGACCTTCGCGGCCTCCTCGTAGCCGATGTACTTGTTCAGAGGCGTTACCACCGACGGGGACGACTCCGCGTACTCCAGGGCGCGTTCGACGTTCGCCGTGATGCCGTCGATCGTGCGGTCCGCGAGGAGGCGGGTGGAGGTGGAGAGGAGGCGGATGGATTCGAGGAGGTTTTTCGCGATGACGGGGAGCATGACGTTCAGCTCGAAGTTGCCCGCTGCGCCCGCGACGGCGACCGTCGTGTCGTTGCCCGTGACTTGGGCGGCGACCATCAGCACCGCTTCCGGGACGACCGGGTTGACCTTGCCCGGCATGATCGAGGAGCCCGGCTGGAGGTCGGGGAGGTTGATTTCGGCCAGGCCCGTGCGGGGGCCGCTGGACATCCAGCGCAGGTCGTTGGCGATCTTCGTGAGGGAGACCGCGATGGTGCGGAGCTGGCCGGAGGTCTCGACCAGGCCGTCGCGGGCGCCCTGGGCCTCGAAGTGGTCGCGGGCCTCGGTCAGGGGGAGGCCCGTCGTGCGGGCGACCTCCGCGATGACGGCGGCGGAGAAGCCCGGCGGGGTGTTGATGCCCGTGCCCACCGCCGTGCCGCCGAGGGGGAGTTCGGCCAGGCGGGGGAGGGACGCGCGGAGGCGTTCGACGCCGTAGCGGATCTGGGCGGCGTAACCGCCGAGTTCCTGGCCCAGGGTGACCGGGGTCGCGTCCATGAGGTGGGTGCGGCCCGACTTGACGACGGACGCGAACTCGGAGGACTTGCGGTCGAGGGAGGCGGCCAGGTGGTCCAGGGACGGGATCAGGTCGTGGGTGACGGCTGCCGTCGCGGCGATGTGGATCGAGGAGGGGAAGACGTCGTTGGAGGATTGCGAGGCGTTGACGTGGTCGTTCGGGTGGACCGGGGAGCCGGGGAGGCGCTCCGAGGCCAGGGTCGCGACGACCTCGTTCATGTTCATGTTGGAGGACGTGCCGGAGCCGGTCTGGAAGACGTCGACCGGGAAGTGGGCGTCCCAGTCGCCGTCGGCCACCTCGTCGGCGGCGGCCGTGATCGCAGCCGCGATGTCCTTGTCCAGCACGCCCAGTTCGGCGTTGACCTTCGCGGCGGCCGCCTTGATGCGGGCGAGGGCCTCGATGTGGGCGCGCTCCAGGTGCTGGCCGGAGATCGGGAAGTTCTCCACGGCCCGTTGCGTCTGCGCGCGCCACTTGGCGTCCGCCGGGACCCGTACCTCTCCCATCGAGTCGTGTTCGATCCGGTAGCCCTCGGGGGCGTCGTTGCCGGTCTGCTCGGTCTTCTCGGTCATCGTCACGTACCTCCTGTGAAAGTTGAGCAGTTGTCTGGTTCTGGCTATTCCCAAGTGCGCTACCGGCCAGTAAATACCTCGGGTAACAACCAACCGGGGAGGCGCAATGACGCGCACCAGGCACAGATTCCGCAGCAATTTCCGGCGCAGCACCCTCGCCCTGACCGCCGTCCTCACGACGACCGTCGGCGGCATGACCGCCACCGCATCGGCGGCGGCCCCCGAAGCAGCGGCCCCCGAGGCAGCGGCTCCCGCCGCGTCCGCCCCGCTGCCGCCCGAGCTGGAGGCGATCCGCGCCGCCGAGGCGACCAAGCTGTACGGGTCGCCCGAGGAGCGGCCCATGGCGCAGCGCAAGACCGGGCTGATCTCGCTCGGGGACAGTGAGATCTCGGGGGAAGGGACGGGGACGTACGAGGCCCCGACCAACGGGCCCACGAACTGGTGTCACCGGTCGCCGGATGCCGCGATCCACAAGACCTCCATCGGCGCGGACGTGACGTACAACGTCTCCTGCTCGGGCGGTTACACCGGAAACATCAGGATCGGCGGCAGCAAGCAGTACGCCGACGAGCTGGTGCAGAGCGACAGCCTGGCGATCAAGGCCCGGAACACGAAGATCAAGATGGTGGTGCTGGTCGCCGGGGCCAATGACGACCTCCAGTTCGGGCCGGTCATGACGGACTGTGTGACCAGGTATCTGACGCTTCAGGGGCCGTGCGAGTCGAAGTACGCGGGCGGGTGGCAGGCCCGGGTGGATGGGCTGGTGCCGAAGGTCGAACAGACCGTCCGGGATCTGCGGACGACGATGACCGGGGCCGGGTACGCCGACTCCGACTACAAGCTCGTGGTGATGGGGTACCCGAGCCCGATCGGGCCCGACTTCAAGGACAACCCGAACTTCCCCGGCAAGCTCGCCTGCGGCGGCCTCGGCTACGACTCCGACACCGCCTGGGGGCGCAACGTCGCCGTGCCCGCCTTCGAGCGCGGGATGCGCAAGGCCGCGGCCTCCACCGGGGCCACGTACCTCGACAATTCCCGGCTCTTCCACGGGCACGAGGTCTGCTCGGAGGACACCTGGGCGCGCGGTCTCTACATCGACCTGAGCAAGCCGGGCACCCCCGACGAGAACTCCGTCCGGCAGTCCTTCCACCCGAACATCCAGGGCCACCGCGCCTTCGCCTCCTGCCTGACCCAGATCTACAACTCCGGTCTGAGGGAGGCCAGTTGCGCCGATCCCGCCTCGACCGGCAAGCCCGTCCTGACGCCGGGTGCCTGGGACGACGCGTACAAGCCGCTCAAGAACAGCGGGACCGGTACGTGCGTGGACGCCCCGGGGTCCGTCACCCGCAACGGGACCGCCGTCGGCGGCTGGGACTGCCACGGCGGCCGCAACCAGGGCTGGTGGTACGACTCCACGCAGAAGTCCCTCCGGACCGAGCTGAGCCACGACCGGTGCCTGGACGTGCCCGGTGCGAAGTACGAGCCGGGGGCCGGGCTCGTGCTGTGGAACTGCTCGGGTGCGGCCAACCAGCAGTTCGTACGTCAGGGCGGCACCCTGCGTCCGGCCGCCGCGGCCGGGCTGTGCGTCACCCTGTCGGCGGCCAAGGACCCGCTGAAGCTGCGGGCGTGCGACGGCTCGGCGAGCCAGCAGTTCGCGTAGCCCTTACGTTCGGAGCATGATCACAGCACTCTCCGTCACCGTCGCGGCACTCGCCGCGACCCTGGCGCCGGCGTCCTCTCCTTCCCCCATGGGAGAGGACGCCGATGCCGTACGCGCCTACTGGACCGCCGAGCGGATGCGGGAGGCGGTCGCCGCGACCGACGCCCGGGAGGTCCGCGAGCGGGCCCTGGACTCCCGCGACGACGGGCCGCCCGCCGGGGTCCCCTGGCGGGGCAGCGCCGAGAGCGTCTCGCACATCGGGCGGCTCTTCATGGTGCTGCCCGGCGGGCAGAAGGCCACCTGCACCGCCGCCGTCGTCACCGCCGCCAACCGCGACGTCGTCGCCACCGCCGGGCACTGCGTCCACCTGGAGGCGGCGGGCGGCGCGATGAAGTCGCTGCTCTTCGTCCCCGGGTACGACGACGGGGCCACCCCGTACGGCAGCTATCCGGCCCGCTCGGTGGCCGTGGACCGCGCCTGGACCGAGCGCGAGGACCACGCCGCCGACTTCGCCTTCGTCGCCCTGGACACCGACGACTGGGGGCGGCACGTCCAGGACGTGGTCGGCTCCAGCCGGGCCGTGTTCGACGCGAAGCCCGGCGGGACGCGCACCGCGCTCGGCTACCCGTTCATGCCGCCGTACGACGGGAAAACGCTCCAGTTCTGCGCGGGCAACGCCAGTCCCGTCAAGGACGACCGCCTGGCCGGCGGGTCCCAGCTCAAGCCCTGCCGGATGACCAACGGCGCCAGCGGCGGCCCCTGGTACGCCCCGCTGCCCGGCGGCGAGGACGTCCAGGTCGCGGTCACCAGCGCCCGGCCCCGGGGCGAGGCGTTCAAGGACGTGGCCTGGGGGGCGGTGTTCAACAGGACCGCGAAGGGCCTGTTCCAGAGCCAGGAAGCACTGACCGAGAAGTAACCACCCACCAAATAGTGGGTACTTGATCGCCCCTCTCGCCGGGTGGAGGCTGGAGCCGTCCCGAACCGCTCCCCCCTACCCGGCCAGAGAGGACTCCTCCAGCTCCTGAAGCATCCGTATCCGCCGGTTCCCCCATGCCCCCAGCGGGCCCAGTGCGTCGTGCAGCTCGCGGCCCAGTTCCGTCAGTGAGTACTCGACGCGGGGCACCGCCGTGTCCTCGTACACCTCGCGGTGCACGATCAGGTCGGCCTCCATTTCGCGCAGTTGCTGCGCGAGGACCTTCTCGCTGATCCCGGGCAGCTCCCGCCTCGTCGCCCCGAAGCGGCGCGGGCGCTCGTGCAGCGCCCACAGGATCAGCACCTTCCACTTGCCGTCGATGACGTCGACGGCCGCGTCGAGCCCGCACTGGTACGGCACGTTCCTCAACTCAGCACACCCGCCCCTCGTTTCCGCATGCCTTCATCCCGCCTGGAGTCCATCATGACCTCCCCCACCGACACCACCGCTTCCCGCCCGCGCCCCCTCCTCGTACGGATCAAGCCGCGAAGACCGCCACCGTGAAGCAGAAGAAGAGCCCCACCAGCACCGGCCAGTACAGCAGCGTCGCCAGCATGTTGTCGCGCCACTCCAGCAGGCGGCGATTGGTGTCCGTGCCCAGCAGGATGGCGTTCGCGAAGATGCCCATGATGACGATGTACTGCGAGATCGCCAGGTATTCGAGGTACGTCAGCGAGGTGTCCCCCGCGATCTGCCGGATCTGCTGCTGGTCGACGACGATCACGAGCAGCAGCGTCACGGCGAACGAGATCGCCGTCCACGTCGAGAAGCCGAAGCGAGGGTTCTTGCTGTCGTCCTTGGTGTAGACGAACAGGGCCAGGAACAGCACGGCGGAGATGAAGAAGGACTGGATCAGCCGCCCCATCATCGGGCCCGCCCACTCCCGCTCCATGCCGACGTTGAAGTACAGCTCGGGCGCGGACTTGAAGGGTTTGTCCCAGTCGGTCAGCCCCTGCGTCATCGTGTACTCGTGCATGCCAAAGCTCCAGCCCGTGTAGTACGGGTTCCAGCCAGAGGTCACGGTGTCCTGGTCGAGGCCGATGCGGCCGTACTCCCAGGGCGGGTAGGCGGCGAAGTCGGGCACCAGGACGTCATTGGTGAAGGTGGCCCTGGACCACATCCGCAGCCAGACGTTCTGCTTGTCGAGCGGGTAGTGCTTGTAGTTGAAGTCCTGGCGCAGGGTCACCTTGAAGTGCCACCCCTTGAGCCGGCGGCCGTCGGTGCTCCTGGTGTCGTACGCCTCCTTGACCTCGTCGTACCCCTCGGTGGCCTCGGGGAAGACGACGCCCATGCTGGACTCGGGAACGTCCTTGCCGTACCGCTGCCACACGTAGCCGCTGATCTCCACCTCCTCGGGAGAGGTGAACTTCGAGCTCTGGACGAAGACCCCGGTGGGGATCTGCCGCAGCGCGACGCCCGGGAGGGTCTTCGCCAGGAACGCGCTCGCGTCGCGCTGGGTGAGCAACGGGGTGCCGACGATGGTGTCCGTGATGCGGTCGTGGGTGACGATCTGCCAGGTCACGCCGATGCCGGCGGCGAAGATCAGCGTCGCCGCGGTCGCCATCAGGGCACAGCGGCGAACGGTCAGCAGATACGGCTTGAACACCACGGCGGCGGCGAAGAGCGCGGTCGCGCAGCAGGCCAGGAGCAACGGCGCCCAGCCGGAGCGCTCGGTGTGGCCGGGGTGGGGCCGGTCACGGTGGAAGTAGAGGTACGCGCAGAGCGCCGTGGCGAGGAGCGACAGTCCTAGCAGGGCGTACGTCGCCCGGGCGGCGGCACGGGCCCAGCGGGGAGCGGACGTCGCCATGCGGTCAGCCCAAGATCGGGGCACGGAGCTCGTCCGGCTCGTGCTCGGTGAAGGGGCCGTCGCCGCCCGGGGTGTCGGCCTGGACGTACGCCGCCGGGGCGAGCGCCAGGGCGAAGGCCCCGGCGAGGAGCGCGGCGGCGAGGAAGGGCAGGCGTGAGGTCATCCGCCCACACTCGGTCACCCGGTGGCGCGCGGCGGTGAGGCGGCGCGGGGGGTGCCCCCGAATGCCGTAGGGGGGGGGAAGCCGCCGGGGCGGCCCGGAACGTACTCCTAAAATCTGGATATGACAGAGCAGATGACCAATGGGGCCGGTGGGAGTCGCGGGGACGACGGGAGCCGCGGGGGCAGATGGACGCCCGGGGAGCACATTCTCTGGCGGTATCGGGACAACGCCTCGGAGAGCTTCCACATCTGCCGGCCCGTCACCGTCGTGCAGGACACGGACGAGCTTCTCGCCGTGTGGATGGCCCCGGGCACGCAGTGCGTCAAGCCGGTGCTGGCGGACGGGACTTCCGTGCACCAGGAGCCCCTGGCGACCCGGTACACGAAGCCCCGTACGACGACCACCTCGCAGTGGTTCGGGACGGGCGTGCTGAAGCTGGCCCGGCCGGGCGACCCCTGGTCGGTGTGGCTGTTCTGGGAGCGCGGCTGGCGGTTCAAGAACTGGTACGTGAACCTGGAGGAGCCCAGGGCCCGTTGGGAGCACGGCGTGGACTCCCGGGACCACTTCCTGGACATCGCGGTGGCCCCCGACCGGCACTGGCAGTGGCTGGACGAGGACGAGTTCGCCGAGGCCCGCCGGGTCGGTCTGCTGGGCGAGGAGCAGGCGGAGCGGGTCCGCGAGGCCGGGCTCGCGGCGGTGCGGGAGGTCGAGGCGTGGGCCGCCCCGTTCGCCGACGGGTGGGAGAACTGGCGTCCGGACCCGCGCTGGGGTGTGCCGGAGCTGCCGGATGACTGGGACCGCACCCCGGCGCACATGACGACGTGAGACTCTTGATGCGCCCCCTGGGTCCAAACGTAGGATCGTCCTCCGGAAGGCTGCGCACCCCGTGATCACTCAGAGCAGAATGCGGTAACTACCGGGCGCGGAGCTGGACCTGACCGTATGTCACCGCAGGGGGGTGGATCTGTGAAGAGTCGCGCGAGGACGCCGGAGACGGTGCCGAATGCGCACGCGAGTGCGGGCGAGTCTGTAACGTTCCCAGGCCACCGTTCTGTCGACGCCGCCCGCAGAGCGGGTATATCGCACAAAGCGATTGCATCGCACAAGCTCCCCGGACGGACGGAACCCCACGCGTGACGGAGCAGCAGTCCACCTCGCACGAAGGCCGGCAGCCCCTGGTTGCCGGGCCGCACGAACGCACCCGGCCGCGCCAGGAGCCGGACGACGCCGGGCCGCGCCCGCAGGACCGGCCCCAGGACCGGTCCCAGGTGCCGGAGCAGACGCAGGCGTCGGCCATGCAGGCACAGACGCAGACGTCGGCCGCGCAGACGCAGCCCGCCGCGCCGCCGCCCGGCGGTCCCGTCGTGCCTCCCCCGGGCGGCCCGACCGTACCCCCGCCCGCCGACCCGCCGGGCGGTGCCGCCGATGGGCCGCCCGCCAGGACCGAGGGCGACCGGCTGCGGTTCGTGGGCGCCGCGACCCGGCGGATCGCGCGCGGCATCGACCTGGACGAGATCGTGCTCGGCCTGTGCCGGGCGACGGTGCCGACGTTCTCCGACGCGATCCTGGTCTACCTGCGCGACCCGCTGCCGGTCGGCGACGAGCGCCCCGCGGTCCCCTCCGTGCTGCGCCTGCGGCGCACCGACCGGCTGCGGACGACCGCCGAGGGCCCGGCCGGTGAGGAGCTGGACGCGGTGGTCGGCGACGGCTCTCCGGCGAAGCAGCTGTGCGAGGTGGAGTCCGGGGGTGCGCTGGCGGAGGTGCTGCGCGGGGTGCGGCCGGTGTTCGGCGACGCGCCGTCCGCGCGGGTCGCACTGCCGGACCTGCTGGGCGAGGACTGCGGGCTGCCGGACGGACGGCGGGCGATACTCGCCCCGCTCCGGGGCCGCCGCCGGGTGATCGGTGCGGCCGTCTTCCTGCGCAGGCCCGAGCGCGTCGCGTTCGAGGCCAACGACCTCCTCGTCGCCGCCCAGTTGGCGACGCACACCGCGCTCGGCATCGACAAGGCCGTGCTGTACGGGCGCGAGGCGTACATCGCCGACGAGCTCCAGCGCACCATGCTGCCCGACTCGCTCCCCCGCCCCACCGGCGTGAAGCTGGCCTCCCGCTACCTCCCGGCCGCCGAGACGGCCCGGGTCGGCGGCGACTGGTACGACGCGATCCCGCTGCCCGGCTCCCGGGTGGCGCTGGTCGTCGGCGACGTCATGGGGCACTCGATGACCTCGGCCGCGATCATGGGCCAGTTCCGGACGACCGCACAGACCCTCGCGGGCCTGGACCTGCCGCCGCAGGAGGTCCTGCACCACCTGGACGAGCAGGCCCAGCGGCTCGGCACGGACCGCATGGCGACCTGCATGTACGCCGTGTACGACCCGGTGTCGCACCGCATCACCATCGCCAACGCCGGCCACCCGCCGCCCATCCTGCTGCACCTGGGCGGCCGGGCCGAGGTGCTGCGCGTCCCGCCGGGCGCGCCCATCGGCGTCGGCGGCGTCGACTTCGAGGCCGTCGAGCTGGACGCCCCCGCCGGGGCCACCCTGCTGCTGTACACGGACGGCCTGGTGGAGTCCCGGCTGCGGGACGTGTGGACGGGCATCGAGCAGTTGAGGGAACGTCTCGCCGCCACCGCCCAGCTGACCGGACCGGACCATCCGCCGCCGCTGGAGGCGCTCTGCGACGACGTCCTGGACATGCTGGGCCCCGGCGACCGGGACGACGACATCGCGCTGCTCGCGGCCCGTTTCGACGGGATCGCGCCGAGCGACGTCGCGTACTGGTTCCTGGAACCGGAGGAGCAGGCCCCGGGCCGGGCCCGAAGACTGGCCCGCCGGGCCCTGGAGCGCTGGGGCCTGGAGGAGCTGTCGGAGTCGGTGGAGCTGCTGGTCAGCGAGGTCGTGACGAACGCCGTGCGGTACGCGGAACGGCCGGTGACGCTGCGGCTGCTGCGCACCGGCGTACTGCGCTGCGAGGTCGGCGACGACTCGCCGCAGCTGCCGAGGCAGCGGCGGGCTCGGGACACCGACGAAGGCGGACGCGGTCTGTTCCTGGTGAACCGGCTGGCCCGCAAGTGGGGTGCGACCCGGCTGAGCAGCGGGAAGGTGGTCTGGTTCGAGCTGGGGCTGCCGGGGGCGGCGAAGGAGCCCGAGGAGGAGTCCTAGCCGGGGCGGGGGGCCGGGGCGGGGGGAAGGGGTCCCGGCTGGGGCGCGGCGAAGGGGGCCTGGCCTGGATTTCGTCCAAGTGTTGCCGACGCAGTGTCGGCGGGGTTGACTGGGGCAGTCGGACGTAGCGACCCATTTCCCACCAATCCCCGGGAGGACGCTCGTGACCGAGGAGACTCGCAAGGCGCCGCAGACCGCCCCGTACACCACCACCAACGCCGGAATCCCGGTGGAGAGCGACGAGCATTCGCTCACCGTCGGGCCCGACGGCCCCATCCTGCTCCAGGACCACTACCTCATCGAGAAGATGGCCCAGTTCAACCGGGAGCGGGTGCCGGAGCGGGTGGTGCACGCGAAGGGCTCGGGTGCGTACGGCTTCTTCGAAGTGACCAACGACGTCAGCCAGTTCACGAAGGCCGACCTCTTCCAGCCCGGGAAGCGGACCGACATGCTGGCCCGTTTCTCGACGGTGGCCGGTGAGCAGGGCTCGCCCGACACCTGGCGGGACCCGCGCGGCTTCGCGCTGAAGTTCTATACCGAGCACGGCAATTACGACCTGGTCGGCAACAACACCCCGGTCTTCTTCGTCCGTGACCCGATGAAGTTCCAGGACTTCATCCGCTCGCAGAAGCGCCGCCCCGACAGCGGGGTGCGCGACCACGACATGCAGTGGGACTTCTGGACGCTTTCGCCGGAGTCGGCGCACCAGGTGACCTGGCTGATGGGCGACCGCGGCATCCCGAAGACGTACCGGAACATGGACGGCTTCAGCTCGCACACCTATCTGTGGGTGAACGCGGGCGGCGAGAAGTTCTGGGTGAAGTACCGCTTCAAGACCGAGCAGGGCATCGAGTTCCTGACCCAGGACGAGGCCGACACGCTGGCGGGCCAGGACGGGGACGTGCACCGCCGCGACCTCTTCGACTCGATCAAGAACGGCGCGCACCCCTCCTGGAAGCTGTACGTCCAGGTGATGCCGTTCGACGAGGCGCCGGACTACCGCTTCAACCCCTTCGATCTCACCAAGGTGTGGCCGCACGCGGACTACCCCGAGATCGAGGTCGGCCGGATGACCCTGAACGAGAATCCGGAGGACTTCTTCGTCCACATCGAGCAGGCGTCCTTCGAGCCGTCGAACCTGGTGCCGGGCATCGGCCCGTCCCCGGACAAGATGCTGCTCGGCCGGCTCTTCTCGTACCCGGACACCCACCGGTACCGGATCGGCCCGAACTACGCGCAGCTGCCGCCGAACCGGCCCCGGTCCGCCGTCAACTCGTACTCCAAGGACGGTCCGATGCGGTACGAGCCGTCGCGGACCGGTGCGGTGTACGCGCCCAACTCCTACGGCGGCCCGGCGGCCGACACCCAGCGCTTCGGCGAGCCCGCGGGCTGGGCGACGGCGGGCGAGATGGTGCACCACGCGTACACGCTGCGCCGGGACGACGACGACTGGGGCCAGGCGGGCACGCTGGTGCGCGAGGTGCTGGACGACGCGGCACGGGAGCGGCTGGTGAGCAACATCGTCGGGCATCTGTCGGACGGGGTGAGCAAGCCGGTCCTGGAGCGGGCGTTCGCGTACTGGCGGAACGTGGACAAGGACCTGGGCGACCGGGTGTCGGCGAGCTTCCAGAAGTAGCTGACGGGACCGTACGACGACGGCCCCCACCCTCGTGGAGAGGGTGGGGGCCGTCGTCCCGCTCAGGCGGGTGGGGCTATCCCCATCCGCCGCCGTCGTCGCCGCCCTGGTTCTGACCCTGGTTGGCCTGGCCCTGGGTCTGTCCCTGGTGCTCGCCACCGCCGCCGGTCTGGCCCTGGTTGTCACCGTTGCCGCCGGTCTGGCCCTGGTTGTTGCCGCCCTGGTTCTGGCCCTGGTTGGTCTGACCCTGGTCCTGGCCCTGGTTGTTTCCGCCCTGGTTCTGACCCTGGTTGTCGCCGCCCTGGTTCTGGCCCTGGTTGGCCTGGCCCTGGTCCTGGCCCTGGTTGTTGTTGCCCTGGTTCTGGCCCTGGTTCTCGCCGGTCGGGGGCTTGTGCTCGTCGCCCTTGTCCGGCTCCTTGTCCTCCGGCGGCTTGGTCTCCTCCGGGGGCTTGGTCTCCTTCGGGGGCGGCGGGGGCGGCGGCTCCCAGCCGGCGCCCTCCTTGATCTCCAGGTCGAACTTGGTGTCCGAGCCGCCGTCGAGTGCGCCGAGCGTGTAGTCCGCCCAGATCCGCGCCGGGAAGCTGGAGCCGTTCATCCGGCCGCCGCCGGCGGCGCCGGTGAGGGTGGTCTGGCGGCCCTTTTCCGCCTCCTCACCGAAGATGCCGATCGCGGTGGCCAGCTCCGGGGTGTAGCCGGCGAACCAGGCGGAGCGGTTGTTCTCGGAGGTACCGGTCTTGCCCGCCGCGTTGTACTTGCCGCTGCGGACTGCCTTGCCGGTGCCTTCCTGGACCACGTGCTCCAGTACGGAGGTCACGGTGTCGGCGGCCTGGCGGCTGATGCCCTCGCCGTCCGCGAAGCCCTTGGGCGTGATGGTGCGGTCCTTGTGCTCGGCCGTCTTGACGATGGACGGGACGACCTTCTTGCCGTGGGCGGCGAGCGAGGCGTACATCGCCGCCATGTCCATGGTGTTGGCCTTCATGGTGCCCAGGGCCATGGCGGGACTGGCGCCGAAGTCGCCGCGGTCCTTCATGCCCAGCTTGATCGCGGTGTCCTTCACGTGCTGCGCGCCGACGTCCACGATCATCTGCGCGAAGACGGAGTTCACCGACTTGTCGGTGGCCTCCTGGACGTCGATGTCGCCGTACGACTCGTCGTCCTCGTTCTGCGGTGCGTATCCGCCGCCGCCCTCGCCCACGACGGGCCGGCGGCTCTTGCCGCTGTAGATCGTGTTGGCGGTGATCTTCTCGCCGTCCTGGGTCTCCGACCCGTTCTCCAGCGCCGCCGCGAAGACGGCGGGCTTGAAGGTGGACGCGGGCTGGTAGTCGGTGCGGGTGGCGTTGCTGATCTGGTGCTTGAGGTAGTCCGCGCCGCCGTACAGGGCGACGACCGCACCCGTCTTCGGGTCGACGGAGGTCCCGCCCGCCTGGACGTTGCGGTCGACCTTCTTCTTGCTCTTGCGGTCGAGCTTGGACTCCAGCTGGCGGTCGACCGCCTTCTCCAGCTCCCGCTGCCGCTTCTTGTCGATGTTGAGCGTGATCGTCCAGCCGCCGGCCGCCAGCTCCTCGTCGGTGAGGTGCTCGCGGACCTTCAGCTGCTGCTCGGCGGCCTCGATCAGGTAACCGGCCTGGCCCTTCATGCCCCGGTTGGGCTGGACGGGCTTGGGCATCGGGAACGTCATCTTCGCCCGGTCGGCCTGCGGGAGCTCGCCCATCTTGACCAAGTTGTCCAGGACGTAGTTCCAGCGGTCCATGACGAGCTTCTTGTTCGTCGGGGTCGCGTTGAGGACGTCGTAGCTGCTGGGCGCCTGGAGCAGGGCGGCCAGGTAGGCGCCCTCCTCGACGGTCAGCTTGGAGGCGTCCTTGCGGTAGTACGCCTGGGCGGCGGCCTGGATTCCGGCGGCGCCGCGCCCGTAGTAGCTGGTGTTGATGTACCCGAGGAGGATGACGTCCTTGTCGTACTTCTGGTCCACCTTCAGGGAGATGACCAGCTCCTTGAGCTTGCGGGTCACCGTCTGCTCGGGCGTCAGGTAGTAGTTCTTGACGTACTGCTGGGTGATGGTCGAACCACCCTGCTTGCCCTTGCCGGAGAAGGTGTTGAGCAGACCGCGGGCGGTGCCCTTGAAGTCGATGCCGTGGTCCTCGTAGAAGGACATGTTCTCGGCGGCGACGAAGGTCAGCTGGACCTTCTTCGGGATGGTGTCCAGGGAGACGTTCTCGCGGGCGTACTCGCCGCTGCCGGTGCGGGCGATGACCGTCTTGCCGTCGCTGTACTTGTAGACGTTGCTCTGCGTCCTCGCCGAGGCGTTGCCCTCGGGGATGTCGATCGCCATGTACAGGGCGACGAAGGCTCCCATTCCCAACAGGCAGAGCCCGAAGAACGTACCCAGCACCTTCTTCCAGGTGAAGAGCCGGCGTATGCCGCTCTTCCGGGGAGCCCGCGACGCCCGGCGTGAACCGCCGGACTGCCGGGCCCTGCGCTCATCCGCTCGACCCATGGGTCAGTCGCTCCGCATCTCAGTCATCACTCGCCACACTCACCGGACATTCGCCGGATCAGCTCAGAAAGCTAACACCGCCGGATCGGACATTTAGGGGCCGATCGCACCTTTTACGGACGTGACAATCAGCACCTCCCCCTAGGGAACCGACGAACAAGCGTGCCCAAAGGTTGCCAGGTGAGGAAGAAGTTGAGGAAGTGAATCCGAATTGAGGCTTTGCCGGATCCCCGGGGCGCGTTAAAGTGATATCACTTTGCTAGACGCCCACGAGGCGCACCGAGCACAGAAACGGGGACCGCGATGACCACAGACACCCACCACACCGCCTCCGGCAACCCTCCCGGCGACGTACCCGACATGCCCGCCCCCCGCGTCACCGAGTTCGCGGCGCACAGCATCAACGGCGGCCTGGCGCTGCTCCTCGGGCTGCTCGGCGTCGTCGCCGGTGCCGGGCTGACCGTGATCGGCATCGCCGCCGACGGGGTGGGCCTCAAGGTCGCCCTGATCGTCGTCGGCATCCTGCTGTTCTTCGCCTCGATCATCGCGATGGGCGGGCTGAACATGGTGGCGCCCGGCGAGGCCCGCGTGGTCCAGCTCTTCGGCCGCTACCGGGGCACCATCCGCACCGACGGCCTGCGCTACGTCAACCCGCTCACCACGCGCCACAAGATCTCCACCCGCGTCCGCAACCACGAGACCGCGGTCCTGAAGGTCAACGACGCCTACGGCAACCCGATCGAGCTGGCCGCCGTCGTGGTGTGGAAGGTCGAGGACACCGCGCAGGCCTCCTTCGAGGTGGACAACTTCCTGGAGTTCGTCTCGACGCAGACCGAGGCGGCCGTACGGCACATCGCCATCGAGTACCCGTACGACTCCCACGAGGAGGAGGGCCTGTCGCTGCGCGGCAACGCCGACGAGATCACCGAGAAGCTGGCGATCGAGCTGCACGCCCGCGTCGAGGCGGCCGGCGTGCACATCATCGAGTCCCGCTTCACCCACCTCGCGTACGCCCCGGAGATCGCCTCCGCGATGCTCCAGCGGCAGCAGGCCGGAGCGGTGGTCGCCGCCCGGAAGCTGATCGTGGACGGCGCGGTCGGCATGGTCGAGCAGGCGCTGGCCCGGATCTCCGAGCAGGACATCGTGGAGCTGGACGAGGAACGAAAGGCGTCCATGGTGAGCAACCTCCTCGTGGTGCTCTGCGGCGACCGGGCCACCCAGCCGGTCATCAACACCGGGTCGCTCTACCAGTGAGCGAGGACGCCACCGAGGAGCCCGCACCCAGGGCCCGGCGCGAGGCCCGCAAGCAGGTGCTGCTGCGGCTGGACCCCAAGGTGTACGACGCCCTGGCCCGCTGGGCGGCGGACGAGCTGCGCAGCGCGAACGCGCAGATCGAGTTCCTGCTCCGGAAGTCCCTCACGGACGCGGGACGGCTGCCGAAGCACACGGGGCCGATCCCGCGCCGGGGACGCCCACCGAAGGCAAAACCGGAAGAACCAGAAGCAGACGAGAACTAGCAGGTGGGAGGCGGTTTCGACCGTCTCCCACCTGCTTTTTCCCCAGCTATACACACCGCGTATACGCGGTGTGTATAGTCCTCCGCATGTCCATCAGCCACACCCTGCTCGGCCTCCTGGAGGCCGGCCCCCGCCACGGGTACGACCTGAAGCGCACCTTCGACGAGAAGTTCGGGCACGACCGTCCGCTCGCCTACGGGCAGGTGTACGCGACGATGTCCCGCCTGCTGAAGAACGGCCTCGTCGAGGTCGACGGCACCGAGTCGGGCAACGGCCCCGACCGCAAGACCTACGCGATCACCGACGCCGGGATCACCGACGTCGAGCAGTGGCTCGCGAGCCCCGAGAAGCCCGAGCCGTACCTCCAGTCGACCCTCTACACCAAGGTCGTCCTGGCCCTGCTGACCGACCGCCCGGCGGGTCAGCTGCTCGACACCCAGCGCGCCGAGCACCTGCGGCTGATGCGCAACCTCACCGACCGCAAGCGGCGCGGCGACCTCGCCGACCAGCTGATCTGCGACCACGCCCTGTTCCACCTGGAGGCCGACCTGCGCTGGCTGGAACTGACCGCCGCCCGCCTGGAGCGGCTCGCCGCGGAGGTACGCCGATGACTTCCGCCGCACCCGCCGGGTCCCTCCTCACCGCCACCGGCCTGCACAAGGCCTACGGCTCCACCCCCGCCCTCGACGGCGCGTCCTTCTCCATCCACCCCGGCGAGGTCGTCGCCGTCATGGGCCCCTCCGGCTCCGGCAAGTCGACCCTGCTGCACTGCCTGGCCGGAATCGTCACCCCGGACTCCGGGCTCATCACCTACGACAACCGCAACCTCTCCGCCATGGCCGACCGCGAGCGCAGCGCCCTGCGCCGCTCCGACTTCGGCTTCGTCTTCCAGTTCGGCCAGCTCGTCCCGGAGCTGACCTGCGTGGAGAACGTCGCGCTCCCCCTGCGCCTGAACGGCGCCAAGCGCAAGGACGCCGAGCGCACCGCCCTGTCCTGGCTGGAGCGCCTGGAGGTCGACACCGTCGCCGCCCAGCGCCCCGGCGAGGTCTCCGGCGGCCAGGGCCAGCGCGTCGCCGTCGCCCGTGCCCTGGCCCCGAACCCCCGCGTGATCTTCGCCGACGAGCCGACCGGCGCCCTGGACTCCCTCAACGGCGAACGCGTCATGGAGCTCCTCACCGACGCCGCCCGCTCCACCAACGCCGCCGTCGTCCTGGTCACCCACGAGGCCCGGGTCGCCGCCTATTCCGACCGCGAGGTCGTCGTACGCGACGGCAAGTCCCGCGACCTGACCCTGGAGTTCACCGGATGAGCGCGCTCGACGACCTCCGGCTGGGCGCCAGATTCGCCGTCAACGGCGGCCGCGAGGGATGGATCCGTACGATCCTGACCGCCATCGGCGTCGGCTGCGGCGTGGCCCTCCTGCTGGTCACCTCCGCGATCCCGAACGCCCTCGCCGCCCGCGACCAGCGCGACAACGCCCGCGGCGAGTTCGTCGGCGAGCAGAGCCTCGACAAGCCGGGCCGGGACACCCTCCTCATCGGCACCGTCTGGTCCGACTACCACGATCTGTCGGTACGAGGACGAGTCCTGCGCCCCGAAGGCCCGGGGGCCCCGGTGCCGCCCGGCCTGTCCGTACTGCCCAAGCCGGGCGAACTGGCCGTCTCCCCCGCGCTGAAGGAACTCCTCGACTCTCCCGAGGGAGACCTCCTCAAGAAGCGCCTGAACGGCCCCGTCACCGCCGTCATCGGCGACCAGGGCCTGGCCGGGCCCAACGAACTCGCCTACTACCAGGGCAGCGACACCCTCGTCCGCGACGAGGCCTCCCGCATCAACCGCTTCCAGGGCTTCCCCCAGGAAGGCCTCGACCCGATCCTGATGCTCCTGGTCCTGGTCGCGTTCGTCGTCCTGCTGATCCCCGTCGCCGTACTCATCGCGGCAGCCGTACGTTTCGGGGGCGAACGGCGCGACCGCAGGCTCGCCGCGCTGCGGCTGGTCGGGGCCGACGGGCGCATGACCCGGTGGGTCGCGGCGGGCGAGGCGCTCGTGGGCGCCCTGTTCGGGCTGGTGGTGGGCGCCGGGCTGTTCTTCGCGGCCCGGTCCATGGCGGGGCTGATCACCCTGGAACGCATCAGCGTCTTCCCCTCCGACCTCGCCCCGGCGCCCGCGCTGGTGGTCCTGGTCTGCCTCGCGGTGCCGGCGGCTGCGGTCCTGGTGACGCTGCTGGCGATGCGCGGGGTGGTCGTGGAGCCGCTCGGCGTGGTCCGCACCGCCAAGCCGGTGCGCCGCCGGGTGTGGTGGCGGGTGCTGCTGCCCGTGGCGGGGCTGGCGCTGCTGCTGCCGCAGATCCGCAGGGGTGACGGAGGAGGTCACTTCGACCAGAACTTCGTCGTTCTGGGCACCGCGATGCTGCTGATCGGTGTCACGGTCCTCCTGCCCTGGGTCGTCGAAGCGGTCGTCACCCGCCTCGGCAAGGGACCCGTCTCCTTCCAGCTCGCCGTCCGCAGGCTCCAGTTGAGCAGCGGCACGGCGGCCCGGGCGGCCAACGGCATCGCCGTGGCCGTGGCCGGAGCGATCGCCCTCCAGATGCTGCTGAGCGGCACGGGCGAGCACTACACCCGGGACAACGGGGCCTCCGAGAGCGAGATGCAGGTGGCCGTCCACGCGGCCAGTCCCGCCGCCCCCGGGGCGGACCAACTGAGGAAGGACCTGGCCGCGATCACCGGCGTCGAGAAGACCTTCGCCTACGCCCGGACCGGCCTGGGCGACTCACCCTCCGGGGGCGAGCACTACGCCGACGTGACCGTGGCCGACTGCACCGCGCTGCGCGAGCTCGTGGAGCTGACGTCGTGCAAGGACGGGGACGTCTTCCTGGCAGCGGGCAAGGACCTGAAGGGATTCACACCGGGGCACGCGTACTTCCTCGACCCGGCCATGCCCGGTGAGCCCGAGTCGCGCCTGTCCTGGACGCTGCCGGCCGGCGCCCCGACGGTGCCGCTCAAGCCGGCGGTGGGCAGGTACCCGGTCAACGGCGTCTTCGCCACCCCCAGTGCGATGCCCGCGGCGGTCAAGCCCTCGTACGATCACCGCTTCACACTGAAGCTGGACCTCGGGGTGCCGAACGTCGTGGAGCACGTGCGCAACACCGCCTACGCGGCCGATCCGATGGTGCAGGCCATGGGCATGACCGACGGACAGACCGACCACCGGTACGTGCAGATCCGGCGGGGAGTCCTCGCGGGCGCCGCCTGCGTACTGCTCCTCATCGGGGCGAGCCTGCTGATCTCCCAGCTGGAGCAACTGCGCGAACGCCGCAAGCTGTTGGCTGCACTGGTCGCCTTCGGCACGAAGCGCTCGACGCTGGGCTGGTCGGTGCTGTGGCAGACGGCCCTGCCGGTGGGCCTCGGGCTGCTGCTCGCGGTCGCCATCGGGTACGGGCTGGGGGCTGTGCTGCTGCTGATGACCGGATTCCGGGTCGGCGTCGACTGGCGGGCCATCGCGTCGATGTCGGGCCTGGGCGCGGGGGTCGTCCTCCTGGTCAGCCTGCTGAGCATGCCTGCCCTCTGGCGCCTGATGCGCCCCGACGGTCTCCGCACGGAATAGGCACCCGGCACGGAAGGGCGGCCCTACGCCATCCGCACCGGCAGCCCCTCCAGCGCCCCCCGCAACGCCTTCGCGAACTCCGTGAACTCCTCCGCCCGTGCCGCCCCCGCGCGCATCGCGAGGGCGATGCGGCGGGACGGGGCCGGGTCCGCGAAGTAGCCCGTGACCAGGGCGGGGTTGCGGCCCGTCTCCACCTGGACGGCGGTGCGGGGCAGCAGGGTGACCCCGAGTCCCCCGGCCACCAGTTGGACCAGGGTGGAGAGACCGGCGGCCGTCGTCGTGACGGGGCCGCCGTCCTCCCGCCCCGCCTCCCGGCACACGTCCAGCGCCTGGTCGCGCAGGCAGTGCCCCTCGTCGAGGAGGAGCAGGTGCAGCTCGCGCAGGGCCTCGCGGGGGATGTCGTCCCGCCCGGCCAGCCAGTGCTGGTCGGGCATGACCAGGACGAAGTCCTCGTCGAACAGCGGGAGTTCGACCACCCCGGGCACCCCGAGCGGCACCGCCAGCAGCAACAGGTCCAGGCGGCCCGCCGCCAGACCGTCCACCAGTGACGACGTCTGCTCCTCGTGGACCTGCAAGTCCAGCGCGGGGTAGGCGTCGTGGACCAGCCGCAGCACCGTCGGCAGCAGGTACGGCGCGACCGTCGGGATCACCCCGAGCCGCAGCACCCCGGTGAAGGGCGCACGGACCGCCTCCGCCTCCTCCAGGAGTTCGCCGACCGCCTCCAGCACCACCCGGGCCCGTACCGCCAGCCGCTCGCCGGCCGCCGAGAGCAGCACCTTGCGGGTCGTACGCTCGACGAGCTGGACGCCGAGGGTCTCCTCCAGGGCCGAGACCGCCCCGGACAGGGCGGGCTGGCTCATCCCGAGCGCACCGGCCGCATCGCGGAAGTGCAGATGCTCGGCGACCGCCACGAAGGCCCGCAGCTGGGCCAGAGAGGGCTGCTTGCCCCTATTTACTACGGCCACTGATAGCCACCTCCGATCGGTACGAGCAAGTCTAGCTATTTCCGCTATCAATGCCCCCTGTGTCACTCTGGGGATCCGTCCACCCCCACAGGAAACCCCTGAAAAGGGACTTTCCCGATGCCACAAGGAGAGCGCGTGCTCACTGTTGGTGACCAGTTCCCCCTGTACGACCTCACCGCCTGTGTCTCCCTGGAGTCCGGCAAGGAGTTCGAGCAGATCAACCACAAGTCCTACGAGGGCAAGTGGCGCGTCGTCTTCGCGTGGCCCAAGGACTTCACCTTCGTGTGCCCGACCGAGATCGCCGCGTTCGGCAAGCTGAACGACGAGTTCGCCGACCGCGACGCCCAGATCCTCGGCTTCTCCGGCGACTCCGAGTTCGTGCACCACGCCTGGCGCAAGGACCACCCGGACCTCACCGACCTGCCGTTCCCGATGATGGCCGACTCGAAGCACGAGCTCATGCGTGACCTCGGCATCGAGGGCGAGGACGGCTTCGCCCAGCGCGCCGTCTTCATCGTCGACCCGAACAACGAGATCCAGTTCACGATGGTGACCGCCGGTTCCGTGGGCCGTAACCCGAAGGAGGTCCTCCGGGTCCTCGACGCGCTCCAGACGGACGAGCTGTGCCCGTGCAACTGGACCAAGGGCGAGAACACCCTGGACCCGGTCGCGCTGCTCTCGGGCGAGTAATTCCCCCGCAGCACGCCCGACCGTACGGACCACTGAACGGATTGATCTGACATGGCACTCGACGAACTGAAGTCCGCCGTCCCGGACTACGCCAAGGACCTGCGCCTGAACCTGGGCTCGGTCATCGGCAACAGCGACCTCCCGCAGCAGCAGCTGTGGGGCACCGTGCTGGCCTGCGCGATCGCCTCGCGCTCGCCGAAGGTGCTGCGCGAGCTGGAGCCCGAGGCGAAGGCGAACCTCTCCGCCGAGGCGTACACGGCGGCCAAGTCCGCCGCCGCGATCATGGCGATGAACAACGTCTTCTACCGCACGCGCCACCTGCTCTCCGACCCGGAGTACGGGACGCTGCGCGCCGGTCTGCGGATGAACGTCATCGGCAACCCGGGTGTCGAGAAGGTCGACTTCGAGCTGTGGTCCCTCGCGGTCTCCGCGATCAACGGCTGCGGCCAGTGCCTGGACTCGCACGAGCAGGTCCTGCGCAAGGCGGACGTCTCCCGCGAGACCATCCAGGAGGCCGTGAAGATCGCCGCGGTGATCCAGGCCGTCGGCGTCACCCTCGACTCCGAGGCCGTGCTCTCCGCGTAGCGGTACGTACGGGAAGGGGCCCACCGGCAGCGATGCCGGTGGGCCCCTTTCGCGTACGGGCTACTTCTTGAGCTGTTCCATCAGCGACCGCATGTCCGCCACCAGGACCTTCTCCCGCACCCCGGACAGGTCGGGCTCCCCCGACGGCCCGTTGTCGGCGCCCTCCGGCCGCTGCACCGTGGGCTGCACGCTCAGGGACAGGACCACGCCGCCGTCCAGGACGGACAGCTGGGACCAGGCGAACCCGTCCACCGCGCCGGAGCCGTAGTAGGCCCGGTCGCCCAGCCCCCGGACCTCCCCGAGGGGCAGTTCGTCGCCCAGTCCCGGCGCGTAGACCGCCGCGCGCTTGCTGCGTACGGCGAACTCGGGGCCCGGGTCGGTCCGGCGGTGCTGCTCGACGGTGAGGGTCACCACGTCGACGACCGTGTCGCCGGGGCGCACCCCGGCTCGGGGCCGCAGGCCGAGGGTGCACTCCATGGACACCAGTGCCGGGTCGTCGTGGAAGGACGCGGCGTCCGCCGGCGGGTTCCGCTCGCCGAACACCCGGGACAGCTCCGGCACCCGCAGGTCGCCGCAGTCGCCGTACTTCAACACATACCCGCGCTGGTTAGGGCCCTGGTCCCGGAACACGTACAGCCCGCCCGCCCACAGCGCCGACGCGACGACCGCCCCGCCGACCGCCCACACCCACGGCAGCTTCCGCCAGACCCGCGCCCGCTCGGCGAGCGTGGGCCCCTCCTCGGTGTCCAGCAGCTCGGGCCCCGGCCCCTCGTCCGGTCCCCCGACCAGCTCCGGCTCGGTTATCACGTGGCGTTTCCGTTGCCCTTCTCGTACGTACGGTCCTGGGTCGACCCGGACTCGGAGGCCGGTGGTTCGGCGCCCGGTGCCGGGGTCGGGGCGACCGCGTGGGCGGTGGCGCCGTGCGGCTTGGGGGCGGCCCGCAGGGCGTTCTCCTTGGAGTAGGCCCGCAGATAGCCGACCGCCGTGTTGAGCACCGCCACCAGCGGCACCGCGACCACCGCACCGCCGATGCCGGCCATCAGACCACCGGCGGCGACCGAGAGGACCACCGCGAGCGGATGGACCCGTACCGCGCGGCCCAGGATGAACGGCTGGAGCACGTGGCCCTCGATCTGCTGCACGGCCAGCACCACGATCAGCGCCATCAGCGCGACGAAGGGTCCCTGCACGACGAGCGCGACGACGCAGGCCAGCGCACCGGAGATGACCGCGCCGACCAGCGGGATGAAGGCGAAGAGGAAGATCACGACGGCGAGCGGCACGGCCATCGGGACGTCCAGGAAGAACAGGCCGAGTCCGATGAAGATGGCGTCGATCATGGCCACTATCACCGTGCCCCGCACATAGGCGGTCAGCGTGCGCCAGGCCCGCGGACCCGCGCCCGCCATGCCCGGACGCGCCTGGGCGGGGATCAGCTTGAGCGTCCACTCCCAGACCCTCTTGCCGTCGTACAGCAGGAAGAGGGTGGAGAACATCGCGAGCAGCATGCCCGTCATCAGCTCGACGATGACCGTGACGCCCTGGAGTCCGGCGGAGGTGATCTCCTGGACGTTGGTCCCGATCGCGTCACTGAGGTTCTTGGAGATCTCGTTGATCTGCTTGTCGGTGACGTGGAAGGGACTGTTCAGCAGCCAGTGGCGGAGGTCCTCGATGCCCTTCTGGACCTTCTCCGTGAGCTCCTGGGCGTTGTCCATGATCTGCCAGACCACGAACCAGCCGATCAGCCCCATGATCACGAAGCCGAGGATGGCGGTGAAGGCGGTCGCGAGCCCGCGCGGCAGGCCCATCTTCCGCAGCCGCGAGACCGTCGGCTGGAGCAGTGCGGTGATCAGCAGCGAGCCCATGAACGCGAAGGCGACGAGCTGCACCTGGACGATGATCTGCCCCAGCACCCAGATGACGGCGGCCAGCACCAGCAGCCGCCAGGACGCCTCGGCGGCGACCCGCAGCCCCCACGGCACGGCGGCCGCGGGCTCGGGCTTGGCGGCCACGGCGGGCGCGTAGTCGGGGGGCGGAGGAACATGATCGGGCACGTCGACCTCCGGAGCGGCCACGGCGTCGGGATCGGCCTGCGCCTGGGCGCGGCGCTCTTCCAGACGCTCTCCCATGTGGGTCAGCCGGGCGCCGAGCCCGCCGAGCCACCCTGGTGTCTTCGACATGATGCTGCTTCCTCTTCCCCCCACGGCTCCCCCCGGAGTTGACGGACCCGACCGTACACGTGCGGAGCCCCCCACCGTAGGACGGTGGAGGGCTCCGTGAAGTTGACTGCCCGGGCGACGTGTACCCGGGATCACGCTTCTCAGTACGAGTGGTTGGCCTGCCAGAAGTTCCAGGCGTCACACGGGCTGCCGTAGCGCTGGTTCATGTAGTTCAGGCCCCACTGGATCTGGGTGGCCGGATTGGTGCGCCAGTCGGCGCCGACCGAGGACATCTTGCTGCCCGGGTACGACTGGACCAGGCCGTAGGCACCCGAGGTCGGGTTCGTGGCCTTGTAGTTCCAGGTCGATTCCTTCTGCACGATGTTGCTGAAGCACTGGAACTGACCGGCCGGCACGATCTGCCGGGCGATGGCCTTGACCTCGGCGACGGTGTACGACGACTGCTGCTCGAAGGAGGAGGAGTCGCGGGAGGCGGAACGGCTCGCGACGTCCTCGTTCTGCTCGCGCTCCTTCGCCTCCTTCTCGGCCTTCTCCTTGGCGGCCTTGGCGTCGTCGGCCTTCTGCTTCTTGGCCTTGGCGTCGGAGGCGGCCTTGAGGCGGGCGGACTGCTCGGCCTGCGTCTTGGCGGCTTCGTCGGCGGCTGCGGCCTGCACGTCCGCCTGCTGCGCGACGGCGGCGGAGGCCACCTGCGCCTGCTGGCCGACGGGGATGTCCGCGAGGAGAGTCGTGTCGGCGGCGGCTGCCTCGAAGTTGTTGTCGCTCGACGACTGCGGGTCGCCCGATGCGACGCCCACGACGGCGCCGACAGTGGTGACCGCGGTGGCGGAGGCCACTGCGAATCCCCGAACCGAAATCCGGCTCACACGGTTTCCTTCCAGCAGCGTCCGGCCGGTGACCCTCGCGGACGCAATCGCACCCCTGGCGCTGTCCTCCCTACGTGCTGTGTCACGGGAGGCTCGGACCCGGTGGGCAACTCCCTGGGGAGTGCTCCGTGTTACTCGGGCGGCATACGGCGAAGTCTGTTGATTTGTGTGGTGTTGCACCTCTGGAGGTGCGGGTGTGCCGTATGCGGGGCCTGACGGAAGCAAGACTCTGCCGGAAGATCAGGCCGACAATCAATTCTTCGTTACGTGTGAAAGGTCACACTGGTTTCAGGGCTGCGGATTTGTGGAACCCCCGGCGCGACGCGACGCCGCCCGGCTAGGATCACCCGCTTTCCGCGGGGCCCGCCGGGCGGCGCCAACTGCCGTGCCCATCGGGACACTTGGGTCAGATCTGACCGTCCTCCAGCATTTCGGTCACCAGCGCGGCGATCTGCGAGCGCTCGGAGCGGGTGAGCGTGACGTGCGCGAAGAGCGGATGACCCTTCAGCTTCTCGACGACGGCGACCACTCCGTCGTACCGCCCGACCCTCAGGTTGTCCCGCTGGGCGACGTCGTGGGTGAGCACCACCCGCGAATTCGCCCCGATCCGGGACAGAACCGTCAGAAGGACGTTCCGCTCCAGGGATTGGGCCTCGTCCACGATCACGAACGCGTCGTGCAGCGAGCGGCCGCGGATGTGGGTGAGCGGCAGGACCTCCAGCATCCCGCGCCCGAGCACCTCCTCGATGACCTCCTTGCCCGCGACCGCGGAGAGGGTGTCGAAGACGGCCTGCGCCCACGGCGACATCTTCTCGGACTCGGAGCCGGGGAGGTATCCCAGCTCCTGCCCGCCGACCGCGTACAGCGGCCGGAAGACCATCACCTTCTTGTGCTCCTGGCGCTCCAGTACGGCCTCCAGGCCCGCGCACAGCGCCAGCGCCGACTTGCCGGTGCCGGCCCGCCCGCCCAGCGAGACGATCCCGACCTCCGGGTCAAGGAGCAGGTCCAGCGCGATCCGCTGCTCCGCACTGCGCCCGTGGATGCCGAAGGCTCCCCGGTCCCCGCGTACGAGCCGGACGTTGCCGTCCGCGGTGACCCGGCCCAGCGCCTTGCCGCGCTCCGACTGGAGCACGAGCCCGGTGTGCACGGGCAGGTCGGCGGCCTCGGGGACGTACACCCGCTCCTCGCTGAAGAGCAGGTCGACCTGATCGGCCTCCAGGGTCAGTTCGGACATTCCGGTCCAGCCGGAGTCGGTGATGGCCAGTTCGGCGCGGTACTCCTCCGCGAGGAGGCCGACCGAGGAGGCCTTGATGCGCAGCGGCAGGTCCTTGGAGACGACGGTGACGTCGTACCCCTCGGCCTGGAGATTGCGTGCGACGGCGAGAATCCGTGAGTCGTTGTCCCCCAACCGGTAACCGGCGGGCAGTACACCGGGATCGGAGTGGTTGAGTTCGACCCGCACCGTCCCGCCGAGGTCCCCGATCGGGATCGGGGCATCGAGGCGGCCGTGCCGGATGCGGTACTCGTCCAGCATGCGCAGGGCCTGCCGGGCGAAGTAACCGAGTTCCGGATGGTGCCGCTTGGCCTCCAGTTCGGTGATGACCACGATCGGCAGCACGACTTCGTGCTCCTCGAAGCGGGTCATGGAGCTGGGGTCGGCCAGCAGGACGCTGGTGTCGAGAACGTAGGTGCGCCTGTCGGGAAGGCGGCGCTTAGAGCTGTTCACCACGGAAGGACGTACCCCCTCGTACTGAGGTTGGGGTGCGACGACGTCGCGGGCGGAGGGACCGGACTCGGCCTCGATGCGCGGGCCGAGAACCGGCCCTCCACGTCGCCTGCGCTTCTTGCTGCGCGAGCGTCCTGGTGCAAAGGGCCTCCCGGGCGAGCGACATCCAGCCGCTCACTGAGATTCGGCGTCCGTGGTCCGGACGCCGACCTGGAAGGGGTATTCCCTCGAACACGCGCCGCCATACCTGGTCATGGCCAGGACAGATGACGCGTATTCGGTACGCCTGGGGGGTACGGGGTGCGGTCAGGAACCGTAACGCCGGTGCCTGGCCGCGTAGTCGCGCAGGGCGCGCAGGAAGTCGACCTTGCGGAAGGCGGGCCAGAAGACTTCGCAGAAGTAGTACTCGGAGTGGGCGCTCTGCCAGAGCATGAATCCGGACAACCGCTGCTCACCACTGGTGCGGATGACCAGATCCGGGTCGGGCTGGCCGCGCGTGTAGAGGTGTTCCGAGATGTGCTCGACGTCGACGATCTCCGCGAGCTCCTCGAAGGAGGTGCCCTTCTCGGCGTGTTCGAGGAGCAGCGAACGCACCGCGTCGGCGATCTCCTGGCGTCCTCCGTAGCCGACGGCGACGTTGACCAGTATTCCCTTGTTGCCCGACGTCGACTGCTCGGCCTCCTTGAGGACACCCTGCGTTCGTGCAGGGAGGATGTCCATCGTGCCGACGTGGTGGACGCGCCAGCGTCCGTCGGCGGCGAGGTCGCGCACGGCGCCCTCGATGATGGACAGCAGCGGAGTCAGCTCGGCCTCGGGCCGGTCCAGGTTCTCCGTCGACAGCATCCAGAGCGTGACGACCTCGACGTCGGTCTCCGCGCACCAGCCGAGGAGTTCCTGGATCTTGCTGGCGCCGGCCTTGTGCCCCTGCTCGGTGGTACCGCCCGCCGCCTTCGCCCAGCGTCTGTTGCCGTCGAGGATGACGCCGATGTGCTTGGGCACCTGGGCGTGGTCGAGTCGGCCTTCCACCCGGCGTGCGTAGAGCCGATACACCAGGTCGCGCAGGTTCACAGCGGTTCCACCCTCTCGTGTTCCCCGAGGCCCGGAAGTCTGCGGTCTGCCGTGGCCCCGAGCCCGTCACACTACTGCGCACGGGCCACACCGTCCCAACCCGGTCTGTCACAAGTACGTACGTGATAGGGAGGGGAACCGTGACTGACGATTCCCTTCACTACCGCGCGTCCGACGACCGTTACGACACGATGGAGTACCGCCGCTCGGGCCGCAGCGGGCTCAAGCTCCCGGCCGTCTCCCTGGGCCTCTGGCACAACTTCGGCGACGACCGTTCCCTCGACTCGCAGCGGGCGATCCTGCGCCGCGCCTTCGACCTCGGGGTGACCCACTTCGACCTGGCGAACAACTACGGTCCGCCGCCCGGCTCCGCCGAGCTGAACTTCGGCAAGATCTTCGCGCAGGACTTCGCCCCGTACCGCGACGAGCTGATCCTCTCCACCAAGGCGGGTTACGGGATGCACCCCGGCCCGTACGGCGAGTGGGGCTCGCGCAAGTACCTGATGTCATCCCTGGACGCCTCGCTGAAGCGCATGGGCGTGGACTACGTCGACATCTTCTACTCGCACCGCTTCGACCCGGACACCCCGCTCGAGGAGACGATGGGCGCGCTGGCGTCCGCCGTGCAGCAGGGCAAGGCGCTGTACGTCGGCGTCTCCTCGTACAACAGCGAGCAGACCGCCGAAGCGGCGCGCCTGCTGCGGGAGATGGGCGTGCGTCCGCTCATCCACCAGCCGTCGTACTCGATGATCAACCGCTGGACGGAGGACGACGGCCTGCTCGACACCCTGGAGGAGGCGGGCATGGGCTGCATCTCCTTCGTGCCGCTGGCGCAGGGGCTGCTGACGAACAAGTACCTCAAGGGCATCCCCGAGGGGTCCAGGGCCACCCAGGGCAAGTCGCTCGACCCGGACCTGCTGAGCGAGGAGGTCGTGCGCCGGCTCAACGGGCTCAACGACATCGCGTCCCGGCGCGGTCAGTCGCTGGCGCAGCTCGCGCTGTCGTGGGTGCTGCGGGACGAGCGGATGACGTCGGCGCTCATCGGGGCGTCCAGCGTCAAGCAGTTGGAGGAGAACGTGGCGGCGCTCGGGGCTCCGGCTCTGACCGACGCGGAGCTGAAGGAGATCGACTCCTTCGCGGTCTCCACCCCCGGCACGAACATCTGGGCCGGACGGGGCTGACGCGCCCCGAGGGGGCGCGGAGACAAAAAACGGGCCGGTCCGTGGGGGGGATACGGACCGGCCCGAGGGGGGGTTTCCACCATAACCCTTCGTAAGTGATGCTGCGCACCAGGACGCGAATCAATTACTCTCCGAAGTCGACACTGTGCACGGTGCAAGGTGCCGAATCCCTTGCGGCGTATGGCATCGGAGGGCTTTTCGGGGGCGAAAACAGGCCCGTCGGGGTTCCCCCGTCGGGGGTGTCGCCCAGTTCACCGGATTGACGTTTCTGCACCGCCCCGCACAACGGCCCCCTCCCGGTGGAGGAGCGTGAGCCCGTCGGCCTCGGCGACGATCCGGTATCCGTACGTCTTCTGTGCCCGGGCCAGCTCCTCCTGCTGGCGGTGGGGCGGGTACGGCCAGTGGCCGTCGGGGAGCGGCCACGCCGGATGAGGGCGGCTGTCGTGCAGGATCCACTCGCTCGTGGGCGGCGGGGGCGTGCCGTCGGTGTCGTACAGCTCCCCGGGGACCGGATAGCCGGGGAAGAGGACGACGGTCGTACGGGAGACGAGCTGCGGGACGAGCCGGTTGGAGGCGGCGACGGTCGCCCCGTCGGGGATGCGGTCGAGGAGTGTGCGGGCGGCGCGGACGTGGTCGGGGGTGCGCCAGGTGTCCTTGCGCAGGACGAGGCCGAAGGAGAAGGAGGGGAGGAGGACGAGGGCGACGGCGACCATCGTGGCGAGCGAGGCGCGCAGGTGGCGGGCGGCGAGGGGGTTGTCCTTGGCGCCGCTCGGGGAGAACGGGCCGAACCGGCCGTAGGGCGTGAGGGCGTCGATCGCGGCGGCGAAGACGATCGGCATGAGGACCGCGCTGTAGTGGAACGCGGTCTCCCAGTGGTAGTCGTGCTGCGACAGCAGCCGCCAGCCGAGGGTGGGCAGCGCCAGCAGGGCGATCGGCGAGCGGAGCGCGAGCAGGGCGGTCGGCGCGAAGACGAGGACGAGGGTGACGGCCTTGACCTCGGGGCGCAGCGCGTCGAGCGGTGCGGCGAGGAGGGTCATGAGCACGGAGCCCCGGGGGCCGTCGGAGACGTACTCGCCATAGGCGTACGTTGCCGAGGAGTTGAGGGCGGGCAGCAGCACCTTCGTGATGACGAGCGTGCCGAGGACGCCGCCGAGCAGCGCGGCGAACCCGATCGCGCGCCGTCCGCGCCACACCAGGTACCCGCCGAGCGCGGCCAGGGTGAGCCCGAGGTCCTCCTTGACGAGCAGCAGGGGTACGGCGAGGAGCACCGCCTTCTCGTACCGTCCCCGCCCGAGCGCCTCCAGGGAGAACGCCAACAGGGGTACGGCGAAGGCGACTTCGTGGAAGTCGAAGGCGACGGTGGAGGCGATCCCCCAGCTCAGCCCGTACCCGATCGCGATCGCGTGCAGGGCCGCCCGTCCGAGCGCCCGCCCGGCCCACCGGGCGAGCGGCACCACGGCGAGGGCGAGGAGTGCGGCCTGGGCGAGCAGCAGGGTCTCGGCGGCGGGGAAGAGGCGGTAGAGGGGTGCGAGGAGGGCGAGGACGGGGTGGAAGTGGTCGCCGAGGAGGTTGACGCCCTCGCCCTTCAACGGGACGTACGGGAGCCGGAGTTGGGAGTACGCCTTGACGGCCTGCTCGAAGATTCCGAGGTCGTAGCCGGTGGTGCGCAGGAGGCGGTGCCGCTGCACGGAGAGGGTGGCGTAGAGGACGAACAGGGCCGCGGCCCAGGCCCAGGGGGCGGCGCCGCGCACCTTGCGGCGCACCGCCACGGGGACGATCTGAACTGACTTACTGTCAGGAATTGTCCGCATATGCGGAGATTAACCACTGTGGGTGCGGCCCCGGTGGAGCCGCACCCACGCCCTCTCCAGCCGCGGAACCTGTCAATACCACAGGGCCTGTCAGTACCGCAGGGCCTGTCAGTACCGCAGCGCCGCCGCGATGCCTCCGGTCTCGCCGAGCGTCCCGTCCGGCACGAAGGTCACGTCGCCGTCGGCGTCGAGCACCATTTCCGCCAGCGAGTCGACGACGTCGTCCTCGACCCCTTCGCCGCCCTCGTCCACGAAGACGAGCGCCGCCCGGGGCGCGCCCTCGACCTCGTCCACCCGGGCCGAGACCCGTACCGACTCCTCCACCACCAGGTGTCCCACGCGACCCTCGCGCGCCGCCTGCCAGCAGTCCTGGGCGCCTGCGGCGTACCGCTTGCCGCTGCGGGCCGCGTCCAGTGCCTTCAGGGCCTCCTCGGTGTCGATCGCGGCCAGCGCGGCCCGCGCGGGGGCGAGCTGCTCGACCAGTTCGGGGGCGGTCGCCTGGAGCAGGCCGCCGACCTCCAGGTCCGCCGCCAGCACGGCCTTGTGCCGGGACAGCTCGCGGAAGGTCACGATGTGCTGGCGCAGCCCCACGACCACCACCGGAAGCACAGCCTCCTGGAGCAGCGGGGTGAGCTTGCGGTCGGCCTCGCTGAGCATGTTGCGGAAGTCCTGCTCCTCGCCGTGGCCGCCCTCGCGGTTGGGCGGGCCGTCGCGGTCGACGCCGGAGGAGATGACGGGGAAGCCGCTCTCCTCCTGGTCGATCTCGGTCAGCTCGTAGCCGACGCCGTGCCAGAGCCGGACCTCGCCGACGCTCAGCAGCAGCGCGAGGTAGGGGATCTGCCGGGCGGAGGAGGCGACCAGGTTGCGGGTCAGATAGGTCTCGCCGACGACGATCCGCTCGGGGACCGTGGAGCTGACCAGGTACGTACGGGCCTCGTCGGCGGAGGCGAAGAGGACCAGGCCCTCCAGGAAGTGCTCGGGGTCGAGCTCGTCCACCGCCTCGCCCAGGTTGCCCGCCACGGCGGCGGCCTGCTCCTTGCTCACCTTCGGGTCGGCGGCGAGCCGCTTCTCGGCGTCGGAGAGGAGGTTGCGCAGCCGGATGTGGTCCTGCTGGTTCTCCGGCCGGTGCCGGTGGGTGGGCAGGGTGAGGGAGACGGCCGGGTAGGGCCGGGGGCGGCGCAGTTCGGCGAGCAGGTCGGAGGCGTCCTCGTCACTCATGGGCACTCCACTCGGGGTAGCGGTCGGGGCGACAGCTCGGGGCACGGCACAGCGCACTGCACAGGGACACAGCGCACCGCACTGGGGCACACCGGCTGACTGCTCTTCGCAATTTCTCACGATTGGCCCCGATCCGCCCCCGCGCGGCGTTCCGGATCAGCGGGCCCCGAGGGCCCCGATCAGCACGCCCAGCCAGGCACCGGCGATCATGAACGGCCCGAACGGGAAGTGCGACCTGCGGGTGCCGCGCCCGACGACGATCCGCCCGAGCCCGTACAGGGACCCGAGGAGGAATCCCGCGAAGGTCCCGATGAAGAGCACGGGAAAGCCGTACCACCCGAGCGCGGCCCCGAGCGCCGGCGAGAGCTTCACGTCGCCGAACGCCATCCCGTCCGGGTTGACCAGATGGAGCAGCAGATACACGCCCCCGAGCCCCGCCCCGCCGAGCAGCGCCCCGAGCCAGGACCCCCCGTTCCCCGGAAGCAGGTCCGCCGCGCCCAGCAGGACCGCGGCCCCGGCGGCGAGCGGCAGGGTGAGGACGTCGGGCAGCCGGTTCACCCGCAGGTCGACGCCGGCCAGCAGCAGCGCGAAGGGGGTCAGCAGCAGCCAGACCGCCAGCTCGGGCCGGGGCCCGGTGGCGGCGGCGAGCGCGGCGCAGGCGAGTGCGCCGACGAGGGGGTACGGCAGGGTCTTGGTGTACGTCGCCGGGCCGACGGCGGTACGCAGCGCCCCCCGCGCCCCGCTCCCCCCGGCGCACCGCGCGCACCGCCCGGTGCCGGCCCACCCCCGGGCGAAGCCGGTGAAGGGGTGACCGGAGGGGCAGGCGTCGCGCCACTCCTCCTCCGGCTCGACGGAGAGGCGGTGGGCGGCACGCGGCAGGAGCAGCCCTGCGGCGGCTCCCCAGAGGGCGGCCAGCACGATCACGGTGACGGACACGGCCCCACCCTAGGTGCGCCCCGGCGCGGGGTCATGGGCCCGTGGGCCCACTGTGCACACCGGTTCCGCTGACACCGGTGGCCCCGCCCTCGTACAGTCCGGGCGTGGGACGACAGCAGCGTTACGAGGACGGCCGTGGCACTCTGTGCCTCGCCGACTCCGCGCACCCGGACCTCCTCCCGGGCATCCCCCTGGAGATCGCCGCCTCCGCCCGCGCCCGCTCCCGGGGGCTCCTCGGGCGCAGCGGGATCGAGGGGGCACTCCTGCTGACGACCGCCTCCGGGATCCACACCTTCCGGATGCGTTTCCCGCTCGAAGTCGCCTATCTGGACCGGGAGTTGAGGGTTCTCGCGGTGCGGACGCTGCCGCCGAACCGGCTGCCCCTCCCCCACCTCAGGACGCGGCACGTGCTGGAGGCGGAGGCGGGCGCACTGACGCGCTGGGGCGTACGCCCCGGCGCACGCGTCCGGATCCTCCCGGAACCCGCTCAGGGCCCCTGACCCCCGGCGAGAAGGGGTCTTCCGCACTGGGTGCCGTTCCGTCACCATGGGGAGCATGGCGGCTTCAGCGGGAACCACCGGAATATCGCAGGCTCGGGTGCTCGATCTGTCGGGGGTGCCCCTCGGCGAGTTGAGCGGGGTGGACGGACTGTCCACCGCTCTCGCCTCCCTGCGCAGGCAGCTCGCCCGTACGGCGGCACCCCTGTGCTCGGGAGACGTGTCCCCGCCGTGCCAGGGCTCGCCGTCGGCGCGACCGGGTACCGGCAATGAGAGTTGAGCGACACTGAGCACCACCGACTGCCGCTGCGGACGCTGACCGCCGTCGCCACGGGCGAGGTCGACGCCTCGGACGTGGCGCTGCTGACGGCTGCCCGCCGCAGCCGGACCCTGCTCGCCCTGGTCGGGGCGTACGAACTCACCCCCGCCCTGGACCGGTTGCCGAACGACTGGCCCCGCACGGGCCTGCCGCCGACCCTTCCGCGCACCGCCTGGAAGCTGCTGTGCGCCGTCCAGCGGGCCGACCCGGCCGCCGCCGATGCCGTGCTGGCGGACCCGATGGTGGGCGGGCGGGCGCTGCAACTGCTGCGCCGGATCAGCCACGGTGCAAAGTCCTCAGGACCGGACGTGCCGCTGCGGGCCGAGGCCGGGCTCGCCGGGTCGCTGGCGGCGGCCGCCGCGATCCGTTCGGGGACGCGGTGCTCACTGCGCGTCCCGGCGCACCGAGGGAGACTCTGGCTGCCGTCGCTGGGGCTGACCGGGCGGGTGGCGCGCGGTGAGTGGGCCGTGGTGGGCGTGGAGTGCACGGAGCGGGAGACCGTCGTCTTCGGCGACAGCGGTTCCGTACGGCTGCCCGGGGCGCTGCACCTGCCGTCCGAGGGCTGGCATCCACTGCCCGGCGTCGAACTCCCCGGCGGGTCGGGGACGGTGACGCTCGATCACCTCTCCCCGCAACGGGACTACCGCTCCCTGCTCGACCCGGCACCCCTGCCCCCCGACGAGCTGGACCGCTGGCGTCAACTCCTCGCCGATGCTTCCGAGTTACTGAGGGCCGACCATCCGCCCGCCCACCGTCTGGTGTGGGGTGCGGTCCGCTGCCTGGTGCCCGCCGCCGCGACGTCCACGCATCCGGTCAGCGCGACCGCGCCGGACACTTTCGGGGCGGTCGTGATGTCCCTGCCGCCGGACGCACCGACGGCCGCCGCCACCCTCGTCCACGAAGCGCACCACCAACTGCTCGCCGCCGTCGACGACTTGACCCCGCTCCTCGACCAGGGCCGCCCCGGCCCCGAGCCGCTGCACTTCGCCCCCTGGCGCCGCGACCCCCGCCCGCTGCGCGGACTGGTGTACGGTACGCACGCCACGGCCGGGATCACCGCCTTCTGGCACCGTCGGCGCACCCCCGGCGACGACCGGGCCGCGTTCGAATTCGCCTACCACCGCTGGCAGTTGAGGGTGGCGCTGACCGCCCTGCACAGCTCCGACCGGCTCACCCTGGCGGGTGCGCACCTGGTGTCCGCACTGGACGGGCAGGCGGCCCCCTGGTGGCCGGAGCGGGTGGCGGAGCTGCCAGGTGCCCTCGCCGCCCAGTGCTGCGCCGACCTGGTGGCCTCCTGGCGGGCCGCCCACCTGGCGGTCGCCGAGACCGACGCCGATGCGCTGGCCCGGCGCTGGCTGGCGGGCGAGCCGCCGCCCGCCGTGCTGCCGCCGGTGCGTCTGGTCCCGGCCCGCGCGCAGTCGCGGGTGCTGTCACGGCTGTGGCTGACCCGGCTGTGGCTCACCGACCGGCCGGCCTTCGACCGGCTGCGCGCCGAGCTGGAGGCCGGGACGTCGGACCTGTGGGGTGCGGGCGAGCTGACGGTGGCCGACGCGGCACTGGTGGCGGGCGACCGGGAGGAGGCCCGCGGCCTGTTCCTGAAGGCGGCGGACCCGCTGAGCACACCGGTGAACGTCAGCGACTGGGTGGGACTGGGACTCGTACACGACGAGACGCCCCCGGGAAACCTCCTGCTGGAGCGTCCCGAGCTGGTCGTCGCCGTGCACGCGGCGCTGCTGCGGGCCGGAACACATCCACCGGGCCCGCACGAACTGGCCCGGTGGTTCGCGCCGCCCGGTCCGGGCGGCGCCGGCTCACATGCTGAGCGCGTCGATGTCGCAGTTGGCCCGTAGTCCCCGGGTGGCGTTGACGGTGGCCGGGTGGTCGGGGCCCAGGACCTCGCGCATGGTGGCCAGGGTCCGGTCGTAGAGCTCCTTGGCGCGTTCCGTCTCGCCGGTCGCCTTGAGGTCGTACGACAGGTTGAGCCGGATGGCCAGGGTGTCCGGGTGGACGTCGCCGCTGACGACGCCCGCCTCCCGGCTGATCTCCTCGCCCAGCTCGCGGGCCTTGGCGGCGTCGCCGAGGTGCGCGTAGTCGCTGGCCAGGTTGGCCTTGGCGAGGAGGGTGCGCAGGTGCTGGGGGGTGAGCCGCTCACTCAGGCCCTCCACCGCCGTGCGGTTGAGCTCCAGGGCCTCCTCGACGCGGCCGAGCAGGCGCAGCGTCACGGCGAGGTTGGTGGCGGTGGCGTGGGTGTGCGGGTGGTCGGCACCGAGGGCTTCGGTGATCAACTGCATTGCCTCGCGGCCCAGTTCGGCGGCTGCGTCCAGGTCGCCGGTCTGGCGCAGGTCGGTGGCGTGGATGAGGGCCGCCCACCCGACGAGGTGCTTGTCGGTGCCGGACGGGCGGGACCGGTTGAGCTCCAGCACACCCCGCGAGAGGTCGAAGGCGTCCTGGTGGCGGCCCAGCTTGCGGCGGGTGATGGACAGTTCCCGGGTCACGAAGCCGGTCAGCGGGTGGTCCTCGCCGAGCATGGTCAGCAGCCGGTCGCGCAGTTGCTCCTGCCCGTCGGCGGCCTCCTGGTAGAGGCCCAGCTCCTGGAGGTCGACGTAGACGCAGTGCTGGCTGAGCAGGGTCTGCCGGTGGTCCTCGCCGAGGACCTCCACCCGGCGCTCGAAGGTGTCCTCGTCGAGCCTGCGGGTCTCCTGGAGGTCCTTGTAGTCGGAGGACAGGCGCAGGCTCACCGTGTAGTTGTGGGCGGCCTGGAGGGTGGCGGGGTCGTCGGGGCCGAAGTCCCGGTCCAGGGCCTCGTACGCCTGCTGGTCCAGGGCCCGTGCGGTGAGGAAGTCGCCGCGGGCGCGCTCCAGGACGGCGAGGAAGCTCACGGCGCGGGGGGTGGCCGGGTGGCGTTCGCCGAGGATGCGGCGGCAGCGTTCCAGCAGGTGCTTCTGGAGGTCGTACGCCTCGTCGTAGCGGTTGTGCCAGCGCAGCACCTGGGCGCGGGCCTGGTCGATCTCCAGGACGTGCTCGTGCTCGTCGCCGAGCTTGCGCCGCCAGATGCCGGCCGCGCGTTCCGCGACGTTCAGGGCTTCCTGGTAGTCGCTTCGGGCGAGCAGGAAGCGGGTCTCGTTGAGGACGAGCTGGCGGGCCCAGGGGTCCTCGCACTCGATCATGTTCGAGGCCTGGACGTGCGGCAGGAGGCTGGAGTAGCTGGGCCACTCCGCCGGGCGTTCCGGGTTGCGGGGGTCGGCGTTGGCGAGGATCTCGTGCGCGCAGTGGCGCATTTCCGCGCGTTCCTGCTCGTTCATCTGCTGGATGAGGACGCGCTGCACCAGCCGGTGGACCTGGATGGTCGACTTGCGGTGGTCGATGCGGGCCAGTGCGTAGCGGCCGATCTCGCGGACGGCGCGGCCCAGCTTGATGGGGTCGTCGAGGGTGGCCCGCAGGGCGGTGGGGGCGGCGACGCCGCGTACCGCGGAGAACAGGTCCCAGTCGATGGGCTCGGGAGCGAAGTAGGCGCACACCTGCAGGAGTTGGAGGGCCGCCGGGTGGTTCTCGCGCAGCCGGTCCAGGGACACGTTCCAGGCGGCGGCGACCGGCAGTTCGTAGTCCGGCGGCGGCGAGGTCTGGAGTAGTTCGGCGTACTTGGTCTCGAAGAGATCCAGGTACTGATTGACGGGCATCCCCGTCTCGGCAAGCCAGACCGCGGCCTGCTCGACGGCCAGGGGAAGGTCCCCGAGCGACTCCGCCAGACGGTCGGCGGCTTCGTCGGTAATCTGCTGGCTGCGCCGCCTGATCAGGGCAACGCTCTCCTCGCGTGCGAACACATCGACCTCTAGTGAACTGGCCAGATTCGACCATTGGGAGTTACGGGACGTCACCATCACCCGCCCCGGACCGTCGTTCGGAAAGAACTTCCGGACTTCGTGAGGGTCCTCCGCGTTGTCAAAGACCAAGAGCCAGTTCGAGTACGGGGTGCCGACTCGCAACGCCTCCAGGACTGCCGGTACGGCGCTTCGCTCGGCGCCGACCCGCAGGCCCATCTGCTCCCCGAGTTCGATCAGGGACTGCACGATGAGACTCGTCTGCTCGGAGGGGATCCACCAGACGAGCTGGTAGTCCCGGCTGTTCCGGTAGACGTATTCGATGGCGATCTGGGACTTTCCCACACCGCCCATGCCGTGCAGCGCCTCGGGGAGGACCGCGGTGACGCCGGTGCCGCCGGAGACGCTGCTGGTCAGCCGCTGACTGAGGCGTGCCAGCAGGTCCTCCCGCCCAGTGAAGTTCCGGTTGCGCTGCGGCACGTTGCCCCAGAGCCGAGCCGGCCGGGTGGCCGGCGGGGGGAAGGGGCTGGTCTGCGACGCGGTCGACACGGATCCTCCTGGGACTCCGGTTGGGTGAGTGGCCTTCGAGGGGGGTGTCGAAGGCAGTACGGGTGGGTGCGGCACGGCGGACGGGGGAGGTACGGATGACGGAATGTCAAGCGTAGTCGATCCGACACCCTCCGTTACGCCGCCCCTGGGGGCGGGTCGCACCCCGTCGCCCCCTGCGGGAGGCGGGAGGGGACCGCCGGGACCGACGCCGAGCAGCTGACCCAATCGAGTGGCCCGCGCCAGGTAGGGACCGGACACGGCGGCGAGCGCGGTGTGCAGCGGCCGCACGAAGGGCCGGGTGCGCTCGTTGACCGGCGGGTCGGCGGCGTCGGCCTCCCAGGCGACGGCGGCCTCCCCGCCGTCGACGGCGGAGGCCAGCCGGGGGCCGAGCGCCCCGGCGACCTGGCGCAGCACGACCATGGTCTCGGCACGGGTGCCCAGGCCGAGCAGCTCTTCGCGGACGCCCTCGGGGAAGTCGAAGGACACGGTGTCGGTGTCCTCGGCGTCGTGGCCGTGGCCGGTGGGGCGCAGCAGGCCGAAGAGCATGATCTCGCCGAGGTTGAAGTCCCGGGCGCCGGGCAGCGCGTTCTGGACGAGCCGCATCACCGGCAGGTTCAGCGGGGCCGCCGCGAGACGCTTGGCGAGGGCATAGGCCAGGGGTGAGGCCCTGGCCTTGAAAGCGCGGACGATGTCGCGGGCACGTTCCTGCCGGGTGCGCCCGGGGGGTGCTGCCGCGAGCGGGTCGCGCGCGCCGTCGGCCCCCTTGGGGTGCGTGCGCCCGGCGTACGGTTCCGGCTCGGCGCGGCGGCGTGCGCCGAGGTCTCCGTGGGCGGCGGTGAGCAGGACCGCCGCGTCGAACCGGCCGCCGGGCGACGCCACCAGGCGGGCCCACCGGCCCAGCGATCCCGGGGTGAGTTCCAGCAGCGGTACGGGGACGGGCGCGCGGCTGTGGGAGCGCCGGACGGGGTCGCCGAGTTCGCCCTCCGGGAGGGCGGGGCCGCGCAGCCGCAGGCGGCGGTTGGGGGCGGCCGTCTCGGGCACGTCGAGGCGGGCGCGTACCGCACTGGGCAGGGTGAACTCCCATAGCTCCTGCGGCATCAGGCTCAGTACCGCCAGCGGCGAGGTGTGGGCGAGGGAGCAGAGGAAGGAGGCCGCGGAGCCGTCCCGCCAGCCGTCGCCGATGCCGTCGGTGACCACGAGCACCAGGCTGTCGGGGCCCGGGGACGCGGCCCCGCCGTGGGCGGCCGGGCCGGTGCCGGTGAGGTCGACGGAGGTGACGGTGAGGGAGCGGAAGGCGGCGGTCTGCTCCAGGAGGTTGCGCAGCCGGCGGACGGTGTCCTGCCACAGCGCCATCGAGTAGTGGCCGTCGACCAGGAGCAGCAGGCGCAGCCGCCGTTCCTGCACCGGGTGGCAGACCGGCACCCACAGTTCTTCCTGGGCGGCGCGCTCTGCGGTGGCCTCCTCGTCGAGTTCCCAGGTGTCGGGGACGTCGGTGTGCAGGCGTAACGGGCGCAGGGCGCGGGCCAGTGCGAGGGCCTCGGGCAGCGGTGCGGTGACGGTGGTGGCGGCGACGGGGTCGGCGCCGTCGGGGCGCAGGACGCCCCACGGGATGTGGCGGACACCTGCTTCCGGCGCGGTGGGCGGGTCGCCCGGGCGTGCGGAGCGGCCGGGGGCGGGGGCGCCGTGGGTGGCGTACAGGGCGGCCGTCTCGACGTACTCGTCCTCGGCGAGGTCGTCGGGCGGGGTCTCCGCGCTCCGGCCGTCCTCCCGGGGCGTGCCGTCGTCCCCGGGTGTGCCGGGCTGGTCGGTCGTGCCCTGTGTGCCGGGCGTGCGTGCGGGGTCCTCCGTGCCTTCCCCCGTGTCGCCCGGGATGCCGGACGTGCCCTCCGGCCCGTGCGCCGGCGGGGTTGCGGGGGTGCGGCGCGGTGGCGGAGGGACGGGACGCTCGGGACGCTCCGGACGCCAGCGGTAGGGCGCGGCGTTGTCCTGGCAGGCGGCCAGGTAGAGGGCGTCCAGGAGCTCGGGCCAGGAGGGGCCGGAGCGCGGTGCGTCGCCACCAGTCACCCGGAATCCCCCCATCCGGGGCCGCCGCCGGGGGCCGATCCGTCGAGCCGGTGCCAGACGCTCTCGGCGAGGGCGAGGAGGTCGCCGGGGCGCTCCTCGCCACCGTAGGAGGTGGCGATGTAGAGGGAGTTGAGGAGCTGGTCTATGGAGAGTCCGCCCTGCTCGCGGCTGCGCTCCAGGAAGCGGGCGATGAGCGGGCCGCCGAGCTGTTCGACGGCGTCGCCGCCGAAGTGGGCGGCGAGCATGTGGGCGAGGTCCTGCTCCTCGGGCTCGGGCATGCGCAGCACGAGACAGCGGCGCAGGAAGGCGGGCGGGAACTCGCGCTCGCTGTTGGAGGTCATCACCACGAACGGGAACGCCTGGCAGACGACCCGCCCGCCGGTGATCTCCGCCTCTCCGGCGGGGTCGTCGGTGAGCACCTTCACCTTCGGCTGCCGGCGGCGGGCCCGCAGCAGCTCGGGGATCGGGTAGGACCCCTCCTCGAAGACGCTGAGCAGGTCGTTCGCGAGGTCGAGGTCGCTCTTGTCGAGTTCGTCGATGAGCAGTACGCGGGGTTCTTCGTACGGCAGCAGGGCGGTGCCGAGCGGTCCGAGCTGGATGTAGTCGCCGACGTCGGCGGGCCGGGTCGGGGCACCCTCTTTTTCCTGGTCGTCCCCGGCCACCGCGCGCAGGGCCGCGCTGTCCTGGACGCGGCCGATGGCGTCGTACTCGTACAGGCCCCGCTGCAAGGTCGTACGGCTGCTGATGTGCCAGCGCAGCACTCGTCCCAGGCGCAACTCGCGGCTCACCCGGTAGGCGAGGCTGGACTTGCCGGTGCCGGGGCGGCCGATCACCAGCAGCGGCCGGCGCAGCAGCAGGGCCGCGTTGACCATCTCCGCCTCGCCGCGCGCGAACTTCGTGAGGGTGCGGGCGGGCGGGCCGCCGCCGAGCCTGCGTACGGTCTCCTCCTCGTCCTCGGGGGGCGGCGGGAGGGCGGGCGCGCCCGTGAAGGTGCGCCAGGGCGGGGCGGCGGGCAGGACGGCGCCGAGGGTGGTGTCCCGCAGGGGTTCACCCGTACCCCGGTAGATCCACCAGCGGGGCCTGGGTTCTTCCGTGTGGCCGTTGGGTGAATGGGACGCGGCAGCGTCAGCGGGGAACGTCACAGCCTCTCCTCTCCAGTTGTGGGGGGAGGGGAGCCCGCGTGCGCGACGGGCATCCGTTCCGGATCGTCCCACAGCAAAGCGACATGGCGGCCGACAGAGAAATACTCCTCAGCATCGGATGATGCGACCGCAGTCCGCAATCCCCTGACAAGCTCGGGTAGTCGGCGCGGGTCGTATTCGGTCAGCAACTGGTTCAGGGCGGTCCGGAATGCGGGATCCCGTTCCCCTCTCCGGTCCCACAGGACGACCGGCACCCCGACTCTCAGCGCCTCCGAGAGCTCGTCGAGCTCCCTGCGCTCTCCCTGAGTGCTTCGACCGCCTTGCGGCGGGCGGCTCAGTACGACGACGGCGGGCGGCGGGTCGGACAGCAGATGCGGGCGGCCGTCCTCGGGGAACCAGTGCACCCTGCCTGCCTGCCCGGCCACGAAGGCGTCCCAGCGACGCCACCAACGGTCGTGCAGATCCGGTCTGTTGATGCGCTCCAGGCTGCGCAGCACCACGTGATGATCCTCCCCCAGGACGCCTTCCACTCCCTGGAGGGCGTCCTTGCGCCAGCGTTCCACATGGAGGCCCAAGAATTGCCGGGGAAGCAGGAATTCAACCGCCAGATCGGCGTTCGACGGGTACGCGTCGCCGTCCTCGACGTACCGCAGGAGCCTGCGCACCTCGAACTCGGCGTCGCGGAGGTCGATCCTGCGGTCGGGGCCGCGCAGTTGCTCCCCGCCCGGGGCCCGCCACCAGTGGGACAGCAGGGCGTCGCTGCCGGGTGCGGCGTCGAGCAGGGGGCGCAGCCGGACGATGAGGTAGCCGTCGGGGCGCCAGAAGGGGTGGTCGCGCGGCTCCTCCACGTCCAGGAGCGGTGGCACAAGCTCCTCCTGGGGTACGTAGGCGGAGTCGTTGGCCCGGGCCCAGGCGAGCAGGGCGTTGCGCTCCCCGGCCGCCTCTATGCCGTCGGCCAGCAGCTCGCGCAGGACCCGGAAGCAGGGGAGGGACTCCCCCGGCCGGGAGTTGAGGGTGCAGGCGTGCAGGAACACCGCCCAGGGTTCGGTGCAGTCGACGGGCGGCGGGTGCCCGAGGTCGCGCAGGAAGTCCACGAAGCGGCGGGCCAGGTGCGGGACCTCCACGAGCTCCAGCAGTTCGAAGAGTTCGACCCACTGGGTGTTGGTGAACAGGTCCACCTGCCAGGCCGCGACCGCCCGCTTGAACTTCCGGATCTCGGGCGTGATCTCGTACCGGAGTTCCAGGTACTCCACCAACGGGGCGAGCCCCTCGGTGCGTTCGCACAGCCCCTCCATCAACTGGACGACGAGCAGGCGGCGTTGGTGGCCGACCGGCCGGTCCCAGTCGAAGCGGACGGTGACGCGGAAGTGCTCGATCAGCAGGCGCAGGGTCGTGTCGTCCTGGAGGCTGTCGACGGCGACGGCGGCGTCGACCAGGTACTTCGACAGGGCCTGTCTGGGCGGCGGGGCGGGCGGCTCGGGGGCGGGTGCCTGCGGCGGCACGGGGACGGAGGGGCTGTCCCCTGCGTACGGCGTCGTGCCCGTCGCGCTTGCGCCGTTCGTGCCGTGCCCCGCGCCCGGCAGTGCGCCCGGCCCGGCGGCGGCCCCGCAGCACAGCCGGTCGAGTACGGCGAGGGCCTTGCGGGTGGCGGCGGTGTCCCCGCACAGTTCCTCGACCGTACGGCGCAGGGTGGGGCAGCCGCCGCTCAGTTCGAAGCAGCCTCCCGTCAACGCCTGCACGTGCTGGAACGGGGGCAGTTGGTCCGACACGTTGCGGCGCACCGCCCTGGGTAACGCCATGCGCAGGCCGCGCCCCGAGTCCTGGTCGATCAGCGGTATGTCGAGGAGGGCTTCGACCAGTTCGCGCTGGGCCCGCGCGGCGGGAGGCCGGCACGAGCGCACTTCCGGGGGCCGCAGCGCGGCACCCAGCGGGGTCCAGAATCCGGCCGCCGCCTCGATCGGCAGCATCCAGGCCACTTTGGTGTCCCGCTCGTTGTGCGCGGCGGTGACCAACCCGATGACGGCGCGTCTGACCGGGTCCCAGACGGCGGCCCCGCTGAATCCGCCCTCGAAGGCGGCGCCGGTGGCGCGGGTGCCCTCGAACTGCACCCAGCGGGGACACGCACCGCCCGTCCCGACGAGGCTCCCGGTCGCGACGACGCCGTCCGACAGACCGCCCGGATAGCCGCGTACGAGTACGGACTGGCCCTCGGGAGGGCCGCAGGCCGCGAGCGGCAGCGGGCCGCAGCCGTCCGGGAGGCGGGGTGCGCCGCGTGCGACGGCGAGGGCGGCGAAGTCGCCGCAGTTCTGTGCGCCGTGCCCGGGATCCTGTACGTCCAGCAGCGGGGTGGGGGACCAACTCCCCTCCACCACACGGGCCTCGGCGGACCAGCCCTGCCCCGGCAGGTCGACGATCACGATGTCGGAGCCGTCGCCGTCACCGACCGCAGCCGTGCGGCCTGTCACGGCGGTCACGACATGGGCGCAGGTCAGCACGTACAGCCGGGAACCGTCGGGGGCGACCAGGAAACCGGCCCCGGCCAGGCCGCCGTTCGGCGAGAGCACGCGCACCTGTCCCGCCTCCGGACCCAATGCCGACCACCTCCCCCGCGCCCGTCCGTTCGCATCCGGCAACGTCATTTCCGGCAACATCATTGGCCCAAGGCGAAGGTAACCCGGAAACGGAACCCCTGAGAATGCCTGGAGACGTTTGCCTGGCGGCGTTTGCCCGGACACCTTTCGGGACGCGGGCGGAGCCCCGGCGGTTTCCGTAATCGCTTCTCATCCGCTCTTCATCCGCACCCCACCCGCCCCATCATCCGCCCCTCCCTCCCGTCACTGCTCCAACGCACGCCTCAGCTTGCGCCGTTGCAGCCGGCCCGGGTTGCGGACGTAGACGCCGCCCATGCCGCCGCTGCCGGTGACGCGGAGGAGGGGGGTGCCGGGCAGGCGTTCGCCCTTGGTCTTGTTCCAGGCGCCGCCGATGCCGCCGTGCACGCCGTCGAGGTCCACGCCCCACCCCTCGGGCACGACCAGGACGACGCAGCCCGCGCCGCCGTCCGCCTCCACCTCGACGACCTTGTGCCGTACGACGGTACGGGTGAAGTCGAGCTTCACGCCGCCCATGCCGCCCTGCGCGACGATGCGCGGGGGCACTTTCCACTCCCCGGCACGGGTCTGCCCGTGCATTCCGCCCTTGATCACCAACGGCTCGCCCGCACCTGCGATCGCCTCCGCCGGAATCAAGTCCTCTACCAGCGGCGGGAGTTGATCCACCGTCTTCGCGGACAGCGCGAGCCCCAGCCGCTCGTCCAGCTCCTCCATGTCGAGCCGCCCCTCGGCAGCGGCCTCGCGCAACTGCTCGACGACCTCCTCACGGTCGGCGTCGGAGGCACGGAGCGGGCGGCGTCCAGGTTCTATGGCCATGCGCCGATGATACGAACCGCAGTGTGTAGGTTGCCGGTGAATGCACTGTGTGAAGAGATGACGAGGTACGCGTAATGAAGTCCCGGAGGATCTGGGTGGGGGCGGCTTCGGCCGTACTGCTGCTGACGGTGTCGGCGTGCGGCGGCGGGGACTCCGGCGACGGCGCGACGGAGTCCGGGAAGGGCGGCGGGGCCTCCCAGGCGGGCCTGACCGACCCTGCGTCGCCCGTCAAGGACGCCAAGACCCTGGACGGGGCGCTGCTGCGGGCGGCGGACCTGCCGAAGGGCTGGAAGGAGGACGCGCAGGGCGACAACGGGGGCATCAAGGCGCAGGCGGCCTCCTGCGACGGCCCGTGCGACGGCCTCGCCTACGAGGGCGTGGGCAACTACACGGACGCGAGCGGTTCGCTGGTCGGTACGAGCGTGAAGGCGTACGGCAGCAAGGGTGCGGCCGAGGCGGGCTACAAGGAGGAGACGAAGCTGGCCTCCGACGCGACGGCGGAGAAGGGCCCGGCTGTCGGCAACACCACCACCTACGTGAAGTCCGGCGAGGACGCGGACAGTGCGCTGCGGGTCGTCCACTTCCGGGTGGGCACGGTGGTCGTGGCCGTCTCCCAGGAGTACCGCAGCAAGGACACGACGGGCCTCTCGAAGTTCGCCTCGGACCAGGCGGCCCGCCTCGAACAGGCCCTCAAGGGCTCCTGACCGTCGGGCGGGGGGCGGGGCCGGACACGTCCGGGGGGGCGAGGTGCGGGTGGGGGCGGTGTCCGGGCGGGCCCGGATCGGGCGGGCCCGGATCGGGCGGGCCGCCCCCTTGCCCGCCCATTCCGCCCCCGGGGGGGGGACCGCCCCCGCCCCGAAACCCGGTCGACACCGGGACGGACCCGGTGCTGGGATGCCCCGGAAGCCCCCCCTCCCGGAAGGACCCCCGTGACCGGCCAGGACCTCGCCCGCACCCTCCTCAAGGAGCAGTTCCCCGCCTGGGCCGACCTCCCCCTCCGCCCCTTCGCCCCCGCCGGCTCCGACCACGTCATCCACCGCCTCGGCGACGACATGGCCGTCCGCCTCCCCCGGGGCGACTGGGCCGCCGGCCAGGCCGTCAAGGAGCACCGCTGGCTCCCCCGCATCGCCCCGCACCTCCCCCTCGCCGTCCCCACCCCCCTCGCCCTCGGCAGACCCACGGACGCCTACCCGTACCACTGGTCCGTCGCCCGCTGGCTCGACGGCAGCACCCCCACCCCCGAAACCCAACACCCCTCCACCCCGACCCAGTTGGCGGCCTTCCTCCACGCCCTCCACGCCCTCCCTCCCACCACCGACCCCCTCCCCACCCCCACCCTCCCCTCCTACGACCCCGGCACCCGCCGCGCCATCACCGCCACCGCGCACGTCTTCGACGCCCCCGCCATGACCGCCCTCTGGGAAGCCGCCCTGCGCGCACCCCACGACCCCGCCCGGGACCGCTGGCTGCACGGCAACTTCCACACCGGCAACCTCCTCGCCGACACCGACGGCCGCATCACCGCCGTCATCGACTTCGGCGGGTTCGGCGTCGGCGACCCGTCCCTCGACCTGATAGTGGCGTACACCCTCCTGACCCCCGGCTCCCGTGCCGCCTTCCGTGAGGCCCTCGCCCCCGACGACGCCACCTGGCTGCGCGGCATGGGCTGGGCACTGGCCACGGGCCTCAACGCGTACACGCACCACGCCGCCACGAACCCCCGCGTCGCCGCCCAGACCGGCCGCCAAATCACCCAGGCGCTCGCCGAGTTCGGCCTGGCGGCGCGCACCGGGCTGCACCGCGCCCCGTAGCCGGACCCGCCCCCGGGGACTACCGTCCCCACCATGTCCGGCCGCCGCCCGCGCCGCACGCTCAGCCCGGCTCTGGTCGGTGCCGTGCTGGCGCTGCTCGTCGCCGTGGGGTGCCTGTCGGCCGCGGGCAGGCAGTGGGCGTACGGGGAGTTGATCGACGACGCGCCGGTCCGGGTCGAGGGGCGGATCACCGCCGCCACCACCCACCGCAACAAGACCACCGACTACACGGTCACCTACACCGTCCGCGGCCGCACCTACCGCTCCACCACCCTCAGCCTCGACCGCCTCGCCACCACCCCCTCCGTGGGCGCCCCCGTCCCCCTGGAGGTCGCCTCCGCCAACCCCGCCGTCGCCCGCGTCCGGGGCGCGAACCTCCCCGACGACGACCTCCCGCCCCTCCTCGTCCTGGGCGCGCTGACCGCCCTGATCCTGCTGATCGGCCTGGCCCGGAAGGCGGCGGTCAACGCCCGCACGGCACGCAGAAGCAGGCGCAAGGGCGGGGGCTGACCCGCTCCCCTCCACCTCGCCGTGAGCCCGGACATACCGCGGAAGTTGTACGCGGCCGGGCCTACCGCGCGAGTTGCAGACCAAGCTCAACCGGCCGGGTGACGACGCCCCTTCCGCCCGCCCCTAGATTCGTCGTTCGGCACGCCTGGGCCGCATCCCGCAGGACTATTACCGTACGTAACCGATCGGTAACAGATCGCGGGCAGTGCGCGTGACCCTCCACCCCCGAGGCAAACTCTGCTTGCCATTGCATGACGAACCAGCCGAAATCGGCTTTCCACGGGGACTCACCATGAACACCAGCACACCCAACACCCGTACGACCGACCGCACTTGGAAAGTCTGCGCGGCGACAGCCCTCGCAGCCGCCGCCCTGCTGGGCGCGACCGCCTGCCAGCCGGGCTCCTCCACTGGCTCCTCCGGCTCCCCCAGCAACCCCCCGCAGGCCGGCGCCGCCCCCGACGTCCCGGGCTCCTCCGCACCGAAGCCCGCCGAGACCGCGGGCGACAACGGCAAGAACGGCGACAGCGGCAAGGGAACCGGAAACAGCTCCGGCAAGGGCGACGGAAAGGGCTCCGGGACCGGCTCCGGCAGCACGGCGGCGACCCCCTGCGAGCCCGAGACCGTCGACATCACCGCCACCAACGTGGACGCCAAGGGCGCCCCCGCCCGCCACCTCAAGCTGACCGCCCTCAACACCGGTGCGAAGACCTGCACTCTGTACCACTACCCGATCACCCAGCTCGGCCCCGACGCGGGCGCGCCCGCGAAGCTTCTCGAAGGCGCCGAGATCAACGAGCCGACGGTGCTCAAGCCGGGCGCGAAGGCCTATGCGGGTGTGCTGGTGGCCGGCGGCGGCATGGACGAGTACGAGATCACGGTCATCGACGTGACCCTCCAGGGCCGCAAGAAGCTGACGAACGTCGGCGAGGCCAAGCGGGTGGCGCTCCCGGCCGGCGTGAAGGTCCTCTACGGCGACGACGGCCAGCGCGTCACGGAGTGGTCCCTCTCGGAGGGCATCGCGATGCGCCCCATCACGCAGCGCTGACCGCAGCACGAACGCGGGCCACCCACGCGGCCGTTCACTCCGGCCGCGCGGGGCCCGCCGCCCCGGGCGAACGGGGCGGCTCCGTGCCCAGTTCCGCCACCAGACGGCTGGGCCAGTCCTCGTCGGCCAGTCCGGCACCGGCCAGGACGTCACGCCAGTCGCTGCGGGCGAGTTCGATCGCGCACCGGAGACGGGGAACGCTGCCCCGGGCGTACAGCACGACCGCCGCCCCGACCCGCTCGGTCCCGTCCGGGACCCCGTCGAGGAGCCGCTCGGCCTCCGCCGCGGAACCCGGTTCGGGAAAGTCGCGCGCGATGCGGCGTACGAGACGTGCGCTGAGGGCCATCGGGGTTCCTCCGGTGGAGACGGCGGACAGGGTGGACGACGATCCGCCGAGGCTCCCGACCGCCCGACCGAGCCCACGGACCTCCGGACCTACGCCCATAGTGCCGACCCCACCGGTCCCCCAGCCCGATCCCCCACCCCATCCTCCCCAACTACCTTCCTCCACATGCGAATTGGAATCCTCGGCACCGGAAACGTGGCCCGCGCCCTCGCCCACGGCTGGCAGCAGGCCGGTCACGACGTACTCCTCGGCTCCCGCCACCCCAAGGAGCGGGAGGACCTCGGCCTCCCCGTCGCGGGCCTCGGCGAGACCGCCGCCCACGCGGAGGTACTGGTCAACGCGACCCCGGGCACCGTCTCCCTGGACCTCCTGCACTCCATCGGCGCGGAAGCCCTCACCGGCACCCTCCTCATCGACGTGGGCGTCGGCCTCTCCGACGACTACACCGAGCTCTCCCACCCCAACAGCAGCCTCGGCGAACAGATCCAGGCGGCCTTCCCCGACACCCCCGTCGTCAAGACGCTCTGCACGATGGACTCCGCCGTCATGACCGCCCCCGACGACCTCGAAGGCCCGAGCACCGTCTTCCTCTCCGGCGACGACGCAGCCGCCAAGGAGACCACCGGCCGCCTCCTGGCCGACCTGGGCTGGCCGCCCTCCGCCCAACTCGACCTCGGCGGCATCACCACCGCACGCGGCCAGGAGCACTTCGCCCTGCTCTTCACGGGCATCGCCAACGGCCTGGGCTCGCACGTCTTCAACGTACGAGTGGTGCGACAGCAGTCAACGTCACTTTGATCATTACCGGGACGCGTCGACGCCCCCACTGCAAGACCGCCAACCGAACTGAAATGCGAACAGGGCGACGGGAGTTGGGCATCTCACCCCGCTCGTCCGGCACAGCAAGGGAGAACCTCGTGCGACGCCTTCTGACAGCGGCAGCAGCCGGAGCAGCGGCACTCGGGCTGCTCGGGCCGGTCACTGCGGCACACAGCGCACCGGCGAAAGCACCGGCGCAGGCAAGGGCGCAGGCACAAGCGCCGGCCGCCGTCGGCCAGTACATCTGGAACCTGCACGCCAACGGCGAGTTCTGCCTGACCCCCAAGGGGAACGGCAAGGCCAACGGCACGATCGTCACGCTCTGGACCTGCACCGACACCGCCCCCCAGAGATGGCACCGGGACTCCCGGGACCGCCTGGTGAACGACGCCAGCGGAAAGTGCCTGACACCGCAGGGCAACGCGTACAACACCAACGGGGCGGTCCTGACCCTGTGGACCTGCGGGACCAATGATTCGCAGGAGTGGTCGTCCAAGACCCGCACCTTGTTGCACGCCCACAGCTTCAAGGCGATCACACCCAAGGGAGGCAGTGTCGCGAACGGCGTCTACGCCACCTTGTGGACCAACAACGCCTACTCGTACCAGACGTGGGGCCTCACGGGCCGCTAGCCGGAAGGGCCCGGATTCAGGAGGGCCGCCTGCGCACCGCCGTCGTCAGCCCCACGACAGCCCCACGGCAGAGAGCGTGGCGAACATCCAGGCGGTCACCTGCGCGGTCCAGGTCGCCAGCGTGCAGACGAACCCGGCCGCCCCTGTGCCGGTGCGGCACCCTGCCCGGCCGATGCGCTGGACGAAGTGGCAGTCCGTACCCGTGCCCCCCACTCCACGGGGCCAGCGCGCTCATCCGCCGGGCGTTGCCCCGGAGGGGACGGCTCCCCGCAGCCACCGGCATACATCCCCATGCGGAAGTCGCCATTCGCCCGTGGGCCGGGGCGGGTACGAGTATCAGTGGGAGTAACTACCCTCCCCCTAAAGGAAGTTGGTGTCCGACTTTGTTACGTCGATCCCCCGGGCGATCCACGACCGCAGCCGCAGCCGCTTCTGTGGCGCTCCTGCTCCTCACCTCCTGCACGAAGGACGACCCGACGTCCACCGAGGGCCTCGACCCCTTCCTGAGTACGTACGTCCAGCTGCTCAACGCGTCCGACGAGCCGGGTCTCGTACGTCACCTCGCGGCCCACCCCAGCGGCGACAAGGACGCGGCGGCGCGCATCGCCGAGTTCGGCGGGCAGGGCTGGAAGGTGGAGTGGACGAAGTCCTCCGAGTTCCCGGGCGTCTGGAACGTGAAGCTCCGGGGGACCCGTACGCCGGGTTCGACCCCGGTGAACGTGAGCGAGGTGGTGGTCCGGGAGGACGGGGAGTGGTCGTTCGCGCCGATGCCGGGTGTCGTCCCCAAGCCGCCCAACGCGGCGGACACGACTCGTCCGGAGTGAGGGTGTCCGGGCGATCGGGATCCTCACGCGTCTGACGGCCAGCGTCCCGCTCGCCGCGCCCGGGGCGGCGCTCGCGCTGATGGGGGTGGCCTGGGCGTGGGTCCTGGGGCCGGCGACGGTCTCCGCGCTCTCCTCGGCGCCGGAACGCCGGGCCGGACTCGCGATGGGCGCCTCCTGGACCTTCCACAACCTCGGCGGAGCGATCGGGCTCGCCGTCGGCGTCGTCCTGTACCGCGTCCAGGCCTCGACGAGCCTCGACTCGGCACTCCCCGGCGCGGCTGCGGGGACCTGGGCCGAGGAGGCGGCGGCCGACCCCTCGCGGGCCGCGGAACTGCCGGCCGAAAAAACCTCGTTGAGCGCGAGCGGGACCCCCAACACGAGCGCCAGTCGCCACACCCCGGAGGGGACGGTCGACCAGGCCACCACATGAGCGGATATCACCACCCAACGCGGAGGCGGCAACGGCACGCGGGATTCGAGCCGAGATGGGCCCTTCGTCGTCATGCCCCGAACCTCTCGCCCCCCCACCCCAGCACGTCGTACCGCACAACGATCCACCTCCCCCACACGGCGGAGAAAGCGGCACCCCGGCACCCCGGCACCCCGGCACCCCGGCACCCCGGCACCCCGGCACCCCGGCACCCCGGAGCCTCACACAACTAGGACACAAAGCCGGAAGAGTGTCCTACTTTCGCGCGCACCCCACCTCGCTCCACCGCCCCCCACCCCACCAACACAAGCCACCAGCTTGAACACCCACCCCCACCAGCGGCCAGCCGCCAAGCCCACACCGACAAGCCCATTCAGGTCGGCGCACCCCCACCGGCAGCAACCAACCCCACCCACCCGCCACCACGAACAACACCCCACCCACCCAGCGCCGGGCAACACACAACCGCCACCGCTTCCCGGCACCCCCACCCACCAACCCGCCACCCGGCAACGGCGCGCGACCACTTCCCGGCCTCCCCCAGGGCCATTTTTCGGCCGTCCTCCGCAAAACGAAACCAGCGCTGGAGGGGAGCCCGTCAAGGGTGGAGCGCATGCGACATCGGCGCAGCCGACGCGACGCAGGAGCGCCCTTGACGGGCTCCCCGGAAGCGCCACACTCCGGTCCAGAGGACGGCCCCAACAGCGCCCGGTCCGGGCAAGCAAGCCCCGCCCACCCACCTCGACGTACCGAGCCCACGACACATTGCCCAAGCACCCTGCGCATCCAGCACCCGAGGCCCTACGCGTTCTCGGCGAACTGCACCGGCACCCCTCTTGGCCGTACGGCTTCCGGGGAAGGCTGGTCTCCCGACAGAAGGAAAAGCAGCATGTTGCCAGAAGCGATGACGGCACTGGCCGCAGCCGGCGGCGCCGCAGTGGTGCAGGCCGCAGGCACGGACGCGTGGAACGGACTCCGCCGGCGCATAGCCACCTGGCTCGGCCGCGGAGACCGCCAGCGCGAGAGCGTGGAGCTGGAACGCCTCGACCGGACAGCAGCCGAGCTGGAGGCCGCCTCGGCCTCGGAAGCCACGGAGGCCGAGGCCGAGACCGTACGCATACGCCACGAGGCAGGCTGGCAGGCCCGCATCGAAGCCCGGCTGGAGGACTTCGAGAGCGGAGAACGCGCCGAAGCAGCAGGGGAGTTGGAGGAGCTGCTCGCCCCCTACAGCGTCCGGGGCGACGTATCGGCGGGCGAGGGCGGCCAGGCCATCGGCGGCGACATGAAGATCAGCGCGTCGGACGGTTCGATCGCCGCGAACATCATTCACGGGGGTGCCCACGTGGGCCGCCCTCCGGTGCCGGATCCGCCGCAGGGCTGAACGGACCGGCCACCCCACCAAGCCCCTCCGGCACGGCGCCGACGTACGCCGCCCACGCCGCCCAGAACAGCACGGCCGTCGGCCAGATCAACAACTACGCCGCTCCCCCGCAGGCAGTCGCCCTGCCGCACCAGGTGGGCGTGATCCCGTCCCCGGCACAGTCCTTCCAGGACAGGCGCGAGGCGGCACAGCTCCGTGCGGTGTTCGCGGCGGGCGACACAGCCGTCCTCGGCCAGGTGCTCACCGGTATGGGCGGGGTGGGCAAGACCCAGCTCGCGGCCGACTACGCGCGGACCGCCTGGGGCGACGACGCCCTCGACCTGCTGTGCTGGATCACCGCGAGCAGCCGCTCGGCCGTACTGGCCGCCTACGCCCAGGCCGCCGTCGACCTGTGCCTGGCCGATCCGACCGACCCCGAGCGGGCGGCCCGCGCGTTCCTTGCCTGGCTGACCCCGAAGGCCAGTCGCGCACCGTGCCGGTGGCTGATCGTCCTGGACGACCTCGCCGACCCGGACGACCTCAACGGGCTCTGGCCGCCGTTCAGTTCGTACGGGAGGACGCTTGTCACCACTCGCCGACGCGACGCGGCCCTGACTGGGGGCAGCCGTCGTCGTATCGATGTCGGCCTGTTCAGTCCGGCGGAGGCTGTCACGTGCCTGCGCACCTCACTGGCCACCCACGACCGCCACGAGCCCGAGACCGACCTCGCCGCCCTGGCCCAGGACCTCGGCCACCTCCCGCTGGCCCTGTCCCAGGCCGCCGCCTACCTCGTCGACTCGGGCGAGGAAGCAAGTGCGTACCGCGAACTCCTCGCAGACCGGACCACCGCACTCGCGGACACCGCCCCGGACCGGCTGCCGGACGAGCAGGCGATTCCACTGGCTGCGGCCTGGTCCCTGTCCGTCGAGCGCGCCAACACCCTTCGCCCGGTCGGGCTGGCCCGGCCCGTCCTCCAGCTCGCGGCTCTGCTCGATCCCAACGGCATCCCGCAGTCGGTGCTGACCAGCGCTCCGGTACTGGACCACCTCACGCGGCGCCGGAGGACGGAGCCGGCCGTGACGGAGCGGGAGGTCGTCACCGCACTCCGGGCCCTTCACCGGCTCAGCCTGGTCGACCACAACCCGGGCACGCCCGACCAGGCCGTACGCGTGCACCAGCTCATCCAGCGGGCCACCCGTGACGGTCTCCGCCCACGCCGTCGCAACGAGTTGGTCCTCGCCGCGGCCGATGCGCTGCGCGCGGCCTGGCCCGCGGTCGGGCGTGGTGTCACGGCGGCTGCTGTCCTGCGCGCCAACGCGGAGGCCCTGTCCCGGAACGGCGAGAGGGCGCTCCTGCGGGGGACGGTGCACCCGGTGCTGTTCCTCACCGGCGAGAGCCTGGGCGACACCGGCCACGCGAAGGCCGCCACGGAGTACTTCGACAGGCTGGCCGTGACCGCCCGTCGCCACCTGGGCGGCGGCCATCCCGACAGCCTGGCCGCCCGGCGGCAGGCGGCTTCATGGCGGGCCGAGACGGGAGAATTCAGCGGGGCGGTCGCGGCGCTCACGCTCTTGCTCGAGGACATGCTGCGGAATCTGGGGCCGGACCATCACCTCACTCTCGTCACCCGCAACGGCCTGGCCAAATGGCGAGGCGCGGACAACGATCCGGCAGGGGCCGCCACAGCGTTCAGGTCCCTGGTGGAGGACATGCGGCGGGTTCTGGGACCGGACCACCCGGACACTCTCCAGGCGCGCAACGACCTCGCCTGGTGGCAGGGCCAGTGCGGTGACCTGTCCGGTGCGATCAGCGCCTACGAGTCGCTCCAGGCCGATCAGACCCGGGTGCTGGGGCTGTATCACCCCGACACGCTTCTCTCCGGGGGCAATCTCGCCTGGTGCCGAGGTGCGGCAGGCGATCACGCGGGGGCGCTGGCCGATCTCGGCCCCCTGCTGGAGCGGACCAACCAGGCCCTCGGCCACGACCACCGCACTTCTCTCGCCACCGCCCACACCCGGGCGTTCGAGCTGGGGGCGGCAGGCGATCCCGCAGGGGGCGTTGCGGCACTGGAACCCGTGGTGGAGCGGATGCTCCACGCCCTGGACCGGCACCACCCCGACACCTTCTACGCACGCGCCAACCTTGCGATGCTGCGGACGGAGGCCGGGGGCGCCGCAGGTGCTGTCGCAGCGTTGACGCCCGTGCTGGAGGAGGCGGTGAGGGCACTCGGACCGGAGCATCCGGTCACGGAGTACGTTCGCGACCATCTCGCCGGATGCGCCGACGCGGCCAGGGAGGCGGACGACGGCCGAACGTCACGGGTGGACTGACGCGGGTTGGGTGTACGCGGGAGAGCTCCTCACGGCAGGCTGGCCGCATGCGGAAACTGACGTACGGCATGAACGTGTCCCTCGACGGCTACATCGCCGCACCCGGCGGCGGCATCGACTGGGGTGTGCCGAGCGACGAGCTGTTCCAGTTCTGGTCGGATCAGTTGCAGGCGACCGAACTGACCCTGTACGGGCGGAAGTTGTGGCAGACGATGAGTTCCCACTGGCCGACCGGCGACCAGCAGCCCGACGCCGGCCCGGCGGACGTCGAGTTCGCGCGGCGCTGGCGGGACATGGCGAAGGTGGTGTTCTCCTCGACCCTCGACAAGGTCGACTGGAACGCGCGGCTGTTCGGCGGGGACGCGGTCGCCGAGATCGCCCGGCTCAAGGCCGAGGACGGCGGCCCGATGGACATCGGCGGCGCGGCGCTCGCCGGGGCGGCGATGCGGGCCGGGCTGATCGACGAGTACGTACTGACCACCTCACCGGTCCTGGTGGGCGGCGGCACACCGTTCTTCGCCGCACTGGACGGCTCGGTCAGCCTCAGGTTGGTGGAGACGCGGACGTTTCCGGGTGGGGTGGTGCTGACCAGGTACGAGACGAGGCGCTGAGGCCTGTGCCGACACCCGCTGCGCGGTCCGTCGGAGCGCGGTGCGAGCGTGGTGGGCATGACCACTGACATACCAGCGGACGTACGCGTCACCCGGGCCTGGAGCCGGATCGTGGAATGGCTGGCCGAGTACACCCCGCCCTCCTACGCAGCCCTCAGACCCGGTACCTCAGACGACGGCGTCGCGGCTCTGGAAGAGGCCCTCGGCGCGGGCGTCCCGGAGGAGTTGAGGGCGCTGTGGCGACTGTCCGCCGGTGAGGACGGCGTGAACGGTTCGGGGCTCATGCTCGGCGGCTGGGCGCTGCTGCCCCTCGACTCCGTGATCGACGTACACCGCAGGCAGTTGGAATTCCAGGCGGAGTACGGCGAGGAGCACGGCCCGGACGACGTCCCGGACGACTACGGCCCGTGGGCGTGGCAGCCGTCCTGGATACCGTTCTGCTCCCTCAGCCCGGCGACACCGCCTCCGGCCTCTACCTCAACGGCGACACCGGGAGCGTGTGCCGATGGAACCGGTACGGGGAGCGCGAGTGGGAGTACGAGTCCCTGCCCGCCTACCTGGAACTCATGGCGGTCAGCCTCGAAGCCCCCTTGGCGGCGGCCGGCCCGGAGAAGCCCGGCATGCTGAGCGGCGCACTGGTCTGGGGGTCCCCCGGCGAGGAGCCCGGGAACCAGTGGGTGCGGCACCTCGGCCAGGCCCCGCCGCCCTATCCCGCGAAGACCCTCGGCGCGATCCGGCAGGCCCTCCCGGCCGACGACTGGGCGGCGTACGACGAGCAGCGCGATGCCCTCGACCTGGCCGCCCCCGAGGCCGTCACCGCCTTCCGGGACCACTGGTGGGAGCGTGCCGCACAGGCCCAGGCGAAGCTCGAGGACGACGTCGCCGCCGCCCTGGGCGGGAACGTCATGGTCCAGCCCGGCCACAGGCTCGCTCCGGAGTACGAGGCCACGCTGCCGCCCGCCGTCCGTCACCGCCCGCCCTCCCTGGAGGACATCGTCGCCGCCCTGCGCCACGAGAGCGTCCGCGAACGGTTCCACCAGGACTTCAGAGAGGCCGTCCCGCCGCACTATCCGGCACTGCTGCTGCGGTGGTGGGACATCGCCCGGCTGATGGCCGACCCGCGTGGCGACCGGGCCGTACGCACCGTTGTCAACGGCCGCCGCAATTCTGGCTAGTTCGTGCGAGGTTCCGGTCAGAGGAGGTGGTCGGCCTTGCCCGCCTTGATGTCGACGATGAGGGTGCGGAGGGCTTCGCGGGTGTCGGTGAGGGCTTCGTCCTCCCGGCCGAGTACCGCGATGTAGCCGTTTCCGGTGTCGTCCGTCCCTATGCGGAAGCAGTTGTTGCCCTCCGCGCAGAAGGGTTCTTCCCAGGTGATCTGCGGCATCTCAGGTTCCTCACAGCTCGCGGGCGATGGTGTGGATGAGGTCCCGTGACCTCTTGACGTCCAGGGTGTGCACGTCCATCCAGTCCAAGTGGGCACGGTACTTCGACAACTGCGCTTCGGCATGGGTGAATTCCGGGCCGTGCGCCGAGTCGAGCTGGACGGTGTCGAGTTGGGGCACGGTCCCCTCCGCGTAGAGGATGGCGTGCCCGGCACCGGGGAAGGCACCTGCGTCTATGGGCAGGACCCGCAACTCGACGTTGTCCCGCTCGGACGCCGAGCACAGGTGCTCCAGCTGTTCTCGGGCCACCCTGCGCCCGCCGAACTGCATGCGCAGGGCCAGTTCGTGCACGTATCCGACGTACGACACCGGATTGGGCCGCTCCAGCACCTGCTGACGCTCCAACCGGTGCGCCACCCTCAGCTCGACCTCGTAGGTCGGCAGCGCCGGAATCGCCGAGGCGAAGATCGACCGGGCGTACCCGCTCAGGTGGAGGAGGCCCGGCAGGTGGACGGTCTGGAGCGTACGCAGCCGGGTGGCGTGCCACTCCAACTCGGCTACATCCAGGAGCCCTTGGGGCAACGCTCCCCGGTAACGGTTCCACCATCCGCGCGTACGGTCTCCGGCCATGGCCGCGACCGCCTCGACGTACGCCTCGTCCCCGCACTCGTAGTTGCTGGCCAGCGTGCGCACACGCTCCGGGCTGGACGCCCGGATGCCCATCTCCATGTTGGAGATCTTCGTACGGTCGAGCCCCAGCAGCCCGGCGGCGTACTCGGCCGACGCGCCTGCGGCCGTACGCATCTTGCGAAGTTCAGCGCCGAGCCGCTTCTGACGCTCAGTCGGTGTCGCTCTCGTAGGCACAACCCTCATCCTTCCCGCCGATGGGGCCAGTCTGCCGTCAGCACGGACAGCCGACCCATCCCTTAGTGGCCAATGCGGCCATGCAGGTGGCACCTGAGCCACATTATCCCTACGTTAGGTAGCGCACCGACTACACAGCCGAGCCGGAAGTGCATCGCGTGAGCCTGCCCGCAGCCTCCTTTCCCTGGGAGGGGACGGGGTCACGCCAGGGAGACAGGCCACTGCTCGGGCGTCACGACGTGCGACGGGTCAACAGCCGTACTGAACGAGGGAGTTCAGCCATGCAACAGACCGTTTCCCCCCTCCACCCCCTCTGTCCGATCGCCGCTCACCCCGACCCCTCCCCCACCGCAAGAACCACCTACGACGAGGCGGACAACCTGGCCGTCAGCCTGACCGTCCCCGGTGAGCCGCGCAGCGCGGGCATCGTCCGGCGGGCCCTGACCGGCGCCCTGCACGCCCACCACCTCGACCGGTACGCGCCGGTCCTGGCGCTGGTCGTCACCGAACTCATCGCCGTTGCGGGCCGATTGACCTCCGACGCGGACCTGTACGTATCCCTGCGCCACCACCACAGCACCCTGCGCCTGATCGTCTGGGACCAGCACCCTCCCCACGCCGACCCGGACGCCACCTCCCTCTGCTTCGTCCGCCGACGGCGCGCCCTGTGGCTGCTCGCCGAAGCGGTGGAGGACTGGGGCGGGGACTGGGGCGTCGACGAGGCCGTACCTCCCCACCGGGGCATCAAGTCCTGGGCCACGCTGCCTCGTTGAGATCTGCTGCACGGGGCGTCCGGGTGGAACCGGACGCCCCTCGTGGAGGGAGGTTCGGTCATGGAGATCCATTCCGGCAACCGGTCCCGCCTGCCGCATCGCCCACCCGGCCGTCTGCCCGGCCGTCCCGCACACGGACCTGCCGCCGCAGCTCATGGAGCTGGTGGGCCGCCTGCGGGCACACATGGAGAGGCTGACGGCGCGCGGGTTCGTACCGGACGTGGTGCCGCACTCCGAGGACGAGGTGCGACAGCCGGACCCGAAACGGGTGGAGGTCGTGCGGCACGCCCTGCACTACATGAGCGTGCAGCTCGCCCCGTGCCCGATCGACGAAGTGCGGTGTGTCGCGTCGGTTGAACCACCCTTGGAAGAAGCCGAGTTCGGTGCGCTCTGGGCCGACGCGTCCGAAGGGGAAGCTGGCGACGAGGGGCGGTTGAGCCGCTGCACGAACACGGTCTTCGACCCCTCCGAGGGTGCGTGGGAGCAGGTGGAGGTTCCGTATGCTCCGGGCCGGGCGGGGCAGGCCATCCTCAGTGCCTCGGCGGGGCTGATGTGGGTGTGGTCGCTGCAAGGGCTGCCGTTCATCGAGGTACGGCGATGGCTCGCGCAGCGCTGCGAGACGCACCACCTCAGCAACGTCCTGGACGCGGTGAAACCCGAGTGGGCCCACTTCGACACCTTCCGGCACGCGGAGCACATCCTCGCCGCCCCGCCGCTGGGATCCGTACCGGCACAACGGGAGGGAGGCCGCCGCCGGCCGACCGGCGCCCTCCCCGGCCGGTCCCGGCAGCTCTGCGCCACGGACGGCTGCCCCAACGGCACCGGGGCGGTCGAACCGGAGGGCTGGATCTGTTACGTGTGCTCACGCACCCGCGCCCGCCGGGAACGCACCCACCGCCGCCACCAGAACCCGCCGGGGAGGTGAGGGGCACCACGTGCCCGCTCAGGCAGCCGACGAGGCCAGCGCCGAGGAGTCGACGGTCGCGGAGGGGGCGGGGGGAAGGTTGCGGAAAGGTGCGTTGTAGTCGGTGACCTCCACGGAGAACGACAAGTCGTCCGCACTGGTGGTTGTCTCCCGCACCCATGGCGTGCCCTCCGCAGCCACGTACAGGAGCGCTTCGACGTCGTCGTCGCTGTCGCCCTCGGCGGTGGATGTCGCCCTGAGGGGGATCATGTGCTCCCCCTTGCGCAGGGTGGCCGGCCCCTTCACCAGGCGGTCAGGAGGCTCTTCGCTGTTCCCCATGAAATGCGCCAGGCCGCACGAGTCCACCGCTTCCCGGAAGCGCTCCTGGCTCACCGTGCCGTGGACGTACCGACCGCGTGCGGTCTCCTCAGCCGACCTTCCGAGCTCGGGGCCCAGGGCCTTTGCCCAACTCCCCGCATCGGCCTTGATCCACACGTCCTCGCCCTTGCGGACTGTCTCCTGGGTGTACCGGGAGCCGTCGCCGTCGACGGCGACGTGGGTCATGCGGCAGTTCTCACCGCTCCAGTCCATCACGACATCCGACTGGACGGACCTGCCGGACTCGCCCGTGCGCAGACGCATGGTCATGCGAGCCGTGCCGAGGTCCTGCATCGCCCGGTCGGCAGCGTCGTACAGCTCGCGCGCCGACATCTTCTCGTTGGCGCTCTTCTCAGCGGGTCCTGGGCCGCCGGGCACTGTCTCACCCGGCGGCGCCGATGCGGTCCACGTCCCCGCACCGCATCCCGTCAGCGCGAGAAGGCTGCTCACGACACCTACGGCAAGCGACGCCGTACGTCCGGGCAGGGGGGCTCTGCTCACTGTTTCCGCTCCATTCCTCGACCGGGCGACACGAGATCACCCGGCCGAGGAAAGCGTCAAATCCCGTGGGGTGCACGGGAGTTCGAGCCGTCAGCCTCAAGTTCCTGGAGTGCTGCCGGAGCCGGAGGCCGCGCCGCGCGGGAAGGTGATTTCCACGCGGCGGTTCTTCTTGCGGCCCTCTTCGTTGGAGTTGTCCGCGATCGGGTAGTCCTCGCTGTAGCCGCGCACCTCGTAGGTGACGTTGGAGCCGAGCGTTTTGATCAGCTCGCGGTGGACCATGTCGGCCCGGTTCTTGGAGAGCTTGAGGCCGTGTTCGTAGGTGCCCAGGTTGTCCGTGAAGCCGAAGACGCGAATCTTGGTGGCGTTGTTCTTCTGGGCCTCCGCGGCGACGGCCTTGATGCGGGCTGCGGCTTCGGGCTGGAGTTTGTGGCTGTCCTTGGGGAAGAGGACTTCGGCTTGGAGGGCGAAGGTGACGTCGGTACTGGTGTCCGACCGACGCTCCTCACCACCCAGGTCTTCGACCACTGACTTGATGTCGACCACGCGAGCGGGGGCCAGCGTTCCGCCATCGGGAATCTTGAGCCCTGGCGCAGCCGGATCCACCTTAGGAGGGGGCTGAGAAGTTGTGCTGCCTGGCGGCTGACTGACCCCGGGAGTGGGATCTGCTTTCGCCGTCGACACGCCCAGAGTTCCCACGAGGGCAACTGCGGCAATTGCAGAAGAAGCGAGATGTACTGGCCTGCTTCGGAGGAACGCAATCGGCATGGCTACTGCCCCTCAGTAATCTCGATCGAGGCTGGCGGCATGTCTGCGATCTGGAAGTCGACCTTGTTGGAAGTAGTTGGGGGTGCCGGGAACTGCGCGAAAAAGGTCTTCTCTTCGTCCCTCTTGAACCCACCCGTGAACTTAGTGCAGAGGCAACGGCCATCCGTATCGCGCAGAACCAGGTACTTCTTCTTCCCTGTCTTGTCGACGAGAGAAGCACCTGCCATTGAGGCACCGTTGGTGTTCAGCTCCTTTTCGTCACCACTCCAGTCGTTGGGAACCCAAACACCAGGCCGCCCGTTCCTCACCTTGCCCGTAACCGTGACGAAGCCACCGGCATCACGAATTACCGAATTGATGGTGAGGCTGTGGTTCTGCCCCCCCTTAACCTCTGCCAGTACCGTGTCAGAAGCGGGAGTCTCAGGCTGGTTCTCCTTCGGCTTCTGGTCGGGCTGCTTCGCAGGCGCCGGGGTTGAAGAATTAGAAGATTGCGCGGGCTGCTGACCACCTGAATCACCGCCGCATCCGGCCACCGTGAAAGCCAAGCCAGTCGTGATCGCCGCTGCGGTCAGTGCCCTTCGGGCCTTCATGGTGTGCCGCATGCTCATCAACAGCTCTTCCTTTGCTCGTTGTTCGCTTGCTACTTGACCAGGTGGACATCGAAGAGATCTTGAGGTTCGGGCAGGGGACCCGGAAGATTCACGATCTTCTTCGGATCGATTTCCCAGATCGCACCGTCCTTGCAGTGGACGAACACCAACTTGGTGGGATCACTCTCCGGGCCGATGAAGCAGCGAGGCTTGATCACCGCAGTAGCTGACACCCTGGCGGTCCTGGTCTCAATGCCAGGAACAACCGAGTCACCACCCGTAAAACGAGTCTGAATCGTCACACCGCGCGCAGGAAAGCCGCCCTCACGCGTCAGCGTCGGCCCTCCGGTGAGGTCCGACTTGTTCTCGTTGGCAAGCGCCGCCGCGCCGCCCGCGCCGCTGGCGACCTCTCCTTGCCCCAACAGCCACAGCGGCCAGGTCACCGGATCGGTGATGTCGCGGAAGAAGTTCTCGGTGTACTCGTCCCGCGACTCCTGCGCTGCCGCAAGCGCCGCAGCGTCGGCAGCAGACTGGCCGCCACTGCGGGCAGAGGCGGCCTGGGCAAAGACGAAGAGCGCGAACGCGACAAAGAGCAGGATCCCCACCGACATGATGTAGATGGGGAATGCCTGCCCTCGGTCAAGCTGGGACCTAGCGACTGTCACCCGCCGCCAGTGATGTCCGCGACCGCCTGCTGAATCGCCTGCGAAATCGTGTTGTCCAACCCCAGCCCGTTCACCGCCACCACGATCAACGCGATGATCACCACCAGGCCCGCGTACTCCACCACGCTCGCGCCCCGGTCGGAACGCTCCTTCATCCTGCTGACGACCGTGTTCCGCCAGGTCGTGATCGCGAGCAATGCCTTTTCCATACGAAGCCCCTCCGGATGCACACGTCTCTCGGACAGAAACGCCACCCGCAGGTCCGGTCGGCGCCTTCTGTCCGGTCCCGCTTGCGACAACCGAAACGTATGCCCGAGCGACCCCCTCGGCAGAGGGCCCGTGGGCCCAACTGCGGGCCCAAAGGGCGGGTGGGGTCAGGGTCGGGCGTGACGTCGATTTCGTGGTCGGTTCAGGCACGGCCGATCACCCCTCCCCCGTTGCTGCCGTTGACGCTCCTTGTCGTGCCCATCCACATCGCGATCGCTTCGCTGCGGCTCGCGCTGTGCAGCTTTGCGAAGATTCGGTTGATGTGGTTCTTGACCGTCTTCTCGCTGATGAAGCAGGTGGCGGCGATTTGCTGGTTGTTCATGCCTGCGGCGATCAAGTCCATCACCTCCACCTCCCTCGAACTCAGCCCGAATTCCTGCCTGTTGACGTTAGACCATGACTGCCCAAAGGGAGAGGATGTCACGGAAGGTTGCATTTGCGAAGAGGGTGGTGCGGTTCCGGGTGAAGTCTGGACGTCTGGCCTCGGATCGGGCCGACTGGAGGGCTGAGGAGTCACGCTGCGGCCGGTGTACGGGACGCCCGTCCTGTACACCGAGCCGAGGCCCTCGGGGAGCGGGGGCGGCGTGGGCCCAGTGGAACCACCGTTGCGGAGGTGGGCGAGCAGGGCCGTCTGGGCCGAGCTGGTGAAGTAGGCGCGACCTTGGTTCAAGTCGTGGATCGCGGTGGCCAGTTGGTCGGCCGTGAACTCGCCGTGGACCACGTAGCCGCCCGCGCCCAGGCGCAGGGCTTCCTGGACGATCTCGCTTTCGCTGCTGTACGTCAGCATCAGGACCGGCGCGATCTTCACCAGGTGCGGGAGGGCGGAGATGCCGTCCACGCCCGGCATCCGGGCGTCCAGCAGGATCACGTCCGGGCGGAAGTGGTCCGCCAGGGCGAGGGCCTCTCGGCCGTCGGTGGCCTCGCCGACCACCTCCACGTCCTCCCGGGCGCCCAACAGTGCGGTGAGTCCGGCCCGTACGACCGGATTGTCGTCCGCGATCACGACACGCAGGACCGCCGGCGGGCCGAACGGGTCCGGGTGGGGGGACCGTTGGGGCTCCGCGTGCGAGTCCGGGTGGGGAGCGGGGGTCTGGAACGCCGCCGCCGGAGGGGGGACGGGTATCCCGTGCGGGGTCTGTTCCGAGCGGGGAACGACCGTGTGTGGCGAGGTGTGCTGCGACACGTGCGTGGAGGGTACGGAGTGCTGTCCTGCGGTGTGCCTGTAGGTGTTCTCGCGGTGTGCTTCCGGCATGGTGCGGCCTCCTCTCGGGAGTCTGGGGTGGGGATGGGGATGCGCTCGGTCAGGTCTGGGTTGGGGTCAGGGCGGAGAGCGGGAGTTCGAGGCGTACTTCCGTGCCGTTCTCGCTGCGGCCTCGGCCGATGCGGATGCGGGCGCCGATCGCGGCGGCGCGTTCCACCATGCCGACGAGGCCGAAGTGGCCCGCCCTGCGCAGGTCGTCCAGAGAGAGGCCCGGGGGCAGGCCCGTGCCGTCGTCCAGGACGCTCAGGCGGAGGAGGTCGTCGGAGGTGCCTGCCTCCACCGTGACGCGGGTGGCGTGGGCGTGGCGGTGGGCGTTCTCCATGGCTTCCGTGGCGATGGTGAGGAGCTGGCGGGCCACGGCGTGCGGGACGGGTGGGAGTGGGGCGCCGTCGGGGGTGGGGGCGAGTGTGGCGGGGATTCCCGTGCGGTGGGTGAAGTCGTCCGCGCGGGAGGTGAGTTCGGGGGTGATGTCGAGGCCGCCGTCGGTCTGGTCGTACGTGGTCTGGCGGCGGAGGTCCGAGAGGAGTTCGCGGGACTCGGCTGCGGCCTTGCGGGCCGAGCGGGCCACGACTCCGGCCTGGTGCTTCACCGTGAGGGGGTCCATGCGGTCGGCGGACTGGGCCAGACTGTCGGCGGCCAGGGCGACTCCGTGCAGGGTCTTGGCGACCGAGTCGTGCATCTCGCGGGCGAGGCGGGCGCGTTCGGTGCCGATGGCGTCGGTCACGGCGAGGCGGGCCTTCACCTCGGAGAGTGCCTGGGTGGCTTCGCCGAAGCGGAACATCAGGTTGCGGAGGGTGACTCCGACGGCGCCGGCGGCCACGCAGAAGCCGCAGATCAGGACCGTACCGGTGGGGCCTGTGAGGCGGGTGGCCCAGGCTCCGTACGCCAGGGACAGAAGCAGTATCTGGATCGCGGTGAAGATGCCCGCGCCGCGCCAGCCGTAGAGGAGGCCCGCCAGGAGGGGGGTGCAGACGGTGGCGTAGCCGAGGGCCGAGTCGGGGGACGCGGTGAGGAGGAGTACCGAGCCGAAGACGAAGTCGGCGGCCATCAGGGAGCGGTACTTGATGAGGAGGGGGGCGAAGGTCTCCCAGTCGCGGAGCATCGCGTAGGAGCCGACGCAGGTGACGATGACCGCTGCGCCGACGAGGGTGGTGCCGGTGGGGGTCTGGGCGCGGCTCAGGGCCAGGGGGGCGCCGATGGCGATCATCGCGAGGCGGAAGGCGAAGACCTGGCGGCACAGGGCCTGGAGGGCGTTGAGCTGGATGGGGAGGCTGGGGGCGGGGGCGTCATCGGCCAGGGCCGAGGCGGTGGGGGTCGGGGCCGAGTCCGCCAGGGTGGGTGCCGGGGTACGGCGGAGGGCGGCTGCGGTGCGGCGGAGCCAGGATGGGGGGCGGGGACCTTCGGGTGAGGCCGTGGCCGGGGTGGTGGCCGGGTGGGCCGGTGACGAGAGGGCCGGTGCCGGGGTGGGCCCGGATCGGGCGGGCCGCCCCCTTGCCCGCCCGTCCCGCCCCCGGGGGGCGGCCCCGCCGCCCAAGGGGACGGCGGAAAGGGGGGCGCCGCCCAAGGGGACGGGGGAGGTGGAAGGGGCGCCGCCCAAGGGGACGGCGGCAGAGAGGGCGTCACCCAAGGGGGCGGGAAGGGCGCCGCCCGAGGGGGCAGGGGCGGGAAGGGCGTCACCCAAAGGGGCGTGAAGGGCGTCGCCCGAGGGGGAGGCCGTGTCCGGAGGGGGCGCGTCGGTCTCCGGAGGGGCATGCTCCGGGAGCGGCGGCGTGTGGGGGGAGTCGAAGGGCATCCGGATCAGCCTCCGAAGATGGAGGAGAAGTCGGCGCCCGAGCCCAGGAACATGTTCGCCACGATCAGGATGAGCGTCGCCGGGACCATGAAGGTCAGCGTCACCACCGTCGTCTTCGGGATCGCCTTCGCCGCCCGGCGGCGGGAGTTCTGGGCGTCCGTGCGGCGCATGTCGTTGGCGATCTGGATGAGGGTGTCGGCGATGGGGGCACCGAGTTCCTCGCCCTGCTGGAGCGCGGTCACGAACTGGGAGACCTGTTCGGAGTCGTTGCGGCGGCGCAGCTCCTCGAAAGCGATGCGGCGGCTCACGCCCATGTCCATCTGGCGGAGCGTGATGCGGAGTTCGTCGGCCCAAGGGCCTTCGTACTTCTCGGCAACCCGGTCCAGCGCCTGGCGGAAGCCCAGCCCCGCGCTCACGACGACCGCGAGGACGTCCAGGAAGTCCGGGAGCGTGCGCTCGATGATCTCCTTCCGGGCGCGCATCGCCTGCCAGATCAGCGCGTCGGCGGCGAACCAGCCGTACAGCACGCAGAAGACGGCGAAGAGGGTGAAGCCGTTGATCAGGCAGAGGAAGCCCGTGAGGCCGCCGAACATTCCGTACGCCGCCCGCCGGGCCGCGTAGCGGTCGACCGTCAGGCCCCCGGGGTTGCCCGCCTTGTCGATCTTGCGGCGCTTCTTGTCGACCAGCGTCGGGCCCATCGTCCGCAGCACCGCCGGGGCGAACCGGATGCCGATGCGGTCGATCACCGAGTCCGTGGCCGAGACGCGGGAGGAGCCGACCTCCAGCGCCACCGCCAGGTCACCCGGGACCTTGGCCTCGGCGCGGTACATCCGTACACCCGCGAAGATTCCCGCGACGGCGAGGCCGAACGCGAGGGCGAGCAGCAGTCCGATCATGAGGTCTTCCCGGTCGGGGTCGTCAGGTTCATGGTGTGTGTGCCGCCCACCTCAGACTTCGATCTTGCCGAGTCGGCGCATCGCGACGAAGCCCAGTGCGTACAGGGCCACGGCGACGCCGACCACGATCTGTCCGATGGGGTTGCCGGTCATCTTCTCCATGGAGCCGGGGTTCATGGAGTTGAGCATGATCATGGCGCCGAGGCCGAGCAGCGGGACGGTGTAGGCCGTCGCGTTGACCTCGGAGAGCATCGTGCGGACCTCGCGCCGGGTCTCCTTGCGCTCTTCGAGGGTCTCGGTGAGGTTGCGCAGGGAGCCGACGACGGTGCCGCCCGCCTTGTTGGAGAGGACGAGGGTGGTGACGAGGACGACCAGCTCGCGGGAGGGCAGGCGTTCGGAGAGTTCACCGAGGGCGTCGTCGATGGTGCGGCCGACCGCCAACTGGCTTGCGACGGTTGCCAGTTCCTCGCCTGCGGGGGCTTCCAGTTCCTCGGCCGCCATACCCAGTGCGGTACGGAGGGCCAAGCCTGCGGCGGTGGCGTTGGCGAGGATGCGGGAGAGGTCCGGGAGCTGGTTGATGAACGCCTCGATGCGCTTCTGGCGCTGCCAGTTGAGGAAGGTGTGCGCCCCCCAGATCGCCACCAGGCCCGCGATCGGGCCGAAGAAGGGGGCGAGGACCGAGATCGCGATCAGCCAGAGCGCGGCGACGCCTCCGAGGACGTACACGAAGAACTCGCCGGGTGTCACGTCCAATCCCGTTGAGGCGATGCGGAGTTGGAGCTTCTTGCCGAGCGTGGTGCGGCGCAGGCGGCGGTCGATGCCACGGAAGTGGCGGCGGCGGCCCGTCTCGTGGCCGGCGGTGAGGGCGAGGCGGTTCTCCAGGGCGTTGCGCTGGGCCTTGCCCGAGGCGTACGTGTGCACGCCGACGACCGCCAGCAGGCAGGTCAGCAGGGTCGCACCCAGGGCGAGGAGCGCGTACTGCGTGAGGGTGGGGGGCGGTGCGGCGGCAGCCGCCAGGAGGTGGGGTGTCATGGCCGGGCCTCGATGGCTTGTCGTACGTAGAGGGAGTCGTTCAGGGGGTCGTCGCGGACGCCGAAGGCAGGCGGGAGCGGTTCGTTGGCGAGGTAGAGGCGCTCGGCGATGCGGCGCGGGAGCGGGAGGTGCTCGAAGTGGCCGTGGACCAGGCGGTCCGGGCTCATCGGCTGGGCCAGGAAGCGGGACACCGGGACGATCTGGAACTTCTCGCGGCCGTGGCTGACCAGGATCACGATCTCGGTGATCTTGCGGGAGCCGTCCGCCATGCGGCTGAGCTGCACGATCACGTCGACGGCGCTGTTGATCTGGTCCTTCAGGGCCTCGAAGGGGATTTCGACCTCGGACATCGAGCCGAGGGTCTGGAGGCGCATCAGGGCGTCCTCGGCGCTGTTGGAGTGGACGGTCGCGAGGGAGCCGTCGTGGCCGGTGGACATGGCCTGGAGCATGTCGAGCGTCTCGCCGCCTCGGGGAGTTGCGGACCAGGTCGCGGATGGTGATCTGGCCCTTGCCCTCGACGTTCGGGGGACGGGTTTCCAGGCGGATGACGTGGGCCTGCTGGAGCTGGAGCTCGGCCGCGTCCTCGACGGTGATGATGCGCTCGTGGTCGGGGATGAGGCCGGAGAGGGCGTTGAGGAGGGTCGTCTTCCCCGAGCCCGTACCGCCGGAGACGATCAGGTTGAAGCGGGCGCGGACGAAGGCGGAGAGCAGCATGAGCATGTTGTGGTCGAGCGTGCCCAGGTTGATCAGCTCGTCCAGGCGGTACGCCTTCGGGAAGCGGCGGATGGTGAGGGTCGCGCCCGTGAGGGAGAGCGGGGGGATGATCACGTTGACGCGCTCGCCGGAGGGGAGGCGGGCGTCGACCATCGGATTGGACTCGTCCACGCGGCGGTTGACGGTCGAGACGATGCGCTCGATGGTCTGCATCAGTTGCTCGTGGGAGGCGAAGCGCATGGGGAGTTGCTCGACGCGGCCCGCGCGCTCCACGAAGATCGAGTCGGGGCCGTTCACCATGATTTCGGTGATGGAGGCGTCTTCGAGGAGCGGTTCGAGCACGCCCAGGCCGAGGGCTTCGTCGACGACGCGGCGGATCAGCTGGGAGCGCTCGGAGGTGGAGAGGACCGGGCCCTCGCGGCTGATGATGTGGCCGAGGACGCGCTCCAGGCGGGCCCTTCGCTCGGCCGCCGCGAGGGAGGACATCTCGGCGAGGTCGATCTCTTCGAGCAGTTTCGCCCGGTAGGTGGCGACCAGGTGGCCGTCCTCCCGCCCCCCGCCGTGCTCCTCGGGGGCGGCGATGCGTTGCCGCAGGCTCATGGGGCTCCTTGGTACGGGTGCGTACGGGTGCGTGTGCGTGCTGGGGAGGGTTACGGGGTGGTGTCGTCGGCGGGCATCGAGACGGTGCGGGTGATGGGGCCGAAGGTGAAGCCGGGGATGATCGAGGGGACGGGGACGGTGGCGGTGGCCTGCACGATGTCGCCGCCTCCGCAGGTGACGTTGCCGCCTCGGGCGACGAGCCAGCCGCTCATCGCGGCGTTGCCCGCAGCGGTGCACTGGCCCCGGTAGTCCTCCTGGGACCCGATACGGGCTCCGGCGCGGGCTCCGGAACCGGCCTGGAGGGCCGCGTAGCCCGCGATGCCGAGTTGGATGGCGGCGAGGACGACGATGAGGAGGATCGGCAGGAAGCCGGTGAATTCGAGGCTGGCGACGCCCTTGTCGCCCTTGCCCTTGGTGGCGGGGGCGCGAGGGACTTGGGCGGCTCGGGCGGCTCGGGCGGCTCGGAAGCGTACGGAGATCATTTCTCGGCTCCTTCCAGGGCGGCCCCGGCCTTGCCCTCGGAGGACCAGTTGAAGGCGTTCGCGCCGGGGAAGAGGACCGGGACGTTCAACTTCACGGTGGCCTTGTAGAGGTTGCCTTCCGCGCCGCAGTGGGATTCGGTGACGGCCCACGCGCCGGGGAGCCGGGACCGTATGGCTGCCTCGCACTCCGCAACGCCGCTGCCGCCCGCCCCGTACGCCGCCGTCCCCTTCCGCGCCCCCTCGTCCGCCGCGTTCCCCGCGAGCGAGAAGGTGTACCCCCAGACCACCGCCTGCCACATCAGCACCATGACCAGCAGGATCAGCGGGAACATCCCGGCGAGTTCGGCGGAGATGGCGCCCTTGTCGCCCCGGCGGCTGCGGCCGACCAGGCCCCGGTCGCCGCGGGCCCGGCCGCCACGGCCGCCGGAGGCGTTCTCCTGGGTCTTGACCAGGCCCAGCTCCCCCGCCAGCGCCCAGATCGCCTGCTTGACCGTGCTGCGCGCCTCCAGGTCCTGGAGGCGGCCGGCGTCGGCGGCGGACTGGAGTTCCTTGTAGTTGGAGGGGACGGAGCTGCGGGCGATCTTCGTGCCGGTGATCTTCTCGACCAGGGGCGGCTGGATCTCGGTGTTGCGGGTGAGGCGGTTGACGACGGTGGTGGTCTCCTCCGCCTTGCGGATCTGGAGCCGGTCCCAGAGGCGGACCATGCGCTTGGCGGCGCGTACGGCGATGACGTCCGGGGTGACGACCAGGACGGCCTGGTCGGCCATCTCGATCGCAGCCGCGTTGGCGCTGTTCATCTGCGTACCGCAGTCGACGACGACGATCTCGTACCGGTTGCGCAGGGCGCTGACGACCTGGCGGGCGACGCGGTCGGTGACCTCTTCGCCGCGCTCGCCGTCCACGGGGGCGAGGAGCAGGCCGAGGCCGGTGGCGTGCGTGTACAGGGCGTCCTGCAGCACGCGCGGGGTGATGTCGGAGATCCCCGCGAGGTCGGCTATCGAGCGGCGGAACTGGACGTCCAGGTACGAGGCCAGGTCCCCGGACTGGAGGTCCAGGTCGACCAGCGCGACCGTACGGCCGGAGGCCTTGGCGGCGAGGGCGAGCTGGACGGAGATCAGGGTGGTGCCCATGCCGCCCTTGGCTCCGGTGACGGTGACGACGGTCCCGCCGGGGCCGCTGAACACGTCGGCCCCGGCCCCCAGGTGGCGGCGTACGCCGACCGACCACGAGGCCGCGTTCTGCACCCGCCCCGCCAACTCCTCGTAACTGAGCGGCAGTCCGATCATGCCCCGGGCGCCGGAGTCCATCGCGGCGGTGAAGAGCTGCGGGCTGGTGTCGGCGGAGATCAGGACGACGCCCACTGCCGGGAAGCGGAGGGCGACCTCGCGGATGACCTCCAGGGCGGGGACGGGGCCGATCCGCTCGTGGACGAGGACCACCTCGGGGAGTTCGTCCAGCGACTCCTGCGCGAGGCGGGCGAGCGTGTCGAGCAGCGACGTCGAGTCGGGCGCGGGCGAGGCGGGTTCCGCGTCCGGCAGTTGGCTGAGCAGGGTGATGATGGCGCGGGCGGCGTCCGGGTCGCCCACCGCCGGGAGGATACGCGTCGTCATGCGGCCGTCCTCACTCTTGGTCCACACGTCACTGCTGGTGCGAGGGGTGGTGCGGTCCGCACCAAGGTGCGGGTTGTGCGGGTACGGGTCGTACGGGTACGGGTCGAGCCGGTCGTGCGGGTACGGGTCGAGCCGGTCCTGCGCGTGCCGGTGCGGGTCGTGCGAGTGCCCGTGTCGGGCGTACGGGCACGGGTGGTGCCGATCCCGGTGCCCGTGCCAGGTGCACCGGCCTGGGTGGTGCCGGTCCTGCGGGTGCCCGTGCTGGGTGCACCGGTGCGGGTGGTTCCGGTCGTGCGCACGCCCGTGCGGGTCGTACGGGTACGGATGGTGCGGGTCGTGCGGGTGCCCGTGCCGGGCGCACAGGTACGGGTGGTGCCGGTCCAGCGGGTACCCGCGCCGGGTGAACCAGCACGGGTGGTGCCGGTCGTGCGGGTGCCCGTGCCGGGCGCACAGGTACGGGTGGTGCCGGTCGGGCGCACACCCGCGCCCGGCGCACAGGTACGGGTCGCACCGGCCCAGCGGCTACCCGCGCCGAGCGCACCACCGCAGGCGCGGGCCGTACGGGTTCGGGCCGCCCCCGGGACACGCACCCCCGCTGGGACACGCACCCCCTCTGGGGCACGGGCCACCCCCGGGATTCGGGCCACCCCCGGGATCCGGGCCGCCCCCGGGATTCGGGCAGCCCCCGGGATTCGGGCCACCCCCGGGGTACGGGCCGCCCCCGGAACACAAGGCGCACCCGAGGTGCAGACCGCAGCCGCCCGCGCCCCCGGCGCGGCAAGCGCGACCGGGGCCGGGGCCGCGACCGGGGCCGGAAGCAGGGGCAGCGGCAGGAGCCGGGGCCGGGACGTCACGTCCGGTCTCCGGGGAGGTCGAAGATGCGGTCGCGCGGCGTGATGTTCGGGTCGCTGCCGTCGGGGATGCGGGCCAGGCGGACATGGACGGCGAAGGACTCCGCGTACGCGATGCGCTGCGCGTCCCGCGTGCTCAGCGCGAAGGTGATCGGGACGGCGTCCTTCATCTTCCGGTTGCGGTCCTTCGCGTCCGGCTCCAGCGGGGTGATCTTGCCGACGTCGATGACCCGCGCGCCCGAGACGATGACCCAGGACTCCTCCTGCTTGTGCTTCGGGTCCAGCTTCTTGTCGGACTCGAAGGTCGCGTACACGTTCACCTTGGAACCAGGAGTGATCTTGCCCGCGACGCCCGTCTCCGCGTCGATCATGATGGCGATCTCCTGCTCCCCCGGCTGGAGTTCGGGCCGCTTGACCAGCATGTCCGTCTGGAGCAGCGAGCCCTTCTTCAGCTGGGTGACGGCGATCTTGCCGCGGATCTCGGAGATGTCGGTGACCGCGTTCTCCGAGAGCCAGCGCTTGGGCATCGACACCCGGTCGAACTGCGCCGTCGACAGCGCCTTGTACGGCGCGACGTCCGACTTCAGGCGGTACGCGGTCACCTCCGGGCCGACCTTCGAATTCACGTCGCGGATCACCGTCAGCACTCCGACGAACGCGCCGACCGCGCACAGGACGGAGAGGATCAGCAGGATGATGCCGCGGCGCTGCCGTGAGTTCATGGTGCGAGCTACCTCGATCGGATTACGTCGTGCGTCGGAACGGAACCGTGCGAGTCGTGCAGACGAACAAGGGCCTGAAGCCTGAGAAGAAGCGAGTGCGTTACGTCGAGCCGCGGCTCAGCGCCGCATGCGGCTCAGCCGACGCCACCGGCGCCGAACAGAACCCGCAGCGGTCCCCTATCAGCTGGATCCCGCACCAGTGGCACTGCTCGATGCGCACCGAGGAGACGAGCTGGTAGAGGACGGAGACATCGGGCAGGAAGGCCGCGAACTCGACCGTCTTCGGCGTGCCCCACCAGCCCGCCGACGCCGCCGGCAGCCCGACCTCCTGGACGCCCTGCACCTGCCAGGCGGGGGCCAGGGTCTCCGTGACCCAGGTGGACGACAACTGACCCGCCCCGACCGCCAGTTGCGTGGCGAATTCCGGCCCGGCCAGCTTCTCCTCGCCGCCCACCTTGATCAGCTGCGGCTCCGGATTGGCCAGTACGGCGAACTGCGTGCCCGGCATCCACGATTTCGCGTGCGACTTGAGCGTGACCGGGATGCGGTCGAGCTTGGTGACGGAGTTGAGGAGTGCGCCCGCGTAGACGTAGTGGGAGAGCAGGCGGGCCGCCGAGGCGACGACGCCCGCACTGAAGTCGCAGACCGAGAGCTGGCGCAGTTGGCGGGTGAGGACGGCGATGCCCAGGGGCGGGAGGTCCAGCTTGAGGAGGGCGATGCGGTCGGTCTCCAGGACCGAGCGGACCGTGTGCAGGCGGTGCTCGTGGGCCGGCGGGAGGGAGGAGGGGTAGAGGGCGACCAGGTAGCCGTGCCGTTCCAGCAGGACGTTCGTCTCGGCGAGGGCCGCGTCGAGGGACTGGCTGCCGGGCGGCTGGAGGACGGCGGCGGTCGGGGTCTGCCGGTCGGTCGGCGGCAGCACCAGGTCGGCGCTGGTCACGGCTATCGCTGTCGGCACGTCGATGTCCCCGCTCCCCGTTGCCCGACCCTGTTCGTCCGCGCTCGTACACGTTCGTACGTGTTCGTACCTGTTCGGCTGTGTCCTTGTGCTGTCGCTCTTCTCGCTTCTTTCGCTCACGCGTGGTGCAACCACTCGTCACCACACGTGGTGCATCTGCACTTTAGCCACGTCATACGGGGGAGAGAACAGCTTCCAGAGATCCCGTACGCCACTCAACTCCCCGTTTTTCCCGGTGAGTTGATCTTGTTCGGTGAGTATTCGCACTCCGTTTGCCCGCGCAGGGCGACTGCCACCCCACGTCACTGCTGCACTACCGCTTGTGATCATGCGTTCCGTTTGCCGGTCGGGGGAGACGGTTTCGGGCCAAACTTCGGCGCGACGGCGAGAAGCCGCCCACAATGGGCGCAGTGATCCACTTGACATCCGAAATGGCCTGAACCAATTTGGTCAGCTTGGCCGTTTTTGAACGGCTTGCCCCGATGACGACCGACTGGAGTCCGTACGTGCGCCACGCATCCCGCATCCGTCGCTTCACCCTCGGCACGGCTGCCGCCGTTCTCGCCGCCGGGATGCTGGGAGCCTGCACGTCGGACGGGCAGGAGAAGCCGGACGGCGGCCCCAAGGACGCCCCGGAGCAGACCTCCGCCGCCCCGAAGCCGACCCCCAAGGCGCTGGGCGCGCCCCAGGTCCCCCGGCACGCCCTCACCGGCTACTGGCAGAACTTCCGCAACGGCGCCACGATCGAGAAGCTGCGCGACGTCTCCGACGCGTACGACATCATCGCCGTCTCCTTCGCCGACCTCGCGGACGAACGCGGCAAGGTCGGCTTCAAGCTCGACACCGGCGGCCTCGGCGGATACCAGGTCGCGGAGTTCAAGGCCGACATCAAGGCCAAGCAGCGGGCCGGCAAGTCCGTGATCATCTCGGTCGGCGGCGAGCACGGCAAGGTCGAGGTCGACGACGGCGAGACAGCGAAGCGCTTCGCGGACTCCGTGCACGCACTCATCACCGAGTACGGCTTCGACGGCGTCGACATCGACACGGAGAACGACGGGTTCAGCACCGAGTACATGACCCGCGCCCTGAAGGACCTGCACGGCCGAATCGGCCCGAAGCTGGTCGTCACGATGGCCCCGCAGACCAAGGACATGCAGTCCACGGACAGCGACTACTTCAAGACCGCCCTGAACATCAAGGACTTCCTGACCGTCGTCAACACCCAGTTCTACAACTCGGGTTCGATGAAGGGCTGCGACGGCAAGGTCTACCAGCAGGGCACGGTCGACTTCCTCACCGCACTGGCCTGCATCCAGCTCGAAGGCGGCCTCGACCCCTCGCAGGTCGGCCTCGGCCTCCCCTCCAACAAGCGCAACAAGGACGCCGGTTACGTCGACCCCTCGGTCGTCAACAAGGCCCTGGACTGCCTGACCAGGGGCACCAACTGCGGCAAGTTCAAGCCCGCCAGGACCTACCCGGGGCTGCGCGGCGCGATGGCCTGGTCGACGAACTGGGACGCCAAGGACGGGCACGCCTGGTCGAAGTCGGTGGGCGCGCACGTACGGTCGCTGCCGTAGTCGCCCGATTCCGTACGGGGCGGGGCCGCCCGGTGCTCGTCGGAGGCGGCGGGCTGCACCTCCCGTCGCAGCGCCGGAAAGCTGTGCCCCAGGGGCACCAGCAGCAGGAACAGCCCCGCCCACATCGCCAGCGCGAAGCTCCACAGCCCCATCACCACGGCGATGGCCAGATGGAAGCCCAGCCCCGGAACCAGCAGCCACCACCGCCACCGCTGCGGAATCAACAGGGCTGCCGCCAGGGCGACTTCGAGCGCGACCGGCACCCAGGTGAGCGCGACCACCCCCACCGGCGAGCCGACCACGGCGTCCGTCACCGGGCGGAGCCAGCCCGGGGCTCCGAAGGACGGGTTGTTCATCCAGTAGTACATGGCGCTGCCGTCCGCCCACTCGGCGTGCGGCAGCTTCGCGATGCCCGCCTGGAAGTAGACGAACGCCATCTGCAACCGGGCCATCACCCACGCACTCACCCCGAGCAGCACCCACACCCGCCCCGGCACCGGGCCCGGTGACGGCTGCTGCCAGTGCCAGCGCCGGGAGTCACCGAGCCCGACCAGCGCCAGCAGCAGCGACAGGATCCAGGTGAGCTGGTCGCCGCCGTCGCCGATCGCGATGCCGGAGAACACGCTGAAGCTGATGTACGCATGCGGAAGCGCCGTCCAGCGCGGCCGCCAGCCCGACGCCACGACCAGGAGCACGGCCACCAACACCCAGCGCAGGAGGGTGAATTGGCCGTGCGGCACGAGACAGAAGGCGCCGCTCGCGGTGATGCCGTGGCACAGCGGATACGTGCCCATGGTCGCGACGGGGCGGAAGAGGGTGTCCGTACTGCTGAGGGCGAGGGTCCCGGCGGTGCCCAGCGCGAGGAGGGTGCGGGCGAGGCCGTAGGCGTTGGTCCACGGGAGCGGGAGGCTCCGGGTTCCCCGAGTGCTCTGAGCATGGGGCTTCGCGGGCTGGTTCAGCATGTGACGTCCAGGGTGAGGAGCCGCTCGGGGGTCAGACGTTCGGGGACCAGGTCGCGCCAGGCCCAGGGCACCGGCTTCTCCTGGACGAGGGCCACGCGGCCGCAGAGGGTCGGGGAGGGCGAGGGGTTCTCGACCCGGCGCACGGGCGGAGCCGCCGCACCGCCGTCGCTCCCGGCGAGGCACCCGTCCGGGCCGCTCCCGCCCCCCTCCCCGCACTCGCGCCAGTCCTTCTCCGAAGCCCGGTCCAGCAGCAGGGCAATCTCGATGCCCTGCGAGCGGGAGCCCCGGTCCAGGCCGAACGCGTTGCGCGGCGCGGCGTGCGGAGCCAGCAGCAGGGAGCCCCAACTCCCCTCCCCCGTCCGCCCGTACGGAAGCACTTCCGCGTCCCGCGCCGACTTGGTGAAGAACGCCCAGCCCTGCGGGGCGAGGTTGGCCACGGTGAACGTCACCCGGTCCTGACCGGGCAGGGCCAGCACGTTCTTCGGGAGCTGTACCTGGGCGACGTACAGGAGGAAGACCCCCCACACGACCACGACGGCCAGCACCGCACGGGACGGAACCGGCACCCGTCGCGGGCCGGGCCCTTGCGTCGTCAGTCTTCGGCAGAGGTCGCGCGCCGCGCGCAACCGGTTCGTGCTTCCCACGTGAGTGTTCCCTCGCCCCGCGCTTGTTGTAGACATGACACACGGCGGGCGGGACCCACCGGCGCGCACAGCAGCCCCCGCCCCCGCACTCGTACTGGCAACTCCGCCTGGATCAGGCGGTCTTCAGCAGGTTCGTCACCGAGGCGACGGCCTCGTCGTGACCGAGGGCGCCGTCGGCGCCCTGGGGGGCCACGCTCCAGAACCAGTTCTTCGCCTTGACGAAGTTGGCACCGACCGCGACGGTCACGGTCACCACGGCGCCGGCGGCCGTGAACACCGCGGCGACGTGGACGGCCGCCGCGGCGACAGCGACGGTCGCACCGCAGCGCTGGCCGTTCTCCGGGACGCGCGCGGACTTGTCGCCCTTGGTCAGCTCGGCGACGAGCTTGGCCTGACCGTCGTTGACGGCGGCCTCGACCCGGCGCGGGTCGCCGCTGCGGCTCTTGCGGCTGAACTCCGCGAAGAATCCCGGGTGCTTGGCGTCGATACGGTCCATCAGCGCGTCCGCGACCTTGACCGACTCGGCCTTGTCGTTCTGGGCGAGGCCCTTGCGCAGGTCGGAGAAGAGCGGGCTGCGGGACAGCGACTCGCCGACCTGCCCCTGGCCGAAGTACAGACCGCCGAAGACGGCACGCCCGTCCTTCTCCAGGGCAGCGGCGGACGCGGCCGACGGCACCGCCGCGACGACGGCGGCCGGGGCGGACGCCCCGGCGCTCGGGGCCGCCGACGCGGTAACCCCCGTGATGGACAACGCGGCCGCGGTGAGCCCCGCGACCAGGCCGATGGTGCGCCGATTGTGCTTCATGCCATTTCCCCTCGGACACTCGTAAGGGTGTGACGGCGCGACGAATCAGGAGGACACGGTTGATGTCCCCCCGAATCGCGGGCTTGATCAGGAGACTGCCAGCAGCCGATCACTCCGGACCGGTTTGCCGTCCACCTTTGACGCGCCCCTAACCGAGTGCAGGGGGCACCTGGTTGTGGAGCACACCCCGCACCAGGTCCAGCAACTCCTCGTCCGAGATCCCGAGCCGCCGCGCATCCAACACCAACGCACCGATCATCCCCACGAGTTGAGCCCTACGCAGCCCGTCCCCACGGGTGACCGTGGCCCCTCTCCCCCGGCGCATGTCCACGAGCCCCTCCTCGCGCAGGCGTTGATATCCGCGCAGTACGGTGTGGACGTTCACGCCGAGAGACTCGGCGACCTGGCGGGCCGGGGGAAGCCGGGCGCCGGGGCCCAGTTCGCCGTCCGCGACTGCTCTCCGTACACAAGCAGCGACTTGGTCGCCCAGCGGGACGGCGGAACCGGTGTCCAGCCGGAACAGCACGTCAGTCCCCCGCCCCGCTGCCACCGCTCCTGCGTTCGCGCTCCGTGAGGGCATTGCACAGGGCTGCCGCCGAGGCCGCGTCGTCCACCGTCACCACGAACTCCCGCCCGGTGGCCAGGTGCAGGGACAGCGCGTCACCCGACCTCAGTACGATCCCGCTCGCGCCCGGACGCATCCGGTACCCCCACCCGCCGAAGTCGCCCAGGGCGCTGACCTGGCGGTGTCCGGCCGTCTCGATCCGGTCGAGCGGAACGTTCATCCTCGGCCGGGACAGCAGTACGGGCGAGACGGTGAGCCCGTGCCGGTCCACGGTGACGCGCGCACCCGTGACCGTGGCCAGCAGTGCCCCCACGACAAGGACCGGGACCGCCGGCCCCCAGCCCGTGGTGAGCCCGACCACCGCCCCGAGCGCCAGCGTGGCGAGGCCCACGGCGGGCAGCACCCGCGACCCGGTCACCCGCGTCCACCCGGCCGTCTCGCCGTCGGCCAGCTCCAGCCGGGGCACGCCCTCGGCGTCCTCGCCCGGCCCGTCGCCCTCGGGTACGGGCTCCCCCGCGCCCGCTCCCGCGAGCAGCCACACCACCGCACCGACCAGCACGGCCCCGCCGAGGGCCGCCGCGAACTGCCAGAAGGGGAAGTGCGCGACGCGGCCGCCGAACCGGGCGCCGGTGTCCGCGTTCGCCACGAGCACGGCGACGACCGGCCAGCCGAGGAGCACGGCGGACGCCGCGCCCGCCGCCACGGTGGTCCGCTGCCCGCCGGGCGCCTTCAGGGCCGCCCGGCAGACAACCGTGAAGAGAACCCCACCACCCACCAACAGACCGAGCGAGACGGCAAGGAAGACACCCCACGCTGTGTGCCCGTCCGGGACCCCCTCGGCACCGAAGTGCGTGGCCAGGGCATCAGGCAGCCGCCCCCGCAACCGTACGAACGTCACGGCCACCGCAACCGCCGCCACCAGAAAGGGCAGCCCCACGAGCAACAGCAGCCGCCCCTGCCGGCTCTTGTCCCGACCCATCGAAAACCCCGCCTCCCACTGTGCGCATGCCGCTAGAACAACTAGGTGTTGTTCCGGCCTCCGCAGTCTTGCCCGGAGGCCGGAACACCCACAACGACGTGCCCGTATGGAAGCCGTCAAGCGGACCGACGGAACGTCAAAGTCCCGTCAACGCATGGCAGATGACCCTCAGAACAGATCAACGACCTGCTTCACGCACAGCACCACGAACATCAGGCCGGCCAGGGCGAGCATGAGGTTGCTGAGCCAGCCGTTGCGCCATGCGGCGGGCGTACGGGAGGTGTTGAGCAGCCACAGCAGCGTCAGCGCCAGGAACGGCATGAAGAACGCGCCGAGCACTCCGTACAGCACGACCAGGCCGAACGGCTCCCCGCTCCAGAGCAGGGCGATCGGCGGGAAGGTCAGCCACAGCAGGTACGCCCGGAAGGGCAGGGACTTCTCCCGCTTGCCGGTCGCGACCTCCTCGACCATGCCGCCCGCGTCGGCGACCGCGCCCTCACCCGCGGCCTTGGCCTTGCGCTCGCGCTGGATGCGCTCCACGAAGTCCGCGAACATCAGGCTCACCCCGTGCCACACGCCCACCAGCGCGCCGAACGAGGTCGCGAAGAAGCCGATCAGGAAGAGCTTCGCGGTCACGACCCCGAACTTGTCCTCCAGTACGCCGCCGAGGTCGACCAGCCCTTCCTCGCCCTTGCCGAGGGCGATGCCGGACGAGTGCAGCAGCTCGGCGCCGATGATCAGCATCGCGACGACGAAGACGCCGGTGGTGATGTACGCGACGCGGTTGTCGAGCCGCATCACCTTCATCCAGCTCGCGTCGGTCCAGCCCTTGGAGTTCACCCAGTAGCCGTACGCGGCCATGGTGATGGTGCCGCCGACGCCGCCGATCAGGCCGAGCGTGTAGAGGATCGAGCCGTCCGGAAGGGTCGGCACCAGACCGGCGAGGGCGTTCCCGAGGTCGGGCGCGACCCGGATCGCGACGTACACGACCACCAGGAACTTCATCCCGATCACGACGGTCATGAACTTCTCGAAGGCCGCATACCGGTTGAACCACACGAAGATCAGCCCGAGCACCCCGCACAGGATCGCCCAGAACTGCAGCCCGGGGCCGGAGGGGAAGAGCGCGTCGAGCGGCAGCGCGGAGGTGGTCATCGCCGTGGCGCCGTACACGAAGCCCCAGATGACGACGTAGCCGGCGAAGTACACCGAGGTCCACTGCCCCAGACTGCGCCAGCCCTCGAACAGAGTCTTCCCGGTGGCAAGGTGCCACCGCCCCGTCGCCTCGGCGAGCGAGATCTTCACGATGCATCCGATGATCGCGGCCCACAGCAGGGTGTACCCGAACCGGCTGCCCGCGATGAGGGTCGCGACGAGGTCCCCGGCCCCGACCCCGGTGGCGGCGACGACGATGCCCGGCCCGACGTACTTCCAACTCGCCTTGCGCAGGGCGGGTTCGGCGAGTTCGGGGGTCACGCCCCCGTTGCCCTTCCCGGTGGATGTGCTGTCTGACATGGACTTTCCTGCCTCCCGTTGGCCCCCCACGGTGATCCGCAACACGGTGGGTCGCGGGGGCGGCCGGACGCAAGGGCCGGGGCAAGATCGTCTCCGTATCGCAGCCGGACGGGGCTCCTACGGCGTGTTGTTCGGGTATCCGCGGGCGGCGAGGTAGTGCCCGACCACGTACCCGATCTCCCCCAACCACTGCTGAAGCACGGCCGCCTTGCGGGCGTTGACGACGCACTCGAAGAAGCGCCCGTCGGGCAGAACGGCGGCGACCATGAGCCGCCGCCCGACCGGACTCGGCTTGAACTGCACGGTGAGCAGCTCACCCCAGCCGAACTCGGCGGTGTTGCCGTCGGCATCGAAGGACACCCCACTCGCGTCAATCACCACGCCAAAGTGGGCGTCCGTGGCAAGGAACTCGGGTCCGGGGGCGAGCAGTTGCTCGGGCGTGGCGGGGTGATACCCCGGCTGGGGCGCGGGCGGCGAATACTGCGGGACCGGGGGCTGGTGCTGCCCGGGGACAAACGCGGGCGGCGGCGGCCCGAAGGCACCCAGCGGCGCCGGTGGCTGCTGCCCATCGACACCACCCGGGTGCCCGTGTCCGTACTGGCTCATGGTGGGTGTCCGTCCGTCCCTGTCCGGTGCGTGCTGCCGAAGCCAGTATCGCGGGGGCACCCCTCCAGGGGCGCGGGGCTGTTTCGATCTGCGGTGCCCCGTCAGGGGCGCGGGGAACTGCGCGACCAGCCACGACGCACCCGCACGGAACCCTCCAACTGCCCCGCAGAGTTTAGGTGAAGGGGCGGGGCTGGGGACCCATTGGCCCAGCGGGCCGGGGCTGAACCGATCCGCCACCGGGAGGCGGTACCCCGCACGGCGGCCGGGGGCCAGCATCACCCGAACCGTGAGGCTGCCCGCACGGAAAGCCCTGCGGCTGCCCGGATGGTGGCCGGAGGACACACGGACCCACGCTGGAACGGACAACCCCCGTCGTACGTACGAGGAAGGGTCCCCCATGTCCATGTCGCCGCACCCCACCCCCCACCGCCACCTGCGCACCACAGCCGCCACCGCCCTCACCCTCACCCTCACCGCCCTGGCCCTCACCAGCACGCTGCCCGCGACCGCCGCCCCCACCCCCGACCCCGTACAGCACGCCCTCGACCGGCTCGTACAGGACGACGGCTACCCGGCGGCCTGGGCCGCCACCACCGACCGCGACGGCCGCACCCGGCAGGCCGTCGCCGGAGTCGCGGACCTGCGCACAGGAGCGAAGGCGTCGGTCGACGGGCGGACGCGGGCTGCAAGCGTCAACAAGTCCTTCACGGCGGTCGCGGTCCTCCAACTCGTCGGCGAGGGAAAGGTGTCCCTGGACGCCCCCGTCGAGAAGTACCTCCCAGGACTCCTGCGCGGCAACGGCATCGACGGCCGCCGCATCACCGTGCGCCACCTCCTCCAGCACACCAGCGGCCTGCCCGACTACACCCGCTACCTCGCGACCGACCTGGCGGACATGGCCGCCAAACGCCACCGCTACTACCAGCCCCGCACCCTCCTGGACCTCGCCCTGCGCCACAAGGCGGTGTTCCCGCCGGGCAAGGGCTGGCAGTACAGCAGTACGGGCTATGTGGTGGCCGGACTCCTCGTCGAGCAGGTAACAGGCCGCCCCCTGAACGAAGAGATCACCCACCGCGTCATCAACCGCGCCGGCCTCCGCAACACCTACCTCCCCACCCCCGGCGACCAACAAATCCAAGGCCCCCATCCCCACGGCTACTCCGCCCTCAAACAAGGCACCCCCTTCCTGGACGTCACCCAACTCGACCCCTCCTCGGCCTGGGCCGCGGGCTCCCTGATCTCGACCCCCAACGACCTCAACCGCTTCCTCTCCGCCCTCCTCACCGGCAAGCTCCTGCGCCCCGCCCAACTGGCCCAAATGCGCACCACCGTGGCGATCCCCGCCGACTCGGGCTACCCCGCGGGCACCCGCTTCGGCCTCGGCATCAGCAGCCAGAAACTGAGCTGCGGGGGCCTGCGCTGGGGCCAGGAGGGCGACTTCCTGGGTTACGCAACATCCCCGGGCGCAACCGACGACGGCCGAACCGCAACCGTCGCCGTCAACGCCAACCCGGGCCCGGCCGCACAGGGCCGCCAACACGTGGACCGCACCCTGGACACAGCCCTCTGCTCCCTCACGCCCCGACGCCCATAGCCGACGGCGCCTCCACACCCCCACAAAGGTGGGACACTTTCGCTCCCATGTGTCCCACTTTCGCGAGCCACTAGCTTGAGCCTCGGCCAGCCGACGGCCCGCACCCGCCGGACCCATGGCCACAGCCCCATTGAGGTCGGCGCACCCCCACCGGCCGCAACTGGCCGAACGCACCCGCCACCACGAACGACACCCCACCCACCCAGCGACGGATGGCACACGACTGCCACCGCTTCCCGGCGCCCCCACCCACCAACCCGCCGCCCGGCAACGGCGAACGGCCACTTCCCGAACCGTGTCCGGGGACCGTTTTTCGGGCTGTCCCCCCTCAAAGCCCAGCGCTGGAGGGTGGCCCGTCAAGGGTGGAGCGGGGGGGTACCCCCTGCTCGAGCGAAGCCGAGAGCTTGGGGGAGGAATCGGCGCAGCCGACGCGACGCAGGAGCGCCCTTTACGGGCCACCCGGAAGCGCGACCATGAAAAGAGGGGCGGCCCGCACCCGCACACCCGGCACGGGCCCACCCCACTTCCGGCGCTCCCCCGCACCCCGCACCCCGGCACGGGACGGGATGCTCCGGCACCCTCCCCCGCACACACCGACACGGGCCCGCCAGAAACGCGCCCGTACACGCGAACGCCCGCCGTGGGACCTCCGGCTCCAGCCCGAGGCCCCACAACGTCAGCCGGACCGCTAGATCACCAGACTGAGCAGCGCGGCCACCGCGAAGCCCGCCACGGACAGGACCGTCTCCAGGACCGTCCAGGACTTGAGGGTGTCGCGCTCGGAGATGCCGAAGTACTTGGCGACCATCCAGAAGCCGCCGTCGTTGACGTGCGAGGCGAAGATCGAGCCCGCCGAGATGGCCATGATGATCAGCGCGAGGTGGGCCTGCGAGACGTCCTGCCCCTGGACCATCGGAACCACGATTCCGGCGGTGGTGACGATGGCGACCGTCGCCGACCCCTGTGCGACGCGCAGCACGACGGAGATCAGCCAGGCGAGCACGATGACCGGGAGCCCGACGTTGTCGAAGGTCTCAGCGAGGGCCTTCGCGATGCCGCTGCCCTTGAGGACCGCGCCGAAGATGCCGCCGGCGCCGACGACGAGCAGGATGTTGCCGACCGGCTTGAGCGACGAAGTCGACACGGCTTCAAGGGACTTGCGGGACCAGCCGCGCCGGATGCCGAGCAGGTAGTACGCCAGCAGCAGGGCGATGGTGAGCGCGACGAACGGGTTCCCGAAGAACTCGATGACCGACCGCAGCGTGGACGGGTCCAGGGCGATCGAGGAGAAGGTCGCGCCGAGGATGAGGATGAGCGGCGTACCGATGATGGCCAGGACGGTCCCCAGCGGTACGGGATCCTCGCGCGGCTCGACCCCGGAGGCCTGCTGCTCGGCGACGACCGCCGCCTTCGCCTCCTCGGCCGCTTCCACCATGTCCTGCGGTACGGGTACGAAGATGCGCTTGCCGATCCAGGCGGAATAGACCCAGGCTGCGAGGACGGCGGGGATGCCGACCGCGAGGCCCATCAGGATGACCCAGCCGAGCGAGACCTTGAACAGCCCTGCGGCCGCGACCGGTCCGGGGTGCGGGGGCAGGAAGGCGTGGGTCATGGACAGGCCCGCGAGCAGCGGCATGGCGTAGAGAAGGACGGACTTGCCGCTGCGCTTGGCGGCGGCGTACACGATCGGCGCGAGGACGAAGATGCCGACGTCGAAGAAGACCGGGATGCCGAAGATGAGACCGGTGAGGCCCATGGCGAGGGGTGCGCGCTTCTCGCCGAAGAGGTTGAGCAGGCGCTGGGAGAGGACTTCCGCGCCGCCGGAGACTTCGAGGATCGCGCCGAGCATGGTGCCCAGGCCGATGATGATCGCGACGTGGCCGAGGATGCCGCCCATGCCCGTCTCGATGACCGAGATCGCGGTGGACTTCTGGACGGTGCCGAAGAGCTCGGTGACCGAGAGGCCGGCGGAGAGGCCCACCGCGACGGAGACGGCGAGCAGCGCGACGAACGGCTGGAGCCGGACCTTGATGATCAGGAAGAGGAGGAGGGCGATGCCGAGGACGGCGACGGTGAGGAGGCCGGGGGTGCCGCTGATGAGGGCCAGGAGGCCGCCGGTGTGGGGCGTCTCCTTGGCGGCGTCGGCGGCGAGGGATATGAGGGCGGGGGCGGGTACGGGTACGGGTGCTGCGAGCTGCATGTGCGGTCAACTCCGGGCGTTCCGGGGGACATCGTTGTCGCCCCGAGGGGGGTAGGAGAGAGCGGGGCTTCTTGCAGGTGCGGGGATTGCTTGGGGTGTTGTCGGGGTGGGCCTGCACCCTGTTGGGGGTGCGGGGGCTTGGGGGTGCGGGACTGTGTCGATGTGCGGGTCCGCCGCGCGGGCGCGCCCCTTCAGGGGCGCGGGGAACTGCGCGACCAGCCACGACGCACCCGCACGGGAACCGTGCATGCCCCGCGGGTTTAGGTGAAGGGGCGGGGCTGGGGACCCCCTGGCCCGGCGGGCCGGACCTGACCGCACCCGGTACCGGGAGGCGTCCCGAGGGCCCCGGGGCTGCGCGCACCCGGCGTGCAAGGTGCGGGCAGCGGCCGGAACCGGGGCGGGCCCGGATCGGGCGTACCGCCCCCTTGCCCGCCCGTCCCGCCCCCCGGGGGGCGGCCCCGCCGCCCAAGGGGGCGAGGGAGGGGGAAGGGGGCGGACGGCCCCGCCGCCCGAGGGGGCTAGGCGGAAGGGGCGCGCAGCCCAAGGGGACGAGGGGGGGAGGGGGAGCGCCCAAGAGGGCCGGTGGGTGCGGCCCGCCGCCCGAGGGGATGGCGGCGGAAAGGAGAGCACCGCCCAAAGGGGCTGGGCGGAGAGAGAGGGCGCCCCCAAGGGCCCGGTGGGCGACGGAGCAGACGGCCCCGTCACCCGAGGGCTGAGCCACCCGCACTCAGGCCCCCAAAAGCGCTCAGCCCAGAACTGCGAGCGCGTCGATCTCGATCAGCAGCCCCGCCGGCAGCCCCACGTACACCGTGGTCCGCGCCGACGGCGCCTCCTTCAGATCAGCGAAGTACTCGTTGTAGATCGCGTTCATCTCCGCGAAGTGATCCACATCCGTGAGGTACACGCGCATCATCATCACGTCCTCCCACGACGCGCCCCCCTCCTCCAGAATCGCCTTGACATTGGCGAAGGTCTGAAGGGTCTGCTCCCGCAGGGAAGGCCCGGCAGGCGTGGGCGCCTGGCCCTCGACCGCCGGGAGGAACCCGACCTGTCCGGCGACCTGGAGCAGGTTCCCCTTCCGGACGCCGTGCGAGAACTTCGCGGGCGGCGCGGTGTGGGTCGACGGGGTGATCGCGGTCTTTTCGAGCTTGTCAGCCATGGGGGTTACTTCCTAACCAGACAGTGGTGGGGTGGTGCGGAGGGCGCCCGGCGCGCCCTACGCGTGGTGCGGGACGTCGCCCGCACCGGAGTCACCGGAGTGACCGGAGTACTCACGACTGATCGCCTCCGCCGTCCGGCGCACCAGCGGCAGCAGCGTGAGCAGCTCCTCCCGCGTGACGACGACGTTCGGTGCGGACACCGACATCGCCGCGACGACCTTGCCGTCCGCGCCCCTGATCGGCGCGCCGACGCAGTTGATGGATTCCTCGTGCCCGCCGAGGTCGGTGGCCCAGCCCTGCTCGCGCACCAACGCCAACTCCCGCACAAAGGCAGCCGCGTTGGGCGTCGACCGGGCCGTGTACTGGGGATACTCCAGCTTCTCGGCGATCTCCCGCCGCTCCCCCTCCGGCAGATCCGCCAGGAGCAGCTTCGCGACCGCGGCCACGGTGATCGCCACCGGCTTCCCGATCCGCGAGTACATCCGTACGGGATACCGGCTCTCGACCTTGTCGATGTACAGCACCTCCCCCTCCTCCCGCACCGCGAGATGGACGGTGTGCCCGCACTCGGCGTTGAGCTCCTTCAGATACGGATGCGCGATGTCGCGCACATCCAAGTTCTCCACGGCCTCCTGAGCCAGCGCGAACAGCCGCGCCCCGAGCCGGTACCGCTGGTCCTGCTGCCGGTGCACCAGCCCGTGCTCGTGCAGCGTGCGCAGCAGCCGCAGCGCCGTCGACTTGTGCACGCCGAGCCGGTCGGCGACCTGGCCGAGGTCGGCGGGCCCCTGTGCGAGCAGCGGCAGAATGCTCAGCGCGCGGTCGACTGTCTGACTCATGCGGTACGTACCTCCACGTGCGCCCCCGCCCCGGTCCACCCGGGGCCCAGACGAAGTCTCCCCCAGGCCTCTTCGTCCAGGGCGGCCAACTCGTCGGCCAGTTCCCGTGCGGGCACTTCGGCCACGTCTCCGGGCACGGTGAGGGCGGCGGCGGCCGTCAGGTGCCCGTGCCGCAGCCGCAGCGGTACGTCGAGTCCGCGCAGCATCGCGGAGAGGAACCCGGCGGCGAAGGCGTCCCCGGCCCCGACGGGCGCGACGACCTCGACCAAGGGGGCCGGTACGGAGTGCACCTGGTCCCCGGCGAAGACGGTCGCCCCGGCCGCGCCCTGCTTGACGACCAGCACACCCGGCTCGGGCAGGGCGTCCCGCACGGCCGCAGGTCCACCCCGTACACCCCACGCGGCCGCCGCCTCGTCCTCACCGACGAAGACGACATCCGCGCCCCGCGCCAGCTCCAGCAGCACCCGCCCACCCTCACCGGGCGAACTCCACAGCCCGGGACGGTAGTTGACGTCGAAGGACAGCAACGGCCGCCCCTCCCCCGCCGCACACAACTCCCGCATCAACGCCAGGCAGTCCGCCGACAGTGCGGCCGTGATGCCCGACAGATGCAGCACCCGCGCCGCGAACAGCGCCTCGCGCGCCACCGCGTCCGGGGACATCGCGGAGGCGGCGGACCCGGCCCGGTAGTAGGCGACCTCGTGGGTGGCGTCGTCGCGGTCGTCGGCGGTGCGGAAGTAGATGCCGGTCCGGCGCTCCGGATCACGTACGACATCCGTCACATCCACCCCGTACGCACCGATCGCCTCGGTCAGATACGTACCAAAACCGTCCGCGCCGACCCGGCTGACCCACTTGGTGTCGTGCCCGGCCAGGGCGAGCGCGCAGGCCACGTTGGACTCGGCGCCGCCGATGGTGCGCCCGAAGGACGGGACGTCGGCGAGCCGGCCGGGGCGGGAGGGGAGGAAGGTGACCATGGACTCGCCGAGGCAGACGACGTCGACCCGGGCGCGGGAATGCGCCTCGGCCGCGCCTGCTGCGGCGACCCTGGTACCTGAACCTGACTGTTGTGCGGACACGGCTCGGATGTTAGACATCGGTGAGCGATATACGCAATGGGCGTTGCATTATTTGCAATGACCCGGAGGGAGGAGCCCCATGGGAGCCGAACAGGCCACGCCGGAGGTACAGGAGCTCGCGAACGAGCCCGTCACCCACCGTTTCAAGGCCCTCCCGCCGGACGCCGAGGCCGCCGGGCTGACCGTCGGCGAGCTGGCCGCCCAGCGCCGCAACGTCTTCGACGGCGGCTTCACCACCCCCCTCCTCGCCCTCTCCGCGGAGTCCCTGGAGCACAACCTCGCCCTCCTGGAGACCTACGCCGAGCGCCACCGCCTCGCCTTCGCCCCGCACGGCAAGACCTCCATGTCCCCGCAGCTCTTCGCCCGCCAGCTGGAGCGCGGCGCCTGGGGCATCACCGCCGCCGTCCCCCACCAGGCCCGCGTCTACCGCGCGTACGGCATCCCGCGGATCTTCCTCGCCAACGAGCTGGTCGACGCCGCCGCCCTGCGCTGGCTCTCCGCCGAACTCGACGCGGACCCCGGCTTCACCTTCGTCTGTTACGTCGACTCCGTGCGCGGCGTCGAGCTGATGGACGCGGCGCTGCGCGCGGCCGGGGCCTCCCGGCCGGTGGACGTGGTGGTGGAGCTGGGCGCGGGCGAGGGCGCCCGTACCGGCGCACGCACCCCTGCCGACTGCGCCCGGGTCGCCGACGCGGTGGCCGCGACCACCACGCTGCGGCTGGTGGGTGTCGCCGGGTACGAGGGCGAGGTGCCGAAGGCGGACGGCGACCGGGTCCGCTCCTGGCTGCGCGAACTGGTCACCCTGGCAGTCGAGTTCGACCGCGCCGGACGCTTCTCCCCCGACCTCGGCGAAATCGTCATCAGCGCGGGCGGCAGCGCCTGGTTCGACGCCGTCGCGGACGTCTTCGCCGAGATCCCCGAACTCTCCTTCCCCGTAATGAAGTTGCTGCGCTCGGGTGCGTACGTCTCGCACGACGACGGCCACTACAAGGAGCTCACCCCCTTCAACCGGGTACCGGAGGAAGGGCAGTTGCAGCCCGCCTTCCGGCTGTGGGCGCAGGTCGTGTCCCGGCCGACGCCCGCGCAGGCCTTCGTGAATGCGGGCAAGCGGGACGCCGCGTACGACCTCCACCTCCCCGAGGCCCAGGTCGTACGGTCCGCCCGCGACGGCAGCGTCCGCCCCGCGACCGGCATCACCGTCACCGGGCTCTCCGACCAGCACGGCTGGCTGAGCACCGATGCTTCGGCCGAGCTGGAGGTCGGGGACTGGGTGGGCCTGGGCATGTCCCACCCGTGCACGATCTTCGACAAGTGGCAGCTCATCCCCGTGGTCGAGGCCGACGGCACGGTGGTCGACTTCGTCCGCACGTTCTTCTGAGAGGGCCGCCGTCATGGATCTCGTCATACGCGGCGCGCAGGTGATCGACGGCTCGGGCGGTGCCTCGTACCGCGCCGACGTCGGCATCACCGAGGGCCGGATCTCCAGCATCTCCCGCAACGAACGCCTCACCGGCACCCGCGTCCTCGACGCCGACGGGCTCGCGCTCTCCCCCGGCTTCATCGACATGCACGCCCACTCCGACCTCGCCCTCCTGCGCGACCCCGACCACAGCGCGAAGGCCGCCCAGGGGGTCACCCTGGAAGTCCTCGGGCAGGACGGACTCTCGTACGCACCCGTCGACGACCGCACCCTCGCCTCGGTCCGCACCGCGATCACCGGATGGAACGGCGACGGCTCGGACATCGACTTCGACTGGCGCACGGTCGGCGAGTACCTGGACCGGCTCGACCGGGGCATCGCGGTCAACGCCGCCTACCTCATCCCCCAGGGCACGGTCCGGATGTACGCCGTCGGCTGGGACGACCGGCCCACCACACCCCAACAGCTCGACCACATGCGGCAGTTGGTTGCCGAGGGCATGGAGCAGGGCGCGGTCGGCATGTCCTCCGGGCTCACCTACACGCCCGGCATGTACGCCGACGACGCCGAGCTGACCGAGCTGTGCCGGGTGGTCGCCTCGTACGACGGCTACTACTGCCCCCACCACCGCTCCTACGGCGCCGGAGCCCTTCAGGCGTACGAGGAAATGGTCGAGCTGACCCGCAGCGCGGGCTGCGCCCTGCACCTGGCGCACGCCACCATGAACTTCGGCGTGAACAAGGGCAAGGCCCCCGACCTGCTGGCCCTCCTGGACGAGGCGCTCGCCGACGGCGCCGACATCAGCCTCGACACCTACCCGTACACCCCCGGCTGCACCACGCTCGTCGCGATGCTGCCGAGCTGGGCGAGCGAGGGCGGGCCCGAGGCCATCCTGAAGCGCCTGAAGGACGACGCGACCGCCGAGAAGATCCGCCACCACATGGAGGAGATCGGCGCGGACGGCTGTCACGGGGTGCCCATCGAGTGGGACACCATCGAGGTCTCCGGCGTCTCCGACCCCGGTCTCGCGGGCTGCGTCGGCAAGACGATCGCCGCCTCGGCCGCCCAACGCGGCGAAGCCCCGTGGACGACCGCCCGCCGACTGCTGATCAACGACCGGCTGGGCTCCACGATCCTCCAGCACGTCGGGCACGAGGAGAACGTCCGCGCCATCATGCGCCACCGCGTGCACACCGGCGGCAGCGACGGAATCCTCCAGGGCTACAAACCGCATCCGCGCGCCTACGGCACCTTCCCGCACTATCTCGGCCATTACGCACGGGAGTTGGGCGTCCTTTCCCTGGAGGAAACCGTCGCCCATCTCACCTCCCGCCCCGCCGCCCGCCTCCGGCTAACCGATCGCGGACTCGTCCGTGAGGGATACCGGGCGGATCTCGCCCTCTTCGATCCGGCAACCGTGGCGGCCGGTTCGACCTTCGAGGCGCCGCGCACTCTGCCGGTCGGAATTCCGCACGTACTGATTGACGGGCAATTCGTGATCGAGGACGGCAAGCGGACCCAGGTACTGGCAGGACGGTCCGTGCGGAGGACTCCGGGGCGGCGCTGAAGCCCGGGAAGTCCCTGGGAAGTCCCTGCGTATAGGCCATTTCGGTGTCTCCCCGACCGAAAGTCCGCCGGTACGGAAAACGGTACGCACCGCAGTTCCGAAATGGGGAGGCCACGGTCAACAGCGCGGCCAACACCGCCAAGAAGGCGACCGCCACCCACAAGGCGACGTCCGACGCCAAGGTCGGCTCCGCCGAGGCGAAGCCCGCGGGCATCCCCGCCGCCCCGCTCATGGGTGGCCTGCCGATCGGCTAGTCACACCCGGTACGGACGGTCGCCCCACGGGCTGACCCGACCGCACCACCGCGCACCTCCCACGTGCGCACAGCGCCGCACACCTCCCACGTGAGCGACGCTTGACCGAACAGGCGACGGCCGCGAGATTCCTCCCCCGAGTGGATCTCGCGGCCTGCGCCATTTTTTGTGCGCCGGTACGGGTTAGGTTGCCCGGCGGCACCCCCGCCCCACGCCTTGCGTGCGATGCGCGTACTGCGGATCACCGGGAACTCCGGGACCGCGCCCCCACGCCCCGCGAGGTGCGCCCCGGCTTTGCCTGCGGCGCCCGCCCCAGCCCCGCCCCTTCACCTAAACTCGCGAGGCTGTTGGTGGGGGTTGCTGCCCCAGACGGGGCTACGCCCCTCGCACCCTGCACGGGCTGCGCCCGCGCGTCCTCAAACTCCCCCAAGCTCTCGGCTTCGCTCGAGCAGGGGGGACCCCCTCGACGGGCTGAGATGCCTGGCGCGGGCCGAGATGCTCTGATGTGCCGCCCGAAGGGCAGGCACTCCAGGGGCGCGGGGAACTGCGCGCCCAGCCCCCACCCACCCGCACGGAACCGGCCCCACGCCCCGCGGGTTTAGGTGAAGGGGCGAGGCTGGGGCGCCCCCCCCCGGCACCGGGTGCCGACCCAAACAAGGCTCACCCCCGGCACGGGGCCCACCGGGCAACGGCCCGGTGACCGGCCACGCGGCGGCAGCCGCACATCAAACGCAGCGGCAAAGGGGCGGGGCCGGGGCGAACGCCCCGTGCCGGGTGCCGACCCGAACAGGGCCCACCCCCGCACGGGGCCCACCGGCCAGCACCCCGGCGAACGGCCATCCGGCGGCAGCCGCACATCGGGCACAGCCGTGCAGGAGCGAGGCCGGGGAGAACACCAGGGGCTCCGGGGGCAGCGCCCCGGAAGGAACAGCAATCACCCACCGCCCCGCGCCCAAGCGACCCGCAACCCGCTTGGTGCGGCAGCAAGAGGCGCTCACCGGGCTGCTGCAACGGGCGTTCGCACGGGGCGAGTTGGGGACCGTACCGATTGTGCGGAGACTGCACGCGCTGCTGAACGGGCCGGTGTTCGCGACGCTCTACCTCCAGCGGGCGGACCCGGCGGGGCTCGCGGAGTGGCTGGGGCCGGTGGCCGCGCGGGCGGCGCGCGAGGGGGGTCCCCCGGCGGCCGGGTGATCGCGGGGGATCGTGGGGGCTCGCGGGTGATCGCGGGTGATCGCGGGGTGATGAAGGACACCCGGCCTGCGGATTCGTGGTCGCCGGGCGGGCGGGGCTTGCGTTTGGGCGGGCCCCACCCCGCGTCCGCTTTGCGATGGAAGACGCGGGGAGTCCGGTTCGGGCACTCCTTCGGGGAGGGCGCCCGTATTCGCGCGCAGCGGCCCGTACTCGCCCGTAAGCTCGCCGTCATGCAGGTGATCCAGTCAACGAAGCTCGCCAATGTCTGTTACGAGATCCGGGGTCCGGTCCTTGAGGAGGCGATGCGGCTGGAGGCGGCCGGTCACCGCATCCTCAAGCTCAACACGGGCAACCCGGCGGCCTTCGGGTTCGAGTGCCCGCCCGAGATCCTGGAGGACATCCTCCGCAACCTCGGCACCGCGCACGGATACGGCGACGCGAAGGGCCTGCTGTCGGCGCGGCGCGCGGTGATGCAGCACTACCAGACCAAGGGCATCGACCTCGACGTCGAGGACATCTACCTCGGCAACGGCGTCTCCGAGCTGATCCAGATGTCGATGCAGGCACTGCTCGACGACGGCGACGAGGTCCTGGTCCCGGCCCCCGACTACCCGCTGTGGACCGCCTCGGTCTCGCTGGCGGGCGGCACCGCCGTGCACTACCGGTGCGACGAGCAGGCCGACTGGATGCCCGACCTCGCCGACATCGAGCGCAAGATCACCGACCGGACGAAGGCGCTCGTCATCATCAACCCGAACAATCCGACGGGTGCGGTGTACGACGACGAGATGCTGCGGGGGCTGACGGAAATCGCGCGGCGGCACAACCTCATCGTCTGCTCGGACGAGATCTACGACCGGATCCTGTACGACGGCGCGACGCACACCCCGACCGCCGTGATCGCCCCCGACCTGATGGTCCTCACCTTCAACGGGCTCTCCAAGAACTACCGGGTGGCCGGTTACCGGAGCGGGTGGATGGCGGTGTGCGGGCCGAAGGCGCACGCCTCGTCGTACATCGAGGGGCTGACGATCCTCGCGAACATGCGGCTGTGCGCCAACATGCCCTCGCAGCACGCGGTGGCCACCGCGCTCGGCGGCCGGCAGTCGATCGACGACCTGGTGCTGCCGGGCGGCCGGATCCTGGAGCAGCGGAACACGGCGTACGAGCTGCTCACCCAGATCCCGGGCGTGACGTGCGTGAAGCCGAAGGGGGCGCTGTATCTGTTCCCGCGGCTGGACCCGAAGGTCTTCAAGATCAAGGACGACCGGCAGATGGTGCTGGACCTGCTGCGGGCCGAGAAGATCATGGTGGTGCACGGGACCGGGTTCAACTGGCCGGAGCCGGATCACTTCCGGATTGTGACGCTGCCGAACTCGAAGGATCTGGCCGATGCGGTGACCCGGATCGGGAACTTCCTGGACGGATACGGCCAGCACTGACCCCTTGGGCGGGGTGCAAGCGCCTGTTTGAACGTGCGGGTTCGTTGTGGCCGATCGCGCCCGCGCGGCGGAGCCGCAAATCAGCACAGCCCCGCACCCCTGAGGGCGCTCTACTTTAGACCGGATCTAAGATAGGATGGCTTCCTGACGCTCGACGCAGGAGGCCATCCGTCATGTACGAACCGATCCGCACCAAGTCGGTCCACTCCATGGCCGACGCAGATGCCCGCTTCCCGCACCGCACCCGCGAGGAGGAGCTGGACATCCAGCTCGCCGGACACCTCTCCGCCCTCCTCGCCGTCACCGACGAACTCGGCCTCGACACCGCCGCCGACCGGATCGCCGTCCAGGTGGCCCGGCTGCGCGGCGCCCCGCCCGCCCGGCACGCCGGGCACCGCCGGGAGAACCCGGCCGCACTGCACCGCCGCGCGCACGCCCTCGCGGGCCGCGCGCTGGTGGTCGCCGCCTCGCGCGCGGACACCGCCGCCGCGATCCTCGCCGCCGAGCGCATGGACGCGCACACGGCGGCGACCACTGCCGGCGGCACCGCTGACGCATCCACGGTCAGCCTCTGATCGGCCCCGGTCCACGGCCGCGGAGGTCCGTGGGCCGGGTGCCACCAACTCCCTTACGGGGGTGACCAGTTCCGGTTGCGTACTGCGATCGGACGTACACCCCGTGTTCATCTGACCTCGCCCGGAATGTGGGTTTCCGGGAGCACTCTGCCCCTGTGAGACGCATCCTGGGAATCGTCCTGGCGGTGCTGCTGATCGGCGGTGTGGCAGTTGCCGTCGCAGTGGGCCGCGAAGAACAGGGCACGGGCACAGACCCGGGCACGGCAACGAAGACCGTGCGAGGAGTGATCGGATCGGAGAAGGCGGAGTTCTTCGCCGATCCGTTGGTGGTGGAGGCCCTTGCTGCCAAGGGCTACACCGTGCGGGCGGAGACGTCCGGGTCGTGGGCGATGGAGCAACTGCCCCTGAAGGGCTACGACTTCGTCTTCCCGGCCAGCAAGGCACCCGCCGACGAACTGCGGAAGAAGGCGGGCGGCGCGGGCTCCGTGCTGCGGCCGTTCTACTCGCCGCTGGTCGTCGTCGCGCACAAGAACGCGGCCCGCGTCCTCGCGGACGCCGGGCTCGCCACACTGCGCGGCACGCACTCGGGGACGCTGCGCATGAAGCCGCTGCTGGACGCCGCACAGGCGGACCGCACCTGGCAGCAGCTCAAGGGGGCGGAGAAGTACGGGGAGTTGAGCGGTTCGCTCTTCGTCTCGACGACCGACCCGAGCGCGTCCAGCTCGGGCGCCCTCTACCTCGCCGCCGCCTCGTACGTCGCGGACGGCGGCCGGGTCGCGGACGGGGACGCGGCGGTCGGGCGCACCGCGCCGCTGCTGCGCAAGCTGGTCTCCGTACAAGGGGCGCAGCAGACCAGCAGTGACGCGCCGTTCCGCGACTTCATCAGCGGGGTCGGCAATCCGCTGGTGCTCGTGTACGAGTCCCAGGTGGCGTCGCTGCTGCTGCGCGGCCAGGACGTCGGCGACCTGGTGGTGCTGTACCCGGACACGACGGTCAGCAGTGACCACACGGTGGTTCCGGTCACGGAACTCGGCCGCACTGTCGGTGAGTTGCTGGTGTCCGATCCCAAGCTGCGGGCTCTTGCCGTACGGCACGGCTTCCGGCCGCAGGGGGCTCCGGGCGAGTTCGCCTCGGCCGCCGCCCCGCACTCCTCGTACCTCAACCAGTCGCTGACCGGCGTCCGCCAGGCGCCCGTGCCCACCTCCGCGGTGCTGCACGCGCTGGCGCGGCGCGCACAGGGGGGATCGTCATGACCACGTCCGAGGCATCGCCGCTCGTACTGACGCCGCCGGAGCCGGCCGGACCGGTGCGGGCCGAGCAGGCGGCCGGGCTGGTGCCGGTGGCGGCGGAGGTGCGGGAGGAGATGGCCCGGCGGGCCGCCGACTACGTGGCCTCGCTGTCCGGCCTGGACACCCGCTCCCCCGAGTTCTCCACCCGTATCGGGGAGATCACCGCGCTGGGCTCCGGGGAGATCCGGGGTGCCGCCCAGCAGTCGAACCGGATGCTGGACCGTACGGTACGGGCCCTGACCTCCGGCGAGGAGGACGCGCAGGGGCGGGTCGGCGGCTCGCTGGTCGAACTCCGGCGCACCGTCGAGGACTTGGACCCCCGCGACACCCCGGCGCGCGGCGCCCGCCGGCTGCTCGGGAAGCTGCCGGGCGGCAACCGCTTCCGCGACCACCTCGCCAAGTACGCCTCCGCACAAAGCACGTTGAACCGGATCGTGGGCTCGCTGCGCGGCGGCCAGGACGAGCTGCGCCGTGACAACGCGGCCCTGCACACCGAGCGCACCCGCCTGTGGGACACCATGGGCAAGCTCCAGGAGTACGCCGTCCTGACGGAAGCCCTGGACGGGGCGGTCGAGCGGCGGATCGCCGAGGCGCAGGGCGTCGACCCGGCGCAGGCGGACGCGCTCCGGGTCGACGTGCTCTTTCCCGTACGGCAGAAGCACCAGGACCTGCTGACCCAGCTCGCGGTCTGCGCGCAGGGTTATCTGGCGATGGACGTCGTGCGGCGCAACAACGAGGAGCTGATCAAGGGGGTGGAGCGGGCCGCGACCACGACGGTCACCGCCCTGCGGATCGCCGTGATGCTGGCCTCCGCCCTGGAGAACCAGAAGAAGGTCGTCGAGCAGGTCAACGCCCTGCGCGGCACCACGGACGAGCTGATCCGGGGCAACGCGCAGATGCTCGCCACCCAGAGCGGCGAGATCCAGCAGCTCGCGGCGGAGGCGGCGGTCAGCCCGGAGACGCTGCGGCAGGCGTTCCGGGAGATCTTCACGACGCTGGACGCCATCGACACGTACAAGGCACAGGCGACGGAGGCGATGGCGACGACCGTGCAGTCCCTGACGGCCGAACTCACGGCGGCGGGAGACTACTTGGAGCGCAGCAGGTCGGCCTCGGACGGGGGTGCGCCGCGATGATCGGTCGACTGCGGAGAGCGCTGGCGCTGCTCGGGGTGGCGCTGCTGGTCGGGGCGTGCGGAGAGACGCCCGAGCCCCCGAACGCCGACACGGAGTACCGGGCCGGGACACTGCGGGTGCTGGCGTCCAGCGAACTCGCGGACGTGCAGACGGTGTTGACCCAGGCGCACCGGGAGACGGGGGTCGAGGTCCGCTTCACCTGGGCGGGCACGCTGGACGCCGTCGAGGAGATCGCCTCCGGCCGGGCCGACGGCCGCTTCGACGCCGTCTGGCTGTCCTCCAACGACTATCTGAGACTGCGCCCGGAGGCCGCCGGGAAGCTGACCTCCGAGACGACCCTGATGACCTCCCCGGTGGCGATCGGGGTGAAGCCGGAGAGCATGCGCGAGCTGGGCTGGAGCCCGGGGAAGGTCACCTGGGCGGACGTGCACCGGGCAGTGGTGTCCGGCCGTCTGACGTACGCGATGACGGACCCGCTGCGCTCCAACTCGGGCTTCTCGGCCCTCGTCTCGGTCACCTCGGCGCTCTCCGGGGCCCAGGGCGCGCTGACGGAGACCGACGTCCGCAGGGCGACCCCCCGGCTCAAGCAGTTCTTCGCGGGCCAGCGCCTGACGGCCGGTTCCTCGGGCTGGCTGGCGGACTCGTACGGCAGGCGCGGCTCCATGAACGCACTGATCAACTACGAGTCCGTGCTGCTCTCCATGAACCGCGACCACGACCCGGACCTCACCGTCGTCCGCCCCCGCGACGGAGTCGTCACCGCCGACTACCCCTTCTCCCTCCTGACCTCGGCGTCCGCAGGCGCCAAGGAGGACGCGGCCAAGCTGACCGCGCACCTGCGCTCCCCCGCCGTACAGGCGTCCCTGGCGACGGCCACCCTGCGCCGCCCGGTGACGGGAGCCCCCGCGCAGGACGCCGGGGAGCGCCGCCGCGAACTTCCCCTGCCCGCCACCCGCGCGGTCGCCGACGGACTGCTCGCCTCGTACGAGAACGTGCTGCGCCGCCCCTCGCGCACGGTGTACGTGCTGGACACGTCGGCCTCGATGGGCGGCGACCGGCTCGACCGGCTCAAGCAGGCCCTCGACCGTCTGATCGGGAAGCCCGACTCGGCGCTGGGCCGCCGCTTCCGGGACCGGGAGGAGGTGACGCTGTTGCCGTTCGGCTCGGAGGTGAAGCGGGTCGTACGCCACACGGTCGACCCGGCCCGGCCCGCTCTCGCGCTCGACGCGCTCCGCACGGAGGCCGCCGGCCTGACCGCCCGGGGCGGCACGGCCATCTACAGCAGCCTGCGTGAGGCGTACGAACGCATCGGCACCCCGGGGGACGCCCTCACCACCATCGTCCTGATGACGGACGGCGCGAACACGGCGGGCGCCTCCGAGGCGGACTTCGACGCCTACCATGCGGCACTGCCGCCGAACCGGCGCGTCACACCGGTGTTCGCGATCCGCTTCGGGGACTCCAACATGACGGAACTGAGCCACATCGCGGGGCTCACCGGCGGACGTCTCTTCGACGCGACGAAGGGTTCGCTGGACGAGGCTTTCGAGGAGATCCGTGGCTACCAATAGGGTCCTGGGCTACCTGGAGTCCCGGAAGAACCTCGCCGGGTGCGGGGCCGGGCTGGCCGGCCTCGCGCTCACCTTCACCGGCGCGGCGGGGGCGTACTGGCCGCTGGTGGTGGCCGGGCTGTACGGGGCGGGGGCGCTGGTGGCGCCGCCGGAGCGGGTGGAGGTGCCGGGGTTCGGGGAGGAGGGGTCCGCGCTTCTGCGGGAGGACTTCGACCGGCTGCGTGCGTACGTGACCTCGGTGACGCCCGACCTGCCGCCCGTACCGGCGCGGAAGCTGGCGGAGCTCGTCGGGCTGCTCGACGCGCTGCTGGCCCACGGGGGCTGGGACCGCGACCCGGAGTCCCTGCACATCCTGGGGCGGGCGGTACGGGAGGACGTGCCGGAGGCGGTGGACACGTATCTCGGGGCGCGGTGGTGGACGAAGTGGACGCCGGGCGGGGGCGAGTCGCCGGAGAAGCACGTGGTGCGCCAACTGGCCTTGATCCTGCGGGATGTTCGGGGGGTCGCGGAGGGGCTGCGGGAGGTGGAGGGGATGCGGCAGGAGTCCTTGACCCGGTACCTGGAGGAGCGCTAGGCGTTCGGAAAAGGGGTGGCCCCCGACGCCTGGAGACGTCGGGGGCCGTGCCGCGGCTCGTTCGAGGGATCCCACTGGTCAGGGCGGTGTCGTGACGATCCGAGTGCGGCTCCCCCACGCTCGGCCCTCCGGGTGTTCGTGCACCCGGGAGGCCGAGCGAGGGGGCTGGGCCGGAGCCGGGGAACAGGCCGGCTCCGACCACGTATCAGGGGGGACTAGCCGAGGCGCTGGACCAGCGCGCGGTACTCGTCCCACAGTTCCTTCGGCGCGTGGTCGCCGAAGGTGTTGAGGTGCTCGGGGACCAGGGCGGCCTCCTCGCGCCAGGCTTCCTTGTCGACCGTGAGCAGGAAGTCGAGGTCGGCCTCGGGGAGGTCCAGACCGTCCGTGTCGAGGGCCTCCTTGGTCGGGAGGATGCCGATGGGGGTCTCGACGCCCTCGGCCTTGCCCTCCAGGCGCTCGACGATCCACTTCAGGACGCGGCTGTTCTCGCCGAAGCCGGGCCACACGAACTTGCCCGCGTCGTTCTTGCGGAACCAGTTCACGTAGTAGATCTTCGGGAGCTTCGCCTGGTCCTTGTCCGCGCCGACCTTGACCCAGTGGTTCATGTAGTCGCCCATGTTGTAGCCGCAGAACGGCAGCATGGCGAACGGGTCGCGGCGCAGCTCGCCGACCTTGCCCTCGGCGGCGGCGGTCTTCTCGGAGGCGACGTTGGCTCCGAGGAAGACGCCGTGCTGCCAGTCGAAGGACTCGGTGACCAGCGGGACGGCGGTGGCGCGGCGGCCGCCGAAGAGGATGGCCGAGATCGGCACGCCCTTCGGGTCCTCCCACTCCGGCGCGATGATCGGGCACTGCCCGGCCGGGACGGTGAAGCGGGCGTTCGGGTGGGCGGCGGGCGTGCCGGACTCGGGGGTCCAGTCGTTGCCCTTCCAGTCGGTGAGGTGGGCCGGAGCCTCCTCCGTCATGCCCTCCCACCAGACGTCGTTGTCGTCGGTGAGGGCGACGTTGGTGAAGACGGAGTTGCCCCACATGGTCTTCATGGCGTTGGCGTTGGTGTGCTCGCCGGTGCCGGGCGCGACGCCGAAGAAACCGGCCTCCGGGTTGATCGCGTACAGCCGGCCGTCCTCGCCGAACCGCATCCAGGCGATGTCGTCGCCGATGGTCTCGACGGTCCAGCCGGAGATCGTGGGCTCCAGCATGGCGAGGTTGGTCTTGCCGCAGGCGGACGGGAAGGCGGCGGCCACGTACTTGGACTCACCCTGCGGGGGCGTGAGCTTGAGGATGAGCATGTGCTCGGCCAGCCAGCCCTCGTCGCGGGCCATGACGGACGCGATGCGCAGGGCGTAGCACTTCTTGCCGAGCAGGGCGTTGCCGCCGTAGCCCGAGCCGTAGGACCAGATCTCGCGGTCCTCGGGGAAGTGCGAGATGTACTTGGTGGAGTTGCACGGCCACGGGACGTCGGCCTCACCCTCCTGGAGGGGGGCGCCGAGGGTGTGGACGGCCTTCACGAAGAAGCCGTCGGTGCCCAGCTCGTCCAAGACGTGCTGGCCCATCCGGGTCATGGTGCGCATGGAGACGGCGACGTACGCCGAGTCGGTGATCTCGACGCCGATCGCGGACAGCGGCGAGCCGACCGGGCCCATGCAGAAGGGGACGACGTACATCGTGCGGCCGCGCATGGAGCCGCGGAAGATGCCCTCCCGGCCGTCCTTGCCCTGGAACAGCTCCCGCATTTCCGCCGGGGCCTTCCAGTGGTTCGTCGGACCCGCGTCCTCTTCCTTCTCGGAGCAGATGAAGGTGCGGTCCTCCACCCGGGCGACGTCGGAGGGGTCGGAGGCGGCGTAGTAGGAGTTCGGGCGCTTGATCTCGTCGAGCTTCTTGAACGTGCCCTTGGCGACGAGCTCCTCGCAGAGCCGCTCGTACTCGGCCTCGGAACCGTCGCACCACACGACACGGTCGGGCTCGGTGAGGGCTGCGATCTCGTCTACCCAGGAGACGAGCTCCTGGTGGTTGGTGGGGACGGTGGTGGGAGCCGCGATGTCGCGCGCCACGATTGCTCCTTGATGAGGGGTTTGTGTTTTGTTGCCCCGTGGGGGCTGCGACCCGGATGCTTCACACGTTTTTCTTTGGAACAGTCCCTCTGGCGCTCATCCGGTGCCGACCGCACTCATTTGATCATCCCGGTGCACCGCCCATCTGTCCAGGGGGCCGCACACGTGAGCATCGCCACTCCTCACAATCCCCTCATGCGTGAGCATCGCCACTCGTAGCCAGAACTTACGGAACCGTAGGTAGCATTCGGGTCATGACGTCGCATGCCGTGCCCGCCCAGGTCACCGAGATCGTCCCGCCCCCGATAAAGCCGAGAATGCGCGGCTGGCTGCACGCCGGCATGTTCCCCGCCGTGCTGGTTGCGGGCATCGCGCTGATCGCGCTCGCCGACTCCACCAGCGCCCGCGTCGCGTGCACGGTCTTCGTCCTGACCGCCTGCATGCTCTTCGGGGTCAGCGCCGTCTACCACCGGGGCACCTGGGGCCGGCGGGGTGAGGCGGTCCTGCGCCGCCTCGACCACGCGAACATCTTCCTGATCATCGCGGGCACCTACACCCCGCTGACCGTCCTGCTGCTGCCCGAGTCCACCGGCACCACCCTGCTGTGGGCGATCTGGGCGGCGGCCGGTGCGGGCATCGCCTTCCGGGTCTTCTGGGTCGGCGCCCCGCGCTGGCTCTACACCCCCTGCTACATCGCGATGGGCTGGGCCGCCGTCTTCTTCCTGCCCGACTTCATGCGGGCCGGCGGCATCGCGGTGCTGGTGCTGGTGGTCGTCGGCGGACTGCTCTACAGCGCGGGCGGCGTGATCTACGGGCTCAAGCGCCCCAACCCGTCACCGGCGTGGTTCGGCTTCCACGAGGTCTTCCACTCCCTCACCCTCGCCGCCTTCGTCGCGCACTACACGGCGATCTCGCTGGTGGCCTATTAGGCCCCCGGCCGGGACCTGACCCGTCCCCCGCCCGTGCAGCCTCAGTGGCCGTGGCCTCGACGCCGCGGCCACTTGCCATGCCAGGACTCCCACGGCCATCAGCACCACCGCCACGACGGCCGCCGCCCCCAGGGTCAGAAAAGCCAGTACGCACAGCACCGCCATCACCGCGGTCAGCACGTTCATGAATCTCTTCATGCCTCCCCCTTCCTCTATCACTCCGCACATCTGTCGTCATTTCACGGACAGTTCGGCTACCCACAACACACGGTGACATGCGGCACTGACAATGGCCCCGGCCGCCAAAGATCCGCCAATGCGCGGAAGATGGCCGACAATGACGCCATGGCCGCCCCACACACCCCACCCGTCACCTCCGACACCCGCCCCGGCCTGCGCGAACGCAAAAAGATCAAGACGCGCCTGGAGATTCGCCGGGCGACTTTCCGCCTGGTGTCGGCCCAGGGGTGGGAGGCCACGACGGTCGACCAGATCGCCGAGGAGGCCGAGGTCTCGCCGAGCACGGTGATCCGCTACTTCCCGGTGAAGGAGGACATCGTCCTGCCCGACGAGTACGACCCGGTGATGGAGGGCGCGCTGCGCCAGCGCCCGGCGGACGAGCCCCTGCTGGAGTCGGTGCGGGCCGTGGTGACCGAGGCGATGCGGCGCTCGCTGGACGAGGAGCCGGACGAGGTGCTGCTGCGCACCCGGCTGATGCTGGAAGTGCCTGCCGTACGGGCCCGGATCGTGGAGAGCGTGGGCGTCACCAGCAGGATGCTGTGCCGGGTGATCGCCGAGCGGACCGGGCGGGACGCGGGCGAGCTGGAGGTGCGGATCTTCGCGACGGGGCTGCTGGCGGCCGTGCTGGAGACGACGCTGTACTGGGCCGAGCGCGGCCAGCGGGACGACCTGGTGGGGCTGATCGACCGGATGCTGCGGACGTTCGAGGGGGGCCTCACCCGTATCGACCGGCTCGACGGCTGAGGCGACCGAGGCGGCTGAAACGGCTGAGACCCCCCTCGCTTTCCGTGGGACCCGTGGGGCTAGTGGTGAGGCTTGGCCTCCGGTGGGTTCGCAGCCGAGGGCTCCGCGGCCGGCGGCTTCTTGGTCAGGACCGGTTTCGTACCCGGCACCCACCCCCTGAAGTCGCCCTTCCCGCACGCCACTCCGTCACCGTTGCGGTCCAGGCCGTGCCGGTCGCGCCGGGCCTCCAGCGGCCCGTACCCCTTGGACTTCAGCCAGTCGCAGCGGTCGGCGACCGGCTTGGTGAGCTTCGGGAAGTTCCACGGGACGCAGGTGCTCACCGTGCCGTACGCGTGGTCGCAGCCGTCGTAGCCGTCCGCGAGGGTGACGCCCTTGGGGGCGCTCTTCGGGCCCGCCGGGGCGCTGGGCGCCTTCGGGGCGGCGGTCAGCTCGTCGGCGTAACTCTGCACACGAGCGGCGGCGACCTGGCCCTGCGGGCCGATGCGCACCCACTTGGAGACGGACGGGACGCCCTTGGCGTCGACCACGGACAGCATGTACCAGCCGGGCGGGGCCAGGTTGGGGTTGCTGGTGAGGGAGAGGTCGACGGTGTTGCCGTCGACGGTCATCGGCAGGTCGACGTACCGCTGGTTGGGGTCGGAGGAGTGGGTGACGGCGGCCGGGCGGATCAGGCTCGCCTTCACCACGGGGGTGTCGACGGTGATGCGCTGGTTGGTGCCGTACGCCCAGGACTGCGAGGCCACCGACGTGATCTGCGGACGCGCGCCCTTGAAGAGGTACGGCGGCTTGTAGATCGAGACGCGCTGGTCGAAGGAGCCGTCGCCGGGGTTGTCGCCGATGCTCAGGACGCGGCCGTCGGGCAGCAGCGTCGAGGAGGAGTGGTAGGTGCGCGGGACCGGGTCGGAGGCGAGCGGCCGGCCGAAGGTGTTGGTGGCCGGGTCGTACATCGAGGCCGAGAAGACGGGGTCCTCGCGGTACGTGTGCAGGGCGCCGCCGGTCTCCAGGACCTTGCCGTCGGGGAGGATCACGGTCGACAGGTAGACCTTGCCCTCCTCGCCCTTCTGCTTGGTGCCGTCCTTGTAGACGCCCTGCGGGAGGTCGGGGCCGGGCTTGTACGCGGGGGCGTCCGCCTTGAGGTCGATGAGGTCGACGAGGCGGTGCGCGTCGGGGGCGACCGTGTGGTTGCCGCCGCCCGCGGTGAGCACCTTCTGGTCCTGGGCGGGCGGCAGCAGGAGGGAAGCGGACTGGTCGCGTTCGTCCTTCTTCCGCAGGCCGGGGACGTCGGTGATGGTGTTGTTGTCGTAGTCGTAGAGGGAGGCGCCGGTGCCGGGCAGGCCGGGGCCGAAGGTGTGGCTGCCGCTGTAGAAGAGGCGGCCGTCCTGGAGCAGGATCATCGCCGGGTACAGGCCCCAGAAGGCCCAGGACTGCTTGGCCTGGCCCATGGGGAGCCACTTGTTCTGGGCGAAGGAGAAGTGCTCGTTGACGACGGTGCCCGAGGAGTCCTCGCCCAGGCCGCCGAGGGCGAGCACGTCGCCGTTGCCGAGCGCGGTGGCGGAGGGGTACCAGTGGCCGGAGAGCAGGTCGTTGGTCTTGACGTACTTGTTGGTGGCCGGGTCGAAGATGTAGCTGGTCTTCAGGCCCTTGTAGCCGACCGTGCCGTCGGCGGACGCGTAGTCCTTGTTGCCGCCGACCACCAGCACACGCCCGTCCGGGAGTTGGACGTGGCCCGCGCAGAAGAAGTCCTCGGGGGTCGGGATGTCGGTGTAGGTGTTCGCCACCGGGTCGTAGACGGAGGTCTTGAAGGTGCCCGCCCTGAAGGCGTCCCGGTCGTTGCCGGAACCGGCGATGAGCAGGACCTTCCCGGTGTGCAGGAGGACGGAGTGGATGGCGCGCACCGGGGACGGTGCGCTCTGCACGGTCCACTCGCCCTTGCACTCGGGGCCCGTGCCGCCCGCCTTGCAGGGGTCGTCGGGCGGCTCGGGGACGGTGGCGTCGGCCATCGCGTAGTCGTCGGTGGTGAGCGAACCGACGCCGTAGAGGGCGGCGCCCCAGGTGATCTGGTCGGTGTTCGCCGGGATCTGCGGCGTACGGACTTCCTCGTGGGTGTACGCCTGGACCTTCGGCAGCGTCTTGACGTCGGTCCAGAACACCCAGCCGGCGGTCTTGTCGTGCCGGAAGAGGGTCAGCGCCACGTCCGGGGAGGTCGACTTGTACCAGAGGGACAGGTCGTACTGGTGGCCCTCGACGACCTTCGGCGCGCAGGCGTTCTCCAGCATCATCGTCTTGCGGTCGCCGTCGGCGCGGCGGGCGAGGTCGATGCGGACGGCGCGGCTGCCGCTGTGGGCGTCGGCGGTGACGGCATAGGTGAAGTCGTTGTCGCCCCAGCCGGATTTCTCGAAGCACTGCGGGAACTGTGTGGCCGCGTCGAGCGTTTCCAGACCAGGGTTGGTGATCAGATTCGCCGCGGCTCTGGCGGGAGACACGGCGAGCGGGGCCAGTCCGACGCCCGCGGCGAGCAGGGCAAGCAGCATGAAAATTGAACGAGTTGAAATGCGGGTGGAGCTTCCGGTGGGTCTCTTCCGTCTCATTGTTCCCCCTGTTTCCTGACCTTGAGTACGTCGATCCGGCCGTCGCCCTCCCCGAACGAGGCGACCGGGTCGCTGTGCGCGAAGAGGTCGCGCAGCGTGGGCAGGTGCTGGCGTTCGCCGCGCAGTGCGGGTGTGGACACGACGTAGTCGATGTCCCGCCATCCGCGCGGGATCTTCGCGGTGACCGCGGGGTCCTGGTCGAGCTTGTAGTGCCAGATGGCGCCGGTGCCGGGCCGGTATCCGGCGGCGACCGCGTCCAGCCACAGGACGCCGTCGGTGACGACCCGCAGGCGGGCGCGGTCGCCGACGGGGGTGGTGCGCAGCCAGGCGGAGGCCGCGTAGTAGACACCGTTGTCGTCGCCGAGGACGGTGGTGCGGTCCTTGGCGTACCAGTGCGGGGCGATCGCGACGACGACCGCGGCGAACAGGGCGGTTCCGGCGAGCGGTCGGACCAGGCGCAGGCGGGCGGCCTTGCGGTGGCGGGCCGGGAGGCGGCCGATCGCCGCGTGGCCGAGGCCGGTGAGGGCGAGCGCCAGGAACGGCAGGAGCTGGGCGACGTACATCTGCGGCAGATAGCCGCCGGGCCGCAGACCGACCGCTACGAGGACGACGACGGCCAGCGCGACGGGCCGCAGCCGGCGGACGGCGAGCGCGAGGACGGCCGCCGCACACCCTCCCACCAGCAGGTACGGGTCGCGGGCGAACCAGTCGAGGACGAGGCGGTGGGCGTCGGTGCCGTCGGTGAAGACGGAGCCGCTGCCCTCGCGCCCGCCGAGCTGGAACTTCAGCGTGCCCAGCAGCGACACATGCCCGGCGCCCGGCAGCAGCTCGCCCTTGAGGAGGGCGTACAGCGGATAGAAGAGCCCGGTGAGGACCAGCCCCGAGCCGAATCCGGCGAAGGAGAAAGTGCGGGTGCGCCGGTGGCTGCCCTGCCACAGGGCCACCAGGAGTACGGGCAGCAGCACGGCGATGGTCTCTTTGGAGAGCACGGCGAGCGCGAAGGCGCTTCCCGCGGCGACGTGGTGCCAGAGGTGGCGGCGGGGCGAGAGCGCCAGGGCGAAGGCGGCGAGCGCCCAGACCACGGCGAAGTTGTCGAGGTAGATCTGCCGGTGCAGGGTCACCGCGAGCGGCGAGAAGCCGTACAGCAGCAGGGCGACGGCGGCGGCCGGGCGGCCGAGGCCGATGCGCCGGCCGACGACGAAGACGAGGGCTGCTCCGGCGGCGACCACGGGCAGCATCGCGATCCTGCCGTGCACGAAGGTCGGCAGATCGGGCAGGAGCCAGGCGGGCAGCCAGGAGAGCCCGGCGAGCTGGATCCAGCCGAACGGCGGGTGGTCGTACCAGTAGGTGTAATGGGCGAGTTCGCCGTGCTGGACGGCCCAGGCCTGGGCGAGATAGGTGCCCTCGTCGTCATTGGGGAATGGGTAATTCCCTATGTTCCAGGCGCGGACGGCGACGACGAGAAACAACAGGGGTGTCACCCAGAGGAAATCGCGCCGAAACAGACGGAGAATAGGGCCTTCCGTTCGGCGGTCTTCTCTGCTGTCTTCCCTGCGTCCTTCTCTGCGGCCTTCGCTCTTTCCGGGCGGAATTCCCGGCAGGAAACGTGTGGACACGGCGTGACCGGACCGTGAATCCCCGGCCGATTCCCCGCCCGTTTCCCCGCCCGTCCGCTCGGGTTGAGCACCCGGGCGCAGCACGGCATTGCTCATGAGGAACTCCCCACCCCCGACCCGAGTACCCCCCTGGTCCTCGGCGCCCGGAGCCGACCCCCCGGCCCGGACATACCGCAGCAGCATGCCATACGCACCCCGTGCACATAAGAAGAACGATCCATTCCGGAAGTGACGGGCGCGGAACGCCGATTGCCGTGCTTTGCCGCGCGATTGCCGATGCTTTAAACCACCTGCTACTTTCCCGGACGGGGTCCCCGAGGGGGAAGGACCGAGGGGATCGGTCCGACGGGGGTAAGAGGGGGAATTCGTGGTTTCCGCTGTCCTTTTAGTGGATTCGCTCGTCCTGATGGCGACCGCGGCGGTCACGCTCTGGTGGATGGTCCATGCCTGGCGCACGCCCGAAACGCTCGAATCGACGGCATTCGCGGAGCCGGACGGTCGACACGGAGTGACGTTCTCGCTCCTGGTGCCGGCCCGGCACGAGGAGGCCGTGCTGCGGCACACCGTCGAGCAGCTGCTGAAGATCGACCATCCGGACTTCGAGATCGTGCTGATCGTCGGCCACGACGACCCGGGCACCTCGGCCATCGCGCACGAACTGGCCGCCGAACACCCGCACATGGTGCAGGCGGTCGTCGACACGCACGCGGTGAAGAACAAGCCGCGCGCCCTCAACACCGCGCTGCCGTACGCGCGCGGCGAGGTGATCGGCGTGTTCGACGCGGAGGACATCGTCCACCCTGAGCTGCTGAGCCATGTCGACTTCGCGTTCCGCCGCGACGAGGCGGACGTAGTCCAGGGCGGCGTCCAACTCGTGAACTACGACAGCAGTTGGTACAGCCTGCGCAACTGCCTGGAGTATTTCTTCTGGTTCCGCAGCCGCCTGCACCTGCACGCCCGCAAGGGCTTCATCCCGCTCGGCGGCAACACGGTCTTCGTCCGCGCGGCCCTGCTGCGGGAGACCGGCGGCTGGGACGGCGACTGCCTCGCCGAGGACTGCGACCTGGGCGTACGGCTGTCCAGCAGGGGCGCGAAGGTGGTCGTGGCGTACCACGCGGCGCTGGTCACGCGGGAGGAGACACCGGACTCGCTGTTCGCGCTCTACAAGCAGCGGACGCGGTGGAACCAGGGGTTCCTGCAGGTGTTGCGGAAGGGGGAGTGGCGTCGGCTGCCCGGCTGGAAGCAGCGGATCCTGGCCCGGTACACCTTGTCGACGCCCTTCCTCCAGGCGGCCACCGGCATCATGATTCCGCTCGGGCTGCTGCTGGCGTGGCTGGGCGGCGTACCGTTGCCGATCGCTCTGGTGGCCTGGCTGCCGATGGTGCCGATGGCCGCCATGATGGTCTTCGAGGCGGTCGCACTGCACGACTTCGGGCGCGAGTACGGCTTCCGGATCGGCTTCTGGAGTTACGTCAAGCTGCTGATCGGCGGCCCGCTGTACGCGGTGGTGCTGGCGGCGGCGGCCCTGCGCGCGGTGTGGCGGGAGTACACGGGGCGCCGGGACTGGGAGCTGACGTCGCACGTCGGGGCGCATCTGGGGACGCGTCCCGCAACAGTGGGCCGGGGCAGGCATGCGCGGCGGGAGCCCGTCGCGGTGGACGGGCGGGGGGACGTATGACGGGGGATGCGGTGGAGCCTGTGGCTGTCGATCTGTCGATCGTCGTGCCGACCTTCAACGAGGCGGGAAACATCGAGGAGTTGCTGCGGCGGCTCGGGGCGGCCTTCGCGGATGTACCGCTGAGCGCGGAGGTGATCTTCGCGGACGACTCCACGGACGACACCTGCGCGGTGATCGAACGGGCCGCCGCAGCAAGCCCGTTGCCGGTGGTGCTGCACCACCGGGCCGTGCCGACGGCGGGGCTCGGCGGGGCGGTCGTCGAGGGCATCGGGCGGGCCCGTGCGCCGTGGATCGTCGTCATCGACGCCGACCTCCAGCATCCGCCGGAACTGGTGCCGGAGTTGGTGGCACGGGGTGCGGCGGCGGGCGCGGAACTGGTGGTGGCCAGCCGGTACGCGGCGGGCGGCAGCCGGTCGGGGCTCGCGGGCGGGTACCGTCTCGCGGTGTCGGGCGCGTCGACCCTGCTGACCAAGGGGCTCTTCCCGCGCACCCTGCGCGGGCTGAGCGACCCGATGAGCGGCTTCTTCGCGATCCGCCGGGAGGCGGTGGAGCGCTCCGGCGCGCTGGAGCCGCTCGGCTACAAGATCCTGCTGGAGCTGGCGGTACGGTGCGCGCCGCGCGGCATCACGGAGGTGCCGTACTCCTTCGGGGCGCGCCACGCGGGCGAGTCGAAGTCGACCGTCCGAGAAGGGCTCCGCTTCCTGCGCCACCTGGTGACGCTGCGGACCTCCGACCCGCGGGCCCGGGTGGTGGCATTCGGCCTGATCGGGCTCTCCGGCTTCGTACCGAACCTGCTCCTGCTGTGGGCCCTGAACGGCCGCGGCGGAATGTACTTCGCACCGGCCGAGATCATCGCCAACCAGGCGGGCCTGCTGTGGAACTTCCTCCTGGTGGACGGGCTGCTGTACCGCCAACGGCGCTCCGGGCACGGGTGGTTGGGCCGCCTCTTCGGCTTCGCGCTGGTCGGCAACGCGGACCTGCTGGCGCGGATTCCGCTGAGTGCGGTGCTGGTGGTGGGGGCGGGGTGGGGCGCCGTACCGGCGACGGCGGTGAGCATGGTGGTGGTGTTCGCGGGACGCTTCCTGGTGGTGGACCGGTGGCTGTACGGGAGGAGGGGGGCGGGGGTGCTCGGCTCCGGGACGACGGCTCCGGCGACCTCCGGGACTTCCCTCCACCGCTGAGCCCCGCCCCCCTTGGGCGGCGGGGCCGCCCCCCGGGGGCGGAACGGGCGGGCAAGGGGGCGGCCCGCCGGACACCGGGCCACCCCGGTCCCTGCCCTGCCCTGCCCGCACCCCCGACACCGGCCGCCCCTTACCCCCGCACCCCCACCTGCTCCCCCAGCACCCCCACATCCCCCGTCGGTGCCGCACACACAAAGCGCCGGCACACATACGCCGCCCCCGCCGGCCTCCCCGCCAGCAGCGGGAACTCGTCGCTGTCCGGCGCACCGACCGCCACCACCATCCCCGGCGCCGTCCCCAGCAGCGCCGTACGGTGCAGGGCCGTGACGGCGAGGTCGCCGGGCGCCCCCACCACCGCCACCTCCCTCGGCCCGTCCAGTGCCGCCTCCGCCACCGCGAGCCCCCACCCGATGTGGCGAGGGGCCCGCGAGGCGAGGGCCTTGACCACGCCGAGCGCGCCCTCCGCCGCTTCCCGGTGGGCCGTGGAGCCCGTGTGCGCCGCGTACGACAACAACGCCCCCGCCGCAGCCGTCCACCCCGAGGGCGTCGCGTTGTCCGTCGGGTCCTGCGGCCTGCGGATCAGCTTCTCGGCGTCGTCGGCCGTGTCGTACAGCGAACCGCCCTCCCCCCGGAACCGCACCAGCACGTGGTCGAGGAGGAAGCCCGCGAATTCGAGCCACGCCCCCTCCCCCGTCACCGACGCGAGCGCGAGGAAGCCCTCGGCCACGTCCGCGTAGTCCTCCAGCACGCCCGCGTTCGGGCCGACCTTGCCGTCCCGGGAGGTGCGGGCGAGCCTGGCCGCGTCGTCCAGGTGGACCCGTACGAGAAGATCCGCGGCCTCGGTGGCGCGCTCCACGAGGTCCGGGCGGTCGAAGTACGCCCCGGCCTCGGCCAGTGCCGCGACCGCCAGCCCGTTCCACGCGGCGACGACCTTGTCGTCCCGCCCGGGGGCGTGCCGCTCGCCCCGCGCCGCCAGCAGCCGCGCCCGGATCGACGCGATGCGCGCCGCATCCGCCAACTCGCCACCATCCAGCGGCAGTTGCAGAACGGACGCCCCCTCCTCGAAGGTCCCCTCCTCCGTCACCCCGAAGTACGTCGCCGCGAGCTCCGCGTCCGCCTCCCCGAGCACCTCCCTCAACTGCTCGGGCGTCCACACGTAGTACGCGCCCTCGACGTGCCGCCCCGCCCCGTCCTCGCTGTCGGCGTCCAGCGCGGAGGCGAACCCGCCCTCTCCCGTGCGCAGTTCGCGCACCATGAAGTCCGCGGTCTCCAGCGCGACCCGCCGCGCCAGGACCGACCCGGTGGCCCGCCACACGTGCGCGTACACCCGGCACAGCAGCGCGTTGTCGTAGAGCATCTTCTCGAAGTGGGGAACGACCCAGCCCCCGTCCACCGAGTACCGCGCGAAGCCGCCCCCCAACTGGTCGTAGATCCCGCCGCGCGCCATCGCCTCGCACGTGTCGGTGACCATCTGGAGCGCCCCCTCGGACCCCGTCCGCGCCGCGTGCCGCAGCAGGAACTCCAGCACCATGGACGGCGGGAACTTCGGCGCCCCGCCGAAGCCCCCGTTCCGGGCGTCGTACTCCCGGGTGAGCCCCAGCAACGCCCCCGCCAGGTCCTCCTCCCCCGGCGCCCCGTCGGCCCCGAAGGCCAGCGACCGCTCGCCGAGGTCCTTCACGATCCGCCCGGCGACCTCGTCGACCTCCCCGCGCCGGTCCGCGTACGCCGCCCGCACACCCTCCAGCACTTCGGGGAAGGACGGCATCCCGTGCCGGGGCTCCGGCGGGAAGTACGTACCGAAGTAGAACGGCTCGGCATCGGGCGTCAGGAACACGGTCATCGGCCAGCCCCCCTGCCCGGTCGCCGCCTGCACGGCCTCCATATAGACGGCGTCGACGTCCGGCCGCTCCTCCCGGTCCACCTTCACGTTCACGAAGTGCTCGTTCATGAGGGCGGCCGTCCCCTCGTCCTCGAAAGACTCCCCCGCCATCACATGACACCAGTGACAACTGCTGTACCCCACACTGAGCAGCACCGGCACCCCCCGCCGCCGCGCCTCCTCGAAGGCCTCGGGCGACCACGGCCACCAGTCGACGGGGTTGTCGGCGTGCTGGAGGAGATAGGGGGACGTCTCATGGACCAGTCGATTCGTGGGCATTCCCCCATCCTGCCCCAGGACCTCCCCGCCACGGCGGAACCCCTCCTTCCGGGAAGCACGCAGCCCCCCGTCCCCTCATCCCACGCACTCCCTGAGTCACCGGCAGCGCACGCCCCGTGCTCCCTGCCCGTGCTCCCTCGCGCCCGGGCCCGTCAGGCAGGACACTTGACACATCCGGGCGGTCCACGCAGGGAAGAACGTGCCCGGACGACGCAGGATCGCCGCGGAGGGGGACGCAACATGCGGGAGAGCCATCGGGCTGAAGCCGAGCGGGTGTTGGTGCGGGCCGTCGAGGAGGAAGTGCGGCGGTCCGGCGGCCGGACCGATGGGCGGGCGCTGCTGGTGCGGGCGCGCGGTGCGCTGGACGAGCTGGCCGCGCCCGCCGCCGAGGAGTACGCCGCGTACGTCACCGCGCTCGACCGTGCGGGCGCCGGGCAGCAGCCGCTGTCGGAACGATTCAGCAGGGCGGAGCTGAGCACGCCCGTCCTGGTGACCGGTGTGGCGGCGGTCGCCGCGTTCGCCGCCGACCTGGCGCTCGGGACGGCGTCCGCGACCGCGTTCGCGGCCGGGGGTGTCGTCGCGGTGGCCGGGGCGGCCGCGACCGTCGCCAAGGTGACCGCCGGGCACTGGCCGGCCGCCCATCGCAGGGCGGGTGCGCTCGGACAGCCGGGCGGGCCCGAGCAGTTGAAGTTGCAGTGGCTGACGGCTCTGGAGGTGAGAGGGGTACGGCCCTATCTGGATCGGCAGCGGATGTTGAGTGCGGCTACCAGGAGCCGGCCGCCGGTGAAGAAGGCCGCTGCCGAGACCGTTCCGCTGCGGGGTGGCAATCGCAGTGCGGCGGCGCGGCGCAGGACCGTACTGGAGCAGTCGTTCGCCCATCTTCCGCAGCCCGAGGGGCCGTTCGCGGGGCGGCGGACGGAGATGGCGCAGATCGCGCAGTGGGTGCATGCGGCGCGGGCCAGTACGCAGACCCGGCCGACGGTGGTGGTGCTGTACGGGGAGGCGGGGTCGGGGCGGTCCACGCTGGCGTTGCGGGCGACGCATGCGCTGCGGGACCAGTTCCGGGGCGCGGGCCTGGTGGAGCTGTGCAACGGGGCGCCGGGGCGGGTCGGGTCGGCGACGTCCACGCGCGATGCGCTGCTGCAATTGCTGAACCGGTTGGGGGCGCCGCGCGACCAGTTGCTGTTCCGGGAGCAGCGGAGCGAACGTTCCACTCAGGAACAGCAGTTGAAGCGGTTGACGGAGGTGTACCACCAGCATCTGACGGGGCTGCCCGTGACCGTCGTGCTGGAGGACGCGACCGATCCCGAGCAGGTGCGCACGCTCGTTCCGGAGCGTTCGGACAGTCTGGTGCTGGTGACCGCCTCCCAGCCCTTGGCCCTGCCCGAGGACATACCGGCGTGGGTGCATCAGCTCGCCGTGCGGCCGCTCGACGGGGCGGGGGCCGAGGAGTTGATGCGGGCGGTCGCGCAGGAGGAGTTGGACGCTCCGTACGACGGTGAATCGGCGGACCGGATCACGGAGTTGTGCCGGGGGCTGCCGTTGGCGCTGCGGGTGGCGGGCTCCTCGCTCGGGCCGCGCAGCCCGCGCGCGCTGGCCGCCGATCTGGCGGCGTACGGTCCCCTGGACCCGGTGGAGCGGGCGCTCTCGCTGCGGTACGCCGACCAGTCCGAGCAGGGGCGCAGGCTGCTGCGCCGGCTGTCCCTCGCGGGGCGGGCGTCACTGGGCGGGGCAGCGGCTGCGGCACTGCTGGCCACGGACGAGCAGGAGGCGCGGCGGCGGCTCGCGGAGCTGGCGGGGTCCGGGCTGATCGAGCCGGTGGGCGGGAACCGCTACCGCCTCCACGACCTGGTGCGTTCCTTCGCGTACACCCGTCTTCTCGACGAGGAGGAGCCCTCCGAGCGCACGGCCGCCCAGGAACGCCTCATCCAGAACTACGGCGAGCTGGCCGATTCTGTGATCCGTCTGGTCGACGGGAAGAACTCGACTCGGGCCGACCGCTTCGGACCGCATGGTTTTACGTCGCTGGACGCGGCGCTGCGCTGGCTGGACGACGAGTCGTCCTTCATCACGGCGGCGCTGCGGCACGCGGAGGGCGTGGACCCGCAGCTCGTGCTCAACCTGCTGGGCGCGCTCTGCGACTACTGCCTGCTGCGCGGCGACCTGTACCGGCTCGGTGAGATCAGCGAGCTGACGCAGGCCGTTGACCAGGGGCTTCTCGTACGTTCCGTGCAATGGCGCACGGGTATCGCCGCCCGGCAGCTCGGCGAGCTGGACAAGGCCCGTACGACACTGTCCTCCGTGGTGGACCTCTACTTCGAGGCCCAGCACGAGGCGGGGGCCGCCCGTGCGCTCGGCTCCCTCGGCATCACCCTGCACCACCAGGGCAATCTCACCGAGGCCGCCACCAAGCTGCGCGAGGCCCTGGACCTCCAGTCCTCCCCCGCCCTCGCGGGCGACCGCGCCTGGAACCTGCACGCCCTGGCCGCCGTGGAACGCGACCGCGCGAACCTCGCCGAGGCCGTCGAACTCCTCGACACCGCCCTCGCCCTGCACCGCGAGAGCGAGTCGCTGCACGGGCAGGCGTGGGCGCACTTCCAGCTCGGGCAGGTGGGCCTGCGCATGGGTGATGTCCCGCGCGCGGAGGCCGAGTTGGGGGCTGCGCTGGATCTGTACGGCCGTACCCGCGACGACCGGGGCGAGGCGTGGGCCATGACGCAGCTCGCCCGCGCCCGGCTGGTCGCGGGCGATCCCGCCCCGGCGGTGGACGGCCTGCGCCAGGCCCTCTCCCGCCACCGCGACAACGAGGACGCGCGCGGGGAGGCGTGGACCCTGTACTACCTGGGCCAGTCCCTGGAGGAGCGGGGCGACCACGACCAGGCGGTACGGGAGCTGGAGCGGGCCCGGACGATGTTCTCCCGGATGCGGGACGTGTACGGGCTGGCCTGCGCCCGGCACCACTCGGGGCGGGTGACGCGGGACCAGCGGGCCGTCCAGACCGGGAATCTCCGCAATTCGGGGTTCGCACGGCAGTTGTTGACCGATGCCCGGCAGGACTTCCGGCGGATCGGGGTGGCGCACGGGGAGGGGTGGACGGTGCTGGAGCTGGTCGTCATCGACGCGGGCAACTCCCGCCCCGAGCAGGCGCTTTCGCTGTGCGACGAGGCGATCTCCCTCTTCGCCTCGTACGACGACCGGCGGGGCGGCGACTGGGCCCGCTTCCTGCGCTGCACACTGCTGCCGTTCGCCCACCCGGGCGGCCCGGAGGCGGGCACCGCCCTCGCGGAGGAGGAGCTGGCGCTGCTGGCGTCGGAGGCGCATCCGACGCGGGACGAGCGGCTGGCGGACTGCCTGGCGGCGTACCGGGTGGTGCTGGGGCGGGGTGTGGACCTGGGTGCGGGGTGGCAGGCGTGGCGGCTGGGGATGGTGCCGAACCGGCATTCGCGGGAGGTGATGGGGGTGCCGGTGGGGGCGGGGAAGTAAGGACGCGCGCCGTCGGGGATGGTCAAGTGCGCCCCGAATCGGGGGATTTGCTTGTGGGGGCGGGCCCCTGCTGCGACGCTGGAAACGGTTCGCGCCAGAGGCGGGGGCGGCGGCGGCCCGGGGGTCGGAGGCGGCGATGAGGCATTCACTGCGGGGGCCTGTTCCGCCGCCGCGGGTCGATCTGGTCGGTCGGGACGAGGAATGCGACGCGCTGGTGTCCGCGCTGACCAGCGACGCCGGATCCCGGCTGCTGCACCTGCACGGCGACCCGGGCGCGGGTACGTCGGCCCTTGCCGCGGAAGTGGCCAGGCAGGCCGGGGAGTGCCTGCGCCTGCCTGTGCACTGGCTGCCGGTGGGAGCGGCGGCCGGAATCCTGCCGCCACTGCCCCTTCTGCGCCTGGCTGCCCAACTCGACGTCCCGCGGCTCCGGTTGGCCTCGCGATGGAAGCACCTGACGGGCACGGAGGTCGACTCCCTGGACTTCGCAGGGGACCTGGTGCACAGCGCACTGCGCGAGCGGCCCGCCGTGGTGGTCCTGGACGGGATACCCAACGAGAAGACGGGCGACATCCTGTCGCAACCCTTCCGGCGGACCCGTGCGGTTGCCCTGTTCACCTCGTACGAGGACTGGCCCTTGGCGGACGAGGGGCTACTCAGCCACGGGGTGCGCCCCCTGCCCGAGCACGCCGTCCGCGAACTCTTCCACCGGAAGTGGGACCAAGGGCCGAGCTACGTATACCAGTTGCACGAAGGGTGCGGCGGCCTGCCCGGTTTCCTGCCGCTGGCCAGGTCGGCAAGGCTGTCCAGCGACTGGATTCCGCCCTCTCGAACGGGCGATCTGCACTACATCGCCCACCGGGCGCTCGAATGGCGGTGCGGGGAACTGCTGAACCTGCTGGAGAAGTCGGACCGCAAGGAGTTCGACACCCGGTCCCTGGGTCCCCCGGTGATGCGGCACTTGTTCGCCGAACCCGGGGAACGCGTGGAGCCGCTGGTGGCGGAGCTGCTGCGGGTGGGTCTGGCGCACCCCCTGAGCCCGACCCGGTTCCGGCTGGTCACCGACCGGCCGCGCATCGTCCGCTACACCCCGCCGGACCAGGAGCGTTACCGGTACGGACCCACCCGCCTTGCCCGCACCCCCCAGCGCCACCGCCAGCCCCTCCTCGACGCCGCCCACCACCAGGCCCTCGGCACGGCCCATGCCTTCGACGGCATCGCGGGCGACAACGGGGACGAACCGGCCCCCGACCTCTGGGAGGCTTCCCTGGGCCTGGCCGAGTCGGCGGACGACCACCTCGACCTGCTCGCCCTCGAATCGGACAGCTGGGAGCCGAACACCCACGAGCTGGCCAATCTGCTGGCCCGCTACTTCGTACGGCGCGGCGACCACCACCGGCTGGCCGCCCTGCATCTGGTGCGCACCCGGGCCCTGCACCTGCGCGCCCCCGCCTTCCCGCTGTCCCAGTCGACCGCCGCCCGCCAGCTCGGTGCGCCGCTACCGGCCCTGCGGACCCTCCGCAAGCACCGCCCCTTCACCCAGACCTTCCTGGAACTGGCCTTGTGCCAACGCGACTTGGGCGATCACATCAACGCCCTGCGGACGGTCGCCGACGGGCTGCGCGAATACCCCGACACACCCGCCCTGCTTAGCCTGAAGGGCGAACTCCTCACCGACCAGGGCCGGTACGAGGACGCCGCCCGCGCCCTCGACACCGCCATCACCCTGCACAACCGCGAGGGCGGACGGCACGGCCTCGCGGTCGCGAACCTGCGCCGGGGCAGGCTGGGCCTCCTGGCCCCCCGCGCCATGGACGGCCGTGACACGGAACAGTGGCTGGGCACCGCCCAGTTGGGCTTCGAGGACAGCGGCGACGAGCGGGGCCTCGCCTGGACCGCCACCGCGCTCGGCCGGCTGAACCTCACCCAGGAGACCTTCGACCGGGCACTGGCCGCGCACCGGGCCACGGAGGACGTCCGGGGCGTCGCCTGGACCCGGTACTACAGCGCACTGGCCCTCGCGGACTCCACCGCGAGGGGGCCGGTGGGCTCCCGCGAACGGCGCGACGCGGCGCTGCTCCGGCTGACCGAGGCCCTGGAGCTCTTCAAGAAGCTGGGCGACCGGCTCGGCCAGGCGTGGGCACTGCACCAGCTGGCTGTCCTGCTGCGGGAGCGGGCGGCGGCCGAAGTGCGCCCGGGGTCCGCCATGGACGCGGACCTCGTGGAGGAGCTGCGGCGCCTGTGGGACCGGGCGTTCCAGCTCTTCATGACCTCGGGCTGCCTGCACGGACAAGCCTGGACCCTGCTGGAGCAGGGCCTCCACCTGGCCGTCCATGACCAGGACGACCCCGGCCGGGCGCACCGCCTGCTGACCAGTGCCGACGACCTCTTCGCCGATCTCGGCGACACCCGGGGCCGGGCCTGGACCACGTACCTCCTGGCCTTGGTGAACAGTCGGATCGACCGCCCCGCCGCGCCGGGACCCGACCCCTCGTTCGGCCCCCTGCTCCAGCGCGCGATGACGTCCGGTCCCCGCGTCCCCGAGCCCGCCGCCCACGCCACCCCCTCCCACCCCGTCCCCCCGCTCCGCGCCGTACGGGACGTCCTCCTCCCGTACCCCCTGGGCGACGACCACGAGCCCCCCGCCCCGACGGCTTCCCTGGACGACTCCGACCGCTGCCGCATCGTCCTCGACCTCCTCGACGACGGCCCCGGCATCCGGCTGCTGCTGCGTGTGGTGCCCGGCCCCCGGCACCCCTGGGCGACCGGCGAGACCCCTTGGCTGACGGCGACCGCCGCGCCCCGCACCGCCGTGTCCGTCGAACCGGTGGGGGCGACGCTGCGGCCGTCCGCCTCGCCTCGGCACGGTGCCGAGTTCGGGCTCGAACCGCACCGGCCCGGGGTGCACATCCTGCGGTTCACCGTGGCGCACGCGGACAGCGGGACCGTACTGCAACAGGTGGAGACGGAGATCGAGCTGCCCGAGTCCGACCGGCCGCACGGCCGCACCGGCCCGGTTCCGCACCACGCGGAGAGGACCTGAGCCCGTATGCACGAACCGCACTTCACCTCGACTCCCCTCCAGGGCCTGCCCGTTCGCATCCTCCAGAACCCCAGCGCCGACTTCACCGAACTCGACGGACTCGACTCACCGGGACCCGACCTGGTGGTGTCCTTCACCACCTGGGAGGACCAGGGCGTCCTCGCCCACATGCGGGGGCGGGTCCTGCCCGTGCTGCGCAGCGAGCACAGCGCACGGCTCCCGGTGCGGCCCTCCCTGGTCCGGGCCGAGGCGGCCCGGCTGTGCCACCAGTGGAACACCCTGCTCGTGCACCACACCCCGCTGGACGCGGACCGGCGACCCGCCGCCGGACGCGCCCCCCAGCCGTACGCCACCCTGCTCGACCTGCACGACGAGCCGCCCGCCGAACTCCTCGCCATTCTGGGCGAGTTGGCGGACGACGGAGCGGCCCTGCTCTTCGACACGCTGCTCGGCGGCCCGGACCCCCAGACGGTCCACTTCCGCCGCTTCCTCGCCGAGGCACTGGCCGACGAGGGGCTGCGGGTGCGCTTCGACTCGGACCTCTTCCTGCCGTGGCCCATGCTGTGCCTGCCGGGACCCCCGCCCACCGGCACGGACGACGCCGCCTTCCGCGCCCTCTTCGCCCGCTTCCTCGGCCACCGCCACCAACTCGACCAGACCGGCGGCAGCTACCCCCTGCGCCGCCGCACCACCGCCCCCCGCCGCCCCGTCGTCAGCCTCAACCACGACACCGCCCTGGACCGCAAGGGCGAGACCAGAGCCACCGACCTTGCCCAACTCCTCGCCAGCGGAACGGAGTTCGTGGAGCGCACGAGTCGGACCGAGCTGCTGGACGCCCTGTCCCGGGAGCACTTCGACGAGCAGTTGATGTACTTCTGGTGCCACGGCCACTACGTCGACCGCGCCCCCGAACCCCCGCGCCTGGTGATCCGCCTGTCCGACGGCACACCCATCGACGCCCAGACCGTCGCCCGGCTGCGCCGCCCCATGGGCGAGGTCTCCGCCTTCCGCCCCTTCATCCTGCTGAACGCCTGCCACGCCGCCGGCCCCACCGGCGCCCACGACCGGGCCGACCTGGGCCGGGTACTGATCCGGGCGGGAGCGAGCGGGGTGCTGGGCCCGCAGATCGAGATGCCCAAGCGGTTCGGCGCGGAGTACGCGCTCGCTTTCGTACGGGACTACCTCGACGGCACCCGCACCGCCGGCGAGACCGTCCACCACCTCGCCCGCCACTTCGCGGACCGCTACCGCAACCCCCTCGGCCTGGCCTACGCCCTGCACTGCGGCATGGACAGCCGCCTGGAGCGCGCCCCGGCCCCGTCCCCGGACCACGGCCAGGAGGCGACCGTATGAACGACGCGTACGAGACCGGCATCATCGACCTCAACGACTTCGGCTGGGCCGTCGAAGACACCCCCCACGGCCCGCGCCCCGTCCCCCACCCCGCCCTCCCCGACTTCTTCGCCGAGCGGCTGACTCCCCCGCCCGGCGCCACCGACCTCTTCGTGTACGTCCACGGCTGGCAGACCTCCCCCGAGTCCGCCCTCCGGAGCGCCCTGGACCTGCTGGGGCTGCTCAGGAAGCAGTACGAGGAGCAGCGGGACCTGTACGGGCACCTCGACCCCTTCGAGCCCTGGGTGCTGCTCGTCCGGTGGCCGTCGGCCAGTTCGCCGGGGCTTCGCGGATACCGGCGGATACGGGACCGGGCGCACCGGATGAGCGACGCGCCCCGGATCCTGGGGCAGCTGCTGGGGTACGTGGACGCCGGGCGCGGCGATCCCCGCGCGGCCGTGCTGGGGACGCGGGAAGGCCAGTTCCTGCACCTGGTGGGGCATTCCTTCGGGTGCAGGTTCCTGTGCGAGGCCGTGCAGTGGGCGGCGGATGAGACCACGCTCGGGTGGTCGGCCAGGCCCCGGGACCCGAAGCGGCCGTTCGGCGTCGACAGCATGCTGCTGTTGCAGATGGCGGCGCCCAGGGACGTCTTCGAGACGACCTTCACGGCGCTGGAGCACGCCCCCGTGCACGGGCCGGTCGTGGCGACGTACGCGCAAAGGGACTGGGCGACCGGGGTCTGGCACCGGATCGCCGAGAAGCGGGCGGGGGTGGGGAACCAGGGGATCGGCCCGGCGCCCCGCCCCGTGCGGAACATCGCGCTGCGGGGCGCGGCCGAGCCGTACGACATGGACATGCTCGACCACTGGTTCGTCAGCGTCGACGCCTCGGCGGTCTTCACCGCCGGGCGCGGACCCGCGGGCGCGCACTCCGACCACCTGGGGCCGGAGTCCGCGCACCTGCTGCTGACCCTGGCGGACTACTCGCGCTGAGCGGAGTCCTTGGAGAGGGTGGCCTTCGCAGAGGCCTTCTCCGGGGCCTCCGAAGGAGCGGGCGCGTCCGGATCCGGGGCCTCCTCGAAGGAGACCTTGCCCATGTGCCGGTTCATCGACTTCATCAGCGCCCACACCCCGACCGCCAGCGCCGCGAAGACGAGGAAGCCGAGGATTCCCGGAGTCACCTTGTTCTTGTCGAAGGTGTCTGCGGCGAGCGGCACGAACTGAGTCATTGCCTGGGAGACGTTCACTCAGCCATTGTCGCGGATGCCCGCGAAGAGGTCGCTCTCGGGGAGGGAGGTCGGCACCAGAGCCTTCGCGAGCTCGTAGTCCTCGGTCGGCCAGACCTCCTTCTGGATCTCCATCGGGATGCGGAACCAGCCGCCGTCCGGGTCGATCTGCGTGGCGTGCGCGAGCAGTGCCTTGTCGCGGATCTCGAAGAAGTCCGAGGCGGGCACGAAGGTGGTGAGGTTGCGCTCCTCGCGCTCGAACTCGTCCCACCGCTTCAGCCAGTCCCCGTACGGCGACTCCAGGCCGCGGGCGAGCAGCGCCTCGTGCAGGGCGACCGTGCGCGGCTTGTTGAAGCCCTGGTTGTAGTAGAGCTTCAGGGGCTGCCAGACCGGGCCGAACTCGTCCTCGGGGAAGGCCGCCGGGTCGGCCGCGCCCTCGAAGGCCACCATCGTGATCTTGTGGGTCATGATGTGGTCGGGGTGCGGGTAGCCGCCGTTCTCGTCGTACGTCGTGACGACCTGCGGCCGGAAGGCGCGGATGGACTTCACCAGGCGGCCGGCGGCCTCGGTGACGTCCTCCAGGGCGAAGCAGCCCTCCGGGAGCGGGGGCAGCGGGTCGCCCTCGGGCAGGCCGGAGTCGACGAAGCCGAGCCACTCCTGCTTGACGCCGAGGATCTCGCGGGCCTCGTCCATCTCACGGGCGCGCACCTCGTGGATGTGCTCCTCGATGTACTTGTCGCCCTGGAGCTTCGGATTGAGGATGGAGCCCCGCTCCCCGCCCGTGCAGGTCACGACGTGGACGTCCACCCCCTCGGAAACGTACTTCGCCATGGTGGCCGCACCCTTGCTCGACTCGTCGTCGGGGTGGGCGTGCACGGCCATCAAGCGCAGCTGCTCAGTCAAGATCTCGTTCCTCGGTGATCCGGGCGCCCTCGGTGTCTGCGGCGCAATGTGCGGCTCTTATAGTGACCGAACCGGGGGCGGGAAATATTCCTGGCCCCTGCGCATCCGGAGGATCACAGCATGAACGCGGTACGTGACGGCGCTCCCGGCGGGACCCCCTCGGGCTCGTCCTCCGGTGCCCCCGAGGGGCGGTACGGCCGTTCCGCCGACGCCCGCGCGGACCGCAAGCTGAAGATCATCGGCTCGGTGCTGGGCGTACTGCTGCTCCTGCTGATCGGCTGGATCGGGTACGGGTACATCTCGAAGCAGGTGATCAGCGCCGAGATGATCAAGTTCGACCTGAACTCCTCGCAGACCGAGGTCCGGGTGCACCTGGAGATCCGCAAGGACGCCGACGCCACCGGCACCTGCACGGTGCGGGCCATCGCCGAGAGCGGGGCCGAGGTCGGGCGCAAGGACGTACGGATCGACCAGAAGGGGCAGACCCGGATCGACGAGATCTATCCGATCCGTACGACTGCCAAGGCGACCAGCGCCGAACTGCTGAGCTGCACCGCCGACGGCCAGTAGCCGCACCGGCTGCGGTCAGTGGCCGACCCCGCACCCCCTGAGTGACCATGCACCGCTGACCTGCGTTGATGCAGTCGTGACGGTTTTGGTTCTCCCCCTGGGGGCATCGAATTGTTAGGCTCGTGGTTTCGCCCGCCCATGGAGGCACATCCTTTCTGGGTAGGGCGATGCTTTGTTATCCGTAACTTCGAGGAGCACCTGTGACCCAGACCAGCGACGAAGTCACCTGGCTGACCCAGGAGTCGTACAACAAGCTCGTGGAAGAGCTGGAGTACCTGTCGGGTCCCGCGCGCGCCGAGGTCACCCAGAAGATCGCGGCTGCCCGCGAGGAGGGCGACCTCCGGGAGAATGGCGGATACCACGCGGCCAAGGAGGAGCAGGGCAAGCAGGAGCTCCGCATCCGCCAGCTCAAGCAGCTCCTGGAGCGCGCGCAGGTCGGCGAGGCCACGGCCTCCAGCGGCGAGGCCGGTCCCGGCATGGTCGTGAAGATCGCCTTCGACGGCGACGAGGACGACACGATGACCTTCCTGCTCGCCTCCCGCGAGTACCCGTCCTCCGACATCGAGACGTTCTCGCCGCAGTCCCCGCTGGGTGCGGGCGTGATCGGCAAGAAGGTCGGCGAGGACGCCGAGTACGAGCTGCCGAACGGCAAGAAGGCCAGGGTCAAGATCCTGGAGGCGACGCCCTACCAGGGCTGAGTTCCTCGCGCGGAGGCGCCGTTCCCCTTTCGGAGGGGGGACGGTGCCTCCGCCGTTTCCCCCCCCGTGAGCGAGAAGGCTCCCCGGGACCCGCACGGGTCCGTGGGAGCCTTCTGCGCGCCGGCGACTAGACCGCGGCCTTGCGGTACTTGCGCACCGCCAGCGTCCGGAAGACGACGATGATCAGCAGGGACCAGAGCAGCGAGGCCCACACGGGATGCTGCATGGGCCAGGCCGAGGACAACGAAGCCCCCGAGTTCCCGAACAACTCCCGGCACGCCTGCACGATGGCGCTGAACGGGTTCCAGTCCGCGACGTGCCGCAGCCACGGGGTCATCATGCTGGTGTCCACGAAGGCGTTGGAGATGAACGTCACCGGGAACAGCCAGATGATCCCGCCCGACGTGGCAGCCTCGGGGGTGCGGACGGAGAGCCCGATCAGGGCACCGATCCAGGTGAAGGCGTACCCCAGCAGGAGCAGCAGCCCGAAGGCCCCGAGCACCTTGCCCAGGTTGGTGGGTTCGACGGACCCGGTGCGCCACCCCACCAGCAGGGCGACGGCAGCGAGCACGGCCAGCGTGATGCAGGTCTGCACGAGGTCGGCGACCGTACGCCCGGTCAGGACCGCACCACGGGCCATGGGCAGCGACCGGAAGCGGTCGACGAGCCCCTTCTGCATGTCGTCCGCGATGCCCGCGGCCGCTCCCGCCGTGGCGAAGGTGACCGTCTGGGCGAAGATGCCCGCCATCAGGAAGTTCTTGTAGACGGTCGGGTCGGTCGAGCCGCCCACGCTCATGGATCCGCCGAACACGTACGTGAACAGCACCACGAACATCACCGGCTGGATGATCCCGAAGAGGATCATCTCCGGGATGCGGGACATCCGGATGAGGTTCCGCTTGGCGATGGTCAGTGAGTCGGTGATCGACTGCACCAGACCGCCCTTGGGCGTGGGTGCGAGCGACTTGCGTGTCGTCGTCAGGGCGTCTGCGCTCACTTCGCCGCCACCTCCTCTTCCTCCGTCGCCTCGGTCTCCGCCGCGTGCCCGGTGAGCGAGATGAACACGTCGTCCAGCGTCGGGCGACGCAGACCGATGTCGTCGATCTCGACCCCACGGGCGTCCAGCTCGCGGATGACCTCCGCGAGGAGCTTCGCGCCGCCGGTGACCGGGACGGTCAGCTTGCGGGTGTGCTGCTCGACCTTGGTGTCGCCCTTGCCGAAGCCCCGCAGCACCTCGTCCGCGACCGCGATCTGCTCGCGCTCGTGGACGACGACCTCGATGCGCTCGCCGCCCGTACGGGCCTTGAGCTGGTCCGACGTACCGCGTTCGATGACCTTGCCGTGGTCGATGACGCAGATGTCGTGGGCGAGGTGGTCGGCCTCCTCCAGGTACTGGGTGGTGAGCAGGAGGGTGGTGCCGCCGGCGACCAACTCCTGGATCACTTCCCAGAGTTGCTGGCGGTTGCGGGGGTCGAGACCGGTGGTCGGCTCGTCCATGAACATCACGGGGGGCGAGACGACCAGGGCCGCCGCGAGGTCGAGGCGGCGGCGCATGCCGCCGGAGTACGTCTTGGCGGTGCGGTCGGCGGCCTCGGCGAGGTTGAAGCGCACCAGGAGCTCGTCCGCGCGGGCCTTCGCCGCCTTCTTGGGCATCTGGTAGAGGCGGCCGACCATCTGGAGGTTCTCGCGGCCGGTGAGGTATTCGTCGACGGCGGCGAACTGGCCGGAGAGGCCGATCGAGCGCCGTACTTCGTTGGGGTGCTTGAGCACGTCGATCCCGGCGACGACGGCCTTGCCGCTGTCGGGCTGGAGCAGGGTGGTCAGGACGCGGACGGCCGTGGTCTTCCCGGCCCCGTTCGGCCCGAGGAGGCCGAGGACGGTGCCCTCGGGGACGTCGAGGTCGACGCCTCCCAGAGCCTTCACGTCGCCGAAGGTCTTGACCAGACCCTCGGCATAGATGGCGCCTGGCATAAGGGTTCCCCCATGTGTGTGGGTGGTCCTACGCGAAATATTAGGTTTGCCGGGTTCGTACCGCCCGGCGAGAGCCGCCGGGGCGGACGGCGGTGGCCGGCCGGGCCGCCCGGCGAGGCAGCAGCGCGAGACACACCATAACGCGATACATCGCGTCTGGGGAAGGACTTCCGGGGAACAGCCCCCCGACCAGCGACGCGACGACGCCGCTCCTACGACACGACCACGTACCCCGCGTCCCTGAGCGCCTCCCGCACCTCGGTGCAGTGCTTCGGCCCCTTCGTCTCCAGCTGCAACTCCACCTCCACCTCCGTGAGTCCGAGCTTCGGATCGGCCCGGGTGTGACCCACGTCAACGACGTTAGCGTCCAGCACTGACAACGCCCCGAGAAGCTGCGCAAGCGCTCCCGGACGGTCCGTCAGCCGCAACCTCAGTGACAGATACCGACCGGCCGCGGCCATTCCGTGCCGCAAAGTGCGCTGCATCAGCAGCGGGTCCACATTCCCGCCGGACAGCACCGCCACCACCGGCCCCTCGAAGGACTCGGGACGGCTCAGCAGCGCCGCCACCGGGCTCGCCCCGGCGGGCTCCACGACCAGCTTGGCCCGCTCCAGGCACAGCAGCAGCGCGCTCGACAGCTCGTCCTCGGAGACCGTCCGCACCTCGTCCACCAGCTCGTTGACGATCGCGAAGGGTACGTCGCCGGGCCGCCCGACCTTGATCCCGTCGGCCATGGTCTGGAGCGAGTCCAGCGAGGTGGGCCGCCCGGCCGCCAGCGACGGCGGGTAGCAGGCCGCGCCCGCCGCCTGCACGCCGACGATCCGTACGTCGGGACGCAGCGCCTTCACCGCGATCGCGATGCCCGCCGCGAGCCCGCCCCCGCCGACCCCGACCACGACGGTCTTCACCTCGGGGCACTGCTCCAGGATCTCCAGGCCGACCGTGCCCTGACCGGCGATGACGTCCGGGTGGTCGAAGGGGTGGATGAAGACGGCCCCGGTGTCACGGGCGTACTCCTGGGCCGCGGCCAGCGTCTCGTCCACCACCTGCCCGTGCAGCCGCACCTCCGCGCCGTACTCCCGGGTGGCCGCCACCTTCGGCAGCGGGGCGCCGACCGGCATGAAGACGGTGGAGCGCACGCCGAGCAGGGAGGAGGCGAGCGCCACGCCCTGCGCGTGGTTGCCTGCGCTGGCGGCCACCACGCCCGCCGCGCGCTCCTCGGGGCGCAGGCCCGCGATGCGGATGTAGGCGCCGCGCAGCTTGAAGGAGCCGGTGCGCTGAAGGTTCTCGCACTTCAGGTGGACCGGGGCACCCACCAGGTGCGTGAGGTGCCTGCTGCCCTCCAGCGGGGTGCAGCGGGCCACTCCGGAGAGCATCTTCTGCGCACCGCGCACGTCGTCGAGGATCAGGCTGCGGGCATGTTCGGGCGTGCGGAAGCTCATGGCGGCCAGTCTGGCAGCCCGGCGGGGGCGGGCGTCGGCCCGTCTCACGGGCAGCCTCGGTGACCTGCGGCGGGACCGGTCCGCGAGGTCCGTTGTCCACAGGTTTGCGCAGCGCCGGTACGTGTGTGCCCGCACCCGCGTACCCTTGCCCCACCAACCCGACCACCGCACGAAGAGAGCCCGAGCCATGCCCCCTACCCAGGACATGACGACCGACCCCGCCGCCGGTCTCCTCGATGCCCTTCAGCACCAGGTGGCCGTCTTCGCCCGGCGCGCGGAACAGACCCGCCTCGGCGGCGTCGGCCAGGTCCGCAACTCGATGGACCGTGCGGCCTACCTGCTGCTCAACCGCCTCGACCAGGAAGGCCCGATGGGCGTCAAGGCGCTCGCCGCGGGCATGGGCATCGACTCCTCGACGGTGACCCGCCAGGTCGCCCCGCTCGTCGACACCGGCCTGGTCAAGCGGACCTCGCACCCCGAGGACGGCCGTGCGGTCGTGCTCCAGCTCTCGCCGCGCGGGCAGTCCCGCCTGGACGAGGTCCGCTCCTCGCGGCGCGAGCTGATGGCGCAGGTCACGGACGGCTGGAGCGAGGACGAGCGGGAGGCGTTCACCACGCTGCTGACCCGGTTCAACTCGGCACTCTCGGCCCGTCAGGCCGCGGCCCCGGCCGAACCGCCGGCCGCCTCCTGAGCCCTTTCGCCGGACGCCGCTGACGGACCGTCACGCACTCGCCGCGCCCGCCTCTTGACCTGCACCCCCGCCTGGCTTCATATGAGCAGAAGAAGCCGGACGGGGAGGAACGGTGCGAGAGCGCGATGCGGCCCAACAGCGGCGCCGCGCAAGGGAGTTCGAGGCCTTCGTCGCTGGCGCCGCAGGCCGGCTCCTGCACGTCTCGACCCTGCTGACGGCCGAGCCCGCGGACGCCAACCCGCGAGCCCAGAGCCTCCTGGTCGCCGCGCTGGCCGGCGCGTACGCCCGCTGGGAGTTCCTGCGCGGCGAGGACCCGTACGACCGCACCCGGCAGGAGCTGGCGGGCCGGTTCGCCCGCACCTCCTGGCACCACCGCAGGCACCGGGGCGGCCCGCTGGGCTCGCTGACCCCGCAGGAGCGGCTCGTCCTCGTACTGCGACTGTACGAAGGGGTCCCGGAGGAGCAGACGGCGGCACTGCTGGGGCTGCCGGTGCAGCGGGTCCGGGCGATCTGCGCCCGCGCGGTCTCGCACGTCCACGCGCGGCGGCACGCACCGAAGGCCCCGGCGCGCGAGGTGGTCACGTCGTGAGCCTGCAACGGCACAAGAACGACGAGGTCCGCCTGGTCCTGGAGCAGGCGGCGCGTCCCGTCGTACCCTCCGACCTGCTCGTACGGGCCACCGAGCGCGGTGCGCGGCAGATGCGGCGGCGCAGGGCGCTGCGGCGGGTGTGGTGGGTGATCGGGACGCTGGTGGTGATCGCGTTCCTGGTGTGGGCGTCGATCGTGCACCCCTGGCAGGCTCCACCGGCGGACTTCACGCCGCCGGTGGAGGGGTTCTGACCCGGTCTAGCCGAGGGCCTGCTTGAGGTCGGCCAGCAGGTCGTCGCCGGACTCGATGCCGACCGACAGCCGTACGAGATCGGCGGGCACCTCCAGCGCGGACCCGGCCGCCGAGGCGTGCGTCATGCGCCCGGGGTGCTCGATCAGCGACTCGACACCGCCGAGGGACTCGCCGAGGGTGAAGAGCCGTGCCCGGTTGCACACCTCGACAGCGGCCTCCTCCCCGCCCTCGACGCGGAAGGACACCATGCCGCCGAAGGCCTTCATCTGCTTGGCGGCGGTCTCGTGCCCGGCGTGCTCGGGCAGGCCCGGGTAGAGGACCTGGGTGACCTTGGGGTGGGCGGTCAGCATGTCGGCGATGCGCGTCGCGTTCTCGCTGTGCCGGTCCATGCGTACGGCGAGGGTCTTGATCCCGCGCAGCACCAGCCAGGCGTCGAAGGGACCGGCGACGGCACCCATCGCGTTCTGATGGAACACCAACTCCTCGGCGATTCCGGCGTCGTTGGTGATGAGCGCACCCCCGACGACGTCCGAGTGCCCGCCCATGTACTTGGTGGTCGAGTGCACGACGACGTCCGCGCCCAGCGCGATCGGCTGCTGGAGGTAGGGGCTGGCGAAGGTGTTGTCGACGACGAGCTTCGCGCCCGCCGTGTGCGCGATCTCCGCGACGGCGGCGATGTCCGTGATCCCGAGCAGCGGGTTGGAGGGCGTCTCGACCCACACGACCTTCGTACGGGGCGTGAGCGCGGCCCGGACCGCCGCCGGGTCGGAGGTGTCGGCGACCGACCACTCCACGCCCCAGCGCGAGACGACCTTGGCGAAGAGCCGGAAGGTGCCGCCGTACGCGTCGTTCGGGATGACGACGTGGTCGCCGGGCGACAGGAGCGTACGCAGCAGGCAGTCCTCGGCAGCCAGCCCCGAAGCGAAGGCGAGCCCGCGCCGGCCGCCCTCCAGGGCGGCGAGGTTCTCCTCCAGGGCGGTGCGGGTCGGGTTGGCGCTGCGGCTGTACTCGTAACCGCCGCGCAGGCCCCCGACCCCGTCCTGCTTGTACGTCGACACCTGGTAGATCGGCGGAACGACGGCGCCGGTCAGGGGGTCGGCGGTGTTGCCCGCGTGGATGGCGAGGGTCTCGAAGGCGCGCTCGGAGCGGCTCTGCTCATCAGTCATGGGGCCGAGGGTAGTTCTCCCACCGGTCGCTGACGTCCGCTGTGCGGAACGGCGCTGCGGAATCGGCCACTCCAGAACACATGGCGAGGGCCTGCGGCGGGGCCGCGACGGCCGCCCGGAGGGAACGCTCCCGGTCCGGGACAATGTGCGTATGGACATTCTCTGGTTCCTGATCGCGGTGGGCGTGCTGTTCGCCGCCCTCGGCCCCTTCCTGCTGCGCAGGAGGAGCGGCGGCATCCGGCTGGCCGCGCCCGGATCGCCCGACGCCGCCGATCCGGAGAGCTACGGCTTCGTACGGCAGGAGGCCCTGGACGTACGGCTTCCGGGCCCCGACCAGGACCTCCTGGACGTCCTCGACGTCGTGCAGCGCACGCAGGACTGGCGGGCGGCGCAGCAGCTCCTCGCGGGTACGCCGAAGGAGGGCGAGGTGCGCTGGCAGCGCGTCCAGGCCTTCGCGGGCGCGGCGTCCCTCGAACTGGCCCAGCGACCGGGCGAGGGGGGCCGCTGGCTGCGGGACTGGCGTTCCGAATCCCCCAAGGACGCGGGCGGCGCACAAGTTCACGCAGAATTCTTGGTGCAGCAGGCCTGGCGGTCGTCCTCCGCCGACAAGGACGACTGGCGGATCATCCTGGAGGAGTCCCGCGACCTGTGCGCGCAGGCCGCCCTCCTCGCCCCCGGCGACCCGATCCCGTACATCATCGAACTCTCCATCGCGCGCGGACTCGCCTACCCCAGGCCCGAATTCGACCGCCTCTGGGCGAAAGTGATCGACCGCGCACCGACGCACATGGGGGCGCACCTGGTCGCCCTGCACTACCTCTCGGAGAAGTGGCACGGTTCGCGCGCCGAGTCCGACTCGTTCGCCACCATGGCCGCCTCGCGCGCCCCCCAGGGCTCGCTCCTCGCGGCCCTCCCCCTCTTCTCCGTCTACGACCACCTCCCCGAGGTGGTCCTGGTCAGCAGCTTCTACCAGAGCGCGGTGGTGACGCGGGCCATGGAGGGCGCGCTCTTCGCGGTGCACGCGGCCCGCCCGGACGACCCGATGCTGGCGCACGTCCGCCACCTCCTGATCCTCTTCCTGGTCCGCTCGGAACGCTGGGCGGAGGCCGTCCGGCAGATCGCCGCCGTCGACGGCTACGTGGGCGCGCTCCCCTGGACCCACAACCCCGACCCGGCCGCCGACTACACCCTCCACCGGAACCTGGCGGTCGCGGGCTACGAGTCCAACGGCGGGAGCCCGGCGACGCTGCGGCCGTAACCGCTCGGTGTGTGGGGGCGGCCGGGAATCCCGGCCGCCCCCACACCGTTGTACGTACCGACCCACCCGTGCCCCTGGAGGAACCATGCTCTTCGGCCGTACGCCGCAGCTCCCGACCCCCGAGCAGGCCCTGAAGGGCCGCACCACCCCCGAATTCGAGGTCCCCTCCCGCCACACGGTGCTGGGCAACCCCCTCCTGGGCCCGTACCCCGAGGGCCTGGAGATCGCCGACTTCGGGCTGGGCTGCTTCTGGGGGGCGGAGCGGAAGTTCTGGCAGACCCCGGGCGTGTGGACGACCCTGGCGGGCTACCAGGGCGGCTCGACCCCGAACCCCGCGTACGAGGAGGTCTGCTCGGGCCTGACGGGCCACACGGAGGTCGTCCGCGTCGTCTTCGACCCGGCCGTCGTCTCCTACGCCTCCCTCCTCAAGCTCTTCTGGGAGTCCCACAACCCCACGCAGGGCTTCCGCCAGGGCAACGACGTAGGCACTCAGTACCGCTCGGCGATCTACCCCCACTCCCTGGAGCAGCTGCGCGAGGCGGAGTCCTCCCGCGACGCCTACCAGGAGGTCCTCACGGGCAACGGCTACGGTCGCATCACCACGGAGATCCTCCCTGCCGCCGACAACCCCTTCTGGCCGGCCGAGCCGTACCACCAGCAGTACCTGGACAAGAACCCCGCGGGCTACTGCGGAATCGGCGGCACGGGCGTCTCCTGCCCGATCGGGGTGGCTCCGGCCGGGGAGCGGTAAGCGGCCGGCGGGCCCGTGCCCGGTCAGCAACCATGGCCCGATGGACGAACCCCTCTCCCCCGACGCCTCCGCCGTCCTCACCGCCCTGCTCGACGGACCGGGCCCGGTCCTCGCCGCGCTGCGTGCGCAGGTTCCGTATGTGCGGGTGACGGGCCGGTGCGGATGCGGGTGCGTGACCGTGGACCTGGAGGTGGACCGGGGCGCCGTGGCGGCGGCGCCCGGGCACGACCGGCCGGTGGTGGAGGCCGGATATGCGGATGACGAGTACGGGGCCGGGGTGCTGCTGTTCACGGCGGAGGGGTACGTGTCGGGGCTGGAGATCTACTCCGCGTCCGGCGACCCGGTCACGGAGTGGCCCGATGCGGCCGGGCTGGAGATCGAACGTCGGCCCGGCTTCGAGCGGGGCGTTGTCAGTGGTGGGGGCTAGCAGCGGCCCGTGGGCGAGAATCCCGGTTGCGGCGGCCGGCCCGACGGCGTCACGGACCGGGATCTGCCGATCCTTGAAGTCGACCACGTCGAGGAGATCGCCGGGGGTGGGGCGGGGTGCGGGGTGCTCAGCCCAGTTCGAGGGTGGAGATGCCGTAGAGGGCGGGGTGGTCGATGCGTGGGGGTGTGCCCGTGTACATGCGGGAGGTTTCGAAGGTGGGGGTCAGGGTGAGTTCGGTGGCGAGGGTGAGGGCGGCGGGGTTGGTGTCGGGGATGTCGAGGGCGATGGGGGTGTTCTGGGCGAGGTGGGTCAGGAGGGTGGTGGCGATGGCGGGGGTGTCGGCGTAGAAGGGGCCGATGCGGGAGGCCGTCGTGCAGGTGCGGCGGACGGCGAGGCCGACGAGGTGGCCGTCCTGGAGGGCGGCGAGTGAGGTGCGGTGCGGGGCGGTGAGCCAGGAGGCGAGGAAGGTGTCTCGGGCGGTGGGGAAGAAGCGGCGGTCGTAGGCGGCGAGGAGGGCGAAGGGGAGGGTCGTGGCGTCGGTGAGGGTGACGCCGGGTGGGGTGGGGGTGGGGTCGGTGGGGACGACGCCTTCGTAGCGGGTGTTGGTCCAGGCGGAAGTGAAGCCGGATTTGCGGTAGTTGGGCTGTTGGGCGACGACGCCGTCGAGGCCGACGTTGCGGCCGGTGAGGCGAGACATTCCGGCGTTCCAGGTCTGGATTCCGTAGCCCTGGCCGCGTACGTCGGGGCGGGTCAGGTAGAGGCCGAGGAAGGCGTGGTCGGTGCCGTAGCGGACCACCGAGATGCTGGAGACCGGGGTGGGGTCGTCGGGGCGGCGGGCGATCAGGAAGCCGTGCGGGTCGGTCGCGAGGAAGGGCTGGAGGTCGGCGAGTCCGGGGTTCCAGCCTTCGGCTTCCGCCCAGGTTCGGGTGAGGTGGAGGTCCTGGACGGTGGCGGTGGTGATGGTGGCCTCGGGGTGGTGCGGGGGCATGTGGCGCTCCTCGGGTGGGGGTGGGGGTGTGGGCAGGGGATCACTGCCCAGGTGAGGAGCAGGGGATTCGGGGTGGTCGGTGGTCGGGTGCCGTCAGGTGCGGGGGAAGTGGAGTGCCACGTCCAGCATCGAGTGCTGGAAGACGCCGAAGTGGTTGGTGGTCGGGCCCTGGTCGACGAGGGTGACGTGGCGGGTGCCGTGGGCCTTCAACTGGCGGGCGCAGCTTCGGGTGTTGGCGATGACGGATTCGTGGTCGCCGGTCGCGCTGTAGAGGGTGACGGGGAGGTTCGGGCGCCAGGCGCAGGTCGTGTCGATGGAGCGGATCGCCCGGAGGAAGTTGCCGGTGGGGTGGGCGAGGTTGGCGTACCAGGCGGGGGTGAGGAGTTCCTGGAGGGTGGCGGGGAGCTGGGGGATGATCTCCTCCTCCTTGTGGGTGCCGTCGAAGAGGGATTCGACGCGGGCCGCGTACGGGGCGCGGAAGACCTCGGCCGGGTCCGTGTAGAGGGGCGGGGTGTGGAGGTTCTTGTGCGCGGTGAGTACGTACGCGATGAGGATCACGGCGGCGCGGCCCGGCACGGATCCGTCGGCCATGGACGGGAGTTCGGCGTGTTCGAGGTCGTAGGGGCCCGATCCGGTACGGAGTCCGCTCAGGCGGGCGTGGCGGACCGCGCCGGACGCCACCGCCCGGCCCACCGCCATCGCCACGTGGCCGCCCTGCGAGAAGCCGGTGACGTACGTGTCGTCGGAGAGGCGGAACTGGCGGAGCGAGCGGACCGCTTCGAGGAGGTCGAGGGTTGCGGAGACGGCGGACTGCTGGTGCATGAAGGGGTGCCGGTCGGGGCTCTCGCCGAGGCCCAGGTAGTCGGGTACGAGTACGGCTCGGCCGCCGGCCGCGTACACCTGGGCGGCGGTGCCGTCCGGGCCCTGGGGGGCGACGGAGGGGGCGCGGCCCTTGAAGGTCATCGAGCCGTGGGTGTGGAGGACGGTGGGGAGGGGGCGGGGTCGTTCGCCCTTGCCGGTCACCGGTACGGCGAGGAGGCCGGAGGCGGTGGTGGGGGTGCCCTGAGGGGTGGTGGTGCGGTAGCGGACGCGGTAGGTGGTGACGGGGTGCACGATCGCCTTGCGGTACTGGGGGTCGGTGCCGGTGAAGCCGTGTTGGCGGGCGGAGGTGGTGATTTCGGTGGGGGTGCGGGTGGCTAAGGGGGTGATGGAGAGGGGGGTGGGGCCCTGAGTGGGCCCCTGGGCGGGGGACTGGGCCTGGGCCGGGGTGGTGGCGAGGGTGGCCAGTGTGGCTGCGGCGAGGGCGGCGGAGCGCCAACTCCCCTGGCGGGTAAGCCTCTTGGGCTGAGTTCGGGTCATGTGGAGAGGGACGAGGGGGTGGGGGTGGAGGGTTGATTCGGGTGGGGAGGTGGTGGGGCTGGCCCGTGTCGGGGGTGCGGGCCCTCGGGCCGGGAGGGGGCGGGCCGGTGCCGGGGGGCGCGGGCAGGGGCCGGGACCGGGGCGGGCCCGGATCGGGCGGGCCGCCCCCTTGCCCGCCCGTCCCGCCCCCGGGGGGCGGCCCCGCCGCCCAAGGGGACGAGGGAAGAGGGAGGGGGGCGGCTTCGCCGCCAGGGGGGATGGTGCCCGGAGGGCATCCATCTAGGGGCGCGGGGAACTGCGCGACCAGCCACGACGCACCCGCACGGAACCGGGACCACCCTCACCCCTCACGGGACCCCCCGCGCAGGACCAAGCAGGAGAAGACCGCCGCGCCCACCATCACCCCCGCCGCCCCGAAGGCAGCCACGTTCAGGCCGTCGGTGAAGGCGGTGCGGGCGGCGGAGAGGAGGGGTTCGGCGGAGGCCGGCGGCAAGTGGGCCGCCGAGGCCAGCGCGCCGCCCAGGGTTTCCCGTACCGGAGCGGGGTCGAAGGCGGACATGCCCCGCGTGTAGACCGCCGCCCCGATGCTCCCCAGGATCGCCATCCCCAGCGCACCCCCGAACTCCGTGCCGGATTCCACGACCGCCGCCGCCGCACCCGCCCGCTCCGGCGGGGCCGCGCCGAGGGCCATCTCGTTGGCCAGGGTCATGGCCACGACGATCCCGCCGACGTACAGCGCACAGCCGGTCAGGACGTACCAGAGGGCGGAGTCCACGGACACCTGGGTGAGCCAGAGGAAGCCGCCCGAAGCGAGGAGGAAGGCCCCGGTCATCACGTACGCACGGTCCAGACGGGCGGCCAGCGTCGCGCCCAGCGGCGCCAGGACCGGCACGGCGACCGACGGGACCAGGCTCCACAGCGCCGCTTCGAGCGGGCTCATGCCGCGCACCGACTGGAGGTACTGCGTGAAGAAGACCGCGAACCCGACCGTCCCGAACATCGCGATGACGTTCGCCAGCATCGCCCCGCCGAACATGCGCTGACGGAGGAGGGGGACGTCGATCATCGGGGAGGAGAGAGTGCGCTGCCGACGCAGGAAGAGCAGGCCGAGGGCAAGGCCCGCCACGATGGACAGGCAGGGGGTCAACTCCAGCCCGTGCTTGGCGAGTTCCTTGATGCCGTGGATGACGGGCAGGACCGCCGCCAGGGACAGCACCGCACTCGTGACGTCGAAGCGGCCCGCCGTCGGGGACTTGAACTCCGGGAGGAGGAAGGGCGCGAGGGCCAGGAGCAGCAGCATGGCGGGGAGGTTGATCAGGAAGACGGAGCCCCACCAGAAGTGTTCCAGGAGCAGGCCGCTGAGGACCGGGCCGAGGGAGATCCCGGCGGTCATGACGCCCGTCCACGCCGTGATCGCCTTGGCCCGCTGGCCCGCGTCACGGAAGAGGTTGCGGATGAGGGCGAGCGTGGAGGGCATCAGGGTCGCCCCGCCGATGCCGAGCAACGCCCGTACGGCGATGAGCATTTCGGGCGTGGTGGCGTACGCGGCGGCCACCGAGGCCGCCCCGAACGCCGCCGCCCCGCACAGCAGCAGCCTGCGCCGCCCGATGCGGTCGCCGAGCGCCCCCATGGTGATGAGCAGCCCGGCGAGCACGAACCCGTACACGTCCAGGATCCACAGCTGCTGCGTGGCGCTGGGGGCGAGGTCGCGGCCGATGTAGGGGATCGCGAAGTAGAGGACGGACACGTCCATGGAGACGAGGAGGAGCGGCAGCATCAGGACGCCGAGGGCGGTCCATTCGCGGCGACCCGCGAGGGGCGCGGGGGCGGGCGGGGGTGCGGTGGTGGTCATGGCGGGCTCCCGAGGAGTGTGGTGCGTGCGGCTGTCTGTACGTCGTACGCAAGCTCTGTGCGTACGAGATAAACAGCCCGGCTCGGAAGCAGCCAGGGCCGACCTAGTGCACTGCCGCAGAGGGGCAGTTGGGGCCCTGGTGCACTAGTGCAGTGCACTAGTACGGTACGGCCATGACCCGCGACACACCCCCTGCCGCCGCCCCCGCCGCTCCCGCTGTCCCCGCCACCCCCTCCGCCCGCATCGCCGACGCGATCCGCCGCCGCATCGCCTCCGGCGACCTCTCCCCCGGCGACCGGGTGCCCTCCACCCGGGAGATCACCCGCGAGTGGGGCGTCGCCATGGCCACCGCCAGCCGGGTGCTCGCACTGCTCGCGCAGGAGGGCCTGGTCCGGGCGGTTCCGGGCGTGGGTACGGTCGTGGCGCCACCGACGACCGGCACGCGGCCCGCGCACGCACCCGCGCCGGGCGCGCTCACCCGGGAGCGGATCGTCCGCACCGCCGTGGCGCTCGCCGACGCGGAGGGGCTCGGCACGCTCACCATGCGCCGGGTCGCCACCGAGCTGGGCACCTCCACGATGGCCCTGTACCGGCACGTCCCCGGCAAGGCGGACCTGGTGCACCTGATGTCGGAGGCGGCGTTCGCGGAGCGCCCGCTCGGGTCGCCCGCACTGGGCGGGTGGCGGGCCCGGCTCACGTACTCCACGCGGTGGCTGTGGCGGATGTACGTCCGGCACCCCTGGATGGCGCAGGCGATGGCCGCGCTGACTCGCCCGCAGGCCGCCCCGCACGCGATGCGGTACACGGAGTGGGTGCTGCACGCGCTGAGCGGGCAGGGGCTCACGCCGTCCCAGATGATGCACGTCCACCTCACCCTGTTCGGGCACGCCCAGGGCCTGGCCGGGACCCTGGAGCAGGAGAACAGGGCCCGGCAGGACACCGGGATGACCTCGGAGGAGTGGCTCGCGACCCAGGAGGCGCGCGCGGCGGAGGTGCAGGCGGCGGGCGGCTTCCCGGTCCTGAGTTCGTACTTCGAGCAGGACGGGTTCGAGCTGGACCTGGAGAGCCTGTTCACGTTCGGGGTGGAGCGGATCCTGGACGGGGTGGCGGTGCTCATCTCCCGTACGAATGCGCCCTCTTGAGGGTCTGTCAGCTCTCCGCCTGCGCCTCCCGGATGCGGGCTGCGGTCCTTGAGGGGTCGTAGTCCTCGGGGACGCCCTCGACCAGGATGATGTCGCCGGGGAGGTGCTTGGTGCGCAGCGGGACGATCTCCTGGTAGGCGGGGGACGCGTACCAGGCGCGGGCGGAGTCCAGGTCCGGGAAGGCGACCAGGACGGGGGCGCCGTGCCAGGAGCCCTCCAGGACCTCGTGCTCCTTGAAGTGGACGAGGAAGCGGCCGCCGAAGGGGTCGAGGGTGCTCTGCATGCGCTCGACGTAGGTGAGGACGTCGTCGTTGATCGGGCCGGGGCCGATGTGGGCGATGGCGTAGGCGGTCATGTCCCGTTCCCTTCGGTGGGTCTGCTCGGAGGGTCTGCCGGGGGTGCGAACTCCGGCTTCCTCGCGTTGAGTTGAATCGTGCCGCAGAGGGTGGGCGGGGTCGATTACGTGCGGGGTAAAGAGGCGGGCGGGGAAAGGCCCGGGGAGCTGCGTCATGATGTGCGCATGACTTATCCACGGGGGCCGCAGCAGCCACACCCTCACCCACAGCAGCCATACGCTCAGCAGCCGTACCCGCCGGGGCAGTACCCTCCGCCGCAGGGCCAGTACGTCCCGCAACAGGGCCAGTACGCACCGCCGCAGGGCCAGTACGTCCCTCAGCAGGGCCAGTACGCACCGCCCCAGGGCCAGCACCCCTATCCGTACGGGCCGCACGCACCCCAGCACCCTCAGCAGCCCCAGTACCCCCAGCCGCCCCAGCGCCCCCGCGTCCCCGCCCGCGCCGGTGAAGGCCGGCGCTACCTCGCCGTCACCATCGACGGCATGATCGCCCTGTTCGGCGGGCCCCGGATCTTCCCGCCGGACGCGGCGACGATGAGCGGGCCCGAGATGTTCGGGGTGCTCGTGGTCGCCGTGGTCGGGACGTCGCTGGTGAACCAGTACGTGCTGACGCTGCTCTTCCGCGGCAGCGTCGGCAAGCTGATCACCGGCATCCGCGTGGTGCGGGCCGCCGACGGGGGCCGCCCCGGGCCGATCAGGACGCTGGTGCGCTGGCTGGGCGGGCTGTGCTGGATCCCGCTCCAGCCCTGGTACTGGCTGCGGGACTTCTTCCGGATGGCCTCCGGCTCCCGCAGCACCCCGCGCGGCACGCTCGGGGACAACGTCGAGGGCGACCTCTACGACGACATGGCGGGCCTGCGCTACGTACGCCGCAAGGACCTCTGACCGCAGGACCGACCGCAGGACCGACCGCAGGACCGACCGACCGCAGGACTCCCGGACGCGAAAAGGCGGGCGCCCCCTTCGAAAAGGGTGCGCCCGCCCTCGTACGAGCAGAGAAGCCGGAGGATCAGACCTCCGAACCCGCCTTCCAGGCCGCCCAGTCCAGGTTCCAGCCGTTGAGGCCGTTGTCCGGCTTGATGGTCTTGTCCGGGGAGTTCTTCACGATGACGACGTCGCCGACGATCGAGTTGTTGAAGAACCACGAGCCCGGCGTGTTCGGGTCGTCCGCGCCCTGGGTGTCGGAGAGGCCGACGCAGCCGTGGCTGGTGTTGGCGCTGCCGAAGATGGACTTCGCGCCCCAGTAGTTGCCGTGGATGAAGGTGCCCGACGTGGACAGCCGCATGGCGTGCGGGACGTCCTTGATGTCGTACTCGCCCTTGCCGTCGTCGTCCGTGAAGCCGACCGTCGCACCGTCCATGCGGGTCTCCTTGAACTTCTCGGAGATCACCATCTTGCCGTTGTACGTCGGGTTGGACGGCGAACCGGCGGAGATCGGGATGGTCTTGACGACCTTGCCGTCCTGCGTGACGGTCATCTTCTTGGTCTTGGCGTCGACCGTGGAGACCTGGTTGCGGCCCACGGTGAACTTCACCGTCTTGTCCTGGACGCCCATGACGCCGTCGGCGCCCTCGACGCCGTCCAGCTTGAGCTTCATGGTGACCTGGGAGCCGCCCTTCCAGTAGTCCTGGGGGCGGAAGTCGAGGCGCTGGGAGTCGAACCAGTGGCCGACGACCTCCTGGCCGCTGCTGGAGGAGACCGTGATGCCCTGCTGGACGGCCTTCTTGTTGGTGATCGCCTTGTCGAAGCGGATCGAGACCGGCATGCCCACGCCGACCTTGGAGCCGTCCTCGGGCGTGAAGTTGCCTATGAAGCTGTTCTTCGGGGAGACCGTGGTGAAGGAGCGGTTCTCGTGCGCCTTGCGGTTGTCGCCGTCGACGGCGGTGGCGCTCAGCTTGTAGACCGTGGCGCGCTGGAGGCGGGTGTCGGGCTTCCAGCTCGCACCGTCGGCGGCGATGGTGCCCTTGACCTCCTTGCCGGCGGCGTCGGTCAGCTTGACCTCGGTGAGCTTGCCGTCGGCGACGGTGACCTTGGCGTCGTTGTTGATGCCGACGTTGGTGGCACCGGACTTGGGGGAGATCTCTATTCGGGCCTTGGAGGTGTCCTTGGCGGCTGCCGCGTCGGACTGCTCCTGCGACTTCTTCGACCCGTCGGCGTCGCTCTTGCCGCCGTCGCCCTTGCCGTCGTCGCTACAGCCCGAAAGCACCAGAACGCCGCCGAGCAGCGCGGACGCGTACGCCAGACCCCTGCGCCGCTTGCTGTTCGTGATCACACGCTTCTCCATCGTTGCCGATTTCCCCGCAGCCGCCGGGGCGCGGACCTGGCCGAAAACCCGGGTCCCGCCGGGCAGCACTTCCCCTGCCAATGCTGTTACAACCCCGGATCCGACGCCGCCGTTCCACTTTTGAGCAAAGTGTGGTCAACGCCACTCACCGGGGCCACGGGCCGAGACCCGTGCACTTCCGACGCTACGCCGCCCCTTTTGCCCCTGCTCGGGCGGGGTCATGCGGGGGGCAAGGGTGGTTTCCGGCCGGATTTCCGGACGCCGGAACCAAGAATTCCGCCCCCACACGCCTTTCCTCCGACCCGCTGCTTTCATTAGCATCGGCCCGCACGACCAATTCGCGGGTGCCTCAAGGGGGATCGATACCGTGACCGCACTCCGACCGCTGCTCACCGCCACCGCCGCAGGCGGGCTGCTGGCCGCGCTGTGGTTCGTACCGTCGGCGAACGCGACGGTGGAAACCCCGCAGGCGCAGGGCGCACAGACGCAGGGCACTCGGGCCGCCGAGAGGCAGAAGCCCACGCAGGCCCAGCAGGCCGCGCACGGGCCGAACGCCGCCGCGCCCGACAAGGCCGCGCCGGCCAAGCCGGGCAAGGACGCCGCTCTCGCGCTCGCCGACACCGGCAGCGTCGACACCACCCCGTACCTCATCGGCGGGACGGCCTTCCTCGGTATCGGCGCGGGCTTCGTCACGTACTCGGTACGTCGTCGGGGCGCGCTGCCCGTCTAAGCGCGAGGGCTCTCCGGGATCTCCCCCCGGTCCAGTGCGGCCAGGTGCTCGTTCATGGTGACGTGCAGGTCGTTCAGGAAGGCCTCGAACTGCTGGAGCTGCTCGGCCGGGTAGCGGGCCAGCATCCCGCCGATGCGCTCCCCCAGCGGCCGGAAGAAGTCGTCCGTCAGCTCCTGGACGCGGGCGCTGCCGCGCAGGGTGACGATCCGCCGGTCGGTGGTGCTCTCCCGGGTGCGTACGACGTGGCCCGCCTTCTCCAGCCGGTTGAGCAGGGCGGTGGTGGCGCCGGAGGAGAGCTGGATGCGCTCGCTGAGGCGGGCCGGGGAGAGGGGCGCCCCCCTCTCCTCGCCGTACAGGATCTGCACCAGGGCGTGGGCGTCGGTGGTGTGCAGGCCGAGCCAGTCCGCGAACCGCCGACCCACCTCCTGGTAGTCGGCGCCGTACAGCCGCAGCCCCTCGGTGAGGCGGTCCTGCCGGCCCTCGATGCCGTCGGCGGCGGTGGGGCCGCGCTGCTGGAGCTTCGCGAGCCGCACCTGCTCCGCCGCGTCCGTCTGCAGGCGCTCCGCCGCATCCGTCTGCTGGTGCTCCGCAGCATCCGTCTGCTCGTGCTCCGTCGCGTCCATCGAGGCAGTCCGCTTCTCTCTTGAGGCCATTGCGTACGGCCCAACCTAACCGGCGACCGGAGCCCGCTTCCCCTCCTCCTCCGCCGAGGTCGCGGCCCGTACCCCCGCCGAGGGGATCAGCGCGGTGGCGATCAGGCCGAGGACGACGAAGGCCGCCGCGACGTAGCCGCCGAGCGTGATGCCCTCGGTCATCGCCCAGCGGGCGGCGTCGGCGACCGGTGCGGTGGCCGGGTTGCCGGAGAGCGGGCCGATGGCCGCGCCCGCGCTGTCGGTGACGGCCTGGGTGAGCTTGTCGGCCTGGCCGGCGGGCAGGCCGAGGCTGTCGAGCCGGTCGCCGAGCTTGCCGCTGAGGGTGGTGAAGAAGAGCGTGGTGAGGACCGCGATGCCCAGTGCCGAGCCGAGCTGGCGGAAGGCGCTCTGGATGCCGGAGCCCTGGCCCGCGCTGTTCTCGGGGATCTCGGCGAGGACGACGTTGGTCACCTGGGCGGTGGCGAAGCCGACTCCGATTCCGTACAGGAAGAGCACCAGCGCGACCGTCCACCAGGGGCTGTCGGTGGCGGCGATGAGCCCGAGCCCCGCCAGCCCGACGACTTCCAGCGCGAGGCCGATGCGGAGCTGGTTGAGGGCGTGCACCTTGGCCGCGAGCCCGAAGCTGGCACCGCTGGCGACGAAGCTGCCGATGGCCACGGGGACGAGCGCAAGCCCCGCCTGCACGGCGCTGTAGTCGAGCGTGAACTGCAGCCACAGCGGCAGTACGGCGACGATCCCGAACTCACCGAGCCCGATGATCAGCGTCGCGACGTTGCCGTTGCGGAAGGACGAGATCGAGAACAGCCGTACGTCCATGAGCGCCCGGGACGGGTCGCCGCTGCGGGTGATCGCGGCCTGGCGGGTGACGAAGGCCAGCAGCGAGACGACGGAGAGGACGAGCGCGACCAGGACGGGCGAGGGGCCGCCGTCCCAGTGGAAGCCGAGGAGGTCGAGGGGCCGGGTCGTCGCGAACCAGCCGTACGTACGTCCCTCGACCAGGCCGAAGGCGAGCAGACCGAGGCCGACGACGGAGAGGGCGGCGCCGACGGCGTCGATCTTCCCCTTGGTCTTCGGGGACGGGGCGAGGTAGAGGAACGCGCCGACCAGGATGAGGAGCGAGAGCGGGACGTTGATGCCGAACGCCCAGCGCCAGGTGGCGTGTTCGGCGAGCCAACCGCCGAGGAGGGGGCCGAGGGCGGAGGCCGCGCCGATGGTGGACCCCCAGACGGCGAAGGCCTGGCCGCGGGCCTTGCCGGTGAAGGTGGCGTTGAGGAGGGAGAGGGAGGTCGGCAGGATCATCGCCGCGCCGGCGCCCTGGAGGAAGCGGGCCACGACCAGCAGCTCCCCGTTGGGGGCGAGCCCGGCGAGGACGCTGGTCGCGCCGAAGACCACCACACCGGCGATGAAGATGCGGCGGGCCCCGACGAGGTCGGCGAAGCGGCCGACGAGGAGGAGGAGTGCGGCGAAGACGATCGCGTAGGACTCCTGGATCCACTGCGCCTGGCCGGAGTTGACGTCGAGGTCCTCGATGACGGACGGGACGATCACGTTGACGATCGTGGTGTCGACGACGATCAGGGCGACGCCGAGGGCGATGGCGATGAGGCCCAGCCAGCGGTGCGCTCCGCTGGGGGGTGCGGGGTCTTGATTCACGGTACCTCCACGGTGAAGTATTTCCACCGTGAAGGTAACAGGGGGACGCGCGAGGGTGCAATCCGATTCCCCTCCGCCCCCGCCCCCCTTGGGCGCGCCCCCTTTCCGCCTCGCCCCCTTGGGCGCCCCCCCCCCCGGGGCGGGACGGGCGGGCAAGGGGGCGGCCCGCCCGATCCGGGCCCGCCCCGGCACCGCCCCCTGCCCGCACCCCGAGCACCGGCCCGCCCCCTCCCGGCCCGAGGGCCACGCACGCGGAAGGGGCGCCCGGCGGCAATTCCGCCGAGCGCCCCTCCCCGTACCCGTCAGGCGACTACGCCAGCGCCCCCGTCACCGACTCCACCGCCACCACCAACCCCCCACTCCGCACAAAAGCGTCCGCCGCCGCGAGGTCCGGCGCGAGGAAGCGGTCAGGACCGGGGCCCTGGACACCCGCCGCCCGCACCGCCTTGATGGCCGCCTGCGACGCCGGCGCCGCCGTCAGCCCCTCCCGCAGCTCGATGCCCCGCGTCGCCGCGTACATCTCCACCGCCACGATCCGCGCCAGGTTGTCGATCGCCGTCCGGAGCTTGCGCGCCGCCGACCACCCCATCGACACGTGGTCCTCCTGCATCGCGGAGGACGGAATGGAGTCCACCGACGCCGGGTTCGCCAGCCGCTTCATCTCACTCACCAGCGCCGCCTGCGTGTACTGGGCGATCATCAGCCCCGAGTCCACCCCCGCGTCGTCCGCGAGGAACGCGGGCAGCCCGTGCGAGCGGTTCTTGTCCAGCAGGCGGTCCGTGCGGCGCTCCGCGATCGACCCGAGGTCGGCCGCCGCGATCGCCAGGAAGTCCAGGACGTACGCGACCGGCGCCCCGTGGAAGTTGCCGTTCGACTCCACGCGGCCGTCGGGGAGGACGACCGGGTTGTCGACGGCCGCCGCCAGTTCGCGCTCGGCGACGGTCTGGGCGTACGCGATCGTGTCGCGCCCCGCACCCGCCACCTGCGGCGCACACCGCACCGAGTACGCGTCCTGCACACGCGGCGCGTCGTCCTGATGGTGACCGGTCAGCCCCGAACCCTCCAGCACCCGCAGCATGTTGTCGGCGGAGGCGCCCTGGCCCGGGTGCGGACGGATGACGTGCAGCTCGGGCGCGAGCACCTTGTCCGTACCGAGCAGCGCCTCCAGGCTGAGCGCCGCCGTGATGTCCGCCGACGTGTACAGCCGCTTCAGATCGGCGATCGCCATGATCAGCATGCCGAGCATGCCGTCCGTGCCGTTGAGGAGGGCCAGCCCCTCCTTCTCCTTCAGTTCCACGGGTACGATCCCGGCCTCGGCCAGCAGCTCGCCCGCCGGGCGCACCACCCCGTCCGGGCCCTCCGCGTCCCCCTCGCCCATCAGCGTCAGCGCACAGTGCGAGAGCGGCGCCAGGTCACCGGAGCACCCCAGCGACCCGTACTCGTGGACGACCGGCGTGATCCCGGCGTTCAGCACGTCGGCCATGGTCTGCGCGACCTCGGGACGTACGCCCGTGTGGCCGGACGCGACCGTCTTCAGCCGCAGGAACATCAGCGCGCGCACGACCTCGCGCTCGACCCTCGGCCCCATGCCCGCCGCGTGCGAGCGCACGATGTTGCGCTGGAGCTGGGCGCGCAGCTCGTGGCTGATGTGCCGGGAGGCGAGCGCGCCGAACCCGGTGGACACCCCGTACACCGGCTCCGGCTTGGCGGCCAGCGCGTCCACGATCTCGCGCGAGGCGGCGAGCGCGGCCACGGCCTCGGCGGTCAGCTCGATGCGGGCGTTGCCACGGGCGACGGCGATGACGTCGTCGACGGTGGTGCCGGAGGTGCTCAGGAGGACGGTGGCGGCAGCCGGGGCGGCCGGAACGGCGGTGTGCATATCCATATTCAGGAGCCTACGTTTTGAATGCGCGCCTGTCACTAGCCCTGGGCGGGTTGACCCCTTACGCGGCTACGGCTCGCCCACCGTCCTGCGGTCGGCCAGATCGTAGACGTCGCACCCCTGCGACTTCGCGCCGGGCGGGCCCTGGGTGAGGAACCAGCGGCGGTCCGAGCCGGGGACGCGCTGGAGCTCGGGCCACTTGACCGTGCCGTCGCTCCAGCGGTAGGCGAGGGCGCCGACGGTGGGCGGGGCCCAGCCGAGGACGAGTTCGCCGCCCTCCGAGGAGGGGACCGCGGTGACGGCCGTGTGGGTCCGGCCGCCGCCCGGGGCGGGGAGTTCCCCGGACGCGAAAACGGCATTGTCCGGCTCGGATCTGTGCACCGCCACGAAGACCGTGCGGTCGTTGCGGTACGGAAGCCTCGCGCCCGGAGTCCTGACCGTGCCCCCGCCGGGCAGGGCGGCGTGCGGCCACTCGCGCCGCATCTTCGCGAGGCGCGCCCAGCCCTCCTTGTCCGTGCGGACCGGAGGGTAGAGGTGGACGACGACGCCCCACTCGCCCGCCCAGACCGAACCGGCGGGCGGCGGAATGTCCGGCTCGGCCGCCATCTGCGAAGGCAGCGGATTCCCCGAAGGATCCTTCACCCCGCCGCCCAGCACGGTCACCGCCAGCGCCGCCGCCAGCAGTCCCACCGCCGCGAGGGAGGCCGCCGCGACCACCCAACTCGCCTTCGAAGCATGGGACTTGACGTCCGACTCCGCCTCCGGGGGCTCCCCGAGATCGGCCCAGTCCGGTCGTACGAGAGGGAGCTCGGCCACCAGGACCGCCCCCGGGCCCTCGTCGGCGACGAACAGCGCACCCCCGTGCCGCACCGCGATCTCACGGGCGATGGCGAGGCCGAGGCCCGCGCCGCCGCCGTCGGCGCGGGTGCGGGAGTCGTCGAGGCGGGTGAAGCGCTGGAAGATCCGGTCGCGGTCGGCGGGCGGGATGCCGGGGCCGTCGTCCCGTACCTCCACGCGGACGGTGCCCCTGTCGCCCCTGCTCAGGACGACCTCCACCTCCGTACGGGCGTGACGGCAGGCGTTGTCGATGAGGTTGCGCAGGAGCCGCTCCAAACGGACCGGGCTGCCGGTGAGCGGCGGGAGGCCGGAGGTGGGGGCGGTACAGGTGACACGGAGGTCGCTGTTGCGGTGAAGGTGGCGGATCTCCTCCACCAAGTCGCTTGCCAGGTCCGCCAGTTGGACCGGCTCCTCACCGTTCGGGGCGGGTCCGTCGATGCGGGTGAGCAGGAGGAGGTCGTCGGTGAGGTGCTGGATGCGGGCGATGTCGGCGAGGGTGCCGCGCACGGTGTGCGGCCAGTCGACGCCCTCGGAGTGGGTGAGGGAGGACTCCAGGGAGGCGCGGAGGCTGGCGATGGGACTGCGGAGTTCGTGCGAGGCGTCGGCGACGAAGCGGGCCTGCCGGTCGGCGGCGGTCTGGAGGCGGTCGAGGGTGGCGTTGAGGGTGCGGGCGAGCTTCTGGAGTACGCCGCCGATGGCGGGGACCGGGACCCGGCGGTCAAGGGAACGGCCGGTGATGTCGGCGAGTTCGGCGCGCATGGCCTCGACGGGACGCAGGGTGAGGCGGGCGGCGGCCCAGCCGGTGAGGACGAGGAGGAGGGTGCCGCAGGTGAGGAGCAGCCACAGGGTGTTGCCGCTGTCGCTGGAGGGGAGCGCGCTCCAGGGCTGTACGAAGCCCCAGACGACGCCCGCCCCGGCGGCGACCGCACCGAGCGCGGCGGGCACCCACCACTGCCTCCTGCCTCGCCACGGCACCAGCCGCCCCAGCGGCTCGGCCACGACCCACCCGGTGAAACCGACGACCACGGCCGTGACGGGCACGGCGAACCCGAATCCGGCATCCCGCGCGGCGTCGGGAGTCGCCCAGGGTTCGGCGGAGTTGAGGTGGTTGGCCCAGATCGCGTGCGCCCACAGCACCATCCCGGCCACCCCGCCCACCACGCACGCGACGCCCCACCGCCGGGCCACCCCTCGTACGGCGAGCACGACGAGGAGGGTCCCGCCGGTCACCCCGTACCAGGGCAGCCCGTCGACGAAGGGGCGGAGCCGCCCGAACGGGTCGTCGGAGGGGGCGACCTCGTAGGCCACCAGCCAGGCAGTGACGAGCAGGGCGTTGACGAGGGCCGCAGCGCCCCCGCCGACGACGGCGACACGGAGCCGAGGGCGGGCGGAAGGGATGCGGGGGCGGCCGGAGGGGGTGCGAGGGCGGGCGCCGGGGGCAGGACGGGAAGCGGAGACAGCGGCCCCGGCAAGCGAACCACCCGCCCCGGCAAGCGGACCACCCGCCCGCACCTCCGAGCCCCCTCGCCCCTCACCCACCGTCCCCCTCCACCCGATACCCCCCGCCCCGCACCGTCCCGATCGCCGCCCGCCCGAACGGCACGTCGATCTTCTTCCGCAGGGCGCTCACGTACACCTCGACGATGTTGAGGTCCCCCTCGTACGACGCGTCCCACACCTCGTCGACCACGTCCGCCTTCGGCACCACCTCCCCCGCCCGCCGCGCCAGGCACTCCAGCACCGCGAACTCCTTGCCCGTCAGGGGTATTCGGGTCTCCCCGCGCCCGCACTCGCGGCCCGCCGGGTCCAGCCACAGATCCCCGAGCCGCAGCACGCTCCCCCGCTTGGCCCCGCCCCGCCGCAGCAGCGCACGCAGCCGGGCCTCCAGCACCACGTACGAGAAGGGCTTGGCCAGGTAGTCGTCCGCGCCCGTGTCGAGCGCCTCGGCCTCGTCGTACTCGCCGTTCTTGGCGGTGAGCATGAGGATCGGGACGTCGTTCCCGGCCCGGCGCAGCCGCTCGCACACGCGGTAGCCGTTGAGGCCGGGCAGCATGATGTCCAGGACGATCGCGCTGTACGGGAATTCACTGGCCCGCCACACCCCGTCCAGCCCGTCGTGCGCCACGTCCACCGCGTACCCGGCGGCGCTCAGCCCCCGCTTCAGGGAGGCGGCGAGGCGCTCCTCGTCCTCCACGACCAGCAGTCTCATGTCCCCCAGTATTCACGGGGGTTGACCGGCCCCCTGAAGGAATCTTCAGGAACCTTCAGGGTCGTCTCAGCAGGTGAGGCCCATGCTCCGGCCCATGCCCAGCCCTCCTCGCCGCCCCGCCCCCATGCGGAGTGCCGCCCTCGCCGCGCCTCCGGCCGACCGCTCCGGCACGGTGGACCGGCCTCCCGGCAAGAGCCCCGCCCGCGCCCCGCACACCCGCCACGCAGCGGTGCGGGCCGGAGCGGCGGCCCTGCTCGGCATCGCCCGCCCGCACACCCGTGCCCGCGAGCGCACTCCGTCCGGCCCCGGCCCCGCGCGCCCGCGCAGCCCCGCCCTCCCCTCAGCCCCCACCCGGATCCCCCGCCCCCACGCCGCCGCCCTCGCCCTCCTCGCCTTCGCCCTCTGCAGCGCGTACGCCCTCCGCATGCACGCGAGCTTCCGGACCACCGGCTACGACCTCGGCATCTTCGGCCAGGCCGTCCGCTCGTACGCCGAACTCGCCCTCCCCACCTCCGAGATCAGGGCGACCACCGGCCCCGACCCCGACACCCCCTTCCCCCTCCTCGGCGACCACTTCCACCCGGTGATCGCCACCCTCGCGCCCCTCTACCGCCTCCTCCCGCACGTCGAGACCCTGCTCGTCGCGCAGGCGGCGCTCGTCGCCTGGTCCGTGTACGTCGTCACGCGGGCCGGCGGGCGGCGGATCGGGGTGGCGTACGCACTGTCCTGGGGCGTCCAGAAGCTCATCGGCTTCGACTTCCACGAGGTCGCGTTCGCGCTGCCGCTCCTCGCGCTCGCCCTGGCCGCGTACCGCGAGGGCCGGTGGCGGGCGTGCGCGGGGTGGGGTGCGGGGCTGGTGCTGGTCAAGGAGGACCTGGGGGCGACCGTGCTGGTCCTGGGCCTGCTCCTGCTGCGGCGCGACCGCCGCGCGGGCACCGCCCTGTGCGTACTGGGGCCGGCCGCCGCCGCCCTCGCGGTCCTCGTCGTCCTCCCCCACTTCAACCCCTCCGGCGCCTATACCTACCTCTCCTCCGGCACGGACACCGCCGCCCCCGCAGGCCTCGACACCAAGGGCACCACCCTCCTCCTGCTCCTCCTCCCCACCCTCTTCGGCGCCCTCCGCAGCCCCCTGCTCCTGCTCGCCCTGCCCACCCTGGCCTGGCGCTTCACCTCCTCCAACACCTTCTACTGGGGCACGGACTTCCACTACTCGGCCGTGCTGATGCCGATCGCCTTCTTCGCCCTGATCGACGCGCGGGACCGGGGCCGCATCCCCGACCTGCGCACACCGGTGGTCGCGGTCGCCGCCCTCCTCGCCACCTCACTCCCCCTGGCGGAGGCCCTCCGCCCCGCCTACTGGCAGGACCCGCCCCGCGCGGCCGCCGCCCGCCACGCCCTCTCCCTCATCCCCTCCGCCGCGAGGGTCGCCGCCACCAACCGTCTCGCCCCGCACCTCACCGACCGCGCCACGGTCTACCTGCACAGCCCCGGCCGCCCGGACGCCCGCGTCGACTGGATGGTCCTGGACACGACCGAAACCACCTTCTCCACCGACCCCCCGAGCCCCACCCAGCCGGGCTTCCACCAGGTGTACGCGTCCCAGGGCTACGTCGTGCTGCGCCGCGACCGACGCACCTGACGTGCCACGACCCGCCGCACGGCCAGCCCGTACCCCTTCGCGCACGCGTGCTGGACCAGCCGGGTCACGGGCCCGCCCGCCCGCGCGTACCAGGCCGCCGGCCGGCTGAACGCCCGTACCTCCATCCACACCCGCCCCTCGGCATCCGTCTCCACCACGAACGCCTCCTCGCCGCACTCGGGATGCCCGGTCAGCGTCCCGTACGCGAACCCCACGCGCCCCGGCTCGTCCACCGCCCACACGACCCGGCACGGGGCCTGCACCCGCCACCGCCCGACCCCGATCCCGACGACGACCTCGACCCCGGGCGCGGCCGACTCCGTCCCGGCGTCCACCGTCAGGCCGAGCCCCCGGTGCATGGCCCACCCCAGCACCGCCCGGCCCGCGATGCGGTGCGCCTCCGCCCCGTACCCGACCCTGGTCCTCACCCTGAGAGCCCGGAATCCGTCGGGGCAGGCCCCGTCGGCGTCCCGGGTCGCGCCGACATCCGCGTACGTGTACGGCTTCACCGGTGCAGCCCCAGCCATCAATCGAGATCCCTCCCCTTCCGCCCCGGTACCGGCCCCCACCCGCACCTTCCGCACCGGACCCGCGCAGCCACAGGGGCCCACGCTAAGCCTCCCGGCACCGGGCACGTGAAGCACCGGCCCGCCGGGCCAAGAGGGCCCCCAGCCCCGCCCCTTCACCTAAACCCGCGGGGCAATGGGACCGGTCCCGTGCGAGTGCGTCGTGGTTGCTCGCGCAGTTCCCCGCGCCCCTAGCGGGGCGCCCCCCGGAAGCGGCGGCGTTCCCCCGTCGTCCCCCTCACCGACTCCGCCAGCGCGACGACCTCCCCGTCGCGGCCCGCCACCACCGGCTTGCGGGAGCGGGCGGCCTTCGCGCGGTACTGGGCGGCGTCCGCGAGGCGGAAGAGGCGGCGGGCGGAGGTGATCGGGCCGATCGGGTCACCGGTGGAGGCGACACCGCAGGCCACTCCGTCCCCGTACTCCAACTCAGCGGCGCGCAGGCAGAGTTCGGAGGCCACCTGGACCACCTCGTCGGCGGTCGGGCCCACCGAGAGCAGGCAGAACTCGTCGCCGCCGAGGCGCGCGGCGAGCGCGCCCGGGAGCATCGCGCCGCAGCGGGAGAGGACGCAGCCGAAGCGTTCGAGGAGGCGGTCGCCGACCTCGTGGCCGTGGGTGTCGTTGACCTGCTTGAGCCCGTTCACGTCGCAGACGACCAGGCTGACCACGGCCCCCGAAGCCCGGTGCTCCTCCAGGGCCTCGTCGAGGCGTATGTCGACCGCGCGGCGGTTGGCGAGCCCCGTCAGGGGGTCGGTGAAGGCGAGCGTGCGGACTTCCTCCAGGCGTTCCGTCTGGACGATTCCCGCCGCGATCACCGACGCCAGGACCGTCGCGAAGTCGGCGTCCGCGCGGTCGAAGACCGGTGCGCCGGGCGGCCGGGCCACGTACAGCTCGCCCCAGGCCCGCCCGTGCAGCACGATCGGCGCGACCACGCAGCAGCCCCTGCCCCGGCGGCGCAGGGCAGCCACCCGCTGGTGGCAGTAGCCGGGGCGGGGGGTCGCGGGGCCTTCCTCAGCCGTCTCGACCCAGGCGTCGGGCTCGCCGCCGCCCGCCCACTGCTCGTGCAGGAATTCCGTGATCTCGGGGAACTGGTGGACGGGGTACGTCTCGTCCTCCGGGAATTCGTCCTCCCCCGGCGCCCGCTCCCCCTCGTTGACCAGGACCCGCAGCCGCCCGGCCTCCCGCTCCCACACCGAGAGCGCGGCGAAGCTGCCGCTGAGCGCGTCCCGCGCACCCAGGGCCGCGGCCCGCCACGTCTCGCGCGGGGTGTGCGCCGCCGCCATCGCCTGCGCCAGCGCGACCACGGCCCGCACGCGAACGTCCTCACCCATTCGTACAGGTTAGGCCCGTTTTGCCCCGGAGCTCTCCCCAGAGCTCCCCCGGCCTACTCCCCGGGCCACTCCGGCTTGCGCTTCTCGTTGAAGGCCGCCACCCCCTCGGCCCGGTCGCCCGAGAAGGCCACCGACCGCCAGGCCGCGTCCTCCACCTCAAGACCGGCCCGCAGGTCCAGCCCCTGCCCCAGCCGCATCGCCCGCTTCGCCGCCCGCAGCCCGACCGGCGAGTTCGCCGCGATGCGCGCGGCCAGCGCGAGGGCCTCCTCGCGGGCGTCCGACTCCGTGAGTACGTCGACGAGCCCGAGCTCCCGGGCCTCCCCCGCCTCCACCCGCCGCGCCGTGAACACCAGCTCCGCCGCCCGCGCCGCCCCCACCCGGCGCGGCAGCAACTGCGTACCGCCGCCGCCCGGGATCACACCCACGGACACCTCGGGCAGCCCGACCACGGCACTCGCGTCGGCCACGATGACGTCACAGGCGAGCGCCAGCTCGTACCCGCCGCCCAGCGCGAACCCGTGCACGGCGGCGACGGTCGGCATGGGGAGGTCGAGCACGCCCGTGTACGCGGCGCGGGCGGTGGGCCGCTGGCGCACCAGCTCGGCGTCGCTGAAGGAGTTGCGCTCCTTGAGGTCCGCGCCGACGCAGAAGGCGCGGTCGTTCGAGGACGTCACGACGGTGGTACGGACCGTGGGGTCGGCGGAGAGGGCCGCGCAGGCCTCGCCGATGGAGGCGGCCATCGCGCTGGAGACGGCGTTCATGGCCTTGGGCCGGTCGAGGACCAACTCGGCGACGTGCCCGCCGTCGCCGTGCCGCCGGACGACCACGAATTCCCCGTACCGCTGCTCGCCCATGCCGGCCGCCCTCCCGCTGAATGTGAACGCTCGTTTACGGGGGCGATCTTAGGGGCGGGGTCAAGGGCCGGGGAAGCCCCCTCAGCCGGAGCCCGGCTTCTCAGTCGGAGTCCGGCTTCGCCCGTCGCGAGAGCATCCAGGGTTCGACTATCCCCAGCCCGCGCACCGGCCGCTGCCACATCGGCTGGAGCCCGAAGCGGTACGTCGGGGACTCCCGGCCCTCCTTCGCGGCCTTCTCGGCCTCCGCAGCCGCCTCCGCCTCGGAGACCGGGGCGTCGCCGGTGCGGGAGAGCTCCTCGGCGAGCGCGCCGTCGACCAGGACGGTGTCCTTGGGCGCTATCGAGGTGAGCCTGCTGGCCAGGTTGACCGTCGTGCCGAAGACGTCGCCCATGCGGGTGGTGACCGTGCCGAAGGCGATGCCGACGCGCAGGGCGGGCATCGTCTGGTCGTGCGAGAGGGTCTCGATCAGGCGCAGCGCGATCTCGGCTGCCGTGCCCGCGTCGTCCGCGCAGTACAGGACCTCGTCGCCGAGGGTCTTGATGAGGCGGCCGCCGTGCGCGGCGACCAGGTCCGCGCAGGTCGTCTCGAAGGCCTCGACGAGTTCGCCGAGCTCCTCCTCCTCCAGGCGGCGGGTGAGCCGGGTGAAGCCGACCAGGTCCGCGAAGCCGACCGCGAGCCGCCGGTCGACCATCTCGTCGTCGTCGGCGGCCTGCACGACCCGGCCGGTGGCGGCGGCCAGCTGCCGCCGCCAGACGTACACGAGGAACTCCTCCAGCTCGGGCAGCAGCAGCTCGACCAGCGGATACGTCACCTCGGTGCGGGTCATGCCCGGCTCCGGCGGCTCGGTCAGCCCCTCCAGGAAACTGTCGATCTGCCATTCGGCCAGCCGGGCGGTGGTCTGCCCGGTGGACCGCGCCACCTGCACCGCCATCGGCTCGCTCAGCAGCCCCGCCTCGACCAGACCGGCCAGCCGCCGCAGCGCCAGCACGTCCGCCTCGGTGAGGGCCTTGGCCTGCCCGATGTCGGGGAAGCCCATGGCCCGCCAGAAGCGGGAGGCCAGGTCCATGGACACGCCTGCCGTACGGGCGGCCTGGAAGGCGGTGTAGCGGCGCTCGGCGCCGAGGATCAGCTGCTCCAGCCGGATGGCGAGCGGGTCGTCCGAGGGTTCGGCCGTGTGGTCGACCTCGTGGAAGACGGGGGATTTGGGCTCCGGGGTCGCCGGAGTAGAGGGGTGGGGGTCCGTGTCCCCGTCGGACGTGGTGTCGTCGACGGTCACCTGCCGCCTCCTGCCCGTTCCCTGCGCACTGCTCTGCTGCCGCCTCGTCGTTCTTTCGCGCGACATGTGTGGGTGTCGCGGGTCGCCTCAACGATACGGCAGATGTGCGCTGGCTCACTCCCTGTCCCTGGAGGGACCTGGCGGAACATTGACCGCGCTGGTTCTGCCGCACGTCCTCGCTGGTTCTGCCGTACGTCCTCACTGCTTCTGCCGTACGTCGCCGGGGGCGCGGGAGGGTGTCCTCCCGCGCCCCGGCTCCCCTACCCCTGCGGGCGCAGGTGCACCACGTCGCCCGCGCCCACCGGCTGCTGGACGCCCTCCGCCGTGGCCAGGACCAGGCGACCGTCCCCGTCGACGGCGACGGCCTCGCCGGTGAGGACGTGGCCGCCGGGAAGTTCGGCCCGTACCGTGCGGCCGAGCGTGGAGCAGCCCGCCGCGTACGCCTCCTGGAGGCGGCTGGCGGCCGGGTCGCCGCCGGCGGTTCGCCAGTCCCCGTACCACTGCTCGAAGGAACGGAGCACGGCCCGCAGGAGCGGGTCCCGGTCGAGGGTGGCCGCGCCCGCGAGGGCGAGGGAGCCCGCGGTGGGGACCGGGAGCTCGTCGGCGCGCAGGGTGACGTTGAGGCCGACGCCGATCACGACGCCCGCGCCCGCGCGTTCGGCGAGGATGCCGCCCGCCTTGCGCTCCTCGTCGCCGACGGTGACCAGGAGGTCGTTGGGCCACTTCAGGGCGGTGTCGACGCCCGCCGCGCGGGACAGGCCGGTGGCGACGGCGACGCCGGTGAGGAGGGGGAGCCAGCCCCAGCGTTCGACGGGGACGCCGGCGCCCGGTTCGACGTACAGGGAGAAGAAGAGTCCCGAGCGGGCGGGCGCCGACCAGCGGCGGTCGAGGCGGCCGCGTGCCTGGGTCTGCTCCTCGGCGACCAGGACCGTGCCCTCGGTGAGGGAGGGGGCGGTGGTGAGGTCGGTGTTGGTGGAGCCGGTGGACGGGACGACGTCGAGGGAGGTCCACAGGCCGCCGTCGCGGACGAGCGCCCTGCGCAGGGCGGTCGCGTTGAGCGGCGGCCGGTCGAGGTCGTTCCAGCGGTTTCCGGGGGCTCCGCCGGGGGTTTTGGGGTTTTCGCCGGGCGATTCGGGGGAGCTGCCTGAAGCATCGGGAGGCGTCATGCAAGCCAGCGTAGGTGTGGCAAACGACGCACTGCCGAGCGGCAGTCCCGCAGCTACGCTACGGACCAGTAGCCGTCCGTACCGTCGCCGTTGACACCGTGCGTGCCGTTGACGCAGTCGAAGCAGGGAGCCGCAGCCCCGTGTCCTCCACCGCAGAACCCGCAGCATCCGCATCCGCATCCGCTTCCGCAGGGATCGACATCCACACCACCGCCGGAAAGATCGCGGATCTCCAGCGCCGCATCGAGGAGGCGACACACGCGGGTTCCGAGCGCGCGGTCGAGAAGCAGCACGCCAAGGGGAAGCTGACGGCGCGCGAGCGGATCGAACTCCTCATGGACGAGGGTTCGTTCGTGGAGCTGGACGAGTTCGCCCGGCACCGCTCGACCAACTTCGGCATCGAGAAGAACCGCCCGTACGGGGACGGAGTCGTCACCGGTTACGGAACGGTCGACGGCCGCCCGGTCTGCGTCTACTCGCAGGACTTCACCATCTTCGGCGGTTCGCTCGGCGAGGTGTACGGCGAGAAGATCGTCAAGGTCATGGACTTCGCGCTGAAGACCGGCTGTCCGGTCATCGGCATCAACGACGGCGGCGGCGCCCGCATCCAGGAGGGCGTGGCGGCCCTGGGCCTCTTCGCCGAGATCTTCCGCCGCAACGTGCACGCGTCGGGCGTGGTCCCGCAGATCAGCCTCATCGTCGGTCCCTGCGCGGGCGGGGCGGTCTACTCCCCCGCCATCACGGACTTCACGGTCATGGTCGACCAGACCTCGCACATGTTCATCACGGGCCCCGACGTCATCAAGACCGTCACCGGCGAGGACGTGGGCTTCGAGGAACTGGGCGGTGCCCGCACCCACAACACCACCTCGGGCGTGGCGCACCACATGGCGGGCGACGAGAAGGACGCGATCGAGTACGTCAAGTCCCTCCTCTCCTACCTCCCTTCGAACAACCTCTCCGAGCCCCCCGCCTTCCCGGAGGAGGCGGACCTGGAGATCTCGGACGAGGACCAGGCCCTCGACACCCTCATCCCGGACAGCGCCAACCAGCCGTACGACATGCACACGGCGATCGAACACGTCCTGGACGAGGGCGAGTTCCTCGAAACGCAGTCCCTCTTCGCGCCGAACATCATCACGGGCTTCGGCCGGGTCGAGGGCCACCCGGTGGGCATCGTGGCCAACCAGCCGATGCAGTTCGCCGGTTGCCTGGACATCAACGCCTCGGAGAAGGCGGCCCGTTTCGTCCGCACCTGCGACGCCTTCAACGTCCCGGTCCTGACCTTCGTGGACGTCCCCGGCTTCCTCCCGGGCGTGGACCAGGAGTACGGCGGCATCATCCGCCGCGGCGCCAAGCTCATCTACGCGTACGCCGAGGCCACCGTCCCCCTCATCACCGTCATCACCCGCAAGGCCTTCGGCGGGGCGTACGACGTCATGGGCTCCAAGCACCTGGGCGCGGACCTCAACCTGGCCTGGCCGACCGCCCAGATCGCGGTCATGGGCGCGCAGGGCGCGGTCAACATCCTCCACCGCCGCACGATCGCGGCCGCCGAGGACCAGGAGGCGACCCGCGCCCAGCTCATCTCCGAGTACGAGGACGCCCTCCTCAACCCCTACGTCGCGGCCGAACGCGGCTACGTGGACGCGGTGATCATGCCGTCCGAAACCCGCCGCCACATCGTCCGCGGCCTGCGCCAACTCCGTACGAAGCGGGAATCCCTCCCCCCGAAGAAGCACGGCAACATCCCCCTCTAGCCCTCTGCTAGCCCTCTGCTCGAGAAAGGACCTCACCCATGTCCTCCGACATGATCAAGGTCGTACGGGGCAACCCCACCCCTGAGGAGCTGGCCGCCGCACTGGCGGTGGTCCAGGCCCGCGCCGCGGCGGCGGGCACCGCGGCGCCGGGCCCCTCCGCCCCCCGCCCCGCGTGGTCCGACCCGGCACGGGTCGCGGCCCACCGGCTGCCGCAGCCGAGCGGGACGGCGTGGTCCCGCACCTACTGGCCGAATTAGTCATTCCGCACCGTGGCGCCTGAGTACGTGTACTCAGGCGCCACGGACGCCTCGGGCGCACTATCGATTGCATGCTGTGGTCCGACCCGAAGAACGAGCCCCCCAAGGAAATGCGCGACATGCAGGTCATGCTGCGCCGCGCAGGAATCCTCCTGGCCCTGGCCATGGTCCTGGCCATGTTCGTGGCCGGCATCCGCTAGAGCGCCCCTTTCCGCCGCCCCGCCGGGGCGGCGGAGCCGAACGCACCCGGCACCGTGCCGCCTCGCCGGGTGGCTACTCTGGCCCGCATGGATGCCACCCCCACCCCCACCCCCACCCGCCGACGCCTGGTCCTCGGCTCCGCCTCCCCCGCCCGTCTCGGCCTCCTCAAGCAGGCCGGGCTGGACCCCGAGGTCATCGTCAGCGGCGTCGACGAGGACGCCCTGACCGCCCCCACCCCCGCCGAACTCGCCCTCGTCCTGGCGACCGCGAAGGCGGACACGGTGGCCGCCCTCCCCGAGGCCCGGGACGCCCTCGTCATCGGCTGCGACTCCGTCCTGGAGCTGGACGGACAGGCCCTCGGCAAGCCCGACGACGCCGAGGACGCCACCGCCCGCTGGAAGGCGATGCGCGGCCGTTCCGGCATCCTGCGCACGGGCCACTGCGTCATCGACACCTCCAACGGCCGCCGCGCCGCCGCGACCGCGTCGACGACCGTCCACTTCGCCGACCCCTCCGACGCGGAGATCGCCGCGTACGTCGCCACCGGCGAACCCCTGTACGTGGCAGGCGCGTTCACCCTGGACGGCTACTCCGCCCCCTTCGTGCGCGGCATCGAGGGCGACCCCGGCAACGTCATCGGCCTCTCCCTGCCCCTCCTGCGCACCCTCCTCGCCGACCTGGACATCGCCCTCACCAGCCTGTGGACGCACCAGGACGCCTAGTCCCACCGGGGCCCCCGCACGTCCAGCCCCAGCAGATTCGCGTCCCGCCGGAACCGGCACGGCACATGCACCAGCCCGCCCCCGACCACCGGCCGCCCCAGCCGCACCCCGTCCTCCCGGTACTCCCACCGCCGCCGCCCGCTCGCCGCGTCGTGCACGGTGAGCCGGTGCGTGCCGTCGCCGCCGACGACGGCGACCGCCCCGTCGCCGACCGCCGGGGGCTCACTCACCAGTTCGTCGGCCAGCGGCACGACCCACCGGGCGCGGCCGGTGCGGGTGTCGATCCCGTGCAGCCGCCCGCCGGCCGCGACCGCCGCCAGTCCGTCCCGTACGGCTGGAGCATGCGGGTCGCGGCCGTCGCCCGCCCGGTACGTCCACAGCTCACGCCCGCTCGCCGGGTCCAGCGCGGTCAGCCCCGCGCTGTGCGCGACGTACAGCACGCCCTTCTCGTACGTCTGCGAGGCGAGCCCGGACGGCCCCCGCCAGCTCCACCTCACCCGCCCGTCCGCGCTGTCCAGCCCGTACGCGCGCACCTCGCCCGCGCCGTGCAGGACGACCGCCGTGCGCGGCCCGGCGGCGACGACGTCCGTTCCGTACGGTGTCGGCCTGACCCAGAGCCGTCGCCCGCCCGGCTCCAGCCCGGCCGACCAGCCCCGCCCCTCCTCCTGCCACACGGTCTCCACCAGCGGCCCGCCGTCGTCCGGGACGGCGATCGCCCCCGGGGTCGCGATGCGCCACTGCTCGCGCCCGGTGTCCCGGCGCAGGGCGCGCAACGCCCTGCGCTCGCCGCCGTGCACCACGACCAGCGCGCCGACGAGCCGGGGCGGGCTGTCGCCCTCGGGGTGCGGGCCGACGCCGGGTGCCGTCCAGCGCGGGGCGCCCGCGCCCGGGTCGTAACGGGCGAGCCCGGAGGCGTTCCGGACGTAGAGGGCGCCGGGGGCGACGGTCAGGGCGTCGGGGAGGCCGCCGTCGAGCCGCACCGCCCAGGAGGGGGCGAGGGGCGACGGGCGGAAGGGGCGCAGCGGGTCGCCCCCGGTGAGCGCCAGGTAGCCGACGGCCGCCCCGAGGCCCAGCGCGAGGCCGCCGCCGACGAGCAGGCGTCGCCGGGTGACGCCCCGGGGGTCCCGGGGCGGCGCGTCGTCCTCGTCCAGCTCGATGGGCATGTGTCGATGCTGGCGCACGAGAGGCACGGAAGCGTCTCGTCCGCGTTGCGACGCCCCAACTGTCTTACGGGATAAGGGACTTACGCGGTCGCGGCGGACCCGTTCCCGGGCGGGGTGGTGGGCGGGGTGGTCGGCTTGGCGGGAGGCGCGTCGACCTGCGGGTCGTGCAGGGCGTCGCTCCGGCGCCCGTACAACAGCAGACTCAGCACGATCAGGCCCACCACCAGCATCATCCACGCGAAGGCCCACCAGCTGACCAGGCCGACGGCCGCCGCCCCGAGCACCCCGTGCACGACGGCGCACACGATCAGCAGAATCCGCAGCCAACGGGCCAGCGCGGGCCGGTCCTTGACGGCCGCGAGCACCAGGAACACCCCGCACACGGCGAGGAAGACCCCCGCGACCCCGCCCATGATCCACGCACCGGCGGCCATCGCGCCCGGGTCGAGCCCGGCGAGGGACATCGACTGGCCCTCGACCACCCGGCCCAGCACGTAGTTGACGAAGACGAAGCCGAACGCCTCCAAGATCAGCACGAGCCCCGTCACGGCGGCTGTCGGCCTGCGCGCCACGGCGCCCACCCTCTCCCGTACTCCCGTACTTACTCCGGCAATAGGACTGCCGCGCAGGCTACTAACGAGTAATGCGCACGACAAGGGTTCCGGCGCACCCGGACCCGCACGGCCCGTGCGGAGCTCCGCACAGAGATCCGCGTAGAGCAAAGAACGGCCCGCACCTTCGTAGGGACCCCACAAAGAATCCCCTCACCCCACTGGCCGCCCGGACAGAGACCTTGGCCACACCAGAGGGCTACTGTGCGATGAGGTAACCCGTCGTACCGTGGTACGACAAGGGATTTCGCGACTCCAGCGCGCCTCGAATCACACTCCGTGTGGGCAAGCTCACCATTGAGGACGGGTCGTAGGGCCGTGTGGGCAGTCCCTAAACTCAGCTTGTTTCACAAGGAGGGAGCCATCGTGCGCAAGGTGCTCATCGCCAACCGAGGCGAAATCGCTGTCCGCGTTGCCCGAGCCTGTCGGGACGCCGGAATCGGGAGCGTGGCCGTCTACGCAGACCCGGACCGGGACGCCCTGCACGTCCGCGCGGCCGACGAGGCGTTCGCCCTGGGCGGTGACACCCCGGCCGCGTCCTACCTGGACATGGCCAAGGTGCTCCAGGCCGCGAAGGACTCGGGTGCCGACGCCATCCACCCGGGCTACGGATTCCTGTCGGAGAACGCCGAGTTCGCGCAGGCGGTCCTCGACGCGGGCCTGACCTGGATCGGCCCGCCGCCGCAGGCCATCCGCGACCTCGGCGACAAGGTCGCCGCCCGGCACATCGCGCAGCGCGCGGGCGCCCCGCTGGTCGCGGGCACCCCGGACCCGGTCTCCGGCTCCGACGAGGTCGTCGCGTTCGCCGAGGAGCACGGCCTCCCCATCGCGATCAAGGCCGCCTTCGGCGGCGGCGGCCGCGGCCTGAAGGTCGCCCGCACCCTCGAAGAGGTCCCGGAGCTGTACGACTCGGCCGTGCGCGAGGCCGTCGCCGCCTTCGGCCGCGGCGAGTGCTTCGTCGAGCGCTACCTCGACAAGCCCCGCCACGTCGAGACCCAGTGCCTCGCCGACACCCACGGCAACGTGGTCGTCGTCTCCACCCGCGACTGCTCCCTCCAGCGCCGCCACCAGAAGCTGGTGGAGGAGGCCCCGGCCCCCTTCCTGACGGACGAGCAGAACGCGGAGCTGTACGCCTCCTCGAAGGCGATCCTGCGCGAGGCCGGCTACGTCGGTGCGGGCACGGTCGAGTTCCTGGTCGGCGCCGACGGCACGATCTCCTTCCTCGAGGTCAACACCCGTCTCCAGGTGGAGCACCCGGTCACCGAAGAGGTCTCCGGCATCGACCTGGTCCGCGAGATGTTCCGCATCGCCGACGGCGAGGAACTGGGTTACGACGACCCGCCGGTGCGCGGCCACTCCTTCGAGTTCCGCATCAACGGCGAGGACCCGGGCCGCAACTTCCTCCCGGCTCCGGGTACGGTCACCGCCTTCGCCCCGCCGACCGGCCCCGGCGTCCGCCTGGACGCGGGCGTGGAATCCGGCTCGGTCATCGGCCCGGCCTGGGACTCCCTCCTCGCCAAGCTGATCGTGACGGGCGCGACCCGCGAGCAGGCCCTCCAGCGGGCCACCCGTGCGCTGGCGGAGTTCAACGTCGAGGGCATGGCCACGGCCATCCCCTTCCACCGCGCGGTCGTCGTCGACCCCGCCTTCACCGCCTCGCCCTTCCGGGTCCACACCCGCTGGATCGAGACCGAATTCGTCAACGAGATCCCCCCGTTCACCGTCCCCGGCGCCGAGGGCGACGAGGACGAGGCGGGCCGCGAGACGATCGTCGTCGAGGTCGGCGGCAAGCGCCTGGAGGTCTCCCTCCCGTCCTCGCTCGGCATGACCCTGGCCCGCACGGGCCTCGCCGCGGGCGCCAAGCCCAAGCGCCGCGCCGCCAAGAAGGCCGGCTCCGCCGCCTCCGGCGACACCCTGGCCTCCCCCATGCAGGGAACCATCGTGAAGGTGGCCGTCGAGGAGGGCCAGCAGGTCAACGAGGGCGACCTGATCGTCGTCCTGGAAGCCATGAAGATGGAACAGCCCCTGAACGCGCACCGCTCGGGCACGGTCAAGGGCCTCTCCGCGGAGGTCGGCGCGTCGGTCACCTCCGGCGCCCAGATCTGCGAAATCAAGGACTGACCCGCCCCCCGCTCCACCGAACGGCCCGCCTGCCCCCTCCCCGGGGGCGGGCGGGCCGTCGGCCGTCGGCCGGGGATGGTGCCCGAAGGGCATCCATCCAGGGGCGCGGGGAACTGCGCGCCCAGCCACGACGCACCCGCACGGAACCCCACAATTGCCCCGCGGGTTTAGGTGAAGGGGCGGGGCTGGGGCGAAACCCGGGGGTCCGGGGGCAGCGCCCCCGAGCTTGGACCGCGACCGACAACGCACCCGCACCGCGCAGCGAGACCGCAACCCCCCACCGACCCGCGCCCCCCAACCCCCCAATGGCATGCTGGACCGCATGCCGCCCCACCCCACCCCACCCAGACCCATGCGCGCCGACGCCCGCCGCAACTACGAGAAGCTCCTCACCGAAGCCCGCGCCGCCTTCGCCGAGCACGGCACCGACGCGTCCCTGGAGGAAGTCGCCCGCCGCGCAGGCGTGGGCATCGGCACCCTGTACCGCCACTTCCCGACCCGGCACGCCCTGCTGAGCGCGGTCTTCCAGGGCGCGGTGGACGAACTCCTCACCCGAGCCCACGAGTTGACCAGGGCAACCGACCCCTGCGGGGCGCTCGTCACCTGGCTGCGCGCCATCATCACTCATGCGAGTGAGTACCGGGGCCTGGCCCGCGCCCTGATGTCGGCATCCGGCACGACCGAAGCCGACCCGAACTCCCCGCTGACATCCTGCTCGACCCCGATGCGGGAGGCAGGCACGACGCTCCTCGCCCGCGCCCAGCAGTCGGGCACCGTCCGCCCGGACGTCCCCATCCGGGACCTCATGCAGCTGACGAACGCGATCGCGCTCGCCGCCGAACAGTCGCCGGACGACCCTCAGTTGGCCGACCGACTCCTGTCCCTGGCGGTACGAGGCCTCCAGCCCCGCACCGAATCACACACGTAGCGCTGCTCAGCGCCGACGCATATCAGCCACCCGCGCCCGCTCCCCCGCCCCCTGCGCCTGCTGCTCCGCGAGCGCTCCCGCACTGCGCAACTGCGAACCGGGCGCACCCGGGTGCGACCTGCGCTGGCCGGGCAACGGCATGTCCCGACGGGGCTGCTGACGCCCCGTCGGGACGCCTTCACCCCCCGGCCCGGACGCTCCCGCACCACCCGTTCCGGCGACGGCGATCTGCACACCCTGGTCGGCGAGCGCCTGCAACTCCGTACCCGCGCGCTCGTCGTGAGCCGGCGGCTCATCGGTCACCAGCCGCGTGATGACATCCGTCGGCACCGTCTGGAACATGGTGTCGGTCCCCAGCTTGGTGTGGTCCGCAAGGACCACCACTTCCGCCGCGGCCTGCACCAGCGCCCGGTCGACGCTCGCCGAGAGCATGTTGGACGTGGACAGCCCGCGTTCGGCGGTCAGCCCACTGCCGGACAGGAAGGCACGGGACACCCGCAGCCCCTGGAGGGACTGCTCGGCACCGCTCCCGACCAGCGCGTAGTTGGAACCCCGCAGGGTCCCACCGGTCATGACGACTTCGACCCGGTTGGCGTGCGCCAACGCCTGGGCGACGAGCAGGGAGTTGGTGACGACGGTCAGCCCGGGAACCCGGGCCAGGCGTCTGGCCAGCTCCTGCGTGGTCGTACCGGCGCCGACGACGATGGCCTCCCCCTCCTCCACGAGCCCTGCGGCGAGGTCGGCGATGGCCGTCTTCTCCGCGGTCGCGAGGTGGGATTTCTGCGGAAAGCCGGATTCGCGGGTGAACCCGCCCGGCAGTACCGCACCGCCGTGCCGGCGGTCGAGGAGTCCTTCTGCCTCCAGCGCCCGCACGTCCCGCCGTACGGTCACTTCGGAGGTCTGGACGACGCGGGCGAGCTCACGGAGCGAAACCGCCCCGTTGGCCCGCACCATTTCGAGGATCAATTGACGACGTTCTGCAGCGAACACGAAACTGACAGTAACCTGACCGGCCGATAGTTTTCAGCAGTTTGCGCCGAATAACAGAAGTTGGTCGCAAACAGTGACCGAAGGTGGTATAGGCGTTTCGCTACGGGTGCGGGGTGCGGCCGGAACCCGTCCGGCCGCACCCCGCACCCGTAAGGGCCGTGTCCAACTACCCCTACGAAACGATCAGTTGTCGCCCGTCTTGCGCGTGTGCAGCTGACGCGCAACCTCGGCCAGGGACCCCGACAGCGACGGGTAAACCGTGAACGCCTTGGCGATCTGCTCCACCGTCAGGCTGTTGTCGACGGCGATCGAGATCGGGTGGATCAGTTCGCTCGCGCGCGGGGCGACGACCACGCCGCCCACGACGATCCCCGTACCCGGACGGCAGAACAGCTTCACGAAGCCGTCCCGGATGCCCTGCATCTTCGCGCGGGGGTTGCGCAGCAGCGGCAGCTTGACGCCGCGGGCGTCGATGCGGCCCGCGTCGACGTCGGCCTGGGTGTAGCCGACGGTGGCGATCTCGGGGTCGGTGAAGACGTTCGAGGAGACCGTCTTGAGGTCCAGCGGGGCCACCGCGTCACCGAGGAAGTGGTACATGGCGATACGTCCCTGCATCGCCGCGACCGATGCGAGTGCGAAGACGCCGGTGACGTCTCCGGCCGCGTACACGCCCGGCGCGGACGTCCGCGAGACCCGGTCGGTCCAGATGTGGCCGCTGTCCTTGACCTTGACCCCGGCCTCCTCCAGGCCCATGCCCGCGGAGTTGGGGATGGCGCCGACGGCCATCAGGCAGTGCGAGCCGGTGATGACCCGGCCGTCGGCCAGGGTCACTTCCACCCGGTCGCCGACGCGCTTGGCGGAGGCGGCACGCGAGCGCGCCATGACGTTCATGCCGCGACGCCGGAAGACGTCCTCCAGGACGGCGGCGGCGTCCGGGTCCTCGCCCGGCAGCACGCGGTCACGGGACGACACGAGCGTCACCCGCGAGCCGAGCGCCTGGTAGGCACCCGCGAACTCGGCACCCGTCACACCGGAACCGACCACGATCAGCTCCTCCGGGAGCTCTTCGAGGTCGTACACCTGCGTCCAGTTGAGGATGCGCTCGCCGTCCGGCTGCGCGTCCGGGATCTCGCGGGGGTGGCCGCCGGTCGCGATCAGCACGGCATCGGCCGTCAGCCGCTCCTCCGTGCCGTCCGCCGCGGTGACGACGACGGTCCGCGAACCGTCCATGGCCTGCTGGCCCTCCAGCCGGCCGCGCCCCCGCACGACGCGCGCGCCCGCACGCGTCACGGAGGCGGCGATGTCGTGCGACTGCGCGAGCGCGAGCCGCTTCACACGACGGTTGACCTTGCCGAGGTCCACTCCGACCACCCGCGCGGCCTGTTCCTCCGGCGGGGTGTCGTCGGCCACGAGGATGCCCAGCTCCTCGTACGAGGAGTCGAAGGTCGTCATCACCTCGGCCGTGGCGATCAGGGTCTTGGACGGTACGCAGTCGGTCAGTACCGACGCACCGCCGAGTCCGTCGCAGTCGACGACGGTCACCTCGGCGCCGAGCTGGGTGCCCACCAGGGCCGCCTCGTACCCGCCGGGTCCGCCGCCGATGATCACGATCCGGGTCACGAAAAGTCCGCCTCGCGTTCGCTTGAGCCCGGGCCTGCCGCCTGAGCCGAGTCTGGTCGCCGCATGCATGCGCATACGGTCCGCTTGGGTGCGCCGCGACTCCGCCCGGCCCGTCCTGCCTGCCCCGGCCGGGGTCCCGGGGGATCGGCCCCGGAGGAGTGCAGTACGTACTTCATTGTCCCGCACCCGGGCGCGGGCTTCGCCCCGGGGCCCCGGATACGGGAACTCAGCGCCGTCGGCAGTCGTTCGTACTGCCCCTTCGCGCACATCGCCGGGTGCCCTCACCTGTTCCGGTACGAGATCGCTTGTGCCCGTACGCGATCGTCGGGCCTCCCGTACCCTCGGAGCCATGTCGCTCTACGCCGCGTACGCCGGCAACCTCGACGCGCGGCTGATGTCCCGCCGCGCCCCGCACTCGCCGCTGCGCGGCACGGGCTGGCTCAACGGCTGGCGGCTGACCTTCGGCGGCGAGCAGATGGGCTGGGAGGGCTCGCTCGCCACGGTGGTCGAGGCCCCGCGCTCCCAGGTCTTCGTCGCGCTGTACGACATCGCGCCGATGGACGAGGACTCCATGGACCGGTGGGAGGGCGTCGGCCTGGACATCTACCGCCGGATGAGAGTCCGCGTGCACACCCTGGACGGCGAGGAAGCCACCTGGATGTACGTCCTGAACGGGTACGAGGGCGGCCTGCCGTCCGCCCGCTACCTGGGCGAGATCGCGGACGCGGCGGAGTCGGCGGGGGCGCCGCACGACTATGTGATGGAGCTGCGGAAGCGGCCCTGCTGAGCCCCCTCGCGGGTCCGGACGGGGCATTCGTCGGAAAGTCCAACGCAACAATCGGGTTGCCGTCCGCCGTGACATCTACGCGCGTAGGGCTGGAGCGGCTACCCTCTTCCGCGTGAACGCATCTGTTATTTCGGACCCCCACGCCGCCGCCGACGCCGCGGCCACGCGCCTGCGCGAGCTCACCGGCGCCGACACCCATGACGTCGCCCTCGTGATGGGCTCCGGCTGGGCCCCGGCCGTCGACGCCCTCGGTGAGCCCGAGAGCGAGTTCCTCGTCACCGAGCTGCCCGGCTTCCCGCCGGCGGCCGTCGTGGGACACGGCGGCAAGATCCGCTCGTACAAGATCGGCGACAAGCGTGCGCTGGTCTTCCTCGGCCGTACCCACTTCTACGAGGGCCGGGGCGTCGCCGCGGTCGCGCACGGCGTCCGCACGGCCGTCGCCGCGGGCTGCAAGACGATCATCCTGACCAACGGCTGCGGCGGTCTGCGCGAGGGCATGCGCCCCGGCCAGCCGGTCCTGATCAGCGACCACCTGAACCTGACGGCCACCTCGCCGATCATCGGCGCGAACTTCGTCGACCTGACCGACCTGTACTCGCCGCGTCTGCGGGCCCTCTGCAAGGAGGTGGACGAGACGCTGGAGGAGGGTGTCTACGTCCAGTTCCCCGGCCCGCACTACGAGACTCCGGCCGAGATCAACATGGTCCGTGTGATGGGCGGCGACCTCGTCGGCATGTCCACGGTCCTGGAGGCCATCGCGGCGCGCGAGGCGGGGGCCGAGGTGCTCGGCATCTCCCTGGTCACCAACCTCGCCGCCGGTCTCTCGGGCGAGCCCCTCAACCACGAGGAGGTCCTCCAGGCCGGCCGCGACTCGGCGGCCCGGATGGGCAGCCTGCTGGCCAGGGTCCTGGAGCGGATCTAAGGGGTACGGGGTGGGGGTGCGGGGCGTCGCACTCCCCGTCCCGTGCGGGTCGACTCGTGGTTCCGGTCCCGTGCGGGTCGGCTCGTGGTCCCAGTCCCGTGCGGGTCGGCTCGTGGTCCCAGTCCCGTGCGGGTACGTCGTGGCTGGTCGCGCAGTTCCCCGCGCCCCTGGAGGGGCTGCTCCGCAGCCGCCTCCCCCCCTTCTCCCTCGCCCCCTTGGGCGGCGGGGCCGCCCCCCGGGGGCGGAACGGGCGGGCAAGGGGGCGGTACGCCCGATCCGGGCCCGCCCCGGCACCGGCCCCCGCCCGCACCCCCGACACCGGTCGCGCCAGGCACGGGCCCGCCCGGATGCCGCCCGGCCGAGCCGGGTACCGGTCACCCACCGGCCGACGCCCACCCCACCCCGTACACACGCACCCCGAAAGGCGACCCAGTGCCCCAGGACACCTCCCAGGACCTCCTCGCCCGCGCCAGCGCCTGGCTCGCCGAGGATCCCGACCCCGAGACCCGCGACGAGCTGGCCAAGCTCATCGAGGCCCGGGACACCGCCGCGCTGAGCGACCGCTTCTCCGGCACCCTCCAGTTCGGCACCGCCGGCCTCCGCGGTGAGCTGGGCGCAGGCCCGATGCGGATGAACCGTGCCGTCGTGATCCGTGCCGCCGCAGGTCTCGCCTCGTACCTGGTGAAGCAGCCCGCGCACCCCCGCTCGACCGACGACCTGGTCGTCATCGGGTACGACGCCCGCCACAAGTCCGCGGACTTCGCCCGCGACACGGCCGCCGTCATGACCGGGGCCGGACTGCGCGCCGTACTGCTCCCCCGCCCCCTCCCCACCCCCGTCCTCGCCTTCGCCATAAGGCACCTGGGCGCGGTCGCGGGCGTCGAGGTGACCGCGAGCCACAACCCGCCGCGCGACAACGGCTACAAGGTGTACCTGGGCGACGGCTCGCAGATCGTCCCGCCGGCGGACGCCGAGATCGCCGCCGAGATCGACGCCGTCGAGGCGCTCGCCGACGTACCCCGCCCGGACGACGGCTGGTTCACCCTGGACGAGGAGGTCCTGGAGGCGTACCTGGCGCGTACGGACGCCGTCCTGACCCCGGACAGCCCCCGCACCGCGACGACCGTCTACACGGCCATGCACGGCGTCGGCAAGGACGTCCTGCTGGCAGCCTTCGCCCGCGCGGGCTTCCCGGCGCCGGTCCTGGTCGCCGAGCAGGCCGAGCCGGACCCGGACTTCCCGACCGTCGCCTTCCCCAACCCGGAAGAGCCCGGCGCCATGGACCTCGCCTTCGCGACGGCCCGCCGGACCGACCCGGACCTCGTCATCGCGAACGACCCGGACGCCGACCGCTGCGCCGTGGCCGTCCCCGACGGCGGCGACTGGCGGATGCTGCGCGGGGACGAGGTCGGCGCACTGCTCGCCGCCCACATCGTCCGCAAGGGCACGGCCGGACCGGACGCCGTCTTCGCCGAGTCGATCGTCTCCTCCTCCCTCCTCGGCCGGATCGCCGAGAAGGCGGGCATCGCGTACGAGGAGACCCTGACCGGCTTCAAGTGGATCGCCCGCGTCGAGAACATCCGGTACGGGTACGAGGAGGCCCTCGGCTACTGCGTCGACCCGGAGGGTGTCCGCGACAAGGACGGCATCACCGCCGCCCTCGCCATCACGGAGCTCGCCTCCGAGCTGAAGGAGGAGGGCCGCACCCTCCTCGACCTCCTCGACGAGCTGGCCGTCACCCACGGCCTGCACGCCACCGACCAGCTCTCGGTCCGCGTCGAGGACTTGAGCATCATCGCCAACGCGATGGCCCGGCTGCGGGAGACCCCGCCGACCCACCTCGCGGGCCTCCCGGTGACCTCGGCCGAGGACCTGACGAAGGGCACGGAGTCCCTGCCCCCGACGGACGGCCTGCGCTACCACCTCACGGGTGCGCGCGTGATCGTCCGCCCGTCCGGCACCGAGCCCAAGCTCAAGTGCTACCTGGAGGTCGTGGTCCCGGTCGCCGACGCCTCCGCCCTCCCGGCGGCCCGCGCGCAGGCGGCGGAGACCCTGGCCGCCATCAAGCGCGACCTGTCGGCGGCCGCGGGCATCTGACCGCTGGTGCGTACCGTCACGGCCCGGCCCCGGGCCGTGACGCTACGCACTACAGGAGTACGAATCACAGGATTACGCATCACAGGAGTACGGACCACAGCACGATGCCGGCGGCCGTCAGGGCACCCGCCCCGGCCACCAGGCTCGTCGCGCCCACCGCGATGTTGTTGTCGCGGAACCCGCCGGAGACGCTGAAGCACAGCCAACTCCCCCAGCCCAGCACCAGCATCCCGAAGGCGACGAGACCGCAGACCGCCGCGGCCGCGTCCCAGTTGGCGGACATCGCCTGCGCCATGCCGCTTCCCCTGGCCACGGCCACGACGGCACCGGGGCCCAGGAAGCTCGCCACTCCGGCGATCGTCACGAACGCCACCAGCCGCTTGATCACCACAGTCTTCTTTCGTCGATGGAAAAGCGGGCGATCCGTTCCCTGGTCCGCCGGACACGGGACTTCTCCCACTGCTCCCGGCGCGACACGTGCACGAACACCTCCCGCAGCATGCCGACGGTCCGCTCCAACCGCTCCTCGTGGCGGCCGAGTTCGGACCGTACGGAGCGCTCGGCCCGCAGCCCCGCCGCAACGGCCCCTACGAGGCCCACGGCAAGCCCTGACAACTCCCAGCGCGGCTCCCCGGCCGCCACGAAGACGACGACCAGGATCGCCGACGCCCCGCCGACCATGGTCAGACGCAGGGTCCGCAGCCGGATCCGGAGCCGTCCGGTGCTCTTCCGCAGTTCCTCCGCACCGCGCAGCGCCTGCTCGAAGCTCGCGCCGTCGTGCGCTACACCCTCGCCCCCGTGCTCGCCCTTGTACTCGTTCGCCGTCACACGGGCCTCACGTCAGCCGTCGCAGGGTGCGGTAGAAGCTCTCCCGCAGTCGCCCCGCCCCCACGCTGTCGATCTGGCTGAGCTGCGGGGCGAGCGACTCGCTGAACGAATGCCGGATGAGCTGGGAGCTCATCGGCACCACCGCGACGCGGAGCCGGTCGTTGTGGTCCATCAGGTCCCGCAGCATGGTGCAGAAGCCGGACTCCGCGGAATGGTGGTGGCCCGCGCTGTCACTGCCCGGGACGTAGTAGTCGCGTGCCTCCTCGATCCGGTTCCAGAAGAGATCCGCCTTGGTGACCGCGACGATCACCCAGCGCAGGCCCCGCGTCGCGGCCCCCGTCTCGATGATCCGGTCGCAGATCTTCTCGAAGTCGACGAGTTCCTTCTCCAGGTGCCAGTCACGGGTTCCGTCGGCGCTGATCGAGCCGTCAGGAGCACGTACGTTGCGCTCCAGCGCCCGCTGCCCGGTGCGGTCCCAGACCTTGTTGTGCCCCCAGCACACGACGTGGATGAGCCCCTTGGGGGACGTGTTCTCGCTGAGGATCCGGTTCATTGCGCGTTCACGCTGAAGGGATTCCTGGCCGGGTACGACCATCGCCGAGACCCGCAGCTTGGTGGAGCCGAGGAGGAAGGTGCGGTGCCCCTCCTCGCGGTCCGGGCTCCGGCGCGACTCGGCGTCGCCGACGCCCGTGTGGCCCGACAGCGCGTCGAAGAGGACGGACTTGCCGGCGCCGGGCTCGCCGGTTAGCGCGATGGGGTACTGGGAGAGGCCCAACCCCGCGCGTGTCGCCCCGAGTTGTTCGTTGGACCGGGAGCGTGAGCCGTTGACGAGCTGCACGGCTGCGTCCCACTCTTCCCTGATCCCGTCCCAGGTATCGGCCATGACGTCACGCCCCCGTCGCCCCACGAGCCCATTGGGGAACCAGAGTAGTGGCTCACCTCCTCCCGATTCGCCAACTCTCCATGATCGAAACCACACTTGCGGCTGCTCTTCGCAGCTCGCGGCACCCCGTCGGGCCGGCCGGGACGGGGCCGACGGCCGGATCTGGGCGGCGGGGGGCGACGCGCCTGGGCCCCGCTCCCCCGGTGCGGGGAAGCGGGGCCCAGGGCCGTGCGTGCGGATCAGGCCGCGTGTTCGGCTCAGTACGCGGAGCCCGACGCGCCCAGCGAGCCCGTCGGGTGCCAGACCGTCTTGGTCTCCAGGAAGGCCGTGAGGCGTTCCGTGCCCTGGGGGGCGGTCCAGTCCGGGGAGGCGGACGGGCGCAGGACGCGCTTCAGGTTGTCCGCCGCGGCGATCTCCAGGTCGCGGGCCAGGTCGGAGCCGTGGCCCGCGCCCGTGAGGTCGATCGCGTTGACATCCTGGTGGGCGGCGAGGGAGGGGGCGATCTCCGAGGCCTTGCCGGTGAGGATGTTGATCACGCCGCCGGGAAGGTCGGAGGTCGCCAGCACCTCGCCCAGGGAGAGGGCGGGGAGCGGGGCGGACTCCGAGGCGATGACGACCGTCGTGCTGCCGGTCGCGATCACGGGGGCGATCACGGACACCAGGCCCAGGAAGGACGAGTCCTGCGGGGCGACGACCGCGACGACGCCGGTCGGCTCCGGGGTGGAGAGGTTGAAGAACGGGCCCGCGACCGGGTTCCCGCCGCCCGCGATCTGCGCGACCTTGTCGGTCCAGCCCGCGTACCAGACCCACCGATCGATGGCCGCGTCGACGACCGCCGCCGCCTTCGACTTCGACAGGCCCTCGGCCTCGCCGACCTCGCGGACGAACTGCTCGCGGCGGCCCTCCAGCATCTCGGCGATGCGGTAGAGGATCTGGCCCCGGTTGTACGCGGTCGCGCCGGACCAGCCGCCGAACGCCTTCCGCGCCGCGACGACCGCGTCACGGGCGTCCTTGCGGGAGGCGAGGGGCGCGTTGGCGAGCCAGTTGCCCTTGCTGTCGCTCACTTCGTACACCCGGCCGCTCTCGGAACGGGGGAACTTGCCCCCGACGTACAGCTTGTAGGTCTTGAAAACGCTCAGGCGCTTCACGTCGGTCGTCTCAGACATCGAGGTACGCCTCCAGGCCGTGGCGACCGCCCTCGCGGCCGTAACCCGACTCCTTGTAGCCGCCGAACGGCGAGGTGGGGTCGAACTTGTTGAATGTGTTGGCCCAGACGACGCCCGCCCGGAGCTTGTTCGCGACCGCGAGGATGCGCGAGCCCTTCTCCGTCCAGATGCCGGCGGAGAGGCCGTACTGCGTGTTGTTGGCCTTGGCGACGGCCTCGTCCGGCGTGCGGAAGGAGAGGACCGACAGCACCGGGCCGAAGATCTCGTCGCGGGCGACGGTGTGCGCCTGGGTGACGTTCGTGAAGAGCGTCGGGGCGAACCAGTAGCCGGAGGAGGGCAGTTCGCAGGGCGCGGACCAGCGCTCGGCGCCCTCGGCCTCGCCGGTCTCCGCGAGTGCGGTGATACGGGCGAGCTGTTCGGCGGAGTTGATCGCGCCGATGTCGGTGTTCTTGTCGAGCGGGTCGCCGAGACGGAGGGTCGACAGGCGGCGCTTCAGGGCGTCGAGCAGTTCGTCCTGGATCGACTCCTGGACGAGGAGGCGGCTGCCCGCGCAGCAGACCTGGCCCTGGTTGAAGAAGATGCCGGTGACGATGCCCTCGACGGCCTGATCGATGGGTGCGTCGTCGAAGACGATGTTCGCGCCCTTGCCGCCCAGTTCGAGGGTGACCTTCTTGTCGGTGCCCGCGACGGAGCGCGCGATGGCCTTGCCGACGGCGGTCGAGCCGGTGAAGGCGACCTTGTTGACGTCGGGATGGTTGACCAGGGCCGCGCCCGTGTCGCCGTATCCGGGAAGGATGTTGACGACGCCGCGCGGGAGCCCCGCCTGGCGGCAGATGTCCGCGAAGAAGAGCGCCGACAGGGGCGTCGTCTCGGCGGGCTTCAGGACGACCGTGTTGCCGGTGGCGAGCGCCGGGGCGATCTTCCAGGCCAGCATGAGGAGCGGGAAGTTCCAGGGGATGACCTGGCCCGCGACGCCCAGCGGGCGGGGGTTGGCGCCGTAGCCCGCGTGGTCGAGCTTGTCGGCCCAGCCCGCGTAGTAGAAGAAGTGCGCGGCGACCAGGGGGAGGTCCGCGTCGCGGGTCTCCTTGATCGGCTTGCCGTTGTCGAGGGTCTCCAGGACGGCCAGCTCGCGCGAGCGCTCCTGGATGATCCGGGCGATGCGGAAGAGGTACTTCGCGCGCTCGGAGCCCGGCAGCGCGGACCACTTCTCGAACGCCTTGCGGGCGGCCTTCACGGCACGGTCCACATCGTCCTTGCCCGCGAGGGCCACCTCGGACAGGACCTCTTCGGTGGAGGGGCTGACGGTCTTGAAGACCTTGCCGTCGGCCGCCTCGGTGAACTCGCCGTCGATGAACAGGCCGTAGCTCGGCGCGATGTCGACGACTGCGCGCGACTCCGGCGCGGGTGCGTACTCAAAGGTCATGCGGATCAGTCCACCGTCACGTAGTCGGGGCCGGAGTAACGGCCCGTGCTGAGCTTCTGACGCTGCATCAGCAGGTCGTTGAGCAGGCTGGATGCGCCGAAGCGGAACCAGTGGTTGTCCAGCCAGTCCGCGCCCACGGTCTCGTTGACCAGCACCAGGAACTTGAGCGCGTCCTTGGTGGAGCGGATGCCGCCGGCCGGCTTCACGCCGATCTGGATGCCGGTCTGCGCGCGGTAGTCCCGTACGGCTTCCAGCATGAGGAGGGTGTTGGCGGGCGTGGCGTTGACGGCCACCTTGCCCGTCGAGGTCTTGATGAAGTCGGCGCCGGCCATCATGCCGATCCAGGAGGCGCGCCGGATGTTGTCGTACGTCGACAGCTCGCCGGTCTCGAAGATGACCTTGAGGCGGGCCTTGTCCCCGCACTCCGCCTTCACGGCGACGATCTCCTCGTAGACCTTCAGGTAGTGCCCGGCGAGGAAGGCTCCCCGGTCGATCACCATGTCGATCTCGTCCGCGCCCGCCTCGACGGCGTCGCGCACGTCGGCCAGCTTGACGGGGAGGGCGGCACGGCCGGCCGGGAAGGCGGTCGCGACGGACGCGACCTTGATCCCCGTCCCGGCGAGGGCCTCCTTGGCGGTGGCCGCCATGTCGGGATACACGCAGATCGCGGCGACCGTGGGGGTCGTACGGTCCGTCGGGTCCGGGTGGGCGCCCTTGGCGCACAGCGCCCGGACCTTGCCCGGGGTGTCCGCGCCTTCGAGCGTGGTCAGGTCGATCATCGAGATGGCCAGGTCGATGGCGTACGCCTTGGCCGTGGTCTTGATCGAGCGCGTGCCGAGCGCGGCGGCGCGGGCCTCCAGGCCGACGGCGTCGACGCCGGGCAGCCCGTGCAGGAAGCGGCGCAGTGCGCTGTCGGACGCGGTCGCGTCGACAAATGCGGATGCGGGAGCGGATGCAGAGGTGGGCATGGTCACCACTGGAGCATATCTACGCGCGTAGCGGCCTGTACACCCCGGAGGAGAGCTGAGGGGGAAACGGGACCGGGAAGAGACCACGACCCCACACACTTCGGACTCGAACGCACGTCAGGCAGAATCGTCCGCATGACTAGCACCGGCCCCACGTCCTCGTCCGCCTCCCCGGGCCCCTCCGGCGAGCCGACGGCCTACGCCGACCGCGTCTTCCGCTCCGGCGCCGGCGTCTTCTGGGGCTGCGCCATGCTCGCCGTCGTGGCCTGGCTGACCATCGACGCGCTGATCAAGGGCGAGGCCGCGACGATCTGGAAGGTGCTGGCCGGACTGCTGTTCGTGGTGCCGCTGGTGGTCGCCTTCACGATCCGGCCCGCCGTGTACGCGGGGGCCGACCGGCTCCGGATCCGCAATCCGTTCCGTACGATCACGCTGCCCTGGGCGGCGGTCGACGCGGTCCGCTCCGGTTACTCCAGCGAGGTGCTGGCGGGCGGGGCGAAGTACCAGATGTGGGCCGTGCCGGTCTCCATCCGCCAGCGCAAGAAGGCCATCCGCAACCAGGCCCGGTCGGCGGCCTCCAACGACCCCGACTCCACCCGGACCTCCTTCGGCCGCTCCTCGGCGAGCAACAAGCCGACGGTCTCGATGAGCGACCAGACGGTCCGCGACCTCCAGGAACTCGCCGAGTCCCGGGCGTCCGAGCCGTCGGCCCAGGGGACGCCGTCGGTGCGCTGGGCGCTGGAGATCATCGTGCCGGGCGCGGTGGGCCTGGTGGCGCTGATCGTGCTGCTCGCGACGGTCTAGTCCGTACGGGATTGGGCCGTACGAGATCGGGCCCTACGGCGCACTGGGCCACACGAGGGCCATGTACGCCCCGAAGTACGCCGCGAACAGGGCGGCCCCGCCCACCACCAGCACCGCCGCCGGACCGCGCGCCCGCGCCCTGCCGACCGCGAGCGCGATGGGCAGCAGCAGGGGAAACGCGGGGAGCAGAAAACGGGCCCGCGGAAAATACACACCGTCCGCCCCCAGCACGATCACCAGCAGCACCCCACTGAACACCAGCAGCGGCAACGGCTGCCGCTCCACCGCCGCGCACCACACGAAGAGCACCACCGCCGCGAGCATCACACCGGTGACGACCACGAGAAAGAGCGGCGGCCTGATCTCGTACGCGAGGAGCCCGCGCATCTCGCGGAGGGTGTCGGCGCCGCCGTCCCAGGTGTTGCGCCAGCGCCGCTGCACGGCGAAATAGCCGTCCCAGCGGCCCTGCCGGACCCCCACCCACCCGACGTACGCGACCCAGCCGGCCGGGGCGAGGACTCCCGCGAGGAACGCCCGCCTGCGCCCGCTGCCCAGGGCCCCCGCCATCACGGCGGCGGCGACGGCAATACCGGTCGGACGGGTGAGCCCGGCGAGACAGGCGAGGCTCGCGGCGACGATCCAGCGCCCGGTGAGCACCGCGTACAGACACCAGGCGGCGAGCGCAGTGAACAGCGACTCGGTGTACCCCATCCACTGCACGAGCCCGACGGGGTACGCGCTCCACAGCCCGGCCAGGAGGATGCCGACGCGGGGCCCATGCAGATGCTCCCCCACGGCGAAGACGCCCCAGACGGCGGCGAAGGACGCACCGACGGCGAGAAGCAGCCCGGCGGTCTCGGCACTCCCGGGCATTGCCCGCATCAGCACCGGCTGCAACGGAAAGAAGGCGTACTCGCGCACGGTGCCGTACCCGTGCTCGGCGATCCCGATGTACCACCGCGAGTCCCAGGACGCGGCAAGCACCCCCCACGGGCTGCGCCCCTTGAGCCGCGCCCACGGAACAAGCACCCCAAGCCCCATCAAATGCACCCCGAGGTGCACGAAAAGAGCGCCGCACAGCGCCCCTTTCAGGGGCGCGGGGAACTGCGCGAGCAACCCCCCACCCAGCCGCGCGGCGAGCGCTTTAGGTGAAGGGGCGGGACAGGGGCACAAACCGGGGGCCCGGGGGCAGAGCCCCCGGCCTGAACAGCACCCCCACCCCACCCGCACCAAGCCCCTCAGCCCGGCAGGACGGACGTGACCTTGCCCGCGACCGGAAGGTCCTTCAGGCCACCGCCCTTGGCGAGGGGATCCGTGGCCGCCCCCGTGCTGACCGGCTTGAAGTCCGCCACCTGAGTGCCGACCGTGTTGCTCAGCGGATCGACCTCCGTCCCGGCAAGCGGGTCCAGCCGCATGTTCTTGGCCGGCCCCAGCCCCCCGGCGGCGGAGTGCGTGACGGCCCCCGTCAGCGCCTCCCCCGGACTGGTCCCGAACTCGTCCAGCGCCTGGCCGACCCCGGCCAACGGCACCGAGGGCGCGGCGGCCTGGGCCGCACCCGCCCCCGCCGACAGCGCGGCGCCCACCGCCGTCACGGTGAGCCCGGCCTTGAGGAGGGTGCGGCGCGGGGACTTGGAAGCTGCGTGGCGTGCCATGGAGGAGGTCACCCGTCTGCGTAGGAGGCGTAGGAGGCGTAGGAAGCGCAGGAAGAAGCCCGCACACACATTCCCACGTGCGTAATCGCGAGCACACGCAGCGTAGTTGAAACGGGCCGCCGGTATCCGTCACCGTCGCCCGGGGAGACCTGGAGGGTGACCATGCCGCACACTTGTCTCCCGTGAGCTCTACACCCCTCTCCGCCCGCGTCGTCCTCCTCACGGGTCCCTCCGGTTCCGGAAAGTCGTCCCTCGCGGCCCGCGCCCAGCTGCCCGTGCTGCGCCTCGACGACTTCTACAAGGAGTGCACGGACCCGACGTTGCCCCTGGTCGAGGGCAGCTCGGACATCGACTGGGACTCCCCGCTGTCCTGGGACGCGGACGTCGCGGTGGCCGCCATCGAGGAGCTGTGCCGGTCCGGTCGTACGACCGTGCCCGTGTACGACATCGCCACCAGCTCACGGGTGGGCGAGGAGGCGCTCGACATCGACCGCACGCCCCTGTTCGTCGCGGAGGGCATCTTCGCGGCCGACATCGTGGCCCGCTGTCGCGAGCTGGGTGTGCTGGCCGACGCGCTGTGCCTGCGCGGCCGCCCCTTCACGACCTTCCGCCGCCGCCTCCTGCGGGACCTGCGCGAGGGCCGCAAGTCGGTGCCTTTCCTGCTGCGGCGCGGCCTGCGGCTGATGCGGGCCGAGCGCGGCATCGTGGCCCGGCACACCGAGCTGGGCGCGCACCCGTGCGCCAAGGACGAGGCCCTGGGCCGCCTGGCCGCGGCCGCCGCGGGCCGCTGCCCGGGGGCGACCCGCCCGGTCCGGGACGCGGCCGAAGCGGCGTAGGCCCAAAAACGTACGCACAAAACGTACGCACAAAACGTACGCACAGAGCGACAACAGGGCGGCAAACGAAAACGGGACCCCGTCAGACCCCCCGGCCGACGTGGTCCCGCTCCGCTTCCCCCGTACCCCCCGTGATCCCCCGTGGGCTCCCCCCGGACCCCACGTGGTTCCCCCCGTGTCCCCCCCCGCTTCCCCCGTGTTCCCCCTACTCCCGCCGCCTCCCCCCAAGCGACGGCCCCCGTATCCTCCGGACGATCAGGCGACCAGTTCGCCGAAGGATTCCTCCTCGTCACGGCCGAAGCTGAGGACCTCGTCCTCGCGCAGCCGGCGGAGCGACCGCCAGATGCTGGACTTCACCGTGCCGACACTGATGTCGAGGATGTCCGCGATCTCGGGATCGGTGCGGCCCTCGTAGTAGCGCAGGACGAGCATCGTGCGCTGGAGTTCGGGGAGGCGCGCCAGGGCCTGCCACAGGACAGCGCGCAGTTCCGTGCCGCGCATGGCGTCCGTGTCGCCGACCGTCTCCGGCAGCTCCTCCGTCGGGTACTCGTTCAGCTTGCGGCGACGCCACTGGCTGATGTGCAGGTTGGTCATGGTGCGGCGGAGGTAGCCCCCGACCGCCGCCTTGTCGCTGATCCTGTCCCAGGCGCGGTACGTCGAGAAGAGGGCGCTCTGCAGCAGGTCCTCCGCCTCGAAGCGGTCGCCGGTCAGGTGGTAGGCGGTCGCGTACAGGGAGGCGCGGCGCTCCTGGACGTAGGCGGTGAATTCCGCCTCCGCCGCAGTCGCGGGCGTCCGCTCCCCCGAGCCCTCCCCGTACGTCTCCGTCGTGACGGGCGCTGCCGACGCTCCCCCGAACGTCCCCCCGGCAGCTCCGCCGTTCCCCCCGGTTCCCCCCGGTACGTCGACGACCGTCATGTACCCGTAACTGCTGTACGACGACGCCCGCTGACGTCCGATGCCGCGACCGCACCCCCGCCCGGTCACAGCACCGGACTTCTCCCCGCTGCGGACGTTCTCGCTCCGTACGACGTCGTGGAGACGCGTGACAACTGCGCTTGAGTTGGTGCTGTGCAGTGCGTTCATCTCGCGCCCCCCGTCGGTGGAGTCCGTAGCAGTTCGTGTGATGAAGAGCTTGCCCGCGCAGTTTCATGACGAGGTCCGTCGACTGTCACAGGCGCGTCACAGGGCACAGCGCACAACCCGCAACACCCGTACCGGGGACGGGCCCGGAGCAGGCCACGGCGATGGGAGCGCTCCAACTGTCGAACTCGTACGCCCCCATGGGCCAGAATGGCCGGGTGCCTTTCCTGTTGCTGATCGAGGACGACGACGCCATCCGTACGGCGCTTGAGCTGTCGCTCACGCGCCAAGGGCACCGTGTTGCCACGGCCGCCACGGGCGAGGACGGTCTGAAGCTGCTGCGTGAGCAGCGCCCTGACCTCATCGTTCTGGACGTGATGCTGCCCGGCATCGACGGATTCGAGGTGTGCCGCAGGATCAGACGCACCGACCAGTTGCCGATCATCCTGCTCACGGCCCGCAGCGACGACATCGACGTCGTGGTGGGTCTGGAGTCCGGTGCGGACGACTACGTGGTGAAGCCCGTGCAGGGGCGGGTACTCGACGCCCGTATCCGGGCCGTGCTGCGGCGCGGTGAGCGCGAGGCCAACGACGCGGCGTCGTTCGGCTCGCTGGTCATCGACCGGTCCGCGATGACCGTGACGAAGAACGGCGAGGACCTGCAGCTGACCCCCACCGAACTGCGGCTGCTCCTGGAGCTGAGCCGCCGTCCCGGACAGGCCCTGTCCCGGCAGCAGTTGCTGCGGCTGGTGTGGGAGCACGACTACCTCGGTGACTCGCGGCTCGTGGACGCGTGCGTGCAGCGGCTGCGGGCGAAGGTGGAGGACGTGCCGTCCTCGCCGACGCTGATCCGTACGGTCCGTGGTGTGGGCTACCGGCTGGACACGCCTTCGTGAGTACGGTCGCGAAGCGGGCCCTGATCGCGGGCCTGCGCTGGACCAGCCTGCGGCTGCGGCTGGTGGTGGTGTTCGCGCTGGTCGCGCTGACGGCGGCGGTGTCGGTGGCGGGGATCGCGTACTGGCTCAACCGGGAAGCGGTCCTCACCCGCACCCAGGACACGGCGCTCAACGACTTCCGGCAGGCCATGCAGGACCGGGTGGCCAAGCTGCCGTTGCAGCCGACGCAGGCCGAACTCCAGAGTGCGGCGCAGCAGATGGCGGCGATGAGCGCCAAGCCGGGTTACAGCGTGCTGCTGGTGGACTCCCGGGAGGCCGGGAAGCCGGTCGTCGGGTACTCGGACCTGGATGCGTTCACGCTGAAGGACGTGCCGCCGAAGCTCCAGGAGCAGGTCAACCGGAAGCAGCCGATCACTGCGGGCAACGCGTATCCGTACCACCTGTTCTGGGTGCGTACGAATCTGCGTTCCTCGCCGTATCTGGTGGGCGGCGCGAAGGTGATCGGCGGCGGGCCCACCGGGTACATGCTGACCTCGCTCAAGCAGGAGCGGGACGACCTGAATTCGCTGGCCTGGTCGCTGGGGATCGCGACGGGGCTGGCCCTGCTGGGGTCGGCGCTGCTGGCGCAGGCCGCGGCCACGACCGTACTGAAGCCCGTGCAGCGGCTGGGTGATGCGGCGCGGCGGCTGGGTGAGGGGAAGCTGGACACGCGGCTGCGGGTGTCGGGGACGGACGAACTGGCGGATCTTTCGCGGACGTTCAACCGGACCGCCGCCCAACTGGAGAAGAAGGTCGCGGACATGAGTGCGCGGGAGGAGGCGAGCCGGCGGTTCGTCGCCGACATGTCGCACGAGCTGCGCACCCCGCTGACCGCGATCACGGCCGTCGCCGAGGTCCTGGAGGACGAGGCGGACAGCCTCGACCCGATGATCGCGCCCGCCGTGCACCTGGTGGTGAGCGAGACCCGGCGGCTCAACGACCTGGTCGAGAACCTGATGGAGGTCACCCGCTTCGACGCGGGCACCGCCCGGCTGGTCCTGGACGACGTGGACGTCATGGACCAGGTGACGGCCTGCCTGGACGCGCGGGCCTGGCTGGACGCGGTGGAGCTGGACGGCGAGCGCGGGCTGATGGTCCGGCTCGACCCCCGGCGGCTCGACGTGATCCTGGCGAACCTGGTCGGCAACGCCCTGAAGCACGGCGGCTCGCCCGTCCACGTCTCCGTACGCGCGCTCGACGGGGAGCTGGTCATCGAGGTGCGGGACAACGGGCCCGGCATCCCCGCCGACGTCCTGCCGCACGTCTTCGACCGCTTCTACAAGGCGAGCGCCTCGCGCCCGCGCTCCGAGGGCAGCGGCCTCGGGCTCTCCATCGCCATGGAGAACGCGCACATCCACGGCGGCGACATCTCCGCCGCCAACTCCCCCGAGGGCGGCGCGGTGTTCACGCTGCGGCTGCCCCGGGACGCAGAGGCCGCGGAAGCCGCGGTGGACGAGAGCCGGACCGACGACGCGCAGGTGCGCGAGGAGCAGAGCTGATGAGGGTCGTGAAGGCTGCTTCCGTACGTCGTCGGGCCGGGCTCCTGGCTGCCGCACTCGGTGTCCTGGTGACCGGCACGGCCTGCGGCATCCGCACCACGCAGGTGCCGGTGGACGCCGGGGCGGCGCCGTCCCGGGTGTCCTGCGACGTGCCCGCCCGGAAGAACGACGCCCCGGCGCAGGGCGCCACGGTGCGGGTGTTCCTGGTGTGCGGGGCGGGGCTGGTGTCGGTGCAGCGCGTGGTGGGCGTACCGGAGCAGGTGCTCGCCGCCGACCGGATGCGGGCGGCGCAGACGCTGCTGGACGAGCTGCAGAAGGAGCCCTCGGCAGCGGAGGAGCAGGCGGGGTTCACCACGGACGTACGCGGCTCGCTGACGGTGTCGGGGCCACGGCCCGGGGACTCCCGGCAGTCGCTGCGGCTCAACCGGCAGCCCGACGACCTGCCCACGCACGCGCTGGCCCAGATCGTCTGCACGTACTCCGGGAGCGCGGCCGACGACGGCGGCGGCTCGGTGGAGCTGGCCGGGCCCTCCGACGACCCGCCCCGCGCCTACCAGTGCACGGCCGCGCTGAAGGCCCGCCCGGAGGCGGTGCCGACGCTGGGCGACGTGCGGGGGACGCCGCCGGAGCCGAGTGCGGGGCCGACGGGCTGAGCCTCCGGCTCGCGCGAGGTGCGGAGGCCGGTGTTCCGGAAGGGACGATTGCCGCCTTACGGGGAGTCTTGGACGTACTGCGGAACCGATCCGGACGGGGGGCGCGTCTAGGGGGGCGTGCGTCCAGGTCCGAGCGGCAGTGCCGTCATCCGCTTCCGCGTGGCGGGGAGTCTTCTCCTCCTCGCGCATCTTCTGTTCGTGGCGTGGGCCTGTCTGCGGCCCCTCGACGACGTGCAGTGGGTGACCGCCCCCAACCTCCAGCCGCTGGCCGGCCTGCGGGCCGATCTCGCGCTCGGGCCCGTCGAGGCGGCCCGCCGGATCGGCTCCGGGCTGCTTCTGCTGGCCCCGCTGGGCGTGCTGCTGCCGATGGCGGGCGGGCGGCTGCGGGTGTCGCCGTTCGTGTCGCTGCTGCGGACCGTGGCGGCCGGAGCACTGCTCTCGCTGGGGATCGAGCTGTGGCAGACCGGGGTGCCCGGTCAGGTCGTGGACGTGGACGCCGTCCTGCTGAACACCGTGGGGGTGGCGCTGGCCCACCTCGTCGTCGTACCGGTGACGAGGGCGCGGCTGCGTCGCAGGTGGGAGCGGGCTCGTACCCGGGTAGGGGGTGCGACCCCGACTGAGGAGGAGACCGCCCTGGGGTCGACCCCGAGGATTTCCAGGGTCGGGGTCGCCCCGTAGGGCGATGCCCGGTTGGGGTGGGAGCGCGAGTATTGAGTACATCGGGAGCACGTCGGATGCTCCCCCACTTGAAGCTCGCGAAGGAGCCCGCCATGACCGCACTTGTCCGCCCCCGCGACGGCCGTGTGATCGGCGGAGTGTGCGCAGCGCTGGCCCGGCGCTTCGGCACCTCCGCGACCACGATGCGCGTGATCTTCCTGGCCTCGTGCCTGCTGCCGGGGCCGCAGTTCCTCATCTACCTCGGCCTGTGGGTCTTCCTGCCGGGCGAGAAGACGTCGAAGACCGCCTGGTAACGGCTGTCGGGGTACGAAGAAGGGGCGCACCTCCCTCGGGAGGTGCGCCCCTTCTCGTGTGCCCGGGTGCGGCGGATCAGGCGCCGACGCCCGGGACGGCACCGGTGGGCAGGCCGCCGGTGGGCAGGCCCTTCGTCGGCAGGCCGCCCAGGAGGCCGTTGACCGGGTCCTGGCCCTCGCCGGCCGGCATGACCTGGGGGAGGGTCTTCTCGGCGGTCTGGGGGGCGGTCATCGCGCTCTTGCCCAGCGCGTCCTGGCCCGCCTTGAGGGCCTCCGGGCCACCGGCCGGGAGCTTGCTCGCGACCTGGTCGACCGGGAGGGCCTGGGAGACGGCGCCCAGCGCGGCGGCCGCGTCGGGGGCGGCGGGAGCGGCGGCGGCGCTGGCGGAACCGGCGGCAGCGGCGACGAAGGCGGCACCGAGAGCGGCGGCACCGAGGGTCTTGGCAGCAGACTGCTTCATGAAAACAACGTCCTCGGAAATGGGGGGAAGTGAGCGGCTCTGCAAGCTAGTCAGAGCTTTCCGCGCCCCGCAAACACACTCAATCGGCCGGGAGTTGCTATTCCCGGCCGATTGTGCGAAACGTGAGATCAGTTCTTTCCGGCAGTAAACCTGCTGGTCACAGGGGCTTACTGGAAGAGCCACTCCGACTTCAGCTCGGCGTAGCCGGGCTTGATGACCTCGTTGATCATGGCGAGACGTTCATCGAAAGGAATGAAGGCGCTCTTCATCGCATTGACCGTCGTCCACTGCATGTCGTCGAGCGTGTAGCCGAAAGCGCCGATCAGGTGCTCGAACTCGCGGCTCATGCTGGTGCCGGACATCAGGCGGTTGTCGGTGTTCACCGTGACCCTGAACTGGAGCTTCCGCAGCAGGCCGAAGGGGTGCTCGGCGTACGAAGCGGCCGCTCCGGTCTGGAGGTTGGAGGTGGGGCACATCTCCAGGGGGATGCGCATGTCCCGTACGTACGCGGCCAAACGCCCCAGCTTCACCGCGCCCGTGGTCTCGTCGACCTCGATGTCGTCGATGATGCGCACGCCGTGGCCCAGGCGGTCGGCGCCGCACCACTGGATGGCCTGCCAGATGGACGGGAGGCCGAAGGCCTCGCCCGCGTGGATGGTGAAGTGGTTGTTCTCGCGCTTGAGGTACTCGAAGGCGTCGAGGTGGCGGGTGGGAGGGAAGCCCGCCTCGGCGCCGGCGATGTCGAAGCCGACGACGCCCGCGTCGCGGTAGCGGTTGGCGAGTTCGGCGATCTCCAGGGCGCGGGCGGCGTGCCGCATCGCGGTGAGGAGGGCGCCGACGCGGATGCGGTGGCCGTTCTCCTTGGCGCGCTTCTCGCCCTCGCGGAAGCCGTCGTTGACCGCCTCGACGACCTCTTCGAGGGTGAGGCCGGACTCCAGGTGCTGCTCGGGGGCGTACCGGATCTCGGCGTACACGACGCCGTCCTCGGCGAGGTCCTCGGCGCACTCGGCGGCCACCCGGAAGAGGGCTTCGCGGGTCTGCATGACGGCGCAGGTGTGGGCGAAGGTCTCCAGGTACCGCTCCAGCGAACCGGAGTCGGCGGCCTCGCGGAACCAGATGCCGAGCTTGTCGGCGTCGGTCTCGGGGAGGTTGTCGTAGCCGACCTCGCGGGCGAGCTCGACGATCGTGCCGGGGCGCAGGCCGCCGTCGAGGTGGTCGTGCAGCAGCACCTTCGGTGCGCGGCGAATCTGTTCTGCGGAGGGCGTGTTGGGCGCCTGGGCGGTGGTCTGGCTCGTCATCTGGGCACTCTAGCCCCTACGCGCGTAGATCACGCCAGATCGACGGGCAACTCGATACGTAACAGTGACCGTGCGGACGGGTGGAGTCCATCTCGGGTTCTGAGACTGTTCTGTCATGACACAGCAAGTCGAGCCGGGTCCGCACGCCCGGCTGGGGCGGGCCGTCGGGACGGACGTGGTCGGCGGGGTCGTTCTGGTACTGCCCTCGGGGCAGGTCACGTCGGCTCGGGGGCCCTCCGTCGCGTCGTACGCGGCCGGGCGCGGCCTCGCGCGGGAGCTGGCCGGGGCGGGCGCGTCGGAGGGGCTGCGGGCCCATGTCGTCCGGTACCGGGGGCGGGGCTGGAACGGGGCGGACGCACGGCTCGCGGCGGACGCGGCGTGGGCGGTCGAGGAAGTCGTACGGCGCTACGGGGACGTGCCGGTGGGGCTGGTCGGGGTCGGCATGGGCGGCCGGGCGGCGCTGCGGGCGGCGGGGCACGGGGCGGTGGGGGCGGTGGTGGCGTGGGCGCCGTGGCTGCCGCCGTCCGTGGCGGAGGAACCGGTGCGGCAGCTGGTGGGCCGCCGGGTGCTCATCGTGCACGGCACGGAGGACGAGTGGGCCTCGCCGGGGCTCTCGCTCCAGCTCGCGGAGCGGGCGAAGAAGGCGAACCGGGACACGTGCCGGTTCGAGGTCCACTCCGACGGGCACGCCCTTCGGCAGCACCGGGCCGAGGTGCGGGCCCTCACCAAGGACTTCGTCCTCGGCTCGCTGTTCGGGCAGCCGTATGCGAGGGCCGTCACGGACGCGCTGGCAGCTCCGCCGCCGCTGGGGCTGCGAATGCCCCTGGCCTCCGGCTTCGGGGGCTCTCGGGGCTGAGGGTGTCGGTGCGGGTTCGTCGTGGTCCCGGTCCCGTGCGGGTTCGTGGTGGTCCCGGTCCCGTGCGGGTACGTCGTGGCTGGTCGCGCAGTTCCCCGCGCCCCTGGAGGGGCTGCTCCGCAGCCGCCTCCCCCCTTCTCCCTCGCCCCCTTGGGCGGCGGGGCCGCCCCCCGGGGGCGGGACGGGCGGGCAAGGGGGCGGTACGCCCGATCCGGGCCCGCCCCGGTACCGGCCCTTGCCCGCACCCCCCGACACCGGCCGAGCCCCACCGGCCCCCGGCCAAGCCTCCTCGCCCCGCAGCAGCGAGCCCCCCGACCGCCGCCCGCCCGAGGGCACCGCGCGCGGGACTTTAGTCCCTCTGACACCCTCGACACCATGAGCACCAGCGTCGACCGCATCAAACCGACCCACTGGGCCTCCTTCGTGCCCGTCCTCGCCCTCGTCCTCCTCGCGTTCTCGTGGGGAAGGGAAATGCCAGGCCCCGTCGTCGCGCTGCTCGCGGTGTTCCTCGGCGGGGCCGTGCTGGCCGCCGTGCACCACGCGGAGGTCGTCGCGCACCGGGTCGGCGAGCCCTTCGGGTCGCTCGTGCTGGCCGTGGCCGTCACCATCATCGAGGTGGCGCTCATCGTCACCCTCATGGCCGACGGGGGTGAGAAGAGTGCCTCGCTGGCGAGGGACACCGTCTTCGCGGCCGTCATGATCACGCTGAACGGGATCGTCGGTATCTCGCTCCTGGTGGGCGCACTGAAGCGGCGCGTCGCCGTCTTCAACCCCGAGGGGTCCGTCGCCGCCTTCGGCGCCGTCGCCACCCTCGCCGGGCTCAGCCTCGCGCTGCCGACGTTCACGACCTCCACCCCCGGCCCCGAGTTCACCCCGACCCAGCTCATCTTCGCGGCGGTCGCGGCCGTCTTCATCTACGGTCTCTTCGTCCTCACCCAGACCGTCCGGCACCGCGACTACTTCCTGCCCGTCACCCAGCAGGGCAAGGTCATCGACGAGGACGAGCACGCCGACCCGCCGCCGGCCAAGGTCGCGCTGATCAGCCTCGGGCTGCTGGCCGTGTCCCTGGTGGCGGTGGTCGGGCTGGCGAAGGGCGTCTCGCCGACCATCGAGAGCGGCGTCGAGGCGGCCGGGCTGCCCGCGTCCGTGGTGGGTGTGGTGATCGCGCTGCTCGTGCTGCTGCCCGAGAGCATCGCGGCCGTCCGCGCCGCCAAGCGGGACCGCGTACAGACCAGTCTGAATCTGGGACTGGGGTCGGCGATGGCGAGCATCGGTCTCACCATTCCGGCCGTGGCGCTCGCGTCAATCTGGATGGACGGGCCGCTGATGCTCGGGCTCGGGGCCACCCACATGGTGCTGCTGGCGCTGACCGTGGCGGTGGGGACCCTGACCTTCGTACCGGGACGGGCGACGACCCTCCAGGGCGGGGTGCACCTGTCGCTGTTCGCGGCGTACCTCGTCCTCGCGGTCAGTCCGTAGGGTCGGCGCCGGTCACCTCCACCAGCGCCGTCTGCGGGAGGATGTGGCCCCGCCGGGAGAGCAGGAAGCGTTTGAAGGCGGCCACCGGGGGCGTGTCCGGGTGGCCGTCCAGCCAGGCGACGCCGATCTCGCGGGCCGCGCGGGGGGCTGTGACCGTCAGCTCTACGACACCGGGGCGGGCCACGGCAGGGGGCGGCAGCAGCGCCACCCCCAGCCCCGCCGCCACCAACCCCCGCAGCGTCTCCGCCTCCTCTCCCTCGAACGCCACCTTCGGCCGGAAGCCCGCCTGCGCACACAGGTCGTCCGTGATGCGGCGCAGGCCATAGCCGGGTTCGAGGGTCACGAAGGTCTCGTCCGCGGCCTCCGCGAGACGGACCCGCTTGCGGGAGGCGAGGCGGTGGTCGTCCGGGACCACCAGGCGCAGGCGCTGCTCGTCCAGGCGGCGGGCGACCAGATCGGGGGCCTCCGGGACCGGCGAGGTCAGGCACAGGTCGAGGTCGCCCGCGCGCAGGCGTTCCAGCATCGCTTCGCCGTAGTTCTGCACGAGCTGGAAGCGGATGTGGGGGTGGTCGGCGCGGAAGGCCCGGATCAGGGCGGGGACGGTCTCCGAGCCCATGGTGTGCAGGAAGCCGAAGGCGACCTTCCCGGTGGTGGCGTCCGCGTCCGCCCGTACCGCGTCCGCCGCCTTCTCGACCTCGGCGAGGGCGCGCTCCACTGCGGTCAGGAAGGTGCGGCCGGCCGGGGTGAGGGCGACCGTGCGGCCCTTGCGGGCGAAGAGGGCGACGTCCAGGTCCTCTTCGAGGCGGACCATCGCGCGGGAGAGGGTCGACTGGGGCACGCCGAGTTCGTGCGCGGCACGGGTCACGTGCTCGTGGCGGGCGACCGCCGCGAACTGCGCCAGGCGCGGCGCCAGCACCTGCTGAATGTCTTCTTCGTAACTACTCGGTGACAGCCGACCCTGTGAGCTTTGCTTATGCAGCATGGGATGGATTATCGCCGTTCTGTGCATTGGACGCATGAGAAGGCCAGGTCTAGGTTTCAGGCATGCCTTCCGCCAGTACCACGGCGTCCATACCTGTAGTTGTGGGCGCCGATTCTCCCGTTGCCTCTGATTCCTCAGTTACTCCCGTGGCGAGTGAGCCCGTCGACACCCGGCTCGCCCCCTCCTCCCCCGGCTTCCGCAGGATGAGTTTCGCGCTCTTCGCGGCCGGCATGGCGGCCTTCGCCCTCCTCTACTCCACCCAGGCGCTGCTGCCCGCGATCTCCGCCGGGCTCGACGTCACTGCCGCGCAGGCGAGCTGGACGGTCTCGGCGGCGACGGGCGCGCTCGCCCTGTTCGTACTCCCCCTGAGCGCGCTCTCCGAGCGGTTCGGCCGGCGTACGGTCATGACGTACTCCCTCGTGGTGGCCGTCGTGGTGGCGCTGCTCGTACCCCTCGCGCCGAACGTCGGATGGCTGATCGCGCTGCGTGCCGTGCAGGGTGCGGCCCTGGCCGGGCTCCCCGCGTCGGCGATGGCGTACCTCGCGGAAGAGGTGCGGCCGAAGGCGCTGGTGGCGGCGATCGGGCTGTTCGTGGCGGGGAATTCGATCGGCGGCATGAGCGGGCGCATCGTGACCGGCTGGGTCGCGCAGCTGTGGGGCTGGCGGGCGGCGCTCGCGGCCGTCGCGCTGATGGCGCTGGTGTGCGCGGTCGTCTTCCGGCTGCTGCTGCCGAAGGCACGCAACTTCCGTCCCGGGACGCTGAACCCGAAGGCCCTCGCGAAGACCGTGGGCACGCACCTCTCCGATCCGCTGCTGCGCAGGCTGTACGCGATCGGCGCGCTCTTCATGACCGTGTTCGGCGCGGTCTACACGGTCATCGGGTACCGGCTGGTCGAGGCGCCCTTCAACCTGCCGCAGGGCGTGGTCGGTTCGATCTTCCTCGTGTACCTGGTGGGTACGGTCTCCTCCGCGGCGGCGGGCAAGCTGGTCGCCCGCACCGGGCGGCGCGGGGCCCTGTACCTGGCGGTGACCACGACCACGCTCGGCCTGCTGCTCTCGCTCTCGGACTCCCTCGCCGGGGTCCTGTCCGGCCTGATCCTCATCACCGCGGGCTTCTTCGCCGGGCACGCCGTCGCCTCCTCCTCGGTCAGCCACACCGCGAAGACCGGGCGGGCGCAGGCATCCGCGCTGTACCAGTCGGCGTACTACCTGGGCTCCAGCGTCGGCGGCACGCTCGGCGCTACCGCGTTCCACGCGGGCGGCTGGGAGGGCACCGTCGCACTCGGCCTGCTGGCCGTCGTCGGGGTCGCCGCGATCACGCTGTACGGGACGCGCTGCGCGCGGGTCGAGCGGCGCTCGCTGATCGTGGCGGCGCGCTCCTGACTCTCGTACGGAGCGGATGACGGGGGTGCCTTCACGGGCGCCCCCGTTCCGCTTCTGCGCCCTGTCACGAAGTCGTGACACTTCAACGCCCTTGTCGGTACAACGGATTCGCTTCCCCCGACGTCTACCGGGCAAGAAACGTGCAGTACGGCACGCACGCGCGTGCTGCACGGCAGGGGACGCAGGGAAAAGGGGACAAGTCCATGGGGGACTCGAAGAGAGTGCGCGCCGCGCTCCGCGCCCGTACGGGCATAGCCGTGGGGATCACCGCGCTGGTGATTCCGGCGGTGCTGACGGTGGGGGCCGCGGCTCCCGCACAGGCCGCCGCCTCGTGCACGGCCAAGACCGGGCCGTACCAGAAGCAGGTCGAGAAGTTCCTGAAGCTGAAGGTGGACGGCAAGCAGTCGGCGGCCGACTGCAAGGCGATCCGCAGCTTCCAGGTGAAGAACGACATCACCCCGGCCATCGGCTACGCGGGTCCTGTGACCTGGCGCGCGATGGACGCGATCAACCAGCAGAAGGCCGCGAAGAACCCGAACGCGGCGGGCAAGTGCCCCACCAACAAGGGCCGCATCGCCTGCGTCGACCTCACCCGGCAGCTGAGCTGGATCCAGGACGGCAAGAAGGTCGTGTACGGCGCGGTGCCGATCCGCTCGGGCCGCAACGGGTTCGAGACGCGCACCGGCCTGAAGAAGGTCTATCTGCGCAGCATCAACCACTACTCGACGCTGTACCACGTGCGGATGCCGTACTCGCAGTTCTTCGACGGGGGCATCGCCTTCCACTCGGTGGGCATCGCGATGTCGGCGCCGCCCGGGTCGCACGGCTGCGTGAACATGCGGCCCAAGGACGCGAAGAAGTACTGGGGGCTGCTGAAGAAGGGCAGCAACGTCTTCGTGTACGGCCGCAAGCCGGGGACCTGAGCCGTTTTCCGTACGCACAACCGGCCGGTGGGCGGGGCGAGTTCGCGGCTTTGCCCCTCCCGTTGTCAGACCCCTCCCGTAAAGTCCACAGCACAGTAGGAACGTGGGTGGATGAGCGGGTGGGGTGGACCCTGTGAGTGATGTCGCGACGCCAGGTGTGGACGCACAGCTGGAGGACTACCGGACCGAGTTGACCGGCTTCTGCTACCGGATGCTCGGCTCCGCCTTCGAGGCGGAGGACGCCGTGCAGGACACGATGGTGCGCGCGTGGCGCAGCCAGGACCGCTTCGAGGGCCGCTCCTCGCTGCGCTCCTGGCTGTACCGCATCGCGACGAACGTGTGCCTGGACATGCTGGGCAGCAGCAAGAAGCGCGCCCGGCCGATGGACTTCACGGACCCCAAGCCGCTCGCCCAGGCCCAGTTGAACCCGCACGCGGAGGCGGTGTGGCTGGAGCCGGTGCCGGACGGGCGGGTGCTCAGCCCGGTCGCGGACCCGGCGGAGACCGCCGTCGCGCGCGAGTCCGTACGACTGGCCTTCGTGGCCGCGCTGCAGCACCTGCCGCCGAAGCAGCGGGCGGTGCTGATCCTGCGCGAGGTGCTGGCCTGGAAGGCGAGCGAGGTCGCGGAGCTGCTGGAGACGAGCGTCGCCTCGGTCAACTCCGCGCTCCAGCGGGCCCGGGCGACGCTGGCCGAGTCCAAGACGGGCGGCTCGGACACCGTCAAGCCGATGGACGAGGAGCAGCAGAAGCTCCTGGAGCGGTACGTCGCGGCCTTCGAGGGCTACGACATGAAGGCACTGACGGCCCTGCTCCACGAGGACGCCGTGCTCTCCATGCCCCCGTTCGACCTGTGGCTGGTCGGGGCCGAGGACATCACGGGCTTCATGCTCACGCACGGCGCCGCGTGCAACGGCTCGCGCATGCTGGCGACGGTCGCCAACGGGACGCCGGCCTTCGCGCAGTACCACCCGACGCCCCAGGGCATCTTCCTCCCCTGGGCGCTCCAGGTCATCGAGATCTCAGACGGCCGGATCTCGCACATCAACACGTTCCTGGACACCAAGCGGTGGTTCCCGCTCTTCGACCTCCCGGAGCGGATCGAGGCCGACGGGACTCCCGGGCCGGTCGCGGCTCCCGGGGGGATCTCCGGATTCGAAGCCGCTTTTGCGGCTGCGGCTGCCGCCGGTGCTGGTGCCGCTCCCGGTGGTCTCGAAGGTGAGGCCGACAAGGTCGAGTAGGCCGAGGAGGTCGGGGCCGGGGTGCCGCAGAATCAGGCGGCACCCCAGCCTGCGGGCCGCGACCCGCATCCGGGCGAGCGCCTCGACGGCGGCCAGCCCGGGTTCGGTGAGGGCGGAGACGTCGCAGGTCAGCTCGGTCTCGCCGGTACGGAGAAGGCGGGCGTGCAGGCGCTCGCAGAGGGGCGGGACGTCGGCCTTGGTGACGCGGCCGACGATCGCCATGGGGTCGTACGTCGAGTCTTCCACGGGGGTATGACCGGCCGGGCGGCCGAAACTCATCGGAGGCGGGGGTCCGGCACTCGCTCGGCCGTCAGATGTGGAGGGGCATTTCGAGGACGACGGTGGTCGTGCCGGTGGGCGGACTGTCGAGGGTGAGGGTGCCGTCGACCGCCGTCAGCCGTTCCCGCAGCCCCGGCAGGCCGCTGCCCTTGTCCAGCGCGGCGCCTCCGATGCCGTTGTCATGGACCGTGATGCGCAGCTTCTCGTCCACGAGGCGCACGTCCACCGTCGCCGAGGTGGCACCGCTGTGCTTGGCGATGTTGGTGAGCAGCTCGGCCGCGCAGAAGTACGCGACGCGTTCGATCGCCGGGCCGGGCCTGTGCGGCATGTCCACCGCCAGGGTGACGGGCACCCCGGCCCGGTCCGTCAGGTGCGGAAGTGCGTCGAGGAGGCCGCGGTCGAGGGCGGCGGGGCTGATCCCGTCGATGAGGCGGCGCAGTTCGGCGATGGCGGCGTCGGTCTGTGTGCGGGCGCGGGCGACGAGGGCACGGGGCCGGTCCAAGGACTTGTCACCGGCCGTTTCGCCCACGGCACCGGCCGTCTCGCCTGCGCCACCGGCCGTTTCGCCCACGTCTCCGGCCGTTTCCCGTACGTCGTCGGCCAGCGCGTCGGCGGTCAGGGACAGGGTCATCGCGATCGCGACGAGCTGGGCCTGAGTGCCGTCGTGCAGGTCGCGTTCGACCTGCCGCAGGTCGCGGTCGCCCTCGGCGAGAGCCGTGCTGCGCGCCCGTTCGAGGGTGCGCACCCTCAGTTGGGAGGCGCTGGGGCCGAGCAGCGCACGGGCCAGCCGACGGTGCAGCCCCGCCGCCGCACGGACGGCCGTCGGGGTGAGCGCCACGGCGGCCAGTGCGACCAGGACGGCGGCTGCCACGACCCATGCCGCCTGGTCGTCGGCCAGCGCCCAGATCAACGACCACACGCCGAACGCCGGAAGGCCGAGCGTCGCCACGAAGGCGAGCAGGTCGACCGGGAGCCGGAGCAGCAGGTAGAGCACGCCGCGCCAGGCGGTGAGGTCGGACAGGCTGCCGCGCACCCAGGCAATCGCACCGGTGGTGGCCGGCGGGGGCGCCGGGAGCGCGAGGTCCTCACCGAGCAGGGCCCGCACCAGCCGGGCGTGGGCCCTGCCGAGGTGACGGGCTCCGCGCAGGCCGAGCGCGAGCAGCGGCAGGCCGATCAGGGTGAGGGAGAGCAGACCGCCGATGTAGAGGACGAGCAGTACGTAGGCGGCGCCGAGGAGGGAGAGCGGAAGACCGGTGAGGACGAAGAGGGCGACTCGGGGCAGGGGACGCCGGGAGCCGGTGGGGACTCCGCCGGTCCGGTGGCGTGTCACGGGGTCACCGCCGCGGCGACGGCCGGTTGCGCGGTGGCCCGGGTGCCGGTGAGCAGGACGGTCAGGACGGTCAGCGCCACCGCCCCGAGCACCAGCGGGCCGACCGACGGGAGCGGGACGGCGGGAAGTGCGCTGCCCGTGGCGGACAGGGCGAACGCGATGCTCATGGGGGCCGCCACCAGCAGCCCGAGCAGCACTCCCGCCATGGCGGTCAGTGTCGCCTCCGTACCGAGCATCCGCATCAGCTGCCTTCGGGTCGCGCCGGTCAGGGCCAGCAGGGCGTACTCGCGCCGCCTCGCGACGGTCAGCGAGACGAGGGTGTTGACGGTGGCCACCGCACCGAAGCCGGCCAGCATGGCCAGTTCCACGCCCCGCAGCCAGGCGTCACTCTCGGCGTACGCCCCGGGCGGGGCCACCTGTTCGAGGGTGCCGGTGACGGCGGCGAAGGTGGTCGAGAGCCCGACCAGCAGCGCGATCGGAATCAGCGCGGAGGAAAGCCGGTGGGCGTTCCCGCGAAGGTTGTCGGCGGCGAGCGCGCCCCCGCCGTCACCCCGGTGCCGGGCGCCCGCCAGCCGGAACGGCAGCCCGAGCAGGGTCACGGCCGGCCGGGCCAGGACAGGCGCGAGCAGGCCGACCGCCGTCATGCACAGCAGCGATCCCAGCAGGGCCAACTGGGCCGCCTTGTCCAGGGGTTGGCGAGTGGTGAGAACCAGGAGAGGTACGGTCCCGCCGATGACGAGCAGGCCGAGGAGTCCCCTCAGCCACCCCGTTCGGCCTTCTTCCCGCGTCTGCGCCATCGCCGCTGACGGCCTGCCGCCGACGGCCCGCCGGACGGCGATCTTCGTCGCGCCGACCCCGACGAGCAGCGTCACCGCCGTCCCGGCCAGCGGCGGCCACGGGGACCACTGCACGAGCGCACCGGCCGGAGCGAGGTCCCGGGCGACCAGTTCCGCGAGGAACCGTCGCGCACCCCAGCCGCCGAGCAGCCACCCGGGCGGCGAGACGAGGAGGGTCACCAGCAGCACTTCGTGCCGGATCAGCCGTTTGATCTGCACCGGGGTCGCCCCGCTGGTCCGCAGCAGCACCAGCTCGCGGGCCTGCTGCCGTACCGAGAACGCCAGGGTGTTGGCCACCACGAACAGCGCCATCAGCATCGCGATCTCACCGAACGCACCACCGATCATCGCCAGTCGCTCGTCCCCGCCCCCACCGAGGGCAGTGACGACGAGCGAGCCGAAGAGGGTGATCACGAGGACGGCCAGCAGCAGGGCCACGGCCAGCCCCGCGAAGGAAGCGGGCTTGGCCCGCAGGCCCGCGAACGCGAATTTCAGCATGCCGACCCGCTCAGCTGCTCGGCGATCCGGGCGGCGGAAGGGCGGAGCAGGTCCTCGACGACCATCCCGTCGGCGAGGAAGACCACCCGGTCGGCGAAGCTCGCCGCGACGGGGTCGTGCGTCACCATCACACAGGTGCGCCCCTCGTGCTCGACGCCCGCGCGCAGCAGCCGCAGCACCTGGAGGCCGCTCGCCCGGTCGAGCGCACCGGTGGGTTCGTCGGCGAAGAGGACCCGTGGCCGGGTGTACAACGCCCGCGCCACCGCCACCCGTTGCTGCTGGCCGCCGGAGAGCCGCCCCGGCCGCTCCTTGCGGCGGTCGGCGAGCCCCACCTGGTCAAGGGCCTCGGCCACCGCCGCCCGGTCGATCCGGTCGCCCGCGAGCCGGGCGGGCAGGCTGACGTTCTGCTCGACCGTCATGGCGGGCATGAGGTTGTACGACTGGAAGATGAAGCCCGCGTCCGCCCGCCTCAGCAGGGCCAGCCGCCGCTCGGGCAGCGCGGTGATCTCCGTGGTCCCCCAGTGGACCGTTCCGGAGGTCTGCCGGTCCATTCCCGCGACGCACTGCAGCAGTGTCGACTTTCCCGATCCGGAGGGGCCCATCACCGCGGTGAAGGTGCCCGGGGCGAAGGTGACGTCGACGCCGCGCAGCGCGTGGACGGCCTCACGGCCACGGCCGTACGAACGGCGCAGGTTCTCGGCGCGCAGCCCCAGCCCAGGTCGCGGGTTCGGGCTCTGCGGCAGGGCGGGGTCCGCTGTGGCCGGGAAGCGGGCGGGAACATCGGTGGTCGGTGACATGTTTCGATTCTTGTTCTCAGCAGGCCCGTGGACCACGGGGGTAGCGCCCGTTCCGAGGGTTCGGATATCCGCCCCCCTTGCCGCTGCGCGGGCTAGGGGCCGACCTCCTGCAAGTACGTCACCACGGCCTTGACCCGTCGGTTGTCCGCGTCGGTCGACGGCAGGTCGAACTTCAGGAATACGGACGCGACATGCTTCTCCACCGCCCGCTCCGAGATGACGAGCCGCCCGGCGATGGAACGGTTCGAGTGCCCCTGCGCCATCAGGTCCACCACCTCCCGCTCCCGGGCGGTCAGCCGGTCGAGCGGGCGGGTCCCGTTGCTCAGCATCCGGCTGACGATCAGCGGGTCGAGGGCCACGCCGCCGGCCGCGACCCGGCGCAGAGCCTCGATGAAGTCGGCGGTGGCGGAGACGCGCTCCTTGAGCAGATAGCCGACGCCCGACGGGTCCCCCGCCAGCAACTGGGCCGCGAGGGAGGGAACGGCATGCTGGGAGAAGACCAGGACGCCCACGCCCGGGTGGTCGGCGCGCAGTCGCACGGCTGCCCGGATGCCCTCGTCGGTATGGGTCGGGGGCATCCTGATGTCGACCACGGCGACGTCCGGAAGGTGCTCGGCAACCGCCGACAGCAGCTCGTCCCCGTCACCCGCGGTGGCGAGTACCTCGCAGCCGCGGGCGGTCAGCAACTCCACCATGCCTTCACGGAGAATGACCGAATCCTCGGCGATGACCACTCGCACTGCGCGCCCCCTGCTCAACTGTCCGCCACCCACATCACACCACTCGCCCAGAGCTTCGCTCGCAGCCGGTCAGCCCGTCCAGCGGCCGCTCAGATACGACGCGGCGAACAGGACCATCAGGGGTGCGGCCAGCGCCACATATGCCGTCTTCACCCGTGGCCTGCGCACGCTCCATGCGGCCAGGAGGGTCCACAGGGGCCACCACAGGAGGGTGGCGCGGGGGACCGAGGTCAGCCAGTAGGAGGTGGCGAGGGCCCAGAGGCTGAGGCCGATGTAGACGGCCTCGGGCCAGCGGCGGAGGGCGATGAGCGTGATCAGGAGGGCCACGCCGATCACGAGCGCGACCATTTCCGCCTGCCACATGAAGGCGTAGCCCGTGCTGTACGTGCCGTCGAAGGCGGCGTGCCAGGTGGTGTTCCAGGCCTCCCACGGCGGGTGGAAGGTGCGGTACCAGCCGCGTTCCTGGGCGTGCTTCCAGGCCATCCAGTCGCCGGTGCGGTTGAAGAGGTAGCCGCTGTAGAGGAGGGCCGGGAGGGCCGGGAGGAGGGTCCAGGGGAGGCCGCGCCAGGTGCGGGCGTCCTTGGCCCGCCAGGCGGTGATCAGGAAGTGGACGCCGATGGCGGCGGCGACGAAGAGGCCGGATATGCGGACGGTGGTGGCCAGCGCGGTCAGGACACCGGCCAGCAGCCAGCGCTGCTTCTGCGCCGCGAGCCAGGCGGGCAGGGCGAAGGCCAGGAAGAGGGCTTCGGTGTATCCGGCGGCGAGGAAGACCGCGCAGGGGGAGAGGAGGAGGAAGAGGACGGAGCGCTGCCCCAGAACGGGAGCGGTGCTCTCGCGGGGGCCGGCGGAGCGTGTGCCTGCGGCCGTGCCGGAGCGCTGCTTCGAAGTGAGAGCAGTGCTCTTGCCCGAGCCGGAACGCGTCCCCGCCCCCGCCCCGGAGCGCCGCTCCAAAGCGAGAGCACTGCGCTCCCCCGGCATCCCCAGCCGCGCTATCCGCACCAGCGCCAGCACCGCCACCGCCCCCGACACGAACGAGATCAGCAGCCCCGCGAGGGTCCAGTTCGGGACGACGACGTGCACGGCGCGCAGGAGGAGGGGGAAGCCGGGGAAGAAGGCCTCCCGGTTGTCCCAGCCCTCCGAGCCGGGGCCGGACCCCGGTCCCGTCCCCTCGGGGAAGTAGCCCTCCTGAGCGATGTGCAGGAAGTGGGTCCAGTCCCACTGGGCCCACCGCGACAGCGCCGACCGCGCCTCCTTCGCGTTCCCGTCGCTCGGGAAAACCCAGGCCACGGCGTACGACGTGATCCACAGCCCGATCCGGGTGAAGAGGTACAGCCACAGCACGTCGCGGTCCGTGCCGTCCAGCCGGGACAGCGGGCGCAGGATCCGCTGCGGCAGCCGCTTCCCCGGGCGGCCCGCGCCGGAGCCCGCCCGAGGGCCGCCCGAGGGCTTCCGCTGGGCCGGTACGGCGGGCTGTTGCGCGGTCCGCCGGGGCGGGGGCGCGACGGTCATGGGCGTACTCCTGCGACGGCGTGCGGTTCGGTTCGGCGTGGGTCGGGCAACTCACGGCTCGATTGCGCGTCCCGTAGAGGAACACGCGTACGTGTGAGTATGCGTTCCATGCGCGCCCGCCCGAAACGCCGGGGAACGGCGGACGGGGCCGGCGCACGTACGCACCGGCCTCGCCCGTCACTCACCGCTCCCGCGGCCTCACCTCACGGCCGCACTGCCTCAGGCAATGCGGTCCAGCACGATCGGCGACGGTACGAAGTCCGTGCCCTCGGGCGCCGTCAGCACGCCGCCGTCGAGCGCCTCGATGGCGTACGCGAACTTCTCCGGGGTGTCCGTGTGCAGCGTCATCAGCGGCTGGCCCGCGACGACCTTGTCGCCCGGCTTGGCGTGCAGCTCGACGCCCGCGCCCGCCTGCACCTGGTCCTCCTTGCGCGCGCGGCCCGCGCCGAGCCGCCAGGCCGCGACGCCCACCGCGTACGCGTCCAGCTTGGTCAGCACGCCCGAGGAGGACGCGTTGATGACGTGCTGCTCGCGCGCCACCGGAAGGGTCGCGTCCGGGTCGCCGCCCTGCGCCTGGATCATGCGCCGCCACACGTCCATCGCGGAACCGTCGCGCAGCGCCTTCTCCGGGTCGGCGTCCGGGAGCCCGGCGGCCGTCAGCATCTCGCGGGCCAGCGCGATCGTCAGCTCGACGACGTCCGCCGGGCCGCCGCCCGCCAGGACCTCGACCGATTCCCGCACCTCAAGGGCGTTGCCCGCCGTCAGACCCAGCGGCGTCGCCATGTCCGTCAGCAGCGCGACCGTCTTCACGCCGTGGTCGGTGCCGAGGCCCACCATCGTGGACGCCAGCTCACGCGCGTCCTCGATGTTCTTCATGAACGCGCCGGAGCCGACCTTCACGTCGAGCACGAGCGAGCCCGTGCCCTCGGCGATCTTCTTCGACATGATCGACGACGCGATCAGCGGAATCGCCTCGACCGTGCCGGTCACGTCGCGCAGCGCGTACAGCTTCTTGTCGGCCGGGGCGAGGCCGTCCCCCGCCGCGCAGATCACCGCGCCGGTCGACTCCAGTACGTCCAGCATCTCGGCGTTCGACAGCAGCGCGCGCCAGCCCGGGATCGACTCCAGCTTGTCGAGCGTGCCGCCCGTGTGGCCGAGGCCCCGGCCGGAGAGCTGCGGCACGGCCGCACCGCAGGCCGCCACCAGCGGGGCCAGCGGCAGCGTGATCTTGTCGCCGACGCCGCCGGTGGAGTGCTTGTCGGCGGTGGGCCGGGAGAGGGCGTCGAAGTTCATGCGCTCGCCGGACGCGATCATGGCCGCCGTCCAGCGGGCGATCTCGGTGCGGTTCATGCCGTTCAGCAGGATCGCCATGGCGAGCGCGGACATCTGCTCGTCCGCGACCGCGCCGCGCGTGTACTCGTCGATGACCCAGTCGATCTGCTCGGGGCTCAGCTCGCCGCGGTCACGCTTGGTGCGGATGACGGAGATGACGTCCATGGGGTTCCTTCCAGGGGTACGGCTACGGCTGGTTGGTACGGCTCTTGGTACGGCTGTACGGATAAATCTACGCGCGTCACGCCGGGTGGGAAGCCAGGGCAGGCAACAAATTGGCCGACGGGGGGCGCGGGGAGCGGCCGGCGGCCTCCTCTCCCGGGTCGGGTGGTGGCGGGGCCGTCCTCCGGGCCGGAGTATGGCGCTACCGGGGGCCCGCCGGAGGAACTTGGCTCGCGGGGTTGCAGTTGCCGTTGCGGCAGTTCCTACCGTCGTGAACAGGGCCGGAGAAACCGGCCCGGCGACACACATGTGCAGGGAGTGGCGATGGACTGGCCGATCGAGGAGGTCGCCCGGATGTCGGGCGTCACCGCGCGGACTCTTCGCCACTACGACGAGACGGGTCTGCTGCCGCCGGCCCGGATCGGGGTGGGCGGACGCCGCTACTACGCGGAGCCCCAACTCCTGCGGCTGCAGCAGATCCTCGTGCTGCGGGCGCTGGACGTCGGGCTGCCGGAGATCGGCCGGATCCTGTCGGAGCAGGTCGACGAGGTGGACGCCCTGCGCGGCCACCGTGAGCGCCTGCTCGCCGAACGGAACCGGCTCGACGCGCTGGCCCGCACCGTCTCCCGCACGATCGCCGAACTGGAGCAGTCCAGGAAGGACGGCAGTCCCATGACCATCAACCGACCGGAGAACCTCTTCGAGGGCGTTCAGCCCTCCCAGTACGAGGACAACATGCGCGCCTTCCCCGAACTGGCCGAAGCGGTCGGCCGCCGTGCCGACGCGATGAGCCAGTCCGACGCGGACGCCGCGCACCGTGCGCGTACCGCGCAGATGATCCGGCTGGCCGAACTGATGGCGGCGGGCCACCCGGCCGACGCCGACCCGGTCCAGGCCGAGATCGACGCCCAGTACCGGACGCTGACCGAACTGCGCGCGGTCTCCGCCGAGGGCTACCGGGCCATCGGCCGCTCCGTCGTCGACAACGAGACGTGGCGGGCGGCGTACGAGGCCATCGCCCCCGGCCTGGCGGCCTACCAGCGTGACGCCATCGAGGCGTACGCGGCGGGCCGGCTGGCCTGAGTCCTGACCGACCGCCGCCCGGGGGCGCCCTCGGGGGCGGTCGGTCGTGTGCCGCACCCCGGAACCGGGGTGTTTTCGCCCCAGCCCCGCCCCTTCACCTAAACCCTGCGGGACGGTTGGTGGGCTGGTGTCCGTGATGGGGCTACGCCCCTTGCCCCCTGCACGGGCTGCGCCCGCGCGTCCTCAAACGCCGGACGGGCTGAATGATGCCGCAGGCATCCAGGGGCGCGGGGAACTGCGCGACCAGCCACCCACCCAGCCGCGCGGCGAGCGCTTTAGGTGAAGGGGCGGGGCCGGGGCGAAACCCGCCCCGGTACCGGGTGCCGACCCTCACCCCCAGGTGACTCCCACGTGTGCCCACCCCCGTGCCCCGCGAACAGGCAGCACCCGTCCCGCGCGGGCGCGGGCTGAGTCACGTCGCAGTCCCCCAGCTCCGCCAACTCCACCTCCGCATCAGCCCACTTGGCCCACAGCGCATAGCCCCGGTGCAGCGAGTCGATGAGCCCGAAGTGCTCGCCCTCCTCATGCTCGGACAGGTCGCAGCGCACCCAACCGTCCGCGAGCGGCTGACCGCAGCGCGCGGAGGCCTTCTCCACCAGTACGTCCGGGAGTTCCACCCGGTCCGTGCAGCGCATCAGACGGCCGGCCGCATCGAACGGGCCGGGCGCACGCACCGCACGCACCCGCAGGCCGGAAAGCGGACCGGGTTCTCCAGGATCGCCACCGGGTCCCCCTCCCGGACCACCTCCTCCGCCGACCACGTGCGGCCCGAATCGCGGGACACCCGCAGGGTCATCAGCGTGCGGGGCTCCTCGGCCTCCGGGCCGCCGCCGCCCGCTTCGCGCCCGCGCTCCTCATTGCTCCACGCCTTCATTGCTGCGTCCTTTCCGCTCCGATGCCTCGCATCGCACCCGCATTCGGAAAGGCACTCGCCAGGTGGGCGGACGCGTTACCGGAGTTCCGGGTGTGACGGGTGCGGATGTTGGCAACGGCAATAGGCGCACGCCAAAGAAGAATCCCGCACCAATTCGGCGACTTGGACCAAGCGTGGCACCGCGCTGGCTAACGTGTATCGAGGAGAAGGCAATTTCACCGCTCAAATTACCCTCCCAACCCCCCAGCTCAGAGCGGTAGTTCACGCCACAGCGCGCAACGTTCCACGATTTCGCGCAACGTTGCTTGCGTCGGCGGAACGTTCCCCATCAGACTGAACACAACGCAGAGGGGACAGCAATGAGCTTCGACCCGGAGGCGGCAAGCCCCACCCTGTGCCGCCTTCAGCTCGGCAATGAACTCCGAGCGATGCGACTGGCAATGGACCTCAAGGCCGCGACCGTGTGCAAACAGCTGATCTGGAGCCCGTCCAAACTCTCCCGGCTGGAGTCGGGCGACAACACCATCGTCGAACCCTCCGTCGTGATCGCCCTCTGCGACACGTACGGGGCCGAGCCCGAGCAGAAGCAGCGTCTCGTCGGGTACGCGAAGGTCACCAAGACCAAGACGGACTGGTGGGACACCCGGGAGAACCGCGAGGTCATCCAGCCCGGCGCGAGCGCCTTCTTCGGCCTCGAATCCACCGCGTCCGTACTCCAGACGTACGAGGCGGAGTTCGTCCCCGGACTGCTCCAGACCGAGGCGTACGTCCGCGCGATCTCCAAGCCCGCGCACCGGCGGATGTGGCCGGAGGACAAGGACAAGGTGGTGAAGATCCGCATGACCCGACAGGAGGTCCTGCGACGCAAGCGCTCGCCGCTCAAGTACACGGCGATCATCAACGAGGCCGTCCTGCACCGGGTGATCGGCTCCCACGCCCTGATGCGTGAGCAACTGACGCACATCGCCCACGTCATGGAGGCCCATCCAAACGTCCGCATCCAGATCGTCCCCTTCGCGGCGGGTGCGCACCCAGGCATGGACGGGAAGTTCTCCGTGCTGCACTTCCCGCCACGTACGGCGCTCAAGCCGCTGGTATATCTGGAGAACCGCGCATCGACCTGGGTGATCCGTCAAACTGACGCCATCCAGCAGTACGAGGAAGCCTTCGCGGACCTCAGTGCGATCGCCGCAGGGCCTGACGAGTCCCTGGACATGATCAAGAGAGCAATCGAGGAGCACAGCTAGTGAAGATCACGAACGCGGAAACCTTGAGCGGTGCTGCCTGGTTCAAGTCCAGCTACAGCAACAGCCAGGGCGGCGACTGCGTCGAAGGCGCGCGCCTGTGCGCCGACGCCGTGCGCGGCCTGGACTGGTTCAAGTCCAGCCACAGCAACGACCAGGGCGGGGATTGCGTCGAAGGCGCGCACCTCGCGGACGGCACGCTGATGGCCGTACGCGACTCCAAGGTCCCGGACGGCCCCGCCTTCGTCGTACGCGCCGAGGTCTGGACCGCGTTCGTCGCCGGGCTCCCCCGCGCCGTATAGGGAGCCGGGCCCCTACCTCCGCTTACGCCCCCGCCTCGACCGGCGCGGCGGGGGCATGCCGGGGCCGCCCCGTTCGCGGCGGTTCCGCATTTCCCGGCGGATGCGGGCGGCACGACCCCGCACAGTCTTCGGCGAGGGGCCGCACGTGGGGTCCGTACAGGAAGCGCGTCCGCAACCCCCGCGCACCCCGCACCGTACGGGCTCCGTGCTCCGGCACGGGCGGCACAGGCCGCCGGGCAGTTCGTCGGGGCGGCCGGCCGCGCCGCAGCCCAGGCATTCCGTCATGGGGACGCCGGGCGGGGTCGCGGGAAGCTCCGGGGGCAGCTTGGCGAGCAGGCGCGACTGCACGAAGCCGAAGGGATGGGTGATCTGCGAGGGCATCAACAGGGTGATCCCGTAGACGAGTTGAGTCTCGCTCGCCCCGCGCCGGAACCACTCCCCCGCCACCTCCGCCAGCGCGTAACACTCCGCCTCCGAGATCGCAGGGAGAGTCAGCCGGCCTTCGGGGTGGCTTCCGGGTCGAAGCGGGCGTGCGTGAGGGCGCGGCGGCGGAGGTCGAGGGCCTCGGCGCGGGCCGCGCGGGCGCGTTCCGCGTGGAGGCGTTCGGCGTCCCACTCGGCCTGCTGGGCGGTGCTCATCGCCCGCCATTCGGCCGTCGTGGGGACCGCTTCCGGCAGGGCCGTGAGGTGGGTGGGGCGGTGTTCGCGCCACGCGGCCGGTGAGGACTGCGGGTTCGACAGGGCGGCGAGGTGGGCGGCACTGCCCGGGTAGACGTCCGAGGCGGCGGCCCGGTGCCGCCAGGACCGCGCCCCGGCGAAGGCCAGACCGACGAGCAGCCAGACACCGATGAGGGCGCCCAGCACGAGGAGGACGAGCTCCGCGGTCGCTGCGGACGGCACGTGCAGTGCGTGCGACACGGGCAGAGGGTGCGGTACGTGCAGTGCGGCGTCGAGCACGGGGGCCTCATCGCGGGGAGGGGTGGGGCCCGGACGTGTGGGGGCATGGGCTGTGGGACCGGGCCTGCTGGCCCTCCCATTCTTCGCGTCGCCCGCCCCGCCGGGCACCGCCGCCGGGCCTGCGTGGGCCCGCCCTAAGCCACTCTTCCCGGGGGACCAAGGTCCCGGTGCAGGCACCCCGGATGCCTTCCTACTGGGGGTCGGCCCCGGAGCCGGTCGCGCCCGGGGTTCGGGGCACCCACGAGGGGTTCTCCTTGACCTTGGCGGGGTCCGGCTCGGCGAGCCGGACGCCCCATTCGTCGTCGGAGCCGACCCGGACGAGGATCTGCTTGATCTGCTTCGTCTTCTCGAAGTAGAGGACCACTGCGGTGCGGTAGGAACCGTCACCGTAGAAGTCCGCCGTCACCTTTCCCCGCGCGCCCTCGCCGAAAGCGTCGACCCAGTTCTGGGCGGTCTTCTCCGGTGATTCGTTCTCGGCCCCGTCGTCCTTGATCGCCAGTTCGGCCAATCCGTCGGGGTCACCGTCGGCGAGCCGCCATACGACTCGCTGCACCGTGCGGAGGGTGCCCGTGCTCGGGAATCCCACGACGCGCAGGGGGTTGTGGTTGTCGTAGTCCGTGCTGTCGGTCAAGTCCTTCTCTGCCGTTGCCGTGCAGCCCGAGAGCGCGAGTGCGGCGCAGGCGAGGGCGGTCAGGCCGAGGGTGGCGGGTCTCGCCCGTCTGCGGGGCGCGGGTGGCCGGTGGGTGGTCATGTCGTGCTTCTTTCCGCAGGTCACAGGAGAGCGCGTCATCATCGCAACGAACCCCCCGGCCCGCTGAGGCGGGTCGGGGGGTTCGGGTGCGGCGGTGGGTCGCCGGTGAGGTCAGGCCAGGTGCTGCGGGCCGAAAGCGTCCGGCAGCATGTCGCCGAGCGTGCGGACACCGGTCGTGGTCTCCAGGAGGAGTTCCGGGCCTCCGAACTCGTACAGCAGCTGGCGGCAGCGGCCGCACGGCATCAGCGTCTGGCCGGTGCCGTCCACGCACGTGAAGTGCGTCAGGCGGCCGCCGCCCGAAGCGTGCAGGGCGGAGACGAGGCCGCACTCGGCGCACAGGGAGAGGCCGTAGGAGGCGTTCTCCACGTTGCAGCCGGACACCGTGCGGCCGTCGTCGACCAGGGCCGCCGCGCCGACCGGGTACTTCGAGTACGGGACGTACGCACGGGACATCGCGTCCCGGGCCGACTCCCGCAGCTTCTCCCAGTCGACCGGCGGGACCGGCGCGGTCGTCGTCACTTGCCCTGCCCCTTGCGATAGCGCATTCCGTCGGCCTTCGGCATGCGCAGCCTCTGGGCGGACAGGGAGAGGACCAGGAGGGTCACGACGTACGGGGTCGCGCTCACGAACTCGGTCGGGACCGTGTCCGTACCCAGGTACCAGACCAGCATGCCCGCCGCGATCACGGCGGAGATGGCGGCGGCGATGTACGCCTTCTTGTACGCCTTCCACAGGGCCAGGCCCACCAGGAGGACGACCAGGAGCAGCAGCAGCGCGTGGACGGAGGAGCCGCCGTTGCGGAGCTGGAGCGCGTCGGCGAAGCCGAACAGGCCCGCGCCCATGGCGAGGCCGCCCGGACGCCAGTTGCCGAAGATCATCGCGGCGAGACCGATGTAGCCGCGGCCGCCGGTCTGGCCCTCGTTGTAGATGTGCGACGTGACCAGGGAGAGGAAGGCACCGCCAAGACCCGCCATGCCGCCCGAGACGATCACGGCGATGTACTTGTACTTGTAGACGTTCACGCCGAGGGACTCGGCCGCGATCGGGTTCTCGCCGCAGGAGCGCAGGCGCAGGCCGAACGAGGTCTTCCACAGCACCCAGAAGGTCAGGGCGAAGAGGAGGACGGCGACGATCGTCAGGAGCGAGACCTTGGTGACCAGGCCGCCGAGGATGCCCGCCAGGTCCGAGATGAAGAACCAGTGGTGCGTCTCGATCGAGTGCAGCCAGTCGGAGAGACCGGGGATCGTCACCGTGTCGATGCTCTCGGCCGGCGGGGACTGCTTGGGGCTGCCGCCCGCCGCCTGCGCCTTGCCGGTGTTGAACCACAGCTTGGCGAGGTAGGTGGTGAAGCCCAGCGCCAGGATGTTGATCGCGATGCCGGAGATGATGTGGTCGACACCGAAGGTGACGGTCGCGATGGCGTGCAGCAGACCGCCGAGCATGCCGCCGACGACGCCCGCGAGGACACCGATCCAGGGGCTGGTCTGCCAGCCCGCCCAGGCACCGAAGAAGGTGCCGAGGATCATCATGCCTTCGAGGCCGATGTTGACGACGCCCGCGCGCTCGGCCCACAGGCCGCCGAGACCGGCGAGGCCGATCGGGACCGCCATGGAGAGCGCCGCGCCGATCTGGCCGGCGGCGGTGATGTCCTGTGCGCCGGTGATGGCGCGGACGGCGGACAGGGCGACGAGCCCGCCCGCGATGATCAGGAGGACCATCGGGAAGGTGAGGCGGGACGCCGCCGCCTTCACCGGGCCCTGCTTCTTGGGCGCCGGGGTGGGAGTCGCCGTACTCACGCCGACACCTCCTGCTTCTCGGAGTTGTTGGCGGCCTGGGCGGCCAGCTTCGCGCCGACCTGGCGCTGCTGGCGCTTGAGGCCGTAGCGGCGGACGACTTCGTACGCGATGACGACGCACAGGACGATGACGCCCTGGATCACGCCGACGATCTCCTTGTCGTAACCCTCGAATTCGAGCTTGCCGGTGCCGCGCTCCAGGAAGCCCCAGAGGAGGGCGCCCAGCGCGATGCCGACCGGGTGGTTGCGGCCGAGGAGGGCGATGGCGATGCCGGTGAAGCCGATGCCGGTCGGGAAGTCGCCGCCGTACTCGTAGGAGTCGTTGAGGAGGGTCGGCATGCCGATCAGACCGGCGACGAGGCCGGAGATGAGCATCGAGGTGATGACCATCTTCTTGACGTTGACGCCGCTCGCGTCGGCCGCCGACTCGGAGGCGCCGACGGTGCGCAGGTCGAAGCCGAAGCGGGTGCGCGACAGGATGAACCAGTACGCGACGCCCGCGATGGCGGCGATCACGATGAAGCCCCAGATGGGGTCGGCGTCGGGCTGCGTGGTGAAGGAGAAGAAGTGCGCGGATTCGGGCAGCGGCTTGGTGGCGACCTTCGTGCCCGCGCTGTCCAGGTGGCCGAGGCGGCCCTGCTGGAGGAGGTAGCCGATGATCGCGGTGGCGATCATGTTGAGCATGATCGTCGAGACGACCTCGGAGACGCCCCGGGTGACCTTCAGGACACCGGCGATACCGGCCCACATCGCGCCGACGATCATCGCGGTGAGGATGATCAGCGGGATCTGGAGGAAGCCGGGGAGCGTGAGCGCGCCACCGACCGCTGCGGCGAAGAACGCCGCGAGGCGGTACTGGCCGTCGACGCCGATGTTGAAGAGGTTCATGCGGAAGCCGACGGCGACCGCGAGACCTGCCAGGTAGTACGTGGTGGCCTTGTTCAGGATGTAGACCTGGCTGTCGGACTTGACGCCGTAGTCGAACATGATCCCGAAGGCGCTGAACGGCTCCTTGCCGGTGGCGAGCAGCACCACGGCGGTGACCAGGAACGCGGCCACGATCGCGAGCAGCGGGGCCGCGAGTCCCAGGAGCAACCGCTCCTTGTCGAACTTCTTCATCGGTCCTCTCCCCCAGTCCGGGGGTCGGTGTCGGGGGCGGTACCGGTCACGGTGCCGGGGGCGTCTTCGCGTCCGGCGGCTGCCTCGGCCTGGGCCTGGGCCAGGTCCTCGGCGGAGGCCTCCAGGTGGCCGGTGGCCGCGCCGGTCATGGCGGAGCCCAGCTCCTCGGGGGTGACGGTGGCCGGGTCGGCGTCGGCGACCAGACGGCCCCGGTACATGACCCGCAGGGTGTCGGAGAGGCCGATCAGCTCGTCCAGGTCGGCCGAGATGAGGAGGACGGCCAGGCCGTCGCGGCGGGCCTCGCGGATCTGGTCCCAGATCTGCGCCTGCGCGCCGACGTCCACGCCACGGGTGGGGTGGGCGGCGATGAGCAGCTTCGGCTTGTGGCTCATCTCGCGGCCGACGATCAGCTTCTGCTGGTTGCCGCCGGAGAGGGAGGCCGCGGTGACGTCGATGCCCGGGGTGCGGACGTCGTACTCGCGCACGATCCGCTGGGTGTCGGCGCGGGCGGCCTTGAGGTCCAGGAGGCCCTTGTTGCTGTTGGGCTTCTCGGTGACGTGGCCGAGGATGCGGTTCTCCCACAGCGGGGACTCCAGGAGGAGGCCGTGCTTGTGGCGGTCCTCGGGGATGTACCCGATGCCGTCCTCGCGCCGCTTGCGGGTGGGCGTGGTGGAGATGTCGGTGCCGTCGAGGGTGACGGCGCCGGCGTCCGGGGTGCGCATGCCCATGATGGCCTCGACGAGCTCGGCCTGGCCGTTGCCCTCGACGCCGGCGATGCCGAGGACTTCGCCCTTGTGGATGGTGAAGGCGATGTCGTCGAGGACCGAGCGGGCGACGCCGTCCGGGTCGATCGCGCTGAGCTTCAGGTCGGAGACGGTGAGCATCGGCGTCGTGGTGACGGTCGACTCGCGGGTCTCCGGGGAGGGCAGCTCGCTGCCGACCATCAGCTCGGCGAGCTGCTTGGGGGTGGTGTTCGCCGGGTCGGCGGTGCCGACCGTCGTACCGCGTCGGATGACCGTGATGTCGTCGGCCACCGACAGCACCTCGCCCAGCTTGTGCGAGATGAAGATGACGGTCAGGCCCTCGGACTTCAGCTCGCGCAGGTTCTCGAAGAGCGCGTCCACTTCCTGGGGGACCAGGACGGCGGTCGGCTCGTCCAGGATCAGGGTGCGGGCGCCGCGGTAGAGGACCTTGAGGATCTCGATGCGCTGGCGGTCGGCGACGCCGAGGTCCTCGACGACGGCGTCGGGCCTGATGTTCAGCCCGTACGCGTCGGAGATCTCCTTGATCTTGGCGCGTGCCTTGTCGCCGATGCCGTACAGCTTCTCCGAGCCGAGCACGACGTTTTCGAGGACCGTGAGGTAGTCCGCGAGCATGAAGTGCTGGTGCACCATGCCGATGCCGCGGGCGATGGCGTCGCCGGGGCTGTTGAAGGACACCTGCTCGCCGTCGATGGCGATGGTGCCCTCGTCCGGCTTCTGCATCCCGTAGAGGATCTTCATCAGGGTGGACTTGCCCGCGCCGTTCTCACCGACGAGGGCGTGCACGGTGCCGCGGCGCACGGTGATGGCGATGTCGTGGTTGGCGACGACACCGGGGAACCGCTTGGTGATGCCGTGCAGCTCTACAGCGGGCGTGCTGTCGGCGGCTCGGGAGGCGGCGTGGGGACTGCTGGACGCTTTGATGGCGCACTCTCCTAGGCAGGAGGCGAAGAAGCTGAGGCGAGGGGTTCGTACGGACGACGCTGTACGGCGTGAAGGGGTGTGGCGGGAAAGTTACCGCGCACCGCGCGTGCTACGCGCGTAGCTACGCCGAATTGTGAAGCAGCCTTGCTCAAAAGTGAAGCGGGGCAGGGCTGATTCCGGTTGCCCGGCGGGGTGACTTCCGCCCGGGCACAGGAATCGGGGCCCGACGAGCCGCGTGAAGCAACTCTTCGGGCCCCGTCCTCAAGCGATGGCTCAGAGGGTGGACTTGACCTTGATGGTGCCGTCCACGATCTTCTTCTTCGCCTCGTCCAGCTTGGTCTGGACGTCCTTCAGGTGGTCACCCGTGGTGGTCAGGGTGACGCCGTTCTCCGCGAGGGAGTAGGTCGAGGTGCCCGTCTTCGGCTTGCCGTCCTTGATGGACTTGGCGAGCTCGAACACACCGGCGTCGACGTTCTTGACGACCGAGGTGAGGATGGACTCCTTGTACTTCGACAGCGACGGGTCGAGCGCCTGGTCGGAGTCGACGCCGATGGCCCAGGTGCCCTTCTTGCCCGCGACGGCCTCGATGGCGCCGGCGCCGGAGCCGCCCGCGGCCGCGAAGATCACGTCGGTGCCCTTGTCGAGCATGCCCTTGGCGGCTTCCTTGCCCTTGTCGGGGCTGCCGAAGCCGGAGAGGTCCGAGCCGGAGGAGAGGTACTGGATCTGCACGGTGGCGTCCGGCTTGGTCTCCTTGACGCCCTGCTGGAAGCCCGCGGCGAACTTCTTGATCAGCGGGATGTCGACGCCGCCGATGAAGCCGATCTTGCCGTCCTTGGACTTGTTCGCCGCGGCGACGCCCGCCAGGTAGGAGCCCTGCTCCTCGGTGAAGACGATGTTGTTGATGTTCTTCGCCTCGGCGACCGAGTCGACCAGGCCGAAGGTGACCTTCGGGTGCTTCTTGGCGACCTTGTCCAGGGCGTCCTTGTACGCGAAGCCGACGGCGACGACGGGGTTGAAGCCGCCCTCGGCCAGCGACGCGAGGCGCTGCTCGCGGTCGGCCGGGGTCTCACCGGTCTTGGCGGTGAGCTCCTTGGTCTCGGCGCCGAGCTCCTTCTTGGCCTTGTCCAGGCCGCGCGCGGCGGAGTCGTTGAACGAGTTGTCGCCACGGCCGCCGACGTCGTAGGCCATGCCTATCTTGAGCTTGCCGCCACCATCGCCGGAGCCGGAGCCCCCGGTGGACGACTCGCCACACGCGGTGGCGGTGAAAGCGAGGGCCGCAGTGGCGATGCTCGCAGCAGCGATCTTGGATACCCGGCGCACGGGACGCTCCTTCAACCTGACCGAAGCGCCTCTGTCCGGCGCTGGTTTCGCGGCGATCGTAACGCGCGTAGATGCCGGTTAAAGACCCGTTCATGAGTCGTTACCGGATCGTCGCGCGTTCGATTCACCAGGGTGTGTCGTACATAAGCAATGTACATACTCACAACGGACATAGCGAACCGTCTTGGAGGAATGCACAAAGGGCGTCTGCGGCACCTTTCGGTCACCGCGGACGCCCCCGCTGCATACGAAGCTAGGGCCGGATCGCCCTGCGCGCTAGCCCTTCGCGTCCATCAGTGCGGCAGCCGTGAAGAGTTCGACCCCGACGGTGATCGCGCTCTCGTCCACGTCGAAGTCGCCGCGGTGCAGGTCGCGCTTGACGGTGTCGCCGGGGGTGCGTACGCCCAGACGGGCCATCGCGCCGGGGACGTGTTCGAGGTACCAGGAGAAGTCCTCGCCGCCGAGGCTCTGCTCGGTGTCCTCGATGGAGTACGGGCCCAGGCGTGCGGCCATGGCGTTGACGAGGAGCTCGACGACCGTGCCGTCGTTGACGACCGGCGGGACGCCCCGGATGTAGTTGATCTGGGACTTCGCGCCGTGCAGGTCGGCGATGTCGGCGACGGCCGCGTGGATGAGGTCGGGGGCCTCGCGCCAGGTCTCCAGGTCCAGGCAGCGGACCGTGCCGGCCAGTTCGGCGTGCATCGGGATGACGTTGCAGGCGTGGCCGGACTCGATGCGGCCCCAGGTGACGGAGAGCCCCGAGCGGGCGTCGACGCGGCGCGAGATGACGGCGGGAACCTCGGTGGCCACCTTCGCCACGGCCGTCACGAGGTCCGTGGTCAGGTGCGGGCGCGCCGTGTGTCCACCCGGGCCGTCAAGAGCGATTTCCAGCCGGTCGCAGGCAGAGGTGATGGGGCCTACGCGAAGGCCGATACGCCCCGCGTCGACCTTGGGGTCGCAGTGCACGGCGATCATGCGGCCGACGCCCTTGAGAACACCCGCCTTGATGGCGTCGGCGGCGCCGCCCGGCAGCACCTCCTCGGCGGGCTGGAACAGCAGCCGTACCGCACGCGGCAGTTGACCCCTGCGGTCCAGCTCGGCGAGGACGAGGCCCGCGCCGAGGACGACCGTGGTGTGCACGTCGTGCCCGCAGGCGTGCGCCCGGTCCGGGACCGTGGAGCGGTAGGCCACCCCCACCTTGGCGTCCGGAATGGGCAGCGCGTCGATGTCCGCCCGCATCGCGAGCATCGGCGTCACGCCGTCCCACTCGCCGATGTCGCAGATGAGCCCGGTTCCGCCGGGGAGCACGCGCGGCTTGAGGCCCGCCTTCTCCAGGCGCGCCTTGATGGCGGCGGTGGTGCGGAACTCCTGGTTGCCGAGCTCGGGGTGCATGTGCAAGTCCCGGCGGAAGGCGATCAGTTCGGCACGCAGCGCGTCGGGCAGCGTGCCGGGCAGATCGTCTCCGGCGTCGGGACCGGCTTCGGACACGAGGGAGATCAACTGGTTCACCCCGTCAACGGTAGGCGCAACCGACCCCCAACTGCCTACCCATCAACAAAAGTTCAGCCCGATAGGCGTAAGAAATTTGCATGACAGAGGTGTGTCCAGGATGTAAGACGGGTATGAAGCGGGGTTACGTCGCGGGCAGTACCCGGAGTTTCCGCACGTCACGGGCGGTTCCGGTGACCCCGGCCAGGAAGCCCCGGGCCCGCGGCGAGGCGTCGGCCGCCAGCCACCCCGGATCGACGTCACAGACCGCGACCTTCACGTCCGTCCCCACGAGTGCCCTGGGGAGCGTGTGTACGACCGTGGAGGGGAAGCTCAGGATCGTACGCCCGATCGGGCCTCTGCGGGCGATGAGTTCGAGGGGCAGATCGGGGCGGACGATTTCGAGACCCGTCTCCAGGGCGAGCCGGTGCAGCTTGTCGGTGTTCTCGCGCCGGTGCGCGAAGTAGCGGGTGGCGCCGTGGTCCAGGGTGAGCGAGCGGACCGCGCCGATGTAGTGCTCCAGGTCCACGACACCGGTCTCCACCAGGGACGTACCGACGAGGTCGGCCGTGCGGGTGAGGCGGGGCGGGCCGAAGCGGGCCCGGGTCCAGGCCAGCTCGTTTGCGGTGACGGTGAGGCCGGGGAGGGCCTCGGTGACGGGCATCGCGGTGAAGAGTTCCACGGTGCGCCGGGGGGTGGGGGCGAGGCGGCGGCGTGCGGAGGTGGTGACGGGGGCGAGGAGGAGTTCGCGCGCCCCGCCGCCGTTGCCGCGCCGGTGCCAGCGCACCAGGCGCTCGCCGCGGGCGAGCTGGCCGGCGAACTCCATGGTGGCGGTGCCGTCGTCGACGACCACCAGGTGCGGGGCCTTGACGAGGGTCAGCAGCAGTTGGACGTACCGGGAGAAGGGGTCGCCGATGACGACGGTACGGGCCCGTCGCAGGGCGGGGGCGAGCCCTGCGACGGTGCGCAGCGGCGCCCCGGCCCCCTCCCGGGCGTCCTCCCAGCGCACCGCGCAGCCCTCGCCGCGGGCGAGTTCGGCCATGCGGCGGAGCTGGCCGCGGGACATGGGGTCGCGGGGGGAGAGGACGACGATCGTCATGTCGAGCGGCGTGGTGGGGGCCGCCTGGACGTGGGCCCACTCCAGGACGTTGAGGAGCTGGACGGGGCTTTCGACGAAGGCGAGCGTGGTGGGGGCGGGCGGGGCGGCGCTGCTCGGGGTCATGGCCGTCAGACTCCTGCGGGCTGGGGGTGGTCGGCTTCGGTGCGGGCTTCGGTGCTGGCTTCGGTGCTGGCTTCCTGCTGGGCTACGACGCCGGGGACGCGCCGGAGCTTGCGCATCGGGGCGAGCTCGGACTCGTAGACCTTCTTGACGCCGTCGCCGAGGGACGCCTCGATGGTGCGGATGTCGCGGACGAGGCGGGTGAGGCCGCCGGGCTCGACGGAGGCGGCCTGGTCGGAGCCCCACATGGCGCGGTCGAGGGTGATGTGCCGCTCGACGAAGGCGGCGCCGAGGGCGACGGCGGCGAGGGTGGTCTGCAGGCCCGTCTCGTGGCCGCTGTAGCCGATGGGGACGTTGGGGTACTCGGCCTGGAGGGTGTGGATGACGCGGAGGTTCAGCTCGTCGGCGACGGCGGGGTACGTCGACGTGGCGTGGCAGAGAAGGATGTTGGCGCTGCCGAGGACCTCGACGGCGTGCCGGATCTGGGCCGGGGTGGACATGCCGGTGGAGAGGATGATCGTGCGGCCGGTGGCGCGCAGCTCGCGGAGGAGCTCGTCGTCGGTGAGGGATGCGGAGGCCACCTTGTGGGCGGGGACGTCGAACTTCTCCAGGAAGGCGACGGCCTCGGTGTCCCACGGGGAGGCGAACCAGTCGATGCCGCGCTTCTTGCAGTGGGCGTCGATGGCGCGGTACTCGTCCTCGCCGAACTCGACGCGGTGGCGGTAGTCGATGTACGTCATCCGGCCCCACGGGGTGTCGCGCTCGATGTCCCACTGGTCGCGGGGGGTGCAGATCTCGGGGGTGCGCTTCTGGAACTTCACGGCGTCGCAGCCGGCCTCGGCGGCGGCGTCGACGAGGGCGAGGGCCTTGTCGAGGTCGCCGTTGTGGTTGATGCCGATCTCGCCGGTGATGTAGACGGGGTGGCCGGGGCCGGCGGTCTTGGTGCCGAGGGTGCGGAGGCGGGTGGTGTTGGTGCTGGTGTTGCTCATGTGCGGGGTCCTTACGGGGTGTTGGGGGTGTTGAGCTCGGGTCCGAGGAGCCAGGCGGCGATTTCGCGGATCGCTCCGCGGCCGCCGGGGGTGGTGGTCACGGTGCGGGCGGCGGCCCGCACGTGGTCGTGGGCGTCGGCCACGGCGACGGGCCAGCCGACGAGGGAGAAGCAGGGGAGGTCGTTGACGTCGTTGCCGACGTAGAGGACTCGGGAGGGGTCGATCCGCTGCTCGGCGCACCACTCCTTGAGGGCGGCGTCCTTGCGGTCGATGCCGTGCAGGACGGGGATGCGGAGCTTGCGGGCGCGGGCGGCGACGACGGGGTTGACCTCGGTGGAGAGGGTGAGGAGGGGCAGGCCGCTCCTGCGGAGGGCGGCGATGCCGAGGCCGTCGCCGCGGTGCACGGAGACCGTTTCGTGCCCGTCCGCGTCGATCCAGACGCGGTCGTCGGTCTGGGTGCCGTCGAAGTCCATGACGAGGGCGTCGATGTCGGCGAGGGCGGGGTGCTGGGGCGGGTCGAGGAGGGGGGCGAGGGCGCGGGCCCTTGCCAGGTCGTGGGGGTCGTCGATTTCGAGTACGCGGGCGGGGTCGGTGTGCACGAGCTCGGTGCGGCCGAAGAAGCGGTGGCGGTGTGCTCGGAACCCTGCGGTGTCCATGGCGTAGGCGGCACCGGTCTCCAGGAAGTCCTGGGGGCGGTCCTGGCGCCTCGGGCGGGTCGCCTTGTCGTGGTTGACGCCGGTGCCTGTGCTCGGGTGCGTCCACGTGCGGGTCTCGCCTGCGGCGGGCTGCCCCAGCCCCGCCCCTTCACCTAGACCCTGCGGGAGCGGGGCCCCGTTGCGTGCGGGTGCGTCGTGGCTGGTCGCGCAGTTCCCCGCGCCCCTGGGGGGCTGCTCCGCAGCCTCCCCCGGTGCCTCGCGCCATACGAAGCCGTGGAACGGGGCGACCGTCAGTGCGCTGTCCGCTCCGGCGAGGACTGCCGAGGCGACGCCGTCCACGTCGGACGCGGTCACGAAGGGGCTCGTGCACTGGACCAGGAGGACCACATCCGGCTCCTCCGCCTGGGCGTCCAGGGCGTGGAGGACGGCCGCCTCGCTGGAGGCCGTGTCGCCCGAGAGGGCGGACGGGCGGATCACGACCTCCGCCCCGGCCGCCAGCGCCACCGCCGCGATCTCCTCGGAGTCCGTCGAGACCACGACCTCCGTGACGTGCCGCGCAGCGAGGCAGGCCCGTACCGCCCGTACGACCAGCGGCACTCCCCCCACCGGTGCCAGGTTCTTGCCCGGCACTCCCTTCGAGCCGCCCCGGGCGGGGATCACGGCCAGCACCCTGCGGCCAGGAACGCGTTCCATCACAGCTCTCCCATGCGTCGAATGACCGGCGCGACCCTCTGCACCCCGTGCCGGTACGCCCCCCGTGCCGCCTCCCGGACCAGCCGGCGCGCCCTGGACACCTCTCCGCGCGGGGCCTCGTCGAGGCGGTGGCGGGCGAGGATGCCGGGGAGGTAGCCGGTCGCGGTGGCGGGGCTGTAGTAGGGGGACGGCGACGGGAGGACGGGGCGGGCGAGGAGGTCGGCGATCCGGTCGCGTACGGCGTCGTACGGGTCGTACGAATCGCCCGACGCGACCACCCCCTGGTCCCGCAGCCACTCCCCCGACGCCTCCGGCCGGTGGCCCGCGTCCAGGGCGTCCCAGGAGGTCAGGCAGCCGGAGCCGAGGAAGTAGTGGTTGCCGAGCGGCTCGCGGACGCCGAGGTCGGTGAGGATCGCGGTGGGGATGCCCCGGTGCAGGGACTCCAGCGCGGCGGTGGAGCTGACGGTGACGAGGAGGCCCGCGCGGTCCAGGATCTCGCCCATGTGCCCGTATGCGAGGCGGAAGTTGGCGGGCGGAGCGAGGTCCCGTACGAGACGCTGGTAGGGGAGCTCCTCGATGTGGGTCGTGTGCTCGCCCGGCTTGCTGCGGAGTTTGAGGACGACCTCCCGGCCAGGGTGCAGCCGCGCGTGCTGCACCAGCCGTCGCAGCAGGTACGCCCGGTCCGCCCGCCGCTCCGGCACCGACGGCTGCGCGGCGAACACCACCGCGTCGGCGACCCCGGCATAGGGCGCGCCGCCGAGGAAGGGCAGCGCGGCGCGGGTCACGGCGGACGCGTCGGCACCCACTCCCTCGTACACCTGCGTGAACCGGCGTTCGTCGTAAGGGGAGTTGGCGAGGACGAGGTCCGCGCCGTGGCGCAGCAACAGCCCGTCGGTCAGCTTTTCGTATACGACACCCACGTATCCGGTGACGAGCACCGGCCGGTGCTGCGGGCCCGGCCACAGCCGCGCCATCCCGTGCAGCAGCGCCTGCACCGAGCCGCCGACGAGGGCGAGGACAACGACGTCGTACGGCCCTCGCTCGACCGAAGCGAGGAATTCCGCCCCGGTGACCTCGCGGGGGTCCGCCAAGTCCGCGCCAACTTCCGAGAGCTGACGGGCCGTCGGCGTCGCGCGGCCCCGCAGCAGGAAGCCGGTCAGTTCCGCGTCCGCACACCCCTCCGCAATGCGGCGCGCCGTCAGCGCACCCCATTTCCAACGGGTGTCCGAATCCGCGATGACGGCAACTCGCAGGGAATTCCTCGCACTTGCCGTGCCGGTGAATGTTGCACTCGTAAGCGTGGGCACGACGGACAAGTTAGGGACCGGTTCCACTGAGCGGCCCAACTCGGCCGCAACAAAGGGTTAACAGGAGCCGACAAGGCGTTACCCGCAGCGAATTCGGGGGCGAATACCCGCGCACTTCACCGCCCGGACACGGCCGGTTCATCCGACATCCGCCCCCGCGCCCTAATGTCCCGGCTGTGGTCAAGCTCTCCGTCGTCGTGCCGTTCTACAACGTGCAGACATACGCCCCCGATGCCCTGCGAAGTCTGCGTGCGAACGCGCGCGAGGACTTCGAATTCCTCCTCGTCGACGACTGCTCGACGGACGCGACCCCGGAACTCCTCGCCCGGGCGGAGCGTGATCTTCCGGGGGCGGTGCTGCTCAGACACGAACGCAACGGCGGGCTCGCGACGGCCCGCAACACGGGCCTGGACGCGGCGCGCGGCGAGTACCTGACCTTCCTGGACGGCGACGACTGGCTGGCTCCGGGGTATCTGGGTCAACTGGTCGATGCGATCGAGGACTTGGGGTGTGACTTCGTCCGTACGGACCATGTGCAGTGCACCGGGCGCACCCGGGTCGTGCAGCGCGTCCCGCACGGGCGGCGCGGCGAGTCGATGCCGCCGCGCGAGGCGATCCTGCCCGCCGACCGCTCGACCTCGGTGGACTACGCGTACGCCTGGGCGGGCGTCTACCACCGCCGGCTCCTGGACCGGGGACTGCTGCACTTCACCGACGGGCTGCGCACGGCGGAGGACCGGCCGTGGATCTGGCGGCTGCACCGGGAGGCGGAATCCTTCGGGGTCGTGGGGCTGCTGGGGGTCTTCTACCGGCGGGGCATCGCGTCCTCGCTGACGCAGATCGGGGACGTACGACAACTCGACTTCATTCGTGCATTCGACCAGGTACTCGAAGAAACCGCACGGGATTCGGATGCGCGCGCACTTCTGCCGAAAGCGGTGCGTACCTACTGCGCGATCATTTCGCACCACTTGGGAAGTGCGGACGACTCGAAAAGGTTCGAACCGGCGGTGGCGAGGAAATTGCGGGCGATGAGTGCGGCGGCACTGCGGAGAATGCCGCAGGGAATTCTGGCGGAGGCCCTGAACGCGATGGATGTGGACCGGGCGACCCGGCTGCGGCGGCTGCGGCGGGGGCTCCCGGGCACGCTCCCGGGCTCGGGCTCGGGCACGGGTACGGGCACCGGGACCGGTACGGGGGCCGCCGCGTGAGCGACACCGTGCAGCTCTTCCTGGCCTCCACCCTGTACGGGACGGCCACCCTGGCCGCCGCCCTGGACAGCGGCAGCTTCCCGCCCGCCGACCGCCGCATCCTGCTGACCAGCAACAACGCGGCGACCCCCGAGGTCACCCCGCCGTTCACCGAGGCCCCGGGCTTCGCGGCACTCCGGACGCGCTTCGACGACGTACTCGACTGGAACGCGACGATCGCCCCGCTGCACCCCTCCGGGTGGACGCCCCGCCCGGACGATGTGCCGCTGTGGGAGCGGCAGTTGAGGCGGAACTGGGAGCTGGAGGGCTGCTCGGTCTCCCTCGTCCTGGAGTCCATCCAGGTCGCTCCCGCGCAGGCGGTGGCGCAGCTCTTCCCGGACGCGCCGATCGAGGTGTACGCGGACGGGCTGATGAGCTACGGGCCCACCCGCAACAAGCTCGATCCGCTGGTCGGGGGGCGGGTGCGGCGGCTGCTCCACCTGGACCTGGTACCGGGGCTGAAGCCGCTGCTGCTGAGCGAGTTCGGGGTGCCGTCGACGCTCGTACCCACGGACGCTTTCCTCAAGGTGCTCGGTGAACTCCCTTACACGGACGGCGACTTGACAGATACGTCGACCGCTCCCGCCCTGCTCCTCGGCCAGTACCTGTCCGCGCTGGACATCCTCACGCCGGAGGAGGAAGAGGCCCTGCACGTACGGATGTTGCGGGGGGCGGTGGCGCGCGGGCACCGGCGGGTGGTGTTCAAGCCGCACCCGTCGGCACCGGCGGGCTGGTCGCGGCGGCTGGAGGAGGAGGCGGGGGCGCTCGGCGCGGACCTCGCGGTCTTCGACTCGCCGCTGCTCGCGGAGGTCCTGTTCCGGCGGCTGCGGCCGGCGCTGGTGGTGGGGTGCTTCTCCACCGCCCTGTTCACCGCGCAGGCGCTGTACGGGATTCCGGTGGCGCGGGTCGGCACGGACGTGCTGCTCGAACGCCTCACTCCGTACGAGAACAGCAACCGCATCCCGGTGACGCTCGCGGATGCCCTCCTCCCGGACCTGGAGGCTCCTGCGGCCGCCCCCGCCGCGCAGGCAGACCCGGCGGCACTGGTCGCGGCGGTGGGGTACGCGATGCAGCCACAGGTGCTGTCCGACCGGCGGGGGGCGGCGGAACGCTACCTCCGTTCCGGCCTTTCCGCCCGCACGCGCCGCTACTTCAAGCGGCGGCGGCTGACCGCGCTGGGCCTGCCCGGGGGGCTGCCGAGGCGGCTGGCGTTCGTCCCGCGCAACCCGACGGTGCGCAGGGTGGCCCGCCGGGTCCGCCGACTGGCGGGGTGAGGGGGCGCGACCCCCTGGCGGGGCGAGGGGGGCGCGGCCCTGGCCCCCTCGTACCCAAGTACTACGCGGAAGTGAGAACCACGGGGTGACGACCCGGTACCCGTGCCGGACCTACCTTCGAAGCACTGGCCCCCCAGCACCACCGGAACCAGCGAAGGGAGTCCTCCCGTGGCCACCCGCATCCCCCGCCGACACCTCGTCATCGCCTGCGTCGCCCTCGTCCTGCACATTCCGCTGATGCAGGCCCAGGGCTCCCCGGACTCCCCGGCCCGCCCGGAAGCGGCGGTCGTTAGCCTCACCCCATGACGACGACCGCCCTGCACCCGTGGGGGTTCGAGACCCCCGACTCCCTCCTCCGCTTCCGCGACTTCCTCGCCGCGCTCACCCCCGGGAGCGCCCGCGCCCTCGCCGACCTCGGTGTCTCCTCCGCCGGGGTCGTCGACGTCCTCGCCGACCCGACGCGCACCCCTCTCCCCGGCAAGGAGTTCCGGGCCCACGGCCGCTACTACTGCGACCCCCCGGAGTTCCTGACCTTCCTGCACGGCGGCTCCGACGGCCTGCACCACGGCCTCTGGTTCGACGACGGCCGCACCTGCGCGGGCGTCGCGTCCTACTACACGCACGACGGCGGGGGCATCGAGTACGACCCCACCGGAACCCCCCTGACCACCGTCCGCGACACCCTGGAGCGCGTCTGGCGGGACCTCCACGACGACGACACCACCGATCCGGCGGTGACCGCCCGCATCGAGGCGGCGGCTCAACTCCGTACGGACATAAGGGCGTTCGAGACCGACGACCGGCCCGAGACCGGCCTCGACTACTCCCGCGCCCACGACCGGTCCTTCTTCCGCTCCCCCGCCGAACCGGCCCGCCTCACCACCCTCGACGGCGCGGGCGCCCTGGTCACCGGCGACACGATCCTGGACCGGCCGCCGCACAACGGGGCGGACGAGGAGAAGTTCGCGCAGTACCTGTACGCCAGGTTCGACGAGCCCGAGACCGTCGCCGCCTGGGTCACGGAGGCGCGTGCCCGCTGCGCGGCGGGCGACCCGGCGGAGGCCCTCGTCCTGGGCCGGGACCTCCACTGGGCGTCGTGGGGCGACCCGGTGCGGGAGGCCCAGGCCCATGAACTGCTGGTCCTGGCGTACACGGCCCTGGACCGGCCCCTGCTGGCGGAGCTGGTGACGGCGGTGCGGGAGCATCGCGGTCAGCCGAGTGTGGATGTGCTGGGCGGACGTTAGACGCGGCGTATGCGGATCGCGTACTGCTCCGGGTCCGGCTTCCGCAGGGACGCGAGCAGAACGCGTTCGGTGAGCGTCGTGCGGGTGCCGTCGGCGGGGCTCACCGGGGGGCCGCCCCGTCCGCCCGGCCCGGCGGATGTCGACGAGGAGCAGCAGCGAGGAGAGGAAGAACAGGGCCACGGCAGCCGGGAAGAGGGCCTCCCCCCAGTCCCCCTCGGCTGCGCTGGACCCGGCTGCGACCAGCGCCAGGACGATGGCCGCGCCGTACAGCACGCGCGTCGCCCGCCAGCCGACCGGGCCGCGCGGGATCCCCCTACCGTCCGGCGCCGACGGACGCCGGGACGGCAGCAGCAGCCGTGCGGGCAGCACTGCCATCGTCAGCGCGAGCACGGCGAACGCGCCCCGGAACGCGCCGAGCTCCACGGCCCCCGAGGTCACCGCCGCCGCCAAGGCCACCGCTCCCGCCGCACCCGACACCGCCCGGGTCGTTCTTCGTACCGCCGCCATGCCCTCCCCCTTCCGGCCGACCGGCTCCCCCACGCTCAGCCGGTCTGCTGCCAGTACTCCACGTCGCCGCGCAGTACGTACGGCACCAGTGCCCGCCGCTCGGACTCCCCGCCCTGCGCCACGACCAGGTACTTGCCTTCCAAGGTCACCGTGTCGCGGTCGGCGCGCCACAGGCGGGTGCAGGTGTCGGTCTCGCGATCGTAGGTGAAGGCCGTGACCGTGCGGTCGGTGAAGGCCAGATGGTGGCCGCCGGCCGGGAGGCCCTGCTCCACGGCCCGTACGGGGATCACCAGCCGCACCCACTCGCCGGTCGCGGCGGTCTCGCGGCGGAACCGGAGTTTGATCTCCTCGGGGTCCGGCGGGGGCCCGTCGCCGTCCCACCGCCACCAGAGGAAGAGGGCGAGCACGGCGAACACGCCCAGGGACACCAGGACTTTCCCCCACAGCGCGTCGGGGCCGAGCTGCCAGGCCGTCTGCACCAGCATCGACACGGCGAGGAGCGGCAGGAGGGGCTGCACGGTGCGGTAGGCCCGCTTGAGGAACATCCCCGGGGCCGAGCCCCTCTCCCGCACCGTCACGTCCGGTCACCCCTCCCGCCCTCCGCGTGCAACGCCGTCTCCCCGCGTCTTGCCCCGGCTCCCGGTGCCATTCCCTGGGCACACACCGTCCGCCGGGCGCCCCCTTGCCGGTAAGGACTCCTCCGGCAACCGGTGAGTTGACAGGCCCGCCGGGGCGTTTCAGGCCGGGTCCGGCCCGGCCCGCAGGACCGCCCCGATCCCCGTCACCACGGCCCGCAGCCCCTGCTCGAAGCTCTCCTCCGTCTGCGCGAAGATCACCGGCCCGGACTGTGCCGCCAGCGGGTACGCGGCGAGGCGTTCCGCGCGGGCGGCGAGGTCGTAGCCCCCGTCCGGGTCGGCGTCGGGGGCGGGGCCCATCGACTGCTCCTCGATGACGTAACCGATCGTGTAGCCGTACGCCGTGAACCAGGCCCGTGCCGCCCCGGCCGGTGTGAAACCCCCGTCCACAAGGGTGCGCAGGTGGGCCTCCATGGGGGCGGCGTAGGACAGGTCGGTGAAGTGCGTGCCGCTGTAGACCTTGGCGCCGTCGCGGTGGCGCAGGAGGTGGGCGCGCAGGCCGCGCATGGCGAGCACCAGCGCTTCGTCCCAGGCCAGACCGTCGGTGTGGCCCATGAAGTCGGCCGTCATTCGGCGCAGCATCTCGGTGGCCATCTCGTCGAGCAGGGCCTGTTTGTTCTTGAAGTGCCAGTAGAGCGCGGGGGCTTTGACGTCCAGCTCCTTGGCGATGAGGCGCAGGGTCAGCCCCTCCAGCCCCACCTCGTTGAGGAGTCGCAGGGCCGTCTCGGCGACCAGCTTCCGGTCCAGTTTCGTCGTAGCCACCTTGACAATTTAACAGCGTTAAGCGCAGGCTGGCGAACATGGAACTTAACAGCGTTAAGGACACCTCCGGAATCGACACTTCCGCGATCACCGAGACCTCCGTGCTGATCGTCGGCGCCGGACCCACCGGCCTCGCCCTCGCCTGCGACCTCGCCCGGCGCGGCGTCGACGCCCTGGTCGTCGAGCGCGCCGGCCGCCTGTTCCCCGGCTCGCGCGGCAAGGGCCTCCAGCCGCGCACCCTGGAGGTCTTCGACGACCTCGGGGTCGTGGACGCGGTCCTCGCGGCGAGCGGTCCCGCCCCGGTCGGCATGGCCTGGGGCGCGGACGGCTCACGCCTCGGCCCGTACGACATGTTCGAGCCGACCGAGCGCACCGAGGCCGAGCCGTACGCGGGGCGGCCCCGGATGATCCCCCAGTGGCGGACGCAGGAGATCCTGCACGCGCGGCTCGGGGAGCTGGGTGGCACGGTCCAGTTCGACGCTGCGGTAGCCGAGTTGACGCAGGACACCGACGGCGTCACCGTCCGCCTCCACGACGGGCGCCGCATCCGCGCCGCCTACCTGGTCGCCGCCGACGGCGGGCGCAGCACCGTACGCGGCGCACTCGGCATCCGCATGGACGGCGAGACCGTCGACCCCGCGCCCATGCTCGTCGCCGACGTCCGCGTACGGCCCGAGGCGCTCGACCGGGACAACTGGCACCTCTTCCCGCAGGCCGAGGACGGTCTCCTCGCGCTGTGCCCACTGCCCGGCACGGACGACTTCCAGCTGATGGCCCAGTACGCCGACGAGACCGCCACCCCCGACACCTCTCCGGACGGCGTACGTCAACTCGTCGGCGCGCGCAGCCACTTGAGGCCCGACGACATCGCGCACGTCCTGTGGACCTCCGACTTCCGCCCGCGCGCCGCCCTCGCCGAGCGCTTCCGCAACGGGCGCGTCTTCCTCGCCGGGGACGCCGCGCACATCCACTCCCCGGCGGGCGGCCAGGGCCTCAACACCTCCGTGCAGGACGCGTACAACCTCGGGTGGAAGCTCGGCCAGGTACTGCGGTACGGGGCCGATCCCGCCCTCCTCGACACGTACGAGCAGGAGCGCCGCCCCGTCGCGGCGGACATGCTCGGCCTCAGCACACAGGTGCACCGGGGCGAGCGGCAACGCGGCGCTGCCACCCAGCAGTTGGGGCTCGGCTACCGGGGCGGACCGCTGTCGGCCGGTGCCGCCGGGGCGCTGGAGGCGGGCGACCGCGCACCGGACGCCCGCCTCGCGGACGGCACGCGGCTGTTCGACGCCTACCGGGGGCCGCACTTCACGCTGGTGGCGGTGGGGGCGGCGGCCCCGGCGGCGTACGAGTACGAGAAGGACTGGCTGCACACCGTGCACGCGCCGGGGCTGGCGGCGTACGGCGAGGGGCTCTTCCTGGTCCGGCCGGACGGGTATCTGACCTGGGCCGGGCGCGACGGCGGCGAACTGGCCTCCTACGTGGGCCAGTTCGCCGCCTCGGTCATGCGGTAGCCGGGGGCGGGCCCGACGGGAGCGGGATGCCGGAGAGGATCGGCAGGATCACCGACTCCTCGTAGTCCATGTGGGCGGTCAGCTCCTCGGACATCCGGGTGAGTTCGGCGAGGAAGGTGCCGGGGTCGGCGGTCCTGAACTCCCTTATGTGGGCGGCGAGTTCGGACTTCAGGTCGGCCACCTTGCGGTGCTCCTCCCGGAGCCGGGCGAGGGCCTCCGCCAGGTGCGGCTGATGGTGCTCGATCTGGGGGAAGACCGCCGCGTCCTCGCTGCGGTGGTGGAAGTCGAGGGTCTCGCAGAAGGCCAGGCAGTGCTGGCGGATCTGGAGGCCCAGGCCGGGGAGGGTCGGCGCGCCCGGGTCGGCGGCGGCCGCCGCGAAGTGGGCCTCGGCGTCGGCGCGGACGCGGGCGAGCTGGCCGCGCAGCCAGACGTGGATCTCGAGCAGCTTGTCGCCGACGGTCAGGGCCGGGCGCGGGCCGCCTGCGGGACCGTACTCGGTGCGTTCGAGGACGACGACCGGGAGGATGCGCGCGGTCTGCGCCTGGTAGTCGGCGTAACCGGAGGACGTACGCACGATCCGCTCGAAGAGGCGGTCGCGGCGCTCCCCCTCGGCCGGGACGGCGACCGCGCCGAAGGACTCCGTGCCGACCTCCACCTCGACGGCGGGGTGGGTGAGGACGTTGTGGTACCAGGCGGGGTGGGTGTCGGCGCCCAAGTTCGAGCCGGTGACGAGGAGTCGGCCGTCCTCGGTGCGGGCGTAACCGAGCGGGACGGTGTGCCGGGCGCCGGACCTCGCGCCGGTGGTGGTGAGGAGGAGCAGGTCACCGCCCTCGAAGGGGCCGCCCACCTTTCCCTCGTGGGCGCGGAACTCGTCGATGACCCATTGGTTGAATCTCATACGGTGTCGCCGTCTCCTGAACAGGTGTGGGTGACTCCGCGGCAGGCGGGGTGCCCTGAACAAGGCACGCCCGTGCGGCACGGAGGAGAGGAAGGAGGGGTGGTGCGGGGACGCGGAACGGTGGCGTCAGGTGCTGGCGTCAGGTACTGCGGAAGCGTGCGGAGTCTCGGCTCATCGCGATCGCCCTCTGCGGGAAGGGTGCTGGCTCGGTCACCGGCCTGCCCACTGCTCTGTGGCCGGGACCGCGCTGCACGCCGATCATTAGAGGTCGTCGGGTCCGGATGTGTCAACACGGGTCCGTACGCGTGTGACATGCGCGAAGGGCGGGGCGGTGTGGGGGCCGCTGTGCGCGTCAGCCCTGTTGCGCATACGAGGTGTGCGGGAGGTGCGCGAGACACGGGACGCGGCGGAGAGCGCGAGGAAAGGAGGCGCGGGCGGGATCGGGGGAACGAATCCCGCCCGCGCCAGGTGCGCAGAGCCACAGGTACGGGGGGAACCCCGGCTCGTGCGCGGCCGATGACCAGTCGGCACATTCCCTACAGCGTCACCGGCTCGAAAAACGTCACACCTGCGACGAAGGAAGTTTCCCGGAGGGTGTGAACGCCGTGCGGCGGGCGGGGGTGAGGGCACGCGCGGGGGCGCGCTTCAGGGCCTTCGCGTCGGTGCGGTGGTTGCCCTTGCCGCCCCGGGAGCCGTTGCCGCGGCCCCCGTCGTCGTTGACGTGGTCGTCGTTCTCGCCCTTGCCGCCGGTTCCGCCTCCGGAACCGGTTCCGTTTCCGCTGCCGGGGCCCTGGTTGCCGTCATCGCCGGGGAGCGGCGGGACGGCTCCGTTGTCGCCGCCCTTGCCGTCGAGGAGGCGGTCGCAGAAGCGGGCGATGCCGTCGGCACCCTTGGCCTGGGCCTCCAGGTACTGCTTGACCTGGTCCGGCAGCCGGTTGGCCCGGTAGTCGCGGCACGCCTTGACGGTGCGCTGCTGCCACCCCTTGCCCTGGCCCTCCTTGTCGCCCGATCCCTGGGAGGAGTCCGGTTCCCGGCCCTTTGAGGGGTCGGTGGTCGACGCCCCGGAACCGGTGTCCTGGTCGGTGCCCTTCGAGCCGCCGCCCGGATCCGCCGAACCGTCCCGGTCGTCGCCGGTGGTGCCTCCGCTCACCCGGCTGCCGCCGGAGGACTCGCCGCCGGTGGCCGGCGGAGGGCTGCCCCCGGTCGGCTTCTCGGGCGGTCCGGAACGTTCCGGTTGAGGGCCCTCGGTGGATTCCGGATCAACCTCGTGCTCCGCGGAGTCGGGGCTCGCCACCGACACCGAGGAGGCGGGGTCGGGCTCCACGTGCCCGAACAGGAAGGGGCCGGGAAGCACTCCCGTACCGGCGGCGACGGCCACACCGCCCAACGCTCCGGCCGCCACCACCGTGACCAGGCCCAGCCGCAGGGGCCGCCCCCACCGGGAGCGCCGCCGGGCCGAAGCCACGCACCGGGACTGCCGGAACGCCGCCAGCGCAGCCGCCTCCCCTGGCAACTCCCGCACCCCGGAGCCGGCAGCGGAGCCCGAGCCCGTACCGGATCCGTGTCCGGAAGCCGTGCCCCCGTCCGCCGCCGCGCGCAAGCCGTCGAGCGCAGCCGCGACTTCCACCTCTCCCACCCGGGAGGAATCCGCCCCGGCCCGGGAGAGGCCCGCACCGGAGACGGCCTCACCCGACGCACCCGCCGCCGCTGCCGCCGCACCCTCCGCGTCCGTACCGAACGGAACCGCACCATCACCCGAGGAACCCACACCCAACGCGCCCCCGCCCGAGGGCCCCGCGTTCTCGTCCGGCTCGCCGCGCAGCAGGCGTTCCGCCGCCGCCTCGTCAAGCCACTCGTAGCGCTCGTCGGCCATCACGTTTCCCTCTGCGTCCGCGCGCGTGAATGCGTCACACACGGGCCTTGCACCATCGCCCCGACACCCGCACCCGCAGGCCCCGCATGCCGCCTGTCCCGCTGCGGCGGCACGACGTCCAGCAGACCATCCGCCGGACCGTCGCCCCAGGGCGCCCCACCTTCCTGACCCGCACCGCCGAGCAGTTCGGCCAGCCGCTTGAGGCCCCGGTGAGCAGCCGTGCGCACGGCACCGGGCCGCTTGCCCAGCGTCTTCGCGGCGCTCTTCGCGTCCAGCCCGACGACCACGCGCAGCACGACAGCCTCCGCCTGGTCCTGCGGGAGCTGCGCGATGAGCGCCATGGTGCGGTCGGTGGCCAGCGACTCCATGGCCTCGCCCGCCGTGTCGGAGGCGGCGGGTTCCTCGGCGAGTTCGGTGTCGTCGCCGCCCACGGCGGGACGCCGGCCCCGCATCCGGATGTGGTCGAGCGCCCGGTTGCGGCCGATCCTCGCCGCCCAGCCCCGGAACCGGTCCGCGTCGCCGTGGAAGCGGTCCAGGTCACGGGCTATCTGGAGCCAGGCCTCGGACGCGACGTCCTCCGCGTCCGGTTCGCCGACCAGTGTGCGTATGTAGCCCAAAAGCCGTGGATGCACGGCACGGTACACAGTCCGGAACGCCTGCTCGTTCCCGTCCTGTGCCGCGAGCACCGCGGCGGTCAGCTCCGCGTCGTCCCCCAGCACTATCTCAACCTGTCCCCAGTCGATGCTGGCTGTCCCCAGTCGGTGCCGGTCCCCGGAGTGCACCCCGTGCACCACGTGCACCACTTGCACCCGCCCCAGCGCGAATGTGCACGCTACGACGCCGACGGGCGATTAGTCCATGACTTGTACAACCTGCAACGACCTGCTGACTCACCGAGGTGTGACAGAAAACGCACCGGCGGCGCAGTAAGGGATACGGGCTCGTCGCACAGCCCGCACGGATCGGCGGCCGGGGTCACTCCTGTGGGGGGTGGCGACTCCGGCCGCCCTTCCGGCCCCACAGCCCACGGGAATCTCAGGCCCGCCGCGCCCTCCGCGCCGCCGCAGCCCGCAGTACCCGCTTGCCCTCCGTCGACTGCACGAAGGCCGCCCGCAGTCCGTCGCCGTCCCCGGCGAGCAGGCCGAGCAGGCGTTCCTGGCGGCGGAGTTCACCGGTGGCCAGCGGCCCGTCGTCCCGGTCGCCGTCCAGGTACCGGTGCACGGCGAGGGCGGCGGCCGAGCACTCCCCGGCCCAGATCCGCAGCTCGTCCGCCGCGTACACACGGGGCACGGCCGCGGCCCGGCGCAGCACCGCCACCGGCGCGGACTCCGTCTGCGTCACGGCTCGTACGACCAGGGCGGCGGCCTGCCGCAACCGGCTCAGCCACTCCTCGCCGCCCTCGGCGGCCTCCCAGAGCGGACGCAGGGCGGCGTCCGAGTCGACGGCGACTCCGGCCTCGTACTCCAGGAGCGGCAGGCAACGATCCAGGCAGGCGAGTGCACTGACGGCGAGTGCGCGCTCGTCGGCACGGGAGATCCGGTCGGTCAGTTCGACCGTCGGCAGGCTCACGCGTCCTCCTCGGCCCCGGTACGGGCGGTGTCCCCGGCCGCCCCGCGCGGGACGGTGGACGCCACCGTACGGCGGCAGTTCGGCCCGCCTGACACGGACCCTCTGCTTCCGTCTGCGTACGGGGGACGAAATGCGTCACACCGGCATCTTCCACGCACAGGGGCCTGCCCCTCGCCACCGCCGAGCGGCAGCGAGGGGCAGGCCCCGAGGAAACGTCACCTCACACGACGCCTCACACGACGCCTCACGCGTGGCGGAACGTCACTGCCGGCGCTCAAGGCCCAGTACGTCCAGGAAGTACCCGAACAGTTCCTCGGCCAGCGGGTCGGCCTCCGCCTTCAGCACCGCGGTCAGCGGCTCCAGTTCGACGGTCCGGCCCGCCTCCGCGGCCCAGGCCACGGCCTTCTCGGCGGCGTCCTCCGCCGACAGGAACAGGTCCTCCAGGAGCAGCCCGTCCGCCTTCAGGTACTCGGCCATCGCCTCGCGGCCCAGGCACGCGAACCACGAACCGCCCTCGGGCGACGCGGCCTCGATGACCACGCAGTCGCTGCCCATGACGAACGCGAACAGCGCCGGCGCCCCGGTGTCCCGGCACACGCCGCGCGCCAGCGCGCCCATGTCCCCGACCTCGGGCTCGCTCGGACGCTCCCAGACCTGCCAGCCGCCGGTGCGCTCGTCGTATAGCGCCAGATCCTGTCTGACCTCGGCCAATGCATCCAGCTCCGAGAGCGGCCCGGCGTTCTTCCCTACGACGAAGTAACCCCAGAAACCCATGTTTCCCACTCCCCCCACGCGTTGACCTCAAGAGGCTCAAGCCTCACCCGGACTTTGCCGGAACGGCCAGTTGCGCACGTATCCACCACAGTCCTGGCACATTGTGCCCACATGACGGGGGGTCATGGCCATCGGAGTCCGACTGCGGCCTGAATCACACCGCTGATCCGACCGGAATTGCCCTTCCGGCCTTGGCGTCCTGCATGCGGGTCAGCTTCCGTCGTTCGGCACGGTGCGCTCGTTGAGAACTTCGACCTCGCACTTGGCCCCGACGCTCGCCGCACCGTCCTTGATGCGCCCGTCGCTCGTCAGCAGCGGGACGCCGAAGCCCTCCGCGAGAGCGACGTACATGGCGTCGTACGGCGACAGATTGGCGGAGAGCTCCCGGGCGCGCGGCACCAGCGGGAGGTGCTTGAAGCGCCGCACCGGCAACATCGCAAGAGCCGCGAAGGCCTCGTCCCGTTCGGTGTCGGTGAGTTTGCCGCCCCGATGACGCCCGAGCAGGGCCGAGGTCACCTCTACGTCGACCAGGTGCGGGGCAAGCAGTCGCTCGCCCCGCACCCTGTCCCGCGCCGCTCTGCCGATGCGGCCCTTGTCGCAGAGGAGCCAGACCAGCAGCCCCGCGTCGACCACGATCATCCGCGACGCCTTCCGTGATCGATGTCGGAGACGATCTCGTCGGTGGACGAGGTCGCGGAAAGGTCGGCCGTCGCCCGTTCCTCGATGCGCCCGATCACGTCCTCCAGTGAGGGCGTGGCCGCTTCCTCCTCCAGCAGGGTCCGCGCATAGGCCTGCAAGGACTGGCGGTTGCGCGCCGCCCTTATCTTCAGCTCGGTGAGCGCTTCCTCGGACAGGTCGCGTACATAGAGAGTCGCCATGCAGCAAGAATAGCCGCATTGCAAGCATTCTGCTTGCAGACGGCGGTGTTCCGCCACACAGCGGGGGCCCAGGCCCACAGTCACGCCGGCTAACCCACCTCCCCCGCCAGCCCCTTGAAGCCCTCCCAGTCCAGCTTCGGCTTCCTCGGGTCCCACAGCTTCTGGGCGACGGCCCGCAGCGGCAGCCGGACCCCCTTCGCCACCTGCCGCTGCGTCTGCGCGTTGTGGTAGTCGCACCAGACCGCGAGCTGCCCGCCGGTGATCTGCGCGTCGTAGCGCGCCGGGACGCTGTCGCTGTGGCGCAGGACGCGCGGCGTCCACTCGTCGTAGATGCGGCGGCCGGTCGGGTAGGTGAAGGTGTTGGGCTCGCCGAGCACGTAGTAGAGGTACTCGTCGTTGACGTTCAGGACCTGACGGCCCTCCTGGAGGTATGCGAGGGGCTTGCGCGCACCGATCTCCTTGCCGGTCCAGTACGCGACCTCGCGGGACTTCGGGGCGTCGACGATTCCCCCCTCGAAATAACCGTCGTTCCAGGCCCGGATGTCCGACTTGCCCTTCTTCCGGACCGCCGTCGCCCGGTCGTTCAGCCAGCTCGTGGCCAGGTCCTGGACCCGGGCCCGCGCGCCGTGCTTGGCCCGTGCGGCCCGGGTGAGCTGCGGATACGTGGCCTCCGGGTCGGAGACGGTCAGCGCGCGGTACTCGTCGCCGCCCAGGTGCCAGTACGAGCCGGGGAAGAGGTCCGCGTACTCGGCCAGCAGCTCGTCGACGATCTTCGCCGCCTTGGGGTTCGCGATGTCGACCGCACCCCGCGACGCCTTGCCCGAGACGCTGCGCAACTGGAGGTCCGGGTGCGCGGCGATGACCGCGCCCAGGTGCCCCGGCGAGTCGATCTCGGGGATCACCCGGATGTGCCGGGAGGCGGCGAGCGCGACGATGCGGCGGATCTCGGCCTTGGTCAGGTGGTCCTTGGAGACGATCTCCGGGTGCGAGTCGGAGGCGATCCGGAAGCCCTGGTCGTCGGAGAAGTGCAGGCCGAACTCGTTCAGCTTGAGGTCGCCCATCTCGCGGATGCGGTCCTCGATCCACGCCGCGTCGAAGTGCTTGCGGGCGGTGTCCAGCGCGAACCCGCGCTTCGGCTTGGCCGGTGCGTCCTTCAGCACGCCCTCCGCGAGCCCGCCGCCGGAGCGGACGGCCTGCTTGAGGGTGCGGGTGCCGTAGAAGACGCCCGCCTCGTCGCCGCCGCTGATGCGGACCTTCCCGCCGGAGGTGGTGACGGTGTACGACTCGGGCGCGCCCGGCGCCCCCATCGCCAGCTCCACGTCACCGGGCCGGGCGGGGACGCCCTGCGCGTACCTCTTCTTCAGCTCTCCCGCGAGCAGCCTGCCCTCGTCGGCCAGGGCCTTCTCGCTGCCCGCGGCGACGACGACCCTGGTGGTGGCCACGGGCCGCCAGCCGGTGCCCCTGGCCGCCTTCACGTCCCGTACGAAGGGGATGGTGCGGGGCGGCCCGCTCACCGGGCGGGTGGGGGAAGCGGCCGGGGCCGGCGGGGCGGGCGGCTTGGCGTCGCCGCCGGACGCCCCCGAGGGGGTGGACGCGCCGGGCGCGGCCGGAGTCTTCGCGGCCGGCTCCGGGGACTGCGGCCAGGCGGCGACGGTGACCGTCGTCGCCGCGGCGATCGCCACGACCGCCCCGGCCACCAGCGCACCGCGCGGCGCCCGGCGCGCGGCGCGGTGTGCACCGGCCCGGTGCGCGCCCGTCCCGTGCGCGCGTGACTCCGGTTCCTGCGGCCCTCGGGAAAAACTCATCCGTGCCCAACTTTCACTTGTGTCACATACCGCACCCAACCACCCCGAAAGTACGAGCCCCCGGGGCCTGAAACGTCTACCGCGCGCGCATAAACCCTCCCGTTCGGATGAAATTCGCGCATTCGTCGGACACTTCCTTACTGTCCTCGCTAGCGTTTACCGCCCCCGCCACAGGACCGGCCCCGGCCGGTGTCCCGTCCGCCGAGCCCGTCCAAGGAGTCACGCTGCACCCCTCCGTCTTTCCTGGCTTCCTTACAACGAGCGGCCGTGGCGGCCCGGCACATCTGTCACCCCTGGAGCGGTTCAACACGGCCCCCGCGCACACGGCCGAGGCCGCGCTGCTCACCTGCTGCCGCAGCCGCCGGTGGGCCGAGCGGCTCGCCGCACACCGCCCCTACCCCGATCTGGACTCCCTCCTCGCCGCCGCCGACGAAGCCTCCTACGACCTGTCGGTCGCGGAGGTCGCCGACGCCCTGGCCTGCGAGGTCCCGCCCCGCCCGGCCGCCGACACGCCGCCCGCCGCGCACACCGCGCTGCGGGCCGCGCTCGCCGCGTACGAGAGCCGCTTCGGGCACGCCTTCGTGATCTGCCTGGACGGCTTCGCCCCCGGCGAGCAGCTCGACCAGGTCCTGGCCGGAATCCGCTTCCGCCTCGGCAACGAGCGGGACGAGGAGCGGGCCGTGGCCGCCGAGGAGCTCCGGCGGCTGGCCCGGGGGCGGCTCGCCAGGACCGTACAAGAGGTACGGAACGACCACGAAGGGCTGGCGGCCGGTCCGGATAGCCCGTCCGTGGCCGTTTGACTGCCTGTTTGATCACACCGGAGGCCCCCGCGCGAGGGAACCGACAACTCGTCGCTACGATGACCGGGGCCGGTGGACCGTACCCGGCCGGGTCTGACCGACAAACCAAGCCGGCCGACCCCAATCCCCGCTCCCGGAGGGTATTTCCGTGCCGGCTGGAACGCTGTATCGCGGCCGGGAAGGCATGTGGTCATGGGTGGCTCATCGAGTCACCGGTGTCCTCATCTTCTTCTTCCTGTTCGTACACGTCCTCGACACCGCTCTCGTCCGCGTCTCCCCCGAGGCGTACGACGACGTCGTGGCAACCTACAAGACCCCGCTCGTGGCCTGCCTCGAGTACGGCCTTGTCGCCGCCATCCTGTTCCACGCGCTGAACGGCCTGCGGGTCATCGCGGTGGACTTCTGGTCCAAGGGCCCCCGCTACCAGAAGCAGATGCTCTGGACCGTGCTGGCCGTCTGGATCGTGCTGATGGTCGGCGCCCTGTACCCCGTGCTCGGTCACGCCGTACGCGAAGTCTTCGGGAGCTGAGTCAGAACATGTCCGCTGAGACCTCTTCCGCAGGCGTCGGCCCCGTCGAGGGCGTGAGCCTTTACGACGCCGACAACCCGGCACCGGTCATCGAGCCGCCGCGCAAGCGCACCTCGAAGACCCCGCGCACCACGCGCACCAACTTCGAGCTGTACGGCTGGCTGTTCATGCGCCTGTCCGGCATCGTGCTCGTCGTCCTCGTCCTCGGCCACCTGATCATCCAGCTGGTGCTGGACGGCGGCGTGTCGAAGATCGGCTTCGCCTTCGTGGCCGGCCGCTGGGCCTCGCCGTTCTGGCAGGCCTGGGACCTCGTCATGCTGTGGCTGGCGATGCTGCACGGCGCCAACGGCCTGCGTACCGTCATCAACGACTACGCGGAGAAGCCGAAGACGCGCTTCTGGCTGAAGAACCTGCTGTACACCGCCACGGTGTTCACCGTCCTTCTGGGCACGCTGGTGATCTTCACCTTCGACCCGAACATCCGCTAGGCCCGGGGCTGAGGCAATCAAGATGAAGATTCACAAGTACGACACCGTCATCGTCGGCGCCGGTGGCGCGGGCATGCGCGCGGCCATCGAGTCGACCAAGCGCAGCCGCACCGCCGTGCTGACGAAGCTGTACCCGACCCGGTCCCACACGGGCGCCGCGCAGGGCGGCATGGCCGCCGCGCTGGCGAACGTGGAGGAGGACAACTGGGAGTGGCACACCTTCGACACGATCAAGGGCGGCGACTACCTGGTCGACCAGGACGCCGCCGAGATCCTGGCGAAGGAGGCCATCGACGCGGTCCTCGACCTGGAGAAGATGGGCCTGCCGTTCGGCCGCACGCCCGCAGGTGAGATCGACCAGCGCCGTTTCGGCGGTCACTCCCGCAACCACGGCGAGGCCCCGGTCCGCCGCGCCTGCTACTCGGGCGACCGCACCGGCCACATGATCCTCCAGACCCTCTACCAGAACTGCATCAAGGAGGGTGTGGAGTTCTTCAACGAGTTCTACGTCCTCGATCAGCTCATCGTGGAGGAGGACGGCGTCAAGAAGTCGGCGGGCGTCGTCGCGTACGAGCTGGCCACCGGCGAGATCCACGTCTTCCAGGCCAAGTCGGTCATCTACGCATCGGGCGGCACCGGCAAGTTCTTCAAGGTGACCTCCAACGCGCACACCCTGACCGGTGACGGCCAGGCCGCGTGCTACCGCCGCGGGCTGCCGCTGGAGGACATGGAGTTCTTCCAGTTCCACCCGACGGGCATCTGGCGCATGGGCATCCTGCTGACGGAGGGCGCCCGCGGTGAGGGCGGCATCCTCCGCAACAAGGACGGCGAGCGCTTCATGGAGAAGTACGCGCCGGTCATGAAGGACCTCGCGTCCCGTGACGTCGTGTCCCGCTCCATCTACACGGAGATCCGTGAGGGCCGCGGCTGCGGTCCCGAGGGCGACCACGTCTACCTCGACCTCACGCACCTCCCGCCGGAGCAGCTCGACGCCAAGCTCCCGGACATCACCGAGTTCGCGCGGACGTACCTGGGCATCGAGCCGTACACGGACCCGATCCCGATCCAGCCGACCGCGCACTACGCCATGGGCGGCATCCCGACCAACGTCGAAGGCGAAGTCCTCAGCGACAACACCACCGTCGTCCCGGGCCTGTACGCCGCCGGCGAGGTCGCCTGCGTCTCGGTGCACGGCGCCAACCGTCTCGGCACGAACTCGCTGCTCGACATCAACGTCTTCGGGCGTCGTGCGGGCATCGCGGCCGCCGAGTACAGCCACAAGAGCGACTTCGTCGAGCTGCCGGAGAACCCTGCCCAGCTCGTCGTCGACCAGGTCGAGCGGCTGCGCAACTCCACCGGCACCGAGCGCGTGGCCGCGCTCCGCACGGAGCTGCAGGAGACCATGGACGCCAACGTCATGGTGTTCCGCACCGAGCAGACGATCAAGACGGCCGTCGAGAAGATCGCCGAGCTGCGCGAGCGCTACCTGAACGTGTCCATCCAGGACAAGGGCAAGCGCTTCAACACGGACCTCCTGGAGGCCATCGAGCTGGGCAACCTGCTCGACCTGGCCGAGGTCATGGCCGTGTCCGCGCTGGCGCGCAAGGAGTCCCGCGGCGGTCACTACCGCGAGGACTTCCCCACCCGCGACGACGTCAACTTCATGCGCCACACCATGGCGTACCGCGAGGTCGCGGCCGACGGCTCGGATTCGATCCGGCTCGACTACAAGCCGGTCGTCCAGACCCGCTACCAGCCGATGGAGCGTAAGTACTGATGGCTACCCCGACGATGGACAAGGCGGAGGCCGCCGGCAAGGGCGCTCCCGAGCCCGGCTTCGCCGACTCTCCGTACATCAAGGTCACCTTCCGGATCCGCCGGTTCAACCCGGAGATCTCGGAGGACGCCGAGTGGCAGGACTTCGAGGTCGACATGGACCCGAAGGAGCGCGTGCTCGACGCCCTGCACAAGATCAAGTGGGACCAGGACGGCACGCTCACCTTCCGCCGTTCCTGCGCCCACGGCATCTGCGGCTCCGACGCGATGCGGATCAACGGCAAGAACAGGCTCGCCTGCAAGACGCTGATCAAGGACATCAACCCGCACAAGCCGATCACGGTCGAGGCCATCAAGGGCCTGACGGTCCTCAAGGACCTGGTCGTGGACATGGACCCGTTCTTCCAGGCCTACCGCGACGTGATGCCCTTCCTGATCACCAAGGGCAACGAGCCGACGCGCGAGCGTCTGCAGTCCCCCGAGGACCGCGAGCGCTTCGACGACACCACCAAGTGCATCCTGTGCGCCGCGTGCACGTCCTCGTGCCCGGTGTTCTGGAACGACGGCCAGTACTTCGGCCCGGCGGCGATCGTCAACGCGCACCGCTTCATCTTCGACAGCCGTGACGAGGGCGGCGAGCAGCGTCTCGAAATCCTCAACGACAAGGACGGTGTGTGGCGCTGCCGCACCACGTTCAACTGCACCGACGCGTGCCCGCGCGGCATCGAGGTCACGAAGGCGATCCAGGAAGTGAAGCGTGCGCTGATCACGCGCCGCTACTGATTTCGCCTGTACGAGTCCTGTACGGAAAAGGCCCCGGCCCCCGGTGATGATCACCGGGGGCCGGGGCCTTCTTCTTACTCCTGCGGCTGCTACAGCCAGTTCAGCTCCCACAGGCGCCAGAGGCCGGTGCCGTCGGAGAGGTACTCGGACCCGCCGACCTTGCCGTTGCTGAGGATGTAGTCCTTGGTCTGCCAGAGCGGGACCAGCGGGACGTCGTTGGCGACTTCCTTCTGCATCGCCTTGAAGTCGTCCACGGTGGATCCGCGGTCGGAGGCGGCCTGCGTCTTGGTGATCAGCCGCTCGATCTTCGGGTTCTCGTAGGCGCTCGCGTTGGAGTTGTTCTTGCCGACGAGGGGCTGGCTGTAGTTGTCCGGGTCCGGGAAGTCGGCGACCCAGCCGACGTTGAACGCGTCGAACTTGGCGGCCTTGTAGTCCGCCTGGAACGCCGTCCACTCCTTCTTCTCGACCAGCTTGACCGAGAAGAGGTCGTCCGCCTCCAGCTGCTTCTTCAGCAGCTCGGCCTCGGCCTTGGCCGAGTCCTTGAGGTAGTAGCCGAGCGTGAAGCTGACCGGGGTCTTCACCCCGGCCTCCTCCAGCGCCGCCTTCGCCTTCTTCACGTTCGGCTTGGACGCGACGTCGAAGAAGGGGGTGCTGTGGCCGATGACGCCCTTGGGGATGGCGTCGTACAGCGGCTCGACCGTGTTGTGGAAGACGTCCTGCGCCAGCTTCGGCCGGTCGACGAGGTAGGCGACGGCCCGCCGCACGTTCACATCGTGGAACTTGGACGCCTGGCGCACGTTGAAGACCATGTTGCGGGTCTCGGTGGCGTCCTGCTCACTGATGCGCACGTTGGCCTCGCCCGGCTTGAGCTGGGCGAGCATCTCCGGCGGGAGCTGGCGGTAGGTGAGGTCGATCTCCTTGGACTCCCAGGCGGTCTGGAGGTCCTTGGAGCTCTCGTAGTACAGCACGTCGATCGGGCGGCCCGTCTTGGCCACCGCGCCCTTGTAGGCGGGGTTGGGGCGCAGCCGGCCGATCTTGCCGTTCTTGTACTCCGCCATCGTGTACGGTCCCGAACCGTCGACGACGGAACCCTTGCGCTCCGCGGTCGCCGAGTACTTGGTGCTGTCCACGATGGACCCGGCACCGGAGGCGATCTTGAACGGGAAGGTGGAGTCGCCGGACGACAGGTTGAAGGTGATCTTCTGCCCGTCCACCGACACCGACTTGAGCGTCGTCAGCAGCGAGCGCGGACCCACCTCGTTGTCGTTGCGCAGGATGCGGTCGAAGCTGAACTTCACGTCGGCAGGGGTGATCTGCTTGCCGTTGGCGAAGGTGAGGTCACTCCTCAGCTCGCACTGGTACTTCGTCAGTGTGCCGCCGACGAAGCCGCAGCTCTTGGCGGCGTCCGGGGTCGGCGTCACCGAGCCGGTCTTGAGCGTGAGCAGCGACTGGAAGACGTTGCTGTACAGGGCCCAGGAACCGGCGTCGTACGCGTAGGCCGGATCCAGTGACGACGACGCGTCGGTCGTACCGATCTTGATCGCCGGACCCTGGTCGTCGTCCGAGGGGAGGAGCATCCACCCCCCTACCGCTGCGGCAGCCACCACCACAACCGTCGCCCCGACCCGCAGGCGCACGGAACCCATCAACGGCATTGACTTGCTCTCCTTGCACTACCCCCACCCAGGGGCAGGCAGAAACCCAACATGCCCTACCCCACGATTCATTCACCTAATCACACGAATTAGAGCGACGGAAGGGGCGAATCTTTCGCAAGTGGTCACAGATACGGGACAACTCGTCGTCAGCGGGCACGGCGCCGGTGACGCAGTGCCGCGACCTCCCGCTGGAGAAACGCCTCCTGGCACAGCTCGAAGTGGCCCGCCCTCCGCAGGTCGAACACACCCGGAAGGTCGCGCTGTGGGGCCCCGGCCGGGTTGGTCGGGGGCCTTCCACGTTGTGGTGAGGGTGGGGTCACGCCTGGAGGGAGGCCAGTCGGACGACGGTGATGTCGGAGCGGGCGCCGACGCGGACCGGGGGTCCCCAGGCGCCCGCGCCCCGGGAGACGTAGAGCTGGGTGTCGCCGTACTTTTCGAGGCCCGCGACGGTGGGGTTGGCGAGGGCGGCGATCAGGTTGCCGGGCCAGAGCTGGCCGCCGTGGGTGTGGCCGGAGAGTTGCAGGCCCACCCCGTGGCGTACGGCCTCGTGGATCTGGACCGGCTGGTGGGCCAGGAGGACGGAGGCGCGGGAGCGGTCGCGGTCGCCGAGCGCCTTGGTGAAGTCCGGGCCCTGGCCGAAGGCTTCGCCGCCGACGTCGTTGACGCCTGCGAGGTCGAAGCCGGCGATTTCGACGCGGTCGTTTTCGAGGGGGTGCAGGCCGAGTTCGCGGATGTGGGCGAGCCAGGGGGCGGCGCCCGCGTAGTACTCGTGGTTGCCGGTGACGAAGAACTGGCCGTGCTTGGCGCGGAGTCGGCGCAGCGGTTCGGCGGCCGGGCCGAGGTCCTCGACGGTGCCGTCGACCATGTCGCCGACGATGGCGATCAGGTCGGGCTGGGCGGCGTTGACCGCGTCGACGATGCGCTCGGTGTGGGCGCGGCCGAGGATCGGGCCGAGGTGGATGTCGCTGACGACGGCGATGCGGAAGCCGTGGGCGCGGCGGGGGAGGTGGGGGAGGGGGACGGTGACGTGGGTGGTGCGGGGGCCCTGGAGGACGGAGTGGGTGCCGTACGCGACGGTGCCGGTCGCGGCCACCGCTGCGGTGGCGGCGAGGGTGCGGGACACGAAGAGGCGGCGGGTGGGGGGAGTTGGGGGTGCGGGGGCCTCGGGAGCCTTGGGGGCCTTGGGCGTCTCGGGGGCTGCCGGGGTGATCGGGGTGGGCACCTTGGTGGCATCCGGGACGGGGGCGTCGGCGGGGGCCGAGGCCGGGGTCCGGGGACGCCGGTGGGAGCGGAGCAGGAAGGGGCGGGCGGCCTCCGTCGCCAGGAGGGCCAGCGTCAGGTAGAGCAGGAGCGCGAGCCACAGGTAGCCCGGCCAGGCCAGGGTCTGCTGGAGCCAGAAGGGGAAGCCCAGGCGGCCGGAGAGGAAGGCCGTGACGGAGAGGAGGGGGAGGACCGTGAGGGCGGCCGCGCCGGTCCGGCGGATGCGCCGACCCCGTGCTCCGGGCGGCGCGGTGTCGCGGACGACGCGCTTCCAGACGTACCAGTGCACCCCGCCCAGCAGCAGAAGCAGGGCCAGTACGAAGACAACGACCACGACGACCCTCACCACGCGCCGGACAGGGCCCTCAAAATACCCGTGCGCACGATCTTGGGCCCGGCCGGGTGTCGGCACCCGGCCCGGCGGCGGGCGCACGGTGGCCCGAATGCGTCGCAGAAAGTGGCGCGGAGGGCAATTGCCTTTCGCGGTGCCGGGTGCGATGCGGGCCGTCTGCCGCGCGGGCTGAATACCCGGCGGTAACGCGAATAGCCGGTCGTGATGCCGATGGAGAAGGCAAGGAATGCCGCGCACCCAATTCCGGCACTTCGCGCCGAAAGGGGTCGCGTATTTCCGCCAATGCTTATACCGCGCTTACGCGGGAAGGCCCCTTTCACCGCCTCGGGAAAGGCCTCGCCGCCGGGCCGGTTCCGGCGGCTTCAGCGCCGCCGGAACCGGCCCTTCAGGCGGCCGCCGTCAGCAAAGCGCGCAGGTCGTACACGTACGGAAGCAGGACTCCTCGCCGGAGATCGCGAGCGCCGACCCGTCCTGGGCGACGTCCTGGATGGCGGTCTCGGTGAGGTCGATGTCGAAGAGGTCCTGACTCGTGCTTTCGGGCATGTGAATTCCCTCCAGTGGAACCTGCTAAACCAATCAAATCGCCCCGGTTGGGCGATCGGGTCGGAATCTATGGGCGGCCGGCGTGCAAGGTCAAGGGGTTCCGGGCGGGGTGTGTACTGGGTATGGTGACGCCATTCCTGAGGGCCGGGGATTCCCGTATGCATTCCCCCCGGCATTAGTAAGTCTTTAGTAAAGGGGGAGCGGTGCCGATACCGCATGGCCGAAGCGCTGAACCGGTGTTCCGCTGCGCGGACGGCGTGCTGATCAGGACCCCGCTCCTGGCCCGGCGCAGAGCCCGCGACACCTGGCGACCCGCCGCACCCGCCGAACTCCGCCCGCAGCTCGCGGAGCTGGTCGCCGACCCCCTCTTCCGGGAAGCGCTGGAGGTCTCCAGCCCCTCGCTCGCCCGCACCGTCGAAGCCCTGCTCGCCGAGGCCCCCCTCACCCCCTCCGACCTGCGCAAGGCCCATCGGGCGGTGACCCGTTACCTGCTCAGGGCCGCGTCCCGGCCCACCCCCTTCGGCCTGCTCGCGGGCGTCCTGTGGGGCTCCTTCGGCGCCACGACCAAGGGCGAGCTCACCGGCGGCGGGCACAAGGCCGCCCGCCTCGACGCGGGCCTGCTGGCCCGGCTCGTCACCGCGTGGGAACGCGACCCGGAGATCCACCGGGGGCTGACCGTGGTGGCCAACAGCCTGTGCTTCGTACGCGGAGACCGCCTGGTCCTGCCCTTCGCGCCCGCCGACCCGGGCCCCGGCCCCGCCCCGTCCGGCGGGAATCCCCCCACCTCGCGCACCCTGCGCCACACCCCCGTCGTGCAGGCCCTGCGGGAGGCCGCCGCCGGCCCCGTGCCGTGCGAGGAGCTGATCCGGCGGACCGAAGGGCTCTTCCCCACGGCGCCCGAAGGGGCCGTGGCCCGCCTCGTCGGCCAGTTGATCGGCGCCGGGGTACTGCTCACCCCGCTGCGCCCGCCCCTGGACGCCCCCGACCCCCTGGCCCACGTCGCGTCGCACCTGCCCGCCGACGGCCCGGCCGCACGGCGCACGGCCGAACTGCGCGCGACGCTCGACCGATACGTCCGTACGCCGCTCGGAGAGGGCCGGGACGCCTGGCGCGAGGTGCTGGAGACCGCAGGGGACACCGCCAGGGACACCGGCGGGCACGCCGTACAGGTGGACCTGCGCCTGGACGGCACCGTCGAGCTGTCCCGCGAGGTGGCCCGCGAGCTGGAGCACGCCGCCACCGCCCTGTGGCGGCTCGCACTCCCGGGCAGAAGCCGACTCGTCCCGTACCACCAGGACTTCGTGGAGCGGTACGGTCTCGGGCGCCACGTCCCCGTGAAGGAGCTGCTCGATCCCGACATCGGGCTGGGCGCCCCGGCCGGCTACCGGCTTCCGCCCAGCCACCGGCCCAACCCGGGGCCCGCACCCCTGGGGACCGTACGACAACGGCTGCTGCTCGGGCTGGCGGCCGAGGCGCAGGCGCGGGGTGCGCGCGAGGTCGTCCTGGACGAAGAGATGCTGCGCAGGCTCGCATCGGCCGACCGGGGCACACACCCGGACAGGGACGACGCGGCGGCGGGCGGGCGTCCGCCCGCGCTCGAACTCGTCGTGCAGGTCGCCGCCGCCTCGGCCGCCGACCTGGACCGGGGCGACTTCACCCTCGTACTGAACGGCGCGGCCACCGCGTCGGGGGGCCTCATGGGCCGGTTCGCCCACCTCTTCGACCCCGCGCAGACCGAATCGATGCGGCAGACGGTGCGCGCCGCCCGCGAGGACACCGGGCGCCTTCCGGTGCAGGTCCACCACCAGGCGTCCCACCACCGGCACGCCAACGTCGCCCAGGTGCCGACCTGGCTGGACGGCCGCCTGGTCGTCGGCGTGCACCCCGGGCCCGCCGAGCCGGGCGTCACCGACGTCGGCCTGGACGACCTGACCGTCTGCGCGGACTCGGAGGGCTTCGCCATCTGGTCGGCCTCGCTGGGCCGCGAGCTGACGCCGTCGGCGCTGCACGTCCTCAACCGCGAACTGACCGCGCCGAACGCGGTGCGCTTCCTGGTCGAGGCGGCGGCGTTCGGCCACCGGCAGTGGCAGTTGTGGGAGTGGGGTGCGGCGGAGGACCTGCCGTTCCTGCCCGCCGTGCGCGTCGGCCGGACCGTGCTCGCGCCCGCCCGCTGGCGACTGGAGGCGGACGGTCCGCCGCTCGACGAGTGGCGTGGCCTGTGGCAGGTCCCCGACCACGTGCAGCTCGCCCTCGGCGACCACCGCATCCCGCTCAACCTCACCGTCCCCGCCCACCGCGAGATCCTGCGCCGCGAGTGCGAGCGCAAGGGCGTGGCCGTGGTGCACGAACCGCCGCGCGGCCAGGACCCCGACGGCGGCTGGCTGCACGGGCCGGAAGGCGCCCACGAGACGGAGGCCGTGGTGACCCTGACGCCACTCCCCCGGCCTTCGGAGCAGTCCGTACGTCCCCGACGCACCCCGCCCCCGGTCGTAACCCGGCACGGCACCGGCGAGATCCCGCCCGGGGGCCCGTGGCTGTACGCGACGCTGTACGCCTCCGCCGAGCGCCAGGACGAGCTGCTGGCCGGTCCGCTGAAACGCTTCCTCACCGCGCTGCCCACCGGGCCCGGCGGCGTCGACCGGTGGTTCTTCATCCGGTACGCCGACCCCGACCCGCACCTGCGGCTGCGCCTGCACGGCGACCCGGCCCTGCTCAACGGCGTACTGCTGCCCCAACTCCACGCCCTCGCCGAGGAGTTGGGGAGCGCCGGGCTCGCCCGGGGGCTGCGCCTCGACAGCTACTCCCCCGAGACCGAGCGCTACGGCGGCCCGGCCCTGCTGAGCGCGGCCGAGGAGGTCTTCCACGCGGACAGCCGACGCGTACTGGACCGCCTCCACACCCCGGCGGACGACCGCATCCTGTCCACCGCACACGACGTGGCCGCCCTGACCTCGGCCTTCCACCGGGGGTACGGCGGGGACTGGCGGCCCTGGTTCACCCGCGTGCACCCCAAGCGGGAGCGGCACCACAAGGCGTTCGCGGCACGCAGGAAGGAGGCGTTGGCGCTCCTCACGGCCACGCCCGACACGTACGACGGTCACGAGGCGGCCATCGAGCGCTTCGGGAGCCTCGTCCGCGCCGCCGAGGGCCGGGGCGAGCTGTCCGTGTCCCCGGACGCGGTGCTCGCCTCCCTCCTGCACATGCACTGCAACCGGCGTCTCGGCACGGACCGCACGGCCGAGGCCCAGACCCTGGCGGTGGTGCGCGGCACCGTGCAGGCACAGCTCGACCGCGAGAGGGCGCAGGCCCGCCGAGAAGGGACCCCCGCATGACCGGCCACCCCGTCGCCCTCCTCGCCGAACGGCTCGCCGACCCCGCCGCCCTCGCCGCGCAGGTCACCGCCGCGCAGACACCGGAGCTGGCCGAGACCCGGTCCCTGTGGCACCCCCAGTCCCTCGCGGACGGCCACGCCGGCGTCGCCCTGCTCTTCGCGGCGCTCTCCCACACCGACCCCGGGCACGCGAAGTCCGCGCACGCCCACCTGAAGGCGGCGGTCACCTCGGTGCAGCGCCCCGCCCGCGAGGGCCTGTACGCGGGGCTGCCCGCCGTCGCGTTCGCCGCCCGTACGGCCGTCACCCGCCCCGGCGAGTACGCGTCCCTGCTCACCAAGCTGGACGGCCAGGTCGCCCGGCTCGCCCTCCGGCTGGTCGAGGAGGACGCCGACCGGACGGCGGCGGGGACGGCCGGGGCCCGCATGCTCGGATACGACGTGGTGGCGGGCCTCTCGGGGCTCGGCAGGCTCCTCCTGGCGGCGGGGCCCGACCACCGCGAGGCCACCGAGCGCGTGCTGGCCCACCTCGTCGCGCTGACCCGCCCGGTCACCGCGCCGGGCGGCGAGACCGTACCCGGCTGGTGGACCGCCGACCCGGTCCTGTTCAGCGAACCCGAGGGCGTCCCCGGCGGGCACTTCAACGTCGGCCTCGCGCACGGCATCCCCGGCCCGCTCGCCCTGCTCTCCCTCGCGCACCGGGCGGGGGTGCGGGTGCCCGGCCAGGAGCGGGCGATCCGTACCGTCGCCGAGTGGCTGCTCGCCCGCCGCAGCCCGTCGGGCACCGGCTGGCCCAACGTCGTACCGCTGGACGCCGAACTGAAGGCGGCCTCGGGTACCGCTCCCGCACTGGCCGAGGCCCGTACCGGCTGGTGCTACGGGACGCCGGGAGTCGCCCGCGCCCTCCAACTGGCGTCGCTGGCCCTGAAGGAACCCCGCTGGAACGAGCAGGCCGTGTCCGCCGTCGCCGCCGCCTGCGAACGCGACGACTTCCCCGACCCCACCCTCTGCCACGGCCTGGCCGGACTCACCACGATCGTCACCCTCATGTCCCAGGAGCCCGGCGGCAGCGAACTGACCGCACTCCTGCCCCGCCTGACGGACGCTCTCGCCGCAGCGGCCGACCCGGCACACCCCTTCCTCTGGCCCGCAGCGGCCCCGGGCGAAGGCACGCTCGTGCACCGCCCTGGGTTCCTCGACGGCGCGGCGGGCGCGGCGCTCGCCCTGCACCACGCGACCGCCTCCGGGGCCCCGCACGGTGAACTCACCTGGCAGGCGGCGCTCCTGCTGAACTGACGGCACGCCCTCCCGACCGGTCGCACGTCCTGCACATCGGCGCGGAACGGTAGGGCATTCCCGGGGCGCATGGGGAAGAATCGGCTTCCCTTGCCACCGCGCACGATCATGGGACCGAACCTTGACCACGTTCACACTCCGCCCCCCGGTGCGCGCCGACGAGGCGGTGCCCGCCGGGCGGCAGCGCGAGCGAATACGCGTCGCGGCCGTCGCCGTCGCCTGTGCCGTCGTATGCCTGCTGATAGGCCTCCAGCGTTTCCGGCAGCTCCAACTCGGGGGATTCGACCTGGGGTTGTTCGACCAGGCAATAAGGGCCTATTCGCATTTCGAGCTGCCCCGCTCCCTCATCAAGAGCGTGCACCATGGATTCCCCCCGGAATTCTCCCTGTTGGGGGATCACTTCTCACCGATACTCGCGCTCGCCGCCCCCTTCTACTGGCTGTGGGACGACCCCCGCACACTCCTCCTCGTGCAATCCCTGCTCTTCGGTGCGGGCGTACCGGTGGTAGCACGCCTGGTCCGCAGGGAATGCGGCTCCGCACTCGGCCCCCGCGCGCTCTCCCGCCTCACCCTCGCTTTCTGTCTCGTGTACGGATTCGGGGCCGCCCTCTTCTACGCGAGCCGCGCCGGATTCCACGAAGTCGCCTTTGCCGTACCGCTGTTCCTGCTGCTCTTCGAGCGGGCGAGGGCACGGGCGTACGGGCACACGGTGGCCGTCGCGCTGCTGCTGTGCCTGACCAAGGAGGACCTGGGGCTGTCCGTCGGGATCTTCGGCGCGGTGCTCGCGCTGCGGGCGCGGCGGGCCGGGGACCGGCGTGGGGTGCGGACCGGCGGGGTGCTGCTGGTGCTCGGGCCGCTCGCCTCGCTGGCGGCGATCGTGCTGTTCGTCCCGTGGATGGGCGGGGACGCGCAGTTCTACTGGCAGTACAGCGACCTGGGCACGAGCGCCGGCGAGGCACTGGTCCATGTCGTCCTGCACCCCCTGGACACCCTGCGCGCCGCACTCACCCCGTCCGCGAAGGCCGTACTCCTGCTGTGGACCTTCGGCTCGCTCCTCTTCCTCCCCCTGCGCTCCGCCCTCACCCTCTGCGCCCTCCCTCTGCTCGCCGAACGCCTCTTCTCCGACAACGGCAACCACTGGCAGGCCCTGCACCATTACGGCGCTTTCGTCTGGCCGATCCTGATCGCCGCGTCGATCGAGACGACCGGGAAAATCGCCCGGAAGTGGGAGCGAAGACGGGCAGAAAGAGCGGCGAAAGGGGCCGCCGTGTTCGCCGCCACAATCACGCTCTTCGGGCTGCTGATATCCGGTTCCTGGCACATCGTGCTGCCCAGCCATTGGCAGCGCGACGCCCACCAGGAGGCCGCACTCACAGCCGTACGGAAAATCCCCGACGCGGCGACCGTCGAGGCCGACAACAATCTCGCCCCGCGCCTGACCCGCCGCGCCCGGGTGATGATCCTCGACCTCATCCCCCGCAATGCGGACTGGGTCCTCCTGGACACCACGAAGAAGGCGTTCCCGTTCCCCGACGCGCAGTCGCAGAAGGACCGGCTGCTCCTCCTGCGGGATTCCGGATACGTCATCACGTACGAGTCCCGGGGCATCGTCCTGCTGCGCCGCCCCACCCCCGCCGTCCCCGTCCCGGGCAGCGTCGAACAGGGCCGCGGCGACCTGCCGGGCTACGACACGGCGGACGTGCGGGTCTTCGGGTAGGCGTCCCGTCGCCCCGGGTCAGTCCCGCGGCGAGCCGTACCAGACCACTTCCCTGTCGGTGGGACTCATGGGCATGCTCCTCAGCTCGACCGGCCCCGGGTAGAAGAACCCGCCGTAGCCCGTCACGTCGTCGCCGGAGAGGTAGCGGTGGAGCCACTCCGCGAACGACATGTCGTAGCGCAGGAGCTCCCCGTCGCCGTTCGCCACGAACAGCCCGGCGGCCGGCCGGCCGGGGACGAAGAACAGCGTGACGCCGTTGTCCGTCGAGGCGAGAGGGGTCAGCCCGTCCTCCACCCCGAACTTCAGCCCGTCCCAGCCGAACAGGGTGCGCGGATCGCCGCCCGTGATCTCGTCCTCGTCCGGCTCCCAGTCAGCGTCCGCCCAGGCCCGGATCGTCTCCGGGATCTCCTCCCGCAGACTCCACCGGCCGGAGTCCGGGGTGGAGAAGTAGAGGTGGCCGTTCACCCTGGCGGGGCCGTACCTGCCGATGATCTCCTTGTAGTCCTCCGGCAGGGCGCAGCCCACCACTGCCTCGGTCTCCCGCCAGAGCTCCGCCGGCTCGGGGCGCTGCGGCGGGTCCCCCAGGAGGTGGAAGACGCCCTGCAGGAAGTCGGGTTCCGTACTCACGCTCTCACCTGGATTCCCGCCGCAGCGCGCGCACCGAACGGAACCCGATCACGCCGATGCCCGTCCCCAGAAGGAAGGACGTCACGGCGAGCAGCAGGTGGACCCAGAAGTAGGGCGTCGGGTCGCCCGCGTCGTCGAAGGCGAGACCGCTCCCGTCCGCGACGAGATTCTTGACGAAAGTGATCCAGATGAACCAGCTCCACACCCCGAAGGCGAGCAGGAACCAGGAGAGGGTGCGGTTGAGCTTCATGGGTCCAGTATCGCGGTCGGTCCCGGAGGGAGGAGCGACGGGGGCTGCTGGGCTGTCCCGGCGGCGCTTGCGGCGGGTCAGCCACGCGGTGGCCGTATCCACAGGCGCGCCCTGTACGTTCACGTCCGTGTCTGCCGTGAAAAGGACCGCCGTCGCGGTCGCCTCCGCCGCCCTGCTGGCCCCCACGCTGCTGCTCGCTCCGGCCGCCCATGCCGCCCCCGACCCGAAGTCCGACGACAAGCCGAAGCCCCCGGCCCAGATGTCCTCGGTCGGCGGCGAACGGCTGGGCAGGGCGGGCACGCAGGTCAATCTCGGTCCCGGGGTGCCGGTGCTGCCGCAGGGTCTTTCCGGCCGGTCCTGGATCGTCGCGGACGCCGAGACCGGCGAGGTGCTCGCCTCGCACAACGCGCACTGGCGGCTGGCCCCGGCGTCCACCCTGAAGATGCTCTTCGCGGACACGGTGCTGCCGAGGCTGCCCAAGGAGCAGGTGTACAAGGTCAAGCCCGCCGACCTGGAGGGCGTGGGCGAGGGCAGCAGCGTGGTCGGGGTGAAGGAGAACTCCTCGTACGCGGTGCGCGACCTGTGGCTGGGGGTGTTCCTGAACTCCGGCAACGACGCGGTGCACGTGCTGTCCGCGCTGAACGGCGGCGTCCAGAAGACCGTCGCCGACATGAACGCGCACGCCCGCGACCTCCAGGCCGTCGACACCAACGTCGTCTCCCCCGACGGCTACGACGCTCCCCGCCAGGTCTCCAGCGCGTACGACCTGACCCTGATCGCCCGCTCCGGCATGCAGAAGAAGGACTTCCGGGAGTACGCGGCGACGGCGACCGCCAAGTTCCCCGGCGGGGAGACGTCCGGCGGTCAGCGGGGGTCCTTCGAGATCCAGAACACCAACCGGCTGATGACCGGCGCGGACGGCGTCGCCCGGTACCAGGGCATCGCGGGCGTCAAGAACGGCAACACCACGCACGCCGGCGCCACCTTCACCGGTGTCGCCCAGCGGGGCGAGCGGGTCCTGCTGGTGACCGTGATGAACCCGCAGTCCGACGAGTCCCAGGCGGTCTACAAGGAGACGGCCAGGCTGTTCGACTGGGGCTTCCAGGCGGCGACCGCGAAGATCAAGCCGGTCGGCGAGCTGGTCGCGCCGAAGAACGTCGACACCAGCGCCGCCAAGCCCGCTCCCCCGGCCCCGAAGGCCAAGCAGACCCCGGCGGGCCCGACCCGGCTGGCCGCCGCCGAGGACGGTTCCAGCGGGGTGGGCATCGCGCTCGCGGTGGCGGGCGGGGCGCTGGTGCTGCTGGCCGGTGCGGTGTTCCTGGTCAACCGGAAGTGGCCGGTGCCGGCGCTGTCCCGTCGTCGTCAGCCGTAGGTCCCGCGCCCTTGGCGGGGCCGTCCGCGTGCGGTGCCGCCGTCCAGGCGGCGCAGCACAGCATCAGCTTCGCCGTGAAGTTGATCCACAGCAGCAGGGCGACGGGGACGCCGAAGGCGCCGTACATGCTCTTGGAGGCGACCCCGCTCATGTAGCCGCCCAGCAGCATCTTGAGCAGTTCGAAGCCGACCGCGCCGATGAGCGCCGCGACGACGAGCCTGCGGCGCTCGGGCTGCACGCCGGGCAGCAGCGTCAGGACGTACAGCAGGAGCAGGAAGTCCGCGCCGACGGCGACCGCGAGGGCGGCGATCCGCAGCAGGACGCCGCCCGCGCCGGACTCGGAGAGGTCCAGGGTGCGGGCGGTCCAGCCGACCGCCGTGGAGCCGACGGCGGAGGCGATGAGCGAGCCGAGGCCCGCCCCGCCGAGACCGGCCAGGACCAGTCCGTCCTTGAGCTTGCGCAGGATCGGGTTGCCCTCGTCGACGTCGTCCAACTGCCACACGGTGCGCAGGCATTCGCGCATGGAGCCGACCCAGCCGATGCCGGTGAAGAGCAGCAGCGCACCGGCGACGAGGCCGACGGTGCCCGCGTTGTTGATCAGGGCGTCGATGTCGAGCTGGTCGGAGATGCCGGGGACCTGCTCGGCGATGCTGCTCTTGATGTCGGCGATCTGCTCCTTGCTGAGCACCGCCGCACCGATCGCCGCACCCACCGTGATCAGCGGGAACAGCGCGAGGAAGCTGATGAAGGTGATCGCCGCGGCGAGCCTGCTCCACTTCGCCCGGTCCAAGGTCTCGTACGTCCGCCAGATGTGGGTGCCCATCAGACGCGTCACCCACGGCCCGATCACCGGGAGGTTCTTCAGCCAGTCCATGATCTTTGTGTACCCGCCTGCTCTCAGTTACGGAAAACCAAAGTGCGGGTACCCCAGAACCGCAGGCAGGTCGCCAGCGCCATGCCGACGAGTGAACCGGAGACGGTGTCGGCGCGCGGCGAGGTGAGCCCGAGCCCGTAGTGCGAGACGAGCAGGCAGAGCAACTGGACCAGCGCACCGGCCACGTTGACGGCGAAGAAGACGCCGTACTGGCGCAGGCGCGAGACCTGCGCGGTCCGGTTCTTGTACGTTCCCAGGGCGTTCCCGGCGTACGCGACGGAGCATCCGGCGAGGAAGGCGACGGCCTTCGCCGACAGCGGGTCCCAGTCGAGGGGGCCCCGCAGCCAGACGAAGAGGGCGAGGTCGGCGAGGTAGGCGCAGACGCCGACAGCGGCGAAGGAGCCCAGCTCGGACCAGTTCACGGCACGGGCGCTCACGCGGTTGCGCATACTCACAGGTCGGCGACCGCCAGCGCGTACATCGCCATCCACACCAGGCCGATCATGAGCAGTCCCCGGTCGCGCAGGACGACGTCCTCGGGGGCTCCGGCGGAGCCCCGGTCGGCGAAGACGGCGTACCGGAGGATGCCCACGATGTAGGCGATCATGGAGAGTTCGCGCCAGGGCAGGACGCCACCGTCGGTGGCGCCTCCGCGTTCCATGGCCCACAGGCAGTAGCCGAGCAGGGTGACGCCGGCGGCGAGCTGCCAGACGAAGCGCAGGTAGCCGGTGGTGTATTCGCTGAGGAGGGCGCGGGTCTTGCCCTTGTGGGGGCTGTCGGCCATCTGGACGGCCTCGGAGTAGCGCTTGGCGGCGACCATGAACAGCGCGCCGAAGCCGGTGGTGATGAGGAACCAGCGGGACAGCGGGATGCCGAGCGCGATGCCGCCGATCATGGCGCGCATCAGGAAGCCGGTGGTGACGACGACGAGGTCGAGCACGAGGACGTGCTTGAGGCGCAGGCAGTACGCCATCTGCATCATGACGTAGCCGGTGAGCAGGGCCGCGGTGAGCGGGTTGCAGAGGAAGGCGGCGGCGGTCGGCGCGAGGACGGCGAGGAAGGTGCCGGCGGCGTGCGCGACGACGACGGGGACCTGTCCGGCGGCGACGGGGCGGCGGCACTTGGTGGGGTGGGCGCGGTCGGCCTCGGCGTCGAGGGCGTCGTTGATCAGGTAGACGGCGGACGCGGCGGCCGTGAACAGGACGAATACGACGGCCAGTTGGAGCGCGGAGTGCACGGAGAAGAGCTGTCCCGCGGCGGCCGGGGCGGCCACCACCAGGCTGTTCTTGATCCACTGCCGGGGGCGGGCGGTGCGCAGCAGTCCCAGCGGGAGACCGAGCGGGCGCAGGGCGCGGCGCTGCGGCGGGAGGGTGGGGCCGCCGGTGGCGGCGCGGCGGTCCTGCTGCTTCTCCAGGAGGGGGATGACGGTGCGGTCAGACACGGGAGGCCTCCCGTGTCTTCAGCCACTTGGCGCCGATCCCGGCGGTGATGCCGCCGAGGGCCGCGCCCGCCGCCACGTCGCTCGGGTAGTGCACGCCGACGACCAGCCGGGAGACGCACATCGCGGCGGCCAGCGGCGGGACGACCTGCTTGCCGAACGGCCCGAGCGCACCGAGGGCGACGGCCGCGGCGGCCGCCGAGGTGGCGTGCGAGCTGGGGAAGGAGTGCCGCCCCAGGGTCTTCACCAGGGGCTGCCGGTCCGTGAGTTGGGGGCGGGGGCGGCGTACGACGCGCTTGACGCCCATGCTCGCCAGGTGGGCCGCGCCGATCAGTGCCGTACCGCGCAGCCAGGCGCCGCGCCTCTCGCGGTCGACGCCCGCGCCGAGCAGTCCGGCGGCCAGCCACAGCGCACCGTGTTCGCCGCTGAAGGAGAGGGCGCGGGCGGCGGCGGCCACGCGCGGATCCGTACCGCAGTCACGCATCGCGGACAGCAGACGGTGGTCCACTTCTCGCATTGTCATCCCTTGATATCGGTGTGCGTGGCCCGGAAAGGCGCACATCAGGGGAGACTCTTGTCGGGAAAATGCCAATATTCATGACATTTCGTGATGACACTCTGTCAACCACCCGTTCCGCTCAGGAAACGCGCAAACACCAAGAAGAGGTGACATAAGAGGTCACCTCCTGGCGATACGGTCACGCCCATGGCTGACAACACCACGCTCACCACCGAAGCCGACTCCTTCGCCTCCGTGACCGGCTGGGGCCGCACCGCCCCCACCACCGCCCTGGTGGAGCGTCCGCGTACGTACGAGGAGGCAGCGGCGGCGGTACGGGGCTGCGGGGCACGCGGCTCGATCGCGCGGGGCCTGGGCCGGGCGTACGGGGACGCCGCGCAGAACGCGGGCGGCTCGGTCCTCGACATGACCGGCCTGGACCGCATCCGCAGCGTCGACGCGGACGCCGGGATCGTGGTGTGCGACGCCGGGGTGAGCCTGCACCGGCTGATGGAGGTGCTGCTCCCGCTCGGCTGGTTCGTGCCCGTGACCCCCGGCACCCGGTACGTCACCGTCGGCGGGGCGATCGGCGCGGACATCCACGGCAAGAACCACCACGTCTCCGGCGGCTTCTCCCGGCACGTGCGCTCGCTGCGGCTGCTGCTCGCGGACGGCGAGGTGCGCGAGGTCCTCCCCGGCACCGAACTCTTCGACGCGACCGCCGGCGGCATGGGCCTGACCGGCGTCATCCTCTCCGCGACGGTCCAACTGCTGCCCGTGGAGACCTCGTTGATGTCGGTGGACACCGAGCGCGCCACCGACCTCGACGACCTGATGACCCGCCTCACCGAGACCGACCACCTGTACCGGTATTCGGTGGCGTGGATCGACCTGCTGGCCAAGGGCGCCTCGATGGGCCGCTCCGTCCTCACCCGCGGCGACCACGCCCCACTGGACGAACTGCCCGCCCGCGCCCGCCGCCACCCGCTGACCTTCCGCCCCGGCCAGTTCCCCGGCGCCCCCTCCTTCGTCCCCGAGGGACTGCTCGGCCGCAAGTCCGTCGGCCTCTTCAACGAGCTCTGGTACCGGCGGGCCCCCCGTTCCCGGGTCGGCGAACTCCAGAAGATCTCGACCTTCTTCCACCCCCTGGACGGCGTCCCGCACTGGAACCGGATCTACGGCCGCAGCGGCTTCGTCCAGTACCAGTTCGTCGTCCCGTACGGACAGGAGGAGGCCCTGCGCCGGATCGTCGGCCGGATCTCCCGGCGCGGCTGCCCGTCCTTCCTCGCCGTGCTCAAGCGCTTCGGCGACGGCGACCCGGGCTGGCTGTCCTTCCCCGTGCCCGGCTGGACGCTCGCCCTCGACATCCCGGCGAACATGCCCCGCCTCGGCACCTTCCTCGACGAGCTCGACGAGGAGGTCTGCGCCGCCGAAGGACGCCTCTACCTGGCCAAGGACTCCCGCGTACGTCCCGAGACGCTCGCCGCGATGTACCCGAAGCTCGACGCCTTCCGCGCCCTGCGCGCCGAGCTGGACCCGCACGGGGTCTTCACCTCGGACCTCTCCCGCCGCCTCGCCCTCTGAAACTGTTCTAGGAGCTTCACATGAAGGACGCCTTCGGCACCCCGCAGTCCCTGCTCGTCCTCGGCGGCACGTCCGAGATCGGGCTCGCCACCGCCCGCCGCCTGGTCGCCCGCCGCACCCGCACGGTGTGGCTGGCGGGCCGCCCCTCCCCCGCCCTCGACGCGGCGGCGGGCCAGCTCCGCGACCTGGGCGCAGAGGTGCACACCGTGCCCTTCGACGCCCTCGACAGCGCCTCGCACGAAGAGGTGCTGGGCAAGGTCTTCACCGAGGGCGACATCGACATGGTGCTGATCGCCTTCGGGCTGCTCGGCGACCAGGCCCGCGACGAGGCCGAACCGATGGCCGCCGTACGGGTCGCCCAGACCAACTACACGGGCGCGGTCTCCGCCGGTCTGGTCTGCGCGAACGCCCTCCAGAGCCAGGGCCACGGCTCGCTGGTCGTACTGTCCTCGGTGGCGGGCGAGCGGGCCAGGCGGGCGAACTTCATCTACGGCTCCAGCAAGGCGGGCCTGGACGCGTTCACTCAGGGGCTGGGGGACGCGCTGCACGGGACGGGGGTGCACGTCATGGTCGTACGCCCCGGATTCGTACGGACGAAGATGACCGAGGGCATGGAGGAGGCCCCCCTCGCGACGACGCCGGAGGCCGTGGCCGAGGCCATCGAGGCGGGGCTGCGCAGGCGCGCGGAGGTGGTGTGGGTGCCGGGGGCGCTGCGGGCGGTGATGTCGGCATTGCGGCACGTCCCGAGGCCGCTGTTCAGGCGCCTGCCGGTGTAGCGGCCTCGGCCCTAGTGCAGGGCCGGCGCGTCGTGCGGAAGCCCCTGCGGCGGCAGATCCCCCTCCGTGCCCCCGCCGAACGCGTAGTCGCACATCTTCCGCCACACCCCGTCGGACCCCTGCTCGTACAGGGCGAAGGACTCGCAGGACCACTCGGCGGCGTACGCGGACAGCTCCTCGTACGCCCGGTCCATGCCCTCCTCGGTGATGCCGTGGGCGACCGTCACGTGCGGGTGGTACGGGAACTGGAGCTCGCGGACCAGCGGCCCCGACGCGTCCCGCACCCGCTTCTGGAGCCAGGCGCACGCGGACGCGCCCTCGACGACCTTCACGAAGACCACCGGCGACAGCGGCCGGAAGGTGCCCGTGCCCGCGAGCCGCATCGGGAACGGCTGCACCGACGCCGCGACCGACGCCAGGTGCGCCTCCACCGACGGCAGCAGGTCCGCGTCGATCTCGGTCGGCGGCAGGAGCGTGACGTGGGTAGGGATGCCATGAGCGGCAGGGTCCCCGAAGGCCGCGCGCCGCTCCTGGAGCAGGCTGCCGTACGGCTCCGGGACCGCGATCGAAACGCCGAGCGTTACGGTCCCCACGTCGTTCTCCTCGTCGTCGCTGTCGTCACTGCGGATGGGTGAAGGAAGCTGTCGCAGTGCAGTGTGGCGGGCGCAGGGGCCCCGGGGCCAGAGTCCAAGGTCCGGGGCCTGCGGGACGTGCGTCCGCCACCGCTGCGTGCTGGCAGACCTCAGTGCTTCGCGGGCAGGAAGCCGATCCTGTCGTAGGCCTGGGCGAGGGTCTCGGCGGCGACCGCGCGGGCCTTCTCGGCACCCTTGGCGAGGATCGCGTCCAGGGTCTCCGGGTCGTCCAGGTACGCCTGGGTGCGCTCCCTGAACGGCGTCACGAACTCCACCATCTGCTCGGCGAGGTCCGTCTTGAGCGCGCCGTACATCTTGCCCTCGTACTCCTTCTCCAGCTCGGCGACCGACTTTCCGGTCAGGACGGAGGAGATGGTGAGGAGGTTGGAGACGCCGGGCTTCTCGGCCGGGTCGAAGCGGATCACCGTGTCGGTGTCGGTGACCGCGCTCTTGACCTTCTTCGCGGTGGTCTTCGGCTCGTCCAGGAGGTTGATGAGGCCCTTCGGCGTGGACGCCGACTTGCTCATCTTGATGCTGGGGTCCTGGAGGTCGTAGATCTTCGCCGTCTCCTTGAGGATGTACGGCTCCGGGACGGTGAAGGTCTCGCCGAGGCGGGCGTTGAAACGCGTCGCGAGGTCGCGGGTCAGCTCGATGTGCTGGCGCTGGTCCTCGCCGACGGGGACCTGGTGGGCCTGGTAGAGCAGGATGTCGGCGACCTGGAGGACGGGGTACGTGAAGAGGCCGACGGTGGTGCGGTCGGAGCCCTGCTTGGCGGACTTGTCCTTGAACTGGGTCATCCGGGAGGCCTCGCCGAAGCCGGTGAGGCAGTTCATCACCCAGCCGAGCTGGGCGTGCTCGGGCACGTGGCTCTGGATGAAGAGGGTGCAGCGGTCCGGGTCGAGCCCTGCGGCCAGGAGCTGGGCGGCGGCGAGGCGGGTGTTCGCGCGCAGCTCGGCGGGGTCCTGCGGAATGGTGATGGCGTGCAGGTCCACGACCATGTAGAAGGCGTCGTGCGTCTCTTGCAGAGCCACCCACTGGCGCACGGCGCCGAGGTAGTTGCCGAGGTGGAACGAGCCTGCGGTGGGCTGGATGCCGGAGAGCACACGGGGTCGAGAGGCCATGTTCATCATTCTCTCAGGTACGGGACCTGATCCCGTCGGGTGGGGAACCCGATCGCGCCGGACGGCGAATCCGATCGCGTCGGACGGCGAATCCGATCGCGTCGGACGGCGAATCCGGTGGCGTCAGGTGGGGAACCGATGCGGTGCTTCCGGTGTATCAAGTGTGTGAGAACGCTGGAGGGGACCCTGAGAGGGGGCGGCGTCGTCGTCGATGAAGCCGCGGTGATCGCACGCGTACTGTCCGGGGATTCCGAGGCGTACGCGGAGCTGGTGCGGGCCCACACGGGCACGGCACTGCGGGCGGCCGTGGCGCTCGGGGCGGGGGCGGACGCCGAGGACGTGGTCCAGACGGCCTGGGTGAAGGCGTACCAGGCGCTGGGCGGCTTTCGGGAGGGCGCGGCCTTTCGGCCCTGGCTGATACGCATCGTGGCCAATGAGACCAGGAACACAGTGCGTGCCGCGTCCCGGCTGCGCTCCGCCGTGGGCCGGGAGGCCACGCTGACCGGGGCCTTCCCCTTGATACCGGAGTCGGCGGACCCGGCGGTGGCCGCGGTGCGCGCCGAGCGGATGGCGGCGCTGGCCGCCGCGCTGGAGGAGCTGAGCGAGGAGCACCGACAGGTGGTCACGTGCCGGTTCCTGCTGGAGCTGGACGAGGCGGAGACGGTGCAGGCCCTGGGCTGGCCGAGGGGGACGGTGAAGTCCCGGCTGAACCGGGCGCTGCGCAAGCTGGAGCGGCTGCTACCGGCGGAGCTGGCGGAGGAACTGCGGGGAGGGGGTGGGGTGCGTGGGCGGCGAACTGCCTGATGAGCTGCGGGAGTTGGGGCGGTCCATCCGGGTTCCGGAGGGCATCGGGGAGTCGATGGCCGAGCGGGTGCTGGCCCAGTTGCTCGCGGACGGCGTCCCGACGCCTCTCCCCCCGGTGTCGCGGTGGGTGCGGCTGCGGGGCTGGGCGCGGCGGCGGTGGCGAGCGCTGGCGGCGGGGGTGTCCGGGCTGCTGGTGGTGCTGGCGCTGACGCCGCCGGTGCGGGCGGCGGTGGCGGACTGGTTCGGCTTCGGCGGGGTCGGTGTGCGGTACGAACCGGGGCGGGCGACACCGTCGCCGGACCCGGTGCCGGGCTGCCCGGGGGCGGTGCCGTTGGCGGAGGCCGAGCGGCGGGCGGGGTTCTCGGTGCGGCTGCCCCAGTCGCTGGGGAGGCCGGGCGGGGCCTCGGTGTCGGCGGACGGGCGGGTGCTGTCGGTGTGCTGGGCCGACGGGGGCGGCAGGGGTGGTGGGCCGGTGCGGCTGGATGTGTTCCGGGCGGGGCTGGACCCGCTGTTCTTCAAGACCGTGTCCGGGGAGCCGGAGTGGACGGAGGTCGGGACGAACACGGCGCTCTGGTTCCCCGAGCCGCACCGGCTGACGCTGCGGCTCCAGGACGCCGCCGGGCAGCCGTACGCACCGGTGGTGAGGACGGCGGCACCGACGCTGGTCTGGCAGGGGCGGGACCGTGCGCTGACGTGGCGGCTGGAGGGGGTGACCCCGATGGCTCGGGCGGTGGAGGTCGCGGAATCGGCCGGGAACTGACCTCGCCGGATCCGCCGGGAACTGACCTCGCCGGGATGGGAACCTGCGCGGTCCGGGCGGTGTATCAGAGGCAGATCCGTCAGAGGCAACGAAGCGACACACCTGGACAGTTGGAGGGGCTCATGCGACACCGGCTTCGCTCTCTGCGGCGACTGGCCCTGCTGCTCTTGGTGCTCGGCCTCGCCTGGGCCACGGCTCCGGCGGCGTACGCCGGGGGTCCGACGAGTGTGCTGCTGGCCTGTCCGGTCAACGGCAAGACTGCCGCCCGGTATGCCTCGGACCTCGAGTACCGGTACCTGCTGGAGCTGCTGGAGCCGCCGTCCAGGAAGGCGACGGGCCCGGCGGACCGGCCCGGGCTGGAAGTGGGGATGGACGCCGACGAGATCAATGTGACCTGGCTGGTCAACGACTCCGTCCCCTGGCGACTCCAGCAGGTGTACGTCCGCGAGGCCGGCCGCACCGTATGGATACACACGGCCTCCGACGACCCGGCGGACACCGAGGGCTCCTGGCACAAGGCCGCCGATCCGGTCCGGTTGGCGGGCCTGTTGAAGCGCTGGGGGCTGAGGGCGCCGGCCACCGACGAGGCCGTGGTGCCCTCCTGGCCGACGCACGGGCCACCCCAGTCCTGGTACGACCGGCACGCCGAGCTGGACCTGGAAGCCCGCAGAGCCGCCATCGCCGCCGAGGCGCCCGCCCCGGTCGCGGCGCCCAGGCCCGTCGGTGCGGCGGACGGCTGGTGGTGGTCCATACCCGGGCTGGCCGCCGGGGCGGTGGGGGCGGTGCTGTTCCTGCGGTGGCGGGCGGCCCGGGAAGCGGGGCCCGGGGAGCCGGACCCGCCGGGGCCCCGGGGTCAACTCATCGACCTGTGACCGGCAGTCCGGGCGGAAGATGTGCATCGGGCGGCAAGGTTTCCGCGCCCTCGCGGTGACCGACGATAGAAAGGGGCGCCGTCCGCACCTTTGACAGGACGGCCACTTCCCGTACCTGACGATCGGAGTTCCCGTGTCGACAACGGAGGCCACCACGAACACCACGGACGCCACGGCCACCGCCTCGGCGGCCACCGCGGAGGCCATCGCCTCGGCGGAGGCGCACAGTGCGCACAACTACCACCCGCTGCCCGTCGTCGTCGCCTCGGCCGAGGGCGCCTGGATGACCGACGTCGAGGGGCGCCGCTTCCTCGACATGCTCGCCGGGTACTCGGCGCTCAACTTCGGCCACGGCAACCGGCGGTTGATCGACGCGGCGAAGGCGCAGCTGGAGAGAGTGACGCTGACGTCGCGGGCCTTCTACCACGACCGGTTCGCCGCGTTCTGCGACGAGTTGGCGGCTCTGTGCGGCATGGAGATGGTGCTGCCGATGAACACGGGGGCGGAGGCCGTCGAGACGGCCGTGAAGACCGCCCGCAAGTGGGGCTACCGGGTCAAGGGCGTACCGGACGGGCGGGCCAGGATCATCGTGGCCTCGGACAACTTCCACGGCCGTACGACGACGATCGTCAGCTTCTCCACGGACCCGGAGGCGCGCGCGGACTACGGGCCGTACACCCCGGGCTTCGACGTCGTGCCGTACGGGGACCTGGAGGCGCTGACCGCCGCGGTCACGGACGACACGGTGGCGGTGCTCCTTGAGCCCATCCAGGGCGAGGCAGGGGTGCTGGTGCCACCGCCCGGATACCTCGCGGGAGTACGGGAGTTGACGACCTCCCGGAATGTCCTCTTCATCGCGGACGAGATCCAGTCGGGTCTCGGCAGGACCGGGAAGACCTTCGCCTGCGAGCACGAGGGCGTGGTGCCCGACATGTACGTACTGGGCAAGGCGCTCGGCGGCGGGGTGGTGCCGGTGTCGGCGGTGGTGTCCTCGGCGGAGGTGCTGGGGGTGTTCAAGGCGGGCGAGCACGGTTCGACGTTCGGCGGGAACCCCCTGGCGTGCGCGGTCGCGCTGGAGGTGATCGCGATGCTGCGCGGCGGCGAGTTCCAGCAGCGGGCCGCCGAACTGGGCGACCACCTGCACCACGAACTGAACCTGCTGGTCGGCGGGGGCGCGGTGCGGGCGGTGCGCGGGCGCGGACTGTGGGCCGGGGTGGACATCGACCCGGCGCGCGGCACCGGCCGGGAGATCTCGGAGCAGTTGATGGAGAGGGGGGTGCTGGTGAAGGACACGCACGGTTCGACGATCCGGATCGCCCCGCCGCTGGTGATCAGCAAGGAGGACCTGGACTGGGGGCTGGACCAGCTGCGGGCCGTGCTCAGTGACTGACGGCTAGAGGATGACGTGGGGCAGGAAGCGGGCGTACTCGTCCGTGACCAGCCCCGCGGACTCCCGGATGCCGAGCCCCGCGGCCTCGTCCTCGATCACCCAGGCGCCGAGGACGGTGCGGTTGCCGTCGAAGTCGGGCAGCGGGGCCAGCTCCTGGTAGCAGACCTTGTCGCCTTCGCCGGTGGGGGCGGGCGGCGGGGAGCCGGGCTCGTGGACGGTGACTCCGGCGCCCTCCCTGCCCAGCAGCGGCTTGGCGACGTACCCCTTCTCGTCCGCCAGCTCGCGGGGGCCGTCGAGGTAGGCGGCGAGCAGGTTGGGGTGGCCGGGGTAGAGCTCCCAGAGGATGGCCAGGAGGGCCTTGTTGGAGAGGAGCATCTTCCAGGCGGGTTCGATCCAGCAGGTGGTGCCGGTGCCGCCGCCGTTGTCGAGGGTGGACAGCACGTGCGGGCCGAAGCGGTCGGTGGCCAGCCACTCCCACGGGTAGAGCTTGAAGCAGCTGCGGATGAAGCGGAGCTTCTCGTCGACGAAGCGGCGGGAGAGACGGTCCCAGCCGATGCGTTCGACGGAGATGGCCTCGGTGCGGATGCCGGCCTGTTCGGCGGTCTCGCGCAGGTAGGCGACGGTCATCAGGTCCTCGCCGAGCTCGTCGCCGTCGGAGTGGGCGAAGTGCAGGGGGCCGGGCGGGAGGAGCGCCGACTGCCGCTTCCAGGCGTCGACCAGGCGTTCGTGGAGGGAGTTCCACTGGTCGGCGCCGGGGAACAGCTCCTCCATCCAGAACCACTGCGGGCTGGCGGCCTCGACCAGGGAGGTGGGGGTGTCGGCGTTGTACTCCAGCATCTTCGCCGGGCCGGTGCCGTCGTAGCGGAGGTCGAAGCGGCCGTAGAGGGAGGGGAGTTCGGCGCGGCGGTGCCAGGACTCGGCGATCAGCTTCGCGAGCTTGGGGTCGGTGATGCCGAGGTCGGCGAAGCGGTCGTGCTCGACGATGTGGGCGGCGGCGGCCAGGCACATGGCGTGCAGCTCCTCGACGACCTCTTCGAGGGCTTCGACCTCGGGGAGGGTGAAGGAGTAGTAGGCGCTCTCGTCCCAGTAGGGGCGCAGGGTGTCGTCGGGGTAGCGGGTCAGGGGGTAGATGACGCCCTGCTCCTCGACGATGCGTTGCCAGTCGGGGCGGGGGGTGGTGGTGTGGCGCTTCATGGCGTGGCCTTCGGGGGGAGGGCGTGTCGGGATCGCCCCGTCAGGGGCGCGGGGAACTGCGCGACCAGCCACGACGCTCCCGCAGGGTTTAGGTGAAGGGGCGGGTCAGGGGCCAAAACCGCCGAAGGCGGCCGGGGCCCGGGGGCGGAGCCCCCGGCAGTTACAGCAAGCGACCCCCGGCCCGCAGGGAACACCCCTCAGCCGCCGCCGGAGCCGGAACAGCCGAAGCCGCCGCGGTCAACGGCCTGCTTGTCGAAGCTGCCGCCGGAGACGCGCCTGTTGCTGACGGACCCGCCGTAGTAGTAGACGCCGTGGTGGGAGGCGGAACTGCCGCTACTGCCGCTGCTGCCGCCGTCGTCGTCATCGTCGTCGCACTCGTAGCTGGGCAGCTCCTCCTGCGTGACCGGGTCGACGCAGCGCCGGTCCGGTTCGTCACCGCAGGAGGTGAGGGTGAGGGCGAGCATTCCCATGCCGCCGAGCACCACCGTGCTGGACCTCAGTCGTCGCCGTCGCCCTGCCGCTGCCATGACCGGCCCACTCCCCCGTGTTCGTTCTGCACGTCTGATCTGTCTCCGGCATCCCTGACTGCCTTCGGATCGTCGCCAGACTAGAGGGCCGGGCGGCTGCGAGGAACGCCGGAGCCTGGACCGGGTGGATTTGCCCCGGTGGGGGTGGGCGGTGGTAGAGACACATTCGAATGGTTTATCCTTCATCTATGCGCGGGTTCTTCACCCCGCCTCCCCATGCCGCCCCGGCCGGTCTCCCCCGTCCGGCCGGGGCTTCTCTTTCCCGTCGCCTTCCCCGTCGCAATGGGGCGTATCTTTCGCGCGGCCGGGTGATCCTGGGGCTTCGACGGTGCCCCCGGGGGCCGGGCCTCGTTGCAGACGGCGTGAACACCACTGCAAGCCCCTCTCACATACTGCCGATCCCCATCCGTACCGGCCGTGGCGTCACCAGGCGTCCGCTGCCCGGCGTCGTGGCCGCGTGCCGCGCCGAAGGCACCACGCTGAGCGTCGCCGTGCAGGGCGAGATCGACCACTTCACGGCGGCCCCGCTGACTGCGCTGCTCACGTCGGCGGCGGCGTTCGGGCACACCCGACTGGTGGTCGACGCGTCACGGGTGACGTTCTGCGACTCCGGCTTCCTGAACGCGTTGCTCGCCTGGCGGCGGGGTGGGCGCCGGTTGATTCTGGCGGCTGCTTCGGCGGCGGTGAAGCGGTTGTTGCGGGCGAGTCGGAGCGGGAAGCTTTTGATGGAGGAGGCGTTGAGGTGAGGCTTCTGGTCGGCTGACCGGGCATTGTTCGGCCCCCGGGCCGTGTGGCGAATCGCTGCGCGGGGCGGGGGTCGCTTGCTGCGCGGCGGGGGTTTTCGGGATGGTGCCCGGCACCTCGATTGCCTGCGGCGCTCGCCCCGGTCCCACCCCTTCACCTAAAGCGCTCGGCCGCGCGGCTTGTGGTGGGTTGCTCGCGCAGTTCCCCGCGCCCCTAAAGGGCCCGGATCAGAGCGTTCAGGGTGCCGGGCCAGGCGCTGTCGGTTGGGGTGGCGTAGCCGATCAGCAGGCCGTCGTGGGGTGGGGCGGGGGCTTCGGGGTGGCGGTAGGTGGAGAGGCCCTCCAGGGCGAGGCCCTGCCAGTGGGCGGCGCGCAGGACGGCGCGTTCGGTGCCCTCGGGGAGTTCCAGGATGGCGTGCAGGCCGGCGGCGATTCCGCTGATGCGGACGTGGGGGGCGTGGGTGGCCAGGGCCGAGACCAGCTCGTCGCGGCGGCGGCGGTAGCGCAGGCGTTTGGCGCGGATGTGGCGGTCGTACGCACCGGAGGAGATGAATTCGGCGAGCGTGAGCTGTTCCAGCGCGCTGGAGGTGTTGTCGTACGGGGAGAGGAAGGGCAGGAGGTCCGGGGTGAGAACCGCCCAGGAGAGGCGCAGGCCCGGGGCGAGGGCCTTGCTGGTGGTGCCGAGGTAGACCACGCGGTCCGGGTCGAGGCCCTGGAGGGCGCCGACGGGCTGGCGGTCGTAGCGGAATTCGCCGTCGTAGTCGTCCTCCAGGATCAGACCGCCGGTGCTGCGCGCCCAGTCGACGGCGGCGGCCCGCCGGTCGGGGTGCAGGGCGACGCCGGTCGGGAACTGATGGGCGGCGGTGAGGAGGGCGGCCCCGGCGCCGGAGAGGCCCGTCAATTCTCCGGTGCGGGAGCCGAGTTCGTCGAGGCCGAGGGCGGGGGTGCGCAGGCCGGCCGCGGTGAAGCAGGCGCGGTGGAAGGGCAGTCCGTACGACTCGGTGGCGACGGCCTTCGTGGTGGGCGAGCGGCGGCGGAGGGCGCCTGCCAGGAAGGTCAGGGCATTGACGTAACCGGAACGGATGACGAGGCGTTCGGGGTCGGCGTGGACGCCGCGAGCGCGGGCCAGGTACTCGGCGAGGACGGTACGGAGTTCGATACGGCCGCGGGGGTCCCCGTATCCGAAGGCGTCGTGGGGGGCGGCGGTGAGGGCCTTGCGGGAGGCCTTCAGCCAGTCGGCGCGCGGGAAGGTGGAGAGGTCGGGGGCGCCGGGCATCAGGCTGTGGGTGGGAGTGGTACGGGCCGGGGGCCGCGGTCCAGGTGAGGGCTGCTTTCGCGGGGTGGGGCGGGCACGTTCGGCGATCCGGGTGCCGGAGCCCTGGCGGGCGGTGAGCCAGCCCTCGGCGACGAGCTCCGCGTACGCGTCGGCGACGGTGTTGCGGGCGATCCCGAGATCGGCGGCGAGGCTGCGCGAGGAGGGCAGCCGGGTGCCGGGGGCAAGGCGGCCGGTACGGGCGGCCTCGCGGAGGGCGTCGCGCAGGCGGGTGCGGAGCCCGAAAGCAGAACCGGGGGCAGCGTCGGAGGTGGAGCCGGGGGCGGAGCCGGGGCCGGAGCCGGGGGCGGAGCCGGAGCCGGAGCCGGAGCCGGGGGCGGAGCCGGAGCCGGAGCCGGAGCCGGGGGCGGAGCCGGAGCCGGAGCCGGAGCCGGGGGCGGATCCAGAAGCGGAACCGAGGGTGGCGTCGGAGGTGGAGCCGTAGGCGGCGTCGGGGGTGGAGCCGGGGATGGACAGGTCGAGGTGGAGGTCCTTGCCGAGTTCGGCGCGGTAAGTGGCCCAGGAATCTGGCATGGGAATGGACCATAGTCGTGGGCCGTCCCAGGCGTAACGTCGACAGCATGACGACGAACGAGAACGCCCCCGTGAATGTCCCCGAGCACACTCCCCGCATGAATTGGTCCGAGCACGCGCCCGAGGTCTTCAAGGCGATGCTGCAGTTGGAGAAGGCAACGAGGAAGCACCTGGATCCGGTGGTCGCGGAGCTGGTGAAGATCCGCGCCTCGCAGATCAACCACTGCGCGTTCTGCCTGGACATGCACACCAAGGACGCGCTGGCGGCCGGGGAGCGGGTGGAGCGGATCATCCAGCTGTCGGCGTGGGAGGAGTCGAAGCACTTCTACACGGCGAAGGAGATCGCGGCGATCGAGCTGACCGAAGCGATCACGGTGGTGACGGACGGGTTCGTGCCGGACGAGGTGTACGAGAAGGCGGCGAAGGAGTTCGACGAGGTCGAGCTGGCGCATTTGATCGCGGCGATCAACACGATCAACGTGTGGAACCGGTTCGCGGTGTCGACGCGGATGGTGCCGGGGCACTATGTGGCGGGGTCCATCAAGCACTGACCGCTCGGGCCGCCGGGGGGCGGGGCTCGGGGCGGGGCGGGGTGCTGGGGTGGTGGGTGGTTGCTGTTCCGGCCGGGGGCGCTGCCCCCGGGCCCCCGGGTTTCGCCCCGGCCCCGCCCCTTCGCCTAAAGCGCTCGGCCGCGCGGCTGGGTGGGGGGCTGGCGTTTTGCGCAGTTCCCCGCGCCCCTGAAGTGCGGCCCTTCGGGCGGCACATCAGGGGGCGCGGGACTTACTTGGGGAGCCATGCCCTCCAGACGTTCTCGTTCGCCGCGACCCACTTCCGTGCCGCCTCGTCCGGCGACAGCTTCTGGTCGGCGATCATCAGCGACACCGCGTTCTGCTGCTCCGCGTCCCACTTGAAGTTCTTCAGGAACTGGGCCGCCTTCCCGCCCTTCTTCGCGAAGTTCGCGTTCATGTACTTCGCGAGCGGCGTGGTGGGGTACTCGCAGTCGATGTCCTCCGGCGCCTTCGCCGCGCACTCCTCCGAGTACTTCGGCAGCTTCACCTCCACCATCGGCACCTGCTCGAACAGCCACTGGGGCTTGTACCAGTAGGTCAGGAAGGGCTTCTTCTCTTTGGCGAAGCGTTGGATCTGGGTGATCTGCGCGGCCTCGGAGCCCGAGAAGACCACCTGATAGTTGAGTTTCAGGTTGTTGACGAGGGCCTTGTCGTTGGTGACGTAGGACGGCGAGCCGTCCAGGAGCTGGCCCTTGCCGCCGCTCTCCGGGGTCTTGAACTGGTCCGCGTACTTGTTGAGGTTGCGCCAGTCCGTCACGTCCGGGTGCTTGTCCGCGAAGTACTTCGGGACCCACCAGCCGATGTGGCCGATCACGCCGACCTCGCCCGCCGGGACGATCGTCTTCTTGTCCTTGACGTAGCGGGCCTCCTGCTCCGGGTGACCCCAGTCCTCCATGATCATGTCGACCCGGCCCTGGCTGAGGGCGTCCCACGCGGGGACCTCGTCGACCTGGACCGTGTCGACCCGGTAGCCGAGTTCGCGCTCCAGGATGAGCTTGGCGACGGCGACGTCCGCCTGGGCGCCGACCCAGGACTGGACGGACAGCGTCACCGTCTTCGCGCCCGCCGCGTTCGCGTACGGGGACGCCTGCTGGGTCATGTCGGCGGCGCCGCATCCGGTGAGCAGGAGTGCGCCGAGTCCCAGTGCGGTCGATTTCAGAGCCGTACGACGATTCATGTTCACGCGTCCTCCTTGCGGGCGGCCCGCGAGGGCTGGGTCACCCGGTCGAGCATCAGGCCGAGGCAGACGATGGCCGCGCCCGCCTTGAGGCCGGTGGCCAGGTCGCCCTGGGCGAGGCCGAAGACGACGTCGTAACCCAGTGCGCCACCGCCGACCAGGCCGCCGATGATGACGACGGCGAGGACCAGGACGACGCCCTGGTTCACGGCGAGGAGCAAGGAGGGCCGGGCGAGCGGGAGTTGGACCTGGCGGAGCTGCTGGCCGCTGGTCGCGCCGAGCGAGCGCGCGGATTCGAGCGCCGCCGGGGAGACCTGCTGGAGGCCCTGGGTGGTGATGCGTACGACGGCGGGGAGCGCGTAGACGACGGCGGCGGCTGCCGCCGGGGCGCGGCCCACGCCGAAGAGGGCGACGACGGGGATGAGGTAGACGAACTGCGGCATCGTCTGCATCACGTCGAGGACGGGGCGCAGCACTCGCTCCAGGCGGCTGCTGCGCGAGGCGGCGATGCCGATCGCGAAGCCGATGAGGAGGGTGACGGCGACGGCTGCGACGACCTGGGAGAGCGTGTCCATGGACGGCTTCCACACGCCGAGGACGCCGATCGCGGCCATGGCGAGCGCCGCGGTGAGCGCCGACTTCCAGGTGCCGATCAGCCAGGCGAGCGCGGCGACCAGGAGCAGGACCGCGTACCAGGGGAGGGCGGTCAGGCCCGAGCGGATGGGGTCGAGGACGAACGAGGTGAAGTGGCCGGCCCAGTCGGCGGTGCCGCCGATGACGGGCACGCCGGAGTAGAGGTGGTCGGTCATCCAGCCGACGGCCTTGTTGACGGTCGGGGCGATCTCGATCGACCAGGCCTCGGGCCACAGGAGCGAGCCCGCGAGGCGGGTCGCGACGGCGACCGCCGCGACGGCGAGCACGCCGAGCGCGGCCGGGAGCCAGGAGCGCCCCTGCTCGCGGTCGCCGGAACCGGCGGCGGCCGTCACCCGGTCGAGGACGATCGCCATCAGGACGATGGGGAGACCCGCGGCCAGCGCCTGGCCGACGTCGACGGAGGCGAGCGCCTGGTAGACGCGGTCGCCGAGACCGGCGGCGCCGATGACGGACGCGATGACGGCCATGGAGAGGGCCATCATGATCGTCTGGTTGAGGCCGAGGAGGAGCTGCTTGCGGGCCAGCGGGAGGCGGGCCGTGAAGAGCCGCTGCCGGGCGGTCGCACCGAGGGACTCGACGGCTTCGAGCACGCCCTTGTCGGCTTCCCGGAGTCCGAGCGCGGTGAGGCGCGCCATCGGCGGGGCGGCGTACACGACGGTCGCCAGGACGGCGGCCGGGACGCCGATGCCGAAGATCAGCACGACGGGGAGCAGGTACGCGAAGGCAGGCAGCACCTGCATGGTGTCCAGGACCGGGCGCAGGATGCGGAAGGTGCGGTCGGAGAGGCCCGCGGCGAGTCCCAGGAACGCGCCCAGGATCACCGAGGCCGCGACCGCGACGGCCATCAGCGCGAGGGTCTGCATGGTCGGCACCCACATGCCGAGCAGCCCGCAGGCGGCGAGCGCGACGACGGTCCCGGCGGCCAGCTTCACCCCGGCGGCACGCCAGGCGACCAGCGCGGCGAGCGCGGTGGTGCCGGCCCAGCCGAGGGCGAGGAGGACGAGATAGACGCCACGTACGGAGAGGACGACCGCGTTGGAGATGTGGCCGAAGAAATAGAGGAAGAGGGGGTGGCCGTCGCGGTTGTCGATGATCCAGTCACTGACCTTGCCGAGGGGCTCGGTGAGGTCGACGGTGAGCGGGGCCGGCCAGGTGCCGGACGCCCAGCGGGAGTGGAGCACGGGGACGGCGACGGCGGCGATCACCAGGAGCGCGCCGAGCTTGAGGAGGGCGGGGCGACGGGTGAGCCGGTCGCGCCAACTGGGCTCCTGCGTACGGGGCTTCGGCGGGGCGGAGGTGGTGGTCACGGCACTCACGCGATCACCTCGCCGGTCGGGAGGATGCTACTGACGTACCTCATCAGGCGGTCACCGCCAGGGTGCCGGCGACGACCGACAGCAGGCACGCGCGGTCGACGATGCCGAGCAGGCGGCCGTCGGACATCACGCGGGCCGTCGGTTCGCCGGTGCGGACCAGGGCCTCGATGGCCTCGGAGACCGGGGCGGACGGGGCCACGGCGGGGCCGGACTCGGCGTCGCCTGCCTCCGGGGTGCGCATCGCGGAGGCGACCGTGAGGACCTGCTCGCGGGGGACGTCGCGGACGAAGTCCCGTACGTAGTCGTTGGCCGGGGAGCCGACGATCTCCTCGGGCGTGCCGAGCTGGACGATCTCGCCGTCGCGCATCAGGGCGATGCGGTCGCCCAGGCGCAGGGCCTCGTTGAGGTCGTGGGTGATGAAGACCATCGTGCGGCCCTCCTCCTGGTGGAGGCGGATGACCTCTTCCTGCATGTCGCGCCGGATGAGGGGGTCGAGCGCGCTGAACGGCTCGTCGAAGAGCAGGACTTCGGGGTCGACGGCGAGGGCGCGGGCGAGCCCGACGCGCTGCTGCTGACCGCCGGAGAGCTGGCCGGGACGGCGGTCTTCGAGCCCGTCGAGGCCGACCTTGGTCACGACCTCCGCCGCCTTCGCGCGCCGCTCGGCCTTGCCCATGCCCTGCACTTCGAGCCCGTACGCGACGTTGTCGAGGACCGTGCGGTGCGGGAGCAGGCCGAAGTGCTGGAAGACCATGGCGGCGCGGTGGCGGCGCAGTTCGCGCAGGCGCGCCTTGTCCATGGACAGGACGTCCTCGCCGTCGATGGCGAGGCTGCCGGAGGTCGGCTCGATGAGGCGGGTGAGGCAGCGGACGAGAGTCGACTTTCCGGAGCCGGACAGCCCCATGACGACGAAGACCTCGCCCTTCTTCACGTCGAAGGAGACATCGCGGACGGCGGCCGTGCAGCCGGTGCGCTCGCGCAGTTCCGGGACTGAGAGGCCGGTCAGCTCCTGGTCGCCGGGGACCTTGTCGGCCTTGGGGCCGAAGACCTTCCAGAGGTTGCGTACGGAGAAGACGGCGTGGTCGGCCGTGGTCTCGGCGTCCTTCGTGGCGGGAGTCGTACTCATTACGCGGCACCTCCGGAGATGGTCGGTTGCTGCGTGGCCGCTTCGGCCAGCAGCTCTGCGCACTTCTCGCCGACCATCAGGACGCCGATCATCGGGTTGACGGCGGTCATGGTCGGGAAGACGGACGCGTCGGCGATGCGGATGCCGTCGAGTCCCTTGATCCTCAAGTCGGGGGTGACGACGGCGAGTTCGTCGTCGGCGGCGCCCATCTTGCAGGTGCCTGCGGGGTGGTAGACGGTGTGCGCGACCTTGCGGGCGTACTCGCTCAGGTCCTCGTCGGAGGTGACCTCCGGACCCGGGCACACCTCGCGCTTGAGCCATCCGGAGAGGGGGGCCTGCGCCGCGATCTCCCGGGCAATCCTGATCCCGTCGACGAGGGTGCGGCCGTCGTAGTCGTCCTCGTCGGTGAAGTACCGGAAGTCGAGGGCGGGCTTGACGGCCGGGTCGGCGCTGGTGAGGAAGAGCCGGCCGCGGCTGCGCGGCTTGGGGATGTTGGGGGTCATCGACACGCCGTGCGCGGGGCGTTCGTAGCCGAGGCGCTCGGGGTTGTCGGTGAAGGGGATTTGGTAGAAGTGGAACATCAGGTCGGGGCCCGCGTGCTCGGGATCCCGCTTCACGAAGAGACCCGCGTCCGAGTCCATCGCGGAGTTCTCGGGAATGGGCCCGTTCGTCTCCCAGACGATGACGGACTCGGGGTGGTCGAGAAGGTTCTCGCCGACGCCGGGGAGGTCGACGGCGACGGGTATGCCGAGCGCTTCGAGGTCGGCGGCCGGGCCTATGCCGGAGTGCATGAGCAGCCGCGGGGTGTCCACCGCCCCTGCACAGACGAGGACTTCGCGGTTGGCCCGTACGAGGACCTCCTCGCCGTCCTTGGTCCGCACGCGCACCCCGCGCGCCCGGGTGCCGTCCAGCTCCAGTTCGTACGCCCAGGTCTCCAGCATGATGTGGAGGTTCGGGCGGTCCAGGAACGGATGGAGGTACGCCACGGACGCGGACGAACGCTTGTTGTTCTCCGGGTGGTAGGCGAGGTCGAAGAAGCCGACGCCGTCCTCGAAGGGCTTCTTGTTGAAGCTGTCGATGCGGGGGACGCCGAGGGCGCCCTGGGCGGCGTCGACGAAGTCGCGGGCGATGGCGTTCCGGTCGGCCTCGTCGACGGGGACGATGTTGTTGCGGAGCTTGTGGAAGTACGGGTCCATGGCCGAGGCCCCCCATCCCTCGGCGCCGTTGGCCTCCCACTCGTCCCAGTCGGACGGGAGGGGCTTGAAGGCGATGAGGGTGTTGTGGGACGAACACCCGCCGAGGACGCGGGCCCGGCTGTGCCGGATGTGGGAGTTGCCGCGGGGCTGCTCGGTGGTGGGGTAGTCGTAGTCCAGCTCACCGCCGAGGAGGCCCATCCAGCGCCGCAGGGTGAGGACTTCGGGCCGGTCGACGTCGGAGGGACCGCCCTCGATGACGGCGACGCGGACCTCGGGGTCCTCGGTGAGGCGGGAGGCGATCACGGATCCGGCGGTGCCGCCGCCGATGACGACGTAGTCGTAGTCGTAGTCGTGGGTGGGCTCGGGCGTGGGCTCGGGCATGGGGTGCTGCTCCTCTTCTGACGAAGGTTCTGTCGCGTAATGGGTTTTTGGTGGGGGTGTACGGGGGCTGTACGGGCGCGGTCCTCCCGTGCCGGGCCGCTCCCTTTCCGCGCCCCTTCAGGGGCGCGGGGAACTGCGCCACCAGCCACGACACACCTGCACGGGACCGGTCCCCTTGCCCCGCGGGTTTAGGTGAAGGGGCGGGGCTGGGGACCCCATGGCCCGGCGGGCCAGAGCCTCACGTCCCCGGTACCGGGAGGCGCCCCGAGGGCCCTGGGCTGCGCGTGCCCTGTGTCGGGGGTGCGGGCGGGCCGGTGCCGGGGCGGGCCCGGATCGGGCGGGCCGCCCCCTTGCCCGCCCGTTCCGCCCCCCCGGGGGGGGCGGCCCCGCCGCCCAAGGGGGCTACGGGGAAGGGAAGGGGGCGCCGCCCAAGGGGGCCAGGCAGAACGGGGAGGGCAACGCCCGCCCGGACCGACCCTCAGCCCGAGAACCACCGCACCGGCACCGGATTCAAGTTCTGGTAAATGTGCTTGGACTCCCGGTACTCAGCCAGCCCCGCCGGGCCCAACTCCCGCCCCACACCGGACTTCCCGAAGCCGCCCCACTCCGCCTGCGGCAAGTAGGGATGGAAGTCGTTGATCCACACCGTCCCGTGCCGCAGCTTCGCGGCAACCCGCCGCGCCCGCCCGGGATCCGCGGACCAGACACCCCCCGCAAGCCCGTACTCGGTGTCATTGGCGAGGGCAATCGCCTCCGCCTCCGTCACAAAACTCTCCACCGTGAGGATCGGCCCGAAGGTCTCCTCCCGCACGACCCGCATCTCGCGGTGGCACCCGTCGAGCACGGTCGGCCGGTAGAAGTACCCCTCGTACCCGGGACCCTCGGGCCGCGAGCCGCCGGCCCGCAGCACAGCGCCTTCCTCCAGCGCCGCAGCGACGTAATACTCCGTCTTCTCCAACTGCGACGCAGACACGAGCGGCCCGCACTCGACGCCCTTCTCGGTCCCGCGCCCGATCCGGATCTTCTCGGCCCGCCGCGCCAGCTCGGCGACGAACCGCTCCTTCACCGACTCCTCCACAATGAGCCGCGACCCCGCCGAGCACACCTGCCCGCTGTGAATGAAGGCAGCATTCAACGCCTGATCAACAGCCGTATCGAACCCCTCTTCCGTCGCACACGCATCAGCGAACACGACATTGGGGTTCTTCCCGCCCAGCTCCAGCGCGACCTTCTTGACGGTCTCGGCAGCGGCCTGCATGACCTTCGTACCGCTCACCAACCCACCCGTGAACGACACCAGATCCACATCCGGGTGCTCGGCCATCCGCGCCCCCACCGAGGCGCCAGGCCCGGTGACAACGTTCGCCACACCCTCCGGCAGCCCTGCCTCGACCAGCAGCGCGATGAGCGCAACCGTCGTCATCGGCGTGATCTCACTCGGCTTGACCACGAAGGTATTTCCGGCCGCCAGCGCAGGCGCAATCTTCCAACTCGCCTGAAGCAGCGGATAGTTCCACGGCGTGATGAGCGCGCACACACCCACCGGCTCATGCACGACCACGCTGTGGATGTCCGCCGACCCCGCGTCGACAACACGCCCCGCGCCCTCCCCGATCACCAGGTCGGCGAAGTACCGGAAGGCATCCGTCACGCAGTCAATGTCAACGCGCCCTTCCTCCACGGTCTTTCCGGCGTCCTGCGCCTCCAGCCGCCCCAACTCCTCGCGGTCCCGCTGGAGCAGATCGGCGACGCGGCGCAGCAGGGCGGCCCGCTCGGCGGTGGGCGTCAAGGGCCAGACCCCCTGCCCACCCCCGAAGGCCTTGCTCGCGGCGGCGACTGCTGCGTCGACGTCCTCCGCGCCGCCCTCGGCGACCACGGCGAACGGCTTCGCGTCCGCGGGGTCGAGGATCTCGCGCGTGGAGCCGGAGAGGGCTGCCCGCCACTCCCCGCCCACATGGATGGTCTTTTCTGCCGACACGACGCTTTCGCCTTCCGTTACCGAAAGGACCAGAGGTGCTGGTCCCCGCCAGGAGAACTGGCGGCGGAACCCCTCCCCCCGGCGGCGAAAAGCATGCCGTTTACGTCGCCGAAAGTGCCATGAGTCACTTTCCGTGGGGACAAAAGACCTGATCGGGGCGGATGCGTCCCCGAGGACCCCGAGGACCCGACACACCCCCGGGGCCGAAAACGACTCACCGCTCAACGGCCGCCGCGTCCTTCGTCAGGTTGACGGCCGCGAGGAGGCTCAGCTCGGGCTCGGCCTTGCGGAGGGCCTTGATCGCGACCACGGAGTCCGCCTTGACCTCGACCCCGGCCGCTTCGATACGTTCCCGGGCCCAGCGGCCGCGGAGCTCCGCCGGCGACATGGCGGGCGCGCCGGCGACGAGCGCGACGGCCCGCTCCAGCCCCGGCCGCTCGACGGAGTCGGGCCCGGCGGCGTCGAGGGCGCCCCGAAGGAGGGCGAGCAGGTCGTCGCGGTCACTCAGCGCGAGGACATTGAGGTCGCGCTTGGAGAAGAGTCCGGCCATGGGAGAACCCCCGGTTTTGGTGCGTACTGCGGTCTCTGCCCTGCTTCCACACCCCGAAGCCCCTCAACCCCAACTTGATCAACTTCTGAGGGTTGAGCCCTCCTCCGACGCTCCGCGCTCCTGAAGGGCACGTTCCTGTACGTTGACGGGCTCGTCCACCTCGTAGTGGACCAGCTGTGCAGGCCGTTCACCCCGCGCCATGTCCCGCCCCCGTGAAACGTGCTGCCGTGTCGCGACACGATACTGGCCGGGATCAGTCGGCCCGGACAGGCCGCTGGACTCGATGTACCCGGTCTGCCACAGCCGCTTGCCCCGGGCGGTGTCGTACGCCCGCACCAGGCCCTCGTTGTAGTTCGTGGGGTTTTCGAGGCGTGTGCAGAGGACGCCGTCCGTCACGCCCAGCGTGCGCTCCCGCTCTTCGAGCGCGGCGGCCGAGGTGGTCCTGCCCGTCGACGGGTCGAGCCGGACCAGTTCGTCGGGCCGGGACTCGGGCCAGGGGGTCAGGTAGACGCAGTCGTCGGCGAGACCGGAGAAGGCGAGTTGCCTGGGCAGCGCCGCCCGCCAGACGACGTGACCGTCCTCGTCGTCGAGCTTGCCGACCTCACGGCCGCCGGCCGTACCGCCCGACCGGCGGCGCTCCACCACGACGCCGTCGAAAGCCTGCTGCGGCGTCGGCTCCGGGACGAAGGGCGGCCGGAGGACGAGGTTCCACTCCCCTTCCGCACTCCACTTCTCCTCGCCGGTCAGGGCGTCCCGCCGTACGATCCGGCCGCCCCGCTCCTGGCAGGCGAGCGCCGTCCCGCCGGCCTTGCGTACGACACGTACGACACGTACGACACGTACGACACAGGACTCCGGGGTGCCGGGGAGCCCGTACCCCGCGACCCGGCGACCGGACCGCGCGTCGAAGGCCCGCACCTCCCACCGGCTCTTCCCGCCCTGCCCGTGGTCCTCCAGGAAGAAGGCCTCCGTCGCCGTGATTCCCACCAGCCGTGGCTCCCGGGCGGACGTCTCGTACCGCCAGAGCAGGGCCCCGGTACGGGGATCGAGGCGTCCGGCGACCATGCCGCTGCCGGAGCACCAGAGCGCCGAGGCCGCGTACCGGCACTTCACGCCGGGGTAGCCCCGCATGTCGTACGGATCGTCCAGCTTCAGCCGCGTCTCCCACGGCTTCCACCCGTCCATCCGGATCGCCTCGGGGGTCTCTGTCGGTGCGACCGCCCACATCCCCACCGCCACCACCGGCAGGAGGGCCGCCAGGCCCGCCCGGAGCCGCCCGTGCCTTCCCATGTCCCGCCCCCGCACCCCGCGCCCCCTTCGCGTCGCGAGTCACCCCAGTCAGCGCGGGCAGCGCGTGCGGTCAGTCGTCGTCCACGGGTTCGAAATGCCTCAACACCGTTTCCAGGGTGTTGCGTTGGCGGGGCCACTCGTCGGCCGGGCCGACCACCGCGAGGGCGTAGCGCTTGCCGTCGGAGGTGGGGAAGATCCACTGGATGAGGGTGAGGCGGCGGCCCGTTCGGGTGCTGTCGTACGAGTAGACGAGTTCGGCGGCACCCTTGGTGGTGGGGTGCAGAGACTGGAGTTCGAAGTTCGGGTAGTGGCGGTGGGTGGTGACCGTGACGCGCAGGGCGCGGGTGGCGCTCATGCCGGACTCCGCGAGGGGCCAGAACTGGAGGAAGCGGCTGTACGGGTACTTGGGCGACCGGTAGTAGACGGAGGCCGCCTCGTCGCGCCGCCAGCCGGAGGGGACGGCGAGAGTGACGTCGGAGGGGTCCCGGACGACGGCGAAGTCGTCGGGGAGGGTGGGGGTGGGGGACGGCGTGGGAGTCGGGCTCGGTGAACTGGGCTTCGGGGGGAGGGGTTTGGCGGCCTGCGTGGAGCCGGACGGGGCTGCGAGCGACTTCTTGGCGGGGTCGGCGACGGGGCGGTCCTGGACGAGCCAGCCCGTACCGAGGCCGATCACCAGGCCGAGGACGACGAGGAGGACGTTGACCGGGGTGAAGCGGAAGCGCAGTCCCGGCTTGCCCGTGCTGAACGGCGAACGGGCCTGCGGGGTACCGGACTCCCCCTCCGGGCCCGTGCGCGCGAATTCGTCGCCGTGCGCCATGGACCGCTCCCCCTCGACCGCCTGAACTCCCGCACGCGCGGGAGGACATGGTAGGTCCGGCGACCGGAATCGGAACAGGTCGCGGTCACGGGGTGAAGTGCGCGAGCGCGGTGGTGAGCGTGGCGCGCTGGGCCGGCCAGGAGGTGGCCGGGCCCGAGACCAGGACGGCGTACTGGGCGCCGTCGGAGGCACGGAAGACGCGTTCGACGTGGCGTACGCGGAGGGCGGTGTCGCCCTTGTCGTACTCGTAGACGAGTTCCTCGGTCTCGGGGTGGGGCGAGTCGTACACGGGGGCGAAGGAGATCTCCTGGAAGTTCACCCGGGACCTCCCCTGGTTCAGGACGGTTTGCTGCAGGGCCGCCCTGGAGGAGATCCCGACCTCCTTGATCCGCCAGAACTGGAGGAACTCGGCGTCGGTGGACCCCCGGTAGAAGGTGACGTCCTCGGTGTCCGGGGATTGGGTCCAGGAGGAGGGGACGGCGAAGCGGGGGCCGACGGGGTCGGTGACCAGGGTGAAGTCCGGGGGGAGGGTGGGGGCTTCCGCTGCGGCGGAGGTCGGGGTCTCCGCCGTGGCGGAGGTCGGCGGGAGAGGTGCGGGGCCCGGGATGCCGGGCGGTGCGGGGGTCACGGCGGCGCGCGGGGCGACGGGTTGATCGGTGAGCCGGAGCGCGAGCCAGGTGCTGCCCCCGCCGAGGGCGACGGCGAGGAGGAGGGTGACGGCGATCAGCTTGGGGGCGGGACGAAGACCTCCGGGAGCGGGCGAGGGGTGTGTGAGAGGCGGGGAGTACGGGCCGGGCGTCAGCAGGGCAGAGGGTGCGGCTCCGTCGGGGGCTGTCCCCGTGCCCGCCCGTTCCGGCCCCTCGGGGCTAGGTCCGAGAGGGCTGGCGGTGGGGGCCGGTTGCCAGCTCTGGGTGGTGGGGTCCCAGACCCGGTCCGGGGTGTCGCGGCGTTTCGGCACCGGTCAGGAGCCCGGGAGGAGTGCCGTGAGGGACTCGCCCAGGGCCACCGCCGAGGCGAAGCTCGCGGCGATCGGGCCCGCCGCCGTCAGGGCGTGCCTGACGCGGTCGAGCAGGGGGCGCGGAGCCTGGCCCGTGGTGGCCAACTCGGCTTCCGCCGTGACCAGTTCGGCGTCCAGCACCTCGATCTCCCGCGTGGCCGCCAGCCGGGCCAGGTCGTCCCGCAGGGCCTGCACCTCGGTGAGGAGCTTCTGGTGCTCGGGCGAGGGGGCAGCGCCGCCGAAGTAGTTCGAGGTATCGGCGCGGCTGTTCGCGCCGAAGGACATCGCACTGTTGTTGACCGTGCCGAAGCGAGGCCCGGACACCGACGCGTCCTCGTGATTACTGTCGGCCATTGCCGTTCCCTCCCCGTACAGGACCCTGCGGGCCCGAATTGGTGGTGTGCGCCCGTGCGCCCGCGCCGAAGCCCAGCGCGCTGTTGTGGACGGAGTCGATGACGACCCCGCCGTCCGAGACGTTGATGACCTTCTGCTCGAAGTCGCCGGTCTGCCAGCCCGCTTCGTACAGGGCCTGCTTGACCCCGTTGGCGACCCGGTCCTGGATGCTCTTGAGGTACCGGCTGACGTCCATGTCCTGGAAGAGGGAGAGGCGTCCGGTCGCCGCCCGCTCCCGTACCGAGAAGCCGGGGCCGGTGCGCGGTTCGGCGCCCTGGCCGCCGGTGAGGAGCCGGACGCCGCTGTTCGCTCCCCGTACGAGCGTGATCAGCGCCCGCACCGGGGCCGACGGGGTGTCCGCGAGGCCGCCCGCGATCCGGACGAGCGCGTTGCCGTCCGCGTAGCGGTGGGCCTGAAGCGTCCCGGCCAGGAACTGCGGGCGGATCGGCGGCAGTACGTGCGGGGCGATCTCCAGCATGAGCATCCCGCCCTGCGTGTGCACCCGTACGAAGACGGTGACGACGACCTCCTCGCCCCAGCCGCCGACCCGGATCCGCAGGAAGTGCCGCCGGGTCTCGCCGCCCTCCTCGACGGACGCCGTCAGGCCGTCCCGTACGAAAACGGGGTCGCCCTGGGTGGAGGCGAACGAGCCCGCGTTCAGCGCGGGCAGGAACACGCACTCGTCGACGGTGAGTTCACGCAGCCGGTCCACGACCGCGTCGCCGTGCACGGAGGGCACCCGCAGGGCCGTCACCAGCGGAACCACCTTGGCCAGGATCGTCCGGTTGTCGAGCGGGTGGGGCATGACGCCCTCGCGGGGCTTGAGCTCGACCGCGAGTTCCCAGGTGTCGACCGGCGCACCCGCACCGCAGAACGGGTCCTCGGTGCCGTACATGATCACCGGCGACGTCTGCTCGGCGGCGACCAGCGCACGCATCCGCCGCGAGCGGGGACCGATCGCACCGGACTCCGCCTCGGCGCGGTCCTCGTCGCGCCGGACGAACTCCAGCGGATTCAACTCCTTGGCGAGGATGCGGGCGAACTGGAGCCGTTGGACACCTGCCGTCACGGCCAGCGCGGCGAGGAAGACCAACGCCACCCAGACAGACCGGGATTCGATGTGCAGGGCCGGAGTGCCCATGCCGTCGAGGGTGTTCAGCAGGCCGCCGAAGACGTCCTCGACCTTCGCCAGCGCGTCGTCCAGCCAGCTCTTCTCCGAACTCTCCGGGTCGTCGAACGCGCGGGCCACCAGCCAGAGCAGGGTCCAGGCGAACACCCCCCGGCCGTACCAGCGCAGCAGCAGTGCCGGAATCAGGCGGGCCGGTTCGGGACTGCGGGCGGAGCCCCGCAGCAGTGTGGCCAGGGCCAGCACGACGCACGGGAAGAGGAGGAACAGGAAGAGCCCGTCGGTCAGGACGGAGGCCAGCACCCACAGCACCACCGTCCCGCCCGCCCACACCAGCTCGATCCGCCGGGCCCGCAGCGCGTGCGCGAGGACGCGGGCCGCGTCGAAGCCGTACGAGGGCGCGGTGACCCGCTCCTCGTGGACGTACAGCTCCTCGATCACCGCATCGCGGTACCCGCCGTCGAGATACGTCCCCGCGCACAGCAGCCGGCTGGCCTCGCTCAGGGCGGGCGGCACGGGGTACCGCTCGCCGGGCGGCTGCGGGTGGCCCTGCGGGGGCACGGTGGGCGGGATGGGCTGCGTCACGAGGCGTCACGCTAGGCCCGCCACCGCACCCCATAGACCCGTTCGCACGGGAACTCCCCTGATAGGTGCCTTCGGGATCAGCTGTACGAAGGGACCGCGTCGTCCGCGAAGTCGTCGGCCGGGTCGTCCTTGACCAGCAGGCCCGCTATCCACAGCGGCATCAGCCAGTGCAGGACGAAGACACCCGCGAGCAGCGGGGCGACGTACGCCCTGCTCAGCTGCCCGTCGGTCAGCCAGGCCGCCAGCCAGAGCCCGAGGGCCGCCCCGCCGACCAGCGCGCCAGTCATCTTGTGGGCGGCGGAACGGGCCTGCTCGCGCTCGGCGAGCTGCCGCTCGTCCAGGGCGCGGGCGCGCAGCTCGAAGAGGCCGCCGGTGGCGCTGTTGAGGATGCCGGTGACAATGCACCAGGGCAGCAGGATCGCGGGCATGACGAGCACGGTCCAGGGGGCTTCCTGCCGGAACAGCCAGACCGCGAGGACGACGGCCGTACCGGTCAGGGCCACGTGGGCCGCGACGGCGGTCCGGCGCCGGGCGGCAGTCGCGTGCAGCGGGTACAGCCTGGGGTTGTTCATCAGGGACCGCATGCGCCGGTCGTACCCGGTCATCGTGTTGCTCGCGTTCATGACTGTGCCTTCCTCCCGTAGACCTCTTGCGTGAGCGAGCCGAACGGCTCCAGCGAGAACAGCGCCTCCACCGGCAGTTCGAAGAACGCCGCGACCTTCAGGGCCAGGTCGAGGCTGGGGTTGTACTGCCCGCGCTCGATGTAGCCGATGGTCTGGTAGTGGACGCCGACCGCTTCGGCGAGGGCCTGGCGCGAGACCTTCCGCTCGGCCCGCACGACGGCCATTCTGTTGTGCACCTGCTCGCTCATGTATAAGAAGTACTACATTCGGGAGCAGGTGCACAACTGGTTCGGGCAGGCAATGCGGGTACGCAAAAGCCCCCGGCAGCCAAGCTGCCGGGGGCTTTCGGGGGGTTCTGCTTAGATCAGGCCGAGCTCGCGCACCGCGTCGCGCTCTTCCTTGAGCTCCTGCACCGACGCGTCGATCCGCGTGCGGGAGAAGTCGTTGATCTCCAGGCCCTGGACGATCTCGTACTTGCCGTCCTTGCAGGTGACGGGGAAGGACGAGATGAGGCCCTCGGGGACGCCGTAGGAGCCGTCCGACGGGATGCCCATCGAGGTCCAGTCGCCGGCGGCCGTGCCGTTGACCCACGTGTACACGTGGTCGATGGCGGCGTTGGCGGCCGAGGCGGCCGAGGAAGCGCCACGGGCCTCGATGATCGCCGCGCCGCGCTTGGCGACGGTCGGGATGAAGGTGTCGGCCAGCCACTTCTCGTCGCCCACGACCTCGGCGGCGTTCTTGCCCGCGACCTCGGCGTGGAAGATGTCCGGGTACTGGGTGGCCGAGTGGTTGCCCCAGATCGTGAGCTTGCGGAGCTCCGAGACCGGGGTGCCGGTCTTCTTCGAGAGCTGCGAGAGCGCGCGGTTGTGGTCCAGGCGGGTCATCGCGGTGAAGCGCTCCGCCGGAACGTCCGGGGCGGCGGCCTGCGCGATGAGCGCGTTGGTGTTGGCCGGGTTGCCGACGACGAGGACCTTGATGTCGTCCGCGGCGTTGTCGTTGATGGCCTTGCCCTGCGGCTTGAAGATGCCGCCGTTGGCCGAGAGCAGGTCGCCGCGCTCCATGCCCTTGGTGCGCGGGCGGGCGCCGACGAGGAGGGCGACGTTGGCGCCGTCGAAGCCGACGTTCGGGTCGTCCGTGATCTCGATGCCCTGGAGCAGCGGGAAGGCGCAGTCGTCGAGCTCCATGGCGGTGCCCTCAGCGGCCTTCAGGCCCTGCGGGATCTCCAGGAGACGCAGCTTGACCGGCACGTCCTGGCCGAGCAGGTGACCGGAGGCGATGCGGAAGAGCAGCGCGTAGCCGATCTGTCCGGCCGCGCCGGTGACGGTGACATTCACGGGAGTGCGGGTCATGGCGATCTCCGTAAGACAAGCGAAGTGGCGGGGGTCCCTGCCCCTTGTGTGCGGGATATCTCGATGTGGAGAGATGTCCGGCGCCAGGCTATCGCGCCGCGGGCGGGCCGTACCCCCGGGTCCGTGTGGGACGGCGCACACCCCGCTGTCGTACGGGAAGCAAGACGTGAGGAAGAGGGAACACCGACGGCCGCCCGCGCGAGGGGGGGAGCGCGGACGGCCGTCTCGGGTGCGTCACCCGTGGGGGGTGACGTCCGCCTGCCCTGATCGCAGGAGGACATGCACCCCGGTTCCAAGATTTTTCCCAGCGACGGCTACTCGGCCGTCGTGCAGCCCTTCTTGCCGCCCTTCAGCGTCGCGCACGCGCGCGCCTCGTCGGCCGTGGCCGCCTCGACCATGGCGGTGTACGCGTCGGTGGCCGCCGCTCCGACCACGCCGTTGCGGCCGGCTGCCGAGGTGTCGGAGGAGACCGTCACCTTGTCGCCGCCGCCGGCGCCGGTGATCCGGGCCCAGGCCGCCCCGCAGGTCTTGCTGTAGCGGACCTCGATGCGGGCGGTGCCGACCGTGCCGCGCGCGGACGTGACGGCGTACTCGCCGCCGCAGCCCATCTGCTCGGGGTCCTTGCCGTCGCAGGCCTTGCCGTTGCACTTCACGCCCGCGGGCAGCTTCGGCGTCTTCGTCTTGGACTCGGAGGTCGCCGGGGGGTTGCCCGCGGTCGGCTTCTTGTCCTTCTCGTCGTCGCCGCCGGTCAGCAGCACCGCGGCCACGATGACCAGCAGCGCGCCGACGACGCCCGCCAGGAACATCGTCAGCTTGCGGCGCTGGCGCTGGCGGTCCGGCGCCGAGTTCGGCGGCGGCGGGGAGCCGGGACGCGAGGAGCCGGAGCGCGAGGAGCTGTTGTAGCCCGGCGGACGGCCGTAGTCGTCGGGCAGGGCGGCACGGGCCGCCGAGGCGGACGACGCGGAGGGCTTGGCGGAAGCGGACGGGGCCGCCTGGCTGTTGTAGCTCTGGCCCTGGCTGAAGCCGCGCTCGAAGTCGCTCGCGTAACCGCGCTCGGGCTCCGGGCGGCCCGGGGCCGGACGGCTCGGCGCGGTGCGCGCGGCACCCGAGGAGCTCTGGCCGGGACGCTCCGAGGAGCCCTGGCCGGAGCGGGCCGACGGGCCCGAACCGGTGCGCGCCGTCAGCTCGCTCGGGATCTTCAGGTTCGTCGTCATGTCGAACGCGTCGGTGTTGGGACGCGCGGCACGGCGCTGCTGACCGGTGTCGGTCAGCGCCGAGTCCGCAGGGCGGGGCTTCGGCTGCCCCGGCGGGGTCGAGGTGGTGCCCGCCTTGCGCGACTTGGCGTTCTGGGCGACGGGCGCACCGAACTCGCCCAGGGCGGCACGCGCCTGGGAGATCCGGATGGCCTCCATCGTCATGTCGTGGCGCATCTCGGAACGGCTCCAGGCACGCTCCGCGAGCTCCCACATGGTGGTGAGGTGCATGGGATTGGTCCCGGTCACCTCGGAGAGCGCGAGGACCGCGCCCTTGGGTGCGAGCAGCCGTCCATTGAGATAGCGGTCCCAGGACGTCTTGCTGTACCCGGTGCGGTCCGCGACCGCGGCCACGCTCAGACCGCTGCGGTCGACGAGTCGACGCAGCTGGTTCGCGAACTCCCTGACCTGCGGGTCGAGTCCCTCCGGCAGCGCTTTCCAACGAGGCATAGCTTCCCCCTTGTCCCCCCGTACGTTCCTGATGTGCCCCGCGCTCTTGTTCCAGCCCCCTGCTCTTGCCCCTTCGATCCTGGCGTACCCAGAGGGATGCGCAGAGCCAGGATGTCAGTTCCTGGGGCGGGAGCGCACGGGAGCAAATCGGAACTCCGGACGCACCCCATTGCGCGCTCCCGTTCCGATCGCCCGTACCAGTGTCCCACCGATGCTGTGTGCGGATTGCCCGAGCCCTGGCCTTCCCGCACGGCGGTCCACTATGTCCAGACAAGTCCGTTCTTCAACTGTCTTGCGACACCTTCCCCCGAAACAAGATCATTTCGGTGATCCATCTCGGAACACCGGATCCCAAGACGCCGCCCAACATCGGAATGGTTCCCTCCAGTTGTGCATGTCGATCTTTCTCCGGTCAGCTCGTGAAGCACTCCGGCGCGCCTCCCGCCACGGGCTCCAGACAGGCGCGCACCCCGGACGGATCACGGGGCGCGAGCATCGGCGTGACCACCCAATCTGTGGCATCCCCCACATCGACGGCCTCCGCCCGCATGGCCTTTGGGGGTTTTTCGTCCCTTTCGTCCCGCGCTTCGGTCTCGTCCGCCAACGCCGGATAGAGCGCCACCCTGTCCCCCACCTTCAGGAACGACGCCCGCACCCACACCGACCTGCACACGCTGCTGTACCGGATCTCCAGCCGCTGCCCGCCCTTCGCCGTCCGGTCCACCAGCGAACTCGCCGCCCCCGACTGCCCGCACCCCATCCCCTTGGGCGTGCGCCCCACGCACTGCGCGCCCAAACACCCCGCCTCCACGGCGACCGCCCGGCTCGGCCGCGGCGACGCCCCCGCGCCCGGCCCGCCGCCCGCCCCGAGCGCGGCGATCCCGACGACCGCCACCGCCGCCCCGGCCAGCGCCCCGCCCGCCAGCAGGGCGTACGGCAGCCACTTCTTCCTCACGGGTACGGGTTCGGGCTCGCGCCCCAGCTCGTACACCGGCTCCTCCGGTACCGAAGCGGCCTCCGCCGACCGGCCGCTCCAGGAGGCGTCCGCCAGCTCCCACAGGGCCAGCAGCCGGGCGCTCGGCTCGCCCGCGACCGTGCACAGGGCCTCCACCGCCTGCCTCGGGACCGGCTTCTTGCCGTTGAGATAACGCTCCCAGGAGGACTTGCTGTACGGGGTCCGCGTCGCCAGCGCCGCCAGGCTCAGCCCCGTACCGACCCTCAACTCCCGCAATTCCGCCGCCAGATGGGCACGGTCCCCGCCCGGAACCGGTGCCGCTTCTTCACCCCTCATCGGCGCAGCTCCCGCCAGGTGTTCTCGCCGACCAGACCGTCCGGCACCAGCCCGCGCTCGCGCTGGAAGGCGCGGGCGGCGTCCTTGGCGGCCGGGCCGTACAGTCCGTCGACCGCGCCCGCGTCGAAGCCGTGCGCCGTCAGCAGGCACTGCGCCTCGACGACGTCCCACCCCCGGGTGTTGGGCATCAGCAGGCTCTCCCGGGTGACGCTGTGCCCGGCGTACCGGCCGCCGTCCTTGCGGGCGTCCGCGCAGGAGTACGTCCTGCCCTCCTCGTACTTATACGTGTCCTCGCCCCCGGTGACCGACGCGACCGCGTACCCGCTTCCGAAGGCCGCGAGCAGCGCACAGCCGGCGGCGACCAGCAGGAGGGGGCGGCGCGGGCGGGGCGGCGAAGGCTCGGCCTCGTCCGGGTGCTGCCGCGCGCCTTCGTCCGCCAGGGCGCTCCCCCGGTCGCGGGCGGCGACGTCGTACAGGACGAGCAGGCGGGTGGGGTCGGCGCCGCAGACCCGGGCCAGCTCCTCGACGGCCTCGCGCGGCGGCGGGGTGCGGCCGTTGAGGTAGCGCTCCCAGGAGGAGCGGCTGCTGCCGGTCTTGGTCTCCAGGGCGGCCAGGCTCAGACCGCTGTGATCCTTCAGTCTCCGCAGCTGGACGACCAGTTGACGATCGCGTTCGCCCAGCCCGGACGGCAGTGTCTTCCAACGCGACATGCTTCACCCCGTACGCGTGTGCACTCTTCCGGGGCACGCCCCGGACCCCCGACCCGGGGAGTCCTGCCCCCGGCAGTCCTTCCTCATGATGCGAAGGACCCGCGCCCGGGTTCCCCGCCCCGGGCGCCCCGCGACGGCTTCCGGCCAACTTCCGGCACTCCGTACGCGTCCCACGCATCCCCGCCGCGCCTCGTGGGACGGGGCGAACCCCCAGGCAGGACCGTGGGACGTCCCACGTCCTCCCGTACGGGCGCGGGCCTCTGGCGGCGACCGAAAACGGCGGCGCACAGTCGTTCCCGTACCCCGCCCCGAACCGGAGCGGGCCGTACGACAACGGGGAGGAACACCACATGCACGCACCCAAGCGCGCCGTCGCACTCGCCACCGCCGCACTGACCCTCGGCGGACTCTTCGCCGCCGGGGCGACTCCGGCCGCCGCGGCGCCCGCGAAGGCCGCCGTGAAGGCACCGGCGGCCGTGAGCGCCGTGAGCGCCGCCGACGTGCAGGCCCAGGCCCGCCGCTGCGCCTGGCCGCGCGTCTGCTTCTACCGGGGCAACACCTACAAGGCCGCCTACAAGGACCTGGGCTACCAGCGCCTCGGCTCGCGCGCCCGCTCCTCGAACGTCATCGTCAACTCCCGCTACGACGACGGCGCCCGTATCTACCTGATGCGCCACAACGGCACCGGCAAGCACTGGGAGTGCGCGAAGCCGCGCCGCGTGTACAGCCTGCGGCCCGGCTGGAAGCCGTACGCCATCGACATCCGCAACAGCCCCAGCTGTCGCTGATCCCGCACACGACGGTGGCCCGTTCTCCCCACGGGGGGAGGGAACGGGCCACCGGTCTGTCCTGCGTCCTGGTGTGCGTCAGCCGCGCACTCAGCCGCGCACCGTGAAGCGCACCGCTTCCTCCAGGATCGGCACCTTCAGCCACGGCTCGGGCTGCGTCATCATCGCCAGCAGCATGATCACCACGCCCAGCAGCCCGTACGTCACGATGTCCGTGAACCGGGAGCGGACCGCCAGCATGCCCACGCTCGGCAGCACCCACCGGAACACCGCCCCGGTGACCAGGGCCACCCCGATCAGCACCGTCCCCAGCCGGAAGCCGATGCCGAACGCGTCGACGGCCACCAGCAGCAGCCCGAGCCCGGTCATTCCCAGCACTGTGATCAGCGGCCACTGCCGCACCGGCGCCGGGGCGTCCCCGTCGGCGGCCCGGCCGCCGCCCTCGGGGCGGGCGGTGTCCCGGGTGAAGAGGGGGAAGCGCCGGGTGGTGCGCACCGGGCGGCCCTCGGGACCCGGCGCACTGACGACGCCCTTCGCCTCGGGCTCGCCCTCAGGCTGCGCGATCCTGCCGTCCGGCTCGCTCCGGTCGTCCGCCTGCCCGCCCATGGCTTCGCTCCCTCTTCGTCCCGTACGGTTCCGGCTCAGCCCGCGTCGACACCGGCTGCGCGCTCGGCCGCCTCAACGACGTTGACCAGCAGCTGGGCACGGGTCATCGGGCCGACGCCACCCGGGTTGGGGGCGACCCAGCCGGCGACCTCGGCGACACCGGGGTGCACATCGCCGACGATCTTGCCGTTCTCGTCGCGGCTGACGCCGACGTCCAGGACGGCCGCGCCCGGCTTGACGTCCTCGGGCTTGATCAGGTGCGGCACACCGGCGGCGGCCACGATGATGTCGGCCTGACGCAGGTGGTGGGAGAGGTCACGGGTGCCGGTGTGGCACTGGGTGACCGTGGCGTTCTCCGACTTGCGGGTCAGGACCAGCGGCATCGGGCGGCCGATGGTGATGCCCCGGCCGACGACGACCACGTGTGCGCCCTTGATCTCGACGTTGTGGTGACGCAGCAGCTGCACGATGCCGTACGGGGTGCAGGGCAGCGGGCCCGTCTCGCCGATCACGAGGCGGCCCAGGCTCATCGGGTGCAGGCCGTCGGCGTCCTTGGCCGGATCCATCAGCTCCAGGACCCGGTTGGTGTCGATGCCCTTGGGGAGCGGGAGTTGGACGATGTAGCCGGTGCAGGCGGGGTCCTCGTTGAGTTCCCGTACGACGGCCTCGATCTCCTCCTGGGTGGCGGTCTCGGGCAGTTCGCGCTGGATGGAGGCGATGCCGACCTGCGCGCAGTCGCGGTGCTTGCCCGCGACGTACCACTTGGAACCCGGGTCGTCGCCGACCAGCAGGGTGCCGAGCCCGGGAGTGATTCCCCGGCTCTTCAGGGCCGCCACGCGGCCGGTGAGTTCGGACTTGATCGCGGCTGCGGTGGCCTTGCCGTCGAGAATCTGGGCGGTCATGTGCCCATCCTCCCGGATGTGGGGAGGAGGTTCCAATCAGGGTCCGGCCCGCTGCGGGCGCACATTGTCACCGGCTGGAACCAAACGTTGCACTTGCACAACACCTCCCTCTATCGGCTGGACAAAAACAAGTCGCTAATACGACGATGTGGCGCGCAGTTCGCGGTAGCGCAGGGGGGCAAACCGCTCGTTCCAGACACGTTCCTCCGCTCGGACCGCACCGTCCCCAGCTCGAATTTCGGAGGAATCGCACGTGAGCTTCGGCGACCCCAACAACCCGTACGGCCAGCCCCAGGGCCAGCCGCAGCAGCCCCCGCAGCAGCCCGGCTACGGCTACCCCCAGCAGCCCCAGGGCCAGCCCGGTTACGGCTACCCGCAGCAGGCCCCGCAGGGCGTCCCGCCGCAGCAGGGCTACGGCTACCCGCCCCAGCAGCCGGGCGGCACCCTCCAGGCCAACAACGGCTACATCAACGTCGCGGGCCTGGGCACCGTCGAACTGGCCACGATGGGGCGGCGCCTGGGCGCGCGCCTGCTGGACGGCGTGGCGTACGGCATCCTCTACGCGGTCGCCTCGGTGATCGGCCTCGCGGGTCTGGTCGGCGCCTCGGAGTCGGTCCGGGACTGCTCCGGCATCGACCCGATGAGCCCGGACTACTCGCAGTGCGTCAACGAGGCCGGTGCAGCCGCCGGCGGCATCATCGCGGGCTTCTTCGCCGCCCTCGCGCTGCTCGCGCTCCTCGCGCTGCTCTACGAGTGGCTGATGGTCTCCATCTGGGGCGCGACGCTCGGCAAGATGGTCCTCGGCGTCAAGGTCGTCAAGGAGAACACCGGTCAGGCCCCCGGCCTGGGTGCGGGCTTCATCCGCTACATCATCCCGATGGTCGGCTCGCTCTTCTGCGGCCTCGGCACGCTGCTGGTCTACCTCTCCCCCTTCTTCGACAACTCGGGCAAGCTCCAGGGCTGGCACGACCGTGCCGGCGGCACGATCGTCATCAAGAAGTAACCAGGTCGAAGGCGCAACCGCCTTCACCGCCTTGCGAAGGCCGCCAATTCCCCACTCTTTCCGGGGAATTGGCGGCCTTCCGCCTTACCGGGACCGAATTCGCTCCCTACCCTGGCGGGGATTTGCCAGGGAGGGGTGCACAGGATGTACAGCATCATCGTGGTTCCCGCGCAATGTGCGGGCCCCGAGGAGCAATTCCGGCTCGCGCCGGGGGAAAGTCTGCGGTTCGGCCGTACACCTCCCGACGACCCCGCGCTCCCCCACCTCACCCTCGCCCACGACGGAATCTCCCGGTCCGCCGGGAAGATCCGGGCCAGCGGCGCGTTCTGGACGCTGAGCAACCTGGGCTCGCGGCACACGTACGTGGTGGAGAACCCGGAGGGGGCGGGCGAGCACCTCAAGGTCGCCCCGGGGCGGCTGGACGCGCCGGTGCCCTTCGAGTTCTCCCGGGTGGTGCTGCCCGCCGCCGGGGAGCTGCTCGACTTCGAGGTGTGGGCGCCGCGCCACGACTACGTGACGGCGGATCCCTCGCTGCCGGGTGCGCGCACCGCGCCCGCCTTCGCCCTGGACCGGTCGAAGCGGTACTTCGCGGTGCTGGCCGCGCTCTGCGAGCCCCGGCTGCGCGGCGAGCCGCACGCCCCGCTGCCGACCGTCGACCAGGTGGTGGACCGGCTGCGCCCGCACTGGCCGGCCGCCTCCCGCACCTCCGTGCAGTGGAACATCGACTACCTCGCGGTGAAACTCCGGCTGAAGGCCCCGCCCGAGTCCGCCGACTGCGGGCCCCGGCTCAACGGCAAGAAGGAGTCGCTGGTCTCGCTCGCGCTGCGCTTCGATCTCGTACGGGAGACGGACCTCGCCCTGCTGGACACCGAGTTGAGCACCCGGGGCCCCGCCCGATGACCTTCGCCGTCACCGTCCCGCCCGGTTACCGGATCGGCTCCTGGCAGGTGCGCGAGCCGCTCGCCGCCGGGGCCTTCGGGAGTGTGTACGCGGCGGTCCGGGTGTCCGGCACGTCGGGGGACCTTCCCCCGGAGGCCGCCCTGAAGTTCCTGCCCACCGGCACCCGCACCCCCCGCCAGCTGCACCACCTGCGGGAACTCGCCCAGCGCGAGCTGACGATGCACCGCAAGCTGTCGCGGCCCCGGCTGATCCGGATGTACGAGGCGCTGACCGTCGACGACCCGGACCTCCCGGAGCTGGACGGCGCGACCGTCCTGGTGCTGGAACGGGCGGAGGGATCGCTCGACGCACTCCTCGCCCGCGAGCCCGTGCCCGCCGCCGGGCCCGCGCTGCTGGCCCAGGTCTGCGAGGGCATGCACCAACTGCACCACGCGGGCTGGGTGCACGGCGACCTCAAGCCCGGCAACGTCCTGCTGATGGCGGACGGCACGGTCCGCCTCGGCGACTTCAACCTGGCCGCCGAGATGGACGGCACCCACGCCTACGCCCCCGCCTTCGCCACCCCCGACTACACCCCGCCGGAACTCCTCTGGTCGGAGATCAGCGACAACGGGCGGCAGGTCAGACCGAGCACGGACGTCTGGGCGTTCGGGGTACTGGCCCACCAGGTGCTGACCGGGAAGCCCCCGCTGCCGGGCGGCGGAGGCAGCGGCGGCGGCCCCGCCGCCCGCTCGGAGGCCCTGCTCGCCTATGCGCGCGGGGAGACGGAACTGGGACTCGACCCGCAACTCCCGCCCGGCTGGCGGGAGATCATCACCGACTGCCTGGCCCGTACGCACGAGGAACGCGCCGCCTTCGGCGCCGCCGCACTGCTGCGCCGTATCGAAGCGGTGACCGGCTCCGCACCCGCCCCCAGGCTGCCCCGGCTGCGCCCCCGCTCGCGGCGGGCGGTGCGCGCGATGTGGGCGGCCGGGGTCGCGGCGGCGCTGGTGGGGGCGTCGCTGGGGTTCGTGGCGACGCGGGAGGAGCCGGTGTCGGACGCCGAGTACGGGGCTGCCGAGCTGCGTACGGACAAGGGCGTGCCCGTGGCGTACCGGAGGCTGATCGTCGACGCGGCGCACCAGTGCGGCGAACAGGCCGTCACGCCCGCGCAGATCGCGGCGATCCTCAAGGTGGAGAGCGACTTCGACGCGGACCTGTGGGACCCGGCCAACGACGAGTTCGGGATCGCCCGGTGGAGCCCCCGGGTGGTGCGGTACTGGCTGCGCAGCGACGAGCGGCCCGCGACCGGGAACCCGAAGCCGCCGTTCCCGCCGGAGCAGTCGATTCCGGCGCTGGGGCGGTACCTGTGCGCGATCACCCCGGAGCTGTGGCCGAACCTGAACGTCTCGACCTCGGTCGCGGGAGCCGTCGCACACCGTTCCTCCGCCTCCCGGGTCAACGAGTGGGGCGGAGCGCCGGCGAAACTCCGCCCCCATGCGGACAAGGTCGCGCACTGGCTCAAGGAGTACACGGCGCAGACGACCGGGGCACCCTGAGGGTTCTGAGGTACCGGGTGGGGCGCGGTGACGGGATGGTTCTGGTGTGCCGCCGGAGCGGCGGCACGGAACACCACACCTCACAGGGGGACAGCATGCGCAGCACGCGAAGGACTCTCGCCGCTCTCGGTGCCACGGTCGCGGGGGCCGCGGTACTGGTGGCTCCCGGGATCGCCCAGGCCGACGCTCCGGCGTCGTCGCAGACCGCTCAGGTCAAGATCCAGGGGAAGTACTACTTCAACACCTGGCGGAACGCGGTGAGCGAGGAGTACCCGAACCTCTCCCAGCCGATGGGCAACCTGTGGGCCGGGAACAACTACTTCTACTGCCAGGTCAAGGGCCAGGCCGTCTACGACGGGGCGAACAACCACAACGACTGGTGGGCCAAGACGGACGACGACAACGGCAACCGGAACGTCTGGGTGAGCGCCACCGCGTTCAGCAAGGGCGGACCGTGGGAGCCGATCCCGGGTCTGCCGAAGTGCTGACCCTCACCACCCGTACGTGACGGAAGCCGTGCTCCTCGGGGGAGGGCACGGCTTCCGTCATTCCCGTACGTACCGCTGTGTATCAGTGGAAGAAGTGGCGCGTGCCCGTGAAGTACATGGTCACGCCCGCCTTCTTCGCGGCCTCCACGACCAGCTCGTCACGGACCGAACCGCCCGGCTGGACCACGGCCTTGACGCCCGCGTTCAGCAGGATCTCCAGGCCGTCGGGGAAGGGGAAGAACGCGTCCGAGGCCGCGTACGAGCCCTTCGCCCGCTCCTCGCCCGCCCGCTCGACGGCGAGCTTCGCGGAGTCGACGCGGTTGACCTGGCCCATGCCGACGCCGACGGACGCGCCGTCCTTGGCGAGCAGGATGGCGTTGGACTTCACCGCGCGGGAGGCCTCCCAGGCGAAGGAGAGTTCCTTCAGCTCGTCCTCGGAAAGGGCCTCGCCGGTGGCCAGCGTCCAGTTCTTCGGGTCGTCGCCTTCGGCCTGGAGGCGGTCGGTGACCTGGAGGAGGGCGCCGCCGTCGATCGGCTTGACCTCGACCTTCGCGGAGGGCGCGCCCTCGCAGCGCAGGACGCGGATGTTCTTCTTGCGGGCGAGGACCTCGACGGCCCCGTCCTCGTACGCCGGGGCGACGATGACCTCGGTGAAGATCTCCGCGACCTGCTCGGCCATCGCGACGGTCACCGGGCGGTTGACGGCGATCACGCCGCCGAACGCGGAGAGCGGGTCGCAGGCGTGGGCCTTGCGGTGGGCCTCGGCGACGTCGTCACCGATGGCGATGCCGCACGGGTTGGCGTGCTTGATGATCGCGACGCAGGGCTCGGCGTGGTCGTACGCGGCACGGCGCGCGGCGTCCGTGTCGGTGAAGTTGTTGTACGACATCTCCTTGCCGTGCAGCTGCTCCGCCTCGGCGAGGCCGCCGGTGCCGTCGACGTAGCGGGCGGCGCCCTGGTGGGGGTTCTCGCCGTACCGCAGGACGTTCTTGCGGGTGTAGGTCTGGCCGATGAAGTCGGGGAAGCCGGAGTCGTCCGCTGCGGCGTAGTCGTCGGCGAACCAGGCCGCCACTGCCACGTCGTACGCGGCGGTGTGCTGGAAGGCCTCGGCCGCCAGGCGCTTGCGGGCGGTCAGGTCGAAGCCGCCGTCCTTGGCCGCCGCGAGGACGTCCGCGTAGCGCTCGGGGCTGGTGACGACGGCCACCGACGGGTGGTTCTTGGCGGCGGCGCGGACCATGGAGGGGCCGCCGATGTCGATCTGCTCGACGCACTCGTCGGGGCTCGCGCCCGAGGCGACGGTCTGCGTGAACGGGTAGAGGTTCACGACGACGAGGTCGAAGGGCTCGACGCCCAGCTCGGCGAGCTGGTTGCGGTGGTCCTCCAGGCGCAGGTCCGCCAGGATGCCCGCGTGCACGCGCGGGTGCAGGGTCTTGACCCGGCCGTCCAGGCACTCGGGGAAGCCGGTCAGCTCCTCGACCTTCGTGACGGGAACGCCCGCGGCGGCGATCTTCGCGGCGGTGGAGCCGGTCGACACCAGCTCGACACCGGCCTCGTGCAGGCCCTGGGCCAGCTCCTCCAGACCGGTCTTGTCGTAGACGCTGACAAGCGCCCGCTTGATGGGCTTCTTGTTGATGGGGGTGGAGTTGGCCGGGTTAGCGGAGTTCACCGACATGAACCTTTCGTCCCTCTATGCGGTAGCCGTTGCGGGCGAGACGCCCCACGACCTCGACGAGCAGCAGGCGCTCGACTTCCTTGATCCGCTCGTGCAGAGCGGCTTCGTCGTCTTCGTCCCGGACCTCGACCACGCCCTGGGCGATGATCGGGCCGGTGTCGACGCCGTCGTCGACGAAGTGGACGGTGCACCCGGTGACCTTCGCGCCGTACGCGAGAGCGTCGCGGACGCCGTGCGCACCGGGAAAACTGGGCAGCAGGGCGGGGTGCGTGTTGACCACCCGCCCGCCGAACCGGGCGAGGAACTCCTTGCCCACGATCTTCATGAACCCGGCCGAGACGACCAGGTCGGGCTCGTACGCGGCGGTCGCGGCGGCCAGCGCCGCGTCCCACTCCGCGCGCGTCCCGTGGTCCTTGACCCGGCACACGAAGGTCGGGATGCCCGCCCCCGTCGCGCGCTCCAGGCCGACGATGCCGTCCCGGTCCGCGCCGACCGCGACGATCTCCGCCCCGTAGTTCGGGACCGCCTCGATGACGTCGAGCAGGGCTTGGAGGTTCGTACCGGAACCGGAGACCAGGACCACCAGCCGGGCGGGGCGTCCGGAAGGGTGCGGGAGGTGAGGTGCGGAGGGAGGCGGGGAGGCCACGGCGGGTCTCTTTCTCGCGGCGCGTGCGGTGCTCGTGCGGTTTTTCGGGATCCGGCTCGCCTTTGTGGGGTCGTACGAAGGAATCGCAGCCCGATATACGGGGAACCCTACGAAGGCGCCGAACGTCAGCAACGATACCGGCACACCGGCCCGCCCCCACGGGACGGGTGCACCGGCGCCAGGTAGCGTCAGGGCAGGGTCTCCGCAGGACGGAGCACCACACGACACACGACCTTCCGCACCGCGGGGCACAACGCTCCGGGCGCCGACGGAAGGTCCGAGGGGAAGACGTTCACCAGATGACGGACCGACGCCGCGACGCGGCCCCGAGCCGCCACCCGTTCCCGCTGCCGCAGTCCTCGGCCGGTGAGGGGCTCCCGCGGGGGCTCCTGCTGCGGGAACGCAAGGGCGGCGAAGCCTCCCCCTCGGCCCCGTCCTCACCCCCGGACGACAATCCGTTCGCGCCGCCGCCGGAGGGGACGCCGGACCAGCCGTGGCGGCCGCGCAAGCCGTCGGGCTCGTCGGGTCCCTCTGGCTCTTCTGGTTCCTCCGATTCCTCCGAAGGGTCGGGCTCGGGCGGCTTGGGCGGCCAGTGGAGCAACCGTCAGCCGGGCCGCGGCGACGGCGGCTTCGGCGGCCCCTCCTCGCCCGGGCGCGGGCAGAACGGTCCGGAGGGCCAGGAGGGCGGCCCGGGTTCCGGGCTGCGCTGGGACCCGACGGACCCGGCCCAGCGACGGGCGCGGTACGCGCTGCTCGCGGGCATGTGGGCGTTCTTCTTCGCGGTGTTCACGCAGCGGGAGATCGCGCTGCTGCTGGGCGCGCTGGCCCTGTACTGGGGCATCAGCTCGCTGCGCAACCGCACCAAGGCCGACCCCGCCACGAGTACGCGCCCGCAGACGACGGCGGCGATCAGCGGCCTGGTGACGGCGGGGCTCGCGCTGGCGATCGTGGCGGCGACGTTCACCGCGCAGCTGGTGTACCGGGACTACTACACGTGCGTGGCGGACTCCCTGACGAAGTCGGCCCAGGTCTCCTGCAACGAGGAACTGCCGAAGTCACTGGTGCCGATGCTCGGCGTGAAGGAGTAGTTCCCCGATTTCCCCGCGGCCCCGCAGGGTTTAGGGAAGGGGCGGGGAGGGGCCATCACCCGCCGAAGGCGGGAACCCCTCCTCCTCCCGCACCTCGGCCATGAGCCCCCCGGACCCCTCCCGCAACGCCGCCCACCGCACTTCCCGCGCACCGCTGTCGTGCCAGGAACCCTGCTCGGGCGGAGCGGGCGGAGGCAGCGGGGGCGGAGGCGGAGGCACAGGAAGAGGCGCTTCCGGTACGGGAGTTGCCTGTACGGAAGGCACCTCCGCCGGAGCCGCCCGTCCCCGCCCCGCCGGGGCCGGAACCCTCCGCCACCCCTTCCTCTCCCGCACCCGCCACGCCCTGACCCCCAAAGCCACCGGCACCCCCACCAGCACCACCCACCCCAGCGCCCCCAGCCCTGCCGCCCACCCCACCGGCCCGAACACCGCCAGCCGTTCGACGCCGAGCGGCCCGCCCGACGCCGCCGCGAGCACCGCCGTCAGCGCCCCGCACCCCACTCCCGCGAGGGCCACAGCCCCGGCCGTCCGCCGCCGCCCCCAGGCCTCTTCCCGTACGGCATAGGCGGGCGCCGCCACCCGTACGACCATCCACGCCACCACCGCCGCAGCGGCCAACGGCACACCTGCCGAAGCCCAGTTGACGGCCGTCCCGCGCCCCTCGGCGGGCAGCGCCGCCAGCAGCGGGAAGGGCGGGACCGTGCCCGTGCCCACCGCCGCCAGGGGCCCGACCGTCGTGCCCGCGCCGACCTCGAAGCCCACCCCGATCCCGAAACTCGCACCCCACAGCGCCGCGTTCGGGACCAGCGCGAGCGCCAGCAGCAGCACCCCGAAGCGCCCCGACCACTCCCCGGCGAGCCCCACGAACGACGCCTGGGCCAGGTCCGCGTGCCACCCCAGTGAGATCCCGACCACGAGCGCCCCGCCGCCCACGAGCACCGCAGTCCCCGCGGCGGCCGCGCGTACCGCCACCGCGAGCCGGGGGCGCGCGAGGCCGTGCCGCACGCCCGCCGGAACCCAGTGCGGCAGCGGCCCGTGCGGCCGCCCGAACGCGGTCCACACCCCGGCAGCGGCGGCGGCCCCCACCGTGAGCGGCAGCCACAGCGCCGCGCTCCCGGCCGTCGCGGGCAGCGGGCCGCCGGCCGCGTACACCGCCGCCAACGTCCCGACCAGCAGGTATCCGAGCGTCACGCCCGCGAAGGACTCCCAGCCGGAGGCGGCGGGGGTCTGCACCGCCGCGTCCTCCTCGGCCTCCTCGCAGGCGTCCCGCGCGGTGCGGTGGGCCAGCCACAGGGGCAGGACGGAACACAGCAGCGGGGTGAGCCCGACGGGCGCGGCGACACCGCCGAGCGTGTCCGTACGTACGAGGTCCGCGCCGTGCGCGAGCAGCCAGAGGCCGGCCGCGACGTGCAGCGCGGCCCCGGCCCCCGCGTCCGGGTACGGCGAGCTGATCCACAGCACCATGGCCAGCACCGCGAACGCCCCGAGGCCCAGCCCGGCGGCGAGCGCCCCCCGCACCACGCACGCGACCCAGGCGGCACGCCGGTCGCCCGACTCGCCCGGCCCGGGGTGCGGCTCCTGGTGCTCCGGGTGCTCCTGTTGCTCCTCGTGCAGGGCCTGCGGCAGCGGCTGCTCGGTCACTGGATTCGGGTTCACGCGGCCATGCTGCCCACGACACGCGCCATCTTCGCGTAACGGGCGAATGGCCGACGTGTCGCCCAATATACGTTTATGTACTTTTTCGCTCGCCGTGCCGTCGTTACGGGAACTCCGGGGAGGGTGGTCCGCCGATGACCAGGAACACCGGGACCGCCCCGGCGACCCCCGCGGTCGAGCTGCCGTCCCCGAAGGAACGCCGCAGACTGCGCGAGGCGAAGGCGCTGTCACAGGCGCAGGTGGCGGAGATCGTGGGCGTCACCCGCGAAACGGTCCGCTCCTGGGAGCTCGGCCGCACCTCCCCCCGCGGCCGCAAACGCGACCTCTACGCCCGCCTCCTCGCCACCATCACCACCGAACTCACCACCACCGGCCAGGCCACCCCGGTCCGGACCCCCAACCCCCCGGCCGAGTCGACTCCCCCGGCCACACCCACAACCCCGGCAGCAGCCCCCAGCCCCGCTCCCGGCAGCCCCCTTGGGCGGCGGAACGCCCCCGCTCCCGGTAGCCCCCTTGGGCGGCGGGGCCGCCCCCCGGGGGCGGAACGGGCGGGCAAGGGGGCGGCCCCCGGCGGAGCCGAACCCCCCGCCCCGGCCCCGCCCGGCACCGCCCCGGCCCACCCCGACGCCGCCACCGCGTCCCGCACCGCGCCGGCCCAGCCCCCCACTGCCACCGCGTCCCGCACCGCCAAGCCCGACACTTCCCAGAAGCGTCTCCGTCCTCGTACCACCAAACCCACCAAGGCCCCGGCCGAAGCCAACACGGCAACCGAAGCCGAAGCCGGGACCGGGACCGGCGCCGAGTCCCCCCTCACCCCCACCGAAGCCTTCGACCACCTCTACTCCCGCACCGCCCCCTCCCTCCTCCGCCAGGCCTACCTCCTCACCGGCCGCCACCGCCTCTCCCACGAGTCCGTCGAGCGTGCCTTCCACCTCGCCTGGCAGCGCTGGCCCGAGGTCGCCACCGACGGCGACCCGGCCGGCTGGGTCCGCGCGGCGGCGTACGAGTACGCGATGTCCCCCTGGCACCGCCTCCGCCCGTCCCACCGACACATCGACCCCCCTCAGCCCCAGAAGACAGCAGCCGAAACACCAGACCCTCAGGACCTCCAGGACCCCCAGGCGCCCCTGCTCGAAGCTCTCCTCCAGCTCCCGCCCCCCTACCGCCGCACCCTCGTCCTCTACGACGGCCTCGGCCTGGATCTCCCCGAGACCGCCGCCGAGACCGAGGCGACCACCCCGGCCGCCGCCCACCGCCTGGAGCACGCCCGCACGGTCGTCGCCCAGAAGCTCCCGGAACTGGCCGAGCCCCGGACCCCCGCCGAGCAGTCCGCCCTGATGCAGGAACGTCTCAGCACCCTGGCCGCGGCCCAGCCGGTGGACGCCCTGCCGACGGGCGACGCGGTCCGCACCCGCAGCGAGCGCAAGACCCGTTTCTGGACTCGGGCGGCCATCGCGTTCACCACGCTGATCATCGGCGCGACGAGCTTCACGCTGGCCACGGCCCCCACCCGGTACGAGCCCCCGATCCCGCCGGGCGAACGGGTCGGCGGCGTCCCCGCGCGCAGCGGCCCGCAGCGCCTGGACGCGCACGACAAGCAGCTCCGCGCCAAACTCCGCGCCGAACCGGAGAACGGCCCCCAGCGTCTGGTCCCGCAGGGCCGCTGAGCCGCCCCGCCCCGCCCCGCCCCGCCCCCGGGCAACGCGAAAGGCCCGCACCCCCGTCGAGGGGTGCGGGCCTTTCGCGTGTCAGAAGCCGGAATCAGCCCGCGAGGATCGCGCGCGCCAGCTTCGCCGTCTCGGTCGGCGTCTTGCCGACCTTGACGCCGGCGGCCTCGAGGGCCTCCTTCTTCGCCTGGGCGGTGCCCGAGGAGCCGGAGACGATGGCGCCGGCGTGGCCCATGGTCTTGCCCTCGGGGGCCGTGAAGCCCGCGACGTAGCCGACGACCGGCTTGGTCACGTTCTTCGCGATGTAGTCGGCCGCACGCTCCTCGGCGTCGCCGCCGATCTCGCCGATCATGACGATGAGCTCGGTCTCCGGGTCCGCCTCGAACGCCGCGAGGGCGTCGATGTGCGTGGTGCCGATGACCGGGTCGCCACCGATGCCGACGGCGGAGGTGAAGCCGATGTCACGGAGCTCGTACATCATCTGGTACGTCAGCGTGCCGGACTTCGAGACCAGGCCGATCTTGCCCGGCTTGGTGATGTCGCCCGGGATGATGCCGGCGTTCGACTGGCCCGGGGTGATGAGACCGGGGCAGTTCGGGCCGATGATGCGGGTCTTGTTGCCCTTGGCCGTCGCGTACGCCCAGAAGGCGGCCGAGTCGTGGACCGCGATGCCCTCGGTGATGACGACGGCGAGGGGGATCTCCGCGTCGATCGCCTCGACGACGGCGGCCTTGGCGAACGCCGGCGGCACGAAGAGGACGGACACGTCCGCGCCGGTCTTCTCCATGGCCTCGGCGACGGAGCCGAAGACGGGGACCTCGGTGCCGTCGAAGTCGACGGTCGTGCCGGCCTTGCGCGGGTTCACGCCGCCGACGATGTTGGTGCCGTCGGCCAGCATGAGCTTGGTGTGCTTCATGCCCGTGGCACCGGTCATGCCCTGGACGATGACCTTGCTGTCCTTGGTGAGGAAGATAGCCATGGTGTTTGGAGTCCCTCTTCCTTACTTCGCAGCTGTGGCGAGCTCGGCGGCCTTGTCGGCCGCACCGTCCATGGTGTCCACGCGCTGGACCAGCGGGTGGTTGGCGTCCGAGAGGATCTTGCGACCCAGCTCGGCGTTGTTGCCGTCGAGACGGACAACGAGGGGCTTGGTGACTTCCTCGCCCTTGCTCTTCAGCAGCTCCAGGGCCTGGACGATGCCGTTGGCGACCTCGTCGCAGGCGGTGATGCCACCGAAGACGTTGACGAACACGGACTTGACGTCCGGGTCGCCGAGGATGATCTCCAGGCCGTTCGCCATGACCTCGGCGGAGGCGCCGCCACCGATGTCGAGGAAGTTGGCGGGCTTCACGTTGCCGTGGTTCTCACCGGCGTACGCGACGACGTCCAGGGTGCTCATCACGAGACCCGCGCCGTTGCCGATGATGCCGACCTCACCGTCGAGCTTGACGTAGTTGAGGTTCTTGGCCTTGGCGGCGGCCTCGAGGGGGTTGGCCGCGGCCTTGTCCTCGAGCGCCTCGTGGTCGGGCTGACGGAAGTCGGCGTTCTCGTCGAGCGAGACCTTGCCGTCCAGCGCCAGGATGCGCCCGTCCTTGGTCTTGACCAGCGGGTTCACCTCGACGAGGAGCGCGTCCTCGGCGACGAAGGTGTCCCACAGGGTGACCAGGGCCTCGGCGACGCCCTCGGCCACGTCGGCCGGGAACTTCGCCAGCGCGACGATCTCGCGGGCCTTCTCGATGTCGACGCCGTCCACGGCGTTGACCGGGACCTTCGCGAGGGCCTCGGGGGTCTTCTCCGCGACCTCCTCGATGTCCATACCGCCCTGCACCGAGGCCATGGCCAGGAAGGTGCGGTTGGTGCGGTCGAGGAGGTACGAGACGTAGTACTCGGCCTCGATCTCGGGGGACAGCTCGGCGATCATCACCTTGTGGACCGTGTGGCCCTTGATGTCCATGCCGAGGATGTCGGTGGCGCGGGCCACCGCCTCGTCGGCGTCGGCGGCGAGCTTGACGCCGCCGGCCTTGCCGCGGCCGCCGACCTTCACCTGCGCCTTGACGACCGACTTGCCGCCCAGTCGCTCGGTGGCTTCGCGCGCCGCCTCAGGCGTGTCGATGACTTCACCGGCCAGCACCGGTACACCGTGCTTGGCGAAGAGGTCCCTCGCCTGGTACTCGAACAGGTCCACGCGCGTCCGTCCCTTTTCTGAAGATCGCGGGTTCTGGTGATCGCGTTGCGTTCAATGCGATGGGCGTGCCGCGAAGGCAACGTGACGGCGCTGTCACAGGGGAGGCGTACACGGTGTCCGGTACGCGGCATGTCCGTCTCGCAGGTTATCCCCGAGGGACCTTCGGCCCTAAATCGCAGGTCACACCTGAACGGTGATACCTGTCACAGAGTGCCGCCCCTGACGATGATCGGTGTCACTGAGTGTCCGATCATGCGGTCTCCGGTATCGGGAGAGGTCGCTTTTCGATCGCTGCCGCCATGACCTCCGGGCTGCATCTTCCGGGGGACACCCCCCGGACCCCCGGCCGGTCCCGGGTCGCCCCAGGTCAGCCCGCCTCCGGTATCGGAAGTGGCCTCTTCTCGACGGCTGCGGCCATGACCTCCGGAAAGAGGTCCGGGGTGCAGGCGAAGGCGGGGGCGCCGAGGGCGGCCAGGGCGGCCGCGTGTTCGCGGTCGTAGGCGGGGGCTCCCTCGTCGGAGAGGGCCAGCAGGGTGACGAACTGCACGCCGGACGCCTTCATCGCGGCGACCCGCTTCAGCATCTCGTCGCGGATGCCTCCCTCGTACAGGTCGCTGATCAACACGACGACGGTGTCGGCGGGCCGGGTGATCTGCGACTGGCAGTAGGCGAGCGCCCGGTTGATGTCCGTACCGCCGCCGAGCTGGGTGCCGAAGAGGACGTCGACGGGGTCGTCGAGCTGGTCGGTGAGGTCCACGACCGCCGTGTCGAACACGACGAGCCGCGTCCGGATCGACCGCATCGAGGCGAGCACCGCCCCGAAGACCGACGCGTAGACGACGGACGCCGCCATCGACCCGGACTGGTCGATGCAGAGCACGACCTCCTTCTTGACGGACTGGGAGGCGCGTCCGTACCCGATGAGCCGTTCCGGAACGACCGTCCCGTGCTCGGGGAGGTAGTTCTTCAGGTTGGCGCGGATCGTGCGGTCCCAGTCGATGTCGCGGTGGCGGGGCCGGTGGATGCGGGCGCTGCGGTCGAGCGCGCCGGTGAGGGTGGCCCGGGTGCGGGTGGCGAGCCGCTTCTCCAGGTCCTCGACGACCTTGCGGACCACGGCGCGGGCGGTCTCCTTGGTCGTCTCCGGCATGGCCTTGTTGAGGGAGAGCAGGGTGCCGACGAGGTGCACGTCGGCCTCGACGGCCTCCAGCATCTCCGGCTCCAGGAGCAGCGCGGAAAGACCGAGCCGCTCGATGGCGTCGCGCTGCATGACCTGCACGACGGAGCTGGGGAAGTAGGTGCGGATGTCGCCGAGCCAGCGGGCGACGGAGGGCGCGGAGGCGCCGAGCCCGGCGGACCGGTCGCCGCCTCGGCCGTTCTGCCTGGTGGCGGAGTCCTTGCCGCCGTACAGGGCGGTGAGGGCGCCGTCCATGGCGGCGTCCTGGCCGGCGAGCATGCAGCCGGTGCCGTCGGCGGACTCGCCGCCGAGCACCATCCGCCACCGCCGCAACCGCTCGTCGGCCGCCGTGCGGGTCGGATCCGTGGTCATCGGGGGGTCACCTCCGTGGGGTCGTGGTGCTCGGGTGCGGGTGGTGTGCCCAGGAGCAGGTGCAGCAGCGGGAGTACGGCATCGGCGCGGGCCGGGTCGAGGGTGGGGCCGAAGCCGGGTGCGCCCGCTTCGGTGGCGGGTCCGCCGGGGGGTGTCGGGGTGCCGCCGGGTGGGGTCGGGCCGCGTCGGACCAGCTCGCCGAGGGTGCGGCGCACTCCTGGTTCGTACGCCGAGAACGTGCGCCGCAGCAGTGGCAGTACGTCGGTGAAGGCGTCCGGCGAGACACCGGTGAGCCAGGCGTCGACCAGGCCGAGGAGGCGCTCGTCGTGGACCAGGAGCATGCCCGAGCCGGACGCACCGCCCACGAAGCCCTCGATCCAGGCGGCGGCGTCGGCGGGCGGGGTGCCGGGCGAGAGGGCGAGGCCCATCAGGCGGGCCGTGTCGTCCTCGCCGAGGCGTCCGTCGTCCAGGAGGAGGCGGACTGCCCGGCCGCGGATGACGCCCGCGACGGTGTCCCGGTCGGCGAGGGTGCGCAGGACCCTGGCCCAGCGGGCGGTCAGGTCGTGCGGGTCGCGCGGTCCTTCACTGCCGGACGGCCGGGTGAGCAGGGCGACGGAGGCGTGCACGGCGTCGATGTGGCCGCGCATCTCGGCGGCGCCGTCGTCGTCCAGGCCGGTGCAGGCCGGGGGCAGTCCGACGCAGATCCGCATCGCGAGTCCGGCGGCGACCTCGGCGAGGGCGGCGGTGTCGGTGCCGCGCACGTCTCCGTAGCGCAGGGTGCGGGCGAGGGCGGGGAGGGCCTGGGCGAGGTGGCCGACGTCGCTGTCCAGGGCGGCGCGGTCGGCGAGGGCGCTCATCACCACCGGGAGGGCGTCGGGCAGTTCGGCCAGCAGGCACTGTTCGGCGAGCGCGGTGACGGCGGAGAGCGCGGTGGCGGACACGGCCTCGGATTCCGCTTTCGCGGTGGCGGCGGCCAGGACCGTGGTGCCCCAGATGCCGGCCTCGGCGACCTTCACCGACAGCTCGGGCTCCCAGCGCAGCCGCCAGCCCTCGCGGAAGGTGCCGGTGCTGCCCCGGAATGCGGCGGGTTCGCCCCAGTCGACGCGGAGCAGGCGCAGCCGGTGCAGGAGGCGGCTGCGGGCGGCGTCGTTGTCCTTGCGGAGGTCGAGCTCCAACTCCCGCTCCGCCGCTTCCGGTTTCATCCGCAGGGTGCGCTGCTGCCGGGTGAGGTCGCGTTGCAGCGGGACGACGGGGGCGCTGTCCGGGACCTCGCCGAGGACGTCGCCGACGATCAGCCTGTCCTGCACGAGCGAGAGCGGCACGTCGGAGCCGTCGCACATCACGGCCCGGATCGCGTCGGTCGTCTCGGTCAGTCCGGCCAGCGGGCGGCCGCGCATCACGGCGAGGGTCTCGGCGAGCCGGACGGCCTCGATGACGTGGGCGGAGGAGACGAGACGGTCCTCGTCCCGCAGCAGGCCCGCGACCTTGGTCATCCAGCGTGCGACGGGCCGGTCCCGCGCGCCGAACAGGTGCCCGTACCAGCCGGGTGAGTCGATGCCCGCTCCGTACCCGCTGTGCCGGGCGAGCCTGCGGTGCGTCCAGGGCACCCAGGTCAGCTCGGCCTTGACCTTGGGCAGGCCCTTGAGGAGGGCGCGGTCGGCGGTGAGCGTCGGGGGCTTCCCGGCGAGCGCGGGCACGTGCCAGGCGCCGCAGACGACGGCGATCTCGTCCCCGAACTCCTTCTTCGCGGTGCGCAGTTGGATGCGCATGTACGCCTCGCGCACCAGGTCGCGGGCGTGCCCGCCGTGTCCGTACTCCTCCCGGAGCGCGCCCATCGCCTCGGCGAGGGCCTCGAACGGGGCGAACGGGTCCAAGCGGCCGGTGCCCCGGGCGCCGCGGTGCTCGACGACGTCCTCCCACCAGCGCTCGGGGTCGTCGTACCCGGCGGCCTCGGCGAGCACGGCGAGCGGGTCGACGGCGAGGGCGTCGGCGTCTGCTGATGCGGGGGCGGGCCCCTCCCCCTCGGCGAGCGCCGTGCTCTGCTCCCGTACGGCCAGCGAGTGCGCGGCGGGGAGGTCGATGAAGCGGACCTGCGCGCCGTGCTCCAGCGCCCACCGGACGGCGACCCACTCCGGGGAGAACTCGGCGAACGGCCAGAACGAGGCCCGCCCGGGGTCGTCCGTGACGTGCGCGAGAAGGGCGACGGGCGGCCGCATCTGCGGATCGGCGGCGAGCGGCAGCAGGGCGTCGGCCTCCGGCGGCCCCTCGATCAGTACGGCCCGGGGCCGGGCGGCGTCGAGCGCGTCCCGCACCGCGCGGGCCGACCCGGGCCCGTGGTGCCGCACCCCGAGCAGCCAGGGGCCCTGCGGGACCTCGGTGTCGGCTGCCGCCGGGCCGGGTGCGGCCGGGGCGGGGGCCGGCGGGGACACGGTGATCGTCATGCGGTCACCTCGCGGCAGGCGCGGTAGAAGTCCTTCCAGCCGTCGCGCTCGCGGACGACCGTCTCCAGGTACTCCTGCCAGATGACCCGGTCGGCGGCCGGGTCGCGGACGACTGCGCCGAGGATGCCGGCGGCGACGTCGCCCGAGCGCAGCACGCCGTCGCCGAAGTGGGCGGCGAGGGCGAGGCCGCCGGTGACGACGGAGATCGCCTCGGCCGTGGAGAGCGTCCCGGAGGGCGACTTGAGCTTCGTACGACCGTCGGCGGTGACGCCGGAGCGCAGCTCGCGGAAGACGGTGACGACGCGGCGGATCTCGTCGATGGCGTCCGTGCCGGCGGGCAGGTCGAGGGAGCGGCCCAGTTGGTCGACGCGCCGGGAAACGATGTCGACCTCGTCCTCCGCGGTCGCGGGCAGCGGCAGCACGACCGTGTTGAACCGGCGGCGGAGCGCGCTGGAGAGGTCGTTGACGCCGCGGTCGCGGTCGTTGGCGGTGGCGATGAGGTTGAAGCCGGAGACGGCCTGGCACTCCTGGCCCAGCTCCGGTATCGGCAGGGTCTTCTCGGACAGGATCGTGATCAGGGTGTCCTGGACGTCCGCCGGGATGCGGGTCAGCTCCTCGACGCGGGCGGTCATGCCCTCGGACATGGCCCGCATGACGGGGCTGGGCACGAGGGCGTCACGGCTGGGGCCGTGGGCGAGGAGCTGCGCGTAGTTCCACCCGTACCGGATGGCTTCCTCGGGGGTGCCCGCCGTGCCCTGGACGAGCAGGGTGGAGTCGCCGCTGACGGCGGCGGCCAGGTGCTCGGAGACCCAGGTCTTGGCGGTGCCGGGAACGCCGAGGAGGAGCAGGGCGCGGTCGGTGGCGAGCGTGGTGACGGCGACCTCGACGATCCGGCGCGGGCCCACGTACTTCGGGGTGATCACCGTGCCGTCGGGCAGCGTGCCGCCGAGGAGATAGGTGGCGACGGCCCACGGCGAGAGCTTCCAGCGGGCGGGCCGCGGCCGGTCGTCGGCCGCGGCCAGCGCCTTGAGTTCGTGCGCGAACGCGTCCTCCGCGTGCGGCCGCAGGGCCGCCGCGAAGTCTGCGGGATCCGCCCCCGCGGCGGAATTCAGGTCGGTGGCAGGCGTGGTCATGGAATCCCCCTCCAGATTTCCCGGATGTGGTTCCCACGGTGCACCATGCCACTGACAATCAAGCGTCCGTGCAGGTCAGAGGCCCAACTGGCAGGCCCGGGGGGCTACTTGCCGACCGGTGCGGCAGCGATGCAGCCGCCGGTCAGGACCTTGTCGCCGGTGGCCTCGGCGAGGACCTTGCCCTTGTGCAGGACCTTGCACTTCAGGTCCGGGCTCGCGTTCAGTTCCATGGTCGTGGGCACGACGGCGGGCGGCATGATGCCCTTCAGCGTGACCGTCTTCGTCCACGGGAGCTTCGGCTTGGTGTCCTTGGTCAGCAGCGGCTCCAGGGCGGTGCCCTTGCCGGCGTGGTAGCCGATCTGGTTGATCCCGCTGCCGCTGACCTCGTACGTCACCTCATAGGTGTCCTTCACGGCCTTGTCGACCTGGTCGATGGCCTTGTCCGTGCCTTCGGACGCGACGGACTTCGCGGCATCCTTCGCCTCCTGGCAGGCCGTGAGGCCGAGGAAGAGTCCTGCGACGGCGGCGGCACAGAGGGCAGTGCGGGCGGTACGAGTGGTGCGGGTCATTGCGGGATCCCCCCGGATCGGTGATGTCGGAGCTCGCACAGAAGCGCAAAGAGATGGCAAAGTCAAACTGATCTTCAGCAGAATCGCAGGTCAGGGCGATTGTCAGTGGTGGCCTCTACCGTCGGAGACATGAATCAGCTGGGGGTGCGCTGGACGGCGGATCAGGTGCTGGCACTGGCTCCTGACGCCGCCTCACGCAAAGCGGGAAGCAGGCTCGGCTCGTCCGGGCCGTGGTCGGACGCGGGGTGCGACGACGCGGGTGCGCTGTGGGGACTGTGCAAGGGCAGCGGCAGCAGGCCGTACCGGACCGTCGTGGACCTGGCGGGCGCGGGCACGGCCTCCACGTGCAGTTGCCCGAGCAGGAAGTTCCCCTGCAAGCACGCGCTGGGGCTGCTGCTGCTCTGGGCTGCGGAGGATCCGGTCGTACGGGCGGGCACGGAGCCCGCCGAGTGGGCCGGGGAGTGGGTCCGGGGCCGCCGGGAGCGGGCGGAGGCCCAGAAGGAGGGGGCGACCGCCGAGCCGGGAGGGGCTCCGGCGGAGAAGACCGCCGGTCCCGAGGCGGCCCGACGGCGGGCCGAGCGCCGGGCTGCCCGGATCGAGGCGGGCGCCTCGGAGCTGGAGCAGCGCCTCACGGACCTGCTGCGCGGCGGCCTGGCCGCCGCGGAGCGCGAGGGGTACGGGTACTGGGAGGAGACGGCCGCCCGCATGGTGGACGCCCAGGCGCCCGGACTGGCCGCCCGGGTGCGGGAGTTGGGGTCGATACCGTCCTCCGGCCCCGGCTGGCCGGTGCGCCTGCTGGAGGAGTGCGCGCTGCTGCACCTGCTCGACGGGGCGTGGCTGGGCCGCGCCCGCCTCCCCGCCGACCTCGCCACGACGGTACGCACCCGGGTCGGCCTGCCGTCCGCGCCGGCCGGACCCGCGGTGCACGACAGCTGGCTGGTCCTCGCCCAGTACGACCAGTCCGACGGGAAGGTCACCACGCGCCGCATCTGGCTGTACGGACAGGGCACGGGCCGCACGGCGCTGGTGCTGTCCTTCGGGGCGGCGGGACGGGCACCCGAGATCTCCCTGCCCGTCGGGCTCGCCGTCGACGCGGAGGTGCTGCCGCACGGCGGTGCGGGCCAGTTGAGGGCCACGCTCGGGGAGCGCTTCGGGGCACCGCACGCGGGAGGCGCCCTGCCGCAGGGCGGCGGGGTGACACAGGCGCTGGAGGCGTACGGGCGGGCGCTGCGGGAGGATCCGTGGCTGGATTTCGTGCCGGTGACGTTGGGCGGAGTGGTGCCGGTGCGGGCTCCGGACGGGGAGGGGTGGCAACTGGTGGATGCGGACGGACGGTTGGCGCTTCCGGTGGCGTCGGCGGCGGTGGGCAGACCCGGGCTGTGGAAGCTGGCCGCGCTTTCCGGCGGGGGGCCGGTGGCCGTCTTCGGGGAGTGCGGGCACGGGGGCTTCCAGCCGTTGGCGGCGTGGGGGCCGGGGTCCGGCGAGCCGATAGCACTGGCGTGAGGGGGTGTCCCCCAGCCCCCCCTGCCCGCACCTCCCATTCCGGCCCGACCGGGCACCGTTCGAGAAGGGACACCGATGAGTACTGTCACTCCTCCTCCCGCCTGGGAAGAGCAGGTCACCACCGCCCTCCTGGGCACCGACCGCCGCCCCTTCCCCGCGCAGGAGCCCGCCCTCGCCCTGCTGGATGCCGCCGCCGTGCACACCGTGCGGCGGCGGGCCGGGCTCATGCCCGCTGTTGCGGGCGAGCTGCCCGAGCCCGCACCGGAGGACGGGCGGGGGCCGCTGCCGGAGCCTGCCCGGCGCAGGCTGGCCGTGTTGTTGGCCGATCGGGCGGCACCGGCCCAGTCCGGTGGGCGACGGGGCAGTGCACCCGATCTGACGGAGCTGTTGCCGCAGTGGCTGGCCACCGCCAACGCGCACCGGTACCGGGCTCCGGCGGACCTGCTGCCCGCACTCCTGGACGCCGCCCGGGCGCGTACCGATCTGCGGCCCCAGGCACTGGAGTTCGCCGGGGCACGCGGGCTCTGGCTGGCCCGGCTCAACCCGGAGTGGAAGTACGCGCTGCGCGGGACGTCGGGCGCGGCGGCGCTGCCCGACGTGCAGGACGCAAAGGCGGTGCGGGCCCTGTGGGAGGAGGGGCTGTTCGCCGAACGGGTGGGGCTGCTCGGCGCGGTGCGGGCCGCCGACCCGGCCGCCGCGCTCGCCCTGCTCTCCGGCACCTGGGCCACGGAGCGGGCCGAGGACCGGCTGATGTTCCTGGACTCCCTGCGGACCGGGCTGAGCGCCGCCGACGAGGAGTTCCTGGAGCAGGCGCTCGCCGACCGCAGCCGCAATGTCCGCGCGGTCGCGGCGGAGCTGCTCTCGGCGCTCCCGGCCTCGGCGTTCGCCGCGCGGATGGCGGCGCGGGCGACGTCCTGCGTGAGCCCGGACCGTACGGGCACGCTCGGCGGGATCGTGGTGGAGGCCCCGCACGAGTGCGACGCGGCGATGCAGCGGGACGGCGTGGTCGCCAAGCCCCCGGCGGGGCGGGGTGAACGGTCTTGGTGGCTCGGCCAGTTGGTGGAGTCGGCACCCCTGTCCGCCTGGTCGCCGCGGCTGAACGGCCGTACCCCGCAGGAGATCGCCGCGCTGCCGGTGGCGGACGGCTGGGGGGAGGAACTGCACGCGGCGTGGTGCCGGGCGGCGATACGGCAGGGGGACGCACCGTGGGCGCGGGCCCTGCTCGGCGCGCCGTCGGTGCCGCCGGAGGCGGGGACGGGCACGGCGTCGCTCGCCGAACGGGCGAAGCTGCTGGCGACGCTGCCGGACGGGGAACGGGCGGACTGGGTGGCCGATTTCGTGTCGGCGCACGGGCTGTCGGAGGCGTTCCAGCTGTTGGGGGTGTGCGTGGTGCCGTGGTCGCAGGCGCTGGGGCGGGCGGTCGTCGACGCGCTGGACATCGCGCGGGACGCGGGGAGTTATCCGTGGAGCTTCAGTGGGGTGATGGGGCTGGCGGAGAGGTGCCTCGATCCGGGCGAGGCGGACCGGCTGGAGATCCTGACGACGACTCCGGCGGAGGCGGAGGGGGCGTCGCCCGGTGCGGGGGGCTACTGGTCGGAGGCCTTCCAGCGGCTGGTCGGGACGTTGAGGCTGCGGGCGGCGATGGTGAGGGAGTTGGCGGGCGAGGCGTAGGCCCGGGGCACCGGTGCCGGGCGCGCCCGGTGTCGGGGGTGCGGGCAGGGGCCGGTGCCGGGGCGGGCCCGGATCGGGCGGGCCGCCCCCTTGCCCGCCCGTTCCGCCCCCGGGGGGCGGCCCCGCCGCCCAAGGGAGCTACGGAGAAGGGGAGGGGGCGACGCCCAAGGGGGCTACCGAACAAGCCCCCTACGCCCCCGCCGGCTGCCGCACGTTCGCCCGGACCCAGTCCACGATCGCCGTCGTCGTCGCGCCCGGGGTGAAGATCTCGGCGACGCCCTTCGCCTTCAGCGGCGCGATGTCCTCCTCCGGGATGATCCCCCCGCCGAACACCTTGATGTCCGCCGCGTCCCGCTCCTTCAACAGGTCGATGACCTTCACGAAGAGCGTGTTGTGCGCGCCCGACAGGATCGACATGCCGATCGCGTCCGCATCCTCCTGGATCGCGGTGTCGACGATCTGCTCCGGCGTCTGGTGCAGACCCGTGTAGATGACCTCCATGCCCGCGTCGCGCAGCGCCCGCGCGATGACCTTGGCACCCCGGTCGTGCCCGTCGAGCCCCGGCTTCGCCACCACCACACGGATCGGACCCGTAACACCCATCGCTGCTGCCTCCCAGTACGCACCGCGCCGCCGTTGGCGCAACGTCCCCGCCCCAGGAGGAGCAGGGAAGTGAACGAACGTTATCCACAGCATCCCGCACGCCGCCGTTTCGCGGTGGAGACAGAGGGGGAAATCACACGTTGGGAAAACGTTCGCTGTGCGTCGCACCCGCCTCAGCCAACGCCGCGCCCCGGGAGGTCAGGAACCCGGGAGCAGCAGCCACGACGGGACCGTCGCACGGGGAGCCGCAACGAGGTCGCCGCACCACCGCGCCGTCAGCCGCACGGCACGGTGGTGCGGCCCACTCTTTTTCTTCACCGGACCTCATCACGGCACCCCATGAGGGCACACGGGGGACAGGGCCGTCCCCCCGCGTGCCGTTCGGGAGGTCGGCCACCATGAGAATTCCGCCACTGCCCTTCGCTCCCCTCCTTCCCCTGCTGCGCGCCACCGTCCTGGAACTGGCGGTTCTTTTCGGGCATTTGATGCTCTATCCGGCCGGAATGCGCCCCGAGCAGCTCTCCCCCACCGGAGCAGCACACCCCGACCCCGACCTCGAAGAGCCGGCGCTCCTGGCCACCGCCCAGGACCGTCCGCCCGTCGTCCTGCTGCACGGCTTCGTCGACAACCGCTCCGTGTTCGTGCTGCTGCGCCGCTCGCTGGCCCGGCACGGCTGGCGCCATCTGACCTCGCTCAACTACTCCCCCCTGACCTGCGACCTGCGCACCGCCGCCGAACTCCTCGCCCGCCACATCGAGGACATCTGCGCGCGGACGGGACACACCCGGGTCGACGTGGTCGGGCACAGCCTGGGCGGTCTGATCGCGCGCTATTACACGCAGCGGCTCGGCGGCGACACGCGCGTGCGCACACTCGTCACTCTCGGAACTCCGCACGAAGGCACCCGCATCGCCCCGCCGATGAGCGCGCACCCCCTCGTGCGGCAGATGCGGCCGGGCTCTTCGGTGATCGCGGAACTCGCCCTTCCCGCCCCGGGTTGCCGGACTCGATTCGTGAGTTTCTGGAGCGACCTTGATCAGATAATGGTTCCGGTGGAAACGGCCCGCATCCACCATCCCGATCTCGTCTCGGAAAACGTGCAGGTCAGCGGCATCGGGCATCTCGCCCTGCCGGTGCATCCCGCAGTCGCCGCCAAGATCCGGCAGGTATTGCAGACCTCGGGCGCCGCCGACACGACCGCCGCCGGCGTCTCCGTGGCGTAACCCCCGGAGGTAAACACCCAGACGAGTGCGCAGAGTGTGAATGTGCCGTGATCAAGGCCTTGCATTCCTCGAACAATCGCCGAACGCAGCGCCAAACCCATGCCCGCCGTCCGCCAAAAGGCGGCTGAATGCCCGTTTCCTGATTGCTCAAAACCTGCCGGAGATTGTCGCCGCCGCATACCGCCGGGTACAGTCGCGCCACTGCTTTCACTCTGGGTGCTCATGGCACCCGGGAAACAGGTCCTGCTGCCGAGGCGAGAGAGACGTTGGTGAACGACCAGCAACCCCACGCCGGGTACGACACGTACCCCTCCGGCAGCTTCGGCACCGACCCGCTCCACGGCGGTCCGTCCGGCACTGCCGACCACAGCGGCCAGTACGACAGCACCCAGTGGGACACCGGCTCGCACCAGGACCTCACCGCCGGGTACGACGCGTACGGCGCACATACCCCGCAGCAGGGCTACGACACCACGGGTACGTGGACGAACCTGGCGGACATTCCGGCGCAGGGCGGCCCCGTCTCGTACGACACGCAGAGTTACCAGGCCGACGCCATGGCGACCGGCCAGTGGGACGCCACCGCGTGGAGCGAGGCGAACCAGGTGCACCAGGTCCACCAGGGCGCCTTCGAGACCGGCCAGTTCGACGCGACGCAGTTCCAGACCGGCCAGTTCGAGACGGGCCAGTTCGAGACGGGCCAGTTCGAGACGGGCCATTTCGAGACAGGTCATCTCAGCACGGAGCACCTCGACACCAGCCAGTCCCACCAGACCGGCCAGTTCGACACCGGTCACCCGGACGCCCCGCAGTTCGCCTACTCCGCCGATTCCTCCTCCGGGGACCAGTGGCAGCCGTACGATCCCAGCCCGGAGTCCGGCGCCTTCGACGCCACCGCCTGGAACACCGGCCACGACACCCACGAGGCCCACGACACCCCGGACTCCCCCCACACCCTCACCGGTGAAACGGACGTCCACACCACCGAGTTCCCGGTGATCAGCCCCCGCGCCCACGACGAGGCCGACGCCGGTCCGGGCCCCGAGCCGGAACCCGCGGCGGCCGGCCCCCGCGCCGCCCGCCGAGCCCCCGCGGACCGCGGCCGCCGCCGCACCCCCGCCAAGCGCTCCGCCCTCTTCACCGTCGCCGTGCCCTCCGCCTGTGTCATGGGCGTCGCAGGAATCGCCGCCGCCTCCGTCAGCGGGGTCGCGGGCGCCGACGAGTCGAAGAAGCCGACGGCCATGACGGTCGCCGACCCGTCGACGGTGAAGCCCGTCGCCGTCAACAACAAGCTCGACACCATGGCCGCCGGACTGAGCGCCGACGCCCGCGACTTCGGCGACCGCGCCAGCCGTACGCAGGAGCGCATCGACCTCAAGGAACGCCAGGACGCCGAGAAGAAGCGCAAGGCCGAGGAGGCCGCCCGCAAGGAGGCGGCCCGCCCGAAGTACGTCCTGCCGGTCAAGCAGCACGGACTCAGCGCGTACTACGGCCAGGCGGGCGTCAACTGGGCGGCCGTGCACACCGGCATCGACTTCCCCGTAGACCTCGGCACCCCGGTGATGGCGGCGACCGACGGCACGGTCAGCTACCAGTACAACAGCGCGTACGGAAACATGATGAAGGTCGTCTCGCCGAAGGGCGTGGAGACCTGGTACTGCCACCTCTCCCGTACCAAGATGCGCTCCGGCACGGTCAAGGCGGGCGACGTCATCGGCTACGCGGGCGACTCCGGCAACTCCACGGGTGCGCACCTGCACTTCGAGGTCCGCCCGGGCGGCGGCTCGGCCGTCGACCCGCTGGCCTGGCTCCGCAGCCACGGCCTGGACCCGACGTAAGGCACGCGCCTGTACGACGCGGGGGCCGCACCGGACGTCCGGTGCGGCCCCCGCGTCGTACAGGCGGAACGAACTACAGCTTCTCGACCGGCGCGTACCTCAGCAGCAGCTTCTTCGGGCGCTCGTCGCCGAAGTCGATGGTGGCCTGCGCGTCCGAGCCGGAGCCGGTAACCGTCATCACCGTGCCGAGGCCGAACTGGTCGTGCGTGACCCGGTCGCCGACGGCGAGCGTGATCACCGGCTTGTCCGAGGCCCGCCCGGTGGCGAAGCCCGAAGGTCCGCGCCGGTTGCGGGAGTTGGCGAGCGACGACGACAGCGAGGCCGCCACCGAGCCCACGCCGCCCTTCGAGCCCGAGACCGGGCCGGCCGGGATCTGCGCGCCGGTGCGCTTCCACTCCAGGTGGGTGTCCGGGATCTCCTCCAGGAAGCGGGAGGCCGGGTTGTACGAGGGCTGGCCCCAGGCGCTGCGCAGGGTGGAGCGGGTGAGGTAGAGCCGCTCGCGGGCGCGGGTGATGCCGACGTACGCGAGGCGGCGCTCCTCCTCCAGCTCCTTGGTGTTGCCGAGCGAGCGCATGTGCGGGAAGACGCCGTCCTCCATGCCGGTGAGGAAGACGACCGGGAATTCGAGGCCCTTGGCCGTGTGCAGGGTCATCAGGGTGATGACGCCGGAGCCGTCCTCGTCCTCGTCGGGGATCTGGTCGGAGTCGGCGACCAGTGCGACCTTCTCCAGGAAGTCCGAGAGGGTCCCCGGGTTGTCCTCGTCGCCGTTCTCCTGCTCGAACTCCAGGGCGACGGCGGCGAGTTCCTGGAGGTTCTCGATGCGGGTCTCGTCCTGGGGGTCGGTGGAGGCCTGGAGCTCGGCGAGATAGCCCGTGCGCTCCATGACCGCTTCGAGGACGGTGGCCGGTCCGGCTCCCGATTCGACGATCGTACGGAGCTCCTCCATCAGCGTGTTGAACCGCTTGACGGCGTTGGACGAGCGGGCGGCCATGCCGTACGCCTCGTCGACCCGGCGCAGGGCCTGCGGGAAGCTGATCCGCTCGCGCAGGGAGAGCGCGTCGATCATGGCCTCGGCGCGCTCGCCGATACCGCGCTTGGGCACGTTGAGGATGCGGCGCAGCGGGACCGTGTCCTCGGGGTTCGACAGGACGCGCAGGTAGGCCAGGATGTCCCGGACCTCCTTGCGCTCGTAGAAGCGGACGCCGCCGACGACCTTGTAGGGCAGGCCGACCCGGATGAAGATCTCTTCGAAGACGCGGGACTGGGCGTTGGTGCGGTAGAAGACGGCGACGTCGCCGGCCTTGGCGTCGCCCGCGTCGGTGAGGCGGTCGATCTCCTCGGCGATGAACTGGGCCTCGTCGTGCTCGGTGTCCGCGACGTACCCGGTGATCAGGGAGCCCGCGCCCGCGTCGGTCCAGAGGTTCTTCGCGCGGCGGTTCTCGTTGCGCTCGATGACGGCGTTGGCGGCGGTGAGGATCGTCTGGGTGGAGCGGTAGTTCTGCTCCAGCAGGATCGTCGTCGCGTCCGGGTAGTCCTCCTCGAACTGGAGGATGTTGCGGATCGTCGCACCGCGGAAGGCGTAGATCGACTGGTCGGCGTCACCGACGACGCACAGCTCGCCGGGCGCGAGGCCGGGGCCCGAAGGGCCGACCAGCTCGCGGACCAGGGTGTACTGGGCGTGGTTGGTGTCCTGGTACTCGTCGACCATGACGTGCCGGAAGCGCATGCGGTAGTGCTCGGCGACGTCGGGGAACGCCTGGAGCAGGTGCACCGTGGTCATGATGATGTCGTCGAAGTCCAGCGCGTTCGCCTCGCGGAGGCGGGACTGGTACATCGCGTACGCCTGGGCGAGGGTCTTCTCGAAGCCGTCGGCGGCCTGGCCGGCGAAGGTCTCCTCGTCTATCAGCTCGTTCTTGAGGTTGGAGACCTTGGCGCTGAAGGACTTCGGCGGGAACTTCTTGGGGTCGAGGTCCAGGTCGCGGCAGACCAGCGCCATCAGGCGCTTGGAGTCGGCGGCGTCGTAGATCGAGAACGACGACGTGAAGCCGAGCTTCTTGGACTCGCGGCGCAGGATGCGCACGCAGGCGCTGTGGAAGGTGGACACCCACATCGCGCCCGCGCGGGGGCCGACCAGGGCCTCGACGCGCTCCTTCATCTCGGCGGCGGCCTTGTTGGTGAAGGTGATCGCGAGGATCTGGCCGGGGTGCACACCGCGCGCGGAGAGCAGGTGCGCGATGCGGTGGGTGAGCACACGGGTCTTGCCGGAACCGGCTCCGGCCACGATGAGCAGCGGCGAGCCCGCGTGCACGACGGCGGCGCGCTGGTTGTCGTTCAGCCCGTCCAGCAGGGCCGCCGGGTCGAGGACCGGGCGGGGGGCGCCGTCCCGGTAGTAGGCGTCCCGGGGCGGCGGCGGGCCGTCGAACTTCCCCTCGAAGAGGTCGTGCGGAACCTCCTCCGGAGGGGCACCTTCTTCGGTGTCCTCCGGGGGCGGCGGGGCCGAGTCGTCCTTGTTCTGGAGGTCGGCCAGGAAGCTGTCGTCAAAGAGGCTGCTCATCGCCTACCGAGTCTAGGCGGCCCCACTGACAGCCCGGCCCGGATTCCGCCAGAACCGGCCCCGGGCACCTTCTGTGACCCTGTGCTCACGCTCGTGCCGGCCCCGGATCAAGGTCACGCAAACGTATCGGGCATATCGAACATCAGGCTTCCCACCCGTCACACCCATTCGTTACGGTGCTGCGCGAGCGGCCCGTACCCCCCTCGGCGAACCGCGCCGGAACGGTCGTCGCACGCCGAATTCGCGCCGCCCGCACGGCGGTTCGGAACCGGGGACCCACACGCACCACCGGGGTGAATCGGCCCGTACCCCCACACCCAGGGCCGTAGGGCACGCCTTCCATGAGCCCGCACCTCTTATTTGGCAAAAGCTCGGCGCCAGCTAACCCGGTAGGCGGTCCACGGAAGGAATTGCCTCCTTTGGCATCCCATCGCAAGCCACGCACGAGTACCGCCGCTCTCCTGCGTTCCTCGGCCCCCGGCGTCGGCGTCACCACCGCCGCCCTGGTGACCGTCGGCATCGTCGCCCAGTCCGCGCAGGCCTCCCCCGCCGCGCCGAAGCCCTCCGTCGAGGAGGTGCAGCAGAAGGTGGACGCCCTGTACCGGCAGGCCGGGGCGGCGACCCAGGAGTACAACGCGGCCAAGGAGGCCACCCGCAAGCAGAAGCAGCGGGTCGACGGGCTGCTCGACGACGTCGCCCGGCGCACCGACAGGCTGAACCAGGCCCGGCGCACGCTCGGCTCCCTCGCGGCCTCCCAGTACCGCAGCGGGTCGGTGGGCTCCGCCTCCGCGCTGTTCCTCGCGGACGACCCGACGTCGTACTTCCAGTCGCGGCGGGTGATGGCCCGGGCCACCGAGCGGCAGAAGAAGCTGATCGACACCTACAGCACCCAGCAGGAGGCCGCCGCGAAGAAGCGCGGCGAGGCCACCCGCGGGCTGGAGCGGCTGACCACGGCGCAGGCGGCGCTGCGGGAGTCCAAGGAGAGCGTGCAGGACAAGCTGGGGCAGGCCCGCGGGCTGCTGTCGAAGCTGAGCGCGCAGGAGAAGGCACGGCTCGCGCAGTTGGAGCGCGAACGGAAGGCGGAGGCCCAGCGCAAGGCGGACGAGCTGGCGCGGCGGCAGGCGGCGGAGGCCCGGGAGAGGGAGAAGGAGAAGGGCGAGCAGAAGCCCGGCACCGGATCCGGCACCGGGCGCGGATCAGGCTCTGGAAGCTCGTACTCCACCAAGGCCGAGAAGGTGCTGGCCTTCGCCCGCGCCCAGATCGGCAAGCCGTACGTCTGGGGCGCGACCGGCCCCTCCTCGTACGACTGCTCGGGCCTCACCCAGGCCGCCTGGAAGGCCGCCGGGGTGGACCTGCCGCGCACCACCTGGGACCAGGTGAAGGTCGGCAAGCGGGTCGCGACGAAGGACCTCCAGCCCGGTGACCTGGTGTTCTTCTACGACGACATCAGCCACGTCGGCATCTACAAGGGCGACGGGATGATGGTCCACGCGCCGAAGCCGAACGCGAAGGTGCGCGAGGAGTCGATCTACTACATGCCGATCTACGGGAGCGTGCGGCCCGTCTGAATACCTGCGGGCGTCAGTTCCACAGGACGGCGATGAAGATGTTGACGACTGTCAGCCCGCCGACCGCGCCGAACAGTGCCTTCTCCACCTTCTCCTCGTCCCGCTTGACGTAGACGAGGCCCAGGATCACCACCAGGATCGCCAGCTTGATGCCGATCTTGAGGTTGTTGACGCTGTGGTCCTGGGCCTGGTGGATGCCGACCAGCGCGACGCCGGTGATCAGCATGGTCAGCGCGCCGTGCAGCATCGCGGGGGTGAAGCGTGCGGTGCCCGCGCCCATCGCCTTCGTCTGGGTCAGGAACCCGCCGAGGAGGGAGGCGATGCCGATGATGTGCAGGCCGACGAAGACATTGAGGAGTACGTCCATGGGGCGGAGCCTAGCCAGGCGTTAGCACGCGTCCGACGGCAGGGCGGGCCATTCCGCCCCATCGGTCACAGAGGGAACGGAAGAAGTGGTTCCGTCCCGCTTGTCGCGATCATGAGCGACCAATCCGCGACCACTTACGGGCATTAGCGGTCGTTCGAAGGCTGCCCCGTGACGGCCAGGTTTAGCGTCCCTCCCCAGATGGCCGACCCCCCAACCCCCACCGGCCGTACCCGTGGAAGGACGTGAACGCCCTCGTGGCAGCGCACCGGAAGCCCAAGCAGCGCTCACTCGGCGGCAGTACCGCCCGCACCACCGCGGTCACCCTCGCACTGGCGGGAGCCGCGGGCACCACCGCCCTGGAGGGCACCGCGCAGGCGGAGCCGCAGCTCACGCCGGCCCAGATCAAGGCGAAGGTCGACAAGCTCTACCACGACGCCGAGACCGCCACCGAGACGTACAACGGCGTGAAGGAGAAGTCCGCGGGGACCAAGAGGTCGCTGGACCAGCTCCGCGACGAGGCGGCCCGCCGCACCGAGCAGCTCAACGTCGAACGCAGGTCGCTCGGCTCGATGGCCGCCGCGCAGTACCGCTCCGGCGGGATCGAGCCCGCCGTGCAGGTCGCACTCACCTCGGACCCCGACCAGTACCTGGAGCGGGCCGCCGTCGCCGGGCGGGCCGGGGAGCTCCAGGCCGTCAAGGTCCAGGGAGCGCAGCGGCAGATCGCGCAGATCGCCCGGCTGCGGGGCGCCGCCGACCAGCGCTTCGGCCAGCTCGCCCAGGAGGAGGCCGAGCTGAAGAAGCAGAAGGAGAAGATCCAGGGGAACATCTCCGAGGCCGAGGAACTGCTCTCCCGGCTGACCGGCGACGACCGGGCCCGCTACGCCGCCCAGGACGGGCACGGCGGCGGCTCGGACCGCGCCGACCGGTCCTCGGCGGACCGGGACATGCCGCGCGGGTCGGTCCGCGCGCCCAACGCCCGGGCCTCGCAGGCCGTGTCCTTCGCCTACTCGGCGCTCGGCAAGCCCTACGTCTGGGGTGCCACGGGCCCCTCCTCCTTCGACTGCTCGGGCCTGACCCAGGCGGCCTGGCGCTCGGCCGGGGTGTCGCTGCCCCGGACCACGTACACCCAGATCAACGCGGGAGAGCGGGTCTCGCGTTCCCAACTCGCGCCGGGAGACCTGCTGTTCTTCTACTCCGGGATCACACACGTCGGGCTGTACATCGGCGACGGCAAGATGATCCACGCCCCGCGCCCGGGCGCGCCGGTGCGGATCGCGCCGATCGACCAGATGCCGATGGTGGGGGCGACGCGGCCGGCGTGATCCACAGGGTCGGGCCGCGATGTCGGGGTAGCCGCCTCACAGGGAGGCGCATCCGATGCGCCCCAGAGGGAGGACTCTCATGCCCGGCATCATCAGCAAGCTCAAGAGTTACGCCCGCAGCCCGCAGGGCCGTCGCACCATCGCCCGAGGCCGCCAGCAGGCCGCCAATCCGCGCAGGCGCTCGCAGGCCAGGTCGCTGCTGGGCCGGCTGCGCGGCGGCGGCCGGGGCCACGGCGGCGCGCGCCGCTACTGAGCCCCGGGAATGCCCGCCCCCGAGACCCCGGGGCCACTACTTGCCCACCTGCTCCGACAGCCACCGGAAGACCTCCGGCACCTGCTGCTTCCACACGCTGGTGCCGTGCGGTCCGACGGTCTTCACCACCCGTACCGTCGTCGGCTTCTTCGCCTCGCCCTTGAGCGCGTTCGCCGCCTCGAAGCCGTCGCCCGCCGCGCCCGACAGGAACAGCGCGGTGTGCGGCGGCTTCCCGGCCTTGTTGGCCTTCTTCAGCATGTAGTACGGGTTGTTGGCGCGCCGGAGTTCGGGGGTGGCGGCGGTGAGGGCGGCCGGTTCGCCGTTCGGGTCGTTGAAGCCGGAGAGGCTGACGCCCGCGCGGTAGCGGTCGGGGTGGGCGACGGCCAGCCTGGTGGCGCAGTGCGCGCCCGCCGAGTACCCGCCGACCGCCCAGTCGGCGGCCTTCGGCGAGGCCCGGAAGGTGTCGGTGACCATCTTGCGCACGTCGACGCTCAGCCAGGTGTCCGCGTTGACCTTGCCGGGGGTGTTCGCGCAGCCGGTGTCGGTCTGGTCGCCCAGCAGGGTGGTTCGCGGCGAGACCAGGATGAAGGGCTTCACCTTGCCCTGCTGCATCAGGGGCTTCAGCTGCTTGTTCACCTGCAGCGCGCCGAACCAGGCCTTCGCCGAGCCCGGGTAGCCCGGCAGCAGTTGCACCACCGGGAACTTCTTGTCCTTGTACGCCGGGTCGTCGTACTGCGGCGGCAGCCACACGTACACCTCGCCCTCGACGCCCGAGATGCGTCCCTTGAGGTCGGTGACCTTGACGCCCTCGCCCATCCTGGCGTCGTCCACGGGGCGGAAGACCGCGGCCTGTTTGGGCTGCTCGGAGATCTTCTGCCCGCCCGTGCCGTCGGGGCCGAGGTCGGCGGCGACGCCCGAGTGGTCGGAGTTGCCCAGGAGGTCGTCCCAGGTGTCGTACAGACCGTTGGCGTTGTTGACCGCGACGAACACCACCGTGATGGCGGTGACCTGCGCGAAAACGAGCATCAGCAGCCGTACGAAACCGCGCACTGCGGCAGGTCCCCGCAGCCGGCTCCACAGTGCCAGCGGCAGGACGAAGGCGACCACGAGCAGGCATATCGCGGTCACGAAGAAGGGGGTCCCGGTCAGACTCATCACATGGTGAGAAGAGGGGCCTTTCCGGGCAGAGGTTCCCCGACCTCAACCCCCTGTCGCACGCCTCACACCAGCACCGGTGACAGGCGTCCGCCGAGCACCGGCACCGGTGACAGTTTTCCCGCCTCGCACCAACGCCGGGCTCAAACCAGACGTCGCGCCAGCACCGGGGCTCGGACAACGCCTCGCACCAGCGCCGGGCTCAGACCAGGCGTCGCGCCGTCGCCCACCGGGTCAGCTCGTGGCGGTTGGAGAGCTGGAGCTTGCGCAGCACCGCCGAGACGTGCGACTCGACCGTCTTCACCGAGATGAACAGCTGCTTGGCGATCTCCTTGTACGCGTAACCGCGCGCGATCAGCCGCAGCACCTCGCGCTCGCGCTGGGTGAGCCGGTCCATGTCCTCGTCCACCGGCGGCGCGTCCGTCGACGCGAACGCGTCCAGGACGAACCCGGCCAGGCGCGGCGAGAACACCGCGTCGCCGTCCTGCACCCGGAACACCGAGTTGATCAGGTCCGCACCGGTGATCGTCTTGGTGACGTAGCCGCGCGCACCGCCCCGGATGACCCCGATGACGTCCTCGGCGGCGTCCGACACCGACAGCGCCAGGAACCGCACGGGCCGCTCCGCGTCCCCCATCAGCGGGGCGCAGCGGCGCAGCACCTCGACACCGCCGCCGCCCGGCAGGTGGACGTCCAGGAGGACGACCTCGGGGCGGGTGGCGGTGATGACGGTGACGGCCTGGTCGACGTCGGCGGCCTCGCCGACGACCTCCACGCCCGTCGTCGCGGTCTGGCCGATCTCGGCCTGCACGCCGGTGCGGAACATCCGGTGGTCGTCCACCAGCACCACCCTGACGTGCCGGTCCTGGCCCTGTGCGTCCTGTGCGCTCTGCTCGGTCATGCGTCCGCCGCCCTCTCCATCTCAAGCTCCACTGCCGTGCCCCCGTCGGGCGCGGACCGCAGGACCGCCGTTCCGCCGTGGCGTTCCATCCGGCCGATGATCGATTCTCGTACGCCCATCCTGTCGTCCGGGATGGAATCGAGGTCGAAGCCGGGCCCCCGGTCCCGTACGGACACGAAGACCGTGCGGCCCTCGACCTCCGCGAAGACCTGCACCGCCCCGCCCTCGCCACCGTACTTGGCGGCGTTCACCATCGCCTCGCGCGCGGCCTGCATCTGTGCGGTCAGCTTGTCGTCCAGCGGGCAGTCGCCGACGACGACCACCTCAAGAGGCACCCCGTGCTTGTCCTCCACCTCTGCGGCGGAGCGCTTCACGGCCTCCGCGAGGGTGCTCGGTTCCTCCGCGGCGTCCTTGCCCGTGCCCTCCGGCTTGTACAGCCAGTTCCGCAGCTCGCGCTCCTGTGCGCGGGCCAGCCGGCGCACCTCGGAGCCGTCGTCGGCGTTGCGCTGGATCAGGGTGAGGGTGTGCAGTACGGAGTCGTGGACGTGGGCGGCGACCTCGGCGCGCTCCTGTGCGCGGATGCGCATCAGCCGCTCCTCGGACAGGTCCTGCGTCATGCGTACGAGATACGGTCCCGCCAGCAGCCCGACCCCGGCGATCACGGCGAGGGCGGCGGTGAGCACGTTGCCGAGCTGGGCGGCGGAGCCCCGTACGACGATGAAGACGGTGACCCCGACGGCGACCAGGGCGACGCCCGCGATGCCGCGCATCACCTGGAGCGTGCGCCGGTGGCTGCCGCCCTCGGTCCAGTGCGCACGCCGGGCGTTGTCGGCCTGCCGCCACACCAGGACGACACCGGCGCCGGTGAGCAGGAGCGGCCACACATAGCGCTCGTTGCCCGCCATGTCGACGTTCCCCATGAAGATCGCGGCGCCCAGGCACAGGGCGATCAGCGCGACAATCTGCCCCTTGTCGGGCATCCGCAGCCGGCGACGGCCGTCCGGGAGCGTCTCGAACACGCTGCGCGGCTGGGCGTTGACCCCGCCGACGCCCAGCGGCACGAAGAACCAGAACACCGCGTACAGCAGCGCGCCCAGCCCCTGCATCAGGAACAGCGCGAAGAACGCGATCCGCACCCAGACCACCGGCAGCCCGAGATGCCCCGCGAGTCCGCGGGCCACACCGCCGAGCATCCGGCCGTCCGCACTGCGGTAGAGCTTGCGCGGCGGCGGCCCCGCCGGATCCTGCTCGGCGGCGGGGGTGCGGGCCGGACGGCGGCTCGGGGCGATGGACGACATGCCTCGATGGTCACACGCGCACGGGGCCCGGCACATGGGGGAAAACCCCCGATTCCCCGAGGCCGTCGCCGGGCGGAAATCAGGGATCAGCCAGGGTCGCCCCAGGTGCCGTGCCCCGGAGCGGGCCGTCACCATGGGGCGTATGACAGAAGTCCACGACGCAGCACCGGCCTCCGGAACCGGAGCGCCCCCGGCCGGGGACCCCGTGCCCCGACGGACCCTGCACCGCAGCCGCCGCCATCGGACGGTCGGCGGGGTGTGCGGCGGGCTCGGCGAGTTCTTCGACGTCGACCCGGTGATCTTCCGGGTGGTGCTCGCGGTGACCTCGGTGACCGGCGGCATCGGACTGATCGCGTACGGCTTCGCCTGGCTGCTCGTGCCCCTGGAGGGCGACGACGAGAACGAGGGCAAGCGGCTGCTGACCGGCCGGGTCGACGGCCCGGCGCTGATCGCGGTGCTGCTGGCCCTGGTGGGCTGCGGGATGTTCCTGGCGTTGCGGCACAACGGCGGCGTCTTCGGGTTCTCCGTGATGCTGCTGCTGATCGTCGGGGCGAGCACGGTGTGGTCGCGGCAGCGCAGGTCGGCGGCGCCGGCGGAGCCGGGGGCGACACAGGTGCAGGACGTGGCGGCGCCGCCGGAGACCAAGGCGCCGCCGATTCCCGGCACGCCCTCCTGGTGGCGGGACCCGATCGTCAAGGACGGCACCACCGGGCCCGTGCCGCACGGCTACCTGTGGGGTCCGGCGGACGAGCCGGTCACGGAGGCGCCCGTACGGCGTCCCTGGCGGCCCGTGGACAGCCGCCCGCGCTCCTTCGGCGGCCTGACCTTCCTGGCGGCGCTGCTGGCCGGTGCGGCGGGCACTGCGTCGACCTGGCAGAGCGACCCGCTGGGCCCGAGCCTGGCGACCGGGCTGGCGTGCGCGCTCGCGGTGTTCGGCGTGGGCCTGGTGCTGGCCTCGTTCTTCGGCCGGGTCGGCGTCGGGACGATCTTCCTGGGGCTGCTGACGGCGGGCCTGCTGACGGCCGCGACGACCATCCCGAAGAACATCTCCACCGAGTGGGCCACCACGAACTGGCGGCCCTCGACCACCCAGCAGGTGCAGCCGTCGTACGAGCTCGGCGCGGGCGAGGGGCGGCTCGACCTCAGCCAGGTGGCGGTGCCACAGGGCAGCACGCTGTCCACCCGGGTCGAGGTCGGCGCGGGCGCACTGCGGGTCGTCGTACCGAAGGACGTGACCGTGCGCGTCGACATGGAACTGGGCCTGGGCGACATCCAGCTGCCCGGCGAGGGGGCGGACAACATCGACATCCGCACCGACCAGCAGCAGGTGCGCACCTTGATGCCACCACCGGGGGCGAAACCCGCGGGCACGGTGGACCTGCGGCTCGAAGTAGGCGTCGGACAGGTGGCGGTGGAACGTGCTGCGTCATGACTTCCAGCCCGGGCGCGCGGTCCTGGGCCTCACGTTCCTGGGCGCGGTCGCGGTGTACGCCGCCGACGTGGAGGGCGAGTGGGACACCCCGTGGTGGGCGCTCATCCCGCTGGTCGCCTGCGGCCTCCTGGTGGCGTCCGTCGTCGGCGCGGTGTCCTACGGCATCCGGCGCCGGCGCAGGTCGCGCATCGCGTCCAGCGAGAACACCGATGCTCCGGCGAGCACCAGCGGCAGCCACCCCATCAGGTAGGGCAGGTCGTTGCCGTAGTAGTACGGGGTGGCCGCCCAGCTGACGGTCAGCCACAGGCTGAGCGAGATCAGCGCCCCGCCGACGGCGGCCACCCGGGCGAACAGGCCCAGCAGCGTGGCGATGCCGACGAGGAGTTCGCCGATCGCGATGGCGTACCCGAAACCGACGGGCGCCTTCAGTGCGAGGTCGACCAGCCAGGGCACGGCGGAGCTGTCGCGCACGGCGCTCATCGTCTGGGCGATCGACCCGTTGCCGGACGCGGACAGGAAGGCGCTGTCGGTGAGCTTGTCGAGGCCGGCGTAGACGAAGGTGAAGCCGAGGAAGAGACGCAGCGGCAGCAGCGCGAAACGGCTGGCGCTCTGCTTCCAGCCGCGCGGTTCGTTGGTCCCGTACGCGCGTGTGCCGTTCGTCCCGTATCCGTACGCCATGCTCCGGCCCTGCCTTCCCTCGCGCTCACCGTCCGTCCTTTGACCATACGTTCGAAGGGCGGGCGGGGCTCAACGGGTGCGGCCCAGGGGCTGCGGCTCAGTCGGTGACGTCGATGCGGTGGCTGTTGGTCTCCACCCCGGCGGCCGTGACCACCTGCACCTCGACCTCGCCGGGCTCCACCTCGACGGGCACCGGCACGGTCAGCACGCTGTCGGTGGGGTTGGCAAAACCGCCGGGCACCGGCACCAGGGGCACGTGCACATGGACGGTGCCGATGCGCACCACCATGCGGGCCAGCCGGTCGGGGGTGTGCGCCCCGGGCGGTACGAATCCGGCTCCCCGGATCTCGATGTCGTCGCCCGTACGGATCGGGCCGTCCAGGTCCCCCGCCTCCCGGGCGCGGACCACCGACAGCACCACCGGACGCCCGCCCTCGGCGAACTTCCCGGCGACGTACGTGGCCGCGGACACCACCACGAGGAGGGCGAGCCCCCACGGCAGGTCCGGCAGCTGCTCCGGCCGCCTGGCGAGTCGTACGGCGGCGAAGACGACGGCGACGCTCGACACGAGAACGTACTGAATGTCACCGAAGTTCCCGCGCCCGGAATCGTCGGTGAGCAGGTCGGCGGCGCGCGGCCGGTCGGCCCGCACCTTCTGGAGGGTCTGCTTCAGCACCCGTGCGCCCACCATCCGCCGCAGCAGCACGGCGACCGCGCAGGTCAGCGCGAGAACGGTCAACACACCGGCGCCGCGCGCCAGTTCCAGACCGGCGATCAGCGCGTCCCGGTCGGCCGGTTTCGAGGCCCCGGCCAGCTCCACCGCCAGCACGAGCACCGCGAAGACGGCCAGCAGCACCCAACTGGCGGCGACGGTGCGCGAGGTGGAGAGCCGGTTGTCCTCGCCGATCAGCGGCGCGAGCAGCCCGCCGCGCGCGCGGTGCACCCGGGCGGCGGCCGTCAGCAGGACGGCGGTGATCAGGGCGGCCACCAGTCCTGCCGTACGGGCGAGTGTCCAGCCGGTGCCGATCGCGGTGAACGCCTGCACCAGTGCGAGGACCACGACCCCGCCCCACAGTGCGAGGAGCGTTCCGCGCCACAGGTGCCGCAGCCACACCTCACCGGCCTCGCGGGAACGGTCGGCGACCTCGCGGGCGGACTGGGTCAGCTCGTCGGACACCCACTGCCGGGACGCGCCCGTGGAGTGCGCGACGGCGGACGGCAGGCCCTCCCCGGTGGCGAGTCCGTCGCGCTTGGCCAGGAAGGCGGCGACGGCCCGCCGGTGCCCCTCCCGCGCTCCGCTGGGACAGCCCCCGCAGACGCATCCCCCGCCGTGCCCGCCGTGCGTGCTCTGCCTCGCCTCTTGCACCGCCACGACAGACGCCGCCCTTTCCTCACAACTCACTATCAACGTGTGAACGTGCATGTGTTGAAAGGGAATTGTGCCGTACGGAGCGACGGGTGCGCCCAGGGGTTCAGGTGGGGCGGGGTGACGGCCCGGGTGCCGGGTTGACGCGCAGGGGGCTTGAGTTGCGCAGGGCGTAGCAGCCGGAGGCGAAGAGGACGCCGCCGAGGGTGAGGACCATGAGGGCGCGGGCCAGGCTGGCGTCGGACACGCCCACGGGGTAGTCCAGGGTCTTCTGCGTGACACCGTTGCGCTCGACCACCATGAGGCCGTCGATGTAACCGAGGCCGGCGGCGTTCACGGTGTCACCGACACGGAGTGCTCCGGCGATCGGACCGGCCTCGGCGAACTGGGCGCGCGCGGTGCCGTTGTCGCAGCAGTCGTCGACCATTTCGAGGTCCAGCCGCACGCCCGCACCACTCGGGTGCGCGCGGACCACCCGCCACGGCTCGAAGTACAGGCAGCCGCCGTTCTCAACCAACGAGCCCGAGTGCGGCCCGCACACGGAAGCGCGCTCGGCCTCCCGCACGAAGTCGGGGTCGTCCCACCAGTGCAGCACCATGACCACGCCCACGAACGCCACCATCAACCCGGAGGCCACCGCCCCCACGGCCACCCGAAGTGCCGTTCTCGCCCTCATCATCCACCGAACGTACACCAGTCCTTCACAAGCGAAACCCTCAGCTCAGCAGCTCCGGCTCCGCCCTGCTGATCCGCCGCCACATCGACTGGTGGTTGATCCAGGCCACCAGGTCCCCGCCGATCTGGTCCCGGGTCTCGACGGCCTCCTTGTGCCCGATCAGCACCGGCTTCCCCGCCGCCTGCGCCGCCAACTGCACCTGGCAGGAGCGCTCCAGGGTGTGGAACCACCAGGCCGCCGCGTCCACCGAGTCGCCCACCGTCAGCAGCCCGTGGTTGCGCAGGATCACCGCCTTGTGGCCGCCGAGCGCCCCGGCGATCCAGCGGCCCTCCGTGGGATCCACCGCGACGCCCGTGTACGCGTCGTACAGCGCGTGGGACTCGTAGAAGGCGCAGGACTCCTGGGTGATCGGGTCCAGCAGCTCGCCGAGCGCGGAGAAGGCGCGCCCGTGCACCGAGTGGGTGTGCGCGACGGCGACGACGTCGGGGCGCGCCTTGTGCACCTGGGCGTGCACGGTGAACGCCGCCTGGTTCACGTGCCTGCGTCCCTGCACGACCTGCCCGTCCCCGTTGACCAGCAGCAGGTCGCTGACCGTGACGTCGGCGAAGGCGAGGCCGAAGGGGTTCACCCAGTAGCAGTCGGCGTACTCGGGGTCCCGGGCGGTGATGTGCCCGGAGACGCCCTCCTCGTACCCGTACGAGGCGAAGATCCGCAGCGCGCCCGCCAGCCGCTCCTTGCGGTAGCGGCGTTCGTCGGCCGGGTCGTTGTGCACGGGCGGCATGGAGAAGTCGAGCTGGTCCAGGGGCACCGGCGGGGGCGCGGGTATCTCGGCGGTCATGGGGCGGAAGCTACCGCGTGGTACGGACGGAAACCAGAGCACCGGTGCCGGTGCGCGCGAACACCGGTGCCGGTGCGCGGAAACGGCGATGCCGCCGCCACCTCAGAGAGGTGACAGCGGCATCGGCCGAGACGGGATTTACTCCCACTCGATCGTCCCCGGCGGCGGTTTACCTCCGCGCGTGCGGAGAACCGGGAAGCGGGAGTCCTACTCCCACTCGATCGTCCCCGGGGGCTTGCTCGTGACGTCGAGCACGACGCGGTTGACGTCCTTCACCTCGTTGGTGATGCGCGTCGAGATCTTCGCGAGCACCTCGTACGGCATGCGCGTCCAGTCCGCCGTCATGGCGTCCTCGGAGGACACCGGGCGCAGCACGATCGGGTGGCCGTAGGTGCGGCCGTCGCCCTGCACGCCCACCGAGCGCACGTCGGCGAGCAGCACGACCGGGCACTGCCAGATCTCGCGGTCGAGACCGGCCGCCGTCAGCTCCTCGCGGGCGATGGCGTCGGCGTCGCGGAGCAGGTCCAGGCGCTCCTTGGTGACCTCGCCGACGATGCGGATGCCGAGGCCGGGGCCGGGGAACGGCTGGCGCTGGACGATCTCCTCCGGGAGACCCAGCTCCTGGCCGACCATCCGGACCTCGTCCTTGAACAGCTGACGCAGCGGCTCGACGAGCTCGAACTCGATGTCGTCGGGCAGGCCGCCCACGTTGTGGTGCGACTTGATGTTCGCGGTGCCGGTGCCGCCGCCGGACTCGACGACGTCCGGGTACAGGGTGCCCTGGACCAGGAACGCGACCTCGGGGCCCTCCTCCTGGAGGATCTCCAGCTGGGCCTGCTCGAAGACGCGGATGAACTCGCGGCCGATGATCTTCCGCTTGGTCTCCGGGTCGGAGACGCCGGCCAGCGCGTCCAGGAAGCGCTTCTCGGCGTCGACGACGACCAGACGGGCGCCGGTCGCGGCGACGAAGTCCTTCTCGACCTGCTCGGTCTCGCCCTTGCGCATCAGACCGTGGTCGACGTACACGCAGGTCAGCTGGTCGCCGATGGCCTTCTGCACGAGGGCCGCGGCGACGGCGGAGTCCACGCCGCCGGAGAGGCCGCAGATGGCGCGCTTGTCGCCGACCTGCGCGCGGATCAGGGCGACCTGCTCCTCGATGACGTTGCCGGTGGTCCAGGTGGGCTCGATGCCCGCGCCCCGGTAGAGGAAGTGCTCCAGGACCTGCTGGCCGTGCGTGGAGTGCAGCACCTCGGGGTGGTACTGGACGCCGTAGAGCTTCTTCTCGTCGTTCTCGAAGGCGGCGACCGGCACGACGTCCGTGGACGCGGTGACGGTGAAGCCCTCGGGGGCCGCCGAGCAGGCGTCGCCGTGCGACATCCACACCGACTGCTCGTCCGGGGTGCCCTCGAAGAGCGTGGAGCCGGAGCGGGTGACCTTCAGCGGCGTACGGCCGTACTCGCGGGCGCCGTTGTCGTCGACGGTGCCGCCGAGCGTGGTGGCCATGATCTGGAAGCCGTAGCACATGCCGAAGACCGGGACGCCGGCCTCGAAGAGCGCGCGGTCGATCGACGGGGCGCCGTCGGCGTACACCGAGGACGGACCGCCGGAGAGGATGATCGCCTTCGGGTTCTTCGCGAGCATCTCCGACACCGGCATGGTGCTCGGGACGATCTCGCTGTAGATCCGGGCCTCGCGGACACGGCGGGCGATGAGCTGGGCGTACTGCGCGCCGAAGTCGACGACGAGTACGACGTCGGGGGCGGCGGGGGGCGCTGCGGGCACGGGCGGCCTTCCGGCGGTGAAGGGGGGTCGGGAGTGTCGATTCTACCGGCGTCGGCAGATGCCCCCTGTTGGACGGCCGTACGGGAGGCCGGTCCTGGGACGCCCGTCTCATCATCCGGCCCCGCGTTGGCCGACGCGGGCGAGCGGGTCCATAATGCTCCCCATGCGCTCGTACACGACCTTCGTCTTTACCTATGGCACCCGGCCCGTCCGGCTGCCACGGTCGTGCTGCTTGTAGCAACTGACAAGCGACTTCCCAGGCGCCCCGGGCCGACAGGCCCGGGGCGTTCTGTCGTTGCCGGACCTGGTGGCCGTCGCGGGTGCTCCCTTCACCCCAGGAGTACGGACATGAGCAACGCCCCCACCACGCACGCCCCCACCACCACCGAGATCACCGGAGCCCGCACCGAGGACGCGGCCGCCCTCATCACCGGCGCGCGCGAGCGCATCGACGCCCTGGACGACCGGATCATCGGGCTCGTCCAGGAACGGATGGCCGTTTCGGCGGTCATCCAGGAGGCGCGGATGACGTCGGGCGGGCGCCGGGTGAACCTGTCGCGCGAGATGGAGATCCTGGGCCACTACAGGGACGCCCTCGGCAAGCCGGGCACGACGCTCGCCATGACGCTGCTCGAACTGTGCCGGGGCCGCGTCTGAGGCGTCGCGGGACGGCGGAGGGGGCGCGTGCGTTCCTGCGGTCACTCGTACGGCGCGTGACCGGGGCGTCGGCGGCTTCGTTGGTCCCGGTGCCACGCGTGGCCCCGGCTGGGGCGTGTGACGTACGGGCTTCGCCGGTACGTCGTGGGACCTCGCTCCAGCGTGTGCGACCGGGCGGCAGGGGACAGCCACACGGTCGCTCCAGGCGGTCGGCTCCGGGGACGCCCGGAGCCGGTCGGCAGGGAACGCACCACCTCTCCAGACCGTGCACCAGTGGCGCGGATCACGTGAAGATTCCGAGCTGACTCGTACAACCCTTTCTCTCGATCATGGGTCTCCCTTGCGTATCTGTGGACATTGGTGCATCTCCAGCACCCTTGGCCCCTCACATCTCGTGCCACGTCCCCCAGAGTGGGCACGCCAGACTTTCTGAGGTCCCATGAAATTGCGCCGTTCCCTGGCCCTCGCGGCCGCCACGGCCGTCATAGCCCCCGCTTCGCTGCTGTCGGCGACGGCCGCCTTCGCGGACACCCCCGCCCCGGGCGCCACCCCGGCGGCCACGGCCTCCCCCGACGCGTCCAAGACGGACGACAAGAAGCCGGGCGACGCCGCCGGCACGTCCGGCGACAAGAAGGACGAGAAGCCCGGCGACGCCGTCGCCGACAAGCAGGACCAGAAGCAGGACGACACGAAGCAGGACGGCAAGGTCCCGGACAAGAAGGACGAGACCAAGCCCGACACCGGCAAGGACGGCAAGCCCGTCAAGCCCGGCGCGTCCGTCGCCCCCTCCCCCTCGGCTCCCGCCAAGGACGGGGAGGAGGAGATCGACGAGGACCTCGACGAGGACTTCCTGTGCAAGGACGTCAAGGTCGACGTCCGGCTGAGCGGTGTGCCCGGCAAGATCGTCGCGGGCAGCGGCTGGCACGCCTTCGACCTGAGCTTCGTCAACAAGTCGGGCCGTGACCTCGAAGGCGTCGCGTTCCTGGCCGCCGTCGCCAAGGACGCCGAGGCCGACGAGCCCTTCGACAACAAGCAGATCCAGCTCCAGGCGTACAACGAGGACGCCAAGCGCTGGGAGGCCGTCACCATCGAGGACCTGAGCGCCGGCTACGTCGGTGAGACGGAGATCTTCGAGGCCGACGCCGAGGTCAGGGTCAAGCTGCGGCTGAGCGTCAAGCAGGGTGCCCCCGCGGGCTCCGGCTTCACCTTCGGCGGCAGCATGTACATCGACAGTGGCGAGGAGTGCTTCGGCATCGCCTCCAACTCCTACCGCTTCCAGATCGTGAAGCCCGGTACGGACACCGACGGCACCAAGCCCCAGGAGGGCGGCAAGACCCCGCTGCCCCCGAAGAAGCCGGCCAAGCCTGCCCCCGGCAAGCTGCCGCAGCTCGAGGGCAACCTCGCCGAGACCGGCGCTTCCTCGCAGCTGCCGATGTTCGCCCTGGCGGGCGGCGCGGCCGTGGCGCTGGGCGCGGGCGCGATGTTCGTCGTGCGCCGTAAGAAGGCGCAGGCGTAACAACCGCTGAGAGGGGGCTGCATTCGGAGGGGGATGCAGCCCCCTTTCGCGTACCCGGAACCGCTACTTCTTCTTCGGCGGCACCGCCGGAACCGCCAGCAGCGGCAGCCGCAGCGCGCCGAACGCCTTCTCCGGCACGGCCGGGGACACGGGCTCCACGGCCGCGAGCCGTACGTACGCCTCGCCCTGCGCCGGACGCGGATCCGCGTCGCCCTTGTTGGGCCAGAGCGACATGGCGCGTTCCGCTTGCGCGGTGATGGTGAGGGAGGGGTTCACCCCGAGGTTCGCGGAGACCGCCGAGCCGTCGACGACGGAGATGCCGGGGTGCCCGTAGAGGCGGTGGTACGGGTCGATGACGCCCTCGTCCGCGCTCGCCCCGATCGGGCAGCCGCCCAGGAAGTGGGCGGTGAGCGGGGTGCCCATCAGCTCGCCGATGTTGCTGCCCGCGAAGCCGTTGATCTCCTTCGCGAGGAGGGTGGCCGCCCGGGTCGCCTCGGGGATCTGCTTGGGGTTGGGCGCGCCGTGGCCCTGGCGGGCGGTGAGCAGGCCCTTTCCGATACCGCCCGGTTTGCGGTACGTCGTCAGGGAGTTGTCCAGGGACTGCATGACGAGCCCGATGATGGTCTTCTCCGACCAGCGGTGGTTGGAGAGGGAGCGCACGGCGAGCGTGGGGTGGCGCAGGACGTTGACGGCCCAGCCCAGCGCGCGCGGGAACTTCTCCGCGTACGGCACCTGGAGGATGGACATCGCGCCCATCGCGTTGGAGCCCCTGCCGTAGCGGACCGGCTCGATGTGGGTGTTGGCGTCGGGGTGGATGGAGGACGTGATGGCGACCCCGCGCGTGAAGTCGACCTTCCCCGACCCGTCGGAGGCGCCCAGCTGCGTGCCGTGCGCCTTGCGGTAGCGGCGGTCGGTGGTCTGGGAGCCCACCAGGGCCTCGGAGTTGGTACGGGTCAGCTCGCCGAGCCGTTCCGAGATGCGGGGCAGGTGGCCGCCGTCCTTCATGGCGTGCAGGAGGGTCTGGGTGCCGTACGTCCCGGCCGCGACGACGACCCGGCGGGCCCGGAAGATCCGCTGCGTGCCCTTGCGGCGGGCGTCGGTGGGGGCGGTGGCGACGCGGTAGCCGCCGTCGGGGTGCTCGGTGAGGCCGAGGACGGAGGTCATGGGGTGGATGACGGCCCCGGCCTGTTCGGCGAGGTGGAGGTAGTTCTCGTTGAGGGTGTTCTTGGCGCCGTGGCGGCAGCCGGTCATGCACTCGCCGCATTCGTGACACGCCGTACGAGCAGGGCCTTTTCCACCGAAGTACGGATCGGGAACTTCGCGGCCCGGTCCGGTCGTTGACTCACCATCGGCGTCCCGTCCGTCGCCGTAGAAGACGCCCACCGGGGCGAGATGGAAGGTGTCGCCCACTCCCATCGCCTCGGCGGTCGCCTTCAGGTGGACGTCGGAGGGGGTCATGGTCGGGTTGATGCGCACGCCCAGCATCCGCTTGGCCTGGTCGTAGTACGGAGCGAGTTCGTCCTGCCAGTCGGTGATGCCCGCCCACTGCTGGTCCGAGAAGAAGGGAGCGGGGGGTACGTAGAGGGTGTTGGCGTAGTTCAGCGAACCTCCGCCGACGCCCGCACCTGCCAGGACCATGACGTTTCCCAACAGGTGCACCCGCTGGATGCCGAAGAGGCCCAGCGCGGGAGCCCACAGGTAGTTCTTCAGGTCCCAGGAGTTCTTGGGCAGGGAGTCGCGGGTGAAGCGGCGACCGGCCTCCAGGACGCCGACGCGGTACCCCTTCTCCGTGAGCCGGAGCGCGGAGACGGCACCGCCGAAGCCGGAGCCGACGACGATCACGTCGTAGTCGAACTCCCCGTCGTCGACGTGGTTTTGGGCAGAGCTCTCCTCGGACACGTGCACACCTCGTTCTTTTCGTTCTTTGAAAAGTGAATAGAGAGAGGCGGTACGGGGCGGGGCCTGCGCCCGCCCCTCCCCGCGCCCGGCGCCTCAGCGCAGGCGCAGTGCCTTCATCGCCTTGAGGCTGGTGGTCATGAACGCCGCGTACTTCTCGTCGTCCATCCCGAAGGACGGGGCGAGCGGGATCAGCCGCTGGTGGGCGACGGTCTGCGCCTCGGTGTACTTCAGGATGCCCTCGGAGCCGTGCCGGCGGCTCAGCCCGGACTCCTTCATGCCGCCCATGGGGGCGCGGACACTGGCGTACGCGGGACCGTAGCCCTCGTTGATGTTCACCGTGCCGGTGCGCAGCCGGGAGGCGACGGCGTGGCCGCGCTTGGCGCTCCTGGTCCAGACGCTCGAATTCAGGCCGTACGACGTCCCGTTGGCCTCCGCGATCACCTCGTCCTCGTCGCGGAACCGGTAGATCGAGACGACCGGGCCGAAGGTCTCCTCGCCGCAGACCGCCATCGGGGTCTCGACGCCCTCCAGGATGGTCGGCTCGTAGAAGTAGGGGCCGAGGTCGGGGCGGGCGGTGCCGCCGGCGAGGACGGTGGCGCCCTTGTTGACGGCCTCGTCCACGTGCCGGGTGACGGTCTCCAGCTGCCGGGGGCCGACCAGGGAGCCCAGGTCCGCGCCGTACGCGAGGGAGTTGCCGAGGCGCATGGCCTTGGTGCGGGCGACGAAGCGCTGCACGAAGTCGTCGGCGATCGACTCGTGGACGTACAGCCGCTCGATGGAGATGCAGAGCTGGCCCGCGGAGGCGAAGCAGGCGCGGACGGCTCCGGCGGCGGCCTTCTCGACGTCGGCGTCCTCCAGGACCAGCATGGCGTTCTTGCCGCCGAGTTCGAGGGAGACGCCGACCAGGCGGGCGCCCGCGTTCTGGGCGATCTCGCGGCCGGTGCGGGTGGAGCCGGTGAAGGAGACGTAGTCGGCGTGCTGGACGACGGCGGGGCCGACGACCGGGCCCTCGCCGAGGACGACCTGGAAGACCTCCGGCGGCAGCCCCGCCTCGATCAGCAGGTCACGGCCCCACAGGGCGGACAGCGCGGTCTCGGTGTCGGGCTTCATCACCAGGGCGTTGCCCGCGACCAGGGCGGGCAGGCAGTCGCCCACGGACAGCTCGAAGGGGTAGTTCCACGGCGAGATCTGGCCGACGACGCCGCGCGGCTGGCGCTGCTCGGTGACCTTGGTGAGGACGGGGACGGCGCCCGTGTGCCGCTTGGGCTTGAGGTACGAGGGGGCCTGGCGGCCGTAGTGCCGGGCGGCCATCGCGACGGCCTGGATCTCCTCGTGCGCGTGCAAGCGGGCCTTGCCGGTCTCCAGCTGGATCAGGTCGAGGATCTCGGCCTGCCGCTGGAGGACCAGGTCGTGGAAGCGCAGCAGCACGGCGGCGCGCTGCTTGACGGGCAGGCCGCCCCAGGCGGGCTGGGCGGCACGGGCCCGCTCGAAGGCGAGGGCGACGTCCTCGGGGGTGGACTCGGGGAGGTCGGCCAGCTTCTCGCCGGTGAACGGGGCGTGGCTCGCGGTCCGTCCGGAGCCGACCACGCCCCGGGTCAGCTGGGCCACCACCTCGGGAGTGACCACGTCGGCCGCGGTGCGCGCGCCGGCCGGCGCGGGGGCCGTGGGGTTGGTGCCGAGGGGTGCCGTGAGGGCCTGCGAGTCCGTCATGCGTGCGAGCGTATTGCGCGCCGGGCACTTTTGGTACCCGTCGGTAACGGCTTTTCACCGGCCTCTCACGACCGCGCCAGCGGTTGCTGGCACATAGCCCCTGATCAGGGCCGTTCCCTTCGCCGACAGGCGACTTCTGTCAGAGGTCCAGGATCTTGAGGTTCTCGGTGATGTCGCGGAACAGCTGCTCGCCCTCGGCGGTGAACTTGCCCTCGCCCGGCATGGAGACCCGTAGCCGCCAGTAGGCGTCCTTCTCCTTGCTGGCGACCAGACGCTCGTGCAAGCGGTGGTGGACCGCATCCTTCTTGCCCGCTTCGGACCGGTCGGTGAAGTCGACCGTCACGTCGAAGGCGGGCCTGTCCTGCTGGGTGGAGTCCTTGGAGGTCACCTTGGGATCGCCGAGCTCGGTGCCGTACTGGCCGCCCTTCTTGTAGTGCTCCGTCCAGGCCTCGCGGGTCGGCTTGAGGTCGGTCGCGGCCAGCTTGCTGATCGTGACGCGCTCCAGATACACCGCGAAGACGTTGCCCGGCTCGCGGAAGGACTCCGCCGATTCGTTGTTGTCCTCCGTCGAGATGTAGTCCGCCGGCAGGTAGATGTCCGCCGTGACGCTCTGCAGCGCACGGTGCACCTTCCACCCCTCCGGGGGCGCGTCGCCCGCGAAGGGGTTCAGCAGGACCAGGACGAGGGCGAGGGCGACCACCACGACACCGCCGAGCAGCCCGAACCGGGCCTTCTTGCTGCGCTGGAGCACCGGCGGCACCCAGTCCGCGGCAGTGCCCTGCGGCATCACCCGGGTCGGCGCCGACGGGGGCGGCGGTGCCTGCCCCGTCGCCTTCTCCAGGGCATGGCGCACCTCGGTCGCACTCGGCCGGGCCGCCGGATCCTTGTGCAGCAGCCGCATCACCAGTTCCCCGAAGGCCCCCGACCCCCGGGCGGGCGTCTGCGGTTCGGCCGAGAGGACGGCCTGGAGGGTGGCGGGGGTGTTGGAGCGCCGGTACGGGGACATGCCCTCGACGGCGGCGTAGAGCACCACACCCAGCGACCACAGGTCGGACGCAGGACCCGGACGCTGCCCCAACACCCTTTCCGGGGCGATGAATTCGGGCGATCCGACGAAACCGCCGGTCTCGGTGAGCCCCTGCTCGCCCTCCACCTGGGCGATGCCGAAGTCACTGAGGACGACCCGGCCGCCCTGCCCGAGCAGTACGTTGTCCGGCTTGACGTCGCGGTGCAGCACTCCGGCCTGGTGGGCGGCGGTCAGCGCGCCGAGGACGTCGAGACCGATCCGGGCGGCCTCCCGTACGTCGAGGGTGCCCTCCTGGAGGCGGTCGGCCAGCGAGTGGCCCTGGACCAGCTCCATCACGATCCACGGCTTGCCGTCCTCGACCACCACGTCGTGCATGGTCACCACGGACGGGTGGTCGATCCCGGCGGCGGCCCGCGCCTCGCGCTGCATGCGCAGGTAGACGTTCTGCCGGTCGCGCTCGGGGAGGTGGTCGGGGACGCGGGGCTCCTTCACCGCGACGTCGCGGTCCACGATCTCGTCGTGGGCCCGCCAGACCGTACCCATGCCGCCGTGGCCGAGGCGCGAGACCAGGCGGTAGCGGCCGCCGATGGTGCGGCCCGACTCCGGGTCGGTCAACTGGGTGGCGGCGGTGGGCGCTTGGTGGTGCGCGGGTCCCTCCGGCGGGTGGGGCGGCTGGACCGGTACATGGGCCCGCGTGGGCTGCTCGGACCCGTGCGCCTGCGTGGGCTGTTCCTGTGGTGCGTTCGGCGGACGGAGCCCGTAACTGGTGGGCTCGTACGCCTGTCCCCCGTCGTTCGTCATGCTCCCCATCCTGACGGGTGCGCGCCGGAGGGTGCCACGGGGGTGATTGAGCGATACACAGCCGTGACCGTGTCAACACCCCAGCACCACGGACCTTCCCGGGACCCTACGGCTTGACCCGCCAGCCCTGCTTCAGGACCTCGAAGCGCTGCTTCGTCGTCTCCCGCTCGGCGGCGGGCCCGGTGACGTACAGCGCGTACTCGGGGCCGGTCTCGTCGATGTAGAGCATGTCCACGGCGTACCGGGGGCCGGCCGTCTGCCCCTTCTCGCGGAAGGTGAACTCCAGGACGCCGCTCTTCCGGTCCCGGTAGTTGTCCTGCTCCAGGCTCACCCGCCGGTAGTCGGGCAGTGTGCCGATGTTCTTCTCCAGCCGGAGGAGGTGGTCGTAGGGGTTGCTGTAGTCGGGCGTGGGGTCGACATTGATGCGGATCATGTGGCGGCCGTTGTCCGGGGTGTAGTCGTACTGGCCGGGGCCGGTCTGCTCCCGCTGCCAGCCGTCCGGGACGGGCAGGCTGAACCGGGCCTCGTTCGCCCGGTGCCAACCCGCCGGAACCTCGCCCGCCTTGGGCGTGGGCTTGGGCTCGTCCTTGCCCTTGCCCTTGTCCTTGGCGGGCTCGCTGCCGCCGCCCTGCTGCCCCGCGACGGCGGCGGTCCGGTCGCCTTCAGCGGTGCTGGAGCTGTCGTTGCTCTTCCACTGGAGGACGCCGAAGACGGCCCCGCCGCCGATGACCGCCGCCGCCAGCACCACCAGCAGCACCTTCCCGCGCGACTTGCCCTGCGCGGGCGGCACGGAGGACGACGACGGCGCTGACGGTCCGTACTGCTGCGGGTAGGTGTGCGACTGCGACGCCGGCTGCGGGAAGTACCCCTGAGACCCCGGCGACCCCTGCGACCCCGGCGCGCTCTGCGGCGACGTGTGCGCGAACGGCGGAGTGTGCCCGGTCGGCGGCGTGTGCCCGGACGACGGGTGCTGGTAGGCGTGCGGGTACTGATGGGCCGCCGATACGTTCTCCACGCCCGGCCCCGGCTGCTGCCGCGTCGGCGGCATCGGCGTCGCGGAGGTCAGCTCCTCCTGGGACACCTGCCGGGTCGGCACGAACTCCTGCGCCGCCCTGGGCCGGCGCCCCTCCCGCGCCTCCCGCAGCATCTGCTCCGTCTCGGCCGCCGTGGGGCGCTCGTCGGCCTCCTTGCGCAGCAGCGCGGTGATCACCGGGGCCAGCGCCCCCGCGTTGTACGACGGCGACGGGTCCTCCGCGACCACCGCCTGCATGGTGCTGATCGGCGAGGTCCTGCGGAACGGCGAGCGCTCCTCGACCGCCGTGTACAGCGTCGCGCCCAGCGCCCACAGGTCGGACGCCGGGCCCGGGTCCTCGCCCCGGATGCGCTCGGGCGCCAAGTAGTCCAGCGAGCCGACCAGTTCGCCGGTGCGCGTGATGGTCGAGTCGCCCTCGATGGCGGCGATCCCGAAGTCGGTGAGCAGCACCCGGCCGTCCTTGGCCAGCATCACGTTGCCCGGCTTGACGTCCCGGTGCAGCACACCCACGTTGTGCGCGGCCCGCAGTGCGGCCAGCACCAGAAGGCCGATCCGGGCGCCCTCCTCCGGGGAGACGCTGCCGGTCTCCTTGAGGGCGTCCGCGAGGGAGGGCCCGTCGACGTACTCCATGACGATCCACGGGCGGTCGTCGTGCTCCAGCACGTCGTGCACGGTGACGACACCGGGGTGGTTGATGCGGGCGGCGGCCCGCGCCTCCTTCTGGGTGCGGGCGTGCAGCACGATCCGGTCGGCCTCGGCCGCGTACAGCCCGGCCCGCAACTCCTTGACGGCGACGGTGCGGTGCAGCACTTCGTCGCGGGCGCGCCAGACGCGGCCCATGCCGCCGCTGCCCAGGACGTCGCCCAGCCGGTAGCGCCCGGCGAGCAGTTCGCCCGTGCGTATCCCGCCACCCGTACCGTCCGTGGCGTTCCTGCCGCCCTCTGTGCCCTCTGCGTGCTCCACGATCCAGCCCACCACCCCGTGTCTCGGCAACCCAGGTTACGGATGGCGGATGCGGGCGGGGAACACAGGGCCGATCACGAGACCGCACCGTGATGCCGCACGACGCGGCGCGGACCGGGTGATTCCCGTACGAACACTAGGAAGTCGGCCGGTAGTGCGGGGCCGCCGCCTCGTAGACCCGATTGACCTCGTCGAGCTGCGACTCGGGGCCGACGACCTGGACGATGTGGTACTTCTCGTTGAAGATCATCACGCGGTTGCGCACGAAGACCCACCGGGTGGTCCGGTCCCGCCACTTGAACTGCCCCTCGGCACCCGCCTGCCGGCCGACGCCGATGCTGCGCAGCCCGCTGCTGGTGGCCCAGTTGGAGTCGCGCAGCGGCTGCGTCTCGGGCTCCGACTTGAGCTGGTACTCCATGGGGTCGGGGCCCATCTGCTTGACGGTGTCCCGGCCCGGCACGACGACGATCTCGATGTCGCCGCCGTAGTAGCGGATCTGCCCGTTGCTGCCCGCCTCGCGCCGCCAGTTCTTGCCGACGGCGATCTCGAAGCCCTTGGGGTCCTTGACCAGGCTGAACCCCGACGGCAGCCCGGAGTCCGCGGTGCGCTCCGGGGGCGGCGCGGGCTCGGAGGCCTTGCCGGAGTCCTTCGGCGGCTTGTCACCGGACGTCGGTGCGGGCGCGGGCTGTTGGGGCTGCGGGGTCTGCTGGGGCTCCTGCGGCTCCTGGGTCTGCGCGGGCTGTCCGCTGCCGGTGTTCTGGCCGCCGCCCGGCCCCTCGTCCTTCGGCATGAACTTCACCGCGTACACCACGGCCGCCACCAGCAGCGCCAGCACCAGGACGAGCAGCCACCGCCCGAGCGAGCGCGGCTGCCGGGCCCCGATCCGCGGCTCGCGGGGACCGCGCGTCGGCTTGGCCGGCCGGGCGGGCGCGGCCTTCGCCGCCCCCTTCGGCTGCTTGTGCCGGTGGCGTCCAGCGTTGGCGGCGCTCTTCCCCTTGCCCTTCCGCTTGCGTACGAGTTCGCCCCTGCGGCGTACGATCGGCAGCCGCGTCGCGTCGGGCGGCGACGGCACCGGAACGACCTTGGTGCCCGCCTCGGGCTCCGGCGCCGAGCGCACCAGCGAGCGCAGCCAGCCGCGCAGCTCCTCGAAGTCGGGCCGCTCGGTGGGGTCCTGACGCAGCAGCGACTCCACGACGGGCCGCAGCGGACCGCAGTCCTCCGCGAAGGCGGGCGGCTCGGCGCACACCATCTGCACCAGCTCGGCCGCGTTGTCCTCCGGGTAGGGCGCGTGCCCCTGGACGACGCGGAAGAGCAGCGCGCCGAGCGCCCACAGGTCGGTGGCGGGCCCGATCGGCGGGGCCAACTGCCAGTTGTGGTGCACCGGGCCCGCCTGCTCGGGCGCCCACCGCTCGGTGACCGCGCCGACCACGTTGATGCGGGTCTGCCGGGCGCGCTCGGCGGCCAGCGGGGTGCTGGGACCCCGGTAGGGCAGCCCGGCGATGACGTCGTCCCACCGGCCGCCGCCGCTCTTCGGCGTCCGCTCGGACTTCTGTCCGGGCACGGGGAGTTGGGTGCGGGCCGGGTGGGGTCCGCCCTGTGCGGGTACGGGGCGGCCGTGCCGCATGTCGTCGGCGCGCAGGGCCTCGCCGCCCGCTCCGCCGCCGACGCCCCGGGGCACCGCGCCGTGCCAACCGGCCCCGGGCGCGGGCTCCCCGGCGCGCTCGACGCCGGAGCCGGGGGCGGCAGCCGGTGCGCGGAAGGCCTCGGCCGTACGGGAAGGATCTGCCGTGCGGGAAGCCTCGGACGTGCGGGAGACATCTGCCGTGCGAGAGGCATCTGCCGCACGGGAGACGTCCGTCGTACGGGAGACGTCTGTCGTACGGGCGGACACGGCCGGTGCCACGCCCGGGCGCTGGCCCAGCGGGGAGACGGCGGGCGTGCGGGGGCGCTCAGGCGGGTCGCCGTAGGGGGATATCGGGCCCGTGCCCGCGCCGTAGTCCGAGGTGGAGGCGGGCGGCTTGGCGGCGTCCTGGTCCTGAAGGTAGGGACTGCGGGCCGGATCGGCCTGGCGGCGCTGCTCCTCGGTGGCCTGGACCGCCGCCCGGGCGCCCGCCCGGTAGGCCGCTATCGCCCCGGCCCTGGCGGCCCGGGGGTCCTGTGCGGGGGGCTGTTCCTCGTTCCGGTACGAGGAGGGGAGCGCCGGAAGCGCCGGCTGCCCGGCGGTGTCGTCCTCGCCCGGGGCGACGTGTCCGCGCGGCACCGGGATCGCGCCGTCCGAACCCGCCCAACCGCCGTCCTGCGCCCCGGGGTTCGCGGGGGCGCGGCCGGGGATCGGCGCGTACCCGCACAGGGCCTCCTCTGCGGCGCCCGCCGCGAGGCCGGTGAGCACGATGCGGCCGTCGTCGCAGACCAGCACGGTGCGCACGGTGATGTTGCGGTGGGTCCAGCCATGGGCGTGCAGCACGCGCAGCGCGGTCAGCACGTCGGAGGCGACCTCGGCGGCCCGGTAGGGGCTGAGCGGGGCCTCGGCGAGGAGGGCGGCGAGCGGCCGGGCGGAGACCAGCTCGCTGACGATCCACAGCGAGCCGTCCTCCTGGAAGACGTCGTAGACCTGGTCTATCCGGGGGTGGTCGGGGATCTGCGCGACCGCCTGCACCGCCTCGACGGCGCGCAGCACGGTGGGGTCGGTGGAGCGGGGCGGCGCGCCGCGCCCGGTGACGCTGCGCCGGTGGACCGGGGCGCCGTCGGCGTCGAGGAACTCGGCGTCCACCACCTCCGGCAGCGGCACCTGCCGGACCAGGACCTCCTGGCCGCTGTAGGTGTCGAAGGCGCGGGTCTCCACGAGGTCGTACTCGTCGGAGGGCGGCAACGGCAGGCGGTAGCGATCGGCAAGCACCCGTCCCGCGTACTCGTCCACTACGCCTCCCCCATGTGCGCGCTTGCTCGCCGCTCCTGACCGGCGGGGCTGTCCACGGCGTGCCACCGTGGTCCCACCGTGCCCTCATGGGCCTTCCGAAACCATCAATTCCGGTCGTTTACCGGCCAATTGCGGCTGCGTACGGTCCACGGGGTCTCACGATACGTGGCAATACCCCGTTGCGAGGCGGTGTCACCGCATCCCGCCGAACCGGTTCGTTTCGGATGCGTCGGGCGGCCGGCCCGCCGGTGCCTCAGGCGGTCGGCTTGAACGTGGCGAAGGCGGCGTCGCGGAGCTGCTTGCACTCGGGGCCGTCCCAGGCGTCCGCCGGGCAGCTCACCATGATCGAGTAGCCGCGCTTGTCGTCGACCTTGAAGCCCCGGTTGAGGACGTGGATGCGCTGTCCCTGCTGGGTGCGCTCGAATTGCCAGTCGGCGGTGGTGGGGTAGCCGTTGTAGTCGACCGGCTCGATGCCGATCTGCTTGAAGTCCTTGCTGGAGGCGCCGACCGAGGCGACCGCGCTGAGCCAGGCGGCGGCCGCGTTGGGGCCCGGCTTGGAGTTGAAGTCGACCTGGACGCGCGGGAATCCGCCGTCCTTGCTGTATATGCCGCCCGAGTTCAGGCCCGCTATGGCCGTGCGGCGGAAGCCCTCGGGCATCGCCATCGTGAAGTGGAAACGGTCGTCGTTGACGGTCGTGAAGCCCGCGGGGGCCGCTCCGTCGGCGGGCGCGCCGGTGCCCGGGGTGCCGGAGGGCTTGGTTCCGTCCGTGCCGCCGGTGCCCTTCTCCGGGGCGGTGGTGCCCTTGTCCTTCGCGGGGTCCTTGCCCTTCGCCGGGTCCTTGTCCGGATTCTTGGAGTCGCCGCCGGTCGTGCCGCTGGTCTGGGTGGCGCCCTTGCCGGTGGGGCCGCCCTTGTCGTCGTCCTTGTTGAGGGCGATGGCGATCACCGTGCCCAGGACGGCGAGGAGCGCGACCAGCGCGACGACGAGCAGCAGCTTCTTGCGGGCGTCGGGCGACATCCCGCCGGTCGTGCCCGGCGACACACCGCCGGAACCGGAACCCGACCCGGTGGACCGCATGGCGGCCGTGGGAGGTCCGGACACCGCGGGAGCCGCCGGGGCGGCAGCGGCGGCCGCGGCCGCGGCGGGCTTCTTGGGCGTACGCGCCTTCTCGGCGGGCGCGGGCGGAAGCGGAACCAGCTTCGTGGCGTCGGAGCGGGCGAGCTCGTCCCCGGCGGCGTCCGCCTCGTCGAGGCGGGCGAGCACGTCGTTCAGGAGCGCACGCGCGCCCGCGTCGTCGAGGCGCTGCTCGGGGTCCTTGGCGAGGAGGCCGTAGATGACGTCCTCCAGCGGGCCCGCGTGCTTCGGCGGGTCCACCGGCTCGGTCATGACGGCGGTCAGGGTGGCGATGGCCGAGCCCTTGTCGTACGGCGGAACGCCCTCCACCGAGGCATAGATGAGCCCGCCCAACGACCACATGTCGGCGGCGGGGCCCGGCTTGTGGCCGCGCGCCCGCTCCGGGGAGATGTACGAGGGGGCGCCGACGAGCATGCCGGTGGAGGTGATCGAGGGGTCGCCCTCGACCTGGGCGATGCCGAAGTCGGTCAGCACGACCCGGCCGTCCTCGGCGATCAGCACGTTGGAGGGCTTGACGTCGCGGTGCAGGATGCCCTGGCGGTGGGCGGCGCGCAGCACGTCGAGGATGGCGAGGCCGACCTCGGCGGCCCGACGCGGCGTCAGCAGGCCGTCCTCGCGGATGGCTTCGGCGAGGGACTTGCCCTCGACCAGCTCCATCACGATCCACGGCCGGTCGTCCTCGTCGACGACGTCGAAGACGGTGACGGCGCTGTTGTTGCGGATCCGGGCGATCGCCTTCGCCTCGCGCAGGGTGCGTGTGATCAGGCGGCGCTTCTCGTCCTCGTCGATGGCGGTGGGGAAGCGCAGCTCCTTGACGGCGACGGTACGCCCCAGCGTCTCGTCGACGGCCCGCCACACGGTGCCCATGCCACCGCGCCCGAGCACGTCCCCGAGCCGGTAACGCCCGGCCAGCAGCCGCCCCTCGACCTCCTTGGAGGTGTCGGAGGCAGCATCCTTGGCGGCCTCGGCGGCCGTCTCCTCGGACATGCCCCCACCACGCCGCCCACCGGCGGCCCCGACGTCACGCCCCTTGCCCTCGGCAGCCTTGCCCTCGGCGGCCTTGGGCTCGGCGTCGCGCGCCTTGTCACCGCCCGCACCCTTGGCGTCCGTCACGGCGGACTTGGCGGAACCTCCGGCCCTCGCCCCGGGCACCTTCGCGTCGAGCACGGCCCTGTCGCCGCCCTCTGCCCGGGCGGACCTTGACGCGGCGTCACCCTTCGGGGAATCCGCCTCGGGGCCGTCGGCCTTCACCGCGCCCCCGGGCGTGCCGCCCGCGGGCGCACCCGTCCCGGTGTCCCGCTTCCCGCCGGACACGGCATCCCGCTTCCCGCCGGACGCAGCATCCCGCTTCTTGTCGGACACGGCATCCTGCGTGCTCTTCCGCGACTGCTCCGGCTCGTCCGACATGCGTCCCCTCTGCGATCCCTGATCTTCGCCCCGCGCCCCGGCCGTACGTACACGTACACACGCGCACTCCCTCGTGCGCACATGTCGCAGGCTTCTCGGCAGCTTCCCCGGCGATGCGGCAACCCGCCCTGGCAGAGCCCCCATTGTCCCCCACGCGCGGACCGCCAACACCCCCGGGGCGCAACGGACAACCGCCGCACCCCGCACCCGCTCTCCCGTACGGACCTCCCGTACGGATATCCCGTCAGATACCCGTACGGAATCCGCCCGGACCCGGGCCCCACCCCCTACAGCGGCACGATGTCCGGCGCGCCCAGCCGGGCCGCGTCGGCCGTGAGGTCGTCGGGCTGGCGCTGCGACTCGCGTTCCGCCTCCACCCGCTTCTGGTAGTGCTCCACCTCCCTCTCCACCTGCCCCTTGTCCCACCCCAGCACCGGCGCCATCAGCTCCGCGCACTCCAGCGCGCTGAGCGTGCCCCGGTCGAAGGTCTCGATGGAGATCCGGGTGCGCCGGGTCAGCACGTCGTCCAGGTGCCGGGCCCCTTCGTGCGAGGCGGCGTAGACGACCTCCGCCCGCAGGTAGTCGTCGGCGTTCGCCAGCGGCTCGCCCAGGCCCGGATCGGCGGCGATCAGCTCCAGCACCTCCTCGGCCAGGGACCCGTACCGGTTGAGCAGGTGCTCGACGCGCACCACGTGCAGCCCGGTGCGGGCGGCGATCCTGGCCCGCGCGTTCCACATCGCCTTGTAGCCCTCGGCCCCGGCCAGCGGGACGTCCTCGGTGACGCACTCCGCGACCCGCACGTCCAGCGCGTGCACGGCCTCGTCGACGGCGTCCTTGGCCATCACCCGGTACGTCGTGTACTTGCCGCCCGCGACCACCACCAGCCCCGGCACCGGGTGGGCGACCGTGTGCTCCCGGGAGAGCTTGCTGGTGGCGTCCGACTCACCGGCCAGCAGCGGCCGCAGGCCGGCGTACACGCCCTGGACGTCGTCGCGCGTCAACGGGACGGCGAGCACCGAATTCACGTGTTCCAGCAGATAGTCGATATCGGCGCTGGAAGCCGCCGGATGCGCTTTGTCCAGATCCCAATCGGTGTCCGTCGTTCCGACAATCCAGTGCCTTCCCCACGGAATGACGAAAAGGACCGATTTCTCGGTGCGCAAAATCAATCCGGTCGAGGAATGAATTCGGTCTTTCGGGACGACCAAATGAATTCCCTTGGAGGCGCGGACGTGAAACTGTCCGCGTTCCCCGATGAGCGCCTGGGTGTCGTCGGTCCACACCCCGGTCGCGTTCACCACCTGCTTGGCGCGGATCTCGTACTCGCCCTGCGCCTCCACGTCCTGCACCCGCACCCCGACGACCCGCTCACCCTCGCGCAGGAAGCCGATCACCCGGGCCCGGTTGGCGACGTGCGCCCCGTAGGCGGCGGCGGTGCGCACCAGGGTCGCGACATACCGGGCGTCGTCCATCTGCGCGTCGTAATACTGGAGCGCACCCGTCAGCGCGTCCTTCTTCAACGCCGGTGCCACCCGCAGCGCGTGCCGCCGCGTCAGGTGACGGTGCATCGGCAGCCCGCGCCCGTGCCCCGACGACACCGACATCGCGTCGTAGAGCGCCACGCCCGAGCCCGCGTACCACCGCTCCCAGCCCTTGTGCTGGAGCGGGTAAAGGAAGGGCACCGGCTTCACCAGGTGCGGCGCGAGCCGCTCAAGCAGCAGGCCCCGCTCCTTGAGCGCTTCCCGTACGAGCGCGAAGTCGAGCATCTCCAGATAGCGCAGGCCGCCGTGGATCAGCTTGCTGGAGCGGCTGGAGGTGCCCGAGGCCCAGTCGCGGGCCTCGACCAGACCGGTGGAAAGCCCCCGGGTCACGGCGTCCAGCGCCGTACCCGCACCGACCACGCCCGCGCCCACCACCAGCACGTCCAGTTCCCGCTCGGCCATCGCGGCGAGCGCCTGCTCACGCTCGTCCGGTCCCAGTGTCGCTGTCCTCACTGCTGCCTCCCGTTGGTGCGGTTGGTGCGGTGCTCCCGTACCGGTACGAGCCGGGTCGCACACCGATTCTCGCCGCAGCCCGCCGCTTCAGCCACTGCCTGTGGACAACGGTGGACGGACCCGACTCGCAAATCCCCCATCACGGTCATATTTACGCCTAGTCTGACATTTCTTCGGCTCGAACTGTCCACAGGGGTTGCGCACCGCCCCGATGCCCGTTAAGGGCTCCCCCTGCGGACTCAAGGGAAGGACGGCTCACGCCATGCCCGCAGATCTCGCCGTCATCGGACTCGGTCACCTCGGTCTCCCTCTCGCCCAGGCCGCCGTCGCCGCCGGCATCGCCACCATCGGTTACGACACCGACCCCCGCGCCGTCGCCGAGCTCGCGGCGGGCCGCCCGCCGGTCGAGGGCTCGCTCTCCGCCGCCGAGATCCGCCGGATGCTCGCCCGGGGATTTCGCCCCACCACCGACCCCGCCGAGCTGGGCCGGGTCCGTACCGCCGTGATCTGCGCCCCCACCCGGATCGGCCCCGACCGCACCCTCGACCTGTCCGCCGTCGAGGCCGCCGCCCGCACGCTCGCCGCCCGGCTGCGCCCGCACACCACCGTGCTGCTGGAATCCGCCGCCTACCCCGGCGCCACCGAAGAATTCCTGCGCCCCCTCCTGGAGCAGGGCTCCGGGCTGCGGGCCGGCCGCGACTTCCACCTCGCCCACTCCCCCAGCCGCCTGGACCCCGGCAACCGCAGCCACGACTACGCCCACACCCCCAAGGTGATCGGCGGCCTCACCCCCGCCTGCACCGAGTCCGCCGCCGCCTTCTACGGCCGCCTCACCGACAAGGTGGTCCGCGCCCGGGGCCCCCGCGAGGCCGAGACCGTGTCCGTACTCGAAACCAACTACCGGCACGTGAACATCGCCTTCGCCAACGAGATGGCCGTCCTCTGCCACGACCTCGGCGTCGACCTCTGGGACGTCATCCGCTGCGCCGAGACCAAGCCCTACGGCTTCCAGGCCTTCCGCCCCGGGCCCGGCGTCGGCGGCCACAGCCTCCCCCTCGACCCCAACTACCTCTCGTACAACAGCCGCACCCCCGGCCACCCCCTGCGCATGGTCGGCCTCGCGCAGGAGATCAACGGACGGATGCCCGCGTACGTCATCCAGCGCTGCGCCACCCTCCTCAACGAGCACGGCAAGTCCGCGCGCGGCGCCCGCGTCCTGCTGCTCGGCGTCTCCTACAAGCCCGACCTCGCCGACCAGGAGAACTCCCCCGCCCCCGAAATCGCCTCCCGGCTGCGCGACATGGGCGCCCACCTCACCTACCACGACCCGCACGTCCCGCACTGGCGCGTGCGCGACGTCCCGGTGCCGCGCGCGGACTCCCTGTACGAGGCGGCCGCGGCGGCGGACCTGACGATCCTGCTCCAGAACCACCGCACGTACGACCTCCAGGGCCTGGCCGTGAAGGCCCAACTCCTCCTGGACACCCGGGGCGCGAGCCCGGCGGGCGCGGCGCACCGGCTCTAGAGCCCCCGCCGCCCACCCGCCCCCACCTGCAAAATCCTGTGCAAGCCTGCAAGAAAGAACTTGCCTTTACACTCCCTTCACAACCTATGATCCGCCGGTGTCTCCTGCCCCGCCGTCCTCACGGCCCCAGTTCGACCCGCTGGTCGTCTTCCCCCCGCTCGCCCGCGCCCGTCATCTGGCGGGCTCCCGGGACTGGCCCGGCCTGGTCCGGTACTTCGCCGCGCTCGACCACCCGGACGAGGTGGCCGCCGCCTGCCGGACCGTGGGCGACACCGTGGGCAGCGAAACGTTCCTGCGGCAGGTGGCCGACCAGTACCCCGGCGAGCCGCTGCCCCGCGTACTGCTGGCGGACCGGCTGATCACCAAGGGCTGGGACATCCGCACCGGGGCCCGCGCCCAGCACGTGACGCGGTCTCAGTTCGACCAGTTCCACGCCCACTTGCGGCAGGCCGAACAGCTCCTCATCCAGGTGTGCGCCGAGCAGCCCGCGTACGCCCTCGCCTGGTACCTGCGCACCATCACCGCCCGCGGCCTGTCGCTCGGCCAGAGCGAGGCCCGCCGCCGCTACGACCGGCTCGCCGCCCACCACCCGCACCACTTCCCGGCGCAGCGCCAGCTGTTGCAGCAGCTCTGCCCCAAGTGGAGCGGCTCCTGGGAGGCCGCGCACGCCTTCGCCGAGTCCTGCGCCCAGGCCGCACCGCCCGGCAGCCAGAGCCCCGCCCTCGTCGCCGAGGTCCACTTCGAGCACTGGTCGGACCTGGACGGCAGCGAGGCGACCGCCTACCTGCGCCGCCCCGACGTCCGCGACTCGCTGCTGAACGCCGCCGCCAAGTCCGTGCTGCACCCCGCCTTCCGGCCCGGTTTCCACGGCATCAGCGCGCACACCTACTTCGCGTTCGCGCACTCCGTCGCGGGCCGCCACGCCGAGGCCGCCCCGCACTTCCGCGCGCTCGGCAACTGCGCCGACGAGCACCCGTGGCTGTTCCTCCCCGGCCAGGACGCCGCCGCCGCGTTCACCAAGCACCGCAAGTCCGCGCTCGGGAGAGGCTGACCATGACGTACGACGTCCCCCTGTACGAGGGGCCCGCGCACTACCCGGCCCCCGCCGCCCCCGCGTTCACCGCTCCCCCTCACGTCGCCGAACACCCCGACGGCATCCGCCTGATGGAGGTCCAGGGGATACGGGTCCTGCTCGCCCCGCGACCGGGCCCGGTGTCCGCCGGCCTCTTCTTCCGGGTGGGCCGCGCCGACGAGACCCTCGCCACCGCCGGTCTCACCCACCTCGTCGAACACCTCGCCCTGCACCGCCACGGCGTGAGCGACCTGCACTACAACGGCGCCACCGCCGCCACCTACACCCACTTCCACGTCGACGGCGACCTCACCGACGTCGCCTCCTACCTCAACGGCGTCTGCGCCGCCCTGCGCGACCTCCCGCTGGAACGCCTGGAGACCGAGCGCGAGATCCTGCGCACCGAGGCCGCCCACCGGGGCCACGGCGCGAACCACCAGATGCCGCTGTGGCGTTACGGCGCCCGCGGCCACGGCCTGCTCAGCTACCCCGAGCACGGCCTGTGGCACCTGGGCCCCGACCACGTACGCCACTGGGCGCAGACCCGCTTCACGCGCGAGAACGCCGTCCTGTGGATCACCAGCGACACCCTCCCGCCGGGCCTGGACCTCACCCTCCCCTCCGGCCCGCCGCACCCCATGCCGCAGGTCCACTCCGCGCTGCCGCAGACCCCCGCGTACTTCGGGGGCGATTCCGGCGTCGTCGTCATGGACGCGGTCGTACGACGCTCCACCGCGGCCGGTATCTTCGCCGACGTGCTGGGCCGCGTCCTCTACCGGGACCTGCGCCAGGAGGGCGGCTACTCGTACACGGCGACCGCCGACTACTCCCCGCGCGACGCAGACTTCGCCACCATCACCGCCCTCGCGGACGCCCTGCCGCAGAAGCAGGACGCCGTGCTCGGCGGCTTCGTCGACGTCCTGGCCCGGCTGCGCGCCGGCCGCATCGAGCAGGCCGACCTGGACGCCGTACGGACCGCGAAGCTGCGGCAGTTCGAGACCCCGGACCTGACGGCGGCCATGCTGCCCGCGCACGCGCTGTCCCTGCTCACCGGCCACCGCCGCGCCTCCGTCGCGGAACTCACCGCCGAACTGCACGCCACCACCCTCGCCGACCTGCACGCCGTCGCCCAGGAGGTGTCCGCGCAGGCGCTCCTCCAAGTGCCCACCAGGGGCGCCGACTGGGCGGGCTTCACCGAGGCCCCGCAGCAGTCCGCCGAGATCGTCACCGGCCGCCGCTTCACCTCGCACGAGAGCGACGAGGTCGCGCTGATCATCCACCCGCAGGCCGTCACGCTGACCGCCCCGGGCAACGCGGTGACGGTCAAGTACGCCGAGTGCGCCGCCATGCTGGTACGCCCCGACGGCGCCCGGCACCTCACCGGCTTCGACGGCTTCAGCGTCTCCATCGAGCCGACCCTCTTCCCGGTCACCGCCGCCGACCTCGCCGTCATCGACGCGGGGGTGTCGCCGTACGCGGTGGTGCCGATGCCGACCCGCGACCCGAAGGACATCCCCAAGCCGGGCCCGAAGCAGAAGTCGAAGCGCCCGCCCCGCGAGCCCCGCAAGCGCTCCCTGTGGACCTGGGTGTTCTGGACGCTCGTGGTGCTGGCCTCGGCGTGGGGGCTGGTCGGCATCGCGGGCGTCGTGGGCATCGCCTCGGAGGCGCACACCGACGAGTCGTGGTCCCGCGACCTGGGCCGGTGGATCCGCCTCTTCGGCATCATCGAGTTCGGTCTCGTGGCACTGGCGGTACGGGTGCGTCGCAAGCTCCGCAAGGAATGACCCCGTAATCCCCATCCCGACTGTCGGTACCGACTGCTACCGTCAGCCCGCACAACCGAACTTACGTGCGCCTTACGCGCACGCGCTCCCAGGGGGGAACCGCCCATGTCCTACTCCGCTCCGCCGCCCCAGCAGCCCGGCGGCAACCCGTACGGCCAGGCACCCGGCCCGTACGGCCAGCCGCAGCAGCCGAACCAGTTCCCGCAGGGCCAGTTCCCCGGCCAGCAGCCGCAGGGCGGCCAGTTCGGCGGCGGCTTCGGCGGCGGCTACCCGCAGCCCCCGGTGCGCCGGGGCAACGTGGGCCTGGGCCTGCTGGCCGGTCTCGGGGTGGCGCTGGTGGGAGCCGTCGTCTACGGCCTGATCCTCGGCAAGGCCGACTTCCAGATCGGCTGGCTCACCTTCGGCATCGGCTTCGCCACCGGCCTGGTCGCGGCGAAGCTCGGCGGACGCAACCCGCTGGTCATCGTCGCGAGCGTGGTCATCTCGCTGTTCGCGGTGTACGTGGGTCAGATACTGGGCATCGCCATCGCCGTCTCCGACAGCCAGGGGCTCGATCTGATGAGCGTCCTGACGAAGAACTTCGCCCAGCTCAACGAGCTGTTCAAGCTGGTCCTGGACGAGAAGCCGATTCAGTTCCTCTTCTTCGGGCTCGGCGGTGTCGGCGCGTTCGCAGGCGCCAAGAAGGCCTCGTGACCAGCGCCAACCTCTTCCTCCTGATCCTGGGCCTGGCCGCCCTCGCCTGCGGCGTCTGGATCGCGCTCACCGCGCCGGCCCGCGCACGCCAGGCGCTGCAGAACGCGGAACTGCGCGCCTCCGCCCAGTTCGAGATGGTGACCGCGCCGAGCCCCTTTCAGACGCCCACCACCTTCCGTGTCCTGGGCTCCGTCGTCGCAGCCGGCGGCGCCCTGCTCGCCCTCCTCGGCACGCTGACCTGACCCCGGCCGTCACACACGAGTGGCCCGGCACCCCCACCAGGGGGCGCCGGGCCACTCACGTACGTACGAGCGAACGCACGCGGAAGAACCTCAGCGGCGGTGCTGCGAGTCCGCGACCGTGACCTCGACGCGCTGGAACTCCTTCAGCTCGCTGTAGCCGGTGGTGGCCATCGAGCGGCGGAGCGCGCCGAACATGTTCATCGAGCCGTCCGGCACGCGCGAGGGACCGGTGAGGATCTCCTCGGTGGTGCCGACCACGCCCAGGTTCATGCGCTTGCCGCGCGGCACGTCCTCGTGGACGGCCTCCATGCCCCAGTGGTGGCCCTGGCCGGGCGCGTCCGTGGCACGGGCCAGCGGGGAGCCCATCATCACAGCGTCGGCGCCGCACGCGACGGCCTTCGGGATGTCGCCGGACCAGCCGACACCGCCGTCGGCGATGACGTGCACGTACCGGCCGCCGGACTCGTCCATGTAGTCGCGGCGCGCGGCGGCGACGTCCGCCACGGCGGTCGCCATCGGGACCTGGATGCCCAGCACGTTGCGGGTGGTGTGCGCGGCGCCGCCGCCGAAGCCCACCAGCACACCGGCAGCGCCGGTACGCATCAGGTGCAGGGCCGCGGTGTACGTGGCGCAGCCGCCGACGATGACCGGAACGTCCAGCTCGTAGATGAACTGCTTCAGGTTGAGCGGCTCGGCGGCACCGGAGACGTGCTCGGCCGAGACGGTCGTACCGCGGATGACGAAGATGTCGACACCGGCGTCCACGACGGCCTTGGAGAATTCGGCCGTACGCTGCGGAGACAGCGCGGCGGCGGTGACCACACCCGCGTCGCGCACCTCCTTGATGCGCTTGCCGATCAGCTCCGCCTTGATGGGCTCGGCGTAGATCTCCTGGAGGCGGCGGGTGGCGGCGCTCTCGTCGTTCAGCTCGCGGATCTCGGCGAGCAGCGGCTCCGGGTCCTCGTACCGCGTCCACAGGCCTTCGAGGTTCAGGACGCCGAGGCCGCCCATCTCGCCGATGCGGATGGCGGTCTCGGGCGAGACGACCGAGTCCATCGGAGCCGCCAGGAACGGCAGCTCGAAACGATAGGCGTCGATCTGCCAGGCGATCGAGACCTCCTTCGGGTCCCGCGTACGCCGGCTCGGCACGATGGCGATGTCGTCGAACGCGTACGCCCTGCGGCCGCGCTTGCCGCGCCCGATCTCGATCTCAGTCACGTTGTGTGGCCTTTCCCTCTTGGTCTGCCGTTCCAGTATCCCCGACACGCAGCGAAGGGGCGGTCCCGGTGATTCCGGGACCGCCCCAAGCGCGCGTCGTGACTACTTACGGCTGTAGTTCGGCGCCTCGACCGTCATCTGGATGTCGTGCGGGTGGCTCTCCTTGAGACCCGCCGACGTGATCCGGACGAAGCGACCGTTGTCCTGAAGCTCGGGGACCGTACGCCCGCCGACGTAGAACATCGACTGGCGCAGACCGCCGACGAGCTGGTGCACGACCGCCGAGACCGGGCCCCGGTAGGGCACCTGGCCCTCGATGCCCTCGGGCACGAGCTTGTCGTCGGTGCGCACGCCCTCCTGGAAGTAGCGGTCCTTGGAGTACGACTTGTTCTCGCCGCGCGTCTGCATGGCGCCCAGCGAGCCCATGCCGCGGTACGACTTGAACTGCTTGCCGTTGATGAAGAGCAGCTCGCCCGGCGACTCCTCGCAGCCCGCGAGCAGCGAGCCCAGCATCACCGTGTCAGCGCCGGCGACGAGCGCCTTGGCGATGTCGCCGGAGTACTGGAGGCCGCCGTCGCCGATGACCGGGACGCCCGCGGCCTTGGCGGCCAGCGAGGCCTCGTAGATCGCCGTGACCTGCGGGACGCCGATACCGGCCACGACACGGGTCGTACAGATGGAGCCGGGGCCCACACCGACCTTGATGCCGTCGACACCGGCGTCGATGAGCGCCTGGGCGCCGTCACGGGTGGCGATGTTGCCGCCGATGACGTCGATGCCCGAGGTGTTCGACTTGATCTTGGCGACCATGTCGCCGACCAGCTTGGAGTGACCGTGCGCGGTGTCCACGACGATGAAGTCGACACCGGCCTCGGCCAGCGCCTGCGCGCGCTCGAAGGCGTCGCCCGCGACACCGACGGCCGCACCGACGAGGAGGCGGCCCTCGGCGTCCTTCGCGGCGTTCGGGTACTTCTCGGCCTTGACGAAGTCCTTGACCGTGATGAGGCCCTTGAGGATGCCCGCGTCGTCGACCAGCGGCAGCTTCTCGATCTTGTGGCGGCGCAGCAGCTCCACCGCGTCGACGCTGGAGATGCCGACCTTGCCGGTGACCAGCGGCATCGGCGTCATGACCTCGCGCACCTGACGGCTGCGGTCGGTCTCGAAGGCCATGTCGCGGTTGGTGACGATGCCGAGCAGCTTGCCCGCCTGGTCGGTGACCGGGACACCGCTGATGCGGAACTTCGCGCAGAGCTGGTCGGCCTCGGCGAGCGTGGCGTCCGGGTGCACGGTGATCGGGTCGGTGACCATGCCGGACTCGGAGCGCTTCACCAGGTCGACCTGGTTGGCCTGGTCGGCGATGGAGAGGTTGCGGTGCAGGACGCCGACGCCGCCCTGGCGGGCCATCGCGATGGCCATCCGGGACTCGGTGACCTTGTCCATGGCGGCGGACAGCAGGGGGATGTTCACCCGTACGTTCCGCGAGATCAGCGAGGAGGTGTCGATCTGGTCGGGAGCCATGTCGGACGCGCCCGGCAGCAGCAGCACATCGTCGTAGGTCAGCCCGAGCGTCGCGAATTTCTCCGGCACTCCATCGACGTTCGCAGTCATGACACCTTCCCAAATGGTCTTGCCCGGCGCGGATGTCCATGCTAACGGGAACCTGACGTGTCGGATTCCACGATCATGACAAGCGGCCGAGTTTGTACGTTTCTCCTGCGCACGGGCATGCGGATGCGGTACGCGGCAGGGCGGGGTCGAGCTCCCGGAGGCGGGGGGGGCGCCTACTGCTCGGCGAGGGCGCGGAGTCGGCTCAGCGCCCTGTGCTGTGCAACGCGCACGGCCCCCGGAGACATTCCGAGCTTCTGCCCGGTCTCCTCGGCGGTCAGCCCGACCGCGACCCGCAGCACGAGCAGCTCGCGCTGGTGCTCGGGCAGGTTGGCCAGCAGTTTCTTGGCCCAGGCGGCGTCGCTGCTGAGCAGCGCCCGCTCCTCGGGGCCCAGCGAGTCGTCGGGCCGCTCCGGCATCTCGTCGGAGGGCACCGCGGTCGACCCGGGGTGGCGCATCGCGGCGCGCTGGAGGTCGGCGACCTTGTGCCCGGCGATGGCGAAGACGAAGGCTTCGAAGGGGCGCCCGGTGTCGCGGTAGCGGGGCAGTGCCATCAGCACCGCGACGCACACCTCCTGCGCCAGGTCCTCCACGAAGTGACGAGCGTCACCGGGCAGCCGGGACAGCCGTGACCTGCAATAACGCAGGGCGAGAGGGTGGACGTGCGCGAGGAGGTCGTGGGTGGCCTGCTCGTCGCCCTCGACGGCTCGGTGCACGAGCGCACCGATGGCACTCTGGGCCGCCACCGCCTCGTCGTCGCGCATCGGACCATGGTGCCTTGACGTTCCGGCATCCGCGCCGCCGCGCCCGTAGTTGTGCACTGAAGCGTTATGAGCAGGTACGCCAGGACTCATCTCCCGCGCCCTCCCCTTCCGCTCGACCGACCCGTTCCCGAGGAACCCCATCCCTCAAGGATGCGGCATCGGCCGCCGAACCGGGATCGGGCGTCCTGCACCCCGCCCGCGCAAGGGCGGGCGGGGGACCATCTCACGCGTACAACCGGGTCCTAGCGGACCAGACCCCAGCGGAAACCGAGCGCCACCGCGTGCGCCCGGTCCGAGGCACCGAGCTTCTTGAACAGGCGCCGGGCGTGCGTCTTGACCGTGTCCTCGGAGAGGAAGAGCTCGCGGCCGATCTCGGCGTTGGACCGGCCGTGGCTCATCCCCTCCAGAACCTGGATCTCGCGGGCGGTGAGCGTCGGGGCGGCGCCCATCTCGGCGGACCGCAGCCTGCGCGGGGCGAGCCGCCAGGTCGGGTCGGCCAGTGCCTGCGTGACCGTCGCGCGCAGCTCGGCGCGGGACGCGTCCTTGTGCAGATAGCCGCGGGCGCCGGCGGCGACCGCGAGGGCGACGCCGTCGAGGTCCTCCGCGACCGTCAGCATGATGATGCGGGCGCCGGGGTCGGCGGACAGCAGTCGACGGACGGTCTCCACGCCACCCAGACCGGGCATGCGTACGTCCATCAGAATCAGGTCCGAACGGTCGGCGCCCCAGCGGCGGAGGACTTCCTCGCCGTTGGCCGCCGTCGTCACGCGCTCGACGCCGGGCACGGTCGCGACCGCGCGGCGGAGCGCCTCTCGGGCAAGCGGGGAGTCGTCGCAGACGAGGACGGATGTCATGACAGTCGCCCTCCGCTCCTGCCGCTCCGGCAGCTGATGCGCGTCACCTTGGGCCTCCAGGCTGAATACAAGTCGTCACCTGTGCGGTTGACGCTCTCGGACACCTGCCCGATCGCTCTTTCCTTCAACCGCCTCAGCCCACTCAACGACGGTCACTCGAAAGAGTTACGGCCCGAGAATCGGGCTCTCACAGGGCCGGTGCCCCATTTAGTCGGTTTTCTTCCCTTTTGCTGGTGTCTGTGGCTAGATTCGCAATGAGTCATATTTACATCTACTCACACCGTAGATGTCAGAAGATGTGATGATCTCGGTCATCGTTCCGCCTCAGCACAGATGCTCAGCACAGACGCAAGGGGACAACCAATGGCAGATTTCTCCCGCCTTCCCGGACCCAACGCCGACCTGTGGGACTGGCAGCTCCTGGCCGCCTGCCGCGGCGTCGACAGCTCCCTCTTCTTCCACCCGGAGGGCGAGCGCGGGGCCGCGCGGAGCGCACGTGAGAACTCGGCGAAGGAGGTCTGCATGAGGTGCCCGGTGCGGGCGCAGTGCGCGGCGCACGCACTCCAGGTCCGCGAGCCGTACGGAGTGTGGGGCGGCCTCACCGAGGACGAGCGCGAGGAGCTGATGGGCCGCGCGAGACACCGTCTGGTGCCGGGCGGCGCAGCGGCGGCCGCGAAGAAGCAGGCACCGGCGAAGACCCCGGCGCGGACCCCCGTGAAGGGCGGCGGCATGGAGCACGCGCGCCGCGTCACCCTGGTGAAGTAATCGGTCGTTCAAACCCAAGCAGGAACGTTTCTGCACGGTGTCCACCCGCATGGGCCCGCCCAAGCGGCGGACAGCCGGTCAGCGGGACGGGGCCGGACCTTCGGGTCCGGCCCCCGGCCGTTGGGGGGTGACGGCCCGATTTCTCGTACGAACGGACCGGCTCAGCGGGAAGCGGCCAGCGCGAGCTGGTCGAGGGTGGCGGAGACCGCCGGGACCTGGGCGAGGTCGGGCAGGGTGAGCGCGACGATCTCGCGCTGCACGGCGGGCTCCACCGTCACCGTCCGCACCCCTGTCGGGCGTACGGTCTCCACCGCCAGCTCCGGCAGCACGGCCACCCCGAGGCCCGCGCCGACCAGGCCGATCACGGCCGGGGAGTCGTCGGTGGCGAAGTCGATGCGGGGTGCGAAGCCGGCGCTCTCGCAGACCTCGACGAGCTGGCGGCGGCAGCGCGGGCAGCCCGCGATCCAGGGCTCCTCGGCGAACTCCCCGATGTCCACGGTCCCGGCTTCCGCGAGCCGGTGCCCCTCGGGGACCAGGCCGATCAGTCGGTCGGTGAGCAGGGGACGTACGACCAGGTCCGTCCAGTCCTCGGTGGCGCCGCCGGGCCCGTAGCGGAAGGCGAGGGCCACGTCGCAGTCGCCCTCGCGGAGCATCTCCACCGAGCGCGGCGGCTCCGCGTCGACCAGCGAGACCCGGGTGCCGGGGTGGGCGGCGCGCAGGGCGGCGAGGGCGGTGGGGACCAGGGTGGAGCTGCCGGAGGGGAAGGAGACCAGGCGTACGCGTCCGGCGCGCAGGCCCGCGATGGCGGCGACCTCCTCCTCGGCGGCGGTGAGCCCGGCGAGGATGCCCGCCGCGTGCCGCACCAGGGCCTCGCCCGCCTGGGTCAGGCGCATTTCGCGGCCGGTGCGGATGAGCAGCGGAGTGCCCGCCGACTGTTCCAGGGCCTTCATCTGCTGGCTGACCGCGGGCTGGGTGCAGCCGAGTTCGCGTGCGGCGGCGGAGAAGGACCCGGTGGAGGCGACTGCGCGCAGGACGCGGAGGTGGCGGGCTTCGATCATGCATCGAGCATAAGTCGGACTTGGGGAGGATTGCGAATTGTTGCGGGTGACTTTGAGGCGGGCACGGCTGGCGTGACCGGCGAAGCAGGGCAGGACCGCCTGATTGCTGGGTGAAGTCCCCCAGTGGGGGTCGGGGGCGGGTCCGGGGCGGGTGCGGGCTCGCCCCCGATGCCTGGGGGCGGGGGTCGGCGCGAGGGTCTTGGCATGTCCCGGTTCAAGCGCGTCCTCATCGTTCTCGGCTCGGTCGCAGCCGTGTTCCTCGCCGCCGTCGGCGGTCTGTTCGCCTGGCAGTGGACGGGGGCCGAGGTGAGCACGGTCGGTCAGGTGCGGTTCAGCAAGGAACTGAAAGTGCCGCCGCTCGCGCCGTCGACCGTCGAGAAGGACGGGACCCGGGTGTTCTCGCTGCGGATGCAGGCGGGGACGACGGAGTTCGAGAAGGGGGTACGGACGCCGACCTGGGGATTCAACGGCTCGTACCTGGGGCCGACGCTGCGGGCGAAGCGCGGCGAGAAGGTGCGGGTGAAGGTCGAGAACACGCTGCCCGAGGCGTCCAGCGTGCACTGGCACGGCATGCACCTGCCCGCGAAGATGGACGGCGGCCCGCACCAGGAGGTCGCCCCCGGCAGGACCTGGACTCCGTACTGGAAGATCGACCAGCCCGCCGCGACGCTCTGGTACCACCCGCACCCGCACGGGAAGACCGAGACGCACGTGCAGCGGGGGCTGGCGGGGATGTTCCTGGTGGACGACGACCGCAGCGCGTCGCTGAAGCTGCCGAAGCGGTACGGGGTGGACGACCTGCCGGTGGCCGTGCAGGACGTGGAGTTCGACGGGGCGAACCTCGACCACGGGCGGCGGAGCTTCCTCCAGAACACCGGGTTCCTGGGCTCGCGGACCATGGTCAACGGCACGCTGGACCCGTACAAGGAGGTCGGCGACGAGCTCGTACGGCTGCGGCTGCTGAACGCGTCGACGGCGCGGATCTACGACTTCGGGTTCGGCGACGACCGTGCGTTCGCGCTGGTCGCGACGGACGGCGGGCTGCTGGAACGGCCCGAGACGCTGAAGCGGGTGCAGCTGTCGCCCGGGGAGCGGGCGGAGGTCGTGGTGCGGATGCGGGCCGGGGAGAAGGTCGTGCTGAGGAGTTTCCCGCAGAGCAATTACGGGGGCGGGTTCGAGCAGCGGTTCGCGGGTGGGGACGACTCCTTCGACGTACTGGAGCTGCGGGCGGCGCCCACGCTGCGGAAGGCGCCGGAACTTCCCTCTGTCATGGGCGACTTGGAAGTGCCGCAGGAGAAGGATGCGGTGCGCGGGCGGTACTTCGGGCTGCGGATGTCGGGGATCAACGGCCGGAAGATGGACATGCGGCACATCGACGAGACGGTCACGCGAGGCACGGCGGAGGTGTGGACCGTACGCAACGAGGACGGCGTCCCGCACAACTTCCACGTCCACGACGTGCAGTTCCGGGTGCTGTCGGTGGACGGGAAGGCGCCGACGGGGATGCTGCGCGGGGCGAAGGACACGGTGTTCGTGCCGGGCGGGTCGACGGTGAAGCTGGCGATGCGGTTCGACGGGCCGGCCGATCCGGACACTCCGTACATGTACCACTGTCATCTGCTGTATCACGAGGACCGGGGAATGATGGGGCAGTTCGTCGTCGTGGAGAAGGGGCAGCGGGCAGGGACTGTGGCGGGCGGGGCGCATGCGGGGCACTGACGGCGGGCGGAGGGGCGCACTCGGGGCACTACCGTGGGGCGCATGACGACTGCACTGATCACGGGCGCGACCGCAGGCATCGGCTCCGCCTTCGCGCGGCGACTGGCCTCCGACGGGCACAACCTGGTGTTGGTGGCACGCAACACCGAGCGCCTCCAGAAGCAGGCGACGGAGCTGCACGACAAGCACGCCGTGGAGGTCGAGGTGCTGACCGCCGACCTCTCCACGGAGGAGGGCATCGCGGCCGTCGAGGCCCGGCTCGCGGACCGTACGCACCCGGTGGACCTGCTGGTCAACAACGCCGGGTTCGGCAACAAGGGCGAGTTCCTGGAAGTCCCGATGGCCGACGAGCTGACCATGCTGAAGGTGCACTGCGAGGCGGTGCTGCGGCTGACGTCGGAGGCGGTGAAGGGGATGAAGGAGCGCGGGCGCGGCGGAGTCGTGAACGTCGCCTCGGTCGCCGCCTTCGTGCCGCGGGGCACGTACGGGGCGAGCAAGGCGTGGGTGGTGCAGTTCACCCAGGGCGCGGCGAAGGACCTGGCCGGGAGCGGGGTGCGGCTGATGGCGCTGTGCCCGGGCTTCGTACGGACGGAGTTCCACGAGCGGGCCGGGATGGGGACCGACAACATCCCGTCCTGGATGTGGCTGGACGCGGACAAGCTCGTCGCGGAGGCGCTGAAGGACATGGCGCGCGGCAAGTCGCTGTCGATCCCCGACCCGCGCTACAAGGCGCTGATGGGTGTGGTGAAGGTGGCGCCGCGCGGGCTGCTCGGCGGCATTACGTCGAAGACGGGGCGGAAGTACGGGCCGAAGTAGGCGGGTTCATCTACTACGGGAGTCGGCTACCGGATGCCGGGGCCCGCGTACGCGCCCAGGTTGGGCGGTGTGCCGGGCTTCAGGCGGTTGCCGAAGTAGTCCTTGCCGCCGTTGTCGGGGATCTCGACTCCGGCGGCGAGGGCGGGCGAGCCCTTGGCGAGGCGGAAGTCGGGGCGGACCCGGGGGTCGGTGGTGAGGCCGCCGGGGTTGGGGCGGGTCATCGGGACGCCGTGGAAGGCGTTGTGGTCGAAGGTGAGACCGGCGGTCGGGTTCTTGAAGGCGTAGCCGCCGGTGCCGATGCCGACGAAGACGTTGTTGCGGAACGTCAGTTCGTGCTGGGTGGTGTCCGGCTTGGTGGCGTCGTCCTGGACCAGGTAGGTGGGGACCTTCGCGCGGTTGACGAAGGTGTTGTTGTAGATCCGGGTGCCCAGGATGGGGCCCCAGCAGTTCTGCACGAGGCGTTCGCCGTCGTTGACGGAGACGTTGTAGCGGACGGTGGTGTCGACGGTCTTCGCGCCGCTGTACGGGCAGATCAGCAGGAAGCCGCCCAGGTTGTCGTGGCTGTAGTTGTACTGGAAGACCGTGCGCTGCGAGGCGCCGTCGGCGTCGAAGGACATGCCGTCGCGGGTGCCGCCGCCCCCGGAGACCTCGTTGTACTGGACGAGGGTGTCGTCCGTGTTGAAGGTCCACAGGCCCGCGTTGGCCTCCTTGGAGCGGAGCTGGAAGCCGTCGATGCGGTTGTGCTCGACGACGGCTCCGGCGGTGGTGTCCACCTTGATCCCGTCGCCTGCCAGGGACTTCAGGGTGTTGCGGTGGATGTGCACGCGGGTGGAGGGGGTCCACTCGCCGGGGTAGGCGGCGGGGTCCTGCTGCTGGCCGACCAGGTCGCGCTTGGAGAAGGTCGACTTGAAGTAGATGCCCTCGCGGTCGACGTCCTCGATGCGGTTGTGGTGGATGTTCAGGCCGTCGTACTTGCTGGCCTTCGCGGTGCCCTCGACGGCGATGTGGATGCCGCTGGAGCCGGTGAGCTTCTTGGCGTCGCCGCCGCGTACGTCGTGGATGTGGAGGTCGGCCAGCTCGAAGCCGCGGGCGGTGCCGTAGTCGGTGAGGCGCAGGCGGACGCCGTTGCGCTCGGTATTGGTGTTGGGGATGGTCGCGTTGGTGATTTCGAGGCGGGTGAGCTTGATGTGCTCGGTGTTGCTGAGGAGTACGACGTCATGGACGCCGTTCCCGGCGAGCTTGGCCCGGCTCTTGGCGTTGCCGTAGTCGGAGATGACGAAGGGGCGGGCGGCGGACCCGGCTCCCCGGGGCTCCAGGGAGCCTTCGCAGGTGGCACCGCGCCGGAAGAGCAGCTGGTCGCCGGGGCCGAAGGTGTGGGCGTTGGCTTCGGCGAGGGTGGTCCAGGGGCGGGCGCGGGTGCCGTCGCCGGGGGTGGTGGGGGCGCCGCAGTCGACGTAGTGGGAGTGGCCGGTGGGGGCCGCCTGGGCGGGGGACGGGAGGAGGGCGGCGAGGGCGGCGGCCGAGGCGGCGACGGCGAGGGCGAGGGGCGGGCGGGGGCTGCGGGGTGTGCGGGGGTCAAGGGGTGTGCGGGGGTCAAGGGTGGTGCGGGATCGGGATCTCACTGTGGGGTTCCTCCGGGTCGAGGCGGAGCAGGACGGTGGGGCCGTTCTGCCAGGTCAGGTGGATGTCGAAGCCGTGGGCCTCGGTCGTACGGACCTGGACGTCTGCGAGGGAAGCGGCCGGGGCCGGGTCGGGCTCGGCGGTGAGGGAGGCGAGGGCGACGAAGAGGGAACTTCCCTCCTCGCCCGTTCGTCCTTGGAGTACGGCGGCGCGGGCGGACGGGCCGAACGGGGTCGGACCGACGGGGAGTTGGGGCTCCCCAGGGGCGCCCGCGCCGTAACCGTGGACGGGGTCGAGCTGGGCGGTGGGCCCTTGTGGGGTGACGGCCCAGCCGGTCTGGCGGACCGGGGTGCCCGGCGGTGCGCCCGTGACCAGGTGTGCGCGGAGTTCGCCGCGGCCGTGGGCGGCGGTGACGGACAGGACGCGGATGCCGGGGGCGGGGGTGTGCGTGGAGGACGCCCAGCCGGGGCCGTGGGCGGCGGGGGCGGCGGGGCCGCGGGAGGTGTGGGCGTTGTCCAGGTCCAGGGAGAAGTGGTTGTCGGGGATCTCGTGGGAGGGGCCGGTGCGGGTGGAGTAGGCGAAGCGGGCGTAGAGGGGGTCGTCCTCGGGGCCGACGTGGTTGCTGCCGTGGTTGTGCAGGCGGACCAGGCCGTCGGCGGCGGTGGTCTGGACGAGGAGGTTCGGCGGGGCGGCGAGGGTGACGGCGTCGACGGTCTCGGCGGGGAGGGGTTCCTCGGGGGCGGTCCAGACGGGGTGGTCGGCGGGGAGGAGCAGGCCGAGGAAGCCCTTGGAGGCCCAGTAGGGGGAGGCGGGTCCCGAGTACGTCTGGATCAGGGGCGGGTACGGGCCGTACCAGCCCAGCGACAGCAGGCCCCGGCCGTCGGTCGCGCCCCGGTCGGTGAAGTGGCGCAGGGCGCCGGAGGCGAGGCGGCGGGTGGCGCCGGGGGTCAGCGGGGTGTGGCCGGTGAGCGCGCCGAGCCAGGGGGCGGCGGCTGCGGCGAAGCGGTAGGTGAGGGAGCGGCCGAAGGGGATCGGCGCACCGGTGGTGTCGAAGAGGCGGGTGTAGGTGTCGAGTTGGGCGTGCAGGCGGGGGCCGTAGCGGTCGAGGAGGGCCTTGTCGCCACAGAGGTGGGCGTGCAGGACGGGGTAGAAGTGCAGGGCCCAGGCGTTGTAGTGGTCGAAGGAGCGGTTGGGGCCGTCGCTGTACCAGCCGTCGCCGAGGTACCAGTCCTCGATGCGGGCGAGGGCGGTGTCGATGGTCTGCTGCGCGCGGTCGGTCTCGATGCCGGCGTCCTGGAGGAAACCGGCGACGGTGAGGCCGAAGAGCCACCAGTTGTTGTTGACCGGGGACGGGCCGAGGGCGGGCCGCAGCCAGTCCACGACGCGCTGCTGGGTGGTGTCGTCGAGGGTGTCCCAGAGCCAGGGCCGGGTCAGGCGCAGGGAGAGGGCGACGGAGGCGGACTCGACGACGGCCTGGCGGATGTCGGCGGGGCGCGGCCAGGACTCGGGGTCGGCGGGGTTCAACTCAGTTTCCGAGGTGGGGTGTTGGGTGCCTGCCGCGAGCCCTTCGGCGTACCGGGCGAGGTGGCCGTGGGGGTCGTCGCCGTGGGCGCCCGCGACCCGGAGGGCGGCGAGGAGGAACGTACGGGCGTAGCCTTCGAGGCCGTCGGAGCGGGGGCCGGAGACGCTGGGGCGGGGGCCCGGGAGGTGGATCAGGGCGTGGCGCGGGGTGCTGTACGGGCGTACCGCGAGGAGGAGTTCGTCGGCCGTGCGCTCCCAGTGGGCGCGGGTCCAGCCGGTGTACGGGCTCAGCTCACGGTTCTCGGGCGGCGGCGTGGGCATGGGGCTCCCCTGGGGCGGTGCGACAGCGGCGGCGTTGCCGGGAATCATCAACTTCCGCTGATCGAAGGTCAATGGATCGCGGTCGAATGATCGAAACTTGCGTCGTTCGATCAGCCGGGCTGGTCTAGTCTCGGACCGAGTGACCACACCTTCCAGGGGGATGCCGCCGTGCGCGAGAGTGCCGCAGAACGTCATGACCGAATGCTGGAGCTGGTCCGCCGGCACGGCACCGCACGGGTCTCCGACCTGGCCGGGCTGCTGGGGGTCTCCCCCGTGACCGCCCGCCGGGACGCGGAGGCGCTGGCGGCGAAGGGGCTGCTGGAGCGGGTGCACGGGTCGGTGTCATGGCCGGCCGCCGCGTCCGTGCCCGGGCAGCGGCCCCAGGGGCTGGTGCTCGGGCTGCTCGCGCCGTCGGCGACGTACTACTTCGCGGAGGTGATCCGCGGTGCGCACGAGGCGGCGGCGAAGGCCGGGGCCCGGCTGATCCTGCGCATCTCCGACTACCGCCCCGAGGAGGACCGGGCCCGGGTGGAGGGCCTGCTCGCGGCCGGTGCGCAGGGGCTGTTGGTCGCGCCCGGGTGGCGGCGGCCCGAGGACCCGCAGGAGTACGGGGAGTGGGTGGCCCGGCTGCCCGTTCCGGCCGTGCTGCTCGAACGGCAGCCCGCGCCCGGGTCGCCGCTGGACGGGCTCGACCGGGTCTGCTCGGACCATGCGTACGGGGCGCTGCTGGCCGTACGTCACCTGGTGGGCCTCGGTCACGGGGCGCCGGTGCTGGTGGCGCGGGCGGACAGCCCGACGGCCCTGTCGGTGCGGGCCGGGTACACGGCGGCGCTGGGGTCGCTGGGGCTCGCGGCGCCCCGGGCGGCGATCGACTCCGTACCGGCGGAGCTGGATCCGGAGGGTTTCGAAGCTGCCGTACGGGACCTGGGTGCGGCGGTGGCGCAGGGGGCGACGGCGGCGCTGGTGCACAACGACGTGGACGCGATCCAGGTGGTGCAGCGGCTCGCGGAGCTGGGGGTGCGGGTGCCCGAGGACCTGGCGGTGGTGGCGTACGACGACGAGGTGGCGGCGCTCGCGGACACCCCGCTGACGGCGGTGGCCCCGCCGAAGCGCGAAGTGGGGCGGCACGCGGCGGAGTTGCTGCTGGAGCGGCTGGGCGACGGCGACTCCTCGCGCCGCCATCTGGCGCTGCTGCCGAGGCTGCGGGTGCGGGCGTCGTGCGGGGCGGCCGGGGAGACGGTGGGGGCGTCCGGGACGAAGGAGGCGGCGGGGTCTGCGGGGACGTCCGGGGCCGCATCCGTATGAGCTAGTTTCGATCATTCGATCAATCGCTCTTGACTTCGTTCAGGGCTGGTTCAAGGATCGCGGCCAACGCCAGAGTCGCCGCCTTCCCACAGGAGCCTTGCCGTGAGCCGCAGTTGGAGCAGTTGGAAGAGAACCCCCTTCGTCGCGGTCGGCGCCGTCACCGCCCTCGCCGTCCTCACGGCCTGCGGCGGCGGGGGCGGTGACGCCACCGCCGCGCCGGGCGCCGACGGCAAGCCCGTCGACCTGACCTTCTGGGGCTGGGCGAAGGGCACCAAGGAGGTCGTCGACGCGTTCAACGCCTCGCACCAGAACATCAAGGTGAAGTTCGAGGAGATACCGTCCGGCAACGCGGGCGGCTACGCGAAGATCTCCAACGCGGTGAAGGCGGGCAACGCCCCCGACCTGGTGTCCATCGAGTACCCGATGCTGCCGGAGTTCGTCAGCCAGGGCTCGGTGCAGGACATCGGCGCGCTGCTCGGCGACGACGTGAAGAAGAAGTTCCTGCCGCAGGCGGTCGAGCTGACGACGCTCGGCGGCAAGAACTGGGCGGTCCCCTTCGACGCCGCCCCGCAGGCCTTCTACTACCGCAAGGACCTCTTCACCAAGTACGGCGTCGAGGTGCCGAAGACCTGGGACGAGTTCCGGGCGGCGGCACAGAAGGTGAAGAAGGCCGACGCGAAGGCGCGGATCGGGACCTTCTTCCCGGACGACCCGACGACGTTCCAGGCGATGGCCTGGCAGGCCGGGGCCCAGTGGTTCAAGGCCGAGGGCGACACCTGGAAGGTCAACACCACCGACCCGGCGACCACCAAGGTCTCCGCGTACTGGCAGAAGCTCCTCGACGACGACCTGGTCCGCAACAACGCCTCCTTCAGCCCGGAGTGGACCAACTCCCTCAAGAGCGGCGGCACGATCGGTTACGTCGGCGCGGCCTGGGGCGCGGGCGTCCTGAAGGGCACGCTGCCCGAGCAGAGCGGCAAGTGGGCGGTGGCCCCGATGCCGACCTGGGACGGGAAGGCGGCCAGCGGGATGCTCGGCGGGTCGACGTTCGCGGTGCCGAAGAACAGCAAGAAGGCGGCCGCCGCGGTCGAGTTCGCGAAGTGGATGACGACGACCGAGGCGGGCATCAAGGCCCGTATCGCGTCCGGCACTTCGAGCGCCTTCCCGGCGGCGGCCGAGCTGCGCCCGGTGGCGAAGAAGGCCTTCGACGCCGCGTACTACGGCGGCCAGGACATCTACCAGGTCTTCGAGGACGCGGGCACCTCGATCAACCCGAACTGGGCGTGGGGTCCGAGCACCGGCACCACCAACAGCGTCATCAAGGACCAGTTCGGCAAGGTCACGAACGGCGGCACGACCATCGCCGACGCGGTGAAGGCCGGGCATGACGCGACGGTCGCCGAGCTGAAGAAGCGCGGCCTGAAGGTCGAGGGCTGAGCCCCGCCATGAGCACCACGAAGGCCACGACGCCATGACCACCACCAAGACCGCCGGAACCCGGCCCGGGGCGCCCGCCCCCGGGCCGGACGCCCCGCTCGCAACACCGCCCGCGCGTACCCGGCCCCGCTCCCGCACCGGCGGGGCCGCCGCCCTCCTCCTCACCCCCTTCTTCGTGCTGTTCGTCCTGGTCATGGTCGTGCCGATCGGTTACGCGGTGTGGCTGAGCCTCTTCAGCGAGAAGCAGTCGGGGCTCGGCTTCGGCGGGACCGAGACCGTGTTCAGCGGCCTCGGCAACTACACGGCGGCGCTGGGCGACCCGGCCTTCCGCGAGGGCTTCGTCGTACTCCTCGGATACTGCGCGCTCTACATCCCGCTGATGATCGGCGGGGCCCTCGCGCTGGCCCTGCTGCTGGACTCGGCGCTGGCCCGCGCACGCCGCTTCTTCCAGCTCGCGCTGTTCCTGCCGCACGCCGTGCCCGGCATCATCGCCGCGCTGATCTGGGTGTATCTGTACACGCCGCAGCTCAGCCCGGTGGTGGAGGCGATGGAGGCCGGCGGGATCGGCTTCGACTTCTTCTCGCCGTCGGGCGCACTGCCCTCGGTCGTGAACATCGCCCTGTGGGAGTGGCTCGGCTACAACATGGTGATCTTCTACGCGGCCCTGCAGGCCGTCGACCGGTCCGTCCTGGAGGCGGCCACCGTCGACGGGGCGGGGGCCTGGCGCACCGCGTTCAGCATCAAGGTGCCGCTGATCAGGGCGTCCGTGGTGATGGTCGCCCTGTTCACCGTCATCGGCTCGCTCCAGCTCTTCACCGAACCCCTCATCCTCAACAAGGGCACCGGCTCCGCCGTGACCTCCACCTGGACGCCGAACATGTACGCCTACACCGCCGCCTTCGAGCGCAACGACTACGGGCTCGCCGCAGCCGCCTCCGTCCTGCTGGCCCTGACGGCGGCACTGCTGTCGTTCGTCGTCACGAAGCTGTCGGGCGGGCGCAAGCAGAAGAAGGCCGAGAAGGGGGCCACCGCATGAGCACCGCCGTGTCCCGCGAGCCCGCCGTGTCCCGCGAGCCGGCCGTCACGGCCGTCTCCCCCACCGCACCGCCCGGTCCCGCGAACCGCTGGCTGTCCCGTACCGCAGTCAACGGAGCGCTCGTCCTCGCCACGCTCTACATGCTCTTCCCTCTCGTCTGGCTGCTCACCGCCGCCACCAAGGACGCGGGCGGGCTCCTCGCGGGCAACGCGTTCTCCTTCGAGGGCTTCGACCTCGGCCGCAACCTCTCCGACCTGGCCGCCCACGGCGACGGCATCTACTTCCGCTGGTACGCCAACTCCCTTCTGTACGCGGGTGTGGGGGCCGTGCTCAGCTCGCTGGTGAGCGTCGCGGCGGGGTACGCCTTCGACAAGTACGCCTTTAAGGGCAAGGAGAAGCTGTTCTCCACGGTGCTGCTCGGCGTGCTCGTCCCGACGACCGCGCTCGCGCTGCCCATGTACCTCCTGGCCAGCAAGATCGGGCTGGTCAACACCTACTGGGCAGTCCTGCTGCCGGTCCTGGTCCACCCCTTCGGCGTCTACCTCTCCCGGGTCTTCAGCGCGGGCTACATCCCGAACGAAGCCCTGGAGGCCGCCCGTATCGACGGGGCGGGCGAGCTGCGCATCTTCGTCTCGATCGGGCTGCCCATGGTGATGCCCGGGTTCGTGACCGTCTTCCTCTTCCAGTTCACCGCGATCTGGAACAACTTCTTCCTCCCCCTGGTGATGCTGTCGGACCAGAAGCTCTTCCCGCTGAGCCTCGGTCTGTACGCGTGGAACTCCAACGCCCACGCCGAGCCGACATACCTCCCCATGGTCGTCACCGGCTCCCTCCTCGCCGTCATCCCCCTGATCGTCGCCTTCGTCTCCCTCCAGCGGCACTGGAAGGCCGGGCTCACGGCCGGCAGCGTCAAGTGACGGGCGGTATCCCTTGGCGCCGAACGAACCGATGAGGAGACCTGAGTTCCACCATGCACCACGCCACTGACAATCGCCCCGCGACCGCCCCCGACAGGGGCCCGGCCGCAGACCGCCCCCGCACCCTGCTCGCCATGGCCCCCGACATCGCCGACCGCCTCTTCACCGAGGAGCAGCGGACCCGGCTGGCCCGGATCGCCCGCACCGACCCCCACCTGATCGCCGACGACCTGCACTCCCCCGCGTACGCGACCGCCCTCGCCCGGACGGAAGTGCTGCTGACCTGCTGGGGAGCGACCCCGCTCACGGCAGAGGTACTGGAACGGGCCCCCCGACTGCGGGCCGTCGTGCACGCCGCCGGGTCGGTCAAGCACCATGTCACGCAGGCGTGCTGGGACCGGGGCATCACCGTCAGCGCGGCCGCCGGGGCCAACGCCCTGCCCGTCGCCGAGTACACCCTCGCCGCGATCCTCCTCGCCGGGAAGCAGGTGGCGCGGGCCGCCCGCCGCTACCGGGAGCTGAACGGCACCCCGCACGACTGGCGCACCGACCTGGCCGCCTCCGGCAACTACCGGCGCACGGTGGGCATCGTCGGCGCGTCCCGGATCGGGCGGCGCGTGATCGAACTGCTGCGCCCCTTCGACGTACACGTGCTGCTGTACGACCCGTACGTGAGCGGGGCCGAGGCCGCCCGGCTCGGGGTGACGCCGACGGACCTGGGCACGCTGTGCGCCCGGAGTTCGGTGGTGTCCGTGCACGCGCCGCAACTCCCCGAGACCCGGCACCTGATCGGCGCCGCAGAGCTGGCGGCGATGCAGGACGGGGCGACGCTGATCAACACCTCGCGGGGGTCGCTGGTGGACGAGGCGGCGCTGCTGGAGCAGTTGCGCACCGGCCGGCTGGACGCCGTACTCGATGTGACAGATCCCGAACTGCCGCCACCGGGCTCGCCGTTCTACACCCTGCCGAACGTGCTGCTCACCCCGCACATGGCGGGTTCCTTCGGCAACGAGCTGCACCGGATGGCGGCGCATGCGCTGGACGAGCTGGAGCGGTACGGGGCGGGGCTGCCCTTCGTGGAGGAGGTCCGCCCCGACGGGCTGGAGCGGTCGGCGTAGGAGCCCCGGACACGCCTGAGCCCGGCCCCCGTCTTCGCGACGGGGGCCGGGCTCAGGAACGTACAGCTACCTACCGGGGCTCAGCCTCAGTGGGAGTGGCCGTGACCGTGGCCGTGGCCACCGTCGGCCTCTTCCTCGGCCGGCTTCTCGACGACCAGGGTCTCGGTCGTGAGCAGCAGGGAGGCGATGGAGGCGGCGTTCTCCAGGGCGGAGCGCGTCACCTTGACCGGGTCGATGACGCCGGCCTTGACCAGGTCGCCGTACTCGCCGGTGGCGGCGTTGAAGCCCTGGCCCTTGTCGAGGTCGGCGACCTTCGAGGTGATGACGTAACCCTCGAGACCGGCGTTCTCGGCGATCCAGCGCAGCGGCTCGACGGCGGCGCGGCGGACGACCGCGACACCCGTGGCCTCGTCGCCGGTCTTGTCGAGGTTGCCCTCGAGGACCTTGACGGCGTGGACGAGCGCGGAGCCACCACCGGAGACGATGCCCTCCTCGACCGCGGCGCGGGTCGCGGAGATGGCGTCCTCCAGACGGTGCTTCTTCTCCTTGAGCTCGACCTCGGTCGCGGCACCGACCTTGATGACGCAGACGCCACCGGCGAGCTTCGCCAGGCGCTCCTGCAGCTTCTCGCGGTCCCAGTCGGAGTCCGTGGACTCGATCTCGGCCTTGATCTGGTTGACGCGGCCCTGCACGTCGGCGGACTCGCCACCGCCGTCGACGATGGTCGTGTCGTCCTTCGTGACGGTCACGCGGCGGGCGGTGCCCAGCACGTCCAGACCGGCCTGGTCGAGCTTGAGGCCGACCTCCTCGGCGATGACGGTGGCACCGGTGAGGGTGGCCATGTCGCCGAGCATCGCCTTGCGGCGGTCGCCGAAGCCCGGGGCCTTGACGGCCACGGCGTTGAACGTGCCGCGGATCTTGTTCACGACCAGGGTCGACAGGGCCTCGCCCTCGACGTCCTCGGCGATGATCAGCAGCGGCTTGGAGCCACCGGCCTGGATGACCTTCTCCAGCAGCGGCAGCAGGTCCTGGATCGAGCCGATCTTGCCCTGGTGGATCAGGATGTACGGGTCGTCGAGGACGGCCTCCATGCGCTCCTGGTCGGTCACCATGTACGGCGACAGGTAGCCCTTGTCGAAGGCCATGCCCTCGGTGAAGTCGAGCTCCAGGCCGAAGGTGTTGGACTCCTCGACGGTGATGACACCGTCCTTGCCGACCTTGTCCATCGCCTCGGCGATGAGCTCGCCGACCTGCTGGTCCTGCGCGGAGAGCGCGGCCACGGCGGCGATGTCGGACTTGTCGTCGATCGGGCGGGCGGTCGCGAGGAGCTCCTCGGACACGGCCTTGACCGCGGCGTCGATGCCCTTCTTCAGGGCGGCCGGGGAAGCACCCGCGGCGACGTTGCGCAGACCCTCGCGGACGAGCGCCTGGGCCAGCACGGTGGCGGTGGTCGTACCGTCACCCGCGATGTCGTTGGTCTTGGTCGCCACCTCCTTCACCAGCTGGGCGCCGAGGTTCTCGTACGGGTCGTCGAGCTCGACCTCACGCGCGATGGTGACACCGTCGTTGGTGATGGTCGGGGCGCCGAACTTCTTGTCGATGACGACGTTGCGGCCGCGGGGGCCGATCGTCACCTTCACGGTGTCGGCAAGCTTGTTGACGCCGCGCTCAAGGGCGCGACGGGCGTCCTCGTCGAACTTCAGGATCTTCGCCATGGAGCTTTTCAAGTCCTCTCGGAATTACGAACTGCGCAAAATGAACGACGCCCCCGGCCGCCCGGCGTGAGCGGGGGCCAGGGGCGCAGTCCTACTGATGCGTTGTGCGGGAAGTGAAGACTCCCCGACCTGCTTACTTCTCGACGATGGCGAGAACGTCGCGGGCCGAGAGGACGAGGTACTCCTCGCCGCTGTACTTCACCTCGGTGCCGCCGTACTTGCTGTACAGCACCACGTCGCCGACGTTCACGTCGAGCGGCAGGCGCTCGCCGTTCTCGAAGCGGCCCGGGCCCACGGCGAGGACGACGCCCTCCTGGGGCTTCTCCTTCGCGGTGTCCGGGATGACCAGGCCAGAGGCCGTGGTCTGCTCGGCGTCGAGCGGCTGGACCACAATGCGGTCCTCAAGCGGCTTGATGGCAACCTTGGAGCTGGCGGTCGTCACGATCCGGTCTCCCCCTTCGGAGATCTCACGGGGTTAACAGTCTGGGGTGGCGACCAGGTGGATCCGTCGTCGCGGGTGCCGGACCTGCCCGTCGCTGTGTTGGCACTCTCCAGTGGTGAGTGCCAGAGCCGAGACTATGACGCGGTTAGCACTCGGTCAAGCGGAGTGCCAATTCAGGACCCCCGGGGGTGGTGGGACTCCGTGCCGGGGCGCGTGCGCGGCCGGTGCCGGGCGGGGTTCCGGGGGCTCGATACGGATTTCCGGGGGGGGTACGTACGGAGAACGTGCCGTCACGTGATTCCGTTCCGTATGACAGTGCGACCCATGAACTCCGCCCCGGCCCCCGAGCCGAGCCGAGCCCCGACCGCCGTCCCACCAGCCGTCGGGGGGACGCGCCGCTGGCGATATTCATGTTCCTCATGGATGTGGTCGCGGTGGTGGGCACGGCGGTCTTCCTCGCCTTCCAGAGCTCGGGGAGCGGCGGCTCCTCGGGCTGGTCGGGCGCCACGACGGAATGGGGGGCCGTGATCGGCTTCGGCGTCGTGGCCGCCGTCGTCGCCCTGACCGCCCGGGCCTTCCTGCGGGGCGCCTTCGTGATCACGGGCGCCGTGCAGGCGGTCGTGGCAGCGCTGATCGCGATCGGGGCGGTCGCCCTCGCGGTGGAGTCCGGGCAGGCGCCCCGGCCCGCCTCCGCACCCGCCTTCGAGCAGACCTGCGTCTGCCCCAGCGGGGGCGGGGCGTGCGAGTGCCCGGGCGGGTAGGGGCCGCAGGAGGCCGGAACCCCGCCCCTTCCTACAAGTAGTCCTCCAGGCGGGCGATCGTGAAGCCCTGGTCCTGGATGCGGCGGAGCATGCGGGTGGTCATCTCGGTGATGGTCGAGCCCTTGAGCTCGGAGGGGCCGCGGAAGTGGGCGAGGACGATGTCGCCGGGCTTGAGGCGCTTGCCCTCCGCGTACTGCATGTTGTGGATCTGCATGGACTCCCGCCACAGGACGAGGGCCTTGACCCCGCAGGTCCCGGCGGCGCGGACGGTGTCCTTGTTGTAGTTGCCGTACGGCGGGCGGAACAGGGTGGGGCGGGTGCCGAAGTGGTGCTCCAGGCGGTCCTGTTGGTCGCAGATCTGCTTGCGCTGGGCCTCGTAGGAGAGGGTGCGGAGGTTGGCGTGGCCGGTGGTGTGGTTCTGGATCGTGCCGTTGCCGGCGTCGCGGAGCTTCTTGAAGTGGTCGTAATTGCTTCCGGCGACGCTGTCCGTGAGGAACATGGTGATCGGCAGTTTCAGGTCGGCGACCATCTTGACGAAGGCCGGGTCCTTCTCGGCGCCGTCGTCGTAGGTGAGGAAGACGACCTTGTCGTTGGTCTTCACCCGGTCGAGGACGACGGGCGGTCCGGAGGGCTTGAGGGCGGGGGTACGGTCCGGGGTCGCCGGGGGCGGTGCGAGGGGCTTGGCGAGGCCCCAGCGGGTGTAGGCCTTGGGGGGTACGCCGCGGGCGTCGACCTGGGGGGCGGCGGGGGCGGGGTGGCCGGGGGCGGTGGGGGCGGGGGTCGGGTGGTCCGCCGTCTTTGAGGGCCCCTCCCCCCCCCCCCCCCCCCCCCCCCCCCCCCCCCCCCCCCCCCCCNCGGAACAGCCGCTCGCCCCCACAGCCAGCACGCCCACCGCCAACGCCCCCGCCACCCACAGCCCCGACCGGCGCACCCGTCCTCCGCTCACTGCATTCCTTCGACCTGCTACGACAACGACCCGGCGCACTGTGCCGGAGGGCGTGCGGTTCCCGCTCCCCGCTGCGAGAGGGAAACCAGCCCCCTCAGGTTCCCTCGCACCCCCTCCGACCTGGTCCGATCAGACGTAGTCCTCCAGCTTGGCCACGGCGTACCCCTTCGCCGTGATCGTCTTCATGACCCGGCGGATCATGTCGGGCATGGAGCCCTTCCAGTCGTCCGGCCCCCGGAAGTGCGTGAGGACGATGTCACCCGGGTGCAGGTCCTTGTCCCACTCCCGCCACTCCATCCGGTCGGGGAAGGCCTCCGCCGCCCACAGCGGCACCGCCTTCACCCCGCAGGACTTCGCGGCGACGAGGGTGTCCTTGTTGTAGTTGCCGTACGGCGGGCGGAAGAGCGGGGGGCGCTTGCCGTAGTGCTTCTCGATGTTGGACTGCTGGCCGCAGATCTCGTGCTTCTGCTGGGAGTACGAAAGCCCGGGCAGATAGCGGTGGTTGAGGGTGTGGTTGTGCAGGGCGACACCCTTGTCCTGCATCTTCTTGAAGTAGCCGTAGTCCTCCTTCACCAGGTAGTCGGAGAGGAACGAGCTGTACGGGATCTTCAGCTCGTCCATCATCCGGAGCAGCTCGGGGTCCTTCTCCGCCCCGTCGTCGATGGTCAGGAACACGACCCTGTCCTTGACCGGCACCGTCGTGAACACCGGCGGCAGGCCCTCCTCCACCTGCCCGTCCACCTCGAAGCCCTGGCGGGCCGTGATCCTCGGCTTCACCTTCGGCGGTGCGGGCGCGGTCAGCGGCACCTGCACCAGCCCCCAGCGTCTGGCCGCCGCCGCCCTCGCCGCCTGCGCCTGCTGTGCCGCGGCCCGCTCGCGCCGCGCCTTCTCCGCGGGTGAGAGCAGCGCGCCGGCCGCGCCGTCGATCTTCCGTCCCTGCCCCTCACCCCCTTCCTTTCCGACTCCGACGCCGGACCCGCCCTGTCCGCCCGACTCCTCTGCCGGGGTCGCGCACCCCGAGGCGATCGCGGCCGTGACCAGAACCGCTACGGCAATGCTGCCCCTTTTCCGTCCGGCACCTCCGGAGTTGTCCACAGAGAGCCCTCTTTCTTCGTTTTGTCGTACAAGTCGCATGGCGCCGCATCCTGTCAGCGCGGCCCGCCCCGACCCCCGTGCCGCACCGGCACGACGAACGCTTCTCCCCCGGCTGGCCCACAATGGACCAGGTGAAGACCCCCTCCGCCGACGCAGCCGAAGCCACCACCGCGCCCGCCGCCCCCGAAGCCGCCCTCGCCGCCCTCCTCACCCCCGAGGGCCAGGCCCTCCTCGCCGAGCTGCGCGACTACGACCCCGCCCAGGCCCTGACCCTGGCGACCCGGCTCCGCCGCGACCACTCCCCCGAGCTGGTGTCGGCGGCCCTCGCCCAGGCCCGGCTCCGCCAGCGGGCGGCCGCGAAGTTCGGCCCCGAGGACGCCCAGCGGATGTACTTCACCCCCAACGGCGTCGAACAGTCGACCCGCAAGTCCGTCGCCGACCACCGCACCCCCCGCTTCCACGCCATCGCCACCGAAAACCAGGCCAAGCAGCACCAGCCCACCCCGCACACCCCCCAGACCCCCCAAGCCCCCCACACCATCGACCTCTGCTCCGGCATCGGCGGCGACGCCCTCGCCCTCGCCCGCGCCGGCCTGCACGTCACCGCCGTCGACCTCGACCCCGCCGCCTGTCTCGCCGCCCGCGCGAACGCCGAGGCCCTCCTCCCCGACCCCGCCGCACTCCGCGTCGTACAGGCCGACGTCCTGACGTACGACACGACGACCGCGCACGCGCTCTTCCTCGACCCGGCCCGCCGCTCCACCAAGCGCGGCCGCATCTTCGACCCCGAGGCCTACTCGCCGCCCCTCTCCTTCTCCGTCGAAGCGGTACGGAAGGTGGGCGCGGGCGCCATCAAGATCGCCCCCGGCATCCCGCACGAGCTGGTCCCCGACGACTTCGAGGCCGAGTGGATCTCCGACGGCGGCGACGTCAAGGAGGCCGTCCTCTGGCACGCCCCGGCCGGCAGCCCGCACGTCACCCCCGGCGGCCGCCGCGCCACCCTGCTCCCCTCCGGCGCGAGCCTCCTCGGCCGCGGCCTGCCCGACCCGGACGTCCGCCCGCTGGGCCGCTACCTCTACGAGCCCGACGGCGCCGTCATCCGCGCCCACCTGGTCGCCGAGGTCGCCGCCGACCTCGACGGCGGCCTGATCGACGAGACGATCGCGTACGTCACCGCCGACGAGCTGCGCCCCACCCCGTACGCCACCCCGTACGAGATCACCGACCAACTCCCCTTCGGCGTCAAGAAGTTGAAGGCACTCCTGCGCGAGCGCGAGGTCGGTGTCCTCACCGTCAAGAAGCGCGGGTCCGCCGTCGAGCCCGAGGAGCTGCGCAAGAAGATGAAGCTCTCCGGCAAGAACTCCGCGACCGTCTTCCTCACCCGCGTCGCCGGTGCCCCCAGCATGTTGATCGGCCACCCCGCCCAGAGGTGAACTCCCGCCCCTCGCTGGGTAGATGGCCCCCCATGACCCACATCGAGGAAGCTCTCGCCGAACTGCAACGCGTCCTGGAGCCGCACGCCGACACCCGCGACTGGTCGGCCCCGGCCGGCCCTCCGGAGCAGCGGATGGAGTGGTCCTGCTGGGAGACCGCCGCGCACATCGCGCACGATCTGACCGCGTATGCAGGCCAGTTGGCGGCCGAGCCGGACGACTGCTACCTGCCGTTCGACCTGGTGGTACGTCCCGGAACGCCGCCCCGCGAGGTGCTCCGGGTGATCCGCGCGGCCGGGGGCATGCTCACCAGCGCCCTCGCCACCGCGGGCCCGGACGTGCGGGCGTTCCACTGGGGGCCGTGCGACCCGACGGGCTTCGAGGCGATGGGGGTCGCGGAGACCATGCTCCACACGTACGACATCACGCAGGGCCTCGGCATGCCGTGGACACCCCCGGCCCGCTCGGCGACGTACGTCCTGGAGCGGCTCTTCCCCGAAGCCCCGGAAGCCTCGGAGGCCCCGGGAGCCCTGGCCGACGGCCCCACCGAGGTGCTGCTGTGGTCCACGGGACGCGGGGAGCTGCCGGGCCACAAGCGGCTCACGTCCTGGGTGTGGCAGGCGGCACGCGAGGGGTAACGCATCCGCCCCCGGACAAACGCCCCCTCACCCCACCCGCACCGCCCACCTGTAGTGCCCCACCGCCTTCACCATCCCCAGCAACCCCACCACCCACATCACACACCCCGCCCCGATGAAGAACGCGGCGTCGGCGTACGTGTCCGTGCCCGGGCTTGCCGACGCCGCCCAGCCCAGCGAGGTCCCCAGCCCGAGCGCCGCCAGCGCGAACGACGGCAGCAGCCACGCGAGGCTCCGCCCGGGCGCCCGCACCTGCGCGTCCACGGCCGGATCCGCCCCCAACTCCTGCCAGGCGCACAGCCTCTGACGTATCGTCCGATCCCGCTTCACCCCGAGCCCGAGCAGAATCGCGGCGGGCACGATCGCGCCCACGCCCAGCACCAGGAAGATCCCGCCGATCAGCACGTCGGGGAACATCCCCTGCTCGAAGGTCTGCAACGCGACCCCCACGCACCCCCACCCCACCGCCAGCAGCAGCGCGTACAGCCAGAACCCGACGGCGGCTGGCACCCCGAGCGCCCGGCGCCCCAGCTCCCTCATCGCCCGCTCCCGGTCGGCCCGCATCGCCTCCGGGTCGGGCCAGGTGCGGTACGGCACGGGAGGCGGGGGCGGCGGCAGGGGCGGGCGGGGCATGGCGGGTGGACTTCCTTCGTGCGAGTACGCGTACGAATACGAGTACGGACGCTACCGGGCCCCGTCCGCACCCCTCACGCGAGGTCGGTCAGCTCGTCCGCGTACACCTGGGAGAGCGGCTGCGGACCCACGTACTGCTGGCAGTTGCAGGTGCCCGCCTCGAAGCGGACCGGCTTCTTGTTCTCGTCCCAGGCGGTCGGCTGTTCGACGGACTCGTGGCACTTCCCGGCCTTGTCGTGCTTGGCGAGGTGGTGCGTGCAGCCGCAGATCGGCTCGGGCGGCTTGTTGGCCGCCTCGATCGCCTGCCGCTCCTTGCGGAGCAGCTTCTGCCGCTCCATCTGACGCTCGTGCCGGGTGGCGAGGGCCTGCCGCCCCATGTTCGCGAGGCCGCCGAAGCCGCCCATCATGAAGAAGATGAAGATCCACCAGTACCAGGCCATCGCGCGCCCCTTTCCCCCTGTGCCGCGTGTGCGACCAGCGTACGTCGCTTCGGCAAAAGGGGCTTAAAACCGTCGTCCCCTACAGCCCCAGGAACTCCGCCGCACCACTCCCGACCGCCGCCGCCTCGCCTTGCGTACGGTACGGATACCCGCTCCCCGGCAGCAGCCGCTCCGGCCCGAACGTCACGGCCGCCCGCCGCAGTCCGTCCGCGTCGGCGACGGCGTGGTGGTGGAGGGCGTTCAGCGGCCGCTCGGGCGGAACGCTGCCGGTCGTGATCAGCCGAATGCTCGGGTACGCCGTCAAGTCGAGCCCCTCATAGGCCCGTTGACCGCTCTCCCCGCCCGTCGGGTGCACCAGCAGCACCGCACCGCGCCGCTCCAGCGCGTCGAAGAGCGGCACGAACTCCCGGTCGGACAGCGGCCGTCCGAGAACCGTCGTCGTGACGGCAGCCCCCAGAAACCCCAACTCGTCCATCGCACGCCCGAGTTCATCCCCCGCCGCCAGACCGTTCGGCAGCGGCAGCGCCGCCAGCGCCCGGAACCGGTCGGGATGGGCGCGGATCAGATCGGTGTACGCCGCGTTGGCGACCCGCGCCGCACCGAGCGCCTGCGTGGCGTCGTCGAAGTACGGCACGAGGGGCGGCGCCGACAGCAGCTGTACGTCGATGCCCGCCGCGTCCATCGCGGCGAGCCGCGCCTCGATCTCGGCGGGGGTGCCCCCGCCTCCCGCGCCGCGCAGCCCGGCCGTCCCGGCGGGCGAGCCGTGGAACTCGTCCAGCATGTCGAGGTAGAGCTCGGGAAAGTAGTGCGCGTGTACGTCGACGCTGGTCATGGCGGTGCCGCCTCCCTGGTGGGTACCCGTACGAGGCTGCCACGGGAGGCGGCGTCGCGCGCGGCGAGGGCTTTCCGGGCCCGTGCGGTACGCGGACGGGCCGCCCGGAAGTGCTCCGGGCGGCCCGTGGATGCGTCAGCCGGGTCAGGCAGGGAGGCAGACGCCGTAGACAGTGAAGGCGATCGGCGCGGCGGTGGTGTTCTTGGCCGCGACGATGTACTGGTTGGAGCTGACGTTCGGGTAGGCGTCGGGCTTTTCCACGCCCGAGGTCCAGTAGTCCTGGTACCAGCCGCCGCTGATGATCTGGGAGCCGGCCGGGCAGGCCGGACTCTTCATCGTGGTCTCGGAGTTGGCGGGCAGGGTCTGCTTGTAGGTCTTGATGACGGGGGTGCCGACACTGCCGGTGTCGCCCTTGTCTCCCTTATCCCCCTTGTCTCCCTTGGCTCCGGCCGGGCCCGCGACGGTGCTGGCGGCACCGGGGGTGCCGGGGTCGCCCTTGTCTCCCTTGGCGCCGGCAGCACCGGGGGTACCGGGGTCACCCCGGTCTCCCTTCGCGCCTGCTGCGCCGGCGGCACCGGCAGCGCCCGCGGGACCCTGGGGCCCCTTCACCAGGTTCAGCTCGTCGGGGGTCGCCGTGGTCGGATTCCAGGCATCACCCTTGTCTCCCTTGTCTCCCTTGGCACCGGCCGCGCCGTCAGCGCCGGTGTCCCCCTTGGGGCCCTTCACCGCTTCCACCTCCTCGGGCGGAGCGGTCGTCGGGTTCCACGCGTCGCCCTTGTCCCCCTTGTCGCCCTTGGCCCCGGCAGGCCCCGCGGGTCCGGCCGGGCCCGCTGCGCCCGCCGCCCCGTCGGCACCCGCGTCACCCTTGTCCCCCTTGGCGCCCTTCACCAGGTCCAGCTCGTCCGGGGTCGCCGTCGCCGGGTTCCAGGAGTCACCCTTGTCGCCCTTCGCGCCAGCGGGACCGGCAGGCCCCTCCGCCCCGGCGGCGCCGGTGTCGCCCTTGGGGCCCTTCACCGCTTCCACCTCCTCGGGCGGAGCGGTCGTCGGGTTCCAGGCATCGCCCTTGTCACCCTTCGCACCGGCAGGGCCGACGGGGCCGGCGGGCCCCGCGGCACCGTCGGCGCCCGCGTCACCCTTGTCTCCCTTGGCGCCCTTCACCAGGTCCAGCTCGTCCGGGGTCGCCGTCGTCGGGTTCCAGGCGTCCCCCTTGTCACCCTTGTCACCCTTGTCACCGGCAGGCCCAGCGGCTCCGGTGTCGCCCTTCGGGCCCTTCACCGCCTCCACCTCTTCCGGCGGGGCCGTGGTGGGGTTCCACGCGTCGCCCTTGTCACCCTTGTCGCCCTTCGGGCCCTTGACCAGCTCGACCTCCTCGGGCGGGGCCGTCGTCGGGTTCCAGGCATCCCCCTTGTCACCCTTGTCGCCCTTGTCGCCCTTGATGGCGGGCATCGGCGCGGAGACCGGGCCCGGCTGCCCCGGGTCGCCCTTGTCTCCCTTGTCCCCCTTCGGACCCTTGACCTTGTCGAGCTCCTCGGGCGTCGCCGTGGCCGGGTTCCACGAGTCGCCCTTGGGCCCCTGCGGCCCCATCGGGCCGCCCGGAGTTCCCGGCTCGCCCTTCGGGCCGCGCACCTTCTCGATCTGCTCCGGGGTCCAGATGTCCGGGTTCCCGGGCTCACCCTTCGGACCGGCAGGACCCGCAGGTCCCGCCGGGCCCGCTTCCCCCTTGGGCCCCTTCTGCCCCTGGCAGATCTGGCAGCCGCCCGTCCCGTGCCCCGGCTTCCCGTGTCCCGGCTTCCCGCCCGTCTCCGGCCGCGGCTTCGGCGGCTTCGCTCCGCCCACGCCCCGCCCGTCCATCCCACTGCCGTGGCACCACGCGACGAAGCTGAAGTTCTTGACGTACCGCGCACTCACCCAGCCCTCGCGCTCGGCGAGCCGGTACCAGCGCGGGTTGCCGCCCACGTTCTGGCCCGCCGCCTTGCAGGCCAGCCGGACCGTCATGCCGGAGCGGAACGTGCCCAGCCGGTCCGACGTCCCGGTCGGGGCGGACCGTACGACCGTCCCCGCACGCGAGAGGACCCACCCCTTCGCGGCACCGGCGGCCACTTTCCGTACGGTCTGCACATGGGCGGCGGCCGACGCCGGCTGGTGAAGGGCCTGCGCGACACCCGGTGCGCACAGGGCGGCGGTGGCCCCCAGGGACAGCGCGCCGAGCGCGAGGTGAGGGACTGACGTTCTTCTGGGCAAGGCCGAACTCCTTCGTGAGGGCTGGGGGCGTCCCCCTGGCCGCACGAGCATCGGCGCATTTGTCATAAAAGCGGGTAAAGAAACGCGCTTTGTACGTCGTCCGGCTCAACCCCGGCACCGTCCCCCACACGAACGGGCCGCTGCCAGAGACCCGAAGGTCTTCCGGAAGCGGCCCGCGAAGGGAAGGCGGAGTCGGTCAGGCGGGGAGGCAGACGCCGTAGACGGTCATCGTCTTCACGTCGGTCGAGGTGTTGTTGACGCCCACCCGGTAGAGGTTGTCGGTGATGTCCGGGTAGTCGTCCAGCTTGCTGAGGCCCTCTCCCCAGCCGTCGCCCTGGTAGTAGCCGCCACTGATGATCTGGGTGCCGGCCGGGCAGGCCGGGCTGGTGAACTTGTTCCGGGTGGAGCTGGCGGGTACCGAGTACTCGGTCTTCACGACCTGCGGGGTGCCGATGCTGCCCGTGTCGCCCTTGGCGCCCGCAGGCCCCGCGGGTCCCGCAGGTCCGGCGGGTCCGGCCGGACCCGCCGTGCCCGCCGCGCCGGGAGCACCGGCATCGCCCTTGTCCCCCTTGTCGCCCTTCGGCCCACCGGGCGTTCCCGGGTCGCCCTTCTCGCCCTTCATCTCGGCCTTCTCCTCGGGCGTCCAGTCCTTCGGGCTGGTCTTCGGCCCGGCAGGACCGGCAGGACCGGCAGGCCCCGCAGCCCCGGCCGGACCGGGAGCGCCGTCCTTGCCCGCAGGCCCCGCAGGACCCTTCTCGCCCTTGCAGTGGCAGTTCGGCTTGTGAGTGCCGCCCGGCTTGCCCGGCCCGTCGCCGCCCGCGAGCGCGCGGTGGCCGTGGCCGCACCAGTTGACGTACCCGAAGTTCTGCACGTACTTGGCGCTCAGCCAGCCCGAGCGGTCCCACAGCTTGTACCAGATGTTGTTGCCGTGGATGTTCTGGCCGCGCACCTTGCAGGCGAGGCGGACGATCGCACCACCGCGGTACGAACCGATCTTCCGCGACGACGAAGTGGCGTGCTCCCGTACGAACTGCCCGTGCCGGGCCGTCACCTTCCCGCCGACCCCGTGGGCGGCGGAGGCAAAGGTGGCCGGAACAACGGGGGAAGCGGGGGCGGGAACAGACGCGGAAGCGGTCGGCGTGCACACCGCGAGCGCGATCCCCACGGACACTGCGCCCAGCCCGGCCCGGGCCACCTTCAGCTGCGATACGGACATGCGACGACTCACTTTCTCGACGAGCGGGGGTGACCCCTGGCATCGCCGAGTCTCAAGTCGAATTGTCCGAAAAGCGGTTAACGCCACTCGCTAGTCAGCCGAACGGCCCAAGCCGGGCCCCTCAGTCCCGCTCGACCGACTCGAACCGCCACCGGTGCACGGCCCGGGTGATCAACTCCCCGTCCGGCTCCGGGAGTTCGGGCAGCTCCGCATCGTAGGGAGCATCCCACCAGGTGATGACCAGGACCCGGTCCTGGGGCGCCCGGAGGATCTCGCGGCGCAACGGCGCGGTGGCGAGGACCTCCGCCTGGGCGTAGGCCCACTCCAGGAGTTCGGGCCCGCGGCCGTCGACGGCACGGGCCTCCCACATCAGCGCGACGGTCATGAGTAGAGGTTGTCCTTGCTGATCTCGTGAACGTGGTCATGAGAGTGCGAGTGCGAGTGCCCCGGTACGTGCGGCTCCGTCACCGGAAGCGAGGAGTCCGCCGAGAGGTCCCAGTCGGAGGCGGCCCGGCCCCTGGCCACCATCTCCGCGCCGAGGGCGGCGACCATCGCCCCGTTGTCCGTGCACAGGCCCGGACGCGGGACGCGCACCTTGATGCCCGCCTTCTCGCAGCGCTCGGCAGCGAGGGCCCGCAGCCGGGAGTTCGCGGCGACCCCGCCGCCGATCATGAGGTGGTCGACGCCCTCGTCCTTGCAGGCACGGACGGCCTTGCGGGTCAGTACGTCGACGACCGCCTCCTGGAAGGACGCGGCGACGTCGCGCACCGGCACCTCCTCGCCCGCGTTCCGCTTGGCCTCGATCCAGCGGGCCACGGCGGTCTTCAGGCCGGAGAAGGAGAAGTCGTACGCCGGGTCGCGCGAGCCGGTGAGACCGCGCGGGAAGTGGATCGCCTTCGGGTCGCCCTCGCGCGCGAGCCGGTCGATGACCGGGCCGCCGGGGAAGCCGAGGTGCAGCACGCGGGCGATCTTGTCGAAGGCCTCGCCGGCCGCGTCGTCGATGGTCGCGCCCATCGGGCGGACGTCGGAGGTGATGTCCGGGGCGAGCAGCAGCGAGGAGTGCCCGCCGCTGACCAGCAGCGCCATGGTCGGCTCGGGGAGCTTGCCGTGTTCGAGCTGGTCGACGCAGATGTGCGAGGCCAAATGGTTCACCCCGTACAGGGGCTTCCCCAGTGCGTACGCATAGGCCTTGGCCGCCGTCGTGCCCACCAGCAGTGCGCCCGCGAGCCCCGGGCCCGCCGTGACCGCGATGCCGTCCAGGTCGGAGGCGGCGATTCCGGCGTCCTTCAGGGCGCGCTGGATGGTCGGGACCATCGCCTCCAAGTGCGCGCGCGAGGCGATCTCGGGGACGACTCCGCCGAAGCGCGCGTGCGTGTCGACGCTGGAGGCGACCGCGTCGGCGAGCAGCGTCGTGCCGCGCACGATGCCGACGCCGGTCTCGTCGCAGGAGGTCTCGATGCCGAGGACCAAAGGCTCGTCGATACCGCTGACAAGGTTCATGGCTGGATCTCTTCTGTCTCTTCGGTCGTCGTACGGCGCATCACGAGGGCGTCGACGTTGCCCGGCTGGTAGTAGCCCTTGCGGAAGCCGATCGGCTCGAAGCCGAAGCGTTCGTAGAGCCGCTGGGCGCGCGTGTTGTCGACGCGCACTTCGAGCAGCACCTCGGCGCACTCGAAGGCGGTCGCGTGCTTGAGCAGGTCGGTGAGGAGGCGGGCGCCGAGGCCGGTGCCCCACTGGTCGCGGGCGACCGCGATGGTCTGTACGTCGCCGAGGTCGCCGGCGGCGGCCAGGCCCGCGTACCCGACGAGGCGGCCGGTCGCGGGATCCTCGGCGACGACGTACCGGCGGGTGGCGCGGGGGCCGCGCGCGTACGCCAGCTCGGACCAGAACATCCCCGGCGACCAGGCGTCCTCGGGGAACAGCTCGTGTTCGAGTTCCAGTACGGGATCGATGTCCCACCAGCGCATCTCGCGCAGGACGGCGGCCCCGGTCTGCTCGGCGGAGGCGGCGGTCACTTGGGGGTGACCACCTTGTAGTTCTTCGGCACCTGGGCGTCGGGGCGGCGCAGGTAGAGGGGCAGCGGCGGCAGGAAGTCCGCTCCCGCGGCCAGCTTCTCGGCGGCGAGCGAGGCGAGGGCCGCCGCCGACACGTTCTCGGGCTCGCGGGCTTCGGGGAAGGCCTCGGGGTACAGGAGCGCGCCCGCGCCGACGACGGGCAGGCCCGCGAGGGACTCGGCGATCTCGGCGGGGCGGTCGACGGCGGGCTCGGTGGTGCGGGTGCGCGCGTCGTCGTACCGGGCCCAGTAGACCTCCTTGCGGCGGGCGTCCGTCGCCACCGCGAAGGGCCCCTCCAGCTCGGTGGCGTACGCGAGGGCGTCCAGCGTGCACAGGCCGTGCACGGGCACGCCGAGCGCGAAGCCGAAGGTCTCGGCGGTCGCGAGGCCGACCCTCAGTCCGGTGTACGGTCCCGGGCCGACGCCCACGACCAGTCCGGTCACGGCGTCGAGCTTCAGGCCCGCCGTGCGGAGGGTCTCGTCGATCAGGGGCAGCAGCAGTTCCCCGTGCCTTCGGGCGTCGACGCGGGTGGTCTCGGCTACGACGGAGTCCCCGTCGTGGAGGGCGACGGTGACGGCGGGGGTGGCGGTATCAACGGCGAGCAGGAGCACACGAACAGCCTACGGCCCGTGGGAGACGGACACGGCGTCCGTCCACAGGGGCCGGTCGGCCGCCGGGAACTCCGGCGCCGCGCCGTCCGTTCTCCCCGTACATTCCGACAACGTGTCGGGAAGATGTTGCATCGGGGGTGCGCGGCATGGTCACATGGGACTTGAGACACAGGTTAGGTCTACCTAACCACCATCCCGCTGCGCCTGCTCCCGTCGCTCCCGCCGCCCCAGGAGGCGTCCATGTCGGCACCGGAACGAGAAGTCGAGAAGCCCATGACGTCTGCCGCCCCCGCCCCGGCTCCCGTCGCGCCTGTCTCCATGAGCGCCCTGCTCGCGTCCTGCGCCGCGGCCACGGCGGTGTCGACCCCGCCCCGGGAGACCGCCGCGTCCCCGGACACCGAGAAGGGGACCGCCGGGCGGCGCGAAGCCGCTTAGGAAGTCCCCTTAACCGGGTTAACCGGGTTGATCGGGTCCGGGGGTTACGGAACGACGACCACCTTGACGCCGCCCGTCGCGAACTCCCAGACCTTCGAGCCGTCCTCGCGGCTCAGCCGCACCGCGCCCGTGCCCTCCTGCGGCTTGACGCCCGGGGTCGGCATCGTGCCGTCGACGGCGGCGCTGAAGCCGATCGTCACCCCGTCGACGTTGGCGAACCGCACCACGTGCTCCACGGGCTTGCCGTCCGATCCGGTGATCCGGTTCGAGCGGGTCGTCACGCGATAGGTGTCCGGCGTCGGGCTGACCGCGCTCGGCGCGACCACGAAGGTCGGCGGCTTGGTGCCCGGCTTGGCCTCGGAGTCCACCAGCCAGATCCGCTTGCCGGAGAGCGAATACACCACGCGGGTTCCCTTGCCCGAGTCGGCGGGCAGCTCCAGCGGTGAGCGCGGCTTGGCCTTCTCCTTGGCGCCGGGCTGGGTGGGCGCGGTGGACGCGCTGGGCCTGGACACCGAGTCGGGTACGTTCGCCGACGCCTGGTAGGCGAGGAAGCCGACGACGGCGAGTGCCCCCGCGGTGAGCCCGGCCACGATTCCCGAGCTGCTGCTAGCCACCTTGCTGCACCTTTCGATCAACGCTTCGGTCAAGTCCCCGCATGACTTGTCGTGACGGTAGCAGCAGCGGCACGGCCCGCCCGGACGCCGTGCTTCCGCCGGGAACGGGCGTTTCGCGCACCCGGGCCGGGCCCGGAGGATGCCGCGCGGCGCGGCCGGCCCCGGCCCCGGAGCCGTGCACCCGGGCCGGGGCAGGGCGTCAGCCGCCGAGGCCCGCCAGGTCGGCGAAGTCGGTGTCCGCCCAGCGCGCGCCGATGCCGGTCAGGCGCACCTTCCGTACGTCGTCGTCCGTGTCGCCCGTCGCGCGGTCGATGACGACGTGCAGCCGGTCGTCGGAGAGCTCCTCGACCTTGCCGTCGCCCCACTCCACGACGATCACCGAGTCGGGCAGCGAGACGTCCAGGTCGAGGTCCTCCATCTCGTCCAGGCCGCCGCCGAGGCGGTACGCGTCCACGTGCACCAGCGCGGGCCCCTCGCCCAGCGGCGGGTGCACCCGGGCGATGACGAAGGTCGGCGAGGTGACGGCACCCCGCACGCCCAGGCCCTCGCCGAGGCCCCGGGTCAGCGTGGTCTTGCCCGCGCCGAGTTCGCCGGTGAGCATCACGAGGTCGCCGGGACGCAGCAGCTTCGCGAGCGCGCGCCCCAGGTCCCCCATGGCGGCGGGGGAGATGACGGTGACGGAGTGAGAGGTGGTGACCGGGCCGTTCTCAGCGGCCCCGCTGCTGTGCGGTGCGTCCATGCTCCCCAACGGTAGTGGGCGGCACGGCCCCCGCCCGACCCAGCAGGTCCTCCAGCCGGCCGGTGACCAGTTCCGGGTGCTCCAGCATCACCAGATGGCCCGCGTCGGGGACGATCTCCAGCTCGGCGTCCGGCAGCAGCGCGGCGATGGCCTCGCTGTGCGAACTGGGCGTGACCAGGTCCTTCGCACCCGCCAGGACGAGCACCGGGAGCTGCGCGAAGTGCTGGAGCGCGGCCGTCTTGTCGTGGTCCTGGAAGGCCGGGTAGAACTCGGCGACCACGTCGATGGGCGTGCCCTCGATCAGCCGTTCCGCGAACCGGGCCACCGCCGGGTCGACGTCGCGCGACCCGAACGAGTACCGCTTGACGATCCCCGCGAACAGGTCGGCCGTGGCCCTGCGCCCCCGCTCCACCAGCTCCGCCTGCGAACCCAACGCACGCAGCACGCGCGGCAGGACACGGCGCACCGCGTTCATCCCCGCGACTGGCAGCCCGAAGTTGACCTCGCCCATCCGCCCCGACGACGTGCCGACGAGCGCAACGCCGAGCACCCGCTCGCGGATCAGCTCCGGGTACTGGTCGGCCAGTGCCATCACCGTCATGCCGCCCATCGAGTGCCCCACCAGCACCAACGGCCCCTCGGGGGCGGCCGCGTCGATGACCGCCTTCAGGTCCCGGCCGAGCTGGTCGATGGTGATCTGCTCGCCGTCGGCCTGCGCGGAGCCGCGCGCGGAGCGGCCGTGGCTGCGCTGGTCCCAGTGCACGGTGCGCACGAGACCGCGCAGGGCGGCGCGCTGGAAGTGCCAGGAGTCCTGGTTGAGGCAGTAGCCGTGGCTGAAGACGACGGTGACGGGGGGCGTGGCCGTGCGCCCGAAGAGCTTGCGGCGGGGTTTGCCCTTGCCGCCGCCCCCGGCGCTGCCGCCCTTGGCGCTGCTGCCGTTGGCGCTGCTGCCCTTGGCGCTGCTGCCGTTGCGGGACTCGCCCGACGGCTGGCCGCCGATCGCCGGCACCGTCCCGGTGCCCTCGCCCCTCGGGTCGTCCACCTCGTAGTACAGCTCCGTGCCGTCGTCGGCGAGCGCCGTGCCCGGGGTGCCGCGCAGCGCCCCGTACGGGCCCGCCGCGTCCAGGGCGAGCCGGGCCTTCTTGCGCATCCCCCGCCCGACGGTGAGCCGTTCGACCGCCACGCCCGCCGCCGCTCCGGCGGCGATCACGCCTATCGCGGCCCCGGCGAGTCCCGCCCGGCGCCAGTTGCCGGGGGCCGCCGCGTCGGCCGCCGTGCGTGCCGCGGCGGCGACGCCCTCCGCGCTGCTCCTGCTCACGTGCCGCTCCTCGCTGGTGCCTGTCGGCCGACCGGAGTCCACCGGTCCGCCGGATCTACGGGATCATCCAACGCTCCCGCCCACGGGTCCAGGTGCACGGCTCCACCGAGCGGCTACCGGTCCCGGGCCGGGTCCTCGTCCAAAGGGCTCTCGTTCAAAGGGCTCTCGTTCACCAGGACGCGCGGAACGCGTGCGCCGATGCGCGTGACGATCTCGTACGCAATCGTGTCCGCCGCCTGCGCCCAGTCCTCCGCGGTCGGCTCGCCCCGCTCGCCCGAGCCGAACAGGACGGCTTGTGCCCCCGGTTCGACCGTTTCCCCGCCGAGGTCGACCACGAACTGGTCCATGGCGATACGTCCCCGGGCGCGCCGCCACCGCTCGCCGACCAGCACCGGGCCGCGCCCGGAGGCGCTGCGGGGGATGCCGTCCGCGTACCCGACGGGGATCAGGCCGAGGGTGGTGTCCCGCTCGGTGACGTAGTGGTGGCCGTAGCTGACGCCGTGCCCGGCGGGGACCTCCTTGACCAGCGCGACCGAGGCGACGAGCCGCATCACCGGGCGCAGGCCCAGCTCGGCGGGGGTGCCCAGCTCCGAGCTCGGGGAGACCCCGTACATCGCGATGCCCGTGCGCACCAGGTCGAAGTGGGCGTGCGGGAGGGTCAGCGTGGCCGGGGAGTTGGCGATGTGCCGCACCTCGGGGTCCAGGCCCTGCTTCTCGGCGTACGCGACCATCTCGCGGAACGCGGTGAGCTGGAGGTCGATCGAGGGGTGGCCGGGCTCGTCGGCGCACGCGAAGTGCGACCACAGGCCGGTGACCTTGACCAGGCCCTCGGCCTCGGCAGCGCGGGCGGCGGCGACCAGGGCGGGCCAGTCGGCGGGCTGGCAGCCGTTGCGCCCCAGGCCCGTGTCGGCCTTGAGCTGGATCCTCGCCGTACGGCCCAGGGCGCGGGCGGCGGCGGTGACCTCCTCCAGTGCCCACATTCCGCTGACGCCCATGTCGAGACCGGCCTCGATGCCCTCGGCCCACGGGTCGCCCGGCGTCCACAGCCAGCACATGACGCGGGCGTCGGCCTCGGTGATCCCGGCGGCGCGCAGGGCGAGCGCCTCCTGCGGGGTCGCCGTGCCGAGCCAGGTCGCCCCGGCCTGAAGGGCGGCGCGGGCGCAGGGCAGCGCCCCGTGCCCGTACGCGTCGGACTTCACGACGGCCATCAGCGCGGCCTGCGGGGCGCGCTCGCGCAGCGTGCGGACGTTGGCGCGGAGCGCGGCGAGGTCGATCTCGGCGCGGGCCCGCATCGCAGGGCCCTGGGTCACCGACTGGGTCATCGCCTGGCTCATCACGTCGTTCGGCACGCCGTTCGGCACGCCGTGCGGGGCGGCGCTCGGCGCGGGGAGGGGCGCACCGGTCGCCGCGGTCGTCACGGTCTCGGTCTTCACGGTCATCGCCACCAAGTCTCGCAGAGGGGTACGACAAGGCCGGTCCGACGGACCGGGCGGCACCCGGGCGTGACCGACGCCACGTGCCGCCGTGTACGCGCCTTCTCACGGAACGTCACACATTCGGCCCGCACTTTCACCCGCTCGGCAGGCCGTGCCTGGCGGAGCGGGCCCGGCGGCCGCCCGATGGACCTAACCGAAGGGCCCGTTCCCGCGTCACCGCAGGGCCCCATTCCGCCGGTCCGCCGCATGCCGTCCGCCGCATGCGGATCCGCGCACGCTGGAGGAGCTGAGGAACCATGAAGCGCGCCCCCCTCTCCCGTCTGACCGCCCTGGCCGGTGTCGCCGCCGTCGCACTCACCGCCCTGCCCGCCACGGCGGCCGTCGCCGCGCCCACTGCCGTACCGGCCGCGCTGAGCGCCCCGGAGCCCCCGTGCACGGCGCCCACGGGCCCGTACCAGAAGGAACTGGAGCGCAAGCTGCGGCTCAAGGTCGACGGCAAGCAGTCGGCCGCGGACTGCGTGGCCATCCGCAAGCTCCAGCAGCAGCTGAACATCGACCCGGCGGACGGCCGGGCCACCGCCCAGACGCACGGCCTCCTGCTGGTCCGCGAGGCCCGCAAGAACCCGAACGCGGCGGGCAAGTGCCCGGTCCGCAGCTACTCGGTGACCTGCGTGGACCTGCGCCGCCAGCTCCTGTGGGTGCAGGTCGGCAAGAAGGTCACCTTCGCGCCGGTGCCGATCCGCAGCGGCATCCGGGGCCTGGAGACGCGGGTCGGCTGGCACCGGGTGTACTGGCGTCACAAGGACCACTTCTCCACCATCTACGACGGTGCGCCGATGCCGTACAGCCAGTTCTTCAGCGGCGGCCAGGCACTGCACGGCACGTACGGCGACCTCTTCGAGGCGGGCTCCGGCGGCTGCGTGAACCTCTACGTCGAGGACGCGGAACGCCTCTGGAAGAAGCTGGGCGTGGGCAGCCGCCTCTACGTCTGGGGCGCGAAGCCGGGCACCAACGTCCGCTACCGGGACGCGCACCGCCTCACGGACGAGGAACTGATCGCCAAGTACTCCGGCAGCGAGGAAATCCCGGTCACCTGGACCCTGAACACCCCCCTCTCCCCGACCGAGGGCTGACCCGCTCACCCCGCCGCCCCCTTGGGCGGCGGGGCCGCCCCCCTACCGGGCCCCCACCACGCTCCCCCAAGCCCCCCGCACCCCCTCCGCAACATCCCCCGCCGCCACCGGCACCCCCCGCGCCGCCAGCCGCCCCGCCAGCCCGTGCAGATACGCCCCCGCCGACGCCGCGTCCACCGGCGCGAGCCCCGCCGCCAGCAGCGACCCGATCACCCCCGCCAGCACATCCCCGCTCCCCGCCGTCGCCAGCCACGGCGTCCCCGTCGGGTTGACCCGCACCGGCACTGCGGACGCATCCGACGCCACCACCGTCGTGGACCCCTTGAGCAGCACCGTCGCCCCGTACCGCGCCGCCAGCCGCCGCGCCGCGTCGAGCCGCCGCCCCTCGACCTCCTCCCGCGCGACCCCGAGCAGCCGCGCCGCCTCGCCCGCGTGCGGGGTGAGCACCACCGGCGCGCCCCTCCCCCGTACCGCAACCGGATCGAGCGCCCCCAGCGCGTCCGCGTCGACCAGCACCGGCACGTCGGAGGCCAGCACCTCGTCCAGCGCCCCCGCCACCCCGTCGTCCAGGCCGGGTCCGATCACCCAGGCCTGCACCCGGCCCGCCCCGCCCGGTGTCCCGTCGTGCACCAGCACCTCGGGGTGACGGGCGAGGACCGCGTCCCCGCCGCCGCCCACGCAGCGGACCGCGCCGGCCCCGCCGTGCAGCGCCCCGGCGACGCACAGCACCGCCGCCCCCGGGTACTTCGCCGACCCGGCGACGATCCCGACGACCCCGCGCCGGTACTTGTCGCTCTCGGCGTCCGGCACCGGCAACAGCCGTGCCACGTCCGCGTGTTGGAGGGCCTCCACGTCGGCCGGGACCCCCAGGTCCAGCCCGATGTCGACGAGCCGCACGACCCCCGCGTACGTGCGCGCCGGGTCGAGGAGCAGTCCCGGCTTGTACGCCCCGAACGTCACCGTCGCGTCCGCCCGCACGCACTCCCCCGCGACCTCGCCGGTGTCCGCGTCGACGCCGCTGGGCAGGTCCACGGCGACCACCACGGCCCCCGAGGCGCGGGCCGCCCGCGCCAGCGGAACCGCCTCCTCGCGCAGGCCGCCGCGCCCGCCGATGCCGACGATCCCGTCGAGTACGAGGTCGGCGCGGGCCAGGACCTCGTGGGCGCCGTGCCGTCCGACGACGTCTCCGTCGACGCCGTCGTGCGGGCCGGTCAGCACCCGCCCGCCCGCCGTGCGCAGCGCCGCGAGTCCACCGGCATGCGTACGGTCGGGGGCGAGCAGCACCGCCGTCACCCCGGCCCCGCGCCGGGCGAGCCTGGCCCCCGCGTACAGCGTGTCGCCGCCGTTGTCGCCGCTGCCGACGAGCAGCACGACCCTGGCCCCGTACACCCTGCGGTCCAGCAGGTCGGCGCAGGCGGCGGCCAGTCCGGCGGCGGCGCGCTGCATCAGCGCACCCTCGGGAAGCCTGGCCATGGCCTCCCGCTCGGCGGTCCTCACGGTCTCGACACGGTGTGCAGTACGCATGCCTCCGAGTCTGCCGCAGAGGCCGCACCGGCGCCCGGCACGGAAACACCCCCGCTCAAGTCGCCGCACATGCAGGCAGGTTGACGCGCGATCATTCTTTTACTTAGGTTTGCCTAACCTAACCAACCACATCTGCCCGTGCCTGCCGAAGGGTCCTCCCGCCATGTCCAGAACCGCCCGTGCCGTCCTCCCCCTCCTCGGCGCCCTCGCCCTCACCGCCGCCCTGGCCTCCCCCGCCTCCGCCGCGACCGCGAACCGCACCACCGTCGAGGGCGGCCAGACGTACAACCTCTCCCTCACCGCCCCGAACACCGCCGCCCGCACCACGTGACCGCCTCCCGCACCGGCTATCGGCATCCATTCCCGGTGCACCGGCCATCGCGCCGACGATGAAGTACACCAGAGGTTACGAGCGATCACCGGATCGGGTGACATATGAGGGATATGTCTTCGAGTAGGGCGCGGATGTCTAGGCTCCGGTGTCATGCAGTTGCGGTATTCCTTCCGGCTCGAACCGTCCCCGTTTCAGCAGGTGTTGCTGGCGCGGGCGTTCGGCTGCGCCCGGGTGGTCTACAACGATGCCCTCGCGCTGCGCCGTGCCGCGTAAGCGGCTGGGCTGCCGTGGGTCACGGCCGGGGACCTGTCCAAGACGGTGATCACCCAGGGGAAGAAGCGGGCGGAGCGGTCCTGGCTGGGTGAGGTGTCCGCGGTGGTGCTCCAGCAGTCGCTGCGCGACCTGGAAGGTGCGTACCGGGCGTTCTTCGACTCTCGCTCGGGCAAACGCAAAGACCCGAGGGCGGGTCCGCCGTCGTTCAAGTCCCTCAAGGACAGGCGGCAGTCGGTCCGGTTCACCGCGAACGCCCGCTGGAAGATCACCGGCAAGGGGCTGCTGTCCCTGCCGAAGATCGGCGACATCCCGGTCCGCTGGTCCAGGACGCTGCCTGCCGTCCCCTCCACGGTGACTGTCATCAAGGATGCGTCGGGACGGTTCTTCGCGTCCTTCGTGATCGAAACCGACCCGCAGGCCGACGCGGACCGCTGGCCCGTCGAGGATGTGTCCGGTCGGGAAGTGGGCCTCGACATGGGGCTGAACCACTTCGCCGTCCTGTCCACCGGGGAAAAGATCGCCTCTCCCAGGTTCCTGCGCCGGGCGGAGAAGAAGCTCCGCAAGCTCCAGCGCGGGCATGCCCGCAAACAGAAGGGCTCGAAGAACAAGGAGAAGTCACGCCGCGCGCTGGCCCGCCAGCACGCGAAGGTCGCCGACGCCCGCCACCACTTCCACCACGAGTGGTCCTCCCGGCTGGTCCGCGAACACCAAGCGATCTACGCCGAGACACTCAACGTGCAAGGCATGGCACGCGGCAACCTCGCCAAGTCGATCCACGACGCGGGCTGGTCCAGCTTCCTGGCCATGCTCGAATACAAGGCGGCCCGGTACGGGCGCGTCTTCCAGCAGGTCGGACGGTTCTTCCCGTCCTCCCAACGGTGCTCGGTCTGCCACCGCATCGACGGGCCCAAACCATTGCACGTCCGCACCTGGACCTGCGAGGGCTGCGGGACCGTCCACGACCGGGACACCAACGCCGCCGACAACACCCGCCAAGAAGGAAGACGGCTGCACACCCTGAACCAACAGCTCAAGGTCGCCGAGGGACACCACGGAGACCCAAAACGCCTGCGGAGCGACGAGAAGACCAAGGACCGAAGGTCCCGGCACGACGCGAAGAAACAGGAAGCCAAGGAATCCAGGCCCGAAAACCGTGCCGCGTAGCGGCACAGCAACGGGCCCGGAAGGCCAGAATCCCCTCCCTTCGGGAAGGGGTTGCATGTCAAACCACGCACATCAACAGCCAGTCCGTCGACGGCACGACCGTCTACAGCAACACCCTCACCGCCGTCGACGGCGCCACCGGCAAGGCGACCGGCACCCTGGAGCTGGGCACCACCGCACTCGGCAGCATGGGCGTCACCGTCGACCCCGCCACCTCCACGGGTTACGTCGCCAACCTCGGCGTCGGCACCGTCTTCACCGTCGACCTCAAGGCCAACAAGGTCACCGGCACCCTGACGGTCGGCGGCAACCCCAAGGCCATGGCCCACGACGCCGCCTCCCAGACCCTGTACGTCGCCCGGACCACCGCCGGGACGGTCGCCGCCGTCGACCTGAAGACCGGCAAGGTCACGGACACCCTCCCCACCGGCAACCAGCCCGCGGCCCTCGCCCTCGACCCCACCCGCCACACCCTCTTCTCGGTCGCCTCGGGAACGGTCACCCAGACCGTCCGCCAGACGGCGGCCACCCCCACCACGAACCCGGCCCCGGTCACGGTCCCCGCCGGCACACCGGCCACCTTCACCGCCGCCACGGCCCACCCGGCGCCTGCCATTTCCTGGGAAACCAGCCCCGACCAGGGCAAAACCTGGACCCCGGTACCGAACGCCACCACCCCCACCCTGACCCTCCCCACGACCCCCGCCCAATCCGGCTCCCTCTACCGCGCCGCTTTCACCAACCCGGTGGGGACGGTGCGGACGACGGGGGCGCTGCTGACGGTGACGGCGGGGGGTACGGATACGTCCGGGGGTACGGACACGTCTGGAGGTACGGACACGTCCGGCGGCACCGACACCACGGGCGGCACCGACACGACCGGTGGGTCGGACTCCACGGGCGGGTCCGACACCTCTGGTGGCTCGGACGGCTCCGGCGGTACGGAGACCACAGGTGGCACCGGCACGGTCGGCGGCTCCGGCAGCTCCGACGGCTCCGGCTCCTCCGGTACGGAAGGGACCGCCGGCGGCGACACCTCCACCGCCGGCACCACGGGCGGCGACACGTCCGGTGCGGGCACGGTCGGCGGCGACGGCGGCACGGTCGGCGGGCCGGGTGGAGGCGGCAGCGTCGGCGGGCCGGGCGGCTCGACCACGGGCCCCCTGGCCGCCACCGGCAGCCCGGCGCTCCCCCTGGGCGGCGCGGCAATCGCCCTGACCGCCCTCGGCGCGATCACCATGGCCGCCCGCCGCCGCACGGGGCGCACCCCTGCCTGACGGGCGGGCCCTCCACCCCCTTGGGCGGTGCCCCCTCCCACTCCCCTAGCCCCCTTGGGCGGCACCCTTCCGCCGAGCCCCCTTGGGCGGCGGGGCCGCCCCCCGGGGGCGGAACGGGCGGGCAAGGGGGCGGCCGCCCGATCCGGGCCCACCCGGACACCGCCCCCTGCCCGCACCCAGGGCACCGGCCTAGCCCCACCGGCCCCCGGCCCACCCCCACACCGGGGGCCTGTGACCCAAGCCCAGCCCCCAACCCCAACCCCGCCCCCGCCCGGCCCGAGGGCCCCTCACCCCTCCGCAATCACCACCGCCGAAGCCACCCCCGCATCATGGCTCAACGACACATGCCACCCCTTCACCCCCAACGCCTCCGCCCTCGCCGCCACCGACCCCTTCACCCGCAGCCTCGGCTGCCCCGACTCCTCCACGTACACCTCCGCATCCGTCCACAGCAGCCCCGCCGGCGCCCCCAACGCCTTGGCGAGGGCCTCCTTCGCCGCGAAGCGGGCCGCCAGCGACGCCACCCCCCGCCGCTCCCCGCTCGGCAGCATCAACTCCCTTTCCACAAAAAGCCGTTCAGCCATCTGCGGCGTCCGCTCCAACGCCGCCCCGAACCGCTCGATCTCCGCCACGTCGATCCCGACCCCAACAATCACTTCCGCACCCCAGCCCCTTCGTTCCAGCTCATTCGACCGTCACGGACTTCGCCAGATTCCTCGGCTGGTCCACCTCATTGCCCCGCGCCGTCGCCAGCTCGCACGCGAACACCTGCAACGGCACCGTCGTCACCAACGGCTGAAGAAGCGTAGACGTCCGCGGCACCCGGATCAGCCGGTCCGCGTACGGCACGACCGTCTCGTCGCCCTCCTCCGCGATCACCACCGTCCGCGCCCCCCGCGCCCGTACCTCCTGGATGTTCGACACGACCTTCCCGTGCAGCACGGCCTGCTCCCGCACCGAAGGCACCACGACCACCACCGGCACCCCCTCCTCCACCAGCGCGATCGGCCCGTGCTTCAGCTCCCCGGCCGCGAACCCCTCCGCGTGCATGTACGCCAGCTCCTTGAGCTTCAGCGCCCCCTCCAGCGCCACCGGGTACCCGACGTGCCGCCCCAGGAAGAGCACGGTGTCCTGCCCCGCCAGCGACCGCGCCAGCTCACGCACCGGCTCCATCGTCGCCAGTACGCCCTCCAGGGCCTCGGGGATCCCCGCCAACTCCCGCACCACACCCCGGACTTCACCCTCCCCCACACTCCCCCGCACCTGCCCCAAATACAGCGCCACCACATAACAGGCCACCAGCTGCGTCAGAAAGGCCTTCGTCGAGGCGACCGCCACCTCCGGCCCCGCATGGGTGTACAGCACCGCGTCCGACTCCCGGGGAATCGTCGACCCGTTCGTGTTGCAGACGGCCAGCACCTTCGCCCCCCGCTCCCGGGCGTGCCGCAGCGCCATCAGCGTGTCCATGGTCTCGCCGGACTGCGAGATCGCGACCACCAGCGTCCGCGCGCCCAGGATCGGGTCCCGGTAGCGGAACTCGCTGGCCAGCTCCACCTCGCAGGGCACCCGCGCCCACCGCTCGACGGCGTACTTGGCGATCATCCCCGCGTGGAAGGCCGTCCCGCACGCGACCACGACGACCTTGTCGACCTCCCGCAGCACGGACTCCGCGATCCGCACCTCGTCCAGCTCCAGCAGCCCGCCCGCGCCGATCCGGCCCAGCAGCGTGTCCGCGACCGCCTTCGGCTGCTCGGCGATCTCCTTGAGCATGAAGTGGTCGTAGCCGCCCTTCTCGGCCGCCGAGGCGTCCCAGTCCACGTGGTACGCCCGTACGTCCGCGGGCACGCCGGAGAAATCGGTGACGGTGACCGCGTCCCGGCGCAGCTCGACCACCTGGTCCTGCCCCAGCTCGATCGCGGACCGCGTGTGGGCGATGAACGCGGAGACGTCCGACGCCAGGAAGGACTCACCCTCTCCAACGCCCACCACGAGCGGGGAGTTCCGCCGCGCCCCCACCACCAGGTCCGGCACGTCCGCGTGCACGGCGACGAGCGTGAACGCCCCCTCCAGCCGCCCGCACACCCGCCGCATCGCCTCCGCGAGGTCCCCGCACCCGGAGAAGGCCTCGGCCAGCAGGTGCGCCACCACCTCCGAGTCGGTCTCGGACGTCAACTCCCGCCCGCGCGCGGCCAGTTCTCCCCGCAGGGCGGCGAAGTTCTCGATGATCCCGTTGTGTACGACCGCCACGCGCCCGGCACCGTCCAGGTGCGGGTGGGCGTTCGCGTCGGTCGGCCCCCCGTGGGTCGCCCACCGGGTGTGCCCGATGCCCGTACCGCCGACCGGGAGCGGCCGTTCCACCAGCTCCTTCTCCAGGTTGACCAGCTTCCCGGCCTTCTTCGCCGCCGCGAGCCCGCCGTCCGCGAGGACGGCGACCCCCGCCGAGTCGTACCCCCGGTACTCCAGCCTCTTCAGCCCCGCCGTCACGACGTCCAGCGCCGACTGCCCACCGACATATCCCACGATTCCGCACATAAGGGGCAGCGTAAGTCGGGCGGGGCCGAAACCCCGGGAACCCTCAGCCGAGCTTCTTGATCTGTGCCTCGATCACCGGCACCGGCTGCTTCTTCACCGTGCCGCCCAGGCTGAACGTGTAGAAGGTGGAGAGCGCCCCACCCTTGCGCACCACGGCCAGCTTCATGACGACGTCCGACTCGTCCGGGCCCTGCGCCTTCATGTCGAAGGTCCAGCCGCGCGCCTCGTCGCCGCCGGTCACGGTGTCCGGGGTGACCTTCGCGATCTTGATCTTGTCCCCGGCCTGCACGCCGTCGAAGCCGCCCGCGCAGTCCTTGCCCGCCTTGTCGAGGGCCGCGAACGCCTCCTGGGCGCCCTTGCCGTCGTACGAGGCGAGCCGCTGCACGGTCACCGGCTGGGTCAGCGCGCCCAGGCCCGCCCTGGCCTTCTCCTCCGCCGACGCTCCCGGGTCGAGCTTCATCTTGGCGGGCTTCTCGATGGCCTTGCGCACGACGGAGGCGCCCGGCTTCCCCGGCGCGGCCGCCACCATGGCGTCCGCCAGCGGCGCGCACTGCGGCTTGTCGACCTTGACGGACCCGGCCGGCACGTTGTCGGCCGGCTTGCCCGCGGCGATCATGTGCGTGGCCACGTCCCCCTCCGCCAGGGCGACCTTCTCCAGCTCGGCCGCCGTCAGCGCCTTGGCCGCGGGCTCCTGCCCCTTCCCGGGAGCGTCCGAGCCGCCCCCGGCGGGCGCGCCCGAAGCCTGCGCGGCGGGCTTGTCCGCACCGCAGGCCCCCACCAGCAGGGTCAGCGAGGCCACGGACACGGCAGCCACAGCGGTACGACGGAACAGGGCTCGGCGCATGAAGATCTTCCTTAGGTCGGAGCGACGCCCTGGAATCTAGGTCCCCCGCACCCCTGCGACCTACCGAATTACGGCCCCCGGCAGCCCTCCCCCAAGATCGTGACCCCCGCGCAACCCCACCTCCCCCGGATCGAGACGCGCCCCCGTACAACCCCACCCCCCACGTGACCCACCCCACCCCTCCCACCCCGCGACATCCCCGCCCCACCCCCGACAATGGAGTACGTGATCACTTCGCCGCCACGAAGCTCCCACCGGACGCGGTCCGAGTCCTCCCCCTACCTGGACCTCACCCGCGCCGAGTGGAGCGCCCTGCGCGAGAAGACGCCGCTGCCCCTCACCGCGGAGGAGGTCGAGCGGCTGCGCGGTCTGGGCGACGTCATCGACCTCGACGAGGTGCGCGACATCTACCTCCCGCTCTCCCGCCTCCTGAACCTGTACGTCGGAGCCACCGGCAATCTGCGCGGCGCCCTCAACACCTTCCTCGGCGAGAAGGGCGCCCAGCGCGGCACCCCCTTCGTCATAGGAGTCGCGGGCAGCGTCGCCGTCGGCAAGTCCACGGTCGCCCGCCTCCTCCAGGCGCTGCTGGCCCGCTGGCCCGAGCACCCGCGCGTCGAGCTGGTCACCACCGACGGCTTTCTCTACCCGATGCGCGAGCTGGAGAAGCGCGGCCTGACCGCCCGCAAGGGCTTCCCCGAGTCGTACGACCGCCGCGCCCTGACCCGCTTCGTCGCCGACGTGAAGGCCGGGAAGGACGAGGTCACCGCCCCCGTCTACTCCCACCTGATCTACGACATCGTCCCCGGCGAGCGCCTCACCGTGCACCGCCCGGACATTCTCATCGTCGAGGGCCTCAACGTCCTTCAGCCCGCCCTGCCCGGCAGCGACGGCAAGACCCGCGTCGCGCTCGCCGACTACTTCGACTTCTCGGTGTACGTCGACGCGCGCGAGGAGGACATCGAGCAGTGGTACCTCAACCGGTTCCGCAAGCTCCGCGCCACCGCCTTCCAGAACCCCTTCTCGTACTTCCGCAAGTACACCCAGGTCTCCGAGGAAGAAGCCCTCGACTACGCCCGCAACACCTGGCGCACCATCAACCGCCCCAACCTCCTGGAGAACGTCGCCCCCACCCGCGGCCGCGCCACCCTGGTCGTCCGCAAGGGCCCCGACCACAAGGTCCAGCGCCTCTCCCTGCGCAAGCTCTAGAAGCTCCGGTACGTGAGAGGGCCCGGCCGGAATCGCTTCCGGCCGGGCCCTCTCACGTACCGCTCACAACCCTTAGCCCAGCGCGGACTTGACCACGTCCGCCAGGCGGCCGGCGACGGCCTTCGCCTGGTCGATGTCGGCGGCCTCGACCATCACGCGCACCAGCGGCTCGGTGCCCGAGGGGCGCAGCAGCACCCGGCCGGTGGAGCCCAGCTCGCGCTCGGCGTCGGCCACGGCGGCCGACAGCTCCGGCGAGGTGGCGACGCGGGACTTGTCGACATCCGGCACGTTGATGAGGATCTGCGGCAGCCGGTTCATGACGCCCGCGAGGTCCGCGAGGCTGCGGCCGGTGGCGGCGACGCGCGCGGCCAGCATCAGGCCGGTCAGCGTGCCGTCGCCGGTCGTGGCGTGGTCCAGGACGATGACGTGCCCGGACTGCTCGCCGCCGAGCGCGTAGCCGTGCTCCTTCATCGACTCCAGCACGTAGCGGTCGCCGACGCCGGTCTGCACGACATCGATGCCTTCGCCCTCCATGGCCAGCTTGAAGCCGAGGTTGGACATGACCGTGCCGACGACGGTGTTCTTGCGGAGCTGACCGGCCTCGCGCATGGCGAGCGCCAGCACGGCGAGGATCTGGTCGCCGTCGACCTCTTCGCCCTTGTGGTTCACGGCCAGGCAGCGGTCGGCGTCACCGTCGTGCGCGACACCCAGGTCGGCGCCGTTCTCGACCACGGCGGCGCGCAGGCGCTCCATGTGGGTGGAGCCGTAGCCGTCGTTGATGTTGAGGCCGTCGGGCTCCGCGCCGATGGTGATGATCTCGGCCCCGGCGCGCGCGAACGCCTCCGGGGAGACGCGGGAGGCCGCGCCGTGCGCCTCGTCGAGGACGACCTTCAGGCCGTCGAGACGGTTCGGCAGCACGCCCATGAGGTGGGCGATGTACTTGTCGAAGCCCTCGTCGTAGTCGGTGACCCGGCCGACGCCCGCACCGGTCGGACGGTCCCAGGCCTCGCCGCTGCGGTGCTGCTCGTAGAGGTTCTCGATGCGCACCTCCAGCTCGTCCGCCAGCTTGTGGCCGCCGCGCGCGAAGAACTTGATGCCGTTGTCGGGCATCGCGTTGTGGCTGGCGGAGAGCATCACGCCGAGGTCGGCGCCCAGCGCACCGGTGAGATACGCCACCGCGGGGGTGGGCAGCACACCGACGCGCAGGACGTCCACGCCCGCGCTCGCCAGACCCGCCACGACGGCGGCCTCCAGGAACTCTCCCGACGCCCGCGGGTCCCGTCCCACCACTGCCGTCGGCCGATGGCCCGCGAAAGTGCCCGCCTCGGCGAGCACGTGCGCGGCCGCGACCGACAGACCGAGCGCCAGCTCCGCCGTCAGATCCGCATTGGCCTCGCCGCGCACACCGTCCGTGCCGAAGAGTCGTCCCACAGCTGTCCTCCGAAATGCCGTCGTGCTTCGAAAACGCGACCCGCAACAGGCTCTGAGCGTTTCGTGCCCGTTATACGCCCGAGAGAGTCCAATAAGCGTCAGAAAAGGGTTATAAGTCGAACTAAACGAACGCCCCGGTGGCACGAGAGTGCCACCGGGGCGAACGGTGATGCCGTGATGCAGCAGCCGCACCGCGTGAGCGGTACGGGCAGGCGCGTGATTAGCGCTTGCTGTACTGCGGCGCCTTGCGGGCCTTCTTGAGACCGGCCTTCTTGCGCTCGACCGCACGGTCGTCGCGGGAGAGGAAGCCGGCCTTCTTCAGCGTGGCGCGGTTGTTGTCGACGTCGGCCTCGTTCAGCGCACGGGCGACACCCAGACGGAGCGCACCGGCCTGGCCGGACACGCCGCCACCCGAGATGCGGGCGATGACGTCGTAGCGGTCGTCCAGCTCGAGCACCTTGAAGGGCTCGTTGACTTCCTGCTGGTGGACCTTGTTCGGGAAGTAGTCCTCGAGCGTACGCCCGTTGATCTTCCACTTGCCGGTGCCCGGAACGATCCGGACGCGGGCGATGGCGTTCTTGCGACGGCCAAGGCCGGCGGCGGGCTGCGGGTCGCCGAAGCGGCCGGCGAGCGACTCGCTCGTGTACTCGCCCTCGACGGGAACCTCGGACTCGAAGGTGGTGACCTCCGCGAAGGTCTCCTCTTCGGTACCCTCGACGGGCGTCTCAACAGTGGTCTCGGCCACGATTCTCCTCAGATCTTTCTGTACGTCTTAGGGGGGTGGCCGGAACTACTGCGCGACCTGGGTGATCTCGAACGGGACCGGCTGCTGAGCAGCGTGCGGGTGGGTGTCGCCCGCGTAGACCTTGAGCTTCGAGAGCATCTGACGGCCGAGGGTGTTCTTGGGGATCATGCCCTTGATGGCCTTCTCGACGGCCTTCTCCGGGCTCTTCTCCATGAGCTCGTCGTAGCGCATCGAGCGCAGACCGCCCGGGAAGCCCGAGTGGCGGTACGCCATCTTCTGGGTCTTCTTGTTGCCCGACAGGTGGATCTTGTCGGCGTTGATGATGATGACGAAGTCACCCATGTCCATGTGCGGGGCATAGGTCGGCTTGTGCTTGCCTCGCAGGAGGTTCGCAGCCGTGGTCGCCAGACGGCCCAGGACGATGTCCTGCGCGTCGATGATGTGCCACTGGCGAGTGACATCGCCGGGCTTGGGGCTGTACGTACGCACTTCGTAGCCTTCGCTTCTTCAGTGGATGGAAACCAGACACACCTGAAGCGATCATGCAGCTGGGGCCCACACTGCCGGGATCGAGCCCGTATGCGAGCCACTGGTAACTGCTCCAGGGAACCTACGCACGGTCCGCTTTTCGCCGGTGAGGGCAGCGGCCATACGTATAACAACAGTCGAGACTACCCGCGCCACCCCGTACGGGTCAAAACGCGTCGCCCCACCCGCTCACCTCGCCCGTTCCACCCGCCGCTCGTCCCAGACCGGCTCCGGCGTCTCCCGTACGACCCCGTCCGACCCGAAGACCAGGTAGCGGTCGAAGGACTTCGCGAACCACCGGTCGTGCGTGACGGCGAGCACGGTCCCCTCGTACGCCTCAAGACCTTCCTGGAGGGCCTCCGCCGACTCCAGGTCGAGGTTGTCCGTCGGCTCGTCGAGCAGCAGCGCGGTCGTCCCGCGCAGTTCGAGCAGCAGGATCTGGAAGCGGGCCTGCTGGCCGCCCGACAGCCGGTCGAAGCTCTGGTCGCCCTGGCCCTCCAGCTCGTACCGCCGCAGCACGGACATCGCGCCGCCCCGGTCCTTGGAGTGCTCGGCCCACAGAATGTCGACAAGCGTGCGGCCCATCAGCTCCGGGTGCGCGTGCGTCTGCGCGAAGTGCCCGGCCACGACCCGCGCGCCCAGCTTCCACATGCCGGTGTGCTGGACGTCGTCCCCGGCCAGCAGCCGCAGGAAGTGCGACTTGCCGGAGCCGTTCGACCCGAGGACGGCGACCCGCTCCCCGTAGAAGACCTCCAGGTCGAAGGGCTTCATCAGGCCGGTCAGCTCAAGGCCCTCGCACGTGATGGCCCGCACCCCGGTGCGCCCGCCGCGCAGCCGCATCCGGATGTCCTGGTCGCGCGGCGGCTCCGGCGGCGGCCCGACCTCCTCGAACTTCCGCAGCCGCGTCTGGGCTGCCGCGTACCGGGACGCCAGCTCATGGCTGATCGAGGCCGCCTGCCGCAGGTTCAGCACCAGCTTCTTCAGCTGCGCGTGCTTCTCGTCCCAGCGCCGGCGCAGCTCCTCGAAGCGCGCGAAGCGCTCCTTGCGGGCCTCGTGATACGTGTCGAACCCGCCGCCGTGGATCCAGACCTCCGACCCCGTCGGCCCCGGCTCCACGCTGGCGATCTTCTCCGCCGCCCGCGACAGCAGCTCCCGGTCGTGGCTGACGAAGAGAACCGTCTTCCGGGTCTCCTTGAGCTTGCCCTCCAGCCACCGCTTGCCGGGCACGTCCAGATAGTTGTCCGGCTCGTCGAGCAGCAGCACTTCGTCCGGGCCGCGCAGCAACGCCTCCAGCACGAGCCTCTTCTGCTCGCCGCCGCTGAGCGTGCGCACCTCCCGCCACTGCGCCTTCTCGTACGGGACCCCGAGCGCGGCCATGGTGCACATGTCCCAGACGGTCTCGGCCTCGTACCCCTGGACCTCGGCCCAGTCGCTCAGCGCCTGGGCGTACTCCATCTGCGCGGCTTCGTCGTCCCGCTCCAGAATCGCCGTCTCGGCCTTGTCGACGGCGGCGGCGGCTTCTCGGATACGGGGCTGCGCGACGGACACCAGCAAATCCCGGACCGTCCGCTCGTCCCTCACGGACCCCACGAACTGCCCCATCACCCCGAGCCCACCGCTCACGGTGACCGACCCGCCGTGGGCCTGGATCTCCCCGGCGATGATCTTCAGCAGCGTGGTCTTCCCGGCCCCGTTGGGCCCCACGAGCGCGACGACCGCTCCCTCGCCCACCCGGAACGAGACGTCACCGAGCAGCACCCGCCCGTCCGGCAAGTAGTACTCGACGTGTCCGACCTCAAGATGTCCCATACGGGCATTCTCACCGCCCGCCCCTCCCCGCCCCAACCGCTTTACGCCCGGGTACCACGGGGGCCGGTGTCATTAGGATGCGCCCCATGAGCATCGGGCATGGGGGACCTTCGGACGCCCCCGGGGCAAACCCCCCTCACGGCACCCCTCAACCACCCACCCCCCAGGGCCACTTCGGCCCACCCCCCACGCCCACCCCACCTCCGGCCGCCGCACCCGCTCCCGCCGGTCCCCCTTCCGCCGGCCTGCCTGCCGCCAGCCCTCCTTGGGCGGCGGGGCCGACTCCGCCTGGCGCTCCCGCCGGCCCCCCTTCCGCCAGCCCCCCTGCGGCTCCCGCTTTCGCCAGCCCTCCTTGGGCGGCGGGGCCGCCCCCCGGGGGCGGAACGGGCGGGCAAGGGGGGCGGCCCCTCCCGCTCCCGGCCCAGCCCGGCACCCCCCGGCCCACCCCCGACACCGCCGCACCCTTCAGCGCCCCGCACACCCCGACCCCGCACAACCCCTACGCGGCCCCACACGCCCCACACGCCCCACAAGGCCCGACCGCCCAGGTCACCCCCACCACCCCCACCCCCGACTGGTCCGCCCTCGCCGACGCCGCCACCACCCGCACCCGCCGCAAACGCCTCCTCTACATCGGCGGCGCCCTCCTCGCCACCCTCACCGTCGCCGCCCTCGTCACCACCGCGATCGTCTCCTCCGGCACCTCCCCCTCCGACGGCAAGAACACCTCCCTGCCCTCCCCGGAGTCCCTCCCCACCGACCCCGGCGCCCCGACCCCGTCCTTCTCCCCGGTCGCACCCCCGCCCCCGCCGGACCCCAAGGAGTTCATCTCCAGCGCCGAGAAGGACAAGGCCCCCCTCAGCGCCGACACCCTCTTCCCCGGCAACTCCCTCACCCTGGAGGGCCGCACCTACCCCAAGGGCGCCACGAACCGCGTCACCGACTGCGCCTCGGGCACCCAGGGCAACCTCGGCGGCATCCTCAACGCCAACGGCTGCACCCAGCTCATCCGCGCCACCTTCACCAAGGACGGCGCGGCCGTCACCGTCGGCGTGGCGGTCTTCCCCACCGAGGCCCAGGCCCTCAAGGCCAAGAACCAGGTGAAGGACGGCGTCGCCTCCCTCCCCGGCTCCGGCGTCCCCACCTTCTGCCGCAACGGCACGATCTGCCGCAAGACCGCCAACTCCTACGGCCGCTACGCCTACTTCACCGTCAGCGGCTTCACCGACAACAAGCGCAACGTCACCCCCAAGGACAAGAACGTCTTCGCCCTCGGCGACGACGCGGCGAAGTACACCTTCCTGCGCATCGTCGAACGCGGCCGCGTCCAGGCCTCCGCCGCAGCCACCGCCGACACCACCGCCAGCAGCTGACAACCACCCCGCCGGAGCCCGTCGTCCACCGCCGGGGCCTGTGCCGATGCCGTACAGGCCCCGGCCCGCCCCTGGCGACCCATCCGCCCCCTGACTACCCTGTCGCCGGGCCGCAACTAGGGCCGCCGCCATCGGGGAGCTGGAGCACATGAACACGGGCAGGAACGAAGAACAGCGCACACCGGACACCCCTGCCCCACCCCGGCCCCCCGCCGAGTCCTCAAAACCCGCCCCCGAGGACCGCTCCCCGACGGACACCACCCCGTCCAGCCCCACCCCCAAGCGCCCCGCGCCCACAACCGACCGCCCGGCCCCCGAGCAGCAGCGCCCGGAGCCCGCGCCGCAGCACCCTCGAGCCACCCCCGACCGCCCAACCTCCACCCAGAGCCGCCCACCCCGCCCGGAAACCCCGCGAAAGCCCACCCGCCCCGAACTCCCCCTCCGCAAAACCCCCACCCCCGAACCCAAGCCCAAGGCCGACCCCACCCCCAAGCCGGAACCCAAGCCCACCCCCAAGCCCGACACCGCCACCCCGGCCCCCGAGTCCCACACAACCGAGCTGAGCACCGCCAAGCCCCGCCGCAGCTGGCCCCAGGCCGTCCCGCACCAGCAGTCCCCCGCCACCCCGCAACCCCCCACCCCGACCGCCCGCCCGGTCCCGGCAGCCCGCCCCGCACCGGCCTCGCGCCCCGCCCCGGCTTCCGGCACCACCTGGACCGCCCGCCCCGCTCCCCGGCGCGCCACCGCCTCGTCCCCCGCCGCAGCCCCGGCCCCGGCGCACCAGGACACCCGCACCCCGCCCACCGACCCGGGCCGCGCCTGGGCCCACACCCCGTACCCCGGCATCAGCACGGGCACCGGCACCGCCACCCCGCACTTCAGCCAGCACCGCCAGCAGCCCGACGACGCCCCCGAGCAGGCCCCCCTCGCCGCGGCCCCGACCCCGGACCAGCGCCGCGCCCGGTACCGCGCCCGCGCCACCGGCTTCACCACCGGCACCCTGCACGCGCTGGGCTTCACCCTGCTCGCGGTGTACGAGTTCTACCGGACCTCGGTGCACAACCTCACCGAGGTCCAGCGCGCCGCCGGCGGCTCCACCGCACTGCGCGACATCGCCAACCTCCAGGCCGACCTGGTGCAGCAGAGCGCGTACGGCGTCATCAGCGACATCGCCCGCGTCCTCACCTTCGACCAGCCCCGCGCCGCCCTGTGGACCGCGGTCTTCCTGGCCGTCCTGGTCCGCCTCAACCACCACGGTCCCGCCCGCATCCAGCTGGGCATCTCCGTACTGGCCGCCGGGTACTGCGCCCTGCTCGCCCTGCTCTGGTTCCCCTTCCTCTACGCGCTCGGCAGCATCACCTTCGTCGCCCTGGCCGCGACCGGCGTGGTCCTCTGGGCGGCCACCCGACGCTGACGGGCCGCCGGGGGGGCGGGGGCTCAGCCCTGGTAGACCATCGTGCAGAGCAGGGTGTCGTCCCCCTTCACCCGCCAGAACCAGTAGAAGGTCTTGTCGTCGACGGCCCGGCTGCACCCGGTCCGACCGGTCCCCGGCCCGTACACCCCGGTGATGTGCAGCACGGTGTCGTAGGGCTTGACGAGCTTCTTCGACTTGCAGTCGACCGCCGTCATGGACCCGAGCCGCATGGTCGCCCCGGCCGCCCCGGTGCCCTTCTCGGCGAGCACGCAGTACCCGGCCTTGTACTGCCGGGTCAGGCACAGCACCCGCTTGCCCTTGTCGGAGCGGTGCACCACGTACGACAGACCGTCCCCCGTGGGGCAGGCGCTCCACCCGGACCGCACCGCGCTGACCCGGGTCAGCCCGGCGTCCCCGCCGCAGCCGACCTTCTGGGGTATCCGGGTGTTCCAGCCGCCGCCGGTGTCGAAGAGGGCCAGGCAGTCCCCGGCGCGGACGGCCGCGAAGGCCTCCCCGATCGCCGCCCGGTCCGCCTCCCGCTCCTCGCCCCCGGAACCGTCCCCCGAGGCCTCACCGGCCCCCGAACTCCCCGGCACCGGCCCACCGCCGCCCTTGGCCGCGTCGGGCGACCCCTTGGCCGCGCCCTCCCCGGACTTCTTGGGCACGCCCAGCGACACCCCGGCCGCCTGGGACGGCCGGTCCTCGCCCTCCTTGGACAGGACCCGCGGCACGACCAGCGCCGCGAACAGTGCCACTGCCACCAGCAGCACCCACACCCCGCTCTTCTTCGCCCCCGTCATCACAGCCCCCGTACGCCACCCGAGTCGATGTCTGAAAACACCTTCGCACAGCCCACTGACAATGACCCGGGACAAGTCACGACAAGCCCCCTCGCCATCGAGCGCCCCTCACGACCCCCGACCCACATCAACAACAACCGCCCCCGCTCTCCCCACTTCCGGCCCCGCTCCCCGGCAACGTCCGCACGTTCCGCGCCTCGACCGCCCGCGCCGCGAGCAACTCGTCCGCCGGATACGCCACTTCCTCCAGGGTGAGCCCGTGCGCCTTCACCACGTGCACCGCCGAGTCCCGCACCCGCGCCGCCAGCACCTTCGCCGGCCACTCCACGTCCCGGTGCCCGTCCCCGACGTACAACAGCGCACCCACCAGCGACCGCACCATGTTGTGGCAGAAGGCATCGGCCCGCACCGTCCCGGTGACGACCCCGTCCGCCCCCCGCTCCCACCACAGCTCCTGGAGCGTACGAATCGTCGTCGCCCCCTCGCGCTTCTTGCAGTACGCCGCGAAGTCGTGCTCACCGACCAGCAAGGCCGAGGCCGCGTTCATCCTCTCGACGTCCAACTCCCAGTCGTGCCACAGCACATGACTGCGGATCAGCGGATCGACACCGCCCGGATGGTCCGTCACCCGGTACTGGTACCGCCGCCAGATCGCCGAGAACCGCGCGTTGAACCCCTCGGGCGCCCGCGCCACGCTCCACACCCGTACGTCGTGCGGAAGCCGCCCCGCGAGCCGCCGCAGCAGCTTCTCCTCGTGCTCCGCCCACACCTGCTCCGGCAGATCCACGTGCACCACCTGCCCGCGCGCATGCACCCCGGAGTCGGTCCGCCCGGCCACCGTCAGGTCGAAGTTCACCTCCGACCGGGTCACCGTCCGCAGCGCCGCCTCGATCTCCCCCTGCACGGTCCGCCGCCCGCTGGGCTGCTTCGCCCACCCGGAGAAGTCCTTGCCCTCGTACGAGAGGTCGAGCCTGACCCGTACGAAACCCTCCGCCACCTCTTCAGCCACAGCCAACCTCCACGCTCACCCCGAACCGAAACCCGACCCCGCACAGCAGAACGGGCCCGCCCCCAGAAACCTGGGAACGGGCCCGTCCAGTACAACTCAGCAGTACGAGGTACTACTTGGACTCGTCGCCCTCGGGCTTCGCGTCCTCGACGACCTCAGCCTGCTCGGCCTTGGCGTCTTCCTTCACGGCGCGCTTCGTGGCGGCCTCGGCCTCGCCCACAGCGTTCTGCTGCACGGTGAGGGCCTCGACCAGCTCGATCACGGCCATCGGGGCGTTGTCGCCACGACGGTTGCCGATCTTGGTGATGCGCGTGTAACCACCGGGGCGGTTCTCGTAGCGCGGGGCGATCTCGGTGAAGAGCGTGTGGACGATGCTCTTGTCCGTGATCGTCTGGAGCACCAGGCGACGGTTGTGGATGTCGCCCTTCTTCGCCTTGGTGACGAGACGCTCGGCGACGGGACGCAGACGACGGGCCTTGGCCTCGGTCGTCGTGATGCGGCCGTGCTCGAACAGCGACTTCGCGAGGTTCGCGAGGAGCAGCTTCTCGTGCGCGGCGCTGCCGCCCAGACGGGCACCCTTTGCGGGACGCGGCATGGTGTTTCTCCTTGAATCTGCACCGGCCGTATCAGGTACCGGTGTCAGGACCCCACGAGCGGACGCTCACGGGCAGTGTGTGCCGGGCACGCTCCACACGAGGGGAGCGCACCCGGGGTAAGCCTTAGTACTGCTCGGTCTCCACGAAACCGGCATCCGCGTCGTCGTCGGCGCCGAAGGCGTCGGCGGCGGCGGTCGGGTCGAACCCGGGGGGCGAGTCCTTGAGGGCCAGGCCCATGCCGTTGAGCTTCATCTTGACCTCGTCGATCGACTTCGCACCGAAGTTGCGAATGTCGAGCAGGTCCGCCTCGGAGCGGGCGACGAGCTCGCCCACCGAGTGGATGCCCTCGCGCTTGAGGCAGTTGTACGACCGAACGGTGAGCTCCAGCTCCTCGATCGGCAGCGCCAGATCGGCGGCCAGGGCGGCGTCCGTCGGGGACGGGCCCATGTCGATGCCCTCGGCGTCGATGTTGAGCTCGCGCGCCAGACCGAACAGCTCGACCAGGGTCTTGCCGGCGGACGCCATGGCGTCACGCGGGCGCATGGCCTGCTTGGTCTCGACGTCGACGATCAGCTTGTCGAAGTCGGTGCGCTGCTCGACACGGGTCGCCTCGACCTTGTACGTGACCTTGAGCACCGGGGAGTAGATGGAGTCGACCGGAATACGACCGATCTCCTGGCCCACCTGCTTGTTCTGGACGGCGGAGACGTAGCCGCGACCGCGCTCGACGGTCAGCTCCATCTCCAGCTTGCCCTTGCCGTTGAGCGTGGCGAGGACCAGGTCCGGGTTGTGCACCTCGACACCGGCCGGGGGCGCGATGTCGGCAGCGGTGACCAGGCCGGGACCCTGCTTGCGCAGGTACATCACGACCGGCTCGTCGTGCTCCGAGGAGACGACCAGCTGCTTGATGTTGAGGATGAGGTCGGTGACGTCCTCCTTGACGCCCGGCACGGTGGTGAACTCGTGCAGGACACCGTCGATGCGGATGGACGTGACCGCCGCACCCGGGATCGAGGAGAGGAGCGTACGACGCAGGGAGTTACCGAGCGTGTAACCGAAGCCCGGCTCCAGCGGCTCGATCACGAACCGGGAGCGGTACTCGTCGACGACCTCTTCGGTCAGCGACGGGCGCTGAGCAATAAGCATGGGGTTCCTTTGTTCTTGGCGCCCACTATTTGACGCCAACTACCACAAGGGTACGGGCGATACGGCCCCGAAGAGCTGTACCGCCCGAAACGCGAAGCGAGCGCCGTACGGAGGTCGGTCTCCGTACGGCCACTCACGACACGAGGTATTGCGGACGCGACGCCCGGAAAGCACCGGGCGACGAATCAGACGCGACGACGCTTCGGCGGACGGCAGCCGTTGTGCGGCGTCGGGGTGACGTCCTGGATCGAACCGACCTCGAGGCCCGTGGCCTGGAGGGAGCGGATCGCGGTCTCGCGGCCGGAGCCGGGACCCTTGACGAAGACGTCAACCTTGCGCATGCCGTGCTCCTGCGCGCGGCGGGCGGCCGACTCGGCGGCCATCTGCGCGGCGAAGGGGGTGGACTTGCGCGAGCCCTTGAAGCCCACGTGGCCGGCGGAGGCCCACGAGATCACGTTGCCGGTCGGGTCCGTGATGGACACGATCGTGTTGTTGAACGTGCTCTTGATGTGCGCGTGGCCGTGAGCGACGTTCTTCTTTTCCTTGCGGCGCACCTTCTTGGCAGCGCCCTGACGTCCCTTGGGGGGCATGTCTTAACTCCAGATGGAGAGGGAGGTGGTCGGTCCTACAGCGAAGACCGCTTGGTAAGCGTGTCCGCTAAGGACTACTTCTTGCCCGGCTTCTTCTTGCCGGCGATCGCGCGACGCGGGCCCTTGCGGGTACGCGCGTTGGTGCTGGTGCGCTGACCGTGGACCGGGAGACCGCGGCGGTGACGCAGACCCTGGTAGCAGCCGATCTCGACCTTGCGGCGGATGTCGGCCTGGATCTCGCGACGGAGGTCACCCTCGGTGCGCAGGTTGGCGTCCACGTACTCGCGGATCTTGACCAGGTCCTCTTCGGCCAGGTCACGAACGCGGGTGTTGGGGTTCACGCCGGTCTCGGCGAGAATCTCCTTGGACCGGGTGCGCCCGATACCGAAGACGTAGGTGAGTGCGATCTCCACGCGCTTTTCGCGCGGGATGTCAACACCGGAAACGCGTGCCATTCAATGGCTCCAGTTGTTATTTCGGGGGTCTTCCACAGAGCCGCTCCCGACCGCCGACCGCACTCGTCAACGAGTGGGGTGGTACGTCCGGGTCCCCGGCCCCCGCCGGAGGTGCCGCCGGCCTCAAGGACCGGTCGTGCTCTGCGTATGTACGAATTGCTTGCGTCGCGCGAAGAACTGCGAGATGCAGGAAAGGTCGTGCGTCAGCCCTGGCGCTGCTTGTGGCGCAGGTTTTCGCAGATGACCATGACCCGGCCGTGACGGCGGATCACCTTGCACTTGTCGCAGATCTTCTTGACGCTCGGCTTGACCTTCATGGGATGTCAGGTTCTCCGGGTCAGTGCCACTCGCCCCCCGGAAGGGGCGCGGCAAGATCTACTTGTACCGGTAGACGATCCGGCCGCGCGTCAGGTCGTACGGAGAGAGCTCCACGACGACCCGGTCATCCGGGAGGATGCGGATGTAGTGCATACGCATCTTGCCGCTGATGTGCGCGAGGACTTTGTGACCGTTCTGCAGTTCCACCTTGAACATGGCGTTCGGGAGGGACTCGATCACGGTGCCCTCGATTTCGATGGCACCTTGCTTCTTGGCCACGCTTCGCCCTTCGAATCGGCTACCTTGATCGACTCTTGCACTTCGTATGCAGGCATACGGATGCACGCGAGCCGACGAGTCAGTCTACGTCAGGCCACCCGAAAAGACGAATCCGTCAAGTTTGCCCAACACTGATGATCGTTATGCGGCCTTCACCCCAAGCGCCCCGAAGGCCCGCCAAAGGGTCGCAGCCCATTCACCCCAGCGGGTGCGGGACCGCCGTCAGGCCAGCGGGTCCGGCGCCGCCGTGATGCCGTACTCCGCGAGCTTCGCCTTGCCGCCGACCCCTTCTCGACGCAGCACTCGCGGGCTCGGCGCCCGGGGGCGCCTCACAAGCTTCGCGCTGCTGCGCCGGCCTCCGACCGGCGAGCGCCCCGCCCGACCGCCGAAGACAGCCCCGCCCGCCGTCAGGCCAACGGGTCCGGCGCCGCCGTGATGCCATATTCCGCGAGCTTCGCCTTGCCGCCGACCCCTTCTCGACGCAGCACTCGCGGGCTCGGCGCCCGGGGGCGCCTCACAAGCTTCGCGCTGCTGCGCCGGCCTCCGACCGGCGAGCGCCCCGCCCGACCGCCGAAGACAGCCCCGCCCGCCGTCAGGCCAACGGGTCCGGCGCCGCCGTGATGCCGTACTCCGCGAGCTTCGCCTTGCCGCCGTCGACGGCGGTCAGGACGAGCGGGCCGTTCTCCGTGAGGGCGATGGAGTGCTCCCAGTGCGAGGACCAGGTGCCGTCGGTCGTGATGACCGTCCAGTCGTCCGCCAGGACCTCCGTCTGTGCGGTGCCGAGCGAGACCATCGGCTCGATGGCGAGGCAGACGCCGGGGACCAGCTTGATGCCCTTGCCGCGCTTGCGCGTGACGTAGTTCAGCAGGTGCGGGTCCATGTGCATCTCGGAGCCGATGCCGTGCCCGCCGTAGTCCTCGATGATCCCGTACTTGCCGGTGGCCGGGCGGGGCTGGCGGCGGATGTAGCCCTCGATGGCCTTGGAGATGTCGACCAGGCGGTTGCCGTTCTTCATCGCGGCGATGCCGGCCCACATGGACTCCTCGGTCACCCGGGAGAGCTCCAGCAGCTCCGGCGCGTGGCCCGAGCCGACGAAGGCCGTGTACGCCGCGTCGCCGTGCCAGCCGTCGATGATGGCGCCGCAGTCGATGGAGATGACGTCGCCGTCCTTGAGGACGGTCTTCTCGTCCGGGATGCCGTGCACGACGACCTCGTTCACCGAGGTGCAGATCGTGGCGGGGAAACCGCCGTACCCGAGGAAGTTCGACTTCGCGCCGTGCTCGGCGAGCACCTTGCGGGCGACCTCGTCCAGGTCCTTGGTGCTGGCGCCGGGAACGGCCGCCTCGCGGGTCGCCGCGTGAATGGCGGCGACGACCAGGCCCGCCTCACGCATCTTCGCGATCTGCTCGGGAGTCTTGATCTCCACCATGGGTGTGCCTTCCACGCTCGTATGACTTGGGTTTCAACACTACGGCCACAACAGCGAGGCCGCGGCGCCCTGGGGACACCGCGGCCTTCACCGTCGTACGTATAGGAGCCGGGCGGCGATTAAGCGCCCTGGCCCTCCTCCGGCTGCCCCTCACGCTTCAGGGCGTCCATCGCGCGCGCGGTCACCTCGGCGACCTTGCCTTCCGCGGAGAGGGTGACCACCAGGCCCTGCGCCTTGTAGTGGTCGATGATGGGCTCGGTCTGCGTGTGGTAGACGTCGAGCCGCTTGCGCACGGTCTCCTCGGTGTCGTCCGGGCGCTGGTAGAGCTCGCCGCCGCAGACGTCGCAGACGCCCTCGGTCTTCGGCGGGCTGTACGTCGCGTGGAAGACGTGAGCGGAATCGTTGCGGCAGATGCGCCGGCCGGCGATCCGCTTGACGACCTCTTCCTCCGGGACCTCCAGGTCCAGGACGGCGTCCAGCTTCTGCCCCTGCTCCTTCAGCGCGGCGTCGAGCGCCTCGGCCTGGAAGACGTTGCGGGGGAAGCCGTCGAGGAGGAAACCGCCCTCGGCGTCGGGCTGGGCCATGCGGTCCAGCGCCATGCCGATCGTGACCTCGTCGGGGACCAGATTTCCGGCGTCCATGATCGCCTTGGCCTGCAGGCCGAGGGCCGTGCCCTGGCTGATGTTGGCCCGGAAGAGGTCACCCGTGGAAATGTGCGGGATCGACAGGTTCGTGGCGAGGAACGCGGCCTGCGTTCCCTTGCCCGCGCCCGGCGGCCCGACGAGGACGATACGCATCAGCGGAGGAACCCTTCGTAATTGCGCTGCTGGAGCTGGCTCTCGATCTGCTTCACGGTCTCCAGACCCACACCCACGATGATGAGGATGCTTGTGCCGCCGAACGGGAAGTCCTGGCTCGCACCGAAGCCGGCCAACGCCATCGTCGGCACGAGAGCGATCAGACCCAGGTACAGCGATCCCGGCCACGTGATGCGGTTCAGCACGTAACTCAGGTACTCAGCAGTAGGTCGACCTGCCCGGATGCCCGGGATGAAGCCACCATACTTCTTCATGTTGTCCGCTACTTCTTCGGGGTTGAACGAGATCGCCACGTAGAAGAAGGCGAAGAACACGATCAACAAGAAGTACGTGACGATGTAGTACGGGTGATCGCCCTTGGTCAGGTTGGTCTGGATCCACTGTGCCCAGGGCGCCGTGGAACCGGAGAACTGAACGATCAAAGCAGGAATGTAGAGCAGCGAAGAAGCGAAGATGACGGGAATCACACCCGCCTGGTTCACCTTCAGCGGGATGTACGTGGACGTACCGCCGTAGGACTTCCGGCCGATCATGCGCTTCGCGTACTGCACGGGGATGCGGCGCTGGGCCTGCTCCACGAACACCACGAGTGCCACCATCGCGAATCCGACCAGGATGACGATGCCGAACTCGATCCATCCGTCGGCCATCTTGCCGCCGTCCTTGATGGCCCACAGCGACGCCGGGAAGCCCGCGGCGATCGAGATGAACATCAGGATGGACATGCCGTTGCCGATGCCGCGGTCGGTGATGAGCTCACCGAGCCACATGACCATCGCGGTGCCGGCGGTCATCGTGATGACCATGACCGCGGTGGTGAAGATCGACTTGTCCGGCACGATCTGCGAGCGGACCGCCTCGGCGCAACCCTGGAAGAGGGCGCCCGTGTTGGCGGTGGCGACGAGGCCGGTGCCCTGGAGGATGGCGAGCGCCACGGTCAGATAACGCGTGTACTGCGTGATCTTCGCCGTGCCCGACTGCCCCTCCTTCTTCAGGGCTTCCAGCCGTGGGATGACCACGGTGAGCAGCTGAAGGATGATGCTCGCCGTGATGTACGGCATGATGCCGAGCGCGAAGATGGTGATCTGCAACAGCGCGCCACCACTGAACATGTTGACCAGACTGAAGAGCCCGCCCCCGCCTTCCTTGGCGGAGTCGATGCACATCTGCACGTTCTTGTAGTTGACGCCCGGGACAGGAATGTGCGCGCCGAGCCGGAACAGCACAATGATGCCGAGTGTGAAGAGCAGCTTCTTGCGCAGGTCGGGCGTCTTGAACGCCCGGGCGAACGCGGTGAGCACGGTGCCTCCTGCGACCCCCGCGCTACTGCGTCGAAGGGTGACGGTATTGAGGATCGACGAATACGTATCAGTCAAACAACGAGCGGACAGCGTTGTGGGCACACCGCGCGAAAGTTAACAGTGCACGCCACCATACCGGCGGACCCCGCCCCCTAGGAACGACCAACCGGGGATGCCCCATATGAGAGGCATCCCCGGTCGGATGTTCAAGCCATCGAGCTGTCTCAGACGAGCTCGGTGACGCTGCCGCCAGCGGCAGCGATCTTCTCCTTGGCGGAGGCGGAAGCGGCGTCAACCGAAACCGTCAGTGCCACGGAGATCTCGCCCTGGCCCAGGACCTTGACGAGGTGGTTGTTGCGCACAGCACCCTTGGCGACCAGGTCGGCCACCGTGACCTCGCCACCCTGCGGGTAGAGCTCGGCGAGCTTGTCCAGGTTCACGACCTGGTACTCGGTGCGGAACGGGTTCTTGAAGCCCTTGAGCTTCGGGAGACGCATGTGGAGGGGCATCTGGCCACCCTCGAAGCGCTCCGGCACCTGGTAACGAGCCTTGGTGCCCTTGGTACCGCGACCAGCCGTCTTACCCTTCGACGCCTCACCACGACCCACACGGGTCTTGGCGGTCTTGGCGCCCGGAGCCGGACGGAGGTTGTGGACCTTCAGCGGGTTGTTCTCCGCCATGTCAGTCGACCTCCTCAACCGTCACGAGGTGGCGGACGGTGTGCACCATTCCGCGGAACTCGGGGCGGTCCTCCTTGACAACCGAGTCGTTCAGGCGCTTGAGCCCGAGCGAACGCAGGGTGTCGCGGTGGTTCTGCTTGCTGCCGATGTACGACTTCGTCTGCGTGATCTTGAGACGGGCCATTACGCACCCGCTCCCGCACGCGCACGAAGCAGAGCCGCCGGGGCGACGTCCTCGAGGGGCAGACCACGGCGAGCCGCGATCTCCTCGGGACGCTGCAGGCCCTGGAGGGCCGCGACGGTCGCGTGCACGATGTTGATCGCGTTGTCGGAGCCGAGCGACTTCGACAGGATGTCGTGAACGCCGGCGCACTCGAGCACGGCACGCACCGGACCACCGGCGATAACACCGGTACCCGGGGAAGCCGGCTTGAGCAGGACGACGCCCGCGGCCTTCTCGCCCTGAATCGGGTGAGGGATGGTGCCCTGGATGCGCGGAACCTTGAAGAAGTTCTTCTTGGCTTCCTCGACACCCTTGGCGATGGCCGCGGGAACTTCCTTGGCCTTGCCGTAACCGACACCTACGGTGCCGTCACCGTCTCCGACCACGACGAGCGCGGTGAAGCTGAAGCGACGACCACCCTTGACAACCTTGGCAACGCGGTTGATCGCGACAACGCGCTCAACGTAAGCGGTCTTCTCGGCGGCAGCGCCACCGTCGCGACCCTTCCGGTCCCGCCGCTCGCCGCCACCGGCACCGCTTCCGCGGCGCTGGGGTCCAGCCATTGGATTTACCTCTCTCTGTTACGTCCGTTAGTCCCGGAACCGGGGCTTAGAACTTCAGCCCGGCTTCGCGGGCGGCGTCAGCCAGAGCGGCAATGCGCCCGGCGTACCTGTTGCCACCACGGTCGAACACGACGGTCTCGACGCCGGCGGCCTTCGCACGCTCAGCGACCAGGGCGCCGACCTGCTTGGCCTGGGCGCTCTTGTCGCCCTCGCCGCCGCGGATCGAAACGTCCAGGGTCGACGCCGACGCGAGCGTGTGGCCCGCGATGTCGTCGATGACCTGAGCGGTCACGTTGCGGTTGGACCGCGTCACGACCAGGCGAGGACGCTCCGGCGTACCGGAGACGTGCTTGCGGATGCGGATGTGACGACGCTTGATGGCAGCGCGCTTGTACGCGTCACCCTTAGCAATCTTGACACCGTATGCCATGGCTTACTTACCCGCCTTTCCGACCTTGCGGCGGATGACCTCGCCGGCGTACTTGACGCCCTTGGCCTTGTACGGGTCGGGCTTCCGCAGCTTGCGGATGTTAGCGGCGACCTCGCCGACCTTCTGCTTGTCGATGCCCTCGACGCTGAGCTTCGTGGGCGACTCGACCTTGAAGGTGATGCCTTCGGGAGCCTCGATCACGATGGGGTGGCTGTAGCCCAGGGCGAACTCCAGGTTGGAGCCCTTCGCCTGGACGCGGTAACCGACACCGCTGATCTCGAGCGCCTTGCTGTATCCCTGGGTCACACCGGTGATCATGTTCGCCACCAGCGTGCGGGACAGGCCGTGCAGGGCCTTGTTCTGACGCTCGTCATTGGGGCGGTTGACGTTGAGCACGCCGTCCTCGCCCTTAACAATCTCGATCGGCGCAGCAACGGTGTGGGAGAGGGAGCCCTTGGGACCCTTCACCGAAACCGTGCGGCCGTCGATGGTGACGTCCACACCAGCGGGAACCTGGATGGGGAGCTTGCCGATACGCGACATGAGCTTTCCTTCCTTTCCCGACTACCAGACGTAGGCGAGGACTTCCCCACCTACGCCCTTCTTGCCTGCCTGCTGACCGGTCAGAAGACCGTGCGACGTGGAGATGATCGCCACGCCGAGGCCGCCGAGGACCTTGGGCAGGTTGGTGGACTTCGCGTACACGCGCAGACCCGGCTTCGAGATTCGCTTGATGCCGGCGATCGAGCGCTCGCGGTTCGGGCCGAACTTCAGCTCGAGGACGAGGTTCTTGCCGACCTCGGCGTCCTCGACCTTCCAGCCGGTGATGAAGCCCTCCTGCTGGAGGATCTCCGCGATGTGCGACTTGATCTTGCTGTGCGGCATCACGACGGTGTCGTGGTACGCCGAGTTCGCGTTACGCAGACGCGTGAGCATGTCTGCGATGGGATCAGTCATGGTCATGAATTGGCCTTCGGCCTCTCTCGCCGGGGTTTCCTGTATGCGCCATCCCTCTCCCCACTCAGAGGCGGGACGGGTGCGGTGCGGGGACCTACGGCGTAGTAAGTCGTTATGGGCGGCAGGCGCCCAACCCTTCTAGCCTACGGCATTCGGGGTGGGGCTCCTGCCGACCAGATACTTACCGAGAGCTCTAGGAATCCGTACGCCACAAGGGCAGTACGTGATTACCAGGAGCTCTTGGTCACGCCCGGCAGCTCGCCACGGTGAGCCATCTCACGAAGGCACACGCGGCAGAGGCCGAACTTGCGGTACACGGAGTGGGGACGACCGCAGCGCTGGCAGCGCGTGTAGGCACGCACGCCGAACTTGGGCTTGCGGGCAGCCTTCGCGATAAGAGCCTTCTTCGCCATCTCGCTTACGCCTCCTTGAAGGGGAAGCCGAGGTGACGAAGGAGGGCGCGGCCCTCGTCGTCGTTGGTCGCCGTGGTGACCACGGTGATGTCCATACCCCGGGTACGGTCGATCTTGTCCTGGTCGATCTCGTGGAACATGACCTGCTCGGTGAGACCGAAGGTGTAGTTGCCACGGCCGTCGAACTGCTTCGGCGACAGACCACGGAAGTCACGGATACGCGGCAGCGCGAGCGACAGCGTACGGTCCAGGAACTCCCACATGCGGTCACCGCGGAGGGTGACGTGGCAGCCGATCGGCTGACCCTCGCGCAGCTTGAACTGCGCGATGGACTTGCGGGCCTTGGTGACGGCCGGCTTCTGACCCGTGATGGTCGTCAGGTCCTTGATGGCCCCGTCGATCAGCTTCGAGTCACGGGCGGCGTCGCCGACACCCATGTTGACCACGATCTTGACCAGACCGGGGATCTGCATGACGTTCTCGTAGGAGAACTCCTCACGCAGCTTGCCGGCGATCTCCTCGCGGTAGCGCAGCTTGAGGCGCGGTGCGGTGGTGGCAGTCATCAGATGTCCTCACCAGTCCGCTTGGCAACGCGGATCTTGTTGCCCTCGTCGTCAAAGCGGTAGCCGACGCGGGTAACGACCTTGTTGCCGTCCTTCTCCACAACCAGCTGAACGTTGCTGACGTGGACCGGAGCCTCGGTCGTCACGATGCCGCCGGCCTGGTTCTGGCCGGCCTTCGTGTGCTTCTTGACCCGGTTGACACCCTCGACCAGGACGCGGTCCTCGCGGGGGAAGGCCTGAACGACCTTGCCCTGCTTGCCCTTGTCCTTACCGGTGATGACCTGAACCAGGTCGCCCTTCTTGATCTTCATGCTTACAGCACCTCCGGCGCGAGCGAGATGATCTTCATGAACTTCTTCTCGCGCAGCTCACGGCCCACCGGGCCGAAGATACGGGTGCCGCGGGGGTCGCCGTCGTTCTTGAGAATGACAGCGGCGTTCTCGTCGAAGCGGATGTACGAGCCATCCTGGCGACGACGCTCCTTGACGGTGCGAACGATGACCGCCTTGACGACGTCACCCTTCTTCACGTTGCCACCGGGGATTGCGTCCTTGACGGTGGCGACGATGACGTCACCGATGCCCGCGTAGCGGCGACCCGAGCCACCGAGAACACGGATGGTGAGAATTTCCTTCGCACCCGTGTTGTCGGCGACGCGAAGTCGCGACTCCTGCTGGATCACGTCTATCTCCTGAATCGTCTGCCGGTTCCCGGTGGGGGACCGTATTTCTACGGCCCCCCACCGAGCCTGGCGGAACTACTTAAAGGGAAACCCCTTTAAGGACTTACTTGGCCTTCTCGAGGATCTCGACGATGCGCCAGCGCTTCGAGGCCGACAGCGGACGCGTCTCCATGATGAGGACGCGGTCGCCGACGCCGGCAGCGTTGGACTCGTCGTGAGCCTTGAGCTTGTTCGTACGGCGGATGACCTTGCCGTACAGCGCGTGCTTCACGCGGTCCTCGACAGCGACGACGACGGTCTTGTCCATCTTGTCGCTGACGACCAGACCCTCACGGGTCTTGCGGAATCCGCGCTGCTCAGTCGTCTCAGTCACATTCTTCTCGCTCATCAGGCGCTCTCCACCGTCTCGATGCCCAGCTCGCGCTCGCGCATCAGGGTGTAGATCCGGGCGATGTCCTTACGGACGGACTTGAGCCGGCCGTGGTTTTCGAGCTGTCCGGTCGCCGCCTGGAAGCGGAGGTTGAACAGTTCTTCCTTGGCCTCACGGAGCTTGGCGACGAGGTCCTCGTCGTTCAGCTCGCGCAGCTCGGTCGCCTTGGTACCGGCCGCCATCACGACTCACCTGCCTCGCGCCGAACAATCCGGCACTTCATCGGAAGCTTGTGAGCAGCGCGGGTAAGCGCCTCACGAGCAATCTTCTCGTTCGGGTAGGACAGCTCGAACATCACCCGACCGGGCTTGACGTTCGCGATCCACCACTCCGGGGAACCCTTACCGGAACCCATGCGGGTCTCGGCGGGCTTCTTCGTGAGCGGACGGTCCGGGTAGATGTTGATCCAGACCTTGCCGCCACGCTTGATGTGGCGGGTCATCGCGATACGCGCGGCCTCGATCTGGCGGTTCGTCACGTACGCCGGGGTCAGCGCCTGGATGCCGTACTCGCCGAATGCGACCTCAGTACCACCCTTGGCCATGCCGTTGCGCTTGGGGTGGTGCTGCTTGCGGTGCTTGACCCTACGAGGGATCAGCATGTCGGTCAGGCCTCCGTTCCGGTGCTCTCAGCCGGAGCAGCGGCGACGGGAGCGTCGGCCTTGGGGGCCTCGGCTGCCGGCGCGGACTGCTGCGGCTTGCGGCCGCGGCCGCCACGCTCGCCACCACGGCCACCACGGGCCGGGCGCTCGTTCGCACCACCGCGGGCCGGGCGGTTACCCGCACGGGCCGCAGCGTTCTCGGCGCGAACCTCGGCGATGTTCTTGACGTCGCCCTTGTAGATCCAGACCTTGACGCCAATGCGACCGAAGGTCGTCTTGGCCTCGAAGAAGCCGTAGTCCACGTTCGCGCGGAGCGTGTGCAGCGGCACACGACCCTCGCGGTAGAACTCGGAGCGGGACATCTCGGCGCCGCCGAGGCGACCGCCGCACTGGATCTTGATGCCCTTGGCGCCGGCCTTCATGGTGCCCTGCATGCTCTTGCGCATGGCACGACGGAAGGAGACGCGGGAGGAGAGCTGCTCGGCAACGGCCTGGGCGACCAGCTGAGCGTCCATCTCGGGGTTCTTGACCTCGAGGATGTTCAGCTGGACCTGCTTGCCCGTGAGCTTCTCGAGGTCACCGCGGATGCGGTCGGCCTCGGCGCCACGGCGGCCGATGACGATGCCCGGACGAGCGGTGTGGATGTCCACACGCACGCGGTCACGGGTGCGCTCGATCTCAACCTTCGAGATGCCGGCGCGCTCCATGCCGGACGTCATCATCCTGCGGATGGCGACGTCTTCCTTGACGTAGTCCTTGTACAGCTTGTCGGCGTACCAACGGGACTTGAAGTCCGTGGTAATGCCGAGCCGGAACCCGTGCGGGTTTACCTTCTGGCCCATTACCGGGTTCCTTCCTTGCTGCTGACGACCACGGTGATGTGGCTGGTCCGCTTACGGATCCGGTAGGCACGGCCCTGAGCACGCGGACGGAACCGCTTCAGGGTCGGGCCCTCGTCCACAAACGCCTCGCTGATGAACAGCGAAGAGGCGTCCGAGTGGTCGTAGTTGTGTGCAGCGTTGGCAATGGCGCTGTCCAGCACCTTGCCAACCGGCACGCTCGCGGCCTGCGGGGCGAAACGCAGGACCGCCTGAGCCTCCGTGGCATCCATGCCACGGATAAGGTCCACCACGCGGCGGGCCTTCATGGGCGTGACGCGGATGTACCGCGCCTGGGCCCTGGCTTCCATGGTTGTCCCTTCGGTGTCGTTCATAGTCATCGCACCCCGCCTTAGCGGCGCTTCGACTTGCGGTCGTCCTTGACGTGGCCGCGGAAGGTGCGGGTCGGCGCAAACTCGCCGAGCTTGTGGCCGACCATCGACTCGGTGACGAACACCGGGACGTGGATCTTGCCGTTGTGCACCGCGATGGTGTGACCCAGCATGCTGGGGATGATCATCGAGCGCCGGGACCAGGTCTTGATGACGTTCTTGGTGCCAGCTTCGTTCTGTACGTCCACCTTCTTTACGAGGTGTCCGTCGACGAAGGGCCCCTTCTTGAGACTGCGCGGCATCTAAACCCGCTCCTAGCGCTTCTTGTTCGACTTGCGGCGGCGGACGATGTACTTGCTCGAAGCCTTCTTCGGCGAGCGAGTACGACCCTCCTTCTGACCCCACGGGGAGACCGGGTGGCGACCACCGGAGGTCTTACCCTCACCACCACCGTGCGGGTGGTCGACCGGGTTCATCGCCACACCGCGAACGGTCGGGCGAACGCCCTTCCAGCGCATGCGGCCGGCCTTGCCCCAGTTGATGTTCGACTGCTCGGCGTTGCCGACCTCGCCAATCGTGGCGCGGCAGCGTGCGTCGACCAGGCGGATCTCGCCGGAAGGCATACGAAGGTGGGCCATGGTGCCCTCCTTCGCAAGAAGCTGGACGGAAGCACCGGCGGAGCGGGCGAACTTCGCACCGCCACCGGGCCGCAGCTCGATGTTGTGGATGGTGGTACCCACCGGGATGTTGCGCAGCGCGAGGTTGTTGCCCGGCTTGATGTCGGCGCCAGGGCCGTTCTCAATCCGGTCACCCTGCGACAGGCCACGCGGGGCGAGGATGTAACGCTTCTCGCCGTCCGCGTAGTGCAGCAGCGCGATGCGCGCGGTGCGGTTGGGGTCGTACTCGATGTGCGCGACCTTGGCCGGCACGCCGTCCTTGTCGTGACGACGGAAGTCGATCACGCGGTAGGCGCGCTTGTGGCCACCACCCTGGTGGCGAACGGTCACACGACCGGCGTTGTTACGGCCGCCCTTGCTGTGCAGGGGGCGGACCAGCGACTTCTCCGGCGTGGACCGCGTGATCTCGACAAAGTCGGCTACGGAGGAGCCACGGCGGCCCGGCGTAGTCGGCTTGTACTTGCGGATTCCCATTTCTCAGTCCTCGTCCGATTCCGGACGATCCAGACCGCCGTTAGGCGGTCGGACCGCCGAAGATGTCGATACGGTCGCCCTCGGCGAGGGTCACGATGGCCCGCTTGGTGTCGGCACGCTTGCCGAAACCGGTGCGGGTGCGCTTCCGCTTGCCCTGACGGTTGATCGTGTTGACTCCGGTGACCTTGACCGAGAAGACCGCTTCCACGGCCTGCTTGATCTGGGTCTTGTTGGAGCCCGGGGCGACGATGAACGTGTACTTGTTCTCGTCGAGCAGCGCGTAGCTCTTCTCCGAGACGACCGGCTTGACAAGAATGTCGCGGTGGTCCGTGAAGGTCTTGCTGGTAACGGCGCTCATCAGGCGTCGCTCCCTTCGGTCTCATCGGCCTTGGGGCCAGACACGAAGGACTCGAAGGCGGCCTTGGTGAAGACCAGGTCGTCCGAGACGAGCACGTCGTACGTGTTCAGCTGGCCCGGCTCCAGGATGTGCACCTGGGGCAGGTTGCGGGCGGAGAGCCACGCGGCCTCGTCCGAACGCTCGGCGACCAGGAGCACGTGCTTGCGCTCGCTGATCTTGCCCAGCAGGGACTTGGCGGCCTTCGTGGAAACCGCACCGTCGACCACGCCGGTGACGACGTGGACGCGCGCGTTGCGGGCCCGGTCCGTGAGGGCACCGCGCAGGGCGGCGGCCTTCATCTTCTTCGGGGTGCGCTGCGAGTAGTCACGCGGCTGCGGGCCGTGGACGACGCCACCGCCGGCGAACTGCGGGGCGCGGGTCGAACCCTGACGGGCGCGGCCGGTGCCCTTCTGGCGGTAAGGCTTCTTACCGCCACCACGGACCTCGCCGCGACGCTTGGTCTTGTGCGTGCCCTGGCGGGCAGCGGCCAGCTGAGCGACGACGACCTGGTGGATCAGCGGAATGCTGACCTTGGCGTCGAAGATCTCCGCGGGGAGCTCGACGGTCCCGGTCTTGTCGCCTGCCGGCGAAAGGATGTCAATGGTGCTCATCGGTTCCTCAAACCCCCTTGGCCGCAGTGCGGACCAGGACGAGGCCACCGTTGGGGCCGGGGACGGCGCCCTTGATGAGCAGCAGACCCTTCTCGGCGTCAACGGCGTGGACGGTCAGGTTCTGGGTGGTGACCCGCTCGTTACCCATGCGACCCGCCATGCGCATGCCCTTGAAGACACGGCCGGGGGTGGCACAGCCACCGATGGAACCAGGCTTGCGGTGCACGCGGTGGGCACCGTGCGAGGCCTTGCCGCCGTGGAAGTTGTGACGCTTCATCACACCGGCGAAGCCCTTGCCCTTGCTCTTGCCCGTGACGTCAACCTTGACGCCGGACTCGAACACCTCGGCAGTGATCTCCTGGCCCAGCGTGTACTCGCTGGCGTCCGGGGTGCGCAGCTCCACGAGGTGGCGGCGCGGGGTCACGTCGGCCTTGGCGAAGTGACCCTTGAGGGGCTTGTTCACCTTGCGCGGGTCGATCTCGCCGAAGGCGATCTGGACCGACTCGTAGCCGTCGTTGTCGTTCGTACGTACCTGCGTCACGACGCACGGACCGGCCTTGACGACGGTCACCGGGACAACCCGGTTGTTCTCGTCCCAGACCTGGGTCATGCCGAGCTTCTCGCCCAGGACGCCCTTGATGTTCTTGCTCATCTCGGCCCGTCCCTTCAGAGCTTGATCTCGATGTCGACGCCCGCCGGCAGGTCGAGACGCATCAGCGAGTCAACCGTCTTCGGCGTGGGGTCGAGGATGTCGATGAGGCGCTTGTGCGTGCGCATCTCGAAGTGCTCGCGAGAGTCCTTGTACTTGTGCGGCGACTTGATGACGCAGTACACGTTCTTCTCAGTGGGCAGCGGCACCGGGCCCGCGACCGACGCACCAGTGCGGGTCACCGTCTCGACGATCTTCTTCGCCGAGGAGTCGATGACCTCGTGGTCGTAGGCCTTGAGCCGGATGCGGATCTTCTGTCCCGCCATGGCTACTAGTAGTCCTTTGTCTCTTAACGCTCTGGAACCCGGGCGGCTGCGCTCTGAACGCTCAGCACCGTCCTTCTCCGACCCACGCGGTCGGGCGTGTCGCATCCTCGCCAGCTGGAAATCCCAAGGAATTTCCCTGCTCTAAGGGATACGGTCCGCGACCGCAAGCCGGGGGAAGAACACCCACCGGGTGCCTGGTCAGCACCGCGCTAACACTTCCCGAAAGATTCCCGTACGTCCGCCCCATTGCTGCCCGGGGGCAGATAAAGGCGACGAGTACTGTGGGACTCGCTTCCGGTCCTCCCGGCGGGAGGCGTGCAGCATCGATACTCAACCGAGCAACCCCGACAGTCTGCCATACGGGGCACGGGGCACGCCAATCGGGCGGAAGAGATTACCCGCAGCGTGACCGAGGTCAAACTCCGGCACCCTCCCCCGCCCCGCTCCCCCGCCCGTTCGGGCGACCCCAGGCAACCCCCGCCCCTCCCGCTCCGTCTAGCTGACCGCAGCGGGGCGGCGACGCCTGCCCGTGACACCGTCCCGCCGCCCACGACGGGACGCAGCGCACGACCGCCGCTGCGGGGGAAGCGGACGGAGCGCGAGGACACATGCACAGCGGTACGGGGCCCGGCCTGCCCGGAGGACTGCCCGGAAAACCGGTCGGAAGACTGCCCAGGCGCATCCTGCTGGCCGCCGCCGCGGGTCTGCCGCTCGCGGCCTGTACGGTGCCGCAGCCCCCGCGCCGGCGCGATCCGGGGCCCGATCCCGCGCCCGGGCGGCCCATCGCGCACGCCGGGCGCTCGCTGCTGCTCCAGATGCTCGCGCACCCCGACGACGACCTGTACTTCATGAACCCGGACACCCGGCGCCTCCTGGAGGCCGGCACCCCGGTCGTCTCCGTGTACGTCACCGCGGGCGAGGCCAACGGGATCAACCACGCACCGGGCCACCCCCGGCCCCGGCCCGACAAGAGCGCGTACGTCTCCGCCCGCCAGCAGGGGCTCCGTCAGGCGTACGCGACCCTGCTGGGCCTGCCGAAGTTCACCCGGTGGGAGCGCACCGTCCTGGAGCTGCGCGGCGGCCAACAGGCCGAGCTGAACACCCTCGCCCACGGCGACCGCCGCGCCGAGCTGGTCTTCCTCAACATCTCCGTCATCTCGCCCCGCAACCGGCCCTCGCTGCCCGCGCTCTGGGGCGACCGCGGAATGCGCCAGCGCACGATGGTGGCGGACAACTCCCCGCTGAAGAAGCCGAGTTCGTACGACTACGACGAGCTGGTGGACGCGCTCACCGGGCTCCTGGACCGCTACCGGCCGACCGTCGTGCAGACCCTCGACCCGGACCCCGACATCCAGCACAGCACCGCGCGCGTACGCAGCAAGGACAGCGAGCAGCCGGGCTACTCCGACCACCGCGACCACACCGCCGTCGCCTGCTTCAGCTGGGCGGCACTGATCCGCTGGGTCGCCGAGAAGAGCGCGAGCGGCGAGCCGCTCCCCCGCTTCACCACCTCCGCCTTCCGCGGCTACTACAACCGGCACTGGCCCAAGAACCTCCCCGAGAGCCTGGTGCGGGAGAAGGCCGAGACCCTCCTCGCGTACGGCGGGGACGCCGACTGGGAGTGCGGGAATCCGGCGGGCTGCGGGGACTACAGCGTCGGCCAGGGCCGCCCGCTGACGAACTGGAAGGGCTGGGTGCGCTCCACCAACTACCGTTATCCGGGGCCCCAGTTGGTGACCGACGGGGTTCGTTCGGCGTACGGCGTGGTGGGGCTGCGACTGGTGCGCTGGCGGGCGAGCGGGGTGGGCTGGGGAGCCCCCGAGGATCTGGGCGGCGGACCGCTGGCCCCCCCGCTCGGGCATGCCGCGACGAAGGACGGCGGGCAGCTGCTGTTCGCCGTGCGCATCGCCTCCCTGGTCGGCCACGGCGGCGCCAACCGGCGTGAGGTCGTCCAGTACGACGGCCGCGTCTGGACCTCGCTCGGCAACCCCGAGCGCCGCCCGGACCGGGGACGGCGGATCGGCGTCCCGGTCGCGGTCACCGCGGGCGACGGCAGTGTCCACCTGTTCGTGCGCAACGCGGCGAAGAGCGTCAGCACGCGGGTACGGGACGCGAGTGGCTGGTGGGGCCCCTGGCGCGCCCTGGAGGGCCCGGACGGGGACGGCACGGGCGACGGCGACGGCATCCAGGACGGCCTGTCGGCGGCGGTCGACGGGCAGGGCCTGGTGCATCTCTTCGCCGCCGCGCGCACGTCCGTACGGCACTGGGGGCAGGCGACCCCCGGCGCGCCGGTGACGCTCCGCGCGGGCGGTGCGATGCCCGCGCCCGGCGGCGCGCCGCACGCCTTCCTGCGGCCGGACGGCTCGCTCGGCGTCCTCTACCGCGCCCCGCACTCCCCCGCCCTCGTCGCGATCCGCCCGGACGGCTCGCCACTGCCCGGGCTCGTTCTGGAGGGGTACGGTCCGGTGGCCGCCGGCGCGGGCGGGGTGCTGCTCGGCCGGGGCGAGCGGGGGGAGGTCCAACTCCGGGACGCCCGGGGGGCGTTGAAGCGGCACCGGGGGGTGTGCGTGGGGCCGCCGGTCCTGGTCGACGGCACGCCGGGCGCCGTGGTGGCGGGGTTCGGGGCGGACGCGGTGCCCTGGCTCTGGCGGGCGTAGGACTCGTACACGTACAAGGCGCAGGACTCGTACACGCACAAGAAGAACCCGTACAGGAACGAGAAGGGCCCCGGCGCCCACCGCTTGCGCGGTGGGGCCGGGGCCCTTCCCTTGGAGCTGGGAGCTGTCGCTACCGAGCTGCCAGGTCAATCACCAGGTAATTACTTGGTGATCTTGGTGACCTGGCCGGCGCCGACGGTCCGGCCACCCTCACGGATGGCGAACTTGAGGCCCTCCTCCATGGCGACCGGCTGGATCAGCGCGACCGACATGACGGTGTTGTCGCCCGGCATGACCATCTCGGTGCCCTCGGGCAGCGTGACGACACCGGTGACGTCCGTGGTGCGGAAGTAGAACTGCGGGCGGTAGTTGTTGAAGAACGGGGTGTGACGGCCACCCTCGTCCTTCGACAGGATGTACGCCTGCGCCTCGAACTCCGTGTGCGGGGTGACCGAGCCCGGCTTGATGATGACCTGGCCGCGCTCGACGTCCTCGCGCTTGATGCCACGGAGGAGCAGACCGACGTTCTCACCGGCCTGGCCCTCGTCGAGCAGCTTGCGGAACATCTCGATGCCGGTGACCGTGGTGGTGGTCTTCTCTTCCTTGATACCGACGATGTCGACGGTCTCGTTGACCTTGAGGACACCACGCTCGATACGGCCGGTGACGACGGTGCCACGACCGGTGATCGTGAAGACGTCCTCGATCGGCATCAGGAACGGCTTGTCGACGTCGCGCTCGGGCTGCGGGATCGACTCGTCGACGGCGGCCATCAGGTTCAGGACCGACTGGCCCCACTCCTTGTCGCCCTCGAGCGCCTTGAGCGCCGAGACCTTGACGACCGGCAGGTCGTCGCCCGGGAACTCGTACTCGGAGAGGAGCTCACGGACCTCGAGCTCGACGAGCTCCAGGATCTCCTCGTCGTCCACCATGTCGGCCTTGTTCAGCGCGACGACGATGTAGGGAACGCCGACCTGGCGGGCCAGGAGGACGTGCTCCTTCGTCTGCGGCATCGGGCCGTCGGTGGCGGCAACCACGAGGATCGCGCCGTCCATCTGCGCGGCACCCGTGATCATGTTCTTGATGTAGTCAGCGTGACCCGGGCAGTCGACGTGCGCGTAGTGACGCGACTCCGTCTGGTACTCGACGTGCGCGATGGAGATGGTGATACCGCGCTGACGCTCTTCCGGCGCCTTGTCGATCTGGTCGAAGGCCGAGGCCTCGTTCAGGTCCGGGTACGCGTCGTGCAGCACCTTGGTAATGGCGGCCGTGAGGGTCGTCTTACCGTGGTCAATGTGACCGATGGTGCCGATGTTGACGTGCGGCTTAGTCCGCTCGAACTTTGCCTTCGCCACTGGGTCCTCCTGCGGAGTGGTTCTGTACGCCTTGCTTCATCGGCGCCAGGTGATCTTTGCTGGGATGCCGGCGCCCGGGGCATTCGGCACGGATTGCGCTGAATGCCCCAGTGGCTCCGGTGATAAGCCTAAAGCGTGTGCTCGTACGGGTGAGAACCCGTCCTCGCGGTGGGCGGCCCGCCCTGGGGTGGGCCGCCCGGTGAGTGACTCAAGAGCCGCTCGGTGAGTGACTCGGGAGAGTTACTCGCCCTTGGCCTTCGCGATGATCTCCTCGGCGACGTTCCGCGGAACCTCGGCGTAGGAGTCGAACTGCATCGAGTAGCTTGCGCGACCCGAGGTCTTGCTGCGGAGGTCTCCGACGTAGCCGAACATCTCCGAGAGGGGCACGAGGCCCTTCACGACGCGAGCGCCGCTGCGCTCCTCCATGGCCTGGATCTGGCCACGGCGGGAGTTGAGGTCGCCGATCACATCGCCCATGTAGTCCTCGGGCGTGGTGACCTCGACGGCCATCATCGGCTCGAGGAGCACGGGAGAGGCCTTGCGGGCACCCTCCTTGAAGGCCTGCGAACCGGCGATCTTGAAGGCGAGCTCCGAGGAGTCGACCTCGTGGTAACCACCGTCGAGAAGGGTGACGCGGACGCCGACCATCTCGTAACCGGCCAGGATGCCGAACTGCATGGCTTCCTGGGCACCCGCGTCCACCGACGGGATGTACTCCCGGGGGATGCGGCCACCGGTGACCTTGTTGACGAACTCGTAGGACGCGTCGCCACCCTCGATGGGCTCAAGGGCGATCTGCACCTTCGCGAACTGGCCGGTACCACCAGTCTGCTTCTTGTGCGTGTAGTCGATGCGCTCGACGGTCTTGCGGATCGTCTCGCGGTACGCGACCTGGGGCTTGCCGACGTTCGCCTCGACGCGGAACTCGCGCTTCATGCGGTCGACGAGCACCTCGAGGTGGAGCTCACCCATACCACCGATGATGGTCTGGCCGGTCTCCTCGTCCGAGTGCACCTGGAAGGAGGGGTCCTCCTCCGAGAGACGCTGGATGGCAACACCCAGCTTCTCCTGGTCGCCCTTGGACTTGGGCTCGATGGCGACCTGGATGACCGGGGCCGGGAAGTCCATGGACTCCAGGATGACCGGGGCCTTCTCGTCGCACAGCGTCTCACCGGTGGTGGTCTGCTTGAGACCCATCACGGCGATGATGTCGCCGGCGCCCACCGACTCGATCTCCTCACGCTTGTTCGCGTGCATGCGGTAGATCTTGCCGATGCGCTCCTTCTTGCCCTTGACGGAGTTCAGCACCGAGGTGCCGGACACCAGGCGGCCCGAGTAGACCCGGACGAAGGTGAGCTTGCCGAGGTGCGGGTCGCTCATGATCTTGAACGCGAGGCCCGAGAAGGGCTCGTCGTCCGACGGCTTGCGCTTGACGACCGTCTCCGGGTCCTTCACGTCGTGGCCTTCAATGGCCTCGACGTCCAGGGGGGAGGGGAGGTAGCGCACCACGGCGTCGAGCAGGGGCTGGACGCCCTTGTTCTTGAACGCCGTACCGCAGAACACGGGGCTGACGGTCACCGAACCGGCGCCGCCCTTCGACGCGAGGGTGATGCGGCGGATGGCCGCCATCAGCTGCTCCTCGGTGGGCTCCTGGCCCTCGAGGTACAGCTCCATCATCTCTTCGTCGTGCTCGGCGACCGTCTCGAGCAGCTTCCCGCGCCACTCGTCGGCGGCCTCGGTGTGCGTGTCCGGGATGTCGACCGTGTCGTACATCTCGCCCTTGGCGGCCTCGGCGGACCACACGAGCGCCTTCATCGACACGAGGTCGACGACGCCCTTGAAGTCGGCCTCGGCGCCGATCGGGAGCTGCATGACGAGCGGGACCGCACCGAGGCGGTCGACGATCATGTCGACGCAGCGGTGGAACTCGGCACCCGTACGGTCGAGCTTGTTGACGAAGCAGATGCGCGGCACGCCGTAGCGGTCCGCCTGACGCCAGACAGTCTCGGACTGGGGCTCGACACCGGCAACACCGTCGAACACGGTGACAGCGCCGTCGAGGACGCGGAGCGAACGCTCCACCTCGACGGTGAAGTCGACGTGACCCGGGGTGTCGATGATGTTGATCGTGTGATCGACATCGTTGAGCGGCCAGTGGCAGGTCGTCGCGGCAGACGTGATCGTGATGCCGCGCTCCTGCTCCTGCTCCATCCAGTCCATCGTGGCAGCGCCGTCGTGGACTTCACCGATCTTGTAAGACACACCGGTGTAGAAGAGGATCCGCTCGGTGGTGGTCGTCTTGCCCGCGTCGATGTGGGCCATGATCCCGATGTTGCGGACCTTGGCCAGGTCAAGCGAAGTGGTGGCCATATGGCTCAGTCTTCTCTCGGTCTCGATGTGGGTAACGACTACCAGCGGTAGTGCGCGAAGGCCTTGTTGGACTCGGCCATCTTGTGGGTGTCCTCACGCTTCTTGACGGCAGCGCCAAGACCGTTCGAGGCGTCGAGCAGCTCGTTCATGAGGCGCTCGGTCATCGTCTTCTCGCGGCGGGCGCGGGAGTAACCCACGATCCAGCGGAGCGAGAGGGTGGCGGCGCGACCGGGCTTGACCTCGATCGGCACCTGGTAGGTGGCGCCACCGACACGGCGGGACTTGACCTCGAGCGACGGCTTGACGTTCTCAAGCGCGCGCTTCAGCGTGATGACCGGGTCAGCGCCGGTCTTCTCGCGGAGGCCTTCCATGGCGCCGTACACGATCCGCTCGGCGGTGGAACGCTTGCCGTCGAGCAGGATCTTGTTGATCAGCGACGTGACAAGAGGAGACTGGTAAACCGGGTCAATGATGACCGGGCGCTTCGGGGCGGGGCCCTTACGAGGCATTCTTACTTCTCCTTCTTGGCGCCGTAGCGGCTGCGAGCCTGCTTACGGTTCTTGACGCCCTGCGTGTCGAGGGAACCGCGGATGATCTTGTAGCGAACACCCGGAAGGTCCTTCACACGACCGCCACGCACGAGCACGATCGAGTGCTCCTGCAGGTTGTGGCCCTCACCCGGGATGTAGGCCGTGACCTCGATGCCCGAGGTCAGGCGCACACGCGCGACCTTACGGAGCGCCGAGTTCGGCTTCTTCGGGGTGGTCGTGAACACACGCGTGCAGACGCCACGGCGCTGGGGCGAACCCTCAAGCGCGGGCGTCTTGTTCTTCTCGACCTTGTCCTGCCGGCCCTTCCGGACCAGCTGCTGGATCGTAGGCACTACTTCTCCGGTTTCTGTGTGCCGATCACTGTGAAACTAACCTGGAACACTCTCCGACCCACGCGGTCGGGCGTGTCGGACCCGGCACACTCCGCCGGAAGCGGAGAACGACGCGAATCACGGGGGCCCTGCAAAGACGAGCTCACTCTGCGGCTGTAGACACGCACAGGAGCCCAGGCACACCCCAGGCACAAGGTCTGAGCGTACCTACCTCATCGACCTGGGTCAAAACAAATGCTGTCCAGGGACGGCGGGGCGGGGAGCGGGAAGCCGCCCGCCCTGTCAATACCGCCGTTCCCGGGGTGCTCGATACCGCTTCTCAGTACATTGATGCCCGCCGTGCTGACCGGGGGGCTACATGACTGCTGCGCACTTACCCAGCGACGGAGGTCTCGACGACCGGGTCCCCTTCCTCGCGCGGCTGGAGAGCGAGGACCGCGCGGCCCTCCTCGCCCTCGGCAACGACCTGGAATTCATCCCGCGGGCGACGCTGCTGCACCAGAACGAACCCTCGGCCCACATCCTGCTGATCCTGCACGGCTGGACGAAGGTCACCGCGTCGGCGGCCAACGGCTACCAGGCCCTCCTGGCCCTGCGCGGCCCCGGCGACATCATCGGCGAGTCCGCCGTCCTGACCGGCCGGGCCCGCTCCGCGACCGTGACCGCGCTGGCCCCGGTGAAGGCCAAGGCCGTGGAGTACGAGAAGTTCCGGGGCTTCCTCGCCCGCTCGCCCGACGCCTCTTTCCAACTGCTCGGGCTCACCGCGGACCGCATGCGCGCGACGGACCAACGACGGCTGGAATTCGCCTCGTTGAGCGTCCGGGAACGCTTCGCGGTGCTGCTGCTGGACCTCGCCCGCACCCACGGTCGGCGCACCGACGAAGGCATCGAGGTCGCCGTGCCCCTGTCCAAGCAGGAGCTGGCCGGGGCCGTCGGGGCCTCCCGGGAAATGGTGCAGCGGCTGCTCAAGGACCTGCGGGAGCGGGAGGTGGTGCTCACCGGGCGGCGGGCGCTGGTGATCCTGCGCCCGGACGTCCTGCGGCGCATCGCCCGCTCCGGGGCGACGCGGGCCACGGACGGCGCACCGCCGTAACCCCGGGTGACCCGTCGAGGACCGTACGTGGCTCTGTGTACACGGTCACAGTTCCACTGCGTCATCCGGCCTCACCGCGTGCGGCCCCGTGCCGCCAAGCTCTTCCCAACCCGTCGGGCCGCACCCCGTCAAGGCGCGGTCCTTCCGTCCGGGGCTTTTGCAGGACCAGTGAGAGGCGCCAGCATGACCGACCCCGTGAGCCGCACCTTCCTGCTGCTCGACATCGAGAAGTTCAGCGACCGTGACGACGTCGAACAGGCCTACCTGCGCAGGATGCTGTACGGCCTCACGGACCGCGTGCTGGAGTGCGCGGGCATCGACGAGACGCTGCGGCGGCGCGCCGACCGGGGCGACTCCGTGATGGAACTCATCGACGCCAACGCGCCGTTGACCGCTCTGCTGCGCGCCCTGATCCACGAGGCGCCCGCCCAGCTGCGGTCCATGAACCGGATGGCCTCGCGGTCCGCGCAGATGCGGCTGCGGGTCGTGGTGGCGACCGGATACGTGTGGGTCGACGAGCACGAGGGGTGGGTGGGCGCCGACCTCAATCACGCCTGCCGGCTGCTCGACGCCGGACTGTTGCGGTCCGCGCTCGCGCAGCGCCGCGACGACGTCGCGCTGTGCGTCTCGGACTCGGTGCACGCGGGGATCGTGCGCCACGACCATCAGGGGATCCCGGCCGAGGACTTCCACGCCATCACGGTCGACAGCAAGAACGGACCGTTGCAGGCCTGGCTCCTCGGGCCGCTTCCCGCCGACGCGCCCAGGGCGGGCGATCAGGACCACTGTGGCACGGGGGACCTTCCGGTTCCGGGACACCAGGGGGAACCCGGAACCGGAAGGCGGGACGGCCGGAACGGGGGTCCGGCCGTCCCCGGCGCCGCCCCGCACTTCGCCGGCGGCTACGTGGGCGGCGACAACCACGGCGTCTCCGCGGGCAGCGTCGGCGGGGACATCCGCTTCGACGCGGGCCGCCGGGCCCCGGGCGGCGCCTCGTGAGCGCGGGCGAACCCGGCGGCGCACCGGCGGGCGACAGGCCGCAGCAGGCCGCGGCACCTGCGGACAAGGCGGCTCCCGACGGCTCGCCGCCCCCCGATCAGGAGGGGGCCGCCGAGGAGTCACCCCAGGCGCAGGAGGCCTGGACGGCCCGCCGCGACCTGATGGACCACGCACCGCGGAACATGCGCTTCGAGTCCGGGGCCCGCCTCGGCGGCGGTCTGATCGGCGGCGACAACCACGGGGTCAGCGCGGGCCGGGTGGCCGGCGACGTGATCAAGGGCAGCAAGACGGAGATCCACTACCAGTTCGGCAGCCTCTTCGGTACGGGCTCCCACTCCTCCGGTGAGATCTCCCGCACCTCGGTCGAGGCCGTCGCGGCGCACTTCGTGACCGCGGGCACCGTCCCGCACGCCGAGCCGCAAACCTGCGAGGACGCCTTCCGCCTGCTGGCGGAGCGGCTGCGCGAGGAGCGGGTGCTGGTGCTCCTGGGCCCACGTTTCGCGGGCCGGGGCACGGCCGCCCTGATGCTGCTGCACCGGCTGGAGGCCTTCCCGGTGAACGCCATCGACCGGGAGAGCAGGCCCGGTGACGTCGCCGGGCGGCTCAAGGAGGGCGGCAACCTCCTCTGCGACCCGATCACCGAGCGGGGCAGGCCGCTGCGCGAGTCGGACCTGCTGGCGATGCGTGACGAGCTGGCGAAGAAGGACGCCTACCTGGTGATCACCGTGGGGCCCCGGGCCTCCCTGGAGGACGTCCCGGTCGCCGAGTGGCACGCGCCCGCCGCATACGCCGTACTGGAGGCGCACCTTCGGACACGGATCGAGGCCGAGCAGGTGCCCGGGCTGCTGGCGCTGCCCGCGGTGACGGAGTTCCTGGACCGGGCGCCCCAGCCCAGGGAGGCCGTCGCGTACGCCCGGACGCTCGCCGAGTACGCCACGGGGCAGGCGGGCGGACCGCAGATCGAACGGTTCTCCCTGAGCGCCCTGGAGAACCAGATCCAGGAGTGGTTCGAGGAGGACGAGTCCGCGCTGCACCTGCGCGACAAGGCGTTCCTGGTGGCGCTGGCCGCCTTCGACGGCAGCCCGTACGCGCTGACGGCAGAGCTGAGCGACCTGCTCTACGCCTTCCTCCAGCAGACCGAGAACCCGGTGGTGCCGCCCGCGGTGCCCGTGTTCGGCACACACGTCGGCAAGCGTCTGCAGCTCGCCCGCGCACACCGGTACGAGGAGGAGGAGCCCACCGAGTGGGGCCCGGTCCTCCAGGCCAAGTCCGCCTTCCGGGACGACCGGGCGCCCCTGGTGCTGCTCCGTGAACTGTGGACCGGGCACCCGTCGTCCCGGCCCGCGCTGATCCAGTGGCTGCACCGGCTGGCGGTCGACGGGCGGCCGTTGGTGCGCACCCGGGCCGCCTCCACGGTCGCCGTGCTGGCGGTGACGGACCTGCCGTCGGCGATGGCCCTGATCATCGAGCCGTGGGCCGCGTCGAAGGACTTCGTCCACCGGATCGTGGCCGTCAACGCCCTCGCTCTCGCCCACCGGCTCGAAGCCCCGCACGTGCCGTACATCATCGACACCTGGTGCGAGGGCGACGATCCGGGCCGCCGCTGGGTGGCGATCCGGGCGCACGGGCTGATCGGGGACGAGCGCCCGGAGAAGGCGCTCGCCGCGCTGCGCAAGGCCGCCCGCAAGGAGTACGAGGAGGAGGACCGGGACGACGACCTGCTGGCCGAGCTCGCGTCGTCCGTGGAACTCCTCGTCCTCTCGCCCGCGGGCGAGCAGGTCCTCCAGGAACTCCTGCGCAGCCTGGACACCCCGCGCAAGGAGGCGTCCGTGCTCGACCTGGCCGTCGCGGGCTTCCTGAACGCCTGCTGGCGGACCGAGGGCGACAAGCTGCACGGGCGGCCCCTGATCCTCGCCCGGTACGCCGAGGCCGCCACCGCGGGCGACAGGACCGCCCGGAACATCGCCGTCCTGTGGCGGACCGCGCTGGCCGCCCCCGTCCACTCCAGGACGGCACTGGACGTACTGCGCACCTGGGTGCTCATCGCCGACCGCGACCCGGCGGTCGAATGGGCGCTCGCCGCGCTGCTGCCCGTGCTCGCCGTCACCCCGGAGGACTTCCTCCGCCTGGACCACCTCCTGCGGACCATGTCCGACGAGGACGCCGGACCGCCGCCACCCGTCGCCGGACGGCTGCGCACCGTACTCCCGCATCAGCCCGCCTGACCCGATCCACCCGTCAAGGAGACCCGCACATGGCCGACTTCCGACGACCGCCCGAGTGGGATCAGCACGCCGACCGGCACACTCCGCTGATCGATCCGGTCATCACTGTGCGGCAGTTGTCGCGATTCGAGTTCCGCAAACCACTCACCCGGATCGATCACGCCCTGGTGTTCTCGACGCCCAAGGGTGCGTACGACACCTATTTGCCGCCGGTGCGGCCCACGCGCGCCGAGGCCGCGACCAAGCGGTACAGCTCGGTGTACGAGGTCGACATGGGCGTGCATCCGGTGCAGGCGGAGCTGGCGCTGCCCAGCGACAACGACGCCTTCGAGTTCGGGTGCATCGTCGAGCTGTCCTGGCAGGTGGTGGATCCGGCGCGGTTCGTGGCCTCCGGGTACCGGGACGTGCCCCGGCTGCTGCTGGGCGAGCTGGAACAGGCCGCGCGGCCGGTGGCCCGGCTGCACGCCATCGCCGACAGCGCCGTCGCCGAGCAGGAGCTGCTGCGTGCCGTGACCGCGCTCGGTGCGCTGGGCGGCGGGGTCGGGCTGAAGGTCGCCTGGACCGTACGGCTGCGCAGGGACCAGGAGAACATTGACCACCAGAAGCGTCTGCAGAGCCTCCAGCACAACGCGGCCGAGCAGGTGCTCGACGCCCAGCTCGGCATGACCGTCGACAGCGAGGTGGCCCGCCGGCTCACCCAGCAGGACGCGCTCGCCCTGCAGCGGGCGACGGCGTACGGGGAGCAGAACCACGTCCTGGCGTTGCAGCAGCAGCAGTGGGCGCACCAGCAGGCGCTCCTGGCCGGGCAGCAGGCGCTGGAGCTCCAGCGCCTCGAGGCCGAGAAGATCAACTTCTACCAGTACCACCTGGCCCAGGGCGGGGTGCATGCCTGGGCGCTGCACCTGGCGCAGCACCCCGAGGACTCCGCACTCGTCATGAACAGCATGCGCGAGGACCAACTGCGCATGATCCAGGCCCAGATGGACCTGGTGGGGCAGCTGCTGGCGGGAGACGTCGCCCAGGACTACGAGCTGGACGGCCCCAAGCAGCTGGCGCTGCGCACCATGAGCGACATCCTCAACCAACGGCTGCCCGGGGTGACCCAGTCCCCGGCACCCCAGCTGCCGCCGCAGCCGGGACAGGCGCCACAACCGGGCCAGCATCCGGCCGGGCCGACGGCCGCCCCCGGAGTCCCTCCCGGCATCGAGCCCGGAGCGGCTCCGGGAGCAGGGTCTGCCACCGGTTTCGGGGCAGGTCCCGCAGGCAGTCCCGCGACCGGCCCCGCAGCCGGTCCCGGAACACCCCCCGCACCAGGTCCCGGCGGGGCGGCAGGCCGGCCGGCCGCTCCCCCGCAGGACGCCGCTCCGGGTGCGGTGCACTACGCCACCCCCTTCTCCCCGGTCCCGGCGCCCTCCCCGGCAGCCGGCCCCGCGCTTCCCGGACAGCAGCCGCACACCCCGGACGCCCCCGGCCAGGAGACCGTGCCGCCGGCCGGACCGCCCGCCTGGACGGCGGCTCCGTACGGGGCCGGCCCCACGCCCCCCTGGCCCGGCGCCCAGCCGACCGGCGCCCCGCCCCACGCTCCGAACGGCACTCCCGCCGGAACACCGTCCGCGCCCCCGGCATGGCAGCCGCCGCCGGGGTACGGCAGCGCCCCGACGATGCCCCAGCGGCCCGAGGCCCCGGCCCCCGACCCCGACCCCCAGAACGACCCCAGCACCGCGGCGCCGCACACGGAGGACACCGCCCCCCGTGACACGACCACTCCCGGAACCGGCACGCCATGACCACCACCCCCACCCGCGCGCCCACGCCCGGCCCGGATCCGGCCGTCCCGCCCGCACCCCCGGACGCGGACATCACCGAACTGGCCGCCCGCCTCCTCACCGAGCTGCGCACCGAGATAGCCCGCGCCGACAGCAAGGCGTCCGTACTGGTCGCCGCCCTCGGCACCACGGCGGGCGTCCTCTCGGGCCTGCTGGCCGGACGCAGCTGGAGGCCGGACGCCCTCTCCGCCGCCGGAAGCGCCTTCTGGTGGACGGGCGCCGCCTCGTTCGGCCTGGCGCTGCTGGCCCTGCTGATGGCCGTGCTGCCCCGCTACCGCAGTCGCACGTGGCGGCCCGGCACACCCCTGTCGTACTTCGGTGACATCCAAAGGGCCCACGCGCACGGCCAGTTGGAGCAGGCACTCACCGAAACCGCACGCGCCCCCGCGGCGGCGCTCCGGGCATCACTGGCGGAGAACAGCCGTATCGCAGCTCGCAAACACCAGTGGATACGGGCCGGGCTGATCGCCTTCTGCACCGGAGCTGCAGCCCTCCCCGCCTCACTCTTCATCGGCTGACGCCCCGACACCACCCGAAGGATGCCCCATGACCCAGCCCCAGGAACCCGTATACCCCGAGCACCCGCAGCCACAGCCGCAGCCACCCGAGTACCCCTCCGACAGCGCCCGCCCGGAGGCGACCGCACCCGCCCATCCGGCCGACGGCGCACCCCCGTACCCGGGCACGCAGACCCCACACCCTCTCCACCCGCACGCCCACACCCCGCCCCCGTACCCCGGCACGCAGCCCCCGCCCCCGTACCCGGGCACACAGCCCCCGCCCTCCTACCCGGGCACGCAGGCCGCCGACCCCTCTGCCCGCTCGGCGCCGCCGCCCCCGTACCCGGACCCCCGGGTCCCCCCGAGCCACCCCTTCCCGCCGTACGGACCGCACGGCGTCACCCCCGCTCCCCCCGACGCCCGCCCCCAGATCCCGCCGCCCGAGCCACAGCCCGAGCCACAGCCTCCGCACGCCCCGGACAACCTCGACTACCAGAACGCCCCGGGCCGCCGCGTCCACTACACGGCGCACCAGCGCGGCGCGGACGCCACTGCCGTCGGCCAGCTCGCCCTGCTGCTGCCCGGTTTCCTGATGAGCCTGCTGGTGGTCCTGCTCGCGGCGAGCATCCTGGACGCCCTGACCGGACTCCCGTACTGGATCCCGACCCTCCTCTGGGTGGCCTCCGGCGCGCTCGTCTTCCACCGCCCCAGCGAGGACTTCTTCGCCCGCCGCCTGCTCAAACTGCACCGGCCCAGCCCACAGGACATGAGGCGGCTCGCCCCGGTCTGGCACGAGGTCACCGCGCGGGCCGGTGTCGAGGGCGACCAGTACGAGCTCTGGATCGAGGAGAGCAAGGAGCTCAACGCCTACGCCGCCGCCGGTCACATCGTGGGGGTCACCAGGTTCGCCCTGACCAACCTGTCCAGCGCCCATCTGGCCGCCGTCCTCGCGCACGAGCTGGGCCACCACACCGGCGGCCACGCCTGGTCGTCGCTGCTCGGCTACTGGTACTCACTGCCGGGCCGCGTCGCCTGGCAGGTCATCCGTACCGTCGTCGTCTTCGTGGTCGCCTTCGCAAGCTACTTCTCCTGGCTGGTCACGGCCGGGCTGGTCCTGTTCATCGGCTTCCTGACGCTCGCGACCATCACCGTGCTGTACGGGCTGCCGCTGGTCCTCCTCGTCACTCCGTACCTGATGGCTGCCGTCGGGCGCCGCGCCGAACTCCGGGCCGACCAGCACGCCGCCGCCCTCGGCTTCGCGCCGATGCTCGCGGAGGTGCTGCACACCATGGAGCAGTCCGAGGTGCAGGCCCGCTATCAGCTGGCGGCCGCGCAGGGCGCGAAGCCGGACGAACCGGGCACGCTGGCCCGGCTGCTCTCCACCCACCCCGACTTCCACACCCGGCTGTACCGGCTCCAGCCCTACCTCCAGGGTCAGCGCTGACCCAGCCGCACAACGCCGAAGGGCGCCCACCCCGCTCGAAAGCGGGGCAGGCGCCCTTCGTACGTACCGCTACACGCTCTTACTGGTTGTACGGACCGTAGTCGTAGTCCTCCAGCGGAACGGCCTGGCCGGAGCCCGTGCCGAACGGCGAGTAGTCGATGTCGTCGTAGCCGACGGCCGAGTACATCGCGGCCTTGGCCTCCTCGGTCGGCTCGACCCGGATGTTGCGGTAGCGGGAGAGACCCGTACCGGCCGGGATGAGCTTACCGATGATGACGTTCTCCTTGAGGCCGATCAGGGAGTCGGACTTGGCGTTGATCGCCGCGTCCGTCAGGACCCTGGTCGTCTCCTGGAAGGAAGCCGCGGACAGCCACGACTCCGTCGCCAGCGAGGCCTTGGTGATACCCATCAGCTGCGGACGGCCGGAGGCCGGGTGGCCGCCTTCCGTGACCACACGACGGTTCTCGGTCTCGAACTTCGAGCGCTCGACGAGCTCGCCCGGCAGCAGTTCCGCGTCGCCGGACTCGATGATCGTCACGCGGCGGAGCATCTGCCGGATGATGATCTCGATGTGCTTGTCGTGGATCGACACGCCCTGGCTGTTGTACACCTTCTGGACTTCGCCGACCAGGTGGACCTGGACCGCACGCTGACCGAGGATGCGCAGGACGTCGTGCGGGTTGGTCGCACCGACGGTGAGCTTCTGGCCCACCTCGACCGGGTCGCCCTCGCCGACCAGCAGACGGGCGCGCTTGGAGATCGGGAACGCCGTCTCCTCGCTGCCGTCGTCCGGGGTGACGACGATCTTCTTGGTCTTCTCGGTCTCCTCGATCCGGATGCGGCCCTTGGCCTCGGAGATCGGGGCGACACCCTTGGGCGTACGAGCCTCGAAGAGCTCGACGACACGGGGCAGACCCTGGGTGATGTCGTCACCGGCCACACCACCGGTGTGGAAGGTACGCATGGTGAGCTGCGTACCCGGCTCACCGATGGACTGGGCGGCGATGATGCCGACCGCCTCGCCGATGTCGACGAGCTTGCCGGTGGCCAGCGAGCGGCCGTAGCAGAAGGCACAGGTGCCGACCGCGGACTCGCAGGTCAGGACCGAGCGGGTCTTGACCTCCTCGACGCCGTGCATGACCAGCTGGTCGATGAGCACGTCACCGAGGTCGACGTTGGCAGGCGCGATGACCTTGCCGTCGATCACGACGTCTTCCGCCAGCATGCGGGCGTAGACGCTGGTCTCGACGTCGTCGGTCTTGCGGAGGATGCCGTCGGCACCCTTCTCCGCGATCTTCAGCTTGAGGCCGCGGTCGGTGCCGCAGTCCTCCTCGCGGATGATCACGTCCTGCGAGACGTCCACCAGACGACGGGTCAGGTAACCCGAGTCGGCGGTACGCAGGGCGGTGTCGGCGAGACCCTTACGGGCACCGTGCGTGGAGATGAAGTACTCCAGAACGGAGAGACCCTCGCGGAACGACGCCTTAATCGGGCGCGGGATCGTCTCGTTCTTCGCGTTCGACACCAGACCACGCATACCGGCGATCTGACGCATCTGCATCATGTTTCCTCGGGCACCCGAGTCAACCATCATGAAGATGGGGTTCGTCTTGGGGAAGTTCGCGTTCATCGCCTCGGCAACCTCGTTGGTCGCCTTGGTCCAGATCGCGATGAGCTCCTGAGTGCGCTCTTCCTTGGTGATCAGACCGCGCTCGTACTGCTTCTGGACCTTCTCGTCCTGCGCCTCGTAGCCCTGGACGATGGCCTTCTTGGCCTCGGGCACGACGACGTCGGAGATGGCCACGGTGACGCCCGAACGGGTCGCCCAGTGGAAGCCGGACGCCTTCAGGTTGTCGAGCGTCGCCGCCACGATGACCTTGGGGTAGCGCTCCGCCAGGTCGTTGACGATCTCGGAGAGCTGCTTCTTGCCCACCGAGTAGTCGACGAACGGGTAGTCCTCGGGCAGCAGCTCGTTGAAGAGCGCACGGCCCAGGGTCGTACGGATGCGGAAGGAGTCACCGGTCTGCCACTCGGGCTCGCCCTCCTCCGCCACCGGCGGGGTCCAGCCACGCGGCGGGACGGTGCCGATCGGGAAGCGGATGTCGACCTTCGCCTGGAGCGAGAGCTCGCGGGCGTCGAACGCCATGATCGCCTCGGCGGTGGAGCCGAAGGACCGGCCCTCGCCGACGACCTTGCGCTCTTCCTCGTCCGTGGTGAGGAAGAACAGGCCGAGCACCATGTCCTGGGTCGGCATGGTGACGGGACGACCGTCGGCCGGCTTCAGGATGTTGTTCGAGGACAGCATCAGGATGCGGGCCTCGGCCTGCGCCTCCGCGGAGAGCGGCAGGTGGACGGCCATCTGGTCACCGTCGAAGTCCGCGTTGAACGCGGTGCAGACGAGCGGGTGGATCTGGATGGCCTTGCCCTCGACCAGCTGGGGCTCGAAGGCCTGGATGCCGAGGCGGTGCAGCGTGGGCGCACGGTTCAGCAGAACCGGGTGCTCGGCGATGACCTCTTCGAGCACGTCGTACACGACCGTGCGGCCGCGCTCGACCATGCGCTTCGCCGACTTGATGTTCTGCGCGTGGTTCAGGTCAACCAGGCGCTTCATCACGAACGGCTTGAAGAGCTCCAGCGCCATGGCCTTCGGCAGACCGCACTGGTGCAGCTTGAGCTGCGGGCCGACGACGATCACGGAACGCGCGGAGTAGTCCACACGCTTGCCGAGAAGGTTCTGACGGAATCGACCCTGCTTGCCCTTGAGCATGTCGGACAGCGACTTCAGCGGACGGTTGCCGGGGCCCGTGACCGGGCGACCACGACGGCCGTTGTCGAAGAGCGCGTCGACGGCCTCCTGAAGCATGCGCTTCTCGTTGTTCACGATGATCTCGGGGGCGCCGAGGTCAAGGAGTCGCTTGAGGCGGTTGTTGCGGTTGATCACGCGGCGGTACAGGTCGTTCAGGTCGGAGGTCGCGAAGCGGCCACCGTCCAGCTGCACCATCGGACGCAGGTCCGGCGGGATGACCGGGACGCAGTCCAGAACCATGCCCTTGGGGCTGTTGCTGGTCTGCAGGAACGCGGAGACGACCTTGAGGCGCTTGAGCGCACGGGTCTTCTTCTGGCCCTTGCCGGTACGGATGATCTCGCGGAGGCGCTCGGCCTCCTCCTCGAGGTCGAAGGACTCCAGGCGCTTCTGCAGAGCAGCCGCACCCATGGAACCGTCGAAGTACGTGCCGAAGCGGTCACGCAGCTCGCGGTAGAGGAGCTCGTCGCCCTCCAGGTCCTGGACCTTGAGGTTCTTGAAGCGGTTCCACACCTCGTCGAGGCGGTCGATCTCGCGCTGGGCGCGGTCACGGAGCTGCTTCATCTCGCGCTCGGCACCTTCGCGCACCTTGCGGCGCACGTCGGCCTTGGCGCCCTCGGCCTCGAGCTCGGCGAGGTCGGTCTCGAGCTTCTTGGCGCGGGCCTCCAGGTCGGAGTCACGACGGTTCTCGACCTGCTGACGCTCGACGGAGACGTGCGCCTCCAGCGAGGGCAGGTCGCGCGTCCGGCGCTCCTCGTCCACGAAGGTGATCATGTACGCGGCGAAGTAGATGACCTTCTCGAGGTCCTTCGGCGCGAGGTCGAGCAGGTAGCCCAGGCGCGAGGGAACGCCCTTGAAGTACCAGATGTGCGTGACGGGCGCGGCCAGCTCAATGTGGCCCATCCGCTCACGACGCACCTTGGCGCGAGTGACCTCGACGCCGCAGCGCTCACAGATGATGCCCTTGAAGCGGACACGCTTGTACTTGCCGCAGTAGCACTCCCAGTCCCGGGTCGGACCGAAGATCTTCTCGCAGAAGAGTCCGTCCTTTTCGGGCTTCAGGGTGCGGTAGTTGATGGTCTCCGGCTTCTTCACTTCGCCGTGGGACCAGGTCCGGATGTCGTCCGCGGTGGCGAGGCCAATCCGCAGCTCGTCGAAGAAGTTGACGTCGAGCACTTGTCGTCAATCCCTCTTTCGGGGGTTCGAGCCCCTCGCGTTACGCGAGATAAATGGGCACTTCAAATGGTCTGAACGGGTCCGGGGAGGGCCGGGGGTCTCTTTCTACGGAGACCCCCGGCCGGCCCGTCAGACCTCTTCGACGCTGCTCGGCTCGCGCCGGGACAGGTCGATACCGAGTTCCTCCGCTGCGCGGAAGACGTCCTCGTCCGTGTCGCGCATCTCGATGGACATGCCGTCCGAGGACAGCACCTCCACGTTGAGGCAGAGCGACTGCATTTCCTTGATGAGCACCTTGAAGGACTCGGGAATGCCGGGCTCCGGGATGTTCTCGCCCTTGACGATGGCCTCGTAGACCTTCACGCGGCCGGTCACGTCGTCGGACTTGATCGTCAGGAGCTCCTGGAGGGCGTACGCGGCGCCGTATGCCTCCAGCGCCCACACCTCCATCTCACCGAAGCGCTGACCACCGAACTGCGCCTTACCACCCAGCGGCTGCTGCGTGATCATCGAGTACGGGCCGGTCGAACGGGCGTGGAGCTTGTCGTCGACCAGGTGGTGCAGCTTGAGGATGTACATGTACCCGACCGAGATCGGGTCCGGGAACGGCTCGCCGGAGCGGCCGTCGAACAGCTGCGCCTTGCCGGAGGGCTGCACCAGGCGGTCGCCGTCGCGGTTGGGGATCGTGGCCTCGAAGAGACCGGTGATCTCGTCCTCGCGGGCACCGTCGAACACCGGGGTGGCGACGTTGGTGCCGGGCTCGACGCGGTCGGCGCCGATGACCTGCAGGCGCTGGGCCCACTCGTCACCCAGACCGGAGACGTCCCAGCCGCGGCTGGCGAGCCAGCCGAGGTGGATCTCCAGGACCTGTCCCGGGTTCATTCGGGACGGCACACCCAGCGGGTTCAGGATGATGTCGACCGGAGTTCCGTCCTCGAGGAACGGCATGTCCTCGATCGGAAGGATCTTCGAGATAACACCCTTGTTGCCGTGACGGCCGGCGAGCTTGTCACCGTCGGTGATCTTGCGCTTCTGGGCCACGTAGACGCGGACCAGCTGGTTCACGCCCGGGGGAAGCTCGTCGCCCTCTTCGCGGTCGAAGACGCGGACGCCGATGACCTTGCCGATCTCACCGTGCGGCACCTTCAGCGAGGTGTCGCGCACCTCGCGCGCCTTCTCACCGAAGATCGCGCGGAGCAGACGCTCCTCCGGCGTCAGCTCGGTCTCACCCTTGGGCGTGACCTTGCCGACGAGGATGTCGCCGGCGACGACCTCGGCACCGATACGGATGATGCCGCGCTCGTCGAGGTCGGCGAGGACCTCTTCGGAGACGTTCGGGATGTCCCGGGTGATCTCCTCCGGGCCGAGCTTGGTGTCACGCGCGTCGACCTCGTGCTCTTCGATGTGGATCGAAGAGAGCACGTCATCCTGTACGAGCCGCTGGCTCAGGATGATGGCGTCCTCGTAGTTGTGACCCTCCCACGGCATGAAGGCGACCAGGAGGTTCTTGCCGAGCGCCATCTCACCCTGCTGGGTGGCGGGACCGTCGGCGAGGACCTGGCCCTCGATGACCCGGGCGCCCTCGTCCACGACAACCTTCTGGTTGACCGAGGTGCCCTGGTTGGAGCGGGAGAACTTGGCGATCCGGTACGTGGTGTACGTGCCGTCGTCGTTGGCGACGGTGACGTAGTCCGCGGAGACCTCCTGGACCACACCCGCCTTCTCCGCCTTGATGACGTCACCGGCGTCGACCGCGCAGCGGTACTCCATGCCGGTGCCGACGAGCGGTGCCTCGGACGTGATCAGCGGCACGGCCTGACGCATCATGTTCGCGCCCATGAGCGCGCGGTTGGCGTCGTCGTGCTCGAGGAAGGGGATCATCGCGGTCGCGACCGACACCATCTGGCGCGGCGAGACGTCCATGTAGTCGACGTCGTCGCCCGGGATGTAGTCGATCTCTCCGCCACGACGGCGGACCAGGACGCGCGACTCGGTGAAGCGCATGTCCTCGCCGAGGGTCGCGTTCGCCTGGGCGATCACGAAGCGGTCTTCCTCGTCGGCCGTCAGGTAGTCGACCTCGTCGGTGACGACACCCTCGGTGACACGGCGGTACGGCGTCTCGACGAAGCCGAACGCGTTGACGCGGCCGTACGAGGCGAGCGAACCGATCAGACCGATGTTGGGGCCTTCGGGCGTCTCGATCGGGCACATGCGGCCGTAGTGAGACGGGTGCACGTCACGGACCTCGAAGCCTGCCCGCTCACGGGACAGACCACCGGGACCCAGTGCCGAGAGACGACGCTTGTGCGTCAGACCCGACAGCGGGTTGTTCTGGTCCATGAACTGCGACAGCTGCGAGGTGCCGAAGAATTCCTTGATCGACGCCACGACCGGGCGGATGTTGATCAGGGTCTGCGGCGTGATCGCCTCGACGTCCTGGGTCGTCATGCGCTCGCGGACGACGCGCTCCATACGAGCCAGACCCGTGCGGACCTGGTTCTGGATGAGCTCGCCGACGTTGCGCAGACGACGGTTGCCGAAGTGGTCGATGTCGTCGGTCTCGACGACGATGTTGCGACCCGACTCGCCGACCGTCTCGGTCTCGCCCGCGTGGAGCTTCACCAGGTATTTGATGGTGGCGATGATGTCGTCGGTCGTGAGCACGCCGGCGTTCAGCGGCTCGTCGGCGCCGAGCTTCTTGTTCACCTTGTAGCGGCCGACCTTCGCGAGGTCGTAGCGCTTCGGGTTGAAGTAGAGGTTCTCGAGCAGCGTCTGAGCGGCCTCACGGGTCGGCGGCTCGCCCGGGCGCAGCTTGCGGTAGATGTCGAGCAGCGCGTCGTCCTGGCCCTGGGTGTGGTCCTTCTCCAGGGTGGCGCGCATGGACTCGTACTCGCCGAACTCCTCGAGGATCTGCTCGGTCGTCCAACCGAGAGCCTTCAGGAGAACGGTGACGGACTGCTTGCGCTTGCGGTCGATGCGGACGCCGACCATGTCGCGCTTGTCGATCTCCATCTCCAGCCAGGCACCCCGGGACGGGATGATCTTGGCGGAGAAGATGTCCTTGTCGGACGTCTTGTCGATGGAGGAGTCGAAGTAGACACCCGGCGAGCGGACCAGCTGCGACACCACGACACGCTCGGTGCCGTTGATGACGAAGGTGCCCTTGTTGGTCATGAGCGGGAAGTCGCCCATGAAGACCGTCTGGGACTTGATCTCGCCGGTCTCGTTGTTGGTGAACTCGGCGGTGACGAAGAGCGGGGCGGCGAACGTGAAGTCGCGCTCCTTGCACTCGTCGATCGAGTTCTTCGGCGGCTCGAAGCGGTGGTCGCGGAAGGTCAGCGACATCGACCCGGAGAAGTCCTCGATCGGGGAGATCTCTTCGAAGATCTCCTCCAGACCGGACTTCGTGGGGACGTCCTGTCCACTCTCGAGAGCGGCCTCGACGCGACCCTTCCAAGCGGCGTTGCCGAGCAGCCAGTCAAAGCTCTCGGTCTGCAGCGCGAGGAGGTTCGGAACCTCGAGGGGCTCCTTGATCTTTGCAAAGGAGATGCGCAGCGGGGCGGTGCTTGCGCCGTTGTTCGTATTGGAGGTCGAGGCGTTGCGCGAGGCGGCCAAGAGGGGGTCCTTCCGAGGGCTCGGACTCACTACGCGCGTACCGGTCCCACATGGACACAGAGACAGAAAAGCCCAGATCAGGGCGGTTCATTCCTCGGTGGCCAAACAGTGGGCATGCCCCTGGTGACGGGCAGGAGGCAGCTAACAGGCAGCGCAAAGGGTCAGTGTAGCCACTTGGCCCACTGATGTCCAGAGCGGGTTTTTGGGGACCCTCATCGGCCTCTTTGTTCTTCTCAACGCCACTGCCACGAATTACGTTGCGCCTGCTGTGCGTCCTGCTGTCGTCCTGTGCCGCGGGCGAGCCCTCGCGCCCTGCGAACGCACCTCATTACTGCCCTCTGCGTCGCCGATCCATGCCTCGGAGTCGGATCGATGTGACGACGCGTCCTGAGAATTGCGCGCTGCGTGCCGTTCGTCAAGGCCCCCCGCCCCCTCAGAGGCTCGGTCACCTGCCCGGACCGCCCCAAGGGCGTACAACGGGCGCACAGCGCGTCTGCGGGGCGCACGACGAAGATCACCCTACTCGTCACGGGGCGATGCGCACAGCCGCCGTGGAAACGCCGAAAGGCGACCACCCCATTGGGTGATCGCCTTTGGCTGTGCCGGCGTTACGCCCGAGGGCGGAATCCGGCCAGAAGAGTCTTAAGACTCAGGAGGTCACTTGACCTCAACGGCCGCACCGGCAGCCTTGAGGGACTCGGCAGCCTTGTCAGCGGCCTCCTTGTTGACCTTCTCGAGGACCGGCTTCGGGGTGCCGTCGACGAGGTCCTTGGCCTCCTTCAGACCCAGCGAGGTCAGCTCACGCACGACCTTGATGACCTGGATCTTCTTGTCGCCGGCGCCGGTGAGGATGACGTCGAACTCGTCCTTCTCCTCGACGGTCTCGGCAGCGCCGCCACCCTGGGCGGGGCCGGCAACGGCGACGGCCGCGGCGGCGGTGACGTCGAACTTCTCCTCGAAGGCCTTCACGAACTCGGAGAGCTCGATGAGGGTCATGCCCTCGAACTGCTCGAGCAGGTCTTCCTGAGACAGCTTCGCCATGATGGCGTCCTTCCACTAATTCGGCAGGTGCCGGATGTAAATGTCGGCGGGCGTACTTTCGGCCCGCTGCGGCCGTCTCCCTAGTGGGCTACGACCATTGCGCGAGCCGAGTTACTCGGCACCGCCCTGCTCTTCGAGCTTGACGCGAAGCGCTTCCGCAGTGCGGACGAACTTCGACGGAAGCGCCTGGAAGAGCTGCGCAGCCTGAGTCTGCTTGCCCTTCATGGCACCCGCCAGCTTGGCGAGCAGAACCTCGCGGGACTCGAGGTCCGCGAGCTTCTTGATCTCATCGGCGGACAGCGCCTTACCGTCAAGGACACCGCCCTTGATGATGAGGTTCGGGTTCTCCTTGGCGAAGTCACGAAGACCCTTCGCCGACTCCACCGGGTCACCGGTGATGAAGGCAACCGCCGTCGGACCAGTGAACTGGTCGTCCAGCGAAGTGATCCCGGCCTCGTTGGCCGCGATCTTGGTCAGCGTGTTCTTCACCACGGCGTACTGGGCGTTCTCACCGAGGGAACGACGCAGCGTCTTGAGCTGCGCCACGGTGAGACCCCGGTACTCGGTCAGCACGGCGGCGTTCGAGCTGCGGAACTGGTCCGCGAGCTCGGCTACCGCGGCAGCCTTGTCGGGCGTCGGCATAGAGCGTCGGCCTCCTTCCGGGTGATGAGGACCGCTCAGAAGGGGCTGTAAAAACGAAAACGCCCCGGCGCAAGCGCACGGGGCTGAGCTCAACCAGAATGAACCGGGAACTTTCCACGAACACCTGCGCAGGTCGTCCGCGTATCTCTAGCGGATCCTTCGGCCACCGCGTCCCCGAACGAGCACGCAGCAACGACCAGCGGTCTTTGGCTTCCTCGGAAGAGTACGCGAATGGACGAGCGTCAGGCAAATCGGGTCGTACGGACGCGGTTTAGCAGGCGGCCAGAAGCAGCCCCGGGGCCGTCCGGGTCCCCGCCCGGACGGCCCTTCACGCAGCTCAGAGGCGCGCGGAGGCCCCGCTGCCGCCCTTGCTCATCTCTTCCTTCAGCTTCTTCACGAAGTCGAGCGTCTGGTCGGCCGGTGGTACCTCGACGGACGCCTTGGTGCCGTAGTCCGTGTACGTCATGGTGATGTTCACGCGGCCCTTGGCCGAGTCCATGCCGACGACCATCTTGGCCGGGTACCCCTTGTCGTCGACCCAGACGTCGGTGTCGTAGCCCTTGATGCCCGCCTTGTTCATGTTGGCGAGCAGCTCCTCGCGCTCCTTGCCGGTGAGCTGGCGGTCGGCGTCCTTGTTGGTCTTGAGCATCTCCGCGACCGTCAGGGTGCCCTTGTAGTGCTGCGTGGCGACACCCCCGACGTTCTCCGCGCCGACGTGCTGGAGGTTCGGCGACTCCAGGAGCATGCCGATCTGCCGGGAGGGGTCCTGGTTGGCGTTGTCCATGCCGCCGGTGAGCGCTCCGGCCCCGCCGCCGGCCTTCGCCGCCTCGTTCAGGTCCATCTTCATCCAGCGCTTGCCGTCCATCTCGGCGGCAGCCTTCGCCCCGAGGTCCATGTACATGACGTTGTCGCGCATGATCATGCGGATCCGGTCGGGACCCTTGTCCCCGCCCTTCGGCGCGAGGGCGCCGGTGGGCTTCATCGTCATGTCGAGCACCGTGGGGTCCCAGCCGAGCGTGCCGGACATCTCCATCGTGCCGCCGCCCTGGACCGAGGCGGGCATGCTCATCGACATCTTCACCTTGGCCGACTTGGCCTCGGCGGTCTTGCGGTAGGCGGCCTTGAGCGTCCGGGCCGCCCCCGCGCGGTCCTGCTTCTGCGGCGCCGACTCCCCCGCTGCCTTCTTGCCGGTCTGGCCGTCCTTGGCGCCCTCGCCCTGACAGCCCGCGAGAGAGACCACCGCCGCCAATGCGACCGCCGATATGCCCATGCGCTTGAAACCCGCTGCGTTCATCCGTCCCCGCCCCTTGTACGTCTCGTACGTCGTCTTCTTGTACGTCTCCTGTGAATGCCGTGACGGTAACGCACGCCACTGACACCGGGCGATCACATATCCCGGCCGGAAGCCGGGCCCGCACGTTTCCGGACACCGGCAAGTGACGTCCGTACGCGAGGAGTGCCGTCCGTACGAAGGAGCCGCCTCCCGCGTACGACAAAGCCGCCCCCGCGCCTCGCAGTGAGGCGTGGGGGCGGCTTCGGTCAGGCGAAAACCCGCGGCTGCTGCCGAGTCAGGAGACTCAGACGGCGGCCGGGTCCTCCTCGACGAGGAGGTTGCGGGTGCGGTTGGCGTCCAGCGGGATGCCGGGGCCCATCGTGGTGGCCAGCGTGGCCTTCTTGATGTAGCGGCCCTTGGCGGCGGACGGCTTCAGACGGAGGACTTCCTCCAGCGCCGCTGCGTAGTTCTCCACCAGCTTGGTCTCGTCGAAGGAGACCTTGCCGATGATGAAGTGCAGGTTCGAGTGCTTGTCGACGCGGAACTCGATCTTGCCGCCCTTGATGTCCGTGACAGCCTTCGCCACGTCCGGGGTGACCGTTCCGGTCTTCGGGTTCGGCATCAGACCACGCGGACCGAGCACGCGGCCGAGGCGGCCGACCTTGCCCATGAGGTCCGGGGTGGCGACGACGGCGTCGAAGTCCAGGCGGCCCTTGGCCACCTCGTCGATCAGTTCGTCGGAGCCGACGATGTCGGCGCCCGCGGCTTCCGCGGCCGCAGCACGGTCACCGGTCGCGAAGACCAGGACCCGGGCGGTCTTGCCGGTGCCGTGCGGGAGGTTCACGGTGCCACGGACCATCTGGTCGGCCTTGCGCGGGTCGACGCCCAGACGCATGGCGACCTCGACGGTGCCGTCGAACTTGACCGAGCTGGTGTCCTTGGCGATACGGACGGCCTCGAGGGGGGCGTACAGACGCTCCCGGTCGATCTTGGCGTCCGCAGCGCGGAGAGACTTGCTGCGCTTCACTGCTGCTCCTGTGTTGTTTCAGGTGTGGAGTCGTGGTGCGGGCCGCGCATGGCCCTACCACTGAAGGTCAGACGGGGGTTGATCAGCCCTCGACGGTGATGCCCATGGAACGGGCAGTACCGGCGATGATCTTGTCCGCGGCCTCGAGGTCGTTGGCGTTGAGGTCGGGGAGCTTGACCGTGGCGATCTCGCGGACCTGAGCGGCCGTGAGCTTCGCAACCTTGGTCTTGTGGGGCTCGCCCGATCCCTTGTCCACACCCGCGGCCTTGAGGATCAGCTTGGCGGCCGGCGGGGTCTTCGTCACGAAGGTGAAGGAGCGGTCTTCGTAGACCGTGATCTCCACCGGCACGACCATGCCACGCTGCGACTCGGTCGCGGCGTTGTAGGCCTTGCAGAACTCCATGATGTTGACGCCGTGCTGACCGAGCGCCGGGCCGACCGGCGGGGCCGGGTTGGCGGCGCCCGCGTTGATCTGGAGCTTGATAAGCCCCGTGACCTTCTTCTTCTTGGGAGGCATTGCTCTCTCCGGGTCCTAGTGAGAGTTTCGGCCATCCATCCGATCATCCGGATGGAGGCATACCGCACAACGATAACGGGTATAGACGTGCGGCTAAAAACCGAGCAGGTCAGACCGGCTTTGGAAGCCCGATCTGACCTGTTCGGAAGCTCTTGTCAGAAGTGCCCTGGGAAGGGTCAGTTCTTCTGGATCTGGTCGAAGCTGAGCTCGACCGGAGTCTCGCGGCCGAAGATCTCGACGAGACCCTTGACCTTCTTCGAGTCGGCGTTGATCTCGTTGATCGTGGCCTGGAGCGTGGCGAACGGGCCGTCGGTGACGGTGACCGCGTCGCCGACCTCGAAGTCCAGGACCTCGACGGTGACCTTGCGGGCCGGCGCCGGCTTGCCCTCGGCCTCGGCGGCCTCGCGGGCGGCCTTCTCCTCGGCCTCCGGGGCGAGCATCTTGACGATCTCGTCCAGGGTCAGCGGGTACGGGTCGTAGGCGTTGCCCACGAAGCCGGTGACGCCGGGGGTGTTGCGGACGACGCCCCAGGACTCGTTCGTCAGGTCCATGCGCACGAGCACGTAGCCCGGGAGCTTGTTCTGACGGACGTTCTTGCGCTCGCCGTTCTTGATCTGAACGATTTCCTCTTCAGGCACCTCGGCCTGGTAGATGAACTCTTCGACGTTCAGGGAGACGGCGCGCTGCTCCAGGTTGGCCTTCACGCGCTTCTCGTAACCGGCGTACGTGTGGATGACGTACCACTCGCCGGGCAGGAGACGCAGCTCCTCGCGGAGCGCCTGGATCGGGTCGACGGGCTCCGAAGGCTCCTCGGCCTCCTCCGCCTCGGCGATCTCCTCGGCCTCGGCGTCGACACCGTCGGCGTCCGCGACGGCCTCGGCGGCAGCCGCGTCCTCGTCGGTCTCGGCGACGGCCACAGCTTCGACATCGTCGTCGGACTCGATGTGCAGCGCGGCTTCCTCGGCGGGCTCGCCCGCGGCGGCGTCGGCAGCTTCGGCCTGGTCGGGCTCCACAGCGTCCGCCGCCTCAACGATGGCAGTCTCGTCCTCAACGGACTCGACGGCGCCCACCGTCGGCTCGCCGGCGTCGTTCAGGTTCGGGTCAGACACGGTGGCTGCTTCTTCCTGGATACAAAATGGTTGGAACGCGCGAAAGGGGCGCCCGAGGCAGGCGCCCTACGCGAGTACTGCTTTAGCCGAAGAGGTACTTCACGGCTGCGGCGAAGCCCTGGTCGATCACGGTCACGATGCCGATCATGATCACGACGAAGACGATGACGACCGTGGTGTACGTCGTCAGCTGGCTGCGAGTGGGCCAGACGACCTTGCGCAGCTCGGCGACGATCTGGCGGTAGAACTGAGCGAGGCGGCCCAGCGGACCCTTCTTGCCCCGCTTGCCGCCCTTGCGCGCCTTCTTCGGCACCTCGTCCTGGGCATCAGGCATGTCGATGGAGCCCACGGCGTCCGTCACGCTACTCACCTGATTCCGGGTCGTGGCCGTGCCGCGCCCGGTGGAGCCGCACGACAAATGCAGAGAAGTACGTACATGCGCACACATCCTGGCGAAGGAGTGTGTAGCAGGGCCGGAGGGACTTGAACCCCCAACCGCTGGTTTTGGAGACCAGTGCTCTACCAATTGAGCTACGACCCTTTGTGGTTCCCCCAACCTACCGCATCCGGCTGAGTGCACGGAGTGCGCTCGGTGGAGACGGGCTGCTGTGGGCCAACGACAGGTGAGTGTACGTGCTCCGCGGCCCGGCGTCGAACAGAAAGGGGCCGGACGTGGCCCCGCCCAGTCCGTGAAACCCCTGTACGAGGGCCCCCGGAGGTCTGGGACGATGGGCTTCATGAGCGCTGCTACCCCTCCGACCGAGCGCCGGGTGTCCGCCCGCATCGGTGCAATTTCCGAGTCCGCCACCCTTGCCGTGGACGCGAAGGCGAAGGCCCTCAAGGCCGCCGGACGCCCGGTGATCGGCTTCGGCGCGGGCGAGCCCGACTTCCCGACGCCGGACTACATCGTCCAGGCCGCGATCGAGGCCTGCTCGAACCCGAAGTACCACCGCTACACCCCGGCGGGCGGTCTTCCCGAGCTGAAGAACGCGATCGTGGCGAAGACGCTGCGCGACTCCGGTTACGAGATCGACGCCTCCCAGGTGCTGGTCACCAACGGCGGCAAGCAGGCCATCTACGAGGCGTTCGCGGCGATCCTCGACCCGGGCGACGAGGTCATCGTCCCGGCCCCGTACTGGACCACCTACCCCGAGTCGATCCGGCTCGCGGGCGGTGTGCCGGTGGAGGTCGTGGCCGACGAGACGACCGGTTACCGGGTCTCGGTCGAGCAGCTGGAGGCAGCGCGCACGGAGCGTACGAAGGTCGTGCTCTTCGTCTCCCCGTCGAACCCGACCGGTGCGGTCTACAGCGAGGCGGACGCCGAGGCGATCGGCCGCTGGGCGCACGAGAAGGGCCTGTGGGTCCTCACCGACGAGATCTACGAGCACCTGGTCTACGGCGACGCGCAGTTCACCTCGCTGCCGGCGATCGTGCCCGAGCTGCGCGACAAGTGCATCGTGGTCAACGGCGTGGCGAAGACATACGCGATGACCGGCTGGCGGGTCGGCTGGATCATCGGCCCGAAGGACGTCGTGAAGGCCGCGACGAACCTCCAGTCGCACGCGACCTCCAACGTCTCCAACGTGGCGCAGGTCGCGGCGCTGGCCGCCGTTTCCGGGCCGCTGGACGCGGTCAAGGAGATGGGCGCCGCCTTCGACCGCCGCCGCAGGACGATCGTGCGGATGCTGAGCGAGATCGACGGCGTGATCTGCCCGACGCCGGAGGGCGCGTTCTACGTGTACCCGTCGGTGAAGGGGCTGCTCGGCAAGGAGATCCGCGGCAAGCGTCCGCAGACCTCCGTCGAGCTGGCCGCGCTGATCCTGGAGGAGGTGGAGGTCGCGGTCGTTCCCGGCGAGGCCTTCGGCACTCCGGGTTACCTGCGTCTGTCGTACGCGCTGGGCGACGAGGACCTCGTCGAGGGCGTGTCGCGCATCCAGAAGCTGCTGGCGGAGGCCCGCGACTAGCACTGTCGCGCACCGCTGCCTCCCACCTCTTTGAGGTGCGAGCGACGATCCCCCGGTCCTGGTGGCCGGGGGATCGTTTCTGCGTTCGGGGGCGCACCCGTTGGAGAAAAGACGCTTCCGGGCGTGGCGCGCGTACGGCAAGATCCTGGGATGGAACGTGTACGTGATCTGTCTCTGCTTCCCAAGGCCCACCTGCACCTGCACTTCACCGGCTCGATGCGGCCCTCGACCCTCCTGGACCTGGCCGACAAGCACGGGGTGCACCTTCCCGAGGCGCTGACCAGCGGTGAGCCGCCGAAGCTGCGGGCGACCGACGAGCGGGGCTGGTTCCGTTTCCAGCGGCTGTACGACGCCGCCAGGTCCTGCCTGCGGACCCCCGAGGACATTCAGCGGCTGGTGCGGGAGGCCGCCGAGGAGGACGTCAGGGACGGCTCCGGGTGGCTGGAGATCCAGGTCGATCCGACGTCGTACGCACCGCTGCTGGGCGGTCTGATCCCGGCGCTGGAGATCATCCTGGACGCGGTCGACAGCGCGTCCCGGGAGACCGGGCTCGGGATGCGGGTGCTGGTCGCGGCGAACCGGATGAAGCACCCCCTGGACGCGCGCACGCTGGCCAGGCTGGCGGTGCGGTACGCGGATCGCGGGATCGTCGGTTTCGGGCTCTCCAACGACGAACGCCGGGGCATGGCGCGGGACTTCGACCGGGCCTTCGCGATCGCGCGCGAGGGCGGGCTGCTGGCCGCCCCGCACGGGGGCGAGCTGACGGGTCCTTCGTCCGTACGGGACTGCCTGGACGACCTGCACGCCTCGCGGATCGGGCACGGGGTGCGGGCGGCCGAGGACCCCAGGCTGCTGAAGCGGCTCGCGGACCGGGGGGTGACCTGCGAGGTGTGCCCGGCGTCGAACGTGGCGCTCGGGGTGTACGAGAAGCCCGAGGACGTGCCGCTGCGGACGTTGTACGACGCCGGCGTGCCGATGGCGCTGGGGGCGGACGACCCGCTGCTGTTCGGGTCCCGGCTGGCGGCGCAGTACGAGCTGGCGCGGGAGCACCACGGGTTCACGGATGCCGAACTGGCCGAGCTGGCACGGCAGTCGGTGCGCGGGTCGGCCGCGCCCGTGGACGTGCAGGACAAGCTGCTGGGCGGGATCGACGCGTGGCTGGCGGACTGAGCTAGGGCGCGATGCCGGTCAGGAGGGTGCTGGCGAGGGCGGCGGCGAAGGTGTCGACGCCCTGCGGGGGGCGTTTGCCGATCGCGCCGTCCGCGTCGTAGGCGAAGGCGCGCTGCGCGCAGGCGCCCAGGAGGAGCGAGGCGGCCGCGAAGGTGTCGGCGCCGGGTGCCAGGCGGCCGTTGGCCCGTTCGGCGCGCAGATAGGCGTCCAGGCTCTCGATGGGCATGTGGGGGCCGGTGCCCATGTCCCGCATGACGGTGTCGTGGCGGGCCTTGAGCTTGGTCTCGGCGTACAGCGAGGCGGCGATCGGGAAGCTCTCGGCGTAGAAGAGCACGGCCTGGCGGGCGACCTCGGCGAGGTTCTCCTCGACGGTGCGCGCACTGGGGTCCAGGAGCAGGCGGTGCAGCAGCGGGGTGAGCCGGGGCAGGCGTTCGCCGAGGACGGCGACGAAGAGGTCCTCCTTGCCGGCGAAGTGCTTGTAGAGGGCGGCCTCCGAGCAGCCCGCGGCCCGGGCGATCTCCTTGGTGGTGGCGCGGGAGAGCCCGAGGGTGCGCATCAGCTCGTGGGCGGCGTCGAGGATGCGCTCTCGGGTGGGCTTCTGCATGGGGGCTCCGGGGCTTGACGGGTGAGTGAATGCTCACCCACTCTAGAGGCAGGGTGAGTGAATGCTCACCCACCCTGGGAGGTTCGAGCGATGAAACTCACGGTATTCGGTGCCACGGGCGGCATCGGGCAGGAAATCGTCAAGCAGGCTCTGGCCGCAGGGCACGAGGTGACGGCAGTGGTGCGCGATCCGGCGCGGTTCGCCGTCACCGGTGAGCGGCTCACCGTCTTCCGGTCCGCCCTGTCGGACCCGGAGCAGGTCCGCGAGGCCGTGGCCGGGCGGGACGCGGTGCTCTCCGGTCTCGGTGCGCGCAGCCGCAAGCACGCGGGAATCACGACGGAACTCACCCGCACGGTGCTGGGTGCGATGGACGCGGAGGGTGTGCGGCGGCTCGTGGTGGTGAGCGCCGCCCCGGTCGGTCCCGCGCCGGAGCGGCAGCCGTTGGTCGACCGGCTCATCGGGAAGCTGGTGAGCGCTGTCCTGAAGCCCGTGTACGTCGACCTGACGGCCATGGAGGGCGAGTTGGCGCGCTCGGCCACCGACTGGACCTCGGTGCGGCCGCCCAGGCTGCTGGACGGGCGGCTGACCGGGAAGTACCGCACGGTCGTCGGCGGCACCCCGCCCAGCGGCCGCACCATCGCGCGGGCCGACGTGGCGCACGCGATGCTGGCGGTGCTTCAGGACCCGGCGACGGTGAAACAGGGCGTCGGGGTGGCGTACTGACAGGCCGTGTCAGAGGGCGCAGTTGACCGTCACGGGCTCGTTGACGAGGGTCACGCCGAACGCCTCGCGGACACCGGCGACGACCTCGCGGGCGAGCGCCAGGAGGTCCTCGGTGGTGGCGTCGCCCCGGTTGGTGAGGGCGAGGGCGTGCTTGGTGGAGATGCGGGCGGGCCCGTCCCCGTACCCCTTGGTGAAGCCCGCGCGGTCGATGAGCCAGGCCGCGGAGGTCTTGGTGAGCCCCTCCCCCGCCGGGAAGGCGGGCGGGGCGGTGTCGGGGCCGAGCCGGTCGTGGACGCGCGCGAGGAAGTCCGCGAACTGCGCCTCGTCGAGGATCGGGTTGGTGAAGAAGGAGCCCGCCGACCAGGTGTCGTGGTCCTCGGGGTCCAGCACCATGCCCTTGCCGGCGCGCAGAGCGAGCACCGTCTCGCGCGCGACGGAAGCGGGCACCCGGTCCCCCGCCTCGACGCCCAGGGTGCGTGCGGTCTCCGGGTACTTGATCGGCGCGGAGAGGCCGCCCGCGTCCTCCAGCTCGAAGCGGACCCGCAGCACCACATAGCGCTCCGGGTCCTCCTTGAACCGGCTGTGGCGGTACGAGAAGGCGCACTCGGCGTTGGTGAGGGTGACCCGTTCGCCGGTGCGGCGGTCGTAGGCGTCGACCTCGGTGAGGGTGCTGGAGACGTCCTGGCCGTACGCGCCGACGTTCTGGATCGGCGTGGCACCGGCGGAGCCGGGGATTCCGGCGAGGCACTCGATGCCCGCGAGGCCCGCTTCGACGGTGCGCGCGACGGCGTCCGTCCAGACCTCTCCGGCGGCGACCTCCAGCTTCGTACCGTCGAGGCGGAAGCCCTGCGTCGCGATGCGCAGGGCGGTGCCGTCGAAGCCCTTGTCGCCGATGACCAGGTTGCTGCCGCCGCCGACGATCAGCAGCGGGGTGCCGGAGGCGTCGGCCTCGCGGACGGCGGCGATCACCTCGTCGTCGGTGGTGGCCGTGACCAGGCGGGTCGCGGGGCCGCCGAGGCGGAAGGTGGTCAGGGGGGCGAGGGGGGCATCGTGGAGTTCCTGCACGGGGTCCAGCGTACGAGAGCGCGGGGCGGGCTCCGCCCGGGCACGAAGTAAGGGGCGCCCTCCAGGGAGGACGCCCCTTACACACCGTGTGGCGGCTCAGCCGAGCTGGACCACCGCGCGGGACATGCCCAGCACCTTCTGGCCGGCGCTCATGGCGACGAGGTCCACGCGGACCTTGTTGTCGTCCAGGAGGGCGGCGACCTTGCCGGTGACCTCGATCAGGGCGCCCTGGTCGTCGTTGGGGACGACGACGGGCTTGGTGAAGCGCACCCCGTACTCGACGACGGCGGCCGGGTCGACGGCCCAGTCGGTGACCACGCGGACGGCCTCGGCCATGGTGAACATGCCGTGCGCGATGACGTCGGGGAGGCCGACCCCGACCGCGAACTTCTCGTTCCAGTGGATCGGGTTGAAGTCCCCGGAGGCGCCCGCGTACTGCACGAGCGTGGCGCGGGTCACGGGGAAGGACTGGGCGGGCAGCTCGGTGCCGACCTCGACGTCCGCATGCGCGATCTTGGCAGCCATCTCACGCCTCCTCGGCGGCGGCGCGCGCCACCAGCTTCATCCAGGCGGTCACGACGTGCTCACCGCTCTCGTCGTGGACCTCGCTGCGGATGTCCATGATGTCGTTCCCGGCCATCGACTTGATCGCCTCGATGGTCGAGGTGACCGACAGCCGGTCCCCCGCGCGCACCGGGCGGGTGTACGCGAACTTCTGGTCGCCGTGCACCACCCGGCTGTAGTCGAGGCCCAGCTGCGGGTCCTGGACGACCATGCCCGCGGCCTTGAAGGTGATCGTGAAGACGAAAGTCGGCGGGGCGATCACATCGGGGTGGCCGAGCGCCTTGGCGGCTTCCTGATCGGTGTACGCGGGATTGCGGTCGCCGACGGCCTCGGCGAACTCGCGGATCTTTTCCCGGCCGACCTCGTACGCCGAGGTGGGCGGATAGGACCGCCCCACGAGGGACTGGTCGAGCGCCATGGAACTCGTACCTCCTGTGAATGGTCGTGACCTGAGTGACGGGAACCGTCGTGACATACGACACGAGGCCGCCCCCAGTAATTCGGGGACGGCCTCGTGTACGAGCCTGTGCTTAGCGCGTTTCGCGGTGCGCCGTGTGCGAGTTGCAACGCGGGCAGTGCTTCTTCATCTCCATGCGGTCCGGGTTGTTACGCCGGTTCTTCTTGGTGATGTAGTTCCGCTCCTTGCACTCCACGCAGGCCAGCGTGATCTTCGGGCGGACGTCGGTGGCAGCCACGTGAGTGCTCCTTGGACGGACGGATGTACGGATGAACGCAAAAAAGAGTAGCCGATCGGAGGACCGACCCTACAATCGGCTACTGCGCGTAGCGGTGACCGGACTTGAACCGGTGACACAGCGATTATGAGCCGCTTGCTCTACCGACTGAGCTACACCGCTTTGATGTCTGGATCACCTCCCCCGAGGGGGAGGATCTCCGAACACCAGAGCCCCAATGCGGAATCGAACCGCAGACCTTCTCCTTACCATGGAGACGCTCTACCGACTGAGCTATTGGGGCGAGCGATGAAGACATTACACGGGTCTGCGCCGATCCCCCAAATCCATATCCGGGACCCACTTCGGCCCCCTCCCGGGCGGGTCGCCGTCACCCGTCACGTAGGCCACCTGAGGTCACTCCGGTACGACTATTTCGCTCCTCCTCGAAGCCTCGGAGGCGGGCCCCTAGGCTCGATCGAACGCTGCGTGATCTTGGGCGCCGGCCGCCCCGCGCCGACGCGCCCCTCTCCGCCCGAGCCCCCGCCAGGAGCGCGATGTCCGACAGCCAGCCGCAGCCGTCCCGCCGCCCGGGGAACCCCGAACCGAGCACCGGCGCCGGTGCGAGCGGCGAGGAGCGCACCGACGCCCTGCTGCTGAGCGGGGCCCGGCTCACCGACGGACGCACGGTGGACGTGCGGGTCAGCGACGGGCGCATCGAGGCCGTCGGCACGGCGGGCAGTCTTCCGGCGCAGGCAGCCTCCCGGGTGGACCTCTCGGGCTTCCTGCTGCTGCCGGCGCCGGCGGAACCGCACGCGCACAGCGACACCGCGCTGACGGCCGACGAGGGCGGCCCGGTTTCGTACGCGACACAGGACGTGCAGCGGCGCACCGCACAGGCGGCGCTGCTCCAGCTCGGGCACGGGGCGACGGCGCTGCGCTCGCACGTGCGGATCGGGGACGTGCAGGGGCTCGGGCCGATGGAAGCGGTGCTCCAGGCCCGGCGCTCGCTGCGCGGGCTGGTGGATCTGTCGGCGGTGGCGGTGCCGCGGCTGCTGACGGGGGTGGCGGGGGCGGACGGTCTGGCGATGCTGCGGGACGCCGTGAAGATGGGCGCCGCCGTGGTGGGCGGCTGCCCGGACCTGGATCCCGATCCGACGGGGTACGTGGAACGGGTGCTGGAGGTGGCCGCCGAGCACGGGTGCCCGGTGGACCTGCACACCGAGGGTGACGATCCGGCGCGGCTGGCACGGCTGGCGGCGATGGCGGGCGGACTGCGGCCGGGGGTGGTGATCGGCCCGTGCGGAGGGCTGTCCCGGCTGCCTCTTGAGGTGGCGACGCGGGCGGCGGACCAGCTGGCCGCCGCCGGGGTGAGCGTGGTGTGCCAGCCGCAGGGCGGCTGCGGGGGCGTGGAGGCGCGCGGGGTGGCGCCGGTGCGGCTGCTGCGGGCGGCCGGGGTGCGGCTGGCGGCGGGCAGCGGGGCACTGCGGGACCTGGCGAACCCGGTGGGGCGCGGGGACCCCCTGGAGGCGGCGTACCTGCTGGCGTCGCAGAGCGGGATGCGGGCGGCGGACGCGTACGACACGGTGGCGGCGGGTGCGCGGGAGGCGATGGGGCTGCCGGAGGTGCGGCTGGAGGCGGGGTTTCCGGCGGAGCTGGTGGCGGTGCGGGGCGAGCGGCTCGCGGGGGTGCTGTCGCTGGCGTACAGCAGGATCGTGGTGCACCGGGGGCGGATCGTGGCGCGCACCAGTGCGGTGCGCGAGTACTGCGACACGGTGGCGGCGGTGGAGCTGGGACTTCCGCGCCAGGGGAGGCCGGAGACGGGGCCCTGAGCGCCTGGGGCGCATGAGGTGCCCTTACGGGGACCCGGACGCGTTCGCGGGGCGTGTGCGGCGTTCTGGGCGGGGGCGGGCCGGTGGGCGTACGGTCGACAGCATGCGCACTGTCATCGCAGGTGGACACGGTCAAATCGCGCTGCGGCTGGAGCGTCTGCTCGCCGCACGCGGAGGCGAGGTCGCGGGGATCGTCCGCGACGCGAAGCAGAGCGAGGACCTGCGGTCGGCGGGCGCCGAACCGATCGTCCTCGACCTGGAGTCGGCGTCCGTGGAGGAGGTCGCGGCGGCCCTCGAAGGGGCCGCTGCGGCGGTCTTCGCGGCGGGCGCGGGTCCGGGCAGCGGGGCCGGCCGCAAGGACACCGTGGACCGGGACTCGGCGGTCAGGTTCGCGGACGCGGCCGAGCGTGCGGGGGTGCGCCGTTTTGTGGTGGTGTCCTCGATGGGTGCCGACCCCGAGCACCCCGGCGACGAAATCTTCGATGTGTACCTGCGCGCCAAGGGGGCCGCGGACGCGGACGTACGGGCCAGGAGCGGCCTGGACTGGACGATCCTGAGGCCCGGTCAGCTCACGAACGACGCGGGCACCGGGCTGGTGAAGCTGGGCGTCTCGACCGGGCGCGGGCCCGTGACGCGGGACGACGTGGCGGCCGTACTGGCGGAGTTGCTGGAGACGCCGTCGACGGCGGGGCTGACGCTGGAGCTGATCGGCGGCAGCGTGCCGGTGTCGGTGGCGGTGAAGGACGTGGCCGGGAACTGAAGACGGGCAACTGTGCGGCGGGACCGATGAGTTCGGTGCCGCCGCGCAGTCGTCACTCGTGACGAGCACCTGATACCACCCGATACAGGGACGACGGACTTCGAGGAGTCGCATGCGGTACGAACCCGAGATCACGGAATACGGCGAGCAGCCCTACGCGGGCATCCGGGGGCGGGTGCGGACGGACGGGTTCGCCGCGATCGCCGACCGGATTCCGGAGCTCATCGGCTGGCTCGCGGCGCGGGGAACCGAACCGCTCGGCGGTCCGTTCCTCCGGTACAACGTGATCGGTGCGGACGGGGAGTTGGAGGTCGAGGCGGGGGTTCCGGTGGCTGTCGCGCCGGAGCCGGAGGGCGATGTGCGGGCGGGAGTGCTGCCCGCGGGGCGGTACGCGACGCTGACGCACGTCGGCCACCCCGACGAGCTGGTCGGCGTCACGCAGGAGCTGATCGCCTGGGCGGGCACGCAGGGCCTGGAGTGGGACATGACGCGGGCCGCGGACGGCGAGCACTGGGTGGGCCGTACGGAGACGTTCCTGACGGATCCGCGGGTGGAGCCGGACCCGAACAAGTGGGAGACGCGGCTCGCGATCCGGCTCGCGGACGGGTAGCGGCGCCGGCTGCCGCCCCGGTGGGAAAACCCGAAGGCCCCTGATCGGCGTTTCCGCTGATCAGGGGCCTTCTTTTGTGGCGGCGCCAGGATTCGAACCTGGGTAGGCTAAGCCGACGGATTTACAGTCCGTTCCCATTGGCCACTCGGGCACACCGCCATGGGATGTCACCTGGGGATCTTCACCTTGCGGCGCTTTTCCCTGGGGACGACGTAAACAATACCTGATGACCAGGGGTGCTCCGCCACTCGATTGATCCGCGCCCGGTGTCGGTCCGGGTGGCTAGGCTTTGTGCCGTACGCCGAAGGGATGGCGCCGCACGCGCGCGGCATCCGCGCCGCACCCGGCACCCGCCCGGCACCCACCCGTCACCCACATCAAGGAGCCACAGGACATGGCCGACTCCAGTTTCGACATCGTCTCGAAGGTCGAGCGGCAGGAGGTCGACAACGCCCTCAACCAGGCCGCCAAGGAGATCTCGCAGCGTTACGACTTCAAGAACACGGACGCTTCCATCTCCTGGTCCGGCGAGAAGATCCTGATGCAGGCGAACGGCGAGGAGCGCGTGAAGGCGATCCTCGACATCTTCGAGACCAAGCTGGTCAAGCGCGGCATCTCGCTGAAGTCGCTGGACGCGGGCGAGCCGCAGCTGTCCGGCAAGGAGTACAAGATCTTCGCCTCCATCGAGGAGGGGATCTCGCAGGACAACGCCAAGAAGGTCGCCAAGATCATCCGCGACGAGGGCCCCAAGGGCGTCAAGGCGCAGGTGCAGGGCGACGAGCTGCGCGTCACCTCCAAGAGCCGTGACGACCTCCAGGCCGTGCAGGCGCTGCTCAAGGGCAAGGACCTGGACTTCGCGATCCAGTTCGTGAACTACCGCTGAGGCTTGCGGGTTCGGACGGGGGCGGTGGGCGGCTTCGGGCCGGCTCCCGCCCCCTTCGCGTGCCCGCACGCGACCGTGATGTCCGAATACCGCCAGCCCCGGTGCGGGCGCGGGCGCAGACTCGACGGCGAGGACGGCGAGAGGCGCAGCGAGCACTGCGCGGAGAGGATGGGGTCATGAGCGGGACCACGGTGTACGCGACCCTCGACAGCCCGTTGGGCGAGCTGCTGCTGGTGGGCGAGGAGTCCGCGAGCGCTCCCGACGGGGTCGCGCTGTTGTCGCTGTCGGTGCCGGACCAGAAGGGCGGTGCCGTCGTCGGGGACGGGTGGCGGCGGGCGCCGGAGCTGTTCGGCGAGGTGGCGGCGCAGCTGAAGGCGTACTTCGCCGGGGAGCTGACGCGGTTCGACATCGCGTACGCGGACGGTGTGGGTACGGAGTTCCAGCGCCGGGTGTGGAGTGCGGTGGAGAACATCGCGTACGGGGAGACCACCTCGTACGGGAAGCTCGCCGAGTCGATCGGGGTATCGCGTGCGGCGGTCCGGGCGGTGGGGACCGCGATCGGGCGCAATCCGCTGCTGGTGGTGCGGCCGTGCCACCGGATCGTGGGGGCGGACGGGTCGCTGACGGGGTACGCGGGCGGTCTGGAGCGCAAGCGGCTGCTGCTGGAGCTGGAGGGCGGCCAGGTGCGGTGAGCGAGCTTTTCGAGCTGCCCCGGGAGCGGGCGGAGGTGGCACCGGGAGCGGTGCACGTTCCGGGGTGGCTGTCGCTGGAGGAGCAGCAGGAGCTGGTGGTGGCGTGCCGGGGGTGGGCCACCGGTCCGGTGCCGCTGCGGCAGATACGGCTGCCCGGGGGCGGGGTGATGTCGGTGCGCTCGGTGGGGCTGGGGTGGCACTGGCAGCCGTACCGCTACTCCCGCACGGCGGGTGATGTGAACGGTGCGAGGGTGGCCGATTTTCCGCCGTGGCTGGGCGACTTGGGACGCCGGGCGCTGGTCGATGCGTACGAGGACGAGGGCGCCGGTGACGGGTATGCGCCGGACGCCGGGCTGGTGAACTTCTACGACGGCGACGCCCGGATGGGGATGCACCAGGACCGAGAAGAACGGTCGCAGGCGCCGGTGGTGTCGTTGAGCATCGGCGACAGCTGTGTGTTCCGGTTCGGGAACACACAGGGGCGGGGACGCCCCTACACGGATGTGGAGTTGAGGTCCGGGGACCTCTTCGTGTTCGGGGGGCCTTCGCGGTTCGCGTACCACGGCGTGCCGAAGGTGCTGCCGGGTACGGGCGATCCGGCGACCGGGATGGCCGCCGGACGGCTGAACGTCACGCTGCGGGTGACCGGGCTAGCCGCGTGAGCGGGAGTGGCCGAAGAGGATGCGGTACGCGATGAGCAGCACCAGTGAGCCGCCGATGGCTGCGAGCCAGGTCGGGCCGTCGTAGAACTGGTTGGCGATCTCGCGGTCCAGGAACTTCGTGGAGATCCAGCCACCGATGAACGCGCCCGCGATGCCGATCAGCGTGGTGCCGATCAGCCCGCCGGGGTCGCGGCCGGGCAGCAGGATCTTGGCTATGACGCCGGCGACGAGGCCGAGGACGATCCAGCCCAGGATGCTCATGAGGGTCCCCCCGTGGGTGCGATGTGCCGTGCGGTGCGCACGGGCGGGTGTGGTGCTCCTGCCCGCTCTCGCAGGGGAAGACGCATCGCACGCCGGGAAGGTTGCCAGGTCAGCCGAGGGGCGGCGGGGTCAGCGGGCGGCGAAGGGCTGGTCGGTGGGGACGATTTCCTTGCCGAGGGGCAGCAGGGACACCGGGATCAGCTTGAAGTTCGCGATGCCGAAGGGGATGCCGATGATCGTGATGCACAGGGCGATGCCGGTGATGATGTGGCCGAGCGCCAGCCACCAGCCCGCGAGGATCAGCCACAGGACGTTGCCGATGCAGGAGGGTGCGCCCGCGTCGCGGCGGTCCACGACGGTCTGCCCGAAGGGCCACAGGGCGTAGATGCCGATCCGGAAGGCCGCCAGGCCGAAGGGGATGCCGATGATCGTGATGCAGAGCAGGAGGCCCGCGACCAGGTAGCCCAGGAAGAGCCAGAAGCCGCTCAGGACCAGCCATATGAGGTTGAGGAGTGTCTTCACGGTCGGTGGCCTGCCATCTGTTCGAGTCGGGCGATGCGTTCCGCCATGGGCGGGTGCGTCGAGAAGAGCTTGGCCGCGCCCTCGCCGGGGCGGAAGGGGTTCGCGATCATCATGTGGCTCGCGGTCTCGATCCGGGGCTCGGGCGGCAGCGGTAGTTGCTTCGTACCCGCGTCCAGCTTGCGCAATGCGCTCGCGAGGGCGAGCGGGTCGCCGGTGAGCTGCGCGCCGGAGGCGTCGGCCTCGTACTCGCGGGAGCGGCTGACGGCGAGCTGGATGATCGAGGCGGCCATCGGGCCCAGGATCATGATCAGCAGCATGCCGAAGATGCCGGGGCCCTCGTTGTCGTTGGATCTGCCGACGGGGATCAGCCAGGCGAAGTTGACCAGGAACATCACCACCGAGGCGAGGGCTCCGGCGACGGAGGAGATGAGGATGTCGCGGTTGTAGACGTGGCTGAGCTCGTGGCCGATGACGCCGCGCAGTTCGCGCTCGTCGAGGATCTGGAGGATGCCCTCGGTGCAGCAGACGGCCGCGTTGCGCGGGTTGCGGCCGGTGGCGAAGGCGTTGGGGGCCTGGGTCGGCGAGATGTAGAGGCGGGGCATGGGCTGGCGGGCGGCCGTGGAGAGCTCGCGGACCATGCGGTAGAGCTCGGGGGCCTCGAACTCGCTGACCGGGCGGGCACGCATGGCGCGCAGGGCCAGCTTGTCGCTGTTCCAGTACGCGTACGCGTTGGTGCCGAGCGCCACGAGGAGCGCGACCAGCAGTCCCGTACGGCCGAAGAAGCTGCCGATGACGAGGATCAGCGCGGACAGGCCCCCGAGGAGTACGGCTGTCTTCAACCCGTTGTGCCGGCGGTGCACGGTAGGCCCTCCAAGTAGTGCGGCAGGGGAACTCCTGACCGGGTGGTGCTTCCACGTTCAGTGGACCCTTCCTTACTGGTCAACGCCAGGCGGGGGTCACTAGTTCCCTTGTGCACCGGTGAGCGGATTAGGCCGTCCGGGGAATGTGGGGCTACTGGAAGAGCGAGCCCGTGACGAAGCGGAGGATCAGCTGGGGGTAGCCGGAGAGTGCGACGGCGGCGACCAGGGTGAGGACGATCGCGGTGCCGAGGGGGGCGGGGAGGCGGCGGGGGGCTCGCACCGGGTGTGGTGTCTCTCCTGTCGCCGTCGCCGGTGCTTGTTCTGGCGCCTCTTGAGGTGCTGGGCGGAAGAGGAGTGCGGTCCAGCGCAGGTAGTAGTAGAGGGCGATCACGACGTTGACGGCCATGACCACGGCCAGCCAGGCCAGGCCCGCGTCGACGGCCGACGAGAAGACGGTGACCTTCGCGACGAGACCGATGATGCCCGGCGGAAGTCCGGCCAGGCAGAGCAGGAAGAAGCCGAGGGCGAGCGCCGCGAGGGGGCTGCGCGCGTACAGGCCGCGGTAGTCGGTGAGGCGGCCGCCCGGGTTCGTACGGGAGACCAGGGCGGCGACCGCGAAGGCGCCGAGGTTCACGACGGCGTACATGAGGGCGTACGCGACGGTGGAGCCGATCTGGGCGTCGCTGGTGTACGCGGCGGCGGCGATCGGCACCAGGAGGTAGCCGGCCTGGCCGACGGAGGACCAGGCGAGGAGGCGCACCGCGCTGTGCGCACGGGTGGCGTTCTGGCGCAGGGCGGCGACGTTGCCGACGGTCATGGTGAGTGCGGCCAGGACGGCGAGTGCCGGGCCCCAGACGTCGGCGTACGACGGGAACGCCACGACGGTGACCAGGATGAGGCCGGAGAAACCGACCGCCTTTCCGGTGACGGAGAGGTAGGCGGCGACCGGGAGGGGTGCGCCGACGTAGGTGTCGGGCACCCAGAAGTGGAAGGGCGCGGCGGCCGTCTTGAAGGCGAAGCCGACGAGGGTGAGGGCGACGCCCGCCTGGGCGAGGGTGTCCAGTTGGGCGGGGACGTTGTCGAGGCGGGTGGCGATCTCGGTGAGGTGCAGGCTGCCGGTCGCGGCGTACACGAAGCTGACGCCCAGGAGCATCACGGCGGTCGCGGTCACGGAGGACAGGAAGAACTTCAGGGCCGCTTCGGAGGAGCGCTTGTCGCCGCGGCGCAGGCCGACGAGGGCGAAGGCGGGCAGCGAGGCGACTTCGAGGGCGACGACGAGGGTGGCGAGGTCGCGGGCGGCCGGGAGAAGGGTCGCTCCGGCGGCGGACGACAGCAGCAGGAACCAGTACTCGCCCGCGGGGAGGTTCTTGTCGTCCTTGGCGAGGGTGAGGGACAGGAGCGCTGTCACCAGGGCGCCGACGAGGACCAGTGCCTGGATGACCAGGGCGAACTGGTCGGCGGTGTAGCTGCACACCGTGGTGTCGCCGACCAGGCAGAAGGTCCTGTGGCCGGCGCCGCGCAGGGGCAGCAGGGCGGCCAGGGCCACGACGAGGCCGAGGACCGCGCCGAGGCCCAGGAGGTGCTTGCGTCCCTCTCGTACGAAGAGGTCGGCGACCAGGATCAGGAGCGCGGCGACGGCGGCCACGACGGGCGGGGCGATGGCGAGCCAGTCGACGGACTGGACGAGGCTCGCGGCGGGGGCCGCTGCGTGCACGAGGTCGGTGGCCTGTGCGGTCTGGGTCGGGGTGGCCTGCGCGGCCAGGGTCACGGCTTCGGTGGCCACGGTCACGACTTGCCTCCTGCGAGGAGCTTCTGGACGGCCGGGTCGGTCAGGCCGAGGAGGACTGCGGGCCAGAGGCCGGCGAGGACGGTGAGGGCGACGAGCGGGGTCCAGGAGGCGTATTCGTATCCCTGGACGTCGGCGATCGCCCGGGTCTCCTCGCGCCGCTCCCCCATGCAGACGCGGCGGACGACGATCAGGAGGTACGCGGCGGTGAGCAGCGTGCCGAGACCGGCGAGGGCCATGAAGGTGAGGAAGGCGGGGCGGCTGAGGCCCTCGGCGGGGTCGAAGGCGCCGAACATCGTGAGCATCTCGCCCCAGAACCCGGCGAGTCCGGGCAGGCCGAGGGAGGCGACGGCGCCGAAGGCGAGGAGGGCGCCGAGGCGGGGGGCGCGGCCGTAGAGGGCGGCGCCGGTGCCTTGGGCGAGGGTGTCGAGGTCGGCGGTGCCGTAGCGGTCCTTGAGGGCGCCGACCAGGAAGAAGAGCAGGCCGGTGATGAGGCCGTGGGCGATGTTGGCGAAGAGCGCGCCGTTGACTCCGGTGGGGGTCATGGAGGCGATGCCGAGGAGGACGAAGCCCATGTGGCCCACCGAGGAGTACGCGATGAGGCGCTTCAGGTCGCCCTTGTTGCCCTTGCGGGCCAGGGAGAGGCAGGCGAGGGATCCGTAGAGGATGCCGACGACGGCGAGGGCGGCCAGGTACGGCGCGAACGTGTGCATGCCCTCGGGCGCGATCGGCAGCGCGATGCGGACGAAGCCGTACGTGCCCATCTTGAGCAGTACGCCGGCCAGCAGGACCGAGCCCACGGTCGGGGCGGCGGTGTGGGCGTCCGGGAGCCAGCTGTGCAGGGGCCACATCGGGGTCTTCACGGCGAGGCCGACCGCGATGGCCAGAACTGCCGTGACCTGCACGGATGTTGTCAGGCCACGGCCGTTGTCAGTGGCGAGTGCCACCATGTCGAATGTGCCGGATTTCAGGCCGATGAGGAGGAGGCCGAGCAGCATCACGACGGAGCCGAGCAGGGTGTAGAGGATGAACTTCCAGGCCGCTTGGGTGCGTTGGGCTCCGCCCCAGCGCGCGATCAGGAAGTACATCGGGATGAGGACCATCTCGAAGGCGAGGAAGAACAGGATCAGGTCGAGGACGACGAAGGTGGCGAGGGTGCCGGTCTCCAGGACGAGGAGGAGTGCGACGAAGGCCTTGGGCGACGGGCCCTTGGGCATTTTGAAGTAGCTGTAGAGCGCGCAGAGGAAGGTCAGGAGCGCGGTCAGGAGAAGAAGGGGGAGCGAGATGCCGTCGATGCCGAGATGGATGCGGACGTCGAGCGCCTGGATCCAGCTGATGTCGGTGCTGGCCTGCATCTTCGCGGGGTGGTCGCGGTCGAAGCCGAGCCCGAGGACGATCGCGGCGATGAGGACGGCGCCGGTGACGACGACGCCGTGGCGGAGCACGGCCTGGTCCGGGGACTTTCCCTTCAGTCCGGGCGGGGCCGGGAGGAGAGCGGCGACGGCGCCGATGAGCGGGCCGACGACGATCAATGCGAGAAGGAACTGCATCACGGATTCGCTGATATCGATCATGGCTCACGCTCCGACGGCGGCGACGAGGACGGCGGCGATCGCCAGGACGACGGAACCGGCGAGCAGGGCGGCCAGGTAGGTCTGGACGTTGCCGGTCTGGGCGCGGCGGACGGCGATGCCGAGCCAGCGCGGGAGGGTTCCGGCGGCGCGGACGTAGGTGTCGACGACCTCGCGGTCGAGGAACCGGACCAGCTCGGCGGCTCCCTTGACGGGGCGGACGAAGAGGGCGGCGTAGAGGGCGTCCAGGTGGAAGCCGGTGGCCGCGTGGCGGTGCAGGGGGCCCAGGAGGAGGCGGCCGGGGTCGCCGGGGTCGGGGGCGGAGGCGATGTCGCCGTAGGCCGCCTGGTGGGTGGCGATGGCCTCTTCCTCGGAGGTGGCGGGGTCTGCGTCCGGGTGGGCGGCGACCGCGCCGAGGGGGATGTTGGTGCCCGCCTTGTAGCGCAGGGCGCGCCAGGAGGCGTACGTCATGATCCCGCCGACGAGCGCGACGCCGGTGCCGAGGACGGCGGTGGTGACGGACGGGGTGAGGGAGGTGACGTCGAACCAGCCCGCGAGTTGGCCGACGGCGAGACCGAGGGCGAGGGAGGGGACGGCGAGGACCCAGAGGACGGCGCTCATGGCGAGCGGCTGCTTCCCGTGATCCGGGGCGGCGGGACCGCGGCCGCGGAAGGCGAGGAGCCAGAGGCGGGTGGCGTAGGCGGCGGTGAGGAGGGCGGTGAGGAGACCGGCGATCAGGACGATCCAGCCCGCGCCCGAGGGGCTGGTGGCGGAGTCGCCGAGGGCGGTGTGCTCGGCGGCGACCAGGACGGCTTCCTTGGAGAAGAAGCCGGCGAACGGGGGGATGGCGGCGAGCGCGAGGAGCGCGATCGTCATCGTCCAGTAGGCGTCCGGGATGCGCTTGGGGAGGTCGCCCATGCGGGACATGGCGGCCAGGGAGTTGGTGCCGGCGGCGTGGATGATCACGCCGGCGCCGAGGAAGAGGAGCGCCTTGAAGGCGCCGTGCGAGAGGAGGTGGAAGACGGCGGCACCGCGGTCGCCGACGGCGAGGGCGCCGGTCATGTAGCCGAGCTGGCCGATCGTCGAGTACGCGAGGACGCGCTTGATGTCGTCCTGGGCGAGCGCGGCGAGGGCCGAGCCGACCATCGTGACGGCGGCCATCACGGCGAGGACGGTCATGGCGGCGGCGGAGGCCGCGAAGACGGGCAGGAGGCGGGCGACGAAGTAGACGCCGGCGGCGACCATCGTCGCGGCGTGGATCAGCGCGGAGACGGGGGTCGGGCCCGCCATCGCGTCCGGGAGCCAGGTGTGCAGCGGGAACTGGGCGGACTTGCCCGCGACGCCCGCGACGAGGAGGAGGGCGATCAGGGTGGGGTGGTCGAGGCCGCCGGTGGCGACGGCTTCGAGGATGCCGGTGATGCGGAAGGTGCCCGCGTCGGCGGCCAGCGCGAACAGGCCGAAGAGGAAGGGGACGTCGCCGAGCTTGGTGACCAGGAAGGCCTTGAGGGAGGCGGCGCGGGCTTCGGGCGTCTCCCAGTAGTGGCCGACCAGGAAGTACGAGCAGATGCCCATGATCTCCCAGCCGACCAGCAGCACCATCAGATCGCCGGAGTAGACGACGACCAGCATCGCGGAGGTGAAGAGGGAGACGAGAGCGGCGTACGAGGCGTAGCGCGGGTCGTCGCGCAGATAGGCCGTCGAGTAGACCTGGACGCAGGTCGCGACGACGGTCACCAGGACGGCGACCAGGGCGGCGAAGCCGTCGATGTGCAGGGCCAGGTCGATCGGCACCGAGCCGGTCGGGGTGAGGCGGGTGGCGGCGTCGATGGACTTCCCGCCGCCCTGGTGCACGGCGACGGTGATCGCCAGCGCGAGGGCGGCGACGGTCGGCAGGATCGCCAGGGGGCGGACGAAGCCGGGGGCGGTGCGGCCGAGGAGGAGGCCGGCGACCGCGCCGAGGAACGGGAGGAGGGGGACGAGGACGGCGAGGGTCGTGGTGGTCACGCGGCGGCCTCCGCTGCCTTCGGGGCCGGGGAGTCGGGGGCTGCGTCCTCGTCGGCGTCGGTGGGGTCGTCGTCCGCTGCGGCCTCGGCGGTGTCGCGGAGTTTGTCGACGTCGGAGGTGCCGCGGTTGCGGTGGACCATCAGGACGATCGCCAGGCCGATGCCGATCTCGGCGGCGGCGACGGCGATGGTGAAGAGCGTGAGGGCCTGGCCGGCGTGCAGGGCGTCGCGGAGCCAGACGTCGAAGGCGACCAGGTTGAGGTTGACGGCGTTGAGCATCAGCTCGACGGACATCAGGACCAGGATCGCGTTGCGGCGGGCGAGAACTCCGTAGAGGCCGACGCAGAAGAGGAGGGCGGCGAGGACGGCCGGGTAGGCGAGGTGCATCAGCGCTGCTCCTTCTTCGGTCCGGTCGTCGGCTTCTTCGGTGCGGTCGTCGTCAGGGCTTCGGCTTCGGCCGCGGCCTTGTTCTTGCGGGAGAGGACGATCGCGCCGACCAGGGCGGCCAGGAGCAGGACCGAGAGGGCCTCGAAGGGCAGCACCCAGTGCTGGAAGAGGATCTCGCCGGTCACCTTGGTGGCTCCCTGGACGGGTCCGTCGAGGTCGATCCAGGTCGTACGGAACGCGTCGACGACCACCCAGACCAGGGCGGCGGCCGCGGCGACGGCCACCGCGAGGGCGACCGGGCGGTTGCCGGAGTCGGCGTCCGGGGAGCGGCCGATGGGGGCCTTGGTGAGCATGAGGCCGAAGAGGAGGAGGACGACGACCGAGCCGACGTAGATCAGGACCTGGACCCAGGCGATGAACTCGGCGGTCAGGAGCAGGTACTCGACGGCGAGGCCGCCGAGGGCGACGACCAGCCAGAGCGCGGCGTGCACGAGCTGCTTGGTGGTGACCGTGACGACGGCCGCGCCGAGGGTGACCAGGCCGACCAGGAGGAAGGCGATCTCGACGCCGGTCGGGGAGAGGAAGCCGGGGCCCGTGGCGGCGAGGGTGGTCAGGGTGCTCGTCGTGATCACGCCGGGCCCTCCTGTTCCGTACGGTCCTGCTGGGTGGCCTCCGCCTGCTGTGCGGCCTCCGCCTGCTGGGTGGCCTCCGCCTGCTGGGTGGCGGCGAGTTTGTCGGCGGCCTTGCGGGCGGCGGCGATCTCCTTGGGTTCCTCGGCACCGGGGTCGAGGGCGGGCGGTTCGGGGACGGTCCACATCCACTCGCGGAGCTTGTCGCGCTCGTGGGTGAGTTCGTGGATGTCGGTCTCCGCGTACTCGAACTCCGGCGACCAGAAGAGGGCGTCGAAGGGGCACACCTCGATGCAGATCCCGCAGTACATGCAGAGCGAGAAGTCGATGGCGAAGCGGTCGAGGACGTTCCGGCTGCGTTCGCGGCCGCCGGGGGCGGCGGGCGGCACCGTCTCCTTGTGGGAGTCGATGTAGATGCACCAGTCGGGGCACTCGCGCGCGCACAGCATGCACACGGTGCAGTTCTCCTCGAAGAGGCCGATCACGCCGCGCGTGCGGGGCGGGAGTTCGGGCTGCTTCTCGGGGTACTGCGCGGTGACGGTCTTCTTCGTCATCGTGCGGAGGGTGACGGCGAGGCCCTTGGCGAGGCCGCTCCCGGGGATGGGGGGTGCCATGACTACTGGATCGCCACCTTCACGATGCCGGTGAGCGCGATCTGCGCGAGTGCGAGCGGGATGAGTACGGTCCAGGACAGCTTCTGGAGCTGGTCCTCGCGGAGCCGGGGGTAGCTGACGCGGAGCCAGATGACGACGAAGGCCAGGATCGCGGTCTTCAGGAGCGTCCAGACCCAGCCGAGTCCGTCGGCGCCCCACGGGCCGTGCCAGCCGCCGAGGAAGAGGACAGTGGTCAGGCCGCAGACGATCACGATGCCCGCGTACTCGGCGAGGAGGAAGAGCGCGAAGCGCAGGCCGGTGTACTCCGTGTACGCGCCGAAGATGATCTCCGAGTCGGCGATCGGGGCGTCGAACGGAGGGCGCTGGAGCTCGGCGAGTCCGGCCGTGAAGAAGACGAACGCGCCGATCAGCTGCCAGGGCAGCCACCACCACTGCCAGGCGTCGAGGATGCCGGGCAGGGAGAGCGTCCCGGCCGCCATGGCCACCGAGGCGGCGGCCAGCAGCATGGGGAGTTCGTACGCGAGGAGCTGGGCGGCGGTGCGCAGGCCCCCGAGGAGGGAGAACTTGTTGGCCGAGGCCCAGCCCGCCATGAGCGAGCCGAGGACTCCGACGCCCATGACGGCGAGCACGTAGAAGATGCCCGCGTCGATCTGCTGGCCGACGGCGGACTCGCTCGGGCCGATGGGGATGACGAGGAGGACCAGGAGGTACGGGAGGAGGGCGACGGCGGGGGCGAGCTGGAAGATGCGGCGGTCGGCGCCGCTGGGTACGACGTCTTCCTTCTGCGCGAACTTCACGCCGTCGGCGACGAGCTGGGCCCAGCCGTGGAAGCCGCCGGCGTACATGGGGCCGAGGCGGCCCTGCATGTGGGCCATCACCTTGTGCTCGGTCTGGCCGACCAGGAGGGGCAGGACCAGGAAGAGCACGAAGACGAGGAGCAGGCGGAGGGCGACGTCGAGTACGTCGTTCACGCGGGATCGCCTCCGGCGGGGGTGGTGGGGGTGTCGTCTTGCGGGCCGGTCGGGTCGGCCTGGCCGTCGTCCCGGCCCCGGCCTGGTGAGCCGTCCGGCCCGGGGGCCTCTTCGTGTACGGGCTCGGGGGCCTCTTCGTGTACGGGCTCGGGGGCGGCGGAGGTGTCGAACGCCGGGCGGGCGTTGTGCCAGGGGGCGTCCGAGCTGGACGGGGCCGAGGGGGTGGCCGGGGTGGGGGTGCCGCTGCGCGGGGCTGTCCCCTCCCCGCCCCTTCCCGAAACCGGGGGCTCCGCCCCCGGGCCCCCGGGGTCGGCGGGGCCGGACGTGCTGTCCGCGCCGGGAGCGGGGGCTGCCGGGGTTCCGCCCGAGGTGCCGGGACCCGGGGCGGCGGCCTCCGCCCGACCTCCGGGTGCGGCCTGGCTCGCGGAGCCCTGGCTCGCGCTGCGGGAGCGCCGGGCCGGGGCGCCCGCTGCCGGGGCACCAGGGGCCGGAGCACCGGGGGCCGGAGCATGGGAGGCCGAGACGCCGGGGGCAGAGGTGCCCGCTGCCGGAGCATCGGCGCCCGGGGAAGTCTGCGACGCCGAACCCTCGCTCGCGCTCCGCGACCGGCGAGCCGGGGCGCCCGCTGCCGGAGCGCCCGTGGCCGAGGATGCCTGTGAGGCCGAACCCTCGCTCGCGGTGCGGGAGCGGCGGGCCGGGGAAGCGGCGGTCTCCCCCGCTGCGGGCTGGGAGGCCGAGCCCTCGGCGGCGGTGCGGGAGCGGCGCACCGGAGGGGTGGCGTCCGGTTGGGAGGCGGAGCCGTCGGAGGCGGTGCGGGTGCGGCGGGCCGGGCGGTCCGCCGCCGGGGTCGCGCCCGCCGCGCGGGCGCCTCGGGCCGGGCGGGCCGGGGCGGCCGGGAGTTGGCCCTTGAGGGGGCCCCATTCGTTGGGGTCGGGAACGCCCGGGGGGAGCATCTGGCGGCGCTTGGGGCCGCCGTGCTCCGACTCGCCGGGTTCCTTCGCTCCCGGCCAGGCCTTCGCCACGCGGGCCGCGAGGACGAAGTCCTTGCGGAGGGGGTGGCCCTCGAAGGTGTCCGGGAGGAGCAGCGGGGCCAGGTGCGGGTGGTCGGTGAAGTCGATGCCGAACATCTCGTGCGTCTCGCGCTCGTGCCAGGCCGCGCCCGCGAAGACCTCCACGGCCGTGGGCAGCACGGGGGCGGAGTGCGGGACCGTGGTGCGGAGCAGGAGGCGGCGCACCGTACGGCCTTCGAGGGAGGCGAGGTGGGCGGAGACGAGGAAGCCCGTACCGGGTTCGTCGACCGCGCTCAGCCAGTCGAAGTAGGTGCAGGCCAGCTTGTCCCGGGCGATTTCGAGCGCGGTGATCCACGCGCCGAGGGGCACGTCGACCGTCAGCAGGTCGTACGCGCGCTCCGCGCGGGCCTCCTCGCCGAAGACCTCGGTGACGTTGTCGGGCAGACCGTCGTAGGCACTCATCGGGCCTCGCCTCCGGAAGCGTCGGTGGTTCCGGCACCGGAAGCCGGGGCACCGCCAGGGGCGGAGGCGGATCCCGCAGCGGGACCGGACCCCGAGACCGGGGCACCGCCCGAAGCCGGGGCGGCTCCCGTGCCGGAAGCGCTGTCCGTACCCGAAGCAGCACCCGTACCAAAGGAAGCACCCGAGCCGGACGCCGACCCGGTGGCGGGTGCGGCTCCCGCAGCCGGGGCAGTGCCGGTGCCCGTACCGGAAGCGGCACCCGTACCGCCGGCCGGCGCGGTGCCCGTACCGGAAGCGCCACCCGCGCCGGAAGCAGGTCCCGCAGCAGGTTCCTCCTCCGGAGCGGGCGTCCCCGGGGTTGGCGGTGGAGTCACCAGGGCGCTCTGCAGGGAGGAGACGGACGGGCGTGCGGGGGAGGTCCCGTAGCGGTCCGCGAGGGATTCGCGGGCGATCTTTTCCTGGAGTTTGAGGATGCCCTGGAGGAGGGCCTCGGGGCGGGGCGGGCAGCCCGGGACGTAGACGTCGACCGGGATGATCTGGTCGACGCCCTTGGTGACGGAGTACGAGTCCCAGTAGGGGCCGCCGCAGTTGGAGCAGGCGCCGAAGGAGATGACGTACTTCGGCTCCGGCATCTGCTCGTAGAGGCGCTTGACGGCGGGGGCCATCTTGTCCGTGACCGTGCCCGAGACGACCATCAGGTCGGCCTGGCGCGGGCCCGGCGCGAAGGGGATCACACCGAGGCGGATGAAGTCGTGGCGGGCCATGGAGGCGGCGATGAACTCGATGGCGCAGCAGGCCAGGCCGAAGTTGAAGACCCAGAGGCTGTAGCGGCGGCCCCAGTTGAGGACCACCTTCATCGGTTCGGGGGCGAGCCGGGAGAGGACTCCGAGGCGCTGGGGTTCCGGGAGGAGCACGGGCTCGGGGGTCACGTCCATTCGAGGACGCCCTTCTTGTATGCGTACAGCAGACCCACGGCCAGGAAGCCGAGGAAGATGAACATCTCGACCAGCGTCGTGGCGCCGTACCCGGGCGCAGCGAACACCGTCGCCCACGGGAAGAGGAAGATCGCGTCGACGGCGAAGATGACGTAGAGGAAGGCGTACACGTAGTAGCGGACCTGGGTGTGCGCCCAGCCCTCGCCGACGGGGTCGACTCCGCACTCGTACGTGAGGAGCTTTTCGGGGGTCGGGACCACCGGGCGCAGCAGGCGTCCCGCGCCGAAGGCCACCGCCACGAAGAGCACGCCGATCACGGCGAGCAGGCCGACGACCGAATAGCTCTGGAAGTAGGAGGCGGCCACCGTGTGGTCCACCACCGGCACGGTCGGTTTCGGCACGTCCCGAACCTCTCTCCCTGGCCGCGCGGCGCCTCAGCAAGAGCGCCGTCCGTCGTCGATCTGTACGAGAGGGGAGTCTAGGGCCTGGTAAAGCTCCGGTAAGCAGTCGTGGACCGGCCAGAGGGGAGACAGGGGGGAGACAGAGGAGAGAGGGGTGGGGTTGTCCCCACCCCGGGTGGCCCGCCCACCCCATGGCGGACGCCCGCGCGCACCCGGCAGGCTTGGGCCATGACCGTCAGCTCCGGTGCGCACACGCCCGGCACCCCGCCTCCCCCGCCGTATCCGCCCGATGCGCCGCTCCCGCCGCCCGCCGTCCTCGCGTTCGGCAAGCAGACCTGGAAGGAGGTCGCGCAGCTGCTGCTCGACTTCCCCATGGCGCTGATCGGGTTCGTGTACGCGGTGCTCGTCGTGGCCCTCGGGGTCGGGCTGTCCGTGACCGTGGTCGGGCTGCCGCTGCTGGCGGCCGGGCTGATGGGTGCGCGGCAGTTGGGCCGCTGGGAGCGGGGGCGGGCGCGGGTACTGCTCGGGGTGCGGGTGGAGGAGCCGAGTCCGCTGCGGGCGGCGCGTGCGCAGGACGGTTTCTTCCCGTGGCTGTGGTCGACGCTGAAGGACCCGGTGGCCTGGCGGACCGTCCTGTACTCGGTGATCCGGCTGCCGTGGGGCGTCCTGACCTTCGCGGTGACGCTGGTGAGCCTCATCGTGCTGTGGCCGGTGCTCGCGTATCTCGCGCGGGGCATGTCGAATGTCGACCGGGCGATGGTGCGCGGGCTGCTGTTCCCCTCGGGCGAGCTGGAGCGGCGTATCGCGGAGCTGGAGTCGGACCGGGGGGTTGTCGTGGACACCGCCGCCGCCGACCTGCGGCGGATCGAGCGCGATCTGCACGACGGGGCGCAGGCCCGGCTCGTGGCGCTCGCGATGGGGCTCGGGCTCGCCAAGGAGAAGCTGCTGGAGGACCCGGAGGCGGCCGCGCAGATGGTCGGCGAGGCGCATGGAGAGGTGAAGCTGGCGTTGCAGGAGTTGCGGGATCTGGCGCGGGGCATCCACCCGGCCGTCCTCACCGACCGGGGTCTGGACGCGGCGCTGTCCGCGATCGCGTCGCGCTGCACGGTGCCGGTGAAGGTGACCGCCGATCTGACCGAGCGGCCGGCGGAGGCCATCGAGGGGATCGCCTACTTCACCGTCTCGGAGCTGCTGCAGAACGTCAGCAAGCACAGCGGGGCGCGCACGGCGTCGGTCGAGGTGTGGCGTTCGGGCCAGCGGCTGCTGATTCAGGTACGGGACGACGGGCGCGGCGGCGCCAGCCTGGACGGGGGCACCGGGATGTCCGGGCTCGCGGAGCGGCTCGGCGCGGTGGACGGGCTGTTCACGGTCGACTCGCCGCCCGGTGCGGGCACCACGGTGACGGCCGAACTGCCGTGGCGGACGCGCACGGCCGCGAGCGGGGCCCGTGCCGGCTCCGGCTCCGGCTCCGGTAGGGAAAACCCCCGTAAAAGACGGTGACTGACCACATGGTCCACGCCGCCCCGCGAGCGCAGTCTTGAGACATCGCCCCACCTCCACCCCGCCTCTGGACACCCGAAGAAACGGACCCGAACCATGGCCACGGACTACGCCCCCCGCACCCGGGATCACCTGCCCCCACGGCACCGCGTCCCGGCGGTGCTGCGCGCGCCGTTCGAGGCCCGCGCCTGGCGGGAGCTGACGTACGTCCTGCTCGGACTGCCGCTCGGCATCGTCGGCTTCACCCTCGCGGTCACCTCCCTCTCGCTGGGGGCCGGCCTCCTGGTGACGTTCATCGGCATCCCGGTGCTGGCGGCCGGCCTGATGGCGCTGCGCGGTCTCGGCGCGGTGGAGCGGGGGCGGGCGCGGGCGCTGCTCGGCCTGGACGTGGAGTCGCCGCGTCCGGTGCGCGGCGCCAAGCCGGGGGCGATGAGCTGGATCGGGGCGGTGCTGAAGTCCGGGGTGTCCTGGCGGCATCTGCTGTACGGCTTCCTGCACATGCCGTGGGCGATCTTCTCCTTCACCGTGGCGGTGGTCTTCTGGTCCGTCGGGCTGGCCGGGGTGACGTACCCGCTGTACGGGTGGGCCACCCCCGGCGACAGCGGCATCACGCTCTACTCCGACCGCGACGGCCAGGTCTACCTGGACGAGCCGCTCGCCATTCTGCTGACCTTCACGGTCGGCCTGGTCGTCCTGCTGGCGGCGCCCTGGGCGACCCGGGCGCTGGTGTCGGTGGACCGGCTCGCGGTGGGCGGGCTGCTCGGGGCGTCCGCCCTGGACCACCGGGTCAGCGAGCTGGAGTCGGACCGGGGCGTGGTCGTGGACACCGCCGCCGCCGACCTGCGGCGCATCGAACGCGATCTGCACGACGGGGCGCAGGCCCGTCTGGTGGCCCTGGCGATGGATCTGGGGCTGGCGAAGGAGAAGCTGGCCCAGGATCCGGAGGCCGCCGCGAAGATGGTCGACGAGGCGCACGGCGAGGTGAAGGTGGCCCTCCAGGAGCTGCGCGACCTGGCCCGGGGCATCCACCCGGCGGTCCTCACCGACCGGGGTCTGGACGCGGCGCTGTCGGCGGTGGCGTCCCGGTGCACGGTGCCGGTGCAGGTGGAGGTGGACCTGCCGGCCCGTCCGGCGGCGGCGATCGAGGGCATCGCGTACTTCACCGTCTCGGAGCTCCTCCAGAACGTCAGCAAGCACGCTCAGGCCACCCGCGCCACGGTCGACGTGTGGGAGACCGGCGGGCGGCTGATGCTCCAGGTCTCCGACAACGGGCGGGGCGGCGCGGACACCTCGCGCGGCTCGGGTCTGGCCGGGCTCGGCGAGCGGCTGGACGCGGTGGACGGGGTGCTGGTGGTGGACTCCCCGGCGGGCGGCCCGACCACGGTCACGGCCGAACTGCCCTGGCGGGGCTGAGCCCGTACCCGTACCGAAGCCTGGGCCCTCCGGAGCTGTCCGGAGGGCCCTGCCGTATGTGCGGGAGGCGTGCGTACGGGGGCGCTCGGGTCCGGATGCTGGGATGCTGGCCCCTGAACGGATCGCGCATGCGGTCCGCGATACGGATCGCGTGCGCGGTCCGCGATACGGGCCGTGCGTGCGGTCCGCCGGTTACTGGGGGCAGGAAGAGACGTGGTCGTGGGAGACAGGGTGCGCGTGGTCATCGCCGAGGACTCGGTGCTGCTCCGGGAGGGCCTGACCCGGTTGCTGACCGACCTCGGCCACGACGTGGTCGCGGGCGTCGGGGACGGGGAGGCGCTGGTCAAGACGGTCGCGGACCTCGCCGCGCAGGGGGAGCTGCCGGACGTGGTGGTGGCGGACGTACGGATGCCGCCGACCCACACCGACGAGGGGGTGCGGGCCGCGGTGCGGCTGCGCAGGGACCACCCGGGCATCGGGGTGCTGGTGCTGTCGCAGTACGTGGAGGAGCAGTACGCCACCGAACTGCTGGCCGGGTCCAGCACCGGCGTCGGCTACCTGCTGAAGGACCGGGTCGCCGAGGTGCGGGAGTTCGTGGACGCCGTCGTACGGGTGGCCCGGGGCGGTACGGCCCTGGACCCCGAGGTGGTGGCCCAGCTGCTGGGGCGCAGCCGCAAGCAGGACGTGCTGGCCGGGCTCACCCCGCGTGAGCGGGAGGTCCTCGGTCTGATGGCCGAGGGGCGGACCAACTCGGCGATCGCGAAGCAGCTGGTGGTGAGCGACGGGGCGGTGGAGAAGCACGTCAGCAACATCTTCCTGAAGCTGGGGCTCTCGCCGAGCGTCGGGGACCACCGGCGGGTGCTGGCCGTACTCACCTACCTCAACTCCTGAACAGTGCTGAGCAGCGGAGTCCTGGATTTCTGACGCAGCGTCAGTTAATAAGGTCCAACGGCCTTGCGGGCGGGGGGCTTGGGGACCAGAACCAAAGGATGAGCTGGGGCGTCTCCCTCTCCGGGGGTACTCGGAGGGGCGGAGGGGGCGGGATCGTGCGAAATCAGGACAGTTGGGTGTCTCAAAAGCGCGTCCATCCTGCGGGCACCCCCCGGCGGGCACCCCGTACGGACGTAGGGTGGCCACGGGCGGCCGGTCGGCCGGTCGCCCCGGAACAGCCGCCTCTGAGGGAGGTCCAGTTCAGTGACCAGCCAGGTCAGTAGCCCGGCCGAGCAGGCCGAGGGCGACGACGGGGACAACCGGCCCACCGCGGGCGGGGACGACCGGCCCGTGACGCCCCCCGCGAAGGAAGTCCGCCGCCTGGACCGGGTGATCATCCGCTTCGCGGGTGACTCCGGTGACGGCATGCAGCTCACCGGCGACCGCTTCACGTCGGAGACCGCGTCGTTCGGCAACGACCTGTCGACGCTGCCGAACTTCCCGGCCGAGATCCGCGCCCCCGCCGGGACCCTGCCGGGTGTCTCGTCGTTCCAGCTGCACTTCGCCGACCACGACATCCTCACCCCGGGCGACGCCCCGAACGTGCTGGTGGCGATGAACCCGGCCGCGCTCAAGGCGAACATCGCCGACGTGCCGCGCGGCGCGGAAATCATCATCAACACCGACGAGTTCACCAAGCGCCCGATGGCCAAGGTGGGGTACGAGACGTCCCCGCTGGAGGACGGCTCGCTGGACGGCTACAGCGTGCACCCGGTGCCGCTGACCACGCTGACCGTGGAGGCGCTGAAGGACTTCGGGCTCTCCCGCAAGGACGCGGGCCGCTCGAAGAACATGTTCGCGCTGGGGCTGCTGAGCTGGATGTACCACCGCCCGACCGAGGGCACCGAGGCGTTCCTGCGGCAGAAGTTCGCCAAGAAGCCCGACATCGCCGAGGCCAACGTGGCCGCTTTCCGGGCGGGTTGGAACTTCGGCGAGACCACCGAGGACTTCGCGGTGAGCTACGAGGTGGCCCCGGCCACCACCGCGTTCCCCCCGGGCACGTACCGCAACATCTCCGGGAACCTGGCCCTGGCGTACGGACTGATCGCGGCCGGCCACCAGGCCGACCTGCCGCTCTACCTCGGCTCGTACCCCATCACCCCGGCCTCCGACATCCTCCACGAGCTGTCCCGCCACAAGAACTTCGGTGTACGGACCTTCCAGGCCGAGGACGAGATCGCGGCGATCGGCGCGGCGCTGGGGGCAGCCTTCGGCGGCCAGCTGGCGGTCACCACCACCTCGGGACCGGGCGTCGCCCTGAAGTCCGAGACCATCGGGCTGGCGGTCAGCCTCGAACTCCCGCTCCTCATCGTGGCGATCCAGCGCGGCGGCCCGTCCACCGGGCTGCCGACCAAGACCGAGCAGGCGGACCTGCTCCAGGCCATGTACGGGCGCAACGGCGAGGCCCCGGTGCCGGTGGTCGCACCGCGGACACCCGCCGACTGCTTCGACGCGGCGATCGACGCGGCGAGGATCGCGCTGACCTACCGGACGCCGGTCTTCCTGCTGAGCGACGGTTACCTGGCCAACGGCTCGGAGCCGTGGCGAGTTCCCGAGGTCGACGAACTCCCCGATCTCCGCGTGCAGTTCGCGACCGGCCCCAACCACGAGCTGGCCGACGGCACCGAGGTCTTCTGGCCGTACAAGCGCGACCCGGAGACCCTGGCCCGCCCCTGGGCGGTGCCCGGCACCCCCGGCCTCGAACACCGCATCGGCGGCATCGAGAAGCAGGACGGCACCGGCAACATCTCCTACGACCCGGCCAACCACGACTTCATGGTCCGCACCCGCCAGGCCAAGGTCGACGGCATCGCGGTCCCCGACGTCGAGGTCGACGACCCGGACGGCGCGCGCACCCTGGTGCTGGGCTGGGGCTCCACGTACGGCCCGATCACCGCCGCCGTACGCCGCCTGCGCGGCGAGGGGCAGCCCATCGCGCAGGCGCACCTGCGCCACCTCAACCCCTTCCCGAGGAATCTCGAAGAGGTCCTGAGGCGTTACGACAAGGTGGTGGTCCCCGAGATGAACCTGGGCCAGCTCGCCACGCTGATCCGGGCGAAGTACCTCGTGGACGCGATCTCGTACAACCAGGTCAACGGAATGCCGTTCAAGGCCGAGCAGCTCGCAACGGCCCTCAAGGAGGCCATCAATGACTGAGACGGTCACGACGAGCGATCACCCGCACCCCCTGCTCTCCCTGGTCCCGCGGGCCGAGGCGAAGCAGACCATGAAGGACTTCAAGTCCGACCAGGAAGTGCGCTGGTGCCCCGGCTGCGGGGACTACGCGGTCCTCGCCGCCGTGCAGGGCTTCATGCCGGAGCTGGGGCTGGCGAAGGAGAACATCGTCTTCGTCTCCGGAATCGGCTGCTCCTCCCGCTTCCCGTACTACATGAACACGTACGGGATGCACTCGATCCACGGCCGCGCCCCGGCCATCGCGACCGGACTGGCCTCCTCCCGGCGCGACTTGAGCGTGTGGGTGGTCACGGGTGACGGCGACGCGCTCTCCATCGGCGGCAACCACCTGATCCACGCCCTGCGCCGCAACGTGAACCTGAAGATCCTGCTCTTCAACAACCGGATCTACGGCCTCACCAAGGGCCAGTACAGCCCGACCAGCGAGGTCGGCAAGATCACGAAGTCGACGCCCATGGGCTCGCTCGACGCGCCCTTCAACCCGGTGTCCCTGGCCATCGGCGCGGAGGCGTCCTTCGTGGCGCGCACGGTCGACTCCGACCGCAAGCACCTCACCGAGGTGCTGCGCCAGGCCGCCGACCATCCGGGCACGGCGCTCGTGGAGATCTACCAGAACTGCAACATCTTCAACGACGGCGCCTTCGAGGTCCTGAAGGACAAGCAGCAGGCGGAGGAGGCGGTCATCCGCCTGACCCACGGCGAGCAGATCCGCTTCGGCGCGGAGGGCTCGAAGGGGGTCGTACGGGATCCGCAGACCGGTGATCTGAAGGTCGTCGCCGTGACGGAGGAGAACCAGTCGCAGATCCTGGTCCACGACGCCCACACCACATCGCCGACCACGGCCTTCGCGCTGTCCCGGCTGGCCGACCCGGACACCCTGCACCACACCCCGATCGGTGTCTTCCGGTCGGTCGAACGCCCGGTGTACGACACGCTCATGGCGGACCAGCTGGACACCGCGATCGAGCGCGACGGCAAGGGCGACCTGGGGGCACTGCTGGCGGGCAAGGACACCTGGACGGTCGTCGGCTGACCCTGTCCGTGCCTCGGGCGTCCGGTCTTTCACGACCGGGCGCCCTTTTGCGCTTCCGGGCGCGGGCGCATGGTCATGACCGTATCGCGGAACGGACATGACACACCGGGCCGGACGGCCTTACCTTCGGACCACGGGGCGTGTGTTGTCGGGGCGGGAGGACAGACCGGTGAAGCAGGAAAAGAACGAACAGCGGACCGGATTGCTGTACGGATTCGGGGCGTACGGGCTGTGGGGCGTCGTCCCCCTCTTCTGGCCGCTGCTGAAGCCGGCCGGGGCGATCGAGATCCTGGCGCACCGGATGGTGTGGTCGCTGGGCGTGGTCGTGATCGCGCTGCTCTTCGTACGCCGCTGGGCCTGGATCCGGGAACTGCTCCGCCAGCCGAAGAAGCTGGGCCTGATAGCCCTGGCGGCGGCCGTCATCACCGTCAACTGGGGCCTGTACATCTGGTCGGTCAACTCCGGGCACGTGGTGGAGGCGTCGCTCGGCTACTTCATCAACCCGCTGGTCACCATCGCGATGGGCGTCCTGCTGCTGGGCGAACGGATGCGCCCCTTGCAGTGGACGGCGGTCGCGATCGGGGCGGCGGCGGTGCTGGTCCTCGCCATCGGTTACGGCCAGCCCCCGTGGATCTCCCTGGTCCTGGCCTTCTCCTTCGCCACGTACGGCCTGGTCAAGAAGAAGGTGAACCTGGGCGGGCTGGAGTCGCTGGCCGCCGAGACCGCCGTGCTCTTCCTGCCCGCGCTCGGGTACTTGGTGTGGCTGGGCCTCTCCGGCTCGCTGGCCTTCGGCGGGCACGGGGCGGGGCACGCTTCGCTGCTGGCGGCGACGGGCCTGGTGACGGCGGTGCCGCTGGTCTGCTTCGGGGCGGCGGCGGTACGGGTCCCGCTCTCCACTCTCGGCCTGCTCCAGTACCTGGCCCCGGTGTTCCAATTCCTGCTCGGGGTCCTGTACTTCGGCGAGGAGATGCCGGTGGAGAGGTGGGCCGGCTTCGCGCTGGTGTGGCTGGCGCTGACGCTGCTGACGTGGGACGCGGTGCGGACGGCGCGGGGTGCGAGGGCTGCGCGGCTGGCGGTGGCGTCGGCTGCTGCCCTTGCGCCCCCGGCTCCGGTGGCGGAACCGGGCGCGGTGGGGCCGGGCCGGTAGCGCGCGTGCCCGGTGTCGGGGGTGCGGGCGGGGCCGGTACCGGGGTGGGCCCGGATCGGGCGTACCGCCCCCTTGCCCGCCCGTCCCGCCCCCGGGGGGCGGCCCCGCCGCCCAAGGGGGCTAGGGGGAGGGACCGAGCGGGAAATGCAGGGGACAGACCCACTTACCCCGCGTTAGCCTCGACCCATGGCCAGGCACTTTTACTTTCTGTGATTCCTCCCGCGGACGCGGCCGGGTTCGAAGGGGCTGAGCCCCTCCCCCGCCGTCGGCTCCGCGTGCCCTGAGAAGGGATCGCAGTCCGTAGCAGCCCATGCCACCCCAGGGGAACCCCCATGCCCGCCCAGCTCTCCCTCCACGCCGTCTCCAAGTCCTTCGGCGACCGCACCGTCCTCGACCGCGTCGACCTCTCCCTGCGCCCCGGTGAGAAGGCCGGAGTCGTCGGCGAGAACGGCTCCGGAAAGTCCACCCTCCTGCGCCTGATCGCCGGCGGGACCGCCCCCGACGAGGGCGAGATCACCGTCGCCTTCCCCGGCGGCGTCGGCCATCTCGCCCAGACCCTCGCCCTCCCCGGCAACCTCACCGTCCAGGACGCCGTGGACCACGCCCTCGCCGACCTGCGCGCCCTGGAAGCCGCACTCCGCACGGCGGAGGAAAACCTCACCGAGGCGACCCTCGACGCCTACGGCGAACTCCTCGCCGCCTACCAGGACCGCGGCGGCTACGAGGCCGACGCCCGCGTCGAGGCCGCCCTGCACAACCTTGGCCTGGCCCGCATCACCCGCGACCGCGCCCTCGGTTCCCTCTCCGGCGGCGAGCAGTCCCGCCTCGCGCTGGCCTGCGTCCTGGCCGCCGACCCCGAACTCCTCCTCCTCGACGAGCCGACCAACCACCTCGACCGGCACGCCACCGCCTGGCTGGAGGACCGGCTGCGCACCCACCGCGGCACCGTCGTCGCGGTGACGCACGACCGCGCCTTCCTGGAGCGGGTGACCGACACCGTCTGGGAGGTGGACCGCGACCTGCGCACGGTCACCCGCTACGGCGACGGCTGGCAGGGCTACCGCACCGCCAAGGCCGCCGCCCGCGCCCGCTGGGCGCAGGAGCACCAGCAGTGGGCCGACGAACTCGCCCACACCGAAGCCCTGGTGGAGGCCGCAGGCCAACGTCTCGCCGCCACCGGTAAGGACCCCGGTCAGGGCTTCGGCAAGCACCGCAGGTCCAGCGAGGCCAAGCTGTCGGGCCGGGTCCGCGCCGCCCGTCAGCGCCTGGAGACGCTGCGGGCCAACCCCGTACCGGCCCCACCCGTTCCGCTTTCGTTTCACGTGAAACTGCGGACGACGGACGACGAACAGCCGGCCACTGTCGCCGAGTTGAGGGACATCCGCGTCGCCGACCGCCTCCACCTCCCCGAGCTGACGATCAAGTCCGGGGAGCGCCTGCTGGTCTCGGGCCCCAACGGCGCGGGCAAGTCCACCCTCCTGCGCGTGCTCGCCGGGGAGATCGCGCCGGACGCGGGCACCGTCGTACGGCCCGACCACCTCGGGCATCTGCACCAGGAACCCGACCGTTCCGAGGACCGGCGCACCCTGCTCGCCGGGTTCGCCGCCGGGCGGCCCGGATTTCCCGAGGAGTACGAGGAGGAGCTGCTCGCTCTCGGGCTGTTCCGCCCGGACGACCTGGGCGTTCCGGTGGCGGCGCTGTCCGTCGGCCAGCGGCGGCGGCTGGAGCTGGCCCGGCTGGTGACACGGCCCGCCGACCTCCTCGTACTGGACGAGCCGACGAACCACATCTCGCTCGCCCTGGTGGAGGAATTGGAGGAGGCACTGGCGGCCTACCCGGGCGCGGTGGTGGTCGTCTCGCACGACCGCCGCTTCCGGAGCGGATTCGCGGGTGCGGAGCTGGAGTTGGCGGAGGGCCGGGTGGTGTCCGCGGGGTGAGGGAACGGTGGCGGCCGCGTGTCTCAGATTCGTACCGGTGTACGTCTGCACGATTGAAGGCAGGCCCCGGACGGGATGATCACCGCACCTGAGACGCCTGAGTGCGCGTCCGCTACCGCAAACGGGGGACCCCATGCCGCACCTCACCCGAAGCATGGCCGCAGCCCTGACCGTCGCCGCACTGCTCGCCGGTGCGGCGACGGCGTGCACCACCTCGCCCCAGGCGCCGCCCCTCGACCGGGGCGCACCCCCGCCCTCCCCCACCGTGAAGGCACCGGATCCGGGGCGGGTACTGGAGGAGGCGGCGCGACGGCGGCTCGGCAGGGTCGAGGCGGAGGAGGACTCCGTTCTCCTCGACGCCTCCAGCACGGGTTCGAGCCTGAACCGGGACGAGACGATGACGCCCGGGAAGCCGCTCACGGCCGACCTGACCTGCGCGGGGAAGGGCTCGGCGACCTTCACGCTCACCTCGGGCCGGGCGAAGGTCAGCCAACGGATCGACTGCGGCGGGGACACGGCGTCCCGCGTCGTCACGGTCGAGCTGACCCCCGCCTCGAAGGCACTCGACGTCCACATAGAAGTGACGGGCGGCGATCAGGTCGGGACGGCCTACCGCGTACGCCGACAGTGAGCGACCGTCCCGGTCCGCATTGCGAACACCCTTGACCGGAACCCGCCCTTGACGGTGAGTCGAACTCTCGCTGAACATCAGGCACGCACAGCGCACGCGTCACCGCTCAACTGCCTTACCAGACCCACCTGTTCGGCCAGTTCTCGTACGTTTCCGTCCCGTCCCCGTTCGGAATCCGGAGCCCCCACATGACGCTCTCCCCTTCCCTCGGCTTCACCCACCGCAGATCCGGCACCCTCAGAGTCGCGGCCGTCTCCGCGCTCGCCGTCACCGGACTGCTCGCCACCACCGCCGGTGCGACCGCCGCGGCGCCCGCTCCCACCCGTACGACAGCGGCAGCGGCCGCCGCGCCCGACATCCCGCTCGCCAACGTCAAGGCGCACCTCACCCAGCTCTCCCAGATCGCCGCCGCCAACGGCGGCAACCGCGCCCACGGCCGTCCCGGCTACAAGGCGTCCATCGACTACGTGAAGGCCAAGCTGGACGCGGCCGGGTTCACCACCTCGCTCCAGACCTTCACCGCCAGCGGCGCCACCGGCTACAACCTCATCGCCGACTGGCCGGGCGGCGACCCCAACAAGGTCCTGATGTCCGGTGCGCACCTGGACTCGGTGTCCGCCGGCGCCGGGATCAACGACAACGGCTCGGGCTCGGCCGCCGTCCTGGAGGCCGCGCTCGCCGTCTCCCGCGCCCAGCTGAAGCCCGACAAGCACCTGCGGTTCGGCTGGTGGGGCGCGGAGGAGCTGGGGCTGCTCGGCTCGAAGGCGTACGTCAACAGCCTCCCGTCGACCGAGCGCACGAAGTTCGCGGGCTACCTCAACTTCGACATGATCGGCTCGCCGAACCCGGGCTACTTCGTCTACGACGACGACCCGACCATCGAGAAGACCTTCAAGGACTACTACGCGGGCCTCGGCATCCCCACCGAGATCGAGACCGAGGGCGACGGCCGCAGCGACCACGCCCCGTTCAAGAACGTCGGCATCCCGGTCGGCGGCCTGTTCTCGGGCGCGGACTACCGCAAGACGGCCGCGCAGGCGCAGAAGTGGGGCGGCACCTCGGGCGTCGCCTTCGACCGCTGCTACCACTCCTCGTGCGACAGCCTGACGAACATCAACGACACCGCCCTGGACCGCAACAGCGACGCCATCGCGTACGCACTGTGGACCCTGTCGGCCGGCGGCACGACTCCCCCGGGCGGCACGGACTACGAGAACACCACCCCGGTGGCGATACCCGACGCCGGTGCGGCCGTGACCTCGTCGATCGCCGTCACGGGCCGTACGGGCAACGCGCCCGCCGCGCTCAAGGTGTCGGTGAACATCACGCACACCTACCGCGGTGACCTGGTCCTCGACCTGGTCGCCCCGGACGGGACCGCGTACCGGCTGAAGAACTCCAGCAGCGACTCGGCGGACAACATCGTCGCGACGTACACGGTGAACGCGTCCAGCGAGGCGGCGAACGGGACGTGGAAGCTCCGCGTCCAGGACGTCGCGGCGCAGGACACGGGCACGCTGAACAGCTGGAAGCTCACTTTCTGAGCCGAGTGAGCGGGGCACGACCCTGAACCCTGCCGCCCCTGACGCGTGTTCGACCCCGCGTCAGGGGCGGCAGTCCAGTGTCCGCAGCACATGGTCGACCAGCTCCGCCATCCGCTCGGGCGTGTGCGGGGGCTTGCGCAGCGCGTACCGGTAGTAGAGCGGCCCGTAGAGCAGCTCCACCGCCAGTTCCAGGTCGGCGCCCTCGGGCAGGCGGCCCTGGCGCTGGGCGCTCTTGAGGCGGTTCACGGCGGCGGTGAAACGCGGAGTGATGAATTGTTCGTGAACAGCCTCGGTGAGCTCGGGGTCGTGGTGGAGCTCCGAGAGGATGCCGATGTACGCCGGTCCGAAGGGCGGCGTGGTGAGCAGATGGACCACTCCGGTCATCTGCGTGTAGAGGTCCGCGCCAAGGTGCCCGGTGTCCGGGAAGGGCGCGTTCGAGTCGCTGCTCTGGCCCAGAGCTTCCAGCAGGACAAAGCCTTTTGAGGGCCACCAGCGGTAGATCGTCTTCTTGCTGACGCCCGCGCGGGCGGCGATCGCCTCGACGGTGACCCCGGCGTATCCCTTCTCCGAGCACAGGTCGATGGCTGCCGCGAGGATCGCCTGCCGGGACCGCTCGCTGCGCCGTTGCGGGTTGGGAGGCGTCGCGCTCACGCGGGGAGTGTAGCCGGGCGACGATACGTAGCGTATTGACAGCGGAAGGACAGCCTCCAACAATAGCGACCCGAGGGGGAACGGTCCGTGTCGTGTCGAGCCGCATCGGGGGACGGCTCGGTACGGCACAGGCTCAGGGCCGGTCCCGTGCGCCGGAGGGGAATGTGCGGGCCCGGCCCGCACGCCCCTCCGGCCCTCCTCCGCCGGCCGGAGCGTTCAGGCCGTTCAGGCCGTGATGTCCCGGCTGGTGAAGCGCGCCCACGCCGCCGACCCGAACACGGCCGCGTACACGCCCTGCATCCCGAGGTTCTTCCCCAGCTCGTCCCAGTAGACGGGCTCCCGCAGCAGGTCCGCGAAGGACAGCCAGTAGTGCGGGAAGAGGTAGGGGCCGAGCGCGTCGAGCTGCGGGATGGTGTCCAGGATCTGCACGGTGATCAGCAGCCCGACGGTGGTCGCCATGGCCGCGATGCCGCTGCTGGTCAGCGTCGAGACGAACAGCCCGACGGCCGCGAACCCGACGAGCGAGGCGGCGACGGCCACCGCGACCGCCAGCGCCCGCAGCAGCCCCTCCCCGAACCCGATCGGCACCCCGGAGATCGTCATCACCTCGCCGACCGGGAACAGCAGCGCCCCCACCGCCAGCGCGGACGCCGCCACCACCAGGGTCGCGACCAGGCAGAACACCAGCGTGGTCGCGTACTTCGCGAGCAGCAGCCGACTCCTTCCGGCGGGCGCGACCAGCAGATAGCGCAGGGTCCCGGAGTGGGCCTCCCCGGCGATCGAGTCGCCCGCGACGACGCCGACGGCCATCGGCAGGAACACCGGCAGCGTGGCCGCGAGCGCGGCGAAGACGAGGAACAGCCCGTTCTGGGTGACCTGCGAGAAGAAGGCGGGACCGCCGCCCCCGCCCCCGCCCTCGGGCGAGCCGCCGGAGTCCACCTTCATCGCGATGCCGATGAGTACGGGTACGCCGGCGAGCACGACCAGCAGCGCGAGGGTGCGCCAGCGCCGGAAGGTCACCCTCAGCTCGGACCGCAGCAGCCCGAACGTCCACAGCGGGCTCACCGCCCGCCCCTGCGCCACCACTTCCGCCTCAGCCCGCGACATCGAATCCCTCCCCGGTCAGCGCGACGAACGCGTCCTCCAGCGAGGCCCGCTCGACCCCGAACCCGGTGACCCGCACCCCGGCGTGCACCAGCGCGGCATTCAACTCCGCGAGCCCCGGCCCTTCGGGGCCCGGAGGGCTGCCGGTGACCCGGCCCTCCGCCGCCTCGACGTCCGTCACCCCGTGCTCCTTGAGCACCCGTACCGCCTCGCCCGGATCGGCCGTGGTGACCACGAGCCGCCCCCGCGCACCCGCCGCCAGCTCGGCGACCGGCCCCTGCACGAGCAGCCGCCCCTTGGCCATCACGGCGGCATGCGTGCACACCTGCTCGATCTCGTCCAGCAGGTGCGAGGAGAGGAACACAGTCGTGCCGTCGGCCGCCAGCTCCCGGACCAGGGTGCGGATCTCCCGCATCCCCTGCGGGTCGAGGCCGTTGGTGGGCTCGTCGAGTACGAGCAGGTCACGCGGCTGGAGCAGGGCCGCCGCGAGCCCGAGCCGCTGCTTCATGCCCAGCGAGTACGCCCGCGCCTTCTTGCCGGCGGCCGGGGTCAGCCCGACCCGGTCCAGGGCCGCCGCCACCCGCGCCCCGCGGGTGCGGGGGTCGGCGGTGGGGTCGGCGGAGTCGTACCGCAGCAGGTTGTCGCGGCCGGACAGGAACCCGTACAGCGCGGGCCCCTCGATGAGCGCTCCGACCTTCGGCAGTACGGTCCTGGAGGCGCCCGGCATGGCCCGCCCGAGGAGCCGGGCGGTGCCGGAGGTCGGTTCGATCAGCCCCATCAGCATCCGGATGGTGGTGGTCTTCCCCGAGCCGTTGGGCCCGAGGAAGCCGAAGACGCTCCCGGCCGGGACGGCCAGATCCAGCCCGTCCACGGCCACCTGCCCACCCCGGAACCGCTTGGTGAGCCCGCGGGTCTCGATCACCCACGCCGCAGCGTCGGCCGCCGGACCGGCGGCCGACCGGGGAGAGGGGCCCGCCGCGTCAGCGGTGCGAGCACCCCCCGCGCCCTGCCCGTCCGGCGTGCCCGCCGTTCTTTCCGCCGACGGCGGCCCGTCCCCCATGCGACCCCAACTCCCCTCAGTTCATGACTACTTGGCCTCGTTGGCCGCCTTCACCAGTGCGTCCTTGGTGACCGCGCCGACGAACACCCGGCCGTCGTCCGTCATCAGGGCGTTGACCAGGCGGGTCGAGAAGACCCGGCCCTCGCCGAACGAACCCGAGACCTTGGCGCCCAGCGAGTCCATCAGGCCCTGCGCCTGCGGCGGCAGCTGGTCCTTGCCGTTGCCCGCGGCGGGCTTGGCGCTCTTCGTGCCGATCTGCGCGATCGAGGTCCAGCCCTGGCCGATGACCTTGACGTCCTCGCCCTTGCCGCCCTTGCCGAACTCCTTGCCGAGACCGAAGTCCGGGGCGTTCTTGTCGTTCTTCGGGCCGTCGAGCTTGTCGGCCTCGGTGACCTTCGCGCCCTTGGGCGGCGTGAAGTCGAACGTGCTCGCGGCCGGCTTGGCGAAGTCGACCTTGGTGAAGCCCGCCTCGACGACCGGCTTGCCGCCGTCGGTGGACAGCAGGGTGAACTTCAGCGGCGTACCCGTCTTGGCGTCGACCGCGACGCGGATGTCGGCGACCGTCGAGCCGGACTGCTTGGGCTTCACGCTCAGCTGGTAGGCGTCCCGGCCCGCGACCTGCGCGGTGCCGTCGACGGTGACGGCCGTGTCCTTCCCGGCCATCTTCAGCGCCTGCTCGGCGAACTCCTTGGGCGTGGTCGGCGCACCCTCGGGCAGCTTCTGCCGCTTGCCGGGCTTGCCGGAGGCGTCCTTCGGGGCCTTGGCGTGGAAGGCCTCGTTGGAGGCGCTGTCGTACGCCCAGACGTCGTCGCCGTTGTGGATCAGGCTGTACTCGGCGGCGTCGTCCAGGATCGAGACCTTCTGCCGCTCGGGGCCGTCGGCCGCGACGCGCAGCGTGTGGGTGCCGGAGACCAGCTTGGTGAGCTGGGCCTGCGGGTCCGCGCCGGAGCCCTTGCCCTTGCCGCCCTCGGCGCCGCCGAGGCTCTTGGCGATGCCGTCGAGGTTGGGCAGGCCCAGATCCGTGGTGATCTTGACGTTGCCGGAGAGCTGCTCGGTGTCGGAGGCGGCGATCTTCTCGATGAGTTCCTGGGCGGTGAGCTGCGGCAGGTCCGGGTCGCCCGCGTTGGCGAGTGCCGGGACGAGCCCGATGGTCGCCGCCGCGACGCCCGCCACCGCGACCGGCACGATGTACCGCGCGGCCTTGCGGCGGCGCACCCCGCCGGTGCCCTCCGTGGTGCCCTGTGCCGTGTCGTTGGGTGCCATCTGTGCTCTACCTCCGTGGTTGCCGGATCGGCGGCCGTGTTCCCCTGCGCCTGGTTCCCACGCGCTTGGTTCCCCTGCGCTTGGTTCCCCTGCGCTTGTGCCCACTCCGCGCCGCCATTCTCGCCCGGATCGGTCAGGAGTGGTGAGGAGTGGTGAGGTCAATCTGACCAAAACACCGGCCGCAATACGTCAGCCCCCGGCATGGACCTCATGTACTCCCACGGGATGACGGAAGCCACCCTCCTCTCCCCCGTTCTGGGGGGACCGAGAAGGGTGGCCCCTGCACTCACCTCAGGTATCCGCAGGTCAGGCCCGCTCAGCGCTGGATGAAGACGTAATCCGCCTGGTACGGCACCCCTGTCAGGGACCCGGGGTCGCAGCTCCCGGCCGGGGCGACGCCGCCCACCGTGTTGAGCCGCAGGATCTCGGTCGTACGGGAGAACAGGCCGCCCGGGCGGCCGGACGCCTTGCCCGCGAGGTCCAGCTCGGGGATGTTGCCCGCGCCGTTGGGGCTCTTGGAGATCAGGGTGCCGACGACCTTGCTGCGGTCCCCCGCGACCCACTGCGGGGTGCCGGAGTTCGGGGCGACGAAGGAGTGCGCGATGCCGCCCGCGAGCACGGCCCGTACGTCGCGCTGCTGGAAGGAGGTGGTGCCGTCGGCCGCCTTCTTGCACTCGTAGATCTGCCGGCCGCGCAGGACGGGTGACTGGAAGTTCTCCAGCGCCCGCCCGAAGTCGAAGGAGTTGGTCACCTTGTGGAGCTGGCCGCGGACCGCGCCGCCGGGGAACTCCTTGGTGTGCAGGTTGGCGTAGAAGCTCGTGGGGTCGGCCTTGAGGGCCGCCAGGAGGGCCGGGTCCTGGACCCGTACGGAACCCTGCGCCGTACGGCCGCGGCTCTTGCCCAGCTCGCCGGTGAAGTCGACCTTGATGCCGCCGTTGACGCCCCGGGGACCCTGGTGGATGTGCAGGGCGGACGGCCGGTCGGTGCCCCGCCACTTCACGGCGAAGGACACCACGTCGCCCCTGACCTTCACGAACTCCAGGGCCACCCCGTCCCGGTCGCCGACGGCCGGGCCGCCCGGGGTGGGGATCTCGTTGGCGCCGTTCATGCTGGCGGCGAAGAAGGCGGCACCCCGGCTGTCACTGAGCGCCCCCGCCTGGAGGGCCACCCCGGTGTTCGCCGCGTGCCCCGCGTGCCCGCTTCCGCCCCCGTCCGCCGAGGCCGGCAGGACCGCGAAGGCGACCCCCGCGGCAGCCACGACAGCGGTCGTACCGACAAGAGCCGCCTTCGTACGCCCGGAGACCGCCTTCGTGCGCCCGGAGGCCTCGGTCCGCCCGGAAAAGATCCGCTTCGTCATGATTGCTCCCCGTACCGGAGCCGACGCCCCCTGCGTCAGCTTCTGTGCAGGGGTACGGAGTCGATCCGGGCCCGGACTCAATCCGGAAATGTGACCTGCGTCACACTCCCCCGACGGGCTCAGCCCGCCCGGTGCACCACCGCGTCGCACAGCTCCGCCAGCGCCGACTTCGCGTAGCAGTCCGGCAGCGGCGCGAGCGTGGCCCTCGCCTCCTCCGCGTACCGCACGGTGTCCCGCCTGGCCTGTTCGAGCGCCGGGTGGACGCGCAGCCTGCGCAGCACCTCGGCCAGCTCGGCGTCGCCCGTCAGGTCCCCGTCGAGCAGCTCGCACAGCTCGACGTCCTCGGGGCGGCCGTGCGCCTCGGCCATGGCGCGCAGGTGCAGCACCGGCAGCGTGGGGATGCCTTCGCGCAGGTCGGTGCCGGGGGTCTTGCCGGACTCATGGCTGTCGCTGGCGATGTCCAGGACGTCGTCGGCGAGCTGGAAGGCGGTGCCGAGCCGCTCCCCGTACTGCGTGAGGATGTCGACGACACTCTCGTCGGCACCGGAGATCATCGCGCCGAAGCGGCAGGAGACGGCGACCAGCGAGCCCGTCTTGCCGGACATGACGTCGAGGTAGTGCTCGATCGGGTCGCGCCCGTCGCGCGGCCCGGCCGTCTCCAGGATCTGGCCGGTGACCAGGCGCTCGAACGCCTCGGCCTGGATGCGTACGGCCTCCGGCCCCAGGTCCGCAAGGATGTGCGAGGCGCGTGCGAACAGGAAGTCCCCGGTGAGGACGGCGACCGAGTTGCCCCAGCGCGAGTTCGCGCTCGGCACTCCGCGCCGTACGTCCGCCTCGTCCATGACGTCGTCGTGGTAGAGCGTCGCCAGGTGGGTCAGCTCGACCACCACCGCCGACGGCACGACACCCGGCGCGTACGGATCGCCGAACTGGGAGGACAGCATCACAAGGAGCGGCCGGAAACGCTTGCCACCTGCGCGGACGAGGTGCTGCGCGGCCTCCGTGATGAACGGGACCTCGCTCTTGGTCGCGTCGAGGAGCCCCTCCTCGACGGCTGCCAGTCCGGTCTGGACATCGGTCTCAAGAGCCTGGTCCCGCACGCTCAGTCCGAACGGCCCGACGACGGTCACGAGGGTTACTCCTGTCTGCTGACGATCAAACGGATTGTCGATCTGTCGCTGGCATCACTCAACAAGTCAGCCTATCCCGTCGACTTTCGATCACCGAGGCCCCCGCCCTCTTCGCCACCCCCTGGTCAGGTCCCCCCGGGCACGGTCTGAAGCGCACCGGTATGTTCGTGGTGAGCTGATAAGACCAGGAGTAAGCCCTTTGTCCCATATAGAGCCCAACCCTCAGTCCGACGAGTCCCCGGAATCCGGTGTGGCAACCGGGTCCCGGAACTCCAGCCAGCCGCCGCCCGGCGACGACACCGCCTTCTTCGGCCAGCCGAAGGGTCTGATGACCCTGTCGGGCCTGGAGGTGTGGGAGCGGTTCTCGTTCCTGGGCATGCAGGCGATCCTCGTGCTCTACTTCGCGGCCAAAGTGGCCGACGGCGGCATGGGCATGGACCCGGGCAACGCGGCCTCGCTCGGCGCGGCCTACGGCACCCTCGTCTACCTGGTGTCGGTGGCCGGCGGCTGGCTCGCGGACCGGATCCTCGGCTCGTACCGGGCCGTCCTGTGGGGCGGCATCCTCATCGCCTGCGGCCACTACGCGATGGCCGTGCCCACGGACGCCTTCACCTGGATCGGCCTCGGCCTGATCAGCGCGGGCACCGGTCTGCTCAAGCCCAACGTCGCGAACATGGTCGGCAAGCTCTACAAGACCGCCGACGAGCGCCGGGACGCCGGATTCGCCCTGTACTACATGGGCATCAACATCGGCGCCTTCCTCGGCCCCCTGGTCACCGGCTGGCTCGCCGACCACAAGGGCTGGCACTGGGGCTTCTCGGCCGCCGCGCTCGGCATGACGCTGGGTCTGATCCAGTACGTCGCCGGGCGCCGCCACCTCGCGGGCCGCAAGGACCGCGCGGAGTTCGCGCTGCCGCCGGAGAAGATGCGCAGCACCGTACGGATGATCGTGCTCGGCCTGGTCGCGGTGGCGGCGGTCTGCACGGTGCTCGCGCTGGCCGGCTGGCTGACGATGTCGCGCTTCGTGGACGTTCTCACGCTGATCTCGGTGATCGCGCCGGTGGTCTACTTCGCGGTGATGTTCCGCAGCCCCCGGGTGACGAGCGAGGAGAAGGGCAGGCTGCGGCCGTACGTCGTCCTCTTCCTGGCCTCCGTCGCCTTCAACTTCATCCTGTTCCAGGCGTACTCGACGATGATGCTGCTCGCCGCGTCGAACACGCAGACGCACATCCTCGGCTTCGACTTCCCGGTCAGCTGGTACGCGTCCGCGCTGGGCGCCTTCGAGGTGGCGCTCGCCCCCGTGGTCGCCGCCGTGTGGGTACGGATGGGCAAGCGGCAGCCGCACGCCTCCAACAAGATCGCCATCGGCGTGATCCTGGGCGGCCTCTCCTTCCTGCTGATGGTGCTGCCCACCTCCGGGCACGCCACGGACACGTACAAGATGGCCGCCTGGTGGATCGTCGGCTCGTACCTGCTGCTCGGGCTCGGCGACATCCTGCTCCAGACGTCCGGCATGTCCGCCACCACCAAGCTGGCGCCGAAGGCCTTCGCCAGCCAGACGATGGCGCTCTGGTTCCTCTCCCTCGCGCTCGCCAACGGCATCCAGGCGCAGACCGTGAAGCTGTACGGGCAGGTCTCGAACCCCGTGTACTTCGGCGTCAACGGCGCCATCGCGGTCGCCTGCGGCCTCGCGGTCGTCGCCGCGGCCCCGTGGCTCAAGCGCACCATGCACCCCGTTCACTGAGGTGACTTCCTGATGCAGATACGTACTGAATTCCCGTACGGCACGACCTGCGAGGACGTGACGATCCCGCTGGCCGACGGCACGCACCTGTACGCCCGGATCTGGCGGCCGGTGACGCAGGAGCCCGTACCGGCGCTCCTCGAATACCTCCCCTACCGGCTCAGCGACTGGACCGCGCCGCGCGACTGGCAGCGCCACCCCTGGTACGCGGGCCACGGGTACGCGTCCGTACGCGTGGACGTGCGCGGGCACGGCAACAGCGAGGGCCTGCCCGGCGACGAGTACGACGCGCAGGAGCTGAGCGACGGCGTCGAGGTCGTGAACTGGCTCGCCGAACAGCCCTGGTGCACGGGCAAGGTCGGCATGTTCGGCATCTCCTGGGGCGGCTTCAACTCCCTCCAGATCGCCGCCCTCGCCCCCGAGCCGTTGAAGGCGATCGTCACCGTCTGCTCCGCCGACGACCGCTACGACAACGACGTGCACTACATGGGCGGCTCCGTCCTCGCCGTGGACATGCACGCGTGGGCGGCCACCATGCTCGCCTTCGTCTGCCGCCCGCCGGACCCGGCGCAGGTCGGGGACGTCTGGAAGGACATGTGGCTGAAGCGCCTCGACGCCGTCGACCCCTTCATCCACACCTGGCTGGACCACCAGACCCGCGACGACTACTGGAAGCACGGCAGCGTCTGCGAGGACTACTCCGCGATCGACGCGGCGGTGCTCGCGGTGGGCGGCTGGCACGACCCGTACCGCGACACGGTCCTGCGCCTGGTGGAACACCTGGACCCGTCCCGCGTACGAGGACTGATCGGCCCGTGGTCGCACCAGTACCCCGACCGGGGCCTGCCGCCGGGCCCTGCGATCGGCTTCCTCCAGGAGACCCTGCGCTGGTGGGACCAGCACCTCAAGGGCGAGGACACGGGGGTGATGGCTGAACCGCTCCTCCGCTCCTGGATCAGCGAATCGCACCCGCCCGCGACGACGTACCCCTCGCTCCCGGGCCGCTGGGTGGGCGACACCGCCTGGCCGTCCCCCCTGGTCACACCCACCTCCTACGGTCTCCAGGGCCCGCCCGTGGTGGTCGACTCCCCCATGCACACGGGCCTGGACGCCGGCCGCTTCTTCCCCTTCGGCAACGACTCCGACCTGCCGCCGGACCAGCGCGACGAGGACGCCAAGTCGGCGAGCTTCGACTTCCCCGTCACGGACGCGCCGATCGAGATCCTGGGCCGGGCGAAGGTGCGCCTGCGCCTGACCATGGACGTGCCGCAGGGCCAGGCGATCGCCCGCGTCTGCGACGTGGCCCCCGACGGCTCCTCGACCCTGGTCACCCGGGGCGTCCTCAACCTCTCCGCCCGCAACGGCCGCGACCGCGCGGATGCGTGGCAGCCGGGCGCGACGGAGGAGGTGACCTTCGAGCTGAACGGCATCGGCCACACCTTCCCGCCCGGCCACCGCGTCCGTCTCTCGGTCTCCTCCGCCTACTGGCCGTGGATCTGGCCGCAGGCCGGCTCGGCGGGCTTCGTCCTGGACCCGGCGGGCTCGTCACTGGAACTTCCGGTGCGCACCCACACGGAACACCCGGAGATCCGCTTCGAGGCCCCGGAGCAGTCGCCCCCGTTGAACGTGGAATTCCCGGCCAACCCGGACGAACGCCCGGAACGTCTGGTCGTACGGGACGTGGCCAAGGGCGAGTGGAAGCTGGAGGTCGACCCGCGCTACGGCGGTACGCGCATCTACCCCGACGGCCTCGAATTCACCGAGGACGCCCTGGAGACGTACACCATCAACGAGAAGGACCCCCTCTCGGCGCACACCCGCTCCGACTGGACGATCCGCCTGCGCCGCCCGGACCTGGCGTGGGACACGGAGGTGGTCACCCGCTCCGAGATCACCTGCGACGCCTCCGACTTCCTGACCTCCAGCGAGGTGACCTGCAAGGAGGGCGGCGAGGTCGTCTTCCACAGGGTGTGGGAACGCCGCATCCCCCGCACGGCGGGCTAACTCCGGCCCTCGGGCACGGCCCCCGCGAGCAGTGCGGCGAGTTCTCCGACCCGCCGCACCAGCTCCGGGGGCTCGTGCACCTCGAAGGGGAAGCCGAACAGGCCGAGATACAGCGTGAGTTCGTCCAGCGAGTTCGAGCCCGCGTACAGGGTGCAGGACTGCCCGTCGAGGTCCTCCAGCACACCGACGGTGGTCGGCACCTCTGCCGCCGCCTCGGCGAGCGGCACGCGCAGGGTGACCCGGGCGCGGTGGCGGTAGACGGCGTTCGTCACCCCGTACGAGGTGCGGGCGGCCACCTGTTCGTCGGTCAGCTCGCGCGGGGTGAAGCGGGGGCCGGTGGGGATGCGGGTGGTGAGGCGGTCGAGGCGGAAGGTGCGCCAGTCGTCCCGGTCGAGGTCCCAGGCGACGAGGTACCAGCGGTGCCCGGCGTGCACCAGCCGGTGCGGTTCGGTGCGGCGCACCGAGCTCTCCCCGCCGTGCCCACGGTAGTCGAAGCGCAGCTGCTGATGCCCCCGGCAGGCGGCGGCGACGGCGGTGAGCTCATCGGGGTCGACGCCCGGGCCGCCGTCCGGGGCAAGGCTGACGGTCACCGCCTCCAGTGCACCGACGCGGTGCCGCAGCCGGGACGGCAGCACCTGCTGGAGCTTGGTCAGGGCGCTCAGCGCGTTCTCCTCGACGCCGGCCACGCCTCCCCCGACCGCCGTGCGCAGCCCGACCGCGACGGCCACGGCCTCGTCGTCGTCCAGCAGGAGGGGCGGCAGGTTCGCGCCCGCGCCGAGCCGGTAACCGGGGGCGCCGGGGGTGGCGTGGACGGGGTAGCCGAGGGTGCGCAGCTTGTCGATGTCGCGGCGCACGGTACGTACGTCGACATCGAGCCGCGCCGCGAGGTCGGACCCCGGCCAGTCCCGGGGCGTCTGGAGCAACGAGAGCAGCCTGAGCAGGCGTGCGGAAGTTTCCAACATGCCTGTGGAGTCTGCCAGTTGGCTAGGACGGAAGGTGTCCTAGCTGGTCGATACCTTGTCTTCATGAGCCGAAACGAGCAGGTCACCAGCCCCCTCATCAGCCCCTTCCGGATCGAGATCCCGCAGCACGAGATCGACGCGCTGCACGCGAAACTGGACGCCGCCCGGCTCCCCGCCCCCCTGCCGGGCGACGACTGGACCACGGGCGTGCCGACCGGCTGGCTGAGCGAGCTGGTCTCGTACTGGCGTGAGAAGTACGACTGGCGGGCGGCGGAGCAGGAGCTGAACGCCCACCCCCAGTTCCTGACCGAGATCGACGGCCAGCGCATCCACTTCCTGCACGTCCGCTCCCCCGAGCCGGACGCGCTGCCGCTGATCCTGACGCACGGCTGGCCCGGCTCGATCGTGGAATTCCTCGATGTCATTGACCCGTTGACGGACCCCCGCGCGCACGGCGGCGACCCGGCGGACGCCTTCCACCTGGTCATCCCCTCACTCCCCGGCTTCGGCTTCTCGGGCCCGGTCTCCGAGGGCGGCTGGGACTCGGCGCGGATCGCCGGGGCGTGGGCGGAACTGATGAACCGGCTCGGTTACGAGCGCTACGGCGCCCAGGGCGGCGACCTCGGGGCGGCGGTCTCCCCCGCGCTCGGCCGGGTGGCCCCGGACCGGGTGATCGGCGTGCACGTCAACGGCGACCCGGGTCCGATGCCGGAATTCCCCCTCCCGGACGAGGAGTTGGCGTCGCTCACCGACCTGGAGCGGGACCGGGTCGCCCGGATCGAGGCGTTCATGCAGGAGGAGTTCGGCTACATCGCGGTCCAGTCGACGCGACCGCAGGCGCTGGCGTACGGGCTGGTGGACTCCCCTGTGGGCCAACTCGCCTGGATCATGGACAAGTTCCGCGAGTGGACGCACCCGCGTGCGGCCCTCCCGGACACGGTCGTCGACCGCGACCGGCTCCTCACGAACGTGATGCTCTACTGGCTGACCGGCACGGCAGGCTCCGCCGCGTACGTGGGCTACGCGCAGCACCAGGCCTGGGGCGTCACCGTGGAGAACTCGGGCGTCCCGACGGGCGTCCTGACCCTCGCCCACGACGTGGGCATCCGCCGCTACGCGGAGCGCGAGAACACGGTGGTCCGCTGGACGGACATCGAGGACCGGGGCGGCCACTTCGCGGCCCTGGAGGAGCCGGCCCTGCTGACGCAGGACGTCCGAGAGTTCTTCCGCGACCTGCGCTGAGGATGCCGGGGGGGGGAGCGGTCGGCTCCCCCCGGGGCACCCCGGCTACCCCAGCCGGTCCACCCCCGCCGCCACCCTCCCCGACGCGTACTCCGTCCCGCACACGAACCGCATGACCGGCCCGAAGGACGCCGCCGCCGGCAGCCCCGTGAAGAAGAGGCCGGGGACGGAGGAGCCGTAGGCCGCGTCCAGGACCGGCGCGCCCCGGGACGTACGCAGCTCCGTACGCAGCCCGTCACCCAGGAAGCCCATGGCGGCGACGTCCGTCCGGTAGCCGGTGGCGGCCATGACGTGGTCGGCGCCCAGTTCGGCCGAGGGCCCCTCGCCGCCGCCGAGGGTGAGGACCGGCCGCCCGTCCTCCACCCGCACGCGCTCGATCCGCCGCCCGTCCGTCACCTGCACCCGCCCGGTGAACCTCTCCCGCAGCCACCACGCCCCGAGCGGCCCGAGCACCCGCCGCACCAGATAGTGCCGGGCCGGCGCGGGCAACGCCCGCACGTACGACGCGTGATACGTCAGCCCGTACAGCGACCAGGCCCGGCCGAACGGCGACTCCGGGCGCAGCCGCGGCTGCTGGTCCGGTGCGTCGCCGAAGTGGACCGCCCCGCGCCGCCGCGCCACGATCCGCACCGACTTCGCCCCCGCCTCCGCCATCAGCACCGCGTTCTCCAGCGCGGACTGTCCGGCGCCGACGACCAGCACGTCCTTGCCCGCGAAGACGGACAGGTCGCGGTGCTGGGCCGCGTGCGAGATCGGGCCGGTGGCGGAGGGCCCGTCGGGGGCGGCGGCCACCAGCTCCCTCGGCATCCGCGCCAGCCCGGACAGCCCGGTCGCCACGACCACCGCCCGCGCCCGGAACTGCTCCCCGGAGTCCAGCTTCACCGCGAAGTCGGACCCCGTCCGGTCGACGGAGACGACCTTCTCCCGCTCCAGTTCCGGAATCAGCCGCTCCGCGAACCACTGTCCGTACGCGGCGAAGTCCTCGACCGGCACGATGTCCCAGTCCGACTCGTACCGCCGCACCCCCGCCTCGGCGCAGAAGTCGATCAGGTCGTGCCCGGGCTGCGGCGCGTCGATGTTCGAGGCGGCGGGCGTCGACTTGAGCAGCATCCCGGCGGGCATGCGGGTGCGCCAGGCGACCATCGGGTCGCCGAAGACCCGCACCGGGATCCCGCGGGCCTTCAGGTGGGCGGCGGTGGACAGACCGTAGGGCCCGGCACCGATGACAACGACCGGAAGAATCACTGAAGTTCCCCTCCCCAGGGTGAAACACACCAGATGTATGCGCACGGGGGCGTCCCGCCATGCGCGCGAGCACCCGCCAGGCACGCGGGCACCCGCCGTACGTACGCGCGAGCACCCGCTATGCGCCGCCTCCCCGCCCCTTGCTCCGCGCCTCGTACGTCTCGTAGAGATGACGCACCCCCGGCCGCACCATCCGTCCCAGCATCGCGAACGCCGGCACGGGGTCGTCCGCCGCGAACCACGCCAGCTCCGTGGAGTCCGCCCGGGCGGGCGCGTGCGGAGTGGTGTAGCCGCTGCGGCGGTACGCGAGCAGGGCGGGCAGGTCGATGTTCTCGACCAGATAGCGGTGCCCGGCGCGCTGTTCCCCCTCCGGAACGGCGCGCCCGGTCAGGTCCAGGTGCTGTGCCCGTACGACGTCCACGCCCGACTCGCTCTCGAAGAGCCGGAACTGGGCGCCCATCCGGGGGTTGAAGTCGAGCAGCTTGTACTGCCCGTCGCGCCGGTCGAAGCGCAGATCGAGGTCCACGATGCCGCTGAACCCGATCCGCTTGACGAACTGCGCGGCGAGGCCCGCGAGTTCGGGGTTGTCGACCACGTACGCACAGGCCGTCATGCCCGCGTGCGGCGGCCAGGAGCGCACCTTGACCCCGGTGAACAGCGCCCGGGGTTCGCTGTGCGCGTCGAAGTAGGCGTGCACGATCCAGTCCTCGGCCTCCTCGCGCGGCAGGTACTCCTGGAGGATCACGCCGGGCGCGTCGCCCCATTCGCGGGCGAGCGCGAGGAGTTCGCGGGGTCCCGCTATGCGCGTAGTGCCTCGTACGGCGGGGCGGTGGCGGCGTACGAAAGCCTCCCGGTTCTTGGCGACCACCGGGAAGCGGGCCCGCTCGGCGAAGGCGACGACATCTGCGTACGAGGCCGGGAACGCGGCCTCCGGGGTCGCCACACCGTGCTCCGTGCACAGCTCGTGCAGGCCCTGCTTGCTGGCGAGCCGGCGGGGCAACTCGGCCTCGGTGCGCGGGAAGAGGAAGGCCGGGGCCAGCTCCTCCTGGTGCTCGGCGATGAGCACCGCCGCCTCTTCGTCCGTCGGTACGAGAACGGCCGGCCGGCCGATCAGGCGGCCGACCCGCAGCAGCCCCTCGACCAGGCGGCCGGGCTCCTCGGTGCCGGTGGTGGGCCAGACGTACGGCCTGCGCAGGTGGCGGGAGAGGGCGGCGGGCGTCCACCGGTCCTCGGTGATCGCGTACATGGGTATGCCGAGGCGGCCGAGGCTGCGGATCGCGCCGACGCCGCCGTGATGGAGTGGATAGTTTCCGAACTTCACGATCAGGGCCGGTACGTCCCGGTCCACCGTCGGCCCCGGCGCGCCGCGGCGGCGCCCCGTCGTACTGCCGCTCCCCACACGTCCCCCCTATGGACTTCCACGGGCCGGGACCCACCCTGCGCGAGGACCCCCTGGACCCCTGGAACTCCCGCCCGTGCCCCCAAGGAAGCTAAGCCGGAATTCCCGCCTCCACCCACGCCATTCAGGACATTACGAACTCTTTAGCCACTGCCGTCCCTGGCCTCCCCCACGTAACGTGTGTTCCAACGACCTGGAAAGCGAGGCAGCACCCCATGCCCGAGCAGTCCCCGCTCACGTCAGCGCTCGACGTCGCCGAAGGCGATCCCTTCGGCCCGCACAATCTCCCCTACGGCGTGTTCTCCACCGCGGACGCGCCGGAGCGCCGCCGCGTCGGTGTCCGTATCGGAAACCACGTGCTGGACGCGGGCGCCGCGGCACTCGCGCTCGGCTCCCCGTACGCCCAGCTCCTCGCCCAGCCCTCGCTGAACCCGCTGCTGGCGGCGGGCCGCACCGCCTGGCGCGACGTGCGGCGCGCGCTCACCGCGTGGGTCACGAGTCCGGCGCACCGCGAGGACATAGAGCCGCTGCTGCACCCGCTGGGCGCGGTGACCCTGCACCTTCCGTACGAGGTCGCCGACTACGTCGACTTCTACGCGAGCGAGCACCACGCGACGAACGTCGGCCGGATCTTCCGCCCGGACGGCGACGCGCTGACCCCCAACTGGAAGCACCTGCCGATCGGTTACCACGGCCGGTCCGGCACCGTTGTGGTCTCCGGGACGGACGTGGTACGCCCGTCGGGCCAGCGCAAGACCCCGGCGGACGCGGCCCCCGTCTTCGGCCCGTCGGTGAAGCTGGACATCGAGGCGGAGGTCGGCTTCGTCGTCGGCACGCCGTCGGAGCTGGGGAAGCCGGTCGGCCTCGCGGAGTTCCGCGACCACGTCTTCGGTCTCTCGCTGCTCAACGACTGGTCGGCGCGCGACCTCCAGGCCTGGGAGTACGTCCCGCTCGGCCCCTTCCTCGGGAAGTCCTTCGCGACGTCGGTCTCGGCGTGGGTGACTCCGCTGGAGGCCCTGGAGGAGGCGCGGGTGGCGCTGCCGGCGCGGGACGTGCCGGTACTCCCCTACCTGGACGACTCCGACGAGGAGGAGGCCGGCGGCCTCGACCTGCGGATTTCGTTCTCCATCAACGGTGTTGTCGTCTCCGAGCCGCCCTTCTCGACCATGTACTGGTCGGCGGCGCAGATGCTGGCGCACATGACGGTCAACGGGGCATCGCTGCGGACGGGCGACCTGTACGGGTCCGGAACCGTCAGCGGCGCGGAGACCGGCCAGCGGGGCTCCCTCCTGGAGCTGACCTGGAACGGCACCGAGCCCATCGAACTGCCCACCGGCAAGCGGACGTTCCTGGAGGACGGCGACGAGGTCACGCTCACGGCGTGGGCGCCGGGGCCGGACGGCACGAAGGTCGGCCTCGGCGAGGTGTCCGGGCGGATCGTGGGGCGGGGCTGAACGGGGTGCGGGAGGGGAATCCTGGTCCTGGGCACACCCCTCTTGCGGTCCTTGGAGGCTGACGCCGTGAACACACCCCCTCCCCGCCTCTCCCTCGCGGAGGAACTGCTCCTGCTCGGACTGCATCCGCAGCGGGGGTCCACCCGGCTCATGGGCAGTTACGTCGAGTACGGCGTCGCCGGCGCCGTACTCGCCGAACTCGCCCTGGCGGGCTGCGTCGTGGAGGAGCGGGGCCGGGTGCGGGTCCGCAACCCGATCCCGCCGGCGGGTCTCGACCCTGTCGCGGTGGAGGCGCTGGAGCGGCTGGCCGCCGTGCCGGGGAAGGGGCGCCGGGACGGGGTCCGCACCTCGCACTTCGTCCGGCGCTCCCGGCACACCGTCATGGGCCGCTGCCTGGACCGCCTCGTCGAACGGGGCGTGCTGCGCCGGGAGTCGAAGAAGGTCCTGGGCCTCTTCCCGGTCGTCCGCCACCCGGCGGCGGGCGAGGACTTCTCGCCGGTCCTCCGCCACCGCCTCGCCGTCGCCTCTGCCTCAGGCTTCCCCGACCCGCACGACCGCCTCCTGGGCGCGCTCCTGTACGCGACCGGGTTGGTTGCCCGCCACTTCCCGGGGCGGGAGGGCCGTGCGCTGCGGTCCCAGACCCGGGACTTCTGCCGCCAGGAGTGGACCGCGAGGGCCGTCCGCAAGGCGGTCCAGAGCGACCAGGCGGCCAGCAACGGGGGGTCCGGGGGCGGTTGACCCCGGACTCGCTCCGGTGGGGCCCTCCTGTGCCGCACCCGGCACCCCGGTTGCCTGCGGCGCCCGCCCCGGTCCCGCCCCTTCACCTAAACCCGCGGGGCTGAGTGGCGTCTGTGCGGGTGCGTCGTGGTCCCGGTCCCGTGCGGGTGCGTCGTGGCTGGTCGCGCAGTTCCCCGCGCCCCTGGATGGATGCCCTTCGGGCACCATCCCCCCGCCTGGCGGCGAAGCCGCCCCCCTCCCCTCTCCCCCGCCCCCTTGGGCGGCGGGGCCGCCCCCCGGGGGGCGGGACGGGCGGGCAAGGGGGCGGTACGCCCGATCCGGGCCCGCCCCGGTTCCGGCCCCTGCCCGCACGCCCGGTACCGGCCAGGCCCCGGCCGCCCCCGCTCAGTCCTCCGGCGGCGGCTCCATCGCCCAGTCCGGCTCCGGCTCCGCGTCCCAGTCCCACTCGGGTTCCGCCGAGCGGGCCGGAGCGGGGGCCTGGGCCGCAGCCACCGGAGCGGGGGCCGGGACCGGCAAGGCGGGTGCCGGAGTTCCACCCAGGCCCGCCAGGACCCCCAGCACCCCCTCCCCGAACGTCGCCAGCTTCTTCTCGCCGACCCCGCCGATCTCCCCCAGCTCCGCGAGCGACGAAGGCCTCCGCACCGCGATCTCCTGGAGCGTCGCGTTGTTGAAGACCACGTACGGCGGCATCCCCAACTCCTTCGCCTGCTCCGTCCGCCAAGACCGAAGGGCCTCGAAGACCGGGGCGGCGTCCGTCGGCAGGTCCGCCACCGCAGCAGCCGACTTGGCCTTCCTCTCGGACCGCTCGGCCCGCGCCACCGCCACCTTCTTCGGCTCCTTGCGCAGCCGCACCTCCCGCTCGCCGCCCAGGACCGAGCCGCTGGTCTCCGTCAGGACGAGCGTGCCGTACTCGCCCTCCACCGCCAGCAGCCCCTGCGCCAGCAACTGCCGCACCACACCACGCCATTCGGACTCGGCCAGGTCCTGGCCCACCCCGAACACCGACAGCTGGTCGTGGTCGAACTGGATGACCTTCGCCGTCTTCTTCCCGAGCAGGATGTCCACGATCTGCCCGGCCCCGAACTTCTGCCTGCGCTGCTGCTTGAGCCGCCACACCGTGGACAGCACCTTCTGCGCGGGCACCGTCCCGTCGAGGGTCTCCGGCGGGGTCAGGCAGTTGTCGCAGTTGCCGCACTTCTCCGGCGCGCCCTCCTGCCCGAAGTAGGCGAGGAGCTGGCCGCGCCGGCAGTCCGCCGTCTCGCAGAGCGCCAGCATCGCGTCCAGATGGGAGGCGGCCCGGCGGCGGAACGCCTCGTCGCCCTCGCCGCTCTGGATCATCTTCCGCTGCTGGACGACGTCCTGGAGTCCGTACGCCATCCACGCCGTGGACGGGGCCCCGTCACGGCCCGCACGACCGGTCTCCTGGTAGTAGCCCTCGACCGACTTCGGCAGGTCCAGGTGCGCGACGAAGCGCACGTCCGGCTTGTCGATACCCATGCCGAAGGCGATGGTCGCCACGACCACCAGGCCCTCCTCGCGCAGGAAGCGGGCCTGGTTGCGGGCGCGCGTGCCCCCGTCCAGCCCCGCGTGGTACGGGACCGCTTCGATGCCCTGCTTGCAGAGGAAGTCCGCCGTCGCCTCCACCGACTTCCGCGACAGGCAGTAGACGATGCCCGCGTCCCCCGCGTGCTCCTCGCGGAGGAAGGACAGGAGCTGCTTCTTCGGGTCGACCTTCGGGACGATCCGGTACTGGATGTTCGGCCGGTCGAAGCTCGCCACGAAGTGCTTCGCGTTCGGCATGCCGAGGCGGGCGGTGATCTCCTTGTGGGTCGCCGCCGTCGCCGTCGCCGTCAGCGCGATGCGCGGTACGTCCGGCCAGCGCTCGCCCAGGACCGACAGGGCCAGGTAGTCGGGCCGGAAGTCGTGGCCCCAGGAGGCCACACAGTGCGCCTCGTCGATCGCGAAGACGGAGATCTTGCCCCGGGACAGCAGCGAGAGCGTCGAGTCCAGGCGCAGCCGCTCCGGCGCCAGGTAGATCACGTCCAGCTCGCCCGCCAGGAACTCCGCCTCGACCGTGCGCCGCTCGTCGAAGTCCTGGGTCGAGTTCATGAACCCGGCCTTCACGCCGAGTGCCCGCAGCGCGTCGACCTGGTCCTGCATCAGGGCGATCAGCGGCGAGATCACCACGCCCGTGCCCGGCCTGACCAGGGAGGGGATCTGGTAGCAGAGGGACTTTCCGCCGCCGGTCGGCATGAGGACGACCGCGTCTCCGCCGCCCACCACCTGGTCGATGATCGCCGCCTGCTCGCCCCGGAACGCGTCGTACCCGAAGATCCGGTGGAGCGTGCGCAGCGCGTCACTCTCCGCGATCTCCGGTGCCGACTGCGTCCCGTCCGTGCCGTCCACGTCCACCATCCCGCTCGCCCCACTCATCACGTTCATCGCACCGTTCCCCCATTTCCGTATCGCCACCTCCCACCACGGTAGGGGCACGCACTGACAACCGGGACCAAAAGCCGCCGCCCGGCACCCCTCGAAGGGATGCCGGGCGGCGGTCACGGACCGTAACAGCGGTTACCTGACGAAGATGCCCGCCTGGTTGGCCAGGTCGAGGAAGTACTGCGGGGCGACGCCGAGCACCAGCGTCACCGCCACACCCACTCCGATCGCGGTCGTCGTCAGCACCGAGGGCACGGCGACCGTGGGGCCGTCCGCCTTCGGTTCGCTGAAGAACATCAGGACGATGACCCGGATGTAGAAGAAGGCGGCGACCGCCGAGGACAGCACACCCACCACGACCAGGACGCCCGCGCCGCCTTCCGCCGCCGCCTTGAAGACCGCGAACTTGCCCGCGAACCCGGAGGTCAGCGGAATGCCCGCGAAGGCGAGGAGGAACACCGCGAAGACGGCCGCGACCAGCGGGGAGCGCCGGCCCAGGCCCGCCCACTTCGACAGGTGCGTCGCCTCGCCGCCCGCGTCGCGCACCAGCGTGACCACGGCGAACGCGCCGATCGTCACGAAGGAGTAGGCGAGCAGGTAGAAGAGGACCGACGAGATGCCGTCGGGGGTGGCCGCGATGACACCGGCGAGGATGAACCCGCCGTGCGCGATCGAGGAGTATGCGAGGAGCCGCTTGATGTCGGTCTGGGTGATCGCGACGATCGCACCGCCCAGCATGGTGACGATGGCGACGCCCCACATCACCGGCCGCCAGTCCCAGGTGAGGCCCGGGAGGACCACGTACAGGAGACGGAGCAGCGCACCGAAGGCGGCGACCTTGGTGGCGGCGGCCATGAAGCCGGTGACCGGGGTCGGGGCGCCCTGGTAGACGTCCGGGGTCCACATGTGGAACGGGACCGCGCCGACCTTGAAGAGCAGGCCCATCAGGATCAGCGCCATGCCGATGAGCAGCAGCGCGTCGTTGCCCATGGTCCCGGCGAGCGCCGGGGAGATCTGCTGGGTCGTGCCGTCGACCACGTCGGCGATCTTCGCGTACGAGACGGAACCGGCGTACCCGTAGATCAGCGCGATGCCGAACAGCAGGAACGCCGAGGAGAACGCGCCGAGCAGGAAGTACTTCACGGCCGCCTCCTGCGACATCAGCCGCTTGCGGCGGGCGACGGCGCACAGGAGGTAGAGCGGGAGCGAGAAGACTTCCAGCGCGATGAACAGCGTCAGCAGGTCGTTGGCCGCCGGGAAGGCGAGCAGACCGGCGATCGCGAACAGGGCGAGCGGGAAGACCTCGGTGGTGGTGAAGCCCGCCTTGACCGCGGCCTTCTCGGCGTCGCTGCCGGGCACGGCCGCCGCGTCCGCCGCGAAGGAGTCCACGCGGTTGCCGTGCGCCTCCGGGTCGAGCTTGCGCTCGGCGAAGGTGAAGACGGCCACCAGCGAGGCCAGCAGGATCGTGCCCTGGAGGAACAGTGCCGGGCCGTCGACCGCGATCGCGCCCATGGCCGCGATGTGCGCCTTGGTGGTGCCGAACCCGCTGGCCGCGAGCCCGACGATGGCCGCGAACGCGGCGGCGATGGCCACCACGGACAGGAACAGCTGGGCGTAGTAGCGGCCCTTGCGCGGGACGAACGCCTCGACCAGCACCGCAAGGACCGCGGCACCGACAATGATCAGGATCGGCGAGAGCTGGGCGTACTCGATGGTCGGGGCCTGGAACTTCAGCCCGCCGCCGGGAGGAGTGTCCGCCGCCAGAGTCGTCCACAGGCTGTGGACGGATACGGTGCTCACTTCGCGGCCTCCACTTCAGGCTTGGGGTCCTGCTTGTTCACGTCGTGCATGGTGTGGGTGACCGCCGGGTTGACGATGTCGGTCAGCGGCTTCGGGAAGACGCCGAGCCCGATCAGCAGCACGATCAGCGGGACCACCACGGTCAGCTCGCGGGCCTTGAGGTCCTTCATCCCGCTGACCTCGGCCTTCACCGGGCCGGTCATCGTGCGCTGGTAGAGCACGAGGACGTACAGCGCGGCGAGGACGATGCCGGAGGTCGCGATGATGCCGACCACCGGGTACGCGGCGAACACGCCGACCAGGACCAGGAATTCACTGACGAACGGCGCGAGCCCCGGCAGCGACAGCGTCGCCAGGCCGCCGATCAGGAAGGTGCCGGCGAGCACCGGGGCCACCTTCTGCACCCCGCCGTAGTCCGCGATGAGCCGCGAGCCGCGCCGGGAGATCAGGAAGCCCGCGACCAGCATCAGCGCGGCGGTCGAGATGCCGTGGTTGACCATGTACAGCGTCGCGCCGGACTGGCCCTGGCTGGTCATCGCGAAGATGCCGAGGATGATGAAGCCGAAGTGCGAGATGGACGCGTACGCCACCAGGCGCTTGATGTCGCGCTGGCCGACGGCGAGCAGCGCCCCGTACACGATGCTGATCAGTGCGAGGACGAGGATCGCGGGCGTCGCCCACTTGCTGGCCTCCGGAAAGAGCTGGAGGCAGAAGCGCAGCATCGCGAAGGTGCCGACCTTGTCGACGACCGCGGTGATGAGGACGGCGACCGGTGCGGTGGCCTCCCCCATCGCGTTCGGCAGCCAGGTGTGCAGCGGCCACAGCGGGGCCTTCACCGCGAAGGCGAAGAAGAAGCCGAGGAAGAGGAGGCGTTCGACGTTGGTCGACATCTCCAGGCCGCCGTTGGCGCGGAGCTCCGCGATCTCCGAGAGGGAGAAGGTGCCGGTGACCGTGTAGAGGCCGATCACCGCGGCGAGCATGATGAGCCCGCCGACCAGGTTGTAGAGCAGGAACTTCACGGCCGCGTAAGACCGTTGGGTCGCCGCCGCCTCGTCCGTGCCGCTGTGGGCGCGGTCGCCGAAGCCGCCGATGAGGAAGTACATCGGGATGAGCATGGCTTCGAAGAAGATGTAGAAGAGGAAGACGTCGGTGGCCTCGAAGGAGATGATCACCATCGCCTCGACCATCAGGATCAGCGCGAAGAAGCCCTGGGTGGGCCGCCACCGCTTGTTGTCCTTGGTTTCGAGGGGGTCGGCGTCCTTCCAGCCGGCGACGATCACGAACGGGATCAGCAGCGCGGTCAGCGCGATGAGCGCGACCCCGATGCCGTCGACGCCCAGTTCGTAGTGGACGCCGAAGTCCTTGATCCAGGTGTGGGACTCGGTGAGCTGGTACCGGTCGCCGTTGGGCTCGAACCGTACGAGCACGACGGCGGCCAGCACCAGCGTGCCGAGCGAGAACAGCAGCGCCAGCCACTTGGCGGCCGTGCGACGGGCGGCCGGCACGGCGGCGGTGAGGATGGCACCGGCCGCCGGGAGGACCGCCGTCGCGGTGAGCAGGGGAAAGGACATCGTGATCAGACCGCCCTCATCAGCAGGGTCGCGGCGATGAGGATCGCCGTACCGCCGAACATCGAGACCGCGTACGAGCGGGCGTAGCCGTTCTGGAGCTTGCGCAGCCGGCCCGAGAGCCCGCCGACGGCGGCGGCGGTGCCGTTGACCACGCCGTCGACGCCCTTGTGGTCGAGGTAGACCAGCGAGCGGGTGAGGTGCTCGCCGCCGCGGACCAGGACCACGTGGTTGAAGTCGTCCTGGAGGAGGTCGCGGCGGGCGGCCCGGGTGAGCAGCGAGCCACGCGGGGCGACGACCGGGATCGGCTTGCGGCCGTACTGGAGGTACGCGGCGGCCACACCGAGCAGCAGGACCGCGATCGTCGCGCCCGTGATGACGGGAATCGAGATCGGGGGGTGCGGGTGCTCGAACTTCGTCACCGGCTCCAGCCAGTTGACGAACCGGTCGCCGATGCCGAAGAAGCCACCGGCGAAGACCGACCCGAAGGCCAGCACGATCATCGGGATCGTCATGGACGACGGAGACTCGTGCGGGTGCGGCTCGTTGCCGTCCGCGTCGGGCTGCCAGCGCTTCTCGCCGAAGAAGGTCATCAGCATCACGCGCGTCATGTAGAACGCGGTGAGTCCGGCGCCCAGCAGGGTGGCCGCGCCCAGGATCCAGCCCTGGGTGCCGCCCGCGGCGAACGCCGCCTCGATGATCTTGTCCTTGGAGAAGAAGCCGGACAGGCCCGGGAAGCCGATGAGCGCCAGGTAGCCGAGGCCGAAGGTGATGAAGGTGACCGGCATGTACTTCCGCAGGCCGCCGTACTTGCGCATGTCGACCTCGTCGTTCATGCCGTGCATCACGGAGCCCGCACCGAGGAAGAGCCCGGCCTTGAAGAAGCCGTGCGTCACCAGGTGCATGATCGCGAAGGCGTAGCCGATCGGGCCGAGTCCGGCCGCGAGGATCATGTAGCCGATCTGCGACATGGTCGATCCGGCGAGGGCCTTCTTGATGTCGTCCTTGGCACAACCGACGATCGCACCGAAGAGGAGCGTGACCGCGCCGACGACGGTGACCACCAACTGGGCGGTGGGCGCGGCGTCGAAGATGGCTCCGGAGCGGACGATCAGGTAGACACCGGCGGTGACCATGGTCGCCGCGTGGATGAGGGCCGAGACCGGGGTCGGGCCCTCCATCGCGTCGCCGAGCCAGGACTGGAGCGGCACCTGCGCCGACTTGCCGCACGCGGCGAGCAGCAGCATCAGGCCGATCGCGGTGAGCTTGCCCTCACCGGTGTCGCCCGTGGCCTCCAGCACCGGCCCGAAGGCGAAGGTCCCGAAGGTGGTGAACATCAGCATGATCGCGATCGAGAGGCCGATGTCGCCCACCCGGTTGACCAGGAACGCCTTCTTGGCCGCCGTCGCCGCGCTGGGCTTGTGCTGCCAGAACCCGATGAGCAGGTACGAGGCGAGACCGACGCCCTCCCAGCCGAAGTACAGCAGGAGGTAGTTGTCGGCGAGGACCAGCAGCAGCATCGCCGCGAGGAAGAGGTTCAGGTAGCCGAAGAAGCGCCGGCGGCGCTCGTCGTGCTCCATGTACCCGATGGAGTAGACGTGGATCAGGGTGCCCACGCCGGTGATCAGCAGGACGAAGGTCATCGACAGCTGGTCGAGCTGGAAGGCGATGTCCGCCTGGAAGGACTCGACGGGCACCCAGCTGAACAGCTTCTGGTGCAGGGCGCGGTCGTCGGCGCCCTTGCCGATCATGTCGACGAAGAGCACGGCGCCGATCAGGAAGGAACCGGCGGCGAGGACGGTGCCCAGCCAGTGGCCGATTCGGTCCAACCGGCGGCCGCCGCACAGCAGTACGGCCGCTCCGAGCAGTGGCGCTGCGACGAGCAGCGCGATCAGGTTCTCCACGATTCTTTGCGCCCCTTACAGCTTCATCAGGCTGGCGTCGTCGACCGAGGCCGAGTGACGGGACCGGAACAGCGACACGATGATCGCCAGGCCGACCACGACCTCGGCGGCGGCGACGACCATCGTGAAGAAGGCGATGATCTGGCCGTCGAGATTGCCGTGCATCCGGGAGAACGTGACGAGTGCCAGGTTGCAGGCGTTGAGCATCAGCTCGACGCACATGAACACGACGATGGCGTTGCGCCGGATCAGGACCCCTGCCGCACCGATGGTGAACAACAGCGAGGCGAGATAGAGGTAGTTGACCGGATTCACTTCGCAGCCTCCTCTTCCCGGTCGCGACCGAGCCGCTCCTCGGAGCGCTGCTCCAGCGCCTTGAGGTCGTTGAGCGCCTCGGTCGACACGTCGCGGATCTGGCCGCGCTCGCGCAGCGTCTGCATGACGGTCAGCTCGGACGGGGTGCCGTCGGGGAGCAGACCGGCGATGTCCACCGCGTTGTGCCGGGCGTAGACGCCGGGGGCGGGCAGCGGCGGGAGGTGCTTGCCCTCGCGCACGCGCTGCTCGGACAGTTCACGCTGGGTCTTGGCGCGCTCGGTGCGCTCGCGGTTGGTGAGGACCATCGCGCCGACCGTGGCGGTGATGAGCAGGGCGCCGGTGATCTCGAAGGCGAAGACGTAGTCCGTGAAGATCAGCTTGGCGAGGCCCTGGACGTTCCCGGCGGCGTTCGCCTGGCCGAGTCCGTTGAACTCCTTGATCCCGGCGTTGCCGATGCCCGCGATGAGCAGGATCCCGAAGCCGATGCCGCAGCCGGCGGCCAGCCAGCGCTGGCCCTTCAGCGTCTCCTTGAGGGAGTCCGCCGCCGTGACACCGACCAGCATGACCACGAAGAGGAACAGCATCATGATCGCGCCGGTGTAGACGACGATCTGGACGATGCCCAGGAAGTACGCCCCGTTGGCGAGGTAGAAGACCGCCAGGATGATCATAGTCCCGGCGAGACACAGCGCACTGTGCACGGCCTTCTTCATCAGGATCGTGGACAGCGCGCCGACGACGGCGACCGTCCCCAGGATCCAGAACTGGACGGCCTCACCGGTGGAGGCGGCAGCGGCGAGGGCGCTCACGCTCCCACCACCTTGCTGGAGGCGGGCTCGTCCTCGCCGAAGGTGGAGGCGCCCTCCTGGACCCGCTCCCCCTTGCTGAGGGCGACCTGCTGGACCGTGCCGGGCGCGGCCTCGGTGACCAGCCCCCGGTAGTAGTCCTGCTCGTCCGTGCCCGGGAAGATCGAGTGCGGGGAGTCGACCATGCCCTCGGTCAGCCCGGCGAGGAGCTGCTCCTTGGTGTAGATGAGGTTCTCGCGGCTGCTGTCGGCCAGTTCGAACTCGTTGGTCATCGTGAGCGCCCGGGTGGGGCACGCCTCGATGCACAGCCCGCACAGGATGCAGCGGGCGTAGTTGATCTGGTAGACGCGGCCGTACCGCTCACCCGGGGAGTAGCGCTCCTCCTCGGTGTTGTCCGCGCCCTCCACGTAGATCGCGTCGGCGGGGCAGGCCCAGGCGCACAGCTCGCAGCCGACGCACTTCTCCAGGCCGTCGGGGTGCCGGTTGAGCTGGTGACGGCCGTGGAAGCGCGGCGCCGTCACCTTCGGCGTCTCCGGGTACTGCTCGGTCAGCCGCTTCTTGAACATGGCCTTGAAGGTCACGCCGAAGCCGGCCACGGGGTTCTGCCAGGGGGTCCGGGGGTCTTCGCCCCGGGAAGCTGCATCAGACACCGTCAGCCTCCTTTCCGTCACTCTCAGTAGCAATGCCCTCAGTATTGCCGCCGCCACTGACAACGAGCTCCCGCTCCTGCCGGGACCGCCTTCGCGGCACTGGCGGCAGTGTCTGTCCGGGCAGCGGAGGCACCGGGAATCCCCCGGCCATCGGGTCGAACGCCGCCTGGTCCTCGGGCTCTTCGTGCTTGGAGCGGCGGAACATCTCCCACACGTACGAGATCAGCAGTACGGCGAGCACGGCCCCGGCGACGTAGAAGACGATCGACCGGAACTCGACGCCCTCGCGGGTCAGCGCCCGCATGGTCGCGACGAGCATCAGCCAGACCACCGAGAGCGGGATCAGGACCTTCCAGCCCAGCTTCATCAGCTGGTCGTAGCGCACGCGGGGCAGCGTGCCGCGCAGCCAGATGAAGAAGAACAGCAGCAACTGCACCTTGAGGACGAACCAGAGCATCGGCCACCAGCCGTGGTTCGCGCCCTCCCAGAAGCTGCTGATCGGGTACGGGGCCCGCCAGCCGCCCAGGAAGAGGGTGACCGAGACCGCCGAGACGGTGACCATGTTGACGTACTCGGCCAGCATGAACAGCGCGAACTTGATCGAGCTGTACTCGGTGTTGAAGCCGCCGACGAGGTCGCCCTCGGACTCCGGCATGTCGAAGGGGGCGCGGTTGGTCTCGCCGACCATCGTCACGACGTAGATCAGGAAGGACACCGGCAGCACGACGATGAACCACTTGTCGTGCTGCTGCGCCACGATCTCGGACGTCGACATCGACCCGGAATAGAGGAACACCGAGGCGAAGGCCGCACCCATGGCGATCTCGTACGAGATCATCTGCGCGCAGGAGCGGAGACCGCCGAGCAGCGGGTACGTGGAGCCCGACGACCAGCCCGCCAGGACGATGCCGTAGATGCCGACGGAGGCGACCGCGAGGATGTAGAGCATCGCGATCGGCAGGTCGGTGAGCTGCATCGTCGTACGGGTGCCGAAGATCGAGACCTCGTTGCCGGGCGGCCCGAAGGGGATCACCGCGATCGCCATGAAGGCCGGGATGGCCGCGACGATCGGGGCGAGGACGTAGACGACCTTGTCGGCGCGCTTGACGACGAGGTCTTCCTTCAGCATCAGCTTCACGCCGTCGGCGAGCGACTGGAGCATGCCCCAGGGGCCGTGCCGGTTGGGGCCGATGCGCAGCTGCATCCAGGCGACGACCTTGCGCTCCCACACGATGGAGAACAGCACGGTCACCATCAGGAACGCGAAGCAGAAGACGGCCTTGATCGCGACGAGCCACCAGGGGTCCGTGCCGAACATGGACAGGTCTTCGACCGCGAGTGTGTACGTCGTCATGCCGTCACCTCCGTCGGAACGGCCTCGGCGCTCCGAGCGGGCGCGAGGGTGACCAACTGGCCGGGGCGCGCCCCGGTGTCGGAGAGGACGCCGCCGCCCACCGAGTTCATCGGCAGCCAGACGACCCGGTCGGGCATCGCGCTGACCTGGAGCGGCAGTTGTACGGTTCCGGCCGGGCCGGTGACGGCCAGCACGTCGCCGTGCTTGACCCCGGTCTCGGCGGCGGTGGCGGCCGACAGCCGGGCCACGGCGGCGTGCCGGGTGCCGGCCAGGGCCTCGTCGCCGTCCTGGAGCTTGCCCTGGTCGAGCAGCATCCGGTGACCTGCGAGGACGGCCTCTCCGGCACCCGCTCGGGGAAGCGGCCGGGAGGTCTCCAGCGGAACGGAGGCGTGCGGTCCGTCCCAGGCGCCGAGCCGGTCCAGCTCCCGCCGCACGGACTTCAGATCCGGCAGCGCGAAGTGCACGTCCATTTCGTCGGCCAGCATGTGCAGCACCCGCGAATCGCTCGGTGCCAGGCGGCGCGTCATCTGCTCCGGCTTCAGCGCGGCCTCGAACATCCGCGCCCTGCCTTCCCAGTTGAGGAAGGTGCCGGGCTTCTCGGCGACCGCGGCCACCGGGAAGACGACGTCGGCCTTGGCGGTGACCTCGCTGGGCCGCAGCTCCAGCGACACCAGGAAGCGCACCTCGTCGAGCGCGGTGCGCGCACGCGCGGGGTCGGGCAGGTCCGCCGGGTCGACGCCCGCGACGACCAGCGCGAGGAGTTCGCCGGTCGCGGCGGCCTCCACGATCTGGCCGGTGTCGCGCCCGTACCGGTGCGGGAGTTCGGCCACACCCCACACGGAGGCGACCTCCTCGCGCGCCCGGGGGTCGATCGCGGGCCGCCCGCCGGGCAGCAGCGACGGAATCGCGCCCGCCTCGACGGCCCCGCGCTCTCCGGCCCGGCGCGGAATCCACACCAGCTCCGCGCCGGTCGCCGAAGCGGCCCGTACGGCAGCGGTCAGGGCACCCGGCACACCGGCCAGCCGCTCGCCGACCACGATCACCGCACCGGGCTCGCGCAGCGCGTCGGCCGCGCGCACCCCGTCGCCCTCCAGGCCCGCGTGCCCGGCCAGCGCGTCGAGCCATTCGGTCTCGGTGCCGGGGGCGGCGGGCAGCAGCGTGCCGCCCGCCTTCTCCAGACCCCGGGTGGCGTGCGAGGCGAGGGCGAAGGTGCGCTGGCCGTGCTTGCGGTGGGCCTTGCGCAGCCGCAGGAAGACGCCGGGCGCCTCCTCCTCGGACTCGAACCCGGCGAGCAGCACCGCCGGAGCCTTCTCCAGGGTGGTGTACGTCGTCCCCGTGCCGTCGAGGTCGCGGCCGCGTCCGGCGACGCGGGAGGCCAGGAAGTCGGCCTCCTCGCTGCTGTGGACGCGGGCGCGGAAGTCGACGTCGTTGGTGTCGAGGGCGATACGGGCGAACTTGCCGTACGCGTACGCGTCCTCCACCGTCAGCCGGCCACCGGCCAGCACACCGGCGCGACCGCGCGCGGCGGACAGCCCCTTCGCCGCAGCGGCCAGGGCCTCCGGCCAGCTCGCGGGCTCCAGTTCACCGGTCTCGGCATTCCGTACGAGAGGAGTCGTCAGCCGGTCCGGCCGCTGGGCGTAGCGGAAGCCGAAGCGGCCCTTGTCGCACAGCCACTCCTCGTTGACCTCCGGGTCCTCGGCGGCCATGCGCCGCATGACCTTGCCGCGCCGGTGGTCGGTGCGGGTGGCACAGCCACCGGCACAGTGCTCGCACACGGAAGGCGTCGACACCAGGTCGAAGGGCCGGGAGCGGAAGCGGTACGCGGCCGAGGTCAGCGCGCCCACCGGGCAGATCTGGATCGTGTTGCCGGAGAAGTACGACTCGAACGGGTCGCCCTCGCCGGTGCCGACCTGCTGGAGCGCGCCGCGCTCGATCAGCTCGATCATCGGGTCGCCCGCCACCTGGTTCGAGAACCGGGTGCAGCGTGCACAGAGCACGCAGCGCTCGCGGTCCAGGAGCACCTGGGTGGAGATCGGGACGGGCTTCTCGTAAGTCCGCTTCTTGCCCTCGAAGCGGGAGTCCGGGTCGCCGTGCGACATGGCCTGGTTCTGGAGGGGGCACTCGCCGCCCTTGTCGCAGACCGGGCAGTCCAACGGGTGGTTGATCAGCAGCAGTTCCATCACGCCGCGCTGCGCCTTGTCGGCGACCGGCGAGGTGATCTGCGACTTGACGACCATGCCGTCGGTGCAGGTGATGGTGCAGGAGGCCATCGGCTTGCGCTGGCCCTCGACCTCGACGATGCACTGGCGGCAGGCGCCGGCCGGGTCGAGGAGGGGGTGGTCGCAGAACCGGGGGATCTCGATGCCGAGGAGTTCGGCGGCGCGGATGACCAGGGTGCCCTTGGGGACGCTGATCTCGATGCCGTCGATGGTCAGGGAGACGAGATCCTCCCGGGGGACCGCCGCCTCGCCGCCCCCGGAGGGCGCGCTGTTTGTCGTGACGGTCATGCGTTCACCTCCAGGTGCTTGTCGGCCCACAGGGTCGACTTGGCGGGGTCGAAGGGGCAGCCCTTGCCGGTGATGTGCTGCTCGTACTCCTCGCGGAAGTACTGGAGCGAGGAGAAGATCGGCGAGGCCGCACCGTCTCCGAGCGCGCAGAAGGACTTGCCGTTGATGTTGTCGGCGATGTCGTTGAGCTTGTCGAGGTCCGACATCTGGCCCTTGCCGGCCTCGATGTCACGCAGCAACTGCACCAGCCAGTACGTGCCTTCGCGGCAGGGCGTGCACTTGCCGCAGGACTCGTGGGCGTAGAACTCGGTCCAGCGGGTGACGGCGCGCACCACGCAGGTCGTCTCGTCGAAGCACTGGAGCGCCTTGGTACCGAGCATGGAACCGGCGGCGCCGACACCCTCGTAGTCAAGCGGTACGTCGAGGTGCTCGTCCGTGAACATCGGGGTGGAGGAGCCGCCCGGCGTCCAGAACTTCAGCCGGTGCCCGGCGCGCATTCCGCCGCTCATGTCGAGCAGTTGGCGCAGCGTGATACCCAAGGGGGCTTCGAACTGGCCGGGATTGGCGACGTGCCCGCTCAGGGAGTACAGCGTGAAGCCCGGAGACTTCTCACTCCCCATCGAACGGAACCAATCCTTGCCCTTGTTGAGGATTGCGGGAACGGATGCGATCGACTCGACGTTGTTAACAACAGTGGGACAGGCATAGAGCCCGGCGACCGCAGGGAAAGGAGGACGCAGCCGGGGCTGGCCGCGACGGCCTTCGAGCGAGTCGAGCAGCGCGGTCTCTTCTCCGCAGATGTACGCACCCGCCCCCGCGTGCACGGTGAGTTCGAGATCGAGTCCGCTGCCGAGGATGTTCTCGCCGAGGTATCCGGCCTCGTACGCCTCCCGCACGGCCTCGTGCAGCCTGCGCAGCACGGGGACGGTCTCTCCGCGCAGATAAATGAAGGCGTGATTCGAACGGATCGCGTAACACGCAATGACAATGCCCTCGACGAGGCTGTGCGGGTTCGCGAAGAGGAGCGGGATGTCCTTGCAGGTCCCCGGCTCCGATTCGTCGGCGTTGACAACGAGATAGTGCGGCTTGCCATCTCCTTGCGGAATGAACTGCCACTTCATTCCGGTGGGGAATCCGGCTCCGCCCCGCCCGCGCAGTCCGGATTCCTTCACGTACGCGATGAGGTCGTCCGGGGTCATCGCGAGGGCCTTGCGCAGACCCTCGTACCCCTCGTGCCTGCGGTAGGTCTCCAGGGTCCAGGACTTGGGGTCGTCCCAGAAGGCGGAGAGGACGGGTGAGAGCAGCTTCTCCGGGCTGTCCCCGTTGCCGTTGCTGTTGATCTCGGCTGCCAAGGTCATCACTCCCCCTCCTCGGACGAGGGTCCTGCCGGGTGCTGCTCGGGTGCCGCGGCCGGGTCGGAGGCCGAGGTGGGCTGGGGTGCGTCGTGCGAGCTGAGGTGACCGGAACCGCCCTGCGGCGCCTCCTGCTTGGCTTCACCGCGCGGCGATACGACGCGGGGCTGGCCCAGCGACTCGCCCTTGGCGAGCCTGAGCCCCAGCAGCGAGGCGTGCCCGGCGCCGCCGGAGGCCTCGACCGCGCCGGGGCGCTCGTCGGGGAAGCCGGCGAGGATGCGGGCGGTCTCCTTGTACGAGCACAGGGGGGCGCCCCGGGTGGGCTCGACGGGGCGGCCGGAGCGCAGGTCGTCGACGAGCTTCTTCGCCGACTCCGGGGTCTGGTTGTCGAAGAACTCCCAGTTGACCATCACCACGGGGGCGTAGTCGCAGGCGGCGTTGCACTCGATGTGTTCGAGGGTGACCTTGCCGTCGCCGGTGGTCTCGTTGTTGCCGACCCCGAGGTAGCTCTTCAGCTCGTCGAAGATGGCGTCGCCGCCCATGACCGCGCACAGGGTGTTGGTGCAGACGCCGACCTGGTAGTCGCCGGACGGCTTGCGCCGGTACATGGTGTAGAAGGTGGCGACGGCGGTGACCTCGGCGGTGGTCAGGCCCAGCACCTCCGCGCAGAACTGCATCCCCGTACGGGAGACGTAGCCTTCCTCGGACTGCACGAGGTGCAGCAGCGGCAGCAGCGCGGAGCGGCTGTCGGGGTAGCGGCCGATCACCTCCTTCGCGTCCGCTTCCAGGCGGGCCCGGACCTCGTCCGGGTAGGCGGGGGCGGGCAGTTGGGGCATGCCCAGTGACACATCGGTCATCGGTCGACGCCTCCCATCACGGGGTCGATGGACGCGACGGCGACGATGACGTCGGCGACCTGGCCGCCCTCGCACATCGCCGCCATGGCCTGGAGGTTGGTGAAGGACGGGTCGCGGAAGTGGACCCGGTAGGGGCGGGTGCCGCCGTCGGAGACGACGTGCACGCCGAGTTCGCCCTTGGGGGACTCGACGGCCGCGTACGCCTGGCCGGCCGGGACCCTGAAGCCCTCGGTGACCAGCTTGAAGTGGTGGATCAGGGCCTCCATGGAGGTGCCCATGATCTTCTTGATGTGGTCGAGGGAGTTGCCGAGGCCGTCCGCGCCGATGGCGAGCTGGGCGGGCCAGGCGATCTTCTTGTCCGCGACCATGACGTCACCGGGCTTCTTGAGGCGCTCCAGGCACTGCTCGACGATGTCGAGGGACTGGCGCATCTCTTCGAGCCGGATCAGGAAGCGCCCGTAGGAGTCGCAGGTGTCGGCGACGGGGACCTCGAAGTCGTAGGTCTCGTAACCGCAGTACGGGTCGGTCTTGCGCAGGTCGTGCGGGAGACCGGCGGAGCGGAGCACCGGGCCGGTGGCCCCCAGCGCCATGCAGCCGGTGAGGTCGAGGTAGCCGACGTCCTGCATGCGGGCCTTGAAGATGGGGTTGCCGGTGGCGAGCTTGTCGTACTCCGGCAGGTTCTTGCGCATGGTCTTCAGCAGCTCGTGCAGCTTGTCCATGGCGCCCGGCGGGAGGTCCTGGGCGAGGCCGCCGGGGCGGACGAACGCGTGGTTCATGCGCAGACCGGTGATCAGCTCGAAGGCGTCCAGGATGAGTTCGCGGTCCCGGAAGCCGTAGATCATGATCGTGGTCGCGCCGAGCTCCATGCCGCCGGTGGCGATGCACACCAGGTGCGAGGAGAGCCGGTTCAGCTCCATCAGCAGGACGCGGATGATGCTGGCCCGGTCCGGGATCTGGTCGGTGATGCCGAGGAGCTTCTCGACGCCCAGGCAGTACGCCGTCTCGTTGAAGAACGGCGTCAGGTAGTCCATGCGCGTGACGAAGGTGGTGCCCTGCGTCCAGTTCCGGAATTCGAGGTTCTTCTCGATGCCGGTGTGGAGGTAGCCGATGCCGCAGCGGGCCTCGGTGACGGTCTCGCCGTCGATCTCCAGGATCAGGCGGAGCACGCCGTGCGTGGACGGGTGCTGGGGGCCCATGTTGACGATGATGCGTTCGTCGTCGGACTTGACCGCGGACTGGACGACCTCGTCCCAGTCGCCGCCGGTGACCGTGTAGACGGTGCCCTCGGTGGTTTCGCGGGCGGATGCGGAAGAGGGGGGAGTTGTCACGAGTACGACCTCCGCTGGTCCGGAGCCGGGATCTGGGCGCCCTTGTACTCGACGGCGATGCCGCCGAGGGGGTAGTCCTTGCGCTGCGGGAAGCCCTGCCAGTCGTCCGGCATCATGATCCGGGTCAGGGCGGGGTGGCCGTCGAAGATCAGGCCGAAGAAGTCGTACGCCTCGCGCTCGTGCCAGTCGTTGGTCGGGTAGACCGAGACCAGCGAGGGGACGTGCGGGTCGGCGTCGGGGGCGCTGACTTCGAGCCGGATGAGCCGGCCGTGGGTGAGCGAGCGCAGGTGGTACACCGCGTGCAGCTCGCGGCCCTTGTCTTCGAGGTAGTGCACGCCGCTGACACCCGTGCACAGCTCGAAGCGGAGGGCCGGGTCGTCGCGGAGGGTGCGGGCCACCTGGAGCAGGTGCTCGCGGGCGATGTGGAAGGTGAGTTCGCCGCGATCGACGACCGTCTTCTCGATGGCGTTCGAAGGCAGCAGGTCCTGCTCCTCCAGCGCGCCCTCCAGCTCGTCGGCGACCTCGTCGAACCAGCCGCCGTAGGGGCGGGACGATTCGCCGGGGAAGGTGACGGTCCGTACGAGACCGCCGTACCCGGTCGTGTCACCGCCGTTGTTGGCGCCGAACATGCCCTTGCGGGTGCGGAGCACCTCGCCGCCCGCGTCGCGCGGGGCGGGCACGCCGTTCGTCGCGCTCTCGTCTCGCTCGCTCACCGCAGCAGCCCCTTCATCTCGATCGTGGGGAGCGCCTTGAGGGCCGCCTCCTCCGCCTCGCGGGCCGCTTCCTCCGCGTTCACGCCGAGCTTGGAGGACTGGATCTTCTGGTGGAGCTTGAGGATCGCGTCCATCAGCATCTCGGGGCGCGGCGGGCAGCCGGGGAGGTAGATGTCGACCGGCACGATGTGGTCGACGCCCTGCACGATGGCGTAGTTGTTGAACATGCCGCCCGACGAGGCGCAGACGCCCATGGAGATGACCCACTTGGGGTTCGGCATCTGGTCGTAGACCTGTCGCAGGACGGGCGCCATCTTCTGGCTGACCCGCCCGGCCACGATCATCAGGTCGGCCTGGCGCGGTGAGCCGCGGAAGACCTCCATGCCGAAGCGGGCCAGGTCGTACCTGCCCGCGCCCGTCGTCATCATCTCGATGGCGCAGCAGGCGAGGCCGAAGGTGGCGGGGAAGACGGAGGACTTCCGCACCCAGCCAGCGGCCTGTTCGACGGTGGTGAGCAGGAATCCGCTCGGCAGTTTCTCTTCGAGTCCCATGGGTGATCCCTCAGCCCCTCAGTCCCATTCCAGGCCGCCGCGACGCCATACGTACGCGTACGCGACAAAAACGGTGAGCACGAAGAGGAGCATCTCGACGAGCCCGAAAATCCCCAGGGCGTCGAAGGAGACCGCCCAGGGGTAGAGGAAGACGATCTCGATGTCGAAGACGATGAACAGCATCGCCGTCAGGTAGTACTTGATGGGGAAGCGCCCGCCGCCGGCGGGCGTCGGTGTGGGCTCGATGCCGCACTCGTACGCTTCCTGCTTCGCCCGGTTGTAGCGCTTGGGGCCGATAAGCGTGGCCATGACCACGGAGAAGATCGCAAACCCTGCCCCGAGGGCGCCGAGCACAAGGATGGGCGCGTAAGCATTCACCCTCCTCGCTCCTTCCAGTCGTCCTTGACCGTTGGACCGCGCCGGGCTCGTGCCTGCCCCGGAGCGGGGGGCCGGTGCGCCTCGCCGTTCTCCGCGGAAGAACCGTATGAAGATCGCGGATATGTGAGGCAGTTCACAAGCCTGACTGCCCCGCATCCTATGCCTGCCGGTCTGTGATCTGCGACACGGGGTACGACAACGACTTTGTGATCTCCACCACCTGACGAAGGATCATGAAGCCGGATGAGCGGTGATCTACGTACCGGAAGCGCGCAAGTGATCACCTGACGTGACATTCGGTGGCGTTGTCGCTGGTGGAAGGCGTGTCGCTCTATCAAGAGGTGGTCGCTGCAAGCAAATTGGAACTGGACGCTCGCGCGTGATAAGGCCCCGAGGTGCGCCCGTCCGCGGCCATCGGCCACTCGAACTCACCCGCGCGAGGGGGTCCGCGGAGGCGGGTGGACACGTGCACGCGTTCACGAACGCGCGAGCCGGCGGGCGACTCCGTCGGCCAACTCCCCGTTGCCCGCCCGCGGTGTGACCTGCGTCACGCTCAACAATGCGTCGGGAAAGCGGGCTTGGCCATGCGTGTGAACGGATGGTAGGCGTCGGGGCAATTCGGACGTATCGCGGAAAACCCATGATCACAGCGTTGATCATCGATGCCCGTTTTGCCCGTTACGGCGTCAATAAGGCGGCGCGGAGGCCGAATTCGAGCCGCATTTCGGCAACTGTGGCGGACACCACGTTTCTTGATGCCGAGTCGTTACCTCTGATAGCGGTTGTTCTCATGTCCCACACCGCTCACATACCCAGCCACCGGAAGCCCCGCCGCAGCGCCTCGAAGATGGCGCTCCGTGCCGGAGTTGCCGGTGGCGTCCTCAGCACCATCGCGGTTGCTGGTGCGGCGGCTCCGGCGAACGCCGACCCGGTGCACGAGACCACCGTCGAGATGCCGACGCTGACCGACGCCGCCGCCGCGAAGCCCGCCTCCACCGTCAGCACCGCTGCCGAGGCGACCCAGCAGATCGCCTTCGAGTACGACCGGCAGGCCCGCCAGGAGGCGGCCGCCGAGACCGCCATGAAGGACGCCAAGAAGGCCAAGGCCGAGGCGGACCGCAAGGCGGAGGCCGAGAAGAAGGCCGCAGAGGCCCGCGAGAAGGCCGAGAAGAAGGCTGCCGAAGAGCGCGCCTCGCGCTCCTCGGACCGCTCCGACCTGAGCTCCTACTCCTCTTCCTCCGCCTCTTCCTCCAAGTCGACCGCCACCGGCAGCGCCGCCGCCGTGATCGCGTTCGCGCGGGCGCAGGTCGGCGACGCGTACGTCCTGGGCAGCACCGGCCCGAACGCGTGGGACTGCTCGGGCCTCACCCAGGCCGCGTTCCGCACCATCGGTGTGGACCTGCCGCGCGTCTCGCAGAGCCAGTCGACCTTCGGCAAGCAGGTCGGCCTGAACAACCTCCAGCCGGGCGACATCCTGTACTGGGGCGGCGCGGGCAGCGCGTACCACGTGGGCATCTACGTGGGCGGCGGCAACTTCGTCGGCGCGCAGAACTCGGGCACGGGCGTCGTCGAGCGTCCGCTGTCGTACGACCCGCCGACCGGCGCCGTGCGCGTGCTCTGAGCACCACTCTTCGGCCGAGGGCCGTCGTTCCCCCGCTCGGGAACGACGGCCCTTCGTCGTACGTCAGTCCCGGGCGGCCCAGTCGGCCCGCCGCCCGAGGTGGTTGAGCAGCACGGCCACGTCGTCCGCGCCCTCCGCCGGTTCGACGGCCGCCGCGAAGGCGAACCCGCGCAGCGGTTCCACAAGCGCGTGGGCGACCGGCAGCAGGGCGCGGGCCAGGTCCAGGGTCAGCGGGGACGGCCGGCCGGTGGCGGCCGCGATGTCCCAGGCGTGGACGGCAGCGTCCAGCGCGGCGGCGCCGACCGCGAGTTCGGCGGTCAGCGAGAACGGCGGCAGCGGCACGGGCACCGCACTCTCACCGGGCTTGACCCCGGCGAAGGCCTCGGCGGTGCGGCTGAGCGCCGGATCGAGCAGGGCGGCGGCGGAGCTCTCCCCGCCGAACGCCGCCGCGTCCGGGGCGAAGGGGTCGAAGCCCGGCCCCTCCCCGCCGGTGATCTTCGAGGCGTACGCGAGCTGGTCGCCGGCCGCGTGCCGGAGCACCTGGGCGACGTTCCACTCGGAACAGGGCGTCGGGGCGGTCCACTGGTGCGCCGCCACGCGGACGGCGGCGGTGCGGATGGCCTGGTGCGCTTGGTCGAGCAGGTCCCACTGGTTCGAGGTCATGGCGCCAACCTACGGGCGCGAGCACGCCCCCGCCCGCAATTCCCCCGCCCCGTAACGGACTTGCCCCTGACTACCCCAGATTCCCGAGCCCGGTGTTCGCCCCGCACAGCACGACGGCGGTGCGCTCCCCCGCCTCGGGCACGTACGCCATGGCCGTCGCAGCCGCGTGCTCGACGGCGATCCGGTGCTCGTCCCACAGCCGCTGCCGGCTCGCCACGATCGCCTCGTCGGACACGAGGACGGAGCGCACTCCCTCGCGGCCGACCACCGCCAGCGCGTCCTGCGAGACGCGGGTCGCGCCGAGGGAGTCGGCGGCGACGGACTCCACCGGCACGTCCACGACACGGCCCGCCTCCAGGGCGGCGTTGAGCGCCCGGCAGTTCTCCGGCTCGACGGCGACGACCCGTACGCCGGCCTCCAGGGCGGCCGTCGCGACCCCGGCGAAGAGCCCGCCGCCGCCCACCGACACCACGATCGTGTCGATGCCTCCCGGAATCCGTCGCAGGATCTCCTCGGTCAGGGTGCCCGCGCCCGCCGAGATCAGCGGATGGTCGTACGCGTGCGAGGCCAGCGCCCCGGACTCCGCCGCGAACTCCGCGCAGGCGGCGCGGGCCTGGTCGTACCGCTCCCCCACGAGCCGTACCTCGGCGCCGTACGACCGCAGCCGCTCGACCTTCACGGGCGGGGCGTTCTCGGGCAGGAAGACGGTGGCGCGCACGCCCAGCTCACGGGCGGCCCAGCCGCAGGCGAGACCGGCGTTGCCGCCGGAGGCGATGGTGACGCCCGCGTCGGGGAGGCTCTGGGACTCCCGGTGGGCGAGGAGGAAGTTCAGCGCGCCGCGGGCCTTGAAGCTGCCGGTGTGCTGGAGGAATTCGAGGGCGAGGTGGCGGTCGTCGCCGACGGGGGCGACGGTGACTTCCCGGACGCGGCCGGAGATGCGCTCGGCGGCGACTTTGATCTCACCGGGGGTGAGGGGCGGGGTCATGGGGGGCTCCAGGGGGGGACAACTGTGGGCCGGGGGCGCGGGCTTCCGGTGCCGGGGGTGCGCGTGGGGGCCGGTGCCGCCCCCGGGCCCGGATCGGGCGGGCCGCCCCCTTGCCCGCCCGTCCCGCCCCCCGGGGGGCGGCCCCGCCGCCCAAGGGGACGGCGGCGGAAGCGGGAGGGTGGGCACCCAAGGGGACGAGCCGGGTCAGGAGTTGGGGGCCACCTTGGCGAGGCCGTTGATGATGCGGTCCATCGCGTCGCCGCCCGTCGGGTCGGTCAGGTTGGCCAGCATCTTCAGGGTGAAGCGCATCAGGATGGGGTGGGTCAGGCCGCGTTCCGTCGCGAGCTTCATGATCTTCGGGTTGCCGATGAGCTTCACGAAGGCGCGGCCCATCGTGTAATAGCCGCCGTACGTGTCCTTGAGGACCTGGGGGTAGCGGGCGAGCGCCATCTCGCGCTGGGCGGGGGTGGCTCGGGCATGCGCCTGGACGATGACGTCCGCCGCGATCTGGCCGGATTCCATCGCGTAGGCGATGCCCTCGCCGTTGAACGGGTTGACCATGCCGCCCGCGTCACCGACCAGGAGAAGTCCCTTGGTGTAGTGGGGCTGACGGTTGAAGGCCATGGGGAGGGCGGCGCCCCGGATGGGGGTGGTCATGTTCTCGGGGGTGTACCCCCACTCCTCCGGCATCGAGGCGCACCACGCCTTCAGCACCTCCCTCCAGTCCAGCTCCTTGAACGCCTTCGAGGAGTTGAGGATGCCGAGGCCGACGTTGGACGTCCCGTCGCCCATGCCGAAGATCCAGCCGTAGCCGGGGAGGAGACGGTCCTGGGGGCCGCGCCGGTCCCACAGTTCCAGCCAGGATTCGAGGTAGTCGTCGTCGTGTCGCGGGGAGGTGAAGTACGTCCGTACCGCGACGCCCATCGGGCGGTCCTCGCGCCGGTGCAGGCCCATGGCGAGGGACAGCCGGGTCGAGTTGCCGTCGGCGGCGACGACGAGCGGGGCGTGGAAGGTGACGGGCAGCTTCTCCTCCCCGAGCTTCGCCTCGACGCCCGTGATGCGCCCGGTGCGCTTGTCGAGGATCGGAGCGCCCACGTTGCAGCGCTCGTACAGCCGCGCGCCCGCCTTCTGGGCCTGACGGGCGAGCTGCTCGTCGAAGTCGTCACGCTTGCGGACGAGTCCGTAGTCGGGGTACGAGGCCAGCTCGGGCCAGTCGAGCTGGAGCCGCTGCCCGCCGCCGATGATGCGCAGCCCCTTGTTCCGCAGCCACCCGGCCTCTTCGGAAATGTCGATGCCCATCGACACGAGCTGCTTGGTGGCACGGGGCGTGAGCCCGTCGCCGCAGACCTTCTCGCGCGGGAACGCGGTCTTCTCCAGGAGGAGTACGTCCAGGCCGGACTTGGCCAGGTAGTACGCGGTGGCGGAGCCGGCGGGTCCGGCCCCGACGACGATCACATCTGCGGTGTGTTCGGAAGGGGTCGAGGTCGCGGGCTCGGTCACGGCGGGGTCTCCCGTAAGACTCGATGTTGATGTTGTGCCTTGACGGCACGGGCCACCGGGCAGTCTATGGGGGCGTACTCCTCCATCATCTGAAGGGCTGCCCTCATGACCCTCACGCCACCTGTGGCCTCCGAACTGTCCCGACCGCTGCCGACCGTGCGGCTGCGGGTGCCGGTCGAGGAGGACGCGTACGGCTGGTACGACGCGTTCAAGAACCGGGAGGTCATGGAGTTCTTCGGCGGCCGGCCCTCGGGGGTCTCGGTCTACGAGGAGCTGACGGCCCGCCAGCGCAAGCACGACGCCGAACTGGGCTACTGCCTGTGGACGCTGCTGGACGAGGACGACCGGGTGATCGGCTTCACGGGCGCGCAGCCGTGGCCGCGCACGCACTACGGGCCGGTCGGCGAGATCGAGATCGGGTGGCGTCTGGGGCGGGAGTTCTGGGGCCGGGGCTATGCGTTCGCGGCGGCGCAGGAGGCGGTGGCGCGGGTGCGGGCGGCGGGGGTGCCGGAGGTGGTGGCGGTGGTGGATGCGCGCAATGCGCGGTCGATCGCGGTGACGGAGAAGCTGGGGATGCGCCCGGCGGAGACCTTCGTGGTCCCGGCGACGGGGGCGGAGCCGGAGCGGTCCGGCCGCTGCTTCCGGCTGTCGCTCTAGTCGGGCGTACGGTCCGGCTTGGCTCCTTGCACCGGGTGCGGCCGGTGGGAGCTCGGCCGGGGGCCCCGTCACGGGGCCGGTGTCGGGGGTGCGGGCAGGGGCCGGTGCCGGGGCGGGCCGGGATCGGGCGTGCGGGCAGGGGGCCGGTGCCGGGGCGGGCCCGGATCGGGCGTGCCGCCCCCTTGCCCGCCCGTCCCGCCCCCGGGGGGCGGCCCCGCCGCCCAAGGGGGCGAGGGAAGAGGGGAAGAGGGGGGCGGAACCCGCCTAAGCCCCCACACCCCGCCGCACCCTCGCCGCATACGACCCCACCAGCACCGCCCCCGCCAGCCACAGCAGTCCGAAGAGCAAGGCCTCGGCGATGCCGAGGGAGAGGGAGGCGCGTCCGGTCGCTCCGGAGAGCTCTCTGATCCCGCCCGAGATCTCCGCCGACATCCCGGAAGCCCCCATCAGCACGAGCAACAGCAGCAAGTAGGCGACGGCGCTCACCAGTTGAGCCCCCCGCTCCGGCGTCCGGCGTGCCGCCAGCACCCCCAGGACCAGCGCGCACACCGCCCCGAGCACGAGTGCCCCGGCCACGCCCCACCCGCTGAACTCCTCCGCGATCTGGTCGAGCCCGATCTCGCCGCGTTCGGCACCGACCCGGAAGGGTCCCCCCGCACCCTGGACGTCGTACGCGAGCGGCACCCCCCAGCACAGCCCGAGCACCGCGATCCCGATGTTCGGCAGGACGGGGAAGAGGACGAGTAGGTCTTCGAGGCTCGTACCGCCCTTGACGACGAGGACGACGAGCCCGACGACCGTGCACAGCACGATGCCGACGACCAGGGCCCGTACCGCAGTCCCCAGCGCCCGCATCGCCAGCACCGTGCCGGGCCGCTGCCCCGCCCACCGGGCGAGGTCGTCGCGCTGGAGCACTCCGACCGTGACGGCCAGCGCCACCGCGAACGCGATCAGCGTGACGAGCACGGGCGCGATCGAGATCTCGACGGTCTCGATCTCGGGCTGGGAGAGCAGCCCGAGGATCAGCACGCCCGCCGCGACGACCAGCGAGACCCGTATCGCGGCCTCAACTCCCGCCGTGCGGCTGGGGAGTTGTCCGGCGGCGGCGCGGGCGGCGAGGCCGCGGCGCAGCATGCGCGCCCCGAGCCACAGCGCCAGGACGAGCAGCACGGTGACCGTGAGCGGGACGAAGGAGAGGGTGGCCCCGCCCTCGACGGTCAGGCCGGGAGTGTCGACGCCGGAGCCGTAGTCGGGCCAGTTGCCCGAGCCCTCGGAGGGGTCGACCCGGTAGCCGGAGCGCATGGCGTGGAACTCGATGCCGCCGCCGAAGGCCTGGAGCAGCAGGGCGAAGGAGAGCCGCAGCCGGACCGCCCAGCCGAGCGGAACGTCGTCGTCGCCCGCCTTGCCGTCGAGGACGTACGAGAGGACCACGAGCCCCGCCCCGAGGACGAGCAGCAGCCCGAGCGGCCAGGCGGCGGCCCGCACGGCGGCACCCCACCCGCTGCGGAAGGTGCGCGAGAGGAACTCCCCTGCGGCGGAAGGCTGCTGAGGCGCACCAGCGACATGACCGGGGCCAGGACCGGGACCGGGGCCAGCGACATGACCGGGGCCAGGACCGCCCCCGTACCCCGGCATCTGCCCGTACGTCTGCCCGGGTGCATACGCCGGCGGAGGCGGCGGCCCGGCAGGCATGGCCGGTGCCGCGGGCACGGCCGGCGCGGCGGGCCCGGCCGGCGCGGGCGGCATGGCGGGCACCCCGGCCCCCGCCCCCGCCGCCGGGGCCCAGCCGCAGCTCACGCAGGACCGGGTGTCGCCGGGGGTGACGGTTCCGCAATGGGGACAGTGCAGCGCCATGAGGGAGGCTCCGGGGAGGCGAGTGGGCGAGCGGGTCCACGGACGTGAACTGACTCATCCTGCCCGCCCGCCACCCCCCGGTGAAGGGGTGACGAGGTCTCAAATCCGTTGCGCAGTAAGGAAGATGGGGCACCCGGGGATCATGGGGATCAGAAGACCGACAGCCCCGTCAGGGACGTGAACCGGTCCAGCGCCGCTATGCCCGCCACCGAGTTCCCCTGCGGGTCCAGCCCCGGGCTCCACACGCACACCGTGCACACGCCCGGCACGACGGCGACGATCCCGCCGCCCACCCCGCTCTTGCCGGGCAGCCCGACCCGGTACGCGAACTCGCCCGCCGCGTCGTACGTTCCGCAGGTCATCATCACCGCGTTGATCTGCTTGGCGAGGCGGCGCGGCAGCAGCCTCGTCCCGTCGGCGCGCAGGCCGTGGCGGGCCAGGAAGAGGGTGGCGAGGGCCAGGTCGGAGCAGTTCATCTCGATCGAGCACTGCCAGAAGTAGTGGTCGAGGAGGGCGGGGATGGGGTTGGCGATGTTGCCGTAGGAGGCCATGAAGTGGGCGAGGGCCGCGTTGCGGTCGCCGTTGTCGGACTCGGAGGCGGCGACTTCGGGGTCGAAGGTGACGTCCGGGTTGCCGCTCTCCTGCCGTACGAATTCCAGGAGTTCGCTGCTCGCGTCGCCGGTGAGGGTCTGGAGCCGGTCGGTGACGACGAGCGCGCCCGCGTTGATGAAGGGGTTGCGCGGGATGCCGTTCTCGTACTCCAGCTGGACGAGCGAGTTGAAGGGGTTGCCGGACGGCTCGCGGCCGACCTTCTCCCAGAGGTCGTCGCCGCCCTGGGCCAGGGCGAGGGCCAGCGCGAAGACCTTGGTGATGGACTGGGTGGAGAACGGCTGCTGCCAGTCCCCCACCCCGTACACCTTGCCGTCGAGGTCGGCGATCGCCATGCCGAAGCGGTTCGGGTCGACGCAGGACAGGGCCGGGATGTACGCGGCGACCTGCCCCTGGCCGATCTGCGGCCGCACATCCGCCTCGATCCGGCGCAGGATGCCCGGGAAGTCGAAGTCGACGGGCTGCTCCAGCTCGGACTCCGGCCCGTGCTCCGACTCCGGCCCCACCGCACCCGGCCCGCTGCTCATCAGACCCGCACGCCCCGGTGCAGCGCCACCACGCCGCCCGTCAGGTTGCGCCAGGCGACCTGCGACCAGCCGGCCTGCTGGAGCTTCTTGGCGAGTCCGGCCTGGTCGGGCCAGGCGCGGATGGACTCGGCGAGGTAGACGTACGCGTCCGGGTTGGAGGAGACGGCGCGCGCGACCGGCGGCAGTGCCCGCATCAGGTACTCGTTGTAGACGGTGCGGAACGGCGCCCAGGTCGGGTCGGAGAACTCGCAGATCACCACCCGTCCGCCCTTCTTCGTCACCCGGAACATCTCCTTCAGCGCGGCGTCGGTGTCGACGACGTTGCGCAGCCCGAAGGAGATGGTGACGGCGTCGAAGGACTCGTCCCGGAACGGCAGCTTCGTCGCGTCACCGGCGGTGAAGGGCAGGTGCGCGTGCTTGCGCTTGCCCTCGCTGAGCATCCCGATCGAGAAGTCGCACGGGACGACGTACGCGCCGGTGGCGGCGAAGGGGAGGGAGGAGGTGGCGGTGCCGGCCGCGAGGTCCAGGACCCGCTTGCCGGGGCCGGGGTCGACGGCCCGGGTCACTTCCTTGCGCCAGGCGCGGTCCTGGCCCAGGGACAGGACGGTGTTGGTGAGGTCGTAGTTCGCCGCCACTCCGTCGAACATCGACGCGACTTCGTGCGGCTGCTTGTCCAGGGATGCTCGGGTCACGAGCCCCATTGTGCCGGTAGGGGACGAACGGGGCTCAGGCGGGCACGGACGGGTCCGCCCGAGCCGCGCACGGGAGCCCGTCAGGCCCGGCGGAACACCAGCCGTCCGCCTATGACCGTCACCAGACAGTCCCCCGCCGGCTCCGAGAAGACCGCGAAGTCGGCGGCGGAACCGGCGGTGAGGGAGCGGGGGCGGGGCCCGTGCAGGACGCGCACCGGGGAGCGCTCGACGGCGACCCGTACCGCTGGATGGGTGAAGGGTCCGGCGACGGCCGTCGTGCCGTGCGCGAGCAGGCGCTGCACCCCGCGCCGGGCGCTGGCACCCCACCGGCTGTCGGTCATGCCGAGGCCGTGCAGGGCGTGCCCGGACAGCGGCTCGGTGCCGAGATCGTCGGCCTCGCGGGGGTCGGGCCAGTAGCGGGCCTGGAGGAGGGTGACGGCGTCCGGCTCGAAGCGGCCGGGGGTGAGGTAGCCGTCCCACTCCCGGACGCGGGCGCGCGGGTCGAGGTGCGGGGCCAGTTCCTCGTACGTACCGACGGCGGAGATGCGGTCGCCGTCCACGACGACCGCGTCCCCGGACGCGCCGTCCGCCTCCCGGATGCCGCGCACCCGGTGAATCGTCAGCACCGGCGCGTCAGTTGGACGCGAGGAGCTTCAGCTCGGGGTGGGCCGTGCCGCCCTCGATGGCCGTGGAGGAGAGGTGCGAGACGACGTGGTCGTCGACCGGGTCGTTGGCCGGGTCGTCGTGGACGACGAGGTGCTCGTACGTCGTGGCGCGCTGGGCCGGGACCCGTCCCGCCTTCCGGATCAGATCGATGATCTCCATCCGGTTGGAGCGGTGCTTGGCCCCCGCCGACGAGACGACGTTCTCCTCCAGCATGATCGAGCCGAGGTCGTCCGCGCCGTAGTGCAGCGACAGCTGGCCGACCTCCTTGCCGGTGGTCAGCCAGGAGCCCTGGATGTGGGCGACGTTGTCGAGGAAGATCCGCGCGATGGCGATCATGCGCAGGTACTCGAAGAGGGTGGCCTGCGTGCGGCCCTTCAGCGCGTTGTTCTGCGGCTGGTACGTGTACGGGATGAAGGCGCGGAAGCCGCCGGTCCGGTCCTGTACGTCGCGGATCATGCGCAGGTGCTCGATGCGCTCGGCGTTGGTCTCGCCCGTGCCCATGAGCATGGTGGACGTCGACTCGACCCCGAGGTTGTGCGCCTCCTCCATGATCTCCAGCCAGCGCTCGCCGGACTCCTTGAGCGGCGCGATGGCCTTGCGCGGCCGGGCGGGCAGCAGCTCGGCACCGGCACCGGCGAAGGAGTCGAGCCCGGCGGCGTGGATACGCTGGATCGCCTCCTTGGTGGAGACCTTCGAGATCCGCGCCATGTGCTCGACCTCGGACGCGCCGAGGGAGTGGATGACGAGCTGCGGGTACGCCTTCTTGATCGCGGCGAAGTGCTCTTCGTAGTACTCGACGCCGTAGTCGGGGTGGTGCCCGCCCTGGAACATGATCTGGGTGCCGCCCAGCTCGACGGTCTCCGCGCAGCGGCGCAGGATGTCGTCGAGGTCACGGGTCCATACGTCGGGGCTCTTCGGCGCGGCGAAGAAGGCGCAGAACTTGCACGCGGTGACGCACGAGTTCGTGTAGTTGATGTTGCGCTCGATGATGTACGTCGCGATGTGCTCGGTGCCGGCGTAGCGGCGGCGGCGCACGGCGTCGGCGGCCTGGCCCAGCGCGTGCAGCGGGGCGTCCCGGTACAGGTCGAGGGCTTCCTCGGGGGTGATGCGGCCACCCTCGGCGGCACGGTCAAGGACAGACTGGAGGTCGGCCTTCTCGGTCACCGGGGCGGTTCCTTCCCAGAGGGGTTCGGGGGTCGTACGTCAAGACTGATCCAGCGTACGCCAGGGGCCCGGGCCTCCTGGGCGGGGCCCGGGGAGGGCGGGAAGGTCGTATTTCCCACACGGGAACCGCACGGGAATTCGCCCCGGTGTGGCAGGCACGCGTACGTAATGTCCGCTGGCGGGGGCGGAATCCGGCCGATAGCTTCGTCGGGCTCGGATCGCCCCGCCTGCCGCGTCAGGAGCTGTTGCACGTGAATCGACGTTCCATACCCGCCGTCGCCGCGTCCGCCGTGGCCGCCGCACTCCTGCTGAGCGCGTGCGGAGGCGGAGGCGGCAAGCAGGAGCAGCCGGCGGCCGCGCCCGCCGGGGCCGCGAAGAAGTCCCCCGCGCCCGCGGCGCCCGCGTCCGGACCGAAGCGGCCCGACCTCGGCCTCGGCGACGGCCACTGGGTGACCTTCGACTTCGCGCGGCCCGCGGACCCCCGGCAGTCGGCCGCCCTCGCCGACTCCTCGCGCTACATCCAGGCGATCTGGCACGGCGTCCACGTGCGGAACGCCAACGACCCCGGCTACCGCTTCTACTCCCGCGCGGGCGGCACCGCCTTCGGGAAGGCCCGGATCGAGAAGGAGCTGAGCAGCGGCCTGGTGCCCGGCGGCACGGACCGCTACTACAACGTCACCACCGCACCGGCCGAGGACGGCACGTCCGTGCAGGTCGGCTTCTGCCACGACCTGTCGAAGGCCTTCAGCAAGACCCTGAAGACCGGCAAGCGCAGCCCCGCGCGCCCGAATCCGGCCAATTTCCAGAAGTACAGCATCCTGATGCGCCCCTCCCCCGCGCTCGCGGACGGCTGGGTCGCCCAGGAGGTGCAGGTGCAGGAGCGGGCGACGGCGGAGTGCAGCACCACCAAGCCCTCCAAGGCCCAGAAGAAGCCCGCCAAGACCGTCAGGCCGACGCCGCCGAAGAAGTCCGACAGCGGCACGTCGAACAAGCCGAGCAAGCCCAGCAAGCCCAAGAAGACCCGCCACTGACGCGCAACTCCCGTACGTCTACTGCTTCTTCAGCGTGCCGTACGGCTTCCCCTGCTGCGCCGACGGCGACGTGTACTGGAGCGTGCCGTCCGGGTTGCGGTCGAGGACGATCTGGCTGGACTCGCCGGAGCACAGCAGCGGGGTGGAGGGCCGCGCCGGGTCGGTGCGGTCGACCACGACGACCTTGTCCGCCGTCGCCGACTCCAGCTTGCCGATGCCGTAGCACTTGACGCCCATGAGGTCGTACGAGGACTTCAGCACGTCCTCACCCTTGGCGCCCCGCGCGAGGGTGAGCGTGATGGTGCCGTGCGGCTGGTTGGTGGTGGCCTCGGTGAGGCTGCCGGTCCAGGTGCCGACGAAGCTGTCCGGCACCCCGCCGCCCGGCACCTGCGGCGCCGATGAGTGCGCCCCGGGCGGCTCCGCGGCACCCGACCCCGAGTCCTTCTTGTCCCCGCCCCCCAGCATTCCCGGCATTCCCGGCAGGAAGGCGATGCCCAGCGTCACCGCGGCCAGCGCGCCCGCCACCGCGAGCACGAGCGTGCAGCTGCGCCGCCGCCCCCGCCCGTCCGGGGCCCCGGACGGCGAGGTCTCGGTGGCGACCGACACGGACAGCCCGGGCCGCTGGGCGGGGACCTCGGGCTTCCTCGCCGGCACCTCGGGCACGGGCCTGCTCCCGTACGACACGGGCGGCGGCCCGAATTCCCCCGGCACCGGTGCCCCGCCGCCCCCGCTCACCACCCCGTGCGTGAACGGCACGGGCCCCGAGGCCGCCTCCATCTCCAGCAGCCGCACCGCACTGCGCCCGGCCTCCGCGACCAGCTCCCCCGGCAGCCAGCCCGCCGCCACGGCCGGGGCCGCCCCGCCCGGCACCAGCCGCCGGCCGATCTCCTCCGGCGTGGGCCGGTCGGCGGCGTTCTTGGCGAGGCAGGCCAGCACCAGTTCCCGCACGTCCCCTTCCAGGCCGTCCAGTTCGGGTTCCTCGTGGACCACCTTGTAGAGCAGGGAGGCCGCCGAGTCGCCGGGGAAGGGTGCCGTCCCGGTCGCCGCGAAGGCCAGCACCGCGCCGAGCGAGAAGACGTCGGCGGCCGAGGTCACCCCCTTGCCGAGGATCTGCTCGGGCGACATGTAGCCGGGCGACCCCACCGAGACCCCCGTCGACGTCAGCGAGGCCGTGGCGTCGGTCGCCCGCGCGATGCCGAAGTCGATCAGCCGGGGCCCGTCGAGGGTGAGCAGCACGTTCGACGGCTTCACGTCCCGGTGGACGAGGCCGAGCCCGTGCACCGCCGTGAGCGCCTCCGCGAGGCCCGCACCCAGGACCCGTACGGACGCATCCGGCAGCGGACCGTGCGCCGCGACGGCCTGTGTCAACGACGGGCCCGCCACGTAACCCGTCGCCACCCACGGCACCGGAGCCTCCGCGTCCGCGTCCAGGACGGGCGCGGTCCAGGCCCCGCCGACCCGCCGTGCGGCCTCCACCTCGCGCCGGAACCGCGCCCTGAACTCCTCGTCCTGCGCGAAGTGCGGATGCACGATCTTGACGGCGACCGTGCGGCCCCCGGCGTTGCGCCCGAGGTAGACCCGGCCCATGCCGCCGGACCCCAATCGCCCGAGCAGACGGTAGTCACCGATATTCTGCGGTTCGCCCGCTTCCAGCGGCTGCATGGTGATGTTCTCCCCCGAGACCTCGTGGACCGCCGTGAACCCTGCTCCCCACAGTAGGGCCGACGTGTGCGGGATCACTGGGACAGTTCGGACACCGGGCGAACCGATGTCCCGCGGGACACATCTCCTTGTACGGAACGCGCACGGAGCGCGTCCGCCACGTGTACGGAATCGGGCCGCCGCACCGCCCCGTCACCGCACCACGTCCGCCCCCACCCGCCCGGAGCCCCCGCATGAATCGCCTGCCGAACCGCCGCCTGATAGCCGCTGCGCTGCTCGCGTCCGCCCTGACGCTCTCGGTGACGGGCTGCTCGGACGAGGGCAAGCCGTACGACTTCAACTCGGCCGAGACGAACGGCGGTTCGATCCAGCGCAACGACCTCCAGCAGGCGGCGTCCAAGGGCGAGTCCGACACGCTGCTGCCGCGCGGCCCGCGCGCCGACTTCTCCGTCTTCCGCACCCTGGACGACGGCACGAAGGTGGCCGAGACGACCCTGTCCGGGGCGAAGTCCGGATTCACCGGCAAGGTGTGGGTGTGGGCCCCGAAGCAGTATTTCGATCCGAAGTACGCGGAGAGCGGTTTCCCGGTGCTGATCGCGCTTCCCGGTTCGTACGGGTACGACAGCAATTACTGGTCGCTGGAGAAGAAGCACTTCCTGGAGACGGTCGCCGACATGTCCCAGAAGGGCACGAGCCTGCCGTTCGTCGTGGTGATGCCGGTGCAGAATCCGGAGAAGAAGTACTACGACGGGAGCGACATTCCGGGGCGGCCGAAAATGGGCACCTGGATCACCCAGGACGTACCCGATTTCGTCAAGGCGAATTTCCGTACGTTCCGCTCGCGGGACGGCTGGGCGTTCATGGGTTCGTCGTCCGGCGGATTCATCGCGCTGAAGTCGGTGCTGGGGCACCCGGAGCGGTTCAAGGCGGCGATCTCCTCGGGCCCGGACATCGTGCCGGACTCCCCGATGTGGAAGGGCTTCCCGCAGGAGAAGCTGGCGAACAATCCGCGGAAGCTGGCCGCCGACCTGATCAAGCGCCCGGACGCCCCGAAGGTCTACCTGGCGTTCCAGGCCGGCTCCAAGGAGAAGCTGATTCCGCGCGTGCAGCGCTTCATGCACGACTACGGCAAGGGCCCGATCAAGACCCGCCTGGAGATCATTCCGGACGGGGTGCACAATCCGGCGACGTACATCAAGGGCATGGAGTCGGGCAGCCTCACCTGGCTGAGCTCGCACCTGAAGGCACCCGTCCCCACGCCCTGAGCGGACGGCCGGGGGTCACTCCCCGAGCGGGGTCACTCCCCGAGCAGGGGGTCACTCCCCCAGCAGCGTCACCTGTACGTCCGTCGGGTACCCGGTGGTGTCGCCGGTGCGGCGGGCGAACTCGCGCACGCCGGCGATCTGGTCGGGCCCGAAGCGGAAGTCGAGCGTGGTGAAGTACTTCTCCAGCAGCTCGGCGTCGAAGTCCTCCCAGCGGGCGGCCTGCTCGGCGACCTGGTCGACCTCGGCCAGGGAGAGGTCGCGGGAGGCGAGGAAGGCCTCGTGGGACTTCTGCACGTGGTACGGCTCGCGGGCCAGGTAGTCCTTGCGGGCGGCCCAGACGGCGAAGACGAACGGCAGCCCCGTCCACTCCTTCCACATCTGCCCCAGGTCGTGGACCTGGAGCCCGAGCCGGGGCGCGTCGTGCAGGGAGGCCCGCAGCGCGGCGTCCCCGATCAGCACGGCGGCGTCCGCCTCGCGCATCATCAGGCCGAGGTCCGGCGGGCAGGTGTAGTAGTCCGGCTCCACCTCGTACTGCTCGGCGAGCAGCAGCTGGGCCAGGCGTACGGAGGTGCGCGAGGTCGATCCGAGGGCGACCCGCGCCTTGTCCAGCTCGGCGAGCGGCACCTTGGAGACGATCACGCAGGACATGACGGGCCCGTCGCAGCCGACGGCGAGGTCGGGGAAGGCCACCAGGTCGTCGGCGTTCTTCAGGAACTCGACGAGGGTGACGGGGCCGATGTCCAGGTCGCCGCGGATGAGCTGTTCGCTGAGCCGCTCGGGGGTGTCCTTGGTCAGCTCGAAGTCCAGCAGGCTCCCGGTGCGCGCGAGGCCCCAGTAGAGGGGCACGCAGTTCAGGAACTGGATGTGGCCGACGCGGGGCCGGGTGCGGTTCGGCGTCAGCTCGCCAGCGGTTGAATTGTCCACATCGCGAGGCTAGACCCGCCCGGTCCGGAGGGCCCCTCCGGGGGGTCCGGGCGCACCGCGCACGACCTCTCCCGGCCCTCCCGGCGTCAGCCGACACGCCCGTGTCAAACATCCGAGTGACGTGATCTTTCCCTCTACCGCTTGCCTGAAGGTGCGTGCTAGGCTCGCCCGCAAGTTGCAGTTTGGTTTCCCTTGCAGTACAGAGCCTGCGGACATGTAACCCGCAGGCTTTTGTTTTCAGACTTCCTTGCAGGTTCTGGAGCAGGGCAACCCTTTGGCCCATGGGAGGGCTTATGGCTACCGGAACCGTCAAGTGGTTCAACGCTGAAAAGGGCTTCGGCTTCATCGCCCAGGACGGCGGCGGCCCGGATGTCTTCGTCCACTACTCCGCGATCAACGCGTCTGGTTTCCGCTCGCTTGAGGAGAACCAGCTCGTGAACTTCGACGTCACGCAGGGCCCGAAGGGCCCGCAGGCGGAGAACGTCACCCCCGCCTAAGTCCTCTCGGACTCAAGGACTGGGAAACGACCGATCGCGGTCGTTGAACGCAGTACCCAAGGAGCCCCGTTCCGATTTCCCGGAACGGGGCTCCTGCCTTTGTCGCCCTTATCGGTAAAGAGCTTCTATTTCCGCTGCATACCGTTCCAGAACGGCTTTCCGGCGCACTTTCAGGGTGGGGGTGAGGGTGCCGTCGGCGATGCCGAGGTCCTGGTCGAGCACGGCGAAGGCCCGGATGCGGGCGGGCCGGGAGACCTGGGCGTTGGCCGCCTCCACCGCCTCCCGGACCAGCTCCCGCACGGCCGGGTGCCGGCCGGGCCGCGGCCCGAGGTCGTGCCCCTCGCGGGCGGCCCAGGCGGCGATCTCCTCACCCTCCAGGGTGATCAGGGCGACGGGGTGCGGGCGGCGGTCCCCGGCCATGACCGCGTACGAGACGTACCGGGACTGCTGGATCGCATGCTCGATCGCCGACGGGGTCAGGTTCTTCCCCGAGGACGTGATGACCAGGTCCTTCTTGCGCCCGGTGATGGTCAGATACCCGTCCTCGTCGATCATCCCGAGGTCCCCGGTGTGCAGCCATCCGTCGGCGTCGAGGGCCTCGCGGGTGGCGGTGTCGTTCCCGTGGTACCCGGGGAAGACCATCCCGCCCCGGGCCAGAACCTCTCCGTCCTGCGGATCGATCCTCATCTCGCATCCGGGGTACGCCCGCCCCACGGAGCCGTACTTCACCGCTCCCGGCCGGTTGAGCGAGATGACGCCGCCGGACTCGGTCATCCCGTACCCCTCGTAGACCGGGATCCCGCAGGCCCGCAGGAAGTCGAGGGTCTGCGGGGCGATGGGGGCGGCCCCGGTGAGCGCCCACCGCAGACGCCCCCCGAAGGCGGCGCGCACGAGCCCGTACAGCGACTCCTCCGCGGCCTCCCACGTCGCCCTGTCCTCCTCCGGAAGCCGCCCCTCCGCCGCCAGCACGCCCACCCGGACGGCCTCCGCGAACCGCTCCCGCCCACCCTCCTGGGCCTCCGCCAGCCCCAGCACCACCGCGTGCACCTTCTCGAACAGCCGGGGCACGGACGGCAGATGGGTGGGCCGCACCTCGGCCAGCTCCCCGACGACGTCCTCGATCCGCCCCCCGAAATAGCACAACTCCCCGCCGAACATGAGGGTGTTCAGCTCGATCAGCTGCGCCAGCAGATGCGCGAGCGGCAGATACAGGTACGTGACGTCCCCCGGCCCGCCCCGGATCATCTCGGCCCCGCCGTCGAGGACGGCCCCGAAGTTGGCGTGGGTGAGCCGGCACCCCTTGGGCGGCCCGGTGGTCCCGGACGTGTAGACGAGCGAGGCGAGGTCCTGGGGCCGGACGGCGGCGGCCCGCGCGAGGAAGTCGTCCACGGCGACCGCCCCGGCGTCCAGTCCGGCCAACTCCCCGAAGAGCAGGGCGGGAAAGGGCCCGGAGGGCGTTGCGGACGACACCCGTTTCGCCTGCTCGGCGTTCTCGCACAGGACGAGGGTCGCGCCCGAGTCCGTCAGGACCCAGGCGAGCTCGTCGTCGCCCGCCGTCGGGTAGACCGGGACGACCACGGCGCCCACCGCGAGCACGGCGAAGTGGGCGTACGTCCAGTCCGCGCAGGTCTCGCCGAGGACGGCGACCCGGTCGCCCGGGGCGACCCCGGCCGCCATCAGGCCGCGCCCGATGTCCCGTACGCGGTCACGGAGCCGGTCGTACGAGACGGGACCGGCCCCCTTTGAGCGCAGGGCCGGGAGGTTCCCGTACCGTTCGCCCGCCCATTCGGTGAACTCGGACAGTGCCGCAGGACGCGGCCGTGCCGCGGACGTGCCACCCGTATCGGTCATGACCCGACGGTAAGGAGCCGTCCTCGTACGGGAGATGACCGGAAGCGTCAGCACCACTGACCCGCGCGCTCACAGCGGCTACCTTCCCTCCATGGGCAAGCGGACGATCACCGTGCACCACGTGCGGGCCGTGCTGCGCGGGGCCGAGCGGGCCGGGCTGGACACGGTCCCGCTCCTCCAGGCCGCCCGGATCCCGCCGCTGCTGCTGGGCGACGACCGGGCGCGTGTCACCAGCGTCCAGTTCGCCCGGCTCTTCCGGGCGTTGTACCGCACGACGCAGGACGAGTTCCTGGGCCTCGCGTCCGCGCCGAGCCGGCCGGGGACCTTCGCGATGATGTGTTACGCGACCATGGGCTGCTCCGACCTGGGCCGGGCGATGGAACGCGGCACCGCCTTCTACGCCCTCTTCCCCGACGGCCCGAACCTCTCGCTGAGCCGGACTCCGGCCGAGGCGGTCTTCACCGTGCACAACGGGCTGGGGGCGGACGAGGAGAGATACGAGGACCGGTTCCTCACCGAGTGCATGGTGATCATCTGGCACCGGCTGTGCAGTTGGCTGACCGGGAGCCGCATCCCGCTGCGCTGGGCGGAGTTCGCCTACCCGCCGCCGCCTCACGAGTCCGAGTACGGGAGCCTCTTCGGCTGCCCGGTCCGCTTCGGGGCCGCCCGCACGGCGGCGGGCTTCGACGCGCACTGGCTCGCCGCGCCGCTCGTCCAGGACGAGTCCTCGCTCGACGCGCTCCTCCGCCGGGCCCCCTTCGACCTGCTGACCCGGCGGGAGTACGGCACGACGGTCGCCGAACAGGTCCGCCGCTCCCTCGCCCGGGCGCTCCGCGCCTCCCCGCGCCTGCCCACCCTCACGGACACCGCCGCCCGCCTCGCCGTGAGCCCGGCGACGCTGCGCCGGCGCCTGGACCGCGAGAACACGAGCTTCCAGCACCTGAAGGACGCGGTGCGCCGGGACGCGGCGATCGCGGCCCTGGCGGAGGGCCACGAACCCATCGCCGAGCTGGCGGCCCGCCTCGGCTTCTCGGAGGACACGAGCTTCCACCGCGCCTTCCGCCGCTGGACGGGCACGACTCCGGGGGCGTACCGGGTGGCGTCCCACGGGGCGCTCCCTCAGGGGTCCGGGCAACGGGGCGAGCCCTTCCTCGCTGCGCCCCCGCGCCAGTGAAGCTGAGCATTCCGGTCAGCCCCCTCCTTACTCACCGGTCACTACCTTCTCCGTACGCAAGAGCGCACCCTGCACCCCCCACCCCCGTAGGGAGAGCCATGTCCGTACGCACTCGAACCCTCGCCGTCTCCGCCGCCCTCGCCCTCTCCGCCTCCCTCCCCGCGACGGCGAACGCCGCCGACCCCGCTCCCGGCGCCCTCCTCTCCGCCGCCCCCACCTCCTTCCACCCCCTCCCCCTCCAGCCCACCAACACCGACGCCTGGCACATCACGTACCGCTCGACGACCGCGAAGGGCGCCCCCAACACCGTTTCCGGCACGGTGATCGTCCCCCGGGACGGCCGCAAGGGCCCGCGCCCCCTCGTCACGTACGCCGTCGGCACGGTGGGCATGGGCGACCAGTGCGCCCCAAGCGCCGGGTTCCCGACCGGCACCACCACCGAGGCGACCCTCATCAACCAGGTCGTCCAGCGCGGCTGGGCCGTGGCCGTGACGGACTACGAGGGCCTGGGCACCCCGGGCGACCACACGTACACGGTGGGCCGCGCGGAGGGCCAGGCCGTCCTGGACGCGGCCCGCGCCGCCCTGAAGCTCCCCGCCTCGGAAACCGGTCTGACCCCCGCCTCCCCCGTCGGCATCATGGGTTACTCCCAGGGCGGCCAGGCCAGCAGTTGGGCGGCCGAACTCCACGACTCGTACGCCCCGGAACTGAACGTCAAGGGCACCGCGACCGGCGGCGTCCCCGCCGACCTGATGGAGGTCGCGAAGTTCAACGAGGGCAACATCGGCGCGGGCCTGATCCTGATGGCGGCGGCCGGCCACGACACGGCGTACCCCGAGCTGAAGCTCGACTCGTACCTCAACCAACAGGGCAAGTCCTACGTCGACTTCATGCGCAAGAACTGCGTGGCGATCAACGCGATCTCCGCCCCCTTCAAGCGGATCAGCGAGGTCACCACCACCAACCCCCTCGAATCCCCCGACTGGCAGGCGAAGCTGAACGACTCGAAGCTCGGCCGCCACGCCCCCGACCACCCGGTCTACCTCTACCACGGGGCCGTGGACGAGCTGATCCCGTACAAGGTGGGCAAGCAGTTGCGCAGCGACTGGTGCGAGGCGGGCGCGAAGGTCCAGTGGCGCACGCATCCACTCCTGGGACACATCGGCGGGGTGACGGTCGGGGCGTTCCCGGCGATGGACTGGCTCGCCGACCGCTTCACGGGCAAGCCGGCGGACGGCAACTGCTGACCGTCGTACGACGCGGGTTCTCCCCTGCCGCGAAGGTTTCGCCCTGGACCGCCCTCCTCGGCACGACCGTCCTGCTGATCACCGGATCCACCGCAACCGCGGCCGCCGCCGGGAACGCACGCCCACGCCACCGAACACGGCCCCCGGCGGCCCCGCAAACCCCATGGCGCCACGGCCGCCCAGGGGCGACGATGCCCCCATGACCGACACCACCGCAGACCGCCCCGCACGCTGGACCGAAGCGACCGTCTACCCCGACATGTGGGTCAACCCGGACGACGACCCCCGCGACAGCGACCAGCCGTCCCCCGAGGGCGAGCTCGCCACCCTCCTCGACTTCATCACGAACTACCGCCTCACCCTGCGCATGAAGTGCGACGGCCTGACCCCCGCCCAGCTGGCCACCCGCTCCGTCCCCCCGTCCACGATGTCGCTCCTCGGCCTCGTCCGGCACCTCGCGGAGGTGGAACGGGACTGGCTCAACTGGATCACCCACGGCGACCCGCTCCCGAAGCTGTACGGCAAGCGCGACGCGGACTTCGACGAGGCGACCGGCGACCCGGCACAGGTGGAGTCCGCCTGGGCCGACCTGGAACGCCAACAGGCCGCCACGGACGCGGAGTTGTCCAAGTACCACACCGACCTCGGCGCCCGCGTCGGCCGCGAGGACATCGCCGTGCGCGAACTCATGATCCACATGGTCGACGAGTACGCCCGCCACTGCGGCCACGCGGACCTGCTCCGCGAGTGCGTGGACGGCAGGGTGGGCCAGTAGCCCCGCCCACCCGACCCGTACGTCGCCCCCGCCCCTTCAGGGGTGGGGGTCACCTGAGGGTGAGCGGGGTTTCGGCGGTCACTCGGTGGAGCTTCTCCGGGTTGCGGACGTAGTAGAGGCCCGTGATCCGCGCGGATTCGACGCGTGCCGTCATCACCCCGTCCAGCTCGCCGTCGATGTGGATGAGGAGGCCCGGGGTGCCGTTGACCACGGTGGGCGTGACCGTGAAGGCGGAGCCCTTGCCCTCGACGTGCTTGCCGATGCCGCCCAGCATGAAGCGGGCCACCTTCGCCGCGCCGACCGTGGGCCGCAGGGCCGCGTGCTTGATGCCGCCGCCGTCGCCGATCAGGACCACGTCCGGGGCCAGCACGTCCAGGAGCCCCTGGAGGTCGCCGGTCTCCAGCACGCGCCGGAAGGAGGCGAGCGCCGCCCGGGTCACGCTCGCCGGGACCGTCTGGCGGGGGCGGCGGGCCTCGACGTGCTGCCGGGCCCGGTGGGCGATCTGGCGGACCGCCGCCGGTGACTTGTCCACCGCCGTCGCGATCTCGTCGTACCCGACGTCGAAGATCTCCCGGAGGACGAACACGGCGCGCTCGGTGGGCGAGAGGGTCTCCAGAACCAGCAGCATGGCCGTGGAGACGCTCTCCGCCAGCTCGACGTCCTCCGCCACGTCCGGCGCGGTGAGCATCGGCTCCGGCAGCCAGGAGCCGACGTACGACTCCTTGCGGCGTTGCAGCGTGCGCAGGCGGTTGAGGGACTGGCGGGTGGTGATCCGCACCAAGTAGGCGCGGCGGTCGTCCACTTGGGCGAGGTCGACCTTGACCCAGCGCAGCCAGGTCTCCTGGAGCACGTCCTCCGCGTCGGCGGCCGAGCCGAGCATTTCGTAGGCGACGGTGAAGAGGAGGTTGCGGTGGGCGAGGAAGGTCTCGGTGGCGGGGTCGGGAGAGGGAGAGGGCCCGGGGGCGCTCAGAGGGGTGCTCACGGCAAGATCCTTTTCCTTGGCTGCCGTCTGATCATGGACCGGTCAGGCCGTACGGTCGAGAGCCCGCGGCGCATCCTGTGCGGCCAGCCGCTCCCGGCGCTGACCGCCGCCGCCCATCCGGTGCAGCCGGTACCCGCCCGGCTTGGCCGCCTCGCCCGCCAGATGGCCGACGACACCCGCGCACACCGTCTCCTTGAGCTTCGCGCCCAGCGCCCCGTCGACCTTCCAACGCACCGCCGTGTCCGCCCTGTTGGCGAACTGGAAGATCCCGTCGCGCCGCCCCAGGCTGATGCACTGCGCGGCGAACGGCTGGTTCACCGTCTCCGGCTGCTCGCCCGCGATCCGGCTGAGCACCGTGTCGGCGGCCTGCGCGCCCAGCGGCATCGCGGCCTGGCAGCTCATCCGCAGCGGCAGGCCCGAGGGGGCGGCCGAGTCGCCCGCCGCGAGGATGCGGTCGTCGTCGACGCTGGTCAGGGTCTCGTCGGTGAGGAGCCGGCCGAGCGCGTCGGTGGTCAGGCCGCTCCGTACGGCCAGGTCCGGAACACCGAAGCCGACCGTCCAGACGGTGAGCGCACTGCTCAGCTCCCGCCCGTCGGCCAGGCGGACGGCGTCCCCGGTGACCTCGACGGCCCTGCTGCCGGGGCCGTCCACCACCTCCACCCCGAGGCGGGCCAGCCGCCGGGCCACCGAGCGCCGGCCGCTCGGGTGGAGGTACGGGTTCAGCTCGCCGCCGCAGACCAGGCTGACCGGACGCCCCGCCTCCGCCAGCTCGGCGGCGGTCTCGATGCCGGTGGGCCCCGACCCGACGACAACGACCCGGGCGGTCGCACCCACGCCCTCCAGCGCCGGACGCAGCCGCTCCGCCTCCTCCAGGGTGGTGATCGGGTACGCGAACTCGGCAGCCCCCGGGACGCGCGGATCGGCGCTGCCGCTCCCGACCGCGTACACGAGGTAGTCGTACGACAGGTCCTCGCCCGCCCCGAGCGCAACGCTCCGCGCCCCCGCGTCGATCCGCTCCACGGTGTCGACCACCAGCCGCACCCCCTCCGCGAGCACCTCCCGGAACGCGACGACCGCACCACCGGTCCCGGCGACCTGCTGGTGCAGCCGGATGCGGTGGACGAAGTCGGGGCGGGGGTTGACGAGGGTGACGGTGAGGTCACTGCGCCGGGTGAGGCGGTTGGCGGCCATCACTCCGGCGTAGCCGCCGCCGATGACGACGACGCGGGTGGCCTGGGTCTCGCTCATGGTGTCCTCCACTCGAAAGGGGTTCGACCACAGGACACCGGGGGTGCGGAGACTGTGACGGGATGTGGCGGGGGTCACACGCGGGGGTCGCGCGCCGGGGTCGCACACCGGGCGGGCCGAGCCCGATTCCGGAGGCTTCGGCCCTCTTCACACCGGCACCCACCCCGGCCACCACTCCGGCACGTTCGCCGGGCAGATGTCGTCCGGATAGTCCGCCGGTGTGGCCACCACCGCCATCACCCACCACACCAGCCCCAGGTTGGCCACCACCCCCACCAGCACGGCGAGCCCCGTCCCGTACCGGCCGAGCGCCCACACCACCACCGTCCACAGCACACTCGTCGCGAACCACAGCAGCAACGCCAGCCCCATCGCCACCAGCCCCGGCGCGACCCCGACATCACACTGCGACCACATCACCGCGACCACGTACGCCACCAGCAGCGACGTCGGCACCCCGGACAGCGCCCCGATGAGCCCCCCGGCCCCGCACCCGAGCCGCTCCCCCTTCACTCCTCGCACCCCCACGCATCGAACCACTGCGCCCGGAACCCCGTCGGGATGCGGAACGGGAAGTCCGGGTCCACCAGATACCGGAAGATCACCTCAGCCGGCCCGCAGTCGAAGCGGACCGCCCTGCCGGTGTCCGCTTCCCCGCACACCGGCCAGCGTTCCGGGTCCGGGCCGTCCATGAGCCAGTAGAAGGTGTCCCGGTGTTCGTTGGAGGCCCAGACCAGGCGGTCGTGGCCGTCGCCCGGCCAGGTGGACGGGTGCAGGTCCTGCGGGGGCGTCAGGTCCAGGAAGGAGTCGAAGCGGCCCGGCCCGAAGGTCTCCACCAAGGCCTTGTACTCCTGCGGCAGCCGCATCCCCAACCCCCGCTCCAGCAGGCCCCATTCGACCTCCGGTGCCCGCACCCCCGTCGCCTCCCACCCCGTCACGGCAACCAGCGCGTCCAGCCAGGTCGCGTCGGAGGGCAGCGCGGCCAGGTCCGGGGTGGTCCGTTCCAGCACGGCGAGTACGGGTCGTACCCCACCCGTACGCCCCACCCCCACCCACCGTGCACTCCACGGCCACGCCACCACCCACTCCACCGTCTCCCCGCCGAGCGCCTCCGGCAGCCCGCGCACCCCCGCCGACGCTCCCCCGAGGTCGAACCAGTCCTCGTCCGGGGCCACGTCCGCCGCCAGCGGTATGCACACGTGCCCCGCCCCGTGGCCCGACTCCCCGCAGACGAGCGGCTCTTCCCCCGACTCGGGGAAGACCATCCCCATCACGGCCTCGTACGCCTCGTCCCGGCGCATGTTCATGGGGTGGGACCTCCGGTCGGGGACGCAGGCGTACGCGCGCGCATACGTGCGTGCGTACGAGAGCAGAACCGCATGTTTCTACACGAGCCGCACCGGCCGCACCACCCCCGGAACATCCCGGACCATCCGCCCGAAAGGCAACTCCCGTACGCCCCACGCTCCTTACGATTCCCCCATGACGATCACCGAGGCCGCCCAACCCCTCATACGCGTCCTGCACGACGCCTCCCGCCCCGACCTGCGCGACCCCTCCCGCCCGCGCCCCGTCCGCCTCTACCTGTGGGAGCCCCCGCAGGCCGGGCGACCCGCGCCGCTGGTGGTCGTCTCGCACGGCACCGGCGGATCGGGCAGCGACATGGAGTGGCTGGCACGGCCGCTGCACGAGGCGGGGTTCCGGGTCGTCGCGCTCGACCACCACGGCAACAACTACGTCGACGGGTACGAGCCCGAGGGCTTCCTGCACGTCTGGGAGCGCCCCCGCGACATCACCTTCGTCCTCGACACCCTCGCCCGCGAGCAGCCGCTCGGGCCGGTCGGCGTCGCGGGCTTCTCCCTCGGCGGCTACACGGCGGCGGCCCTCGTCGGGGCACGGGTCGATCCGGAGATCCTCTGGGGCATCCGTACGGGGGCCTACCCGCTGCCCGAAGTCCCGGAATTCCCGGGGCTGTTGGAGGAGCTGCGGCGGCTGTACCCGCAGGACGAGGCGTCACGGCAGGCGCTGGAGGCCGCCGCCGGGGTGGACCTCAGGGACTCTCGCGTGCGGGCGGTCTTCCAGGTGGCCCCGGGCGTCGGCAGCCTGGTGACCCCGGAGAGTCTGGCGACGGTACGGGTGCCGGTGGGCATCCGGTGGGGAGGGGCGGACACCATCGCCCCGTACGAGGCCGACACCCGCCCGTACCTGGAGCACATCCCGGCGGCGAGCGGGGCCTGCGCCGGACCCGGGGTCCGCCACGAGGACTTCTTCGCGGACGACCCCGCCGACCCGACGGCCCGGGTACGGGTGGGCGGGGAGGCGGCGGACTTCTTCCGCCACCACCTCCTGTGAGGGGGCCCTCAGAGGAGGGTGAGGAAGGCGGGCAGGCCGTGCGTGCGGAAGGCCTCGGCGTCCCAGGTGTCCGGGCGGACGTCGCCGGCCGCCCATACGTACGTCCAGCCGTACGGTGTCCCGCCCTCCAGCGGGATGCGGCGCAGGTCGTACTCCGCGCCCTCGTACTCGTCCAGGAGCTGCCACTCGGCCGGTGTCAGGTCGGCCAGCAGGAGGCCCCGCGTGACGCTGCCGGGCGAGGGCACCAGGCCCGGGTACGCCCGGTGCCGGATGGCGGCGGCCCGCCAGCCCGCCGCTTCGGCGGGGGTCCCGGAGGGGACGCGGCCGAGGACGGCGTGCAGGACCTCCGGGAAGCGGAGGGTTCCGTAGACGAAGAGGGTGTCGGGGCGGTGGTCGGCCATGGGGGGAGTCTCGCCGCTGATCGGTGGCGCGGCCAAGGGGGCAGGGGGGTCGGGGCCGGGGACGAGAGGCCGGCCGGGCTCGGGGTCGCCCCTCCTGGGGACGAAAGGGTGCACGTCGGGTGCCATACGTACTCTGTTGATGAATGCTGCTGGCCATCAACATGGAGGGCCTCATGAGCCTGACCACGATTGATCTCGACGACGAGGCCCTGGCCGAGGCCATGCGCGTGTCCGGTATCAGGTCCAAGGAGGAAGCCGTGAACACCGCCCTGCGCGAGTTCACCGAGCGCCACCGGCGCATCGCCGCCCTGGAGCACTACGCCGACGTCGCCCAGACCTGGGACTACGAGTCCTGGGAACGGCGTCACGCGGCGGAGAAGAGCGACCGGCCGCAATGATCCCGCGCTACCTCATCGATTCGTCCGCCCTCTGGCGTGTCCAGCGCGACAAAGCACTCCTGAGCGCCTGGGGCGAGGTCATCAGCAACGACGCCGCCCCCCTTCCTCTTCCCCTCGTCCCCTTGGGCGGCGGGGCGGCCCTTCCGCTCCCGGCCCGCCCGGGTGCCACCCCTGCCCGCACCTTGCACGCCGGGTGCGCTCACCCCCGGGCCCTCGGGACGCCTCCCGGCACCGGGCACGTGAAGCTCCGGCCCGCCGGGCCAAGAGGTCCCCAGCCCCGCCCCTTCACCTAAACCCGCGGGGCAAGAGGGGACCGGTTCCCGTGCAGGAGCGTCGTGGCTGGGCGCGCAGTTCCCCGCGCCCCTAAAGGGGCGCCCGTGCGGCCCCATTCGCCCTCGCCGAGGCCGCGATCAGCAGGCCGAGCACCGCCACCAGCCCGCACAGCGGGACGACCAGGGCAGCCGCACTCCGCGTGTCGGCCGCCAGCAGGACCACCCCCGTCGCCAGCGACACCGCGCCCGCCCCGTACGCCGTCAGGTACGTCGCCCTCAGCAGCGGGACCGCCGCCGCGTGGCCCCGCCGCCACGCCTCGTCCGACGCCATCGTCGCCCGCGTCCTGATGCCGATCGCCGCGTTCCGCCCGAAGCCGTCTTCCCCGACCAGCCGCTTCACGTACTGGACCGCCGCCCCCAGCACCAGCAGCCCCACCCCGAACACCCATCCCGCAGCCGGGTCCATGCCTCCCCCTCCCAGTCCTTGACCTCGTCATCCTGGACCCGGCCCGACCCTCAGTGCACTGCCGTCCCCCGGCAGTCTCCCGGCCACTTCAGCGGATTCTTGCGAGGAACCCCGGGCGTTCACGCCCGGGAGGAATCGCATCCTCGGCTGAGCGACGCGGAGCGTCGCAGCCCCTTGTACCGGCGGAGCCAGGCACGGTGGGGGTCCTGCGGACAGGAATCAGAGCAGGTGCCGACGGAGTCGGCCACAGCAGCCCACGGCCAGGGGTGGCGATCACTCGATCGGGTGAGCGGGCCGGGAAGGGGCGCGGGCCGGGCAGCGGATGGTTACGTTCGGTTCTTATGAAGCTGGTGGTGCAGGTCAAGCTGCTGCCGGATGCCGTGCAGGTCTCGGCGTTCGAGCGCACCCTGCCTGCCCTCAACCAGGCCGCCAACTGGGTGTCCGCGCTCTCCTTCGAGGCCTTCGCCCTGCGGGGCGGGGTACGGGAGCTGCGCAAACTCTGTTACGGCGAGCTGCGGGGCCAGGGGTTCGGGGCGCAGGCCGCCCAGCATCTCATCAAACGTGTCGCCGACACCTACACCACCCTGCGGGTCAGCATCCGGGCCGGATCCCTCGGCCCGCCCACCTCCAAGCGCCGCCGCACGGCGGAGTCGAAACCGGTCGCCTTCCGTCCGCACGCCGCCCACACGTTCGATGACCGGTGCTTGTCGTGGAACTACGACGCGCAGACCGTGAGCATCTGGACGCTCGACGGACGCGTGCGGAACGTCCGCTTCGCCTGCTCCCCGAAGGCTCTGAAGCAGCTCACCGCACACCGCAAGGGTGAGTCGGACCTGGTGTTCCGGGATGGGAAGTGGTTTCTGTACGCCACCATCGACGTGCCCGACCGCGAGGTGTACGAACCCGTGGACTGGGTGGGGGTGGACCGGGGCATCGTGAACCTGGCCACCACCTCGGACGGCACTGACTACCAGGGTCGTCGGGTGGGCCGTTACCGGCGCTGGCAGGCGCGTAAGCGGGCCGAGCTCCAGGCCAAGCGCACCCGGTCCGCGAAGCAGCGGCTGAAGAAGCGGGCGAAGAAGGAAGCCCGCCACGCCACCCACCTCAACCACAGGATCGCCAAGACAGTCGTTGCGGTCGCCCAACGCACCGGACGCGGCATCGCCCTCGAAGAGCTTCGGGGTATCCGCGATCGGGTCACGGTTCCCCGCGACCAGCGCGCACGGCTGTCCTCCTGGCCCTTCCACCAGCTCGGGGCGTTCATCGCCTACAAGTGCCGACGCAACGGAGTGCCGTTCGTCGAGGTGGACCCGGCCTACACCTCCCAGCGCTGCCCGCGCTGCGGCCACACCGAGCGCGCCAACCGGCCCACTCGGGAACACTTCACCTGTCGTCGGTGCGGCCTCGCTGGGCCCTCCGATCACGTCGCCGGGATCAACGTGCGCAACCGCGCCCGCTCGGCGTGGGCCTTCGTCAACATGCCCGATCCCGCCCCGGCCTAGAGCCGCAGACGGGTAAATGTGCCCCGTGACCGCCCTACCGTAGGGGGCAGTCGGGAGCATAAACCCAGCCGTGACACACCGAGCTAACAAGCTCGGTCGTTCACGGCCGAGTAGTTGACCTCCGCCCACACCGTCTTGCCGGGGTTGCGTTCCGTGACGCCCCAGTCGTCCGCCAGCTCCTCCACCAGCACCATCCCCCGCCCTCCCTCCGTCACGTACGGCCCGTACTCCTGCCGCACCGGCCGCCGTTCACCCCGCGCGTCCGACACCTCGATGCGCAGTACGTCGCCCCACGTCATCCGCAGCTCGAAGTCCCGCCCCGGCACGTGGCCGTGGAGGACGGCGTTCGCGGCCAGCTCCGCCACCACCGTCACCACCGCGTCCGCGAACTCGCACCCGTACGGCACCCCCCACTCCTGAAGCTGCCGCTCCGCCAGCAGCCTCGCCAGCCGGGCCCCGCGCCGCGTGGAACTGATCTGCTGCTTGAACTCCACGTCCAGCGTGGGCATTTCACTGTTCATGTGACAGAGCGTGGCCGGTCCGATCTACGCTGGCCAGGTGCGACCCGGCGACTCTGGGTAGTTGTACGGGCGCGTGATGCGCGTTGTACGAGTTGTCGACCGTGACCCCCGAAGGTGGCCCCCGTGCTCCCGAACCCGGATCAGGACCCGACCCCAGAGACTCCGTCCCAAGAGGACGGCACCGCCCACTTGTTCCGTGCGCTGGGCAAACAGATCAAGGCCCTGCGGGAGTTCCGGGGCATGAAACAGAGCGAGTTGGCGACCGCCGTCCGCTTCGGCCCGGACCTCATCTCGGCCGTCGAGAGGGGGACGCGCACGCCGCAGCCCGACTTGCTGCTGGCCGCAGATCCTGTGCTCGGGGCTCACGGGACTCTCATCGCGGCCATCCCGGACGTCGAAGAGGCCCTGAAGAAGAGCCGGACCCGACACCCGGACTGGTACCGGAACTACGCCAAGCTGGAGGCCGAGGCACTGGAGATCTTCCACTACGGCAACCAGGTCGTGCACGGGCTGCTCCAGACGGAGGCGTACGCGCGGGCCATCTTCACCCGGTGGCGACCGCTTTACAGCGAGGAGACCGTGGAGAAGCGAGTCGCAGACCGCCTGTCGCGGCAAGGGGTGCTGGAGAAGTGGCCGCCCACGCAATTCGGCTTCATCTTCGAGGAGGTCGCCCTGCACCGGCCGATCGGCGGCCGCGAGGTGCACCACGAGCAGTTGCGACGGCTGCTGACGTTGGGCACTCGGCGCAACATCACCATCCAGGTAATGGAGACAGCCTGCGAGGAACATCCCAACATGGATGGTGCGTTCAACCTGCTGACCGCCAAGAACGAACAGCGCGTGGCATACACGGAGGTTCAGGGGCACCCGCGCCTGATCACCGATCCGGCCGAAGTCCGGGCGATGCAGGAACGCTATGGAATCATGCAGACGCTGGCTCTCAGGCCGGACGCCTCCCTGGCGATGATCGAAAGAATTCTGGGAGACCGATGAACGCGGAAACGCTGACCTGGTTCAAGTCGAGCTACAGCGGGGGGGCGGGCGGCGACTGCCTCGAAGTCGCTTACGAATGGCGGAAGTCGAGCTACAGCGGCGGCGAGGGCGGTGAGTGCCTGGAGGTCGCCTACGACTGGTCCAAGTCGAGCTACAGCGACGGCGAGGGCGGCCAGTGCGTCGAAGTGGCAGCCCACCCCACCACCATCCACATCCGCGACTCCAAGCTCGCCGACGCCAGCCCCCAGCTCGGGGTCTCCCCCGCCGCCTGGACCGCGTTCCTCTCGTACGCCACCCCGGGGACCACCCGGTAAGCAAGCAGAGCCCCGCGCCCCCAAGCTCGGGGACGCCAGTCCCCAGCTCGGGGCCTCCCCCACCGCGCGGACCGCGCCCACCCCGTACGCCGACCCCGGGGACCACCCGATAAGCAAGCAGAGCCCCACGCCCCCAAACTCGCCGACGCCAGCCCCCAGCTCGGAGTCACCCCCACCGCGCGGACCACACCCACCCCGTACGCCGACCCCGGAACCCGCGTCCGCTCAGTCCCACCAGCCGTTGCCGGTGCGCCAGCGCTGCACCCATTCCTCAAAGCCCCATGCCTGGTCGCCGGGCGCCGGGACGGCCCCGACGTCGGCGATCATCCACACCTCGCCGCGGCGGGGGCCAGTGGTCAGCAGGAGCCAGAACGACTGCCCGTCCTCGGACCCGAGAACGATGGACCCGTTGTTGAACGCGGCGTCGATCCGCGGGTCCTCGGGGCCGACACTCTCGTCGTCCTCCCACGGCCAGGCAGCCCCCAGCGGAAACGGCTCGCCCGGCTGTCGCGGTCCAAGATCGGGCCAGGTGTCGGGCAGCCAGCCGAGCGGCTGGAGACCGCCGTCGCCGGCGGGGCCGAGGCCGGACCCGTTGCTGATCTCCGCGATGAACGTCCTGTACGGCTCCGGCAGGACCACCCGGTTCTCCTGCTCCCAGTCCGCGACGGCTTCTTGCCCGAGCGGCGGCTCCCGCCATTCCGACGGGAACGCGGTCCGCAGGAAGTCGAGAGTGGCCTCGGCGGGACGCTGATCACGTATGTCTGTCACGGCAGCATGCTGGCAGAAGTACGGCGACTCCGGACCGTGGCCGCCTCCCTCCGGAGCTGTGCTGAACAGGTCGGGCCACCAGCCCGGCGCTTCGCCCGTCGAGACGGCGATGACGCTGGTCGTGTTCGGCGGGTCGGCCGAGCCCACGCTTCAGCGAGAGGCTCAGCAGGAGGCGAGGAACTCGATCGCGCGGGCGGTCACGAGGGCGGCGGCCTCCGGGTCGTACGAGGGCAGGGAGCTGTCCAGGAAGAGGTGCTGGTCGCCGGGGTAGAGGTGCAGCTCCGCATCCGCGGCCCCGGCGACGAGCGCGCGGGCGGCGTCCAGGTCCTCGGCGACGAGCGGGTCGGCCTCCTTGGCGTGGATCCGTACGGGGACGGCGGCGGGCCAGCCCTTGCCCTCGCCGAACTCCTCGACCGGGATGCAGGCGTCGACCAGGAGCGCACCACGCGCCTGCGCCTGCGTCTGGGCGAGCTTCTGCGCGGGGAGCACGCCGAGCGAGATCCCGGCGTACACGACGTCAGGGGGGAATCCCCCGGCCATCCGCACACCCCGCTCGACGAACGTCCCGAACCCGATCTCCTCGACGTACGCCATGGCCTCCTGGAGAGTGGCGAAGGTCCGCCCCTCGTAGAGGTCGGGCGTGTGCACGGTGTGCCCGGCGACCCGCAACGCGTCGGCGAACGCGAGGACTCCGGGCGTCAGCCCCTGCGAATGGTGGAACAGCACAACCTCAGCCACACCCGAACTCCTTGCCTTGCTCGCTTGCCTTGCCTGTGGCCGGCGAATGATCCGCCATCCTAGGTCTATCGAACGCCCATTCGACTATACGATCGCCGCATGGACAAGGAGAGTGCGAGAGAACGCGCGGCACGGTTCCTCGAAGCGGGGAACCGCACGGCGGAGATGCCCCTGGCGCTGACGGACGGCGAGCCGCAGGTGCGGGGCTCCGTGCTGTACTTCGACTGCCAGTCGACCGCCTATCTCCGGACCGGCAACTGGCGGGACCTGGCGATCGGTTCGGGACCGGTCGCCGTCGACCTGGAAACCGGCGAGTGCCGGCTCACCGGGTCCATGGAGACGGCGGAACTCGGACTGTGAGGGTGCGAGGACGTGAGGGGGGCTCGATGGAGTACGACGCACTGATCGTCCGGACGGACTTCGGGGACGAGGGGGCGTGGGAGGCGGTCCTGCGTGAACTCCACCCGGAGTTCCGGGTGTTGGACCGGGACGGGGCTTCCACCGAGGAGGCGTGGACGGCGTACCGCGACGACGAAGACCTGAGCGTGGTCTTCCTGGCCGACCGCCACACCATGACATCCCCGGACCGGGCCCTCCTGGCACTGAACCTCGGCTGGGAGGACACCTCCACCCTCGACCCCACCTACTACCAGGACCTGGTCGACCACCCGGAACCGCGCGAGCTGCGGGTGATGCCGGGGGCGGTCCACTCCGTCCACGTGAACCTCCAGCTCGCGAACATGGACTTCGCCGAATTCGCCGACGAGGCCGCAACCTCCCCCGGCGGGGTCGTACACCCCCTCTGACCTGCACCTCCCGGTGCGTGCCCCTTCAGGGGCGCGGGGAACTGCGCGAGCAACCACAACACTCCCGCACGGGAACCGCCCCACTGCCCCGCGGGTTTAGGTGAAGGGGCGGGGCTGGGGACCCATCGGCCCGGCTGGCCACTGCTGAACCCCTCCAGCACCGGGAAGCGAACACACCCCACGCCACAGGGGCGGAGAGGAGTCACGGTGAAACGGAACCGAAAGCCCGGGGCCACAATCCTGGCGGGAGCCATGGTGGTGGCACTCACCGGCTGCGGGGAGGCACAAGACACCGCCGGGTGGGTCCCCGCCAAAGAGAGGGCCGAGGCCCAGGTGCGACAGGACAGGGCCCCCGTCGAACGCCGCTTCCCCGCGTTCGGGGAGTTCGTGCGGGCCCGCTGGGTCGGCGTATCGCTCAACAACCCCCGCCTCCCCGGCCCGACGGACGTCGAGATGGCCGGCGTCGTCGACCTCTCGGCACGGGACGCCGAGCGGCTTCGTACGCGGTACGAGTGGCGGGAGGCGGCCGGATCCGGCACAGCCCTGCCGGGAGCCGTCACCCCACTCCTCCCGGAAGGTGCCCACTGGCGCACCAGCGACGCGTTCGACCGCGAAGTCACCCGGGACGGCAGCTACTCGGCGACCTTCCGCGTCGACTTCGAGAAACGCGTCCTCACCTTCGACGCCGTCAACCCGGCCGCCCCGCCGGCCACCGCACCCGCCCAGGGCCGAGCCCGGCCCCCCTTTGGCTGAACATCGCATAGACCGGGTACGTGGTGCGGGCATCTAGTGGAGGGTGATCGGTAGAGGTCCCTCCGCTTGAGTGTGAGTGAGGTTGTCCGTGACTGAGTCGCCCGTCGCCCCCGCAGGCCCCATGACCCCCGTCGTCTTTCCGCAGAACCGCACCTGTCCGTACGACCCCGCCCCCGGCTACGACCCCGTGCGGGCCACCGGCCGGCCCCTGAACCGTGTCGAGATCTTCGACGGCACCGAGGTGTGGATGGTGACCGGCCTCGCCGAGGCCCGTGCGCTCCTCGCCGACCAGCGGCTCTCCTCGGCCCGCGAGCGCCCCGACTTCCCCGTCTTCGCCAAGCGCCTGGTGGGTGTCGAACGCCGCCGGGTCGAGCTCCTCGGTGTCGACGACCCCGAACACAACGCCCAGCGGCGGAAGTTGATCCCCGGCTTCACCCTGAAGCGGACGGCCGGGCTGCGGCCCGCGATCCAGGCCACGGTGGACCGCCTGCTGGACGACATGGTCGCGCAGGGCTCCAACTCCGCCGACCTGGTCAGCGCCTTCGCCCTGCCCGTCCCGTCCATCGTGATCTGCGCGCTGCTCGGGGTGCCGTACGAGGACCACGACTTCTTCGAGGAGGCCTCGCGGCGGCTGCTGCGCGGGCCGGGGAGGGAGGACGTGGAGGCGGCGCGGGACGCGTTGGACGCGTATCTGAACGCCTTGGTTGACCGCAAACAAGCCTCGGAACCCGGGCTTCCCGCGGGCCTGCTGGACGACATGATCGGCGTCTTCGACGACCGCGAGGAACTGGTCAACCTCGCGCTGATCCTGCTCCTCGCCGGGCACGAGACGACCGCGAACATGATCGCGCTGGGTACGTACACGCTGCTGGAGCACCCGGACCAGCTGGCCCGCTTCCGCGATGCCGACCCGGCCGGGGTGAGCCGTGCCGTCGAGGAACTCCTGCGCTTCCTGTCCATCGCGGACGGGATGTCACGGCTGGCGACGGAGGACATCGAGATCGCCGGGGAGACGATCCGGGCGGGCGAGGCGGTGATCTTCTCCACCTCCCTCATCAACCGCGACCCGGACGTCTACGCCTCCCCCGACGCCCTCGACCTGACCCGCACCGACCGCCACCTGGCCTTCGGCTTCGGCATCCACCAGTGCCTCGGCCAGAACCTGGCCCGGGCGGAGATGGAAATCGCCCTCCCCGCGCTCTTCCGCCGCCTGCCGAACCTGCGGCTGGGCGTCCCGGCGGACGAGATCCCGTGCAAGCCGGGCGACACGATCCAGGGGCTGGCGGAACTGCCGGTGGCGTGGTGAACGGAGACCTTGACGACATGACCATGCGGATCGCCATCGACACGGATGTCTGCATCGGGGCGGGGCAGTGTGTGCTGTCCGCGCCGGACACCTTCACCCAGGACGACGAGGGCTTCTCCGAACTCCTCCCGGGGGCTCGCCCCGGGGGCTCCGGGGTGACCTTGGCGGTCCAGTCGTGCCCCGTCGGCGCGATCTCCCTCCGGGAGGAGGGGTAGTCCGATCTGCGGCCCCCTCCGCGCGGGGCACTTCCGGACCTGGCGGCTCCCCCCGCGCGGGGCCCTTCCGGACTGGCGGCTCCCCCCGCGCGGGGCCCTTCCGGACTGGCGGCTCCCCCCGCGCGGGCGCGCCTTCCCGTGCCCCTTCAGGGGCGCGGGGAACTGCGCGAGCAACCACCCACCCAGCCGCGCGGCGAGCGCTTTAGGTGAAGGGGCGGGGCTGGGGCCCTCCTTGGCCCGGCGGGCCGGAGCTTCACGCACCCGGCACCGGGAGGCGAACCGAGGGCCCTGGGGCTGCGCGCACCCGGCGTGCAAGGTGCGGGCGGGGGCCGGTGTCCGGGTGGGCCCGGATCGGGCGGGCCGCCCCCTTGCCCGCCCGTCCCGCCCCCGGGGGGCGGCCCCGCCGCCCAAGGGGGCGAGGGTGGGAGGGGGTGGGGGCGGCCCCGCCGCCCAAGGGGACGGCGGCGAAAAGGGGCGCCGCCCAAGGGGGGAGAGGGGAAGGGGACAGGGGCGCAGCCCCGGGGTGGAGGGCAACCCCGGAGTGGGGGGGCAGCCCCGGAGTGGGGGGGCAGCCCCGGGGTGGGGCGCAGCCCCGGAGTGAGGTGCAGCCCCGGGGTGGGGTGCAGCCCCCGGGGGATCGGGGTCAGGAGAAGCGGGCGGAGCGGAGGGGGACGCGGGGGAGCGGGGGCTCCGTGCCCATCGGGTCAATGCCGTAGGACGGGCCCGTGCAGTCCTTGGACTCGTACACGTACACCCGCCGGTCCGTCCCGTTGTGCGGCGCGATCATCGGCGGCAGGCTCATCCACGTCTGGTCCACCCCCGGCAGCAGGATGCACGTCCCGCTCGGCGGGTCCACGAGTGACGTGCGGTGGCCCGCGTCGTCGTACACGTAGCTGAACTCGCCCTCGGCGGCCAGCGCCACCCCCGGCAGACAGGCGAGCAGGGCGGCGGCTCCGCCTGCGGCGGCGGTCAGCATGCGGCGGGTGCGGGGGACGGTCATGGTGAACTCCCGTGAAGAGGAGGCGGGTTGGGGTACGACCCGGTCACCGTGCCCGCACCTTCCCGCCCGCGTCGCGCCCCTTCCCTCCATCGAGTGCCGCCGAAACGATCCGCTCTCACCCGGTCGGCCGAGCACTCCCACACGAACGTTCGAGGGCCGCCGGAGCGGGCAAACGGAAGGCGACGGACACCGGGACGTCTCCCTGGTGCTGACTTCTGAGTAACCTTACCCGGAAGTCAATACTGCCCCTTCAACACCGCACAGAGAGAGCAGGGACGATGGCCGATCGCTATCTGCACTTCACGGGCACGGCCCCCGGCCGTTTCCTGACCCGCAGACTCGGGCTGCCCCAACCGGCCTCCCTCCTCCGCTGGTCTCCCGAACGCCCCGTCCTGCAAGGCGAGTTGCTGCATCTCACGGCGGGCCTCTCCGCGCACACCGAGGCGCTGGGCGCCCTCCTCCCCCGTACCGGACTGCGTGTCGTCCCCTCCGCCGGTGCGCCCGCCGCCGTGGTCCTGGACGCGACCGGCGTGGTCACGGTCGACGGCCTCGCGGACGTGCACGCGGCGCTCCAGCCGGTCGTACGGACCGTGGCGAGCGGTGGGCGCCTGCTCGTGCTCGGCTCGCACCTCTCCCCCGACGATCCCGAACAGGCCGCCGTGCAGGAGGCGTTGGGGGGCTTTGTGCGGTCTCTCGCGAAGGAGATCGGGCGTGGGCGCACCGCCCAGCTGCTCCGGCTCGCCCCCGGCGGTCTCTCCGGCGCGGAGTCGACCCTGCGCTTCCTGCTCTCCCCGAAGTCGGCGTATGTGAGCGGTCAGGTTGTGCAACTCGCGCACACCACCAGTGAGTTGGCGGGCGACATCGACTGGGAGCGGCCTCTCGCCGGGCGCACCGCCCTGGTCACCGGGGCCGCCCGGGGCATCGGTGCGGCCGTTGCGGCGACGCTGGCCAGGGACGGGGCGCATGTGGTGTGCCTGGACGTGCCCCAGGTGGCGGACGATCTGGAACGTACGGCGGTACGGGTCGGGGGCGCGGCCCTGCCGCTGGACATCACCGCACCGGACGCCGCCGAGCGCATCGCGGCGACGGGCCCCGTCGACGTACTGGTGCACAACGCGGGCATCACCCGTGACAAGAAGCTCGCCAACATGACGGCGGAGAACTGGAGTTCGGTCCTCGACGTCAATCTCGGTTCCGTCATACGGACCACCCAGTCGCTCGTGAAGGCGGGCGTGCTGGGCGAGGGCGCGCGGATCGTCGCCACCTCCTCCATCGCGGGGATCGCGGGCAACGCGGGCCAGACGAACTACGCGGCGAGCAAGGCGGGCGTCGCCGGGCTGGTGCGGGCCCTCGCCCCGGGCCTGGCGGCGTACGGCATCACCGTCAACGCCGTCGCCCCCGGCTTCATCGAGACGAACATGACGGCGTCCGTCCCGCTGATGATCCGCGAGGCGGGCCGCCGGATGAACTCCCTCGGGCAGGGCGGCCTCCCGGAGGACGTCGCCGAGACGACGGCGTGGCTGGCGCATCCGGGGTCGGGCGCGGTCACGGGACAGGTGGTCCGGGTGTGCGGGCAGAGCCTGCTGGGGGCCTGAGGATGCTGCTGCACGTGGTGGCGGGGGCGGCGCGCTCCCCCTTCAAGAAGGTGCCGGGCGCGGCCATCGAGCTCTCCTCGCCCCGGCTGGTGCGCAAGGGGGTCGTGCTGGACCCCGGCAAGCTGGCGGCGTACGCGCGGCTGTGCGGGTACGCGGGGGCGGCGCCGGTCCCGCTCCCGTACCCGCACCTCCTCGGCTTCCCGCTCGCGATGCGGATCATGGCGGCGCGGGACTTCCCGCTGCCGCTGCTGGGCCTGGTCCACACGGGCATCGAGGTGCGGCAGCGGCGGGCGCTGAGTCCGGCGGAACGGGTGGACGTGGCGGTGTACGCGGAGGAGGTGCGGGGGCACCGGAGGGGGCTGGAGGTGGTGATGGTGACGGAGGTACGGACCGAGGGGGCCGGGGTGCCGGTGTGGGCGTCGCGGAGCACGTATCTGGCGCGGAATGGGGGCTCTGCCGGTGTCGGGTCGGGACCGTCGCCCAAGGGCGCCGCGGGCGGGGCGGAATGGGCTCTGCCCGGCGACCTCGGCCGCCGCTACGGGCGCATCTCGGGCGACCTGAACCCCATCCACCTGCACCCCCTCACCGCACGCCCCTTCGGCTTCCCGAGGGCCATCGCGCACGGGATGTGGACGTTCGCGCGGTGCGTGGCGGAGGCGGATCCGCCGGAAGCGTCATTCGTACGGGCGGAGTTCAAGGCGCCCGTACTCCTCCCGGCGAAGGTGTCGTACGTACATCTGCCGGACGGCGGCTTCGAGCTGCGGGGCCGGGACGGACGGCTTCACCTGTCGGGCCGGATCTCCTCAACGGGACTTCCCCGCTGAGGATGTGGCGGCGGCCGAGGGCGACCAGCGGTCGCCCTTCATCAGGTTCTCCAGCCCTGCCCAGGCGAAGTTCATGAGGGTGGCGGCGGCCTCCTTGGCGGAGACGCCGGGGGTGTCGTTCGCCCAGGCCGCGAGGGACTCGGCGGCGCCGACCAGGGCCTGGGCGAGCCCGGCGACCTCACGGTCGGCGAGGTGCGGATCGCAGCGGGCCTCGCGGGCGGCGTCGCCGATCAGGTGGTTCACGAACGCCGTGATCTCCGCCCGCATCGCGGCCACTTCGGCGGCGAAGGGCTCGCCGTGGGTGCGGGCCTGGCTGTGCAGGACGGACCAGCCGTCGGGGTTCTCGGCGGTGTGGCGGAAGAAGGCGGTGAGCCCGTCCCAGAGCTGCCGGTCGGCGGGCAGCCCGGGTTCGATCCCGGCCTGCACCGCCGCGACGAGCGCACTGGCCTCGCGCCGGATGCAGGCGGTGAACAGCTCGTCCTTGGAGTTGAGATAGAGGTAGACGAGGGGTTTGGACACCCCCGCCAGCTCGGCGATCTGGTCCATGGAGGCCGCCCGGTACCCGAGCCGCGCGAAGGTCTGGACGGCGGCGTCCATCATCTGCTGCTCGCGCACCGCACGCGGCATGCGCTTGCCCCGACCCGCCGCCACCGGCGTACCGTCCGACGCTCCCATGTGCTCCCTGCCCCCTTCGCCCCACCGGCCGGCCCGGTCATTGGCCGCCGCTCGTACTCTGCGGCAAGCCTACGGCGCGGGGCGGCCGCCCCGACCTGGCCGACGGGCCCTGATCGGGCGGATCCGGAAGGCGGAGCCGGAAGGCGGCCCCGTGCAGCGGCGGTCAGCCCCGGCAGCGGGCGCGGCCCACCGCGGCGGCCACCGTCAGGGGGACGGCGAGGAGAGCGGCCGTCAGGAACATGCCCGGGTACGCATGGCGTTCGGCGGGCCCGGCGGCGAAGGCACTGGCCAGGGCGGAGCCGACGTACAGAGCGACACCGAACATCGCGACACCGGTGGCGCGGGCGGCCGGGGACAGGGTGGTGGCCCACGACTGGATCGTGGAGTGCATGAACGACCAGCCGCCGCCGAGCAGCAGGGCGCACACCACCAGGGAAGGCACCGACAGGCTGACCGCGGCGAAGCCGAAGGCCACCGCCATCTGCACCCCGCCGGCCACGATGAGCCCCACCGCGCTCCACCGTCCGACCAGGCGCTTGACCAGCTGCGAGGCGGCCATCGAGCCGACGCCGTAGAGCGCGGACACCGCACCGGCCAGGGTCGCCGAGGCGCCCTCGGCCTCCAGGGCCGGTGCCAGGTACGTCAGGAAGCCCAGCAGGACGGCGCCCTCGAGCGCCGCGACCGCCATGACGTACCACTGCCAGCGGGAACTCAGGACGACCTTGAACGGGGCGAGCAGCGCACCGGGCGCCGCACGCGGGGGTTCCGGGAGCCGGCGCAGGGCGAAGACCAGGTAGAGGGCGATCAGGCCGGGCAGGGCGAAGACCAGCCGCCAGCTCACGTAGTGCGCCAGCGCCCCGGCGACGACGGTCGCCACGGCGGTGCCCAGCGCGAACGCGGTCATCAGCTCGCTGAGCGGGCGCTGGCGGACCGCCGCGGGCACGGTGTCCCCGACGTACGTGATGGAGGCGGCGATGGACGCGGCGAAGAACGCGCCGGCCGCGATGCGGGCCACGATCAGCACGGTCGCGCCGGGCGCGAGCACCGAGCACAGGGCGGCGACGGCGGCCCCGGCCAGTGAGATGCGCATGACCCGCACCCGGCCGAAGCGGTCGCTGGCCAGCCCCCAGACCGGCTGCATCAGCCCGTAGGCCAGGAAGTATCCGCTGGCGGCAAGCATCACCGTGCTCAGCTTCACGCCGAGCTGGGCACCGATGAGCAGCAGCATCGGGGTGATGCAGAACCGGTCGAAGTTGCTGACGAACCCGGCCGCGCGCAGGAGCCGGAGAGAGGAGGCGGGGAGGGGCGGAGTGGAGGGGGTGGGGGCGGGGCCGGTGGCGGGGGGCTGCGGGGGTGCGGGCGTGGTGCGGGGAGAGTCGGCGGTGTCCATGGGGTTCCTTGGGGCTCCTTGAGGGCTCTTCGGGTCGGGCTCGCGGCCCGTGTTCGCGGGGGCCGGTGACCCGTGTTCGCGGGGCTGGTGGCCCCGTGTGTCCAGACCATCACCGCCGCCGACCGGCGTGGGCCCGCAGCCGATTACCCTTGCTCACACCCTGGGGCGCTGCCCCGGGCGCAGGCCGGGGCCGAGGGGAGGCGCGGGGGCGTGAGCGGCGGTGAAGCCGGTGGGCCGTCTCGTGAGTTGGGGGCGTTTCTGCGGTCGCGCCGTGAGCGGCTCGCGCCCGCGGAGGTGGGGCTGCCCGGCTCGCCGAGGCGTCGTACGCCGGGGCTGCGGCGCCAGGAGGTCGCCGAGCTCGCCGGTGTCAGCAGCTCCTGGTACGCCTGGCTGGAGCAGGGGCGGGTGCGTACGTCGGAGCAGGTGCTGCGGTCCGTGGCGCGGGCCCTGCGGCTGAGCGCGGACGAGACCGCGCACGTGCTGTCGTTCGTGGAGCACGACGGCCCCGCCGAGCGGCCGCCGGGGTGGGTGTCCCGGAATCTGCTGTCGCTGGTGGAGTCGCTGGCGCCGAACCCGGCCGCGGTGCTCGACCCGCACTGGGATCTGATCGCCTGGAACTCGGGGTACGCGTCCCTGCTGACCGACATGGCCCGTCTCGCGCCCAAGCAGCGCAACCTGCTGTGGCTGGTGTTCCACTGGGCGCCCGCCCGTACGCTGCTGGCCGACTGGGAGTCGGAGGCGCGGAGCCTGCTCGGACAGTTCCGGGCGAGGGCGGCCCGGCATCCGGAGGACGCCCGCTATGCGGAGGTCACCGAGGAGCTGCTGACCGACCCGGACGCCCGGCGCTGGTACCGCGACCGGGAGACTTCGGCGTTCCACCCCGCCGTACGCCATTTCCGGCACCCGGACGCCGGTGATCTGCGGCTGCGGTACGTCAAGCTCGCCGCCGTGGACGAGCCGGGCCACCATTTGCTCGCCTATCTGCCCGACGACAGGGCGACGGAGGAGGCGCTGGGGGTGCTCACCGCGCTCACCAGTCAGGCCGGGCAGACCGGTCAGGCCAGTCAGGCCAGTCAGGCCGAGCGAGCGCGGTGAGGGCCGTCAGGACGTGAGGACCGCCTTCATCACCGACCCGTCCGCGACCGCCGCGAGCGCGTCGGCGTGCTTGTCCAGCGGGAAGGACGTCACCAGGCTCGCCAGGTCGAACCGGGCGGTGAGGGCGGGCAACAGGCGTACGTACTCGACGAGATGGGCGCCGGTGAAGGCCCAGGAGCCGATCACGTCGAGCTGCCGGTGGACGATCTGGTGCGGGTTGATCAGCGTGTCCCCGGCATCCGTGTACTGGCCGATGATGAGGTAACTGCCGCCCCGCCGCGCCAGGTTGAGGCCCTGCCCGACGGCGGCGGGCACCCCGGCGCACTCGATGACCAGGTCGGCGCCGTCCCCTCCGACCGCGTCCCGCGCCTCGCGCAGCACCTCCGCCGGGTCGGCGGCGTCCGCGATGTTCAGGTGCACGTCCCCGATGCCCGCCGCGGCGGCGCGCTCCAGGCGGGCGGCCGGGCCGCCGACCACGACGACCTTGGCGGCCCCGGCCAGCTGCGCGAACGCGGCCGCCGCGAGGCCGACCGGCCCGCTGCCCTGCACGATGACGGTCTCACCGAGGCGAACCGGGCGCCGCTCGTACAGCGCGTGGGCCACGGTGGGCCCGGCGCAGGCCAGCGACATGGCGGCGAGCGGGTCGGTGCCGTCCGGGACCTTGATCACGGTGGTGCCGGGCCGCAGCACGATGTGGTCGGCCCAGGACCCGGAGAGTTCCGGCCGGTCTGCGAGGGCGCGGTTGACGCCGTACGTACGGCGCTGCTCGCACAGGGTCGGCTCGCGGTGCAGCCGGCAGGGCGGGCAGACGCCGCAGGCGATGGAGGAGGCCCACATCACCGTGTCACCGGCCGCGAGCGGCGCCCCGGTGGCGTCCTGGTGGACTCCGGCGCCCAACTCCCTTACGACACCCAGTCCTTCATGTCCGAGGACGAGCGGGACGGGGATGTCCAGGTGGCCCTGCTGCAAGTGCAGGTCGGTGCCGCAGACGCCGCCGTACCCGCAGGCGACGATCATCCCTCCGTCGGGGGCCGGAGGCAGCGGGAACTCCCGCAGCCGCAGCGGCTCGCCGAACTCCTCCAGGACGACACCGCGCCCGGTGCGACGCCCGGTCATGCCGTCACCCCGCTCAGGGCCCGGGAGAACGGGGCCGCCAGCGGGCGCAGCGGCTCGGTGTCGCGGCACACCACGTAGTCCGGGCGGGGTTCGCCCGTGGGCCTCGGCAGGTTGGCGGTGTCGTTGTACGTGGCGATCAGCAGCCGGCGGGCGAACGGCGACATGTTGGGGGACGAGCCGTGCACAATCTCCGGGGAGAACAGCACGACGGACCCGGCCGGGCCCTTGGGGCTGGTCATGCCGCACCGGTCGACGTGCGCGGCGAGCTGCTGCGGGGACAGCGAGATGTCGTCGGGGTCGAGGTGCTGGGCGGACTTCGCGGAGTCCGAACGGCCCTCGCTGACCAGGCCGTTCGCGTGCGAGCCCGGCAGGAAGATGACCGGGCCGTTGAACTCGGTGACGTCGTCGAGGAAGACGCCGATGTTGACCTGACGCGGGGCGGGCAGGTTGTCGGCGAGCCGCCAGGCGAGGAAGTCCTGGTGCCAGGCCCACTTGTCGCCGCCGAACGGCGGCTTCGCGTTGATCTTGAACTGGTAGACGTAGACGTCGTCGGTGAGCAGCTGCCGCACGGGCTCCAGAATGCGCGGGTCACGGATCAGTCCGGCGTACTCGGGCTGCCGCTGGTGCGAGGAGTAGACCGCCCGCACCTTAGTGCCGCCGTCCTCGGCCACCCGCTGCGGGCCGGGTATCCGCGCGTCGCGCTCGAAGGCGGCGCGCAGCAACTCCACCTCCTGCGGGTCGAGAAGGGATTCGAGCAGCAGGAAGCCCTGCTCGTGGTACTGGTCGGTCTGGTCCTTGGTCAGTCGCATGGGTCTTTTCTCCTGAGACGTACGAGGGGGGGATCGTCGGCCGGTGCCCGGCGGGGAGTCACCCCATGAAGTGGCCGCCGTCGACGACGAGTTGTTGCCCGGTGACGTAACCGCTGCGCGCGGTCACCAGGAATTCGAGGGCGTCGGCGAGGTCGTCGGCCGTGCCGAGCCGGCGTCCCGGGACGGTGTCCAGGACGGCGGCGAGCCGTTCGGGGTCGTCGAGGCGGTAGCGCTCGGTGACCTCTTCGGTGTCGGTGAATCCGGGCAGCAGCGCGTTCACCCGGATGTGCGGGGCGAGTTCGAGGGCCAGGCACTTGGTGAGCTGGAGCAGGCCCGCCTTGCTCGCGCAGTAGTTGGCGCCGTTCACGCGGGGCCGGATCGCGGTGGTGGAGGCGACGTTGACGATGCTGCCACCGCCCGCCCGCGCCATCGCGGGGGCCAGGGCCCGGGTGAGGTGGAAGGGGCCGGAGAGGTTGGTGGCCAGTACGGCGTCCCAGTCCTCGGCGGTCATCTCCAGGAAGGGCCGGTCGCGGTTCACCCCGGCGTTGTTGACCAGCACGGACGGTGCGCCGTACGTGTCGGTGATCCCCCGGCAGACGGCCCGGATCTCCTCGGGCCGTGCGAGGTCGCAGCGCAGCGTCGCGATCCGGCCTTCGCCGGCCGTCGCGGTCTCCCGGGCGGCGGCTTCGTCGCCCCGGTAGAGGGCGATCACCCGGTGGCCGAGGGCGGCGAGCCGCAGGCTCAGCGCCCTTCCGATGCCGCGGGTGCCGCCGCTGATCACGGAGAGCGGCGTCATGGTTCCTCCCGTAAACAGTCCGAAGTGCCGTACACGTACGGTCAGTCGGCGACGAGGTCGCCGCGCTTGAGGCCCGAGCCCTCGGGCACGTCGGCGGGGTCGCCGCCCAGGGCCGCGATGCCGTTGTGCTCGTCCACGAAGACGACGTGGGGCACGAGGGAGGCGGCCTCGGCGTCCGTCACGGAGGCGTAGGCGATGAGGATGACGAGGTCGCCGGGGCTGATGAGACGGGCCGCGGCGCCGTTGATGCCGATGACGCCGGAGCCCGCCGGGCCCTCGATGACGTACGTGGACAGGCGGGCGCCGTTGTCGATGTCGACGATGTCGACCTTCTCGCCGGGGAGCAGGTCGGCGGCCTTCATGAGGTCGGAGTCGACGGTCACCGAGCCGACGTAGTGCAGGTCGGCCTGGGTGACGGTGGCGCGGTGGATCTTCGACTTCATCAGGGTGCGGTACATGGGAGCTCCATAAGGTGTCGAGGGGTGGGGGGCAAGGTCACTCGGGCCAGGTGGCGTAGCGGCGTCTGCCGTACAGCAGCGGTGCCCGCCCGGCGGCCGGGGCGTGGGTCACGGTGTGCAGGACCTCGCCGATGACGATGGTGTGATCACCGGCCGGTACGAGCCGGTCGACCCGGCACTCGGCGGTGGCGTGCGCGTCCTCGGGCAGCATCGGCAGGCCCGTGGCGGGCGCGGCCCGCCACGGGACGCGCCGGAACCGCTCGGCGGCCGGACCGGCGAACGCCTCGGCGGCGCGCCGCCCGGTGCCGTGCAGGAAGTTGACGGTGAAGGCCCCTCGGGCGGCCAGGACCGGGAGGGTGCTCCCGTTGTTGCCCGCGCACACCAGCAGTTGCGGCGGGTCCAGGGAGAGCGAGCACAGCGCGGTGCAGGTGAAGCCGAACGGGGTGCCCTGCGGGTCGGCGGTGGTGATGACGGCGACGCCGCCGGGGTGGGAGCCCATCAGGGCCCGGAAGTCCTCGCGGGTCACCGCCCGGTCGTCCTGCGTGTCGCACGTGTCCCGTACCGGCGTCACCATGCGAACGCCCGGGCGTCGTAGAGGTTGACGCCGACCGCCGCCTTGCCCAGGTACTCCAGGCACTCCTGCGGCTTGGCGGGCATCACATGGGCGAACTGCGCCTCGCGGATCAGCCGCTCCAGGGGGTGGCTGCGGCTGACCGCCGCCGAGCCGCACAGCCGCAGCGCGTCCTGCGCGAGCTGCGGGCCGACCTCGCCGACGGCGTACTTGGCGGCGTGCACCATGGCGTTGGCCTCCAGGCTGCCGCGCTCCGCCGTGACGAGGTCACCGGCCTCGTGCACCAGGGCGCGGGCGGACCGCAGCCGGGCGGACATCCGCCCCAACTCCTGCTGCACGACGGGTGATTCGGCGCGTGCGGGCGAGGCGGTGACGTGGTCGACGGTGTGCCGGAAGATCGCCTCCGCGATACCGAGGTAGGCGCCGGTGTACCCGGCGACCATCCAGTGCGGTTCGCGTACGACCTTGAACAGGGACATGCCCTCGACGCCGAGGTAGAGCCGGGAGCGGGGCACCCGGACCTCGTCCAGGGTCATCGGGGCGGTGCTCGTGCCGTGCATCGCCGCCATGTGCTGCACCGCGCCGAAGGTCACGCCGGGGTCGTCGGCGGCGACGACGAAGTGCGAGACCTCGCCGGTGTCCTCGCCCGACTCCTCGGTGCCGTTGTCGGCGGCCGCCGCGACGACGTAGTAGTCGGCGACACCGGCCAGCGACACGAAGGACTTCCTGCCGCTGAGGATGTAGTGCGCACCGTCCTCGGAGAGCCGGTAACGGGTCCGCATGCCACGGAGTTTGGCGCCGCGGCCCGCCTCGGAGGTGGCGGAGGCGAACAGCTTGCGCCCGTTCACCACCTCGCCCAGCATCCAGGTGCGGAACGCCTCGGCGGCCGGGGGCAGCCGGGTGCCGTCGGCGTCGGCGAGCGCGCCGATGACGACGTGGTGCATGTTGAGGCCGAGGGCGGCGGCGCCGTGGTGCGCGCCGAGTTCGGCCAGGACCCGCCAGTAGTCGCCGAAGCCCAGCCCGGCACCGCCGACGTGCCGGGGAACGAGCAGGGCGAGCAGCCCCGACTCGCGCAGGATGCGGTAGCTCTCGTGGCCGTCGTCACGTCCGGCGTCGGTGCCGGCGGCGAGCGGGGCGATCCGCTCGCCGGTCTGCGCGGCGAGTTTGAGGAGGTCGTCCAGGGAGGTCGGCAGCGTCATCGAAGTCCTTCGGGTGGGTGGTCGGCCGGGCGGTCGGTTCGCGACTCGGGGGTCGGCCGGGCGGTCGGTCCGCGACTCGGGGGTCGGCCGGGCGTCGGTTCACGACTCGGTGCTCGGCTCGGTGGTCGGCCGGTTCACGGCTCGGGGGTCGCCCGGGCGGTCGGTTCACGACTCGGTGCTCGGCTCGGTGGTCGGCCGGTTCACGGCTCGGGGGTCGCCCGGTCAGTTCTCGACGGGCAGGCCGAGTTGGCGCGCGACGTTCACGCGCAGCAGGTCGTTCGGACCGGCGTAGGTGAGGGCGGCCGCCGGGGAGGCCAGGTCGGCGGCGAGGTCGAAGCCGGGGAGGAAGGCACGGACGCCGGCCAGCGCGGTGGCGTGTCCGGTCAGCCGTACGTAGTCCTCGGACACGGAGATCTTGGTAAGGGCGGCCTCGGCGGCCAGCAGCCGGGTGGGCGTGCCCGCGTCGAGCCGGGCGGCCATCGCGTACAGCTGGACGCGGGAGCGGTGCAGCGCCAGGGCCATGTCGCTGACCCGGGCCGCGACCTGGTGACTGGCCCCCATCCGGCGGCCGAAGTGGTTACGCTCCGCCGCCCATTCGACGGTACGGGCCAGCAGGCGCCGCATCGGGCCGAGCGCGTAGCCGAGGATGACGGCCCGCTCCCAGGCGGTGGTGGAGGCCATCACCGCGAGTCCCGATCCCTGCCGGCCGAGCAGCGCGCTCCCGGGCAACCGGACCTCGTCGAAGAGGAGCTCGCCCATCGGCACGGTGGGCAGGGCGGTCTTGGTGAAGGTCTCGCCGCGGCGGACCCCCGGCAGGTCGAGCGGGACGAGGAAGGCGGAGAGCGCGAACGGCGAACGTTCCTCGGCGGTACGGGCGAACACGATCGCCCGGTCGGCCACGGGGGCGGCGGTGATGAACGTCTTGGCCCCGTCGAGCACGAAGCCCTCGCCCTCGCGCCGGGCCCGGGTGCGCATGGAGAACGGGTCGCTGCCGCCGCCCCGTTCGGTCAGCGCGTGGCACAGCAGCGCACCGCCTTCCTGGACGTCGGCCACCCGCTGCCAGGCGTCCGCGCCGACGGCGTCCCGCAGCGGGAACTGCATCCCGAAGATCTGCGAGGTCAGCGCGTAGCACAGCCCCGGGTCCGCACCCGCGAGACCGAGGCCCTCGATCATGGCGAGCGAGCGGGTGACCGGTCCCGGCGCAGTGGCCCCTGGCGGGGCGAGCCGGAGCACACCGAGGTCGGCCATGGCCTGCCACTGGGCGAGGAAGTCCTTGCCCTCGGCCTGCCGCACCACCGGTTCGGCCAGGTCCCGGAAGTCGTCGACGAGCTGCTCCGTCTCGGGGGCCCCGGAGCGCAGCACCGAGGCGAGCGCCGCGCTCATATCCGCATCCCGTCCGGAAGGGTCTCGCCGGAAAGCTTCCCGATGGCACTCCAAAGCGCCCTGGGCGTACGGAAGTTGGCGGCGACGATCTCGGTGTCGGGCAGGGCGATCCCCGCCTCCTTGTCGAGCGCCGTGACGATCTCCATGATCGCCAGCGAGTCGAGGAGCCCCCTTTCCAGCAGCGGGGTGTCGGCGTCGAGGGAGCTCGCGTCCTCGCCGCGCCCCCAGGTGATTCGGCTGCCGATGAGGGTGCAGAGTTCTTCGACGCTGTTCATGCGGTGATCTCCTCCAGGAGTGCGGGGGCGGCCGTCTCGCTCAGGGCGCGACGGTCGACCTTCCCGCTGGTGGTCGTGGGCAGGGTGGTGAGCGGTACGACCCGGTCGGGCAGCATCCGCCGGGGCAGCACGTCGCGCAGCGCGGCCAGGACCTCGCGTTCGTCGGCGTCGGTCTGTGCGTACGCCCAGACTTCACCCGCGTACGGGCCGCCCTTGGCGACGACGGCGGCCGCGGTGATCTGCGGCAGCTCCAGCAGGGCGTTCTCCACGTCCATCAGGTCGATGCGGTGGCCGCGCCGTTTGACCTGGTTGTCGCGTCGGCCGCGCAGCAGGACCTCGCCGTCGGGCCTGAACCGGCCGAGGTCGCCGCTCGGGTGGGCGCGGCGGGTCACGCCGTCCCGGAAGGTGACGGTGACGGTGGGGTCGACGGGTGCGCCGCCGCGCAGATAGCCCTGGAAGACGACGGGTCCGGCGATGTGGATCTCGCCCTCGCCGTCGGTGGGCCTGCCGTCCTCGTCGAGTACGTCGATGTGTACGCCGCCGATGCCGCGGCCGATGGGCAGTTCCTGGTCGGCGGTCCAGTCGGCCGGCACCCGGTAGTAGGTGCAGGCGTTCGTCTCGGTGGGCCCGTACAGGTTGTAGAAGGGCACCCCGTCCAGGATGCGCAGGTACTGCTCCAGGAGTTCGGGTACGAACGCCTCGCCGCCGAAGGCCACCAGGCGCAGGGCGGGCGGCGGGGCGTCGGCGATGCCGCCCTGCCGGAGCATGTTCTGGTACAGCGACGGCACCGCCATGAAGGCGGTGATGCGCTGCTCGGTCAGCCAGCCGACGACGTCGCGCGGGAAGGACCGCAGCAGGTCCGGCATCAGTACGGTGCAGGCCCCTGCGGCGGCGGCGCTGAACAGGTCGAAGGTGGTCAGGTCGAAGGTGAGGGCGGCCTGCGAGCCGATCCGGTCGTCCGGGGTGAGGCCGAACTCGTCGGCGGCCCAGAGCGCGTAGTGCGCGACGTTCTCGTGCGAGAGGAGAACGCCCTTGGGCCAGCCGGTGGAGCCGGAGGTGAAGAGGAGGTAGCCGCCCTGGGCGGTGGGTCCGGGCAGGGGTGCGGGCCGCTCCTCGGGGGCGAGGATCCGCAGCCCGTGCAGACCGTGCGCGAAGGGGACCTCGGGGGCGGGTGCCCCGTCGCGGGCGCGGGCGGCGGCGCGGTGGGCGCCGGACAGCGCGCGGCCGTCGGTCAGCAGCAGGGACAGGCCCGCGTTGTGGATCATGCGGGCGGTGCGTTCCGGCGGGTCGGCCACGTCGAGGGGCGCGGCCACACCGCCGGCCCGCAGCACCGCGTACAGGGCGATGACGGTGGCCGGGGCCTTGGGCGCGTAGACACCGACGCGGTCGCCCGGGGCGACACCGCCGGCGATCAGTTGGTTCGCCAACGCCTGGACCGCCAGATCGAGTTGGGCGTACGTCCAGCTCTCCCCCGCACCCTCCAGGGCGGTGCGGTCGGGGTGACGGGCGACGGAGCGGGCCAGCAGGGCGTCGAGGCGCACCGGGGCCTGCGCGGTCATCGGGCGGCCTCCACGGACCGGGTGTGCTCGGCGAGGAAGTCGCGGACGGTGTCGGCGACCAGCTCCGGGGCGACCAGGTGGGGGTAGTGGTCGCAGCCCTCGGGGACCAGGCGCCGGAAGGGGCCCGCGACCGCCCGCTCGACGGCGTCGACCTGGGCCAGGGAGCCGTACTCGTCCGCGTCGCCCTGGATCATCAACACCGGTGCGGTGACGTCGAGTTCGTCCTCGATGTTCCAGGTGCGGAAGGCGGGCGAGAGCCACACCCCGCTCCAGCGGTCGAAGACCCCGTGGGGGTCGTCGTGCACCATGGCCAGCTTCCGGGAGAGCGGGCCCGCCTCGTACGCGGCACGGGCGTTCTCGATGCCGGTGCGGTTCGCCTCCTCGAAGAACAGGTGCGGCCCCATCCCGACCACCGCTTCCACGGGGTGGGCCGAGGCGTGCAGCAGGGCGGTGGAGGCGCCGTCGCTGTGGCCGACCAGGACGGGTCGGTGCAGGCCGAGCGCGGCCAGCAGTTCGGGCAGCACGTCCTGGGCGTGCTCGTGCATGTAGCGGGGGGTGCGGGGCAGCGGGTCGGGGCCGCTGCCGCCGTGGCCGTGGCGGGAGTAGACGAGCGCGCGGCGGCCGGTGGCGGCGGCGAGGCGGGCGGGGAAGCTCCCCCAGGCCGCGAGGCAGCCGAGTCCGCCGTGCAGGAAGACCAGGGGCGCCAGGTCCGGGTCGCCGTCCAGGAGGACGTGTTCGAGCGGGCCGTTGCTCGTATCGATGACAGGCACAGGAGGAATCCTTCTCAGCGATCAATTCCGGTGGTTCGGCGATCAGTTCTGCGGGCTCGGCGATGAGTTCCGCGAGCCGGCTGAAGGTGCCCGACGAGGTGCGCGGCGAGGTGCGCAAAAGGGTGCGCTCCGCCGCGTGGGCGGTGTCCCTCGCGGACGGCCGAGCCGTTCGGACCGGGCCAGTCGACCACAGAGGCAAGGGGGCGAACCACACCCGATTCACAATGAGGCGATCACGTTTCCTGATGGTTTCCACGGGAGTTGGGCGACTGGGCCACGGATCCCAAGGAGCCCTGAGGTATCACGATTCGTGATCGAGGCAGAGCGAATTGCGTCTTGGCCGTCCCCGGGGCCGGTGTTGGACTGGAACCCGCGACGGCCCCGCGCACTGCCGGGGAGCCGCACTCCACCATCCCCGCTTCAACCCCGGAGAACGCCATGCCTCTCATCAACGTGCAGCAGACCCCCGGCAAGACCGCCGAGCAGAAGGCCGAGTTGGTCCGCGAGCTGACCGACGCGTACGTCAGGGCCACCGGCAGCAAGCCTGAGAGCGTGTGGGTGACCGTGCAGGAGATCGGCACCGACAGCTGGTCCGTCGCGGGCGAGACGCTGGCCGCCCGCGCGGCCAAGCGCTGATCCGCGTCCGGCCCGCCGGAACAGGAGTGGATGAGCCGCCGTGAGCGACCTGCCCGGCACCGCCCGGCCGTCTTCCGCCGCCCCCTGGGACCTGCTGGTCGTGGGGTGCGGTGCGGGCGGACTCGCCGCGGCGGTCGGCTTCGCCGAGAACGCCCCGGGCGGCCGGGTCCTGGTCCTGGAACGCTCCAGCCGCTACCTGCGCGGCTGGAGCACCGCCCGCACCCGCTCGCCGTTCCGGCCCGCCGAAGGCTTCGGGTGCCGCCCGCACGAGCCGGGCGAGGGCTCTTCGGACGCCGCGCACCTCGCGGTGCTGCGTGCGCACGCGGAGCCGACCGTGCGCTGGCTCGCGGACCGGCACGGCGTGGCGTTCGAGACCTGCGGCGCGAACCTGGTGGACGGTCTCGCCACGTCGCTTGATCTGCTGGGCGGTTCGATCGCCCACGGGGTGCGGGCCACCGGGCTGAGCACGGACGGCCTCGGCTCCGTCACCGGCGTCTACGTGCAGCAGGACGGCAGGACCCGGCACATCGCCGCACGGCACACCGTGCTCGCCTCCGGCGGCTTCCAGGGCAGCCCGCACCTGCTGGAGCGTCATTTCGGCCCCACCGGTGGGGAGTTGCGTCCCTCGACCCCCGGCGGCAGGAACAACCGGGGTGACGGCATCGAGATGGCGGTGGCGGTGGGAGCCGCCCGCGGCGGCCGCTACGACCATTTCCACGGCGAACCCGTGGACCCGCGCAGCCACCCGGCCGAAGCACTGGTCCTGGCCTATCCGTACGGAATCCTCGTCGACGCCGACGGCCGGCGCTTCCTGGACGAAGGGGCGGACACCCCCGACCGGACCTCCGGCGACGTCGCCTTCCGGATCTGGCGGGACGCCCGGCAGTCCGCGTATCTGATCTGCGACGCCAAGATCCTGCGGATCGACGGGCACGAGCGGCTGCTGGCGCGGGACCAGGATCCGGTCACCGCGCCCACGGTCGCCGAGCTGGCCCGCAGGCTGGACCTCGTACCCGACGAACTGACCCGCACCGTGGACCGGTTCAACGCCGCCTGCCGGCCGACCGGTCCCTACGACGCGACCCGGCCGGACGGCAGGCACACCGTGGATCTGGTCCCGCCGAAGTCCAACTGGGCGCTGGCACTGGACACCGGCCCCTTCCTGGCCTGGCCGGTGCACTGCGCCATCGCCTTCACCTTCGGCGGACTGCGCACCGACGCCCGCTCCCGGGTGCTGACCGAACAGAACGAGCCCATCGCGGGCCTGTACGCCGTCGGCGAGACCGCCGGGCTGCACTGCGGCCGCTGCGCGGGGGCCACGTCGGCGCTGCGGGCGCTGACGTTCGGCCGGCTGGCCGGGGCGGAGATCGCCCGGACGCGGAACGCCGCCGACCCGGTCCCGCCCGCACCCCCGTCTCCTTGACCCCGCCTCCGACTTGGCCCGCCTCCGACTTGGCCCGCCCCCGACTTGGCCCGCCCCCGACTTGGCCCCGCCTCCGACCCAGAAAGTTGCCACGTGCCATGAAGACAGCGTCACCACGCACGTCCCACGGGCTGCTGCTCGCCGTCCTGTGCTCGCTGAACGCCGGGGGCCTGTTCGCCTCCGACATCAATCTGCCGGGCGTGCCGGCCGCCGCGCACGCGCTGGACACCCCGGTGGCGTCCGTGCAGTGGACGTTCAGCGCGTTCATGATCGGCATCGCTTTCTCGCAGGCGGTCTACGGGCCGATCTCGGACGCGTACGGCCGCAAGCGCGTCATCGTCTCCGGGCTCGGCCTGTTCGTCCTCGCCTCCCTGGTCTGCGCGGTGGCGCCCACCGTCGAGGTGTTCGGCGCGGGACGGCTGCTCCAGGCGCTGGGCGCGGGCTCGGGCATGGTGCTCGGACGGGCCGTGATCAGCGATCTGTACGAGGAGAAGGACGCGGCCCGGATGTTCGCCACGGTCATGCCGATCGTCGGCGTCTCCCCGTCCGTGGCCCCGCTGGTCGGCGGCTACCTGACCACGTACGTCTCCTGGCGGGCGCCGTTCGCCGTCACCGCCCTGATCGGTCTGGCGACGCTGTGCGTGATGGTCGTCGCCATCCCCGAGAGCCTGCCGCCGGAGCGCCGCAGCAAGCACCTGAGGGCGACCCTCAAGAACTACCCCCGTCTTCTGACCCGGCCGCTGTTCTGGGCCTACAGCGTCAACCTGGCGGTGGCGTACGGGGGTTACTTCGGCTATCTGGCGGCCTCCCCGCTGATCTTCGAGAAGATGGGCCTGGCCACCGAGACCACCAGCTACTGCTACATCACGGTCTCCATCGCGTACGTCGCGGGCAATCTCACCTCACGGACGCTGATCCGCAAGCGGCCCATCCACCAACTCCTCTGGGCGGGCCACGGGTTCTTCCTGCTGGGGGCGCTGATGATGCTGGGCCTGGGGCTGAGCGGCGCCGAGGCGGACTGGGGGCTGCTGGTGCTGGTCTTCATGCCGGTGATGACCTTCGGCAACGGATTTCTGCTGCCGCTGTCCATGAGCGCGGGAGTGACGACCTTCCGGTCGACGGCGGGGTCCGCCTCCGGGCTGATGGGAGCGCTCCAACTGCTGGGTGCCTCGCTGGGCATTTTCCTTTCCAGCCGGTTGCCGTCGGGTGATCTTTTCGCCCTCGGCTGGTTCGTCGCGGCGGCCGCGACAATAGGCGCCGCCGCCTTTGCTCTGTTCCTTTCCATGGCCGACCGAAAAGAGCGGCCCGCAAAAGAGCGGACCGAAAAAATTCAAGGAAACGACACCCGGGTAAAGGACTTGCAAGGGACCCCTGTTAATTAGCGGAACAAACTACTTGTAGGTGGCACCCACCCGTTGGGTGCCGCTCCGCGGTGTGCGATGATTCCCGCCGCAGCGACCCTGCGAGGTGAAATGATTCGCCATTCAACGACGGGGTCGCCCGGAGGGGTTGGGGGATCCCGTGGAACTGCGCCAGGTCCAGTACTTCATCGCTGTCTCGGAAGAGCTGCATTTCGGCCGGGCGGCGGAGCGGCTGCACATCGGCCAGCCCGCGGTCAGCCAGCAGGTGCGACGGCTGGAGCGGGAGCTGGGCGTCGAGCTGTTCGACCGTTCCGGTCGCGCCGTGACGCTCACCCCGTCCGGCAAGGCCCTGCTTCCGGAGGGGCGTGCACTGCTGAAGGCACTGGACGCGCTGACGGTCAAGGCCGAGCGGCTGGCCGCGCAGGACGAGTCCACCTTCCGGGTCGGCATCAGCTCCGCCCTGGGGAGACGCCTCGACGACTTCCTGGACGCGCTGCCCGCTTCCGGCGCGGGCACCCGCTTCGAGTTCCAGACCCTGGACGCCCCCACACGCCTGGCGCAGGTACGTTCCGGGCGGCTGGACGCGGCCTTCGTCAGAGGCGTCGAAAGCGCCCCTGGCCTGCATCTTCTTACGCTCTGGCACGACCCGCTCGTGGTCGCGCTGCCGGCCGCGCACCCGCTGGCCGCACGCGGCCGCCTGGACCTGGCGGAGCTGGCCGGGCTGCCGTTGCGCCTCGCCTCCCGCGAGGCGAACCCGGTCCTCTTCGACACCGTCACCGCCGCCTGCCGCAAGGCCGGTTTCGAGCCGACCCTGGGCCCGCCCTTCGCCGGGCTGCAGAACACCCTCGCCGAGATCGGCGCGGGCGGCGCCGGCTGGACGCTGGTGTACCCGGCGGCCGCCGAGACGGTCTCCTCCCGGCGGATTGCCCTGCTTCCGCTCCTGGGGGAGCCCATCGCCGTACGTATGTTTCTCGCAATCCCGGAAAACGCCGCTCCCAAGCGCCTGGAGTTGCTCGAGGCCACCGGCGCAGAAGTCCGACGAAAGGTGGCGGAGGAGAAACGCAAGTCCTCGCATGACTGACTCTTTGCCTCGGACTTACGATTCTTTGGATTGCATGCGATAAGTTCTGGAACAGCGCGCTTCCGGCGTTCCACTCGCCGATATTTTCTCTCGGCCGAGGAGTCCCGAAGTGAACCGGAGGCGCGTCAACGGGGTGGCGCGGGATTCATCTGGAGAAATCCCGCCATTATTAGTGATCATTTTCCGGCCGGTACGTCATTCCTTGACGGATTCCATGCGCCGAGAGCCACCCCGCCCACTGAGTGCGCCTGCTACGGCTATGGAGGGGTAATGATCGTCAACCTTGATGTGACGCTGCGTGACGGCGGCTACCGCAACAACTTCGACTTCCCGCTCGACTACGCACTGCACCACGCCCGGGAGAGCGTCGCGGCCGGCCTGGAGTGGGTCGAGATCGGCTACCGCAACGGCTCGTTCACGACCAAACCCGGCCTCGGCCGCACCGGCGTCGGCGCCGACGACTACATACGCGCGGTCGCCGAAGTCGTCTCCCCCGACCGCCTCTGCATGATCCTGCACCCGAAGAACATCACCGAGGACGACCTCCCGGCGATGTACGGGGCGGGGGTCCGGCTCGTACGGTTCTGCCTCCCCTCCGGTGCGCCCGAGACGGGGCTCGCCCTGCTCTCCCGCGCCGCCGAGCTGGGGTTCACCACCACCGTCAACATCACCCGGGTCAGCCAACTGGACCGCCGCAGACTGGTCGAACTCGCCGGGATGTCCGCCGACGCCGGTGCGGACGTGGTCTACCTCGCCGACTCCAACGGCAGCATGCTGCCCGATGAGGTGTCCCAACTGGTCACCCTGGTCCGGTCGGTGACCGACACCGCCGTCGGCCTGCACGCCCACAACAACCTCGGCCTGGCGCTGGCCAACGCCATCGCGGCCGTCGACGCGGGCGCCACCTGGATCGACTCCTCCATCCTCGGCATGGGCAAGGGCCCGGGCAACCTGGTCACCGAGCAGTGGCTGGCCTACCTCGGCCGGGGCACCGGCGGCGACACGTACGACCTCGGCCGGATCCTCGGCCTCGCCCACCGCATGGAGTCCGAGATCGAACAGGCCACGCCGTCCCTGCCGCTGCCCGACCTGGTCCTCGGACACTTCGACCTGTCCGTCGAGGAGCGCGCCAAGCTCCCCGTCGACCGGATCGGCGACGTCTTCTCGGCGGCCCGCGAACTGACGGCGGCGGGCGCCCGATGACGTCCCCCCACCGGCAACCGGTCCGCACCGTCCTGGGCGATCCGGACGCACCGCGCCACGCGGTCGTCCTCGCCCCCGTACTGCCCCGCTGGGACCACGGTTCCTTCTTACGGGGGGCGGCCGGGCCGCTGCTCGCCTCGGGGCACCGGGTCACCGTGTACGACACCCTGTCGCTGCTGCACGAAGGCGACGACCTCAAGGCCCTGGTGAACCGCTGGGCGCCGCACCTCGCGGCGGCACCCCCCGACCTGCTGGCGGGCAACGCCCTCGGCGGCGCCGTCGTCCAGGCCCTGCTCGCCCAGGAGTGGACCCACCGGGCCAGGGTGCTGCTGCTCTCCGCCCCCACCGTCGCCGACGACGTACTGAACACCACGCTGGAGCGGATCGCGGCCGCCGTCACGGACCGGGGGCTGCCCGCCGCCCTGCGCCTCCTCGAAGAGGCCGTCCGCGGTCCGGGCCGACCGACCACCACCCGCCCCGCACCCACCGAACCCCCTCTCCCCGACGCGGAGTCGGCCGGACGACGGCTCGCCGCCGGGCTGCGGCTGCTGCACGACGCCGACGCCCAGACCCCCGTACGGGACTTCCCCGGCCCGCTGCTGCACCTCTACGGCGAGAAGTCGCTGCTCGTACGGCGACAGCACCTGGCCACCGGCCCCGGCCCGCAGCACCGGCTCGTGGGCATCCCGCAGGCCGGCATGCGCCCGCACGCCGACCGGCCGGACCTCACCGACGAGGCCGTCACCCGATTCCTGGGAGCTGAAGACTCATGACCCGCAAGACCGTCGCGGTACTGCCCGGCGACGGAATCGGACCGGAGGTCCTGGACGCCGCACTGCCGGTGCTCGCGGACCTCGACCTCCCCCTCGACCTGGAATTCGGCGAGATCGGCTGGGACTGCTGGCGCACCGGGGGCAACCCCGTGCCGGACCGGACCTGGGACCTGATCGGCCGCAGCGACGCCGTCCTGCTCGGCGCCACCACCAGCAAACCGCGCCGCGAGGCACTGGCCGAACTCGCCCCCGAACTGCGCGAGCACGCACCGCAGTACCTCTCGCCCATCATCCAACTCCGCCAGCGGCTCGACCTGTTCGCCAATCTGCGCCCGGTGGAGAACCACCTCGGCGGCGGCACCCCGTACCGCTTCTGCGTCGTGCGGGAGAACACCGAGGGCCTGTACGCGGGCCTGGACTTCCACCCCGTGCCCAACGCCCTGTGGCCGCTCGTCGCCGAGCACCCCAACGCACGCCGCGGCGGGCCGGACGACGCCACCGCCAGCATCCGGCTCCAGACCTCGTACGGACTGGACCGCATCCTGCGGTTCGCCTTCGAGACCGCCCGCCGGCACGGCTACGGGCGGGTCACCCTCGCCGACAAGCCCAACGTCCTGCGCCGGAGCAGCGCGTACGTACGGGAACGGTTGGAGGCCGTCGCCGCCGACTACCCGGAGCTCCCCTTCGAGGTCCTGAACGTGGACGCCGTCGCCCTGTGGATGGCCCGCCGCCCGGAGCGCTTCGGCGTGATCGTCGCCGAGAACATGTTCGGCGACATCCTCTCCGACCTCGGCGGCGGCGTGATGGGCGGCCTGGGCCTCGCGCCCAGCGCCAACATCGGCGAGCGGGGGAACTACTTCGAGCCGGTGCACGGCAGCGCACCGGCGATGGCCGGACGCGGACGCGCCAACCCCGCCGCGGCGTTCCTCACCATCGGCATGATGCTGGAGCACCTCGGCTTCCCGGAGGCGGCGGGCAGCGTCCACGACGCCGTCCGTCAGGTGGTCCGCCGCCGCGACCGGGTCACCTACGACCTCGGCGGCACCGCCACCACCACCGACATGGCCCGGGCCGTCATCGAGGCCGGGCAGCGCACCACCTCCGCCCCCACCGCCGCCGTCGTCACGATCGGCGACGAACTCCTGCGCGGCGACCTGGCGGACACCAACGCCGCCGACGCCGCCCGGATGCTCGCCGAGCGCGGCATCGCGGTGCGCGTGCGCCACACCGTCGGCGACGACGAGGCCGACATCGCCGACGCCGTCCGGCCCTCCCTCGGCCGCGACGACGTGATCGTGGTCATGGGCGGGCTCGGCCCCACCTCCGACGACGTCACCCGCAGCGCCGTGGCCCGCGCGCTCGACCGCCCGCTGGAGCACCGCGAGGAGGCCTGGCAGGGCGTGGTGGAGCGGCTCACCCGGTTCGGGGTGACCGTCCACGACGACAACCGCCGCCAGGCGCTGTTCGCCGAGGGCGCCGAGCTGCTGCCGAACCCGGGCGGCACCGCCTGGGGCTGTTCCGCCGCGTCCCGGGGCAGCACGGTGATCATGCTGCCCGGCCCGCCGAAGGAGTGCCTGCCGATGCTGGCGGCGGTCCTCCGCGACGGCCTGCCCGACCTGCCCGTACCGGCCGCGACGACCACCGTCTTCCGCCGCACGCTCGGCCTCGTCGAGGCGGACGCGGCGGCCCTGGTCGACGTCCTCGTCAAGGACAGCGGCGTACCGGTCAAGCCCGCGTACCGCTGGCACTACCCGTACGTCGACGTCCGGCTCGACTGCCCGCCCGACGCCGCCGACGACCTGGCCGGACGCCTGGACGCGGTGCTCGCGCGGTACGTCGTCACCGACCGGGACCGCACCGCGGTCCAGGAGCTCGCGCTGCTGCTCGACCGGTACGGCCTCGCCCTGGACCTCGACGACCGGCTCACCGAGGGCACCTTCGCGACCGAACTGGCACGCGAACGCGACCGCGACCGCGCGACCAGCGGCGCACCCAGCGGCGGAACGGGCCCGCTCCGGGTCTCCCTGTCGGGCGTCTGGGAGGGCGGCAACCGGACGACGTACACCGGAACGGTCACTCTCACCTGCACCGTCGCCGACGGGACCGGCCGGCGCACCGACGAGCTGACCGTCCCCAACCGGGGCGCCGAAGTCACCACGTACTTCGCCGAGTTCGCGGCCTGGTCCGTCGCCCGGCACCTCACTCTTCGTACGGAGGAATCCGCATGACCACCGCCCAAGCCGCCCCTGCCGGGGTCACGGAACTGCGCGAGCGCCTGCTCCGCCTGGACACCGCCGCCGTGGCCGACGCGATGGACGGTCTGCGCCTCCCGCCCGGGGTGCTGCCGGGCATCGCGGCCCGCACCCCGGACGCCGTCGCCTGCGGACCCGCCTTCACCGTCCGCTACCGGGCCGTCGACGACGACACCGCGTTCCGCAGCGCCGCCGACTACCTCGACGACGTACCGGCCGGATCGGTGGTCGTCGTGGACAACAAGGGCAGCCGCACCTGCACCACTTGGGGCTCCCTGCTGAGCTCCGTCGCCCTGGCCCGGGGCGTCTGCGGCACGGTCGTGCACGGCTCGGCACGCGACGTACGGGAGAGCCGCGGCGCCGGATACCCCCTGTTCAGCACCGGCGTGACGATGGTCAGCGGCAAGAACCGGGTGATGCTCGACCGCACCGGGGTCGAGGTCGACATCGCCGGTACGTCCGTCGCCCCGGGCGACTGGATCATGGCCGACGACAACGGCGCGCTGCGCATCCCGGCCGCCCTGGTCGAGGGGGTCGTGCGCCGCGCCGAAGCGGTGGAGCGCACCGAGTCCCGCATCCGGGAGGCCGCGCTCGGCGGCAGCCGCCTCGACGAGGCGCGGGCCCGCTTCGGCTACGCCCGCCCGTGGGAGGACGGGGAGAACGGGGAGGACCGGGAGAACGGGGAGAACGGGGACGTCGATGACGACCGCCGCTGAACCCGCCCCGCAGTCCCCCGGGGACGCACGCTTCATCGACGTACATCACCATGTCGGCCCGGACGCGTACGTCCGCCGCCACACCGCGACCAGCGCCGGGGCGGTCTACGCCGCGCACTCCGGCTGGGTGGTCCTGAAGAACCACCTCGGCTCCACCGCGGCCCAGGCCTGGGAGGCCCGGCAGCAGGGACTGCCCGTCTCCGGGTCGATTGTCCTCAACGACCTGGCGGGCGGCTTCGACCCGCGCGCCGTCGAGCAGGCCGTCGTCCAGCACGGCGACGACAGCGGTCTGCGGCTGATCGTCCACCTCCCCACCGTCACCGGCCGCGGCCACCGCAGCCGTCTGGCCCGCACCCCCTCCCATCCGCTCCTCGCCGACGGGCAGCGCCCGCTCACCGTCACCGACGACAGCGGCACGCTCCGCCCCGAGGTGCGCGAACTCCTGCGTGCGGCAAGGGACTTGCCGGTCGTGGTCTCCACCGGCCACGCCGACGGCCACGAGGTGCGGCTGCTGGTCGACGAGGCCGTACGCCTCGACCTGCCGCGCCTCATGCTCAACCAGCCCGCCAATCCCATGACCGGGCTGACCTGCAAGGACCTGGTGGAGGTGGCCGCAGCCGAGCAGGTGTGGACCGAACAGACCGCCCTCACCCTCCTCCTCGGCTACCAGGACCGGAGCGACTTCGACGACGTCCTGTCCCTCCTCCCGAGGACCGTCTACAGCTCCGACCTCGGCCAGCCCTCCCAGATGGACATCGCCCCCTGGCTCGACTGGAGCCGGACGGCCTTCCGGGAGGCCGGCCTGACCCGCGAGCGGGTCAGGGAGGTCACCCACGGTGCCCCCCTGACGATGCTGACCGTGTGACCGTATGACCCACGGGGCTCAGAGCCACCCCTTCTTCTTCACGAAGCCGAAGGTGGCCAGGGCCGCCACCACCACCGACCCCACCAGCACCGGCAGTGCGTAGAAGTTGTCGAAGCCGTACTCGTCGAGGTGCACGAAGTTCGCGCCGGGGATCGCCGCGAACGTGGACGGGATCACGAACATCAGCGTGATCGCCGCGACCTTGCGGTTCTGCACCGTGGACACGACCTGCTCCTCCGTCAGCTGGTTCAGCCGGTCCATGTCCTTGTTGAAGTCCCGCAGCTCGTCACGGATTTCGCGCAGGAGCTCGACGGTGTCGGGGTGGTTCTCGCAGCCGGCGAGGGTGGCGTGGGTGTGGATGGCGTGGTTGGTGTTCGTGTTCATGAGCTTCTCCTGAAGGGTTGGAGGGTGAAGGGGGGTTGATTTGGGTCTGGAGGGTCGGAGGGGGGCTAACGCCGTCCCGTACGCCGCGAGAGCGCCAGGCAGACCGCGTTGTCGAGCGGTGCCCTGGCCAGGCGGCGGCGCAGTGCGGTCAGGCGGAAGATCGTGAGCATGACAGAGCTCCCTCTGTGCGGGCACCCGGAGAGCACGGGGTGCGGCGACGCCACCGGGGCATGCGGAAGCACGCCGCGACGGGGCCGCGCGGGGGCGCGGGTGCGGTGAGGAGGTAATGCGGTGATGTCAGCGAGGAGTTGAGCGCACTCGACTCGCCAGGGCGGGCAGGCCCGCTACCGGGGGCTGAAGCGGCTGGGGATCAGCGCGCGAAAGCGACGGAGGCGACGCGAAGTGCGGTGCGGTAAGCGCAACTCGGACTGTGATCCATGGGGACTGTCGCCTCCTCTCGGCCGTGATGTCGTGCTGCCGGGTCGTCAGGCGTGCACGTGGGTGCGGTGCGCCGGGGGGGGGCTGAGCCAGTCCGCGCGGCTCCTCCACGCTAGCAGCGTGCTCTTCGGTCCCGTGGGGCCAGAAGTCCTGCCTGGCCGGGTCGAAGGTCCCTTACGGGGGGTGCTTGGTGGTCGCCCGGTACTGGGGCGGGTTTCGCCCCAGCCCCGCCCCTTCACCTAAACCCGCGGGGCATCGTGGCTGGCGTTTTGCGCAGTTCCCCGCGCCCCTGAAAGGGGCGCGGGGAACTGCGCGAGCAACCACCCACCCAGCCGCGCGGCCGAGCGCTTTAGGCGAAGGGGCGGGGCTGGGGACCCCTCGGCCCGGCAGGCGGACCCGCACCCCCCGGCACCGCCCAAGCGCCCCACGCACGGAAGCCCCCCGACCCGAATCGGGCAGGGAGGCTCCGTACGTACAGGGAGGGCACGGTCACGCAGGAACCGGCACCCGCTCCTTCGACTCGGACGTCGCCGACTCGGACTCGGCCGCCGCAGACTCGGACTCGTACTCATCGATCGGAGAAGCCGACGCCGAGTTGTACGCATCGTGGTCGAGGATCTTCTCGCGTGCCGACACGATCACCGGAACCAGCGCCTGCCCGGCCACGTTCGTCGCCGTACGCATCATGTCCAGGATCGGGTCGATCGCCATCAGCAGACCGACGCCCTCCAGGGGCAGACCCAGGGTGGAGAGGGTCAGGGTCAGCATGACCGTCGCACCGGTCAGACCCGCGGTGGCCGCGGAGCCGATGACCGAGACGAAGACGATCAGGATGTACTCCTTGATCCCCAGCTGCACCTCGAAGATCTGCGCGATGAAGATCGCGGCGAGCGCCGGGTAGATCGCGGCGCAGCCGTCCATCTTGGTCGTCGCACCGAAGGGCACCGCGAAGGACGCGTACTCCTTCGGAACGCCCAGGCGCTCGGTGACCCGCTGGGTGACCGGCATGGTGCCGACCGAGGAGCGCGAGACGAAGGCCAGCTGGATGGCGGGCCAGGCGCCCTTGAAGAACTGGACCGGGCTGACCTTGGCGACCGTCGCCAGCAGCAGCGGGTAGACGCCGAAGAGGACCAGGGCGCAACCGACGTAGATGTCGATCGTGAAGGTCGCGTACTTGCTGAGCAAGTTCCAGCCGTACTCGTAGATCGCGTTGCCGATGAGGCCGACGGTGCCGATCGGGGCGAGGCGGATGACCCACCACAGGGCCTTCTGGAGCAGCTCCAGGACCGAGGAGGAGAGGGTCAGGATCGGCTTGGCCTTCTCGCCGAGGGCGAGGGCCGCGATGCCCGCGACGACCGCCAGGAAGACGATCTGGAGGACTTCCAGATCCTTGAACGGCGTGATGATGTCCGTCGGGATGATGCCGGTGAGGAAGTCGATCCAGGAACCGGCGTGCTTGGGCTTCTTGCCGTCGGCCGGGGTCAGGCCGGTGCCGGCGCCCGGGTTGGTGAGCAGGCCGATCACGATGCCGATGGCGACCGCGATCAGCGAGGTGATCATGAACCAGAGCAGGGTCCGCGACGCCAGCCGGGCCGCGTTGTTGACCTGCCGGAGGTTGGTGATCGAGACGAGGATGGCGAAGAAGACCAGCGGGGCCACGGCCAGCTTCAGCAGCTGGACGAAGAGGCCGCCGATGGTGTCGAGGGTGGTGCCGAGACCGGTCAGGTCCTGGCTCTTGGCCAGCCAGCCGAGGAAGCCGCCGAGCACGAGACCGGCAACGATCTGCGCCCAGAACGGAATCCTGGATATGGGGTTCTTCTTCTTGGGCTTCGCAGGCTGCTCGGCCTGCTCGGCCTTCTGCGCGGGGGACGCGGACACGGACACACTCCGGTGAAGGAAGCTGCGGAAGGCAGGAGGGGGTGGAGAAAAGGGTCGCGCTGAGAACTTCAGACGGAGCGGCGACAAGCGGCCGAGACGCGGCGGCAGAGATCGACATGCAGGCGCGCCACGAGCGGAACGCTCATGGGGTTCTGGGGCGCGGCGGATGTCGTCATGTCGAACACGTTAACACCAGCACTTTGAGAACATCAAAGGTCTTCTTTGGGGGAAGGGTGGGGTCCGCGGGGTCCCTGGCAGCTCGGAATGAGTGAAAGACGAACAATGCCCCGGGAGTTGAGCCGGTGGCTCGACTCCCGGGGCATTGCCGGGTGTGACGCAGCTTACGTCGCGCTTACCTCGCGTCCCAGCACGTGGGACACGGTGCGCGTCAGGCCAGGTCCTCCTGGTTGCGGTTGGACTCCAGGCGCGCCTTGGTCTTGTCGACCTTCGCCACGATGTCCTGCGACATGGCGTCCCGCTGCTTGCGCAGAAGTACGAAGCTCAGCGGCGCGGAGACGACGATCGCGAGCAGCAGCACCCACAGCACGTTCGACATGCCGCCGAGGCTGGACGGCAGGACACGCAGGCTCACCAGCACCCAGACCACCGCGAAGCAGGCGGCGAAGACACCGAGTCGCATGGCGGTGTAGCGGAGCGTGGCGTGCTTGGTGCTCACGGCGTGACCTTCTTCGTGGCGACGGAAAAATAGGGCGCTACCAGTACAGCACAGGGGCCCGGCGAGGAAGCCGGGCCCCCGTGCTTCGTGGTACGCACGGACCGCACTCCGTACGTACGAGTCGCAAATCCCCTGGTCAGTGCCTCTGCTCAGACCAGCCAGCGGAAGCGGCGCACCAGCGCCAGCTCCTGCCAGCGGCGGCCGAGGCCGAAGTAGCTGCCCGCCCCGGTGACGGCGACCGCGACGGCGGCCAGCGCGATCATCCAGTGGTCGTCGGTGATCGGGTTGCTCGCGGGCTGGAGCGTGACCAGGTACATGAAGGCCATCATCGCGGTGCACGACACGGCGGCGATCCGGGTGCCGATGCCCAGCAGGAACGCCAGGCCGATGCCGAGCAGGCCGAGCATGAAGAGCGCGTCGAGCCAGGGCGCACCGGCCACACCGTCGAAGGCGTGGGCGAAGGGACCCTTCGTGCCGTGCAGCAGGAACCCGGCGGTCGGCGAGCCGCCGTGGATCACCGCGGCCTCCGTCTTGGTGGCGAAGCCGAGCCCGAACATCTTGTCCAGGAAGGGCCACAGGAAGGTCCAGCCCACCAGGATGCGGAGACCGGCGAGGACGCCGCGCGCGGCACGACCGCGGACGATCACCCCGTCCTGGCTGCCGGCGGTGGCGGGGGCGGTACGGGTGTTGCTGCTGCGGGGCATGTGGATCGTGGCCACTGCGCTCACCTGGTCTCTGCTTCGAGCCTGCTCTGGTCGAGCCCTTGCCGAGCTCTTGTGAATACATTCACAAGCTACTCCTGTCGGATACGCATAAGCGGCGGCAAAGGTCCCGAGCGCCCGGGACGTACGTCCTGAGACGGCGTCAGGAACCGTCGGAGCCCGGTCCCCCCAAGGTCAGCAGCATGATCACGTCGTCCCGGTCGTCCCCCGGCGCCACCCGTATGGCCCCCGGCACCCGCCCGACCTCCCGGTACCCGCACGCCGTGTAGAAGGCGTCCGCACCCGTACCGCCCCGGCAGGTCAGCCGGATCGCCTCGACGCCGGGCAGCGTGCGCGCGGCATCCGCCGCGGCGGCCATCAGGTCGCGTCCGTACCCCCGCCCCTGGTGCTTGGGATGCACCATCACCGTGTACAGCCAGCACCAGTGCGTCATCAGCCGGTGCCCGTTGAGGGTCAGGAAGGCGGTCGCGGCGACGGTGCCCTCCTCGTCGTACCCGACCAGCAGCCGGGTGCGCCCCTCCGCCATGGCGACGAAGTGGCGCACGAGCTCGGGCCGGATCTTCTCCGGGTCGGCGGGCGGTACGAAACCGACCGCCCCGCCCGCGTCCGTGACGTCGGCCCACAGGGCGATCAGGCCGTCGCGGAGTTCCGCGTCGACGGCGGGGTCGAAAACGAAGGTGAGAGGGGTACGAGGCGCCATGCCCGGCACGCTAACCCGGGACGCCGAGAGCCCCGGCCGAGGGGGTTGGCCGGGGCTCTCGTACGTACAGCAGCGCAGGTCAGACGCGCATCGCCTGCGGGGTCTCGCGGCGCGAGGCGTCCGGGCCCTCGTACTCCTTGATGATCTCGTAGCGCGTGTTGCGCTCGACCGGGCGGAAGCCGGCGTCACGGATCAGTTCGAGGAGGTCGTCGCGGCCGAGCTTGTTCGGGGTGCCGTAGTCGTCCGCGTCGTGCGTGATCTTGTACTCGACGACCGAGCCGTCCATGTCGTCCGCGCCGTGCTGGAGCGCGAGCTGCGCGGTCTGCACGCCGTGCATGACCCAGAAGACCTTGACGTGCGGGACGTTGTCGAAGAGCAGCCGCGAGACCGCGAAGGTCTTCAGGGCCTCGGCGCCCGTCGCCATGGTCGTCCGCGCCTGGAGCTTGTTGCGGACCTTGCCGTCCTTCATGTCGACGAAGTCGTGCTGGTAGCGCAGCGGGATGAAGACCTGGAAACCGCCGGTCTCGTCCTGCATCTCACGCAGCCGCAGCACGTGGTCGACGCGGTGGCGGGGCTCCTCGATGTGGCCGTAGAGCATGGTGGCCGGCGTCTTGAGGCCCTTCTCGTGGGCGAGGCGGTGGATGCGCGACCAGTCCTCCCAGTGGGTGTTGTGGTCGACGATGTGCTGCCTCACCTCCCAGTCGAAGATCTCGGCGCCGCCGCCGGTCAGCGATTCGAGACCCGCCTCGATCAGCTCGTCCAGGATCTCGGACGCGGAGAGCCCGGAGATCGTCTCGAAGTGGTGGATCTCGGTCGCCGTGAACGCCTTCAGCGAGACCTGCGGGAGGGCCTCCTTCAGCGCGGACAGCGAGCGCGGGTAGTAGCGCCACGGGAGGGTCGGGTGCAGACCGTTGACGATGTGCAGCTCGGTGAGGTTCTCGTTCTCCATCGCCTTGGCGAGGCGGACGGCCTCCTCGATGCGCATCGTGTACGCGTCCTTCTCGCCCGGCTTGCGCTGGAACGAGCAGTAGGCGCAGGACGCCGTGCACACATTGGTCATGTTGAGGTGACGGTTGACGTTGAAGTGGACGACGTCGCCGTTCTTCCTCGTCCGCACCTCGTGGGCGAGACCGCCCAGCCAGGCCAGGTCGTCCGACTCGTAGAGCGCGATGCCGTCCTCGCGGCTGAGCCGCTCCCCGGCCCGGACCTTCTGCTCCAGCTCGCGCTTGAGTCCCGCGTCCATACCCGGCCGCCTCCTATGTGTCGTACGTACCTATCGAGCTTCTGCCAAAGGTACGCCTAGCCCTCCTCGGGCAGTTCCCCGACCCGGTTCTCCCACTTGGTGGAGAGCACGATCGTGGTACGGGTCCGCGAGACGCCCTTCGTGCCGCTCAGCCGGCGGATCGTCCGCTCCAGACCGTCCACGTCCCCGGCCCGGATCTTGAGCATGAACGAGTCGTCGCCCGCGATGAACCAGCAGTCCTCGATCTCCTCCAGGTCCTTCAGCCGGCGTGCCACGTCCTCGTGGTCGGCGGCGTCGGACAGCGAGATGCCGATGAGGGCGGTCACGCCGAGGCCGAGCGACTTGGCGTCGACGGTGGCGCGGTAGCCGGTGATGACCCCCGCCGATTCGAGGCGGTTGATGCGGTCGGTGACACTCGGGCCGGAGAGGCCGACGAGGCGTCCGAGCTCGGCGTACGAGGCCCTGCCGTTCTCCCGAAGTGCCTGGATGAGCTGCCTGTCCACGGCGTCCATATGCCTGAAGCCTTCCATTGTTCAGCGATACCGCGAGTTTACGTATAGAATCTAAGGCACAGGGGCCAAATCCCCTGAGGATCTTTCACCAGATCCAAGTTTCTCTTTCAGATCTTCTTCAGATCACCCGAACTCGACGGAGAGTGACCCACCGTGTACACGACCGAGATGGCCTACGTCCGCATGCGCGAGCTTCAGGAACTGGCCAACCGCTCGCGTGCCCACAAGCCCGCCGCCACGACCGCTTCCGTGCGCAGCCTCAAGGCCCGCCTCAAGCGCTCCAAGCAGGGCTGACCCACCCCTTCCTACGGGTTGCGAGACGCTCCCCCGAGCTCTCCCTCCCACCGGCGGTAGAGGCCGTGCGGCACACCTGCCGCATCGAGCACCCGCCCCGCGACGAAGTCCACCAGATCCTGGATGTGCGTCGCACCGGCGTAGAACGCGGGGGAGGCGGGCAGCACCACGGCGCCCGCCTCGTCCAGCGCCACCAGATGCTTGAGCGTCTGCCCGTTCAGCGGCGTCTCCCTGACCGCCACCACCAGCTTCCGCCGCTCCTTGAGCGTCACGCTCGCGGCCCGCTGCAGCAGGTCCTTCGAGAGCCCCAGCGCGACTCCGGCGACACTCGCCGTCGAGGCGGGGACGATGAGCATCCCCTTCACCGCGTACGACCCGGACGACGGCCCCGCCGCGAGATCCCCCGCACTCCAGTGCCGTACGTCGGACAGATCGAGCCCGGTGAACGTGTCGGGCTTGCCGTCCGCCCCCCTCCCCAGCCACGTGGCGAGATCCTCCCGCCAGTGGCTGTCCCGGTAGGAGATCCCCGTCTCGTCGAGGATCGTCAGCCGGGACGCCCTGCTGACGACGAGGTCGACGGCCTCGCCCGCGTCGAGCAGCCCCCGCAGGACGGCGGCGGCGTACGGGGTTCCGGAGGCGCCCGAGACCCCTACTACCCAGGGGGTACGGGTGCGTTCGGCGGTGGGCTCAGTCATGGGCGGAGCTTATCGGGGGCGACAATGCGGGAACCGGGCAAGGTCCGGGGACGTTTCACAGGAACACGGGGAAAGTGGGGGGTGGGGGTCATGTCGTACGAGCCGTACGAGCCGTACCGACCGCAGACGACACCGCCGCGCGGCGACGCGGCCGACCGGCGGGGCCGGTGGCGGACGGCCGCCGTGGTCATGGGCGCCTGGATCGCCCTGCTGTGGGTGCTGGAAGCCGTCGACACCGCCACCGGCAACGCCCTGGACACCTACGGCGTCTCCCCGCGCGACCTCTCCGAGCTCCGCGACGTCCTCCCCATGTCCTTCCTGCACGGCGGCTTCGCCCACCTCGCGTCGAACACGCTGCCGCTGCTGATCCTGGGTTTCCTGGCGGCGCTCGGCGGAATCCGCCGCTTCGCCGCGGTCGTCGTCACGATCATGCTGGTCGCGGGCCTGGGCGTGTGGCTGACCGCCCCCTCGCACTCCATAACCCTGGGCGCGTCGGGCGTGGTCTTCGGCCTGTTCGGCTACCTGGTGGTGCGGGGCTTCGTGGACCGCAGGCCGTGGGACGTGGTGCTGGGCCTCGTGGTGGCCGTCGTCTACGGCTCGATCCTGTGGGGCGTGCTGCCGACGGACTCGGGCATCAGCTGGCAGTGCCACTTGTTCGGGCTGCTGGGCGGGGTGCTGGCGGCGTTCGCCTTCCGGCGGGGTCGGGTCTAGCGACTCGGCGCGGGCCGGTGGGTGGTTGCGGTTCCTGCCGGGGGTGCTGCCCCCGGACCCCCGGGTTTCGCCCCGGCACCGGGTGCCTAGACCGTCAGGCCCCGCATCAGGAGATCCAGCAGCGCACACGCAAAGAGCGCGATCCCGATGAACCCGTTCACCGTGAAGAACGCCCGGTTCAGCCGCGACAGATCATGCGGCCGCACGATCGTGTGCTCGTACACGAACGCCACCGCCACAATCACCATCCCGATCCAGAAGAAGATCCCGGCATCGGTACGCACCCCGTACCAGACCAGCAGCGCCGTGGTGATCACGTGACAGACCCGCGCCCCGTGCAGCGCCGCCGGAATGCCGAACCGCGCCGGCACCGACTTCACCCCGTGCGCCCGGTCCGCCTGGACATCCTGCGACCCGAAGATCAGGTCGAACCCGCCGATCCAGATCCCGACCGCCAGCCCCAGCACGACCGCGTCCCCCGACCACTCCCCCGTGATCGCGATCCACGCCCCGACCGGCCCCATCGCCTGGGCCAGCCCCAGAATCGCGTGCGGGAAGTTCGTGAAGCGCTTGCCGTACGGGTAGACGACCATCGGGACGATGGCCACCGGCGCCAGCGCCAGGCACAAAGGATTCAGCAGCGCCGCAGCCCCGAGGAAGAAGACCAGGGCGATCCCGGCCCCCGTCCACGCGGACTTGACGCTGACGGCCCCCGTAACGATCTCCCGGTTCGCGGTGCGCGGGTTACGGGCGTCGATCTCCCGGTCGATGATCCGGTTGGCCGCCATGGCGAAGGTCCGCAGGCCCACCATCGCGATCGTCACCAGGAGCAGCCGCCCCCAGTGGATGTTCTTGTCCAGCTGGAACATCGCCGTCAGCGCGGCGATGTACGCGAAGGGCAGCGCGAAGACGGAGTGCTCGATGAGCACCAGGTTCAGGAAGGCGCGGACCTTCCCGGGCCGGGGCCCCGGCTGCGGCTGCGGGATTGCTGCTGCGGCGCTGCTCACAGGCCGTATTCCTTCCAGCGGCGGGAGACCTTGGAGGCCGTCGCCGGGTCCGACTCGACCATGTTCGGCCAGCCACCGTCACGGGTGTAGCCCTCTTCGGGCAGCTTCTTGGTGGCGTCGACGCCCGCCTTGCCGCCCCAGTACTGCTGGTACGAGGCGTGGTCCAGGTGATCGACCGGCCCCTCCACGACCACCAGGTCCTTCGCGTAGTCGACGTTCCCGAAGGCCCGCCACGACACCTCGTGGTAGTTCCGTACGTCGCAATCGGCGTCCACGACCACGATCAGCTTCTCCAGGGACAGCATGTGCGCGCCCCAGATCGCCGACATGACCTTCTGCGCGTGCTTCGGGTACTTCTTGTCGATCGACACGATGATGCAGTTGTGGAAGCCGCCCGACTCCGGGAGGTGGTAGTCCACGATGTCCGGCACGATGATCTTCAGCAGCGGCAGGAAGAAGCTCTCCGTCGCCCGCCCCAGCGGCCCGTCCTCGGTCGGCGGACGCCCCACGACGATCGACTGCAGCAGAGGCCGCTTCCGCATCGTGATGGTGTCGATCGTCAGCGCCGGGAAGTCCTCCTGCGGCGTGTAGAACCCGGTGTGGTCGCCGAACGGCCCCTCGGGCAGCATCCGCCCCGGCTCCAGCCACCCCTCCAGCACGACCTCCGCATGCGCCGGCACCTGAAGCGGAACGGTCTTGCAGTCCACCATCTCCACCCGCTTCCCCTGGAGGAACCCGGCGAAGAGGTACTCGTCGATGTCCCCCGGCAGCGGGGCCGTGGACGCGTACGTCACAGCGGGCGGCGCGCCGAAAGCAATCGCGACCGGCAGCTTCTCGCCGCGCTTGGCGGCCACCTGGTAGTGGTTCCGGCTGTCCTTGTGGATCTGCCAGTGCATGCCGATGGTGCGCTTGTCGTGACGCTGGAGGCGGTACAGGCCGAGATTCCGGATCCCCGTCTCCGGGTGCTTCGTATGCGTAAGCCCCAAATTGAAGAAGGACCCACCGTCCTCCGGCCACGTGAACAGCGCGGGCAGCTTGTCCAGATCGACGTCCTCCCCCCGCAGCACGACCTCCTGCACGGGGGCGTCCTTGACCTTCTTCGGCGGTACGTGCGCCACGGACCCCAGCTTGCCGAAGGCGTCCCGCAGACCCATGAACCCCTGCGGCAGCTCGGGCTTCAGCAGCCCGCCGATCTGCTCGCTGATCTCGCTGTACGACTTGAGCCCGAGCGCCTTCAGCAGCCGCCGGTCGGTCCCGAAAACATTCATGGCCAGCGGCATCGCCGAGCCCTTGACGTTCTCGAAGAGCAGCGCCGGGCCACCGGCCTTGTTCACCCGGTCGACGATCTCCCCGACTTCCAGGTGGGGGTCGACTTCGGCCGTGATGCGCTTGAGGTCGCCCTCGCGGTCCAGGGCGCGGAGGAACGAGCGAAGATCGTCGTAAGCCATGTCGTCCAGTATCGGACACCGACTACCCTGGGCCCCTCACCGGGGCCGTTCGAGCGGCCCGTCTGACGTCCCCAGGGGGAAGCACTCCATGCTCAGGGCACTGATGTTCATCCTGCCGCTGGCGCTGACGATCTACGCGTTCATCGACTGTCTGAACACCCCCGAGGACGAGGCCAAGCACCTCCCGAAGGTCGCCTGGGTCTTCATCATCCTGCTCTTCTGGATCGTGGGCCCGATCGTGTGGCTCGCCGCGGGCAAGGACCGCCGCCCGCCGCAGGGCGGCCGCACCCCCTCCGAATGGCACCGCGGCCACCGCAGCACGTGGGTCGCCCCGGACGACAACCCCGACTTCCTGAAGTCCATCAAGGACGAGAACAAGAAGGACGAGTCCCTCCTCAAGGACTGGGAGGCCGACCTCCGCCGCCGCGAGGAAGACCTGAAACGCCGCGAGGGCGGCGACCCGGGCAAGGGCCCGGACGACGCCGCCAAGTAGCCACCAGACAGTGTAGGAATTTCCTACTTTGAGAAACCTGACCGCCACAGCTAATCTGGGACGCAACCCGACTCGGGAGCTCAGGAGGTCACCATGGCGCAGGACACCCGGATAAGAGCTCAGCTGCGCGAGAAGAACCAACTCACGCTGCCCCGCGAGGTCCGCCAGGCCCTCCACATCTCGGCCGGCGACGACGTCGACTTCGTCATCGGGCCTGACGGCGCTGTACGACTGATGGGATTGCGCACCGTTCCCGCAGAGCAGGCGTGGTTCTGGGAGAACGAGTGGCAGACCGGCGAGCGGGAAGCGAGCGCGGAGCTGGCACGCGGCGAGGGCACCGTCTACGGCAGCGCGGAGGAGATGTTCTCCGCGCTTGAACGCCCCGAGGCCGGAGGCGACCAATAGCGATGCCCACCTTCGAGGTCCTCCCTCGCTTCGCGAGGGACTTCGCGAAGCTGACCCCCGAGCAAGCCCGCCGGTTCCGCCGCGTGGTCCTGGAGGAATTCGTCCCCGGCCTGACCGACGGACGATTCCTCCCTGGACTGCGCATCAAGGGGGTCCAGGCAGCCCCGGGCGTGTTCGAGCTGACGTGGGCACCCGACGGCAGAGCAACGTGGCAGTACGGCGAGGAGAAGATCGCGGGGTCTCCCCACGTCATCTGGCGCCGCATCGGCACCCACGGCATCTTCGTCCCCCCACCGGGCCCCTGAGTTCGCACCGATTTTGCACAGCTTTACGGTGCGGGGTTGCCCGGCAAATCCCTGGCCCCCGGCCCACCCCGTGCGCCACTCTGGCCCGCATGACAGCCGACGACGTGCCCAAGCTCCAGATCCGTGCCCTGCACACGGCCGACACCGTCACCGTGTACCAGGCGTACCGGCCCGAGATCGGACTGCCCGCAGCCCGGGACGGGAAGTTCCCGTCGAGCTGGAGCCGGGACCGGATGACGTGGATCAAGCCGTCGTTCCTGTGGATGATGTACCGCTGCGGCTGGGCCCGTAAGGAGGGCCAGGAGGTCGTCCTCGCCGTGGAGATCCGGCGGGAGGGCTTCGACTGGGCGCTGCGCAACGCCGTCCTCTCGCACTACGAGCGCCAGGTGCACCCCGACAAGGGGGCGTGGAAGCAGCAGCTGAAGGAGTCCCCGGTACGGGCCCAGTGGGACCCGGAGCGGGACGTGCGCCTGCGCCCCCTCCCCTACCGCTCCCTCCAGCTCGGCCTGAGCGGCGAGGCCGCGCGGCGGTACGCCGACGAGTGGCTCGTCGGCATCCGCAACGTGACCCCGCTGGCCCGGACCATGAGCGGCAGCGCCGAGACCGCAGCCCTCCTGATGCCCGTGGAGTCCCCGTACCCGATCCCGAAGGGTGCCCGCCTCACTCCCCGCGAGGGCGCATGACCTGCGCTCAGTCGGTCATCCAGGCGTGCCACGGGCGGACGATGATCTCCCGGTAGGTGTGGTGGGAGGGGTTGCGGCCCGCGTGCCGCAGGACCCAGGTCTTCGGCTCCTGGAAGTCCACGTGCGGCTCCGAGCGCTTCTCGCAGACCGCGCACTGCATGGCGTACGTGGTCGGCTCGGCGTCCGGGAGCCGGTCGGGCTCCAGTACCCAGCGGACCCAGCGCATGACCGTGCGCACCGGGTGCCCCTCATCCGCCATGGGCTTCGCCCCCGCCCGCCCGGCCCGCCCCGCACTCGGCCCAGACCGCCTTGCCCGGCCCGTTCCGCCCGGCGACGCCCCACCGGTCCGCCATCAGCTCTACGAGCAGCAGCCCGCGCCCCTCGCACGCGTCCGGGGAGGCGGCCCGGGGGCGGGGCCGTACCGCCGACGCGTCGTGGACCTCCAGGCGGACCCCGGACTCCCGCTCTCCCGCGAGCCGTACGAAACGGGTCTCGATCTCCCGGCCCCGCACCCGCGCGTGCCGCTGCGCGTTCGTCAGCAGCTCCGAGAGGACGAGGGCCGCGGCCTCCTCGACCGCCGCCATACCCCAACCGGCCAGCGTCTTGCGGAGTTCCCCGCGCGCCAGCCCCACCGCGCGGGGCCGTAGCCCCACCGCAGCACCACGACTCCGTCGTCCGGTGCGGTCATCGCGTCACCGCCATGCCGTGGATCTGCATGACGCGCGGCCCGGCGTCGATGCCGTACGCGGCGAGCCAGAGCGCCCGGCGGCGCTGGCGGCGCAGTCTCGCCTCTGCCTGCTCCGCAAGCTCGTACGCGATCTGCGCCTGGGTCCGCACCAGGGCCCCGCCCGTGGCCCGCAGGGCGGGGAAGTACCCGGGCTGGAAGTCCACCGCCGTACGGCAGACCACCGTTCGGCGGCGGGCGCGGGGAGCAGGGTCCCCCTGCTCGGGCACCGTCCGGTGCCACCCCCTCGCCGGGACCAAGAGCCGCACCAGCAGCTCGCCGAGTCGGAGGATAAGCTCCATCACGCTGACGCTCCTTCGAGGCGTTGGCCGTGCCCCCGGGCCGTTACCGCGGTCGCGGGGGTCCTCTGCTGCGACAGTCAACTACCGTGCGCGCACGGGAACTTGCACACCGTTTGCACAACAGCCGTGCGGGCACTCGTCGAGCCTGTGACCATGGACCCAGGTACCGGCCCGCAAGGAAGTCAGGACCCATGAGCACGAGCACCGAACTCGCCCCTGGCACGAACCTGGCCGCGCTGCGCAAGGCGCACGGACTGTCCCAGGCCCAGTTGGCCAGGCAGGCGAACGTCTCCCTCTCCCTGCTGTCGAAGATCGAGGTCGGGGACCGGACCCTCACCCCGGCCGTGGCCGCAGCGCTCGGCAAGCCGCTCGGGCTGTCCATGGCCGAGGTACTGGGTGCCGCCGCCGTGCAGCCCGACGACGAGCAGAAGTTGTCGGCCCTGCGTTCCGCGATCCGCGACTACGACCTGCCCGCCGCCCGGGCCGTGGAGGAGGACCGCATGGCGGCAGCGCTCGCGGCGGTCGCGGCGCACCGTGACGCGGCGCAGGTCGACCGGCTGCTGGCCGTGCTCCCCCGGCTGTTGCGGGACGCCACCACGTACGCGCACCATGCGAACACGGCACAGAGCTGGATGGCCCTGGCCGAGGTCTACAGCACCGTCTACTGGCTGGCCGCCCGGCACCGGTGGATGGACCTGGCGGAGCTGGCGGTGACGCGCCAGCGGTGGGCGGCCGAGCAGAAGGCCGACCCGCTCGGGCAGGCCATCGCCGCCCGGGACCGCGCCGGGGCCTACCTGAACGGCGGGGACTTCGAGGGCGGCCTCACCGTCGTCGACCGCGCCGTCGCCGCCGCCCAGCGGAGCCTGTCCGGGCAGCAACGCGCCTTCGCCGTCGGCATGTTGAACCTGCGCGGCATGACCCTCGCGGGCAGGCTCACCGACAAGAAGGAGGGGCAGCGGGAGGCGGAACGGCACATCGCGTCCGCCGGCGCTGCCGCCGAGTGGTTCCGTACGGACTGGAACCGGCACAGCATGATCTTCGGCCCGCAGAACACCACCACGCACGTGCTCGCCACCCGCCTCGACCTGGGCCGTCCGCACGAAGCGCTGGCCGTCGCGGAGGACCTGGACGCCGCCCTGGAGGGCCTGCCTCCCACCCGGGTCGCCCCCAGCCGCATGAACCTGGCGCGGGCGCAGCTCGACGTGGGCGACCGTGACGGGGCGCTCGCAAGCCTCGGGGCCGCGTGGGCCGCCGCCCCGCAGATGGCGCGCATCCACCCGATGGCCCGGGAGGTGTTCCGGGTGCTGACCTCGCTGCACCGCAGGAGCAACCCGGAGCTGTTGCGGCTGTCGAAGCTGGCCGGAATCCCGCTCTGACCCGGGTCAGCGGGACTCGTACTCCGCCAGGAGTTCGTGGAAGCGGTCCAGGGACCAGGCGGACCAGTCGTACGGGGTCCCGGCGAGTGCCTGCGTGAGGAACTCGAAGTGGACGTGCCAGCCGGCCAGGCGGGAGGGGAGGTCGGAGGCGGGCAGGTCGCGGAGTTCGTTGGTGAAGCGGAGGGTGGTGGCGTCGGGGCCGTTGGGTTCCAGGTGGAAGCGGGTGCGGCCGTTGATGGAGGTGGTGTACTCCGCGACGCGGCCCGGGTCCCAGGCGGTGATGCGGCCGTCCTCCGTGAAGGGGGAGCCCTCGTACTGCCAGTGGAGGGTAAGGGACGCGCCCAGTTTCGGTTCCCAGGGGTCGGGGAGGGCCAGCCACTGGCTCAGGCCCGCCGGGGTCGCGACCGCCGCCCAGACGTGGTCCAGGGGCGACCCCAAGGGCAGTTCGTAACGGAGGAAGCAGGCGTTTCCCGGGCGCGGTTCGGCCGTACCGTACGGGACTGAAGTCGTGGCAGCGGTCATGGAAAACAGCCTGGCCCGCTCGCGCGGCGAACGCGAGCGGGCCAGGCTGGACGGAGCAATCCGGGACTAGACGCCCGCGTAGGAGTGCTTGCCGGAGAGGAAGATGTTGACCCCGTAGTAGTTCCAGATCCAGGTCGCGAAGGCGAAGAGGGCCAGGTAGGCGGCCTTGCGGCCCTTCCAGCCGGCCGTCGCGCGGGCATGCAGGTAGCAGGCGTACGCGATCCACGTGACGAAGGACCAGACCTCCTTGGGGTCCCAGCCCCAGAAGCGGCCCCACGCGTCGCCCGCCCAGATGGCGCCCGCGACGATCGTGAACGTCCAGAGGGGGAAGACGCCCGCGTTGATGCGGTACGAGAACTTGTCGAGGGTCGCCGCCGAGGGGAGGCGGGAGATCGAGCTGTCCATCACGCGGCGCAGCGGGACGCGGGCGGCGCGGACCGCCATGACGAAGGCGTTGGACTTCGGGAGCGTGGCCAGGTGGGCCTTGAAGACGTCGGCCGTCTCGCCCAGCTCGGCGCGGACCTCGTAGCGGTCGCGGAGCAGGTAGCCGATGGTGCCGACCGCGCCCACGTAGAAGACGGCGCCGCAGAAGATGGCCGTCGAGACGTGGATCCAGAGCCAGTAGGAGTCCAGGGCGGGGACGAGCTGGTCGCTGTCGGTGTAGAGCCACTTGGTGGCGATGCCGAGGTCCAGGAGGACCGTGGTGACCAGGGGGAGGCCGATCCAGCGGACGTTCATCTTCGTCGGGAGCAGGGCCAGGTAGATGCCGACCGCGACCGTGGAGAAGGTGATCGAGAACTCGTACATGTTGCCCCAGGGGGCGCGCTGTACGGAGAGGGCCCGGGTGGCGACGCCGCCCGCGGCGACCAGGAACGCCAGGACGGTCAACGAAATCGCGATGCGGCCGTAGAGGTCGCCCTTCTCGGTGCCGCCCGCGGCGCCCTCGCCGTCCTCCGCGTCGCGCGTGCCCGCGGCGGCGCGGGTGACGACCTTCGGCTTGTCGAGGACGGCGGTCGAGCCCTTGGACCGTACGGTCACGGCCGGAGCGGCGGCCGGACGGGTCAGCGCCGCGGCCGTGCGGCCGACCTTGCTGCGGCTGCCGAAGGTCCACTCGGCGATGTGCGCGAGGAAGGCCAGGGTGTAGACGGCCATCGCGGAGTAGATCAGGACGTTGCTGATCTGCGCGAGATTCTCGTTTGTTTCGGTGACTGCGGCGGCTGCGAGGATCACGCGCGCGCTCCTTCGACAGGGGATTCTTCGGCGGGAGGGGGCGTCGCGGTCGTCGGCGCCTGGGTGTGCAGGGTTTCGGCCAGGGCGGCCAGTTCCTCGGGGAGGCGGTTGGACTCGCTGCGGCCGAGGCCCGCCATCTCGACGAGGGTGGTGCCGTCGTCGGACCGTACGGCACGGACCCAGATGCGGCGGCGCTGGATGAAGAGCGAGGCGGCGAGGCCCAGGATCGCGGCGATGGCGCCCGCGAGGGCCCACATGTTGCCGGGCTGCTGGGAGACCTGGAAGGTCGCCCACTCCTTGATGTCCTTCTCGAAGGTGACCGAGCCGGCCCCGTCGGGGAGGGTCATCGTCTCGCCGGGCAGCAGCATCTTCGCGAAGGGGCTGCCGTCGGGCTTCTTGAACTGGGTCATCTTGCGGGTGTCGAGCTGGTACACGTTCTGCGGCAGACCCGCGTCGACGCCGAGGCTGCCGTGGTAGCCGGTGAGAGCGAGGGCGGGGTAGTCCAGGCCGGGGTACTTGGAGAACATGCTGCCCTTGCCCGCGCCGCCGAAGGTCGGGACGAAGACCGCCGTGAAGCCGAGCTGGGTGCGCTTGCCGTCCTTGTCGCGGTAGCCGTCCATCACCTTGATCGCACCGGTGGAGGTGACGTTCGAGTCGGTGGGGAGGAGGGGCGCGGGGCCCTGGAAGACGACCTTGCCGCGGCCGTCGCGGATGGTCAGCGTCGGGCTGTAGCCGTGGCCGATGAGGTGCACCTTGGAGCCGCCGACCGTCAGCGGGGTGTTGACCTCGATGACGCCCTTCTTCGGCTTGCCGTCGGCACCCTCGGAGTACGTGATGTGGGCCTCGTAGATGCGGGGGGTGCCGCGCTGGGGGCCGGTCCGCTCGTACGTGCCGACGAAGTTGTCCAGGTGGAAGCTGAACGGCTCCAGGTCGTTGTCCTTGTCGAAGAGCGAGCCGGACTTGAAGTCGTCGTACTGGGTGAGGGTGTTGGAGAAGCCGCTGCCCTCGGTGATCAGCTTGCCGCCCTCGGACTTGAAGAGCTGGCCGGTCGCGAAGGCCAGCAGGAGGACGATCAGCGCGATGTGGAAGATCAGGTTTCCGGCTTCCCGGAGGTAGCCCTTCTCGGCGGTGACGGCGGTGGAGTCCACGTGCGCGCGGAACCGCTTCTTCTTCAGCATCGCGAGCGCGAGGGTGCGGACCTCCTCGGGCGAGGAGTCCGTACGCCAGGTCGTGTACGCCGGCATGCGCGTCAGGCGGCCGGGCGCGCCCGGGGGGCGGCTGCGGAGCTGGCCGACGAACTGCCAGGTGCGCGGGACGATGCAGCCGATGAGGGAGATGAAGAGAAGGATGTAGATCGCGGAGAACCACACCGAGCTGTAGACGTCGAACAGCTGCACCTTGTCGTAGAGCGGTGCGAGCGTCTCGTGCGCCTTGAAGAAGTCGTCGACCTTCGTCTGGTCCACGCTGCGCTGCGGGACCAGCGAGCCGGGGATCGAGGCGATCGACAGCATGAACAGGAGGATCAGCGCGACCCGCATCGAGGTCAGCTGCCGCCAGAACCAGCGGGCCCAGCCGACGATCCCGAAGGACGCGGGGGCGGGAGCGGTGTCCTCCCGGTCGTCCTTGGGGGCCGTGGAGAGCCGGTCGGACGCGGTCCGCTCGTCGGCCCGGGGGGCCGTCTGCGCGTCGGGCCCGGGGGCCGGACCGTCCGTCTCGACGGCCGGGTCTTCGGTCTTGCTCATGGACTAGATCCCCACCTGGAAGTCTTTGGTCCAGCCTTGCACGACGTTCACGGCGGAGTCCCAGAGGCCCGTGAGGAGCAGGAGGCCGGTCGCGATCATCATGATGCCGCCGATCCGCATGACCCAGACGTAATGCTTCTTCACCCAGCCGAACGCGCCGAGCGCCTTGCGGAAGGCGACGGCCGCCAGGATGAAGGGCAGGCCCAGGCCCAGGCAGTAGACGGTCATCAGGACCGTGCCGCGCAGCGGCTCGGCCTGGCCGAACGCCATCGAGCTGATGACGCCGATCGCGGGGCCCAGGCAGGGCGTCCAGCCGATGCCGAAGAGCAGGCCGAGGACCGGCGCGCCGACCAGCCCGGCGACGGGCTTCTTGTGGAAGCGGAACTCGCGCTGGGTGAGGAAGGGGAAGGCGCCCATGAAGAACAGGCCCATCAGCACCATGAGGACGCCGAGGACGACGTTCGTGACGTCCTTGTAGTTCAGGAGGGTGCCGCCGATGTAGCCGAAGAGCGCGCCGCCCGTGATGAACACCGCGCTGAAGCCCAGCACGAAGAGGGACGCTCCGGCGACCATCCGGCCCCGGCGCTGCTCGGCGAGGTCGACGCCGCTCGTGCCCGTGACGTACGAGAGGTAGCCGGGGACCAGCGGGAGCACGCACGGCGAGAAGAACGAGATCAGTCCGGCGAGGAGCGCGATCGGCAGGGCCAGGACCAGCGCACCGGACTGGAGGGTGTCGGTGGCCTCGGCCAGTACGACCACGGGTCCGGTCGGTACGGAGGTCACTTCTCGGCCGTCACGGTGTCGATCATCGAGCGGAGCTTCTTCTCGCTGAGCGCGGCCAGCGAACGCGCGGCGACCCGGCCCTCCTTGTCGATGACGAGGGTGTTGGGGATGCCCTGCGGGTTGAGGCTGCCCTTGGGGAAGCGCAGCATCAGCTTGCCGTCCGGGTCGAAGAGGCTCGGGTACTCGATGCCCGCGTCCTTCTCGAACTCGATGGCCTGGTTCTTCTGGGTGTCGCGCGCGTCGATGCCGACGAACTCCACGCCCTGGCTCTTGAGCTCCTTGGCGACCTTCGCGAAGATCGGCGCCTCGGCCCGGCAGGGGGCGCACCAGGAGCCCCAGATGTTCAGGACGACGACCTTGCCCTTGTAGGAGGCGAGGTCGAGGTCCTTGTCCTGGAGGGTCTTGCCGTCGATCTTCGGGGCGGGCGTGCGGTCGGCGACCGGCACGGTGTCGATGCCGCCCTTTCCGGCCACGAAGTTGGTGCCGCCGCCTCCCGACGACGTACCGCCCTCACCGCCGCAGGCCGACAGGACGAGGGCTCCGGCTGCCGCTGCCGCCACCGCGAGGGCGGTGCGGGAGGTGCGGGCCGGGCGACGGCGGGGGGCTCGGGCAGGACTCATGTGAAAAGTTTCGCATGGCAGTTCCCACGATCTTGCCCGCCCCCCTACGTGCCTGCAAAGCCCCTTGTCAAGGGCACATAAGGGGCTATGCGGCAGCCATCGGACCGGTCATCCGGTCGGCGAGCCCGTCTTCGAGCCCGGCGTCAGGAACGACTTCCAGCCGCCCGCCGGCTTCTGCCCGACCTCCAGGGTGCGCAGCTTGGCCAGCACCTGCGGGTCCTGCACGTCGAGCCAGTCGACGTACTGCTTGAAGGAGACCAGGCGGGTCTCCTTCGTACCGGCGATGTGCTTGATGGCCTCCTCGACGGCGTCCATGTAGATGCCGCCGTTCCACTGCTCGAAGTGGTTGCCGACGTAGAAGGGGGCGCGGTTGGTGGAGTGCGCGCGCTGGAAGCCCTTGATGTAGGCGCCGGTGGACTGCTTCTTCCACTCGGGGTAGCGGGAGGTCATGCCCTTGGTGGAGTTCTTGGACTGGTTGGCGAGCATGTTGTAGTCCATCGAGAGGACCTCGAAGCCGCGCCCGGGGAAGGGGATCTGCTGGAGCGGCAGGTCCCAGACTCCCTTGCGCTTGACCGGCCACATCTGGCGGCCGCCGGGCGAGGAGGCGTCGTAGCGCCAGCCCAGCTTCTTGGCGATCGGCAGCAGGTTGTCCTGGCCGAGCAGGCACGGGGTGCGGCCGCCGACCAGTTCCTTCTTGTAGTCGAAGGGCAGCGGGTCGAGGTCGGACCAGCCGGTGTTCGTCCTCCACTCGGTGACGAACTTCACGGCCTGGTCGATCTCGCTCTCCCACTGGGCGGGGGTCCACTTGGCGACCGAGCCGGAGCCCGCGCAGAAGTGGCCGTTGAAGTGGGTGCCGATCTCGTGGCCTTCGAGCCAGGCCTGACGCACGTACTTCAGCGTCTGCTTGATGTGGTCGTCGGTGAGGTAACCGATGTCGGAGGCGCCGACCTTGTTGTTCGGCGGCTTGTAGAGGTTCTTCTTGGACTCCGGCAGGAGGTACAGGCCGGAGAGGAAGAAGGTCATCGCCGCGTCGTGTTCCTTCGCCAGCTTCAGGAAGCGGGGGAAGAGGCCGTTGCCGACCTCGCCCGCGCCGTCCCAGGAGAAGATCACGAACTGCGGCGGGGTCTCGCCCGGCTGGAGCGGGACGGGCTTGTCCGGCTGGTTCGGCTGCTTGCCGGTGTCGGCGGTCGAACCGTCGCCGATCGGCTTGGCGTCATCGGTCGGCGAGGGGGTGCCGCCCTTGCCGGGCTGCTTCGTGCTCTGCCCCTTGCCCGCCGGCGCCGGGTCGTCGCCGCCCTTGCAGGCGGCGAGGCCTATCGCGGCCGCGGCTCCGGCCCCGGCTCCCAGCAGTCCCCTTCGGGTGATGTCGCGCATAACTCCCCATCCGCATTCGTCGCGCCTTCGGCCCATCAGATGGACACGTACTGAGAGGGCCCGACGAACGCTCAGGTTCCGGCAAATTGCGCATAATTCGCTGAGTGTTCGTGAAGACACGAAGCGATCATGCGTAATTGGCGTGTACGGGTCTCCGCTACCCGGGTGCGGCGGATGCGGAACGTCCGGTCCCGGACACGTCGGAACCCTTGCCGGAAATGCCCTGTTTGGGGCATTTCCGGCAAGGGTTCCGGGACGATCAGGCGCCGAACGCCTTGTCCTTGCCCTTCACCGGCTTCGCACCGGCCAGCAGATGCGCCGGTACGAGATCCCGCGCGGGCTCGGTGTAACCGACCGAGACGATCTTGTCGCCCTGGTAGGTGAACGTCGTCAGCGAAGCCAGCGTGCACTGCCGCTTGCGCGGGTCGTGCCACAGCCGGCGGCGCTCCACGAAGCTGCGCACGATCCAGATCGGCAGCTGGTGGCTGACGCACACCGCCTCGTGCCCGCGCGCGGCGTCGCGGGCCGCGTTCAGGGCGCCCATCATCCGTACGACCTGCTCGATGTACGGCTCGCCCCAGGACGGGCGGAACGGGTTGGTGAGGTGCTTCCAGTTCTCCGGACGCCGCAGCGCGCCGTCGCCCACGCCGAAGGTCTTGCCCTCGAAGACGTTGCCCGCCTCGATCAGACCGGCGTCGGTGGCCAGGTCCAGGCCGTGCGACGTCGCGATCGGGGTGGCGGTCTCCTGGGCGCGCTCCAGCGGGGAGGCGACGACGTGCGTGATGTCGCGGTCCGCGAGGTGCTCGGCGACCCGGTCGGCCATCTTCCGGCCGAGGTCGGAGAGGTGGTAGCCGGGGCGGCGGCCGTAGAGGACGCCCTCGGGGTTGTGCACCTCGCCGTGCCGCATCAGGTGGACGACGGTGAGGTCCTTGTTGGACGGGCTGCTCATGCGGTGGCCTCTGCTGCGGCTCGGGCGGCGGCGGGCAGGGCGGCGGCGATGCGCTCGACGGCCTGCGCGTCGTGGGCGGTGGAGACGAAGTACGACTCGAAGGCGGAGGGCGGCAGGTAGACGCCCTGCGACAGCATCGAGTGGAAGAACGCGGTGAAGCGGAAGGACTCCTGCGTGCGCGCGTCCTCGTAGTTCCGCACCTCGTCGGAGGTGAAGAAGACGGAGAACATGTTGGACGCCGTCTGGAGGCGGTGGGCGACGCCCTCCTTGGTCAGCGCCTCGGTGAAGAGGCCCTGGATCTCGGAGGACACCGCGTTGACCTTCTCGTACGCGGCGTCGTCGAGCAGCCGCAGCTGCGCGAGACCGGCGGCCGTGGCGACCGGGTTACCGGAGAGGGTGCCCGCCTGGTAGACCGGGCCGACCGGGGCGAGGTGCTCCATGACGTCCTTGCGGCCGCCGAAGGCCGCGGCCGGGAAGCCGCCGCCCATGACCTTGCCGAAGGTCATCAGGTCCGGGGCGACGCCGTCGACGCCGTACCAGCCGGCCTTGCTGGTACGGAAGCCGGTCATCACCTCGTCGGAGATGTACAGCGCGCCGTTCTCGGCGCAGGCCGCCTTCAGGCCGGCGTTGAAGCCCTCGTGCGGCGGGACGACGCCCATGTTGCCGGGGGACGCCTCGGTGATCACGCAGGCGATCTCGCCCGGGTGCGCGGCGAAGGCCGCGCGGACCGCGTCCAGATCGTTGTACGGGAGCACGATCGTGTCGCCCGCCTGGGCGCCGGTGACACCCGGGGTGTCCGGCAGCGCGAAGGTGGCGAGGCCCGAACCGGCCGCCGCGAGCAGCGCGTCCACGTGCCCGTGGTAGCAGCCCGCGAACTTGACGACCTTCGCGCGCCCGGTGAAACCGCGGGCGAGACGGATGGCCGACATGGTCGCCTCGGTGCCGCTCGACACCAGGCGTACCTGCTCGACAGGGGCGATACGGTCGACGATCTCCTCGGCGAGCGCGACCTCGCCCTCGCCGGGCGTACCGAAGGACGTACCGCGTGCGACCGCTTCCTGGACGGCGGCGACGACCTCGGGGTGCGCGTGACCGAGGATCATCGGACCCCACGAGCACACGAGGTCGACGTACTCACGGCCGTCGGCGTCGGTGAGGTACGGACCCGTACCGGACACCATGAACCGGGGCGTACCGCCCACGGCCTTGAAGGCACGGACCGGGGAGTTCACGCCGCCGGGCGTCACGAGGGACGCGCGGTCGAAAAGCGTCTGCGAAACTGGGGCGTCATAGGGGAGGCTCACACAGCAATGGTGTCAGAGGCCCGCCCGGTCTTGCGGACAGGTGTTTCACCGCACGGGTGCTGGGGAGGTCACTGGACACCGAATCAAGACGATGATCGGGCCGCGCGGCCGGGGCAGGGCCCGGGGGCGGGACACGGCAACAAGCGCTGACACAGCACAGTCGGGTGAGAGATATGCATCGCGGTGGCGGACTGGGCGAGGGGACCGACGACCTGGGTCCCGAGCGGGCCCGGCGCGGACGGCACCGGCGACGGGAGCGGGCGGCGCGCACGGAGGCGAACCAGTCCCCGGACGCCGCGTCGGTCGCCGATGCCCTGGCAGGATTGGGCGCGGGATCTGATGCGTCGGGCACGGGAAGCAGGGCTGGCCGGGTGGGGGTGACCTACAAGTACTTCGGCGCTCCGAACGGGGCGACGGCCGCCCGTGTGCCGATCTCGATGCGCCCGGAGGAACTGGGCGGCGACGAGCTGGGCATGGGCGGCATGTTCACCAAGATCAAGCCGGAGACGATGGCCGCGATGGTCCTCACCGGCATCCAGGGCATACCCCTGCACAAGGTCCCCCCGCTGGAGCTGGTCGTCCTGCACCCCGACTACGCCGTGGTGAAGCTCCCCATGACGGTCGTCGACCCGCTGCGCGGCATCGGCGAGGAGTCGGTGGGCGCCGCCGCCTTCATCTGGTCGACGGTCCCCGACCGGGGCGGCCCGAGCGACGCGTTCAACGTCTACCAACTGCTCCACGAGTGGCAGGACTTCAGCCACCGGCTGCACGAGGCGGGACATCAGGCGTACTGCCTGGTCTGGCCGTAGGGATTTCACCCGCGGCTCCCCTTTCACTCCGGCACCACGCCCCCCGTACCGCGCGCGCCCTTCTTCGCTCCGGTACGCGCTCCGGCTCACGCCCGGCGAGTTTTCAGGCCATTCTCAGCCGCCCGGAATGCCGACTGTCAGTGGCAGCCCCTACGCTTGTACACATGTCCTCCACTACTTCGAGCCCTGGTTCCGTACGTTCCGCCGCTGTCGTCAACGCCGAGATCCGCGCGCTCTGGTCGCGCACGGACGGCGCCCTGTCACCGGCCGACGAAGCGCGCTACCAGGAACTGCTCGTCGAGTGGGCCGCAGCCGTCCGCGAAGCCCTGGTCAAGGCCGCCTGACGCCGACCGCACGGCGCTAACCCCTGGTCAAGGCTCGGTAAGGACCTGGCCTGTTCGGCGGCGGGCGGGGCAGACTCCCCCGCATGCCGCTCATGCACCGCCTCCGCCGCGCCGCCCGCCGACGCCTCACCGCCTACCGCGCGGCGGTGGATCTCAGCCATCCCGCCCGCTCCCCGCTCGGCAGCGCCGTGGAGAACTGCGTGGTCTTCGAGGAGGGCGTGCGCACCCCGCGCGACTGCTCGGCCGCCGAGGCGCTGGAGCGGGTCCGCAAGGGCGACGGACGGGCCTTCGTCTGGCTCGGCCTGCACGAACCGGAACAGGCCGAACTGGACCAACTGGGCGCCCTGTTCGGCCTGCACCCGCTCGCCCTGGAGGACGCCTCGGGCCCGCACCGCCGGCCGCGCCTGATGCGGTACGACGACACCCTGTGCGCGGTCTTCAAGACCGTCCGCTACGTCGAGCACGAGGAGCTCACCGCCACCAGCGAGGTCGTCGACACCGGCGAACTGGTCGCCTTCGCGGGCCCCGACTTCGTCATCACCGTCCGGCACGGCGGCTCCGGCTCGCTCGGCCCCATCCGCGAATCCCTCGAAGACATGCCGGAGCAGCTGAAGATGGGCCCGGCGGCCGTCCTGCACGCCCTCGCGGACTTCGTCGTGGACGAGTACGAGCGGGTCACCGACGCCGTCCAGGACGACATCGACCTGGTCGAGACCACCGTCTTCAGCCCCGACTCCGGCCGCGTCGACGCCGGCCACATCTACCAGCTCAAGCGCGAACTCCTGGAGCTGAAGCGGGCGGTCGCCCCGCTCGCCCGCCCGCTCCTGGCCCTCGCCGACCCGCTGAAGCCGCTGCCGCCCGTCGGACCCGAACTCCAGCCGTACTTCCGCGACGTCGCCGACCACCTGGCCCGTACCGTCGAACAACTCGCCTCGTACGACGCCCTGCTCGACTCGATACTCCAGGCCCACCTCGCCCAGGTGACCGTCGCCCAGAACGAGGACATGCGGAAGATCACCGCCTGGGCCGCGATCGTCGCCGTACCCACCATGGGCTGCGGCCTGTGGGGCATGAACTTCGAGCACATGCCGGAACTGCACTGGACGTACGGCTACCCGCTCGCGATCTCCGTCATGGCCGCGGCGTGCTTCACCGTCCACCGCGCCTTCCGCAGGAACGGCTGGCTGTAGGGCCTCTACAGCTCGCGGTGGACCTTGGTGTTGGAGGCCTGGGCGCGGGGGCGGACGACGAGGAGGTCGATGTTGACGTGGCTGGGCCGGGTGACCGCCCAGGTGATGGTCTCCGCGACGTCGTCGGCGGTCAGCGGCTCGGCCACACCCGCGTACACCTTGGCCGCCTTCTCCGCGTCCCCGTCGAACCGGGTCAGCGCGAACTCCTCCGTCCTGACCATCCCCGGCGCGACCTCGATCACCCGGACCGGGGTCCCGACGATCTCCAGCCGCAGGGTCTCCGCGAGGACGTGCGCACCGTGCTTGGCGGCCACGTAACCGCCGCCGCCCTCGTACGTCCCGTGCCCGGCGGTCGACGACAGGACCACGACCGTGCCGTCGCCCGAGGCGGTCAGCGCGGGCAGCAGCGCCTGCGTGAGGTTGAGCGTGCCGAGCACGTTCGTCTCGTACATCTGCCGCCAGTCGGCCGGGTCGGAGGTGGCGACGGGGTCCGCGCCGAGTGCGCCGCCCGCGTTGTTCACCAGCACGGCGATCGTCTTGAAGGCGGTCGCGAACTCGTCGACGGCGGCGCGGTCGGTCACGTCCAGCGCGTACGGCATCGCCTGCTGCCCGGCGGCGACGATCTCCTCCGCGAGGGCCTCGATACGGTCCTTGCGGCGGGCCGTGAGGACCACCCGGTAACCGGCGGCGGCCAGCTGCCGGGCCGTGGCCGCACCGATTCCGCTGCTCGCTCCGGTGACGACGGCGATGGGGGCGCTGGGCATGCGGGGTGCTCCTCGGACGTACGGACGGACGGTTTCTCGTCCGAGGATAGGCGGGCTCAGCGCCCGCGCGGCGCGTACATGATCAAAGCCATACCCGCCAGGCACACCAGCGCTCCGATGACGTCCCACCGGTCCGGCCGGTACCCGTCGGCGACCATGCCCCAGGCGATCGACCCGGCGACGAAGACCCCGCCGTACGCGGCGAGGATCCGCCCGAAGTTCCCGTCCGCCTGGAGCGTCGCGACGAACCCGTACAGCCCGAGCGCGATCACCCCCGCCCCGATCCACACCCACCCCTTGTGCTCCCGCACCCCCTGCCAGACCAGCCAGGCCCCGCCGATCTCGAAGAGGGCCGCGAGGAGGAAGAGTGCTGCTGAGCGGGCGACGATCATGGTCATAAGGGTGGCATGGGGGCGGGTCGGGAGGCGTTCGCGGACGGGGCGGGTACGTAGCTGCGCATGACGAAAACGCGGAGACTGCTGGGACTGCTGGGGCTGCTGGTGGCGGCGGGACTGCTCACCGGGGGCGGGGTGGCCGTCGCGGACGAGGGCGAGGCGGGCCCCGGGCGGGGCGTCGCGGACGAGGGCGAGGCGGATCTCGCGCACCACGGGCGGGTCGTGTACGAGGACGGGCGGCTCGCCCTGCACCTGCGCACCTGGAACCACGGGCCCGCCAGCCTCGCCGCCGGCGCGGTCCAGCTCAGCTTCTCGACCCCCGTGGCCGGCCCCCTCCCCGGCACGTGCGTGCGCCGGGCCCCCGCGATCCTGCTCTGCGAGACCGGGCCGCTGCGGGCCGGGGCCCCCGCGCCCGGCTCCCTCGAGCTGGCCCTGCGGGTCCCGGGTGCGCCGGACGAGCTCTGGCTCGACATCCAGACCGCGCGACCGGGCACCACCCGCGACCTGAACCCGGCCAACGACCACCAGCGGGTCCTCGCCCTCGCGACGGGCGACCCGTACTACTTCTGAGCCTTCTTTCGCCCCAGCCCCGCCCCTTCACCTAAAGCGCTCGCCGCGCGGCTTGTGGTCGGTTGCTCGCGCAGTTCCCCGCGCCCCTAAAGGGGCGCGGGGAACTGCGCAAAACGCCAGCCACAACACCCCCGCACAGACCCCCTCCAGCCCCGCAGGGTTACGGGAAGGGGCGGGTAGGGGAAAAACCCACCCCGGTACCGGGCGCCGATCAACCACCGGCCCCGCGCAGCGGCCCCACCCAGCTCCGGGCACCGACCCGACCAAGCCGCCCCGCGCCCCTAGCGGCCCGCCCTCCGCCTCTGCCTCGCACTCGGCTCATACGCCGCCCACGCCGCATACCCGTCCGGCCGCACCAACAGCGACGACCCCCGCGCCCAGTGCGCCCGCACCGTATGCGGCGGGACCGCGAGGGGGACCGGCCCGTCGGCGGAGGCGACCAGCACGTGCTCGCCCGCCCGCAGCAACTCGTACAGGCGGCCCTCCGCGAGCGCCAGGTCCGGGACCCGGCGGCCGACCAGGGGATGCTCCCCGCGCCCCGACCCGTACGAGATCCCGATCCCCGAGATCATCCGCATCGCCCGCCCGGACAGCGGCCGCAGGCTCCCCGCGAGCCGCGCGGCCACCGCCCGCCCCGCACGGGTCAGCGGCGCGCCCGCCATCGCACCCCGCACCATGGCCCCGCTGACCCGCAGCACCATCGCCCCGACGGGGTGGCGTTCCGCGTGGTAGGTGTCGAGGAGTTCGTCCTCGGCCCGCCCGCGCAGGACCGCCGCCAGCTTCCAGGAGAGGTTCGCGGCGTCCTGGAGGCCGGTGTTCATGCCCATGCCGCCCGCCGGCGAGTGGACGTGCGCGGCGTCGCCCGCGAGGAAGACCCGGCCCACCCGGTAGGAGGGGACCTGGCGTTCGTCGCTGTGGAAGCGGGAGAGGAAGCGCGGGTCGTGCAGCCCGTGGTCCACGCCCAGCGCCGTCCGGGCGATCTCCTGGATCTCGGCGAGGTCCACCGGGTCCGACTCCGCCGCCTCCCGCCCCTTCGACCAGCCCATCACCCGGTAGTACCCGTCCCCGAACGGCACCATGAAGGCGAACGCGTCCCCCTTCCCGCCCACGGTCAGAACGGACTCCGGCTCCCGCTCCAGGCGTACGTCCGACAGCACCATCGACGTGATCACCGCCTCCCCGGGGAAGGGCAGCCCGAGCGACTCCCGCACCCGGCTGCGCACCCCGTCCGCGCCCACCAGATACGGCGCGCCCAACTCGAAGGCGGCCCCGTCGGCGGTCCGCAGCCGGGCGGTGACGCCCGTGGCGTGCGGGTGGACGCCGGTCAGTTCCGTGTCGTACCGGAAGTCGACACCGGCGGCCCGCGCCCTCCGCTCCAGGACGTGCTCGACCTCGTACTGCGGAGTGATCAGTACGAAGGGGAAGCGCGACCGGAGCCGGGAGAGGTCCAGGGCGAGCGAGCCGAAGAGGTTCAGCTCGGTGATCTTCCGGCCGGTCTTGAGGAGGTCGTCGGCGAGGCCGCGCGCGTCCAGGACCTCCAGCGTGCGGGCGTGCACGGCGAAGGCGCGGGTGAGGTTTCCGGCGGTGTGCGCACGGCGTTCGACCACGGTGACGGCGAGGCCCGCCGCCGCGAGGTCGCCCGCGAGCAGGAGACCGGCGGGGCCCGCGCCGACGACGATCACGTCGGGGGCGGAGTGGTGGTTCAGGGAGTCGTGGGCGTCCTTGGGGGTCGGCATGTCCGCTCCCTCCCCGCCGGGCGCGGGGCGTACACCGGGCGGGGGCAAGTCGCCCTCACGCCGGGAGCGACCACCCGTTCGACCATTCGGACATTTGTGTTTAAAAGGGGTGCATACGGGGAGGAGGGGGTGAGTCCCCCGACCCCGAGGCCCCGCAAGGTTCCCCGCACATGCCGAGCATTTCTCTCCCCTGGCTCCACCACACGCTCCCGCACGTGCGCGGCCTCGACACCAGCCGCTACGGATCACGCAAACTGCGCGCGGAACGCCAGGCCGACAACGCCCGGCAACGCGCCGCCGACGCCCTCGACCTCGCCCTGTGCATCGGCGAGCTGATCTCCGGCAACGGGGCCTCCGCCGAGGAGACCGTCGCCGCGATACTCGTCATCGCCGACGCGTACGGCCTCGAAGGCTGCGAGTCCGACGTCACCCTCAACGCCGTCGAACTCACCGGCCACGCCCCCGGGGACGCCGTACCCCTCATGGGCAAACGCATCATCCAGCACCGCCGCACCGACTTCGCGACCCTGGAGAACACCCAGCTCCTCGTCCAGGACATCCACGAGGGCAAACTCACCCTCGCCGACGCCCGCCAGGCCGCCGCCGACCTGATCCCCGAACCCGAACAGCCCGGCATGCTGCGCCCCTGGAAACGCCGCTACACCGGACACGCCCTCGTCGGCTTCGTCGCCGCCGCCGCGAGCGTCCTGACCGGCGCCAAGCTCGGCGTCGCCCTGTGCGCATTCCTCGCCGCCGTCACCGGCAACTGGATCAGCACCTCCATGGCCCGCTACGGCGTCCCCGCCTTCTACCGCTTCACCCTCGCCGCGATACCGGCCGCTGTGGTCGCCCTCGTCGTGCACGCACTCTGGCCCGGCGTCGCCAGCCAGTCGATCATCATCGCCGGAGTCCTCGTCCTGCTGCCCACCATGGCCGCCACCAGCGCCGTCCAGGACTCCCTCGCCGGCCACTACCTCACCGCCGTCGCCCGCCTCCTGGAAACCCTGACGATCTTCGCCTCGGTGGTGCTCGGCACCGGACTGGTCCTCGGCCTCGCCACCCGGCTCGGCATCGACGCCCCCACCCTGCCGTCCGTACGGGCCACCGCGGGCACCTACCTCGACTGGCGGCTGGTCGCCGCCGCCCTCTTCGCCGTCGGCATCGCCGCCCGCTACAAGGTCGCCCCGCGCAAATACGCCGCCGTCGGCCTGCTCGGGCTCGCGGGCGTCGTCGTCTACGCCGAACTCCGCGAACTCAGCTTCTCCCCCATCGCCGCCACCGGCATCGCCGCCGTCGCCGTCGCCATCGGCGGCCACGCCCTCGCCCGCCGCGCCCGCACCTCCGCCCTCCCCTGGGTCATCCCGGCGGCGGCCCCACTGCTGCCCGGAACCCTCATCTACAAGGCCCTGTACGCCGTCACCAACGGCGAGGTCCTGGAGGGCGCCACCGGAATGCTCCGCGCCCTCGGCGTGATCCTGGCACTGGCGGGCGGCATCTCGGTGGTGGGCGAGACGGTGCAGTTCCTGCGGAGGTGGCGGGCGGTGAGAAAAACAGCCCGTCGAGGGGGCCCCTCCCTGCTCGAACGAAGTTGAGAGCTTGGGGGAGTTTGAGGACGCGCGGGCGCAGCCCGTGCAGGGGTCCGGGGCGTAGCCCCGGCAGGAACGGCGACCACTCCCGGCCCGCAGTGAACCCCGTCAGCCGAACTCGGCGAGCGCGGCCTCCACCACCTGAGCCAGCCGCGCGTGATGCGCCCCGCGCCAGTAGGGCCGCTCGCACGCCGTGCACTGCGCGAAGACGTCGTACGAACGCTCCGTACCGCCCTCCAGCAGCCCCGCCACCGACTCCTTCGTCGCCTCCTTCAGCTCCCCGTTGCACGCCGTGCAACGCGTCCACGGCGCGAGGACCGGCGCGAACCGGCCCAGCACGTCACGCAGTTGCTCCTCCGGCCGGTCGCTGTAGACGTACGCCCCCGCGTGCAGCTCGCGCCGGCGCAGCAGGCCCCGGTCCCGGGACAGCAGGACCCGCTGCTCACGGGCGGAGTACGTGGCCAGCGCCGGGTCCCCGATGTCCTCGCTGAAGTACGCGGCGTCGACGCCCAGCAGGCGCATGCGGCGGGCAAGGGTCCCCAAATGCACGTCGAGCAGGAACCGCAGGGGCGCACCCGGAACCTCCTGCGGCCGCGTCACCGCGCCCACGTCGATCCGCTCCCCCTCGCGGGGCACGTGCCCGGTGCCGACCGGCTGCCCGTCCACGCTCAGTACGCCCACCTCGGTGAGCGGCACACCGAGCGACTCGACGACATGCCCGAGCGTGGACACCCCGTCGGTCCCGGCCTCGGTCCGTCCGGCCCGCCGATCAGCGGCGATGAAGAGATTCAGCTCCGCCGCAAACGCAATGTGTATCCGAGGTCCATTCACGCCCCCACAATGCCACCACCCCCAACCCGTGTTCCGGGTTTTTCCCGCCCCCCTTTGCCTCCCTAGCCCCCTTGGGCGGCGCCCCCTTTCCGCCGCCGTCCCCTTGGGAGGCGGGGCCGCCCCCCGGGGGGCGGAACGGGCGGGCAAGGGGGCGGCCCGCCCGATCCGGGCCCACCCGGACACCGCCCCCCCGCCCGCACCCACCGGCACCGGGACCGGCACCGGCACCGGCACCGGCCAAGCCGCCCCCGTACAAACTCCCCTCACCTCACCGGGTCCACCAAGAACGGAAAGTCCCACTTGTGGGCCTCCGCATACGCCCACCCAATCGGCTCCACCGACGTATTCGCCCTCTCCGCCACCGGCCTCCTCGCCTTCACCTCACGCAAGAACTGCTCCCCCGTCCCCGGCTTCACAAAAACGTTCAGCCAGTACGACCCCCCGAAGGGCAGCCCCGCCGAATACGTCCACTTCTCCTTCTTGACGTAGTCGACCATCGTGTAGGACGACGCCATCCCGAACCAGTTCTTCCCGTAGTCCGGCTCCCCCGCCAGCACCACCACCGCCGCCCCGTTCCTCGCGAACACCTCACGCGGAATCCCCTTCGGGTCCGCCATGTACGGGTCCGCGAGCCCCCCGAGGTCGATCGCCTGCTGGTCCTTGTTGAGCGCGTACGGGAAGACTCCCGCGTCCCCCATCCCCACCAGACCCTTGATCGTCTTGTCCCGGGCCATGATCCGGCCCAACTCCTCGTGCGCCTCGCGCAGATGGAAGCGGTACGTCATCCCGCCGACCATCGTCTCCATCGGCGTCGCCGACACCGCGAACATCACGCCCGCCGCCCCCACCACCAGCAACGGCGTCACCGTCCGCCCCCACAGCACCACGGCCACCGCCACCGCCGCGACACCGCCCGCGACGACCGCCGACGGGTCGATCCCCGGCAACTCCTTGAAGTACAGGATCCCGAGCCCCATCAGCGCCAGCGCCAGCGCGGCCCACTTCGGCGCGGCCCCGTCGGCCGCCCGCGTACCGCCCGCCAGCCTGCGCCCCTTGAGCGGACGGCACAGCAGCACCAGCGCCACCGGGGCGGTGAGCTGCCAGAAGAAACGGTTGTTGACGTCCATGTGCAGGACCGACAGCGGATAGAAGACCAGCGTCACCGCGACCGTCAGCGCCACCAGCACGACCGGCGTCAGATCCTGGAGCGGCAACGGGACGTGCACATCGGGCCGCACCCCCTGCCCGGGCACCCGCACCGCCGCCGCGCCCTCCGCCTTCCGGTCCCTGCGCGCGTCCGCCCGCCGCCAGAGGATCTCGCACAGCACCGCGCCGCCCGCCAGGATCGCGAGCACCGGGACGACCGGGTAGGTGAGCCGCTGCATGATCCCGTACGAGTCCACCGAACCGGACTTCACCAGGTACGTGTTGGGCATGAGGTGCCCGAACCACCAGGCCCGCAACGCCCAGTACCCCACCAGCCCGCCCATGACGGCGAGCGCACCGCGCACCTCGCGGCGGTCCTTCCGGTTCATCAGCGCCGCCCAGGCGACGGCCACGAACGCGTACCCCATGCCCTCGGGCCGCGACAGCGCGACCAGCCCGGCCGCCGCCCAGCCGAGCGCGCCGAGCTTCCCGCGCCGGTACAGCACCCCGTACAGCAACGCGATGAAGAGAACGAAACTCCCGCTCTCCAGCCCGTGGAAGAAGTGCGAGACGAACAGCGGATTCGCCGCCATGACCGCCACCAGCGCGACCCGCTGATACCTCGGCACATCCCGCAGCACGGCCGCCACAACCACTCCACCGCACAGCAACAACAGCCCGAACGCCTTGAAGAACGCCTCCACCGGCCACCCCGCCACCGCCGGGACGATCGACACGAACGCATACAACGGATTCGTGTACGCCTCCACGCGCGGCAGCCCGGACCCCTCCACGAACGGGTTCCAGTCCCACACCCCGCTCGCCACGAACGACTTGCCGTACCGCCACGTGATGAAGGCGTCGTCGACGGTGAAACGGCACAGCCAGAACGCCGCCCACCCCATGAACCCCACCAGGCCCACCAGCGAAACGACAAAAACGGTACGCGCCAACCACACGGGAATCCGGGGCAACCGCGCACCGAGCGCACTGGCACCGGACGACTGCCCCCCTTCCCGCTCTTGAGGGTCGGACGACAGATCAAGGACGGTCACGAAGCCGCCTTCCGGAAGAGGCCTGACGAGGAACAGGAAGCACCCGACGGCCACACACACCGACCAACCCGGGCAGACAACCCTTGATCCAATCGGCCACGCCCCCCTTTGCCCGGGATTGCCCGTCCCCCCTCCCCCGCAAATCACCCGCACGGCAGCGTGACTCCTCCCCCGTAGCCCCCTCGGGCGGCGGGGCCACCTCCAACTTCCGCTGAGCCCCCTTGGGCGGCGCCCCGTTCCGCCGCCGTCCCCTTGGGCGGCGGGGCCGCCCCTTCCCTTCCCCGTAGCCCCCTTGGGCGGCGGGGCCGCCCCCCGGGGGCGAGGGGGGCACCCCCTGCTCGAGCGAAGCCGAGAGCTTGGGGGAGGGCGGGCAAGGGGGCGGCCCCCCTCGCTCCAGGCCCACCCGGGTGCCGCCCCCACCCGCACCCCCGGCACCGGCACCGGACACGCCTCGCCCCCGACCCCACGGCCCGCCTCCCCGCACCGGGCACGGGAGCCCCCCGACCTACCCCCAGTGCCGAGGCCGCTCCACCCCCGCCGGGAGCCGCGTGCCCCCGTCACCCCGCCCCGCATTGACCTGCGTCTGGGTCAGGAAGAGGGCCTCACTCAAATCCGCCCCCCGCACATCCGCATCCCGGAAGTCCGCCCCGATGACCTCGGCCCCCCGCAAATCCGCCCCATTCAGATCAGCCGCAATCAAATAAGCCCCCCGAAAATTCATCCCCCGCAAGTCCGCCCCCGCCCGCCGCGCCCCCATCAAATCCGCCCCCCGAAAATCAACCCGCCGCTTCTTCCCCTTCTTCTTCGGCGTCGGCACCCGAGCCGCCCACTCCCCCCGCACCAACTCCCCGACCTTCACCAGCACCGCATTCACCTTCAGCCGATGCCCCTCCACATCCAGCGCGACCAATTCCTCCGCACTCCCCCGCGTCAGCGCCTCCGTCTCCTCCCGCAACGCCCGCAACTCCCCCCACACACCCTTCGCGGCATCCCGCCGCAACCCGTCCCCCACGTACCAAAGCAACTCATGCAACTGCTTCATCACCGGCAACAGCGGAAACATCAACTCCGCACTCCCGGGCTCCTCCCGCCACCCCACCCCGTCAAAGGTGACCTGCGACAACTTCTGCCCCGCCCCGAAACAGTCATAGACGGTGCACCCGGAAAACCCCTCCCCCCGCAACTTCGCGTGAATCCCACACCCGAAGTCCTCCCCGAGATTCGGGCACGGCTTCCCGGCCGGCTTGTCGATGGCGAAGTCCGACGACTTCGTCAACGTCAACGCCACACAGCACAACCCGAAACAACTCCCACAATCGGAACGCAGATCGGACGCCATCACGGCCTCGGCCTCGGACATGTGCAGGTCTCCACTGGTGCGGTTGCGGGTAAGGCGGTACGGACACGGCAATCGGGACAACGAAAGAGCCCCCGGCACCTTAGCCGGGGGCTCCCGCAGAGCGTCCGTTCAGCCCTTCACGCAGATGACCTGCTTCAGCTTGGCGACGACCTCCACCAGGTCGCGCTGCTGGTCGATGACCTTCTCGATCGGCTTGTACGCGCCCGGGATCTCGTCCACCACACCCGAGTCCTTCCGGCACTCCACGCCCTGCGTCTGCTCCGCCAGGTCCTTGGTGGAGAAGCGCCGCTTGGCCGCGGTCCGGCTCATCCGGCGGCCCGCGCCGTGCGAGGCGGAGTTGAAGGACGCCACGTTGCCGAGGCCCTTCACGATGTACGAGCCCGTGCCCATCGAGCCCGGGATGATCCCGAACTCCCCGGACCCGGCCCGGATCGCCCCCTTTCGGGTGACCAGGAGGTCCATGCCGTCGTACCGCTCTTCCGCGACGTAGTTGTGGTGCGCGGAGATGACCGGCTCGAAGGTCACCCTGGCCTTCTTGAACTCGCGGCGGACCACGTCCATGAAGAGGCCCATCATGATGGCCCGGTTGTTCTTGGCGTACTCCTGCGCCCAGAAGAGGTCATTGCGGTACGCCGCCATCTGCGGGGTGTCCGCGATGAAGACCGCCAAGTCACGGTCGACCAGGCCCTGGTTGTGCGGAAGCTTCTGGGCCACTCCGATGTGGTGGTCGGCCAGTTCCTTGCCGATGTTCCGGGAACCGGAGTGCAGCATGAGCCAGACTGAATCGGACATATCTACACAAAGCTCAATAAAGTGGTTACCAGCTCCAAGCGTCCCCATCTGCTTCAGCGCCCGCTCCCTCCGGAACTTCACCGCCTCCGCGACCCCCTCGAACCGCCCCCAGAACCCCTCCCACCCCGCCGTCGGAAACCCGTGCAGCCGCCCCGGATCCACCGGGTCGTCATGCATCCCCCGCCCCACCGGAATCGCCTGCTCGATCTTCGAGCGCAGCCGGGAGAGGTCGCCCGGGAGGTCGTTCGCCGTCAGGGACGTCTTCACGGCGGACATGCCGCAGCCGATGTCCACACCCACCGCCGCCGGGCACACCGCGCCCTGCATCGCGATGACGGAGCCGACCGTCGCGCCCTTGCCGTAGTGGACGTCCGGCATCACGGCCAGGCCCTTGATCCAGGGGAGGGTGGCGACGTTGCGGAGCTGCTGCATCGCGCCGTCCTCGACCGTCGTCGGATCGGTCCACATCCGGATCGGGACCTTCGCCCCCGGTACTTCTACGTATGACATGAGTTCTCGATCCCCCGGAACAAGCAGAAAGGTAGGCGGAGCGCAAAAAAGGGTGGGAATGGCCGCGAAAGGGACAGCGGACCGGCGTCCACACCAGTGCGTGCGATACACATTGTGGTCATCGGCCACCTCCGGGCGGCAAACACTTTTCCTTCGAAGGGGGCCTGGACCGTGCCACGAATCACGGGCGGCAAGGCGGGCGGCAGGGCCGCCGTCAAGGCGTACGCGAAGGCCTCCGCGCCCGGCATCGCGCTCCTCGCGGCCCTCGCCACCGGCGTCACCGGGTGCTCCGGCGCGGACGCCGGGACGGACGGCGCGGGCGACGCCAAGTCCGGCGAGTCCGCCGCCCCGGCCGCGCCCCCCGGCAAGTACCGCACCCTCCCCGAGCCCTGCCGGATCGTCGACAAGGGCACGCTGAAGGCCATGCTGCCGGGCGTGGAGAAGCTGCCCGAGGAGCAGCAGCAGAAGCTGTTCGCGGGCGAGCCCGCGGTGACGTACGACACGGACCGGCGGGTCGGCTGCCGTTGGAAGGCGGAGTCGCCGGACGCCACGCACCTGCTGACGGTGGACTTCGAGAGGGTCGTGTCGTACGACTCGGCGGTGAGTGACGACGACCGCGCCCAGGCCCTGTACAAGGAGCAGTTGGACGCCGCCGATCTTCCCGCCCCGGTGGATCCGCCGCCCGCGTCGAGCGCTCCGCCGGCCTCGTCGACCGGCGCGGCGACACCACCCGCGGATTCCGCCGGGGCTTCCGGTTCGCCGGGCGCTCCCGACGCGGCCGCGCTTCAGCCACGTACCCTCGGCGGTCTCGGGGACGACGCCTTCCTCGACGACGTGAGCGCGCCGGGCGGATCGACGGCGGCCAAGGACCGTACGGTCTCGGTCGTCTTCCGGACGTCCAACGTGATCGTGAGCGTCAAGTACGGCGAGCAGCCGGGCCGGCCCGATCAGCTTCCGGACGGCCGGGCGCTTCAGGACCGGGCGCAGGCCCTGGCCCGTAAGCTCGCCGAGCAGTTCTCCGACAGCAGCGAATAGGCGCACAAGCGAACAGCGGTTTTGTCGACAGTGACCCGACGTTAAGGAATTCCACGAACCATGTACCGAAAAGCTCCCCGTATCGCCCGCATACTGACCTGCGCGGTGGCCGCCCCGGCACTGCTCGTCGTGGCCGGCTGTTCGTCGGACTCCGGTTCTGGTTCCGGTGCGGACGGCGGGAAGAAGGACTCGGGCGCGGCGCAGGAGCAGCAGAAGAAGCCGTCGGCGCCGCCGACCGTGGCCGCGGCGAAGTTCGCGTCGCTGCCGGACGCGTGCAAGGCGCTGAAGAAGGACACGATCGAGGACCTGGTGCCGGAGGCCGACAAGGTCGAGGGCAAGGCGGACGACTCGTCGAACCCGCAGACGCGCCGGGGCTGCTCGTGGGGCGGTCTGGACGACAAGGGCGTGAAGGGTTCGCAGTACCACTACCTGACGTACTCGCTCCAGCTCTTCGAGTCGAACCAGGCGCTGGGCAGTGGTGAGAAGCGGGCCACGGAGTACGTGACCAAGCAGGTCAACAAGGTGCAGGGCAAGGAGGGCGTGAAGGACGTGCGCGCCAATCCGGCCGAGGGCATCGGCGAGCAGGCCTCGACGATCGGTTACGGGGCCCGTGAGGCCGGTACGGACTTCAACCACGCCGTGGTGGTGGCCCGTACGGGCAATGTGGTCGTGACGCTGGACTACAACGGTGCGGGTTACGCGGGGACGAAGGCTCCGGACCCGGCGGACCTGCTGAAGGGTGCGCAGTCGGCGGCCAAGGAGGTCGTGGCGTCGATCGGCGCGGCGAACAAGCAGTAGTTGCCGCCCGGAGCGGCCTTCGGTAGTCAACGAGTTGACTACAAGTGGGGGCGCTTTAGGGGGTTTTGCGGGGGTTCGGTCCTCAATCGGGGGGCCGGGCCCCCGTTGTGGTGTGCCAGGCTGTGGCGCCAGGCACGGAAGGTACAGACCGCGCGGGGACGCACGGAAGGGGTTCGCAGGTGGCCGCGATGCAGCTGACACGCACGCACCGAATACTGATCGGTGTGGTGGTCACCGGTGCGGTGATCATCGCGGGGATCGGCTTCGCCGGTTCGTACGCGGCGGTGCGCGAACTCGCCGTGGAGAAGGGCTTCGGGGATTTCTCGCTGGTCTTCCCGATCGGTATCGACGCGGGTATTTGTGTGCTGCTCGCGCTGGACCTGCTGCTGACCTGGATGCGGATTCCGTTTCCGCTGCTGCGGCAGACGGCGTGGCTGCTGACGGCGGCGACGATCGCATTCAACGGCGCGGCGTCGTGGCCGGATCCGCTGGGTGTCGGCATGCACGCCGTCATTCCGGTGCTGTTCGTGGTGTCGGTGGAGGCGGCCCGGCATGCGGTGGGCCGGATCGCGGACATCACGGCCGACAAGCACATGGAGGGCGTGCGCCTCACGCGGTGGCTGTTGTCGCCGGTGCCGACGTTTAGGCTGTGGCGGCGGATGAAGCTGTGGGAGCTGCGGTCGTACGAGCAGGTCATCAAGCTGGAGCAGGACCGGCTGATCTATCAGGCGCGGCTTCAGGCGCGCTTCGGGCGGGCGTGGAAGCGGAAGGCTCCGGTGGAGTCGCTGATGCCGCTGCGCCTGGCGAAGTACGGGGTGCCGCTCGCGGACACCGGTCCGGCGGGGCTGGCGGCGGCGGGCATCGAGCCGGTGCTGCTGCCGCCGGCGCCGGCGGTCTCCGGTTCGGCTCCGGCGCTGCTTGCCGCGCGGGAGGCGCGGGAGGATGCGGGGGCGATAGCCGAGGGGGCGGCCCCGGTGCGGCTGGAGAAGGCCGCGGCTGAGGCTGTCGTACGGGAGGAGGCTCCGGCCCCCGAGCACGCGGCGGAGGTCGCCTCGCCGGAGGCGGCGGAGGTGCCGGTCGCTCCGGCCCCCGAGCCGACGCACCCGAGCCAGTGGTTCGACGCCCCGCTGCCCTCGCAGCAGAAGCAGTACACCGGTGACTACGACCCCACGGCCGCGCCGCAGGTCATGGTGCCCGCCGGGCCCGGCCGCAGCCGCCCGCTCGGCGGGTACGACCCGGACTACGACCCCGAGTTCGGTCCGGACTTCGCGGCGAACGACGCGGACTTCGTGCTGGACGACGACGAGTACTACCGCGCCTTCCACAAGTGCACCGCCGAGAACGGTACGTACCCGACGCCGCTCCAGTTCGGGTCGTACCTCAAGGACCTGTACGGGCACGAACTGCCGCTCAACGAGCTGGAGCTGCTCGCGAAGCAGTACCAGGGGCAGTTCGAGGAGGAGCTGAACGGGCACACGCCCTAGCCCTGGGGCCTAGCGGCGGGCGGCCTTCTGCTTCTTGCGGGCGACGTCGACGGCGATGCCGAGGGTGAGGCCGACGATCGCCATGACGATGTAGAGGGCGGTCGGCGGGGTGAACCAGAGGTGGAGCAGGCCCCAGTCTCCGTCGGACCAGGTGCGGCCGATGAAGCCGAGGGCGCCTTGGATGCCGATGACCCAGCCGATGATGGCCAGCAGTTCGTTCTTCATGGCCCCAGGCTCTCCTGCGGGGGCTTGTGGGGCCATCCTGCGCGGGGCGGAATCCCGGGCATCCCGCTCCGCCGAAAGGTGCAGTGCCGGGGGGGGGCAGGGGTCATCCCTCGGGTCCGCCTGGCTCACACCCCCCGCCTGACGGCGAAGCCGCCCCCATCCACCACCCTCGCCCCCTTGGGCGGCGGGGCCGCCCCCCGGGGGCGGGACGGGCGGGCAAGGGGGCGGTACGCCCGATCCGGGCCCGCCCCGGTCCCGGCCCCTGCCCGCACCCCCGCCCCCGGCCACGCCAAAGGGGCGGCCACCCCGCAAAGGGTGGCCGCCCCGTCGGCGTACAGGCAGAGCGAGAAGCTACGCGCCCAGCAGCTTCCGCACCCGCTCCGCCCCCACCGCCAGCAGCAGCGTGGGCAGCCGCGGACCCGTGTCCCGGCCCACCAGCAGCTGGTAGAGGAGCGCGAAGAAGGTCCGCTGGGCCACCTTCAGCTCCGGCGTCGGCTTCGCGTCCGCCGACAGCCCCGCCTGGATCTTCGGCACGCCGTAGACCAGGGTCGTCAGGCCGTCCAGCGACCAGTGCGAGTCGAGGCCCTCGACCAGCAGCCGCAGGGACTCCCGGTCCGCGTCACCCAGCTCGGCCAGCGTCGCCGCGTCCGGCTCGGCGCGCACCAGCGTGCGCTGGTCGGCCGGGACGTACGACGTGATCCACGACTCCGCCCGGTCCAGCCGCGGCCGCACCTCGTCGAGCGAGGCGATCGGGTCGGAGGGGTCCAGCTCGCTGAGGATGCGCAGCGTCTGGTCCTCCGCCCCGGCGGTGATGTCCGCGACCGAGGCCAGCGTCCGGTACGACAGCGGGCGCGGCGTGCGCGGCAGCTCGCCGGCGGCCGTCCCGACAGCACGGGAATAGGCAGCCGCGTCGGCGGGGAGGACCGACCCGTCCGCCACCTTCAGCGAAAGCTTGTCCCACTCGTCGTACAGCCGCTGGATCTCCTGGTCGAAGGCGATCTTGAAGGACTGGTTCGGCTTGCGGCGCGCGTACAGCCAGCGCAGCAGCGGCGCCTCCATGATCTTCAGCGCGTCGCCCGGCGTCGGCACGCCGCCCTTGGAGGACGACATCTTGGCCATGCCGGAGATGCCCACGAACGCGTACATCGGGCCGATCGGCTGCACGCCGTCGAACACCTCGCGCACGATCTGCCCGCCGACCACGAAGGACGAGCCCGGGGAGGAGTGGTCGACGCCGCTGGGCTCGAAGATCACGCCCTCGTACGCCCACCGCATCGGCCAGTCGACCTTCCAGACCAGCTTGCCGCGGTTGAACTCCTTCAGGAAGACGGTCTCGGTGAAGCCGCACACGCAGGTGTACGTCAGCTCGGTCGACTCGTCGTCGTACGCCGTGACCGTCGTCAGGTCGCGCTCGCACTGGCCGCAGTAGGGCTTGTACGGGTAGTACGCGGAGCCGCTCGTGCCGTCGTCCTCGGACGCCGCGCCGGAGCCCTCGGCGGCCTCCAGCTCGGCCTCGTCGACCGGCTTCTGGGACTTCTTGCCCGCCGCCGGGTCCTTCTTGGTGCGGTAGCGGTCCAGTACGGCGTCGATGTCGGCGCGGTGCTTCATCGCGTGCAGGACCTGCTCGCGGTAGGTGCCCGCGGTGTACTGCTCGGTCTGGCTGATGCCGTCGAACTCCACGCCGAGCTCGGCCAGGGCCGCCACCATGGGCGCCTTGAAGTGCTCGGCCCAGTTCGGGTACGAGGAGCCGGCGGGGGCCGGGACCGAGGTCAGGGGCTTGCCGATGTGCTCGGCCCAGGACTCGTCGATGCCCGGGACGCCGTTCGGAACCTTGCGGTAGCGGTCGTAGTCGTCCCAGGAGATGAGGTGGCGGACCTCGTACCCGCGGCGGCGGATCTCGTCGGCGACCAGGTGCGGGGTCATGACCTCGCGGAGGTTGCCGAGGTGGATCGGGCCGGAGGGGGAGAGGCCGGACGCGACGACGACCGGTTTGCCAGGCGCACGTCGCTCCGACTCGGCGATGACATCGTCCGCGAAACGGGAGACCCAGTCGGTCTCGGGGGTGCTGCTCTGGGACACGGTCGGCACGTCCTTGGTTCTCCGGATTGTGTGAAAGCTGGCAGGGCCATTCTCCCAGACAGGCAGACGGTGGCCTCACGAATTAGGTTGCGCGGGGCCTCGGGGGGCTGCGTGAAATACTCGATGTCACACAGCAACTCCACTCCTATAGGAACGGCACCCCATGGCCTCGGTCTCCTCGCTCGCCTCGACCGTCAACCAGCGCCTCGCGGACGCGCTCTCGGCTGCCCTGCCGGACGCCGCCCCCGCGGACCCGCTGCTGCGCCGAAGCGACCGGGCCGACTTCCAGGCCAACGGCATCCTGGCGCTCGCCAAGAAGGCGAAGGCGAACCCGCGGGAGCTGGCGACCCAGGTCGTCGAGAAGCTCCCGACCGGCGAGGGCGACGTGCTGAAGGACGTCGAGGTCTCGGGCCCCGGCTTCCTCAACATCACTGTCTCCGACCGGGCGATCGTCGAGACGCTGGCCGCCCGCGCCGCCGACGCCCGGCTCGGTGTCCCGTTCAACGAGAACGCGGGCACCACCGTCGTCGACTACGCCCAGCCGAACGTCGCCAAGGAAATGCACGTCGGCCACCTCCGCTCCGCCGTGATCGGCGCGGCCATGGTCGAGATCCTGGAGTTCACCGGCGAGAAGGTCGTACGGCGGCACCACATCGGCGACTGGGGCACCCAGTTCGGCATGCTCATCCAGTACCTGGTGGAGCACCCGAGCGAGCTGGACCACGGCGACGCGGACAAGGTCGACGGCGAAGAGGCGATGTCCGCCCTGAACCGGATCTACAAGGCCTCGCGGGTCCTCTTCGACTCCGACGAGGAGTTCAAGCAGCGCGCCCGGGACCGGGTGGTGCAGCTCCAGGCGGGCGACCCGGAGTCGCGGGAGCTGTGGCAGCGGTTCGTCGACGAGTCGAAGATCTACTTCTACTCGGTCTTCAACAAGCTCGACATGCAGATCGCCGACCCGGACGTCGTCGGCGAGTCCGGCTACAACAACATGCTCGAAGAGACCTGCCGGATCCTGGAGGACTCGGGCGTCGCCGTCCGCTCCGAGGGCGCTCTGTGCGTCTTCTTCGACGACGTGAAGGGCCCGGACGGCAATCCCACCCCGCTGATCGTCAAGAAGTCGAACGGCGGATACGGCTACGCGGCCACCGACCTCTCCGCGATCCGCAACCGAGTCGGCGACCTGAAGGCGAACACCCTCCTCTACGTCGTCGACGTGCGGCAGTCGCTCCACTTCAAGATGGTCTTCGAGACGGCACGGCGTGCGGGCTGGCTGACGGACGACGTCACCGCTCACCAGCTGGGCTTCGGCACGGTGCTGGGCAAGGACGGCAAGCCGTTCAAGACCCGTGAGGGCGAGACCGTACGCCTCGTCGACCTCCTGGACGAGGCGATCGAGCGGGCGACGGCGGTCGTGCGGGAGAAGAACAACGAGAAGGTCGGCCTGACCGAGGCCGAGATCGTCGAGAACGGTGCGCAGATCGGCATCGGCGCGGTCAAGTACGCGGACCTCTCCACCTCCGCCGCCCGGGACTACAAGTTCGACCTGGACCAGATGGTGTCGCTGAACGGCGACACGTCGGTGTACTCGCAGTACGCGTACGCCCGCATCCAGTCGATCCTGCGGCTGCGGGGCGAGGCCACCCCGGCCGCCCACCCGGAGCTCGCACTCGCCCCGCAGGAGCGGGCGCTCGGCCTGCACCTGGACCAGTTCGGCGAGGTCGTGACGGAGGCCGCCACCGCGTACGAGCCGCACAAGCTGGCCGCGTACATCTACCAGCTGTCCTCCCTCTACACCTCCTTCTACTCGGAGTGCCCGGTCCTCAAGGCCGACACCCCGGCGCAGGTCGAGAACCGCCTCTTCCTGTGCGACCTGACCGCACGCACCCTGCACAAGGGCCTGGCGCTGCTGGGCATCCGCACGCCCGAGCGGCTCTGATCCGATCCCCCGTCCGCCCTCACCGCCTGAAGGACACCCCGCATGACCTTCACCGCGCACGAACTCGCCTACCTCCGCTCCCAGCCCCTGGCCCGCCTGTCCACGGTGGCCCCGGACGGACAGCCGGACGTCGTGCCGGTGGCGTTCGAGTTCGACGGCACGTACTTCTGGGTGGGCGGGGGCGGCGTGTCCGTCCTCGCGACCCGGAAGTTCCGCAACGTGCCCGAGGGCGGGGAGGCGCAGGTCGCGCTGGTCGTGGACGATCTTCCGTCGTTCGACCCGTTCACGGCCAGGGGACTGCGGGTGTACGGCATCGCGGCCGGTCCGTTCGAGCGGACCGGCGCGATGGGTCCGGGGCACTTCCTGCGGATCACGCCCACCCGTTCGTGGGGCTGGAACCTGGAGGGCGAGAAGCCGGTCCCGGTCGGCGACACCTGGTACGAGGCCCGGTACGCGGAGCACGCCCGCCCCTCCGCCTGACCGGGCCCGGCACCTGTACGGCCGCCCCCTCAGCCCGTCTCTTCGAGCGGCTTCTCCCAGGCCGTACTGCCGAGCGGGTGGTTGTAGAGGGGCCGGCCCGCCGACCCGCTCGTACGGAACGGCTTCCCCCGGTCGTCGATCCGCCGCACCCCGTGCCGGTCGCCGCTGGACCACTCCAGCTCCAGGTACCAACTGACGTCGTGCGTACGGGCCTTCGCCTTCACGTAGAAGACCTCGGGATCCGTCTCACTGATCTTGTACGGGAAGTCCCGCTGCCCGGCGTGCGGGACGGCGGTCGGCCGCCCGGCGTCCAGGTCCACGGCGAACGACTTGGTGTCGACGTTCCCGCCGCAGCCGACCCCGGCGGCGTACCGGTTCCAGGGCAGCGGCGCCCCGCTCCGTACGACGCGTACGTGCAGCGCCTCCAGGACGACGGTCTCCTTCGACCGGCCCTGGAGGGTGAGCGCGACGAGCTGGTCGTCGGCGGAGACGGCCTTGAACGAGGCGGCCCAGCCGGGGGCGTCCTGCTCGCTCGGCGGCGGGGAGACCTTGTCCGGCGGGCTGTCCACGAGGAAGAACTGGCTGCACGGGCTCTCGTACACGAAGGGCCGTACCGAGGCGGAGAAGGGTGCGGCGGAAACCGCCGGTCCCTTCTTCCCGGGCCCCTCCTTGCCGGGGCCGGGATCGCGATCGGCCGGGGTCGGGGGCGCGGACCTGGGCGGTGCGGCGGTCGCGGTGCCGGGCGGGGAGGTCACCGGTCGCCCGCCCTGCGCGCCTGCCCCCGCAGTCGGCACGGCGGGCGTACGGGCGCTCGCTGGACGCCCGTCGGGGGCCTGGCCGTGCCCGCCGCCGGTCAGCTGGGTGACGAGGACGGTGGAGGTGGCCACCGCGAGGACGACCGCCGCTCCGACGAGGGTGTTACGACGCCGCTTCGCGGCGGGGGCGGAGGTCCTGCCGGACGCGCCTCCGGTGGAGCCGCTGGACCCGGCGGTGGAGACAAGCGGTGTGGTGTCACGCTCCCCCGGAGTCCCCGGGGGCTCTGAGGGCTCTGAGGGCTCTGAGGGCTCCGAGTCCGGAACCTCCCGCACGGCCCCCTCCGAGGCCCGCCCCTCAACAGCCGCCGTCCGCCCGGCATCCGGCGCCGTCCTCCTCCCCCGCGCCGCATCCGCCAGAATCCACAACCGGTGCACCTGCACCATCTCGTCCGGAGTCGCCTTGCACACCCTCGCCAGGCGCTCCACGGGGGCGAACTCCGTCGGTACGGCATCCCCGTTGCAGTACCGGTGAAGCGTCGACGTACTCATGTGCAGCCGCTTGGCCAGCACCCCGTAACTGAGGCCCGAACGATCCTTCAACGCGCGCAGGGTCTGCGCGAATTCGGCCGCTCCCTCGGTCTCGGACACTGCTCCCCATCCCATCCCGGCGTTCCAGGCACACCGCATCACCGCAGGTCAAAGCCAGTACGAACGTTCCACCGTCCCCAACTGCCCGTCAACTCAGGCCGCTGGGACGCCTCCTCGTGCAAGCTCTGGGCATCAAAGCACGCCGCTCCCGCCCACCGGTCGAGCGGCCCGCTTCCACCACGCCGACCGCACAGAAACGAGCCCCACCATGTCCGCACGCACCACCCGCCTCTTCGCCCTCACCTCAGCCGCCCTCATCGCGTCCCTCTCCCTGACCGCCTGTCAGAACGGTGACGGCACCAAGGACGCGGGTTCCGCCCATGCCTCCGCCCCGGCCGCCCCGGACGGCAAGGCCCCCGGCGACAACACCTCCACCGGAACGTCAAGCTCCGGCAAGTCCTCCGGCGACACCCAGCACACTCCCTCCGGCAGCACCGGCAAGACCACCACCAGCACCACCACCGGCAGCGGCGGAGCCGCCGACCCCGACGCCCCCGCCCACCGCGCCCGCTGCGACGCCTCCACCATCAAGGTCACCGCCCAGGTCGTGGACCGCCCCCTCAACACGATGATCCTCACCGCCACCAACAAGGGCTCCAAGCTCTGCGACCTCTTCTACGCCCCGGTGGTCCGCTTCGAGGGCGCGCAGTCCGTACCGCCGTCGATGAAGGACACCCAGCCGCAGGCCGTCGTCAGCCTCCGGCCGGGCCGGAGCGGGTACGCCGCCGTGAAGCTCTCCTCCCCCACGGGCACCCCGGACCCCGGTTACACCGCGAAGTCCCTGTCCATCGGCTTCTACGACAAGGACCAGCGCAACCTCGACGGTTTCGCCCCGGTGCCCCTCCCCGCCAAGGGCGTCTACATCGACAACAGCATCCGGGTCTCCTTCTGGCAGTCCGACCTGAACGACGTCAGCAGCCTCTGAGCCGCCCGTCCCCCCGTCGCCCCCACGGCTGCGGCCCCCGGCGGCAGCCACCCCGTACTGCGGTTCAACCACGCACAAAAAAGTACGTACTTGATGAACCGCACTCCTCCTCCGCACGATGAGGGGCCCCAGCCCGGGGCCCCTGTCCCACCGCCTCCCGGAGGAGCCCCGCCATGCCCGAACCCACCCCCGTGACCTTCCTCGGCCTCGGCAACATGGGCCACGCGCTCGCCTCGACCGCCCTCGCCGCCGGCCACCCGATCACCGTCTGGAACCGCACCCCCTCCCGCACCACCGGCCTCGCCGAACAGGGCGCCACCCCGGCCCCCACCCCCGCCGAAGCCGTCGCCGCCACGGACCTGACCCTGGTCTGCCTCCTCACCGACGAGACGGTCGCCGAGGTCCTGGCCCCGGTGGCGGAGTCCGGCGCCCTCAAGGGCAAGACCCTGGTCAACGTCACCAACAGCACCCCGGAACAGGCCCGCCAGAGGGCGAGTTGGGCACAGGCGCAGGGCGCGACCTACCTCGACGGCGGCATCATGGCCATCCCCCAGCTGATCGGCACACCCCACTCGTACATCTACTACAGCGGCGACGAGCAGGCCTTCACCACCCACCGCCCCCTCCTCGCCCGCTTCGGCGACCCCCGGTACGTCGGTACGGACCCGGGCCTGGCCTCGCTGTACGACATGGCCCTGCTGACCGGCATGTACGGCCTGTTCACCGGTGCCGCCCAGGCGCTCGCCCTGATCCGCTCGGCGGGCCTGCCCACCACGGACTTCGCCGAGCAGCTCCAGCAGTTCCTCATCGGCATGACCGCCGCCCCCGCCGCCTGGGGCAAGTCGCTAGACGCCGACACCCACGCCACCGCCGTCTCCACCATCGCCGTGAACCACGCCGCCCTGCCCAACCTCCTTGCCACCCACCGCGACCAGGGCCTCCCGGTCGACCTGCTGACCGGCCTTCAGCCCCTCCTCGACCGCGCGATCGCCGAGGGCCATGCCACCGACGGCCTCTCCCGCCTCGCCGAACTCCTCACCCGCTGAGCCCAGCGAACCCACTGGCCCGTCGACCGCCGAAGGACCCGTACCCCCGCGCCGAAAGCCCCGTCGATCCGGGGCTTTCAGCCGCCCCAAACGGGACCGACGACACGTGTTTCCTTACCTCCCCCATACGAACCTGGGCACTGCCCACCCCCTCCCCCGCCCAGGATCGGCCCCGCATGTCTCCCCGCACCTCCGCCCTCGTCCGCCGCCTCGCCCTGCCCGGCACGGCCCTCCTCGCCGCACTGCTGGTCACCGGCTGCCAGGACACCACCAAGGCGGCAGCGCCCTCCCACTCCGCGACCCCGTCCGCGACGGTCACCGCGTCGGCCACCCCCTCGCCGACCCCGACCCCCACCGCGACCGAGACGGCGACCGCTTCGAGCACCCCCACGGCCGTACCGACCCCGACGGCCGCGACGTCCGCTCCCGCCGCACCCCCGGCCCGCCTCGCCGCGCCGCCCGCCCCCCGGCACACCGCCGCCCCGAAGCGGACCACCACGCCCAAGCGGACCACCGCCCCCAAGCGCACCACCGCCCCCAAGCCCCCCAAGCAGTCGAAGGTCCCGGCGGGCGGCGCGATCCTCTCCCCCAGCGGCAAGCACTACAAGGCAGGCCAGTTCTGCCCGAAGCGCCTGCGCGGCGTGAGCACGGTCGACGCCAACGGCACCCGCATCTCCTGCCACGCCACCCCCGGCGACCGCCTCCGCTGGCACTGACCCCGAGGCACCGGGATCCCGAGGCCCCGCTCAGCCGCCCAGCGGCAGCCCCCTCTCCGCCGCCCACCCCTCGAACAGCGCCGCCACCGGTCCGTGCGGCACCGTCACCAGGTGGGCGGTGGAACGGTGTTCCGCCATGTACGGGCCCAGCAGCCGGGCCTTGGACGCCTCCACCGGCAGGCGCGGTGTCTTGCGGCCCAGCCACTGCCCCGGCACGAACAACGACCGTCCCGCCCGCGTCCGTGACGCCGCCAGCACCCGCCCCGACGCGGCCAGTTCCTCCTTCGCGGCCTTGAAGCGGGCGGGCTTCCAGCCGGTCCACTGCTTGACCATCCGGTCCGTGGGGTCGGGCAGCACGGCCAGCATCAGGAAGTACGACGCCGCGTCGGCGCCGAGCCCGTACCCCTCAGCGCACGCCGCCACCACGTGCGGCGCCGACCGCGTCGGATCCTGCGCCCACCCGGAAGCCCCCTCCGGGCCCCCCTCCTGGCCCTCCTCCGGATGCCGCTCCGACTCGGCCTCCAACGCCCGCCCCAGCTCCCCGAATTCGGGTGACAGCAGCACCCGCAGGTCCGCCGTCCCGGGCAGCCCGTTCGACGCCGGGACCCACTGCGACGGCAGCACGGAGTCCAGGTAGCCGTCCAGTCCGTCCAGCACCGGGTCCGCCGGTCCGGCGAGCAGCGCCGGGTCGACCCGCACGTTGCGCATGTCGTGGACCGGGTCGTCCTCGACCGTCACCGCGGGGTGCTCCCCCAGGGACGTGAACTCCAGCGCATCGGGCGCGCCCATCAGGTAGTTGGACTGGGTGGCGAAGAGCGTGAGCGGTGTCCCCGGCCGCCGGTCCGCGACCTCCGCCCGCAGCCGTCCGATCGCCGCGCCGATCGCGGGCCGCAACGGGTCCCCGTACGGCGTGCGGTACGCCAGCCACGCCGCCACCCGCACCGAGCCCAGCAGGTCCGGCCGCCCCGCGTGCAACGGCAGCCCCTCGTCCAGCACCCCCGCACCGGTCGCCACCCGCGCCGCCACCGCGTCGAATCGGAACATCGGCCACCACGGCTCCCGCCGGCCCTGCCGGTCCCGCCGGAACACGTCCTCCCCGGTGGGCCGCACCAACTCCTTCCGGGCCAACGGAAGGACCCGGTCCGGTACGGGTATCGGCTCTCCGAAGCGCTCGCGCCACCAGCGCGCCGCCCGGGCGACGTCCGGCCCCTCGGTCCACAGCAGTTCGGCGTCGTCCGGGAGCAGCAGGTCGTACAGGGTCGCGACGTCGTCCCGGTCCAGCAGCTCGTCCAGCACCGCCGCCTCCGCCTCCACGTCGGCCTGCCGCACCTCCCACGCGTCCGGCAGGTTGAACTTGGGGGACAGCGTGCTCGGGACGTCGAACGGCGGTCGCGGCGTGCACTGCAACTGCCCCACGAGCAGCGCGGTCGCGGCGGCCGGCGAGAGCCCCGTCGCCGCGCCGAGGGCGGCGGCGAGATCCGGCCGGGCGGGGCGCTTGCCGCGCTCCTTCAGCAGCCGGGCGTAGTCGGCGTACCACGCGGGCGGTCGCTGCGGGGTCAGTTCGTACGTTTCGATGACCGCCACCCCGGCGGCCGCCAGCGGTCCGCCGTCCGCGAACTTCCCCTCCGGCGCGTACTCCAGGAGCACCCGGAACGTCGGCCTGGTGCTCACGACGACCGCGACGGAGGTCCGCGTCCGGTAGACGGACCCGGCGAACGCGCCCCGCTCCCCGTTCCACGCGGTCCGTACGACCCGCCACTTCCCGGGGGTGCCGTCCTCGGCCCCCGCGAGGAAGGGGTACTTCGCGTACCCGGCGAACACGGCCGGCTGGGCGTTGTCGTCGCGCCACCACCGGGTCCCGTGCATCAGGACGTGCCGGGAGGCGTAGGCGTGCAGGGAGAACATGTGGTCAAGGGCGCCCCCCGTGACCCGGGACCGCGCGCTGGGCTCCGTCACCCCGCCCTCCCAGATCGAGATCTCCTGCACCTGCGAGACCACGGCCCCACCGGTCGCGTCCGCCTTGTCCGCCCCCGCAGCCCCGTCGGCCCCCCGCGCCCACGCGACCATGTGGGCGCAGAGCTCCCCCACCCCTCGCTCCGGCAGCACCTCACGCTCCGGCACGACCTTCCGCGAAGCCGAAGGCGCAGCCGCAGCCGCAGCCGCAGCCGAGGCCGACCCCGGAACCGCAGCCGAGCCCGAGCCCGCAACCGCAGCCGGGTCGCCCCCGTCCCCCGCCGCCCCCTTCCCCAGCCGGGCGATCAACTTCCCCAACCCCACCCGGCAGTTCACCGTCTCCTGCATCAGGAGCGAGCCCGACAGCGGCATCCCCTTCACCCGGTACGTGGAATTGGGCTCCTGGTCCGCGAGCTGGGCCTCGGCCTCCGCGCGCACCGACCCCTCCGGCAGCTCCCGCATCAGCAGGTCCACCGGGTCAAGGACCGCCAGCTCCTTCGCGAGCCCGGCGCGCACGCCCTCGGGGAGCGCGTCCACCGCCGCCCCGGCGTGCACGAACCTGCCGAGCAGCAGCGCCAGCCTCTCCAGGTCGAACCCGCCGGCCCGCACCCGCTCCCGTTCGGCAGCGCACCACTCGCCCAGCACCTCGTGCCCCAGCTCGTTCGTGAACAGCGGGGGCAGGGTGGCCCAGCCCTTGTCCTCGTGCGGCTGGTACCAGGAGTTGCCGCCCGTGGTGAGGTCGTCCGTCATGTCGAGCAGGGCCCGCAGCAGCCGTTTCAGCTCCCGCCCGAACCGCGCGTCGGCCCGCAGGAAGGACAGTTGGGGCCGCTGCGCCAGCAGGAGGTAGTCCAGATGGGCCCGGCCGAACAGCGGCTGCGGATCCGCGACCGGCACCCCGTGCTCCAGCAGCAGGTCGATCAGGTCCAGCGGCAGTCCCAGCGAGTAGTTCTTGCGGAGCGACTCGTACGGGATCTGCACCGGCATGCCGTCCGCCCGCAGCCGGGGGGCGATCCGCTGCGCCAGTTCGTACATCTGCGGGCTCGGCTGCCGCCGGGTGCTGAAGGAGTAGATGCAGCGGCCGAACCACTCCGCCGCCTCCCCCGGCGCCAGGCCCTCCTCCTCACCGAACTCACCGAACTCACCGAGCTCGCCGCCCAGCCGGGCCAACAGCCCACTGCGCTCCACGAACTCCCGCCACAAGGCCTGCCGTTCGGGGAGGGGAGTGGGGATCAGCCGCAGCACCCCCGCCCGCGCCGCCTCGGGCTCTTGGGCGACGGCCCGCTCGTACGCCTTGCCCTTCAGGACGGTCGCCCAGAACACGTCGTCGCTCAGCGATACGTTCCCGACCAGCCCGGAGTCCACGAGCAGCGTCACCAGCTCGTCCTCGGGGTCGAGCCCCGCCGCCTTGGCCACCCTGGCGAGGTCGGCCGGCAGCTGGGCGTACACCCAGAGGTCCGCGCTCTCGGCGTCCCCGATCACCCGGGCCACCAGCAGTTCCCGGAAGTCCTCGACGTGTTCCGGGGTGCAGGCGCCCTTCACCGCCAGTTCCTTGGCGCGGGCGCGCAGCGTCGTAGCCGAGATCGCACCCGCACCGGCGAAGTGCAGGTACCGGCCGTCCAGCCAGTTGTAGTCCATGGGCCGTCCGCGCTCCCGCTCGGCGAGGCGGGCCCGCCCGAAGTAGGCGGTGGCGGCCTCGATGTCGACCCCGTGTCCGCCCGGGTATCCGCGCAGGCAGTTCAGCGCGATCTCGTCGAGGAACAGCGGGACGAGGACCGGGGCACTCTGCTCCAGCTCCTTGAAGAAGATGTCGAGGTCCTTCTTGTACAGCCCGCAGTCGAAGAGCCTCCCGGCCGCGTCCAGCACGGTCTCCTCCATGCCGGGATGCGCCGCCAACGCCCGCTCCGGGAAAGGCAGTTCCGGTACGGGTCCCGGCACGTACGCGACCTCGAAGCCCTCCGCCCGCTCCCACCCGGCGTGCCGCATCGTCACGTCCCGGTACCGGGCGGCCTCCTCCCGCACGACCATGACGATCCGATGCCCGGTCAGGGAGTGCTCATATGCCCGCCCGACCAGCAGCGACCCGTCCGCGTCCTCGTCCACGGCGGAAACTCCCCCGGGTACGGCCCGGATACCCGCCTCCTCCAGCGCCGCCCCCCACACCGGATCCGCGGCCAGCTCCTCCGGCACGGCCGTCACCCCGCGGTCGGCCCACCTCTTCACGCGCGCCCGGCAGTCGTTGCCGTGTATGCCCACCATGCGCAGGAACCGGACCATGGCGTCCCGCTCGGGGTGCCCCTCCGCCTTCTTCGGCAGCTGCTTGAGCCGGCCGCCGCGCGGGTTGCGGAACTCCCACTCCAAGTCCGCGTCGAGCCCCACCACGTACCCGTCGACCTCGAACTTCCACAGCACCCGAACCGCCCCCGTTGCCACCGCACTTCTCCCTGCGAGCGGCCGCAGCCGACCGCCCCACCGACCCCTTTCCGATCAGTGCAACCACTGTAGAAGCCACCACTGACAACGCCCCGAGCCCCCCACCCCCCCCCCCCCCCCCCGCAGGCCGCACACGAGCGGAGTCGATCAACTCCACTCGCCCCAAAGGGAGTTACCACCGGAACGAGACGCCCTACCATCCAGTGATGGCCCGCCGCCCCGGCATCACCCGCCCCCTGCCCGGCGCCCTCCTGCTCGCCGCCGCCCTGCTCCTGGCCGGCTGCGGAAGCCCCGCCGAAAGCCCCCGCCCCTCCCCCTCGGCAACCGGCCCGAGTACCCCGGGGCCGCCCTCCGGAGGCACCCCCGCACCCCCACCCCCACCCCCCGCCCGATCCAACCCCTTCCCCCTCCCCCTGATCGCGACCAAGTGGGTCCTGCTCTCCCTCAACGGCCGCACGGGCCCGGACCGGGACGCCCCGCGCGACGACTACTACGGCGCCCACCTCACCATCGCCGGAAACCACACCGTGGACGGCTCGACCCCCTGCGGCTCCTTCACCGCCCGGGCCGAGATCACCCCGCCCGCCGCCCGGAAGATCACCTTCACCGACCTCAAGGACACCCCGTCGCAGAACTGCTCCGGCAGCGCCTCCGAGATGCCCGAACTCCCCGGACTTCACCAGGAGATGCTGAAGGCACTCCGCACCCCCGCCCTCTCCTACCGCATCGACTACGACAAGGGCGTCCTCGGCCTGTACGCCCCGAACGCCCCGAAGACCCCGCTCCTGGAAGCCGTGCCCGCGCATGCCTTCTTCCTGCGGCCCAACGAGATCGACGGCATGAAGTGGTTCACCGACCCCGGCGACCACGCGCCCGAGACCGCCCCCTTCTTCTGGCTGGAAGGCGGCACCGTACGCGGCTTCAACGGCTGCCAACGCTTCGCCGGAGGAGCGGCCGTCTCCGTGGGCCGTCCGGACATCAGGTTCTTCGACGTCCGCGCGCTGCCGCCCGACCAGTGCACGAACAAGCCCGGCCACGACGCCGCCGGTCCGGACGCGAAGGCCGCCCGCGCGGCGGAGCTGATGAAGAGGCTCGACGGCCCGTACCAGTTCAAGAAGGACTTCCGGACCATCGAGTTCACGCGCCAGGGCGCCCCCGCGTTCAGCGCGAACTCCCCCGGCCGTCCCGCGACGACGCCGGTGCCCGACGGCCCCTCCTCCGGCCCCGACCGCCTGACCGGCGCCTGGTGGAACATCCCCCGCATCGACGCCGTCTCGGGCGACTACACCGACCCGCCGGGCCCGGGCGCCGGCCTGCGCATCGACGCCGACGGCCATGTCCGCGGGCACTCCGGCTGCGACGAGTTCGCCGCTCGCGCGCAGGTCGAGAAGGGTACGGTGCGGATCTCCGACGTCGTCGAGGTCACCGACCGCACCTTCATCTGCCCGGAGATCCAGCAGCACGGCTCCCGCGACCTGCTCCAGCGGCTCTCCAAGGGCTTCACCTACGCCAAGCCACACACGTCGCAGGACCAGAAGAACTGGGAGACGAAGCCACTGGGCGAGCAGTGGGGCTTCCCCCTGGAAAAGCCCTGACGGGCGCCCCCGAAGGACACGCCCGCCACCACTCAGAAGACCGCCTCAGCGCAGCATCCGCGCCGCCTCCGTCGCCCAGTACGTCAGAATCATCTGCCCACCGGCCCGCTTGATGCCGGTCAGGGTCTCCAGGATCGCCCGCTCCCGCTCGATCCACCCCTTCTCCGCGGCCGCCTCGACCATCGCGTACTCACCGCTGATCTGGTACGCGGCCACCGGCACGTCCACGCTCTCCGCGACCTTCGCGAGGATGTCGAGGTAGGGACCGGCGGGCTTCACCATCACCATGTCCGCGCCCTCCTCCAGGTCGAGCGCCAACTCCCGCAGGGACTCACGGCTGTTGGCCGGGTCCTGCTGGTACGTCTTGCGGTCGCCCTTCAGCGAGGACCCGACGGCCTCGCGGAACGGCCCGTAGAACGCGCTCGAATACTTCGCGGTGTACGCCAGGATCGACACGTCCTCGCGCCCGATCCCGTCCAGCGCATCGCGTACGACACCGATCTGACCGTCCATCATGCCGCTCGGCCCGACCACGTGCGCGCCCGCGTCGGCCTGCACCTGGGCCATCTCGGCGTACCGCTCCAGGGTGGCGTCGTTGTCGACCCGGCCCTCGGCGTCCAGCACCCCGCAGTGCCCGTGGTCGGTGAACTCGTCCAGGCACAGGTCGGACATCACCACGAGGTCGTCCCCGACCTCCTCGCGCACCGCACGCAGCGCGACCTGGAGGATGCCGTCCGGGTCCGTGCCCGCCGTGCCCGCCGCGTCCTTCTTGGCGTCCTCGGGGACGCCGAACAGCATGATCCCGGAGACACCCGCCGCGACGGCCTCCGCGGCCGCCTTGCGCAGGGTGTCCAGCGTGTGCTGGTACACCCCGGGCATGGCGTTGATCGCCACGGGCTCGCCGATTCCCTCCCGTACGAACGCGGGGAGGATCAGGTCGGCGGGGTCCAGCCGGGTCTCCGCGACCATGCGCCGCATCGCCGGAGTGGTCCGCAACCGCCGGGGCCGAGCCCCCGGAAAAGAGCCATACACAGTCATGCGCCCACGCTACGCCTCACCCTCCGCCCCCTTTACCGACCGCGTGTCGGCCCCCGCCCCACCCCTCCCGGCCCGGGTGCGGCGCCGGGTGCGGGCGCCCCCACCCCACTCCCGTCCCACCCCGCCCGTGTGGTCAGCTAGGGGGTCACCCAGGCCCCCAGCCCAGGGAGTCACTCAGCCCCAGCCCCCCCCCCCGACCCGAAAGGACCCGCCCCGTGACGGACCACCCCGCCCCCGAGGACCCCGAGCTCGAACGCCTGCGCAGCGAACTCCGTCACCTCCGCGCCCGCGCCCAGACCCACCCCCTCATCTCCCAGGCCCAGGGCATCCTCCAGGAGCGCTACTCCCTCCCCGACGGCGAGTCCGCCTTCGCCCTCCTCCAGCGCGCCTCCCAGCAGCACAACGTCCGCATGCGCCAGCTCGTCGAGGCCGTCGTCCGCACGCCCCGCCCCGACCACCGCAGCCCCCTGTGGTTCCCGCAGCGCACCCGCCTGCCCGCCCCGCCGCTGACCTTCCCGGCAGCCCGCCGGAGCACCTCCCGCGACGAGCCCAACCAGGCGTCCGTCCTGCGCGCGGTCCTCAGCCAGACCCTCGCCGTCCTGGACACCCCCATGGGCAACGTCCAGCTCCCCGACCGTGTCCGCGGCGGCCTGCGCCTGGAGCAGCACACCGGTCTCACCGACGACTTCGTCGACTTCTTCGCGCACGTCGGCGAGAAGGGCACCTCCTGTTCCCTCGCCGCCCAGAACGTCGCCCAGGTCACCGTCCACGACGTCGAGTCCGACCCCGTCTTCGACGAGGCCTCCCGCCACGCGATCCTCGCCGCGGGCTCCCGCGCCGCCCACAGCGTCCCCTTCGTGACGGCCTCGGGGGTCTGCGTCGGCATGGTCTCCGCCCACCTCGACCACCGGCTGAAGGGCGTCTCCGAGGCCCAGTCCGACGCCCTCGCCGCCCTCGGCGCCCAGGCCGGCCAGTGGCTCACCTGGTACAACCGCACGGTCCTGCTGGACGCCCTGGAGTACCTCCACGCGCTCGGCACCCATCACCGCGGCACGGCCGGCCGCCGCCGCTGAGCCCCGCCTCGTACATGACGAAGAGGTACGAGAAAGGGGCGGCCCGCAGGGAAACCCCGCGAACCGCCCCTGACCACGCACGCTACGTCGTCCGCCGCCTGCGCGACCCCGGCCGCCGCTCGCTCGGCCGGGCCACGTGCTCGCCGGCCTCCAGCGCCGCCGTCCGCCGCGCCGCGCCGAACTCGGCCAGCGCCTCCGCCAGCCGCAGCACCGACGGCTCCGGCGACAGGACGTCGACCCGCAGCCCGTGCTCCTCGGCCGTCTTGGCCGTGGCGGGACCGATGCACGCGATGACGGTCACGTTGTGCGGCTTCCCGGCGATGCCCACCAGGTTCCGCACGGTGCTCGACGACGTGAAGAGCACGGCGTCGAAGCCACCGCCCTTGATCGCCTCCCGCGTGTCAGCCGGCGGCGGCGAGGCGCGCACGGTCCGGTAGGCGGTGACGTCGTCGACCTCCCAGCCCAGCTCGATCAGGCCCGCGACCAGCGTCTCCGTCGCGATGTCGGCGCGCGGCAGGAAGACGCGGTCGATCGGGTCGAAGACCGGGTCGTACGGCGGCCAGTCCTCCAGCAGACCGGCGGCCGACTGCTCACCGCTGGGTACGAGGTCGGGCTTGACGCCGAACTCCACCAGGGCGGCGGCCGTCTGCTCGCCCACCGCGGCGACCTTGATCCCCGCGAAGGCCCGGGCGTCGAGCCCGTACTCCTCGAACTTCTCCCGCACGGCCTTGACGGCGTTCACCGAGGTGAAGGCGATCCACTCGTACCGCCCGGTGACCAGGCCCTTGACCGCCCGCTCCATCTGCTGCGGGGTGCGCGGCGGCTCGACCGCGATGGTCGGCACCTCGTGCGGTACCGCTCCGTACGACCTCAGCTGGTCGGAGAGCGACGCCGCCTGCTCCTTCGTACGCGGTACGAGCACCCGCCACCCGAAGAGCGGCTTCGACTCGAACCACGACAGCTGGTCGCGCTGGGCGGCGGCACTGCGCTCGCCGACCACGGCTATGACGGGCTGGTGGCCCTCCGGGGAGGGGAGCACCTTCGCCTGCTTGAGGACCTGGGCGACCGTGCCGAGCGTGGCGTTCCAGGTGCGCTGGCGGGTCGTCGTGCCGGCGACGGTGACCGTCATCGGGGTGTCGGGCTTGCGGCCCGCCGAGACCAGCTCGCCGGCGGCAGCGGCGACCGAGTCGAGCGTGGTCGAGACGACAGCGGTCGCGTCGCTCGAACCCACCTCGCTCCAGCACCGCTCGTCCGCCGTCCGCGCGTCCACGAAGCGCACGTCCGCGCCCTGCGCGTCCCGCAGCGGAACCCCCGCGTAGGCGGGCACGCCGACGGCCGTGGCGACGCCGGGAACGACCTCGAAGGCCACCCCCTCGGCCGCGCACGCGAGCATCTCCTCGCCCGCGTTGCCGTCGAGCCCGGGGTCGCCGGAGACCGCACGCACGACCCGCTTGCCGCTGCGCGCAGCCTCCATGACAAGATTGACCACGACCTTGGACGACATGGGCGTCCGGGTCGCAGACGTGCCCGAAGTTACTGACGAGTCGTCAACTACGGCCAGTTGCGGCGTACTTACGCCCGCCTTGGCATGGGCGCGTACGACGTCGAGGACCGACGGCTCGGCGATGAGCACGTCCGCGCTCGCCAGCGCCTCGACGGCGCGCAGAGTCAGCAGGCCCGGATCGCCGGGGCCGGCGCCGAGGAAGGTGACGTGCCCAGGTGCGGGGAACCCCGACGAAGCCGAGGACGCCGAGGATGCGGGTGTGGTGGTGGGGCTCAAAGTGCTCGCTCCCCCATAAGACCGGCCGCACCCTTGGCGAGCATCTCCGACGCGAGTTCGCGCCCGAGAGCCTCCGCGGCGTGGTGCGACGTGGGTACGGGACCGGTAGTGGACAGCTGCACCAGCTCGGAGCCGTCGATCGAGCCGACGACGCCGCGCAGGCGCATTTCATTGACAATCTGCCCGTCAACCAACAGGTCGGCCAGGGCCCCGACAGGGGCACTGCAACCGGCCTCCAGGGCGGCGAGCAGGGCACGCTCGGCCGTCACGGCGAACCGCGTGTGCGGGTCGTCGAGCTCGGCGAGCACGGCAGCGAGGTCGGCGTTGGACGCCGCGCACTCGATGGCCAGCGCCCCCTGACCGGGGGCGGGCAGGACGATGTCGGTGTCCAGGAACTCGGACACCTCTTCCACCCTGCCGATACGGCGCAGCCCGGCCGCGGCGAGAACCACCGCGTCCAGCTCGCCGTTTCGTACGTAACCGACCCGGGTGTCGATGTTCCCCCGGATCGGGACGGTCTCGATGCGCAGCCCGTGACTGCGGGCGTACGCGTTCAGCTGCGCCATCCGGCGCGGCGAACCGGTGCCCACGCGCGCCCCGTCCGGCAGCTGCGCGAAGGTCAGACCGTCGCGCGCCACGAGTACGTCGCGGGGGTCCTCCCGCACGGGGACGGCGGCCAGCGCCAGGTCCTCGGGCTGCGCGGTCGGCAGGTCCTTCAGCGAGTGCACGGCGAAGTCCACCTCGCCCCGCAGCAGCGCGTCGCGCAGCGCGGTGACGAAGACGCCGGTGCCGCCGATCTGCGCGAGCTGCTCCTTCGACACGTCGCCGTAGGTGGTGATCTCCACCAACTCCACGTCGCGGCCGGTGAGTTCACGAACCCACTCGGCGACGTGGCCGGACTGGGCCATGGCGAGCTTGCTGCGCCGAGTCCCCAGCTTCAAGGCCGTTCCGGCCTTCGCGGCATCAGTCATGCCCGCCCTCTCTTCGCACTCTCGGCACCAGCGGTGTCGTTCGTTTCGCCCTGCGGGCCCTGCGAGCCCTGCGCGCCCAGTGCTCCGTTGCCCTCGGCACCCTTCGGGCCGTCGGCCCGGCTGACCGCCGCGACCGTCTGCGGGTCGAGGTCGAACAGCTCGCGCAGCGCGTCCGCGTACCCGGCGCCGCCGGGCTCGCTGGCCAGCTGCTTGACCCGTACGGTCGGCGCGTGCAGCAGCTTGTCGACCACGCGACGCACGGTCTGCGTGATCTCCGCCCGCTGCTTGGCGTCCAGCCCGGGCAGCCGGCCTTCCAGCCTGGCCACCTCGTTGGTCACCACGTCGGCGGCCATGCTGCGCAGCGCCACCACGGTCGGGGTGATCTGCGCGGCCCGCTGGGCGGCACCGAAGGCGGCCACTTCCTCGCCGACGATCCCGCGCACCTGGTCCACGTCGGACGCCATCGGGGCATCGGCCGAGGCGTCCGCCAGCGACTCGATGTCCACCAGGCGTACGCCGTCGAGCCGGTGCGCGGCACCGTCGATGTCACGCGGCATCGCGAGGTCCAGCAGCGCGAGGCGCACGGCCTTCGCGCTGTCGCCCCGCGGCCGGATCCGGGGCTGCGCCTGCGCGGCGGCCTCCCCGTTGTCGGCCCACGCGGCGTGCAGTTCAAGGGAGTTGGGGTCGGCCTCGTGACGCATCTGCGGTACGTGACCGGGCTCGGCGGCACCGGCGGCGGTCCCAGCGTCCAGGCCGAGGGCCGTGGCGACGTCCTCGACGGTGAGTACGAGGCCCGTCGCCCCGGTACAGGAGATCGCGACGTCGACTCGTGTCAGCTCCTGGGCCACCTCGTCCATCGGCACGGCGCGCGCGGCCCCGCCCGACTGGCCCAGGATCTCGGCCAGCCGCTCGGCGCGCGCGGCGGTGCGGTTCGCGACGACGACCTCGGCGACCCCGACCCGTACGAGCGTGGCGGCGGCCAGCGAGGACATCGAGCCCGCGCCGATCACCAGCGCCCGCTTGCCCGCGGCCCATTCGGCGACGGGCGCACCGGCGGCGAGCTGCTCGAGCCCGAACGTGACGAGCGACTGCCCGGCCCGGTCGATCCCGGTCTCGGAGTGCGCGCGCTTGCCGACCCGCAGCGCCTGCTGGAAGAGGTCGTTGATGAGCCGCCCGGCGGTGTGCAGTTCCTGCCCGAGCGCCAGCGCGTCCTTGATCTGCCCGAGAATCTGCCCCTCGCCGACGACCATCGAGTCCAGACCGCACGCCACCGAGAAGAGGTGGTGGACGGCCCGGTCCTCGTAGTGGACGTACAGATAAGGAGTGAGCTCCTCCAGCCCGACGCCGCTGTGCTGCGCCAGCAGCGTCGACAGCTCGGCGACACCCGCGTGGAACTTCTCCACGTCGGCGTACAGCTCGATGCGGTTGCAGGTGGCGAGCACCGTCGCCTCGGCGGCGGGCTCGGACGCGAGGGTGTCCTGGAGCAGCTTCGCCTTGGCGTCGACGGAGAGCGAGGCACGCTCCAGCACGCTGACGGGCGCGCTGCGGTGGCTCAGCCCGACGACCAGAAGACTCATGCCGGCATCACGGCGGGCACGTCGCCGTCGGGTCCCTTCCGGGTCGGGCCGTCGGCGGCACGGGGCGGCAGCACGGAGGCGGCAGCGGCGGCGGCAGCCTCCGCGTCACCGGCCTTGCGCTGCTCGTGGAACGCGAGGATCTGGAGCTCGATCGAGAGGTCGACCTTGCGTACGTCGACGCCTTCGGGCACCTGGAGGACGGTCGGCGCGAAGTTGAGGATGGAGGTCACGCCGGCGGCGATCAGCCGCTCGCTGACCTGCTGGGCGGCGCCCGCCGGGGTCGCGATGACCCCGATGGAGACGCCGTTCTCCTCGATGATCTTCTCCAGCTCGTCGGTGTGCTGGACCGGCATCCCGGCGACCGGCTTCCCGGCCATCGCGGGGTCCGCGTCTATGAGGGCGGCCACGCGGAAACCACGGGAGGCGAACCCTCCGTAATTGGCCAGTGCCGCACCGAGGTTACCGATGCCGACGATGACGACCGGCCAGTCCTGGGTGAGGCCCAGCTCGCGCGAGATCTGGTAGACGAGGTACTCGACGTCGTACCCGACACCCCTGGTCCCGTAGGAACCGAGGTACGAGAAGTCCTTGCGCAGCTTCGCGGAGTTGACCCCCGCGGCTGCTGCCAGCTCCTCCGACGACACGGTCGGCACGGACCGCTCGGAAAGGGCGGTCAGGGCGCGCAAATACAGCGGAAGTCGGGCGACGGTGGCCTCGGGAATGCCTCGGCTACGGGTCGCCGGTCGGTGAGTTCGGCCAGTTGCCACGGTGCTCCTGCGGGATGAGCGGGGCTGTAGGCGGCCGTATGTCCCAAGACCGCCCCGTCGGATGCAGGCTATGTCTTTGTGAACGCGTGCACAAAGATTGTGTCCGATTTGTCCAAGCAAAGTGACCGGGGTCACGCGTTCACGTCGCGTCACCCTGGAACCGGAACACACACGGTGACGTCGCCATTCCTTCGGGGGCAAACCCGGACACTCTCCTCACAATCCAACCCCCAAGCCACCTCAAACCGCCCCCGATGGTACGCCGCTCAACCGTCTGCGCCCATCCGTCGGCCTGTCGCCGCCTATCCGCCCAGCTCCCGCCGAAGGCGCCCCGCATCCACCTTCCAGAACGTGTGCTGCTCCCCGTCCACCAGCACCACCGGAATCTGCTCCCAGTACTCCCGGTGCAGCTCCGCATCCACCGAGATGTCCTTCTCCTCCCACCGCACCCCCAGCTCCCCGCACACGGCTTCGACCACCACCCGTGCGTCATCGCACAGATGACACCCCGGCTTCCCGATCAGCGTCACCACCCGCTCGGCGGGCTCCTTCTTCCTACGTCGCAGCAAAGGGCTCATCCCCCCATTCTGGACGCCCCCGCCACCGCCGGGCAGGGCCCTCCGTCACCACCCGCCCCAGCGCGCCGTAACAACCCGGACGCAGAGAGTTCACGCCCTCGCAGCCCTCCCGCTCAGGAACTTCCGAACAGAATGGCTATGCTCACGACATGGCCGCACTGGGATGGCTCACCCCCCGTAGGCGCTCCGCGACCGCACGGAGCGTGCTGGCGGGCGAGGCTGCAGCCGAAGCAGCACGCAAGTCGTCACAGGAACTCGAAGAGCTGGAGGCGGCCCGCGCCGCCGAGCCCGATTCCCCCGACTCCACAGAACCGGCGGAACCCGAATTCCCGGTCCCCGGCGACACCAAGGCCGCCGCCTTCTTCGACCTCGACAACACGGTCATGCAGGGCGCCGCGATCTTCCACTTCGGCCGCGGCCTCTACAAGCGCAAGTTCTTCGAGCGCCAGGAACTCTTCCGCTTCGCCTGGCAGCAGGCCTGGTTCCGGCTCGCCGGCGTCGAGGACCCCGAGCACATGCAGGACGCCCGCGAGAGCGCCCTGTCCATCGTCAAGGGCCACAAGGTCTCCGAACTGATGACCATCGGCGAGGAGATCTACGACGAGTACATGGCCGAGCGCATCTGGCCCGGCACCCGCGCCCTCGCCCAGGCCCACCTGGACGCCGGACAGAAGGTCTGGCTCGTCACCGCCGCCCCCGTCGAGACCGCCACGATCATCGCCCGGCGCCTGGGCCTGACCGGCGCGCTCGGCACGGTCGCCGAGTCCCACGACGGCGTCTACACCGGCCGCCTGGTCGGCGAACCCCTGCACGGCCCCGCCAAGGCCGAGGCCGTCCGCGCGCTCGCCGCCGCCGAGGGCCTGGACCTGACCCGCTGCGCCGCGTACAGCGACAGCCACAACGACATCCCGATGCTCTCGCTCGTCGGCCACCCGTACGCGATCAACCCGGACGCCAAGCTCCGCAAGTACGCCCGCGAGCGCGACTGGCGGCTGCGCGACTACCGCACCGGCCGCAAGGCCGCGAAGGTCGGCATCCCGGCCGCCGCCGGCGTCGGCGCACTCGCCGGAGGCACCGCCGCGGCCCTCGCACTGCACCGCCGTCGCCGCTGACGGATTCCGCTTCTTGCCCTTCTCGTACGAACGAGGGCCGGGCCCGCCCCACATGAGGGGGCGGGCCCGGCCCTTTTCCGTGCCACAGCCGTTCGGCGGCCAATCCCCGGGTCTTACCCGCCGAACCCGTCGGCCAGTCGTCCCCCCGCCACTCGGCCACAACAGATCCCGCATTCCGCCAGTTCACGACGCGAACCGATCAACAAGTGGTCACTATCTGCTACTTGAACCGTCACTCAGACGCAACAGAAGCGACGGAAACGATGATTTGAGCAACTGGGTGTAGTGCTGCCTGTACGAAGCGTTATTCTCCTCAGACGCATTCCGGAACCCATTCATCAGCATCACGAGTGAACAGTCCGGCACTGCACGTGATGGAAGCTCTGCCTCTGGGAGTCCCGTGTACCCACACGTCGGGGTTGACGCCTCGGGCCTGGCTACGCTGCGCGCAACGGTCATCGACCGACTGCGCGGCTTCGTCCCCACCGCGTACGCCGTCCCCGCCTTTGCCACCCCTCTACCCGCAGGACCCTGCTACGCCCTGGCCGACGGCGGTGCCGCCGTGGGCAGACGTAGCCGCGGCGCCGGCGGCGGGTCGGGCACCGGCACGTCCACCGTCCGTCGGCCCACCGCCGACAGCGACAGCGCGCGCATGATGGACCTCGTCGAGCGCGCGCAGGGAGGCGAGGCCGATGCTTTCGGCCGCCTCTACGACCAGTACAGCGACACGGTCTACCGCTACATCTACTACCGCGTCGGCGGAAAGGCGACGGCAGAAGACCTGACCAGCGAGACGTTCCTGCGCGCCCTGCGGAGGATCTCCACCTTCACCTGGCAGGGCCGTGACTTCGGCGCCTGGCTGGTCACGATCGCCCGCAACCTGGTCGCGGACCACTTCAAATCGAGCCGGTTCAGGCTCGAAGTGACCACGGGCGAAATGCTCGACGCCAACGAGGTCGAGCGCAGCCCCGAGGACTCCGTACTGGAGTCCCTCTCCAACGCGGCCCTCCTCGAAGCCGTACGGAAGCTGAATCCGCAGCAGCAGGAGTGCGTCACACTCCGCTTCCTGCAAGGGCTCTCGGTCGCCGAGACCGCCCGCGTCATGGGCAAGAACGAGGGCGCGATCAAGACGCTCCAGTACCGGGCGGTCCGCACACTCGCCCGTCTGCTCCCCGACGACGCCAGGTGACCGTTCGATCACCAGCTGTCGAAACCTGACTTCTTCGGCAGTCGGATCATCTTTCGTCCGTAACCCAAGTGCCCGGCGGCTCGTTGTGCGGAATGCAGGCTCCCTGCGGTCACGCCATGCCCGCAGCCACTCACTCCATCGCGTGAATGTGCTCATGGCGTGCAACCTTCCGGATCACCCGGGGAGTCGATCGTCATGACGAGAGGAGGTGCCGCCAGTGATCGCTAACGTATCGGCGCACCGGCGGGCCAACGCCTTCGCCCAGGCCCTGGAGGACCAGGAACTCCAGGGCACGGCGGCCGAACAGCCCGAAGGTACGGCCGGAGCAGCCGAAGGGCCCGGTGACCAGGGAGCACTGCTCTCCCTGGTCTCGGGCCTTGGCGACCTGCCCGCACCGGAAATGGACCCCGAGGTCAAAGTGGTGCAACGAGCCCAGCTCGTCGCCGCCATGGAAGCCATGCTGCTGGAAGGCACCGCGGGGGGGCCCGCGGGCCCTCAGGTGCCCGAGCAGCGCACCGGACGGGGAGCCCACCGGGCGACCTCGCTCCGGAAATTGCGCCCCCGCTCCCGCTGGTCGAAGGGCCTTGCGGCGGGCGGCCTCACCGTCGGAGTCGCGGCCGGAGCCTTCGGCGGCGTCGCCGCCGCCAGCTCCAACGCCCTCCCCGGTGATTCGCTGTACGGGCTCAAGCGCGGCATGGAAGATCTGAAGCTGACCATGGCGGACGACGCGTCCGACCGCGGCCAGATCTACCTCGACCAGGCGTCCACCAGGCTCCAGGAGGCCAGACGCCTCATGGAGCGGGGCCGAGCGGCCCAACTCGACCACGAGCAACTGGGCGAAGTAAGACGCACGTTGAACGGGATGAAGCACGACGTCGGCGAGGGCCACCGGCTCCTCTACGAGGCGTACGAGCGCGACGGGAACATCGGCCCCATCCAGGCCCTCGACGCGTTCGCCCAGTCCCACCGCGACAGTTGGAGCAGCCTGCGCGGCCTGCTGCCCGCCCAGCTGGGGGACGTCGGCTCGCAGGTCTCCTCCGTCTTCGACGCCATAGACCAAGAGGTCAACCCGCTCAGGTCGCTGCTGCCCGCGCTCCCGCAGTCCGACCAGAAGCCGTCCGCCCCGGGCGCCCACAAGGACCGCCCCGGCACCCCGCACCGCACCGACGGCACCCGCCCCGCCGCCCCCGGCACCACCCCGGGCCGCCCCCACCAGGGCAGGCCCGGCAGCCCTCCGCCCGCCTCCTCGGACGGCAAGCAGTCCGACGGCCTGATCGGCGGCGCGGGCGACCTGCTGGACCCCCCGTCCAACAAGCCCGCCCCGTCCACCCCCGGCAAGCCCGCGAAGCCCGCCGTCCCCGACGTCACGATCCCGCCCATCCTCCCGGACGTACTCCCGGGCCTGGGCATCGACGGCGAGGACACCAACAAGCGGTAACTGCCGTGCAGCGGCGGCCGGTCAGAAGAACACCGACCGCCGCTGCACCAGCAACTTGGCCCCTCTCTCTGCTGTCCTCGCACCGCTCCGCGGGCTTCGGACAGCTGCGCCGGACTCCGTCCGTCGGTCCTCGGGCAGCCCGAACATCCCGATCGGCGCTCCCCGGTCAGAAGAACACCGACCGCCTCTGCACCAGCAACTTGTACAGCGTGTGCTGGATCTGCTCCCGCACCTGGTCCGTCAGGTTGAACATCAGCATCGGGTCCTCGGCCGCGTCCGCCGGGTAGTCCTTGGTCTCGATCGGCTCGCCGAACTGGATCGTCCACTTCGTCGGCAGCGGCACCGCCCCCAGCGGCCCCAGCCACGGGAACGTCGGCGTGATCGGGAAGTACGGGAAGCCGAGCACCCGGGCGAGGGTCTTGGAGTTCCCGATCATCGGGTAGATCTCCTCCGCGCCCACGATCGAGCACGGCACGATCGGCGCCCCGGCCCGCAGCGCGGTCGACACGAAGCCGCCCCGCCCGAAGCGCTGGAGCTTGTACCGCTCGCTGAACGGCTTCCCGATCCCCTTGAACCCCTCGGGCATCACGCCCACCAGCTCGCCCCGCTCCAGCAGCGCCTGCGCGTCCTCCGCGCACGCCAGCGTGTGCCCCGCCTTCCGCGCCAGCTCGTTCACCACCGGCAGCACGAAGACCAGGTCGGCGGCGAGCAGCCGCAGGTGCCGCCCCGCCGGGTGCTCGTCGTGCACGGCCGCCTGGAGCATCAGCCCGTCCAGCGGCAGCGTCCCGGAGTGGTTGGCGACGATCAGCGCCCCGCCCTCGGCCGGGATGTTCTCGATGCCCTTCACTTCCACCCGGAAGTACTTCTCGTAGAACGGCCGGATCATCGACATCAGGACCTGGTCGGTGAGCTCACGGTCGTACCCGAACTCGTCGACCTCGTAGTCCCCGGTGATCCGCCGCCGCAGGAAGGCGAGCCCGCCCGCGATCCGCCGCTCCCAGCCGCCGCCCTGCTCCTCCGGCTCCTTGGCGGCCTCCTGCGGGCCGTCCTCGGCCGGCGTCCGCTGCTGCGGTACGGGTGCGAGCGCACCCTGCGTGCCGCTCTTGCGGGCGCCGCTGCGCTTGCCGGCCCCCGCCCGCGAGCCCCCCGTGCCCCGCCGCGAGCGCGGCTCGTCACCGAAGGGGATGACCTTGGCGTCGGCCATGTCAGATGCGCTCCTTGGATTCCGTGGAGGACGAGGCTTGAGCGGGCGAGGCTTCACTTCTCGGTCGTACGACGCGGGCGAGCCCGGAGACCCTCCCGGCCGCTCTGTCCACCGTACGGGCGAGGACCTCCGGCGGCAGCAGCCCCCGGCCCCGGCTGCGGGCGAAGTCCTCGAAGGTCTCGGCGGTCGTGTACTTCGGCTCGAAGCCGAGGGTCTCGCGCATCTGGGCGGTGCGCACCACCCGCCCGTGGGTCAGCAGCCGTATCTGCTCGGGCGAGAAGTCGGTCACCCCGACCGTCCGCAGCGCCGAGCCCACCCACCGCACGGCGGGCAGCAGGAACGGCACCGTCGGCCGCCCCAGCCTGCGCGCGCACTGCGAGAGCAGCAGCACCCCGTCCCCGGCGATGTTGAAGGTGCCGCTGTTGAGCGTGCCTCGCCGAGGCTCGTGGGCGGCGATCCGCAGGACCTCCACCACGTCGTCCTCGTGGACGAACTGGAGCCTCGGGTCGTACCCGAGGACGGTCGGCAGGGCGGGCAGCGAGAAGTATTCGGAGAGCGGCGAATCGGCACTCGGCCCCAGGATGTTCGCGAACCGCAGCACGCACACCGCCACGTCCGGGCGCCGCCGCGCGAATCCCCGTACGTACCCCTCGACCTCGACGGCGTCCTTCGCGAAGCCCCCGCTGGGCAGCGACTTCGGCGGCGTGGACTCGCCGAACACGGCCGGGTCGCGCGGCGCGGACCCGTACACACTCGTCGTGGACTTCACCACCAGGCGCTGCACGGTCGGCGACTTCTGGCAGGCGCCGAGCAGCTGCATGGTGCCGATGACATTGGTCTCCTTCACGGAGGACCGGCCTCCGCCGCCGCCCAGCGGGGTGCCGGTGACGTCCATGTGGACGACCGTGTCGACCCCGTACTCGGCCAGCACCCGGGCGATCGCGGGCTGCCGGATGTCCGCCCGTACGAAATCGGCGCCACCGAGGTGGTGCTCGGGCGGAACGGCGTCGACCCCGATCACCCGGTCCACCTCGGGGTCCCGCTGCACGCGCCGCACGAAGCGGCCCCCCAGCTGCCGGGCCACACCTGTGACGAGCACGACCTTGCCCAAGATCAGAGCCTTCCCCTCGGTATCCCCGGCAGTCTCCCCGGCCCGGCCGGGTCTCCTGGGTCTCCCCCCGGGCCACGTTAGCGCCTGGATGTTGCGCTGTGATGTCCGCACGGCACTCTCGGCCACCCGGGGCCTCGGGGGGACTATGGCGGGAAAACGCGGAACGGCCCCCCTGCCACTGCTGGCAGGGGGGCCGTTCCGGACTGCGTAGCGCGCGATGCGCCGTCGCTTACTTCTTGTTGCGACGCTGAACGCGCGTGCGCTTCAGCAGCTTGCGGTGCTTCTTCTTAGCCATCCGCTTACGCCGCTTCTTGATAACAGAGCCCACGACTACCCTCGCTTCTCTCTACTGGTGCGGGGCGTCTGGGCCCACACGACCTACAAGGGCCTAGCCTACCGCCCACCGAGTGAGGGACGTAATCCGAGGGCAGCCCAGGCCATAACTAGGCCGTCTCGACCCCCACGAAGGACTCCCGGAGGTACTCGTGAACCGCTTGCTCCGGAACCCGGAAGGACCTGCCCACCCGGATCGCCGGCAGATGACCGCTGTGCACCAAGCGGTACACGGTCATCTTCGACACTCGCATCACCGAGGCGACTTCCGCCACGGTCAGAAACTTGACCTCGTTGAGAGGCCTCTCGCCTGAAGCAGTCATGACCCACCTGTACCTTCCGCACATGACGCGCACCGGCTTCCCCTTCCGGTGACTCTTCGTCGCTGTGCGCTCACTCCCCAGACTAGGGGCGTGTGATGCGAGTGGGGAAGAGGAGATGCGATCGGCCCGCTACCGTGACAGACACGCTCGATTGAGTACATAGCGAGTAAGCGGTCGGTAGTAATCAGACCGCACACCGTCATCAAGTGGAACGGCCACGGCCACCCGCCCCTCCTCCTCCCCGACAAACACCGCGGGGTCGTCCACGTCTGCCGGGCCGATGGCCTCGAACCCCAGCTGACCTGCGCCGACGACCCATCCGTGGTCCCCGACGACCAGCCCCGGAAGGGGCCCTCCGACCTCCGCCGCGGCCCCCAGAACCACCCGAATCGGCAGGGGCGAATGGGAGTGCACGCCGGGGTCACTCGCGCCGACCCGTGCGCCGGGTTCGCGCACCAGCGCGACTCCTCGTACGTAGTCAAGGTTGTACGTACGTACGCCGAACCGGGTCGTTATGTCGACTCGCTTCCCCTGCGCGGGAGTGAGCACTTCACATCCCGCCGCCGACATGGCGTCTGCCAACTCGGCGTAGAAGCCGAGCAATCGGTGCGGATGACCGGTCCCGAACAACACCGGAACCCGTCTCGCGGCGGCCTCCCCCACCCGTTCCGCGAAGGCGTCCAGGGCCGCCAACGTCCGTTCCGGATCGATGGCATCGGGTCCCTGCCGGTACCCGAGATCCCCCGACACACCGCACTTTCGTGCCATCAAATCAACCAACTCCCCCTCCCCCCAACCCTTTTGGGGCTCCAGCCCGATCAACACCCTCGGATCCCCCGCCCCGAAGAGCCGATAACTCCGCAGACTCACCTCCCTCGACGTTGCCACGACCCCCGCCAATCGCGCCGCCAACAAATGCGCCCTCACTGCCCCACGACTCAACACCCCACCATGCTCCTCCCACACCACCCCCCTGTCCCCCAAACCCCACCCCTCCCCACCAAACAGCCCAATCCCCTTTCCACCCCGCCCCCTTGACCGGCGCCCCTTCCCCCTCCGCCCCCCCTTTCCGCCGCCGTCCCCCTTTCCGCCGCCGTCCCCTTGGGCGGCGGGGCCGCCCCCCGGGGGCGGAACGGGCGGGCAAGGGGGCGGCCCCTCCCGCTCCCGGCCCACCCCCGTTCCGGCCCCCTCACCACCGGCCCACGGGCCACCCCCCACTCCCGGCCGCCCCACCCAAGGCCCCCCACCTACGCCAAAAGCCCCCGCAACGGAAACACCGCCCTCCTCACCGCCACCACCGCCTGATCCACCCGATCCCCCGGGTCATAACCCTCCTCCCACCCCCGCCAAGCCACCGTCCGCCCATCCGTCATCCGCCCCGGCCCCAACTCCCCCCGCAACGCCTTCACCCGCTCCCGCCACACCCCCGGAATCTCCGCCTCCGGCTCCACCGGCCGATGCCCCGCAATCCCCACCAAATGCGTCCACGCCCGCGGCACCACATCCACCACGGCATAGCCCCCACCCCCGAGCGCCAGCCACCTCGCCCCCTCCACGTACTCGTGCGCCAGCTCATGACACGCCGCCTGCACCGCCCGCTGCGCATCCAGCGACACCGCCAGATCCGCCAACGGATCTTCAAAATGGGTATCCGCCCCGTGCTGCGACACCAGCACCTGTGGCCGAAAATCGGCCAACAACTCCGGCACCACCGCATGAAAGGCCCGCAGCCACCCCGCATCCCCGGTCCCCGCCGGCAACGCGACATTGACCGCACTGCCCTCCCCCGCACCCGCCCCACCCGTCTCCTCGGGCCACCCCGTCCCCGGAAACAGATGCCGCGGATGCTCATGCACCGAAATCGTCAGCACCCGCGGGTCGTCCCAGAACGCCGCCTGCACCCCATCCCCGTGATGCACGTCCACATCCACATACGCGACCCGCTCCGCCCCCATCTCCAGCAGCCGTGCGATCGCCAACGCCGCGTCGTTGTACACACAGAACCCCGCCGCCGCCCCGGGCATCGCATGGTGCAGCCCGCCCGCGAAGTTCACCGCGTGCGCCGCGTCCCCCCGCCACAGCGCCTCCGCAGCCCCCACCGACTGCCCGGCAATCAAGGCGGAAGCCTCATGCATCCCCGCGAACGCCGGATCGTCCACCGTCCCCAGCCCGTACGACGCATCGGCGTCCCCCGGCGCCCTGGAGGCCGCCCGCACGGCCTCGACGTAATCCTCACGATGCACCAGCCGCAGCGTCGAGTCCCCCGCCGCGGGCGCGGCCACCACCTCCACCGCCCCGTCCAGCCCGAAGGCCCGCACCAACCCCATGGTCAGCTCAAGCCTGACCGGATCCATCGGGTGGTGCGGGCCGAAGTTGTACGCCGTGACGGCGTCATCCCACATCAACAGTGCGCGGCCGCTCATGCCCGCCACCGTATCGGTCGCCCTCCGCCGCGAAGGACCGGGCGTACACCAACGTCACCAACACCAGAACCATGGGTACGAGCATGGCCCCCCGGTAGTTCCACGCATCCCCGATCGCCCCCACCAACGGCGACCCCACCAGGAACCCCACGTAGTTGAAGACATTCAGCCGCGCCACCGCCTGGTCGCTCGCCCCCGGGAACATCCGCCCCGCCGCCGCGAAGGTCTGCGGCACGATCACACACAACCCGAGCCCCAGCAGCGTGAATCCGGCCATCCCGACCCACGCCCCCGGAGCCGCCGCAACAACCCCGAACCCCACAGCCGCCACCACGGCCCCCGTCCGCACCACGGCCACCGCCCCGAACCGCCGCACCCCGAAGTCCCCGACGGCCCGCCCGAGCAGCGTGGTCACCATGTAGACGTTGTACGGAACGGTCGCCAGCGCCTCCGACGAACCCAGCACGTCCTGAAGGTACTTGGCACTCCAATTCGAAACCGTCGAGTCCCCGATGTACGCAAACGCCATCACCATGCACAACGGCAACAGCAGCTTGAACGAGAACGCCCCCGCCCCCTTGGCCGCCGCCGACGCCTCGCCCTCTCCGCCCTCCGCGTCGACGTACCACCGGCTCCCCACCAGCACCACGGGCACCAGCACACACACCACCGGCAGATACGACGCCAGCAGCGACAGCTCCCAGTTCGCCCCCACCCAGGCGAGCGAGGCCCCCGCGATCCCGCCGAGGCTGTACGCCGCGTGGAACCCCAGCATGATGCTCCGCCCGTACGCCCGCTGAAGGCTGACCCCGAGCATGTTCATGGACGCGTCGAGCATGCCGACCGCCAGCCCGAACACCCCGAGCGCGACGGCCACATGCCACATCTCCCGGCCCGCCCCGACCCCGAGCAGGGCCAGCAGCACCACGGGCTGCGACCACCGCAGCACGGCCGCGGGCCCGACCCTCTTCGCCAGGGCCTCGGCAACGAAGCTGCCCGCGCCCGCCAGGATCGGCACAGCGGCGAGAAAGATCGGAAGCACCGCATCAGACATCCCGTACTGCTTCTGCAGCGCGGGTATTCGGGTCACGAGGATCGCGAAGGCGAGCCCCTGCGCGAAAAAACTCAACGCCAAAGAAGCCCTGCCGTGCCGCAGGCGCGCATCTGTCATGAACCGTGAGCGTACGACTCAGACCTACCAGTGGGTAGATGGATCACCCACCCAATCTCGCCCCACCCCTAATCGAGCAGCCCGAGCAGCTCCTTCATGTCCGAGAAGAACCCGTTCGCCCCCTCCAGCCGCTCCACGGGCGTCATCGCGGTGAACCCGTACACGTCCATCCCAGCGGCCCGCGCCGCCTGCACCCCGAGCGGACTGTCCTCGACGACGACACACCTCTCCGGCGCCACCCCCATCCGCTCCGCCGCGTACAGGAACAGATCCGGCGCCGGCTTCCCCTTCCCGACGTCCTCGGAGCTGAACAGCCACTCCTCCTCGAACCACTCGTCGAGCCCGGTCCTGCGGTGCCCGACCCGGATCCGCTCATGACTCCCGGACGACGCCACGCAGTACGGCACCCCCTCGGCCACCAGATTCGCGAGTACGTCCTCGACCCCCGGCACCGGCTGGAGCTCCCGCTCGAACGCGGCGAAGACCCGCTCGTGCAGCCGGTCCCCGAAGTCCGCCGGCAGTTCCTGCCCGGTCCTCTCCCGCACGAGGTCGTGCACACGGTGCACGGCGGCCCCCATGTAGTCCCTCAGCGAGTCCTCGTACGTCGTGGGGTGCCCGAGTTCCGTCAGATACCCGGACAGGATCCTGTTGGAGAGCGGCTCGCTGTCCACGAGCACGCCGTCGTTGTCGAAGATGACCAGTTCGTAGCGCATGACCTGACCATAAACGCAAAAAAGCCGCTGCCCCCGAGTCAACAGACTCGGGGGCAGCGGCTTTTT
>BMUX01000002.1 GCA_014650415.1 Streptomyces spiroverticillatus
CCCGTAATCGGGTCCACACATCGGAAGAGCGGAACAGCCACCATCGGAATAAGACGGTGTGTTCCTGCGTCCTCGCTAGTGTTGCCTGCCCGCACCCCGAAGGGCCGTGCAGGTCTTTCCAAAGGAACCTCAACTTGCCGAAGCAAGTCGGGGTATCAACATATTTGGCGTTGACTTTTGGCACGCTGTTGAGTTCTCAAGGAACGGACGCTTCCTTCGTACTCACCCTCGCGGGCTTTCCTCCGGACGTTTTCGTTCGGTGTGTTTCCAACCTTACCAGATCATTTCCGCGCCGTTTCCGGTTTGGATTTTGTTTCCGGTGGCCGTTGGAGGGCCTTTGCCTTTCGGCGTGTTCACTACTTTAGCGGCTTTTCCTGGCGGCTCATAATCGGGCCGCTGAGGTCGGAATTCGGGCATGCCGAAATTCGAACCCGTTAGGGGAAGTCGTAGTAGTGGTTGGCCGCTCCGGGGCTGCTTGGTCGGGTCCGATGGACCGTTCCGACAGCAGTGCCCGTTTCAAGCGGCTCGGGCTACGTTAGGCGTGTGACGGGGTCGAGTCAAGTTGCCCGGCGGCGTGGCTTGTGTGCCCGGTAGGGGCTGACGGTGCGGTCGCCGGAGATCCAGAAGCGCCAGGGGTGGACTGCTCCTTCTCCTCCTACTCCTGTGCGGGGGCCGTTCTCCCGCTGGTCAGGCGGGGTCGGGGTGCCGTTCAGCACGGAGAGGGGGGATTCCGGGTCCGTGCAGAGGTCGGTGCCGTCGAGGGCACGGGTGATGTCGAGGGCGGTGGCCAGGCGGGCGGGGCCTTTGGCCAGTTCGTTGTCGTTTCGGGCTGAAAGTCGCCGTTTGCGGACGAGGTCGGCGCCCTTGGTGATCTCGCCGGCGCGGAGGAGGACACCGCTGGCCTTGTCCTCGGGGCCGCACACCAGGTTGAGGCTGAACCACATGCCGTAGATGAAGTAGACGTACGCATGGCCGGGTGGGCCGAACATCGAGGCGTTGCGGGCCGTGCGGCCCCGGTAGGCGTGCGAGCCCGGGTCGCGTTCGCCGTCGTACGCCTCCACCTCGGTGATGCGCAGTTCGATCGGGCCTTCGGGGGTACGGCGTACCAGGGTGCGGCCGAGGAGGTCCGGGGCGACGTCCAGGACGGGGCGGTCGAAGAACGGGCGGGCGAGCGGCGTACGGTCCGGTTTCGGCGCGATCATGCCTGCCGAGGGTAGTGGAACCCGGGTTGCCCCCACTCGTTGTGCGGGTAGGCGCGGAACCGGGCGCCTGTGTCGAGCGTTTGTACTGGTCAAGGCCGGAAGAGTTAAGGGGAGAGCATGGGATTCAAGAAGCTGCTGGCGAGCCTGGGTGCGGGTGGGGCGTCCGTGGAGACGGAGCTCACCGAGGCGAACGTCGTACCGGGTGGAGTGGTGCAGGGCGAGGTGCGGATCCAGGGCGGGTCCGTGAACCAGCAGATCGAGGGGCTGTCCGTCGGGCTCCAGGCGCGCGTCGAGGTGGAGGGCGGCGACCAGGAGGTCAAGCAGGACATCGAGTTCACCAAGGTGAAGCTCGGCGGGGCCTTCGAGGTGCAGGCCGGGGCGGTGCACGTGGTGCCGTTCGGGCTGGACATTCCGTGGGAGACGCCGGTCACCAGCATCGCCGGGCAGCAGCTGCGCGGGATGAACATCGGGGTGACGACGGAGCTGGAGATCGCGCGGGCGGTGGACTCCGGTGACCTGGACCCCATCAACGTGCACCCGCTGCCGGCGCAGCAGGCGATTCTGGACGCCTTCATCCAGCTGGGATTCCGGTTCAAGAGTGCGGACATGGAGCGGGGGCACATCCGGGGGACGCGGCAGCGGCTGCCGTTCTACCAGGAGATCGAGTTCTTCCCGCCGCAGCAGTACCGGGGACTCAACCAGGTCGAGCTGACGTTCGTCGCGGACGACCGGGAGATGGACGTGATCCTGGAGATGGACCGCAAGGGCGGCATGTTCAGCGAGAGCAGCGACTCCTACCGGGCGTTCCAGGTCGGGCTGCACGACTTCCAGGGGACGGACTGGGCGGCGTACCTCAACCAGTGGCTGGCCGAGGTCGGTGGACAGCGCAACTGGCTCTAGGGTCGGAAGCGTTCCAGGTGAGTGTTGGGCCAAGTAGGAAGGTGTTGACGTGACCGAGGGCAAGAGGGCGCCGCTGCCGCACGACTTCCATCCGCCGGTGGCTTCGTTCCGTGTGGTGAGCGACGACGTCGCGGAGGGTGCGGATCTGAAGGACGCCCAGGTGTACGCGGTCGGGAACACCTCGCCGCAGCTGCGCTGGGAGGGGTTCCCCGCGGAGACGAAGAGCTTCGCGGTGACGTGCTTCGACCCGGACGCACCGACCGGCAGCGGGTTCTGGCACTGGACGGTCTTCGACCTTCCGGCGTCCGTGACCGAGCTGGTGGCCGGTGCGGGTTCGGGGAAGTTCGAGGGGCTGCCGGAGGGTGCCGTACAGGCTCGTAATGACTACGGGTCGAAGGACTTCGGCGGGGCCGCTCCCCCGGCGGGCGAGCGTCACCGGTACGTGTTCACCGTGTACGCGGTGGATGTGGAGAGCCTCGCCGCACTGGGTGTCGGCCCGGACACTCCGCCTGCTGCTGTGGGCTTCAACCTGCGGTTCCACACGCTCGGGCGGGCGCAGCTCGTGGCGGAGTACGAGGCTCCTGCCGAGGGCTGAGTCGCGGTCCGAAAGATTCACGGGGTATTTGCCCGTTCCCGGTCTTGAAAGAGATCGGGAACGGGCAGTTTTTGTTTGGGGGGTGTGCGAGCCCTCCGCCGGGGACGCCGTTAATCCGTTGTCCATTGGAGCGCGTCCCGCCAGAGTTGATCCAAGCCCGCCACGGGGTGGGCCGGCACACGGAGGGTGGGCGGGATGCGTGACACGCTGGTTTTGAACGCGAGCTTCGAGCCACTGTCGACGGTGACTTTGAACCGTGCGGTGGTGCTTGTCCTGACGGACAAGGCCGTGGTCGAGAAGTCGCATCCCGGGCTGCGTATGCGCGCCGCCGCTGTCGATCTTCCGGTGCCGATGGTGATCCGGCTGAGCCGGTACGTACGTGTGCCGTTCCGAAGACAAGCTCCGTGGTCGAGGCGGGGTGTGTTGATACGGGACCAACACAGGTGCGCGTACTGCGGGAAGCGGGCGACGACCGTGGACCACGTGGTGCCGCGGTCGCGCGGTGGTGGTGACACCTGGTTGAACACGGTGGCTTCGTGCGCCGAGGACAATCACCGCAAGGCGGACCGTACGCCGGAGAAGGCGGGGATGCCGTTGCTGTTCGAGCCGTTCGTCCCGACGCCTGCCGATGCGATGCTGCTGTCGCTGAGGGGGGCGGAGTGGGACTCGCTGCCGGACTGGCTGGCGGATTCCGCCGCGTAGGAGTGCGGTCGCAGGAAGAGGGAGCCCGTCTCGTGGTGGAGGCGGGCTTCTTCGCGTACGGGCTTCTTCGCGTACGGGACCGGGTGTCAGGCCAGCAGGAGCTGGATGATCGCGACGATGCCGACGGCGACGATGACGCCGCGCAGGACCGTCGGGGGCAGGCGGCGGCCGACCTTGGCGCCGATCTGGCCGCCGAGGGCGGAGCCGACGGCGATGAGGAGGACGGCGGTCCAGTCGAATTCGGCGACGAAGAGGAAGAAGACGGCGGCGACTCCGTTGACGACGGCGCCCAGGATGTTCTTGACGCCGTTGATGCGCTGGAGGCTGTCGTTGAGGAGGAGGCCCATGAGGGAGAGGTAGAGGACTCCCTGGGCGGCGCCGAAGTAGCCGCCGTACGCGCTGGCGAGGAGGAGGCCGATCAGGAGGGCCGGGCCGCCGTCGGGGTGGGGGCCGGATGCGGGCTCGCCGTTCTGTTCGCGGCGGCGCTTGAGGGCGGCTGCGAGCTTGGGCTGGAGCACGACCAGGATCAGGGCCAGGCCGATCAGGACCGGGACGATCGTGTCGAAGGCGGAGGAGGGGAGGGCGAGGAGGAGGATCGCGCCGATCAGGCCGCCGACCAGGGCGGTGAGGCCGAGGCGGAGGACGCGGGAGCGCTGGCCGCGCAGTTCCTTGCGGTAGCCGATGGCGCCGCTGATGGAGCCGGGGACCAGGCCGAGGGTGTTGGAGACGTTCGCGACGACGGGCGGCAGGCCGGTGGCGAGGAGCACCGGGAAGGTGATCAGGGTGCCGGAGCCGACGATGGTGTTGATGGTGCCCGCGCCGATGCCTGCGGCGAAGACGGCGAGCATCTCCCAGATCGTCATGCGGTTCGTACCCCTCGTGCTGAGTGCTGATGATCGCTGCCGTGTGCAGCGATCATGCACGAGAGGGGTGGCGGATCAGTCGATGGGGGGCTGTTCGCGGCGCTCCTTGCCGCCGCCGGAACCGCCCGAATTCCCGCCAAGGGGGCCGAAGTTGCCCATCGCTCCGGAGAGGCCCTTGAGCGCGTCGCCGATTTCGCTGGGGACGATCCAGAGCTTGTTGGCGTCGCCCTCGGCGATCTTCGGGAGCATCTGGAGGTACTGGTAGGCGAGGAGCTTCTGGTCGGCGTCGCCCGCGTGGATGGATTCGAAGACCGTACGGATGGCCTGGGCCTCGCCCTCCGCGCGCAGGGCGGCGGCCTTGGCCTCACCTTCGGCGCGGAGGATCGCGGACTGCTTCTCGCCCTCGGCGGTGAGGATCTGGGACTGCCGGATGCCCTCGGCGGTGAGGATCGCGGCGCGCTTGTCGCGGTCGGCGCGCATCTGCTTCTCCATCGAGTCCTGGATGGAGGTCGGCGGCTCGATCGCCTTGAGCTCGACGCGGTTGACGCGGATGCCCCACTTGCCGGTGGCCTCGTCGAGGACGCCGCGCAGGGCCGCGTTGATCTCCTCGCGCGAGGTCAGGGTCCGCTCCAGGTCCATGCCGCCGATGATGTTGCGGAGCGTGGTGACGGTGAGCTGCTCGATGGCCTGGATGTAGCTGGCGACCTCGTAGGTGGCGGCTCGGGCGTCGGTCACCTGGTAGTAGATGACGGTGTCGATGTTGACGACCAGGTTGTCCTGGGTGATCACCGGCTGGGGCGGGAACGGGACGACCTGTTCGCGGAGGTCGATCCGGTTGCGGATCGAGTCGATGAACGGGACGACGATGTTGAGGCCCGCGTTGAGCGTGCGCGTGTAGCGGCCGAAGCGCTCGACGATGGCGGCGCTGGCCTGTGGGATGACCTGGATCGTCTTGATCAGGGCGATGAAGACCAGCACCACCAGAATGATCAGGACGATGATGATCGATGACATCGCTTCCCCGTGCCCTTCGTGTTGCTCGACGCTGCGCGGCCAAACCGGTGGGCCGGTGCCGCGGTGATGATCGAGTTTTCCAGATGGTCGTACGCCGTGCAGGGTGTTCCGTCTACCTCACGGACGCTCACATGACCACGGCCGTGGCTCCGTCGATCTCCACGACGTCGACCTGCTGGCCGGGCTCGAAGGTCTGTCCGGCGTCCAGGGCGCGGGCCGACCAGATCTCGCCGGCGAGTTTGATGCGGCCGCCCTCGCCGCTGTCGACGCGCTCCACGACGACGGCCTGACGCCCCCTCAACGCGTCCACGCCGCTGGCCAGTTGGGGGCGCTGACTTCGGTGCCGGGCGGCTATGGGGCGTACCACCACGATCAGGACGACCGACACCGCCGCGAACACGAGTACCTGGGTGACGAGTCCGCCGCCCAGGTACGAGGTGAGTGCGCCCGCGAGTGCGCCGACCGCCAGCATTCCCAGTTCGGGCATCGTCGTGACGACGAGGGCGATGCCGAGCACCGCCGCGCCGATCAGCCACCAGAGCCATGCGTCCATGTTCACAACGGTCATGGTAGGGGCGGGTGGTCGGCGCGGACAGGGCGCACGGGATTCACGTACCGGCTCAAGTGCGGTACGTACGGCAGGACTTAGCCCATCGGGAGGCCCTGCGCGGTGTAGCGGTCGCCGCGGTGCTCGACGACGAGCGGCAGGCCGAAGCAGAGGGAGAGGTTGCGGGAGGTCAGCTCGGTCTCGACGGGGCCGGCCGCGAGGACCTTGCCCTGGCGGATCATGAGGACGTGGGTGAAGCCCGGCGGGATCTCCTCGACGTGGTGCGTGACCATGATCATCGAGGGGGCGTACGGGTCGCGGGCGAGGCGGCCCAGGCGGCGGACCAGGTCCTCGCGGCCGCCGAGGTCGAGGCCGGCGGCGGGCTCGTCGAGGAGGAGGAGCTCGGGGTCGGTCATCATGGCGCGGGCGATCAGGGTGCGCTTGCGCTCGCCCTCGGAGAGGGTGCCGAACTTGCGGTCCAGGTACTCGCTCATGCCGAGGCGGTCGAGGAAGGCGCGGGCGCGCTGCTCGTCGACCTCGTCGTAGTCCTCGTGCCAGGTGGCGGTCATGCCGTAGGCGGCGGTGAGGACGGTCTCCAGGACGGTCTGCCGCTTGGGCATCTTCTCGGCCATGGCGATGCCGGCCACGCCGATGCGGGGGCGGAGGTCGAAGACGTCCACCTTGCCGAGGGTCTCGCCGAGGATGGCGGCGGAGCCGGAGGAGGGGAAGAGGTAGCTGGAGGCGATGTTCAGCAGCGTGGTCTTGCCGGCGCCGTTGGGGCCGAGGATGACCCAGCGTTCGCCTTCCTTCACCGACCAGGAGACGTCGTCCACCAGAGCCCGTCCGTCGCGGACCACGGATACGTCCACCAGCTCCAGTACATCGCTCATGAGCGCGTTGTCTCCCCATGCAGTATCGAAATGTCGCGTGTGCCTGTGGGCACAGCGCCCAAGGAAAACCTACGCCACCACTCGGACAGTCCGGCCCTTGGGATGGGTGCGGCCCGGAATCTAGGCTGGGACGCATGCTCACGGAACCACGTTCAGGAATGCTGGCGGCTTGGGGAAATGCCCTGTTGGGGGGTTTTGTCTCGCCGGATGACGCGGCGACGGCGATTGTCGGGGCCGATGCGGTGCACCGGGTGACCGGCGTGCCGGGTGAGGACGGGCCGGTCGGGCTCACGCTGGCGCTCGGGAGGCTGCGGGCGCTCGGGGCGACCGGCTTCCGGGTCGCGCTGCCCGCGCCGGGGCATCCGCTGGGGCTGAGCGGGCCGCCGGAGTTCAACGCGCGGGCGCTGGAGGCCGAGGAGGCGGTGGTCTGCACGGGGGCGGCACTGGGACTCGTACCGGAGATCGAGGAGATCGGGCCGCGGGGGGACGTGCGGACCGAGGTGACCTGGGTGTGTTCCGCGGTACGGGATGCGCCGCCGGCCGATGTGCCGTCGCTCGGAGAGGCGGAGCGGGAGCTGGCGGAGGCGCTCAGGGACGCGACGGCGGTGCTGGCGAAGCTGGACGTGGCGGGGTCGGGGCCGGTGGCGGAGGCGGCACTCGATGCGTACCGGGCGCGGGCGGAGGCTTCGACGGAGGTGCTGGCACCCGGGTATCCGGCGCGGGCGGTCCGCGTGCTGGAGATGGCGCGGCGGGTGGGGCTGATCGTTTCGCTGGCGTACGGCAACGGGCACGGGGGTGCGGTGAGCGCGTCGGAGATGTGGGCGCGGGGGGAGGCACTGCGGCCGGTGGAGCGGGTGGCGCGGCGGGCGACGGTGGCGGCGTACGGGGCGGTGGTGGAGCAGGGGTAGGGGGCCCGGAAGAGGGGGAGCCCCGCAGCAGGAGGCTGCGGGGCCCGAGTGGGGCGGAGCGCTCGGGTGCCGCTTGTCCCGCCCCGCTGCCGGGGTGCGCCTCCGGGCGGCGCAGCGGAAACGGCGAGAGCCCCGCGGTCAGGACCGCGGGGCTCTCGGAGCGTACTGACGTCAGGAGTTGACGCCGTCGTTGCCGAACGCGGGGTTCAGCAGGCCGATGACGTTGACCGTGTTGCCCACGGCGTTCACCGGGACGTGCACGGGGACCTGGACCTGGTTGCCCGAGCCGACGCCCGGGGAGCGCTCGGCCTTGCCGTTGGCGTCGGCGTCGGCGAATGCGGCACCGGCGGAGGCGCCCGCGGCGATACCGGCGACGGCGAGGACCACGGCGGCCTTCTTGGCAGTGTTCATGAAAGGTATTCCTTCTGCTGTTTACGGGGCGACCCCAACCTCGGGATCACAGGTTGGAGAACGCGTCGGTCCGCGGAACGACACGGCCCCGGACAAAGGTGCGCACGTTCGAAGCAATGCGGGGCCTGCGGGCTGACGCCGCGGGCCGGGCGTGGAACGGCCCCCGGGTGTGTGCCGGGGGCCGTTTTCCGCTGCGCGACGGGTCTCTGGCGAGGACCCGGTCGGTCAGTGGTTGACGCCGAGGTTCCCGAACGCCGGGTTGAGACCGCCGATGACGGTCACGGTGTTGCCGACCACGTTCACCGGAACGTCGACGGGGACCTGGACCAGGTTGCCCGAGCCGACGCCCGGGGACTGGACGGCCTTGCCCTCGGCGACGGACCCGCCGTGGCCATGGCCGTGGCCGTGACCCGTGTCGGTCGCGGAGGCGGCACCCGCACCAGCGGCGATGAGCCCGCCGGCGACCAGGGTGACGGCAGCGGCCTTCTTCAGGTTCTTCACTTCGGTTCCTCCTCGCGGTGGCTGCGGCCAGCCGCCGCAGCACGCCCTGGAGAACGCCCTGCCGCCGACGAGGTTGCGCCGTATGGATGACTTACACCCGACGGTATGAATCTCGTACCGGAGGGCGACGGTCCGGAAGACCCTCGGTCAGTCGGTCAGACCGTGCCTGACCGCGTAGAGCGCGGCCTGGGTGCGGTCGGCGAGGTCGAGTTTCATCAGGATGTTCGAGACGTGGGTCTTGACGGTCTTCTCGGAGAGGACGAGGGCGCGGGCGATCTCGCGGTTGGAGCGGCCGTCGGCGATGAGGGCGAGGACCTCGCGTTCGCGTTCGGTGAGGGAGGTGCTGCGGCCCTGGCCGTTGTGCGGGTCGTCCTGGGCGAGGAGGGCGCCGGCCACCTCGGGCTGGAGGAGGACGTGTCCGGCGTGCACGGAGCGGATGGCTCCGGCGAGGGCGTCCGGGTCGACGTCCTTGTAGACGTAACCGGAGGCCCCTGCGCGCAGGGCGGGGACGACGGTGCGCTGCTCGGTGAAGCTGGTGACGATCAGGACCTTGGCGGGGTTGGCGAGCTCGCGCAGCCGGCGCAGGGCCTCGATGCCGTCGGTGCCGGGCATCTTGATGTCCATCAGGACGACGTCGGGGCGCAGGGACTCGGCCTGGGCGACGCCCTCGGCGCCGTCCCCGGCCTCGCCGACGACCTCTATGTCGTCCTGGATCTCCAGGAAGGTGCGCAGGCCGCGGCGTACGACCTGGTGGTCGTCGACGAGGAGGACGCGGATCTTGGTCTTCCCCGAGGAAGTCTTCCCCGAGGAAGCGGACGGGGTGCTGCGACCGGGTTCAGGCACCGGGGACCTCCAGGGTGATCGTGGTGCCCTTGCCGGGCTCCGAGTGCACGGTCAGGGTGCCGCCGACGCCGCTCGCGCGGTCGCGCATGGAGACGAGGCCGAGGTGGCGGCCGGCCCGGCGGACTCCGGCGGGGTCGAAGCCGCAGCCGTCGTCGGTGACGGTGAGGCGGGCGCGGTCGTCCCGGGGCTTTTCGAGTACGACGTCCACGCGGGCGGCGCCGGAGTGGCGCAGGGCGTTGTGCAGGGCCTCCTGGGCGACGCGGAGCATGGCCTCCTCCTGGGCGGCGGGCAGGGCGCGTACGCCGCAGCTGTCGAAGACGACGTGGGCGGTGTGGGCGCGGTCCATGACCTGGACCTGGTTGCGGAGGGTGGCGACCAGGCCGTCCTCGTCGAGGCCCGCCGGGCGCAGTTCGACGACGGCGGCGCGCAGCTCGTCGGCGGCCTCGGCGGCGAGGGCGGCGACCTGGTGCAGCTCGTCCTTGGCGCGGGCGGGATCGCGGTCGACGAGGGCGGTGGCGGCCTGGGCGGTCAGGCGCAGGGAGAAGAGCTTCTGGCTGACCGCGTCGTGGAGTTCGTGGGCGAGGCGGGAGCGTTCCTCGGCGATGGTCAGCTCGCGGCTGCGCTCGTAGAGGCGGGCGTTGGTGAGGGCGATCGCGGCGTGCTGGGCGAGGAGCGTGAGGAGTTCCTCGTCGGCGGGGGTGAAGCCGCAGCCGCCGTCGACCTTGGGGCAGCGCTTGTTGGCGAGGAAGAGGGCGCCGATGACCTCGTCGCCGTCGCGGATGGGCAGCCCCAGGAAGTCGGACATGTCGGGGTGGGCGTCCGGCCAGCCCTCGAAGCGGGGGTCCTTGCGGACGTCGGCGAGCCGCTCGGTCTCGTTGCCGTGCAGCATCGCGGCGAGGATGCCGTGCTGGCGGGGCAGCGGGCCGATGGCCTTCCACTGTTCGTCGCTGACGCCGTCGACGACGAACTGGGCGAAGCCGCCGTGGTCGTCGGGGACGCCGAGGGCGGCGTACTCGGCGTCCAGGAGGTCGCGGGCGGAGGCCACGATCGTCTTGAGGACATCGCGGACTTCGAGGTGGCGGCTCATCGCGAGGAGGGCGGAGCTGACGGCGGCGAGGCCGCCGGGGGGCAGGTGGGGGCGGCCGGGGGTCATGTCCGTCACCGTACCGGTGGGGGTGTGGGGGTGTATCGGGCGTGGGGGTGAGAGGGGGAGGTCGTAGGGACTAGGTCTTCGGGGGTACGGGGGTGGGGTGGGCGGTGGTGTCGGGTGCGGGGGGGGGCCGGGAGCGGGACGGGCGGGCACGGGGGACCGGACGACGAACGAGGCGTGACGGAAACGTTCGCGATGGTTACGGGTGGTGAAGTTGTTACGTGGTTGATGTGAGGCCGGGCATAGGACGCAGGTCACTTACGAAGGGGCGTAGTGGAGGGATAAAGGGCGTGTGAGCGGGGGCGGTACGGGTCCGGGACGGTCCTGCGGGGGGACGTGTCCACTATCGGGGTTCGTATGTGGGGTCTTTGCGCGGGGATTTTGCGGGCGCTAAGAATTGCAGCCGTCGCGGAGTCCGCGGCAGTCCCCGTCCCCTTCGAGAGGTACGTCTGCATGTCCTCCGCCCCTGGCCATAGTCGCCTGACGAAGACCCATCGGGTCTCGATCGCCGGTGTCGCCGCTCTCGGCGCCGCCTCCCTCGCCCTGACCCTCCTGCCCGGCACCGGTTCCGCCGAGGCCGAGGCCGGGACGCAGGACATGGCCGCGGTCGCGATGGTCGCCCCCGAGGGCACCGGTGCCATGCAGGCGAAGGTCGTCGAGCAGCACGCCGCTGCCGACAAGCGGGTCAAGGACCAGGCCGCCAAGGAGAAGGCCGCCGCCGAGGCGAAGGCCAAGGCGGACGCGAAGGCCAAGGCGGACGCCCAGGCGAAGAAGCGCGCCGAGGAGAAGGAGGCGGCCAGCCGTGCCGCCGCCCGCAAGCCGGTGTACGCGAACAACCTGGACGGCTGGATCCGGGAGGCGCTGGACGTCATGAAGACGCGGGGCATCCCCGGTTCGTACGACGGGCTGCACCGCAACATCATGCGCGAGTCGACCGGCAACCCCCGGGCCATGAACGGCTGGGACGTCAACGCGCAGAACGGCACGCCGTCGATCGGCCTGCTCCAGGTCATCCAGCCGACGTTCAACGCGTACCACGTGCCGGGCACCCCGCACGACATCTACAACCCGGTCTCCAACATCACGGCCGCGGCCAACTACGCCGCCGCCAAGTACGGCTCGATCGACAACGTCAACGGCGCCTACTGAGCACCCCCGCACACGCAGGAAGGGCGGCTCCCGGATCACTCCGGGGGCCGCCCTTCCTCGTACTGCTACCAGGTCACTTGCGCATGACCTCGGGCTCGTGGCGGCGCAGGAAGCGCGCCACGAGGATGCCGCAGAAGGCGCCGATCGCCAGCAGTGCGCCCATGTTGATGAACCACTGCAGGACCTCGTGGTCCCAGAGCGGGTCCGGGTTGCCGGGGTCGTCGAGGTTGGGGCTGACCTTGTTGAAGTCGAGCGTGGTGCCGGCCGCGGCGACCGCCCAGCGGGACGGCATGACGTACGACAGGTAGTTGGCGAAGCCGCCGTTCAGGATGAACAGGCAGCCGGTGAAGACGACCTGGACGATCGCGAACATCACCAGCAGCGGCATCGTCTTCTCGGAGGTCTTCACCAGCGCCGAGATGATCAGACCGAACATCATCGAGGTGAAGCCGAGCGCCATGATCGGCAGGCACAGTTCGAGGAGCGGGAGGCCCTTGAGGATCAGGCCCTCCTTGGGGATCTCGCGCTGCGTGAAGCCGATGAGGCCGACGATCACGCCCTGGAAGGCGGTGATCAGGCCGAGCACGATGACCTTGGACATCAGGTACGCGGAGCGGGAGAGGCCGGTGGCCCGCTCGCGCTCGTAGATGACCCGTTCCTTGATCAGTTCTCGTACGGAGTTGGCGGCACCGGCGAAGCAGGCGCCGACCGAGAGGATCAGCAGGACCGTGGTCGCGGTGCCGTTGGGGGCGATGCTGCCGTTGGCGCGCGGTTTGTTGGGCAGCATGTCCTCGCCGGGCTGGATGAGGAGGCTGACCACGCCGAGGACGGCGGGCAGGATCAGCATCAGCGCCATGAAGCCCTTGTCGGAGGCGATGACGGACGCGTACCGCCTGACCAGGGTGGAGAGCTGGGAGAACCAGCCCTGCGGCTTCGGCGGGCGCATCTGCTGCGGCGGCGGCATGTGTACGGGCGTCGCGGCGACCGCGTCGATGTCCGCTGCGTACATCTGGTAGTGCTGCGAACCGCGCCAGCGGCCCGCCCAGTCGTAGTCGCGGTAGTTCTCGAAGGCGGAGAACACATCGGCCCAGGTGCTGTAGCCGAAGAAGTTCAGGGCCTCCTCGGGCGGGCCGAAGTAGGCCACGGAGCCGCCGGGGGCCATCACCAGGAGCTTGTCGCAGATGGCGAGCTCGGCGACCGAGTGGGTCACGACGAGGACCGTGCGGCCGTCGTCGGCGAGGCCGCGCAGCAGCTGCATGACGTCGCGGTCCATGCCCGGGTCGAGGCCCGAGGTCGGCTCGTCGAGGAAGATCAGGGAGGGCTTGGTCAGCAGCTCCAGGGCGACCGAGACGCGCTTGCGCTGGCCGCCGGAGAGGGAGGTGACCTTCTTCTCCTTGTGGATGTCCAGCTTGAGCTCGCCGAGGACCTCGTCGATCCGCTGCTGGCGCTCCGCCTCGGAGGTGTCCGCGGGGAAGCGCAGCTTGGCGGCGTACTTGAGGGCCTTCTTGACGGTCAGTTCCTTGTGCAGGATGTCGTCCTGCGGGACCAGACCGATGCGCTGACGCAGCTCGGCGAACTGCTTGTAGAGGTTCCGGTTGTCGTAGAGGACGTCGCCCTTGTTGGCGGGCCGGTAGCCGGTCAGCGCCTTGAGGAGGGTCGACTTTCCGGAGCCGGAGGGGCCGATGACCGCGATGAGGGACTTCTCGGGGACGCCGAAGGAGACGTCCTTGAGGATGTCCTTGCCGCCGTCGACCGTCACCGTGAGGTGGCGGGCGGAGAAGGAGACCTCACCGGTGTCGACGAACTCCTCGAGCCGGTCGCCGACGACGCGGAAGGTGGAGTGGCCGACGCCGACGATGTCGTTGGGACCCAGCAGCGCCGTGCCCGACTTCTGCATCGGCTGACCGTTGATGTACGTGCCGTTGTGCGAGCCGAGGTCGCGGATCTCCATGCGGCCGTCGGGGGTCGCGTGGAACTCGGCGTGCAGGCGCGAGACCTGGAGGTCGGAGACGACCAGCTCGTTCTCCAGGGCGCGGCCGATGCGCATGACGCGGCCGAGCGCCATCTGGTGGAACGTGGTCGGGCTGCGGTCGCCGTAGACCGGCGGGGCCCCCGCGGCACCGCCGGGCCGGCTGCTCTGCGCGGCGGCCTGCTGGCCGTGCTGCTGGTACGAGGGCTGCTGGCCCTGCGGCGGACGCGGGGCGCCCTGCTGCGGGGGCGGCTGGTGACCCTGCGGGGGCTGCTGCTGCCAGCTCGGCTGCTGCGGCTGCGGCCGGGCGGCCTGCTGCGGCGGCTGGTGGCCCTGGGGTGCCTGGTGCTGGGCGGGCGGCTGCTGCTGCTGCCAGCTCGGCGCCTGCTGGGCACCCTGCGGGCTGTGCGGCTGCTGTGCGGAGCCGCCTCCCCCGCCGCCGGAGCCGGACAGGACCAGCTGCGGGCCGTCGGTGGCGTTGCCCAGGTGCACGGCGGAGCCGGGGCCGATCTCCATCTGGTGGATGCGCTGGCCCTGCACGTACGTGCCGTTGGTGCTGCCGTGGTCTTCGATCACCCAGCTACGGCCGCCCCAACTGATCGTGGCGTGCCGCCAGGAGACCCTGGCGTCGTCTATGACCACGTCGCCCTGCGGGTCGCGCCCCAGGGTGTACGACCTGGACGAGTCGAGAGCCCAGGTCCTTCCATTCAATTCCAGTACGAGTTCCGGCACTCCATGCCCCACTAGTTGTCCCCCGTAGTTACGCCCGTCACCGGGAGTCTAGGGATGGTGAACATCGGGGGGAACTATTTCAGGCCCGGGCTCGAATACGAAAGTCGGCCCATGTGAAAAGGGGGTGCGCACAGCCGTCGCGCGCCCGTTGACTCGGCAGAAACACCACCGGAGAGTGGTAAGCGGCCATGAGTGCGTACGTCTGCGTACGGATCATGTGGGAGCCGGTCGAAGAGGACTTACCGGTACGGATCGGGTGGTCTGATGGGTGGGAACGGTCGGGTCGGGGTGCGCTGGGGCGACGTACTTCTCGCCTCAATTGCCGCTGTGAGCTGGGCTTTGGTCGGAATGGCGGGCACCGCGGCGCTCGGACTGCACCTGCTCGGGGCGGACGCCGCCGGGTCGTTGCGGTCGATGACGGCCGCGGTCGTCGTCCTGGCGGTGGGCGGCTCCGTCACACCGACCGGGAGCGTCTCGGCCTTCGGGATAGAGGGCGCCGCGGCGCGAACGGCCGTCGACATTGCGCCACTTGGGGTGGGTCTGGTCGGGGCCCTGCTGCTCGGATTCTTCTTCCTGCGCTCGCTGAAGCGCGCGGGGCGGGAGATTCCGGGGAGTGAACTGGCGGTGCGGGCGGGGTCGTTGGTGGTGTTGTTCCTCGTCACGCTCGGTGGTCTCGCGTGGGCGGGTCACGACGTCATCACGATTGACGGCGCGAAGCTCGGACTCGACAAAATTCCCGGAAATGATCTTCCTGGTGGCATCGCGGACAAGCTTCCCGGTGATCTCGGCGGACTGCTTCCGGACCGGATCTCCGACCTCGTCGATGCAAAGGCGACGGTCGGTTTCTCCGTGAATACGGGGACATCGTTGGTGGCCGGTGCGGTGTGGGTGGTCGGGGTGCTGATCATCGCGCTGCTGGCGTCGCGCAGGACGCCTTTGCCCCGGGGTTGGGACGCGGTGCACCGGGTGCTGCGGCCGGCCACGTCGGCGCTGACGGCCGTGCTGGTGGTGGCGGTGCTCGCCGGTCTCGCGGCCGCGCTGTACGCGGCGATCGGGGACGACCGGCCGGGGCGGGTGCTGGGGGCCGCGCTGCTGGGGGCACCGAACGGGGTGTGGCTGGCGGTGCCGTTGGGGCTCTTCGTGCCGTGGGAGGGGCGGGCGACGGGGTCGTTGGTGGGGGTGCTGCCGTCGCCGGCCGATCAGCTGTTGTCGGGGGCCGACGAGCGGGCGTTGTCGGTGGGGCGGCTGGCCGAGTTGGACGGGCGGGTGTGGCTGCTGGTTGTCGCGGTGATCGTGATGATGCTGTACGCCGGGGTGCTGGCGGCGGCGCGGACGCCGCGGGAGGAGCTGTCCCGGGTCGGGTACGCCGGGCAGTGCGCGGTGGCGCTCGGGACGGTGACCGGGGTCGCGCTGCCGTTGCTGGTGTGGCTGACCGGGGTGTCGGCGGACGCGTCACTCTCGGTGCTGGGGTTCGACGCGGTCGGGGCGGGGCTCTCGCTGAGCGGGAGCGTGCCGATGGCGTTGCTGCTGGGTGTGGTGTGGGGGGCTGCGGCGGGGGCGGCGGGGGCGTTGCTGGCGTGCGTGGCGGGGGCGGAGGGGTCGCGGGCGGCTCCCTTGGCGTTGCCGCCTTCGGGAGGGGGGCGGGGGGACCGGACGTATCCGGATCTGGCGTACGTGCCGGGGCCGTACCGGCCGTCGCCCGCGTACGGGCCGGGCTCCGGGGCGGGTGAGGGCGAGGCGAATCCCTATCTGCGGCCGTTGCGCGAGGTGGAGGACGGGGTGCGGCCCCGCCCCGGGGAGCCGGGGCGGGGGGCTCCGGCGGAGGCTTGGGGGCCGGGGGTGCCGCCTGCGCCTCGGGGTGCGGGGGCTTCGCCGGGGGCTCGGGATGCGGGGGCTCCGCCGGGGGCTCGGGATGCCGGGGGCGGTTCGCGGCCGCCGGTCGGGGGTGGTCGGTCCGGGCCGCCGCCTCGGGGTGGGGCTGGGGTGCAGCCGCCGACCCAGGCCGGGTCGCCGCCGGCCCGGAGTGGGCCGCCGCCCGCGCGGGGGGCGGAGCCGCCGTCGGCGGGGTCGATGGGGTCCGTGCCGCATCGGAAGACGAAGGACGGGAGGCATTCGGCGCCGACGATTACGGGGATTCCGGGGCCGCCTGTCCCTCCGGGGGCGCCGGGGAAGGGGCGAGGGGGTGCGGGCTCCTCGGCTCCGCCGCCCGAGGAGGAGGGGCCTCCGCCTCCCGGGGCGCCTGGGAGGGGGCGGAAGTAGGGGGCTGTTCGTGTACGGGGTGGGGTGGGCCGGTGGGCGGTCGGTGGGCCGGTACCGGGGTGACCGGTGGTCGGTTTCGCCCCGGCCCCGCCCCTTCACCTAAAGCGCTCGGCCGCGCGGTTTGTGGGTGGCTGGTCGCGCAGTTCCCCGCGCCCCTGGATGGATGCCCTTCGGGCACCATCCCCCGTCGTGGCCCTGTCCGGTGGTCAAGACGGGTGGGGACTTGGTCGGTGGGGGCCGATACGGTGGGGGGACCATGAGCGCACTGCCGAATAATGATGTTCCGACCCTCCTCGTCAAGATCTTCGGGAAGGACCGGCCCGGGATCACCGCCGGGCTCTTCGACACCCTCGCCGCCTATGCCGTCGACGTCGTCGACATCGAGCAGGTCGTCACCCGTGGCCGCATCGTGCTGTGCGTGCTCGTGACCGAGCCGACCGTCGCCGCCGCCGGTGAGCTGCGGGCGACCGTGCACAGCTGGGCCGAGTCGCTGAAGCTCCAGGCCGAGATCATCTCGGGTGTCGGTGACAACCGGCCGCGTGGGAGCGGGCGTTCGCATGTCACCGTGCTCGGGCATCCCTTGACGGCGGAGTCGACGGCCGCCATAGCGGCCAGGATCACCGACACCGGCGGCAATATCGACCGTATTTTCCGGTTGGCGAAGTACCCGGTGACCGCGGTGGAGTTCGCCGTGTCGGGGGTGGAGACGGAGCCGCTCAGGACCGCGCTCGCGCTGGAGGCGGCGGGCATCGGGGTGGATGTCGCGGTCGTGTCCGCGGGGTTGCACCGGCGGGCGCAGCGGCTCGTGGTGATGGATGTCGACTCGACGCTCATTCAGGATGAAGTGATCGAGCTGTTCGCGGCGCATGCCGGGTGTGAGGCGGAGGTTGCCGCCGTCACCGAGCAGGCGATGCGCGGGGAGCTCGACTTCGAGCAGTCGTTGCATGCGCGGGTGGCGTTGCTGAAGGGGCTCGACGCCGGGGTCGTGGAGAAGGTCCGGGCCGAGGTGCGGATGACGCCGGGTGCGCGGACGCTCGTACGGACGCTGAAGCGGCTCGGGTACCAAGTGGGCGTGGTTTCCGGGGGGTTCACCCAGGTCACGGACGCGCTGAAGGAAGAGCTTTCGCTCGACTTCGCGCAGGCCAATACGTTGGAGATCGTCGACGGGAAGCTGACGGGACGGGTCGTCGGGGAGGTCGTGGACCGCGCCGGGAAGGCGCGGCTGCTGCGCCGGTTCGCCGCCGAGGCCGGGGTGCCGCTGGATCAGACGGTGGCGATCGGGGACGGGGCGAACGACCTCGACATGCTCAACACGGCAGGGCTCGGTGTGGCGTTCAACGCGAAGCCGGTCGTGCGGCAGGCCGCCGACACCGCGGTGAACGTGCCGTTCCTGGACACCGTGCTGTATCTGCTGGGCATCACGCGGGAAGAGGTCGAGGCCGCGGACGGGGACGCCGACCACGCGCACTGAGACGTACGGGAAGGGGGCGCCGGCAGCGGATTCGCTGCCGGCGCCCCCTTCTTCGTAACCCTGTGGGCCGTAGCCCTCGTATCACCGATCAGTCGTGCGGCGCCCAGTAGTCGACCAGCTTGGCCGCGCCCAGTTCCACGGACTTCCACGTGCCGGTGAATTCCAGGACCGCGTACGTCGCGGTCGGGAAGCCGCCCTTGGTCATCTTGGCCAGCGCGTCCGGGTCGGCCTGGCCGGCGAGGCCGTCGGCGACCGCGTGCATGCCCGGGTTGTGGCCGATGACCAGCAGGTTCGTGACGTCGTCGGGGGTCTCGTTGAGGACGGTGATGATCTCGCCGGTGGAGGCTTCGTACAGCCGGTCCTCGTAGACGGTCTTCGGGCGGTGGCCCAGCTCCTGCACGGCCAGCTTCCAGGTCTCACGGGTCCTGGCGGCGGTGGAGCAGACGGCCAGGTCGAAGGTGAGGCCCGTGTCGGCAAGCTTGCGGCCTGCGGTGGCCGCGTCCCGGCGGCCCCGGTCGGCGAGCGGCCGGTCGTGGTCGGACACCTGCGGCCAGTCGGCTTTGGCGTGCCGGAGAAGGACGATCCTGCGGGGTGTATCGACGCTCATGCACCCCAGCTTCGCACGAAATGCGCGCCGGGGCCCGGGGTGTTGGCGCGGTCCCCCACCACGGGTGACCGGTCAGAGCGGCAGTACGTCGAGGAGGAGGCCGAGCAGGTACGCGAGGCCCGGAGCGTCCTGCGCGGCGGGCGACGCGTGCGCCTGCCCGGGGCCCGTCATCAGGACCAGGAGCACGACGAAGGAGAGCACCGGGAGGACCGCCGCCCACCACGGCAGGCGGTTGCCCGTGGGGGCCCGGCGCGCGGTGCGGGCTGGGCTGTGAGCTGGGGCCGACATGGCCGCCTCCGTGAGGTCTGCGGGCGGTACCCGGTGTGGATACCTAGAACCTACGGAGTACGGGCCGCGCGGCCCATCCGGTGAACTACCCACTCGACCCTGAGTCCAGCCCCCTAGGGGATGGTGGGGACAACCCCACCATCGGCCCCCGGGGAGCGGGTCACGGGGAGGCGATCGTGGCGATGACCGCGATGATCACCGTGACGAGGAGCATGGCGCCGAGGACCGCCAGCAGCTTCTTCTGGCCGTTCCGGGGATTCGGGTCGAGTACAGGCATAGTGCCCAGTCTCGCACCCTTTGCCCGCTCCCCCGCCGCCGGGTCAGGCGGCCAGTTCCGCCTCGATGGTGCGGTTGCGGCCGGCCAGGACGCCGACGACCATCTGCGGCAGCATGAGCGCCGCCATCAGCGCGATCGGCAGGCCCCAGCCGCCGCTGGCGTCGTGCAGCACGCCGATGAGCAGCGGGCCGGGGATGGAGATCAGGTAGCCGATGCTCTGCGCGAAGGCGGAGAGCTTGACGACGCCCTGGTGGCTCTTGGCGCGCAGGCCGATCATGGTGAGCGCGAGCGGGAAGGCGCAGTTGGAGACGCCGAGCAGCAGGGCCCAGGCCCAGGCGCCGCCCGCCGGGGCGAGGTAGAGGCCCGCGTAACCCGTCAGACCGCACAGGCCGAGGACGAGGACGACCGGGCCCTGGTTGGTGAGGCGGGTCGCGACGCGCGGGATGACGAAGGCGAGCGGGATGCCCATGGCCATGGTCAGCGCGAGGAGGATGCCGGAGGTGCCGGCGGAGATGCCCGCGTCGCGGAAGATCTGCGGCATCCAGCCCATCGTGATGTACGCGGCCGTGGCCTGGAGGCCGAAGAAGAAGGCCAGCGCCCAGGCGGTGCGGGACTTGACCATGCGCAGACCGGGGGCGGGCACCGCGGCGGCCGACTCCAGGGCCTCGACCTCGGGGGTCTCGGCCTCGGCCTTGGCGGTGGCGGCCTTGCGGTCACGGCCGTGCTTGATCGCCAGCGGCAGCCAGACGCAGAGCGCGAGGGCGCCGAGGATGCCCCAGACGGCGAGGCCGGTCTGCCAGCTGCCGCCGAGCGCCTTGGTGAGCGGGACGGTGGACAGGGCGGCCAGCGAGGTGCCGATCGCGAGGGCCATCGAGTAGAGGCCGGTCATGGTCGAGACCTTGTCCGGGAACCACTGCTTGACGATGGCCGGCAGCAGGATGTTGGACACGGCTATGCCGACCAGGGCGAGCGCGCTCGCGATCAGGAAGCCGGGGGTGCCGCCGAGGAAGGGTCGCAGGAAGAGTCCGGCGGCGATGGCGGTCATGCCCGCGCAGACGATGGACGCCGGGCCGAAGCGGCGGGCCAGGCGCGGGGCCATGATGCCGAACACCGCGAAGCAGACCGACGGCACGGACGTGAGGAGCCCGGCGACCGTGCCGCTCATCCCCAGGCCCTTGCGGACCTCTTCGAGGAGAGGGCCGAGGCTGGTGATGGCGGGGCGCAGGTTCAGCGCGGCGAGGACCAGGCCGACGATCATGAGCCGCACGAGCCATGCGGAGTACGCGGGGGTCTTCTTCTGCGTGTCCGGGGCGGTGCGGGGCTTGTGTGCGGTGCGGGGCTCGGGGCTCAGGGTCCTGGTTTCATCGACTGGCATAAGGTCCATCATAGAATCATGGGATGATTGGTTGTCCAATCGTCGTCCCGACCCCGTCCGCCGCAGCACCCCTCCCCGAACGAGGAGCACCATGACGCTGACCTCTCCCCGGCGTTCCGCACTCTCCGACCAGGTGATCACCGCCCTGCGCAACCAGATCACCTCCGGCGAGTGGCCCGTGGGGTCACGCATTCCGACCGAGCCCGAGCTGGTCGAGCAGCTCGGGGTGGCGCGCAACACCGTCCGCGAGGCGGTGCGCGCCCTCGCGCACAACGGCCTGCTCGACATCCGGCAGGGCTCCGGCACGTACGTCGTGGCGACGAGCGAGCTGGCCGGGGTGATGCACCGCCGGTTCGCGGACGCCGATCCGCTGCACATCGCCGAGCTGCGCTCCACGCTGGAGTCGTCGGCCGGGCGCCTCGCGGCGCAGCGCCGTACGGACAAGGACGTACGGCAGCTGGACGCGCTGCTCGCGCGGCGGGAGGAGGCGTGGGCGTCGGGCGACGCCGAGCAGTTCGTCCTGGCGGACGCCTCCCTGCACCTGGCGGTGGTGGCGGCCTCGCACAACGACGTGCTGATCGGGCTGTACGCGGACCTCGGCGATCTGCTGCGGGACTGGCTGCGCCTGGACATCGGGCACGAGCTGCGGCCCGAGGACCACATGGACCACGCGCGGCTGATCGAGGCCATCCGGGCGGGTGACGCGGAGGTCGCGGCGGCCGAGGCGGCGGGCTACTCGCTGAAGTGCCTGGCCGAGCGGGGGTCGCTCACCCGCGCCTGACCGTGCTCACCGTGGCACCCGCGCCTGACCGTGCTCTCCGTGGCACCCGCGCCTGACCGTGCTCACCGTGGGCGCACTCCTCTGACGGGCGGTGGCGGCAGCGGTGGATCGGGGGCGCGTTCGTGGGTGACCCAGGCGCCGGCGACCTCCTTCCAGCAGCGGCTGGTCAGCCGTACGGTCTCGGCCGGGCCGACCTCGACGGGGGCGGCGTCGCCGTCGAGGTCCCACCAGCGCGCGCACTCGGTGTGCAGCCGGACGAGGTCGGCGTCCGGGTAGGGGTTGTGGCAGTACGCGACGGCCTTCGAGCGCTCGATCACGGTCCGGCAGGCCGACCCGAAGCGGGCCGGCTCGGCGGGGGCGGCGTGCGCCACGGGCGCGGGGCCGTCGTCGGGAAGGGCGGCGTGGACGGCGGCGGTGCCCAGGGTTCCGGCCAGGACTATGGAGGTCAGGACGAGCGCAGCGGCTCTTCTGCTTCTGGCCGACACCCGTCGCCTCCTCCCGTGCGCATCGGGCGCACGCCTCGAGCGACGTACGCGCAGAAATCGGGCCGGTTTCGTCCCGGTTCGATCAGTCTGCGGGGAGTTCGCGGGGTTTTCGACTTGAGAGGCCTCTGACGAGCACGTTCCGTCGAGGAGGGTTGACAGGCCGTTTGGCCTGAATATGTTACATGCAACATTGAGCATGTCCGTGACCCTTCCGGGAGGACCTCCATGCAGCCCAGGCACACCCCTGACGTCGCCCGCCCTCTGCGTTGCGACCTTCTGCTGTCGGGCGGGCGGGTGGTGACCGTCGACGGACGGCGGTCCGTGTACGAGCCGGGCTCGGTGGCGATCTCGGGCAACCGCGTCGTGGCGGTCGGCCCGGCCGCCGAGATCGACGCCCAGTGGGAGGCGGTACGGACCGTCGACTGCCGGGGCAAAGCGGTGCTGCCGGGCTTCGTCGACGGGCACTCGCACCTCTTCCAGGCGCTGGCCAGGGGCATGGGCGAGGGGCTGTCGATCTGGCCGTGGCTGTGCGAGTTCATGTGGCCGTACTCGATAGCCGTGGACCCCGAGGACGCCCGGGTGGCGGCCACGCTGGGCGCGGTCGAGGCACTGCGCTCGGGCATCACCACGGTGATCGACAACCACTACGCGCCGACCGACCCGGACACCGTCCTGGCCGTGGCACGGGCCGTCGAGGCGGCGGGCCTGCGCGGGGCGATCGCGCGCGGGATGCTCGGCCACAAGACCGAGGTGGCGGTACGACGGGGGCTGCCGGACGCGCTCTACCGGTATTCCACCGAGGAGGAGCTGGACATCACGCGGGACTGCATGCGGCGCAGGCCGCCGCGCAGCTCGATGGTGGAGATCTGGCCCGCGCCGCTCAATCTCAGTTACGTCGACCAGGACCTGGTCCGGGGTGCGGTGGAGCTGGCCGCCGAGTTCGGGACGCGCTGGCACACGCACTGTTCGGAGGGGGCCAAGGATCCGGCGAGCTACCTGGAGGCGTACGGCATCCGGCCGGTGGAGTGGCTGGCCAGGGAGGGGCTGCTGGACGAGCGGGCCACCCTGGCGCACGCGATCTGGCTGGACGACGCCGAGGTCAAGCACGTCGGCGAGCGCCGGGCCGGCATCTCGCACAACCCGACCTCCAACGCCTACCTCGCCTCCGGCGTGATGCGCCTGCGCGAGCTGCGGGACGCGGGAGCGGTGGTGTCGCTGGGCACCGACGGGCCGAGCGCCGGGCACCGGCAGGACATGTTCGAGGTGATGAAGCAGACCCTCTTCGGCCAGCGCCAGCACCACCTCGACCCGGCCTCCGCCCGCTGCGAGGAGGCCCTGGAGCTGGCCACCCGCGAGGGCGGGAAGTACGCGGGCACCGGCACCGGCACGCTGTCGGTGGGCGCGGCGGCGGACGTCGTGGTCGTGGATCTGGACCGGCCGCACCTGCGCCCCGTGCACCGCACGGTCGCCACCCTCGTCTACTCCGCGCGCGGCAGCGACGTCGAGATGACGATCGTGGACGGCCGGGTGGTGTACGAGGACGGCCGCTGCACCCTCGTGGACGAGACGGCCCTGCTGGCCGAGGCGCAGGAGCGGGCCGAACGGCTGGTGTCGCGGGCCGGGTTCGACGCCCTGCGCAGCTCCTGGCAGCACTGAGCCGCCCCGTACTCCCCCAGGATTTCCCCCCACCGGCTTCCTCCCGGGCCGCACAGACCTCCCGAGCACCACAGCCTCCCGAGAAATCGCAGGACCCACGGCTGCCCGTCCGCGGCCACCGTACGTGCGCATACAAGGACCCCTGCCGTCACGGGCGGCGGGTGGAGGGAGAACGCACAATGTCCCGCACCACAGAACAGGGCTCTTCGGAACAGGAGTGGACGGACGACCAGTCGTCCGACCCGGTGGAGGCCGTGCCGTCCGCCTGGCGGCTCGCCGTCTACGGGTTGCAGCACGTGCTCGCCTTCTACGCCGGCGCGGTCGTCATGCCCCTGCTGGTCGCGCAGGGAGTCGGCCTGCCGGACAAGGACATCGGGATGCTGGTCAACGCGTCACTGCTGACCTGCGGCATCGCCACGCTGATGCAGGCGGTGGGCTTCAAGGGGGTCGGCATCAAACTGCCGATCGTGCAGGGCACTTCGACCACGGCGGTTCCCTCGCTGGTCTCGGTGGGTCTTGCGGCCGGTGGCGCGAAGGCCGGGATGCCGACCGTGCTGGGGGCGGTGATCGCGGCGGGGCTCGCCCTGTTCGTGATCGCGCCGATCTTCAGCAAGCTGGTGAAGTTCTTCCCTCCGCTGGTCACGGGCACCATCGTGACGATCGTCGGGATCACCCTGCTCGCGGTGGCCGCACGCCAGGTGGGCGGCGGCGACCCGAGCGCGAAGACCTTCGGGTCTCCGGCGCAGCTGGGTCTTGCGGCGGTGACGTTCGTGGTCATTCTGCTGCTGTACAAGTTCTCGCGCGGCTTCATGGCCACGATCGCCGTCCTGGCGGGGCTGGTCATCGGCACGGTGGTCGCCGCGATGCTGGGGAAGACGGACTTCTCCAAGATCGGGGACGCCTCCTGGTTCGGGATGGCGGCGCCCCTGCACTACGGCGTCGAGTTCGACACCGTCGCGATCCTGGCCATCTTCATGGTGATGATCATCGTGGCGGTGGAGTCCATCGGGCAGTTCTTCGCGGTCGGCGAGATCGTCGGGCGCGAGGTGGACGGCAAGGGCGTCACCCGGGCGCTGCGGGCGGACGGGCTGGCCACGGCGGTCGCAGGGGTGCTCAACTCGTTCCCCAGCACGGTCTATTCGCAGAACATCGGGCTGATCCGGCTCACCCGCGTCAAGAGCCGGTGGATCATCGCGTCGGCCGGCGTGATCATGATCCTCTTCGGGATGGTGCCCAAGATCGGGGCGATCGTGGCCTCGATGCCCGCCTCCGTGCTCGGCGGCGCCACGATCGTGCTCTTCGCCACCATCGGCGTGGTCGGCATCCAGATCCTGCTCCAGGCGGACCTCACGGACCAGCGGAACACCATCCTGGTGGCCGCCAGCCTGGGCATCGGCTTCCTGCCGACGGCGTTCCCGCAGTTCGCGGAGCAGATGCCGACCCGGCAACTGCATGCACTTTTCGAGAGCGGAATCATCCTGGGCACCCTCACGGCTGTCCTTTTGAACCTGTTCTTCCACCATTTGCGGCTGCCGACAGGGCGCAGGAAGGAGGCTCAACCCGTTGACCCGCCGGAACATTACATGCAACATGAAGTCCACACGGAGAAGGACCCCGTACAGCAGGGTCCCGGGCCCGTGTAGCACCTGACGACAGCGATGAGGGATGGGGAGGCGAGGATGGCGACCGACAAAGCACAGCAGGCCGTGCAGCACACTGTGAATCCGGTCGCGGCCGGGAGTCTGCTGGCGGACCGCGCGTACGACGAGCTCAAGGCCGCCGTGCTGGCGAACCGTCTGCGTCCGGGCGACGCACTGTCCGTGCCGGCACTCGCCACACAGATGGGCATCAGCCGCAGCCCCGTCAGGGAAGCCGTGCAGCGGCTGATCCACGACGGACTCGCCTCCCACGTCCCGCACCGGGGCGCCGTGGTCTCCACCGTCGACCTGGAGGACGTACGTCAGCTGTACGTGGTCCGCGAGGTCATGGAGGGACTGGCGGCGCGCCTGGCCACCGAGCGGCTCGACGCCACCAAGGTCGGCGAACTGCGCGACCTGCTGGAGCGGCACGAGCGCGTGGTCACCTCGGACTACGACGAGACCGCGCACATCGAGATGGACATGGCCTACCACAGCCTCATCCGCGAGGTCGCCGGGAACACCCACCTGACCTCGGCCCTGGACACCATCCAGGGCAAGGCCCACCTGGCGCTGCACTCGCTGTGGCGCAGCCCGGAGGCCCCCCGGCTCGCCGTGGCCGAGCACCGCCGGATCTTCGAGGCGATGACGGCCGGCGACCCGGACGCGGCGGAGCTGGCGGCGCGGGAGCACATCAGACGCCTGCGCATCCGGCTCTCCCAGGCGGTGGCCGCGGGCCCCGACCAGGACGACACGAGGGGGCCGGGGATCCACCCGGTGGCGTAACTCCCGTACAGCACACAGCACTTGCTGGAACTGCACCACATCGCACCACCCAACCCCATTGCCGTGGAAGGGAAGTGATCGATCGTGAGCACCGCTACCGGAATCCGGAATGGGGTGGGCGAAAGCGTCCGGCGGCCCGACGGCCGGCTGAAGGTCAAGGGGGACTTCGCGTACTCCTCCGACCTGCACGCGGACAACATGGTGTGGGGCGCGACCCTGCGCAGCCCGCACCCCTCGGCCCGCATCGTGCGCTTCGACGCGAGCAGGGCCCTGAAGCTCCCCGGTGTCGTCGCGGTGCTCACGCACGAGGACGTCCCCGGACATCCGCTGTACGGCATGAAGGTCGCCGACCAGCCCGTACTGGCCAAGGACGAGGTCCGCTACCAGGGCGAGCCGGTGGCCCTGGTGGCCGCCGAGCACCCGGAGACCGCCCGCCGGGCGCTGCGGCTGATCGAGGTCGAATACGAGATACGCACCCCGCTGACCGACTCCGAGCAGGCGGTCAGCGGCGAGGGCCCCCGGGTGCACGCCCAACGGGTGGACGGCAAGGACGAGTTGGGCAATGTCGTACGCCATGTCCGCATCCGGCACGGTGACATGGCTCAGGCCGAGCGGCTCGCCGAGGTCGTCGTCTCGGGGACGTACGACGTGGGCATGCAGGACCAGGCGTTCCTGGGCCCGGAGTCGGGGCTCGCGATACCCGCCGAGGACGGCGGGGTCGACGTCTACGTGTCGACCCAGTGGCTGTACGACGACCAGCACCAGATGTGCTCGGCGCTCGGCCTGCCCCCGGAGAAGGTCCGGCTGACGATGTCCGGCGTGGGCGGCGCCTTCGGCGGCCGCGAGGACGTCTCCGTGCAGATCCACTCCGCGCTGCTGGCCCTGCACACCGGACGCCCGGTGAAGATGAGCTACAACCGCGAGGAGTCCTTCTTCGGGCACGTCCACCGCCACCCGGCGAAGATGTGGTTCGAGCACGGGGCGACGCGCGACGGGAAGATCGTCTACGTGAAGGCGCGGCTGGTCTTCGACGGCGGCGCGTACACCTCCACCTCGCAGGTCGTCATCGCCAACGGCTCGTACTTCGCGGCCGGGGCCTACGAGGTCCCGCACGTCGAGATCGACGGCTACTCGGTCTACACCAACAACCCGCCCTGCGGCGCGATGCGCGGCTTCGGCGCCGTCCAGTCCTGTTACGGCGTCGAGTCGAACATGGACAAGCTGGCCAGGGCCCTGGGCATCGAGCCGGTGGAGCTGCGGCTGCGCAACGCCATGACGACCGGCACGATGCTGCCGACCGGGCAGGAGGTGGACGGGCCCGCACCTGCGGCGGAACTGCTGGAGCGGCTGCGCGACCGGCCTCTCCCGCCGCCCGGCGAGGGGACCTTCGGGCTCCCCGGCGGCCTCAACAACACCACCCGTGGCGAGGGCATCAAGCGCGGCGTCGGGTACGCGATCGGCGTCAAGGCGATCGGCTTCTCCGGCGGCGTCGACGACCGCTCGGTGGCCCGGGTGAGGCTGTCCCTCGCCGACGGCGAGCCGGTGGCGCAGGTGCACACCTCGGCCGCCGAGTGCGGGCAGGGCATCGTCACCATCCAGGCCCAGATCGTACGGACCGAACTCGGCGTCCAGCAGGTCACGGTCCTCCCCGCGGACACCCAGGTCGGCGACGCCGGCTCCTCCTCCGCCTCGCGCATCAGCTGGATGAGCGGGGGTGCGGTGCAGGGGGCGTGCAAGGCGCTGAAGCAGCGGATCACCGAGCTGAGCGGCGACGGGGATCTCGGCCGACTCCTCGCCGTGCACGGTTCGTTGGAGGAGGAGTACGAATACTCCCACCGGCGGACCTACCCCGTGGACCCGGAGCGCGGGCAGGGCCAGGCGCACATCGCCTTCGCGTTCGCCGCGCACCGCGCGGTGGTGGAGGTCGACACCGACCTCGGCCTGGTGAAGGTGGTGGAGCTGGCGACCGCCCAGGACGTCGGCAAGGCGATGAACCCGCTCGCCGTCGAGGGGCAGATCGAGGGTGGCAGCGCCCAGGGCCTGGGGCTGGCCCTGATGGAGGAGCTGCACGTGAAGGACGGCAAGGTACGCAACCCCTCCTTCACCGACTACCTCATCCCCACCATCGCGGACATGCCGTCCGTGCCCATAGACCTTCTCGAACTGCCGCACCCCGACTCGCCGTACGGCCTGAACGGGGTGGGCGAACCGCCGACCCTCTCCTCCACGCCGGCCATCGCGAACGCCCTGCGCGACGCGACGGGCCTGGAGCTGGGCAGGGTGCCGGTGCGGCCCGACGACTTCACCGACCCGGTGCGGTCCTGACACCCGACGAGCAGCCGAAGGAGGTGAGGCGGGCCCTGCCCTGGGTCCCCAAACGGTTCACCACGGTCCACACAGCAGTACGTACGACCAGAACCCGCAGGGAAGGAACAGCACCTTGATCATCGACACCCACATGCACCCCACCAACATCGTCGACCAGGCATGGAGGCACGACGGCACGCCGTTCACCGGCGAGCGCACCCTGGAGATGATGGACGGCCCCTACATGATCAACGGGAAGCCGCGCCGTATCGACATGGGCTGCATCATGCCCCCGCCGGGCAACTCGGTGTGGCAGGACGGGATGCGCGGTGGGCGCGAGGGCATCCGGGACTACATGTCGTACATCACCCACCTGGTGACGACGTACCCGGACCGCTTCATCGGCAACTTCATGTACAACCCGCGCTTCGGGCCGGAGAACGGCGCGGCGGAGCTGCGCCACCACGTCAAGGAATACGGCTACAAGATGGTCAAGCTGCATGCCAACATGCACGCTTACCGCCCGGACCGGGCGCTGGACTGGCTGCGTCCGGTGCTGAAGGTCTGCGACGAGCTCGGTGTCCTCGTCCTGATCCACACCGGTGACGGGCCGTACTCGATCCCGACGCAGTTCTACCCGATCATCCGCGAGTTCCCGAACGTCAACTTCATCCTCGGCCACTTCGGTGTGCAGACGGGTGGCGTGTACTGCTTCGAGGCGCTCTACATGATCCTCGACTCGCCGAACGTGTACGGCGAGTCCGGCTGGCTCCTCCAGTCGCGCATCGTGGAGTTCGCGCAGCAGATGGAGAAGCACCAGCTGGTCTTCGGCACCGACTCGCCGCCCAACGAGCCCGGCATGTGGGCCCGTGAGCTGGAGGTCCTGATGGGCCCGCCGCCGCAGGGCATGAACCTGAGCGAGGAGCACCTGGAGGGGTACCTCGGGAACAACGTGGCGAAGCTGCTGGGCATCGACCCGACGCCGCCGCCGCGGGACCAGGAAGAGGCGCAGCTGCGGCTGAAGAGCTCGTTCGCGACGCTGGAGAACCCGTCGGCCAAGTCGGCGGCGGAGATGCGCGCGTAGCTCCCCGGACCGGGGGTGGCTCCGATGCTCGGGAGGCTCGGGGCCACCCCCTTTTCCGTACAGATTTCCCTGCCGATACATAGCTCGTTCTTCGTGTGAGAAAAGTGGTGTCGCCATGCAGCAGCGCATCGGTCATCTCGTTCCCTCCACCAGCGTCGGCGTCGAGCGCTGGGTGGCCCAGATCTGCAAGCCGGTCTCCATCGAGGTGGCCCATCCGATCGCCCGTGCCTCGCTCCCCGAGGTGATGAGCGGCCCGGCGATCGCCCCGTCCCAGTCCGGTGAACTCACCCGTGCCGCCTCGCAGTTGGCGGACGCCGGGGTCAGCGCGGTGGTGTGGAGCGGCAGCTCCTCGGACCTGCACGGGGCGGCGCACGGGCGGGCGATGGCGCGCTGGGTGGAGGAGGTCACGGGGGTACGGGCCTCGACGGTCACCCTCGGCCAGATCGACCTGCTCTCGCGCCGGGACATCGTGTCGATGGCGCTGGTGTCGGCGGGCAACGAGCAGACGGCGGGACGCCTCGCGGACACCTACCTCGCGGCCGGGTTCAAGATCGCCTCGGTGACCGCGCTGGGGCTGGCGAACGCGCGGGAGGCGGCGGAGCTGCCGGTCTCCCGGGTGCGCCGGGTGCTGAAGGAGGCGGACTCGCTGGACGCGCAGTGCATCGTGGTGGCGGGCACGGAGCTGCCGGTGGCGCCCGTGGCGGCGCTGATGGAGCGGGAGTTGGGCAAGCCGGTGTACGACGGGGCGCGGGTGGCGATCCGTACCGGTCTTGAGCTGCTGGGGCTGTCGGTCGTGGCGCCCGAGTGGGGCGAGATGTTCGGCGCGGAGAAGCCGGCCGGGGTGTGCTGTGACTCGCACTGAAGTCTCCCAGGACCTCAGGGACTTCCTGCGTACGTACGCGCAGGCGCACCCCGAGGACGTGCTGACCGTCGAGGAGAAGCTCGACGGCGAGGACGTCGCCGCGCTGGCCATGGAGCTGGCGGCCCGGGGGCGGGAGGAGATGCTGGTCTGCCGGGACGTGGCGGGGCTCGGCACGCCGGTCGTCACCAATGTCTTCGCCTCGCGCAGGCGGGTGGCCCGGCTGCTGGGCACCGACCCGGCCGGGCTGCACGAGGCGTACCAGGCGGCCTCCGCCCGCAAGTGCACCCCGCGCGTGGTGGCGGACGGGCCGGTCCTGGAGGTGGTGGAGTCGGGTGCGGACGTGGACCTGGCCGCGCTCCCCCTCATCCAGCACTTCGCCTCCGACCGGGGCCCGTACATCACCAGCGGGATCATCGCGGCGGAGGCCCCGGCGGACGCACCCGGCCGGGCGGGGAACCTCAGCTACCACCGCTCGATGGTGCACAGCCGCAACGAGCTGGCGACGAGCCTGCACTCGCGCGGCCACCTGTGGCAGTTGCTGCGGCTCGCCGAGGAGCGGGGCGAACGGCTGCCCGTGGCACTGGTGCTGGGCGGCCACCCCCTCTTCATGCTGGCGGCCTCGGCCCGGCTGGGCGCGGACGTGGACGAGCGGGACGTCGCCGGGGGACTCTTCGGGGCGCCGCTCGACGTCGTACGGACTCCGCAGTACGGGATACGGGTGCCGGCGAGCGCGGAGATCGTGCTGGAGGGGTACATCGACCCGGCGCGGCACGCGGAGGAGGGGCCTTTCGGGGAGTTCTCCGGCTACTCCTCCGACCGGTCGACGAACGACGTGCTGACGGTGGAGACGGTGCTGCGGCGCTCCGACGCGCTGCTGCTCGACGTGGTCGGGGGCAACACCGACGAGCACCTCAACCTGGCACGGATTCCGCGCGAGTCGGAGATGGCGCAGAAGCTGAAGGAGCGGTTCCCCGAGGTCACGGCGCTGTACTACCCGACGTCCGGGACGCACTTCCACGCGTACGTCGCGATGCGGTCCTCCCGGCCGGGGCAGGCGCGGCAGATCATGCTCGGGCTGCTGGGCTGGGACCCGTACCTGAAGACGGTCGTCGCGGTGGACGCGGACGTGGACGTCACGGACGACTCGCAGGTGCTGTGGGCGATGGCCACCCACCTCCAGCCGCACCGGGACGTCTTCATGGTCGACGGGCTGCCGGGCAGCCCCCTGGACCCGTCCTCCACCGCGAACGGGACGACCTCGCGGATGGCGCTGGACGCGACGCGGGGGGCGGATTTCCACGGGGTACGGATCCGGGTGGACCCGGAGCGCGTGGAGCGGGCGCGGGGGCTGCTGGGCTGAGCCGTCCCCGGCGGGGGCTGCGTGCGGCACGGGGGCCGGGTCCGGCGGCCCGTGTGAGGCACATGGGGTGAACCCCCATGTGCCTCACCGCAATTGTGGTGTCCCACCACATGGGTGCGGGGCGGCTCCCCTCCCTACCGTTTCGGCCCATGACGCACCTCCCCCGCACCGCCCTCGTCACCGGCGCCGCCCGTGGCATCGGCCGCGCCTGCGCCCGCGCCCTCGCCGAGGCGGGCGCCACCGTGCACGTCGTCGACCGCGACGGCGACGCGGTCAAGGCCGTGGCCGAGGAGACCGGCGGGCACGCCCACGTGGTGGACCTGGCCGACCCCGAAGCCCTCGCCGCACTCCCCCGCGACATCGACGTCCTCGTCAACAACGCCGGGCTCCAGCACGTCGCACCCCTCACCGAACTCCCGCCGGAACGCTTCGAGTTGATCCAGCGGGTGATGGTGACGGCCCCCTTCCTGCTGCTGCGGCAGACACTCCCCCACATGTACGCCCAGCGCTGGGGCCGCGTGGTCAACATCTCCAGCGTCCACGGCCTGCGCGCCAGCCCGTTCAAGGGCGCGTACGTCGCCGCCAAGCACGCCCTGGAGGGGTTGAGCAAGGTCGCCGCCCTGGAGGGCGCCCCGCACGGGGTGACCAGCAACTGCGTCAGCCCCGGCTACGTACGCACCGAGCTGGTCGAGGGCCAGATCCGCGACCAGGCCGAGGTGCACGGCATCAGCCCCGACGACGTCGTCGGCGACGTCCTGCTGACCCGCTCCCCCGTGAAGCGGCTCCTGGAGCCCGAGGAGGTGGCGGCGGCCGTGCTCTGGCTGTGCGGTCCGCACGCCGCGTCCGTCACCGGTGTCTCCCTGCCCCTGGACGGCGGCTGGACCGCCAACTGATCCTGCCCCCGCTCCCCTTCCGACCTCCCCTCCTGAAACCGGTGACCTCCCATGACCACTGCCTCCCCGCCCGCGACGCCACGCACCGGCATCGCCCGTATCGTCGGTGCGAGCCTCATCGGCACGACCGTCGAGTGGTACGACTTCTTCCTGTACGGGTCTGCCGCCGCCCTCGTCTTCAACACCCTGTTCTTCCCGACCTCCGACCCGCTGGTCGGCACGCTGATCGCCTTCGTGACGTACGCGATCGGTTTCGTCGCCCGGCCGCTCGGCGGTGTCGTCTTCGGGCACTTCGGCGACCGGATCGGCCGCAAGAAGCTCCTGGTCGTGAGCCTGCTGATGATGGGCGGCGCGACCTTCGCGATGGGCCTGCTGCCGACGTACGGCTCCATCGGCGTCGGCGCGCCGATCCTGCTGACCGTGCTGCGGCTGGTGCAGGGCTTCGCGTTGGGCGGCGAGTGGGGCGGGGCGGTGCTGATCGTCTCCGAGCACGGGGGCGCGAAGCACCGTGGTTTCTGGGCGAGTTGGCCGCAGGCGGGCGCGCCCGGCGGGAACCTCCTCGCCACGGGTGTGCTGGCTTTGCTGGCGGCGGTGCAGTCGGAGGAGGCGTTCCTGTCGTGGGGGTGGCGGATTCCGTTCCTGCTGTCGGGCGTGCTGGTGGTGATCGGGCTGTGGATACGGGTGTCGGTGTCCGAGTCGCCGGTCTTCCTGGCCGCGCAGGCGGAGGCCGCGCACGGGGCGAAGGAGCAGGCGCCGGTGGTCGAGGTGTTCCGGCGCAGTTGGCGCGAGGTGCTCACCGCGATCGGCACCCGGTTCGGCGAGAACATCTCGTACTACCTCCTGACCTCCTTCCTGCTCGTGTACGTCACCGTGCACCTCGGCCTGCCCAAGAGCACCGCGCTGAACGCCGTGCTGATCGGCTCGGCCGTGCACTTCGTGACGATCCCGGTGTGGGGCGCGCTCTCCGACCGGATCGGGCGGCGGCCGGTGACGCTGATCGGTGCGGTCGGGATGACGGTGTGGGCGTTCGTGTTCTTCGCCCTGCTGGACGGGAAGTCGTTCGCGGTGATCACGCTGTCGGTGACGGCGGGGCTGCTGCTGCACGGGGCGATGTACGGGCCGCAGGCGGCGTTCATCTCGGAGATGTTCGACACCAAGGTGCGGTACTCGGGGGCGTCGATGGGCTCGCAGCTCGCGTCGATCGTGGCGGGGGCGCTGGCCCCGATCATCGCCGTGGAGCTGCTGAAGGACTTCGACACGACGCTGCCGCTGAGTCTGTACCTGGGCGGGGCGGCACTGGTCACGGCGGTGACGGTGTACTTCGCGAGGGAGACGCGGGGGCGGGACCTGACGCGGAACGCGGTGGGCGGGAGTGCGGCGCCGGTGCGGGCGACGGCCGAACACCGCTGACCGGAGCCCCCCGGTCTGCCGAACACTGCTGACCGGAGCCCCCGGTCTGTCGAACACCGCTGACCGGAGCCCCCGGTCTGTCGCGCCCGAGCCCGGCGCGGCAGGCTGGGGCACCTCCCGTTGTCCTCTCGTACGGACGGACCCTCCGCCACATGACCCACACCGCCGACGCCCTGCACGAACTGCTCGATCTGCTCGCCGCCGGCGCGAGTGCCGAGGACCTCGCGGGCCCGGCCGCACGGGCGCGGGCGGCCGGGACCGGTGCGGCGGACACCGCCCGGCTGGCGGAAGCCACGGAGGCGGCGCTGGCGGTACGCCGCACCCTCGACCAGCACCGGCGGCGCGAGGCGGAGCTGGCCGCGCTGTTCGACACGGCCGGTGACCTGGCGGCGCTGCGCGGGCTGGACGCCGTGCTGCGGGCCATCGTGCGGCGGGCCCGCACCCTGCTGGGCGCGGACGTGGCGTACCTGACGCTCAACGACCCGGCGGCGCAGGACACGTACATGCGGGTCACCGACGGATCGGTCTCCGCCGCCTTCCAGCAGTTGCGCCTCGGCATGGGCGAAGGTCTGGGCGGTCTGGTCGCGCAGAGCGCCCGGCCGTACGCCAGCCGCGACTACCGCACCGACCACCGATTCCTGCACACGAGGGCCATCGACCACGGGGTCGGCGAGGAGGGGCTGCGCGGCATCCTCGGGGTGCCGCTGCGGCTGGGCGAGCAGGTGATCGGGGTGCTGTACGCCGCCGACCGGGCGCCCCGCGAGTTCACCCCGGACGCCATCGCCCTGCTCGGTTCGCTCGCCGACCATGCGGCGGTGGCCATCGACGGGGCGCGGCGGATGGAGGAGACCCGGGCCGCGCTGGTCGGCCTGGAGGCGGCGAACGCCACCGCCCGCGCGCACAGCGAGTCCCTGCGCCGGGCCTCCGACGCCCACGACCGGCTCACCGAACTGGTGCTGCGCGGCGGCGAGGTGGGCGAGGTCGCGGCGGCCATCGCGGCCCTCCTCGACGGCAGCCTGACCGTCCACGACACCGACGGCACGGAACTGGCCCGGGTGGGCGAGGGCCCCACCGCCCCGCCGGAGCAGGCCCTCGCCGCCTCCCGCACGCACGGGCGCGCCGTGTACGCCGAGGGGGTGTGGACCTGCGCGGTGCTGGCCGGTTCGGAACTGCTGGGCGCTCTCGTGCTGTCCGGCCGGGGCGGCCCGCAGGGTCCGACCGCCCTCGCCGGCGCCGACCTGCGCCTGTTCGAGCGGGCCGGTCTGGTCACCGCCCTGCTGCTGCTCCTGCACCGCTCGGTCGCCGAGACCGAGGACCGGGTGCGCGGCGAACTCCTCGACGACCTGCTGACCGACGCCCCGCCCGGCCGCCGGGGCACCGGCAGCCTCGCGCTGCGCGCCAAGCGGCTCGGCGTCGACCTGGCGGCCCCGCACGCCGTGGCCGTACTGGACTGCGATCCTCCGGTACGGTCCCGGCTGGCCGCCGACGTGGCACGGCGGGCCCGTGCGCTGGGCGGCCTGGCCGGCACCCGGGAGGGCCTGGTCGTGCTGCTCGCGCCCGCCGCTCCCGGGGAGCTGGCCCGGGACCTCGCGCACGACCTGGCGAAGGCGCTGGGCAGTCCGGTGACCGTCGGGACGGCCGGGCCCGCCACGGGCCCGGCCACGTTCCCGCACGCGCACGCCGAGGCCCGCCGCTGCCTCGACGCCCTGCACGCCCTGGGCCGTACCGGCGACGGCGCGGACCTCACCGAACTCGGCTTCCTGGGCGTGCTGTTGGGCGACCGGGCGGACGTCGCCGCGTACACCGCGCGCGTGCTGGGACCCGTACGGGACTACGACGCGGAGCGCGGAACGGAGCTGCTGCGCACCCTGGACGCGTACTTCGCGCAGGGCGGCAGCCTGGCGCGGGCCAAGGACGTGCTGCACGTGCACGTGAACACGGTGGTGCAGCGGCTGGAGCGGGTCGGGCGGCTGCTCGGCCCGGACTGGAACACCCCCGGCCGCGCCCTGGAACTCCAGCTCGCGCTGCGGCTGCACCGGCTGGCGCAGGGCGGTGGGTCCGCGTCCGTCTCGCCGTTGGCGGAGGGAGCGGGGCCCGGACATGGGTGAGGGGCGGGCCGTCACCGGCCCGCCCCTCACGCTCAGCCCCGAAAGGCTAGGCGCCGATCATGTGCACGCCGCCGTCGACGTGGATGATCTCGCCGGTCGTCTTCGGGAAGAAGTCCGACAGCAGGGCGACGATGCCCTTGCCCGCGGGCTCCGGGTCGGCCATGTCCCACTTCATCGGGGAGCGCTCGTCCCAGACCTTCGCCAGGTCCCCGAAGCCCGGGATGGACTTCGCGGCCATCGAGCCGATCGGGCCCGCCGAGATCAGGTTGCAGCGCAGGCCCTCGGCGCCCAGGTCACGGGCGAGGTAGCGGGAGGTGGCCTCCAGCGCGGCCTTCGCCGGGCCCATCCAGTCGTACTGCGGCCACGCGAACTGCGCGTCGAAGGTGAGGCCGACGATCGAGCCGCCCTCGCTCATCAGCGGACGGCAGGCCATCGTCAGCGACTTCAGCGAGAAGGCGGAGACGTGCATGGCCGTGGAGACCGACTCGAACGGCGTGTTCAGGAAGTTGCCGCCGAGCGCGTCCTGCGGCGCGAAGCCGATGGAGTGCACGACACCGTCGAGCGAGCCCAGCTCGTCCCGTACGAGATCTTCGAGACGGTCCAGGTGCTCCTGGTTCGTCACGTCGAGCTCGATGACCTTCGCCGGCTTCGGGAGCTTCTTGGCGATGCGCTCGGTCAGCGTCGGGCGGGGGAAGGCCGTCAGGATGACGTTGGCACCCTGCTCCTGCGCCACCTTGGCCGCGTGAAAGGCGATGGAGGACTCCATCAGGACACCCGTGATGAGGATGTTCTTGCCTTCGAGGATTCCACTCATGGCGATCAGTGACCCATGCCCAATCCGCCGTCAACCGGGATGACGGCTCCAGTGATGTACGACGCGTCGTCCGAGGCGAGGAACTTCACCGCTGCGGCGATCTCCTCCGGCTGCGCGTATCGGCCGAGCGGCACCTGGGCGACGATGCCCTTGCGCTGGTCGTCCGTGAGCACCTGGGTCATGTCGGTGTCGACAAACCCGGGCGCGACGACGTTGAACGTGATGTTGCGCGACCCCAGCTCACGGGCGAGGGAGCGCGCGAACCCGACCAGACCGGCCTTCGAGGCGGCGTAGTTGGCCTGCCCGGCCGAGCCCAGCAGACCCACCACCGAGGAGATCAGCACGACGCGGCCCTTCTTGGCGCGCAGCATGCCGCGGTTGGCACGCTTCACGACCCGGAAGGTGCCGGTCAGGTTGGTGTCGAGGACGGACGTGAAGTCCTCCTCGGACATGCGCATCAGGAGCTGGTCCTTGGTGACGCCGGCGTTGGCCACCAGCACCTCCACGGGACCGTGCTTCTCCTCGATCTCCTTGTAGGCCTGCTCCACCTGCTCGGTGTCGGTGATGTCGCACTTGACGGGCAGCACGCCCGCCTTTTCGAGCTCCGCGGGGTCGCCCGAGCGGTAGGTGATGGCGACCTTGTCGCCTGCGTCGACGAAGGCGCGGGCGATGGCGAGGCCGATGCCCCGGTTTCCTCCGGTGACGAGAACCGAGCGGCTCAACGGATCACCCTTTCGATAGCGGTCTGGTTCCTCCGAACCTATCCGCCCACCACCCCCGGCGCAGAATCGGGCGGCGACAGTGACACGGGGTGCCACCTGTGGGGACCCTACAGATGGCACCCCCGGGGTCACGGTGGTGTCCGCCCCGCGACCGCGCTCAGCCGTTCGCCGGGTTTCCGCAGCACTTCTTGTACTTGCGGTCCTCGCCGCACCAGCAGGGAGCGTTGCGCGGCGGGGGCCATGCCATGGGCTCGGTGGTACGGGCGAGTTCTGCCTCGTACGCGGCGCGGGTGGCGGGGTCGCCCGGCGAGCGGCCGGTACGCGCCGCGTGGTCGGTCAGGCCGTCCAGGCCGGCGTGGACCACCCCCAGGCGGAATGTGCCTGCGTCGGCGCGGGCGCGCAGCGAATCCTCGGCGTCGCGCCGATGGGCGGCGTGGTCGGCGCCGTCACCGCCGTGGCTCTCGCCGAAACTCGTGGCCGCCTGCGGCCAGGCGGCCAGGAGCCGGGAGAACTCCGCGGCGGGCCAGTAGACGGCCCCGGCCGACACGGTGCCCGCCGGTGCGTGCTCCGCCAGCTGAGCGGCGATCGCCTCCTCGTACATCTCGTCCTGCACCTGTCGGCCCCGCACCGGGTCATGCAGGTCGTCGAGCGGGCGGTGGATGCCGTTGGCGCCGAAGAAGCCGCCCCTGCGGTCGTGGAAGGTGTGGGCCAGGTCGTCCCAGTCGTCGTGGGCCGCGCCGGTCGCCCGTCGCACGCGGTGACGGGCCACGAAGAGCGAGGCGATGCCCGGCGCCCGGGCTTCGATCGTGTCCGCAGTCGTCGGGGCTCCGGCACCCAGGAGGTGGGAGAGGGCCGCCGTGTACCAGTCGGCCGCCGATTCGGCGCTGTCGTACTCCTCGAGCGCCTCGCCCCCGTACTCCCAGGCGTCGACGGACTTCGGGTGCCTGCGGCGCAGTTCCGCCATTCCGGCCCTGGCCTCCTCCGGCCGTCCGGCCTCCCAGAGCGTTGCGATGCGGTAGGCGCGTACGAGGTCCGCGTCCTCGACGGGCGGTCCCTCGGGGTCGAGCAACCGGTCGTACACCTCGATCGCGCGATCGAATTCCTTCGCGTCCTTCCAGGCCTGGGCGGCCTCCTCGAGAATTTCCTCGCGCTGCTCGGGGAACCGCTCGGCGTCGGCTTCGAAATCGCGGGCCCACTGGGCGTAGTCGGGCCCGGTGGATCGCTTCTCGCCGCCCGCGTCGCCGACGACGTGCGTGTTCGTGTTCTTGCTGCGGTGCCGGGTGCTGCCCCTGCTGCGCTTGCTCGCCATGAACAGCACCGTAGCGGCGGGGCGAAGCCCGTACGGACCGTGTGGGAGAAGTGACGGACGTGCTTGACTTTGGGCGGCACGGGCCGGGTCGGGTCGGTGCGCCGGACCATGGGAGATGGGGATGCAGCCAGTGGCTCATGAGGTTGATCAGTCGTTTCTGGAACTACCGTTGCGCGCCCTCGCCGACGCCGCTCTCGCGCGGGCCCGGGCGCTCGGGGCCGCGCACGCCGACTTCCGGTTCGAGCGGGTGCGCAGTGCGTCCTGGCGGCTGCGGGACGCGAAGCCGTCCGGGTCCAGCGACTCCACCGACCTCGGGTATGCGATGCGAGTGGTGCACGGCGGGGCCTGGGGGTTCGCCTCCGGGGTCGACTTGTCGATGGACGCCGCCGCGCGGGTCGCGGGGCAGGCCGTGGCGATGGCCAGGCTGTCGGCGAAGGTGATCAAGGCGGCCGGGTCCGACGAGCGGGTGGAGCTGGCCGAGGAGCCGGTGCACGAGGACCGGACCTGGGTCTCCTCGTACGAGATCAATCCGTTCGACGTGCCGGGCGAGGAGAAGGCGGCGCTGCTCGCCGACTGGAGCGGGCGGCTGCTGCGGGCGGACGGGGTGGCCCATGTGGACGCCTCGCTGCTGACCGTGCAGGAGAACAAGTTCTACGCCGACACGGCGGGGACGGTCACCACGCAGCAGCGGGTGCGGGTGCATCCGCAGCTCACGGCGGTGGCCGTGGACGGGACGTCCGGCGAGTTCGACTCGATGCGGACGATCGCGCCGCCGGTCGGGCGGGGCTGGGAGTACCTGACGGGCACCGGGTGGGACTGGAACTCCGAGCTGGAGGAGATCCCGGGGCTGCTGGCCGAGAAGATGCGGGCCCCGAGCGTCGAGGCGGGGACGTACGACCTGGTCGTCGACCCGTCCAATCTGTGGCTGACGATTCATGAGTCGATCGGGCACGCCACCGAGCTGGACCGGGCGCTCGGGTACGAGGCCGCCTACGCGGGTACGTCGTTCGCGACCTTCGACCAGCTGGGCAAGCTCGCGTACGGGTCGTCGGTGATGAACGTGACCGGTGACCGCACCGTCGAGCACGGTCTCGCCACCATCGGGTACGACGACGAGGGCGTCGCCGGGCAGTCCTGGGACCTGGTGAAGGACGGCACGCTCGTCGGCTACCAGACCGACCGGCGCATCGCGAAGCTCACCGGGCTCGGGCGGTCCAACGGGTGCGCGTACGCCGACTCCCCCGGGCACGTGCCCGTGCAGCGCATGGCGAACGTGTCGCTCCAGCCGGAGCCGGGCGGGCTGTCGACGGAGGACCTGATCGGGGGTGTCGAGCGCGGGATCTACGTGGTCGGCGACCGGTCGTGGTCGATCGACATGCAGCGCTTCAATTTCCAGTTCACCGGCCAGCGTTTCTACCGGATCGAGAACGGGCGGCTGGCGGGGCAGCTCCGTGACGTCGCGTACCAGTCGACGACCACCGACTTCTGGGGCTCGATGGAGAAGGTCGGCGGCCCGCAGACGTACGTGCTGGGCGGCGCCTTCAACTGCGGCAAGGCCCAGCCGGGCCAGGTCGCGGCGGTCTCGCACGGCTGCCCGTCGGCCCTCTTCCGGGGCGTCAACATTCTGAACACCACGCAGGAGGCCGGGCGATGAGCCGCGTGAGCAAGCCGTACGAGATCGTCGAGCGGGCGCTGGAGCTGTCCACCGCCGACGGGTGCGTCGTCATCGCCGACGAGGAGTCGTCGGCCAATCTGCGGTGGGCGGGCAATGCGCTGACCACCAATGGTGTGACCCGGGGGCGCACCCTGACCGTCGTCGCGACGGTGGACGGGGCCGAGGGCACCGCCTCCGGGGTCGTGTCCCGGTCGGCGGTCACCGCCGAGGAGCTGGAGCCGCTGGTACGGGCCGCCGAGGCGGCGGCGCGGGCGGCGGGTCCGGCCGAGGACGCGCAGCCCCTGGTCGAGGGCGTGCCGGTGTCCCCCGACTTCCGGGACGCGCCCGCCGAGACGTCGTCCGCGGTCTTCGACGCGTTCGCCCCCGCGCTCGGCGAGGCCTTCGCCCGCGCCAGGGCAGGCGGGCGCGAGCTGTACGGGTTCGCGAACCACGAGATGACGTCCAGCTATCTCGGTACGTCGACGGGGCTGCGCCTGCGGCACGACCAGCCCAACGGGACGCTGGAGGTCAATGCCAAGTCCCCGGACCGTACGAAGTCGGCCTGGGCCGGGCGCTCCACCCGTGACTTCAAGGACGTCGACCCCGGGGCCCTGGACGAGGAGCTGGCCCAGCGCCTGGTGTGGGCCGAGCGGCGCATCGACCTGCCCGCCGGGCGGTACGAGACGCTGCTGCCGCCGAGCGCGGTCGCGGACCTGCTGGTGTACCAGCTGTGGTCGTCGGGGGCGCGGGACGCAGTGGAGGGGCGGACGGTGTTCTCCCGGCCGGGCGGCTCCACCCGGCTCGGCGACACGCTGTCGTCGCTGCCGCTGACGCTGCGCAGCGACCCGAACGAGCCGGGTCTCGAGTCCGCTCCCTTCGTGCTGGCGCACTCCTCGGGCGGCGACTCGTCCGTCTTCGACAACGGGCTGCCGCTCGCACCGACGGAGTGGATCAAGGACGGGAAGCTGGAGCGGCTGATCACCACCCGCAACACCGCCGCCCTGACCAAGCTGCCGGTGGCCCCGGACATCGACAACCTGATCCTGGACGCGGGCGGCACGAAGTCGCTGGACGAGATGGTCGCGGCGACCGGGCGCGGGCTGCTGCTGACCTGCCTGTGGTACATCCGCGAGGTCGACCCGGCGACGCTGCTGCTGACCGGCCTGACCAGGGACGGCGTGTACCTGGTGGAGAACGGCGAGGTCGTCGGCGAGGTGAACAACTTCCGGTTCAACGAGTCGCCGGTGGACCTGCTGTCGCGGGCCACCGAGGCCGGTGTCACGGAGAAGACGCTGCCGCGCGAATGGGGCGACTGGTTCACCCGGGCCGCGATGCCCGCGCTGCGGGTGCCGGATTTCAATATGAGTTCTGTCAGCCGGGGCGTATAACCTCGGTCAGCAAGCATCGGTACCGGCAATCACCGCGTACCCGCGCATCTACTGCGTACCTGTACATCTGAGGAGATCTGAGAATCGTGACGGACATCGTCGACGAGCTGAAGTGGCGCGGGCTGTTCGCCCAGTCCACGGACGAAGACGCACTGCGCAAGGCGCTCGCGGACGGCCCCGTCACGTTCTATTGCGGCTTCGACCCGACCGCGGCGAGCCTGCACGTGGGACACCTGGTGCAGGTGCTCACCATGCGCCGGCTCCAGCAGGCGGGTCTCAAGCCGCTGGCGCTGGTCGGCGGGGCCACCGGGCAGATCGGTGACCCCCGCCCGACCGCCGAGCGCACGCTGAACGACCCGGAGACCATCAAGGAGTGGGTGAACCGGCTGCGCTCGCAGATCGAGCCGTTCCTCGACTTCGACGGCTCGCAGTTCGCCCACCCGGCCACGATGGTGAACAACCTGGACTGGACCGGCGGCATGTCCGCGATCGAGTTCCTGCGGGACATCGGCAAGCACTTCCGGGTCAACAAGATGCTGACCAAGGACTCGGTCGCCCGCCGGCTGGAGTCCGAGCAGGGCATCAGCTACACCGAGTTCAGCTACCAGCTGCTCCAGGGCATGGACTTCCTGGAGCTGTACCGCCGCTACGGCTGCACCCTCCAGCAGGGCGGCAGCGACCAGTGGGGCAACCTCACCGCCGGTCTCGACCTGATCCACCGGGTCGAGCCGGAGGCGGTGGTGCACGCGCTGGCGACGCCGCTGATGACGAAGGCGGACGGCACCAAGTTCGGCAAGACCGAGGGCGGGGCCGTCTGGCTGGACCCGGAGATGACCACGCCGTACGCGTTCTACCAGTTCTGGCTGAACGTGGACGACCGTGACGTCTCCAAGTACATGCGCATCCTCAGCTTCCGTACGCAGGCGGAGCTGGAGGAGCTGGAGGCGCAGACCGAGGAGCGTCCGCAGGCCCGTGCCGCCCAGCGTGCGCTGGCCGAGGAGCTGACGACGCTGGTGCACGGCGCCGACCAGTGCACCGCTGTCATCGCCGCGTCGAAGGCGCTGTTCGGCCAGGGTGAGCTGACCGACCTGGACGAGCCGACGCTGAAGGCCGCTCTCTCGGAGCTGCCGCACGCGCAGGCGGAGGGCCTGGGGCCGGTCGTCGACCTGCTGATCGCTGCGGGCCTCGCGCCCAGCAAGGGCGGCGCGCGGCGCACCATCAAGGAGGGCGGCGCCTACGTGAACAACGTCAAGGTCACCGCCGAGGACGCCGAGGTCACCGCCGACCAGCTGCTGCACGGCCGCTGGCTGGTGCTGCGCAAGGGCAAGAAGAACCTGGCGGCGGTGGAGATCACGGGCTGAGCCCTCGTCGTACGAAAGCCCTTTTCGTTACGACACGGCAGCGGGCCGGAAACCCCCCTCGGGGTTCCGGCCCGCTCGCCGTCTCAGGCCCTGCTTCTGTTCCCGCGGACCATCGTGTAGAGCGCGTCACCCACGCCGACCACGGCCACAGCGCCGATCAGCTGGAAGAGGTGCCGGCCCCAGTCGACGCCGCGGGTCTCGTCGATCCCGAAGCGGGCGGCGATCCAGTTGCCGATCACTGCTCCGATCATGCCGAGGATCGTCGTCAGCCAGAGCGGGATCTGCTGCTTGCCCGGGATGATCGCCTTCGCGATCAGACCGAGCACCAGTCCCACGATGATTGCCCACAACCAGCTCATGTCGCCTCCTCGTACGGGCGCGGATGTGCGCTGCGACCAAGTCTGGGCGGATACCCCGTACGGCGCATGTCGGACACCGCCGTACGGGGGAGGCATGGTCGGCTTTGCCCAGACTGTACGGGCCCCGCTCTGCCGCCTGTCCGAGGGCGGGCGTACCGTGGAGGGATCCGGGCCGGGGAGCGCCCGGCGCAGGAATCGGGTGGTGGAATCGTGGTGCGGAAGCTGCGCGGGGCCGAGGTCGTACGGATCACCGGAGCCCGCCAGGGCCTCGCGGAGGACGTACGGGGCAGGCAGCGCCGGTACGTCATCTCGATGGCGATCAGGACGGTCGCGGTCATCCTCGCCGCCGTGCTGTGGAACGTGGAACGTCCTGTGGCGATCGTGGCGCTGGCGCTGGGCGTGCTGCTGCCGTACGTCGCGGTGGTGATCGCCAACGGCGGCCGGGAGAACGCGAAACCCCTGCCCAGCACCTTCGTTCCGGCACCGGTGCGGCCCGCGATCGGGCCGCCGCTGGAGGGCACCGTGATGGGCCCCGACGAGGGCCCGTTCCGGGACGCGGAGGCGGCTTCGAATGCGGCGGGTCCGGTCAACGAGCCCCGGGGACGGACCACTTAACTCCGGCCAAGCTCAAGAAAACCTCAGATCAATCATGACGTTCCGGTGCACCGCACCCCGTCCCCCGTGACATACTTCGTAGGCGCTCCGCATCCCCCGTCGGAGCGACGGACCGACGCCGGGCAGCTCCCCCCGTGGCTGCTCGGCGTCGCCTTTTTGTTTTGGGACTGTTGTGGTGAGCGAAGAGAACCCCGTCTGTTCCGCCAAGGGCTGCCGCGTGGACGCGGTCTGGGTGCTGGCCTGGAACAACCCGAAGCTGCACGCTCCGGAGCGCCGCAAGACGTGGCTGGCCTGCGAGGAGCACCGGGAGCACCTGTCGCAGTTCCTCGGTGTCCGGGGCTTCCTCAAGGACGTCGTGAAGCTGGCCGACTGGGAAGAGCCTCCTGCCGTCTGAGGCCCTCCCCCGCCCGGACGTCCGCTCAGCCGCCGATCGCCGACATCGGGCGGTCCGGCTGGAGGAAGGTCGGGTCGTCGAGGCCCGAGCCGGCCTTCTTGCCCCACATGGCGACCTTCCACAGCTCCGCGATCTCCTGGTCCGTGGCGTCCGAGCGCAGGGCGGCGCGCAGGTCGGACTCCTCGCGGGCGAAGAGGCAGGTGCGGACCTGGCCGTCGGCGGTGAGCCGGGTGCGGTCGCAGGCGCCGCAGAACGGGCGGGTGACCGAGGCGATGACGCCGACCCGGTGCGGTCCGCCGTCGACCACCCAGCGCTCGGCGGGTGCGGAGCCGCGCGCGGTGTCGCCCTCCTCGGTGAGGGTGAAGCGGGTGCGCAGGGACTCCAGGATGTCACCGGCGGTGATCATGCCGTCGCGCTTCCAGCCGTGCTGGGCGTCGAGCGGCATCTGCTCGATGAAGCGCAGTTCGTAGTCGTTCTCGACCGCCCAGGCGAGGAGGTCGGGGGCCTCGTTGTCGTTGAGGCCCGGCATCAGGACGGCGTTGACCTTGACCGGGGTGAGCCCGGCGTCGCGGGCGGCGGCCATGCCGTCGAGGACGTCCTGGTGGCGGGAGCGCCTGGTGAGGGTCTTGAAGACGTCGGGGCGCAGCGTGTCCAGGGAGACGTTGACCCGGTCGAGACCGGCGGCCTTGAGGGCGGTGGCGGTGCGCTTGAGGCCGATGCCGTTGGTGGTCAGGGACATCTGCGGGCGGGGCGTGAGGGCGGCGCAGCGCTCGACGATCCCGACGAGGCCGGGGCGGAGCAGCGGTTCGCCGCCGGTGAAGCGGACCTCGGTGATGCCCAGCTCGGTGACGGCGATGGAGATGAGCCGGACGATCTCGTCGTCGGTGAGCAGGTCGGACTTGCCGAGCCACTGGAGGCCCTCTTCGGGCATGCAGTACGTACAACGCAGGTTGCAGCGGTCCGTCAGTGACACGCGCAGGTCGGTGGCGACCCGGCCATAAGTGTCGATGAGCACTGTGGGCCCCCTCCCCGATGGGTGACTGGTATCTCCGACACTACGCGACGGCACTGACAACGCCTGAGGGCCGATTGGCACGAGTCGCGACGGGGCCGCGTCGTAGAGTCCTACGACGCGGCCCCGGGGGTTCGTACGGGAATCGACCGGTCAGTGGGCACCGGTGCCCGTGAGGGACTTGACCTCCAGCTCGGCGTACTTGCCCTTGTCGGGCTCCTCCTTGGAGAGGATCGAGCCGAGCCAGCCCAGCAGGAAGCCCAGCGGGATCGAGATCAGGCCCGGGTTCTCCAGCGGGAACCAGGCGAAGTCGACGCCCTTGAACATCGAGGTGGGCTTGCCGGAGACGACCGGCGAGAACAGCACCAGGAAGACCGCGGCGAAGAGACCGCCGTAGATCGACCACAGGGCGCCCTGGGTGGTGAAGCGCTTCCAGAAGAGGCTGTAGAGGATCGTCGGCAGGTTGGCGGAGGCGGCGACCGCGAAGGCGAGGGCGACGAGGCCGGCGACGTTGAGGTCGCGGGCGAGGGCGCCGAGCGCGATGGAGACGATGCCGATGAAGACGGTGGCCCAGCGGGCGGCCTTCATCTCCTCCTTCTCGGTGGCCTTGCCGCGCCGGATGACGTTCGCGTAGATGTCGTGCGCGAACGAGGACGACGAGGCGAGGGTGAGGCCCGCGACCACCGCGAGGATCGTCGCGAAGGCGACCGCGGAGATGACGGCCAGGAGGATCGCACCGCCGGTGGAGCCCGAGCCGCCGCCGATCTCGAGGGCGGCGAGCGGGGCGGCGGTGTTGCCGGCCTTGTTGGAGGCGGTGATGTCGCCCGGCTTGAGGAGGGCGGCGGCGCCGAAGCCCAGGACGATCGTCATCAGGTAGAAGGCGCCGATGATGCCGATGGCCCAGTTGACGGACTTCCGGGCGGCCTGCGCGGTCGGGACGGTGTAGAAGCGGATCAGGATGTGCGGCAGTCCGGCCGTGCCGAGGACCAGGGCGATGCCCAGCGAGAGGAAGTCAAGCTTGGACAGCGCGGTCGCGCCGTACTTGAGACCCGGCTCCAGGAAGCCCTCCTTGCCGCTGTTGGTGGCGGCGGCGCCGAGGAGTTCGGAGACGTTGAAGTTGAACTTCAGCAGGATCAGGAAGGTGATCAGCAGGGTGCCCGCGATGAGCAGGACGGCCTTGACCATCTGCACCCAGGTGGTGCCCTTCATGCCGCCGATGGTGACGTACACGATCATCAGGACGCCGACCAGGGCGACGATGGCGATCTTGCCGCCGTCGCTGGTGATACCGAGCAGCAGGGAAACCAGCACACCGGCGCCGGCCATCTGCGCCAGCAGGTAGAAGATCGACACGACGATGGTCGAGGTGCCCGCGGCGGTGCGCACCGGGCGCTGCCTCATGCGGTACGCGAGGACGTCGCCCATGGTGTAGCGGCCGGAGTTGCGCAGCGGTTCGGCGACCAGCAGCAGCGCGACCAGCCAGGCGACGAGGAAGCCGATGGAGTACAGGAAGCCGTCGTAGCCGAAGAGGGCGATGGAGCCCGCGATGCCGAGGAAGGAGGCGGCGGACATGTAGTCGCCGGAGATCGCCAGGCCGTTCTGGAAGCCGGTGAACTGGCGGCCGCCCGCGTAGAAGTCGGCGGCGCTCTTGGTCTGACGGCCCGCCCAGACGGTGATCCCGAGGGTGGCGACGACGAACAGGGCGAAGAGGGTGATGATCAGCGTGCGGTGCTCGCCCGCACCCTCACCGGCGGCGAACTGCCACCCCATGTTGAGCGTGCTCATTCTCCGGCCTCCAGGCGGGACTTGATCGCTGCGGCCTTCGGGTCGAGCTTGGTCGCCGCGTGCCGCGAGTAGAACCACGCGATGAGGAAGGTCGTCAGGAACTGGGCGAGTCCGAAGACGAGGGCGACGTTGATGTTGCCGAAGACCTTGGTGCCCATGAAGCCGCCGGCGTAGTTCGACATCAGTACGTACAGCAGGTACCAGGCGATGAAGGCGACGGTCAGGGGGAAGGCGAACGAGCGGTGGGCACGGCGCAGTTCGCCGAATTCCGCGCTCTCCTGCACCGCGACGAACTGCTCCGTCGTGGGCCCGGTGGGCTGGATTTCCGGGCCGCCCTGGGGCGGTGGTGCATCGGTGGTCACGGATTCTCCTCGCGACGCGGTCGGAATGGAGGGGGTCAAGGGGACCTCATCTGGACGGGGGCGGACGGCTTGCCTCCCCCTGTCAACGGCACGGCCCGCGGGGCGTCTCGGTTCAACGGACGCGTTTTCTTTTCCGAACTCATTGATTGCACCCGTTGATCAGCGATAGCTTCGCTGGTCATGTACCCGTCCAACCGCATTTCTGCGGTGGGACGTTCGGCACGGATGATGTGGAGATCCCATGGCTCATCTGGGAAGCAGACGGTCTCGCGTACTGGCTCTGCCCGTCGGGCTGGCTCTGACCGCCTCTCTCGGAGTGCTCCCGCTGGCTACGGCCAACGCGGCGCCCCTGGAGGCCGCACCCGCGGCAGCCCCCGCGGCGGACGGCCCCAAGCTGTCGTACGTCGTCAACATCGAGGGCGGAAAGTCGACGGCCGCGTCGGTCAAGAAGGCGATAGCCAAGGCCGGCGGCACCGTCGTGATTTCGTACGACAAGATAGGCGTCATCGTCGTCACCTCCCAGAACCCCGAGTTCGGGAAGCAGATCCGCACGGTGCGCGGTGTCGAGTCGGCCGGTGCCACCCGCACCAAGCCGATCTCGGCCGCGAGCACCACGGACGTCGGCGGCACCAAGGTGCTGACCGAGGCCGAGGCCAAGCAGGCCGCGGCGCTGGCCAAGAAGGCCGACAGCGTGCAGGACCCGCTGGAGCCGCTGCTGTGGGGTCTGCCGGCGATCCGTGCCGACAAGGCCCACAAGAAGACCCTCGGCAGCAAGCGGGTCAACGTCACCGTCATCGACACGGGCGTCGACGACACCCACCCGGACCTGGCGCCGAACTTCGACACCCAGGGCTCCGCGAGCTGCGTCGGCGGCAAGGCGGACACCACGCCCGGCGTGTGGCGTCCGAACGCCGGCGAGTCGGACCACGGCACGCACGTGGCGGGCACCATCGCCGCCGCGAAGAACGGCGTCGGCGTCACCGGTGTCGCGCCGAACGTGCGTCTCTCCGGCATCAAGGTCGCCAACCCGGACGGCATGTTCTACACCGAGGCGATCGTCTGCGCCTTCGTGTACGCGGCCGACCACGGTGCGGACATCACGAACAACAGCTATTACACCGACCCGTGGATGTTCAACTGCAAGGACGACCCGGACCAGGGCGCCCTGGTCGAGGCCGTCGACCGGGCCCAGCGGTACGCCCGGAAGCAGGGCACCATCTCGGTCGCCTCGGCGGGCAACTCGAACTTCGACCTCGGCGGCAAGGAGATCCAGGACAACTCCAGCCCGAACGACACGACTCCGGGTCCGCGCACCATCGACCCGAAGAAGTGCCTCGACATCCCGATGCAGCTGGACGACGTGATCACGGTCTCCGCCACCGGCGCGAAGAACCTGAAGTCGTCGTACTCCAGCTACGGCAAGGGTGTCGTGGACGTGGCGGCCCCCGGCGGCGACTCCACCGCCTACCAGGAGCCGGAGGGTCCGGCGGTCAGCGGCGGCATCCTCTCGACGCTGCCCGGCGGCAAGTACGGCTACAAGAACGGCACCTCGATGGCGTCCCCGCACGTCTCGGGCGTTCTCGCGCTGCTGAAGTCGACGCACCCGAACGCCACTCCGAACCAGCTGGAGCGGATGCTGACGTCGCAGGCGGAGTCCACCGCGTGCGGTGACCCGTACGACATCAACAAGGACGGCAAGATCGACGCCGTCTGCCAGGGCGGGGTGAACGACAACGGCTTCTACGGGGCCGGGATCATCGACGCGCTGCGCGCCGTTCGCTAGGTGACAGGGTGAGGGGTGCGAGCCGTCGGTACGGCTCGCACCCCTCACGCATGTCCTACAGCCGCACCATCACCTTGAGAGCCGTGCGGGCGTCCATCGCCTTGTAGCCGTCGGGGACCTGGTCCAGGGGGACGGTCGCGTCGAAGACCGGGGACGGGTCGATCGTGCCGTTCAGTACGTCGGCCAGCAGCTCCGGGAGGTAGGCGCGGACCGGGGCCACTCCCCCGCGCAGGGCGATGTTGCGCCCGAACATCACGCCGAGGTCGAGTCCCGTGGCGCTGCCGTGCGGGACTCCCACGTAGCCGATCGCACCGCCGTCGCGGGCGATCGAGACAGCCGTGCGCATGGACTGCTCGGTGCCCACGGCCTCGATGACGCAGTGCGCGCCCTGGCCGCCGGTCATCTCCCGTACGGCGTCCACCGCCTCCTCGCCCCGTACGGCGACGACGTCCGTCGCGCCGAAGGTGCGGGCGATGTCGGTACGGGCCGTGTGCCGGCCCAGCGCGATGATCCGCTCGGCACCGAGCCGCCTGGCGGCCAGTACGCCGCACAGGCCGACCGCACCGTCCCCGACCACCGCGACACTCGCGCCGGGCCGCACACCGGCCCCCACCGCCGCGTGGTGGCCCGTTCCCATGACGTCGGAGAGCGCCAGCAGGGCCGTGAGCAGCCGTTCGTCGGAGGCGGCGTCGGCGGGCAGCTTGACCAGGGTGGCGTCGGCGAAGGGCACCCGGACCGCCTCGCCCTGGCCGCCGTCGGAGCCGACCGAGCCCCAGAAGCCGCCCTCGGGGCAGGACGTCATCAGGCCCTCCGCGCAGAAGTCGCAGGTGCCGTCGGACCACACGAAGGGCGCGACGACCAGGTCGCCCGCCTTGAAGGCGCGCACCTCGGTGCCCGCCTCCTCGACGACGCCCAGGAACTCGTGCCCGATGCGCTGCCCGGGCTTGCGGGCCGACTCGCCCCGGTAGGCCCACAGGTCGCTGCCGCAGATGCAGGCGCGCAGGACGCGGACCACCACGTCGGTGGAGTGCTGGAGAGCCGGATCGGGGACTTCTTCGACGCGGATGTCACGGGGAGCGTGGATGACGGTGGCGCGCATGGGGGGGCATCCTTGCTGGTCAGAGGGCAGTGCGCCTATCACCGTACGCCGGAACGGCCGAGCCTTCGCGCTGGGGCGAAGCCGTGCGCCCCGGGGCGCGCAGCACGCCCAGGGCCAGCAGGCACTGCGCCGCCGCGTAGGTGGCCATCACCCAGAAGTCGGGGGCGGGGAGCTGCGGCCACTGGGCCACTCCGGTGGCGATCAGGGTGTCGGACAGCAGGAACAGCGCGCCGCCGATGCCGGCGTACGGGCCCAGACCGCTCGACCGGAAGGCCATGACGGTGAGCAGCAGGCTGTATCCGGCGACCGGGATGCGCAGGTCGGCGGGGAGGTCGGCCCACAGGAGCGCCACCGTGCCGACGAGCGCGAGGGCGTACAGCGCGCCCAGCGGGCGGCGCATCGGTGCGCCCTTGAAGAGCAGCAGGTAGCAGATGTGGCCGAGGGCGAAGGAGCCCATGCCGAGCATGAAGGCGGGGTCCGCGTCGAAGAGCAGCGCGACGTCTCCGCCCCAGCCGAAGAGGAGCGCCGCCACCAGGAGGCGCGGGCCGCCTCGTACGGCGACGTAACCGGCGAGCAGCGGCATCAGCAGCGGTTTGGTGACGGCGTGCACCGTCCACACGTCCGCCAGCAGGCCGCCGAGGTCGACGGCGGTGGCGAGGAAGAACGCGGCGAGGAGGGCGCGGGCCGCCCGGTCGCGGCTCATGCGGCGGGCTCGGGCTGCTGGGCGGGGGTGGTCGCGGTGGCGGGGGTGTCACCGGTGCTGGTGCTGGCGCCCCTGTCACCCGTGCCGGTGCTCGCGGCGGTGTTCTTCGGCTGCCAGCCCGGGCCGCCGAAGACACGGCCCGCGCGCTCGCGCCAGGTGCTCGCCGCGCGCACGTCGCGGGCGATGGCCGCGTACTCGTGGGTGGCCACGCGCAGGGGGTTGTAGGTTTCGATGTTCTTCGTCAGACCGTAGACGGGGCGGTCCGTCTCGGACACGAAGGAGCGGAAGATCCGGTCCCAGATGATCAGGATGCCGCCGAAGTTGCGGTCGAGGTAGCCGCCCTGCGAGGCGTGGTGCACCCGGTGGTGCGAGGGCGTGTTGAGGACGTACTCGAAGGGGCGCGGCAGCTTGCCGACCCGCTCGGTGTGCACCCAGAACTGGTAGACGAGGTTCGAGGAGGAGCAGAAGGCCAGCGCAGCAGGGTGGACTCCGCACGCGATCAGCGGCAGGTAGAAGGGCCACACGGTGAGCGTCGTCCAGGGCTGGCGCAGCGCGGTGGTGAAGTTGAACTTCCGGCTGGAGTGGTGGACGACGTGACAGGCCCACAGGATGCGCACGACGTGGTGGCCGCGGTGCGACCAGTAGTAGAAGAAGTCCTGCGCGAGCAGCATCAGCGGAATCGTCCACCACAGCACGGGGATGCGGGCGGGCGTCAGCTCGTACACCGCCGTGTAGATGGCGACGATCGGGATCTTCCACAGGAAGTCGAAGCCGATGCTGCCGAGCCCCATGGTGATGCTCGTGGCGGCGTCCTTGGTCTCGTACCCCTCGGCCTCGTCGTCGGGGTGCAGACGGTAGCTGACGATTTCGAGCACGGTGAGCAGGACGAAGGCCGGGATGGACCACAGCACGACATCGGGCAGGTTCGGCATTCCCGCACGATAGGACGGCGGACCGGGGCTCGACTAGGGGTTGTTACCGACAAGTATGTAAGAAGTTTCGTCAGGAGTCGGGAGTCAGGAGTGCGGGCGGTCCGTGTGCCGGTTCTCGTGGTACGTCGGTGACGTGACCAGCGTCAGCAGCCGCTTGTCGATCTCGACGGGGTCGACGAGTTCGGCCAGGACCTGCGTGGGTACGGCGTCGGGGTCGCGCAGGAGCGCCATCAAGAGGTGCTCGGCACCGGTGTGCCGGTGCCCGAGCCCCACGGCGATCCGCCCGGCCTCCGCGACGAGGGCGTCGAACCGGGGCGTGGAAGGGGGAGTTCGCTCTTCTCGCATACGTGCCATGGTGGCCGACCCGCGCCCGGGGCGGAACCGTGCGAACAGGCCCGATGCGGGCGCGCGGAGGCCTATGCGCCGGTGGCTCCCAGCAGGGTGCCGACCAGATAGGTCACTCCCATCGCGACGGCACCTCCGGCCATCGTCCGCACCACGGCCGGTCCGGGCGGCGCCGCACCCAGCCGGGCACTGCCCCAGCCGGTGCAGGCCAGCGCCACCAGTACGGAGACCACCGTGACCGGAAGTCGCCAGGACTGGGGCGGCAGGATGATCGCCAGCAGCGGCAGCAGGGCGCCGACGGTGAAGGCGATGAAGCTGGCCCAGGCGGCGTGCCAGGGGTTGGCGAGCTGGTCGGGGTCGATGTTGAGTTCCATGCTGGTGTGCGCGCGCAGGGCGTCGCGCTCGGTGAGCTGCTGGGCGGACTCCCGGGCGACCTCGGGCGACAGGCCCCGGCTCTCCAGGATCTGCGCGAGTTCGGCGAGTTCCTCCTCCGGCTGCTCGCGCAGCTCCTTCTTCTCCAGGTCGACGGCCGCCTTCTCCGAGTCGCGCTGCGTCGACACCGAGACGTACTCGCCCGCCGCCATGGACAGGGAGCCCGCGAGGAGTCCGGCGAGCCCTGCCGTCAGGAGCGTGGAGCGGGAGTCGGTGGCGCCCGCGACGCCGACGACGAGGCCGGCCGTGGAGACGATGCCGTCGTTCGCGCCGAGGACCCCGGCCCGCAGCCAGTTCAGCCGCGAGCCGAGGTCTTGGTGGTGCGGTTCGTAGGTGCCCGTTTCGTCTGTCATGTCGCGGAGGATGCCACCCTGGTCCTCACCAGACGCGTACCGACCCGCCCGGCGCGAAGGCGGGGCTGGTGGCGTCGGCGGGCACCTTCTCCAACGGCTGGGCGATCTCCTCCACGGTGGGTCCCACCTTGGCGGCGATCGCGTCGAGCAGCTCCAGGTCGAAGCCGTACACCCGGGCGGCGTTCCCGCCGACCATGGCGGCGACCTCCTCGCGCGGCAGCCCGGCGTAGGCGATGCGCAGGCCCTCGCGGGAGTAGGGGGCGGTGCCCTCGTCGTGCGGGTAGTCACTGCCCCACATGATCTTGTCGAGGCCGATCTTCTCGCGCAGCGGCACCTCGTGGGGGCGCATGAAGCTGGCCCCGACGAAGCAGTTGTCGCGCCACACCTCGCTGGGGCTGTTGCCCATCGAGGCAGCGAGCCCGGCGCCGAACTTGGACTCCGCGGTGGCCGCCTTCGTCGCCGCCGCGACGAGCCGCGAGTGGTAGTAGTCCAGCATCTCGACGACGCCGGGGATCCACCCCGAACCCTGCTCGGTGAGCACCAGCCTGAGGTCCGGGTGGCGTTTGAAGGCCCCGCCGAAGATCAGGTGCCAGAGCGCCCGGTGCGAGAACCACGTCGTCTCGACCATGAACACCGCGCGCGCGGCCGGCTCCTCGCCGAGCGGCGGCGACGCCGATCCGCCGTGGTGGTTGACCGGCACGCCCAGTTCCGCGCAGACGGCCCAGATCGGGTCGTACGTCGCCGAGTACAGCTCCGGGATGCCCGAGCCCGGCGGGGCGCCCGGGAGGAGCACACCGCCGGTCAGGCCCGCCTCGTGGGTGCGGCGGATCTCCCGTACCGCCTCGTCCACGTCGTTGAGGAGGATCTGCGCGACGCCGGCCCGGCGCCCGGGGGCGTCCGCGCAGAAGTCGGCGAGCCACCGGTTGTGGGCGCGCAGTCCGGCCCACCGCTGCTCGTACTCCTCCTTGGTGGGCGCGGGGGCCATCAGGGAGGCGGTGGGGAAGAACGGCGGGATGGTGTTGGGGAAGACGACCTCGGCGACGATGCCGTCGGCCTCCAGCTCGGCGAGGCGGCGGGCGGAGTTCCAGTTGCGGTCGGCGGTGTCGGCGAGAAGGTCCTCGTAGGGATTGGTGTAGGTGGCCGCCCAGGCGTCGAAGTCGGCGTGGTGCTTCTTCTCCAGGTACGGCCGGTAGTCGAGGAGGTCGGCGCCGGCGTGGCAGTCGGCGGAGATGACGGTGTACCGGTCCATCACAGGACCCCGATCTGCGGGAAGTCGTGGTCGGTGAGCCAGTGGCGGCCCACTTCGCGGGACTTGGCCCAGGACTGTTCCACGGCGGCCTGGTCCTGGGGCTGGCCCAGTTCGTCGGGGGTGGGGCCGATGCGGCGGGCGAGCGGTGCCAGCTTCTCGGTGTCGAAGCCGAAGACGTCGGCGGCCGCGAGGCCGAGGATGCGGCGGGTCTCGGTGACGGGGATGTCGTGGAAGGTGTTCTTCAGCCACTCGCGGGTCTTGGGCCAGGTGCCCTCGGGGTGCGGGAAGTCGCTGCCCCAGAGGATGTTGTCGACGCCGATCTCGTACCGCTGTGCCAGCTCGCGCCTCTTTGTGTTGGTGGCGCAGACGAACACCTGGCGGTCGAGGTATTCGCTCGGGGGCCGCTTCAGCTCCTCGAACGGGGAGAGCTTCTTGCCGCCGTGCGCGCCGAGGTAGAGGCGGTCCATGAACCAGAGCTGGTTCGGCAGCCACCAGCAGCCGGACTCGGCGATGCCGAACTTCAGGCCGGGGTGGCGTTCGAAGGCGCCCGACCAGAGCAGGAACCACAGGGGGCGGGCGGGCCACCAGGTGACCTCGCTGACGTAGATGCCCAGGTGGTCGCCGTACTCGTGGCGGGGCGCGGCACCGGAGTGGGTGACGACCGGCATGCCGGTCTCGGCGGCGGCCGCCCACACCGGGTCGTAACGCCGGTCGTGGTAGGGGGCCTTGTCGACCCACATCGAGGGGATCATCAGCGCGCCGAGCCCGGACTCCTTGGCACGGTGCACCTCGGCGACGACCTTGTCGACCTCGCCGGTGATCGGCAGCAGGGCGACACCGCAGTGGCGTTCGGGGTTCTCGGCGACGAACTCCGCCAGCCAGCGGTTGTGCGCCTGCGCGCCCGCCATCCCCAGTGCGGGGTCCTGGTCGCCGGAGAGACCGAGGCCCACGCCGAAGGGGGCGGCGGTCTGGCTGTCGACGGCGTCGGCGTCCGGGAAGACGACCTCGGCGGCCACGCCGTCGCCGTCCAGCTCCTTGAGGCGCTGGGCGGAGTCCCAACCGCCGCGCAGGCCCTCCTCGTTGTCCTGGAACCACTTGGCGGCGAAGGCCTCGTTGCGCACGCCGAGGCGGGTCATCTCCTCGCGGCGGGCGTCGCGCTGGCCGAGGAAGTCGTCGAAGGCGCGGTGGAAGGCGCTGTCCAGGTAGGGCCGGTACTGCTCGGTGGGCAGTCCGGCGTGACAGTCGGAGGAAATGATCAGGTAGGGGTCTCGTTCGGTCACGTTCGATCACGCTCCTGGAGGCGGAACCGGTCGGAAGCAGTCACAGCCGGGTCAGCCAGTCGAGTCAGTCGAGTCAGTCGAGGATGAACTTTTCGAGGTACGAAGGATTGGCACGGTCCAGCATCGACTGCGACCGCGCCCGGATCTGCCGGTCGCTGTGCTCGCTCGCCGGGAGCATCCAGAACCGGTCCGCCCTGATCCCGTCCACGACCACGCCCGCGACCTCCTCCACCGGCGTGAACTCGATCTCGTGCCCGGCCTCCTTCATCGCCGCCTCCCACTGGTCGAGGCTGCGGTAGGGCGACTTGCGCGGGCGCTCCTTGGCGTACCGCTGGGGACGGTTGCGGTGCGACTCCCACAACCCGGTGCGCAGCATGTGCGGTCCCGGGAACAGCACGGAGGCGCCCACCTGTGCCTGTTCCGCCTTCAGGTGCGCGTACAGCGACTCCGTCATCGTCACCACGGCCGCCTTGGTGACGGCGTACACGGAAGCCGTCGGCAGGGGTGCGATGCCGCCGTCGCCGGAGGAGGTGTTCACCACGTGCCCGGGCTCGCCGCCCGCGAGCATGCGCGGCACGAAGGCCTGGACGCCGTGGAAGACGCCCCAGACGTTGACGGAGAACGCCCATTTCCAGTCGTTGGGCTCGTGCTCCCACATGCGGCCCTCGGCGCCGGAACCGACGCCGGCGTTGTTGCACAGGACGTGCACCGCGCCGAAGGCGTCGTACGCGGCGTCCGCCAACTCCCGTACGGAATCGCGCTCACTGACGTCGACGACGCGCGCCAGCACCTGCGCACCGCCCTCGCGCAACTCCGTGGCGGCCTTGTCGAGGGCTCCCTCCTCGACGTCCGCGAGGACGACCTTGAGCCCCTCGTCGGCGAACCGCCGGGCCATCGCGAGTCCGATGCCGCTCGCGGCACCCGTGACGACGGCGACCTGTCCCTGACGCAGCTCCATCAGGCGCTCCCCTCCGGCGGGCCGTCGAGGATCTGCTGCGGGTCGTCGTAGCGCTGGTGGATGTACGGCAGCAGGGCCTGCGCGCTCACCCGGTCCACGACCTTCCCGCTCTGGTCGCTGGTCTTCTCGCCGAGGGTGATCTCGACCAGGCGGCGCACGGGGAGGTCGGCGACGGGGTCGTACATCGACTCGCGCAGCACGACGTCGCCGGTGATCTGCTCCAGCTTGCGGACCTTCTCGTGCCGGGTGCACTGTACGAGCACCGGGTCGGCGTCGAAGCCGCGGCCGTCGACGGCGGGGAGGAACTTGAAGTAGAAGTCCACCTTCTCCACCGGCTCCGGCAGCGGCAGCGGCCCGGAGACCGCGCCGCGCACCTCCACGAAGGCGATGCCGTGCCGGGCGAGGGCGGCGCGGACGGTGAGACCGTCGCGCTCGACGGTGACCTCGCCGAGCTTCTTGGGCTCGCCGAAGACCTCGCGGCCGCCGATCAGGGCGCGCTCGTGGGTCATCGGCATGACCAGGGGGTACCAGCCCTCGCGCCCGTTGTACTCGGCGGCGACGGCCACCGAGCCCGCGCCCAGCGGGTAGCCGGGCAGGTCGACCTTGCTGATGTTGGCGCGCACCAGAGGCCGTCCGGTGGGCTTCAGGGGTGGCGGCAGGACGGCCGCCACGGCGTCGGGGTCGCTCTCCCAGACGGCCACCACACCGGTGGACCAGATGTCGGGGAGCTTCGAGCTCTTCGTGCGCGCCGCCTCGATCTCCGCCTCGGTGCGCGGTCCGTACCGTACGCGTGCCATTGCCGTACCACCCTTCGTCGGTCGTGCCGTTCGCGGGTCGGTTCTGCTGTAACACAGTTACAGGAGGAGCGATGAAGGGTAAAGAGACGTGCACCGAAGGAAGTTGGGGGACATGCCGAGAGTGCAGCTCACCCGCGAGGACGTGCTGGACGCCGCCACGCGGCTGGTCGTGCAGCACGGCCCGCAGGACCTGACCATGCGCAAACTGGCCGCCGAGCTGGGGACGGCGGTGACGTCGATCTACTGGCACGTGGGCAACCGGGAGTCGCTCCTGGACGCCCTCGTGGAGCGGACGGTGCAGGAGATGGGCGCGCTGGTGCCGCGCGGCCGCACACCCGTCGACCGGGTCGTGTCGGTGGCCCGCGCCCTGCGCCGCGAGCTGCGCGCCCGGCCGCACCTGATCGCGATGGTGCACGAACGCGGGCTGACGGAGCGGATGTTCCTGCCCGCGCAGCAGGCGCTGGTGCACGAGGTGCACGCGGCGGGGCTGCGGGGGGCGCGGGCGGCGGGGGTGGTGCGGGCGGTGCAGTTCCAGGTGGTGGGGCACGTCCTGGTGGAACGCAACCGGGAGCGCTCCCCTGTGCAGTCCCCCGCCGAGGCCGATCTGTGGTCGCCCGACCTCGCCGAGCACGACCCGGCCCTCGCGAGGGCCTTGGCCCGCCCGGCGGACCCGGAGCGGGTGTTCGTGGTGTCGGTGCGGGCGCTGGTGGGGGCGCTGCTGGGGGCGGCGGCCGGCTGAGGGCCCGGAAGCCGGTGGAAAAACCGGTTGATGGCTCCCGGAGGTCTCTCTACGATCGGCGGCGCGGGGGCGGCTCCGCGCGCGCTTCCTTCTCACTCACCCTGATCCCGTAGCGCGCCCACTCTCCGCCCCCGTCACAAGACGTCGCCGCGCCGGTGCGCGCGCCCGTGTCCCCTTCGCGGAAGGCCCCCTTGCCCTCACCCCAGTCCGTGCTGCTCCGCCGCACCCAGACCGTGCACCTCGACTCCGCCCCGGCCCCCGCGGCCGACCCGCGCACCGCGCCCCGGCTGGTCGTCCTGGAGGCGGAACTCCTCGACCGGGGCTATGCGTTGACCGCGCCCCTGCACGCCGCGTTCGCCGCCCTGGACCATCTGGACCTGGCCCGCGAGGGCCGCCCGCTGCTGTCCGCCGTCGACGAGCTGCTGGGCTCGCACCGCCCGCACACCCCGCTCTACCAGCGCTTCCCGCTGACCGTCCCGAAGGACTCCGGGCAGCTCTACGTGGACCGGGTGTTCGCCCTGCTCCTCCAGTCCCCCGGCCAGCGCTGCGTCCTGTGCGGGGCCTCCTCGACGGTGCATCCGGTGTCGCCGTGCGCCCACCTGGTCTGCCGCACCTGCTGGGACGGCTCGGACTACTCCGCCTGCCCGATCTGCCACCGCCGTCTCGACCCGGCCGACCCGTTCCTGACCCCTGTCGCACCGGCGCCGCGCACGACCTCCCGTCGTGCCGCCTTCGCCGGGGAGCTGCGGCTGCTCTCCCTCGGCACCGACCTCGCTGCCGCGTCGGCCGTCGAGGCCCGGCGGCTGATGGGCCGCCAGACCCCGCTCTCGGGGCAGGAGTACGCGGATCTGGCCGCCCTTCTCCCGGTCCTGCCCGCCGGCCTCTCCGCGCTGCCCGAGGACATTCCCGTACGGGAGACCAAGGCCCTCGTCCTGGGCACCCTGCTGCGCGAGCCGCGCACCGCCGACGCCGTACGGGCGCAGTTGCGCGAACGGCTCACCACCGCCACCGACGTGCTGCGCCTGCTGTGCGTGCACTCCGGAGGCAACGCCGCCGTGCTCAAGCCCCCGCGCTTCCGCAGCCTGCCGCGCGCCCTGCGCCGCGAACTCCTCGCCGTGCTCGACGGCCTGCACCTGGGCTCCCTCATCGAGGACCTGTCCCGCCACCCCGGCCCCTGGAAGCGCGCCGCCGAGCGCCTGCACCCGTACGAGCAGTACGCACGCCACCCGAAGGCCGCCCTCGCCTTCGCGGTCCTGCGCGAGAGCGACGCGTACGCCTTCCCCGCACTGCGCGACCTCGCCGCGCAGCACCCGCAGTGGGTGACGGTCGAGGACGGGCGGATCCGGGCCGTCACCTGGAACGGCCAGGTCGAGGTCGCCCTCGCCGCCCGCGAACTCCCGCACGCCACCCGGCTGTTGCGTCAGCGTCCGGGCGAGCTGCTGCGCCGTCTCGATCACGTACTGCGGCTGTACGAGGCCGAGGGCGCGACCGGAGACCCGGCCCCGCTCACCGAGGCCCTCACCCACGCGCTCCCCCGCGCCGGGGTCGGCGCACTCCTGTCCGCGTACGGCGCGCTGCGCATACGCCACCGGTCCGGCCCCGGCGCACGGCGCGTCTTCTTCCCGCGCGGCGAGGTCACCCGCGCCTTCGCGATCCCGGAGGACCGGGCTCCGCTGCCCGGCGCGCTCACCGCGCGGGTGTGCGGCCTGCTGGAGGCCGAAGTGCTGCGCCGGCTCGCCGCCCGGGAGCCGTACGAGCACGTCCTGTTCGACGAGGCGCTGGAGGACCTCAACGTGCCGTTCGCCGAGCACGCGTCCGCCGCCTCGCTGGTGGCCGTGCCCCGGGGCAGCCGCCAGCCGCTGCCGCCGGGCGAGGTGCTGCGCCTGTTCCTGCACTGGACGCAGCCCGCCGACACCCGGGTGGACCTCGACCTGTCGGTGGCGTTCTACCGCAGCGACCTGACGTTCGCGGGCCTGTGCGACTACACCGCGCTGCGCCACCTCGGGGGTGCGGCCGTGCACTCCGGGGACCTGACGTCGGCGCCCGCGCCCGCCGGGGCGACCGAGTACGTCGACCTGGAGCTGCCGCTGCTCGCGCACGCGGGCATCGCCTACGCCCTGCCCGTCGTCTTCTCCTTCAACAACATCCCCTTCGAGAAGCTGCCCGACGCCTTCGCGGGCTTCATGGAGATCGACGGCGGCCGTCCCCGCGACTCCTCCTACGACCCGCGCACCGTCCGCCAGCGCTTCGACCTCGCGGGCGACTCCCAGGTCTGCGTCCCCATGGTGGTCGACCTGCACCGCCGCGAAGCCCTGTGGACGGACCTCCATCTGCCGCCCGCGGCGGGCTTCCAGAGCATCGCCTCGCACACCGCCGACCTCGGCAGGATCACCCGCGACCTCCTCTCCTACTTCGCCTCGGGCAGCCGTACGACCCTGGGCGATCTCGCCCGCTGGCACGCGGCGGCCCGCGCACCGGAGGCGACCGTGGTGCGCCGGGAGGGGGCGCTGTGGACGTACCGGCGCGGGAGCGGGGAGAGCGCCGCCGCCTTCGCCGCCCGCCTGGCCGCGCTCGAAGTGCCGCAGGAGTACGGCACGTCGGCGGACCTGGAGCGGCTGCTCGCCGGGAAGCGGGTGCTGGTGGCCCGGGTGCACGGGGAGCCCGTGCCGGAGAAGGCGAGCGGCACCGCCTACCGGCTCTTCCCCGGACCCGTCGACGGGCACGAGGACGTGACGCGGGTCACGGCCGGGGACCTCGTCGCGGAACTCGGGCCTCAGCAGCCGGAGGTGGCGTCCGGCGGGGTCGCGGGTACGGCGGCGGAACCCCGCTCCGTACTGGGCGAATAGGGGACTGTCAGTGGCGGCCCGTATTCTCTGTGACCATGCTCGATGACCAGACCACAGCGGCAGCAACCTGGCCGACCGCCTACCCGAAGGGGTACGCGGTCGTCGACGTGGAGACCACCGGTCTCTCCCGCGACGACCGGATAATCTCCGCCGCCGTCTACCGCCTCGACGCGCACGGCGACGTGGTCGACCACTGGTACACCCTGGTCAACCCCGAGCGGGATCCCGGTCCGACGTGGATCCACGGGCTGACCACCGAGGTCCTGGAGAGCGCGCCGCTCTTCCCGGAGATCGCGGGCGAGCTGTCCGAGCGGCTCGACGGGCGGGTCCTCGTCGCGCACAACGCGATGTTCGACTGGTCGATGCTGGCACGGGAGTACGCACGCGCCGGGCACACCGCCCCGGTGCGCCAGCGGCTGTGCACGATCGCGCTCGCCAAGGAGCTGGCGCTGCCGCTGCCCAACCACAAGCTGGCCACGCTGGCCGCCCACTTCGGCGTCGTCCAGCAGCGCGCGCACCATGCCCTGGACGACGCACGCGTGCTCGCGGAGGCGTTCCGGCCGAGCCTGCACGCGGCGGCGCAGGGCAACGTACGACTGCCGCTGCTCGAGTGCCGTCCGCTGACCGAGTGGTCGGACGCGCCCGCCGCGCCCCGGATCGGCTACCAGTCCTCGTACGGCGGCAGCGGCGGCGGCGGACAGGGCAGTTGGCGGCCCTCGAAGAAGCGGCCCGCCTGCCCGTACCCGAACCCGGGGCGCTACGAGGCGGACAAGCCGCTGATGCAGGGGATGCGGGTGGCGTTCTCCGGCGACACCTCGGTCGACCGCGACCTCCTGGAGGACCGTACGGTCGAGGCGGGGCTGCACGTGGCGACGAGCGTGTCGCGGCTCACGAGCCTGCTGGTCACCAACGACCCCGACTCGGCGACGTCCAAGACGCTCAAGGCGAAGTCCTTCGGCACCCCGGTCGTCGACGAGGCCGCGTACACGCACCTGCTGCGGGACGTGGCTCCGGCGCGCGCGGACGGGTGACGGACGGGCGTGCCCTGCACGCCCACCGCTGCCCCGCACCGCACCCTGTGCCTCATGGCACGATGCGAGGTTTGCGGAAACGACTACGGCATGTCCTTCGAAGTGCACGCACAGGGTGCGGTGCACGTCTTCGACTGCTTCTCCTGCGCCATCCACCGGATGGCCCCGATCTGCGAGCACTGCCGGTGCCGCATCATCGGCCAGGGCGTCGAGGTCGAGGGCCACTGGTACTGCGGTGCGCACTGCTCCCGGGCGGAGGGGAAGGTGGGCATCGTCGACAAGGTGTAGGCGCCGAAGCCTTCCGTCCCCCGGCTCGGGCAACCCGCCCACCGGGGGACTTCTCCCGCCAGGTACCGTCAAAGCGTGTACCGCTTCCTGTTGTCCCGGCAGTGGGTGATCCTCACCCTCCTGGCGCTCGTCCTCATGCCCGTGATGGTCGAGCTCGGCTTCTGGCAGTTCCATCGCCACGAGCACAAGGTCGCGCAGAACCAGCTGATCTCCGGGAACCTCAAGGCGAAGCCGAAGCCCGTCGGCGAGCTGACCTCCCCCGGGCACACGGTCCCCACCAAGGACTTCTGGCGCACGGCGACCGCCACCGGCACCTTCGACACCGCGCACGAGGTCGTCGTACGCCGTCGCACCTCCACCGACGACCAGGTCGGCTTCCACGTCCTGACGCCGATGAACCTCAAGGGCGGCGGCACGGTCCTGGTCAACCGGGGCTGGGTGCCCTTCGCCACCGACCAGCAGGCGTTCCCGCACATTCCGGCCCCGCCCAGGGGCGAGGTCACGGTCACCGGCCGGCTCAAGGCCGACGAGACGACGTCCGGCAGCGGCATCAAGGACCTCGAAGGCCTCCCGCCCCGGCACGTCATGCTGATCAACAGCGAGCAGCAGTCCAAGCTGCTGGGCCGCCCGGTGCTCGGCGGCTATCTGGAGCTGACCGCTCCGGTTCCGCCCGGCGGCAGCCCCGAGGTGATCGCCGCTCCCGACTCCGACTCGATCGGCCCGCACATGGCGTACGCCGTGCAGTGGTGGCTGTTCGTGGCGGCGGTGCCGGTCGGCTGGGTCATCCTCGTACGACGCGAGAAGCGCGAGCGGGACGCGGCGGCGGCGGCCGGGGCGGCGCAGGACGCCGAGGAGGCGGCCGAGGCGGAGAAGTCCGCGACGGCCTCCGCCTGACACCGGGGCTGGTGCTCGCAGTTGCCACCAGCGCCGGTGCGCGCAGTTGTCACCAGCGCCGGTGCGCGCCCTGTGGCCAGTGTGAACAGGTGACCGACCTGACGGATTGGCGCCGTCTTCCGCCGGGAACACGCCCTGCGTGACCCAACGCATCGAGGACTACGCGCTCATCGGGGACCTCCAGACCGCGGCCCTGGTCGGCCGCGACGGTTCCCTCGACTGGCTCTGCCTGCCCCGCTTCGACTCCGCCGCGTGTTTCGCGGCGCTGCTCGGCGATCAGGAGAACGGGCACTGGCGGCTGGCCCCTGAGGGTGCGCGCACCTGTGCCTCGCGGTCGTACATGGGCGACTCGCTGGTCCTTCAGACCCTGTGGGAGACCCGCTCCGGCAGCGTCAAGGTCACCGACTTCATGCCGCAGCGCGACCAGGCCCCCGATGTCGTACGCATCGTGGAGGGCCTGTCCGGCGAGGTCACCGTGCACTCCACGCTGCGGCTGCGCTTCGACTACGGGCACATCGTGCCGTGGGTGCGGCGCACCGACGGGCACCGGGTGGCGGTCGCGGGCCCCGACGCGATCTGGCTGCGGGACGTGTCGCGCCCGGCGGACGGCACGGAGGGCGAGGGGCCTCGGGTGAAGACCTGGGGGCAGCAGTACAGCACCCGCTCCTCCTTCTCCGTGAAGCCCGGCGAGCAGGTCGCGTTCGTGATGACCTGGCATCCCTCGCACGAGTCGAGGCCCAAGCTGATCGATCCGTACGAGTCCCTGGCGCAGAGCCTTCAGGACTGGGAGGAGTGGGCGGCGAAGTGCACCTACGACGGCCCGCACCGGGACGCCGTCCTGCGCTCCCTCATCACCCTCAAGGCCCTCACCTACGCGCCGACCGGCGGCATCGTCGCCGCGCCCACGACCTCGCTGCCGGAGGAGCTCGGCGGCGTACGCAACTGGGACTACCGCTACTGCTGGCTGCGCGACTCCACCCTGACGCTGGGCGCGCTGCTGTCCGCCGGATACCTGGACGAGGCCGCGCAGTGGCGGGACTGGCTGCTGCGGGCGGTCGCCGGGGACCCCGCGGACCTGAAGATCATGTACGGCATCTCGGGCGAGCGCCGACTGCCGGAACTGGAGCTTCCGTGGCTGCGCGGGTACGAGAACTCCGCGCCGGTACGGATCGGCAACGACGCCGCCGAGCAGTTGCAACTGGACGTGTACGGCGAGGTCATCGACTCGTTGTACGTCGCCCAAGAGGCCGGGCTCGCGCCCAAGCCGCACGCCTGGAAGCTCCAGCTCAGCCTGCTGGGGTTCCTGGAGACGATGTGGCGCGAGCCCGACGACGGGCTGTGGGAGGTGCGCGGGCAGCGCCGCCACTTCGTGCACTCCAAGGTCATGGCGTGGGTGGCCGCCGACCGGGCGGTACGGACCCTGGAGGCGGACCCTTCACTTCCGGGGGACGCGGCGCGCTGGCGGACGATGCGCGACGAGGTGCACCGGGAGGTCTGCGAGAAGGGGTACGACCCCGAGCGCAACACCTTCACCCAGTCCTACGGATCGGCGGAGCTCGACGCCGCGACGCTGCTCATCCCCCAGGTGGGCTTCCTGCCGCCGGACGACCCCCGGGTGGTGGGGACGGTGGAGGCCGTACGCGCCGAACTCGCCCGGGACGGCGGCTTCGTCCGCCGCTACAGCACCGACGAGGGCGACACGGCGGGGAGCAACCGGGTCGACGGGCTGCCGGGCGGCGAGGGCGTGTTCCTGGTCTGCTCGTTCTGGCTGGCGGACGCGCTGCTGCTGACCGGGCGGGTCAAGGAGGCGCGGGAGCTGTTCGAGCGGCTGCTCGGGCTGTGCAACGACGTCGGGCTGCTGGCCGAGGAGTACGACCCGGCGGCCGGGCGGCAGCTCGGCAACTTCCCGCAGGCGTTCAGCCACATCGGGCTGGTCGGCACGGCGCAGGCCCTGGCCAGGGAAGAGGCCCAGGAGGAGGCGCGGGCCGAGGAAGGTGCAGGATAGGGCCATGGATCTTGGACTGAAGGACCGGGTGTACGTCGTCACGGGTGCGAGCCGGGGGCTCGGCTTCGCGGCGGCGAAGGAACTGGTGGCCGACGGGGCGAAGGTCGTCCTCACGGCCCGCGACGAGAAGGCCCTGGCGGACGCCGCCGGCGAACTCGGCCCGAACGCGGTGGCGTTCGCGGCGGACAACGCGGACCCCGCGACGGCGGAGCGGCTGATCGCACAGGCGCGGGCGCGCTTCGGCGGGTTCGACGGGATTCTGATCAGCGTGGGCGGTCCGGCTGCGGGCGGCACCGCCGACAACACCGACGAGCAGTGGCGGGACGCCTTCGAGTCGGTGTTCCTCGGGGCGGTCCGGCTGGCCCGGACGGCCGCGGCGGAGCTGGGCGAGGGCGGTGTCATCGGCCTCGTGCTGTCGGCGTCCGTGCACGAGCCGATTCCGGGGCTCACCATCTCCAACGGCCTGCGGCCGGGGCTGGCCGGGTTCGCGAAGACCCTCGCCGGGGAGGTCGGGCCGCGGGGCATCCGGGTGATCGGGCTGCTTCCGGCGCGGATCGACACGGACCGGGTGCGGTACCTGGACTCACTGGCCTCCGACCCCGATGCGGTACGGGAGGCGCACTCGGCCCGCATTCCGCTGCGGAGGTACGGGACGCCGGAGGAGTTCGGGCGGACGACGGCGTTCATGCTGTCGCCGGCGGCGTCGTACCTGACCGGGATCATGCTTCCGGTGGACGGGGGGTCCCGGCTGGGGTTCTGAGGGGGTCCCGTGCGGGGCGTGGAGGGGTTTCGGTCCCGTGCGGGTGCGTCGTGGCTGGTCGCGCAGTTCCCCGCGCCCCTGATGGCATGCCTTCCGGGCCTACCGCACCCGGTGGGTTCGGCCGTGGGCACGGAGGCGGACCAGGGCCGGCAGGCGCGGGGTGCCGATGGAGGTGCCCGCCCGCGTCAGGGCGGACTCCGTGACCTCCGTCAGCACCCCCGACGGGGTCGACGACGGAGTCAGGGTGAGGGTGATGCGGGCACGGGGTGCATCCTGACGGCCCATCAGGGAGACCGTCGCCCGGTCCACGCCGGGGACCGACTCGACCTCCTCGCCGAGGACCCGTTCGAGGGCCCGGCCGCGGAGGAGGACGGAGGACTCCGGGTCGCCCACCCGGACCGTACCCAGCCGTTTGCCCCGGAGCTGGACCAGCAGCCACCACAGCCCCAGCACCGCCACCACCGCCAGGCTCGCGACCACCGCCGGCCACCACCAGCCCTCGTCCCGCCACCTGGTCCGCTCCGCCGCGCTCAGCAGCACGTCGTCCCGGCCCGAGAAGAGCCACCAGGAGGGGACGGAGGCCCCGAGGCCCGCCGCCAGCGCCGTGCCGCCGAGGGCGATGAGGGCCAGGCCGGTCAGGCCCAGCAGCACCCTGTTCACCGGGTTGCGCATGCCTGGCTCACCCCCGTTCCACCTTCACCGCGACGGACGGTTCGCGGACGAGGCCCAGGTCCGTCACACCAGCCCGCATCGCCTCGCCCAAGTCCTCGCGTACGTCCTCCAGTTCGCGGAAGTGCGAGACCGCGCGCACGGTCACCCGCCCCCGGCCCACCCGCACCCGCGCCGCCTGCACCCCCGGCACCTCCATCGCCCGCTCGCGCAGCACCAGCGCCGCCGCACCCCGGTGGAGCCCTGCCCGCACCTGACCGTCGCCCCGCATGGGCAGCAGCGCGCGCAGCCCCGGCGTCACCGCCAGCACCACCAGCCACAGGCCCAGCGCCACCGCCAGACCCGCGCCGACCTGCACCCACACCTCGCCCAGCGGGCGCTCGGCGAGGGCGGCGGCGAGTTCGCGCCGCCAGCGCATCCCGGGGCGTCCGGAACGTACCGCGATGACGTCGTAGAGGAGGAGGCCCGCGCCTGCCAGCAGGACCGTCGCCGCCAGCGCCGCCGGGACGCGTCGCGCGGACCAGAAGCGGGCGCGGTCCGCCGGGGCACGCCGTACGGCCGGTTCGCGTTCGGCCTCCAGCGTGGGTACGTGCTCGCTCACCGCATCCTCCCGCTCTCCGGGGCCACCCGGTGCAGCCGCTCGACCAGCACGGTCACCTCGGACACCGTCATGCCCGCCAACTCGCCTACCCTGCTTGCCACTTGACGACGCACCGAGGCGCACTGGGCACCGATGTCCGAGGGGTACGTCAGCTCCATGCCGATCCGCACCCGGGCCGACCCGTCCCGTACGTCGACGGTGGCGTGCGGCTCCCTGCCTTCTTCCGGCGGCTCCGCGAGCGCCTCCCGCGCGGCCCGTGCGGCGATCTTCGCGACGACCCGGTCGGCGATCCGGGTCGCACCGCGCTCGGCGGCGGGAATCGCTCCGGCCACCGGGGCGGCCGCCGTCCGCGTCACCGCGGCCGGGGCCTGGTCCGCGGGCGGTCGTCGTGGTCGCGGCCCCGGTCGCGCGGGCGCAGGAAGTCGCCCGGGTCCAGGTCGCCGTCGAGGTAGCGGCCCACCATGAGGCCGATCAGCCCCAGCGCCGCGACCACCACGAACGCGCCGAACCCGCCGAAGTACCCGGCGAAGCCGAGTGCGATGCCGACCGCCAGGCCGACCAGGGACCAACTCATCGGACCGTCCTCACTGCCGTGTACGGAACTGCCACGTGCGGGATCGCCCCGCAAAGGATCGCTGCGTACGGAGGGGTCTCCCCCGGTGTCGTGCCACCGCGCGCGTTCACTGGAGCCGCTGTTCCGGCTCGTCCTCTTCCTCGTCGGGGAGCTTCACATCGCCGACCGCGATGTTGACCTCGACCACTTCGAGGCCCGTCATCCGCTCGACCGCCGCGATCACGTTCTCCCGCACCGCCTTGGCCACGTCCGCGATGGAGACGCCGTACTCGACCACGATGTCCAGGTCGAGGGCTGTCTGCACCTCGCCGACCTCGGCCTTCACACCCCGGCTGACCGACTTCGCACTGCCGCCTGGCACCCGGTCGCGGACCGCGCCGAAGGTGCGGGAGAAGCCGCCGCCCATCGCGTGCACGCCCACCACGTCGCGGGCCGCGAGTCCGGCGATCTTCTCGACGACGCCGTCGGCGATCGTGGTGCGGCCCCGGGTCGCCGGGTCACCGCCGCCGCGCTGGGGGGTGTTGGCCCTGGAGGCACTGGAGGGGAGTTCCTTTTCCAGTCCGCCTGGCCTGATGCTGCGCTCTTCGGTGTCAGCCATCGCCGTTCGTCCCTTTCCGGGGGGTACGCGCTCCTGGACTCCGTTGCCACACTAAGTCCGCCTGCCCGATGTCGCGCCTGCGATGCGGCAGGCTGGACCCATGACAGACCCCGTGGCAGACCCCGTGGAAGTCACAGCACCCGCAGCGTCCGGAGGCGGTTGGGCGCAGGCCGTGCGCAGGCGCCTGGGCGTGGGGCGGCTGCTCCCGCTCGGCCCGCCCGAGGACGGTTCCTGGCTCACGGAACGCGCGGCCGACACCGTCCTGCGCCGTGCCGCCGAAGGGGTCGGGGGCGTGGCGCTCGGAACCCTCCGGGTGGGGCTCGCCGCCCCGGACGCCCCGCCGCCCGCACCGGCGGTGCCGCCGCCTCCGGGGGCGCTGCCGCAGGGGCCGCTGCGGGTGGAGGCCGAGTTCGAGGCCTCGGCGGCGCAGCCGATCCCGGACACCGCCCGGCGGCTGCGCAGCGCCCTGACGGATGCGGCGCGTCAACGTCTGGGCCTGGCGGTGACGGACGTGGACCTGCGGGTGACCGGGCTGCTCGGGGAGGCGGGGCGGGGCAGCGCGCCGGACGCGCCCGGCAACGTGACGGACGTACGCGAAGAAAAGGCTGCCCCGGCTGCTCCACCCGGGCTACCGGGCTCCCCCGAGGCTTCCGCCGCACACGCCGCCACCGCCGTGCCCGGGGTGCTGCGCCTGACCGAGGTGCTCGGTGCGCCGGTGCACCACGACGACGCGGCGCCCCCCGCGGGCCACGTCCGGGTGGAGGTGGCCGTGAGCGGGGAGCGCCGCGCGCTGGACGTCGCCCGGGAGGTCCGCGCCGCCGTGGCGGACGCGGTGCCGGGGCAGCCCTCGGTGACCGTGCTGGTCACCGAGGTCCATGCCTAGGTCAGGACTAGTACAGCGCTAGTACAGGGCTAGTCGGAGAGCCCCGCCAGGTCCCGCAGGCGGCGGGCCTGCGCCGCGCGCTCCGCGGTGCGCTGGTCCTCGTACGAACGCCCCGAAGCACCCTGGAGCAGCGCCTTGGTCTCCACCGTGGCGTCCCGGGGCGCGGCCAGCAGCGCGGCGGTCAAGTCCCGTACCGCGCCGTCGAGTTCGTCGTTCGGCACGACGAGGTTGGCGAGGCCCGTGCGCTCGGCCTCCGCCGCGTGCACGAAGCGGCCCGTGGCGCAGATTTCGAGCGCGCGGGCGTACCCGACGAGGCCCACCAGGGGGTGGGTCCCGGTCAGGTCGGGCACCAGGCCGAGACTGGTCTCGCGCATGGCGAACTGCACGTCCTCGGCGGCGACCCGCAGGTCGCAGGCGAGGGCGAGCTGGAACCCGGCACCGATCGCATGGCCCTGGACCGCGGCGATGCTGATGATGTCGGGACGGCGCCACCAGGTGAAAGCCTCCTGGTAGCGCGCGATCTCCGCGTCGAGGTCCGCGTCGGAACCCCGCGCGAGGTCGAGGAAGGACGGCTCACCGTCGAAGCCCTCCGGGGCGAACGCCTGCCGGTCGAGGCCGGCGGAGAAGGATTTGCCCTCTCCGCGCAGCACGACCACCCGGACGGTCCCGGGCAACGCCCTCCCGGCCTCCGTCAACGCCCGCCACAGAGCGGGAGATTGGGCGTTGCGCTTGGCCGGGTTGGCCAGGGTCACCGTGGCTACGGCGTCCTCGACGGTGAGTTGCACGCCGTCTTTGTCGAGTACGAGGTCGTGAGAAGCCATGGGGTGCCTCCGGGGTCGGTACGGTGCCGTCACCTGTTAAGTGACTGCACAGTAACCACCCGGAGAACCCGGCCGACCACCGGCCCCGTACGAGCGGGCTACGACGGTCAGGCCGTGGCCTTCTTGCCGCGTGTCGCTCCGCCGCGTCCCCGCAGCGTCACTCCGGACTCACTCAGCATCCGGTGCACGAATCCGTAGGAGCGGCCGGTCTCTTCGGCCAACGCCCGGATGCTCGCACCGGAGTCGTACTTCTTCTTCAGGTCTGCCGCGAGCTTGTCGCGCGCGGCGCCGGTAACCCGGCTGCCCTTCTTCAGAGTCTCGGCCACCCGTGCCTCCTCAAGGAAGTGCGCTCTGGACTTCTCATGATCACCCCTCCCCGCGTTCCTGGCCACCCATTCGGCAAGGTCCGTACAACAAGGTTCGCCGTGGAGGAAGTGACGACCGGCGGCGGAATACGGAATTCCGCGTGTCGTTCGCCATACCGGAATCCGGTGACTCTCGGGAATGTCCAGGTCAGCGCCGCAAAACGATCAGTGGCACGACGAAGGCCCGCCCCGGTGCGGGGCGGGCCTTCGGTTGCCAGGGGGCGCGCCGGGGTACGAGAGGCACTCACTCAGATGAAGGATCACGCGTAGGCCGAATGATCCAGCCGGAGTGGATCAGACCGGGCCCGCTGCCAGGGCCTTTGACGCCGGACTATGCCAGTGCCACGTCTGTCTCCCGGCCGGCCCCGTGCAGGTCAGGCCAGTGCCACGAGGTCCGCGTAGTCGGGGCCCCACAGGTCCTCGACGCCGTCGGGGAGCAGGATGATCCGCTCCGGCTCCAGCGCGTGGACGGCGCCCTCGTCGTGGGTGACGAGGATGACCGCGCCCTTGTAGGTGCGCAGCGCGCCGAGGATCTCCTCGCGGCTGGCGGGGTCGAGGTTGTTGGTGGGCTCGTCGAGGAGCAGGACGTTGGCGGAGGAGACCACCAGGGTCGCCAGCGCCAGACGGGTCTTCTCGCCGCCGGAGAGGACCCCGGCCGGCTTGTCGACGTCGTCGCCGGAGAAGAGGAAGGAGCCGAGGGTCTTGCGCACCTCGACCAGGTCCAGGTCGGGGGCGGAGGAGCGCATGTTCTCCAGGACCGTGCGGTCCGGGTCGAGCGTCTCGTGCTCCTGGGCGTAGTAGCCCATCTTCAGGCCGTGGCCCTCGATGACCTGTCCGGTGTCGGGCTTCTCGGCGCCCGCGAGCAGGCGCAGCAGGGTCGTCTTGCCCGCGCCGTTGAGGCCGAGGATGACGACGCGGGAGCCCTTGTCGACGGCCAGGTCGACGTCGGTGAAGATCTCCAGCGAGCCGTACGACTTGGACAGGCCCTCCGCCATCAGCGGGGTCTTGCCGCAGGGCGCGGGCTCGGGGAAGCGCAGCTTGGCGACCTTGTCGGAGACGCGGACGGCCTCCAGGCCGGAGAGCAGGCGCTCGGCGCGCTTGGCCATGTTCTGCGCGGCGACGGTCTTGGTGGCCTTGGCGCGCATCTTGTCGGCCTGCGAGTTGAGGGCCGCGGCCTTCTTCTCGGCGTTCTGGCGCTCGCGCTTGCGGCGCTTCTCGTCGGCCTCGCGCTGCTGCTGGTAGAGCTTCCAGCCCATGTTGTAGACGTCGATCTGGGCGCGGTTGGCGTCCAGGTAGAAAACCTTGTTGACGACCGTCTCGACCAGCTCGACGTCGTGGGAGATCACGATGAAGCCGCCGCGGTAGGTCTTCAGGTAGTCGCGCAGCCAGACGATGGAGTCCGCGTCGAGGTGGTTCGTGGGCTCGTCGAGGAGCAGGGTGTCGGCGTCCGAGAAGAGGATGCGGGCCAGCTCCACGCGACGGCGCTGACCGCCGGAGAGGGTGTGCAGCGGCTGGCCGAGCACACGGTCGGGCAGGCCCAGCGCGGCGGCGATGGTGGCGGCCTCGGCCTCGGCGGCGTACCCGCCCTTGGTGAGGAACTCCGTCTCCAGGCGCTCGTACTTCTTCATCGCCTTTTCGCGGGTGGCGCCCTGCCCGGTGGACATCTTCTGCTCGTTCTCGCGCATCTTGCGCAGTACGGAGTCCAGCTCGCGGGCGGAGAGGATGCGGTCCTTGGCCAGGACGTCCAGGTCGCCGGTGCGGGGGTCCTGCGGGAGGTAGCCGACCTCGCCGGAGCGGGTGATGGTGCCGCCGGCCGGGTTGCCCTCACCTGCGAGGCACTTGGTGAGGGTGGTCTTGCCCGCGCCGTTGCGGCCGACGAGGCCGATGCGGTCGCCCTTGGCGATGCGGAAGGACGCGTTCTCGATGAGGATGCGGGCGCCGGCGCGCAGCTCGATGCCGGAGGCGGTGATCACGGAAAAACTCCTGTGCGGGGTGTGACGGCGGAAGGTCGGACGGGCGGGCTCTTTACTTCGACGCCGCTAATGCGCAAGGAGAGGTGCCATACGGCCCAGTCTAACGGGCGTTCGCAAGCTCTTTTCGGGGGCTCGTTCGGGGCTCACGGGGGTCAATCGCGCGGGCCCGGGGCGGATTCCCTGCGGCCCCCGGGGTCGGGTGTGCCGCGGTCCTGGTCGTGGGCGGTGCGGCCGTTGCCGAGGGGGTTGCGGCCTGGAGCCATGCGACCCAGCGCGTCGACGGGCACGATCTGCTCGGTCCAGGCCGCCGCCCCTCCACAGGGCTGCGCCACGAGCAGGACGTGCCCCCGGCGGGCGGTGCGGGCGGGGACGAACCGGCAGCCGGGCTTGGCGGGGAGCACCCAGCGCAGGTCGCCGTCGACGGTGCGGTACGCCGCGATGTGGTGCGGGGTGAGCACCGCCAGCATCTCGGCGGCCGGGTCCAGCGGCTGGAGGACTCCGGCGGGGCGGCCGTCGAAGGCGGGGATGGCCCGGTGCCAGCGGACGGCGTGCCCGTCGCCGCGCACGGTGTCGGTGACCAGTCCGTCGCTCCACAGGGCGAAGAGGTGGCCGGGCACCGCGTGCACGGTCAGGGGGGTGTGACCCGTGCGGGTGTACGTCCAGCGGGTGCGTCCGGAGTGCGTGTCGTACGCCTGGATCTGGGCGCCCCGGATGCGTACGGCCGGGTCGGGGGCGGGCCGGGGCCCTTCCGGTGCGACGAGGCGGTCGCCGTAGGGGGCGGGGCGGGTCTGGTGGGCGGCGGTGAGCAGGGGCACGGCCAGGAGGGCGGCGAGGACGGGCAGCAGCAGCCGGGCGGGGCGGGTGCGCAGGGCGGCGGCCAGACGGGCGAGGCGGCGGCGGGTGCGCAGGCGGGCGATCCGCAGCAGCGGGATGGGGGCGGGACTCGCGGGGCGGCGGTCGGGGCTCTGTCCGGGGTCGGTCATGGGTGGCGGGTTCCCCCTTGTGCGGCGGTGCCCCGGGGGTGGGCCCGGCTTGGCTCAGAACGTATCGGCGCGGGCGGCGGGGCGGAGCCCGCTCCGACGGCGACACGACGGAGCGAGGGGACGGTGGTCCCCCGTTCGGCGGTGCTCCGGCGGCCCACGCGAAAGGGCAGAAGGGGATGAATGGGCTGATACTCGGCGCAAGGTGGCGGAGTGCCGTCACCGGGCCGGTCGGGACGAGAACCGGTCAGGCAGCGGCCCGTCACGGCGGCGGCCGGTCCAGGCAGCACAAGCAGAGGGTGGTGTGGCCCCGTGCAGTTCGACGACGACGCCAATCTGGACAGCTCGGAGGTCCGGGACGTGCGCGGCAGTCGCATTCCCGGCGGAAAGGCCACGATCGGCGGAGGCATCGTCGGTTTCATCGCCCTGATCATGGGCGTGCTGTTCGGGGTGGGCCCGGACCAGCTGGGGCTGTCCTCCGGCGAGCAGCAGCCCGGCGGCTCGGTGTCCGCGCAGGCGCAGGTGCAGACGGGCTGCAAGACGGGGCGGGACGCGAACACCAAGGAGGACTGCCGGATCCTGGGCGTGGTCAACAGCGTGCAGGACTTCTGGCGGGCGGAGTTCGCGCGCCGGGGGGCCAGGTACGGCGACGCGAAGACGGTGTTCTTCTCGCACCGGGTGCCCACGGCCTGCGGCACGGCCTCCTCGGCGGTCGGCCCGTTCTACTGCCCCGGCGACCGGCAGGTCTATCTGGACCTGGGCTTCTTCGACGAGCTGCGCACCAAGTTCGGCTCCAGCGGCGGGCCGTTCGCGCAGGCGTACGTGGTGGCGCACGAGTACGGGCACCACATCCAGAACACGATGGGCACCCTGGCCCGCTCGCAGGACGGCCGCCAGGGCGCGAACAGCAACGCGGTCCGCGTCGAGCTCCAGGCCGACTGCTACGCCGGCGTGTGGGCGCACCACGCGACCCGTACGCCCGACGAGAAGTCCGGGAAGCCGCTGATCACGAAGCTCACCGACGTCGACATCCGGGACGGTCTGGACGCGGCGGCGGCGGTCGGCGACGACCGGATCCAGGAGAAGTTCCAGGGCCGGGTGACGCCGGAGAGCTGGACGCACGGGTCGGCGGCGCAGCGGCAGCAGTGGTTCTACAACGGGTTCCGCACGGGCGACATGGGGCAGTGCAACACCTTCCGCTAAGTCATGCTTGGCGGCATTCGCGCTGGTCAGGGCCGATTGTCAGACCCCCCTGCCAGACTGTGTCGTGGGTCACAGAAGTGGCCCGGACGCAGGCGGACGAGCGAGTGAGGGTGGACAGGATGAGCAGCACACCGACCATGTATCCGACCTTCCTGTACAGGGACGCGAAGGCGGCGATCAAGCTCCTGACGGAGGGCTTCGGCTTCACCGAGATCGCCGTGTTCGAGGGCGAGGGCGGCCTGATCGAGCACGCGGAGCTGGCGTACGGAAACGGCGCGGTGATGCTCGGCAGCAAGGGCCGGGCCGGGCAGTTCGCACAGCTGATGGCGGACGCCGGTCCGACCGGTGTGTACGTCGTGGTGGGCGACACCGACGCGCACCACAAGCGGGCCGAGGAGTTCGGGGTGGAGATCCTGATGCCGCCCACCGACCAGGACCACGGCTCCCGGGACTACATGGCCCGCGACCACGAGGGCAACGTGTGGTCCTTCGGGACGTACGTACCGGGGGTGTCGGCCGGCTGACGGGAAGCCCGCCGGCCGGCCTCGCGTCGGCTACGCGCCGCCGGTGTGCACCTGGAACGCCGCCCGGCGCACGGCCTTCGCGAGGGCCGGGTCGGGGTGGGCGGCGGCGAGCGCGACCAGGACCTGCACGGTGCGCGGGTGTCCGACGGCGCGGACCTCGTCGAGCAGGGCGGGGACGGTGCCCTGGACCGCCGATTCCAGGTGGCGGACCAGCAGTTCGCTCTCGCCGTGGTCGGCGACGGCCGCGGCGGTGTCCACCCAGAGCCAGGTGGACTCCTCGCGGGTGAGCCGGTCGTGGGCGTCCTCGGGGTCGTCGCCCTCGTGCTCGGCCAGCCAGAGCAGGGCGTACGGCCGCAGGGCGACCTCTTCGGCGGCGGCGCGGACCTCGGCCTCGGCGGGGGCGCCGACGACACGGAGCGCCTCGAAGGCGAGGCCGCGCAGGAGGGCGTCCTCGCCGCGGGCCACTTCGAGGAGTTCCAGGACGGCGGTGCCGACCGTGCGGGCGGCGAGCCAGGCCCGGTACTCGGCGCGGGCGGGGCCGGGGGTGAGACGGGCGCAGCCGCTGAGCATGGCGTCGGCGGACTGCTCGATGTTCCCGGCGGGGCTCTGCGCGGCGACGCAGATCTGCTCCAGCTTGACCCAGACGGCCCAGCTGCCGAGCGGGGTCAGGGTGGCCTGGCCCTCGCCGAGGGTGAGGGCGCCGACGGAGGCGAGCCCTTCGAGGGCCCAGTCGAGGAGGAGGGAGAGGGGTACGGGCACCGAGTGGTTCGTGGACTGGGCGGGGATGCCGTGCAGGTGGGGCGGGACCTCGCAGCGTTCCTCGTGCAGTTCGGCGACGCGCTGCTCCAGCAGGTCCAGGAGGGCCGGGACCAGGACGGGTCCGGCGGAGAGCTGAAGGAGGGAGAGCACCTGGGGTACGGACTCGACGACTTCCGCGACGGTGACGGGCGCGATGTCCTTCGGCGCGGGGTGGACGATCGACCAGGCGTCGAAGAGGGCGACCCAGCCGCGCAGCACGGCGGCGTCGTCGCGGTCCCAGGCACGCAGCCGCCAGCCGGGGCGGGCGTTGCTGCCGTGGATCTCGACGAGACCGGCGAGGCGGGCCCGGTCCCAGCCGGCCCGGACCTGAGTCTCGGTCAGGCGCAGTGCCTCGGCGGCGCGTTCGGCGGAGACGTCGGACAGGCGTCCGGCCTGGCCGGGGCGGGGAGCGGCGCCGCGGGCGCGCTCGGTGTCGGCCCAGCGCGCCACGCGGGTGGCGTCGGCGAGCACTTCCCGTGCGTGACGGGCCAGTTCCGCCTGGGCGGGGGTTCCCTCGGGGGGGCGGGTTGCCGGGCGGGTACGCCGGTTCGTCACGGCCCGTCGGGCTGTGGCGAGGGGTCGCGGGCGGACAAGTCGGAGCCTGGAGTCGCGCGGTGTACGGGACGTCACGTGCAGCAGTGTCTCCGCTGAGTGCCCGAAAGCCCAAACGGAATCCTCCTCACCGCCCACGCGGCGTCGTGAAATCTGCTACGTGGACGCGTCCGGCGGGGCCCTGCGGGGTCAGACGAGGGGGGTGAGGAAGCGGCGCAGGGCCTCTTCGTAGGCGGCCGGGTCGGCGTTCCACATGGCGGCGTGGGAGGCGTCCCGCACGGTGTGCAGGGTGACCAGGTCGGGGCGGGCGTCGGCGAGGGCGCGGGACGGGCCCCAGGGGGCGACGGTGTCGCCGGGGCCGTGCAGGATCAGCGCCGGGACCCGCAGGCCGTCCGGGTCGGCGGCCTCGCGGAGCCGGTCGCCGTGCGGTCCGGTGCTGCCCTGGGCGGCCCGGACGGCAAGCGGAAGGAGGGCCGCGGGGGTGCGGCGGGCGGTGGCCAGGGCGCGCACCGTCGCCTCCCAGTCCAGCACCGGCGAATCGAGCACCAGTCCGGCGATGTGGTGGCGCAGGGCCGAGGAGGTGGCGGCGTGCAGGGCCATGGCGCCGCCGGTGGACCAGCCGTACAGGATGATCCGCTGCGCGCCCTCGCGGACGGCGTGCCGGATCGCGGCGTCGAGGTCGCGCCACTCGGAGTCGCCGAGGTGGCCGAGTCCGTCCGGGGAGCGGGGTGCGCCCGGGTCGCCCCGATAGGCGAGGTCGAGCACCGGCAGGCGGAAGCGGTGCAGGAACTCCATGACGTTCAGCGGGTGCTCGCGGGTGGCGCCGAGGCCGTGCACGGTGATCACCCAGGTGGTGGCTCTGGCGCCGGGGACGAACCAGGCGGGCAGGGAGCCGAGCTCGCCCATGACGTCGACGTGGCGGAAGTCGAGGCCCAGTGCGGTGCCGGGGTCGCCGCTGTGGACGTTCGGGGTGAGGTGGAGGCGGGCACCGGGTTCCAGGGAGCCCCGGGTGACCCGTTCCAGGCGGCGCACCACGGTGTCGGGCTCGTGCGGGGCGGCCTCCAGGACGGGGCCGACCACGGCGTGCACGCCGTCGCCCTCCAGGCCGTACACCCCCGGCCTGAGCGTGGCGAGCCCCCTGGTCAGGGTGACCTGTCCGGGGGCCGTGGCGTGCACGGTCACGCGGGGGTCGCCGGGGAGGGGCCGGCCGGGGGGCGCCTTGAGCGCCGCGTCGCCGGCATACCGGGCGGCGGCGACCGCTGCCGCGCCGAGGCCTATGAGTGTGGTGACGGCTGCTGCCGTTGCTTTGGCCGGGTGCACTGTCCCAGTGTCCGTACGCCCGGCCCGGGCTGCCAGTGGGCGGGGTCCCCTCGGGGACCTTCGGTGGGTCAGCCCGGTTGGCCGTAGCCGCGGAGGCGGTCGGCGGCGGCGGCGAGCTCGGTCTCGGAGAGGAGGGAGGGGGACAGGCCGGGCACGGAGGAGGCGGTGAGCCAGACGCGGCACATCCACTCCAGCTGGGCCGTGCGGTCGTAGGCCTGGGAGAGGGTGGCTCCGTAAGTGAGGGTCCCGTGGTTGCGGAGCAGGCAGCCGGTGCGGTCGCGCAGGGCGAGGCGGACGTTCTCGGCCAACTCCTTCGTCCCGTACGTCGCATAGGCCGCCGTCCGTATCTGGCCCCCCAGGGCCGCCGCCATGTAGTGCACCAGGGGCAGCCGGTCCACGAGGGTCGAGACGGCGGTGGCGTGCACCGCGTGGGTGTGCACGATCGCGCGGGCGTCGGTGTCGGCGTACACCGCGAGGTGCAGGGGCAGCTCGCTGGTGGGGGCGAGGCCCCCGAGCACCCGGCGGCCCGAGGGGTCGACGCCGGTCACGTCGTCGGGGGTGAGCCGGTCGTAGGGCACTCCGCTCGGGGTGACCAGGACGAGGTCCTCCCCGACGCGCACGGAGACGTTCCCCGAGGTGCCGACGACCAGCCCGTCGGCGACCGACCTGCGGGCCGTGTCCACCAGCTCCCGCCACGCCGCCGCCACCGCGTCCGTCACCCGAGTCGTCGCCATGCTGCGCATCCTGCCAGCAGCGGCGCGGCACTGTAGCCCGGAGGCCCGGGGTCCGTAAGGGCGCGCTCCCGCCCGCCGTCGGATTGGCCGGAGATCGACCGGCTTTTCCCGATCTTCCAGTAACCTCTGCCCAGATTTGTCATGCACGTAGCCATTCCGGGGGGAATCATGGCCCGTGATCACAAACCGTCGCTCCGGCACGTCCGCATCCGCGCCCTCTCAGCCACCGCCGCCGCCACCGCCGCCCTCACCCTGGGCACGACCGTCCTGCTGACCGGCCCCGCGGAGGCCGCCGGCCAGCCGCGCGGCCACGACGTGTCCGGCCACCAGAAGAACGTGGACTGGAAGAAGGCCAAGCAGCAGGGGGCCACCTTCGTCCACGTCAAGGCGACCGAGTCCCACACCTACCGCAACCCCTACTTCGCCCAGCAGTACAACGGCTCCCGCAAGGCGGGCATCAAGCGCGGGGCGTACCACTTCGCCCTGCCCCACCAGTCATCCGGCAGGGCCCAGGCCGCCTTCTTCGTACGCAACGGAGGGGGATGGCGGAACGACGGGAAGACCCTGCCGCCCGCCGTCGACCTGGAGAACAACCCGTACAAGAAGATCAACAAGAAGAACAAGTGCTACGGCCTGAAGCCGGCCCAGATGCGCACCTGGATCAAGTCCTTCAGCGACGAGGTGCGCCGCAGGACGGGCCGCCGCCCGGTGATCTACACGACCACCCTCTGGTGGAACGACTGCACCGGCCGCAGCACCGCCTTCGGCCGGAACCACGCCCTGTGGCTGGCGCGCTACAACGACTCGCCGGGTCCGCTGCCCGCGGGCTGGTCGTACTGGACGATCTGGCAGTTCAACAACGCGCGCGGCTCACTTCCGGGTGACCAGAATCTCTTCAACGGTTCGCACGGCAGGCTGAGCGCCTTCACCCGCCGTTGACGACCCCTTCCGTTCCCCGCCGCCCCTAGGGCTGCACCGCCGTTCCGGTGAAAAGCGGAACGGCGGTGCGGCGTTTCGGGTCACCGGGATGCCCCGCCCAGTTCATCTTCCGTTCACTCAGGTTGCTTACGTTCCAACGGCCACTGACCTCAAACGATTGCCTGGGTAAATGGAACACATCACGCTCCTTCTCGGAATCGTGATCGTGACCGCTCTCGTGTTCGATTTCACGAACGGTTTCCACGACACTGCCAACGCGATGGCGACCACCATCTCGACCGGCGCACTCAAGCCCAAGACGGCGGTGGCCATGTCCGCCGTGCTGAACCTCGTTGGTGCTTTCCTCTCCGTGGAGGTCGCCAAGACGATCTCCGGAGGGCTGATCAACGAAAGCGGCATCACGACAGAAGTGATCTTCGCGGCGCTGGTCGGCGCCATCCTCTGGAACCTGTTCACCTGGCTGATCGGCCTGCCGTCCAGTTCCTCCCACGCACTCTTCGGCGGCCTCATCGGCGCCACCCTGATGTCGGTGGGCGCCTCCGGCGTCAACGGCAGCGTCGTCATCACCAAGGTGCTGCTGCCCGCGATCGCCGCGCCGATCGTCGCCGGCATCGCCGCCTACCTCGCCACGAAGCTCACCTTCAAGCTCGCGTCCAAGACCGACGAGAAGGCGACCGCCAAGGGCTACCGGGCGGGCCAGATCGCCTCCGCCGGTCTGGTCTCCCTCGCGCACGGCACCAACGACGCGCAGAAGACCATGGGTGTCATCACCCTGGCCCTGGTCACCGGCAACGTGCTGGCCCCGGGTGCCAACCCCCCGATGTGGGTCATCGTCTCGGCCGGTGTCGCCATCGCGCTCGGCACCTACCTCGGCGGCTGGCGCATCATCCGCACCATGGGCAAGGGCCTCACCGACCTCAAGCCGCCGCAGGGCTTCGCCGCCCAGACCGGCGCCGCGACGGTCATCCTGGCCTCCTCGCACCTCGGCTTCTCCCTCTCCACCACGCAGGTCTGCTCCGGCTCCGTGATGGGCTCGGGCCTCGCGCCCAAGGGCGGCGTGGTCCGCTGGTCGACCGCGACCCGGATGTTCGTCGCCTGGGGTCTGACGCTGCCGGCCGCCGGTGCGGTCGCCGCCGCCGCCGAGTTCCTCACCGGTCAGGGCACGTGGGGCGTCACCGCCGTCGCGATCCTGCTGGTCGCGGGATCCGGGGCGATCTGGATGGCCTCCCGCCGCAAGCCGGTCGACCACACCAACGTCACGGCCGACGACCTCGACTTCGCAGCCGCCCCGGTTCCGGCCGCCGAGCCCGCCGGTGTCGTCACCACCGCCATCGCCGCGGTCACCCCGCCGCCGGCCGGTGCCTTCCCGGCCGAGACCCACTCGACCACCGGTGACCTGAAGACCACCCTCCACTCCCCCACCCCCGACCCGGCCCGCCCGGCCGCATCGGTCTGAGGGACTTTAAGGACGCATCGACATGAACATCGACTGGGCAGCTCTCGGCACCGTCTTCGGCGTCAGCCTCGTGGCCACCGTCGCCCTGGTGGGCCTGTTCACCCTCGGCATCGTGGGCCTCTCCAAGCAGACCGCGGCCGCCGCCTCGGGCGGCTCCGCCCCGGCCGCACGCACCGGCGCGTACGCCTGCTTCGCACTGTGCGCGGCGGCGGTGGCGTACGGGATCTTCCTGATCGTCGCCTGAGGCGCACTCCTTCCGAAACCGCCCCGCGCCCCGCGCGCGGGGCGGTTTCGCATACGCCCCCTGCGGACCCCCTGTGGACCTCCGCACACCCGCCTCCCGCAGGTCAACACCAGGTTGACGGGTGTTCGCGGGGCGTGGTGGACTGCCGGAGCCAATACGGCGGCATGGAGAGGAAGCCGGTGCGAATCCGGCGCGGTCCCGCCACTGTCACGGGCGACCCGACCAGGGGCGTCCCGAAGCCAGGAACTCCCAGCCGTGCGTCACCTCGATCCAGGGCGCGGACCCTGAGTGAAGGACACATCGCCATGCCCGGCTGCGGTACACGCGGTTCCGTTGTCATGCCCCCGTGCTGCTTTGTCGCCGGTGCGGCCCTCGGGATGGTCTGCGACGCCCTGTTCGGCGATCCGCGCCGGGGGCATCCGGTGGCCCTGTTCGGGAGTGCTGCCGCCGCCGTGGAGAAGGTGTTGTGGCGGAACGACCGGGGGCGGGGTGCACTGCACACACTGGTCTGCGTGGGCGGCGCTGCCGGGGCTGCTGCCGTCGTCTCACGTGTCGTACGCCGCTCCCCCGTCGCCTCCGTCGCGTTGACCGCCGCCGTCACCTGGTCCGTCGTCGGCGGTACGTCGCTGGGGCGCGAGGCCCGGGCGATCGGCGGGGCGCTCGCCGCCGGGGACCTGGAGCTGGCCCGGGAGCGGCTGCCGCACCTGTGCGGGCGGGACCCGCAGGCACTGGACGGGCAGCAGATGGCGCGGGCCGTGGTGGAGTCCGTCGCCGAGAACACGTCGGACGCGGTGGTGGGTGCGCTGGTGTGGGGGGCGGTTGGAGGGGTGCCGGGGCTGGTGGCGTTCCGGGCGGTGAACACGCTGGATGCCATGGTCGGGCACAAGTCGGCGCGCTATCGCCGGTACGGGTGGGCCTCGGCCCGCCTGGACGACGTGGCGGGGTGGCCGGGTGCGCGGCTGACGGCGGCGCTGGCCGTCCTGGCCGGAGACGACTCGCGCGGCGCGCTCGCCGCCTGGCGTGCGGACGCGGCGCGGCACCCGAGCCCCAACGCGGGCCCCGTCGAGGCGTCCTTCGCGGGCGCGCTGGGCGTGCGGCTCGGCGGGACGCTGTCGTACGCGGGCCGGGTGGAGCACCGGGCCGTGCTCAACGGGGAGACCGGGCGGCCCGTGGCCGTGCCGGACATCGAACGTGCGGTGCGGCTGTCGCGCCGGGTGGGCGTGCTGGCGCTGGCCGCGTGTGCGGCGGGGCGGCTGGCGTTCTCGTACGCGAAGGGACGTAACGCATGAGTGGCGGCGGGTTGTTGGTCGCGGGGACCACGTCGGACGCGGGCAAGAGCGTCGTCACGGCGGGGATCTGCCGGTGGCTGGTGCGGCAGGGGGTGAAGGTCGCCCCGTTCAAGGCGCAGAACATGTCGCTGAATTCGTTCGTGACCAGGGAGGGCGCGGAGATCGGGCGTGCCCAGGCGATGCAGGCGCAGGCGGCGCGGGTCGAGCCGACGGCTCTGATGAATCCGGTGCTGCTGAAGCCGGGGAGCGACAAGTCCAGCCAGGTCGTGCTGCTCGGCAAGCCCGTGGGCGAGATGAGTGCGCGCGGCTTCTTCGGCACGGCGGGCGGGAAGACGTACGGGAAGGGTGTCCAGGGCGGGCACCGGGAGGCGCTGCTCGGGACGGTCACAAAGTGCCTGGCGGAGCTGCGCGAGCAGTACGACGCGGTGATCTGCGAAGGGGCGGGGAGCCCGGCCGAGATCAATCTGCGGCGGACCGACATCGTGAACATGGGCATCGCGCGGGCCGCGGACTTCCCCGTGGTGGTGGTCGGGGACATCGACCGCGGGGGCGTCTTCGCGTCGTTCTTCGGGACGACGGCGCTGCTGGCGGAGGCCGATCAGCGGCTGGTCGCGGGGTACTTGGTGAACAAGTTCCGGGGCGATGTCTCGCTGCTGGAGCCGGGCCTGGACATGCTGGAGGACCTCACCGGGCGCAAGACGTACGGTGTGCTGCCCTTCGCGCACGGGCTCGGCATCGACGAGGAGGACGGACTGCGGGTGTCCCTGCGGGGCGCGGTCCGCGAGTCCGTGGTGGCGCCGCCGGTCGGCGAGGACGTGCTGCGGGTCGCGGTGTGCGCGGTGCCGCTGATGTCCAACTTCACGGACGTGGACGCGCTGGCGGCCGAACCGGGTGTGGTGGTCCGCTTCGTGGACCGGGCGGAGGAGCTTGCGGATGCGGACCTGGTGGTCGTGCCGGGGACGCGGGGGACGGTGCGCGCGCTGGAGTGGCTGCGCGAGCGCGGGCTCGCGGGCGCTTTGGCCCGGCGGGCCGCCGCCGGGCAGCCGGTGCTGGGGATCTGCGGCGGCTTCCAGCTGCTGGGCGAGCTGATCGAGGACGAGGTCGAGTCGAAGGCCGGGGTCGTCGAGGGGCTCGGGCTGCTGCCGGTGCGGGTGCGGTTCGCACGGGAGAAGACCCTGGCGCGGCCGGTGGGTTCGGCGCTCGGGGAGGCCGTGGAGGGGTACGAGATCCACCACGGGGTGGCGGAGGTCCTGGGCGGGGAAGCCTTCCTGGACGGGTGCAGGGTGGGCTCGGTGTGGGGCACGCACTGGCACGGGTCGCTGGAGAGCGACGGCTTCCGGCGGGCCTTCCTGCGGGAGGTGGCCGCGGCCTCCGGGCGGCGGTTCGTGCCCGCGCCGGACACGAGCTTCGAGGGGTTGCGCGAGGAGCAGCTGGATCGGCTCGGGGATCTGATCGAGCAGCACGCGGATACGGAGGGGCTGTGGCGGCTGATCGAGTCCGGCGCGCCGGTGGGGCTGCCGTTTGTGCCGCCGGGGGTACGGGGGTGAGGGGGGCTGTTTTGCGGGGTGCGGCCGAGGTTGGCGTGGCCGGGGGCCGTCCGCGTGGGCCGGTGCCGGGCGTGCGGGCAGGGGCCGGAACCGGGGCGGGCCCGGATCGGGCGTACCGCCCCCTTGCCCGCCCGTCCCGCCCCCGGGGGGCGGCCCCGCCGCCCAAGGGGGCGAGGGCGGAAGTGGGAGGGGCGGCCCTGCCGCCCGCGCAGCGAATCCGTATGGAGCCGGAAACGACGATGGAGACCGTATGAGTACGCCTTACCCCTTTACCGCGATCGTCGGGCAGGACGACCTCCGGCTCGGGCTGTTGCTCAACGCCGTGTCGCCCGCCGTCGGCGGTGTGCTCGTGCGTGGGGAGAAGGGCACCGCCAAGTCCACCGCCGTACGGGCCCTCGCGGCGCTGATGCCGCAGGTGCACGTGGTGGAAGGGTGCCGGTTCTCGTGCGACCCGGCCTCGCCCGACCCGGCGTGTCCTGATGGGCCGCACCAGGCCGGTGACGGCGTGTCGCGGGACGCGCGGATGGTGGAGCTGCCCGTCGGGGCCTCCGAGGACCGCCTCGTCGGGGCGCTCGACATCGAGCGCGCGCTGAGCGAGGGCGTGAAGGCGTTCGAGCCGGGCCTGCTGGCCGACGCCCATCGCGGGATCCTGTACGTCGACGAGGTCAATCTGCTGCACGACCACCTCGTGGACCTGTTGCTCGACGCCGCCGCCATGGGCGCGTCGTACGTCGAGCGCGAAGGCGTCTCCGTGCGGCACGCCGCGCGGTTCCTGCTGGTCGGGACCATGAACCCCGAAGAGGGCGAACTGCGCCCCCAGTTGCTGGACCGGTTCGGGCTGACCGTGGAGGTCGCCGCGTCGCGGGACACCGACCAGCGGGTCGAGGTCGTACGGCGACGGCTCGCCTACGACGACGACCCGGCGGCGTTCGCCGCGAAGTGGGCGGGCGAGGAGGCCGACCTGCGCGAGCGGATCGCGGCCGCCCGCGCCCTGCTCCCCCACGTCCGCCTCGGCGACGACGCGCTGCGCCAGATCGCCGCGACCTGCGCCGCCTTCGAGGTCGACGGCATGCGGGCCGACATCGTGATGGCCCGCACCGCGACCGCGCTGGCCGCGTGGGCGGGGCGTGAGGACGTGCAGGAGGAGGACGTACGGCAGGCCGCGCTGCTCGCGCTGCCGCACCGGCGCCGGCGCAACCCCTTCGACGCGCCCGGCCTCGACGAGGACAAGCTCGACGAGACGCTGGAGCAGAACAGTCCGCCGGAGCCCCCCGAGGGCGAGGGCGACGACGACCCGGACCCGAATCCGGACGGACCCGGTGGCGGCGGCGGTCTCCCGCCGCAGGGCGACGGCCCCGACGCGCCCGAGTCCGCCGACTCGGAGCAGGGCCCCGAACAGGACGACACGCCCGAGCAGCAGCCCGCCCCGGCCGGAAGCGGTGGCGCCGAGCAGCCCGCCGCCAAGGCCGCCGAGCCGTTCCGCACCAAGATGCTGAGCGTGCCGGGTCTGGGCGAGGGCGCTGCCGGACGCAGGTCCCGGGCGCGCACCGAGCACGGCCGCACGACCGGCGCCGTACGCCCCCAAGGCGCCCTCACCAAGCTGCACTTGGCGGCGACCGTGCAGGCCGCCGCCCCGCACCAGCACGCGCGCGGACGCACCGGGCGCGGTCTGGTCGTACGCCGTGACGACCTGCGGCAGGCGACCCGGGAGGGCCGCGAGGGGAACCTCGTGCTGTTCGTGGTGGACGCCTCCGGGTCCATGGCGGCGCGGCAGCGGATGAGCGCCGTGAAGGGTGCGGTGCTGTCGCTGCTCCTGGACGCCTACCAGCGGCGCGACAAGGTCGGACTGGTCACCTTCCGGGGGAAGGACGCGGAGGTCGCGCTTCCGCCGACGTCGTCCGTGGACGCGGCGGCGGCCCGGCTGGAGCTGCTGCCGACCGGCGGACGCACGCCCCTCGCGGCGGGGCTGCTCAAGGCGCACGAGGTGCTGCGGGTGGAGCGGCTGCGCGATCCGTCGCGGCGTCCGCTGCTCGTGGTCGTGACGGACGGGCGGGCGACCGGCGGTCCGGAGCCCGTGGCGCTCGCGGGGCGGGCGGCGCGGCTGCACGAGGCGGAGGGCATCGCCTCGGTCGTCGTGGACTGCGAGTCGGGGATGGTACGGCTCGGGCTCGCGGCGGAGCTGGCCCGGGAGTTGGGCGGCACGGCCGTCACGCTGGACGAGCTGCGCGCGGACTCCATCGCCGGGCTGGTCAAGGACGTAACTGGAACTTCGAGGAAGGCCGCGTAACGATGCCGCAGGGACAGCCGGAAAACGTACCGAACGACGGGCTCACCACCCGCCAGCGCCGCAACCGGCCGCTGCTCATGGTGCACACGGGCATCGGCAAGGGGAAGTCGACGGCCGCCTTCGGGATGGCGCTGCGCGCCTGGAACCAGGGCTGGCCGATCGGGGTGTTCCAGTTCGTGAAGTCGGCGAAGTGGAAGGTAGGCGAGGAGAACGCGCTCAAGGCGCTCGGCGCGACGGGCGAGGGCGGGACCGTCGCCTGGCACAAGATGGGCGAGGGCTGGTCGTGGGTGCAGAGGGACCTCCACGGCGACAACACAGACAACGAGGAGAAGGCCCGGGAGGGCTGGGAGCAGGTCAAGCGGGATCTGGCCGCTGAGACGTACAAGTTTTATGTGCTCGATGAGTTCGCGTATCCGCTGCACTGGGGGTGGATCGACGTGGAGGAGGTCGTGCAGGTGCTGCGCGACCGGCCGGGGACGCAGCACGTGGTGATCACGGGGCGGAACGCGCCGCAGGCGCTGCTGGATGCCGCTGACTTGGTGACGGACATGTCGAAGGTGAGGCACCCGATGGACGCGGGTCAGAAGGGCCAGCGGGGCATCGAGTGGTAGCACGGATCGTGGTGGCCGCGCCGTCGTCGGGCAGCGGGAAGACCACCGTCGCGACGGGGCTCATGGCTGCCTTCACGGAGCGCGGGCTGGCCGTTTCGCCGCACAAGGTGGGGCCGGACTACATCGACCCCGGGTACCACGCGCTGGCGACGGGGCGGCCGGGGCGCAACCTCGACGCGTACATGTGCGGGCCGGACTTGGTGGGCCCGCTCTTCGAGCACGGGGCCGCCGGGTGCGACCTGGCGATCGTCGAAGGCGTGATGGGCCTGTACGACGGGGCTGCCGGGCAGGGCGAGTTGGCGTCGACGGCGCAGATCGCGAAGCTGCTACGGGCACCGGTGGTGCTGGTGGTGGACGGGTCGTCGCAGTCGCGGTCGGTGGCGGCGCTCGTGCACGGCTTCGCGTCGTGGGATCCGGAGGTGCGGATCGGGGGCGTCATCCTGAACAAGGTGGGGTCGGATCGGCACGAGGAGCTGTTGCGGGAGGCCCTCGACGGGTCGGGGGTGCCCGTGCTGGGTGCCTTGCGGCGGGCGAAGCAGGTGCGGACGCCGTCGCGGCACCTCGGGCTGGTGCCGGTCGCCGAGCGGCGGGCCGAGGCGGTCGAAGCTGTGGCTGCTCTGGCCGAACAGGTGCGGGGCGGGGTGGACCTGGAGGCCGTGCTGGCGTTGGCACGGGGTGCGGGGACGACCGGTGCGGTGGCGTGGGAGCCCGGCGCCGGGGCTGGGCAGGGGAAGCGGACGGAAGGTGCGCAGCCCGTAGTTGCCGTGGCCGCCGGGCCCGCGTTCACGTTCTCGTACGCGGAACACGCGGAGTTGTTGAGCGCGGCCGGGGCCACTGTCGTACCGTTCGACCCTCTCCACGATGAGCAACTGCCCGACGGGACCAGCGGGTTGGTGATCGGGGGCGGGTTCCCCGAGGTGTACGCACCCGAGTTGTCGGCGAACGAACCGCTGCGGAAGGCCGTGGCCGCATTGGCGGCGGCGGGCACTCCGGTCGCGGCCGAGTGCGCCGGGCTGCTGTACCTCGCGCGGTCGCTCGACGGGCAGCCCATGTGCGGGGTGCTCGACGCCGAGGCGCGGATGTCGGAGAAACTGACGCTCGGGTACCGGGAGGCCGTGGCCGTCGGGGACAGTGCGCTGGCCGCCGCCGGGACGCGGCTGCGGGGGCACGAGTTCCACCGGACCGTCATCGAGCCCGGGGCCGGGGCCGCGCCCGCGTGGGGGTTCACGCATCCGCAGCGCCGGGTGGAGGGCTTCGTACAGGGCAATGTGCATGCCAGTTATCTGCACACGCACTGGGCGTCGGCCCCGGAGATGGCGTACCGGTTCGTGGAGCGGTGCGCACAGCGATGAACGCGCACTCACTCCGCCGCGATGCCCACCACCAGCCAGATGAAGCCCGCGCCCGCCACCGTGCACAGCAGGGTGGAACGGGCCGGGTGGCCGTGGTGGGCCTCGGGGAGGATCTCGGCGGCGGCCAGATACAGCAGGACGCCGCCGAAGAAGCCCAGATAGCAGCCGAGGAGTTCGGCCGGGAGGGTGAACAGCAGCGTCGACGCCGCGCCCACCACCGGGGCCGCCGCGTCCGCGAACAGCATGGCCAGGGCCTTGCGGCGGGCGTTGCCGTACAGGCTGGTCAGTGTGTACGTGTTGAAGCCGTCGGCGAAGTCGTGCGCGACGACCGCGAGTGCCACGGCGAGGCCCATGCCGCCGCCGACCTGGAAGGCCGCGCCGAGGGCGATGCCGTCCATCAGGCTGTGGCCGACCATGGCGGACGCGGCCGTCAGCCCGACCTCGGGGATGCGCTCCCCCTCCTCTCCCCCGTGCGCGGCGTGTCGTCCCGCGAGGAGGTGCTCGCCGACGTGCGCGGCGAGGAAGCCGCCGACGAACAGCAGCAGAGCGGCGGGCACCCCGAACACCACGCTCTCGGCCGCCTCCAGGGCCTCCGGCAGCAGGTCCAGGCCGACCACGCCGAGCATCAGCCCGCCGGCCAGGCCCAGCACGAGGTGCCGCCGGTCGGTGACGCGCTGGGCCACCCAGCCACCGAACAGCGTCATCAGGAACGCGCCGAGCGCGACGAGGACCGCCATGTACGCCATGAGCCCTTGCTAGTCGATGGGCGAGGTGCGGCGCATGTCGGGATGGGCCGATTCGCCGCGCGAAAGGATGTCCGGTGAGTGCCGTGGATGCTTCCGTACGGGTGACCGCACGGGTGGCCGTGGGGGTCGGGGCGTGCGAGGACGCGCCCGTGGACGAGCTGTACGCGTTGGTGGTGGACGCCCTCGCCGAGGCCGGGCTGCCGCTCGGTGCGGTCGGGGCGCTGGCGACCGTCGACGTGAAGGCGGACGAGCGGGCGATCGTGGAGTGCGGGCGGCGGCTGGGGGTTCCGGTGCTGTCGTACGGGGCCGAGGTGCTGGCCGGTGTGACCGTGCCCAACCCGTCCGGGCGGGCGCTGAGTGCGGTGGGGACGCCGTCGGTGGCGGAGGCGGCGGCGCTCGCGGCAACGGGCACCGGCGGCGAACTCCTCGTACCGAAAAGGAAGTCGAGCCCTGCGGGGCGTCCGGCCATGGCGACGTGCGCGGTGGCCCGTACAGGGATGGGTGTGTCGCGGTGACCTTTCTTGACCATGACCTGCGGCATCACGGAGATGCGGAGGTGCGGGGCGCGTCCGCCGGGCTGGTGGATCTCGCGGTCAACGTACGGTCCGGGACGCCGCCGGAGTGGCTGAAGGCACGGCTCGCCGCCTCGCTCGACACCCTCGCCGCGTACCCGGACGGGACGGGCGCGCGGGCGGCGGTGGCGGCGCACCACGGGCTGCCGGTGGAACGGGTGCTGCTGACGGCGGGGGCGGCGGAGGCGTTCGTGCTGATCGCGCGGGCTCTGGAGGTGCGTCGGCCGGTGGTGGTGCACCCGCAGTTCACCGAGCCGGAGGCGGCGCTGCGGGATGCGGGGCACCAGGTGGGGCGGGTGCTGCTGCGGGAGTCGGAGGGGTTCCGGCTGGATGTGGACGCAGTGCCGGAGGATGCGGACCTGGTGGTGATCGGGAATCCGACGAATCCGACGTCGGTGCTGCACCCGGCCTCGGACATCGCTCGGCTTGCCCGACCCGGGCGGGTGCTCGTCGTGGACGAGGCGTTCATGGACGCGGTGCCCGGGGAGCCGGAGGCGCTCGTGGGGCGGACGGATGTGCCGGGTCTGGTGGTGCTGCGGAGTCTCACGAAGACGTGGGGGCTGGCGGGGCTGCGGGTGGGGTACGTGAGTGCTGCGCCGGAGGTGATCGGCTTGCTGGAGCGGGCTCAGCCGTTGTGGCCGGTGTCGACGCCGGCGTTGGTGGCGGCGGAGGGGTGTGTCTCCCCCCGGGCGCAGGAGGAGGCGGCGGAGGCGGCGCTCGCCATTGCCGCCGACCGGGACCACTTGCTGGCGGGGCTCGCCGAGCTGGGGTCGGTGAGGGTCGTCGAGGGGGCTCGGGCTCCCTTCGTACTGGTGCGGGTGCCGGGGGATGTGCGGGGGCGGTTGCGGGAGCGGGGGTTCGCGGTGCGGCGGGGGGACACGTTTCCCGGGCTCGGGGAGGGGTGGGTGCGGGTCGCGGTGCGGGACCGGGGGACGACGGACCGGTTCCTGGCGGAGCTGGGGAAGGTGGTGGCGGAGGGGTAGGTGGGGGGTGCTGCCCCTACTCGCACTCCTCCGCCGAAGCCTCCGCGCACAGGTTCCGCTCGACCTTGGTCAGCAGGAGCAGCAGGGACTCCCGTTCGGCCTCGGAGAGACCGGCAGCCGTCCGCGCCTCCAGCGCCGCCCACGCCCCCGTGACCTTCTCGCGCAGGGCGCAGCCCTGCGGGGTGGCCTCGACCAGCGAGGCGCGGCGGTCCGCCGGGTCCGGGCGGCGGCTCACGTAGCCCGCCTGCTCCAACCGCTGGAGGGACTTGGTCACCGTGGAGGGGTCCAGGCCGACGGCCTTGATCAGCTCCGACTGGCGGACCGGGCCCGCCTCCCACAGGTGCATCATCACGAACTCCTGCCCCGGGTAGAGGCCCAGGCACCTCAGCACCTTCCCCGCCGCGATCCGGTGCAGCCTGGCCACCGTCGCCAGGGAGGAGCTGACCGGTCCGACATCGGGACAGGCGGGGTCGTCGGGGTTCATGGCGGGGCCTCGTTCCAAGCGGCGGCGGAGAGTTCTCATTACTTTAACTTGGTCGGCCAAGTAATGGGTTACAGTGGCGCAGCAGAGATTACTTGGCCGACCAATAAATAGCCTTGGGGGCTTGCCATGACCACCACCGCCTTCACCCCGCACGACCTCTCCGGCACCACCCTCGCCAACCGCATCGCCCTGGCCCCCATGACCCGCAGCCGCGCCGGCGCGGGCGGCGTGCCGACCGAGCTGGTCGCCGAGTACTACGCCCAGCGCGCCTCCGCCGGGCTGATCGTCACCGAGGGCGTGCAGCCGTCGGTGGTCGGCCAGGGCTACCCCTTCACCCCCGGCCTGCACAGCCAGGAGCAGGTCGCCGGGTGGCGCAAGGTCACCGACGCGGTGCACGCCGAGGGCGGCGTGATCTTCGCCCAGCTCATGCACGGCGGCCGGATCGGGCACCCGAGCCTGCTGCCCGACGGGCTCACCCCGGTCGCGCCCTCCCCGGTGACCCCGGCAGGCAAGCTGTTCGCCGGTGAGGGGCTGGTCGAGTTCGGCGAGCCGAGGGAGCTGACCGGCGACGAGATCCGCGAGACCGTCCAGGACTTCGCGCGTGCCGCCCGCAACGCGATCGACGCGGGCTTCGACGGGGTCGAACTGCACGGCGCCAACGGCTACTTGATCCACCAGTTCCTGTCCGCCAACGCCAACCTGCGCACCGACGAGTGGGGCGGCGACACCGTCGAGAACCGCATCCGCTTCGCCGTCGAGACGGTGCGGGCGGTCGCCGCCGAGATCGGCCCGGAGCGCACCGCGATCCGCCTCTCCCCCGGCAACCCGTACAACGACATCACCGAGACCGACGTCGAGGCGACGTACGAGGCCCTGGTCGACGTCCTTGCCCCGCTCGGCCTCGCCTACCTGCACGTCCTGGAGGCCACGGACACCTACCGGGCGCTCACCCCGGTGCTGCGCGCCAAGTTCGACGGGACCTTCATCCTCAACCCGCACACCGAGGGCCCCACCGACCACCGCGCGCTGCCGCTCCTGGACGAGGGGGCCGCCGACCTGCTGGCGTTCGGCGCGCTGTTCCTCGCCAACCCGGACCTGCCCGCCCGCCTGGCCACCGAGGGCCCGTACAACGCCCCCGACCCGGCCACCTTCTTCGGCGGCGACGCGAAGGGCTTCACGGACTACCCGGTGCTGAACAAGTAGCCCCTGGACGCGACGAAGCGGGCCGGCCTCTCCATGAGAGGCCGGCCCGCTTCGTACGAGCGAGCGAACTACTGCACCGGCGTGAAGTCCCGCGCACCGATGAAGTCCGGGCGGCGGACCGGAGCCGCGAAGGGCTCCACCGCCGTGTTCTCCACGCTGTTGAACACGATGAAGACGTTGCTGCGGGCGTACGGCGTGATGTTGTCGCCGGAGCCGTGCATGCAGTTGCAGTCGAACCAGGTGGCCGAACCGGCGCGCCCCGTGAAGAGCTTGATGCCGTGCGCGTCGGCCATCCGGGTCAGCGCCGCGTCGGACGGGGTGCCCGCGTCCTGCATCTGGAGGGACTTCTTGTAGTTGTCCTTCGGCGTCTCGCCCGCGCAGCCCAGGAAGTGCTTGTGCGAGCCGGGCATGATCATGAGCCCGCCGTTGGTGTCGAAGTTCTCCGTCAGCGCGATCGAGACCGAGACGGTGCGCATGTTCGGCAGGCCGTCCTCGGCGTGCCAGGTCTCGAAGTCGGAGTGCCAGTAGAAGCCGGACGCCCCGAAGCCGGGCTTGACGTTGATCCGCGACTGGTGGACGTAGACGTCCGAGCCGAGGATCTGGCGGGCCCGGCCCACCACGCGCGGGTCCCGCACGAGCTGCGCGAAGACGGTGCTGAGCTTGTGGACCTCGAAGACCGACCGTACGTCCTGCGACTGCGGCTCGATGATCGAGCGTTCGTCGGCCCGCACCGCCGGGTCGGCGACCATGCGGTCCAACTCGGCCCGGTACAGCGCCACTTCGTCGTCCGTGATCAGCTGGTCGACGGTGAGGAAACCGTCCCGCTCGAAGCCGGAGAGGTCACCGGCCGTGATCGGGCCCTCGGCGTCCGGGGCCCAGAGGACGGGGTCCTGGCGGGGGGTGGTGACCTCGGTGGCGCCGCGCGTCGGGTAGAGGTCGCCCGTCGCGGACCCTGCGGGGCTGGTGAGTACGTCGGTCATGGCTCAGACCTCCTCGGTCAGCAGCGGGTAGACGCCGTTCTCGTCATGGTCCTCCCGTCCGGTCACGGGAGGGTTGAACACGCACACGCACCGGAAGTCGGTCTTCGGGCGCATGGTGTGGCGCTCATGGCCGTCCAGCAGGTACATGGTGCCGGGCTCGATCCAGTGGGTCTCGCCGGTCTCGTCGTTGGTGAGTTCCGCCTCGCCCTCGACGCACAGGACGGCCTCGATGTGGTTCGCGTACCACATCTGGGTCTCCGTACCCGCGTACAGCGTCGTCTCGTGCAGGGAGAAGCCGACCTTCTCCTTGGCGAGCACGATGCGCTTGCTCTCCCAGGTGCCGGTCTTCGCCTTCACATGGCGGTCGGTTCCTTCGATGTCCTTGAACGAGCGGACAATCACGGTGACATGGGCCTTTCTCTTACGTACGGATTTCGTGTGCGGCGGCGAGGGGTCAGGCGGTTTCGCGGACCGCGCGGGCCAGGATCCGCAGCCCCTCGTCGAGTTCTTCGGCGGAGATGGTGAGCGACGGGAGCAGCTTGACGACCTCGCTCTCCGGGCCCGAGGTCTCCAGGAGCATGCCGAGCTCGAAGGCGCGGCGGCACACGGCGGTGGCGCGGCCCTTGTCGGTGAACTCCATGCCCCAGACCAGGCCGCGGCCCCGGAAGCTGACGCCGGCCTCGGCGTTCTCGTCGGCGATGGCGAGCAGCGCACGCTCGACCAGCTCGCCGCGGGCCAGGGTCTGCTTCTCCATCTGGCCGTCGGCCCAGTAGGCGTTGAGTGCGGCGGCGGCCGTGACGAAGGCCGGGTTGTTGCCGCGGAAGGTGCCGTTGTGCTCGCCGGGCTCCCAGACGTCCAGCTCCGGCTTGAACAGGCAGAGCGACATGGGCAGTCCGTAGCCGCTGATCGACTTCGAGAGGGTGACGATGTCCGGCTGGATGCCCGCCTCCTCGAAGGAGAAGAACGCGCCGGTGCGGCCGCAGCCCATCTGGATGTCGTCGACGATCAGCAGCATGTCCTGGCGGTGGCACAGCTCCTGGAGGGCGCGCAGCCACTCGGCGCGGGCGACGTTGATGCCACCCTCGCCCTGGACGGTCTCCACGATCACGGCGGCCGGCTTGTTGAGGCCCGAGCCCTGGTCCTCCAGGAGGCGCTCGAACCACAGGAAGTCCGGGACCTGGCCGTCGAAGTAGTTGTCGAACGGCATCGGCGTGCCGTGGACCAGGGGTATGCCGGCGCCGGCGCGCTTGAAGGCGTTGCCGGTGACGGCGAGCGAGCCCAGCGACATGCCGTGGAAGGCGTTGGTGAAGGACACGACCGACTCGCGGCCCTTGACCTTGCGGGCCAGCTTCAGTGCGGACTCAACGGCGTTGGTGCCCGTCGGGCCCGGGAACATCACCTTGTAGGGGAGGTCGCGGGGGCGCAGGATCACGTTCTGGAAGGTCTCCAGGAACGCACGCTTGGCGGTCGTCGCCATGTCCAGGCCGTGGGTGACGCCGTCGCGCTCGATGTAGTCGATCAGGGCGCGTTTCAGGACCGGGTTGTTGTGCCCGTAGTTGAGGGACCCGGCACCGGCGAAGAAGTCGAGGTAGGTGTGGCCGTCCTCGTCGTACATGCGCGAGCCCTGTGCGCGGTCGAACACGGCGGGCCAGCTGCGGCAGTAGCTCCGGACCTCGGACTCGAGGGTTTCGAAGACGCTGAGTTCAGGCGCAGTCAGGCCGTAGGCCTGTCCGGTAGGGCTGGTGGTGGGAGACGGGTGGGCGGGGGGCGTGATGGTCACTGCGGTCTCCTGGGATGGGGAGAGGGCGGGTGTACGAAGAAGAAGTTCGGGGCCCGCCGACACGAGGGGCGGGGCGGTACGCGTACGGCTCAGGCCGCGACCGGTGCGATCCGGTACAGCACCTCGGGCAGGTGGCTCTCGCCCGGGTCGGCCGGGAACACGCCCGCGTCGAAGAGGACTTCGCGGCTGACGCTCGCGCCCCGGCGCTCGGCGTAGGAGGTGAACAACCGGTCGGACGGAACGTTGTCCGGCGTGATCGTCGTCTCGACGGTGGTGATGCCGTGGCTGGCGGCGACCTTCAGGGTCAGCGCGTCCAGCAGCGTTCCGGCCAGGCCCCGGCCCCGGTGCGCGTTGTCCACCGCGACCTGCCAGACGACCAGCGTCTCGGGGCGCTCCGGACGGACGTACCCGGTGACGAAGGCGATCGGGTCGCCGCCGGGCCGGTCGCGGGCGACCACCGAGGTCGTCGCGAAGTCGCGACACCACAGGAGGTAGCTGTACGAGGAGTTCAGGTCCAGGACCTGGGAGTCGCGGGCAATGCGCCAGATCGCAGCTCCGTCCTCCACTCGCGGGCTGTCGATCTCCAAAACTGACGTGGTTACTGGGTCTGCTTGTGCGGCAGTCATGTCGATGAAATTTACCGAGGGAATTCAAAAAATGCATGGAGGGACGGGGTTGGCTGATTGCGCTCCTCGTGTTATCGCGCGAGCGCGAGCCGCTGGTGAACCGGTCGCAAATCAAGCAGATTTGCCCGGAAATTACCGGGCAAATCTCCTTGCGTGTGGGGTCGGTCACACGTCCGAAACACCTCGGAACCCCCTGCGAAATCTTGGCGTTTAGCCCTTGGAGGAGCGGGCATAAGAAAACGGGAAGCTGCGGTGAATAAGCAGCTTCCCGTTTTCTGTTCGTCGACTGTGAATTTCCGGGATTACCCGTTATCCCGTCGACAATTATTGGTGAATTATTCGGAGGGCCAGGTTTCCGTCACGGCGGCCCGGGCAGAAGCGATCTCCGTGCCCGGTGCGCCGAGCCGCTCCAGTGCCCCGGCCAGTGCCTCCAGCGAGGCGAGCACGGCTTCGCGGGTGGCGTCCGCGCCGTAGTGGTTGACCCGGATCATCTCCTTGGCGAGCGCACCGCCGCCCGCGATCAGCGGCGCGGAGGGGTCGAGGGCGAGGGCCTTCGCGACGACCTCGGAGGCGTCGAGCCCGCCGGTCACCCGCAGCGTGGTGGCGACGGGGGCCGCGGCCCCGGCTTCGTGCACGAACGGCTCGAGGCCCCCGCCGAGCGCGAGCGCGCCCGCCCGGGTCGCCTCGGCGGCCTTGGCATGCCGCGCCATGACGGTGTCGAGGCCTTCGGCCTCGATGCGGTCCAGGCAGGCTTCGAGCGCCAGCATCTCCAGCTGCGCGGGGGCGAACATCAGCGCCTTGCGGCCGCCGTCGATCCAGCGCGCCTTCCAGTCCAGGAGCGAGAGGTAGGAAGCGCGGGGCGCGTCCGGGTTGGCGGCGAAGCGCTCCCAGGCGCGGGCGCTGACCGAGACGGCGGAGACCCCGGCGGGGCCGCCCATCGCCTTCTGCGCGCCGATGATGCACAGGTCGACGCCCCACTCGTCGGGGCGCACCGGCTCCGCGCCGACGGAGGCGACGGCGTCCAGGTAGAACAACGCACCGTGTGCGCGCACCACTTCGCCGATCTCGGCGACCGGGTTGGTGTTGCCGGTGGCGGCCTCGGCGTGCACCAGGGACACGAAGTCGATCTCCGGGTGGGCGGCGAGCGCCTCGCGGACGGCGTCGGCGGTGACCGCCGCGTGGAAGGGCACCGCGAGGTCGTGCACGGTGGCGCCGCAGTCGCGCAGCCAGTTGCCGAAGGTCTGCCCGTACGGACCGGTGACGATGTTCAGCGCGTGCGAGCCGCGCGGCGCACCGGCGCGGATGCACGCCTCCAGCGGCAGCAGCGCCTCCCCCTGCATGATCACGACGTCCTGCTCGGTGCCGAGGAAGGCGGCGACCTTGCGGTCGATGCGGGCGACGTCCGCGGCGGTGAGGGCGGGCAGGTCCAGCAGGCTCAGGGTCACGGCGGTGCTCTCTTCGGATCAGTGTTCGGCCTTACTCGGCCGAGGGTAGCCCCACCCCCGGGGAGGGGCTCGACGCCCGCCCCTGCTCCCGGGCGAGCCGGGCGACGGCCGTCCGCAGCCACCGGTGCGCCGGGTCGGCGTCCAGGCGCAGGTGCCAGGCCATGCCGTGCTCCGCCTCGGGCAGGTCGAGCGGGATCTCCAGGACGACCAGCGCCATCTCCCTGGTCGCGTACGGGGCGAACGCGGCCGGCACCAGCGCCAGCACGTCCGCGCCCAGCGCCATGAAGCAGGCCGCGCTGTACGTCGGCACGGTGGCCAGCACGTCCCGGGCGAGCCCGAGGGCGTGCAGCCGCTCGTCGACGACGCTGTGCGGGCGGCCGTGCCGGGAGACGGTGACGTGCGGGACGGCGGCGAACTCCTCGACGGTGAGCGGCCGTCGGGCGAAGGGAGCGCCCTCCCTGGCGACCGCCGCGTAGCCGCCGGTGCCCAGCGGCAGGCTGCGCACGTCCGGCGGCAGCGCGGGCAGCACGCCGACGTCGAGGTCCACCCCGTCGCGCAGGTCGGCGGGGTCCTCGTCGCCCTCGGGCAGCATGCGCAGCCGTACACCGGGGGCGGCCTCGGCGGCGTACGCGACGAGGTCGGAGCCGATCGACACGCAGAAGCTGTCGCTGGACCGTATCGTGAACTCCCGTTGCAGTGAGGCTAGTTCGAGCGGCTGCGGCGGCTGGAGCGCCATCGAGGCGGCCTCCAGCGCGGCCCGTACGCCCGGCCGCATGGCCTCGGCTGCGGGGGTCGGCACGAGACCGCGCCCGGCCGGTACGAGGAGGGGGTCGCCGACCACCCGGCGCAGCCGTCCCAGGGTGCGGCTCATCGCGGAGGCGGAGACGCGCATCTCGGCTGCGGCCCCGGCGACACTGCCGGTGCGCAGGAGGGCGTCCAGGGCGGGAAGGAGGTTCAGATCCGGGAGCTGCATGGAACGCAATCCTAGATTGACGATTCGGAACTTGTGGTCAGCATTGGCCGGGGCCGACGATGGACACCTCCCGGCGGCCGCGGGGACCCATCCACTCCACCCACCCTCCCCTCGGAGAGTCATGATCGACGCACGTCAACGCAGCATCGCGCTGCTCGTCGCGGGCTGTTTCTTCATGGAGAACCTGGACGGCACCCTGGTGTCGACCGCCGCCCCCGACATCGCCGCGTCCCTGCACACCACCCCTGCCTCCGTCGGCCTCCTCGTCACCTCCTACTTCGTGACGCTGGCCGTCCTCATACCGCTCAGCGGCTGGCTGACCGCGCGCCTGGGCACGCGGCGGGTGCTGCTGGGCGCCATCACCGTCTTCACGCTCGCCTCGCTGGGCTGCGCCCTGGCCACGGACGTCGGCCAGATCGTCGCGCTGCGGGTCCTCCAGGGGGCGGGCGGCGCGATGATGGTGCCGGTCGGCCGCCTGGTGGTGCTGGGCGGGGCGGCCAAGCCCGACATACCGCGCCTGGTGGCGTTCATCGTGTGGCCGGCGCTCGTCGCGCCGGTGATCGCCCCGCTGCTGGGCGGGCTGCTGACGACGTACGCGAACTGGCGCTGGCTCTTCCTGATCAACATCCCGCTCGGGCTGCTGGCCCTGCTGGTCACCCGCCGTCTGATCCCGGCCGGGAAGCGCGGCACTCCCCCGCCGCTGGACCTCGTCGGCACGGTGCTGATCTGCGCGGGGCTGGGCGGGATCACCTGGGCGGCGCACTTGGTGTCGGAGCCGGTGCAGGCCTGGGGCGTGATCGCGGCCGTGACGGCGGTCTCGGCGCTCGCGCTGGCGGTGTCGGTACGTCATCTGCTGCGCACCCCGCACCCCCTGATGGACCTGCGCACCCTGCGCGTCACCACCTTCCGGGCGTCGGTGACGGGCGGTTCGCTCTTCTGGATCGTGGTCGGGGCGATCCCCTTCCTGCTCCCGCTGCTCTTCCAGGACGCGTTCGGCTGGAGTGCGGTGAAGTCGGGGGCGGTGGTGCTGTTCGTGTTCGTCGGCAACATCGGGATCAAGCCCGCGACGACGTGGCTGCTGCACCGCTTCGGCTTCCGGAGGCTGCTGCTGGTGGCGACGGTCGGGCTGGCGGCGACATCGGTGGCCTGCGGTTTCCTGACGGCGGACACACCGGTCGCGGTGATCGCGGCGCTCGCGGTGCTCAGCGGGGCGGCCCGCTCGCTGGGCCTCACCTGCTACATCACCATCTCCTTCGGCGACGTGCCGCCGGAGCAGATGCGGGACGCCAACACCCTTTCCGCGACGAGTCAGCAGCTGATGGCGGGGCTCGGCGTCGCGGTCGGCGTGATGGCGCTGCGGGCGGGCGGCGCGGTGAGCGCCGGGGCGGCGTACCCGATCGCCTTCGGGCTGCTCGCCCTGGTGGCACTGGCCGCGACGGCGGGCGCGCTGCGGCTGCGCGGGGACTCGGGGCGGGCGGTGCTGGGCGGGCGCGACTCCGGGCGCACGCAGACCGCCGTCGCGGCCGACTGAGGCCGCATCCGGCCTCGTACAGTGCTGGAATGAGCGATCACAAGGTGCTGCACGTGAAGGGCCGGGTGCTGGTCGGGCCCGAGGACGTACGGGACGAACTGTGGGCCGTGGACGGCCGCATCACGTACGAACGCCCGCCTGGTGCAGGGGAGTTGACCACCCTGGAGGGCTGGGCGATGCCCGGTCTGGTCGACGCGCACTGCCATGTCGGGCTCGACGGGCACGGGGCGGTGGACGCCGAGACGAGCGAGAAGCAGGCCCTCACCGACCGGGACGCGGGGACGCTGCTGATCCGGGACGCCGGGTCGGCGGCGGACACCCGCTGGATCGACGACCGGGACGACCTCCCGAAGATCGTCCGGGCGGGCCGGCACATCGCCCGCACCCGCCGCTACATCCGCAACTACGCGCACGAGATCGAGCCCGGGGACCTGGTGGCGTACGTGGCGGCCGAGGCGCGGCGCAGCGACGGCTGGGTGAAGCTGGTCGGCGACTGGATCGACCGTGAGGCGGGCGACCTCACCCCGTGCTGGCCGCGCGGCGAAGTGGAGGCGGCGATTACGGAGGCGCACCGGCTGGGGGCACGGGTCACGGCCCACTGCTTCGCCGAGGACTCCCTCCGCGACCTCGTGGAGGCCGGGATCGACTGCATCGAGCACGCGACGGGCCTGACCGAGGACACCATCCCCCTCTTCGCCGAACGCGGCGTCGCCATCGTCCCGACCCTCGTCAACATCGCCACCTTCCCGCACCTCGCGGACGGCGGCGAGGCGAAGTTTCCGCGCTGGTCGGCGCACATGCGGGAGCTGCACGCCCGCCGGTACGACACGGTGCGCGCGGCGTACGACGCGGGCATCCCGATCTTCGTCGGCACGGACGCGGGCGGCTCCCTGGCGCACGGTCTGGTGGCGGAGGAGGTCGCCGAACTGCTCAAGGCGGGCATCCCGGCCCGGGACGCGCTGGACGCGACGGCGTGGGGCGCGCGGGAGTGGCTGGGCCGGCCGGGGCTGGTGGAGGGTGCTCCGGCGGACCTGGTGGTGTACGAGGCGGATCCGCGGGCCGACGTACGGGTGCTGGGGGCGCCGCGGCACGTGGTGGTGAACGGGCGGGTGGTGTCGGGGCGTTGACGCGAGGGGGCCGTCGCCGTCATGCGTCTCCCCGCGCGCTCCCCCGACCGGGCGAACGATCACCCCCGGAAACGAACCCCCTTCCGCGAGAAGGGGAACACACTCCCGAAAACCACCCCTTGGAGTGAACTAACCCTCCGCGCCCCCTCATTCACTCTCGGTGCGTAAGGATTCCCCTGTCTCGGTCGCCCGACCGCGGCCGCCACGGTGTCCCCCGTGACGGACGGCCGCGGGTCGGGCGGCGTCATTCACGCATGTTCCATTTGTGGGGGTCCACCGCTTTGAACAGCTCTCTCTTTCGCATGCCCGCACTCGCTCAGGCCGCCGGGGCGTTGACGCTGCTGGCCCTGGCCGCAGGCCCGGCACAGGCCACCGGCACCCCTTCCGAGAAGGGGACGGCACAGGCGTCGGTCCTGACGGCGGGCCTGGACGTGTCCCTGCTCAACAAGACGCTGAACGTGCCGGTGAAGACCTCCCTCAACGAGGTGACGGCCCCCGGGACCGCCTCGCGGACGGCGCTGACGGTGACGGTGGACGGCGTCGACAAGGGGCAGCCGGTGTCGATGCTGCGGGCGGACGTGGCGACGGCGAAGGCGGACGTGCGGGCGGAACGGGCGGAGGCGCACGCGGAGTTGGCACGGGCGAAGGTCCACGTGCCGGGCCTGCCCCTGCTCTCGCTGATCGAGGTCGAGAACGTGACCTCCCGGTCGGTGTGCGTGGCGGGGGCGCGCCCGGAGGCGGAGGCGAACGCGCTGGGCCGGGTGACGGTGCTCGGGAAGCGGGTGACGCTGACGGCGGGCGGCCCGACCCGGGTGCGGGTTCCGGCGGTGGGCGAGGTGACCCTCACCCTCTCCAAGACGCACACGACGACACGGAAGGCGGCTGCGGCGGCGCTGGAGCTGAAGGTGTCGGTGAACCCGCTGAAGCTGAACGTGGCGGAGGTGGAGGGCCTGGTGACCCTGGCCTCCACCGCGTGCACGGTCCCGGACGTCCAGACCCTGAAGCAACCGGCACCGGCCGCCCCCCGACCGCAGACGGTGACGGCGGACCCGGTCAACCTGGCCGAGACGGGCGGCAGTTCGGCGACGCCGTACCTGGTGGGCGGCGGGGTGCTGTTGCTGGCGGTGGGCGGGGTGGCGGTGGCCCGCGGCAGGAGGGCGTAATGGACCGCCCCCTGGGGCGGCGGGCCCGCCGCCCCAGGGGGCTAGCCCAGGACGGACAGCACCCGGTCCGCGTCCGCCGACGAGTTGTACAGGTGGAAGGACACCCGCAGGTTCCCCGCCCGGGAGGACACCCGGATGCCCGCCCCCTCCAGTGCGGCCGCCCGGTCGCCCAGGCCGGGCACGGCCACGATGGCGGAGCCGGGTGCCGCCACCGGGGCGTGCCCCAACTCCCGCAGGCCGGACCGGAGTCGGTCCGCGAGCGAGACGTTGTGGGCCCGGACGGCCTCGATCCCGAGCGACTCCACGAGGGCCAGCGACTCCACCGCCCCCTGGTAGCAGAGGAAGGGCGCCGACGTGTCGTACCGCCGCGCGGAACGGGCCAGTTCCGCGATCGGCCCGTACGTGCTGCCCCAGATGTCCTCCGCCGCCGACCACCCGGCCTGGATCGGCGGCGTGACCTCCTGGGCCTCCTCCGAGACGGTCAGGAAGGACGTCCCGCGCGGGCACATCAGGTACTTGTACGCCGCCGAGACGGTGTAGTCGTACGCCCCGGCGTCCACCGCCAGCCACCCGGCCGCTTGGGACAGGTCGGCCAGCGTGCGCGCCCCGTGCGCGGCGGCGGCCGCCCGTACCGCCGTGTCGTCGGCGAGCCGCCCGTCGGCGGACTGCACGACGGCCCACGCCACCAGCGCCGTCTCCGGCCGCACCTCCGCCGCGAGGTCGTCGAGCGGCACGCAGCGCACCTTGAGGTCGGGCCGTACGACGAAGGGCTGCACGAGTGAGGAGAACTCGCCCTCGGGGAGCAGGACTTCGGACCCCGGCGCCAGGGCCGCCGCCACCACCGAGGTCTGCGACGCGACCGACGTGCCGACGGCGACCCGGTCCGCCGCGATGCCGACCAGCCGCCCGTAGGCGGCCCGGGAGAGGTCGAAGGTCTCGTACGTGCCCGCGTCGGGCCGCACCCCGAGGGCGCTCTGCTCGGCGAGCGTGGTGACGGCCTCGACGGTGCGGCGCGGCAGGAGCCCGTACGAGGAGGTGTTCAGATACGTGCCTTCGGGCGCGAACTCTCCCGGAGCGAGCGCGGAGGCGGCGGAATCGGGACGGGGAGTGGAGGTCATACGGGCACTCTGCCCGGCCCTCAGCTCCCCGTCCACAGCGTTTCGCGGGCCGGACCCTCCTGGATCCCGCCCGGCCAACACGCCACCGCTCAGGAGCAGTTGCCGTCCACGTCGCAGGTCTCGCCGTCGGCCGCCGTCGCCACCTGCACCAGCGGCGACCGCCCCTGCCACGCCTGCTCCAGCGCCTGCGTGAAGACCTCGGCGGGCTGCCCGCCGGAGACCCCGTAGCGGCGGTCGAAGACGAAGAAGGGCACACCGTTGGCGCCCAGCTCGGCGGCCTCGCGCTCGTCGGCGCGCACCGCGTCGGCGTACGCGGTCGGATCGGCCAGCACCGCGCGCACCTCCGCCTCCTCAAGGCCCGCCCGTACCGCGATGCCCACCAGCACCTCGTCGTCGAAGACGGACGCGGTCTCGGCGAAGTTGGTGCGGTAGGCGAGGTCGAGCAGCTCGCTCTGGAGGCCGCGCTCCTTGGCGAGGTGCAGGACGCGGTGGATGTCGAAGGTGGAGCCGCTGTCGCGGCCCTCGGTGACGTACGCCAGGCCCTCGGCGTGCGCGTTGGAGGCGACGGTCTCCTCCATGGCGCGCACCTGCTCGGGCGTACGGCCGTACTTCTTCGCCAGCATGTCGACGACCTGCTCGACGTCGCCCTTGGCACGGTTCGGGTCGAGCTCGAAGGAGCGGTGGACGACCTCGACGCCGTCCCGGTGCGCGAAGGCTTCGAGGCCCTTCTCGAAGCGGGCCTTGCCGACGTAGCACCAGGGGCACGCCACGTCGGACCAGATCTCGACGCGCAGGGGGGCGGCGGGGGTCGTCATGTTCTTCTTCTCCAGGTCTCATACAAGTACAAGCGTCAACAACAGGGGCAACCCCCGCGCCGCCGTCCGCATTCCCGCCCCGTCCGCTCTCGCGTTCGATAGCCTGCGGGACCCGCCCGCCCCGCACCGCCCGGAGGACCACCATGCTCCCCTCGAACCCCGAGTCGACGGACCTGCGGATCTCCCTGCGCGAGGTCCGGGACGGCGACCTCCCCGTCTTCTTCCGGCAGACGAACGACGCCGTCGCCCTCGACATGGCCGCCTTCACCGCCGAGGACCCGGCCGACCGCGAGCACTTCGCGACGCACTGGCGGCGGATCCGCAACGACCCGCAGGTGGTCGTCCGGACCGTGGTCGGCCGCACGGCGGACGGCGAGGAGGTGGTGGTCGGGAACGCGGCCGTGTTCGGGCCGCCCCGGGAGCGGGAGATCACCTACTGGATCGGCCGGGAGCACTGGGGCCACGGCCTGGCCACCCGTGCGCTGCGGGCGCTGCTCGACCTGGTGCCGGACCGGCCGCTGTACGGGCGGGCGGCGGCGGACAACACCGCTTCGATCCGGGTGATGGAGAAGTGCGGGTTCGTGCTCTCGCACCGGGAGAAGGGGTACGCGAACGCGCGCGGCGTGGAGATCACGGAGGCCGTCCTTCGGCTCGACGCGTAGGTACCGCCCGCCGCCCCCTCCCCCACGCGGCGGAGGCGGTTCGGCCACGAGCAGGACGTACGCGAGCGTCCCGAGCGGCAGCGTGGAGGCATGACCAGCACACCGCTCACTCCCCCGCGGCCGACCGCCCCGAGCTCCCCCGTCCGGGCCCTGCGCGCCCTGGCGGTCGTCGCCTGCGTTCCGTACCTCGCCCTCAAGGTCACCTGGATCGCGGGCGGCCGGCTCGGCATCCCCGACGGCAGCGCGCTGCTCAAGGAGCCGACGCTGATGGCCGTCGCCAACTCCGTGACCGTCCTGATGGACACCGCCGTCGTCGTGCTGGCCCTGCTGTTGACGCAGGGCTGGGGCCGCCGGGTGCCCGGCGCGCTGCTCGCGCTGCCGATGTGGGCGGCGTCCGGGCTGCTCGCGCCGATCATGGCGGGCTTCCCGTTGCAACTGCTCTTCGGCGACTCCTCCGGCGTGGCACCGCCCGACGAGACGCCCTTCCTCGACGCGTGGGTGTTCGCCGTGGTGTACGGCGGGTTCCTTGCGCAGGGGCTCGCCCTGGGGGCGCTGTTCGTCCGGTACGCGAGACAGCGCTGGGGGCACCTGTGGCGGGGGCCGGTGGCCGGGCTGCCCCGCCCGGACGGCCGGGTCCGGACCACCGGATTCGCCGCAGCCGTGCTGGCGGCCGTCTGTTGCGTACCGCACCTGCTGGCCGCCTTCGGCGCAGGCGCGCACGGGGAAGCGCTCACCGTCAACGCCCGGCTGGTCTCCGGGGTGCACGGCGCGTTCGCCCTCGCCGCCGTCGCCGGGCTGCTGATGCTCGCGCTGCGGCTCGGCGGCCGGACTCCGCTGGCCGTGGCCCTGGCCCTGGCCTGGACGGGAGTGGGGGTGCTGGGCAGTTGGGGCGGCTGGATGCTGGCCACCGGGAGCCTCGTCGGGAGCGCGGACCGGGCCCCGCTCACTGACCTGCTGACCTACGCTGTCCAAGTGATCATCGGCCTCCTCGCCCTGGTGGGCGGAACGTCCCTCTTCGCCCGGCTGAGGCAGCAGCGGGAGCACGCGGCATGAGCCAACGGGCCCTGTGGGCATGGCTGTTCGGGCGGACGGCGCGAATCGGCTGGCTGCACCTGGTGGTGGGCGGGGCGCTGCTGATGCCGTTCTACCTGCTGGCGACCGTGGCCATCGGCCCGTTGACCGGGGAGAACAGTCCCTTCCTTTCGGTGCCGGGGCAGTTCTACGCGTTCGTGGCGGTGCTGCCGCTGGTCGCGGTGTTCGGGCTGCTGGCCCCGGCGCGGCCGTTGTCGGTGGCGACGATCCGCTCGCTGGGGCTGGCGTCGGGGCGGGCCGACGGCTTCCCGGAGGGTCCGGCCAGGACGCGGGCGGCGCGGGTGCGGACGTCGGGGTGGTTCACCCTGCATCTGGCGCTCGGCGGGCTGGTCAGCGGGGCGTCGCTGGCGCTGACGCCGTTCGCGGGCGTGCTGGTGGCCCTGCCGTTCGTGCCCGCGCTGCGCAACTCCGACTGGGGCGTGCGGGAGCTCGAAGGGAAGCCGTGGCTGGTGGCGCTGATGCCGCTCGCGGGCATCCTGGCGATGCTGCTGCTGGCCGCCGCGAGCGCGGGCGCCTCGGCGCTGCTGGCCCGGTGGGCGCCGCTGCTCCTCGGGCCCACTCCGGCCGACCGTCTGGCGGCGGCCGAGCGCCGGGCCGCCGACCTCGCCGTACGCAACCGGCTGGCCCGCGAGCTGCACGACTCGGTGGGGCACGCGCTGAGCGCGGTGACCCTCCAGGCGGGGGCCGCCCGCAAGGTCCTGGACAGCGGGCGGGCCGACGACGTGGAGTTCGTACGGGAGGCACTCGCCGCGATCGAGGACACCACCCGGCGCACGGTCGGCGAACTCGACGCCGTACTGGGGGTGTTGCGGCGCGGCGAGGACGCCCCCGAGGACGGCACCGGCCCCACCCTGGAGTCCCTGGACGGCCTGCTGGCCCGCAGCGGCGTACCGGTGACCCGCACCGGGGACGACGACCTGGCGAAGGTGCCGGAGGCGGTGTCCCGGGAGGCGTACCGGATCGTCCAGGAGGGGCTGAGCAACGCGCTGCGGCACGGCGGCGCGCACCCCGTCTCCCTGCACCTGGCGGTCACGGCAGACCGGGAGCTGGAGATCGTGCTGGAGAACCCCCTGCCGGAGCACCCCGCTCCGGTACGCCCCGGCGGCGGCCGGGGCCTGCGCGGCATGGCCGAACGGGCCGTGCTGCTGGGCGGCCGCACCGAGGCCGGCCCGCACGCGTCCGACGGGGTCTGGCGGCTCACCGCCCGGCTGCCGCTGGCCGACCACCCCGATACAGGCCCCCGATGACCACGACTCCCGCAAGAGGCCCCCGATGACCGCCACGCCCGACGCCCTGGGCACCCCCGCCACCTCCGCCACCCCCGTCCGCCTCGTCCTCGCCGACGACGAGCGCATGGTCCGCACCGCCCTGCGGGTCATCCTGGACGCCGAGCCCGACCTGGAGGTCGTCGGCGAGGCGGCCACCGGTGCGGAGGCCGTGTCCGTGGTGCGGGCGATGCGCCCCGACGTCGTACTCATGGACGTACGGATGCCCGAGATCGACGGCATCCGCGCCACCGAGCAGATCCTCGCCACGCTCCCCGAGCCGCCCCGCATCGTCGTCGTCACCACCTTCGAGAACGACGCCTACGTGTACGAGGCGCTGCGCGCCGGCGCGGCCGGGTTCCTGCTGAAGCGGGCGGCCGCCGAGGACCTGGTGGCGGCGGTGCGCCTGGTCGCCCGGAGCGACAGCCTCCTCTTCCCGGCGGCGGTGCGTTCGCTGGCCGCCGAGTACGGCCGGGACAAGGCGGTGGCCGCGCCGCCGTGGGCGGCCCGGCTGACCGAGCGGGAGGCGGCGGTGCTGCGGCTGATGGCCAAGGGCCTCACCAACGCGGAGATCGCCGCCGCCCTCAACTTCGGCGCGGCCACCGCCAAGACCCATGTGGCCTCGGTCCTCGCGAAGACGGGGGCCCGGGACCGTACCCAGGCGGTGATCCTGGCGTACGAGACGGGTTACATCCAGCCCGGCTGAGCGCCCCCGGGAGAGACTCCCGCACCTGAAGAAAGCATGAGAACCCCCACAGAACGGAACTCCTGTCCGATCCCCGTTCGTCCTCCCGGGCAGGATGAACAAGACGATCAGGCGCGCCGCCGTGTTCTGCCTGCTGCTGGTCCTCGCACTGCTGGTGCGGGTGACCTGGGTGCAGGCCTACCAGGGCAAGGCGCTCGCAGAGAACAAGGACAACCGGCGGAACATCGTGGCGCAGTACGCGCACCCGCTGGGCAACATCATCGTGGCCGGTTCGCCGGTCACCGGATCGGCGAAGACGGAGGGCGGAGACCTCAAGTACAAGCGCACCTACACCGACGGGCCGCTCTACGCCCCGGTCACCGGCTACACCTCGCAGGTGTACGGGTCGACCCAGCTGGAGGGCATCTACGGCAAGATCCTCGACGGCACGGACGACCGCCTGAAGAACCCGTCCGACCTGATCCAGGGCAAGCACACCCGCCCCGGCAACGTGGTCACCACCATCGACCCGGCCGTCCAGAAGGCCGCGTACGAGGCGCTGGGCAAGAAGAAGGGCGCGGTCGTCGCGATCGACCCGAAGACCGGCCGGATCCTCGGCATGGTCAGCACCCCGTCGTACGACCCGTCCACGATCACCGGTTCGCACGACGGCGAGGCGTGGAAGAAGCTCAGCTCGGGCGACGACGAGGACAAGGCGATGACGAACCGGGCGATGCGCCAGCCGCTGCCGCCGGGCTCCACGTTCAAGCTGGTGGTGGCCTCGGCCGCGCTGGAGGACGGCCTGTACGCCTCGGTGGACACCCCGACCGCCAGCCCGAACCCGTACACCCTGCCGGGCACCAGCCAGGTCCTCGACAACGAGAACCGCTCCGCCCCCTGCGAGAACGCCACGCTGCGCACCGCCCTCAAATACTCCTGCAACAACGTCTTCGCGAAGCTGGCCGTGGACCTGGGGCAGGACAAGGTGAAGGCGATGGCGGAGAAGTTCGGCTTCAACACCGACAAGCTGGACGTCCCGGTGCGCGCGTACGAGAGCGTCTACCCCACCGGCATGGACAAGGCGCAGACCGGGCTCTCCGGCATCGGCCAGTTCGACGTGACGGCCACCCCGCTCCAGATGGCGATGGTCTCCGCCGCCCTGTCGAACAACGGTGAGCTGCCCGCCCCGCACATGGTGTCGGAGGTGACGAGCGCGGGCGGCGACGTACTGGAGAAGCACGCGGACGGCGCGGACAGCAAGCGCATCGTCTCCGAGCGCACGGCACAGCAGCTGCGCAGCGCGATGGTCACCGTCGTCGAGGACGGCACGGGCACCAACGCGCAGATCCCCGGCGCGGAGGTCGGCGGCAAGACCGGCACCGCCCAGCACGGCGTCGCCAACAGCAAGACCCCGTACGCCTGGTTCACCTCCTACGCGAAGGACAAGAACACCGGCAAGGAGGTCGCGGTGGCCGTCCTGATCGAGGACTCGGGCGCGGCCCGCTCGGAGGTCAGCGGAAACGGGCTGGCGGCGCCGGTCGCGCAGAAGACGATGAAGGCCGCCCTGGGAAGGTGACCCGGAAAGGGGTGCCGGGCGCGCCCGGCACCCCTTTCCGTGAGGGCTACTTCACGCCCGCCCAGCGCTTGACCGTCGCCTCCGCCTCGGCGCGCTGCTCCGGGACCAGCTTGGAGATCAGGGCGCCGTGGTTGGAGTTCGGGGCGACGTACAGGTGCGAGTCGCGCTTCGAGGGGCGGTAGCGCTCGGCGCTCCACGGGTCGTTCTGGCCGTAGACGAACATCATCCGCTGGCCCTTCTTGTTCACCCAGCGGTCGACGTCCTTGGCGTCCCAGCCGCTGTAGCGGGTGCGCATGTCGGCGGGGAGCAGGGAGTTGGGCTGGTAGATGTCCGGGTAGTTGCGGACGTCACGCAGGTGCTGGAACTTCAGGTCGGCCCAGCCGAGTTGGGCGGCGGCCTGACGGTAGTAGGGGCCGGAGCCCGCGGGGCCCGCGTCGGCGTCGGAGTAGATCGACAGGCCGTGGCCGAGCGACCAGTCGTACAGCTCCTTGTCCGTGGCCTTCTTGGCGTCCGGGACGGTGGGGCAGTTGGTGTACGAGCCGGACTGCCAGAAGTTCCACACCTGGTCCAGGACCGAGAACTCGTAGGCGCGGTCGGTGGTGCCGAGCTGCTTGAAGGTGAGGCCCTGCTCCTTGGAGGTGGCCTCGAAGAGCGGGAGGATCGTCTTGCGGCGGACCAGCATCTCGCGCTGCACGGCGTCCAGCGCGGTGCGGCACTCGGGGGTGCCGACGGTCTTGAAGAAGTTGTCGTAGACCCGGTCGTCGCGGTTGTCGGCGTCGTTGGGTGCGACGTAGGCGACGACGGCGTCCAGGTCCTCGGGGTAGAAGCGCTCGTGGTAGGTCTGCGTCATGCCGCCCTTGCTGGCGCCCGTGCCCAGCCACTTCGCCGTGTAGATGCGCTTCATGGCCTGCACGATGTTGTGCTCGTCGGCGGCCTCCTGCTGGATGGTGAGCTTGCTCCAGTCGGTCTTGCCCTCGGGCACCGACTTGCCGAAGAAGCGGTGCTCGACGCTGATCTGGTTGGCCCCGAGGAGGGTGGTGATCTCGCGGGTGCCGGAGGAGAGGGTGTAGCCGCCGGTGTAGTGCACGACGGGGGCGGTCTCGGCCTTGTGCCACAGCGTGAACTGCTGCTCGAAGGTGCCGCGCCACGGCTTGTCGTGGTCGATGGGCTGTCTCAGCATGAGCGTGAAGAAGGGGCGGCCCTCCTTCTGCGTCTCCGAGACGATCCGCAGGCCGGGGATCTTCTCCAGCTTCTCGCGGATGGTGGCGTCCTGCGCGACGGCGGAGCTGCCGCTGGGTGCCGCGCTGGCGGCACTCCCGGCGAGCACGCTGGTCGTGGCTATGAGTCCGGCACAGAACAGGGCGGGAAGTACCTTCGTACGCACGCTGATTCCCCTCGGGCGGATGGTGACGCAAGTGATGTTTGCGCCGCAGCCCCGCATCGTATGCACGGCTGCCCGCCCGTCGTCAGCCCCTTCGGCCCCCTGATCGGTTTCCGGTGTCCGCTATGTGTACTGCGTGGTGAACTCATCGGCTGCGGGCACCCATTGGGGGTCGCGCCCGCCGAGCCCCACCACCCGGTCCAGGAACGGCGATCCGTCCGGTACGTCCACGACGGGACCGAACATGGGGGCGCGGGCCGGATTGTCCGCCTCCGGGGCGAGCAGCGCGTAGACCACCTGGAGGCTGGAGCGGTCGCAGGCGAAGGGCCGGCCGGTGGCGCGGGCCAGGTCCCAGCCGTGCAGCACCAGTTCGTCCAGGGCGATCTGCGCGGCGACCCCGGCGGGCAGCGGGGTGCCGCCGACGGTGGTGGACCCGGTCCAGGCGTCCTTCTCGTGCCAGGAGTCGACGAGCGCGGCGAGCTGCCCAGGCAGCCGGTGCCGCCAGTCGGCCGGAAGGGCGGGCCCGGCGGGGGGTTCCGGCTCCTTGCGGGCGGCGGCACGGAACGCCGCCGTCAGGTGGACGAGATGGGCGAGGAGGTCCCGCACGGAGAACTCGGCGCAGGGCGTGGGCCCGTCCAGCCCGCCCTCGGCCACGCCGTCGAGGAGCCGGGCGAGTCTGCGGGCCGCCGGTCCGAGGTCGAACACGACGGCGGTGGGGGCGGCGGTCGTGGTGGTCGTCATCAAGGTCCCTCTCCTGGAACTTCCCGGAGCCGCGGCGGCAGCGAGCGGTGCGGCCGTCGCGGCAGCGACGAAAGGAAGACCCCGGGCGGCCCGAAAACTCATCGAAACGGGCCGAAGTTCTTCGGATTTCCTGCGAACTCCCATGTCAGCATGGGTGGATGAGGCAACAGCTGGAAGGAACCGACGGGCCCGCGATACGCCGTCTCGACCTCGGGCACTTCGTCCGCCCCGCGAGCGAGACCGGCACCGGCCGCCCCCGCGCCGAGGCCGTCCTCGCGTACCTGGTGCGCCGCCCGCAGGGCCTGCTCCTGTTCGACACCGGCCTCGGCAGGGGCGACGCGGAAGCCGACGCCCACTACCGGCCCCGGCGGCGGGAGCTGACCGACGCCCTGGCCGGGGCGGGCGTGTCCCCGGGCGATCTGTCGGCGGTGGTCAACTGCCACCTCCACTTCGACCACATCGGCGGCAACCCCGCACTCGCCGGGCTCCCCGTCTTCGTACAGGCGAAGGAGCTGGCGCAGGCGCGGGCCGGGGACTACACGATCGACGCCCTGGTGGACCCGCCCGGCGCACCCCTCGCCTACGAGGAACTGGACGGGGAGGCGGAGATCTGGCCGGGCGTGCGCATCGTGCCCACCCCCGGACACACACCGGGCCACCAGTCGCTGGTGGTGGAGGGACCGGAGGGGGCGACCGTGCTCGCGGGGCAGGCGTACGACTTCGCCTCCGAGTACAGCCACGCGGAGCTTGAGGCACGGGTCGGGCCCGGTCCCGCCGAGCGGCCCTGGCTGGAGCGGCTGGCCGAGTTCGCGCCGCAGCGGGTGCTGTTCGCGCACGACCGGGCGGTGTGGACCCCGTAGACGCATGGATCTAAGGAGCCCGGAAGCCCGGAATCTAGGGCACCTTCCCGATCCGCCGGACCCGCCCGCGCTGCCACGCTGACCCCGCCCCCACCCGGACGGAACGAAGGCGGACCCGGCAGTGACCACAGAGACCACAGAGACCACCAAGCGTCGGCCGCACGTCCTGCGGGACCGCAACGCCGCGCTCTTCCTGTCGGTCGTCGTGGTGTCCGGCTTCGGCACCACGGCCCTGTGGCTGACCGCCGGAATCTGGGTCAAGGACCTGACGGGCTCCGACTCGCTGGCCGCGCTCACCACCTTCTGCATGTGGCTGCCGGTACTGGCGGGCCCGCTGCTGGGCGCGGTCGCCGACCGGTTCCGCCGCCGCCCGCTGCTGGTCTCGGTGAACCTCGCGACGGCGCTGCTGCTCGTCTCGCTGGTCGCCGTCGACACGCCGGACCGGGTGTGGATCCTGTTCGTCGTGCTCTTCCTGTACGGGATGGCCGGCACCCTCACGGACGCCGCCGAGTCCGCACTGGTCGCCACGGCGGTCGACAGATCACTGCTGGGCGACTTCAACGGGCTGCGGATGACCGCCCAGGAGGGCACGAAGCTGCTCGCACCGCTGGCCGGGGCCGCCCTGTTCACCCGGTTCGGCGGGCTGCCGGTGGCACTCCTTGACGCGCTCACCTTCGCGCTGGCCGCCTGGCTGATCGTACGGCTGCGGCTGCGGGTGCGCGAGGACGTCAAGCCCCAGCGCACGGAGGGGAATTGGGCCGACGGAGCACGCCATCTGTGGCGCTCGCCCGTACTGCGGCCCCTGGTGCTCGCCGCCTCCGCGACGATGGTGCTCTCCGGGCTCAACGGCGCCATGATCTTCACCGTCGTCGACAAGGGCCTCGGCCGCTCCCCCGCGTACACCGGGGTGCTGTACGCGGTCCAGGGCGCGGGCACCGTCCTCGTCGGCGTCCTCGCGGGACCGCTGCTGCGCCGGATGCCGGAGCGGGTGCTGGCCGCGGCGGGCATCGCGCTGTTCGCGGTGTCGACGGCGGTGCGGGCGCTGCCGTACGACGCGGCGGTGCTGGCGAGCAGCGCGGGCGTGGGGCTGGGGCTGCCGTGCGTGCTGATCGTGGCGCTGACGGCGGTGCAGCGGGAGACGCCGGACGCGCTCCTGGGACGTACCTCCGCGACCGCCACGTCGCTGGTGTACGGGCCGATGACGGCCGCCATCGCGCTCGGCTCGGGGCTGGTCGCGGTGCTGGACCACCGCTGGGTGCTGGCGGGGGTCGGCGCGGCCGGGGCCGTCACCGCGCTCGGGCTCGGGCTCGCTTTCGGCTTCCGTAGCACGAACCGCCGTACTACGGCCATTACTTGACGCGAACGCATCGCGCTCCCTAGCGTCGCGACGGTCGCCGACCCCACCGGCCGCACCGTCGCGGAACCCTTGAGGAGCCCCTCCCATGCCCGCAGCTTCCCGCACACTCCTGCTCACCGGCGCGGCCGGCGGCATCGGCACCCTGATGCGGGGGCTGCTCCCGGCGTACGGGTACGAGCTGCGGCTGTTCGACGCGACGCCCATCGAGGGCGAGCCGACGGCGGTGACCGCCGACCTGGGCGACAAGCACGCGCTGCGGGAGGCCGTCGAGGGGGTGGACGCGATCGTGCACCTCGCGGGCATCTCCCTCGAAGCCCCCTTCGAGAAGATCCTCCGCGCCAACATCGAAGGCACGTACAACCTCTACGAGGCGGCCCGCGAGGAGGGCGTGCGCCGGATCGTGCACGCCTCCAGCAACCACGCGGTCGGCTTCACCCCGGCCCCCGGCCCGGGCGGCCCGCTGGTCCCCGCCGACACCCCGCACCGCCCGGACACCTTCTACGGCCTGTCCAAGGCGTTCGGCGAGGACCTGGCGCAGCTGTACTGGGACCGGGACGGGATGGAGACGGTGTCGGTGCGGATCGGCGCCTGCTACATGGAGCCCTCCACCGTGCGGATGCTGGCGGTGTGGCTGAGCCCGGGCGACGCCGCCCGCCTCTTCGACGCGGCCCTGACCGCCCCGCACGTCGGGCACACGGTGGTGTTCGGGTCCTCGGCGAACACCCGGCTGTGCTGGGACCTGTCGACGGCGCGGGCGCTGGGGTACGACCCGCAGGACGACTCCGAGCAGTACGCGGAGAAGCTGCTGGCGGAGCACGGCGAACTGGCTCCGGGCGACCCGGAGCACGACTTCCTCGGCGGGGCCTTCTGCACCGACCCGCCGCAGTGGCCGTACTAGGAGCGGGGGCTACGGGCCCGGCCGTCCGGAAGATCTCGGAACGGCCGGGCCCGGGACCGCGGGGCCTCCCGCGCCCTGCGCCCCCGGGACCGACCGGTGAGCATCGCCGACGAACCCACCGGGGGAACCGGAAAAGAGCGAGCGCGCCCGCGATACGGGACAACCTAGGGGGCCGTACGGAACGGCACGATCCGTTCCGCGCGGTCCTCGTCCGCTTTGCGCGGCGAACCCGGCGCTTTGTGCGGTGACCCCGGCGCTGTGTGCGGCGAACCCGGCGCTGTGTGCGGCGAACCCGGCGCTGTGTGCGGCGAACTCGCCGCTTTGTGCGGTGAACCCGGCCCCGGGTGCCGCAGGGTGTGCGAGGGGCTCTCGCCGAACCGGTCCCGGTAGGCGGCCGCGAACCGGCCCAGGTGCCCGAAGCCCCACCGGAAGGCGACGTCGGCGACGGTCGTCCCGGCCGCCCCGCCCTCCGCCGCCCGGGCCAGGTCCGTACGCACCCGGTCGAGGCGGATGCCGCGCAGGTACGCGGTCGGGGTCGTCCCCACGTGCTGCCGGAAGCCCTCCTGGAGGCGCCGGACGCCGACCTGCGCCACGGCGGCGAGGGAGGCGGCGGTGTGGGTGTGCTCGGGGTGGGCGTGGATGAGGTCGAGGACCCGCTTGACGGGGGCGGGCCGCAATGGGGGTGCGGGGGCGGCCAGTTCCTCCCGGTAGGGGTGGTCGGCGGCCAGCAGCAGTCCGTTGAGCAGGGTCTCCTGGAGGGGGGCGGCCATCAGCGCGTGCCCGGGCAGCCCGTCGGCGTCGCGGGCCTCCTCCACGGCCCAGGACATCAGCCGCGCCCAGCTGCGTCCGGCGCCCCGCGAGACGTCGATGTCCGGCGTGAAATCGACGGGCCCGCGCAGGGTGCGGTCCAGCAGGCACTCCAACTGGCGGTGCAGGGCGGCAGGTTCGATCTTCAGGGCGAGCAGCCGGCAGTCCCTGCTCCAGTGGTCGATGCGGGTGACGGACTCCGGGTCGAGGACGCAGCCGCGCTGCGGGGTGGCGACCGCCTCGGCCCGGCCGTGCTGCCGCCAGGCGAGGGTGCCGTCCAGCAGGACGTTGACGTGGTAGTGGCCCAACTCCCCGAAGCGCATCCGCAGATCGGCGCCGAGGACGAGGTCGCCGACGGTGAGGGAGCCGACGTGCGCGGTGTCGATCCGGGACTCGAACTCACCGGGCTCGCCCAGGGGATCGATGCGGGTGGTGTAGAAACTCTCGCCGATCGCCTGACGCGTCTCGTCGAGGTCGGCGGACCTGAAGGTGTGCACGGGCGCCAGGGTAGGACCGGTCCGTCACCCCGCCGGGGCCGCTTCTGTCCAAATTCACTCGCGCGGGCGGTTTCCCGTACCGGACCATTGCGCCCATGCCCCGACCCCATGGATTCCGGTACGAGCAGCGCGGCGACGGCACGGTCGTCATCACCCACCACCAGCGTGCGGCCTCCACCCTGCGCGGTGGCCGGGCGGAGAAGTTTCTGGCGGAGGTGGAGAGCGGCGACGAGCAGCTGGTGATGGCCCGCTGGACGGGTGCGTACAAGTTCGGCAACGAACGCATGGCCCGCAACCACCCCCGCAACCGCTGACCCCACCGGTTTCCGCAGGTCAGACCCCCCTTACTGAGCCATCCGGGCGGTGCACGCAAATTCGTCCGAAGGTAAGGGAACGGCAAAGCGCCCCCGGTCGTTACCTGTGACATGACCGCAATGACCCCTGGCTCGAACATTCCGCTTCCCACCGCCCGCGTGGCCGTGGACGTCGCCGCCCCGGTGCGGCTCGACGTGTCGGGCCTGCTGCTCACCGCCGACGGCAAGGTGCGCTCCGACGACGACTTCATCTTCTACAACCAGGCCTCCGGCCCCGGCGTGACCTACCGCTCGGGCGGCGGCACGGCCCCGGACGCGATCCTGGTGGACACGGGCGCACTGCCGCCGGGCATCGAGCGGGTCGTGGTGACCGCGAGCCCGGACGCCGCCGGCCAGACCTTCCAGGGCATCGAGCCCACGGCCACGGTGCGCGGCGCCGACGACAACGCCGTGATCGCCACCTTCACGCCCCCGCAGCTGGGCACCGAGACCGCCCTGGTCGTGGTCGAGGTCTACCTGCGCAACGGCGCGTGGAAGGTCCGCGCGGTCGGCCAGGGGTACGCGAACGGGCTGGCGGGCATCGCCACGGACTTCGGCGTCTCGGTCGAGGAACCCGCCCCGGCCGCCCCCCAGGCCCCTCCCGCCCCGGTGGCCCCTGCCGCCCCGGTGGCCCCTGCCGCCCCGGTGGCCCCTGCCGCCCCGGTGGCCCCTGCCGCCCCGCCCGCCCCCACCCGCGCCCACGCCGCCACCCCGCCGTCCGCGCCCACCCCCTCCTACGACCCGCGCGTGGCCTCCCCGGCGGCTCCGGCGGCTCCGGCCGCTCCCCCGGCCCCGCCCGCGCCCGCCGCCCCGGCCATGGGCTCCGGCAAGATCAACCTGGACAAGGGCCGGGTGAGCCTGACCAAGAACCAGACGGTCTCCCTGGTCAAGGGCGGCCGCCCGCTGCTCTCGCAGGTCAAGATGGGCCTGGGCTGGGAGCCGGCGTTCCGCGGCAAGGACATCGACCTGGACGCCTCGGTCATCGCCTACGACGGCAACCGCAAGATGATCGACAGCTGCTACTTCGGCAAGCTGTCCATCCTGAACGGTGCGATCAAGCACTCCGGCGACAACCTCACGGGCGAGGGCGCGGGCGACGACGAGGTCATCGTGGTGGACCTCGGCCGCATCCCGGCGGAGGCCACCGGCCTGGTCTTCACGGTGAACTCCTTCACCGGCCAGAAGTTCACCGAGGTCGCCAAGGCCTACTGCCGCCTGCTCGACGGCGCCACGGGCGAGGAACTGGTCCGCTTCGACCTGACCGGCGCCGAGCCGCAGACGGGCGTCATGATGGCCAAGCTGATCAAGCAGTTCAGCGGCGAGTGGGAGATGACCGCGATGGGCGACTTCGTGAAGTCCCGCACGGTACGCGGCATGGTGAAGCCGGCGGCCCAGGCGCTGTAGGCAATCCGCAGGTTGGATCACGGGACCCGGGCAACGATGGCCCCTCGACCTCTCCTACGGGAGGCCGAGGGGCCATCGTGACGAGGTCCTGATCCGGTGGGGTGGGTCACCGGAACACGACCGACCTCTTACTTGCCGCCGGCTCTGATCCACTCCCACTTGTACGCGCAAGCCACAGCGGGAGTGACCACCATGGAGATCATCCACAGGCCCACGCTCGCCGGCGAGTAGATGTAGTAGTGCCATGCCGTCGGCAGGACGAGGGGCACGAGCAGAAGGACGAGCAGTACGCCCCACACTCCCAGCGTCAGACCAGCAACCCGTGCCGCCACAAGTTCCCCCTGCTGTCGTGATCGCGGACACCCGGGAACGACCGTAGCCCCCGCTCGAGCGGGGACGGCGTCGGGTAGGCGGTTGCAGGGACAGGGGGAAAGCGTGGGGACGGAGAGGTCCGGTGCGTGACGGATGCCACGTGCTGGAGGGGTTTGGTGGGGAAGGCCCGGACGTAGCCTGGAAGGCATGTCCACCACCTCTCCGTCCGCCCCCGGCCCGGAGCCCGCAGGGCCCGAGGCTTCCGGTGCGGACCAGACGAACGCGGCGATCCGCCGCCTCGTGGACGCGCAGACGACGGACGGGGCCTGGCCCTCGGAGGAGTACGAACTGCTTCTCGTCGAGTGGGCGGCCGCGATGCGCGACGACGCGACCGAGCCCGTTCCCTAGTCCCGGAACGCGGAGAAACGCCTCCGCCCCGTGTCCCGATCGTGATGATCGGGACACGGGGCGGAGGCGTTTTCCCGGAGCCGCGGGGGCTCAGAGCTTGGTCAACTTGGAGTAGGGGCTGAGGATCCGCCCCTGACGTCCGGAGAAGTCGATGAGCACGGCGAGGTCTCCCTCGACGCCGACGACTCTTCCGAGTCCGAATTGATCATGCGAAACCCGGTCTCCCACCTCGTAGTTCTCAATGGGCGGGGCGGCCGGGGCCGGGACGTTGAAGGGACTGGACGGCAGGTGTCGCCGGGCTCCGGCTGGCTTTGTCATTACCTTCAGTATGCGCCCACCGGAGGCCAGATGCCATGCCCGCATCCCGCCAGGCACTCCCGCCCGCTCCGTCGCACGCCCCCCGTCCGCCCCGCGGCCCGTCCCTCGTCAGGCCTCCCAGGGCCAGTTCGCGGACCGCCCCGACTCCAGGAGGGGGACCATCCTGAAGGCCGCATCCGTCAGCCCGCCGAAGGTGTGGCGGCCGGGCGCGCCGGACGGAGCGTGACCGGTCGCGTACCCCTCCAGGTTCCAGGTGTACGTGGGTACATGGGCCGGGACGGGCTCGAACACGGCGTCACGGTGCGTGGCGGCCGCCTGTTCGTCGGTGACGATCAGCACCCGGTCGTGGCCGGCGTAGTGCTCGCGCACGGCGGCCGCGGTGCGGGTGCCGCCGAGGTCGCCGAAGCGCTCCAGGATCTTCAGCACCGACTCCCCCTTCGTGTACGTCACCGGACGGCTGTCCGTGCCGAACTCGACCAGGTCCGCCGACTCGGCCCGCAGCGCGAGCGCCGTGCCGAAGATCGCCGCCGCGTCCGCCCGGTTGAGCTGCGAACGCTCCGAGACCTGCGACCAGAACATCGAGCCCGAGCGGTCGATCAGCACCAGGGTGCGGCCCGGCAGCGCGGGCACGTTGGCCAGCGAGTGGCCGAGTGCCTGCTCCAGCGGGTACGCCCAGCGCAGCGACGGCGCGTGCTGGTAGGCGGCGAGATAGCGGAAGGGGAACTGCCGTCCCCTGGCGACGACTTCGGGATCCGCGATCTTCGCAGCGACGCGCGCCGCGACCTCGTCGCAGACGCCCGCCTCGTCGAAGTTGCGGAGGTTGCGCAGCAGCGCCATGGTGCCCATCGAGGGGATCATCGCCTCCCAGGCCCGGGCGTCCATCGGCCCCTGGAGCCAGCCCGCGAGGGCCTCCCAGGTCAGGCCCGCCTCGGCCAGGCGCTCGGCGGCGTCCGGCCCGTCCAGGACGGCGGGCCGCTCCGCGACGGGCAGTTCCATGAGCGCGCGGTGCGCGGTGAGCGTCCGGTTGGACGCGGGCGGCACGGCGGTCTCGGGGTGGTGACGGCGGTCCAGGGCGTACTGGAACAGCTCGCCCTGCCACGGCTTGTCGGGGTCGGGCGAGGCGTGCACCAGGTTGAGGACGTCGCCGAAGCGGAACCCCTTGGAGGCGGTGTCGTACTTCAGCAGCGACGTGCCGTGGTAGAGCCGCTGGACGGCGTCGGCGATGCCGCGCTTGACGGGCTTGGGGATGGCGCGGCCGTACAACGCGGTCCAGTACGCGAGGAGTTCGCCCGGCTCGTCGGGGCGCTGGAGGACGGAGGCGATCACGCTGCGGTTCGTCGGGCCCCCGGGCGCGACCCCGGTCGGGCCCGCGTCGAGGCGGGCCTTGACGTACTCGGCGGCGCCGACGATCGACGCGGTGCGCATCTGGCCCTCGCCGCGCAGCCAGCCGAGGAGGCCGGCGGTCCACTCGGGGTCGCTGACGGCCATCTCGCGCACGAGGGTCGCGTAGCGGGTGTCGCGGGCCTCGCCGGTCTCGTAGAAGGTGTTCTGCGTGACGAAGTTGGCGACCGCCAGGAGGAAGAGCTCCGACTTCGCGTCACGGACGTGTCCCGTGCCGCCCTGGTGGTTGACGGTCGTCCGCCCGGTCGTGGTCACGGGCGATACGGGCTGACGCGCCTTCGCGGCACGGGTGTTGAAACGAGCCATGGTGAATTCCCCCGAATTCCCTTGATACGGCATGGGATTGAGGGAGGGCCGCGCGCGAGAAGAAAGGGTGTCCGAGGTCATGAGCGGCGACGGACTGGCTTTCGGTGCTCTACCGGACTGAGCTACACCGACCCGAAGTCGATGACGGGATTCGAACCCGCGACCGCCGAATCAATGAAGTAACCGTTGCCTGCGCACCGGACACCCCTTCTCGCGCTTGGCCTCCCGAGTTCAGAAATGGCGACGGCGTTGAGTTCTCGCAAAGAAGTAGCCGTTGCCTGCGCACCGGGAGGTGCACGAAAGTCTGCGCGCCCAGAGTTCCGATGCGGCGGAACCGGTGATTTCACAGGCACCGAGTGGAAGCGGCACGAGAATTCGTACCGGAATTCCACCCAGGAACCTCCATCGGAAGTAGGTCCTGCCTGCGCACCTGGGCACGGCCCTGACTCTAGGAGTACGTCCCGCACTCGCGCCAGGCATTTATCGCCGGCCGGTGCCGTACGTCACAGCCCCCTCCCCCGCGCAACCGCGCACCCCGCCCCACGCGTCGCAATCAGCGTCCGGCGCCGTCCGGGCGAGCGGGAGGGGAGCCGAGGGAATGTCAGCCGCAGCGTCCGAAGCCGGGTCGACCGGTTCGGGACGGGATCCGGGTCGATACCACGTCGTCGCACCGCTCGGGGAGGGCGGCATGGGGCGGGTGGAGCTGGCGCGCACCCCGGCGGGGCGGCTGGTGGCGCTGAAGACCCTGCATTCCCGGCTGGCGTCCGACGCCCGGTTCCGGGAGCGGTTCCGGCGGGAGGTGGCGGCGGCGCGGGCGGTGGACGACGTGTTCACGGCGGCGGTGCTTGACGCGGACACCGAGGCCGAACTCCCCTGGCTGGTCAGCGAGTTCTGTGCGGGGCCGTCCCTCGTGGACGTCATCAGCGCGCTCGGCCCGCTCGACTCGGCGGCGCTCGGCACGCTCGGCGCGGCCCTCGCCGAGGCGCTCGCCGCGGTGCACGCGGCCGGTCTGGTGCACCGGGACCTCAAGCCCGCGAACGTCGTCGTCACCCACGACGGCCCCAAGATCCTCGACTTCGGACTGGCGAAGGGGGCGGCGGAGGCGGACGGTGAACCCCTCACCGGCACGGGCGAGTTGGTGGGCACGCTCGGCTTCATCGCGCCGGAGCAGCTGGGCCGGGAGCCCGAAGCGGGGCCCGCCGCCGACGTGTTCGCGTTCGGGGCACTGCTGGTACTGGCGAGCACGGGCCGCAATCCGTACGGTTCGGGCACCGCCCCGCAGGTCCTGCACCGCACGCTGCACGAGCCGCCGTGCCTGCTGGGTGTGCCGGACGCGGAGTGGGAGGGCTTCCTGGGCCGGTGCCTGGCCCTGGACCCGGCGGACCGGCCCACGGTGGCCGAGGCCCTGGAGTGGTGTGCGGAGAGGGCTGCCGCGCTGCCGTGGTGGGAGGAGGAGCCGGTCGCCGGTCTCGTACGGGAGCACGAGGAGGCGACGGCGGAGCTGGTCGCGGCGCAGGAGGAGTGGGAGGACGAGGTCCCGGAGGCCTTCCGGGTGCCGGGCGCGCCCGGCTCGGGGGATGTGCCGGGCGCACCCGTGGACGTACCGGCCGGGCCCGTCGACGTACCGCCGCATCCGCAGTCGCCTCCGCGCCGGCGGCGGTTCCTCGCCTGGGCGGGGGCGGCCGTGACCGCCGTGGGGGGCTCGACCACGGCAGCGGTGCTCCTGCTGGACGAGGGGGCGCGGTCGCAGGAGAAGGCGGCCCCGGTGGCCTGGACGGCGGGCCGTACGGTGTGGTCGCGCGACCTGGAGTCCTCGCCGGCGTACGGCGGGGAGGTGCTGCGGCATGCGGAGGCGCTGTTCGTCCGCACCGACTCCCGGCTGACCTGCTTCGACGCGGCGTCGGGCGAGGTGCGGTGGACCTTCGACGACGCCATGAACATCCGGAGCGTGCGGCCGTCGGAGGACACCGTGCACGTGCTGTGGCAGGCGCCCCTCGGCTCGGTGGTCGCGGCGCTCGACGCGAAGTCCGGGGCGCGCCGCTGGGAGACCCGGCCCCTGGTCATGAACCCCTTCCGGCGCAGCGCCACGAACACTCCGGCCAGTGAACTCGAAGGCCAGTCGGCGCACTTGACGGTCGACGGCTCGGTGGTCTGCCTGGTCACCCACTCCACCCCGGCCACCCTGTGGGAGCAGCGCACGGAGCCGGACAGGCGCTGGCGGGCGTACGGGTTCGACGCGCGCGACGGCAGGCCGCTGTGGCACCGGGCGGGCACGGTGACGGGCGTGCCCGCCGTGCACCAGGGCGGCGGGCGGCTCGCCGTCGCCACCTCCGAGCGCGCGGTGTCGGTCCGTGAACCGGCGGACGGGCCCCTGGTGGTCCTGCGCGACCGGGACGGCACCCCGGAGCGGGAGATCCCGGGCGGTTCGGCGCACCCGGAGGCACATCCGGGGGCCACGGGGGTGCGGCACTACCCGGGCCCGGCGGCGGTCGCGGCCGTCGATCTGGCCTCGGGCGAGCGGCGCTGGTCGCGCCCGGTGGGCAATGAGGCGACGGTCACCCCGACGGCGACGGACGGCCTGGTGCACACGGGCGACTGGGGCGATCTGCGCGCGCTGGACGCGGCGACGGGCCACCAGTTGTGGGTACGCACGGACGTGCGCCGCCTCGACGACAGCGAAGGGACCCCGCCCCTGGTGTCCGGCGGACTCCTCTACGCATCCGGCTCCGACCCCTCCCTGCCCGCCGACTCGGGCCGCCGCTCGACAGGTTGGGGCGTGCACGCCCTGGACGCCCGCACGGGAAAGCTGGCGTGGGCGGTGCCGGTGCCCCGCCTGAGCCGGGTCCGCTCGGCGGCGGGCGGCGGCCTGCTGCACCTGTGCGTGGACCGCACCCTGCTGACGCTGCGCGGCCCGGGGGCGGCGTGAGCGGGGCGGCCAAGGAGCGTCCGGGCCCGAGACGCGGCGGCGGCGTGCGGGCCGAGGTGCGGCCGCCTGCTCTGGGGGGCGCCGCATGACCGAGCCGCTGCTGTCCGGCGACCCGCAACACCTCGGCCGGATACGGCTGTCGGGGCGGCTCGGGGCGGGTGGGATGGGGCAGGTGTTTCTGGGGAGGACGGCCGGGGGGCGGCTCGTCGCGGTGAAGACCGTGCATGCGCACCTGGCCGCCGAGCCGCACTACCGGGAGCGGTTCCGCCGGGAGGCCGCCGCCGCGCGGGCGGTCACCGGGGCGTACACGGCGGCGGTGCTCGACGCGGATCCGGACGCGGAGGTGCCGTGGCTGGCGACGGCGTACCTGCCGGGGGTGACGCTGCGGCGCACGGTCGCGCGGGCCGGTCCGCTGCCGGTCGCGGCGGTACGGGCCTGCGGTGCGGCCCTCGCGGAGGCGTTGGCCGCGATCCATGCGGCCGGGATCGTCCACCGGGACCTCAAGCCGTCGAACGTGCTGATCACGGCGGACGGGCCGCGTGTCATCGACTTCGGCATCGCCCGCCTCACCGGCTCACCGCTGTCCGCGCTGACCTCGGCGGAGGACATCATCGGCACGCCCGGGTTCATCGCGCCGGAGCAGGTCACGGAGGGCGTGGAGGTCACGGCGGCGGCGGACGTGTTCGCGCTGGGGGCGGTGCTGGTGTTCGCGGCGACCGGCGAGGGGCCGTTCGGGCGGGCGGGTGCGGCGGTGCTGCTGTACCGGGCGGTGCACGACGCGCCGGAGTTGGGTGAAGTCCCTTGGGAGGTACGGGACTTGGCTGCCCGGTGTCTCGACAAGGACCCGGACCGCCGCCCGGGGGTCCCCGAGGTGCTGGCCGCGTTGAAGGAGCCGGGGGCTCCGCTGTGGTGGCGGGAGGGGCCGGTGGGGGCGCTGGTCCGGGAGGCGGAGCCGCGGGATGCTCCGGGTCCGACGGGATCGCGGGAGGGCACCCCCGCCGAGCCCGAGGACACTCCCGCCGAGCCCGAGGACACCCCCGCCGACCCTGAGGACACCCCCGCCGTCACCGAGGCCCGGACCGCCTCGCGGGCCCGCCGCCGCGCTCTCGGCCGCCGGGCCCTGCTCGGCGCGGCCGGGAGCGGGGCCGCCGGCCTGGTGGTGTGGGCCGGGCTGCGGTCCTTCGGGGCGGGGCCGGAGGAAATCCCGGCCCTCGACTGGAAGTTGACGGGCGGGTCACGGTCTCCCGGGGCACTGCGGTGGTCCCGTACCGCCGAAGAGGGCCTGGTGGACGGGGTGTTGCTGGCCACGGGAGCAGCGGGCGTGCTGCTGGCGCACGGCTCGGACGGCTTCGGCTCCACGCAGGGCGCGGTGCACGCCCTCGGCACGGCGGACGGTGCGGCGCGCTGGTCGGCGGGGAGCCGGGCGGAGGTGCCCCGCCTGTGGGGTGTGGTGGGCGGGGTGCTGGTGGCCCCCGAGCTGAAGGACACCGGGATCGCACTGAAGGACGGCGCGGAGGCGGAGGTGCGGGGGCTCGGGGTGGTGGCACCGGGCTGGTTCGTGGCGGCGGGCGCGGGCGTGGCGGCAGGGGCGGGGCCGGATGTGGTGGCGTACACCGAGAGCGGCGGCAAGGAGCTGGCCGGGCCCTCGTGGAAGCTCCGCTCGACCGGCCCCTGGAGCCGCCCCGCCCTCGCCGGGCGCGCGTTGCTGCTGACCGGTCCCGCACCGACCCCCGTGACCTGCTACGACGTGTCCGACGGCCGGGTCCTCTGGAAGCAGCCGAAGGTCGAGGGGCCCGTGGTCGCGACCGGCACGGACGGCCGCCGGTTCCATCTGCTCACCGGATCGGGCGTCCTGCACGTCCTCGACGTCCGTACCGGCGCGCACCTGGCCGGCCCCTCGCTCGGGCTGCGGCCCGGGGCGGGGGCGAGCGCGCTGGCGTACGCGCACGGGACGGGGCTCGCGCACGCCGCCGGGCAGGTGACCGGTTTCGACCCGGTGACCGGCAAGCGGCGGTGGAGCGTGGCGAGCACCGGGCTGGAGTCGAGCTGGCGGGCACTGCCGGGCGGCACGGGACACGCGCCGCCGGTGGCCGGGGGCCTGCTCCTGCACCGGCCGGGCCCGGGCGTCGTACGGGCGGTGCGGCTGGCCGACGGCACCAAGCAGTGGGAGCGTGCGGGCGGCACGGGTGCCTCGCGTCCCCCGGTGGTCGCCGGGAGCACGGTGTACGCGGCGACGGGCGCGACCTGCACGGCGTACGCCCTCACCAGCGGTGACCCGGCCCGCACCTGGACCGCGCCCGGCACGATCACCGACCTGGCGGCCGACGCCTCGGGCTGGTACGCCCGCCTGGACAAACGCACCGTGCAGGCGGTGAACCGGGTCTGACCGGGCGCGGCCCCGGGGTGCATGATCGTCGTACGGACAGCCGCCCCACCGAAAGGCCCCCCATGCCCACCGCTCCTTTCCCCTCCACCGGCCGCCGCGTCCTGGTCAGCGGCGCGTCCCGCGGTCTCGGGCGCGCCCTCGCCCGGGCGTTCGCCGCCAACGGCGACCTGGTCGCCGTGCACTTCGGCGCGCGGCGCGAGGAGGCCGAGGAGACCCTGGCCTCGCTCAACAGCAGCGGGCACGTGCTGACCGGGGGCGACCTGACCACCCCGGAGGGCGCCAAGGCGGTCGCCGACGCGGCGGCCGAGGGGCTCGGCGGGATTGACGTACTGGTCAACAACGCGGCGGTGAACACCCCGCACCCGCTCGACTCCACCCCGTACGAGGACTGGGCGGCGGCGTGGCAACAGCACGTTTCCGTCAACCTGCTCGCGACGGCGAACCTCAGCCACCTCGCCGCGCAGCGCATGATCGCCCAGGGCGGCGGCGGGCGCATCGTCAACGTCGGCTCGCGGGGCGCGTTCCGGGGCGAGCCCGACCACCCGGCGTACGGCGCGACGAAGGCGGCGGTGCACGCGCTGGGGCAGTCGCTGGCCGTGCACCTGGCCCCGCACGGCATCGCGGTGGCGTCCGTGGCCCCCGGGTTCTTCGCGACCGAGCGCGTGGCGCACCGGCTGTCGGGGGCGGAGGGCGAGGCGATCCGGGCGCAGAGCCCGTTCGGGCGGGCGGGGCAACCGGAGGAGATCGCGGAGGGCGTGCTGTGGCTCGCCTCGCCCGCCGCCGAGTGGGCCTCGGGAACCGTGCTGGACCTCAATGGGGCTTCGTACCTGCGGACTTGAGGTCTGTACCGGCAGAAACAAGGTCGACTCACGCAGATCACCTCTCTTCCCAAGATTTCATGCGGAATGCCTTGACCCCCGGTGCGGGCGGCAATAGACATGCCGTACCGGCCGGGGTCGGGGGAAAGCCCCGGCGGTGACAGCGACCGCGAGGGGGCGAGCCATGTGGATGCCAGGCAGGCCCGTGACCTCCATGAGAGCCGGCTGCTCCAGCTGGCCAATGTGACCGGAGTCAGCACCGGGCGGGACGAGTACACGGGCGAGGACGTGATCGTCGTCTTCGTGACGCGGATCGTGTCCCGCGACGGGCTCCGTTCCACCGACGTGGTGCCCGGGGAACTCGAAGGCGTGCCCGTGCGCGTCGTCGCCATCGGCGATGTCGAGGCCCAGGACGACTCCGAGGAGTTCTGACCAGAGGTCTGGCGCCGGACCCCTGCGCGCTCCCCGGACCCGTATCCGTACGCGTACCGCTCCGCGCCCTTGCGCGCACCCGTACGCCACAGGAATCACTCCGCTCTCCGTACGACACAGGCACCACTCCGTACGACACACGCACCCCACACACTCACCGGGGAAGAGGTGGTCTGGCGTGAGCCAGCCCGAGATGATGCGAGGACCCACCGGCGGGCAGATCAGCGACAGTTCGCGCCAGCAGGCGCTGTCGGACTTCCTGCGTCCGCAGTCTCCGCTCGCCAATGTCGTCGGCTTCGGCCACGGCGTGAAGTGGACCAACGGCGAGCCGACGGGCGAGCCCGCGGTGCTCGTCCTCGTGAACCAGAAGGTTCCCGAGTCGATGCTCCCCGAGCGCGACGTCATTCCGCGCAGGATGGACGACGGCACCCCCACCGACGTGGTGGCGGTCGGCCACATCTCCGCGCAGCGCTTCCAGCAGCGCGGCCCGCAGCGCAAGAGCGCGCACGAGCAGGACCAGTACCGCTCGGACGGCAGCGTCAGCGAGCAGTCGGGCATGCTGTCCCAGCCGATGCTCGAAGAGGCCTCCGGGCTCGGCTCGTTCGAGCCGCAGCTCCTCAAGCGCCGGATGCGTCCGGCTCCCTCCGGCATCTCCGTCGGCAACGTGCAGGTGACGGCCGGCACGCTCGGCAGCGTGGTGTACGACTTCCTGCCCGGCGCGACCACCGATCCGCCGGTGGCGGGGATGGGCACGCCCGCGAAGTTCTACATCCTCAGCAACAACCACGTGCTCGCCGACTCCAACCGTGCGCCTTCGGGCAGCCCGATCGTGCAGCCGGGCTTCTTCGACGGCGGCCGGGCCCCCGCGGACACCATCGGCACGCTGGACCGCTTCATCAGCATCCAGTTCGCCCCGCAGATCCCGCTGGAGCGGCACAACAACATCGTCGACGCGGCGCTGGCGGCGGTCGACTTCCAGGACGCGACGCGCGAGCAGTACTTCAGCGGCGCGCCGAGGGCCTGGCGGCGGCGGACCAACATCGCGGTCGGCGACCGGGTGAAGAAGACCGGCCGCACCACGAACATCAGCTTCGGCCGGGTCATCGCGACCGACGCGACCATCGACGTGAACTACGGCACGGCGGGCACCGCCCGCTTCAAGGACCAGATCCTCACGACGAACATCTCGGCGGGCGGCGACTCCGGTTCGCTGGTCACCTCGCTCGACAACGTCGCCGTCGGTCTGCTCTTCGCCGGGTCCCAGGTCGTCACCGTGGCCAACCACATCGAGCACGTGCGCGCCCTGCTGCGCGTCGAGATCGCCGAGCAGCTGGCCTGACGGCCTGCCCCACGGCGGAAGGAAGGTCCACCACCATGACCACCCACTCACGCAAGTCGTCCAAGGCCGAGTCGGAGCAGCGCCGCGAGCACCGCTACCTGAACGCGCAGGGCGCCGAGGTCAAGACCCGTGACGAGGCGTTCGCCCCGTTGCAGGACGTGACGGCCGAGGCCCTCGCGGTACCCGTGAAGCTCCAGCTCAACAACGGGGCGACCACGTTCGAGATGGAACTGCGCATCAACCCGAACACCTACCCGTTCACGGTGACCGGCGGTCGTATCACCTCCGGGATCTGCGGGGCGCCGTGGGACATCACGGGCGGCTCGATCGGCAACCAGCTGCGGCTGGACGCCAAGCGGGCCGGCCAGGGCTCCTGCGCCAACACCATCACGATCGTCGGCCAGTACCAGAACCCGCCGTCCTACCGGGGCACGTACGGCTTCGACGGGGCGTCGTCGTCCTTCAACCACACCACGCTGTACCAGATCTGACGTCACGTCATTTCTCTGTACGGGCCCGGGGCGCGCGCCCCGGGCCCGTACGCGTGTCTCACTCCTGCTCCCACCACCAGTCCAGCGCGGGCACGCCGGGCACCGGCCCGTCCTGCTCGCCGCCGGGGGCGGGGCGGTCGGTGACGGTGATGCCGTACGAGGCGCCCTCGACCGGCACGGGGTGCCGGTTGCGGGGGCTGGCGTAGCGGGGGGCGTCGCTCATCCACCGCATGCATCCGGCGACGTACGTCTCCAACGCCTGGACGTAGCGCGGGAGTTCGGGGTGGCGGCGGCCGGTGATCAGGCGGTCGGCGCGGGTGGCGAAGTACGTCATCGCCCGGTCCCGCAGGACCACCGCCTCGGGGAGCACCTCGCGGGGGGTGCGGCCGCGCTGGCGGGCGAGGACGTTGACGAGGTTCTGGGCGGGCGGGGTGAGGTGGTCGTCCATGGCGTACGAGAAGAGGTCGTTGTCGCAGGAGACGATGAATCCGGCGGCATCGGTCAACGCCTGCACGGGGGCGGCGAATTGGATGTCCGGCGGGAGCTGTATCGCGTTCGCCACTTCACTGAAGGCGAGCGAGAAGCGGGTGCCGTTGACCGAGACGCGGTGGGCGACGTAGTCGTTGAGGGAGGGCATCCGGCCGCGTTCGGTGTTGGCGGTCTGCCCGGCGACCCCGGCGAGCCAGTCCCGGGTGCCGGTGGTCAGCCGGTGCAGCTGGGTGGGCGTGAAGCGGGCTCGGGTACGGGTGACGAGGTCGTCCAGGGCGGCGGAGAGCGCGCCGGGCGGGAGGAGCCCGGAGCCGGGGGCCTCCAGGGCGCGCAGTACGCGCTGGCCGTGGTCGACGACGACTGCCGTGCGTCCGGCGGCGCTTCCGGAGTCCTGCCAGTCGTCGACGGCCCACGCCCAGTAGTTCCACTCCATGAAGAGCAGGAGGGTCTCGGCGTCGCCGTGCGGGATGGCCCGGCAGACGAAGTCGGGGTTGTGGATGGCCTGCGCCCAGGCCCGCTCGGTGGCGTCGGGGTACAGGTCGTACCGGTCGGCCCAGGCGAGGGCGTGCACACCGAGCGCTTCGGCATCGGGATGCACCCCCGCGTCGGGCAACGGGCAGTAGAACGGCGGCAGCGCATCGCCGAGCGCGGACCTCGGCCCGGCCGCCCCCCGCCGCGCGGCATCGGCGGCGGTCCGCCCGAACCGCTGCGAGACGATCTCACCGGTGCGGGGGGCGGGGGCGCGCCCCGACGCCCCCGGGTCCGCCGAACCGGAGGCATCGCCCGTACGGCTGGACGCTCCCCCCGTACGGCTGGACGCGTCCCCCGTCCGCCCGCCCGACCCCTGCCCTCGCGGGACCGGTGCACCGTGGCCCGGCGTTTCCCGGGGGGACGTGCCGCGCCCCGCGCCCGGTGCGTCGTCGCCCGGGACCGGGGCGCCGGTGTGTTCCGGGGCGGCCTTGGCCGGTGCCGGAGCCGGCGTCGGGCCGCCGGTCAGGCGGAAGAGGAGGAGGCGGGTCTCCAGGGCGTGGTCGCGCCAGACGCGGTAGAACTTGCCGTGGGTGAGGGCCGATTCGACCAGGCGGTCGCGGGCGATCGGCGAGCCCCGGCCCTGGTCGACGGCCTCGATCTCGGCCGTCGTCCACGCCATCGACTGCACCCAGAACTCGGCGACCCGGTCGGTGATGTCCTCGTCCAGCTCCAGTTCGAAGCCCGCCGCGCGGGCCGCCGCGATGTACTCGGTGAGGGTGCCGAGCCGGGTGCGGTAGTAGCCGTCGACGAAGTCCGTCCACTCCGGGCGGCACAGGAAGTGCTCCTGGATGCCGAACCAGCCGCCCGGCCGCAAGGTCTTCGCCATCACCGAGAAGAGCCGCTCGCGGTCCATGTAGCCGGAGCTCTCGATCGCCACCGCCGCGTCGAACGCGCGCTCCCGGTCCCAGTCGTGGACGTCGCCCAGGACGGCGGTGACCTGCCCCTGGGCGCCTGCCCTGCGGGTGAATTCCTCTATCACCGGTATGTGGTCGGGGGTGACGGTGAGGCCGGTGACGTGGGCCCCGTGCTCCTGCGCCCAGAACAGCGAGCCGCCGCCGAGCCCGCAGCCGACGTCCAGGAGTGTCTCGGGCGGCGCGGCGGCCACGTCCCACAGGTCGGCGGCATGTGCCAGCACGGCCTCCTGGGCGGCCAGGATGCGACGTTTGAGGACCCGCTGCGCCACGGTGGTCTGCGGGTGCTCGCCGGGTCCGAACATCCCGACATGGAAGTGGGTACGGGGTCCCGGCCCGTACTTGTGCAGGATGTCGGACGTCTTGCGGGTGTAGTACGTGGGCACCTGGCCGGGATCGAAACCCGCCCGGCCGATGAGGGCCGGGCCTGCGGTGGCGGGCGTCATGGAGGAATCCTTCTCGGGGCCGTGGACGACACGGATGCGCGGCCTAAGCCGCGCCGGGCCGCTCGCGCGCGCAGGAGCGCCCTGGGGCGAGCAGCGGACGGGCGCCCGGTTCCGATGAGTCCCGGGGCGCCGAACAGCCGTGCAGGGGGAGGGACGACGTAGCCCTTCCGCTACCGGTCCCACGGTGGGGGGCCATGGGCCGGGGCCATCGTCATCGGAAACTGCCTCTCGGCCGGCGCACAGCCCTCGGAGGTACGCCACACCCTGCGGCATCGAACCGATACCCATCACAAGGGAGCGTGAACCGGTCAGGATGCGCCCCCCGTGCGCCGTTTTCTTCCGGCCACCCGGAACGGCCCGCTCCCCTCCCGGCCTGCGGCAATGGGCACATGCCCCGGGCACAGGACTGCCCCCAAGTGCTGTGCACCTGGGGGCAGTTCAGGACATCCGCAGGACCGCGTCGGGTCGCCCGCCGTCTAGTCGGCAGCCTCGGCCGCGGTCTCGTCCGCCGTCGCGGCCGTGGCTACGCGCCCGTCCGCGAGCGGGCCTTGAAGGCCGCCTTCTTCGCCTCCTTGGCGATCTTCTTCTCGGGGTGCAGCCGCCCCATCGCGTCCAGCACCGCCGCCGTCGCCGGGTGGTCGACCCGCCAGGCGGAGTCGAGGAATCCGGTGTGCTGCCCCACCAGGCCCACCACCAGTTCCTCCAGCTCCGGGGTCTCCCCGTCCGCGTCGAGCTGGGCGGCGATGGTGTCGACGGCCAGCCAGAACACCATCTCCTCCGGCGGCACCGGCACGTCCGCCGCGCCCCGCTCGGCGAGCCACACCCGGGCGAGCCCGCCCAGTTCCCGGTCGTCCAGGACGGCCCGCACCGCCGGCTCCGCCGAGGCGTCGACCAGCAGCAGACCCTCCTGGCAGCGCAGCCTGCGCAGCGGCGCGCCCGGGTCCTCGCCCCGGGCGGCGGACAGCAGCTCCTCGGCCGCGGCGGCCGGTTCGCGCCGGGCCAGCCACTGCTCCAGCTCGGCGCGTCCGGCCTGCTCGGGGTAGTACGCGAGGGAGTCCAGGAGTACGTCCGCACCCTTGTCGGCGAGGTCGCCGACGGCGGGGGCGTCCACCCCGGCCTCCAGCATCCGGGCCCGTACGCCGTACAGGCCGAGCGGGTTCAGACGCACCATGCCGTACCGGGCGACGTCGTCCTCGTCCAGCTCCTCGGCGGCGGCGGCGGGCGTGTCCGCGGACTCCTCGGCCATCAGCGCCTCGTCCACCGGTCGGTACGCCACCAGGCCCACCGGCTCCAGCACCCGGAACTGGTCGTCCAGACGCATCATCGCGTCCGAGACCTGTTCCAGTACGTCATCGGTGGGCTCGCCCATGTCGTCGGGCACGATCATCGAGGCGGCGAGCGCGGGCAGCGGCACCCAGCCGTCCTCGGGGCCGCCCTCGGAGACGGTGAGCAGATAGAGGTTGCCGAGGACGGCCTCCAGGAACTCCGCTTCCTGCTGCGGGTCCCAGTCGAGCGCCTCGAAGTCGAGTTCGCCGTCCTCGCCGAGGATCGCGCCGAGGTCGTCCAGGACGGGGGCGGTGGCGTCGGCGAAGGCCGTCTCGAAGGCCTCCAGCCACAGCCCGAGCACGTCCTGCGGGGAGCCTCCGGCGATCACCGCGAGAGCCTCGCCGGGCGCGGCCGTACCGTAAGCACCCTCCGCCTCGGGGTCCTCCGGGTCGGTGATGTCCACGAGACCGGTGTCCACCGCCGTGCGCCAGGCCTCGCTCGCGTACGCGGCGGCGTCCTCGTCGTCCTCCACCCCGTCCGCCGGACCCAGCTTCAACAGGGCGGCCGCGTCCGGGAGCTGCTCCTCCACCAGCTCGCCGCCCGCGCCTACCCGGGTGTCCGGCGAGGCCCAGCGGGCGAGCGTGACGGCGCGGGCGAACAGCGGCGCGGCCAGCGCGTCCCGCGCCAGCTCCGCGTCCGAGTGCAGCCGCACCGGCGGCAGGGTGGGGCGGTCTTCGGACATCTGGGGGTTCTCCTCGGTGACGCAGGCGGTGACGCGCGTGGGGCAAAAGGGGGTGGAGCGGGTGGAGCGGCCCCCAGCGTAGACGTATTTGCACCGATGACATGGGGTTCATGTACCCGTCAGGTTTTGTGCACCGGCGGCTCATCCGCAGAGCCTTGACAACACCCGTACGCAGGAAAGAGATTGACGCGCGTAGAACCTTTCCCGCGCGGGCCCCTGCCGTCCGCGCGCAGCCCTCACTTCCGGAGTCCCCTGATGACCTCCCGCTCCCTGCCGAGAACCACCGCGGTCGCCACCCTCCTCACGACGGCCCTCGCCGCGGGCCTCCTCACGGGTGCCGCGTCGGCGTCCGCCGACGACGCTGCCGCCGCCCCGGTCCGCATCCACGACATCCAGGGCTCCACCCGGACCTCCCCGCTCGCCGGCAAGCAGGTCGCCGACGTGGAGGGCATCGTGACCGGAGTCCGTACGTACGGTTCGAAGGGCTTCTGGTTCCAGGACCCGAAGGGCGACGGCAACGCCGCCACCAGCGAGGGCGTCTTCGTCTTCACCTCGTCCAACCCGACCGTGGCGGTCGGCGACGCGGTGAAGGTGTCGGGCACGGTCACCGAGTACGTGCCGGGCGGCCTGAACTCCGGCAACCAGTCCCTCACCCAGCTCTCCAAGCCGACGGTGACGGTCCTCTCCTCCGGCAACGCGGTCCCGGCGCCGGTCCTCATCGACGCCCGCTCGGTGCCCTCCCGCTACGCCCCCGACGGCGACCCGGCGGCCGGCGGCAGCATCAACGGCCTGACCCTCAACCCGCGCCGCTACGCGCTGGACTACTACGAGTCCCTGGAGGGCCAGAACGTCCGCGTCGGCACCTCCCGCGTCGTCGGCGCGACCGACACGCACGCCGAGCTGTGGGTGACGGTCAAGCCGCACGAGAACGCCAACCGGCGCGGCGGCACGGTCTACGGCTCGTACAACGACCAGAACACCGGCCGCATACAGATCCAGCAGCTGGCCCCGCTCGCCCAGCAGCCGTTCCCGAAGGCGAACGTCGGCGACGTGCTGTCCGGCGGTGCGACCGGTCCGCTCGACTTCAATCAGTACGGCGGCTACACGCTCACCGCCCAGTCCCTGGGCAAGGTCACAGGCCGCGGCCTGAAGCGCGAGACGACCCGCAAGCAGGGCAAGCACGAGCTGGCCGTGGCCACGTACAACGTGGAGAACCTCGACCCGACCGACCCGCAGGAGAAGTTCGACGCCCTCGCCAAGGCGGTCGTCGAGAACCTCGCCTCGCCCGACATCGTCGCCCTGGAGGAGATCCAGGACGACAACGGCGCGAAGAACGACGGCACGGTGAGCAGCGCCGCCACGGTCAAGAAGTTCACGGACGCGATCGTCGCGGCGGGCGGCCCGGCGTACTCCTGGACCTCGATCGACCCGGAGAACAACAAGGACGGCGGCGAGCCCGGCGGCAACATCCGCCAGGTCTTCCTCCACAACCCGGCCCGGGTCTCCTTCACCCACCGCGCGGGCGGCGACGCCACGACCGCCACGGGCGTCGTCCGCTCGGGCCGTGACGCGGCGCTCACCCTCTCCCCCGGCCGCATCGACCCGGCGAACGCCGCCTGGACCGACAGCCGCAAGCCCCTGGCCGCCGAGTTCCGCTTCCGGGGCGAGCCCGTCATCGTGATCGCCAACCACTTCGGCTCCAAGGGCGGCGACGAGGCCCTGACCTCGCACCACCAGCCGCCGGTCCGCTCCTCGGAGGTCCGCCGCCTGCAGCAGGCCCAGACGGTGAACACCTTCGTGAAGGACGTCCTGAAGGCGGACCGCAGGGCGAACGTCCTGGTCCTCGGCGACATCAACGACTTCGAGTTCTCCGCCACGACCAAGGCCCTCACCGACGGCGGGGCCCTGCGCGCCGCCGTGAAGTCCCTGCCCCGCCCGGAGCGCTACTCGTACGTCTTCCAGGGCAACACCCAGGTCCTGGACCAGATCCTGACCAGCCCCGCGATCGACGACTTCGCCTACGACAGCGTGCACATCAACGCGGAGTTCGCCGACCAGAACAGCGACCACGACCCGCAGGTGCTGCGCTTCCGCCCGTAGGTCCGCCCGCGCCGCTACACCTCCGCACTCAGGCTCAACGCGGGGGTGAAGCGGCGCACTTGACTGTGCGTCAGTCCGGGGAAGTCCTGGACGCGCCGCCACTCCTCGGGGGTCTCGCCGGGCGCGTCCAGCATCGCGGCGTGCGAGGCGGCGTCGGCCCACTCGGCGAAGTTGAGGGCCCGGGAGCCGTCGAGGCCCACATGGAAGTGGGCGGAGAGAGCGCCGTCCCGCCCGCCTTCGCCGGACGTGGCGCCGAGCGCGGCGAAGACGGTGTCCACCCACTCCCTGGCCCGCACCGGGTCGGGCGCGTCGAAGTCCACCTCGACGACGGCGACGCTGCCCGGGAGGCGGTCGTCGCCCTCGGTGACGCTGCTGCGGTACAGCTCGTACGAGTTCAGCCCGAGGCGCCGTACGCCCGGCACGGCGGCGTCGATCTCGTCGTTCCGCGCGTCGCGGCCCTGCCTGAAGAACGCCCGGTGGGCCTCGTCGTCCGCCCACTGGCTGTAGTGCAGCAGCGTCCGGCCGTCCTCGCCGACGTACACGCTGTACGACAGCGGCCCCCGCTCGGGCCACTCGCGCGACGTCCACGCCTTCTCGATCGCGTCGACGGCGGCCCGCTGGGCCTCCGGCGAACCCACGTCCCAGGTACTGACCTTGACGACTCCGACTCCCGAACGGGTCACATCCGGGCGGCTGTTGACGGCGACTGCGGTCATGACGATCCCCTCGTCCGTGCGCCGGCGAGGCTCCCCCGCGCGGCTTCGGGATCATCCTGGAACCTCAAGTCTGCTTGAGGTCAAGCGGATCGGCCGCCGCTCACTTCGGCGGGGACAGCGTCCACGGGGTCACGTCGAAGGCGTCCACCATCTGCACGTCCCCCTCCAGCGGGAAGCTGCGCGCCGGGAATCCGGGCCCGGCGGCCAGCTCCAGGGCCTGCGCCTTCTCGACGCCGTCGTACGGCCGCCAGTCCAGCCGGGAGTACGCGACCGCGCCCGGCTCCAGCATCACCACGGCGTCCGCCCGCTTGCCCTCCTCGCGGACGTCCACCTCGATGTCGAGCACACGGCCGTCGGCGGCGTACGCCCGGACGTCCGGGCGGCCGGAGAGACTGTAGGGCACGTTGCCGCAGTTGGTGAGGGTGACGGCGGCCGACCGGTGCGACAGGGCCGCCTGGATCTCCCCCAGCTCCACTCGCACACCGGCGTAGCACTCGCGCGTCACCGGCGGACTGTACGTCGCGCCCGCCGACGGCGTCACGGCCTGCGGCGGCGCGCTCGGCCGGCCGGGGGTCACCGGGGTGACCGCGGGCGAGGGCGTCGCGGCGCTCCGCGTGGGCCGCTGCTCCCCCTCCCCGGAAGGGACCAGGAAGCCGTCGCAGCCGCTGAGCACCAGCACCCCGAGCAGCGCCGCCGCGCCCGCCTTCACACCCGTACGGAAATCCACTCCACCGCTCCCCTGGTCCCACTCGTCGCGCGCGCGTCCCCCGCCTTGCCGGGATCATGCCAGATCCGGAACCACAGTCCACTTCTGCTTACCTTTCGAGCGGAGAAGTTCTAAGTGGACCTGAACAGTGCGGACGCCCGAGACTGCACCCATGACGACCCCCGCCGCCCTCGGCCGCGCTCTCTGCGCGATGATCACGCCCTTCTCGCCCACCGGTGACACCCTCGACCTGCCCGGCGCCCAGAAGCTCGCCGACCACCTGGTGACCACCGGCGGCTGCGACGGCCTGGTGCTGAACGGCACCACCGGGGAGTCCCCGACCACGAGCGACGCCGAGAAGACGGCGCTCGTGAAGGCGGTACGAGAAGCGGTCGGCGGGGCCGTCCCGCTGCTCGCCGGAGTCGGCAGCGCGCACACCGCGCACACCGTGGAGCTGGCCCGCGCGGCCGAACTCGCCGGCGCGGACGGCCTGTTGGTGGTCTCCCCGTACTACAGCCGGCCCCCGCAGGCCGCCCTGGAGGCCCACTTCCGCCGGGTCGCCGACAGCGTCGGCATCCCGGTCGTCCTCTACGACATCCCGGGCCGCACCGGGGTGCGCATCGAGCCCGGGACGATGCTCCGGCTCGCCGAGCACCCGCGCATCGTGGGCGTGAAGGACTGCGCGTACGACTTCCTGGGCAGCGCGAAGGTCATGGCCCGCACGGACCTGGCGTACTACTCGGGCTGCGAGGAGCTGAACCTGCCGCTGCGCGCGGCCGGCGGCACCGGCTTCATCAGTACGGTCGCCAACGTCGCCCCGCAGGCGATGCGGGCCCCGCTGGACGCGTACGCGCGCGGCGACGTGGCGGCGGCGACCCGCCTGCACCACCGCACGCTCCCCCTCGCCGAGCTGATGATGGCGTCCGGGCTGCCCGGCACGGTCACCGTGAAGGCCCTGCTGAACGCGCTGGGGCTGCCCGCGGGACCGGTCCGCGAACCGTTGCAGCCCGCCGCCACCGAAGTGGTCGACGGGCTGCTGGCCGCGTACGAGGAGCTGGCGCGTCAGGACTGATCGGGGGCCTCCGCACCCTCCACCACGTACGTCCGCCCCAGCACGGCCGCGTGCTCCAGCACGTCCTCCAGCGGGTCGTCGATCTGCCCGGTGTTCAGCAGGGACACCCGGGGGGCGTTGTGCGAGTTCTCGTGGGTCTCGTCGGCGTGCGCGGCGGAGGCGGCGAGGACCGGAAGGACAAGGGCTGCGGCTGCGACGAGGGCCGTGCGCATGATCGGCTGATTCATGATCGGCTTAACCACCCGCACGGCCCAAAGGTCACGGAGCGCAATCGCCCGCTCCCCGTACCGTACAAAAGCGGCGTGAACCGGCACCTTCCGGTTGTATGTGGCCATGAGCGACACGGACGAGTTCTGGCTGACCAGGCGCACCGGGCTGACCCCGACCGCACCGCCCGCCGAGCGGCTCAGCGACCGGACGGTGCTGGACGAGCCGACCCGGCCCACCCTGCCGGAGCCGGACGCATCCGTGGCCTTCAGCCGGGAGGGGATCGCGGCCGCCCAGCACTTCAAGGACATGCACGACATGTACCGCAGGGAGATGTGCCAGGTGCGCGAGAGCCTGCGGCAGGTGGAGGAGGGCGTACGGTCGATCGGCGACGCCCGCGACGACCTGAACCGGATGTCGATCCGGGCCAACGACTGGGCGCTGGGCGGCATCTGCCAGCGCCAGTGCCTGTCCCTGACCGGTCACCACACGATGGAGACGACCGTCAACTTCCCGTTCCTGGCGGCCACCGACCCGGACCTGGTACCGGTCGTGGAGCGGCTCGACCAGGAACACCTGGCGATCCACGGGCTCATCGAGGACATCGACCGGGCACTGATCCACCTGGTCACTCATCCGGCGGACTTCGCCCCGCTCCGCGAAGCGCTGGACCTGCTGAGCGACACCCTGCTCTCGCACTTCGCCTACGAGGAACGCGAACTCCTCGCCCCCTTCGCCCGCTACGGCCTCCAGTAGCCCCACACCCCTTGGGGCGGCGGGGCCGCCCCCTTCCCCTCCCCCATTGCCCCCTTGGGCGGCGGGGCCGCCCGTCTCCTCCCTCGTCCCCAGCCCCCTTGGGCGGCGGGGCCGCCCCCCCGGGGGCGGGACGGGCGGGCAAGGGGGCGGCCCGCCCGATCCGGGCCCACCCCTGCATCCCCCGGCCCGCCCCCACCACGGGCCGAGCCCCCGAAGTGGCCCGGCCCCGCCCCCGTACCGCCCACGCCTAGTTGTGGCTGTGCAGCACCTCGTTCAGCCCACCCCACACCGCATTGTTCGGCCGCGCCTCGACCGCCCCGGACACCGAGTTCCGCCGGAACAGGATGTTCGACGCCCCCGACAGCTCCCGGGCCTTCACGATCTGCCCGTCGGGCATCGTGACCCTCGTCCCGGCGGTGACGTACAGCCCCGCCTCGACGACGCACTCGTCACCCAGCGCGATCCCGACCCCGGCCTCCGCACCGACCAGGCAGCGCTCACCGATGGTGATCCGGACGTTCCCGCCCCCGGACAGCGTGCCCATCGTGGACGCACCGCCACCGATGTCGGAGCCGTCCCCGACCACGACACCCGCCGAGATACGCCCCTCGACCATCGACGTCCCGAGCGTGCCGGCGTTGAAGTTCACGAAGCCCTCGTGCATGACAGTGGTGCCCGCCGCCAGGTGCGCACCGAGCCGCACCCGGTCCGCGTCGGCGATCCGCACGCCCTTCGGCGCTACGTAGTCCGTCATGCGCGGGAACTTGTCGACGGACGTCACCTGGAGGTGCAGGCCCTCGGCGCGCGCGTTCAGCCGGACCTCCTCCACGGAGTCCACCGCGACCGGCCCCAGCGAGGTCCACGCCACGTTCGCGAGCACCCCGAAGAGGCCGTCCAGGTTCTGGCCGTGCGGCTGCACGAGGCGGTGCGAGAGCAGGTGCAGGCGCAGGTACGCGTCGTGGGCGTCCAGCGGCTTGTCGTCGAGGGAGGCGATGACCGTACGGACGGCCACGACCTCGACGCCGCGCCGGGCGTCGGGGCCCAGCGCCTTGGGGGCGGAGGCCCCGAGGAGTTCGGCGGCGCGCTCGGCGGTGAGGCGCTCGGTACCGGCCGGGCCGGGCTCGGCGACGAGCTCGGGGGCGGGGAACCAGGTGTCGAGGACGGTGCCGTCGGCGGCGACGGTGGCGAGTCCGGCGGCGACGGCGCCGGTGGTGCGAGTAGCAGTCGTATCGGTCATGACAGGAAACCTAACCGGCCGCGCCCCGCACGGGCGAACCGGTCTCGCCCTCCGGAAGCGTGCCGCCCGCGGAAATTCCGCCTTCCGGAAGCACGCCCTCCACGGAAGCGGGCTTCCCCGCGCGCGGCCTCGTCCGCCCCGCCACCACCACCGCCGCCCCCGCCAGCACCGCCACCCCGGTGCACAGCGGCCACAGCAGCCCCGGCGCCGCCTCGTACAGCGCCCCGCCCAGCGGCGGCGCCAGCACCACCCCGCTCACCGACACCCCGGCGTACAGGCTCTGGAAGGTGCCCTGCGCGTGCGCGGGCGCCTGGTCGGCGACGTACGCGTTGGCCGGGGTCTTGTAGAGGATCTCCCCGAAGGTGAGCAGCAGCATCATGGCCGCCGCGACCGCGATCCCCGACCCGAGCATCAGCAGCCCGTACCCGAGCCCGACCAGCATCAGCCCCACCCCGACGATCATCAGCGGGGCGCGCTTGCGCAGGACGGCGGCGGCGGGCAGTTCCAGCAGCAGGATCACCCCGCCGTTGACGGCGAACAGCCACCCGTACACCTGGGTGGCGTGCCCGTGGTCGCCGAGGAAGACCGGGAAGGTGGAGAAGAGCTGCCGGTAGACGATGTCCGCGAAGAAGCTCGCGACGAGCAGCACCACGACAGCGGGCCGCGCCCGCAGCTCCCGCCACACCCCGTGCCCCGCCGGGGCCGGGGCTGCTTTCCGCGCCCGGCCGCGCGCGGGCAGCACCCGGGCCGCGTACAGCGCGAAGAGCAGCGTCCCGACGCCGTCCATGACGAAGATCGTCGTGTACGAGAACGAACCGGCGACCAGCGCCCCGAGCGGGGCCCCCACGGTGAACCCGGCGTTGCCCGCCGCCCGCATCACGGCGAACCCCTGCCTGCGCACCGCGTCCGGCACGGTGACGGCGATCAGCGCCGAGTTGCAGGCTCGGACGGCGCCCTGCGCGTAGTTGCACAGCGGCAGCAGCCCGTACAGCGCGACGACCGGGATGAGGGGCAGCAGCACCAGCGTGGTGCCCGAGAGCACCGCCGCGCACAGCAGCGCCCTGCGGTGCCCGAACCGGTCCCCGAACCCGCCGCCGGTGAAGTTGCCCGCGACCAGGCCGATCCCGCCGATCCCGCTGAGGACACCGGCCTGCGGGACCGAGAGCCCGCGCTCGTCCGTCAGGTAGACGAACAGGTAGATGAAGGTGAAGGCGACGACGGCGTTGAAGAAGATGCCGAGCGCCAGCATCCACACGGCCCTCGGTATGCCCTTGAACGTCTCCAGCATGTCGCCCCCCATAGTCCGTTCCTTTTCGGAACTGACTATGGCACCCTCACTTCCGCAAGGTCAAAGCCTTAACGCCCGAAGCGAGGGGTCCCGTGCGGGAACCAGTCACCACCGAGTCCGAGCACGTCCGCGCCCTGCGCGGGGAGCGCCTCCCGGAACTGCTGCTCACCGCGTCCGACGGCACCCGCCGCGACCCGGTCGCCGACCGCACCCCGTTCACGGTGCTCTACTTCTTCCCCGGCGCGTACGCCGACGCCGCCGCCTACCCGCCCGGCTGGGCCGGCCTCCCGGGCGCGAAGGGCTGCACGCGACAGTCCTGTTCGTACCGTGACCAACTTGCCCTCTTCACGGCGGCGGGCGCCACGGTCCACGGCATCTCCACCCAACTCCCCCATGAGCAGCGGGCCTTCTCCGCCAAGGAGCAGCTGCGCTTCCCGCTCCTCTCGGACGCGGACCTCGCCCTCGCGGGCGCACTCGGCCTCCCGCTCTTCGAGGCGGGCGGCATCACCCGGCTGCGGCGCACGACGCTGGTGGTGGCCCGGGACCGGACGATCCTCGAAACGATCCCCGCGACCACGGACGTCGAGGAAGGCGTACGGTCCGCACTCACCGCGGTCCAGGCCCGAAGCGGTCGGCCAGCCAGTTGCTGAACGCCTCGACGCGCGGGCGGCTACGAGTGTTCTGGAAGGCGCGGATCCGCCACTCCCCGCCGCTGCCCGCATCCCGCACCAGCACGTACGTCTGGACGGACAGCGCCCGCGCGGAGGGCTTGACCTGCTTGCCCTTGAGGACCGCGCCGCGCGAGTGGACGAGGGCGACGTCCGGGGCGGGGAAGGTCACGGAGTCGATCTCGGCGAAGAGCCGGGAGTCCTTCAACACACCCTCGAACAGACCCCGGTGGCCCTCCTCGATGGCGGTCCGGCCGCGCATCCGGCCACCGAAGAAGGTGACGTAGTCGGCGTCCTCGGTGAAGGTCGCGCCGAAGGCGGCGGTGTCGGCCCAGGCGAGCCGGTTGCGCTCGAAGAGGGCGCGGACGGCGTTCTCGTCGGTGGTGTGCTGCGTGATGTTCACGGCTGCTCCTTGGGTTCGCCCGGCGGCGTGGGATAAGATTGCTTGCACACATGCAATATATGCACGCGTGCAAGCAATGGGCAAGGGGTCTGCCCGTACCGGACCCCAAGCCCCCCTCCCGACGGAAGCGAGCAGCCGTGTCCGACCGCACCGCCCCCGATCCCCTGCTCCTCGCCCTGGGCGACGCCTACCGCCCGTACTTCACCGCCACGACCCTCAGCGGGCAGGCCGCCGCCGACGCCCTGGGCCAGAACCCCACCGACTTCCACGCCCTCGACGTGCTGGAGCGCTCCGGCCCCCTCACCACCGGCGCCCTCGCGGCCCGTATCGGCCTCACCCAGAGCGCGACCACCCGCCTGGTCGACCGCCTGGTGCGCAACGGCTGGGCCCGCCGGGTCCCCGACCCCGACGACCGCCGCCGGGTCGGGGTCGAGGCGGTGCCGCTGGCCCCGCAGCAGGTGCGGGACTCGCTGGGCCCGGTGCGCGAACACATCGGCGCGGTCCTCGCCGCCTTCACGCCCGACGAACTCCGCGTCCTCCAGCGCTACTTCGAGCTGGCGGCCCCGGCCCTGCACGAGGCCGCCGCACAGACCCGAAACCCCGGGAGGCCCGCTACTCCGTCACCGTGAAGGTCACCGCCCGCGCCTTCCGCCACGCCGGCTGCGGCAGGTCCTTGGCCGCCACCCCGGTCCCGTACCAGTCCGCCGAGCCGCAGTCCGCGATCAACTGCACGCGCGCGCCGGGCACTTCGAGGTCCGGCACATCGACGACGCACTCCCAGCCGCCCGGATCGCCCGTCGGCAGGTCCATCACGCGGACCGCCCCGTGGTCGGGCTGCCCGTCCCAGGTGTAGAGGGCGTACGGGTCGGAGTTGTCGTCGGCGGCCCAGGACCCGGCGACGATCAGGTACTGGTCGCAGGAGTTGCGGCGCAGGTCCCGCACGCTCAGCCCGTCCAGGTCCAGCAGCACGGGCTCCCCGAAATCGGCCCGCGCCTCCCGCTCTTCCACCAGCGCGTCCACGTTCAGTACGGGGACGAGCAGGGCCGCGCCGCCCGCCTTCGCCGGGACCAGCGGCGCCCGGAAGCCGACGTACGCGATGCTCGTGCTGCCCGGTGCGAACTCGAAGCCCTCCGCGTTGAACGCGTCGATCCGCTTCGGCCCCCGCCCCTCGGCCGCGCCCGCCGCGAAGCCCAGTTCACCGCCCCGGGACTGGTCCCAGGCGATCAGGTCGGCGCGCAGCCCCCGGTACGCGCCGTCCAGCAGCAGCTCGGTGCCCGCACCCGCGCCCCGCACCCGTGTGCGGAACAGCAGCGACCGGTCCGGGCGGAGCTTCCCCTCCTTGCTGTTGGACATCGACCCCAGCCAGTACACGGCGTCCGTGTCGCCCGCACGGGCCACGCCCTCGATGTCGATCTCCTTGCGCGCCCCGAGCCGCTCCCCGAAGTCCCAGCCGCGCACCGGCCCGCCGGACGCCCCGCGCGCGTACAGCCGCAGCGTGTTGGACTCGTCGTCGGCGAGTACGAGATGGCCGCCGCCGACGTCGACGGCCGCCGAGGAGTCGCACGCGCCGGTGAAGTACCGGGTGTCGGCGGCGTGCTGTACGGGACCGGACGCGGCGTAGTGCAGCACGGCGGTGGCGTCCAGCCCGCCGAGCCCGGTGACGCGCAGGGTCAGGTCGCACAGGCCGCGCCCCCGGGCCCGTACCGCCACCTCCCGCTCGGCGCCGCGCCCGCGCACGGTGACGTCGCCGGCGCCCGCGACCCGGGAGTCGGAGGAGGCGACGGCGACGACGGACAGGTCGGCGGGCTCCGCCCCGGCCTGCGAGACGAGCACCCGCACGGTCGGATCGGCGGTGGCGCCGACCGCGCCGGAGAGGTGGTCGGCGGAGAGGGAGACGACCGGGGCAGCAGACGGTGGTGTCATGGCAACGCCCTTCGACGGCACGGCTGTTGGGCCACAACCTAGGACGAAAGGGCCCGCAGCAGAACGTTCCTCGTCACCACCGGCGGAGCAGAACGCTCCCCGTCACCACCGGCGCAGCGGAAAGCGCCCCGTCACCACTGCGTGCTGTGCGCCCACACCCGGCTGAAGTCCCCTGCGGCCAGGTCGGCGCGCCGGGCGAGGAAGTACAGGGGGCTGCCGAGTCCCGGCTGGTCGCCCAGCTCGAAGAGGGGCACCCACTCGTCCCGCTCCCGGCGCAGCGCCTGAAGGTTGCCGGGGACGGCGCACCACTGCCCGAAGACGGTCCGCGGGTCCTGCTCGCCTTCCACCAGGGACTCGTCGCGGCCCTCCCGCCCGTCCGTGCCGGGCACGCCGAGGAAGTCGACGGCGCAGTTCAGCCGTACGTCCTCCTCGTGCTCGTCGAGGTGGCCGAGCATGTCGTACCAGTCGACGGGGCCCGTCGTCAGGTCGTACGCCTCGGCGTCGATCTCCTCCTGCGCGGACGGCGTCAGGTCGAGCGGCCCCTCCCCCTCCTCTTCCTCCTCCAGGACCCCCCGCTCGGCCAGCGCCGTCCCCAGCAGTGCGGGCAAGGTCAGCGCGCGGACGGCGACGACGCGGTACGGCTCCTCCAGATAGGGCCCGTCCTCGGCGAACTCCCGGTCGTCCTCGTCCTCCAGCTCCTCCGGCGGGCTCGGCACCTCCCGGGTCCGTGCGGTCTCCGCGTCGGGGAAGTACAGCACCTGGCAGGGCGTGTGGCCCGCCACGCTGTACTCGGGGTCCTGGACGAAGAGGTACAGCAGCCCCTTCTCCGGCAGCGCCCCCGCCACGTCCGCCCCGGCCAGCTCCGCCAGGTCGAACTGCGCGACGAAACGCAGCCCCCACCCGTCCGGCCATCCGGCCTCCTCCGGCAGTTCCGGCTCCCCGCCGACCCGGCTGAAGACGGCGTCCTCCGTCTGCTTCAGTGCGATCCCGTACTCCGCCATCGCGACGATCTCGTCGGCGTACGGCGCGATCCGCCCGTACGCTGCGATCTTCTGCCGCAGCCCGGCAATGTCCTCGGCCCGTTCCCTGCCCCTGTCCACCATTCCGCAGATCCTACGAACCTCGGTACGGTGACCCTCCATCCCCTCCATCCCCTCTGGCCCCCCTGAGCACACGGAGCACGCAGTGACCTACCCCGGCGGCCCCCACCAAGGCCCCCCTCCCGGCCCCGGCTGGGGCGGCGGCTGGGCCCCGCCTCCCCCGCCCCCGCCGAAGCCCGGTGTGATCCCGCTGCAACCGCTCGCCGTCAGCGACGTCCTGGGCGGCACCTTCTCCGCCTTCGGCCGCCACTGGAAGCCGCTGATCGGGATCGCCGCCCTGGTGCACGGGGCGGCCCTGCTGCTCGTGGGCGGTGCGGCTGCCCTGGCGTTCTGGGGCCACGTGGACACCTTCCACGCGCTGGAGCGCGCGGGCCGCAACGACTCCCCCGTCGGGTCCGAGGTGACGACCCTGGCCGTCAGCTTCGGGCTGGTGGCGGTGCTGGGCGCGGTGTGCCTGCTGTTCGCCACGGCGGTGTCGCACGCGGCCTCGACGGTCGCCCTCCAGGAGGCGGTCCTCGGCCGTCCGACCACGTTCCGCGGAGTGTGGCGCAGGGCGGTGCGCCGGGTCCCCGCGGTCGCCGGGACGCTGCTGATTCCGGCGCTGTCCCTGCTCGTACTGATGGCCCTGTTCCTGACCGGGTACATCGCGCTGATGCTGGCGTACGTCGAGGACGTCGGCGGCAGCGCGGCGAACTGGCTGGCCGCGGTCGGCGTGCTGGGCGCGCTCCTGTTCGTGCCGGTGGCCGTGTGGCTGTGGGTGAGCTTCGCCTTCGCCCCGGCGATCGCCGTCTTCGAGTCGGCGGGCCCGATGCAGGCGCTGCGCCGCTCGGCGCGGCTGGTGAAGGGCTCCTGGTGGCGGATCTTCGGGATCTCGCTGCTGGTGTACGTGATGGCGTGGATGGCGAGCTGGCTGATCCAGATCCCGTTCAGCGTGCTGAGCATCTTCTCGCTGATCCCGAGCATGGCCGCCGTCGCCCCGAACGCCGGCGAGGAGCTGACCGCGGTGCAGGTGATCCTGTCCATGAGCGGCTACCTGCTGATCACCCTGCTGGGCAGCTTCGTCAGCCAGATCGTGGTGATCTTCTTCCCCCAGCTCGCCACCGGCCTGCTGTACGTGGACCAGCGCATCCGCCGGGAGAACCTGGCCCCGAGCCTGGCCGAGGCGGCCTTCGGCCCGCCGCCCCCGCAGCACTGAGACACGACTGTGCCCCCGGCGCTCCTTGCGAGGAGCACCGGGGGCACAGCCGTACGTACAGGCGGGAACTCAGACGTTGAAGCCGAGCGCGCGCAGCTGCTCGCGGCCGTCGTCCGTGATCTTGTCCGGGCCCCACGGCGGCATCCAGACCCAGTTGATCTTGAGTTCGTTGACGATGCCCTCGGTGGCCGACTTGGCCTGGTCCTCGATGACGTCGGTCAGCGGGCAGGCCGCCGAGGTGAGCGTCATGTCGAGGGTCGCGATGTTGGCGTCGTCGACGTGGATGCCGTAGATGAGGCCCAGGTTGACGACGTCGATGCCCAGCTCGGGGTCGACCACGTCGTACAGGGCTTCGCGGACCTCTTCTTCGGAGGCCGGCTTGGTGGTCAGGGTCTCTTCGCTCATGCCGACTTCTCCTTCTTCTCGCTCTCACCCAGGGCCTGGGCGGTCGCGTCCTTCCATGCCATCCAGCTCAGCAGGGCGCACTTGACCCGGGCCGGGAACTTCGAGACCCCGGCGAACGCGACGGCGTCCTCCAGGACCTCCTCCATCGCGTCGTCGGGCTCGATGGTGCCCTTGGACTGCATCAGCTCCAGGAAGGTCTCCTGGATCCTGCGGGCCGTCTCGAGGTCCTTGCCGACCAGCAGGTCGTTCAGCACCGAGGCGCTGGCCTGGCTGATGGAGCAGCCCTGCCCCTCGTAGGAGACGTCCTCGACGCGCTCCCCGTCGTACTTCACCCGCAGCGTGATCTCGTCGCCGCAGGTGGGGTTGACGTGGTGCACCTCGGCGTCGCCGTCGCGCAGGCCACGCCCGTGCGGGTGCTTGTAGTGGTCCAGGATGACTTCCTGGTACATCGAATCCAGCTTCACGATCCCCAGCCCTTAACCGAAGAAGTTCCGTACGTGCTCCAGGCCGTCGACCAGTGCGTCGACCTCGCCGGGCGTGGAGTACAGATAGAACGACGCTCGCGTGGTGGCAGGAATTCCGTACCGCAGGCAGACCGGGCGCGCGCAGTGGTGTCCCACGCGGACCGCGATGCCTTCCTCGTCCAGGACCTGGCCCACGTCGTGCGGGTGGATGTCGCCGAGGGTGAAGGAGAGCGCGGCGCCGCGGTCCTCCGCCGTCGCCGGACCGATGATCCGCAGGTCGGGCACCTCCAGGAGGCGCTTGACCGCATACTCGGTGATCGCGTGCTCGTGGCGCGCGATGTTCTCCATGCCGATCGCCGAGAGGTAGTCCACGGCCGCACCGAGGCCGACGGCCTGCGCGATCGGGGGCGTACCCGCCTCGAACTTGTGCGGCGCCGGGGCGTACGTCGACGAGTGCATCGACACGGTCTCGATCATCTCGCCGCCGCCGAGGAACGGCGGGAGGTCCTCGAGGAGCTCCTGGCGTCCCCAGAGCACGCCGATGCCCGTGGGTCCGACCATCTTGTGACCGGTGAAGGCCACGAAGTCGGCCTGGAGGGCCTGTACGTCGAGCACCATGTGCGGGGCGGCCTGCGAGGCGTCGATGCAGACCAGCGCGCCGACCTGCTGCGCGCGGCGCACGATCGTCTCGACCGGGTTGATCGTGCCCAGCAGGTTGGAGACCAGCGTGAAGGAGACGATCTTCGTCTTCTCGGTGATGATCTCTTCGATGTTCGAGAGGTCGAGGCGGCCGTCGTCGGTCAGCCCGAACCACTTCAGCTTCGCGCCCGTGCGCTGCGAGAGCAGCTGCCACGGCACGATGTTGGAGTGGTGCTCCATCTCCGTGATGACGATCTCGGTCTCGCGGTCGACCCGGTAGGGCTCGTCCGCCCAACCGAGCATGTTCGCCACGAGGTTGAGCGACTCCGAGGCGTTCTTCGTGAAGATGACCTCGTCGCGGCTCGGCGCGTTGATGAAGGCCGCGACCTTGTCGCGGGCGCCCTCGTACAGCGCCGTGGCCTCCTCGGCGACCGTGTACACACCGCGGTGCACGTTCGCGTTGTGCAGCTCGTAGTACTCGTTCAGCGCGTCGAGCACCTGGCGCGGCTTCTGCGAGGTCGCAGCGGAGTCCAGGTAAACGATCTTCTTGTCCCCGTGGACGATGCGGTCCAGCAGGGGGAAGTCCTTGCGGATCGCGTCCGTGTCGAGGAGGCCCGGCAGGTTTGTCACGCGGCTGCGCCACCCTTCGTGTACTTCTCGTAGCCCTCGGCCTCGAGCTGGTCGGCGAGCTCCGGGCCACCGGACTCGACGATCTTGCCCGCCGAGAAGACGTGCACGAAGTCCGGCTTGATGTAGCGCAGGATGCGCGTGTAGTGCGTGATCAGCAGCGTGCCGACCTCACCGGTCTCGCGGACGCGGTTGACGCCGTCGGAGACCTGGCGCAGGGCGTCGACGTCCAGACCGGAGTCCGTCTCGTCGAGGATGGCGATCTTCGGCTTCATGAGCTCCATCTGGAGGATCTCGTGACGCTTCTTCTCACCGCCCGAGAAGCCCTCGTTGACGTTGCGCTCGGCGAAGGACGGGTCCATCTGGAGCTGCTCCATCGCGGACTTGACCTCCTTCACCCAGGTGCGCAGCTTGGGGGCCTCGCCGCGCAGCGCCGTGGCCGACGTACGCAGGAAGTTGGAGACCGAGACGCCGGGGACCTCGACCGGGTACTGCATGGCGAGGAACATGCCGGCGCGGGCACGCTCGTCGACGGACATCTCCAGGACGTCCTCGCCGTCGAGGGTGACGGTGCCGCTGGTGATCGTGTACTTGGGGTGACCCGCGATCGAGTACGCGAGGGTGGACTTGCCGGAGCCGTTGGGGCCCATGATGGCGTGGGTCTCGCCCTGCTTCACGGTCAGGTCGACGCCCTTGAGGATCTCCTTGGTGCCGTTCTCGACATCGACGGAGACGTGCAGGTCGCGGATTTCAAGCGTTGCCATGGGGTACTCAGGACTCCTGGGTGACGGAGACGAGCACATCGTCCCCTTCGATCTTTACGGGGTATACGGGGACGGGGCGCGTCGCGGGAAGACCGGACGGCTTGCCGGTGCGGAGGTCGAAGCTGGAGCCGTGCAACCAGCACTCGATGGCACAGTCCTCCACCTCGCCCTCGGACAGCGAGACGTTCGCGTGCGAGCAGATGTCGTTGATCGCGAAGACTTCGCCCTCGGTCTGGACGAGCGACACCGGCGTGCCGTCGACCTCGACCCGCTTGGGGGTGTCGGTCTCCAGCTCGCTCAGCGACGCCACCTTCACGAACGCCATCAGACCGAAGCCTCCAGCTCCGCGTCGATCTTCGCGAGCAGGCGCTCCTCGACGTCCGTGACGCCGATCTGCTGGACCAGCTCGGCGAAGAAGCCGCGGACGACCAGCCGGCGGGCCTCGTCCTCGGGGATGCCGCGGGACTGGAGGTAGAAGAGCTGCTCGTCGTCGAAGCGGCCGGTCGCCGAGGCGTGGCCCGCTCCGGCGATCTCGCCGGTCTCGATCTCCAGGTTGGGGACCGAGTCGACGCGTGCGCCGTCGGTGAGCACCAGGTTGCGGTTCATCTCGTACGAGTCGGTGCCCTCGGCGGCGGCCTGGATCAGGACGTCGCCGATCCACACGGCGTGCGCGTCCTGGCCCTGGAGGGCGCCCTTGTAGGCCACGTTGGACTTGCAGTTCGGGACGTTGTGGTCGACCAGGAGGCGGTGCTCCTGGTGCTGGCCCTGGTCCGTGAAGTACAGGCCGAACAGCTCGGCCTCGCCGCCGGGACCGGCGTACGAGACGCGCGGGTGCAGGCGGACGACATCGCCGCCGAAGGTGACGACGACGGACTTGAACGAGGCGTCGCGGCCGACGAGCGCGTTGTGCTGCGCCACGTGGACGGCCTTGTCGTCCCAGTCCTGCACGGACACGACGGTCAGCTTCGCGCCGTCGCCGAGCACGTAGTCGACGTTGGCGGCGAGCACGCCGTCACCGGTGTGGTCGATGACCACGACAGCCTCGGCGAACGCGCCGAGCTCGAAGACCTGGTGGCCGTAGGCCGTACCGCCGCCGCCGTGCACCGACACGCGGATCGGCTCGGTCAGCACGGTCTCCTTGGGCACCGAGACGACCGAGGCCTTCTCGAAGGAGCTGTACGCCTGGGCCGCGACGCGGTCCACGGGCGTGCCGGCCTTGCCGAGGCGGGCGTCGGTGCGGTCGACCGTCTCGACGGTGACGCCCTCGGGGGCCTCGACCTGGACGGTCAGCTCGCCGCCGGCCTCGGCGGTGCCGTCGTGCAGACCCCGCAGACGGGCCAGCGGGGTGAACCGCCACTCCTCCTCGCGGCCGTGCGGCACGGGGAAGTCCGCCACGTCGAAGGACGGCGGCGCGCTCATGCGGGTGGCGGTGGTGGATTCCGCCGCCACCGCGATGGAACCGGCGGTGGTGGAACCCACCGGGATGTTCTGAGCCTCAGCCATGGCTGTCGTGTAGCTCTCTCTCTGGATCAAGAAGTCTGTTGCCGCTGACGGGAGTGGGGACCGGCCTCAGCCGACCGACCCCTCCATCTGCAGCTCGATCAGCCGGTTGAGCTCCAGGGCGTACTCCATCGGGAGCTCCTTGGCGATCGGCTCGACGAAGCCGCGCACGATCATCGCCATCGCCTCGAACTCGGTCAGACCGCGGCTCATCAGGTAGAAGAGCTGGTCCTCGGAGACCTTGGAGACGGTCGCCTCGTGGCCCATGGACACGTCGTCCTCGCGCACGTCGACGTACGGGTACGTGTCCGAGCGGGAGATGGTGTCGACCAGCAGCGCGTCACAGAGCACGTTGGACTTCGACCCCGGCGCACCCTCGCCGATCTCGATGAGACCGCGGTAGGACGTACGGCCGCCGCCACGCGCCACGGACTTCGAGACGATGTTGGACGACGTGTTCGGCGCCATGTGCACCATCTTGGCGCCGGCGTCCTGGTGCTGGCCCTCGCCCGCGAAGGCGATGGAGAGCGTCTCGCCCTTGGCGTGCTCACCCATGAGGTAAACAGCCGGGTACTTCATGGTCACCTTGGAGCCGATGTTGCCGTCGACCCACTCCATGGTCGCGCCCTCGTACGCCACGGCGCGCTTGGTGACCAGGTTGTAGACGTTGTTCGACCAGTTCTGGATCGTCGTGTAGCGGCAGCGGCCGCCCTTCTTCACGATGATCTCGACCACGGCGGAGTGCAGCGAGTCCGAGGAGTAGATCGGCGCGGTGCAGCCCTCGACGTAGTGAACGTAGGCGTCCTCGTCGACGATGATCAGCGTGCGCTCGAACTGACCCATGTTCTCCGTGTTGATACGGAAGTAGGCCTGGAGCGGGATGTCGACGTGGACACCCTTGGGCACGTAGATGAACGAGCCGCCCGACCACACGGCGGTGTTCAGCGACGCGAACTTGTTGTCGCCGACCGGGATGACGGTGCCGAAGTACTCCTTGAAGAGTTCCTCGTGCTCCTTCAGCGCGGTGTCGGTGTCGACGAAGATGACGCCCTGCTCCTCCAGGTCCTCACGGATCTGGTGGTAGACGACCTCGGACTCGTACTGGGCCGCGACACCGGCGACGAGGCGCTGCTTCTCCGCCTCCGGGATGCCGAGCTTGTCGTACGTGTTCTTGATGTCCTCGGGAAGCTCTTCCCAGGAAGCGGCCTGCTTCTCGGTGGAGCGCACGAAGTACTTGATGTTGTCGAAGTCGATGCCCGACAGGTCGGAGCCCCAGTTCGGCATGGGCTTCTTGTCGAACAGACGCAGGCCCTTGAGACGCAGCTTCAGCATCCACTCGGGCTCGTTCTTCTTCTCCGAGATGTCGCGGACGACAGCTTCGGACAGGCCACGCTTGGCCGCGGCGCCTGCCGCGTCGGAGTCGGCCCAGCCGAACTCGTACGTACCCAGGCCCTCGAGTTCGGGGTGGGCAGTCTCCTCGATAGGGAGAGTCATGCGGGGTTCCTCCCGGCCGTGCTTGCTGATGCTGAATGTGCGGTCTTGGGGATGTACGTCGTGCAGACCCCGTCGCCGTGGGCGATGGTGGCCAGTCGCTGGACGTGGGTCCCGAGCAGCGCGGAGAAGACCTCGGTCTCCGCCTCGCAGAGCTGCGGAAACTGTTCCGCGACGTGGGCGACAGGGCAGTGGTGCTGGCACAGCTGCTCTCCGACCGGTGCGCTACGCGCCGTAGCAGCGTACCCGTCGGCGCTCAGGGCCCTTGCCAGAGCCTCCGTGCGCTGCTCGGGGGGCGCCGCCTCGACGGCCTCGCGGTACGCGTGGGCCTGCGCGGCGATCCGGGCGCGGGCGAAGGCGGTGACGGCCGCCTCGCCCTGCTCGCCGCCGCCGGCCGCCCGGGAGATCCAGGTCAGGGCGTCGGCCGCGAGCTTGTCGTACGACTGGTCGAAGGCGTCCCGGCCGCAGTCGGTGAGCGCGAAGACCTTGGCGGGTCGGCCGCGCGTGCGCGCCCCGTACACCCGCTGCTCCTTCGCCTGCACCACATCGTCGGCGGCGAGAGCGTCGAGGTGGCGGCGCACGGCGGCCTGGGTGAGACCGAGGCGCTTCGCCAGATCGGCGACCGTCGACGGGCCGTGGTCCAGGATGGAGCGCGCGACACGGTTGCGGGTGGACCGCTCACCGGTCGCGACGTCCGTCTGGGGGACCTCGCCTTCGTATTTCACAACGCCATTGTTGCGTAATTCTTCTGAGCGTGACAACCCGGATCCTGAGCAAGATCGGTGGACTGCATCACTTAGGTAAACCTAAGCTGACCTGCGGAAATGATCACCGAGGACGAAATGCGGAGGCGCCTTCCGAGGGTCGGTGCCAGACTCCCCGACCATGTCGACCACTCCCGTCCGCGGCCCGCTGTGCACCCGCGACTCGCTCGCCGCCGACCTGCGTGACCTGGGCGTACTCCCCGGCGAGACCCTCCTCGTGCACTCCTCGCTCAGCTCTCTGGGCTGGGTCAACGGAGGCCGGGTAGCGGTCGTCCAGGCACTCCTGGACGCGCTCGGACCGGAGGGCACCCTCGTCGCCCCCGCACATTCGGGCGACTACTCGGACCCGGCCGAGTGGGGCAACCCTCCCGTCCCCCAGGAGTGGTGGGACCCCATCCGCGCCACGATGCCCGCGTACGACCCGGTCACCGCGCCCACCCGGGGCATCGGCGTGCTTCCCGAAGCGGTACGGACCTGGCCGGGCGCCCTGCGCAGCGCGCACCCGCAGACCTCCTTCGCGGCGATCGGCCCGTGCGCCGGGCACGTCACCGGGGACCACGCACTGGACTGCCGACTGGGTGAGCGCAGCCCCCTGGCCCGGCTGGAGGAGGTGGGGGCCCGCGTGCTCTTCCTCGGTACGGGCTGGGCCACCTGCACGGCCTTCCACCTGGCCGAATACCGCGTCCCCTCGCCGGTCGTGGACAACTCCTTCCCGGTGGCGACGCCGGAGGGCCGCCAGTGGGTGACGGTCCGGGACACGGACGTCTCCGAGGAGGGCTTCGCGGACCTGGGCGCGGCGTACGAGAAGGAGCGCCCGGTGGTACGTGGCCGCGTGGGCGCCGCCGAATCCCGCCTCTTCCCCCTGACGGAGGCAGTGGCTTACGCGGAAGGCTGGCTGCGGGAGAACCGATCCGGGGGCTGAGCCGCCCCTCAGCCCGAACGGACCGCCCCGCCCACGTACCAGTTCAGCCCACCCACCAGCAGTCCCCCGCCCACGATGTTCCCCGGCACGGTGAAGACCAGGTTCCGTACCAGCTCGCCCGGGGTGGAGAACCCCTCGAAGAGCCCGAGCGCGTACAGGGCCATGTCGGCGACACAGTGCTCGAAGCCCGCCGCCACGAACACCAGCACCGGCAGCCACAGCACCAGGATCTTCGCGACCTCGCCCCGCATCCGGAAGTACATCCACACCCCGAGGCAGACCAGGAGGTTGCACAGCACGGCCCGCCAGAAGAGCTGCCCGCCGTCGAGCGCGTTCTTCGCCCGCAGCATCTCGTGCAGCATCGCCCGCGCGGACGGAGCGGCGGTCACTCCCGAGGCGTGCGCCATGGCGGCCAGCCCCAGCGTCCCCAGCAGGTTCCCGACCAGGCACAGCGCCCAGGTCCCCACCAGCGCCCGGCGCCCGGTCCGCCCGGTGAACGCCCCCACCAGCATCACCAGCACGTTCGACGTGAACAGCTGCGCCCCGGTGCACATCACCAGCGTCAGCGCGATCGGGAAGACCGCGCCCTCCACCAGCCGCACCCACGGCGACCCGGCCGCGACCAGCGGGGAGACGGCGGTGAGCAGCAACACCTCGCCCACCGCGATGTACGCCCCGGCCAGCAGCGCCGACACCAGATAGCCCGACGGCCGCCTCAGTCCGTGGGCCTTGTGCACGGCCTGCCGGGCGGTCTCCTCGACGTTCTCCGCAATGCTGATCACTCTGTCGACGCTATGACCGGCCGGTAACCCCTTCCGACCGAAAAGGTCACCAGTCACGGGCCCTCCGGCCTCCGGCCCCGGGGGACCTCCGCCCCCCGCCGATCCGTTTCACGCCGCCGCCTAGACTCGCTCCCATGTCACATGAGCCCGTCGTCCAGGTCACCGGCCTGGTCAAGCGGTACGGATCCAAGACCGCGGTCGACGGCCTCGACCTCACCGTCGCCTCCGGCACCGTCACCGCCGTCCTCGGCCCCAACGGCGCCGGAAAGACCACCACCGTCGAGACCTGCGAGGGCTACCGCAAGCCCGACGCGGGCACCGTCCGGGTGCTGGGCCTCGACCCGATCGCCGACGCCGCGAAGCTGCGCCCGCGCATCGGCGTGATGCTCCAGTCCGGCGGCGTCTACTCCGGCGCCCGCGCCGACGAGATGCTGCGCCACATGGCGAAGCTGCACGCGCACCCCCTCGACGTGGACGCACTCATCGACCGCCTGGGGCTCGGCAGTTGCGGCCGTACGACCTACCGCAGGCTCTCCGGCGGCCAGCAGCAGCGCCTCGCGCTCGCGATGGCCGTCGTCGGCCGCCCGGAGCTGGTCTTCCTGGACGAGCCGACCGCGGGCCTGGACCCGCACGCCCGCCGCTCCACCTGGGACCTGGTCAAGGAACTCCGTGCGTCCGGGGTGAGCGTCATCCTCACCACGCACTTCATGGACGAGGCCGAGCAGCTCGCCGACGACGTCGCGATCGTGGACACCGGCAAGGTCATCGCCCAGGGCTCCCCCGCCGACCTCTGCCGGGGCGGCGCCGAGAACACCCTGCGCTTCACCGGCCGTCCCGGGCTCGACATGACCTCGCTCCTCAAGGCCCTCCCCGCCGACACCGTCGCGGAGGAGCTGATCCCGGGCACGTACCGCATCGGCGGCAAGATCGACCCGCAGCTGCTGGCCACGGTCACCACCTGGTGCGCCCAGCACGGCGTGATGCCCGACGGCATCTCGGTCGAGCGCCGCACCCTCGAAGACGTCTTTCTTGAGCTGACCGGTAAGGACCTGCGTCCATGAGCACCGCCCCTTACACCCCCATGCCCGGAGCGGCCCCGCTCGGCCGGATGATCGGCGCGCAGACCGCCCTCGAAACCAAGATGCTGCTGCGCAACGGCGAGCAGCTCCTCCTCACGGTGATCATCCCGGCCCTCCTCCTGGTCCTCTTCTCGGCCGTCGACATCATCGACACCGGCAAGGGCAAGTCCGTCGACTTCCTCGCCCCCGGCATCCTGGCGCTCGCCGTCATGTCGACCGCGTTCACCGGCCAGGCCATCGCCACCGGCTTCGAGCGCCGGTACGGAGTCCTCAAGCGGCTCGGCACCTCGCCGCTCCCCCGCTGGGCGCTGATGACGGCGAAGACGCTGTCCGTCCTGGTCACCGAGGTCCTCCAGGTCGTCCTGCTGACCGCCATCTCCTTCGGCCTCGGCTGGTCGCCGCAGGGCAACCCGGTCTCCGTACTCCTCCTGCTGATCCTCGGCACGGCGGCCTTCTCCGGCCTCGGTCTGCTGATGGCGGGCACGCTGAAGGCCGAGGCGACGCTCGCCGCCGCCAACCTCGTCTTCCTGCTCCTCCTCGTCGGCGGCGGCGTCATCGTCCCGCTCGACAAGTTCCCGGACGCCGTGCAGAACGTGCTGGGCCTGCTGCCCATCTCCGCGCTCTCCGACGGCCTGCGCGACGTCCTTCAGCACGGCGCGTCGATGCCCTGGGGCAACCTCGGGATCCTCGCGGTGTGGGCGGTCCTCGGCCTCGGAGCGGCGGCGAAGTTCTTCCGCTGGGAGTAGCCGCGAGGGGCGGTTGGGAGTGACATCACAGCTCTTCACCGCCCCCCTCGTGAAAACTCGCACAAGCACCGGCCTACGATGGTTGCCGTGTTGACCCCCCTCGCCCTCATCGCCAAGCGATGGACGCCCACGCCCCGTACGCTCCAGCGCGCCGCGATGTCGGCCGTCGTGATGAGCGTCCTCATCATCGTGACCGGCGGCGCGGTCCGGCTGACCGGTTCCGGTCTCGGCTGCGACACCTGGCCCAAGTGCACGTCCGACAGCCTGTTCGTGACGCCCGAGCAGGGCTTCCACGGGTTCGTCGAGTTCGGCAACCGCATGCTGACGTACGTCCTGTCGGCGGCCGTCGGCTGGGCGATCATCGCGGCCCGCTCCACCAAGCCGTGGCGGCGCAGCCTCACCCGCACCGCCTGGGGCATGTTCTGGCTGGTGATGAGCAACGCCGTGGTCGGCGGCATCACCGTGTGGATGGGCCTGAACCCCTGGACGGTGGCCGGTCACTTCCTGGCCGCCAACGCCCTTCTGGCGATGGCCACCATCACCTGGCAGCGCACCCGCGAGGGCGACGGCGCCCCCATCCCGCGCGTGCCGGGGCCGGTGCGCAGGCTGGGCTGGGCGATCGTCGCGGTCACCGCCGTACTGATCGTGCTGGGCACCTCGGTGACCGGTTCCGGCAAGCACGCGGGCGACAAGAGCGAGGTGCCGCGCATGCCATGGGACTGGACGGACGCCGCCCATGTGCACGCCGCCGCCGCGTGGGTGGTGTGCGCGCTGGCCATCGCGATGTTCCTGGTGCTGCGCATGGTGGACGCCCCGGACGACACCCGGCACCGCTCCCGCGACCTGCTGGTCGTGCTGGTCGCCCAGGGCGCGGTCGGTTACGTCCAGTTCTTCACGCAGGTCCCGGAACTCCTGGTCGCCTTCCACATGCTGCTCTCCTCGCTGATGTGGATCGCCGTGATCCGCCTGCTGCTGAGCCTGCGCGAGCGCCCGGCGGAGACTCCGGAGCCGGTGGCGGACTCCCCCGCGGCCCAGGTGCCGGCGAGCGCCTGACCGTACGCGCGAGAAAAAGGGCCCAGGAGGCGATCCCGGGCCCTTTTGCCGTACGTACGCCCCCTACACCAGCCGGTACACCCGCCGCGCGTTCCCCGCCGCGATCATCCCGGCGACCCGTTCCGCGTCCGGCTTCGACCAGGCCCCCTCGGCGACCCACCCGCCGAGCACCCTGCCCAGCGCCTCCTGGAACAGCCGCGCACCCACCACGTGCAGTTCCGGCAGCCCGCGCGCCCCGCTGGAGAAGAGCACCTTCCCGAACGGCGCCAGCTCCAGCATCTCCGCGAGCACGGCCGCCGCCCCCGCACCCGTGTGCGACAGGGCAGGCCCCAGGTCCGCGTACACGTGCGGGAAGACGCCCGCCAGGTGCGCCGCGTGCCGGTGGTACGGGTAGTCGTGCAGCAGCACCAGATCGGTCCCGAGCCCCGCGCTCGCCGCCGCGAACTCCGTCAGCCGCTCCGGGTCCCCCGCCACGTGCAACTGGAGCGGCAGCCCGCAGCTGACCGCGTTCCACAGCAGATGCCGCAGGAGTACGGGGTCGGACAGCCGCCCTCCGGCCCGGCGTCCCGCCAGCCAGCGTCCGGCGGCGCCCCGCACCTCGCCCGGCCCCGGCGGGTGCGGCGCGAGGGCGAGCCCGTGCCGCACCCCCGCCACGGAGGTGAAGGCGACGGCGCTCCTGGTCGCGGCATGCATGGCCTCGCCCAGATTCGCGAGGAAGCCCTCGGCGGTGCCGGACGTGTCGGCGATCTGCTCGGCCAGCAGTTCCAGCCGTACGATCTCGTGCGCCTCGGCGTCGCCCGTGACGGCCAGCTCCTGGGGGCAGGTGAGGTCTCCGGGGAGCCCGGTGTCGACCAGGTAGGCGGCGATGCCGGTGCCGCGCAGGAGCCGCCGCCCGGCCTCCAGGACGCCCAGTTCGCGGCGCCGGGCCAGATAGCGGGCGGGCGGACAGTGCGGCTCCAGACCCAGCAGGGGCGGGCACCAGCGGCGTACCGCGAAGCCCGTCTGGGTGTCGAAGAAGGTGGTGCCGGGGGCGGGCGGTGCGGGCGTGCGGCCCAGATGCGCCTCGAAGGTGCCGAGACCCAGCTCGGTGCGGAGCACGCCGTGGCAGTAGTGGTCCACCAGGGACGGCGGGGTGACGAACATCGGGACTCCCTGTGGGTGGCGTGACGCGTGTGACGCTTCCACAGGGCCTAACGGGTGAGGCCCGCCCCGGGTATCGAGGGCGGGCCCGTTCGCTGAGCCTTGCCTACGCCTTGCGGGGCTGGGAGCCGCCGAGCTGAATGCCGCCCATCCGCTTCCACTCGTACGGGCCGGTCTCGACCTTCGCGGCGAACTCGCCGTCGAAGTCCTCGTGGACGGTGATCCCGGCCTTCTCGGTGGCCGCCTTCGCCACGTCGTAGGTGGGGGCCACCAGGTCGCCCCACGCGCCGTCGTCGCCGACCAGGACGATGCGGGTGCCGCGCTGCCCGATGTACGCGAGCTGGCCCTCGGCGCCGCCGTGCTGACCGGCGAAGGCGGTGATCTGCTTGGCCAGCTTCGCCGTCCTGCGCGCGGCCGACTTCTCGGCCGACGTCGACGTGGGCCGCTCTGCCTGCTTGGTGTCTGCCATGAGCAGGATGCTACCGACGAGTAGCCGAACTGGCGACGGGCGGGACACGTGGCCTTGACCACGTGTCCCGCCCGTCGGGAGCCGTACGGATCAGAAGCGGATGAAGGGATCCACCGCGACCGCCACGAACAGCAGCGAGACGTAGGTGATGGACCAGTGGAACAGCCGCATCTCCTTCAGCTTCGCGCCCGTGATCTCGGCCTTGGCACGGGCCTGGAGGCCGTGCGCCTCCCACAGCCACCAGCCACCGGTGACCGCCGCGACGATCGTGTAGAACCAGCCCGTGTAACCCAGCGGCTGGAGCAGCAGGGAGACGGCCACCATCACCCAGCTGTACGCCACGATCTGCTTGGCGACCGCCTTGTTGCCCTTGACCACCGGCAGCATCGGCACGCCGACGCGGGCGTAGTCGTCCTTGACCTTCATCGACAGCGGCCAGTAGTGCGGCGGCGTCCAGAAGAAGATGACCAGGAAGAGGATGACCGCGGCCCACGACATCGAGTTGGTGACCGAGGACCAGCCGATGAGGACCGGCAGGCAGCCGGCGATGCCGCCCCAGACGATGTTCTGCGCGGTGCGGCGCTTCAGGATCATCGTGTAGACGACGACGTAGAAGAGCAGCGCACCGAGCGACAGCGCGGCGGACAGCCAGTTGACCAGCAGCCCGAACCAGAGCGTGGAGATCACCGCGAGCGAGATGCCGAAGACCAGGCACTCGCGCGGGCTGACCATCCCGGTGACCAGCGGACGCTGCGACGTGCGGTCCATCAGCGCGTCGATGTCGCGGTCGATGTACATGTTGAGCGCGTTCGCGCCACCGGCGGAGAGATATCCGCCGAGGCAGGTGGCCAGCACCAGCCAAAGGTCCGGGACACCCTGCTCCGCCAGGAACATCACCGGGACGGTGGTGATCAGCAGGAGCTCGATGATCCTCGGCTTGGTCAGTGCAACAAACGCCTTGACCCGGGCTCCGAACGGCCGATGGCCCCCCGGGCTGGGAGTCGAAGCGACCCCTGCGGGTCGGGACTCGACGGCCGTCACGCACACCCCTGACAGAGAAATCCTGAAGCAAGCTCCGGGCGTGAAGGCCCGGTAAAGACTTGCGCGTACCACGCCACTCTAGACGTTGCCCATACGTCGCCCTTCGCCGGGGTGGGGTCGTGTTGGGCCGACCGTGAACAACCCGCGGGACGAGGCACCCGAGGAGTAGTGTCCGGATGTATACGGAAATGCGTTCGCCGAGAGGCGAACCCCCTCGGAGACGCGCACTCTGGACTGTGACGCCTTGCCATTCCACCGGCGTGGACTCGAAATTTTGCGCGTTCTTCCGAGGGTAGGCTCGACAGCGCCCCGGTGCGGCGAACAGACACCGGGTCACTAAAACATTGTGGAGAGGAGCCCTGACCCAGGGTGAGCACCAAGCCGACCACCACAGATGACCTTGAGTGGACCGAATTGGACCAGCGGGCCGTAGACACGGCTCGCGTCCTGGCCGCGGACGCCGTACAGAAGGTCGGCAACGGCCATCCGGGTACGGCGATGAGCCTGGCTCCGGCCGCGTACACCCTCTTCCAGAAGGTGATGCGGCACGACCCGGCGGACGCCGACTGGACCGGCCGCGACCGCTTCGTGCTTTCCGCGGGCCACTCGTCCCTCACGCTCTACACCCAGCTCTACCTGGCCGGGTTCGGCCTGGAACTGGACGACCTGAAGTCGTTCCGCACCTGGGGGTCCAAGACGCCCGGTCACCCGGAGTACGGGCACACGGTCGGCGTCGAGACCACGACCGGTCCGCTCGGGCAGGGCGTCGCGAACGCGGTGGGCATGGCGATGGCCGCCCGCTACGAGCGCGGTCTGTTCGACCCCGAGGCCCCGGTCGGCGAGTCACCGTTCGACCACTTCATCTACGCGATCGCCGGCGACGGCTGCCTCCAGGAGGGCATCTCCGCCGAGGCGTCCTCGATGGCCGGTCACCAGAAGCTCGGCAACCTCGTGCTCCTGTGGGACGACAACCACATCTCGATCGAGGGCGACACCGAGACCGCGATCTCCGAGGACACGCTGAAGCGGTACGAGGCGTACGGCTGGCACGTCCAGCGCGTCGCGCCGAAGCCGGACGGCGACCTGGACCCCGAGGCGCTCTACAACGCGATCCAGGCGGCCAAGGCCGTCACGGACAAGCCCTCCTTCATCGCGATGCGCTCGATCATCGCCTGGCCCGCGCCGAACGCGCAGGGCACCGAGGCCTCGCACGGCTCGGCGCTCGGCGACGACGAGGTCGCGGCCACCAAGCGCGTGCTCGGCTTCGACCCGGAGCAGACCTTCGAGGTCTCCGACGCGGTCATCGCCCACACCCGCAAGGCCCTGGACCGGGGTGCGGAGGCGAAGGCCGAGTGGGAGAAGGGCTTCGCCGCCTGGCGCACCGCCAACCCGGAGCGCGCGGCCGAGTTCGACCGCATCAACGCGGGCGAGCTGCCCACGGGCTGGGAGGAGAAGCTCCCCGTCTTCGAGACCGGCAAGGGCGTCGCCACCCGTGCGGCCTCCGGCAAGGTCCTGCAGGCGCTGGGCGCGGTCATCCCCGAGCTGTGGGGCGGCTCGGCCGACCTCGCGGGCTCCAACAACACGACGATCGACAAGACCTCGTCGTTCCTCCCCGAGGGCAACCCCCTCCCGGAGGCGAGCCCGTACGGCCGCACCGTGCACTTCGGCATCCGCGAGCACTCGATGGCCGCCGAGATGAACGGCATCGCGCTGCACGGCAACACCCGTATCTACGGCGGCACCTTCCTGGTGTTCTCCGACTACATGCGCAACGCGGTGCGTCTGTCCGCGCTGATGCACCTGCCGGTCACGTACGTGTGGACGCACGACTCGGTCGGCCTCGGCGAGGACGGCCCCACCCACCAGCCGGTCGAGCACATCGCCTCGCTGCGCGCCATCCCGGGCCTGAACGTGGTCCGCCCGGCGGACGCCAACGAGACGGCCATCGCCTGGCGCGAGATCCTCAAGCGGTACACGAAGGTCTTCGGCAAGGGCGCCCCGCACGGTCTGGTGCTGACCCGTCAGGGCGTGCCGACGTACGAGGCCAACCAGGACGCCGCCCGTGGTGGGTATGTGCTGTTCGAGGCAGAGGGCGGCGACGCCCAGGTGGTCCTGATCGGTACCGGCTCCGAGGTCCAGCTCGCCGTCGAGGCGCGCGAGGCGCTCCAGGCCGAGGGCATTCCGACGCGTGTCGTGTCGATGCCGTCGGTGGAGTGGTTCGAGGAGCAGGACCAGGCCTACCGGGACAGCGTCCTTCCCCCGTCGGTCACGGCGCGTGTGGCGGTCGAGGCCGGTATCGGTCTCACCTGGCACAAGTACGTCGGTGACGCGGGCCGGATCGTCTCGCTGGAGCACTTCGGTGCCTCGGCCGACGGCAAGGTCCTCTTCAAGGAGTTCGGCTTCACCGGCGAGGCCGTCGCCGCCGCCGCCCGGGAATCTCTCGACGCCGCCCAGCGCTGACGCTCGTATACACGATCTAGGAGATGCATTTCTCATGACAGACGCACTCAAGCGCCTCTCCGACGAGGGCGTTGCGATCTGGCTCGACGACCTGTCGCGCAAGCGGATCACCTCCGGCAACCTCGCCGAGCTGATCGACCAGCAGCACGTCGTGGGCGTGACCACCAACCCGTCGATCTTCCAGAAGGCGATCTCCTCCGGCGACGGCTACGAGGGCCAGCTCAGCGACCTCGCGGCCCGCAAGGTGACCGTCGAGGAAGCCATCCGGATGATCACGACGGCGGACGTCCGTGACGCCGCCGACATCCTGCGCCCCGTCTTCGACGCGACGCAGGGCCAGGACGGCCGGGTCTCCATCGAGGTCGACCCGCGCCTGGCGCACGACACCGCGGCGACCATCGCCGAGGCCAAGCAGCTCGCCTGGCTGGTGGACCGCCCCAACACGCTCATCAAGATCCCGGCGACGAAGGCCGGTCTGCCGGCGATCACCGAGGTCATCGGCAAGGGCATCAGCGTCAACGTCACGCTGATCTTCTCGCTGGAGCGCTACCGCGAGGTCATGGACGCCTACCTGGCGGGCCTGGAGAAGGCGAAGGCCGCCGGCCTGGACCTCTCCAAGATCCACTCGGTGGCCTCCTTCTTCGTGTCCCGCGTGGACACCGAGATCGACAAGCGCCTCGACGGCCTGGGCACGGACGAGGCCAAGGCCCTCAAGGGCAAGGCCGCGCTCGCCAACGCCCGCCTCGCCTACCAGGCGTACGAGGAGGTCTTCTCCTCCGACCGCTGGGCCGCGCTGGACAAGGCGCAGGGCAACAAGCAGCGTCCGCTGTGGGCCTCGACCGGCGTCAAGGACCCGGCCTACAAGGACACTCTGTACGTGGACGACCTCGTCGCCCCGGGCACGGTGAACACCATGCCGGAGGCGACCCTGGAGGCCACCGCCGACCACGGGCAGATCACCGGCAACACCATCGCGGGCACGTACGAGCAGGCCCGCGCCGAGCTCGACGCCGTCGAGAAGCTGGGGATCAAGTACGACGACGTCGTGGAGCTGCTGGAGACCGAGGGCGTCTCCAAGTTCGAGGACGCCTGGAACGACCTGCTCAAGTCGACCGAGGCCGAGCTCAAGCGCCTCGCTCCTTCGGAGGGCTGACCACTTGTCCAGCAGCAATCCGCTGCGTGACGCACAGGATCGACGGCTCCCGCGCATCGCGGGGCCGTCGGGCCTGGTCATTTTCGGCGTCACGGGCGATTTGTCCCGTAAAAAGTTGATGCCTGCCGTCTACGACCTGGCCAATCGCGGCCTGCTGCCGCCGGGCTTCTCCCTCGTCGGCTTCGCCCGCCGCGACTGGGCCAGCGAGGACTTCGCGCAGGTCGTGCACGACGCCGTCAAGGAGCACGCGCGCACGGAGTTCCGCGAGGAGGTCTGGCAGCAGCTGATCCAGGGCATGCGCTTCGTCCAGGGCGACTTCGACGACGACAAGGCGTTCGAGACGCTGAAGGCGACGATCCAGGAGCTCGACAAGGCGCAGGGCACGGGCGGCAACTTCGCCTTCTACCTCTCGGTGCCCCCGAAGTTCTTCCCGCAGGTCGTCCAGCAGCTGAAGAAGCACGGGCTGGCCGAGCAGAAGGAGAACTCCTGGCGGCGCGCGGTCATCGAGAAGCCCTTCGGCCACGACCTGGACTCCGCGCAGGAGCTCAACCGGATCGTGCACGAGGTCTTCCCGCCGAACGAGGTCTTCCGCATCGACCACTACCTGGGGAAGGAGACGGTGCAGAACATCCTGGCGCTGCGTTTCGCCAACCAGATGTTCGAGCCGATCTGGAACCGGTCGTACGTGGACCACGTGCAGATCACCATGGCCGAGGACATCGGCATCGGCGGCCGGGCCGGGTACTACGACGGCATCGGCGCGGCCCGCGACGTCATCCAGAACCACCTCCTCCAGCTGCTGGCCCTGACCGCGATGGAGGAGCCCGCCTCCTTCGACGCGGACGCGCTGGTCGCGGAGAAGTCCAAGGTCCTGGGCGCGGTCAAGATCCCCAAGGATCTGGGCCGGGACACCGTGCGCGGCCAGTACGCGGCGGGGTGGCAGGGCGGCGCGAAGGCCGTCGGCTACCTCCAGGAGGACGGCATCGACCCCAAGTCGAAGACCGACACCTACGCCGCCGTGAAGCTGGAGATCGACAACCGCCGCTGGGCGGGCGTCCCCTTCTACCTCCGCACCGGCAAGCGCCTCGGCCGCCGGGTCACGGAGATCGCGGTCGTCTTCCAGCGCGCCCCGCACTCCCCCTTCGACCACACCGCCACCGAGGAGCTCGGCCAGAACGCGATCGTCATCCGCGTCCAGCCGGACGAGGGCGTCACCGTGCGCTTCGGCTCCAAGGTGCCGGGCACCTCGATGGAGATCCGGGACGTGTCGATGGACTTCGCGTACGGCGAGTCCTTCACGGAGTCCAGCCCCGAGGCGTACGAACGCCTCATTCTGGACGTGCTCCTGGGCGACGCCAACCTGTTCCCGCGCCTGGAGGAGGTCGAGCAGTCCTGGCGGATCCTCGACCCGATCGAGCAGTACTGGGACACCCACGGCAAGCCCGCGCAGTACGCGTCCGGCACCTGGGGCCCGGTCGAGGCGGACGAAATGCTTGCACGAGACGGACGGAGCTGGCGCCGGCCATGAGGATCGACCTGACGGACACCACGTCCAGCAAGATCAACAAGGCACTCGTGCAGGGACGGCGGGCCATAGGAACCCCCGCCGTCGGCATGGTGCTGACCCTCGTCATCGTCACCGACGAGGAGAACGCGTACGACGCCCTCAAGGCGGCGAACGAGGCCTCCCGCGAGCACCCCTCGCGCACCCTGGTCGTCGTCAAGCGGTTCTCGCGCTCGCCGCGCGACCGTTCGAAGGCGCGCCTGGACGCGGAGGTACGGCTCGGCGCCGACGCGGGCACCGGTGAAACGGTTGTGCTGCGGCTGTACGGCGAGGTCATCAACCACGCCCAGTCGGTCGTGCTGCCCCTGTTGCTGCCCGACGCGCCCACGGTCGTCTGGTGGCCGGTGAACGGTCCCGTGGACCCGGCCAAGGACCCCCTCGGTGCCCTCGGTCAGCGCCGCGTGACCGACACGTACGCCGCCGAGCAGCCGATCCACGAGCTGACGGCACGCAGCGAGAACTACACGCCGGGCGACACGGACCTGTCCTGGGCCCGCATCACCCCGTGGCGCTCGATGCTGGCCGCCGCGCTCGACCAGCTCCCCACCAAGGTCACCTCGGTCGAGGTGGAGGGCGAGGAGTTCAACCCGAGCTGCGAGCTGCTGGCCATGTGGCTGGCGGACCGCCTCTCGGTGCCGGTCAAGCGCACGCTCTCCGCCGGTCCCGGTCTCACGGCCGTACGGATGGAGACGGCGGACGGCCCGATCGTCCTCGACCGCGCCGACGGCTCGCTGGCCACGCTGTGCATGAACGGCCAGCCGGACCGCGCGGTGGCCCTCAAGCGCCGCGAGACCTCGGAACTGCTCGCCGAGGAACTGCGCCGCCTGGACCCGGACGACACCTACGCCTCGGCGCTGAAGTTCGGCGTGGACCGGCTGGGTGCGGTCGTGGAGAAGGCGGAGGCGGAGGCTTCCAAGACGGGCGAGGACGCTGCGGCTTCCGAGACCAAGCCCGCTCCGGCGAAGAAGGCCGCTCCCGCCAAGAAGGCGGCCGCCAAGTGATGAGCAGCTCGCCGCAGTTGGTGGTGCACCGGGACAAGGAGCTGATGGCTCAGGCCGCGGCGGCCCGCCTCATCACGAAGATCGTCGACGCGCAGGCCGCCCGCGGCTCCGCGTCGGTGGTCCTCACCGGCGGCCGCAACGGCAACGGCCTCCTGGCGGCGCTGGCCTCCTCCCCGGCCCGGGACGCGATCGACTGGTCGCGCCTGGACCTGTGGTGGGGCGACGAGCGGTACGTCCCGGCCGACGACCCGGAGCGCAACTACACGCAGGCCCGCGAGGCCCTGCTGGACGCGGTCCCGCTGGACCCGGCACGGGTGCACGCGATGCCGGCCTCCGACGCGGGCTTCGAGGACGCGGACTCGGCGGCGGAGGCCTACGCGGCCGAGCTGGCGGCGGCCGCGCGCCCCGAGGACCACGGCAAGGTGCCCACTTTCGACGTCCTCATGCTGGGCGTCGGCCCGGACACGCACGTCGCGTCGCTCTTCCCGGAGCACCCGGCGGTGCGCGAGACCGAGCGGACGGTGGTCGGCGTCCACGGCGCCCCCAAGCCCCCGCCCACCCGCATCTCGCTCACCCTCCCGGCGATCCGGGCGGCCCGCGAGGTGTGGCTGCTCGCGGCGGGCGAGGACAAGGCGAAGGCGGCGGCAATCGCCCTCTCGGGCCCCGGCGAGATCCAGGCCCCGGCCTCGGGCGCCTACGGGCGTGCCCGCACGCTCTGGCTCCTGGACAAGGCTGCGGCCTCGGAACTCCCGAGGTCCCTCTATCCCCCGGCGTCGGCCTGACCTTCGCCCCGGAACGCACCGCGGCCCGGCACTTCCCCTCACAAGGGGGACGGCCGGGCCGCGGTGCGTCGCGGGTCCTCAACGGGGTGCTGGTCCTGCGAGGTGCGGTCCTACGGGGTGCTGGTCCTACGGGGTGCCGTCCGGGTCCCGTTCCAGGAACGGGCCGAGCAGCCCCGGCACCGCCTCACCGGCGAACTCCAGACCCTCGCTCTGCCCCACGTCGTACGCGGAGTACGCCCCGACCCCGGCGGCCGTCGTCGCCGTCACCGTGACCAGGCCGGCCCTGCGCTGGAACACCGACTGCTTCACGGTGAAGCCGATCACCCCGTCCCGCCGCAGCGCCACCGTCGCCCGCCGCATCGACCCGGACCGCACCACCAGGTACTTGCCCGTGAGCCCGTGCCCCAGCGAGCGGTACGCGTCCACCGCCAACAGCGCGGCCACCGGCAGCAGCACCACCACGGCCGCCACCGCGACCCACACCAGCACCTGCGTCAGCAGCACGCCCAGCAGCAGGAGCGACGCCACCACCCCGAGCACCGAGCCCAGCGCCCAGCGCAACCGCCGGCCCCGCGCAGCCACCGGGTGCCCCCGCAGACGTACCGCCGAGGTCGGGGAGACCGGCTCCCGCAGCACCCGCGCGGCCACCGTCTCCGCCAGTTCCTTCGGGGCGGGCGGCAGGAGGGTCTTGCGGTCGGTCTTCTGGTCGGTCTCGGTCTCCGCGAGGCCGGTCGCCACCGCGTCCAGCCGGGCCGCCCCGGACAGCCGGATGCCGAGCGGTTCCAGCACCTCGACGCCCCGAAGCCGCCGCTCCTCGATGGAGATCGACCGCGAGGTGAACAGTCCCCGCTGCACCCGCAGCGTCCCGCCCGGCTCGCGGTCCAGCCGGTACCCCCACCACATCTCGACGAACAGCCCCAGCGCGCCGACCGCCCCCGCGATCAGCAGCACCACGGCCAGCGTGAGGACCATCCAGAGCACGGTGACCCCGTCGAACAGGTCGCCGACCCACTGGATCACCTCGACCTGGAGCCCGAACCACTCACTGCCCTGCATCAGGGCACCACCGGCACCGAGGCCGAGGAGCGGTGCGGCGAAGGACAGCGGCGCGTACCTGATCCAGCGGGGGTCGAGCGTGGCCAGCCTGCCGTCGGTCTCCTCGGCATCCTCGCGGACCGCGTGGTCGAGCAGTTCGCGGCGCAGCCGGTCGCCCTCGCGGCGGGTGACCGGGGTGATCTGGAGGATGGAGTCCGCTCCCGCGGCGCTGTGCTCCCCCGTACCGATCCGCACCTTGACCAGCCCGAGGACCCGCAGCAGCGGATGCGCGGTCAGGTCGACGGTGCGGATGCGCTCCCGGCGCAGCGAGCGGCGCTTCACCAGCAGCAGCCCGGTGTGCAGTTCGGCCCGCTCGGGACCTATCCGGTACCGGGTGTGCCGCCAGCGCAGGTACTCCAGTCCGGCGGTGCCCAGGAGGAGGAGCGCGGCCCCGCCCAGCACCCAGGCGAGCGCCCGCACCACCCCGAAGGGGACGGCGAGGGCGACGAAGGCGGGCACGCCGCCGCTGAAGGCGATGCCGCCCATGAGGGTCACGGCGACGAGCACGGTGCGCCGGTCCAGCTTCTGCCAGGGGACGTCGGCGGGGGCGTCCCCGGCCGGGGCTGTGTGCATCCCCTCCGGGGACGCCCCGTCCGCGCGCGTGCCGCTCATGTCGCGTCCCCGGGGGTGGCCCCGGTGATCTCCGTGAGCTGCTCCGCCAGTTCGGCGGCGACCTCGTGGTCGAGCCCCTCGATCTTGACGGCGCCCTTGGCGGACCCGGTGGTGACGACGACGGTGGCCAGCCCGAAGGCCTGCTGCAGCGGGCCGCGCACGGTGTCCACGGTCTGGATCCGCGACATCGGCGCCACCCGCCACTCCTGCCAGAAGTACCCGGTGTGGATGTACACCGCGGACTCGGTGACCTCCCAGCGGTGCACCCGGTACCACCAGCCGGGCAGGAGCAGGGCGGCGAGGAGCCCGGGAACGGCGATCAGCGCCGCGGGGAGGAACAGCCAGAACCTGGCCGGTTCGATCAGCACTCCCAGCAGGACGAGGACGAGGACCGGCGGCAGCACCAGCAGCAGCCACTGCACCCGCCACCAGGGGACGACCCTGCGGTCGAACCTGTTCTGCGGCGGTCTCAGCCGCACCGTCCCCGTGCCTGCTCCGGTCCCCGACACCGTCACCCCTCACCCCTCAGCGGATCGGCCTCAACGGCCGCGCAACGTACGGTACTTGCCCACGAGAGCCGCGGTCGAACTGTCGAGCGCCTCGCCCTTCTCCGTTCCGGTCAGCACCGGTTCGATCTTCTTCGCCAGGACCTTGCCCAGCTCGACGCCCCACTGGTCGAAGGAGTCGATGTTCCAGATCGCGCCCTGGACGAACACCTTGTGCTCGTAGAGGGCGATCAACTGGCCGAGCACGGACGGCGTCAGCTCGTCGCTGAGGATCGTGGTGGTCGGGTGGTTGCCGCGGAAGGTCTTGTGCGCCACCAGCTCCTCGGCGACGCCCTCGGCCCGTACCTCGTCCGGCGTCTTGCCGAAGGCCAGCGCCTGCGTCTGGGCGAAGAAGTTCGCCATCAGCAGGTCGTGCTGGGCCTCGAGCCCCGGGGTGAGGTCGGCGACCGGGCGGGCGAAGCCGATGAAGTCCGCCGGGATGACCTTGGTGCCCTGGTGCAGCAACTGGTAGTACGCGTGCTGCCCGTTGGTGCCCGGGGTGCCCCAGACGACCGGTCCGGTCTGCCAGTCGACGGGGTTGCCGTCGCGGTCCACGGACTTGCCGTTGGACTCCATGTCGAGCTGCTGGAGGTAGGCGGTGAACTTCGACAGGTAGTGGCTGTACGGAAGGACCGCGTGCGCCTGTGCGTCGAAGAAGGCCCCGTACCAGACGCCCAACAGGCCCAGCAGCAGCGGTGCGTTCTGCTCGGCGGGGGCGGTGCGGAAGTGCTCGTCGACCTGGTGGAAGCCGTCCAGCATCTCGCGGAAGCGGTCCGGGCCGATGGCGATCATCAGCGAGAGGCCGATGGCCGAGTCGTAGGAGTAGCGGCCGCCGACCCAGTCCCAGAACTCGAACATGTTGGCCGTGTCGATGCCGAAGTCGGCGACCTTCTCGGCGTTGGTGGACAGCGCCACGAAGTGCTTGGCGACGGCGGACTCGTCGCCGCCCAGCTTCCCCAGCAGCCAGTTGCGGGCGGAGGTGGCGTTGGTGATGGTCTCGATCGTCGTGAACGTCTTGGAGGCGACGATGAAGAGCGTCTCCTCGGCGTCCAGGTCGCGGATCGCCTCGTGCAGGTCGGCGCCGTCCACGTTGGACACGAAGCGGAAGTCCAGCTCGCGGGCGGTGAAGGAGCGCAGCACCTCGTACGCCATGGCCGGGCCGAGGTCGGAGCCGCCGATGCCGATGTTGACGACCGTCTTGATGCGCCGGCCGGTGTGCCCGGTCCACTCGCCCGAGCGGACCTTGTCGGAGAAGGCGGCCATCTTGTCGAGGACGGCGTGCACGGCCGGGACGACGTTCTCGCCGTCGACCTCGACGACCGCTCCGCGCGGGGCGCGCAGCGCGGTGTGCAGGACGGCGCGGTCCTCGGTGGTGTTGATCTTCTCGCCGCGGAACATGGCGTCGCGCAGCTCGGCGACGCCGGTGGCCTCGGCCAGCTCGCGGAGCAGGCCCAGGGTCTCGTCGGTGACCAGGTGCTTGGAGTAGTCGAGATACAGGTCGCCGACCTGGAGCGTGTAGCCCGAGCCGCGGGCCGGGTCGGCGGCGAACAGGTCGCGCAGGTGGGCGTCGCCCAGCTGCTCCCGGTGCTTGCCCAGCGCCGCCCACTCGGGAAGCCGGTTCAGCCTGGTGCGGCCGTTCTTCGAATCCATCGCGTTCATCTCGGACATCAGCCCACTTCTACTCGTATCCGCATGCATCCCCCGCTGCTTCCCCAACTTAATTGATCAGAGGTGCGAGTGCGGCCACGGCCAGCCCCATCAGCGCGGCCGCCAGCAGGGCGGGTGCGTTCAGTCCCCAGGAGGCCGCCGCGAGTCCCGCCAGGAGCGCCCCGAGCGGGGCTCCGGCGACCGCGAGGGTGCGGAAGGCCGCACTGACCCTGCCCAGCATCTGTGCGGGGCTGCGCTCCTGCATCAGGGTCGTCTGGTTGGCGTTCCACACGATGCCCATCAGCCCGAAGACCGCCATCGCCGCGACCGCCGCCACCGGCGAGCGCACCGTGCCCAGCACGACCAGACAGCCGGCCTGCACCGACCCCGCCAGGAACACGCTCCGTATGCGCCCCACCCGCCTGGCCAGCCGTCCGGCGACCAGCCCGCCGACCACGCTGCCCACGCCGTACGCCGTGATGGCCGCCGCGAATCCGGCCTGCCCGGCGTCCAGCCAGCCGGTGACGTGCAGCACCAGGGTGGCGATGAGCCCGCCGACGCCGATGTTGCACAGCGTCGTCGCGGTGCACAGGCCGCGCAGCTGCCGGTCCGCCCACAGCACCTTCAGCCCGGCCGCGATGTCCCCGCGCAGCGTGCTGCCCGCCGGGCGCGGCGGCCGCTCTGGCGCCGGGACCCGCAGCGAGGCGATCAGCACGGCGGCCAGGACATAGGTGACCGCGTCGGCGGCGTACGGCACCGAAGGGCCCCAGAACAGCAGCACCGGCACCAGCGGGGCGGCCAGGAAGGTCCCCGCCACCTGCTGCCCGGTCATCAGCCGGGCGTTCGCCGAGCCGAGCGCCTGCGCCGGGACGAGCGAGGGCAGCAGGGCGGTGGCCGCGTTGTCGAAGAGGGTCTGGAGGGTGGTCAGTGCGAAGGCCACCACGATCAGCAGGGCGATCGACGCGTGCCCGAGCGCCACGGCCACCGCGAAGCCCGCCATCAGCAGCCCGCGCACGAGGTCGACGGCCCACATCGCCCGCCGCTGGTCGACCCGGTCGGCGACCGCCCCGCCGAGCAGCCCGAACAGCAGCCACGGCAGGAACCCGCACGCGCTCACCAAGGCCACCAGCACCGGGTCCCGGGTCAGCGTGGCCGCGAGCAGCGGCATCGCGGCGGTGCGCAGCGAGTCGCCGAACTTGGACACGACGGCCGCCGACCACAGCCGCCCGAACCCCCCGCGCCACGCGGGCGCCTGCACCGCCACCGCCTGCACCGCTGCCACAACTACCCCCGCGAGCCGAGCCGTTCAGATCCGGCAACGCCAGATCATGCAAGGACCGTAAGGGGTACCACTGACAATCGCGCTGACCTGCATAAACGCTGCCCTGCACGAACAGCGAAAGCAGCGAGGGCCGGACACCCTCCGGTGTCCGGCCCTCGCTCCGTTCCTAGATCTCGCCCCGCAGTTTGGCGAGCGCCTCCGCGAGGATCGCCTCGCCGTCCGCGTCGCTGCGCCGCTCCCGCACGTAGGCGAGATGGGTCTTGTACGGTTCCGTGCGCGGCGGATCCGGGGGGTTGTCCCGGTCCTGACCGGCCGGGAATCCACAGCGCGGACAGTCCCAGGTGTCCGGGACCTGCGCGTCGCTGGCGAAGCTGGGCTGCGTCTCGTGCCCGTTGGAGCACCAGAAGGAGATGCGCAGGCGGGGCGCGGACTCGCCGCGCTCGGCCTCACCCATCGGCCCCGCTCCGACCCGGCTTCCCCGGATCGCGTTGCCACTTGCCACGGTCGTAACTCCCTGCGTGATGTGCTGCGGGACTACGTCGTACTGCCCCGCGGCGAGCGCCCAGTCTGCATGAGGCCCAACGCGCGTCCAGTGACGGGAGTTACACCCCGACGCCGGGACGCCTGCCCATGATAGGCCGCGATCCCGGCGTCGTACCGGACGATGCGCGTCAGCCGTCGAGCTTCATCAGCAGCGCGAGCGCCACGATGAGGCCGAACCAGACCAGACCGACGACCACGGTGATCCGGTCGAGGTTGCGCTCGGCGACCGAGGACCCTCCGACGGACGACTGCATGCCGCCGCCGAACATGTCGGAGAGACCGCCGCCCTTCCCCTTGTGCATCAGAACCAGCAGCATCAGCAGCAGGCTGAATACGATCAGGGCGATCGAGAACCCCATAACCACGGCTGGACCAACTTCCTCGGATCAAGTCTCGAAACAGACAAAGACGACGGGGGCCGGTGGCGAGCCACCGACCCCCGTCAGAGTACGACGGATCGGCCCGAGGGCCTACTCACTGCCGGTACTACTGGCAGTGGCCGCGGCCGACTACTGGTCGCGGAAACGGACGATCTTGACGAACTCGTCGGCGTCCAGCGCCGCGCCGCCGATCAGCGCACCGTCGACGTCGGGCTTCGCCATGATCGCGGCGACGTTCCCGGACTTCACGGAGCCGCCGTACTGGATGCGGACCTTGTCGGCCAGCTCCTGGGAGTACAGCTCGGCCAGCCGCCCGCGGATCGCACCGCAGACCTCCTGCGCGTCCTCGGGCGTGGCGACCTCGCCGGTGCCGATGGCCCACACGGGCTCGTAGGCGATGACGATGGACTCGGCCTGCTCGGCCGGGATGTCCTTGAGGCCGCCGTCGACCTGGGCCAGCGTGTACTCGACCTGCTGGCCGGCCTTGCGGATGTCCAGGCCCTCGCCGACGCACATGATCGGGGTGAGGCCGTGCCGATACGCGGCCTTGACCTTGGCGTTGACGACCTCGTCGGTCTCGTTGTGGTACTGGCGGCGCTCGGAGTGGCCGATGGCCACGTAGGAGCACTTGAACTTGGCCAGCATCGCACCGGAGATCTCGCCGGTGTACGCGCCGGAGTCGTGCGCCGAGAGGTCCTGGGCGCCGTACTTGATCTTCAGCTTGTCGCCGTCGACCAGGGTCTGCACGGAGCGCAGGTCGGTGAAGGGCGGCAGGACCGCGACCTCGACCGCGTCGAAGTCCTTGTCGGCCAGCGCGAAGGCGAGCTTCTGGACGTGGGCGATGGCCTCGAGGTGGTTGAGGTTCATCTTCCAGTTGCCCGCCATCAGCGGGGTACGGGTGGTGCTCATCTAAGGATCAGTCCTCCAGTGCGGCAAGGCCGGGCAGGGTCTTGCCTTCCAGGTATTCGAGGCTTGCGCCGCCGCCGGTCGAGATGTGGCCGAACGCGTTCTCGTCGAAGCCCAGGATGCGGACCGCGGCGGCGGAGTCGCCACCGCCGACGACCGAGAAGGCGTCGCTGTCCAGCAGGCCCTGCGCGACGGCGGCGGTGCCACCGGCGTAGTCCGGGTGCTCGAAGACGCCCATCGGGCCGTTCCAGAAGACCGTGGCGGCGTCGGCCAGCTTGGAAGCGTACAGCTCACGGGTCTTGGGGCCGATGTCCAGGCCCTCCTGGTCGGCCGGGATGGCGTCGGCCGCGACCGTGGTCGGGTTGGCCGGGGTCTTGCCCTTGAGGTCGGGGAACTCCGCCGAGACCAGCACGTCCACGGGAAGGACGAACTCGACGCCCTTCTTCTTCGCCCGGTCCAGGTACTCCAGGACGGTCGGGATCTGGTCCTCCTGGAGCAGCGAGATGCCGACCTCGTGGCCCTGGGCCTTGAGGAAGGTGTACGCCATGCCGCCGCCGACCAGGATGCGGTCGGCCTTCTCCAGCAGGTGGTCGATCACGCCGAGCTTGTCGGAGACCTTGGCGCCGCCGAGGACGACGACGTACGGGCGCTTGACGTCCTCGGTGAGCTTCTTCAGGACGCCGACCTCGGTGGCGATGAGGTCGCCGGCGGCGTGCGGCAGGCGGGCCGGGAGGTCGAAGACCGAGGCGTGCTTGCGGTGCACCGCGCCGAAGCCGTCGCCGACGTACAGGTCGGCGAGGGAGGCGAGCTCGTCGGCGAAGGCGCCGCGCTCGGCGTCGTCCTTGGACGTCTCACCGGCGTTGAAGCGCAGGTTCTCGATGACGGCGACCTTGCCGTCGGTGAGGGCCTCGACGGTCGTACGGGCGGACTCGCCGACCGTGTCGGTCGCGAAGGCGACCTCGGCGTCGAGGATCTCGCCGAGCCGCTTGGCGGCCGGGGCCAGGGAGAACGCCGGGTCCGGGGCGCCCTTGGGGCGGCCCAGGTGCGAGGCGACGATCACGCGTGCGCCCGCGGCGGCGAGCTTGGCGATCGTGGGGGCGACGGCGCGGATGCGGCCGTCGTCGGTGATCGTGGTGCCGTCGAGCGGCACGTTGAGGTCGGCGCGGACGAAGACCCGCTTGCCGGTTACGCCATCGGCGATGAGTTCGTCGATCGTCTTCATGAAGTACGGCTCCTCAGAAGGGCTGGACAGACGACAGGGCTCGTACAGCGCCGCATTGCGCTGCCCGAGCCCTGTCGCTCACATCTTGATGCTCTCAGCTGTTGCTGATCAGAGCTGACCGCCGACGAAGACGGTCAGGTCGACCAGACGGTTGGAGTAGCCCCACTCGTTGTCGTACCAACCGAGGATCTTCACCGTCTTGCCGTCCTGGACCATGGTCAGGGACGAGTCGAAGGTGCACGACGCCGGGTCGCTCACGATGTCGGAGGAGACGATCGGGTCCTCGGTGTAGTAGAGGATGCCCTTCAGGTCGCCGTCCTCGGAGGCCTTCTTGAACGCGGCGTTGACCTCGTCCTTGGTGACCTCGCGGCCGAGCTCGACGACCAGGTCGGTGGCCGAACCGGTCGGGACCGGCACGCGCATGGCGATGCCGTCGAGCTTGCCCTTGAGCTGCGGGAGGACCAGGGCGGTGGCCTTGGCGGCACCGGTCGTGGTCGGGATGATGTTCTCGGCGGCGGCGCGGGCGCGACGCAGGTCCGAGTGCGGGAAGTCCAGGATGCGCTGGTCGTTGGTGTACGCGTGGACCGTCGTCATCAGGCCCTTGACCAGGCCGAAGTTCTCGTCGAGAACCTTGGCCATCGGCGCCACGCAGTTGGTGGTGCAGGAGGCGTTGGAGATGACGTGGTGGTTGGCCGCGTCGTACTTGTCCTGGTTGACGCCCATCACGATGGTGATGTCCTCGTCCTTGGCCGGAGCCGAGATGAGGACCTTCTTCGCGCCACCGGCGATGTGCTTCTCCGCGTCGGCCTTCTTCGTGAAGATGCCGGTCGACTCGATCACGATGTCGACGCCCAGCTCGCCCCACGGGATGTCGGCGGGGTTGCGCTCGGACAGCACCTTGATGGTGTGGCCGTCGACGGTGATGGTGTTCTCGGTGTGCGACACCTCGGCCTTGAGGCGGCCCAGGATGGTGTCGTACTTCAGAAGGTGTGCGGTGGTGGCGGTGTCACCCAGGTCGTTGACAGCCACGATCTCGATGTCCGCACCCTGCTCCAGCAGCGCCCGGAAGTAGTTGCGCCCGATGCGGCCGAAGCCGTTGATGCCTACGCGGATCGTCACGAACCGATCTCCTCGTTGGTACGCCGGGGTTTCGACGCCTCGGCGAGCTTGAATGGGATGTCCCCGACCGCTCCCGACCCTACCTCTCCGTAGACCTTCACGTCGCATCGAGTACGGCCGTGCCGTGGCCGGAACACAGCCCGGCGGCCCGTACTCCCCAGTAGTGAAGCGGGTAGTACGGGCCGCCGGGACCTTTGTCCGTATTACTCAGCGTGACCGCGCGGGCCTGCTGCTGACGCCGTCGGATCAGCCCTTGATGCTCCGCAGGGCCTTCTCCAGCAGCTTGGCGCGCTCCCCCGCGTCCGGCACGTGCTCCAGGCCGAAGCCCAGGAGCGCGGTGTCACGGGTGGTGACTGCCGCGTACGTCTGGAACAGCTCGCCGGTGCGGGCCCACGGAGTGGTCACCGCCGGGCTGCCCGCGGGGGCGGCCGTCGGTGCCCAGATGCCGAGGGAGGTCTCGAAGCCCTCCGCGTCACGGTCGGCGCCGCCGACGGTGAGGCGGGTGTCGTCGAGGAAGACGCCGCGGCCCAGGTCGCTCGGGTCGGTGACATAGGCCAGGGACAGCTCGACCTTCTTGCCCGCGTAGGCGCTCAGGTCGAAGGAGACCTGCTTCCAGCCGCCGGAGGAACCGGTGAAGCTGTTCCACTGGCCGCTGGTGCCGCTCGCGGTGCAGCCCGCGTCGCCCCGGGTGAGGTAGTGCGCCAGGAAGGGGTGTGCCTCCATGTAGAAGCCCTGGTCGCACTGGCTCGGGACGGTGTTCTTGGTGAGGCCGCTCTTCTCGGGCAGCGTCGTGTAGTCCTCGGCGCCCGCGGTACGGGCCTCCAGGAACGCGTGGTCGTAGCCGGGCTCGGTGTTCCAGTTGAGCGCGGCGCGCAGGGTCGGCTGGTCGGCGGCGGTGACGCCGGTCAGGTCGACGGTGCGGGTGAGGCGCTTGTACTGGCCGCTCTGGCTGGTCGCGGACGCCATCCAGGAGCCCTGGTAGGGCGCGTACGGGTTGTTGATGCCCGTGTAGCGGCCCGCCTGGGCGCTCTTGAACTGCGGGAACTCGGCCGCGGGCAGCGAGTCGGAGGTGACCAGGTAGGCGCCCGCGGTGTCCAGCGGGTTGCCGGGGGCACCGGTGAGCGGGGTGGTGACGCCTGCCAGGCCGCCCGCTCCGGCGAGACCGGTGGCGCCGGGGGCGTTCACCCGGCCGTAGGCGCCGAGGTAGTACTGGCTGAAGTCGTCGGTGAGGGCCGGGCCGAGCTGGGCCGCGCCGCCGGCCTTCTCACCGGCCTCGACCAGCTTGCCGCCCTCGTTGAGGTACTGGCGCAGCTGGTACTGGGTCGCGCCGCCCGGCGTGTTCGCCCCGGTGTAGTGCACCACCGAGTCGAAGTGGCCGAGGACGCCCAGCGAGTGCGGGGCACCCTGCGTGGCGACGTCCCAGACGGTGACGGAACGGCCGTTGGCCTTCAGCGCGTCCACGTACTTCTGGACCTGCGTGGCGGGCGCGCCCTCCTCGGCGACGACCAGGTGCGCGGCCTTGGGCGTGTTGGCGAGCGTGTACGTGAAGTGCTCGCTCTCGGTGGGCTTTCCGGCCTTGGTCTCGCCGGTGAACCACACCTCGACCTTGTCGCCGGGCTTGCCGTCCTGGACCTTGGCGCGGTAGTCGTCGAAGTAGGTGTTGTCCTCGTCGCCGTAGCGCAGGCCGCCGTCCCAGGCCTTCAGCGCCTGGTCGTGCACCTTGCCGCCGTTGACGCGGTACTTGAGCTCCTTGTCGCGCACCGACTTGCGGACCGTGACGTTGATCTCCTGGTCCTTGTCACGGGCGTACGAGGAGGTGAACGGGTCCAGCGTGAAGTCGGGGGCGTCGATGCCGACGGAGGACTTGGGCTGGTCCGGGGTGAGCGTGGTCTCGGCGACGGAGAGCGCGAAGGGGATGTTCTTCGCGAACTCCTGCTGGATCAGCTTCTCGTCGTCGGGGAAGTTGAAGCCCGACATGCAGTCGCGGGCGTTCCACTTGTCGTTCGGGTCCAGGTCGGAGATCGTCTGGCAGGTCGACATCTCGGGGGTGAACATCTTGATGCCGTTGACGTTGCCCGCGTGGCCGTCGGCCTCGCCGTTGGTGACGTACAACTCCGAGGAGACCTGCGGGTGGTAGCCGGGGACGGCCGAGTTCTCCGGGGTGCCGGCGAGGGCCTTGAGGGCCACGTCGTCGGGGGTCGGGGTGGCGACCTGCCAGCCGACGCCGTAGAGCAGCAGCTCGGCGGCCGAGTGGTAGTTGATCGCGTACTTGAAGCCGATGCGCTTCTGGAAGCGGTCGAGGGCGACGGTCTCCGGCTCGGACATCGCCTTGGGGCCACGGAAGGTCTCGTCCGAGGGGTCGGGGGACGAACCCTCGTTGTCGTAGCCCCACTTGTAGGCGAAGTTGCGGTTGAGGTCGATGCCGTCGCCGACGTCGGTCTTGCCGCTGCCGTTGGTGTCGCGGAGGTTCTTGCGCCACAGGCGGACGTTGCGGTCGGTGGGCGCGGTGTGCGTGTAGTCGTAGCCGTCCGGGTTGGCGGACAGCATGAACCACAGCTCGCTCTTGTCGACGAGCCTGGTTATCTTCGCGTCCTTGCCGTACCCGTTGACGAAGTGGTGCATCAGCCGCCGGGTCATCTCCGGGGTGATCCACTCACGGGCGTGCTGGTTGGACAGGTAGAGCGTGGCGGGCTTGGAGCCGTCGGCACTCTGGCGGGCGTTCTTGGTGAGCTTGAGCGCCAGGATGTCCTTGCCCTGGACCGTCTTGCCGATGGAGACGACCTTGGCGATGGACGGGTTGGCCTGCGCAACGGCCAGCAGCTCCTCCTGGAGACCGCCCTTGCCGCTGTACGGACGGAACACGCCGTCACCCGCGGCCGCGGCCCGCGCCTTGGCGGCGGGGAGCTTGCGCTCGCTCAGGTCCACGCCCTGGGTGCGCAGCTCGGCGGCCTGCTTCTGGGTGAGGATCAGCTCGACGGTGGCGGTGCCCTTGGCCGGGACCTGCTCGCTCAGTTCGTGGGCGTCGGTGCCGGCCTTGAGGAGCAACGGCACCTGCGCCTGGGTGACCTTGGCGTCGAAGACCGAGACACCGTTGTCGCCCCCGGCGGCGTTTCCGGCGGGCTGGGCCTGCGCCACGGGTACTGCGGCGACTCCGGCTATCAGCAGTGAAGAAGCGGCGAGTATCGATCTCGCTCTGCGTCTCATGTGCCCCCCTTGCTGTTGTCTGTCACGTGAGTGAACAGACGTCAGAATCATGACCATTCATGGCCACGTCAAGAGCACATCAGCAACACATAAAGCTGCCCCTGACACCCAATTGGGCGTCAGGGGCGGGGAGTTGTGGCGGAGTCATGAATTCCGCCGTACCGGGGCGCTACAGGCTGGAGGCCATCCCGTTGGCCATGCCCGGCGCCATCGTGCCGGTCATGCTGCTGGTCGCGTTGTTGGCCAGGGAGTTGCTGCCCGCGAGGGAGGCGGCGAGGCCCTTGGCCATCTCCTCCTCGATCTCCTCGGTCATGTCCTCGGTGAGGTTGCACTCCGTCCCCGGGATGCCGAGGTCCTGCGCCCGCTTGTCCGCCATGGCGAGCAGTCGGCGGATACGGCCCGCGACGGCGTCCTTGGTCAGCGGCGGGTCGGCGAGCGCGCCCAGCTCCTCCAGCGAGGCCTGCTTGTGCTCCATGCGCAGACGTCCGGCGGCGGCGAGGTGCTCGGGCACCTCCTCGCCGAGGATCTCCAGCGCGCGCTGCACGCGGGCGCCGGCCGCGACGGCGGCGCGGGCGCTGCGGCGCAGGTTGGCGTCGTCGAAGTTGGCGAGCCGGTTGGCGGTGGCGCGGACCTCGCGGCGCATCCGCCGCTCCTCCCAGGCCAGCACCGAGTCGTGCGCGCCGAGCCGGGTGAGCAGGGCGCCGATCGCGTCGCCGTCGCGGACGACGACCCGGTCCACGCCGCGCACCTCGCGCGCCTTGGCGCCGATGGAGAGCCTGCGGGCCGCGCCGACGAGCGCGAGCGCCGCCTCCGGACCCGGGCAGGTGACCTCCAGGGACGAGGAGCGGCCCGGCTCGGTGAGGGAGCCGTGCGCGAGGAAGGCCCCGCGCCAGGCCGCCTCGGCGTCACAGGTGGCCCCCGAGACCACCTGCGGGGGCAGACCCCGGATGGGCCGCCCGCGGCCGTCCACCAGGCCCGTCTGGCGCGCCAGTTGATCGCCGCCCGCCACTACCCGTACGAGAAAACGAGAACCCCTGCGCAGACCGCTGGGGGCCATCACCACCAGCTCCGAGCTGTGCCCGAAGATCTCCAGGATGTCCTTCTTCAGCCTGCGTGCCGCATAGCTGATGTCCAGCTCCGCCTCGATCACGATGCGCCCGCTCACCAGGTGCAGGCCGCCCGCGAACCGGAGGATCGCCGAGACCTCTGCCTTTCTGCAGCAGGTCCGGGTGACGGGGAGCCGGGAGATTTCGTCCTTCACCGCTGCCGTCATCGCCATGGGCCGATCCTTCCATGCATCCGAAAAATACGGTCGTACGCGGCTGCCAGGAGCTCCGGGTCGTGCTTGGGGGCTCCGTCGGGCCGGGCCACCGGCGCCAGCTCGACCGTCGCACCGAGCCGTTTGGCGGCATCGGCGAGTGAGGGAAGGTCGGGCACGGCGGCCTGATCGGCCAGCACCACGTCGAAGGCGAGTTTAGGGGCGTGTCGGGCCAAAACCTCCAAATGACGCTGCGGGGAAAAGCCCTCGGTTTCGCCCGGTTGGGGCGCCAGATTGAGGGACAGAATCCGCCTCGCCTTGGTCTCCACCAGGGCATCGAGCAGTTCCGGCACCAACAGGTGGGGGATGACGGAGGAGAACCAGGAACCGGGTCCGAGAACCACCCAGTCGGCGTCACGAACCGCCGCCACCGCCTCCGGAACGGCCGGCGGATCGTGCGGTACGAGATGCACCGACTGCACCTCGCCGGGGGTCAGCGCGACGGTCGCCTGCCCGCGCACGGTGTCGACGTCGTCGGGGCGCTCGGGGTCGTGGCCGCGTACGAGCGCCTGGAGCTCCAGCGGGACCGCGGACATGGGCAGCACCCGGCCGTGCGCCCCCAGGAGCTTCCCGACCAGGTCCAGGGCCTGGACGTGGTCGCCGAGCTGCTCCCACAGGGCGACGATCAGGAGATTGCCGACCGCGTGCTCGTGCAGGTCGCCCTTGGACTGGAAGCGGTGCTGGATGACGCGGGACCAGGTCTGACCCCAGTCGTCGTCGCCGCACAGCGCCGCGAGGGCCTTGCGCAGGTCGCCGGGGGGCAGGACGCCGAGCTCCTCCCGGAGCCGGCCGCTGGAGCCGCCGTCGTCGGCGACGGTGACGACCGCGGTGAGGTCGCCCGTGATGCGCCGCAGCGCGGCCAGCGAGGCGGACAGGCCCATGCCGCCGCCGAGGGCGACGACCTTGGGCGTGGCGCCGCGCCTGCCGCGTGCGGCGCGCGGGGCCGGCTCACTGCCGGGCGCGCTGGTGACCCTGCGCAGGCGGTGCAGCCGGACGGTGCGGTTGGTCACTCGCGCCCCATGTCCCGGTGTACGACGACGGTCTCGACGCCCTCGGTGGACAGGCGGGCGGCCAGCTTCTCGGACATGGCGACCGAGCGGTGCTTGCCGCCGGTGCAGCCGACCGCGATGGTCACGTACCGCTTGCCCTCGCGGCGGTAGCCGGTGGCGATGAGCTGGAGCAGCTCGGTGTAGCGGTCGAGGAACTCCTTGGCGCCGGGCTGGTTGAAGACGTAGCCCGACACCTCCTCGTTGAGGCCGGTGAAGGGGCGCAGCTCCGGGACCCAGTGCGGGTTGGGCAGGAAGCGGCAGTCGACGACGAGGTCGGCGTCGACGGGCAGGCCGTACTTGTAGCCGAAGGACATGACGGTGGCGCGCAGCTCCGGCTCCTCGTCGCCGGCGAACTGGGCGTCCATCTTGGCGCGCAGTTCGTGGACGTTGAGGCTGGAGGTGTCGATCACCAGGTCGGCGTCGCCGCGCAGCTCGCGCAGCAGGTCGCGCTCGGCGGCGATGCCGTCGGTGATGCGGCCGTCGCCCTGGAGGGGGTGCGGTCGGCGGACCGACTCGAAGCGGCGGACCAGGGCGTCGTCGGAGGACTCCAGGAAGACGATGCGCCGGGTGACGCCCTTGGCGTCGAGGTCGGCGAGGGACTCGCGGAGGTTGTCGAAGAAGCGGCGGCCGCGGACGTCGACGACGACGGCGATGCGGGCGACGTTGCCCTGGGAGCGGGCGCCGAGCTCCACCATGGTGGGGATCAGCGCGGGCGGCAGGTTGTCGACGACGAACCAGCCGAGGTCCTCCAGGCACTTCGCGGCGGTGCTGCGGCCGGCCCCGGACATGCCGGAGATGATGACCAGCTCGGGGATGGGCGTCTCGGCGGCCTCGGCGGTCTCCCGCGTGGTGCCCGTACTCACGTGTGCTCCGTCTCGGTCGGTGTCCTGGCCCGGTGCGGGGCCCGGTGCAGGGCCTCGGTCAGGCTCTGGGCTGTTCTGCTGGGTCATGCGTGCTTCCCCCGTTCTCCGACGTGGCCGCCGCGGGTGCGGTTGCCTCGTCCTCCTCAATGATCTCTCCTGTCGCCGTGTTCACGGCGGGTGCGGCCGGGGCCGCCGCTGCGAGGGCCGCGGCGACGGTCTCGGCCGTTTTGCGGCCTATCCCCGGAACCTCGCAGATCTGATCAATTGTGGCGGATCGGAGCTTCTTCACCGAACCGAAGTGCTTGAGGAGCGCCTGCTTGCGGGTCTCGCCCAGGCCCGGCACCTCGTCCAGGGGTCCGGCGCGGAACCGCTTGGCCCGCTTGGTGCGCTGGTAGGTGATGGCGAAGCGGTGGGCTTCGTCACGTACCCGCTGGAGGAGGTAGAGGCCCTCGCTGGTGCGCGGCAGGACCACCGGGTCGTCCTCGTCGGGCAGCCAGACCTCCTCCAGGCGCTTGGCGAGGCCGCAGACGGCGATGTCGTCGATGCCCAGCTCGTCCAGGGCCCGCTGGGCGGCGGCGACCTGCGGCTGGCCGCCGTCGACGACCACGAGCTGCGGGGGGTAGGCGAAGCGCTTGGGACGGCCGTCGTCCTCCTGGAGCTGCTCCTCGGGGATCTCGCCGCCCATGAGGTCGCCGGTCTTCTCCTTGGCGGCCAGGTACCGCTTGAAGCGCCGGGTGATCACCTCGTGCATCGAGCGGACGTCGTCCTGGCCCTCGAAGGACTTGATCTCGAAGCGCCGGTACTCGCTCTTGCGGGCGAGGCCGTCCTCGAAGACCACCATGGAGGCCACCACGTCGTCGCCCTGGAGGTGCGAGATGTCGTAGCACTCGATGCGCAGCGGCGCGCCGTCCAGGCCGAGGGCCTCGGCGATCTCCTCCAGGGCGCGGGAGCGGGTGGTCAGGTCGGAGGCGCGCTTGGTCTTGTGCAGGACCAGGGACTGCTGGGCGTTGCGCTGGACCGTGGCCATCAGGTCCTTCTTGTCGCCGCGCTGCGGGATGCGCAGCGAGACGTTCGAGCCGCGCTTGGCGGTCAGCCACTGGCCCACGGCGGCGGTGTCCTCGGGGAGGGCGGGGACGAGCACCTCCTTGGGGACCGCCTCGCCGCTCTCCTCGCCGTACAGCTGCTGGAGGGCGTGCTCGACGAGGCCGGAGGTGTCGACGTTCTCGACCTTGTCGGTGACCCAGCCGCGCTGGCCGCGCACGCGTCCGCCGCGCACGTGGAAGATCTGCACGGCGGCCTCCAGCTCGTCCTCGGCGAGCGCGATGAGGTCGGCGTCGGTGGCGTCGTTGAAGACGATCGCGTTCTTCTCCAGGGCCCGCTTCAGCGCCTCTATGTCGTCGCGCAGGCGGGCGGCCTTCTCGTACTCCATGTCCTCGGCGGCGATCATCATCTGCTGCTCGATGCGCTTGAGGTACGTGCCGGTGCGCCCGGCCATGAAGTCGCAGAAGTCCTCGGCCAGTTCGCGGTGCTCCTCGGGGGTGACCTTGCCGACACAAGGGGCCGCGCACTTGCCGATGTAGCCGAGCAGGCAGGGGCGGCCGATCTGCGCGGAGCGCTTGAAGACACCGGCGGAGCAGGTGCGCACGGGGAAGACGCGCAGCATCAGGTCGACGGTCTCGCGGATCGCCCAGGCGTGGCCGTACGGACCGAAGTAGCGCACGCCCTTCTTCTTGGGGCCGCGCATCACCTGGACGCGCGGGAACTCCTCGTTCATCGTCACCGCGAGATGCGGATAGCTCTTGTCGTCGCGGTACTTGACGTTGAAGCGGGGGTCGAACTCCTTGATCCAGGAGTATTCGAGCTGGAGCGCCTCGACCTCGGTGGAGACGACCGTCCACTCCACGGACGCGGCGGTCGTCACCATCGTCCGCGTGCGCGGGTGGAGGTTGGCCAGGTCCTGGAAGTACGAGGACAGGCGCGGGCGCAGGCTCTTTGCCTTCCCGACGTAGATCACCCGGCGGTGTTCGTCGCGGAAGCGGTAGACCCCCGGCGAGTCGGGGATCTGGCCCGGCTTGGGACGGTAGCTGGAGGGATCTGCCATGGGTGAAGCCTACTTGCGGGCACTGACAGTCGGGGCGTCCCGGGTGGGACGCCCCGACCGTGGTGCGGTGCCGGTTACTGCTGGGTGCGCTTTCGCAGTCGTACGACGGTGAGGCCGGCGGCGGCGAGGAGTGCGGCCGCTCCCCCGGCGGCCACCGGGGCGGCGGGGCTGCTGCTGTCCGCAGCCGTCTCCTCGGCGGCGGCGCTGTAGCCGCCGGCCTTGCCCTGCTTGGCGTAGGCGGTGCCGGGGAGCTTGTCGGCGTACGCGGCGTGGACGCGCTTCTGGTAGGCGGCGAGGGTGGTGCCCTTGGCGCCGACGGCGCGGGCGGCGTCCTCGTCGAGGGGCAGCACGCGGGTGGCGTCGTGGACGTACCAGGCGTCGATCTGGGGCTCGCGGAAGACGGTGCCGCCGGGGAGGGCGCGCGCACCGGCGCCGGCGTAGCGGGTCTCGTCGTCGCCGGTGGCGATGTTCACGACCTTCCACGCACCGTCGTGGGGTGCCATCCACAGGGAGGCCTTCTGGCCGTCGGAGGAGACGGCGGTGGTGGCCATGAAGTCCAGCTTCGAGGCCGCGGCGCCCTTCTTGCCGGCGACGAAGTCCGCGGAGAGCGTGTGCACCGGCACGGTGGCGTCCTGGACGCGGGGTGCGGCGGCGCTGCGGGCGACGGCACCGTCGCGGGCGAAGAAGCGCGACAGGGTGTCGAGGGTGGTGGGCGCGGTGGCCGCCTGGTGGGCCTTGGCGGCGGGGGTCTCGTCGGCCGTGGCCTCGGCGGCGGCGCCGAGCAGCAGGGTGGTGGTGACGGCGGCGAGGGCGGCTGCTCTGAGGTGCCTGGCGTGGAGTGTCATGGCGTCACGCCCCGATCTTGTAGAGCGAGTGGGTCCAGGAGAACTCGTTGTTGTTCACGTACCAGTCGTGCGAGGCCCAGTTGTAGCGGCTGTTGGACTTCCACGGGTCGCCCCAGTAGACCCAGCTGTTGGCGGTGTCGTAGCCGTAGATGACGTGCATGTGGCCGCCGCCGCTGGACCACTGGATGCGGGTCTCGATGGGGCGGTTGGCGGATATCTCGGTCTGCACGGTCGGGTAGCGCAGCCAGCCGGTGACGTAGGAGCCCGGGTTGATGCCCGCCCAGCTCAGGCCGGTCTGGACGTTGCCCAGGGTGGCCTGGTTGTTGGGGCAGGTGGTGTTCTGGTTGCGGTTGAAGGCGGCGTTGCAGAACTGGTTCTGGCTGTAGTTGCGGCCGAACCAGGTGGCGATGGTGTTGCCGGAGGCGGCCCAGCACCAGTTGGTCTTCTCCTGGGCCTGCATGGTGATGTTCAGGCGCTTGGCGGCGAGCAGGGGGGCCGCTGCGGCGGCGGGCTGCTGCTGTTCGGCCGCGGCGGCGGGACGGTCGCCGGGCACGGGTGCGGCGGTGGCCGTCGCCGTGGGGACGGCGAGCAGCAGGGCGGCGGTCAGGACGGCCGGGGAGAGCCGTCTGAGGGTCGTGCGGGGACGGGTGTCGCTTCGATCGCGCATCGCGTTCCTCCCGAGGCGGGGGGTGATAGGTGGAGGAGCGCGTCCGGACGCTGTTGAGGAGCATCGGGTGTTGTCGAGTGCAGGTCAACACGCTTCAATGCGGGGTGACGCGGAGCTGTGAACGCGGTGGCCCTGATGTGAACGGAGCCCTCCCGTCCACCAGCCCGCTTCGCCGACGGCGGCGCGCCGGTGCGGTGTGCCCTCGTGAATGTTCACTGCCACCGGAGGAGCCGTGATGCGGCAGCACCCGACACCGGACGCCGACGACTTCCCTCCGGCGGAGGCCGATCTGGAGCAGCTGCTGCGGACCGGTCCCTTCCATCTGGCGCTGCGGGCGGCGCTGCAACTGCGCGGGCTGCCGTTGCAGCGGGTGCGCCACCATCTGGCGGGGCGCGGGATCACGGTGGGGGTGACCAGCCTCAGTTACTGGCAGCAGGGGGCGCGCCGGCCGCAGCGGCCCGAATCGCTGCGTGCTGTACGGGAGTTGGAGGACGTGCTGCGGCTGCCCGCCGAGTCGCTGATCCGCCTGCTGGTGGCGGAGGGCGCGGCGGAGGGCGAGCGGCCGCAGGGCCGTTCGTACCGGGCGCTGGTGGAGGCGTCGGGGTCGGTGGAGATGCTGCTGGCGGAGCTGGAGTCCCCCGTCGACGGCGGGCTGCACACCGTCGGTCATCACGAGCGGGTACGGATCGGGCCCGACCGGGAGCTGGTGGGGCGCGACTCCCAGCACGTGGTGCGGGCGCACCGGGACGGCGTCGACCGCTACCTGGCCGTGCACCACGGCGACCCGGGCTGCGATCCGTCCCGGGTGGCGGTGCGGGCCGGGGAGAACTGCCGCACCGGGCGGGTGCGGTGGCACCGGGAGACCGGGCTCGTCGTCGCGGAGATGCTCTTCGACGCACGGCTGCGGGCCGGGGACACGTACTTCTTCGAGTACGGCTTCGAGGACGGCACCGGCGGGGCCTGCGTGGAGTACGTGCGCGGCTTCAGCTTCGCGGGCGGGCAGTACGTGCTCCAGGTGCGCTTCGACGAGCGGGCGCTGCCGGTGCGGTGCCGCCGCTTCGCCCAGTCGTCGGCCGGGGCGCCGAGGGCGGCGCGGCAGGACCTGACGCTGAGCGGGCGGCACGGCACGGTGCACTTCGTGGAGCAGGGGGTGCGGCCGGGGATTCTCGGGGTCGACTGGGACTGGGAGTAGCGAATCGGGGGTGGCGACCCGGGAGAGGCAACTCGGGAGAGGCGACCCGGGAGAGGCGACCCTTTTTGATCGGTTCGGGCTACTGCACGGTGACCGTTCCCGACCGGATCAGGCGTCCGGGCCGGCGATCAGCTTGCCGTCCTTGACCTTGACCGGGACGGCGGGCAGCGGGGCGGTGGCGGGGCCCTTGAGCGCCTGGCCGGTGGTGGTGTCGAAGCGGCTGCCGTGGCAGGGGCAGTTGCCCTCGTTGCCCTCGACCCGGTCCAGCTCGCAGCCCGCGTGGGTGCACTGGGCGCTGAACGCCTTGTACTCGCCCTTCTTGGGGCAGCTCACGATGACGCGCTGCTCCTTGTACAGCTTGGAGCCGCCGACCGGCACCGCCGCCGGGTCGCCGAGGTCGACCGGGGCGGTCGGCGTCGGCGTCTGGGCGTGTCCGAGCTTGGACTCGGTGGAGCAGGCGGCGGCGCCGAGCCCGGCGGCCCCGGCGAGTGCGACGCCCTTGAGGACGGTGCGGCGGGCGGCGGACGGGATGCCGGACATGGGGCTCTCCACGGGTGCGGTGCGAGTGGGCGCGGCACCGCACGGCCGCGGGCTTGCGGCGGGGCGCGATGCCGTCCCGACGATACCTGTGGGGCGGGCGGGGCCGGTGCGCCGGGGAGCGCGTCGGACCAGGGTTGACGCGAGCGCGTCAGGATCCGGGGAGGGTGTCCGGAAGCTCTTGGTCCGGCACACCGGGCGGCACCGCGGGGCAGGCCGTGCCGTCCTCCGGAAGCGTCCCGTCGACCAGATAGGCGTCCGTCTTCTCCCGGATGCACGGCGAGCTGGCGTACGCGCCGTGGCCCTCGCCGTCGTACCGCAGCACGACGGCGTTGCCGAGCCGCTGCGCGGTCTCCTCGGTCCACCGGTACGGGGTGGCGGGGTCGCCCTTGGTGCCGATCAGCAGGACCTTGGGCGCCTTGACGTTCTCCAGCGTCCGGATGAAGTCGGTGCCCGCGGGCCAGCCGGTGCAGGAGATCGCGCCGCCGATCATGTCCCGGCCGAAGTCCGGGGACGCCTGGGTGAAGTCCTTCTCGATCCGGGCGAGTTCTTCGTCCGTGAGGGGGGTGCGGTCCGGGTCGTCGGCGCAGTTGACGGCGAGGATGGCTTCGTCGCCGTTGCCGGACATGTCGCCGAGTTCGTTGAGTTCGGCGAGGATCGCGGGGTCCCGGTTCTTGTCGATCTCCGCGATGCCGAACGCGAGCGCGCCCCAGGCCTGGGGGGCGTACATCGCCATGCTCATCGCACTGCGCAGCTCCGCCACACCGAACTCACTGCCGTCCTTGGCCTTGAGCGGGGCCTTGCCGAGGGAGGCGACGACCCGGTCCACGGTGCCGGTGGCGTCCTTGACGGTGCTGCCGAGCGGGCAGTCCTTCTTGTACTGCTCGGCGCAGGTGGCCAGGAAGGTGTCGAAGGCCTGCTGGAAGGCGCGGGCCTGGTTCAGGCCGGAGACGCGGGAGTTCTCGGTGAGGGTGTCCACGGCGTCCAGGACGAGCCGCCCCGACTTCTCGGGGAACTGGGCCGCGTACACGGACCCGAGCCGGGTCCCGTACGAGATCCCCATGTAGTTCAGCTTCTCGTCCCCCAGCGCCTGCCGCAGGACGTCCATGTCGCGCGAGACGTTGATCGTCCCGACGTGGGGCAGCAGCTTGCCGGTGTGCTTGGCGCAGCCGGCGGCGATCTCCTTGGCCTCCTTGACCAGCTCACCGGCGTCGAGCTTCTGCCCGTCGGCCGGCGTCTGCGGGGCGCCGTCACCTTCCTCCAGCTCCCCCTCGGCCTCCTTGCCGCAGGTGACGGGCGCACTCCGGCCGACCCCCCGGGGGTCGAAGCTGACCAGGTCGTACCGCTTGCCCAGGCTCTTGTACGTGTCCTTGGCCTCGGCCAGCGTGGTCAGGCCGGAGGCGCCGGGGCCGCCGAAGTTGAACACGAGGGAGCCCTTGCGGTCGGTGTCGGCGCCGGAGGTGCGGTAGCGCCCGACGGCGAGATCGACGGTGCCGAGGCCGGGGTTGGCATAGTCGATCGGAACGGTGAGCCGGGAGCACTCCATGCCCTTGAGGGCGGTGCCGCCCTTGGGCTGCTCGTCGGCCGTGCAGTCGCCCCAGGTGAGCTTCTGCCCGTAGAAGCGGGCGAGGTCGGGGGCGTCCTCCGCGAGGGCGGCACTCACACTCCCGGCAAGCAGGAGGGCGGTGCCGGTGAGGGCGGTCGCAGTGCTGCGTATGTGCATCCCGGGTGTGCCTTTCACGAGGCGGCCCCCTGGGCCCACCCTAGGGGGGTGTGCGGGGGCGCGCAGCGCGGGACGAACCGGGGGCCGGGGAATGGCTGCCCGGAGGGCATGCCATCAGGGGCGCGGGGCTGTTTCGATGTGCGGCTCCGCCGCGTGAGCGCGACCAGCCACGACGCACCCGCACGGGACCGAGACCCCCCACAGCCCCGCGGGTTGAGGTGAAGGGGCGGGGCTGGGGCAAAGTGCCTCAGGCAAACGCCGGACGCGGGCCGCCCCCCCGCCAAGGGGACCGACCCGCGCCCACGCACCGTACGACCGCGAAGGGTCAGGCCTTGCGCGCCCTCGCAGGAGCCTTCTTGGCCGGAGCCGCAGCCTTCTTGGCCGGAGCCGAAGCCGCAGCAGACGAAGCCACCGTCTTCTTGGCGGCAGCCTTCTTCGCCGGAACCGCCTTCTTCGCGGCCGAAGCAGCCTTCACCGGAGCAGCCTTGCGGGCCGCGGCCTTCTTCCGCCCCGCCCCCGCCGGAGTCGCATCACTGATCCGGCTCGGGTCGAGAATGTCCCGCAGGAACTTCCCGGTGTGGCTGGCCGGCACCCCGGCCACCTCCTCCGGTGTCCCCTCGGCGACGACCATGCCGCCGCCCTTGCCGCCCTCGGGGCCCATGTCCACGACCCAGTCGGCGGTCTTGATGACGTCGAGGTTGTGCTCGATGACGATCACCGAGTTGCCCTTGTCGACAAGCCCCTCAAGGATCTTGATGAGCTTGCTGATGTCCTCGAAGTGCAGACCCGTCGTCGGCTCGTCCAGGATGTAGACGCTCCGCCCGGACGACCGCTTCTGGAGCTCCGCCGCCAGCTTGACGCGCTGCGCCTCACCGCCGGACAGCGTGGTCGCCGCCTGCCCGAGCCGTACGTACCCGAGCCCGACCTCGTTCAGCGTCTGCAGGTACCGCGCGATCGAGGTGACCGGCTCGAAGAACTCCAGCGCCTCCTCGATCGGCATGTTGAGCACCTCGGCGATGTTCTTGCCCTTGTAGTGCACTTCGAGGGTTTCGCGGTTGTACCGCGCACCGTGACACACCTCGCACGGGACGTAGACGTCCGGCAGGAAGTTCATCTCGATCTTGATGGTGCCGTCGCCGGAGCAGTTCTCGCAGCGGCCGCCCTTGACGTTGAAGGAGAAGCGCCCCTGCTGGTAGCCCCGGACCTTCGCCTCCGTCGTCTCCGCGAACAGCTTGCGGATCTTGTCGAAGACTCCGGTGTACGTCGCCGGGTTGGACCGCGGGGTGCGGCCGATCGGCGACTGGTCGACGTGCACGACCTTGTCGAGAAGCTCGTCGCCCTCCACCCGGGTGTGGCGGCCCGGCACACTGCGCGCACCGTTCAGCTCGCGCGCCAGGTGCGTGTACAGGATGTCGTTGACCAGCGTCGACTTGCCCGACCCGGAGACACCGGTGACGGCGGTGAGGACACCCAGCGGGAAGGTGACGTCGATGTCCCGCAGGTTGTTCTCGCGCGCCCCGTGCACCGTGAGGTGACGCGAGGGGTCAACGGGCCGCCGTACGACCGGAGTCGGAATGGCCCGCTTGCCCGACAGGTACTGACCGGTGATGGACTCCTTGTTGGCGAGCAGCCCCTTCATGGAGCCGCTGTGCACCACCTTGCCGCCGTGCTCACCGGCACCGGGGCCGATGTCGACGATCCAGTCGGCGACCTTCATGGTGTCCTCGTCGTGCTCCACGACGATCAGCGTGTTGCCCATGTCGCGCAGCCGCACCAGCGTCTCGATGAGCCGGTGGTTGTCGCGCTGGTGCAGGCCGATGGACGGCTCGTCCAGGACGTACAGCACACCCACCAGACCCGACCCGATCTGCGTGGCCAGCCGGATGCGCTGTGCCTCACCACCGGACAGGGAACCGGCAGGACGGTTCAGCGACAGGTAGTCCAGACCCACGTCGACCAGGAAGCGCAGCCGCTCGTTGACCTCCTTGAGCACCCGCTCGGCGATCGTCTTGTCGCGGTCGTTCAGCGTGAGCTGCGCGAGGAAGTCGGCGCACTCGCTGATCGACATCGAGGAGACCTCGGCGATGGACTTCTCCATCACCGTGACCGCGAGGATCAGCGGCTTGAGGCGTGTGCCCTCACAGGTGGGGCAGGGCACCTCGCGCATGTAGCCCTCGAAGCGCTCGCGGCTGGAGTCGCTGTCGGACTCCGCGTGCCGCCGCTTGACGAACGGCACCGCGCCCTCGAAGGAGGTGGTGTAGGCGCGCTCGCGGCCGTAGCGGTTGCGGTAGCGGACCTCGATCTGCGTCTTGTGGCCGTACAGCAGGGCCTTCATGGCGCGCTGCGGCAGACCGGCCCACGCCATCGACGTACTGAAGCCGAGCTCGCTCGCCAGGGCGTTGACCAGGCGGGCGAAGTAGTCCTTGGTGTGTCCGTGCGACCAGGGGTGGATGGCGCCCTCGTCGAGGGACTTGTCCGGGTCGGGGACGATCAGCTCGGGGTCGACCTCCATGCGCGTACCGATGCCGGAGCAGTCGGGGCAGGCGCCGAAGGGCGAGTTGAAGGAGAAGGAGCGCGGCTCCAGCTCCTCGAAGGACAGGTCGTCGTACGTGCAGTACAGGTGCTCGGAGTACATCCGCTCGCGGTCCGGGTCGTCCGCGTCGAGGTCGACGAAGTCCAGGACGACCATGCCGCCGGAGAGCCCGAGGGCGGTCTCCACGGAGTCCGTGAGGCGGCGCTTGGCGCTCTCCTTCACGGTGAGGCGGTCGATGACCACCTCGATCGTGTGCTTCTCCTGCTTCTTGAGCTTGGGCGGCTCGGTGAGCTGGATGGTCTCGCCGTCCACCCGGGCACGGCTGTAGCCCTTGGTCTGGAGGTCGGCGAAGAGGTCGACGAACTCGCCCTTGCGCTCGCGCACCAGCGGCGAGAGCACCTGGAAGCGGCTGCCCTCGGGCAGCTCCAGCACCTTGTCGACGATGGCCTGCGGGGACTGCCGGGCGATGGGCCGTCCGCACTCGGGGCAGTGCGGCTTGCCGATGCGGGCGAAGAGCAGGCGGAGGTAGTCGTAGACCTCGGTGATGGTGCCGACCGTCGAGCGCGGGTTGCGCGAGGTCGACTTCTGGTCGATGGAGACGGCGGGCGAGAGACCTTCGATGAAGTCCACGTCCGGCTTGTCCATCTGGCCGAGGAACTGCCGCGCGTAGGAGGAGAGCGACTCGACGTAGCGGCGCTGCCCCTCGGCGAAGATCGTGTCGAACGCGAGGGAGGACTTGCCCGACCCGGAGAGCCCCGTGAACACGATGAGGGAGTCGCGGGGGAGGTCGAGCGAGACGTTTTTGAGGTTGTGCTCGCGAGCGCCACGAACGATGAGACGGTCGGCCACGCCGGTTCGCACCTTTCTGGAGAAGAAAGCAGGTGCTGAGAAGCAGGCTGCTGAGGTGGAGTGCCACGGACAAGAGGTCGTACAACACGGTCATGCACAGCGGTCGTACAGAACGGTCGCCGAGCCCCGGGCACCGCTCCCTTTCCAACGGTATCCCCGGGCTCGAATGTTCCCTTCGAGCGTATAGCACGTACATTCGATTTGCGGCCAGATGGCATCCGCTTCACCCGAACGAGTGGCTGCGTCTTGCGCTGCGGCCTATCGTCTGCCTCATGAATGATCATGTGCACGATCTGGCCCTGCTGAGCGACGCCACGAGCCGTCTGCTCGCCGCCGCGGCCACGCTGGACAACGCCGCCGTGGCCGAACCGTCACGGCTGCCCGGCTGGAGCCGCGGACATGTGCTGGCCCACCTCGCCCGCAATGCCGACGCCCTCCAGAACGTCCTCGCAGGCCGCCCCATGTACGTCAGCGCCGAGGCCCGCGACGCCGACATCGAGCGCGACGCCCCGCGCCCCCTGGACGTACAGCTGGACGACGTACGGACGACGGCGGAGGACTTCGGGCGCACGGCCGAGGCGTACGACGACTGGAGCCGCACCGTCGAGCTGCGCAACGGCGTCAAGGACGCGGCGTCCCGGATTCCGTTCCGGCGGCTGATCGAGATCGAGCTGCACCACGTGGACCTCGGGATCGGGTACGAGCTGGAGGACCTGCCGGAGGAGTTCACCGGGCGCGAGATCGCCTTCCTCGCGGACCGCTTCGCGGGCAACGCCACTGTCACCGCCGCGACCCTCACCGCAGCCGACGGCCGGCAGTGGAGCACCGGGCGCAAGGACGGCGACGCCGTCACCGTCACCGGTGCCGCCGCCGACCTCCTGGGCTGGCTCGCGGGCCGCCGCGACGGCGGTGCGCTGAGTGTCACCGGCGGTGCGCTCCCCGTACTGCCGCCGCTGTAACAGCCGCTATAGGCTGCCCGGTATGACGTACAGCGGAGCGGTGAAGGTCGGCGGACCTGCGGATGTGCACGAGCTCAAGGACCTGATGATCTCGAAGGTCGCCGTCGGGTCGATGAACAACAACGCGTATCTGTTGCGCTGCCGGGACACCGGTGAGCAGTTGCTGATCGACGCGGCCGCCGAGCCGCACACCCTGCTGTCGCTGATCGGTGACGACGGCATTGCGTCCGTCGTCACCACGCACCGGCACGGCGACCACTGGCAGGCCCTCGCCGAGGTGGTCGCCGCCACCGGTGCGCGCACGCTCGCCGGGCGCCACGACGCGGAGGGCATCCCGGTGCCCACCGACACCCTCCTGGAGGACGGCGACACCGTACGGGTGGGGCGCGTGGAGCTGACCGCACGGCACATCGTCGGGCACACCCCGGGGAGCATCGTCCTCGTGTACGACGACCCGCACGGCCACCCGCACGTGTTCACCGGCGACTGCCTCTTCCCCGGCGGCGTCGGCAACACCTTCGGCGACGCGGACGCCTTCGTCTCGCTGCTGAACGACGTGGAGGCGAAGGTCTTCGCACCACTGCCGGACGAGTCCTGGGTGTACCCGGGGCACGGCGACGACACCACGCTCGGCGACGAGCGCCCGCACCTCGCACAGTGGCGCGAGCGCGGCTGGTAGCACCACCCCCGGACGCAGTCCGCACCCGTCACGCACTCGTGACCGCACGGCCCTCCCGGACGCCGCGGTTCCTCGGGGACAGTGGACGAAAGGGAGGGCCCCGCCATGAAGAAACCCCGCGCCGCCGCTGCCGTCGCCGTTCCGTTCCTCGCGCTGGCCCTCCTGCTGTCCGGATGCTCGCAACGGCAGACGTCCGAAAAGGCCCCCGGCACACAGCAGTCGGCGGCCGCAGGGCAGTTGTCCGCGCAGGACGCGGCCAAGCTGAAGTCGCTGCGACAGGTGGACGGCCATCCGTTGTGGCAGATGCGCTACGACGGTCCGTACGAGCGGCTGCGCGAGGTCAGGGTGGAGCAGCAGGCGAACTTCGGCTGCTCACTGTTCTTCGCAGGCGGCAACAAGAACGACCCGCAGTACGCACGGAACTTCGACTGGCAGCACGGACCGGCACTGCTGCTGTTCACCAACCCTCCGGACGGCTACGCCTCGGTGTCCGTCGTGGACACCACCTACCTGGGGCTGACCTCCTCCGCCGACTTCACCACCGAGCGCGGCAAACAGGGTCTGCTCCAGGCTCCGTTGCTCCCCTTCGACGGCATGAACAGCAAGGGCCTCGCGGTGGGCTTCGCCTCCGTGGACCGCGCCGACGGGCCCAAGGGCGGCACCAAGGTGGGCAGTACGCGGATCCAGCGCATCGCCCTCGACAAGGCGGCCACCGTCGCGGAGGCGCTGAGGCTCTTCGAGGAGTACGAACTGGACTTCACCGACAGTCCCCCGCTGCACTACTTCCTCGCCGACGCGACCGGCGACTCGGCGGTGGTCGAACTCGTCGGCGGGAAGATCGCGGTCGCCGAGCGCGGCCGGCGGCCGTGGAACGGCGCGGTCAACTTCACCTTCGCCGACACCCCCGCCGCCGAGCGCCTGGAGGACCGCCGCTACGGCGCTGCCACGAAGACGCTGGACGCCGCCAAGGGGGCACTGAACACGGACAGTTCGCTGGGACTGCTGCGCACCGTCGCGCAGTCGCACACCCAGTGGTCCGTGGTGTACGGGCTGAAGACCGGCAAGGTGACGCTGGTGACGGGTCAACGCTGGGAAAAGCGGCACGAGTTCACGCTCCCCATGGACTGAGGGGCAGGGGGGCGGCGGGCCTGTCCGGGTGATCTTCCGCGGTGAGTCGGTACGACTAGTGCGGCGCACCCCTTGAGGGCGCGGCGCTTCGGGTAACGACGCCCGCATGCATGCTTCACGATCACCTGCCCGTCCGGGCGGCCCCTCCATGCTCCGGCTCGCGAGCGCCTCGCTCGCCGGAACGGCCATCGAGTTCTACGACTTCGCGATCTACGGCACGGCCGCGGCCCTCGTCCTCGGTCCCCTCTTCTTCCCCTCCTTCTCGCCCCTGGCGGGCACTCTGGCGGCCTTCGGCACCTTCGGCGTGGGTTTCGTCGCCCGGCCGGTCGGCGCGGTCGTCTTCGGGCACGTGGGCGACCGCTTCGGGCGCAGACCCGTGCTGTTCTCCTCGCTGATCCTGACCGGGGCGACGACGGTGGCGGTCGGCTGTCTGCCCACGTACGACTCCATCGGCCTCCTCGCGCCGGTACTGCTGATCCTGCTGCGCTTCCTCCAGGGGCTCGGGCTCGGCGGCGAGTGGGGCGGGGCTGTGCTGCTCACCGTGGAGCACGCGCCCGCGCACCGGCGGGCGCTGTGGGCGAGCTTCCCGCAGACAGGCCCCTCGATCGGATTCCTGCTGGCGAACGGCGTGATGCTGGCGATGTCGGCGGGCCTCACCGACGCACAGTTCACCTCGTGGGGGTGGCGGGTGCCGTTCTGGGCGGCGGGCGTGCTCGCCGCCGCCGGGCTGCTGCTGCGCTCCTCCCTGGAGGAGACACCGGACTTCAAGGAGCTGGCCGCCAAGGGCGAGCGCGCGGGGGCGCCGTTCGCCGAGGTGCTGCGCGACCACTGGCGGCTGGTGCTGCTGACCGCGGGAGCGCTCTCCCTCGGGTACGCGCTGGTCTACACGATGTCGACCTGGTCGCTCGCGTACGGCACCGAACGCCTCGGCGTGGACCGCACGGTGATGCTCAGCTGTGTCATGGCGGCGGTGGTGCTCAAGGGCCCGCTGATCCCGGTGGCGGCGGTGCTCGGGGACCGGGTGGGGCGGCGGCCCATGTGCCTGGTCGGATGCGCGCTCAGTGCCCTGTGGACGTTTCCGATGATGGCGCTGCTGGCGACCGGGCAGCCGCTTTGGATGTTCCTGGGCTTCCTGGGCGGGTCGCTGTCGTTCGCGGCGATGTTCTCGGTGATCGGCGCCTATCTGCCGGAGCTGTACGCGCCCCGCGTGCGGTGCACCGGTGCGGCGCTGGGCTACAACCTCGCCGGGGTGTTCGGCGGTGCGCTCACACCGATCGTGGCGACGGCGGTGTCGTCCTCCGGGGAGGGCCCGCCGTGGGGCGTGGCGGCGTACCTGACGGGCATGGCGGTGGTCAGCCTGGGCTGCTTCGCGCTGCTGCCGGAGACGCGGCCGGCGCCGGTGCGGGCGGCAAAGGCCGGGGCGGAAGGGGCGGCGCCGGCCTGATTCCGGGTGGTCACCACGCACGGCGGCGGCGTACGGCACTGTGCCGTACGCCGCCGCCCGTGTGCCGAACGGGTCAGGACTCGATCGGAGCCTTGTCCTCCTTGGCGGCCTCCGCCGCCTCCCGCTTCTTGTTGGCCATCAGGCTGGTGATCGTCGTGACGACGAGGACGGCGCAGATGACGGACAGCGAGACCGCGATGGAGATCTCGGGGACCTTCACGCCGCTCTCGTGCAGTGCGTGCAGCACCAGCTTGACGCCGATGAAGCCGAGGATGACGGAGAGGCCGTAGCTGAGGTGGACCAGCTTCTTGAGCAGGCCGCCGATCAGGAAGTACAGCTGGCGCAGACCCATCAGCGCGAAGGCGTTCGCGGTGAAGACGATGTACGGGTCCTGGGTGAGGCCGAAGATCGCCGGGATCGAGTCCAGGGCGAACAGCACGTCGGTCATGCCGATGGCGAGCATGACGACCATGAGCGGCGTCAGGATGCGCTTGCCGTTCTTCTGGATGAAGAGCTTCGTGCCGTGGTACTGGTCGGCGACGCCGAACTTGTTCTCGATCTTCTTCAGCAGGGCGTTGTCCTCGGGGGCCTCTGCCTCCTCACCGGCACGCGCCTCCTGGACGAGCTTCCAGGCGGTGTAGATGAGGAACGCGCCGAAGATGTAGAAGACCCACGAGAAGTTGGCGATGACCGCTGCGCCGGCGGCGATGAAGATCGCCCGCAGCACCAGGGCGATCAGTACGCCGATCAGCAGCACCCGCTGCTGGAGGTGGGACGGCACCGAGAACTTCGCCATGATCAGCACGAAGACGAAGAGGTTGTCGACGCTCAGGGACTTCTCGGTGATGAAGCCCGCGAAGAACTCGCCGGACGCCTTGCCCTCGCCGAACACCAGCAGGCCGAGTCCGAAGATCACGGCCAGGGCGATCCAGACGACCGTCCAGATGCCCGCTTCCTTGGTCGACACGTCGTGCGGCTTGCGGCCGATGAAGAAGTCCACCGCGATCAGGGCCGCGAGGGCCAGGATGGTGATGATCCAGGTGTTCAAAGAAACGTCCACTGCGCCTCCGGCAGATAGCTACGGCAACTCAATCAGCGTCGTCGCTGCCGGAGGTCTCTTCCACCCGAGCCGCTCTCTGGCGTGCGCCGGGCCGATGCCCCGGGACCGATGGCGGTCCGTATTGACGGGTACATCGCAGGCCGGGAGTACTCCCCTCCGCTCCACCGAGGGTACCCGAAACACCAAGAACAGGTAAAGGAAAAGGTAAACAATCCCCAAAGGCGCAGGTCAGAGGTCCTTGATCCGCCGGTACGATCAGCGGCCGAAAGCCCTTCTGGCCGCCGCCACCTGGCTGAGCACGTTCCACAGCACCTGGCTCCCGGGCGGTGCGAGCAGCGGTTCGTACGTCCAGGCGTGGCCCACCCACGGGTCGGCGAGGTGTGCGTCGGGCACCGGGGTCAGTCGCAGCAGCGAACGCCACAACGGGTCCAGCACCGGGCCGTACGCGTTCGCGTCCTCCCGGTCGGCCACCATCATCAGATGCACGCCGACGGACGGACCCTCGTCCGCCAGATAGCGCAACTGGGTGACGGCCCGGTCGTCGAAGCCGTGCGGGAAGTCGTTGACGATGAGCAACTGCTCGGCCGTGTCCAGGTGCGGCGGCAGCGCGTCCGAGGCACCCGCCCGAATCGCCATCTGCACGAGGTCCACGCGCTCGGTGAGCCTCGCCAGCACCTCGGTCACCCCCTGCGCGCCCACGGCCGGCGGCGAGGCCAGCACCCCGGACTTCACCAGCGGCGCGAGCGCGGCGGACGCGGCGCCCGCCGGGTCGATGACGTGCACGGTGAACTCTCCGGCCGGGTACGCCCCGAGCAGCCGCGCGGCGTGCGCCACGGCGGTGTCCATGGCGACCCGGCGCAGCTGGTCGGTGTCCATCATCATCGCGGCCTCGGAGCCGGTGCGGCCCGCGTCGATCCACAGCCCGCGCTCAAGCGGCAGCCGCACCAGCAGCGGAATGTGCAGGTCGGGGCGCTCCGGCAGGTGGAGGTCGCCGATGCGCAGCGCCATCGGGATCTCCATCGGCACCTTGTAGGCGTGCCAGGCGGGGTTGTCCCAGCGGGCGAAGGCGGGCGGCAGCGCGGGCTCGACCACCTCGGACTCGGCGACGAGCTGGGCGAGGTCGCGGTCCAGGACGGCGCGGGCCTGCTCGACCAGCGCGTCGCGCTTGGCACGGGCGGCCTGGCGGGCGGCGTCGCCGGTGCCGCCGATGCGGCTGCGCGGGTCGGAGAGGACCTTGTCCAGCTCCTGCTCCATGCGGGACTCGGCGAAGTCGACGGCGCTGCGGTAGGCGGCGGCGGTGCGGGCCAGGTCCTCGAACATGCCCCAGACCTGGTTGTAGAGCCGCTCCTCCATCGACCAGCCGGAGGCGTCGCCAGCGACGGGCCGCGGCGGCTGCCCCGGCTCCGGGGGCTCGGGGCGCGACGGCTGGGTGGGCGGGGCGGGCGGCTGCGGGGACGGGGTGGCGGCGGCCGCGGGCTGCTTGCGGCGGCGGGGGTGGCTGTAGTCGATGGGGCCGTCGGGCGGGGTCTGCGGCTGGGGGGTCTCCGGCTGCGGTACGGGAGCGGGCTGGGCCGGTGTCCCCGCGCCGGTGAGGCTTCCCCGTACCCCGTCCTGGGCGGCGGCCCCCTGGCGCGCGGTCTGGCGGGCCCGGTCGCCGTCGGCGGTGCGGGGCGGCGGCGGGGCCACCGAGCGGGCCAGGCCGCGGCCGACGGCGTCCTGGATGGCGGCGGCCAGCTCGCCCGCCTGCGCCAGGCCCTGGTCGGCGAGCAGCTCGGCGAGGCCGCCCGCGTACCCCTGGCCGACGGCCCGTACCTTCCAGGCGTCCTGGCGGCGGTAGAGCTCCAGGGCGACGACGGCGGACTCGGCGTCCAGGCCGGTCAGCGTGAAGGTGGCGACCTCGTCGCCGTCGAGGCCGGTGACCGCGACGAAGGGGGCGGCGACCGCGCCGAAGCGGGCCGGGAAGCCGACGGCGGTGGGCAGCGCCAGCAGGACGTTCACCCGGTGCGCCGCCTCGGGGAGCGCACCGAGGTCGACGGCGAGACGGTGGTCGGCGGCGGCCTGCCGGGACACCTCCAGGCCGGGGAGCTGGTGGGCACCGGGGTGCGCGACCCACTCCGTGCCCCGTACGGTGCCGTGCTCGTCGACGAGCGTGGCTCCGGCGACGACCGGCTGACCGGCCGAGACCCGGATCTCCAGACGGGCCTGGGGCAACGGGTGGTTCTGCCCACGGACCAGCTCGGCCGTCATCGTCTTTCTCCCCCACCGTCGGTGTTCATCACTGGGTCCGCATGCGCGCGCCTGTCACGTGAATGCGGTGCAGCTCCCGGCGGCCTGGTGCCTCCGGGAGCTGCGGTACTGCTGTGGATCCTGTGCCTAGAGGTGCGTGCCTACAGGTGCGGCAGGATCGACGGCATCAGGTCCTGGAAGGTGCGCCCGTTGGCCGGGTTGCCGAGGGCGGTCATCTGCCAGCCGGCGCCCGCGCGGCTTACCTTGGCCATGATCTGGGCGGTGTACTGGCCGCCGCCGTCGAGGGTGTAGCGGGCCAGCTCCTGGCCGTTGGTCTCGTCGACGATGCGGCAGAACGCGTTCTGCACTTCCTGGAAGGTCTGGCCGGTGAAGGAGTTCACCGTGAAGACGATCTGGTCGATGTGCACGGGGACCCGCTGGAGGTCCACGAGGATCGCCTCGTCGTCGCCGCCCTGGCCCGCGCCGCCGACCAGGTTGTCGCCGGTGTGCTTGACGGAGCCGTCGTCGCTGACCAGGTGGCGGAAGAAGACCACGTCCACCGGCTGCTTGTCCGCGAAGAGGACCGCCGACGCGTCGAGGTCGACCTCACGGGTGCGCGAGCCGAACAGACCGCGGCGCGGAGCCGCCTGCCAGCCGAGCCCCATCCGCACCGCGGTCAGGGTTCCCCCGTCGCTCTTCTGCAGGCTGATGGCCTGGCCCTTGGTCATGTTGACCGTCACGCGCTACCCCTCTCCACAAACCCCGTCACCGCCCGTGTGTGCGGTTGTCAGCACCCTACGCAGTCCGCCGGACGCGGTCGCAACTCCGGTGCGTTTTGTGTCGTTCCTGCAACACTCCACCGGGCGCCGCGCTCACGCCTGTCCCGCCTCCCTCATCATGCGCAGTTCCTTCTTGAGTTCGCCGACCTCGTCGCGCAGCCGGGCGGCCACCTCGAACTGGAGCTCCGCGGCGGCGGCGCGCATCCGGGCGGTCATGTCCTCGATCTGCTGGGCCAGTTCGGCGGCCGGGCGGTCGGTGAGGACCTCGGTGGCACCCTTCTTGCCCTTCGCCGCCTTCGCGGCCTTGCCGCCCAGCGCCGGGACCGGGGCCTTGGCGTCCTTGCCCGCCTTGGGCTTGCGGTAGTCGGTGCCGAGCAGCTCCTCGGTGTCGACCTCCTCGCGGGCGATGGTCGCGACGATGTCGTTGATCTTCTTGCGGAGCGGCTGCGGGTCGATCCCGTGCTCCTTGTTGTACGCGACCTGCTTCTCGCGGCGGCGGTTGGTCTCGTCGATCGCCTTGGCCATCGCCGGGGTGATCCGGTCCGCGTACATGTGCACCTGGCCGGAGACGTTGCGCGCCGCGCGGCCGATGGTCTGGATCAGGGAGGTGCCGGAGCGCAGGAAGCCCTCCTTGTCGGCGTCGAGGATCGCCACCAGGGAGACCTCGGGCAGGTCGAGGCCCTCGCGCAGCAGGTTGATGCCGACCAGCACGTCGTACTCGCCGGCCCGCAGCTCGCGCAGCAGCTCGATGCGGCGCAGCGTGTCGACGTCGCTGTGCAAGTACCGGACCTGGATGCCCAGTTCGAGGAAGTAGTCGGTGAGGTCCTCGGCCATCTTCTTGGTGAGCGTGGTGACCAGGACGCGCTCGTCCTTCTCGGTGCGCTTCCTGATCTCGTGCACCAGGTCGTCGATCTGGCCCTCGGTGGACTTGACGACGACCTCCGGGTCGACGAGTCCGGTGGGGCGGATGATCTGCTCCACGAAGCCGTCGCCGCGCGAGAGTTCGTACGTGCCCGGGGTGGCCGACAGGTAGACGGTCTGGCCGATGCGCTTCTGGAACTCCTCCCACTTCAGCGGGCGGTTGTCCAGCGCCGACGGCAGCCGGAAGCCGTGGTCGACCAGGGTGCGCTTGCGGGAGGCGTCGCCCTCGTACATGGCGCCGATCTGCGGGACCGTGACGTGCGACTCGTCGAGGACCAGCAGGAAGTCCTCGGGGAAGTAGTCGAGGAGGGTGTGCGGGGCGGTGCCGGGGGCGCGGTCGTCGAAGTGCATCGAGTAGTTCTCGATGCCGGAGCAGCTGCCGATCTGGCGGAGCATCTCCAGGTCGTACGTGGTGCGCATGCGCAGACGCTGGGCCTCCAGCATCTTGCCCTGCTTCTCCAGCTCCCCGAGGCGCTCGGCGAGCTCCTTCTCGATGCCGTTGATCGCCTTTTCCATGCGCTCGGGGCCGGCGACGTAGTGGCTGGCGGGGAAGACGTACAGGCTCTGGTCCTCGCTGATGACCTCGCCGGTGAGCGGGTGCAGCGTGGACAGGGCCTCGATCTCGTCGCCGAACATCTCGATGCGGACGGCCAGTTCCTCGTACACCGGGAAGATCTCGATGGTGTCGCCGCGCACCCGGAAGGTGCCCCGCTGGAAGGCCATGTCGTTGCGCGTGTACTGGATGTCGACGAAGCGGCGCAGCAGGGCGTCGCGGTCGATCTCGTCGCCGACCTTGAGGGAGACCATGCGGTCCACGTACTCCTGCGGCGTGCCGAGGCCGTAGATGCAGGAGACGGAGGCGACCACGACGACGTCGCGGCGGGTGAGCAGCGAGTTCGTCGCGGAGTGGCGCAGCCGCTCGACCTCCTCGTTGATCGAGGAGTCCTTCTCGATGTAGGTGTCCGACTGCGGGACGTACGCCTCGGGCTGGTAGTAGTCGTAGTACGAGACGAAGTACTCGACGGCGTTGTTGGGCAGCAGCTCGCGGAACTCGTTCGCCAACTGGGCGGCGAGGGTCTTGTTGGGCGCCATGACGAGCGTGGGGCGCTGGAGCTTCTCGATCATCCAGGCGGTCGTCGCCGACTTGCCGGTGCCGGTGGCACCCAGCAGGACGACATCCTTCTCACCTGCGCGAATGCGCTTCTCCAGCTCGGCGATGGCCGCCGGCTGGTCACCGCTGGGCTGGTAGGGACTGACGACCTCGAAAGGCGCCACCGTACGTTCGATCTTGGAAACGGGCCGCATGCAACCACCGTACGACCCACCACTGACACTCACGTGGTGATCGGCCTTCGGGGGCGGGTGGAAGGCCGGGCGGGCGGGGACGGGCAGGCGGGTGGACGGGGCGCCAGGCGGGCGGGAAGCCGCGGCGGCCCGGTCGCGGACGGTGCGGATGCGTACCGGATCTGTCACAAGGCGTGATGAACGCACGTGTCACATCGTTCACCGCGTGGCCATTCCGCACCTGTTCCCCGTTGGCGCGCAGCTGTCACGCTCGGTCGCCCGAGTCGTCTTCTCGCGCAAGGAGAGATCCATGCTCACCCTCGCTGTCACCGCGACCCTGACCGCTCTCGCCGGCGGGACCGCGGGCGCCCTGCAGCCCCCGGTCGCCCCCGCCGCCGCCACTCCCCTGGTGATCGCCCACCGGGGCGCCTCGGGGTACGCGCCGGAGAACACCCTGGCCGCCGTCGACAAGGCGCGCCGGCTCGGCGTCGACTGGGTGGAGAACGACGTCCAGCGCACCAAGGACGGCGAGCTGGTGATCGTCCACGACGACAGCCTGGCGCGGACGACCAATGTCGAGCAGGTGTTCCCGAAGCGCGCCCCGTGGAAGATCAAGGACTTCACGGCGGCGGAGATCCGCAGGCTGGACGCGGGCAGTTGGTTCGGCCCCGCGTACGCGGGCGCGCGCGTGCCGACGCTCAAGCAGTACCTCCAGCGGGTGGACCACAACAAGCAGAAGCTGCTGATGGAGGTCAAGAACCCGGGGCTGTACCCCGGCATCGAGAAGGACATCCTCAAGGTGCTGCGCGCACAGGGGTGGCTGGATGCGGCGCACGTGCGGTCGCGGCTGGTGGTGCAGAGCTTCGACGCGGCGAGCGTCCGGTCCGTGCACGCCCAGCACAAGGGGCTGATCACCGGGCTCCTGGGCACGCCCAAGGTGGCCGATCTGCGCACGTACGCGGCGTACACCGACCAGATCAACCCGCAGCACACCACGCTCAGCAAGGAGTACGTGGCGGCCGTGCACCGGCTGAAGGGCGCGCACGGGCAGCGGCTGCGGGTGAACACCTGGACCGTGGACGACGCGGCGAACGCGAAGAAGGTCAAGGGCTTCGGGGTGGACGGGGTCATCAGCAACAAGCCGGACGTGGTGCGGGCCGCGATGCAGGGCTGACCTGCGGTTTCCTTGCGGGCGGGGCTCGTTGTCAGTGCCCGGTCGTACCGTGGGGGCGTGAACAGCGAAACGCCTTCGGCGAGTTGTGTGGAGTGGACCGTGGTCGCCAGTGACATCGGTCCGCTCCTGCTGGCCGCGACGGATGTCGGGCTGGTGAGTGTGGTCTTCCACGCGGACGAGAAGGTCCGGGCGAAGTCCCTGGAGCTGCTGGCGGCGCGGCTGGGCGCCGAGTTGGCCGAGGTGGCGGAGCCGATACCCGCGTCGAGCCGGCTGGCCGAGCCGGTGCGCCAGTTCGCCGCCTACTTCGCGGGCACGCTGCACCGCTTCGACCTGCCCCTGGACTGGTCGCTGACCACGGGGTTCAACCGCCAGGTGCTGCGCGAGCTGAACGACGGCGTGCCGTACGGGTCGGTCGTCGGGTACGGGGACCTGGCGGGCCGGGTGGGCCAGCCCGGGGCGGCGCAGGCGGTCGGCGCGGCGATGGGGTCCAATCCGCTGCCGGTGGTGGTGCCGTGCCACCGGGTGGTGGAGAGCGGCGGCGGGCTCGGCGGGTTCGGGGGCGGCCTGGAGACGAAGCGGGTGCTGCTGGCGTTGGAGGGGGTGCTGCCGGAGCCACTGTTCTGAGGGAGGTGTTCCGAGGGGCTGTTCGCGGGGTCCGGGGCCCGGGTCCTCCACCTGCTGCGGTGGGCGGGATTATCTGGTGCCCTGGGGGGTGTGGGCTGTCACACTGCGGCGGTGACGACATCCTTTGACAAGTACACATACATATTCGGCCCCCTTTCCGTGACCGCCGCCTCCTCGGCCCGCGACCTCGTCGGCCCCTGCGGAGAGGCGTGTACGAAGTGAGCACCACGGACAGGAACGACCACCCGGAAGGCCCCGGGGGACGCCCTCCGGCCGCGGCGGCCTCGGACGCGGCCTCGGACACACCGGGCCCCGGCGACACCGACCCGGCCGCCGGAGGCCTGGTCGCCGGAAGCCCGGCCGCGGACAGCACGCCGACGGCACCGGCCCCGGCCGCCCCACCGGCGGGTCCTCCCCCCGTCACCGAGGCCGAGCTGCCCGCGCTCCAGCGGCGGACCACCGCCGTCCTGGTCACCAGCCAGATCCTGGGCGGTCTCGGCGTCCCCTTCGGCATCACCCTCGCTCCCGTCCTGGCCACCGAGATCGCGGGAAGCGAAGCCTTCGCCGGGCTGGCCCCGACCGCCTCCGTGGTCGGCACGGCCCTGCTGTCGGTGCCGCTGGCCGCCCTGATGACGGCGCGCGGACGGCGTCCCGGGCTCGCGCTGGCCTATCTGATCGGGGCGCTCGGCGCGGCGGTCGTGGTGCTCGCCGCCCTGCTGGGGAGCTTCCCTCTGCTGCTGCTCGGCATGGCCGGGTTCGGCGCGGCCTCGCTGGCGAACCTCCAGGCCCGGTTCGCGGCCGCCGACCTGGCCGCCCCCGAGCGGCGCGGCCGGGCGATCTCGACGGTGGTCTGGGCGACCACCATCGGCGCGGTGCTCGGCCCGAACCTCGCGGCCCCGGCCGGACGCACCTTCGCCGGTACGTCGCTGCCGGTGACGGCGGCGCCGTTCGTGTGGGCCGCCGGGATCTTCCTGATCACCGGGATCATCGTCACCGTGCTGATGCGCCCCGACCCGCTGCTGACCGCGCGGGCGCTGTCCCCGCAGGAGGACCACTCGGCCGCGAGCCGCTCGCTGAAGGCGGGCATCGCCGCCGTGAAGGCCTCGCCGAGGGCCCGGCTCGCCCTGGTGACGGTCGCCGTCTCGCACACCGCGATGGTGTCGATCATGACGATGACGCCGGTGCACCTGGGCCACCACGGCGCCGGGCTGGAGCTGGTGGGCCTGGTGATCAGCGGCCACATCGCGGGGATGTACGCGTTCTCGCCGGTCATGGGGTGGCTCGCGGACCGGCTCGGGCGGCTGTCCGTGATCGGGCTCGCGGCCGGGCTGCTCTCGCTCGCCGCCCTGCTCGCGGGCACCTCCGGCGGCAGCCACGGGCAGACCGCCGCCGGACTCTTCGTGCTGGGCCTCGGCTGGTCGGCCGGGCTCGTCTCGGGCTCCGCGCTGCTGACGGACTCCGTGCCGCAGCCCGCCCGGGCCGCCGTGCAGGGCCTCTCCGACCTCACGATGAGCTCCGCGGCGGCCGTCGGCGGGGCGGCCGCCGGGCTGATCGTCGCGCAGGCGGGCTACGGCTGGCTGAACGCGGCCAGCGCCCTGCTGCTGGTGCCGATGGCGGTGCTGGCGCTGTTCGCGGCGCGTACGGACAAGGCGTGAGCCCGTACACAAGGCGTGAGCCCGTACACGTAACGACCCAGGAGGGTCCCTAGACGCGAGGGCCGCTAGAGGCTGATGTGGTAGGCCTTGCGCAGCGTCTCGTGGACCGTCCACGTCGTGCGGTCGCCCTCGCGCAGCACGCACGCGTCGCCCGGGCCGATCTCCAGGGTCGCGCCGCCCTCCACCGCGACGGTGGCGCGACCGCTGACCACGACGAACAGCTCGTTGGCCTCGGTGTCGGTCACCACGCCCGGCGTGATCTGCCAGATGCCCCGCAGCTGCTGGCCGTCCGGGGACTCCCACAGCACCTTGCCGGTGACCTCGGGAGTTCCGGAGACGATCTGCTCGGGGTCGAGCGGCTCGGGCTCCAGCTCGGCGTCCGGAATGTGCACGGAGAAAGAGGCGGGAAGTTGATCAATAGTCGTCATGGCCGGTCACCTTAGCGGTGCCGCCGCGCACCACTGCGACCAGGCCCGCAGCAGCCGTCGAAGCAAGGGTGGGGAAACCGTGATGAACGGTGGCGCGTGCTCCGGCGCACTCCGGGCACAGGTATGACACCAACCTTCAGGTAAGGCACCGGCCTTACTGTGTGCGCTACAGCCAGGGAGCTGCTGCCATGGAGATTTCGGGCATCATCAGCGCGATCGTGATCGGCCTCATCATCGGCATCCTCGGCAGGCTCGTGGTCCCGGGCCGCCAGAAGATCGGCATCCTGTGGACCATCCTCGTCGGCATCCTGGCGGCCCTGGCGGGCGCGGCCATCGCCAAGGCGCTCGGTGTGAACGACACCAAGGGCATCGACTGGATCGAGTGGCTCATCCAGATCGGTCTGGCGGCGGTCGGCGTCGCGGCCCTCGCGAGCGCCAAGTCCGGCAACCGCGGCCGGGGCCGCAGCCACAGGTAGACGCAGGTCGCCACAGGTGGCCGACGCTGCGACCGGGGCCCGGTCCAACGGGCCCCAACCGGAACCCCCGCCCGCCTCTTCGCCCCGTTGTGCCCGGAGTCTGGCCGGATCCCGCCGCGCGGGTGCAGACTCCACAGCGCGCACAGCGAACGGTCCTCGCAACCCTCCGCCGCACGGAGGTTGCGACACTCCGCGACACGAGTCGAAGGGGCGGGTGCACCATGAGCACAGGCACCACGAGCACGGGCACGACGGGCACGGGCACAGGCACCACGGGCAACAAGGCGGTCGCGTACCTCAAGCCCGGCGCCGTCGAAGTGACGACCATCGACTACCCGGCGCTGGAACTGCGCGACGGCCCCGGCGTCGCCCCCGACAACGTCGGCCGCACCTGCCGCCACGGGGTGATCCTGAAGGTCCTCGCCACCAACATCTGCGGCAGCGACCAGCACATGGTGCGCGGCCGCACCACCGCCCCCGAGGGCCTGGTCCTCGGCCACGAGATCACCGGCGAGGTGGTCGAGCGCGGCCCCGACGTCGAGTTCATCCAGAACGGCGACGTCGTCTCGGTCCCCTTCAACATCGCCTGCGGCCGCTGCCGCAACTGCAAGGAACGCAAGACCGGCATCTGTCTCAACGTCAACCCGGCCCGCCCCGGGGCCGCTTACGGCTATGTCGACATGGGCGGCTGGGTGGGCGGCCAGGCCCAGTACGTGATGGTCCCGTACGCCGACTTCAACCTGCTCCCCTTCCCCGACCGCGACGCGGCCCGCGAGAAGCTGCTCGACCTGGCGATGCTCTCCGACATCTTCCCGACCGGCTTCCACGGCGCGGTCTCGGCGGGTGCGGGCGTCGGTTCCACGGTGTACGTCGCCGGGGCGGGCCCCGTCGGACTGGCAGCAGCCGCGTCCGCCCAGCTCCTGGGCGCGGCCGTGGTCATCGTCGGCGACCTGAACGCCGAACGCCTCACCCAGGCACGGAGCTTCGGCTGCGAGACCGTCGACCTCACCCGGGGCCGGGTCGAGGACCAGATCGCCGAGATCCTGGGCGAGCCCGAGGTGGACGCGGCCGTCGACGCGGTCGGCTTCGAGGCCCGCGCGCACGGCCGCCCGGACGCCGAGGAGGCCCCGGCCACCGTCCTCAACTCCCTGATGACGCTCACCCGCGCCGGCGGCGCGCTCGGCATTCCCGGCCTGTACGTCACCGACGACCCCGGCGGCATCGACCAGGACGCCCGCACCGGCACGCTCAAGGTGCGCCTGGGGCTGGGCTGGGCGAAGAGCCACAGCTTCACCACCGGTCAGTGCCCGGTCATGCAGTACCACCGGGCCCTGTCGATGGCGATCCTGCACGAGCGCGTCCAGATCGCGATGGCGGTCAACGCGACGGTGATCCCCCTCGACGAAGCCCCGCGCGGCTACGCCGAGTTCGACCAGGGCGCGAGCCGCAAGTACGTCCTGGACCCGCACGGCGCACTGAACGGCGTCCGGCCGGTGTGACCCCGGGGGCTGCCGGGCGACGCGGGCTACTCCCCGTCGCCCGGCAGCCCGGTCCACGCCGGATGCCGGGCGTCGTCGGCCCGTACGACCACGTCGGCGGCCTCCGAGGGGGCGGTCTCGGCCTCGTACCGTACGAAGGCGGGCAGCGTCCACCGCTCGCTCTCGGCGGTACGCCGCTCCAGCGCCCCCGGCGACAGCCGCACGTGCACCGCCAGGTCGAACGGGAACCACCGGCCGAGCAGCAGCGGCCCGTGCACCAACAGCACGCCGCCGGGCGGGAGTTGTACGTACGGGCTGCGCGTCGCACGGTCGGCGACCGGGTCCCACAGATCGGGCAGCACACGCCCGTTCCCCCCGGCCTCCAGCGGCCCGAAGACCTCGCGCCACAGGGCCCCGGTGTCGAACCACCCGTCGAAGTACGTGTCCGGGTCCTGCTTGCCGTACTCGAAACGCAGCGAGGCGGACCGCAGGAAACCGTGCGTGTCGACCTCGTGCACGACGCGTCCGCGGTCGCGCAGGGCCTCGGCGAGCGGTGCGGCCAGCTCCCCCGTGCGCGCGGCGGGCGCACCGTCGATGCCGACCTTCAGCCAGGAGCTGCCGTCGGAGGGCTCCAGCCCGTCGAGATGCCGGGCCAGCCGTCCGGCGAGGCGACCCCAGGTGATCGGTAGAAACTGCACGCGCCCATCATCGCCGGTCCGGGGCACGGCGGCCTCTCCGGAGGGGGTCGGCTTGACCTTGCCACTGGCGTCAGGGTTGCACCCTCACCCCCATGAACCCCTCTCTCACCACCATGACCCCCTCTCCCCATCAGCGCGTCGTCCTCGTCACCGGAGCGGGCACCGGCATCGGCCGGGCCACCGCCCTCGCCTTCGCGGCGGAGGGCGCCCGGGTGATCGCCGTGGGCCGCAGACCGGAGCCCCTGACGGAAACGGCAGCCCAACACCCCACCCGCATCACCCCGTTGACCGCCGACATCACGGAGGACGGTGCCGCCGAAGCCCTCGTACGGGAGGCGGTCGCAACGTACGGACGCCTGGACGTCCTGGTCAACAACGCCGGAATCGTCGGCGAAGGGGCGCTCGGCAGCTGCACCCGGACCGGCATCGAGACGCAGCTGGCGACGAACCTGATCGCCCCGGTACTCCTCACGCAGGCCGCACTGCCCGCGCTCGCCGAGCACGCGGGCGTCGTCGTGAACATCAGCACCTCGGTCGGGCAGCGCGCCTGGCCGGGAAACTCGGTGTACGCAGCCTCGAAAACCGCGCTCGAACTCCTCACCCGCAGCTGGGCGGTGGAGCTCGCGCCGCGCGGCATCCGCGTGGTGGCCGTCGCGCCGGGCGCGGTCGACACCCCGATCGGCGAGCACCGGGGCCTTTCGCCGGACGAGCAGGACGCCGTACGGAACTGGCAGGTGGCACACACTCCGCTGGGCCGCATCGGCCGCCCCGAGGAGGTCGCCTGGGCGATCACTCGGCTGGCGGCACCGGAGGCGTCGTTCGTGACGGGGGTGGTGCTGCCGGTGGACGGGGGTGCGGTGGTGGCGTGAGCGCTCGACGTCGTACATGACAGTCGTACGTGATACGAAGTCCCCCGGGCGGCGACACGGGGGCGGACACCATGCGCATCGGAGAACTGGCACAGGCAACGGGGACGAGCACACGCGCCCTGCGGCACTACGAACAGTCCGGGCTGCTCACCTCCCGCCGCGAGGCCAACGGCTACCGGACCTACGACCCGGAGCGCTCCGTCGTACGGGTACGCAACATCCGCCAACTCCTCGACGTGGGGCTGACCTTGGAGGACGTACAGGACTTCGCCCCGTGCCTGGACGGCGACGTGCTGGCCGCCGTCCCCTCGGAGTCGAAGCTGCGGATCGCCCGGGACCGGCTCAGCGTGCTGAACGCGCGGATCGCAGCACAGACGGAGGCACGGGACAGGCTGGCGAGGGCACTGGAGGAGGCGGAGGCGGCGGGCGGCGCCGCCTGACGAGGGGACCGCACGGCGAAGCGGGGTATCCCCCTCCCATGAACCTCGTGGTCGTCGAACCCCTCAAGCGACGGCACTGCGCGGACTGCCGCCGGGGCCCGCTCCCTCTGCACATCCTCGAGTACAACGCGCCGCGCTGCCTGGACTGCGCCGACCTGGGCCACCTCGTCCTCCTCCCGCGCGGCAACGCGGCCCTCACCCGGCGGGCGCGGGAGGCCAGTTCCCTGTGGGCGGTGGTCGTCCGCTACCACAAACGCCGCAAGCGCTACGAACGCCAGGGCCTGCTGGTCGAGGAGGCCGCCCTCGCTCGCGCCGAGTCCGCGTGCCTGGCCGACGCCGAGGCCCGCGCCCGCCGCCGCGACCGCGACGCGGCCCGCCGCGCGGCCGAGGACCTCACCTTCACGGCGTCCTTCACCGTCGCGATCCTCGCCCTCTTCCCGTCCTGCCCACCCGACCGCGCCCACGCCGTCGCCGCCCACACCTCCCAGCGGGGCAGCGGCCGGGTGGGCCGCAGCGCGGCGGGCCGCACCCTGGACGAGTCCGCCGTGACGGCCGCCGTCCGCGCCTCGGTACGCCATGTGGACACCCCGTACGACGCACTGCTGATGGCGGGGGTGCCGAGACAGGAGGCGCGGGGGCGGGTGGGGGCGGCGATAGAGGGAGTGCTGGCGGGGTGGCGCGAGAACCCTTCGGCCTCGGACCGGGCACGCTAGGCTCCCTGCACGCTCCTTGGGGAGGAGCGTGCGTCTCAACGCACCTGAAACACGCCGCGGTTCACGCCCCGGCTTCTTCGTCCCGTGGGGGGATCTCTTGCAGGAAATGATCAAAGGCGCGAACGTCTCGCTGTCCGCGCTGACGGAACACCCTGAATCCTTCACGATCGGCCTGCGTTGGAGCAGCCCGAACGGCGAGGGGGACGCCGACGTGTCCGTGCTCCTGCTCAGTGCGGACGGCAAGGTACGGAGCAACGACGACTTCTTCTTCTACAACCACCAGACCGCTCCCGACGGAAGCGTCCAACTCCTCGGCCTGACACCGACCGACGACGGCACCGAGGACCGGATTCAGGTCTCCCTCCCGGCCTTGCCCGACGACGTCGTCAGGTTGGTGGTCGCCGCCAGCCGACACCACCGGGCGGCCTTCGGCGAGTTGGAGAATCTGGAGCTCGAACTCACGGACGGAACCGGCGAGAAGATCCTCCGGTTCGCCATCGCCGACGCGACCACGGAAAGCGCCTTCGTCTTCGGCGAGATGTACCGGCGTGGCGACGAGTGGAAGTTCCGCGCGGTGGGACAGGGGTACGACACCGGGCTCGCCGGGCTGGCCACCGACTACGGCATCGACGTCGACGAGGACGACGACCAGGGGAGCCAGGACGAGTCCCCGGCACAGCAGGACGACACGCAACCGCAGCTCCGTCCCGCCGTACCCGCACAGGCTCCGGGCAAGGACACACCCGCTCCGGCCTCTCGCGCAGAGACTGTGGCGGTGCCCTCCGCGCCGGCTTCCGCGGAGCCTGCCGCCGCCCCCGAACCGGCACCGCGTCGCGTACGTACGGCCAAGAAGAAGGTCACGCTTCCCAAGGTGGCCAAGGCGTCGCTCGCAGAGCACGACACCTGGCGCCCCTCCCGCCTGTTTCCGGCGTCGTCGCTGAAGAGCGACAGGGAACGCGAGATGAGGGCCACCTCCGTCCTGCTGTCAGTGATGGCTCAAGTGCCCGAGTTCGGACGCCGGTTGACGGCCGGGTTCGGCGCACCTGCGGGGCGCATGGAGACCTTCACGGAGGTTCAGCTGCCGCACGGGGAGAACCCGAAGCGGCCGGACGGCGTCATCAGGATCGAACGCGCGGGGAAGCTGTGGACCGCTCTGGTCGAGACCAAGACCAACGGCAATCCGCTGAAGAGCGAGCAGATCCAGGACTACGTCGACATCGCCGCCAGGCGCGGATACGAAGTCGTCATCACCCTCTCCAACGACGTCGCCCTGGAAGGCAGTCCGCTGGTCGACGTCAAGATCGACCGTCGGCGGAAGAACAAGGTCACCCTGTGGCACCTCTCCTGGGCCGAAGTGGCGCACCAGGCGCAGATGCTGATCCGGCACGAAGGCGTGCGGCACGAAGCGCACGCCTGGCTCCTCCAGGAGCTGCTCCACTATCTCCAGCACGAGAACTCGGGATGCCACGGCTTCCAGAACATGGGTCCTTCCTGGGTTCCGGTACGCAACGGCATCGACGAGGAAACCCTCTGCCCCGGTGATCCTCGCACCGTACGTGTGGTGGAGAGCTGGGAGCGGCTGGTCCGGCAGGTCTGTCTGCGTCTCGGCGGAGAACTCGGTGTGAAGGTGATCCCCGTCCAGCGGACGAAGCGGGGGGCCGACCCGCAGTCCCGGCGGGTCGAACTCGCCGACCGCTTCTGCGAGGACGGGCGGCTGCACGCGGACATCCGGGTCGACGGAGCCGTCGGCATCATGTCGCTCACCGCCGATCTGCGAATGGGGAGACTCCGTACGTCCGTAGACGTTCCCGCTCCGGAACAGGGGTACCCACTGAGCTGGGCCAAGCGTCTGGTCAAGCAGTTGGAAGGCGCGCCGGCGGACCTCCACGTACAGACCCTCCTCGAAGGCGAAGTGACCGGTCCTCGCGGAACCATGGAGAAGCTGCGCAGGGAGCCGGGCGATCTTCTTCCGAAGGGGGCGGTCCCCATCACGGGGTTCCGGCTGTCGCTCTCCAAGAGCGTGGGCAGCACCCGGGGCAACGCGGAGACGGGGTTCATCAGGTCCGTGGATGCCGCCGTGGCACACTTCCATCTGGCCGTCGTGGCCCAGGTGGTGCGGTCGTCGGCGGCACGCGGCAGAACGACAGTCACTGCAGGCTGACCTTCTGGTCGAGCACGAGCACGGCACGGAGGCCGTCCCCGAAGGTTCCGGGGGCGGCCTCCGCTGGCTCGCGCCCGGGTCAGGTGCCGCGCAGGCGGTTCAGTACGTCGACGGGGTCCGGGCCCGGTGGGCCCTCCGGCCACCAGTCGTCGGTGCCCGTTTCGGAGGCGTAGCCGTACCAGAGGGCGTCGTCCTGGCCGTAGCGGAGCTGGAAGCGGCCGGCGGTCAGGCGGTTGCGGGTGGGGCGGAAGTTCAGGCCGAGGACGAGCAGGGTGGAGCGGGCCCGGTCGAAGGGGCCGGCCGGTGGGTCCCAGGGGGTGTCCAGGACGGCGAGGGCTTCGGGGCCGCCCTGCCGCCAGGCGGCCACGGCCTTGGCCAGTTCGGTGGGAGTACGGCCGAGGGAGCGGGTCAGTGAGGTGTAGAGGGAGCGGGTCGACGCGGTCAGGCCCGAACCGGGCTGGGCGGCGGCGATCCGGACCGCGTCCTGCCAGGGGGTGAGCACGGCGAACGGGTCCGTGCCGGTGGTGAGCAGGGCGTGTGCCCGGTGGGCCGCGTCGGTGGCGAGGTGGTCCAGGGTGAGCGGGTCGGGGGCGCTGCGGAGGTGGGAGGGCGGGTACGAGGGGGGTGTGCCCGGGTGCGGGGGTGCCGGGAAGGCCGGGGGCAGCTCGCCGAGGGGGCGGGCGAGGGCTTCGCGGGCGGGGAGTGCGGGGACCGCCGGAGGTGTGCGGGACTCGGTGGCGGTGCGGGCGGCGTTGCGGTGGCCGAGGGCGTCGAGGACCTCGCGTTCGTCGCGGCCCCGGAGCAGGAAGACGACGAAGGGGTCCTCGTCGACGATGCGGGCCACCTGGTAGCAGAGGGCCGCAGCATGCTTGCAGGGGCGGCCCGCGTCCGGGCAGGTGCAGGAGGGCAGGAGGTCGCCCGCGGTGGCGGGCAGGAGGGGGATCTCCGCGAGCGGGAACTCCGGGTCGAGGAGGGCCTGCGGAACCGTCTTGGCGAGGAGGGACTCCAGGTGGGCGGGGTCGGCGGCGGCCGCGTCCAGGAACGTGTCCCAGTCCTCCGGGGCGAGGGTGCGCAGGCGCAGTTCGGCACGGTAGGGGCGGGCGCGGCTGCCGCGTACGTACGCCACGACGCGGCCCGGCGTGACGGTGATGGTGTCGACGTGACCCGCGTCGGCGTAGGCGCGGCCGCGGGCGAGGCGGGCGGGGTCGAGGGAGAGGTCCTCCAGCGCGGCCACCCACGCCTTGCCCCACCAGGTGACGGCGGGACCGGTCGCCTCGGGATCGGGCGGGAAGGTGCGGCGGCGGTCGGAGGTGGAGCCGCCGGTGGCGGATCCCGGTCCGGTGGCGGCGCTGCGTCCGGTGCCGGATCCCGGTCCGGTGCCGGTCGGGGCGGGCTGCTGGGGGCCGCGCCGGGCGGGATGGAGGTCGGTCGCATCGGCGAGGGTGGGCTGGGTGCCGCGGCCCACGGGGCGGGGCCCCGACGGGGCGGGCCGGCCGGCGCGCCAGGTGACCTGGAGGTCGGCCGAGGTGGAACGGGCGGCACGCCGCACGGGCTCGGGGTCATCCGGGGCGGGCTCGGTGAAAGCGGGCTCGACGGAGGCGGGTCCGGCAGGGTCGGGCTCGACGGAGGGGGGCTCGGTGGGCCAGGTGCCGAGCCGTGCGGGTCCGGCTCCGAGTCCGGCTCCGGCTCCGGCTCCGGTGCGGGCGTCGTCCGGGGCGGCCAACCAGGCCTGGACTGCCTGCCTCGCGGCCCGTTCGTCGTTCCGGGTGCTGTCCGGTGCGGCCGACGAGATCGGCTGGGGGTCGCGTCCTGCGGCCGTCGGCTTCTTCCCTCGGAGGTCCGTCTCCCCCGGGAGGCCTTCCGTGCGGCGGGCCGCATCTCTCGCGACCTGTGCCTCGCCCCGCGCAGTCTCCGTGTCCGGCGAGGGCGGTCGGCTGTCGCGTCCTGCCTGCGGCAGGGCCTCTCCTGCGGAGTCCGCCGCACCGGACGTCGCATGCCGGACGGCGCGGCGGGCGGCCCGGGCAGGGGTCGGCGTAGCGTCCGTGCCCGCTGCCGGGGGCTCGGCGGCGCGTCGGGTGTCCTCCCGGGTCGTGCCCCTGCCTGCCCGCGCGGCGCGCAGGGCCTCCCGGGCGGCCTGTGCGGCGGCGCTTCGGGTTTCAGCCGTCTCGGGAGGCTGAGGCTCCGATTCGGGTCGTACGGGCTCGGTGTCGGCCGGATCGGTGGCCTTCGGGCGGTGGATGCCGGTCAGCTCGGGGTGTGCGTCGCGTGGGGTCATGACGGCCTGCGCAGAGAGACGAGGTCGGCCAGTTCGCGGTCGGTGAGCTCGGTGAGGGCGGCCTCGCCGGAACCCAGGATGGCGTCCGCCAACGAGCGCTTGGAGGCCAGGAGTTCGGCGATCCGGTCCTCGACGGTGCCCTCGGCGATGAGGCGGTGGACCTGGACGGGCTGGGTCTGGCCGATGCGGTAGGCACGGTCGGTGGCCTGTTCCTCGACCGCCGGGTTCCACCAGCGGTCGAAGTGCACGACGTGGGCGGCGCGGGTGAGGTTGAGGCCGGTGCCCGCCGCCTTCAGCGAGAGCAGGAAGACGGGGACCTCGCCGGACTGGAAGCGGTCGACCATCTCCTCGCGCTGCGCCACCGGCGTTCCCCCGTGCAGGAGTTGGGCGGGGACGGCGCGGGCGGCCAGGTGCTGGGCGAGCAGGCGGGCCATGGTCACGTACTGGGTGAAGATCAGGACGGAGTCCTCCTCGGCGAGGATCGTGTCGAGGAGTTCGTCGAGGAGGGCCAGCTTGCCGGAGCGGGCCGAGGCCAGGCGGGCCGGGTCCTCCTTCAGGTACTGCGCGGGGTGGTTGCAGATCTGCTTGAGGGAGGTCAGCAGCTTCATGATCAGGCCGCGTCGGGCGATGCCCTCGGAGGTCTCGATGACGGCCATCGTCTCGTGCACTGCCGCCTGGTAGAGGGCGACCTGCTCGCGGGAGAGGGACACGGGGTGGTCGGTCTCGGTCTTGGGCGGCAGTTCGGGGGCGATGCCGGGGTCGGACTTCTTGCGGCGCAGGAGGAAGGGGCGGACCAGGCGTGAGAGGCGCTCGACCGCCTCCGGGTCCTCGCCGCCCTCGACCGCGCGGGCGTGCCGGGCGCGGAAGGAGGTGAGGGGGCCGAGGAGGCCGGGGGTCGTCCAGTCCAGGAGGGCCCACAGCTCGGAGAGGTTGTTCTCGACGGGGGTGCCGGTGAGGGCGACACGGGCCGGGGAGGGGATCGTACGCAGCGCCTTGGCGGTGGAGGAGCGTGCGTTCTTCAGGTGCTGGGCCTCGTCGGCGACGATCATGTTCCAGCTGTGTTCGGCCAGTTGGGCGGCGCTGGTGCGCATGGTGCCGTAGGTGGTGAGGACGAATCCGCCGTCGTACGGGCGCGGGTCGGGCGGGGTGTCTTCGGGGCGCGTGCCGGCCGCCGTGAACAGGCCATCGGCGGGCGGCTCGTCCAACGTGCGGGTCGTGCCGTGGAAGCGGCGGACGGGGACGCCGGGGGCGAAGCGCTCGATCTCGCGCTGCCAGTTGCCGAGGAGGGAGGCGGGGCAGACCACCAGGGTGGGGGCGGTGCGGGTGCCCGGGGTGGGGCGGGCGGCGTCCGCCCGGTGCAGGTGGAGGGCGATCACGGTGATCGTCTTGCCGAGGCCCATGTCGTCGGCGAGGCAGCCGCCGAGCCCGAGGGAGGTCATGAGGTCGAGCCAGGCCAGACCGCGGAGCTGGTAGTCGCGCAGGGTGGCCTTCAGGGCGGGCGGCTGGGGGACGGTGTCGGCGCCGCCGCGCGCGAGCCGGTCGCGGAGGGTGGCCAGCGCCCCCACCGGCACCGCGTCGACCCGCTCCCCGTCGACCTCGGCGGTGCCGGTGAGGGCGACCTCCAGCGCGTCGGCCGGGTCCAGCAGCCCCAACTGCCTTTTGCGTGCCTTGCGTACGAGTGCGGGGTCGACCACCACCCACTGGTCGCGCAGCCGGACCACCGGGCGGTGCTCCTCGACCAGGGCGTCCATCTCGGCCTCGGTGAGGTCCTCGCCGCCCAGTGCCAACTGCCAGCTGAACGCGAAGAGGTGCTCGGAGTCGAAGAACGGTGTGCCGTCGGTGGCCGAGCCGGGTGCGGGGCGCACCACCGCCGTGGCGGTGAGCGTACGGGCCAGGTCGCGGGGCCAGTGGACGGCGACCCCGGCGGCCTCAAGGCGGTGCGCCGCCGCACCCAGGAGGTCGTACAACTCCTCGTCGGAGAGCGGCAGTACGTCGGGTGCGGGCTGCTCCAGGAGGCGGGCGAGCGGTGGCCAGACGCGTCCGGCGCGGCGCAGGGCGAGGACCGTGTCGACGCGGGCGCGGGGGCCGAAGGACTCGCCGCCGTCGCCGGACCAGAGGTCGGCGGCGTCGACCAGGTGGGTGGGGTCGGCGAGGCTGTGCACCTGGACGACGGCGGCTCCCGCGCGGCGCGCCCGGGGCCGGCGGCCGTCCTCGGCGTCCTCCTCGTGGGGGTCGAAGAGTCCGTACGCCGGCAGGTCGAGCCGGAGCGAGACCCGCACCCCCGCGTCCGCGCCGGCCGCGACCTCGGCGGCCCACTCGCGCAGCCGCGGCAGGTGCTGGGCCTCGGACGCGGCGTACGCGTCCCCGAAGGCGAGGGCGGCGGCGGGGGTCCGGGGCAGTACGTCGGCGACGGCGTCCACGAAGGACCGCACCAGGTGGGCGGGTTCGGGGACCTGGAGCGGGGTGCGGCCGGGAAGCGGGGAGGCGTACCCCTCGGGCGGGAGCGCGGCGGCGATCGCGCGCAGCTGGGCGACGTCGGATGCGTCCGGCGGCCCGGCCCGCCAGGCGTCCTGGTCGCCCGGGGTGAGTCCGGGCAGCAGGAGCCCGCGTGCGACGAGGTGCAGGGCGTGCAGGGCGGCGGCGCCCCAGCAGCGGGCGGCGGGGTGGGCGGCCGGGGCGTGCCGGGCGGCGACGAGCAGGGGCAGGGCGTCGGCGAGCGGGAGGAGCCGGGCCGCGACCGTACGCGTACGGACGACCGCGCCCTGGCGGCGGACGACGGTGAGGGTGTCCTCGGCGCCGGGCGGCGGAGGCCCGTCGGGGGCCCACAGGGCGATGCGGGCGTCGCGGGGCAGGGGTGCGGGGACGTAGAGCGCGGCCGTACCGGCGGGAAGACGCGTCGCGTCGGACGCGTCGGAGCCCCCTGGCCCACGACCGTCGGAGCCCTCCGGCCCACGACCGGCCCGCGACGGCGCGTACGAGGTGTCCATGGTGGCCGCGCCTCCCCTCCGGTTGTGCGTCTGCGCAGGTCGGCGCAGGTTTCCTTCGTGGATCTGCGAGTGTACGGGTGGGGTCTGACAATGCGGGTCGCGCGAAGGGGGCGCGGTGTACGGGGACGGGGCGTGCGGGAGGCCGGTCCCGGGCGGCAGAGCGTCGTCGGCTACCTCAGCAGGAAGCTCTCCGCCGCCCTCGCCCCCGACTCCGCACCTTCGTGCACCCGCAGCTGCGTCGAGTGGCCCGCTCCCTTGAGGACGACGAGTTCGGCCTGCGGCAGCCGGGACGTGACCTCCCTGGCCCAGGGCAGCGGCGTGGAGATGTCGCGGTCGCCCTGGAGGAGCAGGACGGGGGCCTTGAGCGCCCGGTAGCCGTCCGCCGCGTCGAGCGCGCGCGACACGGGCCAGTGCAGGCAGGTCTGCGCGATGCCCTGTCCGGCGGCGGTGCGCGCCTCGAACGGCCAGACGTCCCGTTCCCTCAGCTTGCGCACGGCACGGTCCAGCGCGGCGGCCCGCCTGGCCTCCGGCGATGCCGCGTTCCCCCACGGGAAGGGCGTGTCCGCGCACAGGGTCGCGGCGTGCAGGCCCGAGCTGAACTCCTTCGGCGACGATCCGTCCGACTCGGCGAACCCCTTCACCAGTGCGTCGAGTTGCCCCGTGTCTCCCGCCGCCGACTTGTGGAGTGCGCCGAGGATGCCGTAGCGCGGGTTCTTCAGCGGGGCGTCGATGATGCTGGCGGTGACGAGCAGGTTGAACACACCGACGCCGTTGCCGTCCCGGCGGACGACCTTCGCGAGGTCGGCCGCCGGGTCGTAGCCGCAGGACTGTTCGCGGCAGGCGGTGCGCAGCACCTGTGCCGCGTGCCGCAGCGACGCCGTGTAGAGGCCGTCGGCCGCGTCCAGGGGTACCACGGAGTCCAGGACGAGCCGGGTGACGTTCCCCGGGTGCGTCAGCGCGTACTGGCCCGCGGTGAAGGTCCCGTACGAGACACCGTCCAGGCTCCACCGCCGCACGCCCAGCGCCCGGCGCAGGTCGTCGAGGTCGGCGACGGCGTCGGCGGTGGTGAAGTGGTTGCGCGACTCCCCCAGCCGCTCGGCGCACGCGCGCACGGCCGCGCGCGTGGGCGGCACGGTGTCGCTGCCGCCGACCTCCTTCTGGAGCTGCGGGCAGTCGAGGGCGGTGCCTCCGGTGCCCCGCTGGTCGATCATGACGAGGCGGTAGTCGGCGACCGCCCGGGGCAGCCCCTCGCGCACCTTCTTGAGGTACTCCACGCCCGGTTGTCCCGGCCCTCCGGTGAGGAAGAGCAGCACCCCTCGGGGAGCGTCCGCGTTGTCCGCCGCGGCGACCTGCAGCTTCAGGACGCCCTTGCGCCGGGTGCGGTCCAGGGGCACCACCAGTTCCGAGCAGGTGGCTTTCTCGGCACCGGGACAGGGGTGCGAGTTCGTCAGCACCGGCTTGCCCGGTGGTGCGCTCTGCGGGGGTGCCGAGCCGACGCAGGAGACCAGGGCGAAGACCGCGGCCGCGGTCGTCGTGCACACACGGGTGAGAGCAGGCATGGGTCACTCCCGGCGGAAGGTCGTTGGGGTCGCTCTCATCCTGGGCCGCGGTGCGGCGCGGGCGTTGAAGATTCGTGCTCGATGGGTGCGCGTCGCGCGGGCGTCCGCCGTACGGGCGCCAGCTCCTGTCGTACGGAACTGGGCACGGCCCCGGTGTACTGGCGCACCACCCGCGTCAGATGCGCCTGGTCGGCGAACCCGTACGCCGCCGCGAGTGCGCGCAGCCCCGGTCCGCCCTCCGCCAGGGCGTGCAGCACGGCCCGTACCCGCACCTGGTTGCGGTAGGCGGTGAGGGTGCTGCCGGTGACGGCGCGGAAGACCCGGCTGAGGTGGTGCGGGGAGGCGCCCACGGTCCGGGCCAGCTCGTCGAGGGTGAGGGCGGGCAGGTGCTCCGGGTGGGCCGTCAGGGCAGCGCAGGCATCGGCGGCGAGTCTGCGGTGCGCCTTGGCCGTCGCCGGGCCGCAGGAGCCGCGCACGGTCCACTGCCCGGCCGCACCGGCGACCCCGTCGAGCAACGCGTGGGTGCGCTCGGTGAGTTCGAAGACGTCCGCGCCCCTGCGGGCGGCTGCGACGAACGCCCGGTGCCGGAGATCGGTCGCACCGTCCACGGCGACGGCGCGAGCACCGGAGAGGTGGGGTGCGCGGGGGCGGCGGTCGAACCGGTCGGCGAAGTACCGCGCATCCATCTGGAGGATTGTTGAACGATCCCCCGATCCTGCGGGATGGGCGATGTGGTGCTCGTCGCCCGGGCGCAGCAGATGGCCGCCGGTGACGTCGACGAAGAACTCCTCGCCGTTCACCCTGCGCAGGTATCCCCCGGCCCGGGTCAGTGCGACGCCGTACATGTCCTCGCGCCCCGGGCCCACGAACCCCGTGCGGTCCTCGCAGCAGTGGATGTCGGTCACCGTGAGGGCGTCCGTGCAGAACAACGTCTGCCCGGCACCCCGGCGTTCGCGCACGACCTCGCTCCACCGGGCGGGCACCCGATCCCCTCCGAAGACCCTGTCCACGCCTCCTCCCGTCAGAGGGCCAGCGTGCCGACACCGGCGTACCAGTGCCCGCCCGCACGCAGGTGGTCCCCCACCGCACGCTCCAGCGAGGTGCGCCGGGGCAGCCCGGACACGGGGAGATCGGGGTCGCCGAAGACGAAGCGGACGGTCCACGCGTCGTACTCCTCCTCCCCCTGGACGATCCGCTCGAACAGGTCCTGGAAGCGCAGGATGCGCGATCCCTCGGGCAGCCGGTCGCGCAACTGCGGGTCGAGCAGCCAGGACTCGCAGATCGCGATGTCGTGCCGCTCACCGGGGAAGTACCGGGGGAAGAAGGCACGGGCCCATTCCAGGGACGCCGCGCACGCGCTCGGCGAGAGCGGGCCCAGGAAGTCCGGTATGTGGATGCTCAGGCAGGCGTCACCGACCCTGCCCGGCCGCCCCGCCAGCTCCAGGCAGGAGCCGGCCCACGCCTGCACGTGGGTCCGCTGGAACTGCAGGCGGCCCAGCTGGAAGATCTCGCCGCGGAAGTGCATCCGGATCCAGTTCGGCACGGACAGCCCGCCCTCGCCGAAGCGCCTGCGGTGCACCGCCATGTTGCGCCCGAGGTCGGCCAGCGTGCGCCGGGACACCTCGTCCGGGATGCCCAGAGCGCGGTGGTGGGCGCGTACGTGCGGGAGCATCGCGACGAAGACGTTCACCGCGAAGTACCGCCCCGCCGCCCCGTACGCCTCCGGTAGCACCGGGAGCTTCACCCCCCGGCCCGGCACGCCCATGTCGCGCACCAGCCCCTGGACGCAGCGTTCCAGGAGCCAGCGCCACCCCGGGTCCTCGGTCGTCGTGCGCCGCACGGCGACCAGCGGGTTGATGTCCTCGTGCGGCACCGTGAGGTCCAGGAGCACCTCGGGCAGCCCGTCCGCCTCCGGCAGTTCGACTGCCGCCCCGACCCCCTCCAGCGCCTCCAGCTCGCGCAGCCAGTCCGCCAGTTCCGCGTCTTCCCGCAGCGACTTCCGTACGTCCGTCACAGCCCGCCCCTCCCGCTCGATGCCTCCGCCTGAATCCCCGCCATGACCCGCACCCCGCACCACTCCGTCCACATGCCGAGACGAGCTCATCCACCATCCGGACTTCGGTTGTGACGCGACGCCCCCGGCGGAGAAGATGCGGACATGGCCCCTGCTCTCGTATCGCGTCGTCACGTGGATCTGCTGCGTGTCTCGACCATGCTCTGTCGGGCCATCTCCTGCCGTACATACGGCTGCTGACACTCGTTCAGCCACTTTTCCCGCACGGGCAAACGCCCCGCTCCGCAGTGACGGACTCGCACCGCACCTGACCGCCTCTTTCCAGGGGCGTCGTCCCGCTGTGCCGCCGCGCCCCCCTTGCTTCCCTTCCGTACGGTTCCCTGTCGCACCTGTGCGTCACGGGGCCGTCCCCTGCCTGCTTCCCGAGGTCCTCCATGCCCAGCACCGTGCCCGCAGCCACGCCCGGCGCCCATTCCAGCACCAGTACCGGTGCCAGGAAACAGCCCCTGTTGCACTGGTTCCTGCCCACCGGCGGCGACGGCCGCGACCCCGGCGGCGTCACCGCCGTGCAGGGGCGCACGGACGCCGCCACCCGCCGCCCCGCCGACATCGGCTACCTCTCGCAGGTGGCCCGCGCCGCCGAACAGGCCGGATTCCACTCGCTGTTGACGCCCGTGGGCCTCGGCTGCGTGGACCCGTGGATACTCACCGCCGCCCTCGCCCAGCACACCGAGAAGATCGGCTTCCTGGTCGCCTTCCGGGCCGGATTCGCCAGCCCCACGCTGCTGGCCCAGCAGGCGGACGCGTTCCGCCGGTTCGCGGGCGGCCGGCTGCGGCTGAACGTCGTCACCGGCGGCGACCCCGTCGAGCAGCGGGCGTACGGCGACCACTTGGCGCACGACGAGCGGTACGCCCGCACCGCCGAGCTGATGGCCGCCCTGCGCGCCCTCCTGGAGGGCAAGGACGCCGACCACACGGGCGACCACTTCCGCCTGGAGGGCGCCCGCCTGGTCGACCCCGCCGTGCAGCACCCGGTGCCCCTGTACTTCGGCGGCGCCTCCCCCGCGGCCGAGGACGTCGCCGCCGCGCACGCCGACGTACAACTGCTGTGGGGCGAGCCCCCGACGGCGATCGCCGAGCGCATCGCGCGGCTGCGGGCGAAGACGGAGGCGGTGCGCGGGGAGAGCGCGTCGCTGCGGTTCGGGCTGCGGCTGCACGTCATCGCCCGTGACACCGCCGACCAGGCGTGGGCGGAGGCGGACCGCATCCTGTCCCGGCTCGACCCGGAGGCGGTGCGCGCGAGCCAGGCCCGGTTCGCGGCGATGGACTCCGTGGGGCAGGCCCGGATGGCCGCCCTGCACGGCGGCAGCGCCGACGCCGCCCAGCTGGAGATCGCCCCCAACCTCTGGGCCGGCATCGGTCTCGTACGGGAAGGCGCGGGCACCGCACTGGTGGGCTCGCACGAGGAAGTCGCCCAGCGGCTGTACGAGTACCGGGCGCTCGGCGTCGACGAGTTCGTGCTCTCCGGCTACCCGCACCTGGAGGAGGCGTACCGGGTCGGCGAGGAGGTCGCCCCGCGCCTGCGCGCCCTCGTAGAGGCGGCCGGTGCATGACGCTCACCACCGCCCCCAAGAAGCCCGCCGCCGCCCCGGAGAAGCCCGCCCCCACCACACCCCGCACCGCGCCCCGCTTCGCCGCCCTCCGCTGGGCCGCCCTCCGCTGGGCCGCCCTGCGCCTGGTCGCCCTGGCCGTCCTGCTGGGCGCCTGGCAGCTGGTGGTCGCGGCGGAGCTCTGGCCGCGCGTCCTGGTGCCCTCCCCCGGCGAGGTGTGGCACCAGTTCGTGCAGTCCTCGACCGTCCACGACGGGGTGCGCGGGCAGAGCGGCCACCTGCTGATCGAGCACCTGGGCGTGAGCCTGCGCCGCATCGGCATCGGCACCGGGTACGCGGTCCTCGCAGGTGTGCCGCTGGGGCTGCTGATCGGCGCGGTCCGCCCGATCGCCGTCGTCCTGGAACCCGCCGTGACGTTCCTGCGGACGCTGCCGCCGCTGGCGTACCTCTCGCTGCTCGTCATCTGGTTCGGCATCGACGAGTCGCCGAAGGTGTGGCTGCTGATCATCGCCTCCCTGCCGCCGATCGCCGCCGCGACAGCCGCTGCCGTACGCACGGTTCCCGAGCACCTCATAGAGGCGGCCCGCGCCCTGGGCGCGGGCCCGCTGTCACTGCTGCTGTCGGTACGGCTGCCCTCGGCGCTCCCCGAGATCCTCACCGGTGTGCGCATCGCCGTCGGCGTCGCGTACACCTCCGTGGTCGCGGCGGAGACCATCAACGGCGTCCCCGGCATCGGCGGCATGATCCGCGACGCCCAGCGCTACAACCAGACCGCCGTCGTCATCGTCGGCATCATCGCCATCGGCCTGTCCGGCATCCTCCTCGACGCCCTCCTCAAGGGCCTGGAGCGCGCCCTCGTGCCCTGGCGCGGCCGCAAATGACCACCCAGGCCACCCAGCCCACTCACACCCACCGGAGCCCCGCCATGTCCCCGTTCAGCCGCCGCGCCCTCCTCCTCGCGGCCACCGGCGCCCTCACCGCCCTCACCGCGACCGCCTGCGGCTTCGGCGGCTCCGAGAGCGCGGGCAGCACCGACGCGTCCGGCAAGACCGTCGTCCGCATCGCCTACCAGGCGATACCCAACGCCGACCTGGTGGTGAAGAACCAGCGCCTGCTGGAGAAGGCCCTGCCGGACGTGTCCGTGAAGTGGGTCAAGTTCGACTCCGGCGGCGACGTCAACACCGCGGTGATCGCCGGTTCGGTGGACCTGGGGCTCGCGGGCTCCAGCCCCGTCACCAAGGGCCTCTCCGCGCCCCTGAACATCCCGTACAAGGTGCTCTGGATCCACGACCTGATCGGCGACAACGAAGCCCTCGTCGCCAAGAAGGGCATCAACGGCGTCAAGGACCTGGCGGGCAAGAAGGTCGCCACCCCCTTCGGCTCGACCTCGCACTACTCGCTGCTGGCCGCCCTGAAGTCGGCGGGCGTCCCCGCGGACAAGGTGCAGGTGCTCGACCTCCAGCCGCAGGACGCGCTCGCCGCGTGGAAGCGCGGCGACATCGACGCCGCGTACGTGTGGACGCCGACCCTGGACGAACTGACCAAGGACGGCAAGATCCTCACCACCAGCCGCCAGGTCGCCGACGCGGGCAAGCCGACCGCCGACCTCGGCATCGTCACCGACGCCTTCGCCAAGGAGCACCCCGAGGTCGTCACCGCCTGGCTCAAGGCCCAGGACCAGGCCGTCAAGCAGGCCAAGTCCGACCCGGCGAAGGCGGCGGCCTCCATCGGCAAGGAGCTGAACGTCTCGCCCGCCGACGCACAGCGGCAGCTGAAGCAGTTGGTACTGCTCACGGCGAAGGAGCAGACGGGCGCCGACTACCTGGGCCGCCCCGGCGCCCCCGGCAAGCTGGCCGCGAACCTGCGGGACGCCGCCGGGTTCCTGAAGGGGCAGAAGGCCGTGGACGCGGTGCCGCCGCTCGCGGACTTCCAGAAGGCGCTCGCCGTCGAGGAGTTGAACCGTGCCGCAGGCTGAGACCGTCGTCGCGGGCCCCGAAGTGCTGCTGGAGGACGTCACCGTCCGGTACGGCCGCAACGCGCGCTCCCTGACCACCGCTGTCGAGGGCGTCTCGCTCACCCTGGCCGACGGCGAGTTCACCGTCCTGGTGGGCCCGTCCGGCTGCGGCAAGACGACCCTGCTGCGGGTGGTGGCGGGCTTCGAGCGGGCCACGGAAGGCACCGCTCTGGTACGGGGTTCCGCTCCCGCCCCTGGCACCGGCACCGGTGTCGTCTTCCAGCAGCCACGCCTGTTCCCGTGGCGCACCGTCGGCGGCAACATCGCCTTCGCGCTCGCCCGGCACGGCGTCCCGCGCGAGCAGCGCGCCGCCCGCACCGCCGAACTGCTGGAGCGGGTCGGCCTCGCGGGCAAGGCCGCACGGCGCACCTGGGAGCTGTCGGGCGGCCAGCAGCAGCGGGTGGCGATCGCCCGGGCGCTGGCGGGCGAGCCCCGACTGCTGTTGATGGACGAGCCGTTCGCGGCCCTCGACGCGCTCACCCGTGAGCGCCTCCAGGAGGAAGTGCGCACCCTCGCGGCGACGTCCGGCACCACAGTGCTGTTCGTGACGCACTCGGCGGAGGAGGCGGTGCTGCTCGGCACGCGTGTGCTGGTGATGGCCGCGCCGCCGGGAAGCCCCGGCCGTATCGTCTCGGAACTCGCCGTCGACCTGCCGCGCACCTCCGACACCGACCCGGCGGCCCTGCGCGCCACCCCGGATTTCGCCCGGCTGCGGGGCGAGTTGACGGCCACCATGCGGGAAGCGGCGACGCTGGACGCGTGAGTGCGGGGCGCCGCTCGCACACAGCGGCGCCCCGCACCGTACAGGAAAAGGTCAGCTCCCCAGCCCCGCCCGCTCCCTCAGCTCCTGCCAGACCTTGCGCACCTGGGGCTCCAGCGCCTCCAGCGGCCCGTCGTTGTCGATCACCAGGTCGGCGACGGCGAGCCGCTGCTCGCGCGTGGCCTGCGCCGCCATCCGCCCGCGCGCGTCCTCCTCGGAGGTCCCGCGCAGCCGCACCAGCCGGTCCAACTGGGTCTCGGGGGACGCGTCCACGACGACCACCAGGTCGTACAGCGGCGCCAGTGCGTTCTCCGTCAGCAGGGGTACGTCGTGGACGACGACGGCGTCGGCGGCCGCGGCCTGCTCCAGCTCGGCGGAGCGTGCGCCCACCAGCGGGTGCACGATCGCGTTCAGGACCTTCAGCTGCTGCGGGTCGGCGAAGACGATCGCCCCCAGCGCGGGCCGGTCCAGCGCGCCCTCCGGCGTCAGGATGTCCTTGCCGAACGCCGCCACCACGGCGTCGAGCCCGGGAGTCCCGGGCTCGACGACCTCACGCGCGATCTTGTCGGCGTCCACGACGACCGCGCCGTACGACGCGAGCAGCCGCGACACTTCACTCTTGCCGGCGCCGATACCACCGGTCAGGCCCACTCTCAGCATGACCGGCAGCCTAGAACGCCCGTCCGGCGACCTACAGGTCGCCCTCCCGCTCCGCGAGGAACTTCTCGAATTCCAGGCCGATCTCGTCCGCCGACGGCAGGTCCTTGGCCTCCGCGACGAGGCTGCCGCGCGTCTCCGCGCCCGCCACCGCGTCGTACTGGTGCTCAAGGCCCTGGACCAGCGCGACCAGTTCCTCGTCGCCCTCGCCGACCTGGCGGTCGATCTCGTCCTGCGTGCGGCGGGCCTCTGTGCGCAGCGCGTGCGCCACCGAGGGCAGCACCAGCCCCGTCGCCGCCGTGATCGCCTCCAGGACGGTCAGCGCCGAGTCCGGGTAGGCGGAGCGCGCCACATAGTGCGGCACGTGCGCGGCGACGCCGAGGACGTCGTGGCCCGCCTCCGTCAGCCGGTACTCGACCAGCGACTCCGCCGACCCCGGCACCTGCGCCTCGTCGAACGGGCTGCGGTGCCCCGGCACCAGGTCGGTGCGGTTGCCGTGCGGGGTCAGGCCCACCGGGCGGGTGTGCGGGACGCCCATCGGGATGCCGTGGAAGTTCACCGCGAGGCGCACCCCGAGGCGCTCCACGATCTGGCGCACCGCCGCCGAGAACCGCTCCCACTCGACGTCCGGCTCGGGCCCGGAGAGCAGCAGGAACGGGGCGCCCGTGGCGTCCTGCACCAGGTGCACTTCGAGCGAGGGCGTCTCGTAGTCCGACCACTGGTCACGCTTGAACGTCAGCAGGGGGCGGCGGGCCCGGTAGTCCACCAGCCGGTCGTGGTCGAAGCGCGCCACGACCTGGTGGGGCAGCGTGTCCAGCAGCTTCTCGACGATCTGGTCGCCGGTCTCCCCCGCGTCGATATAGCCGTCGAAGTGGTAGAGCATGACAAGTCCGGCCGACTCCTGGGCCAGCGCCATGTCGACGACGGCCAGCCCCTTCGGCTCCCATGCGTACAAACCCTGCGGATCAAGCACGATTCCCGCTACCTCCTCGCGTTTCACAGGGAAGAACGTGCCGCAGGGCGTGGGCATTCCCTCCGACGGCCCCTTCCCTCATACGAGTGGACAAGCCCACAAGCGGGAACCGCACCAAGATCACCTAAACCGGGCGGACCGAACCACAATCGGGATCACGATCTCGACCACAACCAGGACTGCGACCACGACCCCGCCCGCGCCCCCGCCCGCGACCGCTCACGCCAGCACCCGCGCGTGCAGCGCCCCCACCGCCTTGCGCGCCGACGTGAACGCCCCGTGCTGCCAGGCGTCGGTGTGGCTGAGGTAGTCGCCCGCGAAGTACACCCGCCCCGCCGCCTTGTTGAGGGGCGCGAACGCAGGGGCGTCCGGGCCGCCCGCCAGGGAGTGCCAGGCGGTCTCCAGGTGCGGTGTCTGCCGCCAGTGGTGCGAGAGGTGCGCGGCCAGTTCGGTGCGGTACTTCTCGCCGTGGATCTTGACGCCCTGGGCGACGGCCCGCTCCATGCGCGCCTGCGGCGACAGCTTCGCGTACGCGTCCGCCTGCGCACCGTAGTTGTAGTAGCCGACGATCAGCCCGCGTCGGCCGTGGTGCCCGTACGACGGGTACCAGATGTGCGAGAGGTCCAGGTCGGTCTCGGTGATGCCGCCGTAGATCCGGTGGTCGGACTCCCACCAGCGGCTCTTGTACTCCAGGCCGATCTTGCCCGCGGAGAACGTCTTGCAGGCCTCCAGCGCGCTCTGCACCGCACCGCCCAGGTTGTGCGCGGTCTTGGCCAGGATGTTGGGCGGCAGGGCGGCGATGCAGTAGTCGGCCTCGATGCGTTCGGTGCGCCCGCCGTGGGTATAGGTGACGCTGACGCCGTCGGCACGGTCGGTGATCTTCGTGACGACGGCCCCGGTGCGTATCCGGTGCACCCCGACCGCCCGCGCGAGCGCCCGGGGTATGCGGTCCATGCCGCCGACGGGCTGGAACATCAGCATCGCCTGGTCGTAGCCGAACTCGAAGGAGAAGTAGCGCCCGACACCGCTGGCGAAGACCTCAGAAGCGGACGGCACCCCGCCGAGCTGCACCCCCGGCACCCCCGCCTCCGCCGGGTCGACGGTGAATCCCCTGCGCTCGCTGCCGCTGTACTTCATGCGCTCGCCGAGGTCGCCGTAGTCCTTCAGGAACTCCATCAGGCGCTCCTGGTCGGCGCGGGTGAGCTCCTTGTCGAGGGCGCCCTTGTCGGTGGCCTTGGCGAGCAGCTCGGAAACGTACCCGTAGACGTCCGCCTTGGCGGTGCGATAGCGGACCGGGGACTTCATCCCCGCTTTCTCGTTGTAGAGGTAGGCATTCGCATTGGTGTTGGTGAACACCTCGAGAGGGACGCCGAGTTCGCGGCAGTAGTCCATGGTGACCATCCACTGCGGGATGCGTCCGGGACCGGCGTTCATGTACTGGCCCTCACTGAAGCGCGCGTGCTGGCGCACTCCGTCGACGTCCACGGTGACGTCCCCTCCGCGCACCGTGAAGTTGCGTCCGCCGGTACGGTCCCGGGCCTCCAGGACCGTACAGTCGTAGCCCGCCTTGCCCAGCTCGTACGCACAGGCCAGCCCGGCGATGCCACCGCCCACGACGACGACCTTCGCGGCGCCCCTGCCCTTCAGCGTGAAGTCTCCGCTGCGCGGCGCCCGGAACGCGGGCTCGCGGGCGTCGGCGGCCGCCGTGGGGGCCAGCCCCAGCGCGCCCATGGTGGCGAACATGGCGCCCGCACCGCCGGCCGCGCCGACCTGCTTCAGAAAGCTCCGGCGGCTTCCTGCCCGTACCCCTGCCTCTGCCATCGCGCCAGGCCCCTCTCGCTCCGTCACTCCGTGATCTTGAAGACCCCGGAATCCTGACAACGGATCGTTTCGGCCCGTACGACTTAGCTGTATCCCACAAGTTTCCGTGCGTTACGGAACCGGAAACGCGCCCCGGACACCCCGGACATGCGACAAGGCCCGCTCCCCCGAAGGGGAACGGGCCTTGTCGTTCAGCCAGTTCGGCTCCCGACCGTCACACCGTGACGGTCAGGCGGCCTCGCGACCGGTGAGGGTCAGAGCATTCAGCTCTGGCCGCCCGCCAGCTTCTCGCGGAGCGCGGCCAGGGCCTCGTCCGACGCCAGGGCGCCGGAGTTGTCGTCCGACTCCGAGGAGTACGAACCACCCGAGATACCAGCGCTGGCGTTGCCACCGGCGGCGGCCGGAGCGGCAGCGCCCTCGGCAGCAGCGGCCTCGTCGGCCTCGCGGGACTTGATGACCTGGGCCTGGTGCTGCTCGAAGCGCTGCTGCGCCTCGGCGTACTGACCCTCCCAAGCCTCGCGCTGGGTCTCGAAGCCCTCGAGCCAGTCGTTCGTCTCGGGGTCGAAGCCCTCGGGGTAGATGTAGTTGCCCTGGTCGTCGTACGAGGCAGCCATGCCGTACAGCGTCGGGTCGAACTCGACCGAAGCCGGGTCGGCACCGAAGGACTCGTTGGCCTGCTTCAGCGACAGCGAGATCCGGCGACGCTCGAGGTCGATGTCGATGACCTTGACGAAGATCTCGTCGTTGACCTGGACGACCTGCTCCGGGATCTCCACGTGGCGCTCGGCCAGCTCGGAGATGTGGACCAGACCCTCGATGCCCTCGTCCACGCGGACGAACGCACCGAACGGAACCAGCTTCGTGACCTTACCCGGAACGACCTGGCCGATCTGGTGGGTACGGGCGAACTGCTGCCACGGGTCTTCCTGCGTCGCCTTCAGCGACAGGGAGACACGCTCGCGGTCCATGTCGACGTCGAGGACCTCGACGGTGACTTCCTGGCCGACCTCGACAACCTCGGACGGGTGGTCGATGTGCTTCCAGGAGAGCTCGGAGACGTGCACGAGACCGTCGACGCCACCCAGGTCCACGAAGGCACCGAAGTTGACGATCGAGGAAACGACGCCGGAGCGGACCTGACCCTTCTGGAGGGTCGTGAGGAACGTCTGGCGAACCTCGGACTGGGTCTGCTCGAGCCAGGCACGGCGGGACAGGACCACGTTGTTGCGGTTCTTGTCCAGCTCGATGATCTTGGCCTCGAGCTCCTTGCCCACGTAGGGCTGGAGGTCGCGGACACGACGCATCTCGACGAGGGAGGCCGGCAGGAAGCCACGGAGGCCGATGTCGAGGATGAGACCACCCTTGACGACCTCGATGACGGTGCCGGTGACGATCCCGTCCTCTTCCTTGATCTTCTCGATCGTGCCCCAGGCACGCTCGTACTGAGCGCGCTTCTTGGACAGGATGAGACGGCCTTCCTTGTCCTCCTTCTGGAGAACCAGGGCCTCGATCTCATCGCCCACGGCGACGACCTCGTTGGGGTCGACGTCGTGCTTGATGGAAAGCTCGCGGGACGGGATGACGCCTTCGGTCTTGTAACCGATGTCGAGCAGGACCTCGTCCCGGTCGACCTTCACGATGACGCCGTCGACGATGTCGCCGTCGTTGAAGTACTTGATCGTCTCGTCGATCGCGGCGAGGAAGGCTTCCTCGTTACCGATGTCGTTGACCGCTACCTGCGGGGTGGTAGAGGTGGTCTCGGTGCTGCTCGTCATGTGGGAAAGGGCTCCGGTACGGACAGAAGTCGTAGGTACTGCTACGCCGTGAGCCTGTCGCTCTGCAGAAGCCGGACAGCCGAAGAAGCACCGAACCGGAACACCGGCGGGCGCCTCGAAAACCGAGGAGACATACATACAGATACGAGCGCGGCCTGCTAGGTCTGAGGCGCGCAGGCTCGCAGCGCAACTTGTAGCATACGGGGGCTGCCGGGCAGGGTCAATGCGCGAAGGCACACACCCGGGGCGGAACGCCTCATACCCGGCACAACTCGGGTTCGGCGAGGCCACAATGGGCTTCCCGCTCCCCCTCGACCTCTTCCCCGCGGAACCTCGCCGGAACCCCTCCCGGGTACTCGCCGAGCTCTCGGCGAGTACCCGGGAGGGGTTCCGGCGGAGCCTACTCAGACTATTCAGACGGGCGCAATGATCCACGACGAAAACTCCTCCGACGCCGCCTCACTGGACGCCCTCGGCACCGGGGACGACACCGAGCCCGAGGCCACCCGGCGTGACGCCGACGAGACGGAAAGCAGCCGGGCCAGCCGGGGCTGGTGGGACCGCAACGCGGACGAGTACCAGCTGGACCACGGGACCTTCCTGGGCGATGACCGCTTCGTGTGGGGCCCCGAGGGGCTCGACGAGGTGGAGGCGGAGCTGCTGGGCCCCCCGGAGGACCTCAAGGGGCTCGACGTGCTGGAGATCGGCGCGGGCGCGGCCCAGTGCTCGCGCTGGCTGGTGAAGCAGGGCGCACGCCCGGTCGCCGTCGACCTCTCGCACCGCCAGCTCCAGCACGCGCTGCGGATCGGCGGCGGCGAGGACGGGGTGTCCCTGGTGCAGGCCGACGCCGGGGTGCTGCCGTTCCGGGACGGCTCCTTCGACCTGGCGTGCTCGGCGTACGGGGCGGTGCCCTTCGTCGCGGACCCGGTGAAGGTGTTCCGGGAGGTGCACCGGGTGCTGCGGCCGGGCGGACGGTGGGTGTTCTCGGTGACGCACCCGATCCGCTGGGCGTTCCCGGACGAGCCGGGGCCGGAGGGCCTGTCGGTCTCCGCCTCGTACTTCGACCGCACTCCTTATGTGGAGCAGGACGAGCAGGGGCGTGCGGTGTACGTCGAGCACCACAGGACGCTCGGGGACCGCGTCCGGGACGTCGTCGCCGGGGGCTTCCGGCTGGTGGACCTGGTGGAGCCGGAGTGGCCGGCGTGGAACAGCTCGGAGTGGGGCGGCTGGTCCCCCTTGCGGGGGAATCTGATCCCGGGCTCGGCGATCTTCGTGTGCGAGCGGGACTGACGCCCTTTCCGTACGAGCGGGACTGACCCGTTCCGTACGAGCGGGACTGACGCCCTTCCACGGGCCCGTACGACACTGTGGGGGTGATCCGTAGCGAAGCCCTCGACCAGTTGCCCGTACGCACCGCGGTGCCCGCCCTCGCGCAGGCGCTGGAGGCGCACGGTGCGGCGGTGCTGTGCGCGCCGCCCGGCACCGGCAAGACGACGCTGGTGCCGCTGGTGCTGGCGGGCCTGGTGGGCGGCGGGCCGGTGCGCAGGGTCGTCGTCGCGGAGCCGCGCCGGATCGCCGCCAGGGCGGCGGCGCGGCGCATGGCGTGGCTGCTGGGCGAGCGGGTGGGCGAACGCGTCGGCGTCACCGTGCGCGGCGAGCGCACTGTCTCCAAGGACACCGTCGTGGAGGTCGTCACGACGGGTGTGCTGCTGCAACGGCTTCAGCGCGACCAAGAGTTGACCGGCGTCGACGTCGTCGTGCTCGACGAGTGCCACGAGCGGCATCTCGACGCGGACACCGCAGCCGCCTTCCTCCTGGATGTACGTTCCGCCCTGCGGCCGGAGCTGCGGCTGGTGGCGGCGTCCGCGACGACGGATGCGGCGGGGTGGGCGGATCTGCTGGGCGGCGCACCGGTGGTGGAGGCGCAGGGGGTGTCGCACCCGGTGGAGACGGTGTGGGCGCCGCCCGTGCGGCCGGTGCGTCCGCCGCACGGGATGCGGGTGGATCCTGCGCTGCTGTCGCACGTCGCCGCTGTCGTACGTCGTGCACTCGCCGAGCGCGAGGGCGACGTGTTGTGCTTCCTGCCGGGGGTGGGCGAAATCGCCCGTGTGGCGGGGCAGTTGAGCGGGGTCGGGGCCGAGGTGCTCCAGGTGCACGGGCGGGCCCCTGCGGCCGTGCAGGACGCCGTGCTCGCGGGTTCCTCCGCCGGGCGTCGGGTGGTGCTGGCGACGTCGGTGGCGGAGTCGAGCCTGACCGTGCCGGGGGTGCGCGTCGTCGTGGACTCGGGGCTGGCGCGTGAGCCCCGTACCGACCATGCGCGGGGACTGAGCGCACTGACGACCGTACGGGCGTCCCGCGCGGCGGCACGGCAGCGTGCGGGGCGGGCCGGGCGCGAGGCGCCGGGCGCGGTGTACCGGTGCTGGGACGAGGCCGAGCACGGGCGGCTGCCCGCCTTCCCGAACCCGGAGATCAAGGTGGCCGACCTGGCGGCGTTCGCCCTCCAGGCGGCCTGCTGGGGCGACCCGGACACCTCGGGCCTGGCCCTCCTCGACGCTCCTCCGGCGGGCGCGATGACGGCGGCCCGGGAGGTCCTGACGGCGGTCGGCGCGGTCGACGCGCAGGGCCGGGCCACCGACCGTGGCGTACGGCTGTCGCGGCTCGGCCTGCATCCGCGCCTCGGCCGGGCGCTGCTGGACGGTGCTGCGGAGATCGGGGCGCGGCGGGCGGCGGAGGTGGTGGCGCTGCTGAGCGAGGAGCCGCCCCGGGAGTACGGGGACGACCTGGCGGAGGCGTGGCGGGCGGCCCGGCGCGGGAACGACGCGTACGGGGCCCGTTGGAAGCAGGAGACGCGGCGGCTGGCGTCGGGGGTGCAGGGCGAGGGTGCTCCCCTGGCGGACGACGCGGCGGCCGGCCTGGTGGCGGCCCTCGCCTTCCCCGAGCGGGTGGCGCGGGCGCGCGGCGCGGGGGCGTTCCTGATGGCGTCGGGGACGGGCGCGGAGGTGGGTGAGGGGTCGCGGCTGCGCAGTGCGCCGTGGCTGGCGGTGGCGGTCGCGGACCGTCCGGCGCACGCGGCGTCGGCCCGGGTGCGGCTGGCGGCGGTCGTGGACGAGGAGACGGCGAAGCTGGCGGCGGAGCACCTGTACGGGGTGCGGGAGGAGGTCCGCTGGGAGGGCGGGGACGTGGTGGCCCGGCAGGTGGAGGCGCTGGGGGCGGTGGAGCTGACCGTACGCCCGCTGAAGGAGCTGCCCCGGGAGCAGGTGCGTTCGGCGCTGGTGGAGGGGTTGCGGAAGGAGGGGCTCGGGCTGCTGCGGTGGACGCGGGACGCGCAGGGGCTGCGGGAGCGGCTGGCGTTCCTGCACCGGGAGCTGGGAGCACCGTGGCCGGACGTGGCGGACGGGGCGCTGGTGGAGTGCGCCGGGGAGTGGCTGGAGCCGGAGCTGTCGCGGGCGCGACGGCGTGCGGACCTGGGCCGGATCGAGGCGGGGCAGGCGCTGAACCGGCTGCTGCCGTGGGCGACCGGGGAGGCGACCCGGCTGGACGAGCTGGCACCGGAGCGGATCGAGGTGCCGAGCGGGTCGCGGATCCGGGTGGACTACTCCGGTGAGCAGCCGGTGCTGGCGGTGAAGCTCCAGGAGATGTTCGGGCTGTCGCAGACACCGAGGGTGGGCGTCACCCAGGCCCATAGCGGGGTACCGGTGCTGGTGCATCTTCTGTCACCGGCAGGGCGACCGGTTGCAGTCACAGCGGACCTGGCGTCGTTCTGGCACGAGGGCTACCGGGGCGTACGGGCGGAACTGCGGGGCCGCTACCCGAAGCACCCGTGGCCGGAGGACCCGACACAGGCAGTGGCAACACGACACACCAAGGCACGGACGCCCCTTTAGGGGCGCGGGGCTGGGCCCCCGGTGCTGCCCCCTATGCAAGGGGCGCCGGCACCGGCGGCTCAGCCACGACCGCGGCCGGCCTGCGGCTGCGGGCCTCCAGCCACAGCGCCAGCCCCAGGAGGACAAGGCCGAGTCCGAGGAAGCCCCAGGGCAGATACGAGGTCAGCAGAAGGACCAACGTCCGGTTGGACTTGACGAGCGCGACCGTCGAGTCGACGTAATCCGCCCGCATCTTCACGTGCCCGGCGAACGCCGTCACCTTGTCCCGCCCCTGGAGCAGGCTGCCGCCGCGCATCTCCTCCTGGTGGATCTCCTCCCCGTTCACCGGGGCCCCCGTCACCGGGTCGATCCAGAACATCCGCTTGGTCGTGTACCACATGCTCGTCCCGGTCTGCTTCTCCAGCTTGGTGGAGTCGATCCCCGGCAGCGGCATCTTCTTCGGGTACGGCACCTTGGTCCACGGGATGGTCTGCTCGAAGTAGTAGACCTCCATCCCCCGGAACTCCTGCGTCCCCTTGTAGTGGATCGGGGCGGTGAGGCGGGCGCGCGCGTCGTAGTACTCGTAGTCGCGCTTCTCCGTCAGGAACGGCCACTTGAACTCGATGCCGCGCCGCTGCACCGGGTCCCCGTCGACCATCTCCCCGGTGGCGTGCACGGGGTCCTGGGTGTGTGCGTCGAAGATGTAGCGCTCGGGGATGGTGGAGACCATCTTCCCGTCGGGCCCGGCGATGAAGGAGAGGGCGTCCCAGACGACCACGTCCCGCCCGGCGGTCTTCTCGATCCGCTCCGACTCCTCGACGTTGCCCTTCAGCGTCTGCACGACGGTGAGTTTGTCGACCTTCTTCGGCTGCATGGTGCCGTAGTCGAGGAGGGTCGCGGGCTTCGCCTCCAGGACCATGTCCTGGTACTGGCTGGGCGGGATCTTGGCCAGGCGCGGGAACGCGTACCACCGCAGCAGCGGGGACAGGGCGGTGAAGAACACCGCGAGGGCGAGCAGGACCAGTCCGGCTTTGCGTCGCATCGTGTGCCGCCCCCGCTATTTCTTGACTGCCGGGACGGTGGTCAGCAGCGGTTTCGGCGAGGTCTCGCCGGACGGGGCGCCGATCGCCGTGATCGTGAGGACCAGGGCGAACGCGGCGACCAGCCCCACGGCTGCGGCGATGAGGGCACGCATGTCCCGACTCCCTCCCGGTAGAAGGTTTCTGACGTTCCGTCAGGGAGGGGGCACCGTAGCAACGGCAGCACGAGAGGGGAACACCGAAGCGGGCACGGAAAAAGGGGGAGGCACCGGGTCTGCCCGGCACCTCCCCCTTTCAGGGACCCGCTGCCGCTACGGCTTCGGCGACGAAGAGGCCGACGGGCTCGCGCTCGTCCCCGGCGACTTCGTGGGCGTGGTGGTCGGCTCCTTCGTCGGCTCCTTGGTGGGAGGCGTCGTGGGCGGAGTCGTCGGAGGCGTGGTCGGCGGCGTCGTGGGAGGCGTCGTCGGCGGGGTGGTGGGCGGTGTGGTCGGCGGCGTCGTGGGCGCGGCCGTGACCGTCAGGGTGACGTTCAGCGCCACCCCGTCGGCGACGATGCGCAGCACGTACGTCCCGGCCGTGTCGCCCGCGTACAGCTTCGGCAGCGCGACCGTGCCGTCGGCGGCCGTGACGAGCCCGCCCACGGTGCGTACGGCGGTGCCGTCGGCGGCCTTGAAGTACGGGCCCTTGGTACCGACGACCACGGCGGACACCTTGGCGCCCTTGAGCGCCTTGCCGTCGGCGGTGGCCTTGACCTCGACGGCCCCGGCGAACGCCTCGCCCGCCTCGGCCTTGAGGGCTGCGGCGGACGTGCGGGTGATCGCGTCGGCCTTCGGCGCGGGGGCCTCCTTGGCGGTGACCGTCGCCCAGAACTCGGTGGCCGGTGCGCCCGGCGTCGACGCGCGGATCACGAACGCGCCCGCCTTGTCGCCCGCGTCGAGCACCGGGGCGATCGCCTGGCCGTTCTTGTTGGTGGTGACGGTGGTGCGCAGCGCGTTGCCCGGGAAGCGGGCCTCCGTGGCGCCGACGACCAGGAACTCGACCTTGACGCCCGCGACGGGCTTGCCCGCCTTGTCGAGAACCTGCACACCGGGCCTGGTGGCGAAGTCGTCACCGGCGACGGCGGTCAGTTTTGTGGCGCCGACGGCCTTGAGCCCTGCGGCACCGGTCGGCGTGGTCGGCGGGGTGGTCGGGGTCGGCTTGCCGCCGGGCTTGGTGGTGCCCGGGGTGGGCGGCGCGGTCCCGTTGCCGTTGCCGGTGGGGGTCTTGATGTGGCTGTCGGGCTCGGGGGTGGTCGGCTGGACGCCGGTGCCGTCGGGGACGGTGTGGGTGCCGCGGTTGTAGAAGTCGTACCAGGACAGGACGGTCCGCAGGTACTCGCGCGACTGGTTGTAGCTGAGGATCGCCTTCTCGCGGTCCTTCGGGTTCGTCATGTCGCGGGAGCCCGCGCACAGGTAGTGCCCGGCGGCGAGGGCCGCGTCGTAGATGTTGTTGGGGTCCTTCTTGCCGTCCCCGTTGCCGTCCTTGCCGTTGCGGGCCCAGGTGGAGGGGATGAACTGCATCGGGCCGACGGCGCGGTCGTACGTGCTGTCGCCGTCGTACGCGCCCTTGTCGGTGTCCTTGATGTTCGCGAAGCCGATGCCGTTGAGGACCGGGCCCAGGATCGGCTTGAGGGTGTCGCCCTGGGCGTTGACCTGGCCGCCGCGCGCCTGGCCGGACTCCACCTTGCCGATGGCGGCGAGGAGTTGCCAGGGCATCCGGCAGGACGGGTCGGCGGACTCGATGGCCGCCTGCGCCTTCTTGTACGCGTCCAGGACGGTCGCGGGCAGGCCCGCCTCGACGGTGCCGTCCGGGGCGACCGTGCCGTTGCTCGTGCCCGGCAGGTTGATGCCCGACTCGGGGGCGCCGGGGGTGACGAGCGGCGGAAGGTCCGTGTAGTAGGGGGAGTTGCCGGTGGCCGCCGACTCCGGTCCCGGCTTCGCGCCGGCCGTCTGTCCGTCGTACGTGGTCCCGGCGGCCCCGGGAGCCTGTGATGCGGACAGGGCGGCCACGGCTATCGCCGCGACCGCCGTCGTGGTCGCTCCCTTGCGCAAGCGGCGACCGAACTGTGCAGCCATGCGACTGGTCCCTCCCCATCGGCGGCGGTGCGCGCTCCCCAGCGCGACGACCCACGTGACACTACGACAACTCTTGGCCCCGGAACACAGGCTTCTGAACGCTTTTCACCTCTTCGACACTTTCGTATCCCCTCGTATCCCCAGAAAGTCCGGTCACCGCAGTCCCGCATACTGAGCGTCATCGATCACATGTGGACAAGCTGTGTCCGAGGGGGGACAGCTGTGCCCTAGGGGGGACCCCATGCCGTTCACACTCAGCCATGCCGCCGCGGTGCTGCCGGGCGTGCGCCGCGACGGCACCGGGCGCGGCCCCTTCCTGCCGTCGGCGCTCGTCGCGGGCTCCTTCGCCCCGGACCTGACGTACTTCCTGGCTTCGGTCCTGCCGGGCGGCATGTCCTTCGGCCACTTCACGCACTCGGCCTGGGGCGTCGTCACGGCGGACGTGCTGTGCACGGCGTTGCTGGTGCTGTTGTGGGTGCGTTCGCGCGAGCCGCTGGTGGCGCTGCTGCCGCGGCGGTGGCAGGGGCCGGTGCACGGGTTCGTGCGCGGGGCGCGCTGGGGGGCCGTGTCGCCGTCGCTGGTGGCGAAGTTCGTGCTGTCGGCGGTGGTCGGGTCGCTGACGCATGTGGCGTGGGACCTCTTCACGCATCCCGGGCGGCTCGGCATGGAGCTGTTCCCGGTGCTGGGGAAGATGTACGCGGGCTTCCCCCTCTACACCTATGCGCAGTACGGGTCTTCGGCGCTGGCGGCCGTCGTCCTGTGCTGGTTCGGGGTGACGGCGCTGCGGCGGCAGGCGGGGGCATCGCCCGACGGCGTACCCCTGTGGGACCGGCGCCAGAGGATCCTCGCGCTGACCTTGCTGGGCGGCGGCGCGGTGCTCGGCGCGGTGGCGCGGATCGTGCGCTGGCAGGCCCACCAGACCGTCCCGCTGCGGCCGTTCGACTACATCCCCACGATCTGCTTCGGCGCGGGCGCGGGTCTGCTGGTGGGGCTTGTGCTGTACGTGGTGTGGGCGGGCCGGTGGCATCCCGCGGCACCGGCTTCCAGGGACCGGGAGGCGGCTGCGGACACGGCCGGGGCCCGGACCCGTACCCGATCGCACTGATCGCGCACGGGGCCGGGCCCCGGATCCGGCACCGCGTCAGTGCGCGGCGGACTCCCAGTTCTCGCCGAAGCCGACCGACACGTCGAGCGGCGCCCGCAGTTCGACGGCGCCCGCCATCTCCCGGCGGACGATCTCCTCGACCTTCTTCTTCTCACCCTTGGCGATCTCCAGCACGATTTCGTCGTGCACCTGGAGCAGCATCCGGGACGTGCACCCGGCCTTCTCCAGCGCCGCGTCGACATTCAGCATCGCGACTTTGACGATGTCGGCGGCGGTGCCCTGGATCGGCGCGTTGAGCGCCATCCGCTCGGCCATCTCGCGGCGCTGCCGGTTGTCGCTGTTGAGGTCCGGCAGGTAACGGCGGCGGCCCAGCATCGTCTCCGTGTACCCGGTGGCCCTGGCCTCCTCGACGGCGCGCTGGAGGTAGTCCTGCACCCCGCCGAACCGCTCGAAGAAGGTGTTCATCAGGCCGCGCGCCTCGCCCGCGTCGATGTTCAGCTGCTGCGAGAGGCCGAAGGCGGACAGACCGTAAGCCAGGCCGTACGACATGGCCTTGATCTTGCGGCGCATCTCGGCGTCGACCTCGGAGCGCTCCACGCCGAACACCTGGGAGGCGACCGTGGTGTGCAGGTCCTCGCCGGACTTGAACGCCTCGATGAGGCCCTCGTCCTGTGACAGGTGGGCCATCACGCGCAGTTCGATCTGGCTGTAGTCGGCCGTCATCAGGCACTCGTAGCCCTCGCCGACGACGAAGCCGCGGCGGATCGCGCGGCCCTCGTCGGTGCGGACCGGAATGTTCTGGAGGTTGGGCTCGGTGGAGGACAGGCGTCCGGTCGCGGCCACCGTCTGGTTGAAGGTGGTGTGGATGCGGTCGTCGGCGGCGATCGTCTTGATCAGACCTTCGACGGTCACCCGCAGCTTCGCCTGCTCGCGGTGGCGCAGCATGATCACCGGCAGCTCGTGCTCGGTCTGCGTCGCCAGCCACGCCAGGGCGTCCGCGTCCGTGGTGTAGCCGGTCTTGGTCTTCTTCGTCTTGGGCAGTGCCAGCTCGCCGAAGAGGATCTCCTGGAGCTGCTTGGGCGAGCCGAGGTTGAACTCGCGGCCCGCCGCGTCGTGCGCCTCGGTGACGGCCTGCTGCACCGCGCCCGCGAACTGCTGCTCCATGGCGGTCAGATGCGCGCGGTCGGCGGCGATGCCGTGCCGCTCCAGACGGGCCAGCAGGATCGAGGTGGGCAGCTCCACGTCGTGCAGCAGCTCGGCAGCGCCGACCTCCTTCAGCTTCTGGGTGAAGGCGTCGCCCAGGTCGAGGATCGTACGGGCCTGCCCCATCAGGGCGTCCGCCTCGGCCCGCTCGTCCTCCTCGGAGCCGAACGCGAGCTGCCCCTCGGCAGCGGCGGCCGGGGCCAGCTCGCGGCCCAGGTACTCCACCGACAGGGCGTCCAGCGCGAAGGAACGGCGGCCCGGCTTGACCAGGTAGGCGGCGAGCGCGGTGTCCATGGTGACGCCGTTCAGCGACCAGCCGTGCTCGGGCAGGACCCGCATCGCACCCTTGGCGTTGTGCAGGACCTTCGGGCGCTTCGCGTCGGCGAACCAGGCGGCGACGGCCTTGCCGTCGGCCTCGTCGAGCTGCGACGGGTCGAACCAGGCGGCCGCCCCGTCGGCTGCGGCGAGCGCGATCTCGGTGACGCTGCCCGTGCCCAGGGACCAGGTGTCCACCGTGGCGACGCCCAGCGGCTGCGCGCCGTGCTCCGCCAGCCAGGGGGCGACCTCGCCGGTGCCGAGCACCGAGCCGTCCAGCTCCAGACCTGCTTCCGGGGCGGCGGCCTCCTCCTCGGCGGCCCCCGGGTCCACCGCGTACAGGCGCTCGCGCAGGGACGGGTTGCGGATCTCCAGGACGTCCAGGACACCGGCGACGGCGTCCCGGTCGTACGGGGCGCGCTCCAGGTCGGCCGGGGTCTTGGGCAGCTCGACGTCGCGCACCATCTCGGTGAGCTTGCGGTTGAGCTTGACGGCGTCCAGGTGGTCGCGGAAGTTCTGCCCGGCCTTGCCCTTGACCTCCTCGGCGCGCTCGACCAGGTCGGCGAACGAACCGAACTGGTTGATCCACTTCGCGGCGGTCTTCTCGCCGACGCCCGGGATGCCCGGGAGGTTGTCCGACGGGTCGCCGCGCAGCGCCGCGAAGTCCGGGTACTGCTGCGGGGTCAGCCCGTACTTCTCCTCGACCTTCTCCGGGGTGAAGCGGGTCAGCTCGGAGACGCCCTTGGTGGGGTACAGCACGGTGACGTGCTCGGTGATGAGCTGGAAGGAGTCGCGGTCGCCGGTGACGATCAGTACGTCGAAGCCGGCGGCCTCGGCCTGGGTGGCGAGCGTGGCGATCACGTCGTCGGCCTCGAAGCCGTCGATCGCGAAGCGGTCCACGTGCATCGCGTCCAGGAGCTCGCCGATCAGCTCGACCTGGCCCTTGAACTCGTCGGGGGTCTTGGAGCGGTTCGCCTTGTACTCCGGGAACTCCTCGGAGCGCCAGGTCTTGCGGGACACGTCGAACGCCACGGCGAGGTGCGTGGGCGCCTCGTCACGCAACGTGTTCGCCAGCATCGACGCGAAGCCGTAAATGGCGTTCGTCGGCTGGCCGGTCGCGGTCGTGAAGTTCTCCGCGGGCAGCGCGAAGAACGCACGGTAGGCCAGGGAGTGCCCGTCCATGAGGAGCAGGCGGGGGCGCGCCCCGGCGGTCTCAGGGGTCTTGTCTGCGGTCTTCGCTGCTGTTTTTGCCACGCCCCCGATCCTAGGCGGCGCCACTGACAATCCGGTCCGCCCGCCGGTCACGCCCCGCCCCTGACGTACTCACTGTCAGTGGTCCGTGACAGGATCGAAGAGGTACTCATCAGGTTGAAGGATCCACCGCTCGAAGGGGAGCGCCATGGCAGCGAAGCCGCCCGCAGGGGACCCGGTCCAGGACGCACCGCAGGTCGCGGCCCCCCAGCACGCCGCCGCCGGGCTGCCCGCCATCGCGCACACCCTGCGCGCCGCCCATCAGCAGATGGGTACGGTCCGCACCGCCCGCACCCTCCTGAAGGTCAACCAGAAGGACGGCTTCGACTGTCCGGGCTGCGCCTGGCCGGAGGAGGACAAGCGGCACACGGCGGAGTTCTGCGAGAACGGCGCGAAGGCGGTCGCCGAGGAGGCCACCGTCCGCCGGGTCACCCCGGCCTTCTTCGCCCAGCACCCGGTCTCCGACCTCACGGAGCGCAGCGGGTACTGGCTGGGGCAGCAGGGCCGGATCACCGAGCCGATGTTCCTGGACGAGGGTGCGGACAGGTACGTGCCCGTCACTTGGGAGCGCGCCTTCGAGCTGATCGGCAGCGAGCTGAAGGCGCTCGGCTCCCCCGACGAGGCCGTCTTCTACACCTCGGGCCGCACGAGCAACGAGGCGGCGTTCCTGCTCCAGCTCTTCGCCCGCGAGTTCGGTACGAACAACCTGCCCGACTGCTCCAACATGTGCCACGAGTCCTCCGGCTCCGCGCTCACGGAGACCATCGGCATCGGCAAGGGCAGCGTCTCCCTCGACGACCTGCACAAGGCCGAGCTGATCATCGTCGCCGGGCAGAACCCGGGCACGAACCACCCGCGCATGCTGACCGCCCTGGAGAAGGCCAAGCACGCGGGCGCGCAGATCATCTCGGTGAATCCGCTGCCCGAGGCCGGTCTTGAGCACTTCAAGAACCCGCAGACCCCGCAGGGCATGCTCAAGGGCACCTCCCTCACCGACCTCTTCCTCCAGATCCGCCTCGGCGGCGACCAGGCCCTCTTCCGCCTGCTCAACAAGCTGATCCTGGACACGCCGGGCGCGGTCGACGAGCTGTTCGTACGGGAACACACCCACGGGTACGAGGAGTTCGCCGCCGCCGCGAAGGCCGCCGACTGGGACGAGACGCTCACCGCGACCGGCCTGGAGCGCGCCGACATCGAGCGCGCCCTGAAGCTGGTCCTCGCCTCCAAGAGCGTCATCGTCTGCTGGGCGATGGGCCTCACCCAGCACAAGCACTCCGTGCCCACCATCCGCGAAGTCGTCAACTTCCTCCTGCTGCGCGGCAACATCGGACGCACCGGAGCCGGTGTGTGCCCGGTGCGCGGCCACTCCAACGTCCAGGGCGACCGCACCATGGGCATCTTCGAGCGGCCCGCCCCTGCCTTCCTCGACGCCCTCGACAAGGAATTCGGCATCACCTCGCCCCGCCACCACGGGTACGACGTGGTCCGCGCCATCCAGGCGCTGCGCGACGGCGACGCCAAGGTGTTCTTCGCGATGGGCGGCAACTTCGTGGCCGCCACCCCCGACACGCACGTCACCGAGGCCGCGATGCGCCGGGCCCGGCTCACCGTGCACGTGTCGACCAAGCTGAACCGCTCGCACGTCGTCACGGGCACCCGCGCGCTGATCCTGCCCACGCTCGGCCGCACCGACAAGGACGTGCAGAAGAGCGGCAAGCAGTTCGTCACCGTCGAGGACTCGATGAGCATGGTGCACGCCTCGCGCGGGAACCTGCCGCCCGCGAGCAGGCATCTGCTCTCCGAGCCCGCCATCGTCGCCCGTATGGCGCGTGCCGCCCTCGGCAAGGAGTCCGCCACGCCCTGGGAGGAGTTCGAGCAGGACTACGGGCTCATCCGCGACCGGATCTCCCGGGTCGTCCCCGGCTTCGAGGACTTCAACTCCCGCGTCGCCAGGCCCGGCGGTTTCGTCCTCCCGCACGGCCCCCGCGACGAGCGCCGCTTCCCGACGGCCACCGGCAAGGCCAACTTCACGGCGGCCCCCATCGAGTACCCCGAACTGCCCGAGGGGCGGCTGCTGTTGCAGACCCTGCGCTCCCACGACCAGTACAACACCACGATCTACGGCCTCGACGACCGCTACCGGGGCATCAAGGACGGCCGCCGCGTCGTCCTGGTCAACCCCGAGGACGCGCAGGCGCTGGGGCTCGCTGACGGCTCGTACACCGATCTGATCAGCGAGTGGAAGGACGGCGTCGAGCGGCGCGCACCGGGCTTCCGCGTCGTGCACTACCCGACCGCGCGCGGCTGCGCGGCCGCCTACTACCCGGAGACGAACGTCCTGGTGCCGCTGGACGCCACCGCCGACACCAGCAACACCCCCGCCAGCAAGTCCGTGGTGGTCCGTCTGGAACAATCACCGACCGTCTGAGCGTTCGCTTAGTCACCCGGACCAGACAGTCCGGCCACCGGACCTCACGGTCACGCACATCGAACGGAGCCTGGCCCATGGGCGAGCAGTCCACCGCGAAGTTCCCGCAGGAAGTCGTCGACGAGTACGCGGCACTCGGCGTCGACCTGGTGTCGATGTTCTCCGCCGGCCACCTCGGCACGCGCATGGGCGTCGAGATCGTCGAGGCCTCCGCGGACCGCGTCGTCGGCACCATGCCCGTCGAGGGCAACACCCAGCCGTACGGCCTGCTGCACGGCGGCGCGTCCGCCGTCCTCGCCGAGACGCTGGGCTCGGTCGGCGCGATGCTGCACGGCGGCAGCAAGAAGCTCGCCGTCGGCGTGGACCTCAACTGCACCCACCACCGCAGCGCCCGCAGCGGACTGGTGACCGGCACGGCCACCCCCGTCCACCGCGGACGCTCCACGGCGACCTACGAGATCGTCATCACCGACGAGCAGGACAAGCGGGTCTGCACGGCCCGTCTGACCTGCATGCTCCGGGAGATCGACCCCGCCGCGGTCAAGGGCTGACCGGCAGCGTCACACTGCTGAGCCCGGCCCGGACCGACATCTGCGTCCCGGCCGGGTAGCGCAGGGTGTAGTCGAAGTCCGTCGACACGAGGACGACACCGAGACGGTGCCCCTTCTTGAAGACGTACTCCTGCGGCTGCATCCCCCACTTCAGGGCGTACTCCCGGCCCTCGACGACCTTGTCCTGGCGGGACGGCGAATTCCGGTTGCGAATATCCAGCCACCCCCGGGAGACGATCTTGAAGTCGGCGCTCTCCGTGCGGTGCCTGGTGCGGTACCTGCACCCGGTGTCGCCCGGTATGCCCGTCCCGTAGCAGGTCTGCGGCTGCGTGGTGTCCTGGAAGACGCCCGACGTGGCCCGGGTGTCCTTCCCGTAGTCCACCAAAAACGCCGTCACGTATGGCGAGGTGCCCTTGAGCGAGGCCACCACCGACAGCTTCGGCACGCCGTTGACCCGCAGGTCCTTCGTCAGGGCGCCCGTTGTGTACGCGAGGCGGTTCGGGTTGTCCGCGTCCGGCGCGGCCACCAGCTGCTCGGCCTTCACCGTACGGCCCGCGTCCGTCAGGGTCTCCTTGACCGGGAAGCCGGGCCACGCCCCGAGCCGTCCGTCCGCGTTCAGCCGCAGCGTCTGCTCCCGGGTGCCGCGCGCCGGCCACTCCGACTGCCGCTTCCAGGTGAAGTCGGCCTGCTCGACGTCGACCTTGGGCTCGTCGAGGGCACCGTTCTTCAGCCCGTACAGCCAGTAGTCGAACCACTGGTGGGTCTGCCGCAGCCACTCCTCCATGCGCAGCGGCATGGGGTCGCTGTGCCCGGCCTGGTGCAGCCACATCTTGCGCGGGACGTTGTGCTTCTTCAGGGCGTCCCACAGCTGCACGGAGTTCTTGGTCTTGACGTTCCAGTCGTTGAAGCCGTGCACGACGAAGACCCCGGCCTTGATCTTCCCGACGTCCTTCAGGTAGTCCCGCTCCTTCCAGAACGGGGTGTAGTCCCCGCTCTCGCGGTCCTGCTCGGCGGTCAGCCGGTCATGGACCGGAGCACAAACCTCCGGATTCTTCCGGCTGTTGACGCCCTTGGCGAGGATGTCGGTGTCCTCGCCCTGGTAGCCGCCCGGCGCGACGACCCCGCCGTTCGCCCGGTAGTAGTCGTACCAGGACGAAATCCCCGAGATCGGCACGATCGCCTTGAGGCCCTTCACGCCGGTCGAGGCGACGGCGGTGGGCAGGGTGCCGTTGTACGAGATGCCCATCATCGCCGAATTGCCCGTCGACCAGGAGGCCTCGACCGGCTTGCCGTCCGGGTCCCAGCCCTTGGCGCGGCCGGCCAGCCAGTCGACGGCGGCCTTCGCACCGAGGGTCTCGTTGCGGCCGCCGGAGGTCGAACAGCCGGTGGCCTCACCGGAGCCCACGTTGTCGACCTGGGCGACCGCGTAGCCGCGCGGCAGGTAGTAGTTGTCGTAGTAGCCGCCGTACGTCACCGGGCCCGCCGCCGCGAGGGAGGGCACGCGGGACTCGCCCAGGCGCTTGCCCAGCGGCAGTCCGTCGCCGTCCAGGTCGACGTTGTGGAAGGGCACTTCGGGGCCGCCGCCCCAGTACGGGCTGGCCTCGATGATGGTGGCCACCTTCAGCCCGGCGTCGGTCTCCTTGGGGCGCAGGATCCGCATCCGGATCGTGTCCCGCTTGCCGTCGAGGTCACTGTCGGTCTCGGTCTCGACGTCGACCTGCTGGTAGACGGCGTCGGCGCGGGAGAACACCGGCTGCGTCTCGTTGTTGACGATCTTCAGCGCGGGATCGGGCGCCGGTTCCGGCGCGGCGGCGGCCGGGGTGGGCAGCGCGGTGAGCAGGGAGGCGGCGAGGGCCGCCATGCCCCACTTGCGTACCGCTCGGGTACGGGACGCCGTACGGGGTGTGCTCGGTCTCGCCATCGTGCCTGCCTCCAGGGGCGCGGGGGATGTACCGGATCACGCGCGTAGCGCACAGCACATTCCACCGCCCTCGCCACTCCCGCACCAGATGGCGGCACGGATCGCCGGAAGGCCGCGGACAGCCGTGACGGCGGAGCCCCCGGGCCCGCGAAAGCCCTGCGGCGCGCTTTGCCCACGCAATCCCGTGCATCCCAACTGCCGCTGCGGGAAGGCAAGTTCTACTTTGGGGAGATGGAAAAGATGCGCACGGCCGCTATCGCCATCACCCTTGCCGCCACCGCCGTACTGGCGGGCTGCGACAGCGGCACGGACCGGGCCCAACCGCCCGCGACCACCCAGACGTCCGCCTTCCCCCCGCCCTCCTTCCCGCCGGCCTCCGCGAAGTCGTCCGCGCAGATCTGCGCGGAGATCACCTCCCACTGGGTGCGCGAACGGCTCGCCGGTCGCGGCACCGGCGACTTCATGAAGGAGGGCCTCTCCAACGGCACCAACAACATCGTCGTCGCCGTCATGGCCGCCGCCACCGAGGAGCGCAAGCGGGCAGGCGACGCCGCCGCCGAGAAGCTCATCACCGAACGCACGCAGCACGACTGCGCCGAGCGGTACCGCACCGCGACGCCCACCGGCAACCCCTGGCACTGAGCACACAACCCCGCGCCGGACAGTGACCGGTTACCGGGGTTCACCGTCCGGATGCCGCGAGAATGTTACACAACGTAACAATGACGAGAAGCGGAATAAGTGCATCCAGCACGCTTCACGGGGCACCGCGCAGCCCTCTCTGCACAAGTTGTCCGCATAGCGGACTGTCAGCACCATGAATGCCCCAAGCCCCTTAATCATGCTGGGAGTTCTCGGTATTCGAGATTCCGCACCCCACCGGAAAAGACCGAAAAGCCCGGCCTGTAACCCGAGCTTCTGGCCACGGCATAACAAGAGCGTCACATCCTGCGCACGTCGCTCCCCGGCGCTTCTCCCTGCGCTTAGAGTCACGGCCAGTCACCGCGCCGCCGGGCGCGTCACCGCAGCACCGCGCACAGCAACACCCATGTACAGCCCGGCGATCGACACGGCCCCTCATGTCGAGGAAGCCGCGCCAGGGAAAGGACCCCTTCGTGCGACACCGTTCTTTGCTCATACTCACCACCGTGCTCACCACCGGAGCACTGACCCTCACCGCCTGCGGCTCCCGGGACGACAAGGGCGGCGACGGCGACAAGGGCGGCAAGACCAAGGTCGTCATCGGTGTCGACTCCCCCACCAGCGGCGACCTCTCCGCGCTGGGCCTCGGCATCCGCAACTCCGCCGACCTCGCGGCCAAGACCGCCAACAAGAACAACACGGTCCCCGGCGTCGAGTTCGTCACCCAGCCCCTCGACGACCAGGGCCAGCCCAACGTCGGCCAGCAGAACGCCGCCAAGTTCATCAGCGACAAGGACGTCATCGGCGTCGTCGGCCCGCTGAACTCCAGCGTCTCCCAGTCGATGCAGAAGCCCCTCAACGATGCCAAGCTCACCCAGATCTCCCCGGCCAACACCGGAACCGAGCTGACCCAGGGCGACGGCTGGAAGACGGGCGACAAGAAGCGCCAGTTCGCCACCTTCTTCCGCACCGCCACCACCGACCAGGTCCAGGGCGCCTTCGCGGCCAAGTACCTCAAGGAAACCGCGAAGATCGACCAGGTCTACCTGATCGACGACCAGAAGACCTACGGCGCCGGCCTCGCCGCCTCCTTCAAGGACCAGTTCACCAAGCTCGGCGGCAAGGTCGTCGGCACCGACCACGTGAACCCCGACGACCGCGACTTCAACGCCGTCGTCACCAAGGTCAAGTCCTCCGGCGCCAAGGCCGTCTACTACGGCGGCGAGTACCCCGCCGCAGGCCCGCTCAGCCAGCAGCTCAAGGACAGCGGCAACAAGATCCCGCTCATGGGCGGCGACGGCATCTACAGCGCCGACTTCCTCAAGCTCAACAAGAAGGCCGAGGGCGACCTCGCCACCTCCGTCGGCAAGCCCGTCGAATCCCTCGACTCGGCCAAGAAGTTCATCGCCGACTACAAGAGCGCCGGCTACAAGGAGGCCTACGAGGCCTACGGCGGCGGCACCTACGACGCCGCCTGGTCCATCGTGGAGGCCGTGAAGATCGCCGTCGCGGACAACGGCGGCAAGGTCCCCAGCGACCTGCGCACCAAGGTCCTCGGCGCCATGTCCAAGGTCAAGTTCGACGGAGTGACGGGCCCCGTCTCCTACGACGAGTTCGGCGACACCACCAACACCATGATGACCGCCTACCAGGTCGAAGGCGGCGCCTGGAAGCCGAAGTTCAGCGAGGCGTACAAGCCCCAGTCGTAATCCGACTGCTCGCACCACGCGACACCCCCAGACCGCGCGGGCGCGCCACCAGCGCTCCCGCGCGGTGCCATATTCCGAACCACTGACGGAGGCCCTGCGGTGCACGAACTGCCGCAACAGCTGGCCAATGGACTCATCCTCGGCGCGATGTACGGTCTCATCGCGATCGGCTACACGATGGTCTACGGCATTGTCCAGCTCATCAACTTCGCCCACGGCGAGATATTCATGGTCGGCGGCTTCGGCGCCCTGACCGTCTACCTGATACTGCCCGCCGGGTTCTCCCTCGGTGCCGCAATCCCGCTCATGATCCTCGGCGGAATCGTCGTCTCCGTCGCCGTGGCCACCGCGGCGGAACGCTTCGCCTACCGACCACTGCGCAGCGCACCACGACTGGCCCCCCTGATCACCGCGATCGGGCTCTCCATCGTCCTCCAGCAACTCGTCTGGCAGTTCTACCCGGACGCGAAGAAGGACCACCCCTTCCCGCAGTTCAAGGGCGAAGCGATCAGCCTGTTCGGCGCCAACATCCAGCCCGGCGGCATCTTCCTGCTGATCGCAGCCCCGGTCTCCATGATCATCCTCGGTTTCTTCGTCAACAAGACCCGCACCGGCCGCGGCATGCAGGCCACCGCGCAGGACCCCGACACCGCCAAGCTCATGGGCATCAACACCGACCGCATCATCGTGACCGCCTTCGCGATCGGCGCCGCCTTCGCCGCCGTCGCCGCCGTCGGATACGGCCTCCACAACGGCCAGGTCGGCTTCCGCATGGGCTTCATCCTCGGCCTGAAGGCCTTCACCGCAGCCGTCCTCGGCGGCATCGGCAACATCTACGGAGCCATGCTCGGCGGCCTCGTCCTCGGCGTCGCCGAAGCCCTCGCCACCGGATACATGGCCGACGTGCCCGGCATGGAACTCTTCGGCGGAGGCAGCTGGAAGGACGTCTGGGCCTTCGCCCTCCTCATCATCGTCCTCCTCGTCAGGCCCCAGGGCCTGCTCGGCGAGCGCGTCGCGGATCGGGCGTGAGCACCATGACCAACACCACGAAGACCACCGGCACCGACAGCGCCACCGAGCAGCCGCTCGTCCCGCTGCCCCCCGCCGCAGCCCGCCCCCTCACTCTGGCCGGCTCCGCGATCGCCCTCGTCGGCACCTTCCTCGCCTGGACCTGGAGCTCGGAGTTCCCCGGCGACCTCACCGTCACCGGCTACCCCGGCGGCCTCCAGAACGTCACCCTGGCCGTCTCCGTCCTCACCCTCCTGTTCACCCTCTCCGGGTACGGGATCAAGGGACTGCGCTGGCTCACCCCCGGCGGCACCAACAGCCCCGTACGCCTCCTGGCACTCGCCACACTCGGCGCCACCGGCTTCACCATGGGCGCGATCTCCGTCGTGCTCGGCGGACTCGTCAACCTCGACCCCGGCGCCTGGATCTCCGGCATCGGCTCGCTCCTCGCCGCCGTCGGAGCCTTCGCCCTCCCCCACGACGTAGCCGGCGAGGACACCCCCGCCACCAGCTTCTGGGGCCGCCTCCGCCACAGCCTCAAGGCCCCCGCGCCCCGCGCACCCCAGCAGCTCCCCGCCTGGGCCGAGATCCTCACCCTGGCCGGCACCGTCGCCCTCGGCCTCGCCGTCTTCGCCTACGGCGTCGACATCGAAGACCCCGAACTCTTCATCGGTTTCCTCATCGCCATCGGCTTCGCCTTCAGCGGATTCGCCAAGGCGGGCCTGCTGCGCCGGCTCGCCCAGCTCGCCGCGACCCACCGCAGGGTGGCCATGCTCGCGGCCCTCGTCGCCGCGATCTGCTTCCCCTTCACCCAGACCAACGACCAGTACGCCCTCATCGGCGCCCAGGTCCTCATCTTCGCCACCGTCGCCCTCGGCCTCAACGTGGTCGTCGGCCTCGCCGGACTCCTCGACCTCGGATACGTCGCCTTCCTCGGCGTCGGCGCCTACTCCGCGGCCCTCGTCTCCGGCACCGCCAGCTCCGCCCTCGACGTCGAATTCCCGTTCTGGGCGGCGGCCCTGGTCGGCGCGGCCGCCTCCCTGATCTTCGGCGTGATCATCGGCGCACCGACCCTGCGACTGCGCGGCGACTACCTCGCCATCGTCACCCTCGGATTCGGTGAGATCTTCCGCATCACCGTCCAGAACCTCAACGGCAACACCGGACCCGACGTCACCAACGGCTCCAACGGCATCACCAACGTCCCCGACATCACGGTCTTCGGCTTCGACCTCGGCCAACCGCACGACATCCTCGGCTTCAGCCTCACCAGGTCCTCGAACTACTTCCTGCTGATGCTGCTGTTCACCATCGTCGTCGTACTCGTCTTCCGCCGCTCCGCCCAGTCCCGCATCGGACGCGCCTGGGTCGCCATCCGCGAGGACGAGACCGCCGCCACCGCCATGGGCATCAACGGCTTCCGCCTCAAACTCATGGCCTTCGCACTCGGCGCCTGCCTCGCCGGCTTCGCCGGCTCCGTACAGGCACACCTCGGCTACAGCGTCACACCCGAGCAGTACCAGTTCGCCGGCAGCGTCCCGCCCAACTCCGCGTTCCTCCTCGCCGCCGTCATCCTCGGCGGCATGGGCACCATCGCCGGCCCCCTCATCGGCGCGGCACTCCTCTACCTCATCCCGGCCAAGCTCGCCTTCATGCAGGACTACCAGCTCGTCCTCTTCGGGCTCGCCCTCATCCTGCTGATGCGCTTCCGGCCCGAAGGCCTCGTCGCCGACCGGCGCAAACAACTCGAATTCCACGAAACCGGCCAGACGGACACCCCCGACGAAATCCTGCCCGCCACGGCCACCGGCACCACGAAGGCGGGGGCGTGAACACCATGGCAACTCCCACAGCCACCACCACGACCGTCCTCGACGCCAGCGGCGTCACCATGCGCTTCGGCGGCCTCACCGCCGTCCGCAGCGTCGACCTCCAGGTCAACTCGGGCGAGATCGTCGGCCTCATCGGCCCCAACGGCGCCGGCAAGACCACCTTCTTCAACTGCCTCACCGGGCTGTACGTCCCCACCGAGGGCAAGGTCAGCTACAAGGGCACCGTCCTGCCGCCCAAGCCCCACCTCGTCACCCAGGCAGGCATCGCCCGTACCTTCCAGAACATCCGGCTCTTCGCCAACATGACCGTTCTGGAGAACGTCCTCGTCGGCCGCCACACCCGCACCAAGGAAGGCCTCTTCTCCGCCCTCCTGCGCGGCCCCGGCTTCAAGAAAGCCGAAGCAGCCTCCCACGCACGCGCCATGGAACTCCTGGAGTTCATCGGCCTCGCCCACAAGGCCGACCACCTCTCCCGCAACCTGCCCTACGGCGAACAGCGCAAGCTGGAAATCGCCCGGGCACTGGCCAGCGACCCCGGACTCCTCCTCCTCGACGAGCCCACCGCAGGCATGAACCCGCAGGAGACCCGCGCCGCCGAAGAGCTCATCTTCGCCATCCGCGACCAGGGCATCGCCGTACTCGTCATCGAGCACGACATGCGGTTCATCTTCAACCTCTGCGACCGCGTCGCCTGCCTCGTCCAGGGCGAAAAGCTCGTCGAAGGCACCCCCGACGTCGTCCAGAGCGACGAACGCGTCGTCGCCGCGTACCTCGGCACCCCCTTCGAAGGCGCCCCCGGCGCCGACGAGGCCGCCGAAGTCGCGGCGGCCGAGGCCCACGCCGACGCACAGAGCACCACCCGCACGGACCGCACAGAAGGAGACACCCAGTGACCGCCCTTCTGGAGGTCGAGGACCTCCGCGTCGCCTACGGCAAGATCGAAGCCGTCAAGGGCATCTCCTTCACCGTCGAAGAGGGCCAGGTCGTCACCCTCATCGGCACCAACGGCGCCGGCAAGACCACCACCCTGCGCACCCTCTCCGGGCTCCTCAAGCCCTCCGGCGGCAGCATCCGCTTCAACGGCAAGCCGCTCGACGGCATCCCCGCGCACAAGATCGTCGCGCTGGGCCTCGCCCACTCCCCCGAGGGACGCCACATCTTCCCCCGGCTCACCATCACCGAGAACCTCCAGCTCGGAGCCTTCCTCCGCTCCGACAAGGAAGGCATCGCCAAGGACATCCAGCGCGCCTACGACCTCTTCCCCATCCTGGGCGAACGCCGCAAGCAGGCCGCAGGCACCCTCTCCGGCGGCGAACAGCAGATGCTCGCCATGGGCCGCGCCCTGATGTCCCAGCCCAAGCTGCTCATGCTCGACGAACCCTCCATGGGCCTCTCCCCGATCATGATGCAGAAGATCATGGAGACCATCGTCGAGCTCCGCGCCGGCGGCACGACGATCCTCCTCGTCGAGCAGAACGCCCAGGCGGCGCTCTCCCTCGCCGACCAGGGCCACGTCATGGAGATCGGCAAGATCGTCCTCTCCGGAACGGGCCAGCACCTCCTCCACGACGAGAGCGTCCGCAAGGCGTACCTCGGCGAGGACTGATCCTTCCGTACGTGTACGAATCCGTACGTGTACGAAGAGGCCCGCCCCGCACTGTGACAGTGCGGGGCGGGCCTCTTCACGTACTCCGAGGACCGGGGCCTACTGCTCCTTGGCCGCCTTCTTCTCCTCGGCGTCCTCGATGACCGCCTCGGCGACCTGCTGCATGGACAGCCGGCGGTCCATCGACGTCTTCTGGATCCACCGGAAAGCGGCCGGCTCCGTCAGCCCGTACTGCGTCTGAAGGATCGACTTCGCCCGGTCCACGAGCTTGCGCGTCTCCAGCCGCAGCGTGAGGTCCGCGACCTCGTTCTCCAGCGTCTTCAGCTCCGCGAACCGCGAGACAGCCATCTCAATGGCCGGAACGACATCACTCTTGCTGAACGGCTTCACGAGGTACGCCATGGCCCCGGCGTCCCGCGCCCGCTCGACCAGGTCGCGCTGCGAGAACGCGGTGAGCATCAGCACCGGCGCGATCGACTCCGCCGCGATCTTCTCGGCGGCGGAGATGCCGTCCAGTACAGGCATCTTCACGTCAAGAATGACCAGGTCCGGCTTGTGCTCCCGGGCCAGCTCGACAGCGGTGGCACCGTCTCCGGCCTCACCGACGACCGAGTACCCCTCCTCCTCCAGCATCTCCTTGAGATCGAGCCGAATGAGGGCTTCGTCCTCCGCGATGACGACACGGGTCGTCAGCGGCGGAACGTGCGACTTGTCGTCGTCGGCGACGGGCTGGGGCGACTCGGGGGTGGTCACGGGGCTCCTCGATACGGGGCAGATACTGCTGCCAAGAGCGTACCTAGCTGCGGTATGGTGGTCATGCAGCGGGTCGGGGTAAACCTTCGATTCGTTAGGCCCCGGTAGCCCAACTGGCAGCAGGCAATGGATTCAAAACCCATACAGTGTCGGTTCGAATCCGACTCGGGGCACTTTTCCTTCGATTCCAAGGTCACGTGATTTTGGCGACACACCACACGAACGTGTGAGCGTGTCGCCTTTTTCATGCGCCAAGGCGGGATCACTTGCAAGATCGTCCCCGTGTACGACATTGCAACGCGCAAGCGAGCCCTTTCCCTCGTCGCCGGGGGCCGCAGTCTGAACTCCGTGAGCAAGGAAACCGGCATATCCCGGTACGCCATCCGCTGCTGGCAGACCCGCATCGAACCCCTCCCCCGCATCATCGGCGCGCCGATCCGCGACACACCGGCGGACCCGGCCGCGTACTCGTACCTTCTCGGGCTCTACCTGGGCGACGGCTGCATCAGCGAGCACCCCCGGAACACGGGCCACTACCTGCGCATCGCGTGCGCCGACGCCTGGCCCGGCCTCATCGAGGAATGCCGGGCAGCGATCACGGACGCGCACCCAGAGAGCAAGGTCTACCTTGCCCAGCGGCAGGGGTGCGTCAACGTGACGAGCTACAGCCGTAGTTGGACCCACCTGTTTCCGCAGCACGGGCCGGGCAAGAAGCACGATCGGCGCATTCACCTTGAACCGTGGCAGCAGTGCATCGTGGACGAGTTCCCCTGGGAGTTCATCCGGGGGCTCATCCACTCGGACGGATGCCGCGTCACCAACTGGACCACGCGGCTCATCGGCGACGTGCGCAAGCGATACGAGTATCCGAGGTACTTCTTCACCAACAAGTCCGAGGACATCAGGCGGATGCTGACGAACACTCTCGACGCCCTTGGCGTGGCGTGGAAACAGCCCAATGCATTCAACATCTCCGTGGCCCGACGGGCGTCCGTCGCGTTGATGGACGCCCACGTCGGGCCCAAGTACTAGCGGGTCACGCCTACCTGGGAGAGTCGTCCTCGCCGATGTGGTGGATGCGGACGAGGTTGGTGGAGCCGGGGACGCCGGGCGGGGAGCCGGCGGTGATGACGACGACGTCGCCCTTCTGGCAGCGGCCGATGCGCAGGAGCTGTTCGTCGACCTGGGCGACCATCTCGTCGGTGGAGTCGACCTTCGGGCCGAGGAAGGTCTCCACGCCCCAGGTGAGGTTGAGCTGGGAGCGGGTGGAGGACTCCGGGGTGAAGGCCAGGAGGGGGATCGGGGAGCGGTAGCGGGAGAGGCGCTTGACCGTGTCGCCGGACTGGGTGAAGGCGACGAGGAACTTGGCGCCCAGGAAGTCGCCCATTTCGGCGGCTGCGCGGGCGACCGCGCCGCCCTGGGTGCGGGGCTTGTTGCGCTCCGTGAGGGGCGGCAGGCCCTTGGCGAGGATGTCTTCCTCGGCCGCCTCGACGATGCGGGACATCGTGCGGACGGTCTCGATGGGGTATTTGCCGACGCTCGTTTCGCCGGAGAGCATGACGGCGTCGGTGCCGTCGATGACGGCGTTGGCGACGTCGGAGGCTTCAGCGCGGGTGGGGCGGGAGTTCTCGATCATGGAGTCGAGCATCTGGGTCGCCACGATGACCGGCTTGGCGTTGCGCTTGGCGAGCTTGATGGCGCGCTTCTGGACGATCGGGACCTGCTCCAGGGGCATCTCGACGCCGAGGTCGCCGCGGGCGACCATGATGCCGTCGAAGGCGGCGACGATGTCGTCGATGTTCTCGACGGCCTGGGGCTTCTCGACCTTGGCGATCACCGGGAGGCGGCGGTTCTCCTCGCGCATGACGCGGTGGACGTCCTCGATGTCGCGGCCGCTGCGGACGAAGGAGAGGGCGATGATGTCCGCGCCGGTGCGCAGGGCCCAGCGGAGGTCTTCGATGTCCTTTTCGGAGAGGGCGGGGACGGAGACGGCGACGCCGGGGAGGTTGAGGCCCTTGTGGTCGGAGACCATGCCGCCCTCGATGACCTTGGTGTGGACGCGGGGTCCGTCGACCGAGGTGACTTCCAGGGTGACCTTGCCGTCGTCGACGAGGATGCGTTCGCCGGTGGTGACGTCGGTGTTGAGGCCCTCGTAGGTGGTGCCGCAGGTGTGGCGGTCGCCCTCCATCGGCTCGACGGTGATGGTGAACTCGTCGCCGCGTTCAAGGAGTACGGGGCCTTCGCGGAAGCGTCCGAGGCGGATCTTCGGGCCTTGAAGGTCGGCGAGGATGCCGACGCTGCGGCCCGTTTCGTCGGACGCTTTCCGTACGTGCTGGTAACGCTCCTCGTGTTCGGCGTAGGTGCCGTGGCTGAGGTTGAAGCGGGCGATGTCCATTCCGGCTTCGACCAAGGCCTTGATCTGGTCGTATGTGTCGGTGGCGGGGCCCAGGGTACAGACGATCTTTGCTCGGCGCATACCTCCGAGCCTAGGGCTTACCGGCGGGTAGGTAATTGGCTCCGTATGACTACTCAACAACCTTTGCATGAAAGGTTATTGACAAGTGTTGAATTGTGCGCGGGGGTGCTCTGATGAGCAATTCCCGGGAATGTGCGGGGTGTTGCGGTTCAGAGTTGCGGGGGTGCCATCGTGAAGCGTGCGTTGACGTGGGCGTAGACGGTCTGGCGCTGGGGTTCGAGGTCGAGCGGAGGAGCTTCCTCCGCCATGGGGGCGGCGGAGCGCATCATGGCGCCGCCGTAGCCGATGTGCATGTCCATCGGGGCGCTCTCGCTGCCGTCGTCGGCGAGTTCGAGGAGGGCGACGAGGTGGGTGCCGAGGGCCTCGGCGTAGGCGCGGGCGCGGGCGACGGCCTCGTGGACGGCCTGGGTGCGGGCCTGCGCGTACACGGGTGAGGTGGGGCGGAGCTTCCACCAGGGGCCGTCGACGCGGGTCAGTTCGAGGTCGGAGAGGCGGGTGGTGAGTTCGCCGAGGGCGGTGAAGTCGGCGAGTTCGGCGGAGACGTGGACGCGGCCGTGGTAGGCGCGGACGTGTTCGCCGCGGCCCTTGCGGGTGAGTTCGGGGTTGATGGAGAAGGAGCCCGTTTCGAGCTTCTCGACGGCGTCGCCGTACGTCTTGATCAGGTCCAGGACGGAGGCGTTGCGCCGGGTGAGGTCGTCGAGGGCGGTGCGGCGGTCGGTGCCGCGGGCGCTGACGGTGATGCCGATGCGGGCGAGGTCGGGGTCGACTTCGAGGCGGGCCTCGCCGCGGACGGCGACGCGGGGTGCGTCGGGGGTGCCGTAGGGGGCGGCGGTGGTGGGGATGTCGGTGGTCATACGGGCTCCCTCGGTCGGCGTGCACACACCGTTCGGTGGCGCACTCGGTCGGCGTACGCGCACGGCTCGGTGGCGTACGTCCACTGTGGCATCCGGGTCTGACATCGGGCAGTCACCGGATCGAAACCTGTCAGGGGTGTCGCGGCAGCCGGGCGTGGGTCAGAATCTACGCGCGTTGTGCATGGGCAACGCGGAAATCCCTGTGTGGACGAAGGAGTTCAAATGCCGCTGAATCGGCGGAAGTTTCTGGGGCAGGCCGCTGCGACGGGCGCCGGTGTGGCCCTGGCGGGCGGGGTCGCGGGATCCGCGGAGGCCGCCGACCACGGTCATGGCCACGGCGGTCACGGCCCGGGCCGCCCGCCGAAGCGTTACTCCTTCACCGTGATGGGCACGACCGACCTGCACGGAAATGTCTTCAACTGGGACTACTTCACCGACAAGGAGTTCGACGACAAGGCGCACAACGACGTGGGCCTGGCGAAGATCTCGACCCTGGTGAATGCGGTCCGCAAGGAGAAGGGCCGCCGCAATACGCTCCTGATCGACGCGGGCGACACCATTCAGGGCACCCAGCTCTCGTACTACTACGCCAAGGTCGACCCGATCACCGCGAAGCGCGGTCCGGTGCACCCGATGGCGCAGGCCATGAACAAGATCGGCTATGACGCGGCCGCGCTCGGCAACCACGAATTCAATTACGGAATTCCGGTGCTGCGGAAGTTCGAGGAGCAGTGCGATTTCCCGCTCCTGGGTGCGAATGCGCTGGACGCGAAGACGCTGCGGCCCGCGTTCCGCCCGTACAGCATGCACCGTCTGCGCACCCCGCACGGGCGTGACGTGAAGGTGGCCGTGCTCGGCCTCACCAACCCCGGCATCGCGATCTGGGACAAGCAGAACGTGCAGGGGAAGATGGTCTTCCCGGGCCTGGAGGAGCAGGCGGCGAAGTGGGTGCCGAAGCTCCGCTCGATGGGCGCGGACGTGGTGATCGTCTCGGCGCACTCGGGTTCGTCGGGCACTTCTTCGTACGGTGACCAGCTCCCGTACGTCGAGAACGCGGCCGGCCTGGTCGCCGAGCAGGTCCCCGGCATCGACGCGATCCTGGTCGGTCACGCGCACACGGAGATCCCCGAGTACTTCGTCGAGAACAAGAAGACCGGCAAGAAGGTCGTCCTGTCCGAGCCCCTGAAGTGGGGCCAGCGGCTGACCCGGTTCGACTTCGAGCTGGTGTGGGGCAAGGGCAGTTGGACGGTGGAGAAGGTCCAGGCGAGCGTCCTGAACTCGAACACGGTCGCCGAGGACCCCCGGATCACCGGGATGCTCGGTGACGAGCACAAGAAGGTCGTCGCGTACGTCAACCAGGTCATCGGCACCTCCACGGCGGCGATGACGACCGCCGAGGCGGCCTGGAAGGACGAGCCGCTCATCGACCTGATCAACCTGGTGCAGGTGGAGACGGTGAAGGCGGCCCTCGCGGGTGGCGCGTACGCAGCGCTGCCGGTGCTCTCGCAGGCGTCCTGTTTCTCGCGGACGGCGTCGGTCCCGGCCGGCCAGATCACGATCAAGGACGCGGCGGGCCTGTACCCGTTCGAGAACACCCTGGAGGCGCGGCTGCTGACCGGCGCGCAGATCAAGGAGTACCTGGAGTACTCGGCGAGGTACTACGTGCAGACCCCGGCGGGCGGCCCGGTCGACACGGCGAAGCTGACGAACGCCGAGAACACCCCGGACTACAACTACGACGTCGTCTCCGGTCTGACGTACGAGATCGACATCGCGAAGCCGAAGGGTTCGCGGATCGTGAAGCTGTCGTACGACGGGAAGCCGCTGGACGACAAGGCGCAGTTCGTGTTCGCGGTGAACAACTACCGGGCGAGCGGCGGCGGCGCGTTCCCGCACATCGCGTCGGCGAAGCAGCTGTGGGCGAACTCGGAGGAGATCCGGAACACGATCATCACCTGGGTGAAGGCGAAGGGGACGGTCGACCCGAAGACCTTCGCGGCGGTGGACTGGAAGCTGACGCGGGACGGCACGCCGGTGTTCTAGCTTGTGCGTTTGTATGAGGAGAGGCCGCGCCTGTGGACAGGGCGCGGCCTTCTTTCTTGGGTTGCGTGTCTACTGGACCTAGACCTTCAGCTTGACGAGGCTCTCGCGCTGGTGCGGGAGCATCGGGCGGGCCGGGGTGTTGAGGCCGAAGGTGGTGAAGGCGGTGCGGGCGGGGAGGGGGTAGACATCGGTACCGGTGAGGTGGTTGAGGATGACGGCGCTGCGCCAGGCGGCGAGTCCGAGGTCGGGGGCGCCCACACCGTGGGTGTGGCGTTCGGCGTTCTGGACGTAGACGTTGCCCTGGACGACGGGGTCCAGGACGAGGCGCTGGTGCTCGTCGATGCGGGCGCGCTGGGACTTGTCGCGCTTCATGTACGGGTCGAGGGCGGCCAGGATGCGGTCGACGGGGCGTTCCTGGTAGCCGGTGGCGAGGACGACGGCGTCGGTGGTGAGCCGGGAGCGGGCGCCCTGCTGGCCGTGCTCCAGGTGGAGTTCGACCTTGGTGGTGGCGACGCGGCCGGCGGTGCGGACGTGGACGCCGGGGGTGATGGTGACGTCGGGCCAGCCGCCGCCCTGGGTGCGGCGGTAGAGCTCGTCGTGGATGGCGGCGATGGTGTCGGCGTCGATGCCCTTGTGCAACTGCCACTGCCGGGGCAGGAGTTCGTCCCGTACGCCTTCGGGGAGGGCGTGGAAGTAGCGGGTGTAGTCCGGTGTGAAGTGCTCGAGGCCCAGCTTCGAATACTCCATCGGCGCGATGGCCTCGGTGCGGGCGAGCCAGGTGAGTTTCTCGCGGCCGACGGGGCGGGCGCGCAGCAGGTCGAGGAAGACTTCGGCGCCGGACTGGCCGCTGCCGATGACGGTGACGTGTTCGGCGGCGATCAGGCGGTCGCGGTTGGGGAGGTAGTCGGCGGAGTGGAGGACCGGGACGCCGGGGGCTTCGGCGAGGGGTTTGAGGGGTTCGGGGACGAAGGGGGCGGTGCCGACGCCGAGGACGAGGTTGCGGGTGTACGTGCGGCCGAGGGCTTCGGCCTCGCCGTCCGCGTCGAGCTGGGTGAAGTCGACTTCGAAGGCGGTGCGTTCGGGGTTCCAGCGGACGGCGTCGACCTGGTGGCCGAAGTGGAGGCCGGTGAGGCGTTCGCTGACCCAGCGGCAGTAGGCGTCGTACTCGGTGCGCTGGATGTGGAAGCGTTCGGCGAAGTAGAAGGGGAACAGGCGCTCGCGGTCGCGGAGGTGGTTGAGGAAGGTCCAGGGGCTGGAGGGGTCGGCGAGGGTGACGAGGTCGGCGAGGAAGGGGACTTGGAGGGTGGCGCCCTCGATGAGGAGGCCGGGGTGCCAGTGGAAGGCGGGGCGCTGTTCGTAGAAGGCGGTCTTCAGGCCGCCGTGGATGCCGTCGGCGAGGGCGGCGAGGGAGAGGTTGAAGGGGCCGATGCCGATGCCGACGAGGTCGTGGGGCTGGTCGGGCTGAGGGGGCTGGGGGGCCTGTGGAGGCTGGTCGGCGGTCATCGGTGGCTGAGCCTTTCGGGGTGGGCGGGGGTCGGGTGCGTGAGCGCGAGGTCGAGCAGGGCGTCCAGGTCTTCGGGGGTGACGTGCGGGTTGAGGAGGGTGGCCTTGAGCCAGAGGCGGCCTGCGGTGCGGGTGCGGCCGAGGACGGCGCGGCCCTCGGTGAGGAGGCGGCGGCGCAGCTGGGCGACGTCGTCGTCGGTGGCGCCGGCGGGGCGGAAGAGGACGGTGCTGAGGGTGGGGCGGTCGTAGAGCTCCAGCCCCGGATGCTTCTCGACGCGGTCGGCGAGGAGGCGGGCGGCGGCGAGGGTGCGTTCGATCAGGTCGGCGAAGCCGTCGCGGCCGAGGGACTTGAGGGTGACGGCGATCTTCAGGGCGTCGGGGCGGCGGGTGGTGCGCAGGGAACGGCCGAGGAGGTCCGGGATACCGGCGTCGGTGTCGTCGTCGGCGTTGAGGTAGTCGGCCTGGTGCGCGAGGGGGCTGAGGGCGGAGCTGTCGGGTACGGCGAGGATTCCGGCGGCGACCGGCTGCCAGCCGAGTTTGTGCAGGTCGAGGGTGACGGTGTCGGCGCGGTCGAGGCCGTGCAGGAGGTGGCGGTGGCCGGGGCTGTACAGCACGGGCCCGCCGTAGGCGGCGTCGACGTGGAGGTCGGCGCCGTGCTGGGCGCAGAGGTCGGCGATCTCGGGGAGGGGGTCGATCTGCCCGGTGTCGGTCGTTCCTGCGGTCGCGGCCACGAGGAGGGGGTGGTGCAGGTGGGTCAACGCCTCGTCGAGGGCGGCCAGGTCCAGGATGCCGGAGGGGGCGGGCACGACGACGGGCTCGGGGAGCCCGAGGAGCCAGGCGGCGCGGGTGAGCGAGTGGTGGGCGTTGGCTCCGACGACCAACTGCACCGGTCCGTGCAGGCCGTGCTTCTCGCGGGCGAGGAGGAGGGCGAGCTGGTTGGACTCGGTGCCGCCGGTGGTGACGAGGGTGTCGGGGTGCGGGCCGGCCGGGAAGACCTCGGCCGCGAGGGTGCGGGTGAGGGCCTCCTCCAGGGCGGAGGCGGCGGGGGCCTGGTCCCAGGAGTCCATGGACGGGTTGAGCGCGGAGGCGGCGAGGTCGGCGGCGACGGCCACGGCCAGCGGCGGGCAGTGCAGGTGGGCGGCGCAGTGGGGGTGGGCGGGGTCGGCGGCGCCTGCCGCGAGGGCGTGCACGAGGGTGCGGAGCGCTTCGTGCGGCCCGGTTCCGGTGTCGGGGAAGAGCGGCCGGACCGCCTCTTCCACCTGGGCGGTGCTGCGCGCGGGACCGCCGGCCGGGAGGGGCCCCGGGCGGGCGGAGGCGCCGGTGGCGAGGGCGGTGAGGACCGTACCGAGCAGTGGCCGCAGGGCGGTGGGCCCGGTGGGCCCGCCGGCGAGGGGGGTGTGGGGCGGGGCCTGGCCCTGACCGGGTACCGGGTTCTGTGCCGACGGCGGCGCGCTCATGCGGGTCCTTCGGGGGTGGTGTGGTGCGGGGTGCGGGCACACCAGGGTGTACAGGGAAGGAGGTGGGTGTCCGGAGTGGACAACGAGCGCAACTCGAAAGTGGTACGGGGGTGTGGGGAGGGGGAGTTGGGGGTGGGGGGCTGGTATAGGGGGTGGGCCCCGTCCGTGTCGCACCCGGTGCCGGGGGCGGTAGGAGTGCGGCCCGCCGCAGTTGGGCTGCGGCGGGCCGGGCGAAGGTGGTGCGGAGGGGGTTACTTGGTGGAGCGGACCCGCAGGGCGCGGGAGAGGGCGTCCAGTTGGTCGGTCAGCTTGCGGCGCAGTGCCGGGGTGAGGTCGGGCGAGGCCAGGTGCTCCTCGCCGAGGGCCAGGGCGGCAGGCGTCACCTCGTAGAGCGGGAAGGCGTGGTTGCCCGCCGCCTCCGCCATCGCCGGGCCCCGGCGCACCGCGAGGGCCTGTGCCTGCGGGTAGTAGCGGGGCACGTAGTCCGCGACGAGTTCCGTCTGCTCGGGCTGCCAGAAGCCCTGCGCGGTGGCGGTGAACAGGTAGTTGGAGAGGTCGTCGGAGGCGAAGAGCCGGTCCCAGGCCGCCGCCTTGGCCTCCGGGGTGGGGAGTGCGGCCCGGCACCGGGCGGCACCCTGCTGGCCGGTGGCGCTGGGGTCGCGGTCGAGTTCGCGGTCGATGGCCGCCTCGTCGGTCGCGCCGAGCACGGCCAGCCGGTACAGGATGCTCCACCGGAGTTCGGGGTCGAGGAGGGGTCCGCCGGGGACGCTGTCGTTGTCGTACCAGTCCTGGATGCTGTCGGGCTGGGTCGCGGCCCCGACGAAGTGGCGTACGGCGACCAGCCGCAGCCCGGGGTCGTTGCCGTCCTCGGTGCGGCGCATGAGGTCGCGGCAGAGGGCGGTGAGGGTGCCGAGGGCGGCGGGGCGCTCGTCCGGGCCGAGGTAGCGGTCGGCGATCTGCTGGGCGGCGAACGCGAGGACGCCCTGCACGACGGAGAGGTCGCTCTCGTACGGGAGGTGGGCGCGGGCGGCGTCGAGGTAGGCGGCGGGCGGGAGTTGGCCGTCGCGGACCATGTCGCGGGCGGCGTTCCAGACGACGGCGCGGGTGAGGGCGTCGGGGAGGCCCGCGAGGGAGCGCAGCGCGGTGTTCCAGGAGGCGGGGTCGAGGCGGACCTTGGCGTACGTCTGGTCGCCGTCGTTGAGGAGCAGCAGGGCGGGCCGCCGCCCGGGGCGGGGCGCGCCGGCCTGTGCGGCGGCGGCCGCGTCGGGTCCGGGGCCGGTGTCCGCGCCCGGCTCCCGGGGGTTCGACGGGACGTCGAGTTCGAAGCGCTCGCGCAGTACGAGCGTGTCCGCGTCCACCAGGTCCTGGTCGTACGCCCCGACCGTGATCCGGTGCGGGCGGGAGCCCGCGTGGGCGATGTCGAGGGTCCAGCCCGCGTCGGTGTCGGCGACCGCGGGGGTCAGGGTGTCGACGCCGGTCGTGCGGAGCCAGGACTCGGCCCAGGCGTGGACGTCGCGGTCGGTGGCGGTGGCGAGGTTGTCGAGGAGGTCGGCGAGGGTGGCGTTGGCGAACTTGTGCCGGGTGAAGTGGGCGTTGATGCCCGCGAGGAAGTCCTTCTCGCCCATCCAGAAGACGAGTTGGCGCAGGGCGGAGGCGCCCTTGGCGTAGGAGATGCCGTCGAAGTTGAGGAGGGCGGTGGCGGTGTCGGGGACGGCTTCGGGGTCCGGGGCGACGGGGTGGGTGGAGGGGCTCTGGTCCACGTCGTAACCCCAGGTCTTGCGCGCGATGGCGAAGGCGGTCCAGGTGTCCTTGAAGCGGGTGGCCTCGGAGAGGACCTGGTAGGCCATGTACTCGGCGAAGGACTCGTTGAGCCAGATGTCGTCCCACCACTGGAGGGTGACGAGGTCGCCGAACCACATGTGGGCCATCTCGTGCGCGATGGTGGTGGCGCGGGACTGGCGCTGGGTGTCGGTGACGGCGGACTGGAAGACGTAGGTGTCGCGGAAGGTGACGAGCCCCGGGTTCTCCATCGCGCCCGCGTTGAACTCGGGGACGAAGGCCTGGTCGTACGAGTCGAAGGGGTACGGCTCGTCGAACTTCTCGTGGTACCGGTCGAAGCAGTCCTTGGTGATGCCGAGGAGCTCGTCGGCGTCGCGGTCCAGGTGGGGGGCGAGGGAGCGGCGGCAGTGCAGGGCGAAGGGCAGCCCGGCGGATGGGGTATCCCCTGCTCGAGCGGAGCCGAGAGCTTGGGGAACGGTGCGGACGGTGTGCCAGGGGCCGGCGATGACGGCGACGAGGTAGGTGGAGATGAGGGGGGTGGGGGCGAAGGTCCATCGGCCGTCGTCGGTGCGGCCGGTCTCACGGGAGTTGGCGGCGACGCTCCAGCCCTCGGGGGCCGTGACCGAGACCTCGAAGACGGACTTGAGGTCGGGCTGGTCGAAGGCGGGGAAGACGCGCTGGACGTCGTCGAGGAAGAGCTGGGTGTAGACGTACGTCTCGCCGTCGGCGGGGTCGGTGAAGCGGTGCATGCCTTCGCCGGTGCGGGAGTAGCGCATGGCGGCGTCGATGCGGAGTTCGTGGTCGCCGGGGGTGAGGCCGGTGAGGGGGAACCGGTTGTCGGCGAGGGCGTCGGGGTCGAGGGGCTGCCCGTCGAGGGTGACGGAGCGCAGGGTGGCGGGCTTCAGCTCCAGGAAGGTGTCGCCTGCGGTGCGTGCCGTGAAGTGGATGACGGTACGGGAGTCGAAGGTGTCGTCGCCCTGGGTGAGGTCGAGGTCGACCGTGTAGTGGCGGGCTTCGATGAGCTGGGCTCGGGTCTGCGCTTCGTTGCGCGTCAGTACGGGCATGGGGACATGGTCGCCGATGCGGGATTGCGGGGACGGATGCGGGGCGCGCAGCCGGTGCGGGGGCGGGGGCGCGCAGCCGGTACAGGGGTGGGGCGGAGGGTGCCGGGGCCCGCCGGGAGCGGGAGGGGCCGCCCCCTTGCCCGCCCGTTCCGCCCCCGGGGGGCGGCCCCGCCGCCCAAGGGGGCTCGGCGGAAGTGGGAGGGCGCCCCGTCGGCGGGGAGGGTTACTCGGCCGGGGTGTCGGCGATCTGCTCGTGGTGGCGGATGACCTCGGCGATGATGAAGTTGAGGAGCTTCTCGGCGAAGGCGGGGTCGAGTTTGGCGGACTCGGCCAGCCCCCGCAGGCGGGCGATCTGCCGGGACTCACGGGCCGGGTCGGCCGGCGGCAGGTGGTGTTCGGCCTTGAGGTGCCCCACCTGCATCGTGCACTTGAAGCGCTCAGCGAGCATGTGGACGACGGCCGCGTCGATGTTGTCGATGCTGTCGCGGAGCCGGTCGAGTTCGGCCCGTACGGACGGGTCGACGGGACCGGTGGGACCGGCCTGACCGGCGGAACCGGCGGGACCGGTGGAGTCGAGGTTGCTGGTCGTCATGGTCAGGCAGCTTACGTCGATCACGTGGGGATCGTCGGCGGGTGTTCGGGATCCGGGATCTGGTTGCTCCAGCCACCGGGTACGGTCCGCCCCTGCTGCTCCCGGAAGCGTACGGGCGCGATGCCGACCCGCCGGGTGAAGAGGCGGGAGAAGTAGGCGGGGTCGTCGTACCCGACCCGGCGGGCGACGGCCGCGACGGGGAGTTCGGTGGCGGCCAGGAGTTCCTTGGCGCGGCCGAGCCGGATGCCCAGGAGGTAGTCCTTGGGGCTGCACCCGGCCCCGCGCCGCACCGCGGTGCGCAGTTCGGCGGGGGTCATGCCGTGCCGGGCGGCGTGTTCGGCGACGGACAGCGGCTGGAAGGCGTCGCGGGCGAGGGCGGCGAGGACGGGGTCGCCGTCGGCGCCGAGGTCGGCGCGGGCCCGGCGCAGGGCGACGAGGAGTTCGTGGACGGCGGCCCCGGTCTCGACCTCCAGGAGCGGGTTCCCGCGCCGCGCGGCCCGTGCGATGCGGCCGACGGCGGCCCGCGCCCCGGCGGTGTCCGCGAGCGGGACGACAGGCCGGTCGGGCTCTATGTAGCCGAGTTCGGTGTACGTCGCGGTGGCGGGCCCGGTGAAGTCGACGAAGCTCTCGTCCCAGCCGGTGTCCGGATCGGGACCGTAGTGGTGCGGGACGCCCGGGGTGACCCAGAGCAGCGCGGGCGCGGTGACGGTCGTACGCCGTCCGTCCGCGCCCCGGAACCATCCGCTGCCCGCGCTGATGACGACGGCGACGTGGTGGTCGAGGGTGCGGGGGCCGACGGTGGGCAGGGCGCCGTGCTGGAGGCCGACGCCGAGGCAGACCAGGCCGAGTTTGTGGTGGGTGGGGCTGGGGGTGAAGTAGCGCATCCAGGTGTGGTACATCCGCGTCCCTCGTCCTCGCCTCGTCCTCGTCCGCCCTCAACCGTCCAACTTCCGTTGATCTTTGTCCATGGACCCGCCCGCCCGCCAGAGGGGAGGGTGTGTGCCTTGATGTCGACTTCTCAAGAGGGCGGGACCGTGGCTGACTTCACCGTGGGTGACCAGGACTTTCTGCTGGACGGGCGACCGGTGCGGCTGCTGTCCGGGGCGCTGCACTACTTCCGGGTGCACGAGTCGGCGTGGGACCACCGGTTGGGGATGCTGCGGGCGATGGGCCTCAACTGCGTCGAGACGTACGTCCCGTGGAATCTGCACGAGCCGGACCCGGGCCGGTTCCACGACGTGGAGGCGCTGGGCCGGTTCCTGGACGCGGCGGCCGCGGCCGGGCTGTGGGCGATCGTGCGCCCGGGACCGTACATCTGCGCGGAATGGGAGAACGGCGGGCTGCCGCACTGGCTGACCGGCCCGCTCGGCTCGCGCGTGCGCACGCGCGACGGGGCGTATCTGGGGCAGGTGGAGCGGTGGTTCCGCAAGCTCCTCCCCCAGGTCGTGCAGCGGCAGATCACGCGGGGCGGCCCGGTCCTGATGGTGCAGGTCGAGAACGAGTACGGAAGCTACGGCTCCGACTCCGCCTACCTCGCCCGGCTGGCGGGCTTCCTGCGCGAGATCGGCATCACGGTCCCCCTCTTCACCTCCGACGGCCCGGAGGACCACATGCTGACGGGCGGTTCGATACCGGGTGTCCTCGCCACGGCGAACTTCGGCTCCGGGGCGCGGGAGGCCTTCGCGACCCTGCGCCGCCACCAGCCGGCGGGTCCGCTGATGTGCATGGAGTTCTGGTGCGGCTGGTTCGAGCACTGGGGTGCTGCGAAGGTCGTGCGGGAGGCGGGTGACGCGACGCAGGCGCTGCGCGAGATCCTGGAGTGCGGGGCCTCGGTCAACCTGTACATGGCGCACGGCGGTACGAACTTCGCGGGCTGGGCGGGGGCGAACCGGTCCGGCGAGCTGCACGGCGGCGAACTCCAGCCGACGGTCACGTCGTACGACTACGACGCGCCCGTCGACGAATTCGGCCTCCCGACGGAGAAGTTCTGGCGCTTTCGGGAGGTGCTGGCGGAGTACGCGGACGGCCCGCTCCCCGAGGTCCCCGCCCCGCCCGCACGGCTGGCCGGACCGGCCCCGGTGGACTTCACGGGCTGGGCCCCCCTGCCGGACGTCCTGTCCGCGCTGGGCGGCGAGGAGACGGAACGGGGCGTTCCGGCGACCTTCGAGGAGCTGGGGGTGGGCCGGGGCCTGGTCCGCTACCGGGTGGAGATCCCGGGCCCCCGGCAGCCGTACCCGCTGGGCGTGCGGGGTCTGCGCGACCGGGCTTCGGTGTACGTCGACGGCGTGCACGCCGGAACGCTGACCGCCGAGGACGCCTACCTGCCGGAGCCGGTCGCCGGTCCCGCGACGGTGGACCTGTGGGTGGAGTCGCTGGGCCGGGTCAACTACGGCCCCCGGGTCGGCGAACCGAAGGGCCTCACGGGGGGCGTCCTGCACGAACGCCAGTACCTCCACGGGGTGCGTTCCCGGGCCCTGCGCCTCGATTCCTTCGAGGACGCGGAGGCCGTCCGGAAGGTGTCCGCCGGGCCGCTGCCTTCCGGTCTTCCGGCGGGGCTGTACGTGGGCGGCTTCACGGTTGCCTCGGCCGGGGACGCGGCGCTGGAGCTGCCCGGGTGGGGGCGGGGCTTCGCCTGGGTCAACGGCTTCTGCGTGGGCCGCTATTGGCCCTCGGCGGGCCCGCAGTCGACACTCTTCGTGCCGGGGGCGGTGGTGCGGGAGGGCCTGAACGAGGTGTGGGTGCTGGAGCTGGAGGGCGGGCCGCAGGGGCGCGGTGCGGTGCGGGTCGAGTAGTCGGCACCCGGTGCCGGGGCGGTTTTCTCCCCAGCCCCGCCCCTTTCCCTAAACCCGCGGGGGCATCGTGGCTGAGGTCTTGCGCAGTTCCCCGCGCCCCTGAAAGGGGCGCGGGGAACTGCGCGAGCAACCAAAACCCAAGCCGCGCGGCGAGCGCTTTAGGGAAAGGGGCGGGACCGGGGCGAATCCCGGGGGTCCGGGGGCGGAGCCCCCGGCCGGAACAGCAACCACGAACCGGCCCGCACAGGAGCCCCCCTCTCGCGCTAAAGCGTCGACGCCGCCTGCGCAATCGCCGACGCAAACGTCGACACCTCCGTGTACACACCCGGATAGTTCGGCCGCGCACACCCATTGCCCCAGCTCACGATCCCGACCTGGACCCACGCCCCCGCGTTGTCCTTGCGGAACATGGGCCCGCCCGAGTCGCCCTGGCAGGTGTCGGTGCCGCCCTGCGCGTACCCGGCACAGATCTCCTCACCGGCGATGAGGGTGGGGTACGACGACTTGCAGGACGCGTCCGACACGAACGGCACCTGCGCCTTGAGCAGGTACCGCTGCTGCGCCCCGCCCTCCCGGTTGGCGCCCCAGCCGGCGACGGTGAAGGTCCCGGAGTTGTACGACGTGTTGGTGGCGATCTTCAGCGTGGGCTGGTTGATCGGCTTGGCCAGCTTGATGAGCGCCCAGTCCTTGCCGTCGCCGTTGTAGCCGGGGGCCTGGAGGACCTTGGTGGACTTCACCTTGACGGCGCTGGAGCTCTGGAGGTCCACGACGCCGCCGGTGGCGGTGATGCTGGTGTTGTTGCCGGAGCCGTCGACGCAGTGGGCGGCGGTGAGGACGATGTCCTTGGCGTAGAGCGCGCCGCCGCAGCCCATGGAGAGGCGGACCATGAACGGGAACTCGCCCTGGGCGGCGCGCGTTCCTCCTACGACGGGCTGGGTGCCGGAGGTCCCGGCGGTTCCCGCGGACGCGCCCGCGGGCTGGAGGCTGATCGCGGCGAGGGCGACGGCGCCTATGACAGCGGATCTCTTGACGGCACGGAGTACGTTCTTCAACGGAGTGCCTTTCAGTGGGGGGTTGAGAAGGACGCGCACTGGGGGGAGCACACACCGACGCAACGCTGGCATGAGCCCGTCAACGCGCTGTTGGATTATGTGGAGTTGATCCATCGGCCGACAAGGCTTGCTTTTCGGCCAGCTCGCGCCGGACGTCCGGGACCGGTGGTGGCAGAGGGGCGCACGCATGGGCATCGGCAGCGAGGTCGAGCACGGCTTCCCGCATCTGGACACGGTGAGACGCGCGCTGACCGCGCTGTACCGCCGGATCGGCGAGGACGGGGTGCACGCGTACGTGCCGAGCGTCTTCCCGGCCGACGTCGCCTTCTCCGTACAGGACGATCCGCACCTCGGCGCCCAGGAGGTGGCCCGCGCGCTCGTGGCCCATCTGCGGCTTCCGGACGCCCGGATGATCGTCAGCTACCGGAAGATGGAGCATGCGGCAGGTGTGGAACTCACCGCCGGACCCGAGTACTTCATCGAGCTGAACGAACGCTTCCTCGACCACCGCCGCGACATCGGCGCCGCCCTCGCGCACGAGATCACCCACGTCCTCCTGCACCGCCTGGACCTGTCCCTGCCGGGCACGCGCGACAACGAGATCCTCACCGACACGGTGACCACGTACCTCGGCGCGGGCTGGCTGCTGCTGGACGCCTTCCGGCAGGACGGGGCCTCCAGCCAGAAGCTCGGTTATCTCACGCCGGAGGAGTTCGGTTACGTCCTGGCCAAGCGCGCCCTCGTGTTCGGCGAGGACCCGGCCCCCTGGTTCACCAGCGCGGAGGCGTACACGGCGTACACGAAGGGCATGGCGCAGGCACTCCGCGACACCCGGCAGCCGCCCCTGACCGAGGCCGGCCGCCTCGCCCGCCACCGTTACGCCAAGGACCGCCGGCACGCCCTGGAGAACGGCGGCTCGGGCACGCCGGGCCCCCTCGCCCCGTACGCCTTCGAGGGCGAACCGGCCGCCCTGCGCGTCTCGTTCCCCTGCCCGACCTGCCACCAGCGGCTGCGCCTGCCGGTGCGCGGGGCGCTCAGGGCGCGCTGCGGGCTGTGCCGCTCGGTGCTGTCCTGCGACACCTGACTCGTTCGTCACTCCCGCCCGCACAGCCCCTGACCTGCGGGAACACTCGGCGGTCCGCGTAGGGTCGAGGGATGGACCACGACCCGACAGCGGGCCTGCGGGACCTGTTCGAGGCTGTGCACGGTGGCGAGGACGACGCTGTGGTGCGGCTGCTCCGGGCAGGCGTCCCCGCGGAGGCCACGGACACCGACGGAACCACGGCCCTCTATGCGGCGGCGGTCAACGACCGCCCGGGGGCGGTGCGTTCGCTGCTCGCGGCGGGCGCGGACCCGGACCGCCCGTGCGGCCCCGAGGGCGGCGACCTGCCACTGTGCGCGGCGGCGGTCGGCGGCCACACCGAGGTCGTACGGGCGCTGCTGGCGGCCGGGGCCCGCCCCGACCTGCGCGAGGACTACGGCTTCACCGCGCTGACCTGGGCGGCGGGCCGCGGCCACGCGGAGACGGTGGAGGAACTCCTCACGCGCGGCGCCGACCCCGACCTCCCGGGCCCCGGCGGCGAGTCGGCCCTGGTCCTGGCCGCGCGGCGCGGCTCCCCGGCGACGGTGCGGGCGCTGCTGCGGCACCGGGCGGCGGACCGGAAGGCGGCACTCGCGGAGGCGCGAGGGTGGCTGGAAAGTGACGTGGAGCACACGGTGAGGCGACGGTTGCAACAGATGTACAGGGTGCGCGAGGGCGACGCGTTCGCGGCGCGCAGCGTGGTGGAGGAGGGCGGCACGACGCTGGTGGTGGAGCTGCTGCGGGACGGCATACCGGTGGCGTCCGACGAGCAGCAGACGGCGCACGCGGCCGTGGTCACGCGCCTGGAGTGCGTACTCGGCGTGCACACGCCGGTCGCGGAACTGGCGGAGCGGGCGGTGCGCTCCGGCGACCCGGAGGGCAACGACTGGCGGGAGGCGGTGGCGGCGCTGTGGCAACGGGCGGACGGGGAGACGTTCCGGGCGGCGGCGACGTGGTGCGCGGAGGCCCCCACTTCCTCCGGCTTCCTCCACCAAACTTTCGCAGCGGACGTGCTGGCGAGGGTGGGAACCAGTGGGACGGCGGTCCCCCTGCTGCGCTCGCTCGCCTCGCGCGAGGGCCCGGCGCACCTGACGCGCGCGGCGGTGCGGGCGCTGGGGCGGCACGGGGATGCGGCGGGGCTGCCGGAGGTGCTGGGGCACGCGGGACACGCGGATGCGGGGATACGGGAGAGGGTGGCGAGGGCGCTGGGGCGGCTGGGACTCGGGGAGGCTTCGACGACCGCCCTCATCACGCTGGCGCGGGACGGGGACCTCGGGGTGCGCGGGGCGGCGGTGGAGGCGTTGGCCCGGGCGGCGCTCAACGGCCTGACGACCGACCCGGTACGGGAGGCCTTGGCAGCACAGGTCGGCGACGGCGCCCCTTCAGGGGCGCGGGGAACTGCGCGCCCAGCCACAACGAACCCGCACATGCCGGGGTCCGGGCCCCGCCCGGGGAACGGTGGAAGGGCGGGTAGGGGACCGGCGCCGCAGGCAACCGCACCCACGCCCTGGCGGGACACGGAGCGGACGGATCTGGCGGAGGCAGGGGCAGGGGCTGAGCCAGAGGCAAGCCCCACCCTGCCCCCGCTCTCCCCCACCCACCCCGCCTACGCCGAAGCGGCCCGAGGTCTGGCCGCCTGCCAGGACCCCCGGGCCGCCACCGCCCTGTGGCGCGTGCTGGCGGACGGAGTCCCCGACTCCCCCGCCCACCGCATCGCCCGCGACGCGCTCGCCCTCGTACAGGACGAGACCCTCAGGCGACGCCTGGAGTGGACGACGCCGCGTCTCCGGTAGCCGCGCCCGCGACGCCCGCCGCGATGTCGTTGACCGCAGCCCAGCTGAACGCCATCGCGGGCCCGATCGTCGCCCCCGGCCCGGGGTACGTCTCCCCCATGACCGCCGCCGAACAGTTCCCGGACGCGTACAGCCCCTCGATCACGGAGCCGTCCTCGCGCAGCACACGCGCCTCGGTGTCGGTCACCAGACCGCCCTTGGTGCCGATGTCGCCGGGGTGGACGGGGATCGCGTAGAACGGCCCCTTCTCCAGCGGGGCGAGGTTCGGGTTCGGCAGCGTCGGGTCGCCGTAGTAACGGTCGTAGACGCTGTCCCCGCGCCCGAAGTCCTCGTCCTTGCCGGCATCGGCGAAGCGGTTGAACTTCCGGACCGCCGAGGGCAGTTGCGGCGCCTCGATGAGCGTGGCGAGCTGCTCGATCGTCGCGGCCTGCTTCAGGAACCCGGTCTGCGTCCAGGACTTGGGGAAGGGCTGGCCCGGGAAGAGGCCGGCGAAGAGGTACCGGGACTTGGAGCGGGCGTCCAGGATCAGCCAGGACGGGACGGTCGTCGCGTCCGGCCGGTCCGCCTCGTACATCGCGTCGACGAACTGGTGGTACGGGGCCGCCTCGTTGGCGTACCGCTCCCCCGCCGCGTTGACGATGACCATGCCCGGAATGCCACGGTCCGCGACCAGGAAGAAGGAGTTCTCGCCCGGCGGACAGACGGACGGCGCACCCCACACCTTGTCCAGCAGGTCGGTCGCCGCGCCCAGTTCCTCACCGAGCCGCAGCGCGTCGCCGACCTGCCCCTCGGAGGCGTGCGTCCAGGCGCTGGAGGTGGGTGCCGGAAGGTGCTTCTCCCGCAGTTCCTGGTTGTGCGAGAAGCCGCCGGAGGCCAGGACGACACCGCCCTTGGCCCGTACGGAGACCTCCTTGCCGTCGCGGGTGACGCGCACGCCGGTGATCCGGCCGCCGTCCTCGTCGCGTACGAGAGCGGTCAGCGGGGCCGACAGCCACAGGTCCGCGCCGTGCTTGTCCAGCGACAAACGCAGCCGGGCGATCAACGCCTCGCCGAGCGAGAGCAGCTTCTTGCCGGTGACCAGCGCCTTCGCGGCCCGCGCACCGACACGGACGGAGGCCTTCCGGCCGGCCCAGGTGCGGCTGATCATGTTGACGTAGCGGAAGTCGTACGAGGTGATGGTGAGCCCGTACGTGGGCAGGCCCGCGCGGCGCATGTCGGCGGCGAGCGGCCCGAGCTTCTTCAGGTCGGCGATGCGGGGCTCGATGGAGCGGCCCTGCGCCATGCCGCCCATGGCCTCGGGGTAGTAGTCCGAGTAGCCGGGGGTGTACATGAACTGCACGTCGGTGCGGTCGTGGAACTCCTTGACCATGCGCGGCCCGTGGTCGAGGTAGGCCTCCTTGCGGTCCTCGGATATCCGGTCGCCGACGGTGGCGTCGAGGTAGGCGCGGGCCTTCTCGCGGGTGTCGCCGAGGCCCGCCTCGTCGAGGTGGAAGTTGGTGGGCACCCAGATCGCGCCGCCGGACAGGGCGGTGGAGCCGCCGTACTTGTCGGTCTTCTCCACGACGAGGGCGCTCAGGCCGCGCAGCCGGGCGGTGAGGGCGGCTGCCATTCCGGCGGCGCCGGACCCGACCACGACGACGTCGTAGGTGTGGTCCCAGTGCGGGGAGGCGGTCGACGGAGAATCGGTCATGTGAACACTCCGGTGGCGTAGTCACTGCGGAAGTAGAGCAGGGGCGATCCGTCGGGGCGCGCGTCCAGGTCGAGGACGCGGGCGGTGATCACGTAATGATCACCCGCCTCGTGGACGGCGTACAGCTCACAATCGACCGTGGCCAGCGCGTTCTTGATGCGGACCGCGTCGTTTTGGGTGCGTTCCCAGGCAACCCCGGCGAACTTGTCGGCGCCTCGCCGGCCGAGGGCGGCGCAGGTGTCGGCCTGGTCGTCGGCGAGGATGCTCACGCCGAAGCGGCGGGCCCGCTCGACCTTGGGCCAACTGCTGGAGTTCTTCCCGACGCAGAGCAGGACCAGCGGCGGGTCGAGGGAGAGCGAGGCGAAGGACTGGCAGGCGAGACCCACCGGGTCGCCGCCCTCGTCGAGGGCGGCGACGACGGTGATGCCGCTGGCGAAACGTCCCAGCACGTCGCGGAAGCGGGCGGGGTCGACGGGGGTGTCCGTCCCGGCAGCAGCCTCCGTCCCGGCAGGGCGGTCGGGTTCACCCGAAGGGGTGAGGGTGGCCGGGAACTCCCCTGCGGCTCCCGGCCGTTCTTCCCGTACGAGGTGATCAGCGGAGGGTTGGCCCGTCAGCCGTTCCACTGGTGGCCCCAGAAGCTGTCCGAAGTCATTTCCTTCGCCACCCAGTCGGCGGGGTCGACGATCAGTCCGTCCCAGCCGTACTCGACCTGGAAGCCACCCGGCGCCTGGGCGTAGAAGGAGACCATGTGGTCGTTCGAGTGACGGCCCAGAGAGGAGGCGATCGGCACTCCGGCCTTCTGCATGCGGTCCAGGCAGTAACCGACGTCGTCGAGGGTTTCCAGCTCGACCATGAAGTGCACGATGCCGGGCGGCAGCGCGCCCGGGTAGAGGCCCAGGCTGTGGTGGCGGCGGTTGGGGCTGAGGAAGTGCATCGTGTAGAAGTCCTCGCCGGGCTTGCCCGTGGGCACGGCGACGGGCGGCAGCTTCATCGAGTCGCGCAGCTGGAAGCCGAGGACGTTCTCGTAGAACGCCAGGGTCTCCTCGGTGTCCGGTGCGGGGACCACGACGTGCCCGAGCCCGAGGTTGCCGGCCTTCGGGGTCGAGGTGACGAAGCGGTTGCCGTACGGGGTGCCGAGCGGGCTGTGGTCCTGGGCCTGGCCCCAGAAGATCTCCAGCGGGTTGCCGCTGGGGTCCTGGAGGTGGATGAGGCCCTGGACGCGGCGCTCGGCGAGGGTGGCGGCGTCGGCCTGCTTGACGACGACTCCGGCGGCCTCCAGTTCGGCGGCGGTGGCGGCGAGCGCGGCGGCACTGGCGACCTCGAAGCCGGCGGCGAGGAGCCGGTCGGTCTCACCGGCGACGATCTGAAAGCGGTGGATGCGGTCGTCGATGCGCAGGTTCAGCTGCTGCTCGGTGGAGCCTTCGGCCTCGACCATGCCGAGGATGTCGAGGGTGTAGGTGCGCCACTCGTCGAGCTTGGTGGTTTCGAGGCGCAGGTAGCCAAGAGCGCGGATGTCCATGGTCGGTTCCTTAGGAAAGGGGGCCGGACAAGTCCCTCCGGCGAGGGAGAATCCAGCCCCTCCGGCGGGGAAAGACCAGCCCCTCCGGCGGTTGAGGAGCGGGGGTCCGGGGGCGGCGCCCCCGGCAGTGACACCAGCCGGGCACGGTGCGGCACGGGCCAACCCGTACCGCACAGCGCCCGAGCGCCTCAGTGGCGGAAGAAGTCGATCGCCAGGCGGTTGAACTCGTCGGCCTGCTCGCGCTGCGCCCAGTGGCCGCAGTGCGGGAAGACGTGCAGGCGGGCGTTGGGGATGGCCTTGAGGGCGACCAGTGCGCCGTCGAGGGGGTTGACCCGGTCCTCCCGGCCCCAGGTCAGCAGCGTGGGCTGTCCGATGCGGTGGGCCTCGCGCCAGAGCATGGTGTCCTCGGGCCACTTGGCGAAGGAGGCGCCCATGCGGGCGTTGCCGAGAGCGGCCTCCGGGTCGGTGGCCTGGGCGTACCGCTCGTCGATCAGCTCGTCGGTGACGATCGCCGGGTCGAAGGCGAGGGTGGTCAGGAAGGTCTTCATCTGCTCGCGCGTCGGCGTGGCCGCCGTGCTGAACTCGAAGAGCCGCTTGATGCCCTCGGTCGGGTCGGCGTGGAAAAGGTTGATGGAGACGCCGCCGGGGCCCATGAGGAGCAGCTTGGCGACCTTGTCCGGGTGGTTGAGGGCCATCCGGGTGGAGGTGCCGCCGCCGAGGGAGTTGCCGATGAAGTGGGCCTGGGCGATGCCCAGTTCGTCCATCAGGGCGGCCACGGCGTCGGCCGCGTAGGAGAAGAAGTCCTTGTCGAGCTCCGGCTTGTCGGACTTGCCGTAGCAGGGCTGGTCGACGAGGAGAGTACGGAAGTGCTCGGCGAAGACGGGCAGGTTGGCGCCGAAGTTGGACCAGCCGGAGGCGCCGGGGCCGCCGCCGTGCAGCATGATCACGACGGGGGTGTCCGGGGTCGCGTCGGCGGGGGCGGCCTCGTGGTAGTGCAGGGTGAGGCCGCCGGCCTTGGCGGTGCGGGACGAGGACTCGTACGTAATGTCGGCGTTGCTCACAGCATCGTGTCCTGGATGTCGAGGCCGAGGGCGCCCTGGCCGAAGAGGACGAGCGCGCGCTCGGGGTCGTTGGCGGCGTGGCCGCGGCCGGTGTGGGCGTCGCGCCAGGCGCGCTGGACGACGTTGGTGGCCTTGTTGCGCATGGCGCTGCCGCCCGCGTTCTCCATCAGCAGGTCGACGGCGGCCACCGAGCGCTCGGTGGCCAGCACCTGGTCGCGGCGGGCGCGGGTGCGCAGCTCCATCGGGAGTTCCTCGCCGCGTACGGCCAGGTCGTACAAGTCGCTGATGTTGCGCTCCAGTTGGAGCCAGCAGGCGTCGATGTCGCTGGCGGCGCGGGCGATGCGGACCTGCGCGAAGGGGTCCTCGGCGACCTGCTGGCCGTAGGAGATCCGGAAGCGCTCGCGGGTGGCGGAGACGTACGCCTCGTAGGCGCCCTCGGCAATGCCGACGATCGGGGTGGAGATGGTGGTGGTGAAGACGGAGGCGTACGGGAGCTTGTAGAGCGGCTCCGGGTTGACCTCCTGGCCGGGGGTCTTCAGCGCGGTGACCGGGCCGAAGCTCAGGGCGCGGTGCTCGGGGACGAACACGTCCTCGCAGACGATGTCGTTCGAACCGGAGCCGCGCAGACCGACCGTGTCCCACACGTCGTTGATCGTGTAGTCGGTACGCGGAATCAGAAAGGTCCGCATGTCGACGGGCCGGCCCTCGGCGTCCTTGATCATGCCGCCGAGCAGGGCCCAGTCGGCGTGGTCGCAGCCGGAGGAGAAGTGCCAGGCGCCGGTGACCTTGAAGCCGCCCTCGACGGGGGTGACCGTGCAGGTCGGCGCGTACGACGAGCAGATGCGCGTGCTCGGGTCCTCGCCCCACACCTCGTCCTGGGCGCGGACGTCGTAGAGGGCGACGTGCCAGGGGTGGACACCGACGACCGAGGAGACCCAGCCGGTGGAGCCGCAGGCCTTGGCGATCTCCTTGACGGCGGAGTAGAAGGCCGCGGGGTGCGCGGCGAAGCCGCCGTACCGCTTCGGCTGGAGGAGGCGGAAGAAGCCGGTGGCCTCCAGCTCCTTGATGCTGGCCTCGGGGACCTTGCGCGCCGCCTCGGCCTCCGCGGCGCGCTCGCGCAGCGTCGGGGCCAGTGCGCGGACCGCTGCGAGAACTTCGAGGACTGCTTCGTCACCCATGCGTGTCGCCTCTCGGGAAGTGCGGGATCGAGTGGAGTGGCCAGAACGTACGCCGCGGGGTTCGGGCACGAAATACCGGGTTCCCACTGAGCGGGAAGGGGGCCGGGAGGTGGCTCCGGGGGCGTCCGGAGGGACCTCCGCGGGGACCTCAGCCGGGACCTCCGCGGGATCCGGCGCACCCCCGAAACGTATTCCGAAAAGAAATACCTCAGTACGACCTCTTCCCCCCGAAGCGACCCCCGTGACAGGGTCGCCCCAAGGCCGCCCGCACGTCCGCAATGTCGCGGATGCGTACCGCACACAGGGGTTCCTCTGATGACTGATCTCATGCCGGAGCAGACGACGCTCGCCGAGATGATGACACGTGCCACTACTGGGCACTCGCCGCAGGGCCACCCGACCCCCGAACAGCCCCTCTCCCTCCTGGAGAAGGCCGCGAAGGTGCTCGGCGCGTTCGACGGGGCCCAGCCGAGGCTCTCCCTCACGGAGGTCGTACGGCGCTCGGGCATCCCGCGCTCGTCGGCGCACCGCATCCTGGACCAACTGGTGGGCCTGCGCTGGCTGGACCGGGAGGGCCGGGACTACCGGATGGGCATGCGGATGCTGGAGCTGGGGGCGCTGGCCTCCCACCACAACCGGCTGCGCCGGGCCGCACTGCCCCGGCTGCACGCCTTGCACGAGCAGACGGGCCATCTGGTCCATTTGTCGGTGTTGGACGGCACCGAGGTGGTCTACCTGGAGCGGATCGGCGGCCTGGACGACACGAGCGTCCCCTCGCGGGTGGGCGGCCGGATGCCGGCGTATTGCACGGCGGCGGGCAAGGCGGTCCTCGCCTTCAGCGAGCCGGACGCGGCGGAACACGTGATCGCGGCGGGGTTGCGTCCCCGGACGCCCTCGACGCTGGTCCGACCGGCGTCCCTGCGCCAGGAGTTGGCGGCTGCGCGCGACCGGGGCCTGGCCTTCGACCGGGAGGAGGCCTTCCGGGGTGTGGCGTGCGTGGCGGCTCCGCTGAGGGGAGCGGGCCGGGCGGTGGCGGCGATCTCGGTGTCCTGCAAGGGGGGCGCGACGGCTCACCGCGAGCTGGAGCGGCTGGCCCCTGCGGTCCTGGCGTGCTCGCGGGCGGTGTGGCGGGAGCTGTACGGGCCGGGGCGGGCCAGGACGCGGGCGGCGTCGGCGGCGCCGGTCCTGCCGGCCGTGCCGGAGCACAGGATGTCGGAGCAGGCGATGGACAACATGATGGGGTGGCTGGGGCGGAGCGAGTGGATGTAGGCGGGTGAGCCTTGCCCCGGTGCCGGGGTGGGCCGGGGGCCATCGGGTCTTGCCGGTGCCGGTGGGTGCGGGCAGGGGGCGGAACCGGGGTGGCCCGGTATCGGGCGAGCCGCCCCCTTGCCCGCCCGTCCCGCCCCCGGGGGGCGGCCCCGCCGCCCAAGGGGACGAAGGAGGAGGGGAGGGCCCCGCACAAACCCCCCTCCCCCCTACTCGTACGTGACCTCCACCCGCGCACTCAACGGCACGGCCTGGCAGGCCAGCACATACCCCTCCGCCAGATCCTCCTCGTCCAGCACGTCATTGCGCAGCATCTTCACCTCACCCGAGACGACCCGGCAGCAGCACGCGCTGCACGCCCCCTCCCGGCAGGAGAACGGCGCGTCGATCCCCGCCGCCAGCATCGCGTCGAGCAGCGGAACGTCCTCCGCCCACCCCACCTCGTGCTCCTCGCCGTCCAGCGAGACCCCGGCCACGAAGGACCCGTCCGAAGCGACCTCGACCGGCGCACGGTCGAAGACGTCGTCGGCCAGCGAGAAGTACTTCTCCCGGTGCACGACCCGCGCCCCGGCCCCCCGCAGCGCCTCCTCCGCCGCGTCCATCAACGGCGCCGGCCCGCACAGATACGCGTCCCGCCCTGCGTACGCGGCCAGCGCCGCCCCGAGCATCCGCGCCGTGGGCAGCCCCTGGAGCGACTCCAGCCAGTGCACGACCGCCAGCCGCCCCGGGTAGGCCTCGGCCAGCCCCCACAGCTCGTCCCGGAAGATCACGGACCCCTGGTCGCGGTTCGCGTACAGAAGAACGACGTTCCCCCGCCCGGCGGTCAGCACGGACTTGAGGATGGACATGCACGGTGTGATCCCGCTGCCCCCGGCGACCAGGACCACGTCACGGTCCAGGTCGCCCGGGGTGAAGGTGCCGGCGGGCGCGAGCACCTCCAGCTCGTCGCCCGCCGCCACCTCCTCGCAGACCCAGCCGGAGCCGAGCCCGCCGGCCACCCTCTTCACCGTGACCTTCATGGGCTCCCCGGTGTGCGGGGAGCTCGCCAGGGAGTAGCACCGGGCGGCACCGCCCGGGACGCGCACCGTGAGGAACTGTCCCGGGGTGTAAGGAAGTTGTGCGTTCAGCACGAGCGACACGGCGTCGTCCGTCTCCCGTACGACCTCCGCGACCCGCACCTTCACGGACCCACTCATGCGCCGCCCACCTCCAGCAGCCCGGAGGCGACGGCGGCATCGATGGAGTCCCTCAGTTCCCCGCAGGACCGCACCCGGGCGCTCAGCTCCCCGGCCGCGACCTTCTCCCGGATGCGCGGGCAGACCTCCGCGGCCTCATCGGTCCACTGCACCTGCGTATGCGCAGGACTGAACTTCTCGCACAGGACCTGATTCCCGCAGGCCCCGCACTCCACAGCACGCATCACGAACCGGACCCCGCAGCGATCTGAGCCTCCGCCGCCTTCCGCGCCGCGATGTTCGCCTCGGCCTCGGCCCGCCACGCCTCGTTGGCCCGGGTGGTGTCGATCTCGAACTCGAAGCGCCGGACCATCTCGTCCTTGACGTCGGCCGCGTCCACGTAGAACTGCTCGTACCAGCGCCGCAGTTGATAGACCGGCCCGTCCTCCTCGGTCAGCAGCGGGTTGTCGATCCGGGTCTTGTTCTTCCAGATCTCGACGTCCTGCTCGAAGCCGACGGCCAGCCCCTCGGAGGTGGCCTGCGCCGCCTGCTCGGCCTGCTCGTCCGTCATGCCGGGGAGCTTCTTGACGATCGCCCCGTACATGAGCATGAAGCTGTTCTCGTCGATGGGGTAGTGGCAGTTGATGAGCACGGACTCCATCTCCAGCCCGCCACCGACGTCCGCCCACAGCTTGTCGATCATGTACGACGGCCCGTAGTACGAGGCGTCGGACCGCAGCCCGCCGGAGGCCGACAGCGTCCCCAGGTCGATGTCCGGCCGCGGCGACGACTCCATGTACTGGGTCGCGACGTGCCCGTCGAAGACGTTCTTGAAGTATTCGGGGAACGCGTAGTGCACGTAGTAGAAGTGCGCCATGTCCACGACGTTGTCGACAATTTCCCGGCAGTTGGAGTTGTCGACCCGCAGGTAGTGCCAGGACCAGTCGCTCCACTCACCGGCGTCGGGGCCGTGGATGCCCTCGATCTCGGGGATGGTGACGTCGTCGGTGGGCTTGGAGCCCTCCGGGTCGTTCCACACGTACAGCTGCTTGTTGCGCTCCAGCGTCGGCCAGGCGCGGGTCTTGGCGCGCGGGGGGACGCGGCGGGCGTACGGGATTCCGGCGCACTTGCCGTTGCCGGACCAGCGCCAGTCGTGGAAGGGGCAGGCCACCGCGTTGCCCTTGACGGTGCCGTGGGCGAGGTTGCCGCCCATGTGCGGACAGTAGGCGTTGAGGACGTGGAGTTCGCCGTCGTCCTCGCCCTGGAAGACGACGAGCTTGGTGCCGAAGGCCTGTATCTCGTGCGGCTTGCCGTCCCGGAAGGATTCGGCCAGCCCCAGGCAGTGCCAGCCGCGCGCGAAACGGGTGGGCAGCGCGGCGGCCTCGATGACGCGGACGTCTTCTTCGTTCTGCGACATGGGCTGCGGCGACACGTCGGGCTGAACGGACATGGTTCTCCCCCTACTTGATGATCGCGTGCTGCGACTGGCTGGATTCTGCTGCAAGTTCAAGTGCGATGTCGATCAATTGGTCCTCCTGGCCGCCGACGAGCCTGCGCTCGCCCGCGCGGAGGAGAATCTGGGCCCCGGAGACGCCGTAGCGCTCGGCCTGCCGGTAGGCGTGCTTGAGGAAGCTGGAGTAGACCCCGGCGTGGCCCATCATCAGCGACATGCGGTCGAGCAGGCACTCGTCGTCCATGACGGGCCGGACGACGTCCTCGGCCGCGTCGATGATCTTGAGTACGTCGACGCCGGTACGGATCCCCATCTTCTGGCAGACGGCCGCGAAGGCTTCCACCGGAGTGTTACCGGCACCCGCCCCCAACCGCCGCGTAGAACCGTCGATTTGAAGCGCCCCGGCACGCACCGCCGCGACCGAGTTCCCGACCCCGAGCCCGAGGTTCTCGTGCCCGTGGAACCCGACCTGGGCGTCGTCCCCCAGCTCGGCCACGAGCGCCGCGACCCGATCCGTCACGTCGTCCATGACCATCGCACCGGCCGAGTCCACGACGTACACGCACTGGCAACCGGCATCGGCCATGATCCGCGCCTGCTTGGCGAGGTTCTCGGGCGTGGTCGAGTGGGCCATCATCAAGAAGCCCACCGTCTCCAGCCCCATCTCCCGCGCCAGCCCGAAGTGCTGGACGGAGATGTCGGCCTCGGTGCAGTGCGTGGCGATGCGGCACACGGAACCGCCGTTCCCGTGAGCGGCCCGGATGTCGTCCTTCACCCCCAGCCCCGGCAGCATCAGGAAGGCGATCTTCGCCTGCTTCGCCGTGTCGACGGCGATCTTGATGAGCTCCTGCTCGGGCGTCTTGGAGAACCCGTAGTTGAAGGACGACCCCCCGAGCCCGTCCCCGTGCGTGACCTCGATGACGGGCACACCGGCCCCGTCGAGGGCGCCGACGATGTTCCGTACGTCCTCGCCCGTGAACTGGTGGCGCTTGGCGTGCGAGCCGTCGCGCAGGGAGGAGTCGGTGATGCGGATGTCGAGGGCGTCGGAGTACGTTCCGCGCGCGCTCGGCGTGTAGGTCCGTACGCTGCTCATGCCTGCATCCCCTTCGCGAACTCCTCGCCGACCTTGGTGGCGGCGGCGGTCATGATGTCCAGATTTCCTGCGTACGGCGGCAGGAAGTCGCCGGCGCCCTCGACCTCCAGGAAGATCGCGACGCGCGCCATCCCCCCGTTCATCGCGGACGGCTCGTCGAACTGCGGTTCCGTACGCAGCCGATAGCCGGGCACGTACGCCGCCACGTCCTCCGCGACCTGCTTCACGGACGCGATGATCGCCTCGCGGTCGGCGTCCTCCGGAATGGCGCAGAAGACGGTGTCGCGCATGATGACCGGCGGATCGGCGGGGTTGAGGATGATGATCGCCTTGCCGCGCCGGGCACCGCCGATCTCCTCGATGCCGCGCGAGGTGGTCCGGGTGAACTCGTCGATGTTGGCCCGGGTCCCGGGCCCTGCCGACACGGACGCGACCGAGGCGACGATCTCCGCGTACGCGACAGGCACGACCCGCGAGACGGCGTACACCATCGGGATCGTCGCCTGACCACCACACGTGATCATGTTGACGTTGTCCTCGTCCAGGTGCGCGGTGAGGTTCGCGGGCGGCACCACGGCGGGACCGACGGCAGCGGGCGTCAAGTCGACTGCCTTGATGCCGAGTTCGCGGTAGCGCGGGGCGTTGGCCCGGTGGACGTACGCGCTGGTCGCCTCGAAGACGATGTCCGGCTTCTCGTCCTGGGAGAGGAGCCAGTCCACCCCTTCATGACTGGCCTCGACACCCAACTTCCGTGCGCGCGCGAGCCCTTCACTCGCCGGGTCGACGCCGATCATCCACCGTGGCTCGATGTGCGCGGACCGCTGGAGCTTGTAGAGCAGGTCGGTGCCGATGTTGCCGGAGCCGACGATGGCGGCGGTGGCTTTCCTGACAGGGTCTGCGTGCTTCATCGCGTACGTACCTCAGCTGAAGGAGAGGGAGACGGAGCCGAGCCCGGAGAACTCGGCGGTGTAGGTCCGGCCCGCGACCACGTCGACGGCGCGCGTGCAGGACCCCGGCAGCACCACGTGCCCCTTGCGCAACGGAACACCGAAGCGGGCGACAGTACGGGCCAGCCAGGCGACGGAGGCGGCGGGATCACCGAGCACGGCGTCACTGCGCCCCTGGGTGATCAGCTCGTCCCCGCACCGGAGGGTGGCGTCGATGGCCCGCAGATCCAGCTCGCGCGGGTCGCGCCCCTCGCCGATGACGTACCCGGCCGACGAGGCGTTGTCCGCGATCGTGTCGGCAATCCCGATCTTCCAGTCGGCGATCCGACTGTCAATCAACTCAATTGCGGGTACGACGAGTTCGGTCGCGGAGAGCACATCGGCAACGGTGCACCCCTCCCCCGGCAGGTCGTCCCCGAGCACGAAGCCGACCTCGACCTCGACGCGGGGCGCGCAGTAGCGGGCCGCGGGCACGGGGGTGCCCTCGTGCAGCTCCATGTCGTCCAGGAGGTGCCCGTAGTCGGGCTCGTCGACGCCCATCATCTGCTGCATCACCGGCGACGACAGCCCGACCTTGTGCCCGGTGATACGGGCACCGGCGGTGATGCGGTGGCGGATATTAAGAAGCTGGATCTCGTACGCGTCCTCGGTGGAGATACCGGGAAAGGCGGCGCTCCCGGCGAGGGGCGCGACCGGCGTACGGCTGTGCTCGGCGGAACGCAGCAGCTCCGCGGCCTCCTGCCTCCGGTGGTCGTCGAGCATGGGGGCGGTCCTCCAGGGCGGTGGGGCGGTGCGGTTCCGGCGAGGCTAAGGGGGACTCGGGACCGCCCGGGAGGGCCAATTCCCACTGACCGGGAAAGGGGTCGGGGGCCTTGGAGGTACGGAAAAGGGGTGGGCCGGAGTGCGTCTCCGGCCCGCCCCAGGACGCGCCGCTTTCCGATAGATTGCGGCCATGACCGGACAAATCAGGCTTCTCGTGCCCTGGCTGGCAGTCCTGGGTGCAGGCGCAGGTTGGGGCGTCGTCGCCGGGCCGCGATGGCTCGCCCTGCCGGCGGTGGTCTGCTACGCAGTGACCCTTTTCAAGGCGAGACAGCACTACGGGTCGTACGGCTTCCTCAACCGCCGGGACAAGGTCGTCGTGATCGGTGCACTGGCTCTCGCTGTCGCCGCTGCCACCGTCACGGCGTCGGCCCCGTAACCGGTCTCGCAGGGGGCAGCCGCGCCTGGCTAATACGGCGGCTCCGCGAACAGTTCGCGCAGCCAGCGGGCGATGTCTGCGCCGCCATCGTCACCGGTCATGGCCTCCGGGAAGAGGCGGCCCCAGGCGCCTGCCCGGGAGACCGCGCCGAGGCGGCAGGCCAGGCTCACCGCGCGGTGGAGTTCGGCGGTGGTGAGTCCGTCGCCGGTCCACGGTTCCAGGTAGGCGTCGCGGAGGCGGGGCAGGATCTCGGGGCCGAAGAGGTGGCGGGCGACGCGGGCGTTGACCAGGAGGCTCGCGAAGGGGTGCCCGACGACGGCGTCGCCCCAGTCGAAGAAGGCGTACCGGTCGGGGTGGCCGGCACTGGGGGCGAAGACCTGGTTGGCATGGAGGTCGGAGTGATCGAGGGAGGCGGGAATGCCGAATCCCTCCAACTCCGCGCACCAGTCGGCGACTTGACCGGCCCTGGCCAGCATGGCCGCCCGCTCCCCCGCCGAGAGGGCCGCACAGGCCTCGACCATGCGCTCGTACGTCTCCACCAGCACGCTGTTGCGCAGGCTCGGGACGCCGAGGGCCTCCGCCTTGTCGGCGTACGGAATCAGGGCGCGCTGCATGGTGGCGTACTGGCGGAGGGGTTCCTCCCATGCATGGGGGTCGCCCTGCGCGTCGAGCACGTCGGCAAAGAGGGTGCCACCGTCGGGCCACAGGGCCCAGCCCCGCTCGACGTCGACGGCGTACGGATGCAGTACGTGCTCGGGCACCCACCGGGCGAGGGCCTCGCCGAGTCCGGCCTCGAAGGCGGAAGCGGGCGGGTTCGCCTTGAACCAAGCACTGCTGCCGCCCTCCAGCCGGAACCTCACCAGCACCGACCAGGGCCGGATACGCACGGCCCGCGCCCGCGCCGGGACCTCCCTCATTCCGGCCTCGCGGAGGACCCGCGCGGCCCAGCCGAGGGCCTGCGCCTGCCAGCAGGGGTCGTCCCAGGGGGTACGGGTTCCGGCGTAATCCCCCAGGTCGAGGGTGGTTTCGGTGTGTCCGTGGTCCATCGCCCCATCAGACCACCGCGAACGCCGACGCTCCAGCGAGTATCCCGCCCGCATTGCGCATCCAGAATTCCGTAGGTGCCGGCCTGCGGAATTGACGCAGACCATCAACCGCCGCCCCGTCCAACACTCTTGGTGCGTCAACGGCACCGTCGGGCCCTGTTGACGAGCACAACGGTCAGCGGACCGACGACGAGTCCAATGGCCGCACCCAACAGCAAGACGGTGAGAGCACTCACTTCCGGGCCTCCGCTTCCGCTTTCGAAATCCACTTCCGCAAGGCGCATTCTTCGCACCTCAGAGCTTCCTCTTCCTGAAGCCGTGATTCCAAACAGCCAGTATCAATATCGTCACGAGAACCACTATGCAGATCCCCAGCCCGGTGTACGCAAGGTCACCGCTCTTCAGCCCGCAAAAGAGAGCGCCCGCAGCGACCAGCAGCGAGAGGAGAGTGAAGATGACCAGATTTTGCACGAGACTTCCATCTGGTTAACCTGCAAAGAAGGGAGACGACGAACAATCCGTGGTGGTGGCAGGATCTAGCGCCTGCGACGCCGCATTGCTCCTATGCCCATGGAAATAGCGACAACGACGAACAAGCCGATGAATATCGCTATCCCCCAACCAGGCAAATTTGGACCGTCACCAACACCGAGCACGCGCAACATTCCGCCCTCCCCCCCCCTTCCCGTGATGCCCCATCATGGAATTCCCGGGTACCCCAGGGCTCCCGGTTGAACCCCATCCCCTCGGAGGGAACGGCCTTCCCGGCCCAGGCGCCCACGAAAGCGAAGATCATGGCTATTTCGGACGTGACCTCATCCCGAGTAAGCCGCCGATCAGGATGAAAATTTCAGCCAGAGGTTCACCCCTGGTGGCAGCGTCCATGCGCATGGTGTCCCTACTTCTTCAATCGGACGTAAAAAGCCGCAGCGATACCGATGATGACAACCACGGTGGCTATAATCGCGCCGGAAGTACCGGACAGCGCGGCAAGCGTGTTACTTTCCACTAAACCCTCCGATGATGAGGTTCTCCGACTGGGGCGGCTGACTGGCCTGGGAGAAAGCTGAATGGCTCTCCCTCATGCCCAAATCATTTATCCCCAGGCATCCATTCCTTCCTCCTCAACCTTGTCACCCACGTAGTCCCCAATCTTGAAACACGCGGCGCCCACGAGAGCCCCACCGACTCCGCCCGTAGGAGCTCCTGCAGCTACAGCGACCGTTCCGCAAGCAGAATCCGTAAGCGCACCAGCTGCCATCCCCGCACCGATAGCGGCAGCTTTGCCGTACTTCCCGTTCGCCAGCGCGCCCACAGCTTCTGCCCCAGACTTGACGTCGCCGTAGAGACCGACAGCTTTGGTGGCGCCCTTAAGCACTCCGCCTACGCTCAACGTTCCGTTGGGGTCGATGCGGTTGACGGGGTCGCCTTCGGCGTAGAGGTAGGGGTTCTTCTCCTGGCCCGAGGGGTCGGGGCTGGTGAAGCGGCCGATACGGGGGTCGTAGTAGCGGGCCTATGGGTGGTAGAGGCCGGTGGGGTCCTGGTAGCCGCCGGCGAACCGGTCGGGCTGGGGGACCTTTTCGGTGAAGGTGCCGTCGACGCCGCGGGGGCTGTAGCGGTACTCGTTCACCTTCGCGCCCGTCTCGTCGGCCAGGGCCAGGACGGAGCCGAGTGCGTCGGTGAGGTAGTAGTACGACTTGCCCCCGGTCGTCATAGAGCTCAGGGTGCCCCCGGGCTCCCGGCCGAATCCCATGTCCCCGGACGGGTGGGTCTTCGCGGAGAGGCCTAGTGGTGCGTAACCGGTATCCGCCCAAGCCCTCGTGATGCGCGGGTGGACGGTCGAGGCGCGGAACCGACGGCAGTGCCAGAGGCACCGCCCACCCTATGAATCTGAAAGCGAGAGATTGCCGTCGCCGTCGTAGATGTAGGTGACCGTGGGGGAGAACTCCGTAATGTAGTCCCGGTTGAAGGAACCGACCAACTGGGCTACTGGCTGCTCCTGGATGTGCCCCGCTCCTCGGAAGTCTGAGGAGCGGGGCACCGTGCTGCTTACCAGAAACCGGGAGTCCCTACTTCTTTCGGCTCTTCGCGGCGAATGCGACTATTACACAGAGCACCACGACTCCGATGAGAATCCAGACGGGTACCCCTCCCAGTCCCTTGTAGGACAAGGTCACCAAACTCTGAGTCTCCGTCATCAGTAATCCTCCCATGCCATCTGGCAGTTAATGGTTGTTAGCTTGTGGCCTTCTCGTAGGCTGCGTTCGTCAGCTCCCCAACCGCCATCCCGCCCACTGCACACGGGACGGCACCTGCTCCGCTCGTGAGGGCGGTGCAGCCAGCGGTGAACGCTTTGTCTGCGGCGAAGCTGAGAGCTGTTCCCGCCGCTTCCTTGTACTGGCCCTCGGCCATCTGAGCACCGAATTCCCCGATTGCGAGAATGTCTGACGCCGTCCCGAGCTTCTTCATCGCTTTTCCTGCGAAACTCTTGAGGCTAAGAGTCCCGCTGGGATCGATGCGGTTGACGGGGTCGCCTTCGGCGTAGAGGTAGGGGTTCTTCTCCTGGCCCGAGGGGTCGGGGCTGGTGAAGCGGCCGATACGGGGGTCGTAGTAGCGGGCCTTGAGGTGATAGAGGCCGGTCGGGTCCTGGTAGCCGCCGACGAACCGGTAGGGCTGGGGGACCTTTTCGGTGAAGGTGCCGTCGACGCCGCGGGGGCTGTAGCGGTACTCGTTCACCTTCGCGCCCGTCTCGTCGGCGAGCGCGAGGACGGAGCCGAGTGCGTCGGTGAGGTAGTAGTACGACTTGCCCCCGGTCGTCATGGAGTTCAGGGTGCCCGAAGCTTCCCTGTTGAATCCCATGTCCCCGGTCGGGTCCGTTTTCGCGGAGAGGCCCAGGGGGCCGTTGTGCATGGTGGTGTCGCCGTAGAAGAGGCGCTCGGACTGGTCGGTGGAGCCGTACAGGCCCGTGTACTTCTTCCCGGCCACTGTCACCGAGGTCTGCTGGGAGTGATCCGACCACACCCCGCCGGTGCGGGCGCGCTCGACGCCGCTGGCGCCGTCGGTCTCGTTGCCCGCCTTGTCGTAGCCCCAGCCGGCCGTCGAGCCGGCGCGGGAGGTGATCTGGGAGGCGTCGTTGTAGGTGAGGGCGATGCCCGACGGGCAGCCCTTCGCCGAGCCCTGGGAGGTGAGGTTGCCCGCTGCGTCGTAGCAGTACTGGTAGGAGGCGGCGAGGGTGGTGCCCTTCTTCTCCTCGGAGTAGGAGAAGCGGCCCGCGCTGTCGTAGGTGTAGGTCTTCGTCAGGCCCATCACCCCGTCCGTGCTGGTGCGGATCTTCGTGCCGTCCTTGGTCGCCGTGCCGGCCACGTAGGAGTAGGTGTACGAGGTGTTGGTCAGGGTGCCCTTGGGCGAGGTTGCCTTGATCAGGGTCGGGCGGCCGGACTTGTCCAGCGTGGTGTCCTGGACGGTCCCGCCCGGGTACGTGGTCTTCGTGCGCCTGTCGTTGTTGTTGTAGGCGTACGTCGTTGTCTTGCCCGTCGGGTCCTTCAGGGTGGTGAGGCGGTTCGCGGCGTCGTAGGTGTAGTCGGTCAGGCCCGCCGGGTCCTTGTAGGTGTCGACGTTGCCTGCGGCCGTGTAGGTGAGCTCGGTCTGGGAGCCGTCCTGGAGGGTGCGGATGGTCTCGCGGGAGAGCGGGTCGAAGGCGTACTTGATCAGGCCGCCGTCGTCTGTGCGCCGGGAGAGGTTGCCGTCACCGTCGTAGACGTAGGTGACCGTGGTCGTGGAGGACGAGACCTCGGTGATGCGGTCGCGGGTGTCATAGGTGAACACGGAGTTCACGCCGCGGCCGTCCACCGACGTATCGACACGGCCCAGCGCGTCGTAGGTGTAGGTGGTCTTGCCGAGCGGGGCGGGCGGGGTGACCTCGATCAGGTTGCCCTTGGCGTCGTACTGGAACTTGGTCACCTTGCCGCGGGCGTCGGTGACCGTGCACCGCTGGCCCTCGAAGCCGCCGCAGGTCGGGGTGGCCTTGTTGTAGGTGTACTTCTCGGTGCCGCCGCCGGCCCCGGAGACGGCGACGGATTCGGTGTTGCCCGCCGCGTCGTAGGTGAAGGAGGTCTTCTCACCGTCGGCCGACTCCATCGTGCCGGGAACATCCCGGCCCGCCTTGGTGGCGTATCCGCCGACCGTCGAGGTCGCCCCGGTGGGGAGCTTCGCGGAGGTCGGGTTGTTCCGGGCGTCCCAGCCGTACGCGGTCTCGTTGCCCGGAGTGCCGCCCACCCCCATCGCGTCGGTGGCGGTCTTGACGTTGTGGTTCGCGTCGTACGTCGAGGAGCGGGAGTGGCCGAGCGCGTCGATGGTCTTGGTGACGCCGCCGTCCGCGTTCAACTCGTAGGTGGTGGTGTGCTGTTCGGGGTCGGTGACCTTTGTCTTGTTCGTCTCGTACGTGTATGAGTAGGTGGGGCCCGTGTGCGCGTTGCCGTTGAAGGCCGTCGCCCGCTGCATCGAGGTCACGCGGTTCTGCGCGTCGTAGCCGAAGTTGGTGACGCGGCCGTCCGGGGTCGTGATCATCGTCAGGCGGCGCGAGGAGTCGTACCCGAAGACCGTCGACTTGCCGGACGTGTCCGTCGTCTTCGCGAGGTCGCCGGCAGGGTTGAGGTCGAAGACGGCGGTGCGGCCGGTGTGGTCCTTGGCCTGCCACTGCGAGGCGTCCGTCTTGACCAGGTCGATCCAGCGGCCCGAGCGGGTCTCGGTCAGCTTGAAGCCCTTGTGCTCGGTGCCCTCGTCGTGCTGGGTCACCGTGATGGTGCCGTTGTTGCGGTCGGTGACCTTGGTGAGGGTGCCGCCCGCGCTGTACGTGTCCTTGGAGCCGGACTTGCGGTCGGTCAGGGTGAAGGTGCCGTCCGCGTTCGCCTTCAGGTCCTTGGAGTACCCGGCGGGCGTGGTGTACGTGCCGTCGGCCTTCTTCGTGAAGCGCACCGAGGCGCCGGTGGCGTCGAACCAGGCGAACTCCGTGTCACTGACCTGCGCGTACCGCTCCCAGCCCTGCCACCACCGCTGCGAGACCTTGCCCCACGGGGCGTCGATGGAGTTGTACGTCCTCGTCAGCTGGAGGGACTGGCCCACACCCGGTACGTCGAAGTCGGTGGCCGCGAGCATCAGGTTGCCGGTCGAGTAGTTCACCCGGGCGACCAGGGCATCCGTGATCCGGAAGTCCGAGATCCGGTGCCAGGGCACATCGCCCTGCCCCTTCGGGACGTCCGCCAGCAGCGGCGCGGCCGGAGCGGCGAGGCGGGCCTTGTGCGAGGAGCGGGCGCGCTGCTTCTGCGCGGCCCGCCACGCGGCCCGGTCCTTCGACACAGCCGCTTCCGCGACCGGGGCCGGGGCCTTGTTCGTGCCGACCTTCACCGGCGGGATCGGCAGCTTGGGTGCGTCCTTCTTGCCCCACACCGAGGACGCCGGGACCGGCGGCGGCTCCACCGGGTCGGCCATCGCGGTCGGGAGCGCTCCCGCGCCCAGGGCGAGCACCGCCAAGGCCACCGTCAAAGAGCGTCTCGCCCGTACCTGCGTACGGGCATGGGTGTGCTTCTGCATCAACTTCCCCCCACGGAAAGTCAGTTGCCGACAGCCCCAACGGCCACCGGAGGCGCACACGTTCACACACTTCCCCCACGAATGTGGGGGCCGTGCCCCCAAACTTCGAACACATGCGCGCAGGAATCAGCCCCTCCCCTTCGCACGGAAAGTCACGACATCTCCGGATGGAGGCGAGGGCTCCGCCCGACGGCCCGGGTCGCGACAGGACGGAACATGGCTTGAATATGCGCCCACGAAGGCAGGGAAATTTGCTGCCGGGAAGATCAGAATACGAACGCAGAGCGCTGAGAGGCGGGACGCTTTCGTGGGGATGTGTTCCATTACTTGACAGGTCAGAGCCTGGAGTGCCCCCGCCTCCAGCCTTCGGACCTCAGAGGCCCACGCAAAGCCCGCGACCCCACTCATCACTTCTGCGTACAAGGCAAAAAATGGGAGACGTGCGCATGAACGGGGGCCGGAATCATCACTGGCCGCCCGCAAGGCCGCACGCCCCTCCGGACCGGGCGAAACGGGGCCTCCCTGCGCCGTGAACGAGGGCCTCAACCACGCCTGCCGGTGCGGTGCCCGGTCGCGACCCTCGCCGGCCCCATGGGACGCGCATCACTGCTGACTCTTCACCGGAGCAGCACCATTGACCCCGTTGTTGAACTAGCTTGCGGTGCTAGTGAGTTGGGGCAGCACCGCCCCTCCGTCGACCCAGGGGGAACCGACCGCATGGCGAAGCAGCCCGATCTCACCGAATCACCAACCCCTTCCGCCACCGCCCTCGCCGCGCAGGCGGGCCTCGGGCAGTGGTCGGGCTGGACGTTCGTCCCGTACAGGGGTCTGGGGTACAAGAAGTGGAAGGACTGCCGCCTCTACCTCTACGCGGGCGGGGTCGTCATCACCGACAACCGGGTCGGCTTCGAGATCACACGCGACTGGGCGAACACCCGCGTCCTGGAGTACCGCCGCACGATCAACGGCAGTACGAAGGACGCCCGTTACACCCTCATCGACCCGGCGGGCGTCGGGGTCAGCATAGGCCCCGGCGGCCGCACCTTCCTCAAGGGCGACAAGCAGATGCACGGCATCACCGAGGTGCTGAGCGGGGCCCCGTTCCTCTACCCGGGCGACTGGGGCAACTACATCCAGGACGGCATCACCAAAACGCAGCTCCCGTCCGTCCTGGCCCGGATCGAACGCGGGGAGAGCGTGCGGTTCGGGGCGTTCACGGCGGACCGGCACGGCGTGACGGGCAGGAAGCGCACCGCCGCGTGAACGGAGATCGCCGACTACTGGTCGTACGACGGGAAGCTGTACTTCAACGACGTCAGGAAGCGTTCGGTCGGCGACGGGGCGAGCACGCACGACATCACGAACGTCAACGTCTTCCTGAACGTGGTGCAGCGCCTCAAGCGGGGGCAGGCGCAGTAGACCGCCGCCCTCGCGGGTGCGGGGCGGCGGGTCTGGTGGCGGTGCGGTGTGCCTCGCCGGGCGGGTCAACGGGACTGGAACGCGCCCGACTTGATGCCGATGATGAAGGAGGAGAAGGCGGGGGTCGTCAGGCCCAGGCTCGGGCCGCCCGGGTTCTTGGAGTCACGGACCGGGACCACGCCGTGCGAAGCGGCGAGGTTGGCCGCGATCTCGATGCAGTTGCCGCCGTTGCTACTGTAGGAGGACTTGAAGAACTGCGGTTCGGTCACGGTGCGCCCTTTCGGAACTGTTGGATCATGGCCACGGATTCCGCTTGGGAAAGCGCTTCGGCCTGAATCTGATGGTAGGCCGTCAGCGTGGGCACCACGAACGCGCTTTCCCTTTCCAGATGGCCTCGTTGGGCCGATTCGGCGTAGAGGATCGTCTTGCGGTCCTCCATCGTGACAAGCAGTACAGGCATGTCGAAGGACCTCCGCTCACCGAGGGAGTACGGCGCCACTTGCAGAACGGTGGTGGGCAGTTCCGCGAACGCGAGCAGCCGGTCCATCTGCCCCTCCATGACCTTCGCCCCGCCCACCGGACGCCGCAGACAGCTCTCGTCCATCACCGCGTGGATGAAGGGCGGGGGCGTGCGCTCCAGGGAAGCCTGGCGTGCCGCGAGAAGCGTCAGCCGCTCCTCCGCCTGCTGTTCCGTGATGGCGCCCCGCTGCACCGCGCCCCGAGTGATGGCCGCCGCATAGTCCGACGTCTGGAGCAGGCCCGGGATGATGCCCAGCTCGAACAGCCGGATCTCGGCGGCCTTGACCTCCAGCGCGAGGTACTCGGTAAACCCCTCCAGCAAGGAGGTGTTGCGCACCGAGTTACCCCGCCGCTCGAACAGGTCACCGGTTCCCAACGCCCTGTCAGCACTCTTCGAAAACCGAGGAGTTGGGGATCGTCGACCAGTTTCCACAGCCGAGATGTGCGTCCCCGAGTAGCCCATGCGAGCGCCGAGTTCATCCTGCGTCCAGCCGCGTTCGTCCCGCAGGATGCGTAAACGGTCGCCGTACGCTGCGGCTGGCGAGCTTCCCGGCTCCAGGTCTTTGCGGTTCAAGGGTCCCCACCCGACTCTCCGTGCACAGATCGCAAGTTGAAGGCATGCCCGGCTCACGCCACCCTGAACCTCCCCAGTAGTGACCCCACTACGGAGAGGAGCCACCCATGCCCAGCACCGCCCGCGCCTGGCTCGCCGCGCTCACGGCGGAGTACGGCACGGAAGGGACCCTGCACGTCCCCCACGAGCCGACCGACTCCCCCACCCCCGAGGGCAACACCGACCCCGAAGACCCCACCACCCTTGCCGAGTTGAGCGAACGCGTCGCCGAGTACAACCGCCGGCGCCGCATGTTCGGGGGCCGGTGATGGCCGGACACACCGTCCTGCGATTCGTCCCGTACCGCATCGCCCCCGACCCCCTCTCCGAGCCCGAGTACGAAGCGGTCTGCGTCTCCGGCGACGACGCCGACTGCGGAGCCGCGTCCGGTACCAGCGCGACCCCGGAGCCCGTCGCCGCCTGGCAGTTCACCCACAGCGGCGAGACCGGCCACACCCGCTTCCGGCGCACCTTCCACGAGTACACGGTGACGACCCCCGCCGACGGCTCGGAGTGCTCCATCGTCCCGAGGGGAGAGCAGGGACCCTCGTGACCTGGGCACAGGACAGGCCGAAGGTCCCTTTCCTTCAGGACCGACGCACGGTTGCATGAACCCGAAGTCGATCAAGCGCGCAACCGCACGTGCCGAGTACGGGAATCCTCATGCTGACCAACGCCGTCGCCACGGCCGTCCTCCTCGCGGAACTCGGCATCATGCTCCGCTACCGCCTCGTGCACCGCCGCCGCGAACGCCCCAGTGAATGGCCGCAGTTGAGCGACGTACGGTACGGGCATCTCGCCGCGGCCCTGGCGGCGGCAGCGGTCGGGTGGCTGCTGGGCGGGGCGGAAGCGAGCTGGGGCGTCTTCGTCACGGGGCTGTTCCTCGGTACGTTCGTCCCGGCCTCGGCCGCGCTCGCGGTGAGTGTCCTGTGGAGGCCGGTGTTGGGGTGGGTCGTCTGCGTGGCAGGCGGTCTGACGATGGGGCTCAGCTCGCTCTGAGCACCCCCGGCACGGGCCCCACCGCCCCAGGGGGAACCGACCGCATGGCAGGGAATCCCGGCCTCACCGAACCCCCGACCCCGCCCGCCGCCGCCCTCAGAAAGCGCCCGGTCGGCGACTCGGCGAGCACGCACGACATCACCAACGTCAACGTCCTTCTGGACGTGGTGCAGCGGCTCAAGCGGGGAGCCGCCCCCCAGGGACCTGCACAGGCGCAGCCGCCGGGCCCGGGCGGGCCGGGCGGCTGCGTAACGCCGTGTCCTACCGCGCCCCGTACACCGGCTGCGGCCGCTCCGCCTCCGCCAGCAGCTTCGACGCCGCCTCGCCCGCCTCCGCCGGAGTCCACCGCGCGCCCTTGTCCGCCGTCGGGCCCGGACGCCAGCCCTCCATCACCGTGATCCGGCCCGCCTCGGCCTCGAAGACCCGGCCCGTGACGCCCTCGGAGCCGTCCGAGCCCAGCCACACCACCAGCGGCGAGACGTTCTCGGGGGCCATCCCGTCGAAGGCGCCCTCGCCGGGCGCGGCCATCGTGTCCGCGAAGGTGGCCTCGGTCATACGGGTGCGGGCCGCCGGCGCGAGGGCGTTGACCTGGACTCCGTACCGGCCCATCTCGGCGGAGGCGACCAGCGTCAGGCCGACGATCCCGGCCTTGGCGGCGGAGTAGTTGCCCTGGCCGACGCTGCCCAACAGGCCCGCCCCAGAACTGGTGTTGACGACCCGTGCCAGCCGTTGACGACCCGCCTTCGCCTCCGCGCGCCACCACTGCGCGGCGTGCTTGAGGGGGAGGAAGTGGCCCTTGAGGTGGACGCGCATGACGGCGTCCCAGTCGTCCTCGTCCAGGTTGACCAGCATCCGGTCGCGCAGGAAGCCCGCGTTGTTGACCAGGGTGTCGATGCCCCCGAAGGTCTCCACAGCGGTGGCGATCAGCGAGGCCGCGCCTTCGGTCGTCGCGATGTCACCGCCGTGGGCGACTGCCTCGCCGCCTGCGGCCCGGATCTCGGCGACAACCTCCTCGGCGGGGCTCTGCGAGGCCCCGGCCCCGTCCGCGCTCACGCCCAGGTCGTTGACGACCACCTTCGCGCCCTCGGCGGCGAAGGCGAGCGCGTGGGCGCGGCCCAGGCCGCGTCCCGCACCGGTCACGACCACGACGCGTCCCTCAGCGATACCCATGTCAGTTCCCCTCAGCTTCGGTGTTGTTCACATTTGCGGCGTCCAGAAAGGCGGGGCGCTCGCCGCCCCCGTGCACCAGCAGCGATGCGCCATTGACGTACGCCGCCTTGGGCGAGGCGAGGAAGACCGCCGCGTCGCCGATGTCGGACGGTTCGGCCATCCGTCCCGCCGGGATCGTCCGGGCGACCGCCGCGAGGCCGTCCTCGTCGCCGTAGTGGAGGTGGGACAGCTCGGTGCGGACCATGCCGAGGACGAGGGTGTTGACCCGGACCTCCGGGGCCCATTCCACGGCCATCGAGCGGGTGAGGTTGTCCAGGCCCGCCTTCGCCGCCCCGTACGCGGCGGTCCCGGGCGACGGGCGGGTGCCGCTCACGCTGCCGATCATCACGATCGATCCGCCGGTCGCACGCAGGTGCTCGTACGCAGCGAGCGAGGCCGTCATCGGGGCGATCAGGTTGAGTTCGACGACCCGCGCGTGGCGGGCCGGGCCACCCTCCTCCAGGAGCCGGTACGGGGTACCGCCCGCGTTGTTGACCAGCACGTCCAGTCGTCCGTACGTCTCCACCACCCCGGCGAAGAAGTCCGCCACCGCGTCCGGCGCCCGCAGGTCCACCGACCTGAACTCGGCCTTGCGGCCGCCCGCTTCGACCGGCTCGTCCGGCGGCCTGCGGGCGCAGATCACGACCTGTGCGCCCGCCTCCAGGAAGGCCCGCGCGATGCCCGCGCCGACCCCCCGGGTACCGCCTGTGACGACGGCGACCCTCCCGTCCAGTTCCATTCGCTGCTACCTTCCCTACACGAACAAGCACCTAACAAATGTTTGGTGGAAAGGTAGCTGATCCGTTCATGGGTGTCTCCACCTCCCGCCCCGGCCCCTCTGATTCCAGCCGTGGCATCGCCGTCGTCACCGTCGACTTCCCGCCGGTCAACGCCCTGCCCGTCCAGGGCTGGTACGACCTGGCCGACGCCGTACGAGAAGCCGGCCGCGACCCGGACGTACGCTGCGTCGTCCTCACCACCCCGCCCGGCAGCCGGGGCTTCAACGCGGGCGTCGACATCAAGGAGATGCAGCGCGAGACCGCGAACGGGGGCGGACACCAGGCCCTGATCGGCGCGAACAGCGGGTGCGCCGAGGCCTTCGCCGCCGTGTACGAGTGCGAGGTGCCGGTCGTCGCGGCCGTCGCCGGGTTCTGCCTGGGCGGCGGGATCGGGCTCGTCGGCAACGCGGACGCGATCGTCGCCTCCGACGACGCCACCTTCGGCCTGCCCGAGCTGGACCGGGGCGCGCTCGGCGCGGCCACCCACCTCTCGCGGCTGGTTCCGCAGCACCTGATGCGCGCTCTGTACTACACCTCGCGCACCGCCACCGCGCAGGAGCTGCACCACCACGGGTCCGTGTGGAAGGTCGTCACGCGGGACGAACTGCACGACACCGCACTGGAGTTGGCGCGCGAGATCGCCCTCAAGGACGGCTATCTGATCCGGCTCGCGAAGGCCGCCATCAACGGCATCGACCCCGTCGACGTCCGCCGCAGCTACCGCTTCGAGCAGGGCTTCACCTTCGAGGCCAACCTCAGCGGCACCGCCGACCGTGTCCGCGACACCTTCGGCGAAGGCCGCAAGAACAGCAAGAACAGCAAGGAGAAGGACCAGTGACCGACAAGACGATGACGCCCGAAGAGGTCGTCTCCCGCCTGCGCAGCGGCATGACGATCGGCATCGGCGGCTGGGGTTCGCGCCGCAAGCCGATGGCGCTGGTGCGCGCGATCCTGCGCAGCGATCTCACCGACCTGACCGTCGTGTCGTACGGCGGACCCGACGTCGGTCTCCTCGCCGCAGCCGGGAAGATCCGCAAGCTGGTCACCGCGTTCGCGACGCTCGACTCCATCGCCCTGGAGCCGCACTTCCGCACCGCCCGCCAGGAGGGTGCCTTCGAGCTGACCGAGGTCGACGAGGCGATGTTCATGTGGGGGCTGCACGCCGCCGCGAACCGCCTGCCGTTCCTGCCCGTCCGGGCCGGCATCGGCTCCGACGTCATGCGGGTCAACCCCCAGCTGCGTACGGTCACTTCGCCGTACGACGACGGGGAGACCTTCGTCGCGATGCCCGCCCTGCGGCTGGACGCCGCCCTGGTCCACATGAACCGCGCGGACCGGCTCGGCAACGGCCAGTACCTGGGCCCGGACCCGTACTTCGACGACCTCTTCTGCGAGGCCGCCGCCGAGGCGTACGTCTCATGCGAGCGCGTTGTCGACACCGCCGAGCTGACGAAGGAGGCCGCCCCGCAGTCGCTGCTGCTCAAGCGCACCTCCGTGACCGGCGTGGTCGAGACCCCGAACGGCGCCCACTTCACCACCTGCACCCCCGACTACGGGCGCGACGAGGCCTTCCAGAAGCTGTACGCCGCCACTGACTGGCCCGAGTTCGCCGAGCGCTTCCTGTCCGGCGAGGACGAGTCGGCGTACCAGACCGCAGTCAAGACCTGGCACGAGGAGCAGTCGAAGTGAGCACCGAAGCACAGCAGCAGACGTCCACCGCCTCCCGCGCCGAATACTGCGTGATCGCCTGCGCCGAGGCCTGGCGCGACAACGGCGAGGTGCTGGCCAGCCCGATGGGCCTGATCCCCGGCATCGGTGCGCGCCTGGCCAAGCGCACCTTCTCCCCCGACCTGCTCCTCACCGACGGCGAGGCGCTCATCGTCGGCCTCGACGGGACGGCCGAGGGCTGGCTGCCGTACCGCCACCACCTGACCATGGTCACCGGCGGCAAGCGGCACGTCATGATGGGCGCCAGCCAGATCGACCGGTTCGGCAACCAGAACATCTCCTGCATCGGCGACTGGGAGCGGCCGGCCAGGCAGCTGCTGGGTGTGCGGGGTGCGCCGGTCAACACCCTGAACAATCCGACCAGTTACTGGGTGCCGAAGCATTCGCCCCGGGTCTTCGTCGAGAAGGTCGACATGATCTGCGGGGTCGGTTACGACAGCGCGGAGGCGGCCGGTCCGTCCGCGACCCGCTACCACCGGCTGCCGCGCGTGGTCAGCAACCTCGGGGTCTTCGACTTCGAGACGCCGGACCACTCGATGCGGCTGGCCTCGCTGCACCCGGGCGTCACGGTGGAGGAGGTCCGCGAGGCCACCGGCTTCGCGCTCACGATCGCCGACGACGTTCCGTACACCCGCGAACCGACCGCCGAGGAGCTGCGGCTGATCCGCGAGGTCATCGACCCGAAGGGGACGCGCGACCGTGAGGTGAAGCCCGTATGAGCGACTCCGGGACCCCTGTGTTGGAGACTCCGTTCACCCGGCTCGTCGGCGTCCGGCACCCGCTCGTGCAGACCGGCATGGGGTGGGTGGCGGGGCCTCGCCTGGTCTCCGCGACCGCGAACGCGGGAGCGCTGGGCATTCTCGCCTCCGCGACGATGACCGTCGAGCAGCTGAAGGGGGCGGTGCGGGAGGTCAAGTCCCGTACGGACGCGCCGTTCGGGGTGAACCTGCGGGCGGACGCGGGCGATGCGCGGGAGCGCGTACGGATCATCATCGACGAGGGCGTGAAGGTGGCGTCCTTCGCGCTCGCCCCGTCCAAGGAGCTGATCGCCGAGCTGAAGGACGCCGGGGTCGTCGTGATTCCGTCGATCGGCGCGAAGCGGCACGCGGAGAAGGTCGCCGCGTGGGGTGCGGACGCGGTGATCGTGCAGGGCGGGGAGGGCGGCGGGCACACCGGTGACGTCGCAACGACCGTGCTGCTGCCGCAAGTTGTGGACGCGGTCGACATTCCGGTGGTCGCCGCGGGCGGCTTCCACGACGGGCGGGGGCTGGTGGCCGCGCTCGCGTACGGGGCCGCCGGCGTCGCCATGGGCACCCGCTTCCTGCTCACGTCGGACTCGACGGTGCCGGACGCGGTGAAGGCGAAGTACCTGGAGGCGTCGGTCAAGGACGTCACCGTGACGACCGCCGTCGACGGGCTCCCGCACCGGATGCTCCGCTCGGAGCTGGTGCAGACGCTGGAGCGGTCCGGGCGGGCGAGGGCGCTGGCACAGGCAGTGGTGCGCGCAGCGTCCTTCAAGAAGATCTCCGGGCTGAGCTGGCCGCAGATGGTCCGCGACGGGCTCGCCATGAAGCACGGCAAGAGTTTGTCCTGGAGTCAGGTCCTGTTGGCCGCCAATACCCCCATGTTGCTGAAAGCTTCGATGGTCGACGGTCGCACCGACCTCGGCGTCATGGCGTCGGGGCAGGTGGCGGGCCTGATCGAGGACCTGCCGAGCTGTGCCGAGCTAGTGGCACGTGTCATGGCCGAGGCCGAAGCCGCACTCGGAGAGCTGCACGCGCTCCACACCCTGCCAACACCAGGGTGAAATCCGCTCACATCAACGGGAGTTGACCTCCATGAGCCGCAACCGAGTACGACTGGCCGCAGGCGCGGCCGTGAGCGCCCTGGCGCTCGGCGCGCTGCCCGCGACGGCGGTCGCGCAGGCCCCTGCCGCCGCCCCCGCCGTCACGGGCAGCGCGTCCTCGCACCACTCCGGGCGCCACCACGGGAACACGATCCGGCAGATCCCGCTCCAGGGGGCGGTCAACGTCCGCGACGTGGGCGGCTACCGCACGTACGACGGGGACAAGGTCCGGTACGGCCTCGTCTACCGCGCGGACGCCCTCGGCAAGCTCACCGATGCGGACGTGAAGACCCTGGCGGGGCTGCGGCTCGGCAAGGTGGTCGACTACCGGGTGCCGGTGGAGATCCAGTACGACGGCCAGGACCGGCTGCCCGCCGGGCTCGCCGTCACGGCCCGCCCGGTCAACGACAGCGGTCTGTACGGGCAGATGATGGGGGCCATCGCCACCAAGGACCCGGTGAAGCAGGAGGCGGCGCTGGGCGGGACCAAGGGGTCCGACCTGATGAAGAAGGTGTACGGGACGCTGATCAGCGACCCGGCGAACACCGCGCAGTTCGCGCAGACCTTCCAGGACATCGCCCGCAGCTCCTCGCGCTCCGCCGTCCTCTTCCACTGCACCTCGGGCAAGGACCGCACGGGGTGGACGACGTACGTGCTGCTGCGGGCGCTCGGCGTCCCGGAGCAGACGGCCCGCCGCGACTATCTCGCGTCGAACACGATTCGGGCGGCTGCGGACAAGAAGGTCCGGGAGGGGCTGAAGCAGGCCGGGATGATGCAGAACCCGGACCTGCTGATCCCCCTCCAGGAGGTGCGTGACGCGTACCTGGACACGGCGCTGGCGGAGGTCACGAAGCGCTACGGCTCCTTCAACGGCTACCTGAAGAAGGGCCTCGGCCTGGATCACCGGGCCCTGGACCGCCTCCAGGACCGTCTGACCGACTGAGGTTCCCGCGGTCCGGGGCGACCAGGCACCGGGCCTGTGACACCCGTGAGGGGCCCGTCCGACCGGACGGGCCCCTCACTTCGTGCACGTTGTGCCCGTTCGGTCAGGCCGCCGTGCGACGCCCGGTCTGGCCGCCGCCCTGTCGGCGCTGGCCGCCGGACTGGCCCTGGCCTGCTCCGGCGCGCGACTGGCCGCCCGTGCGGGAGGACTGTCCGGCTCCGGTACGGGACTGACCGCCACCGGCGCGGGACTGGCCCGCCCCACGGGACTGACCGCCGCCCGCCGACGACCCGCCGCGTGCCGGGCGACCGCCCGACGCCGGGGCGGAGGCACCCGTACCGCCACCCGAGCCGCCCCGGCGACCCCGCGTGCGGCTGCGGCCGTCCGAGGAGGAGGACGGGCGGCGCTTCGAGGGCTGCGGCTGGGGCGGGGTCGGGACCTCCAGGGCCACGGCCACGCCCGACGGCTCGCGGGCACCCGTGATGGTCGCCAGCTCCTCGTCCGTGGACTTGATGCGCACCGCGCTCGGCGTGATGCCCGCGTCGCTCATCAGCCGGGTCATCTCGCGCTTCTCCTCGGGGAGGACGAGCGTGACGACGACGCCGGACTCGCCCGCGCGGGCCGTACGGCCGCCGCGGTGCAGGTAGTCCTTGTGGTCGGTCGGCGGGTCGACGTTGACGACCAGGTCGAGGTCGTCGACGTGGATGCCGCGCGCCGCGACGTTGGTCGCGACGAGCGCCGTGACCTGGCCGTTCTTGAACTGGTCCAGCGTCCGGTTGCGCTGCGGCTGCGAGCGGCCGCCGTGCAGGGCCGCCGCGTAGACGCCCGCCGCGAGCAGGCGCTTGGCGAAGCGGTCGGCGGCACGCTTGGTGTCCACGAACATGATCACGCGGCCCTCGCGGGCCGCGATCCGCGCCGCGACGGCCTTCTTCTCGGTCTCGTCCATGACGTACAGGACGTGGTGGTCCATCGTCGTGACCGCACCGGCAGACGGGTCCACCGAGTGCACGACCGGGTCGGACAGGAACATCTTGACCAGCTTGTCGATGTTCTTGTCGAGGGTCGCGGAGAAGAGCATCCGCTGACCGCCGGGCTCGACCTGCTTGAGCAGCGCCACGACCTGCGGCATGAAGCCCATGTCGGCCATCTGGTCGGCCTCGTCGAGGACCGTGATGGAGACCTGGTCGAGGCGGGCGTCGCCGCGCTCGATGAGGTCCTTCAGGCGCCCGGGGGTCGCGACGAGGACTTCCGCACCGCGCCGCAGCGAGTTCGCCTGCTTGGTGATCGACATGCCGCCGACGACCGTGGTGAGGCGCAGGTTGACCGAGGTGGCGTACGGGGTCAGCGCGTCCGTGACCTGCTGCGCCAGCTCACGCGTCGGTACGAGGACCAGCGCGAGCGGCGCGTGCGGCTCGGCGCGACGGCCCGCCGTACGGGCCAGCAGCGCCAGGCCGAAGGCCAGCGTCTTGCCGGAGCCCGTGCGGCCGCGGCCCAGGATGTCCCGGCCGGCGAGCGAGTTCGGGAGGGTCGCGCCCTGGATCGGGAACGGCTCCGTCACCCCCTGCGCGGCGAGGGTCTTGAGGAGTGCGGCGGGCATGTCCAGCGCTTCGAAAGCCTCGACCGACGGCAGCGCGGGGGTGATGGTCTCCGGCAGTGCGAATTCACCCTGGGGCGGCGTGGACCGGCGGGCGGGGCCCTTGCCGGAATTCTTCGTCGAAGCCTTGCCGCGGCCCCGGGACGGGGCGGCACTCGACGGTCGGTTGCGCGCCGGACGGCCGGTGCGCTCGGAGGAGGATCGTTCGAAACGGGTCATGCAGTAATTGCCTTCTTCCTGGGGACACCCAAGGGGGTGGAAGCCGATCGCGGAATACGACGGCGCTCCGCGAGTTGCGCGAACACAACGCAAGCCGGGGCCCGCACCTTCACGGTGCGGGCCCCGGCTCGAGGCTTCGCGCGTCCGGGCAGACTAGGCCGGGACGATGTTCTCCGCCTGCGGGCCCTTCTGGCCCTGCGTGACGTCGAAGGAAACCTTCTGGCCTTCCTGGAGCTCACGGAAGCCCGAGGTGGCGATGTTGGAGTAGTGGGCGAAGACGTCGGCGCCGCCGCCGTCCTGCTCGATGAAGCCGAAGCCCTTTTCCGAGTTGAACCACTTCACGGTGCCAGTAGCCATTTTTATCTCCTAAAACAGGGGCAGAGCCGGAAATTCGCACTTTACGAATTCCTCGTCGCCGCAATGACCCCATCCGGAGAGCCGGAAACCGGCAATGACCGGAAAAACAAATGTGCGCCTGCCGAAGTTCTCGTCAGGCGCACATAAAGTTCATGGGTACCAAAACTGCAACTCGCCTACCGTAGCACGCCCCCGCGCCAGGCGCGCGGTGAAACGTGCCCGGTCAGGCGCCGCATGGGCTAACGCCGTTTCGCGGCTGCCACGTGTTCACCCGCCCGCCTCGCTGCGTCTGCCCCCGCCCGCCTCGCTGCGTCTGCCCCCGCCCGCCTCGCTGCGTCTGCCCCCGCCCGCCTCCCTGAGTACACGGCGTCCGCGATCGACAGCCCGCTCACGTACGCGTGCGAGCACACCCCCACCGCGCTGCGCCCGGCCGCGTACAGCCCCTCGATCTCGGAGCCGTCCTCACGGAGGACCCTCCCGGTCTCGTCGTGCACGCGCAGGCCGCCCAGCGTGATCATCGGCATCGGGTAGAACATCGACGTGTCGAGGGAGCAGTCGAAGGCGTAGTACGGACCGTGGTCGAGGGCCTGTACGTACGCGGAGGGCTTGCCCAGGGGGTCGGGGGTGCCGGCGCGGGCGGCGGCGTTGTACGTGTCGAGGGTGCGGGCGAGGCCGACCGGGTCGACCCCGAATCCGGCGGCCGCGTCGACCGCCGTCCTCCCCTTCTTGTGTCCGACCGTGAAGAGGTAGCCCATCTGTGCCTTCTGGAAGAAGACGGTCTGGGTCCCCATCTCCTTCCAGGCCCGGTCGAGGACCGCCTTGTCGACAAGGAGATACGCGTGTCCTTCGTGGGCGCTGACGATGCGCTCGCCGACGGCGGCCCCGTAGAGCAGCTCGTTGCAGACGCGCTGTCCCTTGCGGTCGACGAGGAGGCCGCGGCCGAGGGTGACGGGCGGGGAGTAGAAGCGCCAGGCGGAGACCCGGTCGAGGTGGCCGGTGGCCCCTCCCGCCTCCGCCCCCAGCCGTATCCCCGACCCGTCGTCGCCGACGGTGCCGAGGGCCTGGCCGGGGAGGAAGTCGGGGGCGTGGGCGGCCAGCATCTCCTTGTTGAACACGAACCCGCCGGCGGTGACGACGACCCCGTGCCGGGCGCGGACTCGGACGGTGCGCCCGCCGCGCTCCAGGCGTTCGACGGCCTTGTTGAGGGGGCCGGTCAGGTCCGGGGCGTAGTTGTTGCCCTTCCCGAGGGCGAGGGAGAGCGCCCGGTGGGCGCGGGCGGCGGCTCCGGTCAGCTGCCGCAGCTCCGCGCCGACGACCCTCCCGTCCTCGACAATCAGGCGCTCGGCGCGGGTCTGCGGTACGAGGCGTACGCCTCGGGTGCGGGCAGCTTCGGCGAGATGCCCGAAGAGCACCTTCCCCGAGGCGAGGCCCTTCGCCTTGGTGCGGTGGCCGCGGGGGGCGGGGACGGCGGTGTCGCTGTAGGGCGGGAACTGCTCGTTGCCGGAGTAGTAGAGAAGGTAGTCGTCGGTGGGGTAGCTGGTCTTGAAGGGGCAGAGGGTGCCCTCGTACTCGGCCCCGTGGGAGGCCAGCCAGTCGAGATTCCCGGAACTCTTCTCGCAGAAGTCACGGAGGAGGGCGTCGGAGACGACCCCCTGCGTCTCCTCCTTGAGGTACGCGAACATCGCGTCGACGCTGTCCTCGACTCCGGCCTCGCGCTGGGGGCGGGTGCCGCCGCCCGCGTACACGACTCCCCCACTGAGGGCGGTGGCTCCACCGCCGAAGAAGCGGTCGACGGCGACGACGTGTGCGCCGGCGTCGGCGGCCTCGATGGCGGCGCAGGCTCCGGCGCCGCCGAAGCCGATGACGAGGACGTCGGTCTGAACATCCCAACTCATGTGCGATCCCTGCCCTGTTGGTCATCCGGTGCGGGCCCGCGCCCGGGGCCGACTGGGCAGTCGGGGCGGGCCCCTGTCTGTGCCGTCCCCGGCACGGGGGTGTTCTCGCCCCAGCCCCGCCCCTTCACCTAAACCCTGCGGGGCTGTTGGTGGGGTGCTGTTCCCGATGGGGCTACGCCCCTTGCCCCCTGCACGGGCTGCGCCCGCGCGTCCTCAAACGCCGGACGGGCTGAATGATGCCGCGCGGCGAGCGCTTTAGGTGAAGGGGCGGGGCTGGGGCGAAAACCGGGGGTCCGGGGGCAGCGCCCCCGGTGTGGACAGCAGTCACCCACCGGCCCGCGCCCGGAGCCCCGCCGACTACACCCGCTCGATGATCGTCACGTTCGCCTGGCCGCCGCCCTCGCACATCGTCTGGAGGCCGTAGCGGCCGCCCGTCCGCTCCAGTTCGTGCAGCAGCGTCGTCATCAGCTTGACGCCGGTGGCACCCAGCGGGTGCCCGAGGGCGATGGCGCCGCCGTTCACGTTGACCCGCTCGGGGTCCGCGCCCGTCTCCTTCAGCCAGGCCAGCGCCACCGGCGCGAACGCCTCGTTGATCTCGACCAGGTCGATGTCGTGGATGGACATGCCGGTCTTCTTCAGGGCGTAGGCGGTGGCCGGGATCGGGGCGGACAGCATCCGGATCGGGTCCTCGCCCCGCACCGACAGGTGGTGGATACGGGCGCGCGGGGTCAGCCCGTACTCCCGTACCGCCCGCTCGGAGGCGATCAGCATCGCCGCCGCACCGTCGGAGACCTGCGAGGAGCACGCGGCGGTGATCGTGCCGCCCTCCATCACCGGCTGGAGCCCCGCCATCTTCTCCAGGGAGGTGTCCCGCCGCGGCCCCTCGTCGACGGTCACGTCCCCGTACGCCACGGTCTCCCGCTCGAAGCGGCCCTCGTCGATGGCCCGCAGCGCCCGCTGGTGCGAGCGGAGTGCGAACTCCTCCATGTCGCGCCGCGTGATCCCCCACTTGTCGGCGATGAGCTGCGCGCCGTGGAACTGGTTGACGGGCGCGTCGCCGTACCGGGCGCGCCAGCCCTCGGAGCCCCGGTAGGGGCCGTCCGTCAGGCCCAGCGGTTCCGCCGCCTGGCGGGAGGCGAAGGCGATCGGGATCTGCGTCATGTTCTGGGTGCCGCCGGCGACGACCAGGTCCTGGGTGCCGGACATGACGCCCTGCGCCGCGAAGTGCACCGCCTGCTGGGAGGAGCCGCACTGGCGGTCGATGGTCACGCCCGGCACCTCCTCCGGGAGTCCGGCCGCCAGCCATGCCGTACGGGCGATGTCGCCGGCCTGCGGGCCGACGGTGTCCAGGCAGCCGAAGACGACGTCCTCGACCAGGGAGGGGTCCACGCCGGAGCGCGTCACCAGGGCCTTCAGGACATGGGCGCCCAGGTCGGCCGGGTGGACGGCGGCCAGGCCGCCCTTCCGCCGCCCGACAGGGGTGCGTACCGCTTCGACGATGTAGGCCTCGGCCATGACGACTCCAATTTCACGTGGGCTATTCGGTACGTACGGCGATCCCGTCCAGCACCATCGACAGGTACTGGCGGGCGATTTCCTCGGGGCTGTGCTGTCCGCCGGGCCGGTACCACGACGCCGCCACCCACACCGTGTCGCGCACGAAGCGGTAGGTGAGGCGGATGTCGAGGTCGTCCCGGAAGACCCCGTCGGCGACTCCGCGCTCCAGCGTTCCCAGCCATGCCTTCTCGAACTTGGTCTGCGAGTCGGCGAGGTAGTGGAAGCGGGGCTGCGCGGAGAGGTGGCGCGATTCCTTCTGGTAGATGGCGACGGCGGCACGGTGCCGGTCGATCTCCCGGAAGGACTCGGTGACGAGGGCCTCGATGGTCTCCCTGGGGCCGAGCGAGGAGGCGAGCACGGTGTCGTACCCCTCCCACAGTTCGGTCAGGAAGGTGGAGAGGATCTCGTCGAGCATCGATTCCTTGGAATCGAAGTGGTAGTAGAGACTGCCGGCGAGCATGCCCGCCGCGTCGGCGATCTTGCGGACGGTGGTGGCGTTGTACCCCTGCGCGGCGAACACCTCGGCCGCGGTGTCGAGGAGTTCGCGGCGGCGCTGGGGGGACGCGGTCACCTGGGACTTCTTGTTGGTAGGCACCCGCACATTGTCCGGCAGCGGCCGGGCGCGCCGGGTCCGCGGCCACGCATGCCGACTGCCGCCGAAGGGCCACGCACGCCGGCCGCCGCCGAAGGGCTACGCATGCCGGCCGCCACCGAAGGGGCACGCACGCCGGCCGCCACCGAAGGGCTACGCATGCTGGCTGCTGACGGAGACCGTCTCGCCCGTCATGTACGAGGAGTAGCCGCTCGCCAGGAAGACGATGACGTTCGCCACCTCCCACGGTTCGGCGTACCGCCCGAAGGCCTCCTTGGAGGTCAGCTCCTCCAGCAGTTCGGGCGTCGTCACCTTCACCAGGTGCGGGTGCATCGCCAGGCTCGGCGACACGGCGTTGATCCGTACGCCGAACTCCGCCGCCTCGACGGCCGCGCACCGGGTGAGCGCCATGACGCCCGCCTTCGCGGCGGCGTAGTGGGCCTGCCCGGCCTGGGCGCGCCAGCCGATGACGGAGGCGTTGTTGACGATCACGCCGCCGCCCCCTGCCGCCTTCATGGACCGCAGGGCCGCCCGCGTGCAGCGGAAGGTGCCGTTCAGCGTCACGTCCAGGACCTTCGACCACTGCTCGTCGGTCATGTCGACGAGGTCCGAGGTGCCGCCGAGCCCGGCGTTGTTGACGACGATGTCGAGCCCGCCGTGGGTCTCCTCCGCCAGCGCGAAGAGTGCCCCCACCTGCTCCTCGTCCGTGACGTCGCACGGCAGCGACGCCACCTTCTCCGCCCCGAACTCCTCGGCCAGCGCCTCGTGGCTCTCCTTCAGCCGCCGCGCGTGCGCGTCGCCGAGGACGACCCTGGCCCCCTCCTCCAGGAAGCGGCGCGCGGTCGCTCCGCCGATCCCGGCCCCGGCGGCGGCGGTGATGACCGCGCTGCGGCCGTCGAGGAGCCCGTGCCCCTTCACGTACGCGGGAGCTGTGCTCATGCCCGTGCCTCCTTGGGAAGTCCGAGCACGCGCTCGGCGATGATGTTGCGCTGGATCTCGTCGGAACCCGCGTAGATGGTGTCCGCGCGGGCGAAGAGGAAGAGGCGCTGCCAGTCGTCCAGTTCGTACGGTCCGGACTCGGCGAGCAGGGAGGCCGCGCCCCGCACGTCCATGGCCAGTTCGCCGAGGTCGCGGTGCCAGCGGGCCCAGTGGTTCTTGGCCACCGAGGGCGACACGTCGCCACGCCGGGCGTGGGCGCGCATGGCCTCCAGGCCGGTCCAGGCGCGTACGAGACGGTCCTGGATCAGCGGGTCGGCGAGAGCGCCGGTACGCCGGGCCAGGTCGACCAGACCCTCCAACTCCCTCGCGAAACCGACCTGTTGGCCGAGCGTCGAGACTCCCCGCTCGAAGCCGAGGGTGGCCATCGCGACCCGCCAGCCGTCGCCGACCTCGCCGACGACGTGCGGGGCGTCGGTGCGGGCGTCGTCGAAGAAGACCTCGTTGAATTCGGAGGTCCCGGTGAGCTGGACGATGGGGCGGACCTCGACACCCGGCTGGTCCATGGGGACCAGGAGGTAGGAGAGGCCCGCGTGACGGCGGGAGCCCGGTTCGGTGCGGGCGACGACGAAGCACCACTGGGACTCGTGGGCGAGGGAGGTCCAGATCTTCTGGCCGTTCACCCGCCACGTGTCACCGTCGAGCTCCGCCCTCGTCCGTACGTTGGCGAGGTCGGAGCCCGCGTCGGGCTCGCTGTAGCCCTGGCACCACAGTTCCTCGACCGCCACGATCGGCGGCAGGAAGCGGGCCTTCTGCTCCTCGGTGCCGTACGCGATGAGGGTCGGGCCGAGGAGCTGCTCGCCGATGTGGTTGACGCGGGCGGGGGCGTCGGCGAGGGCGTACTCCTCGTGGAAGGCGATCTGCTCCTCGATGCTCGCGCCCCGGCCGCCGTACTCCGTGGGCCAGCCGACGCAGGTCCAGCCGTGGGCGGCCATGTGGCGCTCCCAGGCCAGGCGCTCAGCGAAGGCCTCGTGCTCGCGGCCGGGTCCGCCCCTGCCCTTCAACTCGGCGAATTCTCCACTGAGTTGCTCCCGTAGCCAGTCCCGGATCTCGGTGCGGAACTCCTCGACGCTGCTCATGGCCGTACGTTAACCTACCAAACACTTGTTAGGGAAGGATGGTTCGCCATGACAGCCGAGACGCCCGACACGTCCGCTGCGTCCGATTCGACCGCCGCCGAGCCCGTTCTGTACGAGCGGCGCGGTCCGGTCGCGTACGTCACCCTCAACCGCCCGCGTTACCGCAACGCCCAGAACTCCGCGATGACCTACGCCCTGGACGCCGCCTTCTACCGGGCCTCGGAGGACAACGAGGTCAAGGTGATCGTGCTGGCGGGCTCGGGCGACCACTTCTCCGCCGGGCACGACATCGGCACCCCCGAGCGCGACGCCCACCTCCCCTTCGAGCGGAAGGCGGGCCTGTGGTGGGACCACTCGGACAAGGCGGGCGCGGAGAGCCGCTTCGCCCGCGAGTCCGAGGTGTACCTCGGGATGTGCCGGCGCTGGCGCGAGCTGCCGAAGCCGGTGGTGGCGTCGGTGCAGGGGGCGTGCGTGGCGGGCGGGCTGATGCTCGCGTGGGTGTGCGACCTGATCGTGGCGTCGGACGACGCCTTCTTCGCGGACCCGGTCGTACGGATGGGGATTCCGGGTGTCGAATACTTCGCGCACCCGTGGGTGATGCCGCCGCGCATCGCGAAGGAGTTCCTGTTCACCGGTGAGCGGATGAGCGCACGGCGGGCGTACGAGGTCGGGATGGTCAACCGGGTCGTGGAGCGGGCCGAACTGGCCGACCTTACAAGGCAATTGGCGGAGAAGATCGCCGAGATGCCGAGGCTCGGGCTCGCCCTCACCAAGCGCGCCGTGAACCAGGCGGAGGACCTCCAGGGCCTGCACACGGGCATGGACTCCGTGTTCGGCCTGCACCACCTCGCGCACGCGCACAACGCGGAGACGGCGAAGGACTCGCTGGGCGGGATGGACGTGGCGGCGATGAAGAAGGCCGGTAGCTGACGTGGACCTCGACTTCAGTGCCGAGCAGGACGCCTTCAGGGCCGAGGCGCGGGCCTGGCTCGCGGCCAACGTGCCCGCCGAGCCCCTCCCCTCCCTGGAGACGGAGGAGGGCTTCGCCGCCCACCGCGCGTGGGAGGCGCGGCTGGCCGCCGACCGGTGGTCGGTCGTCTCCTGGCCCGAGGAGTTCGGGGGCCGGGGCGCGGACATCTTCCAGTGGCTGATCTTCGAGGAGGAGTACTTCGCGGCGGGCGCGCCAGGACGGGTCTCGCAGAACGGCATCAACCTCCTCGCCCCGACCCTCTTCGACCACGCCACGCAGGAGCAGCGGGCGCGGGTGCTGCCGTCGATGGCGACCGGCGAGGTCATCTGGGCGCAGGCCTGGTCCGAGCCGGAGAGCGGGTCGGACCTCGCCTCGCTCCGCTCAACTGCCGTACGGACGGAAGGCGGTTGGTCGCTCTCTGGTCAGAAGACGTGGTCCTCGCGGGCCGCCTTCGCGGACAAGGCGTTCGGCATCTTCCGGACCGACCCGGACGCGGGCAGGCCGCACCGGGGACTGACGTACCTGATGTTCGACCTGCGCGCGCCGGGCGTCACCGTCCGGCCGATCGGCCGCCTCGACGGCAAGCCCGCCTTCGCGGAGCTCTTCCTCGACGAGGTCTTCGTGCCCGACGAGGGCGTCATCGGCGAGGTCGGCCAGGGCTGGCGGATCGCCATGTCGACCACCGGCAACGAGCGCGGGCTGATGCTCCGCTCCCCCGGCCGCTTCCTGGCCGCCGCCGACCGCCTGGCCGCCGACTGGCGCGCGCACCGCGACCCGGCGGAAACGGCGGTACGGGACCGGGTCGCCGACGCACTGATCGGCGCCCGCGCCTACCAGCTCTTCACCTGGACGAACGCGTCGCGCTTCGCCGCCGGGGAGACCATCGGCGCGGAGTCCAGCCTGAACAAGGTCTTCTGGTCCGAGTACGACATCGCCCTGCACGAGACCGCACTCGAACTACTGGGCCCTGAGGGGGAGTTGGCGGACGGCGAATGGGCGGAGGGCTACGTCTTCTCGCTCGCCGGACCCATCTACGCCGGTACGAACGAAATCCAGCGCGACATCATCGCCGAGCGCCTGCTCGGCCTGCCGAAGGGACGCCGCTGATGCGCTTCCTGCTGACCCGCGAGCAGGCCGACTTCGCCCGCTCGCTGGACGCGATGCTCACCGCCGCCGACACCCCTGCCGTGGTGCGGGCCTGGGAGAACGGCGACCACGGGCCGGGCCTGACGGTGTGGCGGCGGGTCGCGGAGGCCGGGGTCTTCGCGCTGGCCGTCCCGGAGACGTACGACGGAATGGGCCTCCTGCCGGTCGAACTCGTCCTGGCATTCCGGGAGTTGGGACGTCATGGCGTCCCCGGCCCGTACGTCGAGACGGCTGCGGCGGCGGTGCTGCTGGCCGGGTCGCCGGACTTGGCGAAGGAGTGGCTGCCGAGGATCGCCGCCGGGGAGGCGGTGGTGACGCTCGCCGAGGAGGGCGGGTACGCGCTGGACGCGGACGCGGCGGAGGGCGTTTTCGTACTGGGCGACCGGGTCACCGGCGCTTCGGCCGGTTCGGCCGGGGAGCTTCGGGTGTCGGCGGACACGGCGCGGAGGCTGTACGCGGCGGAGAGGGCGGGGGACGCGCTGCCGGTCTCCCCCGAATCCCTCACCGCCGCCCGGGAGTTGGCGATGCTGCTGACGGCCGCGCAGGCGCTCGGGGTCGGGGACACGCTCCTCGCCCAGACGGTGGCGTACGTGAAGCAGCGCACCCAGTTCGGGACGCCGATCGGGGCCTTCCAGGCGGTGAAGCACCGGCTGGCGGACACGCTGGTGGGCCTGGAGTTCGCGCGCCCGCTGCTGTACGGGGCGGCGCTGAGCATGTCCGGGCCGGACATCGCGGCGGCGAAGGTCACCGCGGGCGAGGCGTCCTACGCGGCGGCCCGCACGGCCCTCCAGCTCCACGGGGCGATCGGCTACACCCAGGAGCTGGACCTCTCCCTCTGGCTCCGCAAGGCACGGCCGCTGCGGGACGCGTGGGGGACTCCGGGGGTGTGCCGGGCCAGGGTCCTGGAGGGCTGAGGCGGCCGGAGGCGGGGGCGGCGCACTCCAAGGATCGGCGCACCCGAGGGGCGGCGCACTCCGAGGGCCGCCGCCCCGCCCTCCGACTCCGCCCTCCGGCTCCGCCCCACCCCTTGCCTCCGGCGGTTACACGTGTCAGCATCCGGCGTGAACACCGTGTGAACCGGTGCCCGTGTCACGAGCGGCGCACCGGTTCGCACCGGGTCCGTCCCCCTCCCCGCCCCTCGGAGGCACCCTCATGTCCAGCCCCTCCCCGACGCACCGGCCCCGGGCCCTCCTGCCCGCCGCCGCGGTGCTCCTCGTGCTGCCCGTGATCGTCGGCGTCCTCGTGCGCGGAAACGTCACGAACCCGCCCTTCCAGGGGCTCGACAACACCTGGCTGCGCTGGATGGGCGGGCCCCACGACGGCCTCCCGCAGACGGTCGCCGGGGCGCTGAACTGGTTCGGCGGACCGTACGGCGCGCTCGTGCAGCTCGCCGCCGTGATCCTGCTGTTCGCGGTCCGGCGCCGGCGTTCCGCCCTGTTCCTGTTCACCGCCGCGATCGGCGGGCAGCTCGCGATCCAGGGCATGAAGCACATCGTCGACCGCCCGCGCCCCGCCAACCCCCTCGTCACCGTCGACCACGGGTCGTTCCCGTCCGGGCACGTCGCGACCATGGCCATGGTGGTCGTCGTCATCGGCGTGCTGTGCGTGCCGCGCGCCGCCCGCCGCTGGTGGTGGCCGGTGGCGGCTCTTCTCGTCCTCACGATGATGTGGAGCCGCACCTGGCTGCACGCGCACTGGCTGTCGGACACCGCCGCCGGCGCCCTCGCCGGCGCGGGCACGACCCTGCTCCTGTGGTGGGTCTTCGCCCCGCTGCTGGCGAAGGACGGCAGGCGCAAGGCCCCGGCCCCGGAGGCGGCCGCCGCCGCCCCCGCTACTCTCGGCGCATGACTGCCAGGCTTCAGTGCACCGTGCTCGACTGCCCGGAACCGCTCGTCCTCGCCGAGTTCTACGCGGCGCTGCTCGGCGGGCGGGTCAATCAGCCGGACCCGCAGTGGTCCCTGGACGACGACTGGGCGACCGTACACACTCCGCAGGGGCAGGTGCTCGCCTTCCAGCGGGCCGCCGGTCTCCGGCCCCCGCAGTGGCCCGACCCCGCGCACCCGCAGCAGTTCCACCTCGACCTGGCCGTCCCCGACCTGGCGACGGCGCACAAGGAGGTGCTCGCGCTGGGCGCGCGGCCCCTGGAGTACGACCCGGACGAGCGCGGGTCCAACGTCTACGCCGACCCGGCGGGCCACCCGTTCTGCCTGGTCAGGAGCTGAACTCCGGTACCGGCGTGACCGATGGGGCCGTCGTCCGTTGGTATCGGTATGAAGAAACGAAGCATGGCCGCAGCCGCCTCCCTCGCCGCCGGGTTCGTCGCCGCCCTGGTCTCCCCCGCCCCGGGTGCGCACGCGGCGGAGCCCGCGGACCAGCTCACCCGGCTCCCCGTCTCGGGCGAACTGCTCGACGAGGTGACCGAGACCGCCACCGGGACGGTCACCGGCAACGCCGCCAACACCGCTCAGACCGCCACCGGCGTCGTCCCTCCGGCCGCTCCGTAGCCGTACGTACGAGAGATGCCCGCACCCCCTCGGAGTCCGAAAGGGGTGCGGGCATCTCGCGTACTCGCTCTCCGGCACCGCACCGAGGCCGGTGAGCACGCGCCCGCTCAGGGGTGGCGCAGCGTGACGAGCGCCGTGCGGCCGGCCGTCCGGAGCAGTCCCCCGGAGTCGGGGCCGGTGAACACCAGGGCGTCGTACGGCTCCAGGTCGGTGGCCGTCTGCCGGAAGAAGACCGCACCGGGGTCCAGGGGCAGCGCGATCAGGGTGCCGCCGCCCTCCTCCGGTGCTCCGACCGCCGCGTCGCCCCGTACGACCTCGACCTGAGCACCGTACGAACTCCCTCTGCGGTGCATGACGTTGAGGTTCACGACGGGCCCGCCGAGCAGGCGGCAGCCGGTGGGCACGTCGCCCGGGAAGTGCTGCGGGACGAAGCGGGTGTCCACCCGGCGCGGGCCGATCCCCTCCAGGGTCAGGTCCATGCCGTCGCCCTCGACCATGGTCAGGACGCGGTCGACGCCGGGGAAGGCGGAGAAGGGCCCGTCCGCCGCCACCTCCGCGAGGCTGACCCGCCAGTCGAAGTCCGCGGCCCCCTGCGGCCACGCGGCGATCTCGCGGGTGATGCCGCCGCCGTTCTTCCAGGGGACGGCGGTGCGGTCGGCCGCGCGCAGGAGCTTCATCGGGACAGGGCCTTCCGGGGGAGGTGGGCGGTCCGCCCGAGGTTACGCGAGCACCTCCGTCCGGGCTTCGGGGGTGAAGCCGAGGAGGATGGCCAGGCGGTGGCGGTGGGTGTCCGGGGAGCCGAGGAAATGGGCCGTGCCGTGGGCGCGCTTGAAGAAGTCGTGGGCCGGGTGCTCCCAGGTGATGCCGATGCCGCCGTGGAGCTGGATCATCTCGCCCGCGATGTGCTGGTACGCCTCGGAGCAGGCGGCCTTCGCGGCTGCGGCGGGGCCGGGGGCCGCGTTCGCGTCGGCGGCGGCCAGGGCGAGGGAGCGGGCCGCCTCCAGGAGGACGTACGCGTCGGCGATGCGGTGCTTGACCGCCTGGAAGGAGCCGATCGCGCGGCCGAACTGGACGCGGTCCTTGGCGTACTGGACGGTGATCTCCAGTGCGCGGTCGGCGGCTCCGACCTGTTCGGCGGCGAGTGCGGTGATCGCGAGGTCGCGGACCCGGGCGAGGATGCGTGCGCCGTCCGTGCTGATCAGGCGGGCCGGAGCGGCGTCCAGGACGATCCGGGCGAGCGGGCGGGTGCGGTCCATGGCGGGGAGCGGGAGGAAGAGGCCCTCGGGGTGCAGGACTTCGAAGAGGGCGAGGCCGGCCGGGGTGCGCGCGAGGGCCAGCAGGACGTCCGGGGCGTCGGCGGCCGGGACGTACTCCTTGGTGCCCGTCAGCAGCCAGTCGCCGGTGGTCGTGCTCTCTTCGGCGTACGTCGTGAGGTCGGCGGCCTCCCAGGTGCCGCGGGGGTTGTCCTCCCCGGCCTCCGCCCAGGCGAGGGCGGCGACGGACGCGCCGTCGGCGAGGGGCGGCAGCAGGCGGGCGCACACCTCGTCGTTGCCGGACGCGATCAGGGCCTCGGTGGCGAGGACGGCCGAGCCGAGGTAGGGGACGGGGCTGAGCGCCCTGCCCAACTCCTCCATGACGACGTGCACTTCGGTACGTCCCGGGCAGCCGAGGCCGCCGTACTCCTCGGGTATCGCGAGCGCGGCGACGCCGATGTCGCGGGTGAGGGGCTTCCAGGCGGCGGGGCCCTCGTGCCGGGCGAGGACGGACCGTACGGCCACCCTCAGCTCCTCCTGCTCCTCGGTGGGGTTCAGGGTGCCTGCGGGGTGAGCGGGGGTGCGCGCGTTCATGCGGGTGGGGTTTCCTCTCCTCGTGCGGCGCGGCGCAGCCTGCCCTTGAGGAGCTTGCCGCCGGTGTTGCGCGGCAGGGACTCGACGAGGACGAAGCGGCGCGGGACCTTGAAGTTGGCGAGCCTCTCCCGCGTCCAGGCGGTGAGGGCCTCGGGGGTCAATTGCGTGGTTTGCGCTGCCTGTTGGGGGACGACGAAGGCGACTCCCACCTCTCCCAGGCGGTAGCCGGGGGCGCCGACCACGGCCACGTCGGCGATCGCCGGGTGGCCGAGGAGGACGTTCTCGACCTCCGCCGGGTAGGTGTTGAAGCCGCCGACGACGTACATGTCCGTGAGCCGGTCGGTGAGGGACAGGTATCCGCGGGCATCAAGGATGCCCACGTCTCCCGTACGCAGCCAGCCGTCCGGCAGGACGGATTCCGCGGTGGCGGCCGGATCGTCCAGGTATCCGCGCATCACGTGGTAGCCGCGCACCTGTACTTCGCCGGGCTCGCCGGCGGGCAGCGTCCCGCCGCTCGGCGCGACGACGCGCACCTCGGTGCCGGGCAGGGGCAGCCCGACCGTGCGGGCGACGGTGCGGGCGTCGGCGTCCGTGGGGCAGACGGTGACGACGCCGCCCGACTCGGTCAGTCCGTATGCCGTGAAAACGTCCCTCGCGCCGAGGGAGTTCCGGATCCGCTCGACGAGTTCGGCGGGGACGGCGGCGGCCCCGGTGCCGACAAGGCGCAGGGCGCTCAGGTCGTGGGTGGCGCGCTCGGGGTGGGCGAGCAGGCCGTGGAAGACGGTGGGCGGGCCCATCAGGCAGGTGACCCGTTCGGCGGCCAGGCGGTGCAGGACGCGGTCGGCGTCGTACACGGTCTCGGGGAGCATGGTCGCGCCGCGCAGCAGGCAGGCGAGGACCCCGGCCTTGTAGCCGAAGGCGTGGAAGAAGGGGTTGACCAGGAGGTAGCGGTCGCCCTCGCGGAGGGTCACCAGGCGGGACCAGGAGTCGTACAGGCGCAGCGTCTGGGCGTGCGTCATCATGACGCCCTTGGGGCGGCCGGTGGTGCCGGAGGTGTAGAGGATGTCGCAGAGGCCGCCGGGACGGACCGCGGCGGCACGGGCGACGCGGTCGGCGTCGGGGATACGGGTGCCGGCGGCGAGGTAGTCGGCCCAGGAGAGGGTCGTACGGGAGTCGGGCGTACGGGGTTCGGGCGTTCGGAGTTCAGGCGTACGGAGTTCGGGCGTACGGGAGTCGAGGGCCGGGCCGGTCGCGTCGCCGCGCAGGACCACCGTGGTGCGGAGGGAGCCCAGGTCCTCGCCGGAGGCGTGCAGGGCGGCGACGTAGTCCGTGCCCAGGAAGTCGCGTTCGGCGAAGAGGAGGGTGGCGCCGCTGCGGCGCAGGATGTCGGCCGCTTCCGGTGCCTTGTAGCGGGTGTTGAGGGGGACCAGGACCGCGCCCGCACCGATCGCGCCGAGGGCGGCGGCGATCCATTCCCTGCTGTTCGGGGCCCACATCGCCACCCGGTCGCCGGGGCGGACGCCGTGCGCGAGGGCGGCGCGGGACGCGGCGGCGACCTCCTCGGCCAACCGGGCGAAGCTCCACCTCACCTCGCCGTCCGCCAGCGCCTCGCGCTGCCCGAACGCCTCGGCGGCGTACCGCGGGAGACCGGCCAGGGTCGCGGGGAGCGGGGGCCGCGGCTTCGGGTCACCGGTCAAGGAACCCTCCTCGATGCCTACTTGACGTGTGGGCGTGGCCGGTATCCAATCACAGGTGTTTCGGTTAGGCATATACCTAGTCGAAACAAACTCGGAACACTCCGCGGACCCGCACCCCACGAGAGGACTCCCCCGTGACCACTGCCGTCGCCCCCGCCCAGCACACCTCCCACCACTCCTCCCGCCCCGGCCCCGCCGACCCGCACCGCCGGGTCGAGGGCGCCGACATGCGTACCGCGATGAGCTCCTTCTGCACCGGGGTCGCCCTGATCACCGCACTGGAGCCGGACGGCCGCCCGACCGGCATGGCCGTGCAGTCCTTCTCGTCGGTCTCGCTCGACCCGCCGCTGATCTGCTTCTGCCCCGCGCACACGTCCTCGACCTGGCCGAAGATCCGGGCGGCGGGGCGCTTCGCGGTCAACATCCTCGGCCACGACCAGCAGGACCTGTGCCGGCAGTTCGCGATGCCGGGGGCGGACAAGTTCGCGGGGGTCGACTGGACGCCGGGGGTGTACGGGGCGCCGCTGGTGGCGGGGGTGCTGGCAACGGTCGAGTGCGAGCTGGCGGACGTGCTCGACGGGGGTGACCATGCGATTGCGCTGGGGCGGGTCGTGGATCTGGCTGTTCACCGGGAGGGTGAGCCGCTGGTCTTCTTCCGGAGGGCGTACGGGCGCGTTCCGCGGTGAACCTTCGGGGCGGGGTTCTGCGGGGGATCAGGCCCCCTTGCCCCTCTCCAGCTCCTCGATGTCCGACAGCATCGCGTCCGCCAGGTCGCGTTCCGACGCGTAATAGCGTTCGGCCCACTTCAGGGTCAGGGTCGGGTACGCCCACGCCGCCTCGTCCTTCGAGCCCTCCACGTCCGCGACCGCCCTGCGGCGCATCTTCTCCGCGAACTCCCGGTGCCGGGCGAGCACTTCGCGCATCTGGTCGGGTTCGAGGAGGTGGCCGAGCCACAGGCGCAGCATCGGGCCGTGCTTGAGGACCGGCGGGTCCACCGGGGCCTCGCGGGCCCAGCGGCGGACCGCGGTCATGCCCTCGTCGGTGATCCGGTAGACCCGCTTGTCGCGGGTGCCGGTCCCCTGCGCGACCAGCCGCGAGGACGCGAAGCCCGCCTTCTCCAGGCGTTTCAGCTCGCTGTAGATCTGACTGAAGGAGGGGCTCCAGTAGAAGAAGCGGAGCGACCAGTCCGACCACTTCTTCAGGTCGTACCCCGACAGCTCCTCACCGAAGGAGAGCAGCCCGAGCACCGCCCAGCTCGTCGCGGGCAGCGCGGGGAGGTCGTCCCCGTCCCCCGTGCTCGCGCCGTGCACTCCCTCGTCTGCTGCTTCCTTCTTCGCCACGCCCGGCAGTCTACGGGCGGACCCCGCCACAACCCTTCCCCCTCTTCACTATGCCTGCTAGAAGTATTTCTATTAGGCATAGCAAGGAGAGGACCCCGCATGAAGTTCTCGATGATCTTCGAGGCGCAGCTCGCCGATCCGAGCCCCGAGCGCGAACGTCAGGTCATCCACGACTGCGTCGAACAGGCCGTGTTCGCCGAGGAGATGGGCTTTGACCGCATCTGGGCCGTGGAGCACCACTCCCTCACCCAGTACGCGCACATGAGCGCCTCCGAGATCTTCCTGACCTGGGTCGCCGCCCGTACGGAGCGGATCCGGATCGGGCACGGAGTCGTGACGATGCCCTTCGGCTACCAGCACCCGGTGCGCGTCGCGGAGCGGGCCGCGATGCTGGACGTGCTCTCCGGCGGGCGGGTGGACCTCGGTGCGGGGCGCGGGGCCACCCGGCAGGAGATGAAGATGTTCGGGGTGCGGTCCGAGGACACGTATCCGCAGATGGAAGAGGCTCTGCGGATCGTCTCCGCCGCGTGGCGGGAGGACGAGTTCGCGTGGCACGGGAGCATCGACATCGGTCCCGGCGCCGTCCTCCCCCGCCCCGTCCAGGGCCCGCATCCGCCGCTGTTCATGGCGTGTTCCAAGCACGAGACCCTCAAGCTGGCCGCCGAGCTCGGCATCGGCGCGCTGGTGATGGGCTTCGCGGGCGTCGACGACGTACGCGAGATGCGCAAGGTGTACGACGAGGCCCGTGCGACCCGCACCGGCGAGCGCTTCGTGTCGAGCGAGGTCAACGACCACCTCTCGGCGCTCTGCCCGACGGTCGTGCTGGACGACGCGGACCGCGCCCTGCGTCTGGGCACGCGCGGCCAGCGTTTCTTCGCCGAGTCCATCGCGCACTGGTACGGCAACGGGCCCGCCCCCACCGGGTACGCCGAGGACGAGGACCACACCGCCGCCCTCGCCGCGAGCCGCGACGAGCTGGTCGCCAGGCTGCACGAGGCGAACATCCCGGCCCGCCCGGTCGACACCGGCACCTTCAACGCCGAGCACGCGTACGGCGACCCGCAGACCGCCGTCGCGTACGTCGAACTGCTGCGGGCGATCGGCGTGGACGAGGTGATGTGCCTGATCCAGATGGGCACGGTGCCGCAGGAGGTCTGCATGGAGACCATCCGCCATTGGGGCGAGACGGTCATTCCCCACTTCAGGAAGTTGGAGAGCAAGTGAGCGGCGAAGTGAGCAACAGCAGCACGGGCATCAGCCTCGAAGGCAAGGTCGTCGTCGTCACGGGTGCCGGGCGCGGCCAAGGCGCGACGGAGGCCCGGCTGTTCGCCGAGGCCGGGGCGCGTGTGGTGGTCACCGACCTGCGCGAGGACGAGGGCCAGGAAGTGGCCAAGTCCCTTGACGGGCAAGGGTTGTTCGTACGTCATGACGTGGCGGACGCGGAGAGCTGGGCGGAGGTGACGCGGGCCGCGCTGGACGCCTTCGGCCGGATCGACGCGCTGGTGAACAACGCCGCGCTGTGGCGCACCGCGCCCGTGGACGAGGAGACGCAGGAGAACTTCGAGACGCTGATACGGGTCAACCTCGTCGGCCCGTTCCTCGGCATCCAGGCGGTGGTGTCCGCGCTGAAGGAGGCCGGCGGCGGGTCGATCGTCAACATCTCCTCGACGGCGGGCCTGGTCGGCATCCGGGGGCACGCGGCGTACGGGTCCACGAAGTTCGGGCTACGGGGGCTGACGCGTGCCTCCGCGCTGGACCTGGCCCCGTACAGGATCCGGGTGAACTCGGTGCACCCCGGCGCCATCGACACCCCGATGATCGCGGCCACCTCCGGCAAGGACTGGTCGCACCTGCCGCTGGGCCGGATGGGCCGCCCGGAGGAGGTCGGGGAGCTGGTGCGGTTCCTGGTGTCGGACGCCTCCTCGTACGTCACGGGTACGGAGTTCACGGTGGACGGCGGCTCGACGGCCGGCTGAGCCGGGTGCGGCGGCAGCCCGACGGCCGCCGGTCCGCCGTCCATCGCGCCCGGCTCACCGCATGGGGTAGCGGGTGGCGAGCCGGGTCATGACGAGGCGGCGCTCGCCGGGGCCGAAGTAGTCGGGGTCGTCGGCCTCCACGACGAAGTCCAGCGAGCGGTAGAGCCCGACGGCCGTACGGTTGCCGGGCTCCACCGTCACGCGGACGGCATGCACCCCGTCGCGCTCGGCCCGGCGCACGGCGGCCGACAGCAGCCGACGGCCGAACCCGAGGCCCTGGTACCGCTTGTCGACGACCAGGTCGAGCACCCAACTCACCTGCGTGCGGGAGGAGTTGGCGACGAGTACGTATCCGAGGAGGGCCCCCGGCCCGTCGCCGTCCTCGAAGCCTTCGCGGCCTTCGAGAACGAGGACGCCTTCGCCGTGCACGTCGAGGAGCTGGCGCAGGACGTGGGGGCTGTAGGCCTCGCCTCCGTACGCGGCGATGTCCAGGGCCACCACCTGCGGAAGGTCACTCTTCGTAGCCGAACGCACTTCGGCTGATTCGGTGCAGACCGGGGTATATCCATCCCCTTGAGACTCCATTTCGCCCTCATCTCCTCGTCCCCCCGGTGAATGTGCGCGAGCCTTGTCACTCGGTGTACTCGCCGGGGGGAGTTCTGTCCAGCGTCGGGACAGGGCCGGAGGGGGAGGGCGGTCAGGTTCCGGACGCTCCGGGCGCCCCGGACTGTTCCCGGAAGGCCGGGAGGGCGAAGAGGCGTTCCTTGGCCGGGTCGTCCATCAACTCGACGAGGGGCAGCACCAGTTCCCAGAGATCGCGGGTGTCGACCTCGCGGGCGAGGGCGTCCAGTTCGGCGTCTTCGAGGCCGCCCGCCGCGTCGGCCACGACCTGCCGGGACTCCGGCGGCAGCACCTCCACCAGCGGCAGGAACGCACCCCAGAGTTCCGTGGCGACGACAGCGCGTACGACCTGACGGAGCGTCTCGGGGCTCCGCAGGGAGGGAAGTTGGGCGACGGCCAGCCGCTCCTTCTCGTCCAGGAGGGCGACGAGCGGCAGCAGCGACTCCCACAGGTCCTGCGCGGCCGTGGCCCGTACGAGAGCCTCCAGCTCCTCCTGCGGGCGGGCGGCCGTCAGCCGGGCGACCCGGACCCGCTGCTCGCCGGTCACCATGCCCGCCACGGCGAGCGCCTCGGGCCAGCGTCCGGCGGCGGAGGCGGCGGCGATGACCTGGGCGAGCCGCTCCTCCCCCATCAACTCCACGATCTCGCCGAGCCGTTCGGGCCGGTCGACCACGGCTCCGGTGCGCAGCACCAGTTCGTCCGGAACCTGCGGCAGGATGCGCGCGAGCGCCGAGTCCCGGATCTCCCCGACGAAGCGGCCCATGGTGAGGTGGTCGCCGCGCTCGGCGAGGGCGACGGCGATCCGTACGACCAGCCCCTCGTCCAGATTGCCCACGATCCCCGGAATGCGGCGCGGGTCCAGGTGCGGGCAGGACTCGGCGGTGAAGGGTACGGGCAGCTTCTCGATGATGTCGGCGGCGCGGCGGGGCTCCAGCCGCCCCGCGACGGCGGCGGCCAGGCGTGGCCCGAGGGCCTTCTGCGAGATGGCGGCGGCGACCCCGGCCGGGACGAGCTTGGTGGCCCCGGCGATGCGGTCGAGCATCTCGGGCTGGCCGTCGAAGAGGGCGGCGACGGCCTGTTCGCGCAGCCGGCGCAGGTCGTCGACGGGCAGGGCGGCGAGGAAGGCGAGGCTCTCGGGCTCCTCGCCGAGGAGGGCGGCGATCTTCTGGATCTCTGCGCGGGTTCGGAGCTTGTCCATGGCTGCGGTCACCTCACTGCTTGAAGAGGATGCGGCGTACGGGACCTCGGGCGAGGGCGGGGACCAGGGCGAGGGCTTCCTCGGCGGCCTCGTTGAGTCCGGTGGCGCGGCGGGCGTGCTCGCGGGTCAACGCGTCCGTGAGGGTGTCCAGTTGGGCGGGATCGAGGTGTTCGCCGAGGGTGGCGGGGGGTGGGGCGTGGAGGGCGGCGGCGAGGCGGTCGAGGGCTTCATTGCTCATGGAGGTCTCCCGTTTGCTACGGATGGGTAGCGAGCGTGGAGCGGAACTGACTTTTAGTCAATAGTATGCGCAGGGTGGGGTGTTGGGGGCGGGGATGTCTGTCGTCCGGATCGGTCTTGACCTCAAGTCCGCTTCAGGTCGGAAGGTATGAGCCATGAAGCCGATACGACTCTCCCGCCCCGCCCTCACCCTGGCGATCATCCTGCTCGGATACCTCACCCTCCCGATGTCGATGACCGGCACGACGATCGCCCTCCCGGAGATCGGCCGCGACCTCAACGCGGCGGGCCCCGGCCTCCAGTGGGTGGTGACGGGCTACTTCCTCACCGCGTCGGCGGTGATGCTGGTGGCGGGCTCGCTGGGCGACCTGTTCGGCCGCCGGAAGGTGTACGCGTCCGGGGCCGCCCTCTACACGGCGGGCACCCTCGTCGCGTCGACCGCGCACGACATCCTGCTCCTGGACGTGGCCCGCACGGTCGCGGGCGCGGGCGCGGCGGGCGTGATGGCGGGCGGCGGCGCGATCCTCGCCTCCACCTTCCAAGGGGCCGCGCGGACAAAGGCGTTCGCGGCGATCGGGACCGTGGCGGGCATCGGCATCGCGGCGGGCCCGTCGCTGTCGGGGCTGCTGGTGGGCTCCTTCGGGTGGCGGACCACGTTCCTGGTGTTCGGGGTGGCGGGCGTCGTCATCCTCGCGGCGACCCTGCTGATGCAGGAATCCCGGGCGGACGTACGGCCGAAGGTGGACCGGCCGGGGGCCGTGACGTTCATCGCCGGCCTGGCGCTGACGATGTTCTCGGTGCAGCAGACGGGGGCCGGCAGGTGGGTGGGGCTGGCCGCCGGGCTGGCGCTGCTCGCGCTCTTCGTACGGATCGAGCGGCGGAGCGACCATCCGATGCTGGACCTGGCGCTGGTCCGGGACCGGAAGTTCATGGGTTGGATCGTGGGCGGTACAGCCATCGCGATGGGCTCGTCGGGCGTGATGATCTACTTCCCCACCTTCCTCCAGGGGCCGGGCGGGCTGTCGGCGGGCGGGGCCGGGCTGGTCATGCTGCTGATGACAGCGCCGGTGTTCGTGGTGCCGCAGGTGTCCGCGCGGCTGGTGAACCGGGGGGTGCAGCCCCGCCATCTGTTGGTGAGTGCGCTGGGCCTGTCCTTCCTGGGGAACGCGGTGCTGGCCGTGGTGCTGCACCCGGGGATCGGGGCGGCGGGGCTGGCGGTTCCGCTGGCGCTGATCGGGGTCGCGAACGGGCTCGCGATGGGGCTGGTGGACGGTCAGGCGATGGGGCTGGTCGACCAGGCGCGGGTGGGGATGGCGTCCGGGCTGCTGAACACCGTTCGGGCGGGGGCCAACGCGATGATGATGGCGGTGTTCGGGGCGGTGCTGGTGGGGTTGCTCGGGGTGCGGCTCGGGGACGCGGCTCTTGCGGCCGAGGTGGCTGCGGGGCGGCCCGGGGCGGGCCACGCGGGGGCCTTCACGTCGGTGTGGCAGGTGGCGTTGGGTGGGGTGGCGGTGGTGCTGGTTGCGGCGGCGGTGCTGGTGGCCCGGATGCTGCGGGCCCGCTCCGGGGCGACGCTGGACCGGGGCCCGGTGCCGGCCCCTGTCGGTGCGGGGCGCTGAGGGCGGGTCTCCTGTGCGGGTCGGTGGTGGGTTGCTGTTCCGGCCGGGGGCTCCGCCCCCGGACCCCCGGGATTCGCCCCGGTCCCGCCCCTTTCCCTAAAGCGCTCGCCGCGCGGCTGGGTGGGTGGTTGCTCGCGCAGTTCCCCGCGCCCCTGAAAGGGGCGCGGGGAACTGCGCAAAACGCCAGCCACAACGCCCCCGCGGGTTTAGGTGAAGGGGGCGGGGCTGGGGCGAAAAAGGCCCCCGTGCCAAGGACGGAACACGAAGGGCCCGGCGCAGCCGCCACCCCCCGCCGGACACGGGGCACCTACAACCCCTCCCCCAGCGGCAGCCGATGCACCCCCGGCAGAAACTCGTCCAGCTCCCCCGGAACGAACCTCGCCATCCCCACCACATGCCAGAACTCCCCCTCCACATCCCCCTCACTCTTGTAGCCGCCACCCGGCACCAACGCCGCCCACGCCCCCGGCACCCCCACCAGCGTCGCCCGCAACACCGGCTCCCCGGACGAAGGCACCCGCCACAGCCGCACCGTCCCGTCCTCCCCCGCACTCGCCAGCATCCGCCCGTCCGGCGAGAAGCCCACCGACAGCACCCGCCCGGTGTGCGCCGCCAGGTCCGCGACCCGTTCGCCCGTCTCCGCGTCCCACAGCAGGACCCTCCGGTCGTCCCCGGCCGACGCGACCAGGGGGCGCGTCGGGTGGGCGGCGACGGCCCAGAGCCGGCCGCCGAGGCCCTCCAGCCGGTGGGCGATCTCCCCGTCGCGCCACACCAGCACCGCCCCGTCCCAGCCCGCACTCGCCAGCCACTCCCCGCGCTCCCCGGAACCGAAGGCGACGCCGTACACACGATCTTGATGACCCGTCAGGTCTGCGACGAGGGCACCACTCCGGGCCTCGCACACCCGGACGTGGCTGTCGTCGCATCCGGTGGCCAGCACGTCCGACCCCCGCCGGAACGCTATCGACCGCACCCTCCCCCGGTGCTGGTCCAGCACGCTGACCTGCGCCCCCGTCGACCGGTACCAGAGCCGTACCGTGTCGTCGTCGTTGGCGGTGGCCAGCAGCGTGCCGTCGGTGTTGAAGGCGGCCGCCCACACGTGTTCGGTCTCGGCGTCGAACTCGCGGAGGTATTCGCCGCCCCCGGGGTTCCACAAATAGACGTCCCCGTCATTGCTCGCCGTGGCGAGGACCGACTCCGCCGGGCTGTAGACGGCGGACACCAACCGGTCGCCCCGGCCGGTGAGTTCGTGGGTGCGCTGGCCCGTGCGCGTGTCCCACAGGCGTACGACACCGTCGTTGCCCGTGGCCGCAAGTTGCGAGCCGTCCGCGCTGAAGCGGACCGATACCACGCGTCGGCCGTGGCCGCGCAGGATGCGCTTGCCCTGGCCGGTGGCGGCGTCCCAGATGCGGGCGCCGCCATCGTTGCCGACCGTCAGGAGCTGGCTGTCGCCGGGGCGGAACGCGCACGCCCACGCCGAACCCCGGTGCTCGGCCGGCTGCCGGGGGCGCAGCGTCACCGTGTGGCCCCCGCTGCGCCGGTCGGCCACCGTCCAGACCCGTACCGCGCCGTCGCTGTCGCAGGCCGCCAGCAGGCGCCCCTCATCACCGAAGAGGACCTGGTAGACGGCCCCCGTGAAGCTCTCCAGGGCGCCCGCGGGAGTTCCCACCACCGGGTCCCACAGCTTGACCCGGCCCTCGGTGTCGCCGCTGGCCAGCAGGGTTCCCGAGGGGTGGAAGTCGAGGGTGTAGACGCGTCCCGCGTGCCCGGTCAGTTCGTGGAGCTGCGTCCCGTCCGTGGCCTGCCAGATCCGTACCGTCCCGCGTTCGTCCTCGCCCATGTCGGCGGTGGCGAGGAGGGTGCCGTCGGGGCTGAAACGGGCCCGGTAGACGGCACCTTGGTGGCCGGGGAGTTCGTACGCGCACTCCCCCGTCGCCAGGTCCCACACCCGCACCCGCGCCGCCGCGTCGCCCGTGACCAGCAGGCGGCCGTCCGGGCTGAAGACCGTGGTGTAGACGGGCGCGGTGTGGCCGGGGAGGCGGTGCACCGGTTGTCCGGTGGCCGTGTCCCAGACCGTGACGAGGCCCTCCCGGTCGCCGGTCGCGAGGCGGGTGCCCTCGGTGTCGAGGGAGACCGGCCAGACCCCGTCCGGGTGGACGTCGATGCGGTGGCGGCACTGTCCGGTGACCGGGTCCCACAGGCGTACGGTCCCGTCGGAGCCGCCGGTGGCGATCGTGTCGGGGCGGAACTTCACCGCGTACACCCGGCCCACGTGGCCCTGGAGGGTGCGCAGGGCGAGGCCGTTGTCCGTGCCGCACAGGAGGACTCCGCCGTCCTCGCTGCCGACGGCCAGGAGTTCGCCGTCGGGGCTGTAGGCGATGGGCTCGGGGAGTCTGCTCGTACGCATGTCGAAGCCGTACGGGACGCCCACGGCGGACGGGCGGAAGCCCGCCTCCACCGGCATGCCCGGCGCGATGGCCGCCCACCTCAACTCCGGTGCCACGCGCACCGCTTGGTCGGTCTCGGCGTCGATGAGCGCGGCCCGGATCCACCTGCTGCCGGTGAGGGTGACGTCGGCGATGCGGGCCCGGGTGAGGCGCGCGCGGGACAGGTCGGCGCCCGTGAGGTTCGCGCCGGTGAGGTCGGCGCGGTCCAGGCGGGCTCCGGTGAGGCGGGCGTCGGTGAGGTCGGCGCGGGTGAGGTTCGCGCCGACCAGGGTGGCGTCGGTGAGGTCCGCGCCGGTGAGGTCGACGCCGGAGAAGTCGCGGTGCGAGAGGTCCTCGCCGGCGAGGCGGGCGCCGCGCAGGTCGGCGTGGGAGGGGACCTTGAGGCGGTTGCTGATGCGCAGGGCGTTCGCGCGGGCGGCGTCACCGCCGCCGTGGGCGGGTGAGTCGAGGACGTTGCGCACCCAGCGGACGCATTTCTCGTGGTCGGCGAGGTCGCAGAGGAATTCGACCGAGAGCTGGCTGAGCTGGCCCGCCGACAGCAACCCGTGCTGTCCCCGGTCGAGTTGGGCCGCCGCCTCGCGGGCGACCAGCCACTCCACCACCGAGCCGTGGATGAACTGGAAGACCCCGTCGTCGCTGCGCACCAGCAGCGTGCCCGCGCCGACGGCCTGCGCGGACTCGTGGACCGTCATCGGGGAGGCGGTCAGGCCGGTGAGGGTGCGGCCGGACATCTCCGTCAGTTCGTCCAGGCGCAGCGCGGTGCGGCCGGACTCCCACAGGCGCAGGGCGAGTGCGGTGACCGCCTTCCAGAGGGCGTCGATGTTCAGGCCGGGCGGGGCGCCGGGGCCGCCCTGGGCGCGTGTCTCCTCGTACGACAGCCAGGCCGTGAAGACGTCCTCGTACAGCCGTGCCGGGCTCAGCGCCCGGCCCGCGCCCGCGACCGTGCGCAGCTGGTCGGCGGAGAGGTCGGCGACGAAGGACAGCAGCCGGGGGTTGCGGCACAGGGCGAGCAGGTCGGGGATGCCTTCGAGGAGGTGGAAGCGCTGGTCGGCGACGCGGTCGTCGTTGTAGGTGTTGCGGAGGTAGGCGTGGATCTGGCGGGGGGTGAAGCCCTCCACGGACAGCACCTTGCGCTGCGGGAGAAGGCCGACCTGCTCGCCGAGGGCGGTGAGGACCTGCTGCTGGTTCTTGAAGTGCTGGGTACGGCTGCTGACGACGATCTTGGTGTTGCCGACGCAGGCGTCGATGAGGACCTTGAGGTGGTCGGCCGCGCTGTCGTACGAGACGCGGTTGACGAGTTCGTCGAAGCCGTCGAAGAGGAGGACGACGCGGCCCTGGGCGAGCATGTAGCGCAGGGCGCGCAGGTCGATGGTGTCGACGTGGTGGCTCGCGAGGTGGGCGGCGACCAGGCCCTCCAGGGACTGCGCCCGGTCGAGGGTGTTGAGGGGGATCAGCAGCGGGATCAGGTGCGGGAGTTGCTCGGGTATGCGGCGGGCCAGCTCGCGCAGGGCGAAGGTCTTGCCGTGGCCGAAGTCGCCGAGGAGCAGGACGAAGCGGCCGTGGTCGTCGTCGAGGAGTTCCAGGAGCGCGTCGAGGAGGCCGTCGCGTTCGGTGGAGCCCTGGCCGTCGCGGCGGGAGGTGTCGCGGTAGCGCTGCGGGAGGTAGAGGTCGGGGGCGTACTGGCCGCCCTCGTGCAGGGCGGCGGTCTGCGCGGCGACGTGTCCGCGCAGGTCCAGCAGCCCCTGGAACTGGAGGAAGCTGCGCACCTGCACCCGCACCCCGTGCCGGGCGGCCCGCTCGCGCAGCCCCCGCTGCGGCTCCTCGCCCGCGTAGACGATCACGGCCTCCGCGTCGGTGTCAGTGGCATGCACCTGCGCGGTGAACCGGTCCAGGTCCTCGGCGGTGGGCGTGCCCGGGTGCACGGCGATGCGCTGCTGCCGTACGACGCCCTCCTCCTGCCAGGTGGCGAGGATCTGCGCCATGTCCTCGGGCGAGCGGCGGGCGGCGTCGCGCAGGCTCACGCCCTCGCGCTTGACCCGGCAGATCTCCTTGACCCGCTCGACGAGGGAGTCGGCGGGGTCCTCGGCGGGCGCGGGCTCAGTCGTCGCCGCCGGAAACCCCAGGTCGGGCAGGTCGGGTACGGGGAAGACGCGCCCGGTGCGCCGCCAGTCGACGGCGAAGGACTCGGCCTCGGCGGCGGGCCGGTCGGTCCACCGCTCGGCGCCCTCGGCGGTGACCCGCAGGAGCTGGAAGCGGGCGGGGGCGGCGGCGCCGAAGAGCTGGAGGGGCGCGGGCCGTTCGGCGGCCCCCTTGCCGCCGGCCGATGCGTCTCTCGTACGGTCGCCGACGCGTCCGGGAGCGGCCTTCCCGACCCCCGCCAGCTCCGCCCGGCTCGGCCGCCCCGTCGCCGTGCGCGGCCCCCCGGTCGGCCCGTGCAGCAGCAGGTTCAGCCGGGGTGCGGCGAGCCGGGCGAAGGTGTCGGCGTCCCGCAGCGCACCGGGTCCGCCCGCCGCGTCGCCGGGGCGGGCGGTGCCGGTCAGCGGGTGCCGGAGTGCGCCGATCCGGAGCCAGCCCTCGGCCTCGTACTGGCGCAGCGCCTCGGAGAACCACGCCGCCTGGTCGCGTCCGATCAGCCCGAACTGCTCCTCGGGGCGGTGGCTGAAACCGATCGAGGAGTTGAACCCGGCGACCACCGTGTTCAGCTCCGGCACCGGGAACAGGGTCCACGGCTGGTCGCTGTCGAAGACGGTGTCGAGCCCCTGGTAGAAGCTGCGGAAGAGGCGGGTGTAGTGCCGCCACTTCGGCCAGTACGGGGGCTGCGGGGCGACCTCGTCGGCCTCGCAGGTGTGGAAGTAGCCCAGGCACGCGGCCTGGCTGACGTCCTGCCCGCCGGGGACGATCATCACGCGCTGCGGGGGCAGCTCCAGCTGGGAGCGCAGGGCGGTGAGGAAGCTGAGCGCCTGGTCGCACTCGCGGGGGCTGCCGGAGGCGGTGAGGTCGCCGGTGACGACGAGGAGGTCGGGGGCGGGGGCTCCGGCGTCCCGCAGTTCGATCAGGTCGCCCCGGATCTCGCGGGCCAGGGTGTCGGGTTCGCGGCCGCGCCCGAAGTCGGGTCCTGCCAGGTGGAGTACGTTGACGGCGCCCTCGCCCTGACCTGCCGTGCCGCCGCCCGCGAGGGGGTAGGCGGGGGCGGTGACGGGCCGTCGGCGGCCGGCCCAGCCGGGCCCGCCGAGCCGGCTGCTGCCGGGCTCGGGCACCCCGGGCAGGTCGGGGGCGGCGGGGCGGGGCGTGGCCCGGCCGGGGAAGCCGGGGCGTACGGACGGGCGGGCGTTGCCTTCGAGGGCCTGCTCGATACGGGTCAGCAGCAGCCCGCGCGCGGTCTGCGGGTCGGCGACGCCCACCAGGTCGACGTACGTGAGCGTGGCCAGCAGGCCCTCTATGGGCGTGTCCTCGACCCGTACGGTCAGCAGCTTGCGCTCGGGGGCCTGCGGGGAGGACCGCAGGGCGGCCTGCCACTCCATGCGGCCGTAGGTGGAGCGGGCGTAGTGGCGGGAGAGGACGGCGATGACGGCGGCGGACTCGCTGACGCCCCGGTCCATGAAGTCGATGAAGTTGGTCCCCGCGACGAAGTCCCAGGCCTGGACGACGGTGCGGTACCCGGCGTCCTCCAGGGTCCAGGCGATCCAGGACGCCCACTGTTCGTCGGCCGGCGAATAACTGATGAAGAAGTCCAACTCGCTTGCCCCGTCCCCGAGTTCCCCGTGGGTGGCCATACGCCCCATGGTAGGGCGCACCTCCGGAGAAGTGATCTGCTCCGCAGTACGTCCCCTCCCTGCGAGGGGATCCCTCCGCAGCACGCCCCCTCCCGGAGAAGTGGTCCGCCCGGCACACGTCCTCTCCCGGACAAGTGAGCGGGCCCGTAACCTGTCCCGGTGCACCTCCTCAGACGTCTTCATCCGCTGGACTGGGTGGCCTTCGGGCTGCTCGCGCTCGGGCTGCTCGCCGTGGCGACCGGGCTGCTGCCGACGAGTCCGGCGGGTGACGTCATGGAGCGGATCGGCCCGCTGCTGCTGTTCCTGGCCACGGTGATCGTGCTGGGCGAGCTGACCGGCAAGGCGGGCGTCTTCGACGTGATCGCCTCCTGGGTGGCCCGGACGGCTCGCGGCAACTACCTGGCGCTCTTCCTCCTGTGCGTGGCCTTCGCGTCCGTCACGACCATCGCGCTGAACCTGGACACGACGGCGGTCCTCCTCACCCCGGTCATGCTGGCGCTGGCGACGCGGGTCGGGATCGCCGCGCTGCCCATGGCGATGACGACGGTGTGGCTGGCGAACACCGCGAGCCTCCTCCTCCCCGCCTCCAACCTCACCAACCTCCTCGCCGCCGACCGCATCGCGCTCTCCGCGTCCGGCCTGGCGGCGACCCTGTGGGCGGCACAGCTCGCGTCGATCGCGGTGACGACGGCGTGCCTGTGGGGCTTCTACTGGCGGCGCGGCAAGCGGGGCGCGGACCGCTACGAGCCGCCGACGACACCGGTCCCGGCGGACCCGGTCCTCTTCCGGGTGAGCGCGGCGGCGTGCGCGGGCTTCCTCCTCGCCATCCTGGTGGCGGACGTCGAGCTGTGGATGGCGTCGGGGGCGGCGGCGCTGGTCGTGGTGGTGGTCTTCGCGGTACGCCGACGCGCCGAGCTGAAGTGGTCCCTCATCCCCTACCGGCTGCTGATCCTGGTCCCGGGGATGTTCCTGGTCGTGGAGACCATCAACTCCAACGGCCTGCACACCCTCCTCTCCGCCGCCCTCGGCTCGGACGACGGGCTGCTCGGGATGCTGCGGTCGGCGGGCGTCGGAGCGGGCGTCTCGAACGTACTGAACAACCTTCCGGCGTACGTCGCCGGGGAAGCCGCCATCCCCGCCGGCAACTCCCACCAGCTCCTGGCCCTGCTCATCGGCGTCAACGTCGGCCCGGTCGTCACCCCGTGGGCGTCGCTGGCCACCCTGCTGTGGTTCGAGCGGTGCCGGTGGCACGGGACGAAGGTCAAGCTGGGCCGGTTCCTGGGCACGGGCTTCGTGCTGGCCGTGACGGCGACGCTGGCGTCGACGCTGGCGCTCGCGGCCAGCACCTGACCGGTCACCGGGCCGCCGCCACCCGATGCACCACCTGATCAGCGCGCCGTCGCCCGCGCCACTTCCTCCAGTACGTAGTCCAAGGTCGCCCCGCGCCCCGCGACGAAGCTCCGCCCGCTCCCCGGCCCGCTGAACCCGGGCCGGAACGGCTCCCCGGCGAGGGTCCGCAGCTCCACCCCGGCCTCGGCGGCGAGCAGCGCCCCGGCGGGCAGGTCGACGCCCTCGGCCCGGTAGCCGACGAAGGCGTCGATGGCCCCCCGGGCGAGCAGGCTCCACCCCATGAGCGGGGCCCACAGCTGGAGAACCCGTCGGCAGCGCTGCTCCAGCGCCCCGCGCAGGGCGGCGGCGACGGGATCGGCGCGCGCCACGTCGTACCCCTGTGTCCAGGCGACGACGGGTCCGGCGGCGGGCAGCCCGGCCGGGGGCCCGGTGAGCGGGCCGCGCGGCCCGTGGGCCCCGCGCCCGGCGACGGCGTGCCAGGTCTGCTGGGTGACGGGTTCGTGGACGACGCCGACCACGGGCCGCTCGCCGAGGCACAGGCCGACCCCGACGACGTACACGCAGAGCCCGATGGCGACGTTGTTGCTGCCGTCGAGGGGGTCGACGAGCCAGGTCCGCTCGCCCGCCCCGGGCAGCTCCCCCGCTTCCTCCGACAGGATCCGGTCGGCGGGGAAACGGCGGCGGATGCGCTCCAGGACGATGCGCTCGGAGGCGAGGTCGAGATCGGTGACGACGTCTCCGGCGCTGCCCTTGCCGGTGACGGTGCGCAGATCCCCGTAGCGCCCCCGCAGCAGGTCGCCGGCCTCCTCAACGGCGGCTACGGCGGTCTTCCGCTCGTCCTCGTAACTCCTGCGCGCGTCCTCGTACGTACGGTGCTCATGGGCCACGGCGGTCCATCCTCCCGAGCGCGGTGCTGACGGTGCGGGCGGTCTGGCGGGCGTCGCACAGGCGACGCGACGATCGGGTGGCGCGGCCGTCGAGCGGGCCCAGCGACCGGTCGAGCCGGCCGGGCCTGACCAGCCCGAGGACGAGGGTGGCGGCGGGCTGCCCGTCCTCGACGACGGTGGCGTGGAACCTCCCGGCGGACAGGGTGTAGCTCTCGCCGCCGGAGCTGACCCGGCGGGGGCCGGGGGCACTGCGTACGACTTCGTCCGTCGGGAGGATCTCGTCCGTCCCGTCCGGATCGCTCCTGACCTCGAACACGCGGTGGGTGGGCCGGTCGCCGCCGTCCTCGGTGTGCACCAGCAGATTGGCCACCTGCCCGTACAGCACATGGCTGTGCAGGTCCCAGCTGTGCGAGTGCAACGGTGAGATTCCCGGTTCGGGCCCGGCCCCCTCCTCGAAGAGGTGCACGCACACCCCGCGCGGCCCCTCCCTCAGCAACGGCAGGCACAGAAACCCGAGCGGATGCCGCACGGCAGGCAACTCCCTCTCCCCCGTGGCGATTTCGACGAGTGCGGCGCGGGCACGGTCCCGCAGGAGGACGGTGTGCCTGCGGTCAAGGGCCGCTTCGAGTTCCTCGTAGTCCAGGCTTGCGATGGCACTTGCGCTTGCGCTTTTGTTTGCTTTTGCGTGTGCGTCCATGCCGGTGCGCCCCCGCGGGGACGCCTCACCTCCGATAGGGGTCCTCCGCGTGCAGGGCCTTCACGATGATCTCGCCGACGTCGCTCTCGGTGAACGAGCGCGGCAGCCCGATCCCGAGGGCGTCGAACAGGGCCCGGACCTCGTCGACGGTGGGTTCGGGCGCGAGGTGCGGGGCCCGGCGCAGGTCCAGCTCGGTGGCCTGTTCGCGGCTCTGGTGGAGTTCGGTGACGTAGTAGTCGTAGAGCGGCTGGCCCTTGCGGATCAGCAGGTTGGTGCGGGACGGGTCGTCCTGGGTGATGACCAGGCACGTCTCGGACAGGTCGAAGCGCAGCGTGGACACCACGGACGACAGATGGACGGCGATCTCCAGCGTGGCGAGCTGCTGCCGGTAGCAGGCGGCTGCCAGCACGGTCGCGTACGCCTCCTTCTTGACCCGGTCGCGGGTCCACAGGGCGGCGGTGGCGGCGGCCCGCTCACCGGCGAACATCTGCCGGAAGCGGGAGTAGGCGGCGCAGGCGCGGTCGTCGGCCGGGTTCACGATGTCGATCTTGATGTTGAGCTGGGAGCGCTGGTTCTTCGCCGACTCCACGCACTTGGGCAGGGTCACCGCGCGCAGATAGGTGCCGGTGCCGCCCTTGAAGTACCAGAGGTGGGTGTCGCGGCGGGCGTCGCGCAGCGCGGAGGCGACCTCGCTGCCGAGCAGCGACCTGACCATCGCCTGGTCCTCCAGCGCCTGCCGGGTCCCGGCCAGGGCCTCCTGGATGCTGGTGGGCTGGCGGACGCGCTCGACGATCGACCCGATGGCGAGGGCGCCGAGGACGAGCAGCGTCGCTCCCGACACCACGTCGTCGGTGAGGACGTCGCCGAAGATGTCGAGAAGGCCGATGGTGAGCGCGATACCGGCCGCGACAACGACGTCGACGTTCTTCATGACCCAGGTGACGAAGCGCTCGATGCGTCTCGCGGGCACTGTCATGTGCGGCCCTCCATGCTCTCAACTCCCCCGTGATTCCCCCTGATTACTCGATCGTAGGGAGGGGGAGGGCGGGGGCGCCAGGGGGCACGGGGGGTGGTCGGGGGCACTGGATAAGGGTCCCGGCAGGAGGGCACCTGTGCGAAGACCACACTCGTCGGTAGCGTGGCCGCCATGACAACGGATGTCGTGGTGGTCGGCGCCGGAGTAGTCGGCTTGTCCACAGCGGTCTGTCTGGCCGAGGCCGGAGCGTCGGTCGCGGTGCATGCGGCCGCGCCGCCACATCTCACAACCTCCGCGGGCGCGGGCGCAATGTGGGATCCCTATCTGGTCCACCCGCGACAGCGGGTGGACGTATGGGGCGCCTCCACCTACACGGAGTTGTCCCGGCTCGCCGATACCGGCGTGGGGGTACGCATGGCCTTGGGAACCCAGCAGTCACGCACCGTCTGCGACCCTCCGGAATGGCTCGACGTACTCGGCGGGCGGTTGTGCACCCCCAGCGAGTTGGCACCCGGTTACCGCAGCGGCTGGCGTTACCGGGCACCCGTGGTCGACATGCCCCTTTTCCTGGAGCATCTTCACAACCGACTGATCTCGGCCGGGGGGCGCGTGGCCACGCGCATCTACCGCACCTTGCGGGAAGCGGCGGAGGCTGCCCCGATGGTCGTCAACTGCACAGGAACCGGGGCTCGTTCGTTGGTTCCCGATTCTTCGCTGACGGCGGTGCAGGGCCAGTTGGTGGTGGTGTCGAACCCGGGCATCTCCGAGTTCTTCTGCGACGACACCCCCGACTCCGAGGAGCTGACCTACATCTATCCGCACAGCGACACCGTGGTGCTGGGCGGTACCACACGGCCGGACGTCTGGGACCTGCGGCCCGACGCGGACGCGGCCGAAGCGATCTTCGCGCGCTGCGCCGCTGTCGATGGACGGCTGCGCGGAGCCAGTGTGCTCGGGCATCGGGTCGGACTGCGCCCCGCGCGTCCCCGGGTAAGGCTGGAGGAGGAGCGGTCGGCATCGAAGGGGCGGTTGGTGCACAACTATGGTCACGGAGGGGCGGGGCTGACCCTCTCCTGGGGATGTGCACGTGAGGTCGCCCGCCTGGTACTGGGCGGGTCAACGGCGGACCTGCCAGGTGGGACGGCGCGCTGACATTCCTGCCTCCGGTCCTCTGCGGAAGAGGTAGACGAGAGACCGTGCGGCGAGGGCCGTCATCAACGCGGCGGCCCACGGCCAACTGGCGGAACCGCGGACGACCAGCAGGACCCCCAGGATCGGCGAGAGACAGGTCAGGGCCGCGAGCACGACCGTGGGAAAGGTCCAGCGGAAACGGTCGGCGATGGAGAAGCGTGAGCGCTCGTACAGGGCCAATGCCACAGTGAGCAGCGCCCCTGCTGTCAGCGCAGAAGCCTCACTGCCCGTCACCTCGGCGTAGGTGATGGGCAATGAGATGAGGAAGGGGAGCACTCCGCCGTACTCGGAGAGAACATTGCCCCACTTCATGATCCTGCCGAAGGCATTGGAGCGCATGCGGGCGAGTTCACCGGAGGCACTCGCATAGATGATGAGGGACATGGTGGTCGCGAACGTCGCCCCGATCAGCAGGACGCGTACGTCGTCCGGGAATCGCTGGGAAGCGAAGGAGAAGCCGAGCAGGAAGGTGATGGCCGCCAGCACGGCCCCGGAGAAGGTCAGGCCCGCCGCCGCCTCGTCCGACTGGAGCGTGGCCGGATCGTCGCGCTCGAATCGCGACACCTCGAAGGCCGGTTCGCCCATGAGGCGGACCAAGGCAGTGATGCCCACGTCCGGGGCGGCGATCGCGCGGAGCAGGTGGTCACGCTCGGCCAGGGGTATCAACTGCCGCGAGTCCGGGTCGATGTACTCGACGCGCAGCTTGAAGCGGTAGCACAGGCGGACGTCGGGCTCGGTGGGGGACGACTCGATGGAGTCGGGAGCAAGGAATCCACGCGAGAGCAGAAGGCCCGCGGACGGGAGATCATCGAGGCCCACCACCGCGGAGACGGAGGTGTCAGCGGGAGTGCCCGCCAGCAGTTGGTCGAGGAGCAGCCGGCCGATGCCGGTGCGTCGGTGTCGAACACACACCGCCATCGACGTGATCCGTACGTGGTCGGGCGTCGGTGTCTCGGAGGTCAGGTACCCGAGCACCTCGCCCTGCCGTTCGGCGATCAGGAGGCGGCCGGTGGTCAGGCCGGTCCCGAGGACCTCGTCGAGCAATCGGCTCTGCTGGAGACGCACGGAACGCCTCGGGCCCGTACGACGTGGACGCACGCTCAGCCGGCACGCGTCTTCGGCGATTTCCCGAATCGCGACCATGTCCTGCGGACCTGCCGTTCTTGTGACCGCAGTTCCCGGAGACATCGACATTCCACCCCCCTGCGTCTTCTCCGTAAACCCCACTGCCTCACATTCATCTCAGGAAGAACACGAATAACCCCCTTCCCAATCAGCGCCCACCACTTTATCGATTCGCCCCGGAGGGGGAGGATAGCTGCCAGAGCGGAGGCGCACACGGGATGCGGATCGAGCCACGGCAGCAACTCCTGGAAACCTGGCGCGCCCTGGTGAAGAGTTCCTTTCCCGACGGGAAGCGGGAAGGGGACCATTGGGCGACGGGGAGCAGCGTCGCCGACACCGAACGCCTGTTGTGTCTGATGTATCCGGCGACAGAGATTCCGGCACTCCGGCTCGACGATCCCGACCGCATCGCCTCTGACGTACTGGATGTCCTGAAGCCCCTCGGCGGACGCCTCGAAATACCCATGAAGATCATCGAATTCCTCGGTGATTACACGCGTCGGCACATGACAGAAGACGGCACACCCACCTTCGGCGGCGGCTACTACTTACATCCCGGCACCACGGACGCAAAACCGACCGACGACCAGAAGAGGCTGGGCGTGGTCGACTCCTACTCCATGTCCGTGACGCTTTCCCTGGCTACGCTCGGATTCCTCAGGGAGTTCCTCAGGACAGCGCACCGCGCGGAATTCGTGGCGCGTGCGAAGGAGCTGGAGGTGGAAACCAAGAAGCGTCTCACCGCAGCGATGATCAGCCTGTTGCGAAGTTTCAGCGTCCACACCTTCGCGGCCGAGAGCTCCCGAGGCCGCAGCCTGATCGAGTTGGTCAACCAGGAACAAGTCCCCGGCCGGATCGTCGTGCGGCAGTTGCAGCAACGACTCAAGCCGCTGCGGGCCGTGATCCGCGACTCCTTCGTCCTCGGCGTCGACACCATGGGGGAACTCGCCGACGAGAACACGCTGTTCGAGTGCGGCTGGTCATGGGGGCTGGTGACTGGGGCACCCCAGGTTCTCGTCGCGACCGCGGGTCTCCACCAGCCCGAGGGTGTCGCCGCCGATGTGCCTTATCTCTACTTCACCGTGGTCGCCCTCGACGGCATTGTCGACCTGTTCTCCGACCGCACTCTCACCCTCGGCCTCCTGGACGACGAGCAGCAGCGCCTCTCTGACGCACTGCGGATGCGGTGGGAGATCACCCAGCAGTACTGGTCCGCGATCGCCCGGTTCGGGGGCGACGGAAGCTGGCCGCTGGAGGACATCCCGTGGCCCACGACAGTTCCACAGACACGCTCCGAGTACTCGGAGTACTCCACCCTTTCCGTAACCGCCATCCTCGTGCAGGACCTGGTACGCCGACGCGCCACCGATGACGACCTGACGCGGACCGTAACGGTCATGGAGGAGCTGGCGGTCCGGGCCAGGGTCACCCGGCGGCTGACTCCCGGCGACCCGGCGATGGCCCTGCACAGTCCGGGAGTGCGGCTTCCGCTGTTCGGGGCGGAAGAGCTTGGCCCGCCTGTCGAATGGCAGGTGTCCGACTTTTCCGCGCAGCTCTTCAAGCGGACCATTCAGCTCGCGGCACTCTCGAAGAATCTCGACTCCCACGACCGGCTGCTCCGGCTCGGGGAACACCTGCTCGACCATCTGTGGCGGCGCCGTATCTCACGCGGTCCGGGAGCCCGGCTCTGGGACAACGTGCAGGCGGTGTACCCGCACTCCCCCGACACCTCCGGACAGCCGGTGTCCTGGAGCATGTCGGAACGCATGGTGGAAGGCAGGTCGCCGCCACCCATCTCTATGAGCAACCCCCCATCAGAAGCCGCGAACTGAGCACTGTCGCGACAGCTCTGCTCATCGAGGCGGGGCAACTGTTCGGCGTGGAGCTGCTGCATGCGAAGGGCCAGGAGGACGACGCGCGGGAACTCAACCTGAAAAGCGTGGACATCACCCTGCGTCACGCCAGGAAGGTGGCCACCCAACAGCCCGGCACCGCCTGCGCACTGGCAATGGAAGCCTTGAGGACCCTCAACTCGCTGACCCGCGCCCGCGACGCCGGCACCAAAGGGGGCTGAGGCCGTGCTCGTCTTCGCCGCGTCCGACAAGGGCGGCACGGGCCGCTCCGTCACCAGCGCCAACCTCGCCTACCGGCGGGCCCTGCGCGGGGACGACGTCTGCTACCTGGACTTCGACTTCGGGTCTCCGACGGCCGCAGCCGTCTTCGCCGTGCCCGACATCCCGCGCGGCGCCGCCTCCGGCGGCCTGCACAGCCATCTGCGGGGCGCGGTCACCGAGCCGCTGCGCATCGACGTGTGGGACCGCTCCGAGCACGACTCACTGCGCTACGCCCCGGCCGGTGCCGGACGCCTGGTGCTGGTGCCGGGCGACCTGGGCGGCGGCGAGTTCGCCACCGCCCAGGAAGCCGTGAACCGGTGTACGAAGCTCTTTGCCCAGTTGGAGGAGGAGTTCGACCTGGTACTCGTGGACCTCAGCGCGGGCCGTTCCTTCGCGGTGGACATGGCACTGGAGAGCACCGCCCGCCCCGAACTGCGCTCCGCCCCCTGCCATTGGCTGGTCTTCCACCGGTGGACCCGGCAGCACATCCTCGCCGCCGCCGGACTGGTCTACGGCGAGCGCGGCCTGCTCGCCAACGGCATCGCCCTCGGCCACGACCCGGCCAGGCTGCGTGCGGCGCTTCGCTTCGTGCGGGCGGTGGTGCCGGGCCAGGACTCCCCCGGCATAAAGCACGCGCGCCCGCCCCAGTCGGTGTGGATGCACGCGGTCAGCCGCCAGCTCGATGCGCTCGCCGCGGAGAACGGACTCGGTCACGGCAAGGTGCTGGGGAGCGTGCCCGAGGAGCCGGTGCTGAAGCTCCAGGAGCAGTTGATCACCGATGAGGACGTGCTGGAGACCCAGGTCGCGAACCCCGAGACCCGCAGCGCCCTGGAACAGCTGGCCCGTCGCCTCGTCGACGACAAGGCCTGGGAGGAGTTCTGATGGAGTCCGTGTTCCGCGAGGAGACCGCGGACCCCCGCACCGAGTCCGTCCCGCTGTCCCATCTCTCCCTGGAACTGGGCCACTTGTACATGGAGGACTTCGCGGCGGGCCGCACCCGGCTGCGCTCGCACTTCGACGAGGTGCGGCCGTGGGCGGAGGCGGCCCGCGCCGCCGCCGTCCGCACCCATGGCCCCCGGGCCCGGGTCAGCACCTGCTTCCTCGTCGACGACTACTTCACCCGCCACTCCTCCCCAAGCCTGGTGCTACCGATGCTGTGCGAGGAGGCGGAAGCCGCAGAGGTACGCATCGACTACCTGGCCCGTGAGTCGGGCTGCGCGCGGGCCGGGAACCGGGAACCCGCCCGCGCTGTGGAGGGGCGGCTGGTGGAGTCGCCGCCGCCCGGCAGCGACGGCTCCCGCCCGCCCGCCTCCGAGGTTGGCTGGCTGAGCAACGGACAGCGCAGCCCTGGGCACCATGCGGACTCCGCCGAGGCGATGGCCGGCACACCGCCCGCGTGGGCGCCCGCCTCGGAGACCGGGGCCCGGGAGCACTCGGTGTTCCTGGACGTGGAACTGTGGAGCGAGCAGAAGGGCGAACGGCTTTGGTCCTGCCCCTTCCTGGCGGGTGTATGGCAGTTGCTGCGGCTGGGGATGCTGCGGCACGACGGGGCCGCCGTGCTGCGCCCCGAGGAGTTCGGCGGCACCTTCCCCGCCGAGTGGGCGGCCCTGCCTGCGCTGCTGCGGCTGAACCGCCGGGCGCAGCCCTTCGCCGCGTACCGCACTTTCTCCGTACTGCCCACCCGCTTCCTGCCCGTGGAACACGCGGTACGGGTACTGCTGGGGCAGGTGCACATCGAGGCACCGGTGCGCGAGCAGGTGGAGCGGCGGGCCAAGGGAGAGGGCGTGGTGCTGCCTCCTGAGCTGCCCGACAGGGCCCACTACGCGTTCGCCCTCGAACCGTGACGGCGGCAGTGGAAATGACTCGCCCAAAACGCGACAAGGTGTCCGGAAACAAAGACGCGGGCCACGAGACGGTTGTGGTGTGCGGGGAGGTGCGCACCGCCCTGCTTCAGACCTCGCTGCCACTGTCCCAGGACCAGTGCGCCCGGTTCCTGGCGCTGCGCCCGGACGAGCCGGTGCGCGTCTCCGAGCGCCCCAATGTGTACGCCGTCTCCCCCGACCTGCTGACCGGCGTGGACTGCCGACTGCCCGCCGCTTCCGGCTCACGGGTGCGCGGTGTGGGTACGGTCCGTGCGCACGCTGCGCTCACCGGCGGGCGGGTGATCCAGGCGAGCGCCCACTTCCAGTACACGACCTCGGTCTCTGGGCAGCGGCTGCCGTGGAGCCACTACCTGGTGCGCCCCGGCCTGGTGGAGCGGCTGGGCCGGACGACGGCCGATGACCTGACGGCAGGCTTCCTCGCACCGCGGGCGACCGAGCCGGGCCTCCTGGACCCTGGATCGATCGCGAGCCGACTGCTGGACCGCGCTCGGGGCCATGAACTGTTGGACGGACAGCCACCACTGAAGTCCCGACGGACCCGGCTGCGCTGGGCGGTGCGGCAGGTGCCACCGGGAGCCGAGCCCTCTGTGCACTTCACGATCGTCGACACGGAACGGAGGACCCTGCTCCTACTACTGCCAGGCCTGATGGACGCGAAGGCCGTGGCGTCGGTACCGCCATTCTGCGAGGAACTGGCCCTTCATGACTGGCTATTGACCACACTGATACGTGTCGTGGAGCGCCGCGCACTGGGCTCGCTGAGCGGACCCGAGGTGGCGAATCGGCTCGGGCCCGCCGTCAGCCATTTGCTGCACCTTTGGCTGCCGGGTGCCCGCAGTGGGCGAGAGCTGCCGGAACTCTGGAACGGTGTGGAACAACAACCGGGGTTCACCCGCCAGTGGCAGACGCTCGTCCAGCGCATCCGCGACCAACTGGCTCTCCAGTCGCTTCCCTTGCACGATTCCGCGCCGGAGTCCTCGCGCGCGCCGACATCAGCGCCGAGGAGATGATCCGGTATGTCTCAAGGAACGCCCCGCATACCGTCCGTGTTGAAGAAGGCTTCCGTCATGGTGCTCGCCGGTCTCGGAGGGTTCCTGCTGACGACGCTCGTGAGCAACGAGGGCCCGGACGACGCCCTGGTGACATTGGCAGTGTCGGTGTTCGCCGGAGGGACGGCCCTCATGCTGGTGTCCCTGCACGAGATCAAACGGCGGCTCCGCGGCGTGGAGAAGCGCTTCGACGCGCACATGGGTTCGGTCAAGGAGATGTTCGGCCGAGGCTTTGCGCAGATCAACGAGTCAACGGCACTCGTCCAACGGCTGGATGACTCCGCAGTGGAGACGCGGGAGGTCATGGAGCTGGTGTCGCGGGCCGCCGGGATCAAGTCGGCCACCGCCCCGATAGTGCACAAGTTCGCCAAGTCCGAGATCGCCCGACTGTCGGAGCTGATGGACGACCTGCGTACCGGAGAAGCCGCCTACCAGGGCGAGGACCACGACTGGCTGCTGACGCTGGCCCGCAGTGCCACCGCGTCCATCGACGCCACCAGCACCTCGATCGACCAGGCGTTCTGGGACACCGAACTCGGCAAGACCTACTTGCGCGCCCAGCACGCGGCGATCCAGGAACGGCAGGTGCAGGTGCGGCGCCTGTTCATCGTGCCGGACGGGCAGGGGCCCGACAGCCCGGTGATCTTCCGGCTGCGCGAACAGCAGGAGGACCTAGGCATCAAGGTGCGGGTGGTGTCGATGGCGGAGCTGACGCCGAGCACCTGGCTCCAGCCGAAGTACAACTTCATCGTCTTCGACGACGCGGTGAGCTACGAGATGACGCTCGCGGTCGGCGAGCAGCCCGAGCCGGAAATCGAGACGACGCTGATCACCCTGCGCACCGTCGACGTGCTCCAGCGCAAGGTCCGTTTCGAAAGCCTCTGGCAGCAGGGCGCCTGAGCACCCGGGAACGCGCCGCGGCGCCCACCCCAGTTGTCCGGTCGGGGACGAGTCGGGGAGGGCGCCGCGTTCAGTTCCGCACGACGCTGGGCGGGACGAATGTGGGGTTTCGCTCAGGACACCGTACGCCAGGTCCTACCGGCGGCGCACAGGGGCCCGGGACTAGACGGTCAGCGCCCGGTCCGTCGGCTTCACCGGGGCCGGGAGTGCGCTGACACCCGTGAGGTAGCGGTCCACCCCACGCGCCGCCGAGCGGCCCTCCGCGATGGCCCAGACGATGAGGGACTGGCCGCGGCCCGCGTCGCCGGCGACGAAGACGCCGTCGACGTTGGTCGCGTAGTCGCCGTCGCGGGCGATGTTGCCCCGCTCGTCCAGCGCGAGGCCGAACTGCTCGACCAGGCCGTTGGACTGGTCCGTGCCCGTGAAGCCCATCGCGAGAGTGACGAGCTGGGCGGGGATGACGCGCTCGGTGCCCGCCTTCTGCTCCAGCTTGCCGTCCTTGAACTCCACCTCGACGAGGTGCAGCGACTGCACGTTGCCGTCCTCGTCTCCCTCGAAGTGGGTGGTGGAGACGGAGTAGACCCGCTCGCCGCCCTCCTCGTGCGCGGAGGTGACCTTGTACAGCATGGGGAAGGTCGGCCAGGGCTGGTTGGCGTTACGGTCCTCGCCCGGCTTGGGCATGATCTCCAGCTGGGTCACGGACAAGGCGCCCTGGCGGTGGGCGGTGCCCACGCAGTCCGCGCCCGTGTCGCCGCCGCCGATGACCACGACGTGCTTGCCCTCGGCGGTGATGGGGGCGACGGTGAGGTCGCCCTCCTGCACCTTGTTGGCGAGGGGCAGGTACTCCATCGCGAAGTGGATGCCGCCCAGGGAGCGGCCCGGGACCGGGAGGTCGCGGGAGACCGTCGCACCGGCGGCGACGACCACCGCGTCGTAGCGGCGGCGCAGCTTCGCCGCGTCGATGTCGCGGCCGATCTCCACCTCCGTGCGGAACTTGGTGCCCTCGGCCCGCATCTGCTCGATGCGGCGGTTGATGTGCGACTTCTCCATCTTGAACTCGGGGATGCCGTAGCGGAGCAGGCCGCCGATGCGGTCGGCGCGCTCGTAGACGGCGACCGTGTGGCCGGCCCGGGTGAGCTGCTGGGCGGCGGCCAGACCGGCGGGGCCGGAGCCGATGACGGCGACGGTCTTGCCGGAGAGGCGCTCCGGGGGCTGCGGGGTGACGTCGCCGCTGTCCCAGGCCTTGTCGATGATGGTGACTTCGACGTTCTTGATGGTGACGGCGGGCTGGTTGATGCCCAGGACGCACGCCGACTCGCAGGGGGCGGGGCAGAGGCGGCCCGTGAACTCCGGGAAGTTGTTCGTCGCGTGCAGGCGCTCGGAGGCGGCGCTCCAGTCCTCCCTGTACGCGTAGTCGTTCCACTCGGGGATGAGGTTCCCGAGCGGGCAGCCGTTGTGGCAGAACGGGATGCCGCAGTCCATGCAGCGTCCGGCCTGCTTGCTGATGATCGGCAGGAGGGACTTGGGAACGTAGACCTCGTTCCAGTCCTTCACCCGGTCCTCGACGGGGCGGGACTGGGCGACTTCGCGCCCGGTGGTCAGAAAGCCCTTGGGGTCAGCCATTGGTCGCCGCCTCCATCATCTTCTCGGTGGTCTCCTGCTCGGAGAGACCGGCGAGCTCAGCGGCGTCCTTGGCGGCGAGCACTGCCTTGTACGTGGAAGGAATGATCTTGCTGAAGCGGGCGGCAGCGGCGGGCCAGTCGGCCAGCAGCTTCGCCGCGACGGTCGAGCCGGTCTCCTCCTGGTGGCGGCGCACGACGTCGTGCAGCCACTGCTGGTCGGAGGTGGACAGGGCCTCGATCGCGCCCAGGTTGCCCGCGTTGACGTTGTCCCGGTCCAGGTCGATGACGTACGCGATGCCGCCGGACATGCCGGCCGCGAAGTTGCGTCCGGTCTCGCCGAGGACGACCGCGTGGCCGCCGGTCATGTACTCGCAGCCGTGGTCGCCCACGCCCTCCGAGACGACCGTCGCACCGGAGTTGCGGACGCAGAAGCGCTCGCCGGTGCGGCCGCGCAGGAACAGCTCGCCGCCGGTGGCGCCGTAGCCGATCGTGTTGCCCGCGATCGTGGAGTACTCGGCGAGGTGGTCGGCGCCCCGGTCCGGGCGGACGACGATCCGGCCGCCGGAGAGGCCCTTGCCGACGTAGTCGTTGGCGTCGCCTTCGAGGCGCAGGGTCACGCCGCTGGGGACGAACGCGCCGAAGGACTGGCCTGCCGAGCCGGTGAAGGTGATGTCGATGGTGTCGTCGGGCAGGCCCGCACCGCCGAACTTCTTCGTCACCTCGTGGCCGAGCATCGTGCCGACGGTGCGGTTGATGTTGCGGATGGCGATCTGCGCGCGGACCGGCTGGGCGGCCTCGGCGGAGTCCGCGTGGAGGGCGTCGGCGGCCAGCTTGATCAGCTGGTTGTCGAGGGCCTTCTCCAGGGCGTGGTCCTGGACGGTGACCTGGTGGCGGACCGCGCCCTCGGGCAGCTCGGGCACGTGGAAGAGGGGGGCCAGGTCGAGGCCCTGGGCCTTCCAGTGGCGTACGGCACGGGAGGTGTCGAGCAGCTCGGCGTGGCCGACGGCCTCTTCGAGGGTACGGAAGCCCAGTTCGGCCAGCAGTTCGCGGACCTCCTCGGCGATGTACTGGAAGAAGTTGACGATGTACTCGGCCTTGCCGGAGAAGCGTTCGCGCAGCACCGGGTTTTGGGTGGCGATGCCGACCGGGCAGGTGTCGAGGTGGCAGACGCGCATCATGACGCAGCCGGAGACGACGAGCGGCGCGGTCGCGAAACCGAACTCCTCGGCGCCGAGCAGCGCGGCGATGACGACGTCGCGGCCGGTCTTCAGCTGGCCGTCGGTCTGGACGACGATGCGGTCGCGCAGGCCGTTGAGCAGCAGGGTCTGCTGGGTCTCGGCGAGGCCGAGCTCCCAGGGGCCGCCCGCGTGCTTGAGGGAGGTCAGCGGGGATGCGCCCGTTCCGCCGTCGTGGCCGGAGATCAGGACGACGTCCGCGTGGGCCTTGGAGACACCGGCGGCGACCGTGCCGACGCCGACCTCGGAGACCAGCTTCACGTGGATGCGGGCGGCCGGGTTGGCGTTCTTGAGGTCGTGGATCAGCTGAGCCAGGTCCTCGATGGAGTAGATGTCGTGGTGCGGCGGCGGGGAGATGAGGCCCACGCCCGGCGTCGAGTGACGCGTCTTGGCGACCCACGGGTAGACCTTGTGGCCGGGCAGCTGGCCGCCCTCGCCGGGCTTCGCGCCCTGCGCCATCTTGATCTGGATGTCGTCCGCGTTGACCAGGTACTCGGACGTCACACCGAAGCGGCCGGAGGCGACCTGCTTGATGGAGGAGCGGCGCGCCGGGTCGTACAGACGCTCCGGGTCCTCGCCGCCCTCACCGGTGTTGGACTTGCCGCCCAGCTGGTTCATGGCGATGGCGAGGGTCTCGTGCGCCTCCTGCGAGATGGAGCCGTACGACATGGCGCCCGTGGAGAAGCGCTTGACGATCTCGGACGCGGGCTCGACCTCGTCGATGGAGATCGAGGCGCGGTCGCTGCTGAAGCCGAAGAGGCCGCGCAGCGTCATCAGGCGCTCGGACTGCTCGTTCACGCGGTCCGTGTACTTCTTGAAGATGTCGTACCGGCGGTTGCGCGTGGCGTGCTGGAGGCGGAAGACCGTCTCCGGGTCGAACAGGTGCGGCTCGCCCTCGCGGCGCCACTGGTACTCGCCGCCGATCTCCAGGCGGCGGTGCGAGGCGGCGATGCCGGAGGCCGGGTACGCCTTGGCGTGCCGGGCGGCGACCTCCTTGGCGACGACGTCCAGACCCGCGCCGCCGATCTTGGTGGCGGTGCCGTTGAAGTACTTCGCGACGAACGCCTCGTCCAGGCCGACGGCCTCGAAGACCTGCGCGCCCCGGTAGGAGGCGACGGTCGAGATGCCCATCTTGGACATGACCTTCAGGACGCCCTTGCCGAGCGCGTAGATCAGGTTCCGGATGGCCTGCTCGGCGTCGTCGGTCTCGATGAAGGTGCCCGCGCGGACCAGGTCCTCGACGGACTCCATCGCGAGGTACGGGTTGACGGCTGCGGCGCCGTACCCGATGAGCAGCGCGACGTGGTGGACCTCGCGGACGTCACCGGCCTCGACCAGCAGACCCACCTGGGTGCGCTGCTTGGTGCGGATGAGGTGGTGGTGGACGGCGGAGGTGAGCAGCAGCGAGGGCATCGGCGCGTGCTCGGCGTCGGAGTGCCGGTCGGAGAGCACGATCAGGCGTGCGCCCGCCTCGATGGCGGCGTCGACCTCGGTGCAGATCTCCTCGATACGGGCGGCCAGGGCGTCCCCGCCGCCACTGACCCGGTACAGGCCGGACAGCGTCGCGGCCTTCATCCCGGGCATGTCGCCGTCGGCGTTGATGTGGATGAGCTTGGCCAGCTCGTCGTTGTCGATCACCGGGAAGGGGAGGGTGACCGAGCGGCAGGATGCGGCGGTCGGCTCCAGGAGGTTGCCGGCCGGGCCCAGCGAGGAGCGCAGCGAGGTGACGAGCTCCTCGCGGATGGCGTCCAGCGGCGGGTTGGTGACCTGCGCGAAGAGCTGGGTGAAGTAGTCGAAGAGCAGCCGGGGGCGCTCGGAGAGGGCCGCGATCGGCGAGTCCGTGCCCATGGAGCCGAGCGGCTCGCCGCCCGTGCGGGCCATCGGCGCGAGGATGACGCGCAGCTCTTCCTCGGTGTAGCCGAAGGTCTGCTGGCGGCGGGTGACCGAGGCGTGGGTGTGCACGATGTGCTCGCGCTCGGGGAGGTCTTCGAGCTCGATCTCGCCGGTTTCGAGCCACTGCTCGTACGGGTGCTCCGCCGCGAGCTGGGCCTTGATCTCGTCGTCCTCGACGATGCGGCGCTCGGCGGTGTCGACGAGGAACATCTTGCCGGGCTGGAGGCGGCCCTTGCGGACGACCTTCGCGGGGTCGATGTCCAGGACGCCGACCTCGGAGGAGAGGACGACGAGGCCGTCGTCGGTGACCCAGTAACGCCCGGGGCGCAGACCGTTGCGGTCGAGGACCGCGCCGACCTGGGTGCCGTCGGTGAAGGTGACGCAGGCCGGGCCGTCCCAGGGCTCCATCATCGTGGAGTGGTACTGGTAGAACGCGCGGCGGGCCGGGTCCATGGAGTCGTGGTTCTCCCACGCCTCGGGAACCATCATCAGCACCGAGTGCGGCAGCGAACGCCCGCCCAGGTGCAGGAGTTCGAGGACCTCGTCGAAGGACGCCGAGTCGGAGGCGTCGGGCGTACAGACGGGGAAGATCCGGTCCAGCTTCTCCGCACCGAAGAGGTCGGAGGCGAGCTGGGACTCTCGGGCCTTCATCCAGTTGCGGTTGCCCTTGACCGTGTTGATCTCGCCGTTGTGCGCGACGAAACGGTACGGGTGGGCCAGCGGCCAGCTGGGGAAGGTGTTGGTCGAGAACCGGGAGTGCACGAGCGCGACGGTGGTCGCGCAGCGGCGGTCGGAGAGGTCAGGGAAGAACGGCTCCAGCTGCCCGGTGGTGAGCATGCCCTTGTAGACCAGGGTGCGCGCGGAGAGCGACGGGAAGTACACACCGGCCTCGCGCTCGGCGCGCTTGCGCAGGACGAACGCCTTGCGGTCCAGGACGATGCCCTCGTTCTCACCGTCCGAGACGAAGAGCTGCTTGAAGGTCGGCATGGTGGCGCGTGCGCCGTTGCCCAACAGGGCGGGGGTGACGGGGACTTCACGCCACCCGAGGACGGTGAGGCCCTCTTCGCCCGCGATCGTCTCGAGCTGTGAGACGGCGTCGGCGGCGAGCACCTCGTCGGCGGGCAGGAACGCGATGCCCACGGCATATGCCCCGGCCGCCGGAAGCTCGAAGTCCACGACCTCGCGGAGGAAGGCGTCCGGGACCTGGAGCAGGATGCCGGCGCCGTCACCGGAGTCGGGCTCGGAACCGGTGGCACCGCGGTGTTCGAGGTTGCGCAGTACGGTCAGCGCCTGCTCGACCAGCTCATGGGAGGCCACACCGGTAAGGGTGGCGACAAAGCCGACGCCGCATGCGTCGTGCTCGTTGCGGGGGTCGTACAGCCCCTGCTGGGCGGGGCGACCGTCCATGGGCGACCAGGCGTGGGTACGCATCGGCACTCCCGTCGTCGTCGTGGCATATGCAGATACCGAGGGACGACACTGGCCCTCCGCGAAATTTCGTGCAGGTTACATGATGGCTGGCTTCTCAGGAAGCGGAAGGCGCATTCCACCATGCGGACACCGCGCGAAGCGGTGGATGTGGTGTGGAGGCGGACAGAACGCCACTCTCCGGACCGTAGCGAAGCAAGCTTCATTGCCTGCGGCGCTTACGGCTCATGCCCGGCGGTCAACTAGACGAAACCGATGAGTAACGACTACTTATGCGACACCTTGCATATAGCCACATCCTACGGGGAGAGTCCGGGATCCGCGCCGGGGCGTACGTCACACTCGCCATCGGGTGCGGAAAAACCCCCGGCGGTCCGGCCACCAGGGGTTTCCTCCCCTTGTCGGGGACGTACGACATCGTCAGAGCGCCGCCCCGAAGAGCGCACCCAGCCCGTACGTCACCGCGGCCGCGGCCCCGCCGAGCGCGAGCTGCCGCAGTCCGCTGAACCACCAGGTGCGCGCGGTCACCCGTGCCACCACGGCCCCGCACCCGAAGAGCCCCACCAGCGCCAGCAGCACCGCGGGCAGCAGCGAGGTGGCCCCCAGCAGGTACGGCAGTACGGGCAGCAGCGCGCCCAGAGCGAAAGCACCGAACGACGACACGGCGGCCACCAACGGCGACGGCAGGTCGTCGGGGTCGATCCCGAGCTCCTCCCGCGCGTGGATCTCCAGCGCCTGCTCGGGGTCGACGGACAGCTGCCGGGCGACCTCGCGGGCGAGTTCGGGCTCGACGCCCCGCGAGACGTACAGCGCGGCGAGCTCCCGCTCCTCGTCGGCGGGGTGCTTCTTCAACTCCTCGCGCTCGACGTCGAGTTCGGCCTGTACGAGCTCCCGCTGGGAGGCGACGGAGGTGTACTCGCCGGCCGCCATCGAGAACGCACCGGCGGCCAGACCGGCCAGGCCCGTGATGACGATCGTCTGCTGCGAGACGGCGCCACCGGCCACACCCGTCATCAGCGCCAGGTTGGACACGAGCCCGTCCATCGCCCCGAACACCGCAGGACGCAGCCAGCCGCCGTTCACGTCCCGGTGGGTGTGGTTGTCGCGGTGCGCCTCGTGCAGTGTCGCTTCGGTCTCGATGATCGCCATGCTCGTCTTCCCCGTGCCCCTCTTCGTCCCTGCGGCCGGGGTGCGCCCCGACGAGATCGAAAGTACGCACGATTCGAAGTTCGCGCTAGCAAGGAAGGCCGTACTTACTTGGTACGAGGGGGAGTTGCCCGCGCTTTCCAAGGCAAGCCTTCCCTCACCCGGCCGGGGCGCGCCGGACCGCCCGGCGGTCGACCGGGTGACACGTGGGGCGTGGCCGAGCCCCGGCGCGGCCTCGGTGTGGCACAGATTTCGCATGGACCTGACCACACGGCCCGTGCCGCCTCCGCCCGGCCCGGCCTGCCCGCCCGCCCGCACCCCGCACGACCGGGCGCGGGGCGCGCTCCTGGGCCTGGCCGTCGGCGACGCGCTCGGGGCTCCGGCCGAGAACCTCAAGCCCTCGGAGATCCGGCGGCGTTGGGGCCGTATCGAAGGCTTCGTCTCGGACGACCCGGCCGGTACGGACGACACCGAGTACGCGATCTTCTCCGGCCTGCTCCTCGCCCGGCACGGCTCGGCGCTCACCGTCGCCCACGTCGAACGTGCCTGGCACCGCTGGATCGCCGACCTGGACGAGGGCCCGTTCCGGGGCGCGGGCTTCAGCGAACGCGGCACCCTGGAGAACCTCCGCCGGGGCCTCGCCGCCCCCATCTCCGCGCAGCACCGGCACGCCTGGAGCGACGGTCTCGCCATGCGCGCGGCCCCCTTCGGGGTGTACGCCGCGGGCAACCCCGCCGAGGCGGCCCGCCTGGTGGCCATCGACGGAACGGTCAGCCACGAGGGCGAGGGCATCTACGGCGGCCAGGCGGTGGCCGCGGGCGTGGCCGCCGCCATGACCGGCGCGGGCCTCGCCTCGATCATCGCCGCAGCCCTCTCGGTCATCCCGATGGACTCCTGGACCGCCCGCTCGCTGCGCCGCGCGGTGGCGGCGGCCGACCGGGGCGAACGCGCGGTCCGCACGGCGGTGGTCATCGGCGGCTACCCCTGGACCGACCTGGCCCCGGAAGCGGTCGGCCTCGCCTTCGGGGCCTTCACCGCGGCCCGCGGCGACTTCCGCGCCTCGGTCCTCACGGCGGTCAACATGGGCCGCGACGCCGACACCACCGCAGCGGTCGCGGGCGCCCTCGCCGGCGCCCTGAACGGCGCCTCCGCCATTCCCCCCACCTGGTCCTCCGCCATCACCCCCTCCCGAGGCACCTGCCTCCCCACCATCCAGGGCCACCACATCCAGGACGTGGCCGACCTCCTAGCGCCCCACAGGGGCGGGGGGACCTGCGCGCCCACCCCGGCCAACCTCCCCACCCTCAGGGGCGCGGGGAACTGCGCGACCAGCCACGACGCACCCGCACCCACACCCCCAAGCCGCGCGGCGAGCGCTTACGGGAAGGGGCGGGTAGGGGGCAGCGCCGCAGGCAACCCGCACCCACCGACAACCCGCACCACCACCCCCGACAGGGGCACCCCCACCACCACAGCCCCCGGCACGGGCACAGGCACCGGCACAACCCCCACCCCCACCCCCACCCCCGCCTCCCGAATCGAGGCCCTCCTCCTCACCCTCTCCGCCGGCGACGCCACCGGCTGGCCCTCCGCACGCCACCGCGCCACCCGCATGCCCGACTGGACCCGCCGCCTCACCCGCGAACTCGACACCTTCGCCGAGCTGAACGCCACCACCACCCTCCCCGTCCCCCTCGCCCTCAACCAGCCCCCGGAGCCCCTCCGCCTGGGCCCCTCCGACGACGCCGAGTGGGCGGCGTTCACCGCACTGACCCTCATCGGCGCAGGCGTGGGCCGTACGACCGACCCCGACGAAACGGACGCGGCCGCCCGCCGCGCCCTCACCCGCGCCTGGAACTCCCTCGCCGCCGAAGTCGCCGCCGCCTCCGCCCGCGCCCCCGAGGTCGAGTCCGCCGTACTCCCCCTCCGCGCCCGGATCTCCGTACGCGCCGGTCTCGGCAACCTCGCCGCCGGCCTGCGTCCCCCCGCCACCGGCCACGACAACCCCCACTTCTTCGACGACGCCGCCTGCGTCCGTGCGGCGGTCCTCGCCGTCGTCCACCCCGGCGACCCGGCCGCCGCCGCCGAACTCGCCGAGTACGACGCCCGCTTCACCCAGGACGGCGACGGCGTGCACGGCGCCCGCGCGATGGCGGCGGCCGTCGCGAGCGCCCTCGGTGGGGGCGGCATCGACGACGCCGTGACCGCCGCCCTCGCCCAACTCCCGCCGGGCACCGAGATCGCCCGCAACGCCCACCACGCCCTGCGCCTGGCCCGCGCCGCGGACGGCGCGTTCGCCCTGGTCCCCGCCCTGGAGCACCACATCGTCGACCACGTCTACAGCTACGGAATCGCCGCCGCCGAAACCGTCCCCGTCGCCCTCGCCCTCACCGTCGCCGCGCACGGCCACGCCACCGAGGCGGTACCGGCCGCCGCCTGCCTGTCCCGGGTCGCGGACTCCGCCCCCGCCCTGGTCGGAGCGCTCACCGGAGCCCTGGGCGGCAGCGCGGTCCTGCCCACCGCATGGCGCGAAACCTGCCGCACCCTGGTCGGCTGCGCCCTCCCCCGCCTCGCGGGCACCGACCTCGTCGCCCTCGCCGCGCAACTCGCCGGACCGCCGCACCCTCCCCAACCAACCCCCCAAAAGGGATGATTCCCCCATGACGACGACCACGCGGACACCTGCGCCCACCCTCTCCGAACGCATCACCGGCAGCCTCGTCGGAGCCGCCGTCGGCGACGCGCTGGGCGGCCCGGTCGAGGGCTGGACCCCGGAGCAGATCCAGGAGCGGCACGGCGGCACGGTCCGGGGCATCGTCGGCCCCTGGTACGGCGACGACTGGCGCACCGCGCGCCCCATCGCGCCGTACCACAAGGGCGACGGGCACGTCACGGACGACACCTTGATGACGCACGCGCTGATCCGCGTCTACGAGAAGGCCCGCGACCACCTCACCGCCTACTCGGTCGCCGACCACCTCGTCCCGGAGATGATCCAACACCCGCTCTGGATTCCGGAGTTGGAGTCCGAGGCCCTCCCCCTCCAGCGCGTCTTCCTCGCCGAGAAGTGGATCGTCGCGCGCCTGCACTACGGCCATGTCGACCCCCGCGAGGCGGGCACCGGCAACATCGTCAACTGTGGTGCGGCGATGTACATGGCCCCGGTCGGCCTGGTCAACGCGGCGAACCCGCAGGCCGCGTACGCGGAGGCCCTCGACGTCGCGGGCGCCCATCAGTCCTCGTACGGCCGCGAAGCCGCCGGAGTCTTCGCGGCGGCGGTCGCGGCGGCCTGCACCCCGAACGCCACCCCCGCCTCCGTCGTCGACACCTGCCTCGCCCTCGCCAAGGACGGCACCCGCTCCGCCATCGACGCAGTGGCCCAAGTCGCCTCATCCGTACGGGACTTCGAGTCCGCCATCCCTCTCCTCCGCGCCGCCGTCTCCCCCTTCGACACGGTCGGCCCGGACTACCGCGCCCCCTCCCTGGGCGCCCGCCGCCCCTCCCGCCTGCACGCCATCGAGGAACTCCCGGTCGCACTCGGCATGCTCCTGGTCGCGGACGGCACGTACCGCCCGTCCGTCCTCGGCGCGGTCAACTACGGCCGGGACTGCGACTCGATCGCGACGATGGCGGGGGCGATCTCGGGCGCGCTCGACGGGGGCGCCGGAATCCCCGCCGAGTGGTCGAAGCAGGTCGCCGAGGCGAGCCGCCTGGACCTGCACGCCCCGGCCCGCGCCCTGACGGAGGTGGCCGTCGAGATCCACACCCGCGACCTGGCCCACCGCCGTGCCCACGAGTCGGCGTTCGCGCACCTCACGGACCCGCGATGACCGACACACTCCGCCTGACCTGGGTCCAGCCGGAGGACCTCGTCGGCCACGAGCTCCGCCAGGCGGAGGAGGACGGCCGCGATCCTTCATCGGTACGTTCCCTCCGCGCCCGGTGGCTCGCGGCGGGCGGCCACGGGGCCCTCGACCGGGCGGGAGCCTCCCCGGCCTGCCCCTCACCCGGGCTGCGCACGCTCGCGGAGTCCCTCCTCGCCGAACTGGCAAGCCTCCCTGCCGAGTTGACCGCCCTGGAACCCACCCCGTACCCGGCGATCCGTGCCGCCCTGTCCTCCGGTCGCACTCCGGGCGAGGGGAACGCCCGCAGGGGCGCGGGGAACTGCGCGACCAGCCACGACGCACCCTCACCCACACCCCCCACCCCTTACGAATCCCGCCTCCACAACGCCTGGCTCGGCAGAGCCACCGGCTGCCTCCTCGGCAAACCCGTCGAAAAGCTCCCCCTCCGCGCCATCCGCCACCTCGCCCAAGCCGCCGGAAACTGGCCCCTCACCACCTACTTCACCGAACGAGGCGTCCCCGACGCCCTCCTCGCCGCCCACCCCTGGAACAAGCGCTCCGCCCCCACCTCCCTCGCCGAGAACATCGACGGCATGCCCGAGGACGACGACCTCAACTACCCCCTCCTCAACCTGCTCCTCCTCCAACGCCACGGCCGCCGCTTCACCACCCACGACGTCGCCCGCCTCTGGCTCGACGAGCTCCCGGCCGGACGCACCTTCACCGCCGAGCGCATCGCGTACCGCAATCTCCTCGACGGCATCGAACCCCCGCACACGGCCGTCCACCGCAACCCGTTCCGCGAGTGGATCGGCGCGTCGATCCGCGCCGATCTGCACGGCTGGACCAACCCCGGCGACCCCACCGCCGCCGCCGAACAGGCCCACCGGGACGCGACCCTGACCCACACCGCCAACGGTGTCTACGGAGCGATGTTCGTCGCCGCCGCGATCGCCGAGGCCGCCACCGGCACCACCGACGTCCACCACGCCCTGCGCACCGGCCTCGCCCACGTCCCGCCCCGCTCCCGCCTCGCCGACGCCGTCCGCCTCGGCATCGACACGGCCGAGGCGTACGACGACTTCGACGCCGTCGCCGACCGCCTCCACGCCGTCCTCGGCCACCACCACTGGGTGCACGTCCTGCCCAACACCGCGCTCCTCGCCGCCGCCCTCACCCACGCCGACGGCGACTTCTCGCACTCCATCTGCCGTGCGGTGTCCGGGGGTTGGGACACCGACTCCAACGGAGCCACCGCGGGTTCCCTCGCCGCGCTCCTCTCCCCCGCCCCCGTCCCCACCCGCTGGACGGCCCCCCTCCGCAACCGTCTCGCCACCTCCCTCCCCCGCCTCGACGGCATCGGCTTCGACACCCTCGCCCGACTCACCCACCGAGAGGCCCTGCGCCCATGACGCCACCACCCCCCACCCTCACCGTCCTCGGCAGCACGAACATGGACCTCGTCGTGTACGTCGCCAAGGCCCCGGCCGGCGGCGAGACGGTGTCCGGCCGGTCCTTCACCACCGTCCCCGGCGGCAAGGGCGCCAACCAGGCCATCGCCGCCGCCCGCGCCGGAGCCGACGTCACGATGATCGGCGCGGTCGGCACCGACTCCTTCGGCGAACAGCTCCGCGCCGCCCTGGCCCACTCGGGCGTCGACACGGACTCCCTGCGCACCGCCGAGGGCCCCTCCGGCACCGCGCACATCGTCGTGGACGACGACGGCGGCAACTCCATCGTCGTCATCCCGGGCGCCAACGGCACCGTCACCGGCCTCTCCCCCGGCGACGAGACCGTCATCTCCCAGGCCCACGCCCTCCTCCTCCAGCTCGAACTCCCCCTGTCCGTCGTCACCGAGGGCGCACAGACCGCCCGCCGCCACGGCGTCCGTACGATCCTGACCCCGGCCCCCGCCACCACCATCCCGCCCGAACTCTTCGCCGCCACCGACCTGTTGGTCCCCAACGAGCACGAGGCCGCCGCCCTCACCGGCCTCCACGACCCCCTGCTCGCCGCCCGCACCCTGCTCGACCACGTCCCGGCAGTGGTCGTCACCCTGGGCGCCGCCGGCTGCGCCTACGTCACCCGCAACACCCCCGACCCCCTCTTCGTCCCGGCCGTCCCCGCCACCCCCGTCGACACCACGGCGGCGGGCGACACCTTCGTCGGCGCCCTCGCCGTCGCCCTCGCCGAAGGCCGCCCCATGCACGAAGCCCTCCCCTGGGCGTCCGCCGCCGCCTCCCTCTCCGTCCAACGCCCCGGCGCCTCCACCTCCATGCCCTACCGCCAGGAGATCGACGCCCTGTGACCCCGGACCACCCCACGCCGCCGCCCCTCCAAGGCCTCCGCGTCCTCGACCTCGCCACCCTCTTCGCCGGGCCCCTCGCCGCCACCCTCCTCGCCGACTACGGCGCCGACGTCATCAAGGTCGAACATCCCACCCGCCCCGACCCCTCCCGCGGCCACGGCCCCGCCAAGAACAACATCGGCCTCTGGTGGAAACTCCTCGGCCGAGGCAAACGCACGATCACCCTCGACCTCTCCCACCCCGACGGCCGGTCCACCCTCCTGCGCCTCGCCGCCACCGCCGACGTCATCATCGAGAACTTCCGCCCCGGCACCCTCGAAAAGTGGAACCTCGGCTGGCCGGAGCTCTCCGCCGCCAACCCCCGCCTGATCCTCACCCGCGTCACCGGCTTCGGCCAGTACGGCCCGCACTCCCGCCGCCCCGGCTTCGGCACCCTCGCCGAGGCCCTGAGCGGCTTCGCCGCGTACACGGGCGAGCCCGACGGCCCCCCGACGCTCCCCCCGTTCGGCCTCGCCGACTCCATCGCCGCCCTGGCCACCTCGTACGCCGTCATGACGGCCCTCCGCGCCCGCGACACGACGAACCGCGGGCAGGTCGTCGACCTCGCCATCATCGAGCCGATCCTCCTGGCCCTCGGCCCCCAGTCCCTCTGGTACGACCAGCTCGGCTACGTCCAGCCCCGCACCGGAAACCGCTCCCGCAACAACGCCCCGCGCAACACCTACCGCACGGCGGACGGCAGTTGGCTCGCCGTCTCCACCTCCGCCCAGTCCATCGCGGAACGCGTCATGCACCTCGTCGGCCGCCCCGACCTCATCACCGAACCATGGTTCGCCACGGGCACGGGCCGCGCCGAGCACACCGACCTCCTGGACGAGGCGGTCGGCTCCTGGATCGCCCGCCACACCCGCGCGGAAGCCATCGCCGCCTTCGAAGAAGCGGAAGCAGCCGTCGCCCCCATCCAGGACATCCGCGACGTCATGACCGACCCCCAGTACACGGCCCTCGACACCATCACCACCGTCCCCGACCCCGAACTCGGCCCGCTGCGCATGCAGAACGTCCTCTTCCGCCTCTCCGAGACCCCCGGCACCATCCACTGGGCGGGCCGCCCGCACGGCGCCGACACCGAAGCCGTCCTCACCGAACTCGGCCTCTCCCCCGCCGAACGCACCGCCCTGCGCGAATCCGGAGCCACCGCCTGATGCCCAGCACCACCCCACTGACCTGGCTGTACGTTCCCGGGGACCGCCCGGACCGGGTCGCCAAGGCCCTCGCCTCGGGCGCGGACGTCGTCATCGTCGACCTGGAGGACGCGGTCGCCCCCGACCGCAAGGAGTACGCCCGCGCCGCCACCGCCGACCTGCTCTCCGACACCCACCCCACCCCCGTCCACGTACGCCTGAACGCCCTGGACTCCCCCCACGCCCAGGCCGACCTGCAGACCCTCGCCCCCTGCCCGGGCCTCTCGGGCCTGCGCCTGCCCAAGGTCACCGACTCCGCCGAGATCCGCCGCATCGCCAACCACACCCCCGCGACCCCCCTCTACGCCCTCCTCGAATCCGCCCTCGGCATCGAGCACGCCCACCACATCGCGACGGCCCACCCCTGCCTCGCGGGCATCGCGCTCGGCGAGATGGACCTCCGCGCGGACCTGGGCGTACGGGACGAGGACGGCCTGACCTGGGCGCGCAGCCGCGTGGTGGTGGCGGCCAGAGCAGCCGGCCTGCCCGCCCCCGCCCAGTCCGTCCACCCGGACCTCACCGACCTCGAAGGCCTCGCCGCGTCCTGCACCCGGGGCCGCACCCTCGGCTTCTTCGGCCGCGCGGCCCTGCACCCGCGCCAACTCCCGGTCATCGAGCGGATGTACCTGCCCACCCCCGCGGAGATCGATGAGGCGGAACAGATCCTCCAGGCCTCGGCCACCGACGACGGCGCCCTGATGCTCCCCGACGGCCGCTTCGTGGACGCGGCGGTGACGGCGGGCGCACGCCGCACCCTGGAGGTGGCGAACCGCAACCGCTGACCGGCGCCCGCACACACGAAAGGGCCGCCGGAACCCTTCGGTCCCGGCGGCCCTCCCGACCACGCACGATGCGCTGCGTCAGCTCTTCTTCGCCGACCCGGCCTCGTCCTTCACGTCCTCGCCGTCGGCCTTCTCGCCGTCGGCCTTCTTGAGGTCGGCCTTCTTGGAGTCGGCAGCCTCGGCCTTCACCTCGGTCGCGCCCTCGGACTTCTTGGACGCCTCGGCCTCCTCGGCCTTCACGTCCTTCTTCTCACCGGCATCCTTGGCATCCTTGGCATCCGCACCGGCATCCGCACCTTCACGGTCCGGCTCCACGATCTCCTCGCGGCCGGGACGCAGCCGCGACGACAGCACGAAGTAGACGACGGCCAGGACGAAGATGATGATCGCCGTCCAGACGTTGAGGCGCAGCCCCAGGATGTGGTGCGCGTCGTCGATGCGCATGTACTCGATCCAGCCGCGCCCGGCGCAGTACAGGGCGACGTACAGCGCGAAGACCCGCCCGTGCCCGAGCTTGAACCGGCGGTCGGCCCAGACGATCACGGCCGCGACGCCGAGGCACCACAGCGACTCGTAGAGGAAGGTCGGGTGGTACAGCCCCGGCTCGTCCCCCTTGGTGATCTTCAGCGCCCAGGGCAGGTCGGTCGCCCGGCCGTACAGCTCCTGGTTGAACCAGTTGCCCCAGCGGCCGATGGCCTGCGCGATGACCAGCGCGGGAGCCATGGCGTCGGCCCAGGCCGGAAGCGGGATCCCCCTCCTCCGGCAGCCGATCCAGGCACCGACGGCACCGAGCGCGACGGCGCCCCAGATACCGAGTCCGCCTTCCCAGATCTTGAAGGCGTTGACCCAGTTCTTCCCCTCGGAGAAGTAGAGCTGGTAGTCGGTGACGACGTGGTACAGCCGCCCGCCGACGAGGCCGAACGGCACGGCCCAGACGGCGATGTCGGCCACCGTCCCGGGCTTGCCGCCTCGGGCGATCCAGCGCTTGTTGCCGTACCAGACGGCCACGAAGACGCCGATGATGATGCAGAGCGCGTAGCCGCGCAGCGGGATCGGTCCGAGGTGGATCTCACCGGCCGCCGGGCTGGGAATGAAGGCAAGGTTCATGACGGAGTCGACGCTACCTTGCCGAACAGGACCACAGACAACCCACCCGACAACGTCTGGGTAACAGGCCCCTGCTTCCGCGCGCCCCGCAGGGGCGCGGGGAACTGCGCGAGCAACCAGAACACAAGCCGCGCGGCGAGCCCTTTAGGGAGAGGGGCGGGACCGGGGCGAATCCCGGGGGCCCGGGGGCAGAGCCCCCGGCCTGAACCGCAACCACCCCCCGCCCCGCACGGAACCCCCTACCGCCCCGGCGCCGAAGAGCCCCGCACACCCGGAGGAGCCCCGACCGGCGACGGGGCCACCGGCGCCTGCGTCCCCACCGGCTTCCCCTTGTTCGCCTCATCCACCCACTTCACCAAATTCGCCGGCGAAATCTGCTCATTCCCCTTCTGCGGGAAAATCGCCCCCCCGTTCAAAAGCACCGTCGGCGTCGCCTTGTAGGGCGACTTGTCGAAGTCCGCCTGCACCTCCCCGACCCACCCCGCATGGGTCCCCTTCTCCACACACCCGTCGAAGGTCGCCCCCCGCAGCCCGGGCACCTTCCCGGCAAGCTCCAGCAGGTAGCTCTTCTTCCCGAAGGCGTCGTCCGTCTCCTCCGGCTGATTCCGGAAGAGAACATCGTGATACTCGTGGAACTTCCCGGCATCCTGCGCACACCCGAGCGCGTTCGCCGCGTATTTCGACCCGTTCCCCTTCACCCCGTTGTCGATGAACGACACCAGGTGGTACTCGGCCCGAACCTTCCCCTCCTTCTCCAACTTATTGATGGTGTCCCGCATGCTGTTCTCGAACATCCCGCACGCCGGGCACCGCATGTCCTCGTACACGGTCATCAGGGACGGTGCGTCGGTCATCCCCACCGGGATGGCGACCTTCCCCTTCCCCACCGCCCCGGCGGGCGCGACGACCGGCCCGGCCTTGTCGGAGTCGTCCTTGCCGCCCCCGCTGTTCGCGGCGACCACACCGGCCACGGCGGCCAGCCCGAGCACACCGACCACCGCCGCACCGACGACCAGCACCCGGCGCCGCTTGTCACGCGACTTCTGTGCTTCGCGTTCCTTGATGAGCCGCTCACGGGCGGTTCGCTTGCCTTCGAAGTTCTTCTCACTCACACCCGCAGCAACGAATCGGGGCGGCACCGATGTGCCACCCCGACCCGAAATCCACTCAAATGGACTACGGAACTTTAAAGTTACGCACCCGGCAGACGGACGTCAGTCCCGCCTGACACCGGCAGCCAGCTCCCCCGCAAGCTCCTTCACAGCCCGCAGCCCAGCAGCCTCGTCCTCCGCATCCAGCATCCGCTTCACAAACGCCGACCCGACGATGACCCCGTCCGCGAAGGCCGCAACTTCCCTGGCCTGTACGGCATTCGAGACCCCGAGCCCGACGCACACCGGCAGCTCGCTGCCCGTGGCCCGGGTCCGCCGCACCAGTTCCTGCGCCTCGTGCCCCACGGACTCGCGCGTCCCGGTGACGCCCATGAGCGAAGCCGCGTACACGAAGCCCGACCCGGCGGCGGTGATCGTCGCCAGCCGCTCGTCCTTGCTGCTGGGCGCGACCACGAACACCGTGGCCAGCCCGTGCTTCTCGGCGTGCTCGCGCCACAGCGCGGACTCCTGCACCGGCAGGTCCGGCAGAATGCACCCGGCCCCACCGGCCTCCGCGAGCTCAGCGGTGAACCGCTCGACGCCGTACCGGTCGATCGGATTCCAGTACGTCATGACCAGCACCGGCACCCCGGTGGCGGCGTGCGCCTCCCGGACCGTGCGCATCACGTCGGCGATCTTGACCCCGCCCCGCAGCGCGATGTCGTCGGCGGTCTGGATCACCGGACCGTCCAACACCGGGTCGCTGTGCGGCAGTCCGACCTCGACCACGTCCGCACCACCGGCGACGACGGCCTTGACCGCCTCGATCCCGCCGTCCACCGTCGGGAACCCGGCGGGCAGGTACGCGATCAGCGCGGCCCTGTTCTCCGCCTTCGCCGCGGCGAGGGTGTCACTCAACAGCTGTACGTTCCCGCTCACTTGGCGTCCCCCGCAATCTCCGCAATGGCAGCGGCGTCCGCCTCGACGGCGGCGTCCGTGTCGTACAGCCCGAAGTACCGGGCCGCCGTGTCCATGTCCTTGTCGCCGCGCCCGGACAGGTTGACCAGGATCAGCCCGTCCTTGCCCAGCTCCTTGCCGAGCTCCAGCGCCCCGGCGAGCGCGTGCGCGCTCTCGATCGCCGGAATGATGCCCTCCGTGCGCGACAGCAGCCGCAGCGCCTGCATCGCGGCGTCGTCCGTGACGGCCCGGTACTCGCCGCGCCCGATGTCCTTGAGGTAGGAGTGCTCGGGCCCGATGCCCGGGTAGTCCAGTCCGGCGGAGATGGAGTAGGGCTCGGTGATCTGGCCCTCCTCGTCCTGGAGCACGTACGACCGCGAACCGTGCAGGATGCCGGGCTCGCCCGCGCTCAGCGTGGCCGCGTGCTCCCCGGTCTCGATGCCGTGCCCGGCGGGCTCGCACCCGACGAGGCGCACGTCCGCGTCCGGGATGAACGCGTGGAACAGCCCGATCGCGTTGGACCCACCGCCCACACACGCCACAGCGGCATCGGGGAGCCGGCCGGCCCGCTCCAGAATCTGCCGCCGCGCCTCGACGCCGATGACCCGGTGGAAGTCGCGGACCATGGCCGGGAAGGGGTGCGGTCCCGCGACCGTACCGAAGAGGTAGTGCGTGCGGTCGACGTTGGCGACCCAGTCCCGGAACGCCTCGTTGATGGCGTCCTTGAGCGTGCGCGAGCCGGACTTCACGGCGACGACTTCCGCGCCGAGCATGCGCATCCGCGCGACGTTCAGCGCCTGCCGCTCGGTGTCGATCTCACCCATGTAGATCGTGCATTCGAGCCCGAACAGCGCGCACGCGGTGGCCGTCGCCACTCCGTGCTGCCCGGCACCGGTCTCGGCGATGACCCGGGTCTTGCCCATGCGCTTGGTCAGCAGGGCCTGCCCCAGCACATTGTTGATCTTGTGGGAGCCGGTGTGGTTGAGGTCTTCCCGCTTCAGGAAGATCCGGGCCCCGCCCGCGTGCTCGGCAAACCGGGGCACCTCGGTCAACGAACTCGGCCGACCGGTGTAGTTGACCATCAAATCGTCGAGTTCGGCCGCGAACGCCGGGTCCGCCTTGGCCTTCTCGTACTCGACGGCGACCTCGTCCACCGCGGCGACGAGCGCCTCGGGGATGAACTTGCCGCCGAAATCACCGAAATAGCCCTCGGTGGTGGGCACCTGACCCTGGAGGTCGGGAACGAAGAACTCGCTGGGCATGCGGAAACTCCTCATCGAGAACGCGCGCGCACCGCGCACGTCCGAGGGGAACTGAAGATGACGTCACTGTCGCTGGATACAACGCCCCACGGGGACGTTCAGCGACGGCGCCATCGCATGCCGTTGATCTGGCCGGGCTCGGAGCCGATGTGGTACCGGACCCGCCGGCCCCGCACCCGTCGCGCAGGCGCACGGCAGCCGCGAGGGCGGCAACCGCGGGCGAGACGGGCGTGGACGGTCATGGCGGGAGTCTAGCCCCGCCCGTGCCGCAACGCGGGGTGGGCCCCGGCGGCGACCAGGTCGGACACGGCGGCCTTGGGGTCGCGGCCGGTGACGAGCGACTCGCCGACCAGCACCGCGTCGGCGCCGGCGTTGGCGTACGCGATCAGGTCGTGCGGCCCGCGCACACCCGACTCGGCGATCTTGACGATGTGGTCCGGGATCTCCGGGGCGACGCGCTCGAAGGTGCCGCGGTCGACCTTGAGGGTCTTCAGGTTGCGGGCGTTCACGCCGATGATCTTGGCTCCGGCGGCGACGGCGCGGTCGACCTCGTCCTCGTCGTGGACCTCGACCAGCGGGGTGAGCCCGATGGACTCGGCCCGCTCGATGAGCGACACGAGCGCGTCCTGCTCCAGGGCGGCGACGATCAGCAGCGCCAGGTCGGCACCGTACGCACGGGCCTCCCAGAGCTGGTAGGCCGTGACGATGAAGTCCTTGCGCAGCACCGGAATGTCGACCTTGGCGCGTACGGCTTCCAGGTCGGCCAGCGAACCGCCGAAGCGGCGCTGCTCGGTGAGCACGGAGATGACGGCGGCGCCGCCCGCCTCGTAGTCGGCGGCCAGCCCGGCCGGATCCGCGATGGCGGCAAGCGCGCCCTTCGACGGACTCGACCGCTTCACTTCACAGATCACCTTGACGCTGTCGCCGCGCAGGGCCGCGACACCGTCCTTGGCGACGGGCGCCTTGGCAGCCCGCTCCTTGAGCTCCTCCAGGCTGACACGTGCCTGCCGCTCTGCGAGGTCGGCGCGGACGCCTTCGATGATCTCGTCGAGCACACTCACGCGAGCTGCCCCCTTCCGGGACGGTGGTGGAGGGCCAGGATCGGCCACGAGCGATGGTATCCGCACCGGGCCGATACCCCTGCATCCGCCCGCCGGATATCCCACTACCTGGTCACTGCCTGCGGTTTCAGGGCGCGAGGGCGGAGCCGAACGGCAGATTCCGGACCACGCTGAAGACCGCGAACACCCCACCCAGGACCCACCATTGGACGCGCGTCAGCCGTACGTCCATGGCCCGCCCCTTCACGGCCCGTGTGACCCAAACCACCATGAACACGGCAAACGCCGCATACCCCACCACGGCCATCGCATTCGCCCCGAGCGCGGCAACGACGTCACCGTGCGCAACGGCATGCGCACTGCGCAGCCCCCCGCACCCGGGACAGAGGATGCCGGTCATGGCCAGCAGCGGACAGGTGGGATAGTGCCCGGCCTCATTGGGATCGACGGCCCCCACGTACGCGAACGCACCAAGGACCCCCGCGAGGGTGGCCAACGGCGCGACAAGCCGCTTCCCGAGCGAGGCCTGCGCGGGAACGGGAACGGGCACGGGGGCTGACGAGGAGGCATCCACGCCCCCGATTCTCCCCTCCCCCTCCCAGGAACGCACGCACCGGTAGGTCATTCAGCGGGCCCTGGGGGACGGCCCCGCCGTCCAAGGGGGCCGGGGGGTGGGGGGGGAAGGGTGCTGCGAAGCAGCCCCTTCAGGGGCGCGGGGCTGTTTCGATATGCGGCTCCGCCGCGTGGGCGCGACCAGCCACGACGCACCCGCACAGAACAGAGACCACCCAAGACCCCGCACGGGACCGAGACCACCCACACCCCCGCACCGACCCCCCGAACGCGGAAAGGCGCGGCCCCGGAGTCCAGGGCCGCGCCTCTCGCGTTCGTACAACCGAGCGGAGCTACTGAAGCTGGGCCCGACCGGCCGCCGCCCGCGCCTCCCCCAGCGCCGAGGACTCCTTCGGCATGCCGAGGCCCGACATCCGCATGCCGAGACCGACCAGGCCGCCGACCACGGAGATGCCGATGCCGGCCCAGAAGCCCACCGGCTGGGCCATCACCATGTACGCGCTGGAGACGCAGATGCCGATGAAGGCGATCACTACGCCGGTCCAGGCGGCCGGGGTACGTCCGTGGTGTCCGCGGCTAACGCCCGCCATGAGGTGCTCCTTGGTGTGTCTTCGTTATGTCTTCCGCAGGAAAGCTCGGGGCTCATTGTTCCCCACCCGGCCACCGCGCGTGACTTCGGGTCACCCTTCGCGCGTCGGCGCGGCGGTGGGGTCCTCGCCCCGGTCGAGGGCCTTCCACAGTTCCTCGGGCCGCTCCGGGTCCGCGGGGCGGCGTGCGGCCGCCCTGTTGCGCGGGCCGCCTTCACGCTCGTACCGCCCGCCCATGCCCGGCCACGTCCGCCCGAACCGCAGCGCGAGGAGCCCGGCCACCAGGATCAGCAGGCCACCGAAAGCGGTGACGTACGGCCAGCCCGTTTGGGTGAGGCCGCTCACCGTGGCGGCGGCGTCGCCGGACAGCTTCGCCGCCTGTTCGTCCAGGGCCGCGTGGTCCCCGGCCCCCAGCAGGGAGGCGGCGATCGCCCCCGCGCCGCTCAGCGCCAGCAGGGTCGAGACCAGGATCCGTCCGGCCCGGCGCACCGCGAAGATCGCGACGAGTGCGGCGAGCCCGACGATGGCCAGGGCTGCGGGCACGCCGGTGATGGCCTGCCCGTCGGCCTCCAGGGTCTTGGAGCCGATGCCCGCGACGGTGGCGGTGCCCGACCGCCAGGTCTGCCCGGAGGCGATCAGGACGACGGTGGAGCCGAGGGCGCCGAGCAGCAGGGCCGCGGCGAGGCTTCGGCGGCCCCCGCCGCGTGCGGCGGCGGAGGAGGTCTGGGGAGTGGGGGGTACGGCGCTCACACCCCCACTATCCCTCACCCCTGTTTCAGCGCCCGAGCCGGTTCGCCGTGTGCACGGCCCGCAGGACCGCCGCCGCCTTGTTGCGGCACTCCTGGTCCTCCGCCACGGGGTCGGAGTCGGCGACGACACCGGCCCCGGCCTGCACGTACGCCGTTCCGTCCCGCAGCAGTGCGGTGCGGATGGCGATGGCGGTGTCGGAGTCCCCGGCGAAGTCGAGGTAGCCGACGCAGCCGCCGTACAGCCCGCGCCGGGTGGGCTCCAGCTCCTCGATGATCTGCATGGCGCGCGGCTTCGGGGCCCCGGACAGGGTGCCCGCCGGGAAGCAGGCCGTCAGCACGTCGAAGGCGCTCCGCCCCTCCGCGACCCGACCGGTCACCGTGGAGACGATGTGCATGACGTGCGAGTACCGCTCGATGGACATGAAGTCGACGACCTCGACCGACCCGGGCTCGCAGACCCGCCCCAGGTCGTTGCGCCCGAGGTCGACCAGCATCAGGTGCTCGGCCCGCTCCTTGGGGTCGGCCATCAGCTCGTCGGCGAGCGCCTGGTCCTCCTGCGGGGTGGCGCCCCGGTGCCGGGTCCCGGCGATGGGGTGCACCAGCGCCCGCCCGTCCTCGACCTTGACGAGGGCCTCCGGGCTGGAGCCGACCACGTCGAACCCGTCGAAGCGGAAGAGGTACATGTACGGCGACGGATTGGTCGCCCGCAGCACCCGGTAGACGTCCAACGCGCTTGCCGTGCACGGCATTTCGAACCGCTGCGAGGGTACGACCTGGAAGGCCTCGCCCGCCCTGATCCGCTCCTTGATGTCCTCGACGGCGGCCTGGTAGGCCTCGCCGCCCCACTTCTCGGTGCAGAGCGGAACCTCGGACGGCGGCAGGACGGCCGGGGCGGTCGGGACGGCCCGCGAGAGGTCCGCCTCCATCGCGTCGAGGCGGGCGACGGCGTCCGCGTACGCCTCGTCGACGCCGCTGTCGAGGTCGTTGTGGTTGATCGCGTTGGCGATCAGCAGGACGGTGCCGTGGCGGTGGTCCAGCACCGCGAGGTCGGAAGTGAGGAGCATCGTCAGCTCGGGGAGGCCCAGCTCGTCCTCGCCGTGCTCGCCGATCTTCTCCAGGCGGCGCACGATGTCGTACCCGAGGTAGCCGACCATGCCGCCGGTGAACGGCGGCAGGTCACCGGCGAGGTCGCGCGGGGTGTGCAGGGCGGCCACGGTCTCCCGGAGCGCTTCGAGGGGGTCGCCGTCGGTCGGTACGCCGACGGGCGGCGTCCCGATCCAGTGGGCGCGGCCCTCGCGTGCGGTGAGGGCGGCGGAGCTGCGGACGCCGACGAAGGAGTAGCGGGACCAGGACCGGCCGTTCTCGGCGGACTCCAGCAGGAAGGTGCCGGGGCGTTCGGCGGCGAGTTTGCGGTAGAGCCCGACGGGGGTGTCGCCGTCCGCGAGGAGGGTGCGGCTGACGGGGATGACGCGGCGGTCGGCCGCCAGCTTGCGGAAGGTCTCCAGGTCCATGGCCGCTGACCCTACTTGTCGTCCGTGCTCAGGAGCACGTCGGCGTCGAAGCAGGTGCGCTCGCCGGTGTGGCAGGCGGCGCCGGTCTGGTCGACCTTGACCAGCAGGGTGTCGCCGTCGCAGTCCAGCGCCACCGACTTCACCCGCTGGACGTGGCCGGAGGTGTCGCCCTTGACCCAGTACTCCTGGCGGCTGCGCGACCAGTAGGTGCACCGGCCGGTGGTGAGCGTGCGGTGCAGGGCCTCGTCGTCCATCCAGCCGAGCATCAGGACCTCGCCGGTGTCGTACTGCTGGGCGACGGCGGGGACCAGCCCGTCGGCGGTGCGCTTGAGGCGGGCGGCGACGGCGGGGTCGAGAGCGCTGACGGGGGCGCTGTCGGGACGGGTCTGGGGTGCGGGCGTACTCATGGGGCAATTGTGCCGCTTACGGTGCAGGGCTTGGCCCGACGTCCACTGTGCGGACGCCCCCCGGTCGCCGTACGCTGGCCGACATGTCGACCCATGCCAAGCGTGAACGACTCCTTCTCGCCGACCTGTTGGAAGCCGCGGGCCCGGACGCCCCGACCCTCTGCGAGGGCTGGAACGCGCGGGACCTCGCCGCGCACGTGGTGGTCCGCGAACGCCGCTCGGACGCGGCGGCCGGGCTGCTGGTGCCCGCCCTGCGCAATCGGCTGGAGCGCGTCCAGGCGGAATTCGCCGCGAAGCCGTACGAGGAACTGGTGCAGCTCATCCGGACGGGGCCGCCGCGCCGCTCCCCGTACGCGCTCAAGCAGGTGGACGAGGCGGCGAACACCGTGGAGTTCTACGTCCACGCGGAGGACGTGCGGCGGGCGCAGGAGCAGTGGACGCCGCGGGTGCTGGACCCGGTGTTCGCGGACGCACTGTGGTCGCGGGTGGAGAAGATGGCCCGGGTCGTCGGGCGCAAGTCGCCCGTCGGGCTGGTGCTGCGCCGCCCGGACGGCCAGACGGCGGTGGCCCACCGGGGCACGCCGGTCGTCACGGTCACCGGCGAACCGGGCGAGCTGATCCTCTTCGCCTTCGGCCGCCAGGACCGGGCCACCGTGGAACTCGACGGTGACAAGGACGCCGTCCTCCGCCTCCACGAGGCCAAGCTGGGCCTCTAGGGCCCGTCCGGCGGATCTTGTCGCGGTCGCGGGCCCTGGCCCCGTTCGGGCGGGGCCGCCTACTTCGGCAGCTCCGCCCCCCGCACCTCGCGGGACCCGACTCCCACCACCGCCGCCAGCCCGCACAGCACCGAGCAGCCCACGAAGACGGTCGGCACCGACCACACCGCCACCGCCGCCCCCACCACGGGGTACATCAGCGGCGCGATGCCCAGACTGACCAGGGACAGCACGGACGTGACCCGCCCCAGGAAGGCGGGGGCCGTGTTCGTCTGGACGAGGCCGGCCGTCATCCCCCCGCTCATGGCCACCAGCAGCCCCATCGGTGCCGCCACCGCCACCGCCCACGCCAGCGTCGGCACCGAGCCCAGTACCGCCACCAGCGCCGAGCCCGAGGCCAGCGAGATCAGCCGCACCCGCCCCGCGTGCGCCACCCGCTTGACCACGGTCAGCAGCAGCGCACTGCACGCGGCGCCCACGCTGAAGGCCCCGACGATCCAGGCGATGCCGGGCGCGCCCCAGCCCCGGTGCGAGGACAGCAGCACGATGCCGACGTTGATGACGGGGATGCCGCCCAGCTCGAAGAGGATGTTGGAGCCGACGAGCGGCCCGACCAGCTTGTGCCGGCGCAGATAGCCGAGGCCCTCGGTGAGGTCGCCCCAGACGTTGCGCTTCTTGTCCGGATCGCCGGTGTCCTCCTCGGACTCCGGCAGCGGTGCCACCCGCAGCGCCACCAGCAGCACCAGCGACACCGCGAACAGCCCGCCCGCCACCGCGAACGCCGCCGCGGGCCCGCCGAGCCCCATCGCGAGCCCCGCCACCGGTGCGCCGAGGATGCCGCCGAAGCGGTTGGTGAGGGCCTTCATGCCCTGGACCCGTACGAGCTGGTCGGGGCCCGTGATGCGCGGTGGCAGCGCTCCCACGGCCGGCAGGAACAGCGCGTCGACCGCGCCGAAGACCAGCGCGACCACCACCAGCACCCACACGGCGGGTCCGGTGATCATCAGGAGTGCCGCGATGCCCAGGATCACGGCGCAGCGCACCGCGTCGGAGCCGATGACGACCTTGCGCGGGCCGAACCGGTCGGCGATCACCCCGCCGCCGAGCATGAGGACGGCGCGGGGTATCGCCCCGGTGGCCATGATCATGCCGACCTCGGCGGGCCCGCCCGCCTGCGCGGCCGCCCAGCCGAGGGCGAGGAAGTAGATGCTGTCGCCGACGAGCGAGGCGGCGTACGCGGCGAGCCAGCGCAGCACATTGCCGTCCCGGTACGCGGGTCTGCCCGCCGGGCCCGCTTCCCCGGTCTCGTCCTCGACCGGTTCCACACGTGATTCAGACATCGCTGGCAAGACCTCTCAGGGACGGAACGGAAAGCCGAACATCTGGACGGAGACCTGCTCGCGCCCCTCCGTGTCACCCGCCGCCTCGGCGGCGCGCCCGCGCTCCCGGTAGGCGATGATCAACTCGCGGATCTCTTCGGACAGTTGCTGGAACTCGGTGACGGTCAGCCGGGGCATGTACTCCCAGTTGAAGGCCGCGTCCACCCACTCCTTGCCCCAGCTCGCGCTGTGGTCGAGATAGGTGTCGTACCGCTCCTGCCGGGCCCGCAGGAGCTGGCGGGTCACCTGGCCGACGACGGCCACGCTCTCCGGGGCGTCGCCGAAGTCGGAGTTGCGGAAGGTGAATCCGCGCTCGACCCGCCACCAGCGCTCCCGGCCGTCACTGCTCATCTCCGGGGCCTCGACGATGAAGCCGTGCGCGGCCATCTTCCGCAGGTGGTAACTGACCAGCGAGACCGCCTCGTCGACCCGGTCCGACAGGTGCGAGGCGGTGGCGGCACCCCCGGTGAACAGGGCACGGTACAGCTCGATGCGCAGCGGGTGGGTGAACACTTTGAGGGCATCGAGATCCGTGATGCGCCGAGGCTCGGGCGGATGTTCGGTTTCCGGTGCCATGTGCGCACAGTAAGGAAGGAAAGGAAAGTTGCGCAATATTCTTTGCTCAACTTTTCAGGCGCAACTCCCTTTTCTTCACAGTTACTTGACGGTCTACCAGCGGACTCGCAGCGTCCGGACGCCGCGGATGAGCAGTCCGGGAATCCACGGTCCGGCGTCCGGCGACCCGTCGGCCGCCAGCTCCGGGAAGCGCTCCAGGACGCTGCGCAACGCGATGCGGCCCTCCAGCCGGGCGAGCGGCGCGCCGAGGCAGAAGTGGATGCCGTGCCCGAAGGCGATGTGGCCGCGGGCGTCGCGCCGGATGTCGAAGCGGTGCGGTTCCTCGAAGCGCTTCTCGTCGCGGTCGGCGTCGGCCATCACGATCACCACCGAGGACCCGGCCGGGATGTGCGCCCCGCCGAACTCGATGTCCTCGCGGGCGATGCGCGGTGTCGAGCCCTCGACGGGCCCGTCGTAGCGCAGCGCCTCCTCGACGGCCCCGTCGATCAGACCGTCCAGGTCACCGCGGAGCAGGGCGAGCTGGTCGGGGTGGTTGAAGAGGGCGCGCAGGCCGTTGCCGATCAGGTTCACGGTCGTCTCGTGGCCCGCGACGATCAACAGGAAGGCCATGGAGAGGAGTTCGTCCTGGCTGAGCCGGTCGCCGTCCTCGTCGGCGGTGTGGATGAGCGCGCTGAGCAGGTCCTCGCCCGGCGCCTTGCGCTTGTCCTCGATGAGCCCGGTGAGGTACGGCATGGCCGCCCCGTACGCGGCCTGTTCGGCCTCGGGGCTGGTGGGTGCCACCACCTCGTTGGACCAGCCCCGGAAGGCGTCCCGGTCCAGGTCGGGCACCCCGAGCAGGTCGCAGATGACGGTCATCGGCAGCGGGAAGGCGAGCGCGTCGATGACGTCGGCCGCGCGCGCCCCGTCCGCCGCCATGGCGTCGAGCAGCGCGTCGGTGACCTGCTGCACGCGGGGCGCGAGGGCCTCGATGCGGCGTGGCGTGAATTCGCGGGCCACCAGCCGGCGCATCCGGGTGTGGTCCGGCGGGTCGCTGAGCAGGACGTGCGCGTTGCCGGGCCCGTACGCGTAGGCGGGCAGCACCGGTGCGAGGTGGCCGTGGGTGCGCCAGTCCCGGCTGAACCGGGGGTCGGTGTAGGCCGCACGGCATTCCTCGTGCCCGACGACGAGCCACAGGTCCTCGCCCTCCGGGGTCAGCACGCGGTGCACCGGGCCCCGGGCGCGCAGTTCGGCGTAGACGGGGTAGGGATCGGCGACGAAGTCGGGGCTGAGCTTCAGGAGTTCGACGGCGGGCACGGGACTGGGCGCGGACATGACTGTTCCCCCTCGGATGGACTTCCGAGGGGGAACGCTAGTCAGTGCCGATCTTCCACCACAGCAGGTTTTACGACAGTTGTACGAAGAACTTGCCGGGTCCGGGTCAGCGGACCGGGTGACCGGCGCTGCTGAGAGCCGACTTGACCTCGCTGATCCGCAGATCGCCGAAGTGGAAGACGGAGGCGGCGAGGACCGCGTCCGCGCCCGCGTCGACGGCCGGGGCGAAGTGCTCCAGCGTGCCCGCACCGCCGCTGGCGATGACGGGCACGGTGACGTGCCCCCGCACGGCGGCGATCATCTCGGTGTCGTAGCCGTCCTTGGTGCCGTCGGCGTCCATCGAGTTGAGCAGGATCTCGCCCGCGCCCAGCTCGGCGGCCCGGTGCGCCCATTCGATCGCGTCGATGCCCGCCGAGCGGCGGCCGCCGTGCGTGGTGACCTCGAAGGAGCCGGACGCGGTGCGCCGGGCGTCGACCGACAGGACCAGCACCTGACGGCCGAAGCGCTCCGCGATCTCGCGGATCAGCTCGGGGCGGGCGATGGCGGCCGTGTTGACGCCCACCTTGTCGGCCCCGGCCCGCAGCAGCTTGTCCACGTCGTCGGCGGTCCGCACGCCGCCGCCCACCGTGAGCGGGATGAAGACCTGCTCGGCGGTGCGGCGCACCACGTCGTAGGTGGTCTCCCGGTCGCCGGAGGAGGCGGTGATGTCCAGGAAGGTCAGCTCGTCGGCGCCCTCGGCGTCGTACAGTTTGGCCATCTCGACGGGGTCGCCGGCGTCGCGCAGGTTCTGGAAGTTGACGCCCTTGACGACTCGCCCGTTGTCGACGTCCAGGCAGGGGATGACCCGTACGGAGACGCTCATGCGGCCCCTCCCCGGTACGCCTCGACCTCGACCTCGACGACCAGCGAGGGGTCGACGAAGCCGGAGACGATCAGCATGGACGCGGCCGGGCGGACGGTGTCGAAGAGCTCCTTGTGGGCGCGGCCCACCTCGTCGACGTCGCGGGCGTGCGTGATGTACATCCGGGTGCGGACGACGTCGGCGCGGGTCAGGCCGAGCTGCTGGAGGGCCTTCTCGGCGACGCCGAAGGCGGTCATGGTCTGCTCGTACGGGGTCCCGGCGTCGATGACGCCGTCCACCACGGACGTGCAGCCGGCCACCAGGACAAGCCCGTTGGGCAGTTCCACGGCGCGCGCGTAGCCGAACTGCTCCTCCCAGGGAGCGCCGGTCTGGACGCGGCGCACTGGCGAAGAGGTCATCGGGAGACCGCCTCCAGCGCCTCTTCCAGCGTGAACGCCTTCGCGTACAGCGCCTTGCCGACGATCGCACCCTCGACGCCGTCCGGCACCAGCGAGGCGATGGCCCGCAGGTCGTCCAGCGAGGAGACGCCGCCGGAGGCCACGACGGGCTTGTCGGTGGCGGCGCAGACGTTCTTCAGGAGCTCCAGGTTGGGGCCCTGGAGGGTGCCGTCCTTGGCGATGTCGGTGACGACGTACCGGGCGCAGCCCTCGGAGTCGAGGCGGGCCAGCGTCTCGTACAGGTCGCCGCCGTCACGGGTCCAGCCCCGGCCGCGCAGGGTGGTTCCCCGTACGTCCAGGCCGACCGCGATCTTGTCGCCGTACTGGGAGATGACCTTCGCGACCCACTCGGGGGTCTCCAGGGCGGCGGTGCCGAGGTTGACGCGCTTGCAGCCGGTGGCGAGCGCGGCCTCCAGGGAGGCGTCGTCGCGGATGCCGCCGGACAGCTCGACCTTGATGTCCATCGCGGCGGCGACCTCGGCGATGACCTTGCGGTTGTCGCCGGTGCCGAAGGCGGCGTCCAGGTCGACCAGGTGCAGCCACTCGGCACCGGACTTCTGCCAGGCGAGGGCCGCCTCCAGCGGGGAGCCGTACGAGGTCTCGGAGCCGGACTCGCCGTGCACGAGGCGGACGGCCTGGCCGTCGCGGACGTCGACGGCGGGCAGCAGTTCAAGCTTGTGCAGCGAAGACATCAGAGGGTTCCGATCCAGTTGGTGAGCAGCTGGGCTCCGGCGTCGCCGGACTTCTCGGGGTGGAACTGGGTCGCCCACAGTGCCTGGTTCTCGACGGCCGCGACGAAGGGCTCGCCGTGCGTGGACCAACTGACGCGCGGGGAGCGGATCTTGGGGTTGGTCACTTCGAGGGTCCAGTCGTGGACGGCGTACGAGTGCACGAAGTAGTAGCGCTCGTCGGCGTCCAGACCCGCGAACAGCTCCGAGCCGGGGGCCGCCTCGACGGTGTTCCAGCCCATGTGCGGTACGACGTCGGCCTTGAGCGGGGCGACCTCGCCGGGCCACTCGTCCAGGCCCTCGGTCTCGACCCCATGCTCGATGCCGCGCTCGAAGAGGATCTGCATGCCGACGCAGATGCCGAGGACGGGGCGTCCGCCGGACAGGCGGCGGCCGACGATCCAGTCGCCGCGCGCCTCCTTCAGGCCCTTCATGCAGGCGGAGAACGCGCCGACGCCGGGCACCAGCAGCCCGTCCGCGTTCATCGCGGTGTCGTAGTCGCGGGTGATCTCGACGTCCGCGCCGACCCGGGCGAGCGCCCGCTCGGCCGACCGGACGTTGCCGAAGCCGTAGTCGAAGACCACGACCTTCTTCATGTTCGTCATTCCCAGAGTCCCTGAATACGCAGGATGCCCGCGACCAGACACATCACGGAGGCGAGGGCGAGCAGCACGATGACGCCCTTGGGCATCTTCTGCTTGGAGAAGGAGTACACGCCGCCGGCCAGGAAGAGGCCGACGACGATGAGGATGGTGTTGAGACCGTTCATGGGGTTACAGCGCGCCCTTGGTCGAGGGGAGGATGCCGGCCGCGCGCGGGTCGCGCTCGGCGGCGTAGCGCAGTGCCCGCGCCAGGGCCTTGAACTGGCACTCCACGATGTGGTGCGCGTTGCGCCCGTACGGCACGTGGATGTGCAGGGCGATCTGCGCCTGCGCGACGAAGGACTCGAAGATGTGCCGGGTCATGGTCGTGTCGTACGTGCCGATCATCGGCGCCATGTTCTCGGGCTCGGTGTGCACGAGGTAGGGGCGGCCGGAGAGGTCGACGGTGACCTGGGCGAGGGACTCGTCCAGCGGGACGGTGCAGTTGCCGAAGCGGTAGATGCCGACCTTGTCGCCGAGGGCCTGCTTGAAGGCGGCGCCCAGCGCGAGCGCGGTGTCCTCAATGGTGTGGTGGGTGTCGATGTGCAGGTCGCCGTCCGTCTTGACCGTGAGGTCGAAGAGGCCGTGGCGGCCGAGCTGGTCGAGCATGTGGTCGTAGAAGCCCACGCCCGTGGCGACGTCGACCTTGCCGGTGCCGTCGAGGTCGATCTCGACGACGACGGAGGTCTCCTTGGTCGTGCGCTCGACACGTCCGATGCGGCTCATGCGCTCTGCTCCTTCTTGAGTGCGCGTACCGCTTCCAGGAACGCGTCGTTCTCGTCGGGGGTGCCTGCCGTGACCCGCAGCCAGCCCGGTACGCCGTTGTCCCGGACCAGGACGCCCCGGTCGAGGATCTGCTGCCACACGGCGTGCGCGTCGTCGAAGCGGCCGAACTGGACGAAGTTGGCGTCCGACTCGGTGACCTCGTAGCCGATGGCCCGCAGCTCGGCGACCAGACGGTCGCGCTCGGCCTTCAGCTGTTCGACGTATCCGAGCAGGGTATCGGTGTGCTCCAGCGCGGCGAGCGCGGTGGCCTGGGTGACGGAGGACAGGTGGTACGGCAGCCGTACGAGCTGGACCGCGTCCACCACGGCCGGGTCGGCGGCGAGGTAGCCGAGCCGCAGCCCGGCCGCGCCGAAGGCCTTGGACATGGTGCGGGAGAGCACCAGGTTCGGGCGGTCCTCGATCAGCGGCAGCAGCGAGGCGCGGTGGCTGAATTCGCCGTACGCCTCGTCGATGACGACCAGGGACGGCTTGGCGGCCTGGGCGGCGTCGTACAGCGCGAGGACGGTGTCGGCCTCGACGGCGGTGCCGGTGGGGTTGTTGGGGCTGGTGATGAAGACGACGTCGGGCTTGTGCTCGGCGATGGCCTTCTTCGCCGCTTCGACGTCGATGGTGAAGTCGTCGTTGCGGGGGCCGGAGATCCAGCCCGTGCCCGTGCCGCGCGAGATCAGCGCGTGCATCGAGTACGAGGGCTCGAAACCGATGGCGGTACGGCCCGGGCCGCCGAAGGTCTGGAGGAGCTGCTGGAGGATCTCGTTGGAGCCGTTGGCGGCCCACAGGTGCTTGACGGTGACGTCGTGACCTGCGGTCTTCGTGAGGTACTTGGCCAGTTCCGTACGGAGCTCCACCGCGTCCCGGTCGGGGTAGCGGTTGAGGTCCCGGGCGGCCTCGCGGACGCGCTCGGCGATGCGGTCGACCAGGGCTTCGGGGAGCGGGTACGGGTTCTCGTTGGTGTTCAGCCGGACGGGGACGTCCAACTGGGGGGCGCCGTAAGGGGACTTGCCCTTCAGCTCCTCGCGGATGGGGAGGTCGTCGATGTTCGTCATGCCTTCGGGACCTTCCATCCGAACCTGGCCTTGATCGCCGCGCCGTGCGCCGGGAGGTCCTCCGCCTCGGCGAGCGTCACCACGTGGTGGGCGACGTCGGCGAGGGCCTCGCGGGAGTAGTCCACGACGTGGATGCCGCGCAGGAAGGACTGGACGGACAGGCCCGAGGAGTGGCAGGCGCAGCCGCCGGTGGGCAGGACGTGGTTGGAGCCCGCGCAGTAGTCGCCGAGGGAGACCGGGGCGTACGCGCCGACGAAGATCGCGCCCGCGTTGCGGACCCGGTCGGCGAGGGCGGCGGCGTCGGCGGTCTGGATCTCCAGGTGCTCGGCGCCGTACGCGTCGACCACCTTGAGGCCGTCCTCCAGCGATTCCACCAGCACGATCGCGGACTGCCGCCCGGCGAGCGCCGGGAGGATCCGGTCGGCCTTGTGCTTGCTGGCGTCGACCTGCGGTACGAGTTCGTTCTCGACGGCGTCCGCGAGCGCGGCGGAGTCCGTGACGAGGACGGCGGCGGCCAGCGGGTCGTGCTCCGCCTGGGAGATCAGGTCGGCGGCGACGTGCATCGGGTCGGCGGTGTCGTCCGCGAGCACGGCGATCTCCGTGGGGCCGGCCTCGGCGTCGATGCCGATGCGGCCCGCGAAGTAGCGCTTGGCGGCGGCGACCCAGATGTTGCCGGGGCCGGTGACCATGTTGGCGGGCGCGCAGGACTCGGTGCCGTACGCGAACATCGCGACGGCGGTCGCGCCGCCGGCCGCGTACACCTCGTCGATCCCGAGCAGCGCGCACGCGGCCAGGATCGTGGGGTGCGGCAGGCCGCCGGTCTCGGCCTGGGCCGGGGAGGCCAGCGCGATCGACGCAACGCCCGCCTCCTGCGCCGGGACCACGTTCATGATCACGGACGACGGGTAGACGGACCGGCCGCCGGGCGCGTACAGGCCCACGCGGTCGACGGGCACCCACTTCTCGGTGACCGTGCCGCCGGGCACGACCTGCGTGGTGTGGGTGGAGCGGCGCTGTGCGCGGTGGACGAGCCTGGCCCGCCGGATCGATTCCTCCAGGGCGGCCCGCACCTCGGGATCCAGCTTCTCCAGCGCGTCGGCGATCGCCTGCGCCGGGACCCGGACCTCGGCCAGCGTGACCCCGTCGAACCTCTCCGCGTACTCGATCAGCGCCGTGTCGCCACGATGATGCACGTCCTCGCAGATCGGCCGCACCTTCTCCAGGGCGGTCGTCACGTCGAAGTCGGCTCGGGGCAGCAGGTCGCGCAGGGCTCCACCCTCGGGGAGGGCCTTGCCGCGCAGATCGATTCGTGAGATCACGGGCCCAATTCTCGCAGACCGCTTCCGGCCACCGGTCGCCCGTATCACTGGCTGATACGAGCCACAGTGGTCCCGGGTGTCACCGGTGACGGCTAGCGTGCACTGCGTTACGTACGCGAGCGAGGGGATGGGCGGCGCAGTGACCGAGGCGCAGCGGGACGACGAGGCGCCCGACTGGCTCAGCGCGGCGGAGCTGGGGATGTGGCAGGCGTTCCGCAACGGCAGCACCTGTGACCTGCGGGCGAACGACCCCCTCGCCGATGATCCGATGGCCGCCCGCTCCTGGGGGCCCGAGCGCACGGTCCGCGCCAGGGTGGTGGCGTTGCTGCTGCTCAGCGGTCCGGGCGCGCTGCCGGGCCGGGTGGCGGCGCTGAAGCTGCGCGGGGTGCAGATCACCGGGGAGCTGAACCTGTCGGGCGGCACGGTGGCCCCGTACGTGGAGATGAACGGGTGCCGGTTCGACCGCGAGCTGCGGCTGCCGGAGTGCCGGTTCACGACGCTGCGCCTGGTGGGGTGCTCGATCCCCCGGCTGGAGGCGGCCCGGCTGCACACCGAGGGCGATCTGCATCTGCCGCGCTGCCGGGTGGAGAACGGGGTGCGGCTCACCGACGCCCAGATCGGCACGGACCTGCTGATCAACCAGATCGTGATCGGCCGCGACCGGCGCGGGAAGTCGCTGCTCGCCGACGGGCTCGCGGTGGCGCAGGACCTCCAGGCCGAGCTGATCGAGACGCACGGCGAGATCAGCCTGCGCGGCGCGAAGGTCGGCGTGTCCCTGAGCCTGCGCGGCAGCCGCCTCAGCAACCCGTACGGAAAGCTCGCGCTGAACGCCCCCCAGCTCACGGTGGAACGAACGCTCTACCTGACTCCGGCCGGGCTCTCCTCGCAGACGTACGGGAACACCACGCCCCCGTACGGCATCGGCCGGGGCGTCGGCAACACCCCCGCCCGGGGCGTGCGCATGCAGCGCTTCGAGTGCCTGGGCGGCATCCGGCTGGACGACGGACGGTTCGGCGACGCGATCGACCTCCAGGACGCGCGCTTCACGCTGGAGAACGACCAGCAGCTCTCGCTGCGCCGCATCCAGACCCCCGAGCTGCGCTTCCTCTGCGAGCGCCCGGAGCGGGGGAAGGTCGTGCTGTCCGGAGCGAAGATCGTCACCCTGGTCGACAAGTCGACGAGCTGGCCGGGGCCCGGCCAGCTGTCGATGGGCGGGTTCGCGTACGAGGTCCTGGTCCCGGTGGGGCACTTCCCGCTGGCCAGGCGGCTGGAGTGGGTGACGGCGGCGACCCCCGAGTACGCCCCGGAGCCGTACGAACGCCTGGCCGCCGTCAAGCGCAACAGCGGCGAGGACTCCGAGGCCCGCGAGGTCCTGCTCACCAAGCAGCGCCGCCGCCGCGAGACGCTGCCGCTGGCCGGGAAGGTGTGGGGCGTCCTCCAGGACTGGACGGTGGCGTACGGGTACCGGCCGGGCCGGGCGGCGCTGTGGATGGCGGTGCTGTGGGCGGCGGGGACCCTCGCCTTCTCCCGTTACGACCCCCAGCCGATCAAGGCCGACGAGCACCCCCAGTGGAGCGCGCCCCTGTACGCCCTGGACCTCTTGGTCCCGGTCATCAACCTCGGCCAGGACGGCTACTGGCTCCTCACGGGCGTCTGGCAGTGGGCCGCCGCGGGCCTGATCCTGCTGGGCTGGATCCTGGCGACGACCGTCGCGGCGGGCGCCTCGCGGCTGCTGCGGCGGGGGTGAGGAGGGGGTGAGGAGAGTCTCGTTCACCGCGCCTTCCCCGCACCGCCACACGCCCTCCCCGCCCGCCCCTTCTCCCCCCGCTTTCTTTACCGTCCCTTGACCGGAAACCGTACAACCTTCGCGCCGCTACCAAAGCTTCACAGACCGCCCCTGGCACCCCGCTCACCTGCGGTTTTCAATGGCTGGACCATGTCTTTCCTTCGCGCCCTGATGAGCACCGCACGCCGGTCCCGCCGGGTCTCGCCGCGCCCGGCCGGCGGGCCGTCCGCCACGGACTCCGCCGACGACTGCACCGCAGAAGAAGACCTGCTGCTCGACGCCCCCGACGCGCGCATCGCCCCCGCCATCGTCGCCGCCGCCCAGGGCCGCTACGCACCCGCCGCCGCCCTCCTGGCCGCGACCCGCGAGGACGCCGAGTGGGAGAACCGCGACCGGTACACGCTGCGGCTCGCCGCGTTCGCCCACCACCGGCAGGACTGGCTCACCGACTGGCTGCTGGCCGCGCCCAGCGACCCGGACGCGCTCCTGGTCAAGGCCGAGCTGGAGGTCCGCAGGGCGCTGGAGTCCCCGGCCCCCGCCGACCGGCTGCGCCCGGCGGGCCCGCTGATCGACGCGGCGGCGGCCGGTGCGCCCTGCGACCCCGTGCCCTGGCGCATCGCGCTCGACCACGCACGCGGCACCCAGGCCGCCCACGACACCTTCGAGGCGCTGTGGGGGCAGGCCGTCCGCCGCTCCTCGCACCACTACGGCTGCCATGTCGCCGCCCTGAAGTACCTGGCCGCACAGGGGTCCACGTACCGCGAATGCTTCGACTTCGCCGAGCAGGCCGCCGACGACGCGCTGCCCGGCTCGCTCATCCAGGCGCTCCCGCTGCGGGCCGCGTTCGCACTGCTCGCCGGTCGGGACGCGATGGGCGGGCGGCCCCTCGCGGTCGACCTGACCGCCCGTATCGACAAGGCGGCCGACCTGGCGATCACGCTGTCCGCCGAGTACGCGCCCGGCGACCCGTGGACGGCGGAGGTCCGCAACCTCCTGGCGTACGTCCTGGTCTCCCGCGAGCGGTGGGCGGACGCGGTGGAGCAGTTCCACCTGATCGGGCCGTACGCGACGTCCTTCCCGTGGGCCCGGCTCACCGAGGACCCGCTCGGCCGGTTCCTCGAACTGCGGGACACGGCACGCTCCCTGGCGGGCGCGGGACCGGCCCCGGCGGCGGGCCGGACGAAACCCGAGGGGTCCCGTAAATGGACTCCCGGACGCAGCAGGTCCGACGGCCATTACGCTTGAGCGCTGTGACCACCGCTCGCCTGCCGCTCTTCCCGCTCAACTCGGTGCTGTTCCCCGGCCTCGTCCTGCCGCTGAACGTGTTCGAGGAGCGTTATCGCGCCATGATGCGCGACTTGCTGAAGTCGTCCCCCGACGCGGACGCGGGCTCCGACTCCGACGACGGTACGGACGACGAGGCGCGCCGCTTCGCGGTCGTGGCGATCCGTGACGGCCGGGAGACCGCCCGCACCGCGACCGGGATGCCCGACGACCCCACCGCCCTCACCGAGCAGGGCCCGGCGGCGGGCTTCGGCGCCGACCCCATCCAGGCCTTCCACCGGGTGGGCTGCATCGCGGACGCGGCGACCATCCGCGAACGCGAGGACGGCAGCTTCGAGGTGCTGGCCACGGGCACGAAGCGGGTGCGGCTGCTGTCGGTGGACGCGAGCGGCCCCTACCTGGTGGCCGAGCTGGAGGAGCTGGAGGAGGACCCGGGCGACGAGGCGGGCGCCCTCGCGGAGGGTGTGCTGCGTGCGTTCCGTACGTATCAGAAGCGGCTGGCGGGGGCCCGCGAGGCGACCCTGACGACGGCCGCCGACCTCCCCGACGAGCCGTCGGTCGTCTCCTACCTGGTGGCGGCCGCGACCATGCTCGACACCCCGACCCGGCAGCGGCTCCTCCAGGCCCCCGACACGGCGACCCGGCTGCGCGAGGAACTGACGATCCTGCGCCAGGAAACGGCCCTGATCCGGCACCTGCCGTCGATCCCGGCCGAGGCCCTCACCCGGGCCCCGACCTGCCCCAACTGACGATCGGATTACGTACGTTGGCGAAGAAGAAGCAGGCCGCGCAGTCGGGCGGGACTCCCGCGACGGTGGCCCTGACGGCGGCGGGCACCGCGTACACGGTGCATGCGTACGAGCACGACCCGGCGGCCGCGTCCTACGGCGAGGAGGCCGCCGCAGCGCTCGGCGTCACCCCGGACCGGGTCTTCAAGACGCTGGTCGCGGACGTGGACGGGACGCTGACCGTGGCGGTCGTGCCGGTGGCCGGCTCTCTGGACCTGAAGGCGCTGGCGTCCGCCGTCGGCGGCAAGAAGGCGGTCATGGCGGACCCGGCGGCGGCCGAGCGCACAACGGGGTACGTCCGGGGCGGGATCTCCCCTCTCGGCCAGCGCAAGAAGCTCCGCACGGTGCTGGACGCGTCGGCCTCCGCCCACGCCACGATCTGCATCTCGGCGGGCCGCCGGGGACTGGAGGTCGAACTGGCCCCCGGCGACCTGGCCGCACTGACCTCAGCGGTCCTGGCACCGATCGGGCGCGCCTAGGGGCGCGGGGCTGTGTCGATTTGCGGCTCCGCCGCGTGGGCGCGACCAGCCACCCGCCCACCCGCACGGGGACCGTTCACAGCCCCGCGGGTTTAGGTGAAGGGGCGGGTCAGGGGCAGCCCGCCGCAGGCGAAACAGCAACCACACACGCCCCGCGGCGACACCGCACCCACCCCGCCCGCCCGCGCAGCCCTACGCCGGGCGCTTGCCGTGGTTGGACTTGTTCTTCTTCACGCGCCACTTCCGCTTGCGGGTCTTCTTGGACATCGCGTCACACCCCTCACGGTCGGACCGTTTCCCTAGGTCCTAGCGGAGGAAGGGCACCGCGTCGACCCCCTACGCGTCCCGAGGACCGTGCGCCCCCTGGGACGGCGTCCCGTAATACGCCCCCCACTCGAACTCCGGCTCCGGATCCCGCACCCCCCACACCGCCGTCAGCCCCAAGTGCACCAGCACCCCCACGAAGGCCCACGCCAGCAGCGCCCCCTTCGCCCCCAGCTTCAGCGGCGCGTCGAAGACGACCCCCGCCCCCACCGCCTTCGCATGGGCCACCACGTCCGCCGTCGGCCCGAACCAGCCCCCGGCCATCCACCCCAGCCACGCCCCCATGAGCGCCCCGAGCGCGATGCCCACGACCATCGGAATCCCGCCCCGCCGGTGGAACAGGAACGCCCCGATCCCGGTGAGCAGCCCCATCCCCAGCGACAGCAGCACGAAGACGCCGTCCGCCCCGGCCGCCTCCTCCCCCTCGGTGTCCTTGAGGAAGACCGCCTTGTCGGTCGAGATCAGCGGCACCTTCGGCGCCAGCCACGCCCACAGCGCGCCGAGCACCAGCCCCAGCACGGCGGTCACGACCAGCACGACCAAGGCCTTGCGGATGTCCGTGGCCAGTTCGGCGTTGCGGTCACAGGCGTTCTCGGCCGGCGGGTACGCCATCGCGTCGGTCGCCCCCTCGGGCGTCTGCCAGGGGTCGTGCGGCGAAGGCTGGTGAGGCGGTGTCAGAGGAGCGGTCACCCTGACATCGTGCCAGGCCCTCCCGGGCGACGCCTCATCGGACGTCCCCCGCACACGGCCCTCAGCGGACCGCAGCCCTCCGGTAGGCCCACGTCGCCACGGCCAGCGAGACCACCCCGACCCCGGCGCAGACCGCGAGGTCGACGCCGACCGCCGCCCAGTCCGGGTGTACGTCGAAGGTGCGGGCGAAGGCCTCCACCCCGTACGTGGAGGGCAGCAGGTCCCGTGCGTACTGGATCAGCAGGGGCATCCGCTCGGTCGGGAGCACGCCCAGCAGCAGCGCCGCCGACATCCCCAACTGCCCCAGCAGCGTGGCCAGTTCGGGCTTGGGCGCGAGCAGCCCGAGTGCCGCGCCGAGTCCGGCGAGCGCCGCACCGGCCAGCGGGATGACCGCCGCGAGCACCCACAGGTGCCCCATCGGCAGGTCGAAGAGCACGCACCCGATGCCCGCCGTGACGAGCGTTCCGGGCACGGTGAAGGAGGCGTACGCGCCCGCCGCGCCCAGCACCACCGAGGCGGGCGGCACCGGCAGCGTGGCGTAGTGGTCGAGTCCGCCACTGGCCCTGAGCTGCCCGAAGTACTGGGCGAGCAGGTTCAGCGCCACGAAGGCGACGACCAGCACGCTCGACCCGGCGACGACCGCCCGCGCCTCGCCGCCGCCGTCCACGACGCCCCGCATCAGGATCATGATCCCGACGGACTGGAACGTCGCCACGAACAGAAGCGGGATGCGCGCCACCCGGGCGCGCGAGAGCTGCGCCCGGTACACGGCCGCCAGGGAGGGGAGGAAGCGTGCGGCGGGGGCGAGTTCCCCGGCCGCCTCCGCTTCCGTGCGAACCGCTGCGGACCCCGTCGTACCCACTGCTTCGATGGCTCCCGCGCTCACGCCTTGACCAGCCCTTCCGTACGCCCGCCGCCGAGCGCGAGGTACACGTCCTCCAGGCTCGGGGTGGCCAGCGTGAAGTCGTCGAGTGCGGCGAACGCCGCTCCCGAGGTGACCGCGGCGACCGCGGCCCGCGCCTCGTCCGGAGCCAGCCGCAGCGTCCAGCGCCGCCCGGACTCCTGCACCCCTGCGCCCAGCTCGCGCAGGGCCGCCACCTCGGGGACGTCGAGGGGGGCCCGCTCCCGCCACACCAGTTCGACCCGGACCTCGTCGGCGACGTGCGCCTTGAGTCCGGCCGGGGTGTCGCAGGCGATGACCTTGCCGTGTTCCAGGACGGCGACCCGGTCGAGGACGGTCTCGGCCTCGATGACGTTGTGGGTGACCAGCAGGACGGTCGCGCCACGATCGGCGCGCCGTCGGTCGACGGCCGACCAGACCGCGCGCCGGGCGACCGGGTCCATGCCGGTGGTCGGCTCGTCCAGGACCAGCACCGGCCGCTCCCCGACCAGTACGGTCGCGAAGCACGCCAGCCGGCGCTGACCGCCGGAGAGCTTCTTGAGCGCCTTGCCCGCGATGGGGGTCAGGGCCAGTTCTTCGAGTACGTCGTCACGCTCGGCGCGCGCCTGCTTCAGCGTGAGTCCGCGCAGCCGGCCGGTGGTCTCCACGGCCAGCGACACCGTCAGCTCGTCGAGAGCACTGCTCTCCTGGCCGAGGTAGGCCAGCAGCCGGGAGGCGCGCTCGGGGTGGCGCACCAGGTCGTGGCCGAGGACGGAGACACTGCCCGCGTCGGGGCGCATGAGTCCGGTGAGCTGGCGCACCAGGGTGGTCTTGCCCGCGCCGTTGGGGCCCAGCAGGCCGAAGATCTCGCCCCGGCGCACGGCGAGGGAGATGCCGTCGCTGGCCCGGACCTCGGGCACGGCGGGCGCGCCGCGCCGGGCGCGCGCGGCGGCGTACACCTTGACCAGGCCTTCGACCGCGCACACGACGTCCCCGTCGTGGCCCCTGTCCCGGGGGCCTTCGTGCGGCGCCGAGGCCGTGCCCGCTGTCTCCGTCACCCGTGCGGTGCTGCCCGTACTCACGAGCAACGACCATACGGGGTCCCCGGCGGCGCACCCGCCGCCGGGTCCCTCCCCCGGCGTACGGGTTGCGGCGTTTCGTCCAGGTGATCTTGAGGCGGTCCGGTGCGCGGGGTCAGTCGGCGACCGTGGCGTGTTCCGCCGCCGCCCGGACGTCGATCTCGCGCCAGAAGCCCGCCCGGATCGCGTACCGGTCGTGCTCGTCGATCTGGTCGTCCTTGTGCGCGAGGAGACCGAAGCGGGCCGCGTACCGCAGCAGCTCGCCGTCGATGCGGTGCGGGATGCGCGGGTACATGGTGGAGAGCTTCTGGGTGTGGACGGGCTCCGGGAGGCGTTCCATCCAGCGGCGGGCGAAGACCTGGCCGACCTCGAAGGGGTCGCCGCCGACGGTGGTGATGTCCTCCTCGCGGTCCGCCCAGCGCTGCTCGGCGCTGGTGAGCTGGGCGAGGGTGGGCAGGGACGCCGTTTCGGGGGGCTCGCCGAGGGCGGGCCCGGAGCCGGGGCGCTCCACCCAGCCCTTGTCGGAGGACCAGCGCAGGGTGGCGCTGGTCGCCGGGGGGTGCGGGGCGTGCCCGGGGTGCTGGGCGGGCTGGGTGCCGGGCCCGCGCAGGCCCGCGAGGTCCTTCGGGGTGGGTACGGTGCGGCCGGTCGCGGCGGCGGGGGCCTCGGCGGAGCCGTTGCGGGCGGGGGCCGGGGTGCCGTTGGCGCCGGGGGCCCGGGCGGCACGGGCCTGGGCCTCGACGCGGGCCTGGGCCTCCGCCTGGGCGGCGAGCGCGGACTCGGGCAGCGGGGCGGAGAGGATCGCAGCGATCTCGGGGCGGGGGGCCGGGGGCGGGGCGCAGATGCCGCCGTACTCCTTGGCCCGTACCGCGCGGGTGATCCAGACCCGGTCCAGGACGCGGCGCTCGTCGGCCTCGGCGACGAGGTCCTCGGACTGGTTGTAGTCGCCGTCGGCGGCCTGCACGGCCCAGAGGTGGACGGCGACGCCGTGTTCCTTGGCGGACATCAGGCCGGGCAGCAGATCGCCGTCGCCGGTGACCAGCACGATGTCGGAGCAGGCCCGGTTTCTGGCCAGTTCGGTCAGCTCGGCGTGCATCGCGGCGTCGACGCCCTTCTGCGCCCAGCGGCCGTCGCTGCGGGTCAGGGCGCCCAGGCGGACGGTGACGCGCGGCATGACGCGCAGCCTGCGGTGCTCGGGCTGCGGCACGCGGTCGGGGGCGCCGTCGAACCAGTAGATGCGCAGCAGCGGCTGCTGCGTATCGGCCTCGGCGCGTTCGCGCAGGCCCTGGATGAGGGCGGCGTGATCGACGGTGATGCGCGAGCGGGCCGGCTCCCCGGCCAGCAGACTCGCGGCGGCGCCCAGCAGATAGCCGGCGTCCACCAGGACGACGCAGCGGTCCACGCGTTCCACCCTCTTTCTGGAACCTCGAAAAGTGTTCGAAGAACGTTGAAGATCTCGAAAACAAAGGACAAGGATCGGCAGGCTTTACGGGTTTCTACCGAGTCTGCCCGACCTCGCGAGGCTTAACGGCCGGAACTCGATCATCGGCGTGGCGACGGGCGAAGTTACCGCGCAGGTTACTCCCGATGGCGTCCGATTACGTACGGCAATGATCCAAAATGCGAGGTCTGTCCTGCTGTGTGAGTCTGGTCGCGGCCCTGGCACCGACACCTTTCAGGAGGCATTCCATGGCCAAGAACAAGAACTCCCGCAAGCAGCCGACCGCTCAGGACAAGGCTTCGCAGCAGTCCGAGAAGAGCAGCTCCTTCGAGGCGCAGTCGCAGTCCCCGGCGCAGGGCAGCCCGGCCGACGTGGCCCGGAAGCACCAGCGGCGTTTCGGCCACAACTGATCACTGCTGACATACGTGAAGGCGCCCTCCCCGTGCACGGGGAGGGCGCCTTCTTGCTTGCTCGTACGGCTCAGCCGGCCGGCTCGTACGGCTCAGCCGGCCAGGCAGCTCGGGCCCAGCAACACCTTCAGGTCACCGAAGAGCGCCGGATCGGCCGTCACCCGGTGCCGGTCAAGCCGGAGCACCGTCGTCTTACGAGGCCCCTGAAGCTTGATCCGCACCTCGGTGTTGCCCCGGTGGTGGGACAGGATGTCGCCCAGCTTGCTGATCATCGGCGGGGTGACCTTCACGGTCGGAATGGTCAGCACGACCGGCGCATTGGTGCCCGCGTTGGACAGGTCCGGGACCTGGAGCTCCATCGCGACCAGCCGGGGCACGTCCTCACGCTTGTCGAGCCGGCCCTTCACGAAGACGACCGTGTCCTCCACCAGCTGGGTGGAGACGAGCTGGTACGTCGCCGGGAAGAACATGCACTCGATGGAGCCCGCCAGGTCCTCCACCGTGGCGATCGCCCACGCGTTGCCCTGCTTGGTCATCTTGCGCTGGAGGCCGGAGATGATGCCGCCGACCGTGACGACCGCGCCGTCGGAGTGCTCGCCGCCGGTGAGCTGGGCGATGGCAGCGTCCGCCTTGTCGGACAGGACGTGCTCCAGGCCGAAGAGCGGGTGGTCGGAGACGTACAGACCGAGCATCTCGCGCTCCTGCGCGAGGAGGTACGACTTCTCCCACTCGATGTCGGAGAACTCGACGTCGAGTCCGAAGCCGGGCTCGCTGCTGTCCTCCTCGCCGCCGCCGAACAGGTCGAACTGGCCCTCGGCCTCCTTGCGCTTGACCTGCACCACGTTGTCGATCATCGGCTCGTGGTGGGCGACGAGGCCCTTGCGGGTGTGGCCCATCTCGTCGAAGGCGCCGGCCTTGATGAGGGATTCCACGGTGCGCTTGTTGCAGACGACGGCCTCGACCTTGTCGAGGAAGTCGGGGAAGGAGGTGTACTTCCCCTTCGCCTTGCGCATCCGGATGATCGAGTCCACGACGTTCTGACCGACGTTGCGGACGGCGGTGAGGCCGAAGAGGATCACGTCGTCGCCCTGGGCGGCGAAGTTGGACTCCGACTCGTTGACGTTCGGCGGGAGCACCTTGATGCCCATGCGGCGGCACTCGTTGAGGTAGACGGCCGACTTGTCCTTGTCGTCCTTCACCGAGGTCAGCAGGGCCGCCATGTACTCGGCGGGGTAGTTCGCCTTCAGGTAGGCGGTCCAGTACGTGACCAGGCCGTACGCGGAGGAGTGCGCCTTGTTGAACGCGTATCCGGCGAACGGCACCAGGACGTCCCACAGCGCCTGGATGGCCTGGTCGGAGAAGCCGTTCTTCTTCGCGCCCGCCTGGAAGAGGACGAAGTTCTTCGCCAGCTCCTCCGGCTTCTTCTTGCCCATCACGCGGCGCAGGATGTCGGCCTCGCCGAGGGAGTACCCGGCGATGATCTGGGCGGCCTTCTGCACCTGCTCCTGGTACACGATGAGGCCGTAGGTCAGACCCAGAGTCTCCTTCAGGGGCTCTTCGAGCTCCGGGTGGATCGGCGTGATCTCCTGGCGGCCGTTCTTGCGCTCCGCGTAGTTGGTGTGCGAGTTCATGCCCATCGGGCCCGGCCGGTACAGGGCCGAGACGGCGGAAATGTCCTCGAAGTTGTCGGGCTGCATCTGGCGCAGCAGGGAGCGCATGGGGCCGCCGTCGAACTGGAAGACGCCGAGCGTGTCACCGCGGCAGAGCAGTTCGAAGGTCTTCGGGTCGTCGAGCGGCAGGGAGAGCATCTCCAGGTCGATGCCCTTGTTGGCCCGGACCATCTTGACGGCGTCGTCCATGATGGTGAGGTTGCGAAGGCCCAGGAAGTCCATCTTGAGCAGGCCGAGCGACTCGCACTGCGGGTAGTCCCACTGCGTGATGGTGACGCCGTCGGTGTGCCGCACCCAGATCGGCGCGTGGTCGACGATCGGCTCGCTGGACATGATCACGCCGGCCGCGTGCACACCCATCTGACGGACCAGGCCCTCCACACCCTTTGCGGTGTCGATGACCTTCTTGACGTCCGGCTCGTTCTCGTACATCCCCCGGATCTCGCCCGCCTCGCTGTAGCGCGGGTGCTTGGGGTCGGTGATGCCGGAGAGGTCGATGCCCTTGCCGAGGACGTCGGCGGGCATGGCCTTGGTGAGGCGGTCGCCCATCGCGTACGGGTAGCCCAGCACGCGGGCCGAGTCCTTGATCGCGTTCTTGGCCTTGATCTTGCCGTAGGTGCCGATCATGGCGACCTTGTCGGAGCCGTACTTCTCCGTCACGTACCGGATCACTTCGACGCGCCTGCGCTCGTCGAAGTCGATGTCGACGTCGGGCATGGAGATGCGCTCGGGGTTGAGGAAGCGCTCGAAGATCAGGCCGTGCGTGATCGGGTCGAGGTCGGTGATGCCCATGGCGTACGCGACGATCGAACCGGCCGCGGAACCACGGCCGGGCCCCACCGCGATGCCCTGGTTCTTCGCCCACATGATGAAGTCGGCGACGACGAGGAAGTAGCCGGGGAAGCCCATCGAGATGATGGTGTCCATCTCGTACTCGGCCTGCTTCTGGCGGTCCTCGGGGACGCCGCCCGGGTAGCGGCGCTGCATGCCGACCCGGACCTCCTCCTGGAACCAGGTGACCTCGGTGAAGCCGTCGGGGATCTCGAACTTCGGCATCAGGTCGCGCTTCTCGAACATCCCGGTGGTGTCGATCTGCTCGGCGACCAGGAGGGTGTTGCGGCAGCCCTCCTGCCAGGCGTCCGAGGAGTCCACCGCGTACATCTCGTCGGTGGACTTCAGGTAGTAGCCCGTGCCGTCGAAGCGGAAGCGGTCCGGGTCGGAGAGGTTCTTGCCGGTCTGGATGCACAGCAGGGCGTCGTGCGCGCTCGCCTCGTGGGCGTAGGTGTAGTGCGAGTCGTTCGTCACCAGCGGCGGGATGCCGAGTTCCTTGCCGATCTTGACGAGGTCGTCGCGGACCCGGCGCTCGATCTCGATGCCGTGGTCCATCAGCTCCAGGAAGTACCGGCCCTTGCCGAAGATGTCCAGGTAGTCCGATGCCGCCTGCTTGGCCTCGTCGTACTGGCCCAGGCGCAGGCGGGTCTGGAGCTCGCCGGAGGGGCAGCCCGTGGAGGCGATGAGCCCCTCGGACCACTGGGAGATGGTCTCCTTGTCCATGCGCGGCCACTTCTGGAGCCAGCCCTCGGCGTACGCGTCGGAGGACAGCTTGAAGAGGTTGTGCAGCCCGGTGCTGTTCGCCGCCCAGATCGTCTTGTGGGTGTAACCGCCCGAACCCGACACGTCGTCGCGCTTCTGGTGCGGCTGGCCCCACTTGATCTTCCGCTTGTTGCGGCGGGACTCCGGGGCCACGTACGCCTCGATGCCGATGATGGGCGTGACGCCCGCCTTCTGCGCGGAGTGGAAGAAGTCGTACGCCCCGTGCAGGTTGCCGTGGTCGGACATCGCGATGTGGGACATGCCCATTTCATTGCACGCGTTGAACATGTCCTTGAGCCGCGCGGCACCGTCCAGCATCGAGTACTGGGTGTGTACGTGGAGGTGCGTAAAGGGCGGCTTGGTCACGGCGGGGGCCTCCGGTGGCGGGTCGGTGACAGGCGTTGCGAACGAGAGTCGAGTCTACTTCCACCCACTGACAACGCCCCGGGTTCGACAGTCCGCCGGACCCCCCGGGCACTCAGGGGTACGGTCGTGCGTTGGACGTGACGACGGGTGCCCCGGCACCCCGGCGCCCCGTCCGAAAAAAGCACCCCGCACGCACATGAACGCCCGCACCAGGAGGCCCCGGCGATGTCGGTTCCGCAGACAGATGCCACCCAGCGCGGCGAGGAGATCCTCGCCGTGTTCGACACCGCCTTCGGCCAGCTGCTGGCCGCCGACCCGGCGGCCTTCCGGGTCAAGTTCCGCAAGATGGCCGCGTCCGCCTTCGCCTTCTACCGGGGCACGGCCTGCCTCTTCTACGCCGACCAGGAGCGCGAGCAGCACGCGGGCCCGTACCTGGACGAGCGGACCTCCCGGGTGTGGATCCACGGCGACCTGCACGCCGAGAACTTCGGCACGTACATGGACGCCGAAGGCCGCCTGATCTTCAACGTCAACGACTTCGACGAGGCGTACGTCGGCCCCTTCACCTGGGACCTCCAGCGCTTCGCCGCCTCGATCGCCCTCATCGGCTACCAGAAGGCGCTCGGCGACGACCAGATCACCGACCTGGTGCGGGTGTACGCGGCCGCCTACCGCGAGCGCATCCACCAGCTCGCCACGGGCGCCAAGAACGACGAGGTGCCGCCCTTCACCCTGGACACCGCGCAGGGCCCGCTGCTCGACGCCCTGCGCGACGCCCGCTCGCTGACCCGGTTCTCCCTGCTGGACTCGATGACGGAGATCCGTGACTTCGAGCGGCGCTTCGCGCCCGGCGGCGGCTCCATCGACCTGGACGCCGCCACCCGCTACAAGGTGCTGGCCGCCTTCGACGGCTACCTGGAGACGCTGCCGGAGTCCTCGCTGACCCGCCCCGACTCGTACCGCGTGAAGGACGTCGTGGGCCGCCGGGGCATCGGCATCGGCTCGGCCGGTCTGCCTTCGTACAACATCCTGCTCGAAGGCAACAGCGACGCCCTCGAGAACGACGTGATCATCTACATGAAGCAGGGGCAGACCCCGGCGGTCTCCCGGCACATCACGGACGCCGCCGTCCGCGACTACTTCCAGCACGAGGGCCACCGCACGGTCATCTCGCAGCGCGCCCTCCAGGTGAACGCCGACCCGTGGCTGGGCTGGACCGAACTGGACGGGCAGGGCCAGCTGGTCGCCGAGGTGTCGCCGTACGCGGTGGACCTGGACTGGTCGGACATCGACGAGCCCGACGAGATCGCGGCCGTCGTCGCCGACCTCGGCCGGGCGACCGCCACCATGCACTCCGCCGCCGACGACGAGAGCGGCCACTCGCTGGTCCCCTTCTCCACCGAGCGCGCCATCGACGCGGCCATCGCCGCCGACGAGGAGGGCTTCGGCGAGCTGCTCGTGGACTTCGCGCACAGCTACGGGGCTCGCGCCCGCGCCGACCACCAGATCTTCGTGGACCTGTTCCGCAACGGTCGCATCACAGGTCTGTAGCCCTTAGAAGGCCCTTACGGGGGCCCATGGCACACTCACTCACGATGGGCATATCCAGGACTCCGCTTCGCACCCTGCGGGCAGCACTCTTCACGGCACTGGTCGTGACGCTGTCCGTGGGTTCGCACGTGCTGCTGTCCGGAGTCCCGCTGCCGCCGCTGACCGTCGTCGCCCTCGGCGCCGCCGTCTTCGGCCTCGCGTACGCACTGGCCGGGCGGGAGCGCGGCTTCGGCCCGATCGCCGCCCTGCTGGTGCCCCTCGAACTCGCGGCGGACACGCTCTTCACCACCGGACAGCACGTCTGTTACGGGCCGTCCGGCGGCCCCGTCGCCGGTGCGTTGCGCTCCTTCGGGTTCGACGTGCTGTGCGGCGGCACCCCGGTCGGCACCCCCTTCGCGCACGCCGGGGCCGGTGAGCGCGCCGCGCAGCTGCTGGCCTCCCCCGACCCGGCGCTCCCCTGGCTGCTGCTCGGGGCGCACCTCACGGTCGGGCTGCTGGCCGCCCTGTGGCTGCGGCGCGGCGAGGCCGCCCTCGCCGGTCTGATCCGTACGGCCGCCTGCCTGGCGTTCCGGCCGCTGCTGCTCGCGGTGGCCACCGTGGCGGGCTTCTTCGCCGTACGGGGTCCGGCGCGTCCGGCGACGCACCGCGACGCGGCGCCCGCCTGGCTGCGCACCCGGCACCTCGTGCACTCCGTGGGGCGGCGCGGGCCGCCCGCCACCGGGTTCCACCTCGCCGCCTGAGCCCGCAGCGGGCCCGGCAGACCCTCGTACGGCAGATTTCAGTACCCACGGAGTGAAACGATCATGAGCGCACGCAACAACCAGGCGAACAAGGCAGCGGCCCGCGAGCGGCTGAAGGCAGAGCGCGAGCGGCAGGCGAAGAAGGACAAGACCAAGCGCCAGCTCGTCGTCGCCGGGTCGGTCGTGGCCGTCCTCGCGATAGCCGGCGGCGTCGGCTACTTCGTCGTGCAGGCCAACAAGCCGAAGGCGTGGGAAGCGGCCGCGGACGTGGCCGAGAAGGGCTCGGTCACCAAGCCCGCCAACACCTCCGGCGCCGACGGCACCACCGTCGTCATCGGCAAGGCCGACGCCAAGAAGACCCTGGAGCTGTACGAGGACCCGCGCTGCCCGAGCTGCGCCGCCTTCGAGCAGGCCAACGGCGAGCAGGTGAAGAAGGACGTCGACGCCGGCAAGTACAAGGTCCAGTACGTCGGCGCGACCTTCATCGACAACATGGCCGGCGGCGAGGGCTCCAAGAACGCCACCAGCGCGCTGGGTGCCGCCCTCAACGTGAGCGGCGAGGCGTTCCTGGAGTACAAGGGCAAGCTGTACTCGCAGGCGAACCACCCCGACGAGCGCGAGGACAAGTTCGCCGACGACAACTACCTGATCAAGGTCGCCGACCAGGTCCCCGCCCTGAAGGGCAACAAGAAGTTCCAGGACGCGGTCAAGGGCGGCACCTTCGACGCGTGGGCGCTGAAGATGTCGGCGAAGTTCGACGCCAGCGGCATCAAGGGCACGCCGACGCTGAAGATGGACGGCAAGACCCTCGTCAAGGAGGGCACCGAGGCCGCGCCGATGGCCCCGGCGGACTTCGCGGCGGCGATGGAGAAGGCCCTCAAGGCCTGACCTCGGGCCCGACCCCAGGGCTGACTTTCCGTCAAATTTGGCTGAACGCCTGGTCAACGGGTGGGTGAACCTTCACGGTTCGCCCACCCGAAGGACCTACTGATCAGTAATGTGATCACCCGTGACCAGTCAAATCACTCCTGCCACGGGTGTCGCCTCCTTCACCGGAGCCCCCTCCCGCCGCACGGCCCTCAAGGCCGCTGCCGCCACCGCCTTCGTCGCCCCGGCCCTCGCCGCGACGTCCGCCGCCCCCGCCCACGCGGCCCCCGCCGCCGCCCCCGTGTTCCTGCACGGCGTGGCCTCCGGGGACCCGCTGCCGGACGGCATCCTGCTCTGGACCCGCATCACCCCGACGCCCGAGGCCACGCCCGGCTCCGGGGCCGGCCCGGACGTCGCGGTGGCCTGGGAGGTCGCCGAGGACAAGGCCTTCGCCCGCGTCGTCGCACGGGGGACGACGACCGCGAGCGCCGCCGCCGACCACACGGTGAAGGTCGATGTAAGGGGCTTGCGCCAGGCGACCGACTATTACTTCCGCTTCTCCTGCGGCGACGTCCTCTCCCCCGCCGCCCGCACCCGCACCACCCCGGCCACCGAGTCCGCCGTCGCGGGCGTGCGCTTCGGCGTGGTGTCCTGCGCCAACTGGGAGTCCGGTTACTTCTCCCCGTACCGCCACCTCGCGGCCCGCTCCGACCTGGACGCGGTCCTGCACCTGGGCGACTACATCTACGAGTACGCGACGGGCGGCTACCCGGAGCCGAAGTACGTCGTCCGCCAGCACGAGCCGAAGCACGAGATCGTCACCCTCGCCGACTACCGCCTGCGGCACGGCACGTACAAGACCGACCCCGACCTCCAGGCCCTGCACCACAGACACCCGGTCGTCGCGATCTGGGACGACCACGAGTTCGCCAACGACACCTGGTCGGGAGGCGCCGAGAACCACACCCCCGGCACCGAGGGCGACTGGTCGGCGCGCATGGCCGCCGCCAAGCAGGCCTACTTCGAGTGGATGCCGGTCCGCACCTCCACCGCCGGCACCGTCTACCGCCGTCTGCGCTGGGGCAAGCTGGCCGACCTGCACCTGTTGGACCTGCGGTCCTTCCGCTCGGAGCAGTCCAAGGTCGGCAGCGGCAAGGTCGACGACCCGGAGCGTACGATCACCGGCCGCGCCCAGCTCGACTGGCTGAAGTCGGGGCTGGCCGCCTCCGACGCCTCCTGGAAGCTGGTCGGCACCTCGGTGATGATCTCGCCGATCGCCTTCGGCTCCGTACCGGCGCACCTCTTCGAGCCGATCGCCGAGCTGGTCGGCCTGCCCAAGGAGGGCATCGCCGTCAACACCGACCAGTGGGACGGCTACACCGACGACCGCAAGGAACTGATCGGCCACCTGAAGGACCGTTCCGTCACCAACACGGTCTTCCTCACCGGCGACATCCACATGTCCTGGGCCAACGACGTGCCGGTGAAGGCCGCCACCTACCCGGCCTCGGGCTCGGCGGGCGTCGAGTTCGTGATCACCTCGATCACCTCCGACAACCTGGACGACATGCTGCACGTCGCCCCGCAGACCCTGTCGCTCGCGGCGGGCGCGGCCGTGAAGGCCACCAACCGCCATGTGAAGTACGTCGACATGGACTCGCACGGGTACGGCGTCCTGGACGTGACCCCCGAGCACTCCCAGATGGACTACTACGCGATCTCCGACAAGACCCGCAAGGACGCCACGAGCGCCTGGCGCAGGTCCTACCGCACCCGCACCGGCACCCAGCGCGTCGAGCGCGTGTACCAGCCGGTGCGCTGATCCACGGACGGGGGCCGCCCTGCGGCGGCCCCCGCTGCTACAGCGTCTCCAGGAACCCCAGCGCGACCTTCCAGGTCTGCTCCGCCGCGGCCTCGTCGAAGTCGGGCAGCTCCGCGTCGGTGTACAGGTGCCCGGCCCCGGCGTAGCGGTAGATCTCGACGTCCGCCCCGGCCCGCTGCATCTGGAGGTACCAGGCGTTCAGCCAGTCCTCGGACTCGAAGGGGTCCGGGTCGGCGACGTGCAGCTGCACCGGCAGCTCGTCGACGGAGGCGTCCTCCGCGATGTCCGAGGTGCCGTGCAGGAGCAGCAGGCCGCGGGCCTTCTCGTCGCCCAGCGCGAGGTTCTGCGCGACCGCGCCGCCCCAGGAGAAGCCCGCGTAGACCAGGCCCTTCTCGGAGTGGGGCGCGGCGGCCAGCACGGCCCGGCGCAGCAGTTCCTCGCGGCCGATCCTGTCCAGGACCGCCTGGCCCTCCTCGACGGTGTCGGCCGTTTGACCGTCGTACAGGTCGGGCACGTGCACCTGGTGCCCGGAAGCGCGCAGCCGCATCGCGGCCGCGTGCACGGCCGGGCGCAGACCGTAGACGGAGTGGAAAAGAATGATGTCCATTCCGTCCATCCTGCCACCAGCGCCGGAGTCGCGAATTCATGGAGAACGTACTGCGTCCGTTGATCGTGCTGGGCGGCTCGGTCGTGCTCACCCTGTTCGTCGGCTGGATCGTCGACGTGGTGCTGCGCCGGGCCGACGCCCGACACCACGAGACCCCCCTGTGGGGGCTGCTGCGCCGCTGCCGGCCGCCCCTGATGGTCGTGCTGCTCGCCGCCCTGCTGCGCGGTGCGTACGACCAGACGAAGCTCAAGCTCATCGAGGACCACGAGAAGGGCATCGGACAGGTCCTGTCCCTGGTCCTCATCGCGGCGACGGCCTGGCTGATCGTGCGGGTGGCGTCCACGATCGTCGAGTCGTCGTACGCCCGCTACGCCTCCCAGCAGTCCCGCGACGCCGCGCGCGTCCGGCGCGTACGCACCCAGGTCACCCTCATCATGCGGATCGTGACGGCCGTCGTCGGCGTGGTCGCGGTGGCCGCCATGCTCATGACCTTCCCGAACATGCAGGCCATCGGGAAGTCGATGCTGGCCTCGGCGGGAATCATCGGAATCGTCGCCGGTGTCGCCGCGCAGTCGACGCTCGGCAACCTCTTCGCGGGCTTCCAGATCGCGTTCGGCGACATGGTGCGGATCGGTGACACGGTGGTCGTGGACGGCGAGTGGGGCGTGGTCGAGGAGGTCACGCTGACCTTCCTGGCGGTACGCACCTGGGACGAGCGCCGGATCACCATGCCGGTGTCGTACTTCACCAGCAAGCCCTTCGAGAACTGGTCGCGCGGCGGCGCGCAGATGACCGGCACGGTCTTCTTCCAGCTCGACCACCACGCCCCGGTCGCCGCGATGCGCGACCGGCTCCGCGAGATCCTGGCCGCCACCCCCTCCTGGGACGGCCGCGACTGGAGCCTGGCCGTCACGGACACCACGCCCAACACCATGGAGGTGCGGGTCGTGGTCACCGCGAAGGACGCCGACGACATCTGGACCGTACGGTGTGCGGTCCGCGAGCAGATGATCAACTGGCTGTGCGCCGAGCACCCCTACGCCCTCCCCAAGGTCAACACGGCGGAGGCGGTCCCGCCCCCGGGCGACCAGTGGCCCACCCGTTCCTCCTCCAACGGCCGCGCCCCGCGCCCCGAGGAGATCCACACCAACAACGCGGACATCCGCACCGACGACGACGCCCCACCCCCCGGCGCCCGCGGCGCGGCGGCCCGCCGCTCCACCGCCTCCCCCGACGGCGCCCAGCCGCGCACGGGCCGCGGCTAGCACGCGCAGTGCGAAGGGGCCGGACTCCGCCCGGGAGTCCGGCCCCTTCGCGTACGCCTACCTGCGCAGCAGCTTCTTCTGTACGGTCTCCAGCGGACCCTGCGCGAACCGGCGCAGCCACAGCGTCGCGAGGCCCACCAACAGCGCGCTCAGGCCCGCCCAGACGCCCATCACGGCCCAGGGCCCGTCACCGGCCCAGCGGGCGGCGAGGCCGAGCCCGAAACCGTAGAACAGCAGCATGCACAGGACGTTCTGCAGCACGTAGCAGGACAGCGCACACCGCCCCACCGCGCTGAACCCGGCGACGGCCCACGAGGACTCCCGGGCCCGGTCCACGAGCGCGCCGATCAGGCCGATGAGGCCGAGGGCGACGACGGGGGCCGCGACGTAGCGCTCGATGAGGACGTAGTCGCCGCCCCCGAGCCCGGCGGCGACCGTGAGCGGCAGCCCGGCCCCGAGCCCCCACCGCAGCATCCGGGCGCGCAGTGCCCGCCCGCGCGCGTCGTCCCCGAAGGCACCGGCCCTCAGCAGCCGTACGCCCAGCAGGAAGAGGAACACCAGCAGCCCGAAGGTGAGCACGGGCTCCATCCGCAGCACGAAGGCGTTCTGCAGCCGTACGAGGACCTGCTCGCCGTAACTGCCCTCGGCGTACAGGGCGACCGTTTCCGGGCCGACGGTGTCCTTGGTCCCGTCGCCGCCCGACGCCAGCAGCCAGGTCCCCAGCAGCATCAGGGTCAGGTGCAGCGCTCCCTGTCCCCACATCAGGATCTTCCGGAAGCGTTCGGTGCGGGTGAGCGACCAGGCGACCAGGAGCGCGGTGACGGCGTACCCCATGAGCACGTCCCAGGCGAAGACGAGCACGAAGTGCACGGTCCCCTCGGCGAAGAGGAACAGCGCCCGCCACTTGTACGGTCCGGGCCACGGCGTCCCGCGCCGCCGGGCCGACTCGAACTGGATGGCAAGCCCGACGCCGAACAGGATCGTCAGCAGCGACAGGAACTTGCCGTCCGCCAGCATCCGGAAGACGCCCTCGGCCGCCCCACCCACGGTGCCGTCCCGCAGGGGTGTCTCCATGCCCCCGTGCAGGATGCCGAGTTCGCCGCCGGCGCCCGCGAAGATCCACACGTTCGTCATGAGCGTGCCGAGAATCGCCACCCCGCGCAACACATCAAGCAACGGCAGCCTCTTCCCGGCCCCCCGCCCGCCCTCCCGGCCCGCCGCCCGATCCGCCTGCCGGCTCGCCCACTGGCCCGCCGCCACCGCTCCGGGAGCGTGCGCCGCTCCGACCACACCGCTATCCACCATGCCCACCTCAACTCCCGTGACCAACCCGCCTTTTCATGGTCACGGCCCCACCCGGGCAATACGTCCTGCGCGCTGCGGACCCCCTGCTACACCCTTCGATGCACCCCGCCCCCTCGCCGTCCCCCTGGAGCCCCACCACCCCGCCCCTCGGACTACACCCTCTTCCGCAGCCATCCCCTTGAACGACGGGGCCACCCTCCCCTCCTCCCTCGCCCCCTTGAGCGGCGGAGCCGCCCCCTCCCTCTCTCCCTCGCCCCCTTGGGCGGCGGGGCCGCCCCCCGGGGGAGGAACGGGCGGGCAAGGGGGCGGCCCACCCGATCCGGGCACACCCGGACACCGGCCCCTGCCCGCACCCCCACCCCCGGCCCACCCGGGCCCCGCCCCCTACCTCATGCTCCGCAGATCCAACTGGTGGAGGACCCGGTCCACCACCTCCGGATCCACCCCCGCCTCATTCCTCGCCGCCAACACCTCATGCCGCGCCGCCGACATCATCTCCCTCTGAATCCGCAGAACCGCCTTCACCCGCCCCGCCCTCTGCGCATACGCCTCCCGCCGCTCCTCGTCCACGATGTCCGGACTGATCCGCGCCCCGATCTCGAAGGCCCCCCGCTGCAACCGCTCGGACACCTCCTCCGGCAGCTCCTCGACCTCCTCGATCTCCTTCAGCCGCCGCTTGGCAGCCGCCGCGGCCCGCACCGCCAGGGTGTGCTCCAGCTCCCGCTCCGCATCGGAGTCCGCCCGCACCCCGAGCTTCCGCACCAGCCACGGCAACGTGAGCCCCTGAAAAACCAAAGTCGTCATGATGACGCAAAAAGCGATGAACAAAATCTCGTCCCGCGCCGGAAACGGCTCCCCCGAATCCGTCTTCAACGGAATGGCGAGCACCAGCGCCACGGACGCCACCCCGCGCATCCCCGCCCACCACATGACGACGGTCTCCCGCCAGGTCATGGGGATGTCCTCGTCGACGTCCCGCCGCTTGTGCAGCCGCTTCGCCAGCCACGTCGCCGGCAGCAGCCACAGCAGCCGCACCCCGACCACGACGACCACGACGACCGCGCCCCACCCGAGCATCTCGGCGAGCCGCCCGTCCGCGAGCCCGAAGACGCTGTGCAGCTCCAGCCCGATGAGCCCGAAGGCCACACCCGTGACCAGCGTGTCCACGATCTGCCAGAACGTCTGCCCGGCCAGCCGCCCCTGCACGTCGTCGGCATCGACCGCATGCGACGCCAGGTACAGCGCGGACGTGAGCACCGCCAGCACCCCGGACCCCATGAACTCCTCCGCCAGCACATAACTGACGAAAGGCACCAGCAGCGTCAGCCCGATCTGAAGGGTGGCGTCCCCCAGGAACCCCATCAGCTTGTTGCTGATCCACCCGAGCCCGCCCCCGACCGCCACGGCGACGACCGCCGACAGCACGAGCTCCCCCATCGCGGCGGGCCAGGAGAACGTCCCGCTCACCGCCGCACCGATCGCCACGTGATAGAGCACGATCGCCGTGACGTCGTTGAACAGCCCCTCCCCCTCCAGGATCGAGACGAGCCGCCGGGGCAGCCCCAGGGCCCCCGCCACAGCGGTCGCCGCCACGGGGTCCGGCGGAGCGACCAACGCCCCCAGTGCCACGGCAGCGGCGATCGGCAGCCCCGGCACGAGGGCATTGGCCACGCCCGCCACAGCAGCCGTCGTCACGAACACCAGGGCCACGGCCAGCAGCAGAATGGGCCGCCAGTTGGCGGTGAACTGCCGCCAGGAGGTCCGCTGCACAGCGGCGTACAGCAGCGGCGGCAGCACCAGCGGAAGGATGTACTCCGGCGGGATGTCCGGATTGGGTACGAAGGGTACGAGCGCCAGCACGACCCCCGCCAGGGTCATCAGCACCGGCGCGGGCAGCCCCAGCCGCTCCCCCAGCGGGACCGAGACCACCGCCCCGAGCAGCAGCACGAACAGCAGGGCCAACTGATCCACGGGCATGCCTTCCGGGCGCGAACGATCAAGACCCCCAGCGTGCCACGAACGCCCCAAACCGGCACAAAGGGCCCCCTCCTCAGAGGGGGCCCGCCGGTAAGTACCGTCCGTCAGACCAGCTCGCGCCGCATCGCCCGGTGGTCGATCCCCGCGTCCAGGAACACCGGCCCGTACGCCGCGTACCCCAGCCGCTCGTAAAAACCCAGCGCGTGCGTCTGCGCGTGCAGGTCGACCGCGGTCAGCCCGCGCTCCCGGGCCGCCTCCTCGATGCCGCGCACGAGCGCCGCCCCGACGCCGAGCCCGCGCGCCGCCGCGCTCACCGCGAGCCGGCCCAGCGAGCCCACCTCGGGGCCGCCGCCGGTCTTCCCGGCCGCGTCCGCCCCGTACAGCAGGCGTCCGGTCCCCAGCGGCGTGCCGTCCTCGCCGACCGCCAGGACGTGCACCGCCGTGCTGTCGTACGTGTCGTACTCCAGCTCCGCGGGCACCTCCTGCTCGACCACGAAGACCTCCTTGCGCACCGCGAAGCACGCCTGAAGGTCCTCGGGCCCGTCGGCCGGCCGCACCGTGTACGGCACGACGTCGGAGGTCACTCGCTCTCCGCCCGGATCACGTCCAGCGCGTGCTGGAGGTCGGCCGGGTAGGCGCTCTCGAACTCGACCCAGTCGCCGCTGCCCGGGTGCGTGAACCCGAGCCGCATGGCGTGCAGCCACTGCCGGGTCAGGCCGAGCCGCTTGGCGATGGTGGGGTCCGCGCCGTACGTCGTGTCGCCGACGCAGGGGTGGCGGTGGGCGGACATGTGCACGCGGATCTGGTGCGTGCGGCCCGTCTCCAGCTTGATGTCCAGCAGCGACGCGGCGCGGAACGCCTCGATGAGGTCGTAGTGGGTCACCGACGGCTTGCCCTCGGCCACCACGGCCCACTTGTAGTCGTGGTTGGGGTGGCGGCCGATCGGGGCGTCGATGGTGCCGCTCATCGGGTCCGGGTGGCCCTGCACGAGCGCGTGGTAGCGCTTGTCCACGGTCCGCTCGCGGAACTGCTGCTTGAGCGAGGTGTACGCGCGCTCCGACTTGGCGACGACCATCAGCCCGGACGTGCCGACGTCGAGCCGGTGCACGATGCCCTGGCGCTCGGCGGCGCCCGAGGTCGAGATCCGGTACCCGGCGGCGGCGAGCCCGCCGATGACGGTGGTCCCCGTCCATCCCGGGCTCGGATGGGCGGCCACGCCCACCGGCTTCACGATCACGACCACGTCGTCGTCGTCATGGATGATCTCCATGCCCTCGACGGGCTCGGCGACGATCTGGACCGGCGCGGCGGGCGCGGGCATCTCGACCTCCAGCCAGGCCCCGCCGTGCACGCGCTCGGACTTCCCGACCACCGAGCCGTCGACCTGGACCTTTCCGGCAGCGGCGAGCTCGGCCGCCTTGGTGCGGGAGAACCCGAACATCCGGGAAATGGCGGCGTCGACGCGCTCGCCCTCAAGGCCATCGGGAACGGGCAGGGTGCGGATCTCGGGAATCGTACTCACCCGTCGAGTATGCAGGACCGCACCGACAAGCCCTTACCGCAAGCCTGCGACCTCAGCTCTTGTGGACCGTTCCGTCCGGGTCCAGCCCCTTGAACGACAGGATCACGATCAGGATCCCGCCGCAGACCACAGCGGAATCCGCCAGGTTGAAGACCGCGAAGTGCGCGGGCGCGATGAAGTCGACGACCGCCCCCTCCAGGAAGCCGGGCGTACGGAAGATCCGGTCGGTGAGATTGCCCAGCGCACCGCCGAGCAGCAGCCCGAGCGCGATGGCCCACGGCAGGCTGTACAGCTTGCGGGCCAGCCGGGCGATCACGATGATCACCGAGGACGCGATGATGGTGAAGACGATCGTGTACGCCTCGCCGATCCCGAACGCGGCGCCCGCGTTGCGGATCGCCCGGAACTGCAACAGCTCCCCGATCACGTTGATCGTCTCGCCGCTGGGCTCCAGCTTGGCCACGACGAGCAGCTTGCTGCCGAGGTCGAGCGCGTACGCGATGAGCGCGACGATCAGCAGGAGCGGCAGCTTCCGCTTGACCTGCGCCGCGACACTCGCCCCGCCCTCGGCCGCCGTCTCCGCGCCCTCGGCCTCGTCCTTCTTCACGGCAGCCGTCTCGCCGGCACCCTCGTTCTCCGAGGACTTCTCCGGCCCGGCTCCCTCCACATCTGGCGTACCGATGATGCGCTCCGCCTCTGCCACGTCAGTCCCTCGCCCTCGTACCTGATTGGCACGAGACTACGGCACACCCGTACGACCCACCCCGACCCCCGCCCAGCCCTCGCAGCCCTCGCAGCCCGCCCAGCCCTCGCAGCCAACGAGGCCCCCTCCCCACAGCCCCCTTGGGCGGCGGGGCCGCCCCCCGGGGGCGGAACGGGCGGGCAAGGGGGCGGCCCGCCCGACACGGGCCCACCCGGACACCGCCCCCTGCCCGCACACCCGGCACCGGCTCAGCCCCGCCCCGTACCCCCGCCTAGTACCGCCTCTCCTGCTTCTGCTTGCACTCCACACACAACGTCGCCCGCGGAAACGCCTGCACCCGCGCCTTCCCAATCGGCTTCCCGCAGTTCTCACAGATCCCGTACGTCCACGCGTCCAACCGGTCCCGCGCCCGCTCCGTCTGCTCCAGCATCTCCCTGGCGTTCGCGGCCAGCGACATCTCGTGCTCGCGCGTCATGTTCTTCGTGCCGGTGTCCGCGTCGTCGTCCCCCGCGCTGTCCCCGGAGTCCCGCATCAGCCCGCTCAGCGCCTCCTCCGCGGAGACGATCTCTGCCCGCAGCCGCAGGATCTCGCTGTCCAGCTCGGCCCGTGCCTCGGCGATCTCGTCGGGCGTCCAGGGGTCCTCCCCCGGCCGGACGGCCAGCTGCCCGGGCACCACGGCCGTCGTGGCGCGGGCCGGCGGCACCGCCTTCTTCCTCGCCGTCGCCGCTCCGCCCGGACTCTTCTTCGCAACCACCGTCTCGGCTCCCGTCTCCGCGGCCTGAGCCGCCCCCTCGGCCGCGGACGCGGCCTGCTTCCCGGTCGCCGCGGCCACTTCCGCGGTCTCCGGCCCATCGCTGACGGCCTCGTCGACAGCCGCCTTCTGCACAGCCTTCTCAGCCGCTTTCTTCCCCGTCGCCTTCTTCGCCGCACTCTTCTTGACGGCGGCCTTCTTCGCGGGAGCCGCAGCCTTCTTCGCCGGAGCCGCGGCCTTCTTCGCGACCGCCTTCTTGGCAGCAGCCTTCTTGGCCGGAGCCTTCTTCACAGCACCAGAGGCACCCGAGGCGCCCGAAGCACCGGAAGCACCCGCCTCCGCCGCCTCCGCTTCCGTCCCGGACGCCGCTGCTCCGGTGGTTCTCTTCGACGCCGACTTCTTCGTTGCGGCGGTCTTCTCAGCCACCATGGCCGCGGCCCCTTCACATTTTGTGATCTTGCACGCGAATCGTGCTGGGACGATAAATCGACCCGAACGCCGCGGCAACGGGGCACACCGCCGATTCCGCCCTCCTCCCACCTCGCCCCGACGGACCTGCATCCGTTGTTCCCAGCTCTCCGCCGGGTAATCGCACCGCAGGACCGGGCCCGAAGCCCGTCAGCCCCCGTATGGCCATTCGGGTCACACCGGCCCCCCGCCCGCCGCCCCGCGAAAACCGGTGAGCCGCCTCGCACCCCGCCCCGTACACTGGCCCGAGCGAAAGGCATCGATGGGGCCGAGTAGCGCCGCACGCAGCGATGAGCGATCCGGGGACGGTGAGAGCCCGGGGGCGAGCACGGCGTGAAGCATCACCCCGGAGCCGCCGGAAGAAAGCCCGCGCACGGCAGGACACGACCGCGAGGGCGAGTAGACCCGGCATCGCGCCCCTAATGAGGGGGCCGCGGACGCACGTCGTCCGGGGCCAAGGAGGGTGGTACCGCGGGAGCAGCAGCAGCGCTCTCGTCCCTCCGACGGAAGCCAGCAGTCCGCCGGAGGAAGAGCACCTGATGACACCGCCGCAGTACAACCCGGTCCCCGCACAGGTCGACCTGCCCGCCCTGGAGCACGCCGTTCTCGACTTCTGGGAGCAGGCCAAGGTCTTCTCGAAGTCCCTGGAGGCCTCCGAGGGCCGCCCCGAGTGGGTCTTCTACGAGGGCCCGCCGACCGCCAACGGCATGCCCGGCGCCCACCACATCGAGGCCCGCGTCTTCAAGGACGTCTTCCCCCGCTTCCGCACGATGCAGGGCTACCACGTCGGCCGCAAGGCCGGCTGGGACTGCCACGGCCTCCCCGTCGAGCTGGCCGTCGAGAAGGAGCTCGGCTTCAGCGGCAAGCAGGACATCGAGAACTACGGCATCGCCGCGTTCAACGACAAGTGCCGCGAGTCCGTCACCCGCCACACCGACGCCTTCGCCGAGCTGACCCAGCGCATGGGCTACTGGGTCGACCTGGACGACGCGTACCGCACGATGGACCCGGAGTACGTCGAGTCCGTCTGGTGGTCCCTGAAGGAGATCTTCAACAAGGGCCTCCTCACCCAGGACTACCGCGTCGCCCCCTGGTGCCCCCGCTGCGGCACCGGCCTCTCCGACCACGAGCTGGCCCAGGGCTACGAGACGGTCGTCGACCCCTCCGTCTTCGTCCGCTTCCCCCTGACCGGCGGCCCCCTGGCGGGCCGGGCGGCGCTCCTGGTCTGGACGACGACCCCCTGGACCCTCGTCTCGAACACGGCCGTCGCCGCCCACCCGACGGTCCGCTACGTCGTCGCCACCGACGGCACCGAGCAGCTCGTCGTCGCAGAGCCCCTGCTCGAAAAGGCCCTGGGCGAGGGCTGGGAGGTGACCGGCGAGTCCTTCACCGGCGCCGAGATGGAGCGCTGGACCTACCAGCGCCCCTTCGACCTGGTCGAATTCCCCGCCGAGGCCCACTTCGTCGTCAACGCCGACTACGTCACCACCGAGGACGGCACCGGTCTCGTCCACCAGTCCCCCGCCTTCGGCGCCGACGACCTCGTCGTCTGCAAGTCGTACGGTCTCCCGGTCGTGAACCCGGTCCGCCCCGACGGCACCTTCGAAGAAGAGGTCCCCCTCGTCGGCGGCGTCTTCTTCAAGAAGGCCGACGAGAAGCTCACCGAGGACCTGGCCGCCCGCGGCCTGCTCTTCCGCCACGTGCCGTACGAGCACAGCTACCCGCACTGCTGGCGCTGCCACACGGCGCTCCTCTACTACGCGCAGCCGTCCTGGTACGTCCGTACGACCGCCGTCAAGGACCGTCTCCTCGAGGAGAACGAGAAGACCAACTGGTACCCGGACACGGTCAAGCACGGCCGCTTCGGCGACTGGCTGAACAACAACATCGACTGGGCCCTCTCCCGCAACCGCTACTGGGGCACCCCGCTGCCCATCTGGCGCTGCGAGGACGACCACCTCACCTGCATCGGCTCCCGCGCCGAACTGACCGAGCTCACCGGCCAGGACCACTCCGCCCTGGACCCGCACCGCCCGTACATCGACGACGTCACCTTCACCTGCACCCACGACGGCTGCTCGCTCAGCGCGACCCGCGTCCCCGAGGTCATCGACGCCTGGTACGACTCGGGCTCGATGCCGTTCGCGCAGTGGGGCTACCCGTACAAGAACAAGGAGATCTTCGAGAAGCGCTACCCGGCGCAGTTCATCTCCGAGGCCATCGACCAGACCCGCGGCTGGTTCTACACGCTGATGGCGGTCGGCACCCTGGTCTTCGACAAGTCCTCGTACGAGAACGTGGTCTGCCTCGGCCACATCCTCGCCGAGGACGGCCGCAAGATGTCCAAGCACCTGGGCAACATCCTCCAGCCGATCCCCCTGATGGACCAGCACGGCGCCGACGCCGTGCGCTGGTTCATGGCGGCCGGCGGCTCCCCGTGGGCGGCCCGCCGCGTCGGCCACGGCACCATCCAGGAGGTCGTCCGCAAGACGCTCCTCACGTACTGGAACACGGTCGCCTTCCAGGCCCTCTACGCCCGTACGTCGTCCTGGGCGCCCAGCGCCGCCGACCCGGCCCCCGCCGACCGCACGGTCCTCGACCGCTGGCTGCTCTCCGAGCTGAACGCGCTCGTCGACCAGGTCACGCAGGCCATGGAGTCGTACGACACCCAGAAGGCCGGCAAGCTCCTCTCGGCCTTCGTCGACGACCTCTCCAACTGGTACGTCCGCCGCTCCCGCCGCCGCTTCTGGCAGGGCGACAAGGCGGCGCTGCGCACGCTGCACGACGTCGTCGAGACGGTCACCCGCCTCATGGCCCCCCTCACTCCCTTCATCACGGAGCGGGTCTGGCAGGACATGGTCGTGCCGGTGACCCCCGACGCGCCGGAGTCCGTCCACCTCTCCTCCTGGCCCAAGGCCGACCTGGCCGCCATCGACCCGACCCTCTCGACCCAGATGGCTCTGGTCCGCCGCCTGGTCGAGCTGGGCCGGGCCACGCGCGCCGAGTCCGGCGTCAAGACCCGCCAGCCCCTGTCCCGGGCCCTGGTGGCGGCGACCGGCTTCTCCGCGCTCTCCCCCGACCTCCAGGCCCAGATCACCGAGGAGCTGAACGTCTCCTCCCTCGCCTCCCTCTCCGAGGTGGGCGGGTCCCTGGTCGACACCACCGCCAAGGCGAACTTCCGCGCCCTGGGCAAGCGGTTCGGCAAGGGCGTCCAGGACGTGGCGAAGGCGGTCGCCGCGGCCGACGCGGCAGCCCTCTCCCTCGCCCTGCGCGACGGCGAGGCCCCCCTGGTCGTGAACGGCGAGACGATCCTCCTCACCCCCGAGGAGGTCATCATCACCGAGACCCCCCGCGAGGGCTGGTCGGTCGCCTCCGACTCCGGCGCGACGGTCGCCCTCGACCTCGAAATCACCCCGGAGCTGCGCAAGGCGGGCCTGGCCCGCGACGCGATCCGCCTGATCCAGGAGGCCCGCAAGAACTCGGGCCTGGACGTCGCCGACCGCATCGCCGTCCGCTGGACCTCCACCTCCCCGGAAACGGCGGAGGCCCTGACCCACCACGCCCCCCTGATCTCCGACGAGGTCCTCGCCACCGACTACGCCGAGGGCACCCCGGACTCCACCTACGGCTCCCCCTTCACGGACGAGCCCCTCTCCCTGACCTTCCACCTCCGCAAGATCTAACCCCGCAGTCCCCCAGTGGGGCGGGCCCAGGAACCTCCACCTTCCTGCGCCCGCCCCTCCTTTTTTCCGCGCCCCTAAAGGGGCGCGGGGAACTGCGCGAGCAACCACAACACAAGCCGCGCGGCGAGCGCTTTAGGGAAAGGGGCGGGACCGGGGCGAATCCCGGGGGTCCGGGGGCAGAGCCCCCGGCCGGAACAGCAACCACGAACCGGCCCGCACAGAACCCCCCTCCGACCCCACGGCAAAAGGGGCGGGCCCCAGGACCGAAATGGTCCCGGGGCCCGCCCCTCAGCCTGCCGACGGCTACGCGTTCATCACGCGCACTACCGGCCTCAGTTGTCGTCCTCGTCGATCAGAAAGCCCCGCATCGGCGACGGAGCCTGCTGCATCGGCGGCTGGCCCTGCGGCCGCACCGGCGCCATCGGCTGCGTCATGGCCGGAGCCATCTGCTGCTGCCCGCCGTAGGACGGAGCACCGTTCGCCTGGCCGCCGCCCATCGGGGAGGGCGCGCCCATCGACGGGTTCCCACCCATGGAGTGCCCCATGGAGGACGCCCCGGCCGGAGCCATCGTGCTGCTCATCTGCGGGGCCGGCGGCAGCGAGGCCGTCGCCGGGGTCCGCGGCGGAGCGAGCGAGTCGTCGGCCTGGGTCTCCAGCTGACGCAGCTGCGACTCCAGGTAGGACTTCAGACGCGTGCGGTACTCGCGCTCGAAGCCGCGCAGGTCCTCGACCTTGCGCTCCAGCGTGGCGCGGGCGGACTCCAGGGAGCCCATCGCGACGCGGTGCTTCTCCTGCGCGTCCCGCTCCAGCGCGTCGGCCTTGGCGCGGGCGTCCCGCTCCAGGCCCTCGGCGCGCGAACGAGCCTCGCCGACGATCTTGTTGGCCTCGGAACGGGCCTCCGCGATCGCCTGGTCGGCGGTCTGCTGCGCCAGCGAGAGCACGCGGGCGGCGCTGTCGCCACCGGGCTGCTGCATCGGAGGCTGCTGCTGCATCGGGGGCTGGCCCATCGGACCGGGGCCACCCATCGGGCCCTGGCCCATGCCCTGCTGCTGGCCCATCGGGCCACCCTGCATCGGACCCTGGCCCATCGGGCCGGGACCGTGCTGTCCCTGCATCGGGCCGGGGCCCTGACCCATGGGGCCGCCCTGCATCGGGCCCTGGCCCATCGGGCCGGGACCCTGCTGGCCGCCGGGGCCTGCGGGGAGCTGGAGCTGGCCGCCCTGCTGCTGCATCTGCTGCTGCGGGGGCTGCTGCTGCTGAGGCGGTCCGGATATGGCCGCGGGGACGGGCGCGCCCGGGCCACCGGGCCGGTTGTCCTGCGGTTCCGGCTTGCGCATGCCCTGCTGCTGCTGGTTCTGCGCTGCCGCACGGGTCGCCGCGGCCAGCTTGGCTCGCAGGTCCTCGTTTTCGCGGAGCAGGCGGGTCAGTTCGGACTCGACCTCGTCGAGGAAGGCATCAACCTCGTCCTCGTCATAGCCTTCTCGGAGGCGGACGGTCGTGAACTGCTTGTTCCGCACGTCCTCGGGGGTCAGCGGCATCTCTTCTTCACCTCTACGTAGTCGTCGGCAGTCGGCAAGACCGTATCGCTCACACCCTGCTCGCAACGTTGTTCACGATGGCGATCAGGATGTAGACGATGATCATCAGAACGAAGAAGGACAGGTCGAGTGCCACGCCCCCGAGACGCAGCGGCGGAATGAACCGCCGCAGAAGCTTGAGCGGTGGATCGGTGACAGTGTAGGTGGCCTCCAGAACGACCACCATCGCCTTGCCGGGTTGCCACGAGCGGGCAAACTGGAAGACGTAGTCCATGACGAGCCGGAAGATCAGCACGACGAGGAAACACATCAACGCGATGTAGATCACGTCCAGTGCGATGCCCATTCCCGTGCTTCCCTCTCCCCTGGCTCACGCCTCGGTCCGGCCCCTGTGGCCGGTTGTTCCCGGTGGTCCTGCTCTCGGATCTGTCAGCTCTGGTTGAAGAAACCGCCCTCTGCGATACGGGCCTTGTCCTCCGCCGTGACATCGACGTTAGCAGGCGACAACAGGAACACCTTCTGCGTCACTCGCTCAATGCTGCCATGCAGACCGAAGACAAGACCTGCGGCAAAGTCGACAAGTCGCTTCGCGTCGGTGTCGTCCATCTCCGTGAGGTTCATGATCACCGGAGTGCCCTCGCGGAAGTGTTCCCCGATGGTACGGGCCTCGTTGTAGGTCCGGGGGTGCAACGTGGTGATGCGGTACGGCTCCCGCTCGGACACGACCTTGGGCATGATCACCGGTGCGTTCTTCTCCAGGCTCGGACGTTCAGGTGTGATGGACGCCACGGGGGCGATTCGTGCGGGTCGTCCGCTTTCCGCCGGAAGCTGAACGGGCTCGCGGGGGGCCGGCGGCTGTACCGCTCGTACCGGTTCGTCCCGCTCCCGCTCGACCTGGTGCGGGGGCTGGTGACGACGGTGGTCGCGCTCCGGCTCCGGCTCGGGTTCGAAGTCGTCGTCGGGGTCAAAGCCCCGGCCGTCGTACCCATCGTCCTCCACGAGGCCGAGGTAGACCGCCATCTTGCGCATAGCGCCGGCCATTTCCTGAGTCCTCCGCTCTGTGGTGGATCGGCCTCGTCACCAAGTGCCAGCGATCCACTGGGCCTGCCCCCGAATAGTGGGGATGACCATATTTTCTGCTGTGGTCCGACTGCTTCGCGACGTTACCCGAGGCGAGGGCGCACGCCGAGTACCGCAGTGCCGACGCGCACATGTGTCGCACCGGCCGCCACGGCCTCGTCGAGGTCCGCACTCATTCCCGCAGACACCATGGTGGCAGCCGGATGTGCGGTGCGCAGGCGGGTCGAGATTTCCATCAGCCGCTCGAAGGCGGCCCGTTGGCGGCCCGCGTACTCACCGGACAGGGGCGCGACGGTCATCAGGCCGTCGAGACGGAGTCCGGGCGCCTCGGCCACGGCCGCCGCCAACTCCTCGACGCCGTCCGGCGAGACGCCGCCCCTTTCACCCCTTTCGCCCACTTCGGCGTCCAGGGCCACCTGGAGCAGACAGCCGACCTCGCGCTCGGCCCGCAGTGCCGCCGAGGACAGCGAGCCCACCAGCTTCAGCCGGTCCACGGACTGCACCTCATCGGCGTAACCGACCACCGAACGCACCTTGTTGGTCTGCAACTGCCCGACGAAGTGCCAGGTCAGCGGCAAGTCCGTGGACGCTGCGGCCTTCGGGGCCGCGTCCTGGTCGCGGTTCTCGGCGACATGACGCACCCCCAGCTCCGCGAGCAGGCGCACATCGCTCGCCGGGTAGGTCTTGGTGACCACGATCAGGGTCACTTCTTCACGTGCGCGCCCGACAGCTGCACAAGCGGAAGAGATACGTTCCTCCACCTGCGCCAGGTTCCTGGCGAGTTCGTCCTTGCGCGCCGCGAGCGCGGCGACGTCTTCCGTACGGTCCATCTGCCCTACCCGTCCAACCAGACATATCCGGCGAGCCGCCCCGTGGTGCGGTCCCGCCGGTAGGAGAAGTGGTCGCCCGACTCGCGGGTGCACACCGGCGACTGCGACCGCGTCCGCACCCCGAGCGCCGCGAGCTGGGCGTGCACTCCGGCGCTGACGTCGACGGCCGGGGTGCCCCAGCTCGTCTCGGCCCAGCAGGCCGGTTCGATCGCGGCGGCCTCGGCCCGCATCTTCTCGGGCACTTCGTAGCACTTGCCGCAGACGGCGGGCCCGGTCCACGCGTGGATACGGGAGGGATCGGCGCCCAGCGCCACCATCGCCTCCACCGCCGAGGGCACGACCCCCGCCAGCATCCCCGGCCGTCCCGCGTGCGCCGCCCCGGCCACCCCGGCGACCGGGTCGGCCAGCAGGACGGGGGTGCAGTCGGCGGTCAGCACCGCGAGGGCGAGCCCCCGACGGGCGGTCACGACCGCGTCGACGGAGGGGATTTCCGCGTCGGAGCCCCAGGGCCCGTCGACCACGGCCACGTCCCGCCCGTGCACCTGGTTCATCCAGACCACCTGCGCCGGATCGAGCCCGAGGGACTCGGCCGCCAGCTTCCGGTTGGCCCGTACGGCGTCGGGGTCGTCGCCGACCGCCCCGCCCAGATTGAGCTGCTCGTACGGAACGGCGCTCACCCCGCCCCACCTGTCGGTGAAGCCGAAGTGCGCGCCGTTCTCGTCGTCGTACCGCTGTATCACCTAGACGATCCGGATCACTTCAGGAAGTCCGGTACGTCCAGCTCCTCGGCCGAGGTGTCCGCGTAGGACGGTCGGGCCGGCGGGACGTGCGGCGGATTCGTCTGTACGGGGACCTCGTTGACCGGTGCGGGCTGCTCGACCGGGGCCGGGGCCTCCTCGCGCACCGGCACGGAGCCGATGCCGGTCGGCCGGGACGGCTCCGGCGCGGGGCGCGTCGGCGGGGCGCTCTCCTCGCGCTTCTGCGCCCCGGCGCCCAGCACGTTCTCGCGCCGGGCCGGCGGCTGTCCGCCGTCGAATCCGGCGGCGATGACGGTGACCCGTACCTCGTCGCCCAGGGCGTCGTCGATGACGGCGCCGAAGATGATGTTGGCCTCGGGGTGGGCGGCCTCGCTGACCAGCTGGGCGGCCTCGTTGATCTCGAAGAGACCGAGGTCGGAGCCGCCGGAGATGGAGAGCAGGACGCCACGGGCGCCGTCGATGGAGGCTTCCAGGAGCGGCGAGGAGATCGCCATTTCCGCCGCCGCCACCGCACGGTCGTCGCCGCGCGCCGAGCCGATGCCCATGAGCGCCGAACCGGCCTCGGACATGACCGACTTGACATCGGCGAAGTCGAGGTTGATCAGGCCCGGGGTGGTGATCAGGTCGGTGATGCCCTGGACACCCGAGAGCAGGACCTGGTCGGCCGACTTGAAGGCGTCGAGCACAGAGACCTGACGGTCGCTGATCGACAGCAGTCGGTCGTTGGGGATGACGATGAGGGTGTCGACCTCTTCGCGGAGCTGGGCGATGCCGTCCTCCGCCTGGTTCGCACGCCGTCGGCCCTCGAAGGTGAACGGGCGGGTGACCACGCCGATCGTCAGGGCGCCCAGCGAGCGGGCGATGTTGGCGACGACGGGTGCGCCACCCGTTCCGGTGCCACCGCCTTCGCCTGCCGTCACGAAGACCATGTCGGCCCCCTTGAGGACCTCCTCGATCTCCTCGCGGTGGTCCTCGGCCGCCTTGCGGCCGACGTCGGGGTTGGCGCCTGCGCCAAGTCCTCGGGTGAGTTCACGGCCGACGTCCAGCTTGACGTCGGCGTCGCTCATCAACAGCGCTTGCGCGTCGGTGTTGATGGCGATGAACTCGACGCCCTTCAGACCGACCTCGATCATCCGGTTGATGGCATTGACACCACCGCCGCCGACACCGATGACCTTGATGACTGCGAGGTAGTTCTGCGGTGCTGCCACGTCGAAGGCCTCTCGCCTCGATTTACGTGCCGCCACGGAGTTTGCAGCGCCGCGACGACTGATGCCGATTTGGGACGGTCCGAACGCCGACCCGAACCCTAACGCTGAAGTTTAGGGTTACCAGTGTGTCTGTTCCTTGGACTCTTCCGAACAGGACACTAAGTCGACAAGTGGTGCGCGTTCAACGAACACGCCGAACCTCCCGTTTTTCTTTTCACCCTATGTGATCACCCATATCGCTGACCAACCAGGGGGCTGACCGGCCCGAAGAGCCGTCAACTCCCCGATGACGCAGGGGCGGTGGGAGCGCTCACGTCGAAGTGCTTCGCGTCGGGGGACGCTTTCATCAGGGCGAGCAGGGCCCGGGACTTGGCCTCGCCACTCTCACCACTGCCCCAGAAAACGCTGCGGTCACGGCCCAGTTCCAGTGTGATCGCGTCGTACGAAGTCACCTTCACCACCGTCAGGTTACGGGCCACGGCCGCCGGAAGCCCACTCGCGACCCGCACCGCCTCGGCCAGCAGCCGCTGTTCGCCGAACCGGCGCAGACTCGGGGAGCGGGTGGCCGCCAATTCGAGGCGCGGTACCCCGGCGGTCGGCTTTGTCACAGTGGCGAACCGCACACCGTTTCTGTCCACCTCGGTGAACTTCCCGGCGGCGGAGGGACCTTCGGTGAGCAGCAGGACGGGCTTTCGCTCCGTCACTTTCAGACCGATTCCGTGCGGCCACGACCGGACCACGTCGATCGTGTCGATTCGCGGCAATTCCTTGCGCAGCCGGTCCTCTATGGCGCCGGTGTCCACGGAGATCATCGGGATGCCGGTGGGCACGGCCGCCGCGTCCAGCACCTGCTGGGGCGTCAGCACCCGGGTGCCGGTGGCCCGTACCTGTTCGACGCGCAGCCAGTTCGAGCCGTACAGCGCCCAGACGATGCCGCCGCAGAGCAGGACGGCGGCGGCGAGGAGGAGAACGACCGGGCGGCTGACTCGAGTCCGCAGCCGCCGCAGCCTGCCCGGGCGTCCCTCGCGGGGCGCCCGGGGCGTGGCCGGATCCGTCTGCGCTCTGCCGCCGCGTTCGCGGGTGCTGGGTCCGGCCACGTGCCCGTCGTCCTCCTCGTCCGGGGACCGGTCAGCCGGCCCTGCGTGCGGCGATCGCCTGGTAGACCATGCCGACGAGCAGGTCGTCGGCGTCCCGGCGGCCGAACTCGGCGGCCGCGCGCGACATCTCGTACAGCCGGTGCGGATCGGCGAGCACCGGAAGGACGTTGCCCTGCACCCACTCGGGGGTGAGCGCCGCGTCGTCGACCAGCAGGCCGCCGCCCGCGTTGACCACCGGCTGGGCGTTGAGCCGCTGTTCGCCGTTGCCGATGGGCAGGGGTACGTAGGCGGCCGGGAGCCCGACGGCGGAGAGTTCGGCCACCGTCATGGCGCCCGCGCGGCAGAGCATCATGTCGGCCGCGGCGTACGCCAGGTCCATCCGGTCCACGTACGGTACCGGGATGTAGGGCGGCATTCCGGGCATGTTGTCCACGCGCGGCAGTTCGTTCTTCGGGCCGACCGCGTGCAGGATCTGGATTCCGGCGCGCTGGAGGTACGGGGCGGCCTGCTGGACGACCTCGTTGAGGCGGCGGGCGCCCTGCGAGCCGCCGGAGACCAGCAGCGTCGGCAGGTTCGGGTCGAGCCCGAACGCGGCCCGCGCCTCGGGGCGCACGGCCCCGCGGTCCAGCGTGGCGATGGTGCGGCGCAGCGGGATGCCGATGTAGCGGGCGTTGCGGAGCTTGCTGTCGGGCGTGGAGACCGCGACGGCCGCCGCGTACCGCGAACCGATCTTGTTGGCCAGGCCCGGGCGGGCGTTGGCCTCGTGGACGATGATCGGCACCCCGAGGCGCTTGGCCGCGAGGTAGCCGGGCAGCGCCACGTAGCCGCCGAAGCCGACCACGCAGTCGGCCTTGGTGCGCTCCAGGATCTGCTCGGCGGCCTTGATGGTGCCGCGCAGCCGCCCGGGGACGGTGATCAGTTCGGGGGTGGGCTTGCGGGGCAGCGGAACGGCGGGGATCAGCCCGAGCTCGTAGCCGCGTTCGGGAACGAGCCTGGTCTCCAGGCCCCGTTCCGTGCCGAGGGCCGTGATCCCCACGGTGGGGTCCTGCCTGCGCAGGGCGTCCGCGAGGGCGAGCGCGGGCTCGATGTGGCCGGCGGTCCCCCCACCGGCGAGTACGACATGCACCGAAATTCACCGCTCTCCGGACGGACGCTTGGTGACGCGCCGTCTCATCGTTTTCCACTTCGTCCCGGGCCGCCTCATGGCCAGAGCGGCCCGCGCCGCCGGGTCGTCACGCGCGAAGGCGATCAGCAACCCTACGGCGAACATGGTCGGCAGCAGCGCCGAGCCCCCGTACGAGAACAGCGGGAGCGGGACACCGGCGATCGGCAACAGGCCGAGCACCGCACCGATGTTGATCGTGGCCTGCGCCATGATCCAGGTCGTCACGCCTCCCGCGGCGTACCTCACGAAGGGGTCCTCCGTGCGTCCGGCCACGCGGATACCCGCATAGCCTAGGGCCGCGAACAGGGCGAGTACCGACAGCGTCCCCGCCAAACCCAGTTCCTCACCTGTGATGGCGAAGATGAAGTCGTTGTGGGGTTCGGGAAGTTGACCCCATTTTTCCACACTTGCACCGAGTCCCGATCCGAACCAGCCGCCGGACGCGAGTGCGTAGATTCCGTGCACGGCCTGCTGGCACTGCCCCTCGGGACCCATCTCGGTGCTCAGTACGCAGTCGAGCCGGGCCATCCGGTTGGAGCTTGTCTTGATCAGTACGAAGCCCAGGAAGCCGGCGAAGGCGAGGACGCCCGCGAACAGCCGGGTCGGCGCCCCCGCCAGCCACAGCAGGCCGAAGAGGATCGCGGTGAGGATCATCGCGGTGCCCATGTCGCCGCCGAGCATGATCAGCCCGAGCAGCATGAAGGCGACCGGCACCAGCGGCACCAGCATGTGCTTCCACTGGGCGAGGAGGTGCTTGTCCTGCTTGCGGGCCAGCAGGTCCGCGCCCCACAGGACCAGCGCCAGCTTGCCGAACTCGCTGGGCTGGAGCTGGAAGGGGCCGCCGATGGAGATCCAGTTCTGGTTGCCCTTGACCGCGTGCCCTATCCCGGGGACCTGGACCAGGGCCATCAGGAAGACCGTACCGGCGAGGAGCGGGTAGGAGAGTGCACGGTGCAGCTTGACGGGCATCCGGGAGGCGGCCAGCAGCAGGACGCCGCCGATGACGGCCGCGAGGAGCTGCTTGCGGAAGAAGTACGAGCCCGGCAGGTCGTAGCGGAGCGCCGTGATCATCGAGGCGGAGTAGACCATCACCAGCCCCAGGCCGATGATCAGCAGCGCACTGCCGAGGATCACGTAGTAGGCGGTCAGCGGCCGGTCCCAGGCCCGCTGGAGCCGCTCGTAGAGCTTGCGGGGGCCGCCGCTGCCGCGCGGTCGGCCGGGGGCCGTCCGGCCGCGCGGTGCGGCCGGACGGGCGCCTGACGTTCTTCTGGCCGTGGCCGGCATCTCGGTGGTCCCCTCCAACAACTCGTGCGCCGATGAAGCCGGGGGCGGTGCCTGCGGGCGGCTAGGCCCGGGTGTCGGCCAGTTCGCGTACGGCGTCGGCGAAGGCCTCGCCGCGCTTGTTGTAGTTGGCGAACATGTCCATCGAGGCGCAGGCCGGGGCCATGAGCACCGTGTCCCCCGCCGTGGCGAGTGCCGCCGCCTCGCGGACCGCCGCCGGCATCGCCCCAGTGTCGGTCCGGTCGAGGTCGACCACCGGCACTTCGGGGGCGTGTCGCGCGAGGGCTTCGCGGATGAGAGCACGGTCGGCGCCGATCAGCACGACGCCACGCAGGTGCTTCGCGGACTTCTTCACCAGCTCGTCGAAGGTGGCGCCCTTGGCGAGGCCGCCCGCGATCCACACGATGGACTCGTACGCCGCCAGGGAGGCCTCGGCGGCGTGCGTGTTGGTGGCCTTGGAGTCGTCGATGTACGTGACGCCGTCGACGTCCGCGACGTGCTCGATGCGGTGCGCGTCGGGGCGGAAGGCGCGCAGGCCGTCCCGTACCGCCGCGGGTTCCACGCCGTACGCACGGGCCAGCGCGGCGGCCGCGAGGGCGTTGGCGAGGTTGTGCGGGGCGGCGGGGGTCACGTCGGAGACCTCGGCGAGCTCCTGGGCGTTCTTCTGCCGGTTGGTCACGAAGGCACGGTCGACGAGGATGCCGTCGACGATGCCGAGCTGCGAGGGGCCCGGGGTGCCGAGGGTGAAGCCGATGGCGCGGCAGCCCTCCTCGACGTCGGCCTCGCGGACCAGGTCCTCGGTGGCGGTGTCGGCGACGTTGTAGACGCAGGCGACGGTGTTGCCCTCGTAGATGCGGCCCTTGTCGGCGGCGTACGCGTCCATGGAGCCGTGCCAGTCGAGGTGGTCCGGCGCCAGGTTGAGGACGGCGGCGGAGTGGGCGCGCAGGGACGGGGCCCAGTGCAGCTGGTACGAGGAGAGCTCGACGGCGAGGACGTCGTACGCGTCGCCCTGGAGCACCACGTCGATGATCGGGGTGCCGATGTTGCCGACGGCGGCAGTGCGCTTGCCTGCCGCGGTGAGGATCGACGCGAGCATCTGGGTGGTGGTGGTCTTGCCGTTGGTGCCGGTGATCGCGAGCCACGGTGCGGCGTCCGGGCCGCGCAGCTGCCAGGCGATCTCGACGTCGCCGACGACGTCCACGCCCGCCTTGGCCGCCGCCTCGAACAGGGGGCTGGAGGGCTTCCAGCCGGGCGAGGTGACGACCAGTTCGGTGCCCTCGGGGAGGGTGTCCGCGTCTGCGAGCCGTACGGCGATGCCTTCGCTCTGAAGCTCCGCTGCGCGGGCCTCGTGCGTGGCGCTGTCGCCGCCGTCCACGACGGTGATGCGGGCGCCGAGGCCGGCCAGGGCGCGGGCGGCGCTGATGCCGCTCACGCCGAGACCGGCGACGGTGATGTTCTTGCCGTTCCAGCTGGTCACTTACCGGCTGCCCATCCTGCGTAGAAGAGACCGAGACCGACGATCACGCACATGCCCTGGATGATCCAGAAGCGGACCACGACGAGGACTTCGGACCAGCCCTTGAGTTCGAAGTGGTGCTGGAGCGGCGCCATCCGGAAGACGCGCTTGCCGGTCATCTTGAAGGAACCGACCTGGATGACCACCGACATGGTGATCAGTACGAAGAGGCCGCCGAGGATGGCGAGCAGCAGCTCAGTGCGGGAGCAGATCGCGAGGCCCGCGAGGGCGCCGCCGAGGGCCAGCGAACCCGTGTCGCCCATGAAGATCTTGGCGGGCGAGGTGTTCCACCACAGGAAGCCGAAGCAGGAGCCCATCAGCGCGGAGGCCACGACCGCGAGGTCGAGCGGGTCGCGGACCTCGAAGCAGGCGTTGGGGTTGGTCAGGCCCTGCGCGTTGGCGCAGGACTCCTGGAACTGCCACAGACCGATGAAGGTGTACGCGCCGAAGACCATCACGGAAGCGCCGGTGGCGAGTCCGTCGAGGCCGTCGGTGAGGTTCACGCCGTTCGACATCGCGAGGATCATGAACAGCGCCCACACCACGAACAGCACCGGGGTGATGGACCAGCCGAAGTCGGTGACGAACGACAGCTTGTCGGAGGCCGGGGTCTGGCCGCGGCTGTCGGAGAAGTTGAGCGCGAGCACCGCGAAGGCGATGCCGACGATCAGCTGGCCGAGCATCTTCGCCTTGGCCCGCAGACCCAGCGAACGCTGCTTGACGATCTTGATGTAGTCGTCGAGGAAGCCGACGAGGCCCATGCCGGCCATCAGGAACAGCACCAGCACACCGGAGATGGTGGGCGAGCTGGAGGTGAGCACCTTCGTCAGGGCGTACGCGATGAGCGTGGCCAGGATGAAGGCGATGCCGCCCATGGTCGGCGTACCGCGCTTGCCGTGGTGGCCGCGGGGGCCGTCGTCGCGGATGAACTGGCCGTAGCCCTTGCGGGCCAGCAGCTTGATCAGCAGCGGGGTGCCGATGAGCGTCAGGAAGAGGCCGATGGCCCCCGCGAAGAGGATCTGACTCATGCGCCGGCGACCTCACCCTCGGTGGCGGGTTCGAGCAGGGCCTGGGCGACCGCTTCGAGGCCGACCGACCTGGATGCCTTCACCAGCACGACGTCCCCCGGGCGCAGTTCCCCGCGCAACAGGTCGATCGCCGCCTGCGTGTCGGACACGTGCACCGACTCCTCACCCCACGAACCCTCGTTATAGGCGCCCAGTTGCAGCCAGGACGCTTCCCGGCCCCCGACTGCCACCAGCTTGCTGACGTTGAGCCGGACGGCGAGCCGTCCGACCGCGTCGTGCTCGACGAGCGACTCGTCCCCGAGCTCGGCCATGTGCCCGAGCACCGCCCACGTGCGACCCCCCTGTGCCTGTGAGGCTTTGCCCATGGCCACGAGCGCGCGCAGGGCGGCTCGCATGGATTCGGGGTTCGCGTTGTAGGCGTCGTTGACAACCGTCACGCCGTCAGGCCGCTCGGTGACCTCCATGCGCCAGCGGGAGAGGGTACCCGCCTCGGAGAGCGCCACGGCGATCTCGTCGACGGACAGACCCAGCTCATGGGCGACGGCGGCCGCGGCGAGCGCGTTCGACACGTGGTGCTCACCGTACAGCCGCATGGTCACGTCACTGCACCCGGAGGGTGTGTGGAGCGTGAAGGTGGGGCGTCCGTCCTCGGTGAGGCGCACGTCGGCGGCGCGTACGTCGGCGGTCTCGGACTCGCCGAAGTACAGGACGCGCGCCTTGGTGCGCGAGGCCATCTCCCGTACGAGATGGTCGTCCGCGTTGAGCACGGCGACCCCGTCGGCCGGGAGGGACTCGACCATCTCGCCCTTGGCCAGCGCGATGTTCTCGCGGCTGCCGAACTCGCCGACGTGCGCGGTCCCGACGTTCAGGACGAGGCCGATGCGCGGCGGGACGAGGCCGGTCAGGTAGCGGATGTCGCCGATGTAGCGGGCGCCCATCTCCAGCACGAGGTGACGGGTGTTTTCAGCCGCGCGCAGTGCGGTGAGCGGCAGCCCGATCTCGTTGTTGAGGTTGCCCTCGGGGTAGACGGTGGGCGCCTTGCGCTCCAGGAGCTGGGCGATGAGGTCCTTGGTGGACGTCTTGCCCGCGGACCCGGTGAGCGCCACGACGTCGGCGCCCAGGCGCGCCACGACGCTGCGGGCGAGCGCGCCGAGCGCCTCCGTCACGTCCGGTACGACGATGGCGGGCACCCCGACGGGGCGCGTGGCCAGCACGGCTGCCGCGCCCGCGTCGATCGCGCGCGCGGCGAAGTCGTGGCCGTCGACCCGCTCGCCCGCGTACGCGGCGAACAGGCTGCCCGGACGCACCTGGCGGGAGTCGATGACGACGGGCCCGGTGACCTTCAGCTCCGTGTCCGGTATGTCGTGGGTCTGTCCGCCCACGAGCCCGGCGATCTCGGCGAGGGTAAGGGGGATCATTTCCGGTCAGCCCCTCTTGTCTTTCTTGGCTTCCATGCGGCGCTCGACCGCCGCGCGGAGCACGGTGCGGTCGTCGAAGGGACGGACCACGCCGTTGATGTCCTGGCCCTGCTCGTGGCCCTTGCCGGCGACGAGGACGGTGTCGCCGCTCTGCGCTCGGGCGACCGCCTCGGCGATGGCGGCGGCCCGGTCCTCGAAGACGGCGACGTCGCCGCGCTCGTGGGCGGGCACCTCGGCGGCTCCGGCGAGCATGGTCGCCAGGATCGCGAGGGGGTCCTCGGAGCGGGGGTTGTCGCTGGTCAGTACGGCCGTGTCGGCGAGCCGTGCGGCGGCTGCGCCCATCGGTCCGCGCTTGTGGGTGTCGCGGTCGCCGCCGCAGCCGAGCACGATGTGCAGCTGCCCCTCGGTGACCTTGCGCAGGGCGCGCAGGACCGATTCGACGGCGTCCGTCTTGTGCGCGTAGTCGACGACGGCGAGGAAGTCCTGCCCCGCGTCGACGCGTTCCAGGCGGCCCGGGACGCCGGGCACGGCGGCGATGCCGTCGGCGGCGGTCTGCGGGTCGTACCCGGCGGCGGCCAGGGTGACGATCGCGGCGAGGGTGTTGGCGACGTTGAAGGGTCCGGGCAGCGGTGCGGTGGCGTGCACGTGCTCGCCGTTCGGTCCGATCACCATGAAGGTGCTGGACTGCGGGCCCACGTCGACCTTCTCGGCGCGCCAGTCGGCGTCCGGGTGGCCCTCGGCGGAGAACGTGATCACCGGCACGGTGGCCTCGGTGACCAGGCGGCGGCCGTACTCGTCGTCGAAGTTGAGCACGCCGAGCTTGGACCGCTTCGGGGTGAAGAGCTGTGCCTTCGCCTGGAAGTAGTCCTCCATGTCGGAGTGGAACTCCATGTGCTCCGGGCTCAGGTTGTTGAAGACGGCCACGTCGAAGACGCAGGCGTCGACCCGGCCGAGCACCAGGGCGTGGCTGGAGACCTCCATGGCGACCGACTTCACGCCGCGTTCGCGCATCACCGCGAACAGGGCCTGGAGGTCGGTGGCCTCGGGGGTGGTCCGCTCCGACTTGATGCGCTCGTCGCCGATGCGCATCTCGACCGTGCCGATGAGACCGGGGAGGTCTCCGGCCGCCTTGAGACCGCCTTCGACGAGGTACGCCGTGGTGGTCTTGCCGGAGGTTCCGGTGATGCCGATCTGGAGCAGGTCGCGGCCGGGGTTTCCGTAGATGTCGGCGGCGAGCTGGCCCATGTGGGCGCGCGGGTTCTCCACGGCGAGTACGGGCAGACCGGTCGCGGCGGCGCGCTCATAGCCCGTCGGGTCGGTGAGGACCGCGGCGGCGCCGAGTTCGGCGGCCTGGGCGACGAAGTCCGCACCGTGCAGGCGGGCCCCGGGGAGGGCGGCGTAGACGTCGCCGGGGCGGACCGCGCGGGAGTCGTGCGTGATCCCGGTGACTCCGGTGCTTCCAGTGGTTCCTGTGGTCTCTCCAGGTCCTGGGGACTCGATGCCCAGCCGTTCGGCCAGCTCCCCGAGGGTCGTCGGGCGGACCCGGTCCGGCCTGGGCGCTCCGGGGTAGTTCACCGGGGCGTCCTTCTGGGTGGTTTGGGACTGATCAGCGTGTGGCACGGCGGTGAGCGTACCCGCCGGACCGGGCTGCGGGCGAAAGCAGGGGGGCTGCGCAACCCGTTTTCGGTGGTCGTTGGTGAGCGTTGTCACTGAGGGTTTCCGCTCCGGTACTCGGGATTCCACTTCGGCGCCCGCGCTTTTGCGTCACTGGCCCGGTTCGAAGGTGACCGGGAGCCGGGCGGGCTTGCCGCCGGTCGGGGCGACCTGGCGGGTCTTCAGGGCGAACTCCATGACCTGCTTGTAGATGGGGCCGCAGATCTGGCCGCCGAAGTAGCTGCCCTTGGTGGGGTTCTGGATGGCGCAGTAGACGGTGATCCGGGGCTGGTCGGCGGGCGCGAACCCGGCGAAGGAAGCTGTGTAGCCCTTGTAGCGGCCGGTCTGGGGGTCCACCCGGTTGGACGTGCCGGTCTTGCCGCCGACCCGGTAGCCGGGGATGCGGGCCTTGGTGCCGGTGCCCTCCTCGTCGTCGACGACCGACTCCAGCATCTTGGCGAGGGTCTTGGCCGTCTGGTCGCTGACGACACGGGTCTTCTTCGGGGCGGGCGCGGGGGTGAACCGCCCGTCCGGGCCCTTGGTTCCGCGTACGAGGGTGGGGTCGATCCGCACGCCGCCGTTGGCGATGGTGGAGTACACGGAGGCCGCCTGGAGCGCGTTGACGGACAGGCCCTGGCCGAAGGGGATCGTGTACTGCTGCGAGGTGGACCATTTCTCGGGCGGGGCCAGGATGCCGGGGGTCTCGCCGGGGAAGCCGAGGCCGCTGCGCCGGCCGATGCCGAACTTGGTGAGGTAGGAGTGCAGCACCTTGTTGGCCTCGGCCTGGGTGTCGCCGAGTTCGCCGGTGGCCAGGATGGTGCCGATGTTGGAGGACTTGGCGAGCACCCCGTTGAGGGTGAGGTACCAGGTGGGGTGGTCGATGTCGTCCTTGAAGAGGCGGTCGCCGCGCTTGAGCCGGTTGGGGACGACGACGTGGGTGCCCGGGTGGGCCGCCTTCTCCTCCAGCACGGCCGCCATGGACATGATCTTCGAGGTGGAGCCGGGCTCGTAGGCGTCCTGGAGGGCGGCGTTGCCCATCGCCGCCGCGTTCGCCTGCGAGAGGTCGTTGGGGTCGAAGCCGGGGGCGTTGGCCATGGCGAGGACCTCGCCGGTGCGGGTGTCCTGGACGATGACGTACCCGCGGTCCGCCTTGGACTTCTTGACCTGCTCCTCGATGGCGCTCTGGGCGGCCCACTGGATGTCGCGGTCGATGGTGAGCTCTATGTCGGAGCCCGGCACCGCGGGGGTCTCGTTGGCGCCCGCGGTGGGCACCCGGCGGCCGTTCGCCTGGGCGAAGGTGACCTCGCCGTCCTTGCCGGCGAGTTCCTTGTCGAGCTTGACCTCCAGGCCGCCGGCGCCCCGGCCCTCGGCGTTGACGTAGCCCAGTATTCCGGCGGCGAGGTCGCCGTTGGGGTAGACGCGTTTGCTGCTGGCCTCCTGGAGGATGCCGCCCAGGAGGTTGGCGGCGGAGTTCGGCTTGCGCGCGTTCGCGGCGGCGGCCTTGTCCCCGTACACGCTCTTGAGGTCCTTGATCTGCTTCCAGACCTGGGGGGTCTGACGGCGGGCCAGGACGACGTACCGCGACTTGGGGGAGGCGAGCTTCTTCGCGAGGTCGGCGGGGGTCCTGCCGAGGATCGGGGCGAGGATCGCGGCGGCCTGCTGCGGCGCGTCGGGGATCTTGGCCTGCTCGGGGGTGAAGAGGAAGGGGTCGGCGGTGATGTCGTGCGCGTCGACGCTCGCGGCGAGCGCGATGCCGCTGCGGTCGGTGATCTCGCCGCGCTCGGCGGTCAGCGTGTGCTTCGCCTGCCGCTGGCGTTCCGCCTTGTCGGTGTACGTCGCCGCGTCCACGGCCTGCACCTGGAAGAGGCGTACGACGAAGGCCAGCATCACCAGTGTCAGACCGAGGCTGACCAGGCGGAGCCTCGGCTTGGGGCTGCCGAGCCGGAGCGTCTTGGCCTTCGCGGCGGGGCGGCGGGCCGGGGCGGGCCTGCGGGCGGCCGGGCGGCCGGGGGCCGGGACCCGGCGGCGCGGTCCGTCGTTCGGGGGCACAGCCTTCGGGGGCACTGCGTCACCTGCCGGGGGTCGTCGGAGTCTGCTGCCCGGAGGTGGGCGGGGGCGATGTCTGGGGTGTCCGGGGGGACGGTGGCACCTGTGCGGGGGGTGGTGCCTGGTTGACGGGTGGGGCCTGGCCCGCGGTTCCGGGGGCGACCGGGGGGACGGCCAGGGCGTGCTGCGGACGCACCGGTTCCGGGGCGGGCTCCGGCGGCGGGGCCTGGCTCGGGGTGCCGCGGACCGTGCCGTCGGGGTCCAGGAAGGCCGGGGAGCCGCCGGGGACCATGCCGAGCTCGCGGGCCCGGCGCTCCAGGGCGCCGGGGGCGGAACGGTCGTCGACGTCGCGCTGGAGGGCCTGCTCCTCGTCGGTGAGCTCGGTGGTCTGCTTCTTGAGGTCGTTCAGCTTGAACGAGCCCTCGTTGAGCGCCGAGTTCAGCATGAGCAGGCAGATCAGGCCGCCGCCGAGCAGCACCACGACCAGCAGCACGAAGGGGGTGCGGGCCGCCTGGGCGGGCCCGGACGGCATCAGTTCGGAGAGCCTCGCCGCTCTCCCCCGTACTTGCTTGGCCGGTTTGCTCAACTGGCTTCTTCCTCCCGGATGCGCTGGGCGCCGCGCAGCCGGGCGGGGGCCGCCCTGCGGTTCTCGGCGACCTCTTCCTCGGTGGGCAGCTCCGCGCCGCGGGTCAGGAGCTTCAGGCGCGGCTGGTAACGCTCGGGGACCACGGGCAGTCCGGGCGGGGCGGTGTTGGCCGCGCCCGCCGCGAAGACCTGCTTGACGATGCGGTCCTCCAGCGACTGGTACGACATGACGACGACCCGGCCGCCGACCGAGATCGCCGCGACGGCTGCCGGAATGGCGGCCTCCACGCTGTCCAGCTCGCCGTTGACCTCGATGCGCAGGGCCTGGAAGGTGCGCTTGGCGGGGTTGCCGCCGGTGCGCTTGGCGGCCTGCGGGAGGGCGTCGCGGATCAGCTCGACCAGGCGGGCGCTGTTGCTGAAGGGCTCCTTGTCGCGCTCGCGCACGATCGCCGAGACGATGCGCTTGGCCTGCTTCTCCTCGCCGTACTGGCGCAGGATCCGCACCAGCTCTCCGGGCGCGTACGTGTTGAGGACCTCGGCTGCGCTCACCCCGGTCGACTGGTCCATGCGCATGTCCAGGGGTGCGTCCTGGGCGTACGCGAAACCGCGGTCGGCCTCGTCGAGCTGCATGGAGGAGACGCCCAGGTCGAACAGGACGCCCTGGACGCGCGGGATGCCGAGCTTCTCAAGGACCTCGGGCAGCTCGTCGTAGACCGCGTGCACCAGGGTGGCGCGCTCGCCGAAGGGGGCCAGGCGCTCGCCGGAGAGGCGCAGGGCCTCCTTGTCCCGGTCCAGGCCGATCAGGCGGACGTCGGGGAACTGGGTGAGGAGGGCTTCGCTGTGGCCGCCGAGCCCCAGGGTGCAGTCGACGACGACCGCGCCGGGCTCGGAAATGGCCGGGGCCAACATGTCCAGGCACCGCTGGAGCATCACCGGGACGTGTCGGGTCTGGCTCATGCGCCCTCTCAGACAAAAGCGCGCGGCTTGCAGAGTGCACATACGGCCCGGTCCCCACCCGCCCGGGAAGGGGAGCCGGTCCGGAAACCGGCCGACGAGCGGGCGGAGGCCGGGCCGTACGTACTGCCGCGCGGGGAACTCACTGGATTTCGTACAACGCGTCACTTTAGTCCACCGGCCCTCGCGGTCAATCAACGGGCGACGGACCGCGCGGCGTGCCCGCGACAGTCCCGGCGGCCGCTGTTTCACTCGTTCGAGGGAAGGGTGGGGGGCTTGTCCGGGGCCTTGTGGGTTAGCTCACAACAGGGTGGGTTGACCTCCTTTTTCCCCTCCCCCGGCAGGTCCGCACCCGCGGTGACCATTACCGTCATAGTCATGTCGACTTCCGCATCTTTCCCCGAGGGTTCCGACACCGACCCGACGGTCATCGACCGCCTCGTCAAGGCCAATCAGGAGTACGCCTCCGGGTTCAGCGACCCGGGGATGGACGCCCGTCCGGTCCTGAAGGTCGCCGTGGTGGCGTGCATGGACGCCCGTCTCGACCTGCACGACGCACTGGGCCTCGCGCTCGGCGACTGCCACACCATCCGCAACGCGGGCGGTGTGGTCACCGACGACGTGATCCGCTCGCTGACCATCAGCCAGCGCGCGCTCGGCACCCGCAGCGTCATACTCATCCACCACACGAACTGCGGCCTGGAGTCCCTCACCGAGGACTTCCGCCACGAGATCGAGGACGAGGTCGGCCAGCGCCCGTCCTGGGCGGTCGAGGCCTTCCGCGACGTCGACCAGGACGTACGGCAGTCGATGCAGCGCGTGCGGACCTCGCCGTTCCTGCTGCACACCGACCACGTGCGCGGTTTCGTCTTCGACGTGACCACGGGTCTGCTGCGGGAGATCGACCCCGCCTGAAGCGTGCTCGGCACGCACTGCGGGTGTGCAAAAAAGCCCTGACTCCGGCATTTCGCACTCACTTGTCCACAGGCGAGTGACACGAAGCGGTAACGGCAACAAGAATGCGTACGAGACACCCGGTCGGGAACCTTCCGACCGCGGTGTCCGTGTTTCGGGGTGGGCCGTTCGCGTCGTCGTGACGCCGGCCCGTATGGGCCGAGGAGGGCCGGGTGACGACCTATGACGATCGAGCGAGCCTCACAGATCTGACCACCACAGCGGAGCGGGTCCGCAGGTCGGTGGAGGCTGTGATCGAGGGCAAGCCGGAGGTCGTACGACTCTCGCTGACCGTGCTGCTCGCCGAGGGGCACCTCTTGATCGAGGACGTGCCGGGCGTCGGCAAGACGATGCTCGCCAAGGCGCTGGCCAGATCCATCGACTGCTCGGTGCGCCGCATCCAGTTCACGCCGGACCTTTTGCCGTCCGACATCACGGGTGTGTCGATATACGACCAGCAGCGGCGCGACTTCGAGTTCAAGCCGGGCGCGATCTTCGCGCAGATAGTCATCGGCGACGAGATCAACCGTGCGTCGCCCAAGACGCAGTCCGCGCTCCTGGAGTCCATGGAGGAGCGCCAGGTCACCATCGACGGGCAGACGTACGAGCTGCCCAACCCGTTCATGGTGGTGGCCACCCAGAACCCGGTCGAGATGGAGGGCACCTACCCCCTCCCCGAGGCCCAGCGCGACCGCTTCATGGCCCGCGTCTCCATCGGCTACCCCTCCCCCGAGGCGGAGCTCCAGATGCTGGACGTGCACGGCGGGGTGTCCCCGCTGGACGACCTCCAGCCGGTGGCGCACGCCCACGACGTGGTGAAGCTGATCGACGCGGTGCGCACGGTGCACGTGGCGGAGGCGGTACGGCGCTACGCGGTCGACCTGGTCGGCGCCACCCGCAACCACCCCGACCTGCGCCTGGGCGCCTCTCCGCGCGCCACCTTGCACCTGCTGCGGGCCGCGAAGGCCTCCGCCGCGCTCAGCGGCCGGGACTACGCGCTGCCCGACGACGTGCAGGCGCTGGCCGTGGCGGTCCTCGCGCACCGGCTGCTGCCGACCGCGCAGGCCCAGCTGAACCGGCGCACCTCCGAGCAGGTCGTGCTGGACATCCTCCAGCGCACGCCGGTGCCGACCGGCTCCGGCACCCCCGCGCCGCCGTACGGTGCGCCCGGCGTCCGGCCGCTGTGATGTCCGGCCGGACCCCCGAGCCCGAGCCCGGGGAGAAGGGCGGGGTCAGGGCGGCGCTGGCCGGGCTGACCACGCGCGGCCGGTCGTTCCTGGCGGCCGGGCTGGCCGCGGCGGTCTGCGCGTTCGTGCTCGGGCAGGGCGACCTGCTGCGGGTGGGCGTGCTGCTGGCGGTGCTGCCGCTGATGTGCGTCGTGGTGCTGTACCGCACCCGCTACCGGGTCGCGGGCAGCCGCCGGCTGACCCCGGGGCGGGTGCCCGCGGGGTCCGAGGCGCGGGTGCACCTGCGGATGGAGAACGTCTCGCGGCTGCCCACCGGTCTGCTGATGCTCCAGGACCGGGTGCCGTACGTGCTGGGGCCCAGGCCCCGGTTCGTACTGGACAAGGTGGAGGCGGGCGGGCGGCGCGAGGTGTCGTACCGGGTCCGCTCCGACCTGCGCGGACGCTATCCGCTGGGGCCGCTCCAGCTGCGGCTGACCGACCCGTTCGGGATGTGCGAGCTGAGCCGGTCGTTCAGCGCGTACGACACCCTGACCGTGATCCCGCGCGTGGAGGCACTGCCTCCGGTACGGCTCACGGGCGAGGCCAACGGGTACGGCGACGGGCGACTGCGCTCGCTCGCGCTGGCCGGCGAGGACGACATCATTCCGCGCGGCTACCGGCACGGCGACGACCTGCGCCGGGTGCACTGGCGCTCCACCGCCCGCTACGGCGAGCTGATGGTGCGCCGCGAGGAGCAGCCGCAGCGGGCCCGCTGCACGGTGCTGCTCGACACCCGGCGCGGCGCGTACGCCGGGGCGGGGCCCGACTCGGCCTTCGAGTGGGCGGTGTCGGGAGCGGCTTCGGTCCTGGTGCACATGCTCGAACGGGGCTTTTCGGTACGGCTGTTGACCGACACCGGCAATTCCGTGCCCGGCGAGGGGTCGGGCGGATTCGCCGGTTCCACGCAGGAGTCGGCGGACTCGGCCGGGCTGATGATGGACACCCTCGCGGTCGTGGGGCACTCCGAGGGCGGCGGGCTGTCCCCTTCGTACGAAGTGCTGCGCGGCGGCAACGACGGGCTGCTGATCGCCTTCTTCGGCGATCTCGACGACGACCAGGCGGCGATCGCCGCCCAGATGCGCCAGCGCACCGGCGGCGCGGTCGCCTTCGTCACGGACTCCGCGGTGTGGACCGCCGAGCCCGACCGGGAGGCGGAGCTGCGGGAGCGCGCGGAGGAGCGGATGCGGCTGCTGTGCGAGGCGGGGTGGACGGCGGTCTCCGTACCGCCGGGGACACCGCTGGAGACGCTGTGGCAGCAGGCCGACGCGCAACGCACGGGCGTGGCGGAGAGCAAGAGCATGAAGACGGGAACATCGGGGATGTCGGGGATCTCGGGGGGCTGGTCATGAACGAGGACTGTCCCGGGGCGGGCGGGGTGCTGGTCGGGTGCGGGAACCGGCGTGGGTCGGGCGGGGTGCTGTGGTGAGCGGGCGCGGGCGGATGACGCTGTGCGCGCTGGCCGCCACCCTGATGGCGGCGGGTGCGCTGATTCCGCTGGTGATGGACGCGGACTGGTTCCCGATGGCGGCGCTGCTGGTGGCCGTGCAGGCGGGCGTGGGCGCGCTGGCGCGGCGGGTGCCGCTGGCCAGGGCGCTGACGGTGGTGGTGCAGCTGGTGGCGTCGATGCTGCTGGTGACGCTGTTCTTCGTGGCCGACAAGGCGGTCCTCGGGGTGCTGCCGGGGCCGGACGCGGTCGAGGAGTTCGGGCGGCTGCTGACCTCCGGCACCGCCGACATCAACCGGTACGCCATTCCGGCGCCGGCCTCCGAGGGCATCCGGCTGATGCTGGTCGGCGGGGTGCTGCTGATCGGGCTGGCGGTGGACGCCCTCGCGGTGACCTTCCGCAGTGCGGCCCCGGCGGGGCTGCCGCTGCTCGCGCTGTACTCGGTGGCCGCCGGGCTGACCGGCGGCGGGGCGAGCTGGCTGTGGTTCCTGCTGGCCGCGACGGGCTACCTGCTGCTCCTGCTGGCCGAGAGCCGGGACCGGCTGGCGCAGTGGGGCCGGGTGTTCGGCGGGGCGGGCCCCGCCAAGCAGCGCAAGAGCGCGGGCGGCATCGAATCGGGCAGCGGCGCGCCGCTGGCCCCGATACGCACCGGCCGCCGGATCGGCGTGCTCACCCTCGGCATCGCCCTGGTGATCCCGGCGCTGCTGCCCGCCCTCGACGGCGGGCTGCTCGGCGGGCGCGGTCCCGGCGGCGGCGGGGTGGGGGGCGGCGGGACCATCTCGGCGGTGAACCCGCTGGTCTCCCTCCAGGAGAGCCTGAACCAGCCGTCCGACCGGGAGGTGCTGCGCTACCGCACGACGGCGCAGCAGCCGCAGGACATGTACCTGCGGATCGTCGCCCTCGACCAGTTCGACGGCACGGCCTGGAAGTCGTCGGAGCGCAAGATCAAGGACGTACCGGATCCGCTGCCGAGGCCCCAGGGCCTGGGCACCGACGTGCCCACGGCGGAGATCAACACCAATATCTCGGCCGCCCAGTCGTACACCCAGAACTGGCTGCCGCTGCCGTTCCCCGCGACGAAGGTCGAGATCCAGGGACGCTGGCGGTACGAGCCGGAGGGCCGGACCCTGGTCGGCGACCGGGGACAGACGACGAGCGGGGTGTCGTACAAGGTCCGGAGCCTGGCCGTGCAGCCGACCAGGGAACAGCTGGCGAACGCGCCCGAGGCGCCGGCCGCGCTGCTCAAGGAGTACACGCAGGTCCCCGGCTCGCTGCCGCCGTCGGTCAAGCGGACCGCGCTCCAGGTCACCCGGGGCGCGGCCAACGACTACGAGCGTGCGGTCAAGCTCCAGAACTGGTTCGCCTCCGAGGGCGGCTTCACGTACGACACGCAGGTGCAGTCGGGCAGCGGTTCGGCGGCCATCGCGCGCTTCCTGGAGCAGAAGGAGGGCTTCTGCATCCACTTCTCCTTCTCGATGGCGGCGATGGCGCGGACGCTCGGCATTCCGGCGCGGGTCGCGGTCGGGTTCACGCCCGGCACGATGAAGTCCAACCAAGAGGTCTCGGTCGGGCTGCGGGACGCGCACGCGTGGCCGGAGCTGTACTTCGAGGGGCTCGGCTGGACCCGGTTCGAGCCGACGCCCACCCGGGGCACGGCCCCGGAGTACACCCTGGCGGAGACCCCCTCCGACGACGCCAGCAGCAGCGCTCAGCCCTCGACCGGTGCCGGTGCCTCGCAGAGCCCGGCGCCCAAGCCGTCCGACAACTGCCCGGCGGCCGAGCGGAAGCTGGGCAACTGCGGTGGCGCCCAGCAGGCGGGTGCGCTGCCGCCGACCGACGACGGGATGCCGACCGGCACGATCGTAGGGATCGCGGGAGGCGTGCTGGGCCTGTTGCTCGTGCTGTCGCTGCCGTTGCTGTGGCGGACCCGGGTACGGGCGGTGCGGCTGAGGTCGGGCGGGCGCAGCCCGGCCGACGCGGCGGCGCGCACTCTGGCCGCCTGGCGGGAGATCATCGACTCCGCGTGGGACTACGGGACCGCGCCGGACGAGTCGCAGACGCCGCGCCGGACGGCGGCGCGGATCGTGCGGCTGGGGTCGCTGGAGGGCGAGAGCGCCGAGGCGGTGCACCGGGCGGCCGGTGCCGTGGAGCAGGTGCTGTACGCGCCGGTGCCCCGGGCCGGCGGTGGTCTGGTGGACGACGTGCACCGGGTGCGGGCGGGGCTGCGGGAGCGGGCAGGTCGCCGGAAGCGGTGGCGGGCGCTGCTGCTGCCGCGTTCGACCGTGCGGGTGGTGTGGGCGCTGTCCGCGCGGTGGGACGCGCTGGTGGGCAGGTGGTCGGGGAACGGCCGCCTGGACCGGTGGTCCGCTGCGGTGCGGCGGACGGCGCGTCAGCGGGGGTGAGCGCGGGGGCGGTCGGCGGGGCCCGGGGTACGGGTCCCGTCGGCGCACCTGTGGGCGCGTGCGTGGGCAGGGATGCGTGTGAGCGGATACGTGTGAGGGGCGGGCACCCGAAGGTGTCCGCCCCTCACACGTACATGTCGTTGGCCCTGCCTGGCACAGGGACCGCTCAGCCGCCTTGTTGGTCGGCCGCTCGGCTGCTCAGCTGCCCTGCTGCTCGTCGCGGCGGCGCTGCCAGCGTTGCTCTATGCGGTTCATGACCGAGCGGCGCTGACGGGGCTGACGGCCTGCGGCCGCCATTCCCGGCACGGGTTGTTCGCCCGGTTTGGGAGCCTTGCGCCATCCGGTGACCGCGAGGACGGCACAACCGAGCATGACAAGGAAACCGACCACGCTCACCCAGATTTGCTGGGCGACCATGCCGGCCATGAGGAGCGCGATACCCACCAGAAAGCCTGCGACCGCCTGGTAGACCCGTCGCCGGGTGTACGTACGCAGCCCGCTTCCCTCAAGCGCTGTCGCGAATTTGGGATCTTCGGCGTACAGCGCTCGCTCCATTTGCTCGAGCATTCGCTGCTCGTGCTCCGAGAGCGGCACGGAGTCCTCCTACTCGTCGGTCGCGGGGGGCGACCGGATGCGGCCCTTTCAGAATAGGCAGGGAATCGCCCCCGTGAAACCCGCCCTCTACGCCATTTCGCCAATCCGGGCCGCCGTGCCGGCTTGGCTGTTGAAGCGTGCATTCCCCAACGGCCGACCCGTCATGCCGACGGTGTCCCCCGATCATACGGGGCCCGGAGGCTGATCGGGGGGCCCGCGGCGGACTCCGTACTTCCCTGGTACCCCGACTCGTCGCTGATCAGCCCCCGTGGAGGGGATGTTCGCAAGGACGGGGCCCGTTGCTCCGGACGGGATCGCGGGCCGTGATCACGGCTCGCGGAGCGGGGCCCGCGGCCCGTCGGAGGGGCCGCCCGGTGCCGTCAGGCGTCGCTTCGCTTGGCGCCCAGGACGTGCAGTTGGGTGGCCACCGCGTGGAAGGCGTCGAGCTCGGCGGCGGCGGCCTCCAGCTTCAGGAGGGCCTCCATCGCGCCGGGTTCGGTGTCGACCAGGACGCCGGGGACCAGGTCGGCGAAGACCCGTACGCCGTGTATGGCGGCGACCTCGACACCCGCGCCCTGGGCCAGCTCGCGGAGCTGGTCGGCGGTGAAGCGGCGGGGCACCGGGTCGCCCGCGCCCCAGCGGCCGGCCGGGTCGGTGAGCGCCTGACGGGCCTCGTTGAAGTGTCCGGCGAGCGCGCGGGCCAGGACGGCGCCGCCGCTTCCGGCGGCGAGCAGGCTGAGCGTGCCGGACGGGCGGAGCGCCTCGACCACGTTGCGCAGGCCTTCGGCGGGGTCGTCGACGTACTCCAGCACCCCGTGGCACAGGACGGCGTCGTAGCCGTCGCGCTCGACGACGTCGAAGAGGCCGAGCGCATCGCCCTGGACGCCGCGGACGCGGTCGGCGACGCCCGCCTCGGCGGCCCGGCGCTCCAGCGCGAAGAGGGCGTTGGGGCTGGGGTCGACGACGGTGACGCGGTGGCCGAGCTTGGCGACGGGCACCGCGAAGTTCCCGGTGCCGCCCCCGGTGTCGAGGACGTCCAGGGTGTCGCGGCCGGTCTCCTTGGCCCGGTGGTCGAGGGCGTCCTTGAGGACTTCCCAGACCACGGCGGTACGCAGGGAGGCGCGGGGGCGCATCGATTCCGACACGGCATTGACTCCTCGGTGAACGGTGCGGGGCGAACGGTGCGGCCAGCCCCCGCGGACACGGCTGGGCCCAGCCTAATGGGCACGGCCGCCGACCCCGCCCAGGTCACCCCGGGTGCGCACGCCCGTCGGCGGCCGACTGCCCGGGTCGTCCCGCCTGCGGGCCCCCGCTCTCCCCCGGCCGGCCGGGTCATCGGGCCTGCGGGCCCCGCTCCTGTCCCTCCCTGCTGCGCGGCAGCGTCGGCTGGAGTACGAGCATCCGCTCGACCAGACGCAGGAACATCGCGGTGTCGCGGATCAGGTCGTCGGCGTCCCGGGTGCTGGCCGCGCCGCGTATGCCCGCCTCGGCGCGGGCCCGCTTCTCGGCGCCGGAGGCGAACAGGGCGCTCCACTCGGTCAGTTCGGGCGCAGTCTCGGGCAGCACCTCCCAGGCGCTGCGTATCCGCTGCCGGCGGCGCGGGGTGGGTTCGGGGCGGCCCCGGGCGGCCAGCACGGCGGCGGCCGTGCGCAGGGCGGCCAAGTGGGCACTCGCGTACCGCTCGTTGGCGGTCTCGGCGAGCGCGGCCTCCTCCAGGCCCCGGTGGGCCTGGGCGAGCAGATCGAGGGCCGCGGGCGGCGCCTGGGTGCGGCGCTGCACGGGGTGAACGTCGGCCTGTGCCATGACGAACCTCCTGTCTCGGACAACGGCACGGATGCCGTCTGAGCCCACTGTGAGGGACGCCACTGACAATCCGGCCTGACCTGGGCTTTTGGCGCCGGGGGTGCAGGGCATACTTTTGAACTGACTGGTCAGTTCAAAAATGGGGAGGGTGCGTGGACAGCCCGCACACCGGGACGGCAGAGGCGTCCGACGCCACAGGGGAAGCCCAGGGGGGCGACGCCGTGGGCGAGGCCCGAGGGGCCGCGGTCGGCGCGGTGGGCTTCGGGCTCAAGGGGCCGCGCGGCTGGGCGTTCCGGGGCGTGGACTTCACCGCGCCCGCCGGTTCGTTCGTCGCGATCGAGGGCCCGTCCGGGTCGGGCCGCACCTGCCTGCTGCTCGCGCTCACCGGACGGATGCGCGCCACCGAGGGCCACGCCGAGGTGGCCGGCCTGCGACTGCCGAAGAAGATGGCGGGCGTACGGCGGATCAGTGCGCTCGGCCCGGTCTCCGGGGTCAGCGACCTCGACTCCGCGTTCACCGTCGCCGAGCACCTGCGCGAACGTGCCCTGCTCCAGCGCCGGTTCGACGGCTCGCTGCGCTCGCTCCTGAAGAAGCCCTCGGTGCGCAGGGCCGAGGCCCGGGCCCGGATCGACGCCGCCATGGCCGCGGTGGGCCTGGACCTCGCCGCCCTGCCGAAGGGCGAGCGGACGTCCGTACGCGATCTGGAGCGGCTGGAGGCGCTGCGGCTGTCGATGGGCCTGGCGCTCATGGGCGCGCCGCGCCTGGTCGCCGTGGACGACGCGGACCTGAAGCTGTCGGACGCCGAGCGCGAGGAGGCCTGGGAGCTGTTCCGGTCGATCGCCGACTCCGGCGTCACCGTGGTCGCGGTGTGCAGCGCGCCGCCGAAGGACGCCCTGCTGGTGTCCGTGCGCAACGTACGCGACGAGGCACCCAAGCACGCGAAGAAGAACACCGGTGCTGCGACCGCGGCCGGTGACGTGTCGATCGAGGAGGGGGCGGCCGATGCGCTCGCCGAAACTGGCCGCTCTTGAGCTGAAGCGCTTCGGCAGGGGGAAGCTCCCCCGTGCCGCGCTGGTCGCGCTCCTGCTGCTGCCGCTGCTGTACGGCGCCCTGTACCTGTGGTCCTTCTGGGACCCGTACGGGCGGCTCGACAAGATCCCCGTGGCGCTCGTCAACGACGACAAGGGTGCGACCGCCGCCGGCAAGAAGATCACCGCCGGTGACGAGATCACCGAGAAGCTGCGCGACAGCAAGGTCTTCGACTGGCAGGAGGTGAGCGCGAAGGACGCCAAGGACGGTGTCGAGAACGGCGCGTACTACCTGTCGCTGACGATGCCCTCGGACTTCAGCGAGCGGATCGCCTCCAGCTCCGGCGACAGCCCGGAGACGGGTGCGCTCCAGGTGCACACCAACGACTCCAACAACTACATCGTCGGGCAGATCTCCCGTTCGGTGTTCTCCGAGGTGCGCCGGGCGGCCTCCACGAACGCCTCCCGGGGCTTCCTCGACAAGATCTTCATCTCCTTCTCCGACATCCACGAGGCGACCGAGAAGGCCGCCCAGGGCGCCAAGGACCTCGACGGCGGCATCGGGAAGGCCAAGAAGGGCTCCAAGGACCTCGCCGACGGGCTGACGAACGCCAAGAAGGGCAGCGGCGACCTGTCGGGCGGCATCAAGAAGCTCGACCAGGGTGCGAGCGACCTCGCCTCCGGCGCCAAGCAGGTCGCCGACGGCACCAAGGTGCTGGCCGACAAGGTCAACGGGATCTCCGGCAAGGTCCGCCCGTACCTGAAGGACGACGGCACGTCGGTCGCGCACGCGGCGCAGCTCGTCGCGGACTCCTCCAAGATCACCCGCAACCACCTCTCGACGCTGGTCAAGCGGGCCCCCGGGGCCGCGAAGGAATCGCGCAAGATCGCGGGCGACCTGGCCGCCCTGCACCAGGAGTTCTGCGTGAACGCCCCCCAGGGGGCGGAGGACGACCCGAAGGCCGCCGCCGCGGCGAAGGCCTGCCCGATCCTCAAGAAGGGCGTCACGGCGGCCCAGGAGGCCGCCACGGTGGCCGAGGACGTCAACGCCATGGTCAAGGACAGCAACAGCGACCTGGCCCTCCTGGACACCCGTCTGAAGGACGTCCAGGACAAGTCGCAGAAGCTCGTGCGTGAGGCCCCGCACCTGGACGAGGACCTGGGCGCGGCCGTCGCGAAGGTCAACGCGCTCAACTCCGGCGCGCAGAAGGTCTCCCAGGGGGCGGCCAAGCTGCACACCGGCCTGGGCTCGGCCCGCAACGGCGCCACCGATCTCGACCAGGGCGTCGGCAAGCTGAAGACCGGGGCGAACAACCTGGACGGCGGCCTGTTCAAGCTGGCCGACGGCAGCGGCAAGCTGGCCGGCGGTCTGCACGACGGCGTCGACAAGATCCCCGACTACGACAAGGACTCCCGCGACAAGCGCACCGAGGTCATGGCCGACCCGGTGAAGCTGGCCTCCGAATCGCTGCACAAGGCGCCCAACTACGGCACCGGTTTCGCCCCGTACTTCATCCCGCTGTCCCTGTGGGTCGGCGCGATGGTGGCGTACATGCTCATCCAGCCGATGAGCCGGCGCGCACTGGCCGCCGGTGCCTCCGCCTGGCGGATCGCCTTCGCGGGCTGGCTGCCGGTGGTGGCGCTCGGGGTGCTCCAGGTCGGGGCACTGATGGCGGTGCTGCACTACGCACTGGGCCTGGAGATGGCGCGCACGGCCGGGACGCTGGGCTTCCTGGTGCTGGTGTCGGCCTGCTTCGCGGCGATCATCCAGTGGCTGAACGCCCGGTTCGGGGCGGCAGGACGCATCCTGGTGCTCGCGGTGCTGATGCTCCAGCTGACGTCGGCAGGAGGCACCTACCCGGTGCAGACCTCTCCGGGGTTCTTCAACGCGCTGCACCCGTTCCTGCCCATGACGTACGTCGTCGAGGGGCTGCGCAGGCTGATCTCCGGCGGCGGTCTCGAGCCGGTCTGGACCGGCAGCCTGGTCCTGGCCGCCTTCACGGCGGGCGCGCTCGCCCTGACCGCCCTCTCCGCCCGCCGCAAGCAGGTGTGGACGCTAGACCGCCTGCACCCGGAGCTGAGCCTGTGAGCACGGCACCGGTGGACGCCGGGGGGCCTGGGAGAATCAGCCCCATGGACAGCACCAGCACGCGCCGCCGCAACACCCGGCAGAAGCTCTACGAGGCGGCCGTGACGTTGATCGCCGAGAAGGGCTTCTCCTCGACCACCGTGGAGGAGATCGCCGAGCGTGCCGGTGTCGCCAAGGGCACGGTGTACTACAACTTCAAGAGCAAGAGCGAGCTCTTCGAAGAGCTGCTGCGGTACGGGGTGGGGCTGCTCACGGCCTCCCTCCAGGAGGCGGCCGACGAGACCGCCGCGCGCGGCGGCAGCAAGGTCGAGGCACTGGACGCGATGATCCGCGCCGGTCTGCTCTTCATCCACCGCTATCCCGCGTTCACGCAGCTGTACGTCGCCGAGCTGTGGCGCACCAACCGGGCGTGGCAGTCGACGCTCCTGGTGGTGCGCCAGCAGGCGGTGGCCGTCGTGGAGCGGGTGCTCACCGAGGGGGTGGCGGACGGCGAGCTGAGCGAGGAGATCGACATCCCGCTCACCGCGGCGGCGCTGGTCGGCATGGTGCTGGTGGCCGCGCTGGACTGGCAGGCGTTCCAGAGCGAGCGCTCACTGGACGACGTGCACGCGGCGCTGTCGCGGCTGCTGCACGGGCGGGTGGGCGGCGGGCGTCCCTGACGCCGGGGCCGGGGGCCGGTTTCTGTCACCAGGGCCGGTGCTCGTTTCCGTCACCGGCCCCGGTGCTTGCCTGAGCCCCTGCGCCCACGTCTGAGTATCCGTACCTAGTCCCTGAGATGAGTAGGTGCGCGGATGGGCTCCCACCTGGGCAGACGACAGAGTGGGAACCACGGAAGGGGCGCTCGCGCCGAGACCGCCGACACGGGGCGGCGGAAGCGGCGCGAGACCCTGGACGTAACGGGGAACGGGGGAAAACGCACCGGCCCGGTGACGCTCGGGGGGATCGAGCCTCACCGGGCCGGCGTTTTCCTGAACGCCCTGTTGCCGGCACCGGCTGGTTACGATCACCTGCGTGTCGGTCATCCCCCTGGTGTTCACGAGCGGCTGGGCCAGCGGCATCAACGCCTACGCGGTGGTGCTGCTCCTCGGTGTCTTCGGCGCGACCGGAATCAGCGACGAGGTGCCTGCCTCCCTGCAGCGCACCGACGTCATGGTGGTCGCCGGAATCCTCTTCCTGATCGAGGCGGTCAGCGACAAGATCCCTTACGTGGACTCGCTGTGGGACAGCGTCCACACGGTGATCCGGCCGATCGCCGGAGCGGTGGTCGGAGCGCTGCTGGCCGGACAGAACGGCTCGCTGCCGGAGCTGGCGGCGGGCGCGATGGGCGGTTCGACCGCGCTGCTGAGCCATCTGGTGAAGGCTGGGACGCGGATGGCGGTGAACACCTCGCCCGAGCCGTTCTCCAACATCGTGCTGAGCACGGCTGAGGACCTGGGCGTCGCGGGGATCGTCAGCTTCGCCATGTTCCATCCGGTCGCGGCGGCCTCGATCGCCGGGGCGCTGCTGCTGATCGGCCTGGTGATACTGGTCTTCCTGGCGAGCCGGATCAGGCGCTTCCGCCGCCGTCGGGCGCAGCGCCGTGAAAAGAAACGCCTGACGGGAACGGGTGGGCCGCCTCCTCGCTGAGTTGTCAGTGGTCCCGGTTAAAGTCACTGGCATGGCACGGATTGTGGTGATCGGCGCCGGGCTCGGCGCGATGGCGACCGCCGCCCGGCTGGCCGTCGCGGGCCACCGGGTGACGGTGTACGAACGCGGCGGCACGCACGGCGGGGCGGTGGGCCGCTTCGAACGGGACGGCTTCGCGTTCGACACGGGACCGGGGCTGCTGCATCTGCCCGCCGTGTACCGGGACCTGTTCGTCAAGACCGGCCGGGAGTCCCTGGAGGACTCCGTCGATCTGGCCCCGGTCGACCCGGCGAGCCGCCACCTGTTCGCGGACGGCACGGACGTCTCGCTGCCCAACGCCTCGCGCGGCGCGGTGGCCGCCCTCTCCGACACGCTCGGCGCGGAGCAGGCCGAGCGCTGGGACGCGTTCATGGGCCGCGCCGGGGACGCCTGGGACCGGGTCCGCAGGCCGCTGCTGGAGGAGCCCCTGTGGCCGAACTGGCAGGTGCTGGGCAAGGACCCGTACCCCTCGGTCCCGACCCGCCGGCTGCTGCGCGAGCGCCGGGCCTCCACGCTCGCCGAAGTCGGCGCCTGGGAGCTGCGCGACCCCCGCCTCGTGGCCCTGCTGGAGAGTTACGCCCTCGCGTTCGGCCTCGATCCGCGCCGGGCACCCGCCTCCGCCGCCGTCCTGCCGTACATGGAGCAGACTTTCGGCACCTGGTACGTGCGCGGCGGCATGCGGGCGTTGGCGGACGCCGTGTACGCGCGCTGTCTGGCCCGCCGGGTCGAGTTCGTCTTCGGCGCGGAGGTCGTCGCCGTCACCGCGCGGGACGGCCGGGTCGGCGGCGTGGAGCTGGCGGACGGCACCGAGGTGGAGGCGGACCACGTGGTGGCGGCCGTGCACCCGGCGGTGGTCAACGGACTGGTCCATGGCCGCCCGGACGGCCCCTGGGAGGGCCACGAGCTGTACGCCGAGGGCGACTTCCAACCGGATCTGGAGGTGTCGGGCGCGGGTCGTGTGACGGTCTGCCTGGCACTGTCCGGTGCCCGTGACCCGCAGGCCGCCCACCGCACGGTGGTCCACTCCTCGGACCGCACGGCCGAGCTGCGTACCGTCTTCGAGGACGCGGGAGCGCCGAAGTCGCCCACTGTGTGGGTCATGCGCCCCGACGACCCGGCCCTGCGCCCCGACGACGCGCACGAGACCGTCGTTCTCACCGCTGCGGCCCCGTCCCTGGACCTCGACGACTGGACGCCCTCGCTGGGCTCCGCCTGGGCGGACGCGATGGTGGCGCAGGCGTCCCGGGCGGTCCCGGGGCTGGCCGACCGCATCCTGTGGCGCGAGGTCCGCACCCCCCGGGACATCGCCGCGCAGACCGGCGCGCCCGACGGCAACCTCCCCGCACCGGCTCTGGCGGGTGCTTCGGGGCGCTGGCTGATGCGGTCCAACTCCCCCCGCCTGCCCGGCCTCTACGCGGCCGGCGGCTGGGCGCACCCCGGCGGCGGGCTCGCGCACGCGGGCATGTCGGGCGCGCTGGTCGCCGGGCTGATCGTCGAGGGGGACGACTTCCGGGGCTCGCAGTAGGAACACGCGAAAGGGCCCGAACCCCCGGTGGAGGTTCGGGCCCTTTCGGTTGCTCAGTAGCGGTACTGCCCGTTCGCGCCCGTGTCGTACCCGTTGGGGTAACCGGCGGGCTGCTGCGGGGTCTCGGGGCCCAGCGGCTGCTCGCCGTCGCGCTGCTGCGGCACCCACACCCCGCCGGGCGGGGTCTCGCCCGGGTAGTTGTCGTAGGGGCCGGGGTACATCTGCTGCTGGCCGCCGTAGGAGTCGTACTCGGTGCCGCCGTAGGACTGGGTGCCGATGTACGGGTCGGAGTAGGCGGCGTACTGCTGCTGCCCGGTGTCGTAGGCGTAGGCCCCGGTGTCGGCGCTCGCGTGCGAGTGACCGCCCTGCGGGTCGTACCTGGGGTAGGAGCCGCTGCCGAAGTCGTCGTGGCCCTGCGGCTGCGGTGCGGCCGAGGGGGCGGGGTAGGGCGACGAGGCGTCGTAGATCCCGTACCGGCCGGTCTCGTCGGGCATCGGCTGCGGCTCGTAGACCGGGGTCTGCGGGTCGCCCTGATGCGCGGCGCCGTGGCCCTGGTCGTAGCCGGGCACACCGTCGAACCCGGCGCCCTGGCCGCCCTGTTCGCCGTACTCCAGGCCGGAGACCTGGAGGGTCGGCTGCTGCGCGGGCGCTTCCGCGTTGCCCCGACGGCGCTTGCTGGCGCCCGGGCTGCCGCCGATCGCCCAGCCGGTGGAGAAGCCCCGGCGGAAGGACAGCGTGACGTACGTCTGGCCGACGGCGAAGGCGATCGCGCCCGCGCCGATCACCACGACGGACGGCAGCAGCACGCCGACCACGACGACGGCGAAGCCCGCGAAGGCGAGCACCCGCCAGCGCAGCCGCGCCTTGTACTGCAACAGCACTTCGCCGAGCAGCCACAGCGCGACCACGCCGAATGCGATGTAGAGGACCGTCCAGCCCATGTACGCCCCTCTCCTGCGGCCGTGGCGTCCCCTGGTGGACGCGGCGGCGCGAGTACAGCTGTGATGACTGCTTACGACTGCGTCGGCAGTGACGTCTGGTCGTGCAGTCCGAGATTCTCGTAGATTTCGAGCGTCGCCGTCGAGTTGTTCAGCGTGATGAAGTGCATTCCCGGTACACCTTCGGCAAGCAGCGTCGCGCAGAACTCCGTGGCGAACTCGATGCCAATGGAGCGTACAGCGGCGGGGTCGTCTTTGACCGCGAGCATGCGTTCTTTCACGGCGTCCGGGAAATGCGCGTTGCTGAGCTGCGGAAGCCGGTCGAGCTGCTTGACCAGCGTGACAGGCATCACTTCCGGGATGATCGGCGTGTGGCAACCCGCTGCTTCCACGCGGTCACGCATCCGCAGATAGCTCTCCGGGTCGAAGAACATCTGGGTGATGGCGTAATCGGCACCGGCCCGGCACTTCTCCACGAAGTGGCGGATGTCGGAATCCCAGTTCTCCGAGCGCGGGTGCATCTCGGGGAATGCGGCGACGCCGACACAGAAGTCGCCGGACTCCTTGATGAGTTCGACGAGTTCGGACGCGTACGTCACGCCTTCGGGGTGCTTGACCCATTCGCCCATCGGGTCGCCCGGCGGGTCGCCGCGCACGGCGAGGATGTTCCGGATGCCCGCGTCGGCGAACTGGCCCACCATGTTGCGCAGCTCGGCGACCGAGTGGTCGACGGCGGTGAGGTGCGCGACGGGGGTGAGCGTGGAGTCGGAGGCGATCTTCTGCGTGGCCTTGACCGTGCCCTCGCGGGTGGAGCCGCCCGCGCCGTAGGTCACGGAGACGAAGCTGGGCCGCACGGCCTCGACCCGGCGCAGGGCGTTCCAGAGGTTCTGCTCGCCCTTCTCGGTTCTGCGGGCCGAGAATTCGAAGGAAAACGACGTCTTTCCGGTCTCCAGCAGCTCACGCACCGTAAGGGCGCGATCTGATCTGGTGGAAGCTGTGCCAAGGGCCATGCCGAGAGATTAGCCAGCGGGGCGGCGCAGGCCCAACCACCCAGGAGGCATAGGTCCGTTATGCCGGTTTCTTGTCCACCCTTCGGACAGTTATCCGGCGCACCGTGAACGGTTACTGATCGTATGACCTGATCCTTTTGGCCAGGTCGGCGGCGGCGGAGGCCGGATCGGCGGCCTCGGTCAGGGCGCGGACGACCACGACCCGGCGGGCTCCGGCGGCCAGCACCTCGTCCAGGTTGTGGGCGTCGATGCCGCCGATGGCGAACCAGGGGCGCGGCTGGTCCAGGGAGGCCGCGTAACGCACCAGGTCGAGGCCGGGGGCGTGGCGGCCGGGCTTGGTGGGGGTGGGCCAGCAGGGGCCCGTGCAGAAGTAGTCGACGCCGGGCTCGGCGACGGCGGCGTCCACCTCGGACTCGGCGTGCGTGGAGCGGCCGATCAGGATGTCGTCGCTGTGGGCACCCAGGATCGCGCGGGCGGCGGGGACGGGCAGGTCGCCCTGTCCGAGATGCAGGACGTCGCTGCCGATGGCGTGCGCGACGTCGGCGCGGTCGTTCACCGCGAGGAGCTTGCCGTGCTTGCGGCAGGCCTCGGCCATGACGGCGAGGTGCTCCAGCTCCTCACCGGCCTCCATGCCCTTGTCGCGGAGCTGGACGATGTCCACGCCCGAGGAGAGCACGGCGTCCAGGAAGGCGGGGAGGTCCCCCCGCTCCTTGCGGGCGCCGGTGCACAGGTAGAGCCGGGCGTCGGCGAGCTGCTCGCTGGGCGTGGGCATGGTGCGGTTCCCCCCGTGGTGGCGGGGTCGGGCCCCGTCGGTCGGCGGCGGGTGTGCGGCCGGCCCGGGGCCGGCCGCACACCGCCGTGGTGTGGTGCGGCGGATCAGAGGGCGAGCGCCTGGGCGCGGCGCTTCACCTCCGTGCCGCGATTCTCGCTCAGGGCCTGCGCGGGGGTGCCGGGCAGGGTCGGGTCGGCGGTGAAGAGCCACTCCAGCATCTCCACGTCGGAGAAGCCGTCGTCCTTCAGGACCGTCAGGAGCCCGGGCAGGCCCTTGACGATCTGGTTGCCGTCGATGAAGGCGGCGGGCACCTGGAGCGAACGGTTCTCACCGCGTCGTACGGCGATGAGCTGGCCGTCCTTCACCAGCTGCCGCACCTTCGTCACCTCCAGGTCGAGCATCTCCGCGATGTCGGGGAGGTAGAGCCAGGCGGGGACGAGGGCGTCGATCTTTGCGTCAATCTCGGTCACAGGACAAGCGTGCCATCCAGGACTGACAACCGGCACCCGGGCCCGGCACCCACTACGGATTCCGTACGGGCCGGGCGGGTGCCGTGACGGATTCCGTACGGCCGTCTCCGGCGTCACGGATTCCGTACGGCCGTCTTCAACGTCACGGATTCCGTACGGCCGTCTTCAGCGGTACGGACGGGTCGGCGGCCCGCACCGGGTCCAGGGCCGCACCCGCCTCCACCAGCTTGCGCCCCTGCGCCAGGTCGCGCGGGCGGCCGACCGCGAGGAGCGCCACCAGGGCGCCCTCGCGCAGCCAGCACACCGACCACGAGGGCGAGGAGGGGTCGCCGCGCCAGATCATCTCGTCGGCGTCCGCGTGGTGGCCGATGTACTGCACGAAGCGGCCGAACTGCTCGGACCAGAAGTAGGGCACCGGATCGTAGGGCGGTGCCGCCGTGCCCATGACGTGGGCGGCGACGGTGCGCGGGCCCTGGAGGGCGTTGTCCCAGTGGTGCACGAGCAGGCGTGTGCCGTAGCGGTGCGAGGGGAAGGACGCGCAGTCGCCGACGGCGTACACGTCGGGCACGGAGGTGCGCAGGTGCTCGTCGGCGGTGATGGAGCCGTCCGCGCCGAGTTCCACGCCGGACCCCGCCAGCCAACCGGTGGTGGGTCTGGCTCCGATGCCGACGACGACCGCGCCGGCGGGGATGCGGCGGCCGTCGGCGAGCAGCACCGCGCCCGGTTCCACCGCGGCCACCCGTGCACCGGTGAGCAGTTCGGCGCCGCCCTCGGCGTACCACTGCGCCATCGGCACGGCGATCTCGGCGGGCATCGTCCCGGCGAGCGGGCGGTCGGCGGCCTCCACGACGGTGACCGCGCAGCCGGCCTCGCGGGCGGCGGTGGTGAACTCCGCACCGATCCAGCCGGCGCCGACTACCACGACGTCGCTCTGTGCGTCCAGCACCGGACGCAGCCTGTGGGCGTCGTCGAGCGTCCTCAAGAGGTGCACGCCGGGGGCGCCGAGGGTGCCGGGGAGCGTGATGGGGTCCGCTCCTGTGGCGATCACCAGGAGGTCGTACGGAACCGGTCCCGCGAGGGTGTCGATCTCGTGGTCGTCCGGGCGCAGGGCGACGACCTCGCAGCCCAGGCGCAGTTCGACGCCGAGCGCCGCGAAGTCGACCTCGAAGGCGGAGCCCTCCGCCTTGCCGAGCAGCACCGCCTTGGACAGCGGCGGCCGGTCGTACGGCGGGTGGGGTTCCGCGCCGATCAGGGTGACCGGGCCGGGGAAGCCCTGCTCCCGCAGGGCGACGGCGGTCTGCACCCCGGCCATGCCCGCGCCGACGACGACGATTCGCTTCTGCTCGCTCACGCGACCACCTTACGTTTCTGACGAGCCGTCAGGACTGCTGTTCCGCAGCGGCTTCCTGTCCGCCGCCGGGCACTTCCTCGACGACACTCGTGCCACTGCCGTCCTGGGACTCCCATGCCCAACTCTCCTCCAGCCGAACTCGGCCGTCGGAATCCAGGGTGACCTGCGACAGGCAATGACCCGAGGACGTCGTCCCGTCGTGCTTCAGCTGCACGTACCGGAAGTCGAGCCGGTCGCCCTCGCGCGTGCCCACCAGGTGTCCGCGCACGACGTCGCCGCCCGCGTACTCGGCCCAGATCCGGCCGTCCTGTTCGTGGTAGGCGAAACGGGTGCGGGTGCCGACCTGTCCCGGTGCCTGGTCGGCGACCGGCGCGAGGACGAGTCCGTCGAGCGAACGGGGCACGGGACGTACCTCACAGTCTGTTGAACCCAGGGACTAGTCTGGTCACCGTACAAGCACTCACGGGAGCCCGGCGGACCGGGCTGAGAGGGAGGCTGACCAGGCCTCCGACCGTACGAACCTGATCCGGGTCATGCCGGCGAAGGGAGGGGCTGGACGCCCATGCACACCTCTGCGGAAAAGCCGTACGACGTCCTCGTCGTCGGGGGCGGGATCATCGGACTGGTCACGGCCTGGCGGGCCACCCAGCACGGACTGCGCGTCGCGCTCGCCGACCCCGAACCGGGCGGCGGGGCCGCCCAGGTGGCCGCCGGGATGCTGGCCGCCGTCACCGAACTGCACTACGGCGAGCAGACCCTGCTCGGCCTCAACCTCGCCTCCGCACGCCGCTATCCGGACTTCGTCGCCGAGCTTCAGGAGGCGAGCGGGCAGGACACCGGCTACCGCGCGTGCGGCACCCTGGCCGTCGCCCTGGACGCCGACGACCGGGCCCACCTGCGGGAACTGCACGCCCTGCAACGGCAGTCGGGGCTGGAGTCGGAGTGGCTGAGCGGCCGCGAGTGCCGCCGCCTGGAGCCGATGCTGGCGCCCGGCGTGCGCGGCGGGCTGCGGGTGGACGGCGACCACCAGATCGACCCGCGCCGCCTCGCCGCCGCCCTCCTGACGGCCTGCGAGCGCGCCGGAGTGGCCCTGCACCGTACGAGCGCCGAACGACTGTCGGTGGTACGGGAACGGGCGCGCGGCGCGCTCCTGGCCGACGGCACACAGCTCGTCGCCGACCAGGTGGTGCTGGCGGCGGGCTCGCTCAGCGGGCAGCTCGCCGGGGTGCCCGAGGAGGTGCTGCCGCCGGTGCGTCCGGTCAAGGGGCAGGTGCTGCGGCTGACCGTGCCGCCCGCGTACGCACCCTTCCTGAGCCGCACGGTGCGCGCGGTGGTGCGCGGCAGCCACATCTACCTGGTGCCCCGCGAGAACGGCGAACTCGTCGTCGGCGCCACCAGCGAGGAGCTCGGCTGGGACACCACGGTGACGGCGGGCGGGGTGTACGAGCTGCTGCGCGACGCCCATGAACTCGTCCCCGGCATCACCGAACTCCCGCTCACCGAGACCAGGGCCGGACTGCGCCCGGGCTCCCCCGACAACGCACCGCTGCTGGGCCCCACCCTGCTGCCGGGCCTGGTGCTCGCGACCGGGCACTACCGCAACGGTGTGCTGCTGACACCGGTGACGGGCGACGTCATGGCCACCGTGCTGACCACCGGGCAACTGCCCGACGAGGCCCGCGCCTTCACCCCGCGCCGGTTCGCCGGTGCCGCACCCGCATTCGTACGACAGGAGCAGCCCGTATGAGCACCACGCTGAACGTGTCCGTCAACGGCGAGGGGCGGGCGGTCTCTCCCGGCACCACCCTCGGCGACCTCGTCGCGACGCTCACGCGCGCACGCGCGGGCGTGGCCGCGGCGCTCAACGAAACAGTGGTGCCGCGCGGGCAGTGGGCGGACACCGCCCTCGGCGACGGCGACCGCGTCGAAGTGCTCACCGCAGTCCAGGGAGGCTGAACACCATGGCCGACGACCTCTTCACACTGGGCGGCGTCTCCTTCACGTCCCGCCTGATCATGGGCACCGGCGGGGCACCCAGCCTCGACGTCCTGGAGCGCTCACTGATCGCCTCGGGGACGGAGCTGACGACGGTCGCCATGCGACGGCTCGATCCGTCCGTGCAGGGCTCCGTGCTGTCCGTGCTCACCAAACTGGGCATCCGGGTGCTGCCGAACACGGCGGGCTGCTACACGGCGGGCGAGGCGGTGCTCACCGCCCGCCTGGCGCGGGAGGCGCTGGGCACGGACTGGGTGAAGCTCGAAGTCATCGCGGACGAACGCACCCTGCTGCCGGACCCCATCGAGCTGCTGGACGCGGCGGAGATCCTCGTCGACGACGGCTTCACCGTGCTCCCGTACACGAACGACGATCCGGTGCTGGCGCGCAAGCTGGAGGACGTGGGCTGTGCGGCGGTCATGCCGCTGGGCTCCCCCATCGGTTCCGGGCTCGGCATCCGCAACCCGCACAACTTCGAACTGATCGTGGACCGGGCGCAGGTGCCGGTGATCCTCGACGCGGGGGCGGGGACGGCCTCGGACGCGGTGCTGGCGATGGAACTGGGCTGTGCGGGTGTGATGCTCGCCTCGGCGGTGACGCGGGCGCAGGAGCCGGTGCTGATGGCCGAGGCGATGCGGCACGGGGTGGAGGCGGGACGCCTCGCCCACCGGGCGGGACGCATCCCCAGGCGCCACTTCGCGGAGGCGTCGTCGCCGGAGGACGGGATGGCGCGGCTGGACCCGGAGCGGCCGGCGTTCTGAGGACCGGGCGGCGGGGGGCCCGCACCCGGACCCCCCGCCCCCTGTCACAGCTCGGCTTCAGTACGGCCGCACCCCGTACGCTCCCGTCCGACCCGCCCCTACCGGCTCGTAGACTCCCTCCGTGGACACGACCCTCCAGGACCCCCTCGTCGGGCAGCTGCTCGACGGCCGCTACCGCGTCGAGGCACGCATCGCCGTCGGCGGGATGGCCACGGTCTACCGGGCCGTGGACACCCGCCTCGACCGCGAACTCGCCCTCAAGGTGATGCACCTCTCGCTGGCCGCCGACGCCACCTTCGTCGAGCGGTTCATCCGCGAGGCCAAGTCGGTGGCCCGGCTCGCGCACCCCAACGTGGTCGGAGTCTTCGACCAGGGCACCGACGGCGACTACGTCTACCTGGCGATGGAGTACATCGCGGGCTGCACCCTGCGCGACGTCCTGCGCGAGCGCGGCGCGCTCCAGCCCCGGGCGGCCCTCGACATCCTGGAGCCGGTGCTGGCGGCACTGGGCGCCGCGCACCGGGCCGGTTTCGTGCACCGCGACATGAAGCCCGAGAACGTCCTGATAGGGGACGACGGCCGGGTGAAGGTCGCCGACTTCGGTCTCGTACGCGCCGTGGACACGGTCACCAGCACCACCGGGTCCGTCCTCGGCACGGTCTCCTACCTGGCGCCGGAGCAGATCGAGCACGGCACCGCCGACACCCGTACCGACGTGTACGCGTGCGGTGTCGTCCTGTACGAGATGCTCACCGGTGCCAAGCCGCACTCCGGCGGCACACCGGCACAGGTGCTCTACCAGCACCTCAACGAGGACGTGCCGCCCCCGTCGGCCGCCGTGCCGGGGCTCGCGCTGGAGCTGGACGAGCTGGTGGCGAGCGCCACCGCGCGGCACCCCGACGCCCGTCCGTACGACGCGGTGGCGCTGCTGGGGCAGGCGCACGCCGCCCGCCTCGCCCTCTCGGACGCGCAGCTGGACGTCGTACCGCCGCAGGCCAAGGGGAGCGTGCCCACCGGTCCCGAGGAGCGCACCAGCGTCATTCCGCGCACCCCCGCGCCCGCCCCGGAGCACACGAACGTCCTGCCGCAGGTGCTGCCGGACGAGCGGCAGCACACCAGTCGGCTGGTGCGGCCGTTGCCGCAGGAGCCGGAGCCCGTACGACAGGGTCCGCGGCGGTCGGCGCCGTCGCGGCGCACGCTGGTGTCGCTGGTCGTCGCCGTCCTTCTGGTGCTGGGGGTGGGCACCGGGGTCTGGTACATCAACTCCGGGCAGTTCACCGAGGTTCCGCGGCTGTTGAGCAAGTCCGAGAAGGACGCCCGCAAGCAGCTCGGTGACGCGGGGCTCGACGTGAAGGGTGTGGAGCGGAAGTTCAGCGACACGGTCGCGCGCGGCGCCGTCATGGACAGCCGTCCGGCACCGGGCGAACGCATCCGGGTGAACGACGCGGTGACGCTGGTGCTCTCGCGCGGTCCGGAGATCGTGAAGGTGCCCGACCTCAAGAGGGTGCCGCTGGCGAAGGCCAGGCAGGAACTGAAGGAGGCGGGCCTCGCACCGGGCGTGGTGACCCGGGCGTTCAGCGAGGACATCCCGCTGGGCGCGGTGATCAGCACCGACCCGCAGGCCGGCACCGGGCGCTCCCCCGACTCCGCGGTCGCAATGGTGGTCAGCAAGGGGTCGCCGGTGGACATGCCGACGGTGACCGGGCGCAGCGTCGAGGAGGCCACCAGCACGCTCGAAGGGCTCGGCCTGAAGGTCGAGGTGGCCTCGGAGCAGGTCAACTCGCCCGCTCCGGCGGGCCAGGTGGGCCGTCAGTCGGTGCCTGCGGGCACCCGGCTCGGCCAGGGCGAGAAGGTCACGCTGACGGTCTCCAAGGGGCCGCGGATGGTGCCGGTGCCGGACGTGATCGGCAAGCAGGCGGACGAGGCGACCCGCATCCTCAAGGGCGCGGGCTTCCAGGTCGAGCTGGACCGGCCGATCTTCTCCTTCAGCAAGGTGATCGAGAAGCAGTCCGTGGCGGGCGGCCAGGAGGCCGCCGAGGGCAGCACGATCACCATCACCACGAAGATCCTCTAGCGCAGTAAGTACCTGTGCCAGGACGCCCCCGCGAGGGGCGTCCTGGGGGTGCGGCATCCTGGACGGTGATGAGCACCGCAGATACCCCCACCCAGTTCCCCGCCGACTTCCCGGCCTCCCGCAATCCGGTCGGCGGCCACGTCCCCGTCGCCGGCGGACTCGCCTCCACCGGTCTGCCGTACGCCCGCGAGATGGGCGCGGAGGCCGTGCAGGTCTTCGTCGCCAACCCGCGCGGCTGGGCGACCCCCGTCGGGAATCCGGCGCAGGACGAGCAGTTCCGCGAGGCCTGCGCCGCCGAGCGCATTCCGGCGTACGTCCACGCCCCGTACCTGATCAACTTCGGCTCGCACACGGAGGCGACCGTCGAGAAGTCCGTGGAGTCTCTGCGGCACTCGCTGCGCAGGGCCCGGGACATCGGTGCGCTGGGCGTCGTGGTGCACACCGGCTCGGCGACCGGCGGGCGCCCCCGCGAGGAGGCCCTGGCACAGGTGCGCACGCACATGCTGCCGCTGCTGGAGGAGCTGACGCACGAGGACGACCCGTTCCTGCTGCTGGAGTCCACGGCCGGTCAGGGTTTCTCGCTGTGCTCGCGGACCTGGGACTTCGGGCCGTACTTCGACGCCCTGGACCACCACCCGAAGCTGGGCGTCTGCCTGGACACCTGTCACATCTTCGCGGCGGGTCACGATCTCGCCGGGCCCGGTGGCATGAAGCAGACGCTGGACCTGCTGGTGGACACGGTCGGCGAGGGCCGCCTGAAGCTGATCCACGCCAACGACTCCAAGGACGTCACCGGCGCGCACAAGGACCGGCACGAGAACATCGGTGCCGGTCACATCGGCGAGGACCCCTTCCGGGAGCTGTTCTCGCACCCGGCGACGGAGGGAGTGCCGCTGGTCATCGAGACGCCGGGCGGCAAGGAGGGGCATGCGGCGGACGTGGCGCGACTGAAGGAGCTGCGCACGGTCTGAGGGATTCCCGAGACGCTTGAGGAATACCCCTGGGGGGTATACGGTTCCTGTCATCGACAGGGACCGCTACCTGAGTTGGGGGCACACCGTGCAGCACCACGAGGCACACGTTCACGGGGACCACGCGCAGCACGAGGGCCACGCCGGACACCCGCAGGGGCAGCACGCCGGACACGGGGACCACGCGGCACACGGCGACCACGCCGGGCACGAGGGCCACGCGCAGCACGGGCACGCCCACGGCATCGCCGGCGGCAAGGTCACCTGGCGCGCGGCCGCCCAGGCCACCCTGCACTGCCTGACCGGGTGCGCCATCGGCGAGATCCTCGGCATGGTGATCGGCACCGCGCTCGGCTGGGGCAACGTACCGACGATGATCCTGGCCATCGTGCTGGCCTTCTTCTTCGGTTACGCGCTCACCCTGCGCGGCATCCTCAAGGCGGGCGTCGACTTCCGTACGGCCTTCAAGGTCGCCCTCGCCGCCGACACCCTGTCGATCGCGGTGATGGAGCTGATCGACAACGGCGTGATCGCCTTCTGGCCCGGCGCGATGGACGCCCATCTGACCGACGGGCTGTTCTGGGCGGTGCTCGCGATCGCCCTCGGGGTCGCCTTCGTGATCACCACACCGGTGAACAAGTGGATGATCGGGCGCGGCAAGGGGCACGCGGTGGTGCACCAGTACCACCACTGAGCACCGCGCACGCAGGACGGCTCCGGGCTGCTACAGCTCGGGGCCGTCTCCCGGTTCCTCCTGGTAGGAGTAGCGCTGCTCACGCCAGGGGTCGCCGATGTTGTGGTAGCCGCGCTCCTCCCAGAAGCCGCGGCGGTCGGCGGTCATGTACTCGATGCCGCGGACCCACTTGGGGCCCTTCCACGCGTACAGGTGCGGGACGACCAGGCGCAGCGGAAAGCCGTGTTCGGCGGTGAGCAGGTCGTCGCCCTTGTGCGTGGCGAGGATGGTGCGCTCGTCCGTGAAGTCCTTGATGCGGATGTTGGCGCTGTAGCCGTACTCGGCCCAGACCATGACGTGCGTGACACCGGGGGCGGGCGGCGCGAGGTCCAGGATCGTACGGGCGGCAACGCCACCCCATTCGGCCCCCAGCATGCTGAATTTCGTGACGCAGTGGAGATCGGCGACGACGGTGTCGAAGGGGAGCGCCGAAAACTCTTCGTGGTTCCAGCAGTGCTTCTCGCCGTCCGCGGTCGCGCCGAAGACGCGGAATTCCCAGCGGTCGGGCTTGAACTTGGGGACGGGCCCGTAGTGGGTGACCGGCCAGCCGCGCTGCAGCCGCTGTCCCGGCGGAAGCTCGGAGTGCTCGATGTCGCGGTATTCCCGGCTTTCCGGCTGACCCATGTCATCCATGGTGACAGACCGCGAGGGGTGGTCATGACCGGGTCTGGGCCGATTCGGGCAACTCCTACTAAGGAGGCACTTACTGGACGGCCTCCGAGAACCGGTGCAAGGATGCGCGCAATCTGCCCGGTCCCCCCCCTGGAAGGAGCCCAGCGATGCAGGGCGACCCCGAGGTCATTGAATTTCTCAACGAGCAGCTGACCGCCGAACTGACGGCGATCAACCAGTACTTCCTCCACGCGAAGATGCAGGACAACTTCGGCTGGACCAAGCTCGCGAAGTACACGCGCGCCGAGTCCTTCGACGAGATGAAGCACGCGGAGATTCTTACCGACCGCATCCTCTTCCTCGAAGGGCTGCCCAATTACCAGCGCCTCTTCCACGTACGGATCGGCCAGACGGTCACCGAGATGTTCCAGGCGGACCGCATGATCGAGGTCGAGGCGATCGACCGGCTGAAGCGCGGTGCGGAGGTCATGCGGGGCAAGGGCGACATCACGTCGGCCAAGATCTTCGAGGACATCCTCGCGGACGAGGAGCACCACATCGACTACCTCGACACCCAGCTGGAGCTGGTCGAGAAGCTCGGTGAGCCGCTCTACATCGCCCAGCTGATCGAGCAGCCGAGCGAGGCCTGAAAGCCGCTCTCGCAGCCGTAGGGACAGGCCCTAGGCGGCTTCGTCGAGGGCGATCTTGTCCGGCTGGTCGGTGACGGCCGACAGCTCGCGCTGGGCGATCAGCTCGCGGCGCGGGCAGGCTCCCCGGCCCAGCAGGCCCTGGATCGTACGGACGCAGTTGCCGCAGTCCGTGCCGGCCTTGGTGACGGAGGCTATCTGGCGCGGGGTGCACGCTCCGGCGGCGGCGTGAGCCTTGATCTGCTGGTCGGTCACGCCGAAGCAGGAGCAGACGAACACGCGGACACCTCGATCCCACAGCCAGGCGATTCCTTGGTCAGGTAAACCTAACCTTACCCGTGGCGAGGTGTGGGGGAAACCCCCGGTACGCCAGTGGGGCCCGGATCACAGATCCGGGCCCCACTGCGCTGCGTTCGGACGCACCGTACTTACTGTGCGCGGTACATCTCCGCCACCAGGAACGCCAGGTCGAGCGACTGGCTGCGGTTCAGGCGCGGGTCGCAGGCCGTCTCGTAGCGCTGGTGCAGGTCGTCGACGAAGATCTCGTCGCCGCCGCCCACGCACTCGGTGACGTCGTCACCGGTGAGCTCGACGTGGATGCCGCCCGGGTGGGTGCCCAGACCCTTGTGGACCTCGAAGAAGCCCTTGACCTCGTCCAGGACGTCGTCGAAACGGCGCGTCTTGTGACCGGAGGCGGCCTCGAAGGTGTTGCCGTGCATCGGGTCGGTCACCCACGCCACGGTGGCACCGGAGGCGGTGACCTTCTCGACCAGCTCGGGCAGCTTGTCGCGGACCTTGTCGGCGCCCATGCGGACGATGAAGGTCAGCCGGCCGGGCTCGCGGTCCGGGTCCAGCTTGTCGATGTAGCCGAGCGCCTCGTCGACGGTGGTCGTGGGGCCGAGCTTGATGCCGATCGGGTTGCGGATCTTCGAGGCGAACTCGATGTGCGCGCCGTCCATCTGACGGGTGCGCTCGCCGATCCAGACCATGTGGCCGGACACGTCGTAGAGGTTGCCCGTGCGCGAGTCCACGCGGGTCAGCGCCGACTCGTAGTCCAGCAGCAGCGCCTCGTGGGAGGCGTAGAACTCCACCGTGCGGAACTCCGCCGGGTCGGTCCCGGCGGCCTTCATGAAGTTCAGCGCGTTGTCGATCTCGCGGGCGAGCTGCTCGTAGCGCTGGCCGGACGGCGAGTTCTTCACGAAGTCCTGGTTCCAGGCGTGCACCTGGCGCAGGTCCGCGTAACCGCCGGTGGTGAAGGCGCGCACGAGGTTGAGGGTGGACGCCGAGGCGTTGTACATCCTCTTGAGGCGCTCGGGGTCCGGGACCCGGGCCTCCTCGGTGAAGGCGAAACCGTTCACCGAGTCGCCCCGGTACGTCGGCAGGGTGACGCCGTCACGGGTCTCGGTGCCCTTGGAGCGCGGCTTGGAGTACTGGCCGGCGATCCGGCCCACCTTGACGACGGGCACGGACGCGGCGTACGTCAGCACGGCGCCCATCTGGAGGAGGGTCTTCAGCTTGTTGCGGATGTGGTCGGCGGAAACGGCGTCGAAGGCCTCCGCGCAGTCGCCGCCCTGGAGCAGGAACGCCTCGCCCTTGGCGACGGCTCCCAGTCGGGCGCGCAGCTGGTCGCACTCGCCCGCGAAGACGAGTGGCGGATACGATTCGAGGTCCGCGACAACATCGCGCAGCGCCTCGGCATCGGGGTACTCGGGCTGCTGCGCCGCAGGAAGGTCGCGCCAGGTGTTGCCACCCTTGAGGGTGGTCTTCGCGTTCACGGTCACCCGGCCAGCCTACGGGGTGTACAAGGGTGCTCCGCGCAACGCTCACAAGCTGAGACGGCGCGTCCACTTCCAGTGGCCGGGAACCTTCAGGGTCGCGCCGGGCCTGCCGTCCTCGGCCCCGGCCAGCGGCACGCGCGCGCTGAACGGCGCGTCGGCCACCCGCAGGGCCAGTTCCCACTCCCCCGGTTCCGCGGCTCCCAGCGGTGCCGACAGGGTGAACCGGTCGCCCGCGTGCCGGGTGATCCGCAGGCCTTCGAGTACGACGCTGCGCTCGTCCCGCACCAGCAGCAGGTCCAGCTCCGCCTGCGCCGGGCAGCCGGGCAGGGTCACCGCCGCGGTGACGTGCGGAGCGAACAGGGGGCGCCGGGTGACGGCGACACGGGCGTCCGCGCCGAGCCGGTGGCGGCGGGCGCCGACGTCGAGGTTGAGGTGGTGGTGCGGCACGGAGGCGTAGACCGTCGCCGGGACGACGGGGGTGGCGCCGCCGCCGGTGAGGTGCGGGACGGGCTCGGGGAGGTCGTCCGGCGCGCACAGCCAGGCGGTGCGGGTGAGGCCGCCGGCGGTGACCCGGATCCGCAGGGTCCAGTTGCCGTCGGCGAGCGGGCCCCGGACGCCGTCGGCGCGCGCCGGGTCGGGCACGGCCGCGGGGTCGAGAACGGCCGAATAGCGCCCGACCGCGTCCCGGGCCGCGGTCAGTTCGATCTCCGTGCCGCCCACGCCGCCGTGGCGCAGCAGCAGCACGACCTCCTGGAGCGGTCCCTCGGTGTGGGTGAGCCCCGCGGTGCCCGACAGACGCAGGCGGCCGTCGCTCCAGCGCGGCAGTGCGGGCGTCTGGTGCACGACGACGCGGGCGGCGGCCGGGACGTCGTGGCCGGCCGGGTAGTGGCAGACGCGGTCGACGGCGACGGTGACGCTCTCGCCGTCCGAGGGGGCGCTCCGGCGCAGGACGCAGGCTTCGCCGTCACCGGCGCTGCGGCCGTGCGCCTGGTCCGCGCCGCTGTCCTCGGCCGCCGCCACCAGGTGCTCCAGGGCGTCGGGGGCGAGGCGGTCGGCGGGGTCGAGGAGCAGGACGTACGCGCCCTGTGCGTGGCGGGACTCGTGCTCCTGCGCGGACTCCGTGACGACGCGTATCTGCGTCCGGTGCGGTGCGAGCGCGGTCACCCAGTCGGCGCCGGGGCCCTCGCCCCGTACGACGGCGACCACATCCACCTCTCGCGGCGCGAGCGTCTGGGCGAAGAGCGACGAGAAACAGCCGTCCAGCAGGGTGGGGTCCGCGTCGCCGGGCACCGGGACGATCACGCTGACACGAGGAGCCACAGAGCAACACCTTCCGAGGGCCGGGCCACCCTCGTACCGGTAGTGCGCGGGTCCGCCTTGGCGAAACATAAGGCCCGGAAGCCCCTGTTGAGGAGAGTTTTCGAACAATTGAGTTGCGGGCGTGCGGTCCGTGCGTGGGGTAGGGTGCGGCACATGTTCGCGCAGAAGACCCAGATCCAGAACTGGTGGTGGACCGCTCATCCGGCGGCCCACTGATCGCGCGTACATCCACTGACGCAGAGGCCGCCCCAGGAGGGCGGCCCTTTCTGTTTCCCGGCCGTTCCTCCGGCTCCACACCCGGAAGGAACCCCCGATGTCTCTCCCCCACTCCGTGCTGTCCCGTCTCCTCGACGACGACTGCCCGCCCTTCGCACTGCTGCGCCGCCGCACTCCCGGACGCGACCTGGACACCGTCGAGGTGCTCATCGGCGCGGTGCACGAGGCCCAGCGGCTCGCCGACCTGCCGACCGGTGAAGACGGGCGTCCGGTGCTGGCGCTGATCCCGTTCCGCCAGATCAGGGAGCGCGGTTTCGACGTGCGCAACGACGGGACGCCGCTGAGCGTGCTGGTCGCGGACGAGACGCACGAACTCCCCCTGGAGGACGTGCTGTCCGCGCTTCCCTCGCACCGGGTCCGGGTGGAGGACGGCGGCTTCGACGTCGCCGACGAGGAGTACGCGAGGATCGTTCAACGAGTCATCGATTCGGAGATCGGCAGCGGTGAAGGGGCGAACTTCGTCATCCGGCGCACCTACACCGGTGCGATCCCCGGCTTCGGCAGGGCGGACGCGCTGGCACTGTTCCGGCGGCTGCTGGACGGGGAGCGGGGCGCGTACTGGACGTACGTCGTGCACACGGGCGAGAGGGTGCTGGTGGGCGCGAGCCCCGAGGTGCATGTGCGGATGTCCGGCGGGACGGTCGTGATGAACCCCATCAGCGGCACCTACCGCTACCCGGCCGGTGGCCCCACCCCCGACGACCTGCTGGACTTCCTCGCCGACCCGAAGGAGACCGAGGAGCTCTCGATGGTCGTCGACGAGGAGCTGAAGATGATGTGCACCGTCGGCGACATGGGCGGTGTGGTCGTCGGCCCGCGCCTGAAGGAGATGGCCCACCTCGCGCACACCGAGTACGAGCTGCGCGGGCGCAGTTCCCTGGACGTGCGGGAGGTGCTGCGCGAGACGATGTTCGCCGCGACGGTGACCGGTTCGCCGGTGCAGAACGCGTGCCGGGTGATCGAACGGTACGAGCCCCTCGGGCCGGACGGTGTGGGGCGCGGCTACTACGCGGGGGCACTGGCGCTGCTGGACCGCGACGCCTCCGGGGCACAGACCCTGGATTCGCCGATCCTCATCCGTACCGCCGACATCTCCCCGGACGGCCGGCTGCGGGTGCCGGTCGGCGCCACGCTCGTACGGCACTCGGACCCCGCGTCGGAGGTGGCCGAGACGCACGCCAAGGCGGCGGGCGTGCTGACGGCTCTGGGGGTACGTCCCGGACGCCCCCGGGACGAGGCCGTGCGGCCCCTGCTGGCGGAGGACGCGCGGGTGCGGGCGGCGCTGGACGGGCGGCGGGCGGGGCTCTCGCCGTTCTGGCTGCGGATGCAGGAGCGGGAGCGGACGCTGACGGGGCACGCCCTGGTGGTGGACGCGGAGGACACCTTCACGGCGATGCTGGCGCACGTACTGCGCTCGTCGGGACTGGAGGTCACCGTGCGGCGCTTCGACGAACCGGGGCTGCGGGAGGCCGCGCTGGCGCACCGGGGGCCGGTGGTGCTCGGCCCCGGGCCCGGGAACCCGGAGGACGCGGCGGACCCGAAGATGCGGTTCCTGCGGGCGCTCACGGCGGACCTGCTGAGCGGGCATGCGCACGGGGTGCTCGGGGTGTGCCTGGGGCACGAGCTGATCGCGGCGGAGCTGGGGCTGCGCATCGCGCGCAAGGAGGTTCCGTACCAGGGGGCGCAGGAGCGGGTGGTGCTCTTCGGGGTGCCGGAGACGGTCGGGTTCTACAACAGCTTCACGGCGGTGTGCGACACGGCGGAGGCGACCGAGCTGGCGGCGCACGGGGTGGAGGTCTCCCGCAACCACGGCACCGGGGAACTGCACGCACTGCGGGGGCCCGGTTTCGCCTCCGTGCAGTTCCATCCGGAGTCGGTGCTCAGTCTGCGCGGTGCGGCAGTGGTGACACGGCTGCTGGAGGCGTTCGTGCCGACAGGGGTGTGAAGGCCGACAGGGGTGTGAAAGCCGACGGGGGTGCGAGACCGGCGCCCCCGCACACCCCGCTCAGTCCGAGGCGGCGGGCACCAGGACGTTGTCGCTGCGGCGGCCGGCCAGGAAGTCGCCGACGTTCTGCACGGTCGCGTCGATGATCTGCTCCAGGGCGTCGACCGTGTAGTACGCCTGGTGCGAGGTGACCAGGACGTTGGGGAAGGTAACCAGGCGGGCCAGGGTGTCGTCCTGGACGACCTCCAGGGACTTGTCGAGGAAGAACAGGCCCGCCTCCGCCTCGTACACATCCAGGCCCACCCCGGCGAAGCGCCCTGCGCGCAATTCGTTCACCAGGGCCTCCGTGTCGACGAGGCCGCCCCTGCTGGAGTTCACCAGGATCGCGTCGTCCTTCATGGCGCGCAGGGCGGAGGCGTCGATGAGGTGGCGGGTGCTGGGCAGCAGCGGCACGTGCAGGCTGATCAGGTCGGCGGAGGCGAGGAGGTCGTCCTTGTCGACGTACTCCATGCCCATGTCCACGCACTCCGGGTTCGGCGCCACGTCCCAGCCGAGCAGGTGCATGCCGAAACCGTGGGCGATCCGGGTGAACGCCTCGCCGATCTTGCCGGTGCCGACGACGCCGACGGTGCGCCCGCGCATGTCGCGGCCGAGGAGGCCGTCGAGACGGAAGTCGAAGTCGCGGGTGCGGCCCGCCGCGCGCACCACACGGCGGTTGACGGCCATCGCGAGGGTCCAGGCGAATTCGGCGACGGAGAAGGGCGAGTAGTACGAGACGCGGGCGACGGTGAGGCCCAGCTCGCGGGCCACGTCCAGGTCGATGTTGTTGAAGCCGGTGGAGCGCTGGGCGATCATCCAGGTGCCGCCTGCGGCAAGGGTGCGCAGGACGCGGGCGTTGAGGTCGGCGTTGACGCTGGTGCTGATGATCTCGTGCCCGGCGGCGATGGGGGCGGTGTCCTCGGTGAGGAAGACCTTGAGGCAGTGCGCCTCGCCCAGAGCGGCGTCCGTGAAGGCCTTCTCGATCAGCGGCTGCTCGTCGGCCTGCACGCCGAATGCCAGAATTTTCACTGAATTCCCCAGTCGCGAGTGACTTGGCACGGATTCAGCAAATATCGCCGATTCGGGCGCACCCAGCCACTCGCGGCCGCGCAGGGGGGCTACGCCACGCACGAGGTCCCGGCCGCGCACGGGCTCTCAGCCGAAGAAGACCTCCGCCTCCGCATACATCTCCGGCGGCACCGTCTTCAGCTTCGCCGTGGCCTCCCCGATCGGCACCCGCACGATGTCCGTGCCCCGGAGCGCCACCATCGTCCCGAAGTCCCCGTCGTGCACCGCGTCCACCGCGTGCAGCCCGAAGCGGGTGGCCAGCCACCGGTCGAAGGCGCTCGGCGTGCCGCCCCGCTGGACGTGCCCGAGGACGGTCGTGCGGGCCTCCTTGCCGGTGCGCTTCTCGATCTCCTTGGCGAGCCACTCCCCCACGCCCGACAGCCGTACGTGCCCGAAGGAGTCCAGGGTGCCGTCCTTGAGCACCATGTCCCCGTCGCGCGGCATCGCACCCTCCGCGACGACCACGATGGGAGCGTACGAGGAGCGGAAGCGCGAGGTGATCCAGCCGCACACCTCCTCGACGTCGAAGCGCCGCTCGGGCACCAGGATGACGTTGGCGCCTCCCGCCAGCCCCGAGTGCAGGGCGATCCACCCGGAGTGGCGCCCCATCACCTCCACCACCAGCACCCGCATGTGGGACTCGGCGGTGGTGTGCAGCCGGTCGATGGCCTCGGTGGCGATGGAGACGGCGGTGTCGAAGCCGAAGGTGTAGTCGGTGGCGGAGAGGTCGTTGTCGATGGTCTTGGGCACGCCGACGCACGGGATGCCGTATTCGCCGGACAGCCGGGCGGCGACCCCGAGGGTGTCCTCACCGCCTATGACGACGAGCGCCTCCACCCCGCGCCGGGCGAGGGTCTCCCTGATGCGCCGCACGCCCTCCTCGCCCTCGGCGAGGGGGTTGGTGCGGGAGGAGCCGAGGATGGTGCCGCCGCGGGGCAGGATGCCGCGCACGGCGGCGACGTCCAGGGTCATGGTGCGCTGGTCGTCGAGCACCCCGCGCCAGCCGTCCCTGAAGCCCACGAACTCGTACCCGTAGTCCCGCACTCCCTTGCGGACGGCGGCGCGGATGACCGCGTTGAGCCCGGGACAGTCGCCGCCCCCGGTCAGAACTCCGACTCGCATGACGTGTCCCTTCGCCGCTGCCGGGCACTGGAACACACCACGCTAGAGCGGGCCGCCGGGGGCGTCGAGAGTGCGTCCGATCCGTCTCAGGAGCCGTCGAGGCCGCGCTCTATGGCGTACCGCACCAGTTCCACCCGGTTGTGCAGCTGGAGCTTGCCGAGGGTGTTCTGCACGTGGTTCTGCACGGTGCGGTGCGAGATGACCAGCCGTTCCGCGATCTGCTTGTACGAGAGTCCCTTGGCGACCAGTCGCAGCACCTCCGTCTCCCGGTCGGTGAGCTGCGGGGCACGCGGCTCGTCCGGGGCGGCGGGCGCCGGGTCGGAGGCCAGCCGGCGGTATTCGCCGAGCACCAGCCCGGCGAGACCCGGGGTGAAAACCGGGTCACCGACGGCGGTGCGAGAAACGGCGTCCGTGAGCTCCTGCGTGGACGCCGACTTCAGCAGGTAGCCGGTGGCACCGGACTTCACCGCCTCCAGAACGTCGGCGTGCTCGCCGCTCGCGGAGAGCACCAGGACGCGCAGCTCCGGGTCGGCGCCCACCAGTTCGCGGCAGACCTGCACGCCCGGCATGCCCGGCAGGTTCAGATCGAGCACCAGCACCTGCGGCGAGACCGCCTGTGCGCGGCGCACGGCCTGCGGGCCGTCACCGGCGGTGGCGACCACGTCGAACCCGGCGGCGGCCAGGTCGCGGGCGACGGCGTCACGCCACATGGGGTGGTCGTCGACCACCATCACACGCACCGACTGCCTCTGTTCCTCTGTCACTTCAGTCGCTGCTTCCGTGCTCTGTTCGTTCATCGTTTCGCCTTCCCCCGTGGAACCTTCAGTTCTACTTCCGTGCCCTGTCCCGGGACCGAGAGCAGTTCGGCGCTCCCGCCCAGGTCCCGCAGCCTGCCGCGGATCGACAGGGCGACGCCGAGGCGTCCCTCCCCCTCGGCCTGCGCAAGCCTGCCCTCCGGGATGCCGGGACCGTCGTCCCGTACGGTCACGATCACTTCGCCCGGCTCGTCCTCGACCAGGATCCAGGCCTGGGCGCCGTCGCCGGCGTGCCTGCGCACATTGTCCAGGGCGGCGCTGACGGCCGCCGCGAGCTCCAGGGCGGCGGCGGGCGGCAGCAGCACCGGCGCGCCGGGCTCGGCGAAGGAGACCTTCGCCCCGGCGTGCGGGGCCAGCAGCGCGCGCAGATCCACCGGCCCGCTGTCCTCCCGTACGTCTCCTGCGCCGTCGGGGGCGTCCACCTCCACGACGCGTACCACCGCCCCCTGGGAGGCCTCCTCGGAGGCCCGCATGGTGGGCACCAGGCCGCTGGAGACGAGGGTGCGCAGGGCGACCTCCTGCTCGCCGGCCATGCGGCCCAGTTCGGCCGCCTCGCCGCCCAGCGCGGTGCCCCGGCGCTGCACCATGGCGAGCACCTGGAGGACGCTGTCGTGGATGTCGCGGGCGAGGCGCTCGCGCTCCCTGGTCGCGGCCTCGATCTCCAGGGCGCGCGCGAGGGTGGCCTCCGACGCACGGGCCACCTCGACGACGTAACCGATGGCGATGGAGGCGACCCACACCAGGAGCACGTTGTGCAGGGTGTCCCTGCTGGGCGTGCCGCGCTCCACCAGGTTGGCGGCAGCCACCAGGGAGGAGGCGAAGGCGGCCCAGCGCCAGCCGCCCTTGATGGCGTACGCGAGCACCGAGCCGGCGGTCCATATCGTCGGCAGGGTGGGCCCGTCGATCAGCTGCGCCTCGAAGTTGGCGAGCGGGGTGAGCAGGATGCCCACCAGGGCGACGGTGAGGTCGGCGACCAGGAAGCCCTTGGTGCAGCTGGCGGCGTTCGCCACCCTGGGGAGCGTGGCGAGCGTCCAGACGGCCATCACCGAGAGGTAGGAGATCGCCACCCAGGGGCGCTCGAACTCCTCCCGCGTGAAGACGTACAGCAGCACCGCGTACAGCATCGTCAGGACGCGGTAGCCGGTGAGCGCGCGCCACAGCGGCTGCTCGACCGACATCCGTACGACCCGCGAGCGCTGGGTCTTGGCCATTTTCCCCACCCCTGGACGGAAGACCTCTGCGCAGACCCCTGCGAAGAGGTCTGCGCAGAGGTCCTCGTGAACCTCTGCGCAGACTTTCCCACGGACGACGCCGTGGGCCCCCGGAACGTTCCCCGCTTACGCGGAACGTTCCTCCTTCGCAATCTTCTCGGCCTTCTGCGCCTTCTCCAGCTCCGCCTGGGCGGCCTTCTCGGCCTTTTCGAGTTCCGCCTTCTCCGCCTTGGCGGCCTTCTCGGCCTCGGCGATCTGCCGCTTGGCGGCGGTGGCGTAGATGTCGACGTACTCCTGGCCGGAGAGCTTCATGATCTCGTACATGACCTCGTCGGTCACCGAGCGCAGGATGAAGCGGTCGCCGTCCATGCCCTGGTAGCGGCTGAAGTCGAGCGGCTTGCCGATCCGGATGCCCGGGCGCATCAGCTTCGGGACGACCTTGCCGGGCGGCTGGATCTTCTCCGTGTCGATCATCGCGACGGGGATGACCGGGGCGCCGGTCGCCAGCGCCACGCGCGCGAGGCCGCCGGGCTTGCCGCGGTAGAGACGTCCGTCCGGGGAGCGGGTGCCCTCCGGGTAGATGCCGAAGAGGCCGCCGTTCTCGATGACCTCGATGCCCGCCTTGATCGCCGCGTCGCCGGCGCCGCGCGCACCGGAGCGGTCCACCGGGAGCTGGCCGACGCCCTTGAAGAAGGCTGCGGTGAGCTTGCCCTTCACACCGGGGGTGGTGAAGTACTCCGCCTTGGCGATGAAGGTGACCTTGCGGTCCAGCACGGCGGGCAGGAAGAAGGAGTCCGAGAACGACAGGTGGTTGCTCGCGAGGATCGCCGGCCCGTCGGCGGGAATGTTCTCCAGGCCCTCCACCCAGGGCCTGAAGGCGAGCTTCAGGGACCCTCCGATGGAGAACTTCATTGCGCCGTAGATCAACGTGTGCCTTCCCTTGTCTGTCGAAAAGACCATAACCCGCGTCCGGCCTGCGCTCTCGTGGGTGGGCCGGACGGCCGTCCCGGTGGCCCGTACGGCGCACGTCCTCTCCCGGTCGCAGGGGCGACGGATCTGGTCGGTGTCAGTCCGGTCGCGTACGGTGAAGTCACCCTCAGTACCCGTTGTGCGGTGCCCTCTCCCGGGGGCGCCGGTGGGTGCCCTTTCCCTCGGGGCGTCCGTTGTGCTTGCCGTCCCGTCCTTCCTCACGAACAGGAGACCCCGGTGCCGGTCCTCCCTGGAGCCGAGCCGTTCCACCACGAAGGCGGAGAGGTGGGCGTCCTCCTCTGCCACGGCTTCACCGGTTCCCCCCAGTCGCTGCGCCCCTGGGCCGACCACCTGGCGGAGCGGGGGCTGACGGTGTCCCTGCCGCTGCTGCCCGGCCACGGCACCCGCTGGGAGGACATGCAGGTCACCGGCTGGCAGGACTGGTACGCCGAGGTCGACCGCGAACTGCACGCCCTGCGCGAGCGGTGCTCGCAGGTCTTCGTCTTCGGCCTGTCCATGGGCGGCGCGCTCACGCTGCGCCTGGCCGCCAAGCACGGCGACGCGGTCAGCGGCATCGTCCTGGTCAACCCGGGCAACAAGGTGCACGGCCTGGCCGCCCACGCCCTGCCGGTGCTCCGGCACTTCGTACGGACGACCACGGGCGTGGCCGACGACATCGCGCTGGAGGGCGCGCACGAGGTCGGCTACACCAAGGTGCCGCTGCACGCCGCGCACTCCCTGCGGAATTTCTTCCGCCTGGTCGACGGTGAGCTGCCGCAGGTCACGCAGCCGATGCTGCTGCTGCACAGCCCGCAGGACCATGTGGTGCCGCCCGCGGACTCCGCCCGGATCCTCAGCCGGGTGTCGTCCACCGACGTCACCGAGATCCTGCTGGAACAGAGCTACCACGTGGCGACGTTGGACCATGACGCGGAGCGGATTTTCGACGAGAGTTACGCGTTCATCGGCCGCCTCGCTCCGAGCGTCGGGAAGAAGGGGAGCACTGCTGGTGGCTGAACACAACGCGGAGCGCGCGGACCGCGAGGAGGAGCGGGAGCCGGAAGCCGTCACGGAGGGCGTGAAGGACGACGCCGCCACTCCTCTGGACGAGGCCGCCGTCTGGGAGGCGATCGTGGCCGGTTACGGGGACGAGCCGCCGGACCCGCCGGGGGCCAAGCCCTTCAAGTCGGTGGACGATCTGGCGCGGCTGGAGGAGGGGGTGAACGGCGACCGGACCTCCTCGGACGCGGCGGACGTACGGCCGCTGGGCAGCTCGATCACCTTCGCCCCCGGTGTCGGCACGGCCGGGCCGCGGGACTTCGCTCCGGCGGAGCCCAAGGACGACGACCTGGACGACTCCGACGAGGGGCATTTCGTGCCGCCGGACCCGGAGCTTCCGGAGGCCGACGTCACGTCGAAGTTCGCCTGGCTCGCGGTGATCGGCGGGCCGGTGCTGATGCTGCTCGCGGTGCTGCTGGGGTGGGACATGACCTGGTGGCTCCAGGTCCTGGGCATCGGCGGCTTCCTGGGCGGGTTCGCGACGCTGGTGGGGCGGATGACACGGGACTCCGACGAGGAGGACGAGGACCCGGGGCGGGGCGCGGTGGTCTGACCCGCCCGCAGGCGTGCACGGCGAAGGGCCGTCCCCGGGACCGGGGGCGGCCCTTCAGGTGCTCGCGGGGATCCGCAGCGCCGCCAGTACCGGCAGGTGGTCCGTCGCCGCGCGGACGTCCGCGTCCGGGAGCGGTGGCACGCCGCAGCCCAGCACCTCCACCCCCCGCGTCGCGAAGATCGCGTCGATGCGCTGGTGCGGGGTCGCCGGTTCGGAGGTGTACTCGCCGCCCCACGGGGCCACCGCCCAGCAGTCCTGGAGCTCGCCCGCCAGCAGGCGGAAGGACGCGCCGTCCGGGCGGTCGTTCAGGTCGCCGCCCGCGATCGCGTGCGTGACGCCCATCCCGGCGAGCTGTTCCAGGAGCAGGCCCGCCTGGGTGCGGCGTTCGTCGCCCTGGAGGCTGAGGTGGCAGCTCAGCACCCCCAGGCGCGCACCCCCGACCCGTACGACCGCTGTCGCGAAGCCCCGCTGGTGCAGTCCCGGGGTGCGCGGCAGCAGCACGTCCTCGGTGCGTTCGACACTCGCCCGCAGGGAGCACATGAGGAGCGGGCCCGCCGCCGTGGCGCCGCCGCTCAGCAGCACCAGGTCGCTGTGGGCCGCCAGCCAGGCGGCCTTCTTGCGCCAGCGGAAGAAGCGGGGGGCCTCCTGGATCAGTACGAGGTCGGGCGCGCAGGCCCGGATCACGCGGGCCAGTGCCTCGCGGTCGTCGCGCATGGAGCGGATGTTGTAGCTGAGGACACGGACGACGGCCGAGCCGTCGGGCTCCGTACGGGACGGGGGCAGCGGGTCGATCACCGAGCGGTCCGAGGGAGACAGGGGGTCCGACTGAGACATGCGGGTCAACATAGACCGGTGCCCGCCGTGTCCTGAAGAGGACGCGGCGGGCACCGGGCACACGGAGCGGGGCTCAGCCCTGGCGGGCGAGGTCCGCAGCGCCGACCAGACCGGCCTTGTTGCCGAGCTGGGCCGCCAGCACCTGCGCGTGCGGCCGCCACTGGCCGCCGATCAGCCAGCGCCGGAAGGACTTGCGGATCGGGTCCAGGACGAGTTCGCCCTCGTCGGAGACGCCGCCGCCGACGATGAAGGCGGACGGGTCGAAGAGCGAGGCCAGGTCGGCCAGGCCCGCGCCGGCCCAGCGGGCCAGCTCGCGGAAGGAGTCGACCGCGACCGGGTCGCCCTGCCGGGCGGCGGCGCTGACGTGCTTGCCCTCGATGCCCTCGACGGTGCCGTCGCCGAGGGAGAGCAGGATTTCGGCGTTCTCGGGGGTCGCGTTGGCGCGCTGGCGGGCGTAGCGGACGAGCGCGCGCCCGGAGGCGTACTGCTCCCAGCAGCCCTGGCTGCCGCAGCCGCACAGCAGACCGTCCGGGACGACCCGGATGTGGCCGAACTCGGCGGCCACGCCGAAGCGTCCGCGGCGCAGCTTGTTGCCGATGATGATGCCGCCGCCGAGACCGGTGCCGAGCGTGATGCAGATGACGTCGTCGTGGCCCTTGCCCGCGCCGAACTTGTACTCGCCCCAGGCGGCCGCGTTGGCGTCGTTCTCGACGACGACCGGCAGGCTCACGCGCTGCTCGACCTTGTCCTTGAGCGGCTCGTGGCGCCAGTTGATGTTCGGGGCGAAGAGCACGGTGGCGCGCTTGTCGTCCACATACCCCGCGGCGCCGATGCCGACGGCCTCGATCTGGTGGTTCTTGCTGACCTCGGAGACCGCCTTGGAGATGGCGTCGACCATTTCCTCGGGCGTCTGCGGTGTCTTCACCTTGTACGTTTCGAGGATCTGTCCCTCTTCGTCGACCACTCCGGCCGCGATCTTCGTGCCGCCGATGTCGACGCCGATGGTGAGTCCCATGTGTCCCTCAGTTTTAGGTCGAGCCCTGCGCGGAGCCGGAGACAGGCTCCCTCGGCCACCGTACCCGAGGAGGGGTCTCAGTCGAGGTCGATGTGTTCACCTTTTGAACGGTCGTCAGGGTCATCCGGACCGGATTGCGACGACTTGGCCGAATTGTCAGTGCGGTTCGGGGTCTTCGCGGCGTCCGATGCGTTTTGGGTCCAACGCTGCTCGTGCCCGGCCACGACGGACCGGTAGGCGGCCAGAAGTTCGTTGCCTGCCGCCGCCAGATGGTCGAAGACCTGCGGATTGCGCTCCACCACCGGCTCGACCACTGCCTTCGCCTGCTGAACGAACTGGTTGGCCACGCTCTGGGCGGCCATCCCGAACAGCGGCGACTGGAGGGAGGAGACCTTGTCCGCGACCGCGTCCATCAGCCTGCGCAGCTCCTCGGCGGCGGAACCGGTCTGCGGTCCGTACTGTGCGCGGCGGCGGGCCCTCTCGGCGGCGAGGTCCTCCTCGCACGCCGTCGCCCAGGCGTCGTCGTCGTACGCGTGGGCCGCGCCGGACTCGTCGGGGCGGTCGGTGGCTTCGCTCATGGCGCACTCCTGCGAGGCGGGGCGGGAAACGGGTCCGTACGCCCTCGACGTTACCCGAACAGCGGTACGCCGTTCAGGGCCTCGCCACCATGTGTACGCGGCCGGTCCAGCACCCGTACGCCGCCGCTCCGGCACCGCTGCCCAGGCACCCGTACGCCGCTCAACGCCCCTGCGGCCACAGCCCCGGGTCCGGTGTGAAGCGCACCCGCAGCACCCCGTCGGTGAGCGCCGCGCCGGAGACGGTGCACCGGCGCAGCGCCGACGGCAGCGGCAGCAGGCGCCGGAACGGTCCGACGGTGAGCACCAGTTCGTCCCCCCGGCGCACGAGCCCCAGCTCCTGCTTCGTGGCGCCCGGCAGCGGCAGGTGCCACACCAGTACGCCGTCCTCGGCGAGCCGGTCCTCGACGGTGTGCGCGGCGACAGGGGCGCCCGGGACCGGTGCGTGCGCGAGCCGCGCCAGTTCCTGCGGCCCGTGCGGTGCGCGTCCCAGGTGGGGCAGTTCTCGCACCTCAAAGAGGTGTGCGTTTTCGTGCACCTCTTTGAGGTGCGTCTGCTGCTCCGCCGAGAGGGCGGCCAGCCAGGGGTCCGGGGAGGCGGTGGGCAGCACCCGGTTGGCGACGACCGCGTCCAGGGCGAGTCCGTTCAGCGCCAGCCCCAGGCGCGCGGTGCGCAGCGCCTCGGCGGCTCCCGGCCCCGGCTCCACCACGAGCCGCACCGACAGGGCGGGGCTCTCCAGCACGGTCTGGGTGGTGGCGAGTTCGGCCTCCCAGCGGGCGGTGGTCTCGTACAGCCACTGCGCGGGCATCGGCACCCCGGCGAGCTGCGCCAGCATCGGGCGCAGGGAGCGTGCCGCCTGCCGCTCGGGCGGCAGCAGCCGCCGCAGGTAGCGGCGAAGCTGGGCGGGCAGGGCAAGGGCGGCCAGGGCGCTGTGCGTGGGCGGCATGTCGACGACGATCAGGTCGCAGGAGGCTGCGTCGGCCGCCGTCGTGCGCAGGGCGCGCAGCAGGGCGAAGGGTTCGCTGCCCGGGAGTTCGGTCAGCTCGTCGGCGTCCAGCGGGGAGGCGCCGAGCAGGTCCAGGGCGGTGCCCGCGCGCTCCTGGAGGGCGACCAGTTCCCGGCGGAAGTCGTCGGCGGCGTCGATGCGGGCGACCCGCAGCCCCGGTGCCGCCTCCAGAGGTGTGCGCGGGTCGCCGGGTATCGCCCCGGCGGGGAGCCCCAGGGCCGCGCCCAGGGTGTCGTCCCGGTCGGTGCCCAGGAGCAGCACGCGCGCACCGGCGCCGGCTGCGGCGAGGGCGGTGGCCGCAGCGACAGTGGTGCGGCCCGCCCCACCGGCCCCGGTGATCAGAACCGTGCGTACCGCGCCCGTGCCTACCGTGCTCACCTTCGTGCCCCCGCGTCCCCGTGCCCCTGTGCCTGTGGTCCGCCCGCTCAGCCCTTGGGGCCGGACTCGACGCGCTTCTTCAGGCCGGCCAGGGCGCGGTCGATGATGACCTTCTCCGCCTTGCGCTTGATCATGCCGAGCATGGGGATCTTGACGTCGACGGTGAGCCGGTAGGTGACCTCGGTGGCGCCGTTCGCGGCGGGCGCCAGGTGGTAGGAGCCGTCGAGGGAGCGCAGCATCTGCGACTTCACCAGGGTCCAGCTGACCTCGTTCTCGCCGGTCCAGGTGTAGGCGAGGGTGTGGTCGTCCTTGATGGCGCCGGCGTCGAGCACCAGGCGGACCTTCTCGGCGCGGCCGCGGTCGTCGGTGGCCAGCACCTCGGCCTCCTTCACCTCGCCCGTCCAGTCGGGGTAGCGGTCGAAGTCCGCGATCACACCCATGACGTCGGCCGGCGCCGCCTCGATGGTGATGCTAGAGCTGGTGTGTTCCGCCATCGCGATGGCTCCTCACGGTCCGGACTGGGGCTGGCTGACTGGTGTGTGCGGTGTGAAGGCTATCGCGACCGGCTCCTTCACCACTCCAGCACCCGGGCCGTCACCACTCCAGCACCCAGGGCCGTCCCGTCGACGCGAAGTGCCCGACGTTCACGCACTCGGTGGCGCCGATCCGCATCCGGGCCGCCAGCGGCTGGTGCACGTGCCCGAAGAGGGAGTACCGGGGCCGGGTCCTGCGGATGGCGTCCAGCAGGGCGCGGCTGCCGCGCTCGAACCGGCGCGCCACCGTGTCGTACACCAGCTCCGGGACCTCGGGCGGGATGTGCGAGCAGAGCACGTCGACCTCGCCGAGCGCCTCGACCTTGGCCGCGTACTCCTCGTCGCTGATCTCGAAGGGCGTGTTCATGGGGGTGCGCAGCCCGCCGCCGACGAAGCCGAAGACCAGGCCGCCGATCTCGACGCGCTGGCCGTCGAGCACCGTGGTGCCGGGGCTGACGGTGCCCGGTCCGGCGTACTCCGGCCACAGCGTCGGCATGTCGACGTTTCCGTACGTGGCGTACGTCGGCGTGGGGAAGGCGGCGAACAGCTCCGCGTACTGCTTGCGCACCGCCGCGAGGGTGGCCGCCTTGCGGTCGATGCCCTCCCACAGACTGCGGCTGAAGTCGCGCGCCTCGTCGAAGCGGCGGGCGGTGCGCAGCTCGACGATGCGGTCGGCGTTCGCGGTGCCGAAGAGGTCGGGGAAGATGCCGCGCGAGTGGTCGGCGTAGTCGAGGAAGAGCACGAGGTCGCCGAGGCAGACCAGGGCGTCCGCGCCGTCGCCCGCCCGGGCGAGGCCCTCGGCGTTTCCGTGCACGTCGCTCACCACATGAACTCGCATGCCGACCAGCCTAGAACCAGGCCCTGCCACTGAGCAGGGCCGGTCCGCGAGCCACCGGGATACGGCCGGACCTGCGGTTACTTCCGAGTCGCCCACAGCGTGGACTACTGTGCGCGAAGCACCGGCCGAACAGTGTGACGCAGCGTACATCTGGCCGGGACCCCCTATCGGGAACCGAGTACTGGTGGGTAACGTCCGGGCAGTCCAGTCGTGCTCATCCCCCACTGAGCACCTGCCCGACCTTGGACCGCAGCCGGCGACACGCTGACGTGGCGACCGGTGCCTGATGAGGAGCAGCAGTCTTGCGCGAGTTCAGCCTTCCGGCTCTGTACGAGGTCCCTTCGGACGGCAATCTGACGGATCTCATCCGCCGCAATGCCGCTCAGCACCCCCACACCGCGGTCATGGGCCGCAAGGTCGCGGGGACGTGGACCGATGTCACCGCCACCCAGTTCCTGGCCGAGGTGCGTGCCGCCGCCAAGGGTCTGATCGCCGCGGGCGTGGAGCCGGGCGACCGGGTCGGCCTGATGTCGCGCACCCGCTACGAGTGGGTGCAGCTGGACTTCGCGATCTGGAGCGCGGGCGCGGTCACCGTGCCGGTGTACGAGACCAGCTCCGCCGAGCAGGTGCAGTGGATCCTGGGCGACTCCGGGGCCGTCGCGGTGCTGGTGGAGGGCGAGGCCCACGCGGACGCCGTGGAGTCCGTACGGGAGCAGCTGCCCGCCCTCAAGCAGGTCTGGCAGATCGAGGCCGGGGCCATCGAGCAGCTGAACGCGCTCGGCGCGGACGTCTCGGACGAGACGGTGGACGAGCGCAGCGCGGTCGCCGGCGCCGACGACCCGGCCACCATCGTCTACACCTCCGGCACCACGGGCCGCCCCAAGGGCTGTGTGCTGACCCACCGCAGCTTCTTCGCGGAGTGCGGCAACGTGGTGGAGCGCCTGAAGCCGCTGTTCCGCACGGGCGAGTGCTCGGTGCTGCTGTTCCTGCCCGCCGCGCACGTCTTCGGGCGGCTGGTGGAGGTGGCGTCGGTGATGGCGCCGATCAAGCTGGGCTGCGTACCGGACATCAAGAACCTCACGGACGAGCTGGCGGCCTTCAAGCCGACGCTGATCCTCGGGGTGCCGCGCGTCTTCGAGAAGGTCTACAACTCGGCGCGCGCCAAGGCGCAGGCCGACGGCAAGGGCAAGATCTTCGACAAGGCCGCCGACACGGCGATCGCCTACAGCCGTGCGCTCAGCACGCCGCAGGGCCCGGCGTTCGGTCTCAAGCTCAAGCACAAGGTCTTCGACAAGCTGGTCTTCAGCAAGCTGCGCGCGGTGCTCGGCGGCAAGGGCGAGTTCGCGATCTCCGGCGGTGCGCCGCTGGGCGAGCGCCTGGGCCACTTCTTCCGCGGCATCGGCTTCACCGTCCTGGAGGGCTACGGCCTCACCGAGTCCTGCGCCGCGACCGCGTTCAACCCGTGGGACCGGCAGAAGATCGGCACGGTCGGCCAGCCGCTGCCGGGCTCGGTGGTGCGCATCGCCGACGACGGCGAGGTGCTGCTGCACGGCGAGCACATCTTCAAGGGGTACTGGAACAACCCCGCCGCCACCGCGGAGGCGCTCACCGACGGCTGGTTCCACACCGGTGACATCGGCACCCTCGACGAGGACGGCTACCTCGCGATCACCGGCCGCAAGAAGGAGATCATCGTGACGGCGGGCGGCAAGAACGTCGCCCCGGCCGTCATCGAGGACCGCATCCGGGCGCACGCGCTGGTCGCGGAGTGCATGGTGGTCGGCGACGGGCGCCCGTTCGTGGGCGCGCTGGTCACCATCGACGAGGAGTTCCTCGGCCGGTGGGCGGCCGAGCACGGCAAGCCCGCGAACTCGACGGCCGTCTCGCTGCGCGAGGACCCGGACCTGCTGGCCACCGTGCAGCGCGCGGTGGACGACGGGAACGCGGCGGTCTCCAAGGCGGAGTCGGTGCGCAAGTTCCGCATCCTGCCGACCCAGTTCACCGAGGAGGCGGGCCACATCACGCCGTCGCTGAAGCTGAAGCGGAACGTGGTGGCGAAGGACTTCGCGGACGAGATCGAAGCGATTTACGGCGCGTAGGCGAGGCCATCTACGGCGCGTAGCCAAGGACTTGACGTAAGGGGCGGCCTCCGGGAGGTCGCCCCTTACTTATGCCCGTACTACAGCAGCGTCTTCAGCTTCTCCGCGAGCAGGTCCCAGCGCCACTTCTCCTCGACCCACTCGCGCCCCCGCTCCCCCATCCGCCGCCGCAGATCCGCGTCCTGCAACAGCGTCACGATGCGCTCGGCGGACTCGGCGGGCTCGCCGCCGCGCACCACCCACCCGGTCTCCCCGTCCAGTACGGCGTCGGGCGCACCGCCCGAGTCGCCCGCCACCACCGGCAGCCCGGTCGCCGAAGCCTCCAGGTAGACGATGCCGAGCCCCTCGACGTCCAGGCCGCCCCTGCGCGTGCGGCACGGCATCGCGAAGACGTCACCGGCACCGTAGTGCGCGGGCAGCTCCGCCCAGGGCACCGCCCCGGTGAACCGCACGGAGTCCGCGACGCCGGTCTTCTGTGCCAGGGCGTGCAGTTCCTTCTCGTACGGTCCCCCGCCGACGACCAGCAGCACGGCGTCCGGCACCGCGCGCAGCACCTGCGGCATGGCTTCGATGAGGGTGTCCTGCCCCTTGCGCGGCACCAGCCGCGACACGCACACCACGACCGGACGCTCGGTGAGGCCGAGCCGCGCGCGCACCGTGTCGCCGCCCGAACCCGGGTGGAAGGTCTTCTCGTCCACGCCCGGCGGCAGCTGCACCATCCGCGCGGCGGCCTCGGGGGTGAGCGCGGCGGCGATCCGGGAGCGCGTGTACTCGCCCAAGTAGGTGATCGTGTCGGTGCCCTCGCCGATCCGCCGCAGCAGTTGCCGGGAGGCCGGGAGCTGCGCCCAGCCCGCCTCGTGCCCGTGCGTGGTGGCCACCAGCCGCCGGGCGCCCGCGCGGCGCAGCGCCGGTGCCATCAGCCCGAGCGGCGCGGCCGCCCCGAACCACACCGAGGTGCACCCGTGCTCGCGCAGCAGCTGTGTGGCGCGCCGGGTGACACGGGGCGTGGGGAGCAGCATCGTGGTGCGGTCGCGCACCACGGTGAAGGGCTGTTCCGCGTCGAAGGCGGCGGTGGCCTCCGCACCCTCGCGTCCGCGCTTCCAGGTGGAGGCGTAGACGACGACCTGCTCGGGGTCCAGGCGCAGCGCCATGTTGTGCAGGAACGCCTGGATGCCGCCGGGGCGGGGCGGGAAGTCGTTGGTCACGATCAAGGTCTTGTCCATCGTGGCCGACAGTACCGGGACACCTCCCGCAACCGCTCGACCAGTACCGGGCGGCTCCGCGTCATCGCTCCGGGACCTGTGCGCCCTGCATCATGACCCTGTAGACGCCCGCCACCGGACAAGGATGGTCATGACAGCGAGCGGCATTGGACATCGGACTCCTCCCGCCCTGCCCGTCGCCCCCCTGGCGGTGTGGGCCGTCACCCGCACCTTGCTGCTGCTGTGCGTGTTCAAGGTCCTCACCTTCCCCGGCCCCGACGTCACCAGTGACATCTCGGTCATCTACCAGGGCTGGTACGAGGTCCTCAAGGACGGCACCTTCCCGCTCGACGACATCACCTGGCAGTACCCGCCGGCTGCCGCCCTCGCGGTGCTCTCCCCCGCGCTGCTGCCGTTCCTGGGCTACGCCTCGGCCTTCTTCGTGCTGGCGTTCCTCGCGGACGCCGTGGTGACGGGGCTGCTGCTGTACGCGGGCCGCCGCCCCGGCAAGCGGATGGCGGGCGCGTGGGTGTGGATCGCGGGGATCGCACTGCTCGGCCCCACGTCGTACGCCCGCTACGACGTCATGGTCACCGGCGTCGCGGTGGCGGCGCTCCTCGCCGGGGCCCGCAGGCCGCGCCTGATGGGGGCGCTGGCGGCCGTGGGGGCGATGTTGAAGGTCTGGCCCGCCCTGCTGCTCGCGGGGACCGCACGCGGCCGTACGACGCGTGCCTCGTGGCCGGCGTTCGTGCTGACCGCGCTCGGGCTGGTGCTGCTGTTCACGGTGTCGATGCCGGGGGCGCTCGCGTTCCTGACCTTCCAGCGGGACCGGGGCACCGAGGTGGAGTCGCTGGGCGCGATGGTCTTCCACGTGGCCAGGCACTTCGGCTGGGAGGGCGAAGTGCTGCTGAACTACGGCTCGGTGGAGTTCCTGGGACCGTACGTCTCCGTGGTGAGCACCGCCGCGATGGTCCTCACTGTGCTCGTTTTCGGGTGGCTGCTGGTGTGGCGGCTCAAGGCGCGGCTGTTCACCGCGTCGACGGCGTGCGACGCCGCGTTCGTGGCGGTGCTGCTGTTCACCACGACGAGCCGGGTGATCAGCCCGCAGTACATGCTGTGGCTGGTCGGACTCGCGGCCGCCTGCCTGGTGTTCCGGGGCAGCCGGATGGACCGCCCCGCCCACCTGGTGCTCGCGGCCACCCTCGTCACCTGCCTCGAATTCCCCATCTGGTTCTCGCACGTGGTGGCCAGCGACGCCCTGGGGGTGTCCCTGCTGTTCGTACGCAACGGGCTTCTGGTCGCCGCGACGGTGCTGGCGTGCCGCACACTGTGGCGGCACACCGTCACGGAGGCCGCGCACGCACCGCACGCACTGCCCGCACAGCGTCATGTGCCCGCCGACCGCAATCAGCGTCAGACGAGCGCGTCCCGCACATAGCTGCGCCAGCGCGCGGTGAACTCCTGCGGGGTGGTGCCCAGATGGCGCTGGAGCGCCGCCTCCACCGCCCCGTCCCGCTGCGGATGGGCGCCGACGGTGCGGTAGAACTCCAGCAGCGTCGCCGCGTCCCTGCGCTCCACGATCATCCGGCAGGCCAGCCAGCCGCCCTCGTACGCCCCTGCCAGCCGGTCCGCGTCCCCCGCGAAGCGGAAGTCCTCGTCGGCCGGGAGCGCGGCGGGCGGCCCCTCGCTCCGTACGGTGCGCTGGAGTTCGGGGGCGATCTGGGCCGGGGTGCGGTCGCTGTCGCGGTACGCCACCCAGTCAGCGAAGCCCTCCGACAGCCACATCGGGGTGGCTGCCGTGGTGTCCGTACGGGTGGCCACGTGCGTCGTCTCGTGGGTGAGGACGACCTGTCGGCCGACGGCTCCCAGCACGTCGTACGCCTCGGGGTTGACGATGACGCGGTCCGCGGAGGTCCGCCGCCCCCGGTCGCTCGCCCCGGTGGTGACAGCGGCGATCCCCCGGTATCCGGCGGCGGGCTCGCCCAGCAGCGCACCCATCGCGTTCAGCGAGGGCGGCACCAGGAGCACCGTCTTCAGCTCTTCCTCGCGCGTCCAGGTGCGGGCGACGGCGTCGGCCGCACCGTCGGCGGCCTCCGCGATCCGGCGCAGGCGATCGGTGCTGTGCCCGGTGCCGAGGACGACGGAGCGCCGCCCCCGTGCGACGGTCACCGGCCCCTGCTGCCAGAGTTCCTGCGCGCCGCTGCGACCGGGCCGGTCCCCGGTGACGTACCACTGGCCGTCCTCGCGCACGAGGTCGACGCGGTGGGCGGAGACGGCGGGCACCGCGTCGTAGCCGTCGATGCGGTACCGCAGCTCGACCCGCGCGGTGACGGCGCTGACGCCGGTGCGGTCGAGTCCGGTGAGCCGGTAGTGCCAGTCCTTCAGCGGCACTCCGGCGAGGTGGTCGAACTCCTCGCCCTGCGTGGAGCGCAGCCCCTGCGCTCCCGGGGCGAGGACGTCGAGGAACGCGGCCCGGTCGCGGGTCAGCAGGGCGGCGGCCCGCCGGTCCAGCAGCCGCCGCACATCACGGGAGGCGGTGTCGGCGGGGGCGGACGGCAGGGCGCAGGAGGCCGCCAGCAGCCCGCCCAGGGCGAGCACCGCCCGCCGTCCGTACCGTGTGCCGCCCTCGTGCGCCGCCATCAGGGAATCGTACGCAGAGAAGATCGGCACACAGGAGCAGAACCCACGGACCCGGCCTACGAGACCCGTCAGACCCGGGTCACCGAGGAGATCGGCATCATGCCGACCGGGTCGTAGCGCACCGGGGCCCCGGGGTAGGGGGCGTGCACGACCTGCCCGTTGCCCATGTACATCCCGATGTGGCTGGCGTCGTCGCGGTAGGCGACGAGGTCGCCGGGCTGCGCCTGGTCGAGGGAGACCTGGCGGCCCGCGTACCGCTGCGCCTGCGAGGTGCGCGGCAGGGAGACGCCGGCCTGCCCGTAGCTCCACTGCATCAGGCCCGAACAGTCGAACCCGGAGGGCCCGTTGGCGCCCCAGACGTACGGCTTGCCGACCGCGCCCCGTGCGGCGAGCACGGCGGCGGCGGCCCGCGAGGAGGCGGGCATCGCACCGGACATCTCCGGCAGCTCCGCGCGCCCGCTGCGGTTCGCCCGGTCGAACGCGGCGCGCTCGGGGGCGGGCAGCGCGTTGAGCATCCGGCGGGCCTCGGCCAGCTTGTGCTCGACGGCGCGCTTGTGGCGCGTGACGACGCTGCGGCTGCGCTCCAGTTCGCCGAGCTTGCGGGAGGCCTCGGCGCGCTCCTGGCCCACTTTGCGCTGCGCCTCGGTGAGTTCGTGCAGCTTGCCCGTGTTCAGGGCGCTGATCCGGTCGAGGGCGGCCGCCTTGTCGAGGTAGCCGTCCGGGTTCTCCGAGAGCAGCAGCGAGACCGTGGGGTCGACCCCGCCCGACCGGTACTGGGCGCCGGCGAGCTGGCCGAGGACGCCGCGCATGCGGTTGATGCGCTCCTGGCCGCGTGCGGTGCGCTCGCGGGCCTGGGCGACCTCCTTGCGCAGGGCGGTGGCGCGTTCGTTGGCCTTGTTGTACTGCTCGGTCGCCTTCTCGGCCTGCTCGAAGAGCCGGTCGACGGTGGCCTGGGTGGCTGTCGGCGTGCCCGCCGGGTCGGCGCTGGCGGGGGTGGCCCCGAGGGCCGCTGCCGCGGTGGCCGCGGCGGCGGACAGGACGGTGACCCGGGTGCTCTGTGTGAGCCCGGACTGCGAGGGACGACGGTGTGACGCCACAGGAAGCCGCACTCCTTCCACTGCTGGGAGACAGCACCCTGCCGCCCGGGGCGGGCGGACTGCTCGACGGGAGCTGCGCGAGCAGACAGTAGCGGCACGCTCACAGGGCGACCAACGACCCCAGGAAGCACACAGACCCCCCGCACAGCACGACGCCCCGCCTGATGACCAGGTCATCGGCGGGGCGGGCAGTCAGCGAGGGAGGCCGCAATTCGCCCGAACGGGCGGTGTGTTCGGCGTCGGCTGCTGGGTATTGCGGGCGTGTCGTATTCGGGAGACCTACAGACGCAGCACCCGGGAAGCCGCGGCCTCAGCCGCCGACGCGCACTCCGTACATGAAGGAGCCGAGGTAGCGCATGTCCTCGACGCGCACACTGGCGCCGGGCTTGGGCGCGTGCAGCGACATGCCGTTGCCGGCGTAGAAGCCGACGTGGGCCAGGCCGCTGAAGAAGACCAGGTCGCCGGGGCGCAGGTCGCTCTTGTTGTAGATCTTCGGGCCGTCGTTGACCTGGGTGTACGTGCTGCTGCCGACCGTGCGGCCGACCTGCTTGAACGCCCAGTAGACGAGCCCGGAGCAGTCGAAGGCGTTCGGGCCCTTGTTGCCCCAGTCGTAGGGGGCGCCGATCTTCGTCCTGGCGGCGGCCATGGCCTGCGCGCCGATTCCGGAGCCGGCCGAGATCTCGCCGAGCTGGGAACGGTCGTTGGCGTCCCGGCTGGCCCGGTCCTCCTGGTCCGACATGGCGTCGCGCTCGGCCTGGGTGAGCGTGTTGAGCAGCTTCTGCGCGTCGGCGAGCTTGCCCTGGATCGTCTTGCGCTTGTCGCCGAGCTCCTTGCGGACCGAGGAGAGGTCGGCGAGCTTGCCCGAGGCCTCCTCGCGCTCCTGCGCAAGGGTGCGCTGCTTGCTCTGGATCTTGCGGAGCGACTCGGCCTGCTTGGTGGTCAGCTGGTTCATCGCCGCGGCGCGGTCCAGGAACTGGTCCGGCTCGGAGGACAGGAAGAGCTGGAGCGAGGGGTCCACGGCGCCGGTGCGGTACTGCGCGGTCGCCATCGAACCGAGACCCTTGCGCAGGTCGTTGAGCTCCGCCTGGCCGCGCGCCACCTTCTCCTGGAGGTTCTTGACCTGCTTCTCCAGGGTGCCCTGCTTCTCCTTGGCCGCGTTGAACCGCTCGGTCGCGGCCTCGGCCTCCTCGTGGAGCTTGTCGACCTTCGCCTTGACTTCCTTCTTGTCAGCCTTGGGCGCGGCGTTCGCCGACTGCGAGGTGAGGGCCACCGCTGCGGTGGCTGCGAGGGAGAGCACAGTCACACGGGTGCGGCTCGGCTGCTTGGGACGACGGTGGGACGCCACGAAGGCGAGCTCCTTCTTCCTCAGCCGCCGACCAGCGAGGTTGGCGGGCCCCTCGCCGATACTCCGGATGAGTGATCAACCGTGCGAAGGTTCGAGCCCAGACCTTAGTGACCTTCTTGTGATCAGTTCAAATCCTCATAGGAAAAATCTCGCCCTTGAGACGCATAATTTGCTTGCGTCACACGCTGCGTCATGAGCAGTTGACGGAACGCCAGCCCCAAGAGCCTTCAATACGGTCATCGGGGACGCAAGTTGGGCATCCCCGCCCGCACCGCCCGCAACAGTGCGGAAGGGCTCAGGCCCGCGAAAGCCTCTTGAGGAGCATCGCGGAAGCCACGGGCCGCGCACCGGACTTGGCGACGCCGTCGGCCACCTCGCGGTCGGTGGAGACCACCACGACCGGCCGCCCGTCCGGCTCCGCACGCACCAGCTGGCGGATCAGCTCGTCGGCGGTGACGCCCGCCTTGCTGAACAGCACCCGCACCCCGCGCGGCGGCGCGAGCAGCACCGGCGCCGCCAGCTCCGCACCGTCGAAGACACACGTCACCTCGGCGCCGGAAGCCGCCGCCAGCATGGACAGACCGCCAAGGAGGCGCAGCCGCTGCTTCTCCAGCGGCATCGTCGGATAACCGGTCTTGGTGACGTTGTAGCCGTCGACCACCAGATGCGCCTGCGGCAGCGCCAGCAACTGGTCCAGGACCGCCGGATCGGTGTCCGACAGGGCCCTGGCCGCGATGTCCTTGGGCGACATCCGCCCCGGCTCGACCGCGTCCACGGTGTCCGCGGGACGCCCCGCCGACGGCGGCAGCGCCAGCTCCCTGCGCAGCCCCTGCGCAGCCTCCAGCACGGTGTCCAGGAGCAGCCGCAGCCGCATGTCCTCGACGCTGCGCCCTTCCCGTACGGCACGGCGTCCCGCCTCGACGGACGCCTCCGCCTCGCCGAGCCTGGCCCGCAGCCGCCTCGACTCCGCCTCGGCGGCGGTCACCTGGGCGGCGGCCTCGGCTCTGATGCCGTCGATCTCGGCCTGCGTCCTGCGCAGGGCGGCCTCGCCCCGCTTGACGTCGCTGAGGGCGCCGCGCAGCTTGCGCTGGGCGGCCTCGGACTCCTTGCGGGACGCGTCCAGTTCGGCGCGCAGCCGCTCGGTCTCGGTCTTCGTACGTTCCCGGGCCTCGGCCAGCTCGGCGCGCAGCTGCTCCAGTTCGCGCTGGGCGGCTTCGTCGGCGCGCTCGGCGTCCGCGCGCTGGGCCTCCTCGCCGGCGGCGGCCACCAGCTTCACCCAGCCCACCGGGCGCAGTACGTAGGCGGCGGCCGCCACGTCCACCGGGTCGGCGGCGGCGGGCGGCGACCCGGCCTCCAGCGCGCTCGCCAGCTCGGGCTGCGCCTCACGCAGCCGTTCGCCGATGCGCTGCCGGAAGACCGGGTCGCTCTCCAGTGCCGCCGCCATCGCGTTGCCCGCGAACTTGGCGCGTCTGGTGGGGGTGAACCGGGCGTACTGCCGCAGAGCGGCGGGCAGTTCCGCCACCGTCAGGCCGCCGAACGCGTCCGAGACCAGCGTCACGACCCGACGCCGCACCCCCTCGGGCAACGGGCGGTCGAGCACCTCTGCGACGTCGTCGGCCGTACCGGCCCGGTCCGCGCCGCTCGCGGGCTCCACCATTGCCGTCACCCCACTGCCTTCCTACCCTCGCGGGCATGCTCCGCCGGGCCCGCCCACGAGAACTCCCTAGGAGTTCTGGGGGTCGGCGTCCGGCCTGTCCACCAATTCGATCTGGTCCACCGCGTTGCACCAGCGGCAACGCACGGACTCGATGGTCTCACTGACCACCTCGCGTTCCTCGACCTTCGACTCCCCGGCCAGGTCGAGGTGCACGTACTCGACCACCTTCGAGGAGCGGGTCACGTCGAAACGCGTGAGGTTTCCGCAGAGGGTGCAGCGCCACCGGGTCCCGGCAGTGGGCAGGGGAACCGTCGTCGTCATGCGTACCGGCCTCTTCCTATTCCTTCGCACACGTCACGCGTGTGTCGTACGTCGTTGCCGCGGTGCGCCGTCGAACTGCGGATGCCCTGCGCGCAACCCTACGGCCTTACCGGTACCCCGCGCCGAGGGCGGCCGACCCTTGAGACCGGGGTGACACGGGCGAGAAGGCCCGGGCGGCCCGCACCCGGCGAGCCAGCCCCGCCCGAACGGCCCGTTGCGTCATGCTCGAACCGTGATCCCCATGAGCAAAGTCACGGCCGGTCGAGCGCGGGCGCAGTGGCGGGAGATCAGCCGGGGGCCGGTCGTGACGTACACGGTGATCGGCGTCTGCTGCGTGGTCTTCCTGCTCGGCCCCGCGTCCGGCTTCAATCCCGCCTACGGCACCGGGGAAGCGCTCCTCGCCGCACAGAGCGCCTACTTCGAACGCTGGGGCGTGGTCCCCGCGGAACTGGTCACCGGCGCCGGACACACTCTGCTCACCCCGTTCACCGCCCTGTTCGTGCACGGCAACTGGCTGCACCTGCTGGGCAACATGCTCTTCCTGTACGTCTTCGGGGCGATGACCGAGGAACGCATGGGCCCCCTCGCGTACGCCCTCTTCTACGTGGTCTGCGGCTACCTCGCCCTCGTCGCGTACGCCCTCGTGCACGCCGACTCCCACGAGACCCTGGTCGGCGCGTCCGGGGCGATCTCGGCGGTGCTGGGCGCGTTCCTGCGGCTGTTCCCGCACGCCCGGGTCACCAGCCTCTTCCCCTTCCTGCTCTTCCTGCCGCTGCGCTTCCCCGCGTGGATCGTGCTGATCTTCTGGTTCGTGCTCCAGTGGCTGGCCGCCCAGGGCCTGGGCGAGGGGGCCGGGGTGGCGTACCTCGCGCACGTGGTGGGCTTCGGCGGGGGGTTCCTCTACGCGTGGGCGCGTTATCGGCGTACGACTACAGTTACGAGCGCAGCAGCACCACCGGCCACCGAGGGAGAAAGCCAGCCGTGATCACCGCGATCGTGCTCATCAAGACCAGCGTGGACCGCATCCCCGAGATCGCCGAGTCGATCGCCGCGCTGGACAGCGTCAGCGAGGTCTTCTCCGTCACCGGTACGTACGACCTGATCGCCATGGTGCGCGTCGGCCGGCACGACGACCTGGCGGACATCATCCCCGGCTCCATCAGCAAGATCCCCGGCGTCGAGGGCACGGACACGCACGTCGCGTTCCGCACGTACTCGCAGCACGACCTGGAGGCCGCGTTCGCGATCGGCCTGGACGGCTGACCACTGCTCGGTACGGCTGTGGCCCGCCCCCTGCGTGAGGGGGCGGGCCACAGCCGTACCGTACGAAAGCCCCAGCCGTACCGTACGAAGCCTCAGACGGCCGGGACGCAACGACCGCCCTCGGTGCGGTAGTTCCACTGCGCACCGTTGGCGACGAGCTCCTTGACCGCGCCCACGAACCGCTCCACGTGCTCGTCGGGCGTGCCCGCGCCGAAGCTGACGCGGATGGCGTTGAGGGAGCGCTCGCCCGGCTCGGCCTCCGGCGCGCCGCACTCGCCCGGGTCCTGCGGGTCGCTGCCGAGCAGGGTGCGCACCAGCGGGTGGGCGCAGAAGAGGCCGTCGCGCACGCCGATGCCGTACTCGGCGGAGAGCGCGGCGGCGAAGTGCGAGCTGTTCCAGCCCTCCACGACGAAGGAGATGACGCCGACGCGCGGGGCGTCGTCGCCGAACAGCGAGAGCACCTTCACGGCCGGGACCTCGGCGAGGCCCTCACGGACCTTGCGCACCAGCGCCTGCTCGCGCCGGACCAGGTTGTCGAAGCCGGCGTCGGTGAGCGCCTTGCAGGCGGAGGCGATCGAGTACACGCCGATGACGTTCGGGGAGCCGGCCTCATGGCGGGCGGCCGTGGTGTGCCACTCGACGTCCACACCGCCGTCCGCGCGCCGGGCGACCTTCTTGGACGCGCCGCCGCCCGCGAGGTAGGGCTCGGCGTCCTGGAGCCAGTCGGCACGTCCGGCGAGCACGCCGGAGCCGAAGGGCGCGTACAGCTTGTGGCCGGAGAAGGCGACCCAGTCGACGTCCAAGTCCCGTACGGACACCGGGTGGTGGGGTGCGAGCTGGGCGGCGTCCAGCACGATCCGCGCACCGTGGGCGTGGGCCGCGGCGGCCAGCTCGCGCACCGGCCAGATCTCGCCGGTGACGTTGGAGGCGCCGGTCACGCACACCAGCGCCGGGCCGTACGGGTCGCGGTCGGCGAGCGCCCGCTCCAGCGTCTCGACGGCCTGGGCCGGGGTGCGCGGGGCGTTCAGGTAGGTGACGTTGGCGTCCTGCCAGGGCAGCAGCGAGGCGTGGTGCTCGGTCTCGAAGACGAACACCTGGCAGTCGGCGGGCAGGACGGCCGCCAGGAGGTTCAGCGAGTCGGTGGTGGAGCGGGTGAAGACGACCTGGTCACTGTCGCGGCAGTCGAGGAACTCGTGGACGGTCACCCGGCTGTTCTCGAACAGGTCGGTGGAGAGCTGCGAGAGGTACCCGGCGCCCCGGTGCACGCTGCCGTAGTACGGGGCGTACGCGGCGACGTCGTCCCACACCCGCTGCAGGGCCGGGGCGCTGGCCGCGTAGTCGAGGGCCGCGTACGTCACTTCGCCCCCGGTGACCAGCGGCACGGCCACGTCCCGCCCGAGGACGGGCAGCGGCGCACAGCAGGGGTCGGCGCACTCGGCGGCGCAGGCGTCGGCGGAGACAGCGGCGGCGGTGACGGTGGCGACGGGCGATGCAGACATGACGAAACTCCTGGCAGGACAAGGCGGAATGGCTTCAGTGAGTCCCGTACGGAATCTGACGAAGGCTCAACTGCCTTGTCTGGTACGGGAGTTGCCTCGACGCTCCGGATACAGGTGTGCCCGGGGCGGAGGTGAAGGTGAAACGGGGCCGAGCGGCCCTATCGCATTCGCTTGCTCACGAGACTGCTCCCTTGAGGACCAGGACCCCAGGGGCGCGCCACTCCGAAAGGAGTGCGCAGGGGTCCGCGCTTGCCGTAGACCTCGCTGCCTACGACCTGGTCTTCACCCGGGGCACCCCGCCACGGACGGAGGGTTGCCGGACAGCGGGCCGGGGCCGTAGTCGCTGTCACTCATGACCTGTTCAGCATCCTGCCACACGCACGATCACATGCAAGAGCGCAGTCCGGTTTCTGAGACGTCCGGACTGCGCTCTGCGTCACACTGTGCGGGTTTTCAGGCGTTGCTGGCCCGCACCCAGCGCTCCAGGGCCGCCTGCGCGCCCCCGGAGTCCAGGGACTCGCGCGCCTTCTCCAGACCTGCCGCGATCTCCTCGTTCAGCGAGCCGCCGCCCGGGTTCAGCGCGACCAGCGCCGCCGCTGTGTTGAGCAGCACCGCGTCCCGTACGGGCCCCTGCTCGCCCGCGAAGAGCCTGCGGGCCACCTCGGCGTTGTACGAGGCGTCCGCGCCCCGCAGTGCCTCCACGGGGACGAGTTCCAGGCCGACCTCCCGCGGGTCGAAGGCCTCCTCGCGCACTCCCCCGTCCCGTACCACCCAGACCCGGGAGGTCGCGGTGGTGGTCAGCTCGTCGAGGCCGTCGTCGCCGCGGAAGACGAGGGCGGAGTTGCCCCGTTCGGCCAGGACGCCGGCGACGATGGGGGCCATCTTCGCGTCGGCCACGCCGACGGCCTGGGCGCGCACCCGGGCCGGGTTGGTGAGCGGGCCCAGGATGTTGAAGGTGGTCTGCGTGCCCAGCTCCTTGCGGGCCTTGGCGGCGTGGCGCAGCGCCGGGTGGAACTTCACGGCGAAGCAGAAGGTGATGCCCGCCTCGTCGGCGACCTCGGCCACCCGGCGGGGCGTCAGGTCCAGGTTGACGCCCAGCTTCTCCAGGACGTCGGAGGAGCCGCTCGCCGACGACGCGGACCGGTTGCCGTGCTTGACGACCTTGGCACCGGTGCCGGCGATGACGATCGCGGACATGGTGGAGATGTTGACCGTCTTGGCCATGTCGCCGCCGGTGCCGACGATGTCGACACTGGGCCCCGGCACCTCGATGAGGTTGGCGTGCTCGTACATCGCCCGTACCAGACCGGTGACTTCCTGCACCGTCTCGCCCTTGGCGCGCAGGGCGATGGAGAAACCGGCGATCTGCGCGTCGGAGGCCTCGCCCGTCATGATGCGGTCCATCGCCCACGCGGTGTCGTCCGCGCCGAGGTCCTGGCCCTGCATCAGGGCGGTGAGGATGCCCGGCCAGCCGCGGGCCGCCACGCTGTCGCCGCCGACTGGGGTCACAACGTTCATGGTCCGCTCCAGGGTCCACGCGCCCGGTGAAGGGCTTGCCGGTAAGGGATGGGGCCACCCTATCCAGCCCCGGCACGCGCGAAGAGCCCCGTCCGGGGTCCGGACGGGGCTCTCGCTGTGGCGAACAGTCGCCGGTTCAGTTCACTTCACTGGACCGGCCGGGGATCAGTGGTGGCCGTGGCCGCTGGTGATCTCCTTGTACTCCTCGGCGGTGGGCTTGGCGATCTGGTTGCCCTCGCCGTACATGCCCTTGCTGAGCTTGACGCGCAGCTTCTCGGCGGGGCCGACCTTGCGCGTCACGCCGTTCTCGTCCTCGGCGGGACCGATCTCGGCCGGCGCGTACTGCTCGTGCGCCGTGAGCGTGTGCAGCTTGTTCGCGTCGAGGGGCTCGTGCACCTCGATGAACTCACCGTGCGGCAGGCGCTTGATGATGCCCGACTCGCGTCCGTGCAGCACCTTCTCGGCGTCCCTGCGCTGGAGGCCCAGGCAGATGCGCTTGGTGATGATGAACGCCAGGACCGGACCGGCGAAGAAGCCGATGCGCACGAACCACGAGATCGCGTTGAGCGAGAGGTGGAAGTGCGTGGCCCACAGGTCGTTTCCACCGCCGACGAGGCCGATGAAGTAGACCGTGATCCAGGCGACACCGAACGCGGTGCGCGTCGGGTTGTTGCGCGGACGCTGCGCGATGTGGTGCTCGCGCTTGTCGCCGGTGACCCAGGACTCCAGGAACGGCCACACCGCGATGACGGCGAGGATCACACCGAAGAGCGTCAGCGGGATGAACACACCCAGGACCAGCGTGTGGCCCCAGAGGTTGATCTCCCAGCCCGGCATGACACGGATCAGACCCTCGGCGAAGCCCATGTACCAGTCGGGCTGGGCGCCGGTGGACACCTGGTCCGGACGGTAGGGACCGAGCGCCCAGACCGGGTTGATCGTGAACGCCGCCGCGATGATCGCGATGATGCCGAAGACCAGGAAGAAGAAGCCTCCGGCCTTGGCCATGTAGACCGGCAGCAGCGGCATGCCCACCACGTTGTTGTTCGTGCGGCCGGGGCCCGCGAACTGGGTGTGCTTGTGGTAGAAGACCAGGATCAGGTGAGCCACCATCAGGCCGAGCATGATGCCCGGCAGCAGCAGGATGTGGATCGAGTAGAACCTGGCGACCATGTCGTGGCCGGGGAACTCTCCGCCGAACAGGAACATCGAGATGTACGTGCCGACGACCGGCACGGACAGGATCGCGCCCTGTGTGAAGCGGACACCGGTGCCCGACAGCAGGTCGTCCGGCAGCGAGTAACCGGTGAAACCGGTGAACATGCCGAGGACGAACAGCAGGAAGCCGAACAGCCAGTTGACCTCGCGCGGCTTGCGGAAGGCACCCGTGAAGAAGACGCGCATCATGTGCACGAACATCGCCGCGAGGAAGATCAGCGCGCCCCAGTGGTGGATCTGCCGGATCAGCAGACCGCCACGGACGTCGAAGCTGATGTCCAGCGTCGACGCGTAGGCCTCCGTCATGCGGATGCCGTGCATCGGGGCGTACGACCCGTGGTACACGACCTCGTTCATGGACGGGTGGAAGAACAGCGTCAGATACACACCCGTGAGGATGATGATGATGAAGCTGTACATGCAGATCTCGCCGAGCATGAAGGACCAGTGGTCCGGGAAGATCTTGCGCATGTTGGCCTTGGCGAGGGAGTAGATCCCCAGCCGGCCGTCCGCCCAGTCCGCCACCCGCTCACCGGCGGGCGCCTTCTGCTGCGGCTTGGATTCGGTAGTCGTCGCAGTACTCATCCGCGCTCCCAGAAAGCAGGACCGACGGGCTCGGCGAAGTCGCCCATGGCTTCGAGGTAACCCTGGTCGTTCACCTTGATCCGCAGCTGCGGCAGGGGGTGGCCGGCCGGGCCGAAGATGACGCGGGCGCCGTCGGACAGGTCGAAGGTGGACTGGTGGCACGGGCAGAGCACGTGGTGCGTCTGCTGCTCGTACAGGCTGATCGGGCAGCCGACGTGGGTGCAGATCTTGGAGTACGCGACGATGCCCTCGGCCGCCCACTCGCGCTGCTGCTTGTTCTTGATCTCGTCCGGCTGGATCCGGACGATCATCAGCGCGTCCTTGGCGATCTTCTGGTTGAACTCGTGGTCGTCCTCCTTCAGGCCTTCCGGCACGGCGAAGGTGAGCGAGCCCACGACGACGTCCTCGGCCCGCAGGGGCTCCATCGTGTTCTGGTTGATCAGACGCTTGCCCTTGTCCCAGGACGTCTCGCGGAGCTTCTTCTCCGGCAGCGGACCGAGGTCGCGCAGCAGCACGACGCCGGACAGCGGCACCAGGGCCAGCGCACCGAACATCGTGGTGCGGATCAGCTTGCGACGGCCGATCACCGACTCCTCGGCACCGGCCTTGAAGTCGGCCATGACCTTGGCCTTGACCTCGGGCGACGCCTGGATCGCGTGGCGCTCGTCGGCGACCTCGACGTCGGACATCAGGGTGCGGGCCCAGTGGACCGCGCCCGCGCCGATGCAGAAGAGGGCGATGCCGAGCGTCAGACCCAGCGAGAGGTTGAGCGCGCTCACGTGGCCCAGCGGCCACACGTACACGATCTTGTCGATCGGGAACGCGACGAAGGAGGCGATGAAGCCGATCGTCGCGATCATCGACAGCGTGAACAGGAAGGCGACGACGCGCTCGGACCGCTTGGCGGCCCGCTCGTCGAGGTCCTGGATACGCGGCTTGTGCGGCGGCAGGCCCGGGTCCGCGAACGGATCGTCCTTGGGCGCTACTTCGCCGTGCGCGTTGCCCTGCTCAGCAGGCAGGGCCTCTTCTGGATTCTCTTGGCTACTCATGACTTCTTGGCCTTAGCGGTGTGGGCCGCGACCCAGACGGCAACTGCGATGAGCGCACCCAGACCGAAGATCCAGGCGAACAGACCCTCGCTGACCGGCCCGAGGCCGCCCAGTCCGAAGCCGCCGGGGCTCGGGGTCTCTTCGCCGTTCACGGCCTTGACGTACGCGATGATGTCCTTCTTTTCCTTCTCCGGCATGGTGCTGTCCGGGAAGGAGGGCATGTTCTGCGGGCCGGTCTGCATGGCCTCGTAGATGTGCTTCGGCGAGACGCCCTCGAGGGAGGGGGCGAACTTGCCGTGCGTCAGGGCGCCGCCCTCGCCGGTGAAGTTGTGGCACTGCGCGCAGTTCGTGCGGAACAGTTCGCCACCCTTGCCGACGTCGGCGTTGCTCGGGTCGGTCTGGCTTTCGGTCGGCGTGATCGGGCCGGCGCCGAGAGAGGCCACGTACGCGGCGAGCTGGTCGATCTGCGCCTGCGTGTAGATGACCTTCTTCTTCGGCACCTGGGCGCCGGGCTGCTGCGCCGGCATACGGCCGGTGCCGACCTGGAAGTCCACTGCGGCGGAGCCCACGCCCACGAGGGACGGGCCGTCAGTGGTGCCCTGACCGCCGGTTCCGTGGCAGCTTGCGCAGCCGACGGCGTAGAGCTTCTTGCCCTCTTCGATGGCGAGGGACTGGGCGGTCTCGTCGGCCTGCGCCTTGCCCGCAGGCGCAAACGCGGCGTACAGCCCCCCAGTGGCCGCCAGCGCGAAGAGTAGGACGACGACCGCCGCCAGCGGATGGCGTCGTCGTGCGGAGAGCTTTTTCACGGATTACCCCGGTGTCAGGATCTTCTGCGTCGATGCGGGAAGTGTGTGCGGGCCTTGGCCCCTGGTTACTTGATCATGTAGATCGTGGCGAACAGGCCGATCCAGACGACGTCGACGAAGTGCCAGTAGTACGACACGACGATGGCGGCGGTGGCCTGCTCGTGGGTGAATCGCTTGGCCGCGTATGTCCGGCCGAGGACCAGCAGGAAGGCGATGAGGCCGCCTGTCACGTGCAGTCCGTGGAAGCCGGTCGTCAGGTAGAACACCGAGCCGTACGGGTCCGACGAGAGCGACAGGCCCTCGTGCTTGACCAGCTCGGTGTACTCGTACACCTGGCCGCCAATGAAGATCGCACCCATCACGAACGTGATGATGAACCAGGTCCTGAGCTTCTTCACATCGCCCCGCTCCGCGGCGAAGACGCCGAGCTGGCAGGTGAGGGAGGAGAGGACCAGGATCGAGGTATTGGTCAGCGAGAACGGGAAGTTCAAGGCCGAGGCCTTTTCCGCCCAGAACTCGGGACCGGTCACCGATCGCAGGGTGAAGTACATCGCGAAGAGGGCCGCGAAGAACATCAGCTCGGAACTCAACCAGATGATGGTTCCGACGCTGGTGAGGTTCGGTCGATTGACCGACGGGTGCGCGTGCCCGGTATCTACTGTCGTTGCTGTCGCCACGACCGACATTATGTCGGTCGCTTATCCCGCCCTCACCCCGGGGGGTGCCGTTCGGAGTGTCAAGAGGGTGTGTCCTGCCCGAACGGCCCATCGAAGGCCGGTGCGAACCGGTGTGGACGGAGGGTCTGACGGAGTAGCATCCGCGCATCGGAACCGGCCCCAGCAGCCGCCTGTAGAGCCCCGAAAAGCCCGAGATCACCGCGTAACCGGACGTCACGGAGGAACAATGCAGCAGCCGACCGCCACGGTGCTGGTCTACAGCGACGACGCCAACACCCGCGAACAGGTGCGGCTCGCGGCCGGTCGCAGGCCGGCCGCCGACGTACCGCCGGTCGAGTTCCTGGAGTGCGCGACGCTGCCCGCCGTCCTCAAGGCGCTGGACGCCGGCGGCATCGACGTGTGCGTGCTCGACGGCGAGACCGTCCCGGCGGGCGGCATGGGCGTCTGCCGGCAGATCAAGGACGAGGTCTTCGACTGCCCGCCCGTGCTGCTCCTCATGGGCCGCCCGCAGGACGCCTGGCTGGCCACCTGGAGCCGTGCGGAGGCCGCGGTGACGCTGCCGGTCGAGCCGGTGGAGTTCGCCGCCTCGCTGGCGGCCCTGCTGCGTTCCCGGCTCGCCGGGAAGGCTCCTGCCGTACGGGCCTGATCCCGCCGCGTACGGGCCCGTTCGCGTCCCGTACGGATGCGGCCGCACGCCGCTCCCCGCGCTCCCCGGGCCGTTCAGACCTGGGGGCGCAGGCGCGGGGTGTGGATGCGGTCGCGCTGCTCCTCGGTGACGGCGAGCAGCGCGCTGCCCTTGCGCCACTTCTTCCAGTCGATGTTCCAGTCCCCGAAGCCGTTGCCGAAGGGGTCCATGGTGTCGCCCCAGCTGCCGACGACCTTGACGATGTCGCCCTCGCGCACGGTGTCGAAGAACCATTCGGCGTTGCCGGTGGACATGCCCGTGCAGCCGTGGCTGACGTTCTCGTACCCCTGCGAGCCGGTGGACCAGGGCGCGGCGTGCACGTACTCGCCGCTCCAGGTCACGCGGGTGGCGTAGTAGACCGGCAGGTCGTAGGAGTCGCTGGTGCCGGTCGGGATGCCGATGCTGGTGCCGCGCATCCGTACGAAGTACTCCTTGCCCAGTACGACCTTGACGCCGTTGCGGGTGGAGTAGCCGGGCTTTCCGGTGGTCACCGGAATGGTGTTGATCACTTTGTCGTTGCGCTTGACCGTCATGTAGTGCGAGGAGGCGTCGGTGATGGCCTCGATCTTGTCGCCGATGGTGAGCTTCAGGGGCGTCACTGCGGCCCCGTAGAGGCCCCCGGCGACCTTGATGCCCTCCAGGTTGCTGTGCGCCCGCACAGTGGCTCCTGCGGGCCAGTAGGAGCGCGGGCGGTAGTGCAGGAGGTCGTCCTCCACCCAGTACCAGGAACCCTCGGCGGCGGGCTTGGAGTCGACCTTCAGGGCGCGCTCCACCACCGCGCGGGCGCGCGGGTCCTTGACCTTGGTGCTGAGCTTCGCGGTGATGGGCTGTCCGACGCCGTAGGTGCCCGCGTCGGGGCCGAACTCGACCTTCAGGCCCTTCTTCCCGGGGGCCGTCCTGAAACCGAGCCTGCGCACGCCGGGCGCGCCCTCCTGGTCCTCGGTGCTGACCTTGACCGTGTACTCGGCGCCCGCGGCCAGCGGGGAGGTGGAGTGCCAGCGGGAGCCGTCGGCGGAGAGCTCGCCGGCCACCTGGCGTCCGGCCGCGTCCGCGGCGACGACGTCGGTGATCCGGCCGTCCTTGCCGGTGGCGGTCATCTCCAGGGGCTTCTCCGGGTCGACGTCCGTGCTGCCGGGACGGCCGTTGAAGGAGATCTGCCGCGCCGCGTCGTACGGCGGGGAGGAGAGCGGGCTGCCCCCGGGCCCGCCGCAGGCGGTCAGCCCCGCCCCGAGGGAGGCGATCAGAAGGGTGCAGCTCAGGACCGTCCGGGCGCGGGGTGCGTGGCTCATGATCACACAATATGAAGCATCGTCAGATCGGGCGCGTTGGACACCGTCAAGTGACTGCAAACGAATGACCTCAACGAAAAAGGGGCCCGTGCCCCGGAGTGTGTCTCCGGGGCACGGGCCCCTCATCGAGGTGCCTCGTGAAGCCGAGTGCTACTGGGTGCGGTTCTCACCGCGGTAGAACTCGAAGACCCAGCCGAACAGGCCGACCAGGATCAGCGGCAGCGAGAAGAACAGCAGCCACCAGCCCATCGCGATGGCGAGGAAGGCGAACGCGCCGCCGATCGCCAGCGAGAGCGGCTGCCAGCTGTGCGGGGCGAAGAAGCCCAGCTCGCCGGCCTCGTCCGCGACGTCGGCCTGCTTGTTGTCCTGGGCCATCGCGTCGACCCGCTTGGCCGTGAAGGCCAGGTAGAAGCCGATCATGAGGCTCAGGCCGAAGGCCAGGACCAGTGCCGTGGTGCCCGCGGGCTCCTTGGACCACACGCCGTACACGACGGCCATGATCCCGACGAACACGCTCAGCCAGATGAAGAGCCAGCCTTGAATCTTCACTTGCCGGACTCCTTCGCGCTGAGGGCGAGCGGCTCAATACCGTTGTCGCGGTGGTTCTCCAGCTGGTCGATCGCGGAGATCTCCGGGTGGTGCAGGTCGAACGCCGGGGATTCGGACCGGATGCGCGGCAGCGTGAGGAAGTTGTGCCGCGGCGGCGGGCAGGACGTCGCCCATTCGAGCGAACGGCCGTAGCCCCAGGGGTCGTCGACCTCGATCTTCTTGCCGTACTTCGCGGTCTTCCACACGTTGTAGAAGAACGGGAGCATCGACAGACCCAGCAGGAAGGAGCTGATGGTCGAGATCGTGTTCAGCGCGGTGAACCCGTCGGCCGCGAGGTAGTCCGCGTAACGACGCGGCATGCCCTCGGCACCCAGCCAGTGCTGCACCAGGAACGTGCCGTGGAAGCCCACGAACAGCGTCCAGAAGGTGATCTTGCCGAGCCGCTCGTCCAGCATCTTGCCGGTGAACTTCGGCCACCAGAAGTGGAAGCCGGAGAACATCGCGAAGACCACGGTGCCGAAGATGACGTAGTGGAAGTGCGCGACGACGAAGTACGAGTCGGAGACGTGGAAGTCCATCGGGGGCGAGGCCAGGATGACGCCGGTCAGACCACCGAAGGTGAAGGTGATCAGGAAGCCGACGGCCCAGAGCATCGGGGTCTCGAAGGACAGTGAGCCCTTCCACATCGTGCCGATCCAGTTGAAGAACTTCACACCGGTGGGCACTGCGATGAGGAATGTCATGAAGGAGAAGAACGGCAACAGCACGCCGCCCGTCACATACATGTGGTGGGCCCAGACGGTCACCGAAAGGCCGGCGATCGCGATCGTCGCGGCGATCAGACCGATGTAGCCGAACATCGGCTTGCGGCTGAAGACCGGGATGACCTCGGAAATGATTCCGAAGAATGGCAGCGCGATGATGTACACCTCTGGGTGTCCGAAGAACCAGAAGAGGTGTTGCCAGAGAATCGCTCCGCCATTCGCGGCATCGAATACATGGGCACCGAATTTACGGTCCGCCTCCAGGGCGAACAGCGCGGCCGCCAGCACCGGGAAGGCGAGCAGGACCAGAACACCGGTCAGCAGCACGTTCCAGGTGAAGATCGGCATGCGGAACATCGTCATGCCGGGAGCGCGCATGCAGATGATCGTGGTGATGAAGTTGACCGAGCCGAGGATCGTGCCGAAGCCGGAGAAGGCCAGACCCATGATCCACATGTCGGCGCCGACGCCCGGCGAACGGACCGCGTCCGACAGCGGGGAGTAGGCGAACCAACCGAAGTCGGCCGCACCCTGCGGGGTGAGGAAGCCGGCCACCGCGATGATCGAGCCGAAGAGGTACAGCCAGTACGCGAACATGTTCAGCCGCGGGAACGCCACGTCGGGCGCACCGATCTGCAGCGGCATGATCCAGTTGGCGAATCCGGCGAACAGCGGCGTCGCGAACATCAGCAGCATGATCGTGCCGTGCATCGTGAACGCCTGGTTGAACTGCTCGTTCGACATGATCTGCGTGCCGGGACGAGCGAGTTCGGCGCGCATGAAGAGCGCCATGACGCCGCCGATGATGAAGAACACGAACGACGTGATGAGGTACATCGAGCCGATCGTCTTGTGGTCAGTGGTGGTGAGCCACTTGATCACAATGTTTCCCGGCTCCTTGCGCCGCACGGGCAGCTCGTTCTCGTACGAGTCGACTGCTGCCGCGGCACCCTTGGGTTCGTTGAGGATGCTCACAGTTTGTTCGTCTCCGCATTCCTGGCCGACTTGGTCAGCTCAATACCGGACGGGATGTATCCGGTCTGGCCCTTCTTCGCCAGGTCCTTGAGGTACTGCTTGTACTCCTCCGGGGAGACGACCTTGACGTTGAAGAGCATCCGGGAGTGGTCCACGCCGCAGAGCTCTGCGCACTTGCCCATGAAGATGCCCTCCTTGTTGGGGGTCACCTCGAAGGCGTTGGTGTGGCCCGGGATGACGTCCTGCTTCATCAGGAACGGCACCACCCAGAAGGAGTGGATGACGTCGCGCGACGTCAGCACGAACCGGACCTTCTCGCCCTTGGGCAGCACCAGCGTCGGACCCGGGTTCCCGTTCTCGGGGTTCCGGGTGCCGGGGATGCCGTAGTCGTAGACGCCCTCGGCGCCGTCCGGGAACTGCTTGGTGTAGCGGTCCGGAATCGCGCCGAGTTCCTTGGGAACGCCGGTCTTGAGGCCGGTCTTGGGGTCCGTCTGCGGACCGGTGGACTTGTTGCCGTCCACGTCCTCGACGTAGTTGAAGCCCCAGCTCCACTGATAGCCGACCACGTTGACCGTGTGCGTCGGCTTCTCGTCGAGATGCAGGAGCTTCGACTCGTCGCGGGCGGTGAAGTAGAACAGCACCGAGACGATGATGATGGGTGCGACCGTGTACAGCGCCTCGATGGGCAGGTTGTACCGGGTCTGCGGAGGTACCTCGACCTTGGTGCGGCTGCGCCGGTGGAAGATGACGCTCCACAGGATCAGGCCCCACACCAGCACGCCCGTGACGAGCGCAGCCGCCCACGAGCCCTGCCAGAGGGAGAGGATTCGCGGCGCCTCTTCCGTTACCGGGGTGGGCATCCCCAGTCGGGGGAAGTCCTCCCATGTGTACGAGCAACCAGAGGCGGTCGCCAGGACCACGCCCGCGGTCAGCACCTGGAGCAGCTTCCGCCGCATCGGGCGCCGCGACGAGCGGTCGGAGCCGTTGGGACTCACGTAGCGCCTTCCCGAGAGTCTCGCCCGCGCGTTGTATTGGCTGCGGCCGTCTGTCTAGGTCGGTCGCCGGCCCTGACGCGGGCAGGGGTTTGGATGTTTATGCGGACCAAACCCTACTGGACGCTATTTGGGGTCGCGCGGGGAGGGTGCCCAACGCGCCGCACCGCTCCCCGAAGGGGTGGCTCCGGCGCCGCTGCCGGACGGAAGCCGTGCCTCCGCCCGGGAACTGACGGACCCTCCTGAGACGGCGGTACGAGGCCGGCCGCACCCGGCGGCTAGCGTGGCCGCGTGCCCTACTTCGACGCCGCCTCCGCCGCTCCCCTGCACCCCGTCGCCCGCCAGGCGCTGCTTGCCTCCCTGGACGAGGGGTGGGCCGATCCGGCCCGGCTGTACCGGGAGGGGCGGCGGGCCAGGATGCTCCTGGACGCGGCCCGCGAGGCGGCGGCGGAGTCCGTGGGCTGCCGCCCCGACGAGCTGGTTTTCACCCCTTCGGGAACGCATGCGGTGCACACGGGAATTGCCGGGGCGCTTGCGGCGCGTCGGCGTGTCGGCCGCCGCCTGGTGCACTCCGCGGTCGAACACTCCTCCGTGCTCCATTCGGCCGACGCCCATGTGGCGGGCGGCGGGTCGGTGGCCGAGGTGCCGGTGTCGTCGTACGGCGCGGTGGACGCGGCCGATTTCGTACGGGAAGCGGCGGTGGAGGGGACCGCGCTGGCGTGCCTGCAGTCCGCCAACCACGAGGTCGGCACCCTCCAGCCGGTCGAGGAGGTCGCACACGCGTGCCGGGAGGCAGGAGTGCCGCTGCTGGTGGACGCGGCGCAGTCGCTGGGGTGGGGGCCGGTGGCGGGGCCGTGGTCGCTGCTGACGGCGAGCGCGCACAAGTGGGGCGGTCCGGCGGGGGTCGGACTGCTGGCGGTCAGGAAGGGTGTGCGGTTCGCGGCGCAGGGGCCGGCGGACGAGCGGGAGGCGGGGCGCTCCCCCGGTTTCGTGAACCTGCCCGCCGTGGTGGCGGCCGCCGCGTCGCTGCGGGCGGTGCGGGCCGAGGCGGACGCGGAGGCGGCGCGGCTGCGGGCGCTGGTGGAGCGGATCCGGGCGGGGGTGCGCGCGGGCGTGCCGGACGTGGAGGTGGTCGGCGACCCGGTGCGCCGGCTGCCGCACCTGGTGACCTTCTCCTGTCTGTACGTCGACGGGGAGAGCCTGCTGCACGCGCTGGACGCGGAGGGCTTCTCGGTGTCCTCCGGCTCCTCCTGCACGAGCAGCACGCTGACGCCCAGTCATGTGCTGCGGGCGATGGGGGTGCTCTCGGAGGGGAACGTACGGGTGTCGCTGCCGTGGGGGGCGGCCGAGGAGGACGTGGAGCGGTTCCTGCGCGTGCTGCCGGATGCGGTGGCAGGGGTACGGGGGGCGCTCGGGGCGCCCACGGAGGCGGGCGGCGGTGTTCCGGCCGGGGACTCGCTCGTGGTGGACGCGCTCGGGAAGCGGTGCCCGATTCCGGTGATCGAGCTGGCGAAGGTCATCGGTGACGTGCCCGTCGGCGGCACGGTGACCGTGCTCGCCGACGACACGGCGGCCCGCCTGGACATCCCGGCGTGGTGCGGGATGCGGGGGCAGGAGTACGTGGGCGAGACCGAGGAGGGGCGGTACGTGGTCCGCCGCACCCAGTAGTCCCCGTACCCGGTGGTCCCCCGCTCCCGCCCCCGTACCGGCGGGGCGGTCAGCCCAGGTGCTTCTGGACCTCGGTGGCGGCCTCGTCGCCGTACGCCTTGGTGAAGCGCTCCATGAAGTGGGCGCGGCTCAGGGTGTACTCCTGGGTGCCGAGGGTCTCGATGACCAGGGTGGCGAGCATGCAGCCGACCTGGGCGGCGCGCTCGTGGTTGATGCCCCAGGACAGGCCCGAGAGGAAGCCGGCGCGGAAGGCGTCGCCGACGCCGGTCGGGTCGACCTTGGCGTCCTCCTCCGGGCAGCCGACCTCGATCGGCTCCAGGCCGAGCTTCTCGATGCGCACGCCGCGCGAGCCCAGCGTGGTGACGCGGTGGCCGACCTTGGCGAGGATCTCGGCGTCGGTCCAGCCGGTCTTCGACTCGATGAGGCCCTTTTCGTACTCGTTGGAGAAGAGGTACGTGGCGCCTTCGAGCAGGGTGCGGATGTCGTCGCCGGACATGCGCGCGATCTGCTGCGAGAAGTCGGCGGCGAAGGGGATGGTGCGCGAGCGGCACTCCTCGGTGTGGCGGAGCATCGCCTCCGGGTCGTCCGCGCCGATCAGGACCAGGTCCAGGCCGCCCACGCGGTCGGCGACGGACTTCAGCTCGATCTGGCGGGCCTCGCTCATCGCGCCCGTGTAGAAGGAGCCGATCTGGTTGTGGTCGGCGTCCGTGGTGCACACGAAGCGGGCGGTGTGCAGGACCTCGGAGATGCGGACCGATGCGGTGTCCACGCCGTGCCGGTCGAGCCAGGCGCGGTACTCGTCGAAGTCGGAGCCGGCCGCGCCGACCAGGATCGGCCTGGTGCCGAGCTGGCCCATGCCGAAGCAGATGTTGGCGCCGACGCCTCCGCGCCGTACGTCGAGGTTGTCGACGAGGAAGGAGAGGGAGACCGTGTGCAGCTGATCCGCGACCAGCTGGTCGGCGAAACGGCCGGGGAAGGTCATGAGGTGGTCGGTGGCGATGGAGCCGGTGACTGCGATACGCACGGCGGGGTTGCTCCCTGGGGGGATGACGGTTCGGAGAGGACGACGCTTCACGCTACCGGTTGAGTCCCGCTCGACCGAAGCGGCAAAACTACCCGATAGTAGGGCTTTTTAGTTGAGGTCGCAGGTGCATACGGTGCGAGGAGTCCGGGGTTTCGCACTTCGGCGGCCCCTTGAGCACGGGAGTTCCACGTATGCACGAGCAGAGCGTCACGGTCGCTTCCGGCAAGCCCCTCAGCGTCGAGGCCGACGGGGGCTGGGCCCAGTTGCACGGGGACTGCGCGCGCATGGTGCCGCACTGGGCGGTCCCGGCGACGGTCACCGAGAGCGTTCCCGCGTCCCTGATCCACGGGGTCGTGGTGCCCTCCGCATCGGCCCGGCTGGTGGGCGCGATGCCCGAGTACGGGGCCTGAGCGCGCCCCCTGAGGGGAACCGTGCGCGGGTGCGCGCCGTCACACCGGTGTCTCCTGTGAGGGAGGCATCCGGCAGTGGTGTGCACGAGGGAGCGATCCGGTGAGCAGCGAGCAGCAGGCGCAGACAGGTCCCCGGCGGCGGATTCCGCTCGTGACGGCCTCGGTGGCGGTCGCCGTGCTGCTCGTGGGCGGCGGGGGCGCGTACCTGGCGTCCGCCGCCGGTGACGGCGGCGCACCCAGCAGCCCGGGTGCGCCCGGCGGCTCCCCTCCCCCGCTGTCCCTGGGCAGCGGTACGGACGCCACTTCCGGCGGTACGGGGTCGGGGCCGGCCGGCATCGCCCCGGGTGAGCCGGACCCGTACGGGCGCGGCCCCGTCGTCTACCGGGCGACCGGCACCCTGCCGAAGGCCCCCGCGACGGCCCCGGTGTACCGGGCGCAGGGCGCGGTCGGCGCGGACGAGGTGGCCCGCCTCGCGAAGGCGCTGGGCGTCAAGGGCACGCCGAGGCTCACCGGCGGCTCCTGGCAGGTGGGTGCGCTGCCGGACGGCACCGGGTCACAGCTGCGGGTGACAGAGCGGGCCCCCGGCACCTGGACCTTCGCCCGGCACTCCCGGCCGAACGGCACCGGCAGCACGGACTGTCTGCGGGGCAAGCAGTGCACGTCGGGGACGCCGGTGGGCGAGGAGGCGGCGAAGAGGGCCGCCGCCCCGGTGCTCAACGCGCTCGGGCTGGACGGCGCGAAGCTGGACGCCACGCAGGTGCTGGGCGGCTCGCGGGTGGTCAACGCGGACCCGGTGGTCGGCGGTCTGCCCACGTACGGCTGGACGACCGGCATCCCGGTCGGGCCCGACGGCGACGTGGTGGGCGGCAGCGGGAACCTGAAGGCGCTGGCCAAGGGCGCCGCGTACCCGGCGATCGGGGCGGACCGGGCGATCGAGCTGCTGAACCGGGTGGCGCGCGGGCCCCGGCCCGGCATCGGGGGCTGCGCCGACCCCGTCCCCGTACGGGAGAAGGAGACGCCGGGCGCGACGCCGGAGCCGGGGCCGCCGGTGGGGAAGATCCTGCCGTGCGAGCCGCGCAAGACCCCGCAGCGGACGGTGAACGTCGCATCCGCAACCTTCGGCCTCGCAGTTCAGTACGCGGACGGGCAGCAGATGCTGGTGCCGTCCTGGCTGCTGCGGGTGGCGCCGGAGGGCGGCGGGGCGCAGGAGACGGTGACGTATCCGGCGGTGGACCCGAAGTTCCTGAAGGCGCCGGAGCCGCCGAAGCAGGATCCGGCCACGCCTGCGCCGGGGACGGTTCCGGACCGGAAGGTCGAGTCGTACACGACGGACGGGAAGAGGCTCACGCTCGGCTTCTGGGGCGGGGTGTGCAGCGAGTACGCGGCGAAGGCCGTGGAGGACGGCGGTGTGGTGAAGGTGCGGGTGGTGGAGACCAACCCGGACCCGAAGCGGATCTGCATTGCGATCGCGAAGAAGCTGACGGCTTCGGTGGAGCTGAGCAGGCCGCTCGACGGGCGTCAGGTGGTCGGCGAGGACGGGAAGGCCGTGCCGAAGGGCTGAGGCCCGGCGCGGACATGACGAAGGCGGCCGGCGCGGACCGTGAGGTCCGTGCCGGCCGCCTTTGCCGTCCTGCTAGTTGAACGAGTCGCCGCAGGCGCAGGAGCCCGTGGCGTTCGGATTGTCGATCGTGAAGCCCTGCTTCTCGATGGTGTCGACGAAGTCGATGGAGGCGCCACCCAGGTACGGGGCACTCATCCGGTCGGTGACGACCTTCACACCGTCGAAGTCCTTGATGACGTCGCCGTCGAGCGAGCGCTCGTCGAAGAAGAGCTGGTACCGCAGGCCCGAGCAGCCACCGGGCTGCACGGCGACGCGGAGCGCCAGGTCGTCGCGACCCTCCTGGTCCAGCAGGGCCTTCACCTTGGCCGCGGCGGCGTCGGACAGGAGAATGCCGTCGCTCACGGTGGTCTTGTCGTCCTGAACGGACATCTACATCTCTCCCGGGTTGTACGGACTGCTTGCCGACGGTTGCAACCGGCGGGGCCGCGGATTCATTCCGGGCCTGAGCGTGTGTGGTGCTTCTTTCATGCTCGCACACCGAAATCCGTGCGGGGCCGGGGTGGTGGGGCGGGAACCCGCCCCACGGGGACCGGGGCCGCCCCACCGGGAATTCGTCACACCGACGAGATCGGCATCGTCAAACTGACGTGAAGGGATTATCATAGATAACGTCGTTTTGACGAAAAGGCCCTTCGCTCCATCCTCCGGGCCGCTCTCGCATCTCGCAGAACAGAAAGGGTGCGTGTCGTGACCACCGCCCAGCCCCGCCAGGCCGTCGAGCTCGACGTCCAGCCCTCCCCCCTCGCCCTGCTGCTCCTCGGCCGTGAGGCCGACCCCCGGAGCGAGCGCGGTGTGGAGTGCCCCGGCGACCTGCCGTCCCCGTCCGACCCGGACCTGGTGGAGCGCGCCCGCGCGGCCAAGGAGAAGCTCGGGGACAAGGTCTTCGTCCTCGGCCACCACTACCAGCGCGACGAGGTCATCCAGTTCGCCGACGTGACCGGCGACTCCTTCAAGCTCGCGCGCGACGCCGCCAACAAGCCGGAGGCGGAGTACATCGTCTTCTGCGGCGTGCACTTCATGGCCGAGTCGGCCGACATCCTCACCTCCGACGACCAGAAGGTCGTGCTGCCGGACCTGGCGGCGGGCTGTTCGATGGCCGACATGGCCACCGCCGAGCAGGTCGCGGAGTGCTGGGACGTGATCACGGAGGCGGGCCTCGCGGACACCGTCGTGCCCGTCTCGTACATGAACTCCTCCGCCGACATCAAGGCCTTCACCGGCAAGCACGGCGGCACCATCTGCACCTCGTCCAATGCGAAGAGGGCGCTGGACTGGGCCTTCGAGCAGGGCGAGAAGGTGCTCTTCCTGCCCGACCAGCACCTGGGGCGCAACACCGCCGTCCGCGACATGGGCATGTCCCTGGACGACTGCGTGCTCTACAACCCGCACAAGCCGAACGGCGGGCTCACCGTCGAGCAGCTGCGCAACGCCAAGATGATCCTGTGGCGCGGGCACTGCTCGGTGCACGGCCGGTTCTCGCTGGAGTCCGTGGAGGACGTACGGGCGCGGATTCCGGGTGTACGGGTCCTGGTGCACCCGGAGTGCAAGCACGAGGTCGTCGCGGCGGCGGACGAGGTCGGCTCGACGGAGTACATCATCAAGGCGCTGGACGCGGCCCCGGCCGGTTCGAAGTGGGCGATCGGCACCGAGCTGAACCTGGTGCGGCGGCTCGCGAACGCGCACCCGGACAAGGAGGTCGTCTTCCTCGACAAGACGGTCTGCTTCTGCTCGACCATGAACCGCATCGACCTCCCCCACCTGGTGTGGACCCTGGAGTCGCTGGCCGAGGGCAACCTGGTCAACCGGATCGAGGTCGACCGGGAGACGGAGAGCTTCGCGAAGCTGGCGCTGGAGCGGATGCTGGCGCTCCCGTAGCGGACCGGCGGACCACGGCGTTCCCGTAGCGGTCCGGGGACCGATGAGTTTCGCTGAGGGGAGCAGTCAACCCTTCAGAACGGCACGACACCGGAAGAAACGAATCGGTCCAAGGAGCGCACCCAGATGCTGTACATGATCCAGATGAACGTCGACGCCGCCGAGTGGGACCGCGTGATGTCGGGTTACTCGCAGGAGGACATGCAGGCGATGTTCGCCCACATGGAGGCCCTCAACAACGAGCTGACCTCGGCGGGCGAGATGGTCGAGGCGCGCGGGCTCGGCGGCCCCTCCCTGGCCAAGACGGTACGGGCAGGATCCGACGGGAGGCCGCAGGTCACCGACGGTCCTGCGCACAAGGGCGGGATCCTCGCCGGTTACTGGGTCGTGGACGTGAAGAGCGAGGAGCGGGCGTACGAGATCGCCGCGCGCGCCTCCGCGTGTCCCGGCCCCGGCGGCAAGCCGGGCAACGACCCGGTCGAGGTGCACGCGATCCCGGGTGACCCGACGGCCTGACGGCGGTACGCACATGAGTAAGGGGCGCCCTCCTGGAGGACGCCCCTTACTCATGCTTCAGGCAGGATCAGACGGTCGCGGGCTCGCGGTCGTCGTCCTTCGCCTCGGTGCCCGTGTCGGGCTTCTTCGGGCCTTCGCCCTTCTTGGCCGCCTTCTTCGCCGCCCGGCGCTCCTTGCGGAGCTCCACCATGGCGTACAGCGTCGGGACCAGCAGGAGCGTCAGCAGGGTCGACGTGATCAGACCGCCGATCACCACGATGGCGAGCGGCTTGGAGATGAAGCCGCCCTCGCCGGTGATGCCCAGTGCCATCGGCAGCAGCGCGAAGATCGTCGCCAGTGCCGTCATCAGGATCGGGCGCAGACGGTGGCGGCCACCCTCGACGACCGCCTCGACGACGCCCATGCCCTGGGCCCGGTACTGGTTGATCAGGTCGATCAGCACGATCGCGTTGGTGACCACGATGCCGATGAGCATCAGCATGCCGATCATCGCCGGGACGCCCATCGGGGTGCCGGTGGCGAGCAGCAGACCGATCGCGCCGGTGGCGGCGAACGGGATGGAGACCAGCAGGATCAGCGGCTGGATCAGCGACTTGAAGGTCGCCACCAGCAGCATGAAGACGATCGCGACGGCCGCCAGCATGGCGAGGAAGAGCTTGCCGAAGGTGTCGTCCATGTCGGAGGAGACACCGCCGATGGAGACGCTCGCGCCCTGCGGCAGTTCCTTCTTGACCTCGTCGATCTTCTTGGTGAGCGCGGCGGTGACCGCACCCGTGTTGTCGCCGACCGGCTTGGCGGTGACGGTCGCCGAACGCGCGCCGTCGATGCGGGTCATGGAGACCGGGCCGTCGACGAGCTTGACGTCGGCGAGCTGGCCGAGGGTGACACCCGGCCCGAGCGGCAGCTTCTTCAGCTCGTCCATCGTCGTCGCGGGCTTCGCGGCCTTGATGACGATGTCGCGCTCGGTGCTGTCCAGCATGGCCTTGCCCGCCGGGGTGCCCCGGACGGCCTGGGCGACGACCGCGCCGAGCGCCGCGTCGTTGAAGCCCGCCTCGGCGGACTTCTCGGTGCCCTTGACGGAGATGCGCGGCACCGAACGGGCCAGGTCGCTCTGCACGTCGGTGACGTCCTTGAGCCCGGCAACGGCCTTCTGCACCTGCTCGGAGGCCTTGGCGAGGGTGGCCGCGTCGGACGCCTTGACGACGACGCTCAGGTCCTGGCCGCCGAAGCCGCCGCCCGCGCCGACCTTGGTCTCGCCCGCGCCCTTGAGGCCGGCGAGCTTGTCCTCCAGCTCCTTGGTGACCGCCTCGGTGTCCTCGGCACTCTTCAGGGTCAGCTGGTACGAGGCCTGGTTGGCGCCGGAGCCGCCGCCGAAGGCCGCCATCATGCCGGACGAGCCGACGGTGACCTGGTAGTCCTTCACCTTGTCGACCGACTCGATGACCTTCTCGACCTTGAGCGCGGCCTCGTTGGAGGCGTCCAGGCTGGTGCCCGGCTCCAGCTTCTGGGTGAGCGAGAGGGTGTCCTGCTCGCCCTGGTCGAAGAAGTTGGTCTTGAGCAGCGGGGCCATGGCGAAGGTGCCGACCAGGACCACCAGGGCGATGGCCAGGCTGACCAGGCGGCGCTTGGTGGCGAAGCGGAGGACGGGAACGTACATCCGCGTCAGACGGCTGTTGTTCTCCTTCTCCTCCGCCTTGCGGCGCAGCTCCTCGGGGTCGACGCCCTCGGACCCCTTGGGGGCGCGCAGGAACCAGTACGAGAAGACCGGCACGACGGTGAGCGAGACCAGCAGCGACGCCAGCAGCGCGGCCGTGACGGTGATCGAGAACGAACCGAAGAGCTGTCCGACCATGCCGCCGACCAGGCCGATCGGCAGGAACACCGCGACGGTGGTCAGCGTGGACGAGGTGACCGCGCCGGCGACCTCCTTCACGGCGGTGGTGATCGCGGTGTAGCGCTCCTCGCCGTACGAGAGGTGACGCTTGATGTTCTCCAGGACGACGATCGAGTCGTCGACGACGCGGCCGATCGCGATGGTCAGCGCGCCGAGGGTCAGGACGTTGAGCGACAGGTCCCTCGTCCACAGCACGATCAGCGCGAGGACGACCGACAGCGGGATGGAGATCGCGGTGACCAGCGTCGAGCGGATCGACGCCAGGAAGATCAGGATGATGACGACCGCGAAGGCGAGACCGAGCGCGCCCTCGGTGGTCAGGCCGGAGATCGACTTCGAGACGGACGGGCCCTGGTCGAAGACCGTGGTCAGGGTCGCGCCGGAACCGAGGCTGTCGCGCAGCTCGGGCAGCTTGTCCTTGACGGCCTGGGAGATCGCGACGGCGCTGCCGTCCTGGTCCATGGTGACCGAGACGGACAGGCTGGGCTTGCCGTTGGTACGGGTCAGGGAGGTGGCCTGGGCGGGCTTCTCCGCGACCTTGGCGACGTCGCCGAGGCGCACGGGCTTCGGCGGGATGGCGTCACCCGGCTTGGCCTGACCGGAGACCCGCAGGTCCTCGATCTGCTTCAGCGAGGTGAGGGTGCCGCCGACCTGCACGGTGCGGGACTTGCCGTCCTCGGCGAACGCGCCGGCCGGGACCGTGATGCCCGCCTGCTGGAGGGCCTGGCCGAGCGTCATCGCGTTGAGCCCGGCGGCGGCCAGCTTGGCGTCGTCGGGGGTGATCGCGACCTGGAGTTCCTGGACGCCGGCGACGGTGACCTGGCTGACGCCGTCGATGTTCTGCAGGACCGGGACGACGGTGCGGTCCAGCTGGTCGGCGAGCGCCTGCTGGTCCTTGTCGGAGGTCACGGCCAGGGTGACGGTCGGCAGGTCGTCGGTGGAACCGGCCACGACCTGCGGGTCGACGTCCTTGGGCAGCATCGCCCGGGAACGGTTGACGGCCTGCTGGACGTCGGCGACGAGCTGCTTGGAGCCCTCGTCCCCGTAGTCGAACTGGGCCATGATCACGGCGGAGCCCTCGCTCGCCGTGGAGGTGATGGACTCGATGCCGTCGACGGCCTTGAGGGAGTTCTCCAGCGGCTCGACGACCTGCTTCTCGACCACGTCCGGGGCGGCGCCCTGGTACGGGGCGATCACGGACACCATCGGGAGCTCGATGGTCGGCAGCAGTTGCTGCTTGAGCTGCGGAATCGCGATCGCGCCGAACACGATCGCGACGATCGATATCAGCCCGATCAAGGCCCGTTGGGCGAGGCTGAACCTGGACAGCCAGGACATGGGTGGGGTCTCTCTTCCGTGGCGCTCGGTGGCGAGGGTGGCAGGCGGGACCGCTCCGCCGCGGGGTGCGGGCCGGGGGTCCCGATGGTCCGATTCATACGATCCGGCATCCGCGGGGTGGTCTTTGTCGGCCCCAGGTGCCTTTCTGGGTGGGGGTGTACCGCGCCTGGAGTACGTGGGGGTGTGCTTGTGCTCCACCCGTGGGCGTACGGGTGGGGCTCGGCCGGTGCTTGGGGGTGCGGGCAGGGGGCGGTGCCGGGGTGGCCCGGTATCGGGCGGGCCGCCCCCTTGCCCGCCCGTCCCGCCCCGGGGGGGGGCGGCCCCGCCGCCCAAGGGGGCTCGGCGGAGAGGGAGGATTCAGTCCGTGCGGGGGCGGACGAGGCCGGATTCGTAGGCGAAGACGACGAGTTGGGCGCGGTCGCGGGCGCCGAGTTTGGCCATGGCGCGGTTGACGTGGGTCTTGACCGTGAGGGGGCTGACGACCAGGAGTTCGGCGATCTCGTCGTTGGAGTTGCCGCCCCCGACGTGGACGAGGACCTCGCGCTCGCGGACGGTGAGGGTGGCCAGGCGCGCGGCGTGTTCGCCGTCGGGGGCGGGCTGCGGGGCCTGCCCCTCGCCCTGGGCCAGGAAGGTGGCGATCAGCCCTTTGGTAGCGGCGGGCGACAGGAGGGCTTCACCACCGGCGGCGATCCGGATGGCGTTGAGGAGTTCGTCGGGCTCGGCGCCCTTGCCGAGGAAGCCGGAGGCCCCCGCCCGGATCGACTCGACGACGTACTCGTCGACCTCGAAGGTCGTGAGCATCACGACGTGCACGGTGGCCAGTTCGGGGTCCGCGCCGATCGCGCGGGTGGCGGTGAGGCCGTCGGTGCCGGGCATCCGGATGTCCATGAGGACGACGTCGGGCCGGTGCAGCCGGGTCAGCTCCAGGGCCTGCGCCCCGTCCGCCGCCTCCCCGACGACCTCCATGTCGGGCTCGGAGTCGACGAGTACGCGAAAGGCGCTGCGCAGGAGGGCCTGGTCGTCGGCGAGGAGGACCTTGATGGGCGGCAGGGGCGGCAGGGCCGCCTCGGGCGTGGTGCTCATGCGTGCTTCTCCCCCGGGCCGGGCTGCGGTGGGCGGGCCGTGGCTGCGGCCGTGGTGCCGGTGGCGTGGGTGCCAGTGGCCTTGGTACCGGCCGTGACCGGCAGGATCGCATGCACCCGGAAGCCGCCGCCGTGGCGGGGGCCCGCGGTGAGGGTGCCGCCGAGCGCGGTGACGCGTTCGCGCATGCCGATGAGGCCGTGGCCGCCGCTGTCGGCGGGGGGCGGGTTCTCGGTGCCGTTGTCGAGGACGGTCACCTCCACCTCGTTGCCCACGCGTACGACGCTGACCTCGGCCTTCGCGTCGGGGCCCGCGTGCTTCTGCACGTTGGTGAGGGCCTCCTGGATGATCCGGTACGCGGCCAGGTCGACGGAGGCGGCCAGTTCCCCGTCGTCGGTGCGGGCCAGGGCGACGGGGAGTCCGGCGTGGCGGAAGGTGTCGAGGAGTCCGTCGAGGACGGCGAGGCCGGGGGCGGGTTCGGTGGGGGCGGAGGGGTCGCCGGACTGGCGGAGCAGGCCGACGGTGGCGCGCAGCTCGTTGAGCGCGGAGCGGCTGGCCTCGCGGACGTGCGCGAGGGCCTCTTTGGCCTGGTCGGGGCGCTTGTCCATGACGTGTGCGGCCACGCCCGCCTGGACGTTGACCAGGGCGATGTGGTGGGCGACGACGTCGTGCAGGTCGCGGGCGATGCGCAGCCGTTCCTCCGCGACGCGGCGGCGGGCCTCCTCCTCGCGGGTGCGTTCGGCGCGTTCGGCGCGTTCGCGGATGGCGTCGATGAAGGCCCGCCGGGAGCGGACGGCGTCACCGGCGCTCGCGCCGATGCCGGTCCAGGCGAAGAGCCCGAGATTCTCCTGGGCGTACCAGGGCCCGTCGCTGAACAGCATGGCCGCACCGGTCAGCACGACCATCGTCAGCAGGCCGATGCGCCACGTCGTGGGCCGGTCGGTGCGGGCGGCGACCGTGTAGAGCGCGACGACCGCGCTCATGGCGACGGGGGCGGGCGGGTCGGTGGGCGCGAGGGCGAGGGCGGCGACGGTGAGGGTGCTGGTGATCGCGAGCACCGGGAGGGGGCTGCGGCGGCGGTACACCAGGGCTCCGGCGGCCAGCACCATGAGCACGATGCCGCGGGCGTCAGGGGTGCGGGTGCCGAAGGAGGGACCGTGCATGCCGTCGTGGGGGTCGGCGAACGAGCCGACGACCATGCAGGCGAGGACGATCGCGGCGAGGGCGGCGTCGAAGGCGAGGGGGTGGGAGCGCAGCCAGGTGCGGGGGCGGGCCATGCGGGGGCTGCGGGTCATGTCTTTACGGTACGGGGGCCTGGGCGGCCGGCGGGTGGGGTGCGGGCCGTGCTGGGGTGGGCCGGGGGGTGTCGGGGCTTGGCCGGTGCCGGGTGTGCGGGCAGGGGGCGGAACCGGGGTGGCCCGGTATCGGGCGGGCCGCCCCCTTGCCCGCCCGTCCCGCCCCCGGGGGGCGGCCCCGCCGCCCAAGGGGGCTACGGCGTGGGACATGGCTGAGCCCCCGGCACCGGGAAGGGTGGCGGGGGCTCGGCCGTGGAGTGGGAGGGGTCCTGGGGTCAGCCCGGGATCAGGCCGTCGTCGGAGAGCATGGCGCGGACTTCCTCCAGCGTGGAGTCCGGCGAGGGCAGGATCAGCTCGGAGGGCTCCAGGGAGTCGTCCGGGAGCGGGGTGCCGAGCGAGCGGACCGCCTCCAGCAGCGCGCCCAGCGTGCGCCGGAAGCCCGGTCCGTCCCCGATCTCCATCTCGGCCAGCAGTTCGTCGTCGAGCTTGTTCAGCTCGGCGAAGTGGCTGTCGGCCAGGTCGAGCTGGCCCTCGCCCATGATCCGTACGATCACGACACGTCTCCTGTCAGAAACTCAGGGCCGGACTACTGCTTGTCGAAGCGGGGACGGGACTGGTCCTGGACCTGGTGGCCCTGCTGACCGGTGCTCTGCCCCTGTCCGCCCTCGATCGCCTGCTGGGACGGGCCGCCGGCCAGTTCCTGCTTCATCCGCTGGAGCTCCAGCTCGACGTCCGTACCGCCGGAGAGGCGGTCCAGCTCGGCCTGGATGTCGTCCTTGGCGAGCCCGGACTGGTCGTCCAGGGCGCCGGAGGCGAGCAGTTCGTCGATGGCCCCGGCCCGCGCCTGGAGCTGCGCGGTCTTGTCCTCGGCGCGCTGGATCGCGACGCCGACGTCGCTCATCTCCTCGGAGATGCCGGAGAAGGACTCCGCGATCCGGGTCTGCGCCTGGGCGGCGGTGTAGGTGGCCTTGATGGTCTCCTTCTTCGTACGGAAGGCGTCCACCTTGGCCTGGAGGCGCTGGGCGGCGAGCGTCAGCTTCTCCTCCTCGCCCTGGAGGGTCTGGTGCTGCACCTCCAGGTCGGACACCTGCTGCTGCAGCGCGGCACGGCGGGACAGTGCCTCGCGGGCGAGGTCCTCCCGGCCGAGCGCGAGCGCCTTGCGGCCCTGGTCCTCCAGCTTGGAGGACTGGCTCTGCAACCCGTTGAGCTGCAGTTCGAGCCGCTTGCGCGACGTCGCTACGTCGGCGACCCCGCGGCGTACCTTCTGCAGCAGTTCCAGCTGCTTCTGGTACGAGTAATCCAGCGTCTCCCGCGGGTCTTCGGCCCGGTCAAGGGCCTTGTTCGCCTTCGCGCGGAAGATCATCCCCATACGCTTCATGACACCGCTCATGGGCTTCGCGCGCCCCCTTCTGACGGACTCCGGCTCCTGGCCACTCCAACGGACCCAACACTACGGGCCCTGTCTCCATTACCGCACTGTTCCGGCGTCGATGCGCTCCTCCTCCAGGACGACTGTGTGCGCCCCGGCTCAGGCGTAGGGAGTAGAGCCGACCCTGGTACGCGTGTGCGAGGGGACCCGCACGGGGCCGCCGTGGGCCGTATGGACGCAGGTGTTGCCGGATCGTTCCCCCTGACGCTGGGGTCCCTGCGCGGCAACCCGTACCCTTGGGTTTTGTGTTCCGTAGCCGTGCCAACTCCAGCGCTGAGAAGACCGCCGCCACCGACAAGGTGACGGCCGACCTCTCCAAGCAGCCCCGTGACCCGCAGGCGCCCAAGGGGCGTCCCACCCCCAAGCGCGCCGTCGCGCAGTCGCAGCGGCGTACCGCCGCGACGCCTCCGGCGAACCGCAAGGAGGCGATGAAGCGCCAGCGGGAGGCCCGCCGCGTCGACCTCGCGAAGCAGCGTGAAGCGCTCGCGAGCGGCGACGAGCGGTACCTGCCCGTCCGCGACAAGGGTCCGGTGCGCAAGTTCACCCGTGACTTCGTCGACTCGCGCTTCTTCGTCGCGGAGTTCTTCCTGCCGATGGCGGTGATCATCCTCGTACTGAGCATGATCCAGGTCGGCAACCTCCAGACCATCGCGCTGCTGCTGTGGATGATCGTCATCGTCCTGATCGTGATCGACTCGATCGGTCTGGCGATCCGCCTGAAGAAGCAGCTGAACGCCCGCTACCCGGACGAGCCCAAGCGCGGTGCGGTCGCCTACGGCCTGATGCGCTCGCTCCAGATGCGCCGCCTGCGCCTGCCGAAGCCGCAGGTCAAGCGCGGGGAACGGCCCTGAGCACGGACACCCCCCACGCTTCGGGAGCCCCGTCGACCGCCTCTCCGGCGGGTTTCGACGGGGCTTCCGCCGCATGGTTGGCAGGGCTGGGGCCTGCCCGGCGGATCAGGCCGCATGGAGTGACCATGCCCTTCCGGCACCGCCGAGCGGGGTCTGGTGCGTGCAGCTGCAAGGCGGAGGATTGAGACATGGCGGAGCCATGGCGATTGACGACAACGCCGCAGATGTGCGTGCCAGGGCACGCGACCGCGGCAGGATCCGCCGGGCAGGCCCCAGGGGGCCTGCGCAACACGGTGCGGCAGGAGCTGGTCGCCCGGCAGCTCGACGAGCAGATATCCGCGCGCTTCCCCGTCGGGCAGCGGCTGCGGATACTCGACGTCGGGATGGGCCAGGGCACCCAGGCGCTGCGGCTCGCCCGCGCCGGGCACCAGGTGACGGGGCTGGAGTCCGACGCCGAGATGCTGGCCACCGCCCGCCGGGCCCTCGCGGTCGAGCCGGCCGGCATCCGTGAACGCGTCCGGCTGATGCACGGCGACGGCCGCGACACGGGTGTCCACTTCCTGCCGGGCAGTTTCGACGTCGTGCTCTGTCACGGCGTGCTGATGTACGTCGCCGAGCCCGACGCCCTCGTGGCGGGGCTGGCCCGGATGCTGGCCCCGGGCGGGCTGCTGTCCCTGCTCGTACGGAACGCGGACGCGCTCGCGATGCGGCCCGGGCTCGCCGGGGACTGGGCGGGGGCCCTCGGGGCGCTCGACACCCAGACGTACACGAACCGGCTGGGACTGACCGTGCGGGCCGACCGGCTGGACTCGCTCACCGCGACGCTGGCCGGGATCGCGGCGCCGCTGCGGGCCTGGTACGGGGTGCGGGTCTTCACCGACAACGTGCCGAACGGCGCGGCCCCGCTCGCGGCGGAGGAGCTGGCGCGGGTGCTGGAGCTGGAGGACCGGGCGGGGCGCACGGATCCGTACCGGCGGGTGGCGGCGCTGCTGCATCTGTGCGGGGTGCGGGGCTGAGTCCGGGGGCCGTGCATCTTCGCGGCGCGGTCAGGTGAAGCGGCTCCCTTTGCGTCCGCTTCAACGTGACCACCACAACGGAGAAGCACCCCTCCGCGTCCGGCGGGCCGCTGAGCCCGGCCGGCACCGCGAAGCTCCCCGCGCGCGAGACCTGGCGGGAGCTGTACAAGCACTTCCGGCCGCACCGCTGGAAGGTCGCGCTCGGTTGGCGGAGGGGGCGGGTGAGTTCCCGCCCCCTGAGCCTTCGGGCTAGCCCTCCGCGTTCAGGCTCATCGGGCCGTAGATCTTGGTGCCGTCCTCCGAGAGGGTCACCTGGGCCGCGCCGCCCTCCAGGAGGTCCTTCCAGACTTCGCCGAGCCAGGACTCCGCGTCGCCCTGCGTCGTGAACTCCTCCGGCTCGACCGCCGGTTGTACTTCCGTTCCGTCGGCCGTCTCGAACCGCCACGTCCACGCCATGTACGCCTCCCGGGTCGTCTCGATGCTGCTCGCAGCGTAGCCGGGCGCGCAGCCCGCACAAGGACACGGGAGGATCGGGGCGTGGAAACGACTCTGCTCGGCACTGCCGCCCCCGACGGACTGCCCCGGCCCGACTGCCCCTGCGCCACCTGCGCCACCGCCCGGGGCGACCGGGCGCGGGCCGCCACCGCCCTGCTGGTGGACGGTGCGCTGCTGCTGGATCTGACGCCGGGGGCGGCGCTCGCGGCCGCGCGGGCGGGGCAGTCGCTCGGGGGCGTACGGCAGGTGCTGCTGACGCATCCGCACGACGGGCCGCCCGTGGAACTGCCGCCGGGACTCCCCCGGGCCGGACGGGTGCCGGACGGACAGGAGTTGACGCTGATCAGCGGGCACCGGGTGCGGGCGGTGCCGATGGACTCGCCGGGGACGGGGTACGAGGTGACCTCCCACGAGGGGGACCGGCTGCTGTACCTGCCTCGGGGCGGGGCCCCTGCCGGGGAGGGCGGGGTGCGGCCGTACGACCTGGTGGTGATGGACGTGCTGGGGCGGCCCGACGCGCTGGCGAAGCTGCGGGCCTGGGGGGCGGTCACCGGGGCGACGGACGTCGTCGCCGTACATCTGGATCATGACGTTCCGGCGGGTGCGGAGACCGCGCGGCGGCTGGCCGCGCTCGGGGCGCGGGCCGTGCCGGACGGGACGACGCTGACGCTGGGCGAGTACCAGGAGGTGCCGGACCTGCCGCGGCGGACGCTGGTGCTGGGCGGGGCCAGGTCGGGGAAGTCGGTGGAGGCGGAGCGGCGGCTGGAGGGGTTTCCGGATGTCGTGTACGTCGCGACCGGCGGGCGGCGGGACGGTGACCGGGAGTGGGCCGAGCGGATCTCCTTGCACCGGGACCGGCGGCCGGGTTCCTGGCGTACCGAGGAGACGTGCGAGCTGGCAGGACTGCTCGGGGAGGACGGGCCGCCGTTGCTGATCGACTGCCTGGCCCTGTGGCTGACGGACGCCATGGACCGGGTGGGGGCCTGGGACGACGAGAAGTGGGCGGCGGACGGGCGGCGGGCGCTGCGGGAGCGGACCGAGGAGCTGGTGCGGGCGGTGCGCACCACCCGGCGCACCGTCGTCGCGGTCAGCAATGAGGTGGGGTCCGGTGTGGTGCCTGCGACGGCGGCGGGAAGGCGGTTCCGGGACGAACTGGGGCGGTTGAACGCGGCGTTCGCCGGTGAGTGCGAGCACGTGCTGCTCGTGGTGGCGGGGCAGGCGCTGGTGCTGCGCTGAAACGGTTCGCGGCGGGGGCCGGACGTCCTGAGGGTTTACGCCGTTCGGCCGGTACTGTTCGGCGAATGAGCGCGCTGAATCTCGACGACTTCTCCGACCTGATCGAACGCCCCGACAGCGGCGTGCGGCGTGACGCCGAAGAACGCCGTGAGCACCTCGCCGTGGCGCCGGGCAGCCTGGGGCGGCTCGACGAACTGGGCGAGTGGCTGGCCGCCGCGCAGGGGGCCGTTCCCGTCCGGCCCGTCGAGCGGGCGAAGGTGGTGCTGTTCGCCGGTGACCACGGGGTCGCCGGCCTTGATGTGTCCGCGCGGGAGGCGTCCTCCGCGCACCGGCTGGTGCGGGCGACGCTGGACGGCGAGAGCCCCGTGGCGGTGCTGGCGCGGCGGCTCGGGGTGCCGGTGCGGGTCGTGGACGCCGGACTGGACTGCGAGCCGGAGCTGCTGCCCGAGGAGGTCGTGCGGCACCGGGTGCGGCGCGGCTCGGGACGTATCGACGTCGAGGACGCCCTGACCGCCGAGGAGGCCGAGCAGGCCGTACGGCTGGGGATGGCGATCGCCGACGAGGAGGCCGACGCCGGCACCGACCTCGTGGTGCTCGGCGACCTGAGCGTGGGCGGGACGACCGCCGCCGCCGTGCTGGTCGCGGCGCTGTGCGGCACGGACGCGTCCGTCGTCACCGGGCGTGGTGGCGCGCACATCGACGACCTGGCGTGGATGCGCAAGTGTGCGGCGGTACGGGACTCCCTGCGGCGCGCCCGCCCGGTGCTCGGCGACCAGCTGGAGCTGCTGGCCACCGTCGGCGGCGCGGACCTCGCGGCGGCGACCGGGTTCCTGTTGCAGTGCGCGGTGCGGCGCACCCCGGTGATCCTGGACGGCGTGGTGTCGGCGGCGTGTGCGCTGGTGGCACAGCGGGCGGCGTTCCGGGCCCCGGACTGGTGGCTGGCGGGGCACGTCAGCGGTGAGCCGGCGCAGGCGAAGGCGCTGGACCGGATGGCGCTCAACCCTGTGATCGACCAGGGCGTCACTGTGGGGGAAGGAACCGGGGCATTGCTGGCGCTTCCCCTCGTTCAGGCCGCTGCCGCGCTCGCCGCGGAGCTGCCGGTACGGGGGAACCACGAGAAGGACGCCGAGAAGGAAGCCACCGACGAGGCCGCCGGAGAGGTCCTCGCCGACTGAGCGGCTCGGGTGCGGGCGGGGTGACACCCCCGTCCGCTCCGGCCGGGCAGCCCTCTCGTACAGCGCAATGACCCATATCATCGCGTTTTATGGGAGATGTCCGCTTGGTCACCGAAGAAGCATCCACGGCGCCCGAAGCCGCCAAGGCGCCCGCGGGGCGGCGGAGCACTCCGCTGTCGCGGCGCAGTGCGGGGTTCGCCGTCTGGTACCTGCGGATCGTCACCTTCATCTGCTTCCTGAGCGGGGTGTGGGTCTCCCTCGGCAACGATCTGCGCCGGCACAACGACGGCGACTACTTCACCCCCTACCTGCTGACCGCGGGCTTCGCCTCCGGTCTGTTCGCGCTGGTCATGGCGGTGACCATGCGACGGCGCAAGCGGGCGGCGTGGATCTTGAACCTGGCGCTGAGCGGGCTGCTGTTCCTGCTGTTCGCGCTGGTGATGTTCTTCCCCGAGGTACGGCAGTACCCGCGCAACTGGGTGTCGCTGGTCCTGACCGGTGCCTTCGTGGTGGCACTGCTGCTGGGGCGGCGCGAGTTCTACGCCAAGGGCGACCGCTCCAACCCGAAGCTGGCGGCGGCCGTCGCGGTGGGCGGACTGCTGGTGACCTCGCTGCTGGCGGCACTGCTGGTGACCGTCACCAACACCGCCTCGCACGGTGCGGAGTCCTCGACCTTCCTGGAGCGCTGGCGGTACGGGGTGGCGCGGCTGATCTCGCTCGCCGCGCCGGACGACCAGTTCGCCGGAATCATGACGCCGGGCTGGGTGAACGTCCTCATCAACATCATGAGTACGGCGCTGCTGTTCGGTGTGCTGCTGGCGGCCTTCCGGTCCCGGCGCGCGGTCGACCCTTTGTCGGAGGAGGACGAGGAGAGGCTGCGGGCGCTGCTGAAGAAGCAGGGCGACCGGGACTCCCTCGGGTACTTCTCGCTGCGCCGCGAGAAGAGCGCCATCTGGTCGCCGACCGGCAAGGCCGCCGTCACCTACCGGGTGGTGGGCGGCGTCTCGCTCGCGTCCGGCGACCCCATCGGCGACCCGGAGGCCTGGCCCGGCGCGATCGAGCCGTGGCTGGCGGAGGCCCGTGAGCACGGCTGGGTGCCCGCCGTGATGGGCGCCGGCGAGGAGGGCGGCACGATCTACGCCCGGCACGGTCTGGACGCCCTGGAGCTGGGCGACGAGGCGATCGTGGAGACCGCCGATTTCACCCTCGAGGGCCGCGCCATGCGCACCGTGCGGCAGGCCTACAACCGGGTGAAGCGCGCCGGGTACACCGTCCGCATCCGCCGCCACGAGGACATCCCCGAGGCGGAGATGGCCGAACTGCTGCTGAGGGCCGACGACTGGCGCGACGGGGCCACCGAGCGCGGCTTCTCGATGGCGCTGGGCCGTCTCGGCGACCCGGCGGACGGGCGCTGCGTGATGCTGGAGTGCTTCGACGGCGACGGCGCCCTGCGCGCGGTGCTGAGCTTCGTGCCGTGGGGCCCCCACGGGCTGTCGCTGGACCTGATGCGCCGCGACCGGGACTCCGAGAACGGGCTGATGGAGTTCATGGTCATCGAACTCCTCCAGCGCGCCCGGGAGATCAAGATCACCCAGGTGTCGCTCAACTTCGCGATGTTCCGCTCGGTCTTCGAACGTGGTTCACGCCTCGGCGCCGGACCGGTGCTGAGGCTGTGGCGGTCGCTGCTGAGCTTCTTCTCGCGCTGGTGGCAGATCGAGTCGTTGTACCGGGCGAACGCCAAGTACCGACCGATCTGGGAGCCTCGCTTCATGCTCTTCGAGAAGAGTTCCGACCTGCTGCTCATCGGCATCGCCGCCGCGCGCGCCGAGGGCTTCCTGGAAGCCCCGGGGCTGCCCAAGTGGATGCACCGCAAGCACCTGGGGACGGGGAAGAGAGGGTGACCGACACGGCCGTACCCGTCACTCCGCTGCGGCGGTTCGCCCACCGCGAGTGGGGCGAGCTGTACGCGCGCGTGCGCGGGGCACTCGTCACCCGCACGTGGCGGGCGATTCCTCTCACCCTTGCGGCGGTCGCACTGTGTGCGACGTTCCAGGTGGTGCAGAACCAGTCCTGGGGCTACCAGTTCGTGCAGAACATCGGCTCCGTGCGCTCCGGTGACCCGCTGCTGCTGTCACTGGTGCGCACGCCGCTGTCGCTGTTCGTCCCTGCGCTGGATCTTCCGGTGTGGGGCGCCCTCGCGCAGATCCTGCTGGTGTTCGGCATCGCGGAGATCTGCCTCGGCCGCCGCAAGACGCTCTTCCTCGCGTATGTCGCCACCCTGTCCGGCACGATGTACGCCCGCCTGGGCGTCGCCCTCGGGCCCGACAACCCGATCGGGCTGCCGGCGGCCGACAAGCACGTCATGGACACCGGGCCCTCGGCGGCGGTGGTGGGGCTCGCGCTGTACGTGTGCTGGCGCGTCGGGGCGTACTGGACGGGCACGGCGGTCGTCGTCGCGATGGTCGTCGAGGTGATCGTCAAGACGAACCTGGCGGGCAAGGAGCACATCGCGGCGCTGCTGGGGGTGTTCGTGCTGATGCTGGTCGAGACGGCCGTGCGGAAGGGCCGCAGGGGCGGTCAGGACTTCGGGGAGGGCGCTCCGCCGATCCAGTCCTGAAAGGCGCGCACGCGCCGGGTCCAGCGGCGGTCGTGCCGGTAGACCCGGCGCATGGCGCGGGCGCGCGCCTTGGGGCGGCGGCGGTAGAAGCGGCGGGCCCAGGGCGAGTTGGGGCGGGCGAGGCGGACCGCGCCGACGAAGCCGACCACGGGGACGACGATCCCGAACAGGGCGGTGCGCACCTTGCCCTTGAACAGGGCGATCACCGACCCCGTCGCGTTGATGGCGATGTTCAGGATGAACAGCCCCCGGCTCTGCGCCTCCTCCTCCGTGAGGTCGTTCACCCCGAACGGCACCGAGCCGGTGAGCACCAGCAGCACCACGGCCGCCGTCAGGACGACGATCTCCACGCTGGCACGCCCCTGCTCGGACCAGTAGACGTCGTCCAGGTGCAGGATCAGTGCGAACTCGTCCAGCACCAGCCCCGCCCCGACACCGAAGATCACCGCGCAGATCGCGGCCCCCACCCCGTGCCGCCCGCTGGCGACCGCGCCGAAGCCGCCGATGGTGGTGAGGACGACGCCGGGCACGACGTGGTGGATGTGCATCCCACCGGGGGTGACATTGCGGAAGGGGCCCTTCCCGGCCCGGATCAGACGGGTGATCATGCGGGTGATCAGGAAGGACAGCACGAAGGACGTCAGCGCGAGGAAGAGCGGGAGCTTGCCCGGCTCGACGATGTTCCGGTACAGCCAGTGACCCATGCCACCACCCACTCCGCTTTGTCCGGTTTACGGCTAATGCGTAACCTACCGGGTGATTCTGCGGGATAGCGTGCGCCCGGTGAGCACTCCTGTCCCGCCCTCCCTCTCCGACGGCCTCCGGTTCGCCTTCGGCACCCTCACTGTCCTCCCCTCCCGCGTCACGCGCTGGGACCGCGAGGCCGCCCGTGCGGGCATGCTGTGCGCGCCCGTCGCGGGCGCGGTGGTGGGGCTGTGCGCGGCGGCGCTGGGCGGGCTGCTCATCCTCCTGGGGTCGGGTCCGCTGCTCGCCGCCGTCGCGTCGGCCGCCGTACCGGCCGCACTCACCCGGGGCCTGCATCTGGACGGGCTCGCGGACACCGCCGACGGGCTCGGCAGCGCGAAGCCGGCGCCGGTCGCGCTCGACATCATGAAGCAGTCCGACATCGGCCCGTTCGGCGTCATCGTCCTGCTGTTCACGCTGCTCGCCCAGGTGGCCGTCCTGGCGCAGTTGTACGCCGCCGGATGGGCGTCCGGAATGGCGGCGGCGCTGGTGGCCTCGATCGCCGCCAGGCTGGCGCTCACTTTTGCCTCGCGCAGGGGTGTACCGGCGGCCCGGCCGGAGGGGCTGGGGGCGGCGGTCGCCGGGGTGGTGCCGGTGCGGGCGGCGGTGATGGCGGGGGTCGCCGTCACCGTGGTCTGCGCAGCACCGGGGCTGGTGCTGGGCGGAGTCACCGGGGCGGTGCACGGCGCGGTGGCGGTGGTGGCGGCGCTGGGCGTCGCGGAGGTGCTGCTGCGGCACTGTGTGCGGAGGTTCGGCGGGGTGACGGGGGACGTGTTCGGGGCGGTGGCGGAGGCGGGGGCGACGGCGGCGCTGGTGGTGCTGGCGCTGGGGCGCTGAGCGGGGCTGCGCGGGGTCGCGCGGGGTCGCGCGGGGTCGCGCGGGGTCGCGCGGTGCTCAGCACTTCTCGCGCCACACTCCGAGCTCGTACTTCTTCAGCATCGAGCTGAGCCCCAGCTCCCGGGCCCGGTCGCAGAAACGCCGCGTGGGCAACTCGTACTCCACATGGAAAACGGCCTTTCCCGCCGTGACGAACGGCGTCAGCTTCTCGCACTCCTCGAACTCGGCGCACTGCTCGTTGACCGCGAAGTCGAAGTCCTCGACCAGCTGAGGGATCTGGTCGAGATCGTTCTTCAGCCCGACCGACAGGCCGCGGTCGTGGGCGAGACGGGCGATCAGCCGGTTGTAGCGGAGCTGGTCGTCGGCGGTGAGGGGGAAGCCGGTCCTGTTGCGGTATCCGTCCATGTTGTCCGGCTCGACGGCGTCGAAGCCCTTGGCCCTGCACATGTCGATGCGGGCGGCCATCAGCGGCTCCAGGACGTCCGTGCGGCGGATGTCCAGCCAGCGTTCGCCCTTCCAGCCGTTGCCCTTGCCGAGGAGGCCGGTGGGGAAGCGGGCGGCGTCGGGGCGGAACTCCTCCCAGGCGCCGGTGGAGAGGTAACAGATGACCTTGCGCCCCTGCTCGTGCAGTTCGGCCACCTGGGCGGCGGTGGTCGTGTGTCCGTCGACGTCGTAGACGGGCACGTCGACGCCCAGGTCGAGCTTTCCGCTGAGCTGCCACTGCCAGGGGGTGCCGGGGCGGGGCTGCCAACGGGGGCCCGTCGGGCCCGGGGTGGGCTCGGGGGTCGGGGTGCAGGCCACGGCGGCCGCCAGCAGCAGGGCGACGCCTGCGAGTCGCCTCACTGCGGGGTCACCGCCCCGAGGCCGTGCGGGAGGGTGCCCCAGGGGTGGGCGCCGTCGCCGGGGACGGCACAGTGCAGGGCCGCGCCGCGCTCGGCAGCGAGGGCGGTGAGGTCGGTGTCGGCCCCGTACACCAGATGGCAGAAACGGTCCGCCGGGTAGGTGCGCGTCCAGGCGGGCGGCGGCTCGGCGCTGCGGTACGTCTCCCAGGTCCCCTCGAAGGTCACGAGGACATCGGCGAGCTTGAGGTAGCCGGGGTCGGGGTGCGTGCCGTGGTTCAGCACCAGGGAGCCCGCACCGGCCGCGCGGGCGGCGACGGCGAGACGGCGGTAGTGGGCGAGGGCTTCGGGCCCGGAGGAGACCTGGTCGAGGAAGGCGCCGGTGACGCCGTACCAGTCGCGGTGGCGCAGGAGGTCCCGGACGACGTCGGCGTGGGGGCGGCGGGCGTAGTCGGTGTCGACGTACCCGAGGACGCGGGTGCCGCGGTCGCGGAGCCGGTCGGCGGTGGCGGCGAACGCCGGGTCGGGGTGGGTGCCGGGGCCGCTGGCCGGGTTCAGGATCACCCCGTAGAGGCGGGGAGAGTCGAGGATCGCCTGCCAGGCGGTGGGGTTGGTGGTGGGGTGCTCGTAGTACGGGACGAGGAGGTGGCGCACGGGGGTCCTTGGGGGTGGGGTGGTGCTGGGTACGTACCCAGGGTGTGGCGTGCCCGGAGGGCGTGCCCCGTCAGGGGCGCGGGGCTGGGCCGGATCAGCGGCTCCGCCGCGCGGGCGCTCGCCGACTCGTCCGTGCCCCGTCAGGGGCGCGGGGAACTGCGCGAGCAACCACCCGGCCACCCGCACGGGAACCGTCCACCGGCCGCGCGGCGAGCGCTTTAGGGAAAGGGGCGGGTCCGGGGGCTTCTTGGCCCGGAAGGCGGGGCTGCACGCACCCAGTGCTGGAAGCGTGCAGCCCCGCCCCACCGGGCCATGGGGGTCCCCAGCCCCGCCCCTTCACCTAAACCCTGCGGGGCAGTTGGACGGGTTCCGTGCGGGAGCGTCGTGGCTGGTCGCGCAGTTCCCCGCGCCCCTGAAGGGGCCCGAAAGGGCGAAGCGTTCCTCACCCCCGGTGGGCCGTCGCGCGGCCCAGGAAGGCGTAGGCCAGTGCGGACAGGAGGAGGGCCGCCGCCCCGGGGGCCAGCAGGGAGACCCCCGGCGTGGTGCCGCCGAGCACCGCCAGCGACTGGCCGAGCGCGGCCACCCCGCACACCCCCGCCGCCACCAGCACCGCCCCGAACGCCTGCAGCAGCAGCCCCGTCCACATCAGCGTCCCGATCACCAGCAGCGCGACGAAGCGCACCTCGTCGAAGCCCCCCGCAGACGGCCACACCAGCGTCCCGAGCACCGCCAACGCCCCGAGCACGAGCAGGTACTGGCCCAGGCACCGCGCCAGCGTCCCCAGTGCCGCCCCGCGGAACTCCCCCGGTGTCGTCGACCGGCGCAGCCCCGCCAGCGCCCCGCTGCGGAACCGGTGCAGCAGCCACTCCGCCGGCCCCATGCTCAGCGTGAGCGCCACCGCCCCGGGTGCCGCCTCCGCACCCGACTCCGCCCCGCCCAGGGCCGCGTACAGGACGAGGACACCCGTGGCGAGGCCGAAGAGACCGTACGGGAGGGAGGAGACGAGCCGGGGTCCGCCCGGCATCCTCCTGCCGCCCACCCCCCGCACCAGCTCCGCCGTCGCCAGCACCAGCACCGCCAGCGGCGACACCGCGAGCAGCACCAGCCGTGCCGCGTCGGGGATGTCGTACGCGAGGGCGACGACCGCGCCCACCGACATCGGCGCGAGCGCGGCCAGCAGCAGGCGTTCGCGCCCGAGCACCAGAAGCACGGTGGCCGCCGCCTGGTAGAGCGCCTGTGCCGAGGCGAAGACGACCGCGGGCCCCTCCCCCGCGCCGGCCGCCGCGAAGGCCACCCCCGTGCCGACGAGGGCCCCGAGCGGGGCGCCCACCAGCAGGGCGCGTGCCGCCGCCGGGCGGTCGCCGAGCCCCAGCCAGGTGTACGCCCGGTGGGCGAGCGCCTGGTTCCACGCCCAGCCGGTGAGCGCCCCGGCGACCAGCACCGCGATCGGGGCCGCGCCCGTCGCGAACGGTGCCCCCAGGACGTACGCCAGACCGGGCAGGGCGAAGACGAGCCCGCGCAGCAGGCACGGCAGCAGGGCGACGTGCCAGGGGTCGCCCGGTTGCAGGGCGGGCTCCGGGTAGGTGCGCGGCACGCGGTCGTACAGGTCCTCGGCGAGTTCGAAGGAGTTCGTCCGGCCGTAGGTGAGGCGGATGTGGTCGTCCGTCATGCCGTCGGACTCCAGGATGGCGGCGATCTCGTCGGGGTGGACGGCCGCCTCGATCAAGTCGCGGAGCCGGTCGGCGAGTTCCTCCATCGGGTCGTCGGCGGCCGCCCAGCGGGGGCGCGGACGCGGTATCACCGGCAGGGTGTCCTGCCGGTCGTCGGGCGTGAGCCACAACGGTCCGCTCATGAAGCCCCCTCCTCGAGCCTGGTCACGGCGCTCACCACGTCGTCCCGTCCGCCGCCATCGCCCGCCAGGGGTCCGGCATCCGCAGTTGTGTCGTCCAGTCCTCGGCCAGCGCCTCCACGTCGTGCAGCGTGCGGGCGATCGGCTCCGGGACGCCGTCCAGCTCCTCGTATATCCGCCGGAAGCCCTCGACGGAGCGGCGCAGGGTGAACTGGTCGATGACCCGCTGCCGGGAGCGCTCGCCCAGTTCGGCGCGGCGGCGGTCGTCGCGCAGGAGCTGCAGGGTGGCCCTGGCCATCGCCTCGGGTTCGCGCGGCGGGACGACCAGGCCCGTGTCGCCGACGGCCTCGCGCACGCCGCCGACGTCGGTGGAGACCGTCGTACGGCCGCAGGACATGGCCTCGATGATGCTGAAGGGGAAGCCCTCGCTGATGCTGGAGAGCATGACGACGCTGCCCGCCCCGTAGGCGCGGGCGACGTCGGAGATGCGTCCCTCGTAGCTGATGCCGTCGGTGACACCGAGGTCGGCGGCGAGTTTTTCGAGTGTCGTCCGGTACGGCTCGCCGCCCTCGGGCACCCCGCCGAACAGGCGCAGGCGCAGCGCCGGGATCTCGGCACGGCAGATGGCGTACGCCCGGACGAGGGTTTCGAGGTCCTTGATCGGGTCGATGCGGCCCGCCCAGCTCAGGGTGGGCACCTCGGGTTCGGGGCCCGCGTGCGGGAAGAGCTGGGGGTCGACGCCGTTGTAGATGGTGCGGATGCGCTCGGGGGCGGCGCCGCCGCGTTCCTCCCAGCGCCGGTTGTACTGGTTGCACGGGGTGATCAGGTCGGCCTTGCGGTAGCCGAGCGAGTTCAACTCCCGGTAGAAGCCGAGCAGGAGGGCCTTCACCGGCCAGCGCTGGGCGGCGCTGCGGTAGCCGAGGTAGCGCTCGCGGAGGTAGATGCCGTGCTCGGTGAGCAGGAACGGCGCGCCCTCGAAGTGCTGGGCGGCGAGCGCCGGAAGGGTCGCCAGGCCGCTGCTGACCGCGTGCGCGATGCTGCCGTCGGGGAGGCGGGCGGCGAGCGGGCGCAGCAGGTGGTCCAGGAGGTCGGTGGCTATGAGGGCGTCGTGCAGGGTGGGGCGGGCGTGCGCGGTGTCCAGGTGCGGCCGCGTCCAGACGCCCATCAGGGTCCGCAGGGCGCTCTCGCCGGAGAGGGCGGCGGTCAGGCGCCCCTGCCGGGCGAGGGCGGCGAGTGCGAAGAGTTCCTGCCCGAAGTCGCAGCCGGTGGCCGGGTCCAGGAAGGAGAGCAGGAAACGTTCGTACGTCGCTTGGAAGTCGCGCTTCTCGCGGCGGCCGAGCCGCCCGGTGCGGGTGCCGTCCGGTGCGCCCCACAGGGGGACGACGGTGTGGTCGTAGACGTTGCGCGGCAGTTCCCAGGTGACGGGTTCGCGGCCGCTGCCGGTGAGGGACATGACGTGGAAGTCGACGTCGGGCATGCCTCGTACCAGCTGGTCGCACCAGGTACTGACACCCCCTTGGACGTGCGGATAGGTGCCTTCGGTGAGCATGCTGACATGGCGCCCACGGCTCATGAGTGGTGTTCCCCCAGGACGGATGTGCGGGCGGTCGCGCCGTGCCGGTGAGGGCACGGCGCGACCGCCGGATGGTGCGACGGTGCTGTGGTGCTGCCGGGGCTCAGTGCCCGGCGCTCTCCTGCGGGACCAGCGGCTGCTCCGGGGCGGGCAGCGCCTCCGGGGTGACCTTGGCGACGGGTTCACGCAGCGCCGGGGCCGGGGCCGCCGGAGCACTGGCGGCAGGAGCCGGTGCCGGTGCTGCCGGGAGCTTCAGCGTGACGGCGGACTGGAGGGTGCCCGGGGTGTCCCACCCGGAGAGCGTGCCCGCGTACGCCGTGCCGAAGGCGCCGGAGCCCAGGAGCAGTTGCTTCTTGGTGCCGGTCGGCGCGGTGATCGGTGCGGCGACGCCGGAGGGGGACTGCACGGTGACGGTGTCGCCGATGCGGTAGGCGGTCACCTTGTTGTCGGCGAGCGCCTTGTCCCAGGCGGCGCGCCGGGTGTACTCGACGCCGACGTCCTTCTGCCGCAGGTTCACCACGGGGGCGTTGTCGGCGAACAGGGCCCGGTAGTCGGCGAGGGTCTTGTCGATCACCGGGTAGAGCAGCTTCTCCTCCGCCAGGTTGGACTGGTGGACGTAGTGCGGGCGCGGATCGTTGGCGACCACGTGGTTGAGGGCCGTGCGGGCCTCCTGCGGGACGATGTACGAGGCGTAGCCCGTGTTCACGTCCAGCGGCTGGTCCAGGCAGGTGGAGAGCGGGTTGTCCTCGCAGGCGCCGCTGCCGCCGTCGGCCCGGGAGGTGTAGAGCCAGTTGTACTCGTCGGCCATCTCGGCGGCGGTCCCGACGTTGTAGTACACGTTCATCGGGTGCCGGGGCACCGTCTGGGCCGCGCCCACGGGCCGCTGCTGCGGTTCGCGGGAGGCGTCGCTGGCGATCCACTTGACGCCGTTGTCGGCGAGCGCACCGGCCAGGTTCGGGTTGTCGACCGGCTGCTGCGGCAGGGTCTTGAGCCCGGAGTGCTCACCGGTGACCAGCTCGGTCTTGTCGACCGCGATGCCCTTGCCGGTGGCCCACTTGTGGTTGTCGGAGATCTGCTTGGAGATGTCCGCGCGGCTCATGTAGAGCGTCTTGCCCGCAGCGTCCGTGGCGCACTTCCACGGGACGACGGTGTTGTCCTGCGTGCAGCCGAGGAAGGGGTGGGTGTACGTGTGGTTGATCCAGCGGTACTGGGCGCGGTCGGCCACCAGTTGGTTCGCCAGGGCGTCGACGTTGCCGTTCTCCGCCTTCCACTCCTCACCGGCGCCGGCGTTGTAGACCATGTCGAGCAGGAAGCCGGACTTCTGCTGCCACTGTGCCGCGTACTGCGCGTCGGCGGCGGACATCCGGACCGGGTTCTCCCCCTCGTTCTCACCGCCCTTGCAGTCGAAGTCGCCGGGGGTGCAGTTGAGTTGGCTGTTCCACCGGGCGTCCGGCGCGAAGACGTCGTCGACGTGCACGGAGAAGTAGTTGCGGCTCTGCCCCAGATGCACGCCCTGGGTCAGCCAGTCCACCACTCCGCGCGCCAGCACCCGGAACTGCTTCTGGTACTTGTTGTACGCGAAGGTGACGACCAGTTCGCTGCGCCCGTCGGCCGTGTACTCGCCGACCAGGCTGGCGCGGGTGGCGCCGTTGTTCACCGGGATGTCGAGGTAGCTGGTGTACCCGGCGCGCGGGCGGCCCGCGTACCCGTAGCTCTCCACCACGGACGGCGAGTTGTCCTCGAACTTCAGCGGCCCGTCGAGATAGCCGAAGGGCCCCGCCTTGCCCGCGGCGGTGACCGCCGCGTCGACGCCGTCCAGCGGACCGGCGTACCCCTCCTGGTCGGTGTAGTCCAGGCCGACACCCGGGTGGGACCAGGTGTAGGCGTCGACCTGCCGGATCCCGAAGGTCTTCTCGTACGTCACGAGAGCCGCCGACTCGGCGGAATTCGCCCCGAACGGGGCCTCGTTGGGCAGCACCACGCCCTGGAACTTGGCGCGCGGGCGACCGCTCACGGTGTCGCTGAGGAACGCGGCGTTGATCACCGGCCGCCCGGCCTCGCCGAGCTTGACGGTGGTGAACGGCACGCCCGTGCTGCGCAGTTCGTCGGTGACGGCCGCGACGGCCTCGCCGCCGTCGTCCACCACGAGCACCTTCAGATCCACGCGCGGCACCACTGCCGCGGGAGCGGCGACCGCTCCGGTGGGCGCCATCGCCAGCACCGAGCCGAGCAGGCCCGCGGAGACTATCGCCGCTCCCGCTCTGCCCGCGCGCCTCACGCCGCCCCTGGTGTTCTTTCCGTACGCCACGGCGTACTCCCCTCCCCCTAGAAGGCTCCCCGCGTACGGCACCCAAACGGAAGCCGCAACGAGGACATGTGAATGACCTGCAAAGCAATCCCCTGATCCCTTGCAAGCTCTGTGAAGAGTGTGACGCAAGGTTTACGCTCCGCGCTCCGAAAACCTCGGAGAGACACCACGGACGAGTGAACCGGTCGCCACCGTGATCGAAGTGCCCAACCGCGCGTAGGCTCGTCCGATAGGCGCACATTCCCGCCATCACCAGGAACCCAGGAAGCGAGATTTCACCACCGTGACTGCTCTCACTCTCAGCACCTCCGGTGCCGCGACGCTGCGCGCCGACGCGCTCGTCGTCGGCATCGCCAAGGGCCCCAAGGGTCCTGTCGTCGCCGCCGGCGCGGAGGCCGTGGACAAGGCGTTCGACGGAAAGCTGGCCTCCGTCCTGGAGACCCTGGGCGCTTCCGGTGCCGAGGGTGACCTGACGAAGCTGCCCGCGCTCTCCGGCCTGAAGACCCCGCTCGTGGTGGCCGTCGGCCTCGGCCCGGTCCCGGAGAAGGACGACGCGTTCCCCGCCGAGGCCCTGCGCCGCGCCGCCGGTACCGCCGCACGCGCCCTGGTCGGCGTCAAGAAGGCCGGCTTCGCGCTGCCGATCGAGTCGGTCGAGGACGCGGAGGCCGTCGCCGAGGGTGCGCTGCTCGGTGCGTACAACTTCACCGCCTACCAGGACCAGGCGGACGAGAAGGACGCCAAGAAGCTTCCGCTCGCCGAGGTGGCGCTGCTGGGCGCCAAGCCGCGCGACAAGGCCTTCAAGGCCGCCGCCGAGCGTGCGATCGCGCTGGCCGAGGAGATCAACCGCGCCCGCGACCTGGTGAACACCCCGCCGAACGACCTCTACCCCGAGTCCTTCGCCGCGGTCGCCCAGGCCGCCGCCAAGGAGCACGGCCTGAAGATCCAGGTCCTCGACGAGAAGGCGCTGGCCAAGGGGAACTACGGCGGCATCCTCGGCGTCGGCCAGGGCGCGGCCCACGGGCCCCGCCTGGTGAAGATCTCGTACACCCACCCCAAGGCCGAGAAGTCCCTCGCGTACGTCGGCAAGGGCATCACCTACGACTCGGGCGGCATCTCGCTCAAGCCGGCCGGCCACAACGAGACGATGAAGTGCGACATGGCCGGCGCCGCCGCCGTCTTCGCCTCCGTCGTCACGGTCGCCCGTCTGGGCCTGAAGGTGAACGTCACCGGCTGGCTGGCGCTCGCCGAGAACATGCCGTCGGGCACCGCCACCCGCCCCGGTGACGTCCTGCGCATGTACTCCGGCAAGACCGTCGAGGTGCTCAACACGGACGCCGAGGGCCGTCTGGTCCTGGCCGACGCACTGACCCGTGCCTCGGAGGAGAACCCGGACGCGATCGTCGACGTCGCCACCCTGACCGGCGCGATGATGATGGCGCTGGGCAGCCGCACCTTCGGCATCATGGGCAACGACGAGTCCTTCCGCACCGCGATCCACGAGATCGCCGAGGAGGTCGGCGAGCAGTCCTGGCCGATGCCGATGCCGGCCGAGCTGCGCAAGGGCATGAACTCCGACACCGCCGACATCGCCAACATGGGCGAGCGGATGGGCGGCGGCCTGGTCGCCGGTCTCTTCCTCCAGGAGTTCGTCGGCGAGGACATCGCCTGGGCGCACCTGGACATCGCGGGCCCGGCCTTCCACGAGGCCGCCCCGTTCGGCTACACCCACAAGGGCGGCACCGGGTCCTCGATCCGCACCCTGGTCAAGCTGGCGGAGCGCACCGCCGACGGCGACCTCGGCTAGTCATCCCTCCCCTGCGACCCCGGGCCACCGCGCCCGGGGTCGCAGGTGCGTTTACGTACGATTTCGCCCTGAACGAAATATTTGCACGTACGTACGCATCGGTAACCCCTGAGACGGCGCCCCGGCCCCGTCTCGGAACCCGGCCCGGCGTCCCGCCATCCGTGAACAAGTGCGAAGATGGTTTACCGGCAGGACAGGGCCCCCACCACAGGGCCGAACAACAAGCGGCCGTACACCCCCGCCGCCCGGTCGTCGACGACCGGCGAGTGGCGCACATGCATGGAGGACGTGACGTGGCGAACGACGCCAGCACCGTTTTCGACCTAGTGATCCTCGGCGGTGGCAGTGGCGGCTACGCCGCGGCGCTGCGCGGAGCCCAGCTGGGCCTCGACGTCGCACTGATCGAGAAGAACAAGCTCGGCGGCACCTGCCTGCACAACGGCTGCATCCCGACGAAGGCCCTGCTGCACGCGGGCGAGGTCGCCGACCAGGCGCGCGAGTCCGCGCAGTTCGGCGTGAAGGCCACCTTCGAGGGCATCGACATCGCGGGCGTGCACAAGTACAAGGACGAGGTCATCTCGGGCCTGTACAAGGGCCTGCAGGGCCTGGTCGCCTCCCGCAAGGTGACGTACATCGAGGGCGAGGGCCGCCTGTCCTCCCCGACCTCCGTCGACGTGAACGGCCAGCGCATCCAGGGCCGCCACGTCCTGCTGGCGACCGGCTCCGTGCCGAAGTCGCTGCCGGGTCTGGAGATCGACGGCAACCGCATCCTCTCCTCGGACCACGCGCTCGTGCTGGACCGCGTCCCGGAGTCGGCGATCATCCTGGGCGGCGGCGTCATCGGCGTCGAGTTCGCCTCGGCGTGGAAGTCCTTCGGCTCGGAGATCACGATCATCGAGGGCCTCAAGCACCTCGTGCCGGTCGAGGACGAGAACAGCTCGAAGCTTCTTGAGCGCGCGTTCCGCAAGCGCGGCATCAAGTTCAACCTGGGCACCTTCTTCCAGAGCGCCGAGTACACCGAGAACGGTGTCAAGGTGACGCTGGCCGACGGCAAGACCTTCGAGGCGGAGGTGCTGCTGGTCGCGATCGGCCGCGGCCCGGTCTCGCAGGGCCTCGGCTACGAGGAGCAGGGCGTCGCGATGGACCGCGGCTACGTCCTGGTCGACGAGTACATGCGCACGAACGTCGAGACGATCTCGGCCGTCGGCGACCTCGTCCCGACCCTCCAGCTCGCGCACGTCGGCTTCGCCGAGGGCATCCTGGTGGCGGAGCGTCTGGCCGGTCTGAAGACCGTTCCGATCGACTACGACGGCGTGCCGAAGGTGACGTACTGCCACCCCGAGGTCGCCTCCGTGGGCATCACCGAGGCCAAGGCCAAGGAGATCTACGGCGCGGACAAGGTCGTCGCCCTGAAGTACAACCTGGCCGGCAACGGCAAGAGCAAGATCCTGAAGACCGCGGGCGAGATCAAGCTCGTCCAGGTCAAGGACGGTGCCGTGGTCGGCGTCCACATGGTCGGCGACCGTATGGGCGAGCAGGTCGGCGAAGCGCAGCTCATCTACAACTGGGAGGCCCTGCCGGCCGAGGTCGCGCAGCTCATCCACGCGCACCCGACCCAGAACGAGGCCCTCGGCGAGGCCCACCTGGCCCTGGCCGGCAAGCCGCTTCACTCCCACGACTAATAGTTTTCGTCATGGGCGCGACGACCTGTTTCCGCACCACTTCCGTTAGGAGCAACTGAAACCATGTCGGTTTCCGTAACCCTGCCGGCGCTCGGCGAGAGCGTCACCGAGGGCACCGTCACCCGCTGGCTCAAGGCCGAGGGCGAGCGCGTCGAGGCCGACGAGCCGTTGCTCGAGGTCTCGACCGACAAGGTCGACACCGAGATCCCGGCCCCGGCCGCGGGCATCCTGGCCTCCATCAAGGTCGCCGAGGACGAGACCGTCGAGATCGGCGCCGAGCTGGCGATCATCGACGACGGCACCGGCGGCGGCGCTGAGGCTGCCGCTCCGGCCGCCGAAGAGGCTCCGGCCGCCGCCCCGGCCGCCCCGGCGCAGGAGGCCCCGGCCCCCGCCGCCGAGGCTCCGGCCGCTCCGGCTGCCGAGGCGCCCGCCGCCTCCGGCTCCGCCGAGGGCACCGACGTCACCCTCCCCGCGCTCGGCGAGAGCGTCACCGAGGGCACCGTCACCCGCTGGCTGAAGGAGGTCGGCGAGGAGGTCACCGAGGACGAGCCGCTGCTCGAGGTCTCGACCGACAAGGTCGACACCGAGATCCCGGCCCCCGTCTCCGGCGTTCTCCTGGAGATCGTCGTCGGTGAGGACGAGACCGCCGAGGTCGGCGCCAAACTCGCCGTCATCGGTGCGAAGGGCGCGGCCCCGGCCGCTGCTCCGGCCGCTCCGGCCGCGCCCGCAGCCGCCGCTCCGGCTCCGGCCGCCCCGGCTGCCCCCGCCGCTCCGGCCGCCCCCGCGGCCCCGGCTGCTCCGGCCGCCGCTCCGGCTCCGGTCCAGGCCGCGCCCGCCGCTGCCGCTCCGGCTCCGGCCGCTCCGGCTGCCCCGGCCGCGCCCGCCCCCGCCGCCCCGCAGGCCCCGGCTCCGGCCGCGACCACGGCGGACGACGGTGCGTACGTGACCCCGCTGGTCCGCAAGCTCGCCGCCGAGAACGGCGTCGACCTGGGCCAGGTCAAGGGCACCGGCGTCGGCGGTCGCATCCGCAAGCAGGACGTCGTGGCTGCCGCCGAGGCCGCCAAGGCTCCGGCTCCGGCTGCTGCCGCTGCTGCTCCGGCCGCCGCGTCCAAGGCTCCGGCCCTGGAGGTCTCGCCGCTGCGCGGCCAGACCGTGAAGATGACCCGCATGCGCAAGGTCATCGGCGACAACATGATGAAGGCCCTGCACTCGCAGGCCCAGCTCACCTCGGTCGTCGAGGTGGACATCACCAAGCTGATGAAGCTCCGCGCCGCCGCGAAGGACTCCTTCGCCGCCCGCGAGGGCGTCAAGCTCTCCCCGATGCCGTTCTTCGTGAAGGCTGCGGCCCAGGCGCTGAAGGCCCACCCGGTCGTCAACGCCCGGATCAACGAGGACGAGGGCACCATCACCTACTTCGACTCGGAGAACATCGGCATCGCCGTGGACTCCGAGAAGGGCCTGATGACCCCGGTCATCAAGGGTGCCGGTGACCTCAACCTGGCGGGCATCTCCAAGAAGACCGCCGAGCTGGCCGGCAAGGTCCGCGGCAACAAGATCACGCCGGACGAGCTGTCCGGTGCGACCTTCACGATCAGCAACACCGGCTCGCGCGGTGCGCTGTTCGACACGGTCATCGTGCCGCCGAACCAGGTCGCCATCCTGGGCATCGGTGCCACCGTCAAGCGTCCCGTGGTCATCAACCACCCGGACCTGGGCGAGACCATCGCCGTGCGCGACATGACGTACCTGTCGCTCTCCTACGACCACCGCCTGGTGGACGGCGCCGACGCGGCCCGTTACCTGACGGCCGTCAAGGCGATCCTGGAGGCCGGCGAGTTCGAGGTTGAACTCGGTCTCTGACGTGGCGGCCCCGCGAGGGGCCGAGGATCGCAACGAGGTCGGGCTCCGGCCTGTAACACGCCTCTGCTGTACGACTGCGCCCCCGCCCGGGTCTCTTCCGGGCGGGGGCGCCGCCGTATGGTTACCCAGCGCGTCGGTTTTCCCTGAAGGAGCCCCCATGAATCCGCCCGTCGTCCACTCGCTCCGCGAACAGATCCGCGAGCACATCGTGGAGGGGATCGTCAGCGGGCGCTGGAAGCCGGGCGAGCGCATCGTCGAGCGCCGCATCGCCACGGAGCTGCAGGTCAGCCAGACGCCCGTGCGTGAGGCGCTGCGCGAGCTGGAGACCCTGCGGCTGATCGAGTCGGCTCCCAACAAGGGCGTACGGGTACGGAATCTGACCGCCGCCGACCTGGAGGAGAGCTACCCGGTGCGGGCGGGCCTGGAGCAGATCGCCGCCGAACTGGCCGCCCCCGTGCTCGCCGACGACGTATCGGCGCTGGAACCGCATGTGGTGGCGCTGTACGCGGCCGACCGGGCGGTGGACGGGACGGCGCAGGTGCGGCACACGGTGGGCTTCCACCGGGAGCTGGTGCGGGCGGCCGGGAACGGCGTACTGCTGCACACCTGGGAGGGGCTGGGCATCGAGGTGTTCACCGCGCTGTCGATCCGGTGGCTGGGGACCGTGCAGAAGTCGTACGCGGAGGAGCACGAGGACCTCGTCGAGGCGTTCCGGCGGCGGGATCCGCGGATCGGCGAGCTGGTGAAGGCGCATGTGCTCGGATGTGCACCGCGCGCGTGAGGTGTGCACCGCACGCCCGAATTGCACTCAATGCCCCTTTCCGAGGTGACACTTCGTGCCCTTTTCTGTGGCACGGAATGCCGACTTTGCGTGGCGGAAGGATTTTTTCCGTTCAAACTTTGATCGATCATCGATCAGTCCTTACAGTCGACGGCGGACCTCATCAAGGTCCCGTCAAAAAGCACCACCGGGTCCCGTCCTGCCAGACACAGACCCCCCTTTTCTCACCACCCCCTCCTTCCCGGAAGGCGGCGTCATGACCGACCCCGTACGCAACGCTCCGAGCGAGCTCGACCAGCTCCCGGACCGCGACACCGAAGAGACCGCCGAATGGGCGGCCTCCCTCGACGCCGTCGCCAAGGCCGCAGGCTCCAACCGGGCCGAATACCTGATGCGCCGCACCCTCCAGCACGCCGAGGCCGCCGGTCTGGCGCTGCCCAAGCTGCTGGAGACGGACTACGTCAACACCATCCCGACCGCCTCCGAGCCCGCCTTCGACGGCGACCTGGAGATGGAGAGCCGGATCACCGCGTGGAACCGCTGGAACGCGGCGGCCATGGTGACCCGCGGCTCGCGCTTCGGCGTCGGTGGTCACATAGCGACGTTCGCGTCGGCCGCCTGGCTGTACGAGACCGGCTTCAACCACTTCTTCCGCGGCAAGGAGGGTGACGGCTCCGGCGACCAGCTCTACATCCAGGGCCACGCCTCCCCCGGCATCTACGCCCGCGCCTTCCTGGACGGCCGTCTCAACGAGCAGCAGCTCGACAACTTCCGGCAGGAGGCGGGCGGCGACGGCCTCCCCTCCTACCCGCACCCCCGCCGTCTCCCCTGGCTGTGGGAGTTCCCCACCGTCTCCATGGGTCTCGGCCCCCTGTCCGCGGTCTACCAGGCGCGCTTCAACCGCTACCTGGAGAACCGCAACATCAAGGACACCTCGAACTCCCACGTCTGGGCGTTCCTCGGTGACGGCGAGATGGACGAGCCCGAGGCGACGGCGGCCCTCACGCTGGCCGCCCGCGAGGGTCTCGACAACCTGACCTTCGTCATCAACTGCAACCTGCAGCGCCTCGACGGCCCGGTCCGCGCCAACTTCCGTGTCGTGCAGGAGCTGGAGGGCGCCTTCCGGGGTGCCGGCTGGAACGTCGTCAAGACGCTCTGGGGCTCCGCCTGGGACGAGCTGTTCCAGCTCGACACCACCGGTGCGCTGGTCCGCCGCCTCCGCGCGGTGCCGGACGCCCAGTTCCAGACGTACGCGACCCGCGACGTGGCGTACATCCGCGAGCACTTCTTCGGCGCGGAGCCCGCGCTCAAGCAGCTCGCGGCCGTGCTCTCCGACGCGAAGATCGCCGAGTGCTTCCACACCTCGCGCGGCGGCCACGAGGCCCGCAAGGTGTACGCGGCGTACAAGGCGGCCGTCGAGCACAAGGGCCAGCCGACCGTGATCCTCGCCCAGACGGTGAAGGGCTACACGCTCGGCCCCGGCTTCGAGTCGCGCAACGCCAACCACCAGATGAAGAAGCTCACCGGCAAGGAATTCCGCGCGATGCGCGACCTGCTCGAGCTTCCGATCCCGGACTCCAAGCTGGACGAGTCCCTGGTCCCGTACGGCCACCCGGGCGCCGACTCCCCCGAGGTCCGCTACCTCCAGGAGCGCCGCGCGGCCCTCGGCGGCCCGGCACCGGCCCGCCGCGTGCACCCCGTCGCGCCCCTCCCCCAGCCCGCCGAGAAGTCCTTCGCCGCGCTGAAGAAGGGCTCGAAGCAGGGCATGGCCACCACCATGGCGTTCGTCCGCCTGGTGAAGGACCTGATGCGGGACAAGGAGACCGGCAAGCGCTGGGTGCCGATCGTCCCCGACGAGGCGCGCACCTTCGGCATGGAGGCGCTCTTCCCCTCCGCCGGCATCTACTCGCCGCTCGGCCAGACGTACGACCCGGTCGACCGCGACCAGCTCATGTACTACAAGGAGGCCAAGGACGGTCAGGTCCTCAACGAGGGCATCACCGAAGCCGGGGCCATGGCGGACTTCATCGCCGCGTCGACCGCGTACTCCACGCACGGCGAGACGATGATCCCGTTCTACATCTTCTACTCGATGTTCGGCTGGCAGCGGACCGGCGACCAGATGTGGCAGCTCGCCGACCAGCTCGGCAAGGGCTTCATCGTCGGCGCGACCGCCGGTCGTACGACGCTGACGGGTGAGGGCCTCCAGCACGCGGACGGCCACTCGCACCTCATCGCCGCCACCAACCCGGCGTCGCTGAACTACGACCCGGCGTTCGCGTACGAGGTCGCGGTGATCGTCCAGGACGGTCTGAAGCGGATGTACGGCGAGAAGCCGGAAGACGTCTTCTACTACCTGACGGTCTACAACGAGCCGATGCCGCAGCCCGCGATGCCCGAGGGCGTCGAGGAGGGCATCGTCAAGGGCCTCTACAAGTTCAAGGACGCCCCGGCGGCCACCTCGCCGGACGCCCCGCGCGCCCAGCTGCTGGCCTCCGGCACCGCGATCCACTGGATCCTGGAGGCCCAGGAGCTGCTCGCCGCCGACTGGAACGTCTTCGCCGACGTCTGGTCCGCCACCTCGTGGGGCGAGCTGCGCCGCGACGCGCTGGAGGCCGACGAGGCCGCGCTGCGGGGCGAGTTCCGCACCCCGTACGTGACGAAGGTGCTGGCCGACGCGCCGGGCCCGGTCGTCGCGGTCAGCGACTGGATGCGCCAGGTCCCGGACCAGATCAGCCAGTGGGTCGAGCAGGACTACACCTCGCTGGGTACGGACGGCTTCGGCCTCTCCGACACCCGTGAGGCGGCCCGCCGCCACTTCGGCGTCGACGCGCAGTCGATCGTCGTGGCGACGCTGGCCCAGCTGGCGAAGAAGGGCTCGGTCCCGGCTTCGGCGGTCAAGGAGGCGCGGGAGCGGTACGGCCTGTAGGCCTTCGCGCTCTGACGTCGTACGGGAGGGGCCCCGCGTGCATGGTGCACGCGGGGCCCCTCCGGCTGTTCAGGCAGGCTTCCCCCCGGGGGCTTCGGACTGTGCCAGCTCCCGCTGGATGCTGAAGAGCTGGCGCAGGATGCCGTCCCGCCTGCCGGCGAGTTCGTCGGTCGGCAGGTACATGCTCTCCTGCACCAGACGGTCCAACTGCGCCCGCGCCGAGGCCAGTTCCGGCATCTCCGCGCGCGGTGCGATCCCCTTGGCCCGGCTCTGCGCCGCCTCCACGACCTGCCGGGCCCGGCGTTCGGCGTCCGTGAACAGCCGCTCCGCCTCCAGCCTCAGCTGCTCCGCCCTGCCCTCGATCTCGGCGAGGCGCTCCTGGGCCTTGGCGTGGCGGGCGGTCTCGTCGCGCTCGGCCCGCTCGCGGCGTGCCTGCAACTGCCGCTCGAACTCGGCAGCGGCCCGCGCCACCTGCTCCCGGCTCGCCGCCAGAAGGGCGTCGGCCTCCTCGCGGGCGGCCCTGAGCTCTTCCTGCGTCTCGTCGCGGACGCGGGCCGCCTCGGCCTTCGCCTCGGCCAGGTGGTCGCGGGTGGCGTACGCGTTCCACAGTCCGGCCGTGCCGGGCGAGGACCAGACCGGTTCCGCCCGGGACCACTTCCGGCGTGTCCCCTGCTCCGTCCTTCCGGCCGCCAGCGTCCGCAGCTGCTCCACGACCGGCTCGGCCGTCCTGGGCCGCCCGTCGGGGTTGCGGGCGAGGAGGCCCATGACGAGCCTGCTCAACTCCGCAGGGACACCGGCGGTGAAGCGGTCGGGGGGTACGGGCGGTTCGTGGTCCTGCATCATCGCCAGGGCGAACGGGTTCTCCGCGCTCAGCGGCGGGCGGCCGGTGAGCATGTAGTACAGCACGCAGCCGAACGAGTAGAGGTCGCTGCGGTGGTCGAGGTCCCGCAGGCCGCGCAGCTGCTCCGGCGACATGTAGGCGGGGGTGCCGACGATGCCGCCCGTGCCGGTGATTTCGCTGACCGTCACCGAGTCGCCGACGAACTTGGCGATGCCGAAGTCGAGGACCTTCAGCTCGTCGGCGGCGGTGAACATGACGTTGGCCGGTTTGATGTCGCGGTGCACGATGCCCCGCGCGTGGGCCGCGCCGAGTGCGGCGGCGATCTGGCTGCCCCAGTGGGCCGCCTGCGACCAGTGCGGGAGCTGTTCGGCAACCTTGTCGCGCAGGGTCGGGCCCTCGATCAGCTCCATCACCAGGTAGAGCACGTTCTCGCCGTCGAGCCACTCCTCCCCGCAGTCGTGGGCGACGACGGTGTGCCTGCCCGGCAGGCTCGCGGCGGACCGGACCTCGCGCCGGAACCGTAAGGAGGTCTCCGCCTCGGCGGGGCCCTTGGGCGTGGCCACCAGCTTCACGGCGACGTCCCGCAGCATCCGCTCGTCGTGGGCGGCCCACACCTCGCCCATGCCGCCCCGGCCCAGGCGTCTCGTCAGCCGGTACCGGCCGCCCAGTCGTTCCCCCCGCATGACCCCGCCTTCCACGCGTACACGACAACGGCCCCAGTATGACCCGGCCGCCCGTAGCAAGATGTGGGTCATGCGTGCTGCCCGACTGATCAAGATGGTGCTGCTGCTCCAGTCCCGGCCGATGATGACGGCCGCCGAACTGGCGGCGGAGCTGGAGGTGTCCGAGCGGACGATCACGCGCGACGCCCAGGCCCTCTCGGAGGCGGGGGTTCCGGTGTACGCGGACCGGGGGCGGGCCGGGGGCTACCGGCTGATCGGCGGCTACCGCACCCGGCTGACGGGGCTCGGCCGCAGCGAGGCGGAGGCGCTCTTCCTGTCCGGTCTGCCGGGCGCGCTGCGGGAGATGGGCCTGGAGGACGCGGCATCGGCGGCCCGTCTGAAGGTGTCCGCCGCACTCCTGCCCTCGCTCCGTGACGCCTCGGCGAGTGCCGCGCAGCGCTTCCATCTGGATGCGCCCGGCTGGTACCAGGAGCCGGTGACACCGGAGTTGCTGCCCGCCGTGGCGGAGGCGGTGTGGGGGGACTTCGTGATGGAGGCGCGGTACGGGAAGCGCTCGGACCGCGTCGTCGAGCGCCGCCTGGAGCCGTACGGCCTGGTCCTCAAGGGAGGCATCTGGTACGTCTGCGCGCGGGCGGAGTCGGGGGACTTCCGGGTGTACCGGCTGGACCGCTTCACGGCGGTGACCGTGACCACTTCGGGCTTCACCCGGGACGAGGGCTTCGACCTGCCCGCGTTCTGGGAGTCCCGGGCGGCGGAGTTCTCCCGCTCGCTCCTGCGGACGGAGGCGGAGCTGCGGCTCTCCCCGGCGGGGGTGCGGGGGCTCGCCCGGGTGATGGACCCGCCGGTGGCCCGGGAGGCACTGGCTGCGGCGGGGCCGCCGGACGCGGAGGGGTGGGTGCGGGTCACCGTCCCGGTGGAGTCGGTGGAGGTCGCCACCGCCCAGCTCCTGCCGCTGGGCGCGGAGGCGGAGGCACTGGGTCCGCCGGAGCTGCGGTCGTCCCTGGCCTCGGCGGCGAAGGGCCTGTACCGGCTGTACGGGTGAGGGGGGCCGGTGCCGGGGCGGGCCCGGATCGGGCGTACCGCCCCCTTGCCCGCCCGTCCCGCCCCCGGGGGGCGGCCCCGCCGCCCAAGGGGACGAGGGTAAACGGGCGGAGCCCAAGGGGGCGGGGACGGCAGGGCCTCAGCGGTAGTCGTCCGCCGGGACGCCCTCCTCGCCCGCCATGACCCGCGAAAGGTACCCCCACGCATCCGGCTGCGACCCGTCCGCGTCCCGCACCCCGTACGCCACCGCCAGGTCCCTGCTGGAGAGCGAGCGCCCGTTCCACCGCGCCCGCTCCGGGTCGGCGGCGATCCGGGCGATGCCCCGCCCCACGTACACCGGCGACTCCGCGATCGCGAAGCTCGGTTCCTTGGCGATCGCGTCGCGCCAGTTCGCCTCCGTCACCCCGAAGTGGTCGAGCATCTGCTCGGAGCGCAGGAATCCGGGGGTGACGGACACGGCGGTCCCGCCCACGCCCGCCAGGTCGTGGGCCAGGTTGGACGCCATCCGGATCGGCGCGTTCTTCGCAAGGTCGTAGTAGAAGTTCTCCCGGAACCCCTTGTTCGACTCGGCGGTGCCGTCGGTGATCTCGACGACCAGCCCGCCCTTGTGCCGCACCAGCAGCGGCAGCGCACAACTGCTGGTGATGATGTGGGACTTGACGCCGAGTTCCAGCATCCGCAGCCCGTGCTCCAGCCCCGTCTCCCACATCTTCTTGCCGAACTCGACCAGGTGCTCGCCGCCCCAGATGTCGTTGACCAGGACGTCGAGCCGGCCGCGCTCCCGGTCGATCCGCTCGACCAGTGCCCGTACCTGCTCGACCTCCAGGTGGTCCGTCGGCACGGCGACGCCCTCGCCGCCCGCCGCCGTCACCAGTTCCGCGGTCTCCTCGATGGTCTCGGTCGCCCGCCCTACCTCGCTGAGCTTCGTACGGGTGGTGCGCCCGGTGACGTACACCGTCGCGCCGAGCGCACCCAGTTCCACGGCGATGGCGCGGCCCGCTCCCCGGGTCGCGCCCGCCACCAGTGCGATGCGGCCGGTCAGGTTCGGCTGGTCGTGGTTCATGTACGGCTCCTCCGTCGCTCCGTGCTCATACGAAGAAGGATGCCGCCGAAACCAGACAACTCCTGTCCGGATTTACCGCGAGCCGCGAGGAATCCTCAGACTCAGTGCAGCCCCTCCAGCGTCGACCCGTCCGCCATCTTCGCCTTCAGCTCCGCCTTGACGCCCTTGGGTGCGCGGACCGCCAGCGTCGGCCCGGCGGCCTCGGCCTTGAGGCCGCCGGTGGCCTCGATGGAGCGCACCTTGCGGCTGCCCGCCGCCAGCAGGTACCAGTCGCCCGACTTCGGCGCCTGCCAGCCCGCCCCGGCGAGGACGTGCTGCCCGAAGCGGCTGCACGAGGCCGTGTCCTCGGCGGTCGCGACCGTTGTGCCGAGCGCGGTGGGGGCGGTGGACGGCAGATGCAGCTGGACCATCACCCGGCCGGGGCCACGCCAGGTGTCGGCGCGGGTGCAGACCCAGTCGGCCCGGCCGCCCGCCTCGGGGAGCGTCTGCTGCGCGTACACCCAGTTGTTGACCGAGCGCACCCCGTACCCCCGCATCGAAGGGAGGTGGCAGGCGCTGTGCGCCCAGGTCTGGAGGGCGGCGGCGCTGGTCGCCTCGCGGGGCTGGCGCGCGGGGGCGCCGCTGCCGGGCGGCGGGGTGTAGGTGAGGTGGACGGGGGCGAGGTCGCCCAGGTCCGTGAGCAGGAAGGCGTGTTTCTCGACGATCAGCTCGGAGGAGCGGAGCTGGAGCACCGGCCAGGAGTCGCACACCCCGCCTGCTCCGGGGCGGCGGACGGGGTCGGTGACGCCGTCCGCGCGCACACTCAGCTTCCCGCCGGGGGAGTTGGGTTTCAGCAGGTCGCGGGTGGTGGTCTCGTCGATCCAGGGGGCCAGCAGGAAGCGGGTGTTGCTGCCGTCCCGGGTGACGACGAGGGCCGCTCCGGTCACCACGTCCGCGTCGTCGGTGCGGGCGAAGTCGAGCGTCGGGGGCTCGTCGCGGTCGGCGGGTTCCGCGTAGCGGATCGTACGGTCGCCGTCGTTGAGGAGGACGACCGCGGTGCCGTCGACGTCGCCCGCGTACAGCAGGCGGGGCGGGGCGGTGGGGGGCTGGGTGCCCGCGCCGGGTGTGCTGGAGATCCGTACCGTACGGGCCGGGCTCGCCCAGACCTTCAGTGCGCGGTCGAGCAGCGGCAGGTCGTTCACGCGGTCCCCGCGGGCGGGCCAGACGGTGAAGTCGACGCGGGAGGTGTCGGCCCATTCGTCGGCGGCGGGGCGGACCAGATGCCGGGGGTCCAGGACGCGCCCCGCTATGGAGGCGTTGACGGTGCCGGTGGCGGCCGTGCGTTCCTGCGGACGGGGGGCGTCGCCGATCACGACGGGCAGCACCCCGGCGGCGACGGCCGCGACCACGAGGGCGGCTCCTGCGGTACGGACGCGGTGCCTGCGGCGCAGGAGGTCGGTGGGGCGGGTGTGCACGAAGCAGGGGTCGAACTCGCCGGAGAGGAGCGGGTGTTGGGCCCCCTCCTCCGGCTCGCCGAGCACCTGGCGCCCCAGCCGTTCGGCGGTGCGCAGGGCGAGGGCGGGCTCGGCGACCCCGGCCTCGGCGAGCCGCTGCCGGGTCTCGTCCTCGCTCATGCCCTCCACCCGGTGCAGGGCGAGGGCGGCGCGGGTGGCGGAGTCGGTGCCCGACAGGGCCTGCTCCAGGGCGAGTTCGTCGGCGCCGCCGGCGGCGGGGAAGAGCCGCAGCCCCCAGACGGTGGGCAGGACCGGGCGCAGCCGCTCGGGCCCGGGGCCGCGCTTCGGCCACCAGGTGGGGCGCTTGCCGTACGCCAGCGCCTCGCGCAGCACCCGGGCGCGCAGGGTGACGTACGCGCTCTCGGCGGGCGCGGTGCGCTGGGCCGGAAGGGCGGGCGCGGCGGCGGACCGGACGGACCGGGTGCGCACGGAGGGAAGGGCGCGCTGGACGAGCCCGTGGGCGGCGAGGACGCGGCGGTGGCGGCCGAGGGTGGGCGGAAGGGTGATAAAGGCGAGCCTGACGAGGCGCGGATAGTGCTCGACCAGCGCGGCTTCGGCCTGCGCCACGCTCAGCGGGGCTCCGCGGGCCCCGGTGTGTTCGGTCCGGTCTTGCGTGTCCATGGCGAGGGCAGCTCCCTTTGAGGGATCGAGTGGGTGAGAGTGCGTACGTCGCTAGCCCTTCAAACGAGTGAATCATCGGACGGTCACACGGGGCGCGGACCTGCACGGATGCGGGGCGCGGAGGCTCGATCGGATTCGGCCGTACGTGCGTGTACTAGGCATGCGTCCGAATCGCGCGGGTAACGAGACGGCTCTCATCCGGGCGCTCCGCGTGCGCCGCGTGCGCGCAAGCCCGATGCTGGAGCACGTGATGGACGAGACGGAATTCTGGGAGATCGTCGACAGCACCCGCGCGGCCGCCGAGGGCGACCCCGAGGACCATGCCGACCTGCTCGTCGAGCGGCTGCTCCAGCGGGACCCCGACTCCGTGCTCGACTTCGCCAGACACTTCGAGGTGCGCTACAACCGCGCGTACCGGTGGGACTTGTGGGGGGCCGCCGTCGTGATGATGGGCGGTGCGAGCGACGACGCGTTCGACTACTTCCGGTGCTGGCTGATCGGCCAGGGCCGGGAGGTGTTCGAGGGTGCGCTGCACGAGCCGGACGACCTGGCCGGGCTGCTCGACGACTTCGACGACGAGATCGACGGGGACGGGGAGGAGCTGGGGTACGCGGCGGACGAGGCGTACGAACAGCTCACGGGCTCGGTCGCGCCGGACCTGGGCGTCCCGGGGCAGGCGGCGGAACCGGAGGGGACGGTTTTGGACCTCGATGACGACGGGGCGCTGGCGGATCGTTTCCCTCAGCTGTGGGAGCGGTTCGGGGACTAGGCGCTCCGGCTGCGGGCGGCGGGCCGCTGGGGCGCGGGCCGCTCAGGCGCGGTGCGGGGTGGGCATCGGCACCCGGTGCCGGGGCGGATTCGCCCCAGCCCCGCCCCTTCACCTAAACCCGCGGGGCCGAACGGTTCCGTGCGGGTGCTTCGTGGTCGCGCGCGCAGTTCCCCGCGCCCCTTTCAGGGGCGCGGGGCTGTATCGATTTGCGGCTCCGCCGCGTGGGCGCAAAACGCGAGCCACCCACCCAGCCGCGCGGCCGAGCGCTTTAGGTGAAGGGGCGGGACCGGGGCGAAACCCGGGGGTCCGGGGGCAGAGCCCCCGGCACGGGCCGGGCCCGGAGGGGGCCACGCACCCGGTGCCGGGAAGGGGGCCGCACGCCCGGTGCCGGGAAGAAGAATCAGCCCAGGTTGAGCGTGGGGACCGTCCGGGACAGGATCATGTCCGTGCGGCCCTGGAGGACCGCGTCCAGCATCTCGGGCTGGGGGACGGCCCAGTAGGCACCACCCGCCACCAGGTCGAAGACGCGCCGCGCATGCTCCTCCGGCGTGATGCCCTGCTCGTCCGCCCTCGCCTGCAACTGCTCGTTGAACGCGGCGATCTCCGGAGGCGTCCCGCCCCCCGGCTTCGCCGACCGGAAGATCTCGCTCTTGACGGAGTCGGGCATGACGACCGACACCTGGATCGGCGCCTGCCGCATCTGCATCTCGTAATGCAGCGACTCACTCAGCGCCAGCGTGCCGAACTTGGTCACGCTGTAGGGCGCCATCAGCGGACTCGGCAGCATCCCGTCCACCGAGGACACGTTCAGCACCCACGCCTTGGTGCCCTGCGCCAGCAGCCTCGGCACGAAGGCACGCAGGCCGTTGACGTACCCGCCGATGTTGATCCGCAGGGCCGCGTCCCAGCGCTCGGCGGGGATCTCCCAGGAGTAGCCCATGGCCATGATCCCGGCGTTGTTGATCAGCATGTCGACGCTGCCGAAGCGCGCGTACGCCTTCTCGGCGAGGCCCTCGACGGAGGCCGGATCGGCGACGTCGACGACGACCGTCTCGACCTCGGCGCCGCCCGCCTTCAGCTCACCGGCGAGGGCTTCCAGCCGGTCGGCGGCGATGTCGGCGAGGACCAGGCGCATTCCCAGGGACGCGGCGTGCCGGGCGAAGCCCGCGCCGATGCCGGCGGAGGCCCCGGTGATGACGACGGTCTTCCCGTCGAAGGTCTCCGCGGCGGAGACGGCGGAGACGGAAGCGGAGGCGGCGGTGGCGGCGGAGACGGAAGCGGTGGCGGCCGTGGTGGTTTCGGTGCTGCTCATGAGACTCAGTGCTTTCAGCTAAGTGGTGATCGCCGACAGGGGGGGTACGGCACCGGGCTCCCCGGTGCCGTACCCCCCGCCCGGCCCCCGTCAGTAGTGCGTGCCGCCGTCGATGCGGATCTCCGTGCCCGTGATGAACGCCCCGTCCTCCGAGCCGAGCATCGCCACGACGCCCGCGACCGTCTCCGGGCCCGCGAAACCCTGGCCGAGGGCCGGGGCGAGCTTCATGAAGAGCATCATGTCGGCGTCCTCGGGCAGACCCGGACCCTTGCCGCTGGTCATGTCGGAGGCGATGGAGCCGGGGGCCACGGCGACGACGCGCAGGCCCTGCTTGCTGTACTCGGCGGCCAGGGCGTGGGTCATCGACTGGATGCCGCCCTTGCTGGCCGCGTACGCCGACATGTACGGGTGGGCGAAGGAGGCGGAGGTCGAGGAGAAGTTCACGATCACCGGCTTGTCGCCCGCGAGCAGGGCGGGTATCGCCTCGCGGATCATCAGGAAGGTGCCGGTCAGGTTGACCGCGATGATCTTGTTGAAGAAGTCGAGCGTGGTCTCGTGGGTGTGCGAGGAGCGCAGGATGCCGGCCGCGTTGACCAGGACGTCCAGGCCGCCCAGGGTCTCCACGGCGGCGGCGACGCCGGCCTTGACGGCGGCCTCGTCGGAGATGTCCAGGACCGCGGTGCTCAGGCGCTGTGCGGCCTCGGCGGAAGTGGCGGCGGCCTGCTCGGCGGTCTCCTTCAGCCCTGCCTCGTTGACGTCGACGGCGACGACGCGGCCGCCCTCGGCGAGCACGCGGTGCACGGTCGCCCGCCCGATGCCCGAACCGGCCCCGCTGATCAGAACGCGACGGCCCTCGTAACGCTGCATGGTCTTCATCTCCGCTGTCCTCGTTCCCTCCGGATCGGCTTCCTTCGGGATCGTCTTTCACGTTACGCCCATGTGGCACGTTTTGTCACTGGGTCATTCCGTGCACCCCTGCCGGTGTGCGGACCTTTCTGGGCGTACGCTGCCGAGGTGAGCACCCAGCCCCCGCAGCCCCAGTCCGACCGGCCCCGGTCCGCACCGCCGACGACCGGCGCCCCCAAGCCCTCCCTCACCGAGCGCCGCAAGGCCGCCACCCAGCTCGACATCGCCCGCGCCGCCGCCGAGCTCTTCGCCGAGCACGGCCCGGACGGCACCACCGCCGAGGCCATCGCCACGCGCGCGGGGGTCGCGCTGCGCACCTTCTACCGGTACTTCCGCAGCAAGCAGGACGCCGTCGCCCCGCTGCTCTCCGGCGGCGGCGACCAGTGGCGGGCCCTGCTCGCGGCCGCCGAGCCCGGCTCCGGCGTGCTCAGCACCCTGGAGCGCGCGGTCGCCGAGGTGCTCGCCACCCCGGACCCGCAGGCCGCCGAGCAGCTTGACTGGACGCGGGGGCTGCTGCGCGCCGCCGCGCAGGACCCGGCGCTGCGGGCCGTCTGGTACCGGGTGAACCAGGAGTCCGAGGAGCAGCTCATCCCGGTGCTGGGCACGCTCGCGGGACCCGGCGCCGACCCCCTGGAGGTCCGCCTCGCGGCCGCTGCGGCAACAGCCGCCATCCGTACGGCACTGGAGGAGTGGGCCCGCACGGACGCCCCCACCGAGGGGCCGGGCTCGCCCGCCGAACTCGCCGCCCGCTGCCTGAAGGAGCTGACCCGGGGCATGAGCCTGTCCTGAAGGCCCGCGAGGGGCCCCGGGACGCTCCGTCACGGCCGGCCCGGGCCCCCCTCGCCGTCCGGGCAGCTCTCCGGGTCCGGCTCCACCAGCAGCAGCGCCACGTCGTCCTCGACGCGCTTGGCGAACCGCAGCAGATCGCGCTGGACCGCTTCCGCCAGATCGGCCAGCTCCCCCTCGGACGCACCCAGCGCCTCCAGCCGCTCGCGCAGGGGGTAGAAGACACCCGCCGCGTTCCGCGCCTCCGTGATGCCGTCAGTGTGGGCCAGGATGCGGTCGCAGGGCTCCAGCGGCACCACGGTCACCGACGGCAGCCCGAACTCGGTGAGGCCGAGCCCCAGGGGCGGCGCCGGATCGACCCGCATCTCGGTGACCTTCCCCTCCCGCAGCAGCAGCGGCGGCGGATGCCCGCAGGAGACCACCCGTACCGACAGCCCGTCCTCGGCGAACTCCATGAGCACGGCGGTCGCGAACAGTTCCGCGTGCTCCACCGCCGCCGAGTCGACCACCAGCCGCCGGTCCAGCCGGGCGGCCACCGCGGGCAGGTCGGCATCGTCCAGCGCCGCCTCCCGGAAGGCCCCGAGGAGCGCGGAGACGGTGGCGACCGCACCGGGCCCGTGCCCCTCCACGTCGGCGACGACGGCGCGCACCCCGTTCGGCCCCGCCCGTACGTCGTAGAGGTCGCCGCTGACCAGTGCGCCCAGTTCCGCCGCCCGGTAGAGGCCGAAGCAGTGCACCCGGCCCACCGCGGTCGGCAGCGGCGGCAGCACCGCGAACTGCGCCACCTCCGCGGCCGTCCCCACGGTCACCAGCCGGGCGTCCCTGCGCGTGCGCGACCAGGACACCACCACGCTGGTGACGCACAGGAGCACCAGGGAGAGCAGCACACCGTCCCGGTGCGCGAATTCGTCGGTGTCGTAGAGCCCGAAGACGACCACCGCCACCCCCATGAGCGCGGTGCTCACCGGCCCGTACAGCAGGGCGGTCAGCGGCGGCAGGGCGGCGACGAAGTAGCTCAGCTCCACGTCGTCCGGGGTGATCCGGTCGGACACCGCCAGCAGGGCCAGCACGACCAGCGGCAGCAGCCGGAGCCAGAGCGGGGCCTTCTCGCCCCTGAGCCATCGGGGAACCTCCCCCTGGCGCGCGCGGACCGAGCTCATCGCGCTTCCGGCTCCTCGGGCAGACGACAAGGGCTGCGGGCGGGCGGCGCACGATGTTCCGTGCGCGCACCCCTGTCGATCACTATGCCCGCATTGCCTCTTTCGCGCCGTTCGGTGCCAGGGCGCCGGCGTCCCGGCCCCGGGCGCGCCGGACCCTCACTCCTCCGTGAGCGCCCGCCCCATCAGCACGTCGTCCACGTACCGCCCGTCCAGGAAGAACTCCCCCGCGAGCACCCCCTCCACCACGAAGCCCTCCGCCTCGTACAGCGCACGGGCGGGCGCGTTGTGGCCCAGCACCCGCAGGGTGATCCGCCGGCACCCCCTGCGGCGGACCTCCGCGCAGACCGCCCGCACCAGCAGCCTGCCGATCCCCCGGCCCCGCGCCTGTCCGGCGACCGCGAAGCCGTTGATCTGGAGGACGTGCGCGTTGCAGGCGAGCGGGGTGGGCGGCACGACCCGTACGTAACCGAGCAGCCGCCCGTCCTCCTCGGCGACCAGGACGTCGTCGGGGAGGTGGCGTTCGTCGAAGTAGGGGGCGTACGGAGGCACCGGGCGCGGTGTCACCGCGTGCAGCGGCGACCAGGTGTCCCCGTCCAGTGCGGCCAGCGCCGCGTCGTCGGCGAGCGTGGCGGTGCGTACGGTGACGGTGTCGACGCCACTCGCGGATGCGTCGGGTCCTTCGTGCGTCGGCGGCATGGCGACACTGTGCCACGCTGCGCGCATCCGGCCCTGTCCGGGGCAGGATGACCCCTATGGACGCCATGCGGATCGCAGTCACGGGCTCTACGGGCCTCATCGGTACGGCACTTGTGCGCTCGCTGCGCGCGGACGGGCACCAGGTGGTGCGCCTGGTGCGCAGGCCCGCGCGCGCCGGGGACGAGGTCACCTGGGACCCGAGGCGCAGTTACGTCGACGCCAAGGGCCTCGCCGGGTGCGAGGCGGTGGTGCACCTGGCGGGCGCGGGCATCGGCGACCACCGCTGGACGGAGGAGTACAAGCGCGAACTGCGCGAGAGCAGGCTGCTGGGCACCTCCGCGATCGCCGAGGCGGTGGCCTCCCTGGACACCCCGCCGAGGGTCTTCGTCAGCGGCTCGGCGCTGGGTTTCTACGGGGAGACGGGCGACCGGAAGGTCGACGAGGAGGCCCCGCCGGGCGAGGGGTTCCTGCCGTCGCTGTGCGTGGAGTGGGAGGAGGCCGCCGCGCCGGCCGAGGAGGCGGGCATCCGCACGGTGTTCGCGCGCACCGGGCTGGTGGTGGCGCGCGGCGGCGGGGCCTGGGGAAAGCTCTTCCCGATCTTCCGGTCGGGCCTGGGCGGGCGGCTCGGCGACGGCAGCCAGTTCTGGAGCTTCATCGCGCTGCACGACGAGGTGGCGGCGCTGCGGCACCTGATCGACACCGAGTCGCTGTCGGGGCCGGTGAATCTGACCGCCCCCGAACCGGTCACCAACAAGGAGGTGACGGCGGCGATGGGAAGGGCACTGCACCGGCCCGCCCTCTTCCCCGTGCCGAAGGTGGCACTGCGTGTCGCGCTCGGGGAGTTGGCCGGGGACGTACTGGGGAGCCAGCGGGTGGTGCCCCGACGGCTGCTGGAGTCGGGGTTCTCGTTCGCCTTCCCGACGGTGGACGACGCCATCGGGGCGGCGCTGCGCGCGACGTAGCGGCCGCACCCCGGCCGCACCCCGGCCGCACCCCGGCCATGCCCCCGCGCACGACCGTCCTTGACCGTTTCCCGACCACTTCCCGACCGCTTCTCCGCCCCTTGTGCGACCGCCGTGCATCGGTGCACGGGAGGTGCGCGCCTGCCGGAGCGAGCGTGCCGACTTCTACGCTGCACCCTCAGTGCGGGTATCCCGTACGGCTGTCGGGGGCATAGGCCCTGCACCACAGCCGCGCCGACCTCGGGGAGGGGCACGTGCGTAACGCAACGCACCACGCGGACGTCGTCATCGTAGGAGCCGGGGTCGCGGGACTCTGTGCCGCTCACCAGCTCGTCCGGGCCGGGGTAACAGTCAGCGTCCTGGAGGCCGCCCCTTACGTCGGCGGCCGGATGTCCACCGAGCGGGTCGACGGCTTCCGGCTGGACCGGATCGGCCAGGTCCTCAGCAGCGCCTACCCGGAGCTGCTGCGCACTCCGGGTCTCGAAGGTCTCGCCCTGCGCCCGTTCGCCCCGGGCGTGCTGGTGCACAGCGAGGGCCGCCACTACCGCGCGGGCGAGGTCGCGGGCGTACGGGTCGCGGGGGTACGGGGCGCAAGGGGCGCACTCACCGCAGCGCGCGCCCTCGCGAGCGCCCCCCGGAACGGAACCACCCTCGGCCAGAGCACCGGACAGCCCGCCACCGCCCCCGCCTCCCGCCCCCTCGGCGGCGCCCTCGACCAGGCCCGGCTGAACGCGGCCCTCGCCCGGTTCGCCGCCACCCCCGTCGAGAAGCTGCTGGCCCGGCCCGAACTCCCGGCGCTGGACGCCCTGTTCAGCCGGGGCCTGCCGTCGCGCACCGTCGAGGGCTTCCTGCGCCCGCTCCTGTCCGCCCTGCTCTCCGACCCCGACCTCACCACCTCCAGCCGGTGCGCCGACCTCGCCCTGCGCGGCTTCGCCCGGGGCCGCCTCTGCCTGCCGGAGGGCGGCGCCGACACCCTGCCCGAACTGCTCGCCGCCGCACTGCCGCCCGGCACGATCCGTACCGGAGTGCACGTCACCGGCGCCTCCATCTCCTCCGTCACCACCAAGGAGGACGGCGAACTGGGCTGCCGCTCCCTGCTGCTGGCCACCGGCGCCCGCGCCGCCGCCGAACTCCTGCCGGGCCTGCGGGTCCCCGACTTCCACCCCGTGACCGTCGTGCACCACACCACCGCCACGGCTCCCGCGACCGGTTCGGCCCTGGTCCTGGAAGCCGACCGGAGCGGCCCCGTGTCGCACACCGCCGTCGTCAGCGCGGTCGATCCCACGCGTGCGCCCGACGGCAGGGTGCTGATCTCCTCCACGGTCCTCGGCACCCCCCCGCCGGACCTGGACCACGGGGTCCGCTCCCACCTGGCGCGGCTGTACGGCACGCCGACCCACGACTGGGAGCTGCTCGCCGTCCACCACGACCCGGACGCCGTCCCCGCGATGCCCGCACCCCACGACGTACGCCGCCCGGTCCGCCTGCTCTCCGGCCTGTACGTCTGCGGGGACCACCGGGAGACGAGCACCGTGCAGGGCGCCCTGCACTCGGGCCGCCGGGCCGCCGAGGAGATCCTGCGCGACTTCGGCATCCGCCCCGGTTACGCGGCCGAGGAGCTGCGCGACGCGGCCTGACGCATACGGCAGCATCACCTGACCCATCGACAACATCCGACCTCTGCACCTTGATTGGTCGGACCTATAAAAAACGAGGGTCTGCGGAAAGTGGTCCACACCACTCGCCGCAGGCCCTCTTGTCATGCCTCACACGCGCCACTACGGTCCCTCCGACCCCAGGTATCCAGGAGGCCCCTCGTGCGCCGCGCTGTACCGATCCTCTCCCTGTTCCTCGGCCTGCTCGCCACAGCCGTGACTCCCCCCGCCTCGGCGGCTGCCGCCCCCGCCGTCCCCGATGTCGTCCCCAGACCGACCCAGTGGTCGGACCTGGGCGGACAGAACATCCTCTCTTCCCGCAGCCGCATCTTCGTCGCCCCCTCCTCCGGCTCCCCGAACGCCCTGCCCGCCGTGCGCAGCGAGCTGATCGCGCCCTCCAGCCAGACCCCGCGTCAACTCGCCGACCAGCTCCGCACCGAGCTCTCCCAGGTCACCGGCCTGTCCCTGCCGGTGCGCACCGACGTCCAGCAGGCCGCCAAGGGCGACATCGTGCTGCGCCTCGCCCCGGACCGGGCGCTCGGCGTCGAGGGCTACCGGCTCGACAGCGCGGAGGCCGTCCGTATCGACGCCGCCTCCACGCACGGCCTCTTCTACGGCACCCGCACCCTGCTCCAGCTCCTGCGCGCCGCCCCCGACCACCGCACGCTCCCCCGCGCCCGCTCCCTGGACGTACCGGCGCAGCAGCTGCGGACGGTGATGCTGGACGCGGGCCGCAAGTTCTGGCAGCTGCCGTACCTGGAGAACCTGATCCGCCGCATGGGCGACCAGAAGCTGAACACTCTCTTCCTGCATCTGTCGGACTCGGAGGGCTTCCGCCTCGACAGCCCCAGGTTCCCCGGCCTGGCAGACCCGGCGAACAGCTACAGCCGCGCCGACATCGACCGCCTGAAGACCTTCGCGGCCCGCCACCACGTGCAGATCATGCCGGGCATCGACGTCCCCGGCCACGCCACCGTGATCACCGACGCCTTCAAGATCGGCTTCGGCGACGGGGCCGACCCCTGCACGGCGGCGCACACGCACGCGCACCTGACGGCGAACTGGATGATCGACATGACCAGCCCGCAGGCGGTCGCGAAGTCGAAGGAGCTCGTGGAGGAGTTCGCGGGCTGGTTCGACGCCCCGCTGTTCAGCATCGGCGCGGACGAGCTGCCCGGCCAGCTCGCCAACTGCCCCCGGGTCAAGGACCACTTGGCGAAGGACCCGGACGTCTCGACGCTGGGCGACCTGCTGGCCCAGTACATCAACACCCTCGACTCGGTCATCACCCGGCACGGCAAGCGCACCGCGATCTTCAACGGCGTCGAGCACATGACCGCGCCCCAGCAGAAGGTGAACCCCTCCGTGGTCTTCATGACCTGGGAGGGCTCCGGCGCCGACCCGATCGTCCCGGGCCACGACGAGCTCGCGATGGGCCCCTTCTACGTCACGCCGAACAACTACCACAACCTCTATCCCAACGAGTCCTGGATGTACGACAGTTGGGCCCCCTCCACCTCCGGCGACATGCTCGGCTCCAGCCTGGAGAACTGGGCGGACTACAACTTCTGGGCCGAGGACGGCTACTACGAGCAGCACATGGCGGGCCCCCGCGCGGTCCTCGCCGACCGCTCCTGGAACGCCTCCCCCACCCCCGACACCCTCGCCGACTTCCGCGCCCGCGTCGCCCGCATCGGCGACCCGCCCGGCCTCAACCCCGCCCCCGCCAAGCCCCGGGTGAACGACGGAAAACCGTCCCACCACTGGACGTACGACACCAGGCCCTACCCCAGCGGCTGGACCTGGGCGGGCAGCCCCGGCAACACCCTGTACGTGGAGGACAAGGCGGGCGCGCTCCCCGGCACCTCGTACATCATCAACAACCCGACCCCCGTCGCCGACGGCGTGCGCGGCCAGGCCTGGCGCTTCGACAGCGACCGGGACGGTGTCGGCTTCGGCGGCCTCGACGTCGCCGAGCCGTGGACCGTCTCCACCTGGGTGCGCGCCGGCGCGAAGACCCCCGACCAGGTCTTCCTCAGCTCGAAGGCGGGCGCGCTGAAGCTCCGACAGTGGGGCACCGGCAAGGTCGGCTTCACCCGCTACGGCGTCGCCGACCACTCCTTCGACTACACGCTCCCCCTCGGCGAGTGGGTGCAGCTGACCTGGGTCACCACTCCCGGCTCCACCACCCTGTACGCCAACGGCAAGCAGGTCGGCACCGTCGCCGCCTCGATCCCGCTCCCCCTCCGCTCGATCGGCACCCCGCAGGCGGGCCTGCGCGGCGACCTCGACGAGACCTTCACCTGGGACGAGGCCCTCACTCCCGCACAGGTCAGCGCCCACTACACCGGCCACCAGGAGACATCGTGAACCGCGCACGACTCGCCGCCGCCACCGCCGTCGCCGCCCTGGCCGCCGGTCTGCTGGCCGCCGCCCCCGCACCGGCCGCGCAGGCCCCCGTACCGGCGAACAAGGACTACGAGCCCACTCCCGAGTCGCTCAACGGCCACCCCACCCCCAAGTGGTTCGAGGACGACAAGTTCGGCATCTTCATCCACTGGGGTGCCTACTCGGTGCCCGCCTGGGGCCCGCGCGGCAGCTACGCCGAGTGGTACTGGGCGTACATGAACCAGCAGGGCCACGCCACGAACCAGCACCACAAGGAGACGTACGGGACGGCCGCGAACTACGACGACTTCATCGGGCAGTGGAAGGCCGAGAAGTACGACCCGAAGGCCTGGGTGAAGCTCTTCAAGGACGCCGGGGCCAAGTACTTCGTCCTCACCTCCAAGCACCACGAGGGCGTCGCCCTGTGGGACAGCAAGGTCAGCGGCCGCGACACCGTCGAGCTCGGCCCGCAGCGCGACCTGGCCGGGGACCTCTTCAAGGCGGCCCGTCAGGACACCACCGGCGGCGGCCCGCTGAAGACCGGCTTCTACTTCTCCTTGTACGAGTGGAACAACCCGGCGTACACGGGCAGACAGCCGCGCAACCCGTACACCGGGGCGGAAATCCCGTACCTCGGCGCCCCCAAGGTCGACGACTTCGTCGCCGACTACATGAAGCCGCAGATGAAAGAGCTGATCAAGGGCTACGACCCGGACATCATCTGGTGCGACGGCCAGTGGGAGAAGCCCGCCTCGTACTGGCAGACCGCGCCGGTCCTGGCGGACTACTACAACCAGGCCAAGAACCGGGCGAAGCCCAAGGAGGTCGCGGTCGCCAACCGCTGCAAGATCCAGACCGGTGAACTCGACAGCCGGGAACTGGACTTCCAGACCCCCGAGTACACCGTCAAGCCCGACATCGACCCGAACAAGTGGGAAGCGAGCCGGGGCATCGCCCACTCCTACGGCTACAACCAGAACGAGCCGGAGGAGGACCACCTCACCTCCGACCAGCTCGTCGACTCGCTCACCGACATCGTCAGCAAGAACGGCAACCTGCTGCTCGACATCGGCCCGCGCGGCGACGGCACGATCCCCGAGATCCAGCAGCAGCGCCTGCGCGACATCGGCGCCTGGCTGAAGACCAACGGCGAGGCGATCTACGGAACGACGTACTGGCACCACGCCGAGGAACCCACCTCCGACGACAAGATCCGCTACACGGTCAAGGACGGCACCCTCTACGCCACCGCCCTGGAGTGGCCGGGCGCGGAACTGACCCTGGGCGCCGACACTCCCGTGCGCGGCAACTCCCGCGTCACCCTCCTGGGCGGTGACGGCAAGCCGCTGCCCTGGAAGAAGGACGCGCAGGGCCGGGTCGTCGTGAAGACGCCGGCGGTCGGCAACCTCAAGCACGCCTACACCTTCAAGGTCACCACCCCGGGCGTGCACAGCCTGATCCGCTCCCGCACCGAACTCCCCGCCGAGACCAACCCCGGCCGCACCGCCGCGGGCGCCCTCTTCCTCACCAACACCGCCCGCCGGTACGCCCCTTCGACGCAGCTGGACCTGACCGCTCCGGCAGGATGGAAGGTCACTCCGGCGTCCAGGCACCTGGGCGCGCTCGCCCCCGGCGCGGAGGTCAAGGTTCCGCTGACGGTGACGCCTCCCGCGTCGGCCGCGCCCGGAACGTACGAACTCCCCCTGGCCATCCGCCACAACGGCCTCACCAGCACCACCAAGGTCAAGGTGGCGGTCGCGTACGAGAACCTGGCGCAGGGCAAGGCGGCCACCCAGCAGTCCACCGGCTACGACTCCCCCGCCTCCCGCGCGGTGGACGGCAACACCGACGGCAACCACGGCGCGGGCTCGGTGACGCACACGGCGGAACCCTCGAACCAGGCCTGGTGGCAGGTCGACCTCGGAAAGTCCTCCAGGCTCGGCTCCGTCGACGTCTGGAACCGCACCGACTGCTGCGCCGACCGCCTCAAGAACTACTGGGTCTTCGCCTCGGCCGAGCCCCTGACCGCGAACACCGTCGAGGAGGCCCGCAACACCCCGGGCGTCACCGCGATCCACGTCACCGAACAGGCGGGCCGCCCGAGCCGGATCGCGCTCCCGGCCGGGACGACCGCCCGCCATGTCCGTATACAACTCGAATCGACCACCATGCCGCTCTCCCTGGCCGAGGTCCAGGTGCGAGGAGTGGCCGGAAACTGACCCTTTGACAGGTGCCCGGACCGGGTCGTCAGCCCAGCGCCGCGACCCGGTCCCGGTACCCGCGCACCGCCGCCGCGTCCCGGTACGGCTCGAGCCGCCGCTCGAACTCCCGAACGTACTCCGTGGCCCGCGCCGACCGCATCTCCGCGGCCTGCTGCGCCGCCTCCGCGCCCAGGGCGCACGCCTGGTCCAGCTCGCCGAGCCCGAGCCGCGCCTGCGCGAGCACCACCCGGCAGAAGAGCCGGCTGCGCGCGTATCCGTGCGGCCTGAGCTGGAGCGACTTCTCCGCGTGCTGCGCCGCCGCCCGGTACTGCTGCAAGTCCCGGTGGCAGTGCCCGAACTCGTCGGCCAGCTGCGCCTCGTCGAAGAACTTCGCCCAGTGCGGTACGTCGTCCCCCGGCCGGGAGGCCTCCATCGCCCGCTCGGCCCGCACCAGCGACGACGTGCACGCCCGCACCTCGCCGAGCACCCCGTGCCCGCGCGCCTCCACCGCGTGCAGCAGCGCCTGTACGACCGAGGGCGCGGACGAGCCGACTCCCTGCTGGGCGACCCGCGCGAGTTGCACGGCCTCCCGCCCGTGTCCCAGGTAGACGGCCTGGCGGCTCATGGTCACCAGCACATAGCTGCCGTACGCCCGGTCGCCCGCCGCCTGCGCCAGGCGCAGCGCCTGCACGAAGTAGCGCTGGGCCAGGCCGTGCGCCGCGATGTCGTACGAGGTCCAGCCGGCCAGCCGGGTCAGATCGGCGGCGGCCGCGAACAGCCTCCGGCCGGTCGCCTCCCCGTACGTCCCCCGGAGCATGGGTTCCGCCTCGTGCTCCAGGTAGCGCACGAGGGCCTGCCGGGCGTGCCCGCCGCCGTACGCGTGGTCCAGTGTGCGAAACAAATCGGCCACCGAGCGCAGGGCCGCGATGTCGCCGGAGGTGACCCGCTGGCCAGGCCCCCGGTCGGTCTGGCGCTGGCGGGGCAGTACGGCGGGGCGGCCGCCCTGGGCGGGGACGCGGGCGCCCGGCGCCCCGTTGACGACCGGCGGCTCACCGCGCCCGACCCGGTCGTCGGCCCGGCCGATCAGCCAGTCGCGGCTGGGGACGACGAGTCCCGCCGGGGTGAAGGCGATCTTGCGCAGCTCGGCGTGGCTGCCGGAGTCCTTGCGCCACAGGCCGCTGACGATGTCGACGGCCTCCTCGGGCGTGGCCGCGAATTCGAGTCCCGCGTAGACCGGGGCGCACGCGTCCAGTCCCAGGTCCTGCGCGGAGAGCCGTCTGCCCAGCCTTCTGGTGAACACTTCGGCGATGAGCGCGGGTGTGGTGCCGCGCGGCTGCTGGCCGCGCAGCCAGCGGGTGACCGAGGTCTTGTCGTACCGAAGGTCGAGCCCGTGCTCCAGTCCCAGCTGATCGACCCGTCGGGCCAGACCCGCGTTGGAGAATCCCGCCTCCGCGATGAGCGCGGCGAGCTGTCGGTTGGGAATGCGCTGCGGAGGTCGTTCCGTCATCAGCTCTGTGCTCTCCTGCCTTCCGGGCCCCGGGTGGCAGCCCTGCATGGGACGGCGCGAATTTAGCGATCCTGGCCCCCGGAACCGGCCTCTGCGCCTCTACTTCATCCGATCGTGTGACGATTCACGGGAGGCGCTGACGGAGGCCCCTTCTTTTTTAGGGGCTGCGCTGCGGTTCCCCTCCCTGCCCGGGGGGCGTCGCTCCGGCCGCCGTACAGTGGCTGAGGGCGTGGCGATACGAAGGAGACACACCGTGAGTGAGCTGCGGTTCGTCCGACTGGGATTCGGCGACGAGGCCGTCGAGTACCAGGAGGCCTGGCAGAAGCAGCGTGAGGTGCACGCCGCCCGCTTCGAGGACGAGATCGAGGACACCTGTCTGCTCCTTGAGCACCCGCCCGTCTACACGGCGGGACGGCGCACCGAGGACAGCGAGCGCCCCCTGGACGGGACGCCCGTCGTGGACGTGGACCGGGGCGGCAAGATCACCTGGCACGGTCCGGGCCAGCTCGTCGGCTATCCGATCCAGAAGCTGCCCCGCCCGGTGGACGTGGTCGCGCACGTGCGGCGCCTGGAGGAGGCCCTGATCCGTACGTGTGCGGAGCTGGGCCTTGCGACCACCCGCATCGAGGGCCGCAGTGGTGTCTGGGTGCTCGGCGACCCGGTCGAGCAGCGCCCCGCGATCGGCGGCCTGTCGCTCGACTTCGACCCGCGGCTGTCGGACCCCGAGTTCGACGCCCGGCTGAACGGTCCCGAGTACGCGCCCTCCAACGCCGGTCAGCGGCGCGAGGACCGCAAGCTGGCCGCGATCGGCATCCGGGTCGCCAAGGGCGTCACGATGCACGGCTTCTCGCTGAACGTGAACCCGGACAACACCTGGTTCGACCGGATCGTGCCGTGCGGCATCCGCGACGCGGGTGTCGCCTCGCTCGCGGGCGAGCTGGGCCGGGACATCACGATCGAGGAGGTCCTGCCGGTGGTCGAGAAGCACCTCACCGAGGTGATGGCTCAGTCCGTGCTCGCGCCCCGCGAGGTCGACAAGGCAGCCGTCTAGACGTCAGCTGGGGAATGCCCCTGTCCGGGTCCAGGTTGTCCGGACGTAGTGCCATGCAAATATCGGGCGTACCCTGGTGTTCGCCGATGAATCGAAGCCGTTACGGCAAGAGGGAGTGCGGACGTGTCCGCTGTCGCACCCGACGGACGCAAGATGCTGCGCCTGGAGGTCCGGAACAGCCAGACCCCCATCGAGCGCAAGCCCGAGTGGATCAAGACCCGGGCGAAGATGGGTCCCGAGTACACCAAGATGCAGGCCCTGGTGAAGGGCGAAGGACTGCACACGGTGTGCCAGGAGGCCGGTTGTCCCAACATCTACGAATGCTGGGAGGACCGCGAGGCCACCTTCCTCATCGGCGGTGACCAGTGCACGAGGCGCTGTGACTTCTGCCAGATCGACACGGGCAAGCCGCAGGCGCTGGACCGTGACGAGCCGCGCCGCGTGGGCGAGTCCGTGGTCACCATGGACCTGAACTACGCCACCATCACGGGCGTCGCGCGCGACGACCTTCAGGACGGCGGCGCCTGGCTGTACGCGGAGACCGTGCGCCAGATCCACCAGCAGACGGCGGGCCGCGAGGCCGGGCGCACCAAGGTGGAGCTGCTGGCCCCCGACTTCAACGCGGTCCCCGAGCTGCTGGACGTCGTCTTCGCGTCCCGCCCCGAGGTGTTCGCGCACAACGTGGAGACGGTGCCGCGCATCTTCAAGCGCATCCGCCCCGGCTTCCGCTACGAGCGCTCGCTCGACGTCATCACCAAGGCGCGCGAGGCCGGTCTGGTGACGAAGTCGAACCTGATCCTCGGCATGGGCGAGACCCGTGAAGAGGTCAGCGAGGCGCTGAAGGACCTGCACGAGGCGGGCTGCGAGCTCATCACGATCACGCAGTACCTGCGCCCCTCCCCCCGGCACCACCCCGTCGAGCGCTGGGTGAAGCCGATGGAGTTCGTCGAGCTGAAGGACGAGGCCGACGCGATCGGCTACTCCGGTGTGATGTCCGGGCCGCTGGTCCGCTCCTCGTACCGCGCGGGCCGTCTCTACGGCCAGGCGATGGAGCGGCGCGGGGCACTGGAGTCCACGCCCGCCGTGTGACCGTCTCCGTGTGAATCGACACACAAGTGGTTACCGATCGGTAATGACCGCAAGGACGCGGCCCGCACGATCCCCGCAGGTAGGGGGACCGTACGGGCCGCGTCAGTGTTTTCGCCCCTACCGTCAAGGTTTCATCGCTGTTTGACCGGTCGGTCACGTGCTGGTAACACCAATCAGTGACCCTGGCTTTACGCACCGCAGTTCCACCGCCACTGCCACTTGCCGTTGCTACGAGGGGGACCCCCGAATGCAGGCCGTACGCGCCAACGCCCTCCCGTCCGTCACCGACGCGCTCCGCGCCGTCGAGTCCCTGCTGATGGGCACCGGCCAGCGCACCGCGCGCCGGAACGCCTGGACCGCCGTGCTGGAGGACCGCCGCCGGGCGAAGGACCGGGTCGAGACACAGCACGTACTGGAGGCCGTGTCCGCTCGTACGTCCTAGGCAACGTAAACTTTCTCGCATGGCGAGGAAGGAACGCGCAGCGAACGCGGACACTGCGAACCCCGGGCGACTCAAGCAGATCGCTCTGACGTACAAGATGACCCGCAAGCAGGACCCCAAGGTGGGTCTTGTGGTCTTTGGCCTGGGCATCGTCGTCTTCGGCGTGCTCCTGGGCGTCGGCTTCTTGATCGGTCACCCGGTCTACCTGGGCATTCTCGGCTTCCTGCTGGCCTTCCTCGCGATGGCGATCGTCTTCGGACGGCGTGCCGAGCGCGCTGCCTTCGGGCAGATGGAAGGACAGCCGGGAGCCGCTGCGGCCGTACTGGAGAACGTGGGCCGCGGCTGGACGACGACCCCGGCGGTCGCGATGAACCGCAACCAGGACGTCGTGCACCGGGCCGTCGGCAAGGCCGGCATCGTCCTGGTGGCCGAGGGCAACCCGAACCGGCTGCGGACCCTGCTGGGCGCCGAGAAGAAGAAGATGGCGCGCATCGTCGGCCCGGACGTCCCGGTCACCGACATCATCGTGGGCAACGGCGAGGGCCAGACCCCGCTGAAGAAGGTGCGCACCACGATGCTGAAGCTGCCGCGCACGCTGACCGGCCCCCAGGTGACGGCCACCAACGACCGGCTGCGCGCCATGGGCGACCTGATGAGCAACATGCCGCTCCCCAAGGGCCCGATGCCCGGCACCAAGGGCATGAAGATGCCCCGAGGCCGCTGACGCCCGTCCCCTCCCGTTCCTTCTACGCAAGCGACGGCCCCGGAACCTCTCAGAGGTTCCGGGGCCGTCCTGCTGTCTCGGGTACGTTTCCGGGCTACATCCGCACCTGTACTGAGCGGCTCAGCCGGTCGTGCAGTCCGCGCCCGTCGCGGTCCCAGATCAGGGCCGGGATCGCCAGGCACAGCAGCACACTGCGCACCACGGCCCAGCCGAAGGCGAGCCGCCCGCCGTGCTCGGAGACCACCCGCACCCTGAAGAGGCGCTTGCCGGGCGTGCAGCCGATGGTGCCGACGGTCAGAATGCTCAGTACGAGGAAGATGCCGAGCGCCGCGTTGCCTGCGGCCTGGGCGTCACCGCGGGCGAAGAAGCCGTTCGCGATGAGCAGGCACAGGATCCAGTCGACGAAGAGCGCGCCGAACCGGCGGCCCAGCGGGGCCACCGCGCCGGGCCCCTCGGGGGGCAGCCCGAGGCGCTTGCCCCGGTGCCCGAAGTCGGCGCCCATCTCTTCGGCGGCCGCGCGCGGCCCGGAGAGCCACGATCCGATTGCTTGCCTGTTGTCCACCCCACCAAGGTACTGCGCCCCCCTTCGTCCCGGTCCGGGCGGGGCGGCGCTTGCGGCGAGCGTCACGTTCCCGGGGGTGTTCGGCACGGTCGGCCGGGGGCAGGCTCGGCGGGGAGCGGTGGAGCCTGCTGGTTAACTTGGGCGAAACAAATGGGTCATGCTGGAGAAATCCCGTCTGCCTATGGTCGACGCCAGCGTGCGCCACCGCACTGGCCCGCATGAAGAACCCGCAGATGACGCGGCAACCCCGTCCGGCCCCGGGCGGGAGTAGGAGGAGCTGGATGTTCGGGAACGCCGACGACGCCAAGAAGTTCATCGCCGACAACGACGTGAAGTTCGTGGACGTCAGGTTCTGCGACCTGCCGGGTGTGATGCAGCACTTCACCATCCCGGCGAAGGCCTTCGACCCGGACGAGGAGCTGGCCTTCGACGGCTCGTCCATCCGCGGCTTCCAGGCCATCCACGAGTCCGACATGGCGCTGCGCGCCGACCTGTCGACGGCCCGTCTGGACCCGTTCCGCCGCGACAAGACGCTGAACATCAACTTCTTCATCCACGACCCGATCACGGGCGAGCAGTACAGCCGTGACCCGCGCAACATCGCCAAGAAGGCCGAGGCCTACCTCGCCTCCACCGGCATCGCGGACACCGCGTACTTCGGCCCCGAGGCCGAGTTCTACGTCTTCGACTCGGTCCGCTTCGAGACCTCCGCGAACCAGAGCTTCTACCACATCGACTCCGAGGCCGGCGCCTGGAACACCGGTGCGGTGGAGAACAACCGCGGCTACAAGGTCCGTTACAAGGGCGGCTACTTCCCGGCCCCGCCGGTCGACCACTTCGCCGACCTGCGTGCGGAGATCTCCCTGGAGCTGGACAAGCAGGGCCTCCAGGTCGAGCGCCAGCACCACGAGGTCGGCACCGCCGGCCAGGCCGAGATCAACTACAAGTTCAACACGCTGCTCGCCGCGGCCGACGACCTGATGCTCTTCAAGTACATCGTGAAGAACGTCGCCTGGCGCAACAACAAGACCGCGACCTTCATGCCGAAGCCGATCTTCGGCGACAACGGCTCGGGCATGCACGTGCACCAGTCGCTGTGGACCGGCGGCCAGCCGCTCTTCTACGACGAGCAGGGCTACGCGGGCCTCTCGGACACCGCCCGCTACTACATCGGCGGCATCCTCAAGCACGCCCCCTCGCTGCTCGCCTTCACCAACCCGACGGTGAACTCCTACCACCGCCTGGTCCCCGGCTTCGAGGCCCCGGTCAACCTGGTCTACTCGCAGCGCAACCGCTCCGCCGCGATGCGCATCCCGATCACGGGCTCCAACCCGAAGGCCAAGCGCGTCGAGTTCCGCGCCCCGGACCCGTCCTCGAACCCGTACCTCGCCTTCTCGGCCCTCCTCCTCGCGGGCCTCGACGGCATCAAGAACAAGATCGAGCCGGCCGAGCCGATCGACAAGGACCTCTACGAGCTCGCCCCCGAGGAGCACGCGGGCGTCGCCCAGGTCCCGACCTCCCTCCCGGCGGTCCTCGACGCCCTGGAGGCGGACAACGAGTACCTCCAGGCGGGCGGCGTCTTCACGTCCGACCTGATCGAGACGTGGATCGACTACAAGCGCACGCAGGAGATCGCCCCGATCCAGCTGCGCCCGCACCCGCACGAGTTCGAGCTGTACTTCGACCTCTAAGCCGGACCGCTTCCCACGGAGCCCCGGTCGCTGCCTTCGAGGCGGCGGCCGGGGCTCCGGCGTTCGTCCGTGCGGAGGCGGGCCGGATCAGCCCATCTCGTCCCGGATCAGCTCACGCACCATGCGGCAGGTCGTGTTGGACGGGGGGTGGATTCCCACGCGGGCGGCCGTGTCGCGGATCTTGCGGTTGGTGGCCTTTTCCGGGACGTAGACGCCCGAGTCCATCAGGGCTATCGCCAGGCGCATGGCCTTCAGGCGGCGGTTGTGGGAGATGTACCACTCGCGCGGGCGGCCGGCCGGGAGGGGCTTCTTCCGCAGCGGCTTGGGCGGGGTGGCCTTCGGCTTGTGGGGGCGGGCGTTTGTCATCAGTGCGGCAGCGGTCACGGGCATCCTCCTGAGGCGTTCACGGACCCTCTCGGACGCTTCCCATTTTACTGGCCACCACTGACAATCGGCCCTGGCCAGAGGGGGTTTGGGCGGTGTGGGGCGGGGGGTGGGGGAGGGGGCGGGGGTAGCTTTGGGGGCATGGAGATCTGGATCAATCCCGCGTGTTCGAAGTGCCGGTCGGCAGTGCAGCTGCTGGACGAGGAAGGTGCCTCGTACACCGTGCGGCGGTACCTCGACGACGTACCGGGCGAGGGGGAGATCCGCGAGGTGCTGGAGCGGCTGGGGCTCGAGCCGTGGGACATCACGCGGACGCAGGAGGCCGAGGCGAAGGAGCTCGGGCTGAAGGAGTGGGCGAGGGACGCGGATGCGCGGGAGCGGTGGGTTGCGGCGCTCGCCGCGCATCCGAGGCTCATCCAGCGGCCGATCATCACGGCGGACGACGGTACGGCCGTGATGGGGCGGACGGAGGAGGCGGTGCGGGACGCGCTGGGGCGGAAGGGGTAGCGGTCAGGGCTTGGCGGGGAGCGCCGCTTCGGCCTGGGCGAGGAGTTCGGTGACGCGCAGGCCGAAGCGGGCGTCGCAGGGGTGCGGGGTGCCGGTGCGGACGGCGTCCAGGAGGGCGTCGACGGCGGCGGCGAAGGAGTCGGTGGCCGGGCCCCACTGGTCGGGGAGGGTGTGGATGCCGGTGCGGCCGCGGAGTTCGATGCCGACGCCGGCGGCCTCCTGAGGGGCGCTCAGGCCGAGGGTCGTGGTGCTGGAGGCGCCCGAGGCGTGGCGCAGGACGAGGTGGACGGTGTCGGCGGAGCCGGGGGCGGCGGTGAGGTCGGTGACGTCGCCGAGGGCCGGCAGGAGTACGGAGAGGGCGTGCGGGCCCACGTCCCACAGGGCGCCCTTCTCGCCGCGCCAGGGGGAGGCGGCGTACGGGCTGTCGGAGCCCGGGGAGAAGAGGGCGCCCAGCCAGTGCGCGTGGGCGGTGAACCAGCCGTCGGCGGCGGCCTGTTCGGCGATCCAGGGGGCGACGCCGGGGGCGAAGCGGAGGGTGAAGAAGACGACGGAGGCGACGCCCGTTTCCCGTACCGCGTCGGCGACCTCGCGGGCCGCCTCGGCGGTGGTGGCGACCGGCTTGTCGAGGAGGAGGTGGCAGCCCGCCTGCGCGGCGCGGACGGCCAGGGGGGCCTGGATGTCCGGGGGCAGGGCGACGGCGACCGCGTCGCAGTCGGCGAGGAGGGCGTCGAGGTCTTCGTATGCGGTGGTGGCATGCGTACGGGCGAGGGCTTCGGCCGCTTCGGGGCGGCGGCCCCAGACGCCCTGGAGGTGGACGCCGGGGTGGGCGGCGAGGGCGGGGGCGTGGGTGCGGGTGGCCCAGGGGCCGGTGCCGAGTAGGCCGATGCGGAGGGGGGTGGGGGGCGGGATCGAGGTCATGGGGTCAAGTCTGCACGGGGCGAGGGGGCTGGGGCCCGGGGTGGTGGGGGTGCGGGCAGGAGCGGCACCCGGGCGGGCCGGGAGCGAGGGGGCGGGGGCGAGGGTGCGACGGAGGTCACATGGCCCGGAAGGGCAGGTAACACGGGGTTCACATTCGGGCAACGGACGGGAAATCGCGGGTTGCCAGGCTGCCGACCATCACCGCAGCAGCACGGGGCCGCACCCGCCACCGCCGCACCGGTGGCACACCCCGCAGCCGCGCAGAAGAACCCGTAAAGGATGGCGTCGTGACGTTCAAGGCCGAATACATCTGGATCGACGGCACCGAGCCGACCGCGAAGCTCCGCTCGAAGACGAAGATCCTGACCGACGGGGCGGCGCTGCCGCTCTGGGGCTTTGACGGGTCGAGCACGAACCAGGCCCAGGGGCACGCCTCGGACCTCGTCCTGAAGCCGGTGTTCTCCTGCCCGGACCCGATCCGCGGCGGCAACGACATCCTCGTCATGTGCGAGGTGCTGAACATCGACATGACGCCGCACCCCTCCAACATGCGGGCCGAACTGCGGCCGCTGGCCGAGCAGTTCGAGGCGCAGAAGCCGATCTTCGGGATCGAGCAGGAGTACACCTTTTTCGAGGGCGAGCGTCCGCTCGGCTTCCCGGCGGGCGGCTTCCCGGCCGCGCAGGGCGGCTACTACTGCGGTGTCGGCGCCGACGAGATCTTCGGGCGCGAGATCGTCGAGAAGCACCTCGACCACTGCCTCGCGGCGGGGCTCGGGATTTCCGGCATCAACGCCGAGGTCATGCCGGGGCAGTGGGAGTTCCAGGTGGGACCGCTGTCCCCGCTGGAGGTCTCCGACCAGCTGTGGGTCGCGCGCTGGCTGCTCTACCGCACCGCCGAGGACTTCGGTGTCTCCGCGACGCTGGACCCGAAGCCGGTGAAGGGCGACTGGAACGGCGCCGGTGCGCACACCAACTTCTCCACCAAGGCCATGCGCGAGGGCTACGACGCGATCATCACGGCGTGCGAGTCGCTGGGTGAGGGCTCGAAGCCGATGGACCACGTCAAGAACTACGGCGCGGGCATCGACGACCGTCTGACCGGCCTGCACGAGACCGCGCCGTGGAACGAGTACAGCTACGGGGTCTCCGACCGTGGTGCCTCGGTGCGCATTCCGTGGCAGGTGGCGCAGGAGAAGAAGGGCTACATCGAGGACCGTCGGCCGAACGCCAACGTCGACCCGTACGTCGTGACCCGTCTGATCGTCGAGACCTGCTGCACCGCCCTGGAGAAGGCCGGCCAGGTCTGAACCGCCGCAGCATGAGCCAAGCGTGAGCCAGGGGGTGTTCGCCGGAGTGGTCCGGTGAACACCCCCTTGGCGCGTGCGTTGTCGGTGGCGTGTGTCACTCTCGACCCATGTCCGACATCCTCGACATCACCGTCACGACCGAGTCCTCCGCCGCACCGGTCGCCGCGCACGTCACCGCCGACGCGCTCGTCTCGTACGTGCACCGCATCGGCGGGGACGACGACCACTTCCTGGTGGTCCGCCGGATACCCGCCGATCCGGACTCGTACGTGCAGGTGTGGCACGAGCACGGCGGGGTGTACGAGGTCGAGCACCGGGACGGCGGCCCCGACCGGCACTTCGCCGCGACCCTGACCGGGCCGGAGGCGGTCGCCTCCGTCGTGACCGGCTGGGCGCGCGGTGCGGCGGACGGCTGGGACGCGGGCGTGGAGTGGGAGCGGCAGGACCACACGCCTCCCAGGGCCGAGCCGATACCCGACCTGCCGCCGGAGCTGGCCGAGGCCGTCGGGCGGTACGTCACGGAGCTGGTCGACTGCGGGTACCTGGACCGCGTCGAGGTCGCCCGGGCCGTGCAGATGACGTACGGCGGCGAGGTGTCGTACCCGCAGACCTGGCGGGTGGTGGACCGGCTGTGGTTCGCCCGGCTCACCGAGCAGCGGGGATGGCGGGGGCGGACGGACCCCGAGCGGATCACCGAGGCGTTCGGGGCGCTGGAGGGCCGGGGGATCACCGCCCGGGAGCACTTCGCGTGCTGCCGTTCCTGCGGGCTCGACGAGATCGGGGCGCAGGCCGCACCGGGTGCGCGGGGTTTTGTGTTCTTCCCCACGCAGTGCACGGCGGCGGCCGCCGCAGGGGGCGGACTCTCCCTGTACTACGGCGGGTTCGCGAAGTCGGCGGCGGTGACGGCGGCGGTCGGCCGGGAGGTCGTGGCAGCACTGGCCGAGGCGGGTCTGGCGGCGGAGTGGGACGGATCGCCGGAGCAGTCGATCCTGCTGCCCGAACTGGAGTGGCGCAGGCGGCTGGTGGGATGAGTGGCCGCGGTGTGAAGGGCCCGCGCGGGATGCGGAGCGGTCGTGGGGCTCCACCCCCTGGCGTGCTCATGCTTCAATAGGGCCATGACCGGCTTCCAGAACCCCACCGCTACGGGTCGTTTCGACCTGGAGCCGTTCTGGCCTTCCCGTCAGCATCATGACTTCGACCGGGTCTGTTGTCGCGCGACGAACGCGCGGCCCCTCTAAAGCCGTTCCGCACCGGTCCCCCGGTCCGACGGCCTTCGGTCCGCGCGCAGTTGAGAGGTAAGCACCACACCGCCGCGCGGCTCTCCGCGGCGGTCTCCTCCGCGCGAAAGAGCTGACCTGCCATGGCGAACTCCCGCATCACCCCCCGTACGTACTCCGCTTCCACCGCCGTGTCCTCGGTGACCGCGAACCTGGTCCAGCGGCGCACCGTCCACGAACCCCTGCGCCCCTCGGGGCACCGGCTGCGGGCCGTGGACCGCGACGAGGTGGCGCCGGCCGCCGCCCCGATCCGCCCGGCCTACGACGTCGCCGACTACCTTCCGCCCGGGGCCACTTGGCTGCCCGCGCCCCAGCACACGCTGCCCGCGCTGCCGGGCCGCCCGCCGATGGTGGGCTACCTGGTCCTCGTACCGGCGGACCAGAGTCACGCGGCCCAGCAGGCGCCGCCCGTGCTCGTCGCCGAGCCGGAGGCCGGACACGTGCCCGGGCCGGTGCGGGACGTGCAGCACGGTGCGGTGCGGATCGACGGGTCGCGGCGGATCGTGGAGGTCGAGGGGCGGGTCCTGGACCTCACGTACCTGGAGTTCGAGCTGCTCGCGCACCTGGTGGCGCACCCCCACCGGGTCCACACGCGCGACCAGTTGGTGACCACGGTGTGGGGGTACGGTCACGTCGGCGACGGCCGCACCGTGGACGTGCACATCGCCCGGCTGCGCCGCAAGCTGGGCGCGGAGCACCGCCGCAGCATCCAGACGGTGCGCCGGGTGGGCTACAAGTACGCCCCGTAGGACCCGGGGGTGGTGCTGGGTACACCCCGCTTCGGGTGTGGGGCCCAATGACCTCGTCCCTCTCCACCGGAGAGACTGTGGGGGCACTCGGCGCACGGGCTGCCGACGGAGAGGGACAGACCACCATGAATGCCACGAAGATACGCGCGTCCGCGCTCGCAGGAGTCCGCGGGCTCGGACTGTCGGTCGTCACCGTCGTCGTCTCGGGCCTCTACTTCTGCCTGCTGCTGCTCTCCTTGGCACTCATCATGATCGGCGTCGGGGTCTTCACCACCCCGCTGGTCCTGAACGGGGTCCGCGCGTGGGCCAACCGCCGGCGGGTGCTCGCGGGCGAATGGTCCGGCGTGCGGATCGCCGTTCCGTACCGGCCGCTGCCGACGGACGTGCGCGACGGGGTCACCGGGCAGGTGGAGCGGCTCACGCACCTGCTCAAGGACCCCGCGACCTGGCGGGACTTCCAGTGGCTGTTCGTGGACATGATCGCGGGGCTCGCCACCGCGATCCTGCCCGCCGTGCTGCTCTGGTACCCGCTGGAGGCGGTCGTGCTGGCGTGCGGGCTGTGGCTGGTCTTCCGGAACGAGCCGTACATGTACGCCTTCATCCCCGTCGACAGCCAGAGCACCGCGCTGCTCGCCGTGCTGCTGGGCGCGGTGATCCTGGCCGTGGGGCTGAGCTTCAACACGACGCTGCTGCGGGCCCACTTCCGGTTGTGCGACTACTTCCTCGCCCCGACCAAGGAGGCCGCCCTCGCCCAGCGCGTGGCGAAGCTGACCGAGACCCGGCACGACGCGGTGGACACCTCGGCTGCCGAACTGCGGCGCATCGAGCGCGACCTGCACGACGGCGCACAGGCCCGGCTGGTGGCGATGGGCATGAACCTGGGCACCATCGAGGCGCTCGTCGAGAAGGACCCGGCGCAGGCGAAGAAGCTCCTGGCGATGGCCCGCGAGTCGTCCGCCGAGGCCCTCACCGAACTGCGCGATCTCGTACGGGGCATCCACCCGCCGGTACTGGCCGAGCGCGGCCTCGGCGACGCGGTGCGGGCGCTCGCGCTGCGGCTGCCGATCGAGACCGAGGTCGAGGTGGACCTGCCGGGGCGGGCGGACGCACCGGTCGAGTCGGCGGCGTACTTCGCGGTCAGCGAGGTGCTCACCAACGCGGTCAAGCACTCGGGCGCGGACCGCATCTGGGTCGACCTGCACGGCGCGGACGGGATGCTGCGCGCCTCGGTCACCGACAACGGGCGCGGCGGGGCCAGGATCGGGGCGGGCTCCGGGCTGAGCGGGGTCGAACGCCGACTCGGTACATTCGACGGTGTTCTGGCCGTCAGCAGTCCCGCGGGCGGTCCCACCATGGTGACCATGGAGATTCCTTGCGCAGCCTTCGCGTCCTTCTAGCCGAAGATCTCTTTCTCCTCCGCGACGGCCTGGTCAGGATGCTCGAAGCGTTCGACTTCGAGGTCCTGGCCGCCGTCGAGACCGGGCCCGAACTGACCCGTGCCTTCGAGGAGCTGGAGCCGGACGTCGCCGTCGTCGACGTCCGGCTGCCGCCGTCGCACACCGACGAGGGCCTCCAGTGCGCGCTGGCGGCCCGGCGGGCGAAGCCGGGGCTGCCCGTGCTCGTGCTGTCCCAGCACGTGGAGCAGTTGTACGCGCGCGAGCTGCTCGCGGACGGGAACGGGGGCATCGGGTACCTGCTGAAGGACCGGGTCTTCGACGCGGAGCAGTTCATCGACGCGGTGCGGCGGGTGGCTGCGGGCGGCACGGCCATGGACCCGCAGGTCATCCAGCAGCTGCTGTCGCGGCGGGCGCAGGACCGGCCGATGGCCCAGCTCACGCCCCGCGAGAAGGAGGTGATGGAGCTGATGGCGCAGGGCCGCTCCAACGCGGCGATAGCGGCGCAGCTCTTCGTGACGGAGCGGGCGGTGGCCAAGCACACGTCGAACATCTTCGGGAAGCTGGACCTGACGGTGTCGGACGACGACAACCGCCGGGTGCTGGCGGTGCTGGCGTATCTCGACCGGTAGGGGCGCGGGGGCCGGGGAGCTGTCGGGTTGCTGTGAAACACGTCGCTTCCCGCAGCTCAACCGCGTAACCACGACATTCTCGGGACACATGCCTAACCTGTCAGCGCGTGGCCGGATGCGAGTGGGCGAGGAGACTGCCGACGTGGGTGAACGCTGGATGTCGAGAGCGCGGGGTGCCGCCGCGGCCGGTGGCCTGGCGCTGATGATGCTGGTCAGCGCGTGCGGCGGGCCGGTCGCCTCGGCGCCCCGGCTGGAGCCGGGCACCTCGCCCGTGCCGCAGAAGTCGGCCGCGGTCATCGACTACCCGCCGTTCATCGGCGTCCTCGTCGACGGCGAGGAGCACTGGTGCACGGCCAGCGTCGTGGACAGCCCCCAGGGCAACATCGTGGCCACCGCAGCACACTGCGTGTACGAGACGGACAGCTCCGAGCCACGCACGATCTTCTTCGCCCCCGGCTTCTCGGGCGAGGGCGTGGGCAAGCAGCCGTACGGCGCCTGGAAGGTGCGTTCCGTACAGGTCGACGACCGGTGGCAGGAGCAGGAGGACGATCCGTACGACTTCGCCTTCCTGGCCCTGGAGCCGGACGGGCAGGGGCGCAACGTGCAGGAGGTCGTGGGCGCCGCCGAGCTCGACTGGGACTCGGGCCCCGACCGGCAGGTGACCGTCGTCGGCTACCCGGAGTCCGACCACAACCCCGACAACCGCCCCGTCACCTGCACCACCGACAGCCACGCCGACAAGGACCTGCCGGGCATGGTGCGCATGGAGTGCGCGGGCTTCTGGAACGGCACCAGCGGCAGCCCCTGGCTGACGGACTACCGGGGTCCGGACCGTCCCGGCAAGCTGATCGGCGTGCTGAGCGGCGGCGACACCGACGCCGAATCGACGGCGGCGCTCTTCGGATCTCCGGCGAGGGCGCTTTATCAGCGGGCGCTCAAGGCATGAGGGCACTTCGCCGCAATTGATGGATTCCGCCGAATTCGCGGGACGCATGGGAAACGATTGAACGCGTCGTTCCCCGCGTACGTATGGGACTTCGCCCGGCAGTAGCACAGCGCGAAGATCGCACATCCCCCGAAGGAATCCCATGGGCAAGACAGAACGCACCACCTCACGACCGAAACAGCACAAGCGTTCCCCTCTGGCGAAGCGGGCGATTGCGGCGAGTGCCGCGCTCGTTCTCGGCGGGGGCGGATTGATCGCCCTGAATGTGCACGCCTCCGCGACGGAGGAACCGTCCGCATTACCGTCGGCCGCAGGACCGCGTACGGGGACGATCAATTGCCCCGACGTGTCGAATGCGCTTCCCGACGTGCCGCAGGGGGCCCGGCAGGAGGTCGACCGGGAGCTGGCGGCCATGGACAGCCGCCTCACGGAGGCGTACGCCAAGTTCGCGGAGGCGGGCAGCGGCGCGGACCAGGACGCCGTGCTGGGCTCGCTGAAGGAGCAGCGGGCGGCGTCGCTGACGCGGATCGCGGACGCGGTCGAGCGCCAGGCGGAGGCGGACCGGCCGCAGGGGCTGGAGGGGCTGGCGGGGTGCACGATGCAGGGCACCAAGGACACCGAGGGCAGCAAGGGCTCCGAGGACGCCGAGGGCTCCGGCTCTGAGAACTCCCCGCAGGAGAGCGCCCCCGACGGGACCCGGCAGGGCAACGCCCCCGACGGGACCGCCCCCCGGCAGGGCAACGGTCCGGACCGCTCCGACTTCGTCGACATCCGCTCCGTACGCCCCAACGCGCCGCAGGTGCGCAATCGGCGCGGGGCCAGCAAGGGCACGTTCAGCACCTTCTGCGGCCGGAACGAAAACGGCAAATTCAATCCCGATAACGTCATCGTCGCTCCCGGTGTGAGCAATGGCGCCCACCACATGCACGATTACGTCGGGAATCAGGCGACGGACGCTTTCGCGAGTGACGACATTCTGGCGTCCGGGCGGACGACCTGCCGAAATCCGGGTGACCGCTCGACGTACTACTGGCCCGTTCTGCGACTTCAGAACGGAAAGGCGGAGGACGACGCGAACGCGGACGGCGGCGGAAAGGACCAGAACACCGGAGAGATCCAGACGCCGCGACAGGTCACCCTCGATTTCGTCGGAAATCCGACGGGCAAGGTGACGGCGATGCCGCGCTTCCTGCGGATCATCACCGGGGACGCGAAGGCGTTCACCAACGGCACGACGAATGCGAATGCGTCGTGGAGCTGTACGGGATTCGAGAACCGGCAGCTGAAGGACAAGTACCCGATCTGCCCGCGCGGCAGCCAGGTCGTGCGGACCTTCCGGTTCCAGAGCTGCTGGGACGGGCGGAACGCGGACAGCGCCAACCACCGCACGCACGTGGCGTTCGCCCGGCAGGACGGGTCGTGCGCGCTGGGCTTCCAGCCGATTCCGCAGCTGGTGCAGCGGGTGGTGTACGCGGTGCCGAAGGGGCCGGGGTTCGCCGTGGACTCCTTCCCGGAGCAGTTGCACAAGCCGGTGACGGACCACGGGGACTTCATCAACGTGTTCGACGAGGGGGTGATGGGGCGGATGGTGCGCTGCATCAACACCGGGCAGCGGTGCCGCTGAGTGAGGGCTACGGGGCGTGGGACGCGTGACCCCCATGCCCCCCAGGCTCCGCATGCTCCCCGTGCGCCCCCTCGCCCGACAGGTGGAGGGTTCCGCCCAGGTGGGTGCGGAGGGAGGTCAGGGTGGGTTCGTCTGCGACGGCGACCCACTTGCGGGCGACCAGGTACGTACCGCCGTAGTCGTCGGCCTGGTCGAGCCACTCCGCCCGTCCTCGGTCGGTGGCGAAGGCGACGAGGACGTAACGGGACGCTCCCGTACGGCAGTTGGCCTGCCGGATCTCCGCCGCGTCCAGGTCGAGGTCGGGCACGCACCCCGCCCGTGCCGCGAGCTCCTCCAGGGTCCCGGTGGCCTCGGCCGGCGGGGGCGGCGGCCCCCCGCACCCCGCCAGCCCGAGCAGGAGCCCGCACACCACGGCAGCCGTTCGCTTGCGCATCCGCCCATCGTGGCGCGCCGGGCGTGATCGGCGAGGCGGAACGGTCCGAACGGCCCGTTCTGACACCCCCGTTAACCGGCGTGCGCGATCATGCCCCCATGCACCTCTCGGACCTCCCCGTCCTCGCCCCCGCGTACGTCGGCGGCGTGCAGCTCGGCGCGCACGCCGCGCTGCGGCACCTGCCCGAGCCCGGCCCCCGCCACGACTTCCTGCGCTCCTGCTCCACCAACGTCGACCAGCTCGAAGCGGGCCGCTGGGAGACCCTCCTGACCAGCGCGCTCGTCGTCGAGGAGCCGATGCCGCTGCCGTACGCGCTGCTGCTGCTCGCGGTCCTCGGGTACGCCGAGTACGCGTACGGGGCCTGGTGGGCGGCCGGGGTCTTCCTGCTCGGGCACACCGCCGCCACGCTCCTGGTGTACGGGGGCCTGCGCGCGACCGGCGCGGACCCGGCGACGCGCTCGGCGGTGGACGTGGGCGCCAGCTACGGCTTCAACACGGTCCTGGGCGCGCTGACGGTGGCGGTGCCGCGGGGGCCGCTGCGGCTGGCGGCCCGCGCGGGGCTGCTCGCCCTCGGGGCCCGCCCGCTGCTCAACAAGGACCGCCCCACCTTCACCGACGTCGGCCACTTCGCCGCGCTCGCGCTGGGCATCGGGCTGGGGTCGGTGCTGGCCGGGGGCCGTCGAGCCGCCTGACAGGGGGCCACGTACGGTGGCTGAAAACACCCCATTGGTCCCTTGCACCCCCAGGAGCCCCACCCCCATGACCGCACTCGCGTCAACCACCGTCGCCAACCTCCGCGACCTGGGCGGTCTCCCGCTCGCCGACGGCCGCACCGTCCGCCCGGGCCTGGTGCTGCGGGCCGGGCAGCTGGACCGGATGGACCCGGAGACGGACCCGGTGGTGGCGGAGCTGGGCATCACGACGATCGTGGACTTCCGCAGCACGGCCGAGCGGACGGACTACCCGGACCGGGTTCCGGCCGGGGCGCGGCTGGTGGTCGCGGACGCGCTGGCCGACACGATCGCGTCGGCGGTGGCGCGCGGGGACGTGGACGACAAGCCGGCGGCGGCGCAGCTGAAGAACGTGCTGGGCGACCCGGCGCTGGCGGAGGAGCACCTGGGCGGCGGTCGCGCCCAGGCCCTCTTCGCGGACACCTACCGCGCCCTGGTCTCCTCGGACTCGGCGCGGGCCGCCTACCGTGCCTTCCTCCTCGAACTGACCGCGCCGGACGCGGGGCCGCTGCTCTTCCACTGCACGGCGGGCAAGGACCGCACGGGGTGGGCGGCGACGGTCGTGCTGACCCTGCTGGGGGCCTCGCCCGAGACCGTGGAGGCGGAGTACCTGGCGGTGAATCCGGCGGTGCGGGCGGCGTTCGAGCCGCTGATCGAGGGCTTCGTCGCGAAGGGGGGCGACCCGGAGATCGCGCAGGCGATCATCGGGGTGGTGCCCGAGTACCTGAAGACGGCGCTGGCGGAGGTGGAGGCGAAGTACGGGTCGATGGAGGCGTACGTCCGGGACGGGCTGGGGATCGAGGACGAGGCGGTCGCGCGGCTGCGGGTCCGCCTGACGCAGGGGGCGTAGCCGGTACGGGGGCCTGGGCGGCCGGTGGCGAGAGGGCCGGTGCCGGGCTCGGCCGGTGCCGGGGGCGCGGGCAGGGGCCGGTGCCGGGGCGGGCCCGGATCGGGCGTACCGCCCCCTTGCCCGCCCGTCCCGCCCCCGGGGGGGCGGCCCCGCCGCCCAAGGGGACGAGGCGGAGAGGGCGGCCCAAGGGGGCGAGGGAAGAGGGCGGTCCCGCGTAAAAGGGCCCCGCAGCGGGCACCCGGCACGTATGGACCGCACCCAAGCGCCGCCCGGGGCCGGGGAGACCGAGAGTCCCCGGTCGGCGGCACCCGCCCCCGTCCACCCCCGCCGCGTCCCCCTCTGGATCAAGATTCCCGGCGTCCTGCTCGCCCTGGTCGCCGTCCTTCTGCTCGGCACCCGGCTGTTCCTGATCCCGGGGCTCGGTGAGCTGTTCGGCACCGAGACCAAGGACCGCACCGGTCCCGCCGTCCTCAAGTCCCTTCAGGACATGAGCAGTTACGAGGCGGCGGCGGGCAATTTCCAGGTGGTGGTCGATCTGGAGAAGGACGCCAAGTTCCTCCCGGACGCCATCCGCGGCACCCGCACGCTGTACGTCGGCGCGGGCACCGTCGGCGCGAGCGTCGCGATGGGCGGGCTCGGCAAGGACGACGTCACCGTCAACGAGGACCGCACCGCGGCCACCATCCGGCTCCCCCACGCCACCCTCGGCAAGCCGGCCCTCGACCCGGACCGCTCCTACGCGGTCTCCAAGCAGCGCGGTCTCCTGGACCGCCTCGGCGACTTCTTCTCCGACAACCCGAACGACGAGCAGGCCGTCCACAAGCTGGCCGCCCAGCGCATCGGCGAGGCCGCCAAGGAGAGCGGACTGACCGCCCGTGCCGAGAAGAACACGACGAGCATGCTCCAGGGGCTCCTGCGCTCCCTCGGGTTCAAGGACGTCACGGTCACCTACAAGTGACCCCCGTGCCCCCTACTCGGAAGCCTCGCGCTGCCCCGGCACCACCGGCAGCGCGGCCACCAGCCCCACCAGCCGCCCCACCAGTTCCCCGAACGGCCCGTCCTGCGGCTCGTCGGCCAGTATCCGTACGACGATCTGTGCCGTCGCCGGGTCGTACGCCGCGCTGACCGCCATCAGCGCGGCGAAGTCGTGGACGAGCTGCAACTCCAGCTCCGCGCGCGGGATTTCCCGACCGTCGAGCCACAGGAGCGCCGTCGACTCGGCGAGCGAGACCCAGGACCGTACGACCAGGGCGAGCCGGGCGGGCGGGTCGCCGACGCCCAGGTGGTCGAGGATCTGCTCGTACGCGGCCTGCCGCACCTCGTCGATCATCGCGTTCGTGGTCGAGGAGCCGACCGCGGGGCCGCCCCGCATGAGCGCGGAGAAGCCGGGCCCGTGCTCGTCCACGAAGCCGAAGAAGCGGCTCATGACCCTCAACAGCCGTGCCCCCAGCGGGCCTTCGTGGGGTTCATTGAAGCGGGCGGCCAGCTCGTCGGCGGCGCGCCGCAGGGCGGCTTCGTACAGGCTCTGCTTGCCGGGGAAGTAGTGGTAGACGAGGGGCCGGGAGATTCCCGCGGCGGCGGCTATCTCGTCGATCGAGACCTCGTCGGGCGAGCGATGGCTGAACAACTCCAGCGCCACGCCGATCAGTTGCTGCCTGCGCTCTTCGACGCCCATCCTGCGGCGCACCCCGGTCGTCATCCCCCCAGCCTAACCTTCCCTCCTCCCCCGGGGGACCCCCAGGGGCCGGTACGGATCTTCGCCCGGCCCCCGTCCCCGCGCGGCCTACAAGTCGAGAACCAGCCGCTCCCCCGCCGCCCGCGAGACGCAGATCAGCAGCGAGTCGTCCCGCTCGGAGTCCGTCAGCAGTTCGTCGCGGTGGTCGATCTCGCCCTCGATGACCCGCTGCTGGCAGGTCCCGCAGAAGCCCTGTTCACAGGAGTACGAGACGTTCGGCACGACCGGCTTCAATGCAGCGAGCACCGACTGGTCGGCCGCCACCCGCACCACCTCGCCGCTCCTGCGCAGCTCCACCTCGAACGCGCCGGAGCCCCCGGCGTTCGCGCCCGGCGCGAAGCGTTCGACGTGCAACGAGCAGTGCTCCGGCAGCGATCCCTCCACCGCTCCCAGGAGCCCCTCCGGTCCGCACGCGTACACGGCCGTCCCCTGCGGCACATCCGCCCACAGGGCACCGAGGTCCGGCAGCCCGTCCTCGTCCTCGGCGACGATCCGCACCCGCTCCGAGGAGACGCCCAGCTTCTCGACCTCCTCCAGGAACGGCATCGTGGCCCGGCTGCGCCCGCCGTACAGCAGCCGCCACTCCGCGCCCGCCGCCTCGGCCGCCCGCAGCATGGGCAGCAGCGGGGTGATCCCGATGCCGCCCGCCACGAAGACGTACGACGCGGACTCGACCAGCGCGAAGCGGTTGCGCGGCCCGCGCACCTCCAGCTCCGACCCCTCGTGGATCTGCTCGTGCACCTCCAGCGACCCGCCCCGGCCACCCGTCTCCTCGGTGATCAGGCGGGTGGCGACGGTGTACGAGGCCCGGTCGGCCGGGTCGCCGCAGAGCGAGTACTGCCGTACGAGACCCGACGGCAGCACCAGGTCCAGGTGCGCACCCGGCTCCCAGGGCGGCAGGTCACCGGCATCCATGGCCTCCAGGTGGAGTTGTACGACGCCTTCGGCGGGCTCGGACCGCCCGCTGACCAGGACGCGGGTCGTCCCGGAGGACCGCCGCTGCCCCGATATGGGTTCCTCCAGTGCGGGCATGGGCCACAGCGGCGACTCCTGGACGCGGCCGCGCAGGGCCCGCCGGGCGACGACGGCGAGCGAGGCGGCACCGGCCGCGATCAGATACGTACGGACGCGGGGCATGGGTCAGGAACCTCCGGAGGTGCGGGCCTCTGCGGCGAGCGCTGCGGGGGACGAGGCGAGGTAGGCGACGGCCTGGGCGGTGCTGCCCTCCTGGGAGGGGTGGTAACTGCGGCTCAGATAGCGGGGGATGGACTTCACCATGGCTCCGGTCGACGGCAGCAGGCCGCGCCGCCCGTCCCGTACGAAATCGGAGACGCGGGCCCGGCCCGTACCGCCCAGCGACGGGTCGTTCTCCATGAAGAAGCGGGAGCCGCGCTGCCAGAGGAAGACGAGCGCGGTGAAGGCGGTGGCCCAGGTGCGGGCGCGGCGCGCGTAGCCGCCGTCGACGTGCTGGAACAACTCGAAGGCCACCGAACGGTGTTCGACCTCCTCGGCGCCGTGCCAGCGCAGCAGGTCGAGCATGGTGGGGTCGGCGCCGCGCCGGTCGAGTTCGTCGGCGTTGAGGATCCAGTCGCCGAGGAAGGCGGTGTAGTGCTCGATGGCCGCGATGATCGCGATGCGCTCGATCAGCCACCACTTGCGCGGCTTGCCGGGCGGCAGCGTGCGGTCGCCGAGGAGCTTCTCGAAGAGCCAGTCGACCTGTGCGGTGTAGGGGGTCGGGTCGAGCCCCTGGGCCTTGAGGTGCGGCAGGACGTCGTCGTGGGCCTGGGAGTGCATGGCCTCCTGGCCGATGAACCCGACGACGTCCCTGCGCAGCCGGTCATCCGTGATCAGCGGCAGCGCCTGCTTGTAGACGTGCACGAACCACCGCTCCCCCGCCGGGAGCAGCAGGTGCAGGACGTTGATGGTGTGCGTGGCGAACGGCTGGCCGGGGAGCCAGTGGAGCGGGGTGTCCGCCCAGTCGAAGGACACGTTGCGGGCCTTCAGCGGCGTCCACTCCGACGCCACCGGGGCCGGCCCCTGCTGCGTATTAGACATGGCGTCAATGTACTGACGGGTACGGCCTGGGCAACAGGTCTGTGCAGCCAGAACTTTGACGCCACGCGATCACCATCGGCTCGCTACGGGCCCTCTACCTCAGCGAGGCGAGCTTCGTGCCGTCCGCCAGCTTGCCGTTGAGCTGCGCCTGCGCGCCCTGCTTGGCGGGCACCGCGAGGACGTTGCCGTCCGCCGTGCCGTCGACGCCGCCGCTCACCGTCACCGAGGTGACGGCCTCGTTCCCGGCGGCCAGCAGGTACCACTTGTCGCTCTTCGACTTCCACAGCACCCCGGCGAGCACCTGGGGGTCCTTGGCCCCGCACGCGGCGGACTCCTCGGACTTCGCGGCGGTCGCCCCGGGCGTCGGCCGCCCGGTGGCGGGCGGCAGGAACTGGGCGAGCACCCGGCTGCCGCTCCCCTGCCAGGTCTCGGCCCGCGTGCACACCCAACTCGCGGTGCCGCCGCCCTCGGGCAGGCTCTGGGAGGCGTACGTCCACACGTTCACGCTGCGTACGCCGTGCGACCGCAGCGTCGGCAGTTGGCATGCGGTACGGGCCCAACTCGCCCGGTCCGTGGCCGACTTGAGGTCCCCGGAAGTCTCCGGCGCGCCTGCGGTCAGCCGGGCCGGGACCAGCTCGCCGAGGTCGGTGAGGGTGCGCACCCCGGTGGTGTCGCGGATCTCGACGGCGTCCCAGGAGGTGCAGTCGCGGGCCATCGAGGAGGCGGCCACCGGGTCGGTGACACCGTCGGACGCCCGCTTGAGGGCGCGCGGGGCGGCGGCCGGGTCGAGGAGGTCGCGCACGGAGGTGCGGTCGGCCCAGGGGGCGGTCAGATAGCGCACGGTGGTGTCGGTCCGGGAGACGACCACGGCGCCCGCGGTGGCTTCGTCGGCGCTGTCGACGCGCGCGAAGTCGAGGACCGTGCTCGCGCCCCCGGCGAGGGGTTCGGCGTACCGCACGAGCCGCAGCCCGTCGTACAGGACGACGACGCGCGCCCCGTCCAGCTCGCCCGCGTAAAGGAGTTGGGTGGCGCCTGCGGCGGGACCGGTGGCGGTGTCCGAGGTGGCGGAGACGCGCACGCTGTCGTCGGGGTCGGCCCAGGTGGCGAGGGCGCGGCGCAGCAGGGCGCTGTCGTCGGTGAGGGAGCCGCGGACGGGCCAGGCGGAGAAATCGGTGCGGTCGGAGGTCTTCCACGCCCCGGCCGCAGCGATCGTCAACTGCCCAGGATCCAGGGCCTCTTCGGCGGCGAGATTCCGTACGGTCGATCCGCTCTCCCCCGACCCGCCGAGCACGACCGCACCCACCACCAGGGCGGCAAGGGCGGCAACGCCGATGCGGGTGTGCTGGCGGCGGCGCATGAGGTCGGTGGGGCGGGCCTGGAGCGAGCAGGGGTCGAACTCGGCGGACTCCAGCAGCGGCGACGGCTCGACGGTGCCGGCCTCCGCGAGCGCGGAGTCCGGGTCGGCGGCCCCGGCGGCGGCGAGCACGCTCCGTACCGCCGCATCGTCCAGCCGCTCCAGACCGCGCAGTACGTACGCGGCGCGACCGGCGCCCGACAGGGCGGCGAGCCGCTGGTCCAGGGCGAGTTCGTCGGCTCCGCCGGACTTGGGGAACAGCCGCACCCCCCACACCTGCGGCAGCACGGGCGGCAGCTGGGCCCGCTTGGGCCAGGCCTTGCGCAGCAGCGGCGGTTCGGCCTCCAGCGCCTGCTTGAGCACCTGCTGCCGTACGAACGCGTGCCCGCTGCCCTGGCGCTCGCCCTCGGGCCGGCGGGGTCCGGGAAGGGTGACGACGGCCTCGGGCGTACGACCGGTACGACCGCGCGGGAGGGAGCGCTGGACCAGGGAGTGGGCGGTCAGCACCCGGCGGTTGCGGCCGAGGTGGGGCGGGAGCACCAGGTACGCGAGCCGGACGAGTCTCGGGTAGTGCTCGACGAGCGCGGCCTCGGCCTGCTCCACGCCGACGGCGACGGTGGGGTCGGCCGGGGGCGCGGCGGCGGGGGCGTCGGTGGGCTTGCGGGGGCGGCTGAGGACATCTTGGGGGCGGCGCACATTACGCAGAACGAGCGATTGGTGGGATGGTCACCCCCGATCGTGCACCCGACCGTTCACCCGGTCTCGCGCCGCGTCCTGCCGCCCGTCCCGCCGCCGATGTGGCCGGTCAGGGGCGGGGTCCGAGGAGGGCGAGGGTGAGGGCGGTGTCCTGGTCGGCGCCGACGCCCTCCCGGTAGGCGCGTTCGTACGCGTCGTCGCCGATCAGCGCGCGGGCCTGCCGCTCGCACTCCTCCCGTACGGGCCCCAGCTCGGGGGTGCCGCGCTGGGGGTGGCCGACCTGCCCCCAGTAGGTGTGACCGGTGCCGTACACGCGGGCGGCCTGTTCGCCGTCGCCCTGGGCGGCGAGGGCCGCGGCGAGCAGGTCGAGCCCGAGGGCGATGCCGAAGCTGTCGCCGATGCGGTACTTGGAGTCGACCATGGCGCGCGCGTGCGCGGCGGCTTCGTCGGGCCGCTTCTGGAGGAGGGCGATGAGGGCGAGCTGGTAGTCGGCGTAGGCGCGCGTCCAGCACTCCCCCCGCTCGGCGCAGATCCGCCGCAGCTCCTCGGCGGCGGTCCTGGCGTCGTCCAGCTCGCCCATGCCGGTGAGGGCGAAGACCCGCACGAGGCGGCAGCGGAGCTGGGCGGCGGAGTCGAAGGGGGAGCCGGGCCGGGCGGTGAGGCACCGGTCGGCGACGGTGTACGCGGCGCGCGGCCGCCCCATCAGCAGATACGTGATCCCCAGCAGGTACGCCGCACTGAGCATGTCCTCGGGGTTCTTGTCCTGCCAGGCGGCGACGGCGCACTGCTCGCCGAGCCAGCGCGCCCCTTCGTGGTCGCCCTGGAGGCTGCCGGCGACGCCGAGCGCCCACAGGGCACGCGCGCGGTGCGGGCCGGGGGCGCTGTGCGCCTCCAGGGCGCGGGTGAGATAACGGCGGGCCTCGTGGAGGTGTCCGCAGCACCCCCAGTAGAAGCCGACGCTCGCGGCCATGGCGAGGGCCCGGTCGGGGGCGGTCTCCAGGAGGTGGTCGAGGGCGGCGCACAGGTCGGCGTGCGCGGCGCCGATCCGCCGGTACCAGTCGGCCTGCTCCGGCCCGGTCCAGCCCTCGTCGGCGCGGCGGGCGAGGTCGGCGTGGTGGGCGGCGTGGCGGTCGGCGACGCGGGGGGTCTCGCCGAGCTCCCGCAGCCACATGGCGCCGTATTCGCGCAGGGTGTCGAGCATGCGGAAGGTGCCGTCGTGGCGCTCCCGGACGACGGACTTGCGGACCAGCCCGCGCAGGGCGTGCCCGACGGTGACGGCGTCCAGCGGCCCTCCGGCGCAGACCTCGGCGGCGGCCTCCTCCGTGAAGTTCCCCCGGAAGACCGAGAGGCGGGCCCAGAGCAGCCGTTCCAGCGGAGTGCACAGCTCGTGGCTCCAGCCGATGGCGGTGCGCAGGGCGCGGTGCCGTTGCGGCCACACCCCCTCCTGGGCGAGGACGTCGAGCCGGGCGCCGGCCCGGGTGGTGAGGCGCTGGGCCACCTCGCGGACGTCCTTGCCCTCCGTGAGCTGGGCGCAGGCGAGTTCGAGGGCGAGGGGGATGCCTTCGAGGTGGGCGCAGATCGCCTCCACCGCGGTGTCGTCCATCGTCACCCCCGGTACGGCGCTGCGGGCGCGCTCCCGGAAGAGGTCGGCGGCGCAGTCGGGGCCGGTCAGCGGAAGCGGCGGTACGTCGAGGACGGTCTCGCCGCGGCTGCCGAGGGCCTGTCTGCTGGTGGCGAGGACGGTCAACCGGGGGACGGTGGTGAGGAGTTCACCGATGAGGTGGGCGACGGGTCCCGTCAGCCGCTCGCAGCAGTCCAGGACGAGCAGGATCTTCTTGTGCTCCAGCCATTCGCAGAGGGCCTCGGCGGGCATCCGGAGGGTGTGGTCGGCGAAGTCGACGGCGTCGGAGACGGTGGCGACGAGGAGGGAGTCGTCGCGCAGGGGGGAGAGGTCGGCCCACCAGACGCCGTCGGGGTAGGCGGGTTGGGGGGTCTGGGTGTGGGGGGTGTGCTGGGCTTGCGGGGCTTGCTGGGCTTGCTGGGCGGCCCGGAGGGCGAGCCTCGTCTTGCCGACGCCGGCGGGGCCGGTGAGGGTGACGAGGCGGGACGTGCGGAGGGAGTGGGCGACGCGGGCCAGGTCGGCGCGGCGGCCCACGAAGGTCGTGGTTTCCTCGGGGAGGTATCCCAACACGGGTTCATTCTGGCGTAGTTCGGGGGTGGGGTGGGGTCCGGGGGGGTGCGGGGGGTCCGTGCGGGTGGGTGGGTGGTTGCTGTTCCTGCCGGGGGCTCCGCCCCCGGGCCCCCGGATTTCGCCCCGGTCCCGCCCCTTTCCCTAAAGCGCTCGCCGCGCGGCTTGTGTGGTGGTTGCTCGCGCAGTTCCCCGCGCCCCTTTAGGGGCGCGGGGAACTGCGCACGGATTCATCCGGCCCGGAAGACCGCCACCGTGCGTGCCGGGACCGTGAAGGTGCCCGAGGCCGCCTCGTACGCGGACCGCTTGACCACCGGGTCAGAGCCCCCCGCCTGCACCGGGTGAAGCCCGTACGCCCGCCCCGAAAGCCCCGGCACCGCCTGCCGCGCCTCCCCCGGCGTCGCGTTGAAGACGACCACCAGCTCACCGAGCCGCATCGTCACGACCCCGGGGGTCTCCCCCTTCCCGGAAAGGGGGAAGGAGAGCCGGGACTGAACCGCCCCGGCCGTCGCCAGACCGAAGTCCGGCTCCGTCGTACGGATCTTCAGCAGGTCCCGGTAGGCCGCCGACGCCCCCTCGATCTCGGGGCAGCCGACGGACACCGCCGTCAGCAGCGGTTTCCCGAAGCCCCACTTCGGCCGGTTGTCGGCCGCCATCGGCAACCCCCGCCCGAACCCGTTCCCGTCCCCGCACTCCCAGTGGATCGCGTTGAACCAGTCCCCACTGTCGTACGAGTTCCGGTCCAACGACTTGGACCGCAGCACATCGCTCCCCGCCTGCGACAGCGCCGGCCCCTGCGACAGGGCCGCCGTCGCCATCCCCAGCACCTGCATCCGCGCCCGGTCCCCCGCCGGCGTCTTCACCGGCAGCTTGAAGGCCAGCGCGTCGAACAGCGACTCGTTGTCGTGGGCGTCGGCGTACGCCAGGGCGTCCCCGGGGGCAGCCGCGTACCCGGCGGGCGAGCCGTTGTAGTCGACCTGCGCGCCCGTGACCGTACGACCACTGCTGTCCACGAAGGAGAACCCCGCGAGGTTCCCGCTCAGCCCGACCTTCAACAGGTCCTGGTAGTGCAGCAACCGTGCCCGCTGCTCGGCCGGACTGCCGTTGGCGGCGGAGGGGTTGGGGTCGGTGAACAGTCCCGACGCGAAGCCCTGAACCCCCGGATCCTCGTCGAAGGGCCCGCCGCCCCGCACCGCGTCCCGCGCCCGGTCGGAGAAGGTCGCGATCCCCGTCCCGGCCATGTTCTTCTGCGTGGCCTGCACGAAGCGCGCGTCGTCGGCGATCTCGCCGAAGTTCCAGCCCTCGCCGTACAGGACGATCGCCTTCCCGTCGACGCCGTCCTTCGCGACGGTCAGCGCGTCCAGCGCCTTCCGGACGGCCAGGATGTTGGCCTTCGGGTGGTGCCCCATCAGGTCGAAGCGGAACCCGTCGACCTTGTACTCCCGCGCCCACGTGACGACGGAGTCCACGACGAGCTTGCCCATCATGGCGTTCTCGGGCGCGGTGTTGGCGCAGCAGGTGGAGGTGGCGACGGACCCGTCCGGCATCAGCCGCTGGTAGTACCCGGGCACGATCCGGTCGAGCACGGACTTCTCCGACTGCCCGGCGGCGACGGTGTGGTTGTAGACCACGTCCATCACCGTCCGCAGCCCGCTCCCGTTCAGCGCCTGCACCATCTGCCGGAACTCGACGGTGCGCCGCGTCCCCTCCGGGTCACTGGCGTACGAGCCCTCGGGCACGGTGTAGTGCAGCGGGTCGTACCCCCAGTTGTACGCGCCCTTCGCCGCGACCTTCCCGACGCAGGCCTGCTGCTCCTCCGAGTCCTTCGCGTACGACGTCAAGTCACAGGCGGGGACGGCCTGTTCGGACTTCTTCTCCGGTACGGTCCCGATGTCGAAGACGGGCAGGAGATGGACGTACGAGGTCCCGGCCGCCGCCAGCTTCTTCAGGTGCTGCGACCCCTTCGAGTCGCCGTCGGTGAAGGCGAGGTACTGCCCGGGGTGCTTGGCGGTCTTGTCCGCGACGGAGAAGTCCCGTACGTGCAGTTCCTGGATCTGCGCATTCCGCAGCGGCACGGCGGCAGGCTTCTTCAGCCCGCCCCATCCCTTCGGCGCGAGCTTCGGATCCCTGAGGTCCACGACCAGGCTTTGCTTCGAATCCGTCGTCAGGGCCGTCGAGTAGGGGTCGGTGACCCGGTTGGTGACGACCTTCTGCACGCTGGGCGCCCAGACGGTCACCTCGTACAGGTACGGCTTCCCGGTCCACCCGCGCCCGCCTTCCACCGACCACACCCCGCTGCGCGCGTCCCGCCGCATGGGCACCTTCCGCCCGTCGAGGTCGAGGACGACCTTCTGCGCGGTGGGCGCCCAGACGGACAGCGTCGGCCGCCCGCCCCGGAAGACGGGCCCGAGCGCGGCCTTCTCGGCGCTCGCGGCGTACGTCGCGTCGAGCACGCCGGGGATCTGCACTCCGGTGGCCGCCAACAGGGCGCCGTTCGCGGCACGTTGGGTGGCGATGACCTGGCCGCTCAGTGCGTCACCGATGCGGTCCCGGTCGCGGGGGTCCACCACGAACGCCGGATAGTCCTTCAGATGGGGGTACTTGGTCTTCTGCGCGTCACTCAGCGCGCCCGGGCTCAGCCGCAGCCACTGCCCCTCGTCGTTCAGCGCACCGTCGACGACCTTGATGCCGCCGTTGCGTGCGTACACGAGCTGCTGGCTGGTCGCCTCGGTCGCCTTGACCTTCCACACGACGGTGTCCCGGTCGATCCACTGCGCCTCGGCCTTGCCGAGGTCGAGCGTGCCCGCGCCGCCGGCCTGCGGCAGCACGTACTTCGGCTGCCCGGCGAGCGCCCACACCTCGTACCCGTAGGTGGCGAGGTCGAGGGACTGGTCGGTGGGGAGGTCCTTCTCGTCGCCCTTGTGCAGGATGTACGCGAGTGAGGTCGCCCCGGCGGCGAGCGGGACCTCGTACGTCACTCCGTACGCGTCCTTCCTCACCGGCATCAGCGGCTTCGCCCAGTCGGTCGGGTCCTTGGCACCGGTCCAGACGTGCAGCCCCCAGCCGTCGTAGTTGCCGTCGGCGCGCTGGTAGTGCAGCACGGCCTTGGTCTTGTCCTGCGGCGGATACGTCCCCTCGGGGGCCTTCGTCAACTGCCCGTCCTTGCCCTGCTCGATCCAGACCTCGCCGGTGGCGGCCAGGTCGACGGTGCGGGCGGGCCCGTCGGCGGCACCGTTCTTCTCGACGGTGTACGGGAAGGAGGTCGCCCCTTCCGGCAGCTTCACCCAGGCAAACGCACCGTAGGCGTCACGGCCGCTGAACTCACCGGTCCCTTGGGGGGACTTCAGCTGCCATCCCTCGTACGCGCCGTCCGTCCGCTTGTAGTGGACGACCGCGTACGTACGGTCCCCTGCGCGCGGCTTCTCGGGCGGGGGCGTCTTCCCCGCCGTCGACGCGGCGAGGGCACTGGCCGTGCGTCCGGCACTGTCCACCACAACTGCCTTGTACCGCAGGGCGGTTCCGGCATTCGTGCTCGGGTCGAGGTATTGGGTGACCTTGTACGGGGCGTGGTCGGCGGAACCGAGGACGCGCCAGGGCCCGTTGCCGGCCTGGGCGGCGAAGACGACCCGGTTGAGCTGCCCGCCGGTGGGGGCGGCCTCGATCTCGACGGTGCCGGTGGCGCCGGCGGCGGGGGTCTTGAGGGTGAGGGAGGGCTTGGCGGTGGGGGCCGGGAGGGGCTTGTCGGCCTGGAGGACGAGGCTGGAGAGGGCGGGGACGGTGAGCTTGACCTTGCCGTCGGTGGCGGTGAGGGTGCCGGTGCCGCCGTAGATCGTACGGAAGGCGGCGCTCGCGACCGGGACTTCGACGGTCCTGGCCTCGGCGGCGCTGTTGGTGGCGACGACGTACTCGACCTTGCGGGTGCTGTCGGTCCGGGAGAAGGCGTACACGGAGCCTTCCGCGTACCGCTCCTCCTGGACGCCGTCGCGCAGGGCGGGGTGGGCCTTCGTCAGCTTCGACAGCTCGGCGATGGACCGGTAGATCGGGTGCGTGGTGTCGTACGCGTCGCTCGCGTGGGTGCGGTCGGTGCCGAGCTGGTCGTCGTCGAGGTAGTCGGGGGTCTTCGAGGCGAAGAGGGTCTGGCGGGAGTCCTTGTCGCCGCCCGCGCCGGTGAAGCCCTGCTCGTCGCCGTAGTAGACGACGGGGTTGCCGCGCGCGAAGAACATCAACTCATTGGCCAGCCGGGCCTTTTGGAGCAGTTCGGCGTCCGTGGCCTTCGGGTTGTCCTGCTTGAGGAAGGCGCCGATGCGGCCCATGTCGTGGTTGCCGGTGAAGGTCACCTGCTCGTAGGCGTTGGCCTTGTCGGTGGTGTAGCGGTAGTCGGCGCCGTAGACCTTGGCGAGCTTGTCGGCGCCGCCGCCCTGGGAGGCGTACCCGCGCAGGGCGTCCTGGAGGGGGAAGTCGAGGGTGGCGTCGAGGCGGCCGCGGGTGACGTAGGGGGCGGTGGCCGCGGGGTTCGCGTCGTAGATCTCCCCGAACATGAAGAAGTCGTCCCGTCCGCGCTTCTTCGCGTACGCGTCGAGGGCGGTGGCCCACTGGGTCCAGAAGTCGAGGTCGACGTGCTTGACGGTGTCGATGCGGAAGCCGTCGATGCCGAAGTCGCGTACCCACTTCTGGTAGATCTCCTCCATGCCCTTCACGACCTCGGGCCGCTCGGTCCAGAGGTCGTCGAGGCCGGAGAAGTCGCCGTACTCGGCACTCTCGCCCGCGAAGGTCGAATCGCCGCGATTGTGGTACATGGTCGGGTCGTTGAGCCACGCCGGGGTCTTGCGCTCGCCCGCACGCGGGGCGGGGGTGTACGGGGAGGAGTCCCGGTCGACCTTGCCGCGTGTCCCGGCCCGGTCGTCGAAGGGGCGGCCCTGCTTGTCGAGGTACGGATAGGCGCCCTTGGGCCGGTACCCGTACTTCTTCTCGGCGTAGTCGACGGTGTCGGCGGTGTGGTTGGTGATGACGTCGAAGAAGACCTTCATGCCCTTGGAGTGGGCCTTGTCGATCAGCCTCTCCAGGTCGGCGTTGGTCCCGAAGTGGGGATCGACCTGGGTGAAGTCCGTGATCCAGTAGCCGTGATACCCGGCGGAGGCGTCCTTCCCCGCCCCTTGCACGGGCTTGTTCTTGAAGAGGGGAGCCATCCAGATGGCGGTGGTCCCGAGCCCCTTGATGTAGTCGAGCCTGTCGGTCAGCCCCTTGAGGTCGCCGCCCTGGTAGAAGCCCTTGTCGGCGGGGTCGAAGCCGTGGTCGAGGCGGGTGCCGGTGAGACCGCCGCGGTCGTTGCGCGTGTCCCCGTTCGCGAACCGGTCCGGGAGGACGAAGTAGAACTGGTCCCGGGTGAGGTCGTGCCGGGCGGGCTGGGCGGCCAGCTTGGCGTCGGAGGGCGGGGCGGGCGGCTGGGGCGCGTTCAATGCGGCGAAGGCGGGCGCGGCGGGGGCGAGTGCGGCGCACAGGGCCGCGCTCACGACGCCGACGACGGCTCTTCGCAGGGGGGTGGGTATCACGGGCGGGGTTCTCCTCGTACGGGTCGACCGGGGGGGGTGGTTGGGGAGGGTTGGTCCGGATCTACCGTGGAATGTTCTTGAGTCGGCTCTGAATCTTCTTGCTGCAAGAAGGCAGAAAGTTCTTGCGCGTGACGGTACGAGGAGGGTGTGAAGGGGTCAAGGGGTTGGGCGGGACGGGGATTTGGGCTGGTCAGGCGGGGCGGGGCCGATGGTCCCGCCCCACCTGACTCCTAACAGGCCCTCGCGCCCGCGTGCAGGGCGATCGCCGTACCCGGCGGGGCGGTTGCGGTGAAGCGTCCCGAACCGTCCACCGCGACCGGGCGGTTGCTCTGGACGTCGCAGTAGGCGCCTGCGGGCAGGGAGGTCTGGAAGGTGCGGGTCAGTGGGGAGCCGTCGCGGTTGATGGCGACGTACGCCTTGTCGCCGCGGCCGAAGGCGATCTGGTTGCCGCCGTTGTCCCACCAGTTCGTGACCGGCTGACCCTGGGACGTGTTGCGCAGGGCCACCATCGAGGCGATCTCGCGCCAGTTGTGCTGGCACTTCCAGCCGTCGGAGTAGCAGGCGTTGACCTGGCCGCCGTTGGGCGGGCCCGCGTCCTTGTCGGTCCATTCGTAGCCGGAGTGGACGTCCGGTGAGCCGTACGGCCAGGCCAGCATGAAGACGTTGGCCAGGGTGTAGGTGCTGCCGGCCTTGTAGTTGAGGGTGTCGCCGCCGCGCTCGGTGTCGTGGTTGTCGACGAAGACGGCGGACTTGCCGGACTGCATGAAGCCCCAGCCCTCGCCGAAGTTCTTCAGCCAGGAGAGGCTGCCGCCCTGGAAGGCGGACTTCAGGCCGCGTGCGTACCGGAATTCCTGGACGTCACCGGTCCCGAGGTACTCGCTCGGGGAGACCGCTTCGCCGTCGCCGTAGATGGCCTCCTGTTTCCAGTAGACGGAGGGGTCGCGCAGCTTGCCCTTGATGGCCGCGAGGTCCGCGGCCGGCATGTGCTTGGCCGCGTCGATGCGGAAGCCGTCCACGCCCAGGGAGCGGAGGTCGTCGAGGTAGGCGGCTATGCGGGTGCGGACGTACTCCTCGCCCGTGTCGAGGTCCGCGAGGCCGACGAGTTCGCAGTTCTGGACGTTGGAGCGGTTGCGGTAGTCGGTGATGGGGGCGCGGCAGTCGTCCACGTCGAAGCCTGAGTAGGTGCCGGGGTAGTCGTACTTACGGTACGAGGTGCCGCCCGTCCCGGTGCCGTCGCCCGCCGCCATGTGGTTGATGACGGCATCGGCGACGACCTTCACGCCTGCCGCGTGACAGGTGTTGACCATGGACGCGAAGGCCGTACGGTCGCCCAGCCGCCCCGCGATCTTGTAGCTGACGGGCTGGTACGAGGTCCACCACTGGCCGCCCTGGATGTGCTCCTGCGGCGGCGAGACCTGGACGTATCCGTAACCGGCGGGACCGAGGCGGTCCGTGCACGCCTTTGCGACCGAGCTGAACTTCCACTCGAAGAGGACGGCGGTGACGTCCTTCCCGCCGGGCGGGGCCGCCTGGGCGGTGGGGGCGGGGGCGGTCAACAGGACGGTGGTGGTGAGGAGGGCGAGGGCAGTGGGGAGTCTGCGGGGCATGGGGATTCCTCCGGTGGGGGGGGCGCGGTGCGGCACGCTGAAGGTTCTTGCTGCAACTGCCGGGAATTTCTTGCGGGGTGACGCTATGAGCAGGTCCGAGTGGGGTCAACCCTTCGCGCAGACCCGGTTCAGGTGCCGGGCTTTGCCAAACGGTCGACCACCTGTCCGCGCAGGTCAGGTAACTTCGCGGCCATCCAGGGAAGTTGAGGTGCGGTTCCGCCGGGGCGGGGCCGCCGGAAGGGGTGTGCCATGGAAGCGGTCAACCTGTGGGAGACGTCGGCGGGCCTGCCGGAGGCGTGGCGCTCGCGGGCGCTGGGGCGGGTGGGGGCGGCCTGCGTGAAGGTGCTGCGCATGGACGGGATGCCGGTGGCGGAGGAGAGCCACGGTGCCGCCGAAGCGCTTCTCGCACTCGATGGCCGGCTCGAACTCACGGTGGAAGGGGAGGAGTTCTCCCTTCAGGCGGGCGAGCTGTTCATGGTCCCGGCGGGGGCGCGGCATACGGTCCGGCCCGGGAGCAGGGGCACGCTGGTGATCGTCGAAATACCGGAGGAAATACCGGAGGACTGATGCCCGACCAGCAGGAATTCAAGGGCGGCGTGCACGTCGTCCGTCGGCACGGGGACGTCGTCCACCGCCCGGCCTCCCCCGCGACCCCGGCGGTCCACCGCCTCCTGCGGCACGTGCACGCCCGCGGCTTCCACGGGGCTCCGGAGCCAAGGGGCTTCACCCCCGGCGGCCACGAGACGCTCACCTTCCTCGACGGCCGCGTCCCGGACACCCTGACCCCTGACCTCCGTGGAACCACCCTCCTCACCTCCGCCGCCGCCCTCCTCCGCCACCTCCACGACGCGAGCGCGGACTTCGCCGCCCGGCCCGACGACGCGTGGCTCTTCCCGGCCCGGGAGCCGGTGGAGGTGATGTGCCACGGCGACGCCGCGCAGTACAACTGCGTGGTGCGGGACGGCAGAGCAGTCGGCTTCATCGACTTCGACACGGCGCATCCGGGTCCGCGCGTGTGGGACCTCGCGTACGCGGCCTACCGCTTCGCCCCCTTGCAGGGGCCGGACAACCCGGAGGGTTTCGGGACGCCCGAGGAGCAGGGGCGGCGCGTGGCCGCCTTCTGCCGGGCGTACGGGGCGGACCTGGTGGGCGCCGAGCTGCTGGACGTCGTACCGGACCGGCTGCAGGCCCTGATCGACTTCATGCGGGAGCAGGCCCGGCAGGGCAGTGCGGCATTCCGGCAGCACATCGCGGAGGGGCACGCGGACCTGTACGCGGCGGACATCCGTTACGTACGCACGCACAGGGATGCCCTGCGCGCGGCCTTCGAGGAGTGAGCGGGGCGGAGGAACCGGGTGACCTCGCCGAGGGCGGCGCGGGCGAGTCGCGCGGGGGCGTGCTTCCTCACCGGCCTCGGTGGCGCCGGGCGCCGAGGCTCGTGCCGGATCAGCCTCCGGGTGTCGGGTCCCACAGGCCGCCGGCCTCGCCCCGGTCGAGGTGCTCCTCGTACACCCCCACCTTCCAGTTGATGACCGACCTGCACTCCTCCAGCGCCCTTATCTGCGCGTCCACCCGGCTGCGGTGCGCGTCCAGCAGGCGCAGGCGTTCGGCCTCGTTGCCCCGGCCTGCCCGGACCAGTTCCGCGAACCGTTTGAGTTCGGCGAGCGGCATGGCCGATTCGCGGAGCTTCACGCAGACCAGCAGCCATTCCACGTCCATGGGCGCGTACCGGCGGCGGCCTCCCGGCGTACGGTCGACCGGGCCGACCAACAGGCCCTCGCGCTCGTAGAAGCGCAGCGCGTGCACGCTCAGGCCCGTGCGTTCGGCCACCTCCCCGATGCTCAGGGACTCCGCCGGAACCCCGGTGGCCGCCATCCGCTTCCCCGCCTCACCGCTCGCCACTTGATCTAGACCTTCCTCTAGATCGTAGCGTCGTCGCCATGAACAGCAGCGATGCGCAGCAGCAATGGCAGCGACAGCAGTCGGTCAACTCGGGTTTTGGTCATGGCAGTACGGTCGCGGACGTGCTCGGCGGGATCGATCTCACCGGGCTCACCGCCGTCGTCACCGGCGGATACTCCGGGCTCGGCCTGGAGACCTCCCGGGGGCTGGCCGCCGCCGGGGCCCGTGTTCTCGTTCCGGCGCGGCGGCCCCGGGTCGCCCGTGAGGCCCTCGCGGGGGTGCGGGGGTGTGAGGTCGTGCCGATGGACCTGACGGACATCGGGTCCGTGCGCGAGGCCGCCACGTCGATCGGGGAGCACGGCGGCAGTGTGGATCTGCTGTTCTGTCTCGCCGGGGTCATGGCCGCCCCCGAGCGGCACATCGGGCCGGGGTGGGAGAGTCAGCTCGCCGTCAATCACTTCGGGCACTTCGCGCTTGCCTGCGCGCTGTATCCCCTGCTCGCCGCCCAGGGCGGTGCCCGTGTCGTCGTCAACAGCTCGGCCGGGCACACCCTCACCGACTTCCGCTGGCACGACCCCCATTTCCGTACCGGTTACGACAAGTGGCTCGCGTACGGGCAGGCCAAGACCGCGAATTCGCTCTTCGCGGTGCATCTTGACGCCCTCGGGCGCGGCGACGGGGTCCGGGCCTTCGCCCTGCACCCGGGGAAGATCCTCACCGGGCTCCAGCGGGAGATGACGCGGGAGGAGCAGATGGAGCGGGGGTGGGTGGACCGGGAGGGGAGGCTCGTTGCGGACGACTTCAAGAGTTCGTCGCAGGGGGCCGCCACCGGGGTGTGGGCCGCCACGTCGGATCTCCTCGGCGGGCGTGGCGGGCTGTATCTGGAGGACTGCGACGTCGCCCGGGTCACCGCTCCCGGCACCCCGATGGACGACGGTGGTGTGCGCGCGTACGCCGTCGACGCCGGTGCTGCGGCGCGGCTGTGGGAGCTGTCGGCGGCGGCCACGGGGGCCGCGCCGATCGTGTGAGCAACTCGCTTGCTCAGGTGCGGACTTGGGCCGTGGAGCCCCGTACCACCAGCTCCGGCTGGAAGACGTATTCCGTACGTTGGACGGGGCTGCCGCCCAGCTCCTCCAGGAGCGCGCCGACCGCCGCCGAGGCCATCGCGTGGACCGGCTGGCGGACGGTGGTCAGGGGCGGGTCGGTGAAGGGGATCAGCGGGGAGTCGTCGTAGCCGACGACCGAGACGTCCTGGGGGACGCGCAGGCCCCGGTCGCGGGCGGCGCGGATCACGCCGAGGGCCATCATGTCGCTGCCGCAGATGATGCCCGTACAGCCCTGGTCGAGGAGGGCGACCGCTGCGGCCTGACCGCCTTCGACACTGAAGAGGGTGTGCTGGACGGTCTGCGCGGCGGGCTCCCCGAGTGCGGTGAGGAAGGCCTCGCGTTTGCGGCGGGAGGGGACGTAACGGGCCGGGCCGACCGCCAGGCCGATACGGGTGTGGCCCAGGTCGGCGAGGTGGGTGACCGCCATGCGGACCGCCGCGTGGTCGTCCGGGGAGACGAAGGGGGCGCTGATGCGGTCGTTGTAGCCGTTGATGAGGACGTACGGGATGTCGGCGGACGTCAGCGCTTCGTAGCGGGCGGGGTCGGTGGAGAGGTCGGCGTGCAGGCCGGAGAGGAAGATGATGCCGCCGACGCCCCGGTCGACGAGTTGCTCGACGAGTTCGTCCTCGGTGGCCCCGCCCGGGATCTGGGTGCAGAGGATCGGGGTGTAGCCGTGGCCCGCGAGCTGCTGCTCGATGATCTGGGCGAAGGCCGGGAAGATCGGGTTGGTGAGCTCCGGGGTGACGAGGCCGATCAGGTCCGTCGCGCGGGGCTTGAGGCGTACGGGGCGGGCGTAGCCGAGTACGTCCAGGGCGGCCAGGACGCGCTGGCGGGTCGCGGCGGCCACGCCCGGCTTGCCGTTCAGGACGCGGCTCACCGTCGCCTCGCTGACCTTGGCCTGCGTGGCGATGTGGGCCAGCCGGGGAGCGGGAGCACCGCTCCCCGGCGCGGGGTGCGTCACACGGACCACCAGACGGTGGTGTCGGCGGGAAGGCTCAACTCGCCCTCCTCCAGGACCACTTCTTCACTGGTGAGGAGTACGCGCCCGGGGACCTTGATGCGTACCGGCTCGGCGGTCGTATTGGCCGTGCAGACGAAGTCGCCGCGGTCTCCGCGGGAGAAGGCCAGGACGCCGGGGGCAGTGTCCGGGAGCCAGGTGACGTCCGTGCCCGCGCCCAGGTCCGGGTGGGAGCGGCGGACGGCGAGCGCGGAGCGGTAGAGCTCCAGGGTGGAGGTGGGGTCGCCGGTCTGGGCCTCGACCGAGAGGGCCGCCCAGGAGTCGGGCTGCGGGAGCCAGCTGCCGCCCGCGCCGAAACCGTACGAAGGCCCGTTCTGCGTCCACGGGATCGGGACGCGGCAGCCGTCGCGGTAACCGTCCTGGCCGGCCGCGCGGAAGAAGGACGGGTCCTGGCGGACCTCGTCGGCGAGGTCGGTGACGTCCGGGAGGCCCAGCTCCTCGCCCTGGTAGACGTACGCGGAGCCGGGGAGGGCCAGCATCAGAAGGGTGGCGGCGCGGGCGCGGCGCAGACCCAGCTCGCGGTCGCCGGCGGTGCGGATCTGGGTGCCGAGGCCGGGCGGGTTGGCGAAGCGGGTGGCGTGGCGGGTCACGTCGTGGTTGGAGAGGACCCAGGTGGCGGGGGCGTCGACGGGGCGCATCGCGGCGAGGGAGGTGTCGATGACCTCGCGCAGCGCTTCCGCGTCCCAATGGGTGCCCAGGTACTGGAAGTTGAAGGCCTGGTGGAGTTCGTCGGGGCGGACGTAGTTGGCGGTGCGCTCGACGGTGGGGGTCCAGGCCTCGGCGACGCCGATCCTCTCCCCCGGGTACTCGTCGAGGATCTCGCGCCAGGCGCGGTAGATGGCGTGGACGCCGTCCTGGTCGAAGAAGGGCATCACATCATTGCCGAGGAGCTTCAGCTGGTCGTGGGAACCGATGTCGGGAAGGCCCTCGGCCTTCACCAGGCCGTGGGCGACGTCGATACGAAAACCGTCGACGCCCATGTCGAGCCAGAAGCGCAGGATCGAGCGGAACTCGTCGGCGACGGCCGGGTTCTCCCAGTTGAAGTCGGGCTGCTCGGGGGCGAAGAGGTGGAGGTACCAGTCGCCGGGGGTGCCGTCGGGGTTGGTGGTACGGGTCCAGGCGGGGCCGCCGAAGACCGACTCCCAGTCATTGGGCGGCAGTTCACCGCTCTCGCCCTTTCCGGGGCGGAAGTGGTAGCGGGCGCGGAGGGGGGAGGCGGGGCCGTCGGCGAGGGCGCGCTTGAACCAGTCGTGCTGGTCGGAGGAGTGGTTGGGGACCAGGTCGGTGATGATGCGCAGGCCGAGCGCGTGGGCGTCGCGGATCAGACCGTCGGCGTCGAGGAGGGTGCCGAACATCGGGTCGATGGCCCGGTAGTCGGCGACGTCGTAGCCGGCGTCGGCCTGCGGGGAGGCGTAGAAGGGGCTCAGCCAGACGGCGTCGACGCCGAGGTCGCGGAGGTAGGGGAGGCGGGAGCGGATGCCGGCGAGGTCGCCCATGCCGTCGCCGTTTCCGTCGGCGAAGCTGCGGGGGTAGACCTGGTAGATCACGGCGTCGCGCCACCAGTCGGCGCGGGGGGTGGCGTCGGCGTCGGCCTGGGCGGCGGCGGGGGCGGTGAGGTGCTGGGTCATGTCGTCCCTGGGAGGTGTGGGGTGTACGGGGTGGTCTGTGGCGGGGGGGGGTCCCGTGCCCCTTTGGGGGCGCGGGGCTGTATTCGATGTGCGGCTCCGCCGCGCGGGCGCGACCGGCCGCCTGTCCGTGCCCCTTCAGGGGCGCGGGGCTGTATTCGATGTGCGGCTCCGCCGCGCGGGCGCGACCGGCCGCCTGTCCGTGCCCCTTCAGGGGCGCGGGGAACTGCGCGACCAGCCACGACGCACCCGCACGGAACCGTGCAATTGCCCCGCGGGTTTAGGTGAAGGGGCGGGGCTGGGGACCCTCTTGGCCCGGCGGGCCGGGGCTTCACGTGCCCGGTACCGGGAGGCGTCCCGAGGGCCCCGGGGCTGCGCGCGTCCGGCGTGCAAGGTGCGGGCGGGCCGGTGCCGGGGCGGGCCCGGAGCGAGGGGGCCGCCCCCTTGCCCGCCCGTCCCGCCCCCGGGGGCGGCCCCGCCGCCCAAGGGGGCGAGGGAAGAGGGAGGAGGCGGGCGGCCCCGCCGCCCAGAGGGGCGAAGGGAAGGGGAAGGGGAGCGCGGCCCCGCCGCCCAAGGGGGCTGGGGGGAAGGGAAGGGCGTCAGCCCTTCGTCGCGCCTGCGGTCATCCCGCTCACCAAATGCTTCTGCGCGAAGACGAACACAACCCCCGCCGGAATCGCGATCAGCACAGAGGCCGCAGCCATCGGCCCCCACTGGCTGCTGTACTGGTTGACGAATTTCTGCAGCCCACCCGCCAGCGTCATGTTCTCGTCCCCGACCAGGAACGCCGACGCGTACGCCACCTCGCCCCACGCCGTGATGAACGAGTAGAACGCCGTCACCGCGATCCCCGGCTTCGCCAGCGGAAGGATCAGCCGCCAGAACGTTCCGAACGGGGTGAGCCCGTCCACCTGCCCCGACTCGTCGATCTCCTGCGGGATCCCGTCGAAGAACCCCTTCATCATCCAGGCGCAGAAGGGCACGGAGATCGTCAGATACGTAATGACCAGCCCCATGGGCTGATTCAGCAGCCCCAGCTTCGCCATGATGTTGTAGATCGGCACGATCAGCACGGCCACCGGGAACATCTGCGTGATGAGCAGCGTCCACATCAGCCCCCGCTTCCCCGGGAACCGGAACCGGCTGATGGCGTACCCCGTCGTCGCCGAGACAAAAACACCGATGACCGTCGAAAGCCCGGCGATCAGCAGCGAGTTCCCGAACCACGTGAGGAACGGCGTGTCGCCGATCAGCCGCGTGTAGTTCTCGAAGGTGGTCTCGCGGACGAAGTCCGTGGTCGTCGCGTACTTCGCGGGCTTGAGCGAGGTCAGCAGCACCCACAGCACGGGGAACACGGCGACGACCGATGCGACGACCAGCGTGGCGTGCAGCCCGAAGGAGGCCAGCGGTGAACGCCGTTCCCTCAACTGCACGTTGGCCTTCTGACCCGTCACCAGAGTAGAGGTGGAGGTGCTCACCAGACGTCTCCCTGCTTACGGAGCACTCGCCGGTAGACCGCGGCGAAGAGCATCAACAGCACGAGGATCAGCACGCCCCACGTGGAGGACTGCGCGAAGTCGCGCGGGCTGATCTCGAACGAGAACTTGTAGGCCTGCGTGACGAGGATCTGTGTCGCCTCGCCGGGTCCGCCCCGGGTGAGCAGGAAGATCACCGGGAACATGTTGAAGGTCCAGATCGTCGACAGCAGCACCACCGTCGTGCTCACCGGCCGCAGTCCCGGCATCGTGATGTGCCGGAAGCGCTGCCAGGGCGAGGCGCCGTCCATCTCCGCGGCCTCGTACAACTCCCCCGGGATGGACTGGAGTCCGCCCAGCAGGGCGACCATCATGAACGGGATGCCGAGCCAGACGTTCACCGAGATGACGGCGAACTTCGCCCAGGTCGGGTCGTTCAGCCACGGCACCGCGTCGATGCCGCCGCCCGCGAGGAGCTTGTTGAGCAGGCCGTTGTCCTGGTTGTACAGGAACCGCCAGGCGAAGACGGAGACGAAGCCCGGCACCGCCCACGGCAGCACCAGCAGCATCCGGTAGAAGGCCCGTCCGGCGATCTTCCGGTTGAGGATGTTCGCCAGCGCAAGACCCAGCGCGAAGGTGATCGACACGCAGGCGACGGTCCACAGGACCGTCCAGCCCAGCGTGGCCAGGAACTGGTCCCCGGTCAGGGCGTCCTTGTAGTTGTCGAGGCCGACGAACTCGTACGTCGCGGGCAGTTGGTTCACGCCGATGGAGCGCTCGACATTGCGCTCGTTGGCGTTGGTCAGCGACAGGTAGACGCCGCGGACCAGGGGGTATCCGATGATGACGCCGATGACGACCACGACGGGCGCGACCATCGTCCAGGCGTACCAGTGGGTGGAGAAGGACCGGCGGAGCCTGCCCGGTGCCTTCCCGGGCGCGGTGCCCGTCGTCGTCTCGCGGCCGGTTGCGCGGCTCCGGCCGCGGGCGGGGGTGTCCCCGCCCGCGGCCGTCGCCACCGGCCGACCGGTGTCAGCGGCAGCCATCAGGTGTTACTTCCAACCCTTGAGGAGCTTGCGGTACGCGTCACCGGCGGCCTTGGTGCCCGCCTCCGGCGTGGTCTGGCCGGTGAGGACCTTGGTGTACTCGGTGACCAGCGGCGCGAACAGGCTGCCGGTCTCCGGGATCCACGGGCGCTCGACGGCCTTCTCGACGGCCGGCTTGAAGAAGCCCACGATCTCGTTCTTCGCGACGTCCGGCTGGGCGTAGACCGAGGTGCGGGTCGGGAGCAGGTTGAGCTCCTTGGTGACCTGGGCCTGGACCTCGGGCGAGGACATGTACTCCACGAAGGCGTACGAGGCGTCGAGGTTCTTGGAGCCCGCGTACACGGCCAGGTTGTGGCCGCCCTGCGGGGCGCCCTGCCGAGCCGAGCCGGCCGGGACCGGGGCGATGCCCAGGTTGGACTTGTCCTTGAACTGCTCGCCGGCGAAGGTGTCGGTGAGCGCCCACGGGCCGTTGATCATCATGGCGACGTCGCCGGACTTGAAGGCCTTCTGCTGGTTCTCGTAGCCGTCGGTGGCGTCCGTCTTGGCGGCGCCCGAGGTGACGAGGTCCTTGGCGACGTTCATGGCCTTGACGCCGGCCGCGTTGTCGACGGTGACGGTCTTGGTCTTGGCGTCGACCAGGTCGCCGCCCTCGCCGTAGAGGAACGGCAGGAAGAAGTACGCGTCGTCGCCGCGCAGGTAGAGACCGGTCTTGCCGGACTTGTCCTTGACCTTCTTCGAGGCTTCCTTCAGCGAGGCGATGTCCTTGGGGACCTCCGCGCCCGCGTCCTTGAGCATCTTCTTGTTGTAGAAGATGCCGAGCGAGTCGATGACCTGCGGGACGGCGTACGTCTTGTCCTTGTACTTCGTCGAGGCCGCAGCCTGCGGCAGGAAGTCGCCCTCGTTCTTCAGCGCGGTGGTGCCGTCGAGGGGGGCCAGGTAGCCGAGGTCCGCGAAGTCCGGGGTCCAGGCGACCTCGGAGCGGATCACGTCGGGGGCGCCGGAGCCCGCCTGCGCCGCGTTCTTGAACTTGTTCTGGGCGTCGCCGAAGGGCACGTTGATGTACTTGACGGTGACCTTGGGGTGCTTCTTGGTGAAGTCCTCGGCGATCTTCTTGAAGACCTTGTCCTCACTGCCGACGGTCGAGGTGTCCCACCAGGTCACCTCGCCGGACAGCTCGCCGCCCGAGCCCTTGCTCTGCTTGTCGCCGTCGCCGCCGCCGCAAGCGGTCGCCGCGAGCGCCAGGGTCGCGACCAGGGCGGTGGCTGCTATGCCACGTCGCATCTGAACTCCTTCAACTGCCGTACCGCTCCGTCGCGGCGCCGGGTCGTGGAGGAACGTAACAAGCCTGAAAGAAGACCGAAAGAGTTTGCGGGAAATTTCTGCAAGAAGCGGTCGGACGTTACCGCCGCGAGACCGGAAGGTTGCCGTCGGATGCCTTGATTCACAGGCCAGAGGCGGTTTCGCGGGCTTTCGGAAGTGTTCGGCATCACCCTCGCAAGAACTTGCAGGCCGGGTTACTTTCCCGCCCGCCCGGCGTTGATCCGGGAGCCGGGTCCACTCCCCCGCGCCTCTCCGTACGAAAGGGACCGCCCCCATGACGCGCCGCCCCACGCCCACCACCGACGACCTCCACGCTGCCTCGTCGGGCTCCTCGGGGTGGTGGCGCGACGCCGTCATCTATCAGGTGTACGTCCGGTCCTTCGCCGACAGCAATGGGGACGGCGTCGGAGATCTGCCGGGAGTGCGGACGCGCCTCCCGCAACTGGCCGCCCTCGGCGTGGACGCGATCTGGCTGACCCCCTTCTACGCCTCCCCGCAGGCCGACGGCGGCTACGACGTCGCCGACTACCGGGCCGTGGACCCCCTCTTCGGCACCCTGGACGACGCCGTCGCCCTCATCGACCGCGCCCACGAGCTGGGCCTGCGGGTCATCGTCGACGTCGTCCCCAACCACACCTCCGAGCAGCACCCCTGGTTCCGCGCCGCCCTCGCCGGCGGCCCCGAGCGCATCCGCTACCACTTCCGCCCCGGCAAGGGCGCGGACGGCGAACTCCCGCCCAACGACTGGGAGTCCGTCTTCGGCGGCCCCGCCTGGACCCGCACCAGCAACCCCGACGGCACCGACGGCGACTGGTACCTCCACCTCTTCGCCCCGCAGCAGCCCGACCTCAACTGGGAGAACCCGGACGTGCACGCCGAGTTCGACTCCGTGCTGCGCTTCTGGCTCGACAAGGGCGTCGACGGCTTCCGCATCGACGTCGCCCACGGCATGGTCAAGGCCGCCTCGATGCCCGACATCGGCGCCCGCGAACAGGCCAAGATGATCGGCTCCCAGGTCCTGCCGTTCTTCGACCAGGACGGCGTCCACGACATCCACCGCGGGTGGCGGCGCCTTCTCGACGCGTACGCCGGACAGCGCATCGGTGTCGCCGAGGCCTGGGCCCCCTCCCCCGAGCGGCTCGCCCTGTACGTGCGCCCCGACGAATTGCACCAGGCCTTCAACTTCCAGTTCCTGACCTGCCCCTGGGACGCGAGGGCGATGCGTGCCGTCGTCGACGCCTCCCTCGCCGCGACCGGCTCCGTCGGCGCGCCCACCACCTGGGTGCTGTCCAACCACGACGTCGTACGCCACCTCACCCGCTACGGCGGCGACGACCACGCCCTCGGTCTGCGCCGGGCCCGCGCCGCCGCCCTGCTCATGCTGGCGCTGCCCGGATCGACGTACCTCTACCAGGGCGAGGAGCTGGGCCTGCCCGAGGTGAGCGACCTGCCCGACGCCGTCCGCCAGGACCCGTCCTTCTTCCGCAGCGACGGCCAGGACGGGCTGCGCGACGGCTGCCGGGTGCCGCTCCCCTGGACGCCCGAGGGACCGTCGTACGGATTCGGCAGCGGCGGCAGCTGGCTCCCGCAGCCCGAGGAGTGGAAGCGGCTGAGCGCGGCGGCGCAGCAGGGCGTGGCGGGCTCCACCCTGGAGCTGTACCGCCGGGCCCTGACCGTACGCAAGGAACTGCCCGGCCTCGGCGACGGCACGATGCAGTGGCGGCCGTCGGCGGACGGGATTCTCGATTTCGTACGGGACGGCTTCCGCTGCACCCTCAACGCGGGGTCCGCTCCCGTCGAACTCCCCTCCCCGGGAAGGCTGCTGGTCGCGTCGGCCGAGGTCGCGGACGGCGCGGGGACGCACGTCGTGCTCCCGGCCGATACCTGTGCTTGGTGGGCAATCTGACACGCGCCCGGTAAGGTCAACGGTCATGACCGCACGGCTAGCCGACATCGCAGCCCAGGCGGGGGTCAGCGAAGCGACGGTCAGCCGGGTCCTGAACGGCAAGCCCGGTGTTGCCTCGGGCACCCGCGAATCCGTACTCGCCGCACTCGACGTCCTCGGGTACGAGCGCCCGGTCCGGCTGCGCCGGCTGAGCGCGGGCCTCGTCGGGCTGATAACCCCCGAACTGGAAAACCCGATCTTCCCGGCGCTCGCCCAGGTGATAGGGCAGGCGCTGACCCGCCAGGGCTACACCCCGGTGCTCGCCACCCAGACCCCCGGCGGCTCCACCGAGGACGAGCTGACGGAAATGCTGGTGGCCCGGGGCGTCTCCGGCATCATCTTCGTCTCCGGACTGCACGCCGACACCACCGCCGACATGCAGCGCTACGAGCAGCTGCGCGCCCAGGGCGTGCCCTTCGTCCTGGTCGACGGCTTCTCGCCCAAGGTGCAGGCCCCCTTCATCTCGCCGGACGACCGGGCGGCCATGCGGCTCGCGGTCACGCATCTCGCGGCGCTCGGGCACACCCGGATCGGTCTGGCGGTGGGGCCGAAGCGGTTCGTGCCCGTGCTGCGCAAGATCGAGGGCTTCCGGGCGATCATGCAGGAGCGGCTGGGGCTGTCGGCGGAGGAGGCCGAGGAGCTGATCCAGCACTCGCTCTACACCCTGGAGGGCGGGCAGGCGGCCGCCTCCGCGCTGATCGAGCGGGGCTGCACGGCGATCGTGTGCGCGAGCGACATGATGGCGCTCGGCGCGATACGGGCCGCGCGGCGGCTCGGCCTGGAGGTGCCGAAGGACGTGTCGGTGGTCGGGTTCGACGACTCGCCGCTCATAGCGTTCACCGACCCGCCGCTGACGACCATCCGCAAACCGGTGACGGCCATGGGCCAGGCGGCCGTACGGGCCCTGCTCGAAGAGGTCGGCGGGACGCCCGCGCCGCACAGCGAATTCGTCTTCCACCCGGAGCTGGTCGTGCGGGGATCGACGGCTTCGGGCCCCCGGCAGTTCCCCGACGGTTCCCCGTGAGTGCGTAGTACCTGAGTCGTAGACCGGGCAGGCGGGACCCCTCCGAGGGATGATCGTGCGCGGATAACGATCTGGCAGACTCTCGTGCCATGGGTGAAGCGACGACGAGATCCGAGGCAGGCCAGGAGGCAGGCCCCGACCAGGGCAGGCGTGCCACCATCCCGTCACCCCAGGTGAGCGCGGAGGGTACCGGCGCGTCCGGTCCTGCTTCGTCCGGTCGCCTCGCCCGGACCGGCCGTGCCGTCGTCGCACTGGCCGGGCGGGTGCGGACGCCCCGGCGGCCGCGCATCTGGTTCGAGATCCTGCTGATCCTCGTCAGCTACTGGATCTACTCGATGATCCGCAACGCCGTCCCCGAGCAGAAGGCGAAGGCGCTCGCCAACGCCGACTGGATCTGGAAGGTCGAGAACGACCTCGGGATCGCCGTCGAGAAGACGATCAACCATGCGGTCGACTCCGTGACCTGGCTGATCGTGGGGATGAACTACTACTACGCGACGTTGCACTTCATCGTGACGATCGGCGTGCTGGTGTGGCTGTACCGGTGGCAGCCGGGGCGATACGCGGCGGCGCGGACGATCCTGTTCGCGACGACCGGTGTCGCGCTGGTCGGCTACTACCTGTACCCGCTGGCGCCGCCGCGGCTCATGAACGGCGGCGGGTTCGTCGACACCGTGCTGGTGCACCACACGTGGGGGTCGATGGCCTCCGGCGACCTCAAGCACATGTCGAACCAGTACGCGGCGATGCCGTCGATGCACATCGGGTGGTCGACGTGGTGCGGGCTGACGATCTTCTTCCTGGCGTCGGCGCCGTGGGCGCGGATTCTGGGGCTGCTGTACCCGACGCTCACCCTGGTGGTCATCGTCGCCACCGCCAACCACTTCTGGCTGGACGCGGTGGGGGGGCTGCTGTGCCTCTCCTTCGGGTATGCGGTGGCCTATGCGTGGTACGGGTCCTTGCCCCACCGCCTCCCGAAACTGGTCTCCGCCACGGGCCGGGGCCTTCTACCGGCGAGGGCGTAGCGGCTCGCGGAGCAGTGAGGGCTCTTGCGGGCCCACGTGCTTCTCACGGGGTGGGATGGTTGCTGTTCAATCCGGGGGCGCTGCCCCCGGACCCCCGGTTTCGCCCCAGCCCCGCCCCTTCACCTAAACCCGCGGGGCAATTGCACGGTTCCGTGCGGGTGCGTCGTGGCTGGGCGCACAGTTCCCCGCGCCCCTGAAGGCATGCCCTCCGGGCAGCCATCGCCTGCCCCTCACTCTCCCTCGCCCAGCCCCCGCGCCGGACGCAGGTCCGAAGAGCCCCCGGCCAGCCCCGTACCCCGAAGCCCCCGCCCGACTAGGCTCGGAAGCCGTACCCCCACCGCCCACCGCCCAAGGGACCCGCATGACCGTGCCAGGCCGCCGCAGCAGCACCTTCACCCGCCTCATCCGGCACGGCTTCACCGACCCCGCCACCGCCGAGCGGCTCCTCGCCGAGGACTCCCTCGCCCTCGTGCGCAACGACCCCGTCCTCCTCGACGCCCTCGGTGCGACCGCCGACCCCGACCTCGCCCTGCGCGGCCTCGTCCGCCTCGCCGAGGCACAGGCCGACGAGGCGCAGCGGCACGAGTTCCTGCGGACGCTCGTGTCGGCGAAGCCCTTGCGGGACCGGCTGCTGGGAGTGATGGGCGCGTCCGAGGCCCTGGCCGACCACCTCGCCCGCCACCCCGGCGACTGGCACGCCCTCCTCACGTACGAGGCCGCCGACCTGCACCCCGGGGTGGAGGAGTTCGAGCGGCACCTCGCCGTCGCCGAGGACCCGGTCGCCCTGCGCGTCGCCTACCGCCGGTGTCTGCTGTCGATAGCGGCACGGGACGTCTGCGGGACGACAGATGTGGCGGAGACGGCCGCCGAGCTGGCGGACCTCGCGACGGCCACCCTCCGCGCCGCCCTCGCCATCGCCCGCCGCGCCGCCCCCGACGACGACGCCATGTGCCGCCTCGCGGTGATCGCCATGGGCAAGTGCGGCGGCCACGAACTGAACTACGTCTCCGACGTGGACGTGATCTTCGTCGGCGAGGCGATCGACGGCGTCGACGAGGACAAGGCGATGCGCGCCGCGACCCGCCTCGCCTCGCACCTCATGCGGATCTGCTCGGAGACCACCGTCGAGGGGACCATCTGGCCGGTCGACGCGAACCTCCGCCCGGAGGGGCGCAACGGGCCGCTCGTCCGCAGCCTCTCCAGCCATGTCGCGTACTACCACCGCTGGGCGAAGACCTGGGAGTTCCAGGCCCTGCTGAAAGCCCGCCCGGTGGCCGGCGACCTCTCCCTCGGCGAGGAGTACGTCGAGGCGCTCTCCCCCATGGTCTGGCAGGCCGCCGAGCGCGAGAACTTCGTCACCGACGTGCAGAAGATGCGCCGCCGGGTCGTCGACAACATCCCGGCGGGGCAGGCGGAGCGCGAGCTGAAGCTCGGTCCGGGCGGCCTGCGGGACGTCGAATTCGCCGTACAGCTCCTGCAGTTGGTGCACGGGCGCAGTGACGCCTCGCTCCACAGCGGTACGACGCTCGAAGCGCTGCAGGCGCTCGCCGCCGGGGGGTACGTCGGCCGGGCGGACGCCGCCCAGCTCGACGCGGCGTACCGCTTCCTGCGCAAGATGGAGCACCGTATCCAGCTCTACCGGCTGCGCCGCACCCACCTCGTCCCCGAGGACGAGACCGACCTGCGCCGCCTGGGCCGTTCGCTGGGCCTGCGCGGGGAGCCGGTGACCGAACTCCAGCAGGCGTGGCGCCGGCACGCCTCCGTGGTCCGCCGCCTGCACGAGAAGCTCTTCTACCGGCCGCTGCTGGACGCCGTTGCCCAACTCGCCCCGGGCGAGGCCCGGTTGAGCCCGCGCGCGGCGGGCCAGCGCCTCCAGGCCCTGGGCTACGCGGACCCCGTCGGCGCCCTCCGCCACCTCGAAGCCCTCTCCTCCGGCGTCACCCGCAAGGCCGCCATCCAGCGCACCCTGCTCCCCGTCCTCCTCGGCTGGTTCGCGGACTCCGCCGACCCGGACGCGGGCCTGCTGGGCTTCCGCAAAGTCTCCGACGCGCTCGGCAAGACCCCGTGGTACCTGCGGCTCCTCCGCGACGAGGGCGCGGCCGCCGAAAACCTCGCCCGCGTCCTGTCCGCCGGCCGTCTCGCACCCGACCTCCTCCTGCGCGCCCCCGAGGCCGTCGCCATCCTCGGCGACCCCAAGGGCCTCAACCCGCGCACCCGCGAACACCTGGAGCAGGAGGTCCTGGCGGCGGTGGGCCGCGCGGACGGCGCGGAAGCCGCCGTCGCCGCCGCGCGCGGCGTACGGCGCAGGGAACTGTTCCGCACCACGGCCGCCGACATCATCGGCTCGTACGGTACGGAGGACAGCCCGGCGGAATCCGACCCCGGCGCGCTGGTCGACCGGGTCGGCGGCGCGGTCACCGCACTCAACGCGGCCACGCTCGCCGGGGCCCTGCGCGCGGCGGTCCGCGCCCAGTGGGGCGACGAACTCCCCACCCGCTTCACGGTGATCGGGATGGGCCGCTTCGGCGGCCATGAACTGGCCTACGGCTCCGACGCGGACGTCCTCTTCGTCCACGAACCCCGCGAGGGCGTCGACGACCACGAGGCGGCGCAGGCCGCCAACAAGGTCGTCACCGAGATGCGCCGTCTCCTCCAACTCCCCACCTCGGACCCGCCGTTGCTGATCGACGCGGACCTGCGCCCGGAGGGCAAGAGCGGCCCGATGGTCCGCTCCCTGAAGTCGTACGAGGCCTACTACCGCCGCTGGTCCCTGGTCTGGGAGAGCCAGGCCCTGCTCCGCGCCGAGCCGATGGCGGGCGACGTGGACCTCGGCCGCCGCTTCATCGAGCTGATCGACCCGCTGCGCTACCCGGCGGAGGGCCTGGGCGACGACGCGGTCCGCGAGATCCGCCGCCTCAAGGCCCGTATGGAATCGGAACGCATGCCCCGTGGCGCCGATCCCACCCTGCACACGAAACTCGGCCGGGGCGGCCTGAGCGACGTCGAATGGACCGTCCAGCTCCTCCAGATGCAACACGGCTGGGCCGAACCGGGCCTGCGCACGACCCGCACCCGCGAGGCCCTGCGCGCGGCGCACGCGGCGGGCCTGATCCCGACCGAGGAGGCGTCGATCCTCGACGACGCGTGGGTCCTGGCCTCCCGCGTCCGCAACGGAGTCATGCTGGTCCGGGGTCGGGCGGGCGACACGTTCCCCTCCGACGGCCGTGAACTGGCGGCGATGGGACGCTACTTGGGCTACGGGGAGGGGCACGTGGGCGAAATGCTGGACGACTACCGGCGCATTACCCGCCGGGCAAGGGCGGTCATGGAGGACCTCTTCTACGGGGCGTAGGGCACTGCGGCTGCGCGCGTCCGGTGCTTGAGGGTGCGGGCGGGGGCCGATGCCGGGGTGGGCCCGGAGCGGGCGGGCCGCCCCCTTGCCCGCCCGTCCCGCCCCCGGGGGGCGGCGGGCTAGGCCCCCACCACCCCGTCGATTCCCTCCCGGAGGAGGTCCGCGTGGCCGTTGTGACGGGCGTACTCATGGATCAGGTGCAGCATGACGAGCCGCAAGGAAACGTCCTCGCCCCACCGCGGCTGATACCCCGTCACATCCAGCGACTCCGCTCCCCGCTCGATGCGCCGCGCCTCCTCCACCTCCGCCTCCCAGGCCGCGAACGCCTCCGCCCGGGTCGCCCCCGTCGCGTCGTACGCCTCCTGGTAGTCCTGCTTCTCCGACCAGACGAAGGGCAGGTCGCTCTCCCCCGCGATGACCCGCCGGAACCACGTCCGCTCGACCTCCGCCATGTGCCGCACGAGCCCCAGCAGCGACAGCGTCGACGGCGGCATCGACTGCGTCCTCAGCTGCTCGTCCGTCAGCCCCTCGCACTTCATCGCGAGGGTCGCCCGGTGGAAGTCCAGAAACGTACGCAGCATCTCCCGCTCATCACCCCGCAGGGGAGGCGCGGGCCGCTCGGTCCCGGTGTTCACCACGAAACCCCCCTCAGCCCTTGGTCGACCGCAGGACGAGCGTGTGGAACCCGAAGCTGTCCCGGTACACGCGCAGCCACTCCGTCCGGTGCGCCGCGGACGACTCCAGCGCCTCCGCCGCGTCCGGGTGCTCAGGGTTGTTGACGGCCCACTCCGCGAGCGACCCCGTCCAGTGCCACTCGTAGTCGTCCAGCTCGTGCCGCGTGCTGAGGTGCCCGTACACGGGAACCCACCCGTCGGCGACGATGTTCTCCACGGTGGTCGCCAGGTCCTCGTACTCACCGAGCATCTCGACGGCCTCGGCGGTCGGCTCGGTCAGCCAGTACGCGTCACCGACGACGACCGCGCCGCCCGGCGCGAGGTGCTTGCGCGCGGCGGCGAGAGTGCCGAGAACCCCACCGAAGGCATGCGTGGCCCCCACACTGAGGACGACATCGAATGCCCCGTCGAGGGTGGCATTGGCGGCGTCGCCGACATGCAGCTCCAGCCGGTCCCCCACCCCGCGCGCGACGGCCTGCGCCCGCGCCTCCTCCAGGGCGTTCGCCGCGATGTCGACACCGACGGCGGTCGCCCCGGGGTTCGCCTCCAGCGCCCTGATCAGCCATTCCGCCTGGCCGCAGCCGAGGTCGAGAAGGCGCGCGCCGTCGCGCACGACTGCGCGGTCGAGCACTCTGCGTACGGCCGAGTCGTCAAGCGGCGCCGCGATGGGGTGGTGCACGTGTGCCAGCTGTGACTTAAGTGAACGTTCCATTCGCGCAGGGTCTCACTCCCGCAGACCCGCCGCATCCGCTTATTCCCCCAACGGACGCGACGGGCACGGAAGTTCTGCGTACCCCTACAGAACGGGCAGGTTCTTCCGCAGCTCGAAGGCGGTGACCTCGGAGCGGTACTCCTCCCACTCCTGCTTCTTGTTGCGCAGGAAGAAGTCGAAGACGTGCTCGCCCAGCGTCTCGGCGACCAGCTCGCTGCGCTCCATGAGCGCAATCGCCTCGCCGAGGTTCTGCGGGAGGGGCTCGATGCCCATCGCGCGGCGCTCGGCGTCCGAGAGCGCCCAGACGTCGTCGTCGGCGCCCGGCGGAAGCTCGTACCCCTCCTCGATGCCCTTGAGGCCGGCGGCGAGCAGGACCGCGTAGGTCAGGTAGGGGTTCGCGCCGGAGTCGATCGACCGGACCTCGACCCGCGAGGACCCGGTCTTGCCGGGCTTGTACATGGGGACGCGGATGAGGGCGGAGCGGTTGTTGTGTCCCCAGCAGATGTACGAGGGGGCCTCGCCGCCGGAGCCAGCCGTCCGCGCCGAACCGCCCCAGATCCTCTTGTACGAGTTGACCCACTGGTTGGTGACGGCGGAGATCTCGGCGGCGTGCTTCAGCAGGCCCGCGATGAACGACCGTCCGACCTTGGAGAGTTGGTACTCGGCGCCCGACTCGTAGAAGGCGTTCCGGTCGCCCTCGAAGAGCGAGAGATGCGTGTGCATGCCGGAGCCCGGGAACTCGCTGAACGGCTTCGGCATGAAGGTCGCCTGCACGCCCTGCTCCAGCGCGACCTGCTTCATGACCAGGCGGAAGGTCATGATGTTGTCGGCCGTCGACAGCGCGTCCGCGTACCGCAGGTCGATCTCCTGCTGGCCCGGCGCACCCTCGTGGTGGCTGAACTCGACCGAGATCCCCATCGATTCGAGCATGGTGATCGCCTGCCGCCGGAAGTCCATTCCGACGTTCTGCGGGGTGTGGTCGAAGTAGCCGGAGTTGTCGGCGGGGACGGGCTTGGACCCGTCCAGCGGCTTGTCCTTGAGCAGGAAGAACTCGATCTCGGGGTGGGTGTAGAAGGTGAACCCGAGGTCGGAGGTCTTGTTCAGGATGCGCTTGAGCACGTAGCGCGGGTCGGCGAAGGACGGCGAGCCGTCCGGCATGAGGATGTCGCAGAACATCCGCGCCGTGCCGGGGGCCTCCGCGCGCCACGGGAGGATCTGGAAGGTGCTGGGGTCCGGCTTGGCGATCATGTCGGACTCGTAGACCCGGGCGAACCCCTCGATGGCGGAGCCGTCGAACCCGATGCCCTCGTCGAAGGCCTGCTCCAGCTCGGCCGGCGCCACCGCGACCGATTTCAGGAAGCCGAGCACATCGGTGAACCACAGGCGCACGAAGCGGATGTCACGCTCCTCCAGGGTACGGAGCACGAATTCCTGCTGCTTGTCCATTTTCACTTCCATTCTCACTGGTCAGGCCGCCTGCTCCCGCGCCTCGGGACACAATCGGGGCTTCCAGCATCCCACCACACGGTTTCGCGCAGGTTGCGCAGTGCCCCTCGTACCGGGGAAAGAATCGTGCTCACGGCCGTGAACGCGGTGCGCGGACGATGGTGAAGACGGTGCGGAGGAGGACGGCGGCCGAGAGGGCGAGGACGTGGAAGCCGGCCAGGGCGTAGAGGCTCAGGTCCTTGCCGATCGTCGGGCCGCCTTGCAGGGAGAGGAGCTGGAGGCCGGCCACGCCGAGGAAGATGCCGACGGCGGCGAGGACGACGCGGCCGACGAGGTCGCCGAGGAAGCGGCGGTCGCGGGGGTCGGCTAGCAGGCGGACGTTCATGCCGAGGCGGCCCTCGGCGAGCTGGCCGGTGATGCGGTCCAGGCGGCGGGGCAGGCGGCGCAGGGCGGGGAGGAGGGCGACGAGTTCCTCCTGGGCGGTGTCGCGGAGGCTGCGCGGGGCGAGGCGGTCGCGGAAGCGGTCGGTGGCGTACGTACGGGACGCGGCCAGCATGTCGAAGCCGGGCGAGAGGCGGACCAGGGTGCCTTCGAGGGTGGCCAGGGCCCGGAAGACGGCGGCCATTTCGGCGGGGACGGCGAGGCGGAAGTCGGCGACCAGGCGGAAGAGTTCGGTGAACATGGCGACGTCGGGGGTGGAGCCGTGGCCGAGGTGGCGGGCGCTGAAGCGGCCGAGGGCCCGTTGGAGCTGGGTTTCGTCGACGTCCTCGGGGCGGTCGGTGACGTCCAGGAGGGCGTCGGCGAGTGCGGCCGGGTCGCCGCTCTCGACGGCGAGGAAGAGTCCGGCCATGGAGTCGCGGAGGGCGGGGTCGAGGCGGCCGACGGAGCCGAAGTCCAGGAGGGCGGGGCTGCCGTCGTGCTGGAGCAGGATGTTGCCCGGGTGCGGGTCGGCGTGGAAGACGCCGTCGAGCATGATCTGGTTCAGCAGGGCGTGGAGGAGGGTGTGGGCGAGGGCGGTGCCGTGGGCGGCGTCGTCGGGGACGGCCTGGCCGAGCGGGGTGCCGTCGATGCGGCTCATCACGAGGACGCGTTCGCTGCTGAGGGTGTGGTGGAGGACGGGGACGGTGATGGCCTCGGTGTCGCCGCGGGCGACGGCGGCCGCGCGGACGGCGGTCATGTTGCGGGCCTCGACGCGGAAGTCGAGCTCTTCGCGCAGGGCGACGGCGAAGCCCCTGGCCAGGGCGGGCAGGCCCAGGCTGCGGCCCCAGTCGGTGCGTTCGTGCAGGGTGGCGGCGAGGCGGTTCACGATGTCGAGGTCGCGTTCGACGAGCCGGAGGATGCCGGGCCGCTGGACCTTGACGATCGCCGGGCTGCCGTCGAGGAGCACGGCGGCGTGCACCTGGGCGATGGAGGCGGCGGCGAGCGGTTTGCGCTCGAACTCGGCGAAGACCTCGGTGACCGGTGCGCCGAGGGCTGCGGTGAGGGTGGCCTCGACCTCCTCCCAGGGGGCGGGCGGCACCTGGTCCTGGAGGCGGCTCAGCTCGGTGACGTACGCCTCCGGGAGCAGGTCGCGGCGGGTCGACATCAGCTGGCCGAGCTTCACGAAGGTGGTGCCGCCCGCCTGGAGGGCCTGCCGCAGCTCGGCGGCGAGGAGTTCGTCGCGTACGTCGCTGGGGTGGCGGCGGCCGCGGAGGTACGGGCCGAGGCCGTGCCGGGTGGCGATGCGGACGACGCCGGAGTAGCGGCGGGCGCGGGCGATGCGGGCGCGCAGGGACTGGAGGCGGGTGAGGGGGCGCAGGCCGGTCGGGAGGAGGAGGTCGAGGACGACGAGCGTGGTCATCGAGACGAACAGCCCGATGAGGACCATGAGGGAGAGGAGGAGGGGCTGGGGCTCCCGCTGGGTGCTCAGCCCCGGGGAGACGAGAACGCCGGATATCGCCACGCCGGCGACTCCCGCGACGACGACGCGGATGCGGCCGGCGTGGATGTCGAGGAGGCGGCGGGCGAGGAGGGCGGGGGCGACGAGGATGAGGAGGGTGGAGGCGAGGGCGATCAGGAGGCCGAGGAGGAACATGGGGGAATTGTGCGGCAAGTGGCTTGAGGGGGTGGGTAGTTGGGCCCTCGGGGCTGCGCGCATCCGGTGTCGCGGGGTGCGGGCGGGGCGGCACCCGGGTGGGCCGGGAGCGGGAGGGGCCGCCCCCTTGCCCGCCCGTCCCGCCCCCGGGGGGCGGCCCCGCCGCCCAAGGGGACGGCGGGGGGAAGGGGCTCCGTCCAAGGGGGCTCGGCGGAAAGGCCCTGCCACCCAAGGGGGCGAGGGGGGAAGGGGAAGGGCCGGTTGGAAGTGGTCAGGTGCGGGGGAAACGGGGACGCCGGGGCGAGGGGCGGTTAGCATCTCGGGCCATGGGGGCAGCGCGGCACACCCGCATCACGAGCACCGCGCGTCACGCGTGGCGCGGCGTGGCCCTGCTGTGCGCCGCCACCGCCCTGCTGGGCGCCCTGCTCGCATGCCTGAGCCCCACCGGGGCCGGCGGTGAAGGCGTTGGCCCGCACCGCGAGAGCCCTGCGGCCACTGCGTACAACTGCCCCTACGACGACAGCGGTTGCGGCGCGTTCCCGCACCTCGCGCCCGCCGTCCTGACCGCCCCGCCCCAGGACTCCGCCCCCGGCACCGCCGTGCTCGTCGTGCGGCACGCGCGCGGTGACGAGAGGCCGAGGGTGCGGCGGGCGGTCGAGGTGCGGGCCCGGGCGCCGGGGGCGCATGTGCTGGGAGTGCTGCGGAGGTAGGAGGGGTCCGTTTCCGGACGAGGTTCCTCCGTACACCCAACTCCCGGTACAGACAAGGAAGTCCAGCCGTGGTGACCACCTCCAAGTCCAGTTCAGGTTCCAACTCCGCCTCCCGCAAGGCCCGAATAGAGCAGATGCGGCGCGCCGAGAAGGCCCGCGACCGCCGCAACAAGATCATCGCGTTCGGTGTCGGCGGCGCCGTCCTCGCCGGCGTGATCGGCTTCGGGGTGTACGTCTTCACCAAGGAGTCCGACAAGAAGGAGGCCCAGGTCGCGGCGGCGAACGCCCCGATCAAGGGCGAGAAGGTCTGGGACGCGAAGAAGCTGGGCCGCACGCACGTGGCCAAGGAGGTCACGTACCCGGTGACCCCGCCGGTGGGCGGCGACCACCACCAGGCGTGGATGAACTGCCAGGGCGACGTCTACACCAAGCCCGTCCCCGACAAACACGCCGTGCACTCGCTGGAGCACGGCGCGGTCTGGGTGACGTACAACGACAAGGCCCCCAAGGGGGATGTCGAGAAGCTCGCCGCGAAGGTCAAGAAGACGCAGTACTCGCTGATGAGCCCGGTGCAGTCGCAGTCCGGGGCGATCATGCTGAGCGCGTGGGGCAAGCAGGTGACGGTCGACGGGGCGGACGACCCGCGTGTGAACCAGTTCTTCACCCGGTACGTGATGGGCAAGCAGACCCCGGAGCCGGGCGCGGCGTGCTCGAGCGGCGTGACGCTGGACGACGCGGGGAAGCCGGTGCTGGGCGGGGGCATGCAGTAGTGGGCCGTGCCATGAGTCGTACGTGGTGGCAGGCGATCGGCGCGGTGGCGTTCGCGCTCGCGGTGGTGGCCGGGACGGTGACGGTGACCCGGGCGGCGATGACGTCCTCGCCGCCCGCCCAGGCGCCCGCCGCGTCCGACGAGGGCGGTCCCGGGGTGCCCGGCGGTCCTCGGGGGGACTCGGCGGACGCCGGGTTCGCCCGGGACATGGCGGCGCACCACCAGCAGGCGGTGGAGATGTCGTTCCTGGTCAGGGACCGGACGAAGGACGCGGACGTACGGCGTCTCGCGTACGACATCGCCAACACCCAGGCGAACCAGCGGGGCATGATGCTGGGCTGGCTGGACCTGTGGGGGCTGCCGAAGACGGGCATCGCGCCGATGGCCTGGATGGGCGGTTCCGGCCCCTCCGGTCACTCCGGTCACGCGCAGGGGCCGGAGGGCCTCATGCCGGGCATGGCCACCCGGGCGCAGCTCGCCGACCTGGGCAAGGCGTCGGGCCGGGACGCCGAGGTGCGTTACCTGCGTCTGATGACCGCACACCACAAGGGCGGGGTGGAGATGGCGCGGGGGTGCGTGCGGCTGTGCACGGTGAAGGTGGAGAAGGAGCTGGCGCAGGGGATGGTGGACGCGCAGCAGGCGGAGGTGGAGCTGATGGAGGGGATGCTGAGGGAGCGGGGGCAATAGCCAGGGGCGTCAGCTCCAGGTGATGGTGGGTGGCCGTACCGCCGCGCACAGCGGCATCCCCTTGGCGTCCGTCAGGGAGATCCGGCCCTCCGCCCGGCCCCGGGCGAGGAGTTCCGCCGGGATCTCCGCGCAGAAGATCTTGGCGCGGCGGAACATCTCGAAGGTGCCGTCCGGGGCGACCTCGCCCCAGGTCAGGTAGAGGAACCGCTCCCCGGGGCGGCCGTGGACGTACGGTCCGCGGAAGTCCGGGCCGGGGAGGACGTCCAGGGTGAGGTCCCAGACGGCCTCCGGTGCGTCCCCCCGGACCGGCCCCTCGGGGTCCTTCTTGCGCTGCACGGCCACGTGGACATTCCGGAACTCGCCGCAGTCCCGGCCCGGCAGGTCGTGGCCGACGAGTCTCAGCTTCAGCTCGGTCTTGTCCGTCATGGCTTCATCACAGCACGGGGTTCTGACAACGGACCGCCTCCGCGACCCGTTCGGGGCGGTCCAGCATCAGCAGGTGTCCCGCGCCGGGGACGATCTCGAAGCGTGCGGCCAGCGTGTCGGCCAGGTCGCGCTGGAGGTCGAGCCAGTGCAGGGCGGAGAGCGTCGGGTGGCCGTCGTAGGCGGCGAGCACGGTCACCGGGAGGGAGGCGGGGAGGGGGTGTGTGGTGCGCAGGGCGAGGAGTTCGGCGGCGACCGCCCGGTAGGAGCTGTTCTCCAGCAGGGTGCCGCGCAGTACGCGCGCGGTGCGGTAGGTGCGGCGGACCAGCGGGGTGGGGGCGGGGTCGTGGGCGTGCCGGGCGCGTGAGGCCCGTACGACCGCGCGCCGCACGGCAGGACCGAGCAGTGCGGGCAGTCCGGCCGCGGCCAGCGCCGTGCCGAGCGCGCGCGTCGCCCCGGTCCGCAGGGCGGGAGCTGCGGGCACGCGCGCGCTCGGCTCGGCGCTGGAGTCCACCAGGACGACACCGGCCGCCCGCTCCGGGTGCAGCCGCGCGAACGCCTCCGCGTGGAATCCGGCGATGGAGTGCCCGACGACAGTGACGGGGTTACGGAGTTCCAGCGCGTCCAGCAGCGCCACGATCCGGTGCGCCTCCCCCGCCGCCGTCGGCGGCACCGGTGCCGGGCCCGACAGCCCGTGTCCGGGCCGGTCGAAGCGCACCACCGTGCGGTGCGGCGTGAGCAGCGGCACGACGGGTTCCCAGTCGTACCAGCTCATCGCGAGCCCCGCACTCAGTACGCACACCGGGCCGCTGCCCTCCACCAGCACATGGTGGGGCACCCCCGCGATCCGCACGAACTCTCCCTCGACCGTCATGGGGACAGCTTCTCGCGCCGCACCGAGTACGCGAGAACCGCCAGCCAGATCGCCACCAGCAGCACCTGGAGCCGCTGCCCGGCACCCAGCGCCCAGGTGCCCCGGCCGGCCTGGAAGAGGGCGACGGAGGTCAACGTCCAGGCGGTCGCGGCCAGGACGAGTCCGGCCAGCAGCGGTCCGCTTCGCAGCAGTGGTGTCCAGTGCCGGTACCTGCGGGCGGCAACGGTGAGCGCGACGACGCCGGAGAGCGCGCCCAGCATCGCCAGGCTGCTGCTCCAGGCGTGCGCCGCGTGGGTGGCGGGGACGAGCCCAGCGGTCTCGCGCGCGGCGCACTCCGGGTCGATGGTCGGCGCGCAGCTCAGCGGCAGCCGGGAGTCGGCGACGGTGGCCGCGCCGAAGAGGGCGAGGCCCGCCCAGCCGGTGACGAGCCAGGGGCGGCGCGGAGTGCGCAGCAGGGCCCAGAGCGCGCCGAGGAACAGGAGCGTGCCGGCCACCAGGTCGGTGGCGCGGAAGAGGCCGCCCAACGGCTGGTCGGCGGCGGCCAGTTCGCTGACGTACGTGTTGATGGGGTTCAGGCCCGTCCACACGAGGACCTCGACCACCCACGCGGTGTACGCGGCCGCGCCGAGGCCGAGGAGGAGCGAGACGGGGCGGGAGGAGTCGGAGGGCGGGGGCGTGGAGCCGGAGGGGACGGGGGTGGGGTCGGGAAGCGGGGGCGCAGAGTTGACGTCGAATCTGGACATAGTGGGATAGATGCTAATTCGTGGGGCCACCCTCCTCCGGGACGCATACCCGGCAGGGGTAAGGTGCGGGGCATGACGGCGAGGCGCGGACGAGGCACGTGGGGCGGGCGGCTGCTGCTGCTCACCGCGCTCCTGTTCGGCATCGTCACGATGCACACGCTGGGGCACCCGGCCCAGGAGCACGAGGACACGGCCTCCGTGACGGTGTCTCACCAGGAGGCTCCCGCACCCCCGCACGCGGCCCACCGCAAAGAGGCGCCGGCGAGCACCCTTGCGCCCGCCCTCGCCAGCACCCTTGCGACGACTACCGAGCCCCCCTTGCACGGCATGGACCCCATGTCCGTCTGCCTCGCCGTGCTCACGGTGTGGAACATCGCGCTCCTGTGCACGCTCGCACTGTCGCGACGGCCGCAAGGGTGGGCCGAACCGGTGCGCGACAGTGGCCTGTTGCGCTCCCTGTGGCCCCATCCCCCGCCCCTGCGCGTGGCGCTCGCCCGACTGTCGGTCCTGCGGATCTAGAAGCGGCCCCCTCCCCCGCTTCCTTCGTCCGCCGCTCCCGCATGCCCGCACGGCTGCACGGGAGACGGACCCACACCGACAGACACACGAGGTTTTCCGTCATGCGTACGCATCACACGCGCCGTTCCGTGCTGGGCGCGGGCATCGCCGCCGCCGGTGCCGGTTTCCTGACCGCCTGTTCGTCCGGCGACGCCACCGGGCACGCGGGCCAGAACCACACCACACCCACCCCGCCCCGGGGCTACGTCTCCCCGTACGACAAGGAGGTCGCCGCCGCCGAGGCCAAGCGCGGCAACGGCCCCACCCGCAGCGTGAAGCTCACCGCCACGCCCGCCCCGCTCGACCTGGGCGGCGGTGTCACCGTGAAGTCCTGGGCGTACGGGGACGCCCTGCCCGGCAAGGAGGTGCGGGTGACGGCGGGCGACACCCTCGCGCTCACCCTCGCCAACCACCTCCCCGCCGCCACCTCCCTGCACTGGCACGGTCTCGCCCTGCGCAACGACATGGACGGCGTGCCGGGGCTCACGCAGAAGGACATCGCACCGGGGGCGGAGTTCACGTACCGCTTCAAGGTGCCGCACCCGGGGACGTACTGGTTCCACCCGCACTCGGGCGTCCAGCAGGACCGGGGGCTGTACGCGCCGCTGATCGTGGAGGACCCGAAGGAGCCGCTGAAGTACGACCGGGAGTGGGTCGTGGTGCTGGACGACTGGGTGGACGGGGTGGAGGGCTCCACCCCGGACGCCGTGCTGGCCGAGCTGAGCAAGGGCATGGGCGGCATGGACCACGGAGGCGGCTCAGGCAGGGGTCACGAGGGGCACGGCATGTCCGCGCCGACGACTCCACCGAAGGGCACCGGTCCCTCCCGCATGATGATGGGCGCCACCAGTGACCTGCTGGGCGCGGACGCGGGCGACGTCGCCTACCCGCACTACCTCGTCAACGGGCGCGTCCCGGCCGATCCCTCGACGTACCGGGCCAGGCCCGGCGAGCGGATCCGGCTGCGGATCGTCAACGCGGGCGGCGACAGTGCCTTCCGCGTCGCGCTCGGCGGGCACCGGATGACGGTGACGCACACCGACGGCTTCCCGGTCGAGCACGCCGAGACGGACGCGCTGCTGCTGGGGATGGGCGAGCGGTACGACGTGCTGGTGACCGCGAAGGACGGGGTGTTCCCGCTGACGGCGGTCGCGGAGGGCAAGAAGGCGTCGGGGCTCGCCCTGCTGCGGACCGGCGGCGGGGCCGCACCCTCCGCCGACGTACGGCCCAAGGAACTGACCGGGAAGCTGGTGACAGCCGATCGGCTGCGGGCGGCCGCGTCGGCGGCCCTGCCGTCGCGCGCACCGGACCGGACGATCCGGCTCCGGATGACCGGCGGGATGATGAAGTACGACTGGGCCTTCGACGGGAAGCCGTACTCGCCGGACCAGCGGCACCCGGTGCGGGCGGGCGAGCGGGTGCGGCTCGACGTCACCAACGCGACGACGATGTGGCACCCGGTGCACCTGCACGGGCACACCTTCGCGCTGGGGGCCGCAGCGGGAGGCGCCCGCAAGGACACCGCGATCGTGCTGCCGAACGGGCGGCTGACCGTGGACTTCGACGCCGACAATCCGGGCCTGTGGATGGTGCACTGCCACAACGTGTACCACGCGGAGGCCGGGATGATGACGGTGCTGGGCTACCGGCGCTGAGCGGGCACGCGTGACGCCGGGGCGGGGCCGCGAGAGGGCCGAGCGCCCCCGCCCCGGCGGTCCAGAAATCCTGTAAGGAAGATGTGAAGGCGCTGTTAGTCTCGACGGACACCCGCGAAGTCGAACTCGCATTCGCCCTGCCCTCCGAGGACCCGCGCATGAGCCAGCCCCCCTCCCCCTTCGAGCCGAACCCCTGGGCCCCGCCGCAGGACGGGAGCGCGGAGCAGCAGACCGGGACCGGCGCGCCGCCGCCCCCGCCGCCCGCGCCGGGCCAGGGGTTCGGGAACGGGCCCCAGACCCCGTTCCCGTACGGCTACCCGCCGCAGCCCGAGGCCCCGAAGAACGGCATGGGCGTCACCGCCCTCGTCCTCGGCATCGTCGGCCTCGTGCTCGGCCTGGCGATCGTGGTGTTCTGGCTGAGCTGGCTGCCGGCGGTCCTGGCCGTGATCTTCGGGGCCGTCGCCCTGGGCCACGTCAAGAAGGGCATCGCCGACAACAAGGGCATGGCGCTGACCGGCATGATCATGGGCATGGTCGGTGTGCTCCTCGCAGTGGGCGGCGGCATCTTCACGATGACGACCCTCCGGGACAGCGTCCGGGAGTACGAGGACCAGGTGCTGGAGGTGGAGGCCAGCGAGTCCCCCGAGCCCAAGAGCCCCGAGCTCACCGAGGCGGAGAAGAAGCTCGCCGAACTGGAGGCGTCCCGTTCGGCCGAGGCCGACGCCGAGGCCGACGCCGCGAAGCCCAAGGCGTTCGGCACCACCTACACGTTCCCCGACGGCGTCTCGGTCAAGGTCGACAAGCCCGTTCCGTACACCGCGAGCTCCACGGCCTCGGGCCACACCAAGGGCTACCGGACGTACACGGTGAAGATCACCATGACGAACGGCTCGAAGGAGAAGTTCGACTCGCTGTACGCGATCCCGCGCTTCAAGGACGCCGACGAGGCCGAGGTCCAGAAGGTTTTCGACGGCGACGTCCCCACCTCCTTCCGGGGGTCCCTGCGCCCGGGCAAGACCAAGACCGCGGTGTACGCCTACGACCTGCCGCCCGAGGCGGCCGGGACCACGTTCGTGGAGCTGTCGCCGGGAGTCGGCTGGCCCGACGCGGTCTGGTCCGGCCCGACCAAGTGACCCAGGAGCTCTTCCCGGGACATCGCGTCAAGTAGACGATTAGAGTGGCGTTCGTGCCTCAACTACGCCTCGCCCTCAGCCAGATCGACTCCACCGTCGGCGATCTCACCGGCAACGCCGAGGCCGTCGTCCACTGGACCCGGCACGCCGTCGAGCAGGGCGCGCACCTGGTCGCCTTCCCGGAGATGGTCCTCACCGGGTATCCGGTGGAGGACCTCGCGCTGCGCTCCTCGTTCGTGGAGGCGTCCCGGGAGGCCGTGCGCGCGCTCGCGGCGCGGCTGAAGGAGGAGGGGTTCGGGGACGTCCCAGTGGTCGTCGGGTACCTGGACCGCTCCGAACGGGCCGCCCGGTACGGCCAGCCCGCCGGGGCGCCGCAGAACGCCGCGGCCGTGCTGCACGGGGGCGAGGTGGCGCTGTCCTTCGCCAAGCACCACCTCCCCAACTACGGGGTCTTCGACGAGTTCCGGTACTTCGTGCCGGGCGAGACGCTGCCGGTGGTGCGGGTGCACGGCGTGGACGTCGCCCTCGCGATCTGCGAGGACCTCTGGCAGGACGGCGGCCGGGTGCCCGCCGCGCGCACCGCGGGGGCCGGACTGCTGCTGTCCATCAACGCGTCTCCGTACGAGGTGGACAAGGACGACACCCGCCTCGACCTGGTGCGCAGGCGGGCCCGTGAGGCGGGCTGCACGACCGCGTACGTCGCGATGATCGGCTGCCAGGACGAGCTGGTCTACGACGGCGACTCGATCGTCTGCGACAAGGACGGCGAGGTGATCGCCCGCGCCCCGCAGTTCAGCGAGGGCTGCATGCTGCTCGACCTGGACCTGCCCGCCGCCTCCCCCGACCCGGTCACCGGGGTCGTGGACGACGGGCTGCGGGTGGACCGCGTGGTGCTCGGGGCGCAGCCGCTCGCTCCGTACGACGCCGAGCTGGACGGGGGCTACGCGGAGCGCCTGGAGGACACCGAGGAGATCTACACGGCGCTGGTGGTGGGCCTGCGCGCGTACCTCGCGAAGAACGGTTTCCGCTCGGTCCTGATCGGCCTCTCCGGCGGCATCGACTCCGCCCTCGTCGCGGCGATCGCCTGCGACGCGGTGGGCGCGCAGCACGTGTACGGGGTCTCCATGCCGTCGAAGTACAGCTCCGAGCACTCCAGGGGCGACGCCGCCGAGCTGGCCCGCCGGACCGGGCTGAACTTCCGCACCGTCGAGATCGCCCCGATGTTCGACGCGTACATGGCGGCGCTGGGCCTGACCGGGCTCGCCGAGGAGAACCTCCAGTCCCGGCTGCGCGGCACCACCCTGATGGCGCTCTCCAACCAGGAGGGCCACCTCGTCCTCGCCCCCGGCAACAAGTCCGAGCTGGCGGTGGGCTATTCCACCCTCTACGGCGACTCGGTGGGCGCGTACGGCCCGATCAAGGACGTCTACAAGACCTGGATCTTCACGCTCGCCCGCTGGCGCAACAAGGCCGCCGAGGAACGCGGCCAGACCCCGCCGATCCCCGAGAACTCGATCTCCAAGCCGCCGAGCGCGGAGCTGCGCCCCGGCCAGGTCGACACCGACTCGCTGCCCGACTACGACGTCCTCGACAAGATCCTCCAGCTGTACGTCGACCGGGACCAGGGCCTGGAGGCGATCGTCGCGGAGGGCTTCGAGCGGGAGCTGGTCGCGAAGACGCTGCGGATGGTCGACACGGCGGAGTACAAGCGCCGCCAATACCCGCCGGGCACCAAGATCTCGCCCAAGGGCTTCGGCAAGGACCGCCGTCTGCCGGTCACCAACGGGTGGCGCGAGGGAGCACAGTAAGTACTGCGGCAGGGAAGCGAAAGGGGCCGCCCGCGTTCCGCGCGGGCGGCCCCTTCCTCGTACGTACGGCTGGAAGGCTAGAACTTCACCCGTGCCGCGATCGGCAGGTGGTCGCTCGCGGTGCGCGGCAGCGTCCAGGAGGACATCGGCTCGACGCCCTTGACCATGATCTGGTCGATGCGGGCCATCGGGAACGCGGCCGGCCAGCTGAAGCCGAAGCCGTCGCCCGCCGCGCCCTGGGTGGAGCGCATCTGGGCGGTGATGCCGTTGAGGGCGCGGTCGTTCATGGTGCCGTTGAGGTCGCCGAGCAGGACCACGCGCTTGAGCGGCTCGCGGGCGATGGCCTCGCCGAGGGCGTCCGCGCTGGCGTCGCGCTGACCTGCGGTGAAGCCCGCGTTGAGCTTGACCCGCACCGACGGCATATGGGCGACGTACACCGCGATCTCGCCCTTGGGGGCGGCGACCGTGGCGCGCAGGGCGCGGGCCCAGCCGAGCCGGATGTCGACCTTGCGGACGTCGGTGAGGGGGTACTTGCTCCACAGGCCGACCGTGCCCTGCACCGTGTGGTGCTTGTACGAGGCGGCGGCCATGGCCTTCTCGTACCCGGCGAGGTTGTCGCCCGCGATCTCCTCCAGGGCCACGACGTCGGCGCCGGACGCCGCGAGGGTGGCGACGGTGCCGGCGGGGTCGTTGTTCTCGGCGTTCACGTTGTGGGTGGCGACGGTGAGGTCGCCGCCCGGCGTCGACTTGTCGGTGTACAGGCCCGCGAAGAGGTTGAGCCAGACCACCGCCGGAAGGATCAGCACGACCAGCGCCAGCGCGGAGCGGCGCATCAGGGCCAGGATCAGCAGCAGCGGGATGCCGAGGCCGAGCCAGGGCAGGAAGGTCTCGGTGAGGCTGCCGAGGTTGCCGACGGTGTTGGGGATCTCCGCGTGGAAGACCATGACGACGGCGAGCAGCAGGGCGACCACGGCGAGGAAGACGCCGCGCCGCCAGATGCGGGGGTCGCCGCGCCAGCCGTCTGCGAAGCGGCGCAGGGGCGAGCGGGGGGCGCTGCGGGTTTCGGGGGTGCTGCTGGTTCCGCGATTCGCAGAGGGCTCAGAGGGCTCGGAGGGACCGGGCTCCGGTCCGTGGTTACCGGTGTCCGGCCTGTACGCCTGCGCCATTCCGCTGTCCTCACTGCCTTGCCCGCTTGCCTTGCTCGTACGCCGTCCCCGCCCCGCCCTTGACCCTAGGCGATAGCCGGGACGCATCGTCGCCGCCATCCGTGGCGGGCGTACTGCGGGAAGGACGAGAGGGCCCGGTGGGCAGTTCCTCGGACCGGCCTCGAACGCCGGGCTGTGACGAAACGCGCATAAAAGGGCAGGTGGGGAGGGTCTTGTGACCGCGCACTTCCCGCGAGGCGGCACGGGATGCCACCATGGACGCGGTCCGGAGACGCCGTAAGGGCGCTTCGAGATGACGAAGGAGCCGTACCAGCCATGACGCTTCAGGCTGCCCAAAACACTGCGCCCGAGGGGCGCACCCCCGCGCAGGCCGACCCCAAGGCCCTCTACGGCGGGACCGGCACGCGCCGGATCACCGTCCACCAGATCGCCGCCGCCAAGCAGCGCGGCGAGAAGTGGCCCATGCTCACCGCGTACGACGCCATGACGGCGTCCGTGTTCGACGAGGCCGGGGTGCCGGTGCTGCTCGTCGGCGACTCGATGGGCAACTGCCACCTCGGGTACGAGACGACCGTGCCGGTCACCATGGACGAGATGGCCTTCCTTTCGGCCGCCGTCGTCCGCGGGACCCAGCGCGCGATGGTCGTCGCCGACCTGCCGTTCGGGTCGTACCAGGAAGGGCCCGTGCAGGCCCTGCGCAACGCCACCCGGCTGATCAAGGAGTCCGGGGTCGGCGCGGTCAAGCTGGAGGGCGGCGAGCGGTCGCTGCCGCAGACCGAGCTGCTGGTCGCCTCCGGCATCCCGGTGATGTCGCATCTCGGGCTCACCCCGCAGTCGGTGAACACCCTCGGCTACCGGGTGCAGGGGCGCGGGGACGAGGCCGCGCACCAGCTGCTGCGGGACGCGAAGGCCGCGGAGAACGCGGGCGCGTTCGCGCTGGTGCTGGAGCTGGTCCCGGCGGAGCTGGCGGCCGAGGTCACCCGGAGCCTGTCGATCCCGACGATCGGGATCGGCGCGGGGCCCGACACGGACGCGCAGGTGCTCGTGTACACCGACATGGTGGGGCTGACCGGGGGCAAGGTGCCGCGCTTCACGAAGCAGTACGCGAACCTGCGCCAGACGCTGGGCGACGCCGCGAAGGCGTTCGCGGAGGAGGTCGCGGGCGGGAGCTTCCCGCGTGAGGAGCACACGTTCCACTAGGGCGTGGGGCGGGCGGGGTTTCTGTGCGGGTGCGTTGTGGCTGGTCGCGCAGTTCCCCGCGCCCCTGATGGCATGCCCTTCGGGCAGCCATCCCCCGCCCGCCCGCGCGTCAACACATCAAGCCACTGTCGCGCAGACGACGGCCCACCGCCTTCCCCCTCGGTGGGCCGTCGGCGTGTGCGGGGGTGGTTTCTGGCTGTGGTTTGTCGGTGGGTTGTCGGTGGGGTGCGGGGGTTGTCCACAGGCTGTCGGTCGGTTGTCAGTGGGGGGTGCTCCACTGTGGGACATGACGCGACACGACAGCACACCACACGCCATCGAGGTCCGGGGCCTCGTCAAGCACTACGGCGAGACCAAAGCCCTGGACGGGGTCGATCTCAACGTCCGTGAGGGCACCGTCCTCGGAGTCCTGGGGCCGAACGGAGCGGGCAAGACGACGCTCGTACGGTGCCTGTCCACCCTGATCCGGCCGGACGCGGGGACGGCGACCGTCGCCGGGTACGACGTGGTCCGCCAGCCCCGCCAGCTGCGCCGCACCATAGGGCTGACCGGCCAGTACGCCTCCGTCGACGAGAAGCTCTCCGGCTGGGAGAACCTCTACATGATCGGCCGGCTGCTGGACCTGCCCCGGAAGGATGCCCGGCGCAGGTCGGACGACCTGCTGGAGCGGTTCTCGCTCACCGAGGCCGCCAAGAAGCCCGCCGCACAGTATTCGGGCGGCATGCGGCGGCGGCTCGACCTCGCGGCGTCCATGATCGGGCAGCCGGCTGTTCTGTATCTGGACGAGCCGACCACGGGTCTGGACCCGCGCACGCGGAACGAGGTGTGGGGCGAGGTCCAGCGGATGGTCGGCGAGGGCGTCACCGTGCTGCTCACCACCCAGTACATGGAGGAGGCCGAGCAGCTCGCGAGCGAGCTGACCGTGATCGACCGGGGGCGGGTCGTCGCGGAGGGCAGGATCCACGAGCTGAAGGCGAAGGTCGGCGGGCGGACCCTCCAGATCCGGCCGTCGGACCCGACGCAGCTGTCCGCGATGGCGGACGCCGTCCGCCGGGCGGGCCTCGACGGGGTGGCCGGCGCCCAGATGGTGCCCGAGGAGGGCCTGCTGTACGTGCCGATCCTCAGCGACGAGCAACTGACGTCCGTGGTGGGCCTGTTGGGTGCGCAGGGCTTCGCGATCGCCGACATCGGCACCCATCTGCCCAGCCTGGACGAGGTGTTCCTGGCGATCACCGGCGAGAAGAGCAGCGAGAGCGACGTGCTCCGCGACATGAAGGAAGAGGTAGCGGCATGAGTACGGCCACCCTGACGAAGCCCGGTGCCGGGCAGAGCGGCCCCACGCGGCCCGCCGTGGCCGAGGACGCGGAGGGCCGGATCGGCCTGCGCGCCAATCTGCGGCACATCGGCGCGCTCGCCCGGCGCAACACGCTCCAGATCAAGCAGGACCCGGAGTCGATGTTCGATGTGCTGTTCATGCCCATCGTCTTCACGCTGCTGTTCACGTTCGTCTTCGGCGGCGCGATGATGGGCAAGGGCAACCAGAGCGAGTACGTCAGCTATCTCGTGCCCGGCCTGATGGCCATGATGGGCATGAACGTGTCGATGTCGGTGGGCACCGGGGTCAACGAGGACTTCCAGAAGGGGGTCATGGACCGGTTCCGGACGATGCCCATCGCCCGTTCCTCGGTCCTCATCGCGAAGATCGTCGTCGAGGTCGGCCGCATGATGGTGGCCTTCACGATCCTGCTGGTCGTCGGCCTCATCCTGGGCATGACGATCGGTACGTCCTGGCTGCACGTGCTGGCGGCGGTCGGCCTCTCACTGCTGTTCGGCGCCTCGCTGATGTGGATCTTCATCCTGATCGGACTCACCGTGAAGACGGCCCAGGCCGTGCAGGGCATGGCGATGATCGTGCTGATGCCGCTCCAGTTCGGCTCGTCGATCTTCACTCCGACGTCGACGATGCCGGGCTGGCTGGAGACCTTCACCAACTACAACCCGCTGTCCAACCTCGCGGACGCCGCCCGCGGCCTCTTCCGGGGCGACATCCCGATCGCCCACGACGTGTGGATGGTGCTGGCCTGGTCGGCGGCGATCACGCTGGCGACCGCACCGCTGGCGATCCGCAAGTTCCGCGACAAGACCTGACGGGCGCTCAAGGTCCCGAGCCCCCGTTCTCTTCCTTCCGATACTCGTCGCGTCGCGCATACACCAGGGCGGTGGCCTCCTCCAGGGGAAGGCCGCCGCCCTCGGCGTACGCCCGCGCGTAGGCGTCGTCGTCCAGGAGGGTGCGGGTCAGGCGGACGGCGGTGTCCCGGGCGTGGGACTCCTGCCCGTTCACGAAGTGCCCGTCGGGGAGGTGTTTCTCGTACGCACCCAGCAGGCGGCCCGCGTCCACGGCCAGGGAGGCGCGCCGGTCCGGGTCGGACTCCATCGTCGCCAGTCCGGCCAGGGTTCCCGCCGCGGTCATCAGGTGCACCGCGGGCATCTGCGGGGCGACCATCAGGGAGAGCTGCGAGTGGGACCGCTCCAGGGCGTACCCGACCAGGCCGATGGCCTCCTCGTACGACTCCTCCTGGTTGGCGACCCAGGCGAGCAGACCGAGCGAGAAACCGTCGAAGATCATCAGGTTGCCGTTGTCGAAGTTGTTGCGCAGCAGGGCGAGTTGCTCGCGGGCCTCGGCCAGGCGGCCGGTGCGGCCGAGGCGAACGCCCAGGTAGAGGTGGGCGGCCGGGCGGACCTCGACGCGCTGGCTCTCGGTGTCTGCGAGGACCGCCCGCAGGATGTCCTCGCCCTCGTCGCCCTCGTCGAGTTCGATGAGCGCGCCGGCCAGCCGCACCCGCAGCAGCAGGGTCTGCGAGCGGGCGTCGAGCCGCTGGGTGTGGACGATGGCGTCCCGGTAGGCGTCGGCCGCCGCCGCGTACTCCCCGGTCCGCTCGTACGCCTCGCCGCGCGCGGAGAGGGATTCGGCGGCGCCCCAGGAGTCGCCGAGCCGCTCGAAGATGGCCAGGGACTCGTCGGCGTCGCGGCGGGCGTCGCCGACCCAGGCGGTGTGGTTGGCGAAGATGTTGGCGCGCATCTCCAGGGCGCCGGCCAGTTCCCACTCGTAACCGAAGTCGCGGCAGGCCTGGACGGTCGTGTTGATGGCGTCGCGCAGCGCATCGCTGCTCTCGCTGGTCATCAGCAGGGCCATGACCCACATGGAGCCGGGGACCCGGCAGGTCTGCGGCAGTCCGGGCCGGTAGGTGGCGACGACCCGGTTCAGCCAGTCCTTGGCGTCGTCGGTGAACCACACGTCCAGGTCGTGGTTCATGCTGATCAGGTTGAGCAGCCGGACGCCGCGCCGGGCCTCCTGGAGGACTTCGGGGCTCAGCGGCGGGGGCGCGTCGGTGCACTGCTCGTGCACCGGGGGTGCGGGCTCGACGGGACCCGCGAACGGGTCCGGACCCAGCTCCATGGCGGCGGAGGTCCAGTGCCGCTGGTCGGCGCGCAGGTCGCGGACGTGCCAGAACCAGGACATGGCGTGCACCAGCACCAGCGCCTCCTGCTCGTCCTCGGCGGCGACGGTGCGGCGCAGGGCGGTGCGCAGGTTCTCGTACTCGCTCTCGAAGCGGGCGATGGAGCGCAGTTGCTCGCGTCCGCGCATCAACGTGTCGCCCGTGCGGGCCAGTTCGCGGTAGTGGACGAGGTGGCGGCGCTCGACGGCCGCCTGCTCGCCGGACTCGGCGAGGCGCTCGGCGGCGTACTCCGAGACGGTCTCCAGGAGCCGGTAGCGCATCTCGCCGTCCGGCTCGGCGGGGGCGGCGACGACGAGGGACTTGTCGACCAGCGAACCCAGCAGCTCCAGGGCGTCGGGCCCGCAGACGGCCTCGGCGGCGGCCAGGTCGCAGCCGCCGGAGAACGTCGACAGGGCGCTCAGCACCGCACGTTCCGGCTCGTCGAGGAGGTCCCACGACCAGTCCACGACGGCGCGCAGCGTCTGCTGGCGCGGCAGTACGGTCCGGGCTCCCGCGGTGAGCAGCCGGAAGCGGTCGTCCAGCCGGTCCGCGATCTGACGTGGCGTCAGCATACGCAGGCGGGCGGCGGCCAGCTCGATGGCGAGCGGCAGCCCGTCCAGGCGGCGGCAGATCTCGGCGGCGGCCGCCGGGTCGTCGTCGGTACGGAACCCGGGCCGGGCGGCGGCCCCGCGCTCGGCGAACAGCCGCAGCGCGACGGGCTCCGGCAGCGGGTCGACCGGACGCACCAACTCCCCCGGCACACCCAGGGGTTCACGGCTCGTCGCCAGGACGGTGAGGCCGGGACAGTGCGCGAGGAGGTGGTCGACCAGGCGGGCGGCGGCGTCCAGCAGGTGCTCGCAGTTGTCGAGCAGCAGGAGCATGCGGCGGTGCCCGCAGTGCTCGACCAGCCGCACGAGGGGGTCGTCGGCGTGCCGGTCGGAGGCCCGGATGCTCTCCGCACCGGCACCGCGCAGGAGGGTCTCGCGGGCACCGAGCGCGGTGATCGCGGCGTCCGGCACGGCGTCGGGGTCGTCGACGGGGGCCAGTTCGACCAGCCAGGTGCCGTCGGGCCAGGGGGTGGTGCCGGTGCGTTCGGCCGCCTCCTGCGAGAGGCGGGTCTTGCCCGCGCCGCCGGGGCCCAGCAGGGTCACCAGACGGGCGCGGGTCAGGTCCTCGCGGATCACCTCGATGTCCGCCTCGCGGCCGACGAAGGAGGTCAGGCGGGCGCGGAGGTTGCCGGTGGGGGCGGGGGCGGGGGCGGCTGGTTGCACGGGCGGGGTGTCCAGCAACTCGCCGTGCAGGGCGCGGAGTTCGGCGGACGGGTCGATACCGAGGCGGTCGGCCAGCTCCCTGCGTACGGTCTCGTACGCGTCCAGCGCCTCGGCGGTGCGGCCCGTCGCGTGCAGGGCGCGCAGCCGCAGGACCTGGAGGGGCTCGTCCAGGGGGTGCTCGGCGCACAGGGCGGTCAGCTCCGGGAGCGCCTCCTGGGCGCGGCCCAGCGGGAGGGACGCGGCGAGGCGGGCGCGGCGGGCGTCCAGGCGGCGGGCGTCCCAGCGGGCGGCGTCGGCGGTGCGGGCGGGCAGGTCGGCGAGGGCGGGGCCGCTCGTGCCCTGCCACAGGGCGAGGGCGTCGTCGAGGAGGGCGACGGCCTTCGCGGCATCTCCCTCGGCGAGGGCGCGGACGCCTTCCGCGGTGAGCCGCTCGAAGCGGTGCAGGTCGACGTCGTCGGGGTCGGCGACCAGGGCGTACCCGCCGTGCAGGGAGGCGACGGCGTCCCGGCCCAGCGCGCGGCGCAGGCGGGCGATCAGGGCCTGGGCGGCGGCGGGGGCGTCGGCGGGCGGGGCGTCGGACTCGCCCCACACCTCGTCCACGAGCACCGGCACCGGGACGGGGCGGCCGGGGCGCAGCGCGAGTGCGGTGAGCGTTGCGCGCAGGCGGGGGCCGCCGAGGGAGACGGGGGTGCCGTCGTCGCGGAGGGCTCGGGCGGGGCCGAGGATCTGGTAGCGCACCGGGCCATTGTCCCTGGGGTCCGCCCGTCCCGGGGGCGGGGTCCTCCGGGCGCCCCCCCCCGCCCCGCCTTCCGATGCCGGGGGTCCTGCCCCCTTCCCCTAGCCCCCTTGGGCGGCGGGGCCGCCCCCCGGGGGCGGGACGGGCGGGCAAGGGGGCGGCCCGCCCGATCCGGGCCCACCCCGGCACCGGCCCCTGCCCGCACCTTCCGTGCCGGACACGCGCAGCCACAGGGCCCTCGGGGCGCCTCCCGGTACCGGGCGTCTGAAGCCCCGGCCCGCCGGGCCAAGGAGGCCCCAGCCCCGCCCCTTCACCTAAAGCGCTCGCCGCGCGGCTGGGTGGGTGGCTGGGCGCGCAGTTCCCCGCGCCCCTGAAGGGGCACGGCAGGAGCGCGCCCGGCACAGGACGTCGCGCCCGCGCGGCGGAGCCGTACAGCGGAACTGCCTCGCGCCCCCAACGGGGCGCGCCCCCGCGGCGGAGCCGCACAGCGGAACAGCCCCGCGCCCCTAACCGGGCGCGACCGCGCGGCGCAGACCCGCCCCCCTGACAGGCCGTCACCAGCGTTCCGGGCCCGGGCCCAGGAGGCCGTCCAGGAGGCGCCAGAGGCGGCCCTTGCCGGGGGTGGACCGGAGGATGTTCTCGCCCGCGGCCGCGCTCACCAGGTGCTGGGCCGTGTCCAGGTCCACCTCCCCGTCCGGCGGGACGGACAGCAACTCGTGGGCGAGGGAGGGGATTTCCGTGTCCGAGGGCGAGCCGGAGAGGGCCAGGACGGTCGTGCCCGCGCGGCGGACGTCGTTGACGCGTTCCAGCAGGTCCGCGTCCGGGCCCGTCGGCCCCGACACCACCAGCAGCGTCTCGCCCCGGCCCGCCGCCGCCAGCCGCCCCAGGCCCACCGAGAGGTGCGCCGGGTCGTGCGGGCCGACCTCGTGGCGTACGAGCGTGGGGGCCAGGGTCGGCAGGCCGGACCAGGCGGCCTCGTCCATCAGGTGGGCGGCCAGGTGCCAGGGTTCGTACGCCTTCGTGCCGACCAGCAGGAGGCCGCCGCTGCCCGGCGGCGAGACCGAGGCGCGCAGCACTCCGGCGAAGCGTCCCGTGGCGCCCAGCCACTCCGTACCGGCCAGGACCTCTCGCAGCAGTGCGACCCTCACGGCATCCATGCGCGCGATCCTCGCCGCCCGGCGCGCGTCCCGTACGGGAGAAGGCCCCGGCTCACCCGGACGAGCGGCCTACCTGCAAGTAGGGTCGGGCCATGACTTCCACTTCAGACACCCCCCAGCCCGAGGCCCCGAAGAAGCCCGTCAAGGACCCGTGGGACCTGCCCGACGTCTCCGGACTCGTCGTCGGCGTCCTCGGCGGCACCGGCGACCAGGGGCGCGGCCTCGCCTACCGGCTCGCTCGGGCCGGGCAGAAGGTCATCATCGGTTCGCGGGCGGCGGAGCGGGCGCAGGCCGCCGCCGAAGAGCTGGGGCTCGGCGTCGAGGGCGCCGACAACGCCGAGTGCGCTCGGCGCAGTGACATCGTGATCGTCGCCGTGCCGTGGGACGGGCACGCCAAGACGCTCGAATCCCTGCGGGAGGAGCTGGCGGGCAAGCTCGTCGTCGACTGCGTCAACCCGCTCGGCTTCGACAAGAAGGGTGCGTACGCGCTGAAGCCGGAGGAGGGCAGCGCCGCCGAGCAGGCCGCCGCCCTGCTGCCCGACTCGCGGGTCACCGCCGCCTTCCACCACCTGTCCGCCGTACTGCTCCAGGACCCGGCGGTCGAGGAGATCGACACCGACGTGATGGTGCTGGGCGAGGCGCGCGCCGACACCGACCTGGTGCAGGCGCTGGCCGGCCGCATCCCCGGCATGCGCGGCATCTTCGCGGGCCGCCTGCGCAATGCCCACCAGGTGGAGTCGCTGGTCGCCAACCTGATCTCGGTCAACCGCCGCTACAAGGCGCACGCCGGTCTGCGCGTGACCGACGTGTCGTGACCGATCGCGTCGTGACCGATCGCGTCGTGACCGATCGCGTCGTGACCGATCGCGTCGTGACCGACGTCTCGTGACCGACGTCTCGTGACCGACGTCTCGTGACCGACGTATAGCGCGATCCGGGCATGGGGGACACTGGACGGGTCCGACGAGGACCACGCGTCTTCGTCCGCCGTCCGTCCTGACAGGAGTCGTCCCCCATGCCCCGCCTCGCTCTGTACGCCCTGGTCGTCTGCGCCCTCTCGGTCGTCGCCGCCGTGGTCTCCTTCGTCGAGGGCAACCTGCTCGGGATCGTGTGGATCCTGCTCGCGGGCGTCTCCTCGAACATCGCCTGGTACTACCTGCGCAAGGCCAAGGTCGAGAAGGAAGCCGCAGCCGCCTAGGGCACCGTTCAGGGCGCTGTGCAGACCGGGGCGTCGGCCCGCCAGAACTCGAACAGCTCGCGGCCGCAGGCGGCCTCCAGGTCGTGCACGCCCAGGCCGCCGGTGATCGTGTAGATCAGGTCGAAGAAGACCCGGTTCACCTCCGGCACCCACAGCAGGGCGAAGACGAAGAGCAGGCCGAAGGGCGCGTACGGCTCGATCTGGCGACGGATCTTGTACGAGAGCCAGGGCTCCAGCACCCCGTACCCGTCGAGACCGGGGACCGGCAGGAAGTTGAGCAGCGCCGCCGAGACCTGGAGCAGGGCCAGGAAGGCCAGTGCGTACCGGAAGGGCGTCGGGACGCCGTCCAGTGCGCCCAGCCAGAACGGCGCGGTGCACACGATCGCGAAGAGTACGTTCGTCAGCGGCCCCGCCGCCGAGATCAGGCTGTGCTTCCAGCGGCCCTGGATGCGGCCCCGCTCGATGAAGACCGCCCCGCCGGGCAGGCCGATGCCGCCCATGATCACGAAGATCAGCGGGAGCACGATGCTCAGCACGACGTGCGTGTACTTGAGCGGGTTGAGGGTGAGGTAGCCCTTCGCGCCGATGGTGATGTCCCCGCTGTGCAGGGCGGTGCGGGCGTGCGCGTACTCGTGCAGGCACAGGGAGACGATCCAGGCCGCCACGACGAACAGGAACACGGCGAAGCCGGTGGAGGACGCGAACCCCGTCCAGACGGCCCAGCCGGAGACCGCCATGACGGCGACGATGCCGAGGAAGACCGGGGAGATGCGGCGGTCGCGGCGGCTGATGGCGGTGGTCATGGGGCTCCCAATGGGGCGAGGGGGGCGTGGTGCGGGGCGTCGACCGTACCCGTGCACGGGGTAGAACGCCCGGAACCGGGGCGGGGGTTCCCCACCGGCCCCCTCCCCGCACCGCTGAAGGGGAACGGACGAGCCCGCGGCAAGGGCTTTGGCCCAGGGGCCGCTAAATGGAGTTGCCTCGGGCATTCCGGGCGCGGAACATGGCACCTCGTGTCCCGAAAGCTCTCCTCCCTCCTCCCTGATCTCTCCCCCTGGCGTTCCTCGGCCGATTTCCGGCTGTTGTGGGTGCAGGGGATCGTCGCCTTCTTCGGCAGTTCCATGGCCCTGGTCGCCATGCCGCTCCAGATCGCCCACCTCACCGACTCGCCGCTGGCCGTCGGTGCCATCGGGGCCGTCGAGCTGGTGCCGCTGATCGTCTTCGGGCTGTACGGAGGGGCACTGGCCGACGCCGTCGACCGCAAGCGGATCATCCTGCTGACCGAGGTCGGGCTCGGGGTGCTGGCCGTGGTGCTCCTGGTCAACGCGCTGCTGCCGGAGCCGATGCTGTGGCCGCTGTACGTCGTCGCGGCGGGCGTCGCCGCGCTGTCCGGGCTCCAGCGGCCCGCCCTCGACTCCCTGATGGCCCGCATCGTCCCGCACGACCAGCTCACCGCCGCCGCCGCGCTCAACGCACTGCGCTGGCAGATCGGAGCCATCGCGGGCCCGGCGCTCGCCGGTGTCGTCGTCGCCTATGCCGGGACCCCGACCGCGTACTCCGTCACCGTCGTCGGCTTCGCCACGTCCGTGCTGATGTGCCTGCGGCTCTCCCCCGCGCCCGCGACGAAGGACGCCCAGAAGCCGTCCCTGCGCGGCATAGCGGAAGGTGCGCGCTACGCCTGGAGCAAGCCGGTCCTGCTGGGTACGTACGGGATAGACCTGGCGGCGATGTTCCTCGCCTTCCCGACCGCGATCTTCCCCTTCCTCGCGAAGGACCTGGACGCCGAGTGGGCACTCGGCCTGATGTACGCGGCCATGCCGGTCGGCGCCTGCGTCGTCGGTCTGACCAGCGGCTGGGCATCCAAGGTGCGCCGGCACGGGCGGATGGTCGTGCTGGGCGCCCTGGGCTGGGGCCTGGCGATGGGCGCGGCCGGGCTGACCAGCAACATCTGGCTGGTGCTGCTGTGCATCGCGGTCGCGGGCGGCGGCGACATGATCAGCGGTCTGGGCCGCTCCACCATCTGGAACCAGACCATCCCGGAGGAGCTGCGCGGCCGTCTCGCCGGCATCGAGATCCTCTCGTACAGCTGCGGCCCCCAGCTCGGCCAGGTCCGCGCGGGTGCCGTCGCGAGCTGGACGGGCGTGCGGGGCGCGGTGTGGAGCGGCGGCGCGGCGTGCGTGGTGGCGGTGGGGCTGCTGGCGGCCGTACTGCCGAAGCTCATGTCGTACGACGCGGAGACGGATGAGGATGCGGTGCGGCGGCGGGCGCAGCGGGAGGCGGAGGCGGAGGGGGCCTCGGAGGGGGCTGTGGCGGCGGCTTAGGGAGGGGGCAGGGTGCGGCTCCGCCGGGGGCCGCCCCCTTGCCCGCCCGTTCCGCCCCCGGGGGGCGGCCCCGCCGCCCAAGGGGGCTACGGGGCTGCGCCGCCCAAGGGGGCTACGGGGGCTGCGGGGGCCAGGGGCTCAGCTCTCCGGGGTGCTCGCGGAGCCCCCCTTGTCGTGCCACTTCGGGTCGTTCTCCCACTCCAGGTTGCGCTCGCGGGCGGTCTCCATCGCGTGCTGGGCCTCCTCGCGGGTCGAGTAGGGGCCGAAGCGGTCCTTGGAGGGGCACTGGGGGCCCTCCTCGACGGTCTTGTGCTCCAGGCAGTAGAACCACTCGCCGGGCTTGCCGGTGGTGCGGCGCTTGAACAGGGCCATGACCTTGTACTCCTCGCTTCGGTGCGCGGCGTTCGCGCGCTTGTTTCTGCCGCCATAGTGCCCCCGGAGCGCTGACTACACTCGTCCGCATGTCTGGCCAGTCGCTGCTCGTACCAGGCGAGCTCTCTCCCGTCCGTTCCGTCCCCGGCAACATCCGGCGCCCCGAGTACGTCGGGAAACCCGCGCCGACCCCGTACACAGGGCCCGAGGTCCAGGACTCCGACACGATCGAGCGGATGCGCATCGCGGGCCGCATCGCCGCGCAGGCGATGGAGGAGGCCGCCAAGCACATCGCGCCCGGCGTGACCACCGACGAGCTCGACCGGGTCGCGCACGAGTTCATGCTCGACCACGGGGCGTACCCCTCGACCCTCGGCTACCGGGGCTTCCCCAAGTCGCTGTGCAGCTCGGTCAACGAGGTCATCTGCCACGGCATCCCCGACTCGACCGTCCTCAACGACGGCGACATCGTGAACCTCGACGTGACCGCGTACCTCAACGGCGTGCACGGCGACAACAACGCCACCTACCTCTGCGGCGACGTCGACGAGGAGTCGAAGCTGCTGGTGGAGCGCACCCGCGAGTCCCTCAACCGGGCCATCAAGGCGGTCAAGCCGGGCCGCCAGATCAATGTCATCGGCCGGGTCATCGAGTCGTACGCCAAGCGCTTCGGCTACGGCGTCGTACGGGACTTCACCGGCCACGGCATCTCGACGTCCTTCCACTCCGGCCTGATCGTGCCGCACTACGACAGCCCGCACGCGACGACGGTCATGCAGCCCGGCATGACGTTCACGATCGAGCCGATGCTCACGCTCGGCACGCACGAGTACGACATGTGGGAGGACGGCTGGACGGTCGTCACCAAGGACCGCAAGCGCACCGCCCAGTTCGAGCACACGCTGGTGGTGACGGAGACCGGCGCGGACATCCTCACGCTGCCCTGACCGCTGATCAGCACGGCGGATTTTTTACCGACAGGACGTCGGGAACCGGTTGACTTAGGTAAGCCTAAGCGGCGAAGATCGGTGGTGGCGGGTGCCATCGCTGCCACCACCGTTCTTTCATCCCGTCCCATCTGTCCCCGGAGGTCCGCTTTGGACACCCCCTTCTCCACCCAGATCCGTGTCGCCTCGCACGAGCAGCACACGGAGGCGGAGACCTCGACGTTCATGAGCGACCTCCTCGGCGGCAAGCTCGGCGTGGACGCGTACACGCGCTACACCGAGCAGCTGTGGTTCGTCTACAAGGCCCTTGAGGACGCGGCCCCTTCGCTGGCCGCCGACCCGGTCGCGGGCCCCTTCATACAGCCCGAGCTGATGCGCGTCGCCGAGCTGGAGCGCGACCTGGCGCACCTGCGCGGCGAGAACTGGCGGGACGGCCTCGTCGCCCTCCCCGCCACAGCCGCATACGCGGCACGTGTCACCGAGTGCGCGGCCACCTGGCCCGGGGGTTACGTCGCCCACCACTACACCCGCTACCTCGGCGACCTCTCCGGCGGCCAGATCATCCGCGACAAGGCGGAGAAGACCTGGGGCTTCGAGCGCAAGGGCGACGGCGTGCGCTTCTACGTCTTCGAGGGCGTCTCCAACCCGGCCGCGTTCAAGCGCAACTACCGGGAGCTGCTCGACACCATCGCGGCGGACGAGCTGGAGAAGAAGCGCATCATCGAGGAGTGCAAGAAGGCCTTCGACTTCAACGGGGCGGTCTTCCGTGAGCTGGGTGGCGAATTCCCGCTCAGCGCCTGATTTTTGACAGTACGTCAGTGAAGGGGCCCGCGCCGGGACGGTGCGGGCCCCTTCCGCTTCCCGTTACGGGTGTTCGGCGAAGCGGACCCGGCCGCCCAGCTCGACGATGCCGTCCGGGCCGGGGGCGGTGAGGAGCTGGGAGCCCTTCCCCTGGGTGATGTTGAGGGCGCGGCCGAGCGCGGCGGCGAGCTGGAGGGCGGCGGCGCCGGTCGCCTCGTCCTCGTCGATGCCGTCCCCGCGCCGGGGGAACCCCCGGGCCCGTACCCGCCCGGCGGCCTCGTCCTCCCAGGCCCAGGCGTACAGCCACCCCTCGCCGGGCGGCGGCACGGGCAGCGCGTCGACCTCGGCGGGGGTGGCGTACTGCCGGAGGGTGCGGGGCGGGGCCCAGTCGGCGCGGGCGGTGATCCAGGTGAACTCGCCGTCCTGGCGGGCGAAGACGTCCCCGACGGGCAGCTCCAGGACCTCGATGTCGAGGAGCCAGGCGGCGCCGACGACGGGGTACCCGGCGAAGGGGAGGCGGGTGGAGGGCGTGTAGATGTCGAGGACACCGCGCTCGGGGTCGTCGACGAACACGGTCTCGCTGAGGCCGAGTTCCCGGGCGAGGGCCTGGCGGGCCGCGGGGTCGGGGTGGGTGCGGGGGGCGTCCCGCACGACGCCGAGGGTATTGCCGTGGCGCCCGGCGGGGTCGCAGAAGACGCGGAGGAGGTCGAGGGTGTTCACGGGGGCATTGTGCCGGGCCCCTGCGCGGGGCGCGGGTGGGGTCCCGTGCGGGGTGCGGGCCCCCGTGCGGGGTGCGGGCCCCCGTGCGGGGTGCGGGCCCCCGTGCGGGGTGCGGGCCCCCGTGCGGGGTGCGGGCCCCCGTGCGGGGTGCGGGCCCCCGTGCGGGGTGCGGGCCCCCGTGCGGGGTGCGGGCCCCCGTGCGGGGTGCGGGCCCCCGTGCGGGGTGCGGGCCCCCGTGCGGGGTGCGGGCCCCCGTGCGGGGTGCGGGCCCCCGTGCGGGGTGCGGGCCCCCGTGCGGGGTGCGGGCCCCCGTGCGGGGTGCGGGCCCCCGTGCGGGGTGCGGGCCCCCGTGCGGGGTGCGGGCCCCCGTGCGGGGTGCGGGCCCCCGTGCGGGGTGCGGGCCCCCGTGCGGGGTGCGGGCCCCCGTGCGGGGTGCGGGCCCCCGTGCGGGGTGCGGGCCCCCGTGCGGGGTGCGGGCCCCCGTGCGGGGTGCGGGCCCCCGTGCGGGGTGCGGGCCCCCGTGCGGGGTGCGGGCCCCCGTGCGGGGTGCGGGCCCCCGTGCGGGGTGCGGGCCCCCGTGCGGGGTGCGGGCCCCCGTGCGGGGTGCGGGCCCCCGTGCGGGGTGCGGGCCCCCGTGCGGGGTGCGGGCCCCCGTGCGGGGTGCGGGCCCCCGTGCGGGGTGCGGGCCCCCGTGCGGGGTGCGGGTCGGGTGTTGGTTGCGGTTCCTGCCGGGGGCGCTGCCCCCGGGCCCCCGGTTTCGCCCCGGCCCCGCCCCTTCACCTAAACCCGCGGGGCTGTGAACGGTTCCGTGCGGGTGCGTCGTGGTTGCTCGCGCAGTTCCCCGCGCCCCTGAAAGGCGCGCCGGAAAGCCTGTAGGGCCGCGTCCCGGAGGGAAGGCGCGGCCCTACAGGGTCAGGGGGACCCGGGGATCAGGCCCCGTGGGCCGACTTGCGGCGGGCCGCGAAGACCACCGCACCGCCCGCCACCGCCAACGCCCCCGCCGCACCCAGCAGCGCGCCCGTCGGCGTCGACGACCCGGTCGCCGCCAGGTTGCCCGCGGTGGCCGCACCGCCGACCGAGCCGGCCGACCCGGCCGAGGCGCCGCCCGTCGTGTCCGCACCGCCGACGGAGCCCGCACCACCCGTGGTGCCCGCGCCGCCACCGGTCGTGCCGCCCTCACCGCCGGTGGTGCCCGTACCGCCCGAACCCCCCGGCTCCGGCAGCTGCGCGTCCTTGTCCACCGAGACCGCCACCGTCAGCGGAGCCATCTGCTCCCCCGCCGGGTACATCCCGCCGAACGCCTTCGACCCGTCCGCCGTCAGCTTCGCCGGGACCCCGGCCAGCTTGACGACGCCGTCGACCACGTCCAGCTTGCCCCGGGGCGACAGCTCGGCGATGGTCAGGGCCTTGTACTCGACCGCCTTGCCGGGCTTGTTGTCGGCGGTGCGCTCCTTGGTCGCGACGTCCGCGACCAGGCCCGCCCTGCCGCCCTTCACCTCCACCTTGAAGGCCGAGAAGCTGAGGTCGAGCGCGTAGACGCCGTTCGTCTCGTGGCCCACGAAGCGGATCTTGCCGTCGAAGGCGGCGGAGAGGTCCTGCTTCTCGGCGTCGAAGGCGCCCTTGCCCTTCGGGAAGCGGAACCCGCTGCCGGCCTTGGCCGCACCGCCGGAGAGTTCGGCCTTGCCGTGCGCGATGGGGCCGTTGACGTACTTCAGGAAGCGCTCGTGGACGCCCCAGTCGAGGTTGCCGTCCACGATGGCGCCCTTGACGTCCTCGACCGGCGGCTTCGGGTCGGGCTCGGGGTCCGGCTTCGGGTCCGGGTCGGGCTTCACACCCGGGTCCGGGTCCGGCTTGGGGTCGGGCTTCGGATCCGGCTTGGGGTCCGGCTTCGGGTCGGGCTTGGGGTCCGGGTCCGGCTTCGGGTCCGGCTTGGGATCCGGCTTCGGCTGACCCGTCGGCACCGTCAGCGTCGCCGCGTCGAAGGCCTGCTTCGGGTCGTACATCTTGTTGAAGGCGGCACTGCCCGCCTCCGTCAGCGCGGCCGGCATGTCCTTGAAGACCATGGCGTCCTTGCCCGCGGCGGGCGGCACCATCGTCAGCGTGACCAGCTCGACGTCGTTGCTCACGACCGGCTTGCCGTCCATCGCGGTCGACTTCACGTCGGCGGAGATCGTGCCGCCGGTGCGGGTCGTCTTCACCTTGAGGTCCGACAGCGTGAGGTCCAGCTTGCCGCCGTGCCCGGTGAAGCGGACCGCACCCTCGAGGGTGGTGGTGCTGGCGTGCGTGACCGTGTCGTACGCGGTCCTGCCGCCTCCGAAGGTGAACGCCCCGTTGCCCGCGGCCTGCTTGGCGCCGCCGGAGACCTCGACCTTGCCCTGGGCGATGGGCCCGGTGACGTAGGTGCGGAACTTGGTGAACACGCCCCAGTCCAGGGTCGCGCCCACGATCGGGTCGGCGGCCGGAGCGGCCGCGGTGTCGGCCGCGACGGCGGGGAGGGCGAAGGCGGTGGCGCCGACGGCTGCGGCCGTCGCGACGGCTGCGGCCAGGGTGATGCGGCGGCGGGTGGCTGCCATGGTCGGGGGACTCCTGTCAGACGGATCAGACGGAAAGGAACAGCAGGGAACGGGGGGTTACACGTGCAGGGGGAGAAAGGGGGGAGGCGCGGGCGTCAGCCCTGCGTGCCGCTCCCCCGCCTGCGGACCACGAAGAACGCGGCCCCGGCCAGCACCAGGACGCCCGCGCCGACGGCGGCGTACAGCACGGTGTTCGAGGAAGAGGAGTCGGAGGCCGCGACGGTCTTCGGCTCCGCTGAGGTCTTCTTGTCCGCCGCCGGTGCGGGCGTGGCGGAGGACTTGGTGTCACTGCCCAGGTCGGGCAGCGCGGGCAGCTTCGCCTTGTCGTCGACGGCCACGGCGAGGGACACCGGGTCCATCTCGGTGCCCGCCTTGTACATCGAGCCGAACGCCTTCGCGCCGCCCTCGGTGAGCGTGGCCGGGACCTCGGTCAGGTTGACCAGGCCGTCCTTGGCGTCCAGGGACATGGCCTGGAAGGTGACGAGCGGGACGGCGGTGCTCCGCACGTCCTTCTTCGTCGCCGGGTCCTTGCTCGTGACGTCCGCGACGAGGGTGCCCTTGCCGTCGGCGACCTTCACGCCCACCTTGGCGAGGGTCAGGTCCAGGTGCGCGCCGGAGAAGCGGACGCTGCCCGCGAAGTTCGCGTCGAGGGTCTTCTTCCCGCTGTCGTACGCACCCTTGCCCTGCGGGAAGCGGAACAGCGCCCCGCCGTCCAGCGCGCCCTCGGCGAGGTCCCACTTGCCCTTGGAGATCGGGCCGGTGACGTACTCGCGGAAGGTCCGCCGCACACCCCAGTCCACGGCCGCGTCCCGGATGTCCCCGGAGTCCCCGGCCTCGGGCTTCTTGGCGTCCGGTGCCTTCTCGGGCTGCTTCTGCGAAGCCGGAGCCGGGGCCTTCTCCTCGGACTTCGCGCCCGCCGCCACGTCCGCCGACAGGCTGACCGGGTCGAGCCGCGTGCCGGCCGTGTAATACCCGGCGAAGGCGCTCGCGCCCTGCGAAGTCAGCGTCGCGGGAACGTTGTTGAGGGCGACCGGGCTGCCGCCGCCCTTCATGTTGACGCCGCCGACAGCAAGCGAGGCGAGCGCGATCTGGCGGGAGCGGGTCACCTTGCCGGTGCCCTTGGCCTTGCTCGTCACGTCGGCGAAGAGCGTTCCCGTACCGCCGGATATGCGGACGGTGGGGCGGCTGATCACCAGGTCGAGGTCGTACGAGCCGTCCGGCTTCTGGTGGCCGGTGAAGCGCACCCCGCCGGAGAAGCCGGAGTTGAGGGCCCCGCTGTCCGGGTCGTACGAGCCGCTCGCGGAGTGGAAGCGGAACTGGCTGCCGCCGACGGTCGCGGCGCCGCCCTGGAGCGTGAAGGCGCCCTTGGCGATGGGCCCGGTGACGTAACTCTGGAAGGAGGACTTGATCCCCCAGTCGAGCCTGCCGCCCTGAACGGTGCGCGGTGCCGCGTGGGCGGCCGAGGCCGGGAGCAGTGCTCCCAGTACGGCCGCGACGAGCACGACGGCGTACGCGCGGGCCGGTCTGGACGACCGGGCCGGTCTGGACGGCAGCATGAGGGATCCCTCCGAGGTCTGGCGAGCAAGGTAAGGCTAACCTAAGCTATGCCTGACCTCGTCCGGAACCCATGGGCCCCTCCCGAAGGGCCGGACCAGCGAAACTCCCCCGCCACACCGGCCACTTCGGCCGCCCGGAAACGAACAGGACGGTGCGCTCCGTGCGAACGCCAGCCGTGTCCCCGCACTCCTCACGCCTGGCAGGTGCACTGGTCGCCGTGCTCGCCCTCGCCGTCGCCGCCACGGGTTGCGGCGGTACGACGACGAGCGCGCCCCCCGCGGGAAGCGGCGCGAAGACCAAGGCCGAACAGACCCCCGACCGCGTCGAACCCCTCGCCGCCACCCCGAAGCCGGCCCTCCCGGCGACGGTCGCCTCCGCCGACGGCAAGGAGGTGAAGGTCACGTCCGCCGACCGGATCGTCCCGCTCACCGGCAGCCTCAACGAGATCGTCTTCACCCTCGGCCTCGGCAAGCAGGTCGTCGCCCGCGACATCACCGCCACCTTCGAACAGGCCGAGCACCTCCCGGTGGTGACACGTGCTCACGACGTGTCGGCGGAAAGCGTGCTCTCGCTGAGGCCCACCGTCGTCCTCGCGGACACCACGACCGGCCCGGTGGAGGCCGTCGACCAGATCCGCGACGCGGGCATCCCGCTGGTCGTGGTGAACCCGGCGAAGGAACTCGCCGACGTCGACAAGCGCATCGACGCGGTGGCCGCCGCCCTGGGCGTGAAGCCGGCCGGCGAGGAGCTGAAGAAGCGAACGCAGGCCCGCCTGGCCGCCGTCCAGAAGGACATCCCGAAGCCCGCCGACGGCAAGAAGCCCCGCGTGACCTTCCTCTACCTGCGCGGCTCGGCCTCGGTCTACCTGCTGGGCGGGCGGGACTCCGGGGCGAGTTCGCTGCTGGAGGCGGCGGGCGCGATCGACGCGGGCAAGGACTCGGGCCTGGCCAAGGACTTCACCGCGATCACCAGCGAGGCGCTGGTGAAGGCCGCCCCCGACGCGATCCTCGTCATGTCCAAGGGCCTCGAATCCGTCAACGGCGTGGACGGCCTCCTCAAGGTCCCGGGCGTCGCCGAGACCCCGGCGGGCCTGGACCGCCGCATCGTCTCCGTCCCCGACGGCGTGCTGCTCAACTACGGCCCCCGCACGGACCAGGTCCTGAAGTCCCTGGTCGACCAGCTCTACCCCAAGGACAAGTGACCCGGTGACCGCAACGACAACCTCCGGCACGGAGCGGGCGGACACCACCGCCCCGGCCGCCGGGCCCCCCGCGAAGGGCCGCCGCGGCACCACCTTCACCCTCACCACCGGGCTCGCCGTCGCCCTCTTCGTCCTCGCCCTCGTCTCGGCCGGGCTCGGGACGTACCACATCTCGCCCGGCGACGTCCTGGCCTCCGTGCAGCACCGGATCGGGCTCGGCGGCGCACCGCTGGACCGGGTCGGCGAGAGCGTGCTGTGGAACATCCGGCTGCCCCGCGTCGTCCTCGCCCTCCTCGTCGGCGGCTCGCTCGGCTGCGCGGGCGCGCTCATGCAGGGCGTGTTCGGCAACCCCCTGGCGGAGCCCGGCGTCATCGGCATCTCCGCCGGTGCGGCGGTCGGCGCGGTGGCGTCGATCGCGCTGGGGCTGAGCTTCTTCGGGAACTGGACGGTGACCTTCTGCGCGTTCGTCGCGGGCCTGGGCACCGTGCTGCTCGTGTACGTCCTGTCCCGGTCGGGCGGCAAGACCGAAGTGGTCACGCTGATCCTCACCGGCATCGCGGTGAACGCCTTCGCCGGTGCGCTGATCGGCCTCGCCATCTTCTTCGCGGACAACGCGCAGATCACCCAGATCACCTTCTGGCAGCTCGGCTCCCTCGCCCAGGCCACCTGGCCCAAGGTCCTCGCCGTCCTCCCCTGCGCCCTGCTCGGCCTGCTCGTCGCCCCCTTCTACGCCCGCAAGCTGGACCTCCTCGCCCTCGGCGAGCGCCCGGCCCGCCACCTGGGCGTGGACGTCGAGAAGATGCGGATGGCGCTGGTGCTGGTGGTGGCGCTGCTGACCGCCGCCGCCGTGGCCGTCGCCGGCATCATCACCTTCGTCGGGCTGCTCGTCCCGCACCTGCTGCGCATGGCCAACGGCCCCGGCCACCGCTTCCTGGTCCCCGGCAGCGCACTGGGCGGCGCGATCGTCCTGCTCGCGGGCGACCTCGCGGCCCGTACGGTCGCCAACCCGGCCGAACTCCCCCTCGGCGTCCTCACCGCCCTCTTCGGCAGCCCGTTCTTCTTCTGGCTCCTGCGCCGGACCCGTCGCAAGCAAGGTGGTTGGGCATGAGCGCCTGGAAGTCGCTGTTCTCGTCCGGGCGTTCGCGCACGCTCCCCGCTCCCCTGCCCCCGGGCGCCGCCGCGATCGAGGTGTCCGGACTGCACGTACGCCTCGGCGGGCGCGAGGTGCTGGCCGGGATCGACCTGACCGCCCGCGCCGGTGAGGTCCTCGCCCTCGTCGGGCCCAACGGGGCGGGCAAGTCCACCCTGCTGGCCGCCGTCGCCGCCGACCTGGCCGCGACGGAAGGGACGGTACGCATCGACGGGCGTCCGGTCGGCGAGTGGACCGCCCCCGAGCTGGCCGTGCGCCGGTCCGTGCTTCCGCAGTCGGCCGCGCTGTCGTTCCCGTTCCCGGTCGAGGACGTCGTACGGATGGGCCGTGCGCCCTGGGCGGGCACCCCGCAGGAGGACGAGGACGACCTCGCCGTGGCCGGGGCCATGGCCGCCACCGAGGTCACCGCGTTCGGGCCGCGCCCCTTCAGTGCGCTGTCCGGCGGCGAGCGGGCCCGGGTCGCGCTGGCCCGCGTACTGGCCCAGCGCGCACCCGTACTCCTCCTCGACGAACCGACCGCCGCCCTCGACCTGCGCCACCAGGAACTGGTCCTGCGGATCTGCCGGGAGCGGGCGGCGGCCGGGGACGCGGTCGTGGTCGTACTCCACGACCTGGGGCTCGCGGCGGCGTACGCGGACCGGGCGGCCGTGCTGCACGGCGGGCGGATCGCCGCCTGCGGCCCGCCCGCCGAGGTGTTCGGCGAGGAGCTGCTCTCCCGGGTCTACCGGCAGCCGGTCGAGGTGCTCCCGCACCCGCACACGGGCACCCCGCTGGTGATCCCCAGGAGGACCGCACTCACGACGATTTGACCTCCTCTTGACCCGGCGACGGGGCGGCCATGGGACTCCCGTGACCGCCCCGTATTCATGGGGCGAAGGTGAGATCTGAATCACTGCACGGGCGGCGATCGGAGGAGTAAGGGGCGCTTAACTTAGGTAAGCCTCAGTAGACCTGTGGGCCTCGTAGATCTTTCACCCCGCGTGGAGTCCCCTTATGCGTCCCCTCCGTCTCACCGTCGTGACCGCGGCCGCCGCCGCGACCGTCCTGGCCGCCATGACCGGCTGCACCCAGAAGAGCAAAGACATGAAGGGCGACGGGGGCAGCGGCGCGATCCAGGTCGTCGCCAAGGACGACTCCTGCGAGGTGTCGAAGAAGGAGTTCCCGGCCGGCAAGATCGAACTGGCCGTGGAGAACAAGGGCTCCAAGGTCACCGAGGTGTACGTCCTGTTCCCCGACGACCGCATCGTCACCGAGCGCGAGAACATCGGCCCCGGCACCAAGGCCGACCTCACCGCCGAGATCAAGGCCGGTTCGTACGAGATCGCCTGCAAGCCCGGCATGAAGGGCGACGGCATCCGCCAGAAGATCACCGTGACCGGCGGCGGCGCGGCCGCCCAGCGCAGCCCGGAGAAGGACACCGCGGTCGCCGCGTACCGCACCTACGTGCGCGAGCAGGCCGAGCAGACCCTTCCCAAGGCGCAGGTGTTCGCCGACGCGGTGAAGGCGGGCGACCTGGAGGCCGCGAAGAAGGCGTACGCGCCCTCGCGCATCGGCTGGGAGCGCACGGAGCCGGTCGCCGAGTCGTTCGGCGACATCGACCCGATGGTCGACCTGCGCGAGGACGGCGTCGAGGAGTCCGGCAAGCCGTGGACCGGCTGGCACCGCCTGGAGAAGGCGCTGTGGCAGGACAAGAAGATCGGCGACGAGGAGAAGAAGCTCGCCGACACCCTGATGAAGGACCTCAACACCTGGGTGAAGAAGGTCGGCACCGCCGAGATCACCCCCTCCTCCATGGCCAACGGCGCCAAGGAACTCCTCGACGAGGTCGCCACCGGCAAGGTCACCGGTGAGGAGGAGCGCTACAGCCACACCGACCTGGTCGACTTCAAGGCGAACGTCGAGGGCGCGGAGAAGGCGTACACGCTGCTCAAGCCGATCACCTCGAAGACCGACCCGAAGCTGACGGAGTCCCTCGACAAGCAGTTCGCCGCGCTGAACAAGCTGCTCGACAAGCACCGCCCGAACACCTCCTCGTACGAGTTCACCTCCTACGACAAGGTCTCCAAGGCGGACCGCAAGGAGCTCTCGGACGGCGTGAACGCGCTCGCGGAGCCGCTGTCGAAGCTCGCGGCCGCAGTCACCAAGTGAGCGGCCGCAGTCACCAGGCAACACGTGCGGAAGAAGGCGGTCCGATGACCGAAGAAGTCAACTCCCCCTCCCCGTCCCGTCGTTCGGTGATCGGCTGGGGCGGGGTCGGGCTCGCACTCGGCGCCGCCGCGGCGGGCGGGACCGCCGTCGTGCTGACCCGCTCCACCGACGAGGACGCCCCGGAGACCGCCGCGTCCGGCGGTGCGGCCGTGCCCTTCCACGGCCCGCACCAGGCGGGGATCGCCACGGCCGTCCCGGACCGGCTGCACTTCGCCGCGTTCGACGTGACGACCAAGGACCGGGCGGAGCTCGTCCAGTTGCTGAAGGACTGGACGGCGGCGGCCGCCCGGCTGACGGCCGGCCACGCGGTCGGCGAGGGCGCGTACGGCGGCCAGCCGGAGGCCCCGCCGGACGACACCGGCGAGGCGCTCGGCCTCAAGCCGTCGCGGCTCACGCTGACGATCGGCTTCGGGCCGTCCCTCTTCGACGGCCGCTTCGGGCTGAAGGACAAGCGGCCGGCGGCCCTGGTCGACCTGCCGAAGTTCCCCGGCGACAACCTGGATGCGGCGCGCAGCGGCGGCGACCTGTGCGTGCAGGCGTGCGCCGACGACCCCCAGGTCGCCGTCCACGCCATCCGCAACCTGGCCCGCATCGGCTTCGGCAAGGTCGCCGTGCGCTGGTCGCAGCTGGGCTTCGGCAAGACGTCCTCGACGACGCCGGACGCGCAGACCCCTCGTAACCTCTTCGGTTTCAAGGACGGCACCCGCAACATCGCGGGCACCGACGACGCCTCGCTCGACAAGCACGTGTGGGCGTCGGAGAAGGACGGGGCGGCCTGGATGGCGGGCGGCTCCTACCTGGTGGCCCGGCGCATCCGGATGAACATCGAGACCTGGGACCGCACCTCGCTCCAGGAGCAGGAGGACGTCTTCGGCCGCGACAAGGGCGAGGGTGCGGCGGTCGGCAAGTCCAAGGAGCACGACGAGCCCCTGCTGAAGGCGATGCTGCCGACCTCGCACGTGCGCCTGGCCCACCCGGACTCCAACTCCGGGGCGCGGATGCTGCGCCGGGGCTACTCCTTCACCGACGGCACGGACGGCCTCGGCCGCCTCGACGCCGGACTGTTCTTCCTGGCCTACCAGCGCGACGCACGGGACGCCTTCATCCCCGTACAGCGCAATCTGGCGCGCTCCGACGCGCTCAACGAATACATCCAGCACGTGGGTTCGGCGCATTTCGCCGTCCCGCCGGGCGTCCGGGACAAGGACGACTGGTGGGGCCGGGCGCTGTTCTCGTAGAGCTTCACCGAAGGGATGCGACGTGTTCGCGAACTACCTGACCGGCCTGCGCGAGGGGCTCGAAGCCAGCCTCGTCGTCTGCATCCTGGTCGCCTACCTGGTCAAGACCGGCCGCCGGGACGCCCTGAAGCCGGTGTGGACCGGCATCGGGATCGCGGTGCTGCTCGCGCTGGGCTTCGGTGCAGCGCTCACCTACGGGTCGCAGGAGCTGACCTTCGAGGCGCAGGAGGCGCTCGGCGGTTCGCTGTCGATCGTCGCGGTGGGCCTGGTGTCGTGGATGGTGTTCTGGATGCGGCGCACCGCCCGGCACCTGAAGGCCGAGCTGACCGGCAAGCTCGACGCGGCCCTCCAGATGGGCACGTTCGCGCTGGTCGCGACGGCGTTCCTGGCGGTGGGCCGGGAGGGTCTGGAGACCGCGCTGTTCGTGTGGTCGTCGGTACGGGCGCTGAGCGACGGCACCCACGGGCCGCTGATCGGCGTGTCCCTGGGCCTGGCCACGGCGGTGGCGCTGGGCTGGCTGTTCTACAAGGGTGCGGTACGGATCAACCTGGCCAAGTTCTTCACCTGGACCGGTGCGATGCTGCTGGTCGTCGCGGCGGGCGTGCTCGCGTACGGCGTCCACGACCTCCAGGAGGCCCGCTTCCTGGGCGGCCTGTCGAACAAGGCCTTCGACGTCAGCGAGCAGATCCCGCCGGACAGCTGGTACGGCACCCTCCTCAAGGGCGTCTTCAACTTCCAGCCGGACCCCACCGTCCTCCAGGTCACGGTGTGGGCGCTGTACCTGATCCCCATGCTCGTCCTCTTCTTCGCCCCGGTAGGGTTCCGGTCGTCGGTGACGGCCGGGAGCACGGGGACGCAGAGGGCATCGGATGACAACGCGCACGCAGGGACCGCGGCTTCGGCGGGGACTTCGGCGGAGCCTGGCCGCGCTGGCGGCGGCGACCGCGCTGACGCTGACGGCGAGCGGGTGCGTGACGGTGCACGGCGAGCTGGAGATCGTACCGACGGCGACGAAGGCTGAGGCCGCGCGGGCGCTGAAGGACTTCACGGACGCCTACAACAAGGCGGACAAGGCGTACGACCCGGCCGCCGTCGCCGGCCGGGTCACCGGCGCACTCGCCGCCATCAACCAGGGCGGCCTGAAGGCCCGTCAGAAGCAGCACCCCGACGGCAACTCCTCCTTCACTCCACTGGAGTTGACGGACGCCCGCTTCCTCATACCCCAGAAGGCGGGCTGGCCGCGCTGGTTCGCGGTGGACGCCGACAGCAACCGGGACACCGACAACGGCGGCCGGGGCGACTCGCGCTGGCTGCTGGTGTTCGTGCGCGGCGGGGCGAACCAACTCTGGGAAGCCTCCCACCTGTTGACGGTGCGCACGGGCGAGGTCCCCGAATTCGCCGTCGACGGCAAGGGGTTCGTGAAGCCGGTCACCGACGACGACCCCGCACTCGCGGTGGCCCCCCGCCGGCTGAGCGCCGACTACGCCTCGTACCTCCAGAACAAGGGCAGGCCCCCGGTGTTCGCCCCCGGGCAGGACACCACGCTGTGGCTGGCGCAGCGCACGCGGGCCTCGCAGCGGGTGGGGCGGTCGATGCAGTACCTCGACCAGGAGCTGGTCACGGACGCGTACGCGCCGGTGGGGCTGGCGACGAAGGACGGCGGGGCGCTCGTCTTCTTCGCCTCCCGGCACTTCGAGAAGCAGACGGCGGCACCTGGCGTGCCGCTGCTGGACATCAACCCGGACGTGCGGGCGCTGATGACGGGCACGCCGAAGACCGCGCTGATGAAGGAGCGGGTCTCCAGCCAGGTGGCGCTGGTGCCGAAGAAGGGTGCGGGGACGGTGCGGGTGCAGTCGCGGGTGCAGGGGCTGGTGGCGGCGACGGGGTCGTAGTTCCCCAGCGGGGGCTCAGCGGCCGATCGGCCAGGCCACCGCATGCGGGTCGGTGTCCGCGCCCGCCTCGTCGGCCGCGGCGGCGTACCGGGCGCAGGCGTCGGTGAGGGTCTCCAGGAGGGTCAACGGGTCGGGCAGGCCGTGCTCAAGGCCGCGCACCCAGTGCACGTCCAGCTCGCCGGGCAGCTTCGCGGGCGGTACGAGGACGTAGCTGCCCCGGCAGTGCCAGCGCAGGCCCGGATGCTCGTCCATGGTCTCCGGATGGCAGTCCAGCTCGCAGGGCCACCACTCGTCCTCGTCCTCGGGGGTGCCCCGGGTCGCGGTGAAGAACAGCATGCGGGCGTCCGCATCGCTTCCGCCCTCCCCGAACACGGCGACCGGTCCGACCTCGATCCCGGCGTCGACCAGCCGCTCCAGCGCCTCGACGCCCGCGTCCAGCGGCACGTCCAGGACGTCGTGGACCATCCCCGTCGCGGTGATGAAGTTGGCCTGCGGCTGGGCGGTGGCCCAGCGCTCGACCTGGGCGCGGTCGGTGGTCGACTGCGTCTGCCAGGCGAAGGAGACGGGATGCCGGGCCGGAGTCGGACACCCGACCCGCTCGCACGAACACCGGTACCCGTTCGGATACGCGGCCGGGGCGAGCGGCAGTCCGGCCCCGGCGGCAGCGCGCAGCAGCGCGAGCCGCTCGGCGGCGGGGTCCTGGGCCCCGGCCGACCTGCCCTGGGCGCGGCGGCGCAGCCACTGGGCGATCCGGCCGCCGCCCGCTCCGGCCTTCGCACCGGTATTGCTGCCGCTGTTGAACTCCGCGCCCATCTGGCTCCTCACCCTCACGCCTCGGCCCCCGGGGACCCCACCATGCTCGCACCATCCTGCGCCCCGGGTGGCCGGTGTCCGCATCCGGGGTCGCCGGGACGGGTGCTGAGGGGGATCTCAGCGGGGTTTCACCGGGGCTCCAGGCCCTTGAGCGCGTAGTCGACGAGCCGGTCCGCGTACGCATGCGTCAGCGGCCCGGTCCGCATCAGCCAGCGCCCCGAGAGCGGCCCGGTGAACATCTCCACGGCGGTGTCGAGGTCCAGGTCGGCCCGCACTTCGCCGCGCTCGCGGGAGGCGGCGAGCCGGTCCACGTACAACTGCAACGACGGCCGGAGCAGTCGCTCCACGTACTGCGCGCACAACGCCGCGTCCACGACGCCCTCGGCGGTGAGGGCGCGGGTGGGGATGTCGTACGTGGGGTCGACGAGTTCGTCGACGGTCGCGCGCAGGACGAAGCGGAGATCTGCGGCGAGGTCGCCGGTGTCGGGGATGGCGGCCCCGACCTCGCCGACGGCCGCGGCAGCCTGATCGGCGAGGTCGGAGTAGGCGTCCAGCAGGACGGCGGCCTTGGAACTCCACCACCGGTAGATGGTCTGCTTGCCGACCCCGGCCCGGGCGGCGATCCCCTCGATGGTGGTCTTCTGGTACCCCACCTCTCCGACGAGCGCGAGCGCAGCATCAAAAATGGCCCGCCGGGACCGCTCACTGCGGCGGGAGGAGTCGGGGGTCTTGGTGGTTTCCATCCCCCCAACCTATCCACAACCGAGACGATACGAACCGTCTCCAGGCAGGCTGATGTGCCGCCCGAAGGGCAGGCACTCCAGGGGCGCCGGGAACTGCGCGAGCAACCAAAAAACAAGCCGCGCGGCGAGCGCTTTAGGTGAAGGGGCGGGGCCGGGGCGAAACCGGGGGCCCGGGGGCAGCGCCCCCGGCCTGAACCGCAACCACCCCCCGACGGCACCCACAATGCCCCCACCCCACCCCCCACGAACCACCCTTTCGGTGCACAGCGCCCGGGGCCCGCCAGGCCCCACCATGGCACCAGCAACACCCGCCCGCCCGCCCTCCGCAAAGGAGCCCTCATTGACCCCACGCACCCGTGACGCAGCGCCCCGCCGCTACCTGATGTGCCCCCCGGAGCACTTCAGGGTCACGTACTCCATCAACCCCTGGATGGACCCCGCCAAGCCCGTCGAACTCCCCCTGGCCCTCGCCCAGTGGGAGGACCTGCGCGACCGCTACCTCTCCCTGGGCCACACCGTGGAACTGCTCACCCCCCGCCCGGGCCTCCCCGACATGGTCTTCGCCGCGAACGGTGCGACCGTGGTCGACGGCCGCGTCCTGGGCGCCCGTTTCGCCTACGCCGAGCGCACCCCGGAGGCGGAGGCCCACCGCGAGTGGTTCGCCGCCCACGACTTCCCGGAGATCCACGAGCCCGAGCACGTCAACGAGGGCGAGGGCGACTTCGCCGTCACGTCCTCCTGGATCCTGGCCGGCCGCGGCTTCCGTTCCACGTCCGCCGCCCACGACGAGGCGCAGGAGTTCTTCGGCCGCCCGGTCGTCGGCCTGGACCTGGTCGACCCCCGCTACTACCACCTGGACACGGCGCTCGCCGTCCTCGACGACCGCACCGACGAGGTCATGTACTACCCCGGTGCCTTCTCGCCGGGCAGCCGGGCCGTCCTGGCCCGGCTGTTCCCGGACGCGCTGATCGCACAGGAGCCGGACGCGGCGGCCCTCGGCCTCAACGCGGTCAGCGACGGCCGCCACGTCCTCCTGCCCCAGGCCGCGCAGGGCCTCTTCGAACCCCTGAGGGCCCGCGGCTTCGACCCCATCGGCATGGACCTCGGCGAACTCCTCAAGGGCGGCGGCAGCGTGAAGTGCTGCACGCAGGAGCTGCGCCCCTAGCCCCTCTGCTCCGAGTCCGACGGGGGCGGCCACGCGTCGCCCCAGTCGGCGTCCCGCGCGGCCCGGTACAGCTCCCCGTGCCGCTTCTTCGACACGTTCTCGTGCACGAGCCCGAGCCGCCCCGAATCGCCCTCCGGCCGGCACAGCTCCAGCATGACGAGGCCCTTGCGGATCTGCGGCTTGCGCACCACGCGCCCGTCCGCCGGTGCCGCCTCCACCACGTCCGGCCGCACGGCCACCACGTACGCGAACTTCTCGTCCTCGTACGGCAGCGAGCCCCCCTTCACCTTCCGGTGCAGCGACGAACGACTGACCCGCGCCGAGAAGTGGCACCAGTTCGTCGCGTCGCCCGCGACCGGGCAGGGCCCGCTGTCCGGGCACGGCGCGGCGATCCGCATCCCGGCCGCCACCAGCCGCTCCCGCGCCGCGAGGATCCGCCGGTAGCCGTCCGGAGTCCCCGGCTCGACGAGCACGACGGCCCCCCGCGCAGCCTGCACCACCTGGTCGACCAGGGTGTCCCGATCCCCCTCGGTCAGCTCCTTCAGCACGTACGACACCGTGACGAGATCACTGCTCTCGACCGTGAGCGCCGCTCCGATACGAGAGCGCTGCCACCGCACGGTCTTCAGCGCGGGTACCCCCGACGCCTCCGCCAGCTCCCGTCCCAGCGCCAGCGCGGGCTCCGCCCAGTCGAGCACGGTGCTCGTCTGCGTCCCCCACGCCTCACTCACCGCCCAGCTGGCCGCACCCGTCCCGCCGCCCACATCCACATGCGTGCCCGGCACCCACCGAGGGGCGGCCTCCCGCAACGCGTCGAGCGCGGACCGTACCGCTTCGAAAGTGGCGGGCATCCGGTACGCCGCATAGGCGGCCACATCCGATCGGTCCCGCAGCACGGGCGCGTCGGTCGGGGTCGTCCCCCGGTAGTTCGCGATCAGCCGGTCGACCGCCTGGGTCGCCTGCTTGGGCGGCAGCCCGTCGAGCACCCCGGCGAGGGCGGCGCGCAGAACATCCGGAAGGGAGAGGGAGTCGTTCACCGGAAAAGTGTAGGGGCCAAAAAGGGACGCGGAGGGACGTGAGGGAACTGCTGCGCATCCAGGGGCAGTTGCATACGCTGACAACCGTTGACCGTTTCTGAAGGCCGCGTGGCGGTTCGTGCGTACGGGGATGAGCGCGCCCCGCGCCGCCACCGCGCGGCGCGCACGGATGCCGGGGGGTATGGGGATGGGGCAGCGCATCGGAATCGTACGGATGGCGCTCGTGGCCGGGGCGGGAGTGCTGGCCCTGCTGCTCCTCCTGGCCATGTGCGGCGGGGGCGGCAAGGACCAGAACTCGGGCGCCGAGAAGGCCGGGGGCACGGCGTCGGCGGCCCCGAAGCGCAAGGCGGCCCCGGAGCTGCCGCGCCTGGCCACCCCGGAGACGTACGACACCACACGCGGCTGGCGGATCACCGGCGGCTCGGCGGAGTACGCGATCTCCCAGGAGCCGGCGCTGGTCGCGCACGTCGAACGCGTCGGCGGCGACCGCTTCGCCGTCCGCGCCTACGACGCCCGCACCGGCAAGCAGGCGTGGGCGGGCAAGCCGTGGCGGCCGCTGTCCGACCCGGCGCACTTCCCCCGGCTGCTCGCCCTCCAGGACGGCGACGACCGCTTCTTCGTGACCTGGTCGTACGGCAAGGTCAGCGGCCCGGACGCGCTGTCGACCGGGGACTCGGTGGTCGCCCTGGACGTGTACGACGCCCGGGGCGGCGCCCAGCGCCACGTCGACCTGCCCTGGCAGGGCGTCCCGGTGGTCTCGGCGACCGGCCCCGACCTCCTGGTCACGGACGGCGCGGCCACCGCCACCACCGTCGACCCGCAGACCGGCCGCGCCTCCGCCCTCTCCCCGGGGGACCTCGCGCCGCCCAAGGGCTGCAAGAACTGCCGCTCCAAGACGGAGGTGCGCGGTCTGACCCCGAAGGGGCTGCTGGTCAGCGGCATCAAGGAGTTCTGGGTGCGCGGCGGCTGGTACAGCGCGAAGGTCGCCCCGCGCGGCACGGCCCCCGCCTCCGGCATCCCGACCTCGCTCACCCCCTCGGGGCACGTGCTGGCCAAGTGGCAGAAGACGAAGCCGGACGCCTGGGACCGCTGGGCGGTGCACGACGCGGCGACCGGCAAGGTCCTCGCCACGGCCGACTGCCGCAAGCCCGCCATCGAGCCCGGCACCTACCCGCAGGCCGTCGCCTCCCCGTCCGGCGACTACCTGGTCGCCGGGAACCTGGCCTTCGACCTGCGCCAACCGGCCCCGAAGGGCGCGAAGACGGGCCACTGCTTCCAGGAACGCGAGGGCGCCAAGCCGGTCACCCTCACCTCGGTCACCGACCAGGGCGTCGCGTACGGGACCACCTCCACCACCTCCGGCGGCGGCACCCCGGTCGCACTCCCCCTCGCGACGGCCACCCCCACCGCGCTCCCCGACACCACGCTCCTGCCGGACGCCGAGGTGGCGAACATCGGCCTGTTCCGCACCACCGACCGCCAGGACCGCCCTCAGCTCATCGGGTACACCCGGCGCTGAACCCCTGGCGCTCGGCCCCCAATTCCTCCACCCTGAACGGATGTTGCTGCCGCGCGCACACGAGCAAGCCGAGCTGGTCGAAGTCGTCCGCATCACCCCGGACGCGAACGATCCGCTCCCCAAGACCATGGCCGGCGAGGAAACGGCCCTCTGGGAGGCAGCCGAGGCCCAGTCGGCCTTCGCCCTGATCGCCGCCCTCCCAGGCAGCCAGCCCGGCCAGACCTTCCTGCCCGGCTGGGGCCTGCGCGCCCACGGCCCGAAGGGACTCCTCTTCGAGATCGCCTTCTCGTACGACTGCCACGCGGCGCGGGTCTGGGGCCCCTCCGTCCCCCACAAACAGGAGGGCATCTACCCCTTCGACCCGTCCAGCCCCCAGGCCGTACAGCTCCTGACCCTGCTCCGGGGCGACTCCTAGCGCACCTTCAGGGGCGCGGGGCTGTTTCGTGTGCGGCTCCGCCGCGCGGGCGCGAGCACCCCCCGCCCCAGCCGCGCTACACGTCCGCCGACCGCTTCCACGGCCTGCACAGGCCGAGGAAGAGTCCCCCCGCCAGCACCGCACAAGCGACCTGCACGACGGCCATCGGCACCGCCGTGTCCTCCCCCGCGATCCCCACCAGCGGCGAGGCCACCGCCCCGACCAGGAACGACGACGTACCGAGCAGGGCCGAAGCCGACCCGGCCGCGTGCGGCGTCCGCATCAGGGCCTGGGTGTTCGTACTCGGCATGATGAGACCCATCGCCGACATCAGTACGAAGAGCCCGGCCGCGACCGGCCACAGCCCGACCTTGCCGAACACCCCGGACGTCATGAGCAGCAGCGCCACCGCCGCCGCCAGGACGATCACCAGCCCGACCGCGAGCACCTTGTCCAGCCGGACCCGTCCGACCAGCAGCTTCCCGTTGACCTGGCCCACGACGATGAGCCCCACGGAGTTCACGCCGAACAGCAGGCTGAAGGTCTGCGGCGAAGCCCCGTAGATCTCCTGCACCACGAAGGGCGAGGCGGAGATGTAGGCGAAGAGCACCGCGAAGGCGAGCCCGCCGGTCAGCATGTACCCGGTGAAGATCCGGTCCGCCAGCAGCCCCTTCATGGTCCGCAGCGCCGCACCCACTCCGCCCGTGTGCCGGCGCTCCGGCGGCAGCGTCTCGTGCAGCCACTTCCACACCACGAGCGTGAGCACCACACCCACACCCGTCAGGACGTAGAAGACACCCCGCCAGTCGGTGATCCGGAGCACCTGCCCGCCGATCACGGGTGCGATCACGGGGGCCACCCCGGAGATCAGCATCAGCGTCGCGAAGAACCTCGCCATCTCGACGCCGTCGTACAGGTCGCGGACCACCGCCCGCGCGATGACGATGCCCGCCGCACCGGCGAGCCCCTGGAGCAGCCGGAAGGCGACCAGCATCTCGACGTTCGGCGCCACCGCACACATCGCGGTCGCGAGGACGTACACGAGCATGCCGATGAGCAGCGGACGCCGCCGCCCCAGTTTGTCGCTGAGCGGCCCGACGACGAGCTGCCCGAGCGCCATGCCGGCCAGGCACGCGGTGAGCGTGAGCTGCACGGTCGCGGCGGGCGACTTCAGGGCGTCGGTGACCTCGGGCAGGGCGGGGAGGTACATGTCCATGGACAGCGGCGGCAGCGCGGTGAGCCCGCCGAGCACGAGCGTGACGAGCAGACTGGTCCGGCGGACACCGGCGGAAGCGGCGGGCGCGGACTCGGCGGGCACGGAGACACCAGCGGCACCCGGAACCCCGGCCCCCGCCGTGGCCGCGGTGGCCGACTCGACCGCCGCCGTCACCTCCGCGCCCGCCGAGGGTATGTGGTCCTGTCCCGCTGCTCCCGCAGCCTTGGAGCCGCTGTCCGGCATCATCACTCCGATTCCGCTGAATTTCGTTGAATCCCGACCTATGCTCTCAGCTCGTCCGGAGTGATCGGAACAAGCGTTCGCCGCAGGTGGCACGGGAGCAGCCCGCGCCGGAACGAGAGGCAGAGCCCATGCAGACCACGGACGCACCCGTCCGCTGGGGAATCCTGGCCACCGGCGACATCGCCTCGGCGTTCACGGCGGAGCTGAAGAAGATGCCGGACGCGCGGGTCGCCGCCGTCGCCTCCCGCACCGCGGAACGCGCGAAGGCCTTCGCCGACCGCTTCGACATACCGAAGGCGTACGGGAGCTGGGCGGAGCTGGCGGCCGACGACGAGATCGACGTCGTGTACGTCGCGGCTCCGCACTCCGCCCACCGCGCGGCGGCCGGCCTGTGCCTGGAGGCGGGCCGCGCCGTCCTCTGCGAGAAGTCCTTCACCCTGAACGCCACCGAAGCGTCCGAGCTGATCGCCCTCGCCCGCACCCACGACCGCTTCCTGATGGAGGCCATGTGGATGTACTGCAACCCGCTGGTCCAGCGCCTGGCCGCCCTGGTCCGCGACGACGCGATCGGCGAGGTCCGCACGATCCACGCGGACTTCGGCCTGCCCGGCCCGTTCGACCCGACCCACCGCCTGCGCGACCCCGCCCAGGGCGGCGGCGCACTCCTGGACCTGGGCGTCTACCCGGTGTCCTTCGCCCACCTCCTCCTCGGCGAGCCCACCGACGTACAGGCCCATGCCCTCCTCTCCCCCGAGGGCGTCGACCTCAACACCGCAATCCTCCTCGGCTGGCAGGACCGGGGCGCCCTGGCCACCCTGACCTGCTCGGTCACGGCGGGCACCCCGGTCACCGCGTCCGTCACCGGCACGAAGGGCCGCATCGACGTCCCGCACGGCTTCTTCTACCCGGAGCGCTTCACCCTCCACCGGCACGGCCAGGACCCGGAGGAGTTCGTCGCCGCCCCCGACGCCCCGCACGACAGCCTGCGCCACGAGGCGGCGGAGGTGATGCGCTGCCTGCGCACGGGCGCGAAGGAGTCCCCGCTGGTGCCGCTCGACGGGAGCCTGGCGGTGATGCGGACGCTCGACGCGGTGCGAGGCCGCATCGGCGTCCGCTACCCCCACGAGCCCTAGACCGGCTTCAGCCCCGGATTCCCGGCCTCCGTCACCAGCGACGCCACGGTGCTGACCGGCGCCCCGGGCGTCGTCACCGCCGCGACGGTCCGGAAGTCGGCCCGCGCCTGCTTCTCGTCAAGGGAGACCAGCGCATACCCGCGCCGCCCGTTGTAGTGCTTCATGTGCGGGTTGGCGCCGGTCATCCGCTCCCAGTCGGCGGGCTTGTCGGCGCCGTCCTTGCCGCTCGCTATCGACGTGGTGACGATCTCGGTCCCCAGGGTCCGCGACGCCGGATCCCGGAAGTCCTTCTTGATGTCCAGCCCGTACGAGACGTGGACGTCGCCCGTGAGGACGAGCAGGTTCTTCACCCCCGCCGACTCGACTCCGGCCAGCACCCGGTCCCGCGAGGCGGGGTAGCCGTCCCACGAGTCCATGCTCAGCTTGAAGTCAGGAGTCGTACGACTGCGCCTCTCGGCGAAGGTCACCTGCTGCGGCACGACATTCCACACGGGCCTCGGCCCGCCCGGATTCCGCCAGCCGTCGATGAGCCACCGCTCCTGCGCGGCGCCGGTCATGGTCCTGGCGGGGTTCTCCGACTCGGGGCCGGGCGACTGCCACCCGTCCCCGTACGCCTGGTCCGACCGGTACTGCCGCGTGTCCAGGATGTCGAACTGCGCGAGCCGCCCGAACCGCAGCCTCCGGTAGAGCCGCATGTCGGGGCCGGTGGGCTTCTGCGGGGCGCGCAGCGGCTGGTTCTCCCAGTACGCGCGGTAGGCGGCGGCCCGCCGCAGCAGGAATTCCTCCGGCGGAACGTCGTTCTCGGGCGTCCCGCCCGCGTAGTTGTTCTCCGTCTCGTGGTCGTCCCACGTCACCACGAACGGGTGCGCCGCATGCGCGGCCCGCAGATCGGGGTCGCTCTTGTAGAGGGCGTACCGCAGCCGGTAGTCCTCCAGCGTGACCGTCTCCCGGTTGAAGTGCGCGGGCAGCCGCCGGTCGGTGTACTTCCGCTCCCCGCCGACCGCGTTCACCGCGTACTCGTACAGATAGTCCCCGAGATGGAAGACGACATCGACGTCCTCCGCCGCAAGATGCCGGTACGCGGTGAAGTAGCCGTCGTGGTACGCCTGGCAGGACACAACACCCATCCGCAGGGCGGCAGTTCGGGCATGCGTCCCGGGCGCGGTCCGGGTCCGCCCCACCGGGCTGAGCCACTTCCCCGCCCGGAACCGGTAGTAGAAGACCCGCCCCTCTCCGAGCCCCTCGACCTCCACGTGCACGCTGTGCTGAAACTCCGGATGCGCGACGGCACTCCCCCGCCGCACCACCCTCCGGAACCTCTCGTCGCCCGCGACCTCCCACTCCACCCGCACCCGCTGCTTGGGCAGCCCGCTGTCGCTCTCGTACGGTCTGGGAGCCAGCCGCGTCCACAGCAGGACGGAGCCGGGGCGGGGGTCGCCGGAGGCCACGCCCAGCGTGAAGGGGTCCTCGGCGATGCGCCGGGCGTCGAAGTCGGCGGCGTGGGCCTGGGGGAGGTTGGTCGCGAAGGCGAGGGTCGCGGCGGCACCGGCGACGGTCAGGAAACGGCGGCGGCCGTGCGTCAAGTGGCGTGCGGCGGCGCGGAGTTCGGGCGCGTGGGCCTGTACGGGGCTCGTCATGCGTGGCACTCCAGCGCCCCGGAGCGACCCCTTCTTGTCGCGTACACGTCCACCACATGACGGACAGATGAGTTCCTGTGCGTCGCAGGTGACTACCCTCCCTGCCCATGAGACTTCAGAAGATCGCGGTGGTGACAGGAGCGGGCTCGGGCATCGGCCGGGCGGTGGCGGTGGAGCTGGCGGCGTCCGGCTGGTCGGTCGCCCTCGCGGGCCGCCGCGCGGAGCCCCTCGCGGAGACGGCGGAACGGGCGGGCGGCGACACCCTCCCCGTCCCCACGGACGTGTCCGACCCGGACTCCGTCACGGCCCTCTTCGCCACGGTCCAGGACCACTACGGCCGCCTGGACCTGCTCTTCAACAACGCGGGCACCTTCGGCCCCGGCGGCACCCCGACCGAGGAACTCTCCCACGCCGACTGGCAGTCAGTCGTCGACGTCAACCTCACGGGCGCCTTCCTCTGCGCCCAGGCGGCCTACCGCCTGATGAAGTCGCAGTCCCCCCGGGGCGGCCGGATCATCAACAACGGCTCCATCTCCGCCCACGCCCCCCGCCCGCACTCGATCGCCTACACGACCACCAAGCACGCGATGACGGGCCTGACCAAGTCCCTCTCCCTGGACGGCCGTCCGTACGACATCGCGGTGGGCCAGATCGACATCGGCAACGCGGCGACGGACATGACCGCACGCATGCAGACCGGAATCCTCCAGGCCAACGGCTCCCTCGCCGTCGAACCCGTCATGAACGTCACGGACGTGGCCCGCACGGTCCGCCACATGGCGGAGCTCCCCCTGGAGGCCAACATCCCCTTCGCCACGATCATGGCGACGAACATGCCGTACGTCGGCCGGGGCTGACGCATCCCGTCCCCGGGCAGGGGTACGACTACGCCTGCCCGGTCTCGAACCGCGTGACCTTTCCCCCGTCCACGACGAACCGCCAGGCGGTCCGCATGGTCCCCCACGTGTCGTTCCGGTAGTCCACGACGAGGGCAAGACCTCCGTCCCCCTCCGACACCACATCCATGTGCCCACCGGACGAGAAGATCTCCTTCTCCGTCCACTCGGCGACGTCCCGCTCACTCCCGTCGTCGGACATGGTCACGCCGGGCGCGAGCAGCGCCTGGAACGCACCCTTGTCCCCGTCGTTCACGGCGGTGACGAACGCCCGCACGACGGGCTCACTGAGCTGCTCAACGGCTACGGCCATGACCCTGCTCTCCTCACTCGCCCAGGACCACTCCCGGGCCTCCCACCCTGCCCCGCCCCCACCCCCGACGCATCCCGGGCCCGGCGCATCAGGGGCGCGGGGCTGTATCGATTTGCGGCTCCGCCGCGTGGGCGCAAAACCCCAGCCACCCACCCAGCCGCGCGGCCAAGCGCTTTAGGTGAAGGATGGGGTCTCCCCTGCTCGAACGAAGTTGAGAGCTTGGGGAAGGGACCGGGGCGAAAACACCCCGGCACGGGCGCACACCCGAAGAAGGGGCCCTCGAAACGGGCCAGGGAGGCACGGCGCACCCCGGCACCGGACCTACCTGCCGCCAGGCAGGAGGGGCAGACGAGCCGGCCTGTACGCCGGGTTCTGTCACCCGGCCGCCTCGCGGCAGCCGGGGAGACGGCCATCCATCTAGGACCGGCGTTGCCGCCGGCCTCGTGCGGTCTACCCGCGAACATCGGGCGAGCAGCCCTCAAGCGTCCGCGCAGGACCGTCTCCGACGGTCCCTCTTGACCTTGCTCCGGGTGGGGTTTACCTAGCCGCCTGAGTCACCCCAGGCGCTGGTGGTCTCTTACACCACCGTTTCACCCTTACCGAGGGCCTTGCGGCCCCAGGCGGTCTGCTTTCTGTGGCACTGTCCCGCGGGTCACCCCGGGTGGCCGTTAGCCACCACCCTGCTCTGTGGAGCCCGGACGTTCCTCGGGAGCCCCCGAAGGGACCCACGCGGCCGCCCGGCCGACTCGTCTGCCGTGCCGACCATGCTACCCGGCGGGGCGGGGCGGTCGGGGCCGGGCGGCGGTCAGTCGAAGTCGGCAGTGCCCAGGTCGAAGGAGAAGGGGGCGGGGAGGGGGAGGGGCTTGCCGAAAGGGCGGGTGTCAATCTGGAGGTAGTCGTTGCCCTTGGGGTCACTGAAGAGCGTCACAGAGGACTTCCCCCGGTCGATCAGCAGGTACAGGGGAATACCTGCCCTCGCGTAAGCAATGCGCTTGGTCTCACGGTCGGTCCGGGGCCTGCCCGACGTGACTTCCGCAACCATGGCCACGCGATCCGAGGGCATCCACCACTCCGCGCCCCGGTACAGCCTCAGCTCCCTGGGGGCGAAGGTGAGGTCGGGGATGACGTGCTCGTCCGGCAGGGTGCCGTCGCTGGGGAGCTTGAGCCCTTTGTTCCCGGAGAACTGCATCTTCGTACGGGAGTGCAGGATCACCTGCTCGACGATCAGCCCGATGTAGTCCTCGTGATCCCCGTCCGGCGGCGGTGTCACAACGATCTCCCCTTCGATCAGCTCCGCCCGGAAGCCCTCCGGCGTCTCCAGCGCCAGGAAGCCCTCCAGCAGGACATCCGCCTGTGTGAGCAGTTCTTGCGGCATGGCAGTCATGTCGCTTCCCTTCCTCGGTCGCTCGCCAGGCTGGGGCATCGGGGGACCCGCCGTCCTTGAGAGGGGGTGGACTGTCCCTCGATCGTGGCACAGCGGATCGTTCCCGCGCTGCGGTACGCACCGAGCCGATCACGCTTGACCTTGCCGCAGCGTCAAGGTTTCTACTGGTCGTATGAACAAGGGCATGCGGATCGGGGAGATCGCCGCGCTCGTCGGGGTGACCCCGCGGGCGGTGCGGCACTACCACCACGTCGGGCTGCTGGCCGAGCCCGTACGGCGGGCGAACGGCTACCGCCAGTACGGCCTGCGGGACGCCGTCGTGCTGGCCCGGATCCGGCGGCTGACCGAGCTGGGCCTCGGCCTGGACGAGGTGCGGGACGTCGCACGGGACGACGCCGGGCGTGAACTGGTGGAAGTGCTGGGCGAGTTGGACGCCGACCTGGCCCGCCAGGAGGCGGAGATCCGGGCCCGGCGCAAGCGGATCGGCGGGCTGCTGGCGCAGGCGGAGGCCGGGGAGCTGACCGAGGAGGGGCTCGTGTCGGACGAGCTGGGTGCGCTGCTGAAGGAGCTTCCGGTGTTCTCCGGCGGCATGGCGGCCAAGGACCGCGAGATCCTCACGCTGCTGGAGACCGCGGCGCCCGACGAGGCGCGGGGCGAGCTGCTGGGGGCGATGCGGGACGCGTTCGTGTCGACTCCGGGGGCGGCGGAGCGGGTCCGGGAGGTGTACGCGCTGCTGGACGAGCTGGTGGACGCGCAGGCCGGGGATCCGCGGGTGGAGGAGGCCGCGAAGGCGCTGGCCGCGTGCATCCCGGACGGGCTGTGGGAGCCGGGGGCGGTCCCGGATGCGGGCCAACCCTTCCTCCAGGCGTTCTTCGCGGAGTTCTCCCCCGCCCAGTCCGAGGCCGTACTGCGGGCCATGCACATCGTCGAAGAGCGGGAGGGGTCATGAAGAAGGTGGTCAGGGGGGTCGCGTACGCCGTGCTCCCGGGGGAGGTCGCGCTGCTGGTCTGCCTGCTGGCGGGCGTGCGGGTGCCCGGGTACGTACTGCTGGCGGCCGAGGTGCTGGTGCTGTCGGTCGTCGCCGCCGAGCTGTTCCTCTTCGTACGGCTGAGGAAGCAGGGTCTTTCGGCGCGCGAGGCCGTGGCGGAGCTGGTGCCGGAGCCCGTGCGGCGGATGCTCGGGCACGAGCTGCGGGTGATGGCATCGCTCGGGCGGTGGGTGGCGCGGCGGCGGCACGGGGTGGGGCCGGGGGATCTCGCCTTCAGCCATGCGAAGGCGCAGGCGGCGCTGCTGTACGGGTTCACGTTCGTGTGCGTGGTGGAGACCGTGGGGCTGCATGTCCTGCTGGCGGGGCTGCCGGTCGTGCAGGCGGTCTTCCTGGTCCTGGACGTCTACACGGTCGTCCTGATCCTCGGCCTGCACGCCGCCGCCGTGACCCGCCCGCACGTCGTCCGGGCGGACGGCGGCCTGCGGATCCGCTCCGGGGCGCACGTGGACCTGGCGATCGGGGCCGGGCAGATCGAGTCCGTACGGTACGACCTGCGGCTGAACCCCGGGCAGGCCGGGGACGACGCGCTGGAGCTGGCGGTGGCCTCGCAGACCTCCGTCACCGTACGGCTGAAGGAGCCGGTGGAGGCGGTGTCGCTGCTGGGGAAGCGGCGGCCGGTGACGACCGTGCACTTCCACGCGGACGACGCGCGGGCGCTGGTCGCGGCGGTCTCCTCGCTCAGACCGGCTGGAACAGCACCTTCGCCGAGCCCGGGTCTGCCTGCGTCAGCCTGACCCGGATGCGCTCGCCGAGCGGCAGATTGCCGCCGCCCTCGACGCGGGCGATGACGGCGAGGTCGGCACTGTCCAACTGGACGGTGCCGACGGTCGGTTCACGGTCCTTGACGTCCACGACGTGCGCGTCGAAGAGCTCGCCGACGCGGTCCCTGAGCAGTGCCGCCTCGACGATGTCGACGCACTCCCGCTCGACGGTGTTCTGCCGCCGGGTGCCCTCCGCCATCTCCTTGGGCAGCTCGGGCAGCGCGGCCATGACCCACTCCGGGGGCTCCTGTCCCGCCACGGCGGACAGGCACAGCTCGCCCGCGTACCGGTCGACGAGGCGGCGCAGGGGTGCGGTGCAGTGGGTGTACGGGGCAGCCACGGCGGCGTGCAGGGCCTGCTCGGGCTCCTGGCCGCCGGTGAACACCGTGTACCCGGCGCCCCGCAGCAGGGACGTGCACTCCTGGAGGAAGGCGGCGTGGGCGGGGTTCGCCGGGTCGAGACGGCGGACGACGTCGGCGTACGAGGTGTGGTGCGGCCAGTCGATGCGCAGGGCGCGCGCGGTGCGGCGCAGGCGGGCGACGGCGCCGTCGGGGGCGGCGGGGAGGGTGCGCAGGATGCCGTTGCCGGCCTTCGTCATCAGCTCGGCGGCGGCCATTCCGGTGAGGAGGGAGATCTGGGCGTTCCAGCCGTCGGCGGGGAGCGGGGTGCGGTAGGCCAGGCGGTACGCGCCGTCGGCGAGGGCGATCTCCTGCTCGGGGACGTTGAGGGAGATGCCGCCGCGGGCCCGCTCCTGCTCCTCGCGGAGCCGCCCGATGTCGCGGAGGAGGGCGAGGGGCTCCTCGGCCGTCCCGTTGTCGATCTGCCGCTGTACGCCCTCGTAGTCGAGCTTGGCGCGGCTGCGGACGAGGGCGCGGCGGACGTCGGTGGCGACGGCCCCGCCGTCGGCGTCGAGGTCGATGCGCCAGAGGAGGGCCGGGCAGGTCTGGTCGGGGAGGAGGCTGGCGGCGCCCTCCGAGAGCAGCTGCGGGTGCAGGGGCACCTTCTCGTCGGGGAAGTACAGGGTCGTCACCCGGCGGTGGGCCTCGGTGTCGAGGGCCCCGCCGGGGGCGACGAACGCCGCCACGTCCGCGATGGCGTAGTGCACGCGGAAGCCGCCGCCCTCCCTTCTGGCCAGATGCATGGCCTGGTCCAGATCGGTGGAGGTGGGCGGGTCGATGGTGAAGAGGGGGATGTCGGTGGCGTCGTACGGGTCCGGGGGGAGGCGGGGCGCACGGGCGGCCCGCTCGGCCTCGGCCATGACGTCGGCCGGGAAGACCCCCGGGTCGGCGGGGACGTCCAGGCTCTCCCGCAGCGCGCGGAAGGCGTCGCGGAGGGGGGCGGCGTCGGCGGTGCCGGTCATGTGGATATGGCGGCGGGGCATGGGTCGAGCGTAGGGCCCTTCGGCCCGTCTCGCAGGGGGCGAGGGGCGTGACCCCGTCGTGGGCACCGGGCCCCGCCCCGGGGTGGGTCCGCAACCCACTACCGTTGGCTGGTCCGCGCCGGACGCCCCGCCCGCCCCTCCCTCCGAAGGAGACCCCGTGCTCGTCCTCCTCCCGCCCTCCGAAGGCAAGGCCGCCTCCGGCCGCGGTGCCCCCCTCAAGCCCGACACCCTGTCCCTGCCCGGCCTGGCCCCCGCCAGGAAGGCCGTGCTGGACGAGCTGGTCGAGCTGTGCCGGGGCGACGAGGACAAGGCCCGCGAGGTCCTCGGGCTGAGCGAGGGCCTGCGCGGGGAGGTGGCGAAGAACGCCGAGCTGCCCACCGCCGGCACCCGCCCGGCCGGCGAGATCTACACCGGCGTGCTGTACGACGCCCTCGGCCTGGCCACCCTGGACGCCGCCGCCCGCAAGCGCGCCCGCCAGTGGCTGCTGGTGTTCTCGGGGCTGTGGGGCGCGGTGGGCGTCGGCGACCGCATTCCCTCGTACCGCTGCTCGATGGGCGTGAAGCTCCCGGGCCTGGGCGCGCTCGGTGCGTACTGGCGGCCCGCGATGGCGGAGGTCATGCCGGAGGCGGCCGGGAACGGCCTGGTCCTGGACCTGCGTTCGTCCGCGTACGCCGCCGCCTGGAAGCCGCAGGGCGAGGTGGCGGGCCGCACCGCCACCGTCCGCGTGCTGCACGCGCAGCTGGTCGACGGCGTCGAGAAGCGCTCGGTCGTCAGCCACTTCAACAAGGCCACGAAGGGCCGGATCGTACGGGACCTGCTGGTGGCCGGTGCCGCCCCGGCGAACCCCGCCGAGCTGGTGGAGGCCCTGCGCGACCTCGGCCACGTCGTGGAGGCGACGGAACCCGCGAAGGCCGGGAAGCCGTGGGCCCTGGACGTGGTGGTCCGCCAGATCCACTGAAAGCCCGTATCCGCTGAAAGCCCGTATCCACTGAATGCAAGGAGGGGAAGGGCCCTCACCCTTCGGAGCACCGGGTCGATGCGCGTAGAGTGGACAGGTTGCAATACGCCAGAAACAATCCCGACCCCCTCCAGAGGAACCCCGTGCCCAGCTCTTTGCGCGACATCCTGACCTCCGTTTCGCAGGGGCAGTACCCGGCGCCCGACGGCCGCACCGTCGTGGTCCCCCAGCCGAGCCCCCGCGACGCGGGCGTCCTCGCGTTCACGGCACACTCGGTGATCTTCTCGGACCAGGACCCGGAGTGGATCAGGGAGACGCTGGAGCAGTCCTGCCCCGACCCCTTCTCCGCCTCCCTGCACCCGGCGTTCCTGGCCGCGCTGATGGCGCGGACCGGGCGGCGGATGGACACCGTGGGCTCGCTCACCCTGGCCCCCGCCCTGCCGGGCCCGCCCCCGCTGGAGCTGACGGAGATCGAGGACCCGGACCACCCCCGGGTGGCCCGCGCCCGCAAGTACCGCGACGACGTGCGGGTCTGGTCGTCCGAGGGCGGCGGCATCCTGGTCCTCGGCCGGGGTCTGGCCGGGCGCTGGGAGACGGCGATCGAGGTGGACGAGGAGTCCCGGCACCGGGGTCTGGGCCGGGCGCTGGCGGAGTCGGCGCGGCACCTGATCCCGCTGGGCGAGGTCGTCTGGTCCCAGCAGGCGCCGGGCAACGCCCGCAGCGTCCGCGCCTTCCAGGCCGCGGGCTACCGCCCGGTGGGCGCGGAGGCGCTGCTCATCGCGGCGTAAGGCCCGCAAGGCCCACACCGCACGGGCGTTGCATTCTCCGCAACGCTCGTTGCGCACAGCACCCCACCCCCGGCAGGATGCCCCCATGGCTTCCTCCGTGCTCGACCTTGCCCCCGTCGTCCCCGTCGTCGTCCTGGACGACGCCGCCGACGCCGTTCCGCTCGCCCGTGCCCTCGTCGCCGGCGGGCTGCCCGCCATCGAGGTCACCCTGCGCACGCCCGCCGCGCTCGACGCGATACGGGCCGTCGCCGACGGGGTGCCGGACGCGGTGGTCGGGGCCGGGACCGTGCTGAACCCCGCCCAGGTCGCCGACTCCGTCGCGGCCGGGGCGCGGTTCCTGGTCAGCCCGGGGTGGACGGACACGCTCCTGGAGGCCATGCAGAAGTCCGGCCTGCCCTTCCTGCCGGGCGTCTCCACCACCTCCGAGGTCGTCGCCCTCCTCGAACGCGGCGTCACCGAGATGAAGTTCTTCCCGGCCGAGGCCGCCGGAGGCACCCCGTACCTGAAGTCGCTCTCCGCGCCCCTCCCCCAGGCCCGGTTCTGCCCGACCGGCGGGATCTCCCTCGCCTCCGCGCCCTCCTACCTCGCCCTCCCCAACGTCGGCTGCGTGGGCGGGACGTGGATGCTTCCGGCCGACGCGATCCGGGACAAGGACTGGGGGCGCGTCGAGGCCCTGGCCCGCGAGGCCGCCGCCCTCCGCTGAGCACGAACGGGAGCGCGAAGGGGCCCCCGGTGCTCGCAGCACCGGGGGCCCCTCACTCGTACCAGCGGAATCAGCGCAGGTGCGACGTGTCGTTCAGCAGCCGCACGGACGCGTTGCCGTCCCCGTAGTACGCGACCGCCGACAGCGAGGCCGCCGACAGCTCCATCTTGAAGAGCGACTCCGGGGGCGCGCCCAGCGCGAGGCGGACGAGGGTCTTGACCGGGGTGACGTGGGTGACGACCAGGACGGTCTTGCCCGCGTACTCCTTCACCAGCCGCTCGCGCGCAGCCTCGACCCGCTCGGCCACGGCCGCGAAGCTCTCGCCGCCGCCGGTCGGAGCGGCGTCGGGGGACGCCAGCCAGTCGTCCAGGTCCTCCGCGTACCGCTGCCTGACCTCGGCGAACGTCAGCCCTTCCCAGGCGCCGAAGTCCGTCTCGCGCAGGTCCTTCTCGATGCGTACGGGAAGACCCAGCCGGGAGGCCACGGCGTCGGCGGTCTCGCGGCAGCGGGTCAGCGGGGAGCTGACGACCGCCTGGATCGTGCCGCGCGCGGCGAGCGAGGCGGCGACCGCCTCCGCCTGCTTGCGGCCGACGGCGGAGAGCTCGGGGTCGGAGCCGCCGCTGCCGGAGAAGCGCTTCTCGGGAGTGAGCAGCGTCTCGCCGTGCCGGAGCAGGACGAGGGTGGCGGGCGCACCGAGGTCGGCGGACGGACCCCAGCCGACGGACGGGGTCTTCTCCTGCGAAGCCTGTGACGGCATCTCGAAGAGGCCGTCGTCCGCAGCGGGCTTGCGGGCTCCCGCGAGCGCCGCCCGCGCCTTCGCCGCACCGGCGGTCGCGTCGCCCACCACACGAGGAGCGGCGGGCGCGTCCAGGGCGGCCGTGGAGCCGGACGGCTCCCACTGCTTGCCCTTCTTGCCCGCGTCCATCGCCTCGTTGGCGAGCCGGTCGGCGTGCTTGTTCTTCTCGCGCGGGATCCACTCGTACCGGACCTGGGCGCGCGGGAAGACCGTCGCCGCCTCGGCGGCCAGCGGCTTCATGTCCGGGTGCTTGATCTTCCAGCGGCCCGACATCTGCTCGACGACGAGCTTGGAGTCCATGCGTACGTGGACCTGCGCGTCCGGGAAGAGCCCGCGGGCGGCCCGCAGGCCGGCGATCAGGCCCTTGTACTCGGCGACGTTGTTGGTGGCGACGCCGATGTACTCGGCGGCCTCCGCGAGGGTCTCGCCGGTGTCCGGGTCGAGGACGACCGCACCGTATCCGGCGGGCCCCGGGTTGCCCCGGGAGCCTCCGTCGGCCTCGACGACGACAGTGCGCGCCATCGGGCCTAGATCCCCGAGTCCGACGTACGGACCAGGATGCGGCGGCAGTTCTCGCAGCGCAGCACCGTGTCGGGGGCCGCGGCGCGGACCTCGTTGACCTCGGTGATGTTCAGCTCCAGCTGGCAGCCCTCGCAGCGGCGCTGGTACAGGCGGGCCGCGCCGACGCCGCCGGACTGGGTGCGCAGCTTCTCGTACAGCTTGACCAGGTCGGCCGGGACGGAGCCGACGACGACCTCGCGCTCCTTGGAGACCGTGGCGACCTCGCCGTCGATCTCGGTGAAGGCGGCGTCGCGGCGCGCGGTGGCGTCGTCGACCTTGCCCTGCACCGCGCCGACGCGCTCGGTCAGCTCGGCGGCGCGCTCCTGCGCGGACTCGCGGCGCTCCATGACCTCCAGGACGACGTCCTCCAGGTCGCCCTGGCGCTTGGCCAGCGAGACGATCTCCTTCTGGAGGTTCTCCAAGTCCTTGGGCGAGGTGATCGCCCCGGAGTCCAGGCGCTGCTGGTCGCGGGTGGCGCGCTGGCGGACCTGGTCGACGTCCTGCTCGGCCTTGGTCTGCTCGCGGGCGGTGTCGCTCTCCTCGGTCTGCGCGGCGACCAGCAGGTCGCGGAGCTGGGTGAGGTCCTTGGTGAGCGACTCGATCTCGGCGTGCTCGGGCAGCGACTTGCGCTTGTGGGCGAGCTGCGACAGCCGTACGTCGAGGGCCTGGACGTCGAGAAGTCGGATCTGGTCGGCGGGCGCGGCGTTCAGTTGGGGGCTCCAGGAGAAGAGAAGTGGGATGTCCAGGGGTCGGTGACCGTGGCCGAGACGTGCACCCGCAGGTGCCAGCCCTCGCGGTCGGAAATCGCTTCGAGCTGCGCGGCGGCCTGCTCGCACCAGGGCCACTCGGTGGCCCAGTGCGCGGCGTCGAACAGCGCGGGAGTCGGGGCCGTCTCACGTGCTTCGGAGACGGGGTGGTGGCGCAGGTCGGCGGTCAGGAACGCGTCCGCACCGGCCGCTCTGACCTGCGCGAAGAGGCTGTCGCCCGAGCCGCCGGAGACGGCGACCGTACGAACGGTGGCGTCCGGGTCGCCCGCGAAGCGGATGCCCTGCGCGGTGGCGGGCAGCGACTTGGCGGCGTGCGCGGCGAACTCTCGCACCGTCATCGGGTGGTCCAGCTCGCACAGCCGCCCCAGGCCGCGACGCCCGTGCGGATCGCTCGGATCCGGTACGAGGGGGCCGGTGACCCGGAGGTCCAGGGCGGCGGCGAGCGCGTCGGAGACACCCGGGTCGGCGGTGTCGGCGTTGGTGTGCGCGACGTGCAGGGCGACGTCGTTCCTGATCAGGGTGTGCACGACGCGGCCCTTGAAGTGGCCGGCCGCGACCGTCGTCGTACCGCGCAGATAGAGCGGGTGGTGGGTGACGATCAGGTCCGCCCCGATGCGCAGGGCCTCGTCGGCGATCTCCTGCACGGGGTCGACGGCGAACAGGACCCGGTTCACCTCGGTGTCCGGATCGCCACAGACCGTACCGACGGCGTCCCAGCTCTCGGCCCGCTCGGGGGGCCAGAGGGCGTCGAGCGCGGCGATGACTTCAGACAGACGGGGCACGCCACAAGGCTACCTGGCGTACGTGCCGCGTCAGCCGGTCGGCCGGTTCCGGGGGGCCGTGAGCACAGTGCTCCGCGCGATACCGGTCGAACGACCGGACGGCCACCCGTATGTGTGAAGAGAGGTGACTCGTGTTGTCCGGCGATAAATCGGAAAACTAGCGTCGCCGACGAAGCCCCCGGAGAGGACGCACGAGGACGGATCCGGAGGGGACGGAGGGGACGGAGCCCATGACAGCCTTGGCCATCGAGACCGCCTCACAGGGCGGTGCGGCGCACCGCAGCGGGTTCGTGATCGCCTCGGACGGTTCGTACGCGGCACGGCTGGCCGGGGGCGGGGAGGCGTGGTACCCGGAGCGCTGGACGCTGGACGGGCCCGAGCCGTACGCGGTGCCGCTGCCCGCGGACCAGCCCGAGGAGCCCGGCACGGAGGTGCTGCCGCTGGCGGACGGGCGGGTGCTGATCCACCGGGAGGTGGCGGGACGGCACATCTTCTCGCTGCTGTACCCGACGGGGCCGAAGACCGGTGAACTGGCCCTGGGGGCGGTGGAGTTCGCGGGTCCGATGCGGCTGCTGCCGCCCGCGCCGGGCGGTTCCCGTGCGTACGCGCTGGCCGTCGGCCCCGAGGCGACGGCGGTGTGGCTGGTGGCGGGCGGCGCGTTCGGGCCCGAGCACGTGGCGCAGGTGCCGGGGCGGTGCGCGGGCGGGGTCTGGCTGGACCGGGCCGGGCGGATGCTGGCCCTGGACCGGGAGGCGCCGGGCGGCGGGGTGGTGAAGGCGGTCTCGGTCGACCTGGAGCGGGGCGGCGAGGTGACCCCGCTGCTCCAGATCGCCGAGCACAGCAACGACCGGCTGCTGCTGGCCGACCCCGACAGCGGGCTGATCGTCATCCGCTCGGACGCGCCGGGCGAGGACCGGCTCGGGTGGGGGGTGCTGGGGAGCACCCGCCCGGTGCGCTTTCCGGAGTGCCTGCGGCTGGAGGACTGCGTGCTGACGCCCTTCGCGGCGCAGCCCGGCCAGGTGCTGATGCCGGAGGCGTGTGCGGTGGCGGTACGGATCGACCGTGCGCCGGGGGCGGCGGGGCCGGTGCCGGGGAGCTGGGTGGGGGTGTGGCGTCCGGCGGACCGCAGGCTCTACCAACTGGCCCCGCCCGGCGGGTGGTTGGCGGGGGCGGGGCTGTGGACCCGGGAGGGGGTGCTGCGGCTGCCGTTCACGACGGGGGCGGTGCCGTGCGGGGTGGCGGAGGTGGGGGTGCCGGTGGAGCCGGAAGCTGCTGCTCCGGAGGTGGAGGCACAGGCCCCGCCCGAGGAGGCTCCGGCGGCGGCGCCGTGGCGGCCGGTGCCGTTGCAGCAGGCGTCGCTGACGGGGCGGATGCACCGGGTCGGGGTGCGGGTGAAGCGGGAGGCGGAAGTGGCCCCTCCGGAGCCGGAGGACGCGGTGCCGTCGGTGCCGTCGGTGCTGGGGCCGATCACGCGGGTGGTACGTCCGGCGGGTGCGCCCGGTGGGGGGTCCGGGGCCGAGCCGGTGGATCCGTCGGCGGCGCGGGAGGCGGTACCGCCGTCCGTGCACGCGGCGGCGCCGACGATGGTGCGGGCGGCGACGCAGGTGCGGGTGCCGGTGGTGGCCGTGGGGCCCCCGAGCGGGGCCGCGGAGGACGATTAGACTCGCGGGCCCGGGGCAGGGGCTGCACCGGTGTACGTGTAAGCGATGTAGTGACGGGGTGACTTCCCACATGCCCATGCCCATGCCTGAAGCCCAGACCGAGACGCCTGCCGCGCAGGGGGCCGGCAAGCACCGGGGCGGTGCGGCCCAGTCCGAGGAACCGACGGTCCCGGCCCAGGGCCGCCACCGCCGGGACCCGGGCGCGGGGGGCCAAGAGGACTGAGCGGGCTGTTGGTGGGTTGCTGTTCCCGACGGGGCTACGCCCCTTGCCCCCTGCACGGCTCCGCCGCGCGTCCTCAAACGCCGGACGGGCTGAGATGCCTGGCCCCCCCCGCCCCCTTATCCCCGCTTGAGGGACAGGACCTCCGCCGCGCCGAAGGTCTCCCCCTCCGGCCGCTCGCCGAAGTAGCCGGAGAGGGCCTCGTCCAGCTCCTCGTACGAGAAGACCCCCTTCGACGTGTCGAACTTCGCCGCGACCTTCGGCCGCTCGACCACCGCCACCATCCCCCCGTGCACCACCAGCACCTGCCCGTTCACCCGCCCCGCCGCAGGCGACGCCAGGTAGCCGACCAGGGGGGCCACGTGCTCGGGCGCGAGGGAGTCGAGTTCGCCGGGGCCCGCCGCCTCCCCGAAGCCCGCGAAGACGTCCTCCGTCATCCGCGTCCGCGCCCGCGGGCAGATCGCGTTCGCCGTCACCCCGTACTTCCGCAGTGCCAGCGCCGTCGACGTCGTCAGCCCGACCACGCCGCCCTTCGCCGCCGCGTAGTTCGGCTGGCCGGCCGACCCGGCCAGGAAGGCCTCCGACGACGTGTTGACGATCCGGCCGTAGACCGGCGCGCCCGCCGCCTTCGACCTCTCCCGCCAGTGGACGGACGCGAAGTGGGTGGTGTTGAAGTGGCCCTTGAGGTGGACGCGGATGACCGAGTCCCACTCCTCCTCGCTCATCGAGAAGATCATCCGGTCGCGGAGGATGCCCGCGTTGTTGACCAGGACGTCGAGCTTGCCGAACTCCCGGACGGCCAGTTCCACCAGCCCACGCGCCTGTTCGTAGTCGGCGACGTCGCCGAGGTGGGCGACGGCCCTGCCGCCCGCCGCCCGGATCTCCGCGACGACCTCCTCCGCCGGGCCGGCGGACGCGGCTCCCGAGCCGTCCCTGCCCGGCTGGCCGAAGTCGTTGACGACGACGCTCGCGCCGAGGCGGGCGAGTTCGAGGGCCTCGGCACGGCCGAGTCCCCGGCCCGCGCCGGTGACGATCGCGGACAGCCCTTCGAGGGGCAGAGAAGGCATCCCACAACTCCCTTGCTCAGACGGTCGGTTCAGAGGGTGATGGAGGTACGGAGGGCGACGCCCGTCCGCATCTGGTCCAGCGCCTCGTTGATCTCGGCCAGCGGCACCCGGTGCGTGATCATGCTCTCCAGGTCGATGCGGCCGGCCCGCCACAGCGCGATGGCCCGCTCGTACGACCGCAGGACGTCCCCGCCCCCGTACATCGACGGCAGGATCCGCTTCTCGTCGAAGAACAGCTCGAACATGTTGACCTGGAAGAAGTCGTCCATCGCGCCCGCCCCGACGATGCACAGCGTGCCGCCGCGCCGGGTCGCCCCGTAGGCGGTGCGGGCGGTGGCGGACTTGCCGACGACCTCGAAGACGTAGTCGAAGCCCTCGCCGGAGGTCAGGCGCTGCTTGGAGTCGTCGAGTTCGTCGGGCGCCACCGCCTCCGTCGCACCGAACTTCAGGGCGGCTTCGCGGCGCGAGGCCACCGGGTCCACGGCGACGATCTCGGCCGCGCCCTGCACCCGGGCACCCTGGATCGCGGAGATGCCCACCCCGCCGCAGCCGATCACGGCGACCGACGAACCCGCCTGCACCTGGGCCGTGTTGATGGCCGCACCGAGGCCCGTCGTGACGCCGCAGCCGATCAGTGCGGCGATCTCGAAGGGGACGTCGTCGGGGATCGGGACCGCACATCCGGCACCGACCACGACCTCCTCGGTGAAGGTGCCGGTGCCCGCGAAGCCGAAGAGGTCGCCGCCGGGGCGCTTGAAGTTCGGGGTGCCCGCGTTCATGAAGCCCGCGAGGCAGAGGTGGGTCTGACCGCGCTTGCAGGAGGGGCAGGTGCCGCAGGCGGGGAGCCAGCAGACCAGGACCCGGTCGCCGGCCGACAGACCCTCTACGCCGTCGCCGACGTCCACGATCTCGCCCGCGCCCTCGTGGCCGGGGATGAACGGGGCGGGCTGCGGCAGCACGCCGTTCATCGCGGAGACGTCCGAGTGGCACAGCCCGGTGGCCCGCACCCGGATCTTGACCTTGCCGGGGCCGAAGCCCACCGCTTCGACGTCGTCGAGGACTTCGAGCTTGTCCTGGCCTATCTCGTGCAGTACGGCTGCGCGCATGTCACAACTCCCCTCGGAGGGCGGTCAGTTCATGAGCGGTTCATGGGTGGGTGATGGGTGGTCATGCGTGGTCGACCACGGTGTCCGCGAGCACCGGCGCGTCGTCGCGCTCCGCCGCCGTCACCGTCACCTGGGTGCGGCCGTCGCCGGTCCACATCCGGATGCGCAGGGTCTCGCCGGGGAAGACCACCCCGGCGAAGCGGGTGGCGTACGAGGTCACCCGGGTCACGTCGCCGCCGAGGACCGTGTCCACGACGGCCTTCAGGGTCATGCCGTACGTGCACAGGCCGTGCAGGATGGGCTTGTCGAAGCCCGCCAGCTTCGCGAAGTCGGGGTCGGCGTGCAGGGGGTTCCAGTCGCCGGAGAGGCGGTAGAGGAGGGCCTGCTCCTCGCGGATGGGGCGGGTGACGGTGAAATCCGGCTCACGGGAGGGGACTTCGAGGCGGACGGAGGGGCCGCGGTCGCCGCCGAAGCCGCCCTCGCCGCGGACGAAGATGGAGGAGTCGTTGGTCCAGAGGGGTCCGTCCGCGTCGGCGGCGACGGAGCGCAGGACGATGACCGCCGCCTTGCCCTTGTCGTACACGGCCTCGACGGTGGAGGTGAGAGTGGCGTCGCCCTCGGTGGGGATCGGACGGTGCAGGGTCACGGTCTGGCCGCCGTGCAGGACGGCGGCCAGGTCCACCTCGATGCCGGGGGCCGCGAGGCCGCCCATCATCGCCATGCCCGCGCCCGCGACGGTGGCGAAGCTCGGGAGGACGTGGAGTTTGCTCTCCAGGGTGTAGCGGAGTTCGGCGGGGTCGGTGGCGGGGACGCCGGCGCCGAGGCCGAGGTGGTAGAGCTGGACGTCCTTGTGGCCCCAGACGGCCTTTCCGGTCCGGGGGTCGGCGGCGAGGGCCTTCGCAACGTCGATCGGCATGGGGCGGGGCTCCTGTCGCTTCGGGGCGGGGGCGCTTTCGGGGGTTCCGGGGGCTTTCGGGGGCTCCCGGGGAGGCCCCGACGTGGCCGTCCGCACCGTCGGACACGCCGGGGCCGTGCGGGGTCGGCCTTGTGGTCGCGGTCCACTTCTAGAACGCGTTCTAGGCCGATGGGCCCCATGTATAGCGCACGGGGCGGCACTTGTGAACCCACGAGGTGACGTACCGTCAGGTTTACGGGGTCCCCCCGTGCCCGGTGTCCTCTGCTTGCTGCGGCGGGGGTCGCTTGTGCCGCACGCGGCACCCCAATTGCCTGCGGCGCTTTGCCCCAGCCCCGCCCCTTCACCTAAACCCGCGGGGCTGAGTGGGTTCGTGCGAGGGTGTTGTGGTCTCTGTCCTGTGCGGGTGCGTCGTGGCTGGTCGCGCAGTTCCCCGCGCCCCTGGATGGATGCCCTCCGGGCACCATCCCCCCGCCTGGCGGCGAAGCCGCCCCCCCCTTCCCTTCCCCTAGCCCCCTTGGGCGGCGGGGCCGCCCCCCGGGGGCGGGACGGGCGGGCAAGGGGGCGGCCCGCCCGATACCGGGCCACCCCGGTCCCGGCCCCTGCCCGCACCCCCCGGTACCGGCCAAGCCCCACCGGCCCCCGACCCACCCCGTGACATTTGTCCCTGCCAAGTCCGTACAAGCGGCGCTACAGGTCAACTCCCCTCCCCCGTAGCGTCATTTGCATGACGAAGACCACCCCGCCCGGACCCGCCGTCCGGTTCGATGCCGCCACCAAAGCCTTCGGGGCCGTTCGGGCCGTCGACGGGCTCGATCTGGAGTTGAAGCCGGGCCAGACCACCGCCCTCCTCGGCCGCAACGGGGCCGGGAAGTCCACCACCATCGGGCTCCTGCTCGGGCTGGACCAGCCCGACACCGGGTCCGTCCGGCTCTTCGGCGGGGCTCCGGCCCGGGCCGTGCAAGCGGGGCGGGTCGGCGCCATGCTGCAGGACGGGCGGCCCATTCCCCGGGTCACCGTGCGGGAGTTGGTGGGGTTCGTGGCGAAGACGTATCCGCGGGCCATGCCACTGGACGAGGCACTCGACCTCGCCGGGATCGGCGAGTTCGGGGCGCGGCGGGCCGACCGGCTGTCCGGCGGGCAGATCCAGCGGGTGCGGTTCGCCATCGCGTTGGTCGGGGATCCGGATCTGGTGGTGCTGGACGAGCCGACGGCCGCGCTCGACGTCGAGGCGCGGCGGGCACTGTGGGATTCGATGCGGCGGTTCGCCGCCCGCGGCAAGACGGTGCTGTTCTCCACGCACTACCTCACCGAGGCCGACGAGAACGCCTCCCGCATCGTCGTCATCGACCGCGGCCGCATCGTCGCCGACGGCAGCGGGGACCAGTTGCGCCGTGCGGCGGGCGGGAATCTCGTGTCGTTCGACCTGGCGGGGCGGCCGAGTGAAGGGCTGTCCCTGCTGCCGGGCGTCACCGAGGTCGAGATCCGCGGGGACCGGGCCCGGCTCCGTACGGACGACTCGGACGCGACCGTCGTCGCACTGGCCCAGCGGAACGCCGTACGCGGGCTCGAAGTCGCCCCCGCCACCCTGGAGGACGCCTTCCTCCGGCTCACCGACCCCGACGCCCGCCCCGCCGCCGCTCGCATGGAGGAGAACGTCTGATGGCACTCGTACTCGACTATGTCGCCCTGGAGACCCGGCGCACCCTGCGCGACACCGGGTTCGTCATCTTCGGCATCGGGATGCCCGTGCTGATGTATCTGCTGTTCACGAACATCGGCGGCGGCGCCGACAGCGAGTGGAAGACCGCTTCCATGATCGGTATGGCTACGTACGGCGCGCTCGGTGCCGCGCTCTCCGCCGGCACCGGCGTCGCCGAGGACAAATCGCTCGGCTGGCTGCGGCAGTTGCGGATCACGCCCATGACGCCGGCGCAGGTCGTCGTCGGGCGGGCGCTGACCGCCTCGGTCGTCGTGCTGCCCGCGATCCTCGCGGTCCTGGCCGTGGGAGGGCTGATCAACGGGGTGAGCATGGCCGTATGGCAGTGGGCAGTGGTGGTGCTGTTGTTGTGGTTCGGTTCGTTGCCGTTCACCTTGCTCGGGATCGGCAACGGGTACCGGTTGTCCGCGCAGAGCACGGGGGTCGTGAACGTGGGGTGCAACCTCGGGTTCTCGATTCTCGGTGGGCTGTGGTTCCCGATGCAGTTCTTCCCCGGGTGGATCCAGGGGATCGGTACGTACACGCCGACCCGGGCCGTCTCCGAGCTGGGCACCGCCCTCGGGCGCGGCGAGGCGCCCGGCGTGCTCGCGGTCGTGGTGCTGCTCGGGTGGCTGCTGATCTTCGGCTCGTACGCTGTCGTCTCGTACCGGAAGGCCGCGCGCACCGCATAGCGGGGCGACGGAGTCCGCAGGGTCTGAGGAAGGTGCGACCGTGCCGCTGATCGACAAGAGCTGGAAGGCCGACTGGCCCGCCCGGCGCGCCGAATGGCGGGCCAAGAAGAAGCGGGGCGAGATGGGTCCCGAGCACATGGGCCCGCCCAACGGCTTCTCCATGCTGCCGTGGCTGCTGATGGGGATGGGGGCTTTCTCCAACCTCATCAAGGGCGAGACCGACAATCCGTGGGTCGGCGCCATCTGCCTGCTGACCTTCAACTCCCTTTACATCTATGTGGTGTTGCGGGCCTTCCACAAGAGGTCGCGGGAGGCGACGAGCACCAAGGTCGCACTGGCCGGGCTCGGGGCGATCACCGCGTTCATGTCGGTCATGTACGGCGGGCCGTGGCTCCTGTTCTGGATGCTGACGGGGCTCGCCACCGGCGCGATGATCCGGGGGCCCAAGGTCGGCAAGGTCATGCTCGCACTGGCAGTGCTGGCGGGTGTGATCGCCGGGTGGCGGGACGGCTGGGGCGCCATCAACATCGCGTACGGGACCCTGATCTCGGGCCTCGTCACTTCCGCCATCCTCACCCTCTCCGAAACGGTCAAGGAACTCCGCTCCACCCGGCAGGAGTTGGCCCGTACCGCCGTCGAGAAGGAGCGGCTGCGTTTCTCCCGGGACCTGCACGACCTGCTCGGGCACACCCTGTCGGTGATCGTCGTGAAGTCCGAGGCGGCCCGGCGGCTCGCCCCGCGCGACCTGGACGCCGCGCTCGCCCAGGTCTCCGACATCGAGTCCGTGGGCCGCCAGGCGCTCACCGAGATCCGCGAGGCCGTCACCGGGTACCGCGAGGGCAGCCTGACGACCGAACTGGACGGCGCCCGCTCGGCGTTGTCGGCCGTCGGCATCGAGCCGGTGGTGCGCCAGTCGGGCCCGCCGCTGGAGCCGCAGGCCGAGGCGCTGCTGGGGTGGGTGGTGCGGGAGGCCGTCACCAATGTCGTACGGCACAGCCAGGGCGCGGCCCGGTGCACGATCGCGGTGGAGGGCAACGAGGAACGCGTACGCCTGGAGGTCTCGGACGACGGGCGGGAGGCGGCGGACGGTGCCGCACCGGGCGGGAACGGCCTCAAGGGGCTCACGGAGCGTCTCGCATCGGCGGGCGGCAGCCTCACGGCAGGCCCCGGGCCGCGCGGGGGCTTCGTGGTGCGGGCAGAACTCCCGGTGGAGGCACGCGAGTTGAGCCCGTCCTGACGCTCAGACCTGACGCTCGGCCCTGACGCTCAGTCCTGACGCTCAGTCCTGCCGGCCGCGCGGCCTCGCCCGTACGTGCATCCGCTCGCCCTGGCTCCCGAAGAGACTGAGCACCTCGACGGGGGCCTTGCCGGTGCTGCCGAACCAGTGCGGCAGCCGGGTGTCGAACTCGGCCGCCTCGCCCGCTTCGAGCACCAGGTCCCGGTCGCCGAGGACGAGGCGCAGCCGCCCGGAGAGGACGTACAGCCACTCGTACCCCTCGTGAGTACGGGCCTCCGGGGTGCTGCGGGTGGTCGGCAGGATCATCTTGTACGCCTGGAGGGGGCCGGTGCCGTGGGTCAGCGGCAGCACGGTCGAGCCGTGCACGTGCCGGGGCTTGATGCGGACCCGGGGGTCGCCGACCTCGGGGGCGCCGACGAGGTCGTCCAGCGGGACCTGGTGGGCCTGCGAGATGGGCAGCAGCAGCTCCAGGCTGGGGCGGCGCTGCCCGGACTCCAGCCGGGAGAGGGTGCTGGTGGAGATCCCGGTGGCCTCGGAGAGCGCGGCGAGGGTCATCCCCCGGGCGGCCCGCAGGCGCTGGAGCCGGGGGCCGACGTCGGACAGCGCCTGGGCGATGGCGGGCGAGTGCTCCATGCCCCTCATTGCACCGTGGCGTCCCGGCCCCGGCAAGATCTGTTGCCGTTCCCGGGAAAAGCAGCCCGCTCCCGGGAAGGCAGCCCGTTCCCCGGAAAGCCGCCCTGCCCTCCGTCCGGGGCGGCCCCGCCATACCCTGACCCCGTGACCGACACCCACCGCCGCCCCGCCAAGTCCATCCGCATCCTTCTCGCCGAAGACCAGGGCATGATGCGCGGCGCCCTCGCGCTCCTCCTCGGTCTTGAGGAGGACATGGAGGTCGTCGCCCAGGTCGCCGCCGGCGACCGCATCGTCAGCACCGCCCTGGAGGCCCGCCCCGACGTCGCCCTCCTGGACATCGAGCTGCCCGGCATGAGCGGCCTCGACGCCGCCGCCCTCCTGCGCGAGGAGGTCCCGGACTGCCGGGTGCTGATCCTGACCACCTTCGGGCGGCCCGGCTATCTGCGTCGGGCGATGGAGGCCGGAGCCTCGGGGTTCCTGGTCAAGGACGGGCCCGTGGAGGAGCTGGCCGAGGCCGTCCGCCGCATCCTCACCGGCGAGACCGTTATCGACCCGGCCCTCGCCGCGGCCGCCCTCAGTTCCGGGCCGAGCCCGCTGACGCCGCGCGAGCGGGACGTCCTCAACGCCGCCGTCGACGGCGCGACCGTCGCGGACATCGCCGCGAAGGTGCACCTGTCGGAGTCGACCGTACGGAACTACCTGTCCTCCGCCATCGGCAAGACCGGCACCCGCAACCGCATGGAGGCCGTCCGCTCCGCCCGCCAGCAGGGCTGGCTCTAGCCTCCGGGCCGACACTAGCCTCCGGGTCGGCTCTAGCCTCCGGCCTTGGCGGTGCTGGCCGCCTCCTCGGCGACCGACGCCACCACCGGCTCCCCGGTGGCCTTCCTCGGCCCCCTCGGCAGCCACACCAGCATCAGCAGCACCCCGAACAGCAGCACCCCCGTCCCCGTCCGGAACGCCAGCGCGTACCCGGCGGTCAGCGCCTCGGGGCCCGTCCCTCCCCCGGTCCGCGACGCGGCGACCGTGGAGAGGACGGCGAGCCCCAGCGCCCCGCCCATCGTCCGGGAGGTGTTGATCAGGCCGGAGACCAGGCCCGCGTCCCCGGGCGCGGCACCGGAGGTGGCCAGGGCGGCGAGCGGCGTGGAGGCCAGACCCGCACCCAGCATCATCAGGATGCCGGGGCCCAGGATGGCCGTCGCGTACGAACCGTCCGCGCTCATCGTCGACTGCCAGCCGTACCCGGTGGCGGCGATCAGCGTGCCGAGGGCCGCCAGGTTCCGCGCCCCGACGCGGGCCATCAGGCGCGGGGCCAGCTTGGAGCCGGTGACGATGGCCAGGGAACTGGGCACCAGGGCGAGGCCCGCCCCGAGCGGCGTGTATCCCAGCACGTTCTGGGCGTACAGCGTCATGAAGAACCACATGCAGAACATCGCGGAGCCGTTGACGAACATCGCCGCGTTCGCCGCCGACACCGACCGCACCCTGAAGAGCTTCAGCGGCATCAGCGGGGCCTTGGCCCGCGCCTCCACCAGCAGGAAGAGGCCGATCAGCAGCAGTCCGCCCGCCAGCGGGACGAGGGTGGCCGCCGCCGTCCAGCCCTCGGCCTCCGTCTGCACGATGCCGTACGCGAGGGTGGCGAGCCCCGCCGTGACCAGCACCGCTCCCGGCAGGTCGAGGCGGCGGCCGGCCCGCGAGTGGCTCTCGGTGAGCCAGAAGAAGGCCCCGACCAGGACCAGCGCGCCGATCGGCACGTTGATCAGGAGCACCCAGCGCCAGGACAGCGAGTCCGTCAGCAGGCCGCCGACGAAGCCGCCCGCTGCGCCGCCGCCCGCGCCCACCGCCGACCAGGTGCCGATCGCCCGGGTACGGGCCGCACCCTCCGGCACCGCCGAGGTCAGGATGGTCAGCGTGGCCGGGGCCAGCACCGCGGCCCCCAGTCCCTGCACGGCCCGCGCGGCCAGCAGCTGCCACCCCTCCTGGGCGAGCCCGCCCGCCAGCGAGGCGGCGGTGAAGACCCCGAGCCCGACGAGGAAGGTCAGCTTCCGCCCGAAGATGTCGGCGGCCCGCCCGCCCAGCAGCATGAACCCGGCGAAGGCGATCGAGTAGGCGTTGACCACCCACTGCAAGCCCCCGGCGGTCATGCCGAGGTCGGCGCGCATGGACGGCAGCGCCACGTTCACGACGGACACGTCGAGGACGACCAGGAACTGTCCGGCACAGGCCGCCAGCACGACCGCCCAGGTACGGACGGGGCGCTGCGGGGTCGAAGATATTCGGGGAACTGCGGGGTCGGCGGGCGCGCCGGAGGAACGGTGGACCATGCCTGTCATGGTCGCAGGTGCCGCGTGCCCCGTACATCCGCGATACGGAGCACACCCCGCAGCCGGAGGACCTAGGACTTCCGGAGCAGGGTCACGACGGCCGCCCCGCCGAGCCCGATGTTGTGCGCGAGCCCCACCCGTGCGCCCTCCACCTGCCGCGCCCCCGCCTGCCCGCGAAGCTGCCAGGTCAGCTCGGCGGCCTGGGCGAGGCCGGTCGCGCCCAGCGGGTGCCCCTTGGAGATCAGCCCGCCGGACGGGTTGACCACCCAGCGCCCCCCGTACGTCGTCGCGCCGGACTCCACGAGCTTGCCGGACGCCCCGTCGGGGCACATGCCCAGCGCTTCGTACGTCAGCAGCTCGTTCACGGAGAAGCAGTCGTGCAGCTCGATCACGTCGACGTCCTCGATGCCGAGCCCGGCCGTCTCGTACGCCTGCCCGGCGGCGGCCCGCGACATGGGCTTGCCGACGACGTCGATGCAGGACCCGGAGGCGAAGGACTCCTCGGTGTCGGTGGTCATGGCCTGCCCGGCGATCTCGACGGCCTTGTCGTGCAGCCCGTGCTGGACGACGAACCGCTCCGAGACGACGACGGCCGCCGCCGCCCCGTCCGAGGTCGGCGAGCACTGGAGCTTGGTCAGCGGCCGGTGGATGGTCTTCGCCGCGAGGACCTCCTCGACGGTGTACGGGTCCTGGAACTGGGCGTACGGGTTGTTCACCGAGTGCCGGTGGTTCTTCGCCCCGACGGCCGCGAGCTGCGCCTCGGTAGTGCCGTACCGCTCCATGTGCTCGCGGGCGGCGTTGCCGAAGATCTGGGCGGTGGGCGGGGTCATCTCGAAGCCGTGCCGGGCGGCCATGACGCCGTAGTGCCGGGCCACGGGTGAGGTCTTGAAGTCACCGCCGTCGCTCCCGCCGCCCAGCGCCCCGCGCTTCATCTTCTCGAAGCCGAGCGCGAGCACGCAGTCCGCGAGGCCGCCCTCGACGAACTGCCGGGCCATCATCAGGGCGGTCGCCCCGGTCGCACAGTTGTTGTTGACGTTGTAGACAGGAACTCCGCTCAATCCCAGCTCGTAGACGGCCCGTTGACCGGCCGTGGACGCCTGGAAGCAGTACCCGACGGGCACCTGCTGCACCTGCCCGTACGCGACCGAGGCGTCCGCGAGGGCCGCCCCGCCCGCCTCCTTGACCATGTCCCAGTACTGCCAGTCCTTCGACTCCGGCTTCTCGAACTTGGTCATCCCGACACCGACGATGTACGCCTTCATGAAACGTGTCCTCTTCCTAGTCCCGTGGCAGGCCGAGGATGCGCTCGGCGACGACGTTCAGCTGGACCTGGGTGGTGCCGCCCGCGATGGTCAGGCACCGCGACATCAGGAACCCGTGCACGGCCCGCTCCCCGGCGCCCTCCCTCAACGCCCCTTCCGGGCCGAGGAGTTCGAGCGCCAGCTCGGTGATCTTCTGCTGGTGCGGGGTCTGCACGAGCTTGCGCACGCTGGCCCCCGCCCCGGCCTCCAGCCCGTCGACCTGCTGGAGGGTGGTCCGCAGCCCGATGCAGGCGAGGGCGTGCGCCTCGGCGGCGAGGGCCCCGACGCGGGCGCGGGTCGCGCCGTCGAGGTCGGCGGCGCGGGTGATCAGGGCTTCGAGTCCGGTGTCGAAGGCGACCTGGTCGGCCATGTGCACGCGCTCGTTCCCGAGGGTGTTGCGGGCGACCTTCCAGCCGCCGGTCTCCTCCCCCACCAGGGCGTTCGCCGGGAGGACCGCATCATCGAAGTACACCTCGTTGAAGAGCGAGTCCCCGGTGATCTCCTTGAGCGGACGGATGTCGATCCCGTCCGTGTTCTTCATGTCGACCACGAAGTACCCGAGCCCCTGATGCTTGGTCGGGGCGTCCGGGTCGGTGCGGGCGAGGAGAATCCCGTAGTCGGCCCACTGGGCGGCGGACGTCCACACCTTCTGCCCGCTGATCCGCCAGCGGCCGTCCTCGGTACGCTCGGCACGCGTCCGGAGCGAGGCGAGGTCGGAGCCCGCGTCCGGCTCCGAGAAGAGCTGACACCACATCAACTCCCCCCGCAGTGTTGGCAGTACGAACCGCTCCTTCTGCTCGTCCGCCCCGTACGCGATGAGCGAGGGCACGACCCACGTCGAGATCCCGAGCGCGCTGAGGGCGACTCCCGCCTCCTTCAACTCCCGCTGCACGGCGAGCTGTTGCACGGGGCCTGCGCCCAGTCCGTACGGCACGGGAAGGTGCGGGGCGGCGTACCCGGTCGGCGCGAGTGCCCGGCGGGCCGCACCCGGGTCGAGCCCGCGCGCCTGCTCGACGACCTCCCTCGCCTGCCGCCGGTATGTCTCGGCCTCGGCCGGGAGTTCCATGCGCAGCTCGCGCCGGGCCCCGGCGGCGGCCAGCCGCACGGCACGCAGCCGGTGCCCGTCGCCCGCGCCGAGCAACTGCCGGGCGACGAGGGCGCGGCGGAGGTGGAGGTGGGCGTCGTGCTCCCAGGTGAAGCCGATGCCGCCGAGGATCTGGATGCAGTCCTTGGCGCAGGAGAAGGCGGCGTCGAGGGCGGTCGCGGCGGCGAGGGCGGCGGCGAGGCCGCGTACGTCCGGGGCTTCGTCGACGGCGTTCGCCGCGTCCCACACCAGCGCCCGCGCCTGCTCGACCCGTACCAGCATGTCGGCACACAGATGCTTGACCGCCTGGAACTGCCCGATCGGCCGCCCGAACTGCTCGCGCACCTTGGCGTACGCGGTGGCGGTGTCGAGGGCCCACCCGGCGGTGCCGCAGGCGTCGGCGGCGTACAGGATCGCGGCGAGGTCGCTCACGAGGGCGGTGGTCAGGCCGAGTTGGCGGTCGCCGGGGACGAGGGTGTTGCGGGCGACGACTTCCCCGGTCGGCCGGGTGGGGTCGGCGGAGGTGTGCGTACGTATCTCCAGGTCACCGGCGTCGACGGCCAGCCACACCGTCCCGTGGGCGGCTTCGGCGGCGAGCAGGACGAGGTCGATGCCGGGGGCGGCGCCAAGGACGGGCGGGGCGGTGCCGTCGAGGAGGTACCCGCCGTCCACGGCGACGGCGGTGAGGCTGCCGGGGGCGGTGGCCGCGGCGGCGACGGGGTGCCCGGCGGCGAGCCCGCCCTTTCCACCCCTGACCAGCAGGTCCGCTGCGAGCACGCTCGGCAGGAAGGGGCCGGGGAGGGCGGCCCGGCCGGTCTCCTCCAGGACGACGGCGAGGTCGAGGAGGCTTCCGCCGCCGCCCTCCGGGAGGTGCACGTCCAGGAGGCCCATGGCGGCGGCCCCGTCCCAGTACGGCGGCCGGCCGCCGCCCCCGTCCTCGCCGTCCAGGATCTTCCGTACGTCCTGCGGGGACGCCACCCGTGCGACCCAGCCGCGTACTGCTTCGGCCAACTCGCGGTGTTCGCGTGTGATTCCGATGCCCATGGCGGTGCAGAGTAGAACACGTTCCATTCTGACGGAAGGTCAGACGAGGGTCGGGATTGCTCCCGGGCGGGCTCCGTCCGCACCGCCCCCGGTACCGGGGTGTGTTCGCCCCAGCCCCGCCCCTTCACCTGAACTCGCGAGGCCTGGTGGTGGGTTGCTGCCCGGGTACCCCATCGACGGGCTGATTCGCAGCCCCGCCAGGGACGCGGGGAACTGCGCGCCCAGCCACCCACCCAAGCCGCACGGAAACCCTCAATTGCCCCGCGGGTTTAGGTGAAGGGGCGGGGCTGGGGCGAAACGGGGCCCGGGGGGCAGCGCTCCCGGAGTGAACAGCAGCCCCCTCGTATCGGTAAGGACCTCCCCGTCCCCGGAGAGGCACCCCAGGAGGAGCCCGACCCGCTCAAGGTCCCCGCCATCGAGCTCCCCCGGAGGCCCTCCTGCACCAGGTCCGCCTCATGGGCCTGCCGACCCCCGCCCGCTGGGACGACCCGCACTGGCCGTACGCCCCGAGCTAGGGGCCCGCTCCCCGCGCCCCCGACCCCGTACGGCACCATGACCCCAGTCCGACCCACCCTGCCCCCCCCCAGGAGAGCCATGAGCGCCGCCGCCCCCAAGCCCGACATCCTCGCCGCCTTCGAGGCCGCCAAGGGGTTCATGCCGGTCGGGGAAGGGCTCGCCCTGTACGCCGCAGCGGCCGAGGCGGCGCAGCGGCTCCGCCTCCCCCTCCTCGAAGTCGGGACGTACTGCGGGCGCTCGACCCTCCTCCTCGCCGACGCCGCCCGCGAGGCCGGTGTCACTGCCGTCACCGTCGACCACCACCGGGGCAGCGAGGAGCAGCAGCCGGGGTGGGAGTACCACGACCCGACGGTCGTGGACCCGGAGGTGGGCGTCATGGACACGCTGCCGACCTTCCGGCGCACCCTGCACAAGGCGGGGCTGGAGGAGCACGTCGTCGCGCTCGTCGGGAAGTCGCCCCGGGCCGCCCGGCTCTGGGGCACCCCGCTGGCCCTGGTCTTCATCGACGGCGGGCACACCGACGAGCACGCGAACGGGGACTACGAGGGGTGGGCCCCGCACGTCGCGCCCGAGGGGCTGCTCGTCATCCACGACGTCTTCCCGGACCCGGCCGACGGCGGCCAGGCCCCGTACCGCGTGCACCAGCGGGCCCTCACGTCCGGCGCGTTCACGGAGGTCTCGGTGACCGACTCCCTGCGCGTCCTGCGGCGTACCGGCCCGGGGATCTGAGCGTCCCGCATAGCATCGCCCTGTGTCGTACGACGGTCAGTTCCCCCACGCAGACCCGCCCGAGCCCGAATACCGGGAGCCCCCGCGCCGAGGGCGCGGCACCGCGCTCATCGTGGCCGCCGCCCTGGTGCCCACCGCTCTGGCGGGGTGGCTCGTCTGGCAGGCGATGAGCGGGCCCGGGGACGAGCCGCCCCCGAAGGTGCTTCCCCTGCCGAGCCAGAGCACGCAGAACACGGCGTCCGCGGCAGGGGGCAGCAGCCCCGCCCCGCCGGTGACGTCCACCACGCCCTCGGCCCCCGCGAGGACCACCACCGCGCCCGACCCCGACCCCAAGCCCGGCACCGGTCCCCTCGCCGGCCGGGTCGTCGTCGTCGACCCCGGGCACAACCCCGGGAATTTCCGGCACACTCGCGAAATCAATCGCCAGGTGAACATCGGAACGAACAGCAAGGAATGCGACACCACGGGTACGGCGAGCAATGCCGGTTACACCGAGGCGGAATTCACACTCGATGTTTCGCGCCGTCTGAAAACGCTTCTCGAAAAGCAGGGCGCAACCGTCAAATTCACCCAGAACGCCGACCGCCCGTACGGGCCCTGTGTCGACGAACGCGCCCGTATCGGCAACGCCGCGAAGGCCGACGCCGTGCTGTCCATCCATGCGGACGGGTCCTCGTCCGGCAATCGCGGCTTCCATGTGATCCTGCCCGCACGGGTGAAATCCGGGGCCGCGGACACCTCTTCGATCGTCGGTCCTTCGCGCACCCTGGGCGAGGCGATCGTCGGCAACTTCGTCCGGGAGACCGGGGACGCGCCCGCCAACTACCTTGACGCGCCCAATGGTTTGGTGGTCCGCCGGGACCTCGGCGGGCTCAACCTGTCGACCGTGCCGAAGGTCTTCATCGAGTGCGGAAACATGCGCGACCGCAAGGACATCGCCCTGATGACCGACCCCGCCTGGCGGCAGAAGGCCGCCCGGGGCATGGCCGAGGGCATCAGCGCCTTCCTGCGGGGGTAGGGCACTCCGGCGGCCGGTGCGGGGGGCAGGTTACCGACCGGCAACGAAGGGGACGGCCCCATCGGCCGGACGATACATTCATCCGTACGATGGGGAACCGCCCCGAGCCGCCCCTGAGCCCAGCGCCGAGTCCACGCGTGATCCGCGTTGCACCGACGCCGCGACAACTGCTCCGATACCGCCCCGATAAACCCCGAAGTAGACGACTGACAAAGGACTTTAAGTGAACATCCGCTCTCTCACACGAGGCGATGGGGTGGTGATCGCAGCAGCGGTGGTGCTGTTCATCGCCTCGTTCCTCAACCTGTACTCCGTCGAGACCAGGTGCGTCGGCAACTACTGCCCGCCGTCCGTCAGCGTCAATGCCTGGGAAGTGCTTCCCTCGCTGATGACCATCTACCTCGGGGGCATCATCGCCGCGGCGCTGATCGTCATCGCCCGCGGCCTGCCGGGGCAGCGCAAGGTCGCCGGGATCGAGCTCGGGCAGTTCGGCGTCGCGCTGGCCATCTTCGCGGCCTGGTCGGCGTTCTGGACGATCGTCGACGGCGGCCGCAGCGGTCCGGGCATGATCATCGGCCTGATCGGCGCCCTGGCCCTGGCGGCGGGCGCGGTCGCGTCCCCGCTGGTCCCCGCGCTGAAGGCCCCGCTGATGAGCGCCCCGAAGCCGACCGTCGCGGGCCAGCCGTACGGCGCCCAGCCCGGCACCGGTTACGGCTACCCGGGCGGCCAGCAGCAGTCGTACGGCGGCCAGCCCGCCACCGGCGGCTACGGCTACCCGGCCGGCGCCCAGGACCCGCAGGCCGCCGCCGCGCAGGCGCAGCCCTCGCAGGGCGGGCAGGCCCCGGCCGCCGCCGACGCGTCGGGCTTCGCGCCGTTCTGGTTCGCCGTTCCGGTGGCGCGCCCGCTGTACCCGGAGGACGGCTCGCCGACCCCGATCGCGGAACTGGCCCCCGGCACCTGGTACTTGGCCGTGGACCAGCGCGGTCCGGGCCTGATCGCCCAGACCCAGGACGGCCGTCGCGGCCTGCTCCAGGACACCACGGGCATCCAGCGCGGCTGACGTACGCGCACTCTTCAGCGGCCCCCGCCTCACACCGAGGCGGGGGCCGCTGCCGTGTCCGGGCCGCTGCCTGGCCGCTGCCGTGTCCGGGCCGCTGCCTGGCCGCCGCCGCGCCCGGGCCGCTGCCTTGTCCGGGCCGGTCCGCGACCGTACAGTCTGCGTGTCTGACTGTGTGTCAGTTACGTCAACGGGAGGTCCCGGCATGCGACTTGGCCTTGCGCTCGGTTACTGGGGGCGCGGCCCCGACCCCGGTCACCTGGCGCTCGTGCAGGAGGCGGAGCGGCTGGGGTACGACTCGGTGTGGACGTCGGAGGCATGGGGCTCGGACGCGTTCACCCCGCTGACCTGGTACGCGGCGCACACCACCCGGATCCGGCTGGGCACCGCGATCGTGCAGATGGCGGCCCGCACCCCGACCGCGACGGCCATGCACGCACTGACCCTGGACCATCTGTCGGGCGGGCGGATGATGCTCGGGCTCGGACTGTCCGGACCGCAGGTGGTGGAGGGCTGGTACGGCCGCCCCTTCCCCCGCAGCCCGCTGACGGCCACCCGGGAGTACGTCGACGTGGTGCGCCAGGTGCTGCGCCGCGAGGCCCCGGTGGAACTGGCCGGGCGCTTCCACGCGCATCCGTACCGGGGCGCGGACGGCGCCGGCATCGGCAAGCCGCTGAAGCCGATCGTGCACCCGCTCCGCGCCGACCTGCCGGTCCTGCTCGGCGCGGAGGGCCCGAAGAACATCGAGCAGACCACCCGCATCGCGGACGGCTGGCTGCCGCTGTACTGGTCGCCGATGCGTCCGGATGTCTATCAACTGCCTTCCCTGCCAAGGGATTTCATGGTGGCTCCCATGGCTCGCGCGCACGTCTGCGACGACGTCTCCGAGGGGCTGTTGCCGGTGAAGGCGATGCTCGGCTTCTACATCGGCGGCATGGGGCATGCCGCGAAGAACTTCCACGCCGACCTGATGGCCCGCATGGGGTACGAGGAGGAGGCCCGCCGCATCCAGGAGCTGTTCCTCGCCGGGCGCAAGCAGGAGGCGGTGCTGGCCGTTCCGGACGCCTTCGCGGACGAGATCTCGCTGGTCGGCCCGCGTGCCCGGATCGCGGAACGCCTGGAGCTGTGGCGCAAGGGCCCGGTGACGGACCTCCTGGTCACGTCCCCGGACCCGCACACGCTGAGGGTGCTGGCGGGGCTGAATGCGTGAGGGCTAGCGTGCGACCCGGTCCTCGGGCCGGCCGGGAAGCTGCCCCGGGAGCTGGGCCGGGGTGCCGCCCTTGGCCAGCTCGCCCGCCGACGGCACCTTGTCGGTGACCTCCGCGCCCGCCCCCTTGCCCGCGTCCTTCACATTCCCGATGACCTTCTCGAAGAGCCCGATCTCGCCCGCGCCGACACTGCCCGCCGCCAGCTTGGAGCCGAGGCCCTTGAGGGACTCGATGCCGTCGGAGAGCGGGGCGACCGCCTTGGACAGCAGCGGGTCGCCCTTGGCGTTGTTCACCGCCGCCTTCAGCCTGTTGTACGTGAAGGCTCCCGCGAGACCGGCCTTGACCAGCGCGAACTTCCGCCCGTCCGCACCGCTCTGGAACTTGCCCGCCTTGAAGGGCTTCACGATCCACTGGTACGCGGCCCCCGCCGCCAGCGACGCGTTGGCGACGAAACGGGTCTTGGCCAGCTTCTGCTTCTCGAACTCGGTGGTGGGAGAGGCCGTGGCGTTCGCCGACGAGGACGCGTTCGCCGCACTGCCCTTGTCCTTGTCGTTGCAGGCCGCCAGCGGCATCACCAGCGCGCAGGTCAGCGGCACCGCGACGAGCGCGCGGCGGGCAGGGGTGGCGGTGAGGACGTTACGGGGCACGGCGGGCCTCCCGGGGCCGGTGACGACGACAGCACTTCCCCGCAGCGTCACCCGCACCCCGTGCACCCACCACCAGGGCAGGGCCATCCGGGTTTGACGCGGTCCTTATAGGCAACATGTTCGGCATGCCGACACGCACGCGCACCGGAAATCCTGCCGCGACGCTGATCGCCGTCGTCGCGGACATCGCCGCCCTGATCCTGGGCCTGTGGATCCTGTTCTACCTACTGGACGCCAACCAGGGGAACGCGCTGGTCGGCTTCATCAAGGACGCCGCGCACTTCCTGGCGGGCTGGTCGTACGACCTGTTCACGTTCGACGAGGAGTGGGCGCGCGTGGTGGCGGGCTACGGTCTGCCCGCCGTCGTCTACCTCTTCGTGGGCCACGCCATCGCGGGCGCGGTACGCCGCAGCTGACGCACCCCGCCCCCGTACGGACTCAGCAGCAGTCCGGGTCAAGACCCAGCGGCAGCCGCTCGCCGCTGAACACCGCGCAGGTGGCCTCGTCGCCGCCGAGGGCGGCCACGGCGAGCAGCAGGGAGCCCGCCGTCCAGGTGGTCAGCTCCTGCGGCCAGATCGCTTTGTCCTCGAAGACGTAGCCCGTCCAGTACAGGCCGCTGCCGTCGTCGGCGCGCAGGTGCTGGACGGACTGGAGGATCTCCAGGGCCCGGTCCGACTCCCCCATCGCCCAGAGCGCCAGGGCGAGTTCGCAGCTCTCGCCGCCCGTGACCCACGGGTTGGGGAGCACGCAGCGCACCCCGAGGCCGGGCACGACGAAGTCGTCCCACTGGGCCTCGATGCGTTCCTTGGCGGCGGTACCGGTGAGGGCTCCGGCGAGTACCGGGTAGTACCAGTCCATCGAGTAGCGGTTCTTGTCGAGGAAGCGCTCGGGGTGGGACTGGATGGCGTGCCGGAGCGCGCCGACCGCCAACTCCCAGTCGGGCTGCGGCTCTTCGCGCTGCTCGGCGATGGCGAGGGCGCAGCGCAGCGCCTGGTGGATGGACGAACTGCCGGTCAGGAGCGCGTCGTTGACGGGTGACCCGTCCTCCTCCCGCTTCCAGCCGATCTCGCCGCCGGGCTGCTGGAGTCCGAGAACGAACTCCACGGCCGCGTACACGGCGGGCCACATCCGGTCGACGAACGCGTCGTCGCCGGTGGCGAGGTAGTGGTGCCAGACGCCCACCGCGATGTAGGCACAGAAGTTGGTCTCGCGGGAGCGGTCGGTGGCCTGCGTGTGGTCGCCGTCGTGGTACGCCGCGTACCAGGAGCCGTCCGGGTTCTGGTGGCGGGCCAGCCACTCGTACGCGCGGGCGGCGGCCTCGTGCTCGCCGGCCGCGTCGAGCGCCATGGCGGCCTCGGTGTGGTCCCACGGGTCGAGGTGGTGGCCGCGGAACCACGGTATGGCGCCGTCCGCGCGCTGCACGGCGAGTATTCCGGCGACGGTCTCCCTGGCCTGATCGTCCGTCAGGACGCCTTCCAGGACGAGGTGTTCGGTGTACCCGGGGCTCGTCACTTGGTGTCCGTACCGGACGCGGCCGCGCCGACGGGAAGGTGCGGCTTGGTGGCGTACGCGACGAAGCTCTTGCCGATGACCGGGTTGAGGGCCTGCTCGGCGACCTTGGTGAGCAGGGGCTTCTTCATGATGTCCCAGACCAGGAGCTTGTGGTACGCCTTGACCGGCAGCGCCTTGTCGTTGTCGACGCCAAAAGCGCACTTGAGCCACCAGTACGGCGAGTGCAGGGCGTGCGCGTGGTGCTGGCCGTACGGCTTGAGCCCGGCCTCCCGCATCTTGCCGAGCAGCTCGTCGGCCTTGTAGATGCGGATGTGCCCGCCCTCGACCTCGTGGTACGCGTCGGAGAGCGCCCAGCAGACCTTCTCGGGCCCGTAGCGCGGCACGGTGACGGCGATGCGCCCGCCGGGCTTCAGCACACGCACCATCTCGGCGAGCACGCCCTTGTCGTCCGGGATGTGCTCCATGACCTCGCTGATGATCACGACGTCGAAGGAGGCGTCCGGGAAGGGGAGGTTGAGTGCGTCGCCCTCCATGGCGGTGGCGGTGGCGCCCTCCGGGGCCTCACCGGCCTCCTTCATGGCGGCGAACCACTTGGCGACCTCGCGGATCTCCTCGCCGTTCTGGTCGAGGGCCACCACCTGGGCGCCGCGCCGGTAGCACTCGAAGGCGTGCCGGCCTGCGCCGCAGCCCAGGTCGAGGACGCGGTCGCCCGGGGCGAGCGGGAAGCGGGAGAAGTCCACGGTCAGCACGGGTGCTCAGCTTTCGTCCGGCGGCAGGTAAAACGGTGTGAACGGTCTTGCATACGTCAAGTGCCTTGCGGCGCCTACGACTTGGGCGCGCGGGCCTGGGCCGCGATGGCTGCGCGGTAGCGCTCGGCGGTGCCGATGGCGGCCTGCGTCCAGGTGAACTTCGCCAGCACGCGGGCGCGCCCGGCGGCGCCGAGCCGGGTGCGGAGGTCGGCGTCGCCCAGCAGCCGGGACAGCTGCCCGGCGAGGGCGTCCGGGTCGCCCGGCGGGACGGCGAGACAGGTCTCCCCGTCCGGTCCCGCGACCTCGGGGATGGCCCCGCCGGTGGTCGCGACGAGCGGGGTGCCGGTGGCCATGGCCTCGGCCGCCGGAAGCGAGAACCCTTCGTACAGGGAGGGCACGCAGGCCACCTGGGCGCTGCGTACGAGGTCGACGAGCTCCGCGTCGCTGATGCCCTTCACGAACTCGACGGCGTGCCCGAGCCCGTACCGCTCGATGGCCTGGGCGACGGGCCCGTCCTCGGCGCGCTTGCCGACGACGACGAGGTGGGCGTCGGGCCGCTCGGAACGCAGCTTGGCGAGCGCCTCGACGAGATACACGAGCCCCTTGAGCGGGACGTCGGCACTGGACGTGGTCACGATCCGCCCGGGAACCTCCGGCACGGTCGCATCCGGCGACCACAGGTCCGTATCAGCCCCGATGTGCACCACATGAATCCGGTCGCGGCGCACCCCGAGGTGCTCGACGATCTCGGCCTGGGAGGACCCGGAGACGGTGAGGACGGAGGGCAGGCGGCGGGCGACACGTTTCTGCATGCGCGTGAACCCGTACCAGCGGCGCACGGAGGCCCGCTTGAGCCGCCCCTCGGCGGCATCGAGATCGAGCTGCCGGTCCACGGTGATCGGGTGATGAATCGTCGTCACGAGCGGCGCGCCGAGATCCCCGAGCAGCCCGTACCCGAGCGTCTGGTTGTCGTGCACGACGTCGAACTCGCCCTTGCGGCCTGCCAGATGACGCTTGGCCCGCAGCGAGAAGGTGAGCGGCTCGGGAAACCCGCCGGTCCGCATGGTCGCGAACTCGACCGCGTCGACCCAGTCCCGGAACTCGTCGCGCCCCGGCGTACGGAAGGGGTCGGGGCTGCGGTAAAGATCGAGGCTCGGCAGCTCGGTCAGCGGAACCCCGCCGTCCAGCACGGGGTACGGCTGCGCGCCCAGCACTTCCACGCTGTGCCCGAGCCGCGCCAGCTCGCGCGACAGGTGACGTACGTACACGCCCTGCCCGCCGCAGAACGGGTTCCCCTTGTACGAGAGCAGCGCGATCCTCAGCGGCCGGTCACTCCCGGCGCTCGCGGCACTGGTGTCGACCCCGGCACGGGGGCCCGCCTGTACGGCCTCAGCGGTCACTCTCGGCCCCCTTCTTGACGCACTTCCGCCGGAGCGTAGCCGCTGGCGCTAATCTAGAACAAGTTCCAGTGTTGATCGAACACGGAGCTTTGAATCTACCGGCAGGACGGAGCGGCGTAAGGTCCGGATCAGGTGATTCGCGCCACGACGCACAGCACGACTCAGCACGACTCAGCAGGGCACTGGGTACGACACGGGGACACGGGGTCAGATGAAAGCGGAAGCCAGAACCACGGCCGCAGCGGGAACCGGTGCCGGCACCGGCAGCACTCGGGGCGCCGCCACCCCCGGCCCCCGGGGCGCCGCCACCCCGGGCACCCCTCCCCTCACGGAGCGCCAGGAGGCCCGCCGCCGCCGCATCCTGCACGCGAGCGCACAGCTGGCGAGCCGGGGCGGCTTCGACGCGGTCCAGATGCGCGAGGTGGCCGAGGCCGCCGAGGTCGCCCTCGGCACCCTCTACCGCTACTTCCCCTCCAAGATCCACCTCCTGGTCGCCACCATGCAGGACCAGCTGAGTCACCTCCACACCACGCTCCGCAAGCGCCCCCCGGCGACGTCCTCCCCCTCCGAACGCGTCGCGGAAACCCTGATGCGCGCCTTCCGCGCCCTCCAGCGCGAACCGAACCTCGCCGACGCGATGGTCCGCGCCCTGACCTTCGCCGACCGCTCGGTGAGCCCCGAAGTCGACACGGTCTCCCGCCAGACCACGGCGATCATCCTCGACGCGATGGGCCTGAACGCCCCGACCGACCGCCCCACCCCCGAACAGCTCTCGGCGGTCCGCGTGATCGAACACACCTGGCACTCGGCCCTGATCACCTGGCTCTCGGGCCGGGCCTCGATCGCCCAGGTCAAGATCGACATCGAAACGGTCTGCCGCTTGATCGACCTGACGTCGGAGGAGGGGTGAGAAAGTCCGGTTTCAGCGGACGCCCCACGCTTCCTGCGGAATACAGTCGTCCACGGTGAAGGCCCACCCCTCGGGGTTCGCGAACATCGCGCGCGTCACGAGGACGTCGCCCGCACGCTGGGTTGCCGGGATGAACCCCTGGTCCACCGGAAATACGTCCCCCTGCACAGAGAACCCGAAGCCCAGGTCGCGCGCCTCCACGTAGTCCAGGAACTCGGCCGTCAACTGCGACGGCACCCGGCCGATCAGTTTGATCCCCTCCCAAGTGACCTGCGGGCCGCCCCGCCCGTCGACGGTGACGCAGGTCAGCCCCTCGGCGTCGAGGTGATCGACGAAGTAGGCCGTGACGTCCGGCTCGCCTCCGCGCTCGGCCGACTTGCGGAACGTGACCTTTCCCTTGATGTGGCCGCGCTGCACCTCAGCCTCGCAGGCGAATCCCGCAGCCGCCATGACAGCCAGGGCCTCCGGCTCACGCATCCCGAACCGCAGCGGCCCCACGCGCTCGAACGGCACGTACCCCCACTGCTCCCGCTCGACCTCCGCCACAACGGGCCACAGGTCGTCCCATCCCTCGCTCATCCCACCCTCTCCGCCACCCGGCACCCCACGTCCGGACGAACCGGCGACCAACCCTAGGCAGCCCTCCCTGCCGCATGCGGGGCAGGGAGGGGCGGGCGGGGAGAGCTCGTGCAGCGGAACCCCTACTCCTCCGGCGGAAACACCGCCTCCCCCGACTCCCGCAGCGCGATCGCGATCGCCTCCACCGGGCAGCCCTCCGCCGCCGCCAGTACGTCCTCGTCCGCGTCCACCGTGGACGCGACCGGGTGGGACTGGCGGGCGGAGTCCAGGCGGAAGGCGGACGGGGCCGTGTTCACGCACATGCCGGAGCCGATGCACACTCCCCGGTCCACCTCGACCTGCCAGCGGTCGCCCATCGTGGTCACGCTCCCTCGTGGCCGGCGGGGAGGTGGATCATCTTGTGCTCCAGGTATTCGCCGTAGCCCTCGGGGCCGAACTCGCGGCCCAGGCCGGAGTTCTTGTAGCCGCCGAACGGGCCCATCATGTCCATGCTGAAGGTGTTCACGGAGTAGGTGCCGGTGCGGACCGAGCGGGCGACTTCGATGCCGCGCTCGACGTCCGCCGTCCAGACGCTGCCGCTCAGGCCGTACTCGGAGTCGTTGGCGATGCGGATCGCGTCGGATTCGTTCTCGTACGGGAGGAGGCAGATCACCGGGCCGAAGATCTCCTCGCGGGCGATCCGCATGGAGTTGTCGACCCCGCCGAAGAGGGTCGGCTCGACGTACCAGCCGCGTTGCTGGGAGGCGGGGCGGCCGCCGCCCGCGAGGATCTTCGCGCCCTCCTCCTGGCCGATGCGGATGTAGTCGAGGGAGCGCTGCTGCTGGCGGCGGGCGACCAGGGGGCCGACCTCGGTCGCCGGGTCCATCGGGTCGCCGACCTTGAGGGCGTTGGCCGCCGCCGCGAAGGCTTCCGCGAATTCGTCGTAGCGGGAGGCGGGGGCCAGGATCCGGGTCTGGGCGACGCACGCCTGGCCGTTGAGCATCCAGGAGAAGGGGACCAGGCCCGCGACCGTCGTGGCCAGGTCGGCGTCTTCGAGGAGCACGGCGGCCGACTTGCCGCCCAGTTCCAGCGTCACGCGGGTGAGATTGCGCGAGGCGACCTCCATCACGCGCTTGCCCGCCGCGACCGAACCGGTGAAGGACACCTTGTCGACGTCCGGGTGCCCGACCAGGTACTCGCTGACCTCCCGGTCCGCCGGGATGATCGAGAGGACGCCCTCGGGCAGGCCCGCCTCCGTGCAGATCTCGGCGAGGAGGTAGGAGTCGAGGGGCGTTTCCGGCGAGACCTTCAGGACGACCGTGCAGCCGGCGAGCAGGGCGGGAGCGAGCTTGGCGGCGGCCGTGAACTGGGGGACGTTCCAGGGGACCACCGCCGCCACGACGCCGACGGGCTCGCGGCGGATGAGCAGATTGCCGAGCACCCCGGTGCGGGCCGTCTCGAACGGCACCTCCTGCGCGACCTTGATCGCCGAGTCCCACACCATCATCGCGGCGAGCGCCTGCATCATCACGCTCGCGGTGTACGGGGTGCCGTTCTCCGAGGAGATGACGCGGGCGATCTCCTCGTGGCGGACCGCTATGGCGTCCTTGATGCGGGTGACGACGGCGATCCGCTCGTCGAGCGTCTTACGGGGCCACTCGCCCGTGTCGAAGGCCTCGCGGGCGGCGGCGACCGCGCGGTCCACGTCGGCGCGGTCGGCGTGCGGGACGCGGCCGATCACCTGCTCGGTGTGCGGGGAGACCACTTCGATGACGTCGTCGCCGTGGGGGTCGGTCAACTGCCCTGCGATGAAGAGCTGTTGGTGTTCCACGAGTTCGGTCATTGCTGCTGCCTCCCGCGAGTTACGGCCCGGTGCGCGCCAGTTGCTGACGCCCTATCAGCTTCCTTCCCCGAACTGATACCAGTTCTAGTTCGTACGGGGAAGGGGTGCGACCCTGCCGCCCCGGGCGAGCGGGGCGAGGGCGAGGAGGAAGCACAGGCCGCCCAGGGCGAGGAAGTTGAGGTCGAGGGCCATCAGCACGGTACCGAGGGCGAGAGCGCCGGCCATGAACGCCCGGGTCCGCACCGGGAGCGCGGTGAGCGCGGCCAGGCCGATCACGCCGAGGAAGAAGAGCGGCGGGACCACCCCGTACACGACGGGCTCCACCCCCGGCACCTCCTTGACCCGCTGGAAGATCTCGACCATCCCGGCACGGTCGTCCGCCAGGAGCCCGGCCGCCAGGTCGACGACGGCCTGCACGGCGGTGGCGAACAGCCCCACCAGGCCGACGGCGAGCGCGACGACGGCCGGGACGCGGCGGCCCTCCGGGGCCAGTCCGCGCAGGTGCAGCATCACAGGAACGAAGAGCAACACCCCGACCAGCATGGCGAGATGGCCCGCCGTCCACCCGGCGCTCGGCGTGCCGCGCTCGCTGAGCAGCCGGATGACGCCGTACGCGCCGAGGGCGACGGGCCCGGCGACGAAGGCAGTCCGAGTGAGGGAGAACGTGGGGGTGGGGGTGGCGTACGTCGTGTTCGTCATGACCTGAATCCTGTCCGTGTACGGTCAGCCCGCCCATCGGGGAGAACCAGGGGCCGCCCCCGACAACACCCCGGTTCCGTCTAGGGGTTGAACCCCCACCCCCACTGGAACCGGTTCTAGTTATAGTGACGGCGAGGCAAGTCCCGCACCGCACAGGACAGTTGGGGGAGCCATGACGGAGCACACGCACCGCAGGGGCGACGGCACGGACACACCCGCCACCATCGACCACGGCGGCGGCGTCTGGAGCATCAAGGTCCCGATCCCCGACAACCCCCTGGGCCACACCCTCGTCCACCTCCTGGACACCGACCGGGGCCCGGTCCTCATCGACACCGGCTGGGACGACCCCGCCTCCTGGTCCGCCCTCACCACCGGCCTCGCCTCCCTCGGCGTACGCATCGAGGACATCCACGGCGTCCTCATCACCCACCACCACCCCGACCACCACGGCCTCTCCGGGCAGGTCCGGGAGGCGTCCGGGGCGTGGATCGCGATGCACGCCGCCGACGCGGAGGTGGTCCGCCGCACCCGCAGCGCCGAACCCGGCGTCTGGCTCGACTACCTGACCGCCAAACTCGCCTCCGCCGGCGCCCCGCCCGACCACCTCGCCCCCCTCCTCGCCGCCCGCGACTCCGGCCGGATGCGCACCCTCCCGGGCCTCGACGCCGCCCTCCCCGACCGCGAGATCACCCCCGGCGACCTGCTCCCCCTCGCGGGCCGCACCCTGCGCGCGATCTGGACCCCCGGCCACACCCCGGGACACGTCTGCCTCCACCTGGAGGAACAGCACCCGGGCAACCTCCCCGGCCGGGGCCGCCTCTTCTCCGGCGACCACCTGCTCCCCGGCATCACCCCCCACATCGGCCTGTACGAGGACCCCGACGACACCACCGTCACCGACCCCCTCGGCGACTACCTCTCCTCCCTCGAACGCATCGCGGCCCTCGACGCCGCCGAAGTCCTCCCCGCCCACCAGCACGCCTTCACCACCCCGGCCGCACGTGTCACCGAACTCCTCGCCCACCACGCGGCCCGCCTCACCGACCTCCGTACGCTCCTGGCCACCCCCCTCACCCCCTGGCAGCTCGCCGAACGCATGGAGTGGAACCGCCCGTGGGACCAGATCCCCTACGGCTCCCGCAACATCGCGGTCTCCGAGGCGGAGGCCCACCTGCGCCGCCTGGTGAAACTGGGCCACGCGGAGGCAGTGGAGGACACGGACCCGGTGACGTACGCGGCGCTGTGAGCAGCGGGCCCCACCAGCCGCCCCCACGGGCGGGCCCGCGCCGGGTGGGGTACCCGTCGGTAGAATGCCCCGCATGATCCCCCTTCACCTTCGTCGTGGCGTCGCCGCGCTCGCCGTCAGCGTCGTCGCCGGTGCGGTGGCCGCGCCGGTCGCCCTCGCTGCTCCGACCCCGTCGCCCGCCGCGCTCCCCTCCGGGCTGTACGGGACGAAGGACCCGAAGTTCGACGGCGTCTTCCGGCAGTCGCTGGCGCTCACCGCACAGCGCAGCCTCGGGGTGCAGCCCGCGGCCAAGGCCGTCGACTGGCTGGTGGGGCAGCAGTGCGCGGACGGCGCCTTCGCCGCCTTCCGGCCCGACGCGAGCAAGGACTGCACGCCCAAGGACATGCGGGACACCAACGCCACCGCCACCGCCGTGCAGGCGCTGAAGGCCGTGGGCGGGCAGGACGCCGCCGTGAAGAAGGCCGTCGGCTGGCTGAAGTCCGTACAGAACGCCGACGGCGGCTGGCCCTACATGCCCGGCACGCCCTCCGACGCCAACTCGACGGCGCTGGTGACCGGTGCGCTGACGGACGCCGGGGAGAAGGCGGACGCGCTGAAGGGGAAGGAAGGCCGGACGCCGCTCAACAAGCTGCTCGACTTCCAGTCCGGCTGCACCGGCAAGGCCGAGGACCTGGGCTCCTTCGCCTTCCAGCCCGACAAGGCCGGAAAGCTCTTCCCGAGCGCGGACGCCACCGCCGCCGTGGTGACGGCCGCCGCCGGTCGGGGCGGGCCGGTCATCGACGTACCGAAGGACAAGGACAAGCCGGTCGAGGCCGCGCCCGGGTGCAAGCAGGGCATGGCGGACGCCAAGGCCGCCGCCGCCGGCGGGTCCGACTACCTCTCGCGGCTGCTGGACAAGAACGGCGGGCACCTGATGTCCGCCCCACTGCCCGGCACCGAGGCCAAGCCCGACGTCGGCAACACCGCCGACGCCGTCGTGGCGCTCGCCGCCGACGGGCACAAGACCGCCGCGAAGAAGGCCGCCGACTGGCTGGCGAAGAACTCCGCCGCCTGGGCGAAGGAGAACGGCCCGGCCGCCTACGCCCAGCTCGTCTTCGCCGCGCACGCCACCGGCATGAATCCCGAGGACTTCGGCGGGGCCAACCTCGTCGAACAGCTCAATGCGACCGGGCCCGCGCCGCAGGTGAAGAAGGACGCGGACGCCGCGGACAAGGAGAAGAAGAGCGACGACGAGGGCGGGTCGTCGACGACCTGGCTGATCGTCGGTGTCGCGTTCGTCGCCAGCATGGGTGCGGGCATCCTGATCAGCGGGCGCAACAAGAACAAGAACCTGTGAGCCGCCGGTCCGCGCGCGGCTTCCTGCTCGCCCTCGTCGTCGCCGCGCTCGGGGCATTCGTGCCGCCCGCCGCCCAGGCCGCCGACGGGAGCGGGTACCGGTACTGGTCGTTCTGGGAGCGGGACGGTTCCCAGTGGGTGTACGCCCAGCAGGGCTCCGCCACCACGCGCCCGGCCGACGGCGCCGTCCAGGGATTCCGCTTCTCCGTGAGCCAGGACTCCCAGGACTCCGCCAAGCCGCGCGGGGCCGCCGACTTCAAGGCCGCCTGCGCGACGACCCCGGCCAAGGAGGGCACCAAGCGGATCGCCCTCGTGCTGGACTTCGGGACGCCGGAGGACGCTCCCCAGGGGGAGACTCCGCCTGCGGGCAGGACCGTATGTGCGCAGGTCGCAGAGGATGCGACGACCGCCGAAGCGCTGGCCGAGGCCGCCAGGCCGCTGCGGTACAACAGCTCGGCCCTGCTGTGCGCCATCGGCGGATACCCGAAGGCCGGGTGCGCCGAGCAGGTGTCGGGTACGGGCAAGGAGAGCAAGACTCCGGCCCCCGCCACCTCGGATTCCGTTTCCGGGCAGTCCGGGCAGGAGGACGGCGGGGGCGGTCCGTCCGCCGGGCTGATCGTCGGGGCCGCCGCCGTACTGCTGCTCGGCGGGGCCGCCGTGTGGCAGGCCCGCCGCCGCCGGGGATGAGCACCACCGCAGGCCGCACGACGCTGCGCGCACCCGCCGCCGGCCGCAGCAACGCCCTGCACGCCGGCGCCTGGTGGCTGTGGGCCCTCGGGCTCGCCGCCGCCGCGTCCCGGACGACCAATCCGCTGCTGCTCGGGCTGCTGGTGGGGGTCGCGGGGTACGTCGTCGCCGCGCGCCGGACGGATGCGCCGTGGGCGCGCTCGTACGGGGCGTTCGTGAAGCTGGGGCTGGCGGTGCTGGTGATCCGGCTGGCGTTCTCGGTGTTCCTCGGGTCGCCGATTCCGGGGCAGCATGTGTTGTTCCAGCTGCCGGAGGTTCCGCTTCCGGAGTGGGCGAAGGGGGTGCGGCTCGGGGGCAAGGTCACCGCCGAGCAGCTCGTCTTCGCCCTGTACGACGGGCTGAAGCTGGCCACGTTGTTGATCTGCGTGGGTGCGGCGAACGCGCTGGCCAATCCTGCGCGGCTGCTGAAGTCGCTGCCCGGTGCGCTGTACGAGGCGGGGGTGGCCGTCGTGGTCGCGATGACCTTCGCGCCGAACATGGTCGCCGATGTCGTACGGCTGAGGACGGCGCGGCGGTTGCGGGGGCGGCCGACGGGCGGGGTCAAGGCGATCGTCCAGATCGGGCTGCCCGTGCTGGAGGGGGCGTTGGAGCGGTCGGTGGCGCTGGCCGCTTCGATGGATGCGCGAGGGTACGGGCGTACGGCTCACGTGCCTGCGCGCGTACGGCACTTCACCACTGTCCTGACGCTCGGCGGGCTGCTCGGCGTGTGTGCCGGGACGTACGGGCTGCTCGCGGCGGAGGGGGCCGGGTACGGGGTGCCGGTGCTGGTGATCGGGCTGGCCGCCGCGATGGGCGGGCTGCGGCTCGGGGGGCGGCGCAGTGTCCGTACGCGGTACCGGCCGGATCGGTGGGGGGTGCGGGCGTGGGTGGTTGCCGGGTCGGGGGTGGTGGTTGCGGGGCTCATGGTGTGGGCGGGTTCGTACGATGCGGGGGCGTTGCATCCGGGGGTCGTGCCGCTGGTGGCCCCGGAGTTCCCGCTCTGGCCCGCCCTGTCAATCCTGGTCGGCTTGCTGCCGGCGGTTGTGGCGCCGGTGCCCGTGGGTGGCGTACGGGGTGGGAAGTGAACCCGTTCGTGAAGGGGCCCCGTGCGGGTGTGACCGTTGCCGCCTTCGGCGGGAGGGCCCCAGCCCCGCCCCTTCACCTAAACCCGCGGGGCAATGGGGACCGTTCCCGTGCGGGTGAGTGGGTGGTTGCTCGCGCAGTTCCCCGCGCCCCTGACGGGGCGCCCCTGAACTCCCTCAAGGAAACGTGAAGTGATCCGGTTCGAGAATGTCTCCGTTCGGTATGACGGGGCCGAGAAGCACACCCTCAGCGGCATCGACCTGACGATCCCCGAGGGTGAGCTCGTGCTGCTCGTCGGGCCGTCCGGGGTGGGGAAGTCGACGCTGCTCGGGGCCGTGTCCGGGCTCGTTCCGCACTTCACCGGGGGGACGCTCACCGGGCGGGTCACCGTCGACGGCCGGGACACCCGCACCCACAAGCCGCGCGAGCTGGCCGACGTGGTGGGGACGGTCGGGCAGGACCCGTTGTCGCACTTCGTGACCGACACCGTCGAGGACGAACTCGCGTACGGGATGGAGTCGCTCGGCATCGCCCCGGACGTGATGCGGCGGCGGGTCGAGGAGACCCTTGATCTGCTCGGGCTCGCCGATCTGCGGGACCGGGCGATCTCCACCCTGTCCGGCGGGCAGCAGCAGCGGGTGGCGATCGGGTCGGTGCTCACCACGCATCCCAAGGTGCTCGTGCTGGACGAGCCGACGTCCGCGCTGGACCCGGCCGCCGCCGAGGAAGTCCTGGCCGTGCTGCAGCGGCTGGTGCACGACCTCGGGACGACCGTGCTGATGGCCGAGCACCGGCTGGAGCGGGTCGTGCAGTACGCGGACCAGGTGCTGCTGCTGCCCGGGCCCGGGCAGGCCCCGGTGCTGGGCGAGCCCGCCGACGTCATGGCCCAGTCCCCCGTGCACCCGCCCGTCGTGGGGCTCGGGCGGCTGGCCGGGTGGTCGCCGCTGCCGTTGTCCGTACGGGACGCGCGCCGCCGGGCCGCCGGGCTGCGGGCCGGGCTTGCGGACCGTACGCCGGAAGAAGTGGAAGCACCTCCGGCCGCCGCGCCCGTCGCCGAGGCCGAGCGGCTGTCGCTGCGGCGCGGGCGCATCGAGGCGCTGCGGGACGTGTCCCTGGCGGTGCGGCCCGGCGAGACCGTCGCGCTGATGGGGCGGAACGGGGCCGGGAAGTCGACCCTGCTGAACGCGCTGGTCGGCATGCAAACCCCGTCCGGCGGCCGCGTCACCGTCGGCGGGAGGACCCCGGCGAAGACCGCGCCGAAGGAGATGGTGCGGCGCGTGGGACTCGTACCGCAGGAACCACGGGACCTGCTGTACGCCGACACGGTCGCCGCCGAGTGCGCGGCCGCCGACCACGACGCCGGGGCCGAAAGCGGAACCTGCCGGGCCCTGGTCAGCGCGCTGCTGCCCGGGGTGCCGGACGACACGCACCCCCGGGACCTGTCGGAGGGGCAGCGGCTCGCCCTGGCGCTGGCGCTCGTACTGACCGGGAAGCCGCCGCTGCTGCTGCTCGACGAGCCGACGCGCGGTCTTGACTACGCGGCCAAGGCCCGGCTGGTCACGATCCTGCGGGGGCTGGCGGCCGAGGGGCACGCGCTGGTGCTGGCCACGCACGACGTGGAGCTGGCGGCCGAGCTGGCGCACCGGGTGGTGATCCTCGCCGACGGGGAGGTCGTCGCGGACGGGCCAACGCCCGAGGTCGTCGTCTCCTCGCCGTCCTTCGCGCCGCAGGTGGCGAAGATCCTGGCGCCGCAGAAATGGCTGACCGTGGCGCAGGTGCGGGACGCGCTGTCCGGGGAGAGCACGCCGTGAGCCGGCCCGTGCGCCTGGGGCCGAAGTCCGTGGCCGCGCTCGTCCTGGTCAGCCTGGTCGGGGTGATCGCCTTCGGGTGGCCGCTGCTCGCCGACTCGGCGGCCGGACTCGCGCACTCCAAGGACGCCCCGTGGCTGTTCGCGGCGCTGCTGCCGCTGCTGGTCGGGGTGGTCGTGGCCACGATCTCCGACTCGGGGATGGACGCGAAGGCCGTCGCGATGCTCGGGGTGCTGGCCGCCGTCGGGGCGGCGCTGCGGCCGCTGGGGGCGGGGACGGCGGGCCTGGAGCCCATGTTCTTCCTGATGGTGCTCAGCGGGAGGGTGCTCGGGCCGGGCTTCGGTTTTGTGCTGGGCTCGGTGACGATCTTCGCGTCGGCGCTGCTCACGGGCGGGGTCGGGCCGTGGATGCCGTTCCAGATGCTGGCGATGGGCTGGTTCACGATGGGCGCGGGGCTGCTGCCGGGGTGGCAGCGGCTGCGCGGGGTCGGGGAGGTGGTGATGCTCGCGGCGTACGGGGCGGTGGCCGCCTTCTTCTACGGGACGGTGATGAACCTCCAGGGGTGGACGTACATCGGTGGCCTGTCCACGGGTGTCTCCTTCGTGCCGGGCGACCCCGTGCACGAGAACCTCGTGCGCTTCCTCGCGTACTGCCTGGCCACCTCGGTCGGCTGGGACCTGGGGCGGGCGGTGCTGACGGTGGTGCTCACGCTGGCGGTCGGGCCGACGCTGCTGAAGGCGCTGCGGCGGGCGACGCGGAGGGCGGCTTTCGAGGCGCCGGTCGCGTTCGAGGACGTACGGGAAGAGCCCTCGAAGTCGTAGTCGGGCGGCGACCCTGGGTGCATTTCGAGGACCCCTCGGTGTGAAGCGGCCCATAGGACCTTGGTCCTCAACTATCGGGACTCGTAGCTTTCACGCGCCTCTTATGACCCCCTTTGCACCCCTAGTGAGCTGCACATTCCTTGATTCCACAGGGTGGGGCAGTTCTGCCCGGCGCACCACGTCCACTAGTACCCGGGGTGTTTGCCACGCCCGCCGGCGGCTGCTTCATTGGTGGAGCCGCAGGACGCCGGACGGCTGATCGCCTCACCGCCCGCCGCCGCGTCCCTTCCCCGTCGACCTCCGGTCCGGTGTGTGCGGCTTTCTTGTCCCCGACGTTAGGTTCCTACGTGTCGTTCGCCTTCATCAGCCGTTTCTCCGCCCGCCAGAAGTCCGCCGTCGTCGGCGCCACCGCCCTGCTGGGCGCTGCGGGCGCGGTCCTCGGTTCGGCTTCCGGAGCAGCGGCTGCGCCGTCGTCCGCCCAGGACACGGCCCGGCAGATGATGCCCGCCGCGCAGTTCCAGTGCTTCAGCAACATCGTGGCCCACGAGTCCGGCTGGAACCACCACGCGACCAACGCCTCCTCCGGGGCGTACGGCCTGGTCCAGGCGCTGCCCGCGTCGAAGATGGCTTCCGCGGGCGCGGACTGGAAGGAAAACCCGAAGACCCAGATCAAGTGGGGTCTCGACTACATGAACTCCCGCTACGGCAGCCCGTGCGGCGCCTGGAACTTCTGGCAGCAGAACCACTGGTACTGAGCCCTAGTCCAGTGCGTTGAACCACCGCGCGATCTGCGGCGCGGACTTCTTGAAGGCCCCGAAGTGGTCGACCTCCCCCTGGTCGAGCACCGGGGCCTTCTTGCCGTTCGCGGCCAGGTCGGCGGCACAGGCGCGGGCGTTCCCGATGGGTACGTCGGTGTCGCCGGCGGAGGTGTAGAGGCGGGTCGGGACGCGGGGCTTCCAGTCGCAGGTGCCGTCGTTGGCCTCGATCGCCTTCAGGAGCCTGCCGCTGGGGCGGCGCATCTTCTCGTAGAACTCGGGGGTGAGGAGTTCCTTGACGCTGCCGGGGAGTGCCTTGGCGACGTCCTCCTCGGTGTGGCGGGAGTCGAAGAGCTGCTCGACGACCTTCGCGTACGGCTGCCGGAAGACCTCGGCGGGGTCCTGGTAGAAGTGGTGGATCTTGTTCTGGGCGGTGAGGAAGTACGAGGTGTAGAAGAGGCCACTCATGGGGTTGACCCGGCCGTCGTACAGGGCGGGGATCTCAGTGCCGGACAGGTCGTAGGGGCCTGCGACGGGGGCCAGCGCCTTGAGGTCGCCGGTCCTGGACAGCTCGCGGCCGACGGCCATGGCGACCTGGCCGCCCTGCGAGAACCCGGTCGCGTACACGCCGCGTGCGAGGTGCTTGCCGAGGCGGCCGGCGGCCTGGCGGGAGGCGCTCAGCATGTCGACGGTCGCGGTGACGGCGGACGCGGTGTCCATGTACGGGTGGGTGCCGGGCCCCTTGCCGAGGCCGAGGTAGTCGGGGGCGGCGACGGCCCGGCCCGTACCGGCGTAGAAGTACGGGGAGAGCTTGCCGAAGTCCTCGGCGACGGACGGCGCGTAGTCGCGGTGGACCATGGTGCCGTGGGTGTCGGAGACCAGGGAGAGCTTCCTCCCGGTGTCCTTGGGGAGCACGAGGAGGCCGCTGGCGGTGGTGGGGACGCCCTGCGGGGTGATGGTGCGGTAGATCAGGCGGTACGCGGTGACGCCGTGCCGGACCTGCTCGGGGGCGAGCCCGCCCCGGGTGACGAAGGCCCGGACCTGGTCGCGGGTGAGGTCGGCTACGGGGGTGACGGAGATCAGGGTGCCGCGGACGGGGTGCTGGGCCTGTTGGGTCGGGGCCGGGGCTTTCGCAGTGGCCGCGAGGGCCGGGGCGGCGGTGAGGCCGACGAGGGTGGCGACGGTGAGGGCGGCGGCGACGGTGCGTGTCTGCTTCATGCCTCGACGGTAGGTTCGCGGGGCACCGCCTCACCATGCGTTCCACCCCCGTCCCGGGGGTGTACTTGACGACACCACCGGGCGGGGGAACTCCCTTACGCCTGACTGGACATGACGTACCGTCACAGCCTCTGGATGATCGTCCCGGTGGCGAGCGCGCCGCCCGCGCACATGGTGATGAGGGCGAACTCCTTGTCCCGGCGCTCCAGTTCGTGGAGGGCCGTGGTGATCATCCGGGCCCCCGTAGCTCCCACCGGATGCCCCAGCGCGATGGCCCCGCCGTTGACGTTGACCTTCTCCAGGTCCTGCTCGAAGACCTGACCCCAGCTCAACACCACCGAGGCGAAAGCCTCGTTGATCTCGACCAGGTCGATGTCCCGCAGCGACATCCCGGCCTTGCCGAGGACCGCGCGGGTCGCGTCGATGGGGCCGTCGAGGTGGTAGTGCGGGTCGGATCCGACCAGCGCCTGGGCGACGATACGGGCACGGGCCTTCAGCTTGAGGGCGCGGGCCATCCGCTTGGACGCCCACATGATCGCGGAGGCGCCGTCGGATATCTGGGAGGAGTTCCCGGCGGTGTGCACGGCGGTCGGCATGACGGGCTTCAGCCTGCCGAGGGCCTCCATGGAGGTGTCGCGCAGGCCCTCGTCGCGGTCCACGAGCCGCCACATGCCCTGCCCCGCGGCCTGCTCCTCCTCGTTCGTCGGCACCTGCACGGCGAAGGTCTCCCGCTTGAAGCGCTCCTCCGCCCAGGCGGTGGCGGCCCGCTCCTGGGAGAGCAGCCCGAGGGAGTCGACGCGCTCACGGGTCAGGCCCCGGTTGCGGGCGATGCGCTCGGCGGCCTCGAACTGGTTGGGCAGGTCCACGTTCCACTCGTCGGGGAACGGCTTTCCCGGGCCGTGCTTGGAGCCACTGCCGAGGGGGACGCGGCTCATGGCCTCGACGCCGCAGCCGATGCCGATGTCGATGACCCCGGCGGCGATCATGTTCGCGACCATGTGGTTGGCCTGCTGGGAGGAGCCGCACTGGCAGTCGACGGTGGTCGCGGCCGTCTCGTACGGCAGCCCCATGGCGAGCCAGGCGTTGCGCGTCGGGTTCATGGACTGCTCGCCGGCGTGGGTGACGGTGCCCCCGACGACCTGCTCGACGCAGTCGGCGTGGATGCCGGTGCGGGCGAGGAGCTCGCGGTAGGTCTCGCCCAGGAGGTAGGCGGGGTGCAGATTGGCGAGCGCTCCCCCGCGTTTGCCGATGGGGGTGCGTACGGCTTCGACGATGACGGGTTCCGCGGCCATGAGCTCGTCCTCTTCTCACCAGAATTAGTACGCGTTCTAGTTCTTGGGCAAGTCTCATGAACAACGGCCCGACTGCGCAAGGGTCTTGCCACTTGTAGAACTCGTTACTACCTTGCGAGCCACTTCTGATGGGCCGTCAGGTGTATGTCAGTGAGAGGGAGTTGCCGATGACCTGCCCCGTGCATTCCGGAGGGTCCGACCTTCCCGAAGGGTTCGACTTCACCGACCCCGACGTCCTGCAGTCCGCCGTCCCGCTCCCCGAGTTCGCGGCGATGCGGCAGGTCTCGCCGGTGTGGTGGTGCGCCCAGCGGCGCGGCATCTCGGGGTTCGACGACGAGGGGTACTGGGCGGTGACCCGGCACGAGGACGTCAAGTACGTCTCGACGCACCCCGAGCTGTTCTCCTCCAACACCAACACCGCCGTGGTCCGCTTCAACGAGCACATCGAGCGGGACGCGATCGAGGCCCAGAAGCTGATCATGCTGAACATGGACCCGCCGGAGCACACCCGGGTCCGGCAGATCGTCCAGCGCGGCTTCACCCCGCGCGCCATCCGCTCGCTGGAGGACACCCTCCGGGACCGTGCAGGCAAGATCGTCGAGGCGGCGGTCGCCGAGGCCCAGAAGGGCGACGGCACCTTCGACTTCGTCACGAACGTCGCGGTCGAGCTTCCCCTCCAGGCCATCGCCGAGCTGATCGGGGTGCCCCAGGAGGACCGCAGCAAGATCTTCGACTGGTCGAACAAGATGGTGGCGTACGACGACCCCGAGTACGCGATCACCGAGGAGGTCGGCGCGGAGTCGGCGATGGAGCTGATCTCGTACGCGATGAACCTGGCGGTGGCGCGCAAGGAGTGTCCGGCCAAGGACATCGTCTCGCAGCTGGTCGCGGCGGAGGACGAGGGCAACCTCGGCTCGGACGAGTTCGGCTTCTTCGTGATCCTGCTGGCCGTGGCCGGCAACGAGACCACCCGCAACGCGATCAGCCACGGGATGCACGCCTTCCTCACCCACCCCGAGCAGTGGGAGCTGTACAAGCGGGAGCGCCCGAAGACGGCCGCCGAGGAGATCGTGCGCTGGGCGACGCCCGTGGTGTCCTTCCAGCGGACGGCGACGCAGGACCTGGAGCTGGGCGGGCAGCAGATCAAGGCGGGCGACCGCGTCGGCATCTTCTACTCCTCCGCCAACCACGACCCCGAGGTCTTCGAGAACCCCGGCGACTTCGACATCACCCGCGACCCCAACCCCCACCTGGGCTTCGGCGGGGGCGGCCCGCACTTCTGCCTCGGCAAGTCGCTGGCCGTGATGGAGATCGACCTGATCTTCAACGCGCTGGCCGACGCGCTGCCGGACCTGCGGCTGGCGGGGGATCCGAGGCGGCTGAGGTCGGCGTGGATCAACGGGATCAAGGAGCTGCGGGTGGCGGCTTCTTGAGGCTGCCGGGGCTGGGGGCTGAGACCTCTTGCAGTCGCCGGGAGCTGGGGGGCGCGACCTCTTGAAGAAGTCCGCCTGCACTGATTCAGTCGATCCGATCTTTCGGGTCGACTGAATCAGTGGAGACATGAGCACCGGAGAACAGAATCAGCAGAAACCCGCGGCGGAGCTGAAGGTCACCGACCGGACCCGCCACCGCCGCCTGCGCGACCAGGGCAGCACCCTCGCCGCCGACCTCGACGCGGTCCTGCGGGCCGGGTTCGTCTGCCACCTCGCCGTGGTCGTCGACGGCACCCCGATGGCGGTGCCCACGGTGTACGGGGTCGACGTCGCGGCCCGCACCCTCTACGTGCACGGCTCGGTGGCGAGCCGGAGCCTGGTGCAGGCGCCGGAGGCCACCGTCTGCGTCACCGTCACGCACGTCGACGGCCTCGTACTGGCCCGCTCCGTCTTCGAGCACGGCCTCAACTACCGCTCCGCGATGGTCTACGGCGTCCCACGCCTGATCACCCACCGCTCGGACCCCGAGGCGCTCCTGCACGGGCTGCGCGTGCTCTCCGAGCAGAGCGCTCCCGGCCAGTGGGAGTACGCCCGCCGCCCCAGCCCCAAGGAACTCGCGGCCACCTCGCTGCTCGCCCTCCCCCTGGACGAGGCGTCGGTGAAGATCGCCGCGGGTCCGCCGGAGGACGGCGACGGGCCGGACGCGGAACTCGGCCTGTGGGCCGGGACGATCCCGATGCGTACCGCCTACGGGGCTCCGGAGCCGGATCCCGCACTGCCCGGTGACGTACCCCTGCCAGGGCACATCGCGGCGATGAGTTCCGTGCATTCCGCACATTTTCTGCGACCTACGTCACATCACGTCGACTGATCCGGGACCTTCGGAAAGGGCGTTTGACCAGGTGAAAGCGGGTATACGCGCTTCCGGGTGATCAACTCCGCACTAAGTGCAAAGGGCAACTAAACGTTTATGGTCTGTTTTGGGTCGCCTCGCACCATGAGGCGGCCCCTGTCCATTCCCACGTCACTTGTCCGGGAATGCGACCGCTGTCCATCACCAGAAAGCGCAGGCGAGAGAGCTCGTGTCGACGTCCGTTCCCGTCGCACCCCGGTCAGAGTCCCTGTCCCAGGGCAAGGCCTCCGAAACTCCCGTGGCCGTCACCGTCACCGACCCGGCCCAGGTGAAGCGGGCCGTGAAGGCCGCGGCCCTCGGCAACGCCATGGAGTGGTTCGACTTCGGCGTCTACAGCTACATCGCGGTGACCCTCGGCAAGGTCTTCTTCCCGAGCGACAACCCGACCGCGCAGACGCTGTCGACCTTCGGCGCGTTCGCCGCGGCCTTCCTGGTGCGGCCCATCGGCGGCATGGTCTTCGGGCCGCTCGGCGACCGCATCGGCCGGCAGAAGATCCTCGCCATCACCATGATCATGATGGCGACGGCGACCTTCTGCATCGGTCTGATCCCGTCCTTCGCGACGATCGGCATGTGGGCCCCCGCGCTGCTCTTCCTGGCCCGGCTCGTGCAGGGCTTCTCCACCGGTGGTGAGTACGGCGGCGCGTCCACCTTCATCGCCGAGTACTCCCCCGACAAGAAGCGCGGCTTCCTGGGCAGCTGGCTGGAGTTCGGCACCCTCGTCGGCTACATCTGCGGCGCCGGACTGGTCACCCTGATGACGGCCCTCCTCAGCACGCCGGACCTGGAGTCCTGGGGCTGGCGCATTCCGTTCCTGGTGGCGGGTCCGATGGGCATCATCGGCCTGTACCTGCGGCTGAAGCTGGAGGAGACGCCGGCCTTCGCGGCGCAGGCGGCAGAGGCCGCCAAGGCGGAGAAGCGGGCCAAGCAGGCCGCGAAGGCATCGAAGCCCTCTGCGGCAGCGAAGGCTTCGAAGCCTTCGCTGAAGGAGACCGTCGTCGGTCAGTGGCGGACGATGCTGCTCTGCATCGGCCTGGTGCTCGTCTTCAACGTCACCAACTACATGCTGCTGTCGTACATGCCGACGTACCTCACCGAGCAGCTCAAGTACGACCCCACGCACGGCCTGCTGATCATCCTGTGCGTGATGGCGTTCATGATGTGCGTCCAGCCGTTCGCGGGCATGCTCAGCGACCGCTGGGGCCGCCGCCCGATCATCGCCGTCGGCTGCGCGGGCTTCCTGGTCCTCTCCGTCCCGGCGCTGCTGCTGATCCGCGAGGGCAGCCTGCTGGCGATCATCCCGGGTCTGCTGGTGCTCGGCCTGCTCCAGGTCTGCTTCACCGCCGCCATGCCGTCGACGCTGCCGGCCCTCTTCCCGACGAAGACCCGGTACGGCTCGCTGTCGATCGGCTTCAACATCTCGGTGTCGCTGTTCGGCGGTACGACGCCGCTGTTCGTGGCCGCGCTGATCGGGTGGACCGGGAACCTGATGATGCCCGCGTACTACATGATGGCCGCGGCCGTCATCGGCGGCATCGCCGTCTTCTTCATGTCGGAGAGCGCCCGCCGCCCGCTGCCGGGGTCGGCTCCGGCGGTGGAATCGGAGGAGGAGGCCGCGCAGATCCGCGCCGCCTCCGGATCCGCTGCCGCGTAGAACCTCAGCTCCGGCTTCCGTGTACGCCTGTGGCCCCCCACCATCCGCTCGGTGGGGGGCCACAGCCGTCTCCACCCCTCTTCCCCAGCCCCCTTGGGCGGCGGGGCCGCCCCCCGGGGGGGCGGAACGGGCGGGCAAGGGGGCGGCCCGCCCGATCCGGGCCCACCCCGGCACCGGCCCCTGCCCGCACCTCCAACGCCGGACAGCGGAGCCGCTCGGCCCGAGCGAGCTCTCAGTGCGGCACCCGTCGGTAGCTGCTGCCGTCCTTCGGGCGGGCCAGGAAGCCGCCCTCCACCAAGTAGCGGCGCAGCGCCGAGCAGTCCTCGTGGACCGTGCGGATCGCGTCGTTGACCTCGCGCTCCGTGTAGTCGCGGTCCTCCTCGAAGAGGGTGCGGGTCAGGTGGGCGAGCAGTTCCTCCCGCCGGCCCGGCTTGCGCGGCACGGAGGTGAGCCGCCCGTCCCTGAAGAACGCCTCGACACCTTGACCAGCCACGCGCCCGCTCCCGTCGTACGACAACCGAAGTTCCCGTTCTAGCCCTTCGGCGCCCCTTCCTGCCAGGCAATAAACAGCGGCAGCTCCCCGGCCCCGTCCAGCACGACCACCCCGAAAGGCCGGTCGAAGCGGACCCACTCCATACGGATCCGCCGGGGCGGTGCCGCCCCGGCGGGGGCCATCAGCACCGCGGTCACCGCAGCCGCCTCCACCCCCTCCTCGCGCACCTTGAGCAGCGCCTCCTGCACCACCCGCGACACCGCGAGCGGTTCGGGGGACATGCCGGAGAAGTCGGCGTCCTCGCCGGTGGCACGGTGCACGCCGAGCTCGGCCAGGCGGTCGGTGACCTCGTCGGTCGTACGCAGTTCCATGCGCGGCAGCGCGATGCTCACCGCGTCGGCGGCGAGCGGGACGCGCGCCGCCTGCCCCGCCCATCCCGCGGGCAGCACCTCCCGGGGTCCGGCCCCCTCCTCCCCGAGCAGGAACCTCACCCGCACCGGGGCACCGCCCCGCTCCGAGCGCGTGCGCAGTTCGACCACGCGGGTCGCGCCCACGTCCCAGACGTCGGCCAGGGACACCTCCTGGTGCATGACCATCACCTCGTGGCGCACTCCGGCCGCGTCCGTGAAGTCCCGGACGTCGGTGTCCGACTCCTCGAAGGGGTACCGCCAAGGCGCCTTCAGGGCCAGGGCGTTGACCACGGCCAGCAGGGTGTCGTCCCCGAGACGCACCGGAAGTTCCTCGATCATGCCCCCGGTCGCCTCCCGCACCCAGGCGTCGATCGCCGCCTGGTCGAGGTTCCCGAGCGCGATCTGTGGCAGTGCCTCCTTGAACGCCCGGTACAGCGGCACCCGGCTCCAGACGCAGGTCGCCACTTCGAGGGCGTCGGTCCCCTCCAGCGCCCGGGCCACCGCCCCGACCGCCCCGGCGGCCTCCTTCCCCGACACCCCGAGCAGCGCCTCCAGTTCCTCGGCGGTCTCCCCTCCCGCCCCGGCGGCGACGACCCCGAGCGCCAGCCACAGCCCCGCCGGGGACCGTACGAAGTCGCCGTCGCCCAGCCCTCCGCCGGGCCCGCTCGCGACCACGTCCAGCCAGCGCTCCGTCAAGCGCCCGATGTCCGTATGCCCATCCGTGTTCGAGCTCGTCATGCCGCGTTCCCCTCCAGCACCGCGGCCGTCGCCCGTGCGAAGCCGTCCACGTTGTCGGTCATCACGTTGTGCCCGCAGTCCGGCACGGCGATCACCTCGACCCCGGCGGCCGTCAGTTCCTCGCCGCCGCGGAAGTCCACGTCGTCCTCCGGCAGCAGATAGCCGCGCGGGATCTTCAGGTCGAGCAGCAGGTCGCGCATCATCGGTTCGCTGCCCCGGGTGAGGCCGACCGCGCTGCGGTGCAGCGCCCGGGGCCCGCAGGTCTTCATCGTCGACCACCAGGTCTCCCCGGCGGTGGCCCGCAGCGCGTCCCAGCCGGTGGCGAGGAACTCCTCCTCCCCGTACGCGGCGATGCCGCCGCTGCCCGGCGCACCCTTCACCGGGGTGATCGCGTCCAGGTTGGCGTGCACCAGCACCAGCTTCGACACCAGTTCCGGCCACCGGTCGGCCAGGACCAGCGCCACCGAGCCGCCCATGCTGTGCGCGACGACCTCGGCCCCGAACACCCCGGCCGCCTCCAACAGCCGTGCCAGCGCCCCCGCGTGAGCCTCCAGGCTGTAGTCGAAGTCGTCCGGCCGGTCGCTCACCCCGAACCCCAGCAGGTCCACCAGCAGCGACCGCCGCCCGGCCAGCGCCGGGTGCGAGGCCCCCTCGACGAACATGCCCGAGATCCCGCCCAGCCCGTGCACGTACACCCGGCAGGGCTCCTCGCCCGGCAGCTCCACCCACCGCATCCGGTCCCCGCCGGACGTCACGACCGCTTCCCGCACAACCCGCCCCCGCTCCCAGAGATCACTTGTCCCAGACGGTAACCCCCGCCACTGACAACGCTCCGGGGAACCCGATCTCCCCACCCCGCGTCCCAGGGCACACCGCACGACCCGCGTTCCGCCCCCCGGAGGCCACCATGCGCACGTCGAGCACCGGACGAACAACCCAACTGGTCGCGTTATCGGCCCTGTTGGCGCTCACCGCCTGCGGCACCGAGACCCTCTCCGCCGAGTCGCCCCCCGCGGACTGGGCCCCGCGCATGCGCGCCGTCGCCAAGGCGTGGGAGGGGTCGGCGGCGCTGACCGCCATGCAGCGGGGCTTCCACCCGCTGGCGCGTTTCCGCACGACCGTGCCCCCGGGCGGACTTCGCTCGGCGGCCGACAGGACGGCACACCTCAAAGGCGCGTACGTCGTCGCGGGCGAACTGCCGGACACCCGCCCCCAACCCAGGGCCACCTGGCCCGACGGCACCACCCGCAAGGCGGCGACCCTGACCGCACGCGAGGCGGTCGAGTTCCTCGGCGAGGGCTCCAACGACCCCGACGGCGGCCACACCCTGAAGGTGACCGGCGCCCGCCTCGGCACGACCGAGGTGGCCACGAGCCGGGGCCCGACCCGCGTCCCCGCCTGGCTGTTCACCGTCGCGGGGTACGACGCCCCGTTCACCTATCCGGCGCTGGCCGCCCCGACGTTCCCCGACTCCCCGATCGCGCCCCTGCCGCGCCTGTACGGTGCGGACGCGGCGGCGACCGGAGGCCCCGGCTCCGTCACGGTCGAGGGCCGCACCCTCACCGTGACGGTCACGCACGGCAGTTGCACCGGCCCGAGCGCGGTGAAGGCCCTGGAGTCCGGCGACACGGTCGTCCTCGCGGTCTCCGTCCTGCCCCGGAAGCGGCCGCGCGGCCCCGACGAGGGCTGCGACCTGGCCCTCCGCCACAGCCGCGCCACCGTGGAACTCGCCCGCCCGGTCGGCGACCGCATCCTCCTGGAGGCACAGCAGGGCATCCCCGTCCAGCAGTCCCTGGACTGAGCCCTCACCGTCCGTTGTCGGACCCGTACGGCAGGATGGAACGCATGAGCATCGTGAAGATCAACGCACTGACCGTGCCCGCCGAGCAGCGGGAGGTCCTGGAGAAGCGGTTCGCGTCGCGGGCCGGGACCGTGGACAGCTCCGACGGCTTCGAGTGGTTCGAGCTGCTGCGCCCGGTGGAGGGGACCGACCAGTATCTGGTCTACACGCGCTGGCGGGACGAGGAGTCCTTCAAGGCGTGGATGGAGGGGCCGATGAAGCAGGCGCACCAGGGCGGCGGAGAAGGCGGCGAGCGTCCCAGGCCCGCCGCCTCCGGCTCCACGGTGTGGTCGTTCGAGGTGGTCCAGCAGACCGGCCCGAAGACCGCGCAGGACGACTAGATCCGGAGCAGCCGCTCCGTCACCTCGCGGTACTTGCGCAGGGCGACCCGCAGTTCCTCGGTCTCCGCCTGGCGGTCCTCGGCCTCCCAGGCGACGCGAAGCGAACGGCGGTGCTCGGCGAGGGTCTCGGTGAGGTGCCGGGCGGTCTCCTCCAGGACGTGGTCGGCCTCCTCGACCGCACGGCGCGGTTCGTCCACGAAGTGGTTGACCGCCTGCTGGAGGCGCAGCCCCAGCTTGTCGCGCTCACCGTGCGGCAGGAGCTGGGCGCCCGGCTGCCCCGCCTCGTGACCGGTGTCCCGGCCGCCGGTCAGGTGAGCGCCAGTGGCCCGGTCGCCGGCCAGGTGAGCGCCGGTCTCCCGACCGCCGCCGGCCACGTGCTCCGAGGTGCTGCCCACGGGCCGATGCCCGACACCCGTCGAACGGTCGACACCCGCCCCGCGCTCGGTACCCGCCCCACGCTCGGTACCCGCCCCACGCTCGGCACCCGCCGCCCAGCCCGGGTCCGCCGCATGCGCCGGGTCCTGCGCCGGCGCCGGCGGCAGATGCTGCTCGCGGCCCGGTACGTGCCCGGCGCCCGCGGCCTCCGCGCTCTCCCCCGGCGGCCTGCGCAGCGGGCCCACGTCCGGGGAGGCACCCGCGCCCGACACTCCGAAGTCCCGTGCGGTGCGCTTCTGCTGCTCCGCCTGCACGGGGTCGTGCAGTGCGTCCGGTTCGGCGTCGACGCCGCGTGCGGAGGGCGTCGACCTCCCGTGTGCGGACGGGTCCTTGCCGCGTCCCTGCGGTGCGTCGGCGGGCCGGTCGTTTCCGGGTTCGTACGTCATGTCAGACTCCACTCCCCTTGGCCTTGGTGGGCCGGCCCGTCGGGCGCGGCCGGTGCGAACCGTGCTCGTCGTGTCCGGTGCTGTGCCCGGAGCCGTGGCCGACGCGGTCGGTGACCAGCGCCTCGAACAGTTCCCGGGCCTCGACCAGGGCCTCGCGCATTTCTTCGGTGCCGCCCTCGCCGCGCGCTGCCCGGCCCACCCGGCGGAAGCCGTCCAGGTGCTTGCCGTGGTGCACGGACAGGGCGTCCATCTGCTCCTGCTCGCCTTGCGGGTAGCCGCGTTCGAGGGCGACCCGGGAGACCAGACCGTGCGCCTCGGCGACCGCCTTCGGCGGGGAGTCGACGAACTGCTCCTGGACCCCGGCCCACAGGGCCACGTAACTCTCGTGCTGCTCCCGGCTCAGCTCGCGCGGCCGGAAGTCGCCGTACCGCTTGACGCGCTCGCCGAGCTCCTGCTCGGCGGCCTTCGTGTCGCCCTGGTGGCGGGCCAGGACCCGGTCGTACTCGGGGCCGAAACGGCTCTTCAGTGACTTGCCGCCGCCGACACGGCCCCGCCCGGGACCGAGGAAGACGACGGCCGCCGCGACGGCGATCACGACCACCACGATCAGCACAATGATCAGGACTGTGGACATGCTCTGCCTTTCCAGTGCGTGTGGCTCTTGGGGCTTGCGGCTCCGGGCGTTCGGCTCTCGGGGCACGCGGTGTCGGGCCTCTCGCCCACCGGGTAGCCCGTAATCCGTTGGCCAAACGGTCGCCGGCTCGGGTACAGAGATGCGATGACCTGGATCATCACCACCGAGCACCCGCGCACCCCGGACGCCACCACTCTGCGCCGCGACTACTACGACGAGGTCGCGAGCCGCTACTGGAACCGGCCCGCGACGCAGGCGGAGATCGACGAGGGGCTGACCGACGACGGCACGGAGCTGCTGGTCCCGCCGACGGGCACCTTCGTCGTAGGCCGGTACGAAGGGAAGCCGTCGGCGTGTGCCGGGCTGGTCCTCCTGGAGCCCGAAGTGGGCGAGCTGACAAGGGTGTTCGTACGTCCCGAGGCGCGCGGCACGGGCGCGGGCGGCCTGCTGCTCGCGGCCGTGGAGAGGACGGCGCGCGCGTACGGCGTGCGGCGCATTCAGCTCGACACCCGGGGCGACCTCGTCGAGGCGCGCGGCCTGTACGCCAAACACGGCTACCGGGAGGTCGAGGCCCTCAACTCCAAGCAGTACGCGGAGCATTGGTTCGTGAAGGACCTGACCCCCGAAGCCCCCTAGGCCCCCGAAGCCCCCGGGACCTCCGCATCCTGATCCCCCGTCAGCCGCCCTTGCGCACCTGCGCCAGCCCCGTCGGCTGTTCCGCGTCCGACCCGCACAGCTCGCCGCTCAACTCCTCGACGATCTCGCTGAGTTCGTCGCGCCGCTCGGGCACCCACCAGTCCCCGAGGAGTTCCGCGAGGGACTCCTCGCGGGCCACGGCGAGCCGGTCGGCGGCCTCCGCGCCCTTCTCGGTGAGCACCAGCGCCATGCCCTCGCGCCGGGCCAGGCCGCGTTCCTCGACCTGCCGCGCCCCTTCCCGTACGACCTCGGGCGGTACGGTTCCGCGCTCGGCCAGCATCGCGGGCTGCACCAGGCCGTTCTTGCGCATGCGCAGCAGCAGCCAGCTCGCCACCGGCAGGTGGTCGTACCCGGCGCGCGCGGTGATGCGTTCGTACGCGGCCCTGCGGCCGTCCCGGGTGCCCAGCACGGACAGCGCCCGCGCCACCTCCTCCCGCGAGGTGCGCTCGACGGGGTTGGGGGCGAGGGTCTGCGAGGCCTCGGGGGCGGTGACGGAGCCGCGCAGCCGGTCCTCCTTGAGGAACCAGGCCAGCACGAAGGCGAGGAGGCCGACCGGGGCGGCGTACAGGAAGACGTCGGTGATGGCGGAGGAGTACGCGTTCAGCGCCTCGGGCCGCAGGGCGGCGGGCAGTTGGGAGATGGCGCGCGGGTCGGACTCCAGCCGGGCGGCGTCCAGCCCGGGCGGCAGTCGCTGTCCGGCGAGGGCGGCGGCGAGCTTCTCGTCGAGGCGTCCGGTGAAGATGGTGCCGAAGATCGCGACGCCGAAGGAGGCTCCGATCGAGCGGAAGAAGGTGGCGCCGGAGGTGGCGACGCCCAGGTCCTCGTACGGCACGGCGTTCTGCACGATGAGCACCAGCACCTGCATGACCAGGCCGAGTCCCGCACCGAAGACGAAGAAGCACAGGCTCATCTGCCAGGTGCTGCTGGTGGGCGTGAGCTGGTGCAGCAGGACCAGGCCGATCGTGGTGACGGCGGTGCCGACCACGGGGAACACCTTCCACCGGCCGGTGCGGCTGACGACCTGCCCGGAGCCGGTGGTGGAGATCAGCATGCCGAGCACCATCGGCAGCATGTACACGCCGGACATGGTCGGCGTCACGCCCCGGACGACCTGGAGGAAGGTCGGCAGGTAGGTCATCGCGCCGAACATCGCGAAGCCGACCACGAAGCTGATGACGGAGCTGAGCACGAAGGTCCGTACGGTGAACAGCCGCGGCGGAAGCACCGGCTCCGCCGCCCTCCGCTCGACCGCCACGAACGCGACGAGCAGCACCACGCCCAGCACCGCAAGCCCGATGATCTGCGCCGATCCCCACGCCCAGGTGGTGCCGCCGAGGGAGGCGATGAGGACGAGGCAGGTGGCGAGGGAGGCGATGAGGAAGGTGCCGAGGTAGTCGATGCGGTGCTTGGTGGTGCGTACGGGGATGTGCAGCGCGGCCGAGATGACGAGGAGCGCGACGATGCCGACGGGCAGGTTGATGTAGAAGACCCAGCGCCAGCTCAGGTGCTCGGTGAAGACGCCGCCCAGCAGCGGCCCGAGCACGCTCGTCGTACCGAAGACGGCCCCGAACAGGCCCTGGTACTTGCCGCGTTCGCGCGGCGGCACGATGTCGCCGACGATCGCCATGGCCAGCACCATCAGCCCGCCGCCGCCGAGGCCCTGGAGGGCGCGGAAGGCGATCAGCTCGGGCATGTTCTGCGCGATGCCGCACAGCGCGGACCCGACCAGGAAGATCACGATGGCGGTCTGGAACAGCTTCTTGCGCCCGTACTGGTCGCCGAGCTTGCCCCAGAGCGGTGTCGCGGCCGTCGCCGCCAGCATGTACGCGGTCACGACCCACGACAGGTGGTCCATGCCGCCGAGGTCGCTGACGATCGTCGGCAGCGCGGTGGACACGATGGTCTGGTCGAGGGCGGCGAGCAGCATGCCGAGCAGCAGCGCGCCGATCGACACGAGCACGGCCCGCTGGGACAGGTCCGCACCGGGCAGGTCGGTTCCCTCGTCGGTGCGGGCGGCGTCCCCGCCGGGCGTGGCCGGTACGGGCCAGTCGGCCCTCTGCTGATTCTCCTGAGCCATATCCCCATCCTGGTCGTTCTGTACGGATATGGCCTGCCGAGAGAGGGCCGCCGGAGGCCCTGGGCATTGGGTCGCGCGGCGGGGGTCTGCATAATCGCTGGCAGTTCGAGGGAGGGGACCTCATGGAAAACGGACACCTATGTCCTGAATTCGGTACGGAACGGGCAGCACCGGACGAAAGCAGACCCGGCGCGGGTGCCGCGTCCTGCGACTGCGCCCGCCGCGCCACGGAAGCCCATCACGCGGAACGCACGGCCCAGGCGGCGGACGCGGAGGACTTCAATCCGCTCCGCATCCGCCCGTATGTGAACCTCTCGGAGCCCTCCGAGACCGCCGCGCAGCACACCCCGGCCCCCCTGCCCCCGCACCGCCCCGTCGAGCCGCCGCTCGCCCCGGCCGAGCAGACCATGCCGCTGCGCCCGGTGCCGCCCGCCGAACCGGACGGGCCCACGCAGCCCGCACCCCGCGCCCGCCGCCGGGGCCCGATCCTGCTCACCGCCGCCGCGACCCTCGCCGTGCTGGCCGGCACCGCCTTCGCCGTCGGCGTCTTCGACCCGGCCCCCGAGGACACCCGCGCCCTCCCGGGCGGCATCTCGACCACCCCCACCTCGGTGACGGAGGCGACCCCCTCCCCGACCCCGTCCCGCACAGCCTCGGCCACCGCCGCCCCGACCCGCAAGACCCTCCCCACCCCCACCCGCGCCTCGCGCTCGGCCGCTCCCACCCGGAAGGCGACGACCGCCCCGCCGAAGCAGCCGAAGCCCCCGGAGCCGACCCCGACGCAGAACACCCCCGAGCCCCCGGAGCCGCCCGAGAGCGAGTCCCCCACGGGCACCCTGGCCCAGGGCTCCACGGGCCCGGAGGTGACCGAGCTCCAGGACCGCCTCAGCCAGCTCGGGCTCTACAGCGGTCCGGCCGACGGGCGCTACACGGGCCGGGTCACCCAGTCCGTCTCGCGGTTCCAGGAGTACATGCGCATCGAGGACGAGCCGGAGGGCGTGTACGGGCCGAGGACCCGGGAGGCGCTGGAGGGCTGGACGAACGAGCCCTGATCGGGTCACATCCACCCCGGGGTGACAGAACCGCCCACGGTTTTGTACCGTAGAAGAACAAAGTGGTTCCGTCCATGAACCCCTGACCGGTGGACGGAACCACTTGTTCCTTTTGCCCGCACACCACGCGCACGCCGTGCCCGCACCCACGAGGTGCAGACCGCACCCACCCGGTGCAGACCGCGCCCCCACCCGAGCGCCCCAGGAGTTCCCTCATGCCGCACACCACTGTCCTGCCCTTCAAGGCCCTCCTGCTGGACATGGACGGCACCCTCGTCAACTCCGACGCCGTGGTCGAGCGCTGCTGGCGGGAGTGGGCGGTCGAGCACGGGCTGGACCCGGCCGAGGCGCTCAAGGTCGTGCACGGCCGCCAGGGCTACGCCACCATGGCGGTCCTCCTGCCGGACCGCCCGATGGAGCAGAACCACGCGGACAACAAGGTCATGCTGGCCAAGGAGACCGCCGACACCGACGGCGTGGTCCCGGTCGGCGGCGCCCCCGCCTTCATGGCCGCCATCGCCGGCGTGCCGCACGCCCTGGTCACCTCCGCCGACGAGAAGCTGGCGCAGGCCCGCATGGGCGCCGCCGCCCTGCCGATGCCGGTCACCCGGGTCACCGCCGAGCTGGTCGGCGCGAGCAAGCCGGACCCGGAGGGCTTCCTCAAGGGCGCGGCCGAGCTGGGCTTCGACCCGGCGGACTGCATCGTCTTCGAGGACTCGGGCGCGGGCATCCAGGCAGGTCAGGCCGCCGGAATGCGCGTGCTGGGCGTCGGCCCGCGCGCGGCCGAGCACGGCCCGACCGCCGTCGTCGCCGACCTGACCCAGGTCCGTGTCGTCACCGAGGCGGACGGCTCGACGTCCCTGCACGTCACGGTCTGAACCGTCTGAGACACCGCTGCTTGACGAGGAAGGGGGCGGCCCGCATCACTGCGGGCCGCCCCCTTCCTCGTACGCCTGGCGAAAGCCGCTCAGCCCGCGATCGCCTCGTACAGGCTGAAGCCCGCGAGCGCCAGCATCAGGCAGGCGGCGACCTTGGTGATGAGCCGCAGCGGCACCCGCTTCATCAGCGCCTGCCCGCCGACGATGCCCAGGCCCGCGACGGCCCACAGGGCGAGGACGGCGCCGATGCCGACCGAGACCGGGTTGTCGTAGCGGGCGGCGAGGGTGGCGGTCATGATCTGCGTGATGTCGCCGAACTCGGCGACCAGGATGAGCATGAAGCCCGCCCCGGAGACCTTCCAGAAGGACTGGTTCTCGGGCGGCTTGATCTCTTCGTCGTCGTCGCTCTTCTTCAGCAGGAGCACCAGCGCTCCCACCAGGAACAGCACGCCCACCACCGTGTTCACGATCCAGGACGGCAGCAGGGTGAGCACGCTGCCCGCCGCGATGGCGATGCAGACGTGCACGAGGAAGGCGGCGGCGACGCCCGCGAAGACGTAACTGGCCTTGTACCGGGTGCCGAGCATGAGCCCGGCGAGGGCCGTCTTGTCGGGGAGTTCGGCCAGGAACACGGTCCCGAAGGTGATGGCCATGACGGTGAAACTGATCATGGGATGGGGCTTTCCTCAATCGGTCGGGCTGCCCGTACCGAGAGACCTGCCTGTTTCCGGGGTCGCTTCGGCACGGCAGCGTCGTTGACACACAACAAACACTGCGGCCGAAGGTCTCGCTGGCCGACACGGCGACGGTGGATCGCCGGATGCCTGCCTCCGGGCGCCGGCTGAGCGAACTCAGCAGTATGTCGACGGTCCGGCGAAGAGCTACTCCCCTTCATGCTCGTACAAGGGTACGGGATGAACTCCCCGGCATGTCCGACGCCGGCCGGCCCGGCCTCAGTCCCGGTGCAGCCGCCCCCGCGCCACCAGCTCCAGCACCCCCGCGACCGCCACCGCCTGCACCGCGAGCAGCGCCACCAGCACGAAGAGCTGCACCGCCCCGGCCATCACCGGCGACGCCCCGCCCAGCAGCATCCCCACGAACGCCCCCGGCAGCGTGACCAGCCCCACCGTCCGCGTCTGGTCCAGACCCGGCAGCAGCGCGTCGGATGCGGCGGGCCTGGCCACCTCCAGGCGGGCCTCCCGGTCCGGCAGTCCGATCGCGAGTCCCGCCTCCACTTCGCCGCGCCGGGTCGTCAGCTCGTCCAGCGCGCGCCGCCCGCCCAGCACGGTCGCGGTGAGCGCGCCGCCGATGAGGATGCCGGTCACCGGGATCAGCGCGATGCCCTGCGGCGGGACGAGCCCGGTGAGCAGCAGGGCCAGCACCACGGGGGCGACTCCGGCGGCGATGGGCGCGGCCGCCCACCACCAGGTGCCGTTGCGGGTGATCCGGCGTCCGGCGGTACGGGTGGCCACCACGTACATCAGCAGCAGGAACGCGCACAGCAGCCAGCCCGAGCGGGCCACCCAGCCGATCACGAGGGCGACCACGGCGAGCTGCACGGCGGCCCGCACCCCGGCGAGCGCGAAGGCCCGGCCCCGGGCGCGGGTGCCGTCGCCCGAGAGGCGGGCCCAGGCGACGACGGTGACCGCGAGGGCGAGGAGCACGGCGAGCACCGCGCCGAGGGTGGCGTTGACGGGCAGGAGGGTGGGGGCGTCCTGCGCGATCACGGAGGGCGCGGTCACGAAGGGGGCGGTCACGGGCCCACCCTAGGCAGGCCCCAACCCCGCACAAGTGAACGAGCGGTGTCGGATCGTCAGATTCCGTGAACAGTCCCGAACTCCTTGATATGACGTGACCATGCCGTCAGCCTGTTACCTGGTGCACGCCTCCCGGAAACCCGGCGTCGCCACGATGGCCGGGCCGCGCGGGAGTTGACGGGACGCGTGGCTCAACTTCCCCCCACGTCTCGGGAGTTCACATGTCACGCCATGCCGCAGCGCCCTCCGCGAAGTTCTACGCGCGTCGCATAGCCGTCGGCGCGAGCGCCGCCGCCCTCGCCGCGACCGGCCTGCTCACCACCGCCCCCAGCGCGCTCGCCTCGCCGCCCCCGCCGGTCGACGCGGGCACCGCCCGCACCTATCTGGCCCAGCTCACGGTCGCGGCCGAGGGCAGTTCCGACGGCTACAGCCGGGAGAAGTTCCCGCACTGGATCACCCAGGAAGGGGCCTGCAACACCCGCGAGGTGGTCCTCAAGCGCGACGGCAAGGACGTCCAGCAGGACGCCAAGTGCGCTGCGGTGAAGGGCAGTTGGTACTCCGAGTACGACGGGGCCACCTGGACGGCCGCCTCCGACCTGGACATCGACCACATGGTGCCGCTCGCCGAGGCCTGGCGTTCGGGGGCGAAGAGCTGGACCACCGCCGACCGGCAGGCCTTCGCCAACGACCTCACCCGCCCGCAGCTCATCGCGGTCACCGACAACGTGAACCAGGCCAAGGGCGACAAGGACCCGGCCAAGTGGCTGCCGTCGCGGGCCGCGTACAAGTGCACGTACGTCCAGATGTGGGTGCACGTGAAGCACCACTGGAAGCTGACCGTCGACCAGGCGGAGAAGACGGCGCTGGAGGGCGTCCTCAAGAACTGCTGACCCTGCTCACGCACTGCTGACCCCGCTCGGGCACCGCCGCCCCGCACGTCACCGCGCGTCAACCGCACTTTGACGCGCGGAACTTCCCCGCTCCCCTCCGTCGTTCCGTACCGTACGGGGCCGTGGCCCCGCACGGGGGACGACGGAGGAGGACACACATGACCCGGCTGCGCCTGGGACCGGTGCTGAGGTACGTCGACTGGGAGCGCGGGGACACCGCGACCGTCTGGGTGGAGACCGACCGGCCCTGCACGGCCGAGGTGGCCTGCGAGGGCGGCGGCGGGGGAAGCGCGCGGACCTTCCAGATATCCGGGCACCACTACGCGCTGATCCCGGTGACGGGCCTGCGCCCGGGCACGTCGACACCGTACGAGGTGCTGCTCGGCGGCGACCGGGTGTGGCCGCTGCCCGACTCGGGCTTCCCGCCGAGCACCATCAACACCCCTGCCCCCGGGGCGGATTCGGCCCGGCTCACCTTCGGTTCGTGCCGGTGGGCGGCCCCGGCCGAGGGCGAGAAGGACCCGGCGGGCCCGGACGCGCTGGACACCCTCGCCGCCCGCCTCGCCGACCACCCGGACGGCACGCACACCGAGCGCCCGGACTACCTCCTCCTGCTGGGCGACCAGGTGTACGCGGACGAGATATCCAAGGCCACCCGCCGCTGGCTGGCCACCCGCCGCGACCTGCGCGAGCCGCCGGGCGTGGAGGTCGCGGACTACGAGGAGTACACCCACCTCTACTACGAGTCCTGGCTCGACCCGGAGGTCCGCTGGCTGCTGTCCACGGTCCCCACCTGCATGATCTTCGACGACCACGACGTCATCGACGACTGGAACACCAGCGCCTCCTGGGTCGCCGACATGCGGGCCACCCCGTGGTGGCGCGAGCGCATCCTCAGCGGGCTGATGTCGTACTGGGTCTACCAGCACCTGGGCAACCTCTCCCCCGCCGAGCTGGCCGCCGACGAGATCTACGCCCGGGTGCGCGCCGTCCCGGACGGCACGAACGTGCTGCGGGAGTTCACCGCCCGTGCCGACCAGGACCCGGCGTCGGTGCGCTGGAGCTACCGGCGCGACTTCGGGAACGTACGGCTGCTGATGGTGGACACCAGGGCGGCGCGCGTCCTGAAGGAGGGCGCGCGGGCGATGCTCGACGAGGACGAGGCGCGCTGGCTCGCCGACCAGGCACTGGACGACTCGCGCCCGTACGACCACCTCCTGATCGGCACCTCGCTGCCGTGGCTGCTGCCGCCGCTGATCCACGACGCGGAGGGGTGGAACGCGGCGCTGGCGTCGGGGGTCAAGGGCCCCCGGTGGGCGCGGTTCGCGGAGGATCTGCGCAGGCGCTCGGACCTGGAGCACTGGGCGGCCTTCCCCGCCTCCTTCGAGCGGATGGCGCGGCTGATCGCGGAGGCGGGCAGCGGCCCGGCGGCCCCGGCGACGGTGTGCGTGCTGTCGGGGGACGTGCACCACGCGTACGTCGCCGAGCCGACCGCGTGGCCCGACGACACGCGCCCGGACACCGCGAAGGTGTTCCAGCTGACGTGCTCGCCGGTGCACAACGGCATCCCGTCCTCGATCAAGCTGGGGTTCCGGTTCGGGTGGAGCGGCACCGGCCGGCGGCTCGGGCGGCGGCTCGCCCGGCACGGGGGCATCGGCCGCCCGCTGCTGCGCTGGCGGCGCACGGGCGGCCCCTGGTTCGGCAACCAGCTGATGACGCTGACGCTGCGCGGGCGCTCGGCCCAGCTCCGGCTCGACCAGGCCCGACAGGTCCGGACGGGGGGCACGGCGGAAAGGATCAAGGGGCACAGCAAGACGGGCGCGCGACTCGTGACGGCGATGACCACAAATCTGACACAGGAATGACACAAAGGGGCCAACAGGCGTAAGAGAAAGGCCACTTGGGGGCGAATTCCGGCCACAACTGGAATGTTGAACTTGCAAGCACAGTGAGGCTTACCTAACCTCCTGGGCATCGCAGGTCTCTTCGGGCTGCGTCCCCACCCGGCCTCCCCCAAGGCCGCCACCGAAGGAGTCCCCCGCTCATGACCGCACCTTCCGCACCGGCCCCTCGGGCATCCCTGGCCGCACACCTCACCGGGTACCGGCCGTACGCGCTCGCCGCGTTCCGCTTCGTCACCGGGCTGCTCTTCGCCTGCCACGGCGCCGCCTCCCTCTTCGGCGTCCTCGGCGGCGCGGGCGGCACCGGGGCCACCGCCCAGGCGGGCGCCTGGCCGAGCTGGTACGCGGCCGTCATCCAGCTCGCCGGCGGGGCACTGGTCGCGCTCGGCCTCTTCACCCGGACCTCGGCGCTGATCGCCTCGGGCTCGATGGCGTACGCGTACTTCGTCGTCCACCAGCCGGAGGCACTGTGGCCGATGCAGAACGGCGGCGAACTGTCGGCCCTCTTCTGCTGGACGCTCCTGCTGCTGGTCTTCACCGGGCCCGGCGCACTGGCCGTGGACGGACTGCTGGCCGCGCGGCGCGGTACGACGGCGTCGGCGGCGCATGAGGAGCGGCAGGTGACGGCGACCGCCTGAGCCGCGCGAGGGGCGTTCGGACCGATCCCGCTCGACGGTCCGAACGCCCCTCTTTCTTCAGCGCCGCTGACGTGACGTCACTTCACACCGGTCGTGAAGTCGCCGAACGGCACCGTGAAGCAGCCGACGCGCTCGCCCGCGCCGCCCTGCTCGCGGTGCAGGATCACCGAGTTCGCGGCTCCCTTGGGCAGGCCCCAGGTGTGGTGCGCGCTCATCTCGGCGTTGCCGTCCTTGTCGGTGGTGAAGTCCAGCCACACCTCGTTGTCGGGGTTGACCAGCTTCGGGTCCTTGACGTGCTGGTAATGCATGCCGGCGGCCTTCGGGTCGACGCCGCAGGCCTTCTCGTGGACGTGCATGCCGAAGGCGTGGTTCGGCTTCAGCCCCTTCACCTTCACGGTGACCGTGGTCTCCTTGCCGCTGACCTTCTGCTGGACATGTATCCAGCCCCCGGCGGGCACCAGCTGCGCGTCGTACGACACCGCTCCCGGCGGTACGAACGCGGAGGCGGGGGCGAAGCGCCCCTCGACGGTGAGGCCCTTGCCGTCGCCGCCCGCGGCCGTGTCCTGGGCGTACGCCGCGGCGGCCGACCCCGCGAGGAGGAGGGCGGCGGCCCCGCCGACGACCCGTACGGCACGCTTCTGCGTCCGGCTGCGACCTGTCATGGTGACTCCTTCGAGTAGCCCCCCTGCCCTTGCTCCCGCCCCGCTCGCCTCCCCCGCACCACACTCCGCGCGCCCCCTCGGTGCGTCGCACGGGAGGCGGCAATCGGGTGAACGGGAGGGCGCTCAGATGTGCCCCGGCGAGCTTCCGGCGGGGCTTTGCGTGCAGAGTGAAGTGATCTGCCCAACACCACCCGTACCGGGCGCAAATCCCGCTCCCACCAGGCGTAAGGTGGACCGCTGTTAAGCCGCCCCTGCCGCTCCCCATGCGACGTCGCGGCGTGGTTCCTGGCCGGGGAGTTCGCAGTGCTGGAGAGTCTGGGGTCGCTGACCTCGGGTCCATGGATATACGCGGTGATCGGCGTCTCGATCGTCCTCGACGTCTTCGTCCCGATCATGCCGAGCGGCGTCCTGCTGATCACCGCCGCCACCGCTGCCGCAGCGGGCGCGACCAACGCCTCCGCGAACGTCCCCGACGGCTTCGCGCAGGACCTGCCGGACCTGCTCCTGCTGGCCGCGTGCGCGGCCACCGCCTCCCTGCTCGGCGACTTCGCCGCCTACCGCCTGGCCTGGCGCGGCGGCGAACGCCTGGACCGGGCGATCTCCCGCTCGCGCCGCCTGACCGCCGCGCAGGAACGTCTCGGCAGTGCGCTCAGCCGGGGCGGCGGCATCCTGGTCGTCGTGGCCCGGTTCGCCCCCGCCGGGCGCTCCGTCGTCTCCCTCGGCGCGGGCGCGGCGCACCGCAGGCCGAAGGAATTCGTCCCGTGGTCGGCGCTGGCGGGCATCACCTGGGCGCTGTACAGCGTGGCGCTCGGCTACTTCGGCGGGCAGTGGCTGGGCGCCAGCTGGCTGAGCACGGCCGTCTCCGTCCTCGCCCTCGCCATCGCGGGCACCCTGGCGGCCTACGTGGTCCGCCGCCCGCGCACCTCCAGCCCGGCGAGCAACGCGGCCGTGGCGGCGGCGACGTCCTCCACGGCCTGATCGAACACCTCCTTGTTGTGCGCGGCGGGGGCACGGAACCCGGAGATCTTCCGCACGTACTGCAACGCGGCGGCGGCGATCTCCTCGGACGTGGCCTCTTCGGGGATGGCAGGCGGACGAAGCGTCTTAATGCTGCGGCACATGCTCCTCACGCTACCGCCGCCCACTGACAACGCCCCTCGCCCCCTTGCGCGGCACCGCTTCCACCGAGCCCCCTTGGGCGGCGGGGCCGCCCCCCAGGGGCGGAACGGGCGGGCAAGGGGGCGGCCCGCCCGATCCGGGCCCACCCCGCCACCGGCCCTCTCGCCACCGGCCCGCCCCACCGCCGCACCATCGGGTGATCTTGCTCCGCTACCGGGCCCCGCCCGGCCCCGTACCGCTACGGCTGGAACGTTCCCCGCGAAGGGAGCAGCCGCAGGGAGCAGCCGCCTACTCGGAGTGCTGGGCGAAGGAGGGCCACTTGCCCTCGGCGAACTGCACGCCCCAGTAGTAGGGGTTCACCTCCGCCAGCGTCCGCGCCTCCCAGCGCGTCGGGTCGGCCGGGTGCGGGACCGCCACCTCGACCCCCGGCCCCCACAGCGCGAGCCGCTCCTGGCAGATCCCGCACGGCGGCAGGATCAGCACACGGGACAGCTCGTCGTCCCGGCACACACAGACCGAGGCGACGACCGTGCGGTCCTGCGTGTACGCCTGGATGAAGGCGCCGGTCTCCTGGCAGAGGGTCACCCCGCCGTTCATGTTGTCCAGGCCGACGCTGGTGAGGATGCCGCCGTCGGCCAGCCGCACGGCGGCGGCCCCGCCGGGTTCACCGGCCGGCCAGCGCCGGTTCATCTGGTCCAGCGCGGCGTCCACGAGTTCCTGATCAAGAGGCATGCGCCGCATTCTGGCCCAGGAAGAGCCAGGGGCGGAACGGAAGAAGGCCCGGCTCCCGGTTCTTCGCCGGGGGGCGGGCCTTCGTCATGTCCTGGGACTGGTGGGCGCGGACGGTTTCGAACCGCCGACATCCGCCTTGTAAGGGCGGCGCTCTACCCCTGAGCTACGCGCCCGGGCATGAGGCAACAGCGTACATGGCCCCAGGGGCTGCTCCGCAAACCAGATCCCGGGCAGGCGCTGGTCACAGGCGGAGTGCGGGGGTTACCCCCACCCCCGATCCGGTGGGCGGCCGGATCGCAGGGGGTGGGGCCGGGCTCCTACGGTGAAGACACATCGACCGTACGCAGCAGGGGACCCCACATCATGGCAGCCACGACCCGCACACTCCTCGCCCTCGGCGGAGCCGCTCTCGTCGCCCTGGCCGTCACCGGGTGCGGCAGCGCCGACGCCTCGGACGCGCCCGTGGAGAAGAAGTCGTTCGCGTTCAGCGGCAAGGCGCTGACGATCTCCGCCGACAACTCCCTCCTCACCCTGGTGCCCGCCGACGTGAAGCAGATCGAGGTGGAGCGGCAGGTCGACGGCTGGGTGATGTTCGGCAGCGGCCCCGACCCCGTGTGGGAGCTGACCGGCGACACGCTCAAGCTGAAGGTCGAGTGCACCGGCATCAGCGCCGAGTGCTCGGCCCGGCACTCCGTGAAGATCCCGCGCGGCACCGCCGTCACCGTCGACAACGACAACGGCCGCGTCGAGGCCACCGGCTTCACCACCGACCTGAAGGTGAAGTCCGACAACGGCGAGATCGACCTGAAGAACATGAGCGGAAAGCTCGACCTGGAGAGCGACAACGGGTGGATCTCCGGCGCGGACATCTCCGCCAAGAACGTCACCGCGAAGTCCGACAACGGCGAGGTCAAGCTCGCCTTCACCGCCGTGCCCGACCTCGTCGACGGCCGCAGCAACAACGGGGCCGTCCGCCTCACCCTGCCGAAGGCCGCCTACCAGGTGGACGCCAGGAGCAACAACGGCCACGTCCGGGCCGACGTCGAGAAGGCCGACAACAGCACCCACGTCGTCAAGGCCCGCAGCGACAACGGCGAAGTCACGCTCCAAAGCGCGAACTAACCGGCCCGTGTGTTCGTCCTTACCTGGTGGGAGAATGAACCAGCCAGGCGGACACGGTACGGGAGAGGGATGTGACGGCGACAGACGCGCAGCCGCAGACGCAGCGAGTACGCCGTCGGGCACGGCCCCCCGCCCGGAAGGCCTCGGGTGCCCGTGACGCGGTGGCGCTGATGCTGCTGCCGGTGGCGCTGCTGCCCCTCGCCGCCGCCTCCTTCGCCGGGGGCGGCACCCGCCGTTGGTTCGGCGGGCGCAGCGAGAGTGCGCGGGCGGACGCGCTGGCCGCGAAGGACGCCGCCGCCGCTGCCTTCTACGAGCTGGACACTGCCCAGCGCGACCTGCGGATCTCGATCGAGACGATCACCGCGGTGGACAGTTCGCCGGGCGCCCGGCGCACCGCCGAGCAGTTCGCCTCACTGGGGCAGCGCATCGACGAGGTCAGCCACACCTACATCACCGCGGTCGACGCCCATGATCTGGAGCGCGACGACCTGGACGCGGGCGACGCCGCCAAGGCGCGGGCCGAGCTGGGCCGGGCCAAGGACGATCTCGTACGGGTCAAGGGCGAGCTGGACCGCTTCTCGCAGAGCCTCACCCCACTGCTCGACAAGGCCGAGACGCAGCTCGCCCGGCTGGCGCCCGCCGTGGAGCGGGCCCGGCAGTCCCTGCTCGGCGCGAGCAACGCACTGGACGCGGTACGGGACGCGGGGCTGCGCGCCGACGACCTGGCGGCACGGCTGGCCGCACTGGGCCCCGAGCTGACCCGCCTCAACCAGGGCGCCGGGCAGCACGGCGTGCCGGAGACCCTGGAGCGGGCCGAGAAGGTGCAGCGGGAGGCGGAGGCGGTACGGGTCGAGGCGGCGGGTCTGCCGCAGCGTGCGGCGGAGATCGACCGCCGGCTGGTGTCGCTGCGGACCCGCGCCCAGGCACTGACCACCCGGGCCGGGAAGGTCGATCCCGTACTGAGCGAGCTGCGGCGCAGATTCGCGGCGGCGTGCTGGCAGGACCTCCAGCAGGTCCCCACGCAGGCGGCGGAGAGCGTACGGCTGGCGGAGCAGCGGCTGAAGGAGGCCGGGAAGGCGCGCGCGGAGCAGCGGTGGCCGGACGCCACCTCGCTGATCAGCACGGCGCGGGCGCTGCTGAACGACACGGACGAGGCGGTGTCGGCCGCCGGTGACCGGCTGCAGCGCCTCAACGCGGTCTCCAAGGACCCGCAGGTGGAGATCCAGCGCACCCGTTTCGCGATCCGCGACGCGCAGCGCCTGGCGATGGCGGGCCGCAACACCCCCGACCCGCGCCACGCCCGCCCGCTGGACGACGCGGTCGCCCGCCTGGACCGGGCGATCGCCGCTCTGGAGGGCCGCCACCCCGACTACTGGCACTTCCTCACGGAGACCGAGGCGGTCCGCTCAGCGGTCTCCCGCGTCGTCTCCGCCATCCGCGAGGAACGCGGCGCAGCGGCGGGCTGAGCCCCTGAAAGGGGCGCGGGGAACTGCGCAAAACACCAGCCACAACCCACCCGCACGCCCCCCTCCCAGCCCCGCAGGGTTACGGGAAGGGGCGGCTAGGGGAGAAACCCGCCCCGGCACCGGGTGCCCGCGAACCACCCTCAGCCGCAGCACCCGCCCCCGCAGCAGCCCCCGCCACCGCCACCACCGGCGGGCGCAGCGCTGGTCCCCCCGACGGCCACGGCCGACAGGAGCTTGACCGTGTCCGTGTGCCCCTCCGGGCAGGACGCGGGGTCGGAGGACTCCGCCATCGGCCGGTTCAGCTCGAAGGTGGTGTCACAGGGGCGGCAGCGGTACTCGTAACGAGGCATGGGCCCAGACTATGCGGGCCCACGCGGGCCCCCTCACCTCCTGCGGGCCAACGTCACCCCGTCCGCGATCCCCAGCATCACGCTCTCCGTCCGCCCGTCCTGCCCCACGTGCTCGTTGAACTCCCGGATCGCCGCCGCGCTCCCCGTCGCCCCCGCGTCCACCACTCCCCCGTGGAAGAGCACGTTGTCCACGACGATCAGCGCGCTCGGCCGCATCCTGGGCACCAACTCCTCCCAGTACGCGATGTATTGGGGCTTGTCGGCGTCCAGGTAGGCGAGGTCGATGTGCGGCGTGGCAGGCATTGTCCGCAGGGTCTCCAGTGCGTCGCCCAGTCGCAGCTCCACCCGGTCGGCGACCCCCGCCTTCTCCCAGGCCTCGCGCCCGTACGCCGTCCACTCCTCGGAGACGTCGCAGGTGATCAGCCGCCCGTCCTCGGGGAGCGCCTGCGCCATCGCCAGCGCCGAGAAGCCGGTGAAGGTGCCCACCTCCACCACGTGCCGCGCGCCCGTCAGCCGTACCAGGAAGGCCAGCAGCGGGGCCTGTTCGGCGGCCGACTGCATGCCCGCCGACTCCGGGAAGCGCTCCCAGGTCACCTCGACCAGTTCCCGCTGCACCGCGTCCAGCGGCGGATTGTGCGCCAGGACGTAGTCGTACAGCTCGTCCGTGATCTTCGTCGTGTTGCCCTTGGTCATCGGCCCACTCCTCAACCCATCGGCGTACGGATCGCATTTCAGTCTGCCTTCAGGGCAGCCGATCTAGCGTGGACTTCATGGTCGCAAGCGCAGCAGCACTCCCCGCCCCCTCCTGGATCACCGGGCTCATGGACAGCCTGGGAGCCCCCGGTGCGGGCCTCGCCATCGCCCTGGAGAACCTGTTCCCGCCCATCCCCAGCGAGGTGATCCTGCCGCTGGCGGGGTTCGCGGCGGGCGCCGGGCGGATGGATCTGTGGGCGGTGCTGCTGTGGACGACGCTCGGCTCGGTCGTCGGGGCGTTCGCGCTGTACGGGGTCGGGGCGCTGCTGGGGCGCGAGCGCACCGTCGCGCTCGCGGCGAAGATCCCGCTCCTGAAGGTCTCCGACATCGAGAAGACCGAGGCGTGGTTCGCCAAGCACGGGACGAAGGCGGTGCTGTTCGGACGGATGATCCCCGTCTTCCGCAGCCTCATCTCCGTCCCGGCCGGCGTGGAACGCATGCCGCTGCCCGTCTTCCTCGGGCTGACCACGCTCGGCAGCGCGGTCTGGAACGCGCTGTTCGTGATGGCCGGTTTCCTGCTCGGCGACAACTGGGAGCAGGTCGCGGGCTATGTGTCCGTGTACTCCAAGGTGGTGCTGGGTGTGGCCGCCGTCGCGGTCGTCGCCTTCGTGGTCGTACGGGTCAGGAAGGGCCGGAAGCCGAGGAGGCACCGGAAGCCGCGGACCCCGGAGAAGGAGCCGACGCTGCGATGAAGCGGCGCAGGATCTCCTCGCCCGCCGCCACGCCCTTCTCCTCAAGTGCCGTGACGTGCGGGGCGGTCCAGCCCTCGTCGGCGAGTTCGCCGTGGCCGGGGCGCCAGCCCCGGTCGGCGGCGCTGAGCAGGTCGGCGTCGAGGAGGGAGTCACCCGCGGCCAGGGTCAGCCGGGCGCCGGTGCGCCGGGCGACCTCGCGCACGGCGGCGCTCTTGGTGAGCGGGGCGGGGACGACGTAGATCTTGCGGCCCTGGAGGGAGACCGTCCAGCCGCGCTCGCCCGCCCAGCCGGCCAGTTCCTTCAGCCAGCCGCCGGGGAGCAGGGAGCGGTCCACCACGAGGTAGGCGAAGAGGTCTTCGGCGACCCGGTCCTTGAGCAGCCAGGCGGGGTCGGCGGTGCGGGCCAGGTGGGCGCGGATCTCGGCGAGCGGGGCGCACTCGTCGGCGAGGCGGGCGGTGACCCGCTCGTGCCAGTCGGGGTCGGAGACGCCGTTGACGAGGATGTGCCCGCCATTGGTGCAGATCGCGAACTCCGGCGTGGGCACGGGGAGTTGGATGCGCCGGTACTGCTTGCGGGTGCGGGTCGTGGTGGGCACGAAGAGCGCCCGGTCGGCCAGCTCCGGGAGCAGTCCGGCGGCGGTCTCGGTGACGTACGAGAGCGGCTTGCCCTCGTGGATCTCCACGCACAGCAGGCGCGGCGCCCGGTTGTCGGGGCCGCGCAGGCCGAGGGCGGCGGCGGAGTAGATGAGGGTGCGGTCGAGGTCGCTGGCGACCAACACGGGTGCGGGGGTGCTCACTTGGCGTCCACCGCCTTGCCGTCGGCGCCGGTCGCGCCGCGTGTGAAGCGGGGGTGGATCAGGCCCATGCAGGTGTACGGCAGGTCCTCGACCTCCTCCACCGGCACTCCGCGCTGCTCGGCGAGCAGGCGGATGTGCTTCAGGTCCGCGTCGGCGCCTCTCTTGGCGAGGATCTTCCAGGGGACGCGGCGCAGCAGGACCCGGGTGGTCTCGCCGACGCCCGGCTTGACGAGGTTCACGTCGTGGATGCCGTACTCCTCACTGATCCGCGTCACCGCCGCCCAGCCCTCCCAGGTGGGGGTGCGGTCCTGGCCCTGGAGGGCCTTGGCCTGGGCCACCGCGCCCTCGGCGACGTCGCCGAAGCGGGCGGTGATCGCGTCCAGGAAGTCGTTCGAGACGTCGGCGTCGGCCAGTTCGCGGTAGAACTTGCCGCCGTGGAAGTCGTTCGGCCCGACCAGGTCGGCGCGCAGCACCGTACGCGAAATCAGCCCGGAGACCGTGGAGTTGAGGCATGCGGAGGGGATCAGGAAGTCCTCGCGGGTGCCGTAGGTCCGCACGCAGGAGCCGGGGTCGGCGAGGACCGCGATCTCCGGGTCGAAGCCGCCGAGCGTGCTCTCGGTGCCGGTCGCGGTGTGGAACTCCTCGACGGCGGCGGCGAGTTCGCGGGTGATGGCGCCCTTGCCGGTCCAGCCGTCGACGAAGACGACGTCGGCGGGGTCGTGGTGGGCGGCCAGCCAGCGCAGGGCGTTGGCGTCGATGCCGCGGCCCCGGACGATGGAGACGGCGTAGTGCGGCAGGTCGAGGCCGTGCCGGTACTGCGCCCAGCGCCGCATCAGTACGCCGACGGGCGTGCCCGCACGGGCCAGCGAGACCAGCACGGGACGCGGCGAGCGCTCCGTGAGCACGGTCTCGGTGACGACACCGACCGCCTGCGCGATCCGGTCGGCGGACTCCGCCAGGGCGGCCCGGAACAGCTCCTGGTACTCCTGCGTGGGCTGGTACTCGACCGGCAGCGACTCGGCGTAGTGCGCGCCGCCCGCCTGGATGGCCTCCTCGCGCTCCTCGGTGGGGGCCTCAAGACTCACGTCCGAGAGGTCCTGGAGCAGCCAGCCGACCTCGTCGGGCGCGTAGGAGGAGAAGGCGGGACCACGGAGGGGTTCGGGCAGCACGGAGTTCTCCTGCGCAGGGGGGACGTACGAGGGGACGACCGCCAGCAGTACGCGGTCGGCATGCGGGGCGAGGCGGGACAACAAGCCGCCGGGGGCGTGGAGTCGGGGCGTGTCGGCGGTCGAGTCGACCACCGCGAGGACGGTGTCGAAGCCCGCGCCCGCGACGTTGTAGGCGTAGCGCTCGCCGGGGCCGTCGGCCGGGTCGTCGTGGGCGGGGAAGACCAGGCGGGTGCGTATCGCGTAGCCGGGGTCGTCGACGGCGAGGACCGGGGAGCGGGTGGTGGTGGAGTACCGGACGTCGACGCCCGCTTCCTCCAGAGCCGTGCCGATCCGCAGCGGCGCGTACATCAACTCCTCGAAGCCCAGGACGAGTACGCGCCCGGGCGCGTCCCCGAGCGCCTCGGCGACCCGCTTGCCCATGCCGGGCAGGGCGGCCTCCAGCGCCTCGCGGTGCGCGGCGGTGAAGCCGTGCCGCCCGCCGTCGGGTATCCCCTCGGGCCAGTCGAGTTCCACGCGAATGGCGTCGGGGGCGCCGGACGTGGGCACCCGGGTGGCCTGGGCCTCCTCCCGCTCGACCAGGCGCTGCCCCTTCTCCAGCACCCCTTCGGGCAGCCGTACGGTGCCCGAGGCGCGGGCGATCAGATCGACGCGGGCCCCGAGTTCGGCGGCGAAGGCGTCCAGGCGGGCCCGGTCGGCAGGGGTGCGCATGTCGACCAGGGCGACGACGACGTAACGCGAACGCGGGTGGCGGGCGTGCAGGTCACGGATGGTGTTGAGGACCGTGTTGCCGGTGGAGAACTCGTCGTCGACGAGCACCAACGGGCCGCCCCCGGCGAGCAGTCGGGGGTCAGAGGGCAGGAGCAGGTGGGAAGTGGCGTGGGAGTGCGACTCCTCGAAGCCGCCCGCCGCGGCGACCCCGGCGACCGGGCGCCGGGTGGAGTGCAGGTACGGGGCGAGCGCCAGGCCGTCGGCGACCGAGTGGCCGAGACCGGTGGCGGTCTCCGCGTAGCCGAGGACGACGGCCCGGGACGCCTCCGCGTCACCGAGAAGGGCGCGCACCTCGCGGCCGAGGGCGAGCCCGGCACCGTACACGAGGGAAGGTTTCTGCGGGACGTGCTTGCCGAGCACGTTCGACACGAGCAGGTGCGCCCGCTTGGGGTTGCGCCGCAGGGCGAGCCCGAGCAGGTCGTGCAACGACTCGGGGCCGCAGGCGTCCCCCGGCACCAGTTCCACGCCGAGGCGTTCCGCCACCCAACTGCCCGACCACACCACGTCGTTGTTCCCGCTTCCGCTCGTCACGTCCGTATCCCGCCTGTCATTCCTGGAGTCCCGCGAGACCCGCCGCGAGCAGTTCCACGAAGCCCACGTCCTCCCCCGCCACGCCGAACACCTCGGCCCGCAGCAGGGTGCGCTCCGCCCAGGCGCGGTGCGGCTTCACCTCGTTCATCTTGTTCGTGTACGCCGAGCGCAGGACCCCGCCGCCGCCCCGCTCGGGGCGCAGGATGTCGCGGGCGTCGCCGTACTCCTCGTGGCTGACCACGGACAGCGCATGCACGGGCAGGACGTGCGAGGGGTGGATGCAGGTCTTGCCCTGGAGGCCGTTGGCCCGGTCCAGGCCGATCTCCCGGAGGAGCCCGTCCAGGTCGTGCTCGATGAGCGCGGTGCGCAGCTCCTCCGCTTCCCCCTCCAGGAAGGGGCTGCGGCGCAGCTGCGGCTTGAACATGCGCTCCTGGACCTTGAAGTACTCCCACACCGGCCCGGTGATGGTGAACCCGGTGCCGTCGGAGCGGCCGAGGGTGTTGACCACGTCGCCGATGACGGAGGCGACGATCTGGACGTCGTACGCCGTCATGTCGGGCGCCCGGCGCAGTCCGTACGCGGAGCAGAAGTCGGTGACGCCGAGCCGCAGCGCGAGCACGCGGTCGCGGTACTTGTCGACGGTGCGGGCGATTCCGGCGAGGGTCTCGGTGCGGGTCTCCAGGTGGAGCAGCTCCGGGGACTCCAGGACGGGCATCGCGAAGAGGCGCCGTCCGCTCGCCGCCTCGGCGGCCGTGAGCGCCTCCAGGAACGGAACACCACGTTCCTCGGTGAACTTCGGAAGTACGAATCCGGACAGCAGCGACGCGGCGTCGCCGAGCCGGTGCACCAGGTCGGGTATCTGCTCCGGTTCGCGCACCCGGACGAAGAGCAGCGGGGTCTCGCCGCCCTGCCCGGCGAGCTCGGTGAGCCGGCGGACGAGGTTCTCCTCGGCGGCCTCGACGTCGCCGTCGGCTATCGAATCCTCCAGGCAGAGGACCATGGAGACCACTCCGCGCCCGGCCTGCTTGCGGATGTCGGCGGCGAGCCGGGGACGGGTCGCCGGGCTGTAGAGGGTCGCCCCGAGGGCGGCGGCGAGCACCGGCGCAGGCGAGTCCGCGTCGAAGGCGGCGGGCTCCCGGTGGAAGAGGCCCGCCCGCACCGCCGCAGGGATATGCCCGAAATGACGCATCTGAGTACCCCCGAGCTGGCGTGTGGAACGTCGGACATGTGGCCGGTAATAGTACGTAGGGGCGGGGGTCCGCAGTTCCCGCCTTGCGTGAATTCCAGGTAACTCGCAGGTCTCGGCCCCACCCCCGACCGTACGGGAACGGGCCCCCACGTTGTCCGCACGGGCTGCGGGAAGGCAGGATGACCGGCATGACGCACGCCATGCTGAAGGGCGCGAACGTACCCCTCGACGCGACGGCCGTAAGGGCCGTGCTCCGGTGGACCCCCGGGCCCGGCATCCCCAATGTGGACGCCTCGGCCCTCGTGGTGGGCGCCGACGGGCGCGTGCGCAGCGACGAGGACTTCGTCTTCTACAACTACGTACGCCACCCCTCGGGCTTCGTGCGCAAGCTGCCGATGAAGCGGGTGCCCGAGGGCTCCACCGACACCATCGTGGCGGACCTCACCTCGCTGGACCGCAGCGTCGACCGGGTGGTGATCGCCGCCTCGCTCGACGGGGAGGCCTTCGAGGGGGCCACCTTCGCGCACGTCCGCGACCTGTGCATCCTGCTGTACGACGCGACGGCGGCCGGTGCCGAGCCGCTCGCGATGTTCGACGTGAAGCCGGAGACCGGCGAGGAGACCGCCGTGATCTGCGGCGAGGTCTACCGGCGCGGGGACGGCTGGAAGTTCCGCGCGGTGGGCCAGGGCTACCCGACCGGGCTGGTCGGGCTCGCCACCCAGTTCGGCGTCTCGGTCGACGAGAGCGAGAGCCCCGACATCCCGGAGCCCTCCTCCGGCCCCGCCTCCCCGGCGAGCGCACCCCCGGTCCCCGCCCCCGCCCAGGAGCCCGTCACCCAGGCGGTCCCCCCGACCGCCGCCCCCGGGCAGCCCTACCCGCAGCCCCCGGCGCAGCCCGCCTACGGCTATCCGCACGCTGCCCCGCCCCCGCCGCAGGGCCAGCCGGCCTACGGCTACCCGCAGCCCGCGTCCAACCAGCCCGCGTACGGCTACCCCCAGCCGGCGGCCGCCGCCGCGCACGCCCCGGACCCGAACTTCCGGCTGCCGCCGATGGGGCCGCAGTTCATCCGGGGCTGAGAGGCCCGGGACGCGAAACGGCGGCGGGGCCGCCCGGTGATCCACCGGGCGGCCCCGCCGCCGTACGTACGACACCGGCAGCGCCCACCGCACGAGGGCATCCGCCTGTNCCGTACGTACGACACCGGCAGCGCCCACCGCACGAGGGCATCCGCCTGTCCGGCCGCTCAGCGCCTCAGCGCCTCAGCGCCTCAGCGCCTCAGCGCCTCAGCCGATGATCCACCCCGCTGCCTCCATGAGGAAGACCGCCGCCTCCTCGTCCGAGTCGGCCTGGTTGTTCGCGTCCACGTCCCGTGCCGGAGGCGTGGTCTTCGTCGCCGCATCGGAGGACCTGACCGTCTGCACCGCGGCGTCCTGGCCCTGCTTGAGGGCCTCGGGCGTCTTGGCGACCGCAAGCTGGGTGATCCGGTTGGCCGCCTCCGCCACCTTCGCCGCCGCCTGCGCCGCGGCGACCGCGGTGGTGGCCGCCTGGGCCTCCTGGTAGAAGCGCACCGCGTCCGCCCGCGCCGCATCGGCCGCGGCCGTGTTCGGCGGGTCGACGAAGTAGTGCAGCGTCCGGGCCCGGAAGTCGGCGCTCAGCGCGCGCTTCTTGTGGCAGTCGAGCGCCTTCGCCTCCTCGTCCGTCTCGTCGGCCGGCGTGCACAGCCACGGCGCGGCGTCCCCGAAGGCGACCCGCTCCACCGCGACCGCGTGAGCGGGCAGCGCCGCCGCACCCATCGCCAGCCCGGCCACCGCGGCCAGCGCCGCCGCCCGCACTCCGCCTCGTACCACCGTTCGCTTCAGCACCTCGCACCACATCCCTCTTCTGAGAATCTCCCCGGACCGCTGCGCGCTCCGGGCTACGGTTCCCGCCCCACGTCAAGATCAGTTTCGGCACAGGCCGCGCCGCACTGCACGCCCACCGCGTCCACCCGGTGTCGGCGGGGCGCGTGTCCCCGCCGCCGCTACGTCAGGTCTCGGCGGCACAGCGCCCGCTCCGCCTCCCCGGGGTCCTGCGGAATCCGCAGCGCGGTCCGTGCCCGGGCCCCGGTCAGGTTCGCCCAGAGCCGCCCGGCCGTGAGCGGCTCGCGCACCGCGGCCAGCAGCTCCGCGGGGCCGGGACAGGCCAGCGCCCGCCGCCCGGCGGCCACCGCGTCCCGTACGGAGTCCTGGTAGTTCTCGGCGTACGAACCGGGCACCGCGTAGTCGGCCATCAGCCACTCCCCCGACAGGGACTTCTCGTGGCCGGGCCGCCCGCGCTCCCCCATCTCCAGGTGCGAGGCGAGCGGCGAGGTGAGCCCGAGGGTGTCGACCGCGTGCCCGTCCAGCGGTACGAGTGCGCCGATGCTGCCCGCGTTCTGCCCCGACACCACCAGGTCGGTGCCGTGCTTCGGCAGCAGTTCGGTGCGCCCGTACAGCCAGGCCGCGTCCCCCCGGAAGAGCAGCGCGCGCGCCGGGCCGACGCCCTTGGCCCGCAGGTCCAGGGCCTCGCGCAGGGTGGGCGACGCCTTGTCGAGGGCCACGACGAACGGTTCCCCGTCCAGCGGGCGCTCGGTCGCGGTCGCCGCCGACCACCACAGGCGTTCGTCGGTGACCCCGCCGGGCCCGTAGCCGCCCCCGTACGAAGGACGCCACACCAGCGCGCTCAGCACCGCCCACACTCCGACCAGCGCGAGCGTCACCAGCATCGCGACGCGCGCCCGCGAGGCCCGGGCCGGCAGCGGCACCACCGTCACCGGCAGCACCAGCAGGAAGACCGCGGGCAGCAGCAGCCGGGCGTGCATGAAGTCGCCGCCCACCACCACGACGTATCCGGCACTCAGCAGCCCCGCCCCGAACGCGGTGCGCCGCAGCGTCTGCCGCGCCCGCGCCCGCACCCCCCTGACCTGGCCCGCGACCTGCGTCGTGCGGCCCGCGCGCCCCTCGTGGTGCACCACACCCACCGCGAAGGCCACCACGAGCAGCACCCCGACCAGGCCGAGCCAGTAGCTGCGCTCCAGGTCGACGACGTACCCGATGCCGCGGAGCACCTCGCTGGCCAGGCCCTCCTTGGCGACGGCACTGTTGGGCACGAGCATCCCGTAGTACGCCATGCGGAAGATCTCGTACGTCACGGGAAGCGCGAGCGCGCACAATCCCGGCCGCCAGGCGCGCCGCCACGGCACATCGGCCAGCGACCGCAGCACCAGCAGCAGACACCCGGAAACCAGGGCCAGTTCGGGACGGACCAGCGGGCCGAGCCCCAGGAGCGCGGCCGGCAAGCCCAGCCGCACCCCCGTGGCCCGCTCCGGGAGCCCGGCGACCAGTGCCGTCAGCGCCCACCAGCACCACCCGAGCCACGCCATCACCAGCGAGATCTCCAGCCCCGAGGTGGTGAAGTCCCAGAACGGCGGCAGCACCGCCACCACCAGGCACCCGGCGGGCAGCACCCGCACGGGCACCCCGCGCGCGGGCCCGTCGTCCGTCCCCGTTCCCAGGCCCACCAGCCGGACCGTGCCCAGGCACCCGAGCAGCAGCCCGAGCGGGGCGAGCAGCAGCCCGGCCAGCAGCGCCGCGTCCTCGGGCGCGAGGCCCGACACCCACGACAGGGCGGCCAGCAGCCAGGCCCAGGCGGGCGAGGTGACCGACTCGACCCGTTCGCCCGCGTTGAACACGGGACCGTTCCCGGCCAGGATCTGCCGAACCGTGCGTACGACGATGAGGCCGTCGTCGGACATCCAGCGCCGCTGGAAGCCCATGAGCAGCAGCAGGGCAGGGGCCGTCAGCAGGGCGACCGCACGCAGCACGCGGGTGCCCCGCGGTCCCGGACCTGCCGCGACGGCCGCGCGGACGGCGCCGGCCGCGCGGGCCGGTGCCGGGATCCGGGCGGTCCTGGGCGCGGCGGCGTCCGGGCCGGGAACGAGGGTGGCGACGGGTTTGGACACTTAGCCGTCCCTGTCCACCAACCGTGCGACGGCCTGGACGATCCGCTCGCTGGCGTGCCCGTCGCCGTACGGGGACGGGGTGACGGCGAGCCGGGCGTGCAGACCGGTGTCGGCGAGCATCGCGTCGGCCGCCTTGCCCAACTGCCTGCCGGGCTGCACCAGTTGGGCAAAGCCTGCCTGGATGGCCTCGGGCCGCTCGGTGGAGTTGCGCACGACCAGCAGCGGCTTCTTGAGCACCGTGCACTCCTCCTGCACGCCACCGGAGTCGGAGACCAGCAGACGGGCGTGGCGGGCCAGCGACAGGAACTGCCGGTGGTCGACCGGGTCAACGGTGTGCAGCCGGTCCAGCGCGTCGCCGAGCCCGGCCCGCAGGGCGGCGCCCCGGGTGCGCGGGTGCAGCGGCATCAGCACCGGAAGCGGGAATTTGGCGAGCTCGGTGAGGATGGAGCGCAGCCGGTCCGCGTCGTCGGTGTTCTCCGGGCGGTGGATGGTGGCCAGCGCGTACGAGTCGGCCTGCAGGCCCACGTGCTCCAGGAACCGCAGCGAGTCCTCGACGGGCGGCAGCGAGAGCTGGACGGCCTCGACGATGGTGTTGCCGGTCAGCTCGATGCGGTGCGGGTCGACGCCCTCGCCGAGCAGGTTGTTCATGGCGGTGGCGGTGGGCGCGCAGTGCAGGTCGGTGACGGTGCCCGCGACCCGGCGGTTGATCTCCTCGGGCATGTTCCGGTCGTAGGAGCGCAGGCCCGCCTCGACGTGGACGACCGGGATGCCGCAGTAGTGGGCGGCCTGGGCGGCGGCGGAGACGGTGTTGGTGTCGCCCTGGACGACGACCGCGCTGGGGCGTTCCTCGGCGAACTGGTTGCCCAGGTCGGTGATCATCCGGGAGATCTGGATGATCTGCGAGGTGCCGCCGACGCCGCGCAGGGTGGCGTGCGGGGCGGGCATCCGGAACCCCGTGAAGAAGGTGTCCGTGAGGGAGGGGTCGTAGTGCTGGCCGGTGAAGACGACCCGGCCGCGCGGCCCGAGGAGACGGCTGACCTGCGAGAGCTTGATGATCTCGGGTCGGGTGCCGAGGACTACGGTGACCGGGGGTCCATCGGGTCTGATCAGCGTCTGGGTCCAGGGCACGGCCGCTGGCTGCGCGTTCAAGGGCACCTCGTGGGGGGAGAAGGGATGGGGGGGGAGGTACGGCAGAGAGGTGGTTCAGGGGGTGCGGGGGGCGTCACGCACGGGGGTGGCGGAGGGCCGGTGGCCGTTCTTGGGATCCAGTGCGGGGGTGCCCTTGCTCGGGCAGAACTCCCTCACGGCGACGGCCGGTTCACGGGGGATGCGCAGCCGGGTGCGCTGGGCCGCGCCCACCAGGTTCCGCACGAAACGCTCTGCGGTGAGCGGCGCGGTGGTGGACTCCCGGAGCTCGGCGAGCCGCCCGCAGCCCAGCGCCCGGCGGGCGGCGGCGACGCTGCCCGGGCTGGCGGCGGGCTCCTCGCGGTAGCGGGTCAGGGCGTCCGGGCCGGGCAGTCCGGTGGCGGGGGCGGCGTACCGGGCGAACAGCCAGGCGTTGCCGAGGTACTTCTCCTGCCCGGGCCACCAGCCCATGACCGGCACGAGGTGCGCGGCGAGCGGGTCGCCGGCCCCCCACATGTCGGCGACGACGGTGTCCAGCGGGGCGGCGCTGCCCGCCGCACCGGCGAACCCGGCGGCGACCACGGGCCGCTTCGCGCCCGAAGGCAGCGGCAGGGAGCGGTAGTTGCCCTGCGCGGGGCCCGCGTCGAAGTACCACAGGGCAGGTACGTGCGCCGCCCGGCCGAGCGCGGGGAAGGCGGCGCTCCAGGTGCGCTCGTCGGGGTGGCGGTCGCCGGTCGTCTGCACCATGTGGGCTCGGGCGTCGAAGAACCGGCCGTCCCCGCCGTCGTACGGAGCCCGCAACGGCGACGCGCTCAGCGCCGCCCACACGGCGAGCGCCGCGACCACCGTCACCAGCACCCGCCGCACCGGCAGCACCATCACCGGGAGCAGCAGCGTGAACAGGGCGGGCAGGGCGGCGCGGGCGTGCAGTTGGTCGCCGCCCACCCGCCAGACGTAGAGCGCGAGCAGGCACCCGGCGAGCACCGGCGCCGCGGCGAGGACGCTGCCCCTGCCCTGCCGCAACACCGTCGCCTCCAGCGGGGTGCGGCGCGGCGCGACCAGCTTGTCGGCGAAGGAGTAGATCAGGCCCAGTCCGCCGAGCAGGACCAGCGGCAGCAGCATCCAGTACGAGTCGATGAAGTCCTCGAAGTAGAGGCGGCCGCGCTCGTGGTGCACGCCGGTGGCCTCGCGGGCGACGGCGGGCAGCGGCAGCAGCAGGCCGTAGTACCCGGCCCGGAGGATCTCGTACGAGACGGGCAGGGCCAGCGAGGCCCCCAGCAGCCCGAGCGCGGTGCGCCGGGCGGGCCGCAGCATCCACAGCAGCGCGCCGACGAACACCAGGGAGGTGAGCGTCAGCTCGGGCCGTACCAGCGGGCCGAGCCCGGCGACGACCGCGCAGAGGTACACAAGCCTGCCCTGCGGTGCTTCGAAGAGTTCGCCGGGGTGTCCTTGCGGGCGGCAGGCGACGAGCAGCCGCCAGGCCCCGGCGGTCCACAGGAACACCGCTCCGGTGTCGAGTCCGGCCGCGCTGAACTCCCACACGGGCGGCAGCGCGAGCAGCACCAGCAGCCCGGCGGGCAGCATCGGCAGGGGGCGGCCGAGGAGGTGGCCGTGCAGGACGCGCGCGCCGTCGACGGCGAGCAGCAGTCCGGCGGCGGCCAGCAACAGGCCCAGCACGACGGCCAGTTGAGGGAGCCGGGCATCGGGCGTGAAGGCCCCGCCGGCGAGGAGCAGGCCCTGCCAGAGCGGACTGAGGAAGGCCTCCGCGCGCTCGCCCGCGTTGAGGACGAGCCCGTTCCCGGCGAGGAACTGCCGGACGGTGCGCAGGTGGACGAGGGTTTCGTCGGCGACCCAGCGACGCTTGAGCCCGATGAGGACCAGGGCGGCGGCCCCGCCGAGGGCCAGTGCCGTGTTCCACCAGGGGAGCAGACGGGCGGCGGGGCGAGGAGAGCCGTGGGTGGCGGATGCGGGAACCGCGTCTGCTCGGGCGACCATGCGCACTCCTCGGGACTGGACGGGGACGGAAGGCTGCCGGGCGGGGAGACGGGGGTGATGAGGACCGCCGTCTCCCCGGCCCGGAGGCCGACTTACGCACGCATCGCTGCGCTGAGGAGGGATACGGGGCCCGGCGCTCACGCGCAGGGGCCGCCCGGGGCACACGGGGGTGCCGGGGCTCGGCCGGGCCGGGGACGCACGGCGACGTGCGCGCGGGTCACCCGGCGGCAGGCCCGGGGTCCTTCACGGGACCCTGGGTGGGGTTACTTGATGCCGTGGCCCGGCTTGTGGCCGCCGCCGTCCGGCTTCGGCTTGGGCTTGTCCGACTTGTCGACCGTGGTGGTCGTGGTCGACGTGTTGTCCTTCAGGTTCGGGTCCGTCACGGTGGGCGGCGGGGTGACCTTGGCCGTGTTGACGACCTTGCCCGCACGGGACGCGGTGCCCGTGATCGTGAAGGTGACCTTGCCGCCGACGGGGACGTCGACCTTGGCGTTGATCTTGTTGCCCGAGCCGGAGGAGCCCGCACCGCACTTGGCGCCCATGCTCGCGGCGCACTTGTAGGTGACACCGAAGACCGGGGCCGGGACGGTGTCGGCGACCATGGCGCCCATGGCGTTGGCCGGGCCCTTGTTGGTGACGGTCAGGGTGTAGGAGACCTTGCCGCCCTCCTTGACCTTGGCCGTGCCGGTCTTGACCATGCCGAGGTCCGCCGGGGCGTCGATGACGACGTTGCGGATCTCGTAGTTGCGGGTCGCACCACCGGTGGAGGCGCCGAAGCCGAGCTTCAGCGTCGACGGGAGGGCGGCCTGGCCCTTGCCCTTGGTGATGTCGAAGTCCTTGATGACGACCTTGCCGTTCAGCGTGACGGTGAGCTTGCCCTTGCCGTCGTAGCTGAGCTTGACCTTCTTGCCGGCGGCACGGTCGCCCTCGATGCCCGCGCCCGGCTTGGTGCCGGTCAGGTACTCGAAGCCGGTGTTCTTGTCGCCGGAGCCGCGCACCGACACCGAGTCGGGCGAGTAGCCCAGCGCGTTGTCGTAGCCGCCGAAGGGCTCGGTGCCGTGGCCGTTGCCGGCCGCGTCGCCCGCGTAGTTGCCGTACTCGTCGAAGCCGACGCCGATGTAACCACCGGTGACGCCCTCGCGCGGGGCCGGGCGGGGGTCGCCCGGCTTGCAGAAGGCGCAGGAGTAGCCGAGGCCGGGGCCGGTGGCGCCGGGCTCGGAGTCCTTGGCGCCGTCGATCAGGAAGGCGCTGAAGCCGTCGCCGTAGTGGTCGAAGCCGGTGTGGCCGTCGGAGAACTTCGTGCCGCCGTGGGCCGCGTAGTCGAACTCGACAGTGAAGCCCTGGGTGGAGGGGAACGCCTTCTGGAGGAGGGCGACGCCCTTCTTGTCGTTCTCGGCCGGGGTCAGCTGGAGCCAGCCGCCGTCCAGCTTCGCGGAACCGGCGAGCTTCCAGTCCGGGGCGGAGGCACCGGAGAAGGTCTCCTTGACCGGGAACGGGGAGGCCATGGCGGCCTTGTTCGCGATGCCCGCGGTCGGGTTCTGCGCGGCGAGCTCGCGGACCTGGTCGACCAGGATCTGCGCGGTGCGGTTGCGGACCCGGTCGTTGCCCGGAGCGCCTCGGTCCATCTCGGCGAAGGCAGCGGCGATCACCGGGTTGTCCTTGGCCATCCGGGCCTTGGTCTCGGCGGTGATCTTGGCGGCCATCTTCTTGGCCACGTCGGCGATGGGGTTGCCGTCGTCGTGCTTGACGGCCTTGACCGTCTTGGCGTCCACAGCCGCCGTGTCCGCGAAGGCGGGGGTGGACATGAAGGCCGAGAGGGCCAGGGAGCCGGTGACGACCGCGGCGGGGAGGCGGCGGGTCACCCGCTTCGTGCTGCGGACTGCTGAACTGGCTGACACTTGCTGTCTCCAAGAGGTGGTTTTCCGACAGTGCGTCCGCCGCCCCCTGCGCACCCAGGAGTGAGAGCACGAACACACTTGGTGATCTTTCCGTGCTCTGCATATCAACATCCGGGGATGAATATGCTGATTTCTATAGCATTTCGCCCCCTAATGGACATATCGGTTACTTGCATCGGCCTAACGCGCCCTCGGCGCGGTCCGGACGCGCGAAAGGCGGCACCTGACGTTTCGTCAGATACCGCCCCGGCCCCGGTCCGTGTCAGACCGCGATGCGCACTCCCCGCCCGCTCTGCCGCCGCCGCGCGTACACGACCGCACCGGCACCGGCCGCCGCCACCAGGATCCACGGGTCGACGAGGGGGATCTCGTCGGGGGGAACCACCGTGAAGGAGGCCTTGTCGACGTACGCGACCTGTCCGCCGCCGCCGCCGTTGTTGCGGGGGTCCCAGAAGTTCGTCTCGCCCGTGAAGATGTCCGCCTCCCCGGTCTGCGCGTCCTGCGGGACCTTGTACTGGATCTGGATGACGGCCCGGTCGCCCGGGTTCCACGGCTTGCCGTCCCGGTCGTCCGGGTCGTCCGCGTAGTAGCAGCCAGCCTCCGGATTACTGGCGTCCCCGCCGTCGAGGTCGAGCCACCCCGCCGGGCAGGTGTAGGTCGTGTACCACGAGGGGTAGGAGCTGGTGGCTTTGGGCCCGTTGAGCAGGATCTTGACGGTCTCCATGGCCGTGTCCGAGTCATTGGTGACCGTGAGCACACCGTTCACGGACTGCCCCGGAGCGACCCGCTGACCGCTCGGGCTGAGGGTCGCGAGCACCCCTCGCCCGGCCCTGACCGCGTTCGGCTCGGCCGGCGGCTGCCCCCGCTCCGCGGCCACCCCCGCTCCGGCGGGGCCGAGCAAGGCCCCCAGCAGCACGGCAGCGACGACAGGCCTACGCATCATGTTTTCTCCAACGGAAGGGGCCGACAGGCGAACGGCTCGCAGGGGCGGTCCGACCGTAGGTCGCCGCCATGCGTCAACCGCGCGCAGACACCCGTACCCCCATCGCTTGCACCCGGCAAGATCAATGTTGCCACTAGCCTGACGAACCGTCATTAGGACTATGGGACCGGGTAGTTGGGGCATACGAGAGCGCCCGCACCGGAAACCCGGCACGGGCGCCCCGCAGGCCGCTCAGTCAGTCACGGACCGACGGAGCGCCTGACCTCAGTGGTCCCGGCGGCGCACGGCCGCCATGGTCAGGGCGCCGCCGAGCAGCAGCAGACCGGAGACACCGCCGAGCGCGAGCAGCGTGCCGGTGTCACCGCCCGTCTGCGCGAGCTGTCCGGCGGAGCCGCCCATCGGCTGGTGACCGGGCTTGTGCCCGTGCGGCTTGACCGGCTTCTTGCAGGGGTTCTTCGCACCGGGCTTGTGGCTGCACGGCTTCTTGCAGGGGTTCTTGGCACCCGGCTTGTTGCTGCACGGGTCCGGCTTCGGAGGCACCGGGGGCTTCGGGGGAACCACGACCGGCGGTACGATCTCCACCTTCGCCGAGCAGACGTCCTCCGGCGGCTCGTTCGGGTCACCCGGCCAGCAGTTGTACTCGCTGTTGACCGTATTGGTCATCGTGGCGCCCTGCTTCTTCGGGAGCCCCTTCAGCGCGTCCTTGCGGACGGTGACGCTGAAGCTGACGACGGCCTTCTCCCCGATCTTCAGCGGGCCGGTCCACTTGAGCCTGCCCTCCTCGTAGGAGACCGTGCCCGGACCCTCGACCTTGACGTCGTTGTTGTAGTCCGCGTACTTGAGGACGCCCGGGAGCGGGTCGATCACGTAGTCGAAGTCGGGGTCGCCCTCGACGTCGGACTTGCCGGTGCTGGTCATCGTCCAGGTGTACGTGACCTTCTCGCCCTGCTTGACCTTGGCGGGGGACGCCGTCTTGGCCGTCTGGAGGTAGGCGATGCCACCGGTGGTGGAGCAGTTCGGGTCGCCGTTCTCGCAGACGCCCGTGTTCTCGTCGCCGTCGTCCAGGGCGCGCCGCAGACCGCGGATCGAGGAGAGGTCGTAACTGGAGCGCTGGCTGTTGGAGATCACCATGTTGCCGAAGTTCCGGCGCTTGACCGTGATCGAGTAGACGATCCGCACTTCCTCCCCGGCCCGCAGTTCGCCCCGCCAGTTGAGCTGGGGCGCCTGGTTCGGCCGAAAGGTGAGCTGTCCCTGGGGTCCGGAGACCACCTGGGCGTCGTTGTTGTAGTAGGCGTCGTCCAGCACGTCCGTCATGTCGTCGGAGATGTTGGCGGAAGCGCCGCCGACCAGGTCGACCTTGCCGTTGTTCCGGGCGCCGACCTCGAAGACGTACCGCTGGCCCGCCTTCGGCCGCGACGGCCGGCCGATCTTGTACGTCAGCAGTTCCGCGACGGGCACCCTGGTCCGGCACGTCGCGTCCGCGCTGCTGCTCACGCAGTTCGAGTCCGGTACGGAGACACCGTTGTCCAGCACCTTGTCGCCGGAGGCCCGCCGCGGGGTCTTCACCGCGTACGTGAGCGTCAGCCTGGCCCCCCGGGACAGCGGGCCGGTCCAGGTCAGCTTCCGGGTCCGCGGGTCGAAGACCGGCTCGGCGGCCGGAGCGCCGTCGACCTGCGCGCTCGGCGCACGGCTCAGGTCGGCGGCGTCGAGCACCTCGGTGAGGTCGTCGGTGACCGTGACGGAGTCCCGGTCGGCGCCCGGGTTCTGCACGACGATCGTGTAGGCGACGGTGTTGAGGTTGCCCGCGACCTTCTGGCCGACCGACTTGGAGACCTTCAGCGGCTGCTCGACCAGCCTGACGTTGGTCCGGCACTCCGCGGCCCTGCCGGACTCGCAGTTGGAGTCGTCGACGCGGACCGCGTTGTCGAGCAGCTTGTCGCCCGCGAGCGGGTTCTTGACCTTCACGTCGTACGTGAGGACCAGCTTGGCACCCGCGGCCAGCGGACCCTTCCAGGTCAGCCGCTTGTTCGCGGCGTCGAAGGCGGCGACCGAGGTGGTGGCGTTGCCGTTCACCGTGGCGCGCGGGCTGCCGGTGACGTCGGCGGCGTCCAGGACGGCCGTCATCTCGTCGACGACCTCGACCTCGTCACGCGCGATGCCGGGGTTCTCCACCTCGACGGTGTACGTGACCGTGTCGCCGCCCTCGGCGGTGCTGCGGCCGACGGTCTTCTTCGCCTTCAGCGGTACGTGCGTGAGCTTGACGTTGGTCGTGCAGGCGGCGTCGGTCGAGCCCGCCTCGCAGTTGGACCGGTTCGCCGTGACCAGGTTGTCGAGCTGCTGGTCGCCGCTCGGCTTCTTGTTGGTCCTCACCTGGTAGGTCAGCTTGACCGTCTTGCCCAGCGGAAGGTCACCGCTCCAGGTGAGCCGCTGGTTGCCGGCGTCGTACGTCGGCGCGGCGACGGGGGCGCCGTCGATGGTGGCGGTCTGCGCACCCGTGATCACGGCGGCGTCCATGACCTTGGTCATGTCGTCGTAGATCACCGCGGGCTTGATGTCCTCAGTACCGATGTTGGTGGCCTCGACGGTGTACGTCACCACCTCGCCGTTCTGCACGGCGGCCTTGTCGGCGGACTTCTTCAGCCTGAGGTTGGGCGGCGGCGGGGTGACGCCCACCAGGCGGCCGTAGAGGCAGGCGCCCGTGGTGGCGTTCTCCGCGGTCTGCCAGGTCTGGATCAGCGGGTTGCTCGACGAGCAGGTGACCTTGCCGGAACCGTCCCTGCTGCCCTCGCGGAAGCCGCGCAGGTCCAGCTCGTACTTGCGGCCGTTCGCGGAGGTGAACTGCTCGACGTTGCCGCCGCAGTCGATCGTCACCGGGTCCGGCACCAGGCCGGGCCGGTTGTCGGTCTCGACGACCTTCCAGGTGCAGACGACGTCCTTGCCCTGGAGGAAGAAGTGCAGCTTGCCGCGCACCTCGGGGTCGGTGCCGATGGTGCGGATGACGTTGTTGTAGCGCGACAGCTCCGCCATCTGGAACTCGACCTCGACCTCCTCGACCTGCTTGACGGAGGACTTGAAGCCGATGGCGCTCTGGTTGCCCGTGTTGTTCGACGGACAGAAGAGGTGGCCCGACCAGGTGGCGATCACCTCGTCGGTGCTGGGCCCCGGGTTGATGAGACCACCGCAGGGAAAGGTGGTCTTGTCGTAGTCGGAGATCGAGGTCGTCGGTGCGCTCCCGAAGTCGACGGTGTCGGCGAACGCGGCGCGGTTCTCCCGCGGGGCGGGGGCGTCGGCAAAGGCGGGGACGGTCGTGCCCGACATCAGCGTGGCGAGCCCCACGGTGACGACACCGGCCCGGGCGAACCGGTGTCTCAAAACGCCGGGCGACAGCGGCCCGCCGGGTCTGACAGAGGCGACTGACATCAATCCTCCGATTTTCTTCTTGCAGGTGGACGGGTTGCCGACCGTAGGCCGCCGTGCCGTCCCATCCGTGTGTAGACACCCGTATGCGCGGTGCTTGCACCCGGAAAGCTCAGTGCGGACGGCAAAAGCCCGCACCGGGGGCCGGTGCGGGCTTCGCCTCGTTCTACGAGCTGTTCAGTTGTGATGATGCTCCGTCAGATGCCGTACGGCCCGGGCGGATTGACCTCAGTGGTTGCGACGGCGCGCCGCCACCAGGGTCAGGCCGCCACCGAGCAGCAGCAGACCGGAGACGCCGCCGATCGCCAGCAGCGAGTCGGTGTCACCGCCCGTCTGCGCGAGCTGTCCGGTGGCGCCGCTCATCGGCTTGTGGCCGGGCTTGTGCCCGTGCGGCTTCTTGCACGGGTTCTTGGCGCCCGGCTTGTGGCTGCACGGGTCCGGCTTCGGCTTGGGCTTGGGCGGGATGACGTTCGGCGGCACGATGCGCACCTTCGCGGAGCAGACGTTCTCCGGCGGCTCGTTCGGGTCGCCCGGCCAGCAGTTGTACTCGCTGTTGACCGTGTTGGTCATCGTGGCGCCGCCCTTGTCGGTGAGCGACTTCAGCGCGTCCTTGCGGACGGTGACGCTGAAGGTGACGACGGCCTTCTCGCCCTTCTTCAGCGGGCCGGTCCACTTGAGCTTGCCCTCTTCGAAGGTGACCGTGCCCGGACCCTCCACCTTGACGTCCTTGTTGTACTCCGCGTACTTCAGGATGCCGGGCATGGCGTCGACCACGTAGTCGAAGGCGGGGTCGCCCTGGACGTCGGCCTTGCCGGTGCTGGTCAGCGTCCAGGTGTACGTGACCTTCTCGCCCTGCTTGACCTTGGCGGGAGACGCCGACTTGGCCGTCTGGAGGTAGGCGATGCCACCCGTGGTCTCGCAGTTCTCCTCGCCGTTCTCGCAGATCCCGCTGTCCTTGCCGACCTCGTCCGCGCGCCGCGCACCGCGGATCGAGGAGAGGTCGTAGGTGGAGGACAGCGAGTTGTTCAGGCTCATGTTCCCGAGGTTGCGGCGCTTGACCGTCACCGAGTACGTGATGTTCACGCTCTCGCCGACCCTCAGGTCGCCCTCCCAGTTGAGCGAGGTGGTCGTCCCCGCGGTGAAGGACAGGCGCCCGGCGGGGCCGGACACCACCCTGGCGTCGTTGTTGTAGTTGGCGTCGTCCACGACGTCGGTGAGGTTGTCGGTGGCCTTCAGCCGCGCGCCGCCGACCAGGTCGACCTTGCCGGTGTTGGTCAGGGTGATCGTGTAGAAGTACTTCTGCCCGACCCGGGGGGTGTCCGGACGGCCGGACTTCTTCATCGTCACTTCCGCGATCGGCACCGTGGTCTTGCACTTCGGGTCCGCCGCGGCCGTCTCGCAGTTGGAGCCGGGCACGGTGACGCCGTTGTCCAGCGCCTTGTCACCGCTCGCGACCCGGCCGGTGGTCACGGTGTAGGTGATCGTCAGCCGGGCGCCCTTGGCGAGCGGGCCCGTCCACGTCAGCTTCTTGGTCGCCCGGTCGTAGACCGGGGCGGCCGCCGGGGCGCCGTTGACCTGCGCACTCGGCGTACCGGTCAGCGAGGCGGCGTCCAGGACCTCGGTCAGGTCGTCGGTCACGGTGACCGAGCGGGCCGCGCCCGGGTTCTCGACCACGATCGTGTAGGCGACCGCGTTGCGGGAACCGGCGACCTTCTGGCCGACCGACTTGGTGACCTTCAGCGGCTGCTCGATGATCCGTACGTTGGTCTTGCACAGCGGGTCGGTCGAGCCGTCCGCGCAGTTGGAGTCCGGCACGCCGATCTTGTTGTCGAGCAGCTTGTCGCCGGACGCCGGGTTCTTGACCTTCACCTGGTAGGTGAGCAGCAGCTTCTTGCCGCGCGCCAGCGGACCCGTCCAGGTCAGCTTCTGGCCCGCCGCGTCGAAGGTGGCCGTGCCCGCCGGGGCGCCGTCGACGGTGGCGCTGGGCGTCCCGTCGAAGTCGGCGGCGTCCAGGACCTTGGACAGGTCGTCGGTGACGGTGACCGAGGCGCGGCCGGCGCCCGGGTTCTCGACCTCGACGGTGTACTTCACGATGTCGTCGGACTCCGCGGTCGTACGGTCGACGACCTTCTTGACCTTGAGCGGGGTCTCGATCGTGGTGACCTGGGTCTTGCACTCCGGGGCCGTGCCGGCCTCGCAGTTGGAGCCCGTGACCTTCACGACGTTGTCGAGCTTCTTGTCGCCCGCGAGCGGGTTCTTGATCTTCACGTCGTACGTGAGGACCAGTTTGGCGCCGGCGGCCAGCGGACCCTTCCAGGTCAGCCGCTTGTTCGCGGCGTCGAAGGTGGCGACCGAGGTGGTGGCGGTGCCGTTCACCGTGGCGCGCGGGGTGCCGGTGACGTCGGCTGCGTCCAGGACGGCCGTCATGTCGTCGACGACCTCGACCTCGTCACGCGCGTTGCCGGGGTTCTCGACCTCGACGGTGTACGTGACGGTGTCGTCCGCCTCGGCGGTGGTCTTGCTGACGGCCTTCTTGACCTTCAGCGGGACCTCGGTGATCTTCGTGTTGGTCTTGCAGTCGGCGGCCGTGCCGTTCGCACAGTTGGAGTCGGGCGCCGTGATCACGTTGTCGAGCTGGTCGTCGGAACCCGCCAGCTTCTTGGTGCGGACCCGGTAGGTGATCTCCACCTTCTGGCCGACGGCCAGGTTCCCGCTCCAGGTGAGCTTCTTGGTGTTCGCGTCGTAGGACGGCGGGTCGGCGGGCTGGCCGTCGATGGTCGCCGACTGGACACCGGTGATCTCCGCGGCGTCCATGACCTTGGTCATGTCGTCGGTGATCGTCGCCGGGTTGAGCGGCTGGGTGCCGGTGTTGGTGCCCGTGACCGTGTAGGTCACGACGTCGCCGTACTGGGCGGTGGCCTTGTCGACGGTCTTCTTGACCTCCAGCTGCTGCGGGACGCCGACCAGGCGGGCGAACAGGCACGCCCCCGTGGTGGCGTTCTCCAGCGTCTGCCAGGTCTGGATCAGCGGGTTGGTCGGCTGACACGTCACGTTGCCGCCGGCGTCCCTGGTGCCCTCGCGGAAGCCGCGCAGGTCCAGTTCGTACTTCTTGCCGTTGGCGGACGTGAACGGCTCGATGGTGCCACCGCAGTCGATCGTCACCGGGTCCGGCACGTCACCGGGACGGTTGTCGGTCTCGATGACCAGCCAGGTGCAGACCACGTCCTTCTTCTGGAGGAGGAGGTGCAGCTTGCCGGTGATCCGCGGGTTGGAGCCGCCGCCGGAGATCACGTTGTTGTACCGCGAGACCGCGGCCATCTGGAAGTCCTTCTCGACTTCCTGAATCTGGTTCACGGAGGGCTTGAAGCCGATGCCGCTCTGGGTGCCGATCGCGACGCTGTTCGGCGGGCAGGCACCGGTCCAGCGGCTCGCGGCACCGGACCACGTGGTGATGACCTCGTCGGTGCTGGGCCCCTGGTTGATGTAACCGCCGCAGGGGAAGGGCGCCCTGCTCACGTCGGAGAGCGACGCCGTGGGCGGCTCACCGAAGTCGATGGTCTCGGCGAACGCGGCGCGCTGGGCGCCCGGCGCGGGCTGGTCGGCGAACGCCGGGGCGTTGACCGCCGACATCAGCGTGGCGACACCGACGGTGACCACGCCTGCCTTGGTGAATCGACGTCTGAGTTTCGATGACCACTGAAGGCCGTCGTGTCGAACGGAGTCGACTGACATCAATCCTCCTGTTCTGTCTGGTAGTTGACCGGTGGGGGTGCGGGGGAGAAACCGGCATGCTCTGCTCCGGAGCCCTTGCTGTCATGCGCCGGAGCCGGTGCCGGTGCCCTCCTTCGCGGGAGAGGGAAGTTGCGGTCGAGCACCGGACTTCGCGGGTACGGTTCCGGGCTGGCCCGGCACCCCCGCGAGTCCGGACACCGGCCTGGACGCCTGTTCCAGCGCGACCAGGGCGGCGAGCAGGAGACCCAGCAGCAGCGCGGTGCCGTACCAGGTGAAGAACATGTGCTTGTCCAGGTCGTTGGAGCCGTCGCTGAACATCACGGCCCAGAACTGGGCGAGGGTGGCCACCGACATCCCGGCGAGGATCACGCCGGTTCCGCGCAGCCCCGGGCTGAGCCGGCGGCGGGTGGCGATCCACAGGCCGAGCCCGATGGAGCCGAACCACAGCAGCGGGAAGACGACCCAGCGCACCGGCTTGACCAGGTGGAAGGCGCCGGAGATCAGGCAGACCCGGCAGTCCTTGGCGTAGGGGGCGTTGCCCGTGTTCTCGGCGTAGTTGCCGAGGTAGCTCGCCCGGCCGTTGACCATGCCGACCATGCCGCGGTCCGCCATGCCGATCAGGCGCTCGGGGTGGCGGGCGTAGAAGGACATCAGCAGCGGGGTGTTGACCTGGTCGTAGAAGAGGCGGTAGTCCTCGCTCCAGGTGAGGCCGGTGCCGTTGAGCCGGGTGCCGGTGTGCTCCACGAACCGCGGCGGCAGGCCGAGTTCGACCAGGTCCTCCTTAGGCGTGGGGCTGTTCGGCAGCAGTTCCACGAAGACCTGGTGGTAGTTGTACATCTCCTGGAACCAGATCGGCTTCGAGGCCTGGTACGCGCCCGTGGTGAGCGCCAGCACGGCCGCCAGCGCCAGCGCGGGCAGCCGCACCAGCAGACCGCGCGCGGTGCCCCGCAGCAGTCCGCCGCCCGCGGGGGCCCAGACCTTCTTCTGCCAGGGCAGCTTCACCGGGCGCAGCAGCAGCACCGGCAGCACCGCGAGCACCACGGTCGCCGTCTGGGTCTTCGCCAGGACCGTGAAGACCGTGACGCCGGTCAGGACCAACAGGTCCGCCCAGTGCGCCTGTTGGCGGCGTACGACGCGGAACATCATCGCCAGGACGAAGACCATGCCGACGATCGCGGCGGACTCGTTCAGCGGCGAGATGAAATACAGCGCCACCGTCGAGTCGAGGGTGGCCGCGGCCAGCAGCCCCGTCACCAGGGCGCGCATCCACGTCTTCAGCGGCAGCGACACGAACAGCAGGGCGGTCGCCGCGCCGAACAGCAGCGCGCAGATCACCCCGAGGACCCTGAGGTCCAGGGCGCCCGCGTAGCCGAAGAGCGGGGTGACGGCCTTGGCGGCCTCCAGCAGGTAGCGGGCGGTGGAGGAGTAGACCTCGCCGCCCGAGCCGCAGGTCTCGCCGTACCACTTGTGGTCGTCGTAGCGGGTGGTGATGAACTCGAAGGCACGGCGGGAGTCCGCGTTGTGCACGATGACGTCGAGCTGGCAGGTCAGCCGGTGGCCGTCGTAGTTGTCGGCCATGCCGACGGTGCCGCCGAGGAAGAGCCGGGCGAGCATCGCCGCGGCCGCCAGAACGCCCACGATCAGCGCGGTGCGCCGGATGCGGGAGGTGGTGCTCACCGTCGGCCGGTAGACGGCGGCGTGCCGCTCCTCGGACGTGGCGTCGTCGGCGTCCTGGGAGACTTTCGATCCTTCGGGAATCACAGAGGTCATGACGATCCGCCTGTCGTGGTGCGGTCCTTCGTGCGGTCCTTCTTCGCCGCGCCGTCGGGGGCGGCCTTCGCCGAGTCCTTCGGGGCGTAGAGGGAACCGGTCCTGAGCTCGCTCTTGTCGGCCTGGCCGACCCAGCAGTGCACGGGCTGCTCGGAGTGCGCGATCTCCGGATCGGGCAGGAGCGCGTACCGGGCGGGCAGTTCACGGCCGCCCATGTAGGCCCGTACCGTCTTGGCGCACCGCTCCTTGGGGCTGATCAGCCCCTTCGTCGGCGGGTTGAACCCGGCCGACTCGGCCTGGTGCGGCTTGTCACAGCCCACGTTGCGCAGGTCCTTGCCGACGGTGGTGCGGCAGAGCCGGAAGCGGGTGCCCGACGTGCTGCGGAGGATGTCCTTGAAGGGGCGGCTGAGCATGAAGCTCTGGAACTCCTTGCCCTTCTCGTGCTCCATCACCGCGTCGCAGCGCACCGTGCGCACGCCCTCGCTCCACTCCTTGCGGGTGGGTCCGAAGGCGGTGACGTGAATGCCGTAGAACGGCTGGTCGATGCGGGCCCCGAGGTGGTCGGCCAGCTCCTTGACCGGGCACAGCGGGCCCATCGAGGTCGCCATCAGGAAGGGGCTGGGCCGGTCCTTGTAGGCGGCGACCGGGCCCCGGAGGGTCTTGATCGAGAGCGTCTCGGTGTTGTGCGGGGTGTTGCAGCCGACCGAGGGCGCGCTCTCCGAAACGACTTCGAGTCCTGCGTCGAAGGCGGAAGTCAGCCGGTGGCAGGTGCCGTCGCGCCAGTCGGTGGCGAGCGGCCCCTGTCCGACGGTGAACGCGGGGGTGCAACTCGTGGCGCCCAGGAGGGCTGCGACCGCCAGCGCGGCGCGCAGGGCGGTGAGCCCTGCGCGCCGGTGGCGCCGCTTCGGCAGCGTCAGGGTCACCGGGGCCCCGTTCCGCCCGCTCCACCGAAGGTCTCGGCGTTGCGGAGGGTCTTGGGCCACTCGTGCCGGCCGCCCAGGAGGCGGAAGAGGGCACGCCAGGCGATCACGTAGATCAGGAAGTTGTACGCGATGAGGCCCAGGCCCCAGCCGAGCGCGCGCGGCATGCTGATCGCGGTCTCGGAGTATCGGCGGTAGAGGTAGCCCCAGATGACGAACTCGCCGAGGCCGATGGCCGCGTAGAAGGCGAACATCAGGGCGCCGCCGAACAGCAGGTACTGGCCGACGAAGTCGTTGTAGAGGCTGTTGTTCTGGATGAAGACCAGGACCGGGATCGGGAAGACGATCGAGCCGACGATCTGCATCCACGGCTGGAAGAGGTAGTAGGTGACCTCGACCAGGCCGGAGTTGGAGAAGTTGCGGCTGGCCCAGACGTTGCGCAGGTAGGGCAGGCACTGCATGGAGCCCTGGGCCCACCGGGTGCGCTGCGCGAGCAGCAGCGACATCTCGTACAGGCCCTCCTGCTCGACCCAGGAGTCGACGGTGTACGCGTTGCGCCAGCCGGCGAGCATCAGGCGCAGGCCCAGCTCGTAGTCCTCCAGGAGCGCCTGGCCCCAGGGCTCGCCCTGCTCGCCCGCGATGGAGGACAGGGCGGAGAGGCGCACCAGCTGGCCGTTGCCGCCGACGTTGATGGTGCCGGTGCGGCCGCGCAGCATCTGCATGGCGGAGATGGGGCCGCGGAACTCGATGTCCTGGAGGCGCACCAGCGTGCGGGCGTACCAGTTGGCGAACCGGCTGCCCTCCTTGAGGGGCTGGTGCACGTCCCGGTTGATCATGCGGACCTCGACCTGGACGGCCGCGATGCCCTCGTCGCCGAAGAGCTTCTCGCCCGCGCAGACCTCAAGGAGGTTCGCGGAGGGCACTCCGTCGGCGTCGACGACGATCATGACGTGGCGGTCCTGCTCGTCGGCGGGGATGCCCGCCGCGATCTGCTTGTACGCGTGGTTGAGCGCGTCGCCCTTGCCGGTGCGGGCCAGCGGCAGGACGCGACTGAGCAGCTTGACGCGCTCGTTGCTCCGGGAGCGCTCGGTGGCAATGGCGGCGGTGGCGTCCTCGGACGCGTCGTCGACGACCCAGACCTGGGCGGTGGGGAAGGTACCGGTCAGGTAGTCCAGGGTGTCGCCGAGCACCGCCTGCTCATTGAGTGCGGGGATGACGAAGTGCCAGGTGAAGCCGGAGGGGTCGGCCGGTTCGTGGCGCAGGTAGCGCACGTATCGCTCGACCAGCATGGTGACGTAGATCAGGAAGATGACGGCCAGCAGCAGTGAGAGCGCGATGGAGATCGGCAGCAGGGTCATGTCACTGCTCCCTGGCCGCGCGGCGGCGGATCATCGCCCAGCGGACGAGGAGGATTCCGACGGCGATGGTGACCGCCGCGATGGCGACCTTGACGCCGAAGGAGAGCACTCCGGTCATCGCCAGGCCGCCCGGCTTCTTGGGGATTTGGTACATGTCGTTTCCTTGGACCTCTTCGAGTGCCGAGTGCCGCGATTACCGGTGCGAGACGGATTCCCAGCGACCTTTTCGCCCGTTCTGATCGGCGAAGAGAATGCGCATGTAGAGGAAGTACGCGACGACGATGCCGACGAGCACGACGAGCGAACCCACGACGGTGTGGCCCCAGCCGAATCCGGCGAGGACTCCCCAGTTGCCGACGAATTGGGCGATGATGAGCAGCCGCATACAGTTCGTAATAAATACGATTGCAATGGCGACACTGGTCGCCAGGAGGACTTTCCCGACGTTTCCGCGGCCGCGCAGGCACAGTGCGGAAGAAAGCAGCACGGGGAAGATGAGAATGCTGGTGCTGCAACCGTAGGAAATACGGAGACCCATGACGGACTCGCCGAGCTGGAAGTAGAAGTCCGGGCGGTTCGGGTCGAGGTGCACCCAGGCGCCGAGGAGTTCCTGGACCAGGAAGCCGCCGATGTGGGCCTCGTAGCGGCGGTAGTACGCCTCCCCGAGCACGGCGGCGAAGGCGCAGACCACCATGGCCACGGCCAGGGCAGACCTGAGCCGCTGGGCGCCGGGCGGCTCGGGCTTGGTTTCGTGCGCACTGCGCGGTCTCGGTGGTGCTGGTGGGGCTGCGGCTGACACGCCGTGTTCCGTCCTTCCATCGCCGCTCCCGGCCCGGCGCACAAGGCGCACAAGGACCCGGAATACGGCCGGAGAACGGGATACCGACGACCCCGCCGGAATTCCCCGGCCACTGACTTTCCGTGCCAGAGATTAATTGACCGGCTAAAAGCTGGTCAGTTTTCTTCAGCCCGGCACGCCAGTGGTTTTCTTAGCCACTCGAACAGTGCAGCGGAAATGCAGTAACGGAGGTTTAAATATGCTCAACGCCGCCCACGAGTGGGCGGCGTTGACGTCTCGCGGTGCTCTGGCGGGGTTCAGGCCTTCGTCTTGTACCCGCGTCCCCACTGGAGGCCCCACCCGTAGAGGCGGTCCAGTTCGGCCTGGAATCCGTAGACGAATTTCACCTCGCGGCGCACGGTCAGCCCCTCCTTGCCGTTCTCGATGGTGAACACGGCGCACGAGCGGGCCTGCGGGGCGCGCTCGTCGAGGGCGATCTCGATGCGGGGGCCGTTGCTGGGGTAGAGCGTGACGATCGCGTGGGTGCGGTCGAAGGCGGGGGTCTGGTCGTAGATGTAGACGAAGACCAGCAGCCGCTTGATCTCCTCGCGGTGGTCGAGGTTGATGAAGATGGTCTCGCCGGAGGGGGCGCCGAACCGGTCGTCGCCGCTGAGCTTGACGTACGGGGGTCCGTTCATGTCGCCGAAGAAGCCGCCGAGGGGCTGTACGACGCCCTTGCTGCCGTCTTTGAGCTCGTAGAGGCAGCCGAGGTCCAGGTCGACGTTGACGACGCCCTGGGTGTGCGCCTGGACGGTCTCGGGCTGGAAGAACTTCAGGGGGCGGCTCAGGAAGTTCCCGTCGTGCTTCTGCCGGCCGCCGATGTCGGAGGTGCGCATCCGCCAGGAGAGGTTGACGCGCAGGCTGCCGGTGTCGGCGCCCTGTTTGCCGAGCGAGACCGTGGGGTGCCGTTTGGTCAGCTCGATGGAGTTGGTCGCGGCGCTGCCGGAGTCGAACTGTGCCGAACTCCCCCGCCAGCCGCCGAGGCTGTCACGAATGCTGTCCCAGAAGGCCATCGGCCCCCACCCCACCTCTGTCGCTCCCCGCCCTTGCCGGACACGCCCAACGGGGCGGCCACGGGGGCGATGTCGCCCTGCGGCCGCCCCGTTGGGAGCGTTCCTCAATCTTCTCCGGGTCACACCCGCGCGCGGGCGGGACCTCGCAACGGGTCAGACCCCGGAGGAGACTTCCTTCTTAAAATCCGCTCCGCCCGCCGCTTCCTCGGCCGCGATCCGCTTGTTGCGGCGTACCGAGGACCAGAAGGACCAGGCGATCAGGATGACGCCCACGGAGCCGGTGATGACCTCGTGGATCTCGTACTGAATGGTGACGAGCAGGATCACGGCGAGAGCACCGATCGCGTAGTGCGCGCCGTGCTCCAGGTAGACGTAGTCGTCCAGGGTTCCCTGGCGGACCAGGTAGACCGTCAGCGAACGTACGTACATCGCGCCGATGCCCAGGCCCAGCGCCATCAGGACGATGTCGTTGGTGACGGCGAAGGCGCCGATGACGCCGTCGAAGGAGAACGACGCGTCCAGGACCTCCAGGTAGAGGAACATGAAGAACGCCGCCTTGCCGGCCAGCGCCATGCCGGTGTTCTTCTTGCCCGTGCGCTTGGCCTCTTCCTCGGCCTCGTGCTCGCGCTCCTCGTCCTCCTCCAGCTTGTTCTCGAAGAAGCCGGAGAGACCGCCGACGATCAGGTACGTGATCAGACCGGCGATGCCGGAGATCAGTACCGTCTCGGCCTTGTTGACGTGCGTGCCGCCGTGCTGGTGGGCGTTGACCGCGAAGGTCATCGACGTGACCAGCAGGACGATCAGCGCGATGCAGACCGACAGCATGTCGACCTTGCCGAGCTTCGCGAGCGGACGCTCCAGCCAGGCGAGCCACTTGATGTCCCGGTCCTCGAAGATGAAGTCCAGGAAGATCATCAGCAGGAACATGCCACCGAAGGCGGCGATCGACGGGTGGGCGTCGGTCACCAGCTGCTTGTACATGTCCTTGTCGGTCATCGCCAGGTCGACGGCCTCGATCGGCCCGATCTTGGCGCTGATGGCCACGATGACGACGGGGAAGACCAGACGCATGCCGAACACGGCGATGAGCACACCGACGGTGAGGAAGATCTTCTGCCAGAAGGCATTCATCTTCTTCAGGATTCCGGCGTTGACCACCGCGTTGTCGAAGGACAGCGAGATCTCCAGGATGGACAGGATCGCCACGATCCCGAAGCCGGTCCACCCCCCGTAGAGAATCGCCGCGACCAGGCCGAGCGCGGTCACCGCGAACGACCAGCCGAAGGTTTTCAGGACCACTGCCTACCCCATCGTTGAGTACGACTCTCCCCCGCAGAGAGCGGGGCTTTACGAAACGTTGACCCCGAAGTCTAGAGCGATGCCCCGCAGACCGGATGCGTACCCCTGCCCAACGGCGCGGAACTTCCATTCTCCGCCGTATCGGTAAACCTCGCCAAAGATCATGGCGGTCTCGCTGGAGGCGTCCTCGCTGAGGTCGTAGCGGGCCAGTTCCTGGCCGTCGGCCTGGTTCACCACGCGAATGAAGGCGTTGCTGACCTGGCCGAAGGTCTGACCGCGGTTGTCGGCGTCGTGGATCGACACCGGGAAGACGATCTTGTCGACCCCTGCCGGCACCCGGGTCAGGTCGATGATCAGCGACTCGTCGTCGCCGTCGCCCTCGCCGGTGAGGTTGTCACCCGTGTGCTCCACGGAACCATCGGGGCTGGTGAGGTTGTTGTAGAAGACGAAGTACTCGTCGCCGAGCACCCGGCCGTCCTTGCACAGCAGCGCGCTGGCGTCCAGGTCGAAGTCGGCGCCGGTGGTGGAACGTGCGTCCCAGCCGAGTCCGACCAGCACCTTGGTGAGGTTCGGAGCGGCCTTGGAGAGGGAGACATTGCCTCCCTTGGCGAGCGTGACGCCCATGATCTTTTCTTCCTCCCCGCGGTAACGGAACTACGGCTCTGCGCGTCCGGCGCCGCACTGGTCGAGTGCGGCGCCGGACGCGAAGAGTGCTGCTGGTCGGCTCAGACGTTGACGCCGAAGTCCTGCGCGATGCCGCGCAGACCCGAGGCGTAGCCCTGGCCGATGGCGCGGAACTTCCACTCGGCGCCGTTGCGGTAGAGCTCGCCGAAGACCATGGCGGTCTCGGTCGAGGCGTCCTCGCTCAGGTCGTAGCGGGCCAGCTCGCTGCCGTCGGCGGCGTTCACGACGCGGATGTACGCGTTGCGGACCTGGCCGAAGCTCTGCTGACGGGACTCGGCCTCGTAGATCGAGACCGGGAAGACGATCTTCGCGACGTCGGCCGGGACACCGGCCAGGTTCACGTTGATGACCTCGTCGTCGCCGTCGCCCTCACCGGTGAGGTTGTCACCGGTGTGCTCGACGGAGCCGTCGGGGCTCTTCAGGTTGTTGAAGAAGACGAAGTTCGAGTCGTTGGTGACCTTGCCCGCGTCGTTCGTCAGCAGCGCGCTGGCGTCGAGGTCGAAGTCACCGCCGGTGGTGGTGCGCGCGTCCCAGCCCAGACCGACGATGACGGCGGTCAGGTTCGGGGCGGCCTTGGTCAGCGAGACGTTTCCGCCCTTGCTGAGGCTGACTCCCACGAGTCCTCCAAAGTGTGTCGAGGGGCTCAGGAGAGGCCCTGCCCCCGTAGTGCATGGCATACGGATCAACGTGTTGATCCTAGTGACCGGTTCCCGGCACGGCAGGACTTAAGTCCCGAATTCCTGTGGTCCCGCAGATTGCCGGAACCGGGAAATTCCCCGGGACCCAAGGCTGGCGCGCGGATCAGAGCGTGTCGAGGGCCTTGACGTACTCGTTCAGGTCACGAGCGTCGGGGAGGCCGTTGACGACGGTCCAGCGGACCGTGCCCTCCTTGTCGATGACGAAGGTGCCGCGCACCGCGCAGCCCTTCTCCTCGTCGAAGACGCCGTAGGCGCGCGAGACGTTGCCGTGCGGCCAAAAGTCGGACAGCAGCGGGTACTCCAGGCCCTCCTGCTCGGCGAAGACGCGCAGGCTGTGGATGGAGTCGTTGGAGACCGCCAGGAGCTGCACGTCGTCGTTCTGGAACTTCGGCAGCTCGTCGCGCAGGGCGCACAGCTCGCCGGTGCAGACGCCGGTGAAGGCGAAGGGGTAGAAGAGCAGCACGACGTTCTTCTCGCCCTTGAAGTCGGACAGGCGCACGGTGCGGCCGTGGTTGTCCTTGAGCTCGAAGTCCGGGGCTGCGGTGCCCGCCTCGATCGCCATGAGGATGCGCTTCCCTTCGTTGGGCCGAATCGGTGACTGTCCCGGCCGGGGTCCGCGCCGGGTCAATGTGCTGCCAGCGTACGCAAAGGACCCCCGCCGACCTGCGTCGACGGGGGTCCTTCGGTGCTGCATGAGGTGTTTCCGGCCGTTACCGCTTGCCGGACTTCGCCGCCTTCGGCGAGACCAGACGGCTGCCCGTCCAGTCCTTGCCCGCGTTGATGCTCTTGGTCTGGGACAGACCGGCGGTCTGTGCGGCTTCGTTGATGTCGCTCGGTTCGACATAGCCGTCACGGCCGGTCTTCGGAGTCATCAGCCAGACGGTGCCACCGTCGTCGACGAGCTGCGTGGCGTCCACCAACGCGTCCGTCAGGTCGCCGTCCTCGTCCCTGAACCACAGGACGACGGCGTCAGCCACGTCGTCGTAGTCCTCGTCGACGAGTTCGCCGCCGATGATCTCCTCGATGGCTTCGCGGAGCTCCTGATCGACATCGTCGTCGAAGCCGATCTCCTGGACCACCTGCTCGGGCTGGAAACCCAGCCTCGCGGCAGGGTTGGTCCGCTCCTCCGCGTGGTCCGCGGTCGCGCTCACGGATTGCCTCCTGATCTTTTTTCGGGAAGTGCTTTTTCAGCGATGCATTCGGTGCCGCGCGCGTGCGCGGCATTGGCCGTAGTCCACACGGGCGGGACCGATCGCGCAAGTACCCGGCCGCCGGGACCGCCGAAACGGTGACGGATGGGGCGGCCCCGCCGCAACTCCTGGCGGCTCCGCAAGCCCGTGCAGTGATTCATCCCACACCATTAGGAACGCTTTGGCACATTCTGCGGCTTCGGTGCGCCAATCGGGGGCGAACTGTCTTACGAAACACTTGAACGCGTTGGGCGTAAGGTTGCGATTTGACCGATGCCGCATTCGGGCGTCGGCCGGGCGGTCGGTCCCAGCCTGCGGACACCCTCGGTTACCACTCGGTAGAGATGACGTTTGCCTCCCCTGGGTACACGATGGTTGCGGCGCGACAGCCCTTTGCGCACCAGGTCTTTTCCCTACCAGTGAAGGAACAGCGTGGCTTCCGGAACCGATCGCAACCCGATCATCATTGGTGGCCTGCCGAGCCAGGTCCCGGATTTCGATCCCGAGGAGACCCAGGAATGGCTCGACTCGCTTGACGCGGCCGTCGACGAGCGGGGCCGCGAGCGCGCCCGCTACCTGATGCTCCGCCTGATCGAGCGTGCCCGCGAGAAGCGCGTGGCCGTGCCCGAGATGCGCAGCACGGACTACGTCAACACGATCGCCACCAAGGACGAGCCGTTCTTCCCCGGCGACGAGGAGATCGAGCGCAAGGTCCTCAACGCGACCCGCTGGAACGCGGCCGTGATGGTCTCCCGGGCCCAGCGTCCGGGCATCGGCGTCGGCGGCCACATCGCCACCTTCGCCTCCTCCGCCTCGCTGTACGACGTGGGCTTCAACCACTTCTTCCGGGGCAAGGACGAGGGCGACGGCGGCGACCAGATCTTCTTCCAGGGGCACGCCTCGCCGGGCATCTACGCCCGCGCGTTCCTCCTGGACCGGCTGACCGAGACGCAGCTCGACGCGTTCCGCCAGGAGAAGTCGAAGTTCCCCAACGGCCTGTCCTCGTACCCCCACCCGCGCCTGATGCCGGACTTCTGGGAGTTCCCGACCGTCTCGATGGGCCTCGGCCCCCTCGGCGCGATCTACCAGGCCCGGATGAACCGCTACATGGAGGCGCGCGGCATCGCCGACACCTCCAAGTCGCACGTCTGGGCCTACCTCGGCGACGGCGAGATGGACGAGCCCGAGTCGCTGGGCCAGCTGTCCATCGCCGCCCGTGAGGGCCTGGACAACCTGACCTTCGTCGTCAACTGCAACCTCCAGCGCCTCGACGGCCCCGTCCGCGGCAACGGCAAGGTCATCCAGGAGCTGGAGTCGCAGTTCCGGGGCGCCGGCTGGAACGTCATCAAGCTGGTCTGGGACAGGAGCTGGGACCCGCTGCTGGCGCAGGACCGCACGGGCATCCTGGTCAACAAGCTCAACACCACGCCGGACGGCCAGTTCCAGACGTACGCCACCGAGACCGGCGCGTACATCCGCGAGCACTTCTTCGGCGACGACCAGCGGCTGCGCGACATGGTCAAGGACATGTCGGACGAGCAGATCCTGCACCTGGGACGCGGCGGCCACGACCACAAGAAGGTCTACGCGGCCTACGCGGCGGCCAAGGCCCACAAGGGCCAGCCGACGGTCATCCTGGCGCAGACGGTCAAGGGCTGGACGCTGGGGCCGAACTTCGAGGGCCGCAACGCGACCCACCAGATGAAGAAGCTGACCGCGGACGACCTCAAGCGCTTCCGCGACCGGCTGCACATCCCGATCGCGGACAAGGAGCTGGAGGGCGGCGCCCCGCCGTACTACCACCCGGGCCGCGACTCGGAAGAGATCCAGTACATGCACGACCGCCGCAAGTCGCTCGGCGGGTACGTGCCCTCGCGCGTGGTGCGGGCCAAGCCCCTTCCGCTGCCCGAGGACAAGACGTACGCGGCTGCGAAGAAGGGTTCCGGCCAGCAGTCGATCGCCACGACCATGGCGTTCGTGCGTGTGCTGAAGGACCTCATGCGGGACAAGGAGATCGGCAAGCGGTTCGTGCTGATCGCGCCCGACGAGTACCGCACCTTCGGCATGGACGCGTTCTTCCCGAGTGCGAAGATCTACAACCCGCTGGGTCAGCAGTACGAGGCCGTGGACCGTGATCTGCTCCTCGCGTACAAGGAGTCGCCGACCGGTCAGATGCTGCACGACGGCATCTCCGAGGCGGGCTGCACCGCCTCGCTGATCGCCGCGGGTTCGGCCTACGCCACGCACGGCGAGCCGCTGATCCCGGTGTACGTCTTCTACTCGATGTTCGGTTTCCAGCGCACCGGTGACCAGTTCTGGCAGATGGCCGATCAGCTGTCGCGCGGTTTCGTACTGGGCGCGACCGCCGGTCGTACGACGCTGACCGGTGAGGGCCTCCAGCACGCGGACGGCCACTCGCAGCTGCTGGCCTCCACCAACCCGGGCTGTGTGTCGTACGACCCGGCCTTCGGGTACGAGATCGCGCACATCGTGCAGGACGGTCTGAAGAGGATGTACGGCGAGAACGCCGAGGACGTCTTCTACTACCTGACCGTCTACAACGAGCCGATCCAGCACCCGGCCGAGCCCGAGAATGTGGACGCCGACGGCATCCTCAAGGGCATCTACCGCTTCAAGACCGGCGAGAAGGGCCAGATCCCGGCCCAGATCATGGCGTCCGGTGTCGCGGTGCCGTGGGCGGTCGAGGCGCAGCAGATCCTCGCGGACGAGTGGAACGTGCGTGCCGACGTCTGGTCCGCCACGTCCTGGAACGAGCTGCGCCGCGAGGCCGTGGAGTGCGAGGAGCACAACCTCCTGCACCCCGAGGAAGAGATCCGCGTGCCGTACGTGACGCGGAAGCTGGAGAGCGCCGAGGGACCGTTCGTGGCGGTTTCCGACTGGATGCGTTCGGTTCCGGACCAGATCTCGCGCTGGGTGCCGGGGCAGTACACCTCGCTCGGTGCGGACGGCTTCGGCTTCGCCGACACCCGTGGTGCGGCCCGTCGCTTCTTCCACATCGACGCCCAGTCGATCGTCCTGGCGACGCTCTCCGAGCTGGCCAAGCAGGGCAAGATCGACCGCAGCGCGCTGAAGCAGGCGGTGGACCGCTACCAGCTGCTCGACGTGACGGCGGCCGACCCGGGCGCCGCGGGCGGCGACGCGTAAGCCACCCGGTAGTGCCGTGAAGGCGGTGGGAGCCCTCGGGTTCCCACCGCCTTCCCGCGTCTTACGATGCCGGGCATGAAGCAGCAGACAGCCCAGGTCCGGTGGGAGCGGCGCACCCAGACGCCGCTGCTGGTCCTGGCGCTCGCCTTCGGCGTCGCGTACGCCGTCCCGATCGTGGCCCCGGACGCCCCGAGCGAGGTGCACCGGGCGTGCCTGTGGGTGGAGTGGGTGGTGTGGGGCGCGTTCGCGCTGGACTATCTGGTGCGGCTGGTGCTGGCCCCCGCGAAGTGGCTGTTCGTCCGCAGCCATCCGCTGGACCTGCTCGCGGTGCTGCTGCCGCTGGCGAGGCCCCTGCGGCTCCTGCGGCTGGTGTCGACGCTGCTGCTGGTGGGGCGGCGGGCGCGGATGTCGCCGCAGATAACGCTCACCGCTTACGTCGGCGGGTCGGTGGTGGGCCTTTTGATGTTCGGCTCGCTGGCGGTCCTGGAGGTCGAGCGGGGCGCGCCCGGCGGGAACATCAAGACGCTGGGTGACGCCGTGTGGTGGTCCTTCACCACGATGACCACGGTCGGCTACGGCGACCACTCCCCCACCACCGGCCTCGGCAGGCTCATCGCGGTGGGCCTGATGCTGTCCGGGATCGCGCTGCTCGGTGTGGTGACGGCGAACATCGCGGCCTGGTTCATCTCCCGCTTCGAGCGGGACGACGCCGAGGAGCGCCGGCAGACGGCGCTCCTCGAAGCCCTGACGGCGGAGATCAAGGAGCTGCGGGCGGAGGTCGGGCGGCTGAGCACCCCCGAGGTCCTGAGCGCCCCCGAGGTCCGGGAGGTCCCCGCCCAGTCCCCCGGTCTCAGCGCTCCCAGATCTTGAACGCCCGCACCCGGTAGGGCGATTGCGGCACCCAGCTGCCCTTGCCGGGGTAGGTGTCGAACTCGCCGGTCTCGGCGCACTCCGCCGACTGGTAGGCGGTGACGGGTCGTCCGGTGCGGTTGGCGAGGGCCTGCGCGTCCGCGCCCGGGGGCAGGGCGACGCAGGCTTCGATGTCGGTGCCGGACAGCTCGTGGGCGTACCGCTTGCCCTTGAAGTCGGGCTTCTGCCACAGGCACAGCTCACCGGCGGCGCAGCTCCCGAGCTGGATGCCGGCGGGGGCGGCCGGGGCCGCCGCCGGGAACAGGGCAGTGGCGGCCAGTGCGGTGGTGGCCAGCGTGGTGGTGACGAGCAGCTTCATGAGGGTCCCCCCGGTTTCGTACGGTCGATGCTTCCCGTACGGTCCAAAGCTGTCCGCCCGGACCGTGTGCCAGCACTGTGACCTGCTGAAACAGGGGTACGGAAGGGGGCTTGCGGCGGATCACCCGGATAGGCGACAGCCCCGCCGGAACCGGTCCGGCGGGGCTGTGCGGGCGCGGAATTGACGCGTCCGAAGTGGTGCGGGGGCGGGTCAGATGTGGACGCCGCCGCCCGCCGCGTCCGCGTTCGCACCGCGCTTGGTGAGGAAGGCGACCAGCGCCGCGACGACGGCGACGCCGCCCGCGATGGTGAAGGCGAAGCCCATCCCCGACACGAACGTGTCATGGATGACGGTGGTGATGACCTTGAATCCCTCCGGCGTCATGCCCGGGGCCTTCGCGGCCTCGGCGGGCACCATGCCGAACTCGGCGGCCTGCTCCAGGCCCGCCGGGGGCGTGCCGGGCAGTCCGGCGTCCTTCCAGTTGCCGCCGAACTCGGCGCCGACCCGGGAGGACATCACCGCGCCGAGCACGGCCGTGCCCAGCGCGCCGCCGACCTGCATACCGGCCTGCTGGAGGCCGCCGGCCACACCGGAGAGCTCCAGCGGGGCGTTGCCGACGATGACCTCGGTGGCGCCGACCATGACGGGCGCGAGGCCGAGACCGAGCAGGCCGAACCAGAGCGACATGGTCAGCGTGCCCGTGCCGACGTCCAGTTGGGACATGCCGAACATGGCGACGGCGGTGCAGACCATGCCGCCGACCAGCGGCACGCGCGGGCCGAACTTGGTGATCAGCGCGCCCGCGAGCGGCGAGGCGACGATCATCATGCCGGTGAGCGGCAGCAGGTGCAGACCGCTGTCGACCGGGCTCAGACCGTGCACGCCCTGGAGGTAGAAGGTCACGAAGAAGAGGCCGCCCATGAAGGCGAACGCCATCAGCACCATGAGCACCACACCGGCCGACAGCGGCACGGAGCGGAACATGGCCAGCGGGATCAGCGGCTCCTTCGCCTTGGTCTCCCAGACGGCGAAGACGACGAAGAGGACGACCGAACCGCCCACGCACAGCCAGGTGTTGGCGCCGCCCCAGCCCCAGGACTCACCGGCCTTGATCAGGCCGTACACCAGCGAACCCATCGCAGCCGAGAGCAGCACGATGCCCGGGATGTCGAAGGAGCGCGGCGCGTTCTGAGCACGGTGGTCGCGCAGGACGACCAGGCCGAAGGCGAGGGCGAGGACGCCGACGGGCACGTTGATGAAGAAAACGGACTGCCAGGAGACGTGCTCGACGAGCAGACCGCCGACGATCGGGCCGCCCGCGGTGGAGGCGCCGATGACCATGCCCCAGATGCCGATCGCCATGTTCAGCTTCTCGGCGGGGAAGGTGGCGCGCAGCAGGCCGAGCGCGGCGGGCATCAGCAGCGCGCCGAACAGGCCCTGGAGCACGCGGAAGGCGATGACCAGGCCGATCTCCTTGGAGAAGCCGATCGCGGCGGAGGACGCGGCGAAGCCCGCGATGCCTATGAGGAAGGTCTGGCGGTGGCCGAAGCGGTCACCGAGCTTGCCCGCGGTGATCAGGGCGACCGCGAGGGCGAGCAGATAGCCGTTGGTGATCCACTGGACGTCGGCGAGCGAGGCGCCGAGGTCCTTCTGGATGGCGGGGTTGGCGATGGCGACGATGGTGCCGTCGAGGGCGACCATCATCACGCCGATCGCCACCGCGAAGAGCGTCAGCCACGGGTGGCCGCGAAGCCCCTTGGCCTTTTCCGGTACGGGGTCGGGGCCGGGCGGCACCTTGTCGAGCGTGGTCTGTGCAGTCATGCTTCCAGATTAGTGACAGCCACTGACAGTTGACGAACCAATTCACAAGCCGGTAACTGTCACGTAGCTCACAGGTAAGCTGAGCAGGCGAAATCGAAGGAAAGCAGGACCCAGGGACGATGGCGGAACAGCTGGCGGCGGCGCGAGCGACCGGACTGCGTGAGCGCAAGAAGCGCCGCACCCGTGACTCCCTGCTGCGCGTCGCACTGGAGCTGTTCACCACGCAGGGGTACGAGCGGACCACCGTCGACGAGATCGCGGAGGCCGTCGAGGTCTCCCAGCGGACCTTCTTCCGCTACTTCGCCTCCAAGGAGGACGTCGCCTTCACGGTGGTCTCCATGGTCGAGGCCCGCTTCCTGGACGCGGTCCGCGCGCGACCGGCCCACGAGAACCCGCTGACCGCACTGCGCAACGCGGTGACCTGGGCGTGGGAGTCGGTGGGCGAGGCGATCGAGGCGGTGGTCCCGATCGAGCTGCACATGCGGACGTACCAGATGATCGAGTCGACCCCGGCGCTGCTCGCGGTCCATCTGCGGCGCTCCACCGAACTGGAGGACGCGATCGCGGCGGTCATCGCCGAGCGGGAGGGCCTCGACGTGGACGAGGACCTGCGGCCCCGGATCGCGGTGGCCGCGTTCGGCGGGGTGATGCGGCTGACCGGGCGGATGTGGGGGCAGCGGGAGGACGCCAGCCTGGAGGCGATCCGGGAGATGACCGCGCGCTGCCTGGACCATCTGGAACCGGCGCTGGGCGGGGACTGGACCTGACCCGGGCGACCCCGCACCGGCCCCGCGGGCACGGAAATTGGCCGACAAGGGACGGTCGTGCCGAACCCGTACGGGTGACCTGAAGCCCCGGATACACACCCTGACCTGAGCGCCTTTATCGAAACGTGATCCGCATCACGGAATGGACACGGCGGCCGGGGATTCTCCTAGGGTGTCCCGCAGTGACTTCCCTAGACTCCTCCCCCACCCTGACCGCGTGGCGGGCGCTGCTCGCGCTGGCCGTGGTGTTCGTGATGCTCGCGATCACCGGCTGGACCGCCATCCACCACCAGCGCGACGCGAACGTGTCGCTCAAGGAGGCCTTCACCGCCTGGAGCCACGGCAGCTTCGACGGCCGCGGGCTGCCGGACCCGCAGGGCAGCCCCGGCACCGTCGAGCGCTTCTTCGGCGGGCTCACCCCCGACCGGCAGAGCGCGCTGGCCCGCAAGCACCCGCTGGTCGTCGGCAACCTCAACGGGGCCCCCGTCCCGCTGCGCTACGCCGCCAACCGGTACGCGCTCGCCACCGCCCGCGACACCGAGGCGCAGCGCATGCACGACAGCCGGCTGTCCCGCGCGGGCAAGGCGGACGCCGACCGGCGCATGCACCGCTTCGCGGCGCTGCTGCGCAACAAGCGGCAGGTCCTGGCGTTCGACCCGGACGGCGGCGGCCGGGTCGCGGAGGTCTTCGGGAACCTCCAGCGGGCCGAGCGGATCTCGGTGGTGGTGCCGGGCGTCGACACCAACGTGGTGAACTTCGAGCGGACCTTCCTGCGCTACTCCTCGCCCGTCGGCATGGCCACCTCGCTGTACGACGCGGAGCGCGCGGCCGACCCCGCCACCCGGACCGCCGTGATCGCCTGGGCCGACTACACCGCGCCCGCGGGACTCGGCATGGACGCCATGGTCGGCGCCCCCGCCGAGGCGGGCGCCCGGCGGCTGGTCGCGCTGGCCGGAGTGCTGCCGGGGCGGGCCCCGGTGGCGCTGTTCTGCCACAGCTACGGCTCGGTGGTGTGCGGGCTCGCCGCCCGTCGCCTGCCGGAGCGGGTCACCGACATAGCGGTCTCCGGCAGCCCGGGGATGCGGGTCGACAACGCCGCCGGGCTGGGGTCGCGGGCGCGGGTGTGGGCGATGCGGGACGCGGACGACTGGATCGCGGACGTGCCGCACCTGGAGTTCGGCGGGCTCGGCCACGGCAGCGACCCGGTGTCGCCCGAATTCGGGGCGCGGGTGCTGTCGGCGAAGACGGCGGTCGGTCACACCGGGTACTTCGTTCCGGGGACCGACAGCATCGGCAATTTCGCGCGGATCGGCGTCGGTGCGTACGCCGAACTGGACTGCGCGGACGGCGGGACGGCCTGCCGGGACGGGATCGCGAGCGGGCCCGACAGGTCCGGCAAGGAGGTCTGAGGTGTCCGACGCGCGTAGAAGGCCGGGAATCGGGCGGGTCGCCGAGGGGCGACGAGCGGGCGGACGCCGCATACGATGAGCCGCATGGGTGATGTGCTGGCCGGAATTCATGCCACCTGGGAGTTCGACAGCGACTCCGTGCTCATCCGCTTCGAACGGGGGATACGTACACCGAAGCTGCTCTCCGCGCTCGGTGAGCGGCGCATCCCGCACGAGGCGTTGGCCGAGGTGACGCTGACCCCGGGCAAACGCGGCACGGTGGTGCTGCACGCCGTGCCCAGACGTGGCGCGGATCCGCTGATGGACGCCGCCGCGGGGCAGCTCAAGGAGGGCTGCGACCCGTACCGGCTGGTGCTGCCGGCCGAGCGCGAGGTGCTCGCCGAGTACTACGCGGACGAGCTGCGGGCACAGGTGCGGGCGGCGGGCACGGGTGCGGGCTTCGCGCCGGACGAGCCGGCCGACCGGTTCCTGGTGGCGCCGCCGCAGGGGCCGCTGCAGTTCAAGGCGTACGACGGGAAGGCCGGGTTCGACGGGACGCAGGTGACGTTCCGTTGGTTCTGGACCGGGGCCTCCTCCGCCAAGTGGAAGGTGGGCGACCAGAGTTTCCCGGTGGCCTCCCTCGGCGGTGTCGAGTGGCGCTCCCCCGACTTCTTCGACGGGCACCTGCGGCTGCTGCGGCGCGAGGGGTCAGCCGAGGGCGGGACGGCGGCCGGGCCCGCGGACCAGGATCCGGCGGCGGTGGTGTTCGGGCTCGGGTACGGGCCGGTGCACGAGTCGCTGCCGTTCGCGGCGGCCGTTCTGGCCGCGGTTCGGAGCACGGTTCCGGCGGCCGCGGCCCTGGACCGGGTGCCGGTGGACGCGGTCGGTGCGGGGCGCAGGGACCCGGCGGACATCGCGGAACGGATCAGGCACCTGGGCGAGCTGCACCAGGCGGGGCTGGTCACGGACGAGGAATTCACCGCGAAGAAGGCGGAACTGCTGGAGCAGCTGTAGCAGCAGGGGCGGCGGGGCGGACTCGTACCACGGTATGAGAGCAAGATCCGAACCACGGTATGACGTGGGACGACGGGTGCGCTGCCTAGGCTGAGGGAGCCATGAGAGAGCCCACGCCTTCGCCCCCGCCCCGTCCCACCGCCCCGCCGAAGCCCGCGACCGCCCCGCGCGCCGAGGGGCGCGACGGGCTGTTCGCCGCCGCGGGGCGCCGGCTGCGGGAGGTGCTGTACGCGCTCACGCACCCGTCCCCTCCGGGCACTCCCCTGCTGGCGGACGCCCCCAAGCGCTGGCAGCGGCTGCTGCCGTACCTGGTGGCGCTGACCCTCACCGTCGTCATGCTCCCCGTCACCATCCAGGTGCTGACGAACGACTACCACCTGTCCGGCGGCATCGCCGGGGCGGTCGCCGCCGGGCAGTCGCTGCCGCTGCTGATGATCGCCCACCGGCCGCTCCAGGCCTGGTGGGTCGTCTTCCCGTCCGGGGTGGCGGCGGCGTCGTTCCTGGTGGGGCCGTTGCATCCGGGGCAGGGGATCTGGCCGTGGCCCGCGCCCACGATCGTCGGGATGCTGTTCCTGCTGTTCGGCGTGGGGCTGCGGGAGCGGCGGGCGGCGCTGGTGGGTGTCTGGCTGGTCACCGCCGTCACGGGGCTCGCGCTCGGCCAGCTGGAGCCGGAACTGAGCGACGGCACCCAGGTGTTGACGATCGTGCTCGCCGGGGCGGCACTGATCATCGGCGGGGCGCTGCGCGAACGCGGCGAGGCGCAGCGGGCGCTGGTGGAGCAGGAGACCATCAGCGAGGCGGAGCGCGCCCACCGCACCCTCCTGGAGGAACGCACCCGGATCGCCCGGGAGTTGCACGACGTCGTCGCCCACCACATGTCGATGATCACCGTGCAGGCCGACTCCGCGCCGTACCGGATCAGCGGGCTGCCGGAGGCGGCGCAGGAGGAGTTCGCGTCGATCGCGGCCAGTGCGCGGGAGTCGCTGACGGAGATGCGGCGGCTGCTGGTGGTGCTGCGCAGCGAGGGCACGGGCGGCGAGCGGGCGCCGCAGCCGGGCCTGGACCGGATCCAGCAGTTGGTGGAGGCGACCGTACGGGCGGGTGTTCCGGCCGAGTTGTCGATCGCGGCGGAGCTGGGGTCGAGGCCGGGGACCCTGGCGGTGCCGCAGGCGGTGGACCTGTCGGCGTACCGGATCGTGCAGGAGGCCCTGGCGAACGTGGTGCGGCACGCGCCGGGGGCGGTGACCCGGGTGTCGGTGCGGGCGGAGGAGACGGATCTGCTGGTGCTGGTGGTCAACGGGCCCGCCTCCGAGCCGGTTTCGCGCATCGAGGCGAAGGGGGCGGGCGGGCACGGGCTGGTCGGGATGCGCGAACGCGTACGGTTGACCGGCGGCACGCTGGACACCGGTCCGCTGCCGGACGGGGGGTTCCGGGTGGCGGCACGGCTGCCGCTGGCCCGACCGGCCGGCTCCCCGCCCCAGGACGAGAAGGACGCCCCCGCCCCATGACCATTCGCGTGATCATCGTCGACGACCAGGCCATGGTGCGGGCCGGTTTCGCCGCACTGCTCTCGGCGCAGGCCGACATCGACGTGGTGGGCGAGGCTCCCGACGGCAAGCAGGGCGTGGAGGTCAGCCGCCGCACGCATCCGGACGTGGTGCTGATGGACGTACGGATGCCGGAGATGGACGGGCTGGCCGCCGCCCGGGAGATCCTCAACCCGCCGATCGGGGTGGAGCACCGGCCGAAGGTGCTGATGCTGACCACCTTCGACGTCGACGACTACGTGTACGAGGCGCTGCGGGCCGGGGCCTCGGGGTTCCTGCTGAAGGACGCCCCGCCGGCCGACCTGATCGCGGCGGTACGGGTGGTGGCGGCCGGTGAGGCCCTGCTCGCCCCCTCCGTGACGCGCCGTCTGATCGCGGACTTCGCCGCCCAGCGGCCCGCACCCCGGCGCAACCCGGCGCTGCGGCTGGGCGGGCTCACCCCGCGCGAGACCGAGGTGCTGGAACTGATCGCGCGGGGCCTGTCCAACCAGGAGATCGCGGACCGGCTGATCCTGGCGGAGCAGACGGTGAAGACCCACATCGGCCGGGTGCTGGCCAAGCTGGACCTGCGGGACCGGGCGCAGGCCGTCATCTTCGCGTACGAATCGGGGCTGGTGGCACCGGGCGACGCGGGGTGAGTCCGGGGGCGGGGACGCTCGCCGGTCGGGCGGGGGCGAGGGGCCGGGTCCTGCGCCAGTAGGAGTGGGCGGCGACGGCCAGAGCCAGACCGTACGGGGCGAAGGCGCCCAGGCCCGCCCAGCTCACCAGGAGCGCGTCCTCGCCGGTGCGGAAGTCGCCCGGCGGCAGGTCGAGGACGCCCAGGCCGGCGAGGATCAGGTAGCCGCTGCCGAGCAGGCCGTACGGGACGAGGGTGGCCGCGCCCAGGACCGCCGGGGCCAGGGGCAGCCACCTCGGCACCCGCCGCCCCGCCAGGAACACCGTCCACCGGGGGAAGACCTGCCCCCACGGACGTACCAGACCGAACAGCAGGAACACCCCGACCAGGGCGAACAGGACGGTCGGGTCCAGGCCCCACCCCTCCAGGGCCAGCCACACCCCGGAGGCCCCGTTGCGCCGCGAGACCTCCAGGACCTCCGCCCCCGACACCCCGGCGAAGGTGCCGCCGAAGGCCCAGACGGTCTTCATCGTGGCGTACGGGAGGAAGGCGGCCGCGCCGACGAGCGCGACGAGGTGCACGCGGGGGGAGGCGGCGGCCGGGGGCGCGGGGGTGCCTGAAGTCGGCTTCCGTGTACGGGTGTTGATGGCCAGCAGGACCGCGCCGGTCAGGCCCAGGGCGTGGTGGGCGGCGGCGGCCGGGCCGGCGGGGAGGCTGCCGGTGAGCAGCATCAGGACGTCCATCAGCAGGCTGAAGCCGGAGGCCAGACAGAGGGCGGCGGCAGCGATCAGGGTGCGGCGGAACGCGGGGCGCTCGCCGTACCGGTGCCGGGCCAGGAGTACGGCGGCGACCAGGGCGGCGACGGCGACCGCGGCCCAGTTCCAGGCGGCGGGGGCCGGGTGCGGGCCCAGGCCGAAGAGGGGGACTCCGGCGAGGGCGCAGCCGGTGCCGAGGGCGGAGTGGGCCGCAGCCCAGGCGAGGAGGGGACGGGAGAGGGCTGTGATCCGGGTCATGTTCCGCAGGTTCGCAGCCGGGGCGGGGCGGGGGCGTCGGCCGTGCGGGCCCCGTGCCTCCACCGGTCGGGGGAGGAAACCGTACGCCCCGAGGTGGGGCCAGCACCCCCCTCCCGGCTGCGGAAAACCTCCAGTACTGCGGTATCACACACGAGTTGGCTCCCTGGTGTGACGCGGGGCGACCCACCTCCTTCCTACCTTCCGTGCTGTCAGGGCAGCACACCGCGGAAGGGCCGCGACGTGCGGAAAGGGGCGGGGACATGCAGCGGTCGCAGCGATTCAGGAGGACCCTCGCCGCCGTCGCACTCGTCGCGACGATGGTCGCGGGCACCGCGGGATGGGTCTCCGCCGACACGCAGACCCCCGTCACCGGACCGCCCCCGGGCTCCGCCGCATGGCGGAGCGAGGGCCTCGTCGACCCGGCGAGCACGCCCGGTCACGTGACCGCCTACTTCCGGGGGTTGAGCCCCGAGCAGCAGGCGGATCTCGTACGGCGTCACCCCCTGGTCGTCGGAAACCTCGACGGCGCGCCGGTCGCCCTGCGGTACGCGGCGAACCGGGCGGCCCTCGCCGCCGACGGACGCTTCCCCGGACTGCTGGCCCCGGGGCGGCAGATCCTCGCCTTCGACCCGCGCGGGCGTGGTCAAGTGGCCGAGGTGTACGGGGACTTGGGGAGTGCCCGGCACGTCGCGGTGATCGTGCCCGGGTCGGACATCGACGCGGGGAGCTTCGACCGGAAGAAGGACCCGTACGGGACGCCCACCGGGATGGCCCGGAGCCTGCGGGCCGCGACGGGGTCCGGGACGGCGGTCGTGGCGTGGGCCGGATACACCACCCCGGTCGGCGTCGGCGTCGACGCGGCGACCGGGGGCCTCGCGGAGGCGGGCGCGGAGCGGCTGGCCCGGTTCGCGGACGGGCTGGACGCGGTGGGGGCGCCGGACCCGGCGGTGTTCTGCCACAGCTACGGGTCGGTGGTGTGCGGGCTGGCCGCGCCCCGGCTGGACGCGGCGGACCTCGTGGCGTTCGCGTCGCCCGGGATGCGGGCCGACTCGGCTTCCGCGCTGGGGACTTCGGCGCGGGTGTGGGCGGCGAAGGACCCCACGGACTGGATCGGACGCGTCCCGAACGTGTCCGTCCTCGGGCTCGGCCACGGCGCCGATCCCACCTCGGCGCCCTTCGGGGCGCGGCGGATACCGGCGGAGGGGGCGCGCGGGCACACCGGGTACTTCGTGCCGGGGACGGACTCGCTGGCCGCGTTCGCGGCGATCGCGGAGGGGAGGGCGTCGTGAGGGGGCCCGGCATCCCCGCTCCCCTCGCCCTCTCGGGCGGCGCCCCCCTTTCCGCCCCATCCCCTTGGGCGGCGCCCCTCTCTCCGCCGCCGTCCCCTTGGCCGCCGCCCTCTTTCCGCCGCCGTCCCCTTGGGCGGCGGGGCCGCCCCCCGGGGGCGGGACGGGCGGGCAAGGGGGCGGCCCGTCCGATCCGGGCCCACCCGGACACCGGCCCCCGCCCGCACCTTCCGTGCCGGGTGCGCGCAGCCACCGGGCCCTCGGGGCGCCTCCCGGCACCGGGCACGTGAGGCCCCGGCCCGCTGGGCCAAGGAGGCCCCAGCCCCGCCCCTTCACCTAAAGCGCTCGGCCGCGCGGCTGGGTGGGGGGCTGGGCGCGCAGTTCCCCGCGCCCCTGAAAGGGGCACGGCAAGAGCGCGCCCGCGCGGCGGAGCCGCACAGCGACACAGCCCCGCGCCCCTGAAGGGGCGCACCTCGACTCATTCGGAATGAAGAAGGAAGCCCCATGTCCCTCACCACCCTCGCCGCGAAGATCGACTCGCGGACACCCTCCCACCGGGACCGTTCCATCGACGGACTGCGGGCGCTCGCCCTCCTCGCCGTGCCCACCGGGCACTGGCTGCTCGGCGGGTTCACCGTCGACGCCGACGTCGGGTCGCTGCACAACGCCAGCCCCCTCAGCACCTTCTCCGGCCTCTCCCCGCTCAGCTGGGTGCTCCAGATGCTGGGGATCTTCTTCCTGGTGGGTGGGTACGCGGCGGTCCTCTCGTACAAGAGGCACGAGGGGAGCAGCACCGAGTGGCTCAAGGGGCGGCTGGTGCGGCTCGGGCGGCCCGTGCTCGGGGTGACGGCCGTGTGGGCGCTCATGGTCCCGCTGCTGTACGGGCTCGGCGTGCCCGAGGCCACCCTGCGGACCGGGGCGAAGCTCGTCGTGCAGCCTTTGTGGTTCGTGGCGGTGTACGCGGTCATCACCGCGCTCACGCCCGTGTGCGTGCGGGTAGCGCGGCGGATGGGGGTCTGGTCGGCCGCCCCGCTCATCGGGTCCGTGGCGGTGGTCGACTTCCTGCGGTACGGGCCGTACGCGGAGGCGATGCCGTCCTGGCTGAGTCTGCTGAATCTGCTGCCGGGGTGGTTGTTCGCGTACCAGCTCGGCGTGGTGTGGGGGGAGAAGCGGCTCGGGAAGCGGGCCGCGTACGTGCTGCTCATTGGCGGCACTGCGCTCTTCGCGGCGCTGCTCCTCGCCTTCCACTACCCGGCGTCCATGGTCGGCGTCCCCGGCCAGGACCGGACCAACTCGCACCCGCCGTCCCTGCTCGTCCTCGCCCTGGCCGCCGCCCAGAGCGGTGCCGCGATCCTGCTCAAGGACCGGATCGGGAAGCTGCTGAAGCGGCCCGCGCTGTGGGCGCCCGTCGTTGTCATCAACCTGTCCGCGATGACGATCCTGTGCTGGCACCAGACCGCGATGCTCGCCGCCGCCGTTCCCGCCTCGTACCTCGGTACGGTCCCGGGGCTCACCGAGGCACCCGTCACCCTGGGGTGGATCGCGGCCCGGCTGGCGTGGATGCCGCTGTTCGCGGTGCTGCTGGTGGCGATCGGGAAGTACGCCCGCGTCTTCGAGAACCCCGGGCGGACCGCCCTGGGCGCGACGAAGGCCCGCCGGGCAGTCACCGGACTGCTCGCGGCGGGCTTCACCGTCTTCGCGCTGGGGCTGGCGTGAGGTCCCCGCGTACAGCCTGCGTGGGGTTCCCGCGCACGGCCTGCGCGGGGTCCCGTGTACGAGCTCCGCAAGGTCCCGGCGTACGGCAGGAGTCGGCTACTCGCGGCCCGCCGACGTCAGCCTCATGTCCGCGTACCGGCCGCCCCGCACCTGCCCGGCGATCGGGTCCAGCAGCGCCAACTCCTCAGCGGTCAGGACCAGTTGCGCGGCGGCCGCGTTCTCCTCGATGCGGGTCCGCCTGCGGGTGCCCGGGATCGGCACCACCGACAGGCCGTGCACCTTCGCCTGCTGCTGCACCCAGGCCAGGGCCACCTGTCCGAGCGTGATCCCCCGCGCGCGGGCGACCTCGCGGACCGGGTCGAGGAGGGTGCCGTTGTGCTGGGCGTTGTCGCCGGTGAAGCGGGGCTGCTGGCGGCGGAAGTCGTTCTCGGTGAGCTCCTTCTCGGCGCTGGCGAAGGAACCGGTGAGGAAGCCGCGGCCCAGCGGCGAGTAGGCGACCAGGGTCGCCCCCGTCTCCGCGACCGCCGGGACCACGCCCGCCTCGATGTCCCGGCTGAACAGCGACCACTCCGACTGCACGGCCGCGATCGGGTGCACGGCCTGCGCGGCGCGCAGCTCGGGGCCCGTGACCTCGCTCAGGCCCAGCTGCTTGACCTTGCCGGCCGCGACCAGTTCGGCCATCACCCCGACGGTCTCCTCGATCGGGATGTTCACGTCGCGCCGGTGCATGTAGTAGAGGTCGATGACGTCGACGCCGAGGCGGCGCAGGCTGTCGTCGATGCAGGCGCGGATGTAGGCGGGGTCGTTGTTGATGATCCGCTTGGTGGTGTCCGCCGGGTCGATCGCGAGCGCGAACTTCGTGGCGAGGGTGATCTCGTCGCGGTGCGCGGCGACGAACGGGGCGAGGAACCTCTCGTTGTCGCCGTCCCCGTAGGCGTCCGCGGTGTCGTACATCGTCACGCCCAGTTCCAGGGCGCGCTCCAGGGTCGCGCGGGCCTCGCCGGCGTCGGTGGGACCGTACGCGAAGCTCATGCCCATGCAGCCGAGGCCCTGCACGCCGACCTCGGGACCGGTGGGACCGCCGAGGCGGGTGGTGGGGATGCGGGGGGTGGTGGTGTCAGTCATCTTCAAACCTCAGCCTCAGTACCTCTCCGGCGTCCGACGTGCGTCCGCGTAGAGGTCGATCTTGTAGTCGAGTACGGCGAGCGTGTCCTGCAGCTCCGCGATGCGGGCGCGCACGTCGCGACGGGTGGCCTCCAGCAGTTCCTGGCGCGCCTCGAAGGTGTGCTCCCCCTCGCGTACGAGTTCGGCGTAGCGGACCATGTCCGCGACCGGCATCCCGGTCAGCCGGAGCTTGCCGACGAAGGCCAGCCAGTCCAGGTCCCGGTTGCGGAACCGGCGCTGGCCGGTGTGCGAGCGGTCCACGTGCGGCATCAGGCCGATCCGCTCGTACCAGCGCAGGGTGTGCGCGGTCAGCCCGGTGACCTGGGCGACCTCGCTGATCGTGTAGTGGTCGCGCCCCTCGGGGAGGGGGTGACCGTCGGCCGCGGCGCACGGGTCCTGGAGGGCGGTGGGGAGGGGGGCTCGTACGGGACTGCTGTCGATCACCGTCATGTCCCCCACGCTAGAACCTTCGAGTGCACTCCAAGCAAGCGAAATCGGCGGGAGATTCCCCGGGCGCGCCACTACGGTGCCCCCCATGAACCATGCAACCCCACCCGTCGCACGGCGCGCGACGGCCGAGGACGCGGCGGAAGTCCTGCGGCTGCGGCAGATCATGCTGGACTCGATGCGCGAGGGCGAAGGCGCCCCCACGGACTGGCAGGCGGGCGCCCTGCCGGGCCTGCGCAAGCGGCTCGCCGCCCCGGACGGTGACTTCGCGGCCTTCGTCACCGAACACCCCGCCGGCGACGGCCGCCTGGCCTCCCTCGCCGTCGGCGCGGTCGACTACCGCATCGGCGGTCCGGGCGAGCCCCTGGGCGAACGGGGCCACGTCTTCTCGGTGGCGACCGACCCGGAGGCGAGGCGTCTGGGGCACGCCCGGTCCTGCATGGACGCACTCCTGACCTGGTTCCGCGACCGGGGCGTGCTCCAGGTCGGCCTGAGCGCCTCGGCGCAGGCGGAGCCCCTCTACACCGCGCTGGGCTTCACCCGGCGTCCGCAGCCGGAGATGCGGCTGCGTCTCTGACCCGGCACCGGGCCGCAGGCCGGGGCGGTGGGGGTGAGGGTTACGCTCGGGGCATGCAGAGCGTGTCGATGATCGAGTCCTGGCCGGTGCCCACCGCCGCCACCGCCGTCGTCCGGGCGGACGGCACCGTCCTCGCGGCGCACGGGGCGACGGCGCACCGTTTCCCCCTCGCCTCGGTATCGAAGCCGCTCGGCGCCTACGCGGCGCTCGTGGCGTACGAGGAGGGGGCGATCGAGCTGGACGAGCCGGCCGGTCCGCCCGGCTCGACCGTCCGGCACCTGCTCGCCCACACCAGCGGCCTCGCCTACGACGAACCCCGCGTGACCTCCGAGCCCGGCGCCCGCCGCCTGTACTCCAACGCCGGTTTCGACGCCCTCGGCGACCACATCGCCAAGGCCACCGACATCCCCTTCGGCGAGTACCTGCGCCAGGCGGTCCTGGAGCCGCTCGGGATGACCGCCACCACCATGGACGGCTCGCCCGCCCGCGACGGCGTCTCCACCGTCGACGACCTGGCCCGGTTCGCCGCCGAGCTCCAGGCCCCCCGCCTCCTCGACCCGCGCACGGTCGCCGAGGCCACCCTCACCGTCCACTACCCCGGCACCAAGGGCGTCCTCCCCGGCTTCGGCCACCAGAACCCCAACGACTGGGGTCTGGGCTTCGAGATCCGCGACTCCAAGTCCCCGCACTGGACGGGCAGTTCGGCCTCTCCCCGCACTTTCGGCCACTTCGGCCAGTCGGGTACGTTCCTAATGGTCGACCCGGACGCCGCTCTGGCGATCGTGGCCCTGGCCGACCGGGCCTTCGGGCCGTGGGCGGCGGAGGTCTGGCCCCCGTACATCGACGCGGTGCTCGCCGAGGCGCGCACCGCCTGAGTCCCGACAGGGGGCGGCACGTCATGTACCGCTGGCTCTTCTGGTTGTGCGTCGCGCTCGCGGTCGTCCCGCTGACCGCGGTCCCGTGGTCGGACCGGCCCTTCATCCTGGCCCTCCAGTCCTCCGCCTTCGTGGGCCTGGCCCGCCTCTGCGCCCAGAAGCGCCGGGGCCGCGAGGCCTGAACCGGCCCCGCACCCCGTCCGATACCCTCCCACCCGACGACCGGCACACAGTCCAACGGGTGGGAAAGCTGATGCAAGAGCGCGGTACGGGCGGGCAGTTCCACCCACTGGAGGACAACGACCCCCGTACGGTGGCGGGTTACCGCATCGCCGCACGTCTCGGGGCGGGCGGCATGGGGCAGGTGTACCTGTCGTACACGCCCGGCGGGCATCCGATCGCCGTCAAGGTGATCCGGCCGGAGCTGGGTGACGATCCGGGGTTCCGGCAGCGGTTCCGGTCGGAGGTGCAGGCGGCGCAGCGCGTGCAGGGGCTGTATACGGCCCCTGTCATCGACTTCGACACCGAGGGTGTACGGCCGTGGCTTGCGACGGCGTACGTTCCGGGCCCCTCGCTGGCCGTGGCGGTCGCCGAGCACGGGAGGTTCCCGGCGGCCACCGTGCTGCGGCTGCTCGCCGGGATGGCGGAGGCGCTGAAGGTCATCCACGCGGCCGGGATCGTGCACCGCGACCTGAAGCCCGCGAACGTGCTGCTCGCCTCGGACGGGCCCCGCGTCATCGACTTCGGCATCGCACGCGCCGCCGACGCGACCGCCCTCACCGGGACCGGGATCACCGTCGGGACCCCGGCGTTCATGTCGCCGGAGCAGGCGGCGGGCAAGGAGGTCGGCCCGGCGTCGGACGTGTTCGCGCTCGGGCAGGTGGGGGTGTTCGCCGCACTCGGCAACTCCGCGTACGGGGAGGGCAATTCGCACGCCGTCCTGTACCGGATCGTGCACGAGGAGCCCGATCTGACCGGGCTCCCGGCCGAGCTGGACTTCCTGGCGCGCTGCCTCGCCAAGGACCCGGCGGACCGCCCCGACCCCGCCGAGATCATCGACCTGTGCCGGGCGGCCTCCCCCACTCCCCTTTCCCAGCAGGGCAGTTGGCTGCCCGAGCCCATGGAGGAGGACATCCACCGCCGCACCGAGGCCTGGGCCGCCATGCGCACCTCGCTCAACGCGACCCCGGCGACCCCCGCCCCGCCCCTCCACCACGCCCCGACGGCCACCGCGACCCCGGCCACTTCCCCGCCGCCCGCAGCGGCCCCCGCCCAGGTCCCGTATCCCGCACAGCCGGCTCCGGCGGGTCCGGCCTCGTACCCCACAAGTCCCCAGCACAGCCTGCAGGCGGCCCCGTACCCGATGCACTCGCACACCGCGCCCGGCTCTTGGGCCCCGCCGCCCAAGAAGAGGATGAACGGCGGTGTCGTCGCCCTCATTGTGCTCGGTGCCCTCGGCGTGGTCGGGCTCGGCGGCTGCGCGGCGCTGTTCGCCGCCATCCCCGCGCTGAGCGAGAAGAACGACAGCGCGGGCAGCGCGTCCGGCGACGCCAGGGGCGGCACCCCCCGCCCCGACCCCAAGCCGGTCACCTACCAGGGCGTCCACCTCACCAACGACTACTACATCCGCTTCGCCGACTCCCCGCCCAAGCCGATCCACTCCGGCGACGCCGCCTACGAGGACGACGCCGACTTCTACTACTGGAGCAACGAGCGCTACCTCGGCAGCAACGGCGAGAAGGTCTCCCTCCTCAACAACTCCCAGAAGGGCTCCCTCAAAACCTGCCGCGAGGAGACCCGCTTCACCGAGCGCGTCACCCTCGGCCAGGTGTCCAAGGGCTCCCAGCTGTGCGTGCACACACCGTCGGGCCACATCGCCCTGGTCACCTACCGGGGCCGCTCCGGCGGCTCCGAGCCCGCCGACTACGTCACCCTCGACCTGACCGTGTGGCGCAACGCCGAGGAGCCGTCGGGCAGCGGCTACTGAGCCTGCTGGAACTCCCACACCAGCACCTCGGCCGGGTCGGCCGCCACCAGCTCCAGCCCCCTCTCGCCCCCGACCCGCGCCGAGTCGCCCGCCGCCAGCCGGTCCCCGCCCAGGGCCACTTCTCCCCGTACGACATGGAGATAGCCGGTGCCGGGCACGTCCGCACGCTCGCCCTCCGCGAGACGGCGGACGGTGAGCGTCGCGCCCGCCGCCGGAAGGGCGTAACCGGTGGCGTCCCGGGTCAGCGTGTACGCCGGGTCGCCGCCCGGGGTCAGCGGGGCCAGCCACATCTGCACGAAGACCAGGGGGTCCGGGCCCGCGTTGCGCTCGACGTGGCGCACGCCGTCCGCCGCGCTCAGATGCTGCACGTCACCGGGGCGTACGACTGTGGCGCGGCCGGTGGTGTCGAGGTGGGTCAGCTTGCCCTCGACGACCCAGGTGACGATCTCGGTGTGGCTGTGCGGGTGTTCGTCGAAGCCCGCGCCGGGGGCGAGGCGTTCCTCGTTGCAGGCGAGGACGGGGCCGAAGCGCAGGTTGTCCGGGTCGTAGAAGTGCCCGAAGGAGAAGGCGTGCAGGGACTCGATCCCGGCGGCCGGGTCGCCGCCCCGGTACCGGTCTGCTGAGCGTCGTACGGAAATCACGGAGCCAGCCTAGGGCCGCGCCGACGTCCGCAGAGCGGGATCTCCCAAGCCTGCCGAACACGCCCGTCGCCGGATAAGGCAGTCTTGTCCCCGTGCCCCGATCCGATCCCGAAATGCAAGCGGCAGGCTCCGCGGCCGCGGCAGAGGCCGAAGCGGCCGCCGCGAACGACGTCTACGACGCCCATCCGCACTCCGCGACGCTCAAGCGGCTGGAGCAGTCCTCCGGCTCCCTCGCCGCGAGCGCCATCGCGCGCATGGACGAGACGCTGCCCTGGTACCGGGCGATGCCGCCCGAGAACCGGTCGTGGATCGGCCTGGTCGCGCAGGCCGGCATCGCCGCGTTCACCGAGTGGTTCCGGCATCCGGAGACCCCGCAGGCGATCTCGACCGACGTGTTCGGGACGGCTCCGCGTGAGCTGACCCGGGCGATCACCCTGCGCCAGACCGTGGAGATGGTCCGTACGACCATCGAGGTCATGGAGTCGGCGATCGAGGAGGTCGCCGCCCCGGGTGACGAGTCCGTGCTGCGCGAGGCGCTGCTGGTGTACGCCCGGGAGATCGCCTTCGCGACCGCCCAGGTGTACGCGCAGGCGGCGGAGGCGCGGGGCGCCTGGGACGCGCGTCTTGAGTCGCTCGTCGTGAACGCGGTGCTGTCCGGGGAGGCCGACGAAGGGGCCGTCTCGCGGGCCGCCGCGCTCGGCTGGAATTCGCCGGAGCACGTGTGCGTGGTGCTGGGCACCGCGCCCGACGGGGACTCCGAGCTGACCGTGGAGGCGATCCGGCGGGCCGCCCGGCACGCCAAGCTCCAGGTGCTGACCGGAGTGCTCGGCTCGCGGCTGGTCGTCATCGCGGGCGGCAGCGACAATCCGCTGCAGGTCGCGAAGGCGCTGATCGGGCCGTACGCCGCCGGGCCCGTCGTCGCGGGGCCCGTCGTCCCGGACCTCCTCGCCGCCACCCGGTCCGCGCAGGCCGCGGCCGCCGGGCTGAAGGCGTGCCTGGCGTGGCAGGACGCCCCCAGGCCGGTTCTGGCGGACGATCTCCTGCCGGAGCGGGCGATCGCCTCCGACCCTGCCGCGCGCGAGCAGTTGGTGGAGGAGATCTACAGACCGCTGGAGGAGGCCGGGTCCGCCCTCCTGGAGACGCTGAGCGTTTATCTGGAGCAGGCGAGCAGCCTGGAAGGGGCCGCGCGGATGCTCTTCGTGCACCCCAACACCGTGCGCTACCGGCTGCGACGTGTGACGGACGTCACCGGCTGGTCCCCCTCCGACGTCCGCTCGGCCTTTACGCTCCGTATCGCCCTCATCCTGGGGCGCCTGGCCGACGGCGAACAGCCGTCCTAGACTTTTGTCGGATACAAACAATGAGACCGTCGGTTCTTCGTCCCAGTCCCCACGGGCAGAAGACGCCGCCCACAAGAGAGAGTGTGAGGGTGCTCGTACTCGTCGCTCCCGGCCAAGGCGCTCAGACGCCCGGCTTCCTGACTCCCTGGCTCGACCTTCCCGGTGCGGCCGACCGCGTCGCGGCCTGGTCCGACGCCATCGGTCTCGACCTCGTCCACTACGGCACGAAGGCCGACGCCGACGCCATCCGTGACACCGCCGTCGCCCAGCCGCTGCTGGTCGCCGCCGGTCTCCTCTCGGCGTCCGCGCTCGGCGACACCTCCTGCGTCGGCGCCGTCGCCGGACACAGCGTCGGTGAGATCACCGCCGCCGCGTTCGCCGGTGTGCTGGGCGAAGAGGCCGCACTGCGTTTCGTACGGACGCGTGGACTCGGCATGGCCGAGGCCGCCGCCGTCACCGAGACCGGCATGGCCGCCCTGCTGGGCGGCGACCCCGAGGTGACGATCCCGCACCTGAAGAAGCTCGGGCTGACCCCGGCGAACGTCAACGGCGCGGGCCAGATCGTCGCCGCCGGCACCGCCGAGCAGCTCGCCGCGCTGGACGCCGACAAGCCGGAGGGCGTGCGCCGAGTCGTCGCCCTGAAGGTGGCCGGTGCCTTCCACACCGAGCACATGGCTCCGGCCGTCGCCGAGCTGGGCAAGGCCGCCCAGGACCTCGACGTGTCCGACCCCTCGCTCGCCTACGTCTCCAACGCCGACGGCCAGGTGGTCGCCGCCGGTTCCGAGGTCGTCTCCCGCCTGGTCAGCCAGGTCTCCAACCCGGTCCGCTGGGACCTGTGCATGGAGACCTTCCAGACGCTGGGCGCGACCGCGATGATCGAGGTCTGCCCCGGCGGCACGCTGGTCGGGCTGGCCAAGCGCGCCCTGCCGGGCGTCAAGACCCTCGCGCTCAAGACCCCCGACGACCTCGACGCGGCCCGCGCGCTCCTCGCCGAGCACGCGAGCGCGTAAGGAGCGAGCCACATGTCGAAGATCAAGCCCAGCAAGGGCGCCCCGTACGCGCGCATCCTCGGGGTCGGCGGCTACCGCCCGACCCGGGTGGTGCCCAACGAGGTGATCCTCGAGAAGATCGACTCCTCGGACGAGTGGATCCGCTCGCGCTCCGGCATCGCCACCCGCCACTGGGCCGGTGAGTCGGAGACCGTGGCGATGATGTCGATCGAGGCGTCCGGCAAGGCCATCGCCGACGCCGGGATCAGCCCCGAGCAGATCGGCGCCGTCATCGTCTCGACGGTCTCGCACTTCAAGCAGACCCCGGCCGTCGCCACCGAGATCGCCGACAGGATCGGCGCGGGCAAGCCCGCCGCGTTCGACATCTCCGCCGGGTGCGCGGGCTTCGGCTACGGCCTGACCCTCGCCAAGGGCATGGTGGTGGAGGGTTCCGCCGAGTACGTGCTGGTCATCGGCGTGGAGCGGCTCAGCGACCTCACCGACCTGGAGGACCGCGCGACGGCCTTCCTGTTCGGCGACGGCGCGGGCGCGGTCGTCGTCGGCCCCTCGGACGAGCCGCACATCGGCCCGACCGTGTGGGGCAGCGAGGGCGACAAGTCCGAGACGATCAAGCAGACCGTCGCCTGGGACAAGTGGCAGGTCGGCGACGTCTCCCAGATGCCGCTGGACAGCAACGGCGAGGTCAAGTTCCCGGCCATCACGCAGGAGGGCCAGGCGGTCTTCCGCTGGGCCGTCTTCGAGATGGCGAAGGTCGCCCAGCAGGCGCTGGACGCCGCCGGGATCTCGCCGGAAGACCTGGACGTCTTCATTCCGCACCAGGCCAACATGCGGATCATCGACTCGATGGTGAAGACTCTCAAACTGCCGGAGCACGTCACGGTCGCCCGTGACATCGAGACCACCGGCAACACCTCGGCAGCCTCGATCCCGCTCGCGATGGAGCGGCTTCTGGCCACCGGACAGGCCAAGAGCGGGGACACCGCCCTGGTCATCGGCTTCGGGGCGGGTCTCGTCTACGCCGCGACTGTCGTTACCCTCCCCTAGGGCGTTTTCGGGTTTCCACCCGTTTGCCGCCCAACCCTCCGATTCACCCTTAACCGAAGGAGCGCCGTCATGGCCGCCACGCAGGAAGAGATCGTCACCGGTCTCGCCGAGATCGTCAACGAGATCGCCGGCATCCCCACCGAGGACGTCCAGCTGGACAAGTCCTTCACCGACGACCTGGACGTCGACTCGCTGTCCATGGTCGAGGTCGTCGTCGCCGCCGAAGAGCGCTTCGACGTCAAGATCCCCGACGAGGACGTCAAGAACCTCAAGACGGTCGGCGACGCCGCGAAGTACATCCTGGAGCACCAGGCCTGATCAGGCCGGTAGCCAGGTACGGGTGGCCCCCTCACCGGGGCTGTCCTCCTGTAGCGCTGCACTCGCCACCCGGCGGTGGCGCCGTAAAGATTCCCCCTCTACACGTGGAGAAAGAATTCCTGTGAGCCCGACCAATCGCACTGTGGTCGTCACCGGTATCGGCGCAACTACACCGCTGGGTGGCGACGCCGCATCGACCTGGGAAGGTCTGCTGGCCGGACGCAGCGGCGTGAGCCCCCTGGAGGGCGAGCGCTTCGCCGACCTCCCGGTGCGCATCGCCGCCCAGGCCGCGGTCGACCCGTCCGAGGTTCTGCCCCGGCCGCTCGCCCGCAAGCTGGACCGTTCCGCGCAGTTCGCCGTCATCGCCGCCCGCGAGGCGTGGGCCGACGCGGGCTTCACCGCCAAGGCCGGCGAGGACGAGAAGATCGCCCCCGAGCGTCTGGGCACGGTCATCGCCTCCGGCATCGGCGGCATCACCACCCTGCTCGACCAGTACGACGTGCTGAAGGAGAAGGGCGTCCGCCGCGTCTCCCCGCACACCGTCCCCATGCTCATGCCGAACGGCCCCTCGGCCAACGTCGGCCTGGAGATGGGCGCCCAGGCGGGCGTGCACTCCATGGTCAGCGCCTGCGCCTCGGGCGCCGAGGCCGTCGGCTACGCGATCGAGATGATCCGCTCCGGCCGCGCCGACGTCGTCATCGCCGGTGGTACGGAAGCCACCATCCACCCGCTTCCGATCGCCGCCTTCGCCAACATGATGGCGATGTCGAAGAACAACGACGAGCCCGAGAAGGCCTCGCGCCCCTACGACACCGCCCGGGACGGCTTCGTCCTCGGCGAGGGCGCCGGAATCATCGTCCTGGAGTCCGCCGAGCACGCCGCCGCCCGCGGCGCCAAGGTGTACTGCGAGGCGATCGGCCAGGGCCTGTCCTCCGACGCCCACCACATCGCGCAGCCCGAGCCGACCGGCCGCGGCATCGCCGCCGCCCTCCAGCAGCTGCTGGACGCCACGGGCCTGGAGCCGTCCGAGATCGCGCACCTGAACGCGCACGCGACGTCCACCCCGCAGGGCGACGTCGCCGAGATCAAGGCGCTGCGCAAGGTCCTGGGCGACGACCTGGACCACGTCGCGGTCTCCGCCACCAAGTCCATGACCGGCCACCTCCTCGGCGGCGCGGGCGGCATCGAGACCGTCGCAACGGTCCTCGCCCTGCACCACCGCACGGCCCCGCCGACCATCAACGTCGACGACCTCGACCCGGAGGCGGCGGACGCGGACATCGTCCGCGACAAGCCGCGCGCGCTGCCGGCCGAGGGCACGATCGCCGCGATCAACAACTCGTTCGGCTTCGGCGGCCACAACGTGGTGCTGGCGTTCCGCACGGTCTGATCGTTTCCCGTACGTCGCGAAGGCCCGCCCCCTCCCGTGGGGGCGGGCCTTCGCCGTGTCCGATTCCGCTCAGCGCACCGCGAAGACCGGGACGGGGGCGGAGATGCGCTTGTCGCTGCTGTACCGGTTGGGTTCGTCCTCGTTGACGACGACCACGGAGGTGCCCTGCCCCTGGAGCAGCGTCGCCGACGACGGGTTCGGGGTCTGCGAGCCGAGGACCCCGAGCGGGGCGGCGAGCCTGCGCCCGTTGCGGAGGTCGTACGCGGCCAGGTAGGGCGTGTCGTCCCCCCGGGTCAGGACGCTGAGCCGCCCGTCGGTGCCGGGAAGCAGTGCCGTGACCGGCTCGGGCAGCCGCTTGAGCCACTGCCGCCCTCCGTCGGCCAGGGAGAACGCGCCGACCCAGCGCACCGAGGTCTCCCCCGGGGTGATCGCCCCCGCGATCAGCCGGTCGCCGACCACCCGGGCCTGCGCGGGCAGGCCGATGAGGCCCTCGGTCTCGGAGTTGGCGTTCGCGTTGCCGCTCGTGTGGCGGGAGACCTTCAGGACCGCGCGGGAGCGCCCCTTGTCGTCGTACGACAAGAAGGCGTCCACCCCGCGCGCGTCCATCTCCTTGATCCGCAGCACCGGCGGCGAGGCGGAGGCGAACCAGGCGGTCAGCGCACGCGACTCCACCGGCAGCGTGGTGCGCCAGAGCTGTTTGCCGCTGCCGGCGTCGAGGGCGATCAGCCGGGAGACGGAGGCGTCCGTGCTGTAGTCCTTGCGGCACTCCTCCATGAGCAGGACGCGGTCCGCGGAGGCGTCCAGCGCACCGGCCCTGCACAGCAGCCTGTCGCCGAGGGGGCGCGTCCAGGCCGGCTTGCCGGTGGCGGCGTCGAAGGCCCGCAGCCGCCCGGCCTCTAGGGCGACGGCGGTGCGGCCCGCCAGGGCGAAGGTGCCGGTCTTGTCGCCGGAACCGTACTTGTCGGAGCGGAGCTTCTGCTGCCAGCGGGTCCTGCCGGTGGCCAGGTCGACCAGCGTCAGCTCGTCGCACGGCTGGTCGAAGCGGGCGAGGCCGACGAGGGCGAGGTCACCGGCGGCCCGCTGTCCGGTGCCGCACACCGTCCGGCGCGGCGGCACCGGAGTGCGCCACTGGCGGCGGCCGTCGGCCAGGGAGTACGCGGTGAACGCGTCCGGGGTGATCCGTACGAAGTTGCCGCCTGCCGGGAGCGTCCGGACGCTGCGTGAGCCGTAACTGGTGCCGCCGTTCGCCGGTCCGGTGCTCTCGTACGGAAGGGACCAGGCCACCGAACGGGCCTTGCCGGGCAGCGAGGCGGCCCAGGCGCCCGCGGGCCACAGGAACGCGGCGAGGCCCACCACCGCCAGCGGGAGGGCGATCCAGCCGCGCCTGCGGTGCGGGGAGGGCCCGGTGATCTTGCCGTCGCGGTCCTTGAGCGGCGGCGCGACGACGCCGATGAAGACCAGCACGGTGATCAGCAGCGCGATCGCGCCGAACACCGTGAAGGCATGGGCCCAGCCGTCGACGGAGGAGGAGCCGGGCAGACAGTTGTCGCCGGTGCAGGCGCCCTCGATCCGCTCCAGCCGGGAATCCTCGACGTGGAACCTGACCGCCGCCGCGACCAGGCCCCCCGACACCACGACGGCGGCACCGGCCACCACCTGTCCCACACGCACTTCGTACCCCCCACAGGTAAAAACTCGTTCAACTGTGGGCGGAATCTATACCGGTGCGGGCGCAAGTGATCACCCGGGACCGGAAGACGGAAGGGCGGGCAGGTCGGACGGCTCGGTGGAGTCAGACGACTTGGTGGAGCCAGCGCACGGGCGCGCCTTCACCTGCGTACCGGAAGGGCTCCAGCTCGTCGTCCCAGGGCTTGCCGAGCAGCTTGGAGATCTCCGCCTCCAGGTCGCTCTCGCCGCGCACCGAGCGGGCGAGAGCGGCGCGCAGCCGGTCCTCGGGGATGAGGATGTCGCCGTGCATGCCGGTGACCGCGTGGAAGATGCCGAGCGCCGGGGTGGAGCTGTAGCGCTCGCCCTCGGCGGTGGGGCAGGGTTCGGCGGTCACCTCGAAGCGCAGCATGTCCCAGCCGCGCAGGGCAGAGGCCAGCTTGGAGGCCGTGCCCGCCTTGGCCTGCCAGGAGAACTCGGATCTCCAGGTACCGGGCGCGGCCGGCTGCCTGATCCAGTCGAGTCCGACGCGCACACCGAGGACGGAACCCACCGCCCATTCGACGTGGGGACACATCGCGCGCGGCGCGGAGTGGACGTAGAGAACTCCACGTGTCGTCACCGGGACCTCCTGCTGTGTGGGTCGAGGTTCGCGAACACCTGCGGCCTCGTACTCCCTGCGCCCTGCGGTCGAGGTGACGCGCCTGGCCGGCTCCCGAGGTTGTCAACAGTAAACAGCATCGGGAGTGAATCTCCTGAAAAGGGACAGTATGTGACGTCATGTAATTTACCGGGGCCGATGGGGCGGGGCATGCCGCCGTCCGGCGCGGATCCGGTGGGGAAAAGCTACCGTGCGGCGCGCGCCGGGGTGTGACGTACTGTCGGTCCGGGGGCGGGGAGAATACCGGGTTTGTGGCAGGATTCCGGGCTTTTCCACCCCGGGTACACCGGACGGGTACGGCGCGGAGGGATCACGGACATGCGGGAGAGCGGTACGAAGGGGCCTGCGCGGCGGCTGCGCGCCGGGGCCGCGGCGGCATCGGCCCTGGTCGCACTGGTCGCCGGATGCTCCGGCGGCGGAGCGGGCGCGGAGCCCGGCTCCCCCTCGCAGCGGGCCGCCGCGAAGCCCACCCCGAAACCCACCCCCACGTGGGACCGGTCGCCGTCCTCTCTCGTTGCCGTCGGCGATTCGATAACACGCGGGTTCGACGCGTGCGAGGTGCTGGCGGACTGCCCGGAGGCGTCCTGGGCGACCGGTACGAACGCGTCCGTGAACAGCCTGGCGCTTCGGCTGCTGGGCGCTTCCGGCGCGGCCGAGCGGAGCTGGAACCTGGCGGTGACCGGGTCGCGGATCTCCGACCTGCCCCGGCAGATGGAACGGGCGGCGGAGCACCGGCCGGAACTGGTCACCGTGATGACCGGGGCCAACGACGCGTGCCGCAGCTCGGTCGGCCGGATGACACCGGTCGCGGACTTCCGCCGGTCGTTCGAGCGGGCGCTGAAGGCGCTCCGGGAGGAGCTGCCGAAGACGCAGGTGTACGTGTCGAGCGTGCCGGACCTGAAGCGGCTGTGGTCGCAGGGCCGGGGCAATCCGCTCGGCAAGCAGGTGTGGAAGCTGGGGATCTGCCCGTCGATGCTGGGCGACGCGGACGCGGTGGACGCGGGGGCGGTGGCGCGCAGGGATGCGGTGCGGGAGCGGGTGGTGGCGTACAACTCCGCTCTGGAGGACGTGTGCGGGCGGGACGCGAAGTGCCGCTTCGACAAGGGGGCGGTCTTCAACTACGCGTTCACCGGGACCCAGCTGAGCCAGTGGGACTGGTTCCACCCGAGCGTGGACGGGCAGGGGCGGTTGGCGGAGATCGCGTACCGGGGCGTGACGGCCCCCGGGTAGGCCCCGGTCAGGGCCCCTGAAGTGGCGCCCGCGCGGCGCAGCCCCGCACCCCTGGTGGGGTGCGGGGCTGCGGGCCCGGTGAATCAGACCTTCCCGGTGGGTCAGACCTCCAGGGTCGCGCTCACCCGGCGGTCGGCGATGGAGCGGCCGACCTGGAGTTCGTAGGAGCCCTCGATCAGCTTCCAGCCGTTGGCCGGCTCGTCCCAGATCTCGAAGGTGCGGCGCGGGAGGGCGAGGGTGACCTCGACCGTCTCGCCGGGCTCGGCCGTCACGCCGGCGAAGGCGGCCAGCCAGCGGGCCGGGCGCTCGACCGTGTCGGCGGCCGGGGCGACGTACGCCTGGACGACCTCGCGGCCGGGGCGGGTGCCCGTGTTGGTGAGGCGGACCGTGGCGGTGGTGCCGGACACCGTGACCGACTCGTACGACCAGGTCGTGTAGCCGAGGCCGTGGCCGAAGGAGTAGGCGGGGGCGGTCCCGGCCTTCTCCCAGGCACGGTAGCCGATGAAGACGCCCTCGGTGTACGGGAGTTCGCCGTCGACCGGGGTCACCTGGGTGACGGGGACGTCGGAGAAGGAGACCGGCCAGGTGGTGGGGAGGCGGCCGCCCGGCTCCTGGGCGCCGAGGAGGACGTCGGCGAGGGCCGCGCCGCCCTCCTGGCCCGGGAACCAGGTGAGGAGGATCGCGGAGACCTCCTCGCGCCAGGGCATCTCGACCGGGGAGCCGGAGTTGACGATGACGACCGTGCGGGGGTTGACGGCTGCGACGGCGCGGACCAGGTCGTTCTGGCGGCCCGGGAGGGCGAGGTCGGTGCGGTCGAAGCCCTCGGACTCGACGCGGTCGGTGGTGGCGACCACCACGACGGCCGTGTCGGCGCCGCGGGCGGCCTCGACTGCCTCGGCGATCAGCTCGTCGGCGTCGCGCTGCGGCGAGAGGTGGGAGAGGGAGAACATCACGGCGGTCAGCGGGGAGCCGGTGTTCTTCTGGACGGTGTGGGTGAGGGAGACGGTGACCGGCCGGCCCTCGGTGAGGTGGGTGCGGCCGCGCTCCTCGGGGGCGCCGAAGAAGGACTCGAACGGGTCGGCGCCCTCGCGCGGGCCGTGGAAGTCGTCGTAGAAGGTCTCGCCGCCGACGGCCAGGGTGAACTGCCCGAGGCCGCGCGTGCCGAAGATGTGCTCGCCGGTCTCGCGCGGGGTGAAGGTGCCGGTGATCTCGATGGTGTGGAGGTTGTCGTAGGTGACGCCCTCGGGGAGGTCGTTGCCGATCCACTGAACCTGGCCGTTGGGGAGAGAGCCCTCGCCGACGGTCTCGCCGTTCTCGTCGCGGCAGATCGCGCGCAGCTCGAAGCCCTTGTCGGCGACCATGAGCTCGTCGCTCGGGTCGGCGCCGATGGAGTACGTGAGGGCCCCGGCCGGAAGCGCCTCGGTGAGGCCGTCGAGCGGGGAGACGATGCGCTCGGGGAAGACGGTGGCGGAGCCGCCGCCGAGGACGCGGGCGTCGCGGGCGGCGGCGCCGGAGAGGGCGACCGTGCCGGAGGACGCGAGCGGGAGGACGTCGCCCTCGTTGCGTACGAGGACGATGGCGCGGTGGGCGACCTCGCGGGCGACGGCCTGGCCGTCGATCTCGGCGGGGAGCTCCGTGACGACCGCCGGGGCGCCGTCCAGGATGCCGACGCGGGCGGCGAGGCGCAGGACGTTGCGGACGGCCTCGTCGACGACGGACTCCTCGACCTCACCGGCGCGGACGGCACCGGCCAGGGCCTCGCCGTAGACGGTCTGCGGGCCGGGCATCGCCACGTCGAGGCCGCCCTCGATGTCGCCCTTGGTGGAGCGGGCGGCCATCCAGTCGGAGACGATCGCACCGTCGAAGCCCCACTCGCCGCGCAGCACCTCGTTCTGGAGGTAGCGGTGCTCGGACATGGTGGTGCCGTTGACCGAGTTGTAGGCGCACATGATGCCCCACGGGTGGGCGTTCTCGACGATCGCCTCGAAGGGGGCGAGGTAGAGCTCGCGCAGCGGGCGCGGGTCGATGAGGTTGTTGACGGTGAAGCGGTCGGTCTCCGCGTCGTTGCCGACGAAGTGCTTGACCGTGGTGCCGACGCCGCCGTCCTGGACGCCGTTGACGTAGCCGGAGCCGATCTCGCCGGTCAGGTACGGGTCCTCGGAGTAGCACTCGAAGTGGCGGCCGCCGAGCGGCGAGCGGTGCAGGTTGACCGTCGGGGCGAGGAGGACGTGCACGTCCTTGCGGCGGGCCTCCTGCGCGAGCAGACGGCCGGCGCGGCGGGCCAGCTCCGGGTCCCAGGTGGCGGCGAGCGCGGTCGGGGAGGGCAGCGCGATCGACGGGTCGTCGGCGGTCCAGCGCACGCCGCGGACGCCGATCGGGCCGTCGGAGAAGACCAGGGACTTCAGGCCGATCTCGGGGAGGGCCGGGATGGACCACATGTCCTGGCCGGCCAGGAGGCGGGCCTTGGCGTCGAGGTCGAGCTTGCCGAGTGCGGCACTGACGACGTCCTCGCGGAGCTGCTCGTCACGGGTGTTCTGGGTGGTGGGCTCGCCTGCCACGGCCGTACCTCCTCATTGAGATCTGCTGTTGTCCCCATAGATACTCCGATTACCTGTAGGACGGTAGGGTTCGTTATCTTTTCGTGATATGCGGGCGCTTTCCTCGCCCGCCGAGGGCCGGTGAAGGCATGGCGTACCGTCCTGACCAGCAAGATCGCAGGGGATGCACAGGGGAAGGACGTACGGGGATGGCCAGGGCCAGGAGTGAGGAGAGGCGGGCGGAGATCCTCCGCGCCGCCCTCGAAGTGATCGCGGAGCGCGGCTACCGGGGTGCGTCGCTGGCCTCCGTCGCCGAGCGCGTGGGGCTCACCCAGCAGGGCCTGCTGCACTACTTCCCGACCAAGGAGGCCCTGCTGGTGGCCGTCCTGGACGAGCGCGACCAGTGGGACACCGGCGGGGCGGGCCTGAGCACGGCGGCCTGGCGGATGGACCTGCTGGCCTCGCTGGTGGAGTACAACGCGATGCGGCCCGGCATCGTGCAGACCTTCTCCGCCCTCCTCGGGGAGTCCGTCACGGACGAGCACCCGGCGAAGGAGTTCTTCACCCAGCGGTACGCGCTGGTGCGCGAGGGCATGGCGGCGGCGCTGCGCATGGAGTACGGGGAGCGGCTGCCCGGCGGGCTGACACCGGAGCAGGCGGCTCCGCTCCTGGTGGCGGTGCTGGACGGCTTGCAGTACCAATGGTTGCTGGACCCCGGGTCGGTGGACATGCCCGGGGCGTTCCGGGACTTCCTGACCCTGCTGCGGCCGGAGTAGGGGCGGGGCCCGGGAGCACTGCTCTCCCCGCGGAGGTCACCACCCGTCATGCGCACCGGACTCGCCCGCACCTGTGCCCTGTTGACCGTCCCGCTGATCGCCCTGGCCGGCTGTGCCGAGCCTCCCGAGGAGGCCGCTCCCCCGGCCACGAAGGCGTCCCCGGCCGCCGCGTCCGCACCGCCGACCGCCCCCGTCCTGACCGCCTCCTCCCCGACGGTCGAGGAGCAGCGCCTGGACGGCAAGGTCCCGCAGGAGCTGCTGCGGCGCAGCGGTTTCGATGCGGTCGCGCCCGATTTCGTACGGGAACTGGGCGAGTCGGCGGGGTACGAGTCCGCCGAGCGTGCGGTCGTCCGGCACGGCACCGCGCTGTGGCGGCGGGCCGTGGACCGGGTGCAGGGCAGGGGTCTGCCGGGCGGCGACCTGGCCCGTGACGACGACCGCCCGCTGTACTGGGCGCGACTGGCGATGAGCCGTGAACTGCGCGCCTGGAAGCCGGACTTCACCCTGCCGCCCGACGACCGGGTGCGGCTCCTGGACCGGCTGGAGCGCACCTCGCGCAACCAGGAGGCGCAGCCGCCCGCCGTCCTGGACCGGGACCGGGTGGTGATGACGGGCTTCGACCCCTTCACCCTGGACGACGAGATCCGCACCTCCAACCCCTCGGGCGCCGCCGCCCTCGCCCTCGACGGCACCGAGATCACCACCCCCGACGGGCGCCGGGCGCGCATCGAGACGGTCCTCTTCCCGGTCCGCTGGGACGACTTCTCCGCCGGTACGGTCGAACGCGCCCTGCGCACCCGCCTGCCGAAGGCGACGCTCTTCGCGACGGTGAGCCAGGGCATGCCGGACGAGTTCGACGTGGAGCGCTACAACGGGGCCCGGCGCGGGGGTGCGCCGGACAACCTCAAGGTCAGCCGCCTGGGCCTGGCCCCGGTCGACGACCCGACCGCGCAGCCCCAGTGGACGACGACCTCGCTCCCGTACAAGACCCTGACGACGGTGAAGACCGGCCGCTTCCCGGTGCGGGACAACACGCACGTGGTGGAGGCCCCGGCGAAGGACGGCGGCGACCCGGTTCCGCGCAAGGACGGGCCGGTGCGGGACTCGCGGGCCTGGGCGGGCGGCGGCGGGGACTACCTGTCGAACGAGATCGCCTACCGGGCGACCCTGCTGCGCGACCGGCTGGGGCTTTCCGTCCCGGGCGGGCATCTGCACACGCCGGTCCTGGAGTTCGGCCCGAAGAACACGGCGGAGCTGACGGATCCGGTGTTCCTGAAGAACCGGGCGGACATCGTGAAGCAGGTGCGGGAGCTGTTGCGGACTGCGTTGGGGGCCGCCCCGGACACCTCGGGCTCGTCCGGCTGACCCTCCTGTCTCAACTCCCCCTTTCGCAGCAGAGGTTGCACTCCGATACTGGGCCTCGGCACGTCGAGCTCTACGGGAGGACGCGGGATGCGACGCAGCACACGGACGGGCGGGGGCGCTCTCGCGCTGGCCGTCCTCTCGGCCCTCGCCTGTACGGCGGCCCTGCCCGCCGGTGCGCAGGCCGCCAATGCGCAGGCGGCCCCGGCCGTCGCTCCCACGGTCGAGGAGGCCCGGCTGGAGCGGGCCGCCCCGCAGGAGATCCTGCACCGCAGCGGGTTCGACGCTCTCGCGCCGCGCTTCGGGAAGGCGCTGGCCGGAGCGTCGTCGTACCGGAAGGCGCAGGAGGCCGTGGACCGGCACGGGGCGCAGCTGTGGCGGCGGGCCGTGGACCGGGTGCAGGGGCGAGGCCCGGCGGGCGGCGATCTGAGCCGGGGCGACGACCGGCCGCTGTACTGGGCGCGGCTGGCCATGACGCGCGAACTGCGCTCCTGGGCACCGGAGTTCGGGCTGTCCGGCCGGGACAGGGACCGGCTCGTGGAGCGGCTGGAGCGGACCTCGCGGGGGCAGGACAGCATCCGATTCGCCGGGAAGGGGCTGCGGCGCGTGCTGGTGACGGGCTTCGACCCGTTCACGCTGGACCGCGACATCCGGATCGGCAATCCGTCGGGGGCCACCGCGCTGGCGCTGGACGGCACGGTGATCCGTACCGCGGACGGGCGGCTCGCCCGTATCGAGACCGCCGTCTTCCCGGTGCGCTGGGACGACTTCGCGGACGGAGAGGTGGAGCGGGCGCTGCGCCCGCACCTGCGCGGGGTGGACCTGTTCACGACCATCAGCCAGGGGCGGCCGGGCCGCTTCGACGTGGAGCGGTTCAACGGGGCGTGGCGGGGCGGCTTCGGGGACAACCTGAACGTGGGCCGGACCGGGCCGGTCCCGGTCGCGGACCCCGCCTCGCAGCCCCAGTGGACGCGCACGTCCCTCCCGTACAAGAGGATCGTGGAGGCGAGCACGGGCCGGTTCCCGGTGTACGACAACACCTCCGTCACGGAGATTCCCGCAGGCCAGACCGGTCCCGTGGTGCGGCCGGACGGGCCCACGCCGGGGTCGGCGGCGCGGGCCGGGGGCGGCGGCGACTACCTGTCGAACGAGATCGCGTACCGGGCGACGCTGCTGCGGGACCGGCTGGGGCTGAAGATCCCCGGGGGCCATCTGCACACGCCGGTGCTGGAGTTCGACAAGGCGAACACCACGGAGATCACCGACCCGGTGTTCGTGAAGAACCGGTCGGACATCGTGGCGCAGGTGCGGGAGGTGCTGAAGGTGGCGGCGGCGCGGTAGCCCGGGGCTTCAGTGACGCGGGTCTCAGCGGGCCAGGCCCAAGGTCACCCCGAGTCCCACCAGCACCGAGCCGATGCCCCGGTTGAGGGCCTTCTGGCGGCGGAGCATGGCGGCGCGCAGCCGTCCGTCCGAGAAGAAGAGGGCCACCAGCGCGAACCACCCGAAGTGCGCGGCGGACATGAACAGCCCGTACCCGGCCTGCTGCCACAGCGCCGTGTCGGGCCCGACGACCTGCGTGAACGTCGAGACGACGAACAGGGTGGTCTTCGGGTTGAGCACATTGGTCAGGAACCCGGCCCGCATCGCCCCCAGCGGCGACAGCTCGCGCTTGCCCTCCAGGTCGACGGAGAGTTCGGCGCGGGCGAAGAAGGTGCGCAGGCCGATGTAGACGAGGTAGGCGGCGCCGAGGAGCTTGATCGCGGTGAAGAGCGCGGTCGAGGAGGCGATCAGCAGGCCGACGCCGAGCATGGTGTACGTGACGTGCACGAGGACACCGGCCGCGACACCGGCGGCCCCCAGCAGGCCGGTGGTCCGCCCGTACAGATAACTGTTGCGGACGACCATCGCGAAGTCAGCACCCGGGCTGATGACGGCGAGGACGGTGATCAGCGCGACGGCGAGAACTTCTGTCATGTACGTGATGCTGCCGCCGCCCGGGGTCTTGATCAACCCCTTTCCGGATACTGGAAGGCGGTACGGGAAGGCGGCCTGCGAGACTGGGTGTCCATGCGCATAGCTTCTGCCCAGTTCTCCGCCCTTCCGGGTGATGTGACCGCCAACGTCGCCACCATGGCCTCCTTCGTACGGGAGGCCGCCGCGTCCGGCGCGCGGCTGACCGTCTTCGCCGAACTCACCGTCACGGGTTACGAGTTGGGGCTGCTGACCGCCTCCCCCGAGCTGTGGATGAGCGGGCCGGACGACCCCCGCCTGACCCCCGTGCGGGAAGCGTGCCGCCAGACGGGCACGGCCGCCGTCGTGAACTGCGCCTCGCAGGGGCGGCTGGTCAGCTTCGTGTACGGGACGGACGGTTCGCCCGTGACGACGTACGCGAAACGGCGCCTCTTCGAGGGCGAGCGGGAGGTCTTCGAGGCGGGCACCGCCCCCGGCCGCTTCATCCTCGACGGCGTCCGGATCGCGCTGGCCACCTGCTTCGACAACCACTTCCCCGAGCTGGCCGAGGAGGCCGTCGCGGACGGGTGCGGGCTGTGGCTGGCCAGTTCGCTGTACGGGGTCGGGGGCGGCGAGGAGGAGAGGGCGACGGTCTATCCCGGCCTCGCGAAGGGCTTCGGCTTCCCGGTGGTGCTGGCGAACCACGTGGGGCCGGCGGGGGCGTGGACGGGGTGCGGGCGCAGTGCGGTGTGGGACGCGGACGGCGGGGTGCTGGCCGAGGCCCCGGCGGACGGGCCGGGGCTGGCCGTGGCGGACGTACCGGTGATCAGGACGTCGTAGCGGTGCTCTGGGCGTCGTCGTCGCTGTCCTCGTCGTCGATCGAGGGCTCGTCGAGGAGGTCGCGGGCCATGAGGGTGGCACCGGCGACGGCGCCCGGCATCAGGAAGACGGCGACGAACGGCACCAGGTAGGCGAGGGTGAGCGGCACGCCGAAGCCGAGGACCATCGAGCGGTGGCTCCGCAGCAGGGCGAGGCGCTCCTTCAGCTCGATGCCGCGCCGCTGGAGGGCGACGGCGGTCAGCTCCTCGGTGAGGAAGAAGCCGGAGACGCAGAAGCCGATCACCGGGACGACCGTCTGCCCGACCACCGGAATGAACCCGCACGCGAAGAGCAGGATCCCGTAGAACAGCACCCTGACCAGCACTCGGATGCTGTCCCGCGCCGAGATCCACAGCTCGCGCATCAGCGGCAGCCCGGACTCGGGGGCGGTGCCGTCGGGCGAGCGGGACTTGTCGACCCGCTCCGACAGCTCCTCGTAGAACGGCTGCCCGACGAGCAGCGTCACCGCGGTGAAGGTGATCACGGCGAGGAAGAGGGCGAGGGCGAAGAGGAGCACTCGCAGCACGCCCCGGAAGAGGGTCAGCCAGGTGTCGCCCCAGCCGTCGGCGAAGGGGGTGGCCCAGGCGACGAAGTCGTCCGACCAGGCGACGAGGCCGACGAGGGCTCCGACGTACAGGACGAGCGTGACGAGACCGGGCAGCAGCCCGAGCCCGTAACTGCGTCCGTGCTGCGTCATCCAACGCTGGCCCTTGGCCAAGTACTTGAAACCCACCCCGAGATCACTCATGGGGTCACTGTAGAGGTGTGCTGGTGGGAAGGGGTGCGGGGAGGGGAATCGGGATGCGGGCGGCGGGCGTTGGGCGGGAGACTGCACGCATGATCCCGAACTCGAACCGGACCACGGCCCCGACCCGGACCCCTCAGGAACGGGCCCTGGCCCATGTCACCGCACTGTCGAACGGCGGGCCCCTGGAGACGTCCCTGCGCGTGACGCTCAACTTCCACCCCGACCGGTGGGCGCGGGGCCGGCCGATCCTGGACGCGCTGGCGGCGGACGGTGTGTACCGCTCGCAGTTCGTGACGGGTACGAGCAACGGGGGCCTGACCGCACATCCGGGCGGCGACCGGTGGCGGTGGGAGAGCCGGATCTTCGCGGGGGCGTACGACGAGGCACCGGCGGAGGCCCGCCCGGTGTACGGGGCGCTGAACTTCCGCGCCGACGCGTACGGGGCCGCGCCGCGCTTCGGCTCGGCGTACTTCCGTCTGACGGCGCAGACCCTGTCCCGGACGACCTTCTGCTACCCCGACAGCCATCTGGAGCCGACGGACTTCGGGGTGGCGGACCGGATGCGGCTGGTCGAACTGGCCCTCGCGGAAGGCCGGGACGCACTGGACGACTACGTCGAGGCGCAGGTGCACGGGCCGGTCCGCCTGGCGCAGGACGTGGAGGCGCTGGTCCTGGACCCCTGCTACCGGGGCACTTCGGTCGAGTCGGCGGCGCGGCGGCTGGGCTGCGCGGTGGAGTGGCACCCCGGGTACCAGCTGGACGTGGAGGAGCTGCGCCGGCACGCGGACTACCGGGGCCCGGAGTACGTGGAGCTGGGCGCGTCGCTCGCGGTCGACGGCGTACTGCACGCCGGGCTCATCGGCGACGCCCTGCGGTCGGGCCGCCACGCCGAACAGGACCTGAAGAAGGTCTGGCACTGCCTGGCGCGCTTCGGGCGGCGGGTCCCGGCGTCCCGCCGCAGCACCCTGAGGGCCTGACGGGTGTCCCGCCCGCTGCGGGAGAGGGGATGCGGGACGGCGTGGTCCGAGGGCTCAGCCCCCCCCAAGCCGGTGAGGATGCCTGAATGTCTGAATTGCTCACCGCACGGCTGCGGTTGCGGCCCCTGTGCGACGACGACCTGGACGCCCCCGCCGCACTGAACGCCGACCCGGAGGTCATGCGCTACATCGGCGACGGATCAGTGCGTACGCGCGAGGAGACCGCGGCGGGGCCGGCGCGGATGCGGGGCGAGTGGGCGGCGCGCGGGCACGGGATGTTCGCCGTGAAGGTGCCGGGGCACGGTGCGCCGGTACGGGTGTACGAGCTCACGCGGGAGGCCTACGGGGCCTGAGGTCCAGGCCCCTCCTGCCTCCCGCTGCGGGCTGCGGCTACTGCTTGAGCGACTCGGCGAACGCCTGCCAGGCGGTGGGGGCGAGGAGGACGAGGGGGCTGTTCGGGTCCTTGGAGTCGCGGACGGCGACCGTCGCCGGAACGTTCAGCGCCACCTCCACGCACTCGTCGTGGGCGTCGCTGTAGCTGGACTTGCGGAAGTGCAGTTCTGGCATGGCTCACAGTTCTTCGTGGATGGCATTGATGAGGTCGCGGGACTTAGTCTCGCTCAAAGCCCGGGCGGCAACCCTGTCGAAGAGCTCGACGAAGTCGGCAGCACCGTCCCCGCCCTCCACCCAGAGCCTCGCGAACACCGTCTCCTGATAGACCACGTCCATGGCTCCGGCCTCCGCGAACGAGAGGATGTTGAACGCGTTGGACATGAGGGGGTGAGCTCCGGCGCTGAAGGGCATGACCTGGATCGTGATGTTGGGCTTACTGGACAGGCGGGCCAGGTTTTCGAGTTGGGCACGCATGACGACCCTACCGCCGACCACATGGCGCAGCGCCGCTTCGTGAATCACCGCCCAGAACCTCAGCGGCGGGTCTTCGTGCAACCTGCGCTGCCGCTCCAGGCGGGAGGCAACCACGGCCGCATCCTCCTCCGGCTTCGACTCACGCACTGCGTCCCGGCGTAGCGCGGACACGTAGTCGGCGGTCTGGAAAAGGCCAGGAATCAGCGCCAGTTGCCACACGCGGATGGAAGTGGCGGCGGCCTCCAGTCCGACGTACTCCCGCATCTTCGGCGACATGGGGGCGTCGGCCCACCACCCCTTGGCCTTGCGGCGCTCCCTGTCCAGCCTTGCTAGTTCCAGGAGGCCGCCCAGTCGCTCCGGCGAGTCGAGGCCGTACAGCTCACAGAGCACGCGGATGTCCGGGTCGCGCATGGGGACCCAACCGCGCTCCATCTTGGCGACCTTCGCCGTGGACGCGCTGATGGCCTTGGCGGCCTGCCCTTGGGTCAGCTCGGCCGCCAACCGCAAGTTGAGCAGTTCGCCGCCAAGTCTGCGGCCCAGCACGGTCGATACGCGATTGTCCTGGGAAACCTGATCCTCTTCCACGTAGCCGATCCTCTCTCACCGAAGCGCCAGTGTGATCCCGAATCAGTCGAACGAACAATCGCTCGGGGAGATTTCTCCCCAAGCAGCTTGTATCCGTGATGACGGTAACGCTACCGTCGGTCATGAACTACTCGCGCAGCGAGGTCAGTTGGGCTTCGCATGCCCCCCACCGGGAGGTGAGTGACGGTGACCGAACCCGTCCTCCAGGAAGACCGGCTCGACTACACCCCCACCGCCCGCAGCATCCCCCTCGCCAGACGCCGGGTCGCCCGGCTCGTACGGGAATGGGGGCGGCCCGAGGCCGCGGGCGACGCGGCCCTGCTGGTGTCCGAGCTGGCGACCAACGCCCTGCTGCACGGCTCCGTGCAGGGACGGCTCTTCCGCGTCCACCTCACGCTCACCGCGGCCACACTCCGGATCGCGGTCACCGACGCCCGGGGCGAGCGGCTGCCCGAGGCGCGGGCCGCGGCGGACGACGAGAAGTTCGGGCGGGGGCTGGTCATCGTGTCGATGCTGGCCGCGCGGTGGGACGTCGCTCAGTTGACCGTCGGCAAGGAGGTCTGGTGCGAGCTGGACCTCAAGCCGACGGCGGCCTGAACGGACGGCGGGGCCGGGCCCGGCCAGGTGGTGAAGGGCGGGCCCGGGTCGTGGGGCCGGGGTTCGGTTCCCTCAGGGGCGGGGGGCGGGTGCGGGGAGCGGGAACATGGGGGCACCGTAGGGACCCGCACTGACACGGGGCTGCGGGGGCGAATGTGGCCTGTGTGATTATTCCGTGTGCCGCCCTGGGGGGAACCGGAGCGGGGATTGAGTCGCAGCGGGGAGCAGCGTTGAGCAGGGGTGCGGGTACGGATGACGGGTCGTCGGTTTCCGATGAGGAGTGGGAGAGGTTTCTCCGGGACTCCGTGAACGGGGTGCCGGACGCGCCCAAGGAGCCCTCCGCGCGGGCGCGGATGGTGACGCGGCGGTTGCAGGAGCAGCCGCAGCAGGCCGTGCCGTGGCGGGCGCACACGCCGGGCAGGGCACGGCGGTTCCGGGTGTGGCATGTGTTCGTGCTGGTGGCGGCGGTCGCGTTGCTGGTGGTGGCGTTCCTGCCCGGCTCACTCGCCGGGTGGTTCGGCGGGGACGGCCCGCAGGCCGGTGGAGGCGGTGGGCGCGGCACCGTCGAGGAGCCGTTCCGGGGGTCGCCCGCCGCGCAGTGGGAGGACGGGGTGCGCGGGATCTCCGTACCGAATGCGAAGGCCGTCGGGTGGATGAGTGCGGCGCAGGTGGAGCAGGCGCTCGACAGGACCCGGGATTTTCTCGTCGCGGCCAATCTGGATGCCGACACCCTGCGCGGGAAGCGGCCCGACAAGGCGATCGCGTCCGTCAATCCGCGGCAGGAGGACACCGCGCGTTATCTGCGGAAGGCGTTCCTCACGCCGGATGCGCAGAACGATCCGCTGTTGCTGTTCAGCCGGTTCGACCCGGAGAAGGTGCGGCTCGCCGGGGACGTGGTGAAGGTGCGGGGGCAGCTGCGGCTGCGCGAGGGGCCGCGCGGGGCTGTGGAGGTGGCGAGCGACGTCACGTACGTCTATCCCGTGCGCCGGGCGAACCCCGACAGCCGGGAGGTCGAGCGGACCATCGTCCGGCGGGAGGTCGTGGCCAGTTGGGACGACCCGGCGAAGGTGCGGACCGCGCCCGGGACCTTCTCGCTCCTGTCGTACAAGGTGGACATGACCAACGGGGGGTGCGGGGTCAATCTCACCGGTTACTTCGCGCCCGAGTTCGGCACGCGTGCCGGGGGCGACGGGCCGGACACGGATCCGTACGACCGTCAGAAGCCGGTCACCGACGGCGGCGCGGACGGCTCCTGCGGGAACGCGACCCGGTCGTAGGCGGGCCGCAAGACCCCCAATACCCCCTTGTGTCACGGGTGTTCAGCCGGTAGACCCCTGCGTACCGATCATCCGCCCTTCCCGGAGGTACGCACATCCATGGCCGTACGCATACCGAGACCCGTGCTCGTCGCCACCGCCGCCCTCGCCGGTGCCGCCCTGATCGTCCCGGCGACCGGCGCCCAGGCCGCCCCCGGCCCCAAGGGGCCGCAGAAGCATGAACGTACCGATGCGGAAAGGGAGTTGAGGGGTCCGGCCGCGCGCACCGGGGCCGGTGCCGCCGAGCGGGCGCTCGGGGACCTCGGGGTCCGGCACGGCGGCCGGACCGAAGGATTCCCCCGGCGGACGAAGCTGAAGGAGCCCGCGCCCAACCCGGCCGACAAGTCGATCAAGTTGGGGCTCACGCCGTACCACGCGATAGCGCCGAAGCTGAATGCGCTGCAGAAGCAGAGCGACCGGGTGAGCGTCGAGCTGGCGGGCAAGTCGGCCGGCGGGCACGACCTGTACCTGGTGACGGTCACCGCGCCGGAGAGCCGCGGGGAGGCCGCGCGGCAGGAGCGGATGCGGGAATCGATCGAGAATTCCCCGGCGAAGGCGGCCAAGGACCGCGAGATAAAGGCGGATTACAAGACGCCTTTGTTCGTGAACAACAACATTCACGGGAATGAGTGGGAGGGGACGGACGCGTCCCTGAAGCTCATATCCGAGTTGGCGTCCGCGAAGGACGCGAAGACGAAGAAGCTGCTCGGTGAGAACCGGCTGTACTTCAATGTCACGGCGAATCCGGACGGGCGGATAGCGGGGACGCGGGCGAATTCCAACGGTTTCGACATCAACCGGGACTTCATCACCGCCACCCAGCCCGAGGCCCGTGCCATCCGGCAGATCGCCATCGACAAGCAGCCCGCGGTCATGCTGGACATGCACGGGTACGTGAACGGGACGCTGATCGAGCCCACCACTCCCCCGCACGGCGAGAACTACGAGTACGACCTCTTCCTGAAGAATTCGTACGCGAATGCGCTGGGGATGGAGGCCGCTGTGAACGGGCTGGGCTATACGCCCGCGAAGGACGGGGTCGACCCGGCCGTCATTCCGTTCCGGGACCAGAAGGAAGGGTGGGACGACTGGCCGCCCATCTTCACCCCGCAGTACATGCCCTTCCAGGGCGCGGTCGCCACGCACACCATCGAGATTCCGCTCCAGGTCAACAACGAGGAGTACGACTCGCAGCCCGTCGCCGAGCTGCGGCGGCGCTCGGCGATCAACACCGACGTCGCCGGTGCGGCCATCAAGGCGGCCATCAACTACACGTCCACGCACCGCACTTCGGTGATCGCCGACCAGATCGAGACCTTCCGGCGCGGTGCGGCGGGGGCCGAGCAGGTGCCGGTGTCCGAGGAGACCGTGCCGGGCGTTCCGGGCATCGGTCCCGAGGACGTGTACACGACCGAGTTCCCGAGTGCGTACGTCATCCCGGCGGGCGGCGACGGGCAGCGGTCCGGTGTCGCGGCGGCGCGGCTCGTCGACCACCTCGTGGCCAATGACGTGAAGGTCGAGCGGGCGCTGCGCGGCTTTAGGGCGGGCGGCAAGAGCTACCCGGCCGGGTCGTACGTCGTGGACATGAAGCAGCCCAAGCGCGGCATCGCGAATGTGATCCTGGCCGACGGGCGGGACATCAGCGCGGACGTCTCCGCGATGTACGACATCTCCGGGTGGAGCCTCGGCCTGCTGTGGGGCGCGAGCGTGGACCGCATCGCGAAGGGGACGACGGTCGACGTACCGCGCCGTGGTGTGCACGCCGCTTCGGCGACCGGGTACGTCGCCCCGTGGGGCGACCTCCAGCTCCGGCTGGACGACCCGAAGGAGATCAGTGCGCTGAACGCGCTGCTCGCGGACGGTGTGAAGGTGCGCCGGGCGGCCGACGGGACGGCGGTCGTGCCGGGTTCGGCACGGTGGAAGGCCGTGAAGCTGGCGGACCGGTTCGGGGTGGCGTTCCACGCGACGCGCGCCAAGGGGGTCGCTGCGATCGAGCGGACCCGGGTGGCGGCGGCCGTGTCGTCCGGTGAGCTGTTCGCGCTGCGCGAGATGGGCTTCGACGTGACGCCCGTGTCGACGGACGTGCTGAACGCCGGGTTCGACTGGAAGGGCGTCGGCGCGCTGTACGTGTCGGCGGACCTGGCGTACGGAGAGCTCAACGCGGCGGCGAAGGCTCGGCTGAATGCCTTCCTGAAGACGCACGGGGTCGTCGGGCTGGGTGCCGACGGGGCGAAGTTCAACGCCGACGCGAAGTTGATCGGTGCGGTCGCCGTGGAGGGCAACGGCGACGCCAACGGTGTCGTACGGGTCGACAACGCGGCCGGCAGCGCGGTGACCGGCGGGGCGCCGGGGCACACGTTCGTGTTCTCGCCGCTGTGGTTCACCGGGCTCGGTACGGGCGTCCAGGTGGACCAGTCGTACGGGAAGACGGGCGGCAACCCGCTCGTGTCCGGGCACTGGCGTGCGGGCGAGGACGGCAAGGGCGGGCCGAAGGACGCGGCGGGGCAGGCGGCCGTGGTGTCCGGGACCTCCGCGCAAGGGGCGAAGGTCGTGCTCTTCGGTACGCAGCCGCTGTTCCGGGCGCACCCGAAGGGGGAGTTCGCGCAGGTCGCGCGGGCTCTGTACGTGGCGTCCGGGGTGTGACGGACGGTTTGTGAAGGCTGTATGAACAGGGCCGTCACCCGTGGAATAGCCCGCGGCGACGGGCGCTTGATCTCCCTGCAAGCAAGCAATGAGTGCTGACATCGGGGAGTTGGTCCGCGTGAGCGGGATCGAAGTCAAGGGAACCGTCGCCGCAGGCTACGAGGACGTCCGCGAGGAGTTCGCGGCCGTCCTGGGCAACCCCGACGAGGGGCCGGACCACTCCGCCCAGCTCGCCGCGTACGTGCGCGGCGAGCTGGTGGTGGACCTGTGGGGCGGGCCGGTGATGGAGGCGGACTCGCTGACTCCGGTCTACTCCTCCACCAAGGGCGCCGCCTATCTGGTGGTGGCGCTGCTCGTGCAGGACGGGCTGCTGGACCTGGACCGTACGGTCGCCTCCTACTGGCCCGAGTTCGGGGCGCACGGCAAGGACCGGCTGACCCTGCGGGACCTGCTGGCGCACCGGGCTGGAGTGGTGGGTGCGGATGCCGGGTTCACGGCGGAGGAGCTGGCCGACGACCGGATCATCGCGGAACGGCTGGCCGGGCAGGCGCCGTACTGGACGCCGGGGACGCAGGTCGGCTACCACGCGTACGTGATCGGGGCGCTGGCCGGTGAGGTCGTGCGGCGGGTCAGCGGGCGCACCATCCAGGAGATCTACGAGGAGCGGGTGCGGGTCCCGTACGGGCTCGACTTCTACCTGGGGCTGCCGGACGCGGAGATTCCGCGGGTGCTGGACACGCTGCCGATGGCGCCGACTCCCGCTCAGCAGGCGGAGATCACGGCCAACCCGGGCAGTGCGCACTCGTTGACCGGGATCGCCTTCAACCTGAACGCCGAGAAGCCGACGGACATCGTCGAGGCGGGGAATTCGTACGCCCTGCGGGCCAATGGGCAGACGTCGTTCGGCGGGGTCGGCTCCGCGCGGGGGCTGGCCGGGATGTACCGGGCGATCCTCGGGGACGGGGTGGAGCCGCTGCTGACGCCCGCGACGCTGGCGGACTTCGGGCGGATCCACTCCGACGGGGTCGACCTGGTGGGCGGGGAGCGGTCGGTGTTCGGGGCGGGCTTCTCGGCGCTGTCGGTGGAGCGGTATCCCGTGCTGGGGCAGGGGACGGTCGGGCACAGTGGGGCCGCGGGGTCGATGGCCTTCGCCGATCCTCGGCAGCGGGTCGCGTACGGGTACGCGAGGCGGAGGTTCGTGTACCCCGGGGGTGCGGCGCCGGAGAATGTGCACTTGGTGAGGGCGATCGTGCGGGCCGCTTCGGCGTAGGGAGGGGGTGGGGGCCCTCCCCTGGCCGGGGAGGGGGCGGGGACTCCCTCCCCCTCTTCCCTTGCCCCCTTGGGCGGCGCTCCCCTCTCCGCCGCCGTCCCCTTGGGCGGCGCTCGCCTCTCCGCCGCCGTCCCCTTGGGCGGCGGGGCCGCCCCCCGGGGGCGGAACGGGCGGGCAAGGGGGCGGCCCCTCTCGCTCCGGGCCCGCCCCGGTACCGGCCCCCGCCGCACCTTGCACGCCGGGTGCGCGCAGCCACAGGGCCCTCGGGGCGCCTCCCCGTGCCGGGTAGGTGAAGCTCCGGCCCGCTGGGCCAGGGGGTCCCCAGCCCCGCCCCTTCACCTAAAGCGCTCGGCCGCGCGGCTGAGTGGGTGGCTGGTCGCGCAGTTCCCCGCGCCCCTGAAGGGGCACGGCAAGAGCGCGCCCGGCACAGGACGTCGCGCCCGCGCGACGGAGCCGTGCAGGCGGGGCGGGCCCGTACGGGCAGGGCGGCCCGCAGGGCGGCCGTGTCCTGCGGGCATGGAGAAGGGGCCGCACTCCCCAACGTGCGGCCCCTTCTCACGTACAGCTAGCGCATCAGGCGACCGAAAGCTCGACCTTGATGTTGCCGCGCGTGGCGCTGGAGTACGGGCAGACCTCGTGGGCCTTCTCGACGAGGGACTTGGCGGTGGCCTCGTCCACGTTCGGGATGGAGGCCGAGATCGCGACCTCCAGGCCGAAGCCGCCCGCCTCGGTCGAGCCGATGCCGACCTTCGCGGTCACGGTCGAGCCGGTGATGTCGATCTTCTCCTTGCGGGCGACGACACCCAGCGCACCCTGGAAGCAGGCGCTGTAGCCGGCCGCGAAGAGCTGCTCCGGGTTGGTGCCCGCGCCGCTGCCGCCCATCTCCTTCGGCGGGTTGACAACCACGTCGAGCTTGCCGTCGTCGGTCGCGACCCGGCCGTCACGGCCGTTCTCGGCGGTGGCGACAGCGGTGTACTTGACGTCGATCTTCTGGATGGACATACGGGTTGATCCTCCTGCTTGGTTCGCCAACGGCTCGCGCCCACGCGCCGTGACGGTGTGGGGTGAGCTTACTCGCTGAGGGAAACGATCATCTTTCCGGTGTTCTGGCCGCGCAGCATGCCGAGGAACGCGTCGACGTTGTGGTCGATGCCCTTGACGACGGTCTCGTCGTACTTGAGCTCGCCGGAGCGGATCCAGGCGGAGACCTCCTCGACGAACTTCGGCTGGAGGGCGGCGTGGTCGCCGACGAGGACGCCCGTCAGGCGCAGGCGCTTGCCGATGATCGCCATCATGTTGCGCGGGCCCGGGACCGGCTCGGTCTCGTTGTAGCCGGAGATCGCGCCGCACAGGGTGGCGCGGCCGTGCACGGTGAGGGAGGAGATGGCCGCTTCGAGGTGCTCGCCGCCGACGTTGTCGAAGTAGACGTCGATGCCCTCGGGGGCGGCCTCGCGGAGCTGCTCGGCGACGGGGGTGGCGTCCTTGTAGTTGAAGGCCGCGTCGAAGCCGTATTCGTCGGTCAGGAGCTTGATTTTGTCGGCGGAACCGGCGGAGCCGATCACGCGCTTGGCGCCGCGCAGCTTGGCCAGCTGGCCGACCTGGCTGCCGACCGCGCCCGCCGCGCCGGACACGAAGACCGTGTCGCCCTCCTTGAAGGAGGCCACCTCGAAGAGGCCCGCGTAAGCGGTCAGGCCCGGCATGCCGAGGACGCCGAGGTAGGTGGAGAGGGGGGCCAGCTCGGCGGAGACCTTGGTGGCGTAGTCCGCCTTCAGGTCCGCGTACTCGCGCCAGCCCAGGTCGTGCAGGACGTGGTCGCCGACGGCGAAGCGGTCGTCGTTCGAGGCGATGACCTCGCCGACCGCGCCGCCGGTCATCGGCTCGCCGAGCTGGAAGGGCGGGATGTACGACTTCACGTCGTTCATGCGGCCGCGCATGTAAGGGTCGACGGAGAGGTAGAGGTTCCGGACGAGGACCCGGCCCGGGGCGGGCTCGGAGACCGGGGTCTCGACGAGCGCGAAGTCCTCCGGGACCGGCCAGCCGTTCGGACGGCGTACGAGGTGCCAGGCGCGGCCGGTGGTGGGGAGAGTGGTGGTCATGGGTGTGCGGCCTCCGGATCGACGCGGTGGAGCTTGGTACTGATGAAGATTGAGTATCTGGATGAAGCTTGCTCATCAATGTTTGAGATTGTCAAGTAAGTGGGGTGAGTGGTTGTGGCGGGTGGCGTGGCGGGCGGCATGACGGGCGGCGGGGCTCCGGGGCCTCGGTCTCTGGGGCCCCGGGAGTTTCAGCTCGTGCTGTTGCGGAGGATGGCCGATCACCAGCCGGGGCTGGTGGAGGACGCCCGGATCGCGATGGGGGTGAGCCTCACCGAGATGCGGGACGTCAACCGTCGCTGGCAGGCGATGGTGCGCTCGCCCCGGGCGCGCGGGGCCGTGGAGCGCTACCGGTCCGTCCTGGGGCCCGCGGAGGCGGTGGTACGGCGGCGGGTCGGGGACCTGGAGTGCGAGGCATGGCAGTGGCGGGTGCCGCTCTGGCCGGACCTGCGGCTGGAGGTGATCACCGGCCCGGACGGGGTGGCGTGGAACGAGTGGCTGGTGCGGGCGCCGGAGGCCGCGGGGCCTGCTCTGCGCACTGCTGCGGACCTCGTGCCCTGGTCGGCGACGGTGGACGAGGTGGCGCGGGCCTTCGCCGCTTTCGGGCCGGTACGGATGCTGGACGGCGCGGCGCCGAACCGGGCCCGCCTGTCCCTGACCCTGCCCGACGGGTCCGCCACGGTGGCGGAATTCTCCTGGGGGCTCTTCCAGGAGTTCAGGGAGGTGCCGTAGGGCCTCGGGAGGGGGGGTCGGGTTCCTGACGTATCAGCAGTTTCTGGCGTGGCGTCAGATCCCGTACCCCGTGCGGCTCATCCCAGCGCGCGCCCGCCGCGCGCACCCCGCACGATGCGACTATGACCGTCAGCCTTGAGCAGTTGCGCCGTTGCCATGTCGCCGTCGATCTGGGGGCCGCCAGGACCCGGGTCTTCGTGAAGGGGCTCGGCCTCGTGGTCGACGAGCCGAGCTGCGCCGCCGTCAACACCCGCACCGGCGCCCTCATCGCGGTCGGTGCGTTCGCGGAACAGATGACCGGGCGCACCCCCGACTACATCCGGGTCGCCCGGCCCGTCTCCGGCGGCACCGTCGTCGACATCGAGATGGCCCAGCGGATGCTCCGCAGCCTCCTCGGCGACAAGCTCCGCCGCCAGTTGCGCCGCAAGCCGGGGCTGCGGGCCGCCGCCTGCACCCCGCACGACGCCGACCCGCTCGCCCAGCGCGCCGCCGTCGAGACGCTGGTGGGGATCGGGGCCCGCCGGGTGGAACTGGTCGACACCCTCATCGCGGCGGCCGTCGGCTGCGGGCTCCCGGTGGAGCAGCCCTCGGCCACCATGATCATGGTGTGCGGGGCGGCCACCACCCAGGTGGCGGTGCTCTCGCTCGGCTCGATCGTGGCCGCCGAGCGGATTCCGGTGGGCGGCAACGCCATCGACCACGCCGTCGTGCAGCACCTGCGGCAGGCGCACGAGCTGATGCTGCCGTCGCAGTCGGTACGTCCGCTGCAACTGGCCCTGCGGTCGAGCGGGCTGGCGGCGGGCGGGCCCGTGTCGACGGAGATCCACGGGCGGGACGTGGCGACCGGGCTCGCCCGCTCGGTGCACGTGGACACCGCCGCCGTGCAGCGGGCCATCCACACGCCGCTGACCGCCGTCCTGGACGGCATCGGCAAGATCCTGCGGACCTGCCCGCCGGACCTGGTCGCCGACCTCGGCGAGAGCGGAATCATGATGGTCGGCGGGAGCGCGCTGCTGCCGGGGCTCGACCAGATGCTGCGGGACGCGACGGGGATGCCGGTGCGGATCGCGGAGCGGCCGGACGTGTGTGCGGTGCTGGGGCTGGGGGCGATGCTGGAGGGGCGGATTCAGCCGTTGGCGCTGGATCCGCTGGCGGAGTCGCGGGCGGCGCGGAAGGGGTCGGCGAAGGGGGCTGCTGCCTCGGCCCCGGCTCCGGCGGAGCAGGCGGAGGCTCACCCGGCGTCGTAGGGGGCCGGTGCCGGGGGTGCGGGCAGAGGGCGGAACCGGGGTGGCCCGGTATCGGGCGGGCCGCCCCCTTGCCCGCCCGTCCCGCCCCCGGGGGGCGGCCCCGCCGCCCAAGGGGGCGAGGGGAGAGAGGGAGAGGGCGGCCCTCCCCCGGACCCCGCGACCGCACCGGAAACCTGCGCAGGCCCCGCCCCGCTGGTTAAGGTCGTACAAGATCGGCACATACCCGGCGAGAAGGAACCCGAGCCCCATGCACCGAGAGGGACGCGCGGCCCCCGGCCTGCCCCGACTGCTCGACGCGGTCCTCAGCGTGGGCACGGACCTGGAGCTGCGCAGCACCCTCCAGCACATCGTGGACTCCGCCGTGGAGCTGACCGGCGCCCGCTACGGCGCCCTCGGGGTGCTCGACGCCGACCGGACCCGCGTCACCGACCTCTACACGGCCGGGCTCGACGAGGCCGCCCGCGAGCTGATCGGGCGGCTGCCGGACGGGCACAGCGGACTGCTGGGCGCACTGGTGCGGGAGCCGCGCCCGCTGCTCGTACCCCGTATCAGGACCGATGTCCGCTCGGTGGGGTTTCCGGAGGGGCATCCGGCGATGGATTCGTTCGTCGGGGTGCCGGTGCGGGTCGACTCCCAGGTCTTCGGCAATCTGTATCTGACCGACAAGCAGGACGGCACCCCGTTCGACACCGACGACCTGTCGCTGCTGCGCGTCCTCGCCGCGCAGGCCGGCATCGCGATCGGCAACGCCCGCCTGTACGAGACGGCCCGCTTGCGCGAGCACTGGATCGAGGGCGCCGCCGCCGTCACCACCGCCCTGCTGCACGGCACCAGCGCCGACGACGCGCTGATGACCGTCGCCGACAAGGCCCGCACGCTGTCCGGCGCGGCGGCCGGGATCGTCCTCCAGCCGACCGGGGACTCCGGGATGGAGATCGTCGCGGCGGCCACCGGGCCCGGCGACGACGCGGCCGACTTCCTCGGTACGGCGATCGAGCCCGGCAGCCCGGTCCTGGACCAACTCCTGGGCGGGGAACCGGTGTTCGTGGACGACTCGGCGACGGACGACCGGATGACGACGGTCGTGCGCTCCCGCTTCGGCCCCAGCATGCTGCTGCCCCTCCAGAGCGGCGGCCGGCTCGTCGGGACGCTCGCCCTGCCCCGCCGCCCGGGCGACCCGCCGTACACGGGGGTCGAACGCCTGCTGGCCTCCCAGTTCGCCTCGCAGGCAGCGCTCGCGATGGTGCTGGCCGACGGACGGGAGGCCCGGGAGCGGCTCGCGGTGTTCGAGGACCGCGACCGGATCGCCCGCGACCTGCACGACCTGGTCGTACAACGCCTGTTCGCGACGGAGATGATGCTGGAGTCGACCCGGCGGCGGGCGGCGAACGGCGCGTCGGCGGTGCCGGGGATGGACGACCTCCTCGGGCAGGCCGTCGACGAGCTGGACTCCACCATCCAGGAGGTCAGGACCGCGATCTTCGCCCTCCAGCAGCCCCCCGCCGACGCGCCCACGACCGTACGCGGCAAGGTGCTGCGGGAGACGGCGGGCGCGGGCGCGCTGCTCGGGTTCGCACCGTCGGTGCACTTCGAGGGTGCGATCGACGCACTGGTGACGGAGCCGGTGGCGAAACAGCTGGTGGCGGCCCTGCGCGGGGCCCTGGCCGCCGCCCACCGCAGGCCGGGGGTCACCTCGGTGAAGGTCCGCGTCGACGCGAAGGCACCGCTGCCGGACGGGCGGGAGGGCGTACGGCTGACGGTGGAGGACGACGGGGAGGCGACGGAGGGCGGGGCGCGGGGCACGGTCGTCACGTGGCAGTCCCCGCTGTAGATCCGCCGGGCCCACGGGAAACTCGGTCGCGCACCACACCCCCGACCCCCGACAGTAAGCGCCATGAGCGAGCTGATGGCGCCCGCGCTGGCCGGTGCGGCGGCGGGTCTGGGAGTGGCGGTACCCGTCGGGGCGATGGGCGTCCTCCTCATCCAGGAGGGGATGCGCGACCGCCGCAGCGCCGTGGCCGCCGCGTCCGCCGTCGCCGTCGTGGACCTCGCCTACGCGGCCGCCGCCACCGCCCTGGGGCCGCTGGTCGCGGCGGCGCTGAGCGGGGTGGAGGCATGGGTGCGGCTGGTGTCGGCGGCCGTGCTGATGGTGATCGCGGTACGGGGACTGTGGGCGTCCCGGCACCCGGCCGCCGGCTCCCCCGCCGCCGGTGAAGCGACCGGCTCCCCCGCCGCCCGCAAGGCCACCGGCGCGACCCGCACCTTCACCCGCTTCGCCGCCCTCACCCTGGTCAACCCGACGACCGCCCTCTACTTCGCGGCCCTCACCACCGCGCAGGGCGCAACCCTGGACGGCCCCGGCGCGGGTTCCCTGTTCGTCGCCGGGGTCTTCCTGGCGTCCTTCTGCTGGCAGCAACTCCTGGTCGCGGCGGCCGGGTTCGCGGGCGCGCGGATCTCGCCCCGGGTGCGGGCGTGGACCTTCCGCATCGGCTTCGGGCTGGTCGCGGTGTACGCGGTGAAGATCGCCCTGCCGTTGCCGTAGCCACGGGGGCCGGACTCCGTACTTGCCGCAGCTACGGGGGGCTAGATCCCGTACACCCGTTCCGCCGTGCCTGCGAACACCTCCGCCCGCTCCCCCTGCGACAGCCCGGCCGTGAGCTCGCGGGCCGCGTCCAGCACCCCGGCGTAGGTCGACGCGAGCCTGCACACCGGCCAGTCCGAGCCGTACATCACCCGGGACGGGCCGAAAGCGTCGAGCACCACCTCCGCGTACGGGCGCAGGTCGGACACCTCCCAGGCGGACCAGTCCGCCTCGACCACCATTCCCGACAGCTTGCAGACCACGTTCGGCAGCGCGGCCAGGTTCCGTACGAGCGTCGCCCACGGCTGCGTCTCGCCCCGGGCGATGGGGGGTTTGCCCAGGTGGTCCAGGACGAACGTCAGGCCGGGGTGCGCGGCGGCCGCCTTCGTGGCCGCCTCCAACTGGCCCGGCACGATGACCAGGTCGTGGACGAGACCCGCCGACTCCAGCGCCGCCAGGCCCCGGGCCACGTCGTCCCGCAGCAGCCACTCCGGGTCCGGCTCCGACTGGACCTGGTGGCGGATGCCCACCAGGGCTGCGCCGCCCGGGAGTTCGCGCAGGCGGGTCAGTTCGTCGGCGACGCCGTCGGACGTGAGGTCGGTCCAGCCGACCACCCCGGCGATCAGCTCGTGCCCGGCCGCCAGGGCCAGCAACTCCGGGGTCTCCTCCGGGACGGTCACCGTCTGGACCACGACCGTCGCGTCCACGCCCGCCGCCTCGGTCTCCGGGAGGAGGTCGGAGACCAGGAAGTCCCGTCGCAGCGGGGCGAGTTCGGGTCCCGTGATCCAGTCCTGGTCGCGTACCGACAGGTCCCACACGTGGTGGTGCGCGTCCACGATCCGGCCGTTCACAGCGTCATCAGCCCCTCTTCCCTCAGCTCGTCCCACAGCTCGTCCGGCACCTCGACCGCCAGCATCGCCGCCGCGTCCGCCGCCTCCGCCGCCGACCGCATCCCCACCAGCACGCTCGCCACCGCCGGGTGGCGGAAGGGGAAGTCGAGGGCTGCGGCCCGGAGCGGGACGCCGTGGGACTCGGCGATCTTCTTGATGCGCAGGGCGCGGCCCAGCAGGTCCACCGGCGCCGCCTTGTAGTCGTACGTCGCCCCCGGCTGCGGGTCGGCGAGGAGGCCCGAGTTGAAGACCCCGCCGACGACGACGCTGCGGCCCCGGCGCAGGGCCTCGGGCAGCAGGGACAGGCCCGCCCGCTGGTCCAGCAGGCTGTAGCGGCCCGCGCAGAGCACGACGTCCGCGTCCGTTTCCGTGACGTAGCGTTCCAGCGGGGCGACTTGGTTCATGCCCGCGCCGATCGCGCCCACGACGCCCTCCGCCCGCAGCCGCTCCAGGGCCGGGTAGGCCTCGCTCAGGGCCTGGGCGCCGTCGTCGCCGCATTCGTCGGCGTCGTGGAGGTAGACCACGTCGATCCGGTCCAGGCCCAGCCGGGTCAGGCTGTCCTCGATGGACCGGCGCACCCCGTCCGCGCTGAAGTCCCACACCCGGTGCTGGTCGGCCGGGACCGCGAAGCCGCTGTCCATGCCGCCCGTGCCGCCGGGCAGGAGCAGCCGGCCGACCTTTGTCGACAAGGTGTACGAGTCCCGGGGGCGGCCGCGCAGGGCCTCCCCCAGGCGGCGTTCGGAGAGGCCGAGTCCGTAGTGCGGGGCGGTGTCGAAGTAGCGGACCCCCGCCGCCCAGGCGGCGTCCACGGCGGCGTGGGCGGCCTCGTCGGAGACCTCCCGGAAGAGGTTGCCGAGGGTCGCCGCCCCGAAGCCGAGCGCGCTGACCGGCACCCGGCTGTTACCCAGCGTCCTCACTGGCCCACCGGGCGCAGCCGCAGACCCTGCATCCCGCCGTCCACCGCGAGCGAGGCGCCCGTCACCGAGGCGGCTGCCGGGCTCGCCAAGTAGGCGACGGCGGCGGCCACTTCGTCGGCGCTGACCAGGCGGCCCATGGGCTGGCGGGCGTTGAGGGCGGCGCGCTCCGCCTCCGGGTCGTCGGCGGCGTCCAGCAGGCGGCCCACCCACGGGGTGTCGGCCGTGCCGGGGTTCACGCAGTTGACGCGTATGCCCTCCCGGACGTGGTCGGCGGCCATCGCGAGGGTCAGGGAGAGGACGGCTCCCTTGCTGGCGCTGTAGAGGGCGCGCTGCGGCAGGCCCGCCGTCGCGGCGATCGAGCAGGTGTTGACGACACAGGCGTGCGCGGAGGCGCGCAGCGCGGGCAGGGCGGCGCGCGTCACGCGCACCATGCCCACCACGTTCACGTCCAGCACCCGGTGCCACTGGTCGTCGTCGTTGTCCTCGACGGTTCCGGCCGCGCCGATGCCCGCGTTGTTGACCAGGATGTCGAGGCCGCCGAGCGCCTCCAGCGCGGCGGCGACTCCGGAACGTACCGAAGCGTCGTCCGAGACGTCCGCCTTGAAACCGAGCAGCGGCTCCGTCGCCCCCGAAGGGTCCAGATCCAGTACGGCCACCCGCGCGCCGCGCGCCGCCAGCAGCCGAGCCGTCGCCAGGCCGATGCCCGAGGCACCCCCGGTGACCAGCGCCTTCAGCCCGTCCAGCTCGCTCATGCCCCTACCTCCTCGGTGATCTGTGCGGCCAGGTCGGCGGCCCAGAACCGCCCGCCCGGATAGGTGAATTCGGCGATCGACTCCGCGTGCATGGTCGCCGAGAAGCCCGGTGCGACGGGGGCCCGGTAGTGGCCGTCGCGCATCACGACCGGGTCGGTGAAGTGCTCGTGGAGGTGGTCGACGTACTCGATGACACGGTCCTCGGTGGTGCCGGTCAGCGCCACGAAGTCGAACATCGACAGGTGCTGGACCAGCTCGCACAGGCCGACCCCGCCCGCGTGCGGGCACACCGGCACGCCGAACTTCGCGGCGAGGAGCAGGATCGCCAGGTTCTCCCCCACCCCGCCGACGCGCGCCGCGTCGATCTGGAGGACGTCAATGGCGCCCGCCTGGAGGAGCTGCTTGAAGATGATCCGGTTCTGGACGTGCTCGCCGGTGGCGACCTTGATGTCCGGGCCGACGGCCTTGCGAATCGCGGCGTGGCCGAGGACGTCGTCGGGGCTGGTCGGCTCCTCGATCCAGTACGGGTCGAACGCACCCAGCGCCCGTGTCCACTCGATGGCCTCGCCGACGTTCCAGCGCTGGTTGGCGTCGATGGCGATACGGATGTCCGGGCCGACGGCCGCGCGGGCCGCCCGCATCCGGCGTACGTCGTCGGCGAGATCGGCACCCACCTTCAGCTTGATCTGGGTGAACCCGTCCGCGACGGCCTCGTGGGCGAGGCGGGTCAGCTTCTCGTCGGAGTAGCCGAGCCAGCCGGGCGAGGTGGTGTAGCCGGGGTAGCCGCGCTCACGCAGCTTCGCCTCGCGCTCGGCGGCGCCCTGCTTGCCGGTGCGGAGCAGTTGGAGCGCGTCGGCGGGGCTCAGCACGTCGGCGATGTACCGGAAGTCGATCTGCTGCACGAGCCATTCGGGTTCGGCGTCGGCGAGCAGCTTCCAGAGCGGCTTGCCGGCCCGCTTGGCGGTGAGGTCCCAGGCGGCGTTGACGGCCGCCCCGATCGCCATGTGCATCACGCCCTTCTCGGGCCCGAGCCAGCGCAGCTGGCTGTCCCCGATCAGGGCGCGGCCCAACGTACCGGGATCGGCGCACAGTTCATCGACCGACCGCCCGACGAGGTGCGGCTTCAGGGCGTCGATGGCGGCGACCTGGACGTCGTTGCCGCGCCCGATGGTGAAGGTGAAGCCGTGCCCCTCGATGCCGTCGTCGGCGTCCGTGCGCAGGATCAGATACGCGGCGGAGTAGTCGGGGTCGGGGTTCATCGCGTCGGAGCCGTCGAGCTCGCGGGAGGTGGGGAAGCGGATGTCGTACGTATCAACTGCCGTGATACGCGCGGTCGTTCGGGTCACTTGACGGGCCTCTCACGCCTGGGCGAAGGTCTGGCGCTGGCTGCCGAGGCCGTCGATGGACAGCTCCACGGTGTCGCCCGCACGCAGGTAGGGGTTTCCGGGCAGGCCGAGCGCGACGCCGGCCGGGGTGCCGGTGTTGATGACGTCGCCGGGCTCCAGGACCATGTACCGGCTCAAGTACGCGACGATCTCCGCCACGTGGAAGATCATGTCGCCGGTGTGCCCGTCCTGGCGCTTGACCCCGTTGACGTTGAGCCGCAGCCGCAGGTCCTGCGGGTCGGCGATCTCGTCGGCGGTGACCAGCCAGGGGCCGAGCGGGTTGAAGGTCTCGCAGGACTTGCCGAGGTCCCACTGCGGGGAGAAGTCGAGCTGGAACTCGCGCTCGGAGACGTCGTGGCTGACCGCGTACCCGGCGATGCAGGCGAGGGCCTCCTCGGGGCTCTCCAGGTAGCGGGCCTTGCTGCCGATGACCACCCCCAGCTCGACCTCCCAGTCGGTGCGGGTGGAGTCCCTCGGGACCAGAACGGTGTCGTACGGCCCGACGACCGTCCCCGGATCCTTCATGAACACGACCGGCCGGGGCGGGATGGCGGCCCCGGTCTCCTCCGCGTGGTCCCGGTAGTTGAGCCCGATGCAGACGACCTTGCCGGGCCGGGCGACGGGCGCTCCGGTACGCAGCTCCTGGGCCCCTTCAAGGAGGGGCAGCTCACCGGCCACGTGCGCGGCACGCACCCGCTCGACACCGCCGTCCGCGAGGAAGGCACCGTCGATGTCGGACGTGACCCCGGAGAGGTCGTACACCTGACCGTCGTCACCGAGGAGCGCGGGCTTCTCACTGCCGGGCTCGCCAAGTCGCTGGAATTTCACGGGGGTTGAACTCCTTGCTTCGGTGGGGCGTGTGGGGGTCGGGGCAGTGCCGGTGATCGGCACCGCCGGGCGGCTACGGCCTTCCGCACGGCTGCGGCCGACCAGGTCGATCCTGCGGACGCGCCGCGCGGGACGCGGACGGCCGTCCGACGTGAGTCCGGGACTGCACCGGACTCGGGCAGAGGCTGCCCCCCCTCGGGCGGGGGCTGCCTCTTCTCGGACGGGGACGTCTCGCCCGGGTGGGCGTGCCGCCCGAGCGAGGTCGTGCCGCCCGGGCGCGCTTCTTGCTCGGGTGAGGCCACCCCACCGGGAGGCGAGGTGGTCCCGTCCGGGCAGGGCCGTCCCGTCCGGGTGGGCGTCCTCCCCAGGTGGGGCCGTCCCGTCCGGATGGGCGTCTTGCCCGGGTGAGGCCACCCCACCGGGAGGCGAGACCATCCCACCCGGGCGGGCATCCCGTCCCCGGGCCGGGAGCACCCCACCCGGACGGAGCCGACCCGCCCAGGCAGGCGTCCCGTCCAGATGGGACCGCCCCGCCCGGACGAGGCCACCCTGATCCGGCCACCCCGCCCAGGCCGGCGTCCTCCCGGGTGTGAGGCCGCCCGGCCCGGGTGGGCGTCCCGTCCGCGCGGGGCCAATCCGTCCAGGTGCAGGGCCGCCCCACCCGGGTGGAGCCGTCCCGCCCAGGAACGGGGCAGCTTCGCCCAGGAACGGGGCCCCGGGAGCAGGCCTCGCACCCGGACCCGGGGCAAACTCGCCCGGGAGCGGGACCCTCCCTCCCAGGAGCAGGCCCACCCCACCCGGTGGCAGGGCCGTCCCGGGCCCGGGTGCGGAGCCCTTCCCCTGGCCCGAATGAGGGCCGCCGGGGCGGGCCTGCGACAGTCGGCCCGAGTCGTGGGGTCGGCCCCAGGGGCCGGGATCGGGCCAGGGCTGGGAGCCACCCAGCCCTGCCCTCCTCCCGAGCCCGCACCCCGCCCCGCTCCCGGACACGCACCCGGCCGCAGACGCCGCCTCAGTCCTGGGCCCGCCCCGTCGTGACGCGGGCGATCATCAGGGCGATCAGGATGATGCCGCCGTAGATGGCCTGGATCCAGAAGGAGGGCACCTGGGCCAGGGTGAGCAGGTTCTGGACGACGCCCAGCAGGAGGACACCGGTCAGGGCGCCGAACATGGTGCCCTTGCCGCCGTCCAGGCTGATGCCGCCGATGACGGCCGCCGCCATCACCGTGAAGATCATGTTCTGGCCCTGGTTGGCGTTGATCGCGCCGACGTAGCCGGTCTGGATCAGGCCGCCGAGGGAGGCCAGGACGCCGGCGGTGACGAACACGCCGAGCATGACCCGGTCGACCCGGATGCCCGCCGCCTTCGCGGCCGCCGGGTTGCCGCCGATCGCGTACAACGCCCGGCCCACCCGGTGGTACTTGAGGACGAAGCCCGCGATGCCGAAGCACAGGGCCGCGATCCACACGGACAGCGGGATCCCGATGAAGGTGGAGGTGGCGAGGGCGAAGAAGGCGTCCGGCATGCCGAAGAGCGTCTTGCCCTCGGTCGCGCCGACGAGCAGCCCGCGCAGTACGATCAGCATGGCCAGCGTCACGATGAACGCGTTGAGCTTCAGCTTGACGACCAGCGCCCCGTTGAACGCCCCGACCAGCGCGCCCACCACCAGGATCACCAGGATGCCGACGAACGCGGGCATCTCCGTGCCGAACCCGGAGCTGAGCGCGGGCAGCACCAGCAGTGCCCCCATCGCGGGCGCGATGCCCACGATCGACTCCAGCGACAGGTCGAACTTGCCGGTGATCAGGACGAGCGACTCGGCCAGCACGACCATCGCGAGCGCGGCGGACGCGCCCAGGATGGAGATGATGTTGCCGCTGGTGAAGAAGGACTCGTTGGTGAGGGCTCCGACCAGGACGAGCACCAACAGGGCCGGAAGCAGGGCCAGTTCGCGTGCCCGGCTCAGCAGCAGGGTCTTCTTGCGGTCGGCGGCGGAGCCCGACGCATCCCGTGCGGGCGCGGCCACCTTCGAGGCTGTCGTGTCAGCCACGGTCTACTCCTTCGATGGATGCGATCAGCTCGTGGTCGTTCCACCCGGCCGCATGGTCCGCGACCACCCGCCCGTGGAAGAGGACCAGGACCCGGTCGCAGCGCCGCAGATCGTCTATTTCGTCGGACACGACGAGCACCGCCGTGCCGTCCTCGCGCGCACTGTCCATCCGCGCGAGGAGGGACTCCTTGGACTTCACGTCCACACCCGCCGTGGGGTTGATCAGCACCAGCAGCCGCGGATCGGAGGCCAGGGCCCGTGCCATGACCACCTTCTGCGCGTTGCCGCCGGAGAGGTCCGAGACAGGCTGGTGGGGGCCCTCCGCGTGGATGTCGAGGCGCCGGATCAGTTCGTCGCCGACGGTGCGCTTCTTCTCCGTACCGACGAATCCGTACGGCCCGAGCCGCCCCAGCACGCTCATGGTGGCGTTGTCGCCGATGCTCATCCCGGAGACCAGGCCCTGGTCATGCCGGTCGCGGGGCACGCAGCCCACGCCCGCCTTCAGGGCTGCGGGCACGTCCCCGAAGGGGAGTTCGCGGCCGTCGAGCCGGGCGGACCCGCGCTCGGGCGTGTACAGCCCGGCGAAGGTCTCCGCCAGCTCGATCTTGCCGCTGCCGCTCGTTCCGGCGAGGCCCACGACCTCGCCCTCGCGGACGGTCAGGTCGATGTTCTCGTACGCCGCCGAACAGAGCCCGGCGACCTCCAGCCGCACCGGCGCGTCCAGAGGCACGGAGGAGCGGGCGGCGCTCTCGGCGGCCGTGACCGCCTCCCCCGCCATCGCCTCCACCAGTGCTGCGCGCGGGAGTTCGGCGACCGGGGCGGTGGTGATCCAGCGGGCGTCGCGCAGGACGGTCACCGCCTGGCACACCTCGTACACCTCCTGGAGGTGGTGCGAGATGAAGAGGAAGGTGACGCCGGACTCCTGGAGGGTGCGCATGCGGGCGAAGAGCCGCTCGATCTCCTTGTTGTCGAGCTGCGCGGTCGGCTCGTCCAGGACGATGAACCGGGCGCCGAAGGACAGCGCCCGCGCGATCTCGACCATCTGCCGGTCCTCGACCTTCAGGTCGTCGGTCCGGGCGTCGGGGTCGACCCGTACGTCCCAGGTGTCCAGCAACTCCGCTGCCTGCGCCCGCAGTTGCTTCCATTTGATGACGCCGCCGAAGCCGGTGGGCTGGCGGTGGATGAAGAGGTTCTCCGCGACCGACAGCTCCGGCACGACGGTCGGCTTCTGGTACACGCAGGCGACCTTGCGCCGCCACGCGTCCCGGTCGGAGAGCGCGGGGGCCGGCTCCCCGTCGAAGCGGACCGTGCCCGCGTCCGGGGCCTGGAGCCCGGTGAGCACGGTCACGAGGGTGGACTTGCCCGCGCCGTTGCGCCCCACCAGGGCGTGCGACTCGCCGGGCATCACGGTCAGCCGGCCGTCCTGAAGGGCGGTCGTGGGACCGTACCGCTTGGTGATCCCGGACGCCTCGACCAGCGGTTTCAGGTCAGAGGCGTCGGCACGGGTCACGGTGCTCACTTGACGTTGTTGCCCCAGAGCGCCTTGTCGTCCACGTTCTCCTTCGTCACCAGCGGAGCCGGAAGCTGGTCCTCCAGCAGCCCGCTCGGGTGCTTGACGATCGTGGAGTTGTGGTCGGTCGGGCCCTCCTTGAAGGTCTCGCCCGCCATCGCCTTCTTGATGTAGTACATGCCGTACTTGGCGTACGTGTCGGCGGGCTGCGAGACCGTCGCGTCGATCTCGCCCTTGCGGATGGCGTCGAACTCCTGCGGGATGCCGTCGTTGGAGACGATCGCGATGTGCCCCGCGTCGCCGACCGGCTTGAGGAGGTTCTTCGACTTGAGGGTCTGGAGGGTGGGCGCGAGGTAGACGCCGCCCGCCTGCATGTAGATGCCCTTGATGTCGGGGTTCTGGTTGAGGAGGGTGTCCAGCTTGGAGGCGGCGGCGTCCGACTCCCACTTGGCGGGGATCTCCAGCACCTTCAGGCCCGGGAACTTGTCCTTGGCGCAGGTGCGGAACGCCTCCGAGCGCTCCCGGCCGTTGACCGAAGCCAGGTCGCCCATGATCTGCACGACCTTGCCGGTCTTCACCTTCGAGCCCAGGAACTCGCAGGCCTTCTGCCCGTACGCGACGTTGTTCGCCCGCACGATCATCGCGACCTTGCCCTTCTCGGGCGCGACGTCGACGGCGACCACGGGGACGCCCTTGCGCTCGGCCTGGTCGAGGCCCGCGGCTATCGCGGCGCTGTCGAGCGGGGCGACGACCAGGCCCTTGACGCCCTGGTTGAGCTGGTTGTTGATGTCGGTGATCTGCTGTGCCGGGTCGGAGTTGGAGTTGACGGTCTTCAGTGCGTCGACCTTCTCCTCCTTCGCCATCTTCGGCACGTAGTCGTTGTACGACTGCCAGAACGGCGAGGTCAGCAGGGGCAGGATGACACCGACCTTGCCCTCGCCCCCGGCCGCGCCCGCCTTGCCCGCGTCCTTGGTGCTGCCGCAGGCGCTGAGCGCGAGGGCCGCGCACGCCGCGAGGGCGGCCACCCGTACCGCCCGCGTCGCGGTCCCTGCCGGCCTGTTCACTGCCCTCTTCGCTGCCCTGCTCATGCTGCCGGCCATCTGACGGCTCCTCGGCTCCTGATCGAATCCCGATCCCCTACGAACGGATTGCGCGCGCCGAATATTTATCAGACCTTTCCGGGGCTCCAACACCCCTCTGAGCCGATTTTTCGCAGAGAACTGGCCAATTGGTCCGATGACTTGGATGATCGGGCAGAGTGGGGGTGAGCACGGCGGGCGCGATCGGCGCTCACCGCACACAGCCCGTCGCCCGCATCCGATCCGCCGCCCGTCCGTCCTGCCGAAGCCGGAGGAACCCCCATGGCAACGACCACCCCCGAAGCAGTTCCCGAGCCGGAGGCGGACGCCGTACCGCTCAAGGGCGGTTCGGTGACGCAACGGGCGATCGAGTCCATCAAGGCCATGATCACCGACGGGAATCTGGCGCCCGGCCAACGCCTGCCCACCGAACGGGACTTGGCGGTGCGGCTGGGCATCTCGCGCAGTTCGATGCGTGAGGCGATCCGCGCGCTGACGGTCCTGGGCGTGCTGGAGTCCCGGCACGGCTCCGGGATCTACGTCACGAACCTGGAGGCCGGGGACCTGCTCGACACCTTCGGCGTGGTCGCGGAGATCTCCCCGCAGCCCCGGCTGGTGGAGTTCCTGGAGGTGCGCCGGATCCTGGAGTCGGCGGCGACGGCGCTGGCCGCCGCCCGTATCACCGAGCCCCAACTCGCCGCGGTGGCCGTGCACTTGGACTCGATGCGGGAGGCGGAGGACCCGGAGGAGTTCCTCGCCGCCGACATGGCCTTCCACCGCACGATCACCCAGGCGGCGGGCAACGAGGCACTGGCCGCGATCGTCGAGGGCCTGTCGTCCCGCACCTTCCGGGCCAGGGTCAGACGGGGCCACCAGGAGGCGGACGCGTTCGCCCGGGCCCGCGAGGAGCACGCCCGGATCTACCAGGCGCTGGTGGGCCGCGACCCGGAGGCGGCCAGGGTGGCGGCGGCCTCGCACGTGGGCGCGGTGGAGGACTGGCTGCGGGGGCAGTTGGAGGAGTGAGCGGGGGTTTCCCCGGCTTGCCCGGCTTCCGTGGCTTCCGTGAGGAACGCGGTGCGGGCCGTGCCGGAGATCCGGCGCGGCCCGCTGCTCGTAACGCTGATGAGGTTGCTCACTCCGCCGACCCGGCCCCGCCCCCTCCGAAGACCAGGTCCACCAGCATCACCGTCGCCTTCTGGAAGGCCGGGGCCAGCGACAGCTCCGGGTCGTCGACGTAGTTGAACGCGGCGGTGAGGGTGCGGCTGCCGTCGGGGGCGGCGTACATCAGCGCGCCGTGGCCGGAGATGCCGCCGTTGTGGGTGATGACCGTGCCGCCGTCGCCGGTCGGCTGGACGAAGACCCCGAGACCGTACGGGACCTTGGCGTGCGTCTCGTACATCTCGGCCAGCAGCGGGGCGGGCAGCAGCTCGCCCCCGACGAGCGCGGAGATGAAGGTCTCCAGGTCGCGGGTGGTGGAGACCATGTCGCCGCCGGTGGAGACCCAGGCGGGGTTCTGGCGGGTGACGTCGACGATCCGCTCCTGGCCGTCGGCGTCCGGGTAGCGGTGGTAGGCGTGGGGGTGCGGCTCGGGGAGGTCGGTCAGGGGGCGGTCCGCCGACGGGACGGCGGTGCCGGTCAGGCCGAGCGGCTCCAGGATGCGGGTCGCCGTCTCCTCGGCGAGGGTGCGGCCGGTGACCTTCTCGACGATCAGGCGGACGAGTACGTAGTTGGTGTTGGCGTAGCTCCAGTCGGCGCCCGGCTCGAAGCGGACCGGGCGCTCCAGGGAGTAACGCACCAGCTCTTCGGGCGTGTAGGCCTTGAAGCGGTTCTCCACCCACTCCTGGCCCGACCAGGGGACGCCGTAGACCTTCGAGCCGTCGTCGTAGATCTCGCCGGTGTGGTTGAAGAGGCCGGAGGTGTGCTGGAGGAGCATGCGGACGGTGATCCGGGGGTCGAGACCGAACTCGGGGAGGTAGTCGGCGGCGGGGGTGTCGAGGCCGACCTTCCCCTCGCCGACGAGCTGGAGCAGCACGGTGGCGGCGAAGGTCTTGGTGTTGCTGCCGATGCGGACCGGGGAGTCGAGCGGGGGCGGCTGACTGCCGCCCCGTTCGGCGAGACCGGCCGTGCCGGACCAGGCGCCGCGTTCGTCGCGGACCCGGAGCTGCACTCCGGTGAAGCCGGCCTCGACCATGGCCTCCAGGGCCTGCTGGAGCTCGGGGCGGGTCTGGGCGGGGACGGTGGCGGCTGCGGTGCTGTTCATGGCGGTGGTCTCCTTGGTTCCCGGGGCGGCGGCGTGGTGCCGCCGCCCCGGGGTGATGGTGGGGGTGGGGCTGTGGTCGGGCACTGCGGGATCAGTTGCTGCGGGCGGTGACGTTGCCGTACGAGGTGGTGGCGTGGACGGTGAGCTTCGCGGCCGAACCGGCGCTGTTCTGGAGGGAGTTGGCGATGCGGCCGT
>BMUX01000003.1 GCA_014650415.1 Streptomyces spiroverticillatus
TCCTCATTCTCGCTGGTCAGAGGCACTTTTCGTTTGCCTGATCACCCGTCGGACACCGGCCTTCATGAAAGCCCGAGGCTAACTCCCCTATTACTGGCCCTTGCGCGAGACCGCACTTCGCGACCCCGGGTCAGACCCCACCCGCCGACAGGAACGCGGTAGGTGTGCGCCGTAGCGCGTCGACCGCGGCTGAATGTATCCGCCCAACTGCCCTCTGCAACAGGTCAATCCGACGAGAATTCTGGGCAGGCTCGAACGCCCGGATCGGTCAACTCCCGCGATTCCAGGGCAAGTCGGGCCGGACATAGCGTGCGCTTCGGCGGCAAATCGCTCGAACACACGGGCCGCATCTTGTCGCGTTCTCATATGCACGGGGCATGGGCGGCGACCGGGGCTTCCCCCACTCTACCCCTTTCAACCATGCAGAATTGCCCCCTCCGCTTGTGAGCGGAGGGGGCAACTTGGGTAAACGCGGGGCGCGTTGGAGGCGTGCGTACGCGCCCCCTCAGCGGCCGAGGAGCGATCAGCCGCCGGCGACGGCCGGGATGATCGAGACGCCTGCGCCGTCCGGGGTGGCCGTCTCCAGGCCGCTCTCGAAGCGGACGTCGTCGTCGTTCACGTACACGTTCACGAAGCGGCGCAGCTTGCCCTGGTCGTCCAGGACGCGGGCGGCGATGCCCGTGTGGTTCTTCTCCAGGTCGGCGATGACCTCGGCGAGGGTCGCACCCTCGGCGGCCACCTCGGCCTCGCCTCCCGTGTACGTACGCAGGATGGTGGGAATGCGGACCTTGACGCTCATGGTGTTCAGCCTTTCCAGTACGGGAGGGATTCAGCGGGCCAGGCCGGCGTCGCGGAACGCGTCCAGGCTCGGGCGGATGGTCGCGGAGGGGCCGGTGGTCGGGGCCACCGCGTCCAGCGTCTTGAGGCCGTCGCCGGTGTTGAGGACGACGGTGGTGAGGGTGGGGTCGAGCAGACCGGCCTCGATGAGCTTCTTGGTGACGCCGACGGTCACACCGCCCGCGGTCTCCGCGAAGATGCCCTCCGTACGCGCGAGGAGCTTGATCGCGTCGACGACCTGCTCGTCGTTGACGTCCTCGACCGCGCCGCCGGTGCGGCGGGCGATGTCCAGGACGTACGGGCCGTCCGCCGGGTTGCCGATGGCGAGGGACTTGGCGATGGTGTTCGGCTTCTGCGGGCGGACCACGTCGTGACCGGCCTTGAAGGCGGTCGACACCGGGGAGCAGCCCTCGGCCTGGGCGCCGAAGATCTTGTACGGCTTGTCCTCGACGAGCCCGAGCTTGATCAGCTCCTGGAGGCCCTTGTCGATCTTCGTGAGCTGCGAGCCCGAGGCGATCGGGATGACGATCTGGTCCGGGAGCTGCCAGCCGAGCTGCTCGCAGATTTCGTACGCGAGGGTCTTGGAGCCCTCGCCGTAGTACGGGCGCAGGTTGACGTTGACGAAGCCCCAGCCCTCGCCGAGCGGGTCGCCGATGAGCTCGGAGCAGAAGCGGTTCACGTCGTCGTAGTTGCCCTCGATGCCGACCAGCTCGCCCCCGTACACAGCGGCCATGACGACCTTGCCCTGCTCCAGGTCGTGCGGGATGAACACGCAGGAGCGGAAGCCGGCGCGGGCCGCGGCGGCGCCGACGGCACCCGCGAGGTTGCCGGTGGAGGAGCAGGAGAGGGTGGTGAAGCCGAAGGCGCGGGCGGCCTCGACGGCGATCGCGACGACGCGGTCCTTGAAGGAGTGCGTCGGGTTGCCGGAGTCGTCCTTGACGAACAGACCGCCGGTGACACCGAGTTCACGGGCCAGATTGTCCGCCTTGACCAGCTTCGTGAAGCCGGGGTTCAGGCTGGGCTTCTCGGCGACGTCGGCGGGGACGGGGAGGAGCGGGGCGTAGCGCCAGATGTTGTCGGGACCGGCCTCGATGCGCTTCTTCAGCTCTTCGGGGCTGTCGGTCGGCAGGTCGTACGCGACTTCGAGCGGTCCGAAACAGAGCTGGCAGGCGAAGATCGGACCGAGTTCGAAGCGCTCTCCGCACTCGCGGCAGGAGAGGGCGGCGGCGGGGCCGAGGTCAACGGTCTTCGGAGTGGCTTCGGTGGTCTGCACAGCCATGATGGCGAGGTCCTTTCCTCATCTTCCCCGCGACGACTTTCGTCACGAGACGGAATTGGCACCTTCCTGACCTGACCTCGCGGTCGGCCGGGGGGTTGCCGGGACTTCAACGGGCCGTTTCCCTCTGTCCCTCTGGATGAGCGCTATGACTCCGACGCCGCACAGGCGGCCCGGGTGTTTGTGTACGCAACGACCCCGACATGCACAGGTCGTCCGCGTTGTTCAAGACTGTAACCGAACCCCCGGACGGGTGTGCCAGACGTCCGGACCGCGAGATGGATCACAAAAGCGACCACATGGGCAGGAGTGACGGGCGTGCTGGAAGAGGTGGAGCGCTGGCTGCGGGCGCGGTCCTGGTCGGCCGCCGACCGCCCGCTGGAGCAGCTCCTCACCGCGAAGGCGGCCCGGTCCCAGACGGTCTCCGTCGTCCTGCCCGCCCTGAACGAGGAGGCGACGGTCGGCGAGATCGTCGCCACCATCCGCCGGGACCTGATGAGCGCCGCCGTCCCCCTGGTGGACGAACTGGTCGTGATCGACTCCGGCTCCACCGACCAGACCGCGAAGGCGGCGGCCGAGGCGGGCGCGCGGGTGGTGCACCGGGACGAGATCCTGCCGCGCATCGCGCCCCTGCCCGGCAAGGGCGAGGTGCTGTGGCGCTCACTCCTGGTCACCACGGGTGACGTCGTCTGCTTCGTGGACGCGGACCTGAAGGACTTCGACGCGTCGTTCGTCAGCGGGATCGTCGGCCCGCTGCTCACCGACCCGTCCCTGCAGTTCGTGAAGGCCACCTACGACCGTCCGCTCGACGGGGCGGCCGGCCAGGGCGGCCGGGTCACCGAGCTGATGGCCCGCCCCCTGCTCAACCTCCACTGGCCCCAACTGGCCGGTTTCGTCCAGCCGTTGGGCGGCGAGTACGCGGCCCGCCGCTCCCTCCTGGAACGCCTCCCCTTCCCCGTCGGGTACGGAGTCGAACTGGGCCTGCTCATCGACGCCCTGCACACGGTCGGCCTGGACGCACTCGCCCAGGTGGACGTGGGCGTACGCATCCACCGCCACCAGGACGGCCAGGCGCTGGGCCGGATGGCCGCGGCCATCTACCGCACGGCCCAACTCCGTCTCTCCCGGGGCCACTTGATACGCCCCGCACTCACCCAGTTCGAGCGGATCGGCGCGGACTTCGTCCCCCGTACACACCCTGTGGACACGGAGGAGCGGCCGCCGATGCGGGAAGTCGCGGAGTACGCGGCCCGCCATGCGGCGTAACCGGGGCGGGGGCAGCGCGTCGCACCCCGCACCGTAACTCTCCGTAGCTAGCTTTCGCGGTATGCGACTGAACCGTCCCCGGAGCACCCTGGCCGTGCTCCTCGCCGCCGCGGCCCTGACCACCGCCGCGGCTCCGGTCCCGCGTCCCCGTGCCGAGGTCGTCGAGCCCTTCGCCCAGCGGTACGACAAGGCCCTCTACGGCGACTTCCGCACCCTGGGCAACACGGTCCTCGGCTGCCCCACCGACCCCGCCGACGAGGCCGAGGACTGCGCCGACATCACCTCCGCCGAACGCCCCGGCGCCAACAACACTGTCCGCACCCGCCGCTTGAACACCACCGGCACCGACCCGGCCTTCGGCTCCAGCACCGGGCGGACGGTGCTCCCGCCGGGCGCGAAGGTGGCGTACGCGCGCCTCTTCTGGGGCGGCACCACCGGCGAGAACCTCGACTTCCGGGGCACCCTGAAGCCCGGCTGCGACGACCACCCCGGCGCGGAACAGGTGGGCCTCTCCCCCGGTGCGCCGCTGGACGCGGTACCGCGGATCCGGGCGGGCGGCACGGGCGCCTTCGTTCCCGTACGGCCGGAATTCAGGGCGACGGACCCGCAGACGGCGAAGGGCGCGCACTTCTACACGGCCGACGCGGACGTGACGAGCGTCTTCGCGGGGCTGACCGGCGACGGGAAGCCGCTGCCGGTGGCGGTGGACGGGATCTGGGCGGCGGAGGGCCTGGGCTGCGCGGCCGGCTGGTCGCTGACGATCGTCCACTCCTACGACCGCCCGCACCCGGAGCACGCGCCGAACCTGCGCCATGTGCACGTGTACGGGGGCCACGTCCTCCAGGGCGCGACCGCCCCCGACACCACCGTCTCCGTGTCCGGCTTCCGCAGGCTGGGCGGGGCGAAGGCGCGGGCGAGCGTGACCGCGTACGAGGGCGACCGGAGCTTCGTCGGGGACCGCTTCCTGGTCGGCGGCAAGGAGATCGCCGAGACCAGCACGGGCACCACCGACAACTTCTTCATCAGCCGCGCGGACGGCGCCCTCGACCCGGCGTACGTCAACAACCTCTCCCTCGACGCCAAGGAGTTCGACCTGCCGGAGGGGGCGATCGCACCCGGTGCGACCGCCACCGAGCTGACCTTCCGCACGGCGGGCGACGCGTACGTGCCCTCCGCGCTGGCCCTGTCCGTGCCCGTACCGGACCTGGAGGTGACCAAGACGGCGTCGCGCAAGACCGTGCATCCGGGCGAGAAGGTGACGTACACGATCCGGGCGAAGAACGGCACCGCCTTCGACCACCCGGACGCGGACTTCACCGACGACCTGACGGACACCCTGGACGACGCGGTCTACCTCGGCGACGCGCGGGCGACGCACGGCACGGTGACGTACGAGGCGCCGAAGCTGCGCTTCAGGGGAGACGTTCCGGCGGGGGCGACGGCGCAGATCACGTACTCCGTACGCATCAAGGACCCCGTCGCCGGCGACCGGAGGATGCGCAACGGCGTCGAGGTCGACGAGCCGGGCACGAACTGTCCGCCGGGCAGCAAGGACCCGGCGTGCGTGGTGACGCCGACGGTGGGGCCGGTCAAGCCGACCGGCAGACCGACGGGTCACGGCCGGAAGCCGGGCGGCTCCTGGTGGCACGGCGGCGGGACCAAGCCGGGCGGCCGGCCGCACCCGGGGCCGATGCCGTCCGCGCAGACCACGGGCACGCGCGAACTGGCCCGCACCGGTCCCGACGACCGGGCGCTGTGGGTGGCGGCCGGGGGCGCGCTGGCGCTGGCCGGGCTCGGAGTGCTGGCTTCCGTGTCGGTCCGGAGCCGCCGCAGGCCGTGACGCGGCGCGTCGTGCGGCCGTACTCGATCGCCGGGTGCGGCCGTACGCACGTTTGAGGGGAATCCGTACCGGCTAGGTTTCGGCACATGACTTCCGAGTACGACGCCGCAGCGCAGCAGAAGGCCCAGATCCTCGTCGCCTCCAACCGGGGGCCGGTCACGTACGCCCTCGGTGACGACGGGGAGCTGACCGCGAAGCGCGGCGGCGGCGGGCTGGTCTCGGGGCTGTCCGCGATCGGCCCGGACGCGGACGCGCTGTGGGTGTGTGCGGCGCTCGGCGACGGCGACCGGGAGGCGGTGCGGCGCGGGGTCGGCGAGCCGGGCGTACGGATGCTGGACATCGACGCGGACACCCACTCCGACGCCTACAACGGCATCGCGAACTCCGTGCTGTGGTTCGTGCACCACCTGCTCTACCAGACGCCGCTGGAGCCCGTCTTCGACGCGGAGTTCCGGCGCCAGTGGGCGGCGTACGAGACGTACAACCGGGCCTTCGCGCAGGCTCTCGCGGAGGCGGCGGCGCCGGGGGCGGCGGTACTGGTCCAGGACTACCACCTGTGCCTGGTCCCCGGAATGCTCCGCGAGCTCCGCCCCGACCTGCGCATCGGCCACTTCTCGCACACGCCGTGGGCGCCGGTGGACTACTTCCGCCTCCTCCCCGACGACATCGCCGAGCAGCTCCTGCGCGGCATCCTCGGCGCGGACCGGGCGGCCTTCCTCACCCGGCGCTGGGCGGACGCGTTCACACAGTGCGCGCTGAGCGTGCTGGGCGAGGAGGCGCTCGACGGCAAGCGGATCGGGGTGCACGGTCTGGGCGCGGACGCGGACTTCCTGCGGGAGCGGGCGCACCGGGACGACGTGGAGGAGCGGCTCGCGGCGCTGCGGGAGCAGGTCGGCGGCCCGGACCGGCGCACGATCGTACGCGTCGACCGCACGGAGCTGTCCAAGAACATCGTGCGGGGACTGCTGGCGTACGGGCACCTGCTGGAGACCCGGCCCGAGTGGCGCGAGCGGGTGGTCCACATCGCCTTCGCCTACCCCTCGCGGCAGGACCTGGCGGTGTACCGGGACTACACGGAGGCGGTGCAACGGGTCGCCGACGACATCAACTCCCGTTACGGGACGCCCGACTGGACCCCGGTCGTCCTCCACGTGAAGGACGACTTCGCCCGCTCCCTCGCCGCGTACCGCCTCGCCGACGTCGCGCTCGTGAACCCCGTCCGGGACGGCATGAACCTGGTCGCCAAGGAGATCCCGGTCGTCTCCGACGAGGGCTGCGCACTCGTCCTGTCGCGGGAGGCGGGGGCGTACGAGGAACTGGGCGAGGACGCGGTCGTGGTCAACCCGTACGACGTCGTCGGCACGGCGGAGGCCCTGCACGAGGCGCTGACGATGGATGCCGGGGAGCGGGGCGAGCGGACGAAGCGGCTCGCGGCGGCGGCGACGGCGCTGCCGCCGGCGCAGTGGTTCCTGGAGCAGCTGGAGGCGCTGCGCTAGCCGGCCGAACGACCGAAGGCCCGGGATCCCTGTGCGGAATCCCGGGCCTTCGGTCTATCTAGTAGCGGGGACAGGATTTGAACCTGCGACCTCTGGGTTATGAGCCCAGCGAGCTACCGAGCTGCTCCACCCCGCGTCGGTGAACACGACAGTACGGGGTTTCTGCGGCGGTGGGAAATCGATTATTCGGCGAGGCGCTGCGCGAGGCGGGCCAGGAAGGCGGTCACCTCGGCCGGTCCGGGCAGCAACACGTCGGCCTGCTCGGCGAGTTCGGGGATGGCGGTGCCGCTGCACAGCAGCAGTCCGGGGATGCCGTCGGAGCGGAGTTTCTCCACGGCCGCGTAGGCGGGGAGATCACCGAGGTCGTCGCCGGCGTACACGACGCACCGCGCTCCGACTTCCCGTACGTACGCCTCCAGGGCCACGCCCTTGTCCACCCCCGGCGGCCTCAACTCCAGCACCAGACGCCCGGGTTCGAGGATCAGCCCGTGCTGGGCGGCGAGCTCGGCCAGGGGCGCGCGGAGGGCTTCGAAGGCGGCCTCGGGGTCGGTGGCGCGGCGGGTGTGGACCGCGACGGCCTGGCCCTTCTCCTCCACCCAGGTCCCGCGCCAGGCGCCGTGCGCGTCCAGCACTCCGGGCAGCTCGGCGCGGGCGGCGGCGATGCCGGGGTGGGGGGAGGGGGCGTGGACGGTGCCGGTGAGGGCGTCCCAGCGTTCGGCGCCGTAGTGCCCGAGGACGACGAGGTGCTCCAGCCCCGCCACCCCGGCGAAGCCGCCGTACCGCACGGCGACACCGGCCGGACGCCCGGTGACGATCGCGACGGACGCCACGTGCGGGGCGAGGGCGGCGAGGGCGGGGACGGCGCCGGGGTGGGCGCGGGCCTGTTCGGGGTCCGGGACGATGTCGGCGAGGGTGCCGTCGAAGTCGAGCGCGACGAGGGCGCGGGCGGGGTCGCCCAGCAGGGCGGCGAGGGCCTCGCGGCCGGCGGGGGTGGACGGTTCCGGAAGAGTGTCCATGCGGGGAGCCTACCGAGCGGACCCGGGACCCGAACGTGCGGTTCCGGCCTTGGGGCCCCCTCTAGGGGCGCGGGGAACTGCGCGAGCAACCACGACGCACCCGCACGGAACCGTTCCCCTTGCCCCGCGGGTTCAGGTGAAGGGGCGGGGCTGGGGACTCCATGCCCCGGCGGGCCGGGGCCGAACGCACCCGGTGCCGGGAGGCGGCCCTACCGCCGGCCCCGGCGGTCGTCGCGGATGCGGCGGAGGCGCTTGACCGTGGCAGGGTCGTGCTCCCACGCGCGGGCGTCGTCCAGGAGGGCGTTCAGGAGCTGGTAGTACCGGGTGGGGGAAATGCCGAGCTGTTCGCGGATCGCCCGCTCCTTGGCCCCCGGCCCCGGCCACCCCCGCTTCTCGACCCCGAGCACGGCGAGCTCCCGCGCGGACAGCGGCGCACCCGCACCGGGGGCCCCGCCGGCAGGCGGCTCGGCGGCCGGGGCCGCGCCGGCCGGGGGCTCGGCGGGGGCGCCCCCGGGCTCGTACGACTCATGCGGGTCGGAAGCGGACATGGGTCCAGCCTAGGCCGACGGCCTACCGCTGTGCCGCGTTGTCCAGCGCAGCGGCCTCGCGGGAGAGGACACCCAGGATGCCCCCGGGCGTGTTCGACGGCTCGACGGCCTTGCCGATCTGCTGCTTGATGTTGCCGCTGACCGTCGCCCAGGAGGTCTTGGAGACGGGGTAGGACTCCGAGTTCGGCAGCGCCTCCAGGAACTTGTGCAGCTTCTGGTGCTTGTTGTCGCGGGCCATCTTCTCGGACGCGGTGAGCGTGACCGGCAGCAGGTCGAACTCGTCGGCGAAGGCCAGGACGTTCTCGTCGCTGTAGACGAAGTCCAGGAACTTGCCCATCTCCTTGCGGTGGCCGTTCTGCTTGAAGCCCATCATCCAGTCGGCGACGCCCATCGAGGGGCGGGCATTGCCCTTGGGCGTGGGCATCGGCGCCATCTCGTACTTGACGCCGTTCTTCTGGGCCTGCTGCATCAGCGACGGGTGGCCGTTGAGCATGCCGACCTGGCCCTTGGCGAAGGCCTCGAAGGCGGCCTTGCGGTTGAGCTTGCCGGGGGCGACGGGGCCGGTCAGGCCGGGCTCGACGAGTTGCTCCTTCAGGAACCGGAACGCCTTGATGTTGTCGGCCGAGTTGATGGTGTACGTGCCGATTTCGTCCACGTAGCCGGAGCCGCCCGCGAGCATCCAGTTCAGGGTCTCCGCCTGGGCCTCCTCGGGACCCAGCGGCAGTGCGAACGGGGTGGGCACGTCCGCCTTCTTGAGCTTCTTCGCGTCGGCGGCCAGCTGCTCCCAGGTCTCCGGGGCGTCGGTGATGCCGGCCTTCTGGAAGAGGGTCTTGTTGTAGAAGAGCTGGCGGGTGCTGCCGATGAAGGGCAGGCCGTACTGGATGCGGTCGACCCGGCCGTCCTGGGAGAGGGAGTCCAGGAAGTTGGCCTGGGTGGGGATGGAGAGCATGTCGTTGGCGGAGTAGAGCTTGCCGTCGGCGGCGTAGTCGGCGTACGCGCCGATCTGGGCCAGGTCCGGGGCCTCGTTCGCCTTGACCATCTCGGCGACCTTCCGGTCGACGTCGTCCCAGGAGTAGATCGTGACGTCGACCTTGATACCGGGGTTCTTCGCCTCGAACTTCTTCGACAGGCCCTCCCAGTACTTCTTGGTGCCGTCGCCGCCGTCGAGGTTGTAGTCGGCGGCCACCAGCTTGAGGGTGACGTCACCGCCGGCGGCACCGACGCTTCCGCAGCCGGAGACCGATATCGCCGTCGCAAGTGCGGCGACTGCCGCGGTCAGACCCAAGTAGCGCCGCTGCACAGCCCGTTCCACCCTCTATTGCCCGTTATGCCGCTTGTTGACATTGATGTGTACGTTGATGTCCACGTGCCCTTGTGAGGCCCCACGTGTCCCACCTACGCCCTTATCCACATGAGTTGTGATTTTGGCCCATGCGCGAGCGCGAGGTCTACACCACTTGGGTATCTCTTCCGCAACACCTTCCGCAAATCGCGTACGGCCTGCTAAGCAGGGCGGCAGCAAGGTCATCCCAGGTTCGCCCGCGTTCGAGGAGTCGTCGCGCATGTCCCGCACCGCAGTTGAGATAGCCACCCAGCCGACCTGTTGGCGGCGTGCCGCCGAGTACGCGGCGGACTTCGAGGGGCTTCCCCTGCCTGGTGAGCGCGTTGCGGTCACCGGCTGCGGCACGTCGTGGTTCATGGCCATGGCGTACGCGGCGCTGCGCGAGGCGTCCGGCCAGGGCGAGACCGACGCCTTCGCCTCGTCCGAATTCCCGGTCGGCCGCGCCTACGACCGTGTGGTGGCAATCACGCGCTCCGGTACGACGAGCGAGGTGCTGGCCCTCCTCGGCGAGGTCCGCGGCACGGTCCCCACGCTCGCCCTCACCGGCGACCCGACCACCCCGATCATGTCCGCGGCGGACACCGTCGCCGTCCTGGACTGGGCGGACGAGGAGTCCGTCGTCCAGACCCGCTTCGCGACGACCGCACTGGCCTTCCTGCGGGCGGGACTTGAGCGCACGGGCAAGCTGGCGGACGGCGTCAAGACGGTGGCCGAGGCCGCCGTCGACGCCGAGCTCGCGGTGACGGAACCCCTCCCGGAGGCCGTCACCTCCGCCGAGCAGTGGACCTTCCTGGGGCGGGGCTGGACGTACGGGCTCGCCCAGGAGGCGGGGCTGAAGATGCGGGAGGCGGCCGGCGCCTGGACCGAGTCCTACCCGGCGATGGAGTACCGCCACGGGCCGATCTCCATCACCGGTCCGAACCGGGTGGCGTGGATGTTCGGCACCCTGCCCGACGGGCTGGCCGCGGACGTCGCGCGGGTCGGCGGCACCGTCGTCGCGCACGCCTCCGCCGACCCCATGGCGGACCTGATCCGCGCGCAGCGGCTCGCGGTGGTCCTGGCCGAGTCCAAGGGCTACGACCCGGACCACCCCCGGAACCTCTCCCGCAGCGTGATCCTGGGCTGACGGGTCCCGCCCCTTCAGGGGCGCGGGGGCGTGCTTGCATGTGCGGCTGCCCCCGCACGGGCGCCCCTTCAGGGGCGCCCAGCACCCGGCACGGGAGCGCAAAGCCCCGCCCGAAGCGGCAGACCCCCCGAAGCCCCCGGCACGGGAGCGCGACCGGTCCTGCAAGGCCCAGGGCGAAGGGCCCGAGAGCGTACGGGCACCAGAGGTGAACGCTCAGTGGACTAGACCTCTCCGAGCAGACGCGCGACACTGACCCACGTGAAACACGTCATCGCCCTCGATGTAGGCGGCACCGGCATGAAAGCCGCCCTGGTCGCCCCCAACGGCACCCTCCTCCACGAGGCCCGCCGCCCCACCGGCCGGGACCGCGGCCCGGACGCCGTCGTCGAGTCGATCCTCGCCTTCGCCGAAGACCTCCGCGCCCACGGCGTGACCCACTTCGGCGAGAGCGCCTCCGCCGCAGGCGTGATCGTCCCCGGCATCGTCGACGCCGAGAACGGCATCGCCCTGTACGCGGCGAACCTCGGCTGGTCCGACGTACCCATGCGCACCCTCCTCAGCGAGCGCCTCGGCGGCATCCCCATCGCGCTCGGCCACGACGTCCGCACCGGCGGCCTCGCCGAGGGCCGCATCGGCGCGGGCCAGGGCGCCGACCGGTTCCTGTTCGTACCGCTCGGCACCGGCATCGCGGGCGCCATCGGCATCAACGGCACCATCGAGCCGGGCGCGCACGCATCCGCCGGCGAGATCGGCCACATCGTCGTGCGCCCCGGCGGCGTCGACTGCGGCTGCGGTCAGCGCGGCTGCCTGGAGCGGTACGCCTCCGCCTCCGCCGTCTCCCTCGCCTGGGCCGCCGCGACCGGCGACCCGGACGCCGACGCCGCCGACTGCGCGAAGGCCGTCGAGGCGAAGGACCCGAAGGCACTCGCCGTCTGGCAGGACGCCGTCGACGCCCTCGCCGACGGTCTGGTCACCGCGCTGACCCTTCTCGACCCGCGCACGATCATCGTCGGCGGCGGGCTCGCGGAGGCCGGGGAGACCCTGTTCGGCCCCCTGCGCGAGGCGGTCGAGAAGCGCGTCACCTTCCAGAAGCTGCCGACGATCGTCCCGGCGGCCCTGGGCGACACGGCCGGATGTCTGGGCGCGGGCCTCCTCGCCTGGGACCTCCTGGCGACGTACAACGACAAGACCCCCCAGAACACCCCGCAGAACACCCCTCACACCCCCCACACCACCCACGCCATGCACACCGACGTCATGGCCCCCACGGAGGTATCCGACTGATGACCAGCAGCAAGGGCAGCCAGGTCCAGGTCCTGTCCGGCGCCAAGGTGGTGCTCCCCACCGGCACCGTCGACGGCGGCCGGGTCATCGTCGACGGCACGAAGATCGCGGGAGCGCTCCCCGACTCCGCGGCCACCGCCCCCGCGCGCGACCTGTCCGGCCACTGGATCGTCCCCGGCTTCGTGGACATGCACGTCCACGGCGGCGGCGGCGCGTCCTTCACCTCCGGCACCCCGGAGGAGGTCCTCACGGCGGTCGAGACGCACCGTCGGCACGGTACGACCACGATGGTCGCCTCCACCGTCACCGACGACATGGACGTCCTGGCCGGCCGCGCCGCGCTGCTCGCCGAGATCGTGCAGCAGGGCGACCTGGCGGGCATCCACTTCGAGGGCCCGTTCATCTCCCCCTGCCGCAAGGGCGCGCACAGCGAGGCTCTGCTGCGCGACCCCGACCCGGCGGACGTCCGCAAGCTGATGGACGCCGCGCACGGCACGGCCAAGATGTTCACGCTCGCGACCGAGCTGCCGGGCGGCCTGGACTCCGTACGCATGCTGGCGGACAGCGGTGTGATCGCCGCGATCGGGCACACGGACGCGACGTACGAGCAGACCGTGGCCGCCATCGACGCGGGCGCCACCGTCGCCACCCACCTCTACAACGCGATGCCCGCGATCGGCCACCGCACGCCGGGTCCGATCGTCGCGCTGCTCGAGGACGAGCGGGTCACGATCGAGCTGATCAACGACGGCACGCACCTGCACCCGGGTGCCTTCCAGCTCGCGTACCACCACGCGGGCGCGGACCGCGTCGCGCTGATCACGGACGCGATGGACGCGGCGGGCTTCGGGGACGGGCGGTACGAACTCGGGCCGCTCGCCGTCGAGGTCAAGGACGGGGTGGCGCGTCTGGTCGAGGGCGGTTCCATCGCGGGCTCGACGCTCACCCTCGACACCGCCTTCCGTCGCTCGGTGACGATCGACGGTCTTTCGGTCGACGACGCGGTGCGCTCGCTGTCCGCCAACCCGGCGCGGCTGCTGGGCGTGGACGACCGGGTCGGCTCGCTCGACCCGGGCAAGGACGCGGACCTCGTCGTGCTCGACGCGGACTTCGCGGTGGTCGGCGTGATGCGCAAGGGCGAGTGGGTAGTTGAGCCCCAATAGTTCCCAAGTGGGGTGATTTCCCCATGAATTGATTTGAAGTGGCTGGCCCGGAACCCTGGGCCAGCCACTTTTCTTTTGGCATGATCCCCCTGGAAAGCACGCCAGAAAGCGCTTTCTACGCTCTTGAGCTCTTGGGGGGATGCGGATCATGGCCAGGATCCTCACCGTCACGCTGAACACCGCACTCGACCTCACCCACCACGTCCCCCGACTCGTCCCGCACACCTCGCACCGCGTCACGCGCGTCACCGAACGCCCCGGCGGCAAGGGCCTGAACGTCGCCCGGGTGCTCGCCGCCCTCGGCCACGACACGGTCGTCACCGGCTTCGCGGGCGGGCCCACGGGGGAGGTCCTGCGCGCACTCCTCGCCGCCGAGCGGCCGGTCGACGCGCTCGTGCCCATCGCGGGCAACACGCGCCGCACGCTCGCCGTCGTCGACGAATCGACCGGTGACACGACCCAGTTGAACGAACCCGGGCCGACCGTCTCCCCCGCCGAGTGGGAGTCCTTCCTCCTCTCGTACGAGTCCCTGCTGGCCGGCGCGTCGGCGGTCGCCCTGTGCGGGAGCCTGCCGCCGGGCATCCACGTGGGCGCGTACGCCGACCTGGTGCGGCTGGCCAGGGGCGCCGGGGTGCCCGTCCTCCTGGACACCAGCGGCGAACCCCTCCTGCGGGGCATCGCCGCCCGCCCCGACCTGGTCAAGCCCAACGCCGACGAGCTCTTCCAGCTCACCGGGTCGCGGGACGCGTGGAAGGCCTCTGCGGAAGCCCGCCGCAAGGGGGCGCGGGCGGTGGTCGCCTCCCTCGGCCCGGACGGCATCCTCGCCACCACGGACGAGGGCGTCTGGCAGGCCGCCCCGCCCACCTTGATCCGGGGCAACCCCACCGGAGCCGGTGACTCCGCCGTGGCGGGCCTCCTCTCCGGGCTGGTCTCCGGCCTCCCCTGGCCCTCCCGCCTCGCCCAGGCGGTCGCCCTCTCGGCGGCGACGGTGGCGGCGCCGGCGGCGGGCGAATTCTCCCCTTCGGTGTACGAGTCCCTCCTCCCGGAGGTCAAGGTCACGGAACACGGCGGCACGGCACCGGAGTAGGCCGCAGTACGGCACGACCGCCCGGCGCGCCGCCGACGCCGCGCCGCGCATCCAGCACGTCGAGCAACAGACAGGTACAGGGCCTCGGGCCCGGGGATTGGAAGCACATGCCCCTCGTCACCACCGGTGAGCTCATCGCCGGCGCCAGCACCGAGGGCCGCGCCCTCGCCGCCTTCAACGTCATCACCCTGGAGCACGCCGAAGCGATAGCCACCGGCGCGGAGGAGGCCGGGGCCGCAGCCGTGCTCCAGGTCTCCGAGAACGCCGTGAAGTTCCACGGCGGCAATGTGCTGGCGATTGCCGCCGCAGCCGCCGCCGTCGCACGGGCGTCGTCCGCGCCGCTCTCCCTCCACCTCGACCACGTCGTCTCCGTGGAGCTGCTGCACTCCGCTCACGAGGCCGGCTTCAGCTCGGCGATGTTCGACGCGTCGAAGATGACGTACGACGAGAACGTGAAGGCGACCGCGGAGGCCGTCCGTTGGGGGCACCAGCGCGGCATCTGGATCGAGGCCGAGCTCGGCAAGGTCGGGGGGAAGGAAGGGGAGGCCCCACTCGACGCGCACACCCCCGGTGTAAGGACCGACCCCCAGGAGGCCGCCACTTACGTCGCGGACACCGGCGTCGACGCCCTCGCCGTCGCGGTCGGCTCCTCGCACGCCATGACCGAGCGCACCGCCTCCCTCGACCACGAGCTGATCGCCCAGCTCCGTGACGCCGTCCCCGTTCCGCTCGTCCTGCACGGCTCCTCCGGCGTCCCGGACGAGGAAATCCGCCGCGCGGCCGCCGCCGGCATGGTCAAGATCAACGTCGGTACGGCGCTCAACACCGCCTTCTCGGGCGCCGTACGCGCGTACCTGGACGCCCACCCCGGCACCGTCGACCCTCGCAAGTACATCGCCCCGGGGCGGGACGCGATGGCGGCGACCGTCGCGCACTTCCTGCGGACGGTCGGGTAGCGCGTACGTACGCGAGAGGGCCCCTGCCGGAACGGAAAGTTCCGGCAGGGGCCCTCTCGCTTAGGCGGTCAAGGACCCGCTAGCTGCTGGGCTTTGCCCAGCCCGGGTGCAGCGACACCGCCGCGAGGTTGGCCTCGCAGCCGGAGGCGCACGAGATCACCAAGGTGTTGTCGCCCTCCTTGAGCATCACGAAGGAGTAGGTGTTCTGCCAGCCCTTCTCCCAGTCCCCCTCGGGCGAACGGCCGTAGTTCTTCATGTTCACGCCGGTGTTGTGCGGCTTGCCGTTGACCGAGAGGTCGGCCTTGGCGTCCTTGCCCGGGATGCCGTAGTTGGCGGACAGCGTGTACTTGCCCGCCTTGGGCACCTTCACGTTCCAGGTCGCCGACGCGCCCGGCGTGCTCAGCGGGACGTAGGTCCCGGTCTCCGAACTCGCGCCCGGCACCGTGTTCGTCGAGCTCAGCCCCGTCGACAACTGCAACATCGCCGCATCCGACTTCGGCAGCTCCGCCGGCGGCTTCTCGTCCTGGGTCGGTTCCGTCGTCGGGGACGGCTTCTGCTCCTGGCCGGAGGTCGTACCGCCCTTGTCGGACGCCTGATCCTTCTTGTCGTCGTCGCCGCCCAGCAGCGCCACGCCGATGCCGATCACCACCGCCGCGACCACCGCGATCGCGCCGATCAGCAGGCCCTTCGTGTTGGGGCCGCGCCCGCGACCGCCGCCGCCGCGCTGGTCGCCCTGGTACGGGGGCGGACCGGACGGGGACCCGCCCTGCTGCGTCTCGGGGGCCGCGTAGTGCGCGTTGGGCTGCCCGTACGGCTGCTGGCCCTGCTGCGGGAAGGCCTGCGTCGACTGCTGGCCGCCCTGCTGACCCTGCTGCCCGTACTGGCGCTCGCCGACCGGCCGGACCTGGTTGTACGAGGTCCTGGGCACCCCGCGCTGCGAGCTCGGTCCCGGGTAGCCGTAGCCGCCGCCCGAGCTCGGCGGCTGAGCGCCCGCCGCACGTCCGTCCTCGTAGAGGTAGCCGAACGGATCGTCGTCCTCGGTCGTGCCCGTGCCGTTGTTCCCGGCCGTCATCCCAGCGTCACTCCTCACCATGTTCCCGCCAGCGTCGCCGACCGGGCGAGCCTACCTGGTGCGGGCGAACGGCCTCCGGGACGTTGACCACAGCATGCGTCCGGGCAGGAGCGGGAAGGTACGCGCGCGGGACTACCCCGCCCGGCGGTGGACCTTCGACCGCGACCGCTTCTCGATGTACATGCGCTGGTCGGCGGACTGGAGGACCTCCTCCACCGTCATCCCGCACTCCGCCCACCCGATGCCGAAGCTGGCACCCACGCGGACCGCCCTCCCGTCCACGCGGATCGGCGGGATGATCGCGTTGCGCAGGCGGACCGCGAGGTCGGCGGCGTCCGCGCTGCCGAGGCCGTCCGCGAGGACGACGAATTCGTCGCCGCCGAGGCGGGCGACGGTGTCGCCGTCCCGGACACAAGTGGTCAGACGGCGGGCGACTTCGATCAGAACCGCGTCACCGGCCTGGTGGCCGAAACGGTCATTGATGGACTTGAAGCCGTCCAGGTCGCAGAAGAGGACGGCCAGACCCTTCGTGCCGTCGTCGGGGTGGCCGGGAACACCCTCCCCCACGCCCTCCTGGGGCGCGACCGTGTGCACGTGGTGGTCGTAGAAGGCGGGGTCGCCCTCGCCCATCGGATCGCCGTAGAAGCCGTCGTCGTACGCCGTGGTGCCGTCGTCGTACGTCAGCCCTTGGTCGTAGGCGTTGTCGTACGCGGCGTCCAGGGCCTCGACCGCCGTTGCGCGTACGGCGTGCGGCCGGCGGCACAGGCGGGCGGAGAGGCGGGCTCTCAGCTCCGCGCTGTTGGGCAGGCCGGTGAGGGAGTCGTGGGACGCGCGGTGCGCGAGGTGCAGCTCGTGGCGCTTGCGTTCCTCGATGTCCTCGACGTGGGTGAGCAGGAAGCGGGGGCCGTCGGCGGTGTCGGCGACGACGGAGTTGCGCAGGTTGACCCAGACGAAGGTGCCGTCGCGGCGCTGGAGGCGCAGTTCGGCGCGGCCGCCCTCCGCGGACGTACGGAGCAGCGTGCCGACGTCCTCGTGGTGGACGAGGTCCGCGAAGGAGTAGCGGCGCATGGCGGAGGCGGGGCGGCCCAGAAGACGGCAGAGGGCGTCGTTGGTGCGCAGCAGGCGGCCGTGCTGGTCGCCGCCCATCTCGGCGATGGCCATGCCGCTGGGTGCGTACTCGAAGGCCTGGCGGAAGGATTCCTCACTGGCGCGCAGGGCCTGCTGCTCGCGTTCCAGGCGGACCAGGGCGCGCTGCATGTTGGAGCGCAGCCGGGCGTTGATGATGGCGATGGCGGCCTGGGAGGCGTACATGGTGAGGGCTTCCTGGCCCCAGGCGCCGGGGCGGCGTCCGCCGCGCGGGCGGTCGACGGAGATCACGCCGATCAGCTCGCCGTCGCCGCCCGAGGCGTACATCGGCGCGTACAGGCGGTCGCTCGGGTGCCACTCGTCGGCGAAGCGGGGGTCGGGGCCCTCGGTGTGCCACTGCGGGACGTCGTCCTCGGTGAGCACCCAGCCCTCGTGGTGCGGGATGAAGTGGAGGGCGCCCCAACGCTCCCCCATCGACAGCCGCCGCTCCCACGAGCCGCGCGAGCCGACGCGCCCGGTGATCAGGGCCTCCGCCGCCGTGTTCCCGGCGAACGCGGCCACCACCAGGTCGCCGTCGGGGCGTACGAGGTTCACACACGCCAGTTCGTACCCGAGACCGGTGACGATGCCGTCGGCGACGGCCTGCACGGTGTCCGACAGACTGCGTGCGGTGTTGAGGTCAGCGACCACCTGGTGCAGTTGCCGCAGGGTCGCAAGACGGACGTACGGCTCCGACTCGGCCTCCATGACCCGCTCCCCGAGACCTCGACAGCAACGACAGCAACTCCAGGCTTCTCATCGTCCGATTGCCACCGCCACTGAATCACAGCGCGCTGCCCTCTCGGTACACAGGGTCAACAATTAGTTCGCTCTGTGACTCAAGTCACAAGCGATGACCGGAAGTTGATGTTTCGGGCGTGGGAGCGCTCCCGCGCTGCTGAGGGCACCCGTGTGGCCGAAAACGGGCGGCGAACGGAGGACGGCCGGGCCCGGTGGAGGGCCGGTGGAGGGCCTGTCGCGAGGGGGGACCTAGGTCCTGTCTGGTCCCTATGCCCGATGTGCCGGGGGCATGGTGCCGCCTAGCGTTGATCATGTGTTGCAGACGACTGAAGCCACCCCGCAAAGCCCCCTCCCTTCGCCCCGCCCCGCGTCGATCCCCCATCCTGAAGGGGTGAGCGATGACGAGTTCCGTGCCGCGATGTCCCGCCTGACGGCGGGCGTGACGCTGGTGACGGCCCATGACGCGGACGGCGGTCCCTACGGCGAGGACGTCGGGATGACCGCGACGGCGTTCATGTCGGTGTCGCTGGAGCCGCCGCTGGTGATGGTCAGTCTGCGCAACGGCTCCCGGATGGACGACCTCCTCGCGGAACAGCCCCTGTGGGCGGTCTCGCTGCTCTCCGAGAGCCAGCGGCACATCGCGGGCCGGTTCGCGATGAAGGGCCGACTGAGTGACCGTCTGCTCTTCGAGGACATCCCGTGGAGGCGCGGCGAGGTGTCGGGGGCTCCGCTGGTGGGCGGCTCGCTGGCGGTCGTGGAGTGCCGTACGGAACAGCGGGTGGAGGCGGGCGACCACACGCTGGTCATCGGCCGGGTGCTCGCGGTGGACCTGCCGAGTGCGGACGGCGGGCCGCTGACGTACTTCCGGGGCAGGTACCGGCAGCTCTCGTAAAGCCGCCCGCCGTCCGTCGTCCGTCCCCGTCGTCCGTCCCCGCCGTCCGTCCCCGTTGTCAGTGCCCGGTGCCATAGTCCGGACATGATCAACGACCTTGAGCTGGACGGCGTCGACTGGGCTTCCCTGGACGACGACGGCGAGCGCATCCCTTCCCTGCTGCGGGCCATGACCTCGGCCGATCCCTCGGCCCGGAAGGAGGCGCGCACCGCGTTCTTCCACGCGGTCAGTCATCAGGGGGATCTGTACGACTCCACGACCGCCGCCCTGCCGTTCCTCTTCGCCCTGGCGGACGACCCCGCGACCCCGGACCGTGCCGGGATCGTCGCCCTGCTGCTCGCCCTCGGAAGCTCGGCCGTCGAACGCGACGACGGCGGTCTCCGGTTCGGCTCGGACGGCGAGGTGACGACGGCGTACGCGGACTGCGCGGCGATCATGCGCGCACACGCCGACTCCTTCGTCGCCTACGCCTCGGAGCCGGACCCGCTGGTGCGGCGGGCGGCCCTGGAGGGGCTGGGGCTCTTCCTCGACGACGCCGGGCGGGCCGTCGGTGTCCTGGGCGAGCGGCTCGGGGCGGCGTCGGACACGGCGGAACGGCTGCTGGTCGTCGAGACCATGGCCACCCTCGCGCTGCGGCTGCCCGCCACGAAGGACGCCGTCGTGGCCCGGTTCGACGCCCTGGCCGACGACCCGGCGACGGACACCGCGATCCGGCTCGGCGCCCTCGTGCAGCGTGCGCACTGCGACCCCGGGGCCATCGTCGCCGACACCGTACCGACGGCGATCGAGCTGCTGCGCCGCCTGACCCCCGCGCCGGAACCGGGACCCACAGACACCTGCCACGACTCGTCCGGCACCTGCCCGTGCGCCGACGCCGAGCGGGCCGCGCAGGAGCAGCAGGAGGCCGTGTCCCAGGGCGCACCCCCGCACATAGCCGCCGCCTTCACGGACCTGGCCCGGCACGGCCGCACCCACGCGCCGACCACCGCCCTCCTGACCACCTTCCACGAGGCGCTGGGCACCCGTGTGCCCGAGCGCACCGCCCTGCTCGCCGCACAGCTCCGCAGCCCCGACTCCGGCACCCGCTACGACGCCATCGGCATGGCCACGCGGCTGATCAACACCGTGCGCGGCGACCACTCCGCGCTCGTCCTGCTGGTGGCGGACTGCCTCGACCCGCAGGACGCGTACACCTCCGCCGAGGCGGCCAAGTGCCTCGCCGCCCTGGGCACCGACGCGGAACCCGCCCGCGAGGCCCTCGCCTCGTACGTCGGCGCACGGCGCGACACCCACGGCCCCGAGGTGTGGGCCGCGCCGCAGGCGCTGGTGCGCCAGGCCCACCAGGAGGCCGTCCTGGCGCTGGCGGGCCTCGGCGACCCGCGTGCGCTGCCCTGTGTCCTGGTGGGCCTGGACAGCGGGGTCGACTCCTGGCGGGCCGTGCTGGTCGCGGGCGGCATCGGCGCAGGTGCCGGGGAGTTGGTCCCCCGGCTCGCGCGCGACCTCACCGGTGTCGACTTCTCGCAGGAGTGGCCCGTGACGAACCCGCACGCCCTGGCGTCCGCGCTCGGCCGGCTGGGGGATGCGGGGGCCGTGCCCGCGCTGGTTCACGCGCTCACCCAGTCCGTACGTCATGAACAGTGGAGCACCGCCTGCTCGGCCCTGGAGGCGCTCACCGCGATCGGCCCTGCGGCCGCGCCCGCGCCCGGGGAGGTGCGTCCCCTGGCAGAGGCGGAGGACCTGTCCGTACGCATGGCCGCGACGGCCGCGCTGTGGGCGCTCGAAGGGGATGCGGCCGACGTCGTCCCTCGGCTGCTCGCCCTGCTCGACACCTACAAGGCGGCCGACGCGGCCGATGTGCTCGGGCGGATCGGACCGGCTGCCGTGCTCGCGCTGCCGCGGCTGCGGGAGATCACGACGAAGAGCTCCGAGTGGCGGCGCGTGCACGCGGCTGCCGCGCTGTGGGACGTCGGGGGCGAGGCCGAGGCGGCCGTGGTCGTCGACGCGCTCCTGGCGGCGTGGGAGGAGAACGACTGCACCGCGACCTTCGTCGTGGAGTGCCTCGACAGGATGGGACCGGCAGCCGCACCGGCACTCCCGCGCATCCGCGACGAACTGTCCCGGCCGCAGGGCAGCTACTTCCGGAGCGCGTCCGCCGACCGGGAGCTGCTGCACCTGTGCAGGTCGGTCCTGAGCCGGCTGGGCTGAGAGGTCCTGGTGCTAGCTGGGCTGACAGGTCATAGTGCCGGCTGAGCTGACAGGTCATAGTGCCGGCTGAGCTGCGAGGTCCTAGTGCCAGTCGCGGCCCGACCGGCCGCCCTTGGTCTGGCTGCGCTGCTTCTTCTCGCGCAGCCGCCGCTCGTTGATCCCGCGCGGGATCTTGGTCGCGCGGCGGGGCTTGGGCGGTGGGGCGGACGCCTCCGCGAGCAGGGAGGCGAGGCGTACGGCGGCGGTCTCGCGGTTGCGCCACTGCGAGCGGTGCTCGGCGGCCTGCACGGAGACGACCCCGTCGACCAGCCGTCCGGCCAGCCGCTCCAGGGCGCGTGCCTTCCACACCTCGGGCAGCGCCTCGGTCTTCGCGAGGTCGAAGCGCAGCTCGACGCGGGTGTCGGACGTGTTGACGTGCTGCCCGCCGGGCCCCGACGACCTGGAGAAACGCCACATGAGCTCGGCCTCCGGGAGGGAGACGGAGCCACGGATGATGTAGGGCCCGGACATGCGTCCATAGTCCCTGCTCGGGCGGCGTCCCGTCACACCGTTTTCGGGGAGCGGGCGTACGTCTGCGTAAAGAAAGTAAAGAGAACCGGGCCGAGCTGGAACTTCCGGGGACCCTGGCCGCGTTAGATGGGGTGACGGTAGCTTCGGGACTCGTACCGAAGCCCGCACATGACGCACGAGGAAAGGGACATCCCATGGCAGTCAGCCTCAGCAAGGGTGGCAACGTTTCGCTCTCCAAGGAGGCCCCGGGCCTGACCGCCGTCACGGTCGGCCTCGGTTGGGACGTCCGCACGACGACGGGCACGGAGTTCGACCTCGACGCCTCGGCCATCGCGGTGAACGCGGCGGGCAAGGTCTACTCGGACGGTCACTTCGTCTTCTTCAACAACAAGGCGACGCCGGACCAGACCATCGTGCACACCGGCGACAACCGCTCCGGCGAGGGCGAGGGCGACGACGAGCAGATCAACGTCAACCTGGCCGGTCTGCCCGCCGACATCGACAAGATCGTCTTCCCGGTCTCCATCTACGACGCGGAGTCCCGCTCGCAGAACTTCGGCCAGGTCCGCAACGCGTACATCCGCATCGTGAACCAGGCCGGCGGCGCCGAGATCGCGCGCTACGACCTGAGCGAGGACGCCGCCACCGAGACCGCGATGGTCTTCGGCGAGCTGTACCGCAACGGTGCGGAGTGGAAGTTCCGCGCGGTCGGCCAGGGCTACGCCTCGGGTCTGTCGGGCATCGCGCAGGACTTCGGCGTCAGCGTCTGAGTCGCAGCGGTACGCAGCCGCAGCAGTACGTAGTCGAGGGCCCCGGCCGCCTTCCCGCCTCGTGCGGGTCGGTGGCCGGGGCCCTCGGTCGTCCCTGTCAGCTCTTGGACAACGACCAGTCCCGCAGGCCCTGTTGGGCCAGGATTTCGTTGGCCGTACGGGCGAACTCCTCCGCCGTGGCCGCCGCCGGAGCCGTGAGGCGCAGGCGGGCGGCGTTCGCGAGGAACTCCACCGGCTCGGCCTGCCAGCCGGCCGGGAGGAGGGCCATGAAGCGGATCGCCGCGGTCTCCGGGGGCGCCCCGGCGGGGCCGGTGATCAACACCTGGTGCGACGTGTGCTTGGCCGTGTTCATGAACTGCTCCGACTGGAGAGAGGGTGGGACAGGGGGTGGAGAGAAGGCGCGGTCAGCGGGTTTCGCCTGTCTTGGGGAAGCGCGCCACCAGCGCCACGATCGCGAGCGCGACCACCGCGCCCACTCCGTAGCGGACGCCGTCGGCGGCACCGCTGGCGAGCACCGCGACCTCCGCGCAGGCGAGCGCGGCGAGCAGGGCGGCGTAGGGGGCGCGGGTACGGGAGGTGGTGCTCATGGTGGGGGTTCCTTTCGGTGGGGGGTGGGGTTTCTTGCGGTACCGGCCCGGTCGGTGGCCGGTGAGTCGGTGCGTCCGTACGGGAGGGGTCAGTCGCCGAGCTTCAGGGCCTGGCCGAAGGAGAGCTTCCGGTCGGTCTGGAGCAGGGCCCGGCGGTAGACCCGGCTGCTGAGGGTCACGATGGCCGCGGCTGCGGCGAGCGACAGGGCGAGGGCGACGGCCGGCTCCCACCAGGTGACCTCGCCCGCCAGGACCCGGGCCGGCATGGTGACCGTCGAGGTCAGCGGGATGAAGGAGAGGATCTCGCGCATGCCGCCCGAGGCGGCGATGCCGATGATGAAGACGAGTGCGGTGACCGCGTTGACGGGCGTCGTGGTCGCCTGGACGTCCTCGCTGCGGGTGGCGAGCGCGCCCGCCGCCGCGTACAGGCAGGCCAGGACTGCGATGCCGACGACGTAGAAGACCAGGAACCAGCCCATTCCGCCGACGACGTCGGTGAGGATCGCCGTCTCGCCCGTGGCCAGCAGCCCGATCGCACCCACCAGGCAGAACAGGGTCATCTGGGCGAGCGCCAGCAGCGTGGAGCCGACGATCTTGCCGACCAGGAGCGCGCGCAGCGGGACCGAGGAGGCGATGAGTTCGACGATGCGGTTCTGCTTCTCCTCCACGACGCTGGTGGCCAGCGCGGAGCCGAGGAGGACGGAGGCGAGGTAGAAGAGGAAGCCGAAGAAGTAGGCCGTCATCTTGACCGCGCCCTCGGGGGCCTTGTCGGTGGAGAGGACGGTGTGGTGGAGCTGGGCGCCCTTGCTCAGGGCCTCCATGCTGGTGCCCGCGTCCTGGGCGTTCGCGGCGAGGGCGGAGTTCTGGACGGCGGCGCCGATCCAGGTGGCGGCCACGTCGTTCTGGCCGGTGTCGCCGAGCAGGGTCCAGCCGCCCTTCTCGTACAGCAGACCGGCCTCGGCCTCCCCGGACCGTACGGTCTCGCGCACGGCGTCGGCGGAGGACTCCTGGCGTACGGAGATGGTGACGTCCTGGTCGGACTGGCGGGCCAGCTTCTCGCCCAGCCCCGCGATCTGGCCGCTCTTCTGGTCGACGACCGCGACGGTGATCTTCCCCATCGAGTCGGCGAGGAAGAGCTGGAGGCCGATCGCGCCCACGATCAGGGCGAGGGTGACGAAGGTCGACACCAGGAAGCCGCGGTTGGTCAGCTTCACCTGGATCTCGCGGGCGGCGACGATCCGCCAGGGTGCGGCGCTCCTGGTCGTACGCGTACGGGGCCGAGGGGCTTCGGGGGAGGACACGGGTGCGGTGGGCGCCGGAGCGGTCTCGGTGTCGGTCTCGGGGGTCTGGGTCATGGCGCTCATGCGGCGGTCATCTCCCGGTAGATGTCGGCGATGCTGGGGACGAGGGGGGTCAGGGCGTGCACGGGGCCCCTGCGCAGGGCTTCGGCGAGGAGCAGGCCCGGGTCGGTGTCGGGGCGCAGTTCCACCCGTGCGCCGTCGGGGAGTTCTTCGAGGTCCGTGACGTCGGGCAGTGCGCGGGCCCAGCCCGCCGGGGAGCCCGTGACCAGGTGGAAGCGGGGCCTGTCGCGGTGGCGCAGCTCGTCGGCGGTGCCCTGGCCGACGACCCGGCCGCGGGTCATGATCACCAGGTCGTCGCAGAGGCGCTCGACCAGGTCGAGCTGGTGCGAGGAGAAGAGCACCGGAACGCCGGCGTCGGCATACTCCCGCAGCAGTTCGGCCATGGTGTCGACCGCGTGCGGGTCGAGGCCGGAGAAGGGCTCGTCGAGGACGAGGAGTTTGGGGGTGCCGAGCAGGGCGGCGGCGATCTGGACGCGCTGCTGGTTGCCGAGGGAGAGGGACTCCAGCTTGGCCTGGCTCTTCTCGGCGAGGCCGAGGCGTTCGAGGAGTTCGAGCATGTGGGCGCGGGCGGGGGCCGCGTCCTGGCCGCGCAGTCTGGCGAGGTAGACGAGCTGGCTGAGGACGGACTGCTTGGGGTAGAGGCCGCGCTCCTCCGGCATGTAGCCGAAGTCCCGGCGGTCGGCGGCCGTCACGGGCTCGCCGTCCCAGTGGATGCGGCCGTCGGTCTTGGCGAGCACTCCCATGATCATGCGCATGGTGGTGGTCTTGCCCGCGCCGTTCCCGCCGACGAACCCGGTCAGCCGGCCGCCGGAGACCCGGAAGGACACGTGGTCGACGGCGCGGTTGCTGTCGAAGTCCCGTACAAGTTCCTTCAGTTCCAACATCTGTCTGTCTCTCTCAGCTCGGTCTCTCGACGTTCGTGGGGCTCGCGCGAGCCGGGGCGTGGGGGTGTGCCCTGGTTCAGGGCAGGGGGTGGGGGGCGACGTCGCGTGGGTCGTCCACGCGGGCCTGGCAGCCGGTGCGTTCGACGGCCGACGCCAGACGGGGCCGGTGCCAGCTCCAGTCCTGGGTCTCGTCCATCCGGAGGTTCTGGTATCCGGGGGCCAGCACCTTCACCACGTGCCACCCCATCGCGGCGACGGCCGGGGAGAGGCGGTGGGTGAGGCCGACGGCGAGGGGGGCGGCCCCGTCGGCGGTCAGGGCCCGGGTGATCTCGGCAACCGGCAGGCGAGCGGCGGGAGTCGACGGAAGCGGCTCCGGCGCCTGGAAGCCGTCCACCCAGTCGCGTACGGACTCGTACGCGGGCCGGGTCAGCATGTACGCGAGCCGGTCGTGCTCCGTCACCACCGAGGCGACGGGACCGGGGTCGCCCTCCTGCCGGTGCAGTGCCCGCAGCGCGGTGCGTACCTGCCACGCCTCCTGAAAGGCCTTCACCGCGGCCTCGGCCGGGTCGGTCGAGGCCTTCATGCCCACGGAGGCGAGGGCCCCCGGGGCTTCGGGGTCGATCAAGCAGGCGGTCATGCACCAGAGTTCGGGCACTGCGGTGGGGATGCGGGCCAGGAAGGGCACGGTCCCCTCCGCCCCGGCCCGCTGCCAGACCGCTTCGAGTGCGGTGTCGGCGGGCGACGGCACGTACGTCGGAAGACGCAGTTGGCGGCCCCAGGCGACGGTGAAGGCGTCGCGCTCGATGACCTCGACCATCGCCGCGCCGAGCGCGGACTCGTAGCTGCGGCCGGCCGCCGCCCCGGACGGGCTCGGGTCGAAGAGCGCCGCCGAGGTGGAGCGGGCGGGCCAGTCGACGCAGTCGGCGGGCACCAGGACCGGTGCCCCGGTGGCCACGTCCTCGGCCTCGTACCAGGGCATGGCGGCCGTGGCGGCGTCCGGGTGGGCCAGGGCGTGGTCCGGGTGGAACGCGTACAGGGTTCGCAGGGTTACGGAGTCCAGTTCCGCGGCGGCGGCGAAGCGGGCCCGGTGGGCGGCCGAGGGGTGCAGGGCGCGGCGCTCAACGGCCTCGCCCGTGCCCCTCAGCAGGGCGTCGTTGCGGGTGGAGCCGCTGGCTCCGGCGAAGCGGGCGGAGGGCGGGAGGTCCGCGCCGGTGCCGATCCCGCGGCCCGAGCCGTCCTCGTACCCCGAGCCGTCCTCGTACGACTGAAAGCCTTCGAGGCCCTTCAGGCTGCCGACGGGCTGGAGTTCGACCGCGCTGCTCCACAGCGGTTCGTCCGCGCGGGGCGGGCTCACCGAGTGGCGCAGGGCGACCCCGGCGGCGGGGGCGAGGGTGGCCGGGATGTCGATCACGACGCCACCTCGGCGGGCACGGGGGCCTCCTCGGCGGGCACGGACGCCGCCTCGGCGGCCGTCACGGCCTCCGCACCAGCACGGGGCGCCTCCGGTGCCAGGAACGGCAGCGCCGGAGCCCCGTCGCGCAGGGACGCCAGCGTCACCAGGACGCCCGCCGAGCCGGTGCCGAGGTCGGTGGAGAGCCGGTAGCCGTGGTTGCCGAGGAAGTCGACGCGGCCCGGTTCGGCGGCGAGCGCCTCCCAGCCGAGTGCGTCGAGGTGGGCGCGCAGGACCCGGCGCTGGGCCTCGTCCTGTGCGTCGGCCGCGTCCGCGAGGACCAGGATCTCGCCCGCCCGGCCGTAGAGGAGGCCGCAGGAGAGGGCGAAGCCGCCGTGCGGCAGCGCGGTCAGGCGCTCCATCGCGGCGTGCAGCCGGGTGTCGTCGGGGGTGTGCGGGAGCAGGGCGCGCAGGGTGAGCACGATGCCCGCCGAGCCTTCGAGGCCGGGGGTGAGGAAGCGGTCCTCGAAGGTGGGGCCCTCGATGATGTCGAGGTCGGCGTGGAGTTCGGCCACGGCCTGGTCCAACAGCGCGCCGTCACCGGTGTGTTCGAAGAGGCGGAGCAGGAAGAGGGCCCGGCCGCAGCGGCCGTGCAGCAGTCCGAAGCGCTGCGGCACCGAGGTGTCGGGCAGCCGTGCGGCGAGCTCCAGGGCCTGGGCGAGGCGGCGGTCGTCGCCGCGTGCCGTGGCGAAGTGCAGTGCGGTGAGGCCGAGCCCGGAGATGCCGGTGGCCAGGGTGGAGCCGACGTTGGGGTCGCAGGCGGCGAAGGCCCGGTCCAGGACCTCGTCGGCGGCCGCGTGGTGGCCCAACTCCTGGAGGGTGTAGGCGATTCCGGCGAGCCCGGTGAAGAAGCCGGGCCCCTCGCCGGAGACCTGGGCCGCCTGGTCGAGCAGCCACTGGACGTGCTCGGCGGGGGCGTCGTGCCCGGCCCGGTGCAGGGCCCACAGGACTCCCGCCGCGCCGTGGGCGAAGGTGACGCCTCCGTCGGCGGCGATGAACTGCATGACGTCGCCGGGGTAGAGGCGGTCGGAGCGCTCCGGGGTGGCGGCCTCGACGATGGACGCGGCGAGTGAGGCGGCCAGGGTGTCGCCCTGTTCGCCGCCGACCGGCCAGCGGACCTCGTAGTCGGTGTGGGCGCCGAGGACGTCGGGGCCGAGCCCGCGCTCCACCTGGTCGACGAACTCCTGCGGCAGCGGGAAGTCCCGTACCGCCGCGTCCAGCAGGGTGCGGATCTTGGCCGTGCCCCATGGCACCACGTGCGGCATCGGCACGAACAGCGTCAGGCGCAGCACGTCGAGGGCGAAGAGGTCGACGTCCGGGCCTCTGAGGTGGCCCGGGGCGCGGAAGCCCAGCGAGCCCATGGCCTGCGGGCGCATTTCATCAACCGGGCTGGCGGTCTCCAGGTCGATGAAGGCGACCTTGTCGTCGGCGCCGACCAGGATGTTGCCCGGGTGCAGGTCGCCGAAGACGACTCCCCGCTCGTGCATGGCGGCGATGCCCTCGGCGACCTGGTCGAGGATGTGCAGCGCCCACTGGGTGTACTCGACGCGGGTGCGGGCGGTGTTCTCGGCGGAGCCGTGCGGGTGGCGCTGGTGGACCAGTTCGGTGAGCGGGGTGCCGTCGACGTACTCGCGGGCCAGGAAGTAGTGCTCGTGCCCCTTGCGCTCGTCCACCAGAGTGGGGACGGAGGGCAGTCCGGCGAGCAGGGACAGCGCCCAGTGCTCGCGCTCCAGGCGGGTGACCGCGTCGTCGCCCGCGGCGTCGAGGCCGGCGAGCGGGCGGGCCTCCTTGAGGAGGACCTCGTTGCCGTCGCGCTTGTCGACGGCGCGGTAGACGCCGCCGCCGTTGGAGAAGTGCAGGGCCTTGTAGACGCGGAAGGGGAAGTCTTCGAGGGTGCGGCCGCGGCGTTCGGCGAGGGCCTCGGCCAGGAACGGCGGCAGCGTGACCCAGTCGGGGGTGTGGAAGCCGGGCCGCCGCTGGTCGGGGACGAGTTCGCCGTCCGGGGTGGTGATCGCGGGGGTCAGCGTGCCGTCCTTGAGACGGGTCGTCTTCAGTACGAAGCCGCCGTAGCGGACGTACAGCGGACCCTCCTTCCAGCGCAGGTCGCTGAGGATGGACGGGGCGGGGGCGCCGCCGACCAGCTCCTCCAGGTCGTCGAGGGTCTGCTTCAGCTCGGCCTCGTCGACCGGGTAGATGGTGATGAACTTCCCGCTGGCGCTGCGGTCGCCGTACTTGCTGCCCCGGCGGCCGAGGGTCTCCAGGTCGGAGATGTACTTGTACATGAGCCCGTGCTCGACGCAGTACGGGGCGACCGCGTCCAGGAGTTCCGCGGCGTTGCCGGGCGAAGCGGCGACGTGGATCTTCCAGCCCTGGTCCGGGATGCGGTTCTCCGGCGGGGTGCAGACGGTCCACTCGCGGCCCCGGACGGTGGTCCAGCCCTCGGGGAGGGTGCGTCCCTCGTGGAAGTCCTCCCCGACGGATTCGGTGGCCGGGGCGTCGTAGAACAGTGAATCCGCTCGGATGAAGTCGATGAACCGGGTGTCGAGCACGGTGTTCTCCAGTGGTCGAAGGGCAGGCCAGTCGTCGTGAGGGCGGGCCGGGGAAGTCGGGTAAGTGGCGATGCTTGCGGGCTAGTTGGGCAGGAAGGGCAGTACGTACGTCCGGTACAGCGACTTCCACAGCGGGACCTCGCCCACCGAGACCTCGGCGGTGCCGTCGGCCGGCGAAGGAGTCCGGTCCAGGTCGATGGCGAAGGCGGTGGCGGGCATGCCCACCGCGTCGCCCATGTCGATGGGGAAGAAGGCGGAGACCGAGACGTCGGCCGGCTGCGCGGGGGCCGCGCCGATCCGGGTGGTGGCGACGTCGTCGTTCATGATCAGACCGTTGGTGCGCAGGCTCACCTGCTGTCCCTCGTGCACCAGCTGGCCGGCGCTGCCCTGCGGCAGCACCACCCGAGTGCCGGAGGCGTCGGTGACGTAGGCGGCGGCCAGGGTCTGCTGGACCGGCAGGAACAGTGCGCCGATCCCGGCGGCGACGAGCGCGGCACTGACCGTCCACGCCCGCACCCTGCTGACGCCCGCCGCCTTGACCTCGGCGGCCAGCCTGACCCCGCCCCGGCCCAGCAGGTACAGGGCGTAGGAGATGACCGAGGAGGCCAGCAGCAGTCCGAGCCAGCCGACCCGCTGCATGGTGTCGATCCAGGTGCCGAGCGCCGTGGTGATGAAGTACAGGGGGAAGGCGAGGCAGCCGAGGCCGTACAGGATCGTCCACCGGGTGGGCAGTTCACGCTTGTACGTGCCGCCGAACAGGAGCCGGGCCAGGGTGCGCCGGGCGTCGGCCATCGACTTGTCCCGCAGGTACGGGGTGTCGACGTGGCTCATCAGGGCGATGTAGCCGTCGAGCTTGATGAACGGGGTGAGGTTGAGCAGGCCCGTCGCGTAGCTGCTGATCGCGAAGAAGAGCAGGCAGGTCTTGGCGACTGAGTCGTCCATCGGCCAGGCCGCCAGGGCCGAGAGCGCGGCGAGCGAGGTCTGTACGGCGGGCCCGGCGAGGGCGGTGTGGACCCGCTGCTTGCGGTCCGGCAGGCGCCAGGCGTCCGACACGTCGCAGAAGAACGCGGGCATCAGGTAGAAGAGCATCACGCCGATGCGGGACGGCTTGCCCCCGTACCGGATGAGGACGGCGGCGTGGCCCAGCTCGTGGATCGACACACCGAACAGCAGGGCCAGCAGTACGCCGACGAAGGTGACGGCGGACATCGGGCTGTTCAGGGTGGTGGCCACCGCCTGGTGCTGGGCGACGAGGGCGACCACGCCGGCCAGTACGCAGAGAATCCCGGCCGCCACGGCGCCCTTGGAGAACAGGCGGGCGAACACGGGACGCAGGGCCTGCATGGCTCGTCCCGGCCGCAGCACGGTGAGCTGGAACGTCATCGGGGGGACGATCAGGAACCGCGGGGCGATCTTGGGCGGTGCGGTCTTGCCGTCGTCCAGGAGCTTGAGGGAGTCCAGTTGCGAGATGGCACTGCCGACCCGCTCGGTGTTCCAGCCGGGGCCCAGCCGGTCGGCCAGGGCCTCGTGGTCGCGCTCGCCGTCGAGCGCCTCGACGAGTTCGGCGACGCGCTCGTTGATCCGCACGTAGCGGGAGCCGTGCTGGAGGACCCAGTTGCCCTGCCCGTCGATCGGCGCGTGGACCTCGGCGCTGGGCGCGAGGCGGGGCTGCCGGGTGTGGTCTTCGGGGAGGGACTCGGTCGAGGTCTCTGTCGGGGGCGGTGGAATCAGGACTGCACTCACGGAGGTTTCCTTAACGGGAACGGAACAGCGGCAGGGAGTGGGGAATCGTGCGACACCCCTGCGGGGGGCCGGCCAACCGTGGCCGGCCGGCCCACCGCAGATCCTCGGGGTCACCCGAGCGGGTAGCCGAGGTGAAGCTGGGAGTCGGGCAACTCCGGCTCCCGCAGCGTCAGTTCACTCGTCGACGCAAAGCCGGTTCGGCTCAGGTGAGGGTGATGGAGGTGGCGACCGAGGCGCTGATCGCGACGCCCGTGGAGACGCCCGTCCAGAAACCCGGGGCCTCCAGGGCCTCCAGCTCCTGCATCTCCAGCTCGACGAGCTCGTTGTTGGCGATGTTCTCGACGGTGCCCAGGTTCTCGCTCATGTGAATTCCCTTTTCTGTGAGGTGTGTTGCGTGGTGGTGGTGCGATGAAGGGTGAAGCGGTCGGATACCGGCCCGGATCGGCCGTTACCGGTCCGGATCAGGTCAGGGTGACGGAGACGCCGACCGAGACACCGGTGGAGAAGGCGACGGAGAAGGTGCCCCAGCCCGGAGCCTCAAGGGCCTCCAGCTCCTGCATCTCCAGCTCGACGAGGTCGTTGGTCTCGATGTTCTCGACGGTGCCCAGCTTCTCGTTCATGTGAATTCCTTTGTGTGCGTGGTGTGTTGAGTGAGGTGTGGTGCGGTGTTGCTGATCCGGCGGGCCCGCCGTCGGGCGGGCCCCGGCCGGTTCGATCAGGTGAGGCTCGCGGCGACCGAGACGATCGAGATGCCGACGCTCACGCCGATGCTGGTGCTCCAGCCCGGGGCCTGGATGGGCTCCAGCTCCTGCATCTCCAGCTCGTTGGCGACGAGTTCCAGCTCCTGCTCGACGGCCTGGATGTTGTCGCTCATGGTGATCTCCTCTTGTTCTGTTTCTTCAGGGATGGGAAGGGTGGTGCGGTTTTCACCTCCCGGTCAGGCGCTCGGGCCCGCCGGAAGGAGTTCGTGGGAGTCGGCCGCGTGGGCGGCGGCCGACTCGGTGGCCTCGTCGAGGAGCGCGGCGATGTCATCGGCGCTCAACCCGGCGAGGGTGGGAAGTCCGGCACCCCAGGAGCGCACGCTGCGCAGGGCGACGGTGCGCAGCAGCTCCCTGGGGAGGCGCACGGTGTGCTCGATCTGCCAGCGCAGCATCAGCTGCTCCAGACCGTCGTACGGGTCCGACGCCAACCACGTTGCGTGGAGACGGAGTTGCCCCCACAGCCGGTGGATACGGGCGGCGCTGCCGAAGCGGGTGTCCCCCGCCAGGGCCCTGCGCCACACGAGCGGCCAGATGGCTGCGACGGCTCGCATCTTGGCCAGGCCGAGCGTGGTGGAGACTTCGTTGGCGAGCGCCCAGCACTTCACCGCGTACGGGCTGCGCCCGACGTTGATGGCACCGAGCTGGCTCTCCGCGCTGAGCCCGGCGACGCGCAGCCGCTCGGCTGCGGGCGCCGGCTTCCCGGCGGCCAGGCTGCGGGCGATCTCGTCCCCGGCCAGCAGCAGGGCTCCGGCCAACTCCTCTACAGCGGCGTCCTGTTGGGGCAGGTCAACACTGTCACTGGTGTACGGGATGACGGTCCGGAAGATCGCTTCCAGCACGCCGTCCAGCACGAGCGGCCCCGGCAGGGTTTCGGTCGCGTCGGCCACCCGGAGGGCGACGCGCGGTCGCAGGACCTCGCCCATCGCGATGCGTTTGACGCTGTCGTACGAGGCGCTCTCGTACGGGAAGCAGGCGACGGGTCCCGCTTCGGTGCCGGTGCCCAGGGTGGTGGGCACCGCGAGGATGTTCGCGTACTCCCCCAGTGCCGCAGGGAGTACCACCAGCCCACTGCGCTGGCCCGCGGTGAGGTAGCGGACGGTTTCGGGGCTGCGGCTGATCGCGGTCGCCAGCTTGGCGAAGTCGAGGGTGCTGCCCCCGCCGATCCCGACGACCAGCTCGCCGTCTGCCAGCCCCGCTGCGAAGGCCTCGATGGCCGGCAGTGTGCCCACCGCCGGGGTCGACACCAGTTCCGGTGCGTACCCGGCTCCTGCGATACGGTCCCTGACCTGCTCGGTGACGGTGTGCTCCGCCACGGCCGGGTCGGCCAGGACGGTCACACCGGTGGGGCGCAGATCCCGGAGCAGGCCAGGGATCTGGTCGTACGAATCGAGTGCGGCGGGCATCTGTCGGCTCCTTCCGGCTCAGGCGGTGGCGGTGGCGGTGGCGGTGGCGGGCAGCAGGGTGTCGATCCCCGCCTCGATGCAGGTCAGAAGCTCGGCGACCTCGTCGCGGGAGTAGGTGAGGGCGGGTACGAGCTGGACGCCGGAGGGGCCGGGGTGGACGATGGCGCCCGCGCTCCGGATCCGGGCGACCAGGTTGCCGACGTCCTCGCCGGACAGTTCGCTGCCGTCGGCGTGCCGCAGGTGCAGGGTGCGGAAGCAGCCCGTACCGGTGGTGTCGTGGGCGAGCGGGTGCCGCTCGACGAGTTCGGCGAGCCCCTGCTGGAGCCAGGCGGCGACGTTGCGTCCCGCCGCGACGGCGTCGAGGCGTTCCATCTCGGCGATGGTGGCGCTGACGGCGGCGCCGACGAGGGCGGTGCCGCCCTGGGTCTCGGCGTGGGCGAAGAAGGTGTCGTGCTCTTCGAGTACGCCGCTCACCCGCCGGGACATCACCAGTGCGGCTGCCGGGCAGGCCCCGTTGGTTAGGCCCTTGGACGTCACCAGGACGTCCGGGCGGCCGGGCCAGCTCTCGGAGGCGAAGTACTGGCCGGTGCGGCCGAAGCCGGTGGCGACCTCGTCGGCGACCAGGAGATAGCCGAACTCGTCGCGCAGTCGGCCCAGTTCGGCGACGTACTCCTCGGTGAGGGGGACGGTGCCGGTGCCGACGACAGGTTCCACGATCACGGCGGCGACGCGATGGCCGAGGGAGGCCATCAGCCGGCCGAGTTCGGCGGTGTCGTTGGGCGAGACGTGCCGGATGTGACGCTGGTCGACTCCGTAGACGCGCTGTCCGAGGTCCTCGCCGGTGAGGGCGAAGCCGCCGAAGGTCAGTCCGTGGAAGCTGCCGCGCAGCGAGACGATCAGATTGCGGCCCTGGGCGCCCTGCACGGCGTGGAAGATGCGGGCCAGCTTCATCACGGCGTCGTTGGCGACACCGCCGCCGGTGGAGAAGAGAACACGGGAGTAGTGGTCGGGGCCGCAGACCCGCAGCAGGTCGTCGGCCGCCCGGCGGGCGTAGACGTTCTCGAAGCGGAAGGCTCCCAGGTAGGAGGCGTTGGCGGCGGCTTCTGCGAGGGCCTGGGCGATCCGCTCGTTCCCGTAGCCGAGGTTGACGTTCCACAGTCCGCTGTCGGCGTCCAGGCGGGTGCTGCCGTCGGCGAAGGTGACGCGGTGTCCGCTCGCGGAGACCGCGCAGATGCTGTCGTCGCCGTGGCCGGAGGGCGGGACGAGGTAGGGCCAGAGCGCTGTCGTCGTCATCGGGAGGCTTCCGTGGTCAGGAGCGTCACACGGTGACGCTCGCCGGGCGGGGTGAGGGGCTGGCGGGCGGTGACGGTCAGCCCTGCGGCCGTCAACTCGGCTTCGAGCTCGGGGAGGTTGACGATGGCCACGCGGTCGGTGCAGACCGTGGTGGGGCCGTCGTCGGGTGCGCCGTCGGCGGGCAGGGGAATCAGGGTGACGGCCCGGCTGTCGGCACCGGCGGGCCAGTGCTCGTACAGCTCGTAGACCGTGCCGCTGGCTCCGGCGACCCGTACGGCGGTCTCGGCGGGGCCTTCGGCGTCGCCGCGCTCCATGACGGTCAGCAGGAACTGGCCGTCGTCGGTCAGGTGGTCCAGGACGCTGCGGAACAGGCCCTTGCGGCCGTTCCCGTCCAGGAGGGAGAGCGAGGTGGTGCCGAGCAGGATGTGCGGGAAGCGCACACCGCCGAGCTGGAAGTCGGACATGTCGCCCTGTACGACGGTGCAGCGGTCCCGCATCGAGGCGGGGGCCTTGCCGAGTTCGGCGTGCAGGAGGGCGAGCATGTCGGCGGACAGGTCGAGGGCGGTGACCTCGCGGCCGGCAGCGAGGAGCGGGAGGGTGAAGCGGCCCGCTCCGGCGGCCAGGTCCAGCACGGCTCCGGGAGCGGTGCGCACGGCGCTCAGCAGGGCCCGGGTCTCGGGGTCGTCGTAGGTGGCGAGGTCCTGGTAGAGGGGGGCGCCGAGGGAGTCGTACAGACCGCAGAGCCGTACGCGGTCGCCGAGCCCGGCGACGCGTCGGGCGGCGTGGGTGTTCGGGGGCGCTTCGAGGGTGAGGGGGGCTTCGGGGGTCAGGGTCGCGGTGCTCATGCGGCTACCACCTGGGGGGTGTCGAGGCGGACGCCGTGCTGGGCGAGCAGCTCGTCCAGCTGGTCGAGTTCGGCGGCGGGGACGAGTTCGGTGACGCGCTCGGGGGCGGCCAGGAGGCATTCCAGAGCGCGGGCGATCTCCCTGCGGACCGCGAAGAGCCGGCCGCTGATCACCATGTACGTCTCGGAGTCGCCGTGGACGACCAGGGGCAGGGTGGCGTCGCCCAGGTCGGCTCCCGCAGCGGCGAGTTCCGGGGTGAGCCGGGCGCCGAATCCGGAGACCCGCAGTCCGGTCTTGCCGTGTGCCATCAGGATGCGCATCGCGGCGATGGCCTTGAGGTAGCGGGGCAGGAAGGGGCGGCTGCGCAGGGCCTGGGCCCGGATGTCCTCCGGGACCACCGCGCCCAGTGCCGCTTCGTCGGGGCCGATCCCGGCGTACCGCCGGGTGAGTGTGTCGAGGCTGTCGTGGACCGTGCCGAGTACGGCGCCGGTCGGGGTGGTGGAGACGAACCCGTCCGGGTCGGCGTAGAGCCGTACGGCGGGGCCGTCCGCCGGGTGGTGGCTGCCGCCGAGGGCTCCGGCGTCGGCGAGCACCACGGAGGAGGTGAGGAGGAAGTCGGGGAAGACGCCTTCGGTCAGGGCGCGGTCGGCGTCGGCGAGGTAGGCCTCGAAGTCGGGGCGGTCCGTCAGCCGTACGACGGTCGGGCCGAAGACGGTCATGTAGGGGCTGGAGGCGTAGGAGTGGGTCTGGAGGAAGAAGTCCTGGCCGTTGGAGAGCTCGTCGCCGGGTTCCGTGAGGCTGCCCTCGTACCCCGTGGCGGGGGCGGGGACGCCGGTCCCGTCGTGGGGTGCCAGCAGCAGGGTGCCGGGGCCGACAAGTCCGGCGGCCACGACGGCGGGGACGTGGTCGGCGTTGCTCAGTACGAGCGTCTGGACGCCGGGGCCGGGGGTGCCCTTGAGGGGGGCGCCGGTGGCCCAGGAGATGAGGTGGTCCTTGAGGCGCTTGCGGTCGGCGGCGGGGGCCGTGCGGGGATCGGCCCCGGTGGAGGCCGTGCCGGGCTCGGCGGAGCCCACTCCTGTCGTGTCCATGCCAGAGAACATCCTTCGTCGGTGTACGTTCCCGTCTGCCTCCAGAGGCATCGGGTCAATGTCAGGTGCTGAATGTCTGAGGGGGGCCGAAGCCCAGGTCATGCGGGGGGCGGTGCCGGTCAGTGCGGCTCGACGACCGCCTTCAGAAGGGTCGACAGGTCGGAGAGGGTCTCCTGCGTACCGAAGAGCTTGTGCACGGCGGTGCTGTTGAGCACGATCTCGTCAACTCCCGCCTCCTCGAAGGCCCGTAGCGCCTTGACCGCCTGCGACAGGTCGCCGCCGGCGAACGCACCGGTCTCCACGACACCGCGCGCCACGTCCTCCAGCTTTCCGGAGCGGACGTCCACGCCGGCCCGGCCGAGCATGTCCAGGTAGTGCGGGGCCTGCATGTGCGGGGCGTTGCCGATCACCGCGAGCCGTTCGGGTGCGTCGCCCTCGCGGCCGTCCTTCTGGATCCCGGTCGGAACCATGGCGACGATGCGAGGAAGAGTCGTACGTCCCGCCCGGGCCGCGCCCTCCTCCACTGCGGGCAGAAGGACTTCCCGCAGATACGCGGGCGGCGTCAGCCACGTGATCACCACATCCGCCACCTCACCCGCCAGCCTGGCCATGCCGGGCCGCAGTACCCCGAGGCCGACATCGACCCTGGGCGCCACGGCCGGGGCGAGCTGCCCCCGGAAGGTGTAGTGCGGTCCGTCCATCTCGACGGTCTCGCCGTCGAGCAGGCCGCGCACTGCCTGTACGTACTGCCGCGCCACCTGGAGCGGCTTGGGGTACGGGGCCCCGAGGATGTTGGCCTGGAAGGCGGCGGCGCCGGGGCCGAAGCCCGCGATCACCGACTCGCCGGTCGCCAGGGCCACCGAACGGGCCTGGAGAGCCGCTTCGTACGGATGCCGCAGCGGCATCAGCGTGACCCCGAAGCCCGTCGGAACCCTGAACCCGGCCCCGGCCAGTCCCGTGAAGGTCTGGTGCGGCTCCATCACCATGGCCTGGCCCTGCCAGAGCCGGGTGGCTCCGGTCCACTGGACCAGTCCTGCGAAGGGCAGTGCCTGCTCCAGTCGGCGGGGGACGCAGGGCAGGAGAACGGAGTAGTCGGTCATGGTCGGTCGGGGTCTCCTCGGTCGTGTTCGCGGGCGGGCGGGGGGCGGTTCGTCGGCGCCCGGTGCGGGCTACTTGCCGCCGCGACCGGCGGACGGGGCTTCCCAGTCGTTGTTCTCGACCTTCAGCGCCACCGCCCCACGGGCACCCGGCACCTCCCAGTCGTTGTTCTCGACCTTCAGCGCCACCGCCCCACGGGCACCCGGCACCTCCCAGTCGTTGTTGTTCTCGGCCGCCTGGGCCGCACCCTGCGCGCCGAAGGCGAGAACCCCCGCGGTCAGCAGACCGACAACAACCTGCGCGCTGCGGCGGGAAAGCCGGCTGTAGGACGAGTTGCTGTTCACGATGATCTCCCCGTTGCTCGGTGCGGTTTCGCTGTGTTCCTGCGGTGCTTCCTTGCAAGAACGACTTTGCCGTCTGCGGGAGCCGGTCACGAGGGCATATGCGCGCAGCTTGCTGCACCTTCGTTTTCCGCATCGTGCAGCGGTCGCCATCGGGCCCTCACAAAGCCTTCGCCAGCGCCTCCCGACAACTCCGCCCCCACAAACGGAACCTGACAACCCGTCAGAAACCTCCGTTGACAACCCTCGATCATCACTTGAAGATCCAGTAAAAGATGTGGTGCCCGCTCGACCACGGGGGAAGACGAAAATGCCGCACTTGCTGGAGTTTCTGGGTGTGAGCGAGAGAGAGGACCACCTCTACCGCGCACTCCTCCGCCGCGAATCAACCCACCCGCCCACCGACCACCCGGAGCGCCCGGCCGCCGAGCGCCCCGACACGGAATCCCAGGCCCCAGAACCCCAGGCCCCAGATCTCCAGGCCCCGGACCCGGACCTGGACCGACTGGTGACCCTGGGCCTGGCCTCCCGTGCCTCCAACGGAGTCGTACGGCCCGTCCCGCCGCCCCGAGCCGTGGACGCCCTCATAGACGGCCGCCTGCGCGCCCTGCGCGAGGAACTGGAGAGCGAGGTCACCCAGCGCGCGGTCCTCGAATCCCTCTTCCGCGAACGCCGCGCGGCCACCCCGTCGCCGCACGCCGGAGCCGGCTCCGAGAACAACCAGATGATCACGCACCTGTACGGCATCGACGCCGTACGGGAAGCCATTGACGAGCTGACCTTCTTCGCCCGCTCGGAAGACCTGACCACACACCCGCGCGGCGTGATGTCGCCGGAGTCCATCGCCGTCTCCCGCCCCATCAACATGCGGCTGCTGCGGCGCGGAGTGCGGATGCGCATGATCCTGGGGTCGGCGGTCCTGCGGGACGAGGCCAGCCTGGCGTACACGCGGGAACTGGTGACGCACGGAGCGGAGATCCGGGTCTCCCACCACCCCATCGAACGCGTGATCATCGTCGACCGGCAGGCCGCGCTCACCCCCATCGACCCCACCCTCACCGCCAAGGGCGCCCTCCTCGTACGCGAACCGGGCCTGGTCTCCACCCTGATCACCCTCTACGAGCGCATGTGGGCGGCCGCCGAGGAACTCCCCGGCGAGGACACCGACCTCCCCTCCGACATCGAACGCAAGGTGCTGGCCCTCCTGCGCACGGCCGACAAGGACGAAACCGCCGCCCGCCACCTGGGCGTCTCGATCCGCACCTACCGCAAGCACCTCGCCACGCTGATGCGCCGCCTGGGAGCAGCCAACAGAGTGGAAGCGGCCCTCATAGCCAACGAGCGCGGCTGGCTCACCTGACCCACCCCTGCACGAGGGCCCCGGTTCTCCGCGCGTCAGCGACGCCGCGACCGGGGCCCTCGCCCGTACCCCTGCAACTCCTGCCGAATCCGCTCGGCCTTTCCGCGTACGACGCCGACGGGCAGCCCCTGCTCAGGACGCTCGACGGGGACTTCGGCTGGGCGGACGGCGCCCCGTACGACCGGGTCGCCGCGACCTACGCGGTGCCGCAGGTCCCGTACGCCTGGGTCGAGCAGAGCGTCGCGCCCGAGGGGCGGATCGTGACGCCGTGGGGTGTCCCGGGACGGCGGCCGGACCTGGGGCCCGTCCGGCGTCTTCGCCTTCGCCATCCCTCGTACGGGGGATGGCAGGCCCGATACTTTCGAACTACTTTGAAAGTCATGAGCGCCGACAGGGCTGAGCAAGCCGACAGAAACGCAGCGGTGAACTTCTCCGAACTGGTCAACAAGAACAAGCAGACCCTCGCCCGCCTCAAGCAGACCCCCCGACTGCTGCTGCACCGCCGGGACGGCGAGGACCTCGTGCTCACCACGGCCTCGCGGGCGGCGCAGGACCAGACCGTGGTGTCGGCGGCGACCCGGATGCTGGCCGCCATCGCCCGCCGCGAGCCCGGCAGCATGGAACTGCTGCTGGACGTGCTGCCGGAGGCATTCCCCTGGGTGCGCTTCCTGCCGGAGCAGGACGTGCACGCCTTCGCCGTGGAACTCGTGTCCACCATGCGAGCGGCGGAGTCCATCGCCAACACCGCCTCCGTCGCCCAACTCCTCACCGCCTGGCAGCACACGGCCGAAGTCCACTCCGACCCGGAGCTGCTGGCCGCACTGACCACCGATCACGGCGCGGACTACGGGGCCGCTCCCGACCCGAGGGGCGTGGTGTGACGGCAGGACGCGGCGACCGGGCGGCCCCGCCCGCGCCACCACAGGCTGAAGGGCACTCTCGCGCACGGCACCCATCGCGGGCAGACCTGCGAGCAGTGGCAGATCGAGGTGACCGGCGGCGGTCGCATCTGGTACCTCGTGGACACCCTGCGCACCACGTGCTGGATCGCCTACGCGGGTACGGCGCATCCACGCGCTACGGACTGAACCGAGCCGTCGCACCTCGTGATCACAACTCCGCTCCATCGCACACCCGTTGACCGAATATCGGTCAGAAGCCCTCACAAATGGATCCTCAGCGGACGATCAACGGGCAAGGGATGGTCAAAAAGTTGTGAGGCAATTGTTGGCAGCCCGTCAACTCCGGTCATTCGATGTAACTCTCACATCGCTTCAGCTCTTACCCCCCACGGAACGAGTGATGGAGAGCGCATGAACCCCCAGAAGAGCTCTGTCCGCACGTCTGCAAACAGCACAGCGAAGAAGAACGGCACGCGTGCCGCCGCCCTCGCCGCAGCCGCCGCCATGGTGGTCGTCGGTGTGCAGGCCGGTACCGCCACCGCCGCCCCCGAGAAGGCGGACACGGCGCAGGCCCTCTCGGTCTCCGCCAAGGCCGCCGCCATTCGGGCGAACAACATCAAGTCGGCCCAGGCCAACGCCACTTCCGCCGCCAGAAGCCTCCAGCTCGGTGCCGGTGAGAAGCTCGTCGCCCGCGATGTCATCAAGGACGCCAACGGCACCGTGCACACCCGCTACGAGCGGACGTACGACGGTCTGCCCGTGCTCGGCGGTGACCTGGTCACCCACGTCGCCAAGGGCGGAAAGCTCAAGGGCGTCGACAAGGCGACCGACGCGAAGATAGCCGTGGCGTCGACGACGCCGAAGGTGAAGGCCGCGGCCGCCGCCCGCAAGGTGATCTTCGCCCTCAAGGGCAAGCCCGTACTCGCCTTCGAGACCGTGAAGACGGGCACGAAGAAGGACGGCACGCCCAGCCGCCTGCACACCGTCACGGACGCCAACTCCGGCAAGAAGCTGTACGAGTTCGACGAGATCGAGACCGGTACCGGCAGCAGCATGTACAGCGGGGAAGTCCCGCTGTCGACGACGAAGGGCGGCTCGGGCTTCGAGCTGACCGACGGCGAGCGCGGCGGCCACAAGACGTACGACCTCAAGGGCGGGCAGTCCGGGACGGGCACGCTGTTCACGGACGCCGACGACAAGTGGGGCAACGGCAAGGCGGACGACGCCCAGACCGCCGCCGCCGATGCCGCGTACGGCGCCGCCATGACCTGGGACTTCTACAAGTCCGAGCTGGGTCGCAACGGCATCGCCGGTGACGGCAAGGCCGCCTACTCCCGCGTCCACTACGGCAAGGCGTACGTCAACGCCTTCTGGGACGACAGCTGCTTCTGCATGACGTACGGGGACGGGATCGGCAACACCCACCCGCTGACCGCCATCGATGTGGCGGGGCACGAGATGAGCCACGGGCTCACCGCCGCCACCGCCAACCTGGAGTACGCCGGCGAGTCCGGCGGGCTCAACGAGGCCACCTCCGACATCTTCGGCACCGCCGTCGAGTTCTTCGCCAAGAACAAGGAGGACGTCGGGGACTACCTGATCGGCGAAAAGATCGACATCAACGGGGACGGCTCGCCGCTCCGTTACATGGACAAGCCCAGCAAGGACGGCCAGTCGCTCGACTACTGGGACGAGAAGGCCGGGGATGTGGACGTGCACTACTCGTCCGGCATCGCCAACCACTTCTTCTACCTGCTCGCCGAGGGCAGCGGCGCCAAGGAGATCAACGGGGTGAAGTACGACTCGCCCACCAAGGACGGGTCGAAGGTCACGGGCATCGGCCAGGAGAAGGCGTACAAGATCTGGTACAAGGCCCTCTCGACCTACATGACGTCGACCACCGACTACAAGGCCGCCCGTGAGGCGACCCTGAAGGCGGCCGGCGACCTGTACGGGGCCGACGGCGTCGAGGCGAAGACCGTGGCCGCCGCCTGGACCGGGGTCAATGTGAAGTAACGCTCAGGCGTTCGGAGTTGCGGGGCGCTCGCCCCCGTAGAGCCAGACGTCCCAGACCGCCGACAGATCCGCGCCCGTCTTCTTCTCGACGAACGCGGTGAAGTCGGCGGTCGACGCGTTTTTGCCCCGGTACGCCGCCGGCCACTCCTCCAGGATCTCGAAGAAGGTGTCGTCGCCGACGGCCTGGCGGATCTTGTGCAGGACCATCGCGCCGCCGTAGTAGACGGGGGACTCGGAGACGTACTTCGGGCCGGGCGGGCTCGCGGGCGGGAACTCCCAGTTCGCGTCGGCGGCGAAGGCTTCCTCGAAGGACTGCTGGGCGGTGTTGCCGCCCTCCAGCTCGTCCTCTTCCCAGAGCCATTCCGCGTACGTCGCGAAGCCCTCGTTCAGCCACATGTCCGTCCAGCCCTTGGGCGAGACGGAGTTACCGAACCACTGGTGGGCGATCTCGTGGAGCTGGGCCTCGTCGAGCGACGCGCCTTCGCCGTCGGTGACGCCTGCGTAGACCGGCTTGGTCTGGGCTTCGAGTGCGTATCCGACGTCACCACGCCCCCGCGTGACGACCGAGCCGATCGAATCGAAGGGGTACGGGCCGAAGTAGGTCACCGCCCAGTCCATCAACTCCGGAATCTGCTTGCGGAGTTCGAGGCTCGACGCGTCGACGGACTCCTCGGCCGCCGCGTACACCGGCACCGTGCGCTTCGGTGTCTTGCCGTCCGCCTCGAACTCGGCGTTCGCCTTCGACTCCCAGATCTTGAAGTCGCCGATCGTCACCATCGCCAGGTAGCTGGCCATCGGCTCGCGCATCTGCCAGTCGAAGGTGGTGCGGCCGTTCGCGGTGCGGGGAGGGGTCTTCAACTCACCGTTGGAGATGGCCGTTTGACCCTGGGGGACGGTGATTTTGATGTCGTACGTCGCCTTGTCGGCGGGGTGGTTGTTGCCGGGGAACCAGGCCATGGAGCCTGCGGGCTGGCCCACCGCCACCGAGAGCTTCTTGTCCTTCGGGCGCAGCCAGCCCTCGCGGGCCTTGTCCACGTCCTTGACCTCCTGCGGGCTGCCCGAGTAGCGGACGACCGCCGTGAACGTCTCGCCCTTGCGCAGGTCCCGCTTGGGGCGCAGCGTCAGTTCCGTACCGGCCTGGCGGGCGGCCGCCTGCTCGCCCTCGACGGTGGCGGAGTCGACGGTGAGCCCGGCCAGGTCGAGGTTGAAGGCGCTCAGCTCCTGGGTGGCCTTCGCGGTGATGGTGGCGGTGCCCTTGAGGCGGTTGGTGGCGGGGGTGTAGTCGAGGTCGAGGGCGTAGTGGGCGACGTCGTAGCCGCCGTTGCCCAGCTTGGGGAAGAGGGGGTCGCGCAGGCCGTGCGCACCAGGGGTGCCGGTGGGGACGCCCTCGCCGGTGCAGCCGCTGACCGCTGCCGCCAGGAGGAGGGCGACGGTCGCGGTAGGGGTACGGAGGGGGCGGCGGCTGCGGGAGGGCATCCCTCGATCCTAAGCGGGGCGGGGCGGACGGGTCCTCGTACCGGCGAGCGGGTCCTCGTACCGCAGGAGCAGGTTCCCGTACCGCACGCGCGGACCCTCGTACCCGACGAGCCGCCCCCGCCGACAGCCGTCAGGGCACCAGCACCACCTTGCCCACCGTCCGCCGGTTCTCCAGGTCGGCGTGTGCCCGGGCCGCCTCCGCCAGCGGGTAGAGCTGGACGGCGGGGCGCAGGACGCCCTCGGCGGCCAGTGCCAGTGAGCGGGTCTCCAGGGTGCGGATCGGGTTGGGGCCGCCGCCCGCCCTGGCCAGCATGGGCGGGCCGAGGACGACCTCGCTGGTGATGGCGCGGTCGGCGAGCTCGGCCTCGGTGAAGGTGAGGGGTTCGCCGTCGTGGACGCTCTTGCCGGACCAGCCGAAGACGAGGTGGTGGCCGCCGGGGGCGAGCAGGTCGACGGCGGCCAGGCCGGTGTCGCCGCCGACCGAGTCGAAGACGATCGTGGCGCCGCCGATGCCGCGCGAGGAGAGGAACGAGGTCACCTGCTCCTGCCAGTCGGGCTGGAGGTAGTCGACGGCGAGGTCGGCGCCGTTCTTCTCGACGAGGGCGACCTTGGCGGGGCCCCCGGCCAGGCCGATGACGGTGCCGCCCACGTGCTTCACGTACTGCACGAGGAGGGTGCCGATGCCGCCCGCCGCCGCCGGTACGACGGCGACCGTGTCCGCCGTGACCTCGGTGAATCCGAGGATGCCGAGGGTGGTGCGGCCGGTGCCGATCATGGCGACGGCCTCGGGGTCGGTGAGGCTGTCGGGTACGGGGTGGAGCTTGGCGGCGTCGGTGACGGCGGACTCCGCGTACCCGCCGGCGGGGGTCTGGGGGTTTCCCCCAGAAGAGAGGGGCATGCCGAGGTGGGCGACGACGCGCCGTCCGAGCCAGGACGGGTCGGTGCCCTCGCCGAGCGCGTCGACGGTGCCCGCGACCTCGCGGCCGGGGACGGTGGGCAGGGCGGGCGGCGCGGGGAAGGGGCCCGGTTCGCCCCGGCGCAGGGAGGTGTCGAGGAGGTGCACGCCGGACGCGGTGACGGCTATCCGGACCTGGCCGGGGCCCGGCGACGGGGTCTCGGTCGTCTCGTACGTCAGGTTCTCGGCGGGGCCGAAGGCGTGGAGGCGGATGGCGTGCATGGCAACTCCCTGGTTCTGTCCGGCCGTTGGTGTGACCTTCGACCTCGTGGAGATCACCCTCCAACCTCAAGCGCGATTGAGGTCAAGGGATCGGGAGGCACGGAGTGCGAGCGAGGCGGCCTCCAGGGCGCTGTTGAGGGAGACCTCGGCGAGCAGGCCGGGGGCGGCGACCTGGTCGCCCGCGAGGTAGATGCCGTCGCCCCGGTCGACGGCGGGCCGGTCGCGCCAGGTGGTGCCGGGCAGGTCGAGGGCCCCGGTGCGCCCGGCGGCGAGGGCTTCGGAACGGTGGGTGACCCGGTCCCGCCAGCCGGGGAACCCAAGGTCGAGCAGCCGCTCGGCACGCGCGATGCCCACGCTCCTCGACTCCCCCTCCTCGACCGGCAGTTGGGCCTGCACGAGCTGCTCACCGGCCGGAGCCAAGGACGGATCCTGCGCCGTGAACCGCTCGATCCACCCCGGTGCGTCCAGGTCCGACACGATGAACGCGTCGCCGCGCCGGGTGCGCAGCCCGAGGTCCAACAGGGCGGTCCGCCCGCTCTCCCCGGCCAGGGAGTCGTCGCCGAGGAGGGCGCGGGCGGCGGCGAGCGAGGTGGCGACGACCACGGGCCCGCGCGCGGCGGCGTCGGCGAGGCCTCCCGGAGTGACACGGGACGCGGTCTCGATACGTACACCGAGCGACCGCGCCCTCCCTGCCAGCCGCTCCACCACCGAACTCCAGCCCCCCACCGGGTACTTGGCCTCCGGGGGCATGGCCAGCACGCGTCGCAGCCGCTCCTGCACGAAGCGGGCGGAGAGGGTGCCGGGGTCGTGGTGGAAGAGGGCGACGGCGGCGGCGTTGGCCGCGTACCGGGCGTGCCGCTCGCCGACGAGCGAGGCGGCCCAGGAGAAGAAGTCCCGGTCGACCGGGGCCAGTTGGGGATCGCGCCGCCCGAGCCGGATCACGGCGAGCGGAGGCGTCCGCCGCAGGGCGCCGTCGCGGTGGAAGCGCATGCGGGCGGCGGCGGACAGGGGGACGGACGCCACGGGCCCGATCAGATCCCGCTGCTGGAGCCAGGTCCAGAGGGGGCCGCGCGAGTAGAGGGCGTGGGGTCCTTCGTTGGTCTTGTACGGGGACGATTCGGCGGTGCGGGCCCGGCCGCCGGGGCTGCGGTGGGCCTCGTGGAGGGTGACGCGGGCGCCGGCCTCGGCGGCGGTGACGGCGGTGACGAGCCCGGCGAGACCGCCGCCGACGACGGTGAGGGTGGTGGTGCTGCTGCTCATGGCGGGTGCTCCCGGTGGCTTGGTGGCTGGGCCTTCGGGAGTGGGACGGACGGGCCCCGCCGGAATGTGACATCGACGCCGGAGGAGTTCGAGGAATTCTTCGACCGGGCGTTGTCAGTGGCGTGGGGCAGCATGGGGACATGGCACGCGAGGCGAAGAAGAAGAACGAGGTCCCGGCCGTACGACGCGCCCAGGTGCGGCTCCCCGAACTGGAGCCGTTCGGGGGCGGGGAGCTGGAGTCGGAGGGGGACTACGACGGCCTGGAGTTCCGGGACGTGGACTTCGCGGGCCAGGAGGGGCGGGGCTCGCGCTTCATGGACTGCGGGCTGTACGGGGTGGCGCTGGACGAGACCCGGCTCGGGCGGGTGCGGGTCATGGACTGCGTGCTGGAGCAGGTGCGCGGGGTGGGCACGCAGCTCGCGGAGGCGTCGCTGCGGGACGTGGAGGTGATCGACGCACGGCTGGGCGGGACACAGCTGCACGGGTCGGTGTGGGAGCGGGTGGTGGTGCGGGGCGGAAAGATCGACTTCGTGAACCTGCGGAAGGCGAAGCTGACCGACGTGGTCTTCGAGGGCTGCGTGCTGGTGGAGCCGGACTTCGGGGACGCGCGGCTGACGCGGGTGGAGTTCCGGGACTGTGTGCTGAAGGGGGCGGACCTGAGCGGGGCGACGCTCAAGGACGTCGACCTGCGGTCGGTGGCGTCGCTGGAGATCGCCCGGGGGGTGGAGCGGCTGCGGGGCGCGGTGATCAGTACGGGGCAGATGCTGGATCTGGCTCCGGTGTTCGCGGGGGCGATGGGGGTGCGGGTGGAGGGGTGAAGGGGTGAAGGCCGGGGGCCGGTCAGTCGATGCGGGGGAACTTGGCCTGGAGGGTCCAGAGGGCGGGGTTGTCGGCGAGGCCCTCGTGCATGTCGGTCAGGTCGGCGATCAGGTCGTGGAGGAAGTCGCGGGCCTCGCGGCGCAGCAGCCGGTGGCTGAAGGTCAGTGCGGGCTCCTCGGCCGGCATCCAGTCCGCCTCGACGTCCACCCACCCGAAGCGGCGCTCGAAGAGCATCCGGTCCGTGGACTCGGTGAAGTCCAGCTCCGCGTACTGCCGGTGCGCGGAGCGGTTCCCGCGCGGGTCCTGGTCGATCTGCTCGACGATGTCGCACAGCGCCCACGCGAAGTCGAGCACCGGCACCCATCCCCAGGCTGTGGAAACCTCCCGGTCCGCCTTGACGTCCGCGAGGTACACGTCCCCGCAGAACAGGTCGTGCCGCAGCGCCCGTACGTCCGCACGGCGGTAGTCCGTCTGCGGGGGATCGGGGAAGCGGCGGGAGAGGGAGTAGCCGATGTCGAGCACGTTCCCGATGGTCGCACGGGAGGGGGCGGGACGGAGAAACGTATCCGCGCACACGTTCGGGTGAAGAAGTCCGCTCACGGCAGCAGCCGCTGCTCCTTCGCCACCGCGACCGCGCCCGCCCTCGTGTCCACGCCGAGTTTGGCGTAGATGCGGCCCAGGTGGGTCTTGACCGTGGCCTCGCTGATGAAGAGGGCGCGGGCGATCTCGCGGTTGCCCAGGCCGTGGGCGAGCTGGGCGAGGATGTCGGACTCGCGGTCGGTGAGGGTGGGGCGGCCGGTGCCCCGCATCTGGGCCATGACGCGGCTGGCGACCGGCGGGGAGAGGGTGGTGCGGCCCTGGGCGGCGGAGCGGATCGCGGCGAAGAGTTCCTCGGGGCGTTCGGCCTTCAGGAGGTATCCGGTCGCCCCCGCGGCGATGGCGCGGGTGATGTCGGCGTCCGTGTCGTAGGTGGTGAGGACCAGGACGTGGGGGCCGGTCCCGGCGATGCGGCGGGTGGCCTCGACGCCGTCGATGCCGTCGCCGAGCTGGAGGTCCATCAGGACGACGTCGGGGGCGAGCTTGGCGGCGGTCGCGACCGCCTCCTCCCCGTTCCCTGCCTCGCCGACGACCTCGATGTCCGGCTCGCTGGAGAGGAGGGCGAGGAGCCCGGCCCGTACGACCACGTGGTCGTCGCAGAGCAGGACCCGTACGGGAGTGGTCGTCGTCATGGCTGGGGCTCCAGGGGGATCGCGGCGGACAGGACCGTGCCCTCGCCGGGGGCGGACTCGACGGCGAGGGTGCCGCCGAGCTGCTGGACGCGGGCGCGGATCGCGGGGAGGCCGTGGCCCCGTACGGCGGACGGGCCCGGGAGCGTACCGGCCTCGAAGCCGCGGCCGTCGTCCGCGATGTCGAGGACCACCTGATCATCCAGGTAGGTGAGGGTGAGCGCGGTGGTGGTCGCGTTCGCGTGTTCGCGGACGTTGGCGAGGGCGCCCTGGGCGATGCGGAGCAGGGCGGACTGGACGCGGTCCGGGAGGGGTGCGGCGGGGGCGGTGCCGTCGATGTGGAAGCGGGCGTTCTCGCGGCCGGCGACCGCACGCAGCGCCTCCTCCAGGCCGCCGCCGCGTGCGCCCGCCTCGGCGAGGTCGGCGGGGGCCAGGTCGTGCACGAACCGGCGGGCCTCGGCGAGGTTGCGCTCCGCGATGGAGGTGGCGGTACGGACGTGGCGGCGGGCGGTCGCCGGGTCCGTGTCCCAGGTGCGGTCGGCGGCCTGGAGCAGCATCTGCTGGCTGGACAGGCCCTGCGCGAGGGTGTCGTGGATCTCGTACGAGAGACGCTGACGCTCGGCGAGGGTGCCCTCGCGGCGTTCGGTGGCGGCGAGTTCGCGGCGGGTGCGGATGAGGTCGTCGATGAGGGCGCGCTGGCGGGCGGCCTGCCGCTGCATGTACACGAACGTACCCGCCGCGACGGCGGCCACGGCGGGCGGTGCGAGCAGCATGGTCGGGTCGAACTGCCCTTTGGAGAGCTGGAGTTGGGCCGCCACGACGAAGGCCGTCAGGAGGGCGACGAGGGCGAGGGCGGTACGGGTGGGGAGGGTGCGCAGCCCGGTGTAGAAGAGCGGAACGGCGCACCAGGCGAAGCTGGGGGCGAGGACGACGAGCACCACCCAGACGGCGACGACGATGCCGAGGTGGACCCGGGGCCGGACCCACGCCGGAGTCCGGCCGATGGCGGGCCGCCGGTCGGGCCGGACCACGTAGAAGAGCACGTGGAGCACGGCCAGCGCGGCACTCAGCCCGATGATCCACGGGGTGCGGGTCTCACCGGGGTGCCGGAGCAGGAACCGGGCGAGGGAACCTCCGAGGAGGAGGAAGAAGGCGACGTGCATGAGGAGGGCGAGGGGGCGGGCGTCGGGGTCGCCACCGGGGGAGGCGGAGGCACTCTGCCCAGGGGTTGAGGCACCCTGCCGGAGGGCCGCAGCGCCCTGCCCGAAGGTCGGGTTCCCCGGTGAGGGGTTGGGGGGCGTGGTGTGTGCCATGGGCTCCGGGTCCTCGTCGGGGGTGTGTCGGCCGTGCGGTGCGGGGGCGGGGGCGTCCGCTCCGGGTTGGGCGCGTGGTGCGGGGGCGGGGGCGTCCGCTCCGGGTGGGGCGGGCGGCCGCGTCCGGCGGTCGGGGGCCGCGCCCCGGGGGACGGGGTCGTCCGTCACCGGTGGCGGCCCCTGACCGAGCACCGTACATACCGCCGCACACCGCCCCGTACACCCCCATCCTCAACCCCCAGGACCACCCCCGCATCAACCGATCGGCTGACCCCCGCATCGGCCCTGCGGTCCGCCGGGAGCAGCCGGTGCACCGACCGTACGGGGCCGGGTCCGCGCCCAGGATGGAGAGCAGAAGGAGCCAGGCAGTCCCGCCGCTCCGGCAGCACCTCCCCCTCCCTCCCCTGGAGTCCACCATGCGCAAGCTGTCCGTCCGTGCCCGTGTCCTGACCGCCTCCGCCGTTCTCGCCGCCGTCGGCGCCGGTACGTTCGGTGCCGTGAGCGCCAACGCCTCCGCCCCCGCCGCCGAGACCAAGGCCGCCGTCGCCGCCGACGCCTCGAACCGCAACCTCCAGCAGTCCACGCACCTGACCGTCGCCGCCGCGACCAAGGCCGCCGAGGCCGTCCTCGACGCCGCGAAGAAGGAGAACCAGCGCGTCTCCGTCGCCGTCGTCGACCGCAACGGCAACACCATCGTCACCCTGCGCGGCGACGGCGCCGGCCCGCAGTCGCCCGAGTCGGCCGTGAAGAAGGGCTACACCGCCGTCTCCTGGAACGCCCCCACCTCCGAGCTGGCCAAGCGCCTCGCCCAGGCCCCGAACCTGAAGGACATCCCCGGCACGCTGTTCCTCGCGGGTGGTGCGCCGGTGCAGGCCAAGGGTGCGCCGGTGGCGGGCATCGGTGTCGCGGGGGCGCCGAGTGGTGACCTGGACGAGAAGTTCGCGCAGGCGGGTGTGGCTGCGCTGGGGCGCTAGCCGCTTCGGCCGGGGGTGGGGGGGCTCGTTGCCCCCACCGCCTCCCCCGGGACCGCTTCTCGGTGCGCCGTCGGCCGCTTCGGCGGGGTGGGGGTGAGGGGCTCGCTGCCCCTCACCCCGGACCACTTCCCGGTGCGCCGCCGGTTCAGCCCGGGCTCCCTGGCCAAGGGGGTCCCCAGCCCCGCCCCTTCACCTAAACCCGCGGGGCAAGGGGACCGGTCTCGTGCGGGTGCGTCGTGGCTGGCGTCTTGCGCAGTTCCCCGCGCCCCTAAATGCCCCCCCGGAATCAGGAAGGCCCCGCCATGTCCCCCACCCCCGACCAGCGCCTCCTCGCCGCCTCCGTGGCCGGTGACAGTGTCGGCGTGCGGGCCGCTCTCCGTGACGGGGCCCGTGTCACCGCCCGGGACGCCGAGCTGCGCACCCCCCTTCTCCTCGCCGCCCTCGGCAGCCACGTCGACGCCGCCCGGGCCCTCGTCGCCGCCGGGGCCGACGTCAACGCCCAGGACCTGCGCGAGGACAGCCCCTGGCTGGTCACCGGCGTCACCGGCAGCGTCGCGATGATGCGCGTACTGCTGCCCGCCGGCCCCGACCTCACGCTGCGCAACCGCTTCGGCGGCATCTCCGTCATCCCGGCGAGCGAACGCGGCCACGCCGAGTACGTCCGGGCCGTGCTCGCCGAGACCGACACCGACGTCGACCACGTCAACCGGCTCGGCTGGACCGCCCTGTTGGAGGCCGTCATCCTCGGCGACGGCGGCCGCGCCCACCAGGAGGTCGTCGAGGTCCTGCTCGCCGCGGGCGCCACCCCCGACCTCGCCGACGGCGACGGCGTCACGCCCCTCACCCATGCCGAACGCCGCGGGTTCACCGTCATCGCCCACCTGCTCCGGCAAGCGGAGAGCGCCGCGCTCCCCCACCACCCCGGGACCCCCTCATGAAGACCCGCCTCGCCCTGTGGGCCCTCCTCGTCACCGTCACCCTCAGCCTCCTCGCCGGATGCGCGGGTACGGGTTCCGGTTCCACCGAGAGTGCCCCCGAGCGGCCCCGCCCCGCGACCGTCACCCCGACCGCGCCCACGCCGAAGGCCACCGCCACCCCCGCCGGCACCCTCCTGGTCGCCGACTTCGACGCCGACACCGTCACCTTCGTCGACCCGGCCCCCGGCAAGGGGCCGATCGGCTCGGTGCGGGTCGGCACCGCCCCGTACGGTCTCGCCGTCGGCAAGGACGGCCGCGCCTGGGTGGCGACCGCCGAGGGCGTCGCCGTCGTCGACACCCGTACGCGTACGAACCTCGGCCGCATCCCGTACGCGACGAAGGCGGACGGCCCCGCGACCATGGGCGAGTACCGGGCGGGCGGCATGGGCATCGCCCTGTCCCCCGACGGCAAGCACGCCTACGTCGGCGTCAACGTGCCCGACGCACGCGGGGTGCTGGAGGTCGTCGACACGGCCACCCGCAAGATCACGGACACCGTCCCGGTCGGCCGCCGCCCCTTCGACGTCGACGTCTCCGCCGACGGCCGCGAGGTCTACGCGACGGGGCACGACTCGTACGACGTGACCGCCGTCCGCACGGACACCCTGAAGGCCCGCCGCCTCGAAGTCGCTCCGTACGGTACGGAGGGCGGCCTCGGCTCCTGGCTCAAGCCGCACTACGCGGCCGTGCGCCCCGCCGACGGCAAACTCCTCCTCCCCTTCGAGGGCGAACGTCTCGCCGTCCTCGACCCGCGCACCGGCAAGGTCACCGTCGAGCCGATGACCGCCAACACCCACCAGCACGGGGCGGCCCTCGCCCCCGACGGCACCCTCTTCGTCGTCGGTACGGGCCCGATCGGCGGCGACGACGCCGCCGCCTCCCTGACGATCCGTCGGCCGGACGGCACGGAGCGGGTGATCCCGCTGGACGGGGCCCACGAGGACATCGCGGTCGCCCCCGACGGGCGGACGGCGTACGTCACCGGCGGCTTCACCCGGGAGGGCTCCTGGGACGGGGTCACGGTGGTCGACGTTCCGACCGGTGACACCCGTCGGGTGGCGGGCGGGGTACGGCCGCTGGGCATCGCGGTCCTGGGCTGAGCCCCGACCTCCCCCGAACCCCGCAAGGCCCGGCTCCTCCCCCGAGTCCGGGCCTTGCGGCCCCCCGCCGCGCCGCTAACCCGCCACCCTCCCCAACGCCTCGTCCGTCAGCCGGTACACATCCCACTCCCCCTGCACCCTCGCCCCCATCGCCTCGTAGAAGTCGATCGCCGGCCGGTTCCACTTCAGCACCGACCACTCCAGCCGCTCGTACCCCCGCTCCACGCACACCCGCGCCAGCTCCGTCAGCAGGGCCTTCCCGTAGCCGCCGCCCCGCGCCGTCGGCCGTACGTACAGGTCCTCCAGGTAGATCCCGTGCACCCCGCGCCACGTCGAGAAGTTCAGGAACCACAGGGCGAAGCCGACGACCGCCCCCTCCCCGTCCTCCGCCACATGCGCGAAGGCCGCCGGGTGCTCGCCGAAGAGGGCCTCCCGCAGGTGCTCCTCGCTCGCCCGGACCTCGTCCAACGCCTTCTCGTACTCGGCGAGTTCCCGCACCATCGCGTGGATCTCCGGAATGTCCTCGACCGTCGCTCTACGAATCATGACCGCACCCTAAGCAGGGTCTCCGCGACGACCACGTGAATATCCGGAATGCGGACCTCGCCGTCCTCCAGCTCCCACAGGCAGTCCTGGAGCACCCGCCCGAGCGTCCACGCCACCGCCCTCTCCCGCTCCAGCCCCATCACCTCCACCATCAGATCGAACCGCCGCACCACCTCCCCCGCCTCGAACCGGTTCCTGATCGCCGGGAACAGCTCGAACCCCGGGTCCCCCGCGAGCGGCTTCGGGTCGATGACCACCCACCGTTCGGCCCGGCCCGAATCCGCCCTCGGCGCCAGCACGTTCTCCCCGTGCAGGTCCCAGTGCAGCAGCCGGTCCCCGGCCTCCCCAGCCACCTCCCGCACCGCCCCCGCACACCGCTCCAGCAGCCGGCGCTCCCCCGCGTCCGCCAGCTCCGGCAGCAGTTCCGATACGTCGTCCAGCATGGCGGCGGCGAGGTCGCCGAGCCTGCGCATCCCCGCCGGGGCCGCCACCGTGTTCAGCCGGGCAAGCTTCTCCGCGATCACCCGTACGCCGTCCAGCGCCTCCCGCACCCCGCCCAGCGACCTCCCCTCGTCGAGCCGCTCCAGCAGCAGCGCGCCCCGGGCCTCGTCCGCCGCCAGCACCTCCACCACCCCGAGCCCCGCCCAGGCCCGCAGCGCCGCGGCCTCGCCCTCGTTCTCCTCGTCCCGGAGCTGGAGCTTGAGCACGGCCGGCCGCCCGTCCGCCTCCCGGACCACGGGCACCACCAGCGCCGCCGCCCCGTGCATCACCCGGCCGTCGAGCCGCAGCCCCCACCCGTCCAGGCACTCCCGGGCCAGGCCCGGCAGCTCCGCCACCCAGTCCCGCCCCGCCTCCCCGTTCCACCGCAGCTGCGGCTCCACCAGTCCCGCCGGGACCTCGACCTCGTACCGCTCACCCATCCGCGCACCTCCTCCCTTGCCAATCGCCGTACGAGACGAGAATGCCCGCACGAATCACCCGAAACCGCCACAATCGGTCCATGCCACGCCCCCTCCGCACCGTCCTCGGCTACCTCCGTTCCGCCCCCGGCACCCATCTCTGGCTCCTCGCCCTGCTCCTCACCACCGTCGTCATCCGCCGCATGGACCCCGCCTTCGCCGACGAGTTCCTCCGGCAGCGCTCCACCAACATCCACCAGCTCTCCCAGCACCCCAGCCGGGTCCTGATCTCCTCCGCGTTCTGGATCGACGGCGGCGGCTGGCTGCTGTACGCCGTCCTCTACTCCCTCTTCCACGCCCCCGCCGAACGCTGGCTCGGCACCCTGCGCTGGCTCGGTGTCGTGCTCGCCGCGCACGTCGGCGCGACGTACCTCAGCGAGGGCGTCCTCGGCTGGGCGATCAAGCACGGCATCGCCCCGCCGCAGTCCGTCAACACCCTTGACGTCGGGGTGAGTTACGCGCTCGCGGGCGTCGTCGCCGTCCTCACATACCGCATCCCGACGCCCTGGCGGTACCTCTACCTCTTCGCCGTCCTCACCTTCTACGCCCTCCCTCTCGTCAACGGCCGCACCTTCACCGACCTCGGCCACTTCACCGCCGTCCTCATCGGCCTCGCCTGCTACCCCCTCACCCGGAGCCCAAGGAATCCAGCGCCGCAGCATCCCCGGCAGCCCCGTACTCCTCCATCAGCTCCGCCCAGAACCCCAGCTCCCTGACCTCCGCATGCCGCAGCCGCTTCCCGCCCGCCGTCGGCCGCAACCGCTCGTACGCCTCCCGCAACCCCTCAGCCACCCCCACCGTCAGCAACTCCAGCCGCTCCCGCACCAGCAGGTCCCAGTCCACCGCACCCGGCCCCCGCCCCTCCCGGTGCAGCTCCACCAGCGGCAACTGCCGGCCGACCGCCCACACCGCCAACTGCGGTACGTCCCGCCACAGATGGGCATGCCCGTATCGCTTCCCGCGGCCCATCCGCGCCACCACACCGCGCACGCACCGGGCGATCTCCACCGCCCGCAGCACGCCCACCGCCTCGGTGTTCTCGTTGAACACCGTCCGGTACGACTCTCCGCCCCGGTCCGACCACAACCGCTCCCTTCCCGCGGCGCCGTCCGCCGCGTGCGCCACCTCCAGCCGGGACCCCGGTGCCAAACACGCCAGCGCCGACGTCGCCTCCTCAACCGTCATACACCGCTCGCCCGCATAAGGTTCCCGCACCTCTCCCCTGCGCACCGCGAACCGCACCCCGTCCTCCCGGAACTGCCGCATCAGCCGCAGCACGTTCGGGTCCCGGACCAGCTCGTCCTGAGCCGTGGCGGGATTGCGCCGCCGGTCCTCCGCGTCCAGTTCGCCCCGTACGGTCTCCACAACCGGCCCGGTCACCAACTCGACCCGCAGCAGCGCCCGCTTCAGCCACTCCCCGGGCAGCCCCTCCGCGACCGCCTGCCGCAACACCCCCAACCGCTGCACCCCGTCCAGCACTTCGGGCTGCTCGACCTGGACCGTGCCCGACCCCCGCAGCCCACCGGGCAGCACCCGCACCTCCTGCGCCGCAAGCACCACCGACCCCACCACCCCGAAGTCGTACGGCCGCTGCCACAACAGCTCCGTCAGCTCGACGTTCGCGTCGCTCTCCCCAAGGAACCCGCGCCGGCCCCCCTCCCACTCCCACTCCACCAGCTGATCGGCACCCACCCACGCCGACCAGCGATGATCCCCGACCCGCTCCACCCTCTCCGACTTCAGAACCAGCCCCTCGAACGACGAGGGCACGGACGACGACACCAGCTGCGGCGGCAGAAACAGAACTTCGGTCATGCCCCGTCCAACGCCCCCACCACCCTCAAGGTCGCGCCCGCACATCCGCACCCCGCACCATCACCACGCCCGCCCCACCCCCACCGCCGCACCGGGCCCCGCCTCCACCACCACGCCCGGCCCGCCCCCACCACCGCCCCCACCCCGACACACCGTCGAGCCGCGCCCCCCGAGCGCGCCCCCCGACGCCCATTGCGCCCCCCACCCACGCCCGCTAGCGTCCCGGCACCACCGCCGACCAGCCCCGAAGCCGAACAGGACGAAGGCCACCATGAGCAGCACCCCCACCCCCCGCACCACCAACGGAGGCATCTCCTTCTGGTACGCCGACCACGGCATACCCACCCCCCGCGAGCCCCTCCCCGGCGACACCACCGCGGACGTCTGCATCGTCGGCGGCGGCTACACCGGCCTGTGGACCGCGTACTACCTCAAGAAGGCCGTCCCCTTCCTCAACATCACCGTCCTCGAAGCCAAGTTCTGCGGATACGGCGCCTCCGGCCGCAACGGCGGCTGGCTCTACAACGGCATCGCGGGCCGCGACCGCTACGCGAAACTCCACGGCCAGGAGGCCGCCACCCGCCTCCAGGACGCCATGAACGACACCGTCGCCGAGGTCGTCACCACGGCCGCCACCGAGGGCATCGACGCCGACATCCACCAGGGCGGCGTCCTCGAAGTCGCCTACACCCCCGCCCAGTTCAGCCGCCTCAAGGCATTCCACGCCACCGAGGTCGCCTTCGGCGAGAAGGACCGCATCCTCCTCGGCGCCCGCGACACCGCCGCCCGCATCAAGGTCGCCGGAGCCGTCGGCTCCACCTGGACCCCGCACGGCGCCCGCCTGCACCCCGCCAAACTCGCCAAGGGCCTCGCCGACACCGTCGAGGCGCTCGGCGTGACGATCCACGAGTCCACCCCGGTCACCGCCATCGAGCCCAAGCACGCCCGCACCCCGTACGGCACCGTCCGCGCCCCGTACATCCTGCGCTGCACCGAGGGCTTCACCCCGAACCTCAAGGGCCAGAAGCGCTCCTGGCTCCCCATGAACTCATCCATGATCGTCACCGACCCGATCCCTCCCCACCTCTGGGAGACCATCGGCTGGGACGGCCGCGAGAACCTCGGCGACATGGCACACGCCTACATGTACGCCCAGCGCACCGCCGACGACCGCATCGCCCTCGGCGGCCGCGGCGTCCCGTACCGCTTCGGCTCGAAGACCGACAACGACGGCCGCACCCAGCCCGCCACCATCGCCGCCCTGCGCGACATCCTGGTCCGCTTCTTCCCCACCCTCGCAGGCACCGGCATCGCCCACGCCTGGTCCGGCGTCCTCGGCGTCCCCCGCGACTGGTGCTCCACCGTCACCCTCGACCGCTCGACGGGCCTGGGCTGGGCGGGCGGTTACGTCGGCTCGGGCGTCGCCACCACCAACCTCGCCGCCCGCACCCTGCGCGACCTCTTCCTCCAGGACTCCGGCCAGGGCGGCACCACCGACCTCACCACCCTCCCCTGGGTCAACCACAAGGTCCGCAAGTGGGAGCCGGAGCCCTTCCGCTGGCTGGGCGTCCAGGGCATGTACGCCGCGTACCGCGAGGCCGACCGCCGCGAACTGACCGGCCGCACCGCCGAAACCAACCCCATCGCCCGCATCGCCGACCGCATCGCGGGCCGCTGAGCCCCTCACACGTAAACGAGGATCTTCCCCCGCAACCGGCCGCGCTCACCACGAGTGTGCGCGGCCGCCAGGTCGCAGAAGGGGAAGGAGCTGTCGATCCGGCTGCGGAACGTCCCCGCCGCCACCCTGTCGAGCACCGAACCAAGCGGTTCCGCTGTCGGGGTCCGGCTGCCCGTAGAGATACGTACACCGAGTGACGCGTCCTCGAATCCGGCGATGGTCACCACCCGCCCCGGATCACCGGTCAGCCGGACGGCGACCGCCGGAAAACCGTGGCCGGCCGCGTCGTACACCGCATCGACCCCGCGCGGATCCAGGTCCCGGATCCGCTCCTCCACTCCGTCGCCGTACGAAACGGGTACGGCACCCAGAGACCGGACGTAATCGTGGTTGGACTCGGAGGCCGTACCGATCACCGTCACCCCCGGCGCGACGAGGAGCTGGACGGCGGGCCCGGACGGGGCCGGAGTCCGAAGGTTGTCCATGAGCGGTTTCTCCTGATGCGGTGTCCGCCGTCGGGTCCGCCACACGTGCGGGAGGGCGTCCGGTCCTGGTGGGGTTCGTACGTCATGCCTCGTACGTCATGCCTCGTACAGGGAGCGCGGGGCGCGGGTCCCCGGAAGGCGACCGGAAAGGTCAGTCGACGGGCACGGCACGCACCGCACCCGTGTCGGCCGACTGCGCCCAGGCCGCATAGGCACGCAGTGCCGTCGTGACGGGCCGCTCGGCGCGGACCGGGCGGTATCCCGTACGTTCCCGCTCCGCGCGGCGCTCGCCCAGCTCCGCCTCGGGAACCTCCAGCCGCAGGCCACGGCCCGGGATGTCGACCGTGATCAGGTCACCGTCGACGACGAGGGCGAGCGGGCCCCCGGCGGCCGACTCGGGCGAGACATGGCCGACCGAGAGACCCGAACTCCCGCCGGAGAAACGGCCGTCGGTGACCACCGCCACCGTCTCGGCCAGGCCCCGATCACCGGCTGGAACGCCGCGTACCTCGACCTGTACCCGAACGTGGCCACCGTCGATGCGGCCGAACGCAACCTCCTCTGGCTGGTGTTCACCGACCCCTACGTCCGCAGCCCGCTGCCGGACTGGGAAGTGACCAGCCGCCGCTTCCTCGCCGAATTCCGCGCCGAGGCCGGACCCAGGGTCGGCGACCTCGCCCAGTCCCCCGCCGTCCAACGGCTGCTGGAGACGAGCCCGGAGTTCCGGGCGGCCTGGCAGGACCACCACATCGAAGGCTTCACCTCCCGGCTGCGCGCCTTCGACCACCCCACTTCGGGCCCGCGCTACTTCGAACACCACCGCCTCGCCCCCGCCGACCACCCCGACCTGTACGTGGTCGTCTACACCCCGGCACACGGTGCAGGACAAGAACGACCTTCACGACGTCGGTGACACGACGGGGCAGCAGCACCCCCCTACTCGACCTCGACCCCGTGATCCCCGATCAACTCCCCCAACCCGCCCCGATACCCCTTCCCACCGGCAACGAAATCCCAGTCGCCACCGCCACGCCGACGGAAGGACCCCAACACCAGAGCTGTCTCCCCCGGCCTCCCGTCCGCCACCGGCAAGCGATCCAGCTCAGCACCCGACACGTCCCGCAACAACACACTCGCATCCGTGAAACCCGACAAGTCGGCATCCGGATTCCTCTCAACATCCACGGACGCCACCAGAACGAGACGGTCCGCCTCCCTCGGCAACCCGTCGAACGCCACCCGCACGGCAGCCCGATCACCCGCCACACCCGGAACCATGCACACAGCGCCGTCCGGCGTCCGGGAATTGTTGAAGAAGACGAAGTACTCCTCCCCCAACACCCGACCGCCCGTGCACACCAACGCGCAGACGTCCAATGCCACGGGCCCCGCCCACGTCATGCCCAGCACGTTGAAGTCATCGCAGCCACTCGCATCGCTCGGCTCCCGAGGCGAGGGAACCGGCGCCACCACATCCACATCCGCACCCGCACCCGCACCCGCACCCGCACCACCCAACCTGCCGCGCAACCCACACCGGTGCAGCAGATCCACCAACTCCGCCCCCGACACCAACGTCAACGGCTTCCCCTGAGCAAACGTGTACGACCCCGGCCCGAACCCCGACGTCGTCACCAGAACACCCTTGTTCGCCCCAGCCCCCTGCACCGTCCCGAACAGATCACGCACCGCACTCGGCGGCACCGTATTCCGGTACCGCTTCACCTGAACAATGATCTTCCCGCCACTGATCGGATCCGGATCCAACGCATCCACATCCACCCCGCCATCATTCGACCGCTGCGTCGTCACCGCCTGCATCCCCCGAGCCCGAAACAGCTCAGCAACCAGCCCCTCGAACTCCACCGGATCCATCTCCAGCAAATCCGGCTCCCCCTCCGCCCCGTGCGACACCACCCCCGACCCCACCTGCTCCGGCAACCGCCCCGGCCGCACCGCCACCCGCTGATCCGGCCGCGCCGACAACTGCCCCCGCAACCCCTCCACCAGACAGTCCACCGCCGCCACAAACTCCAGGTTCAACGCCCCAAAAGCAGCCTTCTCCACCATCACCGTGCTCAAAAACACCTCAGCCGGCCGCCCCGTCACCGGATCCAGACCATCGACGAACCCGTTCACCACCACCGAGTCCAACGCCCCGAACTCATCCGCCACAAACACATCCCGCAACGCCAACAACACACACTGCGCCAACACACTCCGATACAACGCCTTGCGCTGCGTCATCGGACGCGCAGACTCCCGCTCCTCATCAGCACTCGCCACAAAACGCACCGACTTCACCTCAGGAACCACCTCGAACCCCGGCAACTCCCAATTCAGCACCAACTGACGCCCACCCCGGTCGAACGCACCCGACACCCGCCGCGGAAACCCCTCCGGCCAAGCCTCCGACGCATACAACGCCGCCGAAAAGAACTCCACCACCGTCTCCGGCTCACCCGCACGCAACGCATCCGCCATCCCGGCAATCCCCGCGTTGTGCCCACGGATCTCCGCCAGCCGAGCCGCCGCCCACGCGTCGTACTGCTGCCGATACCCCGCCAACTGCTGCTGCCGCTGCAACTCCGCCGCCTGCGCCGCATGCCAGTCCCGCTCGAACCGGGCCCGCGCCTCCTCCTGCGCCTGCGCCCGACGCGCAGCAGTCCACCCACCGCCCTGCGCCTGGTACCGCTGCGGATCCGGCATCACCACCGGCACCGCCAACTGCCCCGGCGCAAAAGGCTCCAACACCTCCGACCGCACCAACGCACCCACCCGGAACGGAGCCGCCCGACACCCCGAAGCAAGCAACCCCTCCAACCGGGCCACCTCGGCATCCAGCTCTTCCGTACGCCGCCGAGCCTCCGCCTCACGATGCTGCCGGTACGCCGCCTGCTGCTGCCGGTCCGCCCGCGCCCTCTCCCGCTCATACGCACGCTGCTGCTGTACCTGCGCCCGCTGCTGGGCCTCCATCCGACGCTGCTGCTGACGCTGCGCCTCAGCCCAGGTGCCGATCAGCCCACTCGACCGACGACTCATCCCGCTGCCCTCCCCACACGGGGCCAGGGAACGCCGCCCGGACCCCCGTACTGTCCCGGAAACGCAAGTGTCCCGGACCAGGGGTGGTCCGGGACAGCGTTTGGAACGAAGAGAGCCGCCTGTCGGAATCGAACCGACGACATCCGACTTACAAGATCGGTGCTCTGCCAATTGAGCTAAGGCGGCGCTGCGCACACCGCGAATCGCGCGCACAAGCACTCTCACTTTACACAGCGCGCTCCCCACTGATCCACGAACTTTCCACCGCCCCCGTAACCCGCCCGACAACTCGTTCGTTGAACGCACTGAATCGCTGTTCCGACTATCGGACAACGCGACGAAGCGAGGGAGGGGACATGACCGAGGCACTCGAGCAACCGCTCCCGCCCCGCGTCACCGGCGCCGAGGCCAAGCGCATCAAGCGCGAGGCCCTGCGCATCCCCGACCAGAGCAAGCACCACCAGCGCCCCGCCACCCCCATGAAACGCCGCGCCAAGGAACCCGGCACCCACCAGCGCGTCTACCGCTACCGCTGCTACCCGACCCCCGACCAGGCAGAACAGCTCATCGAGACCTTCGGCGCCTGCCGCTGGGTCTACAACGAGGGCCTGACCCTGCGGTCGAACGCCTGGCGCGACCACCGCGTCTCCGTCGGCTTCGCCGAGACCTGCCGTGCGCTCACCGGTTGGCGTCAGGCCCGCGAGACGTGCTGGCTCCAGAACGTCTCCTCGACCGTCCTCCAGCAGTCCCTCCGCCACCTCGAAAGCGCCTTCACCCGGTTCTTCAAGGGAGGGGCGAATTACCCGCAGCGCAAGAAGAAGGGCCGCTCGCGCGACTCGGCGACGTACGTCCGTACTGGCTTCCGCTGGTTCGAGGACCCCGAACGCCCCGGCACCGGTCTGATCGCCCTCGCCAAGCAGACCGACCCCCTCGACATCCGCTGGTCCCGCCCGCTCCCCGCAGGCACCACGCCCGTGAAGCTCACGATGACCCGGGACCGCGTGGGCCGCTTCTTCCTCTCCGTCCTGGTCGAGGAACACATCGAGCCCCTCCCTCCCGTCTTCCTGCCGGGCACCCGCGCTCCGAAGGCGGTCGGCATCGACCTCGGTCTGGCCACCCTCGTCACGCTCGACGACGGCGAGAAGCTGGACCATCCCCGTTTGCTCCGGAAGTACGAGAAGAAGCTCGCCAAGGCGCAGCGCGAGCTGCACCGCAAGAAGAGGGGATCGGCGAACCGGGAGAAGGCACGCCAGGAGATCGCCCGCCTGTACGCCCTGATCGGCGACGTCCGCAGGGACATGCTGGACCAGCTCACCACCCGCCTCGTGCGCGAGAACCAAGTGCTCGTGGTGGAAGACCTGGCCGTCATGAACCTGCTGAGGACAACCACCGGCCCTGGCCGCAAGCGCAAGGCGAAGCTGAACCAGTCGATCTTCGACGCCTCGTGGGGCGAGCTGCTGAAGCAGCTCCGCTACAAGTGCGAGTGGTACGGGCGGACGCTCGTGATCGTCGACCGGTACTTCCCGTCGACACGGCGTTGCTCGTCCTGCCACGTGAAGGGGGAGCGGCTGGATCTCTCCGTGCGGGAATGGAAGTGCGGCAGTTGCGGCGCGGTGCACGACCGGGACGTGAACGCGGCGCAGAACCTCCGTGAGGAGGGAATGCGGCTGTATGGGCTGGTGGCCGGGTCCCTGCCTCCGGGACGGACCCCACCACCCGTGATCCGCGCCTCCGAAGTGCCGGAGGTTCCACTGGCCGCTTGATGCACGTGCTGTACCGGACCGACGGGCCGTCGGCCGTGATGCCTGTGGAGCCCATGTAAGACCGGTGGGGTGCGGTTCTTGAGGACCGCGCTCGGCCGGCAGCGGGTAGTGAAGCAGGAAGTGCTGCGTACGGGGCCAAAAGGCAAGTGCTCTGTCACCGCATCAATAGGCCAAAAAGCCCGTGCTCTTCCCACATCAGCGCACGGTCAAAAGTGGGGAACTCTGCCCACCAGCCAGTCCCCGAAATTTCCCTGCCCGCGAAGTACTGACAGAACCCATCCCCCCAGGTAGCGTCACCCCTGGTCCGCCAAATTGGACCAGACCACTCCCTTACAACGGATCGTCCGGCACGTTCCTGCCGGTGAAGGAGACGCATCACCATGGCAACAGTCACGTTCGACAAGGCCACCCGCATCTACCCGGGCTCCACCAAGCCCGCCGTGGACCAGCTGGAGATCGCGATCGAGGACGGCGAGTTCCTCGTCCTCGTCGGCCCCTCCGGCTGCGGAAAGTCGACCTCCCTGCGCATGCTCGCGGGTCTCGAGGACGTCAACGGCGGTGCGATCCGCATCGGCGACCGCGACGTCACGCACCTGCCGCCGAAGGACCGGGACATCGCCATGGTGTTCCAGAACTACGCGCTCTACCCGCACATGTCCGTCGCGGACAACATGGGCTTCGCCCTGAAGATCGCGGGCGTCAACAAGGCCGAGATCCGCAAGAAGGTCGAAGAGGCCGCGAAGATCCTCGACCTCACCGAGTACCTCGACCGCAAGCCGAAGGCCCTCTCCGGCGGTCAGCGCCAGCGTGTCGCCATGGGCCGCGCCATCGTGCGTGAGCCGCAGGTCTTCCTCATGGACGAGCCGCTGTCGAACCTCGACGCCAAGCTCCGCGTCTCGACCCGTACGCAGATCGCGAGCCTCCAGCGCCGCCTGGGCATCACGACCGTGTACGTCACGCACGACCAGGTCGAGGCCATGACCATGGGCGACCGCGTCGCGGTCCTCAAGGACGGTCTGCTCCAGCAGGTCGACTCGCCGCGCAACATGTACGACCGCCCGGCCAACCTCTTCGTCGCCGGCTTCATCGGCTCCCCGGCCATGAACCTGGTCGAGGTCCCGATCACCGACGGCGGCGTGAAGTTCGGCAACAGCGTCGTCCCGGTCTCCCGCGAGGCCCTGTCCGCCGCCGCCGACAAGGGCGACACCACGGTCACCGTCGGTGTGCGCCCCGAGCACTTCGACATCGTCGAGCACGGCGGCGAGGCCGCGAAGACCCTCTCCAAGGACACCAGCGACGCCCCGGCGGGCCTCGCCGTCTCCGTCAACGTCGTCGAGGAGCTCGGCGCCGACGGTTACGTGTACGGCTCCGCCGAGGTCGGCGGCGAGCACAAGGACCTCGTCGTCCGCGTCAACGGCCGCGCCGTCCCGGACAAGGGCACCGAGCTGCACGTCGTCCCGCGCCCGGGCGAGCTGCACGTCTTCTCCACCAAGACGGGCGAGCGCCTCAGCGACTGACCCCGGTCAGCCTCAAGTACGGTCAAGGGCCCCGCACTTCGGTGCGGGGCCCTTCCGCGTGCCGTGCGCTTGCCCAAGCGCACACCGACAAACGTTTATGTGCCGACCAGCTCAAATACCCCGGCACACTGGGCATTTCGAGCCGCGTACGTCAACACACAATTCGAAAAGGCGGATCGAACCTTCCCTCATCAGGGTGACGGAATGTCGCCAAATCGTCACCGCCCGCTACGCTCACTCGCGTGACCCACTCAGCCCGCCGCATCGGCCGAACTCTCGCCCTCGTCCTGCCCGTCGTCCTGGTGCTCTCCGGGACCCTCGCCGTCACCCGCGTCCCGTGGGTCGCCGGCACTCCCGAGTCCCAGATGCTCACCGCATCCGCCGAGGACGTCTCCACCCAGGCCAAGTCCCGTGCCCCGCAGGATATTCTGCGCGACCGGCTCCTGGTGGAGCTTCAGGAGAAGGACCCCGGAACGGCTCTCACGCACCTCCAGCGCGAGGTCGAGCGCCGCCCGTCCCTCGCCAAGCACTGCATGAACATCGCGCGCTCGCTGGGCCGCGCCGCCGTCAAGCACTACGGCCCGACCCGCGCCCAGTCGTACTCGCGGCCCGTCTGCGACACGTCCTTCGCCTCCGGCGTCGCGAACCACCGCCCCTGATCGGCCGAAACGGACCACCGGTAGACACCCCACAGAACTGACGGCCCTGCCCCTCAACGGCGGCGCCCCCCGCGCCGCATATCGTCCCCTGCATGACCACCCCCGACACAACGGCGCCCGCAGCCCCCACCCAGGCCGTCGTCCTGGCCGGCGGCCAGGGCTCGCGACTGCGCCCGTACACCGACGACCGGCCCAAGCCGATGGTCGAGATTCCCGGCACCGGAACCCCGATCATCGGCCATCAACTCGCCTGGCTCGCCGCCGAGGGCGTCACTGACGCCGTCGTCTCCTGCGGCCACCTCGCCGAGGTCCTCCAGGACTGGCTGACCGAGCAGGCCCCCCAACTCCCCTTGCACGTCACGACCGTTGTCGAGACGGAGCCCCTGGGTCGAGGCGGCGGCCTGAAGTACGCCGCCAAGCACCTGCCGCACCCCGAGCAGCCCTGGTACGCCACGAACGGCGACATCTGGACCCGCTTCTCCCTGCGCGAGATGGCCGCCTTCCACGCCGAACGCGACGCCACCGCCACCCTGGCCCTGGCCCGCCCCCGCATCCCGTGGGGCGCCGTCGAGACGGACACCTTCGGCAACGTCACCGACTTCATCGAGTCGCCGCCCTCGCCGTACCTCATCAACGCGGGCGTGTACGTCTTCTCCGCCGCCTTCACCGCCCTCCTGCCCGACCTCGGCGACCACGAGCGCACGACCTTCCCGCGCCTCGCCCGCTCCCGCAGCCTGGCCGGCTACCCGATCCCCCAGGGCGCCTACTGGCGGGCGATCGACACCGCCAAGGACCTCACCGAGGCCGCCAAGGAGCTTGCCGCGCAGGGGCGTTGAGAACGTACGGGAAAGGGCCCGGCGCCATCCCCGGCGCCGGGCCCTTCTCCGTGTACGTACGCGTCCCGCCCTACCCGAGCAGTCCGCCGATCACCTTGTCCCCGCCGGACCCTCCGCCGGAGTTCCCGCCCTGGGAGCCGCCGGAGGACGAGCCGCCCGAGCCGGACCCGCCGGAGGAGGAGGAGCCGCCGTCGCCGGTGCCGCCGCTGGAGGACGGTCCCGCCGTGGCCGAGGGGCCCGAGGAGGCCGAGGCCGGCGGGTTGTTCCGGGTGGGGGTGCGGCCGGTGGAGCCCCGCGTCCGGCTGGGGCCCGCGGTCGCGCCCGCGGTGGCCGTGGCGCGCGGCCCGGCCGTGCTGCTGGGCTTCGCCGACGGCGAGACCGAGGAGGAGGCGGAGGGCTTGGGGGCCTTGCGCTGCGGTCCCTGCGAGGTGCGCTGGGCGCCGGGCTCCTTGGGGAGCGGGCGGCCCGGCAGGTGGTTCGCCGGGTCGTCGTCGGGTCCGGGCACGACGACCTCGGCCGAGCGGACCGCCCCGCCGAGCACCGAGCCGACCAGCAGGGTGAGTCCGACGACCAGCGTCACCATCAGGAAGCCGCGTCGCAGCACGCGCCGCCGCAGCTCCCACACCGCGCTGCGCGGCCCCAGCGTCCGCCAGGCCTCGCCCGCGAGCCGGGAGTCCATCGAGTAGACGGGCGCACCGGCGATGATCAGCGGCGACCAGGCGGCGAGGTAGATGATGTCCGGCGCGTCGTACGCGGGGACGCTCTTCCAGCTCACGGTGAGCAGCAGTGCCGCCGACAGCAGCGTCCCGAAGACCGCCGCGACCCGCTGCCACAGGCCGAGCACCGTGAGCACGCCCACGACGACCTGGAGGAACGCCACGCTGAGCCCGGCACCGACCGGGTGCTGGAGCGCGAAGTCCCGCAGCGGCTCGGCGAGCGGCCAGGGGTGCAGCGCGTTGAGCCACTTGACCATGGAGCCGCGCTCGCCGCCGTCGAAGAAGACGGGGTCGCAGAGCTTGCCCATGCCGGCGTAGATGGAGATGAAGCCGAGGAAGACGCGCAGCGGGAGCAGCACGACGCCGAGGTTCATCCGCCGGTCGGGGTAGAAGGAGTGCCGCGAGCGCCCGTCACCGCGCCCGTCCGCCTCCGACTCTTCGTCGTCGTAAGGGAGTTGGTCCTCGTAGGCGTCGTATGCGCCCTCGGCCTGCCGCATCCGGGGCAGCATCCGGGTCGGCTCGCCGGTGACGGCCGGGGTCTGCATGGTGTCGTCGGGTGCGGGCTCCGGCGGGCCGATGCGCGGGATGAGCTGCGTCGCCCCGGCATCGAGCCCTGCGTCGAGGTCGTCGGCGGGGCCTGCGGGGCGGGTGGCGGTCGAGTTGCGTACGGCCTGGAGGAGCCCGCCCGCGCCGGGGTCGCCCGGCTCGGACCTGCCCGTCCACACGACGGGCGCCCGGCGGCGTCCGGCCGCCGCGCCCGCCGCCGCACCGACCGCAGCGGCTCCCGCCCCGCTGAGCGCGGGGATCTTCGCCGTCCGGTCGTCCAGAGCACCCCGCACCACGGTGGGGCGCGCGCTCTGGCTCGGGGCGAGCTGCACGCGGAAGCTGGCGTGGTTGACGATGACCTGCGCCGGGTCGCAGGGCACCTTGACCATGCTCAGTGCGGGCTGATCGTCGAACCCGGGTGTTCTGGTGTCCACACTCATCTAACCGAGTGATGTGTGTTTAGGACACTGCCTTGACGCCCTCGATCTGTCCGAGACCCGTCAAATCGACACGTTCTCGCAGACACCGCAGGTCAACACAGGTGGACGAAAAGGGCCCCGGACGGAATCCGGGGCCCTCTAGCGCAAACTGACGCACTACTTCCGACGACGCGCCGTCTCGTACAGGACGATCCCGGCCGCGACACCGGCGTTCAGCGACTCGGCGCCGCCGGGCATCGAGATGCGTACGCGGTAGTCGCAGGTCTCGCCGACGAGGCGGCCGAGGCCCTTGCCCTCGGAGCCGATGACGATGACGACGGGACCGCCGATGGCCTCCAGGTCCTCGACCTTGTGCTCGCCGTCGGCGGTGAGGCCGACGATCGTGAGACCGGCCTTCTTGTAGTCCTCCAGCGCGCGGGTCAGGTTGGTGACGCGCGAGACGGGGGTGCGGGCGGCGGTTCCGGCGGAGGACTTCCACGCGCCGGCGGTCATGTGGGCCGCGCGCCGCTCGGGCACGACGACGCCGTGGCCGCCGAAGGCGTTGGTGGAGCGGATGATCGCGCCGAGGTTGCGCGGGTCGGTGACGCCGTCGAGGGCGACGATCAGCGGTTCCTCGTGGTTGTCGTGCGCGGCGTCGATCAGGTCCTGCGGGTGGGCGTACTCGTACGGCGGGACCTGCAGGACGATGCCCTGGTGGTTGAGGCCGTTGGTCATGCGGTCCAGCTCGGCGCGCGGGGCCTCCATGAGGTTGATCTTGCCGCGCTCGCCGGCGAGCTGGAGGATGTCGCGGACCCGCTCGTCGTTGTCGATGTACTGCTGGACGTACAGCGTGATCGCGGGGACGCCGTCGCGCAGGGCCTCGTACACGGGGTTGCGGCCGACGACCATCTCCGAGGTGCCCTTGACACCGCCGCGGCGGGGGGCGGGGCGGCGCGCCTGGGCGTGCTTGGCCTTGGCGGTGGCGAGACGGTTCGCCTTGTGCTTCTTGCGGTCCTCGGCCTTGGGGGTGGGGCCGCGGCCTTCGAGGCCCTTGCGACGCTGGCCGCCGCTGCCGACCTGCATGCCCTTCTTGTTGGACGTGCGTCGGTTCCTGCGCTGGCTGTTGCCGGCCATGACTACCTGTTTCCTGTGGATCCGGCGATCCACATGGTGATGCAGATCGTCAATGCGTACGTAAATGAAGTGTGCCGCCCGGGGTCCCGGGCGGCACATCGGAAGGCCCTTTCGCGGGCCCTGCTCGCCTCAGCCCCTAGCGGGGCCCGAGCGTCCACCTCGGTCCGGACGGGCTGTCCTCGATGACGAGCCCCGACTGCTGGAGCTGGTCGCGGATGGCGTCGGCCGCCGCCCAGTCCTTGCGCTCGCGCGCGGACTGACGCTGGTCGAGCACGAGTCGTACGAGAGTGTCGACGACCCCGTGGAGGTCCTCGCCCCGGTCGGACTCGCCGGCCCAGTGCGCGTCGAGCGGGTCGAGGCCCAGGACGCCGAGCATGGCGCGGACCTCGGCCAGCCTGGCGACGGCGGCTTCCTTGTCGTCGGCGGCCAGGGCGGAGTTCCCCTGCCTGACCGTCGTGTGGATGATCGCGAGGGCCTGCGGGACGCCGAGGTCGTCGTCCATGGCCTCGGCGAACGCGGGCGGCACCTCGGCGGCGGGCTCGACCGGCCCCGCCTTCTCCACCACGCGCTGCACGAAACCCTCGATGCGCGCGAAGGCGGACTCGGCCTCGCGCAGGGCGTCCTCGCTGTACTCGATGGCGGAGCGGTAGTGCGGCGTACCGAGGTAGTAGCGCAGCACGATGGGCCGCCAGGCCTTGACCATCTCGCTGACGAGGACGGAGTTGCCGAGGGACTTCGACATCTTCTCGTTGGCCATGGTGACCCAGTGGTTGTGCACCCAGAAGTTGGCGAAGTCGTCGCCGTAGGCCTTGGCCTGGGCGATCTCGTTCTCGTGGTGCGGGAAGATCAGGTCGATCCCGCCGCCGTGGATGTCGAAGGCCTTGCCGAGGTACTTGTGCGCCATGGCCGAGCACTCCAGGTGCCAGCCGGGACGCCCGCGGCCCCAGGGGGTCTCCCAGGAGGGCTCGCCGGGCTTGGCGGCCTTCCACATCGCGAAGTCGCGGGGGTCGCGCTTGCCGGTCTCGCCCTCGCCGGAGGGCTGGAGGAGGTTGTCCAGCTCCTGGTTCGACAGCTCCAGGTAGCCGTCGTACGAGCGGACGTCGAAGTAGACGTTCCCGTCGGCCTCGTAGGCGTGACCGCGCTCGATGAGGCCGCGCATCATCTCGACCATCTCGGTGATGTGGCCGGTGGCGCGGGGCTCGTAGGTGGGCGGGAGGCAACCGAGCACGTCGTAGCCGGAGTTGAAGGCGCGCTCGTTCTCGTAGCCGATGGACCACCACGGGCGGTTCTGGTCCGCCGACTTCGCGATGATCTTGTCGTCGATGTCGGTCACATTGCGGATGAAGGTCACGTCGTAGCCGCGGTGGGCGAACCACCGCTGCATGATGTCGAAGTTCAGTCCCGACCTGATGTGCCCGATGTGCGGGGCCGCCTGCACGGTGGCGCCACACAGGTAGATCGAGACACAGCCCGGGACGAGCGGGGTGAAGTCACGCGTCTGCCGGGCGCTGGTGTCGTACAGGCGAATAGTCACCCTGCAAGGGTACTGAGTGTTTCACGTGAAACGGGCCCGTACCCCGCGCAAAAGCACGGCGGGACACGGGCCCGGAGGGGTGCCTAGATGTTACCGACGACCTTGCGGGCCGTCACGCGGACGACGACGCGCTCGGTGTCGTTGACGGAGGTCGGGTTGAACTCGGCGTACTTCTTGCCCGTGTACTTCACGGACAGCTCGTCGATCAGTTCCTGACCGCCCTCGGTCGTCAGCTCGGCGGTCCCCCGGATCTCGGCGTACGTGTAGGGGGAGTCGAAGGGCTGGAGCAGCACGGTGACGCGGGGGTCGCGGCGCAGGTTCTTCTCCTTGCGCCGGCCGATCGTCGTCGAGAACAGCACGGCGTCGCCGTCCCGCTTCACCCAGACCGGGGAGACCTGGGGGCTGCCGTCGGGCTGGATGGTGGCGACGGAGATGAAGACGGGGGTGTCGAGGAGTGCCTTGAGGTCTTCGCTGAGTGCGGCGGTCACGTCGGCTCGCGTCCTTCCGGGGTTACGGATACGGCTTGGCCCCCTACGTCTACCCCACCGCCCGCCCCCCATGGCAGAGGCAGGACGGCAAGGAGCGCCCCGGTGAGCGGCACGGCGGCGAGCACGCCCCACAGGACGACGCCCCCGCCCGCCAGCAGCGTTCCGGTCGCGGAACTCCCGATCAGCACCACCAGCCCCGACACGGACGACAGCGCGCCCATGGCGAGCCCGAGATGCCTGTCGTCGACCAGGTCCGGGACGAGGGCGCGGGCGGCCGGGACGAGGAGCATCTGGCCGAGCGTGATCGCGACGACGAGGAACGCGCCGGGGAGCAGCCCGGCGGCCCCGGTGAGGTGCAGCGGTACGGAGGCGGCCACCCCGAGGAACCCGGCCGCCACCACTCCGAGCCCTCCGACGAGCGCGGTCCGCAGTCCGAGCCGTCGCCCGGCCCACCGGGTGACGGGCAGCTGTACGAAGACGACCAGCAGCGAGGACAGCGCGAAGAGCCAGCCGAGGGCGGCCTGCGATCCGGTCGCCCGCTCGACCTCGGCGGGCAGGGCCAGGTACAGCTGGTTGTACGCCACCAGATAGGTGCTGTACGCCAGGCACACGATCACGAACCCGGGGCTGCGCACCAGCGCCCGCACCCCGCCCCGCCGGTGCTCCCTCGCGTGCGCCCCTTCCCGTGCGGGCATCAGCCGCCAGTGCCCGGCGAGCACGGCCACGAAGACCACGGCTCCCGCCAGGCAGGCGGCCCGGAATCCGACCAGGAGCAGCAGGGACCCCAGCAACGGACCGACGAATGCCCCCGCCTGCCCGGCCGCCGAGAACACCGCCAGCACCTGTGCCCGAGGCGTCCCCGTCTCCGTCTCGAACCGCACGGCCTCGCGCGCGGTCTCCGATTCGACGGCGGGCGAGAAGAGCGCCGCCGCGAACCCGATCAGCAGCACGGCCCCGATGACGGTCCCCGTGCTCCCCGCGAACGCCAGCCATACGAACCCGGCGATCCGCAGCACGCACCCCACCAGCACCACGGGCCTCGGCCCGTACCGATCGGTGAGCGCCCCACCCACCACGAACAGCCCCTGCTGGCTGAACGTCCGCAACCCCAGCACGAACCCGACCACCCACCCGGCCATCCCGAGCGCCCCGCCGAGGTGCTGCGCCAGGTACGGCAGCACCGCGAAGAACCCCACATTGAACGCAAGCTGCGTCCCGACGAGCAGCCGCAGGTAGGGCGTCAGCTCCCGCACCTCGGCGAGGGCCCGCCACCTTCCACCCTTCGGGGCCCTGCCATCCGCCTTGTAAGGGCGGCGCTCAACACTGGAGCTGCGCTCACGCCCCGCCGCCCCCTTGGGCGCGCCCCCTTCCGCCGCCGCCCCCTTGGGCGCGCCCCCTCCCGCCGCCGCCCCCTTGGGCGGCGGGGCCGCCCCCCGGGGGCGGGACGGGCGGGCAAGGGGGCGGCCCCTCCCGCTCCCGGCCCGCCCGGGTGCCGCCCCTCGGCCCGCCCCGGTACCGTCCGGCCCCCGCTCCGGCCCCCTCACGCCCGTACCTCCACCAAGTCCTTGTCCACAGCTGTGGACAACCGGCCCCGGCGGCCGGCGGCCCCCGCCACTGCCGCCCACAGCACCGCCCCCACCCCCAGCACCACCAGCGCCGCCGCCGGTGCCAGGACAGACCACGGCGCCCGCTCGGCGTAGGGCAGGTTCTCGGCCAGCATCCGCCCCCACTCCGGAGCGGGCGGGGCCGCGCCCAGCCCCAGGAAGCTCAGCGAGGCGAGGGCCAGAGCGAGGGCGGGGATACGCAGCACCGCGTGCCGGACGACCCCCGGGAGGACGCCGGGGAGGACATGGCGGCGCAGGACCCAGCCCCGCCCCGCCCCCAGCGCCCGCGCCGCCGCGACATGCGGAGCCGCACGTTCCTGCTCGTACAGCGCACGCGTGTGCGCGGCGAGCGGGGCCCAGGCGACGACCGACACCGCGACCGCCGCCGCCACCGCGCCCGGTCCCGCGACGCCCGCCACGACCAGGCCCGCGACGATCGCGGGCAGCGCGTTCACCATCTCGGTGAAGCCGCCCGCCCCGGGGAGGAGCCCCACCAGTACCCCGACCACCAGCGTCACCACGGACACCGCCAGCGCCGCCAGCACTGTCCGCCCCGCCCCGTGCCCGAGCCGGGCCAGCGTGTCGCGGCCGAGGGAGTCGGTGCCGAGCGGATGCCCGGCGCCGGGCCCGGCGAGGCGGGCGGTCACGTCGATGGCGTACGGATCGCGCAGCAGCCCCGCCACCACGACCCCCACGAACACCACCGTCACCAGCACCGCCCCCCAGCGCACCGCCCGCCCGGCCTCCAGCCGGGGCCTGACCAGCGTCGGAAGCGCCCCGTCGCGCAGGGCGGGCCCCAGGAGCAGCCGCCCGAGCCCGCGCACCGCGAGCCCCGCCGCCACCCCCAGCAACAGCAGCACCAGGACGGAGGCCTGGAGGACCGGGAGATCCTGCGCGAGGGCGGCCGCCAGCGCCGTACCCCCCAGCCCGGGAATCGCGAAGAGGGTCTCGACCGCGACCGCCCCGCCCGTCAGCCCGACCACCACGAACCCGAACTGCGGCAGCACCCCGGGCAGCGTCCTGCGCAGCGCGTGCAGCGCCACCCGCGCACCAGGGATCCCACCTGCCGCAGCCGCCCGCGCCCAGGGCTCCGCGAAGGCCCCCGGCAGCGCGTCGTCGAGCAGCCGCCCGAGCAGCGCTCCGGCCGGGATGCCCATGGCCACGGCAGGCAGCACTACGGCCGCGAAGGTCCCCCAGCCCACCGCCGGGAACCACCCCAGTTGAACGGCGAAGACCGTCGCCAGCACCGCCGCGATCAAGAACTCCGGCAGCGCGGCCAGCACCGCCCCGACCACGCCCGCCCGCGCCCGTACGAGCCCCCGCCGCGCCCCGAGCCGCAGCGTCCGCAGGCACAGCAGCCCCGCCAGCACCACGGCCACCAGCAGCGAGCAGCCCATCAGAGACAGAGACACCCCGAGGGCACCCGTCACATCCGGGCCGACGGGCGCGCCCGACACCCACGACACCCCGAAGTCCCCGCGCAGGGCCGCGCCGAGCCAGCCGCCCAGCACGTGCAGCGGGCCGCCGTCGAGGCCGGTCTCGGCGCGGATGGCGGCGAGCGTCTCGGGCGTCGGCGGCCGGTCGGCGTACCGCGCGTGGAGGATGGTGAGCGCCGGATCGTTCCTGGTCAGCCAGGGCAGCAGCCCGACCGCCAGCACCACCGCGAGGAGGGCGACGGCCCGCCCCGCGAACCCCCTCAGCCTCATCCGATATGGGTGTCGGCGGTGACCAGCGTCCGCTCCATCGGGTCGAGCGAGACGCCTTCGACGCCCTTGCCGACCCCCTGCACGAACCGCTCGTGCACCAGCGGAACCACCGCGTCCGTCGCGAGCACGGCCGCCTCGGCCTTCATCTCGGCGGCCTGCCGGGCCGGGGTGTCGACGGCGGAGACCGTCTTGGCGGCGGCCTCGTCGACCTGCTTGTCGCAGAGCTGGGAGATGTTGAAGGACCCGGCGCAGGTGAAGTCGCTGGCCAGGTAGGAGGACGGGTCGCCGGTGTCGAGCAGCGTGTTGCGCGGCAGGATGAACGCGTCGAACTTGCCGCCCAGCGCGTCCGCCTCCATCTGCGCGTAGTCCCGGACCACCTGGCGGACCGTGAAGCCCGCCTTCTCCAGCTGCTGCTGGACGGCCGTGGCGACCTCGGGCAGCTCGGGCCGGTTGGTGTAGGTGGCGAGGACGATCTCCCCGGCGGCCGCGACCTTGTCCCGGGGCGCGGGCGTGGCCCGCCCCTCGACGGGTACGCGCTGCTTCGCCGCCCAGGCGACGCCGGGCCCGAAGAGGCCCTGCGCGGTGTCGGCCCGGCCCTCGTACACGCCCTCGACCAGCGCCTTGCTGTCGATGGCGGCACGGGCGGCGGCCCGCAGCGCGGCGTCCGCGAAGGGGCCCTTCTTGGTGTTGAGGTAGAGGCTGTTGGTGCGCGCGGTGGGCACCTCGCGGACCTGGCTCTCCTCCAGCAGGGAGGCCTGCGAGACAGGCACGTACTCGGCGATGTCGGTCTGCCCGGCGCGCAGCGCGTTCGCCCGCGCCTTGCCGTCGGCGACGAACGCCACGTCGACGCCGATCGCCTTGGCCTTCGTGCCCCAGTAGGTGTCGTTCCTGGTCAGCGTGGCGCTGACGGCGCCGTTGAGCTTGGTGAGGGTGTACGGGCCGGTCGCGTGCCCGGCGGGGTCGACCTTGCCGCCGCTGTACGCGCCCGCCGAGAGGATCGCCAGGGAGGGGTTCGCCAGCCGCTGCGGGAGGAGCGGGTCGGCGGTCTTGGTCGTGATGCGTACGGTCTGCGCACCTTCAGCCTTGGCGTTCAGGTCCGTGTCGCTGAGCACGCGCGGCTTGGGCTTGGCCTGCTCGGCGGCGGTCAGGGCGCGTACGACGGACTCCGCGTCGACCGGCTTGCCGTCCTGGAAGACGGCCTTGCGCAGGGTGAAGGTCCAGCTCTTGTCGCCGTCCGGCTTCCATTCGGTGGCCAGCGCGGGCAGTGCCTCGCCGTTCTTGCCGAGCGCGGTGAGCCCCTCGACGACCGCGAGGCGGCTGAGGGTCACGGCGTCGTCGCCGTACGGGGACATGGCCTGCGCCGGCGGGAACGCGAGCGAGACGCGCAGCCGGCCGTCACCGCCGCCCGAGCCCGCCGCACTGCCGGAACCACCGCCTCCGCAGGCCGTGACGGTCAGGGCGAGCGTGGCGGCCGTCGCTGCGAGGGGCAGCGCGGCACGGCGGCGTATCGAGGACATGTCACGACCCTACCTGAAAACGATTATCACCTAGCGGGCGGGCTGACCGCTCTCCCCGGCGCCCATCGGCAGCTCGAAGTGGACGATGCCCTGCCCCCCACCAGGCAGCTTCCGCTCGTCGCAGACCTCGGTCGCCAGCGAGCGCCAGAACGGCTCGGCACCCGGAACGGCGGGGTCGGTGTGCAGATAGACCGCCTCGTACCCACCGACCTTCACGACAAAGTCGCACAATTCGCGCACGAGCGCGCGGGCAAGTCCGTGCCGCCGGTGCTCCGGGCGGACGTAGATCCGGCAGAGCTGGGCGGTGGTCCCGGACGGGAAACGGGCCGCGACCCACTCCGGATTGGGCGGCGCCTGCGGGCCCTGGTCGCGCACCGCCCCGGTGGCGACGATCTCGCCGTCCTTCTCGACCACGAGGAGGGTGCGCCGCTCGGGGCGCAGATACGTTCCGTCGAGGTCGATGATGTCCGCGTGCCAGCGCGGTACGTAGCCGGACTTCAGGTCGCGGTAGACGGTGTCCAGCATGACGGCGCGCGCCCCGCCGACGTCCTCGGCGGTCGCGGGCCGCAGCACGTATCCCGTGGACACGCCGGTCCGGACCTCGGTCGTCACCGTCACCGCTTGCCTCCACTCGTGCCACATGCCTTGCCGTACCAGCGTACGTGCAAGGCATGTGCAAAAGCGGAGCGGGCGGTTCAGCCCAACAGGGGCAGGGCTCAGACCCGGTACACCAGCGCCGTGGCGATGGCCGCCAGCCCCTCCGCGCGCCCGGTGAGCCCGAGCCCGTCGCTCGTCGTCCCCGACACCGACACCGGTGCGCCGACCGCCGCGCTCAGCACCTTCTGGGCCTCCTCGCGCCGCTTGCCGACCTTGGGCCGTACGCCGACGACCTGCACCGCGACGTTCCCGATCTCGAAGCCCTCGGCCCGTACGATCCGGGCCGCCTCGGTGAGCAGCGTGACCCCGGACGCCCCGGCCCACTGAGGCCGCCCCGTCCCGAAGTGCGCCCCGAGGTCGCCGACCCCGGCGGCGGAGAACAGCGCGTCGCAGGCGGCGTGGGCCACCACGTCGGCGTCCGAGTGCCCGGCGAGTCCGAACTCCTCGTCCGGCCAGTGCAGGCCCGCGCACCACAGCGCACGTCCGCGCTCGAAGGCGTGGATGTCGGTCCCGATGCCGACCAGCGGAATCACCGGGGCGGGATTCCCGGGGTTGTTCTCAGAAGCCATCGTTGGCCCTCCTCCGTGCGAGTACCGCCTCGGCCAGCACCAGGTCCAGCGGCCGGGTCACCTTGAACGCCTCTTCGTGCCCGGGGACCACCACGACCGGCCGCCCGAGCCGCTCGACCATACCGGCGCAGTCGGTGGCCCCCTCCTCCGTGCCGGGGACGGTCTCGTGGGCGTGCACCAGCAGCGCGCGGTCGAAGCCCTGCGGCGTCTGCACGGCCCTCAGCAGCGCCCGCTCGGGCGTCGCGACGACGAGTTCCGGAGCCCCGTCCTTGCGGGGCTCGACCTGCTTGACGGTGTCGGAGAGGGGCAGCGCGGGCACCACGGCCACGGCCCCGCCCCGCACCGCTTCGACCACCGCGTCCACGGTGTCCACCGGGACGAGCGGACGTGCCGCGTCGTGCACCAGTACGGCGGTGATGTCCTCGGGCAGCGCGTCCAGGCCCAGCTTCACGGACTCCTGGCGGGTGTCCCCGCCGGGGACGACCAGGAACTCGGTGCGCTCCGGCAGGGCGTGCTCGTACTCGTCGAGGAGGCTCTTGACCTCGGTCTCGCCGTCGGAGGGGGCGACCACGACGACCAGCGAGACGTGCCGGGAGGCGGCCATCGCGCGGACGGCGTGGATGAGCATCGGGGTGCCGTTGAGGGTGCGGAGCGCCTTGGGGGCGCCGGGGCCCAGGCGGACGCCGCGGCCTGCGGCCGGGATGACGGCGGCGGTGCGGGCAGGGCCGTTCACCGGGCTTCCCGTGGGGCTCGCGGGGCTCTCGGCGGGGCTTACGGAGGGCGCAAAGGGGTGTTCGACTGTCATGGACTACTCCGGAGGTTTGTGTCCTCGTCCCCCATGGGTATGGCCACAGCGAGCCGGGAGCGACGCCCTGACCGGACCCCTTCCGTGACAGTCGGACGGGGCGGCGCATCGGCACCGCAAAAACCGCATGCGGGATCAGGCGCAGGGAACGTAGAAAAGAAGAATGCCGCGGTGTCCAACGGCCGACTGCGGACACAGTCGGTCGCCGGGCACCACGGCATCACTCACACCATCAACGCACGCGCCGAAGCGGCAGCAGCCGATGCGACGGCACGTGAACGGTTACGACGCGAGAACCTCGTCCAGCAGGGCCTCGGCCTTGTCCTCATTGGTGTTCTCCGCGAGGGCCAGCTCGCTCACCAGAATCTGGCGCGCCTTCGCGAGCATGCGCTTCTCGCCGGCGGAGAGACCGCGCTCGCGCTCACGACGCCACAGGTCGCGCACTACCTCGGCGACCTTGATGACGTCGCCAGAAGCGAGCTTCTCCAGATTTGCCTTGTAGCGACGAGACCAGTTCGTGGGCTCTTCCGCATACGGTGCGCGCAGCACCTCGAAGACCCGGTCCAGCCCGTCCTGGCCGACCACATCGCGTACACCGACGAACTCCGCATTGTCCGCAGGCACACGAACCGTCAAGTCGCCCTGGGCGACCTTGAGCACCAAGTAGGTCTTGTCCACGCCTTTGATCTGGCGAGTCTCAATGGCCTCGATCAGCGCGGCCCCGTGATGGGGATAGACCACGGTGTCGCCAACCTTGAACGTCATGTGACAGGTACCCCTTCCGTGGCTATCCAGAGTAACACGGAAACTGCTTGTTCTGAATGGCGTTTCCGCAGGTCAGGGCATATCTCGGGGCTTGACAACTGCAACAGGAACGTGCTGCGGAGGCCTTCCGGAAGACGGTATTCGCAGGTGGGAGCGGCTCTGCGGGCGAAGAGAAACGCGTACGTTACACGCACCACAGACCCTTGAAGAGGGCCCGAAAGTCCCGGTTTGCCGGGTTCCGCGAGGTGAACTTCGTCTACTCCGTTCGGAGATCGATCACCCGTCCGGCGGCAATCTTCGGCAATCCCCGCCAATCCCGAATTGATCACGGTCCCGTTGATCAGTCCTTGATCAGCCCTTGATCAATTCCGCTGGCAATATCCCGCCATTGAACGCTGTACGAATTCCGCCACCCCGCGCGCCGGGCCGTCGCCCCGCGTGCGCGCCGGGTGCCGTGCGACCCGTGGGGCGGGTCGGGTGCAGGCCCAGGTCGGCGAGTCGATAACCTAAGCCCGCAGTAAGTCGGACCGCTGTATGTCAGACCGCCTGCCAAGTCCCCCCGTCCGTAACGTCCAAGGAGTTGCCGCCGCCGTGAGCCGCAGCCTTCGACGCGGCACCCTCGCCGCCACCGCCCTCGCGTTCTCGATCGTCTCGCTCGCCGCATGTGGCGCCGGCAACGACGCACAGACCCTGGCCATCAAGCCGGACAACGCCGCGATCTCCGTCGACAACGGCAAGATCAAGATCCAGAACGCGCTGGTCATCACCCAGCCCCTGGACGAGAAGACCAAGAAGGCCGGCAAGGGCGATGCCGTGGTCGCCGCGACCGTCTTCAACAACGGCGACAAGCCGCAGACCCTGGACGCCATCAAGCTCGACGGCTCCTCGGCCACCGTGAAGCTCACCTCCGGCAAGGCCGAGGGCGCCAAGACCGGCCCGATCACCGTCCCGGCCGGCGGCTCCGTCGTCATCGGCGGCAAGGACAACGCCTCCGCCGTCGTCCCGAGCGGCAGCGAGAGCGAGAGCCCCTTGCTCGGCAAGGCCCAGCCCGTCACCTTCTCCTTCAGCGAGACCGGCGACGTGACGCTGAAGGCGTTCGTGGTCCCGTCCACCGGTCACTTCGAGGGCTTCGGCCCGGACAAGCTCCCGGCCACCCCGGCTCCGACGGGCTCCCCGACCGGCTCCCCCTCGGGCACCCCCGCCTCCGGCGCCCCGGGCGGCACGCCGACGGGTGCGGCCTCGGGCACCCCGGCCAAGCAGGACCCGAAGAAGGACGCCAAGAAGGACGAGAAGAACACGCCGTCGGGCGCGGCCACGACCGGCGCCGGCGCGGGTCGCTGACCTTTCGTACGTACGACGAGGGGCCCCGCCGGAATCGGATTCCGGCGGGGCCCCTTCGTCATGTGCGGGAGGCGGTCTACGGCTCGAACTTGTAGCCCAGGCCGCGCACCGTGACCAGGTAGCGCGGGGCGCCCGGGTCGGGCTCGATCTTGGCGCGCAGGCGCTTGACGTGGACGTCGAGGGTCTTGGTGTCGCCGACGTAGTCCGCGCCCCAGACCCGGTCGATGAGCTGCATACGGGTCAGCACGCGGCCCGCGTTGCGCAGCAGCATTTCGAGGAGGTCGAACTCCTTGAGGGGAAGGTCGATCTTGGCGCCGGCGACGGTGACGACGTGCCGGTCGACGTCCATCCGTACCGGACCGGCCTCCAGGGCGGCCGGGGTGACCTCCTCCGGTTCGCCGCGGCGGCGCAGGACGGCGCGGATGCGGGCGATCAGCTCGCGGGAGGAGAAGGGCTTCGTGACGTAGTCGTCGGCCCCTATCTCCAGCCCGACGACCTTGTCGATCTCGCTGTCCTTGGCGGTCACCATGATCACGGGGACGTTGGAGCGCACGCGCAGCTGGCGGCAGACCTCGGTGCCGGGCAGGCCCGGCAGCATCAGGTCCAGCAGGACGAGGTCGGCGCCGTTGCGCTCGAACTCGTCCAGGCCGTCGGGGCCGGTCGCGGCGATCGCGACCTCGAAGCCCTCCTTGCGGAGCATGTAGGACAGGGCGTCGCTGAAGGATTCCTCGTCCTCGACGACGAGCACTCGGGTCACGGAAGGACCTCCGGGGCAGGGGTGTTCTCACGGATGGGGGTCTTGAGCGCGGGGGTGCCGACGGCGGTCGGGGCACCGGCCTGGGCCGTGTCGGCTTCGTCGACTGCGCCCGTCTCGTCGGTTTCTTCGGCTTCGTCGTCGAAGTCCTCGACCGCGTCGGCGTCGCCGGGGCCGACGAGGGGGCGGCCGGGGGTGTGTTCCACCCGGGCCTCGCGGACGGAGCCCGCTTCGGGCAGCCGCAGGGTGAAGGTGGAGCCCTGTCCCTCGGAGCTCCACACGGTGACCTCGCCGCCGTGCGAGGCGGCGACGTGCTTGACGATGGACAGGCCGAGGCCGGTGCCTCCGGTGGCGCGGGAGCGGGCCGGGTCGACGCGGTAGAACCGCTCGAAGACCCGGTCGCGGTCGCGCTCGGAGATGCCGATGCCCTGGTCGGTGACGGCTATCTCTATGAGGTCGCCGCCGGGTGCGGGCACCCGGCGGGCGGCGATGCCGACCTTGGTACGGGCGGGGCTGTAGTTGACGGCGTTCTCCACGAGGTTGCCGAGGGCGGCGGCGAGCTGGCCGCGGTTGCCCCAGACGTGCAGGCCGGAGGTGCCGCCGGCCTGCATGGTGATCTGCTTGGTGGACGCCGTGTGGCGGCTGCGGTCGATGGCCTCCGCCACCAGCTCGTCCACCCGTACCGGCTCGGAGTCCTCCAGCGGGTCGTCGTTCTGCACCCGGGAGAGGTCGATCAGCTCCTGGACCAGGGAGGTCAGGCGGGTCGCCTCGATCTGCATGCGGCCGGCGAAGCGGGTCACCGCCTCCGGGTCGTCGGAGGCGTCCATGACGGCCTCGGAGAGCAGGGAGAGGGCGCCCACCGGGGTCTTCAGCTCGTGGCTCACGTTCGCGACGAAGTCGCGCCGTACCGCTTCGATACGGCGGGCCTCGGTGAGGTCCTCCACGAGGAGCAGTACGAGGCGCGAGCCGAGCGGGGCCACCCGGGCGGACACCGCGAGGGCCTCGCCGCGGCCGGTGCCCCGGCGCGGCAGGTCCAGCTCGACCTGGCGTATCTCCCCGTCCCTGCGGGTGTCGCGGGCCATGTGCATCATCGGCTCGACGGCCAGCTTTCCGCCTCGGACCAGCCCCAGGGCGTACGCCGCCGAGCTGGCCTTCACCACGTTGTCGCTCTCGTCGAGCACGACCGCGGAGGAGCGGAGCACGGAGAGGACGGTGTCCACTCCCGGCGGCAGCGTGGCGTTCACCTCGGGGCGCACGGCGGCCCTGGTGGGGCGCTTCTGGTCGCGTTCGCTCCAGCGGAACGCCAGCATGGCGATGATGCCGGTGCACAGACCGGCTATCGCTGCTGCTGCGGCCACTGCCGCGTTCACGTCCATGTGCCCAAGGTTATGCCTGGTCACTGACACTGCCCCAAGCGAATGGGTGTCAGCTCGAACGTTCGTCGCCCAGAGTTCACCAAGGGGATGGGGGCGGTTCACTTCGGCGGTCGGAACCGGACGCGTACCGCGCGGATGGTGGGAGTGTGGGGACCGGAGCCCCGCCAGACCCCGGAATTCACGGCTGCGCTGTGCCGCAGTCGGCCGTACTGACGAAAGCAGGAACCCCCATGCGGGACGCGTACCACGAGGAACTGGACTCGATCGGCGAGGACCTGGTCGAGATGGCCCGTCTGGTCGGCTCTGCGATAGGTCGCGCCACGACCGCCATGCTGGACGCCGATCTGAAGCTCGCGGAGAGCGTCATCGCCGCCGACCAGAAGGTCGACGACCTCCAGCACGACCTGGAGGCGCGCGCCATCGCCCTGCTGGCCCGCCAGCAGCCGGTCGCCACCGACCTCCGTATCGTCGTCACTTCCCTCCGTATGAGCGCGGACCTGGAGCGCTCGGGCGACCTCGCCCAGCACGTGGCGAAGCTGGCGCGGCTGCGCTTCCCGGCCACCGCCGTGCCGCACGACCTGCACGCGACCATCCTGGAGATGGGCCAGCTCGCGCAGCGCCTGATGGCGAAGGCGGCGGAGGTCATCATCACCAAGGACGTCGACCTGGCCCTCCAGCTGGAGCAGGACGACGACGAGATGGACCTGCTGCACCGCACGCTCTTCACGCACCTGATGGACGACCGCTGGAAGCACGGCATCGAGACCGCCGTCGACGTCACCCTCCTCGGCCGCTACTACGAGCGCTTCGCGGACCACGCGGTCTCGGTCGCCAAGCGGGTCGTGTACCTGGTGACGGGCGAGCACGCGGACGACGTCCAGGCGGCGCAGGAAGGCTCCGTACAGGCGTAGTACGGGCGTATCCGCACGGACCCCGTGCAGGGCACATCAACTCCTGTGCTTCCGCGCGCTGTTGATGCGCCCGCGATTCGGGCATGCAATGGGTGGGGGGAGGCCGCCCGCCTCCCCTGCCGTGCCTTCGGGCATCGAGCCAGTGATCCATCGAGAACCCGAGGAGATCCCATGGCCGACACCCCCACCACGACCGAATCCCCGCAGGAAGCCCCCGAAGTGACCCACCTGCCGCTGCTCGGCGCCTGCGGCTGCGGCTCGGGCTGCGGCTGCGGCTGCCAGTCCGGCGCGCCGTGCCAGTGCGGCGGCTGCTGCGGCTGATTCCCGCACGTCCTACGCAGTACGAGGAGGGGCCCCGCCCGCACCGGACGGGGCCCCTCCTCATGCGTGTGCGGGAGGTGGTCCTACTTCACCGTGACCTTGACGGTCGGGGAGACGGTGTCGTCGTCGCCCTTGATCCGGAGCTGTTCCTTGCCCTTGGTGAGGAGTTTGGCGTCGAGGGTGTAGCCGCTGCCGTTCTTGACCGTGGTGCTCGCCTTGAGCGTGGTCCACTTGGTGCCGTTCTTGTGCTGGAGCAGCAGCTTGCTGCCGACCTTGAGGCCCTTGGTGCGGCCGGTGAAGGTGACCGTTCCGCCCTGGTCTACCTCGTTGGCGCTGGCCTTGACGGTGATGGCGGCGGTGCTCGCGCCGGCGCTGGTGCTGGCGCTGGGGCTGGGCTTCGGGGAGGGGGCCGCGGAGGCGGCGGCGGTACCGGCGGTCAGCAGGGCGGCGGTCAGGACGCCCGCCGTGAGGGCGTGGGCGCAGCGGCTGCGCAAGGAGGCGTTCATACCGGACAAATTACCCCGAATGGGTGAGACCCGCCTGGGGAGCGACGCGGGGTGCGCCGGGCAGCGGAGAGGCCCCCGGCCGCGGTGGTCCGCGGCCGGGGGCCTCTCTCGTACAAAAAGAACGGAAAGAAGGGGCTACTTCTTCTTGCCCTGGTTCTTGACCGCCTCGATGGCCGCGGCGGCCGCGTCCGGGTCGAGGTACTTGCCGCCCTTGGTGACCGGGCGGAAGTCGGCGTCGAGCTCGTAGTAGAGCGGGATGCCGGTGGGGATGTTCAGGCCGGAGATGTCCTCGTCGGAGATGCCGTCGAGGTGCTTGACCAGGCCTCGGAGGCTGTTGCCGTGGGCGGCGACCAGGACGGTCTTGCCGTCGAGGAGGTCCGGGACGATGCCGTCGTACCAGTACGGCAGCATGCGCTCGACGACGTCCTTGAGGCACTCCGTGCGGGGGCGCAGCTCCGAGGGGATGGTCGCGTAACGCGGGTCCTCGGACTGCGAGAACTCGGTGCCGTCTTCCAGGACCGGCGGCGGGGTGTCGTACGAGCGGCGCCACAGCATGAACTGCTCCTCGCCGAACTCGGCGAGCGTCTGCGCCTTGTCCTTGCCCTGGAGCGCGCCGTAGTGGCGCTCGTTCAGGCGCCAGCTGCGGTGGACCGGGATCCAGTGGCGGTCCGCGGACTCCAGTGCGAGCTGGGCGGTGCGGATGGCGCGCTTCTGGAGCGAGGTGTGCAGCACGTCCGGGAGGAGACCGGCGGCGGTGAGCAGCTCGCCGCCGCGCACTGCCTCCTTCTCGCCCTTCTCGGTGAGGTTGACGTCCACCCAGCCGGTGAACAGGTTCTTCGCGTTCCATTCGCTCTCGCCGTGGCGGAGGAGGATCAGCTTGTACGGTGCGTCGGCCATGCGTACGAGCGTAATCGACATTTCGGCCCTCCCGCGCGGGACGAGGGACCGTACCGGCGGGACCTTCGTCGATTGCGGACCTGCGTCAATTGAGTGGCGGATGCACCGGGCGCGTACGTAAGTTCCGGGTGTCCAGTGAGCCGCTTACACACCCGGGGGATTCCGATGTCCGCAGCAGGTCTCAGACGCGCCGTGCGCGAGAGCGTGTCGGGGCTTCCCCGGGAGTTCTGGTGGCTCTGGACGAGCACGCTGGTGAACCGGATGGGGGCGTTCGTCGCCACCTTGGTGGCTCTTACTTAAACCGTATGAGGTTCCGACAGGCGGAGTCGTACGGTTGTTCGATAAGGGGGTCACCGTATGAATCTGTCCGGTATCCAGTCGCTGCGCGAGAGCTTGAAGGGCAAGCGAGCGGGGCTGTACGCACGGAAGAGCGCGTACAGAGGAAAGGGGAAGCGCAGGGGCTACTCGGTCCGTGAGCAGCTAGACGTCGGCCGCGCCACTTCCGACGAGCTCGGAACGGTCGTTGTTGGTGAGTTCATCGACGACGACCGCTCGGCCTCCACCTACCGCGACCGCGACCGCGAAGAGTTCGAGCGCATGATCGACGCCGTAGAGGCTAGCGAGCTCGACATCGTGATCGCTTACGGATCGAGCCGGTTGCAGCGCGACGTCGAGATTTACGCCCGCCTCCGCAACGCCTGCGCAAGGCACGGCGTTCTCTGGTGCTACGGGGGCAAGGTCTACGACCTGACCAACAAGGATGACCGTTTCCGTACCGGCCTCGACGCACTGATTGGCGAGCGTGAAGTCGACGAGCTGCGCGACAACGTCATGCGCACGCTGCGAGCGAACGCCGTTTCTGGCCGGCCGCACGCGCAGGCCGCGTACGGCTATCGCCGCGTCTATGACCCGCGTTCGGGTGCGTTCATTCGCACGGAGGAACACCCCGAGCAGAAACCGATCCTCGTGGAGCTGACGCAGCGTGTCGGTAGGTTCGAGGAACGCACAAAGATCGCCGTTGCCTTCAACAAGCGAGGCATTGCGCCGCCAACTCGCCATTGGACAAAGGGGATGGTGAAGAAGCTCGCGGCATGGCATCCGGGGCTGAAGGAAAACGAGGACATCCACCCGGATTGGGTCGCGCGAATCGAGGCTGCGGTCGACCTCCGCCAGGAAGCCAAGGACAGGCTTGACGGCGGCGAAGAGGCGAAGGACATTGCGCGGGACTTCATCGACCGCGACGAGCCGCTCGTGATGGCGCGGTGGATCGCCGTCACCGTTACCGCTTATGCAACCGACACCCGGTATCTCGGATACCGCAAGCACCACGGCAAGGTGGCCAATAAGGAAGCATGGCCGGCCCTGGTAGACCCGACCGATCACCTGCTCGCCGTGGCAGCCATCAAGAAGGGCCGGGAAGGGAGGGCGTTCAACGCACGCCCCGGTCGATCGATTCACCAACTGTCGACCCTGATGATCTGCGACGTCTGTGAAATTCCGGTCAATTCCGATCGGAAGTACGGGCACCCCCGATACGGGTGCGAGACGCCGGCCCCCGAAGGCCAGAAGGGGTATCACGCTACGGCGCGGGTCGCCATCGTCGACCCGTATGTCGAGTCGAAGCTGTTCACATGGCTCGCGTCCCCAAAATTCGCCCGCGCGTACGCAAGGGACGACGCCGAGATGCTGAAGGAGATGGAACAGGCCGCCGCCACGGCCAAACTGCTTCAGAGCGAGCTTGACGAGTTTTACGCGGAAGCGGGGGCGGGGCGCCTGTCGGCTCGTGCCCTGGCAGCGGTCGAGGCCGAAAGGCTGCCGAAGATCGAGGAAGCCAAGACGCGGGCGCGCACGTTGTCTGTCCCGCCCATGGTCCGAGAGCTTGCGGGCGCGTCCGTCAAGGAAATCGCGAAGGCTTGGGCAGTCATGGACTTGTCACAGCGCCGGGCGATCATCGGGGCGTTGCTTGAGGTACGACTGAAGCCGCAGGGGCGGAGGCGCAATGTTCCGGTCGAGCAGTTCGTCGTCGTGACCCCGAAACAGGCCAAGCGACCCAGGAAACAGCGGGCGAGCGCATCTGAGCTGACGCGGGCAGCGTAGGCAGGGAGGGCAAACGGGAGGGCCGCACGGACGTCGCGCGGCCCTTTGTGATGCTCATGCCCGGGGGCGCCGGGGGGAGTGTGGATCGGGGGCCCTGGTACCGCGAGCGTGGGGGGCGATGGCATTCAGGACGGTCTCTAGCGCGCGTGCGCCTGCGGCAGAGATTTCTCTGTCGTCGAGCACGATGTCGGTTCTGTCGGCAGCGGCACGCGCTGCTGCCGGGGTGGTGTCGTCGAGTCGGATACGGGTGACGCGGTACAAGATGCCCCCCTCGTGGCATGGCTGGCCCTTGCATCGGACATATGTTCGATGCAAGGTCCGGACCACCCTACTCCCGCTGACACCGCAGGTCACGCTCTTAGGACCCAGTGTTACCGCCCGTAGAGGGCGTTCCTTCCTTGCCATCAACTGCCCATGTTTTGAGCAGCTCTTGAAGCTTTGTCATGTCCTTTGGTCCCGACCCGGGGACGTGGGCGACGACGACTGTCGTCTCCGCCGTACTGGCACCAAGCGGGTCGCCGGCGACGAGTCCGACGTACTGCTGCGCAGCGGCGAGCTGCACCTCCCGCTCGGGCTTTCCGATCCCAGCGGCGACCGCCCTCACGAGTCCCGGGTGAATCTTGACGGACTGGCCCTGTCCGATCTTCCACAGCGTGGTGTGCGTGGCCTGGAAGCCGGTAACGGGGTCGACCGCGCGCTGTGCGAGCTGACGCGACGTCGTCCCCTGTAGGGCTTCCTGCACGAGCTCGGCAAACGGCGCGCCGGATTCCCACATGGTTTCGCATCTCCGTTCTTGTCGCGTTACGCGAACACGCTCATCTAACCAGCCATAGGGCCGATTCGCACGCCGATCAACGCCGTTGACGTGCAGGAATGACCCCCCTAACGTTGCCCCTGTTCCCAAACAGGAACAGGCGTTCCGCCCATACCGGGCAGCTTCCACCTGCGCTTGTTTCTGTTCGAGTACAGGCAAGGGGGAGTCATGCACACCGCAGAGAACGGCGCCGACGAACGGACCGAGCCGCAGGAGTGGCCGGAGCCGACCGACGAGCAGCTCGCGATGATCCGCCGTCTCCTCGCGCCTGAGATCCACCGGGCGCGCACCGAGCGCGCAGCCGACCCGTTCGCAGCGTGAGGAGAGAACAGCACGTGAACGTCGAGTTCATCGGTCCGCCGCCGACTAAGCAGCCGAACACCAAGCACGCCGTTATCGCCGACAACCTGCGTCGCCACCCTTCTGTGTGGGGCGTCGTACGGCGCGCGGCGACAACCACCCGCGCCGCTTCCGCCGCGCAGGCCATCCGTGACGCGCGGCTCACCTCGTATGCGCCGGTCGGCTCGTTCGAGGCAGTCGCGCGGACCGTGGTCGAGGGCGGCATCGTCGAGCATCGGGTGTACGCCCGGTACGTCGGGGGCGAGCAGTGACTGCGCCCGCACCAACTCTCGCCACACCGACGGGCGTTGTCGTCGCGCCGCCGGACCTCGACCGCGAGCAGTGGCTCGCCGTTCGCCGTACCGGCATCGGTGGGTCGGATGTGGCCGCGCTGCTCGGCATGAGCAAGTACACCTCTCCGCTAGAGCTGTACCTCGACAAGCTCGGCGAGCTCGGCGACGTGCCGCGCTCCCCCGAACTCGTCGAGGCGGCGTTCTGGGGGCACGTGCACGAACCGTCGGTCGCGAACGTCTTCGCCGAGCGTTCGGGTCTGCGCGTCGTCGAGGGTCCCGGCGTGCTGGCGCATGTCGAGCGTCGTTGGATGCTCGCCAACGTCGACCGGTACGTGCTCGAACCTGGCGAGCGGACGCCGTCGAGCCTCTTGGAGATCAAGACGCGTAGCGCGTTCCAGCTCGACGAGTGGCTGCTCGGCGTTCCGGACGGGCCGGCGCTGCAAACGCACTGGTATCTCGCCGTCACTGGTTATCAGCACGCGCACGTCGCCGCGCTGCTCGGCGGTAACCGGCTGCTCGTGCACCGGGTCGAGCGCGACGAGCAGCTCGTCGAGCACCTCGTCGACCTCGTCGGCGCGTTCTGGCAGCGGGTGCTCGACCGCACGCCGCCGCCGGTAGACGGTTCGGAGGCGACCGAGTCTCTGCTCGGCCACCTCTACGCGGTGCGGCCGGACGCCGTCACCGTGGCCGATCCGGCGGAAGTGCTTCCCCTGCTGGAACGCCGCCGCGAACTGAAGCGGCGCGAGCAGCGGGTCGAGGCCGAGCTGCGCGAGATCGACAACCGGCTGAAGGCGACCGCGGGCGAGTCCGAAGTCGTCGAGGTGCAGGGCTCGACCGCGTACACGTTCCGGCAGAACGGGCCGTTGGCGCAGAAACGATTCATCGCCGCGCACCCCGCGCTCGCCGCCTCGTACACCCATCAAGTTGACGCGCTCAACACGACGCGACTCGCAGCCGAACACGCCGACACCGTGCGTGAGTTCCGTGCGCGTCGTCTGGTCGTCCCGAAGGAGAACAGCGCAGCATGACAACCAACCTGGCCGAGCGAGTCGCCAACCGCCGTAATCATGTGCCTGCGCGTCAGTCCGCGCAGCACGGTGCCGCGGCGCAGCCCACCCTCGTGCAGTTCGTGCAGTCGATGCGTGGCGAGATCGCCCGCGCGCTGCCGGCGCACGTCGCCAACCCGGAGCGCATCGCCCGTATCGCCCTTACCGAGCTGCGGCGCGTGGAGCACCTTGCGGAGTGCACGCAGGAGAGTTTCGGCGGTGCGCTGATGACCTGCGCGCAGCTCGGTCTCGAACCGGGCGGTGCATTGGGTGAGGCGTACCTGCTGCCGTTCTGGAACAAGAAGGTGCGCGCCTACGAGGTGCATCTCGTCATCGGCTATCAGGGCATGATCCGGCTGTTCTGGCAGCACCCCGCCGCCGCTGGTCTGGCGACGCACACAGTGCACGAGAACGACGAGTTCGCTTTCGAGTACGGGCTGACCCCGGTACTACGGCACAAGCCGGCCCGTTCCAACCGGGGGCGCCCGACCGATTACTACGCTGTCGCGACCATGGCGAACGGCGGAAGTGCGTTCGTGGTCTTTTCGGTCGAGGACGTCGAGGCGATCCGGCAGCGCAGCAAGGCACGCGATTTCGGGCCGTGGGCCACGGATTACGACGCCATGGCGCGCAAGACGTGCATTCGCCAACTGTTCAAGCTGCTGCCCAAATCGAGCGAGCTCGCTCGCGCGGTCGCACATGACGAGGGCGTGCGGCGCGATGCGTCGCCGGAGGGGCTCGACGTGCCCCCGGACTACGTCGAGGGTGAAGTCGTCGAGCAGGCGCCCACGCAGCAGGCAGTCGAGGACGTGCCCGAGGAGTTCACCGGGTGGCCCGAAGCCGCTGAGCCTGCCGCTTCCCAGTGAGGCACGGCAGCGCCGTTCCGCCGCCGTTGTGCGGGCATTGGAGCGGCGCCGACCGCCGGTACTGCCGTGCAGTCGACGGCGTCCGCCTCTACCTCCCCGGACACCGCTGCCCCGTGCATACCCCTGCCGCGCTCGCCGGTCGTCCCGAAGCACCGGGGGCGACAACCCCTGTAAGGAGAAGGACAGTTGAGCCGCGCAGCGACGGAATGGGTGTGGGACCACGCCACCGCCCGGGGAACCGCGCGAATCGTGCTGCTCGCCATCGCTGACCGGGCGAACGGCGACGCCGTCGCCTACGCCGGTACCGCGATGCTCGTGCAGCGCACCCGTGCGGCTCGCTCGACCGTGCGCGACGCCGTCGACGCGCTGCTCGACTCGGGCGAGCTCGTCGTCGTCGAGGGCGCCACGGGGCCGCGCGGAGAGACCGTTTACCGCCTGCCGCTCGTCGCCGAGCACGCCCTGTCGGAGGGGGCCGGAATCCGGTCCGGGCCGGAATCCGGTCCGGGTCGGAAATCGGCCCCCCGGGGGCCGGAATCCGGTACGGAGGGGGGCCGGAATCCGGTACCAGGGGGGCCGGAATCCAGCCCCCAGAACAAGAAGAACAAGAGAGAACAAGAAAAGCAGCAGCCGCGCGCGAGCTCGGCCGCCCGCTCCCCGTTGATTCCCGAGCTGCACCCGCTTGGCGACGCACTCGCCGCCGCCGGCGTTTCGGTCCGCTGGTCACTCGGTCTCGGCGAGCAGCGCGACGTCTGGCGACTCGTGCAGCAGCACAGCGTCGAGGCCCTCGTCGAGCTCGCCGCACGCCGCACGCAACCGGGCACCGACCCGAAACCGGGCCGCTACTGGCTGAAGGTCTGGGGCGACCTCGACCGCTCCCCCGCCGTACGCCCGGGGCCCAATGTCGTTCCGTTCCGCAGCAGTTCGCCCGCCGCCTATACCGACAATCTCGCCGCCGGTCTGCAACTGCTGCGCGCGCAGAAGGAGAGTTCCCAGTGATCGACGAACACATCGTCGCCCTGCTCGCCTACGCCGGGCGCCTCGACTCCCGCGTGCGCCGCGCTCTTGCCGACCCGCAGCAGTCGGCCCGTACCATCGCCGATTGGTCGACCGCGCTCGCCGACGTACCCGCCACCCTGCCGGCGACCGGTTGGGACGCTTCACACGCCGTCCGCCGCTACTACGAGCAGAAGGCGGGCGACCGCTCCGCACAGTTCCGGGGCGTCGAGCCGCACGACGTGCTCGCCGCTTGGTCGCCCCACCGGGCCGAGCTCATGAACCGTCACACCGACCCCCTGCCGGCCGCAGACCCCGACGACCCGCAGGCGTGGCGGGCGGAATTGCTCGGCGGGCGCGTCGACGTCGCACACGGCCACCGTCCGCCCGCGCAGTACCGGGCCGAGATCAACGAGGGCGGGCAGAAACGTCTCGCCGCCCTGATGTCGGGCGTCGGGACCGAGCGCCGCCGCTACATGCCCGCGCACGTTGCCCGCGAGCTCGCAGCGTTCCGGCCGAGCCGTGCGCACCGCGAGACCCTCGTCGACGAGGGGATGCCCGACCCGCTCGGCGCCCCGTGCCCCCACTGCCGCGCCACCGTCGAGCAGCCGTGCCAGACCGGATACCGGCGCAACGGCAAGGGGCGCCGGCCGATCAGCGGCGTGCACCCCTCCCGCATCGAGGCAGTTGTCGCCGCACTTGGGCCCGACGCTGCGAAGGATGCCGAGCGGGTACGGCTCGCCCGCATCATGTGCCAGCCGCCCGCCCCGCGCCGTGACGCCCGCGCCCGCCACACATCGGGAGGGCAGCACTGATGATGCCGCCCGCTGCCCGTGCTGCCATCGCCGCGCACCTGACCGACGCGCTCGACGTGCACCCCACGCTCGCCGCGGACGACATCGCCCGCCGCCTTACCGCAGAGGGATGGGAGATCAACAGCGTTCGTCTGCGGGATGCCGGTCAGGACCGACGCCATGCACACGTACCCGCGCGACCGGTCGCGCCTCGCGCGCGGGGGCCGCGCGCTCGGCGCCTGCCTGCTCTGCGCAGAGCCCTGCGCGTATTCGACGTTCGTCGTCTTGCGCACGAAGAAACGGACCACGCCGTATGACCACTGCCCAACTCGTCTCCGCCCTCGTTGTCGTGCTCGTCGTGCTCTCCGGAATCCCGCTCGGTCGCATCGCCTGCCGACGCGACCCCGGACCGCGGCGACGCCACCCTGCCGACACCCGCGGCGCCTGCGTCGCCGAATGCCGTACCTGCACCGCACTGAAGGAGAGGGGCTACTGATGAGCCGCCGTATCGACGCCCGACGAGGACGTGCTGCCCGACGCGACGCCGCGCGCGACGAGCGACGGGCACGGCTGCACGTCCTGCTCGCTCGCGCCGACCGGGGCGTGCTCACCCCCGAAGACTGCGCGGCCCTGCGCCTCGGCGTCGAGGCCGAGATCGCCGAGAGCAACACCCATCGCCGGAGCGCCGGCGGGCAGCAGGCAGCAGCGACGCGACTGCACGCCCGGGTCGAAGCTGCCGAGCAGGCGATCGTCGAGACCGAGCAGCGCGCCGAGACCGCCGAGCAGCTACTCGACGCACTGTGCAGCACCCGCACGTACCGCGACCTGCTCGCCGAGCAGCTCGCCGAACGGCACGGGCCCCTCGTCGACGAGTACCCGCCGGCCTTTCACCGCTTGCTCGACCACGTCGCCGAGCAGCTCGCCCCCCGGGCGCAGCAGTGAGCACTCGTCGGCCCATCCTGTGTGCTCACCGGTACGGGCTCATGCAGGACTCATGCCCCGGGTGCGACGCCGAGCAGGAACGGCCGCACCCCGCGGACCCCGTTGCCGTACGGCCCCGATGGGCCACACGCGACTACCGGCGCTGCCGGCGCTGCTCCCTCGTTCCGTCCGCCCGCATTCACCGGGGGCACACCCCCACCACGTGATCACGGGGCGCAGCCGCAGCCCCTGCGCCCCGCACTGCGCCGTCGCACCACGCCAAGGAGAGACCCACCGTGCAGCACCCTGATACCCACCGCACGGCCGCCAGCCTGCGCACCATCCGGGAACTGTGGGGCGAGCTGCTGCTCGCCATCGCCACCCCGCCCGCGGACGTCTGGCCACCGCGGCAGCTCGCGCAGACCCTGCACGCCGTCGACGACGAGCTGCTCGTCGTCGAGCGGGCGCCGCTGGTGTTGAGGGAGCACCCCGCGCCCCTGAACCTGACCGCGCTCGATACCGGTCTCGCGATCGAGCGCGCGCTGTTCGCACTGGCCGACACGCTCGCCGCCGCAGTCCAGCGCGCCACAGCACGCGATGCACGGCGCTGGGACTACCAGGACCCGGACGCCGTCGACATCCGGCGGGCGCACGGAAGCCGCGCGCACGGACTGCACTTCGCATCGGTGTGGATCGAGGGGCGCGTGCTCGACGAGGACACCGAGCCCGAGCAGCAGCTCGACGGAACGTTCGTCGCCGCCCCCTTTAGCGTGCTGCCCGAGTACCTGCTGCACGAGGCGCGGCACGTGGTGCAGGGGGCAGAGGCGCGGCTGCTGCGGACGCTCGGCCTTGACCAGCGCACCACGCCGGTACCCGACCGGCCGTGCCCGTGGTGCGGGGGAGAGCTCGAACTGCACACCGGGCCCGATGAGGCGCCGAGCGTGACCTGCTCGACCGGCATCCCGTGCACTGCACCCGTACCGCTCGACGCACAGAGGCGACGTATCTGGGAATGGGGCGATCTGCCGCCCCTGGTAACCGCCCTCGCTGGCCTTGAGCAGCCTTACGCAGGCACTCAGACCTCATAGCTGCGCGTTACAACGGGCCCCGGGGCGTAGCCTCGGGGCTCATCTCTGTTTCATAACGATGCGTCAACTGCCGTTGTCGGCAGGGGAGTTGCGCTTCACCATTCTACTCAGGGATCGCAACCGCGATCCTTCTCGACCTAATTTTAGTTAGTTTCCCTAATTAACTCTTTAGGTCGGTAGTCAACATTGAAAGCCCGGACGTAAAAAGGTCGGAAGCAAAATGGTGAAGCGAGTAATTGACCTGATCCGCAACGCAATCCAGAGCGGCGACAGGACCCTGCGGCTCATCGTCCTCATGGGCGCAGGGGCGGCCTGCGTGATCACCATGGGTGCGGTTGCGGCGGTTACCGCTAAGTACGTCGGCTGGATCTGAGTCGAACACCCCCACCGTCGAGAGTGAGGAATAATTATCATCACCGGACCTTCACATGGGCGCAGGAGTGGCCCGTCGCACTCTGCACCGGGAATCACTTGCGCCGTTATCGTTCTGTGACCTAAAGTTTGCGGTGCCTCCGGCGTGCCCGGAAACACCTTGACCCGTGCGCCCCGCCACCTCCCCCGTGGCGGGGCGCACGCATGTCCGTCAGGAGGTGAGCACGTGGCCGGGCCGATCACCGACCGGGACCGGGAGCAGGTTCGCCGGCTGCACGCCGAGGGCAAGTCCCGCAACCACATTGCCCGCGCGCTCGGCCGCAGCGCAGCCACCGTAAGCAAGATCGCCCGCGCCGAGGGGCTCGCCTTCAGCGGGGGCGCACGCGTCGCCGCCGCCACAGAGGCGCGACGAGCAGACGCTGCCGCACGGCGCGAGCTGCTCGCCGACGAGGCACTCGACGGCGCACTCGGTCAAGTCGCCCGTACCGGCGGCGCCGAGAGTGCACGCGATGCCCGAGACCATGCCACCGCAGCCCGCGCCCTTACCGAAGTTCACGCCCGAGTCGCCGAACTCGCCCGCCAGACCGGCGCCGGCAGCAAGGGCGCAGCGATGCTCGACCGGCTCGCCGACGCACTGAGCGGACCGGCCGGAGGTGACCCGGAGGGGGATTGATGCCCGCCCCTCTCCCTCTCTCCGACAAGCAGCTCGCATCCGTCCGCAGCGCCACGGCCCGTATCTGCATTTGGCATGGCAGCGTCCGGTCGGGCAAGACCATCGCGAGCCTGCTCTGCTTCCTGCTGCGCGTACACCGTGCCCCCGCATCGGGACTGATCTTGATCTGCGGCAGATCGTTGCAAACGATCGAGCGAAATGTGATCGAGCCGCTTCAAGATCACGGCCTGTTTGGCGACGTCGCCGACGAGGTCCGCCACACCCGCGGCGCCACAACTGCCGTAATCCTGGGGCGTGTTGTGCACCTCGTCGGCGCCAGTGACGCGCGGGCAGAGGGGCGGCTGCGCGGACTGACGGCGTCGCTCGCCTATGTCGACGAGGTCACCCTGTTGCCTGCTGCGTTCTTCCGGCAGCTACTCGCCCGACTCAGCTTGCCAGGGGCGCAGTTGATCGGGACGACGAACCCTGACTCGCCCCGCCATTGGGTGAAGCGCGAGTACCTCGACCGCGCGCACGAGCTCGACCTCGTCGAGTTTCATTTCAGGCTCGCCGACAACCCGAGTCTTTCGCCTGCGTACGTGGCTGCGCTCGCCGCGGAGTACACCGGCTTGTGGCGCCGGCGCATGATCCTGGGCGAGTGGGTTGTCGCTGAGGGCGCGATCTTCGACGCGTACGACGAGGCGCAGCACGTCGTCGACGAGCTGCCCCCGATGCGCCGCTACTGGGCAGCCATCGACTACGGAACAACGAATCCGTTTGCGGCGATCTTGCTTGGTCTCGGCGACGACGACGTGCTGTACGTGGTCAGTGAATGGCGCCACGACTCGCGCGCAGCGCACCGGCAGCTCACCGACGTGCAGTACAGCCGTGCCGTACGCGAGTGGCTCGACGAGCTCGGCGTCGAGCCCGAGTGGACGTTCGTCGACCCCTCCGCAACCAGCTACATCACTCAACTATGGGCCGACGGGCACCCCGGCGTCACCCGGGCCCGAAACGACGTCCTCGACGGAATCCGCAGCGTCTCGGCCGCGCTCGGCGCCGGCCTGCTGCGTATCCACCGGTCAGCCGCAGGGCTGCTCGACGAGCTGCCGTCGTACGTATGGGACGACGCTGCCGCTGCCCACGGTGAAGACCGGCCCGTGAAAGCGGCCGATCACTCCGTCGACGCACTGCGCTACGCCGTGCACAGCACGGCGAACGAGTGGCGCGGCCTGCTGCCCGCCCCTGCTGCCTGACCACCCGCACCCCGCCCGGCCGCCCCCGGGCGGAAGCGGGGCGTTCCCACGCTCACCCAAGGGGGCACGTCGTGCAGGACTTCACCGACCGGTTTCTCGACAAGATCCAAGATGCTGCCGGCGGTTGCTGGCAGTGGACCGGACACCTGAAGTCCAACGGCTACGGGCAGTTCACCCTCGCAGGGCGCCCCGCCTACGCGCACCGGGTCGCGTACGAGCTGCTGCGCGGACCGATCGAGCACGGACTCGTCATTGACCATCTCTGCCGCAACCGCGGTTGCGTGAACCCCGGGCACCTCGAACCGGTCACCCACCGGACCAACATCCTGCGCGGCGTGAACGTGGCAGCGGCTCGCGCACGGCAAACGCACTGCGCGCGTGGCCACCACTTCGACAACGCCACGACCTACCGGGCGAAGAACGGCACACGCCATTGCCGGGTGTGCGCCCGCTTCCGGGCACGGGAACGACGCAAGGGGGTGCACTGTGCCGCTGCCTGAGAACAACGCCCCATGGCCACCCCCGCAGTTCGGCGCTCTCTTCCGGGAGATGCGCGTCGATGACGCGTGGTACAGCGGCGACCCCCAACGGCTTGCCGCGGTCTACCGCAATAGCAACCAGCGGCGCGACGGACAACGCCGCCTCTGGGGGCGCGACCGGCACCCGGACCCGGGGCGGCGCGACAACCGGCTGCACATCCCGCTCGCAGGTGATCTCGCCTCGACGAGCGCAGAACTCCTCTTCGCCGAACCCCCGACCCTCACCGTCGACGACCGGGCAACGCAGGATCGGCTCGACGCCGTCGCCGATGCCGACGGACTCGCGAACACCCTGATTGAAGCGGCCGAGATCGCCGCCGCGCTCGGCGGCGCCTATCTCCGGATCACTTGGGATCGGGAACTCGTCGACCGGCCGCTGCTCACTGTGGTGCACGCGGATGCGGCTGTGCCGGAATTCCGTTGGGGGATGCTCTCGGCCGTGACGTTCTGGCACGAGCTGCCCTCGACGTCCGCGGTGGTGTGGCGCCATCTGGAGCGGCACGAGCGCGGGCGCATCGTTCATGGCCTCTACCAGGGCGCACCGGATCGTCTCGGCGAACGTGTCCCCCTGACCGAGCACCCGGCCGTCGCACTGCTCGCCGCTTCACTGGGCCCCGAGGGCGACACCATCGAGACCGGTCTCGACCGCCTGACCGCGGTCTACGTGCCCAACATCCGGCCCAACCGGCGCCACCGCGGGTCAGACTTCGGACGCTCCGACTACAGCGCTCCCCTGTACGACATCTTCGACGCGTTGGATTCGACGTGGACCTCGTGGATTCGCGATCTGCGGCTCGCCCGCGGCCGGCTAATCATCCCCGATGGTTACCTGCGCGATCACGGCCCCGGGCGCGGCGCGAGCTTCGACGACGACCGGGAAATCTGGCAGCTCCTGAGCATCCCCCCAGGCGAGCAGGGCGCCGCGGGCATCACCCTGTCGCAGTTCGCGATCCGAGTCGAGGAACACGAGCGGACGGCGGACGCCGCCACACGGCAGGCCGTACGGTCCGCCGGCTACAGCCTTCAGACGTTCGGAATCGGCGATCAAGTCGCTGCCACCGCGACAGAGGTCAAGTCGCGTGAACGCCGGAGCATGATCACCCGGGCCAAGAAGGCACGGTACTGGGGGCCGCAGCTCGCGGAAATCCTGTACGTCCTGCTGCTGCTCGACGCGCAGATGTTCACCCCCCGACTCGTTCCGCAGGCACCCCGAATTGCGTTCGGCGACTCTGTGGCAGAGGACATGGTCAACCTGGCGCAGACCCTTTCCCTGCTTCAGCAGGCACAAGCGGTATCCGTCGATACCAAAGTGCGCATGGTCAATCCGCAATGGGATGAGGCAGCAGTGCAGGCAGAAGTCGCACGCATCCTGACCGAGACCGGCGCGGCAGTGCCCGACCCGATGCAGGCCGGGCAACTGAACTGACCTACTAGCTGAGCGGCCACCCGCTGAACTTGTCGCCGTCCTCGAATACGAGCTCCATACCGGCATGGGTGATGAGCTCGGCCAAGTCGTCGACCGGGCGTTCGGGGAGCAGCACGACGAGCCGCGCATCCTTCGGGGGGATGTGCCTGCTGTAGTCGTGAAGCTGCCCGATGGCGAACCGGACGGCGTTACGGCTGCTGCTGCCCTTCAGTTCATAGAGCACGTTGTCGGTCGCGTCGTACAGGTCCGTCCAGAACGTAGACGTCAGACCCTTTACCCGAATCTTGAACCGGTCGACCTCGTGGCCCTGCGACTGGAGGAAAGCGAGGAATCGGTCGCTCAGTTCCGCCTCGCGCCGTGTGACCTCGACGGCGTCGCTCGCCTTCCGCGTGACCTTCTTCTTGCTGTTCTTCTCCGGCTTGCTGATCTGTCCGGTAGTGGATTCCGCCGGCTTGAGTTCAAGCAGGCCGGGGTCGCTGATCGGTACGGCCGGCAAGGTCTCGACCTGGTCCTGAGACGCCGCGGGTACAAAGTCCGCGGCGGCCTGTTCAACTTCGACGACCGGACGCAGGCGGAAGACGTAGACCCAACGCATGTCCTTCTTCTGATCGAGGACTCGCCGCATCACAAAGGGCTCGTCCTCGTCGAGCCTGAACTCACCGACGTAACGGTGCCGCTTGGCGCCCGACCCCTCCGCCTTGCCCACGGCAACGAAGACGCGCAGCGTGCGCCCATCGTCTGCGTGGTTCAGGACCGACCCGTTAAACCCCTTGAGGGTCTGGTCTCCCTCGACACCCTGCCCGGTGTACTCGAAGATCCGGCCCTTCTCGTCTTCCTCAGCAAGCCAACCGTCTTGATAGCCAAAGGTCTTACCGGTCTTGTGGTCGGTAAAGAGCTGGATGGTGTCGCTCGTCTTCGACGGAATGATGCCGCCCTGCCCCGATCCCCCGAACATTTCGTTCAGTTCTCCGCGGGTGTGGACGTCGCCGGGCTTGATCTGCACAGAGGTCATGCCCTCGACGGTACCGACCACCACTGACAATCCACGGTGGCCAAGAACCCGGGGGGTGCCATGCCAGTTCACCCCGGAATGGTCGAGGACCTGTCCGCAGGCGTGCGCGATCTCTACGCGGACGCCGAGCAGCGGCTGCTCGGCATCGTGGCCCGGCAGCTCTCGCAGGGTTTCGAGGCGCCCGGTTGGGCCAGCAACAAGCTGCGCGACGTGCAGGCCCTGCGCCGCGCGTCGCAGGGTGTCGTCGACGCGCTCAGCAGCGCAATGCAGGTGGAAGTGTTCGACACCGTCGCAGAGGCGTACAACGCAGGCGCCCGCGCGGGGCTCGTCGAGCTCGGCGCCGTGCACGACGACGACGCCCGCCGGATCGCGGACACCACGCCCAACACGAGGGCGGTCGACCGGCTCGCGCAGGAAGCGGTCGACCTCTGCACTCAGACGCACCGCGGGATCTTGCGGGGCGTCGAGGACGGTTACCGCCAGGTGATCAGCCAGGTAACGGCGACGCCGCTGCTCGGTATCGACACCCGTAGGCAGGCCACCCAACGGGCAATGGAGGCTTTCGCCGACCGGGGGCTGCGGACGTTCGTCGACAAGGGCGGGCGCGCGTGGCAGATGACCTCGTACGCCGAAATGGCCACCCGCACCGCCGTAGGGCGCGCCGCGGTCGAGGCGCACGGCGACCGGCTGCGCGCTGCCGGCGTCGAGCTCGTCATCGTGAGCAACGCCCCGCACGAGTGCCCCATCTGCCGACCGTTCGAGGGCAAGGTGCTGAGCCTTGACGGCCCCGACGCCGCCCGTACGGTCGAGGTCGAGCACGCCACCCTCGACGGCGAGCTCGTACGCGTCGACATCGCCGGAAGTCTCGACGGCGCCCGCCAAGCAGGGCTGCAACATCCCAACTGTCGCCACAGCACGGCCGCTTACTTGCCCGGCGTCACGCGTCCCAGCGTCGACGCATCGCAGGACCCCGACGGGTACGAGGCAACGCAGAAGCAGCGGGCGATCGAGCGCGGAATCAGGAAGTGGAAGAACCGCGCCGCCGGATCTCCGACCCCGGAGGGGCGGCGCGCAGCAGAGGCGAAGGTGCGCGTGTGGCAGAAACGGCAGCGCGATCACCTTGCGGCACACCCCGAACTCATCCGCCGGCGCGAGCGCGAACAGCCCGGCGCGGGGAACCCTCCGCCGCGCGACGGTATGGCCGGACGGCCCGGCACTCCGGACGGCCCGGGGTCGGACCCTTACGAGGCTGCGCGTGTCCGCGCCGGCGACGCTCGGACGCTGCCGGAGATGACCGACGAGCAGCTCGGCGCAGCGATACGGCCCGGAGTGCTCGACGAGCGCGACCTCGACCGGATCGGATCGGAGTCTGACCGGCGCGACGAGGCCGAGCTGCTCGCCCGCATCCGGCCCGGCGGACGGCTCGCCGACGACCTCGTCCCCTTTTCTGACGACGAACTCGCAAGAGCAGCAGGGCACTTGGGCGACGACGACATGCTGCGCGTCATGGGCGAGATGGACCGGCGCGACATCGACGCCGCCCTGCCCGCCGCCCGCCGGGACTTGATCGGGCTTTCCGAGCAGGAACTTGCCACCCGCGCCCGGCACGTCGAGGGCGACCGGGCGGCGATCGGCGCCGAGATCCACCGGCGGCGCTTGCTCGCCGACGTTTTCCCGGGTGGGCGCCTGGCCGCGGACCTGTCCGCGGTCGGCGACGACGTGCTCGGGTGGGCAGTCCGCTACGCCCGCCCCGACGACGCCGCCCGGATCGCCGACGAGCTCGACGCCCGGTACCCGCCCGCCCCGCTGCCGAGCGCAGCAGGTGCACGGACGGTCGAGGGGCAGCTCGCCGACCGCGCAGCCGTCGACGCCGCCCTCGAACCGGCCGCAAAACCGGACGCGTGGAACGGCCTTTCCGTCGACTGGTACGCCGGCATGTCGGACACCGAGCGATGGATTGCTGAGCGGGAGTACGCCGACATGCAGCAGCGCACCGCGTACACCCGCGAGCAGCTACGCGAGATGTACCGCGAGCACACGTATGCGCAGGTCCTCGACGCAGAGGCGGCGACCAACGGCTACATGCTGAGCAAGGCGGCGCAGCTCGCCGGCGTCGACCCGATCACCCTGTTCTCTGGCCCTGCTCACGTTGCTTACGCCCGTGCGTCGGAGGAACTCCGGCGCTGGTGGCAGGAGAACCCCCGTACGACGTTCGCGGAGTACGAGGAGATGGTGACCGGTCAGCGCAGCAGCGCGGCCGAGACTGCCCGCCGCTCCAGCAACGCACAGCAGAACCGGCTCTAAGGGGGTGGCAGTGGGTAGTCGTGGCGATCTCGTGCGCGCCCTGCTCGACGGCATCGACGCCGGCCGCGCTGCTTCCCCTCTTATCTCGTGTCCGTACCCGAGCGGCGATCTGCGCCGCTCGGCGTGGCTGCGCGGGTACGCCCGAGCCCGAGAGCTTCCCGCCGTCGACGAGACCGCGGGCGAGTAGCGCGCAGCTCTACTTCTCCCCTCTTCCCCTCTTTGGGCCTGCCGGTTGGCGGGCCCTTTTTCATGCCCGCATCCGGACCGGAGGAACACCCCCTTATGGCCGAGCAGACGTCTGCCCCCTCGACGACCGAGACCACCAACGCCACCAACGCGGCCGAGACGAGCGGCACCTCGACCACCGCCGAGCAGACCGAGCCGCAGACCGCCCCCGCGGCTGGCCCGAACGCCGAGCAGTTCGCCGAAGCGACGCAGCGCGCCGAACAGGCAGCGGCCGAGCGAGACGAACTGCGCGCCGCCCTGGACGCCGTGACCAAGGCCCTGAATCCGAACGCCGCGGAGGCCGAGCAGGACCCGGCCAAGCTCGCCGCCGCCGTCGCCGAGCGCGACCGGCTGCTCGACGAGAACGCCGCCGCACTGCGTACGGCACGCGTCGAGCTCGCCGTCGCCCGCGCCGCCGCGGACGCCGGAGCGCGCGGCGACCGCCTGCTGAACAGCCGCAGCTTTCTGGACTCCGTCGCCGAGCTTGACCCGTCCGACCCGAAGTTCGACGAGCAGCTCGGCGCGGCGATCAAGACCGCCGTAGAGGGCGACCCCGACCTCTACCGCGCCGGCCCGGCCCCTGCCCCCCGCGGCGGCGCCGAATTCCGCGGCGCCCCGGGCGGCGAGCGTCGCCCGGCCACCCTGCACGACGCCATCGCCGCCCGTCTCGGCAGCTGACCCACTGGAGAACCGCGCACATGGCAATCACCCTGGCTGACGCCAAGCTCAACACACAGGACGACGTCGATCTGACCGTGATCGACGAGTTCCGCAAGTCCTCGTGGCTGCTCGACAACATGCAGTTCGACGACGTCGTGAACCCTTCCGGGGGCGGGGCGACCCTCACCTACGGATACACCCGCCTCGTGACCGAGCGCAGCGCGGCATTCCGCCCGCTGAACACCGAGTACGGCACCGAGCAGGCCAAGCGCACCCGCGCAACGGTCGACCTGTCCGTAATGGGCGGCGCGTTCGAGATCGACCGCGTTCTCTCCAACCTTGGGCCGGCCGCATCGAACGAGGTCACGTTCCAGATGAACCAGACGATCAAGTCGGCTAAGGCGTTCTTCGCAGATCAGGCCATCAACGGCACGATCAACAGCTCGACCTCGACCGGTTTCGAGGGGCTGTCGAAGGTGCTCACCGGCTCGGGCACCGAGTACAAGCAGGGCGCCGACTGGTCCGCGCCGGCAAACGAGAGCGTCGCGCACAACGCGCTCGACGCCGTCGACGAGTTCCTCGGTCTGCTCGACGACACCCCGAGCGCGCTGCTCGGGAACAAGAAGACCATCGCGAGGATTCGCAGCCTGGCCCGTCGCGCCGGCTACTACAGCCGTTCCGAGAACGCGTTCGGCCAGACCATCGAGTCGTACAACGGCATTCCGCTGGTCGACCTGGGCGCCAAGGCCGGCAGCGCCGACCCCGTGATCGGCATCGACTCCAAGACCGGCGCAACGGACCTGTACGCCGTCCGGCTCGGCCTCGACGCTTTCCACGGTGTCTCGACGGTCGGCTCGAACCTCGTCCGGCAGTGGCTGCCTGACTTCTCCATGGCGGGCGCGGTGAAGCGCGGAGAGGTGGAGCTCGGCCCGGTTGCCGTGGCTCTGAAGGCGACCAAGTCCGCTGCCGTGTGGCGCGGCATCAAGGTCAACCCGGCGACGCCGTAACGCCGTGCGCCGCCCCTACGCCACCCCGGAGCAACTCGCGGCGTGGACCGGCGCCCCCGCCCCGCCGTCCGCCGAACGACTGCTCGCCCGCGCAGGCGAAGACCTCGACTCTGCGCTGCTGACTGCGATTTACCGGGTCGACGCAGACGGCGACCCGACCGACCCGAAGATCGTGCAGGCACTCGCCGATGCGGTCTGCGCTCAGGTCGAGCACTGGATCGCCACGGGCGATGACGGAAGCGGCGCCGCAGACCGATGGGACTCCGTCTCGATCGGCCCCGTCAGCCTCTCCGGTCGCAGCGGCCCGGCGCCCGGGGCGAGCGGCGTTGTGCTCGCCCCGCGCGCCGCCCGCGCGCTGCGTCGTGCAGGGCTCGAACCGGGTCGGGTGATCACGTGGTGAACGCCGTCCCCCCGTTCCTGCTGCGGCACCGAGTCGTCGTCGAGCCGTATCTCGGCGATACCGCGTACGGCGCGCAGTACGGCGCTGCCGTGGCGGAAGTGCCCGCCCTGGTGGCCGAGCAGCGAACGATGATCCGTGATGCGACCGGCCGCGCCGTGACCAGTACGGCGCAGGTCATCGCCGGCCCCGATCTCGTCTGCCCTGTCGGTTCACGGATCACGCTGCCCAGCGGGCGCGTCACCACCGCCCTTGCGGTCGCTCGCCATACCGCCCCCGGCCTGCCCGTTCCTGCCTGCTGTGAGGTGAGCTGCGAATGACCGCACAACGTGCTCGCCTGCGCTGGAACGGCGCGGCTACAACCGGGGCGATCCGGCAGGCTGCTGCGCGCGGTCTGCTGCTCGGCGCCGAGCACGTGCTCGACGCGAGCAGGCAGCGCGTGCCGATCGCTGAGGGCACCCTCGAACGGTCCGGCGCCGCCTCCGTCGACGAGCAGAACCTGACCGCTGCCGTTTCCTACGACACCCCGTACGCCACCCGCGTTCACGAGGACATGACCGCCCAGCATTCCCCCGGACGGTCCGCGAAGTACCTCGAAAGCGTGCTGCCGCAGACCGCCCCTGAAGTGCAGGCGTTGATCGCCGCGCAGATCCGGCGGGCGCTGCGCTGATGTCCTACACCGTCGACCTGCTCGACGGTCTCGCCCGCCTGCTGCACTCCGCCGGCGTCGGCATCTACCGCCCCGACGGAACGTACGCCGCGGGCGAGACCGCGATCACCATCGCAGCCCTTCCCCCCTTCCCCGACCGGGTCATCTGCCTTGCGGCCTACCCGGTGACCGACTCCCCGGTGCTCACCGACACGACGACCGGCATACAGGTGCGCACCCGCGCGAGCAGCGATCCGCGGGACGTCGACGCCCTCGACGACGAGGTGCTCGACGTACTGCACGCCTCCGGCCCCCACGTGTTCGGCGCCGTACCGGTGCCGCTGATCTTTCGCGTCTCGGCCGCCCCGATCGGCGCCGACACCTCCGGCCGCTGGGAGCGGACCGCCAATTTTCACGCCCGCGCCCACCGCGCGAGCCCCCATCTTGAATAGGAGGCGCCCCACGTGAGTACGCCGACGCCGCCGGCCGAGACCATAACGGCGCTCGCGCGCCGGTACCGGCTGGAACTCGACACCGGTACAACCGGCACCCCCGCTTGGACACTCGTACCGGGCATCACTGAGTTCACCCCGAAGGTGGAGCCGACGCAGCAGGACGTCACCACCTATGACGCCAACGGGTGGACAGAGCAGGCCGTGACCATGCTTGCGTGGTCCATCGAGGCCACGCTCGCGCACCGTGCGCACCCGACAACCGGCGCGTTCAACGCTGCACAAGAGGCCCTGCGCCGCGCGTCCATGTCGTTCGGCTCGAAGAGTTACGTACGAGTGCGCTACTACGACCGCAACGGCGCTCCCGACGCGCAGGAAGGTTCCGCGCTCGTCACGTGGGAGCCGTCCGGAGGGGGCCCCGACGAGGTCGACACGATCAAGGTCACGCTTACCGGGTCCGGCCCGCTCGTCGAGATCACCAACCCCGTTGCGAGCGGCGGCTCGTTCGCCCTCGCTGCCAAGTCCAAGGGGGGTGACGCGTAGTGGCGTTCGAGGCCCTCGACGAGCTGCTCGACGAATCCCTGCCCCTGCCCATCGCCGGCACCATCTACCGCGTACCGGCCCCGTCGGCTGCGATCGGCCTGCGGACGCAGGCACTGATCAACGCCGCTGCCGTGGCCGCGGACGGCGGAGCGGTCGACGAGCAGGTGCTCGGCGATGCAGCCGAGCGTGACCTGTACGCCGATGTGCTCGGTACCGCCCATGGGCAGATGGTCGACGACGCCGTGCCGTGGCCTGCTCTCAAGCACGCCGCGCTCACTGCCATGGTGTGGATCGCACAGGACAAGAGCGCGGCCGAGACCTTTTGGAACAGTGGTGGCGCCCCTTCTCAGGCAGCCCCGAACCGAGCGCAGCGCCGATTGGCCGCGGCGAGCTCGACGAAGTCTCGGGGCTCTACGAGTGGTACGAGTGGCCGGAAGGCACCCGCCCGCGCAGCAGCCAAGAAGGCAGCACCGTCTCGCTGAGCTGGACCCAAATTCTCAACGAGTGGCCCCTCGTCGAGGCCGATCTGCACGAGGTCTACGGCATCGACGCCGGCGCCCCCGATCTGCTGCATACCCGTTCGTGGCGTTGGCTGCGCGTGCGCGTGCTCGGCCTGCTCAGCGCTGAATCTCGTCTCGCACGGGTGCTCACCCCTCCGCCCTAAGCCCCCGCACCACCGGGAGCACGACCCCCCGGAGGTGATGAGCCGTGGCGCTTATGGTCGGCGAGCTCGCCGCAACCGTCGTCATCGACGATTCCGGCGTCGGCTCCGGCATGGCGCGCGCCCGCGGCGCGGTGCAGTCGGGCGGTAACCAGATCACCGCCGCCGCGGACCGTACCGGGCAGCAGGCGGGCGACGCGCTCGGCGATGGTCTCGCCGACGGCGCCACCGACGGGGGCAACCGGGCATCGCGCGGAATGGGCACCGCGCTGAAAGGTTTCGCCGCCGCGGCAGTGGGCGCCGGCATCGGTGCCGCACTCATGGCCGGTATCGGCCAGGCCCTCGAACAGGGCAAGATCCCCGGGCAGTTGCAGGCGCAGCTCGGTACCACCGGCCCCGTTGCTGCGCGGTACGGCAAGGTGGCCGGCTCCCTTTACGCCGGCGCGATCGTCGACTCGGTGCAGGACGGCGCAACGATCCTGACCGGGATCGCCCGTCAAGGGCTGCTGCCACCGGAGGCCACGCAGGGGCAGATCAAGGCCATGGCGACGCAGGTCGCTGATACTGCGTCGGTCATGGGAGAGGACGTCTCCAAAGTCTCCCGCGCCGTTGGCACGATGCTGAAAACCGGCATCGCGAAAAACGCCAAAGAGGCGATGGACGTCCTTGTCAAGGGGACGCAGAACGGCACCAATTCGGCTGAGGATCTGCTCGATACCTTCGCTGAGTACAGCACGCAGTTTCGCGATCTGGGGCTCGACTCACAGACCGCAATGGGGCTCATGCAACAAGGGCTCCAGGGCGGTGCGCGCGACGCCGATACTGTCGCCGACGCGCTGAAGGAATTCGCGATCCGCAGTAAGGACATGTCCAAGGGGAGCGTTGCGGCTTTCAAGGACATCGGACTTAACGCCGACAGCATGGCGAAGGTGTTCACCAAGGGTGGACCGGAAGCCAGTAAGGCCCTCGATACTGTCCTGACGCGTATCAAGGCGATTGAAGATCCAGCCAAGCGGAACGCAACTGCGGTCGCGCTTTTCGGCACTAAGGCCGAAGACCTGCAAGGCGCGTTGTTCAAGCTCGATCCGTCAACGGCTGTTGCTGCGCTCGGAAATGTAAAGGGCGCAGTTGACGGGGCGGGCGACGCCATGCGCGACAACGCCGCGACCAAGATCGAAACGTTCAAGCGGGCGGCGATTCAGGGTGTCGTCGAACTGCTCGGCACGTACGTGATTCCCGCGCTGATGACCGGCGCACAGTGGATCGGCACGCTTGGCTCGGCGTTCGCCACCGCGGGCGCGTTCATCGCGCAGCACTCGACGATCTTCTCGATTGTCGCCGGCGTCATCCTGGCGCTACTGCTTCCGACGCTGATTGTCCTTGCCGTGCAGGCGACGACGACCGGCGCCGCGGTGGTGGCGAGTTGGGTCGCACAGTCAGCAGCCGCAGTAGCTACCGGCGCTCGGTTCCTCGTAACGAACGGCCTGCTTCTTGCGGGGTGGATCGCGCAGGGAGTCGGCGCGGGAGCAGCCGCCGCTCGTGTTGTTGCGGCATGGGTGCTCATGGGCGCGCAGTCCTTGCTTCAGGGCGCCCGCATGGCTGCTGCGTGGGTGCTCGCCATGGGCCCTGTCGGCTGGATCATTACCGCCGTTGTCGCCCTGGTGGCGTTGATCGTCTCGAACTGGGATGCGATCGTCTCCGCCACGCGCACCGCGTGGGATTGGGTGTGGGGAAAGATCAAGGGAGTTGGCAAGTTCCTGCTTGACCTCTTCCTGAATTTCACGCTCGTCGGCATCATCATTAAGCATTGGGATTCCATCAAGGCAGGAACCGCCCGCGCCTGGGATGGCATCGTGAATTGGGTCAAGGGAATCCCCGGGAAGATCGTAAACTTCTTCCTGAATTGGACCCTCGTTGGATTGATAATCAAGCATTGGGATTCCATCAAGACCGGCGTAGCGCGTAAGGGACTCGAACTGATCGCGTGGGTGCGCGGCTTGCCCGCCTCGATCGGCCGCTCGATAGGCAATTTGGGGCGCCTGCTGTACGACAAGGGGCTCGACGTTGTCCGCGGCTTGTGGAATGGCATCAAGTCGATGGGTTCATGGTTGGGCAGGCAGCTAGTTTCGTTCGCGAAAAACATGATTCCCGGACCGATTGCACGGGCGTTGGGAATCAAAAGCCCGTCGCGTCTTATGCGCGACAAGATCGGACGGTTCATTCCGGCGGGCATCGTCGAGGGCATCAAGGCCGGCGCCCCCGCCGTCGACCGCACCATGCGCAGCCTCGTCTCGGTCCCCGCCGCCCCGCAGTTCGCCACCGCCGGAACAATCGGCAACGGCACTGCGGCGCAAGGGAGTTGGGGGCGCGGCGTGCACATTGAGCACTGGCACGCAGGCGACGCGTCACCGGAGCAGACCGCGGTCGCGCTCGCCTGGCACGCCAAGGGCAGGGGGTGATCGGATGGCCGCCGGCGATCTGGTCACCCTCCCCGGACACATCCAGTTCGGCGAGCTGCTGCTCGGCCCCCACACGGTCTACGGGTGGTCAACCCTGACCGGGTGGGAGGACACCCCGGGCAACGACTCGGGAAACGTCAACCGCAGTGATGGGCACGGGAGTTACCCGGGTCGGCTGTTGGCGCAGGCACGGACGATCACCCTCGACGGCATGGTGCTGCGCAGTGACCCCGGACGGATGGGCGCAGCCGTGCGCGCCCTGTCCGTGGCAACCGCACTGCGCGACGACGAGCTGCCGCTCGTGGTCCGCCTCGACGACGCCGAGCCGCTGCTCGTCTTCGCCCGCTGCATCCGCCAGGCGATCCCTGTCGCCACGGGTGGGTACGCGGTCGGCGTCGTCAAAGGGGCGGCGTTGCAGTTCGAGGCCACCGACCCGCGCCGCTACTCGCTCGCCGAGCAGGTCGTCGAGGCACGTCTGCCGCAGTCCGAACCGGGGCTCGACTGGCACCTCGACCCCGGGCCCGAATGCCTCGACTGGCCGCTCGACTTCGGGGCGCCAGGATCGACCGGCACCGTCGCCGCGCTGAACGAAGGAAGCGCGCCGGCGCACCCGCTCGTCGTCTTCCGCGGCCCCGTGGAACGCCCGAGCCTGACCAACATCGCGACGGGCGACATGCTCGAATACGACATCGCGCTCGCCCCCGACGACGAGCTCGTCGTCGACACCAACGCCGGAACGGTCACGCTCAACTCGACCGCATCGCGCCTCTACACGGTGTCCAACCGGTCTGCGCCCGAGCAGTCGTTCACGTTGCCCCCCGGCTCGACGCAGCTCGCCTTCCGCGCTGCGCCCGGATCATCCGACCCCCGCGCGAGCGTCGCCCTGCGGTACCGCTCCGCCCACTGGTAAGGAGCGCTCACCGCATGACGGTTCGTTCTGCATGGCTGCTCACCGCCCCCGGCGGGCAGACCCGAGAGGACACCCGGATAACACCGCTCGGCACCATGGCGCCCGAAGGGGAGCTGCTCACCCGAGACGGCGTGATCGCCGGCGGAAAGCCGTTCGCGGCGACGAGCGCAGCAGCGATGCAGGTACAGATCGGCGTCGGGCGCGCAGTCGTGCAGGGCACGAGCGCGCAGGGTGCCTATCCCGTAGCGATCACTGCGCCCGAAGTTCTCACCGTGACCGACGGCAACGCGCAGTTCGGCCGGATCGACTCGGTTGTGCTGCGCGTGCTCGACGGCCTGTACGACGTAGGCGGGCAGACCCTTGCCCGCGCCGAGATCGTGCAGGGCGAGCCGATCGCCACCCCGCAGCCCCCGAACCTTCCCCCCGCCACGCTGCGACTGTGGGACATCGCCGTACCCGCGGGAACCTCTGCCGGAACCGGAGGGATCAACTGGGCAACCGCGCTCGGCGACCGCCGCCGGTACACCGCGGCGTACGGCGGGATCATTCCGCCCGGATACGGGTCGAGCTACACCGGCAGCTACCCCGGGCAGTACCGCGACAACGGCAGCGGACTGGACCGATGGGACGGCGCAGCCTGGCGCCCCCTCGAACCGTCCGTCGGCTGGACCCCGGTAAGCCTTGCGGCCGGCTACACCAACAACGGCAACGCGCAGGGCGTCGTCAGATACCGCAGGATCAACATTGCGGGTGTGCCGCACATGCAGTGGCGGGGCGGCGTGAGCTGGACCGCGAACGGCAACCCACCGAACACCACCTACCCGTTCGCCGCCGCGCTTCCTGCCGGATACCGGCCCGCGACCCTGATCTCGCTACCGATCGCCGCGGGCGGCGTCGACATCAAGATCGACTTTCAGACCGGCGGACTCGTCAAGCTCATCCCCAGTACGGGGCTCACCACCTGGGCTTCACTGCACGGCCTGTTCTACCCACTCGACGCGTGAACCGACGGGGGGTGAACCGTGGCCGCTCCCACGTACCGAATCCTGCTCTGCGACCTGCGTTCCGACCAACTGCTCGACGTGCTGCCCGTGCAGCAGGTCACCCTCGACGACTGGATCGGCAAGACCGGCAGCTTTGCCGGAACCGTGCCCGTACCCAACGCAGCCATCGCCACCAGGGCGCGCCGCGCCATCCTCCCCGGACGTACCGCGGTATGGGTCGAGCGCGACCGGGCGATCTGGTGGGGCGGAATCCTCTGGACCGCCAACGTGTCGAGCAGCGACCGCGGGTTTCTCGGCGTGCAGATTCAAGCGGGCGGATGGGATTCCTACCTCGACCACCGGCTACTCCTCGACTCGCACAAGGCAACGCAGACAGATCAATTCGACATCGCCCGCGCACTCGTCGACTACGCGCAGTCCACCCCCGGCGGCGACATCGGTATCGAGGCCGGCACCGAACTGTCCGGCGTACTGCGCGACCGCGAGTACAGCAGATACGACATGCCCACCATGCGCGACCTGCTCGCGCAGCTCGGCTCGGTCGAGGGCGGTTTCGAATGGCGGATCGCCTCGTACCGCGACCCGGAAAGCGGGCGCCGCATCAAGCGGCTGCAACTGGGCTCGCCCGTGATCCGCGCCGGTACGAACACCATCGTTCTTGACCACCCCGGGCCGGTGTTGTCGTACGCGTGGCCTATCGACGCCACCGGCAAGGCGAACGCATGGCAGTCCCGCGGCGCCACCACCAACCAGAACCAAGCGACTGACTCGGTTCCGCTGGTTTCCGAGCTGCTCGTCGACCGCGACGACATCGCCGCCGGCTGGCCGCGCCTCGACGGCAGCTCTGACTACTCCACCGTTTCCGACCTCCGAACCCTGAACGCGCACGCCGCGGCCGATAAGGCGCGCGCCCTCGACCCGCGGACCATTCCCGAGATCACCGTGCGCATGGACGGGTCGATATCCCCCGCGTTGCTCGGCGCCACCATCCGACTGCGCGTGCGTGACCTCTGGTGGCCGGAAGGGCTCGACCAGCGATACCGCGTGGTGGGTCTGGCGATCACCCCGCCCGAGCGCGGCCGAGCAGAAACCGCCCGCCTGTATCTGGAGGCTGACTGATGGCTGTAGTTCCGCAGGATCTGCTCGACGAGGTGCGCGCGCTGCGCCGCGAAGTACGGCTGCTCTCGGGGCGGGCGCAGATGCGCCCCGCCCTCGATCAGATCCTGCATGGCGATGTGACCGTCGGGGAGGGCGGGCGCCTGCTCGTACAGGACCCGGACGGGACCCAGATTCTTGCGACTGGCCAATCGAGCGCGGGCGACTGGTTCGTGAGGCTGCGCAGGGACAACGGAACGTTGGCGTTCGGAGTCGGCGCCAATACCTATACGGGCGACGACGCCGTAAAGCAGATGGTTCGTATTTTCAGCCGTCAAGGCAGCGCCCTCTTTATGGATGACTATTACAGCGATGAATTCCTCGGTCGGCCCTCGATCCCGATTCCGTGGCAGCCCACTAACGCAAGCTCCACCACCCTCACGACACCCCAAGTCTCATGGCTAGCTGCGTCCCGCGTGCAGTGCGCGGTGTTCTACCTCTCGTTTGAAGTATGGGTATCGGCGGGGGCGACAGTGACTGTTGAACTCGATTGCTCCGCCCCTGGCACTTCATGGGAGTCGTGGCAGACATGGACGGTTGCCGCAGGGGCGACAGGCAAATGGGAAATCCGCGAATTCACTCGCCCCATGCATGGCATTCGGCACTTCACACACGCGTATTGGCGACTGAAACACCACGTCAGTAAAGGCACGGGAACGGCAATTACAAACGTCTGGGGGAGTTACCAGCGGAACACCTTCACCGTCGCGGAAACGCCCGACCCGCCCGCCGCCGCAGCGTCCGCAGCGCGCGAGCTCGGCCTGCCGCACGACGCCGAGCAGCCCGCGCCACCCCCCGCCGGCGACGCCGTCGACGAGGTCCTGCCGGGACTGCACCGCATCGACGACTAGGAGAGGTTGCCTTGCTCCCCGAAGAGATACCTACGGTCGTTGTCAGCGGCCGATTCCTCACCCCCGACGGACGCCCCCTCTCCGGCGCCGTAACCTTCCGCGCGCCCGGACAGATCACCTTCTCGGCGTCCGACGTCATTCTCGGTGGCCCTGTCGTGGCGCAGCTCGACGCGCAGGGACAGATCAGCGCGACCCTGCCCGCCACAGATAGCCCCGGTATGGACCCCGGAGGGTGGTCCTACACGGTGACCGAAGCACTGTCCGGCATCCCCACCGGACGCACGTACTCCGTGCTGCTCCCCCGTGCGCAGAAGTTGGTCGACCTGGCCGACATCGCCCCGACCGACCCGTCGAAACCCAACTACATTCCGGTACCCGGCATACAAGGACCGCGCGGCGAGCAGGGGCAATCCGCCTATCAAGTCGCCGTGGCCGGAGGGTTCAACGGCACACCCGCAGCATGGCTCGCGTCCCTCGTCGGGCCGCGCGGCGCAACGGGCGCGACGGGCGCGCAGGGACCGCAGGGCGTGCAGGGAGTACCGGGAAAGGACGGCGCCCCGGGCGGTATCCAGTCGGTCAACGGCAAGACTGGCGCCGCGGTAACCCTCGCAGCCGCAGACGTGAACGCACTCGCAACCCCTTTGCGAGGGGCTGCGAACGGCGTTGCATCGCTGGATGCCGGCGGGAAACTCCCCACTGCCCAACTGCCCGCGGGGGCAAGCGGCGTAACCAGTGTCAACGGAAAGCCCGGCCCTGCGGTTTCCCTTACCGCGGCCGATGTTGGCGCAATGCCCAGCGACGGACAGGCCGGCGCTTACCTCTTCTTGAACACACCGACCCCTGAATACCGGGGACTTGCCTTTCAAACCGGGGGCTCGAATCGGTGGGTGTATCAAGTCGACAACCAGCCAGAGGGCGCCAACGACAGCGGCTCGAACTTCGAACTTGCAGCGTGGACGAACGCCAACCAGTGGAAGAGCACCGTTCTCTACAGCGACAGGTCGACAGGAAATCTCGCTATCGGTACGGCCACGCTCGCAGTCGGCGCCAAACTCACCGTTGCGGGCGCGCTTGCCCTGCGCAACGTCGCAGCGGCGCCCGCCCCTGTTGCCGGCAGCGTTGTTCTTTACGCAGAAGCAGGCGTTCTCAAGGTTGTGAACGCTGCGGGAACGAGAACCACGCTCGGCTAGAACTCCAGCTCGCCCCTACGCCCCGCCCGGATTCCGGGCGGGGCGTTTCTCATGCCCAAGGAGGGCACGCAGTGCAGTTCGTCAGCCGTTCCCAGTGGGGCGCCCGCCCCTCCCGCTACTCCCTGACCCACATCGCCAGCACGCGCGGCGTCAAGATCCATTACGAGGGCACGGCCGTTCCGGCAAGCCTGGCCAAGCCCGAGAACCACAAGCAGTGCGCCGGTCGCGTCCGCGCGATTCAGGCGAGCCACCTTGCCAACCGGCAGGAGGATTACAGCGACATCGCGTACTCGGCGATGGTCTGCCCGCACGGCTACGTCTACGAGGGCCGCGGCGCCCGCAAGAAGACCGGCGCCAACGGCACGAGCACGCTCAACGCGCAGCACTACGCGGTCTGCGCCATGGTCGGCAGCTCGGGCCTGACCACGCCGACCGACGCTCAGCTCGCAGGGCTGCGCGACGCCGTCGAGTGGCTGCGATCCAGCGGCGGCGCCGGCGACGAGATCCGCGGCCACCGCGACGGGTACGCGACCGCGTGCCCGGGGCCGGCCCTGTACGCATGGGTACAGAAGGGCGCCCCGCGCCCCGGCACCACCACGCCGCCTAAGCCGCAGAAGCCTGCGTTGCAGCCCTTCCCGGGCGCCGACTGGTTCAAGACGAACCCCCGCTCGCCGATCGTCGCCGCCATGGGGCGCCGCCTCGTCGCGAACGGATGCTCGGCCTACGTCGAGGGCCCCGGCCCCCAGTGGACCGGCGCCGATCGCGAGAGCTTCCGGAAGTGGCAGCGCAAGCTCGGCGACGCCGAGCAGTTCTGCGACGGATGGCCCGGACGTCGCCAGTGGGACGCGCTGAAGGTCCCGCACATCTGACCCCCATCGGTCCGGCCGCGCCCGCGGCCGGACCGCCCCGCCCTTCCCCCAGTGAGGACCCGTACATGATCGACGCCAACCGCCGTACCCTGCGCACCCTCGTGCAGACCACGCTCGCCCTGGCCGTGACCCTGCCCGCGATCGTCGACGCCTCCGGCATTCCGGCCGCTCTCCCGTGGGTCGCAGGCGCGCTCGCCGTCGCCGGCGGACTCTCCCGCGTGATGGCCCTGCCGGGCGTGCAGTCCCTGCTTCCGCCGTGGCTGCGCGCCGAGCCGCACGTCGACGACGAGCTGCTGCGCGTCCTGCACCGTAGGGAGGATGCGACCGAGTGAGCGCAGCAACCGGCGTCGAGCAGGTCGACGCCGCAGTGATCTGGTGCGCCGCGCTCGTCGCCGTAACGGGCGCGGTAACCGTCGTCTGGCGGGCAACCCGCGCCGCGCGACGGCTCGCCCGACGCGTCGACGAGTTCGTCGACGACTGGCAGGGAACCGAAGCTCGCCCCGGAGTACCGGGGCGCCCCGGGGTCATGGCCCGACTCGTCGACATCGAGCAGCAGATAGCCGGTACCGCCGAGCAGCTCGCCGCCGTCGAGCACGAGCTGCACCCCAATTCCGGCAGCAGCCTGCGCGACGCCGTCGACCGAGTCGACGAGCGCACCCGGCAGATCGTCGACGACCCGCCCCCGTAACAGCAGCACGCCCCCCGTACCGGCCTCGTGCCGGTACGGGGGGCGCCTTTTGCGTTGGCGGGCAAGCAGAATGGACCCCCGGCGAGCCGCTACCGGGGGTCCATTCCTGGGGCTCACCGTGCGAATAGACCTATGCGGCTACTGGCACGGGACGAACGCCCCCTTCTCCGCCGTCCGCCCCCGCGTGGGAGACGTGGTTGGGGCGGTTGCGGTGGTCTGGTGGTGGGTTCTTCGCATGGCGCCCGCGCGACGCCGGCCGTGTGTCCGGCGGTGCGTCGATTCGGATCGTTGCTGCCGGATCAACGATCAATACGCGCAGTGGACGATCCCAGCAGTAACAGGAGTAGACCCGCCCCGGCTGGTCATTGGGGGGCGGCGACACTGCGCGGCTCGCAGAGGGCATCGACGCGTAGATCGCGACGAGGCTCAGCACCGCGAGACCGACAGCCAAAGCGATGACACCGAGGAACACGGGGGCAGTTGCACTCATGCGACGGACCTCTCGAACTCGTGCAGCCGGAACCACACAGCCTTACTCGTGCAGCCGAACGCGCCCCCGTAAAAGGTCGTCCCCCACTCTTCAGCCAAGGAGTCGAGCAGGGAGAGGCCCCGCCCCCGCTCCTCTTCCGAAAAATGGCTGCTCGGTACCAGCGTCCGCACGGGTGAGCTGTCGTGAACGCAGATCACGAGGTCGCGCTCGCGCAGCGTGGCATCGACAACAACCAGCGGCGATGCGGTGTGAAGCAGAACGTTCGTCACCACCTCCGAGAGGCAGAGGCGCGCGTCGTCCACAAGGTGTGTAAACCCAGCAAGGTTGCAGAGCAGCACGACCCACTCACGCGCTACGCGCGGCGTGGTGGGTCGGCTCGGGCCTGTCATGCGGTACGAACCCGGCTCGGGCGGTGGTGCAGATGGAGCTAAGGCAGCGATCGTCATCTCGTCGTCTCCCAACGCGGTCTGAGCTGCTCGCGTCGCGCGCCATGCGTGGCAATGGCCACCCCCAGGAGATACGCCAACTGGCATACCGGTGGCTGCACTTCGGACTTACAGGCGTGCGAAGCGGTGCTGCCGAAACCATAGGGTGAAACCATGGACCGGTACAACCCTGTACCCCTCATTGGGCAACGAGGTGGACCCGTGACGCTGCAACCGGCAAACTCATGTGGGACAAGGGGAAGGACGACATGCCACCGAGGGACAACCCCACAGCGCGACAGGTCCGTTTGGGCTCAGAGCTGCGAAAGCTGCGCGAGCGCGCCCAAGTGACCGCACGCGACGCCGGGGGCCTGCTCTCCACCGCCACCGATGCGGCCCGGATCAGCAATATCCCGGCCGGCCGCCTGGGGATCAGCGAAGAACGCATTCGCCGACTGTTCACGTTCTACCAGTGCCACGACGAGGACCTGCTGACTGCTCTCTGCGCCGTCGCCAACGAACGCCGCGGAACACACTGGTGGGATGACTACCGCGGCACTCTCGCCCCGGGCTTCCTCGACATCGCCGAGCTTGAGCACCACGCGGTCGCCCTGCGATGCCTGCAACCGGTGACGTTTCCTGGCCTCTTGCAGACCGAGGACTATGCGCGCGCTCTGTTCGGTGGCGCCATCCCGAAGGTACCGGCGGACGAGGTAGAGGTCCGGGTCGAACATCGCATGAAACGCCGAGTGATCTTCGATCGGCCCGAACCTCCGCAGTTTGAGGCCATCGTGCACGAGGCTGCGCTCCGTATGCGCGTGGGTGGTCGGAAGGTAGCTCGGGAGCAACTCGACTACCTGCTGCAAGCGTCTGAGCAGGAGTGGGTAACCCTCCGAGTAATCCCCTTCACCTCTGATGACTTCATTGAAGTCACACAGACAGTGATGTTCGCGTCTGGCACGGTCCCACAGCTTGACACCGTCCACATTGACACGCCATTCGGTGGACGTCTCCTTGACGCAGTCGCAAGCATCGACGGCTATCGAGCCCTGTTTGAGTTTGCCGAGCAGACGTCACTCAGCCCCGAAGAGTCGCGAAGTTTCATTCACCATGTCGCAAGAGAACTGTGAGAAATTCAGGAATGGACAGCGAAATTCAGTGGCAGAAGTCGAGCTTCTCGGGGGGCGGGGGCGAGCAGTGCCTGTACGTCGCCAAGCACGAGGGGGAGATCCTCTTGTGCGAGAGCGACGATCCCTCACGCATCGTGGCCACCTCACCCGAAAAGCTCGCCGCGTTCATTGAGGGAGTGAAGGCCGGCGAGTTCGACCACTTCGTCAACTAGCCACCCCCGGCGCACTCCTCCGCGCTGCAAGTGTTCCCCCCGCCTGACCTGGGCGGGGGGTTTTTGCATATGCCATTCGGCAGGTTTGGACCGGTACACCCTTGCAGTCGCGAGCGACCCGGCGCTACGGTCACACCCTGCCGCAGTAGCGCGTCCACCCCTTGTCACGCTGGACAAGTTGCAGCAGCAGGCCACTTGCACCGCCCTCTTGCGGTTCCAGCAAGGGAAAACCATGTAACTCTTTCGGGGAGTCCACATGCGTACCGCTCACTCACCGCACGCAGCAGCCGGTAAAACATTGCACCCCAGTGAGCTTCCCTTCACTCCTGCCCCCTTCAACGGCTACTGGCTACAGGTAGTGCGCTACGTCGCATCTACTGCCCTTCCCGAACCTTCAGCACTCACCATGTCGACCGAGAGCAACTCCGCAATTCGTTCCATGCGAATTCAGCTCCGCACCTATCACGCGTCCGGCATGACACCCCGCGAAGTCCTGCGCGCCGTCGAATGGACCGAATCCGGCTGGATACAAGCCCTTGCCGCGCTTCAGCGTGGCGAGCCCTGTTCCTTCTCAATCGTGTTGGGCAGCGGTGTTCGGATCGAATGGCGCGCAACCCCAAAGAAGTTGCTTCCGCTCATTGACGCTAGTTCTACAACTTGCCACACATCCCCCCACCCGGAATTGAGCAGATGAGTACCACGATCATGGCTGATCACCCCGCGTGGCAGGAAAGCTCGCAGGGGGACCTCGTACGCGTCGTCGAGTTCACCGGCGTTGTATGGGTGGCCCATTGGGTCGACGAGAGCCTCGTGCTTCGCCCCGTCGGCAGCGATGCCATGGACGCACCGCAGCCCGCCTATGCGCTGCCGATCCGGTTGCCGTACCTCCCTGAAGCGGCACTGCTCGCGGACGAGTTGGCGCGGCTCGGCACCGTACTGCGGCTGAACAACCCCTCGTTGTGGGATGCCCTGTTGGGTGCGCTGCTGCGCAAGGGGGCGCGAAGCTGCGACGCGAAAATCGTCTATCGCCGCATGTGCTCGGCGCACGGGCGCACCGTCGACACCTTCGCCGGCCCGCTCTCGCTCGCCCCTACCCCCGAACGCATCCTCGACCTACCCGACGAGGCGTTCGCCGCAGCCGGCGCCGCGCTCGACCGCGACGCGATGCGCGCCGCTGCTGAGGCGTACCGCGACCACGCCCCGTACTGGCACACGCTCGACGTCGAGCAGCTCGTTACGAGCCTGGCCACGGTGGACCACGTCGACCACTGGATCGCCGCTGTTGCGGCTGCGGACTACCGGGGCGACTTCTCCGTCTACCCGATCACCGATCTTTCCCTGCGCACCCTCGCGCACAAGATCGCACCCGACATGCAACTACCAAGCAGCGACCACGAGTTCGCCACCCTGTGGCGGAAGTGGGCACCCGACCGAACTGGACTCCACACCCTCACCCAATTCACTCTGGCATGGGGGACACATGCCCGCACCCGAACACAGACCGCCCGCTAGATCCTCCGCCCGCGCACCGCCGAGACGCCTGCATGACGTCGCCCTGCTCGTTGCTCGACACGTACCTGAACGGTCCGTTCTCACCAACGCAGAAAGAGGCAACTCCGTGCCCATACAGCCGATCGAGACAAGCAGCGATCTCGGAACGCTCGACCTCGTCACCCACTCCCCCGACGGCGAATCCCGGGGGATGTTCGAGCGCGTCGGGGACGTGTTCCCGCTCTCGCCCTTCCGCCACATCCTGACCAGCATCGCCGACGCCCCGACCCCCGTACGCCCGTGGGGACTGCGCTTCGCCGAGATCCCCCGACCGTCCGCCGGCAAGCACGAGGGGTCGAGCAAAGCCACCAGCGGCCACACGGACGGGACCAGCGGCGGCGAAGAGACGTCGGACGACTGAGAGGGCAGCGGAACCATGGGAAACACCGTTCTGATCCTCACGAATGACGAGGACATCACTGCCGGACGCGTCGCAGCCGAGCTCGCCGTGCGCGGCGTCCCGCTCGTACGGCTGGACCCTGCCGACTTCCCGACCAAGGTCAGCATGTCCGCCGAGATCAGCACCGGCACAACGTGGTCGGGCACGGTGACCGGTCTCACCACCGGGCGCGCCCTGGTCGACCTCGACGACGTCGCCGCGGTCTACTACCGGCGCCCGACGCAGTTCCGGCTAGCCGACGGCATGAACCGGGCCGAGCAGCAGTTCGCCTACGGAGAGGCCCGGAGAGGATTTGGCGGGGTGCTGGGCGCCCTCGACGGCGCCCTGTGGGTCAACGACCGAGCCGCAGCCGTACGAGCCGAATACAAGCCCTTCCAGCTCGCCGCAGCGTCCCACGTGGGGCTCACCATCCCCCCGACACTGATCAGCAGCGACCCGCAGCACGCGCACCAGTGGGCCAAGGAACAAGAGGGCCCGATCATCTACAAACCGTTGTCCGGCATCTGGCACGCCGACGACAACCAGATACGCGCGCTCTACACGAGTGCGGTCGAGGACCTCGACACCCTGCTCGACCCGGCGTTCGGCCGCACCGCGAACCTGCTACAACGGCAGGTGCCCAAGGATCACGAGGCGCGGGCAATCGTGGTCGGCGAGCAGGTGTTCGCCGTCGCCATCGACGCCGGCAGCCCCAGCGCACACAACGACTGGCGATCGGATTACGACGCTCTCAGCTATCGCCGGATCGAACTTCCCGACGACACGACGCGCAAGCTCGTCGCGCTGCACAAGCAGCTCGGCCTCGTCTTCGGCGCCGTCGACCTCATCCACACCCCGGACGATCAATGGGTGTACCTCGAAACCAACCAAAACGGCGAGTGGGATTGGCTGGCCGAAGAGACAGGTATCGACGTGGCAAGCGCAGTCGCCGACCTGCTCACTGGAAAGGCGCAAGAATGATCGGAAACCCTCTCGCGCAAGCGCTCTTCAAGCAGCTCATCGCGGCCGGCAAGCTCCCCGAGGAGTGGCGATCGGCGTACAGCGCGGTACTGCGCGAAACGTTCGTGCCCACCGTCGCGTGGGCCGTGCCGGACGGCCCTGCCCCCGGATACGGAATCGACCGCGACCACGATGCAGACGCGTGGTCGAGGGCGGTCTACTCCGACGCCTCGATCGTGACGCAGCTCGACGGCGGAACCGGTGACCTGCTCACCGGCAAGGGCAACCCGACGTCGTCCCTCTCAGCACCCCGAGCGGTATTCAACGCGCTCGACGCACTCGGCATCGAGGCCGGACACCGAGTGTTCGAGGTAGGCACCGGAACGGGTTGGACTACCTCTCTCCTGTCCAGTCGGCTCGGCTCGCGGAACGTCTTCTCGGTCGAGGTCGACGAACAAGTCGCAGCCGCGGCAGCAGCGAACATCAGCAGGGCCGGATACACACCGACGCTCATCGTGGGTGACGGCGCCGACGGTCTACCCGACGCCGCGCCATTCGACCGCGTGCACTCGACATGCGCCGTCGAGACGATCCCGTACGCATGGGTACGCGACACCCGCCCCGGCGGCGTGATCGTCACCCCATGGACCCCCACCTACGGCGACGGCCTACTCGCCCGCCTCGTCGTCACTGGCGACGGACGAGCATTCGGCCGCTTCCCTACAACCGCGAGCTACATGATGATGCGCGCACAGGACCGGCACGCATCGTGGTCGCCACACCACACCGACGAAGCCCACCAGACAACGACCACCCTCGACCCCCGCACCATCGCGCACGCCCCGCAAGGGGCAGCCCTGTTCATCGCGTCCACGGTGCGCGACGTCGTCGCGTTCGCCACCCCCGACGCTGACGGCGGATTCTCCCTGCTGCTCGCTGAAGCGGGACGTGCGAACGGCGCGTGGGCAGCCGTGGACTACACACCCGACGCGTCACAGTTCGAGGTGACGTGGTTCGGCGAGCGCGCTCTCTGGGACGAGGTCTCGGCCGCGTACTTCCAATGGGTCGCGTGGGGACAACCCGAACGAGAACGGTTCGGAATCACCGTTGCCCCAGAGGGCCAATTCGTGTGGGTCGACCACCCTCGGCACACCCCCTCCATGCGCCCCCTGTAGGAACTGTTCTGGGGAGAGGTTTTGAAACAACGGGGCGGGTACATGCAGATCTTCACTGTTTGACACTCTGTCACCGTCTGCCACAGAGCAGCCAATGAGAGGAGGCCGTCATGGCTGAGGAGAGCAACAAAAGGGTGAACGCGCCCAAGGAGTCCGTCGACGGCATGGCCGAATCGGTCACAGAGATCGAGGATGGTCAAGAAGTGGTGGGAGAGAAGGGGAACGGGACCGAGGAGAACGACTAGGAGCGGCTCCGCCCGCCTACCTCCGCCCGTCGGCGCCCACCCCCGGGGCCCGGCGGGCGGAGTCATGTCGGCGCCCCCTTTGGCGCAGCCCCCGACGCTACAAACGGGCCGCACCCGGAATCCGGCACCCCGTTGCGTACGGCATAGCAAATGGCTACCTTCATGGCGCTGTACCTGACGCTCGACCGGGGCTACTCGGCGACGTACGCCGGTCTGGTCGCCGCGCTGCACGGGCTCGGCGGTGTGGTGTCCTCGCTGGTCGCGGGTGTGATGGCGGACCGGCTCGGGCGGCGGCCGACGATGCTGATCGCGCAGACGTCGACGGCGTTCTCGGTGGCGCTGCTGGGGTTCATGGAGCACCCGATCGCGATTGCCGGGGTCGCGTTCCTGGTGGGCATGGCGTCCAACGCCTCGCGGCCGGCGGTGCAGGCGATGATGGCCGACATCGTGAAGCCCGAGGACCGGGTGCGGGCGTTCTCGCTCAACTACTGGGCGATCAACCTGGGGTTCGCGATCTCGTCGGCGGGCGCCGGGTTCCTCGCCGAGTACAGCTATCAGGCGGGCTTCCTCATCGAGGCGGCCATGACGCTGGCCTGCGCGGTCGTCGTCTTCGTGAAGCTGCCGGAGTCGCGGCCGGAGCGGACCACCGCGCAGAAGGCCGCCGAGCCGTCGGTGGGGCTGGGGACCGTGCTGCGGGACGGGCGCTTCATGAGCGTGGTGGGGCTGTCGTTCCTGGTGGCGCTGATCTTCCAGCAGGGGTACGTGGCGCTGCCGGTGGCCATGGGGACGGACGGGTTCAGCAGCTCGGACTTCGGGGCGGCGATCGCGGTCAACGGTGTGCTGATCGTGGCGTTGCAGATCCCGGTCACGCGGTTCATCGAGCACCGGGACCCGCGGCGGCTGCTGGTCGTGTCGTCGCTGCTCGCGGGGTACGGGTTCGGGCTGACCGCCTTCGCGGGGTCGCTCGGGGTGTACGTGCTGACCGTGTGCGTGTGGACGCTGGCCGAGATCATCAACTCGCCCATCCAGACGGGGCTTGTGGTGCGGCTGTCGCCGGTGCACGGGCGGGGGCGCTACCAGGGGATGTACACGATGTCCTGGGCGGTGGCGGCGCTGACGGCTCCGCTGATGGGCGGGTACGTCATCGACCGGTTCGGCAGTGAGTGGCTGTGGGGTGCGTGCGCGGTGATCGGGATGGTCGCGGCGGGCGGGTACTGGGTGCTGATGCGGAACATGCCCGAGGAGGAGTCGGCCGTGGTCGAGAAGGTCGCCGTGCCGGAGGAGGGGGCGGTGGCGAAGGCGGGGGAGGTCACGCCGGCCGCGTAGGTCCGCGTACGTATGGAAAAGGCCCGTCCGGAGCGTCCGGGCGGGCCTTGGTGCGTCAGGCGCGCGGTTGGGTCAGGTGGGCGAAGGCGTCCAGGTTGCGGGTGGATTCGCCGCGGGAGACGCGCCAGTCGTATTCCTTGCGGATGGCGGACGCGAAGCCCAGTTCGAGGAGGGTGTTGAAGGAGCCGTCGGCGGCTTCCAGGACCGAGCCGAGGAGGCGGTCGATCTCGTCGGGGGTGACGGCCGCGAGGGGGAGCTTTCCGGCGAGGTAGACGTCGCCGAGGGAGTCGATGGCGTAACTCACGCCGTACAGGCGGAGGTTGCGCTCCAGGAGCCAGCGGTGGACGGCTTCGTGGTTCTCGTCGGGGTGGCGGATCACGAAGGCGTTCAGGGAGAGGGAGTGGCGGCCGATGATGAGGGAGACCGTGGTGGAGAGCTTGCGGGTGCCGGGGAGCTTGACGACGTAGGAGCCCGGGGAGGGGCTTTCCCACTCCAGGTCGGCGTCCTTGAGGGTCGCTTCGAGTATGTCCCGCGCCGCTTTGTCAGCTGTCTCAGCCATGGTGCGAGCGTACGTGACGGCGGTGTTCGTGCATGGCGGCGGTGTAGACGTCCGCGGTGGCGGACGCGGCGGTGTCCCAGCCGAAGGCCTGCGCGTGGCGGGCGGCGGCGGTGCCCATGGTGTCGACGAGTTCGGGGTGGTCGATGAAGCGGCGCAGGGCGCGGGCGTACGCGGCCGGGTCGTGGCCCTCTATGAGGAAGCCGGTCTTCTCGTCGCGTACGGCCACGGGCAGGCCGCCGACGGCCGCCGCGACGACCGGGGTGCCGGTGGCCTCGGCCTCGATGGCGACCAGGCCGAAGGACTCGCTGTAGGACGGCATGACGAGGGTGGAGGCGGCGCGGAACCAGTCCGCGAGACGGTCCTGGCCGACCGGCGGGCGGAAGCGGACGACGTCGGCGATGCCCAGGCGCGCGGCGAGCTTCTGGAGCTTCTCGGGCTTGGCCATGCCGCTGCCGCTGGGGCCGCCGACGACGGGCACGACCATGCGCGTACGGAGAGAGGGGTCCTCGGCGAGGAGGACGGCGACCGCGCGCAGCAGGATGTCGGGGGCCTTCAGGGGCTGGATGCGGCCCGCGAAGAGGGGGATGAAGGCGTCCTGGGGCAGGCCGAGGCGGGCGCGGGCGGCGGCGCGGCCGTCGCCGGGGCGGAAGCGCTCCAGGTTCACGCCGGGGTGCACGACGGCGACGCGGCCCGGGTCGGCCTCGTAGAAGCGGACCAGCTCGTCGGCCTCCTCGGCGGTGTTCGCGATGAGGCGGTCGGCGGCGCGGACGATCTGGGTCTCGCCGATGACGCGGGCGGCGGGCTCGGGGGTGTCGCCCTCGGCGAGGGAGGCGTTCTTGACCTTGGCCATGGTGTGCATGGCGTGGACGAGGGGGACGCCCCAGCGTTCGGCGGCGAGCCAGCCGACGTGGCCGGAGAGCCAGTAGTGGGAGTGGACGAGGTCGTAGTAGCCGGGGCGCTGGCCGGCCCAGGCCTGCATCACGCCGTGGGTGAAGGCGCAGAGCTGGGCGGGCAGCTCCTCCTTGGCGAGTCCTTCGTACGGTCCTGCGTCGACGTGGCGGACCAGGACGCCGGGGGCGAGCTCCACGCGGGGCGGGAGGCCGCCGGTGGTGGCGCGGGTGAAGATCTCGACCTCGATGTTGATCGCGGCCAGGCGCTTGGCGAGCTCGACGATGTAGACGTTCATGCCGCCCGCGTCGCCGGTGCCGGGCTGGTGCAGCGGTGAGGTGTGCACGCTGAGCATGGCCACGCGGCGCGGCTTGCGCGGGGTGCCGGGCAGGCGCAGGCGCGGCGGGGTCGCCGCGGCCAGTGTGCCGGTGAGTCGGGAGACGTACTGGCTCACGTCGACGGTCCTCTCGACTGACTGCGCGGGCATGCCAAGGGAGGGCGGTGCCGCCCTTCCGAAGGGGGAGAACAGCGGAATTCCGCGGTCCATTTCCAGTTTGCCAAATCATTGCCAAGCGGCTCGGCGCGTCCCTCGCGCTTTAGGATTTCGCTCATGGCCTCCCGCACCACTCCCTCGCGCCCCGTCGGCGCCGTCACCCGGGGGACCACCAACCCGAACCGGCTGCGGCGCATGGACCGCTGGATCGCCGCCGTGCACGGTCAGGCGCTGCGGCGTACGGAAGGGGCGGTGGCCGTCGACCTGGGGTACGGGGCCGCACCCTGGACGGCGGTGGAACTGCTGGGTCGGCTGCGGACGGCGGCGCCGCGCGTCGAGGTGACCGGTATTGAGATCGAGCCCGCGCGGGTGGCGGGGGCGAAGCCGTACGAACGGGAGGGGCTGACCTTCCGGCACGGGGGCTTCGAGGTGCCGCTCGACGGGGGGCGGCGGCCGATGCTGATCCGTGCGGCGAACGTACTTCGACAGTACGACGAGGAGCAGGTGGCCGCCGTCTGGGAGCGGTTGCGGGGGCGGCTGGCGCCGGGCGGGCTGCTGGTGGAGGGGACCTGCGACGAGATCGGGCGGCGGCACGTGTGGGTGGCGCTGGGGCCCGAGGGGCCCCGGACGGTGACGTTCGCGGCGCGGCTGGCGTCGCTGGAGAAGCCGTCGGACCTGGCGGAGCGGCTGCCGAAGGCGCTGATCCACCGCAATGTGCCGGGTGAGCCGGTGCACGCGTTCCTGCGGGACTTCGACCGGGCGTGGGCGGCGGCGGCGCCGTTCGCGTCGCTGGGGGTGCGGCAGCGGTGGGTGCGGGCGGTGCGGGATCTGGCGGTCGACTGGCCGGTTCGCGGGCCGCATTCCGCTGCCGGGCACGCTCCGGCGGACGGGGAGCGGCGGTGGCGGCAGGGGGAGGTCACGGTGCGGTGGGAGGCGTTGGCGCCCCGGAGCGGGGAGGCACCGGCCCTCCGGAATGCCACATACCGGTGAATATCGGGGGACTTTCCGCTCGCTGGGCACTTTTGGGGAACGGGAATTCGATCTCGTTCGTCGGACGGGTGTGCAGGGAAGGGCCGGACGGTTCTTGGGGGTTGTGAGGGGATGCTGATGCGGCCTCTGTCGCTTTGACGGGAGGCGTGGCAGCATCTCGACAGCACCGCCAGGTTACTGACGGTAAATCAGATTCGACTTGTTCCGGGGGGAGCTCGTGAACCGACGCCGTAGCAGTGGCTGGGGTGGGGGTCGCCGCGTCACGACCGCTGTGGCAGTGGCCTGCGCGCTGAGCGTGCTGGTGCTGCCGGGTCAGGCGTCCGCCGCCCCGGAGCCGCCGCCCGCCGGGGGCTCGGGCCAGAGCCTCGAAGACGTACGAAGAGAGATCGACGAGCTCTACCGCAAGGCCGCCGTCGCCACCGACGCCTACAACCTCGCCGAGGACCAGGCGCAGGGGCAGTCCGGCGAGATCGTGAAGCTGGCCCAGACGATCGTGGCCGGCGAGCAGAAGATCAACAAGCTGAAGGACCGGCTCGGCGCGCAGGCCCGCGCCCAGTACCGCACGGGCGGTGTGCCGCAGAGCGCCCGGCTGATGCTCAGCGGGAACCCGGACCTCTTCCTGCGCGGCGCCGCCCGCATGCAGCAGGGCGAGTCGGCGGTCAAGGGAATGCTGGAGGAGCTCAAGCGCACCCAGGAGGACCTGCGTACGTACTCCGCGGACGCCAGCACCCAGTGGACCAAGCTGGAGGCCAACCGCAAGAGCAAGGAGAAGGCCCGCCAGGAGATCAAGAAGCAGATCGACGCCGCCGAGAAGATCGAGTCGAAGCTGGCGTCGAAGGACCGGGCCAAGATGCGGGAGCTGGAGCGCGAGGCGGAGTACCGCGCGCAGCAGGCCTGGATGAGCTCCGGTGCGCTGGGCAGCGGCGGGGGCGCGGGGACGAGCCAGGGCAAGCGGGCCGTGGCGTACGCGATGGACCAGATAGGCGACCCGTACGTGTGGGGTGCCGAGGGACCGTACGCCTTCGACTGCTCGGGGCTCACCCAGCAGGCGTGGATCTCGGCGGGGCGCGGGATACCGCGCACCTCGCAGGAGCAGTGGCGGCTGCTGCCGAGGGTGCCGGTGTCGCAGATGCGGCCCGGGGACCTGATCATCTACTTCGCCGACGCGAGCCACGTCGCGATGTACATAGGCAACGGCGCGATGGTCCACGCCCCCCGCCCGGGGCGGAACGTGACGGTGGCGGGCGCGGGCTCGATGCCGATCCTGGGGGTCGTGCGACCGGGGTAGCGCATCCGTCCCGGGGATCGTGCGGCCGGGGCAGGCGGGGCGTGCGGCCGGGGTGGCGCGCGGGGTCGGCCCCGCCCCCGTACGGCGTGATCTTTGTCATGGGAACGGGAGCGGCGGAACCGGCCTCGGCCCCCCGGCGGAACCCGGTCATGCCGGGCCGCAAGCGGTGAAAACTCCCGGCATATGACCGGGGCGGATTCGTGAACGCCATTCCGCTCGCCCGCCGGGTACCGCTAAGGTCCCCGTTTGGCGGGGCGTCGCTCGGCGTCCCACCGCCCTCGGGGGGAGGGAAGGAACCGAACCGATGCCCGTACCCATACCGCGGCAGAGAGCAGTGCCCGCCGTGGAAAGCGACGGACAAGGCGGCTCTTCGCACTCCGCTCCGCAGCAGCCGGCCGACCTCACGCTGCTGGTCATCGAGAACGACCCGGCGGACGCCGTCGCCGTACCCGACCTGCTGGACCACGACTCCGCGGGCGGCGGCCGGGTCCGCGTGCGCACCGCCCGCAACCTCACCGAGGCCCACCGGCTGCTCACCGACGACGTGCACTGCATCCTGCTCGACCTGGACCTGCCGGGCTGCGGCCACTGCCCCTCGTGCACGGCGGAGCCCGGACACGCGCTGGGCGCGCTGCACGACGTACTGCGGATGGCCCCGCACCACGCCGTCCTCGCGCTCACCCCGTCCGACCGCCCCGAGCACGCCGCGGACGCGGTGCGGGCCGGGGCGCAGGACTACCTGTTCCGCGACGAGCTGGACGGGCGGCTGCTGAGCCGGGCCATCCGGTACGCGGTGGAGCGCAAGCGCGCCGACACCGCCTCGTACAAACTGGCCGAGTCCCGGCTGCACGCGCAGGAGAACGCCCGCCTGGAGCGCGGGCTGCTGCCGACGCCGCTCCTTGAGGGCTCCGACCTGAAGTTCGCCGCCCGCTACCGGCCGGGGCGCTCCCGGGCACTGCTCGGCGGGGACTTCTACGACACCGTCCGCACCCCGGACGGCACCGTCCACGCGATGATCGGCGACGTCTGCGGCCACGGCCCCGACGAGGCGGCGCTCGGCGTGGAACTGCGCATCGCCTGGCGGGCGTTGACCTTCGCGGGCCTGTGCGGGGACGAGCTGCTCTCCACCCTCCAGCGGGTCCTGGAGCACGAGCGGGAGAGCGAGGAGATCTTCGCGACGCTCTGCACGGTCGACATCGCACCCGACGGCCGCCGGGCCGGCCTGTGCCTGGCCGGGCACCCGGCACCACTGATCGCCCGGCACGGGCAGCTCGCCCAGCTGATGCCGTACGACGGCGGCGGCCCGGCGCTCGGCCTGCTGCCGCACGCCCGCTGGCCGCGCAGCCAGGTCGAACTGGGCGGGGCCTGGAGCCTGTTGATGTACACGGACGGCCTGATCGAGGGCAAGATCGCCGGGACCGACGGCTCGGGCCGCCCGGTGCGGCTCGGCCAGGACGGCATGGTCGCGATGATCAACCGTCAGCTGTCGGAGGGGCTGCGGGGCGACGAGCTCCTGGAGGCCGCCATGACGCGCGTACGCGAGCTGAACGGCGGCGAACTCACCGACGACGTCGCGCTGTTGCTGCTGGACCGGGACCTGAAAAGGGACCTGCAAAGGGACCCGGGCCGGGACCGCTCCGACGCAACCGCCAGGGCTCAGCGCCCGCCGTTGTAGGGCCCGTACGGACCGTCACTGCTGCTGCCGCCGCTGCGCCGACCGCCGCCGGAGACCTGCCGGAGCGCGGGCCGCACGTCCACCAGGAAGACGATCGAGGCGACCAGCCCGGCGATCTGGAGGAACAGCATCGGCACCAGCAGGTTCACGACCGCCGTGATGCCGAGGATGATCAGCCAGAAGTTCTTGGACTGCTTGTCGGCGGCCCGGTAGGCGTCCGCCCGCGCGGTCGCCGCCATGACCAGCGCGACCACCGCCGTGATGAGGAAGACCCAGCCGACCACGAACATCAACGTGGCATCGAATCCCGAACGCAACATAACTGAGCACCGCCTCATCGGTTAGACCGCCTGGTGACCGCCCTGCCGCCCAAGGTACCGAAACGACGGACCGGACGCCCTCGCGGCGACCCGGCCCGTCGCATCCGGTCCGTGGAACGGCGGGCTACTTCTCCCCGGAGGCGTCGGCGGACGCAGCCGTCTTCTTGGCGGCGGCCTTGCGCGGCGCCGGGGTCTTCTTCGCCGGGGCGTCCTCGGCCTTCGTTTCCTCGGCCTTGGGCTCCTCGGCCTTGGGCTCCTCGGCCACCTTGGGCTCCGGGTCCGGCTCGACCGCGACGGCGATCTCGGCGATCTCCTCGGCGGCCTCGCCGCGCCACTGCTTCACGGCCTGCTCGCCGTGCTCGGCGACCTTCTCGTACGCCTCACGGGCCTTGACCGCGTACTCGGCGGCCACACCCACGCCGCGCAGGGCGAGGTCCTGGGCGGTCTCGCCCAGCTTCTTCAGGTCGGTGTCGAAGGAGCCGACGATCTCGCCGAACTTGGCCTGGAGGGTGGCCTGCGCCTCCTTGGCCTGCGAAGTCACCTTCTCCTGCACGGCCTTGGGGTCGGTCTGGCGCACCTTCTCGAAGCGCTCCGGCGCCTCGTCGGCGAGCTTCTTGGCCTGGCGGGCGGCGAGGTCGGCCGTACCGGCGAAGAAGTAGAGGGGGGTCGGGTCGGTGAGGGTCTTTCGCAGGTCATCGCTGATGGCCATAACTGTGGTCCTCCCGGATCGCATCAGTGTGAGGGTGGCGCTTCACTGCCGGCACCGGGGGCGTCCTGATTCCCGTTCTCCGCCGCGTTCTCCTTGCGGAAGGACTCGTAGATCTGGAGCAGCACCTGCTTCTGCCGCTCGTTGATCAGCGGGTCGGCCAGGATGACGGCGGGCGTCTCCAGCTCGTCCCGGTCCTTCTCGTCGAGGATTCCGGCCTGCACGTACAGCGTCTCGGCGGAGATCCGCAGCGCCTTCGCGAGCTGCTGGAGGATGTCCGCGCTGGGCTTGCGCAGGCCACGTTCGATCTGGCTGAGGTACGGGTTGGACACCCCGGCCGCATCGGCGAGCTGCCGCAACGAGAGCTGCGCGTTGCGGCGCTGCTCCCGCAGGTACTCCCCGAGGTTGCCGACGTTCAGTGAAGCCATGCTCCGATGGTGCACCCACTGCGCTAACTTTTGCAAGCACGTGCTTGCAAAAGTGGTCCACGCCACGCGAACCCGTTGTTGTGACTGAGCACGGTAGGTGTCGTATTTGCGCGACAGCTGTCGCCATCCAGGTCCAGTCGGAAATTGTGGGGTGGTTTCGGGCTGCGGAGCCATAGATTGGCGCTATGCCCGATTTTGCGCATGCCGAGGCCACGGCCTGGCGCGCTCTCGGCGTCATCGACCAGCTGCTGGCCGCCCGCGACAGGATGGCCTCCGGAGTTGGCGGCATCGGCTTCCTCCGCGAACACGAGGCAGTGGCACCAGTCGCGTGGAGCTGGTGGATGCTCATTTCGGACTCCGCCCGCGTGGTGGCGGAGGCGGCCAAGAATGGTAACGGGTTCGTCGTCGCACCGGTGATGCGGAACCTGATGACGCACGCGGTGGCGATGGCCTGGCTCGTCGACGGCGGCGACGCCGCGGTGCAGGCCGTTGACGCCTACAGCGACAACCAGCTCCTCAAGCTGATCACTAACGCGAAGCGAGCTGGGTGGGATGTCGAGGGAGACGAGGTCGAGACAAAGGTCCGTGCCGCTGTCGACGAACGCACCGCCCACCCGGCCCCTGAGGTTGTCCGGCTGACGAACGAGATCCGCAACACCGCCGACCTGATGGCGGCATTCGGAGAGCAGGAAGGCTATCTGCCCTACCGGCACCTCAGCTCCTACTCCCACACCACACGAGAGACAGCGCAGCTGTATCTCCATCGCACACGGGCCGGCGGCTGGGAACTGCGCAACAAGCCCAGGGAGAGTGGCCTGAACGACGTCACTTGGACGGCCGTCTGCCTGATCCAGGCCGGCCGGATCCTTGACTCCATCCTCAGCGAGCAGTTGCTGGCCGAGGAGCTTGACCAGGCCACCGCGCACCTCGGTATCTCTGGGGACATCGTCCCTCGGATCGCCTTCGCCGGGACGCCGCCAACTGACGTGGGCGACGCCCAGCTTCGGCGAGCAAGATGCCGATCCCGTCGCCACGGCGGGATAGCGCCATATCGGGGCACGCTTATCGACGCCGCCTCGCCAGCAGATCCTCCAGGTCGGCGCAGTCGCGACCCGGCGCAGCGGCCGCGGCAACCGAATCGCCGTCCGGCTGGATCTTCGAACGTGGCAGCAGGTCCAGCCCGGCCCGGGTGTAGTCGATGCCGAAGCGGCGGCCCATAATCTCGGCGATCAGGGCCAGCGTCCAGCACTGATCGAGCCGGCCAAACGCGGCCGGACCGGACCGGCCTGACCGGACTCGACCTCCAACCCCCGTGACCCCAGCCATTGGAGGTCTCTAGGTAGGCTCCCTCAGGCTAGAAGCCACACGACAGGGGGCTTAGATGGCAGGGTCGTTGACAGCTGCGGTGCGGAACCACTGGGTCACTTCAGGCAAATCTGTCCGTAGCCCTCACCACATAGAATCCGTAATTGAATCCGCCGTCGATGCCCTGGTTGAACGCGGCATTGACCGCTCCTGGATTCAGACAGGACGAAAGGCTTCCCTACCGGCATCCTTCGGCTTGGGAAACACCCGCTGGGATATTGTCATCATCAAGGATGAAATACCGCTGGGAGGAATCGAATTCACGGCACAGTCCGGGACCTCAGCCAGAATGAACTTGCCCAACCGGATCCACGAGGCAACCTCGCGCGCACTCGCGGTACGAAGCTCAGATCAAAACGGCGGACTGCAGCCACTGCTCGGTCTGTTTATCATGTGGGAACAGGGCAGTGGCACCTCTGTCCAGCCAAGGCTTGAAGCAGCGCTAAACCAGTTTCTTGACGACGAACTATACGACGAGATTGCCTACACGACCTGTAACTCCGATGCGGAACTACGGGAGCCAGTGGAAGGCATGTCTGTGCAGCGGTTCATCGACCGTTTCAGCCGTCGACTACTCGCACGAGCGGTAGGCCCACTGGAAGTCGTTACGCCAATACTAGAGCCCTACCGAGAGGTGATCGAGGCCGCACGGGGTGAGAAGAAGGACTATTCCCTGGAGCGCGTGCCCAAACAGGGTGGGCAAGCAGCAGTGTTCCGAGGAGTGCACAAAGCGTCAGGAATCGAGATTGCTTTCAAGCGGAGGCTTTCTCAGTGGTCGAAGGCAGGCGCCCGGATGGGACGCGAGATCGAGATCGCCCGCATCCTGAGTGCGCATCCACATGTCATGCCAGTCCTGGACTTTGAGGCGCAGCACCGCTGGTTCATCATGCCTCTGGCCGACGCAACCGCTGAAGAGCAGTTCCTCCAGTTGAAGGATCCAACGCATCTTCACAGGATGATCAAATCGGTGGCATCCGCTCTAGCAGAAGCGCACCGCCATGGTTGGCGCCACCGCGACGTCAAGCCACAGAACATCCTCCTGTTGCATGGGCGTTGGACCTTGGCCGACTGGGGCACCGTGCGTCGGCCACGCGGCCAAACCACCTTTGCCGGCCGTACCGGCGCCCATATCGGCACTCCTGGCTTCGCGCCGCCTGAGCTTTTCCCCGGGCCGCATGCGCCTGAGTTTCCCGCCGGGCCGCACGACCTCTCCGTACCGGCGACAGACATCTACAGCCTCGGCCGAGTCGCCGCCTGGGCTCTCACCGGGCAGTGGCCACAAGCAAATATCCCCCTCTTGCCGACAGAGGAGCCATGGCGGACCATCGTCGAGGAAGCGACACAGCACAAGATCGAAAGACGCCCCCAAAGTATTGCCGAGTTCCTGGCCATCATCGACCGCGAGCATGGCAAAGCAGGACGATCCTGAGGCTGAGAATTTGGCCTGCATCAGCGCGACTCACACATAGGTGGACGTAGGGCTACAGAAGTTCTGCCTGACTGATTGAAAGCCAGTAGTCAAGGTCTACGTGACCGCCTGGGAGGAAGCATTCAGTCCATCCACCCTTGAGATCCATCTTGGGGACATAAGACCGAGGGCCGACATGCCTCTTTATGTGGGCTTCCGCGACTATACATGTAAGCAATGGGGCGTCACGAGTTGCCACGATTCTCCCACCGGAGCGGCGGTGCGTATCAAGACGATCCTGAATGGTCCCGTACCTGCCGATGCCGAATTTAAGAAAATCCGCGCCGTCGACATCGCCGAAAAGCGCCAAATAAATGTAAGCCGGAGCGCTGGCAAGGGTCTCGTTGCGCTGCACTTTTGCCCTAATGTACAAATGTGAGGAACATGATCTACAGCCACCTTGGCCCCGCCGGATCGAATTCAGCAGGGGACGCGCGTCCCGACCACAGCGCAAACAACGTCCATGTATAGGCGTGGTTACGTTGACCCAGCCACCGAGTAATTCTATCCCTGCCTCGCGAAATTCCCGCTGGGCTGTTTCGAATGCAGTAGTTCGCTCCGCTGATATGGATCGATACATGCACGTTCGGCATCCGAAGACACGTTCTCCAGCGGCGAACTTCGCCCGAATCGCCCCAACTTTCACCCGAACGTGGGATCGACAGCGTTCACATCGGGCGCTAGTCAGCGCGTGTGCATCGACGTAAGGCCCAGTCATGAGAAGACCGGCGCTCGCGAGGGATTTAGTGGCCTCTGATTTAGTCAGTCTGTTCACAGGCAGACTGTTGGAGCGATAGCAATATCGACATCCGGACCCTTTGAGAACGTTAGTCAACGCCGGATTAGAGATTCCTGCACAAGTCAGGCAAATGCATCGGACAGGGCGTGAGGCAGCAAGGAAATCCCCCAGCATGGCAAATCCCGAAGACTCGAATATAGCCCGTACGCATGATAGGCAGCGTTTGGTCCTTCCGATGCGCGGGTTAGTGCCACACTCTACACACCAGGGTTGGCCATTAATGCTGCCGTACTCCATAAACCGTCGGTAATGAACGGAACACCACCCACGGGCGATCGAAGAACCACCACATCCACTGGCTTCGCATGGGGAAGGTTGCGATTTGGGACGGGTTTCAGTAGTTCCTGTTCGCTCAACCCTCTGGGCATGGAGAGAACAATAACCGTGATGTGAGTGCTTTCTGTCGCAGCCGGGAACGGCGCAGAATCGCTCAGGTATCAGAGCCAGCGGGTCACCGTGCCGCTGCCAACGCGCGTAGTGAGTGGGGCACCATCCGCGCCCGACGGCTAACCCCTGGCATCCGTCTATTGAACAGGGCTTCCGTCCCGTTGCTCGCCGATCTATGTGAGGGTCGCCATTCGCCCGCCAGCGTTCATAGTGTGCACCGCACCATGTACGGGCCCGCACAGGCCGGGTACAGCCGGGTATCGAGCACTGAAACACGCGACTATCACTTCCTCTGCTTGTTCATGTGGTGGTTTGTTGTGGTGCGACGTCAGTCTGCAGTGCGTCTTTCTGACATGAGCGGGACCGTACAGGCCAACACTGACAACGGAGTTGCTCTGGCCCTGCTTCAAGTCGAGAGACTGACGCAACGGACATGGAGGCCCTGACCACCGCCTGAGCACTGGTCACTCCAGCCCCACCCTGCCAGACAGGACTCCAAGACCACTTGCAGAAAACGCAGTTGCCAGGCGGCTAAGCCTTGCAACGAGCGTCACCGGGTCCCTTGGCGACCAGCGCTTGTCGGCCGCCCGAAGCGAGGGCCCGACACCAGCGGTTCGCCGACATCCGAGGCACCCGGAACCGCCGGGCCATCTCCCGGTCACTGACCCCAGCCTCGATCAAGTCAGCTGCCGCGAGCCGGACCTGCTCACGCCGATCTCGTTCCTCGGCTGTCAGCCGCCACCATTGGGATGCCTCACCCCTCCGGCATCGCGCAGCGGACGCCAACCGTCACGACCCCACGTAACCCGCAGCATTAAAGATCTCTAGCTATCCGACTGGCTCTCGATGCGAGTGACCTGATCAGGGCCGGGATGGTCCACGCCAGGCACCATGGGGTTCTCGTAGTCGAACTCCACCTTGCCGAAGGAGTCGCTGGTGATGGGCGGGGGGTCATTGTCAGCGATGATCAGTTGCAAGCGTTCGCCATATGCGTCAGCCAACGTCCTGAAGCGGCTGTAGATCTTGGCCGCGCGTTGACGGTCGGAGGCATTGTTGCCGAAGGCCTTGCGCGGTGAATCGATCACAAGGAGCGATGGAACGAGGACGTCGGAGTGGTCGAGTCCGAAGGCAAGGAGCGTGAGGCTGTAGGCGAGGTTGACGGAGGTGGCGATGCCCCCACCGGAGGCCTGCAGGGTCTCGAAGGGCCGTCCGTTGACCACCGGCAGGTAGGTGTCGCGGTCGATGACGGCCGTGTCGACCCAGGGCAGGTTCCAGCTGGTGAGCAGTCGGCTGAACTCGGTGCTGAGGTCACCGAGCAGAGTCTGGTTGGCCTTGAGCTGATCGGACTTCTCCTTGATGTCCTTGTTCAGCTGCCGGCGGTCGGCCTTGAGTGATCGGATGTCCGCGTCGATGGTGCGCACCCGTGCCCAGGATTCGCGCAGTTGTGTGATGGCGTCAATGCTGGCCTTGAGCGAGGCGACGCGGGAGCTGGCCTCGGCGATGGCGTCAAAGCGCGGGGCGACCGCATCACGGGTCTGGGCGTCGAGCTCTCGGCGCAGGCTGGTGACGGCGAAGCTGAGTTGCTGTGACCGTTCCTGGACGGTCTGCAGGTGTGCCTCGTCCGACTGCTGGATGGCTTGTGCGTCCTCAAGCTGCTGCTGCAGGGCCGTGCGTGTCTCTTCGATGGCAGCCGGGTCGATGTCGGCCTCGACTGGGTCGGGTTGGAGACAGACAAGGCAGTGATCGTGTTCGACGGCCCGGGCCGCCAGCGGCTGCATGCACCGCGGGCAGACGACGAACTCGAAGGGGGAGAGCTGGTCGATGGCCGTGACCGACCGTGCGAGACGGGAGAGGTCGAGCTGTACCTGGGCGACGACGGCATGTCGCGCCTCCACGAGGTCGGCGGCCGCGGACACTTCTTCTTCGGTCTGCCGAGCGGCGCGGATGGCGTTCTGCAGCTCGTCACGCAGTGCGGTGTCGGCGGCGGTCTGATCCTCAAGTTCGGCGCGGAGGCTGGCCAGGGCGGACGATGCCCGCTCAAGGGCGTCGCGCAGCTGGCTGAGTTCGGCCCGCAGTTCATCGTCGCTGCGGGGATCGGAGGCTGCCAGGAAGGAGCTGACGTTGTCGTGCTCGGCGGTTCTGGCCTTCAGTGTGTCCAGGAGCTGGTTCCTGGTGCGCTTGAGCTCCATGAGCGCACTGTCGGTGAGCCCGAACATCAGGCGGAAGAGCTCTCTGCGCTTGGTCTCAAACCAGCTGTCCAGGTGACCGACGACCTGGCGGTCGATCTCGCGTGCCTGGAGGTAGACGTAGGCGTACAGGTCGTTGAAGGTGAGGTTCTGCGGTCGCGCTACTCCTTCTCGCCGTGCGGCGATCTGTTCGCGCGGGAAGCCGAGTGCGTCCAGGAGGTGGTCGGAGAGCGTGGTGACGCCTTCCGAAGCCCGCAGAGGTAGGGTGCGTTCCAGAGCTAGGGAGTGTGGATCAAGGAGATCCACGGTGTCTGCGGTGTCTCCCTCAATGGTCCGCCTGAGGACGAAACGTTCGTCGCCGGCCACGACCTCGGCCTGGACCGACAGGACGTGGTCGCGGACCGCTGGGGTGAGCATGGCGCTGCCGCCGAGGGCGTGCTTGAAGAGCATCAGCAGACTGGACTTGCCAGTCCCGATGGGGCCGGTGATCACGGTGGCCGGACGGTCGAAGCGGTAGGTCTGTTCCGTCTCAGCGGTCGTGACGGTCAAAGCGACGATGCGCAGGTGGACGGCCATGTTAGATCTCCGTCCGCCAGGGCCGGTCGACGGCGTCGGGCAGACGGTCGTAGATGAGGTTCTTCAAAGCCGATCCTGACTTGTTGAAATGCCGCTTAAGCAGCTTGATGCGGCTGGCGACAACATCCCACTCCGGCGTTGCTGCAAGAGAGGCCGCGGCGGCGGCACCCTGCGGCGTGGCTCGGAATTCGGCTCTGGCGCTGTTGCTGTAGGTGATCAAGCCGCGGGCAGCGAGTGAGCCGAGGACGCTGTAGTAGCGCTGGTCCCAGGGCCCGTACTTGTAGCGGGTCATACGGCTTTCGACCGCGAGGCGCTCGGGTGGTGTGGGGGCGGTTCCTACTGGCCACGACGCCTCGCCAGCAGGCAGGAGGCGTTCCAACATTGCTGGATAGCGCAGAAGAAAATCGAGTTTGGCGAGCTTGGTCAGGCCGTCGAGCCCGCCTTTGGGGGTGGTGAACTGTGAGATGAGCAGGAGGATGCGCGCCTCGTGGTAGTGGACCTCACGCTGCTCTGCCTGCCGCCTCTGAGCCCGCAGGCGCGCTACGGCGGTCTCGAAGTCGGCGCTATGGGTCATGAGGCTTCCTCATCCGTGTTGAAATTCTCGGAGAAGAAGAAGAGGCACTCGTCACACAACTGGTAGGCCAGACCTCGCAAATGCAGGTTGCTGAGCAAGAACGGCGGCGGCGACGGCAGAGCGTCGACCTTCAGTTTCTCGGCCAACAGGTCGTTCATCTTGACGCCGAACTCGCTGCCCTCGGCGACCTGAGCCCGCGCATGGCGTCGGCACTCGAAGGCCATCTCCAGCACGTCCATGGACAAGTTCAAAAGGTCGGTTTCATCCCCGGCCAGGCCGGAGCGGCGCTCGGACCAGGTCGTGTACCACGCGGAGCGGAGCCGTTCGGCGAATGCCGCCTCGTCCAAGGGAACCATGCCCCGGCGCAGCTTGCGGTCGAGCTTTGCCCCTCCCGGTGCCAGCACGGGCGTCTGACCTCGGGGGAACGTAGGCAGCTGAACCGTCGTGTACGCGATCGCCTGGCGCACGATCTCGCGGGTGATGCTGCGCCGGCCGATGCGCCGCTGCATCCGCGTGCTGTGACGGACCCGGCTCGGGTCGGCTATGTAGACAGCAAGTTGGCTGCGGTCGCTCTCATCCCGGTTGGCACGCTCGATCCGGTCCACGACGGCCCGGTAGGTGCTCTCAAGGTCGACATGCGCCAGCTGCAGTTGCTCGACGGCAGGTACCAGAAGTCGTTGGATGTTGACGTCGGTGATGTGTGCGCGCTGGGGTGGATCACAGGAGATCTCCAGGACTGCGAGGAAACGAAGAACCCTCTCCACGAAACCCGCTGGCACCTGGATGTCAGCGAGCTTGCTCACCTGGGGTGTGTCCGGGACGTTGGGATAGGGCTGCTTCCAACGGACTTTGAGCATTTGGCGGGCGATCGTCTCCGCCATAGAGGACAGCCCATCCGTGAGTTCCGGCTCCGGGCCGCACATCCGAGCCAGCGTGCCGGCATTACCCTTGATCGGACTCAGCGCCGCGTTCGTCGCCAGTCTGAGTCGGACATTGGCGGCACACTCGCATGCGCACCAGCGGTCAAAGAGATGGGTCAGACCGCCGCTCTTGCACAACTCCGTAAGCGACCAGGTGCCCTGATTTTCTTCGCGATGCTTGACCGATACCAGTTCCACTGAACCATCGGCCCACGCCACGACGAAGTCCTCGTGCCACTCGCAGACGACGAAGTCAATTGCGTTCTCCGTGAGCATGGCGAGACACTCTCGTGCGGCTACCTCCGCCTGGTACCGGTAACGGCCCAGCGTGTCCGAGCCGCTGTCTTCTTCCGGAGCCAGTTCGAAGATGGCGTGCGCTGAACCGTCTGAACTCTCCGACTCAGCGGGCGCTCTGGCGCCTTCAGCCCCAACACCCATGCCCGCCGTGTCGACCATCGACGCCCCCGATCCGGCCCCATATCAGGGCACGTCCCCCGCCGCTTCCATCCCAGCACCGGAATTGAAGATCCCTACCTTTATCACACTCCAGCACCACCACTGTCGGCGTACGGAGTGAAGTGCAGAGGTGCGTACGGATGAACGTGCAGAGCTGTCAAGCGACGTCGGTCTCGCGCTCGATGGCCTGGAGGCGGTTCTTGAGCCGGTAGCTGGGGCCGTTGATCGGGACGACTTCGCAGTGGTGCAGGAGTCGGTCGAGGATCGCGGTGGCGAGGACTTCGTCGCCGAAGACCTGGCCCCATTCGCTGAAGGTCTTGTTCGAGGTGAGGATGATCGAGCCCTTTTCGTAACGCTTGGAGATGACCTGGAAGACCAGGTTCGCCTCGGCGCGTTCGAGCGGCTGATAGCCGACCTCGTCGACCACGAGAACGCTCGGCCGCAGGTAGGAGCGGAGTTTGCTGGTCAACCGGCCGGCTGCTTCGGCGGCTTTGAGGTTGCGGACCATGTCGTCGAGGCTGGTGAAGTAGATCGAGTAGCCGGCCCGGCAGGCCGCGACCGCCAGCGCGATCGCGATGTGGGTCTTGCCGACTCCGGGCGGGCCGAGCAGGGCGGCGTTGGCCTTGGCCTCGACGAAGGACAGGGTGGCGAGGTCTTTGACCTTGCGCGGGTCGAGGTCGGGCTGGAACGAGAAGTCGTACTCATCAAGCGTTTTGTGGTGCGGCAGCCGGGAGAGTCGCAGGCCCTGGCGGAAGCGGCGGTCGTCGCGGACGGCGAGTTCTTCGGAGAGGACCAGGTCGAGGAAATCTTGGTAGCCGAGTTTTCCCTCGTCGGCCCGTCGGGTGAACTCGTTGATGGTTTCCGCGAGGTGGGGCAGGCCGAGCTTCGCGGCCGTGGTGCGGATGCGGTTGCCGGTCAGCTCGCTCACGACGATTCCTTCGGGGTGCGGTGGGTGGTGAAGGGGCGGGTGCCGGTCAGTTCGTCATAGACCGACAACGGCCGGCGGCCGACCACGACCTGGGTTGCGGCGGCCCTGTTCAGCAGGGCCTGCAAGGCCCCGGCCTCTTCACCCAGGGGCTGGTGGTGCCGCGGCTGGACGGGGATCTCGCCGGTGGTCGTGCGGCGGTTCTTGCCGGTGGGCAGCCCGTCCCAGTGGGTTTCCTCGACCACGCGAACCCCGCGGCCAACCGCCCTGCAATGTGTGGCCAGCAGCGTTTCGCCATCCGCGTCGGGAACCGTGGAATGCAGCATGACCTGCGACTTCGTCGCCCGGATCTCGACAAGCTGACGAGGGCGGACCTTGCGGGCGGGCACCGAGTAGAGGTTGCCGGCGAACGCGACCAGGCAGTCCTTGCCGACCGGCCGCAGGTGCCGTTCGGCCACCAGATACGGGGCCGTCGGGATCGGCCTGAGAGCCTCATGATCGCCCACCGCCCGCTCACCGATGACCTGCTGGTGAGTGCGGTGGGTCTGGGCCCGTCGCTGCGGCACCCAGGCCGCGAAAGCGGCGTCCATCTCCTCGACCGAGGAGAAGGCCCGCCCGGAGAGTACGTGGTCGCGGACGATCAGCACCTGCCGCTCGACCCGGCCCTTGCCCTGGGGGCGGTAGGCGGCCAGCACATCGATGTCGAAGTCGTAGTGCCCGGCGAACCCGACCGCTTCAGGATGCAGCGGAACCGCCTCACCAGGGGCGACGTGGCGGCGCACGACCGTCTTGGTGCGGTCGTAGACGACTGTCATGGGCACACCGCCGAAGTGCGCGAACGCCCGCCGGTGGCAGTCGAAGAAGGTCTCCAGGTCCTGGCTCGTGGTGAAACAGCAGAACGGATCACGGGAATACGACAAGGTCATGTGGAAGGAATAGACCTTCCCGATGCCCAGATGCGCGAGGATCTTGCCCTCGTCTCCCCAGTCCACCTGAGCCTGGGCGCCGGGGATCACCTCGAACCGCCGGTGCATCCCCGCCAACTCCCGCGGTGTGATCCCCAGTTCACCCGCAATCCTGGGACGGGCCTCTTGAACATAGAGCTTGACCCGCTGGTAGTTCCCGGTGAAGCCGTACTCCGCGACCAGCCGCTCGTGAATCACCGCGGCCTTCATCAGGATCTCGGCCCGCAGCATCGCATCGACCAGCGGGGAAACTTCGTCGATCACCCGCTTGCGCGGCCGTCCACTCACCCTCCGGCGCGGCGGCGCAGACGACTCGGCAGACAAGTACTTGCTGACCGTCCGCCAGTTGAGCCCTGTCTCCTTGGCGACCTCCGACACACTCATCGCCCCGGACTCCACCAAACCGCGGAACCGCCGGAGTTCCAGCCAGCGCTGCGGCTCCAAGACCATCGGCCCGCACCTCCCTGCCGCTTTGGACAACAGGCAACAGGGTGCCGAGCACCATTCCTCAGCACATCAAGAACTCTGCACGTTCATCCGTACGCGGCTTTGTGCGTTCATGCGTACGCCGACAACCACGTAACAGTCCGTCGCGATCTGCTGTCTGATCAGGCCTTCGTGCGCTCGCCTCGGGAAGGACGACGAGCGCTCATCAGGACAGACGCAAAAGACCCTCAGGAGCAGGGAAGCTGTCACAGTCCGGACCGTTTCTACGTGATTCATGGTCATGCTCCCCCTCTGCCCCGACCAAGAAGCGGGGGACGTGGCTCTGCCCCTCCCGAATCGAGTCATGTATCTGGGGACGCCACGGCCGATCGAGCCCGGCTTGATGCCCACCAGAGGCGATCACGATGCAGCCCTTCTGCCTGTCGGAAGATCCATGACCGCTTGTCTCAGAGAGACCGAGATCCAAGTTGGGCGACGAAGCCAGGTGCTCAGTGCGAGGTCGGCCTCCCTTAGCCGTTGAACGAGCGGCGCTAACCGTCGTCGGGCATCGCCCGGATCGTGCGTGTCGAGCAGCTTCGCCGCGGTGTCGAGCGCCGCACCGGTGGCCAGGCACCCTTGGGGCGGCACGGTGTAGGGCTTGGAGGTCTTCTTCTTGCCCAGAGTGTTGAGCAGGCGCTCAGCCTGCAAGACGCGGGAGGCGTACTCCGCATCGATGGCGGCGGCCAGACAAGGTGTGCTGGCGTGCTCGCGGGCGACGGGCCAGGACCGGAAGATCATCGCGACCGTGGCGCGCAGGTCGGCGAAATAGTGAGGGACGGGGACTGGTGCGCCGGCGCTCATCGCGGTCTCGGGTCCGCTCGCGACGAGCAGGTCAATGAGTTGTCGCTGTACTTGCAGGAGCACTGTCATGGTGGCCACGTCAGGTGCTGTGGATGCCGGATCCACCCAGGTCAGGTCGGCTGCGCAGGCTGTTTCGGATCGCTGTGATGTCTGCCGCGCGGTGAAACGGCACTGCCATGGGTGGAGTGTGTCGTCGGACAAGCGCGCGATGGCGTTTGCTGCCGGAGCGAACTGCGCGGGTGTTGCGCAGCGTGGGCATTGACTCTCGAGAAGGCGTTGGTGCTGAACGCACAGGAACGTTACGGGGAGCCTCCACAGTCGTCTCCACGCCCCACCGTGGAGATCCTGAATGGCGCTGCGGTCCCCGGTGAGGCATTGCGGACAGTACCGCGTGGAGCGGGTCAGGACCCATGGGTTGTCGTAGATCATTCGCGCTGGGGTACGGCGTGGGGTGAGCACGGGGTTCAGAGGCCCGTAGCGGTCTCCGAGCGGGGCGAGAAGCATGCCGCTTACCTCGGCAGGCATCAGCTGTGTGGAGCGGGCGAATCCCGTGAGGTGTTCGTCGTTCAGGTGGTGAAGAACGCCCAACGGCAGACGGGAGGGCAAACCCGTGCGGTCGGCAATCTCGCCGGGTGTCGTACCCAGCCTGTGGGCGAGCCGGAGTACGAATCCGGTGAGGGTCTCGTCGGGCAGCGGGTTGAGGCTGCGTGGCAGAGGGCGCATGGTCAGCCATTTCGCGGACCGCGGATGTAGGGCTCGGGGCTCGAACTGTCCGCTGGTCCCTTCGCTACTCCGAGAACCTCCTGCAGCGCAGAGGAAGTGCCTGGAAGGCGGGCGAGCTCCAGAAAGGTGTCCCGGTGCAGCGCCAAGGCGCTGCCGTAGAGCGGGCCTACAGCCATCCGAGTCCACTGCTTCTCGCGGCCGTCAAGGATGCGTTCGGCGATCCCCAGTACTGCGCCCATGGTCAGGGGGGATTCCAGAGGCGAGAGCAGCGAATTGATCCCGTATGGTCTCTTCGATGCGCCTGACGTGCGGCGTCGGCTGTCGCGAAGTCGCTGCTCTGCTTCCCGTCCGATGGCTTGGGCCAGGGCACGTGTCGCCGCAAATCCGCTGGCCTCCGGCCAAGAGGCCAGGACTAGGGTGGCCACGACACGCAGGTCAATGAAGTACTGCGCGACAGGCACGAGCTGGCCGCAACTGTTGACTCTCTGAGGCCCGTCGGATGACAACAGCGTATCCAAGCGATGCTGGAGGGCCAGCAGCATGCCGAGGGAGTCCTCGTCACCCAACGCGCGGAGAGAGCGAACACTGGCGAGGTCCGTCCCGCAGACCGAGCGTCGTCCCGTGCCCGTCTGCGGTGCAGGAGACGTGGCTCGGCACTGGGTGGGGTGAAGATCTTCCGTGCCTGGGCGAGCGATCAAGCCGTTGGGGGCGAACTGGGCGGGGGCTCGGCACTTGGGACAGGTGCGGCTCAGGAGTTGCTGGTGTCGCGAACACGCAAAAACCACCGGAAGCCGCCAGGCCCGTTTCCAGGCACCTCCGTAAAGGCGTCCCAGCGGGCCGTCATCACCCGCGAGGCATGGCGGGCAGTACTGGGAGGTCCGCATGAAGACCCAGCGGTTGGGGCGGCCCAGCTGCTGTGGGCTCGTCCACGGCCGGTATAGGTGGCTCACGAGGCCATATCGATGGCCCATGGGGGCAAGCAACAGCTTGCCGGCCTCCGCCACAGTCAGGTCTGCCGCGCGCGCCGCCCGGACAAGGCGTGGCTTATCCATGTCCGCGAGCAACCACGGCGAGACGACTCCAGGTGCGGCGCTCATCTCGTCCATCAGCCCCATACGAGACGCGATTTGAGCCGGGGTCGTGCCGTTGTGGCGAGCGAGGCGTAGAAGGAAGCCGACAAGGGTCTCGTCGTCGAGCGGGTCGAGGCTGCGTGACAGTCGGCGGTGAGTCATCCTTCGGCCGCCGAAGGGGTGCCTCGGTCGTCGTAGACGCTGTTGCGGCCCCTTCTGGGCCTCGGCCCTGGTTTCCGCTTCGGAGCGGTGTCGACGTCGGGGATCTCTCCGGCTTCGGCGTCCCGCCCGTCGTCTCTGCCGGGAACGTTGCCCAGATTGATCGTGATCTCGTCGAGGAGGTCGGTAGTCAGGTCCTCTAGGCCGCTCTCCATGGCTTTGACCAGTCCGTCCTCGGCCAGCCGCCGCAGGAGACCGACGATGCCGTGGGTCCGGCGATAGAGGTACTCGGGCATCTCGCCTTCGGACAGCGTGCCCGGGCCGGCGTTGAAGAGCCGGATCTGGTTCTCGATGCCGACAAGATGGTCGACGAATGCCGCGATGCCCGCGTCGCTGCTGTAGTCGAACGGGGCAAGGTTGACCAGATCGAAGCGGCGTTCCGTCTGGGTGGAGGCGTCGGGGTTGTAGCTCTTGCCTTTCTTCAGCGGGGCGTAGACCCACTGTTTAGTGCGGGGGTCGTGCCAGCCCTCCCTGAGCAGTCCGGAGCGAGGGATGTTCACACCGATGAGGACGAGCGTGACGTCCAGGTCCATCAGGCCTCGGATCAGGTCGAGAGTGTCCTGGTCGTCCTCCCGGTGCATCTTCAGGCGCGTGATGTCGTCGATCAGCAAGACGGTGGTGGCGTGCGCTTTGATCGATTCGCGGACGTTGCGGATCATGCCGCGCAGGTTCTTGCCGTAGGGGGCGCCGTAGAAGTCGAGAATCGCCTCACACAGGCCGATCGGGGTCGCTTTGACCGGGGTCTGGCAGTAGGCGACCGGTGCGATCAGGTCCCGGGTCCCAGGCATCGGGTCGAGGTAGTAGGCGGGGTACCGCTCGAACAGGTCGCGCCAGGTGTCCTCGAACTCGGCGGCGGTCCGGCAGGCAGTCTCCGTTTTGCCCTGGTAGCCACCGCCGTTGATCATCAGTCCGTCGAGAGTGCTCGGGCCGATGCGCATTGCGTTGTTCTGGATGCGAGAACGCATCAGCGTGGTGACCACCGCGCTCATCGGAGTCTCTTCCATCCGCATGTTTACGTGCGTGGCCGCGCGATGCAGGTCGTGCAGCGACCTCTTGCGCGGGCTCAGCAGTCGGTACTCGGCCAGGGAGATCTTCTTGACCGGCACGAACAGCTCGCGTGTCCTGCGGAACTCCTGCCAGCCCTCGTAAGTGGTCCTGTCCGGCCGGGGGCCGAAGCGTAGGAACGGCACGGGCTCGTCCGGTGCCTCTGGGAGCCGGTCGCTCATCTCACTTCTCCTCCGCCGCCTGCGGACCGGACCCCTGCAGTTCTGTGGGTGGATCGCCGGGTGTGTCATCGTCGTCCGCGATCACGAAGAGGTTGCGGCCGCGGCGGCTCGATCCAAGGGAGGCAGGCTGCGACGGCCGCAGTGGCCCAGCCGCTTCGCGCCGCCGACGCCGATGGGTGTCCAGACTCCGTGTGGCCTGCCGGGCCCGTTCCCACAACGGCAGCTCCGCTTCAGGCACACCGGCGGCGGCCAGCAGCGGCGACTCGCCCCGTTCCTGCGATTGTGGTCGGTCCGCAGCGGCTGCCTGGGCCTGGGCGATCTCCCGCGCCTGCTGCATGCGCTGGGACTTGGTCATCTGGGACGGCCAGCTCTCGACCGGATCGACCGCTCCCAGCATCTCCAGGAGAATCGGAACGAGCTCGGTGTCAGAGCGCGGCTTGAGTCCTGCTTCTCGTACTCGGTTGAGAAGTTCTTCAACCCGGGTATCCCCGAAGGCCGGGATCTCGCCCTCCGGCGGCAGGCCCGTCCAGCGTAGGGCGTGCCACTCGTGTGTGTCGGGGTCCTGGAAGTACACCACCCGCCGGTCCCGGGGTTCGCGGTGGATGACCCACTGCTGTTTGTACCGGCCGCCTCGCGCCGATTGCCGGCCGGGACGGTGCAGCAGCTCGGCGTCGTACCAGAGACCTTTGACCTTCACGCCTCGCCGGTAGATCCGCTTCACATGATGCTCGGGCAGAAAGCGGTAGTACGTCTCCGGTGACGGGATGTCCAGGTCGAAGCCCTCCTGAGCGAAGGAGGCAGCGAACAGAGTGTTGGGGCTGTGATCACCGCCTGGATCCCAGCTGGGTGCGAACTCGGCGAGCCTGCGGTTTTGCCAGGTCTTCACGACCCAGGTCGCGATGAAGTGTTCCATCTCGGTGAAGGTCAGTACCGCGTCGCCCTCCGGGTCGGCGCCACGGTCGGCAACATCGATTCCCGTGTAGCCGGGAAGCTTCTCGAACAGCAGCGATCGGATGCTGCCAAAGACACGCTCCACCGCGCTCTTGTCCTGCGGGCGCAAAACACGAGCCGGCAGGATCCGGCATCCCATCGCCTCCTGAACATCCACGAGATGGTGGTTGCGGTAGACAGAGCCATGGTCGGAGGTGATGGTCTCGGGAGTGAAGAACGGCAGTGCGGCCACCTTGTGCCCCGCGAACTCGGAGACCACTGCGGCCGGCAGCCCGGGGTAGGGCCACTCCATGTCCTCGCCCCACTCCGCCCGCATCGGCAGCGGCAGCATGACGTCCCGCAGGACCATCGCGACGTCCACGGAGGAGTCCGACACCAGCGTGAGCCGGAAGGCGCAGATGGAGTGGGTGTATACGTCGAGCGCCAGGGTGAGGTGGACAGTGACCGGATCCCCGAAGACATTCTCGCGGACCATCACCGGGAGGATCGTGGTGTCCAGGGCGACAACCTGGCCCGGCCGCGTCACGAGCACATGTCCGTTCTTGGTGGGCAGTTCAGCCGAACGCTGGTACCGCGGTCGGGCGCCACCCGGCCCAAACCACTCTTTCCACACCCGCAGGAGGGTGTGATAGCTCGGGACCTCGATCTCAGCGTCCTTGAAGGTCTCCCGCACATAGCGCTGGATCATGATCTCGCGGGTTCGTGCGCTCACCCGGGAGCGGTGCAGCGTCTCCTGCCTCACTGCGAAGATCGCCTCACGGACTTCTTCGCAGATGCTCGGGTGTCCTCCGCTGGCACGCAGCCACCGGTGATCGGCACAGCCGATGACGCCGTACTTCCTGCGCCGGCGTTCCCACCGTTCAAGCGTGCGCACTCCGACGTGGGCGACGCCCAAGAGCAGTCTGGTCTCCTCGGGCCGCAGCGTCGATAGCTCGGCGGCCTTCGCCGCCCGTCGCTCGGTCAGCGTCGTGCGGTCCGGGTCGTACTCGGGACGCGGCTCACCCGGCTCAGGACGGAACGGATCACCGCTGCGGAAGCCGCACTTCACCTCCATCAGGTGGGCGAAGCGCTGCTCCATCAAGGGGCGCTTCTCCGGCTTCACATCGCTCCATGTGGCCGACTGGCGCCCTCGGTCCGCCCCTTCCGCAGCCGTGCGTGACGACGGTCTGCAATTCGGGTCGTTGACCAAGAAGCGGAAGCTCACCCGCTGGCGATCACCGTCCGCCCGCACCAGGTGGACCCGCCCCAGATGCGGCTCCTGCCGCTCGACCAGCCACTCCACGTCGTTAAGCACAATGCCTGCTCCGGGCGAGAGGTCCAGGGCAGCTGAAGCATTCACGAGGCACCTCCTGCCAGAACCACTCGCGACCTGTCCGTCAGCGGATGAGAAAGGTCGATCCCGAGCCTGCGGTGCCACAACAGGTGCAGCAGATGAGCCCGGGCCACCGGCCAGTACGCCTGAGCGGCCGCCAGCTCTCCGAACGTCACGCCCTCTGCGGCGTGGGCGAGCAGACCGGCCTGGACCCCGAGCATGTCCCGCGTTGGACGACGCCTTCCGTACATCGCGCCGATCGTGGACCGCACCTGCGGACGCCACTCGGACACGACCGTGTAGTGCCACCCGCAAGCGACTGCCACTTCCTTGGCCGCTGCGAAAGACTGCAAGTCTTCGGGCTTGATCAGGGGCCTGGGCCGCACATCGATCAGCCAGGTGCCCGTCTTCGTGACCGCGAAGAAGTCGGGCGTGTGCTTGCGCCATTTCTCCGCGGTGCGAAACCGAATGCACAGCGGCTGCGACAGCACCTCGACCAGATCACCGGCAAAGTCCATTGCCACCAGCAACTGATCCTCTTCGAGGCTCTCGAATGCGTGCAGCCGCCCGGTCGCCAGCAACGGTCCCAGGCCAGGCCGATGCCTCTGATCCCGCCGCCAGGTAAAACCCCGCATCGGGCCGCGGCCCGCCACAGGGACCTGCCCCAGATGGCGTACCAGGCCCGTCACCTCGTTCCCGGCGTACCTCCACGTCGCGGTCCACCGGTTCGCCCAGCCGTCGGACAGGTCCAGGGCATCCCGCCCCGCATCCAGGGGGACGGGCACCAGCAGATCCCTCCATGTACACCGGTGGGACCACAGAGAACCGAGCTCGTACGGAAACGGAGCCTTATTGCCAGCCAACCCAGATACGCCCTCGGTTTCGCTCATGCCTCAAGGGAAGCTGCTTGCCTCCTGACAGGGAGGCGATCTTCGAAGTTGGCGACAACTTGGCTGCAAAGAGCGCTGAGCACGTCAGGAACGATGCGAATCCGACGACAGATGTCGCGCTCAGGGCCTCAAGAAAGGCCAGGTCGGCACGCGAAATGACGACACCTATCGTGCTCAGTCACAGTTGTTGTGACGCGCAGCGGCGCCTGTCACTTCGTCGCCGGAACGACCGGCCCGAGCGTGCGCAGCGCCTGGAGCAGGACCCGTACCGGCGGGGTCGGCGGGCCGGGTGGCAGGGCGAGTGAGGTGGGCACGGACGGCGCGGCCAGCGGGCGCAGTGCCACGCGGGGCAACTGCGGCAGCGCGCCGACCTCGTAGAACACGGTCCATGAGGGTTCTGCGGCGGCTCCGATCGCGGTGAGCGTCGCCTGGAGGTCGGTGAACGGCGGGCCCTGCGGCGGTTCGGCCCCGGCCTCGCGCAGCGACCGTCGGACGAGGTCGTGGAAGGGAGGGTTGTGCTCCCGCGCGGCGAGCCGCAGCGGCAGCGCGGACAGTGCGTCGAGGCCGAGTACGGGGAGGTCGGCCAGCGGATGGTCCGCGGGTACGGCCGCGTACAGCGGATCGCGCCACACCTCCAGCAGCTCGAGCCCGTGAGCGGTGGGGGCGGTGGGGGCGGCCCGTACCAGCGCCGCGTCGAGCTCCCCGGTGCGCACTGCGGCCAGCCGCTCGGCGACCGGCAGCCGCCGCAGTTGGACCTGCAACTTCGGTACGAGGGCGGAGAGTTCGCCGACCAGCCGGTAGATCCGGTCGCCGGGCCCTTGAACGGTGCCCAGGCGCAGCACCCCGTCGCGGCCGGCCGCGATGTCGGCGGCCACCTGCCGGGCGCGGTCCGCGGCGGCGAGTACCGCGTACGCCTCGGGCAGCAGCCGCTCGCCCGCGCCGGAGAGGCGCACCCGGCGCGTGGTGCGGTCGAAGAGCGCGACGCCCAGGGAGCGTTCGAGGCGGCGGACCTGCTGGCTCACTGCGGACTGGACGATGTTCAGCCGCTCGGCGGCCCGCCCGAAGCCGCCTTCTTCCGCCACGGCGACGAAGTATTTCCACTGCCTCAGTTCCACGGCTGCCTCAGTTCCACGGCGCTGCTCCGCTCCCGTCGCCCGCCGACTCATCACGAACGGTGATTTCTGGAGGCGACAACTGCCGGTGGTACCCGACTCCTTCCCGCGCTGTCATGGAGTGCGGCGCAAGTGCGGCACATCAGCCGCCCCGCACGACGCAAGGAGCAGACGTCATGGCTGACAAGGACAGAGCGCTGATCGTACGCACGGGCGAGGCCGAGCAGGTGCCGCTCCCGCACGGCGGCGCCTTCCACCTGCTGGCCGATGCGAGCAGCACCGGCGGTGCGCTGGGCGCCAACCGCCTGACCCTCGGCGAGGGTGCGGTCGGCGCCCGCCCCCACTACCACGCACTGTCGACCGAGCTGTTCTACGTGCTCGACGGCGTCATGGAGTTCACGCTGGCCGGCCGTACGGAGACCGTGGCCGCGGGCGGCATGGTCTGTGTCCCGCCCGGTCTAGGGCACTCCTTCGGCGCCGCTCCCGGTTCGACGGCGGACCTGTTCGCCGTACTGACCCCGGGCATCGACCGCTTCGAGTACTTCCGCACCCTGAGCCGAATCCAGCACGGGCAGGCGGACTTCAGCGAGCTCCTTCCCGAACAGGACCGCTACGACGTGCACTTCCTCTGACACACCACGCGAACCCGCCGCCTGCACCCCCCGCCCGGAAATGCATTCGACGGACCGGGACCCGGCCGACATGATCCCTCGGTGACAACACCGCAGCAGAAGCAGCAGCCCCTGCCCCTCGCCCTGTCCGCCGCCCGCAACAACGCCGAATGGTGCGCGGCGATGAGCCGGTCGCACGGCCTGAAGAGCGAGTTCGGCGACCAGGCCTGGGCCGCCCCCGCCCGTACGCCGCTCTACTACCCCGACGCCGTGACGCTGGCCCCGGGCGCCGCACCGGACGCGCTGGTCCCCCGTATCGACACTGCCTCACCCGGCGCATCCGTCAAGGACAGCTTCGCCGACCTCGATCTGGCGGGGAGCGGCTTCGGGGTGCTCTTCGAGGCGCAGTGGATCCACCGCCCGGCCGGTCCGGCCGCACCGGCACCTGGCCTGGCCTGGGAGGTGGCGAAGACCCCGGAAGCCCTGCGGGCCTGGGCGCTGGCCTGGGACGGCGGGGACGGCCACGCCGCTCTCTTCGGGCCCGAACTGCTCGACGAACCCGACCACTTCGTCATCTCCGTACGGTCGTCCGACGGGGCCCGCGTGGTCGCCGGAGCGGTGGCCAGCCGCAGTGCGGACGTGGTCGGCCTCTCCAACGTGTTCACCGGGGAGGACGGCCCCGAGTCGGCCTGGCCCGCCGTGCTCGGCGCGGCGCACGCACTCTTCCCCGGCCTCCCGGTCGTCGGCTACGAGGCGGGCGACGACCTCGCCGTCGCCCTGCGCCACGGCTTCGAGCCGGTCGGCCCGCTGCGGGTGTGGCTGCACGGGCTCTAGTCGCGTAAGGCCTTCCTGGCCGCGACGACCACGAAGTTGGTCAGGTGTACGTAGCTCTCGATGCCCGGCGTGGCCGGCGCGGCCTCCTCGGCGACCGCCGGAGGGAGTCCCGGCTCGGCCAGTTCGGTGAAGTGCAGTCCGAGGGGCGGGAGTTCCTTGAGGTAGGCGGAGAGCGGGCGGTGGTAGTCGGGGGCGTGGGTCTGCGGGATCTCGTACTCCTCCAGGTAGCGGGTGAGGCGGTACGCGCCGTGGGTGCGCCAGGGGGCGAGGAGCTGCTCGAAGGCGGGATGGTTGACCGTGAAGATCAGCTGCCCGCCGGGGCGGAGGGCGTCCGCGCAGGCCCGCAGGGCGGGCTTCCAGTCGGGGACGGTCGACAGCACCATGCTGCATACGACCGCATCGAATTCGCCCTCCAGCGGCGGCAGTTGAGTGATATCGGCGCGAACGTACGTGACCCCGCGAGGCTGCGCGGCCTCCTGCTCGCAGGCGTACGCGTACATCGTCCCGGTGGGTTCGACGGCCGTGACCCGCGCGCCCCGCGCGGCGAGGAGGCGGCTGAGGTAGCCGGTGCCGCTGCCCGCGTCCAGGATGCGGCTCTCGCGTACGTCGCCGAGCATGCGCAGCAGTACCGGGTTGATCAGGTGGCGCTTGGCGAAGTCGCCGTCGGGGCCCATGGCGTCCAGGGCAGTGCGCGGGATGTCGTTCCAGCGGGCTATCGCGTCGTCGTTGGACGGCTGCGGCGCGGAAGGGGTCATCGCGGGAGCCCAGGGCCGTTGTCAGTGGTGCGTGCCATGCTGGATTGTGTGGATCTGGAGGATTTGGCACGACTGCGACGGGCGCGGGACACGATGGACCGGTTCTACGCCCAGCCCCTCGACGTGCCCGCGCTGGCGAAGGTCGCACTCATGTCGCCGGGGCACTTCTCGCGCAGTTTCCGCGCCGCGTACGGGGAGACTCCGTACAGCTATCTCATGACCCGCCGCGTCGAGCGCGCGAAAGCGCTGCTGCGGCGCGGGGACAGAAGCGTGACGGAGGTCTGCTTCGAGGTCGGATGTACGTCGCTGGGGTCCTTCAGCTCGCGGTTCACGGAGCTGGTCGGGGAGTCGCCGAGCGCATATCGGGCCAGGTCGCACGGGGCTGATGCGTCGGCGGGGGCCATTCCGGCCTGTGTGGAGAAGGTGGTGACCCGGCCCGGCGGGCGGCGCGGGAAACCGGTCAGTTCTGGAGAAGCGCCGGACGGCCCGTCGCCGTAACTTCGAAGACATGGACATCAACCTCTCCCAGTGCTTCATCGCCGTCGACGACCACGACAAGGCGCTCACCTTCTACCGCGACGCGCTCGGCCTCGCCGTGCGCAACGACGTCGGCTACGAGGACATGCGGTGGGTCACCCTCGGCGACGCCGACCGCCCCGGCGGCGTCGAGATCGTGCTCGAACCCCCGCTCGCCGACCCCAACGCCCCCGCCGCCGACCGCAAGGCCATGTCGGAGCTCCTCGCCAAGGGCTTCCTGCGCGGGGTGATCTTCTCGACCCCCGACTGCGACGCCACCTTCGAGAAGGTGCGCGAGGCGGGCGGCGAGGTCATCCAGGAGCCGATCGACCAGCCGTACGGCGTCCGCGACTGCGCGTTCCGCGACCCGGCGGGCAACATGATCCGCTTCACGCAGGCGAAGTAGCGGTACGGGTCCGGGGCGCGTCCGCGCGGGCGCGCCCCGCGAGGGCGACCACCAGCGCCACGGGCACGAGCAGCAGCGCGAACGCGCCCCCGTATCCCGGCAGTTCGCCCTGCCGCGCCAGCACCGCGTTGAAGAGCGCGGACGCCACGCCCAGCACCACGATCTGGCCCAGGTTCTGCGTGGTCTGCATCGCGGCGCTCGCGTAGCCCTGGCGATCGGCCGGGGTGTGGTGCAGCGAGAGCAGGGTGAGGGAGGGGGCGAGCAGGCCCATCCCGACCGCCGCCACCACCATGGAGGGGGCGGCCGTCACGGGCGGTACGGACGGCAGCGTGCCGACCAGCGCCAGCACGACCGCCGCCGCGAGCAACAGCGCGCCCGCGATCACCACCCGGTGCCTGGGGAAGCGCCCCAGCCACCGGCTCTGCACCCACGCCGCACCAGCCCAGAACACCGCCGCCCCGGTGAAGGCCAGCCCGGTCACGACGGCGGGCACCTCCCGTACGGTCAACAGCATCAGCGGCACGAACGCCTCCAGGGTGAAGAAGACCCCCGACGCCAGCCCCCGCAGCAGCACCGACGCGGGCAGCCCACGCCCGGCCCGCAGCGTGCCCGGCGGCAGCAGCCGGGGCGCGAACACCCCGAGCACGGCGAGCGCGGCCACCGCGTACAGCAGGTGCGTGAGGTCCCAGCCGGACGCCGCGTACTGCCCGAGCGCCGCGCCGACACTCACCGCGACGGCCACCAGGAGACCCGGCCGGTGCGCCACGTCCCCTTCCGCATCAGCCTTTTCGTACGGTACGGAGCTGCCGCGCTCGCGCAGCAGGAGCAGCACCGCGAGTGCCGGGAGGGCGGTCAGCACGGCGAGGCCGAGGAAGACCGTGCGCCAGGACCATGTCTCCGCGACCAGCCCGGCAACCGGGGGTCCGACCAGGGACGGCACGATCCAGCTGGTGCTGAGGAGGGAGAGGGCGCGGGGGCGCAGCTCCTCGGGGTAGTTCTGGGCGACGGCGGCGTTGACGGCGACGGCGGTCATTCCGGCGGCGAGTCCGTCGAGGAAGCGTCCGGCGGCGAGCTGCCAGACGCTGCCGCTCAGCCCGGAGACGATGAGGGTGAGCACGGCGAGGAGGGTTCCGGCGGCCAGCGGGCGGCGTGCGCCGGAGCGGTCGGCCCAGGTGCCGCCGAGGACTCCGCCGAGCAGGCTCGCGGCGACGAAACACCCTGCCACCAGGGGGAAGAGGGCCACCCCGTCGAGTTCGCGGGCGGCCACCGGGAGGGTGGGCACCACCGCGAGGGCGGCGAAACCGGTCAGGAACATCACCGCGGTGATGCCGGCGGTGAGGCCCGCGTACGGGCGGGAGAACAGCCCGGCGGGCTTCGGCTCGGGGGCCGGGTGCCCCGGTCGTACGGGCGTCCCGGCAGTCTCTTCCGTCACAGGCGGAGAAGCTATGCGGGGGAAGTCCGGGGCGCCACCGGATTTCCCCGCCCAACTCACCGACCCGGAAGACTACTTGGCCGCTTCGAGGGCCGCTCGCCAGACCGGGCTGTCGACGTAGTGGTTGTCGTAGAGCTCGGAGGAGTTCTTGATCTCCTCCGGGCTCGCCTCGCCGCGCACCACGCGGTTCAGCAGGCGCAGGTAGTCGAAGCGGGGCATGCCCGGCGTGAAGACGAAGAGGACGTCGGCCTCGCAGCCGGGCGCGGCGGCGAAGGCGTGCGGGGTGTGCGGGGGGACGAGGAGGAAGTCGCCCGCGTTCAGGGTCTCGACGGTGTCGTCCAGGAGGACCTGGAGGGAGCCGCTGATGACGAAGAAGAGCTCCGAGGCGCGGGTGTGGAAGTGGGCGGGGGCGCCGACAGCTCCGGCGGCGAAGGTGGAGCGGTAGCTGGTGATCGGGCTGCCGTCCGTGCCGCAGTCGGCGAGGAGGGTCATCACGCTGCTCGGGTCACTCGTGGTCTCGGCGGTGGCGGCGCGGGTGAGGAGGGGGCGGGCGGCCTGGGCGGTGGCGGTGGCGGTGCGGGCGGCTTCGGTGCGGTTCTCCGTGGTGTTCATGTGGACAACTCTAGGGAGCAGAAAGACCCCGCACAGGGTGCATTCCGGGGGTGATTCGATGGGTCAATTGTGGTGCCGGGAGAGCTCGGCAGGACCCCTCACACCCTCGGCCGCACCGCCTCCAGGTACTCCGCGATCGCGTCCCGGTTCCGCTGCATGCACTCCACCCGTGCCTGCATCCGGTCCAGCTCCGTCTCCAGCGTGGCCAGCATCTCCGGGGTCGCGTCGGGGAAGTGGATCGTGCGGGGCTTGTCGAGGCACGGGAGGATCTGGCGGATGATGCGGGTGGGCAGGCCGGCGTCCAGCAGGCCGCGGATCTGGGCGACCCGGTCCACGAAGCGTTCGTCGTAGACGCGGTAGCCGTTGGGGGTTCGTTCGGCGACGATCAGGCCCTGCTCCTCGTAGTAACGGAGCATCCTGCGGGAGGTGTTGGTGCGCTCGGAGAGCTCGCCGATACGTATGCCGCCCACGGTGTGGCCCACCTCACAGATCGCCGCGTTGACCCTCACATCAATGTGAGGGTTCGAACATACCGGCATGGCAACCACCCACACCACCAAGCCAGTTGAGACCACTGCGGACTCCAACTCACGACTCCCCCTCGCCGCCCTCCTCGCCCTCGCCACCGCCGTCTTCATCACCAGCCTCACCGAGACCCTCCCCGCAGGACTCCTACCCGCGATGAGCGCCGACCTCGGTGTCAGCGAGTCCGCCACCGGCCAGACGGTCACGATCTACGCCATCGGCACCGCCCTCACCGCGATCCCGCTGACCGCCGCGACCGCCGCCTGGCGGCGCAAGCGGCTGCTGCTGACCTCGATGGCCGGGTTCGCCGCCGCCAACACGGTCACCGCCCTGTCCGGCGACTACACCGTCACGATGGTGGCCCGCTTCGTCGCCGGTGTGGCGGCGGGCCTGGCCTGGGCCCTGCTCGCCGGGTACGCCCGCCGGATGGCCCCCGTACACCTCCAGGGCAAGGCCATCGCCATCGCCATGGCGGGCATCCCGGTCGCGCTCTCGCTGGGTGTCCCGGCGGGCACCTTCCTCGGCAAGGCGCTGAGCTGGCAGGTGGCGTTCCTGGTGATGACCGGGCTGACCGTGGTCCTGCTGGGCTGGATCGCGGCGATCGTGCCGGACTACCCGGGCACGCCCCGCACGCCCCGCACGGCCGACACCCCGCAGAAGCAGGCCGGCATGCTGAGCGCCCTCCGCGTCCCCGGCGTGACCCCCGTCCTCTTCGTCACCCTCGTCTTCGTCCTCGCGCACACCATCCTCTACACCTTCATCGCCACCTTCCTCACCGAGCTGGGCATGGGCGACTCCATCGACCTGGTCCTGCTCGTCTTCGGCGCCGCGTCGCTGGTCAGCATCTGGGTGGTCGGCGCACAGATCAACCGCCGGCTGCGCGCCCTGATGATCGCCAGCACCCTGCTCATCGCGGTCGCCGCCGCCCTCCTCGCACTGCTCTCCGACAGCACGGCCATGGTGTACGTCGCGGTGACGCTGTGGGGTCTCGGCTGGGGCGGCGCGCCGACCCTGCTCCAGACCGCCGCCGGTGACGCCGGCGGCGAGCACGCCGACGCCGCGCAGGCCATGCTGGTCACGCTCTGGAACGCCGCGATGGCGGGCGGCGGAGTCGTAGGCGGAATCCTGCTGGGGCTGCTCGGCTCGGCCTCCTTCCCGTGGAGCGTGCTGGTCCTGCTGGCCCCCGTACTGCTCGCGGTACTGGCCGCCCGGGTCCACGGATTCCCCAAGCGCCGCACGGAAAGCGCAGGTTGAGCCGTACTTTCGGCCGGGTGACCGGCCGGGAAGGCGGCCCCGCACCCACCCCTCGATGTACCGGCCGACGCCGAGCACCTCCTCCCGGAGCGCTCGGCGTCGCTGCGCGTTCCACGCGGAACCGGAACTGACTGGAACATGGCGACAGTTGACCGATTCGGGCACATCCGGCAATTGGCCGAAAAGCCCATCTAGCCACCAGAACACCCCAGCTGTTGAGCTGTACGTACACGGTCACTTCACCGCCCGCACCGGTGGGCGGGACCGCAGCGGAAGGCAGGTTCCGGATGACCCCGACGAAGCGCATGGGCACGGCGATGGCCGCGGGCATGCTCATGGCGGCCTCACTGCTCGGCATGACCGGCGGCACGGCCACGGCCGCCGAGAACGACCTCAGCGAAGTGCAGGCCACCGTCGCCTCGGTGATGGGCGCGGACGTCGCCGCCCAGGGCCGCCGGGTCGACGCGAACACCCTCGACTACGGCGGCTTCACCGCCACCAAGAACGCCAACCTCAAACTCACCTGCCGCTACGGCTACCTCTGCATGGAGGTCCGCGGCACCGTCTTCAACTACTACAAGTGCCAGACCTGGACCGTCTCCAACTGGTACGGCACCGGCCCCTGGATCAACAACCAGACCCCCGGCACGGTCGCCCGCTTCTACGGCAAGAGCGGCAACCAGCTCTGGACTTCCACCGCCTACAGCGACGGCACGGCGGACTGGGCCCCCGTGTACTCCCTGCGCCCCTGCTGACCCCGACCCGATCACCGGAGGGCCCGCACCGCGTGCGGGTCCTCCCGTCGGTTAACGTCCGCCCATGAAGACCGCCCCGCGCCACCTCTACATAGCCCGCCACGCCCAGGCCACCCCCGACGAGTCCGGCCTCTCCGAGACCGGGCGCCGGCAGGCCGCGCTCCTCGGGGAGCGGCTGCGTTCCGTACGCTTCGACGCGATCCACCACGGGCCGCTGCCCCGGGCCGCCGAGACCGCACGGCTCGTGGCGGACCGGCTGGAGCATGCGGTACTGCCCCAAGTCACCGCCGCCGCCGGGGACTTCGTACCGTACGAGCCGGTACGGGAGGACTTCCCCGAGGGGATCGACGCGGACCGGTACCTGAACTTCGTGGCGCAGTTCCCGCCGGAGGAGCGCGAGCAGGGGCCCGAACTCGCCGCACGGGCCATTGAGTTGCTCACCGGACCGGCCGACGAGCCCCGCCGCGAGCTGGTCGTCACGCACAACTTCCTCGCCGCCTGGTTCGTCCGCGAGGCCCTCCAGGCCCCCGCCTGGCGCTGGCTGGGGCTCAACCTCGCCAACGCCGCGCTGACCGTGATCCGGTACGAGGCCGGGCGGCCCGACACCGTACTCGTCCTGAACGACATGGCCCATCTCCCGCCCGAGCTGCGGGAGTTCGACGTCTAGGCCCGCACCGGCTCCCGCACCGGCGGCGTGACGGCCACCGGTGCGGGACGCGCCGCCCGTACCCCGATCCGAGCCGCGACCGCCGAGCCCACCGACAGCAGCACCGCGAACACGATCATCACCGGCTGCCGCCCGAACTGGTTCGCCGCGATGCTGAACAGCACCGACGGCACGCCCATCCCGACGTACGCGATCACGAAGAACACGGCCAGCACCCCGGCCCGCGAGGACGGATCGGCCGCAGCCGCCGTCTGCCCGACGCTCGCCTTGAACAGCAGCCCCGACCCGGACCCGGAGAGCACCGCCGCCACCAGGAAGAGCGGCAGGGACGGAACGTACAGGGTCAGAGCGGTGAGCCCGAGCCCGACCGGGAAGAGCACCGCACCCAGCGTCAGCATCCGCACCACCGGCATCCGCCCCAGCAGCAACTGCGCCAGCGCCGACGCCCCGAACACGGCGAACGCGGCCGTGCCCGCCACCAGCGGCGAGGTGATCCCGAGGTCGAGCCGGACGATGATCGCGCCCAGCGCGGAGAAGATCCCGCTCGCCGCGAAGGCGAAGAAGCCCCCGGCGGCGGCCGCCACGAACACCGGCCGCGCCCCCTCCCGCAGCGCGAAACGCGCAGGTCGCACGCCCTTCGCCAGTTCGGTGTCGACGGTCTCGGGCGTGGCCAGGATCAGCACCAGCAGCACGAGCATGGCGACGGCGAAGAGGACGTACGGAGTCACCAGCGGCGCCCCCGCCCACTGCGCCAGCGCGCCCACGACCAGCGGTCCCATGGCCAGCCCGCCGAGGTTGGAGACGGCGGCGACCAGGCCCGGAGTGGGCGAGAGCGGCTGGCCGGGGTGGGCCTCGTGCCAGAGGTCCATGAGGTACGCGGTCGCCGTGGACGCCATCAGGCCCACCGCCAGACCGGTCAGCAGCCGGGCGGCGAGCAGCACCGGCAGGTCCGGCCAGAGCGCGAGCATCGCGGCGGCGACCACGTCCACGACGAGCGCGGGGACGATCACCCGGCGGCGGCCGTAGCGGTCGGAGAGGTGTCCGAGGCCGAGGAAGCCGACGGACGCGCCGACCACCATGATCGCGAAGGCAATGGTGACGGTGGTCGCGCCGAAGCCGTCGCGGTCCTGGTAGAGGGGCCAGAGGGGGGTGGGCGCGGTGCCGAAGGCCATCAGCACCGAGAAGGCGACGGCGACGAACCAGAAGCCGATGCGGTGGGGGGCGCGGCGGTTCTTCTGCGCTCCGGAGGTGGGGGGTATCGCGTTCATGTCCGTTTCAACGGACGGCGGATTCCGTTCCTTACCAGCTCCGCCGCACCGGGTGGAGATACCTATTATCTCTGCCGGAGATACTGAACCCATGGAACTCCGCCACCTCCGCCACTTCGTCGCCCTCGCCGAGGAGCGCAGCTTCACGCGTGCCGCCGCCCGCGAGCTGATCGTCCAGTCGGGTCTGTCGTCGTCCGTGCGGGCGCTGGAGAAGGAGGTCGGAGCGCTGCTCTTCGTACGGGGGACCCGCCCCGTCCGCCTCACCACCGAGGGCGAGGCGCTCCTCCCGGCCGCCCGGCGCACCCTCGACGCGGCGGACGGCGCGCTCCAGGCGGTGCGGGACGTGCACGGCGGGCTGACCGGCCGGCTGCGCATCGGCGCGTACCAGGCGAGCCGCCACCTGGTGCCGCTCGCGTCCTGGCTGTCCGGCTTCGTACGGTCGCACCCCGGCCTGGACATCGAGGTGCGCCAGCATCCGGCGGTCGAGATGATCCGCATGGTCGCGGACGGCGAACTGGACTGCGCGCTCGCGGCGGCGCCGGACCCGGCCAGGACGGCGGAGCGGCTGGACCTGCTGCCGGTCGCCTCGGAACCGTACGTACTGGCCTGCGCGCTCGACCACCCCCTGGCCGCACGCGACGACGTGCCCCTCCCGCTCCTCGACGGCGAACGCTTCGTGGAAACCCACAGCCTGTGGACGGGGCGGATGCTGTCGGACGCGCTGTTCGCGGAGGCGGGGATGGTGCGGCGGATCGTGTGCGAGGTGAGCGAGTGGGCGATGGTCAGCGACCTGGTGGCGGCGGGGCTCGGGGTCGCCTTCGTACCGGAGTCGCTGGCCCGCGACCTGCTGCCGCTGCCCGATCTGCCGCTGCGCCTGCTGCCCATCACGGGCAATACGACGTCGGTGCGGCTGGAGCGCCGGGTGGATCTGCTGCTGCCGAAGGGGCAGGGGCTGAACACGGCGACGCGAAGGTTCGCGGAGCACGTGCAGGCGGAGGTGAGGGCGGCGAGGCCCTAGAGGTCCAGCCCTTCCCGCAGCCGCCGGAAGGCGTCCCGTGCCTCGGTCACCGCGTCCGCGTGCACCGCGTCCGCGCTTTCGCCGGACTCGATCCGCCGCCAGTTCTCCAGCGCGAGCACCCGCAGTACGACCCCGATCTGCCCGGCGGCGAGCCGCGCCCGCAGGCCCTCCCCGATGGCCTCCGCCAGTACTGCCTCCGACCTGCGCAGATACGTGAACAGCCGGGTCTCCAGGCTGGGCGTCCCGTACAGCATCCGCTGGTACGCGAGCACGCCCGGGTCGTCGCACAGCCCGGTGATCGGGTCCCGCGCGGCCAGCCGCTCCAGCAGGTGCCGCTCCAGCGCGTCGAGCGCGCCGACGCCCTCCTCGCGGCCCGCCCGCACGACCCGTGCCGACTCGTCCTCGTGGTCGGCGAACCGGTACAGCGCGAGGTCCTCCTTCGCCGGGAAGTAGCGGAACAGGGTCGGCTTGGACACCTCGGCGGCGGCGGCCACCTCCGCCACGGACACGGCGTCGAAGCCCCGCTCCAGGAACAGCGCCACGGCCGCGTCCGAGATCGCCTCGTACGTCCGCTGCTTCTTCAGCTCCCGCAGCCCACTCATCCCGCGACTCCCCGCTTCCGCAGCCCGTTCATCCCGCCACTCCCACGCTTCCGCAGCCCGCTCATCCCGCGACTCCCCGCTTCCGCACCAGCGCCTCGATCCCGTCGAGCAACCGCTCCAGCCCGAAGGCGAACTCGTAGTCCGGGTCGTCGGGCCCCTCCAGCACGCCCGCCTCCAGCAGGCGCGTCACCGCCGGGAAGCGTACGGGGTCGGTGAAGCGGGCCAGCAGCCTTCCGTACCGTACGAGCGACTCCTCGGGCGTGGTGCCGGCCTTGGCCTGCGCGGCGGCGAGGTCGGCCATCGTGCCCACCTCGTTCCGTACGAAGCCGCTGACCAGCATGATCACCGAGATCCGGTCGCCGTCGCCGAGCCCGGAGCCGTCGAGCGAGGCGAGGCCCTGCTCCATCCAGGCCACGGAGTGGGGGGTGGCGGGCGGTCCGTCGACGGGGATGCGCATGGCCCACAGGTTGCGCCGGGAGCGGTCGCGCAGGGCGGTCGCCCAGGCGGTCAGCACCTCGCGCCAGGGGGTGCCGGGGGCGGGCGGGGCGGGCGGCAGCCCCATGGCGGCCTCCTGCATCAGGACGTACAGCTCGTCCTTCGCCGCCACATACCGGTACAGCGACATCGTGGAGACGCCGAGCTCCTTGGCGACGCGTCCCATGGAGACCGCAGCGAGGCCCTCGGCCTCGGCGATCCGTACCGCCGCGCCGACGATCCGGTCGAGGTCGAGACCGGGCCGGGGGCCCTTGCCGGGCCGCTCGCGCAGCCCCCAGGCGACCTCGACGCTGGCGGGCAGGTCGCTCGCCCGGCCCGGCCGGTCCGTGCTGCCGCCCGCCTGCTTGCCCTGGGCCACCGTGGCTCCTCTCCCGATGCTCCCGACGCTCCGGATGCTCCGGATGCTCCGGATGCTCCGGATGCTCCCGACGCTTGACGGTCATCCTAGTTATGCGTAAGGCTTACGCAGTAGTGCGTATGTCATACGCAGAAGACGGCGAGAGGTACACCGTGCCAGCAAACGAAGCCACCGCGCCGGTGAGCAGCGGGGCACCGGCGCCCGCGACCGGCGCAGCACCCACCCCGGCAATCGAAGCGACCGGCCTCACCAAGTCCCACGGAACTCAGCACGTCCTCAAGGGAGTTGACCTGACCGTCCCCGACGGCAGCGTCTTCGCCCTGCTCGGGCCGAACGGCGCCGGCAAGACGACCGCCGTGCGCGTCCTCGCCACCCTCACCGCCCCCGACGCGGGCACCGCCCGCGTGGCCGGCCACGACCTCCGCACCGCACGCTCGGAGGTACGGGCGGCCATCAGCCTCACCGGCCAGTTCGCGGCACTGGACGAGCGCCAGACGGGCGCGGAGAACCTGAGGATGATGGCCCGCCTCGGCGGCCTGCGCCGCCCCGCCGCCCGCCGCCGCGCCGACGGCCTCCTCGACCAGTTCGGCCTCAGTGACGCCGCGAACCGCCTGGTCGCGACCTACTCCGGCGGAATGCGCCGCCGCCTCGACCTCGCGGCGGGCCTGGTCGGCAGCCCGTCCCTGCTCTTCCTGGACGAGCCGACCACCGGCCTGGACCCGCGCAGCCGCCGCACCCTCTGGGACGCGGTCCGGGCGCTCTCCGCCACCGGCACCACCATCCTCCTCACCACCCAATACCTGGAGGAGGCCGACCAGTTGGCCGACCGGATCGCGGTCCTGGACTCCGGCCGGGTGATCGCCGAAGGCACCCCCGCCGCACTCAAATCACGTGTCGCCGACCACCGCCTGGACCTCACCCTCGCCACCCCCGCCGCCTACGCGGCCCTCGCCCCCCGCGCCGTCCACCACTCCCCGGAAACCCTCACCCTGGGCCTCCCCACCGACGGAACCGCCCCCCACATCCGTGCCCTCCTCGACACCCTCGACCCCACCCGCACCACCGTCACGTCCTTCACCGTGCACACCGCGACCCTGGACGACGTCTTCCTGGCCCTGACCTCCGCCTCGCCCGTTCCGGAGCCCACCCATGTCCCCTGACACCACCCTCACCCTCACGGCCCGGAGCATCCGCCTCAGCCGCCGCAACGGCGAAGCCCTCCTGACCGCGCTGATCCTCCCCGTACTCCTGATGCTGCTCTTCGTCCACTTCTTCGGCGGAGCCATCAACACCGGTACGGACTACGTCACTTACGTCACCCCGGGCGTCCTCGTCCTCTGCGCGGGCTTCGGCGCCGCCTCGACGGCCACCACCGTCTCCGAGGACATGAAGTCCGGCCTCATCGACCGCTTCCGCTCCCTGGACATCGGCCCCACCCCGATCCTGACCGGCCACGTCGCCGCCAGCGTCCTGCGCAACACCCTCTCCACCGCCCTGGTCCTGACCCTCGCCGTCGCCATCGGCTTCCGCCCCTCCCCCACCCCCCTGGGCGTCCTGGCCGCCACCGCCCTCCTCCTCGCCTACCTCCTGGCCCTCTCCTGGCTCTCGGCGGCGGTCGGCCTCCTCACCCGCACCCCCGAAGCCGCGGGCGGCTACGCCTTCTTCATCAGCTTCCTCCCCTACCCCAGCAGCGCCTTCGTCCCCACCCGCACGATGCCCTCCTGGCTCCACCCCTTCGCCGACCACCAGCCCGTCACCCCCCTGATCGAATCCCTCCGCGCCCTGCTCCTGGGCCAGGACGCGGGCACCGCCCCGTGGGTGGCGCTGGCCTGGTGCGCGGGGATCCTCGCGGTGGCGGCGGGGGCGGCGGGAGCGCTCTTCAGGTGGCGGACGGGGTGAGGGCGGCGGACGGGGCGACTCTCCTGGCCTCGCCGCCCCGGGTGAGGACGAGGGCGAGGTAGGGGTTCTGCACGCGAGCGTGGCCGAGCCCCAGCGACTCCGTGGCCGCCCGCACGGTCATCGCGTACGCGTCCACGGCCCGGCGCACGTTCGGGGCGTCCAGGCTCGCGCCGGTGACCAGCCGGTCGAGGTCGATGTAGGCGGACCGTACGAGCTCGATCCATCGGTACGTGTGCACGTCACCGGACCAGCCCGCCACATACGCGGAGGACCGCCTCCCCAGCGCCTCCGACCAGCGGTGCAGCATGCGCTGCCGGATCTCGCCCCGGTGCGGGGTGAGGTGCAGATGCCGCACCAGGTCGTAGAGGGGGTCGCCGGCCACGGCCATCTCCCAGTCGATGACGGAGAGTTCACCGGGGGCGCTGCCGCGCACCAGGTTCCATGGGTTGAGGTCCCCGTGCAGCAGTACGGGCGTCCGGTGGGACACGCTGCGCCGGAGCAGGAGGCCCCGCAGCAGGGCCGCGTCCGGCAGTCCCAGTTCCCTCGCCAGGCGCTGCGACTCCGGGGGGAGCGAGGCGACCAGGTCCACGAGCCGATCGCAGAGCCAGCGGTAGAAGCCGCCCGCCGGGAGGCCGGGCTCCAGCTTGTCGACGTCGACGTCCGCGAGCGCGGCAAGCTGGTCGACCAGGTTGTCGGCCTCGTGCGGCGTCAGCCCGTCGACGGGGTGGGAGGGCGGGCCCCAGAGAGGCCCGGCGTAGGAGTGCACGGCGAACGCGTCCGAGGGAACGCTCTCCCCCAGCGCCAGCACCCTGGGCGCACTGATCCCGTCGACCTTCGCGACGGCCTTCAGAACGTCGGCCTCGACGTTGAAGCACTGCTCCCTGCGGGTGGCCGACCGCAGTTCGCGGCGCACGACGAGCCTCTTGCCCTGGACCGTCACCACGGTGTTGAGGTGCCCGGTGCCCTTGAAGACACTCCCCGAAGGGGCCGCGCCCTCCGCCACGAGCGCCTCCGCCACCACGCTGTGGGCAGTCTCGGCGTCCGGGAACTCCGTCGGGTTGATCCACTGCGTCACGAACGTGGCGAAGGGGCCGCCGGCGCCCTTGCAGTTCCGGCCCACCCGGGCCCGGTGCCACCGGCGCAGAATCCGCGCCGCCCCCGGGGCGTCCGGCGCCCCGGACAGGCGCAGCGGCTCCTTCGCCGCCTCCAGCGCGCTGACTACGGACTCCGCGGCCTCGCGCAATCCGGCGGGCTCGCCCTCCGAACCCAGCGAGCGCGCGGCCCGCATCACGTCCGGGTACACGGACTGGGCGCGCTCGAAGTCGAGGTAGTGCTGCAGATCGGTCTCCAGCCCCCGTGCGGCCTCGGGGCGCGTCGCGTACATCGCCCGGGCCCAGGCTTCCTTGACCTCTTCCTGCTGGGTGTCCGAGTACTTCATGCGGACCAGATGGGTTGCCAGGTCGTGCAGCGGGTCGCCGAAGGTGGCCAGTTCCCAGTCGACGAAGACGAGCGGCGGAGCGTCGACGTACGAGACGATGACGTTGTCCCGGTGCAGGTCGGTGTGGAGCAGGCAGAAGGGCCGCTGCACCATGGCCGGCACGCGGGCCGCGAACGCCGTCATGGCGTGCTCGGGGATGCCGAGAGCCGCGAACAGGCCGCCGAATTCGGTCCAGTTGGGCTGGCGGACATGCTGGTCGGTCAGCAGAGCCAGATGCTGTAGGAACGCGCGGCTCTGCCCGTCGCGCGGCCAGCCACCGGGCAGCCTCGGCAGCATGTCCCGGCCGACCCGGGCCATCCTGGCCAGTTGGCCGACCAGCGCCTCCACGAGGAGGTGGTCCAGCGGCTTGCCGTTCTGGCAGATGCTGGAGAGGGGGACGCCCTCCACATAGCTGAGCACCGTCGAGTACCGGCTCTTCGCCAGGCACCTCGGCACGTCCGGCAGCACGCCCCGCAGGGAGTCCAGGATCTCCGTCTCGTCCTCCCAGGTCCTGAGGACGACGGACAATGCTTGCCGTTCACGAACTCGGACCGTCACCGTTTCCCCTGGGCTCCTCCCTACCAAGCGGGCCATCGGTTCGGTGAGTCGGGCCAGGTAGTTGCGATTGTGAAAACCCCCGCTCACGTCGCCTCTGCGGATGGCGGAGTCCACGAAGGCCGGATAGATGTGCACCGACGCCGGCTTGGGCGCCGGCCGCACGACCGGCGGCATGGTCGCGGCCTGCGCGCCGCGGGCGGTGGCGGGGGTACTTTGCACGGCCGCTCCCGGCAGATCGCACAGCACAGACAGAGGCGCGCCACATTAGCGCCAGATAAATGTTTACGAACAGGGAGAGGCCCGATTGGCGTAAGTGGCCTACGTCGTTGAAGGGAGCAGAGGGCGCTTCCTGGGGCACACGTGGCCGACCGCCCCACACGGGTCCGAATTCAGCCCGCCTCGGGCCTCTGCTCGGTCAGACGGTCCCACACGGAATCGAACCAGTCCTGGGCCTCGGTGACGAACGCCGACCCCAGCGATTCCGGATTCGCGTCCTTGACGTGCTGCAGGAGTTGCGCCTGCACGCCCAGTACGTCGATGGTGCGGAGCTCGGAGCCGTCGTCCTGGTCGATCACCCGCTCGACGATCTTGTAGAAGGCCTGCAGCGCTGTCGTCCCGTTGAGCAGGTAGAGCTTGACGGGCGGGGCCAGGGGCACCCGCCGCACCTCCCAGGAGACCTCGGACACCAGCCTGTTCCTGCGCAGGCGGTCGAACGACATGCGGTTCACCTCGATCTGCTGCCGCGACATTTGACGCAGATCCTCGACCAATTGGCCGTCATTGGCGCCACTCTTGGGCCTCGGGTACGGCAGCGGCATGTGCTCGCTGGGAAGCACCAGCCGCACCTTGATGCTGCGCGGGGCGATCTCCCCCTGCTGGACCCGCGTCACCTGGCTCGCAAGATGCCCGCTCAGCGTCTCCGCCGTCAGACTGAACACGTCCAGGGTGACGTCCTCGACCTCGAAGGCTTCCGCGATCAGGGCGCCCAGCGCTCCCGGCCCCAACGCCTCGTCCGAATGGACCCGGGACACCTTGATGACCTTGGTTCCACTGCCCTGCTTGGGTTCGATCCAGCCCTCGCTGACCAGATCGCGCCAGACGCGTTGGATGGTGTCGCGGGCGACGTCGAACCGGATCGCCAGCTCCCGCTGGGTCGGGAACGCGTCTCCGACGTCATAGGTGCCGTCGGACATCTCCATACGCAACCGGGCAGCGATGCGCTGCACTTCGCCCTTGCCCTTGCCGCCCGATGCAGTCGCCACTTCAGGAACGTACCTCTTCCGGACTGGCCCGAACCAGCTTTTGGCCATCCAAAGGAAATGGCAACAGTCCAGTTAGTCGATCTGCCGGGCCGGGGACAACCAATACGAGTCAACCAGTCCAATTGGACAGTTAGTTGACCGAGAAGGGGGGGCCACTCCATGAACCCGTGGATCCTGCTGGAGGGGCTCGAACTGCTCGCCCAGACCCGCTACGGAGCCCTCGGCGCCATCTGCCTCCTGCTGATCGTCGGCGGCGCCAAAGCGCGCAACGCGACGTGCACCGCCCTCGGTGCCACCCTGTTCGCGATCCTGATGCTTCAGGCCTGACGGCCGTCGCTCTCCACGTGCACGAGGACGTCCTCCAGCGAGTGGATGACGGTCTCGGCGCCCGCCCTGCGGAGCCGGTCCGTACGTCGGCCGACCTCCGCGTAGCCGAGGAACGCCACTCCCGCCCGGCGGGCCGCCTCCAGGTCCGACGGGGTGTCGCCGATCATCAGGGACTTGGCGGGGTCCGCGTCCAGGGCATGGAGGGCGCGGTTGAGGCAGTCCGGGTCGGGTTTGAGGTGGTCCAGGTTCCGGGTGCGGCCGTAGATGTGCCGGTCGAAGCAGGACGTCAGGTCGCGGCGAGTCAGGTAACTCTCCGCCGCCAAAGGGGAGTTGTTGGTAGCTATGGCCAAAGGGACACCCCGGGAAGACCATGCGCGTATCAACCTGTCGACGTGCGGGGTCGGCTCGGCCGTCACGGAGGCGCGGAGTTCTTCGTCGGTAAGTGCCTTTTCCAGCCGGTGGACCAAGGGGGACCTGCTGGCCCCCACCACTCTGAGCACCGCATGCGGATCGTCGCGTTCGGCACCGGTCAGGGGGACGACGAAGTCCTCCCGTTCGAGCCATGCGATCAGCCGCTCCGCGATGTCGTGTGCGCGGTGTTCCGCGAAGAGCCCGCAGATCGGGCCGTCGAAGTCGAAGAGGACGCAGGTGGCGCCGGTGATCGCCTGTGCTGCCTGCTCGATCACCGGCGCCGCCTGTTCGAGGTCAGTGGTTTCAGGGGCCATTAGGAGAGTGTCAGGTCCGACGTGATGGTGTTCCAGAGTGCGTCGAACCACTTTGCGGATTGTTCGACGAAGGCCGCGTCGCGCGGGCCCTTCTCGGCGTCGAAGGCGAAGAGGACCGACTCCGGGCCGAGCGTGTCGTACATCTCCAGATTGACGTCCTCGATCACCTCCGGCCGCTTGGTGACCTGGTAGTACGCGAAGAGGGCCTCGGAGCCGTTCAGCACGTACAGCTTCAGGGGCGGGGTGAAGGGGAGCGCCCGGAAGGTGACGGTCACGTCGATGCCGTGGGAGCGGTAGAGGCTGCGGAGGGTGTTCCGCAGGACGTGGCCCTGGGAGTTGCGCTGCTGGAGCCAGCGCTGGTGGACCAGGCTCGCCTCGCTCGGCTCCAGACCCTTGGGGAAGGCCAGTTCGATGTTGCGGGCCGGGAGCAGGACACGGAGGGTGATGTTCACCGGCTTGAGGCGGTTCTCGTGGATCAGCCGCAGCGGCTCCGTCATCGCCAGCATCAGCGACTCCGACGTCAGGCTCAGCGCGTCGATCCGTACCTCCTCCGCCTCGAAGGCCCGCGCCAGGCGGGGGCCGAGCGCGCTCACCGTGGGCTGGGGGGTGGTGCCCACGGGGTCGCCCGTCGCCGTCACCGGGGAGGTGGCCGCCACCTTGGCGGGGGCGCCTCGGGTCGCCTCCGTGAGGAGGCCCTCGGTGTGGAGGATGCGCAGGGCCTGGCGGATGGTGCCGCGTTCCACGCAGAACTCCTCGGCGAGCCGCCCCTGCGTCGGCATCGGCTCGCCGGCCTTGATCTCGCCTCTTCGGATCCGGTCGCGCAGGGTGTCGGCCACTTCCCTGTACGACCGCTTTCCGCCACTTCCTGAACTGCTCACGTCGCTCACGACACAACGTTACAACTCACAGCCATCTAACGGCAGTTGTAGCCATCTCGTTTATCGATCGCAGCCAAGTGGGGACAACTCCATTGAGTTGGTTGCTACTTGGCAAACTTGGCTGAGGCAGCGTCGCCTCCCCGCCGCTCACCCCGTCGCTGATTCCCGAGGGAGGGACCCCATGCCTGCTCTGCTGCTGCTCTCCGCCGTCATCGTCATTGGATTCGAGAGGTTTGTCGAGTGGCGCTACGGGGCCGCGGGCTCCATCGGTGTCCTGCTCCTCTGCATCGGGGCGAAGGCCAAGAGCCCCGCCTGCGCGGGGGTCGGGGCCACCGTGCTCACCCTCGCGGTGCTGGCACCCGCCACCACCACCTAGGCCGACCTGCCCGGCTGCCAACTCGACGCTAGTTGGCAGCCAGGTTCAGGTCCTGGCTGATCGTGTTCCAGATCGCGTCGAACCACAGCTGCGACTGCTCCACGAAGGTCCCGTCCCGCTGGCCGCCCGTCCGCTGGTCGAAGGGGAAGAGCATCGACCGGGTGCCCACCGTGTCGTACATCTCCAGCGGCTCGCGGTCCTGGTCGAAGTGCTCCTTCTGCTTCGTGATCATGTAGTACGCGAAGAGGGCCTCGGAGTTGTTCAGGAGGTAGAGCTTCACGGGGGGCGTGAAGGGCAGCGCCCGGAAGGAGATCTTCACGTCGATGCCGTGCGTACGGCGGAGGTTGACCAGGTTGTGCCGCAGCACCTGCCCCTGCGCATTGCGCTGCTGGAGCCAACGGCCGTGCAGCCGAGCGTCGTTGCCGTCCGCGACCGGCGTCGGGAAGGCCAGGTCGATGTCCCTGCTGGGGAGCAGCACGCGGACGGTGATCCGGGACGGTCTCACCCGCCCTTCGTGCACCCGGCGCAGGGCGTCGCCGAAGCCCAGGGTCAGCGAGATCGCCGTCAGGCAGAGGGCGTCGATCTCGACGTGGTCGGCCTCGAAGGCCTCCGTGATGCGGGAGCCCAGCGCCACCATGGTCGGCTGCGGGGAGGCCGCCGCGCCCGCACCGAGCGCCGCCGGGGCGTCGCCCGCGACGGTCGCCGGGGAGCCCTTGGTCACGTTGGTCAGCAGCCGCTCCTCGGCGAGGATGCGGAGCGCCTGGCGCACCGCGCCGCGCTCCACCTCGTACTCCTCCGCCAACTGGGCCTGTGTCGGCATGCGGTCGCCCGGCCGCAGCTCCCCGGTCCTGATCCGGGTCCGCAGCGCGTCGGCCACATCACGGTGTGACCTTTTCCGACCGTTCACGGCGGCGCCGACTGTGCTCACAACCAGAACACTACAACTTCACGCCATCTAACGGGAGTTGGTTGGAGAACCTGGTTAAAGGTTCTTGAGGCATGGGGACAACCTCAGAAGAGTTGGTCGCCAACTCGGCCAAGGTGGCTCCAGGTTCACCAGCCTGGTCAGCCTGGCCCCAGAGTCCGCAAAGTTCGACCAACGGACCGCCACCCCGACCACCGTCTGGAGTGATCCCCATGCCGCTCGTCGCACTCCTCGCCATCGGCGCCTACCTGCTCGGCGAAATGGTCGAGAAGCAGTACGGCCTGCTGGGCGCCGTCGCGCTCGGCTTCCTGACCGTCGGCGTCAAGACGAAGAACACCGCCTGCCTGAGCATCGGCGCCGTCGCCCTGGTCGTCCTCGGCCAGTCCGCCCTCACCTGAGCCCGAGACCGAGGGCCAGATCCTCGAGCTCCGGCCCCCGGGCGCGACCTCAGAAGATGTCCGGGCACCACGGCTGCCGCGCCGTCCGGAACAGCCCGTCCACCCGCGCCGCCGCCCCCGCCGTCCCCTCGGCCACCTCGCCCAGCGCCGCCATCCGCACCGCCGACCGGCCGCCCAGGTACAGCGCCCCCAACTCCCGCACATCGAGAGTCAGTTCAGCGGAGGCGGACGTCGGCTCGCAGGTCGCCGTCCCGAACTCCGACACCGTCAGCCGGAAGCGCCCCGCGGACAGGCCCAGCCGGTCCGCCACCTGAAGCACCACGGTCCCGCTCCTCTCGTACGTCCTGGCCTCCAGCGCCCGTACGACGTCGAGCACCCGCACCCACAGCCAGTCCGCCGACGTCACGATGCGCGCCGCACGCTGGTCCGGCAGCAGGTCGGGCAGCAGGTCGTCCGGCGCGCGGTAGCCGGTCCGTACCTTCGCCACCCAGTCGATCGAGCACAGGTAGTGCCACAGCGCGCGCTCGGCGGCCGGGGTGGTGGTGATCATGTTGCCCACGCTCGCCGTGTTCAGCGGCTGCTTGCCGTCGCCCCAGTTGTCGTCCACGCGGTACGCAGCGAGCCCCTCCACCTGCCCGCCCCGCTCGGCCGGCGCCCGGTAGAGCGCGTAGAAGGCGGGCGGATACGGCTCGAAGGAGTACGCGGTGAGGCCCGTGCGCTTCTGCCACCAGGCCTCGTCGCGGTCGATCGCACCGTGCTGCGCCGCCCGGAACCGCTCGTGCAGCTCGGGGCCCGCCTTGCGGAGCTCCTCCGCGTCGGCCAGGTCGACCCGGCCGCCGCAGTCGGGGCCCGACCAGTGCGGATCGAGGCCGGTGCGGTGGGTGTCGATCTCCCAGACGTGCGTGGAGGTCGCGTGCCCGAAGCCGTACCGCCCGTAGATCGGGTACTCGGCGGCGATCAGCGTCGCCACCACGTCACCCCGCTCCTTCGCCTCCGCGAGATCCGCGCGGATCATGCGGCTGAGCAGCCCGCGCCTGCGGTGCGTCGGCGTGACGGTGACGCTGGAGACCGCGTTCGCCTGCACGAACTGCCCGCCGGGCACGGTGAGTTGCTGCGCGAAGGAGCGGTACGTCGCCACGCACCGCCCCTCGTCGAACGCCCCCCGCGCCCGGGGCAGGTCGGTGCGCTCCAGCCGCTGCGCGAGATCCGCCTCGGTGTACGGCGCGGCCCGCAGGAAGCCGGTGTTGGTGGCGCGGGCCCAGCCCGGGAAGTCGGCCTCGGTCAGCGTGCGTACGTCGAGGGAAGCGGCGGTTCGGTCAGCGTGGGCACTCATGGCGCCCACGCTAAGCACGCCCCCGTCAGAATGTCGCCCTGATTTCGCCGACCTTCACCGGTCCCCCGAGCAGCGGCGCGTCCCCGATCCGGTCGACCACGTCGCCGTCCACGCCCAGCAGGTGCAGCGCCCGGGCCAGCACAGGGCCGAGCGCCCGCCCCGCCCCGTCGTCGATCTTGAACGCGAGGGCCCGCCCGTCCGGCAGCGCCATGGCCTGCACGGCCTCCGCGCCCATCTTCGACAGCGCCCCCGGCACCGCCCGCATCAGCCAGGTGTCGGGCCGCCGCGTCCCCGCCACGTACTCCGGGTGCGCCCGCATCGCGTCGGCCACCCGGCGCTCCGGGCTGCCCTCCTCGGCGAGGACGAAGTGCCGGAAGGCCCGCGCGAGCCCGACCAGGCTGATCGCCATCAGCGGCGCCCCGCACCCGTCCGTACCGACCGCCCTGACCTTCTCGCCCGCCGCACGCTCCACGCACGCGAGGACGAGCTGCTGGAGGGGGTGGGCGGGGTCGAGGTAGGTCGCGGTGTCCCAGCCGTTCAGCTTGCAGGCGGCGATCATCGCGGCGTGCTTGCCGGAGCAGTTCATGGTGACCCGGTCGCGGACGTGCCCGGAGGCCAGGTACGACTCGGCCTCGACGGGGTCCAGCGGCAGGTCGGGCGGGGTCTGGAGGTCGGTCTCGGCGAGTCCGTACTCGCCGAGCATCTTCCGTACGAGATCGAGGTGGAAGCCCTCGCCCGAATGGCTGGCGGCGGCCAGTGCCAGGCGCTCGCCGGAGAGGTCCAGGCCCGCGCGGAGCACGGCGGCGGCCTGCATGGGCTTGTTGCTGGAGCGGGGGAAGACGGGGGAGGCGACGTCGCCGAGGGCGAGCTCCGTGCTGCCGTCGGCCGCCAGCACCACCAGCGAACCCCGGTGATGGCCCTCGACGAAGCCGGATCGGACGACTTCGGCGAGAACCGGGGGTATGACCGGGACCGGTGCGGCAGCGGGGGCGGTGGAGGTCGTCATCGTCGACAGGGGCCTTCCGGACGGGGACCCACTCCCTCGGCAGTCCCCGGGGATCGCCCGGCCGTGGCCTCAGTGGAGCAGGTCGTCTACTTGAGCTTCGCCTTCACGGTACCTGCGGGCGATCTCCGCGCTGCAATCGTCGGCGGTCCGTTGGAGGGCCTGACGCTGCCGGGAAACCTGCTGTTCATAGCCGATCAGGCGGTCCATTCCCGCATGCAGCTCTGCGTCCGTCCGGGCGTCGAGGTCGGACAGCTCGACCTCCGCGAGCATGTCGGCGGCCAGCCGCATGTACTCCTCGTTGCGGGGCGTGGAGAGGGTGACGTGCCGGGCGGAGGAGCGGTGGCTGGAGGGGGTGTCGGCGAGGATCTCCGACAGCCGCTCCACCACGGGCGTCTTGGGCCCGCCGCGCCGGGCCAGCTCGGCGCGCAGGATGTCGATGCGGCCGTGCAGCAGCCGCCGTACGTAACTGAGGTCGGCCTCGTCGCTCTGCGCGCCCTGGCGCAGGGTGCGCAGCTCGGGGAGGCCCAGGATGCCGAGGTCGTGCGGTGGAAGTGCGGGCAGTGCGTCCTGCAGGTCGTGGTCGCCGACCCTTTGGCCGTGGACCCTGTGCCCCGCGCCGGAAATGCTCATGAGTGTCCGTCCCCTCGAACGGTGCGGCGCACCGCCTTGCCCCGCATCGTGCCACTCCTGCCGCTTCCCACGCAGGCACACTGCACCCGTATGGCCCTTGCACGAGGGAGTCGATTGCGGGCAGGCATCATGGACCGCATGCGAGCTGTGGTGCAGAGAGTGGACGGCGCGAGCGTCGTCGTCGGCGGCGAGACGGTCGGGGAGATCGTCGGCGAGGGCCTGTGTGTCCTGGTGGGAGTCACCCACGAGGACACCCCCGAGAAGGCGGCGCAACTGGCCCGCAAGCTGTGGTCGGTGCGGATTCTGGAGGGCGAGAAGTCCTGTTCCGACGTGAACGCCCCGCTCCTGGTGATTTCACAATTCACCCTGTACGGGGACGCCAGGAAGGGCCGCCGCCCCACGTGGAACGCCGCCGCCCCCGGTGACGTCGCCGAGCCGCTGGTGGACGAGGTCGTGGCGCAGCTGAGGGCGCTGGGGGCGACGGTGGAGACGGGCCGGTTCGGCGCGGACATGCGGGTGTCGCTGACGAATCACGGCCCGTTCACGGTGCTGCTGGACATCTAGAGCCGTACGGCGCGGTATTACGCCGTAATCATCACGGCTCTACGACGACCTCCTGAGCTGCGGCGGTGTCCCCCGCCATCAGCTCCGCGTCGACCGCCACGTTCCGCTTCACCAGCGCGAGCGCGATCGGCCCCAGCTCGTGGTGGCGCACGGACGTGGTCACGAACCCGATCTGCCGCCCGTCCGGGCCGTCGGCCGCGAGCCGGACCGGCGTCCCCGACGGCGGCAGCAGGACCTCGCTGCCGTCCAGGTGCAGGAAGACGAGCCGGCGCGGCGGCTTCCCCAGGTTCTGCACGCGGGCGACGGTCTCCTGCCCCCGGTAGCAGCCCTTCTGCAGGTGCACGGCGCTGCCGATCCAGCCCAGCTCGTGCGGGATGGTCCGGTGGTCGGTCTCGAAGCCGAGCCGGGGCCGGTGGCCCTCCACCCGCAGCGCCTCGTACGCGAGCACGCCCGCCGCGGGCCCGTGCTCGGCGGCGAACTTCTCCAGGTCGCCGCGCGGCAGGAACAGGTCCCGCCCGTACGCGGTCTCCCGTACGACGACGCCTTCCGGCACCTCGCCGATGGACCCGGCGGGCAGCCACACCACCGCGAAGTCCTCGGTGCGGTCCTGGACCTCGACCCGGTAGAAGAACTTCATGCTCTCCAGGTACGCGATCAACTCGCCCTGCGTACCCGGCTCGACGTGCATCCAGACGGTCTCGCCGTCGTCCACCAGGTACATCGCGTGCTCGACGTGACCGTTGGCCGTCAGGATCAGCGCCTCGGTGGCCTGCCCGGCGGGCAGCTCCGTGACGTGCTGGGTGATCAGGAGGTGCAGCCAGCTCAACCGGTCGGAGCCGCTGACGCTCACGACCCCCCGGTTCGAGAGGTCCACGAAACCGGACCCGCCGGCGAGCGCACGCTGCTCGCGGAACAGGTCACCGTAGTGCGCGGCCACGCCCTCGTCGCGTCCCTCGGCGGGGACGGCGCCGGGCAGGGAAAGGAGGGGGCTGCTCGGTGAATTCGACTGCATGCGTCCAGCCTACGACTCGGCCGCGGAGGCCTTCTTCGCCGTACAGGAAGCGCACCGGCCAAAGATCGCGAAGTGCTTCATATCGGTCTCGAACCCGAACTCGCCCCGCAGCTTCGCGATGAAGTCCCCGGCGACCTCGACATCCGCCTCGATGACGTCGGAGCAGTCCCGGCACACCAGGTGGATGTGGTGGTGCCGGTCGGCGAGGTGGTACGTCGGCGCCCCGTGCCCGAGGTGCGCGTGGCTGACCAGCCCGAGCTCTTCGAGGAGCTCCAGGGTCCGGTAGACGGTCGAGATGTTGACCCCGGAAGCGGTCTTGCGCACCTCGCCCAGGATGTCGTCGGGCGTCGCGTGCTCCAGCGCGTCCACCGCTTCCAGCACAAGCTGCCGCTGCGGTGTCAGCCGATAACCGCGCTGCCGCAGATCACTCTTCCAGTCGGTGCTCACCACGCCACCAGTCTAGGCAGCGCGGCGAGCGTTCGGACTGCCGCGGGACTCAGCGGAAGAACGCGATCCCGTCGTCCGGCAGGTCGGGAAGGTTCTTGGCCACGGCCTCGACCTCCTCCGGGGTGACGGTCTTCTTCAGGTGCGCGGACATGTACGGGCGCAGCTCGACCTCGGGGGTGGCCTTCTCGCCGACCCACATCAGGTCGCTCTTCACGTACCCGTACAGGCGCTTTCCACCGGTGTACGGGCCCGATGCGGCCGTGCGCGCGACGGCGTCCGTCACGAGGTCGATCTGCGGCTTCTGGTCGGCCAGCTCGCCGTACCAGATCTCGACGACGCCGGTGTCGCGGGTCATGACGACCTCGACCTTGCGGTCCTTGTCGATGCGCCAGAAGCCGGACTCGGTCTCCAGCGGCTTCACCTTGTTGCCCTCGGCGTCGAGGATCCAGGAGTGCGAGACGTACTCCAGGAAGTCGCGGCCGTCGTGGCTGAAGGTGACTTCCTGGCCGAAGTTGGCCTTCTCCTGGCCGGGGAAGTCGGTGACGCCCGCACCCGTCCACTTCCCGAGGAGGAAGACGAGGGGGACGAGGTCCGGGTGGAGGTCGGACGGGATCTCGATCATGAGTGGCTCAGGCGATCTGTGTGGAGGGTGACCGGTACGGGTTAGCGCTGGCCCTGGTAGAGCTTCTTCACGGCCAGACCGGCGAAGGCGAGGACGCCGACGCAGACCAGGACCAGCAGGGAGGAGAAGACTGCCTCAAGCACGGGGTGCTCCTTGGTATGAGCGAGGTGTGAGATACGGGCCGGGCCCCAGCTTAGTCCGCCGGGCTCCGGCGCTCTCGGTGAGGTTCGTCGCGCTTAGGCTGCCCGCATGTCGAAGAAGCTCGTGATCAAGGTGACCGCCGGGGCCGACGCCCCCGAGCGGTGCTCGCAGGCGTTCACCGTGGCGGCGGTGGCGGTGGCCAGCGGGGTGGAGGTGTCGCTGTGGCTGACGGGTGAGTCGGCGTGGTTCGCGCTGCCGGGGAGGGCTGCGGAGTTCGAGCTGCCGCACTCCGCGCCGCTCCCGGACCTGATCGAGTCGGTCCAGGCGGGCGGCACGATCACCCTGTGCACGCAGTGCGCGGTACGCCGGGACATCGGCGAGAAGGACGTGCTGGAGGGTGTGCGGATCGCCGGGGCGCAGGTCTTCGTGAGCGAGATCATGGCCGACGGCGTACAGGCGCTCGTCTACTAGACCGCACGGGTCACGGACGGTCGCGCTTGCCGCGGCCGTCCAGCTCGTCCCACAGATCGTCGGAGTCGGCGTCCCCGGTGGTGTCGTCCCACCACCGGTCCCCCGGCCCCTTCCGATTGGCGACCATCGCCGCCACGGGCGGAATCAGGGCCGCCACCACACACATCCCGACCGCCACGGGCACCGACCACAGCCGCACGACCGCGCACCCTCCCACGAAGAGGACCAGGCACGCCCCCATGAGGAGGAAGTAGCCGCGGCGGCGACGCGCGTACATGCTTCTACGGTACGTCCGGGAGCCGGGCGCACGGCAGCCCCGAGCCCGACGGACGGAGTCCGGCGCAGCGGCCCGAAGCCCGTGAGGCGCCCCGGCGCCGAGCGGTGCGAGGGACGCGTCAAAAGGAACAGACCGGAGGGCCGCACCCTTCGTCACAGGTAATGGCGTCCAACCCCCTGTGGGTGCGGCCCTCCGGCCGGTATCAGTGCGATGCGGTCAGACCGCGATCGCGACCTCCGCCAGGCCGCCCGTCTGGGCGACGACCGTGCGGTCGGCGGTGCCGCCCGGGACCAGGGCGCGGAGCGTCCAGGTGCCCTCGGCGGCGTAGAAGCGGAACTGACCGGTGGCCGAGGTGGGGACCTCGGCGGTGAACTCGCCGGTCGAGTCGAGGAGGCGGACGTAGCCGGTCACCGGCTCGCCGTCCTTGGTGACGCTGCCCTGGATGGTGGTCTCACCGGGCTTGATGGTGGAGGCGTCGGGGCCGCCGGCCTGTGCTCCGCACATGAGGGGTACTCCAAGTCTGGGAAGGGAGGGGGCTTACTTGTTGGCGCCGAGCTCGATCGGGACGCCGACGAGGGAGCCGTACTCGGTCCAGGAGCCGTCGTAGTTCTTGACGTTCTCGACGCCGAGCAGCTCGTGCAGGACGAACCAGGTCAGGGCCGAGCGCTCACCGATGCGGCAGTAGGCGATGGTGTCCTTCGCCAGGTCGACCTGCTCGGCCTCGTAGAGGGCCTTGAGCTCTTCGTCGGACTTGAAGGTGCCGTCGTCGTTGGCGTTCTTCGACCACGGGATGTTGCGGGCGCTGGGCACGTGGCCGGGGCGCTGCGACTGCTCCTGCGGGAGGTGCGCCGGGGCGAGGAGCTTGCCGGAGAACTCGTCGGGCGAGCGGACGTCGACGAGGTTCTGGGTGTTGATGGCCTTCACGACGTCGTCGCGGTAGGCGCGGATGGACTCGTCCTGCGGCTGGGCCTTGTAGGACGTGGCCTCGCGCTGCGGGACCTGCGCGCCGTCGACCAGGTCGCGGGAGTCCAGCTCCCACTTCTTGCGGCCGCCGTCGAGGAGACGGACGTCGCCGTGGCCGTACAGCTTGAAGTACCAGAAGGCGTAGGAGGCGAACCAGTTGTTGTTGCCGCCGTAGAGGACGACCGTGGTGTCGTTCCCGATGCCCTTCTCGGACAGGAGCTTCTCGAAGCCGGCCTGGTCGATGAAGTCGCGGCGGACCGGGTCCTGGAGGTCCTTGGTCCAGTCGATCCGGATGGCGTTCTTGATGTGGTTCTTCTCGTACGCCGAGGTGTCCTCGTCGACCTCGGCGATCGCCACCTTCGGGTCGTCCAGGTGGGCCTCGACCCAGTCGGCGTCGACCAGTACGTCGCTGCGGCTCATGTGTTTCTCCTCCGGGGCAGTTACGGGGGGATACGGGTGCGGTGGTGCGCGGTGCTTGCGAGGTGCGCGCGGGTACGGCTGCGGGGCCGCAGGTACGGCGGCGCACGGTACGTCGGGAGGGGGCGCAAGTCGCCCTGGGCAAGCGGGAGTTCGGGCTACGCGGCCCGGCGGGTCCCGCTCAGACGGCGCGGCGACAGAGCATGGCGGCGACGCGGCACAGGTCTACTGCCCGCCGCTTCGTGAGGTCCGCCTGTCGCTTCTGCATGGGTCCGATCGTAGGGACGTACGGGCGGGCGTGTCACCGGTGTGTCATATCGTGAGACAGAAACGTCCGTTGTGTGGGATATGGCAAGGGGCCGGGACGTCGGTCCCGGCCCCTCGTGCCGCTCGTACGACGCCCAGTCCTGCGGAGTGGACGCCTCCGTCTCGCCATCCGGCCGAAGCTGTCCGACCAGGGCAGTCCGACCGGCGCTATCCGGCCAGATGCACGTTCGTCCCGCTCACCGCGATCTCCATGCCCGTCTCCACCGGCGTGACCTTGTCCAGCTTCAGGCCGTTCGGCAGGCCGCCGATCGGACGGACGAAGTCGATCTTCTTGCGGATCATGCCTTCGAGGCCGGGGATCTCCTGCCCGGGCACCTCGTCGGCACGCACCGCGAGGGACTTCCCGCCGTTCTTCAGGGTCACGCTGGACAGCACGCTGCGGGTCAGCTCGCGGCCGAAGATCGAGACGGTGCCGGTCACCTTGACCTTGCCGTTGCCGCCGTAGGCGAGCTTGACGTCCTTGTCGCCCGCCGCGCGGGTGAGGTCGTCGTACGAGATCACGGCGGTGCCGGTGGCACGGGCGGCGGTGGCGGAGGAGAAGTTGTTCTCCAGGGCCACGTCGTGGAGTTCGGCGGTCATCCTGCCGACCGTCAGCTTCTTGCCGTCGGCGCTGGCCTCCAGGCCGTCCATGGTGACGTCGACCTGTTCGAGGTTCTTGCCCAGGATCTGGGTGAGGAAGGGGAAGCCCTTGATGTCTATCTGCGGTTCCGCCGAAAGCCCCTGGCTGGTGCGGACCTTGGTCGCGACCTCGCCCTCGGCGTAGTTCACGGCGAAGCGGTCGGCGGCGACGAAGATGCCGCCGAAGATCACCACCAGGATGAGAAGTATTCGTATCGCTCGCATGACTGGTGTTCCCCCACCGCGTTCGTCGGCCCCCGTATCTGACGGTGAGCCTAACCGGTGGGGGTCACACCAACCCCTGAAGTCCCAGCAGGATCAGGCGAACGCCCTGCCCAGCAGGTACACCGCCGGGGCCGCCGCCGTCAGTGGGAGCGCCACACCGGCGGTCATGTGCACGAACTTCGACGGGTAGTCGTAACTCGCCACCCGCAGCCCGATCAGCGCGCAGACGCCCGCACCGAGCCCGATCAACGCCCCGCCCGAACCGACCCCGTTGGCCCCGCCGACCGCGATGCCCGAACCGGCGGCGGCCAGCAGCGCGACCGCGACCGAGGCGATCGTCGGCAGCGGCAGCGCCCGCGCGAACACCGCGACGGCGACCGCGATCCCGCCGACCGTCATGGCCTTGGGGTTCGCCGCCAGGTGCCCGGAGGCGACGACCGCGAGCGCGGCCGTGGTGACCCCGGCGGTCAGGGCGTACATCCGCTCGTCGGCGGGCATCGAGTTGCGCAGGTGCAGGACGAGGGTGAGCAGGACCCAGATGCCGAGCGTGCCCAGGATCGCGGCGGGCGCGTGCAGCCCGTCGACGACCAGGATCGCGACGTCGGCGACGAGCCCGCCGAGGAAGGCGAGCGCGATGCCCTGCCGGGCCGGCCACATGCCGTTCAGCCGGAACCAGCCCGCAGCGGTGACCGCCTGGAGCAGCACCACCGGCACGACCAGCGCGAACTGCCCGAAGACCGCGGCCCCGGCGAGCAGCGCGCCCAGCACCGCCGTGATCAGGGCGGGCTTCATGCCGGGCTCTATGATCGGCGACCGCCCCTCTGCACGGGCCCGCTGGGCGTCGGTGATCCGGGTGTTGCCGCGGGTCGCCGGGGAGCTGTAGGCGGGGGCCGGGGGGATGTCGTACGGGGCGTGGGCCTGCGGGACTCCGGCGGCGGGGGTGTGCTGCTGCTGCGGCGGCTCGGGGTCGGGCTGGGGCTGCTGGACCGGGACCTCGGGCGGAAGGGGCTGGCTGCCGGTCGGCTGGGACCCGTACGCCGAGGAACCGTACGAGGAGTCGTACGAGGACTGGTTCTGCGGCGGCAGATACGCGGTGTCGGCAGCCGCCGAAGCGGGCTGCACCGGCTGGTACTGGGTGTCCCAGGTCTGCCCCTGCCAGGTCTGCGTGGAGTACGGGTCCTGGGCGGGCGCCGGGGCCTGGTGGGGCTGGTCGCCGTAGGAGGGCGCGTACGGGTCCTGCCCGTACTCGCCGGACGGCTGCTGCCCGTATCCCTGCTGGTACGGGTACTGCTCATTGCTGTGGTTGCTCATGGTCTGGGGTTCACCCTCCTGCGAACGGCGGGAGCACCTCGACCGTGCCGCCCTCGGCCAGCCGTACCGTCCCGTGGTCACGAGTGCCGACGGGGTCGCCGTCGATCAGGAACGAGCACCGCATCAGGACCCGCGTCAGCTCCCCCGGATGCCGTTCGCGGACCGCGTCCAGCGCCTCGGCGAGGGTGTCTGCCGCGTACGGCTCCTCGGCGGTGCCCGCGGCGGCCTTGGCCGCCGCCCAAAAGCGGATGGTTCCCGCTGCCACAGCGGCACTCCTCTCAACCCGACCGGCTCGTCAGCTGTCCATCATGGGCCATCCGGCACACCCGCCCGCCCCCACACGGCGATGCGGGCGAGCAGCTCCTTCGCGGCCGCATTCTCCGCGTGCCCCATCCCGGGCTCGATCCACAGCTCCGCGCCCGGGGCCGCGGCGGCGAGCGAGCGCGGGTGGTCGAGGGGGAAATACGGGTCGCGGTCGCCGTGGACGACGAGGAGAGGTGTTTTCGAGAGGTACGGGGCGGCCTCCACCGGTGACAGCGGTACGGGGTCCCAGGCCTCGGTGTGAATCCTCGTACGCAGTCCGGCCCGCCCGACCAGACGCCCGAGCGGACGCGTCACGACCCAGTGGAGGCGTCGCATCGGGGCGGTCCCCCGGTAGAACCAGCGGGCAGGCGCGCTGACCGCGACCACGGCGTCGGCGCCCGCGCCCGAGCGCGCTTCCGTGCGCCCCCTCTGCACCGATGCGTACGGAGATCCGGACAGCGCCCCGTACAGGGCCCCGTGCCGGAGCACGACGGAGCCGCCCATCGAGAACCCCACGGTGATCACGTGGGAGTGCCCCAGCGCTCTCCCCCATGCCACCGCGGCGGCCAGGTCCAGCACTTCCCGGTCTCCCACCGTGGACCGCCCGCCCGACCTCCCGTGCCCCCGGAAGGAGAACGTGATCACGGCTCCGTACTGGGCGAACACCGCTGCGGCACGTTGCAGGGCGGGCCGCTCCAGCGAGCCGGAGAAGCCGTGGGCGAGGACGAAGAGGGGGATCCGGGAGGGGTCCGGAGAGGGGTCCTCGTGGGCTGCGCACCCGGGCTCGTAAAGCGCCTCGATCGCCACGAAATCGTCCGTACGGAGCGTGGTGCGCCGGGTCGCCGGAGTGATCAAGGGAACAGAGGGGGCGCCGGTCATGTGGGCTATTCTGCTGGGCAGAGGACTCGGGCAGCGTTGCCCCCGGGTCCTTTTGTGCTTTCCGGACGACCTAAAAAGCTCGGAAAGAACAGGGCAAGAGAGCAGGAAATCGGGCACGTCGGACCCCGGGGCGCGGGGGCCTTCGGCCTAGTACGTACGAAACAGCAGTACGAAGCAGTGCCGTAAACGTCCTCGCAGGGACCGAGGAGGAACCGACGTTATGGGCGAGCGAACCGTGCACCAACCGGACATGAAGTTGTGGGCAGCAGGTGGGGCCCGATGAGCTCTCTGCTGCTCCTCACCAATGCACTCCAGCCGTCGACGGAGGTGCTCCCCGCCCTCGGCCTGCTGCTGCACAGCGTGCGTGTGGCACCCGCCGAAGGCCCGGCGCTGGTGGACACCCCCGGCGCGGACACCATCCTGATCGACGGCCGCCGCGACCTCCCGCAGGTGCGGTCGCTGTGCCAGCTGCTGCGCTCCACGGGACCCGGCTGCCCGCTGATACTGGTCGTCACCGAGGGCGGCCTGGCCGCCGTCACCGCCGACTGGGGCATCGACGACGTACTCCTGGACACGGCGGGCCCGGCGGAGGTCGAGGCGCGGCTGCGCCTGGCGATGGGCCGCCAGCACCTGGCCGTGGACGACATCCCGACCGAGATCCGCAACGGCGACCTCACGGTGGACGAGGCGACGTACAGCGCGAAGCTCAAGGGCCGGGTGCTGGACCTGACCTTCAAGGAGTTCGAACTCCTCAAGTACCTGGCGCAGCACCCTGGCCGGGTCTTCACGCGGGCGCAGCTCCTCCAGGAGGTGTGGGGCTACGACTACTTCGGCGGTACGCGCACGGTCGACGTCCATGTACGGCGGCTGCGGGCGAAGCTCGGCGTCGAGAACGAGTCCCTGATCGGGACCGTACGGAACGTCGGCTACCGCTTCGTCGTGCCGGAGAAGACGGACAAGGCGGAGAAGCCGGAACCTGCGGAGAAGGTCGCCGGGCGGGAGGCCGAAAAGGCCCGCGCGCGGGCTTCCGCCTCCGTAGCCCGGTCGGCGGAATCACCCGTACCGGAGTAAGTCGGCCCGTTCCTTGGGACGACCGGCCTGTGCCCCGGTCTCTCCGCGTAGACTTCCGCGCGTGGCCAAGGTGACGCGGGACGACGTGGCAAGACTGGCGGGGACTTCGACCGCGGTCGTCAGTTACGTCATCAACAACGGACCCCGGCCGGTCGCCCCGGCCACGCGCGAGCGTGTCCTCGCCGCGATCAAGGAACTGGGCTACCGCCCGGACCGGGTCGCGCAGGCCATGGCGTCCCGGCGGACGGACCTCATAGGAATGATCGTGCCGGACGCCCGGCAGCCGTTCTTCGCCGAGATGACGCATGCGGTGGAGCAGGCGGCCGCCGAGCGCGGAAAGATGGTGCTGGTCGGGAACTCCGACTACCGCAACGAGCGCGAGATCCACTACCTCCGGGCCTTCCTGGGCATGCGGGTCTCCGGCCTCATCCTGGTCAGCCAGGGCATGAGCGAGAGCGCGGCCGCCGAGATCGACGCGTGGGACGCGCGCGTCGTCCTCCTCCACGAACGCCCGGAGGCCATCGACGACGTCGCCGTCGTCACGGACGACATCGGCGGCGCGCAGCTCGCGACGCGGCACCTGCTGGAGCACGGTCACGAGTACGTCGTCTGCTTCGGCGGCGTCGAGTCCACCCCGTCGGTGGGCGACCCGGTCGCCGACCACGTGGAGGGCTGGCGGCGGGCGATGCACGAATCGGGGCGGGCGACGGAGGGGCGGCTCTTCCAGGCTCCCTACGACCGCTATGCCGCGTACGAGGTGGCGCTCGGCCTGCTGTCGGGGCCCTCGCGTCCCCCCGCGATCTTCTGCTCGACGGACGACCAGGCGATCGGTGTGCTGCGGGCGGCGCGGGAGCTGCGTATCGACGTGCCAGGTGACTTGGCGGTGGTCGGCTTCGACGACGTCAAGGAGGCGGCGCTGACGGATCCGCCGCTCACGACGATCTCCTCGGACCGGCCGGCGATGGCCCGCGCGGCGGTCGACCTGGTCCTGGACGACGGCCTCCGGGTGGCCGGATCCCGCCGCGAACGGGTCAAGCAGTTCCCCTCGGCATTGATCATCCGCCGCTCCTGCGGCTGCGGCTGACCCACGCCCCTTTCAGGGGCGCGGGGAACTGCGCGAGCAACCCACCACAAAGCCGCGCGGCGAGCGCTTTAGGTGAAGGGGCGGGACCGGGGCGAAACCCGGGGGTCCGGGGGCGAAGCCCCCGGCAGGAACAGCAACCACCCACCCCGCACCCTTACACCCGCCCCCTTACATCGGGCATACAGGAATCTGCCGGGCTTCTTAACCGGCCCTCAGACAGTTCTCATCCACCGAGCCCAAGCTCATGAACATGACGAACGAGACCCCCCGCCCCAGCGGCGAGCACCCCGAGCACCCCGCACAGGCCCAGTACGCCGGCTTCCCCCCGCCCCCGGCCCACGCCCCCACCGCCCACAAGCGCCGCGCGGGCCGCCCCGTCGCCCTGCTCGCCGCCGTGGCCGTCGTCGCCGCGACCTTCGGCGGCGGCGCGGCGTACCTCACGCAGCGGTACACGGGGGACACGGGCACCGGCGGCAGCCTCGCCGCCCCCGGCAGCAACGTCTCGCAGTCCAGCATGGGCACCGTCTCCGGCGTCGCCCAGGCCGTCGGCCCCGCCATCGTCGAGATCAGCGCCCGGTCCACCGCCGGCCAGTCCACCGGCTCCGGCGTGATCATCACCTCCGACGGCGAGGTCGTCACGAACAACCACGTCATCGCGGGCGCCGACACCGTCAAGGTGAAGATGTCGGACGGCAAGACCTACACCGCCAAGGTCGTCGGCACCGACCCCGACAAGGATCTCGCCCTGCTGAAGATCCAGGGGGCGAAGAACCTCCCCACCGCCAAGCTCGGCAACAGCAAGGACGTCAAGGTCGGCGACCAGGTGGTCGCCATCGGCTCCCCCGAGGGCCTGTCCGGCACCGTCACCAGCGGCATCGTCTCCGCCCTGGACCGCGACGTCACCGTCTCGAAAGAGCAGCCCCAGCAGCAGCGCGGCGGCGGAGGCGGCTGGCCGTTCGAGTTCGGCGGCGAGCAGTTCAACGGCGACACCGGCCAGTCCAAGACCACGTACAAGGCCCTCCAGACGGACGCCTCCCTGAACCCCGGCAACTCCGGCGGCGCCCTGATCAACATGCGCGGCGAGATCATCGGCATCAACTCCGCCATGTACGCCCCGAGTTCGGGCGGCGGCAGCAGCTCCGGCAGCGTGGGTCTCGGCTTCGCGATCCCGGTGGACACGGTCAAGGCCGACCTGGACAGCCTCCGCAAGGGCGGTTCCGGCGACCAGCAGCAGGCCCCCGAGCAGCAGGACCGTCGCGGCGGCGGCCTCATCGGCGGCCTCGGCGTGTAATGCCCGGGCACCCACCCCGTGCAAAGCTGGACGGGCCCCCGCCCGTACCGGAGAAGAAGAGCAGGACTGACGCGACATGACCCCCGCAGGCACGCCCCCCGAGGACCGGACGACCTCCGCCGAGCGCATCCTCGTCGTCGACGACGAGCCCGCCGTGCGGGAGGCGCTCCAGCGCAGTCTGGCCTTCGAGGGGTACGCGACCGAGGTCGCCGTGGACGGCATGGAGGCGCTCACCAAGACCGCCGCCTACGCCCCCGACCTGATCGTCCTGGACATCCAGATGCCCCGGATGGACGGCCTGACGGCGGCCCGCCGCCTGCGCCACGCGGGCGACACCACTCCGATCCTGATGCTGACCGCCCGCGACACGGTCGGCGACCGCGTCTCCGGCCTCGACGCGGGCGCGGACGACTACCTGGTCAAGCCCTTCGAGCTGGACGAACTCTTCGCGCGTGTAAGGGCGTTGCTCCGCCGCAGTTCCTACGCCGCCCAGGCGGGCCTGCCCGAGACCCCCGGCCCCGATCCTGACGTTCTGTCCTTCGAGGACCTGCACATGAACCTGGTCACCCGCGAGGTGACCCGGGGCGAGCGCCACGTCGAGCTGACCCGAACCGAGTTCACCCTCCTGGAGATGTTCCTCGCGCACCCCCGCCAGGTCCTCACCCGCGAGCAGATCCTCAAGTCCGTCTGGGGCTTCGACTTCGAGCCGTCCTCGAACTCCCTCGACGTGTACGTCATGTACCTGCGCCGCAAGACCGAGGCCGCCGGCGAACCCCGCCTGGTGCACACGGTCCGGGGCGTGGGCTACGTCCTGCGGGGCGGAGAGTGAACAGCCCGCTCCGCCGGTACCGCCGTCTCCCCCTCCGTTCCCGGCTCGCCCTGCTCGTCGCCACCGCCGTCGCCCTCGCCGTGGCGGCGGCATCGGTGACCTGCTGGTTCGTCACGCGCGAGGCCCTCGTCAACTCCCTGGACAACGCGCTCAGCAACAGCCGTATGAACGACGGCGACGTCGTCCGCCAGATCGAGATCGACACCCAGGCCGGGCAGGCCCGCTGCCTGCGCCAGCTCCCCAAGCGGGACGCGACCAGCGGGGTGGACCGGACCACCGTCCAGGTCGTCACCAGGACCGGCGAGCAGTGCGTGATCTACGGGCGGCAGTCCGTCGCCGTCGGCCCCGAGGACTACGCCGTGGCCGCCGGGCAGACCACCGAGTCCTCGCACGACGCACTCGCCTCCACCGGCGAGAAGTACCGCGTGTACACCTACCAGCTGAAGGCCTACCCCCACCTCCAGCTCGCCGTCTCCGTCTCCCGCCCCCTCAGCGAGGTCAACGACCCTCTCGACGACCTCGCGCTGATCCTCCTCATCGTCGCCGGGGTCGGCGTCCTCCTCGCGGGCGGCGCCGGACTCTGGGTGGCCCGCAGCGGGTTGCGCCCCGTCGACCGGCTCACCGACGCCGTCGAACACGTCGCCCGCACGGAGGACTTGAGCCTGCGCATCCCGGTGGAGGGCGACGACGAGATCGCCCGCCTCTCCGCCTCCTTCAACGCGATGACCGCCGCGCTCGCCTCCTCCCGCGACCTCCAGGCCCAGCTCATCGCCGACGCCGGCCACGAGCTGCGCACCCCCCTGACCTCTCTCCGCACCAACATCGAACTCCTCGCCCGCAGCGAGGACACCGGCCGCCCGATCCCCCCGGACGACCGCAAGGCACTGCTCGCCTCCGTCAAGGCCCAGATGACCGAACTGGCCTCCCTCATCACGGACTTGCAGGAACTGGCCCGCCCGGAGTCCACCCCCGGCCACGCCTCCCCGAAGGTCGTCGGCTGGCACGACCTGATGCGGACCGCCCTGGAGCGGGCCCGGCTGCGCGGCCCGGAGCTGACCTTCGACGTCGAGCTGGCCCCTTGGTACGTACGGGCCGAACCCCCGGTCCTGGAGCGGGCGTTGGTGAACATCCTCGACAACGCGGTCAAGTTCAGCCCGCCGTCGGGAACGATCTCCGTACGCCTCCACCTCGGCGAACTGACGGTCCGCGACCACGGCCCCGGCATCCCGCCCGCCGACCTCCCGCACGTCTTCGAGCGCTTCTGGCGCTCCCCCTCGGCCCGCGCCCTCCCCGGCTCCGGCCTGGGCCTGTCCATCGTGGCCCGCGCCATCCGCGAGGCGGGCGGCGAGGTAGCCCTGCGCGCCCCGCTGGACGGCGGCCCCGGCACGGAGGCGGTCGTCCGGCTCCCGGGTGCGCCGACGCCGCCGCCGAGCGAGGTTCCGTAAGACCTTCTCGTACGGTCAGGCCACCGCGAGCCGGTCCACCAGGAGTGCGACCCGCTGGTCGGCGTCCTCCGGGGGGAGGCGGCCGGCGCGGGTCAGGGTGGCGAGGCCGTGGAGGGAGGCCCAGAAGGTTTCGGTGAAGAGGCCCGGGGCGATGCCGTCACCGGCGACCTCGCCCAGGGCTTCCAGGAGGGCGGCGAAGGCGTCCTTGAGGGGTTGCGGGGTGTCCTCGCGGGCGTAGGCCAGGCCGCCGTCGAGCTGGAAGAGGGCGTCGTAGACCGCCGGGTTGCGGGCGGCGAAGTCGAGGTAGGCGTGGGCGAGGGCCGCGACGCGCTGGCGGGGGCTGTGGGCGGCGGCGGTCGCGGACCGTACCGCCACCGCCATCTCCGAGGCGCCTTCGAGGGCGACCGCGCCGATGATCTCGCGCTTGCCCTTGAAGTGGCTGTAGAGGACGGGCTGGCTGTATTCGATGCGCTCGGCGAGCCGCCGGGTGGTGACCGCGTCCCAGCCCTGCTGCTCGGCGAGTTGACGGGCGGTGGCGACGATGAGGCGTTCGCGGTCCGCCCGTTCGCGCTGCTTGCGTTCCTGTACCGACATAACTGAACCCTAGCACTGCTAGACAAACGAGCGACAGTAGGTCTAGCGTTGCCACATCACCTAGCAACGCTAGATCCGTGAAGGGGTCGTCATGCTTGATGCACTTCAGGTCGTCACCACCGTGCTCGTCGGACTGATGGTGGGGGTGGAGTTCTCCGTCGCCTTCGTCATGAACCCGATCTTCAGCTCGCTGCCGGAGGACGCCGACCAGCAGGCCCGCAGCAAGGGCGGCCGGATGCTCGGGGCGCTGATGCCCTTCTGGTACATCGGCTCGCTCGTCCTCGCCGCGCTCTGGGCGATCGCCGCGTGGGGGACGGCCGGCACCGGGCTGGTGGTCACGGCCGCCGGGCTGCTGATCCTGAGCGTGGTCATGTCGATCCTGCTGCTCGTCCCGATCAACAACCAGGGCAAGAAGTGGACGCCGGAGAACCGGCCCGCCGACTGGAAGCAGCAGATGAACCGCTGGGACCGGTACCACTACGTCCGCGTGGCCGTGATCATCGCCGCCTTCACGCTTCTCGTCGTCGCCCTCGTCTGAGCCCGAGCACCGCGCAGCCCATCCACTTTCCGGAACTCCCAGAGAGCAGGACCGCAATGCTGAGGAAGATCAACACCGTTCTGGCCACCGCCTTCGTCCTCTTCATCCTCTGGTTCGGGAGCGAGTTCATCCTGACCCCGGCAGCCACCGCACCCACCTTCGGGCTGCCGACCTGGCCGTCCGGCGACGGCGGCGGCTTCCTGGTCGTCAAGGGGGTCCGCGACGTCGTGATGGGCCTGACCCTGGGCGCGCTGCTGGTGACCGGCAACCGCCGGGCGCTGGGGTGGGCGCTGCTGGTGGGGGCCCTGGCCGCGTTCGGCGACATGGGCAACGTGCTGGCGCACCACGGCGACACCGTCGTCGCGTTCAGCGTGCACGGGCTGACGGCGGTACTGATGGTGGTCACCGGGCTGATGTTCCTGCGCGAGACGCGCAGCTCGGCGGCCGACGCCCGGGTGGGCGTGCGGGCCACGGCCTGACGCCGGGTGGATCGTTCCGGGGCCGCGCCCCCGGCCATTACCTCGTACGTAATCGACCTTGCTCCGCCGCTGCGGCAGCCTGAGACACGTCGACGGGATCCCGACCGGGATCCCGTCCCCATGAGGCCCGACCGAGGAGCGATCGTGACCGTCAACTCCCCCGAGAAAACCACGACTTCGACCGCCGAGACCACCCGGCACATCGTCCAGGAGTTCCTGACCGCCCGGCTGGCCGGGGACGAGGACCGGATGGTCGAGCTCTTCGCGGACAAGGTCGACTGGCTGCTGGCCGAGAACCCCGCCGCCCGGTGGATCCGCCCGCGCTCGACCGGCGCCGAATGCGCAGCACAGGCAAGGGAGTTGGCGGAGTACACCGTGCCGGAGGACAGCAAGGCCACGCTCGACGCGTTCCTGGTCGACGGCACGGACGCCGTCCTCACGGGGCACCTGTCGGGGACCGTACGGGCGACGGGCAAGTCCTTCCAGGGGCCCTTCGCTCTGCGGCTCACGGTCGAGGACGGCCGGATCACCCGGCACCACCTCTACGAGCACAGCCTCTCGATCGCGGAGGCGTGCACCCCCACTCCCTGATTGATCCGGACGGAGGGGTGAAGGGGACGACCGTGGCACTGCACGTGCACGTCGCCGACGTCGACGCACTGGCCAAGCGCGCGGAGGCAGCGGGGGCGGAGATCCTCCAGCAGCCGACGGACATGTTCCACGGCGACCGGACCTTCATGGCGAAGGACCCGGAGGGCCATGTGTGGGTGTTCCTGACCCACCTGGAGGACGTGTCGGAGGAGGAGCTGCTCAAGCGGATGGCCGAGCAGTAGGAGCCCCCTACCTGCGCTTACGCCCCCGGCGCGTCCGGCGAGGGCCGCCTTCCCGCCCCAGCTTGGCCCGCATTTCCCGGCGGATACGGGCGGCCTTGCCCCGTACGACCTCCGGCGAGGGACCGCACTCCCGCACGGGTTCGGTGCTCCGGCAGGGGCGGCACAGGCCGCCGGGCAGCTCTTCGGGCCGACCGACCGCCCCGCAGCCGAGGCATTCGGCCATGGGCGTGCCGAGGGGGGTCGGAGGCAGTTCCGGGGGCAGCTTGGCGAGCAGGCGGGACTGCACGAAGCCGAAGGGGTGGGTGACGCGGTCGGCAGCAACAGGGTAAGGGCGTAGGTGAGTTGGGTTTCGCTCGCCCCGCGCCGGAACCACTCCCCCGCCAGCTCGGCCAGCGCGTAGCACTCGCTCTCGGAGAGCGCCAACTGCGGCTCGCGCCGCCCGATCCGGGCCAGCGCCCGGAAGCCCCGGCCCTCGTGGCCGCCGCTGCGGTCAAACTCACCGCCGATGCGGCGGCGGACCAAGTGATGGCGGGGTTGCTGGTCGGGAGCCTCGCGCCTGCCGAAGCCGGGGGTGGCCATGGGGTGGGCGGGGGCGTGAATGGCTGTGGGGTGGGCGGGGGCGTGGACGCCCGGGGAACGTACGCAACGTACGCAGAAAGACCTGAGTCCCGTGTGGCGGGAGGTGAGTACACGTACCCATGCCACGAGCACATCCCCGGCCGGAACATGAGGTGACCGACCACCACACCTGCCGGGAGAACCTCATGTTCGCGCGCAAGCTTTTCCGCCTCGCCGTCGCCAACCCCCTCTCCGCCGCCTACCTGGGCGTCGTCGGAGCCGTCGTTCTGTTCGAGGTGGTCGCCGCCCTCGTCGGAGGGGGTCATGACATGGCGGGGATCTGGGTGGGCATGGTGACCATGCCCGCGTCCTTGCCCCTCGTGATGTTCGCGGTCAACGAGACCGGGGAGCCGAACCTGGCGCTCTACGGCGTCGGCCTCGTCGTCGGCGTCGGACTCCAGTCACTGGCCATGGGTCTGCTCTGGAAGCTGGTGCGCAGTGACCGCGCACGTGGCGGCCGACCCCTCCACAGCTGAACGGTCCCGGCGGCCCGTCCCCGTGGGGCGCATTTAATGGCGGGCGGCCGAACTGCCCGGTACAGCAGACTCCTTGCATGGACGCACCGATCGCCCCGCTGATCCTCTTCGACGACGACCACTACATGTACGTACTCAAGGACCGTGCCTCCGCCGAGGCGTGGTGGGAGATGCCGGACGAGTACGGGTGCGGCTTCGACGCGCTGGCGCGTCCCCTGCGGATGACGGGCGAGCCGCTCCGGGTGTCCGTCGAGCTCACCGGCGAGGGGCCCGCCGAGGGCGAGTTGCGCCGCCTTGTCGCCGGTCATTACGAGCGGTTCCTGAACGGGCGGACGCCGCCCGACGCGACCGGACTCGCGGAGTTCGTGGCGGAGTTGCCGGTGGAGTGCCAGTAGGGTGCGCGGACCTGCCGCCCGGGGCCGCGCGTGGACCAACCGATCCCCTGCCCGCCGGCCAGGTCCTCACCTCGCGCCGGGCGACCCGCCCCTCCGACTCCGACTCCGGCCGGAGGGGCCGCGCCCACCTGGAACTAGTAGCCGGTCGCGCCGTCGAGCAGCTCGCGCAGGATGTCCAGGTGGCCGTTGTGTCGGGCCGTCTCCTCGACCAGGTGGTGCAGGATCCAGCGCAGGTCGACGGGGACACCGTCGCGGATGGTGCGCTGGGCCTTTGTGTCCAGGTCGCTTCCGGCGACCAACTCGCGGTACCGGGCGCTCTGCTCCTCGTACTCGTCGAGCAGCTGCGCGATCGGGAAGTCGACGGCGATGCGCATCTCGCGGTCGGGGTCCTCGTCCGTCATGGGGGCCAGGTCCTCCTCGCCGAGGAAGATCACCTGGAACCAGTAGTACTCGACCCAGCGGAGGTGGTTGATCAGCCCGCTCATGGTCATCAGCGGGGAGCCCGGCAGGAGGGCCTTGCGCGCGTTCTCCTCAAAGACGCCCTCGCACTTGGCGCGGGCGGTGCCGCGTGCGTAGTCGAGGAACGTGGTGAGCTGCGTGCGGTCGTCCCACGCGGGCGGCGTGTCATTGATTCTGGTCGTCGTCATCGCGCGAAGCATCCATGATCGGCACGGCCCGTGTCGAGGCATTTCCCGGAGGGCCCCTGTCGCCCCCACCCGCCCCCGGCCGCGAGACGCAGCGTCTTGCGGGGGCGGCCGGGGCGAGTTACGCTCACGCCATCGAAACGAGACGCAGCGTCTCGCGACGATACGTCACTCGTCCCCTGCGGAAGGCCACCCACTTGTTCCCAGTCACCGGCACCACCCCCGCCACCACCGCCTCCCAGCTCGCCCTCCTCGACGTCACCAAGCGGTATGGGGACCGCACCGTCCTCGACCGGGTGTCCCTCACCGTCCGCCCCGGCGAGAAGGTCGGCGTCGTCGGCGACAACGGGGCCGGCAAGTCGACCCTGCTCCGGCTCGTCGCCTCGCGCGAGCTGCCCGACAACGGCAGCCTCACCGTCACCGCCCCCGGCGGCATCGGGTACCTCGCCCAGACCCTTGACCTGCCCGGCACCGCCCTCGTCGGCGACGCGATCGACCTCGCGCTGCGTGACGTACGGGAGTTGGAGCGGGCGCTCCGGACGACCGAGGACATGGAGGTGTACGGGGACCTGCTCGCCGCATTCGAGGCGCGCGGCGGGTACGAGGCCGACCGGCTGGTCGACACCGCCCTCCACCACCTCGGCGAGCGGGAGGCCCTGGACCGCGCCCGCCCCCTGGGCACCCTGTCCGGCGGGCAGCGCTCCCGGCTCGCGCTCGCGGCCACCCTCGTCTCCTCCCCCGAACTGCTGCTCCTCGACGAGCCGACCAATGATCTGGACGATGCGGCCGTGGACTGGCTCGAAGGCCGGTTGCGGGCGCATCGGGGGACCGTCGTCGCCGTGACGCACGACCGGGCGTTCCTGGAGCGGGTCACCGGGACCGTGCTGGAAGTGGATGCGGATCTGCGGACCGTCCATCGTCATGGGAACGGGTACGCCGGGTATCTCGCCGCGAAGGCTGCGGCGCGGGCGCGCTGGGCGCGTCAACACGAGGAGTGGAAAAAGGAGTTGGCCCGGCAGTCCGCCCTCGCCTCCACCCACGCCACTCACCTCCACGCCATCCCCCGCAAGGTCCCCCGCGGCTTCAGCGGGGCCGGGGCCTTCCGGGCGAGGTCGCGGGCGCACGGGGCGATGGGGCGGATCCGCAACGCACAGGAACGGCTTCAACGGCTCACCGCCAACCCGGTGCCGCCACCCCCGGAGCCACTAGCCTTCACGGGGCGCATAGAGGGGCAACTCGCCTCCACAAACGTTGAGTTGAGCGACGTACGCGTACGAGGACGGCTGGCCATCGACGCGCTCACGGTCGGGCCGGGGGCGCGGCTGCTGGTGACCGGGCCCAACGGGGCGGGGAAGTCGACCCTGCTGGAGCTGCTGGCGGGAGGCGTCGACCCCGACTCCGGGACCGTGGTCCGTCCCGGCCGGGTCGGCATCCTGCGGCAGAACACCCCATACGCCGTCACCCGCGACCAGCGGACCGTACGGGCCGCGCAGGGCGAGGAGCGAGCCCAACTCCTCGTACGGTACGGGCTGTTCAGGGAGAGCGACCTGGACACGCCCACTTCCGCACTCTCCACCGGGCAGCGGCGCAAGCTGGAGCTGGCGGCTTTGCTCGACGGGCCGTACGACCTGCTCCTCCTCGACGAGCCGACCAACCACCTCTCCCCCGCCCTGGTCGAGGAGCTGGAGGCCGCGCTCGCCTCCTTCCCCGGGACGCTCGTCGTCGCCACCCACGACCGGCGGCTGCGCGCGGGCTTCGCGGGCGGCGAGCGGCTGGAGCTGGATCCGTACCGGTCTTGAGGCCGTGGGCGGCCCGTGGCAGGGTCGGGCCGCATGATCGACGACACCGCGAAGAACCTCCTGCACGGGCGCCTGCGCCGGGACCGCCAGGCGCTGCTCTGGAAGCTCGACGGCCTGTCCGAGTACGACGCCCGCCGCCCGCTGACCGCGACCGGCACCAACCTCCTCGGCCTGGTCAAGCACGTGGCCACCGTCGAGGCCCGGTACTTCGGCGAGGTCTTCGGCCGCCCGTCCCCGGAACCGCTGCCCCGGTGGCAGGACTCCGACGGCAGCGACCACTGGGCGGCCGAGGACGAGAGCCTGGATGAGGTCGTGGCCTTCTACCGGCGTACGTGGGAGCACGCGGACGCGACGATCGACGCGCTGCCGCTGGACGCTCCCGGTCATGTGCCGTGGTGGCGGGAGCCCGCCCCGAACACGACCCTGTTCGCCGTCTTCGTCCACGTCCTGGGCGAGACCGTCCGGCATGCGGGACATGCCGACATCCTGCGCGAGAGCGTCGACGGGAGGACCGGAGTGCGGGCCGAGAACGAGCAGTTGGTGGACGAGGAGGCCCGCGCGGCCCTGCGCGCGAGGATCGAGCGGGCCGCGGCCGGATCGCTGATGTCGTAGCGGCGGACGCGGATACGCGAGAGGGGCGGCACCCGGGGAATCCCGGCTGCCGCCCCTTCACGTGCCCCTGTGCGGGCACGTACCCCTGTGCGGGACTACTTCACGATCGTGATCCGGTCCGTGGCCGGCGGTGCGATCGGCTTGGCGGCGCTGGAGTTCGCGGCCAGGTAGGCGTTGAAGACGTCCAGGTCGGAGGCCGCGTTGAGCTTGTTCTTGCCGAGGGCGAGGGCGGGGAAGTTGTCGCCGCCGCCGGCCAGGAACTCGTTCATCGCGACGCGGTAGGTCTTGGCGGGGTCGATGGCCTCGCCGTTGAGCTTGATGGTCGCGGCGTCGATGCGGTCGGCGCCCTTCTTGGTCAGGTCCAGGGTGTACGTGAGGCCCTTGGAGATCTGGAGGATCTTCGGGGAGGCCTCGTTACCGCCGCTGACCTGCTGCTTCAGCGCGGCGATGAGGTCGGCGCCGGTCAGGTCGACGACGTTCATCAGGTTGGTGAAGGGCTGGACGGTGAAGGCCTCGCCGTAGGTGACGACGCCGTCCCCTTCCGCGCCGGACGCCTTGTAGACCAGGTCGGAGCGGATGCCGCCGGGGTTCATCAGGGCGAGCTGCGCACCGCCCTTGTCGGCGGCGGACAGGCCCTGCTGCTGGGCGTCGGCGATGAGGTTGCCGAGCGGCTTCTCCATCGCGGGGGAACCGCGGCCTTCGATGTCGGCGGAGATGTAGCCCTGGGGGCGGTTGGCGATCGGCGCGGCGAGGACGTTCCAGCGCGCGATCAGGTCCCGCATGTCCGAGCCCAGCTTCTCCCGCTCGGGCTGGTCACGGGTGACGATGTGGTTGCGCGAGCTCGGCGCCTTGGCGGCCGTACGGACGATGTCCTTGGTACGGCGGTCGTAGGTGAGCGTCGTCTCCGTGTAGACCTTGCCGAAGGAGGCGGCGGAGGTCACCAGGCGGGGGTTGCCCGCCGGGTCGGGGATGGTGCAGACGTAACTCTGGTGGGTGTGGCCGGTGACCAGCGCGTCGACCTTGGGGCTGATGCCCTTGGCGATGTCCTTGATCGGACCCGAGATGCCGTCGCCGGGGCCGGGGCTGTCGCAGTTGTAGTCGTACGTGGAGGAGGCGGGGGCGCCGCCCTCGTGGATGAGCGCGACGATGGACTTCACGCCCTGCCGGTCGAGCTCCTTGGCGTACTTGTTGACCGTCTCGATCTCGTCGTGGAACTTCAGGCCCTTGACGCCGGCCGCCGTGACGATGCCCGGGGTGTTCTCCAGCGTGACGCCGATGAAGCCGATCTTGACGCCGTTCTTCTTCCACACCGTGTACGGCTTGAGCAGCGTCTTGCCGGACTTCTCCTTGGTGACGTTCGCGGAGAGGTACGGGAAGTCGGCGCCCTTGAACTTCTTGGGCTTGCCCTTCTTGTCCTTCTCGTAGCACCCCTCGGTGGGGTGGCAGCCACCGTTCTGGATGCGCAGCAGCTCCGCCGAGCCCTCGTCGAACTCGTGGTTGCCGACGCTCGTCACGTCGAGCTTCATCTTGTTGAGCGCCTCGACGGTGGGCTCGTCGTGGAAGAGCCCCGACAGCATCGGGCTGCCGCCGATCATGTCGCCCGCGGCGGCCGTGACCGAGTACGCCTTGCCCTGCCGGGCCTTGCGCAGGCTCGTCGCCAGGTGCTCGACACCGCCGGCGTCGACGATGCCGACCTTGCCCGAGGAACCGGCCGGGGGCTCCAGGTTGCCGTGCAGGTCGTTGAAGGAGAGGAGCTGCACGTCGACGGTGCGCGGGCCACCGGGCCCGTGACCGCCGTGACCGTGACCGCCGTGCCCCTGCGCGGACGCGGGCATCGCGGCGACGAGGGCACCGGCGGTGGTGAGACCGGCCGCGGCGAAGAGGAACCGCCGGGCGGCGCGGTTCTGCCGGGCAGGACGGGGCGGACGAGGGTTCGCTGACATCTGTCCCCTTGTGAGTTCAGCGTGAAGGGTGCGGGGTGCGTTGGTGAGCCTAAAGTCAACGCGCGTAGCGCAACAGGGGGGTGCGGGTTACGAGGTGGTTTCCGTTGGCGGTACGTCAGGGTTTGTGCGGATGACGGAGCTTCGGCGGGAGGCCGCTCGCCCGTTCCGGTCCGGGCGGCGCCCCGCCTCCCGCTCCCCGGCAATCCTCCGCCCCGCACACGGGACTCCCCGTACCCTCGACCCCATGACCAGCGACGCGACTCTTCCCGGCCCCGGCCGGCTGCGGATCCTCGACGCGCTTGACGGCGCGCAGGCCGCCCAGGTGATCGAGCTACTGACCGATGCCGCCCGTTCCGACGGTGTGCAGGCCGTCTCCGAGCAGGGGCGGTTGCAGTTGCGGGGCGGGAAGCGGGAGGGGGTCACCCACTTTCTGATCAGTGACGGGGACCAGCTGGTGGGGTACGCCCAGCTGGAGGACACCGACCCCGTCGAGGCGCCGGCCGCCGAGCTCGTCGTACATCCCGAGCAGCGGGGGAAGGGGTACGGGCGGGCCCTCGGGGACGCCCTGCTGGACGCGTCCGGGCGGCGGCTGCGGGTGTGGGCGCACGGCGGGAAGCCTGCGGCGCGGCATCTGGCGCAGGTGCTGGGGATGGCGATGTTCCGGGAGCTGCGGCAGTTGCGGCGACCGTTGAGCCCGCTGGACATCCCGGAGCCCGTGTTCCCGGAGGGCGTGAGCGTACGGACCTATCGGCCCGGGCAGGACGACGCGGCGTGGCTGGCCGTGAACGCCGCCGCCTTCGCCCACCACCCCGAGCAGGGGTCCCTCACGCAGCGGGACCTCGACGACCGGAAGGCGGAGGAGTGGTTCGACCCGAAGGGGTTCTTCCTCGCCGAGAAGGGCGGGGAGATCGTCGGGTTCCACTGGACCAAGGTGCACCGCGAGGAGCAGCTCGGTGAGGTGTACGTCGTCGGGGTCGCGCCCGGCGCGCAGGGCGGCGGGCTCGGGAAGGCGCTGACCGCGACGGGGCTGCGGCACCTCGCGGCGGAGGGGCTGCCGACGGCTTCGCTGTATGTGGATGCCGACAATGTGGCGGCGGTGACGGTTTACGAGCGGCTCGGATTCACCACGTACGAAACGGACTTGATGTACCGGACCGAGTCGTAGGGGACGGGCTCAGCCCCCGCTGAGGGCCGGTGTCGATTGACACCGGCCCTTTTCTGGATCACGCTTTCACTAATCAAGTAGTGAAAGGGGGGTGAAGCGCGATGGTCGAGTACCGCATCGACCGGCGCAGTGGCGTCGCCACCTACCTCCAGATCGTCCAGCAGACCAAGCACGCCCTGCGGCTCGGCCTGCTGGAGCCGGGCGATCAGCTCCCCACCGCACGCGCGGTGGTGGAGGCGACCGCCATCAACCCGAACACCGTGCTCAAGGCGTACCGGGAGCTGGAGCGGGAGGGCCTGGTGGAGGCCAGGCGAGGGATGGGCACGTTCGTGACCCGTTCCCTGGGGGCCGCGCAGCCCGCCGATTCACCACTGCGCGAGGAACTGCGGAAGTGGGCCGAGCGGGCCAGGTCGTCGGGGATGGACAAGGACGACGTGGCCGCGCTCTTCACCTCCGTACTGGATCAGATCTTCGAAGGGGAGCAGGGATGAGCATTGCCGCGATCGAGGCGGTCGGCCTCGGCAAGAGGTACGGACGGCTGGGGAAGTGGGCGGTCCAGGACTGCTCCTTCCGGCTGCCGCAAGGGCAGATCTGCGCGCTGGTCGGGCCCAACGGGGCAGGTAAGTCAACCCTGTTGGGTCAGCTGGCGGGGCTGGTACGGCCCTCGCGGGGCGAGCTGCGGGTGATGGGGAAGACGCCGGGTGCGGCACGTCAGCAGCTCGCCTTCCTGGCGCAGGAGAAGCCGCTGTACCCGCAGTTCACGATCGAAGAGACCCTGCGCATGGGCCAGGAGCTGAACCCGGGCCACTGGGACGCCGAGCGCGCCGCCCGCATCGTCAAGGAGGGCGACCTCGACCCCGGCACCAAGGTCCGCGAGCTGTCCGGCGGCCAGCGCACCCGGGTCGCGCTCGCCCTGTGCCTGGGCAAGCAGCCCGACCTGCTGCTCCTGGACGAGCCGATGGCCGACCTGGACCCGCTCGCCCGCCACCAGCTGATGGGCAACCTCCTCGCCGAGGCCGGCGAGAGCGGCACCACCGTGGTCATCTCCTCCCACATCCTCGCCGAGCTGGAAGGCGCCTGCGACTACCTCCTGCTCATGGAGAACGGACGCATCCGCCTGGGCGGCGAGACCGACGAACTCCTCTCCGCGCACGCCCTGTTGTCGGGTCCGGTCACGGAGATCGGGGCCGGGACGACCGTCGTGGAGTCGAAGGTGACGGGGCGTCACATGACTGCTCTGGTGCGGCGGGACAGCGAGCCGCTGGGCGGCGACTGGGAGGTCGTCGAGCCGACCCTGGAGGAGCTGCTGCTGGCCCACATGCGGTCGCCGCAGGCGCCCGCACTGCTGACGCCGAGCGCGGAACCGCAGGCTGTGCGCGCCGGAGCGGGGGTCGCGGCATGAGCGCGACGTCCTCGATCTCCCTGCTGCCCCGGCTGAGCGGGCCCCGCTGGGTCGCCGCCCACCAACACCGCACCACGGGGCGGGTGTTCGGCGGATTCGTCGCGGTGTCCTTCCTCGCCGTCGCTGCCTTCCTCGCCGTCTCGGCGGGCGCCGACCCGAAGGCCGACTTCGCCCAGTCCGCCGACACCGGCATGACCATGCTGCTGCAGCGCGTGGCCGGGGCGGGGATGCTGCTGCCCGCGCTGGTGGGGGCGTTCGTCGCGGGCCCTCTGGTCGCGAGGGAGCTGGAGTCGGGTACGTACACCTGGCTGTGGACGCAGTCCGTCTCGCCGGTCCGCTGGCTGGCGACGAAGCTGGCGCTGGTGTCGGCGGTGACGCTGAGCGGGACGGCCGTGCTGGTGGTGCTGTTCCGGCTGGCCAGGGGCGCGCTGAGCGCTGAGGCCCAGTTCTCGCTGAGCTGGTACGACACCGCGTACGAGATGCTCGGGCCGGTGCAGGTCGCGATGTGCGCGCTGGGCATCGGGGTCGGCGCCCTGGTGGGACTGCTGGTGCGCAAAACCGTGCCCGCGATGGTGGTCGCCGGAATCACGGTGCTCACCGTCGCCTGGGTGTTCACCGGGCTGCTGCGGAAGTCGCTGTGGCCGGTCGAGACGCTGGTGTCGAAGACGCCGATCGAGTCGCTGCACACGCCCGCGGTGTGGGACTTCGCCGACGGCATGCTGACCGCGTCCGGCACGCGCGTCCTCACTGAGACGTGCTGGGGGACCGAGGGCGTCGGGAAGACGCCGGAGCAGTGCATGGCCGACCTGGGCGGCGTCCAGTACTTCGCCGACGTCCACCCCGAGTCCCACTTCTGGCCGCTCCAACTCATCGAGTCCGGGCTGCTGTTGGTATTGGCGGGCCTCGCGGTCGCCGTCGCCTTCCGGGTACTGCGGGGCCGCCACGCGGGGGCGTCGTGAGCGCCGTGGGGGTGGCGCCGGGGGGCCGTGCCGTTCCGTACCGGCACGTGATGCACCAGCACCGGGCGGCGCTGTGGACGGCGCTGATCCTGGCGGGTATCGCGGTGGCGCTCTCGGTCGGCAAACGGCTGTGGACGGCCGACGGGGGCTGGGGGCTGTCCGGTGGGACGGCGATCTCGGCGATGCTGCCGCTGTACGGCGGGGTGCAGGTGGCGGGGCCGATGGTCGCCGAGGAGCTGGCCACCGGGACGTACAAACTGGCCTGGACGCAGGGCGTGACCCCGGCCCGCTGGCTGGCGGCGAAGCTCGCGGTGCCGGCGGTGCTGCTGGTCGCGCTGGCGGTGGGGCTGGGGTGGGTGCACGGCTCCGAGCTGGCATTCGGTCCCGTACCGATCGCCTTCGTACTGTGCGCGGTGGCCTTCGGGGCGCTGGCCGGGCTGCTGGTGCGGCGGACGACTCCGGCGATGTTTCTGACCGGGGCCGCGCTCGGGGTCCTGTCCCTGGCGGGACATGCACAGCCGCACGACACGTTCGAGGCTCAACTCAGGCTGGCCGTGCCGCTGTTGGTGGGGGCGGGGGTGGCGGTGGGGGGCTCGTTTCTGCTTCTTCGTCGGATGGCCAGGGGGGATTCCTGATGAGTGGTACGACGAGCACGTTGAGTCCGGAGCGTACGACTGCGCCCGCAGGCCCCGCGAAGGCCCCGGGGGCGCTGGGCGGGGCGATCCGGGCGGCCGTGCGGCAGCACAAGTGGGCGCTGCGGATCACGCTGGCGCTGCTGGTGCTGGTCGTGGGGGTGTGGGCCGGGCTGCGGGTGTGGCTGGAGGCGTCGGGAGTGTCGCCGGACGCCAACAACTACGGCGTGCGCAGCGCCAAGATGCTGGCCAAGTACGCCGCTGACGTCTTCTCCGTACTGCCGCTGCTGGTGGGGGCGTTCGTCGCCGGGCCGCTGATCGGCAGGGAGCTGGAGTCGGGGACGTACAAGATGGCGTGGACGCAGTCCATGTCCCCCGCCCGCTGGCTGACGATCCGGCTCGCACTGCCGTTGACGCTGGTCGTGGTGGGTGTGCTGCTGCTGAACGTCTCCTACCGCCTGCTGCGGGGGCCCTTCATCGACGACCCCCTGGCCGGCTGGTACCAGGGCGGCATCTACCAGGGCCTGGGGCCGGCCTCCCTCGCCTACTGCGTGCTCGCCGTGGCACTGGGTGCACTGGTCGGGCTGCTGGTGCGGCGCTCGGTCGTGTCCATGGCGGTGACAGCACTGGCCATGGGCCTGCTCGCCACACTGATGAGCAATGTCCGCGGCGGGCTGTGGCCGATGCGTACGGATGTGGGCCCGGAAGCCGCGATCGTCACGGCGCACGCGCAGGAGACCCGGTGGGGGCACGGCGCGGGCTGGCAGGACGCGCAAGGGGTGCGGATCGACCCCGGGGCGTGCGAGAACGCGGCTTCGGAGGCTTCGATGAAGCGCCCCGACGCCTATGAGTCCGTCTTCGAGAAGTGCATGGCGGACCGGGGCGCGACGACGCAGTACGGCGACTACCACTCCACGGCGGACTTCCTGCCCATCCAACTCGTCGAGTCCGCCGTCCTGTTGGGCCTCGCCGCCCTCGCGGTCGTGGCCTCCTACGGGCTGCTTCGGACACGTCACGGAGGCCGGGCATGAGCGGAACACTGAGCGCCGTACGGGTGCAGGGCCCCACCCGCCTCGTCCTGCGGCAGAGCCGGGCCGTGGTCCTGCCGGCGGCGGTGCTGCTGGGGCTGGGGGTGCTGGCGGCAGGGGTGATGTACCTGGTGGGGGCGGACGACGGTTCGCCGCTCAGGACGACGTCGCGTTCCCTCACCGAGTACACCGCGTACACGGCCCTGCTGCTGCCGCTGCTGATCGGGGCACTGGTGGCGGGGCCGCTGGTGGCCCGGGAGCTGGAATCGGGTACGTACCGGCTGGCCTGGACGCAGGGGATGTCGCCCGCGCGGTGGCTGGCCGCGAAGGCGGGGGTGGCGGCGGGCGCCGCGGTGGCGGCGAGTGTGCTGCTGCTGGTGGTGTTCCGGCTGGGGCAGGGAACTGCCGAGGGCGTCCACTTCCAGTGGCACCAGGCACACGCCTACGCGGCGTCCGGCACCGCCGGGATCGCCTGCGCGCTCCTCGGGGTCGCCGTCGGAACGCTCACCGCACTGCTGGTGCGGCGGACGCTGCCCGCGATGGGCGTGGCCGCGGTGGCGACGGGGGCGGTGATGCTGGCCGTGGGGCAGGTACGGCAGTACCTGTGGCCGGCGATGACGGTGACGGTCCGGGAGTCACCGGAGCTGCGGGCGGGCGTCCTGCCCTCCCACTGGGAGACGTCCTCCGGGATGGTCACCGATTCGGGGCGGCGGCTGGACTGGGAGGGCTGCTGGAGCCGGCAGGCGGCCGAGACCTACTCCGACCCCAACGCATGCATGACGGCACGCGGCGCGGTCGAGCACTTCTCGGACGTGCACCCCGCGTCCCACTTCTGGCCGCTCCAGCTGGTGGAGGCGGGGGTCGTGCTGGCGCTGGCGGCGGGGACGGTGTGGCTGGCGTTCCGGGTGCTGCGCAGGCTGCACGGGTGAGGGGTCACTCCGTGACGGTGAGGTCCTTCGCGTAGTAGTCGATGGCCTCCCGGTACTCCTGCACGGAGGCGTCCCCGCTCGTCTCCGTCAGCAGGCGCAGCAGCAGCCGCATCCCGTCGTGCGCCTCGCCCACGTTGAACAGGGCCATCGCCAGGAAGGTGCGCATCGCCCCGTGCTCGGGGAACTCCTGCGCCCCCGTGCGCAGGGTGCGGACGGCCTCCTCGTACCGGCCGAGGGTCCGGTACGTACTGCCCAGACCCAGCAGCGCGCCCTTGCGGTCCTCGGGAGTCAGCGTCCCGGCGAGCGCGCTCACGTAGAACGGCACCGCCTCCGCCTCCAGCCCGAGCCGGTCGTGGGCCCATGCGGTCTGGTACGCGATCTCCGCGTCGCCCGGGAAGCGCTCACCGAGGGCGAGGAGCCGGGTACGGGCCTCTTCGGTGCGGCCGGCGGCGCGCAGGGATACGGCCTCGGCGAGGAGGGGGGTGCGGTCGGTGTGCTCGGTGTGCTCGGTGTGCTCGGGGGTGGTCATGGGGAGCATGATCGCAGGGCGGGGCGCGTCGGGGGACGCAATTCTTCAGGGGACCGACTCCCCTGCCCCGGCTGCCTCAGCTACCCCGGCGTCACCAGCCGTGCCTCGTACGCGAAGACCGCCGCCTGGGTGCGGTCGCGCAGGCCCAGTTTCACCAGGACCCGGCTCACGTGCGTCTTGATCGTGGACTCGGCGACCACCAGGCGGGACGCGATCTCCCCGTTGGAGAGTCCGTTCGCGATCAGTACGAGGACCTCCGTCTCGCGGTCGGTGAGGTCGCCGATCTGGGTGAGGGCGGCGGGCCTGCGTACCGACGACGCCTCGGTCAGCTTCGAGAACTCGGCGATCAGCCGCTTCGTCACGGCGGGCGCGAGGAGGGCTTCGCCGCCCGCCACCACCCGCACTCCCTCGGCGAGCTGGCGGGCGGAGGCGTCCTTGAGGAGGAAGCCGGAGGCCCCCGCCCGGAGTGCCTGGTAGACGTACTCGTCGAGGTCGAAGGTGGTGAGGACCAGCACCTTCGCGTCCCCGTCGGCGGCGACGATCTCGCGGGTGGCCTCGATGCCGTTCAGCTCGGGCATCCGGATGTCCATCAGGACGACGTCCGGGCGCAGGGCCGCCGCCTGCGCGATCGCCTGCCGCCCGTCGACCGCCTCGCCGACGACCTCGATGCCGGGCATGGCGTTGAGGAGCACGGAGAAGCCCTCGCGGACCATCATCTGGTCGTCGACGATCAGGACCCGGATGGGGCGGGCGGCGGCAGGGGCGGGAACGGTCGTCATGCGGCGGACTCCGGGGAGTGGGGAGGTGCGGGCTCCTTCTGGAGGGAGAGAGGGGAGGGGGCGGGGGAGGGTTCCCGGGCGGGGGGTGCGGGGGGCTGTTCTTCGCGCGGGGTGGGTACGGGTGCCTCCTCGCGCGGAGCCGGTACGGGGGCCTCCTCGCGCCGAGTCGGTACGGGTGCCTCCTCGCGGGGACTCGGCACGGGTGCACCCTCGCGCGGACTCGGCACGGCGTCCTCGACGGCCTCCTGTGCCGCCGGCTCCCCCGGGGCCACCGGCACGAACACCGTCACCTCGAAGCCCCCTTCCGGTGTCGGCTCCGCCGTCATCTCGCCGCCCAGCATCTGCACCCGCTCCCGCATCCCGGTCAGCCCGTGCCCGGCGCCCGGCGAGGGCGGTGCGTCGGTGGTTCCGGGGGCGTTGAGGATCCGCAGCCCGAGGCCGCCCAGGACGTAGCTCACCTCGACCTTGGCGTCGGCCCCCGGCGCGTGCCGCAGCACATTGCTCAGGGCCTCCTGCACGATCCGGTACGCCGACAGCTCCACGCCCTGCGGCAGCACCCGCACCGCACCGGTCGTGGCCTGCTCGACGGTCAGCCCGGCGTCCCGTACGTTCGCCAACAGGCGCGGCAGGTCGGAGAGTTGCGGCTGCGGGGCGTCGGGCGCCTCGTAGTCCGCCGCCCGTACGACGCCCAGCACCCGGCGCAGTTCGGTCAGCGCCGCCACCGCGTTCTCCCGGATGGTCGCGAAGGCCTGTTCCAGCTCGGGCGGCGGGTTCTCCACCCGGTACGGGGCGGCCTCGGCCTGGATGGCGACGACGGACATGTGGTGGGCGACGACGTCGTGCAGCTCGCGGGCGATGGTGGTGCGTTCTTCGAGCAGGGTGCGGCGGCTCCGCTCGACGGCGGTGACCGACTGCTGGGCGACGATCTCGCGCTGCCCGGCCCGCCGGACGTGCACGATGCACACCAGCAGCAGGAGGAAGGCGGCCGCCGCCAGGAACGGACCGCCGTTGTTGAAGCGCCCGCCGCCGAACATGACGTCCGCGAGCAGGGCGTACAGGGCGGACAGCGCCCACATCCAGACGGCGGTGCGCGGCCGGGTCCTGAACGCCACCACGACCAGCACCACCAGATGGGCCGCGATCACTCCGGCCGGCCACGGCCAGTACAGGTCGAACGCGCCCAGGAACCCGGTCAGCGGGGCCATCAGCAGCGACAGCCAGAAGGCCGCGACCGGCCGCACCAGCGTGAGCAGCACCGGAGCCGCGGTCAGCAGTGCCAGCACCACCGCCTCGATCTTGCCGCGCGTGGTGAGGAGGACGATGAGGCCGGCCAGGAGCGCCCCCGCCGCCACCAGGGCGTACACGATCCAGGTCGCCCTGTCGCGCATCCGGGCGGGCAGCGCGGCCACGAACCGGTGGTCCTGGCTCAGCGGCGGCAGGGGCCGGTAGGCGGCGGGCTCGCTCAGCAGGTCGTCCCGCAGGCCGCCCAGCGCTCGGGCGGCCAGCCGGTACTCCGGGCTTCTACCAAGGGTTGTCTGGTTCACGTTTCCCAAGGTAGAGCGGGGAACGCCGCAGGTCGTCCGTCCCAGCTCCGACCTTCGGCGTCCCCCTCAAGGACTACACGCGCCCCCTGAACGCCCCCGCGTGCTCCTTCGCCCACTCCTCGAAGGTCCGCGCCGGGCGCCCCGTCACGTCCTGCACCGTTGAGGCCACCGTGCGGCCGACCTCCGGGGTGTTCCCGTACGCCATCAGCAGGAAGTCGATGTTCTCCTGCGGCACACCCTGCGCCCGCATCCGCTCCACCGCCTGCTCCTCGGTCAGCTCGACGAGGCCGACCTCCGCGCCCCGCGCCTCCCCGAGGATGCGCACCTTGTCGGCCAGCGTGAGGACCGCCGGGCCCGTGATGACGTGCTCCTTGCCGTGGTGGACGCCGTCCCGGTCCAGCAGGGCGACCGCCGCGACCGCCCCGATGTCGCCCTCGTGCACCATCGAGCTGATCCGGTCCGCGAACGGCTCCTCGATGCGGCCGTGCTCCTTGATGTCGTCCGCCCAGAACAGGGCATTGGCCATGAACTCCACCGCCATCAGCACGGTCCACCGGATGCCCAGCTCATTGCCCCGCACCGCGTCCTCCAGCAGCGACGCACCGCCGCCGTGCAGCACCGTCACCCGCCGCACCCCCGCCTTCGCGGCCTGCGCGAGGACCTCGGGGCCCGTGGTCAGCGGGGCGTACGCGTCGCCGCCGAAGACGATCAGGTGCACGGCCTCGACACCCTCCAGCGCGGGGGCCAGCGACGCCGGGTCGCCGAGGTCTCCGCGTACGACCTCGACCTCGGCCGGGAAGTCGGCCTTGGCGGGGTTGCGGGTGAGGGCGCGGACGGAGGCGCCGCGGGCGAGGAGTTCGGCGACCACCTGACGGCCGACCGTTCCGGTGGCTCCGGTGACCAGGACCTTCTGCGTGTCGTTCTGCGTCTTCGTCATGTCTCACACACTAGGGAGACTTGCGGACAGTTCCGGTCCGCAAGTCCCGCCCTCAGTAAGCGAGTTGTGCGATTTCCTCCGCCACCACCGCGCATGCGTCCGCCGCCGGGTCGATCAGCGGGAAGTGCCCGACGTCCTCCAGGAGCGTCACCCCCACGACCTCCCCGGCCTTCGCCGCCGCCTCCGCGTACACCTCGGCGACCTGGTGCGGGACGGTGGTGTCGGTGCGGCCCTGGACGACGGTCGTCGCGATGCCGGTGGGCAGCAGGGCCGCCGGGTCCGCGTACGGCCTGCGCTCCTCGTACGCGTCCGCGCCGCCCAGGAGTTGAGTGACCGCGCCGCCGCACACCCCACGGCGTACCGCCTCCTCGAAGTCCGCGATCGGCGCGAGCGCGACCACCCCGCGCAGCGGCGGCGGCGCGTCCAGCCGCCACGGCGAACCCTCCGGGAGTACGTGCCGGGCGGCGGCCCACAGCGCCAGGTGGCCGCCGGCGGAGTGCCCGGTCAGGACGGTGCGGCGGACGTCCGCCTCCGGGAGCGCCTCCTTCACCAGGTGCGGCAGCGCGTCCAGGGCGGCGGCGACGTCGTCGAAGGTCTCCGGCCAGCGGCCCGCCACCGGCCCTTCCGCACCCTGGTGCGGCAGCGAACTCCCGCGCCGGTACTCGACATTGGCGACCGCGAAACCGCGCCGGGCCAGGAAGTCCGCGAACGGGGTGACGTGCTGCCGGTCGTACGGTGCCCGCCAGGCCCCGCCGTGCAGGACGACCACCAGCGGGACCGCCCCGGTGCGCTCGCCGCGCGGCGCGTAGAAGTCGACGATCTGGTCGGGATGGTCGCCGTACGCGGCGGTGGCGTCCGGCGCGACGGCGGGCAGCGTCGGCGGCTCGTCGGGCGGAAGGCCGGGAGCGGCGGACGGGTCGTCCGGCAGGGGGATGCTCGGCATGACGGCTTCAACCTCCGGGCACTGGCGGGACGTTCACACGCCCGTGTGGATCACCACGTGTGGATCATTAAGCGCGGACGCTATCAGGCACTTTGCACACGCGTGGCCACGCCGGAGACCGTTCCCCCCGACGTGGCCACCACGCACAGCGCCGCTACAACACCTCGGCGAGCACCCGGGCCGCCCGCTCCACGTCGCCGAAACCGACGTACAGCGGAGTGAACCCGAAGCGCAGCACGTCCGGGTGCCGGAAGTCCCCGACCACACCCCGTGCGATCAGCGCCTTCATGACCTCGCCCGCGTCGTCGCAGCGCAGCGCGACCTGGCTGCCGCGCTCGGCGTGCGCGAGCGGCGTGACCAGCTCCAGCCGCCCTTCCGGGACGTACGCCTGCACGCACTCCAGGAAGAAGTCCGTGAGCGCCAGGGACTTCGCCCGTACGGATGCCACGTCGACGCCCTCCCAGACGTCGAGCGAGGACTCCAGGGCCAGCATCGACAGGATGTCCGGCGTGCCGACCCGGCCGCGCACCGCCCCGTCGGCCGGGGCGTACTCCGGGGTCATCCCGAACGGGTTCGCATGCCCCGTCCAGCCCGGCAGCGGCGAGTCGAACCGCTCCTGGTGGCGGGCGGCGACGTACAGGTAGGCGGGTGAACCCGGACCGCCGTTGAGGTACTTGTACGTGCAGCCGACCGCCAGGTCCACGCCGTGCTCGTCGAGCCCGACCGGCAGCGCACCCGCGCTGTGGCACAGGTCCCAGACAGCGAGCGCGCCCGCCGCGTGGATCGCGGCGGTGAGTGACGGCAGGTCGTGGAGCCGGCCCGACCGGTAGTCGACGTGGTTGAGGAGGACGGCAGCGGTACGGGGCCCGAGGGCGCCGAGCACCTCCTCCGGGCAGACCGGGCGCAGGGTGCGGCCGGTCATGCGGGCGGCGGACTCGGCGATGTAGCCGTCGGTGGGGAAGGTCGTGGCGTCGACCAGCACCTCGTCGCGGCCGTCGTCCGCCAGCCGGATCGCCCCGACCAGCGCCTTGAAGACGTTGACGCTGGTGGAGTCGCCGACGACGATCTGGCCTGCCGCAGCGCCGACCAGCGGGGCGATGCGGTCGCCGATCCGCTCGGGCGCGGTCCACCAGCCGCTCTCGTCCCAGGACCGGATGAGCAGCTCGCCCCACTCGCGTCCGGCGACGTCCTGGAGGCGTCCGGGAACGGCTCTCGGCAGCGCACCGAGCGAATTGCCGTCCAGATAGACCAGCCCCTCGGGGAGGCTGAACAGCGCGCGCTGCTTGGCGAGTTCGTCGGCGGCGTCGAGCTCGGCGGCACGTTTCACGTGAAACATCGCAGCACCTTCAGGGGAGTTGTCGTGTTTCACGTGAAACATCGTCTTCGGGTCCTCAGACATGGCTGCGCGCCGTCCACAGCTCGGGGAACACGTTCTTGCGGGCGCGCTTCTCCAGCCACGCCACTCCGGCGGACCCGCCGGTGCCGACCTTCGACCCCATGGCACGCCGTGTGGCCACCAGATGGTCGTTGCGCCAGCGCCACACCAGCTCGCCGACCTCGGTCAACGCCTCGCCGAGCACGACGAGTTCGGAACGGCTCGCGCCGACCTCCTCCGCGCCGTACACCTGCGCCCAGACCGCCTCGACCTCGGGCGACGGCTCGTACTTCTGCGACAGGTCGCGCTCCAGGACCTCCGGCGGGACCGGCAGGCCGCGCCGCGCCAGGAGCCTCAACACCTCGTCGTACAGGCTCGGTTGGTACAGCGCCTTCTCCAGCTCGTCGTGCACGCGGGGTGCGCCCCGGTGCGGGACCAGCATGGAGGCGGCCTTGTCGCCGAGCAGGAACTCCATCCGCCGGTACATCGCGGACTGGAACCCGGAGCCCTCGCCCAGCGCGCTGCGGTAGGAGTTGAACTGGGCGGGCGTGAGGTGGGCGAGCGGCTTCCAGGAGGCGTTCAGGGCCTCCAGCTCGCGGGTGGAACGTTTCAGTGCGTCCAGTGCCACGGGGAGCTTCTCCTCGCGCAGCGCTGCCGCCGCGGTCTCCCACTCGTGGACGATGACCGTGAACCACAGCTCCATGACCTGGGTGGTGACCAGGAAGACCATCTCTCCGGGATCGTCGGAGAGGGGGTTCTGGAGGTGGGTGAGGACGTCCGCCTGGACGTAGTCCTCGTACGGTGTGGTGCCTGCGAAATCGAGGTTCGGGGTCTCCGAGCCTTCGGTTCCGGGCGCCTCGGGGGTGTGCGTCATCGCATGCTCCTCGACACGAACTTCCAGGTAGCGGTCCGCCCCTTCCTCGAAGGATTCTCGGGCCCCGGTCCCCTGCTGCGCAGCATAGTCCGGGCCCTCGCGAGGTGCGCCTCAGAGGGCGGGCCCTGCCAGGTACGTCCCGTTCGTCGCATACGGGTGGGCGTTGGAGCGGCAGCCGTCCAGGCCCTTGATCTGCTGCATCATCACGGGTGCGGGGCGGCCGGGGCCGGGGCAGCCGAGGTGGCCGAGGCCCAGAGCGTGGCCCAGCTCGTGGTTGATGATCAGGTGGCGGTACTCGGCGGGGGTGCCGGCGAACTGGGGCGACCCGAGCGCCCACCGCTTCAGGTTCACCACGACGCCGTTGCCCGTCTCGCAGTTCAGCTCGCCGCCGGTGTCGAGATGGGCCTGGGCGCAGAGCCGGTCGGCGGTCTTCGGCGTGGCGATGCGGATGACGAAGTCGGCCTTCCCGGCGACGAGTTGGAAGCGTCCGCGCCCGTTGCGGGCCCAGCCCTGGGGGTGGGCGACGATGCGCTGGATCTCGGCGGCGGCCTGGTCGGGGGCGATGCCGCTGCCGGTCTCGACCTGGACCTGGTACCGGCGCAAGGTGCCCGTGCCGACCGGGTCGCCGGTGAGCCGGGCGGCGGCGAAGGAGCCGGTGCCGGACGCGGGGACCTGGTGGTCGGCGCGGTCGCGGCTCGGGGGATTCCGCGAAACTTCTCCGGTGTCCCCGGACGCGGAGGGCCCGGGAGCTGCGGCCCTGCCCGTCTCCCCGGCCCCGGTGTCCCAGGCGGCGACGGCCAGCGAGGTGCCGCCGATCCCCACCGCGACGCACAGCACGGTGACCAGAAGCCGCCCGCGCCGGGTCAGCCGGGTGCCGGACGCGGGGCGTCTGGCGGCGGGGTGCCTGCTGGCCGGCCCGCCGCCGGACGACGGATGTCTGCTGCGGCCTCGGCCCACGTCAGAGCCCTCCCCTGATCGACGTCTCCGGCAGGTGTCTCCGGCGGTCGTCTCCGGCGGGTGGGGGGAGCGGGGCACGGGCCCCGGACACCGGCGACGATCTTCCTCACGGTCCGGGCGATCGTACAGGCGTCTTATCGGCGCCCCCGGGGCTTGCCCTGCCGGGGGCGTGTCGCCCCGGGGTGCGCCGAAGCGGCCCCGGGGCGTGAACGAGATGCCTAGCCGAGGGTGTCGGCGGCCAGCGCCGAGGAGTCGCGGAGGAAGGTCGAGCAGCGGTCGTACTCCTCCTGGTCGCCGATCGCCTGCGAGGCGCGGGCCAGGGCGTGCAGGGCGCGCAGGAAGCCGCGGTTGGGCTCGTGCTCCCACGGCACCGGGCCGTGGCCCTTCCAGCCTGCGCGGCGCAGCGAGTCCAGGCCGCGGTGGTAGCCCGTGCGGGCGTACGCGTACGACTCGACGACGGAGCCCTTCTCGAAGGCGTCGTCGGCGAGCTGCGCCCAGGCCAGGGAGGAAGCCGGGTACTTCGCGGCGACGTCGGCGGGGGCCGTGCCGTTCGCGAGGAGCTCGCGGGGCTCCGGGTCGTCGGGCAGGTGGGTCGGGGGCGGTCCCCCGAGGAGGTCCTGGTGAATAGCCATGCCCCCTAGTCTGCCTCCCCGCTACGACAACCCGTGCCGCTCCTCGCGACCGGGCTGATCGGGCCGACCGGGCTGATCGGGCTCCAGGGGCGGCGCCGCGACCCCGCAGTGCGTGCGGCACTCGCTCTCGGGAACGGCACCCTTCGGATTCCGTACGGTCGCGAACGCGATCAGCGAACCCAGCACCAGCACCCCCGCGCACATCGGCATCGCCCGCCGGAACGTCGCCCCGAACTCCGCCGCCGACCGGTACGCCTCCGGCCCCATCCCCGCCAGCAGCGGCAGCGCGGCCACCGCGATGAGCCCGGCGGCGCGGGCGGCGGCGTTGTTGATCCCGGAGGCGAGCCCGGCCCGCCCGGCGTCCACGGAGGCCAGCACGGTCGCGGTGAGCGGCGCCACCAGCGTCACCATGCCCATGCCCATCACCACCACCGCGGGCAGCACATCGGCGACGTACGACGCGCCCTGGCCCACCCGCAGCATCAGCAGCATCCCCGCCGCGCACAGCAGCGGCCCGACGGTGAGCGGAATGCGCGGCCCGATGCGCTGGGCGAGCTCCCCGGACCGGGCGGACAGGAACAGCATCAGCACAGTCGTCGGCAGCATGGCCGTGCCCGCCTGGAGCGCCGAATACCCGGCGACCACCTGCAACTGCAACGCCGCCAGGAAGAAGAACCCGCTGAACGCGGCGTACACGCACAACGTCACGACATTGATCGCGCTGAACTGCCGCGAGGCGAAGAGCGTGAGCGGCATCATCGGATCGGCCCGCGTCCGCTCGACGTGCAGGAACGCCCCCGCGACGACCACGCCCACCACCGCGCACCCGATCACCACGACCGACGCCCCCTGCGTCGGGGCCTCGATGAGCGCGTACGTCACCAGGGCCAGCGCAATGGCCGCGAGCGCGGCCCCCAGCACGTCGAACCGGCCGTGCGCCTGCGGATCCCGCGACTCCGGTACGTGCCGCAGCGCGACGGGCACGCACAGCGCGGCCAGCGGCACGTTGATCAGGAACGCCCACCGCCAGCCGGGCCCGTCCACCAGCCACCCGCCCAGGAACGGGCCGACGGCCGCCCCGATCCCGCCCAGCCCCGACCACAGCCCCACGGCCCGCGCCCGGTCGTCCGGGTGGAAGGAAGCCTGGATGAGCGCGAGCGACCCCGGTGTGAGCAGGGCCCCGCCGATCCCCTGCAGCGCCCGTGCGGCAATCAGCACCGTCGCGTTGGGCGCGAGCCCGCACATCAGCGACGCCACGGCGAACCACACCACCCCCACCACGAACACCTTGCGCCGCCCGTACCGGTCCCCGAGCGCCCCGCCCAGCAGGATCAGCCCGGCCAGCGTCAGCATGTACGCGTTGACGGTCCACTGGAGCCCGGCGAGATCGGCCCCGAGGTCCTTGCCGATGCGGGGCAGGGCGACGTTGACGACGGTCGAGTCCAGCATCGCCATGCTCGACCCGAGCACGGTGGTGAGCAGCACCCACCGCCCGGTCGCACTGCCGACCCTCAGTCCCCCGGCACTCTCGCTTTCGGCCATACCCGGATACTCCCCGCACTCACCGACTCCGGCCAGACGAGAGACACCGCTCGCGGAACGAGAAAGGCCCGGCCGCCCCCGGACACGAAGTCCGAAGGGGGCCGGGCCCTCCCGGGAAGGCTTACTTCAGGCGGGTGCCCGTGGAGCGGAGCGCCGCGCAGGCCTCCGTCACGCGCGCGGCCATGCCCGCCTCAGCGGCCTTGCCCCACGTACGGGGGTCGTACTTCGACTTCGTGCCGACCTCGCCGTCGACCTTCAGCACCGCGTCGTAGTTGCGGAACATGTGGTCCACGACCGGCCGCGTGAAGGCGTACTGCGTGTCCGTGTCGAGGTTCATCTTCACGACGCCGTTCTCCAGCGCGGTGGCGATCTCCTCGGCCGTCGAGCCCGACCCGCCGTGGAAGACGAAGTCGAAGGGGGAGGACTTGCCGTACTTCGAGCCCACACCCTCCTGGAGGTCCTTCAGCAGCTCCGGACGCAGGACGACGTTGCCCGGCTTGTACACGCCGTGCACGTTGCCGAACGAGGCGGCCAGCAGGTAGCGGCCCTTCTCGCCCAGGCCCAGCGCCTCGGCGGTACGCAGCGCGTCGTCCACCGTGGTGTACAGCTCGTCGTTGATCTCGTGGCTGACGCCGTCTTCCTCGCCACCGGTCGGGGTGATCTCGACCTCGAGGATGATCTTCGCGGCGGCGGCCTTGGCCAGCAGCTCCTGGCCGATGGCCAGGTTGTCGGCCAGCGTCTCGGCCGAACCGTCCCACATGTGGGACTGGAAGAGCGGGTTCAGACCACGCGCGACGCGCTCGGCGGAGACGTCGAGCAGCGGACGCACGTAGCCGTCCAGCTTGTCCTTGGGGCAGTGGTCCGTGTGCAGCGCGACGGTGATGTCGTACTTCGCGGCGACGATGTGCGCGAACTCGGCCAGGGCGACCGCACCGGTGACCATGTCCTTGTTGTGCTGGCCACCCAGGAACTCCGCACCACCGGTGGAGATCTGGATGATGCCGTCGCTCTCAGCCTCCGCGAAGCCACGCAGGGCGGCGTGCAGGGTCTGCGAGGAGGTCACGTTGATCGCCGGGTAGGCGAACTTCTCCGCCTTCGCCCGGTCGAGCATCTGGGCGTAGACCTCGGGGGTTGCGATGGGCATCTGTCCGCTCCTTGGGATATGCGGGTGTGCGTGCTGGTCCCTGACCTGGGGGCGACGTCATCGTCGTCGCCCATCTTTCCAGACTCTTCACGGGACTCCACCCGACGGACCTCCGCGTCCCGTGTCCCGGAATGCGCAAAGGTCGGAGTGTTTCACGTGAAACACCCCGACCTCAGACAAAACCGCAGGTCACAGCCCTGCCACCGCAGGCCCGGGACCTAGGTCACAACTTCAGCCCAGACCAAGATCGCCGAGCTGGTAGCCGGTCAGGTACGGCAGTCCGGCGTCCGCGATGGCCTTCGCCGCACCCCGGTCGACGATCGTGGCGACCGCGACGACCTCGCCGCCCGCCTCACGGACCGCCTCGACGGCGGTCAGCGGCGAGCCACCGGTGGTGGACGTGTCCTCGACGACCAGGCAGCGGCGGCCCTTGACGTCGGTGCCCTCGATGCGACGCTGCATGCCGTGCGCCTTCTGGGCCTTCCGCACGACGAAGGCGTCGAGCCGCTGCCCGCGCGCGGCGGAGGCGTGCAGCATCGACGTCGCGACGGGGTCGGCACCGAGGGTCAGCCCGCCCACGCAGTCGAAGTCCAGCTCGGCGGTCAGGTCGAGCATGACCTGCCCGACCAGCGGCGCGGCCTCGCCGTCCAGCGTGATCCGGCGCAGGTCGATGTAGTAGTCGGCCTCCAGACCCGAGGAGAGGGTCACCTTGCCGTGCACCACGGCCTTGTCCTTGATCTGCTGGAGCAGTTCAGCGCGTACGTCAGTCATGCGTACGAGCTTAAGTGGCGGCAGAAGACCCTGCCGCCAAGGCCCTCAGCCCAGCCGCCGCCACGCCCACGTCGTCGACGCCTCCAGCGGGTCGACCGGGGTGACCAGGCGCGGAAGGGTGTTGAGGCCGTTCGGCGGGCCGGTCTGCGGCTCGACGCACACGGCCGTCTCCTGCTCGTCGTACACGACGACCCACTCCTCGCGGCTGGTCACCTTGAGCTCCAGCTCGCCGGGCCAGGTGAGGGTGACGTCGACGCCGTCGGGCATGCCGAAGCAGTCGTCCCACGGGCCGGGGAGGGGGTCGATGCGGCGCCCGGTGGGGAGGTGGTTGTCGCCGCGCTCCTCCTGCCAGGCGGCGGTGAAGTCCAGCCGCACGTCCTGGCCGCCGAGGTTGCGGCGGAACCAGGGGTGCCAGCCGACCTGTGCCGGGAAGGAGTTGTCGTACGTCTCGACGCCCATGGTGAGCGTGAGCGCGTCCGGCGTCAGCTCGAAGACCTGGGTGACGCGGCCCGCGTAGGGCCAGGGGCTGGTGAGGTCGTACGTGAACGAGGCCGACGCCGTGTCCCGTGCGGCGGTGCGCCAGCGGCCGTCGCGGCCGGTGCCGTGGATGGCGTGCGGCGGCGAGTTCACCGGGAGTTGGTGGACCTTGTCGCCGTCGCGGAAGACGCCGTTCTCGGTGCGGCCGCACCACGGGACCATCGGGAAGCTGCCGAAGTGCTTGCCGTTCTCCGGCTGGCGGAGCACCTCGGTGCCGCCGATGCGCAGGCTCTCGACGCGGCAGCCGTCCGCCGGGTCGACGGTCACCTCGGCGTCGCCTGCGGTCAGTACGACAGCGGTGCTCTTCTTCTCGTTCTCATCGCTACTCACGTCCCGGACCCTACCCAGCCCGGTCCTACCTGCGCCGCCTGAGCACACGTCCCACGACCACCGCGGAGGCCACCGCGAGGGCCGCCGCCGGGGCCAGCCGGCGCAGCGTGAAGGTGCCGGAGGCGGGGGCGGGGGCCATGACCGGGGCGTACCGGCCGCGCGGGGGCGCGTGGTCGACCTCCTCGGCGCTGCGGCCGATCATCGTGCGGCGGGCGTGCGCGGCCTCGGCGGGGGGCTCGTCGGGGAAGGCGTCGGGCAGTTCGCCGGGCAGGCCCTCCAGGGCCTCGCGCAGGGCGATCTCCTCGTCCTCGCGGGTCGGGCCGGAGCCGGGGAGGGGGTCGTCCTCGGTGAGTTCCTCGTCGCTGAGGCGGTCGAGGGAGGGCGGCGGGACCTCGGTCTCGAAGACGGAGGCGCGGGGCTCGTCGGGCTTGGAGTTGCGGTCCGGCTTGGAGTTGCGGTCCGGCTTGGGTCCGGAAGACGTCTTGGGTCCGGAAGTCGGCTTCGGCCCCGCCGCCTCCGTGCCGAGTCTGCTCCCGAAGCGGTCCAGGAGGCGGTGCACGGCGGACTCGACCGTGGGGGCGTCGAGTTCGGTAATGCGGCCCTCGCCCTGGGCGGTGCCGGTGAAGCTCAGCTTCGTACCGTCCTCGTGGCGTGCGGTGCTCACCGTGAGGGACAGCTTCACGGAGCCGTTGCCGCGGGCTTCCGTGCCCTCGCCCTCGACGGTGTAGACGCCCTTGGAGGTGGGGGTGACGGTCAGGGCGCCCCGATAGGTGATGGTGTGGCCGCCGAGCCGGACCTTCAGGCGGCCGGTCAGCGGGGTGGACGACTTGTCGGCGTCCTGCTGGAAGCCGGGGAGGCAGCGGGCGACCCGCGCGGGGTCGGCGAGCGTGTGCCTCACGGCGGCGGGCAGAACCGGAACGAGCACCTCATGGTCCATGGTCCCTGAGCCTACTCAGCCTGACCGGATTCACACCCCGGTCTTGCCCAGAAGTCCCGCACCGCCGCCCCTCACTGCCCGTACCGCGGATGCACCAGCGTGGACGCCACCGCCCCCCGCACCCGCATCGCCTCCGCCGACCGCGCCCCTTCCAGCAGCAGCGGCACGGTGAGCGAGCGGAGGTGGGGTGCGTCCGGGGCGATGCCCAGGCCGGGGCGGCTGCGGGCGGCCAGGACGAGGCCCCAGTCGCGCGGGGCACGGGAGTTGCCCGAGGAGCGGTCGGGGCCCGCGCTGAAGTCGGAGAGGCGGCCGGTCGCCCGGTAGGGGCGGGTGGCGAGACCGGCCGCGCGCAGGGTGGCCTCGACGGTCCAGTAGACGTGCGGGCGGGCCGCGATGGGTCCGGCGTGGACGACCATCCGCCCGCCGGGAGCCAGCACGTCCGCCGCGAGCCCGTAGAACTCCTGGGAGTAGAGCTTGGTGGAGGCGGTGATGCCGGGGTCGGGCAGGTCGGAGACGACCACGTCGTACGGAGGGTCGCCGAGCGGTGCCGAGCGCAGCCAGCCGAAGGCGTCGGCGTTGACGACCTTGAGCCGGGGGTCCTGGTGGACGCCGCCGTTGAGGGCGACCAACGCCGGGTCGGTGCGGGCCAGTTCCACCACTCCGGGGTCCAGCTCGACCAGGGTCACCGAGCGGACGTCCGGGTAGCGCAGGACCTCGCGGGCGGCCATGCCGTCGCCGCCGCCCAGGATCAGTACGCGGGCGTGCTTGCCGCGCATCGCGGGGTGCACCAGGGCCTCGTGGTAGCGGTACTCGTCCCGGCTGGAGACCCTCAGCCGGCCGTCCAGGAAGAAGTCCATGGGCCCGGACGCGCTGCCGGTGATGACGATCTCCTGGGCGTCGGTCTGCACGGCGACCCGCACCCGGTCCCCGTACACCGCGCGCCGGGCGGCCCGCTCGAAGTCGTCGACGAGCACGGTCGCGGTGGCGAGCGAGGTGAGGACGGCGACGTTGACGCCGATCAGCAACCAGCGGTTGCGGCGGGTGAGTTCCCGCCGGAAGAGCCACAGCACGAGGGAGCCCCCGGCCGCGGTGTTCACCGCACCGGTGACGAGTGCACCGGTGAGCTGGCCGAGCATCGGCAGCAGGAAGAAGGGGAAGAGGAGCCCGCCGACGAGCGCGCCCACGTAGTCGGCGGCGAAGAGGTCCGCGACGTCACCACTGGCGTCGTCGCCCTCGCCGGGGTCGGGACCGCGCCCGATCCGCTGGATCAGGGTCATCAGCAGCGGGATCTCCGCCCCGATGAGGATGCCGATGGCCAGCGAGAACGCCACCAGCACATAGCGCGCGCCGCCGAACCAGGCGAACGACGCGTACAGCACCAGCGCCGAACTGCCGCCGACCGCCGCGAGCCCCGCCTCCAGCATCCCGAAGCCGACGGCCGCCCGGCAGCGCAGCCGCTTGGCGAGCAGCGAGCCGACACCCATCGCGAAGACCATCGTGGAGAGCACCACGGACGCCTGGGTGACCGAGTCGCCGATCAAGTACGAGGCGAGGGCGACCAGTTCGAGTTCGTACACCAGACCGCAGGCGGCGCACAGGAAGACCACCCCGAGCACCAGGAACCTGGCCGCCCGCGGGCTCACCGGGAGCGCCATCCCCGCCCCGGGCGCCCGCCCGCCCTGCACCGGAACGCGTCTGGGAGGGCGTTGCGGGGGGTCGGAGGAAGGTCCGGCGGAGTCGGGCCCGGCTGAGGCGGAGGCCGGTTGGATCATGTTGGGCAACGCTACGTCACCGCCCACTCGCAGCGTGTCACCCACAAGGGTGCAACTGGGGCACGTACGGCATACATCGCACACCACGCACCCTGCACGCCCGGCCCGCCCTCGGGGGCCGCGCCCGGACCACCGGAGCCCTCAGACCGCCGCCGGGACCCGTGTCGCGACCCGGGTGCGGGTCACGACCAGCTGCCCTTCCTGCGGGTACGCGTGCCAGGTCCGCCAGCTGACCTGGCCGCCGCCCTCGTGCTGGGCGAGCAGGGCGGTGAAGGCGTACGGGCTGCCGGGAAACGTTCCCGCCAGCCCGTTGGGGTGATCGGCGACCAGGGCCAGGAGCTCTTGCGCCCGGCCCGCGAAGGCGGCCTCCGAGAGCAGCTCCACGCGGGCCGCGAACTCGTAGTCCCAGTCGCCCACTTGCTTGGACACCCCCAGCGGCAGCGGGGTCCTGCTGCCCGGGATGCAGGCGACGGTCTCCGAGCAGTACCCGTCACCCTCGGACAGAAGCACCTGGTGGGACGCGCCGAGGAGGCGCAACTGGAGGGTCGCGCCGCACAGTTCGAGGTCGAGGACGGCGAGGGCGGGCAGCGGCTCCCGGCCGAGCGCCCAGGCCAGATCGGAGGCGCACGTGTCGGTGTAGTCGGTCTTGAGGGTCGTCAGCATGGGGTGGCTCCGCAAACACGCAGTGGGGGGTGGGCCAGGGGCACGCCGGAGATGTTCGGGGTGGAGCTGGAGGACCGCCCGCTCGGGGAATTTCCACAGCGAGGGAATCATGAAGTGTGCGGCGCACCTAGCGTTTTTACCCAATCTGGCGGGGTTTCCATCCCCCCGGGGGCCACACGGTTCAACTGTTCAACAAAAGCGCGCCCGGCGGGAGTTGAGAAGGAGGACAGGCGTACGAGTCCTCCCCCGCTCCCACCGGGCGCGCGGTGCACCGGCCCGGCGGATCAGCTGCCCCGTGTCAGCCGTTCCGCCGGGCAGTCTCAGCTCCCCCCGCCGCAGCCACCGCCGCCTCCGCCGCCGCAGGAGGAGGAACCCCCGCAGGAGGAGGAGCCTCCGCAGGACGACCCGCCGCCCCCGCAGACGTACGCGCCGCCGCCGCCCGTCCAGGAACCCCTGCGGCTCGCACGGCGCTTCCTCTTGGTGTGCGGGTGGGGCCGCGCGGTCGGCACTTTCCTCAGCCGGTTCGGGTCGGGCGTGCTCCTGACCTTCGCGACGACGGCGACCATCACGACCACCATCACACCCAGTGCGATGAAGAGACCGGTCACGGCCCTCACCGTCCTTCCGTTCCCCCGGAGCGGAGAGCGTTCCCTCCGCACGTGGAGGGGGGATTCCCGAACGCCGACCCGCCCAAAGCACACTTGAGCAAGTCCAGAGGTTCCGCGCAGGATGGCCGTCATGACCACCTCCGCAGGCTCCCCCGACGCCCCCCGCCCCCTCCTCAACCGCCGTCTCGCCGAGTTCGGGACGACGATCTTCGCCGAGATGTCGGCGCTGGCCGTGCGGACCGGTTCGATCAACCTGGGACAGGGCTTCCCCGACGAGGACGGACCCGAGGAGATCCGCGAGGCGGCGGTGCGCGCCCTGCGCGACGGCCGCGGCAACCAGTACCCGCCGGGTTCCGGCGTCCCGGAACTGCGCACCGCCGTCGTGGAACACCAGCAGCGCCGCTACGGCCTGGCCTTCGACCCCGACACCGAGGTCCTCGTCACGGCCGGGGCCACCGAGGCCATCGCCGCCTCCCTCCTCGCCCTCCTGGAGCCCGGCGACGAGGTCATCGCCCTGGAGCCGTACTACGACAGCTACGCCGCCTGCATCGCCATGGCCGGCGGCCGCCGCGTCCCCGTACAGCTCCGCCCGAAGGACGGCACGTACCACCTGGACCTCGACGAACTCCGCGACGCGATCACCCCGCGCACCCGCCTCATCCTCCTCAACACCCCGCACAACCCCACCGGCACCGTCCTCACCCGCGAGGAACTCGCCGAGATCGCCCGCCTCGCCGTCGAGCGGAACCTCCTCGTCATCACCGACGAGGTGTACGAGCACCTGGTGTACGACGTCGAGCACATCCCCCTCGCGACCTTCCCCGGCATGCGCGAGCGGACGGTGACCATCTCCTCCAGCGGCAAGACCTTCGCCTTCACCGGCTGGAAGGTCGGCTGGGTGACGGCCTCGCCGGAGCTGGTGGCGGCGGTCCGCTCGGCCAAGCAGTTCCTGACGTACGTCTCGGCGGGCCCCTTCCAGTACGCGGTCGCCGAGGCGCTGGCCCTGCCCGACGCGTACTTCGACGGGCTGCGCGCCGAACTGCACGCCAAGCGCGACCTGCTGAGCACCGGCCTCGCGGAGGCGGGCTTCGAGGTCTACCGGCCCTCGGGAACGTACTTCGTGACCACCGACATCAGGCCCCTGGGCGGCACCGCCGACGGCTTCGCCTTCTGCCGCGAACTGCCCGAGCGGTGCGGGGTGGTGGCCATCCCGAACGCGGTCTTCTACGACGACCGCGCGGCCGGAGCGCCCTTCGTGCGGTTCGCCTTCTGCAAGCGGACGGAGGTCCTCCAGGAGGCGGTGGCCCGGCTCAAGGGGCTCGCGACGGCCTGACGCCCGGCCCCGGTCCGGCCCTCGACCCGACCTGGAAGCCGCTGGTCAGCAGCCCGGAATCGGTGATTCCATGTGCCCGAGCAGCATGGCCCGACCAGCCGTGCGCACGGGGGAGGGCGGGGGCCATGACCGGGCCGAATCTGGAGTTCCTGGAAGCCGGAGGGGACGTCGAGCAGGCGTACCGGCTGCTGCTGCGCCTGGGCGGGGCGGACCACGACGCGCTGGCCCGGCACCTGGGGCTGTCGCCCGACGCGGCGGCGGCGCGGGGCAGCCGGGTCGTGGGCCTCGGCCTGGCCACCGCCCAGGACGGCGTCCTGCGGCCGGTGCCGCCCGGCAAGGCGGTGGAGCGCCTGGTGGAGCGGCGGCTCGCGCGCAGCCGGGACGCGCTGGAGGCGGAGGTGGCACGCTGCGGCATCGTGGACTCGCTGCACGACGAGCGCGCGGCGGGCCTGGCCGAGGCGAGCCGGGTGGGGCGGGACGGCCCTCCCGTACAGCGGCTGGAGAGCCTGGACGACATCCAGGCGGCCCTGGACGAGATGACCTTCTTCACCCGCACCGAGAACCTGACCGCGCAGCCCCGGGGAGTCCTCTCCCCGCACCACATCTCCCACTCCAGGCCGCTGGACATGCGGGTCCTGCGCCGGGGCGTGGCCATGCGCTCGCTGCTCGGCCGGGACGCCCTGGGCGACCCCGGCACCATGGCCTACCTGTGGGAACTCGCCGACAAGGGCTGCGAGGTACGGATCGCGCGGCAGCCCGTCGAGCGCATGATCGTCTGCGACCGGGCGGTGGCCCTCACCTCGCTCGACCCCGAGGACGGCAGCAAGGGCGCCCTGCTCACGCGCGAGCCCGGGCTGGTCGCCACCCTGGTCAAGCTGTACGAGCAGATGTGGGAGGCGGCCGACCCGCTCCCGGCCCCGAGCGGCGCCACGCAGTCGCCGGGGGCCCGGCCGGAGGGCGTCGAGCGGCAGGTGCTCGACGCCCTCCGGACGGCCGACAAGGACGAGGCGGGCGCCCGTGACCTGGGCATATCGGTCCGTACGTACCGCAAGCACGTGGCGTCCCTGATGCAGCGGCTGGACGCGACGAACCGCTTCCAGGTGGCGCTGCTGGCGCGCGAGCGGGGCTGGATCTAGGCCTCGAAGACCCCGGATCCAGGCCTCGAAGACCCCGGGCCGGGGCTTCAGGACTGCCGTTTGCTCCGCTTGTACGCCGCACCCGTGTACCCCGCGCAGATGATGATCACGAAGCCGAGCGTGCTGCCGACGATCGTGCGCAGGGTGCCCTCCAAGGAGGTCATGCTGACGGCGAGCACCACCATGAGCATGGCGTTGATCAGCGCCAGCTTGGTGAGTTCCGCGTTCGCCTGCGTCTGCTGTGGCGTCTGTGCTCCGGACACGACTGTGTCTCCCCTCGTCGGCACCCTGTCTGACCTGCACTTTCCGTGCCTTCCTACATTCCCATCGGCAACCGTGCCCACCACGCGCCCCGACGCGCAGCTTCCTGCAGGCTCCGGTGCAGCTTGCTGCAGGGCCGGCCGACGGAAGGGCCCACGGAAAGGCCGACGGAACCCCAGAAGGGCAAAAACCTTTCTGCACAGTGCTGCTGACACCCCGTACGCTTCCCGTACACCCGGTCGGCCGACCTCCGGTAGCGGACGGCACCGGGGCCGATCAAGGTCGGTTCGACCGGTCCCCGGTCGCCCCGCGACCGTCCCCGCCGCCCGGAGGTAGCCCCGTGTCCGTCGACACCTCCGTCGACACCGTCGTCCCCGCCCAGTCGAAGACCGCCCCCGCACCCCCGGCAACCCGCCCCGATCCGGCGGCGCGGCTGCGCACCGCCTTCCTGCGGGCGGCCCCCGCGCTCGGCGTGTTCGCGGGGGTGCGGCTGACCGGGATGCTGCTGATGGCGGTCTGGGCCTGGCACATCGGCAAGTCCCCCCTCAAGCTGCTCGGCCAGTCCTGGGACTCCCTCTGGTACACCCGGATCGCCACGCACGGCTACGGCCACACCCAGGTCTTCGCGGGCGGCGAGGTCGTCCAGAGCGACCTGGCGTTCTTCCCGCTCTACCCGGGCCTGATCCGGGCCGTCTGCACGGTCCTGCCGGTCACGCCCGGCGGCGCGGGCCTGCTGATCTCGTGGACGGCCGCGCTGGCCGCCGCCTGGGGCATCTTCGCGGTGGTTGACCGCCTCTACGGCCGCCGGGTCGCGACCGTCACCGTCGCGCTCTGGGGCCTGCTCCCCCACTCGGTCGTGCTGTCCATGGCGTACACCGAACCCGTCCTCGTCGCCCTCTCCGCCTGGTCGCTGTACTCGGTCCTGACCCGGCGCTGGCTGCTCGCGGGCGCGCTGGCCGCGGTGGCGGGGCTGTCCCGGCCGAACGCGGTGGCGCTGGTGGCCGCCGTCGTCCTGACAGCGGCGTACGAGCTCCTCAAGGGCCGGCAGCGCGGCTGGCGCGTCTGGACGGGCGCACTGCTCGCACCGCTCGGCTGGGCCTCGTACGTCCTGCACGTCGGCATCCGCACCGGCGACCCGCTCGGCGGCTACTTCGCCGTGCAGGCGGGCTGGTCCTCGCGCTTCGACTTCGGCTCGGGCACGCTCAAATTCATCAGGCACCTGGTCAGCGCGCCGGAACGGTTCAGCTTCCCGATGGCGCTGGTCATCGTCGCCGTCGGCGTCCTGCTCCTCGCGCTCATGGCGTACGGAATGGACCGCCGCCCCCCGCTCGCGCTGCTCGTCTACACGGGCGTGCTGGTCCTGATCACGGTCGGCGGCGCGGGCTTCTTCGAGTCCAAGCCCCGCTTCCTGCTCCCCGCCTTCCCCCTGCTCCTCCCGCTGGCCTGCGCCATGACGAAAGCCCGGCCGCGGGCCGCGGTCGTGGTGACCGCAGCCCTGGCCGGGCTCTCGATGGCGTACGGAACGTACCTGCTGACGGTCGCGCCGATGCCGATGTGAGGGGAGGCGCTTACGCGTCGCCGTCCTCGTCCTTCTTCTCGTCCTCGACGGCCGAGTCGACGTCCTTCTCCAGACCGAGCTGCTCGACGACCCACTTGTCGAACTCGATGGAGGCGCGGACCCAGGAGACCGTGGACGACACGAAGTGCTCCAGCGAGACACCGGTGCCGATCAGCATCTGCGCCTCGCCGATGAGGCGGACGGAGCCGTCGTCGTGGGTGTGGCTGTAGACCTTGGGCCACAGGGTGCGGCGGTTCCAGTCGTCGAGGAGCTCAAGAAGCTGGAGCTTGTCCTCGATGCTGTGCGGACGGTCGTAGAACGTACGCACCGAGAAGACCTGCTGGTCCTCCTCGCCGCGGAACATGAAGTACGTGCGGAACTCTTCCCACGGCGCGGCGAGGTCACCCTCGTCGTCCACGACGTACTTGAGCTCCATCTGGTCCAGGAGCTGCTTGACCAGGTCCTGGTCGGGGATGACGGGGCCTGCCGGTCCCTCGGGCTGCGGTTCGGGCTGTCCCCCGAAATTCGGAATCGAGGACGGGTCGATGCTCACCGTGTATTTCCCTTCGTACGGTTGCGGTCATCCTCTCCCATCCCGGGAGGGTGAACGCAAGCCCCGGCGGGTGCGATCCGCTGCGGGCTTACAGATCGCCGCGAATCGCACCCCTTGGGCCCGGCTCGTACCCCTTACAGCTTCTTCTCCGTGGAGACCCCGGTCGCGGGCCCCACCAGCAGCTCGTCCCCGACCCGCTCGACGCGGACCGTGTCGCCGTCCTTGACCTCACCGGCCAGGATCTCCTTGGCCAGGCGGTCGCCGATGGCGGTCTGGATGAGACGGCGCAGCGGGCGGGCGCCGTACGCCGGGTCGTTGCCCTCCTCGGCCAGCCAGGCCAGGGCGTCGGGGGTGACGTCCAGGGTGAGCTGGCGGTCGGCGAGCCGCTTGGCGAGGCGGGCCACCTGGAGCTCGGCGATGTGGGCCAGCTCGTCCTTGCTGAGCGCGGAGAAGACGACCAGGTCGTCCAGCCGGTTCAGGAACTCCGGCTTGAAGGAGGACCGTACGACCTCCAGGACCTGCTGCTTCTTGACGTCCTCGGGGGTCGCCGGGTCCATCAGGTACTGGCTGCCGAGGTTGGAGGTCAGGATCAGGATGGCGTTGCGGAAGTCGACCGTCCGCCCCTGGCCGTCGGTGAGACGGCCGTCGTCCAGGACCTGGAGGAGCACGTCGAAGACCTCCGGGTGCGCCTTCTCGACCTCGTCGAGGAGCACGACGCTGTACGGACGCCGGCGCACGGCCTCGGTGAGCTGGCCGCCCTCCTCGTACCCGACGTAGCCGGGCGGGGCACCGACCAGACGGGCCACCGAGTGCTTCTCGCCGTACTCGCTCATGTCGATGCGCACCATGGCGCGCTCGTCGTCGAAGAGGAAGTCCGCGAGGGCCTTCGCCAGCTCGGTCTTGCCGACACCGGTCGGCCCGAGGAAGAGGAAGGACCCGGTGGGCCGGTCGGGATCGGCGATCCCGGCACGCGTACGGCGTACGGCGTCGGAGACGGCCTGCACGGCCTCGGTCTGCCCGATGAGCCGCTTGCCCAGCTCCTGCTCCATCCGCAGCAGCTTCTGCGTCTCGCCCTCCAGGAGCCGACCGGCCGGAATCCCGGTCCACGACCCCACCACATCGGCGATGTCGTCCGGGCCGACCTCCTCCTTGACCATGGTGTCGACGTCACGGACCTCGGCCTCGGCCTCGGCGGCCTCCTCCAGCTCGCGCTCCAGGCCGGGGATCTCCCCGTACAGCAGCTTGGAGGCGGTGTCGAAGTCGCCGTCGCGCTGGGCCCTTTCCGCTGTGCCGCGCAGCTCGTCCAGCTTCTCCTTCAGCTCACCGACGCGGTTGAGGCCCTGCTTCTCCTTCTCCCAGCGGGCGTTGAGGCCGCGCAGCTCCTCCTCCTTGTCGGCGAGGTCGCGGCGCAGCTTCTCCAGGCGCTGCACGGAACCGGCGTCGGTCTCGTTCTTGAGCGCCAGCTCCTCCATCTTGAGCCGGTCCACGGACCGCTGGAGCTCGTCGATCTCGACGGGCGAGGAGTCGATCTCCATGCGCAGCCGGGAGGCGGCCTCGTCCACGAGGTCGATGGCCTTGTCGGGCAGGAAGCGGGAGGTGATGTACCGGTCGGACAGCGTCGCGGCGGCGACCAGCGAGGAGTCCGCGATCTGCACCTTGTGGTGCGCCTCGTACCGCCCCTTGAGCCCGCGCAGGATCGCGATGGTGTCCTCGACGGACGGCTCGGCGACCAGCACCTGCTGGAAGCGGCGCTCCAGGGCCGGGTCCTTCTCGATGCGCTCGCGGTACTCGTCGAGCGTGGTCGCGCCGACCATGCGCAGCTCACCGCGGGCGAGCATGGGCTTGAGCATGTTGCCCGCGTCCATGGCCGAATCGCCACCGGCCCCGGCGCCGACCACCGTGTGCAGCTCGTCGATGAACGTGATGATCTGCCCGTCGCTCTCCTTGATCTCGGAGAGGACGGTCTTCAGCCGCTCCTCGAACTCGCCCCGGTACTTGGCACCGGCGACCATCGCGCCCAGGTCCAGCGAGACGAGCCGCTTGTTCTTGAGCGACTCGGGCACGTCGCCCTTCACGATGCGCTGGGCGAGCCCCTCGACCACGGCGGTCTTGCCGACGCCGGGCTCACCGATGAGGACGGGGTTGTTCTTGGTCCGGCGCGACAGCACCTGCACCACACGCCGGATCTCCTGGTCGCGGCCGATGACCGGGTCCAGCTTCCCCTCGCGCGCGGCGGCCGTGAAGTCCGTGCCGAACTTCTCCAGGGCCTTGTACTGGCCCTCCGGGTCCGGAGTGGTCACCCGGCGTCCTCCCCTGCTCTTCTCGAAGGCGTCGAGCAGCTTCTCCGCGCTCGCGCCCTGGTTCTTCAGTACGTCGGCGGACTGACCGCCCTTGGCGGCGATGCCGATGAGCAGGTGCTCCGTCGACAGGAATTCGTCCCCCAGCTCCTTCGCGCGCTGTGCGGCGTCGGCGACGACGGCCAGCATGTCGCGGTTGGGCTGCGGGGGCGAGACCGTGGACCCGGTGACGCTGGGCAGGGCGGAGAGAATCCGCTCGGCCCCGGCCCGTACAGCCGCCTGATCAGCTTCCACAGCGGCCAACAGGTCGGTGATGTTCTCGTTGTCCTGACCCTCCAGCAGAGCGAGCAGCAAGTGCGCGGGGGTCAGATCGGGGTGGCCGTCGGTCACGGCCCGGTTGGTGGCCGCGTTGATCGCGTCCCGGCTCCTGTTGGTCAGCTCGGCTTCCACGTCTGCACTCTCCTCCTGTACGCCCTCACGGCATCGGCAAGGCTGTCGTCGGTCCGCATGCCCAGCGGCACGACCTCTATGACTCATCCAACGTGCACAAAGTTGAGTCTATTCCACTCAGCTTTACGATCGCTGGTCACCCTGGGGGCTAATCTGCGCTCCATGGCCATCGACCTGCACCGTCCGAGCTCCGAGTTCCGCGCCTTCTGGAGCGAGAAGCACCTCTGCACCCTCACTACCCTGCGCCGGGACGGGACGCCACACGTGGTGCCGGTAGGGGTGACGTACGACGTCGAACAGGGCATCGCCCGGGTGATCTGCTCGCGCGGCAGCCGCAAGGCGGTCCATGTGCGGGCGGCGGGCGAGGCGGGGGCGCGGGTGGCCGTGTGCCAGTTCGCGGGCGCGAAGTGGTCGACGCTGGAGGGGGTGGCCCGGGTGCGCGACTCCGCGGAGGAGGTCGCGGACGCGGAACGGCGCTACGCCGAGCGCTACGGCCGGCAGCCGCGGGAGAACCCGGAACGGGTCGTCCTCGAAATCACGGTGACCCGGGGCCTCGGCAACGCGTAGCCCTCACTTGGACCTGGGCACAGCACAGCGACGCCCTCGTGTTCAGGTTCACGAGGACGTCGCTGTGTGGGGGAAGCGCCTGGGCGATCTACTGCGACGGGGGAATCGCGTCAGGCACTGCGGGGGGTGGCTGTGGCGGTCCGCGAGGCGGACCGGGTGGTGGTGCGGGTCGTACGGTCCGTGCGCGAGACGGAGCGGGGGGTGGCGCGTGGAGCGCCTTCCGTCTCGTACAGCTGGTGGTCGGCCTTCTCCAGGTTCACGAAGATGTTGCCGTACCGGATCTCGCACCGGATGGGCTGCGGCGCGCCGCGCGGGCGGCGCAGACACCGGTAGGCACGGACTTCCTCGTCCCTCTCACGGACGACCAGGATCGGGTCCCCGAAGAGGGTCACCATCAGCGAGTCACCGGGCTCGGGGAGCGCAGAGACGAGGTCGATGAGGTGCCATCCGCTGCGCATGACCCGGGCCACTTCACGTCTGAACGAGGGGTCGTCCGACGGCATGTCAGGCGCCCTTGTCGGCCGAGGCTGTGTTCCAGGCAATGTCCGACGGCTGAGCATCCGCCTTGAAGTTCCAGGCGATGTCCGACGGCTGGGCAGCCAGGGCACCCGGCTTGGCCGGGGCCTTGAACCAGGCGATGTCCGACGGCTGGGCAGCCACGGCACCCGGCTTGCCCGGCGCCTTGAACCAGGCGATGTCCGACGGCAACGCCACCGCGGCACCCGCCCCGTCCTTCCCACTGGACCAGGCGATGTCCAACGGCGCGATCGCGCCGAAGACCGCCACGGCGGAGAAGGCCACCGCAAGACCTGAACGAAGCATTCGCTGATACATAGTCGGCTTTGTCCTCACTTCCATGGGTTCCTCACCCCCGCCGTAAAGACGATGGCTCATTGAGCCACGTCAACGCCACAGGCCCGGTGCATCATGTTCTTGCACGTTCAGGACCCTGGGGGACGGACCTATGACTACAAATGCCGCCAACTCGACACATCCCCACGCGATAACCGAGATGTGCGATGCCGCAAAGCAGTTGTACGCGAGTGCGCTGCGCTCGGGCCGGATCTCTCGCACCGAAGTGGCACCGGCCCCATGCCTGATGGACTTGGCCCTGCTGCACCCCGACCCGGACGACGCACTGTGGCTCCGACCGGTTCCACCCGCGTCGGCACTGGCCAAAAGGCTCCTGACGATCGAGAACGACATTCAGGTCAACCGACGGCTGAGCGTCGAACTCACCGATACTTTCGAGCCATTCATGACCATCAGCGCACAGAGCCCTCCGCCCACCTACGCCATCACGGTGCTGGAGGGGGAGCCCCGGATCAATGCCGCTCTCGACCTGGCCCTGGCCGACACGAAGTTCGAGGTGCTGACGATCCAGCCGGGAGGCGGACGCAGCGAGGACGCTCTGAACGCCGCCGTGTCGCGCGGCCGCGCACTCAACGGCCGTGGCGGCTCCATTCGCACGCTCTACCAGCACACGGTACGCCACAGCCAGGGCACCCTGGCCTACGCGGAGATGATGGCCGGCGACAAGGTCGAGATACGTACGCTGGAGGAACTGCCGGACCGCCTGCTGGTCTTCGACCGTACGGTCGCCTTCATACCGGCCCAGGACGACCGCCGGATCGCCCTGGAACTGAGACATCCCGGCCTCGTCGCCTATCTGGCCAACGTCTTCGAACACTTCTGGCGCCGAGCCACCCCGCTGATCGAGCCGGTCTCCTACGACCCCACCCCCGAAGGCATCACGGGTGTGCAGCGCACCATCGCCAAACTCCTCGTGGAGGGATACGTGGACGAGGCCATCGCCCGCCGACTCGGCATGAACGTCCGCACCTGCCGCGCACATATCGCCAAACTCGCCGCTGCGCTGGGCAGTGGCAGCCGCGCCCAACTCGGCTTTCTGATAGCAAGGTCGAGCATCCTCGACTCCTGACCGCGTTGGCGGTCCCCCTCGAACGGAACAGTCTTGCTCCCGGCGATCACCGTCCTGGAAGGGCTTGAGCGCATCAACGCCTCCCTGGACATCGCTTCGGCCGCTTGCCGCGCGGAAGTCCGCACGCTCCAGCCCGGTGGAGCCCGGTCCGAGATCCACCTCGCCGAGGCGCTGGAACGGACGGCCCTCCTCGCGGACCGTGGCGTCCGCATGCGCTCCCTCTACCAGCACACCGTCCGGTACGACTACGGGTTGCAGGCATATCTGGAACGCCTGCCCACCGTCCAGTTGGAGGCGCGCACCACGGAGGAGCTCCCTCCCCGGCTGATGATCTTCGACCAGACGGCCGCGTTCGTCCCGTGCGGCCCCGGCACGCAGATCGCCCTGGAGCTGAGGGAGCCTTCCCTCGTCGCCCACCTGACGACCGCCTTCGACCGGATCTGGCACCAGGCGATCCCCCTCACCGACCCCCTCCCCCACCACACCACCACCATCCGCCGCACCATCGCCCGCCTCCTCGTCGAAGGCAACACCGACGAAACGATCGCCCACCGCCTCGGCCTCAACATCCGCACCTGCCGCGCCCACATCGCCAAACTCGCCACCTCCCTCGGCGGCACCACCAACCGCGCCCAACTCGGCTACCTCATCGCCACGTCCGGCATCCTCGACGGTTGAGCCACCGACCACAGCCCCGCCAGAGAACGGACAGGCCTTGACTCCGGAGCAGCGCCCCGCGCTCACCGTCCTGACCGGCAAGGACCAGATCGACCCGGCACTCGACCGCGCGGCTTCACAGGCCCGCACCGAAGTCCTGACCATTCAGCCAGGCGGCGCCCGCAAGCCGAAAACCCTGGCAGACGCCCTGGTGCGCTCCGCATCGGCAATCGAGCACAACGTCCGCATCCGCACCCTCTACCAGCACAGCATCCGCTTCAGCTACGGCGTCTACGCCTACGCCGAACGCCTCCCGCCCCACTGCGAGATCCGCACCGTCGAGCAGCGCGTCGACCGCCTCATGATCTTCGACGACACCTCCGCCTTCGTCCCCGCCTCCCCCGGCCCCGAAGTGGCCCTGCACATCCACCACCCCGACCTCATCCGCTACTTCACCGACGTCTTCGAGCACCACTGGCGGTACGCCGTCCCCCTCACCGACCCCCTCCCCCACCACACCACCACCATCCGCCGCACCATCGCCCGCCTCCTCATCGAAGGCAACACCGACGAAGCCATCGCCCACCGCCTCGGCCTCAACATCCGCACCTGCCGCGCCCACATCGCCAAACTCGCCACCTCCCTCGGCGGCACCACCAACCGCGCCCAACTCGGCTACCTCATCGCCACGTCCGGCATCCTGGACGCCTGACCTGCAAGAAGTCCCCCGGAGTGCGCAACCCTCCACCCCTCGGTACGGTCTCCACAGGTGAGCCAGCCCCTCCTGCCCGAAGGCCCCGGCATGACCGAGCACCCCTCCCCCGTCGACCTCGTCAAGGCCCCCGAGACCCCCGAGGCCCCCTCGTCGTCCCGCCCACCCCTGGACGACCCCCTCTTCGGCCCGGTCACGGTCTCCATCACCCCGCACCGCCGCATCACCGTGTCCGGCCCCGGCATCCCCCGTACCGATCTGATCCGCAACGGGGGCATCGACGGAGCCGACACCTACAGCGCGATCGGCACCCGCTCCGCCGCCGCCCTCACGCTCACCGTCGAGGACACCCCCGCCGAGATCCGCCCCGGCCGAGGCCGCTTCCGCCGCTCCACGTACAAGATCGACGCCACCCACGAGGGCACCCACTACCGCCTGGTCCCCACCTCCATGGCCACCAGCACCTTCCTCCGCGACAAGACCGTCCTCGGCGAGTTCACCGCCGACGGCGACGAGACGGTCCTCGTGGAGTGGAAGGAGGACGCCGACCCGCAGCCCGTCGACGCGTCCGTCGGCTACACGCTCGCAGCGGCGTACGGCACGGGCGGCCAGCCCATGTGGCTGACCCTGGTCGACGTCGTCACGGACCTCATCCCGTGACGGGGCGCGGCCCCTACGCCGTCAGCAGCTCCACCTCGTACCGGCATCTGACAGCATCGCCGTCGAGCAACTCAGCGGCGAGAAGGAACCCTGGTTTGCCCTGGATTACAGCCATCTCCGGAGGACAGACCCCTGGGAGCCGACGCTCAGGAGTGTCCTCTTGGGTGCGCCCCGCAGATGACGGCGAGCAACACGTGCCGTACAGACCTGATGCGCCACTCGGCGCGCGTGCCGCCGCCCAACTGGAGCGTGAAGCCGCACACTTCACCCCCGGTGGAGGGCGTCGAGGGCGTGCAGGCTGCCGGTGTCGGCCCACTCGACGGCACGGGCGATCTCGCGCGGGGTGAGGCCGAGGACGTGGAGGGTACGGACCTGGACGCGGACCGTGCGGAGGGCGGTGCGGGGGCAGTCGGCCCCGGCAAGTCCGCCTGGTTCCAGCTCGTCCACGGCCCGCAAAGGGCCTGACAGCGGCCACCCTGGAGTTCAGCAGCCCCCCGACAACGCAAAGGGGGCCGGAAAGCACCCAGTGCTTCCCGGCCCCCATGAGCCAGCCGAACCCGTACAACCGCGAGGACTCAGTCCGAAGACCTCTTCGGCCGCCAGACCACCAGCGCACTCGTCTGCTGCACGTCCTGGTACGGGACCAGATCGCGCCGGTACGACGCGTGCACCTGGGCCTCGCGCTGCTGGAGGGCGGCGGCCGCGCCGTCCACCGCCGCCGAGAGTTCGGCGACGCGGGACTGGAGGGCGGCGACCTGGTTCTCCAGCTCGATGATGCGTTTGATGCCGGCCAGGTTGATGCCCTCGTCCTGGGACAACGCCTGCACCGTGCGCAGGAGTTCGATGTCGCGGGCCGAGTAGCGGCGGCCGCGCCCGGCCGTGCGGTCCGGGGAGACCAGGCCGAGGCGGTCGTACTGGCGCAGGGTCTGCGGGTGCAGGCCGGAGAGCTGGGCGGCGACCGAGATGACGTACACCGGTGACTCGTCGGTCAGCTCGTAAGGATTGGTGCGTCGTCGGCCGTCCATTGCTCTCCTACGCTCCCTTCGCGTCCTGGAAGAGTGCGGCCCGCGGGTCGTCGCCCGCCGTGGCCTCACGGTAAGTCTCCAGGGCTTCCCTGGCCTTGTCGTTCAGTTCGGTCGGCACCGCCACCTCCACGGTGACCAGGAGGTCGCCGCGGGTGCCGTCCTTGCGGACCGCGCCCTTGCCGCGGGCCCGCATGGTGCGCCCGTTGGGCGTCCCGGCGGGCAGCTTGAGGGTGACCGGCGGTCCGCCGAGGGTGGGGACCTTCACCTCGCCGCCGAGGGCGGCTTCCGTGAAGGACACCGGCACCGTGACGGTGAGGTTGTCGCCCTTACGGCCGAAGACCGGGTGGGCGTCGACGTGGACGACGACGTACAGGTCGCCGGCCGGTCCGCCGCGTTCGCCCGGAGTGCCCTTGCCGCGCAGGCGGATGCGCTGGCCGTCGGTGACTCCGGCGGGGATGCGCACCTGCATCGTGCGGGAGGACTTGGCCCGGCCCGAGCCCTTGCAGACGTCGCAGGGGGTTTCCGCGATGAGGCCGCGGCCCTTGCAGTCGACGCACGGGTCGGTGAGGGAGAAGCCGCCCCCGCCGCCCCGCGAGACCTGGCCGGTGCCGACGCAGGTCGGGCACACCCGGGGGGTGCCGTTCTTGTCGCCGGTGCCGGAGCACGCCTTGCAGGGGGCCTGGGAGGACATCCGCAGCGGTACGGTCGCGCCGTCGACGGCCTCGGTGAAGCTCAACGTCACCTCGGACTCGATGTCCTGGCCGCGGCGGGGCTGCGTACGGGTGCCCGTACCGCCCCTGTTGAAGAGGCCGCCGAACACGTCGCCTATGCCGCCGCCGAAGCCGCCGGTCTGGGTGCCGCCGGCCGTGCCGCCGCCGAAGAGGTCGCCGAGGTCGAAGTTGAACGAACCGCCGGCCGCCCCGGGGCGGGGGCCGAAGCCCCCGCTGCCGAAGAGGGCGCGCGCCTCGTCGTACTCCTTGCGCTTCTTGGCGTCACCGAGGACGTCGTTCGCCTCGGAGATCTCCTTGAAACGCTCCTCGGCCTCCGCGTTGCCCTTGTTGGCGTCCGGGTGGAACTCGCGGGCGAGCTTCCGGTACGCCTTCTTGATCTCGGCCTCGGTGGCGTCCTTGGGGACGCCGAGAACCTTGTAGTAGTCCTTCTCGACGAAGTCCTTCGTGCTCATTTCCTCGACGTCCCTCCTCTCGGATCCAGCAGTGCGGCACTACCCCTTCTCGGGGTCACCGCTCTCCTTCTTGTCGTCGGAGGCGGCGGAGTCCTCCGACTTGTCGGCCGCGCCCGGCTGGGGCTCGGCCACCGCGACCCGTGCGGGACGGATCGTACGCTCGCCGATCCGGTAGCCCGGCTGAAGGATCGCCACGCAGGTCGTCTCGGTGACGTCCGGCGCGTACGAGTGCATCAGGGCCTCGTGGATCGTCGGGTCGAAGGGCTCGCCCTCCTTGCCGAACTGCTGGAGGCCCATCTTCGCGGCCACCGTCTCCAGCGACTCGGCGACCGACTTGAAGCCGCCGACCAGCTCGCCGTGCTCACGGGCCCGGCCGATGTCGTCGAGGGTCGGGAGGAGCTCGGTCACGAGGTTCGCCGCGGCGATCTCCTTGACCGTGATCCGGTCCCGCTCCACGCGGCGACGGTAGTTCTGGTACTCCGCCTGGAGGCGCTGGAGGTCGGCCGTACGCTCGTTGAGCGCCATCTTGGCCTGGTCCAGCTGGGCGGTCAGTGCGACGTCCTTCGCGGCGTTCGCGTCGTCGGCCGGGGCCGCCGAGCCCTCCTCCGAGGAGGGGGACTCAGCGGCCTTCGGCTCGGCGTCGTCCGCGCCGGAAGAGACGTCGGGCTTCTCGTCGAAGCCCGGAGTCTCCTCCGTCATCAGGCAGCGCCGCCCTTCTTGTCCTTCTCGTCGTCCACGATCTCGGCGTCGACGACGTCGTCGTCGGCGGCCTGACCGGCACCCGGGGCAGCACCCTCGGCACCCGGCGCACCCTGGGCGGCCTGAGCGTCGGCGTACATGGCCTGGCCGAGCTTCTGGGAAACGGCGGCGACCTTCTCGGTGGCCGTACGGATCTCAGCGGTGTCCTCGCCCTTGAGCTTTTCCTTCAGCTCGGTGACGGCGGTCTCGACCTCGGTCTTGACCTCGCCCGGGACCTTGTCCGCGTTGTCGGAGAGGAACTTCTCCGTCTGGTAGACGAGCTGCTCGGCCTGGTTGCGGGTCTCGGCGGCCTCGCGGCGCTTGTGGTCCTCCTCCGCGTACTGCTCGGCCTCCTCACGCATCCGGTTGACCTCGTCCTTCGGCAGCGAGGAGCCGCCGGTGACGGTCATCTTCTGCTCCTTGCCGGTTCCGAGGTCCTTCGCGGCCACGTGCATGATGCCGTTGGCGTCGATGTCGAAGGCGACCTCGATCTGCGGCACGCCGCGCGGGGCCGGCGGCAGACCGGTCAGCTCGAACATCCCGAGCTTCTTGTTGTACGCCGCGATCTCGCGCTCGCCCTGGTAGACCTGGATCTGCACGGACGGCTGGTTGTCCTCGGCCGTCGTGAAGATCTCGGACCGCTTGGTCGGGATCGTGGTGTTGCGCTCGATGAGCTTGGTCATGATGCCGCCCTTGGTCTCGATGCCCAGGGACAGCGGGGTGACGTCGAGGAGCAGTACGTCCTTGACCTCGCCCTTCAGGACACCCGCCTGGAGCGAGGCGCCGATGGCGACGACCTCGTCCGGGTTGACGCCCTTGTTGGCCTCGCGGCCGCCGGTGAGCTCCTTGACGAGCTCGGCCACGGCCGGCATGCGGGTCGAGCCGCCGACGAGGACCACGTGGTCGATCTCGGAGAGGGCGATGCCCGCGTCCTTGATGACGTTGTGGAACGGCGTCTTGCAGCGCTCCAGCAGGTCGGAGGTCAGCTGCTGGAACTGCGAGCGCGTGAGCTTCTCGTCCAGGTGCAGCGGGCCCTCGGCCGAAGCCGTGATGTAGGGGAGGTTGATCGACGTCTCGGTGGAGGACGACAGCTCGATCTTCGCCTTCTCCGCGGCCTCGCGGAGACGCTGGAGAGCCATCTTGTCCTTGCCCAGGTCCACACCGTGGTTGCCCTGGAACTGCTTCACCAGGTAGTCGACGACGCGCTGGTCCCAGTCGTCACCACCGAGGTGGTTGTCACCGTTGGTGGCCTTCACCTCGACGACGCCGTCGCCGATCTCCAGGAGGGACACGTCGAAGGTGCCGCCACCGAGGTCGAAGACGAGGATCGTCTGGTCGTCCTTGTCGAGGCCGTACGCCAGCGCGGCGGCGGTCGGCTCGTTGACGATGCGCAGGACGTTGAGGCCCGCGATCTCACCGGCCTCCTTGGTCGCCTGACGCTCGGAGTCGTTGAAGTACGCCGGGACGGTGATGACCGCGTCGGTCACCTTCTCGCCCAGGTAGGACTCGGCGTCGCGCTTCAGCTTCTGCAGGATGAAGGCGCTCATCTGCTGCGGGTTGAAGGACTTGCCGTCGAGGTCGATCTTCCAGTCAGTGCCCATGTGGCGCTTGACCGAACGGATCGTCCTGTCGACGTTGGTGACCGCCTGGCGCTTGGCGACCTCGCCGACGAGCACCTCGCCGTTCTTCGCGAAGGCGACGACGGACGGCGTGGTCCTGGCGCCTTCGGCGTTGGTGATGACGGTGGGCTCGCCGCCTTCGAGAACGCTGACGACGGAGTTAGTCGTGCCCAGGTCGATGCCGACCGCACGTGCCATTTCGGATTCCTCCAGTTACGTACTTGAGTGGATCTGGCTCAAGGATGCATCACTCGTACGCCGGAGTCAACAGACCTGAGTCGACCCCACTCAACTCTTATGCGGTCCTTATCCGCAAGAGTCGAGCAGGTCGGCATTTCCGCAGGTCAGCGAGGTGCGACCGGAGTGAGCAGCGCGGCCAGAGCGCGGGTGTGGGCGTCCAGTAGGGTCCCGCAGGCGCTCAGCGCCTCGTACCCGAGACCCCACGGATCACTCACCGCGTCCTGTTCAGCATCCACCGGAGCCACCTCCCCCCGCATCCCGGCGGCGTACGCGACCACATCCCCCTGAGCCCCCTGAGCCCCCTCCGCCAGCCGCAGGAACTCCCGCAGCGTGAACACCCGCCGCAGCGCCCCCGGCCGCAGCCGCACCGCCGCCTCCCGGTGCTCCCGCTCCATCCCCAGCACGAGCGAGGCCCCCGCCACCATCTCCCCGGTCAACCGCCGCGAGGTGAAGTCCCTTCCCTCACCGCCCAGTTGCTCCAGTACGGTCCGGGTCTCGCGGTCCATCTCGTACGGTCCCGGGGGCCGCGTCCCCGCACTGGCGACCCGCACCCCCGCCCCCGCGTGCTGCGCCAGCAGCCGCTCGGCCAGCACCGACCGGTGCACGTTGCCGGTGCAGACGAAGAGCACCTCGAAACTCACCCGGCACAGCTCCAGACCCGCGCCGAGCCCTCGGGCAGCAGCGCCCGGTGGGCGGGGCGGCCGACGGAGAGGAGGTTGTCGCAGTGGGGGTGGCGGGCACGCAGGGCGGCGAGCGCCGCCCGGTCCGCACGCCGTACGACACCGCAGACCTTGTCCAGCACGAACACCCCGCGCCCGTCCGCCCACAGCGCGTCGAGGATCTCGCGGGGGTCGTCCCCGCACGCCGCGACCTGCTCCGGGACGTACTCGACGAAGACGGCGGGACGGCCCTGCGCCAGGGTGCGCACCGCGCCCCGCAGCACCTGGACCTCGTACCCCTCGGCGTCGATCTTGACGAGGTCGGGCCGGCGCTCCCAGGGGTACGCGTCCAGGGCGACCCGCGGCACGGTGACCGTCCGCCCGCCGGGCCCGAAGGCGTCCGGGGCGGCGCTGTGGCCGCCGCTGTTGGCGGGGTCGAGGTGCAGGGTGAGCGAACCGGGGGCGGGGCCGACGGCGACCTCCTCCACCCGGACCCGGTCGGCCAGGCCGTTGAGGCGGAGGTTGCGGCGCAGGGCCTCGGCGTTGGCCGGGACCGGCTCGAAGGCGGTGATCCGGCCGTCGGGCCGCATCTTCGCCGCGCCCGTGCAGGAGTACAGGCCGATGCTCGCGCCGACGTCGACGATTCCCGAGGCGCGGGCCGCCAGCCGCTCGTACAGGTCGAGTTCCAGGCTCTCGTACGCCCCGCCCAGCATGGCCGTGGCCACGCACCGGTCGCCCTCGGCGGTGGTGAAGCGCAGCCCCCGGTAGGGCACGACCGTCCCCGCCACCGGGAAGGCGAGCCGGTGCAGGGCGGCGGAGAGGGCCGAGGTGGGGCCGCTGCCGGAGAGCGGGGTGGCGGCGAGGGTGCGGCGGCCCGCCCGGATCACCGCGCACAGGGCCCGCTGGCGGAAGGTGGGCCCGGCGGGGTCGAGGAGGGCGGGGGTCACCGGATCTTCTTCCGCGACGACTTGGCGGCGAGCACCGGCTCCGGGGACGACGACTGCGAATGCGACTGCGAGGCGCCCCTCGGCCGCCCGATCCGGTGCAGCCACGCCGCCCTGCCCGTGGGCGGGCCGACCGGGCTGTAGCTGTGGTACGAGCTGTAGCTGCCGACCCCGCGCCGGTCCTGGGTCATGCTGAGCACCGCCCCGATCAGGGTCGCGCCGACCCCGCGCAGGGCCGCCGCCGCCCCGGCCGCCTGGTCGCGGCCGGTCTTCCTGGCCCGTACGACCAGCACCACCCCGTCGACGTGCAGGGCGAGCCCCACGGTGTCGGCGACCGGCAGCACCGGTGCGGTGTCGACGACGACGGTGTCGAAGCGCTCGCCGAGCTCCCGAAGCACCGCGCCCATCCGGTCGGAGGCGAGCAGTTCGACGGGGTTGGGCGGCACCGGGCCCGAGGTGAGCACCTGGAGCCCGCCGGGCCCGCACTGGAGGACGTCCTCGATCTCCGCCTGCCCGATGAGGACCGTCGTGAGTCCCGCGTCGGCCACCAGGCCGAGCCCGTCGGCGAGCCGGGGCCGCCGCAGGTCGGCGTCGACCAGGCAGACCCGGCGGCCGTCCAGGACGAGGGCGGCGGCCAGGTTGACGGCGGTGGAGGTCTTGCCCTCGCCGGGCAGCGCGCTGCTGACCGCGATCACCTTGGGGGCCTGTCCTACGGAGGCGAACTGGAGGTTGGTGCGCAGCTGGCGGTAGGCCTCGGCGCGGCGCGAGTAGCCGCCGGCTCCGTTCTCCTCCAGGACGAGGGTCTGCTGTTTGCCGATCCGGTTGAGCGGGATGGAGCCGAAGACGGGCAGTTCGACGGCCTCGCCGAGCTCCTCGGAGGTCGCCATGCTGGAGTCCAGCACCTCGCGCAGCAGCGCGGTCCCGACGCCGACCAGCAGTCCGCCGAAGAGTCCGGCGGCCAGGTTGAGCAGCGGACGGGGGCTGTCGGGGCGGGCGGGCACGTCGGAGGACTGCGACACCGACAGCTTCACCGGGATCGCGCCCCCGCCGACCGGGGTCTCCAACTCCCCTACGGCGTCGATCAGATGGCGGGCGACCGCGTTCGCGATGTCGGCTGCGCCGCGCGGCGAGCGGTCGGAGGCGGTGATGTTGATGAGCACCGTGCCGATCGGGGAGGACGCCTTGACCTGCTGGGCGAGCTCGTCCGGGCGCTGTTCGAGGCCGAGTTCGGCGACGACCTCCTCCATCACGGGCCGGCTCGTCACCAGGTCCGCGTACGACTGGACGCGGTCCTGGCCGAACGAGGAGACCTGGGCGAGCTGCTGGGTGTCCGCCACCGCGCGCGCGGAGACGAAGATCTGGCTGTGCCCCTGGTAGACGGGCGTACTGAGCCAGGTGGCGAGCAGTCCGGTCAGCAGACCTGCGAGGGCGCACAGCGCGATGAACTTCCACCGCTTGAGAAGGGCTTCTGCATGGGCTCTGGCATTCACTTCGTCCTCCGGTACGGTCATTGCGGAGCGTAATCGGACAATCACGGAGATAAGGTATGAAACGCCTGAGCCCGGCCATGCGGCCCAGTCCGGAACCGCCCGCGCGGGCCCACGACGGCAGCCGGGAAAGCCCCGACAGCCCTGCCGCCACCGTCGCCGCCCAACTGCGCACCGCCTGCCTCTGGGTCGTCCTGCTCAGCCCCGCGTTCTTCGCCACCGTGGTCTGGGGCCGCGCCATCGTCGCCGCGAACGACGTCCTGGGCGCCGCCTACGGCACCCCCCGCGCGGAGGTCGCGCTCGCACCCTGGCGGATGCAGGCGGCCGTGGGCTGGGCCGGACTGTCCTTCGCCCTGTTCACCGCCACCCTGGTGATCGCCCTGGTCGCCCCCCGCCCGGCCCGCCGCAGGCCCGGCTCTGCGGTGCTGGCGGGGGCGCTGCTGATGTACGCGGGCCCGGTGCTGGCCGGGGTGTGGGCGGGGCACGGCGGGGCCGGGGACTGGCGGCTGTGGCTGGCCCCGCTGCTGCTCACCGCGTTCCAACTGGCCCCCCGCCCGCGCCTGGAGACGCTGGTGCGCACCCTGCGCGCGGGGCTGCGCGTGTTCACGTACGGCAGCCTGCTGGTGCTGGTCGTCGCCCCGAACTGGGCGGTGCTGGCCAGCCCGGTGGTCAACTTCGGGCTCGACCTGGTGATGCCGGGCGGGCGCCTCGCCGGGCTCTCCAACCACCCTGCCGCGCTGGGCACGCTCTCCGTACTGGCCCTGCTGCTGGAGGTGCAGGGCATCGCCAGGACCCGGCTGTGGCTGGTGCACAGTGCGGCGGCGGGCCTCACCCTGCTGTTCGCCCAGTCCCGTACGGCCTGGCTGGCTGCCCTCGTGTCGCTGCTCTTCGTCTACCGCAGGGAGGACGCCCTGCGCGCGGGCCGGGTGCACCCGGCGGTCAAGCGGCTGGTGGCGGCCGGGCTCGCGGGCAGCGCGGCGCTGTTCTCCCCGGCCGTGGTCGACGGCTTCCACCAGGTGACCAGCTCGGACGAGGTCGCCACCCTGCACGGGCGCGAACTGCCGTGGCGGCTGGCGCTGGAGGCCTTCCACGAGAACATCTGGTTCGGGTACGGGCCTGGCCTGTTCAGCGACCGCAGCTCGCCGGTGGGCGGCGCCTTCGACCACGCGCACAACCAGGTTCTCCACACCCTGGGGACGGCGGGCATCGCCGGAGCCGCCGGGCTGCTGGTCTTCCTGCTGGTCGTGCTGTGGACCGCCGCCCGCACGGCCGCCGTCACCCACGGCCTGAGCTGGGCGCTCACCGCGACGACCCTCGTGCTGTGCGTGCCGGAAGCACCCTTGCGGGGCAACGGGTTCACGCCCTATCTGGTGCTCACCCTGACCCTGTTCACGGTGCTGTCGACTGCCTCGGCACAGCGGGCGGGGCAGCAGTCTTCCGCCCCAGCAGCCCGTGTGCCGAGGCCAGCCGCAGCGCGGGAATCCACCGCCGCACCGGCCATGCGCACGCCGTAGCCGCGCCGCCCGCCAGCAGTCCGTACACAAGAGGTACGAGTCCGGGCCCGCCGCCCTGTGCCACGCTCCCCAGCCGGGCGGCCCCCGCGACGACCGCACCGAGTGCGGTGTGGACGGCGTACTCGCCCAACATCCCCTGCCAGCCCGGCAGTCGACGCCACCGCCGCAGCTGCCAGGCGTGCCCCGCCCCCGTCGCCAGCAGCAGCGCCAGCGCCAGCAGCCGGGCGTCGGCCAGCGCCGCCGCGACGCCCACCCCGGCGAGCATCCCCACCAGCACCACCCGCTGCACCACCGCCACACCCGCCACGTCGCCCCGCACCCGGTCCGCCTGATACCCGACCGTGCACAGCACCTGGAGCGCGAGCCCCGGCACGAACCACACCACCAGCGCCGCCGCCTCCTCCCACCCCGGTCCCAGCAGCAGCAACAGCCCCACCGGCCCCACCCCCGCGACCACACCCAGGCACACCCCGAGCAGCCCGGACGCCACCGTCAGCGCGTCCCGCAGCGCCCCCGCCAGCCGCTCCGGGGTCTCGGCCAGCCGCGTGAACAAGGGAGTCGAGGTCCGCACCAGCGCCTGGGTGAGCGTCTGGGAGACCATCGAGACGAAGTACACGGCCCGCGAGAAGTGCCCGGTCCCGCTCGCGCCCAGCACCAGCGCCGCACTCCACACCTGGAGGTTGTACGTCAGCGACTGGACCAGCGTGAACGCGGCGCACGAGCGCAGCGAGAGCCACAGCTCCCGCCCCGGCCGCTCCCACCGCGCCCCGCGCAGCATCCCCCGCAGCAGCACCAGACCGCCCACGCACGGCACCACGCCCGACAGCACCGGCGACAGCGCGACCCCGTACGGAATCCATCCGGCGATCAGGGCGCTCAGCGCGCACGTCCAGCCGACCGCCTGCCCGCCCAGCTCCAGCAACGCGGCCGTCCGGAAACGCAGTTCGCCCCGGAGGGCGGCCGTGCAGACGGCCGCCACCGGGGCGATCAGGTTCTGGAGGACGAGGATGCGGACGAAGTCCACGAGGTAGGGGACCCCGCTGAAGACGAGCCCCCACAGCGGGGCCACCGCCTCGAAGAACAGGCAGGAGGCGGCCCCGGTCCCGGCCGCGAGCAGCAGCGACGGGGCCAGGAAGGCGGGCCCCCGCTCGCGCGAGGTCAGCACGTACTGGGTGAGTCCGCTGGTCAGCGACGCGCTGACGTGCACGACGGCCGTGGCGGTGGCGTACGCGCCGAAGTGCAGGGCGCTCAGGTGCCGGCCGGTCCAGGCCCCGTAGCCGAGCTGGAGGACCATGGCGGCGATCAGCGCCCCGGTCTCCCAGCCGAAGCCGCCCGCCAGGGCGCGGGCTCGAGGGGCGGCCTGCTTCTCCCGCGTGCCCGCGCCCGCTCCCGGCCCCGGGCCGGTGGGGGTGCTCACGCACTCACTCGTACTCGTCGTGCACCGGCTCGAACTCCGGCTCCGGGTTCTCCTCCGACGGCTCCTTCTGGGCCTTCTTGAGGGCCGCGAGCACGGGCTTGTCCTTCTTCACGGCCTCGAACACCCGCCGCGCCTCCGGCTGTTCGAGGTCCAGGCGGTACCAGTGGTCGGGTGCCTGGTGGTGCGGGAGGGTGGTGAAGGTGAGGGCGCCGGGCGGCAGTTCGCGCAGGCTGTCGGCGACCTCGTACAGCTCGCTCAGCGAGTCGAGGCCGGAGTCGGCGGTGAGCGCCGAGGTGGCCGCGTCGAGCACCGGGTAGAGCCGGGCGGGGTTGGTGAGGGTGCCGTCGCCGCGGATCTTGCCGACCAGGCGGTTGACGAAGTCCTGCTGGCGGTTGATCCGGTTGAGGTCGCTGCCGTCGCCGACGTACTGCCGGGCCCGTACGTAGCTGAGTGCGGTCTCGCCCTTCAGCAGGTGCTTGCCCGCGCTGAGGTCGAGGCCGACGTTGGGGTCGTGCTCGGGCTTCTTCAGGTCGACCTCGACCCCGCCGACCGCGTTCACGATCTTCGTGAAGCCCTTGAAGTCGACGATCAGGTGGTGGTCGATCCGGATGCCGGTCAGCTTCTCCAGCGTACGGATCGTGCAGGCGGCCCCGCCGAACTGGAAGGCCCAGTTGAACTGGGCGTTCTGGGCGAGGCTGTAGCTGCCGTCCTCCTTGAGGCAGCTCGGCATGTCGACCCTCAAGTCCCTGGGGACGCTGAGGACTTCGGCCCGTTTCCGGTCGGCGGCCAGGTGCAGCAGCATCACGGTGTCGCTGCGCTCGCTGCCCTGTTCCTTCCGCCAGTCGGAGCCGAGCAGCAGGATGTTCTGCGCCGTGCCCGGATGGCGGGCCGGGCGGTCCGCGCCGTGCTCGGCGAGGGCCGCCGCGGTCGCCTCGTCGGTGCGGATGTTGCCGTCGATCTTCCGGTACGCCAGCCAGCCCGCGACCCCCGTCAGCCCGACGAGCAGGGCGAGCCCCGCGCACGCGTACTTCCATGTGCTCCGCGCCTTCAGACGCGCCCGTACCCGGTGGAGCCTCGACATCGATGCCACCCCCACAACCACCTCTCCGTCCTGTGCTGCTGTCCGGCTGAGCGGCACGCGTGGCGCGACAGCCGACTTGTGTTCATCGTGCGATGGTCATAGCCATAAAGCCGACTATTCCCATCAAGTCGGACAAAGATCCCACGAAAGGATGCGGCGATGCGGTCGCTGTCCGCGAAACGCGCACTCGATCTGACGGGCAGTGTGTTGCTCCTGCTCCTCTTCGCACCCGTCCTGGCCTCGGTGTATGCCGCTGTTGCCCTCACCTCGCCCGGCGGCGCGATCTACCGTCAGCCCCGGGCGGGTCTGCACGGGAAGCCCTTCCACATCCTGAAGTTCCGCACCATGCACATCGGGGCGGCGGCCGAACGCGTGAACCTGGCCGCGCTCAACGAATCCGACGGGCACCTCTTCAAGCTCCGCTCGGACCCCCGCGTCACCCCCGTCGGCCGCATCCTGCGCCGGCTCTCGCTCGACGAGCTGCCGCAGCTCTTCAACGTGCTGCGCGGCGAGATGTCCCTGGTCGGCCCCCGCCCCCTGGTCGTCGAGGACTCCGGCTACACGGGCCTGGCCCGGGGCCGGCTGACCGTACGGCCGGGCCTCACCGGCCTCTGGCAGGTCAACGGGCGTTCCGAACTCCCCTGGGACGAGATGGTGTTGCTGGACCTGGAGTACGTCGACACCCACTGCCTCTCCGTCGACCTCGCCATCCTGGCCCGCACCGTCCCGGCCGTGCTGACCTCGCGCGGGGCGCACTAGAGGGGTGGCCGCCGGACCCCGGGACGGCCACCCGCCCCCGGTCTACTTCCTGTCGCGGGCCACGATCCCGAAGGTCGTGTACGGGCCGAAGCGCTCGCCGACGTACTGGAGCAGCGGCGACTGCGTCGACCAGTACCGGTCCACCTCGACCGAGGCGAACTCGTGCCGCAGGATGCCGTGCAGGGCGCGCTCGTCGCAGCCGTCGCGCACCACGTGGTACTCGACCATGTCCGCCGGGTTGGACTCGTCCAGCTCCCCGCGCAGCCGCCGCAGCCGGGTCGCCGCGCCCCGCGCGAAGCCGCCCTGCCCGATCCGCCACCACGCGTACGCGGCCCGGTCCAGGCCGAGCGAGGCGGCGTTGCGGCGGGGGTAGTACAGCGGGTCCTGGAAGCTGAGGAAGCTGCCGCCGGGGGTGATGCGCTCGGCGAGCGCGGCGACCGTACCGAGGTAGTCGGGAATGTGGTGCAGCACCGACAGACAGGCCACCAGATCGGGCCGCTCCCCCTCGAACGCGGCTTCCCCGTACGGATCATGACGGACCGTCACGCGCGGGTTGTACCGGTACCTCTCACGCAGGAAGTCCGCGCTGGGGGCGCTCATCTCGGTGACGACGACCTCCGCGCCCGCCGCCAGGAGATGGTCGGTGAAGGTGCCGTGGCCCGCGCCGACCTCGGTGACCAGACAGCGCCCGTTGCGCCGGATCGTGTCGGCGACGGTCGTGTGGATCGTACGGACCAGGCGCTCGCGGACGGAGTGGTGGCGGATGTGCGGGGACCCGGCCGCGTAGTCGTGCCCCTCGCCGTGCTCGGACTGCTGGAGTTCGCCCATCGGTACGGGGGGCGCATCCTGCGGCGGCACGGTCGAGAGGCCCTGCTGCGGGGCCGGGTCCAGGTCCTGCTGCGCGATCGGGGTCGATGTACCCGAATTTGTGCTCATATGCCGAAGTTAGGCAGCGCCCGCACCATTTCCTGTGCCCCCCGCGCGAACCGCTCCGCCATCCCTCCGATGGTGTAGCGCTCCGCGTCCGTTCGGCACGCCTCGCGCAGCCGGTCCAGCTCGGCCCCGCCGGTGAGCAGGGCGACCGCCGTGGCCGCGTAGGTGCCCGGACAGTCGTGGGTGATCACCGCGTTGTGCCCGTCGCGCAGATAGTCGAACTCCGGCCCGTGCAAGGCACTCCGTACGGTCAGAACCGGCGTGCGCAGCGCGAAGGAGTCCACCGCGACCAGCCCGACCAGCCCCGGCACCAGCATCAGGTCGCTCGCCGCCCCGAGCAGCGCCTTGTGCGCGTCACCGGTGGTCCGCCCGACGTACACGACCGGTGCGCCCGCCGCCGCGGCCCGCTCCACCTCGCCCCGCCCGTCGCCGTCACCGGCGACGATCAGCCTGAACCCGGGCAGTTCGCGGGCGATCCGCTCGGCGGCGTCCAGCAGGAAACCCAGCCGCTTGGTGGCGTCGAGCGCCCCGATGTAGAGCGCGGTGCGCCCCTGCACGAGCCGGTGCTCGGACCGGAAGCGGGCCACCTCGGCGTCCGTGACGGCCTCCCGGGCGGCGACCAGCGCACCGGTGTCGATGGTGTTGCGCACGACGGTGATCCGCTCCCCGGGAAAGCCGGTGTCGCCCACCGCCTTCGCCCCGCTGTCGGTGTACGCGAAGAACCAGTGCGCCCGCCGGGTCAGCGCCCGCTTGACCGCCCGCAGCCCGCTCCCGTGCCGCACGGTCCGCGAACTCCCGTGCCCCCACAGCGCGACGGCGGGCCCGCGCCGCCCCGGGCGCAGCAGGTGCGGCAGGCTCTCCAGGTTGTGCAGCGCCTGCTCCACCACGAGTACGTCGCTGCGCTCGGCCAGCTCGCCCAGGTCCCGCCAGATCAGCGTGCGCCCGGCCAACTCGACGCTGCGCTGCGGAAGTTCCCGCGCCCCCGGCAGCCGCACCGCGTCCCCGCGTGCGACCAGCCAGGGCGTGGGCCGCCCGTGCGCCACGGTCAGGTCGATGCCCCGGGCGTCCAGCTCGGGCCCGAGGCGGGCCAGGAAGGGGGCCCGGTAGCCGGTGACGTACGGCTGGACGACGGTGATCCGGGGGCGCCGGGCGGTGCTCACGCGGGACACGGCACGGCCCCCCTCTCCCGTACGACCGACGCGTACAACTCCTGCGTACGCCCCAGCCAGACCGGCTCCCGGTAGTGCTCGGCGAACACCCGGGCGCAGTGGGCGCGCAGGCCCGGGAAGCGGGCGGCGGCCTCCCGCAGCTCGGCGGCGAGCGGGGTGTCCCAGCCGGTGACCGCGCCGGTGCCCTCGGTACGTAACGCCTCGGCGACCGAGGAGCCCGTGAAGGCCAGCACCGGCAGCCCGGCGGCGAGCGCCTCCGCGTACACCAGCGGGGCGTTCTCCAGGCAGCGGCTGGGGAAGACCAGCCCGCGCCAGGACGGCATCCGCCGCCGCAGCTCCTCACGGCCGAGCGCGCCGACGAACCGCACCGACGAGGGCGCGGCGGCCCGGCAGGCCTGCGCCAGCTCGCCGTCGCCGACCACGTCCAGCGGCTCCCCGTCGGGCCAGCGCCGCAGCAGCTCCAGGACGCCCTTCTCCGCGCCCAGCCTGCCCGCGAAGACCCAACGCCCCTTGCCGCCCGTGGAGTTGACCGCCGGAGCATCGGTGACGAAGTTCGGCACCAGCGCGAGCCGCTCCGGGGCGACGCCCGCCTTCTCGTACGTCCGCCGGCTCAGCTCGGAGAGCACCACCAGCCGGTCCGCCCGCCCGAGCAGCGCATCGGCGCCGGGACCGCCGCGACCGGCCCACGCGAGCGGGAGTGTCGCGAGCCGCGAGCCCCGGTAGCAGCCCTCCTTGAGGCCCGCCCAGCGCTCCCCGTCGAGGCAGCGCGTGCAGGCGGCGCCCTCCCGGTAGAGGGTGGCGGCGGCGCACAGCGGGCGGTAGTTGTGCAGGGTCGCCACGAGCGGCCCCCGCCACTCGCGCACCCAGGAACGCCCGTAGTTCGGGAAGAGGTTGTGGACGTGCACGACGTCGGGCCGCCACTCCCGCAGCCGGGCCAGCGGGGTCGCCCCGCGCCCGGTCGCCACCCGGGCGGCCGCCTTCAACGGGTAGGCCCCGCCCGCCAGTTGGTCGGTGTGCGCGGCCGCCAGCAGCACCTCGTGCCCGGCGGCCCGCAGCGCCCGCTCCTGCTCCAGCACGGCCTGGTTCTCGCCGCTGGGCTGCCCGGAGCCGTAGAAGCTGTGCACGAGCGCGATCCGCAGGGAGCCGCTCACCGGACCTCCCCCGACATCACGGTCGGCGCCCCGGCAGAGCGGCCGCCTCCGCAGCACCCTCCCGCCGCCACCGGCTCCCCCGTCACCAGCCGGGGCGGGCGCAGCGCGATGCGGGCCAGGTACTCGGGGTTGTTGCGCAGGTAGCGCCGCCACAGCCGGCGCGGCTCCTTCGCCAGCCGGTACGCCCAGCCCAGGCCCCGCTCCTGCATCCACAACGGCGCCTGCGGCACCCGCCCGGTGTGGAAGTCGAAGGCCGCGCCCACGCCGAGCAGCACGGAAGCCTCCAACCGGTCGCGGTGCTCGGCCATCCACCGCTCCTGCTTGGGCGTGGACAGCCCGACCCAGACCAGGTCGGCCCCGGAGTCGTTGATCCGCCGGACGACGTCCGCGTCCTCGGCGGCCGTCAGCGGCCGGTACGGCGGCGAGTACGCCCCCGCCACCTTCAGCCCCGGGTAGCGCCCGGCCATCCGCTCGCCGAGCAGCTCCGGCACACCTTCCGCGCCGCCGTAGAAGTACGAGGACCAGCCGCGCTCCGCCGCCCGCTGAAGCACCGAGAGGAAGAGGTCGGGCCCGCACACCCGGGACATCCCGTGCGCCCCGGCCCGCCTGCCCGCCCACACCATCGGCATCCCGTCGGGCACGGTCAGCCCGGACCGGTTGTGCACCCCGCGCAGCCAGGGGTCGCGTACGGACTCCATCACCCCGTGCACCCCGGTCACGCACACGTACGACCGCAGGCCGGGCGTCTCGATCCACCGCCCGATCTCGTCCACAGCCTGTGCGGGACGGGTCGCACTGACCCAGGTGCCCAGCACGTCCACCCGTACCTGCTGACCCATGACGCTCACGCGGCGAAGTACGGACGGCCGTCGAGCTGGGCGCTGACCTGGTCGTACACCCAGCGGTAGGTCCGCTCCAGACCGGCGGTCAGCGGGGTCTCGGGCTCCCAGCCGAGCTCCTTCATGATGCGGGTGTTGTCACTGTTGCGCCCGCGCACACCGAGCGGACCGGGGATGTGCCGGTGCTTGAGGCGGACCCCGGCGATGGACTCCACGATCGCGAAGAGCTGGTTGATGCTGACCAGTTGGTCGGAGCCGATGTTGAGCGGCTCGACGACCTGGCTGCGGGCCAGGCGCAGGGTGCCCTCCACGCAGTCGTCGATGTACGTGAAGGAACGCGTCTGCTCGCCGTCGCCCCAGATCTCGACCTCGTCCGTCCCGGTGAGCACCGCGAGCGCGACCTTGCGGCAGGCGGCGGCGGGGGCCTTCTCACGGCCGCCGGTCCAGGTCCCGTACGGGCCGTAGACGTTGTGGTAGCGGGCGGTGCGGGTGGCGAGGCCGAAATCCTCGCGGAAGTGCCGGGCCATGCGCTCGCTGAAGAGCTTCTCCCAGCCGTACCCGTCCTCGGGCATCGCGGGGTACGCGTCCTCCTCGCGCAGTGCGGCGACGTCGGCCTCGGTCTGCTTGCCGGCCGCGTACACGCACGCGGACGAGGAGTAGAAGTAACGGCCCGCGCCCGCGTCCCGGGCGGCCATCAGCATGTGCGTGCTGGAGAGCACGGAGAGCATGCAGTCGGCCTTGTGGCTCTCGATGAAACCCATCCCGCCCATGTCGGCGGCGAGATGGAACACCTCCGCACCCTCGGCGCCGGCCATGGCCTGCGCGCAGTCCTCGCGCAGGTCCACGTCCCCGACCAGGTTGTCGGCCTCCGGGTGCGCCTGGTACCAGGCGTGGAGCGGCTTGCGGTCCACGCCCCGCACGGTCAGGCCCTCGTCCAGAAGGGCGCGGGTGAGGTGTCCGCCGATGAATCCACCGGCCCCCGTCACCACTGCGTCGATTGTGCCCATGGCAGCCATTGGCTTTTATCCCCTTTTCGGCCGGTAACACCGAAAGGTGTGTCACGCCCCGTCCGCCGACCCCACCCGCCGCGCCGCATCCCATGTCCGATTTACGACATTTGACGCCTTTTCAGACAATTTGTCATCCGTGATGACTGTATGCGTCGTGGGCCTGGGTTACGTCGGTCTTCCCCCCCGCCGTACGCGCCGCCGAAGCGGGTTTCCGGGTCACCGGAATCGAGACGGACGAGTACAAGGCCAAGTGCCTGGAGGCGGGGGACAGCCACGTCGAGGACATCCCCTCCCCCGGCTCCTGGCCGCACTCGACTCCGGCCGCCTGCACATCACCACCGGCTGCGAGGCTCCGTACGACATCTGCGTGATCGCCGTCCCCACCCCCCTGCGCGACGGCGTGCCCGACCTGTCCTGCGTGGAGAGCGCCGGACGCGCGGTGGCCCCGCACCTGCGGCCCGGCGCGACCGTCGTGCTGGAGTCGACGACGTACCCCGGAACGACCGAGGACCTGCTCGGCCCGATCCTCGAAGCGGGCAGCGGTCTGCGGGCCGGCCGCGACTTCCGCCTCGGCTACAGCCCCGAGCGGATCGACCCCGGCAACCCGACCTGGCGCCTGGAGAACACCCCGAAGGCCGTCGCCGGAATCGACCCGGCCTCCCTCGCCGCCGTGCGCGCCTTCTACGACCGGATCACCGAGCGCACCGTCCCGGTCTCCTCGCTGCGCACCGCCGAGCTGACCAAGCTCCTGGAGAACACCTTCCGGCAGGTGAACATCGCGCTGGTCAACGAGCTGGCGATGTGCGCGGGCCCCCTCGGCATCGACATCTGGGAGGCGGTCGACGCCGCCGCGACGAAGCCCTTCGGCTTCATGCCCTTCTACCCGGGTCCGGGAGTCGGCGGCCACTGCCTCCCCGTGGACCCCTCGTACCTCTCCTGGCAGGTGCGCCGGGAGCTCCACCACGACGTGCGCCTCGTCTCGCTGGCCAACGAGATCAACGAGCAGATGCCCGAGTACGTGATCCGCCGCATGGAGAAGGGCCTCGGCCGGGACCTGCGCGGGGCCTCGGTGCTGGTCCTGGGACTGGCGTACAAGCGGAACACGGGCGACGTCCGGGAGTCCCCCGCCGTGCACATCGCCGAGCTCCTGGTCCGCCGGGGCGCGAGGGTGCGCGCGGTCGAACCCCACGCGGACTCCGCGCACCTGCCCGACGACGTACTCCTGGTGGAACTCACCGGGGCGGAGGTGCGGGCGGCGGACGCGGTGGTGCTGGCGACGGACCACGACGCCTTCGACTACCCGCTGATCGAGCGGAACGCCTCGTACCTCTTCGACGCGAGGAACAGGTGCGGGGCGGCCGACCGGCTGTAGGCAGGCGTGGGTGAGGGGAGCCTGAGCGACGCAGATCACCGGCCGCCTGGATACTGTGCGACGGCATAAGTGGGTAATCTCAGCTCGACTGGATAAGTTACCCCTCAGTAATCAGCACAGCGTAATCAAGCCTGAGGCCCGGGACCCCCGGGACCGCCCCCAGGCACCCCCGTTACCCACCCTCGCAGGCCCGAGGAGCCCCCAAATGCAACTCGCCGCGATCATCGTGTCGCTGGTCCTCATGGCAGTCGGCGTCGCGCTGTTCGGCCGTGCGATCTTCCAGATCTATCGCTTCGTACGGCTCGGACAGCCCGTGCCCGCCGGCACCCGTACCGACTACCCGTGGCAGCGCGCGGTCACCGTGGTCAAGGAGTTCCTCGGCCACACGCGCATGAACAAGTGGGGCGTCGTCGGCGTCGCGCACTGGTTCGTGGCGGTGGGCTTCTTCTCGCTGCTGCTGACGATCGTCAACGCCATCGGCCAGCTCTTCCAGGCCGACTGGATGCTGCCGATCATCGGCGAGTGGGCTCCGTACAACATGTTCGTGGAGTTCATCGGCACGATGACGATCGTCGGCATCGCCGTCCTGATCGTGATCCGCCAGCTGAGCAAGGCGAACAAGCCGGGCCGCAAGTCCCGCTTCGCGGGCTCCAACGCGGGTCAGGCGTACTTCGTCGAGTCGGTCATCCTGATCGTCGGCATCTGCATCTTCACGCTGCACGCCCTCGAAGGCGCCCAGCACCACGTGGACTCCTACGAAGCGTCGTTCTTCATCTCGTACCCGGTGGTCGCCTGGTTCCGGGGCATGGACCTCTCCACGCTCCAGCAGCTCACGTACTTCTTCGCGGGTCTGAAGATCGCCACCTCCTTCATCTGGATGATCACGGTCGCGCTGAAGACCGACATGGGCGTGGCCTGGCACCGCTTCCTGGCCTTCCCGAACATCTACTTCAAGCGCAGGGCCGACGGCGACGTCGCGCTCGGCGCGCTGCTGCCGATGACCACCGGCGGCAAGGAGATCGACTGGGAGGACCCGGCCGAGGACGCCGTCTTCGGTGTCAGCCAGGTCGAGCAGTTCAGCTGGAAGGGCATCCTCGACTTCTCGACCTGCACCGAGTGCGGTCGCTGCCAGTCGCAGTGCCCCGCCTGGAACACGGGCAAGCCGCTCTCCCCGAAGCTCCTGATCATGTCCCTGCGCGACCACGCGCACGCCAAGGCGCCGTACCTGCTGGCGGGCGGCGGCAAGGACATGGAGGGCGAGGAGAAGGCGTCCGAGGAGGCCCTCAAGGACGTCCCGGCCGCGGCGTTGGCGGAGGCCGAGCGCCCCCTCATCGGCACCCTCGAAGAGAACGGCGTCATCGACCCCGACGTCCTGTGGTCCTGCACCACCTGCGGTGCCTGCGTCGAGCAGTGCCCGGTGGACATCGAGCACATCGACCACATCGTCGACATGCGCCGCTACCAGGTCATGATCGAGAGCGCCTTCCCGTCCGAGGCGGGCACGATGCTCAAGAACCTGGAGAAGAAGGGCAACCCCTGGGGCCTGGCGAAGAAGCAGCGCCTGGAGTGGCTCAAGGAGCTCGACTTCGAGGTGCCGGTCGTCGGCAAGGACATCGAGGACCTCACCGAGGTCGAGTACCTGTACTGGGTCGGCTGCGCGGGCTCCCTGGAGGACCGCGCCAAGAAGACCACCAAGGCCTTCGCCGAGCTGCTCCACATGGCGGGCGTCACGTTCGCCATCATGGGCGGCGACGAGAAGTGCACCGGTGACTCCGCCCGCCGCCTGGGCAACGAGCCGCTGTTCCAGCAGCTCGGCCAGGAGAACGTCATGGCGCTCAACATGGCCTTCGGCGAGGAGTACGACGACGACGGCAAGGTGACCGTGGACTCCAAGAAGCCCCGCACCGCCAAGAAGATCGTCGCCACCTGCCCGCACTGCCTCAACACGATCGGCAACGAGTACCCGCAGATCGGCGGCGACTACGAGGTCATCCACCACACGCAGCTGCTCCAGCACCTCATCGACGAGGGCAAGCTGCTCCCGGTGACCCCGGTCGAGGGCCTCATCACGTACCACGACCCCTGCTACCTGGGCCGCCACAACAAGGTCTACACGCCCCCGCGCGAGATCATGTCCGCCGTCCCGGGCCTGCGCCAGCAGGAGATGCACCGCCACAAGGAGCGCGGCTTCTGCTGCGGCGCCGGCGGTGCGCGGATGTGGATGGAGGAGCGGATCGGCAAGCGCATCAACAACGAGCGCGTCGACGAGGCGCTGTCCCTGAACCCGGACATCGTCTCGACCGCCTGCCCCTTCTGCCTCGTCATGCTGACCGACTCGGTCAACGGCAAGAAGAACGAGGGCAAGGCCAAGGAGTCCGTGACGGTCGTCGACGTCGCGCAGCTGCTGCTCGAATCGGTGAAGACGCCGATCGACCCGGCGGCGTCGGAGGAGTCCGAGGACGCGCCGGAGCCCGAGCCGGTGAAGTAGTTCGTACGGATGCGTGAGCGGCCGGTTCTGCCTTGAGGGCGGGACCGGCCGCTTTTGCTATGCCCGGGCGCATGCGCCGTCATCCCGTGTTGCTGCTGCGTCCCGTGTTGCTGCTGCGTCCTGTGTTGCTGCTGTTCTTCCTGTTCGCCGTGATGCACCTCGTCCTGCTCCCCCAGTGGACCTTCAGCGGCGACTCCTACCGCTACGCCGTCGCGGCGCTGCGGTTCACGGGCGCGTCCGAGGGGGCCGCCCACGCCGAGGCGCTGCGGGCGTACTGCTCGGCGCAGGATGCGGGGTCGTACGCGGGCTGCCTCGCCGACGTACCGGCGGGCCTGCGCTCGTACGGTCAGCGGTACGAGTCGGTCTTCGCGGCGCGGCCCGGCTACCCCCTCCTGGTCGCTCCTCTGGTTGTGCTGTGCGGCGTGCTGCCGGGGATGTGGCTGGCGGGGCTCGCGCTGTCCGGGGTGTCGGTGTGGCTGCTGGGGCTGCTGCTGCGGGAGGCGGGGTACGGGGCGCGGGCGGTGCTGGGCGGGCAGGCGCTGCTGCTGTTCGGGCCGCTGGGCTACTGGGCGATGCGCCCGCTGACCGAGGGCGCGGTGCTGGCCTGCGTACTGGCCTGCACGCTGGGGGCGTACCGGGTGGTGGCGGAGCGGCCGTCGGGGGCGTGGGGGCCGCTGGGGGCGGGGTTCGGGGTGCTGGCGGAGGTGAAGTATTCGTCGGCGCTGATGGTGGGGGTGGTGCTGGTGGGGGCCGGGCTGTGTCTCGTACGACCGCGTCTCGTACGACCGCGTCTTGTACGTACGTCAGGGCAGCGACCGGCACTCCTGCTGGCGGCGGCGGGCGCGTCCGGAGCCGCCGGGCTCGCGGGGCTGTCGTGGCTGCTGGGGCTGCCGGGACCGGCGGTGGCGGCGCAGGACCTGCTCACGCACCACTTCACACGGCCCGACGTGGCGGACCCGGGGATGCGGATCGTGGTGCTGGCGGTGCGCTACTGGGCGGAGTGGGCGCGGGACGAGACGGCGTTCGTGGTGCTGCTGGGGCTGGCGGGGTGGCTGCTGTGGCGGCGGGGGGACGCGCGGCTGGCGGTGACGGTGGCGGCGGCCGGGGCGGTCGGCTTCCTGACGGCTTCGGGGCTGCCGGGGGCGGCCGAGCAGGACCGGCTGTGGGTGCTGATGTGGGTGCCGGTGGTGGTGGGGCTGCCGGGGCTGGGCGGACTGGTGGGTCCTCGCGTCATGCGGAAGGGACCGGAGTGGTCACCTCCACTCCGGCCCCTTCCGGGAACGCGTACGGCGTCAGTTTCCGACCTTGCGGAGGGTCAGCCCTCCTGACGGTTGCGGCGCATCATCGCGAAGCCGAGGCCCGCGGCACCGACGGCGGCCAGACCGCCACCGGCGGCTATCAGGGTGTTGCTGGAGGAGGAGGCGCCCACGTTCTCGGCACCGGCCTTCACGCCGCCCTTGGGGACGGTGCCCTGCGGGACGACCACGGTCTTGCTGGTGGTGGCCTTGCCCGGGGTCGTCACGACCTTCTGCTGGTGGACGTGGGTCGAGTGGGTGTGGGTGTGGGTGCTCTTGTGGCCGTCCCAGTTGCCGTGGCCGTGGCTGCCCTTGTGGCCGTGGTTGCCGTGGTGGCCGCCCTTGCAGTCCTTGTTGTGGTGGACGGTGCCCTTGCCGTCGGTGGGACAGGTGCAGTCCTTGTTGCCCTTGTCCTTGCCGGTGTCCTTGCCGGACGTGACGGTCTCGTCCTTGCCGCCGGTGGTGCCCTTGTCCTTGCCGGTGTCCTTACCGGTGTCCTTGCCGGTGTCGGTCTCGTTGCCGGGGACGGGCTTGGTGGTGGGCGGGGGCGTGGTCTCGTCCTTGCCGGCACCGGTCTCATTGCCGGGCACGACCTGGTTGGTCGGCGGCGGGGTCTCGGACTTGGGGGACGTCACGGTCTCGTCGGCAGCAGCGGCGGGCGCGGCCGGCGCGGGGGCCTCGGGAGCGGGGGTGCTCTCGCTCTTGGGAGCCTCGCTCTTGGGGGCGCTGGCCGTCTGGTCGCCGGCCGGTGCCGGAACCTCGTCCGCGAAAGCAGCGGCAGTCGGGAACGCGAGGGCCGCGACGGCCCCGGTGGCGACTGCGGCGGTACGGAAAGTGCGTCGGGTAGCGCTCATAGGAACTGATCTCCCTCAGGTACTTCGTCTTCGCTGTGTCTGCTTTGTCGGCCCTGTCGGCTTTGCAGCCATTTGCGCCTCGATGACAGCGACGAAGTTACGTGGATCACATGTGCGCCACCCATCGGAAATGTAACGAACGCCACCAGACGCTGTCTCATCCATGTAAATCCACCCAATCCTTAACAATTACTCACCAGTTCGAGCCCGCCCGACTACGCTCCGCACCCTCACGAACCCCGCCGCCGCCCCGCCGCCACCCCTCCGACAGCCGCCCGACGGCTCCCCGGCAGTCCCCCCGGGGTTCCCCTAGGGGATGTCACAGCTCGGCGGCAAAGGCCCCCGGATCCGCCACCGCCCGTCCCCGGCCGTATCCGGAGCGGGTACGTTCGTTCGCGTGGCTGGATTCAGGATCGGACGCGGCCGGGACAACCGCACGCAGCAGGAACCGCAGCGGCAGCAGCCGCAGGCGCAGCCGTACGGGGGGCAGCAGGCACCGCCTCACCCCCAGTACGGCGGTCAGCAGTGGCCGCCGCAGGCCCCCGGTTACGGGCCCGGCGCCCCACGGGGCAACGGCGGATACGGAGGCGGCGGCCCCGACGAGCCGGAGTACTTCGGCGACCCCCAGGGCGGCTACGACCCCCGGGGCACCTACGACCCGTACGCACAGGGCGGCGGCCCCGCCCCGTACCAAGCAGGCCCCCACTCGGGCCCCCACGACCCGTACGCCGCCAACAACCCGGGCCACACCCAGGCCTTCAGCGTCAACGAAGACCCCTACGGCGACGGCAACACCTACCGCGCCGGCAACACCCCGGCCCCGCCGATCGGCCCGCGCCTGCACTGGAAGCAGCTGCTCTCGGGCATCGTGCTGCGCCCGGGTGCGACCTTCTGGCAGATGCGCGACCACCAGGTGTGGGCCCCCGCGCTGATCGTCACCTTCGTCTACGGCATGCTCGCGGTCTTCGGCTTCGACAAGGCCCGCGAGGACACGATCAACTCGACCTTCGCGAGTGCCATCCCGTACGTCCTGATCACGGCGGTCGCGATGACGCTGTGCGGACTGATCCTGGGCGCGGTGACGCACACGGTGGCGCGCCAGCTCGGCGGCGACGGCTCCTGGCAGCCGACGGTGGGCCTCTCGCTCCTGATCATGTCGATCACCGACGCCCCCCGCCTGCTCCTCGCCCTCTTCCTGGGCGGCGACAACAGCGTCGTCCAGATCATCGGCTGGGCCACCTGGCTGGCGGCCGGCGCCCTCTTCACCTCGATGATCAGCAAGTCCCACGACCTCCCCTGGCCGAAGGCCCTGGGCGCCTCCGCGATCCAGCTGATCGCGCTGCTCTCCCTGATCAAGCTGGGCACGCTGTAGAAGCACCCGAACACGACAGAGGGCCCGGAGCGAGTGATTCGCTCCGGGCCCTCCGCCGTACTTACCGCCTACTGCCTGCCACTCACTGCTTACGCGTCGAGAATCTGCCCGTCACGCCGCACGACGGGCTTCTCGACGGACCAGGGGAAATTGATCCACTCATCCGTACGCTTCCACACGTACTCACACTTCACCAGCGAGTGCGACTTCTCGTAGATAACCGCACTGCGCACCTCCGCCACATGCTCCAGGCAGAAGTCGTGCACGAGCTTCAGCGTCTTACCCGTATCGGCCACGTCATCAGCAATAAGCACCTTCTTATTGCTGAAATCAATGACATTCGGAACCGGCGCCAGCATGACCGGCATTTCCAGCGTCGTCCCGACCCCGGTGTAAAACTCCACATTCACCAGGTGGATGTTCTTCACATCCAGCGCGTACGCGAGACCACCCGCGACGAACACACCACCGCGCGCGATGCTCAGCACGATGTCGGGCTCGTACCCGTCATCGGCGATCGTCTGCGCCAGCTCGCGCACCGCGTGCCCGAACCCCTCGTACGTCAGATTCTCTCGTACGTCACTGTTACCCATACCGGCTATCACACCTGCGTCCGATGGAAATTGAGGAAGGACCGCGAGGCCGTGGGCCCGCGCTGCCCCTGATAACGGGACCCGTACCGCTCGGACCCATAAGGAAACTCAGCCGAGGAGCTCAGCTGGAACAAACACAGCTGCCCGATCTTCATCCCCGGCCACAACTTGATGGGCAGAGTCGCCAGATTCGACAACTCCAACGTCACATGCCCGGAAAACCCGGGGTCGATAAACCCCGCCGTCGAATGCGTGACCAGCCCCAGCCGACCGAGCGAACTCTTCCCCTCCAACCTCGAAGCGAGGTTGTCGGGCAACGTGATCGTCTCGTAAGTGGAAGCGAGCACGAACTCGCCCGGATGCAGGATGAACGCCTCATCCCCCTCAGGTTCCACCAGCCGCGTCAGATCCGCCTGCTCGACGGCGGGATCGATGTGCGGATACCGGTGGTTCTCGAACACCCGGAAGTAGCGGTCCAGCCGCACATCGACACTCGACGGCTGCACCATCGACTCGTCGAACGGATCAATACGTACGCGTCCGGCATCGATCTCGGCCCGGATGTCCTTGTCTGAGAGAAGCACCTACCGAGGATACGCAGAGCGCGCGGGCCCGCCCCAATCGGACAACCCCACGCGCCTGCCTCACTGCTTCTCTTCTACTTCTCTCCGGCCACCGGCACGGCATGCCGCAGCCGCGCACACCGGGGACACCTCACGAGCCTCCCGGGCCCGATCCGCCCCTCACCGAGCTGTCGCAACGGGAACGAAGAGGTGCTGAACACGTGCCCCTCGGCACAGCGGACGACGGTGCGATCCATCAAGTCCCTTCCCCAAACCACGCGTGGACGAAGCTGCCACATTAGGGGATATACAGGACGCCCGACCAAGCGGCACTCCGCATTCCGCTCCTCGCCCCTGGACACCGGGATCCCGACATGGGGTACAGTGTCCGACGATGCGGCAGCAGCTCAACGGCCGTTTTCGCGGGTGTAGTTTAATGGTAGAACATGAGCTTCCCAAGCTCAGAGCGCGAGTTCGATTCTCGTCACCCGCTCCATAGAAAAGCCCCAGGTCAGAGACCTGGGGCTTCGTTGTTGTCTAGACCACTTTTGGCTCGCGTGCCATTCGCGTGCCACAGGCGACCTAACGGTGCGTCAGGTTAACCGTCTCGGGCCCGCAGCCACATCCCGTTCTGGTCGGCGCCCAGAGAGGAAGACGGTGAGACCTCTCACGATCCGCAGCAGCCACCCGGCGTTGCCTCGCCGAGATCGCACCCGGGACGACTGCGTGAACAGGGTGCGGCCCGGAGCAGTGCCGGACCGCACCCCGCTGCTTCAACTCCTCCGGGCCCCTTGGACGGGAGCCGTTGGCGCGGGCGCCATCCGGTGGACGGTGCCGAACGACTCACCATGGGCCAGCTCCTTCGACGCTTTGGTGACTGAAGGCGTGGGCGCGCATGCGGGCCAGGGCGTCGGAGACGGGAACGTCGCTGAATGCGGCGGCTGCGCCGGTGGCACTCGCGGTCGCCACGACGCGCTTCCTCGCCGCGGTGTTCTGCCGCACATCCATGACACAGCCCCAACTGCCTGCCCGGAGCGCGGTCAGTCCGCTCGCACACCGGTACAAACAAGCGTAGGCCCCCGCAGCGACAACAGCCAGGAGGCCCCGCACCCGGTCCGTACAGCAGGGGACACGGGCCTTGTGCCGCACCGTGATGGTCCGGCGAAGGCACGGCCTTGTGCCGTACTGACCAATGAACGCCTTGCAATACCGCATGCCAACGCCGCGTCACAGCTGGATATTTGGGGGACCCGGCCGCTTCCCGTGGAGATAGACATGCGCGTTGACGGCGGGGGACTCATCCGGGCGGGCCGTCGGAAGCATCAGGTCCTCCCACCAGGACAGAACCAGGACCGTCCCGAGCAGGGCGAGAGGAAGCAGGGGGACGAGCAGCAGCACGTACATGTGCACCGCCGGCTTGTTGGTGGCGCGTGGGGCTGGTGGGCAACTTGGTCATCGCCTCTACCAGCTGTGTGGCGCTTCGGGAACATCAACCTGCACCGTGAGGCGACGAGGCGTGCACACCGATGCGCAGGATGCGCCCTGCGCAGGGGCGCGCTCATGATGCGATGCCGCCGGGGTCCAGGGCCGCTGGTCGAACGCTAGCGCCATCCGCACCCTCTGGCCAGACGGCAACTGGACGTGCGCGCAAGTCAGTAGTCGCGTCCGGGCGCCGCTGACCCCAAGGTGAACAGCCGGTCATCGAGGGGACGGTGATCTGACCTCAGGTCGGTCAACTGCCTGCGGACCGTGTTCCCGGTCTGGCTGTGGTGGAACCCGATGAGCGGGCCGATCCGATGCCGCCGCTGTGCTGGACGGCGAAGTCGACCAAGAGCCCGGCGGCGGGGCTCGCCCGGCAAGGACGCAGGGTCGGGGCGGACACCGTCGGCGCCCTGCTGCGCGAGGAGGAAGAAACATGCCAAGCCCCGCCCCTGAAAGCCACCGGCTGTCGACGTTGCTCGCTGAGGCCGCGAGGGCCGGGAAGGCCGGGGTACGGGCCGCAGAGCCTCGTGGGTGGTGGGTTGCGGCTGGATCATCTGCCGGTGTTGCGGGCGGGTGGGATCAATGGGTTCCACATGGGGGGGCGGGGTTACGTCGCCGGGGTGGGCGGGTGCGACTCCGTCGGGGGCCGCCCCCGCCGCCATCCCGGCCGGCTGACCCCCGACGGGTTCGAGACCGTCATGACCCCACCGGCCCGCCGGGCCGCGCGACCGGACCTCACCCAAACCTGCGTCAGACCCGAATTGGGTGGGCTGATCAGAGCGACGTGGTGGTGGGGAGCGAGTAGTTTGCCAGGGCATGGCTGAGGAGCAGGTGCGTACGCCGCGCGAGGAGACGACGCTGGAGCAGGCCGACCGCAACTATGGTGAGCTGCTGCAGGAGTTGAGGATCGTGCAGGCGGGTGTCCAGATCCTTTTCGCGTTCCTTTTGACCGTCGCTTTCAGCGCCCGGCTTCCGTCGCTCGACACGGTGCAGCGCGCGATGTACGTGGCGACGCTGTTGCTGGCAGTGGTTGCCGCGGCGTTGTTCACCGCACCGGCCGCATTGCACCGCACGCTGTTCCAGAGCGGATCCAAGCCGGAGATCGTCCGCACTTCGGCACGGCTGGCCGCGACCGGGATGGTGGTTCTGGTACTGACCCTCGGCGGGTCCGTGCTGCTCGTGGTCGATGTGGTGCTCGGGCGGGTCGAGGGCGTGATCGCCGGGAGCGGGACTCTGATGGTGTGCGGCGGGCTGTGGGTGTTGTTGCCGCAGTTCGTGAGGCGGCATGCGAAACGGCGGAGCCTGCGGCGGGCGGCGGCGGAGGAGCCCTCGGCGGGGCGACCGGAGGTCGGCACCGTGGAGTAGCGGGGGCTGATGGAGGGCTCACAGTTGGGGGAGCGTCGTCGGTTCGCTGGTCGACCGTCGGCGGTTCTCATATGCGCAGGAGCTGTTCCGTGGAGTCCTGGTACTGACGCAGGGCGAGGCGCAGGTTCTCGGTCTGCGCGTCCGTCTCCTGGTGCTGCCAGCTCGCGCGCAGGGTGCGGCGGCGTTCGGCGAGGGTCTCGGTGAGCTGGGTGACGGCTTCGTCGAACACGCTGTCGGCTTCCTGGACCGCCTTGCCCGGGTCGGCGACGAAGGTGTTGAGCGCCTGCTGGAGCCGGAGGGTGAACTGGTCCCGATCGCCTTGCAGGAGCAGTACAGAACTCTGGGCGAGGTCGTCGCTGCCGCGGCTGTGGCCGGTGCGGGCAGGACCGGCAGGGCGAGCGTGGGCCGGGTCGGTGCCGGGCGGGGTGCCGGAAGGCGTGCCGGGGGCCTGTGGGGCGCGCTGCTGGACGGCGCCCGGGGGGCCGGCGTGGGGCTGCTGGGTGCGTTCCTGGTCGTAGCGCATGAGTTGCTGCTTCCTGTCGGCTGGTGCGGGTGTGTGTCGTGGAAGTGCGGGGCGAGGAGCGCTTCGAAGCGGCCCTGCGCCTGAAGGAGGGCGTCGCGTGTCTCCTCGGTGCTGCCCTGGGTGCGTACCGCCGCGTGCAGGGCGCGGTATCCGCGTACGTTCGTGGCGTGGTGGACGGAGAGGGCGGCCGTCTGCTCCTTGAAGCACGCGCCCTGTTCTCCGTCGGCGAAGCCGCGGACGCCTGCCGGACAGGCCAACAGCGCGTCGGTCTGGGAGTCCGCCTTGTGCGAGGAAATCGACGAACCGGCCCTGGAAGTCACCCCACTGGGCCGCGTGGCGTGCGGCTCTCGGGTGTGAGCGGCTACTTCCCGAAGGAGCCGTACTGCTTTACGCGTACGCCGAGTGTACGGTCGGCCGCCTTGGTGTCGCCGCCGCGGTCGGCGACGGCGGGTAAGTCAATAGCGCTTCCCTGTAAGGGCGTTGCTGGATTCCGGTGCCTGCCGGGCGGCGTTTGCACGGTGGCGTACGCCGCCCGGGGCCGTGGTGGGGTCAGCGCCTGAAGGCGTCCCTGGCCTTGTTGCCGGACTGCTTGAGATTGCCGGACATCCGGTCGGTGCGGCCTTCGCGTTCGAGTCGCCTGTTACGGGTGTTGCGGCCGATGCGTTCGCTGATCCGGCCCTTGAAGGTCTGCGTCTTGTTCCTGAGGGTGCGTCGCACGCTCATGGTCTTCCTCCTGGCGTCGATGCGGGTGGGGAACTACCTGCGGCTGTGGCTGCGGCCGAACCGGAGTCCGCCACCGCCGCGCCCGCCGCTCGAACGCCCGCTGCTGCCGCGTCCGCGCATGAAGAAGCCGACGACCCAGACGATCAGCAGGACGGCAGCGATCCACCAGAGGATCTGCATGGTGAAGCCGAACCCGAAAATCACCAGGATCAGCAGAAGGAGAAGGATCCACAACATTGCCGGGCCTCCGGATCGCGGAAGTGTTCATGGAATCCGCGGGGTCCGGGCGAAGTGGGAAGGCTGAATGCCTCGCCCGGGGAATCCGGAGCGGCATTGCCGACGCCGTACCGCTAGTCAACGCTTGGCGTCCTCCCTTGTCAACGGCGCTTGGTGGACGTGGGGTTGGGTACGTCAGGCCGGTCCAAAGAGGCAACCGGAAGGGTGGTGATCAGCGCCCGGACGATAGGGACACTGCCGCACGGGTGCCGGGGCCACGAGGTAGGGCTACGCTGACCGGAAGGCCCTGGACCCCGGCGCGGCACGTGTGTGCCGTACGACGTTCCCGCAGTGTGAGTCCGGGAGGCTCCTGCCATGCAGAGGGCGAACAGCACGGTTCATGAGGAGTGGTGGAGTGCGACCGCCGAGGTCGCCTGGGGAGAAGCTCCCCCGGGACCAGATGTCGCCACACTGCGTGCCGAGAACGATCATCTGCGCCGGGTGATGGCCGGGCGGGCAAGGGTCGACCAGGCGTGCGGCATGGTGATGGCGCTGGCCCCGTGCCGCAGGGGAGCCGCGCGCGCCCTGCTGGTGGACATCTCCCGGCAGTGCGATGTCACGCTGCGTCAGGTGGCCGAGGCACTGGTCGCCACCACGGAGGACGAACCGTTCCCGATGCCGATGCAGCGGGCACTGCGGGCCTCGCTGAGGCGGATGCACACGACAGCGGTCCGGTACGGCAAAGAATCCGGAGGGGGAGGAAGGTCATGATCCATGCTGCGGACGTTCGGGAATGGCGCGGCCTCGACGTCGTCGATGCCGAATCGCACAAGATCGGTGTGCTGGAAGCGGTTTACGTGGACACCAGTACGGACGAGCCGGCCGTGGCCACGGTACGGACCGGCCTGCCGACCCGGCACCGCCTGCTCTTCGTCCCCCTGACCGAAGCGGTGGCCGGGCCCGGGTACCTCAAGGTGTCGTACGCGAAGGCACTGGTGAAGGAGGCCCCGTCGATCGGGGTGGACGACGTGCTGCCCGCCGAGCAGGAAGAAGCCGTCTTCCACCACTACGGGCTGCCCTACAAGCCGGGTGCCGGCGGCGAGCGCCAACTCGCCCGCCGCTGAGCACGGATGCCAGGTCGGCACGGCCCGGGCACCGCCAGGAAGGGAAGCCCCGTGCTCCACCGTCGGCGCAGTTCTCCTGCGGGTCAGGGCTGCTTGGGCACAGGGTCTGAACCGGCCCCGGTCATGCAGGACGTTGGGTTCGGTCATTGTGCGTGAGACCGTCCGGATGCTCGGCCGTGCGCTCGCCGAGGGCCAGTACCAGCACGCGCGACGTGCCCGCTCCGGGCGGCGGCCGATGCATCCGTCCCACCTCCTGCCAGCCCCAGGGGAGGAACGCGTCGAGGGTCGTGCGGTCCGTGGTGTCCACCGAGGTGACGCCGAGGGAGGCGTGGTGGTCGGCGAGCAGGTGCCGGTGGAGGCGGTGGGCGAGACCGGTGGCATGGCCGTGCGGGTGGACGAGGGTCTCGGTGATCGCGAAGACGTGCCCGGACGCGGTGAGCTGCTCCAGCTTGTGCGGGAGCTGACCGTCGAAGCCCTCCCACCACGAGCCGTCACGGCCCACCGGGAATCCGTAGACGCATCCGTCGAGCACTGTGGACTCGGCGACCAGCATGTCGAACCCCGGCTGCTGCACGGTCTCCGCCAGCCGGTGCAGGAATTCCTCCCGGCGGTGGAAGTCCTTTCCCGGCGGGCCGGCGGAGGACTCGACGTACAGATCCGCGAGGTCCTCCTGCAGTTGCTCGGCCTGCCAACGGTTCAGCCTGCGCAGCCGTACGGTGTCCATGGCGGACGGGCCGGTGCTCGGCGGGTCGGGTTGGCGGTTGGTTGCGTGCGGTTCCTGCGGAGTGCGCATCGGACGCCTCGGTTCGGGCTGGGAAGGGTGCGCTGCTGCGGACCGGTCAGCCCTGGGTGTGATCGTCACGGATGAGGGGGCCCAGGCCGAACACCGGGACCTTGGGCTCGATTTCGAGGTCCAGGACGAGGTTGCTGAAATCGGCGGCCCCCAGGCCGTCACTGCAGCTGAAGCGGTATGAAGTGGGGCTGGGCGAGGCCAGTGTGAAGCCCGCGTTGCCGGTCCAGGAGTGGCGGACTCCGCGCGCGTCGCGCCAGCAGTTCCAGACCAGCAGAGTTGCCGCGGTGGTGGGCGCCTTGAGGAGTTCCAGGTGGACGAGCGGGGGCGTGGTGTCGGCCCACAGGGTGATCCCCGACGCCTGGAGCCCGTTGACCAGGAGGTCTCCCTCCGACATGTCGAGGCACACGCCCTGGACCGGGCGTTTGGCGGAGGACACGAAGCGGAGGGCCACCCTGGCGGAGGACCACTCGATGGGTATGCCGAAGGCGAGGTGCACGGTCTGGCCGTTCACCTCGATGGGACGGCCGTTCGAAGTCTGAAACTTCTGCTCGAACCTGGGTGAACGGTGCGCGGAGTGCAGCATCTGATCCTCCTGGGGGTACGTGCTGCCGGGAGCCGTCAAAGGGCGGTGCCCGTCTGTCACTTGTCACTGCGGAGCGGGCCTCAGCAGTTCGCGTGCGGGTGTCACGTATCCGGCAAGCCACAGAACGAGCAGGACCGCGGCGAAGTGGCGGAGGAGTTGCCGCACGGTGAAGCCGAATCCCGAAGAAATCAGGACGGCGAGGAGGAGCGGAATCCACAGCGGCATGGCCGGACCTCCGGAAGGCGAACGGGACGTTCTTGGCTTCCGCGGGGTCCGGGCGAAGGGGACAGGGGCCTCGTGCCGCACCGTGACGGTCCAGCGGTGGTACGGCCCCGTGCCGTACTCGCCAGTGAACGCCTCGCACCACCGCATGTCAACGCTGCTTAACAGCAGGGGATTTGGAGATCTCAGGACCTTCCGCATGGGGTTGGGCCTGCGCGCTGATGGCGGAGTGTCCTGGGGGCGGGCCGTCGGAGGTGTCAGGTCCTCCCACCGGGAAAGTCCCGAGCAGCGTGAGAGGAAGCAGGGATGCGCCCCTGCGCAGGGGCGCGCTCATGATGCGATGCCGCCGGGGCCCAGGGCGGCCGGCTGAACGCCAGCGGCGCCCGCGCCCTCTGGCCAGACGACAACTGGCCCTGCGCACATGTCAGTAGTCGCGTCTGGGCGCCGCCGTCGGCAGGTGCCTGGCAGCGCTACGGTGGGAGGTCAAGGCCCCGGTCCCCGGCTGCGTGCACGCTTCCGCTCCGGATGGGCCGTCATGATGGTGCTGCTTCTCCTCGTCCTCGCTGTCTTCTTCGGCCTGGGATTCCTGAACTCGCTCTGGTGGGTGGCCGCCGCCCTCCTGATTTTCGGCCTGATGCAGTACGGCCGGCACCGCAGCCGCGGCGGTTACCGGGACTACGAGGAGTACCGCGACGACCGGGAGCGCGAGGACCGCTGGGGACGCCGGTATGCCAGGCGGCACCGTAGCGGATGGATGCGCGGTGACCGTGAGCACTACAGCTGACGGAACGTACCCGACTCGCCAGAGAACAGCAGCGGGCGCAGCCGGGTGCCACGAGTGCGGCTGCCGCCGATCCCCACTCCTTCCCGCTGGAAGGTCCCGGAATCCGGCATTGCCGTCCGGCTCTTCGCAGCGGGTCTCATGAACCGAGGTGCCATGTCCCTGACGCAGTTGAACGCCTACCGGCACGATCGGGGGAGCCGCGCGCTCCTCACTCTGGCCGGGGAGATCGATCTGGACACCGTTCCCCTGGTCCGGACGTCGGTGGAACAGTGCCTGCGCGACGGCATCCGCACCATCGACGTCGACCTCACCACCGTGACCTTCTGCGACGTGAGCGGCCTCAACACCTTCCTCCTCGCCTTGCTCCAGGCCGATCGGGCCGGAGCGTCCTTCCGCCTGCACCACGCGCCACCGTTGCTGGTACGGGTCGTCGACCTCACCGGATGCCAATTCCTGCTCCGCGGGCATCCGTTCGCACACCATCGTGCACCGCCCCTGGACGGACTGCCGTCCCCCGCTCCGGCCGCGCTGCCAGAGGCCCTGTCCGTGATGCCGCGGCGGCGCAGGCCGATGGTTGCTGCCGATCTGGAGAGTGTGCAGTGACGACCCTGCGGAGACACCCGCCCACGCCCCGCGACCACGAGCCCCGTGCCATGGGCGCCGCACGGCTGAGTCAGCTGAACCGATGGCGGGCCCAGGACCGCAGCGGGGACCTGGTAGACCTCTTCCTGCAGCACTCGGCTCCCCCGCTCGAAGAGGAGACCGGCAGCCGGGACGACTTCCGCGACCGCCTGGCCGCTGACATCCGGCGACCCGGGTTCACCATGGTGGTCGCCGAGACGGACGACCTGGTCGGGTGCGCCTTCGGGTTCCCCGTACCCGGCGACGGTTCCTGGTGGCACGGGTTCCGCGGAACCCTGCCACGGAGCGTGTACCAACTCACTGTCTCCCAGAACGTGTTCGCCGTCTCTCACATCCTGGTCCGTCCGCACGCACAGGACGGCGTACTGGTGCGCAGGATGCAGGAGCACCTGCTGGCCTGTCGGCAAGCGACACTCGGGGTGACGGCAATCGCCGCCGAGGACCGGGCCGCGCTCGCCGCCTTCCGCACCTGGGGCTGGCAGGATCTCGGACGCCTGCGCAGGCCGCAGGCCACCGCGCCGCTGCGGGTCCTGGGCCTTCCGCTCGGGGAGCGCACCGTGCAGAGGCTGGGCGAAGACATCGGCCCCAGTACAGCCCGGGGGGTGGAGTGAAGGCGGGCAACAGATCCTCACGGATCATGACCCTGGTCGCCGAGCAGGCGGCGCAGCGGGGCGCCCGGGTCGACCTGAGGGACGTATGCACGGCGGCGGTGGCCGCCCTCCCGGTCGGCGGGGCAGGGATATCCGCGATGTCCACGTCGGTGGCCAACTACCCGCTGTGCAGTACCGACGGGACCAGCGAACAGCTGGAGGAACTGCAGCTCACGCTGGGTGAAGGACCGTGCGTGGATGCGTTCACCGGAAGTGTGCCCATCCTGACACCGGACATGGCAGACAGCGAACTCCAGGACAGCTGGCCGGTTTTCGCCACCGAAGCACTCACACTGGGAGCCGTCGCGATCTTCGCTCTGCCGCTGCAGATCGGGGCGATCAGCCCCGGCGTCCTCGACCTCTACGCAAGCAAGCCGGGCCCGCTCGGTGCGGAGGATCTCGCGGACGCGCTCGCCTTCGCCGACCTCGCCACCCTGATCCTCCTCGACTCCGTGCACGGAGGGCCCGCCGGGATGCCGGACAACAAAGAGGAAGAAACCGGGTACGCCCTGGAGGCGAACGGATACCGGGCCGAGATCGACCAGGCGACCGGCATCCTCACCGTCCAGCTCGGCGTCGGCATCGACGAAGCATTCGTCCGCCTGCGCGCCCATGCCTTCACCCACGGGCACCGGATCACCCACGTCGCCGCGGACGTGGTGGCCCATCGCCTGCGCTTCCGCCCCGACGCGGAGCCGTACCGCACCGATCAGGACAGATAGCGCCGCCGAGGCCAGCAACAGCCGCTGCCCGCTTCCGCCACGGCAGTGACGGGCCTAGTCTCCCAATAAGGGTGGATTACATGAATGAAAGACTTCTGGCCGAGACGTTCGTCGAGCTGGCGGACAACCTGGTCGCCGACTTCGACCTGATCGACTTCCTGCGCCTGCTGAGCGACCGCTGCGTGAGTCTCCTCGGTACGAGCGCCGCCGGCGTGCTCTTCGCCGACCGGGACGGTGCGCTGCGCGTCATGGCGGCCTCCGACGAACAAGTGCGGCTGCTGGAACTCTTCCAGCTCCAGAACGACGAGGGCCCCTGCCTGGAGTGTTTTCACACCGGCACTGCGGTGGCCGCCCCCGAACTGGCTGCCGAAGCAGGCCGCTGGCCCCGCTTCACCGCGCAGGCCGCCCTCCACGGGTTCGGCGCCGTCCAGGCCCTGCCGATGCGGCTGCGGGACGAAACCGTCGGCGCCCTCAACCTGTTCCGCACCACACCAGGCCCCTTCGACCCCGTCAGTACGTCCATCGCGCAGGCACTGGCCGACGTCGCCACCATCAGCCTCCTCCAGCAGCGTTCCACCCAACGCGGTCACGCCCTCAACGAACAGCTGCAGACCGCGCTGAACAGCCGTGTACTCATCGAACAGGCCAAGGGGAAACTCGCCGAACGCCAAGGCATCGACATGGAACAGGCATTCACCGCCCTGCGCCGCTACGCCCGCGCCCACAACCGCCGCCTCGCCGACGTCGCCCGCGACTTCATCAACGACACCGAAGCCCTCACCGAACTCACGCTGTGACGCGTAAAGAGACCCTGGCCAGGGTGAATGTGGGCACCATTCCGCACGGCTCTTCGATGTGCTCTCCTGCTCTGTCAAGGACACAGAAGACCTGATGGATGGGCTCGGCGGCCAGCTGTGTGCAGCCGGCCCAATGCGGTACCAGCTGGACGCTCCGGCCCAAGAGAGTCCCCGTCGTCAAGTCCACCCGGAAGGAGGATCAGGCCGACCCCACAGCCCCGACGGTCACCCCAAACGCTGCTTGATGCTCGTGCCGTAACGTGCCAGTCGGAGCGGTGAACAACGGTCAATACCGGTGCTCACATGCAGCGCCCACGACAAGCACTGGACGACGTTTACGCAGGTCAGAAGCCCTTCTGTGATCGAAGTCCAGGGTGATTCCCAAGCTCAGAGCGCGAGTTCGATTCTCGTCACCCGCTCCGCGCAGTACACGCGAAACCCCCAGGCCGGCGGCCTGGGGGTTTCTTTGTTGCCTGGCGAGTTTTCGCGTTGTTCAGGGCGTGGGTGCGGTGAGGTATCGCTGGATTGTGGGTCCGAGCCAGTCCACGATCTCCTCGGGGTCGAGCGCCACGCTCTCCGGGAACCGCAGCACGTAGCGCGTCAGCGCGAGACCCAGCACGGTCGAGGCGCACAGTGCCGCCCGTGCCGGCGCCTGCTCCGGGTCGGGGCCGAGTCGGCGGGCCAGCGGGATCAGTTGGTCGCGCAGCACGAACTGCATGCGCTCGGCGGCGGCCGGGTCGGTGGCGCCGACCCGCATCAGTGCGGTGAACCCCTCGTTCCCCTCCCAGAGGGTGAGGAAGTGGCGCACCAGGGTGCGGCCGACGGTGTCGCCCGGTTCGACGGACAGGCCGGGCAGCCCGGGGTCGACGGCGACGGCTTCCGCGAACAGGCCCGCCTTGTTGCCGTAGTAGCGCATCACCATGGACGGGTCGATCTTCGCGTCGCGCGCGATGGCCCGGATGGTCGCCTTCTCGTAGCCGTCCGCCGCGAAGCGCTCGCGGGCCGCGGTGAGGATCGAGGCGCGGGTGGCGTCGGAACGCCGCGCGGGCTGCTGGTTCTCCGTGGTGCCGGTCATGCCAACAAACGTATGCCAACAAGTGTTGACAGTCCAGGGCCGCGACTCTACGTTTGCCAACAAGCGTTCGCCAACAGGTGTTGGCATACGAGCGTTGACCTGGCGGCAGCCGCTGAAGTTCCGTTCTGGCGACGCCTGTTGAGTGACCCCAGTGAGAGGAAGTGCCGGAGATGGCCACGATCCAGAGCCTGGACCCGATGACGCCGATGTTCGCGCAGTTCAAGGAGAAGACCGGGCCCATCGTCCTGGCCAACACCTTCTTGGTCCCGCAGGAGACGGCCGAAGCTTTCCTGCCCCTGTTCCGGAGGCAGGCGGAGTTCATGGAGGCCCAGCCGGGATTCGTCTCCCTGCGGATGCACCGGGGGACGGCAGGGAGCCGGCTGCTGATGAACGTCGCGGTCTGGGAGTCGACCGAAGCCCTGGCCACGGCGATCGGCAGCCCGGAGTTCCAGCGCATGGCCGCGGAGTTCCCCGACGACGTCGTGTCCTACCCGCACATCTTCGAGCAGATCGACGTATGACGGTGGCCGCAGTCGGGGGTCGGCGGAGAGCGGCCGGAGAAGCCCTGCCCCCTCCCCGGGCGGTCACGCAACCCGACCATGGCGGGCCGCCGAGACGTCCGGCCGACCCACCACCCGTAAGCCCGTCCCTGACAAGGAGCCCCCATGCCTGCGGAACTGAACCACACCATCGTCCCCGCCCGTGACCCGCTGGCCTCGGCGCGGTTCCTGGCCGGAATCCTCGGTCTGGACGTCGATCCGCCGGTCGCCCACTTCACGCCGGTCACTCTGGCCAACCAGGTCAGCCTGGACTACGACCGGCTGGACGACTTCGAACCGCACCACTACGCCTTCACCCTCAGCGAGCAGGAGTTCGACGCCGCCCTCGCCCGCATCGAGCACGGCGGAATCACCCACTACGGCGATCCCTCCTGCCAACAGGACGGGCAGATCTATCGCAGCAAGCACCGCACAGGCCGCAGGGGCACCTACTTTCGCGACCCCGACGGGCACCTCATGGAAATCCTCACTCCGGGCGGCACCGGGTCGTAAGGCCCATGACGGCCCAACGGAACGCGACTTCGCCGGTGGTGGCGGGACCCCGCCACCACCGGCAGCGGCGAAGCCGAACCGGCCGCCCCCGGCTGGTTCCCGCCGCCCCCCCCTGCCCCCACACCACCCTGAGCGTCAAAGGAGAAACGTCATGGCACTGAAGAAGATCAACACCGTCCTGGCCGCCATCTGCGCCCTGTTCGTCCTCTACCTCGGGCTGACCTTCGTCCTGGCCCCCGAGGCATCCACGGAAGGCGTCGGCCTGCCGACCTGGTCCGGCGGCAACGACGACGGCTTCCTCATCATGAAGGGCACCCGCGAACTCGCGATGGGCCTGGTCGTCGGCATCCTGCTGCTGACGGGCCAACGCCGCGCGCTGGGATGGGTCCTGCTGATGGAGGCGGTCGCCCCGTTCGGGGACATGATCAACGTACTGGCCCACGACGGCTCCCCTGCTGCCGCGTTCGGCATACACGGCCTGACCTCGGCGTTCATCGCGGCAACCGGCCTGCTGACCCTCCGCGAAACCCGCAAGGCCGCGACCTCCCCGGCAGCCCCCACCCCGCAGCCCGCCTGACGGAGGGGAGTGCAGGGCCCACCCGTCACTCGCGTCGCGCCAAGCACAAAAGCCCCAGGCCAGCGGCCCGGGGCTTTGTTGTTGTTCCGCATGGCGGCAGACCTCAGCCGGAGGGCGTGAACTGGCCCGTGCCCACGATCTTGAGGAGGGCGAGGCGTTCGGCGGTGTCGGTGCCGACGGGGGGAGTGTGGAGGACCACGCGCTGGTCGCCCTCCGGGGCGAGCAGGACCTGGCAGTCCAGGTCGACCGGGCCGATCAGGGGGTGCAGGACACGCATGCGGGTTGCCCGGCGTACGGCGACCTCGTGCAGGTCCCAGAGGGTGGTGAATTCGTTGGAGGCCGCCTTCAGGCGGTCCACCAGGCGGGTCGCGGCCGGGTCGCCGGTGCGGCGGCCCACGGCCGCCCGCAGGTCCGCCACGTGCAGGCGGCTGTAGTACGCGTGCTCCTCCGGCGGGTACGCGACGCGCTGGGCCGGGTCCGTGAACCAGCGCCAGACCACGTTGCGCCCGTGCTCCGACACCGTGCACACCCCGCCCAACAGGGCTTCTGCCATGGGGTTCTGCGCGAGGACGTCGCCCAGGTCGCCGAGTATCTGGACCGGGGTGGCCGGCAGCTGGTCCAGCAGGTGCAGCAGCGCCGGGTTGACGTGGTCGCCCGAGGTACGGGAAGCGGGCGGGCGACGGCCGGCGAGGAGGTGGAGGTGGTCGCGTTCGTCCTCGGACAGCCGCAGGGCGCGGGCCAGGGCGGCGAGCATCTCCGGCGAGGGCTGCGGGCCGCGGGCCTGTTCGAGGCGGGTGTAGTAGTCGGCGGACATGCCCGCGAGCTGGGAGACCTCCTCGCGGCGCAGCCCCGGGGTACGGCGACGGGGCCCGGCCGGAAGGCCCGCTTCCTGGGGGCTCACCCGGTCGCGGGAGCGGCGCAGGAAATCAGCGAGTGCCTCGCGGTCGATCTTCATGGCGTCATCCTGCCGGATGCCCGCGGGCCCAACCAGGGACTGCCGATCCCAGGGTAAGGAGGTCTCTCCCGGCCCTTGCCGGGCGACGGCACTGTTGGTCCGGCCGGAGCACGGATGCCCCGGTCAACTCACCGACAGGGAGCATTCCATGGCCATCGTCAACGTCAACGGCGCGCAGGTCCACTACGAGAAGACCGGCTCGGGCCCCGCCCTCGTCCTGGTCCACGGAACCGGCTCGGCCGGTGCCGCCCTCAACTGGGGAAGCACCGCACCCCGGTTCGCCGCGCACCGTACGGTGATCGCCCCTGACCTCTCCGGCACCGAGGCCACCGCGGACGACGGCGCCCCGCTGACCGCGGAAGGGCTCGCCGCCCAGGTCATCGCCGTCATCGAGGACGCGGTGGACGCGGCGGACGGGCCGGTCGACCTGCTCGGCTTCTCGATGGGCTCCACCGTCGCCGCGACCGTCGCCGCCCTCCGGCCGGACCTGGTCCGGCGGCTGGTGCTCGTCGCCGGGTGGGCCCAAACCGACAGCGACGAGTACCTGCGCAGCCTCTTCACCCTCTGGCAGGACCTCGGCACCTCCGACCCCGCCTCCTTCGGCCGCGCGGTGGCGATGACCGGCTTCAGCCGCGGCTTCCTCAACGCCGTCGGCCGCGAACAGTTCGAGGCCCTCATCCCCAACATGCAGCCCACCCCCGGCACCCTGCGCCACATCGCGTACGACCTCCGGGTGGACATCCGGTCCCTGCTGCCCCGTATCGACGCCCCGACCCTCGTCGTCGGAGGCACCCAGGACATCACCGTCCCCGTCGAGCACAGCCGCGCGCTCCATGCCGCGATCCGGGACAGCTCCTACGCCGAGATCGACGCGGGCCACGTCATGCTCTTCGAGCAGGAGGACGCGTTCATCAAGCTCGTGACCGACTTCGTCGACGTTCCCGTGACGACCGGCAGGTGAGCGGGGACCGTATGTGGTGCGCGTACCAAGTCCGGCGGTCGATGTCAGCGCAAGGTGGTGACGGCCTCGACGGGCTGGTCAACCGCCTGTTCGCCCTCCGCGCGCGGACCTGACGCCGGGGCCGGGCCGGGCCGAGGCCGTTGGGCCGGCGGGGATTCGGGGCTCAGCCGGCTGGCATTCAGGGGGCGCCTCCGGACCGGCATAGCGGCGCGGGGGCAGGGCGGGATGCCGCCGGGTGGGGGTCTGTGCCGTGCGGGGTTCGCCGGTGGGCGGGACGATCGGGGGAGGGCCGGTGGTGGTCTGTCCGTGGTGTGCGGTCGGGAGGGCGTGTGAGGTTCGACGAGGTGGCGAGGGCTTCCCGGAGGGTCGGGGCCGTTTCGGGGCGTACGGAGAAGGTGGGGGTATTGGCGGAGGTCTTTCGGGCGGCGGGGGTGGGTGAGGTCGCGTTGGTGGTGACGTATTTGTCCGGGAGGCTGCCGCAGCGGTGGGTCGGGGTGGGGTGGGGGGTGCTGAAGGACGCTGCCGGGCCCGCTGAGGCGGCTTCGCTGGAGGTGGGGGAGGTGGATGCGGCGTTGGAGGAGCTTGCGGGCGTGAGTGGGAAGGGGGCGCGGGCCGAGCGGAAGCGGCTGGTGGACGCGTTGCTGGGGGCGGCGACGGAGGAGGAGCGGGCGTTTCTGGTGCCGCTGATCCGGGGGGAAGTGCGGCAGGGGGCGTTGGATGCCGTCGCGGTGGAGGCGTTGGCGCAGGCGTACGGGGCTCCCGTGGAGGGCGTACGGCAGGCGCTCATGCTCGGGGGGTCGCTCGGGGAGGTGGCGCGGGTGCTGGCCGGGGGCGGCGAGCTGAGTGAATTCCGCCTGGAGGTGGGACGGCCGGTGCTGCCCATGCTGGCGCAGAGCGCGAAGACGCTGGCGGAGGCGGTGCAGCGGGTCGGGGCCGGGGGCTGTGCGGTCGAGGAGAAGCTCGACGGGGTGCGGATTCAGGTGCACAGGAGTGGTGGGGGTGAGGTGCGGGTGTTCAGTCGGACGCTCGTGGAGATGACAGAGCGGGTTCCGGAGGTGGTGGAGGTCGTACGGGCGCTCCCTGGTGGGGATCTGGTGCTGGACGGGGAGTTGCTCGCGGTCGGGGAGGACGGGCGGCCGCGGCCGTTCCAGGAGACGTCGGGGCGGGTGGGCAGCGGGGTCGGGGCGGACGGGGTTCCGGTGGGGGTGCCGCTCACGCCGGTCTTCTTCGATGTGCTGTACGAGGAGGGCCGCGACCTCCTCGCGACGCCGGACGCCGAGCGGCGGGCGGTGCTCGAACGGGTGGTGGGGGATGCGGAGTTGAGGGTGCGGCGGATCGGTCCGGTGGAGGACCTGGGGGCGGCGGAGGAGTTTCAGCGGGAGGTGCTGGCGCGGGGGCACGAGGGGGTCGTCGTGAAGGGGCTCGACGCGGGGTACCGGGCGGGGCGGCGGGGGGCGTCCTGGGTGAAGGTGAAGCCCGTACACACCCTGGATCTGGTGGTGTTGGGGGCCGAGTGGGGCAGCGGGCGGCGGACCGGGTGGCTGTCGAACCTGCATCTGGGGGCGCGGGGCGAGGACGGGTCGTACGTGATGCTCGGCAAGACGTTCAAGGGGCTGACGGATGAAGTGCTGGCGTGGCAGACGGCTCGGTTGAAGGAGCTGGCCGTGTCGGAGGAGCCGTGGGGGGTGCGGGTGCGGCCGGAGCTGGTGGTGGAGATCGCCTTCGACGGGGTGCAGAGGTCGACGCGGTATCCGGCGGGGGTGACGCTGAGGTTCGCGCGGGTGGTGAGGTACCGGGAGGACAAGGGGGTGGGGGATGTGGAGGGGGTGGGGGTGGTGAGGGGGTTGCTGGTGGGGTGAGGGGGTTGCTGGTGAGGGGGGCTCCTGGCGCTCCCCGTGACCCCTCGGCTCGCCCCGGAAATCCTCGCGAGGGCAGCCCGCCGGTTCCGTAGCATGCGGATCATGGACTGGAACGTGGGATCGGCGAGGGAGCTGGACGGTGACGAGGTCGAGCTCGTCGCGTACGCGCGGCGCATTGTCGATGCGCACGGGGACGGTGAGGCGGGGATTCACACCATGGGCGCCGCCGTGCGCGCGGCCGACGGGCGGATGTACGGCGGGATCAACCTCTACCACTTCACCGGCGGGCCCTGCGCCGAACTGGTCGCGCTCGGGCATGCGCGGGCGTCCGGGGCGCGCGGGCTGACGACGATCGTCGCGGTGGGGGACGGTGGGCGGGGGCCGGTCGGCCCGTGCGGGCGGGATCGGCAGGTGCTGCTCGACTACCACCCCGGGATCCGGGTGCTGCTGCCCACCGCCGAGGGCGTACGCAGTGTGGTGATCGAGGATTTGATGCCGTACGGGGCGCGGTGGACGCCCGAGGACGGGATGGATGCAGTGGATGCAGTGGATGGGGAGGGGCAGAAGTGAGCAGTGGTGCGCTGGTGGGGGTTGAGTGGTTGCTGGAGCGGGTGGGGGGTGAGGGGGTTGTGGTGCTGGACGCGTCCGTGGGGGCGCATCGGCGGAAGGGCCCGTGGATTCCCGGTGCGCTCGTCTTCGACATCGACGGTGAGATGTCGGACGGGGGCAGTGCGGTCCCCCACACCATGCTCGGGGAGGAGCAGTTCGGCGAGCGGGTGCGGGAGTTGGGGATTCGGGCGGGGGATCAGGTGGTCGTGTACGACGCCGCCGGGATCTACTCCAGCGCCCGTGCCTGGTGGATGTTGCGGGCGGCCGGGTTCGAGCGGGTGGCGGTGCTGGACGGTGGCCTCCCGGCGTGGGTGGCTGCGGGTGGACCCACGAGTGCGGAGCCGGGTGAAGTCCCGGAGCGGGAGGGGGACTTCGCTGCACGCCTCGCTCCCGGTGCCTTTCTCGGGCTGGAGGACGTGCGGGAGGCGTTGGACGGCGCGTCCGGGGTCCGGGTCCTCGATGCGCGGTCGCGCGGACGGTTCGCCGGTACGGAGCCGGAGCCGCGGGCCGGGCTGCGGGGCGGGCACATGCCGGGGGCGGTGAACCTCCCGTTCGGGGAGCTTCAGGACGGGGAGGGGCGGATGCTTCCGGCGGCGGCGCTGCGGGAGCGGTTCGACGCGCTCGCCCCGGGGGACGGCCGGCTGGTGGTGAGCTGCGGGTCCGGCGTCACCGCGTGCGTGCTGGCGCTCGGGGCGGAGCTCGCCGGGCACGGGGAACGGGTGTCGGTGTACGACGGCTCGTGGAGCGAGTGGGGGCTTGAGGGGACCGGGACGCCGGTCGTGACGGGGAAGGTCTAGAGCGGCGGACGTCGCCTGCGCCGCGGGCGAGGTCCGTGCGGCGGACGTCGCCCGTGCCACAGGCGTGGCGTGTGCGGCGGACGTCGCCCGTGCGGCGAGCGTGGTCGGCTTGCGTCAAGCACGCATCAAGGTACGGGCAGGAGTTGGCGGTATTCGTCAGTGAAGCGTCAACTCCCGTCGAGGGGTACGGGTTTCGCGCTTAACCTCCGTTTATGGGAGCCGATGGAGGACCTCTCGGCGAGACCGCGTACGACGCGGAATGGGCCGATGCGGTGCGGCACGCGCTGCGGTGCGCAGGGGCGTTCCTGGCGATGCTGCTGGTGGTCGACGCGAGTGCGGAGGCGTCGAGTTGGGCGCGGACGGCAGTGTGGGTCGGGCTGGCGCTGGTGGTGCTGGTGATCCTGGTGCCGGTGCGGGTGACGGCGGGGGCCGGGTGGGTGTCCGTGCGCGGGGTGCTGGGCGAACGTGTCGTACGGACGGACCGCCTGGTCGCCGTGCGCTGGGCGGAAGGGGTCGCGGGGCGGGTCGTCCTGCGGGACGCGGAGGGCGGCCGGGTCGAGCTGGACCCGAGGGTGCTGGTGGCGAACCCGCAGCTGTGGCGGCTGGTCGACGAGGGGGCGCGGGCCTCCCGGGCGGGGACGCTCCGCTGTGGGACGGCGGAGCTGAGGCGGCTCGGGGAGCGGGTGGACGGGGAGACGGCGCGGGCGGTGTTCCGGGTGTCGGGGCTGGAATAGGCCCGGGGACCTTCCGGGGCGCTGGAGTGGATGGCTGGGCCCGCCCACGCTGCGGAGCCGCCGCACATCGATGCAGCCCCGCGCACCTGAAGGGGCACGGCCCCGCCCCCCTCAGCGTCAGCAGGAGGTGTCGGCGGCCGGGCGGACGCCCGTCGTCAGGAACGCCGTGACCCGTGCGTCGCCGCACGCGTTGCCCGTGCCCAGGTACGACCCGTGGCCCGTCTTGTCCACGCTCACCAGCCGCGCCCGCTCCCCCAGCGCCTCCCTCATCTTCAGGGCCCCGAAGTACGGGGTCGAGGGGTCGCGGCGGTTCTGGACGACGAGGATGTTGGAGGGGCCGGAGGAGGTGATCCGGGTGGGCTTTTCGGCCGGGGTCCACTTCCAGTAGGAGCACGGGGTGATGTTGGCCGGGAAGCCCGCCGTCAGGGGGTAGCGGGTGCGGTCGGCCCGGACGGCGCGGCGGTAGGCGGCGGTCGTGCCCGGGCCTGCGGGCCAGCGGACGTCGTTGCAGATCACCCCGATGGTGGTCGCGGCGTCGGCGTCCGGGAGGGGGCCCGCGATGTCGGGGGTGAGTACGGGCTTGACCTTCGGGTCCGTACTCGACGCGGCGGCGATCAGCCGGGCCAGGGGGAGGTAATTGGCCTCGCCGTAGAGGGAGTTCTGGAGGGCCTGGCGGAGGTGGTTGCCGGTGAGGGGGGTACCGGGGACGGAAGACTCCTTCGGGGTGCGGTCGAGGCGGACGGCGAGGGAGAGGATCAACGGGCGTACGGCGGAGGGGTGTTCGGCGAGGCGGTCCGCGCCCCGCGCCGGGTCGGAGGCCCAGGCCGCGAAGGCGGGGAAGGCGTCCTCGACCGCCTGTCCGGTGTTGCGCATCCAGGTCTGGGCGAGCCGCTTCGGGTCCGGGTCGGCGACGCTGTCCAGCACCCAGCGGTCCGTACGGTGCGGGAACTTCTGGGCGTAGACGGCCGCCGCGTACGCCCCGTACGACGTCCCCCAGGCCGACAGCTTCTGCTCGCCGAGGGCGCGGCGGAAGAGGTCCATGTCGCGGACCTGGTTGGCGGTGGTCAGGCTGCGCAGGACCGGGCCGCCGTTGCGGGCGCAGAGATCGGCGGTGCGGCGGGAACGGTCGATGTTGGCGTCGATGCTGCCGTCGGGGGCGGGCCAGGAGCGGAGGGTCGTCAAGTGGCGGTCGGAGGCCGGGAGTTGGCAGTCGGCGCGGGTGCTCTTGCCGGTGCCTCGGGGGTCGAGGGCGACGAGGTCGTACGTGTCGCCGAGCTGCGCCCGCAGCTTCGTGCCCCGCTGGGTGAGGCGCTGGACCCCGGAGCCGCCGGGCCCGCCGGCCAGGACGAGGAGGGCTCCGCGCCGCTTGGCGGGGTCCTCGCTGCGGACCCGGGAGACGGCGAGGTCGAGGCGGGGTCCGGTGGGGTCGGCGTGATCTACGGGGACGGAGAGGGTGGCGCACTCCTGGGTGGTGGGGCCGCCGAGGTCGGGGCGGGCGCAGGGGGTCCAGGTGAGGGTGGGTTGCGGGGTGGCAGCTTCGGCTGCCTGGGCGCTCGGGGTGGCGGTCAGGGTGCTCAGCGCGGCGGCGGTGGAGAGGGCGAGGAGGAGGCTCTTCGAGCGGTAAGTGGACATGGGTGGAAGGTATTTGGGGTGGGGCGGGTGGGCCCATCGGGCGGGCAGGTGAGTCGGGGGTGGGGGTAGCCCCAGGGGGCGGTACGGGGGTGGGTGGGGCGGTGTCCACGGGGTGGGCCGGAGCCGGGGCGGGGCGGGGCCCATCGGGTGGGCCCGTGCCGGGGTGGGGCGGGGCCCTGCGGCGACGCGCCCCCGGCGCCGGGGCTTGGCCGGAGGGAACCGGGGCCCGCCGGAAGCGGGAGGGGCCGCCCCCTTGCCCGCCCGTCCCGCCCCCGGGGGGCGGCCCCGCCGCCCAAGGGGGCGAGGGAGAGGGAGGGGAGGGCTGCCCGGGCGGTGCCCGCCTGGGCGGGCGGCGTGTTGGAGGGGGGTGGGGGGATTTGCGCTGGTAATTGTGCGTTTATGACCTTTTTGGTCCTCGCCCATTTCGTCGTCGCGCTCTGCGCAGCCCCTCTCGTCCGGCGGACGGGGCCGCGCGCCTTCGTGCTGCTCGCCGTCCCGCCGGCCGTCGCCCTCGGGTGGGCCCTCTCCCACTGGGGGGAGGTGGTGGACGGGAAACCCGCGGAAGAGGCGTGGACCTGGATCGAGGGGTACGGGGTCGAGGTCGCGTTCCGGCTCGATGCGCTGTCGCTGCTGATGGTGCTGCTGGCAGCCGGGATCGGTGCGTTGGTACTGCTGTACTGCGTGAGTTACTTCGAGGCGGGGGAGCCCCGACTCGGGCCGTTCGGCGGGCAGTTGCTCGGGTTCGCGGGCGCCATGCTGGGGCTGGTCCTCGCCGACGACCTCATGGTGCTGTACCTGTTCTGGGAGCTGACGACCGTCCTGTCGTTCCTGCTCATCGGGTACGACTCCGAGAAGCGGGGCGGGCGGCGGTCCGCACTCCAGGCCCTCACCGTCACCACCGTCGGCGGGCTCGCCATGTTCGTGGGGTTCCTGATGGTCGGGGAGGAGGCCGGGACGTACCGGATCTCGAAGATCCTGGACCAGCCCCCGGCCCCCAGCACCGCCCTCTCCGTCGCCCTCGTGCTCATCCTCTGCGGAGCCATCGCCAAGTCGGCGATCTGGCCGCTGAGCCTGTGGCTGCCCAACGCGATGGCCGCCCCCACACCCGTCAGCGCCTACCTGCACGCGGCGGCGATGGTGAAGGCCGGGGTGTACCTCGTCGCCCGGCTCGCGCCCGCCTTCGCCGAGGTCACGCCCTGGCGGCCGCTCCTGCTCACCCTCGGTTCGGCCACGCTCCTGCTCGGCGGGTGGCATGCGCTGCGGCAGAACGACCTGAAGCTAGTGCTGGCGTACGGGACGGTCAGCCAGCTGGGGTTCCTGGTGGTGCTGGCGGGAGCCGGGTCGTACAACACCGGGCTTGCAGCCGTCGCGATGATCCTCGGGCACGCCCTCTTCAAGGCCCCGCTCTTCCTCGTCACCGGGATCGTGGACCACGCCACCGGGACGCGGGACCTGCGGAAACTGTCGGGGGTGGGGCGGGCGCTTCCGTGGGTGTGCGCGGTGGCCGTCGTCGCCGGGATGTCGATGATCGCGCTGCCGCCCATGCTCGGGTTCGTTGCCAAGGAGGCCGCGTTCGAGGCGCTGCTGGAGGGGACCGCCGGGGAGCGGTGGGTGCTCGCGCTGGTCGTGCTCGGGTCGGCGCTCACGACCGCGTACACGCTGCGGTTCCTGTGGGGGGCCTTCGCGCGCAAGCCGGGGCTGCCCGACACCCACGTCCACCGCGTCTCCGCCGCCTTCCTCGCCCCGCCCGCCCTGCTCGCCCTGGCGTGTCTCGTCCTCGGGCCGGGCATCGGGTGGCCCGCCGGGCTCTTCGAGCGGTACGCCGCCCAGTACCCCGTGCCCGAGCAGCCGTACCACCTCGCCCTCTGGCACGGCTTCGGCACGACCCTCGGCCTCTCCGCCCTCGCCTGGGCCCTCGGCACGGCCCTCTTCCTCCTCCGCGAGCCCGTCGCGCGGCTCGGATCCGCGCTGGCCTGGCCCTCCGCCGAGCGCGCCTTCGACGGGACCGTGCTCGGGCTCGAACGCGCCTCCCTCCAGCTCACCGGCTACGTCCAGAAGGGCTCGCTGCCCGCGTACGTCGCCACCGTCCTCGGCGTCATGGTCTGGGGCCTGCTCGCCGTCCTCGCCGTCGACCGGCCCTGGCAGGACTCCCCGCCCGCGCCCCGCCTCTGGGACTCCCCCTGGCAGGCCGTCGTCGCCGTACTGACCTGCGCCTGCGCCCTGCTGTGCCTGCGGGTGCAGCGGCGGATGCAGGCGGCCGTGCTCGCCGGGCTCACCGGGTACGGGACGGCTCTGCTGTACGTCGTCCACGGCGCGCCCGACCTCGCGCTCACCCAGTTCGGGGTCGAGACCGTGTCGACGGTGGTGCTCGTGCTCGTACTGCGCAGGCTGCCCCTGTTCTTCGGCGACCCCGTCCAGCGGCGGCACCGGCGGATGTCGGGGCTGGTCATCGCGCTGGTCAGCAGCCTGGTCGCGGCGGTCGCGGTCTGGCTGGCGGCAGCGGCGCGCACGGGAACCCCGATCGGGGCGGCCATGGTCGAGGCGACCGCCGAACACGGCCTCAAGGACGTCGTCGCCACGATCCTGGTCGACTTCCGGGCCTGGGACACGCTCGGCGAGTCCGCCGTGCTGGCGGCGGCCGTCGCCGGGGTGACCAGCCTGCTGTTCACCGACAGCGGGCAGGAGGACCCGGACGCGCCGGGCGCGTGGCGGCGGTACACACCGCCCGAAGCCGTACGGGCCGAACACGAGCCCTCTCCCTACGACTTGGCCGCACCGGAACGGTCCTGGCTGGCCGCCGGGGGCGCGACCGACCCCCGGCACCGGTCGGTGGTCTTCGAGGTCGTCGCCCGGCTGATCTTCCACCCGATCCTGATGCTGTCCGTGTACTTGCTCTTCTGCGCGGAGAACCTGCCGGGCGGAGGATTCGTCGGCGGACTGGTCGCCGGCATCGCCCTGACGATCCGTTACCTCGCCGGTGGGCGCCACGAGTTGGAGGCGGCGACCGGTTTCCATGCGGGCTTCTTCGTCGGGCTCGGGCTGGCGCTGTCGACCACGGTCGCGCTCGCCGGGCTGTTCTTCGGCGGGACGGTGCTGCACTCGTGGTCCTGGCACGGGCATCTGCCGCTCATCGGCGAATGGCACGCCGGTACCTCGGTCCTCTTCGACATCGGCGTGTACTTCCTGGTCACCGGCGTCGTCCTGGACACGGTCCGGGCAATCGGGGCGTGGATGGACCAGGGGGCCGAGAACGAGGTCGCCGCACGCGCCTCGGCCCGCCCCCTCACCCCGGAGGAGACCTCGTGACCGTCAGCGCCACACTGCTCGCCTGTGCCGTCGTGCTGACCTTCGTGGGCAGCATCCTCGTCCTGACCCGCAGCCTCACCCGGGTCCTGATGGGCGTGATCATCTCCGGGAACGGGGTCAACCTGTTCGTGCTCGCCGGAAGCGGGCAGGCGGGGGCGCCTCCGCTCCTCTACCCGGGGGTGGGGCACGACACGGTGAGCGACCCGTTCCCGCAGGCCATCGTGCTGACGGCGGTGGTCATCACGCTGGGCACGACGGCGTTCGTCCTCGCGATGGCGTACCGGAGCACGCAGCTCACCGGGTCGGACTTCGTCCCGGACGACATCTCGGACCGCCGGGTGGCCCTGCGCGCCGAACTCGCCTCGCAGCGCCGCAGGCTGCGGGCCAAGGCCCGCGCCCGGGGAACCGACCGGCGCACCGCACGAGGGGCCTGGCGCGAACTCTGGCGCGAGCAGAGGCGCCTGCTACGCAACGACCGGGCGTACCAGGCGCGGGCGGGCGACTACGCGGACGACCGGTGGGACGACGTGCTGGGGGCGGATCCGGTGCCGGAGGGCGTGCCGGAGGGGCCGGGGGGTGCCCCTGGGGCCCCGGATGCTCCGGACGCTCCGAGCGCCCCGGACGCCCCGGACGCCCCGGACGCCCCGGACGCCCCGGACGCCCCGCGGGCCGCGCGCCCGGAGCCGGGCCCGCAGGCCGAACGGGACACCTCGGGGCCTCAGGGCCGCCGGGCCATGCGCACCGCACCAGACGCGCAGGCTCCCCGTGGACCGCAGGCCGAACAGGATGCCCCGGGTCCGCAGGGGCCTCGGAACTCGCCGGACCCGCAGGCTCCCCCGCCCCCGCAGGACCCGCACGACCCCCAGGACCCCCCGGCCGCCGAAGAGGAGTCCCGGTGAATGCCCTTGTCCCCCTGCCCGTCGTGCTGCCCATCGCCTTCTGCGGGTGGTCCGTCGCCGTCGGGCCCCGGCTCATCGCGTTGCAGCGCATCGCCTCCGTCGCCATGCTCGCCACCGTGCTGGCCGTCGACGTCATCCTGCTCGTCCAGGCCGACCGGAACGGGCCCCTCGTCGTCCATCTCGGCGACTTCGCGCCGCCGCTCGGCGTGACGCTGGTCGCCGACCGGCTGTCCGCGCTCATGCTGACCGTGTCGGGGGCCGTCACGCTGCTCGTGCTGCTGTATGCGATGGGGCAGGAGGGGCGGGCGCGGGGGCCCCGGGCGATCACGTTCTTCCACCCCGCGTATCAAGTCCTCATCGCGGGCGTCTCGTTGACCTTCCTCGCCGGGGACCTGGTCAATCTGTACGTGGGCTTCGAGATCATGCTGATGGCGAGCTTCGTGCTCATCACCGTGGCGAGCAATGAGGCGCGGCTGCGCGCCGGGTCCACGTACGTGATCGTCTCCCTCGCGTCCTCGCTGGTCTTCCTGGTCGGCATCGCCCTGACGTACGCCGCCACCGGCACCGTCAACTTCGCCCAACTGGCCATTGCGCTGGGCGACTTGCCGATCGGCATTCGGACGCTGTCGGAGGCGCTGCTGCTGACCGTCTTCGGGGTGAAGGCCGCCGTCTTCCCCGTCGCGGCGTGGCTGCCGGACTCGTATCCGACGGCGCCCGCGCCCGTCACCGCCGTCTTCGCGGGACTGCTGACCAAGGTCGGCGTGTACTGCATGATCCGCACCGAGACCCTGCTCTTCCCCGGCAACCGGCTCTCCGCCATCCTCATGACCGTGGCCTGCGCGTCCATGCTGATCGGGATCCTCGGCGCGGTCGCGCAGACCGACCTCAAGCGGCTGCTGTCGTTCACCCTCGTCAGCCACATCGGCTTCATGCTGTACGGGCTGGCGCTCGGCAGTGCGGCCGGGATCAGCGGGGCGATCGTCTACACCGCGCACCACATCACCGTACAGACGACGCTGTTCCTGGCGTGCGGGCTGCTTGAACAGCGGTACGGGACGACCGAGTTGACGCGGTTGGGCGGGGCGGTGCGGTCGGCGCCGTTGATCGCGGTGCTGTGGTTCGTGCCGGCGATGAGTCTTGCCGGGATTCCGCCGCTGTCCGGGTTCCTCGGCAAGCTGGGGCTGATCCGGGCCGGGGTGGAGGACGGGGGGAACTGGGCGTACGTCGCGATCGGCTTCGTGATGGTTTCCAGCCTGCTCACGCTGTACGTCGTCACCAAGGTGTGGAATCTGGCCTTCTGGCGGACCGCGCCGGAGCCGGACGCCGCACCCGACCCGGTCCGCGCCGAACCGCCCCCCTTGGGCAGGAACGCCACCCTCGTCCTGGCCCCTCCGCAGAAGGCCCCCGAGCGGGCCGTGCCCCGGCTCACCACCGGCGCGACCGTGGCAGCCGTACTGCTCGGGCTCGCGTACACCTTCCTCGCGACGCCCCTGGTCGGGGTCGCCGACCGCGGTGCGGCCGAACTCCTCGCCCGTACGCCCTACATCGAGGCGGTGCTCGGATCATGAGCGACGACCAGCCGGTCCCCTGCGGGCGGCGGGGGCGGATCGATCTGCCGCTGATCGCCTGGCTCACCGTCATTTGGATGCTGCTGTGGTCGGGGGCGACCTGGGGGAATCTGATCAGTGGGGTGGTCGTGGCCGTGGTGCTGTGTGTTCTGTTTCCCCTGCCGCCCGTCGAACTCGGCTTGAGGCTGCGGCCGTTGGGGATCCTGCTGCTGGCCAAGTACCTGCTGCACGACATCATCGCCGCCAGTCACAAGGTCGCCCTGCTCGCCTGGTCGGGGCGGGTCGGGCCGGCGGCGGTGGTGCGGGTGCCGTTGCGGTGCCGTACGGATCTGATGCTGGCGGCGACCGCTGTGGCCGTGTCCAGCGTGCCGGGTGGGGCGCTCATCGAGGTGAATGCTGTGACGGCCACGCTGTATCTGCACGTCAGTGATGCCGATGATCCGGAGAACGTGGCGCGGACGCGGGCCAGTGTGTGGCGGCTGGAGCGTTTGGTGGTGCGGGCGTTCGGGACGCGGGACGAACTGGAGAGGGTGCGGCAGGAGCCGCCGTCCGTCGAACGTGACTCCTTGGGAGACGCCCCGTGAACCAGGCCACCGACATCCTCCTCAACGCCGCCCTCGGGGTGCTCGCCCTCGCCGGGGCGCTGCTGCTGATCCGCATCGCGCGGGGGCCCTCGATGCTGGACCGGGCCGTGTCCATCGACGTCGCGTCGGCGCTGATCGTCGCGGGGATCGGGGTGCAGGCGGCGCTCACAGAGACCCGGTACTACCTGTCGATCATGCTGGTGCTGGCCTTTCTCGGCTTCACCAGCTCGGTGTCCATCGCCCGGTTCATCGCCCGTCGGGACCGGCCCACGGCCGAGGAGGAGCGTGCGTCATGAGCAACGTGAGCAACTGGTCCAAGGCGGCGGACCTGATCAGCGCGATCCTGCTGTTCATCGGGGCGGTGAACTGTCTGTCCGGGGTGATCGGGCTGCTGCGGCTGCCGGACGTGTTCACGCGGAGCTATGCGGCGACGAATCCGCAGACTTTCGGGATGCTGATGCTGTTGGCGGGGGTGGCGTTGAGGCTGCGCTCGGCGTTTGATCTGGGGACGTTGGCGCTGGTTGCCTTCTTTCAGCTGCTGACGAGTGCGGTGGCGGCGCATTTGGTGGCGAGGGCGGCGTACCGGACGGGGTTGCTGGGGGAAACCCCGCTCCTCTACGACGAGTTGGGGGAACGTCCCCCGCACTGAGCGCGGGGCTCGGCCCTCTTGCGCTTCCCGGTACCGGGCGTTCAGCTCTGGCCTGCTGGGCCAAGAGGGCCCCAGCCCCGCCCCTTCACCTGAAGCGCTCGCCGCGCGGCTGGGTGGGGGGGTTGCTCGCGCAGTTCCCCGCGCCCCTGGAGGGGCGCGGGGGAGGCGACTGCCCGGGGGAGGCTAGCGCTTGCCCAGGCCGCCCAGGTCGTCGGACGCGTGCTTTGCGCGGACGCCGTCGTTGAAGTCGACTTCCTCCTTGCGGATTTGGCCGGACATTTCCTTTTGTTCGGTGACCTTGTAGACCTCCAGGCGGACACGTTCCACCGGGACCGTCTCCTTGCGCATCACGGCGCGCTCCTCGTGGAGGACGACCTCGACCTGGCCCTCGCCGATCTGGGCGGCCGTGCGGCCGGTGCGGCGTTCCTCGTCCGTGATGGGGACGCGGGTGACGCGGACTTCCTCGTGGCTGACGGCAACGGACTTCGTGACGTCCTCCGTCACGACGCGCTTGCGGAGCTGGGCGCGGCCCGATTCGTGTTCCTCGGTGGCGAAGCTCAGGCGTTCCTCGGAGAGGAGCAGTTCCTCGGTCTGGCCCTTGGTGCCGGTCGTACCGGGCGCGGTACGGGTCCCCGCGCCTGCCCCCGCGAGGGTGCGCGCGCCCGTGCCGTCCGACATCGAGCCGGCCAGCGGGCGGACCGTCGCCTTGGCCCGGTCCGTGAGGCCCGTCGCGGCCGCGGTGGTCGCCGCAGCGGTGGTCGCCGCCGCGTGGCGGCCCGTCGAGGTCACGGACGTCGTGTCGGCGGCCGCCCGGCCCGCGAAGCCGTTGCCCGTGTCACCCGGACCCGTCAGCCCGTAGTGCCGGTAGAGCGTGCCCTCCTCCGAGCGGTCCAGGTGGCCGTCCACGTCGATCCTCGGGGCGTCCTTGATCACGTCCTTGCTGTGCGGGACGCGCAGGCCCCCGTCCGTACGGGTCGAGCCGGCCAGCGGGACGAAGGTCTCCTTGGTGCCGAACAGACCGGTCCGTACCGTGACCCACTCCGGTTCCCCGGTGGTGTCGTCGCGGTAGACCTTCTGCACGGCCCCGACCTTGTTGCCCTCGGCGTCGACCACGTTCGCGCCGGACAGGTCCTCGGGGGTGTAGCCGTTGGGAGCGGTCATGGGCTTCTCGTCTCCTTCCGCGCAGAGTCAGCGTCGGTGCCCTGCGCATATGTCCAGTGCGCGTCCCTTCCGGGCCTCGCGCTACCGCAGTGATCGCCCCGGCACCCTCCGCGAGCGCCCCCGAAACCGCCGGGGAGCCGCCCCACCGGCCATATCAGGCCCTTCTCGTCCCACGGGGCACCTTCCGTCCCATGTACTCCGTTCGAGTGAACCCCGTACGGGAGGCGGTCTTGCCCCGGACCGTCACGACCTGTCACCGTGCGGTCCGTACGCTGACACGTGATGCCCTAACGGGCCACACTGGTAGGCACATTGAGAACCGCGTGTGGGGGGCGACATGGCACTCGGCTACACCCGACGCACCGGCATGCTGCCCGTGGAAGTGACCGGCTTCGTGGGGCGGGTCTCCGAGCTCGACCAGGTCCGGGAACTGCTGCGGCGCTCGCGTCTGGCCACGTTGATCGGACCGGGCGGCGTCGGCAAGAGCCGTCTCGCGCTGCGTACGGCGCTGTCGCTCAAGGGCGACTACGACGACGGGGTCGTGCTGGTCGAGCTGTCGGCGCTGCACGACCCGGAGCTGCTGCCCGGCGCGGTGGCGAGCGCGCTGGGGCTGCCCGAGCAGCCGGGGCGGGTGGTCGTGGACGTGGTGGTCGAGCATCTGGAGGCGCAGCGGGTTCTGCTCGTACTCGACACCTGTGAGCATCTGCTGGATGCGTGTGCGTTGCTGGCGGATTTGTTGCTGCGGGAGGCGCCGGGGGTGACGGTGCTGGCGACCAGTCGGCAGCCGTTGGACGTTCCGGGGGAACACACCCTTCCCGTACCGCCGTTGGAGGACGTCGACGCGGTGGAGCTGTTCGCGCAGCGAGCGGCTGCCGTGGTGCCGGGGTTCGTGGTGAGTGAGGCGAATCGGGCCGATGTGCTGGCGTTGTGCCATCGGCTCGACGGGATTCCGTTGGCCATTGAGCTGGCGACGGTGCGGTTGAGGGCGTTGCCGTTGGCGCAGCTCACCGCGCGACTGGAGCACCGGTTCCAGGTGCTCACCGGGGGGCGGCGCAGTGCGGCCCTGCCCCGGCACCAGACACTCCGTACCGCCATCGACTGGAGCCATGAACTGTGCTCGCCGCAGGAGAAGTTGCTGTGGGCCCGGTTGTCGGTCTTCGCCGGGTCGTTCGATCTGACGGCGGTGGAGGAGGTGTGTTCGGACGACGAGGACGGGGAGGACTCGTATCAGGAGGGCAGCTCCGGCGGGCTGCTGCCCCGGGAGGAGATCCTGGAGCACCTGATAGGGCTCGTGGACAAGTCCGTGGTGCTGCGGGACGGGGACGAGGGGGCGCGGTACCGGCTCCTCGACACCATTCGTGAGTACGGGTCCGACAAGTGCAGCTCCGCCGAGCGCGAGCGGTGCAGGCGGCGGCATCGGGATCACTACCTGGGGCGGGCCTCGTACTTCTTCGAGATGCTGCTCAGTGCTGAACAGGTGCCGTTGTACTGGCAGTTGCACCGGGACATCGCCGATTTGCGCAGTGCGCTGGACTACTCGTTGTCCAGGCCGGACGGGGTGCGGCCCGCGCTGGTGATGGCGGCGCGGCTGTGGCCGTTCTGGTCGACGGCCGGGCTCTTCACCGAGGGCCGGTACTGGCTCGACAAGGGGCTCACCCAGGAGTTGGAGCCCTCGCGGGAGCGTTCCCAGGCGCTGCTGTGGGGCAGTCTGCTGGCGGTCATGCAGGGCGACGTGGGTGTCGCGCACGCGGGCTTCACGGAGACCATGGAGGTCGCCCAGGCGGCCAACTCCGAGCTGGACCGGATGCTGGCGCTCGGCTACCTCGGCGGGATCTCCCTGCTGTTCGGCGAGATCGAGAAGGGGCGCGAGGCGCTGACGGAGGCGCTCGCCGGGCTGGTACGGATCGACGACCCGCTGGGCCTGGCCCTCTACCACTACGCCAACGCCTACTGCTTCGCCCTGATAAGGCGTGCCGACGACTCCGACGCCCACGCCGACCAGGCGCTGCGGCGGATCAAGGAGGCCCCGAGCGGCGGGGTCGGCGAGTGCATGATCACCAGCCAGGTGCTCGGCATCAAGGGCATGGCCGCCTGGGTGCGCGGCGACTGGACCGAGAGCGTCCGGCTCGCCCGGGAGTCCCTGCACGCCAGCCTGGAGCTGCGGGACGTGTTCGCCGCGACGAACTCCCTGGAGCTGCTCGCCTGGGGCTCCGCCGAGACCGGCCGGCACCGGCTCGCCGCCTGGCTGCTGGGCACCTGCTCCGAGCAGTGGCGGAAGATCGGCTCACCGATGATCGGGGTGGCGATCTACCAGGACGACCACTCCCGGGTGGAGTCGGCCGTACGCAAACAGCTCGGCGAGCCGGAATTCCGGATGCTCTTCGACCAGGGCGTCCCGCTCACCCTCGACCAGGCCGTCGAACTGGCCCTCGCCGGGGCCTCCCGCCCGGTGACCGCCACGACCCCGGCCGACCGCACCACCTCGCTGGACCACCTCACCCGGCGCGAGCGGGAGGTGGCGTCGCTGATCTCGGCGGGGCTGACCAACCGGGAGATCTCCGAGCGGCTCGTCATCTCCAAGCGGACGGCGGACGCGCACGTCGAGCACATCCTCGCCAAGCTGGGCTTCTCCTCGCGCACGCAGATCGCGGCGCTGGCGGGGGAGGCGGCGACGAAGGGCGGGCGTTAGGGCCGTCAGGCGGAGGGCGTCAGAGCCGTCGCGCGGCGGGCGTCAGAGCCGTCAGGCGGTGGGTCGGCGTACGTATCGCGCCGCCGTACTGAGCACCGCGTACGCGAAGAACAGCGCGAGCAGGATCTGCGCGGCGACCGGAAGCTCGGGGCCCGGACCTGCGGCGAGGGTGGTGGTGTTCATCTGGTTCATGGGGCTGTTCATGGGCCCCGTGTGCCCCCGTACCGCGTCCCGGAACACGTATCCGCCCCTGCTCCGCCCGTACGAGCGACGCCGCCCCGCGCCCGTTCGACCCCCTGACCGAGCCCGTTCGAGGGCCCCTGGGGCAAATTCCGTCCGCGCCCAAATTCGCATGACTGAAAACGCGATGATGGGGAAAGCGCGTCAGCAGAGCACCGGGCATCACGGGGGACGTCAGGTGTACGACATGGACGGGTGGTACGGATGCTTATGACGCGGGAAGCGGCAATGACGGTGACCATCCCCTTCAGTGCCAGCGCGACCTACGACGGAGCGCCCGGCACGATCGGGGAGGCCCGCGACTTCGCCGAGGACTTCCTCGTACGGGCCGAGGCGCTGCACGGCGTCCCGGTCACGCCGAGGACTGCGGGCACGGTCAAGCTGGTGGTCAGCGAGCTGGTGACGAACGCGGCGAAGTACGCGCCCGGCCCCTGCCTGCTCGACCTCTCCATCGAGCGGGACCGCACCGGCAGCCCCGACCTCCAGATCACCGTCTGGGACACGGACGACAGCCTGCCGCAGCCCGGTGCGCCCGACCCCGAGCGGATCGGGGGGCACGGGCTGGAGCTGGTGCTGGCGCTGGTGACGCGGTACGACATCCAGCGGATGGCCGGGGGGAAGCGGGTGCGGGTGCATTTGGCGCTCGCCTGAGGCCGTGGAGCCCTGAGCCCCGCCCCGAGCCCCTTCGCGAGCCCCTTCGCGGGCGCGCATTTCAGCAGCGTAAAACCGCATAAAGCCGCACAACTCCGGCGGGAGTAAGGTAATGGAAACTTAAAGTTGATCAGTTTCCGCTCCCCTGGAGGACCCCATGGGAACCCGCCGCTCCACCCTCCCCGGCATCGGCACCCAGTACGACTTCACCACCGAGGAGGGCCGGCACATCTCCGTGGTCGTCCACCACGACGGCCGCCGCTTCCTCGGTTTCTACGACCGTGACGACCCGGACGCCTGCCAGCAGGCGATCCCGCTCTCCCAGGACGAGGCCACCGCGCTCGCCCACCTGCTGGACGCCGCCCCCATCGACGCCGTGCGCACCGACGGGATCGACCTGGTCACCGAGCACATCCCGGTCACCGCCAAGTCCCCGTACGGCGGCAAGCTCCTCGGCGACACCAAGGCCCGCTCCCGTACCGGCGCCTCGATCGTCGCGGTGCTGCGCCGGGCCAGCGCCCACCCCTCCCCCGAGCCGGACTTCCGGCTGGCCATCGGCGACACCCTCGTCGCCGTCGGCACGCGCGAGGGCGTGGACGCGCTGGCGGAGATCATCGCGGGCGCCCCGACCGGCGACGACGACTGAGGCGGACGGGAACCCCACGATGCACAACACCACCGCCCTCCTCATCGAACTCGGCGCGGTCATCCTCGCCCTCGGCATCATCGGCCGCCTCGCCGGACGCATCGGCCTCTCCCCCATCCCCCTCTACCTCATAGCCGGGCTCGCCTTCGGCCACGGCGGGCTCATACCCCTCGACGCGAGCGAGGACTTCACCGCCGTCGGCGCCGAGATCGGCGTGATTCTGCTCCTCCTGCTCCTCGGCCTCGAATACAGCGCGAGTGAGCTGGTCAGCAGCCTCAAGACGCAATACCCGTCCGGGATCGTCGACTTCCTCCTGAACGCCGTCCCCGGCGCGGTCGCCGCCCTGATCCTCGGCTGGGGCCCGGTCGGCGCGGTCGCGCTCGCGGGCGTCACCTGGATCTCCTCGTCGGGCGTCATCGCCAAGGTCATGACCGACCTGGGCCGGCTCGGCAACCGCGAGACCCCCGTCGTCCTCGGCGTCCTGGTCATGGAAGACCTCGCGATGGCGGTCTACCTGCCCCTCCTCACCGCGATGCTGGCGGGCGTGGGCCTGGCGGGCGGCTCGGTCACGCTGCTCATCTCGCTCGGTACGGTCGGACTCGTCCTGTACGCGGCCCTGCGCCACGGGCGGCTGATCAGCCGGGCGGTGTCCTCCGACAACCCCGAGATGCTGCTCCTCGTCGTCCTCGGCCTGACCGTGCTGGTCGCGGGCGTCGCCCAGCAGCTCCAGGTGTCGGCGGCGGTCGGCGCCTTCCTGGTCGGCATCGCACTGTCGGGCGAGGTCGCGGAGGGCGCACACAAACTCCTCGCCCCGCTCCGCGACCTCTTCGCCGCCGTCTTCTTCGTCTTCTTCGGACTGTCGACGGACCCGGCGGACATCCCGCCGGTGCTGATCCCGGCCCTGATCCTGGCGGTCGTCACGACCCTGACGAAGATCGGTACGGGCTGGTACGCGGCCCGGCGCGCCGGAATCGGCCCGCGCGGTCGGCTGCGGGCGGGCGGAACGCTGGTCGCGCGCGGCGAGTTCTCGATCGTCATCGCGGGGCTGGCCGTTGCCACCGAACCCCGCATCGGGCCGATCGCGACGGCGTACGTCCTGATCCTGGTCATCATCGGCCCGCTGGCGGCGCGCTGGACGGAGCCGCTGGTGACGCGGATGCAGGGCCGCCGGAAGAAGCCCGCCGCCGGGCCTCCGACACTGGAGGACATGATCGCGGCGGAGACTCCCCAGGGGGAACCGAGCAGGTCCTAGGTTTCTTGGGCGTGCATGCCGGGAGGCCGGACCCGCCGCTTCGTGCGGTACGGGTCCGGCCTCCCTCTCGTGGTGTCAGCGGGGTGCGACGGCCGCCAGCTCGTCCACCGTGCCCGCCATGATCACGCGGACGTGCTCGGTGATCAGCTCGACCGGCCAGTCCCACCAGGCGATCTCCACGAGCCGCTTGATGTCCTCGTCGCTGAAGCGCTTGCGGATCAGCTTGGACGGGTTGCCGCCGACGATGCCGTAGTCGGGTACGTCGGAGGTCACGACGGAACCGGCGGCGACGATCGCGCCGTGCCCGATCCGTACGCCGGGCATGACGGTCACGCCGTACCCCAGCCAGACGTCGTTGCCGAGGACGGTGTCGCCCCGGGAGGGGAGGTCCATGAGGAGGTCCACGTTCGGGCCCCAGGCGCCGCCCATGGTGGAGAAGGGGAAGGTGGAGGGGCCGTCCATGCGGTGGTTGGCGCCGCCCATGATGAAGCGGACGCCGGTGGCGAGGGCGCAGAACTTTCCGATGCGGAGGCGGTCGGGGCCGTAGTGGTAGAGAACGTTCTTCGTCTCGAAGGCGGTGGGGTCGTCCGGGTCGTCGTAGTAGCTGTACTCGCCGGCCTCGATCAGCTCGGACTTCACGAGGGGCTTGAGGAGGACGACGCGGGGGTGGCCGGGCATGGGGTGGAGGGTGGTGGGGTCGGTGATGGTCAACTCTGCGCCGGTCTTGGTCTCTTCGGTCATGGGGTCCCCCCTGCTCGTCAACAATTGATCACCCAGAACCTCTCATGTCCCTTTCCTCTCGGACCACTTGATTCCTCTCGGCTCGCGGTGCCGGGTGCGCTCGGCCCCGGCCCGCCGGGCCAAAGGGTCCCCAGCCCCGCCCCTTCGCCTAAAGCGCTCGGCCGCGCGGCTGGGTGGGCGGTTGCTCGCGCAGTTCCCCGCGCCCCTGAAGGGGCGCGCCGAAGCAGTGGACCGGTACGTGGATGCCGCCGCCCCAGTCCTGCTTGCCCGAGCCCAGCCGCTCCCAGCCCGCGTGGGCGTAGAAGGCCACCGAGGCCGTGTCGGCGGACACCACGTCCAGGACGGCCCGGCGGCCCAGGGTCCGGGCGTGCTCCGCCGTCTCCGCGAGGAGGGCTCGACCGGCACCCAGCCCCCTCGCCCGGGGAGACACGAAGAGGCGGGCCACGACGGCGACTTGGCCGGGGGAAGGGGTGAGGGTCGGGGCCGCGTCGCCGTCCCCGGGCGGACCCAGCGCCACGTGGCCGATGAGGCCCAAGGCGGGCGTCTCCGCCACCCAGGCCCCGTAGCCGGAGCCCGACGCCACCCAACTCGCCGGGTCCGCAGGCCAGTTGCGCGGGTAGCCGCTGGCCGTGTGGACCTCGCGGAGGATGTCCACGCACGCCCCGACATCCCCCGCACCCCGTTCTCGTATCTTCACAGCGTCACCCCGTGCTCCCTCAGCCACGGCATCGGGTCGATTCCCGAGCCCAGTTGCGGCGTCACCCGCACCTCGAAGTGGAGGTGCGGGCCGGAGACGTTACCCGTGCGGCCGCTGAGGCCGATCGTCTGCCCCGGGACGACCCTGTCTCCCGTGCGCACGCCGAAGACGGACAGGTGGGCGTACTGGGTGAAGTAGCCGTTGGCGTGACGCAGGATGACCTGGTTGCCGAAGCCGTCGCCGCAGCCGACGAACTCGACCGTCCCCTCGCCCACGGCCCGTACCGCCGCCCCGTCGAAGACCGCGAAGTCCTGGCCCGTGTGCCGGTGCTTCCACCGACCCCCCGCCTCCGCGAAGCCGGAGGAGAGGGGAGCCGGGTCGACCGGCTTCACCCACAGGGCACCGGCGGTGGGCGGCGGGCCCAGCGGGGCCACCTCCGCCGCGCCGCCGCACGCGGGGCCAGGGGCTCCCCCGGTGGCCACCCACCCCTTGCCCTCCTTGGCCGCCTTCGCCGCCGCTGCGGCGGCCAGCGCGGCCCGCCGGGCCTCCTCCGCCGCCCGCAGCCGCTCCTGCGCCTCCTTGAGCTTGCGCTCGATCTCCTCGCGGGCGGCGGACTGCCGGGCGAGTTCCGTCTTCAGCCGGGTCAGGGCGGCCGTCGACGCCGCCCGGTCGCGGGCGAGCCGCGCCTGGGAGTCCCGTACGCGCGTCATGAGCGTGTCCGTGGCGTGCCCGCCGCGCCGGGCGAGGGACAGCCGCTCCATCATCAGCTCGGGGGACGGCGCCGTCAGGAAGCGCACCGCCACGACGACCCCGCCGCCCCCGCCCCGGTACTGACTGCGCGCCAACTCACCCATCGCAGAACGGAGTTGATTCAGCCGCGCCCGCTCCACACCCTCGGCGGCCTGGAGCCGAACCACTTCCCCCCGACCCCGCTCCACGGCCTTGCGCGCCGCCTCGTGCGCCTTCACGGCGACCGACGCCTCCCGGTACAGCCGCTCCACCTCCGCCGTCTCGGGCAGGGGCTCAAGCCCTCGGGCTCCCGTGCCCGCCCCCACCACCAGACAGCCCGCAACCGCCACCGTCACCGCACACCTTCGTGTGAATTCGTGTCGTCGCATTGACCGACTGTGACAACCCGACACCCGATCAGCCCCGCACCGCCCCCGGGGGCGCGCGACAGGGTCACTCGGGTGCAGCAGTGAAAGTGGGCGCGGGCTCAGCCGTAGTGGTACCGCGCCTGGAGGACGACGACCTCGTTGTCCCCGGGCAGCGGGAGGCAGACCAGCCGGTGTTCGTCGGTGATGCGGCGCGACCGGGCCTCGGCGAGGGCGTGCTTGAGGGGCATGAGTGGTACCAGAAACGGTACCGCTGGACTCGCGCGTGCGCCGGGCGTCCGGGAGGCGGGCCGGTCACCCCACCGCCCCCAGGATCGGCGCCCACGCCGGGCCCGTCAGGGCCGATGCGGCCTGCTGCGGGGTGAGCGGCGGGGCGGGGCGGGTCGGCTTCGGGGCGGTGGCGGAGGTGTCGGCCGCGTTCCACTGCACCAGCTGGATCTGCGCGCCCGTCGACTTCACCGTCAGGGTCGTCGTCCAGCGGTAGGCGGTCTCGCCGTCGGCGGGGTTCCGGTCGGCGATCTTCTCCGACATGAGGAGTGCGCCGCCGGGGAGGGTGGGACTGCTCGGGAGTTCCTTCAGCTCGCAGGTGTCGCCGTGATCGGGGTTGCCGAAGGTGTCCTCGCAGCTCAGGCCCTCGGCGTCGGCGAACGGCAGCTTCAGGCGCATCGCGGAGGCGCCGACGCGGGCCGGGCCGTGGCCGTCGTCGACGATCAGACCGCCGTTGGCGACCTTTCCGGCGGAGGGGTCGGCGGGGTTGTTGCTCTGGCCGTCCTTGTCGCTGAGGCGGGCGCCGGGGTACGTCTTCTCCAGGGCCTGAATCATCTGCGTACCGGAGACGGACGAGCGGGGCATGGCGAGCGCGACGGTCTCCAGCTCGCCGTCACCCCGGTGCAGCAGGTCCGGGACGATCAGTGCGGCCACGGCGATGGCGGCGCAAGCGCCCACGCCCGCACCGAAGTTGCGGCGGTTGCGGCGGCTGCGGCCCCGCTTGACGGCTCCGCCGACGAGGGCGGTCAGGTCCGGGTCAAGGCGGTCGGTCGTACGGTCCAGGGCATCTGCGAGGTCTGTTTCGAAGGAGGGCATGCGGAAGTCGCCTTTTCGCTGGTAGGAAGCTGGGGGCTCAGTGCTGCGGGACGAGGTCGGACAGGCTGTCGCCCAGCAGCGCACGCGCTCGGGCGAGCGCCCGGGTGCCCTGGGAGCGGACCGCGCTGCTGCTCAGCTTCAGCATCCGCGCGGTCTCCTCGATGGAGTGCCCCTCCCAGTAGCGCAGCAGCAGAACTGCCCTGTCGCGGGGCGGGAGCTGGCCGAGCGCGTCCAGCAGGGTCAGCCGCAGGGCCGTGTCCGTGCCGCGCGCCGCGCTGTCGGGGAGGTTGCCGGTGGGGCGCTCACCCGTGCTGCCGCGCCGCTTGAGGGTGAGGAAGGTGCGGACGAGCACGGTCTGCGCGTACGCCGCCGGACTGTCGGCCCGCGACACCTTCTTCCAGTGCACGTACACCCGGCTCAGGGTCTCCTGGACGAGGTCCTCCGCCAGGTGCGAGTCGCCCGCCGCGAGCACGTACGCCGAGCGGTAGAGCGCCTTCGCCCGCGCCCCCACGAACTCCAGGTACTGGTCCTCCTGCGCTGCCTTCACTCGGCCCCCGCCTGCTCTCTGTCGCTCTGATCGCCGTGCATACCCTGCTGACTACGCGAGTCGCCGGGATGTCGCGCACGGGACCGAACTTCTTCGCGGCGGGGCATGCCGGTGGGCTCAGCTGACCGCGCCGGGCCCCTTCGCGGTCGCCCGCAGCAGATCCCGTACGAGATCGAAGTCCACGCTCTCCGCCTTCCGGAACCGCAGACACCCCTTGCCCATGTCGTGCCCGGCGAGCCGCCCGGCGAAGGCCTCCCGCACGTCCTCGCGCAGGAGGTAGAGGGAGATGTACTGCTTCTGGCTCGCGAAGGCGATCTCGCCGGTGCCGTCCCGCTCGTACACGGGCATGCCGTACGCCATGACCTCGGCGAAGCCGGGCAGCTCGGCCCGGCACAGCTCCCGGAGCCGGCCGAGCGCCTCCCGGCGCTCCTCGGGGACCTCGGCGAGATATCCGTCCACGTCTGCCGCGCTGCTCTGCACCATGAAGCGAGGGTATGCGCCACTAACCCGCCGCGAGCCGGTCCCGCACCCGCGCCGCGGCCTCCGCGAGGAGCGCCGCGATGCGGGGGTCGGCCGCGTCCTCCGCCGCCCGGAGCTTGATGTGCCGGGCCTTCTTGCCGGTGCCCTCCAGCAGGCCGCCGCCGTCCAGCGCGGCCCCCTCCGCGAACATCAGATTCACGTGCCGCGCATGCAGTACGAGTCCCACGACGAGCCCCTTGTACGTTCCGGGCGCGAAGGTGAACCCCAGCAGCCGAGCCCCCTCGTCCACCTCCTCCACGGCATCCGGCATCACCCCCCGAACCACCTCCCGCGCCCGCCGCGCGATCCCGGCCACCTCCTCCGAGGCCGCCCCCACCACCACGTCCCAGCCTTCCGGCCCTCGTCCCGTCATGGCCGGGACCCTAGCCAATGGAGATCCCACTCCCTGCGTACAGCGCCCGCCCCCTTGAGTACCCGTACTCAGGTGGGCCCCCGCGGGGGCCCACCGCCCCAAGGGACGGGGTGGTGGAAGGGGCACCGCCCAAGGGGACCGGACGGGGACATACTGGTTCGCACACTTGATGTCTCCGGAGGTGCAGCATGAGCAGGACCGTGATAGACGTCGATGACGCCCTCCTCGCCGACGTGGCCCAGGCCCTGGGGACGAGCACCAAGAAGGACACCGTGAACTCTGCCCTGCGGGAGGTCCTGGAGACCCGGCGGCGTGCGCTGGCCCTGACCCGTCTGCGGGCCTCGGCAGCGGAAGGCGCCTTCGACCTGGAGTTCCTGGAGGACAAGAGGAACTACCGGCGGTGAGCGCCGCACAGTTCCTGATCGACACACCTGTCCGCTGATAGACCCGGCGTTCTTCTTCAGCGCCCGGAGTGCGGCGGACCGGGCACGGGGCGTCGAGGACATAGGGCCTCACCCTCCTGCACCGCGACCGCGACTTCGAGTGCGTGGCAGCCGTCACCGGGCAGGCCCTCCAGTGGTACGGGCCACAGGCAGGCAAGTAGCGCTCCCGCACAACCGCTTCGGGCGGGGTGATGGCTGCCCGGAGGGCATGCCATCAGGGGCGCGGGGAACTGCGCGACCAGCCACGACGGGCCCGCGCAGGACCGAGACCACGGCACCCCCGCACGGGACAAAGACCAACCGACCCGCCCGCACGCAGACCGCGACCGCGCCCCGCCCGCACAGCGCCAGAGCTCACTCCCCCTCGCACGCCGCCCGGCGGAAGTCCTCCAGCGTGCCCGTCGTGAAGACGTCCGGGGCGGACGGCGTCGCGTAGCGGACCTGGCCCGGTTTCAGGGTCGAGAGGTCTTCCGGGGTGAAGCTGACGGCGCCCGTCGACCAGGAGTTGTCGTCGGTCGCGCCGTACAGGCGGTACGTCACGCGAGGGACCAGGGGCTTCGGCGGACTATCCGCGGTCCAGCCGTCCCCGTCCGCCCCGGACAGGGGCCACGTCGCGAACTTGTCCGGCGTCCCGGACCTGCTCCAGCTCCCCTCGGGCTCCGCCTCCGGCGGCCCCGCAGGGACGTGCAGCACCGCCCGGTCCATCGGCGCCTCGCAGCCCTGCACGACCCCCATCGGCCGGCCGTCCTCCCCGACCGTGATCCCGGTCATGCCGGACACAGGCACCGTGCACCCTGTCAGGAGTACGAGCAGCGGTACGGGCAACAGCACACCAACGAGCGGAATGCGGCGGCGATTCGACACAGAAGTCCCCCCGAGGACGACGGTCCGGGTGCGACGACGCGCCCCCCGCCACAGAGGCGGGGGGCGCGTCGTCGCGTCACGTCAGAGGGAGCGTAAGGTCACGCACCCCCGTTGCGACGCCTGCGGGTGATCACGATCAGGCCACCTCCCAGGAGGAAGAGCATCGTGCCCGCCGCAGCCGCGGCCCCCGTGCGCCAGTCCAGGCCCGTGTGCGGGAGGGGTCCCGCCACCTGGCCCATCGAACCGGGCTTGCCCCCGCCGGGCTTGACCGGCTTGATGGGCTTGACCGGGACCTGGGTGATCCGGATCGCGGTCGAACAGGACTTGTCGCGCCCCGACTTCGGGCAGTTCGAGCCCGCCGTCGCCGACGCGTCGACCGTGTTCGTCAGGCGGCCGTCACCCGTGCGGGCTCCCACCACCGTCACCGGGTAGGTGACCGTCGCCGTCGCGCCGGCCGGGATGTCGCCCTTCCAGGACAGGACGGGGGCGGCGTACGAGACCTTGCCGGTCGTTGCCGTCACCGCACCCGGAACGAAGCGGACGTCGTCCAGGATCTCGCGGAGGTCGTCCGCGAAGCCCGCGCCCTCGTACACGCCGGTGCCCGAGTTCTTCATGGTCACCGTGTAGACGAGCTTGTCGCCCGGCTTGGGCTTCGCGGGGCCCGTCAGCTTCTTCACGAACTTCACCAGCGGGATCAGGACCTCGTCCGCGCACTCGGTCTCCACGCCCTTCTGCGCCTGGCAGTTGGACGCGTGCCCGATGACGTGCGCGTTCAGGTGGAGGTTGCCGCCCGGCGGGGTGTCAACCACCGCCGACCAGGTGATGGTCGCCGTCTCGCCGACCGGCAGGTCACCCGTCCAGGAGATGACGTCCTGCGGGGACGGCACCGCCCGGAGCTCCGGCGGGAGCTGCGAGCGCGAGACCCGCGACGCCGTTCCCTTGTCGGTGCGGACATCGTCCGCGACCGTCGCCGAGTCCATGACCTCGGCGAGGTCGATGTACGCCTTGGCCGCCGGGTAGGGCGCCGTGCCGGTGTTCTTCACGCGGGCCGTGTACTGGACGCGCTCGCCCGGCTTGGCGACCACGTGGTCGTCCACCAGGTCCACGTACAGCTTCGGGATTCCGCCGTCCTCGCCCTTGCCCGTGGAGCACTCCGGAGTCTCCTCGCCCGCCACGCAGTTGGAGCCGGGGTTGGTGGAGGTGATGGAGTTGGTGAGCTTGGCGTTGCCCTGCGGCGGGACGCCGACCGTCACCGAGTAGGTGATGACGACGGCCGTGGCGTCGCCGCCGTGCTTGACCGGGCCCGTCCAGGTCAGCTTCCCGGTGGCCGCATCGAAGACCGGGGCCGGTGCGCCGTCCGTGACGGTCAGGTCGTCGTTCCACTTCGCGTCGTCCAGGACGTCCGTGAGGTCGTCGGTGAAGTTGGCGTTGGGGAAGTCGGCGCGACCCGTGTTGAAGACCTTGATCGTGTAGGTCACCTTGTCGCCCGGCAGCGGGTTCTTCTTGTCGACCGACTTCTCGATGGCCGGGTTGGCGATCGGGACCTCGACGCCGCACTCGGCGCCGGGAGCGGTCTTGCGGCAGTTGGAGCCCGCGTTCTCGGAGAGGGCGGTGTTCTTCAGCAGCGACGTCGCGGTGCCCTTGGCCTTCTCCGGGACCTTCACCGAGTAGGTGACCTTCACCGTGCTGCGGGCCGGGACGTCGCCCTTCCAGGTCAACACCGGTGCCGCGTAGGCCAGTTCACCCGAGGTGGCCGCAGCGTCGTCGCGGTAGTCCGCGTCGGTGAGGACGGCGGTCAGGTCGTCCGTCACCGTGACGTTCTCGTAGGCCGCACCGCCGTCGTTGGCGATGAGGATCGTGTACGTCACCTCCGAGCCCGGTACCGCCTGCTCGTGGTCCGCGCTCTTCTTCACGTCGAGCCGCGGGAAGCCGCCCGACTCGTCGGGGCTCTTGGACCCGAAGGCGTTGCCGCACTCGGGGTTGGACGTACCCGACTTGCAGTTGGAGCCCGCGTTGTCCGAGACGATGCCGTTCAGCAGGCGTCCCGTGGCGCCCGGCTTCGGGCGGTCGTGGACGGTGACCGAGTAGGTGACGGTGACCGGGGTGCCGGCCGGGACGTCGCCCTTCCAGTTCAGCTTCTGCGAAGCCGCCTCGTAGGTCACGTCGCCGACCGTGGCCTTCGCGTCGTCGTTGTAGTCGGCGTCGCCGAGGACCTTGGTCAGGTCGTCCTCGAACTGCGCCGCCGGGTAGGCCGTCGAGCCGTCGTTGACGACCGTCACCGTGTACGTGACCTTCGCGCCCGGCAGCGGCTTGCGCGGGTCCATCTCCTTCCGGAAGCGGAGGTTCGGGTAGGTGACGGTGGTGGTGCAACCGGCCTTCGCAGTGCGGCAGTTGGAGCCGGGCTCCTGCGAGGTCACCGCGTTGACCAGCTTGCGGTCGGCGGTGGCCTTGGCGCGGGCCGGGTCCGGGATCCTCACCGCGTAGGTGAGGGTCACGGTGCCCTTGCCCGGCACGTCACCGGTCCAGTTCAGCTTCGTACCGGCGATGGCGGCCGCGCCCGTCGTGGCCTGCACGTCGCCCTCCAGAGCGGCGTCGTCCAGCACCTCCGCCAGGTCGTCCGTCAGGGAGTAGCCCTTGTACGTTCCCGCTCCGGCGTTGGTGAGGGTCAGCGTGTACTTCACCGTGTCGCCCGGCAGGGCCGTCGCCTTGTCCGCGGACTTGGCGAGGGTGACGTACGGAACGCCGGTCTCGTCCGGGTCGATCGCGCACGCGGGGTCGGTGGAGCCGAACTTGCAGGGCGAGCCCGGGAGTTCGGAGACGACCTTGTTGTTCATCACCTGGTCGCCGCCCGCCTTGGGCTGCGTCGGGATCTTCACCTGGTAGGTGATCTTCTTCTCCTCGCGGGGGGCGAAGTCGCCCGTCCACTTCAGGTCCGGAGAGGTGAAGTCCGCCTTGCCGCCCGCCTCGCCCGTCACGCCGACCCAGTCCGCGTCGTCCAGGACACCGGCCAGGCTGTCGCTGAACTCGGCCGCCGGGTAGGGCGCGTCGGCGTCGTTCTTCATGGTCACGGTGTACGTGACCGTGGCGCCCGGCAGGAGCGGGGTCGGGGCGGCCGTCTTGGTGATGACCAGCTTCGGGTCGGCGGGCGGCTGGCTGCCGCTCACGCAGGCCTTCTTGGAGTCGTCCGGGCACTGGTTGTCGGTGGGCACGGTCGCTGCCGAACCCGTCGACGTCCAGGCCTTGTTGACGAGCTTCTCGGTCTTCGAGGCGGCCGAGGTCGCCTTGACGGTCAGCACCAGCTCGGCGTCCGCGCCGCCGGCCAGCGTGCCCACGGTCCAGACCAGCGGACGGGCCGTCGAGTCGGCGACCGTACCGGCCGTGGGTGCCGCCTTGACGACCTCCACGCCCTCCGGCAGCGCGTCCGTGATCTCGATGCGCTCGGCCTTGTCCGCACCCGCCGCGTTGGCGATCTTCACCGTGTAGGTGAAGGGGACGCCGACCTGCGGCGCGGTCAGGCTCTGCTTCTTGGTGAGGGTGAGCTTGGGCTCGCCCACCTCGGAGCCGTCGCCGTCGGTGTCACAGACCTTGCCCGGGGTCGGGTCGTCCTTGCACTTGTTGTCCGGCGGGACGATCGGGTCGGGGCCCTCGGTCACCTCGGCGCTGTTCTTCAGCTTCTTGCCCTTGGCGGCCGACGTCACCTTGCCGGTGATCGTCAGCTCGGCCGTCGTACCGCCCTTGAGCAGCGGGATCTTCCAGACGACCGGATCCGCCTTGGCGGCCGACGTGCCCTCGGGCGCCTTGATGCCCAGCAGGTCCACGCCCTGCGGCAGCTTGTCCTCGATCTCCAGGTCCGAGGCGTCGGCGGTGCCGGTGTTCTCCGCCTTGAGGACGTACACCACCTGCTCGCCGACCTGCGGGTTCGCCGGGGTGGCCGTCTTCGTCAGCTTCCAGACCGGCTTGCCCGGAGGCGTCGCGTTCTCGCCGGAGCAGGCCTTCTTCGGGTCGTCGGAGCACTGGTTGGCGTCGGGCACCTTGGCTTCCGGGCCGGCCGAGGTCCAGGTCCGGTTGACGATCTTCTGGCTGACGTCGGCGTCCTGGCGGACCTTGACCCGTACCGTCAGCGTCGCCTCCTCGCCCGCGGGCAGAGCGCCCACGGTCCACACCAGCATCGGCTTGCCCGAGTCGTCGAGCGTGCCCTGCGACGGCGTGGTCGACACGAGGTCCACCCCGGCCGGGAGCTGGTCGGTTACCTCGACGCGCTTGGCGGCATCCGCACCCGCCGCGTTCGCGATCTTGATCGTGTACGTGAGGGTGTTGCCGATCTGCGCCTGGGCGGGCAGCTGGGTCTTGGTCAGGGTCAGCTTGGGCTCACCGACCTCGGAGCCGTCGCCGTCCGTGTCGCAGATCTTCCCGGGGTCCGGGTCGTTCTTGCAGCGGTTGTCCGGCGGGACGATCGGGGTCGAGCCCTCGGTCACCTCGGCCATGTTGCGCAGCTTCTTGCCCTTGGCACCCGCCGTGACGAGAGCCGTGATCTTCAGTTCCTCGGTGGCACCGGCCGCGAGCGTCGGGATCTTCCACACCACCGGGTCGGCCTTCTCCGCCGACGTACCGGCGGACGGAGCCACCGTGAGCAGCGTCAGCCCCTCCGGCAGATCGTCGGTGATCTCCAGGTCCTTGCCCTCGACGGTCCCGTTGTTGACGGCCTTGAGGGTGTACGTGACCTTCTCGCCGACCTGCGGGTCCTTCGGGTCCGCCGTCTTGGACAGGGTCCAGTCCGGGCGGCCCGGCAGCTCCGCCTGCTCGCCCGCACAGGCCTGCTGCGGGTTGTCGTCGCACTGGTTGGCCTTCGGGATCTCCGGCTGGGCGCCGGTCGACGTCCAGGCCCGGTTGACCACCTTGGCACTCGCGTCCTGGCGGACCTTGACGACGACGGTGAGCGTGCGCTCGCCGCCCGCCTCCAGGGTGCCGACGTTCCACACCAGCTTGGGCTTGCCGGTGGTGTCCACCGGGGCCGAGGTGTCCGAGGACACCGCGCGGACCAGGTCCACGCCGCCGGGCAGGAGGTCGGTGATCGTCACGCGCTCGGCCTTGTCCGCGCCGGCCGCGTTCACGATCTTCACCGCGTAGGTGAGGGTGTTGCCGACCTGCGGCTGGGCCGGGACCTGGGTCTTGGTCAGGGTGAGCTTGGGCTCGCCGACCTCGGAGCCGTCGCCGTCGGTGTCGCAGACCTTCCCGGGGGTCGGGTCGTCCTTGCACTTCTTGTCCGGCGGGACGATCGGGTCGGGACCCTCGGTCACCTCGGCCTGGTTGCGGAGCTTCTTGCCCTTCGCACCCGCCGTGACCAGCGCCGTGATCTTCAGCTCGGCACTCGTACCGGCCTTGAGCAGCGGCAGCTTCCAGATCACCGGGTCGGCCTTGGCGGCAGTCGTCCCGTTGGTCGCGTCCACGTCCTTGAGCTCAAGCCCGTCGGCCAGCTTGTCCTTGACCTCCAGGTCCACGGCGTCGACCGTGCCCGTGTTCTCGGCGGTCAGGGTGTAGACGACGGTCTCGCCGACCTGCGGGTTCGCCGGGGAGGCCGTCTTCGACAGCTTCCAGACCGGCTTGCCCGGAGGCGTCACGTCGTCCTCGTGACCGGCGCAGGCCTTGGTGGGCTCGCCCGGGCACTGGTTGGCGTCCGGCACGACCGCCTGCGAACCGGCGGACGTCCAGGTCTTGTTGACGACCTTCTGGATGGTGTCGGCGTCCTGCTTGACCTTGACCGTGACGGTCATCGTCGCCTCGGCGCCGCCCGCCAGGTCACCCACGTTCCAGACCAGCTTCGGCTTCCCTGCGGCATCCACCGTGCCCGCCGACGGGTCGGTCTTCACCAGCGCCACCCCTGCCGGGAGGACGTCGGTGATCTCGACGCGCTTGGCGGCATCCGCACCCGCCGCGTTCGCGATCTTCACCGTGTAGGTGAGGGTGTTGCCGATCTGCGGCTGCTTGGGCAGCTGCGTCTTGGTCAGCGTCAGCTTCGGCTCCTTGACCTCCGAGCCGTCGCCGTCGGTGTCGCAGACCTTCCCCGGAGTCGGGTCGTCCTTGCACTTGTTGTCCGGCGGGACGATCGGGTCGGGACCCTCCGTCACCTCCGCGGAGTTCTTCAGCTTGGTGCCCTTGGCACCGGCCGTGACCAGCGCGGTGAAGGTCAGCTCCTTGGTCTCGCCGGCGGCGAGCGTCGGGATCTGCCAGACGACCGGGTCGGCCTTGGGAGCCGTCGTACCGTCCGGGGCGTCGACCGTCAGCAGGTTCAGCCCGTTCGGGACGTCGTCCTTGATCTCCAGGGCCTTCGCGTCGACGGCACCGGTGTTGACCGCCTTCAGCGTGTACGTCACCACCTCGCCGACCTGCGGGTCCTTCGGGGAGGCCGTCTTGGACAGGGTCCAGGCGGGCTTGCCCGGCAGGTTCGCCTTGTCGCCGGAGCAGGCCTTGGTGGGCTCCCCGTCGCACTGGTTGGCGGCGGGCACCTTCGCCTCGGCACCGGCCGTGGTCCAGGTCTTGTTGACGATCTTCTGGGTGGTGTCGGCGTCCTGCCTGACCTTCACCGTGACCGTCATGGTCGCCTCGGCACCGGCGGCCAGGTCGCCGACGGTCCACTTCAGCGTGGGCTTCGCGGCGGAGTCGACCGTACCGACCGACGGCTCGACCTTGACCAGGTCAACTCCCGCCGGAAGAAGGTCCGTCACCTCCGACCGCTTGGCGGCATCCGCTCCCGCCGCATTCGCCAGCTTCACCGTGTAGGTCAGCGTGGTGCCGATCTGCGGGTCGGCCGGGAGCTGCGTCTTGGTCAGCGTGAGCTTGGGGTCCTTGGGCTCGTTGCCGTCGCCGTCCGTGTCGCAGACCTTCCCCGGAGTCGGGTCGTCCTTGCACTTGTTGTCCGGCGGGACGATCGGGTCGGGGCCCTCGGTCACCTCGGCGCTGTTCTTCAGCTTCTTGCCCTTGGCGGCCTCGGTCACCTTCGCGGTGATCTTCAGCTCCTTCGTCTCGCCGGCGGCGAGCGTCGGAATCTTCCACACCACCGGGTCCGCCTTCGGCGCGGTGGTCCCGGCCGGGGCGTCGACGGCGAGCAGGGTCAGGCCCTCGGGCAGGTCGTCCTTGATCTCCAGGTCCTTGCCCGGGACGGTCCCGGTGTTCACGGCCTTGAGGGTGTACGTCACGACCTCGCCGATCTGCGGCTCGGCCGGGGACGCGGACTTCGACAGCTGCCACTCCGGCTTCGCGGGCGGGTCGACCTTGTCGCCGGAGCAGGCCTTGGTGGGCTCGCCGTCGCACTGGTTGGCGGCGGGCACCTTGCCCTCCGCACCGGCCGAGGTCCACGTCTTGTTGACCAGCTTGTCGGCGGTGGAGGCGTCCTGCCTGACCTTCACCGTGACGGTCATCGTCGCCTCGGCACCGGCGGCCAGGTCACCGACGGTCCACTTCAGCGTGGGCTTCGCGGCGGAGTCGACCGTACCGACCGACGACTCGACCTTGACCAGGTCAACTCCCTCCGGAAGAAGGTCAGTCACCTCCGCGCGCTTGGCACCGTCCGCACCGGCCGCGTTGGCCAGCTTCACCGTGTACGTCAGCGTGTTGCCGACCTGCGCCTGCGCCGGGAGCTGCGTCTTGGTCAGGGTCAGCTTGGGCTCCTTGACCTCCGAGCCGTCGCCGTCCGTGTCACAGACCTTCGTCGGGTCGTCCTTGCACTTGTTCTCGTCCGGGATCTCGGGGTCGGGACCCTCGGTCACCTCGGCGGAGTTCTTGAGCTTCTTGCCCTTCGCGCCCGCCGTGACCTTGGCCGTGATGGTCAGGGTCTCGGTCGCGCCGACCGCGAGGGTCGGGATCTTCCAGACCACCGGGTCCGCCTTCTCGGCGCTGGTGCCGTCGGACGCCTTCACGTCCAGCAGGCTCAGCCCGGTGGGCAGCTTGTCGTTGATCTCCAGGTCCTTGCCCTCGACCGTGCCCTTGTTGACGGCCTTGAGGGTGTACGTCACCGTCTCGCCGACCTGCGGGTCCTTCGGGTCCGCCGTCTTGGACAGCTGCCAGTCGGGGCGGCCCGGAATGTCCGCGCCCTCGCCCGCACAGGCCTTCTTCGGGTCGTCGTCGCACTGGTTGGCCTTCGGGATCTCCGGCTGGGCGCCCGTGGACGTCCAGGCCCGGTTGACGACCTTGGCGCTGGCGTCCTGGCGGACCTTGACCGTGACGGTCAGGGTGCGCTCGGCGCCCGCGGCGAGGTCGCCGATGTTCCAGACCAGGCGCGGCTTGGCGGTCGTGTCGACCGGGTCGGTGGAGTCCGAGGACACCGCCGAGACCAGGTCCACGCCGGTCGGCAGCAGGTCGGTGATCTGGACGCGCTCGGCCTTGGAGGCGCCGGCCGCGTTCACGATCTTCACCGCGTAGGTGAGGGTGTTGCCGACCTGCGGCTGGGCCGGGACCTGGGTCTTGGTCAGGGTGAGCTTGGGCTCGCCGACCTCGCTGCCGTCGCCGTCCGTGTCACAGATCTTCCCCGGAGTCGGGTCGTCCTTGCACTTGTTCTCGTCCGGGATCTCGGGGTCGGGCCCCTCGGTCACCTCGGCCGCATTGCGGAGCTTCTTGCCCTTGGCACCCGCCGTGACGAGAGCCGTGATCTTCAGGGTGGCGGTCTTGCCCGCACCCAGCACCGGGATCTTCCAGATCACCGGGTCGGCTGCGGCGGCGGAGCCCTCGGTGGCCTCCGGGTCGCCGACGAGGGTCAGGCCCTCGGGCAGCTTGTCCTTGACCTCCAGGTCCTTGGCGTCGACCGTGCCGGTGTTCTTGGCCGTGAGGGTGTACACGACCTCCTCACCGACCTGCGGGTTCGCCGGGCTCGCGGTCTTCGCGAGGGACCAGGTCGGCTTGGCCGGCGGGTCCACCTTGTCGCCGGAGCAGGCCTTGTCGGCCTCGCCCGGGCACTGGTTGCCGGTCGGGATCTCGGGCTTGGCACCCGCCGTCGACCACGCCTTGTTGACGAGCTTTGCGGTGGTGGACGCGCCCTGCTTCACCTTGACGGTGACCGTCATGGTCGCGTCCGCACCGGCGGCCAGGTCGCCCACGGTCCACTTCAGCGACGGCCTGCCGGAGTCGTCCACGGCACCCGCACTCGCGGAAGCCCGTACGAACTCCACGTCCGCCGGAAGCAGATCCGCCAGCTCGATGCGCTTGGCGGCACTCGCGCCCGCCGCGTTCGCGATCTTCACCGTGTAGGTGAGGGTGTTGCCGACCTGCGGCTGGGCCGGGGACTGCTCCTTGGTCAGGGTGAGCTTGGGCTCGCCGACCTCGGACCCGTCGCCGTCGGTGTCACAGATCTTCTTCGGGTCGTCCTTGCACTTGCTCTCGTCCGGGATCTCGGGGTCGGGACCCTCGGTCACCTCCGCCGAATTGCGAAGCTTCGCGCCCTTGGCCGCCTCCGTCACCAGCGCGGTGATCTTCAGCTCCTTCGTCTCACCGGCGGCGAGCGTCGGAATCTTCCACACCACCGGGTCGGCCTTGGGAGCCGTCGTACCGGCCGGAGCGTCCACCGCCTGGAGCGTCAGCCCGTTCGGGACGTCGTCCTTGACCTCCAGGTCCTTGGCGTCCACGGACCCGGTGTTCTCGGCCTTCAGCGTGTAGACGACCGTCTCGCCGACCTGCGGCTCCTGCGGGGAGGCCGTCTTCGACAGCTTCCACTCGGGCTTCGCGGGCGGGTTGGCGCTCTCGCCGGAGCAGGCCTTGTCGGCCTCGCCGTCGCACTGGTTCGCCGGGTCGACGGCGGCCTTGGCGCCGTCCGTCGTCCACGCCTTGTTGATGAGCTTCTCGATGGTGGAGGCGTCCTGCTTGACCTTGACCGTGACCTTCATCGTGGCGTCCGCACCGGCGGCGAGGTTGCCGACCACCCAGACCAGGGGCGCGGAGGCCCGGTTGACCGTGCCGACCGACGGGTCGACGTCGACCAGCTGAACACCGTCCGGCAGCAGGTCGCTGACCTCGACGCGCTTGGCCGCGTCCGCGCCCGCCGCGTTCTCGATCTTCACCGTGTAGGTGAGCGTGTTGCCCACCTGCGGCTGTGCCGGGACCTGCGACTTGGACAGCTTCAGCTTCGGGTCCTTGGGCTCGGTCCCGTCGCCGTCGTCGCAGATCTGCCCCGGAATGACCTTCCCGTCGGCGTCCTTGCACTCGCTGCCCGGGTCGACGGTCGGGTTCGGACCCTCGGTGACCTTGGCGATGTTCTTGAGCTTCTTGCCCTTCGCGGCGGCGGTGACCGTGCCGTTCAGGGTGAGCGTGGCGGTGGTCTTCCCGTCGAGCGCGGGGATGTCCCACACGACCGGACCGGTGCCGGTCGCCGCGCCCGCCGTGGCGGTGGCCTTGTCGAGGCGCACGCCCGCCGGGAACACGTCCTCCAGCTTGAGGTCGGCGGCGGCGCCGTCCCCGGTGTTCTCGACCGTGATGACGTACACGACCGCTTCCCCGACCTGCGGGTCCTTCGGCGTGGCCGTCTTCTTCATCGTCAGCGTCGGGCTGGCGGGCGTCTTGTTGCCCGCACAGGCGTGCTGCGCGTTGTCGGAGCAGGCGTTACCGGCGAGCGGGGTCGCCACCGGACCGGCCGTCGAGTACGTACGGTTGGTCAACTCGTCGTCCAGCGAGACGTCCTGACGGACCTTCACCGTGACGGTGAGCTGCTTCGACCCCTTCGCAGGTACGGTGTCCGGCTTCCACTTGATGACCGGCGCACCGCTCACGTCCACCGCGTCCGACGAGTCCGAAGGCGTCGCGGACACGAGGTCCACGCCCACCGGCAGCCGGTCCAGGATCTCGGACCGCTTGGCGGCGTCGTCGCCGTCGTTCTTCAGCTCCAGTACGTAGGTGAGCGTGGAGCCCACCTGGGGCGTGCCCGGACGCTGGAGCTTGGAGAGGATCAGCTTCGGGTCCTTGGGCTCCCCGCCGTCGGTGTTGTCGCAGACCTTGCCGGGAATCGGCTGACCCTGCGCGTCCTTGCACTTGTTCTCGTCCGGGACCTCCGGCGTCGGCCCCTCGGTGAGGTCCGCGCCGTTGCGCAGCTTCTTGCCCTTGGCGCCCGCACCCACGAGCGCCTTGTACGTCAGCTTTGCCTCGGCACCGGCCGCGAGGGTCGGCACCTTCCACACGATCGGGTCGGCGGCGGTGGCCGTGCCGTTGGTGGCGGCCGGGGTGCCGACCAGGGTCAGGCCCTCGGGCAGGTCGTCCTTGACCTCCAGGTCCTTCGCGACGACCGTCCCGGTGTTCTTCATCGTCACCACGTACGTGACGGTCTCGCCGATCTGCGGGTCCTTCGGGTCCGCGGTCTTGGTCATCGACAGGGACGGCTTGGCCGGCGGCTGCGCGTCAGTACCCGAGCAGGCCTTGGTGGGCTCCCCGTCGCACTGGTTGGCGGCCGGGACCTTGCCCTCCGGACCGGCGCTGGTCCACGCCTTGTTGACGAGCTTCGCAGCCGTCGACGCGTCCTGCTTGACCTTCACGACCACCGTGAGGACCTTCTCCGTCCCCGGGTCGACCGCGCCGACCTTCCACACCAGCTTGCCGGACGCGTCCGGGGCCACGGTGGTGCCGGTCGGGGCGTCGGTCCGTACGACCTCGACACCCGCCGGGAGCTGGTCGGACAGCTCCACGCGCTTGGCCGGGTCGCCGTCGGCGGCGTTCTTGACCTTGACCGTGTAGGTGAGGGTCGAGCCGATCTGCGGCTGGGCCGGGGCCTGGGACTTCTCCACGGTCAGCTTGGGGGCGCCGGGGTTGTTGTCGGTCGAGTCGTCGCAGATCTCGTCGGCGACGACGTTGCCCTGGGCGTCCTTGCACTCCTTGCCCGGGTCGACGGTCGGGTTGGGGCCCTCCTTGACCTTGACCTTGTTCTTGACCGGCGCGGAGGCGCTGGTGACCTTGCCCTTGATGACCAGGGTGGCGGTCTCGTCCTTCTTCAGCGACGGGATCTTCCACACGGACGGGCGGGCGTTGGTGGCGGTGCCGAGGGCGTCCGGCGTCACGGACAGGATCTGCACCCCGGCCGGAACGGCGTCCTCGTACTCCAGGTCCTTGGCCTCCTGGTCACCGGTGTTCTTGACGGTGACCGTCCAGGTGACCTCCTCGCCGAGCTGCGGGTCGGTCGGGGACGCCTTCTTCTCCATCGTCAGCTTGGGCGCGGACGGCGGCTCGGAGTTCTCGCCGGAGCAGGCGCGGGTGGCGTCGGTGGTGCACTTGTTGGCGTCGGGAATGGCCGGGCGAGGCCCGCTCGTCTCCCAGACCTGGTTGACCAGCTTCTGCGTACCCGAGGAGTTCTGGTTCACCTTGGCGACGACGGTCAGCGTGGCCTTGCCGCCGTTGGCCGGGACCTCCCCGACCTTCCAGTGCAGAACCGGGTCGTCGCTGCGGTCGACGGTGCCGACGGTCGGCGTCGCCGAGACCAGGGTCATCCCGGCGGGCAGCTTGTCGTCCAGCGCGACCCGCTCGGCCTTGTCCGTACCGGAGTTGGCGACCTCGACGGTGTAGGTGACCGTCGAGCCGATCTGGGGCTGCTCGGGCGACTGCTTCTTGGTCAGGGTGAGCTTGGGCTCGCCAGGGTTGGTGCCGTCGCCGTCGTCGCAGATCTTGCCGGGGATCGGCCGGCCCTGGGCGTCCTTGCACTGGCTGGTCGGGTCGACGGTCGGGTCCGGACCGGCGGTGACGGTGGCGGTGTTCTTGAGCGCCTTGCCCTTCGCCGCCTCGGTGACCCGGCCGATGAGCTCCAGCGTCTTGGTCTCGCCCGCGCCGATCGTGGCGATCTTCCACTTCACCGGACGCGTCGCCTTGTCGGTGACGGTGGTGCCCGCGTCGGGGGTGGCCTCCTCCAGGGTGACGCCCTCGGGCAGGACGTCGGTGATCTCCAGGTCGGCGCCCGGGACGGTCCCGGTGTTCTCCATGGTGATCGTGTAGGTGACGCGCTCGCCGACCTGGGGGTTCTTCGGCGACGCGGTCTTCTTCATGCTCAGCTTCGGCTGGGCGAGGGTGTACGAGACCGCACACTCGGCCGCCGAAGTCCCGCCGGTCGCCGGGCAGTTGACGCCGACGTTCGTCGACGTAACAGCGTTCTTCAGGGTGAGGTCACCGCTCGGGGTGCCGTCGGCGGCACGCTTGCGGTTGGCCGGGATCTTCACCTCGTACGTGATCTCGGTCTTGCCGCCGGCCGGGACGGTCCCGGTCCAGTCGTAGCCGTCACCGGCGGCGTTGAGCAGCGCCGTGGTCGTGCCGTTGACCTTGAAGGAGTCCGCGACCACGTCGGCGTCGGTGAGGACGTCGCGCAGGTCGTCGTGGAGATTGGCCCCGGTGTAGTCGGCGGTGCCCTCGTTGGAGGCGGTCACGGTGTAGGTGACCGTGGTGCCGGGCGCCGGGTTCGCCGGGGAGACCTTCTTCGCCAGCTTCACCGTCGGGATCTGCACGGCGGTGCCGTAACCGCACTCGGGGTCGGTGGAGCTGGTGGTGCAGTTGGTGTCGTCGGAGGCGACGACGAAGTTGTCCAGCTTGTGGTCGTCGAAGCCGGTCGCCTTGACCGTCACCTCGTACGTGATGGTGAACTCGCCCCCGGCCGGGACGTCGCCGCGCCACTCGATCGCATGCGCGGTCGGCCGACCGCCGTCCACGTACCGGGCGGCCGGGGTGATGCCCGCCGTGGTGACGGACGAGGCGTCGATGACCGACTCGTCGACGACCTTGTTGAGCACGTCGAGGATCGTGGCGTCCGGGTAGGCGACCCGGCCCTCGTTCTTGACCTTGATCGTGTACGTGACCTTCTCGCCCGGCTTGGCGACCCGCTTGTCGGGGGTCTTCACGATGTGCAGCTTGGGCGCGTTGAGGTCGACCGTGCAGCCCGCGTCAGGGGAATCGACGGGGCAGTTCGTGCCGGTGGTGTCGGACTTGACCTTGTTGACCAGGTCGTTGTTGCCGATGCCGTCCTGCGGGAGGACCTTCATGGAGTAGGTGAGCGTGTACGTCTTGCCGCCCGGGACGTCACCGGTCCACTTCAGGGTCTTGGCGGCGGCGTCGTACGCCAGCGTCCCGACGTCCGCCCCGTCCTCGTCCACGATCTTGTGGTCGCCGGTGTAGGTGGCGTCGTCCACGACGTCTTCCAGCAGGTCGGTGATCTTCGCACCCGTGTAGGCGGCGGTGCCCGGGTTCTTGATCTCGACCTTGTAGTTGATGACCTTGCCCGCGGTCGCGTTGCCCGTCAGGTCGGTCGTCTTGTTGATCTGGAGCACCTGGACGGCGACGTCGACCTTGCAGTCGGGGCCGGGGGCGGCCACGTCGCAGTTGGAGCCCTTGTGGGCCATGGTGACGACGTTCTGGAGGGCGTCACCGCCGGTCGGCGGCTGGACCAGGGTCACCGGGTAGGTGAAGGTCTTCTTCTGGCCGGCCGGGACGTCCGAGGTCCAGGTGATCTTCTTGCCCGCCTGGTCGTAGACACCGGGGCTCGGCACGGTGCCGATCCGCGCGTCGTCCACCAGCGCCGACACGTCGTCCACGAGGACTGCGCCCGGCCAGTCCTCCGTGCCCGTGTTCTCGACCTCGATCGTGTAGTTGACGACCTCGCCGGGCTTCTCGGAGGCGGAGTCGGCCTTCTTCACGATCTTCAGGCGCGGGACCTTGGTGGTGGTGACGCAGGGGGCCGCGTCGGTGCAGTTCACACCGGGCGAGTCCGAGGTCACCTTGTTGACCAGCTTGGTGTCGGCCCCGGCGGTCGTGATCTTGTCGAGGACCACCTTGTACGTGACGACCTTCTGGCCGCCCGCCGGGACATCGCCCTCCCAAGTCACCTTGTTCGTACCGGCAGTCGCCCCACCGGTGACCGAGCCGGGCTGGAAGGTGCCGTCGTCGGCGACGCCCGTCAGGTCGTCGGTCATCTTCGCGCCGCGGTAGACCACCGCGCCGGTGTTCTTCATCGTCACCGTGTACGTCACGGTGTCGCCCGGCAGCGGCTTCGCCGGGGAGATCTTCTTCTCGATCTCCAGCGCGGCGGTGCCCAGCTCGACGGTGCAGTCCGCGTCGGTGGAACCCTGGCGGCAGTTGGAGCCCGCCGAGTCCTCGACCACGGTGTTCTTGACCTTGGCCCCTGCGGGCAGCGGGTCCTTGAGCTTCACCTTGTACGTGATGACCAGCGAGGCGGCCCCGACCGGAACCTCACCGTCCCACTTCAGGGTGGTGGTCCCGGCGTCGTACACCGGGTCCGGGGCGTCGGCCCCGCCCGCGAAGACGGCCTTCAGGTCGGTCGGCGCACCCGAGAGCACACCGGCCATCCCGGCCAGCGAGTCCCGGATCTCCGCCCCCGTGAAGGGAGTCGATCCCGAGTTCCCCACCGTGACGGTGTACGTCAGGGTGTCGCCCGGCTTCGGGGAGTCGTCGTCGGCCTTCTTCTTCAGGTCGATCCGCGCGACCTTGGTGGTCACGGCGCAGGGCCGCGAGGTCGGGCAGGAGGAGCCGGGGGCGGTGACGGCGACCTGGTTGTCCAGGATCTCGTCGGAGCCCGCGGGCTTGGTGAGCGGGATCTTCACGTCGTACGAGACGACGACCTTGCCGGGCTGCGCGAGCGTTCCGGCCGGGACGCTCCCGCTCCAGGTGAGCTTCTTCGTGCCGGCGTCGAAGGCGGTTCCGGTCGGCGAGACCCGGTTGGCCCAGGTCGCGGCGTCGAGAACGGCGGAGAGGTCGTCGTTCAGGGCGGCGGCGGCCGGGGCGGCGCCCGTGTTCTCCATGGTCACCGTGTAGGTGACCGTGTCCCCGGGCTTGGCGACGGCCTTGCTGACGGCCTTGGTGACCTTCACCGAGCCGTATGCGTGCTTGGTCTTGCACTGGTCGTCGGCCGACCCGGCGGCACAGTTCGACCCGGAGTTCGGGACGACGACGGTGTTCTCCAGCGTGCCGTCGGCGGTCGCCTTGGGCGTGGTCGGGACGGTCGCCGTGTACCGGATCTCGACGGAACCGGCCTTCGGCACCGTCCCCTTCCAGGACAGCTTGCCGTTCTCGATCTTCGCCCCGTTGGCTCCGGTCGGCGAGACGACCGTCAGGTCGTCCGCGTCCTTGGCCAGGTCGGCCAGGTCGTCGTTGACCTGGACGTCCGGGTAGTCGGCCGTACCGGCGTTCGTGAGCGTGACGACGTACGTGTACGGAGCGCCCGGCACGGGCTCGCCGACGCCCGCCTTCTTCACCTGGAGCTCGGCGATACCGGCGTTCTCACCGGGCTGGCCGGTGCCGCCGGTGCCACAGTTCGGCTCGGTGCCGAGGAGGCACTCGCTGCCGGGGGTGCTGGAGGTGACGGCGTTCTTGAGCTGCTTGTCGCCGGTGGTGGGCAGCGGCGAGGGCAGCGTGACCTTATACGTCACGACGGTCTCGCCGACCGGGAGATTCCCGGTCCAATTCAGCTTCTTCGTAACGGAGTTGTATGCGGGGGCGGTCAGCCCGCCCGTGATGGTGATGTCCTTCGGCCCTCCGGGGGCGTCGTCCACGACGCCCGACAGGTCGTCGGAGAAGGTCGCGCCCGGGTAGGGCTGGGACCCGTTGTTCTTCATGGTGATGGTGTAGGTGATCGTCTCGCCGGCCTTCGGCTTGACGTTGTCGACGGACTTGGCGATGTCGAAGGTCGGCAGACCACCGGTCGCGTCGTCGTCACCGGTCGAACAGTCGGCGTCCGTGGACCCGCTGTCACAGTTGGAAGCGACGGCCAGAAGCTTGTTGTTGAGCTTCTTGTTGCCGCCGGGGCGGGTGTTGACGGTGACGGAGTAGGTGAACTCCATCTCCTCGCCCGCGCCCAGGTCGCCCTTCCACTTGATGTTGTCGGCACCGGCGGTGAGGGTCCCGCGCGGGCCCTTCGTGACGGCCTGGTCGCCGTTGAGCCGGGCGTCGTCCACGACGTCCGCGAGGTTGTCGGTGATCTCCGCGCCGGGGAATCCGGCCGTGCCTTCGTTCTTCGCCGTGATCTTGTACGTGATCCGGCCGCCCGGCACCATGTCGCCGCTGACCTTGGTCTTCTTCAGCTTGAGGTTGGGCAGAGGGGTCCGGACCTTGCAGGCTGGATCGGTGCTGCCGGTCTGGCAGTTGGAGCCGTCGGTCTCGGACGTGAGGGTGTTCTCCAGGACGTGGTCACCTGCGCTGGTGACCTTCACCTTGATCGCGAACTTGGCCTCCGCGCCGGCTGCCAGATCACCCTTCCAGGTCACCTTGTTGCCGTCGCGGGCGACGGTACCGCCGCCGGAGACGATGTTCTCGCTGACGTAGGTGGCGTCGTCCAGGACACCGGCGAGGCCGTCCGCGACCTCGACGCCGGTCTTGGCGGTGCGGCCCGCGTTCTTCACGGTCACCGTGTAGGTGACGGTGTCGCCCGGCTTGGGCGCGGTGTTGTCGATGGCCTTGCTGATCTGGAGCAGGGGCTCCTGAATGGTCAGCGGGTGGTCCTCGACCTCGCCGCCGCCGGCGTGCTTGCCGGTCGGCTTCGGGTCGGCGACCTCCGCGTCGTACAGCCGGACACGCACGAAGGAAGCACCCGCGGTCGGACGTGCGCCCGCCCGCAGCTTCCCGGCCCGCTTGTCCCGCTCGTACGCCTTCTGCTGCGCGACCAGCAACTTCATGGCCCGGGTGTTCTGCACACCCGTCCACTTGAGCTGAACGGTCTTGTCCCCGGCGTCGACGTCCTGCTTGACGCGCTCGCCGTCGTCGAAGGTGCCGTTGACGTTCCAGTCGACCCAGCCCGCGACGGTGACCTTCTTGCCGGTGGTGTTCTTCACGACCACCGGGACGGTGTAGTCCTTCGCGGTCACGTCGACGTCGGGCAGGGTCACGCCGTCGTCGAAGGTGTCCTTGGTGCCGTCCAGCGGCTGCCGGGCGTCCGCCTCCAGGGACTCGTCAGCGCCGATGCGCAGGCCGTCGATGCGCTTGTGCGCGGCACCGCCGCTGTCCGAGTCGGTCTTGTACGTGTCGGGGGCATCACCGAAGTCGAGCGCCTGGAGGCAGCCCATGCCGTCGACGACGTTCAGTCCGGCCGGGAGCTGGCCGACGAGCTGCCGGGTCCTGCTCCAGGGATTCACCGGACGGGCCTTGGTGGAGTCCGTCAGGTCCAGCGACCACACGTTCTGCGGCGACTGGGAGTCGATCACGTAGAAGGTGCCCTCGCTGTCGAAGAACGAGGCGACGTACTGGGAACTGTTGAAGCCGGAGCCGTAGTTGAAAGCACCCGTGTCGGCGTCGACGGTGAAGGAGTTGCCGTTGTCCGTGACGGACATCAAGCGTCCGTCACGCGGGTGGAAGGCCCAGTCCCGGATGCCGCTGACGTTGCTGCCGAGTGTCACGGGAGTCAGGACCTTGCCGATCGGCCCCGCACCCGGATCCAGGTTGATCTTCTGGAACGGGATGCTGCCGCCTGCGGAGGGGAAGACGATCAGCTGTCCGCCGTCCGGCGAGACCGCGCCCGCGGTGTACGGCGTGCGCGGCAGCACCGACGACAGCGCGATCTCCCGCACGATGCCCGTGTCCGGGTCGATCTGGAGCAGGGTGGTGCCGGACGCCGGAGCCGTGGACGGCAGTGCGTAGATCTTTCCGTCCAGCGAGCTGAGTGCGGCCGCGTCGAACCCACCCGGGTAGCCGCTCGCGTAGGCGGCTCCGGCGTCGCTCTTCAGCGGCACCTCGGTCTTGCTCCCGAGCAGCGGGTTGAAGCGGAGGAGCTTGGTGGGGTTGGCCCCCGACGCCAGATAGGCGGTGGACCGGCAGATGTCCCGGTCGGTGCGGATCAGCACCGGGTGGTCCTCCACCTCACCGCCCCGTGCGTACGCGCCCTTGGGGCTCGGGTCGGCGACCTCGCCCTCGTACAGCCGGAAGCGGGAGTACGTGGCCCTGCCCGCCTGGAGTCCGGACAGACCCGTCCACCTGAGCGTCGCGGAGGTGGCCCCGGCCGCAACCTCGGCGGTCTTCCGCTCGCCGTCCTCGAAGGTGCCGTTGGCGTTGAAGTCGACCCAGCCCGCCAGGGTGGCCTTGGCGCCGGTCGTGTTCCTCACCGTGACCGGGACCTCGTACGTCGTGTCGCCCGCCTTCAGCGGCGGCAGCGTCACCCCGTCGTCATAGGTGTCGCCGAAGCCGTCCAGCTCGGTCGCGCCGACCGTCTTGCGGGCGTCCGACTCGACGGACACCTTGGCACCGATGGTCAGCCCGGGGTCAGTGGCGTGGCTGGGCCCGCCCTTCGCGGCACTCGTGGAGTACGAGTCCGGGGCGTCGCCGTAGTCGGCCACCTTCAGGCAGCCGCCCGCGTCGGTGATCTGCTGCTGCACCGGCACCGTGGACATCGGCTGCCTGTCGTGGGTCACGGTGTTCACGTCGATCAGCGCGCCCGGCCTGGAGGCGGTCAGGTCGACCTGGAAGACCTTGCCGGGGGTGCTGTTGTCGACGCCGTAGAGGTTGCCGTAGCTGTCGAAGAACACGCCCCGGTACTGGGCCCCGGGCAGCATCGCGCTGGTCTGCCGGTTCGCGGTCGCGGTGTCCGGGTCGACCCGGACCAGCCGGCCGTCGGTGGCCAGGCTGTAGAGCTTGCCGTCGATCGGGTGGAAGGCCCAGTCGTAGAGCCCGTTGCCGGTGCTGACGGTGAACTGCCCGACCCGCTTGCCGACGGGACCGGCCGACGGGTCGATGTTGATGATGAAGGTCGGGTAGGAGGAGTTGTACTGCACGTACAGCTTGGTGCCGTCCGGGGAGACCGCGCCGATGTCGTAGGCGGCGGACCCGATGTTCTGGAGCGCGGGGTCGAGGTCGTGCTGGGTGATGCCGCCCGCCGGGTCGATCTCGATCAGCTTGGTGTAGCGGTCGGTGCCGATCGCCGTTCCGTAGATGTGGCCGTTGAGGCTGGAGACCCCGATGCCGTCGTAGCCCTGCGCCCGCGTGGTGTTGTCGATCTTCGTGGCCTGACCGGTGAGCGGGTCGAACCGGTAGAGGTCGGTGGGGCCGTTGCCCACCGAGGTGAAGACGGAGCTGGAGCAGTTGTCGTCTGCCGGGATGCGGATCACCAGCGGGTGGTCCTCGACCTCGCCGCCGCGGGTGTACTCGCCCGAGGGCTGCGGATCGGCGACCGCGCCGGAGTACAGCCGGAAGCGGGAGTAGGTCGACGCGCCCTTCTTGAGCCCGGACAGACCGGTCCACTTGAGCGTCACCGACGTCGTGGACGCGGTGACGTTGGCGGTCTGCCGCTCGCCGTCCTCGAAGGTCCCGTTGACGTTGAAGTCGACCCAACCGGCAAGCGTTCCGGACCTGTTGGTGGAGTTGTCGATGGGCAGTGTCACCTCGTAGGAGGTGTCCGTCGAGGTGAGGTCCGGCATCCGCCGGAGGGCGTCCTCGTCGTCGCGCTCCGTCTCGTCGTCGCCGAAGCCGTTCAGGTTGCCCGCCGCGTCGGGTTCGTCGTCGGAGTCGACGCCCAGCTCGTACCCGCGCCGGATGATGTGGCTCGCGCCGTCCGACGCCTTCTTGGTCTTGTACGAGTCGGGGGCGTCGCCGAAGTCGCGGGCGATGATGCAGCCCGCGCCGTCGCCGCCGGTGAGGCCGCCGACGTTGCCGATGCGGACGTCGCCGATGTACTTCGCGAGGCCGTTCTCCATGGTGGAGAGGTCGACCTTGATGATGTACGCCGAGCCGGTCGCGTAGAGGTTTCCGGCCCCGTCGAAGGCGACGCCGTTGAAGTACGAGGAGCGGTTGCCGGAGGTGATCTGTCCGGCCTCGGCCATCGCGCCGGTCGTCGGGTTGATCCGGTAGATCTTGCCGTCGTTGTTGCCGATGCCGTAGAGCTGCCCGTCGCCCGGGTGCACGTCGAAGTCGTAGAAGGCGGAGGAGCCCGTGGTCAGGTCGGGGAGCCTGCGCGGCTTGTCCGGGTCGGTCATGTCGACGACCTGGATGGTCGTGCCGTTGTTGACCCGCAGGTAGAAGCGGGACCCGTCGAGGCTCATGGCGCCCTGTGCGCTGGAACCGGCGGAGGGCAGGCCGCCCGCGACCGGCAGGCTGGTGGCCGCACCCGTCGCCGGGTCGACCCGCACCATGGTGTTCGCAGAGGACTGCGCGGTGGCGTACAGCTTGCCGTCGACGCGGTTGTAGGCCAGCGCGTCGTACTTGGGGGTGGCCGCCGCCCCGATGTTCGTACGGACACCGTTCGCCCGGTTCACGGACGCGAGCTGGGTGCCGCTGCCGCCGTCACCCGAGTAGTACATGACGTCGTTGCACTTGTCGGCCGGGCCGATGATGAACACCGGGTGGTCCTCGACCTCACCGGCCTTGGCGTTCGCGCCAGCGGGCTGCGGGTCGGCCTCGGTGCCCTCGTAGAGGCGGAAGCGGGTGTACGTGTAGGTGTTGGCCCGCAGTCCGGACAGACCGGTCCACTTGAGCGTCGCGGAGGTGTCACCGTTCTTCACGGTGGCCTTCTTCAGCTCGCCCGCCTCGAAGGACCCGTTGCCGTTGACGTCCAGCCATCCGGCGAGCGTCGCGTCCGCGCCCGTCGTGTTGGCGGTGGTGAGCTTGACCTCGTAGTCGGCGTCGGTGGAGTGCAGCACCGGCATTCCGCCGGTCGGCCCGTCGTCCGCGCTGTCGCCCGTGCCGTCGTACTCGCCGCCCGCGCTCTTGCGGGCGTCCAGCTCGGCGGTGACGTCGGCGCCCAGGCGCAGCTTGGTGCTGTAGGCGTGCTCCGGGCCGCCCGCGCCGTGGGTGGTCTTGTACCTGTCGGGGGCGTCGCCGAAGTCGGTGGCGAGGATGCAGCCCGCGAGGTCGTTCTCGGAGAGGGCCTTGGTCATGGACAGGACCTGGGTGTCGCCCCTGACGTAGTCCGAGCCCGACTTCTTCGTCAGGTCGGTCTGGGTGAAGCGGCCCTCGGTGCCGACCATGTAGAGGTTGCCGATGGAGTCGAAGACCGCACCGGGCTGGCTCTGCGTGACGCCGGTCGCCCCGAGGTTCGCGCCGGTCACTCCGGGGCTGGTGGCCCGCCAGAGGCTGGCGCCGTCCGAGCCGTAGAAGGCGTTGTCGCCGGGGTGCAGGGCGAAGTCGTAGAGCCCCGAGCCGGTGGAGAGCTGCGGCTTGAGGACGGGTGCGCTCGGGTTGCTGAAGTCGATGACCTGGATGCGGGCGGAGGCGCCGCGCGCCGAGGTGTAGTACGTCTTGCCGTCCGCGGCGAACGCGCCCTGGACGTAACCCTCCCCGGGCGGGGCGGGCAGAGTGATCGGGGTGTCCTTGAGCGCCCCGTCGTCGGGGTTGATGGTGAACACCCGGTACGGAGGCGTCCGTTGCACCGCGACCAGCAGCCCGCTGGCGGAGCCGTAGCCGAGCCCGTTGAAGAACTCCCCGCTGGCAGCACCCTTGTAGGTCAGGGGGACGGGCGTGGTGGCCCCGGTGGTCGGGTTGACGGTGAACAGCTTGGTCGCGCCGCCGCTGGTCTCCGAACCGGACAGGTAGACGGTGTTGTTGCAGCCCCCGTCGGGGTTGCCGAGGAAGACCGGGTGGTCCTCCACCTCACCGGCCTTGGCGTACGCGCCCGACGGCTGCGGGTCGGCGACCGTGTCCTCGTACAGCCGGAAACGGGCGTACGTCCGCCCGCGCTTCCCGGAGGCCGGGAGGTTCCAGGTCAGCTTGGCGGAGGTGTCCCCCGCCCTGACGGCGGCGGTCTGCCGCTCGCTCGCCTCGAAAGTGCCGTTGCCATTGATGTCGATCCAACCGGCAAGCGTGGCTGCCTTGTTGGTGGCAAGGGAGAGGTTCGCCTCGTACGCGCTGCCCAGGTTGCCGACGGGCATGGAGACCCCGTCGCCGAACGCGTCGTCGAAGGTGTCGGAGGTGCCGTCGAGGGAAGCGGCCGCGCCCGCCGAGTCGGTGGAGCGGCGGGTGTCCGGCTCGACGGAGAGCTTCGCGCCGAGACGCATGCCCGGGTCGTACTTGTGCGACGGACCGTCCGAGGCCCCGAGGGTGTCGTACGAGTCGGGGCTGTCGCCGAAGTCCAGTGCCCGCAGGCAACCGCCCGCGTCGCTCACCGTGACACCGGCAGGGATGGTGCCGAAGGGGACGGAGACGGCGGACACCGTTTTGATGTCGATGGGCGAGGCCTGCGTGGACCCGGTCAGGTCGAGCACCCAGATCTTCTGCGGATCCTGGCTGTTGACCGCGTAGAGGTTCCCCACCTCGTCGAAGAACTGGCCGTAGTAGCGGATGTCGGACCCGTTGATCTTCGGCGAGGCGTACGAGTACCGCTTGGCGGCCATGTCGTACCGCATGAGGTAGCCGCTCTTGCCCACCCCGTACAGGATGCCGTCCTTGGGGTGGAAGGCGAAGTCGTAGGGGAGGTCGCTGTCGTCCTCCGGCGGGTTCCACTCGTCGATGACCTGGCCGATCGCACCCCGGGAGGGATCCAGGTTGATGGTGTACAGCGGGCGGGTCTCGGTGACGTAGACGACCAGCTTGTCGCCCTCGGGGGTCACCGCGCCCACGTCGTAACCCGGGCTGCCCAGCAACGGCTTGGACAGGGTGTACGTCTTGACCGGCACGGCGCCCGTCGGGTCGACCTCCACCAGCTTGTCCAGGCTCCCCCGCTGGATTCCGTACACCTTGCCGCTGAGCTGGCTGTAGCCGATCGCGTCGTACCCGGCGGCGAGGGTGCTGTTGGGGATGGCGGCGGACACCTTGCCGGTGGCGGGCTCGAAGCGGCGCAGGTCGGAGGGGCCCACGCCATTGACCACATAGACGTGGGGGAGGCAGCGGTCGTCCGCGCTCGCCCGCACGCTGACCCGGTAGTCCTCCGCCTCCCCGATCCCGTCGGAGGCGGTCGCGGGCTTCGGGTCGGTCACGGCCGCCCGGTTGCTGTCGCCGGAGTACAGCCGCAGCCGTACGCGGACCAGCTTGCCGGTGGTGATCCCGGTCAGCCCCGTCCACTCCAGCTTCGCCGAGGTCGCCCCGGCCGCGACGGTCGCGGTGGTGCGCTCGCCGTCCTCGAAGGTGCCGTTGGCGTTGAAGTCGGCCCAGCCCGCGAGGGTGGCGGCGGCGCCGGTGTCGTTCGTCGTCTTCACGTCGACGGCGTACTTCGTGGCACCCGACTCCAGCGCGGGCAGACGTCCGCCCTCGACGCCGTCGTCACTCGGCCCACCGGTGGTGTCCAGGTCCTGCGGCTCGCCGCCCCCGTCCAGGGACTTGACCGGACCCCGCGAGGAGAACACCTTGGCGCCGAGCTTCAGCTTCTCGTCGGCGTAGTGGGAGGCGACACCGAGCGGCCCGTCCGCGTACGTACGGGCGATCAGGCAGCCCGCGCCCTCGGCGCTCGCGCCCGCGGGCATCTCGGTGACCTTGATGGCCTTGGCCATCCCGGCTTCCCACATGTAGACCGACGCCGGGTTCTTGTCCGTGGCGGCGTACATGGTGCCGTGGCTGTCGAACCACATGGAGTCGTAGTTGCCGACCCCGCTCGGGAAGGGCACGGCGGCGGTGGCGATGGTCTTGGCGGCCAGGTCGGCGCGGTAGACATAGCCGTTGTCGCGGACCTTGATGTACAGCTTGCCGTCGACCGGGTTCATGGCCATGGCGCTGCTGTTGCCGGTGTTGGTCGGCGCCTCGAAGTCGCTGACCGTCTTGCCGAAGTCGGCGCTGGTCGCGTCCACGTTGATCGTGACGATCTTCGCGTTGGGCTGGGGCAGCGCGACGTAGAGCTTGGTGCCGTCGGTGGAGACCGCGCCGATGGGGTACTTCCCGGCCGGGAGCGCCGGGTCCAACGGCATCGCGCGGGTGACCTTGGTGCTCGGGTCGGTGTCGAAGAGCTGGGGGCTGTCGGTGTTGCTGACGCCGTAAAGGTGCCCGTTGACCGCGCTGAAGCCGTACGTCACGGAGGTCTGGCCGCCGGCGACGTTCGGCGCGAGGTCCTTCTGTGCGCCCGTGTAGAGGTCGACGGTCCGCAGCGGGGCGTTGGTGGCGGTGCCGTAGCTGAGGTAGGCGGTGTCGTCGCAGTAGGGGTCACCGGCGGCACGGTTGCGGCCGGCGGCGAAGATCAGGTCGGCGGCGCGCTCGCCGCCGACGGTGTGGTGCTTGACCCAGTTCTTGCGCGGGAGCTGCCCGGTGTAGGAGACGGTCGCGGTGTAGGCGGCCGTGCAGGCACCGCCGCCCGTGACGATGGCGTCCCGTGAACTCCCGTTCAGCCACGACAAGTTGAGGGCACACGTGTTCCCCGGAGCGGGTGCGATCCTCTCGACCCGTCCGGGGACGCCACCGCCTTCGATCCGGTCCCGCAGATCGTCCTTGGCGGGACCGCCGGGCAGCTTGGCAGCGACCTTGATCTCGTACGAGGGAGCCCTGGCCCCACCGCGCGGCCCGCTCACCGTCGTCCCGGCGCGGGCGGCGCGGGCGATGGCGGTGGGGGTGGCGGCCGGGTTGGTCGGGGTCGGCCGGAGCGCGGGCGGGGTGGTGCGGGCGGGGGTGCCGGTGGGCTCGGGGTGACCCGAACTGCTGGTCGCGGACGGGGACTTGGAGGGAGTCTGCTTCTCGGCGGCCTTCTCCGCACTGGGCGTCGCGGACGGCGACGCCTTCGCCTTCAGGGCGCGCTCGACGGCCTTGCAGTCACCGGCGGTGGTCTGCTCGTACCGGTTGACCAGCGAGCCGTCCCCGCTCGCCTTCTTGTCCAGCTTCACCTGGTACGTGACGACTTCCATCGCCCCGGGCTCCAGGTCCCCCGACCAGTGCACCCGCGGACGGACGTAGGTGGGCGTCCCGGTGACGGCCCTCGGCTTGCCGACCAGCTCGGCGTCGTCGAGGACGCCGGAGAGGTTGTCGGCGAAGGCGGCCCCCTCCGCCTTCGCGCCGCCGTCGTTCCGCACGGTCACGGTGTACGTCACCGTGTCGCCCGGGTTCGGGGCGCTGGGCGTCGACTCCCGCGTGTACGTGATCTTCGGCCCGCCCTCGACGCCCTCGCACTCGGCGGTCGTCACGGCGCCGGGCCGCAGGGCCTCGGCGGAGGCGACCGTGCCGGACAGCATGCCGAAGCTCATCCCGTTGACCAGCAGCAGGACGAGCGGCATGCGGGCGTTGCGGGCACTGGTGGCGGCGCGCAGGAACCGGGTGAAGCGCCCCGGCGGCGATGCCGGGGGCATCGACTCGACCGTCGGCACGTAGTTCTCGTCGTCGCTCATCGCGTTGTCGACCGATCTCACAGCTGGCTCGATTTCTTCGGATTCTTCGGGGCGGGGTCTGCGGGGAACTGAGGGGCCGTCACATCCGTTGGATGCAGGCCCGGTTCAGGCCCCGCCCGGTGAAGCGGGACGAAATGGCGCGCGCTGGGCGGCCTGGCCGTGGGGGTGGTGGCAGCGGGCAGCGCGGAGTGCGGCGAGGGCACGTCGACGACGTGCACCTCCCGCACCGCGCGTGCTCGGACTGCCCTGCGCACCACAAAGACCACAACCTGACAAGTCGGACAAATGACGCGCAGATAGTAGGCATGGGGTGCGGTGGACTTGTCGTATTGACGGCACGTAGGACGACGCGGCGTCCGGGGTGCGGCCCAGCCGCCGCAAGGAATCCACCGCAGGACGTGACGCTCCGTCACCCGTCCGGTCCGCAACCGGAAGGGGCCCGAAAGCGTGTCGTTCGGGGCCCGATGTCACACGAAAGCACCCCCTGCCCGCTGGGCCGGGGGTGCTTGGACTGACGCGTTCGGCGCTACCTGGGCGGTCGGGTGACGAGCCCGGCCGGGGGTGCGTAGGTGGTCCGCTCGGCGCGGGGGCCGTCGAGGAGGGTCGTGGCTGCCGCGTCGGCGAAGACGCTGGACGAGTGCTCCTTGGACCAGGGGCGGGTGGGCACGCGCCCCTGGTAGGAGACGCGGGCGGTCATCTTCGCGACGCAGTTCCTCCCGTCGAGCAGGGGCGCGGGCGCATCCAGGACGCGCACCGAACTCCCGTCGAGCCAGGCCGGGTTGAGACGGCAGGCCGCCGCCTCCCCGGTCACCGGGCCCGCGGTGATGCTCTCCACCTTGCCGGGTACGGGACCGCCCTCGATCCGCGCCCGCAGGTCGTCCTCGACCCGGGCGGAGACCGGCGCGCCCTCGGTGCTCAGCCGCAGTTCCACGGGTACGTCGTAGGCGGCACCCGTACCCGTGCCGGTGGGCTGCGGGCCGGCGTAGGCGGGTGTGCCGACGACCAGGGAGCCCTTGGTGTCGGGGGTGCAGACGTACGGGGACATCATCGTGTTGGAGCCGCTGCTGCCCTCGTTGTCCCGGACGACGGAGACGAGGACCTTGTCGACGGGCCGCAGGAAGGCGATGTCGCCGACCGCACGCTCGTCGAGGTCGCTCAGGTCCGTCCAGCTGCCGCGCCACACCCGGACGGTGTCGGGCTTGGGGTAGGAGATGACGACTCCGGCGGGGTTGTGGGCGTACCCGGTGGGCTTGACCGGGGTGGTGCCCAGGAGGCCGGTGACCTCATACCCGTACCCGTCGTCCATGTCGGCGACGGAGAACTGGAGGCGGGTGGCGGCCGGGAGGGTCAGGGTGAGGGTGTAGCGGGTGTTGACCGGCGGCATGTACGGCTCCAGGTACGCCACCCGGAACAGGGGGCTGTACGTGGAGGAGGTGTAACTGCTGCGGTTCACGTAGATGCTGCTGATGCCGGGCCCCAGGGACCACTCCCCGGTGGCGGGCGGCAGGCCGCTGTCGCCCTGGGTGGTGGTGAAGCGGGGCTTCGCCTCGGCGTAGGCGGCGGGCACTTCGGCGTAGGTGAAGAGCTGCTTCATGCCCTTCGCGCACCCCAGCCGGTCGGTGAAGGTCGCCCACTCCCACCGCTGTGCGTCGGCGGGCGCGGCGGCCAGCGCACCGGCCCCCAGCACGAGGGCGGCCACCGCGACCGTCCACCGCCGTACCGCTGCCCCGAGTCTCCTCACGTCCGCTTCCTCCCTACGGCTGCTGCTGCAACACGCTGATGAGCGTGGGCAGCAGCGCGGCCCCCGCGAGCGCCCCGGCGACGAGCAGCACGAGGAGTGCCCTCCCCGCCTTCTCCCTTGTGTTCCTGCCTTCGACGGTCTTCACGCCGCACCACGCCTCTCCTCGCCTGCCTCCTCTCCACGCTGGCAGGAGGGGGGCGGGGGCGCGCGAGCTGATAGGCCGTTAGGGCGCGTACCGGGTCTGCCCCTTGGGGCCGGGGGCCGTCAGGAGCCGGGCGCCGGGTCGAGCGGGCGCAGGAAGCGGCGCTCGTACCGGCGGATGCACCGGGTCCGGCGGGCCAGCTCGACCGTCTCCCGGCAGGCGGCGTCGCGCGCGCTGTCCTCCCGGTACTGCTCGTACACGGCCAGACTCGGGTAGGAGAAGAGGGCGTACGCGATGTCGCTGTCGCCCTCGCCGGGCAGGAAGTAGCCGTGGTGCGTGCCGCCGAACCGGGCGACGTGGTCCACCCACTGGCGGCCGTACTCCTCGAAGTCCGCGATGCGGTCGGGGTCGATCTCGTACTTCACGTGAACGGTGATCATGCGACGCCATGGTGCCCCTGCCGCCCCCGGGACCCGCTGAATGCGCCCTCCGTGGGCGCGCGTCACGGCCGGAGACACACGGGTGGGTGCGGGTGCCGACCGGCCCGCAGGGGGCTAAAGGGCAGACAGGGGCGCCCAAGCCCCCGGGGCCATGCCCTCGCAGGCCTGGGCCGCCTCCGCCCGCTCGCCCCGACACGGCCCACAGTGCGTTTCATCGCCCACGGGCAGAAAGTCCCGACCGCACCGGGGCGCCGCGCATTCGACCAGGTCCCGCGCCCGGGACCGGGGCGGCGCCGGAAGGTCGACGCACCGGGCCTGCCCCGGCACGGGCACCGGCGGGACCTTTACGACCTCCTCCACGGGCACCACCCGCCAGCCCATGGCCGCTGGCTCACCCGGATGCAGGCGCATGGGTCCCCCTCCCGGGGTCACGGCAGCAGATGCACCCGTACGGTCTTCCCGCACTGGGGCTCCGCACGCAGGAACCAGCTCAACCGGCCCAGATTCCGTACGAGTTGGAGCCCGCGCCCGCCCTCCTCACCCTTCGCGCCCGGCCCGAACCCGGCCACCGCGTCCGACACGTCCACCCAGAGCCCGCCGCTCTCCAGCACGGCCAGCCGCAGCCAGGGCACGTGCCCGGCGACGTACGCGTGTCGTACCGCGTTCGTCACCAGCTCGGACACGACGAGGACCGCGTCCTCCACGTCGCCGGTCCAGCCGAGGACGGTGAGCTGCGTACGCGTACGAGTGCGGGCCAGGGCGACCGCGCTGGGGGTTGGATCACACGCGGTAGACCACTCCCGGAGCACCGCGTCGTCCCCCACCGTGCCGGGGGTCTGGACAAGGGGCGTTCTCATGCTCTCTCCTGTTGCTGTGTGGAGCCCGCCCCTGCCGGGGCCACTGCCAGGTGAACTGTCCGGCAGGAGCGGGGAGTTCAACGAGGTCGTTCGGCTGATTGCCTGTTCGCTTCGCGGACTTTGGCGAGCAGTGCTTCACGGCGCTGCTCGTCCTCCGCTTCCTGTTCCTCCCGGGGCCGGGGCTGCGGGTCGTCGCCGTCGTTCATTTGCGCAGGGCGGCGGCAAGCGCGCGTGCCGTGTCGAGGTTGCAACGGCCGAGTTCGAGGAGGGGGCGGGGCTGGCTCCCTGCGAGGGAGGCCGCGTCGAGCCCGAGCGAGGGCAGTTGCACGCCCACCCCTGCGAGCGCGTCGCGCAACTCGTCGCGGGCCTCCTCGGCGGCCCGTGTCGGTTCAGTGCACATGGTGTGGTGCTGGTCCCTTCTGTCGCCGGGTTACCACTTCCACGTATCAGCATCGGGGTGTAGGGCTACGCTCACTAGGGGTAACCGTTGGACATGCCCAACTGTCCACCCGTTGATGGGGGTTGATCATGACGGTGGAAGACGACGGCGTGGATCAGGACGACCCTGCGGCATCGGCTCTGGCCCACTTCGGAAACGAGGCCCGGCTGGAACGGGAGCGTCTGGGCATCACACGTGCGGACCTGGGCAAAGCGGCCACCTGTGGCTACTCCCTGGTCGCCAAGATCGAGAAGGGTCAGCGGGTCCCGCCACGCGAGTTCGCCGAAGCCTGCGACCGCTTGTTCCCTGATGCGCACGGCCGGTTCATGCGGCTCTGGCCGCTGGCCTTGAAGTACGCCTACCCGGTGTGGTTCAGGAAGTACGTGGCGCTGGAGGAGACCGCCACGCACATCTGCATGTTCAACCCGCACATCGTGCCGGGGCTGTTGCAGACCGAGGCGTACGCCCGCGAGGTGTTCCGCAAGGCACGGGTAACGAAGATCGAGGACGCCCTGACCGCCCGGCTGGAACGCCAGCGCATCCTCACCCGGGAGGAGGGCGCACCCCGACTGTGGATCATCCTTGACGAGGCCGCGCTACGACGACGGGTCGGGGACGCGGAGCTGATGCGCGGGCAGTTGACGCGGATCAGGGACGTCGCGGAGACCCCCGAACACGTGGTGCAGATCATCCCGGCGAGCGAAGGTTTCTACCACGCGGGCGGCTGTCCGTTCAGCCTGCTCTCGTTCCACGACAGCGCCGATGTGGTCCACGTGGACGGCTTCCCCACCGGCTACATCTTCGCCGAAAGCGACGCCGTGGCGGAGAGTCGTCACACCTATGATCTGCTCAAGGCAACGGCCCTGTCGGCGGACAAGTCGGCAGCCGTGATCGATTCGATCATGAAGGACGTATACGTATGAACAGCGCGCAGCGCTATCCCGCCTCCGCCTGGCGCAAGTCCAGCTACAGCGGGGGCAACCAGGGCGAGTGCCTGGAGGTCGCCGACGGATACGCCCTCGTCCCCGTCCGCGACAGCAAGAACCCCGACGGCCCCGCCCTCGTCTTCCCGCCGGCGGCCTTCGCCCGCTTCGTCACCGCCGTCCAGCAGGGCGAGTTGGGCCCGGCCTGACCCGCCACCCGGCACCCGTACGCCCACGGAGAGCCCCCGGAACACACCACCCGGGGGCTCTTCCCTCCGAGTGCACCTCACGCACCGGGAGAGGCCGAGGCCGCCGCCTGAACGCGCTACCCCTCCGCGCCTTGCAGCTTCCGCCACTCGGTGCGCGCGGGGGTGCCCGCCAGGCCCACCTCGGTGAGCTCCGCGCAGTAGAGGCGACCGGCCACGTCGCCCTCCCGCAAGGCGAATTCGAGCGCGTGGAGGACTTCGGAGCCTTCTGATCCGTTGCCGTGGACCACCGCGGCGAGGGCCGCCAGGAAGGGGTTTCGTCGCGCTTCGAAGTAGCCCGGGAGAACGGGGGCTTCGTCCGGGCCCAGCACCAGGGGGCGCACGGTCAACGCCCCCTCCGCGGGTAAGGGCCCCGCCGCCCAGGCCGCGGTGGCGCGGTCCCGGCACAGCACGAGCAGCAGCACGGGCATCCGGAACTGCGACTCCAGGTGTCCGAGGCAGTACCGCCAACTGCGTTCCTTTTCCGGTTCCCGGCGACCCTGCACGTCGATGGCCAGGAGGAAGGGACCCCCGTCGGCCGGAACGACGCGCAGGACGGTGTCCGTCCGACTCCGCAGCGGTCCGAGTCGGATGGCTTCCGGGTCGAGCACCTCGACGGAGGCCCGCTCGGGGACCTGCACGCCGAGCAGGCGGAAGACGGGGGCCAGCAGGCCGGGCCTCTCCGGGAAGATCCGGTGCGAGGCCTGATGGGGTGAAGTGATCATGCGGGCGACGGTAGGGGCGGGCAGGGGCACCCGTCGTACGCATCGGCATATGCCAGCAGCACGAGTGACCCGTCGTACGTACGACCGTTCCCGCTCAGCCCCGGTACGGTCACGTCCACGCCTCTGCGATCGGTGGATCTGCGCAAGGACCCCGTGGCTGCCGTACTGAACCGGGCGGACAGCGGGCCGAGTTCCTGCACAGCGCGCGCAAGGGCCGTGAGTACGACGAGATCGCGGGAATGCTCGGCGCCCTCTGCCCCGACGTCTCCGGCCCGAAGAGCGCGGGGCGCTGGGCGGTGGCGGAGGTGGGCGAGATGCCGGCACGGCTGCGGCGGTGAGCCGCGTGCGCGAAGAGCCCCGGGCGGTCGGGCGCCCGGGGCTCTTGGGGTCGGGTCGGGGGTCAGCCGGTCGGCCGACAGATGGAGGTCACGGAGACCTGGTCGGCGACGCCGTTCACTTCCTTGCCGTGGACGGACCAGCGGTTGTTGGCGGTGTCGGGCCCAGAGGTGACGAAGCGGACGTTGTCGCCGGCGGCCTCGGAGGTGAAGCCGCCGCCGGGCCTGCCCCCACAGCCCCCGTCACCGCACGGTTTCGTCTCATACGGCGAGCGTTGGGACGCCCCGGCCCACCGGCAACCCGGGCGGGACCGGGCGGGACCGTGCGGGTACGGCAGCCGTACGCACTCCACGCGTACGGACGCTCCCGGCGTGCGTGGCCCCCGCACCCCGCCCATGCTGGCCCGGAAGAGCGGCACGGGCGACACGGGAAGGGCTGGCCTTCGATGGCGGTACGGCGAGGAATGCACTCCCGGCGGACGGGGCTGGTCCGGTACGTCCTCGTCCTGGCGCTCGTGCTGGGGCTCGCCGCGTGCGGGGGCGGGGGCAGCGAGAAGGACACGCCTGCGGCCAGCTCCCCGCCGCCCGCCGTGCCCGTGCCCAAGGCGGACTGGAAGGGCTGCCCCGTCACCGGGCAGCCCAACCGGGAGTGCGCCCTGCTGAAGGTGCCCATCGACGCCGCGAAGCCCGGGTCGGGGACGCTGGAGCTGGCCGTGTCGCGGCTGCCCGCCACCGACAAGCGGCGGCGGATCGGGGCGCTGGTGATGGACCCGGGCGGGCCGGGGCTGCCCGGGCTGTACACGACCGCTTCCCTGATGCCGCCGCAGATCAGGGCGTTGTTCGACGTCGTCGGCTTCGACCGGCGCGGGTCGGGGAAGAGCCGGCCGGTGGACTGCGGAGAGCCCGGCGGGGCACTGGAGAAGCTGAGCGAGGGGGACTTCGCCGACCTGGAGAAGGCGGACGCGGGGGCGGTCGAGAAGTCGGCCAAGGAGTACGTCGCCAAGTGCCGGGCGAAGTACGGGGAGTTGACCGCCCACCTCGGCACCGCCGACACCGTCGCCGACCTGGAGTCCATCCGGCTCGCCCTCGGCGAGGAGAAGCTCAGCCTCCTCATGGTCAGCTACGGAACGGCCACCGCCCAGGACTACCTGCGCACCCACCCCACCCGCGTCCGCGCCGCCGTCCTCGACGGCACGGTCGACCCCTCCGAACCCGGTCTCGAAGCCGCCCTCGGCGGCGACGCCACCCTCGAAGAGGCCTCCGGCACGGCGGGCGAGACCGAGGAGCAGAAGCGGGCCTCCGAACTCCGCGCCCAGACGGCCGGGTTCAGGTCCTGGTGCGCGGCCTCGGGGCCCGCCGAATGCGCCATCGCCCCGGAGCCGGAGGAGGAGTTGGCCACCGTCTCCGCCGCCGACCACGACACCCTGCTCAAGGCCGCCAACGCGGTGATGGTGGTGCCCTCCGACTGGCCCGGCTTCAGCCGCGCCGTCGCGAAGGCGGAGGACGCCGCGCCGGGCGACCGGGCCGCGTACGCCGATCTGCGGACGTACGCCGACAAGGGCTTCCCGAAGGACGTAGCCGCCGCGCTCAAGAACCCCGGTCAGTCGACCGCCTTCGACCTCGGCGTGAAGTGCGCGGACTTCGTCTGGCCGAAGACCACGGAGGGGCTGCTGAAGGAGACCGTCGCCACGGCCAAGCGCCTGGACAAGGAGGAGTCGGCCCCCTACTACGCCTCCCTCTACGCCAACTGCCCCTCCTGGCCACGCAGCAGCGCGCCCCTCGGGGAGATCACCGCGAAGGGCGCGCCGCGTGCACTGGTCGTCAACGCGGAGAAGGACGTCCGGACCACCCTGACCGAGGCCGAGGCCGTCGCGAAGGCGCTGCCCGCGTCACTGCTGAAGGTCGGCGGGCAGGTCCATGGGGTCGTCCAGTCCGGCAACCCGTGTGTGGACACTGCCGTGTTGAAGGTGCTCGTGGACGGAGAGACCGCGAAGGACGGGACCTGCCCGGCGTTCTAGGCCGTCTTGATCATGGGTACGTCCCGGCTCAGCGGGCGGAAACCCACCCCGTGGTAGAGCCCGCGCGCGGACGGGTGCTCGTCCGCCCCGAGGCAGGCGACGGTCATGTGCACGCCCCCGTTGGCCTGGATCACCTGCATCCCGTACAGCATGAGCGCGCGGGCCAGACCACGGCGGCGGTACTCGGGGTGGGTGCCGACCGGTTCGAACTCGGCGCTCTTGTTGGCCTCGTCCAGCCACATGATCGCGGAGACGGCGAGGGTCCCGTCCGGGGCTTCGACGAAGAGGTGCAGGTCGGGGCGGTAGGGGTGGGTGCGGCGTACGTTCTCGTACGCCTCGACGTTGTACGCCGAGCGGGGCCAGGCGTCGCAGTGGGCCCGGACGACGGCCTCGGGCGTGAGGCCGGTGGCGTCGCGGAAGCGGTAGCCGTCCGGGAGGACGGGGGACTCGACGTCCCCGAGGTGGAGCTCGTTGAACTGGGTCCAGTCGTTCTCCTCCTCCTCGTCCGGGAGGTAGCCGTGTGCGGCCCAGCGCTCCAGGCCGTACGGGTCCCTGGAGTTGGGGAGGACGCGGCGCTCGACGCCGGGGACGGCCTCCTCGTACCAGGAGATCACCTCGTCGACGAGTTCACTGTGCTCGGGGTGGACCTGGTGGGCGAGGTAGGCGTCGGGGACGTCCACCAACTTCCCCTCGCTGTTGGTGACTTGGCGGGGGAGGTGGATCCAGGCCCAGGCCACCAGCTCGCCGTCTGCGTACCAGAGGCGGCGCACCCAGCTCTTCCCGTCACGGAGCTGGGCCGCGCCCCAGTTCCAGGCCAACTCCCCGTACGACGCATCGGCGTTGATGCGTTCCGGCCAACGGGCGGCGATCTTCCGGGCCAGGCCCTGCATGAGCGCGATGTCGTCGGCGGTCAGGAGTTCCAAGGTCGTCATGGTGGGCACTGTGCCAGGGCGGGTCCGCGCCGGGCGACGTCTTTTCCGGGGCGGCGGGGCGGCGGTGCGGGGGGCCATTGGCCGGGTTCCCGGGCGGGTGCCCGCCAACGAGGTGATGATCCGTCCCGGGCCGAGTGTGGGCCCCGGGCAGGTACGCGGCGGCGGTGATGCTGGACGGCCATGTGTCGGGTGGCCGGTCCGCCGGTCCGGGCGGAAGCGGAGTGCCGTATGAGGCGTGTCCCTGTGCTGGTCGCGGCGGGTGCGGTGGTCGTGGGGGCCTGGGCGGTGGGGTCGGGAGGCGCGCCCGACGGGCAGGACTCCCGGCCGCCCGGTGCGGGCGGGCGGGCCGCGACGGCGGCGGCCGCCGGGAAGGGGCCGGTCGGCTGGGAGACGTACCGCAGGCTGGACCGGGCGGCGCACCTGCCGACGGGTGTGGAGACGCGGATGTTCTCCAGCTTCGACCGGAAAGGCGGCAACGACGACGGGTTCGACGGCAAGACGCCCTGCATGAGGGAGAGTTCGGCGGGGTGTGTGATCGCCGAGCACGTGGGGCGGGGGAGATCGCGTCGATGTGGTTCACCCGGTGGCAGGGGGACCTGACCGGGACCGGGCGGCTCGTGGTGGAGCTGGACGGGAAGCGGGTGGTGGACGCGCCGCTGGCGGACGTGGTGTCGGGGCGGCTGGGGGCTCCGTTCGTCGCGCCGCTGGTCGCCGACCCGAAGCAGTCGTCCGGCGGGGCGCTGATCTCCGTACCGATGCCGTACCGGAAGTCGATGCGGGTCACCACCGAGCACAACCCGCACCTCTACCAGGTGGGTTACCGGTCCTTCGCGGACGCGGAGGGGGTGCGGACCTTCGATCCGGGCGAGAAGGCCGAGGACGTGGTGGAGCTGCTGCGGAAGGCCGGGACGCAGGATCCGAAGCCCGCGCTCGCGGGGAGTGTGGAGCACCGGGCCCGCTTCGACCTCGCCCCCGGGAAGACCCGGCGGCTCGCGCACTCCACCGTGCCGGGGCTGGTCGGGGCGGTGCGGGTGCGGCTGCCGCAGACCGTGCTGCGGGTGCCGCCGCCGGTGGAGGACACCGGGCGGGCGTACCGGCGCGGCGGCGGCAGCACCTTCACGGTGGCCGTCGACCCGGGCAACCGGGGCGTGCTGCTGACCCGGCCCCTGGACCGGGGGATCGGGGGCCAGGAGGCGCGGGTGTACGTCGACGGGGAGTCGGCCGGGGAGTGGAAGGGGCTGCCCGGGGAGGGCGGCCGGTGGGACGAACAGGGGGTGGAGCTGCCCGCCGCGCTGACGGCGGGCCGGTCGCGCCTGACGATCCGTACCGAATGCGCGGAGTCCTCGACCTCCGACTGCAACGAGTTCACGTACTGGGTGCGGAACGCGGTCGGGGGGCCGGTCACCGACACCGTCGACGTCGGCGGCCCCTCGTCCGAGCAGGCGCACGGGTACCGGATCAGCGGGGAGACCTGGCGCGGCACGCGCACCTTCCGCCCGCTGCGCGACGCCCGGCAGGCCGACGAGTCGCGGGCACTGCTGCGCGGGCTGCGGCTGCGGGCCGTCTTCGACGGGGTGCGGACCGTGGACGCGCCGCTCGGCGAGTTCACCGGCTCGGGGTTCGTGATGGCGCCCGTACGGTCACTGATGCAGCAACTCGACCCGCAAACAGGGGAGTTCGTTGCTTGGTGGCCGATGCCATACGCGCGCAGCGCCACCGTCGAGCTGTACAACGGGTCGGGACGGGCGGTGTCCGGTGGCACGTCGTCCGTGACCACCACCCCCTCCGAGGGCCACGCGCGGGCGGTGCGCACGGGCACGGAGGGCTACTTCCGGGCCACCTCGCGAGCCTCCTCCACCGTCGCCGACCGCAGTTGGGAGTTCCTGTCCGCGCAGGGCGGCGGCAAGCTCGTCGGCGTCTCGCACAGCATGCAGGGGGCCGCCGACCGCTACCACATGGAGGGCGACGAGCGGGTGTTCGCCGACGGCTCCAGCACCCCGCAGGTGCACGGCACGGGGACGGAGGACCTCTACCGGGGCGCCTGGTACTTCCTGTACGGCACCTACCTCCAACCCCTCAACGGCCACCCCGCCCGCCTGACCGACAGCCCCGAGTGCGGCGGCTGGCACCAGGACTGCTCCAGCGGGTACCGGCTGCTGCTCGCGGACGCGGTGCCGTTCGGGCGGTCGCTGCGCTTCACCGTCGAGCACGGCCCGTACGACGACCTTCCGGCGGACTACGCGGCCACCACCTACTGGTACGGCCAGGACGGCCCGCGTCTGCGCCGCACCGACAGCGTGGCGGCGGACGACGTGTCGCAACGGGCCCCGATGTCGGAGATCGGCACCCTCGCCGCCTGCTTCGAGGGCGAGTACCGCAAGCCGCAGACCCTCACCGCCGGGACCCGGACGGCCCGTGTGCCGGTGGTGCTGGACGTGGCCGTCGACCCCGCCAACCGGGGTGTCGTCCTGCGCCGGACCGGCGACCAGGAGAAGGCCGGGCAGCGGGTGCGGGTGCAGGTCGACGGGCACTCCCTGCCCGACTGGTACCAGCCGCTGTCCAACCCCGACCGCCGCTGGCTGGAGGACTCCTACCAGCTCCCGGCGTCCGTCACCCGGGGCAAGGACCGCCTCCGGGTGACGCTGAGCCCGGTGAAGGGGGCGCCGGGGTGGTCGGCGGCGTCGTACGAGGTGGACAGCGTCCTGCGCTAGGGCCTGGTACGGGGTCTCCGTGCGGGCAGGGCGCGGGCGGGTGCAGCCCCCGCGCGGAGCAGCCCGGCGCGCGCGGGGGGGGCGGTGGAGGGGCTGAGGGTGAGGGGGACAGTCCAGAGCCGGCGGAAGCGGGAAAGCGTCATGCAGAGGCGTATGCGCGGGGGCATCGGAGTACGGGTGGGGGCCGCCGTCGTCGGCGTGGCCCTCCTCGCCACCGGATGCGGAAGCGGCGGCGGGAGCGGGAAGGAGGCCGCGGCCTCCGATCCCGGCACGCCCTCGCCCGTACAGCAGCCCGTGAAGGCCCCGGACCCGGCGACCCTGACCGCGTTCACCTCGCAGAAGCCGGTCTGGACGGACTGTCCGAAGGGGCCGGAGCTGCCCGCGGGCTCCCCCAAGATGCCCGAGGGCAAGTGCACCAAGATCAAGGTGCCCCTGGATTACGCCGAGCCGGACGGCGAGACGATCGAGATCGCCGTCAACAAGTTCCCGGCCACCGGCGAGAAGCGCGGGTCGCTGTTCGTGAACCCGGGCGGCCCCGGCGGCTCCGGACTCGGCTTCGCACCCGCGATCCCGATGGTGTCGCCCGAGGTCGGCAAGGCGTACGACGTGATCGGCTTCGACCCGCGCGGGGTGGGGGAGAGCAAGGCGGTCGAGTGCCTCGACACCGCCGCGAAGGACGCGTACTACGCGGCGGGCCCGACCCCCCGCCCCACCGCCGACGGCAAGGCCGCCTGGCGGAAGGCCGCCAAGGCGATGGCGGACGGCTGCGAGGCCAAGTCCGGCAAGCTGCTCCCGCACGTCGGGACGGAGAACGTCGCCCGCGACATCGACGTCATGCGGGCCGTGCTGGGCGAGAAGAAGACGGACTACGCGGGCGTGTCGTACGGAACCCTCCTCGGCGCGTACTACGCCGAGCAGTACCCGGAACACATCGACCGGATGTACCTGGACTCCGTCATGGACCCGGCGCGCACGCTGCCCGGCATCATCGAGGACAATGCGGCCTCCTTCCAGAAGGCGTACGAGGCCTTCCTCGCCCGGTGCGCCGAGGACAAGGACGGCGACCAGGAGCCCTGCCCGATGGGCAAGGACCCGAAGGCCACGGACGCGGCGATCCAGAAGCTGGCGAAGGACCTGGAGGCGAAGCCGGTCGCCGCGAAGTCCGACCCGAAGCGCCCGGTGTCCGGGTCCGACCTGCGGGATGCGCTCACCGAGGGGCTGGGGCAGGCCGCGAGCTGGCCGAAGCTGACGAAGACGCTGGGGTCGGCGCTGAAGGGCGACCTCGACGGGGTGCGGGAGGACGCGGACGGGGCGCACGGCCGCAAGGAGGACGGGAGTTACGGGTCCACGGACCAGTCGTACCTGGCGGTGGCCTGCCAGTTCGCGACGGACGAGGACCGCAGCCACGAGGCGCTGGACGCGGCACTGGTGAAGGCGACAAAGAAGTCCGCGCTCTTCGGCCCGGTCGACACTTTCCGGCCGTGCGCGGACTGGGCGGCGAAGTCGGCGGCCCCGGCGCGCGAGATCAAGACCTCCGGCACGCAGCCGATCCTGCTCGCCCAGAACACGGGCGACCCGGCGACGCCGCTCGCCTGGGCGCAGGCGGCGCAGAAGATGCTGGGCGGTTCGGCGCTGGCGACCAACGAGGCGTTCGGGCACGGGTATCTGACGGCGGGGGCGTGCACGATGAAGGTCTTCGGGGACTACCTGGCGAAGGGCACCGTGCCGGGCGCGGGCTCGGAGTGCCACGACAGCGGCATGAACCAGAGCCCGCCGGCAGCGGAGTAGAGAGGTACAGAACGGGACTTGATGGGAGTTGGGGGTTCCGGGCATCCTGGAGGGAAAGAGAGAAGAGTTCGCCGTTCGGCAGAGTGCGGCCCCAGGGATCGGCTCGCCGTGAACACCCCCGGCGAACGGGGTGATGACGCATGGTCGCACGGGAACACGGCGAACTCGCCGAACTCCTCGCCGCGTTGGAGGCCGGAGGAAAGGGCCCCGACGCCGCCTGGACCGTGCGCTGCGCCCAAATCCTGGACATGGACGGCATGTGCGTGTCCACCCAGGCCGACTCGGGCGAACTGCTCTGGTTCAGCGATGAGTTGAGCACCCGCCTCGACGACCTCCAGTTCACCCTGGGCGAGGGCCCCAGTTACGAGGCGGGCGAGCACGGCTCGATGTCCCTGACCGCGGACCTGCGCACCAGTTCCGCCCGGCGCTGGACCGCCTTCGCGCCGGGCGCGGAGGAATTGGGCGTACGGTCCGTGTTCGCCTTCCCGCTCCGCCTCGGGGCGATCAGCGTGGGGGCGCTGACCGGCTACCGCCGCGAACCACGCCCCCTCGCGGACGAGTCCGTCGACGCCGCGCTGAGTCTGTGCGACGCCCTCACCCTGCACCTGCTCTCCACGCTGTCGCCGCCCGCGCGGTCCGCGCGGTCCGCGCGGTCCGCGCGCCCGGGACCGTACGAGAACGAGTCCACCCACAACCGCCCGAGCGGACTGCACCGGGCCGTGGTGCACCAGGCGAGCGGCATGCTCAGTGTCGAACTCGGGGTGAATCTGGCCACCGCTCTTGACCGATTGCGTGCTTATGCCTTCTCCCACAATCGCCCTATCGTCGCCGTCTCGCGCGATGTCGTGGCCCGCCGGCTGCAGTTGACCGCCGACTGTTCGGGGCCGGGCCCCTGCCCCGGCCCCGGCCATTCGGAAAGCGGCAACCGATGACGTCACGCGGCACCCGAGAACCGGAACCGAGGAAGCAACCCTATGAACCCGGAACGCGAACTTTCGCTGGCGGACGCGTTCGTCGAGCTGGCGGACACTCTCGTCGACGAGTTCGATGTGATCGACTTCCTGCAGCAACTGTCCGTGCGGTGCGCGCAGTTGCTGGACGTGTCGGCGGCCGCGGTACTGCTGGCCCCCGACGGCGAACCGCTGCGGCCGGTGGCCCCCTTCGACCCGGGAAGCGCGCTCGCCGAACTCCTCGACGCCGCCGCGGACGCCGGACCCGCGCTCGACTGCCACCTCGGGGGTGCGCCGCCCGACGCTCCGGGCGCGCCCGGTGATCCCGATGCACCCGACGTGACGCGCGTCGACCTGCTCGGCCAAGGTCCGGACCGGTGGGGCGAGTTCGTGCCGCTCGCCCGGCGGGCCGGGTACACCTGGGCGAGCGCACTGCCGATGCGGCTGCGCGGGGAGCGGCTGGGCTGCCTGCTGCTCCTGCGCACCGACCCTGCCCCGCCGTCCTCGACGGACGTACGCCTCGGGCAGGCGCTCGCCGACGCCGCCACGATCGGCCTCGTACACGAACAGACCCTGCGCGCCCACCGCGCCACCGGCGCGCAGCTGCGCGGTGCGCTGCACAGCCGGATCGTCATCGAGCAGGCGAAGGGGATTCTGGCGGCGCGGCTGGGGATGGGCGTCGACGAGGCGTTCGCGGTGCTGCGCAGGCATGCGCGGAGCAACAGCAGGCGGCTGACGGAGGTGGCCCGTCAGGTCATCGACGAGGGTCTGGTCCCGGCGGCCTGATTACCTAGTTGAAGCGGCGCAGATGCTCCTCCGTCGGCCGGAAGCGTTTGGAGCAGTTGCCGCACCACCAGCGCCAGTGGTGTTCGTCGTTCTCGCGGATCTCGGCCCGGGTGTCCTTCCAGAGCAGCCCCTGGCGGCAGTTGGGGCAGGTGGGCGGGATCGGCGGCGGGGAGGGGACGCTGCCGCGCTCTGCTGTCGTGCTGATACGTGTGGACATCCCGGCAGAGTGCACCTCTGCGGCGTGGCGTGGGGCGATTTCGTGAAGCCGTCACCCCTTCGGGTCAGGAGGGGCCGAGATCGGCGCCGAGCCAGTGCTCGGGGTGCATTCGGAGGGTGACGAGGCCGCCTCGGGCGAGGGACTTCTCGACGTAGGCGGGGACGGCTTCGGGTGCCAGGTAGCGGGCGGCGATGGCTTCGAGCTCGGCGGCGGTGGTCTCGCGGAGCGGCGCGATCGGCCCCCCGTTCACCAGGCCGCGCGGCCGAGCGCTTTAGGTGAAGGGGCGGGGCTGGGGCCTCTTTGGCCGAGCTGGGCGGGGCTGAAGGCATCCGGGGCCTGGGCCCCCTCGCCGGGGCCGGAAGGCGCGGCCCCGCCCCGCTGGGGCAAGGGATCCCCAACCCCACCCCTTCACCTAAACCCGCGGGGCAATGGGCGGTTCCGTGCGGGTGAGTGGGTGGTTGCTCGCGCAGTTCCCCGCGCCCCTGAAGGGGCGCTCGCTCACGTCGCGGAGAGGGCCTCCGTCAGGGGGAGCCCGGCGGCACGGACCGAGGGGTAGACGCCCGCGATCACGCCGACCAGGACGGCCGGAACGGCGGGCGTGACGAGCGAGGTGGGGCGGGGGCGACGTTCGTACGGGACTTTCCGGCGGCCGTACGGGACTTCCCGGCGTACGGAACCGATGCGGGGCCCCGGGAATAGATCGCGGGGGCCGCCCGTTCTTGGGTTTGTTCAACTTTCAACAGACTCTCGACAGGCGGGTGCCTCGATGAACGCGATGCAGTTCGGAATCTTCACGGTCGGCGACGTCACGCCGGACCCGACCACGGGCCGGACCCCGACCGAGCACGAGCGCATCAAGGCGATGGTGGCGATCGCGCAGAAGGCCGAGGAGGTGGGCCTCGATGTCTTCGCGACCGGCGAGCACCACAACCCGCCCTTCGTGCCGTCCTCCCCCACCACCATGCTCGGCTACATCGCCGCCCGCACCGAGCGCCTCATCCTCTCCACCTCCACCACCCTCATCACCACCAACGACCCGGTGAAGATCGCCGAGGACTACGCGATGCTCCAGCACCTGGCCGACGGGCGCGTCGACCTGATGATGGGCCGCGGCAACACGGGCCCGGTCTACCCGTGGTTCGGCAAGGACATCCGCCAGGGCATCCCGCTCGCGGTCGAGAACTACGCGCTGCTCCACGAGCTGTGGCGCAAGGAGGTCGTGAACTGGGAGGGCAAGTTCCGTACGCCGCTCCAGTCCTTCACCTCCACGCCCCGCCCGCTGGACGGCGTCCCGCCGTTCGTCTGGCACGGCTCGATCCGCTCCCCGGAGATCGCCGAGCAGGCCGCCTACTACGGCGACGGCTTCTTCGCGAACAACATCTTCTGGCCGAAGGACCACTTCCGGAAGCTGATCAACCTCTACCGCGAGCGTTACGCGCACTACGGCCACGGCACCCCCGACCAGGCCATGGTCGGCCTCGGCGGCCAGCTCTTCCTGCACAAGAACTCGCAGGAGGCCGTGCGGCGCTTCCGCCCCTACTTCGACAACGCCCCGGTCTACGGTCACGGCCCCTCCCTCGAGGACTTCACCTCGCAGACCCCGCTCACCGTCGGCTCCCCGCAGGAAGCCATCGAGAAGACCCTCACCTTCCGCGAGAGCTTCGGCGACTACCAGCGCCAGCTCTTCCTGATGGACCACGCGGGCCTGCCGCTGAAGACGGTCCTGGAACAGCTCGACATCCTCGGCGAGGAAGTCGTCCCGGTCCTGCGCGCCGAATTCGCCAAGAACCGCCCGGCGAACGTCCCGGACGCCCCGACCCACGCGGCACGGGTGGCCCAGGCCCTCGCCGACTCCGACTCCGCCCCCAAGGAGGCCAACGCGTCATGACCCAGCACCTCGTCGTCGTCTCGGCGGGCCTGAGCGTGCCCTCCTCGACCCGCCTCCTCGCGGACCGCCTGACGGAAGCGGTCCGCGCCGAACTCCCGTCCGCCACGGTCGAGTTCATCGAACTCCGCGAACTCGCCACGGCCATCGCGAACCACCTGGTCACGGGCTTCCCGAACGAGCCCCTGCACAAGGCCATCGAGTCCGTCTCCTCGGCGGACGGCCTCATAGCAGTCACCCCCGTCTTCGCGGCCTCCTACAGCGGCCTGTTCAAGTCCTTCTTCGACCTGATCGACCCGGACGCGCTGACCGGCACCCCGACCCTCATCGCGGCGACCGGCGGCACCCCCCGCCACTCCCTCGCCCTCGACCACGCGATCCGCCCCCTCTTCTCCTACCTCCACGCCCTGACGGTCCCCACCTCCGTCTTCGCGGCCTCCGAGGACTGGGGCGGCGAGGGCGACGCGTTCACGGCCCACCTGCCGGGCCGGATCAAGCGGGCGGCCTCGGAGCTGGCCGCCCAGATGCGGACCGCCGGCCCGCGCACCACGCCCGCCGACGACCTGACCCCCTTCGCCCAGCAGCTCTCGGACCTGCGCTTCGACTGACCGAATCGACCGTTTCACGTAGATTGTCCGGAAAGAACTGATCCCGGAAGGACGCCACCATGGCAGAAGGCAAGATCGTCGTCGGCGTGGACGGCTCGGACCAGTCCGTGCGCGCCCTGCACTGGGCCGCCCGCCAGGCCGGCCTCACCGGCGCGGAACTGGTCGCGGTGACGGCCTGGGAGTACCCCGTCTGGGGCGGCCTGACCCCGGAGACCGCCACGTACGACCCGGAACGCGAGGCGGCGAAGGTCCTCACGGAAACGGTCGAACGGGCTCTGGGCGCGGAGGCCGCCACCCAGGTCACCCACAAGACCCACAAGGGCAACGCCGCCGAGGCCCTCCTCAAGCAGGCCGAGTCCGCCGCCCACCTGGTGGTGGGCGCCCGCGGCTACAGCGGCCTGAAGGCCACGGTCCTGGGGTCGGTCTCGCTGCATGTGGTCCAGCATTCGCCGGTGCCGGTGACGGTGGTGCGGGGGGAGTAGACGGCCGCACCCCTTCCCGGCCCCGGGAGCCCGGGGCCGGGAAGGTCACTTGCGGTTGTAGAGGCGCATGGTGGCCGCCCCGAACACCACCAGAAAGAGCGCCGCCCACCCCAGGGACCACGCGATGTCCGCCCCCGGCCAATGACCCGCCATCAACTCCCGTACCGCCGTGGCCACATGGGACACCGGGCTGTTGTTGACGAAGGCCTGGAGCCAGCCCGGCATCGTCTTCGGGTCGACGAAGACGTTGGAGAGGAAGGTGAGGGGGAAGATCACCATCATGCTCACGCCCATCACCGACTTCTCGGAGCGCAGCATCAGCCCGAACATGGTCCAGATCCAGGAGAAGGCGAAGGAGAAGACCATCAGCAGGGCCACCCCGGCGAGCACGCCGAGGATTCCACCGGCCGGGCGGTAGCCGATGATCAGGCCGACGACCAGGATCACCACCGAGGCGATCAGATAGCGGACGATGTCACCCAGCAGATAGCCGACCATCGGAGCCGGACGCCACATCGGGAGCGTACGGAAACGGTCGAAGACGCCCTTGGTGATGTCCGTGTTGATGGCCACCCCGGTGTACATCGTGATCATGACGATGGACATGACCAGGACGCCGGGCAGGAGGAACTGGATGTACGAGGAGACCGACCCCGCCAGCGCCCCGCCGAAGAGGTAGGCGTACATCAGGACCATCATGATCGGGAACGCCGTGACATCGAAGAGCTGCTCCGGCACGTGCTTGATCTTCAGCATGGCGCGCCAGCCGAAGGTCAGGGAGGACGTGAGGGCGCTGGGACGCGGCGGGCGGTCCTTGGCGACCAGGAGGGCGGCCAGTTCGTCGGCATTGGGCGCTTTGACGAGGGCGTCGAGATCTTCGACGGTGCCCTTCACCGTCCCGGTGTCGGTGTCGGTGGTCATGCCGTCGCCCCCTTCTTGTCCGTGAGGGCCATGAAGACCTCGTCCAGGCTGGGCTGCCCGAGGGCGAAGCTGTCGACCGTGATGCCCGAGCGGGCGAGGGCCGCGAGGGCGCGGGCGGCCTGTTCGGCGGCGCCCTGGTCGGTGTCGCTCCCGTCGACGGTGGCCGTCAATGCAACGGGATCCGGATCAAGTTGGACGTTCGCCTTCATCGACTCGGCGAGGATGCGTTCCGCCTCCTGGCGCTGCTCAGGATCCCGCAGCCGCAGATGTACGGAGCCGGAACCGACGGAGGCCTTCAGCTCGCCCTTGGTGCCCTCGGCGATCACGCGGCCGTGGTCGATGACGGCGATCCGGGAGGCCAACTGGTCTGCCTCGTCCAGGTATTGGGTGGTGAGGAGGACGGTGGTGCCCTGCGCGACGACCGCCCGGACGATGTCCCAGACCTGATTGCGGCTGCGCGGGTCGAGGCCCGTCGTCGGCTCGTCCAGGAAGAGCAGGTCGGGCGTGTTGAGGATGGACGCGGCGATGTCGATACGGCGGCGCATTCCGCCGGAGTAGTTCTTGACCTGTTTCGCGGCGGCCGCCGTGAGGCCGAAGGCTTCCAGCAACTGGGCTGCGCGGGCACGGGAGTTGGACTTGGAGTGGCCGAGGAGGCGGGCGAGGAGGATCAGGTTCTCGGTGCCGGTGAGGTCCTCGTCCACGGACGCGTACTGGCCGGTGAGGCTGACCCGGGAACGTACCGCGTCCGCCTCCCTCACCACGTCCTTGCCGAAGACATGGGCCGTGCCGCCGTCGGGGCGCAGGAGGGTCGCGAGCATCTTCACGGCCGTGGTCTTGCCCGCGCCGTTCGGGCCCAGGACCCCGTAGACGGTGCCTGCGGGGACGGCGAGGTCGATTCCGTCGACGGCGCGGTTGTCGCCGAAGACCTTGACGAGGTCGTGGGTGCGGATGGCGAGGTCGGCGTCCGCAAGCGGGGGGCCCGGTCGGGAGGCGTCTGTTCCTGTGACGGAGGGGATCAACTTCCTTGCTCCTTCAGCCGGTTCAGCTGGTTCAGCCGGTTCAGACTGGTGTTCTACGGCACCGGGAGCCGAACCGCACGCAATGCCGCCAATTCGACCGTACCCGAACGGAGTTGTGCGCCTCCCCGCATTTTTCTGCGCGCGGTTGTCGCAGTCGCGGGCCGGATGCGTCGGTCCGTCCCGCGTGGATGCGTCGGTCCGTCCCGCGAGGATGCGTCGGTCCGTCCCGCGAGGATGCGTCAGTCCGTCAGCGCGTGGATGCGTCAGTCCGTCCGCGCGTGGATGCGTCAGTCCGTCCGCGCGTAGAAGTAGTAGTACGCGGAGACCCCGATCCCCGCCCCCACCGCCAGCCCCAGCCCCGCCGAGCTCAGCACGCTGCCGTCGCCCCTGCTGGACAGGAAGCCCATCGCCACCCCCGTCAGCACGCCGAAGCCCACCGCCCGCAGCGCGGGCGAGCCCGCCCGCAGCGCCGTCCAGACGCCTGCGAACAGGGCGGCGAAGAGGATGCCGCAGAGCAGGCCGAGCCACACGTTGCCCGCCGTCAGCTCGCCGCCCCTGCGGTCGACCAGGCCGACGTACAGGCCGTAGATCAGGCCGAGGGTGGCGGAGAGGCCGCCGATGATGCGCGGGGTGGCGGTGCTCCGGGTCACTCCGACCGCGCGGCCGTAGCCCGCGTTCCGTACAGGTACCGCTGCGTGTGCTCCCATGACAGCTCCGTCCGTCAGACGATTCGGCCCCCGGGTTCGCAAGTTCGCCCCACCAGGTCACACCCGGTCGGCGGAGGCAGCAAGTGGATCAAGGTCCCGAACGCCGGTCACCACTACGGCGGCGCTCCGCTCGCGCGGCCGTACGGGCCCCGCTTGGCTGGGACGCATGCTGCTGCGCCGCCTGCTCCCCGCCGCCCTGCTCGCCCTCGTGGCGCTGCTCGTGCCGCTCGGCGCGGTCGCCATGTGGGCGGACGTCGAGGTCGAGGACACCGGGCGGTACGTCTCCACCATGGCCCCACTGGCCGAGGACCCCGACGTACAGAAGGCCGTCTCCACCCGCCTGACCAGCGAAATCATGAAGCAGGTCGATCTCGGCCCGCTCCAGAACGGTGCCGAGCGGCTGATCGGCGAGGCCGCCCGTTCCTTCACCGGCACCCCGCCCTTCCAGAAGGCCTGGAACACCGTCAACCGCGTCACCCACGACGCCTTCCGTGACGCGCTCGACGCCCCGCAGGGCAGCGGCGACCGGGTCGTGCTCGACCTCGCGCCCGTCACGGAGGAGCTGAAGCAGCAGCTCAAGGACGACGGGGTGCCCTTCGCGGGCCGCATCCCGGTCGTCCACACGGATCTGACCCTGGTCGAGACGGACCAGCTCGACACCTGGCGGTCGGCGTACGCCTTCCTGGAGTCGGCCGCGTGGTGGGCGCCGGTGGCGGCGGTGCTGCTGGTGGCGGGAGCGGTCGTCGTGTCCGTACGAGGAAGGAGGCTGCCGGCCGTCGCGATGGCCGGGGGTGCCTTTGTCCTCGGGGCGCTGATCCTGGCCCTCGCCCTCGCGGTGGTGCACAACCTGGCCCTCTCCCACCTGCCCGAGGACGTCAGCCGGACAGCCGGCGAGGCGGTCTACTCGACGCTGACCGGGAGCCTGCGGGCGGCGGCGTGGTGGCTGGGCCTGGGCGGGCTCGCGGTCGCGCTCGCGGCGGGCGGCGGGTGGTGGCTGCGGGGGAGACGGGTGAATTCCGGCACCCCTTCGGACCAGCCGGCTCGCGAGGACGCGGCGGCGCACGCAAGGTGACCGGCATGAAGATCACCCGCGCCGCAGGCGCCGCAGTCCTGGCCTCCGTACTCGCTTTCGGCGTCTCCGCCTGCGGGGACGACACGAAGTCGGCGGGGGACGCCGTGTCCGACGCCACGAAGAAGGCCGGGGACGTCGCCGCCTCGGCCACCGCGAAGGCCGGGGACGTCGCCGCGTCCGCCACCGCGAAGGCCGGGGAGGCGGCGGACAAGGCCAAGGAGGCGTACGCGTCGGCCTCCGCCTCGGCCGAGGAGAAGTTCAAGGAGGTCAAGGACGGCGCCGACGCCAAGGACGAGGTGAAGGTCGGCGCGGTCAAGGAGGACGGCGACCGCAGCACGGCGGAGGTGACCGCCACCAACAAGGAGACCAAGGCGCAGACCTACCTCGTCCAGGTCAACTTCCGCGACAGCGGCGGCAATCTGCTGGACGCGGTCGTCGTCAACGTCAAGGACGTGGCGGCGGGCAAGGACGGCACGGCCGTGGCCAAGAGCAACCGGGCCCTCGGCGGCGAGGTCAAGGCGGACATCGGCAAGGCCGTGCGGCACGGCTGACGGGTGTTCGGGGAGGGGGCGACGCCCCCTCGGCCCCCCGCCCCCTCCCCGTACCGCCACGACTCGCGCCCCCGCCGCCTCTCCGCCAGGCTGAACACAGCACCCCCCGACCCTGACGGAGGAGCCCCCGCCCATGACCACGCCCAGCACCCCCGACAGCTCCAACAACCCCGCCAGCCCCGACAACCCCGAGCTCCTCAGCAGCATCGACCGCCTCGTCGCCGAAGAGCACGAACTCCGCGAACGCGCCGCCTCCAAGGGCGGCCACCCCGGCGGCCTCTCCGAGGCCGACCGCAGCCGCCTCGCCGCCGTCGAAGTGCAGCTCGACCAGTGCTGGGACCTGCTGCGACGCCGCCGCGCCCGCTCCGAATACGGCGAGGACCCCACCACGGAAAAGGCCCGTCCCGCGAACGAGGTCGAGGGCTACCTCAACTGACGCTCGGGCCCCTCCCGGCCCTCCGCCCAAGTTCACGACCCTGTCACGGTCCGCGCACCTGGTTCTCACTCGATCACCCGTTCGTGGCACCATTTGCTGCGTTCCGGGCGCTCATGGCCCCTGCCCGGCGAAGGGACCGGGTGCGCAGTGCGATCACGAACAGAGGCAGACGCGAGCAGCCCGAAGAGCCGCGCGCGCAGCGGCAGGAGCGGCGACAGGAGCGGCGACAGAAGCGTCGGCAGGAGCAGGATCAGCCGAAAGGCGCAGGTCCGCGCCGCCCTCGTCCTCGCCGCCGCCCTCGCGCTCACCTCCTGCGGCGGGCCCGAGCAGCCCCAGGACTCCGCCACCGCCAACCTCGCGCGGCCCGACGTCCCCGCCCCCGAAGCGCGTTGGGACGACTGCCCCGTCACCGGGCAGCCCACCCGCGAGTGCACCACCCTCAAGGTGCCGATCGACGCGGCCAAGCCGGGCGGCGGGAAGATCGACCTCGCCGTCTCGCGCATCCCGGCCACCGACCGCAAGCGCCGCGTCGGCGTGCTGGTGATGGACTCGGGCGGCCTCGGCCTCCAGGGCCTCTACACCGCCGCCAACGCCCTCCCGCCGCACGTGCGCGCCCTGTTCGACATCGTCGGCTTCGACCGGCGCGGCACCGGCCGCTCCACCCCCGTCGACTGCGGCCCCGCCCCGGCCCCGATCGCCTCGCTGGGCACCGCCAAGAAGCTCCCCGGGACCCCCGAGGACACGGCCCCCATCGCCGAGGCGTCCAAGACGTACATCGCCAACTGTCAGGCGAAATACGGCCAGTTGCTCGCCCACCTGGGCACCGCCGACGTCACCGCCGACCTGGAGTCCATCCGGCTCGCCCTGCACGAGGACAAGCTGAACCTCCTGCTCCACTCGTACGGGACGCTGCTCGGCCAGGACTACCTGGCCGCGCACCCCACCCGGGTGCGTGCCGCCGTACTGGACTCGACGTACGACCCCAACCGCACCGGCACCGAGCACGCCGTCGACGCGGCGAAGAGCCCGGAGGCGGTGAGCAGCACGCAGGACCTCTCCAAGTCCACGCCGTACGCGGCCCGTCTGCGCGCCTACACGGCGGGCTTCCGCGCCTGGTGCAGCGCGGCCGGCCCGGCGGAGTGCGCGCTCTCGCCCGACCCGCAGAAGCTCCTCGACCAGGTCGCCCGCAAGGCCCCCAACCTCCAGCAGGCCGCGTACGCCGTCATGGCCGACCCGGCGGACTGGCCCGGCTTCTCGCGCGCCGTCGACCTCGCGCTCGACGGCACCAAGGACCCCGAGCACCCCGCCTACTCGGAACTGCGCAGGTACGCCGAGAAGGGCTTCCCCCAGGACGTCGCGGACGCCGACAGGGCGACACCCGCCTCCTACGCGCTCACCCTCGCCAACCACTGCAACGACTTCGCCTGGCCCCGCGACACCAAGGCCCTCCTCGACGGAATCACGAAGTCCGCGAAGGCGGGCGGCAAGCCGGACGCCGCTCCGGCCCTCGCCGCCGCCTACGCCCCGTGCGCCCAGTGGCCGCAGAGCCCCACCGGCACCCTGGGCCCCCTGACCCTCAAGAAGCTCCCGCCGGCCAAGCTCAAGGCCACCCCGCGCCCCCTTCTCGTCAACACGGAACGCGACCCCCGCACCCCGATGCTGAACGCCTGGCACGTGGGCACCCGCTATCCCGCCGCACTCCTCCGCGTCGGCGGCACCACCCACAACATGACCCTCAAGGGCAACCCCTGTGTCACCGGCCACCTCCTGAACACCCTGGTCACGGGCGTGCCCCCGAAGAACGCGAAGTGCCCGGCGGTGTGAGGGCCGCCGGGCGCTCCGCGTAGGAGTGGGTGTCACACGCCGATGTCGCGGCCGTCCTTGCGCCAGACGGAGACGACCGCCGGGCGGACCATCTTGCCGGGGCCGTCGGGCCAGGCGGAGAGGGGGTTTTCGACGGTGGCGCCGTCGAGCTCGCCCGGGTGCTGGACCGCGACCAGGACGCGGCTGTCCTGGATGAGCGGGCCGCAGGTCTCCGCGCCCTTGGGGACGGTGAGGAACTGCTTCAGCTCGCCGCGCCGCTCGCCCGCCGTCGCGACGCCGAACAGGCCGTCGTGGGAGCCGAGTTGGTTGCCGTCCGTGGAGATCCAGAGGTTTCCGTGGGCGTCGAAGGCGACGTTGTCCGGGCAGGAGATCGGCGAGACCTTGTCCTTCGGGAAGCCCGCGAAGTAGGTGGCGGGGTCCTTCGGGTCGCCCGCGACCAGGAAGAGACGCCAGGCGAAGGTGGTGGCCGTGGGGTCGTTGCGGCGCTCGGCGAGTTCGAGGATCTGGCCGTGCTTGTTGAGGTTGCGCGGGTTGGCCTCGTCCGCACCCGGCTTGCCGGGCTTGCCGCGGTCGGTGTTGTTGGTGAGGGCGACGTAGACGCGGCCCGTGCGCGGGGACGGCTCGACGTCCTCGGGGCGGTCCATCTTCGTCGCGCCGACCTTGTCGCCCGCGAGGCGCGTGAAGACGTACACCTCTTCGGCGGTCATGCCCGGGACGTGCGACTTCGTGCCGGTGGCCAGCGGGATCCAGGTGCCGGAGCCGTCGAACTCGCCGTCGCTGGGGTGCTTGCCGGTGCCGTCGATCTCGGCCGCCGGGCTGTCGCCGGTGAGCTTGGCGACGTACAGCGTGCCCTCGTCGAGGAGGGTGAGGTTGTGCTCCCGGGCGGCGCGGGAATTGCCCTTGCGCATCCGCTTCGACGACACGAACTTGTAGAGGTAGTCGAAGCGCTCGTCGTCGCCCATGTAGACGACCGGGCGGCCGTCGTCGGTCAGGCGCGGCTGCGCGGCCTCGTGCTTGAAGCGGCCCAGCGCGGTCCGCTTGCGCGGGGTCGAGTCCGGGTCGTACGGGTCCAGCTCCACGACCCAGCCGTGCCGGTGGGACTCCTGGGGCTCCTGCGCGATGTCGAAGCGCTTGTCGAACCGCTCCCACTTGCGCTCGGACGCGCCCTTCTGGAGGCCGTAGCGCTTGTCGGTGGGGCTCTTGTCGTGGTCGGCGTTGGCGAAGTACCCGTTGAAGTTCTCCTCGCCGTGGAGCGTGGTGCCCCACGGGGTGGTGCCGCCCGCGCAGTTGGCGAAGGTGCCGAAGACCTTGGTGCCGGTCGGGTCGGCGGACGTACGGAGGTACTTGGATCCGGCGGCCGGGCCGGTGAGCCTCATCGGGGTGTTGACGGTGATACGGCGGTTGAGGTGGTGGCGGGGAACGGCGGTGAGCCCGGCATTCCGGCGGTTCTCCTCGACCACGACGACACCCAGGCCGTGCGCGGCCCACGCGATCTCGACCTGCTCGCGGGTGGGGTTCTGCGGGTCGTAGCCGCGGAACATGAGGTTCTCGTCCGTGTACTCGTGGTTGGCGACCAGGAGTTGACGCTCGCGGCTGCCGAACTCGCCCCGCAGGGGGAGCAGGGAGAGGAAGTCGTTGTTGTAGCCGAACTGGCCGGCCTGGGCCTTCGCGGTCTGGTTCTCCGGGTCGAAGGCGGGGGCGCCGCGCAGGATCGGGTCGCCCCACTTGATGACCACGTTCTGCTCGTAGCCCTCGGGGATGGTGACCTTGTCGTCCTTGTTCGGGGCGACGGGGGTGAAGCGGAGGCCCTTGGCGGCCTTGGGCTTGCCGTTTCCGTGGCCGTGGCCGCCTCCGGGGCGGTGGCCCGCCGCGGGGGCCGCGACCGCCTCGGGGGCGGTGCCGACCGCGAGCGCGCCACCCGCCGTCGCGGCGACGGTGACGACGGCTGCGGCGCGCATCATCGAGCGGCGGGAGAGCGTGCCCGCGATGATGTCGCCGACGTACTCGTTGTCGCTGGTGTTCGGGACTTCCTGGAAGCAGGCGTCACCGCAGCGGTAACGGCACGTCAGGGCGGAACGTCCGCCTGCGTGCGGCGACGGGTTGAGCAGCGGCAGCAGGTTGCGCACGGGTCGGGTCCCCTCCGGGTCATCAGTGCGTACGGGTTTGTGCGTACGAATCCGGGGGTTCGGCCCGGTCACGGCGGTGACACTAGGGGGCGTGGGGGGTGTGCGGGGGGCCCACGGGGTGAACGCCGGGTGAAGTCCAACCAACCGGTCCACGCCTGGCGCGGGACTGCGTCCCACTCCGCCCCCTTGAACATCGGGGCCACCCCCCTTCCCCTCTTGGGCACCGGGCCCGCCCCCTCCCCTTTGGACGGCGTACCGCCCCCTTCCCCTTCTCCCTCGCCCCCTTGGGCGGCGGGGCCGCCCGTCTCCTCCCTCTTCCCCCTCGCCCCCTTGGGCGGCGGGGCCGCCCCCTCCCTCCCCTCGCCGCCTTGGGCGGCGGGGCCGCCCCCCGGGGGCGGGACGGGCGGGCAAGGGGGCGGCCCGCCCGATCCGGGCCCGCCCCGGTACCGGCCCCTGCCCGCACCTTGCACGCCGGGTGCGCTCGGCCCAGGCCCTCGGGGCGCCTCCCGGCACCGGGCACGTGAAGCCCCGGCCCGCTGGGCCAAGGAGGCCCCAGCCCCGCCCCTTCACCTAAACCCGCGGGGCAAGGGGACCCGGTTCCGTGCGGGAGCGTCGTGGCTGGTCGCGCAGTTCCCCGCGCCCCTAAAGGGCGCGCCAAAGGGCCCGGCCCCCGGACCGGTGTGCGGTCCGAGGGGCGGGCCCGGGAGGGCGGGAGGGTCAGGAGGCCGTGGTCAGGAGGGACTGGTCCGGGGTCGGGGCTGCAGCCGACGGAGCCGGGGCCGGCTTCGGGTCGCGCATCATCAGGAAGGCGACCGCCGCCGCAACCAGGACGCCCGCCGCGCTCAGCAGGAACGTCGTCCCGACCCCGGAGGTGAAGGCGTCCCGCGCCGTCTGGGCCAGCCCCGAGTCCCCCATCGCCAGCGCCTCCCCGATCGAGTGCTTCGCCGCAGCAGGCGCCGACTCCGGCATGGCCGCCGCGTACCCGGTGGTGAGGATGGACCCCAGGGCCGCGACCCCCAGCGCCGCCCCCGCCTGCTGGATCGTGTCGTTCAGCGCCGACCCGACCCCCGCGTGCTCCGCCGGAATGGCCCCCATCAGCGCGGTGATCGCCGCCGGCATCGCCAGCCCGGCACCCGCGCCGACCGCCACCATCGCCGCCGCCAGCATCAGGAAGCTGTCGCCCTGGTCGACCGTACCCAGGAGCACGAACCCGCCCGCCAGGACCAGCAGGCCGATCGCCGCCATCGCCCGGTTGCCGATCTTCTGGCCGAGCGTCGCACCGAGCCCGTTGAAGGCGAGCGCCGCCACCGCCATCGGGATGAAGGCCGAACCCGCCTCGGTCGGCGAGTACCCGAGCACGAACTGCACGTACTGCGTGACGACCAGCAGCATTCCGCCGTTGCCGACCTGCACCAGGGTGAGGGAGAGGCTGCCGCCCGCGAAGTTGCGGTCACGGAAGAGCCGCAGCGGCACCATCGGCTCGTCGACCTTCAGCTCCCAGGCGACGAAGGCGCCGAGCCCGACCACCGCGACGATCAGCGAGACGACGGTGCCGGCGTTCGAGAGCCCGCCCTTGGGCAGTTCGTTGATCGTCCAGATCAGTGCCACCATGCCGATCACCGAGAGGAGCGCCCCGACCGGGTCCGCCTTCTTCCACGCGCCCTTCGACTCCGGCATCAGGAACAGCGCGGCGAGGATCGCGACGACCGCCACCGGCACGTTGATCAGGAACACCGCGCCCCACGAGAAGTGCGTCACCAGCGCGCCGCCCATTACCGGACCGCCGATCAGACCCAGCATCGAGACCGAGCCCCACACCGCCATCGCCTTGCGCAGTTCGTCCGCATCGAAGACGGTCATCAGGATGGAGAGCGTGCTCGGCATGATCAGCGCGCCGCCGATGCCCATCACCGTGCGTGCGGCGATGAGTTGGCCCGGGTCGGACGCGAACGCCCCTGCCAGCGAGGCGAGTCCGAAGAGCGCCAGTCCCAGGACCATCACTTTCCGCCTGCCGAAGCGGTCCGAGAGGCTGCCGGAGGTCAGGAGCAGTCCGGCGAAGACCAGGATGTAACTCTCCATCACCCACTGGATGTTCTGCGGCGTCGCCCCCAAGTCCTCGGTCAGGGCCGGGACTGCGACCGTCAGCGCCATGTTGTCGATGACCAGCACCAGCGTGGCCAGGCACAGCACCATCAGGATGATCCAGCGTCGCGGATTGCGTGCCACCGAACCGGCTTCCTGTGCCGCCGACTTGAGCGTTTCCATCTCCAACCTCCGTTGTCCGAAGCCCAATTGCGGGGCGCTGAGTACGCCGTTCTCTCGTTGCGAACACTGTACGCACGGCGCACGGTGTACGCAAGAGGCAAACAGCGTGCGCTACGGTGGATCGCAGAAGCAGAAGCAGAAGCAGAAGCAGACGCCCGCGAGACAGGGGCAGACCGAGACAGAGGGAGGGCCCGAACATGGCGGCGTCCGAGAAAACGGCCAGGTCAGCAGCGCAGCCCGTCGCATCCGTGTGGACGCGCCCGCGCCCCAAGCAGCGCGAGCAGCTCAGCCGGGAGCAGATCGTCGCGGAGGCGGTACTGCTGCTGGACGCCGACGGCATCGAGTCCTTGAGCATGCGAAAGCTCGGCACCCGTCTGGGCGCCGGCGCGACATCCCTCTACCGGCATGTCGCCAACAAGGACGAACTCATCGAGCTGGTCGTGGACGAGATCTATGGAGAACTCGAAGTCCCGGCGGTCACCGGGGAGTTGAACTGGCGCGAGGCCGCGGTCCGCAGCGCGTACAGCGTGCGCGCGATGGCGATCCGCCACCCGTGGATGGCCTCGGTACTGGGCCAGGTGGGCCTTGTCCACCTGGGGCCGAACGTGCTGCGCATGACGGAGCGACTGGCCGACATCATCGCGACGGCGGGGTTCGCCGCCGAGGAGGCCGATCTCGCCCTCAGCGCGGTCTTCTCGTACGTCATCGGGTACGCGACCAGCGAGGCCGCGCAGTTGTCGTTGATCGCACGCAGTGGCATGACGGAGGAGGAGTGGATCGCGAGCCTGACCGGCGTCGCCGCTGCCGCCACGGAGGAACTTCCGCGACTGCGGGAGGGACACGACAACTACCGGGGAAAGACCGCGGAGCAGATCCGGGGCGAGAAGTTCGACTACGGGCTCCAACGCGTCCTGGACGGACTGGAGTTCCGGCTCGGCACCCTCTCGACCGGTGGCGCTGCGAAGTAGTTCGCCCGGTCACGGTACGGCTCGGGGGGACTGGGGCAGGGCTGGGGGTTCTGCGGTACGACTCGGATGCGGCGGTACGTGTGCCGGGCGGGCCGGGAACGTACCGCACCTCACGCAGCGGCGACGTACGCCTTGGCGGCGGCGTCGCTCTCGCCCTGCGACGTGGCCTTCACCGACGCGTCGTCCGGCAGGATGCGGCCCAGGCCGGCCAGTCCGTCGAGGGCGTCCAGGGCCGGGACCTTGCGGGCCGACGGGGAGCCGCCGTGCGCCTCGGCGCCGATCCGCTGCTTCATCGTCGGCGGCACGGAGCGCGTCGGCACGTCCGCCCTCCAACGGGTCGCCGTCGGTGCTTCGACCGACGCCGTCCCGGCCGGGGTGTCCGCGCGCTCGGCAGCGGGGGCGGCCGGCTGCGGGGCGTCGGAGGAGCGGTCGCTCGGGGCGGCGGCGGAGGCGGACGCCGGGGCGGCGAAGCCCAGCATCGCGAGGAGCGCGACAATCGCGCTGATCAGTGCGGTCCACATCGTCTTCATGGCACGGCTCCTTGAGGGTGCGTCAGTCTGCTTGCGGGCATGAGGAGTACGCGTTCCGGGATGTCCGGTTTTCGTACTTTCCTCATGATGCGGAGGACGCACAGGAACGCACGGACCGCCACCCCGATTCGCAGTTCTTCGGACAAACGCCACCCATGCGGCGCAATCATGGGCCCGGAAGTCCCTGCCCGCCCCGGCCCCGGCCACTGCTCCACCCGTGCAAAAGCGGCCGCTAACCTTACGTGTCACCCCTGGTCAGGGATCAATCCCTCCAGTACGGACATACAACGCACCCAACTCACTCGAAAGGCCTCGCCCATGGGCATTCGGAGCTTGCTGCGCAAGGTGTTTGGCGGTCGGACGGAACAGGTCGACGAGACCTCGACGGCGGCGGCGCCGTCCCTCCCGGCCCAGACCGAGCGCACGGAGCCGGCCGAAGCCGGGGCGAACGAGCCCTCCGGCCAGGTGAGTTCGGCCCCGTCCCGGGCCACCGCCTCCTCTTCCCTGGCCGCGGACCTGGTCGCCGAAGCCTTCGACAACCCGAAGCGCACGGCCCCGCCGAAGCCGCCGATCGAGTCCGCACGGGAGGAGGCCCCCGCCCCGGAGGCCACACCTGTCCGGGACGAGGCACCTGCCCCGGCCCCCGAGCCCGTACGGGAGACGTCCCCCGAGCCGACGCGGGAAGCGGACCCCACCCCGGAGGCCGAGCCCGAGCCGACACGGGAAGCGGACTCCTCTGCGGAGGCCGAGCCCGTACCGGCCGAGACTCCGGCCCCGCAGGCCGAGTCCGTACCGGAAGCCACTCCCGTACCGGAGCAGAAGCCGGAACCGGAACCGGAGCCCGAACCGGAGCCCACCCCCGCCGTCCCGGCCCAGTCCGCCCCGAAAGACCTCCCGGCACCCACCGCCACCACCGCCGAGGGCCGCCTCCCCGCCCAGACCGACCGCGACACCGCCCCGGAGTCCACCACCCCGGAGCCCACGGCCGACACCGACACGGACCCCGAGGCCGCATCCGCTCCCGCCGAGCCCGAGGCCGCCGCCTCCGCCGAGCCCGAGCCCGAGGCCGAGGCCGAGGCCGAGGCCGACCCCACCCCCGAGGCCGAGCCCATCGCTGCCGCCCCCGAGGCCCCGGCCCCCGAGCCCGCCGCCGAGGCCCCGGCCCAGATCGAGTCCGAGCCCGCCACCGAGGCCCCCGCCCCGGCCGAGTCCGAGCCCGCCGCCGAGGCCCCCGCCCCGGCCGCCGAGCCCGAGCCCTCCGCCGAAGCCGCCCCCACCGCGCCCCGCGAGGACCGCGAGGACCGCGAGGACCGCGAAGCCCTCACCCCCGCCCAGCTCAAGAAGCTCAAGGTCCCCCACCGCGCCGCCGCCACCGCCCTCAAGAAGGCCGAGGTCCCGGAGGCCGCACGGGCCAAGGTGTACCTCGTCCTCGACCGCTCCGGATCCATGCGCCCGTACTACAAGGACGGCAGCGCCCAGAAGCTCGGCGAGCAGGCCCTCGCGCTGGCGGTCCACCTCGACCCCGGGGCCACCCCCACCGTCCCCGTCGTCTTCTTCTCCACCGACATCGACGGCACCGGCGAGCTCACCCCCGAGGCCATCGACGGCCAGGTCGACGCCCTGCACGCCGACCTCGGCCACATGGGCCGCACCAGCTACCACCGCGCGATCGAAGAGGTCGTCGACCACTACGAGAAGCACTCCACCAGCTACGACGGCCCCGCCCTCGTGATCTTCCAGACGGACGGCGCCCCGGAGGCGAAGACCGCCGCCACCGCCGCCCTCGCCGAGGCCGCCCGGCTGCCGCTGTTCTGGCAGTTCGTGGCGTTCGGCGACACCGAGGCCAAGGGCTTCGACTACCTCCGCAAGCTGGACGCCGAGAACGCCGCGTTCTTCCACGCGGGCCCGGCCCCCGCCGACCTCACCGACGCGGCCCTGTTCAAGGGCGTACTCGGGGGCTCGGCGGAATGGCTCAAGCGCTGACGGACGCACCCCTGGCGCCCTCACCTATATGCAGGTGAGGGCGCCTCCTCGTACCACTTAAGATTTCCGCATGGCGGCCACTGGAATCGAGAAGCAGGAGTCGGCGGCGTACTACGTCACGACCCCCATTTACTACGTCAACGACGCTCCTCACCTGGGCCACGCCTACACGACCGTCGCAGGCGACGTGCTCACGCGCTGGCACCGTCAGCGCGGCGAGAAGGTGTGGTACCTCACCGGCACGGACGAGCACGGTCAGAAGATCATGCGCACGGCCGAGGCGAACGGCGTCTCCCCCCAGGAGTGGTGCGACAAGCTCGTCACCGAAGCCTGGAAGCCCCTCTGGGAGCACCTGAACATCGCGAACGACGACTTCATCCGCACCACGGAGAAGCGTCACACCGACCGTGTGCAGGAGTTCGTCCAGGATCTCTTCGACAAGGACGAGATCTACAAGGGCGGCTACGAGGGCCCGTACTGCGTGGGCTGCGAGGAGTACAAGCTCCCCGGGGACCTCATCGAGGCGGAGGACGGGACGAAGCTCTGTCCCATCCACAAGAAGCCCGTGGAGATCCTCAAGGAGGAGAACTACTTCTTCAAGCTGAGCGAGTACGGCCCGAAGCTGCTGGAGTTCTACGAGGCCAACCCGGGCTTCATCCAGCCGGAGTCCGCGCGCAACGAGGTCGTGAACTTCGTCAAGCAGGGGCTCCAGGACCTGTCGATCTCCCGCTCGACCTTCGACTGGGGCGTCCCGGTCCCGTGGGACGACAAGCACGTCATCTACGTGTGGGTCGACGCGCTCCTGAACTACGCGACGGCTGCGGGCTACGGCTCCAACCAGGAGAAGTTCGACGAGACCTTCCCCGCGAACATCCACCTCGTCGGCAAGGACATCCTGCGCTTCCACGCGGTGATCTGGCCCGCGATGCTGATGGCGCAGGGCCTCCCGCTCCCCGGCAAGGTCGTCGCGAACGGCTGGCTGATGGTCGGCGGCGAGAAAATGTCGAAGTCCAACCTGACCGGCATCAAGCCGCAGGACCTGACCTCGCACTTCGGCGTGGACGCGTACCGCTGGTACTTCCTGCGCGCGATCACCTTCGGCAGCGACGGGTCCTTCTCCTGGGAGGACTTCTCCGCCCGGTACACCTCCGAGCTGGCCAACGACTACGGCAACCTCGCCTCCCGCGTGGCCGCCATGATCGGCAAGTACTTCGGCGGCACGCTGCCCGAGGCGACGGCTTCCGGCGACGCCGAGAAGGCCGTGCAGGAGGGCCTCGCGAAGGCCGTCGCCGAGGCCGACCGGCTGATCGGCGAGGAGCAGGACTTCCAGGGCGGCATCCTGGCGATCTTCGACTTCGTGAAGCAGGTCAACGGCTACATCACGGAGCAGGAACCGTGGAAGGTCGCCAAGGACGACTCGGAGGAGGGACGGGCGCGGCTCGCGACCATCCTCTACACCTCCGCCGAGTCGCTGCGCGCCATGGCCGTCCTGCTGAACTCCGTCATGCCGGAGACCTCCCAGAAGCTGTGGGACTCGCTGGGTGCGGAGGCCGCCGGTCTGGGTGCGCTCGCCGACCAGAAGGTCCAGGACGCCGGCGACTGGGGTCAGCTGCCGGTCGGCGCGACGGTGACGAAGGGCGCGGTGCTGTTCCCGCGCCTGGAGGAGAAGCCCGCCGCGTAGGCGTTCGTACGGTGTGAAGGGCCCGGGGTCGTGACGATCCCGGGCCCTTCGTCGTACGTACGGACATGTCGGGCGCCCCCAACCGGCCCTGCCCGTACCCGACTTGATGCATCTGGCAGACTTCCTGGGGCCGAGCACCGGCGCATCGGCGAACACCGTGGGGGGCAGCGCACATGTGGGGTCGGGGGACCGTGCTCGGCGGCCGGTACACGCTGGGCGAACGCATCGGCGGCGGCGCGATGGGGGAGGTCTGGCGGGCCGAGGACGGGGTGCTGGAGCGCTCCGTCGCGGTGAAGATCCTGCTGCCGAAGCTCCTGGAGGACCCGCAGTTCGCGGCCCGCTTCCGGCGCGAGGCGAAGCTGCTGGCCTCGCTGGCGCACCCGGGGATCGTCGACGTCCACGACTATGGCGAGCAGTCCGGGGACGGCGAGGGCGGCGACCGGATCGCGTACATCGTCATGGAGCTCATCGACGGGCGGCCGCTGGACGAGGTCCGCGAGGACGACGGACCGATGCCCGCCGAGCGCGCGCTCGCTCTGGTCGCGCAGGCCCTGGACGCCCTGCACACCGCCCACCGGGGCGGCATCGTGCACCGCGACCTGAAGCCCTCGAACCTGATGCTGAGCGGCGACGGCCGCATCACCGTCACCGACTTCGGCATCGCCCACAGCAAGGCCGCGTCCCGGCTGACCGCGTCGCACTCGGTGCTGGGCACGGCCCTGTACATCGCGCCGGAGCAGGCGGAGGGCATCGCGGTCGTCCCGGCCTCCGACCTCTACTCGCTGGGCGTCGTGACGTACGAGTTGCTCACCGGGGAGCCGCCGTTCAACGGGGAAACGGTCCTGGAGATCGTCCTCAAGCACATCCGGGAGCCCGCGCCCGCGCTGCCGGACTCCTTTCCTGCTCCGGTACGGGACTTCGTCGCGCGGGCGCTCGCGAAGACGCCGGAGGAGCGGTACGCGGACGCGGCGGTGATGGCGGCGGCGGCGCGGGCGGCGGTACGGGGCTCGGGGGCGGCTCGTCCAGAGGGCTCGGCGGGGGAGGGGGCTCCGGTTGCGGCGCCCAAGGTCCCGGAAGCCCCGGAGGTCCCTGCGGTGCGTCCGGTCGCGCCCCCCGTGCCCGCCCCCGCCCCCGTCCTCGTATCGGGGCCGACCGCCCCCGTCCCCGTACCGCAGCCGTGGTGGCGGCGGCTGCCGAAGCCGGTGGTCGTCGTGGTGCCCGTCGTCGTGTCGGCGGCAACCGTGCTCACGATCGTCCTCACGCCGAACGTCAGGGACGAGGCCCGGGGCGCACCCCGTCCGACCGCCTCCGTCCCCGCAGGTCAGATACCCGGTGCGCAGGTGCCGGCGTCGCCCCGTGGCACTGCGTCCCCCACCGGCAAGCCCGCCGCCGACAAGCCCGCGAAGGGCGACGACAAGGCCAAGGGCGCCACCGCGTCCGGCGGCGACAAGGACAAGCCGGCTTCCGGGGACGGCGGCAAGGGCACGGACTCCGGCAAGGGCAACGGCGGCGGCACGGACCCCGGCAAGGGTTCCGGAACCGGCGGCGACTCCAAACCCCCGCCCTCCGGCCCCGGCAAGCCCGACAACTGCGGCGGCGACTCCTGGGGCGCGATCGTCAACGTCGGCAGCGGCCGGAAGATGGGCCTGGCCGGGACCGACACCGGTGGCTACGGCGGCAAGGTGGTCTCGGGCGGAAACACGCAGTTCGGGTGGGTGCCCGGCGGCAGCCAGTTCTCCGAGTTCCACGCCTGCAACATGGCGGGCAGCGCCATTGCCCTCAAGTCGGCCCCTGCGTACAACGAGAAGGTGGGCGTCGTCCTCGCCCCGGCGGACAATTACGCCGGGTACATCACCGGCTGGCGGACCACCGCCGGGGCCGGTGGCGCGGTCCAGATCAACTACTACGTCGGCGACGGCTGCGTCACCGACGTCGGCGCGGGCCGCCAGCTGACCGTCGACCCCTGCACCCCGGGCAACAAGCACCAGCTGTGGCGGCTGCCCGGCTAGCCCTCACCTGGCCAGATCGCCCTGCGGCCCCATCACCACCACCGGCTTCTTCGCCGGGTCCAGGGTGCGCAGCAGCTCCCGCATCACCTCGCGCTTGAGGGCGACGCAGCCCTGTGTGGGGGTGGTGTGCTCGACGTGCAGCCAGATCCCGCCGCCCCTCTGCGCGCCCAGCGGGCGGCCCCAGTCGAGGGGGTTGCGGCCCTCGTAGCGGTTGTAGTTGATCGCGACGACGTAGTCGAAGGAGCCCCGCAGGGACTGGCCGGAGTCGTCGGTGCGGTCGATCGTGTAGCCGCGCCCCCTGTCGTACGGGAGCTTCGTGCCGGGGTCGGGCAGCAGCCCGCCCGCGTCCGTGAGGCCGTACACGCCGATCGGCGTGCGCAGGTCGCCCTGGACGTGGTGCTCGGTCCAGCCGCGTCTCGCGTTCTGCGCTCTCCAGGTCGCCCCGGCCTTCCAGCCCTCGCCGGTCTTCTCGTACAGGACCGCCTCGGCGTCGGAGGAGTCCCGGTCCCGGCCGGTGACGACGAGCGCCTGCCGGGTGTCGGGGCCGATCCCGCCGCGCGTACGGGGGCCGAGGCCCGGCAGTTCGGCGGTGGGCGCGGCGTCGGTGCGCGCGCTCTGCGGGGTCGGGGCGGACTTCCCGGCGGAACCGCCCGCGGCGTCGTGCAGGGGGGCCGCCTCCCGCCCGGCCTGCGGCTTCGCGTCCTGCCCGCAGGCGGTGAGCACCGGGAACAGCGCCAGGGCGGCTGCCGCGCACACTCCGGTCCGTATGCGTGTCTTCACTTCGTCGTGCCCTTCGTCTGCTGCGGGTGTCCGGTGTGCGAGTCGTCCGGGTCGTTTCCCGGGGTGCCCGTTTTTTGGAAGGTGATCCCCTTGAGGATCGAACCGGCCTCCGCGAGCCGCTGCGGAGAGGGACCCCGGAGGCAGGCCCGCGCCTCCAGGTAGCCGTCCCGGCCGTCCTGGCTGTCCTGGCCGTCCCCGCCGTCCCGGCCTGACGTGCCGCCGGACGCCCCCGAGGACTTCGGCCGCCCCGTCGCGTACCAGACGACCAGCTCACGGGTGCCCTCCATGACCCGGCAGGACCCGGCGACGCGCTCGCCCCGCAGGTCCTGCACGCTGCCCGGGGACACGTTCCTGCCCTCCCGCTCCAGGGCGTCCCGCAGCCGCAGCGAGACGAGCACGCCACCGGCCGGCAGGTCCCTGTCCGGTGCGCAGCGCCCGGTGGCGCCCGCGTCGCACGCCTCCCCGTCCGGGAGCGCCGTCCCCGGTGGCCCGGCGAAGGCGAGTGCCGGTGGGCCCTGTACCACCGAGGTCCGCCAGCTCCGGGGCGTACGGAGCAGCAGGCCGGCCAGCGAGGGCGCCTTCAGCTCCTCCGTCAGGCCCACCTTCGGGACGTCCGGCGGTGACCAGTCCGTCGATGCGGGCTGCGGGACGATGCCCCGGCTCGCCGCCGGAAGCGAGGGCTCCAGGACCGGCCCGTCCTGCGCGGGGCCCGGCACCAGGCTCGCGGCGACCGCAATGCCCGCCAGGGTGAGGGCTGCCGCCCCTGCCGTACGCCGCTGTCTGCGCCGTACGACCTTCGCGCGGACCCGTTCCATCCGGTCCACCGGTGCTGTGGGCCGGGGGGTGCCCCGCTCCAGCAGCTCTCGGAGCTCTCGTAGCTCTTGGGCCGCCGCCTCGTCGCCGTACTCAGTCATGACACTCCTCCCGCACCGGCAGGGCCGCCCGCAGTGTGCGCAGGGCCTTCGCGGACTGGCTCTTGACCGTGCCGGCCGTGCAGCCGAGCACCTCCGCCGTCTCCTCCACGCCCAGGTCCTCGAAGAAGCGCAGCACGACCACGGCCCGCTGCCGGGCCGGCAGCGCCCGTACGGCGGCGCCGAGCAGCTCCTCCAGGTCCACGCCCGCGTACGCGTCCGGGGCCGCCCGCAGGTCCGGGACCTCGCCGTGCGGCAGCTCGCCGCGCCAGCGCCGCCGCCACCAGGAGCTGTGCGTGGTGACCAGCGTCCTGCGCAGATACGCCTCGGGGTGCTCGTCCCTGATCCGGTGCCACTTGGGCCACACCTTGGCGAGCGCGGTCTGCACCAGGTCCTCGGCGAGGTGCGCGTCGCCGGTCAGCAGCCAGGCCATGCGCAGCAGCCGGGGCCCGGTGGCGGCGACGAACTCCTCGAATCCGTCGTCGCGCGTGCCGCCGCTGGCCTGCATCGCCGTACTCCTGTCGCTCTCCGGGACCGTCCACACCCGGGGAACGCGCTGGGGGTCCGATCGGGTTGCCCCGGAAAGGAAGAAGGGCCCGGGAACCTTTCGGTTCCCGGGCCCTTCCTTACGGCTCTTACGGCGTCGCCGTGACTACTTCTCGACCGGCTTCCGCAGCTGGATGTTCAGCTCGCGCAGGCGGGCCTCCTCCAGGACGGTCGGGGCGCCCATCATGAGGTCCTGGGCGTTGCCGTTCAGCGGGAAGGCGATGGTCTCGCGGATGTTCGGCTCGTCCGCGAGGAGCATCACGATGCGGTCGACGCCCGGGGCGATGCCGCCGTGCGGCGGGGCGCCGAGGCGGAAGGCGCGCAGCATGCCCGCGAACTCCTGCTCCACGGTCTCGCGCTCGTAACCCGCGATCTCGAAGGCCTTGAGCATCAGCTCGGGCTCGTGGTTGCGGATCGCGCCCGAGGACAGCTCGATGCCGTTGCAGACGATGTCGTACTGGAAGGCCAGGATGTCCAGCGGGTCCTTCTCCTCCAGGTCCTTCAGGCCGCCCTGGGGCATCGAGAAGGGGTTGTGCGAGAAGTCGATCTTGCCGGTCTCCTCGTCCTTCTCGTACATCGGGAAGTCGACGATCCAGCAGAACCGGAAGACGCCCTCCTCGAAGTGCCCGGCACGCTTGGCGGCCTCGACGCGCACGGCCGACATGATCTTGGAGACCTCGTCGTACTCGCCCGCACCGAAGAAGATCGCGTGGCCGGGGACCAGCGAGAGGCGGTCGGTGAGCGCCTTGACGTCGTCCTCGGTGAGGAACTTCGCGATCGGCCCTGCCAGCTGGCCGTCCTCGCCGACGCGGACCCAGGCCAGGCCCTTCGCGCCCTGCTCGACCGCGTAGTCGCCCAGGCCGTCGAAGAACTTGCGGGACTGACCGGCGGTGTCCGGCACCGGGAGGGCGCGGACGTGCTTGCCGGCGAAGGCCTTGAAGCCGGACTCGGCGAAGACGTCCGTGACGTCCACGAGCTCCAGCTTGGCGCGCAGGTCCGGCTTGTCGTTGCCGTACTTCAGCATCGACTCGCGGAACGGGATGCGCGGGAACGGGGAGGTGACCTCGCGGCCGCCGCCGAACTCGGTGAAGAGCTCGGTCATCAGCTTCTCGATGGGCTGGAAGACGTCTTCCTGCTCGACGAAGCTCATCTCGACGTCGAGCTGGTAGAACTCGCCCGGCGAACGGTCGGCGCGGGCGTCCTCGTCGCGGAAGCACGGCGCGATCTGGAAGTACCGATCGAAGCCCGAGATCATCAGCAGCTGCTTGAACTGCTGCGGCGCCTGCGGGAGGGCGTAGAACTTGCCCGGGTTCAGGCGGGACGGCACGACGAAGTCACGGGCGCCCTCGGGGGAGGTCGCGGTGAGGATCGGGGTGGCCATCTCGTTGAAGCCCAGCGCGACCATCTTCGAGCGGATGGAGGCAATGACGGACGAGCGCAGCATGATGTTGCGGTGCATGCGCTCGCGGCGCAGGTCGAGGAAGCGGTACGCCAGGCGGCGCTCCTCGTTGACGCCGTCGTCCGTGTTGATCGTGAAGGGCAGCGGGTCGGCGGCGCCCAGCACCTCGACCTCGGTGACCTCGATCTCGACCTCACCGGTCGGCAGCTCGGGGTTGACGTTGTCCGCGCCACGGGCGGAGACCTTGCCGTCGATGCGGACGACGGTCTCCTTGGTCAGCTTCACGAGGGCCTCGTTGGCGGGGGTGCCGGGACGGGCGACGAGCTGGACCAGACCGTAGTGGTCGCGCAGATCGATGAAGAGGATGCCGCCCAGGTCGCGACGGTTGTGCAGCCAGCCGCTCAGCCGGACGTCGGCGCCGACGTCGGAGGCGCGGAGCTCGCCGCACGTGTGGGACCTGTACCGATGCTGCATCGTTCATCCAATTCTTCGCGAGATTCTTCGCGAGACAGGCGGGAATCAACTCGCATCCAGGTTACCGGCCCGGCGCATCCCCTTTTTCGGTCGCGCCCTGCGCCACGTTTCACGTGAAACATCGGCGCCCACCGGAACCGGCCGGGGGTCCGGGGGTTGTCCCCCGGGAAAGCACAGCACGTGAATCAGCAACCCATGTTTCACGTGAAACGTCCCCCTCCGTACCGGGCATCCGCCCCGGGCAGCCGGGTTCCGTACGACCTGGAAGGATGGGCCCATGCGCACCGAGGACGTGCTGGCCGCGATCGACACGGGCCTGTGGCGATGGAACAACGCGTCGGGGACCGTCACCTTCGACGCCGAAGCCGCACGCCTCATGGGCCTGCCCGCCGAAGAGGTGCAGCTCAGCGAGTCCGCCGCCCGCGCCCGCTTCCATCCCGTGGACTGGAACGAGATACAGGGCATCGTCCAGCTCGCCGTCACCGAGGGCACCGTCGCGGAGGCCCGGCTGCGGGTCATGTCCGAGGACGGCCGCCAGGTGCTGCGTACGGTACGCAGCCGCTCCAAGCCCTTCGGCGAAGGCACCGCCTACCAGCTCATCGGCACCATCCAGGAAGTCGCCGAGACCGCCCCCGGCACCGCCGCCCGCACCCCCGTGACCGGCGACTGGCGGCGCTCCCGGGAGGCTTTCCTGCTGGACGCGGGCCGGGCGCTGGCCGAGGCGCGGTCCACGGCCGAGGTGCTGCGGGTGGCCGCCTCGCTGTCCATGCCGGGGTTCTCGCCGGACGGGCTCGCGGTGTTCGGAGTGGCGGGCGACCGGCTGACGACGATCGGGCACCACGGGCACAAGCCCGGCGACGAGGACCCGTTCCGGGACATGCCGCTGGAGACGGACTACCCGGCCGCCGAGGTCGTACGGACCGGGCGGGCCATCTACCTCCCCACCCCCGAGGAGTACCGGACCCGCTTCCCGGCGACCTGGCCGCTCGCGGAGGGCTTCGGGCGGCGGTCCTGGGCCTTCGTGCCGCTGGTGGTGGCGGGCCGGACGATGGGCGCGTGGATGGCCGGGTTCGCCCACCCGGTGGCATTCACGCCCGACGAACGCTCCGTACTGACGACCGTCGCGCGCATGCTGGCGCAGGCGCTGGCCCGGGCCGGGGTGGAGGAGTCGGAGCGGGAGCTGTCCGAGGGCCTCCAGCGCTCGATGATGCCCACCCTCGGCCCGGACATCCCCGGCATGAAGGTGGCGGCGCGGTACGTGCCGACCGGCGGCGGGCTCCAGGTCGGCGGCGACTGGTACGACATGATCCCGCTGCCCAGCGGCCGGTTCGCGCTGGTCATCGGCGACGTACAGGGGCACGACGTGCGGGCGGCCGGGCTGATGGGCCAGCTCCGCATCGCCCTGCGCGCGTACGCCTCCGAGGGCCACCGCCCCGACGCGGTCCTCTCCCGCGCCTCCCGCTTCCTGCACGGCATCACCGACACTTACGCCCCCGACGACCACTCCTCGCCGCGCTTCGCGACCTGCCTCTACCTGGAGGTCGACCCGGCGGACGGCACGGTCGAGCTGGCCAGGGCGGGCCACCCGGAGCCGGCGGTGCGGATGCCGGACGGGACCGTACTCGTACGGACGACGGCGGGCGGGCTGCCACTGGGCATCGACGCCGACACCGACTACCCGACCACCCGGCTCGCCCTGGAACCCGGCGAGACCCTGATGGTGTGCACCGACGGGCTGATCGAGACGGGCGGCCACGACCTCGATTCCGGCTGGTCACGCATCCGTACGATCCTGGAGAGCCACGCAGAGCTGGACTTGGAACGCCTCGCCGACGACCTCGTCCAAGCCGTCCACGGCCCCCCGTCCCACCACACCACAGGCCCTCTCTCCGACCGCCGCGAGGACGACATCGCCGTGCTCCTGCTGAGCCGGGAGGCCACCCGTACGGACAGGACCGCATCCGTACGATCCACCGCGATGACCGTCGCGCAGGCCGAGCCCGAGCGCATCGCGGGCACCCGCCGCCAGCTGCGCGAACTCCTCCACGACTGGGCCGACGCCGACCAGGTGGACTCGGCGGTGCTGATGGTCTCCGAGATGGTGACGAACGTCCTCGTCCACACCGACGGCGACGCCCTGCTGACCGCACGCGCCACCGGCCCGATCGGCTCGCGGACCCTGCACGTCGAGGTGACCGACGTCAGCGACGAACTCCCGCACAAGCGGCGTCCCGGCGAGATGGCGTCCTCGGGGCGCGGGCTGCTGCTGATGGAGATGCTGGCGCACAAGTGGGGCGTGGACCCGCGCGGGCAGGGCAAGTCGATCTGGTTCGAGCTCTACGAGGACGCCCCGCCGGCCTCGTACGAAGACTTCTGAGGGCCGGCCGCGTAGTTCTTCCGGATCTCCGAGAAGACGCCGAACGCGGCGGCCGTCAGCGGCACCGCGAGCAGCATCCCGATGATCCCGGCGACGGACGCCCCGGCGGTGATGGCCAGCATGACCACTGCCGGATGCATCTGCACGGTCCGGCTCTGGATCATCGGTTGCAGAATGTGCCCCTCCAGCACCTGCACGGCCAGCACCACCCCGAGCGCCCACAGCGCGATGACGACCCCCCCGGTCGGCGAGCGCGACGAGGATGGCGACGGCACCGGAGATGAAGGCGCCGAGATACGGGATGTACGCACCGACGAAGACCAGCGCGCCCAGCCCGACCGCGCCAGGGACACGCAGGATCAGCAGCCCGACGGTGATGCAGATGGCGTCGATGAGCGCGATGAACGTCGTCCCGCGCATGAACCCCTCGACCGCCTCGAAGGCCCGACGCGCCATGGCTTCGGCGGTGTCACCGGACTTCTGCGGCACGAACCCGCGCAGCGAGGCCACCGCCCGGTCCGAATCCCGCAGGAAGAAAAAAATCAGCAGCATCGCCAGCACGGCCGTCGCGACGATCTCCCCGACGATCCCGAGCCCGGCCAGCACCCCGGAAGCCGCGGTCCCGCCGAACTTGCCCAACAACTCCTGGGCCTTGTCCCCGAGATCCCCGAGGCTGGTGCCCTGCCCCCCGAACTTCTCCACCAGATCGGTGGCAGCACGCTGCACGGACGACACGATCTGCTCGCCGCTGTCGATCAGCGCATTCACCACGATCCAGGACGCCCCGCCCACGACCGCGACGACCGCCGCACAGGTCAGCCCGGCGGTGAGCGACTTGTTGACCTTCATCTTGATCAGCCGCCGGTACAGCGGCCCGAGCAGCGCCGTCCCGAGCAGCGCGAGCAGCACGGGCGTCACCGCGGTCTTGAAGGTGACGCACAACCAGATCCCCACCGCCACGACCCCGGTGACGAGCAGCACGACAGCACACCAGGCGGCGATACGCCGAGCGGGATCGGGCAGAAGCGGCTTGCGGGTCGACTGCATGCAGCCACCTGAGCACGGGCCGGAAACTCCCGCCCTCCCACGAGGTCCGTCAGAGGGACGCCCCTTCCAGGGGCGCGGGGAACTGCGCGAGCAACCAAACAACAAGCCGCGCGGCGAGCGCTTTAGGTGAAGGGGCGGGACCGGGGCGAATCCCGGGGGTCCGGGGGCAGCGCCCCCGGCCTGAACCGCACCCCCCCCCACCACCAGGACCTACTTCATCCCGTGAACCGCCGGAACCTTCCCCAGCCGCCCCGCCTGAAAGTCCTCAAACGCCTGCTTCAGCTCCGCCTGACTGTTCATCACAAACGGCCCGTAGTGCGCCATCGGCTCCCGAATCGGCCGCCCGCCCAGCAGCACGACCTCCAGGTCCGGCGTGTGCGAGTCCTGCGACTCGTCCGCCCGCACCGTCAGCGAGCCCCCGTCACCGAAAACGGCGGTCTGCCCGACCCGAATCGGCCGCCGCTCCGCACCGACGGAGCCCCGCCCCGCCAGCACGTACGCCAGCCCGTTGAAGTCGGACCGCCACGGCAGCGTGACCTCGGCCCCGGGCCGGATCGTCGCGTGGATCATCGTGATCGGCGTGTGCGTGATGCCCGGCCCCTCGTGCCCGTCCAGCTCACCGGCGATGACCCGCAGCAGCGCCCCGCCGTCCGGCGACGTCAGCAGCTGCACCTGCCCACCGCGGATGTCCTGGTACCGGGGGTCCATCATCTTGTCCGCCGCCGGAAGGTTCACCCACAGCTGCAGCCCGTGGAAAAGCCCACCGGACTGCACCAGCGACTCCGGCGGAGCCTCGATGTGCAGCAGCCCCGACCCGGCCGTCATCCACTGGGTGTCACCGTTCTGGATGGTCCCGCCGCCACCGTTGCTGTCCTGGTGGATGAAGGTGCCGTCGATCAGGTACGTCACCCCCTTCGAAGCCGCTCGGCGCCGTCGTGACGGCTAGCACGGGACGGGCCACGGCGTCGGCCGGGGCGGTCACCCTCGGCAGGGTCAGCGGGTTTTCGACAGTCACTGCGGGCATTGCGAGCCACCTCCAGGGGGGATGTTCAGGATTCAATTTAGTTGAATCCTGAACATCCTGCAAGCGGGCGCCGGCCCCACGGGGATCCACCGGCACCCGCGGCGGCTCAGCCGACCCGCACCGTGTCCCCGGCCGAGCAGCCCCGCGCGCACGTCAGGTCGTCGACGCCCTTGGCCGGCTCGACCGCCACCGTGCCCTGCACGAGCCTCGGCGGCACGTTGCCCGACAGCGTGTAGACGACCTTGCCGCCCGCCGCGATGTTCACCTTCTGCACCACGTCGCCCTGCCCGGAGACCTGCTCACAGGTGCTGCCGGTACCGAACGCCTCGCACCGCCAGCGGAACTTCTCGAAGCGGTCCGGCAGCTTGTACTCCACCGAGGTGCCCTGCGCGTCCGAGGGACCCGCGTTGGAGACGGTCACCGTCTGGGTCAGCGGGCGGCCCGGCTCGTACTCGGCGGGGCTGTGCGTGATCGTCACGGACGTCGCCGTCTCGGCGCGGCCCTCCACCGTCGCGTCCGCCGAGCAGACCTGCTCGCACCGCTCGTCGACCGCGCCGGCGGGCGGCGCGATCGTCGCGTCGGCGGTGATGTCGTCCGTGCTGTTCGACGGCGTCCTGCCGGTCACGGTGAACTTCCGCGCGTCCTGCGCGGGAACGTCCGCCGGGAAGCGCAGCACGCCGTCCCGGCCGACCGTGCCGCACGGCGTGCCCTGCTCGCTGACGCACTTGGCGCCCGCCATCTTCTGCGGGAGGCGCACCGCGACCGGCACGCCCTTCGCGTCGGAGGGGCCGCCGTTCTCCACGGTGACGTCGAAGGACACCGGCAGGCCCGCCGTGTACGGGTCGGGGCGGCCGCTGACCGTCACCCGCAGCGATGTCTGCGGGCGCACCACGGCCTTGCCGCGCAGTGCGTTGTCCGCCGGGTTGATCTCGTTCGGCGTCGCGACCTCGCCCGCCACCGGTACGTCACCGGCCGCGCCCGGGTCCGCCTTCACCGGGATGTCGATCACCGGGAAGCTCTCGCCGGGCGGCAGCGCGTCGTCGCCGAAGCCCGGACGTACGCACTCCACTTCCTGTCCGTGCAGCTCGCAGTCCCAGCCGTCGCCGCTCGCCGACAGCGGTACGAGGCCGTCACCGATCGTCTGCTTCACCGTGACCGGCCGCTTGCTGGGCCCGGCGGGCTGCGCGTTGTCGACCCGCAGGTGGATCTCGCCCTCGCCGCCCGCGGCGATCGCGGCGTCGTCGGTGCGGTGCAGGGAGAGGTCGGGGCCGAGCGTGCCGACCTTGACCCGGCCGATCTCGTGGATCGCGGCGTTGCTGCCGGTGCCCGCCGCGAAGCCGATCTTCATGGTGTGCGGCATGGCGGGCTGGCCTGGCACGGAGTCGATGTCGACCTTGTCGACGACCTTCTGGAAGCCCTGCCCGTCGTTGAAGTCGACCCGCACCGTGAACAGCCCGGCCGGCGACAGCTCCGCCCTGACCTTGCGCAGCGCGGCCCCGCGGCTCTTCGCCGCGTCGGCGGCCAGCGGCTTGGCCAGCTTCTTCGTGGAGATCCACGGGTTCCCGGCGCTCGTCGCGCCGCGCACCGTCACGGAGTTGGGGGTACGTCCGGGGCCGCCCCGGTGCCCGAACTCGGGACTCGCCATGTTGCCCCACTGGTCGAGCGTGACACCGAGGTAGCCGCCGGGCAGGTCGATGTAGCCGTTGCCGGCGCCCGGCTTTCCGGGCGCCTTCGGGGAGGCCTTGCCGTCGATCAGGAAGACGCTGATGCCGTCGGCGCCGCCGCCCTGGGCGCCGTTGTACTGGTACGAGTCGAACTCGACGGTGACGCCCTGGCCGGAGCCGAACGCGTCGTCCAGCATGGCGAACCCGCGCTGGCCCCGGGTGTTGTCCGTCAGCCGGAGCACACCGCGCCCCGGGGCGTCGATCGCCCGGCCGCCCTTGCAGGCCTGGAGCGGGCCCACCTCTCCCGAGGCGGCGGTGAGACAGGCCCAGCCGTCCGGGTCCGGGTCGACCTTCGCCGAACCGGCGGTGAGCGCGCCGAGCGCGCGATCTGGAGCCCGGTATGGGCGGTCCTTCCGAGAGGGGGGTGGGGAGAGGTTTCCGCAGCCAAAAGGCCACAGAAAGCGGTCCCACCCCGCTCACGGCACGAACAGATTGGTTCAGCCGGGCGGATCAGCCATGCGTACGGCTCAGCTCAGCCGTACATCCGGCGCAATGCCCGAGCCGTACATCCGGCGCGATCTCGTCCTGGCCTCAGCCGTACATCCGGCGCATCGCGAAGTCGACCATCTGCTCCACGGCCTTCGCGTCGAACACCATCCGGTGCTCGCCCTCCATGTCGAGCACGAAGCCGTACCCCGTCGGCAGCAGGTCGATCACCTCCGCCCCCGTGATCACGAAGTACTTGGACTCCTTGCCCGCGTACCTGCGCAGCTCCTTGAGCGTGGTGAACATGGGGATCACCGGGTGCTGCGTGTTGTGCAGCGCCAGGAACCCGGGCCCGTCACCGCGCGGGCAGTACACCTTCGACGACGCGAAGATCTGCTGGAAGTCCTCGGCGGACAGCGTGCCGGTCGTGAACGCCCGCACCCCGTCGGCCAGCGACGGCGGCGACGGCTCGGGGTACAGCGGCTGCTCCCCGTATCCCCCCTGCTGCTGTTGCGGCGGCGGCTGCGGCGGCGCGTACCCCTGCTGGGCACCCCCCGGCGGGGCGTAGCCCTGCTGCGCGCCCGGATTCTGCTCGTAGCCATACATGCGGGAAAGAGTAGTAGGCGAACCTTCCCGGCCTCAGCGGGCCAGGATTTCTGTCCGTCGCACACTGGGCAGCCGGTACGGGGCGACGCCCCTGCGGCACTGTGCAAAGTGTCGCCACCGCTGCTCCGGTGCGCGCCCGCCGGCGGCGGGGACAGCAACATCCACTCAGGCGTTCACGCCGTCGTGAAAGGCCCGGTTCCGGGCGCTACCGCGTGCTCCCCGCCCTCGCACCCCGCCGGCCCGCCCTTCGGCGGCCTGGCGAGACCCGTGGCGTTCCCTCTGGTCCGGGGACCATCCGGGTACGGCTCGCAGATACTTCACCCGCATCTCCGTGGCGGGTGGCACGGAGACGTACGCCCCGTCGTTGACGGCAAGGGTGTGGATGTTCACCCCGCCCACCGCGTCCCGGTGAAGCACCAGGGCACAGTTCGGGTTCACGCAGGCGTAGTCCGGCCTCGCACCTTCCGCCGGGTGAGACAGAAGGGGCAGGACTGCGAGGAGTACGCCTCACTGATGTGCTTGATCCGCAGGCCGGTCTTGTACGCCAGCTGGCGTTCCTGCACCCCTCGCTCCCACTGGGAGAGCTGCTGCCGCGTGGAAGGTGAAGCCCTGCGCTTCTTCGCGGTGTCGCGCTCGATCCCGCGTACGTCCCCAACAACCAGGTGCGCCACCACACGGGTGCCTTCAGGCGCTGCTTGCCGGTGGGCCTCCACCTGCTCGCGGACGAACCGGTTGGCCCTGGCCGTCACCTGGTGGTTGAAATTCTTCAACTGCCGCCTGGTTCTTGCCGTCAGCTTCTTCCTGGCCCGGGTAAGCCTGCGATGCCGCCGCGATCCGGTGCGGCACCGGGAGAGCTTCGACTGGAGGTGGGCATACCGCTTGTTCCTTTCCCGCTTGATGGAACGGGCACTGCGACCGTTGATCACCGCGATCTCGTACGCACCGTCCGGGGCGCGGGAAGCCAGCGTCATCGAGTTGATGACACCTTCGTCCACCGCAACCGTCACCACTCGCATACCCGCCGCCTGGTCGTGCCGCGAAAGAGCCTGGACCAGCCGGTCGTCCGGGACCCGGTGAGTAATGTGCAGAGACCACCGTCGCTCTGCCGAGTCCCAGCAGAGTTTCATCTCGCCCCAACGGTCGGGTTCGACCGACTGTCCGGCCCGGTCGGTGAACTCGGGCACCGGGATGACGATCCGCTCCCGGCCTCTCCCCAGCGACAGAGCCAGATCTCCGCCTGGAGTGATCCGCCAGCCGGATCGGGCACTGAGCATGAGCGGGCGGTAAGCCTTTTCCCGCCAAGGGAAACGGGTGCCCGACATGCCGTTGGCCCTTCCGGCTCGTGCGGTGGCAATCGCCTCTGCAAGGTCATACGCAACGGCTGCCGCAGTGTGCGCATGCAGAGGCCTGGACTCCGGGGGCAGAGAAATCACGTACCGCCGAATATCTTCCGGCCCTGGAGAACACCCGGAACTCCACTCGGCCCGCACCCAGCTCACGGCCCTGTTCCACAGCAGCGCCGAGGCGTGACAGGCAGTGTGCGCCCGGACGTGCTCGGACCGGTTCAGCCATACGGGCACCACCGCCGTGAGGACACGCGTGGTCACTGGCCCTGCATCCTGAGACGTCCGCCACGACTTTCAGCGACCCTGAGCGCATCGGCGAGGCACTCCGAAAGCCGGACGCCGGTACGCCGCAATTCCGTCTCCGAGGCGGACGGGTCCGCCAACAGCGGCTGCGCAAGGACCAGCGTTTCGGCTCCCATGCCAAGCTGCACGCGCTCCATACGATCAGCGATCCATGACACGTACCCCGACCCGTCCTCCTCGTCCGCACTTCGCACCACGAAGCCTTCCGCCAGCCCTTCCCCGGAAGGAAAGGCATCCACGCTCATCCACTCATGTGCATGAGTGAGCCCAGCATCCCTTTTGACAGTTCGAGCGTCAACGGGTTCTGAAATGGAGCGAGTTGGGAACTTTCGTTCGAGCAATCAGTCGGTTGCCGGGATGCGGTACTCCAGCACGAACCGGTCCGCGTTCATGACGGTTTCGCACACCTCGACCACCCTCCCGTCCCGGGATACGGCCTGTCTTGTGAGCTCGATCAACGGGGCCCCGGCACTCAGCCCGAGCGAAGCGCATTCACGACGGTCCGCAGTACGCACACGTACCGTCTCCAGGAACTCTTCCAACTTGTGTCCGTTCTCCTCCAGCCGGGCATAGATGCCACCGGGGCCCGGATTTTCCTGGAGCAACGCCGGAACGGCTTCCGCCAGCTCCCAAGGCAGGTAGGACGTCGCCTCCTCGGCCGGTACGCCGTCGTTGAAGTACAGCCTCTTCCGGGCGAGCACCTGTGCCCCCGCCGTCACGCCGAGCTGTGCCGCGACCTCCGCGGAGGCAGCCAGGGGTCCGACGTACAGCACGCTCACCCTGACGGCCACACTCGACCTGTCCGCCTCGACCAGGTAGGCAGCTCGCCCGGCCTGCCGGTGTGCACGACGGAACCTGTCGGAGGACTTGCGGCACACGGGCGGGCGAGCACGCACGTACGAGCCCTTGCCCTGATGGGTTTCCACCAGGCCACCGGCGCGGATCTCGGCCATGGCCTTGCGGATCGTGCCCACCGAGACTCCGTACCGGATCATCAGCTCACTTTCGCTGGGGACCTGCTGACCGGGCTCCAGAACACCGGCCCGGATCTGGCGTGCGACATCATCGGCAACCTGGAGGTACTTGGGCACCGGCCCTCTCTGCTCGGTCTCGTCCCGCATAGCTCCCCGCTTCCTCCTATGCTCCGCCGCATGGGTAACAACGTGGCCGACAGGCAGTCAACACCACTGCACTCAGTCTCTGTCGCGGGAGCCGTGATCCGTGACGACGGCCGCGCTCTCGCCATCCAGCGCGCCGACAACGGCGCATGGGAACCGCCGGGAGGAGTCCTCGAACTCCATGAATCGCCAGAGGAGGGGGTCCGGCGGGAAGTCCGCGAGGAGACGGGGCTGGACGTCACTGTCGGGCCGCTGTCCGGCGTGTACAAGAACGTCGGCCGAGGCATCGTCTCCCTCGTCTTCCGTTGCCGTGCAGGCCAGGGCGACCCGCACCCGACCGATGAAGCAAGGACTGTCGCGTGGCTCACGAGGAAGGAGGTCGCCGAGCTCATGACCGAGGCGTACGCGGTGCGCGTTCTGGACGCCTACGGTCCGGGCCCGACACCGGTCCGCACCCACGACGGGACGCGGATCACCCCCGCCCGGCCTTGACCGGCCAAGGTGACCAGAGCCTCACCCGGGATGGCCCCACAGGGGTTGCGGCTTATTACCGACGGGTAGCATCATCGTAGCTACTTGCTGGTAGTTGTTACGAGGATCCTGCCTCCCCGATTTATACGGAGCCGTCGCCATGGGGCACTACAAGTCGAATCTCCGGGACATCGAGTTCAACCTCTTCGAGGTGCTCGGCCGCGACAAGGTGTACGGCAGCGGCCCGTTCGCGGAGATGGACGTCGAGACCGCCAAGAGCATCCTCGACGAGCTGCGCAGGCTCGCCGAGAACGAGCTGGCCGCCTCCTTCGAGGACGCCGACCGCACCCCGCCGGTCTTCGACCCGGCCACCAACACCGCGCCCGTCCCGGCGTCCTTCAAGAAGAGCTACCAGGCCTTCATGGACTCCGAGTACTGGCGCCTCGGCCTGCCCGAGGAGATCGGCGGCACGACCTCCCCGCGCTCCCTGATCTGGGCGTACGCGGAGCTGCTGCTCGGCGCCAACCCGGCGATCTGGATGTACTCCTCGGGCCCGGCCTTCGCCGGCATCCTCTTCGAGGAGGGCAACGAGGCGCAGAAGAAGGTCGCGCAGATCGCCGTCGACAAGCAGTGGGGCTCCACCATGGTCCTCACCGAGCCGGACGCCGGCTCGGACGTGGGCGCCGGCCGCACCAAGGCGATCCAGCAGGAGGACGGCTCCTGGCACATCGAGGGCGTGAAGCGCTTCATCACGTCCGGCGAGCACGACATGTCGGAGAACATCCTTCACTACGTGCTGGCGCGCCCCGAGGGTGCGGGCCCCGGCACGAAGGGGCTGTCGCTCTTCCTCGTACCGAAGTACAACTTCGACTGGGAGACCGGCGAGCTGGGCGAGCGCAACGGCGTCTACGCCACGAACGTCGAGCACAAGATGGGCCTCAAGGCGTCCAACACGTGCGAGATGACCTTCGGCGACCAGCACCCCGCCAAGGGCTGGCTGATCGGCGACAAGCACGACGGCATCCGCCAGATGTTCATGATCATCGAGTTCGCCCGCATGATGGTCGGCACGAAGGCCATCGCGACGCTCTCGACGGGTTACCTGAACGCCCTGGAGTACGCCAAGGAGCGTGTGCAGGGTCCGGACCTGGCCCAGTTCATGGACAAGACGGCCCCCAAGGTCACCATCACGCACCACCCCGACGTGCGCCGCTCGCTCATGACGCAGAAGGCGTACGCGGAGGGCATGCGCGCCCTCGTGCTGCACACCGCCTGCGTGCAGGACGCCATCGCGGTCAAGGAGGCGGCGGGCGAGGACGCCAAGGCCGAGATCGCGCTCAACGACCTGCTGCTGCCGATCGTGAAGGGCTACGGCTCGGAGAAGTCCTACGAGCAGCTCGCCCAGTCGCTCCAGACCTTCGGCGGCTCCGGGTACCTCCAGGAGTACCCGATCGAGCAGTACATCCGCGACGCCAAGATCGACACCCTGTACGAGGGCACCACGGCCATCCAGGGCCAGGACTTCTTCTTCCGGAAGATCGTCCGCAACCAGGGCGCGGCACTGAACCAGCTCGCCGAGGAGATCAAGAAGTTCCTCGCGGTGGGCACCGGCGGCGACGAGCTGGCGGGCGCCCGCGAGCAGCTCGCCAAGGCGGCCGTGGACCTGGAGGCCATCGTCGGCGCCATGCTGACGGACCTCGCGGGCACCGAGCAGGACGTGAAGTCCATCTACAAGGTGGGTCTCAACACGACCCGTCTGCTGATGGCGTCCGGTGACGTGGTCGTCGGTTACCTGCTGCTCCGCGGTGCGGCCGTGGCGCAGGAGAAGCTGGCGACGGCCTCTGCCAAGGACCAGGCGTTCTACACCGGCAAGATCGCCGCCGCGAAGTTCTTCGCCGCGAACGTGCTGCCGGGTGTCGGCGTGGAGCGAGCGAAGGCCGAGTCGGTCGACAACGAGCTGATGGAGCTGGACGAGGCGGCTTTCTAGTCCCTGCTTCCTGATGTCCTGAGCGGGCCGGAGGAGTCTCACGTTTCACGTGAAACATCTCCGGCCCGTTGTCGGTGGTGCGTGCGACGCTTGGTGACATGGCTGGACAGGAACAGCAGGGCAAGGGGTACTCGGTACCGGCGGGGCTCCCGTATGCGCTCAAGGAGCTGCGCAGCAGGCTGGGCTCCGCGAGCGACCTGGTGAAGGACCTGTACGACGGCGCGCACCCCGCCGAGTACGAGCCCGTCGCGGACACGCTCTACAGCGCGTACCGCACCGCCTCCGAGCTCGCGCCCGCGCGCAACGTCACCGGGTGCAAGGAGCACCCCGACGGCGCGGTCGACCCGACGGTGCCGGACGGCTGGGGCCGCTGCCTGATCTGCAACCACCGGCGCAGGCTCGCGGAGCGGGGGGCGCCGACGCCGGCCGAGGACGTGCCCCGGCTGCGGGAGCGGGACGGACGGCAGGCGACGCTCGGGATGCTGAACGAGCAGTTCGCGCTGGTCAACGAGCGGTCCTTCGAGCTGGGGACGGGGTCACGGCCCGAGGAGTTCGCGGTCCTGGCCGAGTCCCTGCACCGCGCCTTCGTGCTGGCCCGTGAGCTGTCCCGGCCCCGGAACACCTCGGGCTGCTCGCTCCACCCGGGGGCTCCGGTGGACCCGGACGCCCCTCCGGGCGAGGAGTGCATGTTCTGCGCGGGCCGCCGCAGGCAGGCCTCCCGTGCCCCGGGCACCCCGCAGATGCTGCCTCGGGTGCCGAGGGGCGAGCGCAGGATGCCGCTGCGCCGCCGCTTCGAAAGGCCGCCGGGGCTGTAGGGGCTCCGGCGCTGCGGACCGGGCGGACCGCGCTGACCGGGCGGACCGGGCTGACCGGACGGACCGGGCTGACCGGGCGGGCGGTGGCACGCCGGGAAGAAGGCCCCCTGGTTACGCTGAGCGTATGAGCACCGCAGCCCGCACCACCCCCCGCTTCGACCGGGGCCACACCGACGACCTGAAGTCCTTCCTGGCGGCAGGTCCGTCCCCGTACCACGCCGTGGCCGCCGCCGCCGAGCGGCTGGAGAAGGCGGGCTTCCGACAGGTCGCCGAGACCGACGCCTGGGACGGCACGACCGGCGGCAGGTACGTCCTGCGCGGCGGCGCGATCATCGCCTGGTTCGTCCCGGAGGGCACCTCGCCCCACACCCCCTTCCGGATCGTCGGCGCGCACACCGACTCCCCGAACCTGCGCGTGAAGCCCCTGCCGGACACCGGCAACGAGGGCTGGCGGCAGGTCGCCGTCGAGATCTACGGCGGCACCCTGCTCAACACCTGGCTGGACCGGGACCTGGGTCTCGCCGGCCGCCTCACCCTGCGCGACGGCTCGCACCGCCTCGTCAACATCGACCGCCCGCTGCTGCGCGTCCCGCAGCTCGCCATCCACCTCGACCGCCAGGTCAACGAGGGCATGAAGCTGGACAAGCAGCGCCACATGCAGCCCATCTGGGGCCAGGGCGAGGTGCACGAGGGCGACCTCATCGCGTACGTCGCCGAGGAGGCCGGCCTCGACCCCGAGGACATCGTGGGCTGGGACCTGATGCCGCACGCCGTGGAGGCCCCCGCCTACCTGGGCCGCGACGAGGAACTGCTCGCCGGGCCCCGCATGGACAACCTGATCTCGGTGCACGCGGGCGTCGCAGCCCTGGCCGCCGTGGCCACGGGTGACGAGAAGCTGTCGTACATCCCCGTACTGGCCGCCTTCGACCACGAGGAGAACGGCTCGCAGTCGGACACCGGCGCGGACGGTCCGCTGCTCGGCAACGTGCTGGAGCGCTCGGTGTTCGCGCGCGGCGGTTCCCCCGAGGACAAGGCGCGCGCGCTCGCCGGGTCCGTGTGCCTGTCCTCCGACACCGGTCACGCCGTGCACCCCAACTACGCGGAGCGGCACGACCCGACGCACCACCCGCGTGCCAACGGCGGCCCCATCCTCAAGGTGAACGTGAACCAGCGGTACGCCACCGACGGTGCGGGTCGGGCGGTGTTCGCGGCGGCCTGCGAGAAGGCCGGGGTGCCGTGGCAGACCTTCGTGTCGAACAACTCGATGCCGTGCGGCACCACCATCGGCCCGATCACCGCCGCCCGGCACGGCATCCAGACCGTCGACATCGGCGTCGCGATCCTCTCCATGCACAGTGCACGTGAGCTGTGCGGGGCCGAGGACCCGTACCTGCTCGCCAACGCGCTGGTCGCGTTCCTGGAGGGCTGACCGGGCCCGTCGGCCAAGCTGAAGGTCGAACTCCGCCTGCGCGCATGGCTGTTCCGGGCCCGGGTACTCGCACCCGTACAACGAGACCGGTGCGAAAACCGGTCTCAACCGGACCCGGAACGGTCGCAAGCAATCGCACTCGGAGGCGAACTGACATGGGACTGGGCGGCTGCATCGTCCTCGTCGCGGTGGGGGCCATCCTGACCTTCGCCACGGACTGGGAGCTCGAAAGCGTCAACCTCGACCTGGTCGGAATCATCATGATGCTGGTCGGCGTCGTCGGGATCGTGGTCTTCACCAGCGTCCTGAAGCGGCGTCGCGGCGTCGGCGGTCCGCCCGCGGGCGGCGGGGTCGTCGAGGAGCGCTACCGCCACTACGAGTAGGCCGCACCTCCACTACCAGTGGGCCACACCTCCACCACGAGTGGCTCGCACCCCACGCCCCCTCTCTGACCGGCGGTTTTGCGCCCCACCGTGCCCGAAGTGCCCCTCCGGCGCGCGGTGGTGGCCCCGGTAGGCTGGCCCTTTGTCCGCTGCCCGCGTCAGGGAGAGGCTCACGGTGGAATTCCGGTTGCTCGGAGCGGTGTCCGTCGCGACCGAGGCCGGTGAACTCCCCCTCGGCCCGGCCAAGCGGCGCAGCGTGCTGGCCGCACTGCTGCTGCGGCCCAACACGGCGGTGCCGGTCGAGCAGCTCATCGACTCCATCTGGGACGAGGCCCCGCCCGCCCACGCCCGTACGGTCGTCCAGGGCCACGTCTCACGGCTGCGGGCGCTCCTGAACGACGGCGAGGCCGCGGCGTACGGCGTCGAGCTCACCACACAGGGCCGGGCGTACGTCCTCCAGATGTCGGAATCCCTCCTGGACGCCTACCGGTTCGAGGAACTGGTGCTGCTGGCCCGCCGCCAACGGCAGGCCGCCGACGCGGTGCTGATGTTCCGCGAGGCGCTCGCCCTGTGGCGCGGGCCCGCACTCACCGGAACGGTCTCCTCCGAACCGCTGCAGGCCGCCGCGCACGCACTGGAGGAGACCCGCCTGGTCACCGTCGAGGACCTCGCGGACGCCTACGGCGAACTCGGCGAACACGGCCGTGCCGCCGCCGTCCTGCGCACCGAGGCCGTCGCCCACCCCATGCGCGAGTCCCTCTCGGCGGCGCTGATGCTCGCCCTGTTCCGGGCGGGCCGCCAGTCCGACGCCCTGGACTGGTACCACCGCACCCGCCGCCTGCTCGCCGACGAGCTCGGCGTCGACCCCGGCCACGCCCTCCAGTCCGCCTACGGCGCCATCCTCCAGGGCGACCCCGTCGATCCCGTCGGCCCTCTCGCCCCGGAACCCTGGACCCCCACCCCGTCGGCCCTCCACCTCCGCCCTCGCGCCGAATCCGCCACCGCCCCGAGCGCTGAGCCCTCCGCCGGCCCGGCCACCGAACCCTCCGCCGGCCCCGCCGCTGAACCCGTCGCCGCCAGCCCCGCCAGCCCCGTCGCCGCCAGCCCGTGGGCGCGGGTTCCGCCAGAGGCGGAACGGGCGGGCACGGGCGGACCGGCCTCGCCGCCGGTCGGCACCCCCACCCCCCGGCCCACCCCGACCCCGGACGCCGGCCCCGACGAGGCCCGGCCCACCCCCGTACCGCCGCAGAAGACCCCGCAGGAAGCCCCACCGGAGGCCCCGCAGTTCCGGCACGCACCACACGCCCCGGCCGCCCCGGCCACACCCCCCGACCTCCTCCCCCGCCACCCCCGCGGCTTCCTCGCCCGCACCCCCACCCTCACCACCCTCACCCGCATCGCCACCGCCGCCGACTCCCCGATCGCCCTCATCACCGGCCCGCCCGGCGTCGGCAAGACCGCCCTCGCCCTGCACTGGGCCCACCACCACCGCGACGACTTCCCCGGCGGCCTGCTCTTCGCCAACCTGCACGGCTTCGACGCGCTCCCCACCCCCGAACCCGCCGACGTCATACGGGAGTTCCTCCTCGCCCTCGGCGTCGGCCGCCGCGCCCTGCCCGAGACCGAGGCCACCGCCGCCGCCCTCTACCGCCGTCTCACCGCCGACGCACGGCTCCTCGTCGTCCTCGACAACGCCGGCAGCTCCGAGCAGATCCGCCCCCTGCTCCCCGCGGGCGACACCTGCGTCACCCTCGTGACCAGCAGGAACCGTCTCGGCGGCCTCATCGCGGGCGACCTGGCCCGGCCCGTTCCGCTCGACGTCCTCGACGCGGAGGACTCCGTCGCCCTCCTCGCCACCGTCCTCGGCGCGGACCGTGTCGCCGCCGAGCCCGACGCCGCCCGCACTCTCGCCGCCCGCTGCGACGGCCTCCCGCTCGCCCTGCGCATCACCGCAGCCCGCCTCGCCACCCTCCCCGACCGCACCCTCGCCCAGCACGCCGCCGAACTCGCCGACGAGCGCAGCCGCCTGAGCCTCCTCGCCGTCGAGGACCGGGGCGTCGAGGCGGAACTGCGGCTCAGCGTGCAGCAGTTGGACGCCCGCACCCAGCGCGTCTTCTGGGGCCTGGGCGCCCACACCGGGCCCACCGTCGACCGGTACGCCGCCGCAGCCCTCGCCGACGTCTCCGTCGCCGAGGCCGCCGCCGCCCTCGACCAGCTCGCCGCCGCCCACCTCGTCCAGGAGCACGGCCGCCCCGGCGGCGGCCGGTACGCCCTGCACGACCTGGTGCGCCTCTTCGCCCGCTCCACCGCCGACACCGCGAGCGCCCTGCCCCGCCTCCTCGACTACTACGTGTGCGCCGAGCTGGCCGCGAACGCCGTCGCCGAACCGGGCAGCCGCCCCTGCTGCACGCTGCCCGAGAACGTGCAGAAGCCCACGGAGACCCCGCACTTCACGCACCGCTCCGAGGTCATCGAGTGGTACGCGGCCGAGCGCGAGGCCCTCGCCGGGGCGCTGACGGCGGCCCGTGCGGCCGGGCTCGACGACCGGGTCTGGCGGCTCGCGATCCTTCAGTGGCCGTACGTCCTGTGGCGCGCCCGGGACGGCTGGACGCCCGTGCTCCAGACCGCGCTGGAGGCCGCCGTCGCCGTGGACGACCCGGAGGGCGAGTCCCGGGTGCGGGCGCTGCTCGGTTGGGTGCTGGTGGAGGAGGAACGCACCGAAGAGGCCCATCCGCACCTGGAGTTGGCCCCGGTGCTGGCCGCCCGCACGAACGACCCGGTGGACGAGGCGATCGGCTGGGTCAACCTCTCGCTGGCCCAGCGCCGGCGCGGCGAACTCGATGCCGCCCGGGCCGGCTGCGTACGCGCCGTGGACCTGGCCCGGCAGGCGTGGGACGTACCGACGGAACGACTGGCACTGCTGTCGCTGGCCGAGCTCTTCCTCTGGGCCGACGATCCGGCCGCCGCCCTGCGGTACGCCGACGAGGGCCTCGCGCTCGGCACGCCCGGCGGCATCGGGCAGGCCCGGGAGCTGCTGCTGCGGACCGTCCGGGGCGAGGCGCTGACCCGGCTCGGGCGGACGGTGGAGGGGGACGACGTGCTGCGGGCGGTGGCGGACGCCGCCGAGCGGGAGGGCTTCCACGAGGGCGCGTGCCGGGCGCTGGCCGTGCTGCGGGCCTCCCACGAGGCGTCCCCCGAGGGCGAGGCGTACGAGGTCAGGTACGTGCGTGCGACGGCCGCACTCGCTGCGGAGACGGGCCGGGACCACCCGTAGAACGCAGGTACGGGAAGCCGGAAGAGTCGCGTTTGCGCAGGTCAGTAGGGGTGCGTACGCGGCCGGCGAGGTACGACAGCGGAACGTTAGCGGTGCGATAACGGGTGCCGTCAGGCTCGTCCCCGAAGGGGACGAGCCCGGGGGGACCTGCACGATGAGCCGACGCGACGACCGACGCGACGACCGCCGTACTCGGAGCCGGGCGTTCCTGGGCGCGGTTGTGGCGCTGGTCCTGGGGGTCGCCGGGTGCGCGGATGTTTCACGTGAAACACCGCCGCACCGGGTGGTCAAGGCGGCTTCGGGGCCCACCGATCCGGCCGCCGTGGAGGGGCTGGACGACTGCGCCACGGACGGGGTGACGTTCCGGGTGGAGGTGCCGAGGTCGCGCCGGGGTGAGCGGGCGGGATTCCGGGTCGCGAAGGTGGTCGTCACCAGCACCGGTGCCCGGCCCTGCCTGCTGGACCGGGCACCGTATGTGCACGTCAGGATCGCCCCGAGCGGCGCGACGATCGCCGTGAACCGCCCGGAGCCGCGCTCCTCGCGCATGGTCCTGAAGCCGGGCAGGGAGGCGGCCGCACCGCTGTACTACACCGTCGTGAGGCCGAAGGACCGCCGCCACCGGCACGACTGCGGGCCCGCCGCCGACGGCACCGCGACGGTCGCCCTGACCGAGGGACCCGTGTCGCGCTCCGCGCCGATCGGCGGACCGGGCGGCAAGGGCCGGGCACGGCTGGTGCTGTGCCCGGACCAGGCGGAGGTCGGGGGGTTCAGGGCGGCGCCGGGGCGCTGAGGACCTGCCCGATTTACGCGTCCAGACCCGCCAGCACCAGCGCCAGGCGGGACTCGCCGCCCTCCGTGACGCGCACCGGAACGCCCCAGTCCTGCTGGTGGACGTGGCAGGACGGGTACTCGTTCGCCGGGTCGTCGTCGCAGGAGGCGGCCATCGCGGAGACGTGCAGCACGCCCTCCGTGACGTCCGGGTTCAGCCGGATCTCGCGGGCCAGGTCGGTGCCCGTGCCATCGCCCTCGGCGATCAGCTCGGGCGGGGTCGCCGAGACCAGCAGACGGGTCGAGGGACCGTACCGGGTGTCCAGCTTCTGGCCGCTCGGCGCCTGGAAGACCACGTCCAGCCGGAGCGTGCCCGGGGCGACTTCGGTCGCGGCCCGCTGCGTACGGTGCGCCACGGCCTCCACCCGTACCGCCTCCTCGGGAAGCCGCAGCCGGGTCAGCCGGTGGCGTGCGGACTCGACGACCACGATGTCCTCCCCGACCAGCACGGCGTCGCTCGGCTCGCGCAGGTCGGTGGCGAGGGTGGCGACCTGGCCGGTCGCGGGCTCGTAGCGGCGCAGTGCGTGGTTGTACGTGTCGCTGAGCGCGACCGAGCCGTCGGGCAGCGCGGTGACGCCCAACGGGTGCTGGAGCAGCGCCTGTCCGGCGTCGCCGTCACGGTGGCCGAAGTCGAAGAGGCCGGTGCCGACGGCCGTGTGCACGACGTCCTCCGTGTCCACCCAGCGCAGGGCGGAGGTCTCGGAGTCGGCCACCCACAGGCGGTCCTCGGTGGCGGCGAGCCCGGACGGCTGGGCGAACCAGGCCTCGGCGACCGGGCCGTCGACCAGGCCCTCGTTGGTGGTCCCGGCGGCGACGCGGACGGTGCCCGCCTCCGGGTCGTACGCCCACAGCTGGTGCACGCCCGCCATGGCGATCCACACCTCGCCGCGCCACCAGGCCACGTCCCACGGGGAGGAGAGCGAGACGTCCAGGGCGGGGCCCGAGGTCGGCTCGCCCTGCCACCACTGCTTTCCGGTGCCCGCGACGACGGCGACCTCGCCGGTGGCCGGGTCGTACGTCGTGAGCCGGTGGTTGACGGTGTCGGCGACGATCACGCGGCCGTCGGGGAGGAGCGCGAGGCCCTGCGGCTCGTTGAAGTCGCCGTCGATCCTGCGCAGCACGCTCTCGCCGTCCGGGGCCAGCTCCACGAGCTGGTCGCGGGTGGTGTCGGAGACCAGGAGGTTGCCGCTGCCGGGGAGCAGGAGGGCCTTGCCGGGGAAGCGGAGGTCGGTGGCGACGGGCTCCGGCTCGACGTACGGGCCGTCGCCCCGGCGCAGCGTGCCCTTGGCCTCGTGCTCGGCCTCCAGCTCGGTGACCAGGCGCTCGATGGCGTGCGCGTGGCCCTCGCCCGCGTGCTGGGCGACGACGTAGCCCTCGGGGTCGATGACGACGAGGGTCGGCCAGGCGCGGACGGCGTACTGCTTCCAGGTGGCCAGTTCGGGGTCGTCGAGGACGGGGTGGTGGACCTGGTAGCGCTCGGTGGCGTCGACGACGGCCTGGTGCTCGGCCTCGTGGACGAACTTCGGCGAGTGCACGCCGATGATCACCGTGGTGTCGCTGTGCCGCTGCTCCAGCTCGCGCAACTCGTCCAGGACGTGCAGGCAGTTGATGCAGCAGAAGGTCCAGAAGTCGAGGATGACGATGCGACCGCGCAGGTCGGCGAGGGTCAGTTCCTTGCCGCCCGTGTTCAGCCAGCCGCCCTTGCCGACGAGCTCGGGGGCGCGTACGCGGGCGCGGGCACGGTGGGGGGCGGGGGTCGCGGCGGCATCAGCGGCAGTCATGGGACAAGGGTGCCACCGCCGCACGAACGCGCGGTCACGGCATCGTGAAGCCCGCGTCCGGACCCGCTCGGCTGAGCCAGGACCGGCCTTGCTGTGGCACCAACGTGAAGCCATCATGGCGTCATGGATCTCTCCCCGTACGTCGACACCCTCCGCCGCGAGCTCGCGGTGGCCGCCGAGGCCGGCGGCGAGGACGCCCGTGTCCTCGCCGAACGGCTCACCGCGCCGCTGGAGTCGGCCGCCCGGCTCGCCCTGCTGAACGTGCTGTCGGACGCCATGGGCGAGGTGACCCGCGAGCTGGCCCCCGGCTCGGTGGACGTACGGCTGCGCGGGCTCGACCCGTCCTTCGTGGTGACCCCGGCGCCGGGCGGGGCGGAGTTCGGCTGGCAGCCCGAGCCGAGTGCGCCCGCCGCGCCCCCGGCCCCGCCGCTGCCCCCGGAGACCGACGACGGCGGCACCGCCCGGATCAACCTCCGGCTGCCCACGCACCTCAAGACCAGGGCCGAGGAGGCGGCGACCCGGGAGGGCCTGTCGCTCAACGCCTGGCTGGTACGGGCCGTGGGCGCGGCGGTGGAACCCGGCGCGGGTGCCTCCCGGAGCCCGCAGGACCCGGGCGCGGGACGCGGACGGCAGAGCTTCACGGGGTGGGTCCGCTAGGGAGTCCTGCCGCAAGGACCATCGCTCCGCACGGACCACCACTCCGTGAGGACCATCGCTCCGCAAGGACCACCGCCGCCCTCACAGACGGGACCGCCATGCCGAAAGCCGGCACCTCCGACCAGCCGCACGTCCACCGCTTCGACACCGCCTCGCCGGTCGCCGCCACCGTGCACGTCGAGGTCGGCACGGTCCGGGTCACCGCGTCCGACCGGGCCGACAGCGTGGTGACGGTACGGCCGAGCGACAGCGCCCACGCCGGCGACGTGAAGGCCGCCGCCCAGACCCGGGTGGAGTGCGCGGACGGTTTCCTGCGGGTGCGCGCGCCCAAGACGCGCAGCCTGTTCGGCAAGTCGCCCTCGCTCGCCGTGGAGGTCGAACTGCCCGCGGGCTCCCGCCTCGAAGGCAAGGGCGCGGTCACCGACTTCGACTGCCGGGGCCCGCTGGCGGAGGTACGGATCAAGACCTCGGTCGGCGACCTGCGCCTCGACCGTGCGGTCTCCGCCGACCTCACCACCTCGCACGGCTCCGTCACCGTCGAGCACGTCGAGGGGGACGCCGATCTCACCACCGGTTCCGGCGAGATCCACGCCGTGCGGATCGGCGGCACCTGCGACGTCAAGAACTCCAACGGCAGCACCCGCATCGACGACGTCACCGGCAGCCTCACCCTGCGCATCGCCAACGGCCGGGTCGTGGTCGGCCGCGCCCACGCCTCCGTCACCTCGCGCACCGCCAACGGCAGCGTCCGCATCGACGAGGTCACCCGCGACAGGACCACCGTGGAGACCTCCGCGGGCAACATCGAGATCGGCATCCGCACGGGCTCGGCGGCCTGGCTGGACGTCACGTCGGGGATGGGCCGGGTCTACACGGACCTGGAGGACTCGTCGGGCCCCGGCGACGCCGAGGAGGCCGTCGAGATCAGGGCGCACACCACGATGGGCAGCATCACGATCCGCCGCGCACCCGCGTAGCGGGCCCGTACAAGACCCGGAAACCCCTTGTCCGGCGCGCTCACCCTCTGCGAAGGTTCGGTCGGCCCCAGCAGGGCCGCTCTCCGTACCGGAACAGCCCAGGAGTCACCTTGCCCGTCATCCCCGACCTGATCACCGAGCGCCTCGACCTCCGTGCCTGGACCCCCGAGGAGATCGACGCGGTGATCGCCGGGAAGCACCTCCCGCACTGGGCGGAGGACTTCCCCTCCGCAGGCGACAAGGCCCTCGCCGGGCTCTTCGAGAAGCACCCCGGCTGGTACGGCGCGTACGGCCACCGGCAGATGATCGAGCGCGCGAGCGGCCAGGTCGTCGGCGCGATAGGCCTGTTCACGCCGCAGCCCGACGGCACGGTCGAGTTCGGCTACGGCGTCGCACCGTCCCACCAGCGCAAGGGATACGCCACCGAGGCGGCCCGCGCGATCGTCGCGCACGCGCTCACCGCGCCGGGCACCGAGGTCGTCTTCGCGAAGGTCTCCCTCGACAACCCGGCCTCCATCCGTGTTCTGGAGAAGGCGGGCCTCACCCCCTGGACCGGCCTGGAGCTGGAGCCGGGCCTGACCGCCTTCCGCACGCCCTGACACGCACGCCCGACAGGCAACCCCGACACGCACCCCTGACGTTTCACGTGAAACACGGCCCGCCGTGCTGCAGCGGTCCGTCATGTTTCACGTGAAACATGACGGACTGCGCCGAACCGGCCCGAACCTGCCGCGAAATAGGGCGAGTTCGAGCCCGCTCTCAGATCTACGCTGCCTTCATGCCCGAACTCCAGCCCCTGCACGCCGATCACGCCTCCGCCGTCCTTGCCTTCGAGCGCGAGAACCGTGCCTTCTTCGCCGCCGCCGTACCGGACCGGGGCGACGCCTACTTCGCCGAGTTCACCGCCCGCCACCAGGCACTCCTGGACGAGCAGGCCACCGGCACGATCGCCTTCCACGTCCTCGTGGACGAGTCGACCGGCGAGATCCTCGGCCGCTTCAACCTGATCGACCTCGCGGACGGCACCGCCGACGTCGGCTACCGACTCGCCGAGAAGGCCACCGGCCGGGGCCTGGCCACCGCCGCCGTCCGCGACCTCTGCACGCTCGCCGCCACCCGCTACGGCCTGCACACCCTCACCGCGGCGACCACCCTCGCCAACACCGCGTCCCACCACGTCCTGACCCGCACGGGCTTCACCCCGACCGGCACCACGACCCTCTCGGGCGAACCGGCCCGGACGTACGCGCTCCGGCTCCCGTCGCACGCGTGAGAGCGGCACCGGGCCGGGTATCCGTCATGGCATGAAATTCCTCGTACGCGACAAACTCTTCGCCATCGGCGACGACTACTGGATCGAGGACGAGAACGGGCGGCACGCCTTCCTCGTTGACGGCAAGGCCCTCCGGCTGCGCGACACCCTGGAGATCAAGGACCCGACCGGCCGGGTGCTGATCACACTCAAGGAGAAGATGCTCAGCTGGCGGGACGCCATGACGCTGGAGCGGGACGGGGAGATGCTCGCGACCGTACGCAAGAAGCGGCTGTCGCTGATCCGCAACCACTACCGGGTCACCCTGAACGAGGGCACCGAGCTGGACGTCAGCGGGCGGGTACTGGACCGCGAGTTCGCCGTGGAGTACGACGGGGAGCTGCTGGCGCACATCTCGAAGAAGTGGTTCCGGATGCGCGAGACGTACGCGGTCAACGTCGTGCGCGAGGACACGGACGCGCCGCTGCTCATCGCCGTCGCCGTGTGCGTGATCCGAATGGCGGAGAAGGAGCGGGACGGGGACTGAGCCAAGGAGCCCCCGGAGAGCCCTGACCTTGCCCTGACCCGAACGGTCATCCACCGAATGCGCGTCACTCGCCGTGGTGACGCTCTTGCGGACAGTGGTCGAAATGTCGACCTGTCGTTCGTACGGAAGGAATTGGGTGGCTATGTCCCCATGGCGCGCCTCGGGCCCCGGCATCGCACTCGCGGCCGGGCTCGGGCTGGTGGCGACGCTCGCCGTCGCCGCACCGGCCCAGTCAGCAGCCCTCCCCATGGCACCGGTCGCGGGCGGGCACGAGCCCGCGACCGGTGACTGGGGCGAGGTCGTGGAGACCAAGGACGGGGTGCAGGCGCACGCCTGGGTCGCCCGCCTCCAGGGCCTCGGCGGTGTGTCCGACGCCCCGGTCCTCGACGCGCACCACCCGGCCCTGCCCGGCCAGCCCGCCGAGCAGAACAGCGGGTACGAGGTGACGCCCCTGGCGACCAAGGACGGCTTCCCGATCGGCCGCGAGTCGGCCGCCTACTCCCGCGCGCTCGGCAACCAGATCGCCGCCTCCACCGGCTTCGACAAGGCGGCGTCCAAGCCAGGCGCCGCGTTCGCCGAGGCAGGCGCGATCTCCATCGACATCGGCGTCCCGTACGTCGGCAGCCCCGGCAGCGGCACCCAGCTCTCCACGGTAGGCATCCACGCGGAGGGCGTCTCGGCCACGGCGACGGCCCTGCCCGGCAAGCCCGTGGACTTCTCCGGCAGCGCCTCGCGCGCGTACTTCTCCGTCCTCGGCGAGAAGACCGTCACCGTCCCCAAGCTGTGGGAGGTGAACTACGGGGTGCGCATCCCGGCCGACTACAGCAGGCCCGTCTTCGCCCTGGCCACGACGAACGAGCAGGTCACCACGGACGTCAAGGGCCGGCCGACGCTGGACGCGGACGAGCAGTACACCTACGACGCGGAAGCCACCAGCGGCTACGCCAACGCCGTCCACCTCAGCATCCTCGGCGCCAACGTCACGGACGTGACGCTCGGCCACGCGGGCGTCCTGCGGGACGCGAAGAAGACCGACGGCCTGTCCAAGACCAAGGCGACGCGGACCGGAGCAGGGGTGAGCGCGCGATGAAGCGACGTACCGTCAGGACCTCCGTGGCCGCCACCGCCGCCTGCTTCGCGCTGTACGGCAACCAGGCAGGCGCCCTCGCCCAGATCCCCGCACACATCGTGCCCGGCATCGACGAGCCCACCGACACCTGGGGCACGGTCGTCGCCGATGTGCCCGGGCAGGCCGACTCCTGGGTGGTCCGCCTCAACGGCATCGCCGCCCTGCCGAACAAGCCGATGCTGGAAGCCCGGTACCCGGCCGTCGAGGGTGCCGGCGAACTCAACACCGCCGGCGAGGACATCGCGGACCTGAACATCGGCCGCGCCCCGTTCGGCAAGTCCTCCACGCACTACGCACGCGCGCTCGGCGAGCAGATCCCCGGCGAGAAGCAGGACTCCCCGGTCGTGAAGTCCGTGGGCTCCGCGTACGCCGACGCGGGCGGCGGTTCCCTCGACGTCCGCGTGCCGCACACCATGCAGGAGTCGGAGGGCGAGAAACCGCCGGTCATCGGGGCGGCCCTGACCGCCTTCCAGGTGTCCGCGCTGGCGAAGGCGGGCAAGCCGGTCGCGCTCACGAGCCGGATCAACGGCGGTGCGCTGTACATCGGGGAGAAGCAGATCGCGGACCTCGGCAAGATCACCGGGGTCAACGAGAAGGTCGTCTTCCCCGGTTCCTCGGAGCGGCTGCCGCTCGCCGTCGCCACCGTCAACGAGATGGTCACCACCGACGAGAAGGGTCAGCCGACGGCCACCCCGGACAAGGCCGCGACCAGCGGTTACGTCAACGCGGTGCACATCAGCATCCTCGGCCCCGAGATCGCGGACATCACCATCGGGCACGCGGCCGTCCTGCGCAAGGCACCCGAGAAGGAGAAGGCGGCGCTGCGGGCGGCGGCCGTCCCGGCCTCGGCGATGCTGCGCGGCGGCACCTTCCCGCCGTTCGGACCGCCGCCCGGCGTGCCGGTCGACGACAAGGGCATCCCCAAGGGCAAGGAGATCGACAACCGCTGGTGGGTCTTCGTGAAGCTCACGGAGGCCTGGGACGCGGTCACAGGCGCGGTGAAAGCGGGCTTCGACTGGATGGTGCACGGCGTGCAGAACGCCTGGAGCTGGGTCACGAGCTGGTTCTGAGCGGGCCGTTTCACGTGAAACATCCCGCCCCGTGTCCTACGCAATGCCCCCTCCCCGCCCCCTTCCCGAAAGGAATGCGCCCCGCCTGAGACCCGGACGCACCACCCAGCTCCTCACCCTCACCGCCGTCGCCGCCCTCGCCCTCACCGGCACCGCCCTCGCGGAGTCCGGAGCGGGCGTCGCCGTACGCGGCGGCACCAACGACAACTGGGGCTCCGTCCTCCAGACCGACGAGACCGTGCAGGCCGACACCTGGTCCGTACGGGCCAAGGGCGAAGCCGGCACCCTCGTCGAGGGCGACACCCGCTCGCACTTCCCCGCCTTCGACGGCGCCCCCACCACGACCGACCAGCGCGGCAAGGCCGTCCAGCTCCAGTACAACGGGCAGCCCATGGGCCTGCTGATCGAGCCGTTCACCGAGACCCGCAAGCTCAAGGGCACCGGCAAGGGCGACAACGGCGGCGACGGTGTGCGCGCTCGGACACTGATCGAGACCATCGACCTCGGCATGCCGTACACCGCACACGACGGGCCCGGCGGCGGCGCGGCCAAGGCCGAACTCGGGCTCAAGCTGGACAAGGTGAAGGTGGTCGCCGAGGCGCTGCCGGGCAAGCCCGTGCACTTCGACACCTCGGTCGGCTCGGGCGCCCTGTACGCCAAGGGCAAGGCCCTGATCACCGTCGACCCGAAGAAGAACCCCCGCAGTTGGGCCCCCAACGCCGGAATCCGCTTCCCGATGGACCCCAAGGTCGCCCCGCGGCTGATCGTGACCGTCAACGAGCAGATCACCACCGACGGCCAGGGCTACCCGACGATGGACGACGACGGTTCGTACCGCTTCGACCCGAAGGCACTCAGCGGATACGCCAACGCCGTCCACCTGACCGTGCTGACGCCCGACATCGCTGACATCACCATCGGCCACGCGGCGGCCCTGCACGCTCCCGGCCCCAACGAGTAGGCGTATCGGCCCAGTTGAGACACCCCGGGACCGGCAGCCCGGATGGCGGTCCCCAGCGTGCAGTGATCACTCCACGCAATGAAACCACTACTGAAAGTAGCTGAACAGTGGCGGGCCGCTGTCAAGCACCACCGTACGAACTCCACCAGGAACCACTCGGAAGAGAACTTTCGAAAACTCAGAAAGCGAGGGTCGCCATGGGATCGTGGCGCAACTCTGGACGGCGCACGGCGCTGGCGGCGGGAATCAGCCTCGTCCTCGCGGTGTCCGCCGCGGTCCCGGCGATGGCCGAGACCGGTGTCGGCACCGGCAACGGCGCCGGCGCCGGCAAGGAAGGGGTCACGGGTGAGGTCAAGACCGGCCCCGACGCCGGAGTGCGGATCCTTCCGCAGGGCGACAGCGACAACTGGGGCACCCTCGTCGACACCGAGGACTGTGTCCAGGCCGACGCGTGGGTGCTGCGCGGCAAGGGCATCGGCGGCCTGGTCGAGGGCGCGCTGTTCGGCTCGCACTATCCGGCAATGGGCTGGTGGGCCAAGCAGCACACCTTCACGGACAACCTGCTCGACCTCACCATCGGCGGCGTCGGCCTCGGCCGTATCTCCGCCCTGTACTCGCGGGCCCTCGGTCACGCCCACCCGTCCTCGCGCGCGGGCGGCCCGGACGTCCCGGCGCAGGGTCAGGTGTACGCGGACGCGGGCGGCGGCTCGATCGACGTCGGCGTCCCGTACATCGAGAACCCGGTCGGCCGCACCCAGCTCTCGCCGATCGGCGTGCACGTGGACGCCCTCGCGGTGTCGGCCTGGTCGCAGCCCGGCAAGGCGGTGCAGTTCACCGGCGGCGCGGGTTCCGCGCACTTCTCCATCGCGGGCATGCGCCTGATCGACATTCCGGACGCCTGGCCGGTCAACTTCGGCCTGACCCTGCCGCCGAACCTCGCCTCCAGCTTCACGCTGGCCCAGGCGACGACGAACGAGCAGGTCACCACGGACGAGAAGGGCCGGGTCACGGTCAACAAGGACGGGGAGTACGAGTACGACCCCGGTGCGACCAGCGGCTACGTCAACAACATCCATATCAGCGTGCTCGGCACCAACGTCATCGACATCACGCTGAGCCACGCGGCCGTCATCCGCGACCCCAAGCGCACCGACAAGTACGCGAAGAAGGTCACGGCCCTCGGCAACACCTCGCAGCGCAACGCACCGCGCGACGGCTTCTGCGCGCCGTTCGCCCCGCCGGCCCCGTCGGCGAAGGCCGTCGCGGCGAAGTTCCGTCAGCAGGGCAAGAACTGCTGGTAGTTCCGGACGCCGGCCGGCTCCTCCCCGACGGCCACTGGTCGACCCTCCGCCGGCGACTGCTGATCTTTCCCACCGATTGCCGTACGCCCTCCCGGCGTACGGCAATCGGTGCGTCGGGGGTGTGTCGGGGCCGGGGTTGCGGGCGACGGGCGGGGTGGGCGGGGGACGCTCGCGGGAGTCATGTTCCGTTTGTCCGCCCGTGTCCCGGAGGAACCGTCATGTGTCCCGGAGAAGCCGTCCTCTGCCCCGGAGAAGCCCCCACCCCCCGCACCCGCCCGCGCGCCCTCGCCGGCGCCGCGCTGCTGGCCGTCGCCACCCTGGCCGCCGCGGGCTGCGCCTCGGCCACCGTCGACGACAGTCCCGGTGTCAGCGGCCCGTTCGGCAAGAAGCCGGCCATCACCATCCCGGACCTCAAGCCCCCGAAGAAGGCCCGGATGAAGATCCTCCTGGAGGGCAACGGGCCGGTCGTCCGCAAGGGGCAGGTGGCCGTCACCCACGTCGGGATGATGACGTGGGAGAACCGCAAGCCGATGATGAACACCTACGACCTCCAGCAGCCGACCACCGTCGCCTTCGACGGCGAACACGTCGCCCGTACCTGGGACCAGGCCCTCATCGGCCGCAAGGGCGGCAGCCGGGTCCTCATGGTGACGCCCGCGACCAGCGGCTTCGGCCCGCACGGCATGGCCCCGGCGCAGGTGAAGCCGACCGACCACATGGTGCTGGTCTTCGACCTGATCGGCGGTTACGACCCGGCCCAGCAGGTCCCCGCCCCGGCGCCCGGCAGCACGGCAGGTGCGGCGGCCGATGCCGGCGCCCCCGTCATCAAGGTGGCCAAGGGCCAGGAGCCGCAGGTCGAGAAGTGGGGGAGCGACGCCCCGACCGCCTACGCGGCCCGCACCCTGGTCCCCGGCAACGGCGCCGAACTGCGCAAGGGGGACTCGGTGGTGGTGCAGTACACCGGGTGGGAGTGGGGCAAGAAGGACCCGTTCGGCTCGACGTACCGCATCAGCGGGCCCAACGGCTTCACCGTGAACGACAAGGACGCACTGCTCCCCGGCTGGTTCGCCGCGCTCAACGGCGCGAAGGTCGGCAGCCGCATCGCCATCCACGTCCCGGCCAAGCACAAGCCCGGCTTCACGGCCACCTCGGGCGGCGTGATGGCGCCGCGCGACAAGCCGGTCCTGTACGTCCTGGACGTACTGGACCGCCGGGCGGGCTGACCGCCCCCCCCCCCCCCCCCCCGACGTTTCACGTGAAACACCACCGTTTCACGTGAAACACAAGGAACCGCCGGGAGCGAGTCGCTCCCGGCGGTTCCCTCATGCTCTGACGGACAGGATCAGCCCTCGCAACGCATGCCCGCGCGCAGCGACTTGTCCTTCACGTCCTTGATCCACTCACCGCAGTTGGTGTCCTGGCCCGCGGCCGACTTCACCACGACCGTGTCGATGACCCGGCCGTTGTTGTTGTCGTCGCCCTTGGTGTTGCCGTTGGTCCAGCTGTCGATGGAGCCCGCCGCGTCCGCCGCGACATCCGCCTTGATCTTGATCGGCGGGTACGACTTGTCCGCGGCCAGCGCGTCGCCGCCGGTGCCCGGGCGACGGCACGTCACGGTCTGCCCGTCGACCGCACACTTCCAGCCGTCGCCCTCGGCGGCGGTCGGCTTGATGCCCTCGCCGAACTCGCGGACGACCTTGACCTCGGCGTTGGTCGGGCCGCCGTCGGGACCGTTGGCGACCGTCGTCACGAACGCGGCCGGCTTGCCCTTGACGACCTCGCCGTCCGGCTTGGTGTTGACCTGGAGGTCCGGCTCGGCCGGGGCCGCGGCCTCGACCGGGGTCGTGTCCTCGACCTCCTTGCCGGAGTTGTCGCCCTTCGGCGTGGAGGTGGTCGTGGTGCCCTTGACGTCGCCCTTGACGCCGGGCTTGACCGCGACGCCGACGGTGACCGGCTCGTAGCTGTCGCCCGGGTTCAGCGCGTCCTCACCGGCGCCCGCGCGGCTGCACGCCACCTTCTGGCCGTCGATCTTGCACTCCCAGCCATTGCCGTTGGCGGTGACCGGGACGACGCCCTCGGGAAACGTACGGACGACCTCGACCTTGCCGTTGGTGGCGCCCGCGTCCGCCGCGTTGCTGGTGGTCATGGTGTACGAGGCGTTGGTGCCCGCACGGACCTTGTCGGCCGGCTCGACCTTGGTGGTCAGCGCCGGGCCGTCGAACTTGGTGACCTCGAACTCGTTGGTGGTCTCCGGGGCGTCCTTGTCGCCCGGGGTGACCGTCGAGATGACGTCCATCTTGGTGTCGGGCTTCAGGCCCTTGTCGGCCTTCGTCTGGACCAGGATCTTCGGGTACGAGGCACCGGCGGCCAGCGCGTCCTTGTCCTTGCCGGGACGGGTGCAGGTGACCTTCTGGCCCTCGACCTTGCAGTCCCAGCCGTCGCCCTTGGCGGCCGTCGGGGTGACGCCCTTGGGGAAGGTCTGGGTGGTGGTGACCGGACCGTCGGTCGGGCCGCCGTCCTTGGCGTTGGAGGTCGTCAGCGCGAACTCGGCGTCACGGCCGGGGCTCACGGTGCCGGCCGGGGAGACCTCCGTCGTCAGGATCGGGTCCATCGACTCGATCTTGGCGCCCCACAGCTCGTGGATGTTCGTGTAATCACCGGTGCCCGCGGCGAAGCCGAACCGGATCGTCTCCGGCAGCTTCGGCTGGTCCTTGATGCTGGTCAGGTCGACCGGCTCGATGGCCTGCTTGTAGCCCTGGCCGTCGTGGAAGTCGATGCTCACCGTCAGCACGCCCGCGGTCGACAGCTCGACCTTGGCAGTACGGGCGGCCTCCTTGCGGGACTTGGCCTCCGGAACGGAGATCTTCCGCTTCGCCTGGTAGGTGGCGATGAACGGGTTGCCGACACTGCTCGCACCGCGCACGGTGATCGAGTTGTCCTTGCGCTCGGGGATGCCGCCGCGGCCGAAGCGCGGAGTGGCGAAGTTGCCCCACTCGTCGAGGCCGACACCGATGTAACCGCCGACGGTGTTCTGGTACCCGAGACCGCCGCCGAAACCGCCCGCGTCCTTGGGCATCGGAGCACTGCCGTCCAGCAGCATCAGCGAGATGCCGTCGGCCGCGCCCTTCTTGGCCGTCGACGAGTCGTAGCTCGCGAAGTCGACCGTCAGCTTGAGGCCCGACTTGGACGGAATCGGCTCCTTGGTGACGACGAAGCCGTCCTGCTTGGTCTTGTTGGAGGTGAGCCGCAAGGCACCCTCGCCCGCCTTGTCACCCACGGCGTCGGGTCACGCCTTCAGGGGCCCTTCGCGCCGGTGGCCGCCGTCAGACAGGCCCAGCCGCTCGCGTCCGACTCGCCCTTCCAGGCACTGATCCACTCGTCCTCACCGCCGTCGACCGCGGTGCCGGTGAAGCTCTCACCGGCGATCTCGCCCGCCAGGGCGGTCTGAGGAGTCGCGAGGGACAGCCCGAGTGCCACGACGGTGGCGAGGCCGAGCGGGGTGGCGAACCGGGACGACGTCGTGCGCCGCCCTGCCCGCCGTCCGCGAGTGTGTCCGGTGTCCATCATTGTTTGAGTGCCTTTCCTCGGGCTCACCACGCCCTGCCACAGGTCCGATTGATTACCGTGGCTGCATCTTCAAATGCACAAAGTGACCGGTATGTCGATCATCAGAACACCGGGCAGGGCAGGGCGCGAACGGCGAAGCCCAAGCGAGTGACGGCCCTGAACAGGGCCGTCGGGCAGCTCAGCGGCGGGGTGCGGCAAGCCCCAGGAGCCGGTCCTTCAGCGCCGGGAACTGCTCCCTGGTGGCCTCCGGACGCCCCGGTTCCAGCTCCACCACGAGGACCTCCTCACCGGGTCCCGCCTCGGCCAGCACCTCGCCCCACGGGTCGACCACGATGCTGTGCCCGGCCTGCTCGACACCGCCGTGCGTCCCGGCGGTGCCGCAGGCCAGGACGTACGCCTGGTTCTCGACCGCACGGGCCCTGGCCAGCAGGGTCCAGTGTCCCCGCCGCCTGGCCGGCCACCCGGCAGGGATCACGAAGGCGGTGGCGCCGGCGTCGACGAGCCCCCGGAACAGCTCCGGGAAGCGCAGGTCGTAACAGGTCGCCAGCCCCAGCTGCAGCCCGTGCGCGGGCACGGAGACCAGCTCGCCGCCCGCGGCCATCAGCACCGCCTCGCCCTCGTCGAAACCGAAGCGGTGGATCTTCCGGTAGACGGCGGCGAGTCCGCCGTCGGGGGAGAAGACGAGGGAGGTGTTGAAGAGGGGACCGTCGGGGTCCCGCTCGACGAAGGAGCCCGCGTGCAGCCAGACCCCGGCATCCCGCGCGGCCTTCGCCATCACCTCGTACGTCGGACCCTCCAGCGGCTCCGCCTCCTCGGCGAATCCCTCGTACGCCCACGCACCCGTCGGCCAGAGTTCGGGAAGCACCACGAGGTCGCTATCCTGCTGCGCCCTCACCAGTGAAGCGACCCTCTCCCGGCGGGAATTGACCGATTCGTCATCGTTTACGTCGATCTGGAGCAGAGAGGCGCGCACACTACCACCGTCCTGGCATTCGAGCCGTCAACACGGGCCTACGATCGTCACACGAAAGCACTGCCGGGGTGCCTCCGGGCAGCGTAACTTAGCGTCCAAGTCCGCCACCCAGACCGCACCTGCCCGCACGCACGCACGGCAACCCAGCCGCACCGTCCGCGCCGCCGCCACTGAACCGCCCGAGGGGTCCCGTGACCGTCCACCATCCCGCCCTGCAGACCTACGCCGACGCCTGGACGCACTCCATAGAGGCGATATCCGAGCTGGTGAAGCCGCTCGTCGAGGGCGAGTGGAACCGCCGCACGCCCTGCCCCGGCTGGTCGGTGCGCGACCTCGTCTCCCACGTCATCGGCGCGGAGTGCGAGATGCTCGGCGACCCCCGCCCGATCCACACGCTGCCCAGCGACCTCTTCCACATCACCTCCGACCTGGCCCGCTACCTGGAGGTGCAGGTCGACGTCCGCCGCCACCACACGGCGCCGGAGATGACCTCGGAGCTGGAGTACACGATCATCCGCCGCAACCGGCAGCTGCGGAACGAGACCCGGACCCCCGACACCCTGGTCCGCTCGCCGCTCTCCGGCCGCGAGATCCCGCTCGAAACGGCCCTGCGTATGCGGGCGTTCGACGTGTGGGTGCACGAGCAGGACCTGCGCACCACCTTCCACCAGCCCGGCAACCTGGACTCCCCCGGCGCCTACGTCACCCGGGACTTCCTGCTGGGCGCCCTGCCCAAGGTCGTCGCCAAGGAAGCGGGCGCACCCCCGAACTCGGCGGTCGTCTTCGACGTGCACGGCCCGGTCGAGTTCCTGCGCACGGTCCGCGTCGACGCCCAGGGCCTCGGCACCATCGACGGCACCCCCTCGCTGGGTCCGCTGGTGACGATCGCCCTGGACTGGGAGACGTACTACCGGCTGGCCTGCGGGCGGGTGCGGTACGCGGCGGTGGCCGACCTCGTGAAGATCGAGGGCGACGAGGACCTGGCGCACGAGATCCTGCGGAACTTCGCGGTCACGCCGTAGCGGCAGCCCAAGCCGTGGCCGTAGCCGACGGGATGTTTCACGTGAAACACGCGCGCGTCGGGACCTTCTACACAGGCACGTGCACGGCCTCGACCCTGCTCGCCACCAGGTGCTCCCGCTCGCGTCGCACCGTCCGCGTGCGCAGCCGCAGGATCTGGGTCAGGCCCACCGCCTCCAGCACGAACACCGAGGCGAACGCGATCCGGTAGTTGTCGCCGGTCGCGTCCAGCAGCACGCCCACCGCGAGCAGGGTGGTCATGGAGGCGATGAAGCCCCCCATGTTCACGATGCCCGAGGCCGTGCCCTGCCGCTCCGGCGGGTTCGCGGGCCGCGCGAAGTCGAAGCCGATCATCGAGGCGGGCCCGCACGCCCCGAGCACCACGCACAGGGTCACCAGCAGCCACACCGGCACATGTTCGCCGGGGTACGCGATCGTGGCGCCCCACAGCAGGGCGGTCGCCGCCACCGTGCCGAGCGCCAGCGGCACCCGCGCCGCGTGGTGCCGGCCGATGACCTGCCCGTACACGAGCCCGATCGCCATGTTGGAGAGCACCACCAGCGTCAAAAGCTCACCGGCCGTCGCCCGCGACATGCCCTGTGCCTCCACGAGGAACGGCATCCCCCACAGCAGCAGGAAGACCATCGCCGGGAACTGCGTCGTGAAGTGCACCCACATCCCGAGACGGGTGCCGGGCTCGCGCCACGCGGCCGCGATCTGCTGCCGTACGAACGAAGGCCCCCCCTTCACTGCGGGCGGCGGCTCGTGCCCCTCGGGGTGGTCCTTCAGGAAGAGCAGGGTCAGTACGAGGACGACGACACCGGCCGCCGCACTGCCGACGAAGGTCGCCGTCCAGCCGTACCCGTGCAGCGCCCGCGCGATCACCAGTGTCGAGACGAGGTTGCCTGCCATCCCGAACAGGGCGGCGACCTGCGCGATCATCGGCCCGCGCCGGGCCGGGAACCAGCGGGTGCCCAGCCGCAGCACGCTGATGAAGGTCATCGCGTCGCCGCAGCCGAGCAGCGCGCGGGAGAGCAGTGCCATGCCGTACGTCGGCGAGAGCGCGAAGCCCACCTGGCCGAGCGTGAACAGCACCGCGCCGATGAGCAGCACCTTCTTGGTGCCGAGCCGGTCGACCAGCAGGCCGACGGGTATCTGCATGCCCGCGTACACGAGCAGTTGGAGGATGGAGAAGGTGGACAGCGCGGAGGCGTTGACCTGGAAGCGGTCGGCGGCGTCCAGGCCCGCGACGCCCAGGCTGGTGCGGAAGATGACCGCGACGAAGTAGACGGCGACGCCGATCGACCACACCGCCATGGCCTTGCGGCCGCCGGGCGGGTCACCGTGCACGGCCTGTGCTGACGGCTTCATCGGTCGTCCCCCCTGACCAGCGTCTTCACGCGGCTGACATGGCGGCGCACGCAGGCCGCCGCGGCATCGGCGTCACCGGCCCGGATGGCTTCCAGCATCTCGGCGTGCTCGGTGATGTTGAGCGCGATGCGGTCCGGGTGGGCCTCCATCACGGCCACCCCCATCCGCAGCTGGCGGTCGCGCATCTGGTCGTAGAGGCGGGAGAGGATCTGGTTCCCGGCGTTGCGGACGATCTCGGCGTGGAAACAGCGGTCGGTGACGGCGACCTCCGCCAGGTCGCCCGCGAGCGCCAGGGTCCGCTGCTCGTCGAGCAGTTCCTCCAGGCGCTCGATCAGCCGGGGGGAGGCCGGGATCGCCTTGCGTACGGCGAACTCCTCGACCAGCAGCCGCGTCTCGACCACGTCGGCGATCTCCTGCGCGGAGACCGCGAGCACCAGGGCGCCCTTCTTCGGGTAGAGCTTGATGAGCCCCTCGACCTCAAGACGCAGCAGTGCCTCGCGCACCGGGGTGCGGGAGACTCCGACGGCTTCGGCGAGGTGTCCCTCGGTGAGGAGCGTCCCGCCCTCGTAGCTGCGGTCGAGCACCCCCCTCTTGATGTGGTCGTAGACACGTTCGGCGGCGGGGGGTGCGGCTGGCATGCGCACAGCTTAGATACAACAGGTGTACAAGAGGAAGGCCCGTCCGCGATGCGGACGGGCCCCTCTGCGACCTGCGGTTACGCCCAGGTGATCAGACGCTTCGGGTGCTCCAGGATCGCGGCCGTGTCGGCCAGGACCTTGGACCCGAGTTCGCCGTCGACCAAGCGGTGGTCGAAGGACAGCGCCAGCGTGGTGACCTGGCGGGCCTTGACCTTGCCCTTGTGAACCCAGGGCTGGAGCTTGATCGCACCGACCGCGAGGATCGCGGACTCACCCGGGTTCAGGATCGGGGTGCCGGTGTCGACGCCGAAGACGCCGACGTTGGTGATGGTCACCGTGCCGCCCTGCATGGCCGCCGGAGAGGTCTTGCCCTCACGGGCGACCGACACCAAGTCACCCAAAGCGGACGCCAGTTCGGGCAGGGTCTTGGCGTGGGCGTCCTTGATGTTCGGGACGATCAACCCGCGCGGGGTGGCCGCCGCGATGCCCAGGTTCACGTACTCCTTCTCCACGATGACCTGGTTCTCCTCGTCCCAGGCGGCGTTGACGCCCGGGTTGCGCTTGATGGCGACGAGGAGGGCCTTGGCGATGAGCAGGAGCGGGTTGACCCGCAGCCCCGCCATGTCCGGGTCCGACTTGAGGTCGGCGACCAGCTTCATGGTGCGGGTCACGTCGAGGGTGATGAACTCGGTGACGTGCGGGGCGGTGAAGGCGCTCTTCACCATGGCGGCGGCGGTGGCCTTGCGGACGCCCTTGATCGGGATGACCTTCTCGCGGGAAGCGGGTGCCGTCGTGTCGATCCCGGCGAAGCCCACCACGGTGCCCGGGGCCTCGACGACCGTTTCACGTGAAACATCCGGCTCGGCGGCCGGAGCCGCCGCCGCGTGCACGTCCTCGCGTGTGATGACGCCGTTGGCACCGGTCGGCGTGACCGTCGCGAGGTCGATGCCGAGGTCCTTGGCCAGCTTGCGGACCGGCGGCTTGGCGAGGGGGCGCGTGCGCTCCTCGACGGCCTCGACCGACGTCGACGTGCCGTTCAACTCGGCCTGGACGGCGGCGGAGTAGGCCGCCTTCTCCGGTGCCGGGGTGTCCGCCTTGCGGGCCCGGCGCTTGGTGGAGGACTCGGCGACGCCGTACCCGACCAGGACCGGCTGGCGGCCCTTGGGCGCCTCGTCCTCCTCCGGCTCCGCCACGGGAGCGGGAGCCGGAGCAGCGGCGGGCGCCTCCGGAGCAGCCGTTCCCGGCGCCACGTCGACCACGATGATCGAGGTGCCGACGTCGACCGTCACACCTTCCTCGAAGCGGAGCTCGTGCACCACGCCGTCGTACGGGATGGGCAGTTCGACGGCCGCCTTCGCCGTCTCGACCTCGCACACGACCTGGCCGTCGGTGACGGTGTCGCCGGGCTGGACGTACCACTTGAGGATCTCGGCCTCGGTGAGGCCCTCGCCCACGTCGGGGAGCTTGAACTCGCGGTAGCGGGAAGCGTTCTGCGTCGTAGTCATGTCAGTCGGCCCCTTAGTACGCGAGCGAGCGGTCGACGGCGTCGAGCACCCGGTCCAGACCCGGCAGGTACTCCTCCTCCAGGCGCGCCGGCGGATACGGCGCGTGGTACCCGCCGACCCTCAGCACCGGTGCCTCCAGGTGGTAGAAGCAGCGCTCGGTGATGCGGGCGGCGATCTCCGCGCCCGCGCCGTAGAAGACCGGCGCCTCGTGCACGACGACCAGGCGGCGGGTCTTCTCGACCGAGGTCTGGATGGCGTCGAAGTCGATCGGGGACATCGAGCGCAGGTCCACGACCTCCACCGACTTGCCCTCCTCGGCGGCCGCTGCGGCCGCCTCGACGCAGACCTTCACCATCGGGCCGTACGCGGCGAGCGTCAGGTCCGTGCCCTCCCGAGCGACACGGGCCTTGTGCAGCGGCGCGGGGATGGCGTCGGTGTCGACCTCGCCCTTGTCCCAGTAGCGGCGCTTGGGCTCGAAGAAGATCACCGGGTCGTCGCCCTGGATGGCCTGCTGCATCATCCAGTACGCGTCGGACGCGTTGGACGGCGAGACGATCTTCAGACCCGCGACGTGCGCGAACAGCGCCTCGGGCGACTCGCTGTGGTGCTCGACCGCGCCGATGCCGCCGCCGTACGGAATGCGGATGACGACCGGCAGCTTGATCTTGCCGAGCGAGCGGGCGTGCATCTTCGCGAGCTGCGTGACGATCTGGTCGTACGCCGGGAAGACGAAGCCGTCGAACTGGATCTCCACGACGGGCCGGTAGCCGCGCAGGGCCAGGCCGATCGCGGTGCCGACGATGCCGGACTCGGCGAGCGGGGTGTCGATGACCCGGCCCTCGCCGAAGTCCTTGAACAGGCCGTCGGTGACCCGGAAGACACCGCCGAGCTTGCCGACGTCCTCGCCCATGATGAGGACCTTGGGGTCGTTCTCCAGCGCCGTGCGGAGCGACTCGTTGATCGCCTTGGCGATCGGAAGCTTCTTGACTGCCATGGCTTACTTGCCCTCCTCGGCGAACGACGCCTGGTAGGCGGCGAACTGCGCGCGCTCCTCGTCGACGAGCGCGTGCCCGTCCGCGTAGACGTTCTCGAAGATCGCCATGGTGTCCGGGTCGGGCATCGAGCGCACCGCCTCGCGGACGCGCTTGCCGAGCGCCTCGCTCTCGGCCTCCAGCTCCTCGAAGAAGGCCGGCTCGGCCAGGCCCTGCTTCTCCAGGTACGTACGGACGCGCAGGATCGGGTCCTTCGCCTCCCACGCCTCACGCTCCTCGTCGGCCCGGTACTTCGTCGGGTCGTCGGAAGTGGTGTGCGCGCCCATCCGGTAGGTGAACGCCTCGATCAGCATGGGGCCCTGACCGCTGCGGGCACGCTCCAGCGCGGCCTTGGTGACGGCCAGACAGGCCAGCACGTCGTTGCCGTCGACACGGACGCCCGGGAAGCCGAAGCCCTGGGCGCGCTGGTAGAGCGGCACCCGCATCTGCTTCTCGGTGGGCTCGGAGATCGCCCACTGGTTGTTCTGGCAGAAGAAGACCACCGGGGCGTTGTAGACCGCGGAGAAGGTGAACGACTCGGCGACGTCGCCCTGCGAGGACGCGCCGTCGCCGAAGTACGCGATCACGGCCGAGTCCGCACCGTCCTTGGCGACGCCCATGGCGTAGCCGGTGGCGTGCAGGGTCTGCGAGCCGATGACGATCGTGTACAGGTGGAAGTTGTTGCTGTTGGGGTCCCAGCCGCCGTGGTTGACGCCCCGGAACATGCCCAGCAGGTTCGTCGGGTCGACGCCGCGGCACCAGGCCACGCCGTGCTCGCGGTAGGTCGGGAAGACGTAGTCGTCGTCCCGCAGTGCGCGCCCGGAGCCGATCTGCGCGGCCTCCTGGCCGAGCAGCGAGGCCCAGAGGCCCAGCTCGCCCTGACGCTGGAGCGAGGTCGCCTCCGCGTCGAAGCGGCGGGTGAGGACCATGTCCCGGTACAGCCCGCGCAGCTCGTCGGCCGACAGGTCGATCTCGTAGTCCGGGTGCGTGACCCGCTCGCCCTCGGGCGTCAGCAGCTGTACGAGCTGCGGCTCGTCGGCGGCCGTCGCGGGGGTCTTCTTGGCGCTGGCGCGCTTGGTGCCTGCTCCGCTGCTGCGTCGCGGTTTACGCGCGGCAGTGCTCTCCACGGTCACGTGCGTGCTCCTCCGTCGGTCCGGCCCCCGGGGTCTGCCGGGAAACCAGTGCGGCTCGCCCTGAATCCGTACCCGCGCACGGGGTGGGTGCGGCTCGGCCGGGACAGGGCGTGACAGGTGCCCCGGCGAGCGCCCTGTCAAAAGAACGTTACCCAGTGCTTCGCATAACTGCGAAACCCCATTTGACCTGCGATTTTGCTTGGATTTCCAAGTAAATCGAAGAATGCGGGAACAACCACTGGTCAGAGCCTTGCGGGCCGCCGGAACAGGGGAACGTTATCCCGGTCACCTCGGGCACGGGAAGAGTTCGTATGTGAGGATGGCGGCGTGCGCGAATCAGGCAAAATCACCGTTTTCCTCGTCGATGACCACGAAGTAGTCCGCAGAGGTGTTCATGAATTGCTCTCCGTCGAGGACGACATCGAGGTTGTCGGAGAAGCCGGTACGGCGGCAGATGCCCTGGTCAGGATCCCTGCGACCCGTCCCGATGTAGCTGTGCTGGACGTCCGGCTGCCGGACGGGAGCGGTGTGGAGGTCTGCCGCGAAGTCCGTTCGCAGAACGAGGACATCAAATGCCTGATGCTCACCTCGTTCGCCGACGACGAGGCCCTTTTCGACGCGATCATGGCCGGTGCGTCCGGCTATGTCCTCAAGGCGATCCGCGGCAGTGAACTCCTGTCCGCGGTACGGGACGTGGCCGCCGGCAAGTCCCTGCTCGACCCGGTCGCGACCGCCCGCGTCCTGGAGCGGCTGCGGGCGGGCAACAGCGCCAAGGGCGACCAGCGGCTGGCCAACCTCACCGAGCAGGAGCGGAAGATCCTCGACCTGATCGGCGAGGGCCTCACCAACCGCGTGATCGGCGAGCGCCTCCACCTGGCCGAGAAGACGATCAAGAACTACGTCTCCAGTCTGCTCTCCAAGCTCGGCATGGAACGCCGCTCGCAGGCCGCCGCTTACGTCGCCCGGATGCAGGCCGAAGAACGGCGCTGACCTGCTGGAAAGCACCGCCCCAAGCACCCCCCTAGGCCCCCTGATCAGGCACTTTGTGACTTTTCTCGGGACCTAGGTCTCTTTTGGCGGCCACCGGCCATCGCGCACAGTGAAGACATGCCCACTTCCGAGCGCTTCCGCGCGATGCAGCTGCTGACCTCCGTCCCGTACGGCCGGGTCGCCACCAGCATGCGTGCGCTGCCGTTCCTCGCCGTCGCCCGCCACGTGGTGACCGACGGCGCGGTCCTGCTGCGGATGCACGCCGGTTACGGCTACCACCAGGCCTGCAACGGCAGTGTCGTGGCGTACGAGACCGACAACTTCAACTCCGGCGACGTGCTGCTGTGGTCCGTGCAGGCCACCGGCGAGGCCCGGGTGATCGAGCCGACCGAGGCCCATCGGGAGCTCTTCGGCCCCGGGCCGACCGAGGTCGAGGGCGAGCCCTTCGACCCCGTGTACATGCGGATCGACCCGCAGTTCTTCCTGGTCCACACCCTGCGCGACGTCCGCGAGCGCACCCTTCAGCACGCAGGGTGAGGCCACGTAACCTGTCGTGATCTAACATCTGCCGGGTGCCGCGCTCATCTGTATCCGCAGAACCCGCCGAACCCGCCGAACCCGCTGAATCCATCGCGTCCATCGCGTCCATCGCGTCCGCCGTATCCGTCGCGTCGGCCGCATCCGTCGCGTCCGTCGGCGTTTCACGTGAAACATCCGCACCCGCCCCGCCCCTCGGCAGCCTGCTGCGCCGGTACGCGTTCCTGGGCGAGCCGGTGTCCTGCGAGCCCGTCGCCCAGGGCCTGCTGAACCACGGTTTCCGGCTGACCACCACCCGCGGCGACTTCTTCCTCAAGCACCACCTCGACGGCGACCGCACCGCCATCGCCCGCCAGCACGGCGCCACCCAGCGCCTGGCCGCCCTCGGCGTCCCCGTCGCCCCGCCGCTGCCCGGCACCGACGGCGACACCGTCGCGGTGGTCGGCGGACGCTGCTACGCCCTGCACCCCTGGATCGACGGCAGCCACCGGGACGGCGCCCAGCTCACCGAGGCCGAGTCGCTGCGTCTGGGCGCCCTGCTGGGCGTCGTGCACACCTGCCTGGACCAGGTCATGGAGTCGGCCGCCGGACGCGACGGCGGGCAGCTCAGCGCCGATCCGCGCGACAGCTTCGAGACCATCGACGAACTGCTGCTGCTGGCCCGCAGGAGGCACCCCAGGGACGCCTTCGACGTCCTGGCCGAACACCGCCTCCTGGAGCGCCGCACGCTCCTGGAGCGGCACGCACACCGCCGCCCGCCCGCCGGGGCCGAGCCGACCGCCGGGTGGGTGCACGGCGACTTCCACCCGCTGAACCTGCTCTACCGGGGCGCCGAACCCGCCGCGATCGTCGACTGGGACCGGCTCGCGGTGCAGCCCCGCGCCGAGGAAGCGGTCCGTGCGGCCGCCATCTTCTTCGTACGGCCGGACGGCGAGCTGGAACTGACCAAGGCCCGCGCGTACGCACGGGCCTACCGGCGCACCACGGGGGCGGGGGAGGCCGAACTGGCCGCCGCCGTGCACCGGGTGTGGTGGGAGCGGCTGAACGACTTCTGGATACTGCGCTGGCGCTACCAGCTGCACGACCGAAGGGCCGACCCGCAGTTTCCTGCGGCGTCGGCCCTGGCGGTCTGGTGGACCAAGGAGTACGAAGCCGTGCTGGACGCCTTCGCGGGGTAGCCGTTAGGGCTTGGTGCCCGCCGTGTCGGTGCCCTGGGCGGCACCGGCGTTGGCGTTCCCGGCCGGGTTGCCGCCCGGCTGGCCCTCGGTGGTCCCCTGGGTGGTGCCCTGGTTCGTGCCCTGGTTGGCGTTGCCGTCGGTGGTGCCCTGGTTGGCGTTGCCGTCGGTGGTGCCCTCGGTGGTGCCCTGGTTCGTGCCCTGGTTGGCGTTGCCGTCGGTGGTGCCCTGGTTGGCGTTGCCGTCGGTGGTGCCCTCGGTGGTGCCCTGGTTGGCGGTGCCACCGGTGGCCGGAGGCTTCGTCGGGTCTTCCTTCGGCGGCTTCGTCTCGGTCTTCGGCGGCGACTTCTTCGGCGGCGGGGGCAGCTTGTTGCCGCCGTCGGTGCCGCCGTTGGTGGAGGAGCTGCCGTTCTCGCTGCTGCCGCCGGAGGTTTCCTCGTCGTCGGGGGAGTCCTCGTCGGTCGGGGTGGCGCCGGGAGTGCTCGGGCCGGTGGTGTGCACCGGCGGCTTCTCTTCCTTCTTCCCGCCGAAGAAGTCGTTCGCGTACGCCACACCGCCCGCGATCGCCAGGACCGCGATCAACGCGAAGATCCAGATCTTGGCGCGGCTGGGACGGTCGTCGTACCCGTCGTCGTACGCCCCGTCGTGCGGGTTCTGCGGGGGCAGCATCGCGCCGCCCGGACGGAACTGCGAGGTGTCGCCGTGCGTCGGGTGCCCCATGGCGGCCGTCGTCGCGACACCGTGCGCCGGGGTGTAGCCCGACTCGTGCATCTCGACGGGGCCGGTGTTCCAGGTGCCCGTGTGGCTGCCCTGCTGCTGGAGCATCTGGAGCCCGTACTGCACCAGACCGCGCATCTCCTCCGCGCTCTGGAACCGGTCGTCCGGGTCCTTGGCGAGGGCGCGCATGGCGAGGCCGTCCAGCTCCGGCGGGGCCACGTCCGACATCTCGGACGGCGGCACCGGGAGGTCCTGGACGTGCTGGTAGACCACCGACAGCGGCGTCTCGCCCATGAACGGGGGCCGCAGCGCGAGCAGTTCGTACAGCAGGCAGCCCGTGGCGTACAGGTCGGAGCGGTGGTCGACGGCCTTGCCGAGCGCCTGCTCCGGGGAGAGGTACTGCGGGGTGCCCATGACCATGCCGGTCTGCGTCATCGTCGACTGCACGCCGTGCAGGGCGCGCGCGATGCCGAAGTCCATCACCTTGACCGCGCCGCCGTGCGTGATGATCACGTTCGCGGGCTTGATGTCGCGGTGCACGATGCCGTGCTGGTGGCTGTACGCGAGGGCCTCCAGCACGCCGGAGACGATGATCAGCGCCTGCTCCGGGCCCGGGGCCTCGGCGTTGAGCAGCAGGTCGCGGATGGTGTTGCCCTCGACGAGCTCCATCACGATGTACGGGACGAGGTTGCCGCCGATGCGGTCCTCGCCCGAGTCGTACACGGCCACCACGGCATGGTGGTTGAGGCCGGCGACGGACTGCGCCTCACGCGTGAAGCGCGCCTTGGCGACCGGGTCCTCGGCGAGGTCGGAACGCAGCAGCTTCACCGCGACCTGGCGGCCCAGCCGCACGTCCTCCGCGGCGAAGACCTCGGCCATGCCGCCGCGGCCGAGACGATGGGTCAGCCGGTAGCGACCATCGCCGACAAGTCCGCCCATACCGAACGATTCCGGCAGGTCAGACACTCCACCGCCGGTGTCCTCGGGTTCGGGTGCCATCAGTCCTCGCCGTCATCATCTGTCCGCGCCCGCGGGTCCGTACGGTCCGGAAACCGACGGTTCGTAAGCCCGCGTCGCGGTGGTTCACAGGGTTCTCCGCCACGTCACGCTACAGCCTCATGCGTGGCCCCTCTGCTATCAGATGGACCTGCCATCAAAACCGTTGCGCCTGTACCCGTGCAAATTACCCACCCTTCGGGGTCGCGCGGATAACGCTTCCGAGACTCTTCCTCTCCCGTACGGTCACGGAACGGGCACCTCGCTTGACGTGTCAGTGCCCTGGGGCAGACTTGGCCCGTAATGAGGGATGATCGCGGATTGCCTCCGCATTGTCTCCGCACGAGCGAGCGCCGGTCCGACGCGGGTCCACCGCGGCCGAGGGGGAAGCACAGTCATGAGCCAGGACGGCACGCAGGGCCGGTACGCGGGCGGCTCCGTGGCAGGTGGTCGCTACCAGCTTCGGGACCTGCTCGGCGAGGGGGGCATGGCCTCCGTCTACCTGGCCTACGACGCCGCCCTGGACCGCCAGGTCGCGATCAAGACATTGCATACGGAACTGGGTCGCGAAGCCGCCTTCCGCGAGCGCTTCCGGCGCGAGGCGCAGGCCGTGGCCAAGCTCTCGCACACCAACATCGTCTCGGTCTTCGACACCGGCGAGGACGATCTGGGCGGCTCCCAGATGCCGTACATCGTCATGGAGTACGTGGAGGGACAGCCGCTCGGCTCGGTCCTGAACAACGACATCCAGCGGTACGGCGCGATGCCCGCCGACAAGGCCCTGAAGGTCACCGCCGACGTCCTCGCGGCGCTGGACACCAGCCACGAGATGGGCCTGGTCCACCGCGACATCAAGCCCGGCAACGTCATGGTCACCAAGCGCGGCGTCGTGAAGGTGATGGACTTCGGCATCGCCCGCGCCATGCAGTCCGGCGTCACGTCCATGACCCAGACCGGAATGGTCGTCGGCACCCCGCAGTACCTCTCGCCGGAGCAGGCACTGGGGCGCGGCGTGGACGCCCGCTCCGACCTGTACTCGGTCGGCATCATGCTGTTCCAGCTGCTCACCGGCCGGATCCCGTTCGACGCCGACTCGGCGCTGGCCATCGCGTACGCGCACGTCCAGGAGGAGCCGGTCGCCCCGTCCTCCATCAACCGGACGCTCCCGCCGGCCATCGACGCGCTGGTCGCCCGGGCCCTGAAGAAGAACCCGAACGAGCGCTTCCCGAGCGCCGCCGCCATGGCCGACGAGTGCCACCGGGTGCTCGCGTCGTTGCAGCCGGGCGCCGCCCCCTCGATCGTCCCGGGCAGCGGCCCGGTGCAGGGCGCGGGCTCGGGCGTCGGCTCCGCGGTGTTCCCGCCGGTCGACCAGATGGGGCAGGGGGTGCCGCAGAGCGGCGTGCAGACGCCGTACCAGCCGCCGACTCCGAGCCCGTACGGTCCCGCCACGCCCGCACCGATGCCGACCCCGGCGCCGCAGGCCGCGTACGGGTACCCGCAGCAGCAGGGCGGGTACGCGACGCCCGCGCCGTACGCGCAGAACCCGACGCCGCCCTCGACGCCGATGCCCGCTCCGGGTGCGCCGGGCGGGCAGGCCAAGAAGAAGAACACCCCGATGCTGATCGGTGCGGTGGTGGTCGTGCTGGCCGTGATCGGCGGCGTGATCTTCGCGCTCCTCCCGAAGGACAAGCCGGAGGACAAGCAGGACAACCCGACCACGCAGGCGGGTCACAAGGGTCCTGACCGGTCGAAGACGCTCAAGGACACGGAGTGCAGCGACCCGAAGGAGGACAACCTCGACCCGTCCAAGGTCGTCGTGCCCAACTTCGTCTACAAGAACGTGCGCTCGGTCAAGCTGTGCGCCCAGGCCGCCGGCTGGACGGTCCGGGAGAAGCCGACCGACGAGAACCAGTGGGGCGAGGAGACGGTCATCGACCAGTTCCCGCTCGCGGGCTCGGCGATCGACCCCAAGGCCACCAACATCGAACTCACCGTCTCCACCGGCAACCCGGCCCAGTAGCCCCCCGGGCCCGCCCGATCCGGCCCATCCCGGTCACGGCCGCGCCCCCTCTGCCCGCATCCCCTCACTGCCGCCGTATCCGCATCCCCAAGAACCCCAGCCCCATCCCCACCAGCACGATCCCCACCCCCAGCGGCACCGGCCTGACCCCCGCCCCCGCACCCCCCGCCACCGCCTGCGGCACCACCGCCGGAGGCCGTGACACCGGCGTCCTCGACGGCGACGGCCGCACGGGCCTCGCCGGCACCGCCGGCAGCCTCACCGCCACCGGCCGCACCACCTCCGGCTCGGTCACCCTCCCCGGCCTGACCCGCCCCACCCCCGCCTTCCTTCCGGCCAGCCGCTCCCCACCGGCCGCCGCACGCGAGGCCACAGCCGACGCCCGGGGCGACACCTCGAGCGACGCGGAAACGACCGGCGACGGAACCTCCTCCGCCCCGGCCGTCCCCCCACCGCACACCACCAGCAGGCCCCCCGCCACCCACACCGTCACGCGCCCGCGGACCCCTGAAGCCATCGGAACGACCGCCTCCCGTCGGTACCGCCGAACCATCGGACTCAGCGTCACATACCGCAATCAATCGGGCACGCGGACCGAGCCATCCGGACCGTCACCCGCTTGCCACCGCGGGCATACTCGGTATACATACTCAGTATGTCGATCCGCCACGGGCTCCTCGCCCTCCTGGAACAGGGCCCCCGGTACGGCTCCCAGCTGCGTACCGAATTCGAGTCCCGCACAGGCGCCACCTGGCCCCTAAACGTCGGGCAGGTCTACACCACGCTCAGCCGCCTGGAGCGCGACGGCATGGTCGTCCCGGGCGGCGACGACGACGCGGGCCACCCGCTGTACGCGATCACCGACGCCGGACGCGAGGAACTGCGCCAGTGGTTCGAGCGCCCCGTCGACCGCACCAGCCCGCCCCGCGACGAACTGGCGATCAAGCTGGCCATGGCCGTCGGCGCACCCGGTGTCGACATCCAGGCCGTCATCCAGGCCCAGCGGCACGCCACCCTGAAGGCGATGCAGGACTACACCCGGCTCAAGGCGCAGGCCCTGATCGCCGTCGAGTCCGGCGGCGACCTCCAGGACAACGCCCGGGGCCGCGACGACATGGCGTGGCTGCTCGTCCTGGAGCAGCTGATCTTCCAGACCGAGGCCGAGGCCCGCTGGCTCGACCACTCCGAGTCCCGGCTCGTCCGGCTCTCCGCCACGGCCAAGCGGGGAGCCACTCCGCCACCGGCCGAACCCGCGCCCCGTACCGCCGAGAGCGCACCCGCACGCGCCTCCCGGCGCCGCTGAACCGCGCGGCTCCCACTTCCGTACGACCGCCGGACGGCGCCCCGTGCCGCACGGCCTTCCCAGGGGGGACCCCACACCCATGTCCGACCAGTCCCGGCAGCCCGTGCTGCAACTGGAGCAGCTGACCCGTGTACACGGCAGCGGCGCCACCGAGGTACACGCCCTGCGCGGCGTGAACCTCTCCGTCTTCCCCGGCGAGCTCGTCGCCGTGATGGGCCCCTCCGGGTCCGGCAAGTCGACCCTGCTCACCATCGCGGGCGGTCTCGACAACCCCACCTCCGGCAAGGTCGTCGTCGAGGGCACCGACATCACGCAGGTCACCCGCAAGGAACTGGCCGCGCTGCGCCGCCGCAGCATCGGTTACGTCTTCCAGGACTACAACCTCATCCCGGCACTGACCGCCGCCGAGAACGTGGCACTGCCCCGCGAGCTGGACGGAACCTCCGCACGCAAGGCCCGCGTCTCCGCGCTCGCCGCGCTGGAGGAGATGGGCCTGTCCCACCTCGCCGACCGCTTCCCGGACGAGATGTCCGGCGGCCAGCAGCAGCGCGTGGCCATCGCCCGCGCCCTGGTCGGCGACCGCCGCCTGGTCCTCGCGGACGAGCCGACCGGCGCCCTCGACTCCGAGACCGGCGAGTCCGTCCTCGCACTGCTGCGCTCGCGCTGCGACGCGGGCGCCGCCGGCATCCTCGTCACCCACGAACCGCGCTTCGCCGCCTGGGCGGACCGGGTGGTCTTCCTGCGCGACGGCTCCGTCGTCGACGAGACGATCCGCACGGACGCCGAATCGCTCCTCGCCGGCTCCGGCACGGGCACGGGCGGGCAGGCGGGCGCCAAGTGAAGGGCTGGTACCACTCCTGGCTCGCGGCGATCCGCATCGCCCGCCGCGACGCCTGGCGCTCCAAGGGCCGCAGCATCCTCGTCCTCGCGATGATCGCCGTACCGATCCTCGGCGTCAGCGCCATCGACGTGACCCTGCGCAGTGCCGAACTGACCCCGGCCCAGGGCCTGACCCGGGAAATGGGTGCCGCCGACGCCATCCTGAGCGAGGCGGGCTGGGGCGGTGGGCCGATCCACCAGCCGCCGGACCCCCGCTTCACCGGCACCGAACCGGTCGGCGGCTTCGAGCAGTACGAGAACAAGCCGATGCCCGAGGGCCACGCCGACGTCACCAAGGCGATCCCGGCGGGCGCGAAGGTCCTCACCGACACCACGGCGATGTCCCGGCTGCGCACCACGCACGGTCTGCTCGACACCGAACTCCGCGAGATCAAGGCCGGGGACCCGATGGTCACCGGTGCGATCGTGCCGACCGGCGGCCGCTTCCCCGAGAAGGCCGGCGAGATCGCCGCCACCGACGCCTTCCTCAAGAACAGTGGGCTCTCCGTGGGCTCCACGCTCACCGCCCGCTCCCTCGACACGACGTTCACCGTCGTCGGCTCCTACGAGCTGCCCCACGCCCTGAAGACCACGCAGGTCATCGCCCCTCCGGGCACCTTCATCGCCCCGCTGAACAAGGCGCTGGAGGCACAGGGCCTGCCCAGTGCCGGAAACCACACCTCGTACCTCGTCTCCGTCGGCGGCGAAGGTTTCACGTGGAACATGGTCAAGGAGGCCAACGCCAAGGGCGTCCAGGTGAATTCGCGTGCGGTGATCCTGTCGCCGCCGCCGGACTCCGAGGTCCCGTACTTCCAGAAGAACCCGCGCAAGACCGAGGAGCTCGGCAGCAACCGTGAGCTGCTGACCATCGCCGCGACGATCGTCGGCATGGCCCTGCTCGAGGTCTGTCTGCTGGCCGGTCCGGCCTTCGCCGTCGGCGCCCGGCGCTCGCGCCGTCAGCTCGGCCTGGTCGGGGCCAACGGCGGCGACCGCCGCCACATCCGGGCCATCGTCCTGTCCGGCGGTCTCGTGATCGGCGTGGCCGCGGCCGTCGTCGGCACCATCCTGGGCCTGCTGCTCACCCTCGCCCTGCAACCGGTCCTCGAAGGGGTCATGGGCAAGAGGTTCGGCACGTTCACCGTGCAGCCCCTGGAGCTGCTGGGGATCGCCGCAGCCGCCGTGATCACCGGTCTGCTGGCCGCGATCGTGCCCGCGGTCAACGCCTCCCGGCAGACCCCGCTGGCCTCCCTCACCGGCCGGCGCGGAGTGCGCCGCGCCAACCGCGTCCTGCCGGTCCTCGGCCTGATCGCCGTCGCCCTCGGCGTCGCGATCGCCCTGTACGGGGCCACCAGCAGCGAGAACATCCTCCTGGTCGCGGGCGGCAGCGGCATCGCCGAACTGGGCGTCGTCGCCCTCACCCCGGTGCTGGTCGGCCTCTTCGGCCGGCTCGGCGGCTGGCTTCCGCTCTCCCCCCGGCTCGCCCTGCGCGACGCGGTCCGCAACCGGGGACGCACGGCTCCGGCCGTCGCCGCGGTGCTGGCTGCCGTCGCGGGCACGGTCGCCGTGGCGACGTACGCCGAGAGCCAGGACGCCAAGCAGCGCGCCCAGTACCAGGCAATGCTCCCGCACGGCAGCGGCAAGGCGACCACCGACGAGGCGGGCGGGCGCGACGTGCCCGCCGTCCGGCAGGCGATCCAGGCCAACATCTCGCTCGACGCCCTCGCCGACGTCCAGCGCATCGTCATCGGCAGCAAGACCTGCACCTCGTACAGCGAGGACAAGAAGTGCGGCACGTACGACGTCTTCATCCCGAAGGCCAACCGCTGCGCCCTGCACGACCCCGCCAAGGGCCCCGACGCCTTCACGGTCGCCGAGCGGCGCAAGCTCTCCAAGGACTGGCGCTGCCAGGTCAACGAGGGCGGAAACACTCCGCAGCAGGGTGGTGTTCTCGTCGGTGACGAGAAGGTCCTCAAGGCCCTCTCCATCACCGACCCGACCCTGGTGAACGCCCTCAAGGAGGGCAAGGCGGTCTCCTTCGACCAGACGGCCTTCATGAACGGCAAGACCGGCATCAACGTGGTCACCGACCAGAAGAAGGCCGAGGAGGCGAGGGCCGCCAACAAGGAGGCACCGGGCAAGGTCCACGAGCTGCCCTCGGTCCTGGCACCCAAGTCCGTGAACGGTTACGGGCTCCAGCTGCTGGTCCCGCCGTCGCTCGCCAAGTCCGCGGGGTTCACCACCGTTCCCTTCGGCGTGGTCTTCTCGACGTCCGCACTGCCCAGCACCGAGCAGAAGCAGGCCCTCGACGGAGCGATCGACAAGATCGGCCTCAACGAGGGCGTGGTCATCGAGGCCGGGTACGTCAGCGAGAACGGCATCGTGCTGCTGGCCCTGACCGTCTTCGCCGGTCTGATCACCATCGGCGCGGCAGGCATCGCCACCGGGCTCGCCCAGGCCGACGCCGAGGCCGACCTGAAGACGCTCGCCGCGGTCGGCGCACCGCCCCGGGTACGCCGTGCGCTCAGCGGCTTCCAGTGCGGAACGGTCTCCTTCATGGGAGTGGTCCTGGGATCGGCGGCCGGTGTGCTGCCCGCCATCGCCCTGATCCTCTCGGACCGCCGCACGGACGCGGCCAACATGCAGGAACACCTGGACATGGGCTGGGGCACCAGCGGCATGGCCAACGTGGACATGCCGATCGTCATCCCGTGGGAGACCCTCGGCGCGCTCATCGTCGTCGTACCGCTCGGCGCGGCCCTGCTCGCCGCGCTGGTCACCCGCTCCCGGGGCGCGCTCGCCCGGCGCGAGGTCGGCTGACCGTACGGCTCGCCGTGAAACTGCTCCAAGCTGTGCCCCCGTACGAAGGTGGATCACCTTTGTGCGGGGGCACACCCACTCTTGACGCACGTGTACGAGAGAATGACGGCATGGAGATGCCGAGGAGTGAACGGTCGCAGGAGAGCCCTCAGGTCCTGGTTGTCGGGCAGGACGGAATGGCGCTCGGCGGCGGTGACGACGAGTCGCGCGAGGTGCCTGTGACGGACATGGTCGAACAGCCCGCGAAGGTCATGCGGATCGGCAGCATGATCAAGCAGCTCCTGGAGGAAGTCCGCGCGGCTCCTCTGGACGAGGCGAGCCGGGTACGGCTCAAGGACATTCACGCCAGCTCCGTGAAGGAGCTGGAGGACGGGCTCGCCCCCGAGCTCGTCGAGGAACTGGAGCGCCTGTCGCTGCCGTTCACCGAGGAGGCCATCCCCTCCGAGGCGGAACTGCGCATCGCGCAGGCCCAGTTGGTGGGCTGGCTCGAAGGACTCTTCCACGGCATCCAGACCGCGCTGTTCGCCCAGCAGATGGCCGCGCGCGCCCAGTTGGAGCAGATGCGCCGGGCGCTGCCGCCGGGCGCCTCGCACGAGGACGACGAGGACGACGGCCACGGACACGGCGCCCGCACGGGCGGCCCGTACCTCTAGGAACCCTGTACCTCCAGGACCGCGTACCTCCGGGACGACGCACGAAGGGGCCATGTTTCACGTGAAACATGGCCCCTTCGGCTTGCCCGCTCAGCCCACGGTCAGCAGGATCTTGCCGACGTGGCTGCCCTCGTCGAGCGCCGTGTGCGCCTCGGGGGCCCGGTCCATCGGGAAGACCCGGTCGACCACCGGCCGCACCCGGCCCGCCGCGATCAGCGGCCACACGTGCTCGCGCACCGCCGCCACGATCGCCGCCTTCTCGCCCAGCGGACGCCCACGCAGCGACGTCGCGGTGATCGCGGCCCGCTTGCGCAGCAGGGCGTTGAGGTTGATCTCGCCCTTCACTCCGCCCTGGAGGCCGATGATCGCGAGACGGCCGCTGGTGGCGAGCGCCTTCACGTTCTGGTCCAGGTACTTGGCGCCGATGATGTCGAGGATGACGTCCGCGCCCTTGCCGTCGGTGGCCTTGCGCAGCTCCTGCACGAAGTCCTGCTCGCGGTAGTCGATGAGGATGTCCGCACCCAGCTCCGCGCACCGGGCCAGCTTCTCCGGGCCGCCCGCCGTGACGGCGACCTTCGCACCGATCGCCTTGGCGAGCTGGATCGCCATGGTGCCGATGCCGCTGGCGCCGCCGTGCACGAGGAGCGTCTCGCCGGGGCGCAGGTGGGCGATCATGAAGACGTTCGACCAGACCGTCGCGGCGACCTCCGGCAGCGCGGCGGCCGTCACCAGGTCCACGCCCTCGGGCACGGGCAGCAACTGTCCCGCCGGCACGGCGACCTTCTGCGCGTAGCCGCCGCCCGAGAGCAGCGCGCACACCTCGTCGCCGACGGCCCAGCCGTGCACTCCCGCGCCGAGGGCCACGATCCGGCCGGAGCACTCCAGGCCGGGGTAGCGGGAGGCGCCGGGCGGCGGGTCGTAGAAGCCCTGCCGCTGGAGCAGATCGGCCCGGTTCACGGCGCTCGCGGCGACCTCGACAAGGACCTCGCCCTCGTTCGGGACGGGGTCGGGGACCTCCGCCCAGACGAGTGCGTCGGGGCCACCGGGTTCAGGGATCGTGATCGCATGCATGGCCACGAAACTACCCCCGGTGCCTGTGATCAGTCCGAAGAGCCCCGAGTGGGCCCTCCGGACGACGTCCGCCCCGTACGCTGTGACGCTCCGCCGGTGGCTTCTGGTTTGCCGAACTGAGACGCTCCGCCGGTGGCCTCTAGTCCGCCGAACTGAACCGCATGTCCGTCTCCTCCGCGCCCGGCACCGCCCGCACGATCGCGATGACCCGGTCGGTGAGCTGGAGCGGGCTGGCCTTCGGGTCGTCGTAGCCGAGCAGCCGGTGTCCGCGCAGGACGCTCACCACCAGGTCCTCGGTCTCCCGGACGTTCTTGCCGACCTCGCTCTTTATGACCGGCCGCTCGATCAGGTCCAGGCCCGAGCCCTGCTGGATCAGGTCCTCCATCACCGTGCCCGCGCTCGGGCTGAGCACCGAGAGGCCCAGCAGGCGGCCCGCCGCGCTCGCGCTGGTGATGACCGCGTCCGCGCCGGACTGCCGCAGCAGCGGCGCGTTCTCCTCCTCGCGGACCGCGGCGACGATCTTCGCGCCCCGGTTGAGCTGCCGGGCGGTGAGGGTGACCAGCACCGCCGTGTCGTCGCGCTGGGTGGCGATGACGATCTGCCGGGCCCGCTGGAGCTCCGCCCGCAGCAGCACGTCGCTGCGCGTCGCGTCGCCGACCACACCCGTCAGCCCCTCCGCGTTGCAGGTCTCGATGACCTTGGCGCTCGGGTCGACGACGACGATCTGGTCCTTCTTCAGGCCCGTGGCGATGAGGGTCTGCATCGCGGACCGGCCCTTCGTCCCGTACCCGATGACGACAGTGTGGTCTCGCAACTGGGACCTCCAGCGATTCAGCCGGAACTCCTCCCGCGTCCGCTCGGTGAGGACTTCGAGAGTGGTACCGACCAGGATGATCAGGAACAGAACCCGCAACGGTGTCACGAGCAGCACATTGGTGAGCCGCGCGCCGTCGCTGTAGGGAACGATGTCGCCGTACCCCGTGGTGGAGAGGGTGACGGTCGAGTAGTAGACGGCGTCGAGGAGGTCCACGCCGCCGTCGGAGTTGTCGTGGTAGCCCTCACGGTCGATCCACACGATGAAGACGGTCACCGCGAGCACCACCAGCGCCATCAGCAGCCGCTTGGCGACCTGCCGCAGCGGGCGTTCGACGACCCGCTTGGGCAGCTTCACCGGCGCGGTGTTCAGGTGCTCGTCCGCCTCCCGAGCCATCGCGTCATGGCCTGGCAGTTTCACGTGAAACATCCTTCCGGTCGGCCTGGCTTCCGTGCGCCCGGATGTTTCACGTGAAACACCCCTCGATGTTTCACGTGAAACATCCTTCGGCCCAGGGCAGGTCGAGGATTTCCAGTACGTCCCCGGCGCATGCACCGCCGGGCGGCACGACTGCCAGCCCGTCGGCCGCCGCGATTCCGCGCAGCATCGCCGGTCCGTTGTAGTGCAGAGGTACGGCGTGGTCCGCGCCGGAGGCGTCCGTGCGGTGGGTGACGGGCACCAGGCGGGTGGAGACGGGGTGGCCGGGCACGTCGTCGCGCACCGGAGCACGGTACGGCTCGGGGGCCGGCCGGTGGGCGAGCGCCCGCAGCAGGGGCTCGGCCAGCGTCAGCAGCCCGGACACGGCGGCAAGCGGATTGCCGGGCAGCCCCACGAGGTGGGCGTCGGGGGCGAGCCGGGCCAGCAGCATGGGGTGCCCGGGGCGCACGTCGACGCCGTCCACGAGGAGTTCGGCGTCGACGGAGTCGAGGAAGGGGTGGACGTGGTCGACGGGTCCGGCGGCGGTACCACCGGTGGTGACGACGACGTCGGCCTCGGAGCCGAGGACCGCCTTACGGAGCGCCTGGGGGTCGTCGCCCAGGCAGCGGGTGTCGAGCACTTCCGCGCCGAGGGCGCGCAGCCAGGGGGCGAGCATCGGGCCGAGCGCGTCACGGACCATGCCGTCGCGGGGCGCACCCGAGGTCAGCAACTCGTCTCCCAGGACGAGCACTTCAACGGTGGGCCTCGGCACGGTCAGCAGGGTGTCGTACCCGGCGGCGGCCGCCAGACCGAGCACCGCCGGGGTCACCACGGAGCCCGCGGGCAGCAGGTGGTCGCCGACACGGCACTCCTGGCCGCGCGGGCGGATGTCCTGACCGGGGATCACCTCGCGCTGGGCGTAGAGGCGTTGTTTGGTCTCGTCGGCGTGGGCGTGCTCGCGGCGGATGACGGCGGTCGCCTCGGCGGGGATACGGGCCCCGGTGGCGATCCGTACGGCCTCGCCGTCGCCCAGCGGGTCGGGGGCCGTGCGCCCGGCGAGGATGCCGGGGCCGTCGTGGAAGGACCAGGGGCCGGGGCCCGCCACCGCCCAGCCGTCCATGGCGGAGGTGTCGAAGGACGGCAGGTCGGTGAGGGCTTCGAGGGGCTCGGCGAGGATCTGCGCGAGCGCCTGCTCCAGGGGTACGCGGCGGGGGCGGGCCGGTGCGGTGCGCCCGGCGAGCGCGGCGGCGGCCCGGGCGTCGGGCCAGGGGGTGGAGGTGGGGTGGGCTTCGGCGGCGGGCTCGGCCGACGCCTCCTCGAGGGGCTCGGGGGCCGGTTCGGGGTCCGTCGGGCCGGGGGCCTCGGCGGCGGGTGCGGGCACGGCGGGATGCGGCGAAGGCTGGGGCTGCGGCTGCGGCTGCGTGCGGCTGACGAGGGCGAGGGCCTGGTCGATGCCGTCGATCTCGTGGTCGGTGTCGCTCATGCCGGGCCCGCCTGACCGCTGCCAGGGGCCGCCGGGCCATTGCCGGGGGCCTGACCGCCGCCGGGGGCCTGACCGCCACCGGAAGCCGCAGGGCCGCTGCCGCTGTCCGGGGCGTCGGCCTCGGCTGCCCAGCGGGCGGCGAGGGCGGTGGCCTTGGCAACGGCTGCGGCGACGGCCTCGGGTCCTTCGGCTCCGGCGCGACCTGCGGCGTAGCCGACGAGGAACGTCGTCAGGGGGGCGGCGGGTCGGGCGACGCCGTGCGCGGCGTCGCGCGCGAGGTCGAGGAGGAGGGGGGTGTCGACGTCGAGATCGAGGCCGAGTTCGTCCTTGACTGCGGTGATCCATTCATCCAGCACGTGCCCATGCTCCCTGATGCGGGCACGGGCCGCCGCGATGTTTTCCCAGGTGTCGCAGTCGAAGGAGGCGAAGGAATCGGCAGCGGTGACACGCGTGAGGGCCAGCTCGGCGGTGAGGAGCCGCAGCGGCAGCCCGGAGAGGGAGCCGTACTCGGCTGCCAGCAGGGCGAGTTCGCGGCGCAGCGGTTCGACCCGGTACACGGCGACCAGGGGCTGGTCGCGCCCGGTGGCGTCCACCAGCAGCGCCGCGTCGGTGTGCGGGTCGGCCTGCACGGACCGTACGAGCGTGTCGACCGTCACCCGGTCCACGAACGGCAGGTCCACGGAGAGCACGAGGACCAGCACGGCCCGGGTCTCGCGGACTCCGGCGGCGAGCGCGGCCAGCGGGCCGCCGCCCGGCGGGTCCTCGCGCGTCCAGGTCACCGGCCGGGCGGTGGCGTGCCGGCCGCCGACGACCACGGTGGTCCCGGCCGCGTCACAGGCCGTCAGGACCCGGGCGAGCAGGGTCCGTCCGCCGACCCGGACGGTGGCCTTGTCGACGCCGCCGAGCCGCCGCCCGGCACCACCGGACAGCACGACGGCGTCATACGCAGGGGCACTCATGCCCCGAAGTATGGCCGGGTCCCCCAGGCCGCCGACGGCGAGGGGGACCCGGGGCGCGTCGGCGTCAGAGAGTGCGCAGCAGCAGGGCCGGGTGCTCGACGCAGTCGGCGACGTACCGCAGGAAGCCGCCCGCGGTGCCGCCGTCGCAGACCCGGTGGTCGAAGGTCAGCGACAGCTGGACGACCTGGCGCACCGCCAACTGCCCCTCGTGCACCCACGGCTTGGGCACGATGCGGCCGACGCCGAGCATGGCCGCCTCGGGGTGGTTGATGATCGGCGTGGAACCGTCGACGCCGAACACCCCGTAGTTGTTGAGGGTGAAGGTGCCGCCGGTGAGCTGGGCCGGGGTGAGCCGGCCCTCCCTGGCCGCGTCGGTGAGACGGACCAGCTCCTCGCCCAGGGAGTCCACGCTGCGGGTGTGCGCGTCACGGACGACGGGGACGACCAGACCGCGCTCGGTCTGGGCGGCGAACCCGAGGTGCACCTCGGACAGCCGGACGATCTCGCGGGCCTCGGTGTCGACGGTGGAGTTCAGCTCCGGGAAGCGGGCGAGGACGGCCGTGCAGATGCGGGCCAGCAGAGCAAGCACCGACACCTTGGGGCCGCTGCCCACGCTGTTCATCGCGGCACGGGCGGCCATCAGCTCGGTCGCGTCGGCGTCCACCCAGCAGGTGGCCTCCGGTATCTCGCGGCGGCTGCGGGACAGCTTGTCGGCGACGGCTCCGCGCACGCCCTTGAGGGGGATGCGCTCGGCAGCGGCGGGCGCCGAAGGAACCGCAGGAGCCGCAACCGCCACGGGGGCTTGAAGCGCCTGCTCGACGTCGCTGCGCAGGATGAGCCCGTCGGGCCCCGACCCGCTCAACTGCCGCAGATCGAGCCCGTTCTCGCGCGCCAGACGACGTACGAGAGGAGAGATGACCGGCACGGGCCCGGCGTCGGGCACACGGGCGGGAGCGGCGGCCGGGGCCGCCTTCGGAGCGGCGGGTGCCACCGCTCCGGCGCCCCCTGCGGGCCGCACCCTGCGCCGGCGTGCCGCCGGAGCCGTCGTGCCGTAGCCGACCAGCACATTCCCCGACCCGGAGTCACCGTTCACCGAAGCGGAACCGGCCGAAGCGGAACCGCCCGCCGCGGAACCGGCCGAAGCGTCCGCGCCCACCGCCACCGTCAACAGCGGTGACCCGACCGGCAGTTCCGTGCCCTCCTCGCCGAAGCGGGCGGTGACCACGCCCCCGTACGGGCACGGCACCTCGACCATCGCCTTGGCCGTCTCGACCTCGACGACCGGCTGGTCGACGGCGACGACGTCGCCGACCTGCACCAGCCAGCGCACGATCTCCGCCTCGGTCAGCCCCTCACCGAGGTCCGGCAGCTTGAACTCCAACACCTGCGCCATGGATCAGTCCTCCCACTGGAGCCGGGCGACCGCGTCCAGCACCCGGTCCACGCCGGGCAGGTGGTGGCGCTCCAGCATCGGCGGCGGGTACGGCACGTCAAGACCGGCGACGCGCAGCACCGGCGCCTCCAGGTGGTGGAAGCAGCGCTCGGTGATCCGGGCGGCTATCTCGCCGCCGGGTCCGCCGAAGCCGGCCGACTCGTGCACGACCACCGCGCGCCCGGTGCGCCGCACGGACGCGGCCACCGTCTCGTCGTCGAAGGGCACCAGGGAGCGCAGGTCGACGACCTCCAGGTCCCAGCCCTCCGCCGTGGCGGCCTCGGCGGCCTCCAGGCACACCGGGAGGGACGGACCGTAGGTGATCAGGGTGGCGCTGCGCCCGGGGCGGCGGACGACGGCCTTGCCTATCGGGGCGACGGCGGCCGGGGTGTCCGGCGACCAGTCGGCCTTGGACCAGTACAGCCGCTTGGGCTCCAGGAAGACGACCGGGTCGTCGGAGGCGATGGCCTCGCGCAGCATCCCGTAGGCGTCCTCGACGGTGGCCGGGGTGACGACGTGCAGGCCGGGGGTGGCCATGTAGTACGCCTCGGAGGAGTCGCTGTGGTGCTCGACACCGCCGATGCCGCCGCCGTACGGAATGCGGATCGTCAGCGGCATGGGGAGGGCGCCGCGGGTGCGGTTGCGCATCTTGGCGACGTGACTGGCGAGCTGCTCGAACGCCGGGTAGGCGAACGCGTCGAACTGCATCTCCACGACCGGCCGCAGCCCGTACATCGCCATGCCGACGGCCGCGCCGAGGATGCCCGCCTCGGCGAGCGGGGTGTCCGTGCAGCGGTCCTCGCCGAATTCCTTGACCAGGCCGTCGGTGATGCGGAAGACACCGCCGAGTGCGCCGACGTCCTCGCCCATCACGTGCACGGTCGGGTCCTCGGCCATCGCGTCGCGCAGGGCGCGCTGGAGGGCCTGGGCCATGCTCGCGGGCTTTGCGGCGGCCTTCTTCGTGCCGGGGGCCACGGTGGTGCTGCTCATCGTCCGTCCCCCGATTCCACGGACGCTTCCGCTTCCAGCTCTGCCCGCAACTGGGACTCCTGCTCGCGCAGTTGTGCGGTGCGCTCCGCGTACACGTGGGTGAACAGGTCCATCGGGTCGAGCACCGGGTCCGCGTTCATCCGCTCCCGCAGGTCGGCGGCCATGGTCTCGGCTGCCTCCTTGGCCTGACGTATGCCGTCCTCGTCGAGGAGGCCGCGTGTGGTCAACTCCCGCTCCAGCAGGGTGATCGGGTCGTGGTCGCGCCAGGCGTCCACCTCGGCGTCGCCGCGGTAGCGGGTGGCGTCGTCGGCGTTGGTGTGGGCTTCCATGCGGTACGTGATCGCCTCGACCAGCGTCGGGCCGCCGCCGCGCCGGGCACGCTCCACGGCCTCGCTCAGCACCTCGTGCATGGCCACCGCGTCGTTGCCGTCGACGAGCCGGCCCGGCATTCCGTATCCGACGGCCTTGTGGGCCAGGGACGGGGCGGCGGTCTGCTTGGCGAGCGGGACGGAGATCGCGAAGCCGTTGTTCTGCACGAGGAAGACGACCGGGGCCTGCCACACGGCGGCGAAGTTCAGCGCCTCGTGGAAGTCGCCCTCGCTGGTGCCGCCGTCGCCGACCATGGCGAGTGCGACCACGTCGTCACCCTTGAGGCGGGCGGCGTGCGCAAGACCCACCGCGTGCGGCAGCTGGGTGGCGAGCGGCGTGCACAGGGGGGCTATGCGGGACTCGCGCGGGTCGTAACCGGTGTGCCAGTCGCCGCGCAGCAGGGTGAGCGCCTGTACGGGGTCCAGACCGCGGGCCACGACGGCGAGGGTGTCGCGGTACGAGGGGAAGAGCCAGTCCTGCTCCTGGAGCACCATGGCGGCGGCGACCTCGCAGGCCTCCTGGCCGGTGCTGGAGGGGTACACGGCGAGGCGGCCCTGCCGGGTGAGCGCCGTGGCCTGCGCGTTGTACCTGCGGCCGCGCACCAGCTCGGCGTACAGCCTGCGCAGCAGGGCGGGGTCCGCCCCGGCGGCGGCCTCGGTGCCGAGCACGCGGTACGGCGAGGAGTCGGGGAGCAGCGGGGCGGGGTCGGTACGCGGCTGCCAGGCCGGGGGAGGGCTGGGCCGGTAGGCCGTGCTGCCCGGCATCTCTTGAATCGTCACGACGAACACCTCCTCGTGGGAACGGTGCGGACAACCCGTCCCGGCGGGTACAGGACCAGCAGGAACGGAAAGGTCACGAGGGCGCCGGAATGTGGCGTGCCTCACCTACCGATTGTTCGGTCGTGGATGCAGTTTGGCTACAGGCGGCATCAGCCTGTGGACAAACGGTTCTGCGCAGCCTGGGATGGGGGCAGGACGTCCATGGCGGGGAAGCAGGGGGACATGGCAGCTGAACAAATGGCCGGATCGGGTGACGGACTTTCCCACAACGGCGGGGACGTCCACAGGGGCGGCTCCCGGGAGCTGCCGCCGGCCCGCCCCCGGGACCTGCCGCCCGCCCGCCCGCTGGACGCCATCGACCGCGACATCCTGCACATGCTCCAGACCGACGGCCGGGCCTCGATACGGTCGGTCGCCGAGCGCGTCCACGTCTCGCGGGCGAACGCCTACGCGCGCATCAACCGGCTCATCGACGACGGGGTGATCCGGGGCTTCAGCGCCCGCGTCGACCACGAGCGGGCGGGGCAGGGCGCATCGGCGTACATCACCCTGAAGATCGTCCAGAACTCCTGGCGCACGGTCCGCGAGGAGCTCCAGGCGCTGCCGGGGGCCGCGCACATAGCGCTGGTCAGCGGCGATTTCGACGTGCTGCTGCTGGTGCACACACCCGACAACCGCACCCTGCGCGAGCTGGTCCTCACCAAGATCCAGTCGATCCCCGAGGTGCTCAGCACGCGCACGCTGCTGGTCTTCGAGGAGACCGACCTGGACCCGCAACGCCCGGCGCAGGACTGAACCTCCCGCGCCGGGCGGACCCGGGAGGCCGGGGCGGACCCGGGAGGCCGGGGCGGACCCGGGCGGGCCCGGGAGGCCCTCAGCCCGTACGCAGCCCGTCGAAGGCCATCCGTACGACCGTGTCCACGAGCTGCTCCTGCTCCGCGCCCCCGTCGGGATGCGGCCGGTACCACTCCACCAGCGAGTTGATCATCCCGAAGAGCAGCCGGGTCGCCAGCCGGATGTCCACGTCGGCCCGCAGATCGCCGTCGGCGGCCGCCGCCTTCAGCAGGTCGGCGACCCGCTGGTCGAACTCGCGCCTGCGCTCCAGCGCCCACCGCTCCGTCTGGGTGTTTCCGCGCACCCGCAGCAGGAGGGTCACGTACGGCAGTTCCGCCATCAGCACCTCGACGGTGCGCCGCGTGACGTACTCGACCCGCTCGATGGCCCGCCCGCGCTGCGCCCGCGGCTCCTCCAGGGCGGCGAAGAGACCGTCCAGCGCCCGGCTGACCGCGCGCCGCAGCAGTTCCTCCTTGCCGGCGACGTGGTGGTAGATCGACGACTTGGAGATCCCGGCGGCCTTGGAGAGGTGCTCCATGGAGGTGCCGTCGTAGCCGCGCTCGTTGAAGACGCTCACCGCGACGGCGAGCAGTGTCTCCGGGGTGTACGTGTCCCGTTTGGCCGTCGTCGGCCGGTCCGTGGTGGTCATCCGGTGCTCTCTTCCTCGGACGCGGAGTCGGACACGGACGCCTGGTCGGCGTACCCCTGCCGGTAGTGCGCGAGCGACGGGGCGTAGCGCCCGGTGGGACAGCGCTGGTGCATCGCGGTGAGCAGGTCGAAGGACCAGTCGCCGGTGAGGTCGCGGCCCCATTCCAGCGGCCCGCGCGGGTAGTTGACGCCCAGGCGCATCGCGGTGTCGATGTCACCGGCACTGGCGACACCCTTGGCCACGGCATCCAGTGCGAGGTCGACGAGCATCGCGACGGTGCGCGCGACGATCATCCCGGGGACGTCGCCGATGACGCTGACGTCCTTGCCGAGCGCCTGGAAGAGCCCGATCGCCTCCTTGAGGGTGTCCTCGCTGACGTCGCCGGAGGCGGCCAGGGCGATGCGGGTGGCGCTCCGGTAGTCCAGGGCGAGGTCGAAGTAGACGACGTCGTCGTACTCCACCGAGGTGTGCCCGTCGACGGGGGCGAGCTGGCCGCCACCAGGGAGGCCGATGTACGGGCCGCCGGAGGCCAGTTGCTTCACCTCGATGCCGTCCGCCTCCTGGAGGATCGCGAGCACCTCTGCGGCGGGCCCGAAGTCACCGGCGACGGTGACCTGCGCGGGCGCCGGCTCCGGTGGTGCGGTGTGCGGTGCGGGCCTGGTGCTGCCTTCCGCGTACGGGAACCAGCCGTGCCCGGACTTGCGGCCGAGCCGTCCGGACTCCACCAGGCGGCGCTGCGGCAGCGACGGCACGAACTTGGGGCTCTGGTAGAACGCCTCCCACACCGAGCGGGAGACGGCCTCGTTGACGTCCTGGCCGATCAGGTCGGTCAGCTCGAAGGGGCCCATCCTGAAGCCGCCGCACTCGCGCAGTACGGCGTCGATGGTGGCGGGGTCGGCGGCCTGCTCCTCGTACACCGCGAAGGCCTCGGCGTAGAAGGGGCGGGCGATCCGGTTGACCAGGAAGCCGGGGGTGTCGGCGCAGCGCACCGGCGTCTTCCCCCAGGCGAGCGCGGTGTCGTACGCGCGGGTGGCGGCATCGGCGTCCGTCGCGAAGCCGCTGACGATCTCCACCAGGGGGAGCAGGGGCGCGGGGTTGAAGAAGTGCATGCCCACGAAGCGCCCCGGGTGCTTCAACGCGCCCGCGACGGCGGTCACCGACAGCGAGGAGGTGTTCGTGGCGAGCAGGCAGTCGGCGGAGACCAGCTCCTCCAGGGAGCGGAACACCTGCTGCTTCACCTCCAGGCGTTCCACGATCGCCTCGACGACGAGGGCGGCCTCGGCGAGGTCCCGCAGGTCGTGGGCGGGGTGCAGCCGCTCCAGCGCCGCGTCGGCGTCGGCGCGCGCCAGCTTCCCCTTCGCGACGAGGCGTTCCACCCGGGAGCGTACGGAGGCGTCCGCGGCGGTGGTGCGCTCGGCGTCGACGTCGAAGAGCCGGACGGGGTGCCCGGCGAGGAGGGCGACCTGGGCGATGCCCTGGCCCATGGTCCCGGCCCCGACGACGGCGACGGTGCGGGAGCGCTCGATTGCTGTCATGCGGCCAATCCTCCAGGACGGTTGTCCACAGGTGCACGTCGGTCCCGCGAACGCGTTGTCCACAGGTTTGCGTCGGCCCCCTTGTCCCGACCGATCGTTCGGTTACTCTAGCCGTGTCCGACCGTCCGAGCCCAGTCCGAGCCCAGCTCGACGAGGAGTTGGTCCGTACACATGCAGTCGCCGCAGCAGCTGACCCAGCTGACCGAGACCCACCGGCCCACACTCGACCAGGCCCTCGACGCGATCCGTACGCGCGCCTACTGGTCCCCGCACCCCGAGCACCCCAAGGCGTACGGCGAGAGCGCGGCGGCCGACGGCCTCGCGGCGTTCGAGGCGCTGAAGAACACCCGCTTCGACCTGGGCGACCAGCCGGGCACCGACGACTGGGTCGGCGGCACCGCCTCCGAGGGCGGCGAAGTCTCCCCGTACGGCCCGGAGCTGGGCATCTCCTACCCGCACGCGGACATCGACGTCCTGCTGCCCGCCATGCGCGCGGGCATGGGCGCGTGGCGCGACGCGGGCCCCGAGGCGCGCGCCGTGGTGTGTCTGGAGATCCTGGCCCGCATCAGCGCCCGCACGCACGAGTTCGCGCACGCGGTGATGCACACCAGCGGCCAGGCGTTCATGATGGCGCTCCAGGCGGGCGGCCCGCACGCCCAGGACCGCGGCCTGGAGGCGGTGGCGTACGCCTACGTCGAGCAGACCCGGGTGCCCGCGGCCGCCGACTGGTCGAAGCCGCAGGGCAAGCGCGACCCGCTGAACCTGGCGAAGTCCTTCACGGCCGTCCCGCGCGGCATCGCCCTGCTCATCGGCTGCAACACCTTCCCCACCTGGAACGGCTACCCGGGCCTGTTCGCGTCCCTGGCCACGGGCAACCCGGTCCTGGTCAAGCCGCACCCGCGCGCGGTGCTGCCGCTCGCGATGACGGTGAAGGTCGCCCGTGAGGTCCTCGCCGAGGCCGGGTTCGACCCCAACCTGGTGGCGCTGGCCGCCGAGCGCCCCGGCGAGGGCATCGCCAAGACGCTCGCCACCCGCCCCGAAATCAAGATCATCGACTACACGGGTTCCTCCGCCTTCGGCGACTGGCTGGAGGCCAACGCCCGCCAGGCGCAGGTCTACACGGAGAAGGCCGGCGTCAACACCGTCGTCGTGGACTCCACCGACGACTACAAGGGGATGCTCTCCAACCTGGCGTTCTCGCTGTCCCTGTACAGCGGCCAGATGTGCACCACCCCGCAGAACCTGCTGATCCCCCGCGAGGGCATCACCACCGACGCGGGTCCCAAGTCGTACGACGAGGTGGTCGGCGACCTCGCGAAGTCGGTCGGCGGCCTGCTCGGCGACGACGGCCGGGCGAACGCCCTGCTGGGCGCACTGGTCAACCCGGACGTCAAGGCCCGCCTGGAGGCGGCGGCCGGTCTCGGCGAGGTCGCCCTGCCGTCCCGCGAGGTCACCAACCCGGACTTCCCCGATGCCACGGTCCGTACCCCCGTCATCGTCAAGCTGGACGGCGCGAAGCCGGACGCGGAGGCGGCGTACCTCTCGGAGTGCTTCGGCCCGGTGTCCTTCGCCGTCGCCGTGGACTCCACGGCCGACGCCGTCGAGCTGCTGCGTCGTACGGTCCGCGACAAGGGCGCCATGACGGTCGGCGCGTACACGACGTCCGACGAGGTGGAGCGGGCCGTCGAGGAGGTCTGCCTGGAGGAGTCCGCGCAGCTCTCGCTGAATCTGACGGGCGGGGTGTACGTCAACCAGACGGCCGCGTTCTCCGACTTCCACGGCTCCGGCGGCAACCCGGCCGCGAACGCCGCACTGTGCGACGGCGCGTTCGTGGCGAACCGCTTCCGGACGGTGGAGGTACGCCGCCAGGCCTGACGGCGGCGTACGCACCGGAAAGACGAATGCCGTGGTTCGCGCCCCCCAACGCGGACCACGGCGTTCCCGGTACTGCCCCCTGTTACGACGGCTCCGGCACGTCCGCGTACCGCTGTACCCAGGCATGCATCGCGACGGCCGCCGCGGCTCCCGCGTTGATCGACCGTGTCGAGCCGAACTGCGCGATCGAGCACACCATCGACGCGTGCCTGCGCGCCTCCTCGGTCAGCCCAGGCCCCTCCTGACCGAACAGCAGCACACACCGCTTCGGCAGCACCGTGCGCTCCAGCGGGACCGCCCCCGGCAGGTTGTCGATGCCGATGATCGGCAGGTCCTCGGCGGCCGCCCACGCGGTCAGCGACTCGGTGTCCGGGTGATGGCGCACATGCTGGTAGCGGTCGGTGACCATGGCCCCGCGCCGGTTCCAGCGCCGGCGGCCCACGATGTGGATCTCCTTGGCGAGGAAGGCGTTCGCGGTACGCACCACGGACCCGATGTTGAAGTCGTGGCCCCAGTTCTCCACGGCCACGTGGAAGTCGTGCCGCCGGGTGTCCAGGTCGGCGACGATCGCCTCCCGCGTCCAGTACCGGTACGGGTCGACGACGTTGCGCCGGTCGCCGTGCGCGAGCAGCTCGGGGTCGTAGCGCTCGCCCTTCGGCCAGGGCTCGGGGTGCGGGCCGACGCCGATCCCGTCGCCGAAGCCGTCGTCGTACTGGGCGGGCTCTTCCACGGGAATGTTCTCGCTGCTCACCCCACGAGCGTACGGGGCTGCTCCACGGCCTCGGGACGCTGCTGCGGGGCCTTGCGCGACGGAACGAACACCCAGTCCCTGAGCCGCCCGGCCCGGCCGCCCAGCCACAGCAGGAACACCGTCGGCAGGAACACCGCGTCGGCGGCGATCATCGCCAGCGAGAAGAACGGCAGCCCCAGCAGCACCGCGATGCTCGCGTGCTCCACGATCATCAGCGCCAGCAGGACGTTCTTCACCCGCCGGTTGAACAGCGTGAACGGGAAGGCGACCTGCACGATCACCGTTCCGTACGTCACCAGCATGACCATCGTGCCGTGCGAGGCGAGCTGCTCGGACAGCCACGGCCAGGGCGTGAAGTAGTCCAGGTGCAGCGGGTAGTAGATCGCGGTGCCGTCCTGCCAGCGCGAACCCTGCACCTTGTACCAGCCGGCCGTCGCGTAGACGAAGCACACCTCGACCATGATGATCAGCAGACCGGCGTTGTGGACGAGGTTGGCCAGGACGTCCGCGAGCCGTCGCGGCTCACCGTCGGCGAACCGGCACACCGCCCACCACCCCAGGTGCACGAGCAGCAGCGCCCAGAACACCAGCGCCCAGCCCCAGCTCAGCAGCCCCAGGAAAGTGACCGCCGCAAGGGCGACACCAAGCACCGTCCACAGCGCGGGCCCCACCCGGTCCCGTACGACGGCAAAAACGACACCCCCTGCGGCCTTCACCCGGCGCGCGTCCAGCGACCACACCTGGCCGCAGCGCGTGAGCACCAGGTACATCGCCATCAGGTGGATGACGTTGTCGCCGCCGTCGCCCATGAAGACGCTGCGGTTCATCAGCGACAGCACGCCGATCATGAACAGCACGGACATCGTCCGGGTGCGCCAGCCCACCAGCAACAGTGCGCTGGAAACGATCGCAAGGGCGTACACGAGCTCGAACCACAGTGTGCTGTTTGTCCAGATCAGCACAGTGAAGGCGCCGTTGTCGGCGAGGATGTCCCGGCCCATGTCGAACGCCCACGGACCGTCGGGCCCGTACAGCTCGTGCCGGTGCGGCAGCTCGCGCAGCAAAAACAGCAGCCAGGTCGCGGAGAACCCGATGCGCACTATCGCTGTTTGATACGGACCGAGGGCCGCGGCGGTGACGCGCTGGACGCCCCGCTGGAGCCACTGCTGCGTCCGGGCCGGCAGAGCCTTGGACGGGGCCTTGGACCGGAACCTCTGGGTGACGCTCACTTGGTCACTCCCGCCTCGTCGGCGACCTTCGTCAGGTCGGCCTGCGTCACCTTCCACCAGGGCAGCGTCCGGTACACCGGCTTGGTGGAGATCTTCTCCGTGCTCCACGGCGGCGGCTTCACCGAGGTCGTGGAGGAGCGGACCTGGATACGGACCACTCGGCCGCCCATGTCGAGCTCGGACATCCGCTCCAGGACGATGCGCCGGATGTAGCGTGCGGAAACGTCCCCGCGCATGCCCAGCGACTCGTTCTTGTCGTTGTGCCAGTTGGTGTAGAAGTCCCAGCCGCGGCGCAGTTCGTTCTGGTCGGTGTGGCTGGGCAGGAGGCTGCCGCGGATCTGCTCGGCGTCCTTGGCGGAGAAGTCGATCCACTCCGTGATGCGCCACTGGCCGCTCTTGGTCTGGATCTGGGCACGGGACTGGACGGCGATGTTCTGCTGCAGCGGGTTGGGGGCGAAGAGCTTCCAGTTCTGCTCGAACTCGGGGTTGATCCAGTCGCTCACCGCCTGGCTGTGCTCTTTGGAGAGCGTGTTCGACGGTGCGACATGCAGGAAGACCATGCCGAGATGCACGAGGGCGGTGACACCGACCAGGGCGAGGGCGAGGGCCGCGACGACCTGGGAGCGCAAGGAGAGCCCGGCGATGCCGGGGGTCTCGGTGCCGGGGGTCTCGGTGCCGGGGGTCTCGGTGCCGGGGGTCTCGGTGCCGGGGGTCTCGGCGGGTACGTCTGCGGCGGGCGGGTCCTCGGCGGGCGGTGACGTGTCCTTCGCCGGATTCTCGGCGGCATCCGGGGTCAGGTCCTCGCCCCGGGCCTTGTCGTCGTACGAATCCATCCCGCCCCGATCAGCACGCGTCGGCCAGTTGTCCACAGAGGTTGACACCCTACGGGCCGTCGCCCCACCATTGAAGTCAATGAACCGAACGATCGGTCGGTCGGTGGCACAGGGGGCCAGGATGACGGCAGTGACAGAAGGGCAGACCCACCCCGCGAAGGAGGGCTCGGCTCCGGACCAGCAGACGGTGTTCGACGCGGCCGTCGCCGCCGACGAACGCATCGAACCCCGCGACTGGATGCCCGACGCCTACCGCGCCTCCCTGGTCCGCCAGATCGCCCAGCACGCGCACTCCGAGATCATCGGCATGCAGCCCGAAGCCAACTGGATCACCCGCGCACCCTCCCTGCGCCGCAAGGCCATCCTCATGGCCAAGGTCCAGGACGAAGCCGGCCACGGCCTCTACCTCTACAGCGCCGCCGAGACCCTCGGCACCAGCCGCGAGGAGCTCCTCGACAAGCTGCACGCCGGCCGCCAGAAGTACTCGTCGATCTTCAACTACCCCACCCTGACCTGGGCCGACGTCGGCGCGATCGGCTGGCTGGTGGACGGCGCCGCGATCACCAACCAGGTACCCATCTGCCGCTGCTCCTACGGCCCGTACGCCCGCGCGATGGTCCGCATCTGCAAGGAGGAGTCCTTCCACCAGCGCCAGGGCTTCGAATCGCTCCTCGCCCTCTCCCAGGGCACCCCGGAGCAGCACGCCATGGCGCAGGACGCGGTCAACCGCTGGTGGTGGCCGTCGCTGATGATGTTCGGCCCGCCCGACGACGAGTCCTCGCACTCCGCGCAGTCCATGCAGTGGAAGATCAAGCGGCACTCCAACGACGAACTGCGCCAGCGCTTCGTCGACATCGCCGTCCCGCAGGCGAAGGCACTCGGCCTCACCCTCCCGGACCCGGACCTGCGGTGGAACGAAGAACGCGGCCACCACGACTTCGGTGCCATCGACTGGGCCGAGTTCTGGGACGTCCTCAAGGGCAACGGCCCCTGCAACGACCAGCGCATCACCCAGCGCCGCCGGGCCCACGAAGAGGGCGCCTGGGTGCGGGACGCGGCAGCGGCGTACGCAAGCAAGCACCGTAAGACCAAGGGGGAAGCCGCATGACCGGCACCGACCAGAACCACGACTGGCCGCTGTGGGAGGTGTTCGTGCGCTCCCGCCGCGGACTCTCCCACACCCACGCCGGCAGCCTGCACGCCCCGGACGCCGAAATGGCCCTGCGCAACGCCCGCGACCTCTACACCCGCAGGTCCGAGGGCGTCTCCATCTGGGTCGTGCCGTCCGCCGAGATCACCGCCTCGTCCCCCGACGAGAAGGACTCCTTCTTCGAACCCTCCGGCGACAAGCCCTACCGCCACCCCACCTTCTACGCGATCCCGGACGGGGTGAAGCACCTGTGACCGCCACCTCCGTTGCGCGCACCGCCGCCCTCGCCCTCGGCGACGACGCCCTCGTCCTCTCGCACCGGCTGGGGGAGTGGGCCGGCCACGCCCCCGTCCTCGAAGAGGAAGTCGCCCTCGCCAACATCGCACTCGACCTCCTCGGCCAGGCCCGCATCCTGCTCTCCCTCGTCGGCGACGAGGACGAACTCGCCTACCTCCGCGAGGAACGCGCCTTCCGCAACCTCCAACTGGTCGAGCAGCCGAACGGCGACTTCGCCCACACCATCGCCCGCCAGCTGTTCTTCTCCACCTACCAGCACCTCTTGTACGGCCGACTGGCCGCCGGAGACGGCGAGTTCGCGCCCCTCGCGGCCAAGGCCGTGAAAGAGACGGAGTACCACCGCGACCACGCCGAGCAGTGGACGCTGCGCCTGGGCGACGGCACCGAGGAGAGCCACGCACGGATGCAGCGCGCCGTGGACACCCTGTGGCGCTTCACCGGAGAGCCGTTCCAGCCGGTCGAGGGCCTGGCGGAGGCACCACTGGTGGAGGAGGAGTGGCTGGCCTCCGTCACCACGGTCCTGGAGCGGGCCACACTCACCGTCCCCGAGGGCCCCCGCACCGGAGCCTGGGCGGCAGGCGCGGGCCGGCAGGGCCTGCACACCGAACCCTTCGGCCGCATGATCGCCGAAATGCAGCACCTGCACCGCAGCCACCCGGGGGCGACATGGTGACCGAGCAAGACACCGCCTTGGAGGCCGAACTGCGCCGCCTCGCGGGCACCGTCCCCGACCCCGAACTGCCCGTCCTCACCCTGGAAGAGCTCGGCGTACTGCGCGCAGTGCACGTCACCGGGCCGGGCAGCGTCGAGGTCGACCTGACCCCGACGTACACCGGCTGCCCCGCCATCGAAGCCATGTCCGCCGACATCGAGCGGATACTCCACGAGAGCGGCGGCATGGCCGAGGTCACCGTGCGCACCGTGCTCGCCCCCGCCTGGTCCACGGACGACATCAGCGACGAAGGACGGCGCAAGCTCGCCGAGTTCGGCATCGCACCCCCGCGCACCACACGCGAGGTGAGCGGCGGCGGCCCGATACCCCTCTCCCTGGCGATCCGCTGCCCGCACTGCGGATCCGTCGACACCGAACTGCTCAGCCGCTTCTCCTCCACCGCGTGCAAGGCGCTGCGCCGCTGCGTGGCCTGCCGCGAACCCTTCGACCACTTCAAGGAGTTGTAGATGCCGTTCCACCCGCTCCGGGTCTGGGGCATCGAGCGGCTCACCGACGATGCGGTGGCCGTCACCCTCGCGGTGCCGCCCGAGCTGCGCGAGACCTTCCGGCACGTGCCCGGCCAGCACCTGGCACTGCGGCGGATCGTGGACGGGCAGGAGATCCGGCGTACGTACTCGATCTGCGCCCCCGCGGCCGAGGCCCCTCACGAGCCGGTGCTGCGGGTCGGCATCCGGCTGGTCGACGGCGGCGCGTACTCCACGTACGCACTGAAGGAACTGCTGGTCGGGGACACGGTCGAGGCGATGCCGCCCACCGGCCGCTTCGTACTGAAGCCGCGCGCCGGGTACTTCGCGGCGGTCGTCGGCGGCAGCGGCATCACGCCGGTGCTGTCGATCGCGACGACGCTGCTGACGCGCCGGCCCGACGCCCGGTTCTGTCTGATCCGCAGCGACCGCACGGCGGCCTCCACGATGTTCCTGGAGGAGATCGCCGACCTGAAGGACCGCTTCCCCGACAGGTTCCAGCTGGTCACGGCGCTCTCGCGGGAGGAGCAGCAGTCGGGGCTGCCGTCGGGGCGACTCGACGAGGACCGGCTGACGGGCCTGCTCCCCGCGCTCCTGCCCGTCGCCGACATCGACGGGTGGTACCTGTGCGGGCCGCTCGGCCTGGTCGAGGGTGCCGAGCGGGCGCTGCGCGGACTCGGGGTCGGCCGGGACCGTATCCACGAGGAAATCTTCCACGTCGACGACGGTGCCGCTGCCGCCGCGCCGGCCGCGACCGTGCCCGCCGCCGTGGGCGGCACCCTGACCGCCACCCTCGACGGCCGCTCCGGGACCTGGCCGGTGCAGGACGGCGAGTCGCTGCTGGAGACGGTGCTGCGGGCGCGCGCGGACGCGCCGTACGCCTGCAAGGGCGGGGTGTGCGGGACCTGCCGGGCGTTCCTGGTGCGCGGCGAGGTCCGCATGGACCGCAACTACGCGCTGGAGGAGGAAGAGACCGAGGCGGGATACGTGCTGGCCTGCCAGTCGCATCCGGCCACCGGGGAGGTGGAGTTGGACTTCGACCGCTGAGCTACGGAAGCTGCCGGGGCCTGTGAAGGGCGGGGCCGCGCGGCCGCCGCCATTCCCTTCCCGTAGAACGTGTTCTATCTTGACGCACCGTCAGATGTCGGTACGGGCACGGCTTTACGGGAGGGCAGGGCAGTGGACTTCACCTTCACCGAGGAACAGCAGGCGGCCGCCGAGGCGGCACGGGCGGTCTTCGCCGGGGAGGCACCGGACGCCGTACCGAGCCCGGCGCTCACCACGGGCGCCGTCGCCGACGACTTCGACCGCCCACTGTGGGCGAAGCTGGCCGCCGCCGACCTGCTGAGCCTGCTGCTGGCCGAGGAACACGGGGGCGCGGGCCTGGACCCGCTCGCCCTCTGCCTCGTCCTGCGCGAATCGGCGAAAGTGCTCGCCCGGGTGCCACTGCTGGAGTCCAGCGCGGCGGCCCTGACCGTTCAGCGGTACGGGGACAAGGAGCTGGCGGGCGAGCTGCTGCCCCGGGCCGGACGCGGCGAACTGGTCCTCACCGCCGCCGCGCACGGACGCACCGGACACGAAAAGGCCGAACTCGCCGTCACAGCACGGCAGTCGGACGACGCCGACTGGACTCTGGACGGCGTACAGACGGCGGTCGCCTGGGCGCAGCACGCCGACCTGATCGCGGTGCCCGCCCGCACCGGCGACGACGGCCGCACCGTAGTGGCCCTGATCCCCCGCGACCGCACCGGCGTCACCCTCGCCGACCAGGTCTCCACCAGCGGCGAACTCCTCGCCGAGATACGCCTGGACGCCGTACGCGCGGCACCGCACGAGGTGATCACCGACCCGGCGGCAGGGGACTGGCTGCACGCGCTGCTCACCGTCGGGACCTGCGCGCAGGCACTGGGCCTGGGCGAACGCGTCCTGGAGATGACGGCCCACTACACCTCACAGCGCGAGCAGTTCGGACACCCGGTCGCCACCTTCCAGGCCGTCGCCGTCCAGGCCGCAGACCGGTACATCGACCTGCGCGCCATGGAGGCCACCCTCTGGCAGGCCGCCTGGCGGCTGAGCGCGTCCTCGGCGGATGGTGCGCTTCCGCTCGCGGGGGACGTGGCGGTGGCCAAGATCTGGGCGGCAGACGGCGTACGGCGCACCGTACAGACCGCACAGCACCTGCACGGCGGCTTCGGCGCGGACACCGACTACCCGCTGCACCGCTACCACGCCTGGGCCAAACAACTGGAGCTCAGCCTCGGCCCGGCGGCCGCCCACGAGGAGCTCCTGGGCGACCTGCTGGCCGAGCACCCGCTGGGCTGACCTTCACGCCGGAGGACCTTCGGGTCAGAAGACCTGAGCGTCAGAGCACGAACGCGGGGGCGTCGCCGTCGGCAACCATCGGCCGGCCGGCGCCGTCCCACGCCAGCATGCCGCCCTCGATGTTCACCGCGTCGATGCCCTGCTGCACGAGGTACTGGGTGACCTGCGCCGAACGCCCGCCGACCCGGCACATCACATGGGCGCGACGGCCGTCCGCCACCGCCTCGGTGACCTCACCGAACCGGGCGACGAAGTCACTCATCGGCACATGCAGCGCACCCTCGACGTGCCCGGCGGCCCACTCGTCGGCCTCCCGGACATCCAGCACGAGGCCGTCGGCCGGCACCGACGCGACGTCCACCGAGGGCATGGAGGCGAAATTCATGGGGTCAGGCCTTCTCTCGTACACACGACTACCGATCACTCATCACAGACGACACCGGGTCACCCACGACCCCCGTCGCCGCCCGGAACGCTACTGCACCCACCGGGCGAGCTCCGCCTCCCGCTCGGAGACCTGCGCGAGCAGCTGCTCGGCGATCTCCTCCAGGAGCCGGTCCGGGTCCTCCGGCGCCATCCGCAGCATCGACCCGATGGCGCTCTCCTCCAGGTCACGGGCCACGACGGTCAGCAGCTCCTTGCGCTGCGACAGCCACTCCAGGCGGGCATACAGCTCCTCGCTGGCGCTGAGCCGCGTCTCGGGCACCGGCCCGGCCGCCCACTCCTCGGCCAGCTCCCCCAACAACGCCTCGTCACCCCGCCCGTACGCGGCATTGACCCGGGTCATGAACTCCTCCCGGCGCGTGCGCTCCTTCTCCTCCCGGGCCAGATCGGGGTGGGCCTTGCGCACCAGCTCGCGGTAGAGCTTGCGGGCCTCCTCGCTGGGCCGCACGCGCTCGGGCGGCCGCACCGGCTGCTCGTTCAGCATCGCGGCACCCTCGGGCGACAGGCCCTCGGAGTCCATCCAGCCGTGGAACAGCTCCTCCACCCCGGGCATCGGCATGACCAGCGCCCGCAGCTCGTCCGCCTTCGCCAGGTCCTTCGGATCCCCGGTCTGCCGGGCCTTCGCCTCGGCGATCTGCGCGTCCAGCTCGTCGAGCCGCGAATACATCGGCCCGAGCTTCTGGTGGTGCAGCCGCGAGAAGTTCTCGACCTCGATCCGGAAGGTCTCCACGGCGATCTCGAACTCGATCAGCGCCTGCTCGGCGACCCCCACCGCCTTCTCCAACCGCGCCTCCGGCCGCTCACCGGACCGTACGTCGTCTTCATTCGGGGTAACCGGTCCCCCGGCGGCATCCTGAGTCACCCATCCAGCCTACGGTCCTTCCCCGGGGCGGGGGGCTTGGGCCTGGGGGAGGGCTTGGGCGGGGATCCGGCAGGGGGGAGGGGCCCCTCCCCCCCACCCCCCATCCCCGCCCCTCACCCCACCCCCCTCACACCCCCATCTCCCCCTCGATCCGCCCACTCCTCACCGCAGCCACCAGTTCCGCGTGGTCGGCCTCCGTACGGTCCGCGTAGGACACCGCGAAGTCGGCGACGGCCTCGTCGAACTCCTCGTTCTTGCCGCAGTAGCCGGCGACGAGTTCCGGATCGGCACTGTGCGCGTGAGCCCTGGCCAGCAGCGCGCCCGTCATCCGCCCGTAGTCGTCGACCTGGTCCGCCTCCAGTGCCGCCGGGTCCACACTTCCCTTCCTGTTCCTGAACTGCCTCACCTGGAACGGCAGCCCGTCGACCGTGCACCAGCCGAGCAGGATGTCGCTGACGACCTGCATCCGCTTCTGCCCGAGCACGACCCGCCTGCCCTCGTGCACGGGCTCCGCTATCTCGAACCCGGCCTGCGGCAGGTACGGGGTGAGGGCGGAGGCACGCGCCTCCTTCACCTGGAGCACCAACGGCTCCCCCCGGTGGTCGAGCAGCAGCACCACGTACGACCGGGTGCCGACGCTGCCGGTGCCGACCACCCGGAACGCCACATCGTGTATCGCGTACCGGGCCAGCAGCGGCAGCCTGTCCTCGGAGACGGTCCCCAGGTATTCGCCGAGGGCGGTGGCGACCGCCGCCGCTTCCGCGTCCGCCACCCTGCGCAGCACCGGCGGCGCGTCCACGAAGCGCCGGCCGCCGTCCTCGGTGACCTCGGTGGACTTGGCCGCGAACCGGGCGCTGGTGTTCTTGCGGGCCTTCTCCGAGACCCGTTCCAGGGTGCCCAGCAGGTCGCGGGCGTCGGTGTGCGAGACGAGTTCCTCGTCGGCTATCGCGTTCCACGCGTCGGCCGCCGGCATTTTCGCCATCAGCCGCATGGTCCGCCGGTACGCACCGACCGCGTCGAACGCTCCTCGGCGGCAGGTGTCCTCGTCTGCCCCTGCCTCACGTCCGGCGAGCACCAGCGAGGCCGCGAGGCGCTTGACGTCCCACTCCCAGGGGCCGACGACCGTTTCGTCGAAGTCGTTGAGGTCGATGACCAGGCGGTTCCTGGCGTCCCCGTAGAGCCCGAAGTTCGCCGCGTGCGCGTCTCCGCATATCTGGGCGGCGACGCCGGTGACGGGTGTGCCCGCCAGGTCGTGCGCCATCAGTCCGGCCGTACCGCGCAGGAAGGAGAAGGGGCTTGCCGCCATGCGCCCCACGCGTATCGGCGTCAGGGAGGCGACCCGCCCCCGGTTCGACTCCTCGACGGCCCGCACCGCGTCCGGCCGCCCCGGGTCGAGGATCAGCCTGCGGTGGTCGGCGCGCGGCACCTTCACCCGCAGTGCCTTCCCCTCCGCCTTGCGGGACTCCGCCTTCCTCGACGCCGCCCGCGCGGCCCCTTCCGCGCCGCCCTGCACGTCCCCCTTCACGGCCCGCCGGGCAAAGCCCTCGACCTCCGGAATCCGCCCGGTCCCCCCGGTGTCGTTCATCACGCCGCCTCCCCCGCTCCGTACCGCCCCACGAACCGCTTTCCGCGGCCGCTCATCAACTCCCCACGACCGTAGCGCCGTTGTCGAGCCCCTGCTCAGACACCCTGTGGATAACCCGGGATTAGTACGAAGAACGGCCCCGGACCACAGCCCGGAGCCGCTCCCACTCCCACACGCCGACCGCCCTCACACGCCGACGCCCTCAGACGCCACCCCGCCCTCACACGCCGACCGCCTCCTCCAACTCCTCCTCCACCGCGTCTTCTTCCCGCACGGCCCCCGCAGCCGCAGCCCCCTCGGTCCGACGCGCCCCCGCCTGCGCCACAGCCGCATGCGCCCCCGGGTGCTCCCTGCGCCGCCGAGCCGCCTCGCAGACCGCCGCCGCCCCCATCACGACCGCGCCCACCACGAACCACAGCGCCAGCACCAGCACGCTGCGCCCGACGCCGTTGCCCTCGAAGTACACGTGTCCGCGCGCCCCTTCGATGAAGCAGGCGCCGTTCCAGAAGGAGTGCAGCGAGGCGAAGAAGCCGGACTGGAGCTCGGGCCGGAAGATGCCTCCGGAGCTGGTGAAGTTGAGCATCACGAACAGCACCATCACGCCCAGCGTGGTCCAGCGCTTGAGGAAGGTGTGCAGTCCGACGCCGACCAGCAGGATGCCCGCCGAGTACAGCCACGACATCGCCCACACCCCGGCGAGCCCCTGGTCCACCAGGTGGAAGAGCGGCCCCGCGAACACCGCCCCGATGACGCTGACGACCAGCGACATGCCCACCGCCAGCAGCGCCCGCAGCCGCAGTGCTAGCACCGCACCGGCCCCGCCGATCACTGCCACGGAGGCGTACGAACCGATGCTGAGCGCGACGAGCAGGAAGAACAGCCCCTGTCCCGTCGGGTCGCCCGACGCCACGGGCACCACGTCGGTGACCTTCAGCGGCGCCCCCTGCTCGGCCGCGAGCCCGGTGAAGACCTTCTCCACGACGGTCGCCGTGGTGTCCGATCCCGCCGAGGCAACCAGCAGTTCGGGCTTCGCGCCCGGCACGTACGCCCCGTAGATCTCCCGGTCCTTCAACGCCTGCTGGGCGATCGCACGGTCGGCGACGGTACGGACGTCGAGCGCGCCGTTCCCCTTGTCGTGCAGCGTCTGCGCCAGCACCTGTGCGCTCGGCCCCGACCCGACGACGTCGACGCGCAGGTGGTGGGGTTCGGGTGCGTGGAAGGCCCCGAGGTACGCCAGCCCCATGCCGATGCACATGAGCAGCGGGGTGAGGAGGTGGCCGAGGACGTGCCGCAGCTGCGCCCCCGTACCGCTCTGACCTGTGGGGGACGCAGACATCGACAGACTCCAGGGGAAGGGCGCGAAGGGAGGCACGAAGAGAGGTGGCCCGGTGCGAAGTTCGACAGCACAGACCCACCACGCAGTGGTTGGCAATTACAACCACCTTGATGAATGTACTCTACAACCAATAGAGCGAAGGGCAAACCACCCCATGACCACCCAGCACCCCCACGACGCGCAGACCCCCCGGACCGCCGAGGCCGGCCGCACCACCGCCGTCGACACCATCGAGCGCGAGCTGACCGCCTTCGCCCGCCGGGCCCGCGCCACCGCCGCCCGGCTCCACCCGGACCTGCCCCTGGTCTCGTACACCCTGCTCGCGCACATCCACGACCAGCAGGGCTGCCGCGCCACCGACCTCGCCGCGCACTACATGCTCGACAAGTCCACCGTCAGCAGGCAGCTCACCACCCTGGAAAAGCTCGGCCTGGTGGAGCGCCGCCCCGACCCCGACGACCACCGCGTCCAGGTCCTGCACCCCACCGAGGCCGGCGCCGCCACCCTCACCGCCACCCACGCCAGCCGTCACGCCGCCTACCAGGAGCGCCTCGCCGACTGGAGCGAGGACGACCTCACCCGCTTCGCCTCGTACCTGCTGCGCTACAACAACAGCCGCACCTGAAGCCCTCTCCCCGAAGACCGGGGCAAGAACCGAGGCAAGAACCAGGGCCAGGACAGAGACTCAGAACCGCACACTCCACACCGTCGCCGCCCCCGCCGACCCCCCGGTCACCGCCGGCATCCGCAGCAGCGTCGCCGGACGCCCGTCGATCAGCTCCCGCACCCCTGTCGCGTTCGGCTGCAGACGCCCCTTCTCGAACCGTACGAAGCTCACCCGCGTCCCCTGCGGCACGTGCACCGTCCGCCCGTTCCCGTACTTCTCCCGGTACTGGCGGTACGTCAGCGCATCGCACCCCGTGTACCAGCCGAACTCCGGCTCGTACCCGGTGACGATCAGGCAGCGCTCCCCGTCCTTCGCGGCCAGCGCCCGCGCCACCGGCACCGTGGACGCGCCCAGCTTCGTCGGCGCGGGCATCGCACCGTGCGCCACCACCTGCGCCGTCCCGAGCACCGTCACCGCCGCCAGCGCCCCCACGCACATCAACACCCGGGGCGCCCACACCCGCGTGAGCTCCGCCACCGCCTGCACCCCGAGCACCGTGAGCAGCGTCACCGGCAGATACACAAAACGGGGCTCCCCGTCGGTGGCCACTCCCAGCACCACGAACACCAGCAGCGCCGCAGCCCCGAGGAACACCCGGCGCCGGTCGTCGAAACGGACACCCGTACCGCCCCTGCGCACCCTCCGCCAGGCCGCGAACGCCGCGCACACCCCCGCCGTCATCACCACGGCGCCCAGGTCACCGGCCAGCCGGTAGGGGAAGACGCTCAGGTAGTAGACGAAGCCGTCGCCCACGTACTCCCGGTTGGCCTGCGAGGTCGCCGACAGGATCATCCCCAGCGGCTTCCCGGTGCGCTCGGTCGCGTACACGAAGTGCGGCACCAGCCCCACCACCAGCACGCCGACCGCCGCCCACAGCCGCCACCCCAGCGCCCACCAGGCCCTCGGCCCGTACGCGAAAACACCCGCAAGAGCCACCGCCAGGAGGTTTCCGACGACTCCGTAGCGCAGATAGAAGGCCGCGAGCACCACCACCGGTGCCAGCAGAAGCGCCCTCGCACCCGCCTTCGTGCCCGCCTGCTCCAGCGCACGCACCAGCAGGAACACCACGATCAGCAGCAGTGCGGTGGACCCGATGTCGTTCAGGAACTCCGGCATCCGGCGCAGGAACCCGAGCCCGCTCAGCAGCACCAGCACCGCCACCAGGGCCCGCCGGGGCGTCGTCCACGCGCGGGCCACCAGGTACGTCGTGCACAGCATCAGGAGCGCCAGCACGAGGGTCACCGCACGCAGTGCCCCCATGCCGCCGCCGGAGGCGTAGCCGTCGTACCCCGTGATCCACAGCGCGAGCGCCCCCAGCGCGGGCAGCCCGACCGGCCGGTAGACGCCCCAGCCCGCGTCCGGCGTCCCGTCGAACCAGAAGCGCGCCTTGTTCGCGTAGACCGCCTCCTCGTGACCGAGGTACGGCTCGAAGTCCTGCAGCCAGGCCCACACGGCGGCGGTCAGTACCAGCACCGCCACGACGTACGCCCAGACCGGAACCCGGCGCAGCCACTTCTCCGCAGCCGTCCAGAACCCGGGAACTCCGTCCGCGTCCGGCCCGTTCTCACTCCACCAGGGCTTCGCGAGCAGCCACAGCACGGCGGCGAGCAGCAGATAGGGCCACGGCTGCCAGCCGGGCAGCCAGCCCCCCAGGCCCACGGCGAGCATCACCTGCTGCGCGGCAGCCAGCCCCGTCAGCACCCCCGCACCGACACCGAACAGCCTCGACCGCGTCACTACCGCCTCCGACCAGCACGTCGTCAGACCGACCGCCCCTGACCACACAGGCCGATCCGAGCCCGGACGTCCCTTGTTCCGGGCATACAGAAACGGGCCCCACCGTTTTCACGGTGAGACCCGAATCTCAAGAGTGCGCGAGGGGGGATTTGAACCCCCACGTCCCTAAGGACACTGGCACCTGAAGCCAGCGCGTCTGCCGTTCCGCCACTCGCGCATGAGTGATGTCGTTCGATTCCCCGCACTTGGTTTGTGCGACTGCCTGGCGACAAGAAGAAGATTAGCACGCTGGTCGGGGTGGATTCACACGCCTTGTTTCCGGGGACCCGGGAGTGGAACGCCGGCCTCCGGCACCCACTCCTCAGAGGAGGAGCGCACGTGCGGGACACTGTCAGGAAGCCACCTCTACGATCCCTTGTGAGGGGTGACACTCATCGACTGGGCGGACAAGGGGAACCAGCCGTTTTCCCGGCGCGTGGATACGATCAGTAAGCAGTACCAGGACGACAACGACGGAGGAGGTGCCCCATGGGAGTCCTGAAGCGTTTCGAACAAAAGCTCGAAGGCATGGTGAACGGCACCTTCGCCAAGGTCTTCAAGTCCGAGGTCCAGCCCGTCGAGATCGCCGGCGCCCTCCAGCGTGAGTGCGACAACAACGCGACGATCTGGAACCGGGACCGGACGGTCGTCCCCAACGACTTCATCGTCGAGCTCAGCGCGCCCGACTACGAGCGCCTGAGCCCGTACTCCGGCCAGCTCGGCGACGAACTCTCCGGCCTGGTCCGCGACTACGCCAAGCAGCAGCGCTACACCTTCATGGGACCCATCAAGGTCCACCTGGAGAAGGCCGACGACCTGGACACGGGTCTCTACCGCGTACGCAGCCGCACGCTCGCCTCCAGCACCTCCCAGGTCGCCGCACCCGACGCAGGCCCGGGCCCCAGCGCCCCGGCCGCACCCCGAGGCGGCGGCTACGGCTACCCGCAGCCCTCCTCGGGCGGCGCACCGCCCATGCCGCCGGGCCCGCCCGGCGGCCGCCCGGCCACCCCGGACCGCAGGCCCCCCGCGGGCCCCGGCCCGATGCCCGGCGCCCAGACCAGACGCTGGATCGAGATCAACGGCACCCGCCACCAGATCTCCCGCCCCACGCTCGTCATGGGCCGCAGCACCGAGGCCGACGTACGGATCGACGACCCCGGCGTCTCCCGCCGGCACTGCGAAATCCGTACGGGCAACCCCGCGACGATCCAGGACCTCGGGTCCACCAACGGCATCGTGGTGGACGGGCAGCACACCACCCGCGCTACGCTCCGCGACGGCTCGCGGATCGTCGTGGGCAGCACCACCATCGTTTACCGGCAAGCCGAAGGGTGAAGCGGGGGCAATGTCAGAGCTGACCCTGACGGTCATGCGGCTAGGTTTCCTAGCTGTCCTGTGGCTATTTGTAATCGTGGCCGTCCAGGTCATCCGCAGCGACCTGTTCGGCACCCGTGTCACGCAGCGCGGCTCACGCCGCGGCAATGCGCCCGACACGCGTGCCCAGCAGCAGAACACCGGGGCGGGCCGCCAAGCCGCGCCCCCGCAGCAGCAGCGCCAGCGCCGCGGCGCACCGACCAAGCTGGTCGTCTCCGAGGGCAGCCTCACCGGAACCACGGTGGCGCTCCAGGGGCAGACCATCACGCTGGGCCGCGCGCACGATTCGACGATCGTGCTGGACGACGACTACGCGTCCAGCAGGCATGCCAGGATCTACCCGGACCGCGACGGCAACTGGATCGTCGAGGACCTGGGTTCCACCAACGGCACCTACCTCGACCGGAACCGGCTCACCACGCCGCAACCGATTCCGCTGGGCGCACCGATCCGCATCGGCAAGACCGTCATCGAGCTGCGGAAGTAGTACGACAATGAGCGAGCGGATCGAGCGAGCCGCAGCGGCCCTGGCGCAGGGCCCCCGAGCCCTGCCCGGGGCCCCGGGCGCGCTCTCGACCGGAGGGTGGGCAGTGTGGCTCGAAACCCGGTGTACCCGGAGCCGACGGGCGAGGTGCGTATGAGTCTGTCCCTGCGCTTCGCCGCCGGATCGCACAAGGGCATGATCCGCGAGGGTAACGAGGACTCCGGCTACGCCGGTCCGCGTCTCCTCGCGATCGCCGACGGCATGGGCGGCCAGGCCGCCGGCGAGGTCGCCTCCTCCGAGGTGATCTCCACGCTGGTCCAGCTCGACGACGACGTGCCCGGGTCGGACATCCTGACCTCCCTGGGCACCGCCGTGCAGCGGGCCAACGACCAGCTGCGCATGATGGTCGAGGAGGACTCCCAGCTGGAGGGCATGGGCACCACGCTCACCGCCCTGCTGTGGACCGGCCAGCGCCTGGGCCTCGTACACGTCGGGGACTCCCGCGCGTACCTGCTGCGCGACGGCGTCCTCACCCAGATCACGCAGGACCACACCTGGGTGCAGCGCCTCGTCGACGAGGGCCGCATCACCGAGGAAGAGGCCACCACCCACCCACAGCGCTCCCTGCTGATGCGCGCGCTGGGCAGCGGCGACCACGTCGAACCCGACCTCTCCATCCGTGAGGTGCGGGCCGGCGACCGCTATCTGATCTGCTCCGACGGCCTGTCCGGCGTCGTCTCCCATCAGACGATGGAGGAGACGCTCGCCAGCTACCAGGGACCGCAGGAGACCGTCCAGCACCTCATCGAGCTGGCACTGCGCGGCGGCGGCCCGGACAACATCACCTGCATCGTGGCCGACGTCCTGGACGTCGACGGCAACGACACCCTCGCCGGCCAGCTCAACGACACCCCGGTCGTCGTCGGCGCGGTCGCCGAGAACCAGCACCAGCTGCACGACACCGGCGCCATGCAGACCCCGGCCGGCCGTGCCGCGGGCCTGGGCCGCCCCGCACCGCAGCAGCCGCTGGGCGGCTTCGGCCCCGCGGGCAGCGGCGGCGGGTACGGCGGCAGCCTCCCGGACGACACGTTCGACATGTACAACGGCGAGGACTTCGTGAAGTCCCCCGGCCGCAAGTGGTTCAAGAGATCCCTGTACCTCGTGCTCGCGCTCGCCGTCGTCGGCGGCGGTCTGTACGGCGGCTACCGCTGGACCCAGACCCAGTACTACGTCGGCGCCAACGGCGAGCACGTCGCGCTGTACCGGGGCGTCGACCAGGACCTTCCGTGGGTCTCCCTCTCGACGATCGAGAAGGACCACCCCGACATCGAACTCAAGTACCTCCCGGACTTCCAGTCCAAGGAGGTCAGGGGCACGCTGCCCGCGAGCGACCTCGCCCAGGCACGCGAGAAGATCGAGAAGCTCGCGCTCCAGGCGTCCGCCTGCAAGAAGAAGTCCGAGCAGCGGTCCGCGCCGCCGAAGCCGCCGGCCACGCCCGACCCGGGCAAGTCGCCCGATGCCAAGGACGGCGCCAAGAAGCCGCCGAACTCGCCCACACCCACGACGAGCGCCCCCGCTCCCGGTCCCACCCTCTCCGAGGAAGAGCAGGAACTGGCCTCGCAGTGCGGTAAGCCGGCCACACCGTAGGGGGCCCACACCACCATGAGCGTTGTCACCAACACGACCACCATCGGCGCGATCGAAGCACCCAGCAGGCGCAACACCGAGCTGCTCATGCTCGCGTTCGCCGTCGCCATCCCGGTCTTCGCCTACGCCAACGTGGGCCTCGCCAAGGACGGCAGCCTGCCCGCAGGCATGCTCGGATACGGAGTGGGGCTCAGCCTCCTCGCCGGCATCGCGCACCTGATGATGCGCAAGTTCGCCCGGTACGCGGACCCGCTGATGCTGCCCATCGCGACCCTGCTCAACGGCCTGGGCCTGGTGCTGATCTGGCGCCTCGACCAGGAACCGGCCATCACCACCGCCGCACTCGGCGGGCCGATGGCGGCCAAGCAGCTGATGTGGTCGACCGTCGGCGTCGCACTCTTCCTGGGCGTCCTGCTGGTCCTCAAGGACCACCGCGTGCTCCAGCGCTACACGTACATCTCCATGGTCGTGGCCCTCGTGCTGCTGATCCTGCCGATGTTCTTCCCCGCCCGCTTCGGCGCGCGGATCTGGATCACCATCCCGGGCCTCGGCTCGCTCCAGCCCGGCGAGTTCGCCAAGATCATCATCGCGATCTTCTTCGCGGGCTATCTGATGGTCAAACGCGACGCCCTCGCCCTGGCCAGCCGCCGCTTCATGGGGATGTACCTGCCGCGCGGCCGCGACCTCGGCCCGATCATCGCCATCTGGGCGCTCAGCCTGATGATCCTGGTCTTCGAGACCGACCTCGGCACCTCGCTGCTGTTCTTCGGCCTCTTCGTGATCATGCTGTACGTCGCGACCGAGCGCACCAGCTGGGTCGTCTTCGGCCTCACCCTCAGCGCGGTCGGCGCCGTCACCGTCGCCTCCTTCGCCGGGCACGTCCAGGGCCGCGTCAACGACTGGCTGAACCCGCTGGCCACCAAGTGCGTCAACGGCGAATGCGGACTGGTCACCGAGACCGCCCAGTCGATGTTCTCCTTCGGCTCCGGCGGCCTCTTCGGCTCCGGCCTCGGCCAGGGCTACTCCCGCTTCATCGGCGGCATCGCCCCCAAGAGCGACTACATCCTCGCCACCGTCGGCGAGGAACTCGGTCTGACCGGCCTGATGGCGATCATCCTGCTGTACGGCCTGCTCATCGAGCGCGGCATCCGTACGGCGCTGGCCGCCCGGGACCCCTTCGGCAAGCTCCTGGCGATCGGCCTCTCCGGCGCCTTCGCGCTCCAGGTCTTCGTCGTCGCCGGCGGTGTCACCGGCCTCATCCCGCTGACCGGTATGACCATGCCGTTCATCGCGCAGGGCGGTTCCTCCGTGATCGCCAACTGGGCGCTCGTGGCCATCCTCCTGCGCATCAGCGACACCGCCCGGCGTCCCGCGCCCGCCCCCGCCCCGTCCCCCGACGCCGAGATGACCCAGGTGGTCCGCCCGTGAACAAGCCCCTGCGCCGGGTCGCAATCTTCTGCGGAATCCTGGTCCTCGCCCTGCTCGTTCGCGTCAACTGGGTCCAGTTCGTCCAGGGGGACAAGCTCAAGAACCACGGCGACAACCGCCGCGTCCTCGTCGAGCGCTACGCCCATCCGCGCGGCGACATCATCGTCGACGGCAAGGCCGTCACCGGCTCCGTCGAGGCGAAGAACGGCGACCTGAAGTACAAGCGCACCTACAAGGACGGCGCCATGTGGTCCCCCGTCACCGGGTTCGCCTCCCAGGTCTACGGCGCCACCCAGCTGGAGAAGATCCACGACGGCATCCTCTCCGGCACCGACGACCGTCTCTTCTTCGACCGCACGCTCGCCCTCTTCTCCAACGAGGAGAAGAAGGGCGGCAACGTCGTCACCACCCTCAACGGAGACGCCCAGCGCGCCGCCTACGAGGGGCTCAAGGGCAAGAAGGGCGCCGTCGCCGCCCTCGACCCAAAGACCGGCAAGATCCTCGCGCTGGCGAGCACCCCGTCGTACGACCCCTCCAAGATCGCGGGGATGGGCGACGCGGACGCCTGGAAGCAGCTCGACAAGAAGGTCAACCCGGACGACATCTCGCTCAACCGGGCACTGCGCCAGACCTACCCGCCCGGCTCGACCTTCAAGGTCGTCACCGCCGCCGCGGCCCTGGAGCACGGCAAGGTCAGCAACATCGACGACCCGACCGACACCCCGCTGCCGTGGACGTTGCCGGACACCAGGACCGAGCTCAAGAACGAAGGCGACATCCCCTGCAAGAACGCCACGCTGCGCGTCGCGCTGCAGTGGTCGTGCAACACGGTCTTCGGCAAGCTCGGCGTCGACGTCGGCAAGGACGCGATGAAGGAGACCGCGGAGAAGTTCGGCTTCAACAGCGAGCAGTTCACCCCGGTCCGCTCCAACGCGAGCGTCTGGCCCAAGAAGCTGGACCGCCCGCAGACCGCACTCTCCTCCATCGGCCAGTTCGAGACCGCCGCCACGCCCCTCCAGATGGCCATGGTCACCGCCGCCATCGCCAACGACGGCAAGCTCATGACCCCGTACATGGTCGACAAGCTGACCGACCCCAACCTGGACGTCGTCAAGCAGACCGACCCGACGGAGATGAGCCAGCCGCTCTCCGCGGACAACGCGCAGAAGGTCCAGCAGCTGATGGAGACCGTCGTCAAGGAGGGCACCGGCAAGAGGGCCCAGATCGACGGCGTCACCGTCGGCGGCAAGACCGGCACCGCCCAGCACGGCGTGAACAACGAGGGCAACCCCTACGCCTGGTTCATCTCCTACGCCAAGACCGACAAGGGCTCCCCGGTCGCGGTCGCCGTCGTCGTCGAGGACAGCGAGGCCGCGCGCGGCGACATCTCCGGTGGCGGCCTGGCCGCGCCGATCGCCAAGAACGTCATGAAGGCCGTGCTCGACCGCGCCAAGTAGACGCACGCCCCTGAGGGATGTTTCACGTGAAACGGTCGGACACATGCCGACGTTTCACGTGAAACAACCCGACGGAATCCACGGAAACCGACGTTTCACGTGAAACATCCCCACCGCCCCACCGGGTCCGACGTGACCCCCGTCACCACCCCTCACCATTCATGCACGTTGACGTACCGGTCAGGTATCAGGTGACGGTCGCGGGCCGACCGGGTGCGGACCGCCCGGTACCGTATGCGCGAACAGCACACCGCCGGACCACGCACAGGTGCGGTCGGGACAGACGGAGAGGGCTGGATTAGCTATGGAAGAGCCGCGTCGCCTCGGCGGCCGGTACGAGCTGGGCTCGGTGCTCGGCCGTGGTGGCATGGCCGAGGTCTACCTCGCCCAGGACACCCGGCTCGGCCGCACCGTCGCTGTGAAGACGCTCCGGGTGGACCTCGCCCGCGACCCGTCCTTCCAGGCCCGGTTCCGCCGTGAGGCCCAGTCGGCCGCCTCGCTCAACCACCCGGCGATCGTCGCCGTCTACGACACCGGCGAGGACTACGTCGACAACGTCTCCATCCCGTACATCGTGATGGAGTACGTCGACGGATCGACCCTGCGCGAACTCCTGCACTCCGGGCGCAAGCTGCTCCCCGAGCGCACCCTGGAGATGACCGTGGGCATCCTCCAGGCGCTGGAGTACTCGCACCGCGCCCAGATCGTCCACCGCGACATCAAGCCGGCCAACGTCATGCTGACGCGCACCGGCCAGGTCAAGGTCATGGACTTCGGCATCGCCCGCGCCATGGGCGACTCCGGCATGACGATGACCCAGACCGCCGCCGTGATCGGCACCGCCCAGTACCTCTCCCCAGAGCAGGCCAAGGGCGAGCAGGTCGACGCACGCTCCGACCTCTACTCCACCGGCTGCCTGCTGTACGAGCTGCTGACGGTACGTCCGCCCTTCATCGGCGACTCGCCGGTCGCGGTCGCCTACCAGCACGTACGCGAAGAGCCGCAGCCCCCGTCGAACTTCGACCCCGAGATCACGCCCGAGATGGACGCCATCGTCCTCAAGGCCCTGGTCAAGGACCCCGACTACCGCTACCAGTCGGCCGACGAGATGCGCGCCGACATCGAGGCCTGCCTCGACGGCCGCCCCGTCGCCGCCACCGCCGCCCTCGGCGCGGTCGGCTACGGCGGCTACGACACGTACGGCGGCAACGACCAGCCCACGACCGCCCTGCGGCAGACCGGCCAGGGCGGCCAGACCGCGATGATGCCTCCCGTCGCAGGCGGCGGCGACGGCTACGGCAACCAGAACGGCAACGGCGGCTACGACGAGCCGCAGGGACGCCGCCGCCAGCAGCCCAAGAAGAGCAACACCTCGACGATCCTGCTGGTCCTCGCGGGCATCCTGGTCCTCGTCGGCGCGGTCCTCATCGGCAACGCGGTGTTCAACAACAACAAGCCGCAGGAAAAGGCCGTCCCCAAGCTCATCGGCAAGGAGCTCGCGGACGCGGAGCTGTCGGCCAAGAACGTCGACATGGTCCTCAAGACGACCAGCAAGCCCTGCGACGACATGGACAAGGGCAAGATCTGCTCGCAGAACCCGGCAGCGGGCACCAACCTGCCCAAGGGCGGCTCCATCAACGTCGTCGTCTCGACCGGGGCACCCAAGGTCGAGGTCCCCGACGTCATGGAGCAGACCGAGAAGCGGGCCACCCAGCGGCTGACCAAGGAGGGCTTCACCCCCAAGGTCAAGCAGGAGGAGTCCGAGAAGCCCGAGGGCACGGTCATCGACCAGAACCCCAAGGGCGGCGAGCAGGCGGAGAAGAACTCCGACGTCACCATCGTCATCGCCAAGAAGAAGACGACGAAGCTCCCCGACCTCAAGGGCCAGACCTACGAGGCCGCCGAAGCGACCCTGAAGAGCCTCGGCTTCACCAGCATCACCAAGGCCGAGCAGGAGTCCGACCAGCAGCCCAACACGGTCATCAAGCAGACTCCCGACGCCGGCACCAAGGCCCTCCCCGACACGGGCATCACGCTGATCGTCGCCAAGCCCAAGGAGGGGCAGCCCCCGCCGGGCGGCGACACGGTGCAGATCCCCGGCGGATTCACCGGGAAGACCGTCGGCGAGGTCAGGGGCCCCCTCGAAGGCATGGGGCTGCGCGTGGTCGTGCCCGACGGCGCACCGGACGACGCCAAGGTGATGGGCACCAACCCGCCCGCAGGCAGCACCGTCGCCAAGGACAGCGAAGTCACCCTGGTGATCATCCCGGGCACCGGCGGCCACGGCGGTGGCGGCGGCGGAATCTTCGACTAGCACCACAGAGGCAAGCACCACACACGCAGCACCACACACAGCACCGCACAGGCAAGCACCGCACATGCCAAGGGGCCCCCGGCACACACCGTGCCGGGGGCCCCTCCGCATGCGGCCGCACGCAAGACCGTACGAACCGCTACCTCAGCTCCGCCGGAGGCGTCCGCTTGGCGTTCACCCGCTCCGTGCGCTCCAGCTCGCCCCACACGATGTAGCGGTACTTCGACGTGAACACCGGCGTGCACGTCGTCAGCGTGATGTAGCGGCCCGGCTTGGTCCTGCCGGACTCCCTCGGGATCGGGTCCAGCACCTTCACGTTGTACTTCGAGGTCTCCGGCAGGGAGGCGAACACCTTGTAGACGTACCAGGTGTCCTTCGTCTCGAAGACGATCGAGTCGCCTTCCTTCAGCTTGTCGATGTTGTGGAACTTCGCCCCGTGCCCGTCCCGGTGCGCGGCCAGCGAGAAGTTGCCCTGCCTGTCCGACGGCATGGCGGCCTTGACCGGGTCCGTGTAGTAGCCGGCGACACCCGCGTTGAGGGCCTTGGTGCTGGTGCCCTTGCGGACGAGCACCTCGCCGTTCTTCATCGCGGGCACGTGCAGGAAGCCGAGCCCGCCCTTTATGTCGATCTCGCCGGGCGCGGTGCTCTCCCACTGCTGGCGCACGTCGTCGCCCTGCTTGCCCGCCTCCCGGTCGGCCAGGACGTTCGTCCACCACAGCGAGTACGCCACGAAGAGCCCGAGCACCAGCCCCGCGGTGATCAGCAGCTCGCCGAAGACACTGATCGCCCCCGCGATGCGCCCGCGCGCCCCCGAGGTCCGCGGTGGCGCGGACTCCTTCGCCCGCTCGTCCTGCTCGGTACTCGCTGCCACCGCACCCGTCCCTCGTGTCCTGGTCACCGGCGTCGCCGGCCCCCGGCGGCCGCGTGCAGCCGCTCCGTCAGCCTCCGAGCGCCGACGGCATGCCCTTGCTCCGGGGGCGCTCCTCGACCATCTTGCCCCAGACGATCAGCCGGTACGTGCTGGTGAATTCCGGGGTGCACGTCGTCAGCGTGATGTACCGGCCGGGCTTGGTGAAACCGGAACCCGGCGGCACCGGCTGGATGACTCCCACGTTCGACGGCGAGGTCTGCGGCAGCGCCGACGTCATCTCGTACGTGTAGAAGGTGTCCTGCGTCTCCACGACGATCTTGTCGCCCTTGACCAGCTTGTTCACGTAGCGGAACGGCTCGCCGTGCGTGTTGCGGTGACCCGCCACCGCGAAGTTGCCCTGCTTGTCGCCGGGCATCGCCGTCTTCAGCCCGCCGTCCGCGTAGTGGCCGACCATGCCCCGGTCCAGCACCTTGTGCTTGTCGATGCCCTCGGCGACCGGCACCTTCACGTCCAGCTTCGGGATGTGCATGATCGCGAAGCCCTGCCCCGGCTCGAACGCCCCGGCCGGCTTCGCCCCGTCCTGCTTCGCCTTCTCCCAGCCGTCCTGGAGACTGTGCGCCGCCCCGTCGGCCTGCATACCGGCCCGGACGTTGGTCCACCACAGCTGGTACGTCACGAACAGCAGCATCACGACGCCGAAGGTGATGAACAGCTCCCCGACGAACCGGCTGACGACGACACCGGTGCTCTCCTTGCCCGCCGGTGCACGCCCCTTCGCACTCCTGCGGCGCTCCGCCCGGCCCCCCGTGGACACCGGTGCGAACTCCGGCTCCGGCTCGGCTATTCGGTGCTGCGGCGGCTCGTACGCAGCGGGCTCGGGCATGTACTGCTGCTGCGGCTGGGGCACGTGCGCCTGCGGCTGGGCCACATACGCCTGCTGCTGCGGTACGTACGTCTCCTGCTGCGGCGGCACATAAGCGGCCGGCTCCTGCGGCGCATACAGGGCTTCCTGCGGCTGCGCGTACGAAGCAGCCTGCTGCTGCTCCCCGTACCAGTCGCGCCGGTACCCCTGCGGGTCGTACCACTCCTGCTGCGGAGCCTGGTGGCCGCTGTACGCCCCGTGGGCGCCCTCGGAGCCCCCGCCGGGCTCCTGGACCCAGCCCGGCTGCTGCGCGCCCGGCAGCGGATCGTTCAGCGGGTCCGCGAGGCGGTCCACCGCCGCGCCGAGATCACCCTGCGCCCCGTACACCTGCTGCTGCGGGGCGTACCCGTCCCCGTAGGCATGGCCGTAGCCCTCCTGGGGAACGCCGTACCCCGCCGCGTCGTGCTCGGGACGCAGTGCCGTCACGCGAGCGCCTTGGCCGCACCCACCACCGGTGCCAACCCGGCCGACCGCGCCACCGCCTCCGTGTCACCGCACTGCACCAGCCAGTTGGCCAGCATCAGGTGACCCCACTCGGTGAGCACCGACTCCGGATGGAACTGCACGCCCTCGACCGGCAGGTCACGGTGGCGCAGCCCCATCACGATGCCGTCGGCGGTCCGCGCGGTCACCTCCAGCTCCGCCGGAACCGACTGAGGCTCCGCCGCCAGGGAGTGGTAACGCGTCGCGGTGAACGGCGACGGCAGCCCGGCGAACACGCCCGCACCCTCGTGCAGCACCGGCGACGTCTTGCCGTGCAGCAGCTCCGGCGCCCGGCCGACCACACCGCCGTACGCCACCGCCATCGACTGCATGCCCAGGCACACCCCGAACACCGGGATCCCGTTGTCCGCACAGTGCTTCACCATGTCGATGCAGACGCCCGCCTGCTCCGGAGCGCCCGGCCCCGGTGACAGCAGCACGCCGTCGAACCCGTCCTGGGCGTGGCTCAGCTCCACCTCGTCGTTGCGCAGCACCTCGCACTCGGCGCCCAGCTGGTACAGGTACTGGACCAGGTTGAAGACGAAGCTGTCGTAGTTGTCGACGACCAGAATGCGCGCGCTCATGAGGTGTTCGACCCGTTCTTTCCGTCGACCGTCACATCACCGAACGGCAGCAGGGGCTCCGCCCACGGGAACACGTACTGGAAGAGCACGTACACCACCGCCAGGACCAGCACGATCGAGATCAGCGCCCGCACCCATGTGTTGCCCGGCAGATGCCGCCAGATCCAGCCGTACATGCTGTCCCTTCCCGTTCGGTGGTCACCAGACTAAAGGGCGGGGGCAAGCAACAGGGGGCGCCCGTCCAAAGCGGGGACTCAGCCTTCCAGAGCCGTGGGCCTGCCTTTGCCGACCGGTTGCGTGGCGTCCAGGTGCGCCCAGACGATCAGCCGGTGGCTGCTGCCCCACTCCGGGTCGCAGGTGGTGAGCGTCAGATAGCGGCCGGGCCCGTCGAACCCGGCCTTGCGCGGCACCGGGTCGACGACACCCACGTCGCTGGGGACGGTGAGGTACGGCTTCTTCTCGATGCGGTACGTGAACCAGGTCGTCCCGTCGTTCACCACCACCGCGTCCCCGCGCCGCAGCTCGGGGAAGTCCTTGAAGGGGTCGCCGTACGTCCTGCGGTGCCCGGCGACGGCGAAGTTTCCGGTCTCGCCCAGGCGGGCGGTGCCCGCGTAGTGGCCCAGGCCCTTCTTCAGGGTGCCGGTGCCGGTGCCCTCAAGGACCGGCCAGTCCCACTTCCTGCCGAAGCGGGGCACGTACATCACGGCGAAGGGCTTGCCGTCCTCGTAGGCGGGTCCGGTGGGCTCCGTGCCCTGTCCGGTCGCCCCTGTGACAGCGGGCGCCGGCGCTGGTGCGAGGGAACGCTGCGCCCACTGCCGCTCCAGTGTGTCGATCTGGCCCGCGGAGGCGCCGTCGGCCTGCACACCGGTCCAGAAGAGCACGTACACGACGAACAGGACGATGAGCGCGCCCGCGGTGATGCAGAGTTCGCTGAACGTCCTCACGACCAGTCGCACCGACCCCACCGACACCGGGGCAGCCCCCCTCCCGAGCCCCTACGGCTGTTGCACGGGCTTCGCGTAGTGGAGATCCACTGTGCCCGAGTAACCGGGGAGAGTCACCGTCTCGTGCTCGTCGACTTTCCATCCGAGTCCGTACGCCTTGACGTACAGCTGGTAGTTCTGGAGCGCCGGGGAGGCGGCGAGGGACTGCTTGAGGCGGCCGCGGTCACCCACCGCGGTGACGGTGTACGGAGGCGAGTAGACGCGGCCCTGGAGGATCAGGGTGTTGCCGACGCAGCGCACCGCGCTGGTGGAGATGAGGCGCTGGTCCATGACCTGGATGCCGCGGGCGCCGCCCTCCCACAGGGCGTTGACGACGGCCTGGAGGTCCTGCTGGTGGATGACCAGGTCGTTGGGGTGCGGCTTGGGGTAGCCGGGGTTGGCGGTGGCACCGGGCGGGGCGTCGTTGAGGGTGACCGTGACGGCGCCGCCGGCCAGTTTCTTCGTCCCCGCCGCCTTCTCCAGCACACCCAGCTTGGCGTCCTCGGCCTGGGTGCTGCCGTCGTCGCGGCGGGCGAGGGCGTCGACCTCGCCGCGCACCACGGCGGTGGACTTCTCCAGTTCCTTGTTCTTGTCGCTGCGCTGGCGGGTGAGGTCGGAGAGCTTCAGCAGGGAGTCGTCCGAGCGGATGTTGGTGCCCTTGGCCGTGTTGAAGCTGGTGACGAAGATGAGCCCGGCGAGGGCGAACACGGCGGCGGTCAGCAGGCGCACGGGACGCAGCCCCGGACGTCGTACAGGCGGCCGGTCGGTGTCCCTCTCCGGCGGCCGATCCGTGGACTGCTCCGGAGAGTCGGCAGAATTGCTCATACCCTTATCTCCTTCGACGCCGCGGAAGCACTACGCTAACGGACGCCCGGGGGAGGCCGTGTTTCCCCTGCTGGCTCCCGTCTGCCCCTTGGCGTCACGCCACAGTTCTCTGCGCGGTAACGCAGCGCATCGACAGGAGAGTCCCTCGTGCCGAAGTCACGTATCCGCAAGAAGGCCGATTTCACGCCTCCGCCCGCCGCGAAGAAGGCGACGGCGATCAAGCTGACCAGCCGCAGCTGGGTCGCGCCGGTGATGCTGGCGCTGTTCCTGATCGGGCTCGCCTGGATCGTGCTGTTCTACGTGACCGAGGGCGACCTGCCGATCAAGAGCCTGGAGAACTGGAACATCGTGGTCGGCTTCGGCTTCATCGCCGCCGGCTTCGGCGTCTCCACGCAGTGGAAGTAGGGGCCTGAGCGCGGGGCCGCGGCTGCACACCGGGGCCCCGTTCCACAAGCACTCCCCAGAACTGTCCACAGCGTTATCCACACCTGAGGAAAAGTTACGACGATCTGTGGATAACTCCCACGCTGTTGACGCCAGTGTGATCGCATCCTCACTCCGCACCCCCCTGACGCCCCTTGTCCTGGCCGGGAAAACCCAGCTCAGCGACGAGGGGCTCAGTTGTTCCCGCGTTTCCCCACAGCGTGCACAGCCGTCGCCACGCGCTGTGGACAACGTCCGAAGGGCCGGGCCGAAAGTCCGTTGCCCACAGCCGCTCAGGCGATCAGCGTCGCCGTCCTGACCAGCACCGTCACCAGCACGGCGACGAACACCAGGCCGAAGGTCCCGGCCTGGACGAGGTTCCGCTTCTCCCGGGGCGCGTACACCAGGCCCAGCGCCAGCAGCAGGCCCCCGACGAGACCGCCGATGTGCGCGGTCCACGAGATGCCCGGGACGCCGAAGGTGATGATCAGGTTGATCACCAGCAGGGCGATGACCGGCCGCATGTCGTACTTCATGCGCTTCATCAGCACCGCGGTCGCACCGAACAGCCCGAAGATCGCTCCCGACGCGCCCAGCGACCCGGCGCCGGGCGCGGAGACCGCGTACGTCAGCGCACTGCCCGCGAGCCCGGACAGCAGGTACAGGGCGAGGTAGCGGGTGCGCCCCAGCGCCGCCTCCAGCGGTCCGCCGATCCACCACAGGCTGAGCATGTTGAAGGCGATGTGCCAGATCGCCTGGTGCAGGAACATCGAGGTGACCAGCCGGTACCACTCACCGGCCGCCACCCCTTCGAACATCGGGTACGGCGGCGGGGGCCAGGCGCCGACCAGGACGAGGTCGTTGATGATGCGCTCGCCGGTCTCCGGAATCAGGGTGAGCCCGAACACCAGCAGATTGATCGCGAGCAGAATCTTGGTGACCAGCCGCGGATCCCCGCCCCGCACCACACTGCCCACCACGTTCCGCGGCTGGTTCGCCCCCGGCGCGTGCCCGGTCCCCGAGCCGTCGCGCACGCAGTCCGGGCACTGGAAGCCCACCGACGCGCTGACCATGCAGTCGGTACAGATCGGCTTCTCGCACCGGGTGCACCGGATGCCGGTCTCCCGGTCGGGATGCCGGTAGCAGTGCGCCACCGGCTCCTGCGCGTCGTCGGCGGGCTGCGGGTCCGGGCTCTTCGGCGGCTGCTCCATACCGTCCATTGTCACGACTGCGCGCGGTGCCCGGCCACAACCTCAGCCACGACCTCTGCCACAACCACTGCCACGGCCTCGGCGCACACTCATCGCTTCTCGACGACGACGGTCTCCACGACGACGTCCGTCACGGGCCGCTCGGTGCGCGGATTGCGCTCGGCGCGGGCGATCGCGTCGACGACCCGCTTGCTCTTCTCGTCGGCGACCTCGCCGAAGATCGTGTGCTTGCGGTTGAGCATCACGGTCGGCTCGACGGTGATGAAGAACTGCGAGCCGTTGGTGCCGGGCCCGGCATTCGCCATGGCGAGCAGATACGGCTTGTTGAAGCTCAGCTCGGGGTGGAACTCGTCCGCGAACTCGTATCCGGGACCGCCCATCCCGTTCCCCAGCGGATCACCGCCCTGAATCATGAACCCGCTGATCACCCGGTGGAAGATCGTGCCGTCGTACAGCTTCGCGGTGGTCTTCTCACCCGTGCCCGGGTGCGTCCACTCGCGTTCGCCGCGGGCGAGCTCGACGAAGTTGCGGACCGTCTTGGGCGCGTGGTTCGGCAGCAGCCGGATGTCGATGTCGCCCTGGCTGGTCCTGAGAGTGGCGTAGAGCTGCTCGGCCACGGGTCTCCTCCGCGTGTGTCCTGGTGGGCCCGCTGTGTCGCTCCAGCCGGGCGTGCGTCGAATCCTCGCACGCGGCACCTCCCACCGGCCCGGACCGGGCCCCTGCGACCGCTTGCCGACCGGCTTTCTTCGGACGAGTACGCCCGGAACCGGCGCGGCCGACCGAGAAGCGTGGCATTGTCGTCCGCAGTTCCCCTTGCACCGTATTTGCCCCACCGTCTCCGTTCATGACCGTTCATGACCCGGATGCCCTTCCGCACATGCCGGATATGGCTGTGCCGGGCATGATTTCGATTCGGGTGGAAAGGCGCATCGACGAAGCGCCACCGAGGAGGAGGATTTCCGTGACCCGTAAGGACAGCGTGCGCCACGCGACCAGTACGGCGAAGGACAGCGTGCGACACGCCGCCGAAGTGGTGGCGCCCTACGCGGGCACGGCCAAGGACACGGCCGTGCACTACGCGCACGAAGCCCGCACCAAGATCGCCCCCCGGGTTTCGCAGGCCACCCTGCAGGCCGCCGAGCAGGCCCGCGCCCAGTACGGGGCGCACCTCGCCCCCCGTATCGAGCAGGCTCGTACCCATGTGCCGGCCCGGGTGGACGAAGCGGCCCACAAGGCGGCCGTACGTGCCAGGAAGGCGGCCAAGCAGGCCGCGGACTACGCGGCGCCGCGCGTCGAGCAGGCCGTCGCCGCGGCCCAGCCGGTGCGTGAGGAGGCGGCGGCCCGCAGCACGGCCGCGCTCGCCGCACTGCGCGGCCAGGTCTCCGCGAAGGAGGTCCAGAAGCTGGTGCGCAAGCACGAGCGCCGGGCCCGTTCGGGGCGGCTCGCCAAGCGCCTGACCGTACTGGGGCTGCTGGCCGGTGGCGCGTTCGCCGCCTGGAAGTGGTGGGACAAGCAGGCCAACCCGGACTGGCTGGTCGAGCCCCCGGCCGCCACCGAGGTCCACGACCGCACCCCGCTGACCTCGGTCGACAGCAACGGCAAGGCCGTGCTCGACCCCGAGGTCGAGGCCAAGCAGGCCGAGGCGGAGGCCGCGGACCCCGAGGACCGCTGACCCCACCTCATACGCACGACCTGGCAAAGGTCCCCCCGACCTGCGGTTTCGCAGATCAGGGGGACCTTTTGCCGTTCTGCCCCGACCGGCCCGCTCAGGCGTTGAGATACGCCAGAACCGCGAGCACCCGACGGTTGCTGTCGCTCGACGCCGGCAGCAGAAGCTTGCTGAAGATGCTGGAGATGTGCTTGGCGGCGGCGCCCTCGGTGACGGTGAGCCGCTGGGCTATCGCCAGGTTCGAGCAGCCCTCGGCCATCAGCGACAGCACCTCCCGCTCGCGCGCGCTGAGCGAGGCGAGCGGTTCGTCCCGGGCGTGGCTCGTCATCAGCTGGGCGACGACGGCCGGGTCCATGGCCGTGCCGCCGGCCGCCACCCGTCGCACGGAGTCGATGAACTGCTCGTCGTCCAGGACGCTGTCCTTCAGCAGATAGCCGATCCCGCCGGTGCCGTCGGCCAGCAGCTCACGGGCGTACATCTGCTCGACGTGCTGGGACAGGACGAGGATCGGCAGGCCCGGCTGCTCGCGGCGGGCCCGCAGGGCGGCCTCGAGGCCCTCGGTGGTGAAGGTGGGCGGAAGCCGTACGTCGACGACGGCCACGTCGGGGCGGTGCTCGGCGAGCGCGGCGGCGAGGTCCGTGCCGTTGTCCACAGCGGCGACGACTTCGAAGCCGTAATCCTCGAACAGCTGGACGATCCCCTGTCTCAGGAGGAAGAGGTCTTCTGCGAGGACAACGCGCACGGCAACTCCATCTTCATCACGGTCGGACCACCCCGAGGGCTGTCGATCTCCAAGACCCCGTCAAAGGATGCCAGCCGTCGCCGAATGCCCTCCAGACCGCTCCCGGCGGACAGATCGGCGCCGCCCCGGCCGTCGTCGGTGACCAGGGCGGTCAGGACGCCGTCCGCGTACCGGGCCACGAGCTGCACCGTTTCGGCGTCGGCGTGCTTGAGGGCGTTGGCCAGCAGCTCCGAGACCGCGAAGTACACGGCGGACTCGACCGGGTCGGGCAGCGGTCCTGGCAGATCCGTCTCGACGCTGACGCCCAGCGGGCTGGCCAGGCCCAGGGCGCGCAGGGCGTCGGCCAGGCCGCGCTCGGCGAGCACCGGCGGGTGGATGCCGTGGACCAGGTCGCGCAGTTCGCGCAGGGCCTGTACCGAGGAGGAGCGGGCCTGGCGCAGCAGCAGCCGGGCCGCTTCCGGGTCCTGGGTCATTTTGCGTTCCACGGAGCCGAGCTGGAGGCCCAGGCTGACCAGCCGGGCCTGGGCGCCGTCGTGCAGGTCGCGTTCGATGCGGCGCAGTTCGGCGGCCTGTACGTCCAGGGCGCCGGAGCGGGTCTCCGCCAGGTGCCGCACGCGGGAGGTCAGTCGGGACCCGCGGGTCGGGCCGAGCAGGAAGCGCACGAAGTGGGCGTAGCCCCGGAGCACCAAGGGGCTGAGGAAGACCCAGGCCGCGAACACCGCGACGGTCAGCAGCCCCGCGGCCAGTGCTGCCGGCCAGCTGTCGATGGTGACGGACGCGTACCAGCGTCCCGTTCCGTCGTCGGCGAGGGGCAGCCAGAGGCCGCAGGCCAGGAGCAGACCCTCCCCGGCGTAGTAGAGCAGGGCGGCCGGCAGGAAACCGGCGAGGCCGACGACGCAGTTGAGCAGCAGCCACAGCAGGTCCCGCCAGGTCGCGGGGTCGGCGAGGATCCACTTGCAGGTGCGCATCCAGCCGACGATGTCCTTCTCGACCTCTTCCGGAGCAGGCTGGTACGGCCGCTCCACGGGGACGCCCCAGCGGGCGGCCGCACGCCTGTTGAGGTCGGCCAGCCGGCGTACGGCCCGGGTCAGATACGGCAGCGCGAGGAAGCCGATACCGATCACGCACAGGATGACGAAGTAGGACGTGGTGACGAAGAGAACGACCGACAGCAGGGCCCCGGTGGCGATCGCGACACCGGACAGGGTGGCCGAAGAGGCCCGGACCAGTCGGCCCCGCCATGTGGCCGGCACAGTCTGCATGCCCTCATGATCCCGTCCCCGGCCCGCCGCCCCCTCCGGGGGAGCCGGGGCGGCCCGACGGCCCGGCCGGGGGAGGTGGTTCACGCGGCCTTCACCGTGTCCACGGCGGGGCTGCGCATGCCGCGCCACGAGGGCAGCAGGGTGGCACCGAACACCAGCAGCAGCGATCCGCCGACGACGGCGAGGTAGATGCCGATGGATCCGGAGGGCAGATACGAGCCGCTCTTGACGAGGCTGTACGGAACGACGGTCGTCGCCGCGGCGATCGTGCCGAGCACGGTGGCGACGACACCGATCAGGGCGCCCTCCACGGACAGCATGCCGATCACCTGGCGGCGGGTGGCGCCGGTGAGCCGCTGGAGGGCGAACTCCGCACGCCGCTTGCGGGTCACCGACACCAGGGTGTTGACGACCGTGATCGAGGCGTACCCGACGATCATCGCGACGATGGTGTAGTTCGCGGAGACCAGGATCTGCTGGATCTGGTTGGTGCGGCCGGCCAGTGAGGAGCTGTCGTCCAGTTCGCTGCCGGGGAGCCGGGCGGCGAGTGCGGCGAGGCCCGCGTGGGCCCGGTCGGCGCTGCCGGGCTCGGCCCGGACCAGGATCTGCTGCGGCAGCCTCTCGCCGGTGTGCTCGGCGAGCACGGACGCGGGCATCGTCAGGTAGGGCTGCTTGGGGTTGTCGGCGTAGAGGGCCACGACGGCGGGGTTGGCCCGGGTGCCGTCACCGAGGTGCATCGGCAGCCTGTCGCCGACCTTCACCCCGTACTCCTGGGCCTTCTTGTCGGACAGGGCCACCGTGTCGCCGCTGAGGGCAGTCAGGTCACCGGCGACCTCGGGCAGGTCGAGGCTCTGCACGACGCCGTCTGCGGAGACTCCTCGCAGGTCGACCTCGGCCGGGCCGTCCGGACCGTCCACGAAGCCGCGGGTGGTGACGAACTCGGAGGCCGCGGCCACCCCGGGCGTCCGGCGCACCCGGTCGACGACGTCGGCTGCGAAGCCGCCCGTCGTGGAGTCGAGGACGTAGTCGGCGAGGACGTTGTGGTCGTAGGAGCTGCGGGAGACCTCGTTCTCGGTGGACTGCATGTACAGGGTGCCGGTGGCGATGCCGATCAGCAGGACGATCGGGGCGACGGCACCCGCCATCCGGACGTTGGCGGTGGCCGCGTTGCGCAGTGCGAGCCGGCCGGAGAGTCCGGAGAAGGCGCGCACCGGCAGCTTGAGCAGCGCCACCATGAACCGGGTGATGCCGGGGGCGAGCAGGACCAGACCGATGCAGAAGAGCACGGACGCCGGTCCCGCCGTGCTGGCGAGGGTCGGGCCGTCCTCCATGACGGTGGCGGTGGCGACGGCCAGGCCGATGCCGTTGACCAGGAAGAAGAGCGCGAACACCAGGCGCGGCACGCTGAACCACCGGGTGCCGGCGGTGGACTCGGCGGTCGCGGCGATCGGCTCGGTGCGGGCGGCCCGCCGTCCGGCGAAGCGGGTCGCGCCCGCCGCGGCCAGCACGGTGACGATCGCGCCGACCGCCATGGGGACCGCACCGGCGCGGTAGGTGATCGAGGACGACACGACACCGCTGGACGTCAGCACGGCGAACAGCCCGCGCCCGACGGCGTATCCGGGCAGCAGGGCGAGCAGCACGGAAGCCACCGACAGCACGGTCGTCTCGGTGAGGATCATGCGGCGCAACTGTGTGGGAGTGGATCCGACGGCACGCAGCAGCGCCATCTCGCGGGCGCGCTGCTGGAGGGAGAGGGCCAGGGTGGAGGCCACGCCGAAGATGACGATCAGCACGACCGAGGAGCCGAAGACGGCCGCGAGGATGACGACGGTGCGCTGTCCGGCCAGCGCGGTGGGCAGTTCGGCCAGTCCGCGGCTCTCGCCAAAGAACACCTCGGCGCGGTCGCCGACCGCAGTGCTCACCGCTGCGGCGACCATGTCGGCGCTGCTGCCGGACGCGGGCAGGACGGCGATCGAATCGATCCGGCCGCCCGCGAGGGTGCGGGCCGTCTCGTCGGTGAAGAACACGGCCGCATGCGGGTTGCGGCCGCCGTTCTGCTCCGCAACGCCGCTGACCCGGAACTGCCGCGTGGTGCCTTCGACGACGATGCCGACCGTCGATCCCGGGCTGACACCGGCCTGTTCGGCCAGTGCCGTGTCGAGAACGACCTCGCCGTCGCCTGCGGGAGCCTTGCCGGCGGCGAGGGTGTAGGGGGTGAACGGGGCACTGGCCCAGCCGTGGCCGTACGAGGACGAGCCGCTGGTCACCGGCTTGCCGTCCTGGAGGACGGTGGCGGGGAACGACACGTCGCCGACGGCCTTGCCGACGCCGTCGGCCCCGGCCACCCGGCCGACCAGGGAGGGGTCGATGCGGTGACGCTCGGCCAGGGCGGTGGAGTGGTGGGTCTGTACGCCGCTTACGACGACCGGTGCTTCGTGCAGGCGCTGCGGTGCGGCCGCCATCCGTAAGCCCGTCTCCATCAGGCCGCCGCAGCCGATGACGATGGCGGCGCCGAAGAACATGGCGCAGAAGGTCGCGATGAAGCTGGTCCTGCGGAACTTCAGGGTGCGCAGGGCGAGACGCAGCATCAGTACCGCCCTCCGGAGGGCTGCGCCAGGGCCTGGTGCTGGTTGTCGTCCTCCCAGGCACCGAGCCTGGTCATCCGGGCGGCGACGGCATCGGCCGTCGGCCGGAGCAGTTCACCGGCGAAGGCGCCGTCGGCGAGGAAGACCACGCGGTCCGCGTAGGAGGCGGCGACCGGGTCGTGGGTCACCATGACCAGGGTCTGGCGGGCGTTGTCGACGGACTCGCGCAGCAGGCCGAGGACGGCGCTCGCGGTACGGGTGTCCAGCGCTCCGGTGGGCTCGTCCGCGAAGACCACCGCGGGGCGGGTCACCAGGGCGCGTGCGATGGCCACGCGCTGCTGCTGGCCGCCGGACAGCTCGGAGGGCAGGTGCCCCAGCCGCTCGGCCAGGCCGACGCGCTGCACCACGGTGCGGATCAGGCCCTTGTCGGGGCGCTCACCGGCCAGTTGCAGGGGCAGCGTGATGTTCTCCATGACGGTCAGCGCGGGCAGCAGGTTGAAGGCCTGGAAGATGAAACCGATCCGGTTGCGGCGCAGCATGGTCAGCTGGTCGTCGTCCAGCCCCGAGAGGTCCCTGCCGCCGACGACGACCCTTCCGGAGGTGGGCCGGGCGAGCCCCGCCGCGCAGTGCAGAAAGGTGCTCTTGCCCGATCCGGACGGACCCATCACGGCGGTGAAGGTGCCGTCGGCGAAGCCCAGGGAGAGCCCGCGGAGCGCGGCCACCTTGCTGTCGCCCTGCCCGTAGATCTTCGACACGGCGTCCAGCCGTACCGCCTCCGCCTGACGGAGGTCCTGTGAAGTGTGCACCGAGGGCTCCCCAATGAGCTGTAGCGCTTCCCGAGCGGTATCTGTGATCCAGCCTAGGAACGGTGCAGCTGCGGCACATTGGCATTGACCGGCCGCTTCGAGGTAGAGGTTTCTCCACCCCGGCACACCAGGTTCGGGCGGCCCGCGCCCGACGCAAAATGCCCCCTGAAACCGCGTTTCCGCAGTTCAGGGGGCATTCAATGTGTGGAGCCTAGGAGATTCGAACTCCTGACATCTGCCTTGCAAAGGCAGCGCTCTACCAACTGAGCTAAGGCCCCGAAAACGGGTGCCGGAAACGCACCGCACCGCAGGCGTCCACCGACGCAGACAAGAGTAGCGGGTGACCCCCGTAATCCCGCAAACAGATTGGGACTCCCCGTCGCTGACCACTCTCCGTAAGATGCACCGCGAGGTTCGCAGCAGCGAAGGGGAGACGCAGATGGACGCAGCACAACAGGAAGCCTCGGCGAGGGCCAGGGAGCTTCAGCGCAGTTGGTACGGGGAGCCGCTGGGGGCGCTCTTCCGTCGGCTCATCGACGACCTGGGACTCAACCAGGCCCGGCTCGCGGCCGTGCTCGGCCTCTCCGCGCCCATGCTCTCCCAGCTGATGAGCGGCCAGCGCGCCAAGATCGGCAACCCCGCCGTGGTGCAGCGCGTCCAGGCACTCCAGGAACTCGCGTCCCTGGTCGCCGACGGCAGCGTCAGCGCGGGGGAGGCCACGGACCGGATGGACGAGATCAAGAAGTCCCAGGGCGGTTCGGTCCTGAGCACCACCAACCAGTCCACGCCCAGCTCCGGGGCACCCACCGTGCGCCGCGTGGTGCGCGAGATCCAGTCGCTGCTGCGCTCGGTGGCCGGCGCCGGCGACATCATCCACGCGGCGGACTCCCTCGCCGCGGACCACCCCGAGCTCGCCGAGTTCCTGCGGGTGTACGGCGCCGGGCGCACCGCCGAAGCCGTCGCCCACTACGAAGCACACCAGAACTGACGCGTCACCACAGGACGGCAGGCGGGGGCGGGCGGGGGCCATGGGAGAGATCTTCGCGAACCGGTACGAACTGATCGACCCGATCGGGCAGGGCGGGTCGGGCGCGGTGTGGCGTTCCTGGGACCACCGGCGTCACCGCTACGTGGCGGCGAAGGTGCTCCGGCAGCGCGACGCCCACGCACTGCTGCGCTTCGTCCGCGAGCAGGCCCTGCGCATCGACCATCCGCACGTCCTGGCACCTGCCAGCTGGGCTGCGGACGACGACCAGGTCCTGTTCACGATGGATCTGGTGGGCGGCGGCTCGCTCGCCCACCTCATCGGGGACTACGGCCCGCTCCCGCCCCGCTTCGTGTGCACCCTCCTCGACCAGCTGCTCTCCGGCCTCGCCGCCCTCCACGCCGAGGGGGTCGTGCACCGCGACATCAAGCCCGCGAACATCCTCCTGGAGGCGACCGGCACCGGCCGCCCCCACCTGCGGCTGTCGGACTTCGGGATCGCCATCCGCAAGGGCGACGCCCGCCTGACCCAGACCGACTACGTCATCGGCACCCCGGGCTATCTCGCCCCCGAGCAGCTCCGGGGCTGCGAACCCGACTTCCCCGCCGATCTGTACGCGGTCGGGCTGGTCGCGCTGTATTTGCTCCAGGGCAGCAAGCCCGAGCCGACACAGCTGGCCGAGCTCTTCGCCGACGGCACCCCCGACGCACCCGAGGGCCTGCCCGAGCCGCTGTGGCAGGTCGTCGCCGGGCTGCTCCGCCCGGACCCGCAGACCAGGTTCCGTACCGCCACGGGGGCCCGCAAGGCGCTCGCGGCCGCCGCCGAGCTGCTGCCCGAGGAGGACACCGGTCAGGACCCGGTGGAGGTCTTCGACCAGCTGGGCCCCCTGCCGACGGGATTCGGCCCGTCGGGCCCGGACCGTACGCAGTCCTCCACGCCCTCCCCGTCGGCGCCGGCGTCCACCCCCGCGGCCGCCGCCCCGACGCCCGCACCGGCACCCACGCCGACCCCCATGTCCCAGACCGGCAGCTACTACCTCGCCCCACCGCCCTCACCCCGCACGCCCTCACCCCACACGCCCGCCCACCTGTCCCCGCCTCCCGCCACGACCCCGCTGCCGCAGGCCACGGCACCTCTCCCGCAGACCACGGCACCTCTCCCGCAGGCCGCACCCCCCGCCTACCCGGTCCCGCACGCGGCCCCCCGGAAGCGGCCCGGACCGTCCCCGAAGGTCGCGGTCCCGGTCCTGCTGCTCGCGCTGGTCTGCTTCGCCGTGGGCATCTGGGCGCTCACCCAGACCTGACCCGACCTGACCTGCGTCACCGCTCGACCCGACCCACGTCACCACCCGACCCGGGTCACCAGCCCGCCGGCGGCCCGAACCCCGGCCCCTGCGGTGCACGGCCCGCCGCCGCCCTGCGCCTGGCCAGCAGCGTCCAGGTTCCCAGCCCGAGCACCAGCACGCTCCCCGTGCCGATCCCGGCCGCCGCGACGACCCGCATCACCCCGCTGCGCCCGTCCGGGACACCACCGCGCCCTTCGTCCACCGCCTGGGGATCACCCTTGGGGACACCGAATTCCCGGGACTCCTCCGTGTACGCGGGCCCGGCCTTCGCGGCGCCCTGCACCGCGACCCGCAGCGTCACCCCGTACGCCCGGTCGCCGAAGGCGCTGCCGACCTCGGGGCTCAGCGCGATCCGCAGGTAGTACCAGCCCGCCAGCCGCATGCCGCCGACGGCGCTGGAGAAGGCGAAGCGGTTCTCGTACGCCACCGGCGGCAGCGGGTCCAGCGACACCGTCTTCAGTTCCCCGTCGTACAGCATCGAGTTGTGGCCCGCCACATACCCGCGCGCGGGGTTGTGCAGCGTGAAGGACAAGGCGTTGCCCACGGTCCCCTTGCGGCCCCCCTCGGCGTTGTGCAGGCCCACGTCCGCGTAGATCTGCTGCCCCCAGTCGACGGGCACCCGGTAGAAGAGGCTCTGCCCGGGAGTGATCTCGTCGCGCCACTCCCCGCCGGTCAGCGCGGCCGCGTCGTTGAAGCCGGTGCCGCCGTGCCGCTTCTTGGCCGCTCCCGCCGGGGGTCCGGGCGGTGTGCTCGGCCAGTCCTTCGGGGCCTCGGTCGGCCCGGCCTTCTTCAGCCCCGGCTCGGACTGGTGCCGTATCTCCAGCTCCCAGTCCTCCCGGGAGGACTCGGCCTTCGTGGTGCGCTGCACCAGCACGTAGTAGGCGCCCGCCGTCTGGCACCTGCGCGAGTCCGGCACGACCAGGCGGGCCGCGGTGGCGCTCAGCGGACGCGGGAAGGCGGCCGACCCGAAGTTCATGCCCTCGCCCTGGTCGCAGGGGATGCTGCTGCCGTCCAGCACCGACACCTTGAGGCCGTCGGCGTACTGGACGCGGGCCCCGGCCTTCGGCACCCCGACGGCCGACACGTGCGCGTTGGTCCGGGCGTCGAGGTCCAGCCGGTAGTACCGCTTCTCGCCCGGCCCGATGCTGTCCCGGTACGTCTTCCCCGCCGCCAGCGCGGGCGCCTCGGCGGTGCTGGACGTGGCCTTGACCTGCTGCGCGCCCTCGGCGAAGACGTACGCATCCGGCCCGGCGGCCGCGAGCGCCTGCCCCGGCAGGCCCAGCGGCAGACAGACCGCCGCGCACAGCGCCGCCGCCCCGGCGAGGAGCACGCGTAACCGCCCGGCCCCAAAAGCTCCCCGGCCTCCGATGCGCTGCCTCTTCACCACGCCGCCCCTCGCCCTCTCCGGGTGGCCGCCTGCCGCCTCGGTGGCCGCAACGGACTCCGTGAGGCTCATCCTGCCCCGCCCACACCAGCACTGTCCGCTCATACGACCGATTACCGGCCCTGGAAGCCCCTCTGCGGGCCTGCGAAGTGACGACCCGCCAGGAACCCCCCGGCCCGCCGCACGGCCCTCACAGCCCGCCCAGAGCGCACGCACGGGAGGATCCACGCGAATGTTTCACGTGAAACACAGACCAAGCCCCCTGACCGTTTCACGTGAAACATCGCCCACGGGAGCCCGGACAGCACAAAACCCCGGCTGCTCCTCAGAGCGACCGGGGTTTTGCATGTGACTACTGGGGCTCACACACCCGAACCTGCGGGCACGGAGTCAGTCGCCTCCGTCCACAGATCCTGCTCGGCGCGATCCGCCTGGATCTGGCGGTACACGAGGAGCCCGCCAATGGCGGCCAGTGCGACCAGGAGAAGCTTCTTCACCGCGCGACCTCGTCTTTCCTTGACGTAGGAGACCTCTTGGCGGCCGACTATACACACCGGCCGATACCGATCGGTGACCTACCGGGGGGTTCAACTGCCGGACGCACAAAAGCGGTTGGCTCGGACGAGAAGTTTCTCGTCCGGGCCAACCGGTGTCTGTGGGCCTAACAGGATTTGAACCTGTGGCCTCATCCTTATCAGGGATGCGCTCTAACCAACTGAGCTATAGGCCCGCTGCGCTCGCGCGCTGACTCCTGAAGATTAGCGCACGAGGGGCGCAGTCCCAAAATCGGTTCTCCGCCCCCCGCCACCAGCGCCTATTCGTCCTCGGCGAGCGTGAGCTCCACACCGCCCACGAAACCGGCCGACAGGTTGTAGATGAAGGCGCCCAGCGTCGCCAGGGCCGTCATCAGCACCACGTCGATCACCGCGATCACCGAGGTGAAGGTCAGCACCCTCGGCAGCGACAGGAACGACTGGAGGTCGAACCCGCTGCTCTCGCCGGAACCGGCCGTCGAGCTGGTCGCCTCACTGATCGTGCCGCCGACGGTCGCGAAGACGCCCATGGCGTCCATGACCATCCACAGCACGGCCGCCGCGATCACCGTGCAGATGCCCAGCGCGATCGACAGCAGGAAGCTGACCTTCATCACCGACCACGGGTCGGCCTTCGCCACCCGCAGCCGCGCCTTGCGCGTACGGGGCGTGGTCCGCGCCCCCGTACGCGGCTTGCGCACCGCGCCCGTCTGGCCGCCCTGCGTACCGCCGCCGCCCTGGCCCACGGGCGGACGCTGACCCCCCTGGGTGCCACCGCCGCCCTGCGTCGCCTGGTACGCCTGCGGCGGGTGGTACGGCTGGGAACCCGGCCCCTGGGCCGGCTCCTCCCGCTCACCGGGCAGCGGTCCGGCCGCGTACCCCTCGTAACCCTGCTGGGGCTGCGGCCCCCGGGTGTCCGTCACAGTTCCCCCCTGGGAGTCCGCGGCAGAGCCACGGGCACCGGGTGCTCCAGCTCCGGAAGTTTTTCCTCCGGTGCCCGTGGCTCCACTCACGACCTACTCCTCGTGCTCCCCTGCCGAAGGCTCGACGCCCTCGGCTACTTCGGTCGCGGCCGTGGCAGTGACCGCACCGTCCGCTTCGGCCTCGGAGCCGTCTGCCCCGTCGACCTCTTCGGCCTCACGGCCGGCCTCGGCGTTGCGGGCGATGCCGACGACGGCGTCCCGCTTGCCCAGGTTGATCAGTTGGACGCCCATGGTGTCACGGCCCGTCTCCCTGACTTCGTTGACTCGCGTACGAATCACACCACCGCCGAGGGTGATGGCGAGGATCTCGTCGGTCTCCTCGACCACCAGCGCGCCCACGAGCGAGCCCCGGTCCTCCACGATCTTGGCGGCCTTGATGCCGAGACCGCCGCGGCCCTGGACGCGGTACTCGTCGACGGGCGTGCGCTTCGCGTACCCGCCGTCGGTTGCGGTGAACACGAACGTACCGGGCCGGACCACATTCATCGAGAGCAGTTCGTCGCCCTCGCGGAAACTCATGCCCTTCACACCCGACGTCGCACGGCCCATCGGACGCAGCGCGTCGTCCGTCGCCGTGAACCGGATCGACTGGGCCTTCCTGCTGACCAGCAGCAAGTCGTCCTCGGACGACACCAGCTCCGCGCCGATCAGTTCGTCGTCGCTGCCGTCCGCGGTCTCCCGCAGGTTGATCGCGATGACACCACCCGATCGGGGCGAGTCGTAGTCCTTCAGCGACGTCTTCTTCACCAGGCCGCCCTTGGTGGCCAGGATCAGGTACGGCGCCGCCTCGTAGTCCCGGATCGCCAGGATCTGGGCGATCTTCTCGTCCGGCTGGAACGCGAGGAGGTTGGCCACGTGCTGGCCGCGCGCATCACGTCCGGCGTCGGGAAGCTCGTATGCCTTCGCCCGGTACACCCGGCCCTTGTTCGTGAAGAACAGCAGCCAGTGGTGGGTCGTGGACACGAAGAAGTGGTCGACGATGTCGTCCTGCTTCAGCTTCGTGCCGCGCACGCCCTTGCCACCGCGCTTCTGCGACCGGTAGTCCTCGGTCTTCGTGCGCTTCACGTAGCCACCGTTGGTGATGGTGACGACGATGTCCTCCTCGGCGATCAGGTCCTCGATGGACATGTCACCGTCGAAGGGCACCAGGGCGGAACGCCGGTCGTCGCCGAACTTGTCGACGATGACGGCCAGTTCCTCGCTGACGATCGCACGCTGGCGCTGCGGGGAGGCCAGGATCTCGTTGTACTCGTTGATCTTGGCCTGGAGCTCGTCGTGCTCCGCCACGATCTTCTGCCGCTCCAGGGCGGCCAGGCGGCGCAGCTGCATCTCCAGGATCGCGTTCGCCTGGATCTCATCGATGGAGAGCAGCTCCATCAGGCCCTCGCGGGCGATCTCCACCGTGTTCGAGCGGCGGATCAGCGCGATGACCTCGTCGATCGCGTCCAGCGCCTTGAGCAGACCGCGCAGGATGTGCGCCCGCTCCTCCGCCTTGCGCAGGCGGAACTTCGTACGCCGGACGATGACCTCGATCTGGTGCGTCACCCAGTGGCGGATGAACGCGTCCAGCGACAGCGTGCGCGGCACGCCGTCCACCAGCGCCAGCATGTTGGCGCCGAAGTTCGACTGGAGGTCGGTGTGCTTGTACAGGTTGTTCAGCACGACCTTGGCGACGGCGTCGCGCTTGAGCACGATGACCAGGCGCTGGCCGGTCCGCGACGAGGTCTCGTCGCGGACGTCGGCGATGCCGCCGACCTTGCCGTCCTTCACCAGGTCGGCGATCTTCTGCGCCAGGTTGTCCGGGTTCGTCTGGTACGGGAGTTCCGTGACGACCAGGCACTGACGGTTCTGGATCTCCTCGACGGCCACCACGGCGCGCATAGTGATCGAGCCGCGGCCCGTCCGGTACGCCTCCTCGATGCCCTTGCGGCCCACCACCAGCGCGCCGGTCGGGAAGTCGGGGCCCTTGATGCGCTCCATCAGAGCGTCCAGGAGCTCCTCCTGCGAGGCCTCCGGGTTCTCCAGGCACCACTGGGCGCCGGCGGCGACCTCGCGCAGGTTGTGCGGCGGGATGTTCGTCGCCATGCCGACCGCGATACCGGCGGAGCCGTTGACCAGCAGGTTCGGGAAGCGCGACGGCAGGACCGTCGGCTCCTGGTTGCGGCCGTCGTAGTTGGCCGTGAAGTCGACGGTCTCCTCGTCGATGTCGCGGACCATCTCCATGGAGAGGTTCGCCATCTTGCACTCGGTGTAGCGCATGGCGGCCGCCGGGTCGTTGCCCGGGGAGCCGAAGTTGCCGTTGGAGGCCACCAGCGGCATGCGCATCGACCACGGCTGCGCCAGACGCACCAGGGCGTCGTAGATCGAGGAGTCGCCGTGCGGGTGGTACGTACCCATGACGTCACCGACGACGCGGGCGCACTTGTAGAAGCCCTTCTCGGGCCGGTAGCCGCCGTCGTACATCGCGTACAGGACGCGACGGTGCACGGGCTTCAGGCCGTCCCGCACGTCGGGCAGCGCGCGCGCCACGATGACGGACATCGCGTAGTCGAGGTAGGACCGCTGCATCTCGGTCTCGAGCCCGACGGGCTCGATCCGTACGGTCTGATCCTCGGGAGCAGGGGTGACAGGGGTGTTCTCGTCGGCCATTGCTGGTCAAAATCCTTTCGAAGCGGTCAGCGACGGACCGACTCAGATGTCGAGGAAGCGGACGTCCTTGGCGTTGCGCTGGATGAACGAGCGCCGCGCCTCGACGTCCTCGCCCATCAGCACCGAGAACAGGTCGTCGGCCTGGGCCGCGTCGTCCAGGGTGACCTGGCCGAGCACACGGTGGTCGACGTCCATCGTGGTGATGCGCAGCTCCTCGGCATCCATCTCGCCGAGACCCTTGAAGCGCTGGAGGTCGCCCTCCTTGATGCGCTTGCCCTGCTGCTCGCCCGCCTCGCGCAGCGCGTCGCGCTCGCGGTCGGAGTAGGCGTACTCGACGTTGTCGCGGCTCCACTTGAGCTTGTACAGCGGCGGACGCGACAGGTACACGTGCCCCGCCTCGACCAGCGGCCGCATGAAGCGGAACAGGAACGTCAGGAGCAGCGTGTTGATGTGCTGACCGTCGACGTCGGCGTCCGCCATCAGGATGATCTTGTGATAGCGGAGCTTCTCGATGTCGAAGTCCTCGTGCACACCGGTGCCGAAGGCGCTGATCAGCGCCTGGACCTCGGTGTTCTGAAGGATCTTGTCGATGCGCGCCTTCTCGACGTTCAGGATCTTGCCGCGGATCGGCAGGATGGCCTGGTACATCGGGTTGCGGCCGGACTTCGCCGAACCACCGGCGGAGTCACCCTCGACGATGAAGATCTCGCACTTCGTCGGGTCGTTGGACTGGCAGTCGCTGAGCTTGCCCGGCAGCGACGCCGACTCCAGCAGGCCCTTGCGACGGGTCAGGTCGCGCGCCTTGCGGGCAGCGACACGGGCCGTGGCGGCCTGGATCGCCTTGCGGACGATGTCCGCGGCCTCGTTCGGGTTGCGGTCGAACCAGTCGTTGAGGTGCTCGTGCACGACCTTCTGCACGAAGGTCTTGGCCTCCGTGTTGCCCAGCTTGGTCTTCGTCTGACCCTCGAACTGCGGCTCGCCCAGCTTCACCGAGATGATCGCGGTCAGACCCTCGCGGATGTCCTCGCCCGCCAGGTTGTCGTCCTTCTCGCGCAGGAACTTCTTCTCCCGCGCGTACCGGTTGACCAGACCCGTCAGCGCCGCACGGAAGCCCTCCTCGTGCGTACCGCCCTCGTGCGTGTGGATCGTGTTCGCGAACGAGTACACGCCCTCGCTGTACTGCGAGTTCCACTGCATCGCGATCTCGACCGAGAGCAGACGCTCCTTGTCCTCGGCCTCGACGTCGATGACGGTCGGGTGGATGAGCTCGCCCTTGCGCGAGTTCAGGTACTTCACGAAGTCGACGATGCCGCCTTCGTAGTGGTACGTGACCGTCCGCACCTGCTCGTCGTCCGAGGTCTCGGCGGTGTCCGCCCCGGCGACGGCCTTCGCGGACTCCCGCTCGTCGGTGAGCTTGATGGTCAGTCCCTTGTTCAGGAACGCCATCTCCTGGAAACGCCGCGACAGCGTCTCGAAGGAGTACTCGGTGGTCTCGAAGATGTCGCCGTCGGCCCAGAAAGTGACCGACGTGCCCGTCTCGTCAGTGGCCTCGTGGCGCTCCAGCGCAGCGGTCGGCACACCGAGCTTGTAGTCCTGCGTCCAGCGGTAGCCGTCCGTCTTGATCTCGACGGAGACCTTCGTGGACAGCGCGTTCACCACGGAGACACCGACGCCGTGCAGACCGCCGGAGACGGCGTAACCGCCGCCGCCGAACTTTCCGCCCGCGTGCAGGACGGTCAGGACCACCTCGACGGCCGGCTTGCCCTCGGACGGGACGATGCCCACCGGGATGCCTCGGCCGTTGTCGATGACGCGCACGCCGCCGTCGGGAAGGATGGTGACGTCGATCGTGTCAGCGTGCCCGGCCAGCGCCTCGTCGACGGAGTTGTCGACGACTTCCTGCACCATGTGATGCAGGCCACGCTCGCCGGTCGAGCCGATGTACATGCCCGGGCGCTTGCGGACCGCGTCCAGCCCCTCAAGGACTGTGATCGCGCTGGCGTCGTACGACGGGGCGCCGTCGGGGGGCGTCCCCCCGGCAGCGGCAGCCTCCGGAGAGGTCACCTCGGCGTCCTCGCCGGCAGTGGACGGACTGATCTCGTTGGGGTTGCCGGAATCGGCCACGAAGCGCCCTTTCTGGCACAGCACAGGCCCATCCCCTGCCGTCGGCTGGGGGAATCCCCATCCCCAGGCAGGCAGGAGCGGCTGCGTCGTTCTGTGTGAGTCGACGTGCCCCGCGAAACAAGCGAGGACTATGCATCAGTCTACCGGTAGCGCAGACATGAATGGGGGTTTGCCGGTACCTGAGTCCGCATGTGCCGCCCGGAACCGGGGCTGCCCGACTCCCCATATTCGGAGAGGGGCTCCAGGCGGCTCCAGAGGGCGTCCAGCGCTTCGGGCTGTCAACCACTCATCACCGTGAGGGACGCCTCACTCCCACCGCCCGGTTTCACGTGAAACATCCTTGTCATGTTTCACGTGAAACATGGACGCACCGGCTCTATCCGTACGTGTCCCCGGGCCCCGTGCTCCCCGGCGCCCGGAGCGGCCCGTACCGGCGCTGCGGCGCGTTCGGCCCCTCCAGCCTGATCTGCCGCACGGTGTCCCGGCCGAGCTCCCCGTTGAGCCGCTTCAGCAACGTGGGCGTCAAATACTTCATCTGCGTCACCCACGCCGTGGAGGTGCAGCGCACCCAGAGAATCCGCTCCTCCTCGTCGTACTTCAGCGGCTCGGTGTGCTGCGCGACGTCGGGGCCCACGATGTCCTTCCAGCGCCCCATCACCCCGCTGACCGCGATCGGCATCTCCCAGCCGCGCTCGGTCTTCAGCCGGTCCAGCGCCGCACCCAGCTTCAGCGGGTCCCGGCCGTCCGCCCCCGAACCCGACCGGATGCTCCCGCCCCGGCGCACCGTCTTCTTCTGCTGGGCCGCGGCTCCGCGCGCCCGCGCCTGCTCCTTCGCCGCGGCCAGGGCCTGCCGGGCGAGATCCACACCCGAGGACTCGGGAGGCTTGGGCTCTTTCTTGTCCCCGCTCACAGCCGGGTCACCTCGCCACCGGCCACCCCGTACCGAACCCCTGACAGCACACCCGGAACGTCGTCGTCGACGGCCGCCGTCACCAGCACCTGCTCGCCGTGCGCCACCAGCTCCGCCAGCCGTTCGCGCCGGCGCACGTCCAGCTCGGCGAAGACGTCGTCCAGGACGAGCACGGGTTCGTTGCCCTCGGCGCGCAGCAGGTCGTACGAGGCGAGCCGCAGCGCCAGCGCGTACGACCAGGACTCCCCGTGACTCGCGTAGCCCTTCGCGGGCAGCTGCCCCAGCTTCAGCAGCAGATCGTCGCGGTGCGGGCCGACCAGCGTCACGCCCCGCTCGATCTCCTGCTTGCGCGCCTCGCCGAGCGCCGCCAGCAACTGCCCGTACAGCTCCTCGCGGGTGTGCCCCTCGCCGGGCGCGGAGGTGCGGTACTCCAGCAGCAACGGGCCGCCGCCGGGGGCGAGTTGTTCGTACGCCTTGTCGGCCAGCGGCTGGAGGGTGGCGACCAGGTCGAGGCGCTGGGCGAGCAGCTCGGCGCCGGCCTTCGCCAGGTGCTGGTCCCAGACGTCGATGGTGGACATGTCCATGGACCGCCCGCCGTGCCGCCGGGCCATCGCCGCGGACTTGAGGAGGGTGTTGCGCTGCTTCAGTACGCGTTCGTAGTCGGAGCGCACCGCGGCCATGCGCGGGGAGCGCGCGGTGACCAGCTCGTCCAGGAACTTGCGGCGCTCGCCCGGATCGCCCTTCACCAGGGCCAGGTCCTCGGGCGCGAACAGCACCGTTCGTACGATCCCCAGTACGTCCCGGGGCCTGACCTGCGAGGACCTGTTAATACGGGCCCGGTTCGCGCGGCCCGGGTTGAGCTCCAGCTCGACCAGCTGGGACCGCTCGCCCTGGGTGACGGCGGCCCGGACGACGGCGCGCTCGGCACCCATCCGTACCAGAGGCGCATCCGAGGAGACGCGGTGGCTGCCGAGCGTGGCGAGATAGCCGATCGCCTCGACGAGGTTGGTCTTGCCCTGCCCGTTCGCCCCCACGAAAGCGGTGACGCCCGGGTCGAGAGGTACTTCGACCCGGGCGTACGAGCGGAAGTCGGCCAGCGACAGATGCGTGACGTGCATGGTGGTGCGCCGACCTTCCCCCGTGTTGCGCTTACTTCTTGTTGGACTCGACCGCGTGGCCGCCGAACTGGTTGCGCAGCGCGGCGATCATCTTCATCTGCGGGGAGTCGTCCTGGCGCGAGGCGAAGCGCGCGAACAGGGAGGCCGTGATCGCGGGCAGCGGCACGGCGTTGTCGATGGCGGCCTCGACGGTCCAGCGGCCCTCGCCGGAGTCGGCGGCGTAGCCGCGCAGGCCCTCCAGGTGCTCGTCGTCGTCGAGCGCGTTGACCGCGAGGTCCAGCAGCCAGGAACGGATGACCGTGCCCTCCTGCCAGGAGCGGAAGACCTCGCGCACGTCGGTGACGGAGTCGACCTTCTCCAGGAGCTCCCAGCCCTCGGCGTAGGCCTGCATCATGGCGTACTCGATGCCGTTGTGGACCATCTTCGCGAAGTGGCCGGCGCCGACCTTGCCCGCGTGGACCGAGCCGAACTCGCCCTCGGGCTTGAGGGCGTCGAAGATCGGCTGGACCGTCGCGACGTGGTCGGCGTCGCCGCCGTACATCAGCGCGTAGCCGTTCTCCAGGCCCCAGACGCCGCCGGAGACGCCGCAGTCGACGAAGCCGATGCCCTTGGCCTTCAGCTCCTCGGCGTGCTTCTCGTCGTCCGTCCAGCGCGAGTTGCCGCCGTCGACGACGATGTCGCCGGGGGAGAGGAGCTCGCCCAGGGCGTCGATCGTGGACTGGGTCGCGTCACCCGCCGGGACCATGACCCACACGACGCGCGGGCCCTTGAGCTTGCCCACAAGCTCTTCCAGGCTGTGGACATCCGCGACGTCCGCGTTGCGGTCGTAACCGATGACGGTGTGGCCTGCGCGGCGGATGCGCTCGCGCATGTTGCCGCCCATCTTGCCGAGGCCGACGAGACCGAGCTCCATCAGAAGATTCCTTTAGCTTCGAGGCGATTCGTACCCGGGTACGAGCCTACGCCCGGCTTGTGCGGACGGCCCGAGGGGCACGTGAGGCCCGGGGCCACCTGGGCTCCGGGCCTGCACGGCACTGCTCCGCGATCAGCCGGACAGACGCACCGGCATGATCAGGTACTTGTACGCGTCGTCCGCCTCGGCGTCCACGGCCGGGCGGCCGCTGAGCAGCGCCGGCTTGGTGGACGTGGTGAACGAGAGCTGGGCGACCGGGGAGTCGATGGCGCTCAGACCGTCCAGCAGGAAGGTCGGGTTGAAGGCGATCGAGATGTCGTCGCCGTCGAGGTTGGCGTCGACGCGCTCCACAGCCTGTGCATCGTCGCTGGAACCGGCTTCGAGGATCAGGACGCCCTGCTCGAAGGTCAGCCGGACCGGAGTGTTGCGCTCGGCGACCAGCGCCACGCGCTTGACGGCCTCGACGAACGGGGCGGTCTCGATGACGGCCACCGAGTTGAACTCGGTCGGGAACAGCGTCCGGTACTTCGGCAGGTCGCCTTCGAGCAGACGGGTCGTCGTACGACGGCCGGCACCCTCGAAACCGATCAGGCCCTCACCGGCGCCGGAGCCCGACAGCGCGATCGTGACCGTGTCACCGCTGGTCAGGGACTTGGCGGTGTCCAGGAGCGTCTTGGCGGGCACCAGGGCGACCGCGGAGGCCTCCGGGTCCTCGGGCTTCCACAGGAACTCGCGGACCGCGAAGCGGTAGCGGTCGGTGGAGGCCAGCGTGACCGTGTCGCCCTCGATCTCGATGCGCACACCGGTCAGGACGGGCAGCGTGTCGTCGCGGCCGGCGGCGATGGCCACCTGGGCGGCGGCGGAGGCGAAGACCTCACCGGGGACGGTGCCCGTGGCGGTCGGCATCTGCGGCAGCGCCGGGTACTCCTCCACTGGAAGCGTGTGGAGTGTGAACCGCGAGGATCCGCAGGCCACGGTCGCCCGTACACCGTCTGTGGAAATCTCCACCGGGCGGTTGGGGAGGGCGCGGCAGATGTCGGCGAGCAGACGCCCCGACACCAGGACCGTGCCGTCCTCCTCGATCTCCGCGTCGACCGACACACGGGCCGAGACCTCGTAGTCGAAGCCGGAGAGGCTCAGCGCGCCCTCCTCGGCCTTCAGCAGAAGGCCCGCGAGGACGGGCACCGGCGGACGGGCCGGGAGGCTGCGGGCCGTCCAGGCCACCGCCTCCGCGAGTACATCGCGCTCCACCCGGATCTTCACCGGAACCGCCTCCTGCTGTTGCTGGCTCGCCCTGCTGGCTTTCGTCGTCTGGATCGGTGTCTCCCTGCCGTCGGCGGGGGAAGTTCACCGGGGACCAGTCTGACGTACGCCACCGACACTCGGTGCTGCCGCCGGTCAAGTCGGGCCGAGAGCGGCCTGGAGGCTTCGGGCCGAGTTGTACACAGGGCCTTCTTCTTTGCGGATTCCGGGCTCTCTCTGAGTGGGAGTAGTAGTAGGGCCTGTGGAAACCGTGGATAACCCTGTTTTCGCAGCTCAGGCCCACTTTTTTGTCCACTGCCCCTGTGGGTGGGACCCGTGGACAACTCGCCTGTTCTGTGGACGGGGCGGAGTTCTGCACACCCGGTGCACAGGCAGGGGCCACTTCCCCACAGCTGTGTCCCCAGGTTTACCCACCTTCCCCACAGCCCAACCGACCTCCTTGGTGTGACGCCTTTCACTCGACCCGGTGAGAAGGGGTGTCGCGTTGCCGAACAGTGGACAGCCGTGTGGAGAAGCTGGGGACAAGGCCGCCCAGCCTGTGGGCCGCCCGTGGACAACTCCTTCGGCCCCCTGTGGAGGAAAATCTTGTCCACAGCCTGTGGATCATTGTTTGCCACAATTCCACAAGCACCTGACCTGGGGTGATGAAGCCTCAGGAAGCGCGCCTGTGGACATAATCTGGACAACTTCACAGTCCCCAGGGTGTGGACGGAACATCGTCCCAGGATCTGTGGAGAACTCCAGCCCAGCGGCCCGAATTCGAACAGCGGGATGTGCCGAGGGCCCGTCAACAGCCTTGGGAAAATGTCGTGAAGCCCCGGAAACGGGTGCCGGAGACGTCCCGGCGAGAGCCGGGGGGCTGCCCGGAGAACGCTTCTGGGGCAAACAGAAGGGCGCCCGGGGACTCGTGGTCCCCGGGCGCCCTCCGTCGTCGTAACAGCCGTAACGGTGGCCCTGTCAGCCGTTCTTGATGCGGTTGGTGAGCTCCGTGACCTGGTTGTAGATGGAGCGCCGCTCCGCCATCAGGGCCCGGATCTTCCGGTCGGCGTGCATCACCGTCGTGTGGTCGCGGCCGCCGAACTGCGCGCCGATCTTCGGCAACGACAGATCGGTGAGCTCACGGCACAGGTACATCGCGATCTGCCGGGCCGTCACCAGCACGCGGCTGCGCGAGGATCCGCACAGGTCGTCCACCGTCAGCCCGAAGTAGTCCGCGGTCGCCGACATGATGGCCGGCGCCGTGATCTCCGGGGAGGCGTCCTCGCCGCCGGGGATGAGGTCCTTCAGCACCTGCTCGGTGAGCCCGAGGTCCACCGGTTGCCGGTTCAGGCTCGCGAAGGCCGTGACCCGGATCAGCGCCCCCTCCAGCTCGCGGATGTTGCGCGAGATGCGGGAGGCGATGAACTCCAGTACCTCCGGCGGGGCGTTCAGCTGCTCCTGCACCGCCTTCTTGCGCAGGATCGCGATCCGCGTCTCCAGTTCCGGCGGCTGCACATCGGTGGTCAGGCCCCACTCGAAGCGGTTGCGCAGCCGGTCCTCCAGCGTCACCAGCTGCTTGGGCGGCCGGTCGGAGGACAGCACGATCTGCTTGTTCGCGTTGTGCAGGGTGTTGAAGGTGTGGAAGAACTCCTCCTGCGTCGACTCCTTGCTCGCCAGGAACTGGATGTCGTCGACGAGCAGGATGTCCACGTCGCGGTAGCGCTTGCGGAACGCGTCGCCCTTGCCGTCTCGGATGGAGTTGATGAACTCGTTGGTGAACTCCTCCGAGCTCACGTACCGCACCCGCGTACCGGGGTAGAGGCTGCGCGCGTAGTGGCCGATCGCGTGCAGCAGGTGCGTCTTGCCGAGGCCGGACTCGCCGTAGATGAAGAGCGGGTTGTACGCCTTCGCCGGCGCCTCGGCGACGGCGACCGCGGCCGCGTGCGCGAACCGGTTCGAGGAACCGATGACGAAGGTGTCGAAGAGGTACTTGGGGTTCAGGCGCGCATGCGGCTCGCCGGGCCCGGGGGCCGGCGCGGGCTGTGCGGCCAGCGGGCCGGGGGCGCCGCTGGAGGCGGGCAGCGACGGGCCGCCGCCGTGCCGCGGCCCCTGGCCCTGCCGGTCCTGGCGCTCCGCGCGCTCCTGCCGCTGGGGCTCGTACGACGGCGGCTGGTCGTAGGACTGGCGGTCGGGGAGCTGCGAGCGGTAGTCGTGCTGCGGCGGCCGGGAGTAGGGGTCGCGCTCCTGGAAGCCGCCGAGCCGGGGCTGCTGCCAGCCGCCGTGGTCCTCCTGGGCACCGGGCCAGGTGCCGGGCGCGGGGCGCGACTGCTGGCGGTACTCGGGGTAGGCGGGGCGGGCCACGGGCAGGCCGTCGTCGGACTGGCGGTGACCGTAGGAGTCGTACGCGTCACGGTCGTCGCGGCTGTCGCGAACATCACGCTGCTGCGGCTCGTCGTGCTGCTGCGCGTGCTGTCCGCCCTGGCCGTGCTGCCCCTGCTGGCGCTGTGCCGGGTAGGAGGGCTGCGGGTGGGACTGCTGGCGTACGGGGGCGGGGGACTCGCCGACGGAGTCGTCGACGGTGATGGCGATCCGGATCGGACGCCCGCACTCGCGGCTCAGGGCCTCGCTGATGAGCGGCGCGAGACGCCCCTCCAGGACCTGCTTGCTGTACTCGTTCGGCACGGCCAGCAGGGCGGTGTCGGCGACCAGCGCGAGGGGCTGGCAGCGCTCGATCCACTGCTTGTCCTTGGCCTCGACACCCTGCTGTCCCTCCCCGAGCAGGTGCTCCAGCACGCGCGGCCACACTGCGGCAAGATCGGCAGGTACGTCAGCCACAGGGCACGCTTTCTCACAGGTCCCACGAAGGTGTGGTTCTCAGGGACGGGACGGGAAGGACAGGCTGGACGGGCAGGGACACGAGGGCCGCTTGGCCGCTTTTCGACGAATGCCTGAATCCTTGGTTGTGCCACGGTAGTCGTGGCAGCTCACGCGGTTCAAGTTGTTGTCCACAGGCTGTGCACAGCGGGCCCCCGACAAGCCCCGGTTTGACCGGATGGCGTAGCCGCGCGTACCGTAACCAGGTCGAGTTGTCGATGGCTGCTGCCGCCTGCCTCCGATGGGCAAAGATCATGATCTGTGATCGTGAAGCGGTGCACTGAGAGCGTTGCGAGCTTCCTCGTGGGCGCACGGTGACAGCCAGGCGATGTTTCGCCACCCCCGATTCATTTCTGGAGCCCCCGAGTGAGCAAGCGCACCTTCCAGCCGAACAACCGCCGTCGCGCCAAGACCCACGGTTTCCGTCTGCGCATGCGTACCCGCGCCGGCCGCGCCATCCTGGCGAACCGCCGTGCCAAGGGCCGCACTGAGCTGTCCGCCTGATCCCGTACGGGTCATGACGTGCTGCCTACCGAGAATCGGCTGAGGCGGCGCGAGGACTTCGCGACCGCGGTACGACGAGGGCGCCGCGCAGGCCGCCCGCTTCTCGTCGTCCACCTACGTAGTAGCGGTGCAACGGACCCGCACGCGGCAGGGGAGAGCACTCCCCCGACGCGTGCGGGTTTCGTCGTGAGCAAGGCCGTCGGCGTCGCTGTCGTACGCAATGCGGTGAAGCGGAGACTGCGCCACCTCATGCGCGAGCGGATCGCCGAGCTGCCCCCCGGTAGCCTGGTGGTCGTACGGGCGCTGCCCGGAGCGGGTGACGCCGACCACGCACAGCTGGCCCGAGACCTGGACGCCGCGCTGCAGCGGCTGCTGGGCGGGGCTCCCCATACCGAAGGTCGGGGGAGAGGCACGCGATGAAGTACCCGCTACTGGCCCTTATCAAGCTGTACCAGTGGACCATCAGCCCGCTGCTCGGGCCGGTCTGCAGGTACTACCCGTCGTGTTCCCACTACGGATTCACGGCCATCGACCGGCACGGCGCGGTGAAGGGCACTGCTCTCACCGCCTGGCGCATCCTGCGGTGCAACCCGTGGTCGCCCGGCGGTGTGGACCACGTGCCACCACGCACCCGTCGTCGTTGGCACGAAGCGCTGCGCGACGCGTGGCGCGGAAGCAAGGGCGAGAGGCCCGCCGTCGGCGTGTCTTCTCCGGGGTCCGACCAGACCCCGAGCCCGGCCGCAGAGACCTCGCCCAATGCTCAAGGAGCTTGATTAGTGGACACGATTGCCAGTCTGTTCAGCTTCATCACCTGGCCCGTTTCCTGGGTCATCGTCCAGTTCCACAAGGTGTACGGGTTCATCTTCGGACCCGACACGGGGTGGGCCTGGGGCCTGTCCATCGTGTCCCTCGTGGTGCTCATCCGCATCTGCCTGATCCCGCTCTTCGTGAAGCAGATCAAGTCGACGCGGAACATGCAGGTGCTCCAGCCGAAGATGAAGGCGATCCAGGAGCGCTACAAGAGCGACAAGCAGCGTCAGTCCGAAGAGATGATGAAGCTGTACAAGGAGACGGGCACCAACCCGCTCTCCTCGTGCCTTCCCATCCTGGCGCAGTCCCCGTTCTTCTTCGCCCTGTACCACGTGCTCGCGAGCATCGCCGACGGCAAGAAGATCGGCGTCATCAACGACACGCTGCTGGAGAGCGCCCGTCAGGCGCACATCTTCGGTGCCCCGCTGGCCGCGAAGTTCATGGACAGCGCGGCGAAGATCGAGAGCCTCGGCGCCTCGGCCACCTCGGTCAAGATCGTCACCGCGGTCATGATCGTGATGATGTCGGCCTCGCAGTTCTTCACGCAGCGCCAGCTCATGACGAAGAACGTCGACCTCACGGTCAAGACGCCGTTCATGCAGCAGCAGAAGATGATGATGTACATCTTCCCGGTGATGTTCATGGTGATGGGCATCAACTTCCCCGTCGGTGTGCTCGTCTACTGGCTGACCACCAACGTGTGGACCATGGGCCAGCAGATGTACGTCATCAACCAGAACCCGACGCCGGGCAGCAAGGCCCAGGACTCCTACCTCCAGCGTCTGCTGAAGACCGTGGTGGAGTCGGGCGAGGTCAAGGCGAAGCGCAAGCGCAACGTCGTCAAGGTGATCGTCTCCAAGGGCCCCGACCGCAACGACGTCGAGCGCAAGTTCATCACGGGCCTGGCCAAGGCCGGCTTCGTGGCCGAGGCGGACGGCACGGTCTCCAAGAGCACCACCGCCCTCGCCGAGGCGGAGGGCGGTGCCACGGTCGCCAAGCGGCAGCAGCCCAAGCGCCAGACCAAGGCCAAGCGTCAGTCGGCCACCGTCCAGCAGGGCACGACGGCGAAGGCTTCCGAGGACTCCGACTCCAAGACCTCCTTGGAGAAGAAGGACGCGGCGCAGGACGCCAAGCCCACAGCGGCGGGCAAGCCCGCTCGTTCCCAAGCCAAGTCCGGGCAGCGCAAGGGCCCGCAGCGGCCCAAGCACCCGTCCAAGAAGTAAGAAGGAGTCCTCCCGTGACGGACGGCACCACCACTTCCTCCGCGCCCGCCGAGGGCACCGACACCCTGACGCGCCTGGAGCAGGAAGGTGAGATCGCGGCCGACTACCTCGAGGGTCTGCTCGACATCGCCGACCTGGACGGCGACATCGACATGGACGTCGAGGCCGACCGGGCCGCTGTTTCGATCATCAGCGACTCCAACGGCCGTGACCTCCAGAAGCTCGTGGGCCGTGACGGCGAGGTGCTCGAAGCGCTTCAGGAGCTGACCCGGCTCGCCGTGCACCGCGAGACCGGTGACCGCAGCCGTCTGATGCTGGACATCGCGGGCTTCCGGGCCAAGAAGCGCGAAGAGCTCGCGGAGATCGGCGCCAAGGCCGCGGACGAGGCGAAGACCTCGGGCGCGCCCGTGAAGCTGGACCCGATGACGCCGTTCGAGCGCAAGGTCGTGCACGACGCGGTCGCCGCGGCGGGTCTGCGCAGCGAGTCCGAGGGCGAGGAGCCTCAGCGCTTCGTCGTCGTTCTCCCGGCCTGACCGGATACGTGCTTTTTCGGCCCCGTCTGTTCTGTTCGCAGACGGGGCCGATCTTTGTCAGCCTGATAGTCAGCCCACAGTGCGGTACGGAAGGACGGTCCCCGTGACGGAGGCAGCAGCGGAGCTTCCCCAGGCGCCCGAAGAGGCCAAGGCGGTATTCGGTGAGCACTTCCCGCAGGCCGTTCGGTACGCCGAGCTGCTCGCGGACGCCGGGGTCGAGCGCGGTCTGATCGGCCCGCGCGAGGTGCCTCGCCTGTGGGAGCGGCACCTGTTGAACTGCGCCGTCCTCTCGGAGGTCGTTCCGCAGAACACCACGGTCTGCGACGTCGGCTCGGGTGCCGGTCTGCCCGGTATCCCGCTGGCCCTGGCCCGTCCGGACCTGAAGATCACTCTTCTGGAGCCTCTGCTGCGGCGTACGAACTTCCTCCAGGAGGCCGTCGAGCTGCTGGGCCTGGACCACGTCACCGTCGTACGGGGCCGGGCCGAAGAAGTCATGGGCAAGGTCGAGCCCTTCCACGTGGTCACCTCTCGCGCGGTGGCGCCGCTGGACCGACTGGCCGGCTGGGGTGTTCCGCTGCTGCGTCCCTACGGCGAGATGCTCGCCCTCAAGGGCGACACGGCCGAGGAGGAGCTCAAGGGCGCGCGGGCCGCGCTCGGCAAGCTGGGCGTGGTGAAGACCGAGGTGCTCCAGGTCGGCACCGGTGTGGTGGACCCGCTGTCCACGGTCGTACGGGTCGAGGTCGGCGAGAGCCCGGGCGGCGTGCGGTTCGCGGCGAAGCGGGCCAAGGCCGCGCGGACCGGCAGGTCGCGGCGCCGCCGCTGAACGGCGGAATCCGGCCCCGATGCTCCATCCAAGGTGCCGCGCCTGCGTGGCGCGGAGTGTCGGGGTCTTCCGATGAGTCCCCGCAGGCATCGTGTTTCACGTGAAACGTCGCTCGTTGCTGCAAGGAATCATCAGCCGGGGCCGTGCCGCTGCCGCCCCGCACGAATCGAGACCCGAAAGGGTCATGGGGTTGTCCACAAGGTCGGGTTCTTCCACAGGAGAACGGGCCTCACTGGTTCATGACCCCCTAAGCGTGACAGGCTCTGAGCACTACGAGCCTGAAGTCGAGGAGAGTGAATCCTTGCGGTCCGACGCCAACATCGCGGGACCGATGACCGATCCGGTCCCCGGCCCCCGTTCCGAAGCGGCAGGAGCCGATGTTTCACGTGAAACATCGCCCCTGCCGGACGACACCCCTATCGGGCGTGCTGCCCAGGTGGCGGTGGATGCCCTCGGCCGTACCGGCGAGGGTCTCCCGAAGCCCGAGCAGACACGCGTGATGGTGGTTGCCAACCAGAAGGGCGGAGTGGGGAAGACCACGACCACGGTCAACCTCGCCGCCTCGCTCGCACTGCACGGTGCGCGGGTCCTGGTGATCGACCTCGATCCGCAGGGCAACGCCTCCACGGCACTGGGAATCGACCACCACTCCGAAGTTCCCTCCATCTACGACGTGCTGATCGACAGCAAGCCGCTGTCGGACGTGGTCCAGCCCGTCCGGGACGTCGAAGGTCTCTTCTGTGCCCCGGCCACCATCGATCTCGCCGGTGCGGAGATCGAGCTGGTGTCTCTGGTGGCACGTGAGAGCAGGCTTCAGCGGGCCATCCAGGCCTACGAGCAGCCGCTGGACTACGTCCTCATCGACTGCCCGCCGTCCCTGGGACTGCTGACGGTCAATGCGATGGTCGCCGGTGAGGAAGTGCTGATCCCGATTCAGTGCGAGTACTACGCGCTGGAAGGACTCGGCCAGCTCCTGCGGAACGTGGAACTGGTGCGCGGGCACCTCAACCCCGAGCTCCATGTCTCCACGATCCTGCTGACCATGTACGACGGTCGGACCAGGCTCGCTTCGCAGGTGGCGGAGGAAGTGCGCAGCCACTTCGCCAAGGAAGTCCTCAAGACCAGCATCCCGAGGTCCGTCCGGATCTCGGAGGCTCCCAGCTATGGGCAGACCGTGCTCACCTACGACCCGAGCTCCAGCGGTTCGCTGTCGTACCTTGAGGCGGCGCGGGAGATCGCGCTTCGGGGGGCCGGTGTCTTCTATGACGCGCAGCACGCCCATGCTGTCGACCAGAACAATCAGCACGGTGTGGCGGAGGGTGTCCAATGAGCGAGCGACGTAGGGGTCTGGGGCGTGGGCTCCAGGCACTGATTCCGAATGCCTCCCGGGAGCCACAGGTGCCCGGCGCCGGCACGGCGACCGCGGAGCGCGGTGTGGCCGCGGCGAAGGTGACCGCGCTGCGCGAGAGCGATGTTTCACGTGAAACATCGCTGCCGCCCCGGACGCCGGAAGCACCGGTGGCCGTGGAGCCCGAGCCCGAGACGGCTGCCCTCCAGGTACCCGTGGGGGCGTTCTTCGCCGAACTTCCGCTGGACTCGATCACGCCGAACCCGCAGCAGCCGCGTCGGATCTTCGACGAGGACGCGCTGGCCGAGCTGATCACCTCCATCAAGGAAGTGGGGCTTCTCCAGCCGGTCGTGGTGCGGCAGCTGGGTCCGGAGAGCTTCCAGCTCATCATGGGCGAGCGCCGTCTGCGGGCCAGCCGCGAGGCGGGCCTGGAGCGCATTCCCGCGATCATCCGGGCCACGGAGGACGACAAGCTCCTCCTCGACGCCCTCCTGGAGAACCTCCACCGGGCTCAGCTGAACCCGGTGGAAGAGGCACTGGCGTACGACCAGCTGCTGAAGGACTTCGGCTGCACGCACGACCAGCTGGCGGACCGGATCGGGCGCTCGCGTCCGCAGGTCTCCAACACGCTGCGTCTGCTGAAGCTGCCGATGGCGGTGCAGAAGCGGGTCTCGGCCGGTGTGCTCTCCGGCGGCCATGCCCGGGCGCTGCTCGGCCTGGAGGACTCCGAGGCGCAGGAGCACCTCGCGAAGCGCATCGTCCAGGAGGGTCTCTCGGTCCGTACGACCGAAGAGATCGTCAAGATGATGGAGTCCGAGCCGGCGAAGACGGCCAAGCCGAAGGGCCCGAGGGCGGGTTCGCGGATGGCCCCTGCTCTGTCGGACCTGGCCTCTCGGCTCTCGGACCGCTTCGAGACCCGGGTGAAGGTCGACCTTGGGCAGAAGAAGGGCAAGATCACCGTCGAGTTCGCTTCGGTGGAGGATCTGGAGCGCATCCTCGGCACGCTCGCCCCGGGCGAGGGACGGGTTCTGGAGAAGAGCCTGAGCGAGCAGGACGGGCAGGACGGGGAGGTCTGATCTCCCGAAGACCTGTGAAGGGCGGGGGTGTTCCGGCGGTGGCCGGAACACCCCCGCCCTTTGCTCTTGGCCGGTATCCGTCCGATTGCCCGGTGGATACGATGCCTCGTGGTACGGCGCATCCACTGTGATCCACCTCGGAGGGGGAACGGAGCCATGCGATCGGTGAGCCGGAGCCAACTGGTGACTGCGGGACTGGGAATCGGGGCGGTCGGCGGATTCGTCGGCAGCCTGCTCCGGGAACGGAGCGCGCTGAGTGCCGCCCGTGGTGCGGCAGGCGAAGAAAGTGGGGAACGGCCTTGGGGCGTCGGCTCGTACCGCTCACGCTGGACAACCTTGCGGATCTTCCCCGGCGGTGTCGCGGCTGCGTCTTCTGGGAACTCGACCCCGTCCGTGGTGAAGCGGCCCTAACGGAGGGCCGGGCCGAACTGGAGAAGGAAGCCTGGATCTCCGCCGTCCTCCTGGAATGGGGGTCCTGCGGCCGGGTCGTCTACGTGGACGAGGTCCCGGTGGGCTTCGTGATGTACGCGCCTCCGGCGTATGTGCCCCGGGCGACGGCATTCCCCACGAGTCCGGTGTCGCCGGATGCCGTGCAGTTGATGACGTCCCTGATCGTGCCCGGCTATCAGGGGCAGGGGCTGGGCCGGGTGATGGTGCAGACCGTGGCGAAAGATCTGCTGGGGCGCGGCTTCAAGGCGATCGAGGCGTTCGGCGACGCCCGGTGGAAGGAGCCCGGCTGCCTGCTGCCCGCCGACCATCTGCTGTCGGTCGGCTTCAAGACGGTCCGCCCGCATCCCACGCATCCCCGGCTCCGGCTGGAACTGCGGACGGCGCTCTCCTGGAAGGAAGACGTGGAGCTGGCGCTGGACAAGCTGCTGGGCGTCGTGCAGAAGGATCCGGTGCTGCGGCCGCTGTAGCGGATCGGTGAGCTGCGGCTCCTGCGGTGGAGAAGCATTGAGGCCCACCCCTGACGGGAGTGGGCCTCAATGTTTCACGTGAAACAACGGCGGTGATTACTCGCCGATGAACGGGTCCAGGTCGCGGACGATCGCGGCCTTCGGCTTGGCGCCGACGATCGTCTTGGCGACCTCGCCGTTCTGGTAGACGTTCAGCGTCGGGATGGACATGACGCCGTACTTGGCAGCGGTGGCCGGGTTCTCGTCAATGTTGAGCTTGACGACCTCGATCTTGTCGCCGTGCTCGGCGGCGATGGCCTCCAGGGACGGGGCGATCTGACGGCACGGACCGCACCAGGCGGCCCAGAAGTCGACGAGCACGGGCTTGTCGCTCTTGAGGACGATCTCGTCGAAGGAGTCGTCGGTCACGTTCTTCAGGTCGCCGGCCACGGCGGCCTCCTTCACTTCTCAGGGGTGTGGGGTGGGGATGGGGTTCAGGCGGCGGGGGTCTTCTCCGGCTCGGCCACCTTCTCGCTGTCGGCGAGCGCAGCGAGGTAGCGCTCCGCGTCGAGCGCGGCGGAGCAGCCGGTGCCCGCGGCGGTGATGGCCTGCCGGTAGGTGTGGTCGACGACGTCACCGGCGGCGAAGACACCGGCGAGGTTGGTGCGGGTCGAGGGGGCTTCGACCTTCACGTAGCCCTCGTCGTCCAGCTCGACCTGGCCCTTGAAGAGTTCGCTGCGCGGGTCGTGGCCGACGGCGATGAACAGGCCGGTCACGTCGAGCGGAGCGGTCTCACCGGTCTTGGTGCTGCGCAGCGTGATCCCGGAGAGCTTCTGGTCGCCTTCGAGGGAAGCGGTCTCGCTGTCCCAGGCGAACTTGATCTTCGGGTCGGCGAAGGCGCGCTCCTGCATCGCCTTGGAGGCGCGCAGGGTGTCGCGGCGGTGGACGATGGTGACGGACTTCGCGAAGCGGGAGAGGAACGTGGCCTCCTCCATCGCGGTGTCGCCGCCGCCGACCACGGCGATGTCGTGGTCCTTGAAGAAGAAGCCGTCGCAGGTGGCGCACCAGGAGACACCGCGTCCGGAGAGGGCGTCCTCCTGGGGCAGGCCCAGCTTGCGGTGCTGCGAACCGGTGGAGATGATCACGGCCTTGGCGCGGTGCACGGTGCCGGCGGTGTCGGTGACCGTCTTGATGTCACCGGTGAGGTCCACCGAGACGATGTCGTCGGGGATGAGCTCGGCACCGAAGCGCTCGGCCTGGGCGCGCATGTTGTCCATCAGGTCCGGGCCCATGATGCCGTCACGGAAGCCGGGGAAGTTCTCGACCTCGGTGGTGTTCATCAGCGCACCGCCGGCGGTGACGGCGCCTTCGAACACCAGCGGCTTCAGCGACGCGCGCGCGGTGTACAGCGCGGCGGTGTAGCCGGCCGGCCCGGAGCCAATGATGATCACGTTACGGACGTCGCTCACGGGTTTCTTCCTCGTCTCTGCAGACTGCTCTACTGCCAACCGGGGCCCGGTCTGAACCTTCCACCCCACCCAACGGATACTACGGGGCTGGCATTCCCGAGACGGCCGAGCGATTCGGCAGGTGTGTCAGCGGCAGGTGTCAGCGACGGGGGTAGGCGCTCGTCAGCAGCAGCTCGCCCTTGCCGGTGGGCGCCGTCTCCACGCAGGTCGCGTCCACGACGTACGCCTCGACCTGTGCAGGGTCGGAGGTGTGCGGCAGTACGAGCAGGAAGGCCTGCTTGCCCTGGTAGACACCCTGCTTGCTGCCGAGGGGGCTCTCGGTCCGGCCGGTGCCCTGCTGGACGCAGGGCGGGACGGCGGCCGGCTGCTTGACGGGGGGCCCGTCCGCGGCGTCGAGCGAGGGGGCATTCTTGTCGCCGCGCAGATACTTCGGGGCGTCCAGCAGCAGGCCCACCTGGGTCTCCAGCGGAGTGCCGGCGAACCGCGGGGACTGTGCCGCCTTGGCGGTGCTCTGCTTGTCCGAGCCGGCGCCACCTGTCGGAAGGTTCTGGACGAGCAGGGCGCCGAGCCCCAGCGCCGCGGCTCCCAGTACGGCGCTCCACACCACGCGGCGACGCGGCCTGCGCGAAGCGGGGCGTCCCGGGCCGGTCGTCGCGCGGGAGTGCCCGGCGGGACGGTCGACGGTGGGCCGACGGGCGGGAGTCTGCGATGTTTCACGTGAAACATCGGCAGCCGTGTCGGTGGTCGTTCCCGGGGCGGTGGAGTTCAGCAGCGCTTCGGCGGCCAGGGCGGCGTCGATCCGTCCGGCGATGTCGGCGGGCATCCGCTGGGGTCCGGGCAGGGTGCCGAGCAGCCCGCGGATCTCCTCCAGGGAGAGCTGGACGTCGGCGCACAGGGCACAACCGTCGACGTGACGGCGTACGTCCTGGGTGCGGGACGGCGACAGCAGCCCCTCCGTGAGATCGGAGATCTCCGCGACATCCGGGTGCTGAGCCGTTCCGGTCGTCGATGTCACGCGCGCCCACCTCCGCCCTTCACAGCGGCAGGACCGTTCGGCCCTGCGTCCCTCGGTTCCGTTGCCGGTGGGACGGATGTCCCCGGCCTCCGGTTCCTTCCCCCTCCGAGGTCTTCACTACCCCCGGTGCCGGTGCGCAGATGAGTGAGGAGTGGGAGGAGCCGGGCGCGGCCGCGTGCGCAGCGGCTTTTCACCGTTCCGGTGGGTACGTCGAGGACCCGTGCGGCCTCTGCCACCGGGTATCCCTGCATGTCGACGAGGACGAGCGCGGCCCTCTGCTCGGCGGGGAGCGTGCGCAGCGCGGCCAGGAGTTCGCGGTGCAGGTCCTGGCGTTCGGCGGGGGCCTCGGCGGACTCGTGGGGTTCCAGGAGCTGGTCGAGCCGGTCGGTGTCGTCCACGGGCGAGGTCTTGCGGGACGCGGCCTTGCGGGCGCGGTCCAGGCAGGCGTTCACGGTTATTCGGTGCAGCCAGGTGGTGACGGCGGACTGGCCGCGGAAGGTGTGCGCGGCCCGGTAGGCGGAGACCAGGGCGTCCTGCACCGCGTCGGCGGCCTCCTCCCGGTCGCCCAGCGTGCGCAGGGCCACCGCCCAGAGCCGGTCGCGGTGGCGGCGTACGAGTTCACCGAAGGCGTCGGGGTCTCCTCCGACGTGCTGGGCCAGGAGTTCCTGGTCGTCGGCATCGCGCAGTGTGACCTCGTCCAACGGTGAGCCCCCCTTCCCCCGGCGGCTGAGTCAGCCTGTGAACTTCACATCGGTTATGCCCTGTTTGTACCCGGCATCGCTGTATTCATCGGAAGGAGCCTGCGGCATGGCCGTGATCCACACAAGCACGTATCGGGTCTTCACAGGAGACTTTGCCCGCAGAGCGGCCGTCGTGCCCTCGGTTTCGGTTTCGGCGAACTTCTTCTTCGGGTCGAGCGGTGCCGAAGAGGAGAGGGAGTCCGTGGCGTACAGGGAGATCGCGGTCTTGCTGCCGCTGTAGTAGAGCTGTATCGACGCCGTCGACACGTCCTTGGCCTCGCCGAGGTCGTAGACGATGCCGACTCCCTGCTTGAAGGGGGCGAGGACCGGGCCGCCCCGGAAGGAGTAGCTGCGCCAGTAGGTGGAGCCTTGGCCGTCGTACGTCTTGCCGACGTCCTCGGGGTGCTGCGCCTTGCCGTCCGGGTAGTACTCCTGCGCTCCCTTGATGGCGAGCGGACCGGCGGGCTTGGGCTTCTCGTTGCCGCCCTGGTTGGTGGAGACCTCCGGAGGGGCGTCGGAGTTCTTGCGGTCCAGGAGCGTGTCGGCGAGCTGCCAGCTGCCCAGGCCGAGCGCTGCGATCAGGAGCGAGGCCACACCCCACTTCAGGGCCCGTCCGGTACGGCTCTGGAGCGGACGCGGCGGTACCGGCACGGGCTGCGTCGCCGAGGCGGGGCGCGGCTGCTGACGCCCGTAGGAGCCCTGCTGGTAGTCGGGGCGCGTGGTGAAGGCGGGCTCCGGCGGGCGGACGCGCGGCATCGCCGCGACCGCCTTGGCCAGCTCGTCCGGGGTCGTGCAGGGCGGTTCCTGCCGGGAGGCGGTCGCACCGTCGTTGGCCAGGGCCCGCGTGGCGAGCTCCGACAGACCCCGGTGGACGCCGGCCCGTACCTGGTCGGGGGCGATCAGCCCGATGCCCTTGGGCAGCCCGGTGAGGCCGTAGGCGTCGCTCTCGTACGGCCAGCGCTGGGTCAGCGAGGCGTACAGCAGGGCGCCGATGGCCTCGGTGTCGGTGCGCTGCGGGCTCTCGGAGGTGATGCCGCGCAGGGCGGCGCTGACCGCGAGGCCGCGGATGCGGTACTGGCCGGTGGAGGTGCGCAGGACGGCGTTCGGGGTGAGCTGGAGGTGGGCCAGGCCCTCGCGGTGGGCGGCGGCCATGGCCTGCGAGACCTGGCTGACCAGCTGGTACGCGTCGTGCGGTTCCAGCGGGCCGGAGGCCAGGATCGCGGTCAGTTCGGTGGCGTCGGGCAGCCACTCGTGGACGACGTAGACGAGGTCGTTCTCCTCGACGGCGTCCAGGACCTGGACGAAGCGGGGGTCGCCCAGCAGCGCCGAGGAGCGGGCCGCGGCGAGCACGGAACGGGCCCGGGCGTGATCCGCGGGCAGCAGGTGGACCCCGACGGCACGGCGCAGCTTCTCGTCGACGGCGCGCCAGCTGCTGAAGCCGTCGAGCCGGGTGAGGCATTCCTCCAGGCGGTAGCGTCTGGCCAGCTTGTGGCCGCTGTGCAGTTCGGGTGCGACAATCGGGGACTCGGTGCCCTTTTTCGTACCGGGCTCGTCCTGCGTGCTCATCTCCGGTGTGTCCTGGCCTTCCGCCACCCCGTCGGCCGTGGCTCCGTCCGCACAGGCGGTGGCCGGTCCTTCTCCGCCGGGGGCGGGAGTGGGACCGTCACCGCTGTTGTCGGCCACGTCGACGGCAGCCGTGCTACGTTCCGCCACCGTCGTTCCTGCCTCCCCATTCGTTGCGCGCTGCTGTGCAGCTCTGCCAATTGTGCCCACAGTCCGCCGCTGTGCACGACATGCGGCGGCGGACGAGGGCGCCCCGGGTGCCTTCCGGCTCAGCGGCCGAGGCGTCCGCGGACCATGCCGACCAGGGCGTTCAGCTCTGCGATGCGCATCTTCTTCGCCGCGACGAAGAAGACTCCGAGCAGGACCGCACCGCCGACGACCAGCGCCGCGATCGAACCGAAGACCCCCTGGCCGAGGGCCTGGGAGAGCGCGTACCCCACAGCACCGGCAAGCATGGCTGCGGGAATCGAGGCGATCGCGAGACGTGCGTACGTACGGAGGACGTTCGCGCCGTCCAGATCGCCGCCCAGCCGCTTGCGCAGCCGCTGCCAGGCGATGCCGACACCGATGGCGTAGGCGAGACCGTACGAGGCGGCCATGCCGGTGACGGCCCAGCGGTCGGGCAGGACCAGGTAGCACAGAGCCGAGGCTCCGGCGTTGACGGCGGCGACGATGACCGTGTTGTAGAAGGGGGTGCGGGTGTCCTCGTACGCGTAGAAGGCGCGCAGGACGACGTACTGCACGGAGTAGGGGATCAGGCCGAGGCCGAAGGCCATCAGCATGTAGCCCATGTTCGTGGCGGCGGTGACGCCGGAGGAGCCGAAGATCAGGGTGCAGATCGGCACGCCGAGGGAGAGGAAGGCGAAGGCGATCGGGACGATGGCGACGGCGGTGGTGCGCAGGCCCTGCGAGATGTCGTCGCGGACGGCGCCCGCGTCGTTCTCGTTGGCCGAGCGGGAGAGCCTCGGCAGCAGGGCGGCCATCAGCGAGACGGTGATGATGGCCTGCGGGAGGCCCCAGATCAGCTGGGCGTTGGCGTAGGCGGCGAAGCCGATGCCCTCGCCGTGCTTGCCGACGGCGGCGGTGGCGAGCTGGATGACGACGACCGCGCCGACCTGGTTGGCGAGGACGAACAGGATCGTCCACTTGGCCAGCTTGGCGGCCTTGCCGAGCCCCTGGCCCTTCCAGTCGAAGCGTGGACGCAGCCGGAAGCCGGTCTCGCGCAGGTAGGGGATCATCGCCAGGGCCTGTACGACCAGGCCCAGCAGGACGCCGACGCCCAGGAGGCGCTCGCCCTCCGGCGGGATGGTCGACACCGTCATCCCGGAGCTCGCCGAGGTGCCGTACACCCAGATGAACATGCCGAGGGTGGCGATGATGACGATGTTGTTGAGGACCGGGGTCCACATCATGGCGCCGAACTTGCCGCGGGTGTTGAGGATCTGGCCCATCACCACGTGGACGCCCATGAAGAAGATCGTGGGCAGGAAGTAGCGCAGCAGGGTCACCGCGACGTCGTTGGCCTCGGGGTTGCCCGAGATCGGTACCGACAGGAAGCGCACCAGCAGCGGTGCGAAGACCATCGCGAGGGCGGTGAGTGCGCCGAGGGCGACCGTGACCAGGGTGAGCAGGCGGTTGGCGTACGCCTCGCCGCCGTCCGCGTCGTCCTTCATGGCCCGCACCAGCTGCGGCACGAAGACCGAGTTGAGGCCGCCGCCGACGGTCAGGATGTAGATCATCGTCGGCAGCTGGTAGGCCACCTGGAAGGTGTCGCCGAGCAGGCCCGCGCCGAGCGCCGCGATGATCAGCGCGGAGCGGATGAAGCCGGTGAGGCGGGAGACCATGGTGCCCATGGCCATGACGGCGCTGGACTTCATGAGGCCCGCCGCGCGGCCCGCGGGCTTCTTCGGCGCGGGGGCCGGGGCGGCCTGCGGCTCCGGGGTCGTGGGGGCGGGGATGCCGGGGGTCTGCTGGTCGCGGTAGAGGTGCGCGAAGGCGTCCTTCTCCGGCTGCTCCTCCTGGCTGGCCCGGGTCACCAGGTCGTCGACGCCGGTGAACTGCACGGTCCGGGCGTCGTCCCCGTACGGCAGGTGGCGGGACGGGCCCTCCGGCTCGGGCGCCGGGGTCTGCGCCCACACCCGGGGGTCCGGGGCGTGCGGGGGCGCGGCCGGCTGCTGGTAGAGCGGCGGGGTGTCCGGGTAGGTGCCGGGCGGCGGCGGGGGGTGCGAGGCGCGGTCGTAGAGCGCCTCGGTCACCGGGTCCTGCGCGGAGAGGTCCTGCGACCGGTACGGGTCATGGTCGTAGGCGGAGCGGAGGTACGGGTCGTCCGGGGCGTCCGGCGCGGGCTGCTGCGGCGGGGCCTGGCCCGCCGCATCGCCGCCCGCGCGCTGGCCGCGGTCACCGTCGTACGGCGCGTTCATTGCAACCCCACCTCATCGTCCCCGGCCGACGGCCACGACATCACGACATCGCTCAACGGTCCACTTTCTCACCCGTGGCCTTGGGCTCCCCGCTTTCCGGACCGGTGTCCGTGGTCGGGTCACTCGGCTGCTCGGGGTCCTCGTCCTGATCCGTGCCGTCCTCCGGGGCCTCGCCCCGGGCGGCCGCGCGCTTGCGCTGCGAGTACATCTTGATTCCGGCGAGCACCAGCAGGAGCACACCTCCGGCGATCACGAGCATGATCGTCGGGGTGACCTCGTTGACCTTCACCGTGAACTGCATCGGGGGCCCGTACGGGGTGTTGTCCTCGGTGAACAGCTGCGCGACGACCTGGACCTTGCCATTGGCGTTGGCCGTCGTGGGGATCTTCACGGACTGGCTGTGGCCGCCGCGGACCTTGATCGGCACCTTGGTCTCCGCCTGGCCGTCGCCCTCGCCCAGCTTGAGGCGGGTCGGCATGGTGGAGCGCAGTCGCAGCACCAGGTGGTCGACGTCCTGCACCAGCTTGTTCTGCACCGTCACCGGGATCGTCGCGCTGCGCCCCGAAAGGGTCGCCGTGGACTTCTCGATCAGGTTGACTTCTTTGGTGAGGGCGAGCAGATAGTCCTGGACGTCCTCCCGGTAGGCGCTCGCGGCGGTGTCCTTGCCGCGCCAGGAGGTCGACATCTCGCGGTTTATGGCGTTGCCGAACGGGGGGACCACCCGCTCCGGGCGGGTCAGGACCACCTTGAACTGGTCCAGCTTCTGCTGGGTGGTCTTGATGGTCTCGAAGGCGGAGGTCGGCAGCTCCCGGTCGCGCAGCTTGTCCGGGTACGCCGCGTAGCCGGGCACCTTGGTGGTGGCGGCGGGGTCCGGCTTGACCTTGGCCGCGGCCTCCAGGTCGAGCGGCTGGGTCCAGCGTCCGGCGCTCAGGGCGCGCAGCGCGGAGGCCATCGCGTGGACCTGGGTGACGCTGGGCATGCGCTGCGGGGCGACGACGATGCTGCGCTGCTTGTCCTCGTCCTGGAGCGTCAGTGCCAGCGTGTGGGCGAGGAACTGCTGGACGGCGAGCGTCGCGTTCTCCGCCTTGGACATGTCGCCCTGGAAGGCCGTGGAGAGCCGGGCGTCGGCGACCACGGCGGTGCGCCCGGCGCCGATGGGGCGGGCCGCGGTCGGCGTGTAGAGGAGTTTGCCCTGCTCGCTGAGGCTGTCGCTGCGGGCGATCACGTTGTGGGCGCCGGCGGACGTGGCCGCGTTGACGATCGCCGGGTCGATGGCACCGTCCACCGGCCAGGCGAAGTCGGTGGACGGCTTCACGTGCAGGATCGAGTCCACGGTGATCGCGGCGGCCTCGGTGGCCCGCTGGAGCTGGTTGAGGGAGCCGGGCACCTTCTTGCCGCGGTGGGCGAGCGAGGCCAGGTCGGGGTCGGCGAACGGCAGCGCCACCACCTTCTGGTCCTTCACCGCCTTCTCCAGCGAGTTCAGCCAGTTCTTGGCGACGTTCCGGTTCTCCTGGCTGCCGGGAACCTTGTTGCCGGACTCCTTGTCCTTGACCGTGTAGCCCTTCACCATCGCCTCGACGGTGGCCAGCAGGTCGGGGTCGATCACCCAGGTCACGGACAGTTCGTCGCCGAGCGAGACGAGCTGCTCCAGCCGCCCGCCCGGGGCGAGCTCCTTGGCGAGGTCGTCGTTCTCGAAGACGGGGGTCTGCTGCTCGTCGGAGCCGGTCTCGGCGGACAGCCGGGTGGTGGAGATCAGCGGCCACAGGTAGGTGAACTGCGTCTTCTTCTTCGTCTGACCGCTCTGCCAGGGAAGGAAGGTGCGTTCGGCGCCCAGGACCTGCTCGGTGCTGTTCCCCTTCGTCTTCCCGGAGAGCGTCACGCCCAGCTGGTACACGCCCGGGTCGTCGAGGTCCAGCTTGTCGACGGGGACGGCCAGGCTGAAGTCCGCGCTGATGCCCGGCGCCAGTTCGGGGACCTTGACGACGTACGTCTCCAGCTCCTCCGGCTCCGTGCCCTCGGTGAAGCCGGTGCGGTCCGCCGCGGTGTCGAGCTGCGTGCGGCCGGAGAGCCTGGAGCCGACGCGCAGGCCGATGTGGGCCTCGGTGACGGGGGTGCGGCCCTTGTTGGTGACCGTGCCGGAGAGGGTCACCGTGTCGCCCTTCACCGGGGCCGCAGGCGTCACCGAGTTCAGCGACACGTCCACGGAGCGTGACCCCGACGCGTTGTGCGCCGCATAGGCGGCCGGTGCGGGCGACAGTTGCGTCATGCCGGCCAGGAAAGGTGCCCCGACCAGCAGGGATGCCGCGCGCAGGGCCCATCGGCGGGCAGGAGAAGGAGTCATCCCCTGAAAGTCTGCCGCCTCGGCCACGCGCTTGCCCGTCCCTTGTCGTTGGGTGCCGTTGATGGTTGTCCGGTTGCTGCGTCCACGCATGGTAACGATGCGCGCAGCGCCGAAGTGCCGCGGACTGCGCCACGTGATCGCAGAAGTCTCTCAGGGCCGCGGAAAACGATGACACTCCGCCCGGCGGGGGCACGTACCCTTTTCTGTTGTGCCGAACGCCAACGAAGACCACCCCAGCGCCCTGAGCCAGGTGCAGCGCCGCGCAGTCAGCGAACTGCTGCGGGTCTCACCCGTCGCCGACGACCTCGCCCGCCGTTTCCAGGAGGCGGGCTTCAGCCTCGCCCTGGTCGGGGGATCGGTCAGGGACGCGCTCCTGGGCCGGCTCGGCAACGACCTGGACTTCACCACCGACGCCCGCCCCGAGGACGTACTGAAGATCGTCCGGCCCTGGGCGGACGCCGTCTGGGAGGTCGGGATCGCCTTCGGGACGGTCGCGTGCCAGAAGGACGCCCGCGTCGGAGACGCTGATATGCGCTTCTTGGTCGAGGTCACGACGTACCGCTCCGAGGCGTACGACAGGACCTCGCGCAAGCCCGAGGTGTCCTACGGCGACTCCATCGAGGAGGACCTCGTCCGCCGCGACTTCACGGTGAACGCGATGGCCGTCGCGCTCCCGGAGAAGGAGTTCGTCGACCCGCACGGCGGTCTGGAAGACCTCTCGGCGAAGGTGCTGCGCACGCCGGGCACCCCGGAGGCCTCCTTCTCCGACGACCCGCTGCGGATGCTGCGTGCCGCCCGCTTCGCCGCGCAGCTCGACTTCGAGGTCGCCCCCGAGGTCGTCGCCGCGATGACCGCGATGGCCGACCGCATCGAGATCGTCTCCGCCGAGCGGGTGCGGGACGAGCTCAACAAGCTGCTGCTTTCCGCGCACCCGGCCAAGGGTCTTTCGCTGCTGGTCGACACCGGGCTCGCCGCGCACGTGCTCCCCGAGCTTCCCGCGCTGCGGCTGGAGAGTGACGAGCACCACCGGCACAAGGACGTCTACGAGCACTCCCTGATCGTCCTCCAGCAGGCCATCGACCTGGAGGAGAACGGCCCGGACCTGACCCTGCGACTGGCCGCGCTGCTGCACGACATCGGCAAGCCGCGCACCCGCCGCTTCGAGAAGGACGGCCGGGTCTCCTTCCACCACCACGAGGTGGTCGGCGCGAAGATGACCAAGAAGCGCATGACCGCGCTGAAGTACTCCAACGACATGATCAAGGACGTGTCGAAGCTGGTGGAACTGCACCTGCGCTTCCACGGCTACGGCACCGGCGAGTGGACCGACTCGGCCGTGCGACGGTACGTCCGCGACGCGGGCCCCCTCGTGGACCGGCTGCACAAGCTGACCCGCTCGGACTGCACCACCCGCAACAAGCGCAAGGCCGCCGCGCTCTCCCGGGCGTACGACGGCCTTGAGGAGCGCATCGCGCAGCTCCAGGAGCAGGAGGAGCTGGACTCGATCCGGCCCGACCTGGACGGCAACCAGATCATGGAGATCCTGGGCATCAGTCCCGGCCCCGCGATCGGCCAGGCCTACAAGTTCCTGCTCGAACTGCGCCTGGAGAACGGCCCGATGGCGCACGAGGACGCGGTGGCCGCACTCAAGGAGTGGTGGGCCCAGCAGGGCTGAGGCACTGGGGAAGCGGGCCGATGTTTCACGTGAAACATCGGCCCGTTGTCACGTGCCGCGTCATGTGCGGCGGCGAATGTTTCACGTGAAACATCGAGCTGTGTGTGCCGAGCGGTGTTTCACGTGAAACATCACGCGCTCTCCGGCTGCCGGTTCCACCGGAACAGAGCCGCGGCCACCCCCGCGTAGAGCACCGCGACCCCCAGAACCAGGGCGGCCGAGCGCCCGTCCGCCGGCAGGACCAGAGCCGCTGCTGCTGCCGCGCCGACGAAGGCGACGTTGAACAGCACGTCGTAGAGCGAGAAGACCCGGCCCCGGTAGGCGTCGTCCACCGCGGACTGCACGACCGTGTCGGTGGCGATCTTCGCCCCCTGCGTGGTGAGCCCCAGCACGAACGCGCCGATCAGGACCGGCACGGGCGAGAACGGCAGCCACAGCGCCGGTACGAGGACGGACGCCGACGCGGTGCACACCACCATCCAGCCGTACGGACCCCACCGCCTCGCCGCCCACGGGGTGAGCACGGCCGCGGCGAAGAACCCGGCACCGGAGAGTCCGGCGGCCAGGCCGAGCAGTGCCAGCCCGTCGGAGCCGTCGGAGCGTGCGGGCCCCTCGGTCCAGGCGTACCGGCACAGCATCAGCACCGTCACCGTCAGCGCGCCGAAGCAGAAGCGCAGCACGGTCATGGAGGCCAGGGCGCGGGCGGCGGACCGTTGCGCGGTCAAGTGCCGCAGGCCGTCCCGCAGTCCGTGTGCGGTGGAGGCGAGCGCGGCGCCCAGCCGGGGTTGCCGCAGCTCGGGCTCGGGGCCGAGCAGTTCCCGGCTCATGCGGAGCGACGCCAGCGCCGAGCAGAGGTAGAGCACGGCGCCGAGCAGGACGACCACCGCGTCGGAGTCCGAGCCCAGCAGCCGTACGCCGAAGGCGAGTCCGCCGCCGAGCGTGGCGGCGAGGGTCCCGGCGGTCGGCGAGAGGGAGTTGGCGATGACGAGGCGTTCGGCGTCGACGACCCGGGGCAGGGCGGCGGAGAGCCCCGACAGGACGAAGCGGTTGACGGCGGTCACCGACAGGGCCGAGGCGTAGAAGATCCAGTCCGGGGCGGACCCGACGATCAGCAGGGCGGTGCAGGCGGCGAGCACGGCCCGCAGCACATTGCCGTACAGGAAGACCTGCCGGCGGCTCCAGCGGTCGAGGAGGACTCCGGCGAAGGGGCCGACGACCGAGTACGGCAGCAGGAGCACCGCCATGGCGGAGGCGATCGCGGCGGGCGAGGTCTGCTTCTCCGGGGAGAAGACGACGTACGCGGCGAGGGCGACCTGGTAGACGCCGTCCGCGGACTGGGAGAGCAGCCGCACGCTCAGCAGGCGCCGGAAGTCGGGCAGGCGCAGCAGAACCCGCAGATCACGTACGACGGACATGCGAGCAAGAGTCACACACGCGGGACGCGAGGAGGGGCCCCGGGCAGTCGCTGCCCGGGGCCCCTCCTCGTGGAAGGCGGTGACGCTTAGCGCTCGACCTCGCCCTTGATGAACTTCTCGACGTTCTCGTAGGCCTCGTCGTCGAAGTACTGCACCGGCGGGGACTTCATGAAGTACGAGGACGCAGAGAGGATCGGGCCGCCGATGCCGCGGTCCTTGGCGATCTTCGCGGCGCGCACGGCGTCGATGATGACACCCGCGGAGTTCGGGGAGTCCCACACCTCGAGCTTGTACTCGAGGTTCAGCGGGACGTCGCCGAAGGCGCGGCCTTCGAGGCGGACGTAGGCCCACTTGCGGTCGTCCAGCCAGGCCACGTAGTCCGAGGGGCCGATGTGGACGTTGTTCTCGCCCAGCTCGCGGTCGCGGATCTGCGAGGTGACGGCCTGCGTCTTGGAGACCTTCTTGGACTCCAGGCGCTCGCGCTCCAGCATGTTCTTGAAGTCCATGTTGCCGCCGACGTTCAGCTGCATGGTGCGCTCCAGGCGCACACCGCGGTCCTCGAACAGCTTCGCCATGACGCGGTGCGTGATGGTGGCGCCGACCTGCGACTTGATGTCGTCGCCGACGATCGGCACGCCCGCCTCGGTGAACTTGTCCGCCCACTCCTTGGTGCCGGCGATGAAGACCGGGAGGGCGTTGACGAAGGCGACCTTGGCGTCGATGGCGCACTGGGCGTAGAACTTCGCCGCGTCCTCGGAGCCGACCGGGAGGTAGCAGACCAGGACGTCGACCTGGGCGTCCTTCAGGGCCTGGACGACGTCGACCGGCTCCTGCTCCGACTCCTCGATGGTCTGGCGGTAGTACTTGCCCAGGCCGTCGAGGGTGTGGCCGCGCTGGACGGTGACGCCGGTGGGCGGCACGTCGCAGATCTTGATGGTGTTGTTCTCGCTGGCGCCGATGGCGTCCGCGAGGTCAAGACCGACCTTCTTGGCGTCGACGTCGAAGGCGGCCACGAACTCCACGTCCTTGACGTGGTAGTCGCCGAACTGGACGTGCATCAGACCGGGCACGCGAGCGTCCGGGTCAGCGTCCTTGTAGTACTCGACGCCCTGGACCAGCGACGCAGAGCAGTTGCCCACGCCGACGATGGCTACGCGAACGGAACCCATTGACGGTTGCTCCCTGTGTGTTCTGTACGAGACCTGCGGAGTGCAGGGCCTCAGTTGGCGGTGTCGTCGGGCGTGTCCGGCGGGGTGGTACCCCTGTCCCGGGGCAGGCCGCCCTTGGCACCTGATGTGCGGTCGTCACCGGCTGCGCCGGCGTCCTCGGACCGGAGTTGGTCCCGGCCCACGCGCTCGCTCTCGATGAGCTCGTTCAGCCAGCGCACCTCGCGCTCCACGGACTCCATTCCGTGCCGCTGGAGTTCGAGGGTGTAGTCGTCCAGGCGCTCCCGGGTGCGGGCCAGCGAGGCCCGCATCTTCTCCAGGCGCTCCTCCAGACGGCTGCGGCGCCCTTCCAGGACGCGCATCCGCACCTCGCGCTCCGTCTGCCCGAAGAAGGCGAAACGGGCAGCGAAGTGCTCGTCCTCCCAGGAGTCGGGGCCGGTGTGCGAGAGCAGCTCCTCGAAGTGCTCCTTGCCCTCGGCCGTGAGCCGGTAGACGATCTTGGCCCGCCGTCCGGCGAGCGAGGCGGCGAGCGCGTCCTCGGGGGCGCTGCCCGGCTCCTCGATCAACCAGCCGTGTGCGACGAGTGCTTTGAGGCACGGGTAGAGCGTGCCGTAGCTGAAGGCACGGAAGACGCCCAGCGAGGTGTTGAGCCTCTTGCGCAGTTCGTATCCGTGCATCGGGGATTCGCGGAGCAGGCCGAGCACGGCGAATTCGAGGATGCCGGAGCGTCTGCTCATCCTTCGCCTCCCTGCCGCTGTCGTGAAGTCCCGCCCGCTGTCCTGCACTTATGTCGAACTTATGCCGGGCCGATGTATCGACTCGATACATCCAGACGATAGAACGGCCGTCCGTCCGCGACAAGGCCAGTCATGGTGAACGGCGTCACATCATCAATTCGTGGGAAGCAACTTGCCTGATTTGGGGTGAACATCGGCACTGAGGTGGTTTTGAGCGTGCGTAGTCTGTGCGGCATGCAAAACACCGGGAGCCGCGTGACGCAAGGGGGCGTCGTGCTTCCGGGAGTAGCGAGAACGGGCCTGTGGGAGGGCTCGTTCGCATTTCGGGGGGACCGGAACTCAGCTGCCGCTTCCAGGCGAACTCGCCTGCCCGAGGAGTAGTCGTTCGATGAGCGAGCACCGTCGCAAGCCTCCGCAGCCCCAGGGCGGCGGACGTGCCGCGGCCAGGAAAGCCGCCCAGCAACCAACAGGTCGCCGCGCGACCCCGCCGCCTCACGGCCCTGCCGTCGGGTCGCCGTCTGGTGCGTACGGGCAGGAACGTCCGTACGGAGGAAGGGCCGAGGCCCGCCGTGCCGCCCAGCGGGGCGGCGGCGGTGGTGGCCGGCGCGGAGGCGGAGGAGGAGGCCGGGGAGGCCCTGAGGGCCCCGGCCGTGGGCGTGGGAGAGGCGGGCAACCGCCGGGCAAGAAGAGGTTCATTGATTACCCGCGGTCCACCAAATACGGGTGGCAGCGGTTCGTCCCGTCCTGGAAGCAGGTGACGGGGCTGTGCATCGGCTTCGTCGGAGCTGTGATGGCGGCGGGCAGTATTGCGTACGCGATGGTGGACATCCCGGACATCAACAAGGCGGCCAGGGCGCAGAACAACGTCTATTACTACTCGAAGGCCGACGGTTCCAGGGGCGATCAGATGGTCGCGACCGGTGGTGAGATCAACCGCCAGGCGCTGCCGTACGACCAGATCCCCGACCCCATGAAAAAAGCGGTGATCTCCGCCGAGAACAAGACCTTCGAGACGGACAGGGGCGTCGACCCCATGGGTATCGCCCGAGCCCTCTTCAACATGGCCACGGGTGGCAACACCCAGGGCGGCTCCACGATCACCCAGCAGTACGTCAAGAACTCCCGGCTGAGCCAGGAGCAGACGCTCACTCGAAAGGCCGAGGAGCTCTTCATCTCGATGAAGGTCGGCATCGAGGAGGGCAAGGAAACGATCATGGCGGGGTACCTCAACGTCTCGTACTACGGACGTGGCGCCTACGGTCTCCAGGCGGCTGCCCGCGCGTACTACAACAAGGACGCGGACGACCTCAACGCGAGTGAGTGCGCCTTCCTCGCCGCGGTCCTCAAGGGTGCGACGTACTACGACCCCGCCGGTGCTCCCGAGATCGACCCCCGGGCCACCAAGGAGCAGAACACCTACAACGCCAAGAAGCGTTGGGGCTGGATCATGGACGAGATGGTCAAGGACGGTGCGCTGAGCGCCGCCGACCGGAACAAGTACCGCGAGTTCCCCATGCCTCTCGCGCCGCGCAAGAACGCTCAGCTCGGTGGACAGACCGGTTACCTGGTCGACCTGGCGAAGTCGTACATCCTGAACAACACGGATATCACCGCCGACCAGCTTTCCCAGGGCGGCTACCAGATCCAGACCACCTTTCAGAAGGACAAGGTCCAGGCCCTCACGAAGGCCGTCAAGAAGGTCTACGACAAGAACATCGACCCGAAGAAGCGGCCCGACCTGGACTCCCACGTGCAGTTCGGCGGGGCGTCGGTGAATCCCAAGGACGGCGCGATCGTCGCCATCTACGGCGGCAACGACGCCACGAAGCACTTCACCAACAACGCCGACCAGACGGGTGCGCAGGTCGGTTCGACGTTCAAGCCGTTCGTTCTCGCCGCGGCGATGGAGTACGGCAAGCGCGACCCCGAGGGCGGACGGGAACAGGGCGAGTCCATGCGGACCAAGCTCTCGCCCAAGAGCATCTACAACGGCAAGAACAAGCTGAAGATCAAGAACTTCGACGGCAGCATCTGGCGGAACGAGAAGGGTCTGGAGTGGCTCCAGACCAATGACGGTGACGAGTCGTACGGCGACATCGACCTGCGGGAAGCGATGCGCGTGTCGGCCAACTCGCCCTACGTGCAGCTCGGCATGGACGTCGGGATCAAGCAGGTCCGGGAGATGGCGGTCAAGGCCGGACTCCTGGAGAAGAGCCTGGTCGGCGGCGAAGTCCCGTCGTTCTCCATCGGCATCTCCGACCCGAGCGCCATCCGGATGGCCGGTGCCTACGCCACCTTCGCGGCCAGTGGGGAGCAGAACGACCCCTACTCCGTCGTCGAGGTGGTGAAGGAGGGTGACACCAAGTACCGGCGCAAGTCGGACCCGGAGGCCAAGCCCGAGCAGACGATCTCCAAGGCTGTCGCCGACAACGTCACCGAGGTGCTGAAGAACGTCGTCGAGAAGGGCACCGGCTCCAACGCGAAGATTCCCGGCCGCGATGTCGCGGGCAAGACGGGAACCACGGACGGCAACAAGTCCGCCTGGTTCGTGGGATACACGCCGCAGCTGTCGACCGCCATCGACATGTACCGCTTGGACGACAACGCGGATAACAAAAAGCGGGCATTCCTGAAGATGTTCGGAACCGGTGGCCAGGAGAAGATCCACGGCGCCTCGTTCCCGTCGGACATCTGGCACGACTACATGGTCACCGCGCTCAAGGGCACGGAGCCGAAGACCTTCCCCGTCCCCGAGCCCATCGGCGAGACGGTCTGGGGCGGCGGTGCCAAGAGCCCCGAGCCCACGCCGACCGAGACGGCCGAGGAGTCGCCCTCGGGGACGCCTCCCGCGGAGTCTCCCCCGGTGGAGTCTCCCCCGGCCCAGTCCCCGCCCCCGCCGCCGCCCGGCCAGGGCGGCGAGGAGTGCGACATCTGGGACTGGGAGTGCAAGCAGAACCAGAACGGCGGTGGCAATAACCAGGGCGGCAACAACCAGGGCGGCGAGAACGGCGGCGTCGACCCGGGCCGCCCGCCGGAGGAGACCCAGCCCCCGGGCGGGGACAACGGTGGCCACAACGGCGGCAACGGCAATGGCGGCAACGGAGGCGGCGGCATCTTCGGATGACCCCACCCGGTCCCCGGACCGCCCGGCACCACCCAGGAGGGCCGTCGCACCGAGCAGTACGGTGCGGCGGCCCTCCGCCGTGTCCGGGCCCGGGCCCGGTGACGGGACCTGGCCGTGCATCCGGTCGCGCACAGCCCCGTACGGCAGGATGTCCCGCATGACGAGCGTGCACGAGGACCGGCCCGTACCCCCCACGCGGCAGGACGACGTCGCCTCCGCCGGCAGTGAGCTGATCGGCGGGCCCGTCGGGCGGTGGGCGAGAGTCGGCGGCAGCCGGCTCACTCCGGTACGCGTCGTCGCGCTCGTGATGATCGGCATGTTCGCCCTCGGCATGGTGCAGAAACTGCCCTGCTACAACTGGGCCTGGTTCCAGGGCACCAGCTCCCAGTACACGCACGCCTGCTACTCCGACATCCCGCACCTCTTCGTCGGACGCGGCTTCTCCGAAGGGCTCATGCCCTACTTCGACAGGCTCTCGGGGGACATGGACTTCCTCGAATACCCGGTGCTCACCGGCCTGTTCATGGAGGTCGCCTCCTGGTTCACACCGGCGGGAGGGACCATCCAGTACCGGGAGCAGATCTACTGGCTCGTCAACTGCGGGATGCTGATGGTCTGCGCCGTCGTCATCGCGGTCTGTGTGGCCCGCACCCACCGCAGGCGCCCCTGGGACGGCCTCCTCGTCGCCCTTGCACCCGCCTTCGCGCTCACGGCGACGATCAACTGGGACCTCTTCGCCATCGCGCTCACGGCCGCGGGCATGCTGATGTGGTCGCGCGGCCGGTCGCTGATGTTCGGCATCCTCATCGGGCTCGCCACCGCCGCCAAGCTCTATCCCGTACTGCTGCTGGGGCCGCTGTTCGTGCTCTGTCTGCGGGCCGGGAAATGGCGGGAGTTCGGGGCCGCGGTGCTGGGCACGGCCGCCTCCTGGCTGTTGGTGAACCTGCCCGTGATGCTGGCCGCGCCCGAGGGCTGGAAGAAGTTCTACTCCTTCAGCCAGGAGCGCGAGGTCGACTTCGGCTCGTTCTGGCTGATCATCACGCAGAGCACCGGCGTCTCGCTGAAGCACGAGCAGGTCAACACGTACGCCATCGTGCTGATGGTGCTGGCGTGCGCGGGCATCGCCTGGCTCGCGCTCACGGCCCCGCGGCGGCCCCGGTTCGCCCAGCTGGCCTTCCTGGTCGTCGCCGCGTTCATCCTCACCAACAAGGTCTATTCGCCGCAGTACGTCCTGTGGCTCATCCCCCTCGCGGCGCTCGCCCTGCCGCACTGGCGGCACTTCCTCGTCTGGCAGGCCTGCGAGGTCCTGTACTTCCTGGGCATCTGGATGTACCTCGCCTACACGACCAGCGGCGACAAGCACCAGGGGCTGCCCACCGACGGCTACCACCTGGCGATCCTGCTCCACCTGGTCGGCACGCTGTACGTCTGCGCGGTCATCGTCCGCGACATCCTGCTGCCCGACCGGGACGTGGTCCGCCGCGACGGCTCCGACGACCCCTCCGGGGGTGTCCTGGACCGGACTCCCGACGTGTTCGTCCTCGGCCGGGCGGCAGCGCCGGACTGGCGCGAGGCACAGCAGGTCCAGGGGCCGCGCGTGCAGTGGGGCATGGTGCAGGGCGGGGCCACGACCGCCGACTGAGGCGATGTTTCACGTGAAACGGCCGGAGCACGCGAAACGGCCGGTGTTTCACGTGAAACACCGGCCGTCAGACTCTCGCTGAAGCACGTCTCAGCGGTCGACCATGCGGTCGAACTGCGTGGTCGTGTGGCGCAGATGGGCCACCAGCTCGTCGCCCACCTTCGGCTCCGTCGCGTCGGACGGCACGAAGAGGATCGACACCTGCATGTGCGGCGGCTCCGCGAACCAGCGCTGCTTGCCCGCCCACACGAACGGCGACAGGTTCCGGTTCACCGTCGCCAGGCCGGCCCGCGCCACGCCCTTGGCCCGGGGCATCATGCCGTGCAGCGCCTTCGGGGCCTCCAGGCCCACGCCGTGCGACGTGCCGCCCGCGACGACCACCAGCCAGCCGTCGGAGGCCACCTTCTGCTGCCGGTAGCCGAACCGGTCGCCCTTGGACACGGGCGTCACGTCCAGCACCGAGCCCCGGTACTCCGTCGCCTCGTGGTCGCCCAGCCACAGCCGGGTGCCGATCCGTGCGCGGAACCGGGTCTGCGGGAACTGCTGCTGGAGCCTTGCCTGCTCCTCCGCCTTGAGGTGGCTGACGAACATGGTGTGCAGCGGCAGCCGTGCGGCACGCAGCCGATCCATCCACGCGATGACCTCCTCGACCGCGTCGGATCCGTCCGTGCGGTCCAGCGGGAGGTGCAGGGCGAAGCCCTCCAGACGGACGTCCTCGATCGCGGCGTGCAGCTGCGCGAGCTCGGACTCCTTGACGCCGTGCCGCTTCATCGAGCTCATGCACTCGATGACGACCCGGGCGCCCACCAGGGCATGCACACCGTCCACGGAGGAGACGGAGCGGATGACGCGGTCCGGCAGCGGCACCGGCTCCTCGCCCCGCCGGAACGGGGTCAGCACCAGCAGGTCGCCGCTGAACCAGTCCTTGATCCGGGCCGCTTCGTACGTGGTCCCGACGGCGAGGATGTCCGAGCCGAAGCGCGTCACCTCTTCGGCGAGACGCTCGTGCCCGAAGCCGTAGCCGTTGCCCTTGCAGACCGGAACCAGGCCCGGGAACTGCTCGATGACGGACTTCTGGTGCGCCCGCCAGCGCGCGGTGTCGACGGAGAGAGTGAGCGCCATGAGCCGGTCCGGAACCTTTCCTGTTGCTGCGGTGTATCAGAGGTATGAAACGTACGAGGGCCCTGGAGGCCCAGCCGTCAGCGGCGCGACATGTAGACGTCGAGCGCCTTGTGCAGCAGCTTGTTGAGCGGGAAGTCCCACTCGCCGAGGTACTGGGCGGCCTCGCCGCCCGTGCCCACCTTGAACTGGATCAGGCCGAAGAGGTGGTCCGTCTCGTCCAGCGAGTCGGAGATGCCCCGCAGGTCGTAGACCGAGGCGCCCATCGCGTAGGCGTCGCGGAGCATGCGCCACTGCATGGCGTTGGAGGGGCGCACCTCACGGCCGATGTTGTCGGAGGCGCCGTAGGAGTACCAGACGTGACCGCCGACGACGAGCATCGTCGCCGCGGAGAGGTTCACCCCGTTGTGGCGGGCGAAATACAGCCGCATCCGGTTGGGGTCCTCGGTGTTGAGGGCCGACCACATGCGCTGGAAGTACGCGAGCGGGCGGGGCCGGAAGTGGTCGCGGACCGCCGTGATCTCGTACAGCCGCTGCCACTCCTCCAGGTCCTGGTAACCGCCCTGGACGACCTCGACGCCGGCCTTCTCGGCCTTCTTGATGTTGCGGCGCCACAGCTGGTTGAAGCCCTTGTGGACGTCCTCCAGCGACCGGTTGGCGAGCGGCACCTGGAAGACGTAGCGGGGCTGCGCGTCGCCGAATCCGGCGCCGTCGTCCTCGCCCTGCTGCCAGCCCATCTTGCGCAGCCGGTCCGCCACTTCGAAGGCACGCGGCTCGATGTGGGTGGCCTCGACGTCGCGCAGGCGCTTCACGTCCGGGTCCTGGATGCCCGCCTTGATGGCCGCGGCGTTCCACCGGCGGATGACGACCGGCGGGCCCATCTTCACCGAGAAGGCGCCCTGCTGCTTGAGGTGCGCCAGCATCGGCTGGAGCCAGTCGTCCAGGTTCGGGGCGTACCAGTTGATGACCGGGCCCTCGGGGAGGTACGCCAAGTACCGCTTGATCTTGGGAAGTTGGCGGTACAGCACCAGGCCGACACCGACCAGTTCACCGGTCCGGTCGTCGAACCAGCCCAGGCTCTCCGAGCGCCACTCCGCCTTCACGTCGGCCCACGCCGGGACCTGCATGTGGCTTGCCGCGGGCAGGTTCTGGATGTACGCCAGATGCTGCTCTCGGGGGATGGTCCGAAGGGTCAGGCTCGTCATGCGGGGCGCTCCTCGGCAGGTGTGTCCCCATGGGGTCAGGGGCTCCGGCTCTCGCGCCGAAGCCTACTGGGCCGATGGAGCGCCCCGTCCGGCCCTGCCTGGCCGAATTGCCGCCGGGCTCAGCCCAGTACGCCGCCGAAGAGCCCGCCGTGCGCCATCCCCAGGAAGAATCCGAGCGCGGAGGCGCCCAGGCCGAGGATCAGGACGAAGCGCTCGCGGGTGGTCGCGGAGACGTACATGCCGTAGCCGCCGGTGATGATGCCCGCCAGTCCGGCCCACGAGGACAGCAGATGGAGGTGGTGGAACATCGCCGTCACCAGCGCCAGCACACCCAGGACCAGCGTGATCCCCATGAGGGTGTCCTGGAGCGGATGGGGTTTGCCGTCGGTGGCGAAGAGGGAGACGGACGAGTTGCGTCGCATTGCCTGTGCCATGAGGCACCTCCTGGCAGGAAGGCGGCGCACTGTAGCGCCGCTCACACCCGATGTGTACAGATTGCGGCCTTCCGGGGCCCGATTTCAACCGGAAGCCTCTCTACGGGTACTCTGGACGGTCTGCACCGGTGTCACCCCTGCCCGAAACGTCTCCGTGGGTTCGTCCCGCGGGATTGTCAGAGGCAGCCGATACCGTTGCGTACGCATCACGACCCTCCTGCCACGGAACGACCGTGGCCGCTGAGTCCAAAGGAGGTGGGTTCCACATGCGTCACTACGAAGTGATGGTCATCCTCGACCCCGATCTGGAGGAGCGCGCTGTCGCCCCCCTGATCGAGAACTTCCTCTCCGTCGTCCGTGAGGGCAACGGAAAGGTCGAGAAGGTCGACACCTGGGGCCGTCGTCGTCTGTCCTACGAGATCAAGAAGAAGCCCGAGGGCATCTACTCGGTCATCGACCTGCAGGCCGAGCCTGCGGTCGTCAAGGAGCTCGACCGACAGATGAACCTGAATGAGTCGGTCCTCCGGACCAAGGTCCTCCGTCCCGAGACCCACTGAACCTCGGTTCAGCGGTAATCGGGTTCGAGTAGCACCCACCAGCAGCACCACAGCTTTCCGCAGCAATCCCCGCCGAGAGGTTCACCCATGGCAGGCGAGACCGTCATCACGGTCGTCGGCAATCTCGTCGACGACCCCGAGCTGCGCTTCACCCCGTCCGGTGCGGCGGTCGCGAAGTTCCGTGTCGCGTCCACTCCCCGCATCTTCGACAAGCAGACCAATGAGTGGAAGGACGGCGAAGGCCTGTTCCTCACCTGCTCGGTCTGGCGTCAGGCGGCGGAGAACGTCGCGGAGTCGCTCCAGCGAGGCATGCGCGTCATCGTGCAGGGCCGGCTGAAGCAGCGGTCCTACGAGGACCGTGAGGGCATCAAGCGCACGGTCTACGAGCTGGACGTCGAGGAAGTCGGCCCCGCCCTCAAGAACGCCACGGCCAAGGTCACCAAGACCACCGGTCGCGGCGGTCAGGGTGGCGGCGGCGGGTTCGGCGGCGGTGGCCAGCAGGGTGGCGGCGGCAACTGGGGCGGCGGTTCCGGTGGCGGTCAGCAGGGCGGCGGAGCTCCCTCCGACGACCCCTGGGCCTCCAGCGCGCCGGCCGGTGGGCAGCAGTCGCAGGGCGGGGGTGGCTGGGGTGGAAACTCCGGCAACTCCGGCGGTGGCGGCGGCGGTGGCTACTCGGACGAGCCGCCCTTCTAGGGCCGTTCGTACTCCCACTTCTTGATCACACAGGAGAAACACCATGGCGAAGCCGCCTGTGCGCAAGCCTAAGAAGAAGGTCTGCGCGTTCTGCAAGGACAAGACCCAGTACGTGGACTACAAGGACACGAACATGCTGCGGAAGTTCATTTCCGACCGCGGCAAGATCCGTGCCCGCCGCGTCACCGGCAACTGCACGCAGCACCAGCGTGACGTCGCCACGGCCGTCAAGAACAGCCGTGAGATGGCGCTGCTGCCCTACACGTCCACCGCGCGATAAGGAAAGGGTGACCGAAAAATGAAGATCATCCTGACCCACGAGGTCTCCGGCCTCGGTACCGCTGGCGACGTCGTCGACGTCAAGGACGGCTACGCTCGCAACTACCTGGTTCCCCGTGGCTTCGCGCTGCGTTGGACCAAGGGTGGCGAGAAGGACGTGGCGCAGATCCGCCGCGCCCGCAAGATCCACGAGATCGCGACCATCGAGCAGGCCAACGAGGTCAAGGCCAAGCTCGAGGGCACGAAGGTCAGCCTGGCCGTTCGCTCCGGCGACGCCGGCCGTCTCTTCGGCTCCGTGACCCCCGCCGACGTCGCTGCCGCGATCGTCGCTGCCGGTGGTCCGAAGGTCGACAAGCGCAGCGTCGAGCTGGGCTCCCCGATCAAGACCCTCGGTTCGCACCAGGTCTCCGTGCGTCTGCACGCCGACGTGGCCGCGAAGCTCGGCGTCGAGGTCGTTGCTGCCTGAGTGCAGCACGCCCCGGCCTGAGAAGGTCTGAGCAGTGAGGAAGGGCCGCATCCCCTCGGGGGTGCGGCCCTTTCGCATGGGCTTCGGGGGGGCGAATGTTTCACGTGAAACGTCCAGCGAGCCTCGTTTCACGTGAAACATCGGCGGTACGTCAGCGGGTCGCACCCGTGACGATCCAGCGGCCCGAGCGGGTCCGCCACCACAGGGTGACCATCCGGACCGCCATCATCAGCACCATCGCCCACCAGAGCGCCGTCAGACCGCCGCCCAGCGTCGGCACCAGCAGTGCCACGGGGGCGAACACCGCGAGCGTGGCCAGCATCGCCCAGGCCAGGTAGGGGCCGTCGCCCGCACCCATCAGCACGCCGTCGAGCACGAAGACCACGCCGGAGATCGGCTGGCTGACGGCCACCACCAGGAGCGCGGGCAGCAGGGTGTCCCGTACGAGCTGGTCGCCGGTGAAGAGCGGGACGAACAGGGGACGGGCGAGAGCTACCAGGATGCCGAGCACCACACCGGCCGCGATCCCCCACTCGACCATGCGCCGGCAGGCCGCCCGGGCGCCTTCTTCGTCTCCCGCACCCAGATAGCGGCCGATGATGGACTGCCCGGCGATGGCGATGGCGTCCAGGGCGAAGGCGAGCAGGCTCCACAGGGTGAGGATGATCTGGTGGGCGGCCACGTCCGCGTCGCCGAGGCGGGCGGCGACGGCCGTCGCGATCATCAGCACCGCGCGCAGCGACAGCGTACGGACGAGGAGGGGCGCTCCGGCCTGGGCGGAGGCCCTTATCCCGGCGGCGTCAGGGCGCAGGGAGGCGCCGTGGCGTCGGGCACCGCGGACGACGACCACGAGGTAGACGGCGGCCATGGCCCACTGGGCGGCCACGGTGCCCCAGGCGGATCCGGCGATGCCGAGTCCGAAGCCGTACACCAGGAGCAGGTTGAGGATGCCGTTGGCGACGAAGCCGCCGATGGCGACGTACAGCGGGGTCCTGGTGTCCTGGAGGCCGCGCAGGACGCCGGTGGCGGCCAGGACGACGAGCATCGCGGGGATGCCGAGGGCGGAGATGCGCAGATAGGTGATGGCGTAGGGGGCGGCGGTGTCGGAGGCGCCGAAGAGGTCGATCAGGCCGGGGGCTGTTGGCAGGACGGCGGCGATGACGACCGCGCCGAGGAGCAGGGCCAGCCAGATGCCGTCCATGCCCTGACGGATGGCGGCGGCGAGGTCGCCCGCGCCGACGCGTCGGGAGACGGCCGCGGTGGTGGCGTACGCGAGGAAGACGAAGATGCTCACCGCGGTGGTGAGCAGTGCCGAGGCGATGCCGAGACCGGCCAGCTGGGGGGTGCCGAGGTGGCCGACGATGGCGCTGTCGGCCATCAGGAAGAGGGGCTCGGCGACGAGTGCGCCGAAGGCGGGCAGGGCGAGGGCGACGATCTCGCGGTCGTGCCGACGGCGGCCTGCTTTCGATGCCGCGGGAGCCTGTGTCATGGCCTCAATCTAATCTTCCACAGGTAAGAGATGCAATGGCCTAGGGACCCTTACTGATCGCCGTTCTCCGGCTCGCGGTGTGCGCCGTTTGAAGTGATCTTGGCCTGCTGGGGAAAGTTTTTCTCCCCCACAGCCGGTGGATGGTGTTTCCGCAGGTCAGATGGGTCACGGTAAGGGGGCTGTGAACTTGTCCACAGCGCTGTCCCCCGGTCCGTGCACAGGTTCTGGGGAGTTCTCCACAGCAACGGCGGACTTTCTCACAGGCCCTGTGGATAACCAGATTGGCTGACGGTGCCCGCGGGCCTACCGTGGACCGGCGCCCGCCCTGTCTTCCGGCCGGATTCGGCCTCCGGACACCTCCGGAAACCCGCCCCATTCGATCTGCCGGAAGCGGAAGTCGGGCGTCTCATTTGTCGGTGCCGTGCCGTAAGAAAGAGTGGCACAGCGAGGTCCGCGGAGCGGACGGGAGGAGGTGGGCCCGGTGACGATTTCCGAGCCCTTGGACGACCCCTGGGCCGACAGCGGTCCGGGTGACCGTCTGCCCGCCCGTAAGCGGAACGGCGACGGCGGCCAAGGCCGTGGTCGCGACGACCGGCACGACCGAGGGTCCGACGCAGGCGCCTGGGACGGCGGCGGGGGCAGCGGCTTCGAGCGCGTACCGCCGCAGGACCTCGATGCGGAGCAGTCGGTGCTCGGCGGCATGCTGCTGTCCAAGGACGCCATCGCGGACGTCGTCGAGGTCCTCAAGGGCCACGACTTCTACAAGCCGGCCCACGAGACCGTCTTCCAGGCGATCCTCGACCTGTACGCCAAGGGCGAGCCCGCCGACCCGATCACGGTCAGCGCCGAGCTGACCAAGCGCGGCGAGATCACCAAGGTCGGCGGCGCACCGTATCTGCACACGCTGGTGCAGTCGGTGCCGACGGCGGCCAACGCCGAGTACTACGCCGAGATCGTCCACGAGCGGGCGGTGCTGCGCCGGCTGGTCGAGGCGGGCACGAAGATCACGCAGATGGGATACGCCGGAGACGGCGACGTCGACGAGATCGTGAACTCCGCGCAGGCGGAGATCTACGCCGTCACCGAGCAGCGCACGTCCGAGGACTACGCGCCGCTCGGCGACATCATGGAGGGCGCGCTCGACGAGATCGAGGCGATCGGCTCCCGCAGCGGTCAGATGTCGGGTGTGCCGACGGGCTTCACCGACCTGGACTCGCTGACCAACGGTCTGCACCCGGGCCAGATGATCGTCATCGCGGCCCGTCCCGCCATGGGCAAGTCCACCCTCGCCCTCGACTTCGCCCGCGCCTGTTCGATCCAGAACAACATGGCCAGCGTGATCTTCTCGCTGGAAATGGGCCGCAACGAGATCGCGATGCGTCTGCTGTCGGCCGAGGCGCGCGTGGCCCTGCACCACATGCGTTCGGGCTCCATGACCGACGACGACTGGACCCGGCTCGCGCGCCGCATGCCGGACGTGTCGGCCGCGCCGCTGTTCATCGACGACTCCCCGAACCTCTCCATGATGGAGATCCGCGCGAAGTGCCGTCGGCTCAAGCAGCGGCAGGACATCAAGCTGGTCATCATCGACTACCTCCAGCTCATGCAGGCCGGTGGCTCCAAGCGCAGCGAGAGCCGTCAGCAGGAGGTCTCGGACATGTCGCGAAACCTGAAGCTGCTGGCCAAGGAGCTGGAGGTGCCGGTGATCGCGCTGTCCCAGCTGAACCGTGGTCCCGAGCAGCGCACCGACAAGAAGCCGATGGTCTCCGACCTGCGTGAATCGGGTTCCATCGAGCAGGACGCCGACATGGTGATCCTGCTGCACCGCGAGGACGCGTACGAGAAGGAGTCGCCCCGCGCGGGCGAGGCGGACATCATCGTCGGCAAGCACCGTAACGGTCCGACGGCGACGATCACGGTGGCCTTCCAGGGCCACTACTCGCGCTTCGTGGACATGGCGCAGACCTGACGGATCCCGCTCACCCCCGCACGGGCAGGCATTCGTCGAGCAGGGCGAGGACGTCGCGCCAGGCGCGTTCGGCGTGCAGGGGGTGGTGGGCGATGCCGGGGACGGTCTCCTGGTCGACCGGCGGGTGGTGGAAGGCGTGCTGTGCGCCGCCGTAGACGGTGAGGCGCCAGTCGACGCCCGCCGCCTGCATCTCGGCGGCGAACGCGTCGCGCTGAGCGGCGGACATGATCGGGTCCTCCGATCCGACACCGGCCCAGACGGGGCACCGGATGCGGGCGGCTTCGTCCGGGTGGTGGCCCGTGATCGTCGCGTTGATCGTGCCGATGGCCCGCAGGTCGACGCCGTCGCGGCCGAGTTCCAGGGCGATCGCGCCCCCGGTGCCGTAGCCGATGGCCGCGATCCGGTCGGGGTCCACACGCGGCTCGGCCTGGAGGACCTTGAGCGCCGCGTGGCCGATCTCCCGCAGCCGGGTGGGGTCGGCGAGCAGGGGTGTCGTGTGCTCCAGCATCTCGCGGGGGTCGGTGAACCAGCGTCCGCCGTTGATGTCGAAGGCCAGCGCCACGTAGCCCAGTTCGGCCAGGGCGTCGGCCCGGCGGCGCTGGAAGTCGTTGAGCCCCGCCCCCTCGGGCCCGATCAGGACCCCGGGCCGGGGGCCGGTGCCGGCGGGGAGTGCGAGGCGCCCGATCATCGTCAGACCGTCGGCCGGGTACTCGACTGTGCGTGTGGTGATCGTCGTCATGGGTTCGGACGGTAGTGGGCCCGCACGCCGGTTCGCGGCGGGATTCGCCGTCGGCGGAACGATGCATGTACGGGTAACAGCGGCTTCGGTAAGGCGTGTTGGGCGGGCCGCGCGACGTGTTTTCCATTCGACGGGGGCGAGGGCGCGGGGGTAGTTGTGGAGCATGACTACTTCTGCGGACGCCGCCTCCGACCGTGAATTCACCGACCTCCTCCCGAGCACCCGCCGTACCCTCCTGCGCCGTGTCGCCGCCGCCCAGGCCGAAGGGCGGGCACCGTCGCTGACGGCCGCCGTGCTGCGCGAGGGGCGCGTGGTGTGGGACGGGGCGCGTGGGTCACAGGTGGACGGGCGGGCGCCGGGGGCGGACGACCAGTACCGGATCGGGTCGATCACCAAGACGTTCACCGCGGTGCTGGTGATGCGGTTGCGGGACGAGGGGCTGCTGGGTCTCGACGATCCGCTGGAGAAGTACGTGCCGGACACCGGCGTCGGCGACGTCACGATCCGTCAGCTCCTGGGACACACCGCCGGGCTGGCGGCCGAGACCGCCGGGCCGTGGTGGGAGCGCACGCCGGGCACGGTGCGCCCGGACCTCGCCGCTGTGCTCAGGGACGTACAGGAGGAGAAGGCGGCGCGTCCGCATGAGGCCGGGCGGATCTTTCACTATTCGAATCCTGGCTACACGGTGCTCGGGGCGCTGGTCGAGGCGGTGCGCGGGGTGCCGTGGGCCGAGGCCGTACGGAGCGAGATCACGGAGCCGCTGGGGCTGACCCGTACCAGCGCGCAGCCCGAGGCGCCGTACGCGGAGGGCTGGGCGGTGCACCCCTGGGCGGACGTGCTGCTTCCGGAACCGGTGGAGGATCTCGGGCTGATGGCGCCCGCGGGGCAGCTGTGGTCGACGGCCGGGGACCTCTGCCGCTTCGGGGCCTTCCTGCTGCACGGTGACGACCGGGTGCTGAGTGCCGATTCGGTACGGGAGATGCGCGTGCCGGCGGCGCCGCTGGAGACGGGCAACTGGTCCGGGACGTACGGGCTCGGGGTGCAGGTGATTCAGGCCGGGGGGCGGGAACTCATCGGGCACGGCGGCTCGTTGCCTGGGTACGTGGCTGCGCTCTGGGTGGATGTCGCCGAGGGAGTGGCCGCCGCGGCACTGGCGAACGCCACCTCCGGGCCCGCGACCGGTGCGGTGGCGGCGGAGCTCGCCCTCACGGTGGTGGAGGCCGAGCCCGGCATCCCGGAGCCGTGGCGTCCGCTGCCGGAGGGCGGCGTGGACCGGGCCCTGCTGGAGCTGACCGGCGCCTGGTACTGGGGCACGCTCGCCTTCGGGCTGCGGCTGACCGGCGACGGCGGGCTCTCGCTGGCCAAGCTGGACGGCAGCGCGGGCCGCAGCTCGCGCTTCTCGGCGCGGCCGGACGGGACCTGGCTCGGGCTCGACGGGTACTACGCGGGGGAGACGCTGCGGGTGGTACGGCGCCAGGACGGCACGGTGAGTCATCTCGACCTGGCGTCGTTCGTCTTCACCCGGGCGGCGTACGAGGCGGACGCTCCGGTTCCGGGCGGGGTGGACGCGCGAGGGTGGCGGGGCATCGGGTAGCGGGGCGCGGGGCGCGGGGGTGCACCGTGGTGTGCCCCCGCGCCCGCCCGCCAGAAGCCCCCGCCCGTGTCAGAGCTGGAGCTTGAAGCCCACGTGGGAGGCGGTGGGCGTCCTTCCGGGTGGCGTCCGAGGTGAGCTGCACCAACTGGCAGCCCCGGGCGCGGGATTCCTCGACGGCCCACTCGATGAACCGGGTGCCCAGGCCGCTGCCCCGCTCGTCGGCGTGGACGCGTACGCCTTCGATGATCGAGCGGGTGGCGCCCTTGCGGGACAGGCCCGGGATCAGGGTGAGCTGGAGGGTGCCGACGACCCGACCGGCGCGCTCGGCGACGACGAGCAGCTGGTTGGGGTCGGCGTCGATGCGCTTCAGGGCGTCGGCGTACGGAGTGAGGTCGTCCGGGGACTCGCGTTGTGCGCCCAGCGGGTCGTCGGCGAGCATCGCGACGACGGCGGGCAGGTCGGCCTCGGTGGCGGGACGTATCGACAGGTCGGTCATGGTCGCAGCGTATGCCGACCGGCCGGTCGTGACCATGGACCCCCCGGCTGCCGTGACAGAGGAATCCCAGGTCAGACCGGGGTGCGCAGCTCTTCCACCGCGCGTACGAGCGGGGCGAGTTCGGGGTTCTCGGCGGCGGCGTCGAGGGCCTCGCGCAGGGCGGTGTCGTTGGTGGGGCGGGCCTGGGCGAGGAGGGCCTGGCCGGCGTCGGTGACGTCGGTGTAGATGCCGCGGCGGTCGGTGTCGCAGAGGTAGCGGGTGAGCAGGGCGCGGTCCTCCAGGCGGGTGACCAGGCGGGTGGTGGCGCTCTGGCTGAGCAGGACGGCCTCGGCGACCTGGCGCATCTGGAGGTGGCCGCCGGGTCCGCTGTGCTGCCGGCTCAGGACGTCGAGCAGCGAGTACTCGCGGACGCTCAGGTCGTGCTGGGCCTGGAGCGCCTTCTCGATGTGGGCCTCGATGCGGCTGTGCAGCAGGGAGAGCGCGCACCAGCCCTGGGCGAGGGCGGTGAGCGCGGGGTCGGTGGCGGTCATCTGGTCTCTCCTCGTCCCCTTGCGCGATGGGCGGGCAGGCGGTGTGCCGTGCGTGGGCGGTCGGCGAGGTGCCGTGCCGTGGGCGGCCGGGGATGCGGCCCGCTCACCAGGATAGGCGACCTCCGCAATATCCCGCGCTTGCAATTAACCAGCGTCTGCAATTATTGTCGACGCTCGTAGGGAACCCCTGCAAGTAATGCCCTCACGCAGGGCCGCCCCCTCCCCGGAAGGACCTCCATGCCGCTCGCGCTCCTCGCACTGGCCATCGGCGCCTTCGGTATCGGCACCACCGAATTCGTGATCATGGGGTTGCTCCCCGAGGTGGCCGCCGAGTACCAGGTCTCGATCCCCACCGCCGGATACCTCGTCACCGGATACGGCCTCGGCGTCGTGCTCGGCGCGCCTTTGATGACCGCCCTCGGCACCCGCGTCTCCCGCAAGAACATGCTGATGCTGCTCATGGGCCTGTTCGTCGTGGGCAACGTGCTCACCGCCGTCGCCCCCGCCTTCGGCGTGATGCTCGCAGGGCGTGTGGTCGCCTCCTTCACGCACGGCGCGTTCTTCGGCATCGGCTCGATCGTCGCCGCCGGGCTGGTCGCACCGGACAAGAAGGCCAAGGCCCTCTCGATGGTGTTCACGGGACTGACCCTCGCCAACGTGATCGGCGTCCCGTTCGGCACCTGGCTCGGGCAGCAGGTCAGCTGGCGTGCCACCTTCTTCGTCGTCGCCGGACTCGGGGTGCTCGGCCTCGCGGGCATCGCCAAGCTGGTGCCCGAGCAGCCGAAGCCCGAGGGTGTCCGGCTGCGCGACGAGGTGGCCGCCTTCCGCAACGTGCAGGTGCTGCTCGCCATGGCGATGACCGTGCTCGGCTTCGGCGGCGTCTTCGCCGCAATCACCTACATCACGCCGATGCTGACCGACGTCGCGGGCTACGCGCCGGGCTCCGTCACCTGGCTGCTGGTCCTCTTCGGCCTCGGCATGGTCGCCGGGAACCTGATCGGCGGCCGCTTCGCCGACCGCGCGCTGATGCCCCTGCTGTACGTGTCCCTGGCCGGCCTCGCCGTGGTCCTCGCCCTCTTCACGGTCACCGCCCACAACAAGGCCGCCGCGGCCGTCACCCTCTTCCTGATCGGCGCCTTCGGCTTCGCCACCGTGCCGCCGCTGCAGAAGCGGGTGCTGGACCAGGCCGCCGCCGCGCCCACGCTGGCCTCCGCCGGGAACATCGGCGCCTTCAACCTCGGCAACTCCCTCGCCGCCTGGCTCGGCGGCCTCGTCATCGCGGGCGGGCTCGGGCTCACCGCGCCGAACTGGGTCGGTGCGGGCCTGGCGGTGTCCGCGCTGGTGGTCGCCTTCATCTCCGGGTCGCTGGACCGTCGTACGGTACGAAGCCGTGGCCGTCTCGTGGCGCAAGGCGTGCCCGAGGCTGCGCCGGCGGTGGTCGCCGTGCGGCGCTGACCTGCGCGTTCTTTGTCGCCCGCCCCCGGTCCTCCGTCACAGGAGGGTCCGGGGGCGGGCCTTTGTGCGCGGGGGCAAACGAGACAACCGGTCCATGCGGTGTGTTTCACGTGAAACATCGTGGTTCGGCCGGTGAGTGGGTGCGGCAGGAATGGTGCCGGTGTTCCTGGGAATGCGCTGCCACGGACCGAGGGCCCATGGGCATGGGGCGAAAGCAGCCTAGACGTAAGGAGAGATCGGAAACCCGGACTTCCCGGTCTTCGCCCGCTTTGGGCGACAGGCTGACACGCTGCGACGACGAGAACTGCGGCCGACGCGCAGCCTTTTCCGCCTTGCTCTCACAGAGCTCTCACTGAGGGAGAAGCGCGACCACATGACGTTCGAGGCGAGGCACAGAATGGACGCTCCGACTACGACACCGGCCGGGAACAACGGCATGGCCAGGCAGAACGGCATATCCGGGGCCGGTGCCGAGGAAGCCGGAAGAGGCACGGTCGGCGACCTGAGCAGCGGGTGGTTCGACCCCGCACCCGGCACCGGGACGAACGCCCAGGAGGCCGCCGGGGAGCCGGCAGCCGCACCGCCCGCATCACCGGAAGCGGACCCCGCCCCGACGGCCGCCGCGCTCTTCTTCGGCAGCACCCCGCACCGGCCCCCCGCAGCCCGCAAGTCCCCCCAGCCCTCCCCGGACGCCCTCCGGGTGCGCAGGACGCTGGCCGAGATCCAGCCGGTGGCCGACCGGGCCACCTCGTACTTCTACGCGCTTCTGTTCGTCCGGCATCCCGAGCTGCGCCCGATGTTCCCGCCCGCCATGGACACCCAGCGCGACCGCCTCTTCAAGGCGCTGCTGACGGCCGCCGACCACATGGACACCCCGGAAGTGCTGAGCGAGTACCTGCGCCACCTCGGCTCCGGGCACCGCAAGTACGGCACGCAGGCCGCGCACTACCCGGCCGTCGGCGAGGCCCTGATCGGGGCGCTGTCGCGGTACGCGGAGGCGGTGTGGGACGCGGAGACGGAGGCCGCTTGGGTGCGGACGTACACCGCGGTCTCGCAGATCATGATCGACGCGGCGGCCGAGAGTGAGCTGACCTCGCCCGCCTGGTGGCACGCCGAGGTCGTCGCGCACGACCTGCGCACCCCCGACATCGCCGTGGTCACGCTGCGCCCCGACCAGCCGTACCCCTTCCTGGCCGGGCAGTACACCAGCCTGGAGACCCCGTGGTGGCCGCGGATATGGCGGCACTACTCCTTCGCGGCGGCCCCGCGCCCGGACGGACTGCTCACCCTGCACGTGAAGGCGGTCCCGGCGGGCTGGGTGTCGAACGCGCTGGTGCACCGGGCCCGCCCCGGCGACGTCCTGCGGCTCGGCCCGCCGTCCGGCTCGATGACCGTCGACCACACCACCGACAACGGGCTGCTGTGCCTCGGCGGCGGCACCGGCATCGCACCCATCAAGGCGCTGGTGGAGGACGTCGCGGAGCACGGCGAGCGGCGCCCCGTCGAGGTGTTCTACGGGGCGCGCACCGACTACGACCTGTACGACATCGACACCATGCTGCGCCTGGCGAAGTCGCACTCCTGGCTGTCGGTGCGCCCGGTGGTGGACGACCGGTCCCAGTTCCCGGACGCGGTCAGGCAGTTCGGACCCTGGAACGCGTACGACGCCTACCTCTCGGGTCCGCCCGGCATGATCCGCAGCGGACTCGACGCACTCCGCACGGTCGGCATCCCAGGCAGCCGGATACGCCACGACGCGGTGGAGGAACTGGTGGCGGCGGGGGACTAGCCCGGGTCGGGGGCGGCTAGCCCAGATCAGGGGCGAGCAGTGCCCGTACGCCCTCGATGTTGCCGTCGAGGTAGTGCCGCAGTGACAGCGGTACGAGATGGACCGCCGCGATGCCGACCCGGCTGAAGGGCACGCGCACGATCTCGTACTCGCCGAGCGGGTCGTCCACCTCCGGGCCGTGCCGCAGCGCGGGGTCCAGGGACTCCAGGCGGCAGACGAAGAAGTGCTGCACCTTCACGCCCGCGCCCGCGTTGCCCGCGATGTGTTCGACGGTGTCGACGAAGCAGGGCACCACGTCGGTGATCTTCGCCCCGAGTTCCTCGTCCACCTCCCGGTGCAGGGCGTCGACGACGGTGGCGTCCTCCGGCTCGACTCCCCCGCCGGGGGTCACCCAGTACGGATCGACGCCGGGCTTGGTGCGTTTGATGAGGACGAGGTGGTCGCCGTCGAGGAGGACGGCGCGTGCGGTGCGCTTGACCACGGGACGTTCGGTCATGGCAATAACGTGGCCCGCGCGGGGCCCGTCGAAACTCCCCGGCCCCCCTCGGCTCCCGCTCAGCACCAGTCACCGGCAGCGCGCAGCAGCCATTCGTGCGCCCGCGCGAGGTGCGGCTGGGCGAGCGTGCCGGTGCGTACGGCCAGGAAATAGGTGCGCAGGGGCGGTACGACGGGTTCGTACAGCGCCACCACCTCGCCCCGGTCGAGCGCGTCGGCGCACAGGTAGCGGGGCAGCACGGCCAGGCCAGCGCCCGCGACGGTGGCGGTCAGGACGGCGCGCAGGTCCGGGACGACGACGGTGCCCGCGGCGGCGGGCGGGGTGTCGAAGACGGCCGCCCAGTAGCGGGCGACGAGCGGCAGGCTCTCGTGGACCTCGACCACGGGAAGGTTCTCCAGGACGACGGCGCCCTTGTCTGCGAGGAGTTCGGGGGTGAGGTGCTTGGCCCAGCGCGGGGCGGCGACCAGGACGTGCTCCTCGTCGCACAGGGCGGTGGCGGTCAGCAGCCCGCCGCGCGGCCGGTCGGTGGTGAGCGCCAGGTCGTGGTGGCCGGCGGCGAGGCCCTCCAGGGTCTCCTCGGAGCTGCCGAAGGCGACCCGCAGCGCCAGGCCCTGCGCGGTGAGCGGGGCCAGCGCGGGCAGCGCGCGCAGCGAGGTGAACTCCGGGGGCCCTGCGAGGTGCAGGGTGCGCACCCCGGACTGGTCGTCGAGGCCGGTCTCGGTGATCTCGACCAGGGCATCCAGGTGCGGGGCGGCCCGGTGGGCGAGCTCGTCGCCGATGGCGGTGGGGGTGACGCCGCGCGCCCGGCGCAGGAACAGGGGGCGGCCCAACTGCCGCTCCAGCGTGCGGATCTGTCCCGTCACGGCGGGCTGGGAGAGGCCGAGCAGGGCGGCGGCCCGGGTGAAGGAGCCCGCCCGGTGGACGGTGACGAAGGTGCGCAGCAGGGCCAGATCCATGTCATGCCTTCCGCGTTGCGCGGTGCCGGGGCGGTGGTCGCGGAGGCCGGGCGTCCGCCCGGTCCCGTACCGCCGTCCAGGCCCCGTGGTCCGGTCCCCGCCGGTGTGCCCGAAGACGCAGTATAAATATGTCGATAGGTCGCTGTCGCTAGCGTGATTGGACACTGACGCAGAGTCAACTAGCCTTGTGCAGGCGGTTCTTCGCGCGCAGAACCGGGGCGGTCCGAGCCACGAGGGGGGAGGTTCGGACCGCCCGTCCTACGCCAGGCGGCTACCCGGCGCTACGTACATGCTCGCTGCATCGAGCGTTCCACCGCAGGGTTTCGAAGCCGACCGAAGCCGGTGGCGGCCGGTCAGGAGACCGGCCCGTCCAGCGGGCCGCCCGCCGCCTCCAGCGCCCGCAGAAGGTCGACGAGCAGGTCGTCCGCGTCCTCCGCGCCCACCGAGAGCCGGATGAAGCCCTCCGGCACGGCGTCGCCGCCCCACCGCCCGCGCCGCTCGGCGGTGGACCGTACGCCACCGAAACTCGTCGCGTCGTCCACCAGCCGCAGCGCGCCCAGGAAGCGCTCCGCGAACTCCTTGTCCGGCAGCGTGAAGGACACCACGCAGCCGAAGCGCCGCATCTGCCGCACCGCGACCGGGTACGAGGGGTCCTCGGGCAGCCCCGGGTAGCGCAGGTCGCTGACGTAGGGGTGTTTGTGCAGGGCCGTCGCCAGGACGAGCGCGCTCGCGCCCTGACGGTCGGCCCGCAGGTGCAGCGTGGCCAGCGAACGGTGCGCGAGCCAGGCCTCCATCGGCCCCGGGATCGCCCCGACGACCTTGCGCCAGCGCTTCACCTTCGCCGCCAGCTCGGCGCTGCGGCACGTCACGTAGCCGAGCAGCAGATCGCCGTGCCCGGTGAGCCCCTTGGTGCCGCTGGCCACCGAGAAGTCGGCGCCCAGGTCGAGCGGGCGCTGTCCGAGCGGGGTGGCGAGGGTGTTGTCGACGGCGACCAGCGCGCCCGCCTCGTGGGCGGCGTCGACCAGGACGCGGATGTCGCAGACGTCGAGGCCGGGGTTGGACGGCGACTCGATCCACAGCAGCTTCGCCCCGGTGAGGTGGGCGATCTGCGCCTCGCCGGCGGTGGGCGCGGTGCGCACCTCGACCCCGTACGCCTCCAGCTGTTCGCGCACCAGGGGGAGCGCCTGGTAGCCGTCGTCGGGCAGGACGACGGTGTCGCCGGCCTGCGCCTGGGAGAGCAGGACCGCGGAGATCGCGGCCATGCCGGAGGCGAAGACGACCGTGTGGGCGGCGCCGCCCGGGTCCTCCAGCTCGCCGATCGCCCGCTCCAGATGGGTCCAGGTGGGGTTCTCGTCGCGGCCGTAGGTGTACGGACCGGTGGGCTCGCCCGGGAGGTGGAAGTGGGCGGCGAACACCGGGCCCGGCAGGGTCGGCTCGTACGCGACGGGCTCGGGCAGCCCGGCCCGCACGGACCGGGTGCCGTCGCCGTCCTCGTCGGATATCGGCATGCGGGTCAGTCCCTTCCGTCGGGGAGGATCACGTTCAGGGCCCAGGACACGACACTGATGATCAGCGCGCCGAGCACGGCGGTCCAGAAGCCCTCGACGCGGAAGGCCAGGTCGAACTTGTCGGCCAGCCAGGAGGTGAGCAGCAGCATCAGGGCGTTCACGACCAGGGTGAACAGTCCCAGGGTGAGGACGAACAGCGGGAAGGACAGGAGCTTCACCACCGGCTTGACCAGGAAGTTCACCAGCCCGAAGAGCAGGGCCACAACGATGAGCGTGCCGATCTTGCGGCCGGTGCTGTCGCCGGTGAGGGTGATGTCCGGGACGAGCCACACGGCCACCCAGAGGGCGACCGCGTTGGCGATCGTCTTGACTGCGAAATTCATCATGTGTCTGATCGTGGCAGACATGATCGGTCACACCCAGGTGCGGCGGTACGCGGCGAGGAGCGGGTCAGGCATGAAGGTATTCCGACTGGACGAGCTGGAAGCGGAACGCGCCGCGAACGACGGCGCGTATCTGCAGTTCCTCAAGGAACGGAACATGTCGGCCGGTCTGTACGCGCTCGACGCGGGCTCGACGGACCCGCAGCAGCCGCACAACGAGGACGAGATCTACTTCGTGGTGAGCGGCCGGGCCGCGGTCACCGTCGGCATGGAGACGACGCAGGTGGCGCGGGGCAGCGTGGTCTACGTGCCGGCCGGGGTGGCGCACAAGTTCCACCACATCTCGGAGGACCTGCGGGTGCTGGTGGTCTTCTCGCCGCCGGAAAGCTGACGTCCGGGCCGGAGAGCTGACGTTCTGACCGGAGAGTTGAGCCCCTGCCGGGTGCGCGTCCCCGAATGTTTCACGTGAAACACCCCGAGAGTCCCTAGGGGTCGGATCAGGGGTCTTCAAGGGCTGCACGGCTCCGGCGGAGGCACTTCCCCGCCTAGCATCGAGAGCAGGGAAACACCGCAGAGCCGGGCAGGTTCCGGACCGAGGGAGAGGCAAGAAGATGGCTGCACGGGAAATATTCGAAGGTCTGCCGGGCTGGGTGAAGTGGGTCGCGATCCCCGCCCTCGTCCTCCTCGTGTTCGGCGGCGCGATCCTCACCGCGATCGGCACGCTGATCGGCCTGCTGTTCAAGCTGCTGGTGCTGGTCGCCCTGGTCGGCGGTCTGATCTACGTCGTACGGCGTTTCAAGTCGGGTTCCTCCTCCGGCTCCTCCAAGGGCTGGTGAGCCCGCGGGCGGCGAGGCCGTGGCCGCCGATGGGTAGCCCGTGCGGGCGTTAGCCCGCCGGGGGGAACCTGACACGTGAAAAGAACTGAGGCCCCGGGCAAGGCAGTTAGGGTGAAAAACCGCTGCCGTCACCCGGGACTCCCGCTCCCCGGCGACCGCGTTGCCCCTCGGGACCCCGGGAGTGACCCATGGCCACGGCCCAGCCCAAGGCCCGACCGACCCAGCCCACGGCCCGATCCACCGCCGTACCCGCCCCCGGCCCCCGCACCCCACCGGTGCCCGCGCCCGGCGGCCCCGCGTCGGCCCCCACCCTGATCGGTTCCGTCCAGCGCGCCCTGCGGCTGCTGGAGGCGGTCAGCGACCACCCCGACGGCGCCCCCGCCAAGCAGCTCGCCCGCGAGGCCGGTCTGCCGCTGCCCACCGCCTACCACCTGTTGCGCACCCTGACCCACGAGGGATACCTCCATCGTGAGCAGGGTGTTTTTGTGCTCGGTGCGGCCGCCGGGCAGCTCGGTCGGGGCGAGGCGGACCAGGAACGGCGCGAGGCGGGCCAGGACCGGCGCGAGGTGGTCACCGGAACGATGGAGCGGTGGCGCGACACGCTCGGGGCCGCCGTGTATTTCGCCGTCTACCGCGAGGGCGAAGTCGAACTGGCGGCCCTCGCCGAGAGCATCGAACACCCCGCCGTCGAGGAGTGGGCCGACCTCCGCGAGACCGCGCACGCGCACGCGATCGGCCAGTGCCTGCTGTCCCAGCTGGACACCCGGACCCGCCGCGACCACCTCGACCGCCACCCCGTCGAACCTCTCACCCCGTACACGGTGCGTGACGCATCCGCCCTGCTGGAGAGGCTGGCGGCGGTCGAGCGGATGCAGACGGTGGTCGAGCGCCAGGAGTACGCGCTGGGCACGGTGTGCGCGGCGATCCCGGTCACGATCGGACTGACGCCGACGGTGCTGGCGATCTCTCTGCCGCTCGACCAGGAGTACCGGTTGAGACCTGCGATCGAACGGGTGCGCGGTGAACTCGGCGAGGTGGTCCGTTCGCTCATGTTCTCTATCAGTATCTGAAAACTCACTCCTTGTGATCTGTTACTGCTTCAAGCACGATGACGTCAAGAGGGCCGGAAGGGATCGTTCCGGCCACTTTCATCTACGGCAGGGTTGGCTATGCGCGAGTCGGTTCAGGCAGAGGTCATGATGAGCTTCCTCGTCTCTGAGGAGCTTTCCTTTCGCATTCCGGTGGAGCTCCTGTACGAGGCGAAGGACCCGTACGCGATCCGCCTGACCTTCCACCTGCCCGGCGACGCCCCTGTGACCTGGGCCTTCGGTCGTGAACTGCTGGTCGACGGAATCAACGAACCCTGCGGCGAGGGCGATGTGCACATCTCGCCGACCGATCCGGACGAACTCGCCGACGTCCATATCCGGCTCCAGGTGGGCGGCGACCGGGCGCTGTTCCGGGCGAGCGCAGCCCCCCTGGTCGCCTTCCTCGACCGCACCGACAAGCTGGTCCCGCTCGGCCAGGAGCACACGCAGAGTGACTATGCGGGGTGCCTGGAGGACGAGCTCGGTCGCATCCTCGCGGAGGAGAACGCGGGCTGACCCCGGCCCGCGTCAGCTCTTGCGGCGCCGGCTGCGTCAGCGCTTGCGGCGCCGCCCGCGTCCGCCGCCCGTCCGGTCCGCCGAGACCACCAGGGCGGCGAGCGCCGTGGTGACCGGCACCGAGGCCACCAGCCCGATGGAGCCGACCAGGGTACGGACGATCTCCTCGGCGACCAGCTCGCTGTTGGCCACCGTGCCCACGCTGGACTGGGCGATGGAGAACAGCAGCAACAGGGGCAGTGCGGCGCCCGCATAGGCGAGCACCAGAGTGTTCACCACGGACGCGATGTGGTCGCGGCCGATGCGGATGCCCGCCCGGTACAGCGCGCGCGGGCCCATTGTGGGGTCGGCCTGGTGCAGTTCCCAGACGGCGGAGGTCTGGGTGACCGTCACGTCGTCCAGGACGCCGAGCGAGCCGATGATGACGCCCGCGAGCAGCAGGCCGCTCATGTCGATCGACGGGTAGAGGCTGTGGATCAGCCCGGTGTTGTCGTCGATGTTGCCCGACAGGAACGCCCAGCCGATGAACAGCGAGCCCAGCAGTCCGATCAGCAGCAGCGAGATCAGCGTGCCGATGACGGCGACGGAGGTCCGTGCGTTCAGCCCGTGGCAGGCGTACAGGGCGATCAGCATGATGGCGCTCGCCCCGACCACCGCCACGACCAGCGGATTCGACCCCTGGAGGATGGCCGGGAGGATGAACAGGGTCAGCACCGCGAAGGACGCCACCAGCGCGATCAGCGCCATGATGCCCTTCATCCGGCCGACGACGACCACCGCGACGGCGAAGATCCCGGCGAGCAGGGTGAGCGGAAGCTTCCGGTCCACGTCGATCACCGAGTACTGGAGATCGCGCGGGGCGTTCGGGGCGTACGCGACGACGACCTTCTGACTCTGCTTCAACTGCCGGGAGGATTCCGGCTGGACGATCTCGGTGAAGGTGCGGCCCTTGTTCGCGCCGGTGGTCACCTCGACGGTGGCCTTCTTGCACTGGGCGGACGGTGCCTCGCTGTTCGGCGGCGGCACGGGTTCGCCCTGGCCGGGCTGGGGCGGGGCGACGTTGGCGTCCTTGCAGTCGATGGTCTCGACGGCGACGACCCGGCCCTGCTCGGTCTGCCGGTCGAAGCCGACGCCGGTGCGCTCGTGGGCGGGTGCGCCGCCCGGCCACAGGACCGCGAGGCCCACGAGGACGGCGGTCGCGAAGGGGATCAGGACGGCCGCGATCACTTTGCGCAGGTGCTGGGAGACGGGTGCGGCGGGGCCGTGGCTGTGGCTGTGTCCGTGCCCATGACCTGCGGGGGAGGGCAGCTGAGGGGGCGTCGGCTCGGCCGGGTGCTGGGGCGGGGGCTGTGGTGGGGTCACGAGGCGATCATCGCAAGAACGACAGGGGCCCTCTGTTCAGCGCGCCCGGCAAGACGCTAGCGTGGGGGCACCTTTGCACACGCGGGAGCTCGGAGCACCGGGCTGAGAGGGCGCTGACCTCCGTACACATGCGTACGGAAACGGCTGCGTCGACCGCTGAACCTGTTACCGGGTAATGCCGGCGTAGGGAGTAGGTCTCATGACCACGATGGATGCACGCACGCCTGCCTCCGGCCAGGACGGGCGCACGCCCGGCTGGCACAAGGGGTACGTCGAGGGATCGCGCCCGGATCTGCGGGTGCCGGTCCGTCAGGTGCACCTGACCAACGGCAAGGACGTGACGCTGTACGACACGTCCGGCCCGTACACCGACCCGACCGTCGAGACGGACGTGCGGCGCGGGCTTGCCCCGCTGCGCGAGAACTGGATCGTCGGGCGCGGCGACACCGAGGAGTACGCGGGCCGGCCGGTCCGCCCCGAGGACGACGGCATCAAGCACACGTCCCCGCGCGGGGGCCTGAAGAACCTGGACGCGGTCTTCCCGGGCCGTCCGCGCCTGCCCCGCCGGGGCCGCGACGGGGCCGCCGTCACGCAGCTCGCGTACGCGCGGCGCGGGGAGATCACGCCGGAGATGGAGTACGTGGCGATCCGGGAGAACGTTTCTCCCGAGGTCGTACGGGAGGAGATCGCCGCAGGCCGCGCGGTGCTTCCCGCGAACGTGAACCACCCGGAGATCGAGCCGATGATCATCGGCAAGCGGTTCCTGGTGAAGGTCAACGCCAACATCGGGAACTCCGCGGTCACTTCCTCGATCGAGGAGGAGGTGGACAAGATGACCTGGGCGACGAAGTGGGGCGCCGACACAGTCATGGACCTGTCCACCGGCCGCAACATCCACACCACCCGCGAGTGGATCCTGCGCAATGCGCCCGTCCCGATCGGGACCGTGCCGCTCTACCAGGCGCTGGAGAAGGTCGACGGCCGCGCCGAGGAACTGTCCTGGGAGGTCTACAAGGACACGGTCATCGAGCAGGCCGAGCAGGGCGTGGACTACATGACCGTCCATGCGGGCGTGCGCCTGGCGTACGTTCCGCTGACCGCGCGCCGCAAGACGGGCATCGTCTCGCGCGGCGGTTCGATCATGGCGGCCTGGTGCCTGGCGCACCACAAGGAGTCGTTCCTGTACGAGCACTTCGAGGAGCTCTGCGAGATCCTCGCCTCGTACGACGTGACGTACTCCCTCGGCGACGGCCTGCGGCCCGGGTCGATCGCGGACGCCAACGACCAGGCGCAGTTCGCGGAGTTGAAGACGCTCGGGGAACTCAACACGATCGCCAAGCGTTACAACGTGCAGACCATGATCGAGGGCCCGGGACACGTCCCGATGCACAAGATCAAGGAGAACATCGACCTCCAGCAGGAGATCTGCGAGGAGGCGCCGTTCTACACGCTCGGCCCGCTGACGACCGATGTGGCGCCCGCCTACGACCACATCACCTCCGGCATCGGCGCCGCGATGATCGCCTGGTGGGGCACCGCGATGCTCTGCTACGTGACGCCCAAGGAGCACCTGGGGCTGCCCAACCGGGACGACGTGAAGACCGGCGTCATCACCTACAAGATCGCCGCGCACGCGGCGGACCTCGCCAAGGGCCACCCGGGTGCGCAGGAGTGGGACGACGCGCTCTCCGACGCGCGGTTCGAGTTCCGCTGGGAGGACCAGTTCAACCTGGCCCTCGACCCGGACACGGCCCGGGAGTTCCACGACGAGACGCTCCCCGCCGAGCCGGCGAAGACGGCGCACTTCTGCTCGATGTGCGGGCCGAAGTTCTGCTCGATGAAGATCAGCCAGGACATCAGGAGGGAGCACGGGGGAACGGCGGAGGAGATCGAGGCGGGCATGGCGGAGAAGTCCGCCGAGTTCGCGGCGGCGGGGAACCGGGTGTATCTGCCGATCGCCGATTAGTCGCGTGGTGTCGGGACGGCTGCCGTGTGGTGACGGGCGGCCCCGGATCATTCCGGTTTGTGGTCCGGGCCGCCGTAGTCGGGGCTGGAGAAGTCCGGGCTGGTGAAGCTCGGGCGGGTCTTGTGGCCGTTGTTGTTGCTGTTGTCGCCGGGGCTGCTGAAGTCCGGCCGTGAGTACCCGAGACCAGGGATGCGGCCGGACTGCCGGGGCGGCTCGGTGGCGGGCGGGGCGGAAGCGGGCGGTGCGGACGACGCCGGGTCGGGGGGCTTGGCGAGCGCTTCGCGCAGGAACGGGACGATGCCCCGCTCCGTCAGGGCTTCCGTCCAGGCGGCCCTGGCCCGGTCGACCTCCTCCGTGCTCGCGTCCCGGTGGCCGTCCTGGAAGGCGGTCGAGCCGTTGCGCAGCGCGGTGAACAGCAGGCCGACCGCGGCCCCGAGCAGCCCGGCCGCGGTCAGCGCCCCGAAGATCCATCCGGCGGTCAGCAGGGCGTCGGCGATGGCGGGCGGCGGACTCAGCATCCGCAGCGCGAAGCCGACCAGCAGCAGCACCACGGCGGCGATCCCGGCCAGCACCGGGGTCAGCACGGCGACGACGGCGATCGCACCGGCACCGGTCGCCTCGGCGTTCTCGCCGACCCCGGGCGCGAGCAGGGTGGCGGGCAGGGTGGGTGCGCGCAGCTCGCCGCGCACCTTCACGTAGTGGTCGTACTCGGTCAGCGCGTGACCGTTGATTATTTCCCTGGCGTTGAGCGCGGCGGTGCGCAGCTGCTCGCTGTTCAACCGCCCGCCCGCTGCGGCGAGTTCCGGGCGTTCGTGCGCGGTGCGCAGTGCTTCGTCGAGGGTCCGCTCGAACTCCGGGCGGTCCTCGGCCAGCAGGTGCGGAGCGCTGTTCATGTGCATCCCCCGATGCTCCGTAGGGCCGGGTTGCCCGCTTCGGTGGGGCGGTTGGGCGGAAACGGAGGAGAGCCTGCTACGGATAACCCGATGGTAGAGCCGTTACGGCACGGGGTGACAGAGGGTTTCCGGAAATTGGCCCGGTGGTGGGAGTGTGTTCGCACCGCGCACGTACGAGTTCGTAACGCTCAGTCATCCAACGGGAGTTGGACCACCAGGAGCTTTCCGGCCATGGTCACGCCGCCGTCCATGGCGATCGCGAGCGAGTCCGCGTAGACGTGCGGACCCTCCACGACCGGCCCCGAGCTGCCCTCTCCGTCGGAGGTGTCCTCGTTGCCGACCTCGCCGAGGAGGTACGGGATGGGGCTGTGACCGTGGACGATGCGCTCGCCGCCATATGCGGCCAGCAGTTCCCGCACGGCGTCGGAGCCGCCTTCGTCACGGAACGCGAAGCGCTTGGTGAATTTGCGGAAGACGTCCCAGCACTCGTCGGCGTCGTTGCGGGTGAGGATCTCGTGCACCGTGTCGTTGACGTCCTCGATGGTGCTGCCGTAGTCGAGGTAGGCGGTGGTGTCGGAGTGCGTCAGCAGGTGCCCGTCTTCCAGTGCCACTGCGTCCAGGCGGGCCATCCACTGGAGGTGTACGTCCTGGAGGCGCTCCATGTCGTGCTTCTGGCCGCCGTTGAGCAGCCAGGCGGCCTGGAAGGTGGCCGTGCCCGCGCCGGAGTTCACCGGGGTGTCGCCGAAGCGGCGGGCGCCGAGCAGCAGCAGCTCGTGGTTGCCCATGAGGGCCTTGCAGTAGCCGCCGGCGGCGGCCGCCTCGGCGGACAGGCGCATCACCAGGTCGATGACACCGATGCCGTCGGGGCCGCGGTCGGTGAAGTCGCCGAGGAACCACAGGCGCGCGTTGCCCGCCGACCAGTGGCCCTCGTCGTCGATCAGCCCCTGCTCGTGCAGGGCGTCCAGCAGCTCCACCAGGTAGCCGTGCACGTCGCCGACGACGAACAGCGGGCCGAGGCCCTCGCCGTCCGGCTGCGCGGCGAAGTCGGGCTGCGGGATGCGCAGGGTGTCACCGGGACCGCGGTCGTCCCGGGTGATCACCGGGAGGTCGCGCTGGGTGGGGGTGTAGCCCTCGGGGGCGTCGCCCTCGTCGAAGGGGGGCTCGGGTTCGTACGTCTCCTGCACGGGGGCGTACGCCTCCTGGGCGGGCGTGTGCGTTTCCGGCACGGGCGGGTACGCCTCCTGCACAGGTGCGTACGTTTCCTTCACATCCCCGTACGTCTCCTGCACGGGGATGTACGAGTGCTCCGCGAGCGCCTGCTCTCCCGGGTGCGCCTGCTCCGCGTCGTACGTCGCGACGGGGGCCTGCGCATAGGGAGGCACCCGGAAGTCCCGCAACGTAGCCGTACGCACCGCGGGTCCCTGACCGGCCCCCTGAGTCATTGACCCCTCCACCACCGTCGCACCGCCGTACACCTTGGGGTCCCACCTGGTCTCGGGTGGTCCGCTGTGTCGTGCGCCCATCATAGGAATGCGGCCCGCGCTGTGTGAGGCACCAGGGGTGGTGAATCCGGGTACACCCGCGGTTCACCAGTTGTTTCGCCCGGATTGCGGAGATCGGTCCCGGTGTTGATTTCGGGGCGGCTCCCCGCCTGCCGCCCCGCGCACCCCTTCGTCCGGCCCCCTCGGGCCCCCGCCGGCCCTCTTCAGTCCCCCGACGGCGACCGCGGAGCGCTCACCGTGGTGCGCGGAGGGCGCCGCTGGGAGGACGTACGGATGATGAGCTCGGTCGGTATCACCTGCTCGACCGGCCGCCCGGTGTCCAGTCCCTCGATGGCATCGATGAGGAGCTGGACGACCGCCGTGCCGATCCGGCGCGGCTTGAGGGAGAGCGTGGTGATGGGCGGCTCGGTGCTCGCGTACACCGTCGACTCCGAGCAGCAGACGAGCAGCAGGTCCTCCGGGACCCGCAGCCCGTAGCGGCGGGCGGCGGCCAGCAGGTCGGTGCCGTTGGGGTCGAAGAGGCCGTACACGGCGTCCGGGCGGTCCGGGCGGGCGAGCAGCCGGTCGGCCGCGACGGCGCCCGCGCACGGGTCGTGCGCCGGGTAGGACTCGTACACCGGATCCTGACCGACGCGCTCGCACCAGCGCAGGTAGGCGGTGGTGGAGAGGCGGGTGTACGTGTCCGTGGTGGTGCCGGTGAGGAGGCCGATGCGGCGGGCGCCGGCGTCGGCGAGGTGGTCGAGGAGTTCGAGCACGGCGGCCTCGTGGTCGTTGTCGACCCAGGCCGTGACGGGGAGGGCCCCGGACGGGCGGCCGTCGGAGACGACGGGCAGGCCCTGGCGCATGAGCTCGGTGACGACCTGGTCGTCGTCCGAGGGGTCGATCACGACGGTTCCGTCGAGCGCGACGTTCTGCCACACGTCGAAGGGGCTGTGCCGGGAGGAGGCGGGGAGGATGACGAGGGCGTAGCCGCGGGCGAGGGCGGCCGAGGTCGCGGCCCTGGCCATCTCCGCGAAGTACGCGAACTCGGTGAAGGTGAAAGGTTCATCCCCGTACGTCGTCACGGTCAGGCCGATCAGGCCCGACTTTCCGGTACGGAGGGTGCGGGCCGCGGCGGACGGGCGGTAGCCCAGCCGGTCGGCGACTTCGCGAACGTGGCGGCGGGTGGCGTCCGGGAGCCGTCCCTTGCCGTTGAGGGCGTCGGAGACAGTCGTGATGGAGACACCGGCTGCGGCGGCGACATCCCGGATGCCCGCACGTCCTGGCCGACTGCCTCGCCGGGGTGTCTCGGTCCGGCTCACCTGATGCTTCCCTGCTGCTGTCATGGCGAGCCGATATTAGGGCTCAGGGGGCCGATTGGCTGCCGTGCATATGCGCCTGGTGGCAGGCACGTTTCTGCATGGGTCTGCTCGGTCAATGACCATGGAAGTCAAGGGAGTTGGGGGGTGTGCTGCCGTGGAGTCGGTTGGCTGGCGGGGTGCGTCCGGCATCTGCCGCATGTCTCGGTGAGGTCTCAACTCACCAGTTCGAGGGACGCGCGCCACGGCGTGAGCCACCGGCGCGCGTGGAGTCCGGGGGCGCGCCCCCTGGAGGGTGCGCCGGTGCTTTCCGGACGGGCCGCTGTTCCGGGCGTGGGTCCGGCCGCGGTCTTCTGCGGCCTCTTCGCAGCGCCGCCCAATCCTCATAAGGTGAGCAGTATTGGCGGTACGTACGGTCGAGGAGGACCTTAAGTGAGCGAGACGAGCGCGGGCACCCCCAAGCTGCGTGCGGTGCTGGACGGCATCCCCACGTACAAGCCCGGGAAGCCGGCCGCGGCCGCCGAGGGCGACGGCCCGGTGGCGTACAAGCTGTCCTCCAACGAGAACCCCTACCCGCCGCTCGCGGGCGTCATGGAGCAGGCGATCGCCGCGGCCGGGGTGTTCAACCGCTACCCGGACATGGCCTGCACGGGGCTGATGGAGGAGCTGGCGAAGCGTTTCGGCGTGCCGGTCTCCCACCTGGCGACGGGCACGGGCTCGGTCGGCGTCGCGCAGTCGCTGCTCCAGGCGACCTCGGGTCCTGGCGACGAGGTGATCTACGCCTGGCGCTCCTTCGAGGCGTACCCGATCATCACGCAGATCAGCGGTGCGACCTCGGTCAAGGTGCCGCTGACCGACGGCGATGTGCACGACCTGGACGCGATGTTCGACGCGATCACCGAGAAGACCCGGCTGATCTTCGTCTGCAACCCCAACAACCCCACCGGCACCGTGGTGCACCGCGCCGAGCTGGAGCGCTTCCTGGACCGGGTGCCGAAGGACATCCTGATCGTTCTGGACGAGGCCTACCGGGAGTTCATCCGGGATGAGGACGTGCCGGACGGCATCGAGCTCTACCGGGACCGGCCCAACGTCGCCGTGCTGCGCACCTTCTCCAAGGCGTACGGGCTGGCCGGGCTGCGGGTCGGCTTCGTCGTGGCGCACGAGCCGGTGGCGGCGGCGCTGCGCAAGACGGCCGTGCCGTTCGGTGTGAGCCAGATCGCACAGGAGGCGGCCGTCGCCTCGCTGCGCGCCGAGGACCAGCTCCTTGAGCGGGTGGACGCGCTGATCGCCGAGCGGACCCGGGTGTACGACGCACTGGTCGGCCAGGGGTGGACGGTGCCCGTGACGCAGGCGAACTTCGTGTGGCTGCGGCTGGGGGAGCGTACGACCGACTTCGCGGCGGCGTGCGACCGGGCCGGTGTCGTGGTGCGGCCGTTCGCGGGCGAGGGCGTGCGCGTGACGATCGGTGAGGTCGAGGCGAACGACCTGTTCCTGAAGGCGGCGGAGGAGTTCCGCAAGGAGCTGTAGCCCCTGACGGGTGGTGTGCGTGGTGCCCCTGTGAGCCGTGGGCCGGCTTGCGGGGGCACCGGCGTTTTCGGGGAGCCCGGCCCGGCGTCATTTATGGGGACCCCCCTGGATCCTTCCGAATGGCCGTGCGACATAATGCTTGTGAATGTGAACGCGTTCACAAGCGTGTCCCCGTTCGTCCCGCGATTTGTGGGATTAAAGGGGCAAACTGCCCCTGTGATCTACCCGTGGATCGTGAACTACCCGTGAATGCGGCTGTGGCTTCGGCGACGTAAGGAGAGACGACGTGGAGCTGGCACTGGCGCCAGAGACCCTCGCGCGATGGCAGTTCGGTATCACCACCGTCTACCACTTCCTCTTCGTCCCCCTGACGATCTCGCTCGCCGCGCTGACCGCCGGCCTGCAGACCGCCTGGGTGCGGACGAACAAGGAGAAGTACCTCAAGGCGACCAAGTTCTGGGGGAAGCTCTTCCTCATCAACATCGCGATGGGGGTGGTCACCGGCATCGTGCAGGAGTTCCAGTTCGGCATGAACTGGTCCGACTACTCGCGCTTCGTCGGTGACATCTTCGGAGCGCCCCTGGCCTTCGAGGCGCTGATCGCGTTCTTCTTCGAATCGACCTTCATCGGGCTGTGGATCTTCGGCTGGGACAAGTTGCCGAAGAAGATCCACCTCGCCTGCATCTGGCTGGTGTCGATCGGCACGATCCTCTCGGCGTACTTCATCCTGGCGGCCAACTCCTGGATGCAGCACCCGGTCGGCTACCGGATCAACAAGGAACGCGGCCGGGCGGAGCTCACCGACTTCTGGAAGGTGCTCACCCAGGACACCGCGCTCACCCAGTTCTTCCACACCATCACCGCCGCGTTCCTGGTCGGCGGCGCCTTCCTGGTCGGCATCGCCGCCTTCCACCTGGCCCGCAAGAAGCACATCCCGGTGATGCGCACCTCGCTGCGGCTGGGCCTGGTCACCGTGGTGATCGCCGGTCTGATGACCGCGATCAGCGGCGACGAGCTCGGCAAGGTCATGTACAAGCAGCAGCCGATGAAGATGTCGGCGGCCGAGGCGCTGTGGGAGGGCGAGGCCCCCGCACCGTTCTCCATCTTCGCCATCGGCGACGTGGACAAGGGCCACAACCGGGTCGCCATCGAGATCCCCGGAATACTGTCCTTCCTCGCCCACAACAACTTCACCGAGTACGTCCCCGGCATCAACGAGATCAACAAGGCCGAGCAGGAGAAGTTCGGTCCCGGCGACTACCGGCCCAACATCCCGGTCGCCTACTGGGGCTTCCGCTGGATGATCGGCTTCGGCATGGCGTCCTTCGCGCTCGGCATCCTGGGCCTGTGGCTGACCAGGAAGAAGTTCCTGCTGCCACCGGGCCTGCGGACCGGTGAGGACGAAGTGCCGAACCTGGTGCTCTTCCGCAAGAAGGCACTCAGCCCCCGCCTCGCGTCCCTGTACTGGGTCGTCGCGCTGTGGACCATGCTCTTCCCGCTCATCGCCAACTCGTGGGGCTGGATCTTCACCGAGATGGGCCGTCAGCCCTGGGTCGTCTACGGCGTCCTGAAGACCTCGGCGGCGGTCTCCCCCGGCGTCTCGCAGGGCGAGGTCCTCACCTCGATGATCGTCTTCACCCTGCTGTACGCCGTCCTCGCGGTCATCGAGGTCAAGCTCCTCGTGAAGTACGTGAAGCTCGGCCCGCCGGAGCTCACCGAGGCCGACCTCAACCCGCCCACGAAGATCGGCGGCGACGACCGCGATCCCGACCGGCCGATGGCCTTCTCGTACTAGGACTGGGGAACTGCTGTGGAACTCCACGACGTCTGGTTCGTGCTCATCGCCGTCCTGTGGATCGGCTACTTCTTCCTGGAGGGCTTCGACTTCGGGATCGGCGTCCTCACCAAGCTGCTCGCCAAGGACCGCAAGGAACGCCGGGTCCTGATCAACACCATCGGTCCCGTCTGGGACGGCAACGAGGTGTGGCTGCTCACTGCGGGCGGCGCCACCTTCGCCGCCTTCCCCGAGTGGTACGCCACCCTCTTCAGCGGCTTCTACCTGCCGCTGCTGCTCATCCTGGTCTGCCTGATCATCCGGGGTGTCGCCTTCGAGTACCGGCACAAGCGGGACGAGGAGCGCTGGCAGACCAACTGGGAGCACGCGATCTTCTGGACCTCGCTGCTGCCGGCCGTCCTGTGGGGCGTGGCCTTCGGCAACATCGTGCGCGGCGTGAAGATCGACAAGGACATGGAGTACGTCGGGAACTTCTTCGACCTGCTCAACCCGTATGCCATCCTCGGCGGCCTGGTCACGCTTACCCTGTTCACCTTCCACGGCGCGGTGTTCGCGGCGCTCAAGACGGTCGGTGACATCCGGGTCCGGGCGCGGGCCCTCGCGGTGAAGCTGGGCGTGGTGACCGCCGTGCTGGCGCTGGGCTTCCTGATCTGGACCCAGGTCGACAAGGGCGACACCGGCAGCCTGGTCGCGCTGATCGTGGCGGCGCTCTCGCTGGTCGCGGCGATCGCGCTGATCAAGGCGGGGCGCGAGGGGTGGTCGTTCGCCCTGTCGGGCGTGACCATCGCGGCAGCGGTCGCCATGCTCTTCCTGACGCTCTTCCCGAACGTCATGCCGTCCTCGCTGAACGACGCCTGGAGCCTCACGGTCACCAACGCATCGTCCAGCCCGTACACCCTGAAGATCATGACCTGGTGCGCCGGGATCGCGACCCCGCTGGTGCTGCTGTACCAGGGGTGGACGTACTGGGTGTTCCGGAAGCGGATCGGTACGCAGCACATCGCTGACGCGCACTGACGCAGTTGCTCTTCGTTCTCGCTAGTGGGGGATGTTTCACGTGAAACCGATCGACCCGCGTCTGCTCAGGTACGCCCGGGCCACCCGCTTCTTCCTCGGAGCGGTGGTGGTTCTCGGACTCGCAGGCGCGGGTCTGGTCGTTGCCCAGGCGATGCTCATCGCCGAGGTGGTGGTCGGGGGCTTCGAGGACGGCCTCGACTCCGCCGGGGTCCGGACCCCGCTGATCCTGCTGGCCGTGGTCGCGGTCGGGCGGGCGCTGGTGGCCTGGCTGACCGAGCTGGCTGCCCACCGGGCGAGTGCGGCGGTCAAGTCCGAGCTGCGGGGGCGGCTGCTGGAGCGGGCGGCCGGGCTCGGGCCCGGGTGGCTGGGCGGGCAGCAGGTCGGGTCGCTGGTGGCGCTGGCCACCCGTGGTGTGGATGCGCTGGACGACTACTTCTCGCGCTATCTGCCGCAGTTGGGGCTCGCGGTCGTGGTGCCGGTGGCGGTGCTCGCGCGGATCGTCACCGAGGACTGGGTGTCGGCCGCGATCATCGTGGTGACGCTCCCGCTGATCCCGCTGTTCATGATTCTGATCGGCTGGGCCACCCAGTCCCGGATGGACCGTCAGTGGAAGCTGCTCTCCAGGCTGTCCGGGCACTTCCTGGACGTGGTCGCGGGGCTGCCGACGCTCAAGGTCTTCGGCCGGGCCAAGGCGCAGGCCGAGCAGATCCGGGCCATCACCGGCGAGTACCGCCGGGCCACGATGAAGACGCTGCGGATCGCCTTCCTGTCGTCCTTCGCGCTGGAGTTGCTGGCCACGCTGTCGGTGGCGCTGGTCGCGGTGACCATCGGCATGCGGCTCGTGCACGGTGAGCTGGATCTGTACACCGGGCTGGTGATTCTGATCCTGGCCCCGGAGGCGTATCTGCCGCTGCGGCAGGTCGGGGCGCAGTACCACGCCGCTGCCGAGGGGCTGGCGGCTGCGGAGGAGATCTTCGAGGTGCTGGAGACCGAGCTGCCCGAGGGCGGCTCGGGGGACGCGCCGGTCGGTGGTGCGCTGCGGGTCGAGGGCGTGACCGTACGGCACGAGGGGCGTGCGGCAGCATCGCTGGAGTCGGCGTCGCTGGAGGTCGGGGAGGGCGAGACGGTCGCCCTGGTCGGGCCCAGCGGGGCGGGCAAGTCGACGCTGCTGAACGCGGTGCTCGGGTTCGTGCCGCTGGAGTCGGGGCGGGTGCTGGTCGGGGACACCGACCTGGCGAGCGTGGATCCGGAGAAGTGGCGGGCGAGGGTGGCGTGGGTGCCGCAGCGGCCGCACCTCTTCGCGGGAACGGTTGCCGAGAACGTACGGCTGGCCCGGCCGGAGGCGGACGACGCGGCGGTGCTGGAGGCGCTGCGGGACGCCGGGGCGTACGACTTCGTGGCCGCCCTGCCGCAGGGCGTCGAGACCCTGCTCGGCGAGGACGGGGCCGGGCTTTCCGCCGGGCAGCGGCAGCGGCTGGCGCTGGCACGGGCCTTCCTTGCGGACCGGCCGGTGCTGCTCCTGGACGAGCCGACGGCCGCGCTGGACGGCGAGACCGAGGCGGGCATCGTCGAGGCGGTGCGGCGGCTGGCGGTCGGGCGGACCGTGCTGCTGGTGGTGCACCGGCCGGCGTTGCTGGCGGTGGCGGACCGGGTTGTGGCGCTCGGTCTCGTGGAGGCGGAGGCCGTTGCGACGGGCCCGGGGGTGCGGGTTGGGCTGCCTGCGGGCGATGTTTCACGTGAAACGGCCGTCGATACTGAGGCGCGCATGGATGTTTCACGTGAAACGGTTGTCGGCGTTGAGGCGCGTGCGGATGTTTCACGTGAAACGGTCGCGGGCGTGCGCGGCGGTGTGCTGCGCCGGGTGCGGCGGGACGCGGGCGAGCAGCGGGGGCGGCTGGCGCTGGCGCTGCTGCTCGGAAGCCTGGCGCTCGGGTCGGCCGTGGGGCTCATGGCGGTGTCCGGGTGGCTGATCTCGCGGGCCTCCGAGCAGCCTCCGGTGCTCTATCTGATGATGGCGGTCACCGCGACCAGGGCTTTTGGTATCGGGCGCGCGGTGTTCCGGTACGCGGAGCGGCTGGTGTCGCACGAGGCCGTGCTGCGGATGCTCGCGGACATGCGGGTGGCCGTGTACCGGCGACTGGAGCGGATCGCGCCCGCCGGGCTCAGGGAGACCCGGCGCGGGGACCTGCTGTCGCGGCTGGTCGCCGATGTGGACGCGTGGCAGGACTACTGGCTGCGGTGGCTGCTGCCGGTCGGGGCCGCCGGACTGGTGGGCGCGGCCGCCGTGGGCTTCACGGGGTGGCTGCTGCCGGAGGCCGGTGCGGTGCTGGCCGTCGGACTGCTGCTCGCGGGTGTCGGGGTGCCGCTGGTGAGCGGTGCGGCGGCGCGGCGGGCGGAGCGGCAGCTGGCTCCGGCGCGGGGTGCTTTGGCCGTACGGGGCGCGGATCTGCTCGGCGGGGTCGGGGAGCTGACGGTGGCGGGCGCGCTGCGGCGCAGGCTGGCCGCCGTGCGGGAGGCGGACGGGGTGCTGACCCGGATCGCCTCGCGCGGGGCGTCGGCCACCGCGCTCGGCGGCGGGCTCTCGGCGCTGGTGTGCGGGCTGACCGTGGTCGGGGCCGCCTGGGTCGGGGTGCAGGCCGTGGCGGACGGGAGGCTGTCCGGGGTGACGCTGGCGGTGGTGGTGCTGACGCCGCTGGCCGCGTTCGAGGCGGTGACCGGGCTGCCGCTGGCCGTGCAGTACCGGCAGCGGGTGCGGCGCAGTGCGGAGCGCGTGTACGAGGTGCTGGACGCGCCGCTGCCCGTACGGGAGCCCGAGACTCCTGCTCAGGTGCCCGCCTCGCCGTTCCCGGTGGAGGTGCGGGGCCTGTCCGCCCGGTACGCCGGCCAGGAGCGGGAGGCGCTGAGCGGGGTGGACCTGACGCTGGAGGCCGGGAAGCGGATCGCGGTGGTCGGGGCGAGCGGGGCCGGGAAGACGACCCTCGCGCAGGTGCTGCTGAGGTTCCTGGACGCCGAAGCCGGGTCGTACACGATCGGCGGGACGGCCGCCGAGGAGCTCGACGGCGACGACGTACGGAAGCTGGTCGGCCTGTGTGCGCAGGACGCGCACCTCTTCGACAGCTCGGTACGGGAGAACCTGCGGCTCGCTCGGACCGACGCGGACGACGACCGGCTGCTGGAGGCGCTCGGCCGGGCCCGGCTGCGGGAGTGGGTCGAGGCGCTGCCCGAGGGGCTCGACACCCTGGTGGGCGAGCACGGGGCGCGGCTGTCCGGCGGACAGCGGCAGCGGCTGGCGCTGGCCAGGGCGCTGCTGGCCGACTTCCCCGTACTCGTACTGGACGAACCGGCCGAGCACCTGGACCTGGCGACGGCGGACGCGCTGACGGCGGACCTGCTGGCCGCCACCGAGGGCCGCACGACCGTGCTGATCACGCACCGCCTCCAGGGCCTGGAAGCGGTGGACGAGGTGGTCGTGCTGGACGCGGGACGGGTCGTGCAGCGTGGGGACTTCGTGGCGCTGACCGCCGAGGAGGGGCCGCTGCGGCGGATGCTGGAGCGGGAGAGGGCGGCGGAGCCGGTGGCGTAGGAGGGGTGCCGCGTTCTTGACGGGCGGGCCACCAAGGGCCTTAAGCGGTCGAAACGCGCGCACGTCGACTTTCCCCTTTAAATCGGACTAACTAGTCTCAAGGGCATGTCAGCGCAGCAGGACCCGCTCGTACCCGACGGCCCGGCCACCCCACAGGACTCCCTCGACGCCGCGACCGAGGCGACCCGCAGCCTTCAGGGGCTCTCGACCGAGCTCACCGCGCGGGTGCCGCACCTGCTGGAGGCCATGCGGTCGGTGGGCACCGGCCTGGAACTGCACTCCACCCTCGACCGCATCTGCGAGACCGCCGCCGAACTGGCCGACGCCCGGTACGCGGCGATCGGTGTGGTCGACGACGAGGGTGACGGGCTGTCCGACTTCGTGACGTACGGAGTGACGGTCGAGGAGGCGGCCGCCATCGGCCGGCTGCCGGACGGGCACAAGGGGCTGCTCGGGGCACTGATCAGGGACCCGGAGCCGGTGCGGCTCGCGGACCTGACGGCCGACCCCCGGTTCGCCGGGTTCCCCGCGCACCACCCGCCGATGCGCAGCTTCCTCGGTGTCCCGATCCGGGTGCAGGGCAAGATCTTCGGCAATCTCTACCTCGCCGAGAAGAACGGCGGCGGCGAGTTCAACGACTACGACCTGCACATGCTGCGGGTGCTGGCCACCGAGGCCGGGATCGCCATCGGCAACGCCCGCCTGTACGAGGCGGCCCGCCAGCGCGAGCGGTGGATCGACGGCTCGGTGGCCGTGACGACGGCCCTGCTCTCCGGCGGCGACGTCGACGACGCCCTCACCGTGGTCGCCGAGCAGGCGCGGCGGCTGGCGGACTCGGACGCCGGCATGGTGCTGCTGCCTACCGACGACGGCGGCCTGGAGATCGCGGCGGTGTCCTCCGACAACCCCGGCGAGACGCTGGGCAAGGTGATGCCGCCGGAGAGCCCGATCGTGGGGCTGCTGCTGAACGGCGAGTCGGTGTTCGTCAGCGACTCGGCCACCGACCCGCGCATGATCACCAAGATGTCCGCGCGGTACGGGCCGAGCATGCTGCTTCCGCTGCACAGCGGCGGCCGGGTGATGGGCGCGCTGGCGACCCCCAGGGGACGGGGCGGAAAGCCGTTCACCGAGGCGGAGCGGACACTGGCCACCCAGTTCGCCTCGCAGGCGGCGCTGGCGCTGATGATGGCCGAGTCGCAGCGCGACCGCGAGCGCCTCGCGGTGTACGAGGACCGCGACCGCATCGCCCGTGACCTGCACGATCTCGTCATCCAGCGGTTGTTCGCGACCGGGATGATGCTGGAGAGCGCCCAGCGCAGGTCGGTCGTGCCGGAGGTCCAGGAGGGCGTCGGCAAGGCGGTGGACGAGCTGGACGTGACGATCCAGGAGATCCGTACCGCGATCTTCGCGCTCCAGCAGGGCCCCGCCGAGGCGCCGTCCGGGCTGCGCACCAAGGTGCTGCGGGAGATCAACATGGCGGCGGTGCCGCTGGGCTTCAAGCCCGCGCACCACTTCGTGGGCCCGGTGGACGCGCTGGTCGGCGAGCTGACCGGGAAGAATCTGATCGCGGCGCTGCGCGAGGCGCTGTCGAACGCCTTCCGGCATGCGGAGGCGTCCCGCATCGAGGTGGTCGTGGACGCGACGGTGGTGCTGGACGACGGGCGGCGTGCGGTGCGGCTCACCGTCGCGGACGACGGGGTCGGCATCCCGGAGGGCGGCCGGCGCAGCGGGCTGCGGAACCTGGGGCGGCGGGCCGAGGCGCTGGGCGGCTCCAGCTCGTACGGTCCCGGGCTGTGCACCGACGGCGGGGGGACGACGGTGGTGTGGGAGGCGCCGCTGTAGCGGGAGCACGTAAGGGGCGCCCTCCGGGAGGAAGCCCCTTACTCGGCACGGCTTCTACTGCTGCTCGGCCAGGATCTGCTCGATGATCGCGGCGACCCCGTCCTCCTCGTTGGGCGCCGTGCGCCCCGAGGCGACGGCGAGGACCGCCGGGTGGGCGTTGCCCATGGCGTACGAGCGGCCCGCCCAGGCCAGCATCTCGATGTCGTTCGGCATGTCGCCGAAGGCCACGACCTCCTCAGGGAGGATGCCGCGCTCGGCGCAGCAGCGGGCCAGGGTGCTCGCCTTGGAGACGCCGGGGCCGCTGATCTCCAGGAGCGCGGTCGGGCTGGAGCGGGTGACCGAGCCGTGGGTGCCGACGGCCGTGCGGGCCAGGTCGAGGAAGTCGTCCGGGGTCATCGTGGGGTGGTGCGCGAGCAGCTTGATCACCGGGGCGTCCAGGCCGGGGGCCTGCGCGTGCAGCAGTTCCTCGGCGGTGCCGATGCTCGCCGCCGGGTCGAACTGGAACGGCGGGTAGTCGGGCTCGTAGTGGATGCCCGTGGTCAGTTCCACCGCGAAGGAGGTGCCGGGGGCTGCGGCCCGCAGCGCCGTCACCGTGGCGAGGGCGTCGGAGCGCTCCAGGGGGCGCACCTCGATGAGCTCGCCGCTCGCGTGCAGGTCGACGACGGCGGCGCCGTTGGCGCAGATGGCGAGGCCGTGGCCGTGCACGTGGTCGCTGACGACGCCCATCCAGCGGGCCGGGCGGCCGGTCACGAAGAAGACCTCGATCCCGGCGGCCTCGGCGGCGGCCAGGGCGGCGACGGTGCGCTCCGAGACGGACTTGTCGTCGCGCAGCAGGGTGCCGTCCAGGTCGGTGGCGATCAGGCGGACGGCCGTGGCCGCGCCCGCACCGTCTGTACCGTTGTCGGGATTGTCGGCCGGGCGGGGGCGGGGGTCGGTAGCTGAGGTCACCGCCTCATCTTCCCGCATGAAGCGCACGGACGTGCGAAAGGGTGCACATCTGAGGGGGCACATGCGGATTCGGTCGCTCCGGGCGGAGGCGCTGCGGGGCGGCCGGAATTCCCTGGGGCATTGTCAGTGCCCGCACCTACGATGTTCATCAATTCCGGGTCCTGCCCGTCGGGTTGCGGCCGGCGGCATGGGCCGGACGGCCGTCGCGATTCGTCAGGGGGGACCCAGCGATTCGTCCGAGCCCACGCAGCCAGCCACAGACGCGAGGTGATTCGGTGAACCCGAAAACACAGGCAGAAACCCCAGACAATTCCGAGAATCCCGAGAATCCCGAGGTCAACACCTTCCAGGTCGACCTGCGCGGCCTCGTCGACCTGCTCTCCCACCACCTGTACTCCAGCCCTCGCGTCTACGTCCGCGAGCTGCTGCAGAACGCCGTGGACGCCTCCACCGCCCGCCGCGGCCACGACGCGGACGCCCCGGTCCGCATCCGGCTGAGCGCCGCCGCCGACGGCGCCGTCACCATCGAGGACAGCGGCATCGGCCTGACCTCCGACGAGGTCCACACCCTGCTCGCCACCATCGGCCGCAGCTCCAAGCGGGACGGCCTGGAGGGCGCCCGCCGCGAGTTCCTCGGCCAGTTCGGCATCGGGCTGCTCGCCTGCTTCGTGGTCGCCCGGCAGATCCGCGTCATATCCCGGTCCGCGCGCACCCCCGACGCGCCGCCCGTGGAGTGGCTCGCCACCGACGACGGCTCGTACACCGTACGGACGCTGCCCGACGACGCCCGCCCCGAACCCGGCACCACCGTGCACCTCCAGCCGCGCCCCGGCGCCGAGGAATGGACGCAGGCCGCCCGCGTGGAGGAGCTGGCGAAGGACTTCGGCTCCCTGCTGCCGTACGACGTGACCTTCACCGGGCCCGACGGCCAGATCCGCCCGGTCACCGACCGCCCCGCCGTGTGGGACCGCGAGCACCCGACGCCCACCGCCCGCCGGGTGGCGCTCGCCGGGCACTGCGCGCAGACCTTCGGGTTCACCCCGCTCGACAGCATCGACCTGGACCTGCCCGTCGCCGGTGTGCGCGGTGTCGCGTACGTCCTGCCATCGGCGACCAGCCCGGCCCACCGCGCCGCCCACCGGGTCTACCTCAAGGGCATGCTGCTCACCGACCGCGCGGACAACCTGCTGCCCGACTGGGCGTTCTTCGTCCGCGTCGTCCTCGACACGGACACCCTGCGGCCCACCGCGTCGCGGGAGAACCTCTACGACGACGAGACGCTGGCCGCCGTACGAGAAGCGCTGGGCGTACGGATACGGGAGTGGCTGGCGGAGCTGGCGGCCGGAGACCCGGACCGGCTGGCGTCCTTCCTCGCCGTGCACCACCTGGGCGTGAAGTCCCTCGCCCGGCACGACGCGGACCTGCTGGAACTGATGCTGCCCTGGCTGCCGTTCGAGACCAGCGACGGCCGGCTCACCCTGGACGAGTTCTCCCGCGCGCACCCCGAGGTGCACTTCACGCGCACCGTCGAGGAGTTCCGCCAGGTCGCCCCGATCGCCGCCGCGCACGGCCTCGGCGTGGTCAACGGCGGCTACACGTACGACGCCGAACTGGTGGAGCTGCTGCCTCAGGTGCGCAAGGAGGTGAAGGTCAGCGAGCTGGACGCAGGGGCCGTCACCTCGCACCTCGACCCGGTCGCCCCCCAGCAGGAACTGGCCTTCGCGTCCTTCCTCGCCACCGCCAGGACCCGCCTGGACCCGCTGGGCTGCGACGTCGTCCTGCGCGGCTTCCAGCCGGTGACGGTGCCCGCGCTCTTCCTCGACGACCGCCAGGCCCGGCACGAGCGCGACCGCGCCGACGCGGAGGCGAACGCCGACAGCCTGTGGACCGGCATCCTCGGCGCCCTGCGCGGTTCCGTGCCCCGCGCCCGCCTCGTCCTCAACCACAACAACCCCCTGGTCCGGAAGATCGCCGCGATACCCGACGCCGACCTCGCCGGGACGGCCGTCGAGTCGCTGTACGGACAGGCCCTGCTGATGTCGCAGCGCCCGCTGCGCCCCGCCGACACCTCGCTGCTCAACCGGGCCTTCCTCGGCCTCCTGGAGTGGGCGACCCACCCGATCGCGAACACCGCCGACGCGGAGAAGAAGGAGGACGGCAAGTGAGCGCCCCCGAGTCCACCGGTCCGCTGCCGGCCGACCAGATACGCCAGGCGATCTGGGAGAACCGCGAGTCCCCCAACGGCCTGCCCCGCAACGCCCGCGCCGAGGAACTGGTCTCCCTGGCCGAGCAGTCGGGCGACGCCGAGCTGGTCCGCCTCGCGCTGTTCAACCTGATCGACGCGTACGAGTTCTCCACCGAGCGCGGCAAGCTGATCGTGCCCTTCGCCCGTCTCCTCCAGGAGTGGGACCGAGACCCCTCCGGCTTCGACCAGTGGGACGTGCAGAGCCTGCACTGGCGGTTCAAGTGGGTCGGCTCCGGGATGCTCGACCTGCCGGAGATACCCCTGGACTCCATCCGGCAGTGGCAGCAGGAGATGGGCCGCCGGTACGCCGTCGCCGGGTACAGCCCGCGCGCGGTGCGCCAGTCCGCGTACTACCTGGCGTACGAGATCGGCGACGACGAGGCCGCCGACCGGCACCTCGCCGAGTGGACGTCCGCGGACCGCGACCAGATGAGCGACTGCCACGCCTGCGAGCTGAACGAGCAGGGCGGCTACTGGGCCCGCCGGGGCGAGGACGACAAGGCCCTCGCCACCTGGGCGCCGGTCCTCGGCGGCGAGCACGTGTGCGCGGAGGAGCCGCACCGGGTGCTCGCGGAGGCGCTGGTTCCGCTGGTCCGGCTCGGCCGCCTCGACGAGGCGCGCACGTATCACCTGCGCGGCTACCGCATGGCCAAGGGCAACGAGAGCCTGCTCCGCAGCATCGGTCACCACCTGGAGTTCTGCGCGCTCACCGGCAACGAGGCACGCGGCCTGGAGATCCTCGCCGAGCACGCCGCCCACTTGGGCCCGCTGGGGGACGCCGACGCCCAACTCGGCTTCTGCGGCGGCGCACTGGTGCTGCTGGGACGGCTGATGGAGTTGGGGCATGGAGCGCTGCCCGCCGCCCGCCACCAGGGCGCGGAACGCACCGTTGCCGAGCTGCACGGGCTGTTGCTGGCCGACCTCACCGCGCTCACCGCCCGCTTCGACGCCCGCAACGGCACGGCGGCCAGCTCGACCCGGCTCACGACGCGGCTCGGGCAGCGGCCGTTGGTGGACGCGCTGCCGCTGGGGGTGCGGGTGGCCCCCGTCGTGGCAGCTCCCGTACGGCCGGCCCCCGCCGAGTCGGCCGTACGGGCGGAGACCGTGGCGGAGCTTGCCGTACGAGCGAGGGAGGCGCGGGCCGCCGGGCGCCCGGCAGCGGACCGGCTCTGGGAGCGGATCGCGGTGCTGTGCGCGCGGGAGGGCGAGCCGGCGCCGGACGCGCTGCTCGCGGCCGAACTGGCGGAGCACCACGCGCTCACCGTGGGCCGGGCCGGGGGAACACCGGTCGAGGACGGCACCGCGCGGCGCCTCTTCGAGCAGGCCGTCGCGGCCTACCGCGAGCTGGGCGAGCCCGGCCGGGCCGCCGTCAACGGTGTACGGATCGCTGTCGCCGCCGTCCAGCAGGGCGCGTCCGACGAGGAGATACGGGCGGCGCTGGACGCGTCGGCCGCGCTCGTCGAGGAGATACCGGCCGACGATCCGCTGCGGACGCGCCGGGCGGCCACGCTGGAACTGACCCGGATCAAGCTGGAGGCCTTCGTCGCCCAGCGGGCCCACGCCCACCGCGACGGGGGAGACCTCAACGCCGAGGCCGAGGCGCGCTTCCTGGCGGCGATGACCGGGTACGTCGCGGAGTTCGGCACGGGTGCCGGCGCCGAGCGGCTGTCCGACCTGGTCGCCGAGGCCGAGGCCGCCCTCGCGCACAACGCGGTGAACACCCAGGACTGGGAGCGTGCCGAGGACCTGCTGACCTCCGCCGCCCGGCGGAACCAGGAGGCCGACAAGCCGTGGGAGGCCGTGGAGCCGCTGACCCGGCTGGCCCGGCTGCGCCTGATGCTGGGCCGCCCCGACCTGGCGGAGGAGGCGGCCCGTACGGCGCTGGACTGCTCGGCGGAGCTGACCGACGCCGAGGAACTGGGCACCGTACGACTGACGTTGGCGGAGGCGCTCTACCAGCAGGACGGCAAGGAGGCCGAGGCGGCGACCTACGCGCTGGAGGCGGCGCACTGGTTCGACGCGGCGGGCGAGGGTGCGGGGGCGGGCGCCCACGCACGGCTGGTCCTGGCGCAGGCGTTCGGCGAGAGCGACCGGGCGGCCGAGGCCGCCGAGATCCTGGAGTCGGCGCTGCCCGACCTGCTGGAGCACGGCGACGAGCAGGCCGTCCGCGCGCGGGACACCCTCGGACGGCTGCTGCGGCAGCTCGGCGACGGCAAGGCCGCCGCCGAGCAGTACCTGCTGGCCGCGGAGATCGCCGAGGCCTGGGACCACCCGGTGCCCAAGGCGCGGCTGGCGATGCTCGCGGGCGAGTGCCTGGCGGGCGAGCAGGGCCTGGAGGCGCAGGCGCAGCAGGCGTACGAGCGGGCCGTCGCGCTGTGGCAGGAGGCGGGCGAGACCTTCGGGGCGGTGCGGGCGCTGCGGGCGCTGGCGTGGCTGGCGGCCGAGACGCGGTACGACGACGAGGGCGACGAGCTGCCGGGCGACGTCGCGCGTGCACGGGAGCTGATGGACCGGGCCCTCGCGGCGCTCGGCGAGGACGGGCCCGAGCACCGGCTGGAGCGGGCCCGCACCTGGTCGCAGCTGTCGCAGCTCCTCTACAACGAGGACGGTCTGGAGGCCGAGGCGGCCGAGCTGGGCATCCGGGCGGCGGAGGCGCTGCGCGAGTTCGGCCCCGAGGAGCTGGGCGAGCGGGCGAGCTGTGTGCTGCGGTCCGCGTGGGCGGAGCAGACGCTCGGGCGCAAGGCCGAGGGGCGGGCGCTGCTGGAGGCGTTCGTCGGCGAGCTGAAGGTGCTGGCCGGGGAGTCGGAGAGCGCGGCGGAGCTGCTGCGGCGGGTGGAGCAGCGGGTGGAGAACTACGGCTGAGGCCGGTGGGCCCAGCGGGAGGCCCTGTCGGGGCGCACCCTTGGGGGTGCGCCCCGGGCCCGGCGGGATCGCCTCCCGCTTCGAGGCCGCCGGCTGAGGCGCTGGTGCGCCCCGGAGGCGCTCGGCCCAGCTGCGCCAGCCCGCCTGCGGGTGCGCCCCGGAGGCGCTCGGCCCAGCTGCGCCAGCCCGCCTGCGGGTGCGCCCCGGAGGCGCTCGGCCCAGCTGCGCCAGCCCGCCTGCGGGTGCGCCCCGGAGGCATTCAGCCCAGCTGCGCCAGCCCGTCCGTCGCGATCTGCTCGAAGAGCTTCTCGTCGGCCGCGAACTGCGTGTCCGCGATCGGCCAGTGCAGGACGAGCTCGTCGAAGCCCAGCTCCCGGTGCCGTCCGGCGAAGTCCACGAATGCGTCGAGGGACTCCAGCAGCCGGTCAGGGGTGAACCCGGTCAGCAGGGTCTTGCCCAGCTCGCCGACGTTCCGCCCGACGGCCTCGCACGCGGCGCCCAGCTTCGCCACCTGGCCCCGGATCGCCTCCAGGGACTCGTCCGGCGTGCCGTTCTCGTACAGCTTGGGGTCACCGGTGGTCACCCACGCCTGCCCGTGCTTGGCGGCCAGCTTCAGCCCGCGCGGCCCGGTCGCCGCCACCGAGAACGGCAGCCGCGGCCGCTGCACGCAACCGGGGATGTTCCGCACGTCGCCCGCCGACCAGAAGGTGCCCTCGTACGACACGGCGTCCTCGGTGAGCAGCCGGTCCAGCAGCCCCAGGAACTCGGCGAACCGGTCGGCCCGCTCGCGCGGCGTCCACGGCGCGGTGCCCTCGGGCACCAGGGCCGTCGCGTCGAACCCGCCGGCGCTGCCCGCGCCGATGCCCAGCGTGACGCGCCCGCCGCTGATGTCGTCGAGCGAGATCAGCTCCTTGGCCAGGGTCACCGGGTGCCGGAAGTTGGGCGAGGTCACCAGCGTGCCCAGGCGCAGGGTGTCGGTGGCCGAGGCGGCGGCGGTCAGCGTGGGCAGCGCCCCGAACCACGGGCCCTCCCGGAACGGCACCCGCCAGGACAGGTGGTCGTAGGTGTACGCGGTGTGGAAGCCCAGCTCCTCGGCCCGCTGCCACACCTGCTTGCCGCCCTCATTCCAACGGCGGATCGGCAGAATCACAGTGCTCAGACGCATGATCCGACTGTACGGGTCCGGGCCCGCGCCCTCGGGTGGTGTGGCGCGCCCGCCGGCGCCCGGCCCCTCAGGCTCCCGGGAACCGCACGAATTCCACCGGTACCCGCGCCGTGAGCCACACCCCGTTGGCGCTCACCCGGAAGGTGTGGCCGGCCCGGTGCATCGCCCCCGCGTCCACGGACAGCACCACCGGCCGCCCCCGGCGGGCGCCGACCCGGGTCGCGGTCTCCCGGTCCGCCGACAGGTGCACGTCGTGCCGGGCCATGGGACGCAGCCCCTCGGTGCGGATGGCTTCCACGGCCCGGGGATGGGTGCCGTGGAAGAGGAAGGCCGGGGGCTCGACCGGGGGCAGCGCCAGGTCGACCTCCACCGTGTGGCCCTGGCTGGCCCGGATCAGGGTGCCGCGCGCCTGGTCCTCCCGTACCGCGAAACGCTTTTTGTCGTTGGTGGCGACGACGTGGTCCAGCTCGGCGCGGGTGAAGCGGAAGCCGTGCGCGGCGGCGGCCCGGACGAGGGTGTCGATCTCGACCCAGCCGTGCGCGTCGAGGGTGAGGCCGATGCGCTCGGGCTGATGACGCAGATGCTTCGAGAGGTACTTCGAGACCTTCACGATGCGCTGTTCGTTCATCCGGTCAGAATCCCTGGCGAGGCACGTCCTGTGCATCTGAATTCCGTTGGCCTGAGAGGAAGTTCGAGGTAATCCACAGCCAACCGCCCTTTTCCACAAGGGAAATGCAAGATCTGTGGATAACTCATGCCCGATTTAGGGCGCTTCGTCAAGTTTCGCACGATTGAGTTGTGTTGAGGTGAGGGCGTCCAAGGTGCGTGCCTGGAGCTCCCGTTCGGTGGCCGCCGTGACGAAAGCCGATGCGTTCTCTGCTCCAACCAACGCCTGGACGGCGGCGATCGTTCCCGCCGGAAGGGCGAGTGCCTGCGGCCGGTTGTCCGGCTCGACGGAAGGCGTCGCGCCGAGGTGCTGCTGGAGGTGCCGCGTCGCGAACAGGCGCATGGCGCGAGCCAGTTCGGCGTCCACGCTCTGCTGGGCCAGCGGACGCAGCCGACGTACGAGAGCGGCCGCCTCCGCCGCCTCCGCGTCCGTCGGAGGTGTGTGACCCAGGTAGCGCGCGAAGACGTGCTCGGTGGTGAACTCCAGGAACCTGGCCGCTATGTGCTCGACCTGGCCCCGCAGTTCGCGCAAGTGACCCGAGATCGCCCGCAGCGGAACACCCGCCGCGTACAGCTCGGCGGCCACCGCCAGCTCCTGCGGCGAGGGCACCAGGAACTCGTCGTCGTGGCCCTCGATCCTTTCCAGCACGCCGAGTTCGACCGCTTCGGCGACCGCCGAGTCGTCGGACCGGCCGCCGAACCGCGCGTCCAGCTCCGCCCGCGTGATCCGGCTCGCCTCCTCGTCGGTCCACGGCCCGCCGACCTCCGCGACGAGACCGAGCACCCCGCCCAGCCCCCGGCCCGCGTCCCACGCCTCCAGCAGCTCCTTGATGCTGGCCAGGGTGTACCCCCGGTCCAGGAGGTCGGCGATCTGCCGCAGCCGGGCCAGGTGCGCGTCCCCGTACACATTGGCCCGCCCGCGCCGCTCCGGCCGGGGGAGCAGCCCGCGGTCCTGGTAGGCGCGGATCGTACGGACCGTGGCACCGCTGTGGTGCGCGAGGTCCTCGATCCGGTACTCGTCCTGTGCCTGTCGCACGGACATCGGCCACTCCCCTTCCTTCCGGTCGGCCGGCCGGCTCAGGGCCGCAGTGCCGCCCGCCCCACCGCACCCGCCGCGGCGCGCGCCGCGGGCGAGGTGGCCAGGTACTCCACGGCCTTGCGCAGCGAGCCTTCCTGCGAGGGATGGTACGACCGCCGCAGGTACCGGGGTATCGCCGCTCCCAGCTCCCGCCAGGTCGGCAGCAGCCCCTTGGCGACCGCCCTGTTGTGCTCGCGCAGCGAGTAGCGCAGCCTCCCGGCGAGCTGCGGGTCGTGACGTATGAGGTACGAGGCCCCCCACGCCCACAGCCACAGCATCACCGGCGCCACCACGGCCATGCCCTCGATGCGGCGGGCGTAGCGGGGCAGGCCCTCCCCGCCGCAGTGCTGGTACATGTCGAAGGCGACCGCCCGGTGCTCGACCTCCTCCGCGCCGTGCCAGCGCAGCAGATCCAGCATCACCGCGTCCGGGTCGGCCCGGTCCAGGCCCTCCGCGTGCAGCACCCAGTCGCCGAGGACGGCGGTGAACTGCTCGATCGCCGCGACCACGGAGAGCCGGAAGCGCAGCCACTCCTGGGTGGGCACCGGCAGGTTCAGCGGTGGTGTCTCGCCGAGCAGCTTCTCGAAGAGGAAGTCGACGTGCCGGGTGTACGCGGCGGTGTCCAGGTCCTGCTCGGCGAGGTGGTCCAGCACGTAGCTGTGCTGCACGCTGTGCGTGGCCTCCTGGCCCATGAATCCCTTCACCTGCTGGAGGAGTTCGGGGTCGTGCACCAGCGGCAGCGCCTCCTTGAAGACCCGTACGAACCACCGCTCACCGGCCGGCAGCAGCAGGTGCAGCACGTTGATGACGTGCGTGGCGGTCGGCTCGTCGGGTATCCAGTGCAGCGGTGTTGCGTGCCAGTCGAAGGAGACGCGGCGCGGTGCGATGACGTATCCGGCGTCGCGGGGTTCGGTCTCCAGCGGATCGGTGCTCACAACGGCGGCTCCAATCGGGCGATCGCGCGCAGCGCCTTCGGCGTGAAGCGGGACATCAGATGCGCACCGCGCGCCTCCGGCGTCACCGGCACCACCGCCTGGTTCTTCACCACGGCGCGCAGTACGGCGTCGGCGACCTTCTCCGGCGGGTAGTTGCGCAGTCCGTACAGCCGCGACGACCGCTTCTGCTTGCGCTTCTCCTCTTCCTCCGACACCCCGGTGAAGCGGGAGGTGGCGGTGATGTTGGTGTTGACGAGGCCGGGGCAGATGGCGCTCACCCCGATGCCCTGGCCTGCCAGTTCGGCGCGCAGGCACTCGCTGAGCATCAGCACCGCCGCCTTCGAGGTGCTGTACGCGGGCAGCGCCTTGGAGGGCTGGAACGCGGCGGCGGACGCGGTGTTGACGATGTGACCGCCCTGGCCGCGCTCGGCCATCTGCTTGCCGAAGGTGCGGCAGCCGTGGATGACACCCCACAGATTGACGTCCAGGACCTTCTTCCAGTCCTCCGCCGAGGTGCTCATGAAGGAACCGGACATGCCGATCCCGGCATTGTTGACCAGAACGTCCACGACGCCGTAGTCGGCGGCGACCTTCTCCGCCAGCTTCTCCATAGCCTGCGCGTCGCTGACGTCGACGACCTCCGCCCAGGCGTCCGGCGCCCCGATCAGCCGGGCCAGCTCGGCGGTCCTGGACGCCCCCTCCGCGTCCCGGTCCACCGCCACGATCCGCGCCCCCGCCTCGGCGAACGCGAAGGCGGTGGCCCGCCCGATCCCGCTGCCGGCGCCGGTGACCAGGACCAGCTGCCCGCCGAACCGGTCGGCGTACTTGCCGCCCGCCACGGACTCGCGCGGGGCGACCCCCGCCGTGCTGTCCTCGTTCGCCGTGACGAACTCGGCTATCCACGCAGCCAGTTGGTCGGGCCGGGTGCGGGGCACCCAGTGCTTGGCGGGGAGTGTGCGACGTACCAACTGCGGAGCCCACAGCTCCAGTTCGTCGTACAGACGCTCCGACAGGAAGACGTCGCCGGTCGGGGTGATCAGCTGCACGGGTACGTGCGCGTACGCGTCGGCGCGCGGCCTGCGCAGCCGGGTGCGCACGTTGTCCCGGTAGAGCCAGGCGCCGTGCGCCGCGTCCTGCGGCAGCGAGGACGTCGGGTACCCGCCGGCCGGGATCTTCTCGATCCGCTCCAGCATCTTCGGCCAGCGCTTGCCGAGCGGCCCGCGCCACGCCAGCTCCGGCAGCACCGGGGTGTGCAGCATGTACACGTACCAGGACTTGATGCCCTGGTTGAGGAGCTGGGCGGCACGGCGCGGGGTCGGCCGGGACATCCGCTTCTTGATCCAGTGGCCGAAGTGGTCCAGGGACGGCCCCGACATCGAGGTGAAGGACGCGATGCGCCCCTGCGTCCGCTTGACCGTCGCGAACTCCCAGGACTGCACGGACCCCCAGTCGTGCCCCACCAGGTGCACCGGCCTGTCCGGACTGACCGCGTCCGCGACCGCCAGGAAGTCGTCGGTGAGCTTCTCCAGGGTGAATCCTCCGCGCAGCGGCTTCGGCGCCTGCGACCTGCCGTGCCCGCGCACGTCGTACAGCACCACGTGGAAGCGGTCCGCCAGGCGGGTCGCGACCTCGGACCACACCTCCTTGCTGTCGGGGTAGCCGTGCACCAGCAGCACGGTCGGGTGCGCGGTGTCGCCCAGTTCGGCGACGCACAGCTCGATCCCGCCGGTCCGCACCCGGCGCTCGCGCGCGCCCTCCGGGCCTGTCGTCCCCGCTGCGGGGTGTGCCTTCTCCACGCTCATGCCGCCTTCTCCTCGGCCCAGCGCCGCACGTGCGGCAGATCGTCGTCCAGCCAGAACGCGCTCTGTTCGGGGTCCTTGGAGTCGGTGACCACCAGGATCTCCTCGAACTTCGCGCCCGTACCCCGGAATCCGAGGTGCGGTTCCACCGCCCACAGGCCCGGCTGCGGCGGATGGTCGGAGAATTTGTACGGGCTCCACAGCGGCGACCAGCCGTCCCGGTGCCCGTGCAGCGCATCGCCCGCCAGTCCCTTGAGCGACTGCGTCCCGAACCCGAACACATGCGGTGACCAGCGGCGTTCCTTCACCCGGTCGACCTTGTGGGCGATCACGCCGAAGGGATACGCGCGGTGCCGGTTGGCGTACCCCTGACTGACCATGAGTCGCTCGACGTTCTCGTAGATCTCCCGCAGGGTGCGCTTCTCGCGCACCTGGTCGAGGATCAGGGCGCGGTGCGCCTCCAGGTCGGCGAGCAGCCGGTCGTGCACCGGATTCAGGCCCAGGCAGCCGGAGTAGCCGATGTCCGCGGTGTAGCCCTGGTGGACGGGCGCCATGTCGAGGATGAACGGCATCCCCGCCTCCAGCCGCCGGTTCGTCGGGAAGAACTGGAGCGGTATCCGGAAGTCGGTGAACGCCGTCCGGTCCCCGAACCACGCGAACGGCAGGTGGAACCAGTCGCGCACCCCGCGCTCGCGCAGCCACACCCGCTGCATCCGGGCCGCCTCACGCTCCGTCACACCCGGCTTGAGCTGTCCGGCGACGGCCTCGGCGCATTCGTACGCGAGGCGCTGCACTTGTCTGAATCCCCGCAGTTCCGCGGTGAGTTCGCCCCGTGTGCCGGAGACTTCTGAGATTGCTGAGGTCATGCCACCCGTCCGTCCCGTGTAGCGGTACGCGTCCGTAACTTGACACTGATGAATGTGACAATGCCCGGCGGCTACGTCAAGGGCTGTGCATAACTGCCTGTGGATAACTCCGCACAATCCCACCGTGTTTCCCTCCCGGGCCCCTCCCAGGTCCCTCCCGGGACTGCTCCGGAGGGCCGGGTCCGCCCCTGGTACCGCTCCCCCCTACGGGTCCGTACGACCAGAGGCGGAGAGGAGAACAACCGCCAGGGCTGACGTGGAATGTGGCCTGCGCCACTACCTTCGGACTTGTGACTGCCGTGATCGCAACCGAAGCCCTGAGCAAGCGGTTCCCCCGGGTGACCGCGCTTGACCGGCTCACGTTGGACATCGGACCCGGAGTAACGGGTCTGGTGGGCGCCAACGGAGCCGGCAAGTCCACATTGATCAAGATCCTGCTCGGCCTGTCCCCCGCCACCGAGGGCACGGCCGCCGTGCTCGGACTCGACGTCGCCACCAGCGGCGCCGAGATCCGCGAACGCGTGGGGTACATGCCCGAGCACGACTGCCTCCCGCCGGACGTCTCGGCCACCGAGTTCGTCGTGCACATGGCGCGGATGTCCGGACTGCCCGCGACCGCCGCGCGCGAGCGCACCGCGGACACCCTGCGGCACGTCGGCCTCTACGAGGAGCGCTACCGCCCCATCGGCGGCTACTCGACGGGCATGAAGCAGCGGGTGAAGCTGGCCCAGGCCCTGGTCCACGACCCGCAGCTGGTCCTCCTCGACGAGCCCACCAACGGCCTCGACCCGGTCGGCCGCGACGAGATGCTCGGCCTGATCCGCCGCGTGCACACCGACTTCGGGATCTCGGTCCTGGTCACCTCGCACCTCCTGGGCGAACTGGAGCGCACCTGCGACCACGTCGTCGTCATCGACGGCGGAGCGCTGCTGCGGTCCAGTTCGACCAGTGACTTCACCCAGACGACCACGACCCTCGCGGTCGAGGTCACCGACTCCGACACCCACCCCGACGGCACGCGCGCGTTGCGCGAGGCACTCACCGCCGCCGGTGTCACTTTGCACGCGGCAGAGGAGCAGGGTCTGCCCGGCGCCGGTCACATCCTCCTCGTCGAGGGCGAGGGCGACGCCACGTACGACCTGGTCCGCGACACCGTCGCCGACCTGGGCATCGGCCTGGTCCGCATGGAACAGCGCCGCCACCACATCGCGGAGGTCTTCCGCACCGAACAGCACGCCGGGGCCCAGCCGGTGACCTCCGGAGCGCCCGCCGCCTGGGGCGCCCAGTGGAACGACAAGCAGAAGGGAGGCGGCCACGATGGCAACTGAGCTCACGCCGCAGGGCGCCGACCCGACGCGCATCCACAACATCGGCTACCGCAAGTACGACGGCCCCCGCCTCGGCCGCGCCTACGCCCGCCGCTCGCTCTACTCGCAGTCCCTGCGCGGAGCGTACGGACTGGGCCGCAGCGCCAAGTCCAAGGTGCTGCCGATGGTCCTGTTCGGCGTCATGACCGCCACCGCGGCGATCATCGTCGCCGTCGCCGTGGCGGCCCCCGCGGGCACCATGACGAAACTGCCGCTCTCCTACACGGCGTTCGCGATCACCCTGCAGCCCGTCATCGGCCTCTACCTGGCCGCACAGGCGCCGCAGACGGTCTCCCGCGACCTGCGCTTCAAGACGGTGCCGCTGTACTTCTCACGGCCCATCGAGCGCCGGGACTACGTGCTGGCCAAGTACGCGGCGATGGCCTCGGCCCTGTTCGCCCTCACGGCGATCCCGCTCGTCATCCTCTACGCGGGCGCGCTGCTCGCGAAGTTCGACTTCGGCGCCCAGACCAAGGGCTTCGGACAGGGGCTGGTCTCCGTGGCACTGCTGTCGCTGCTGTTCGCCGGTCTCGGCCTCGTGATGGCCGCCCTGACACCGCGCCGCGGTTTCGGCGTGGCCGCCGTCATCGCCGTGTTCACCATCTCCTACGGTGCCGTCTCGACCGTCCAGGCCATCGCCTCCGCACAGGAGGCCAACGGGGCCGTGGAGTGGCTCGGCCTCTTCTCGCCCGCCACCCTCATCGACGGCGTCCAGACCGCCTTCCTCGGCGCCACCTCGAACTTCCCCGGTGGCACCGGCCCCGGTGCTGGGACAGGCGTGGTCTACCTGCTGGTCGTTCTCGGGCTCATCGCCGGCTCGTACGCCGTCCTGATGCGCCGCTACCGGAAGGTCGGACTGTGACCACGATCGACATCACCAAGGCCTCCCGCTGGTTCGGGAACGTGGTCGCCGTCAACGACGTCACCATGAGCATCGGCCCCGGCGTCACCGGCCTCCTCGGCCCCAACGGCGCCGGGAAGTCCACCCTGATCAACATGATGGGCGGCTTCCTCGCCCCCTCCAACGGCACCGTCACCCTCGACGGCAACCCGATCTGGCGCAACGAGAGCGTCTACAAGGAGATCGGCGTCGTCCCCGAGCGGGAGGCGATGTACGACTTCCTCACCGGCCGCGAATTCGTCGTCGCCAACGCCGAACTGCATGGTTTGGACGAGCAGGCGGCACAGAAGGCGCTCGCGACCGTCGAGATGGAGTACGCCCAGGACCGCAAGGTCGCCACGTACAGCAAGGGCATGCGCCAGCGCGTGAAAATGGCCTCCGCCCTGGTGCACGATCCGGCGGTGCTGCTCCTCGACGAGCCGTTCAACGGCATGGACCCCCGCCAGCGCATGCAGCTGATGGACCTGCTGCGGCGCATGGGCGGTGAGGGCCGCACGGTGCTGTTCTCCTCGCACATCCTGGAGGAGGTCGAACAGCTCGCCTCGCACATCGAGGTGATCGTCGCCGGCCGGCACGCGGCCTCGGGCGACTTCCGCAAGATCCGCCGCCTGATGACGGACCGCCCGCACCGCTATCTCGTACGCTCCAGCGACGACCGCGCCCTGGCCGCCGCGCTCATCGCCGACCCGTCCACGGCCGGCATCGAGGTCGACCGCGCCGAAGGCGCCCTGCGCATCCAGGCCGTCGACTTCGGCCGCTTCACCGAGCTGCTCCCGCAGGTCGCCCGCGCGCACGGCATCCGCCTGCTCACGGTGCAGCCCTCCGACGAGTCCCTCGAATCGGTCTTCTCCTACCTCGTCACGGCCTGAAAGGAGCTTGCTGCGATGTACGAACCCACCGTCGCCCGGCTCACCTACCGGGCCCTGCTCGGCCGCCGCCGCGCGGCCATCCTCTTCCTGCTGCCCGCCCTGCTCATCGTGATCGCGGTCGCGGTGCGCATGCTGGTCGGCGTGGACGACGGCGTCGCCGCCGACGTCCTGGGCGGCTTCGCGCTCGCCACGATGGTCCCGCTGATCGGCGTCATCGCGGGCACGGGCGCGATCGGCCCGGAGATCGACGACGGCTCGATCGTCTACCTGCTGTCCAAGCCGGTGAAGCGGCCCACGATCATCTTCACCAAGCTGATCGTGGCCATCGCCGTCACCATGGCGTTCTCCGCGATCCCCACTTTCATCGCGGGCCTCATCCTGAACGGCAACGGCAGCCAGATCGCCATCGCCTACACGGTGGCCGCCCTCGTCGCCTCGATCGCCTACAGCGCCGTCTTCCTGCTGCTGGGCACGGTCTCGCGGCACGCGGTCGTCTTCGGCCTGGTGTACGCGCTGGTGTGGGAGGCCCTGTTCGGCAGCCTGGTGCCGGGCGCCCGGACCCTCAGCATTCAACAGTGGGCGCTGTCCCTGGCCGAGAAGATCGGGGCGGACGGCGCGATCGCCTCGGACGTCGGGCTGCCGACTGCGGTGATCCTGCTGGTCGTCGTCACGGGTCTGGCCACCTGGTACGCGGGGCAGAAGCTGCGTTCGCTCACTCTTGCGGGTGATGAATAGCCGAAAGCGGGCCCTTTTGGGAACGCGAAGCGCCCCCGGTTTGTATGTCACATACGAACCGGGGGCGCTCCCGTTTCAGCAACAGGTCGGGATTGCCTGGCCCTTGGGACATCGATCCCTCGGACCTTGACACCTCAAAAGCGTCAGATCTTACGATCCCGGGCCGCGAAGAGGCCCACCACCAGAGCCGTCGCGCACACGCCCAGCATCAGGGCGATCGGCACCGTCCAACTGCCGGTCACCTGGTACACGGCGCCCGCCGCCAGCGGGCCCACGGCGGCCATCAGATAGCCGATCGTCTGCGCCATGCCGGACAGCCGCGCCGCCGTCGCCGCGTCCCCGGCCCGCAGCACGATCATCGTCAGCGCCAGACCCACGGCACCGCCCTGGCCGACGCCGAGGATCGCCGACCACAGCCAGGCCCCGGACACCGGGGCGACCATCAGCCCGACGTACCCGCCCGCGACCAGAGAGGAGACCAGCACCACGAGCGGCCGCTGCGACCGCATCCGCCCCGCCAGCAGCGGCACCCCGAAGGCACCCGCGACCTGGATCAGGTTGTTGAACGCGAAGACCACACCCGCAGTGGAACGGCTCATCCCGTGATCCGTGAAGATCGTCGGCATCCAGGCGATCAGGACGTACGACCACAACGACTGGAGGCCCATGAAGAGAGTGACCTGCCAGGCCAGCGCCGAGCGCCACACGCTCTTCGGCGCGGCCCCGGCCTGCGGGGCGACCCGCACCTCGTGCCCGGTACGGCCCCGCGCGATCAGCACCTGAGGCAGCCAGGCCACCGCCGCCACGGCCGCCAGCAGCGACCAGAACGCCAGCGACGCCTCCCAGCTCCCCCCGAAGGCCTTCTCCAGCGGCACCGAGGCGGCGGCCACGACCGTGGCACCGGCGATCATCGAGCCCGTGTAGACCGACGTCATCGACGCGGCCCTGTCGGGGAAGTCCCGCTTGATCAGACCGGGCATCAGCACATTGAGGAGGGCTATCGCGACACCGATCAGCACACCGCCGCCGTACAGCGCCACCGTCGAGGGCACGACGCGCACCAGAATGCCGATGCCCAGCAGCACCAGCGCGAAGAACAGCACCACCTCGGTGCCGAACCGCCGGCCCAGCCACGGGGCGACCATCGCGCCCACACCCAGGAAGAGCACCGGCACGGACGTCACCAGACTGGTGGCCGTCGACGACAGGCCGAAGGCGTCACTGATCTCGCCGACCAGCGGGGACACGCTCGCGAGTGCCGCCCGCATGTTGAGCGAGGCCAGCACGATGCCGACCATCAGGATCACCGGATGCGCAAGCAACGCCCGCCGCGCGGCGACCCCTTGAGGGGTGGGCCGGACATCGGCCTCGGCGTCCAGCAGGAGTTGATCGGCTTCCGGGCGTGACAAGGCGAACACCTTTCAGAGGGGGAGGGAAGAGAAGTGAAGGGGGTGCGGGACAGGCCTCAGCGGCCGACCAGGCCCCGAATGACGTCGATGGGGACCTGGAGCAGCGCACGGGCCGCCTGCTCCGCCGTGGCGGGATCACCGCTCTCGACGGCGTCGACCAGGGCGGCGTGCGCGGCCAGGTCGATGGGCGGCATCTCGTGGTCGCCGAGCGAGGTCACCAGCGACTCGTGCACCTGGGCCGAGAAGAAGCGGTAGACCTCGGTGAACGCCGCGTTGTGGGTGGCCTCGACGATCCCGAGGTGGAAGGCGAGATCGGGGTCGGCGGCGCGATCCCCCTGCTCCTCCAGGTCGGCGAGCGCGGCCCGCAGTGCGCGCAGATCGTCCTCGTCGCGGCGCACGGCGGCCAGCCGGGCCGCCTCCGCCTCCAGGGCCACCCGCAGCTCCAGCACGTCGAGTGCGCCGGCGTGCTGCATCCCGCGCAGCACGGCCGCGGGGTCGGCGGTCGAGCGGACGAAGGTGCCGTTGCCCTGCCGGGACTCCAGCAGCCCCGCGTGCACCAGGACCCGTACGGCCTCGCGCACGGTGTTGCGGCCGACGCCGAGCTGCTCGGCGAGGTCGTGCTCGGTGGGGATGCGGTCGCCGACGGACCACTCGCCGTCGGTGAGCTGGTCGCGGAGCTGCTCCACGACGGTGTCCACCAGGGACTTCCGCCCTGCTGCCCGAAGTGCCATGCCGTGCCCCGTTCCCGGTCCGTCCGCCTGTGACCGGGCATGGATTCGCCCGGTTGCCCAGTCATCCTACAACTGAATGGTTGCATGGTGCACGCGGCTGGAAAATGAGTGGCGGGTGGCAAGCGGGGGCGCGCACAGTAGGGGGGGGCAGCAATGCCCAACTACCGGGGGTGGAGCGGGCGTTGACCGATGCGTCGATGCGTCGGTCCGCGCGGCTCCCGTTCGGGGCAGCGGAGTGGGGCAGGCACCGGAGGGGGCACACACCCGCCACTCCGCCGTGCGGCCCCGCGGAGACTGCCCGGGGCGGCCTCGTCCAGCGCGCATCGCGCCGGGCCGCCCCTCCCCGTACCTTCGTGAACCCCCGCCGCCCGCCCAGCGGGCGGGCAGGGCGGGTCAGCGGGAGGACCGGGCGAGCAGGTTCTCCAGGACCACGGCGATGCCGTCGTCCTCGTTGGACGCGGTGATCTCGTGCGCGACGGCCTTCAGCTCGTCGTGCGCGTTGGCCATCGCCACACCGTGCGCGGCCCAGCCGAACATCGGGACGTCGTTCGGCATGTCGCCGAAGGCGATGGTGTCCGCCGCCTTCAGCTTCAGGCGGCGGGCCGCCAGGGACAGCCCCGTGGCCTTGCTCAGGCCCAGCGGCAGGATCTCCACGACCCCCTCGCCGGCCATGACGATGTCCACCAGGTTCCCGACCGTCTGGCGGGCGACCCGGGCGAGGTCGTCGTCGGACATGCCGGGGTGCTGGATGTACAGCTTGGTCAGCGGGGCCGCCCAGACCTCCGCGATGTCCGTGAACGGGACGTACGGCAGATCGCCCTCGTGCACCCGGTAGCCGGGGCCGATCAGTACCGCGCCGTCCATGCCGTCGCGGCTCGCGGCCAGCGCCAGCGGGCCGATCTCCGCCTCGATCTTGGACAGTGCGAGACCGGCCAGCTGCCGGTCCAGCGTCACCGAGGTCAGCAGCCGGCGTTCGCCCGCGTGGTAGACCTGTGCGCCCTGGCCGCACACCGCGAGGCCCTCGTAGCCGAGGGACTCGAAGATGTGCTTCGTCCAGGCCACCGAGCGGCCGGTCACCACGATGTGCGCGGCGCCCGCCGCGCAGGCGGCGGCGAGCGCGTCGCGGGTGCGCTGCGAGACCGACTCGTCGGAACGCAGCAGCGTGCCGTCGAGATCGGTCGCGATCAGCTTGTACGGGAACGGAGCGGACGCTTCCGAGCCCGTGGAGGCGGTGCTCACTTGGCGATCGGCTCCAGGACCTCGCGGCCGCCCAGGTACGGACGCAGGATCTCGGGGACCCGCACCGAGCCGTCCGGCAGCTGGTGGTTCTCCAGGATCGCCACGATGGTGCGCGGGACCGCGCACAGCGTGCCGTTCAGGGTCGCCAGCGGCTGGACCTTCTTGTCCTCGCGCATACGGATCGAGAGGCGGCGCGCCTGGAAGCTGTTGCAGTTCGACGACGAGGTCAGCTCGCGGTACTTGCCCTGGGTCGGGATCCACGCCTCGCAGTCGTACTTCCGCGAGGCCGAGGCGCCGAGGTCGCCGGTCGCCACGTCGATCACCTGGAAGGGCAGCTCAAGGGCGTTCAGCCACTGCTTCTCCCACTCCAGCAGCCGCTCCAGCTCGGCCTCCGCGTCGTGCGGGTGGACGTAGGAGAACATCTCGACCTTGTCGAACTGGTGCACCCGGAAGATGCCCCGGGTGTCCTTGCCGTACGTACCGGCCTCGCGGCGGAAGCACGGCGAGAAGCCCGCGTACCGCAGCGGCAGCTTGTCCGCCTCGATGATCTCGTCCATGTGGTACGCGGCGAGGGGGACCTCGGAGGTGCCGACGAGGTAGTAGTCGTCCTTCTCCAGGTGGTACACGTTCTCCGCGGCCTGGCCGAGGAAACCGGTGCCCTCCATGGCGCGCGGACGGACCAGCGCGGGGGTCAGCATCGGGACGAAGCCGGCCTCGGTGGCCTGCGCGATCGCCGCGTTCACCAGGGCCAGCTCCAGCAGGGCGCCGACACCGGTGAGGTAGTAGAAGCGCGAGCCGGAGACCTTCGCGCCGCGCTCGACGTCGATGGCGCCCAGCGCCTCGCCGAGCTCCAGGTGATCCTTGGGCTCGAAGCCCTCGGCGGCGAAGTCGCGGATCGTGCCGTGCGTCTCGCGGACGACGAAGTCCTCCTCGCCGCCGACCGGAACGTCCTCGTGGACGATGTTGCCGAGCTGGAGGAGCAGACGCTGGGCCTCTTCGGCCGCCTCGTTCTGCTCGGCGTCCGCGGCCTTCACGGCGGCGGAGAGCTCGCCGGTGCGCTTCAGCAGCTCGGCCTTCTCGTCGCCGGAGGCCTTGGGGATGAGCTTGCCGAGCGACTTCTGCTCGTTGCGGAGCTCGTCGAAGCGGACGGCGGACGACCTGCGCCGCTCGTCGGCGGAGAGCAGGGCGTCGACGAGCGCGACGTCCTCTCCACGGGCGCGCTGGGAGGCGCGAACACGGTCGGGGTCCTCACGGAGCAGGCGAAGGTCAATCACCCCTCCAGGCTACCGGTGCCTGCCTGCGCCCCTCGACTGGATATCAACGCACCTTCTCTTTTGTCCGGATTGCCGGAAATGGGAATTCGGTGCAAAGGTACGGAGGGAGGGGGTGCGGAATCGCGCCGAAGGGCCCGGTGGGCGGTACTTCGTGCGGGCCGGGAAAGGCGGGTGCATTTCCGTGGGCGGGGCGGTGATGGTGGCCCGGACCCGCGCTCCCGCCTTGTGGGAAGCGGGAGTTGGGGGCCCTTGGGCGGCCTCTTTTCCACAGGGTGCGCCGTTTCTGAAAGTTATCCACAGGGTGTGCGAAAGATCTGTGGATTCCGGAATCGGCACTTCCGAAAGGGGGGTGCGGGACGATGGATTCCCAGCCCAAACCACCTTCACACGCTCATTCGAGTGGGAATTGCTCCACTAAAGAGTTGAACAAGGCAATTGGGCTGACACTGCCGGACCTGTCGGCCTGTGGAGGGATCTTGGGTCGCTAGGGCGATTTGTCGACCATGTCGCGTTACGTTGTCGACTTGTCCCCAACCCACACCCCCGCCCTGTGGATAACTTTGTGGGAAACCTCCGGTGCCCTGCGGCCCGCCCTCAGCCCCGCCCGTCCTGGACCCGCGCCAGCCAGTCCGACGCCTCCGTGAACTCCCGGTCCGACGTCCCGTGCCGCAGCTCCGCCACGTCCTCCACAGCCACCCCGGCCCTCGGATACGACCCCAGGAACCGCACCTTCGGCGCGATCCGCTTCAGCCCCATCAGGGCCTCGCCCACCCGCCGGTCCGCGATGTGCCCCTCCGCATCCACCGCGAAGCAGTAGTTCCCGATCCCCGCACCCGTCGGCCGCGACTGGATCAGCATCAGGTTCACCCCGCGCACCGCGAACTCCTGGAGCAGCTCCAGCAGCGCACCCGGCCGGTCGGGACCCAGCCAGATCACCACCGAGGTCTTGTCCGCCCCGGTCGGCGCGGCAGGCCGCGCGGGCCGCCCCACCAGCACGAAGCGCGTCTGCGCGTTCACCGCGTCGTGGATGTCGGTGACCAGCGGCTCCAGCCCGTACGTCGCCGCAGCGAACTCGCCCGCGAAAGCCGCGTCGTACCGGCCCTCCTGCACCAGCCGTGCACCGTCCGCGTTGGAGGCCGACGACTCCCACACCGCGTCCGGCAGGTTCTCCTTGATCCAGTTCCGCACCTGCGGCTGCGCCGCCGGGTGGGCGGTGACCGTCTTGATGTCCTGCAGCTTCGTCCCCGGCCGCACCAGCAGCGCGAACCGGATCGACAGCAGCACCTCGCGGTAGATCATCAGCGGCTCGCCCGAGGTCAGCGCGTCCAGCGTCGCCGTGATGCCACCCTCCACCGAGTTCTCGATCGGCACCAGGGCCGCCGCCGCCTCGCCGCTGCGCACCGCGTCCAGCGCGGCCGGCACGGACACCATGGGTGCGAGTTCACGGGTGGCGGCTTCGGGGAGCGTACGGAGGGCGACCTCGGTGAAGGTGCCCTCGGGGCCGAGATAGGCGTAGCGCGTCGCTGACATACGGTCACCCTAATGGGCGGTACGGGACACGGCTCAGCCGTCTCATCCTTCGCACGGCCCCTCTCGGGACCCGTCCCGCGCCTCACGCCTCCAGCAGCCGCTGCCCCACGTACTCGCCCTCGCCCGGCCCGCCAGGCACCGCGAACAGGCCGCTCGACTCGTGCCGGATGAACTTCGACAACGCGTCACCCCGGTCGAGCTTCCGCTGCACCGGCACGAACCCACGCATCGGATCCGCCTGCCAGCAGATGAACAGCAGCCCCGCGTCCGGCACCCCGTCCGCCGAGATGCCGTCGTGGTACGAGAAGGGCCTGCGCAGCATCGCCGCGCCGCCGTTCTGCTCCGGGGCCGAGATCCGGGAGTGCGCGTCGGAGGCGATGACCAGCTTGCCGTTCGTCCCCATCTTCTGGAGGTCCGGCTCGGTGAACTCGTCCCCGCCGGTCAGCGGCGCACCGTCCTTCTTGTGCCGCCCGATGACCTGCTCCTGGTCGTCCCGCGGCAGCTTCTCCCAGTCGTCCAGCAGCATGCGGATGCGCCGTACGACCGCGTACGAACCACCCGCCATCCACTCCTGACCGGCCGGACCGCCCTTCTCCGGCACGAAGATCCGCTTCTCGAAGTCCGGCTCCGAGGGCTTGGGGTTGCCCGTCCCGTCCACCTGACCCATCAGATTGCGGGTCGTCATGGGCGCGGCGGTCGCACCGGGCGAGCGGTTGAAGCCGTTCATCTGCCAGCGCACCCGGGCCGCGTCCCCCGCCTCCCGCTGCACCGCCCGCAGCGCATGGAAGGCGACCAGCGCGTCGTCCGCCCCGATCTGCACCCACAGATCGCCGTTGCTGCGCCGGGCGTCGAGGTGGTCGGAGGAGAAGTCCGGCAGCGGGTCCAGCTCCACCGGGCGCTTCGCGGCCAGCCCCGTACGGTCGAAGAAGGTCCGCCCGAAACCGAAGGTGACGGTGAGGGAGGACGGACCGGCGTCGAACGCCACCCCGGTGTCGCCCCCGGCCAGCGGCCGCCCCGCCATCAGCTGCTTCGCCACCTCCGACCAGCGGCGCAGCAGCGCCGTGGCCTCCTTGCGCCCCGCCCCGGGAGCCAGGTCGAAGGCGATCAGATGGCCGCGCGCCTGGAGCGGAGTGGTGATTCCGGCCTGATGTTTCCCGTGAAACATCGCCTTGGTCGTGCCCAGCGAGGCCAGCGCAGCCGGCGCCTCGTCCCCCGAGGAGACCGCGGCGGCGACTCCCGCGCCGCCCGCCGCGCCCACGACCAGCCCGGCCGCCGCGGCCGTACCCGCGGTGCCGAGCAGCCGGCGCCGCGAGATGGCCGGGGAGGACGAGGCCTCAGAGGTCTCAGAGCCCTCGGAAGAGGAGGAAGAAGGGGTGTCGGTCACGCCGGTCAGCCGATCTTGACGTTCTGGGAAACGGTCACTTGGTCGATGTCGGAGGTGCGGATCGTCACGTCGATCTTCCAGGTCCCGGCCATCGGGATCTGCACACCGCTCGCACTCCAGTGTCCGGGTGCGAGCTTGTCGGGGACGGCCGGCAGCGGGCCGATCTGCTTGTCCTCGTTGGTGAACGCGACCTTGAGTTCGGGTGCGTCCACGGGCTTGTTGTCGGGCGAGTTGGCCCAGACGTGCAGCGCGTTGCTGCCGGTGCGGCCCGGGGTGACCTGCAGGCGGAGGGTGCCCTTGCCGTTCGCGCCGCCGGTGTCGAAGGGCATGTTCAGGTCGACGGGCCGGTCGGCGACCGCGGGGGCGGACGTGTTGTTGCGCCCGGCCTCCTTGAGTTCCGTACGACCCGGTTCGGTGCTGGTGAGGACGGTGGTGACGGCGAGCAGCACCACCGCGACCCCGGCCTCCAGCAGGATCGAGCGGCGCAGCCCGGTGCGCTCGGGGTCGGCGTCGCGGACCCGCTTGGCGCGGGCGGTGCTCATGGCGGCCCGCTGCCGGGCGAGCTGCGCGGCCCGCTCCGGATCGGCGGGCACGGTGACCGACTCGGCCTCCTCCTTCGCCCGGGCCTCCTCCCGCTCACTGACCACGGCTTCGGCCTCGGCCTCCGGAGCGGTCCGCTCCGCCATCCGCCCGATCCACCGGCGGGAGAACCACGCGCCCGCGACCATCACCGCGACCAGAGCGATCTTCGCCAGCAGCAGTTGCCCGTAGGCCGTTCCGAAGAGCGCCTCCCAGGAGCCGACCTGACGCCAGGACTGGTACAGCCCGGTCGCGGCGAGCACGACGACACTGCCGAAGGCGAGCCGGGAGAAATTCCGTACCGCCGTACGTTCCAGAGAGGGAGACCGGTAGAGCGCGGTCAGCAGCGCGGCGAGCCCGCCCAGCCACGCGGCGACCGCCAGCATGTGCAGGACGTCGACGGGCATCGCCAGGCCCGGCTGGAGTCCCGTGGAGGCGTGCTCGGACATCGCCCAGGTCGCGGCGATGCCCGCCGCCACGACGCCGCCGCCGAGGGCCAGGCCGAAGGTGAGGTCCTTGCGGGAGGAGTCCTCGTCGTCCTCGGGAAGTTCGCCCTCGTCACCACCGGCGACCTTCTTCGCGTACGCCCCGAAGAGGACCGCGACGAACAGCGCCGCCGCACCGAGCAGCAGCAGCCGCGACACCAGCGCGGCACCGGTCTTGGTGGTCAGTACGGTCTTGAGCGCCCCGAGGTCGAAGATCCCCGAGAGGTCCCCGGACCCGGTGTACGGGCCCCGGAGCAGCAGCATCAGCAGCGTCGCGGCGGTCAGCAGCAGCCAGCCGCGCACCACCAGTCGCTGCATCGGGCGCTCGGCCGCCCCGCGCCGCCAGCAGGCCAGTACGAAGGCCGCACCGCCGACGAGGACGATGAATCCGGCGTAGGCGGCGTATCGCGCGATGCCGTAGAGCACGCCGACGACACCGCCGCCGGCCTCCTGCGAGGGCAGCGTGACACTGCTCTCGGAGGGGGCGCCGATCGAGAAGGTGAGGGCGCCGGAGATGGGGTGGCTGTCCGCCGAGACGGCCTGCCAGGCGACGGTGTACGTGCCGTCGGGGAGCCCCTTGTGCAGCGCGACCCCGTACTGCACGAGGTTGCCGTTGCACAGGTCGAGCACTTCGCCGGTGTCGGCGCGCTTGCCCGTGGGGTCGAGGACGCGGATGGCGTCCTCACCGAGCTGGATCTGCTCGGAGAAGTTCAGGGTGATGTTTTTGGGGGCGGTGGCGACCACCGCCCCGTCCTTCGGGTTGCTGTCGGTGAGCGCGGCGTGCGCGGCGGCGGGGCCGGCGCTCACGAACAGCGCGCCGAACAGGGCGACCACCACGAGCAGTGCACGCACTGCCGTGGAGGTGGAGGTCGCCGAGGGCCCGAAGCGCGGGGCGGTGTCCGTCATGGTGAGTCCTCAGCCCCTCAGTGGTGTTGCTTCGGGTTGTGGGTGGCTGCTTCCACCGGCATGTCGACCTTCACGGTCCCCGCCTTCTCGAAGTGCAGCTCGACGGCGATCTTGTCGCCCTTCTTCGGCTTCTTCTTCACATCGAGGAACATGATGTGGTTGCCGCCGCGCTTGAGCTCCAGCGTGCCGTTGGCCGACACCGGGAAGCCCTCCTTCGCCTCCTTCATCTTTCCGTCCGCCGTCGTCTCGTGGATCTCGGCCTTGCCCGAGAACGCGGAGGCGGTGACGGACTTCAGACGGTCGCCGACGGCGCCGGAGTTCTTGACGGTGAGGAAGCCGCCCGCCATGTCGGGCATGGCGGGCTCCGGGACGAACGCGCCGCTGACCTCGATCTTCGGCTTGCTGTCGGCCGCCGGGGCGGTCGTCTTGGCAGCGGCCGGAGCGTCGGTCTTGGCGTCGCCGTTGCACGCGGTCAGCGCCAGGGACCCCGCCACGGCTATGGCGGCGAAGGCGGTGAGACGCGTGGTGTAGCGGGTGGAACGAGTGGTGCGGGTAGTGCGGGTGTTCACGGGGTTTCTCCCTTGACGATCTTCGGGAGATCGGCGGTGTAGTCGTCCGCGGTGGCCTCGTCGGTGTAGAGGAGGTACCCCGCGTCGGTCTTCGGCGAGAACGCGATGACCTGCTTGGTGTGCATGGACGTGACCTTGCCGTCCTTGTCCTTGGTGGACGGCTCGATGCTGACGCCCAGCTGTCGGGCTCCGGCCTGGATGGTCGGGAAGTCGCCGGTCAGCCCGATGAAGTCGGGGCTGCCCGCGCCCTTGAGCCACTTGCCGAGTTCCTTCGGCGTGTCACGCTCCGGGTCGGTCGTCACGAAGACGACGCGCAGCTTCTCCTGGTCGGCCTTCGGCAGCTTCTTGTACGCGACCGCGATGTTGCTCATCGTCAGCGGGCACACGTCGGGGCAGTTGGTGTAGCCGAAGTAGATCAGCGTCGGCTTGCCCTTGGTGGCCTCGCGGAAGTCGTACTCCTTGCCGTTGGTGTCCTTCAGGACGAGGTTCGGCTTGGTGTACGGCCGGTCGAGGACCGTCGCCGCCTTCTCCTCGGTGGGGGTGACGTTCGTGGCCGCCTGGCCACTCTCCTTCTTCGGGGAGGAGTCGCCGCCGCACGCGGACAGGGTGAGTGTGGCCGCGGCGACGAGAGCTGCCGCGACCAGCACGTTCTTCTTGCGCATGGAAATCCTGGAACTCTTGAGGGGGTGGGTCAGGAGGCCCGGCGACGGCCCGCGAGAACCCCGAAGGCCACACCGGCGACACCCACGATGATGCCTACGATGCCGAGCACACGGGCGGTGGTGTCGCTGGCGGAGGCCGCGCTCGCGGTCTCCTTCTTGCCGTCGTCGTGCTTGTCCGAGGCCGTGGAGTCCTTGGCCTTCTTGTCGTCGGTGGCCGCCGCGCCGTGCCCGTCGCCCACGGGCGCGGTCAGCTTCAGGACGGGCGCGGGGCTCTGCGGCTCCGGCTGGCCCTCCTTGGGCTCCTCGATCCAGCGGACGACTTCCTTGTTGTCGTACGTCTGGATGGCCTTCAGCACGAGCTGGTCGGCGTCCTCGGGGAGCTGGCCGAGCGAGAGCGGGAACTGCTGGAACTCACCGGGGCCGATCTTCCCGCCGGTCCAGGTGATCTTCGAGACGGCTTCCTTGATCTCCTTGCCGTGCACCTTCAGCGGCTTGTCGAGCGTGGTCTTCTCGACCTTCACGGTCCAGCCGGGGACCGCCTGCGGCATCACGGAGGTGAGCGGGTGCTCCTTGACCGGGAAGCTGACTTCGAGCTGCACCGTCGAGGCGTTGTCGCGCTCGTTGGGGACCTTCACGTTGACGGTGGCGTAACCGCCCTTGGCGGCCGCGCCGACTGGCTGCACGCTGACGTGCGCGAAGGCGGGCCCGGCGAGCACCACCACGGATGCGGCCGCGGCGACGCCGACGGCGGAGAGGCGGGAGATACGGGTGCGACGGTTTGCGTTCATGACTGTGAACCCCACATGGCAGAAGTGGATCGGGTGAGGGGCACACCTCGACAGGCGCGTCGATGTTTCACGTGAAACGTGGGCCATCGGGGCACGCGCCGAAACGAGGCGCACCGGAGTCACGACCCACTCCGCATACGTACGCGAGGGGTCGTGTCAGGCAGCGAGGGAGAACGCCGTCGCGGGCGGCCCGCGCCTGATCACCGAGTGCTGGAGGTCCTCCTCGCCCGTGCGCACGGGGACGAGGAAGGGCGCGGGCACCGTCAGAGGCCCGCACGTGGGCGCGCCGGAAAGCCCCGCCCACAGGGCGCGTACCAGCGCGAAAGCAGCACGCAGGGCTCGTACGAGCCCTCGCACGGCCACTTCGTGCGCCCCGTACGCGGACAGCCGGGCCAGCCGGCGCAGCGCGAGATCGCCGTGCCGCAGCAGCCAGCCGGTGGCGAGCGCGGCCAGCAGGTGACCGAGCAGCATGGGAAGGCTGGGGACCAGGGAGTGCAGACAGCCGACCGCCGTGGCGCCGATGTCCTGTCCACCGCCCGTACCGAGCGCGTCGTAACCGTCGTACGACGCTCCGGACGCGCCCGCTCCGTGTGCGGCGTGCGCACCGGAGGCCGGGTCGAGGCCCGCCGTGGCGAGCACCTTCCGCGCCTCGGCTTCGCTCATGCCGGCGTCGCCGCCGCACATCAACTGCGCGGCGAGCCCGGACAGCGGGCCTTCGCCGCCGCCCTGCACCGAGCCCGCGTGGCTCTGGCCGACGCCGAAGAGGGCGTGCAGCGCGAGCTGTCCGGCCGTCATCGCGAAGGTGATGCCGGGCAGGGAACGCGTGCGTCCGGCCAGCGGCGCGGCCAGCGCGAACACCCCGGTGAAGCCCACCGCGAGGGTCCACCACGGCACGGTCGCCGTGGAGCCCAGCACGTGCCCGAGCGCGGACAGCACGACGCAGACCGCGGCGAACACCGCGGCCCTGGCGAGTCGCGGAGCGACCCGGTCGTGTGCGCCCGCAGGGGCGAGAGGCTGTGACATGGCGGAGCCATCATCGCACTGCGCCCCCGTAGCGGACCGGGCAGGTCCGGAAGCTCACAATGGTCCGGTACGTCACGGCCCCGCCCGGTGCGGAGGTCCCCGCAACGGCCCCTGCTACACCGGCGCACGGGGTGCGCGCATCCGCCGAACGAGCGCTCTCGCACCGATTCCTGGCTTACCGACCACCGTCGGCGGCAATAGGTAGTCGTATGTCGAGCCGCAGCCAGGAGGCTGGAGCATGAGCATCTGGTGGTCACTCCACTTGCGGCGCGAAGCCGCGAGCGTTCCGCTCGCCCGCCGTCTTCTGCTCGACAGCATGAACACCGCGGGCGTCGATCCGGACATCTCCTACGACCTTTCGGTCGCACTCAGCGAAGCCTGTGCCAACGCCGTCGAGCACGGCGGCGACGACGAACCCGGCCCGCACTGCGCGGCCTACCGGGTCACCGCCTACCTCGACGGCGACACGTGCCGCATCGAGGTCACCGACTCGGGCCCGGGCTTCCCCGCCGTGCGCAGACGCGGTGCGGGCCGGGCCATGGCGCAGCTGCGCGAGAGCGGCCGCGGGCTGTGCCTCATCGAGCAGCTCGCCGACCACGTGCACTTCCGCAACCGGCCGGGCCGGGGCGCGGTGGTCAGCTTCGACAAGATCCTGAAATGGCGCGAGGGCGCGCTGCTCCAGGCCTCCTGAAGCAAGCGCGCCCTCATACGGCGGGTGTACGGATCTACTGGGCGGCCTTCGTCGCCGCCATCCAGGCCTCGACCTCGTCGGAGCGGCGCGGCAGCGCGGCCGACAGGTTCCGGTTGCCGTCCTCGGTGACCAGGATGTCGTCCTCGATGCGGACGCCGATGCCCCGGTACTCCTCCGGCACCGTCAGGTCGTCGGCCTGGAAGTACAGGCCCGGCTCGACGGTCAGGCACACGCCCGGCTCCAGCGTGCCGTCGGCGTACGCCTCGCGGCGCGCGGCGGCACAGTCGTGGACGTCCAGGCCCAGCATGTGACCGGTGCCGTGCAGCGTCCAGCGGCGCTGGAGGCCCAGCTCCAGGACACGCTCGGCCGGGCCCTCGACGAGGCCCCACTCGACGAGCTTCTCGGCGAGCACGCGCTGTGCGGCCTCGTGGAAGTCGCGGTACGAGGCCCCGGGCTTGACCGCCGCGATGCCGGCCTCCTGGGCCTCGTACACCGCGTCGTAGATCTTCTTCTGGAGCGGCGAGAACGTGCCGTTGATCGGCAGCGTGCGCGTCACGTCGGCGGTGTAGAGGGTGTGGGTCTCCACACCGGCGTCGAGCAGCAGCAGGTCGCCGGAGCGCACCGCGCCGTCGTTGCGCACCCAGTGCAGGGTGGTGGCGTGCGGGCCTGCGGCGCAGATCGAGCCGTAGCCGATGTCGTTGCCCTCGACACGGGCGCGCAGGAAGAACGTGCCCTCCAGGTAGCGCTCGGAGGTGGCCTCGGCCTTGTCGAGGACCTTCACGACGTCCTCGAAGCCGCGGACGGTGGAGTCGACGGCCTTCTGGAGCTCGCCGATCTCGAACTCGTCCTTCACCACGCGGGCCTCGGAGAGGTAGACGCGCAGCTCCTCGTCCGTCTCGGCGGTGGCCTTATCGGCGAGCGCCGCCTCGATGCCCGCGTCGTGCCCGCGCACGTTGCGCACCCGGCCGGTGGCCTCGCGCAGCGCCTTCGGCAGCTCGCGGACGTCCTTGGCGGGCAGACCCAGCACCTGCTCGGCCTCGGCGAGGGAGTGGCGGCGGCCGACCCACAGCTCGCCCTGGCCGTCCAGCCAGAACTCGCCGTTCTCCCGGTTGGAGCGCGGCAGCAGGTAGATCGTCGCGTCGTGCCCGGACGCGGTCGGCTCCAGCACCAGGACGCCGTCCTGGGTCTGGTCGCCGGTCAGGTACGCGTACTCGGTGGAGGCGCGGAAGGCGTACTCGGTGTCGTTGGAACGCGTCTTGAGGTTGCCCGCGGGGACCACCAGGCGCTCGCCCGGGAAGCGCGCGGAGAGCGCGGCGCGACGGGCGGCGGTGTGCTGCGCCTGCGCGATCGGCTCCAGGTCGTGCAGCTCGGTGTCGGCCCAGCCCGACTTCATGTTCTCGGCGAGCTCGTCGGACAGACCCGGGTACAGCCCGTTCTTGCGCTGCTTGATGGGCTCTTCCTCGGCGGCCTCGGCTGCTTCGCCGTCCACGATTTCCGGGGTCTCCGGCTTGAGCTCCTCAGACACGACAATCTCCTCATACGACACAGGGCCAGGGGTTTCCCGCCTCCTGGCCCTCCATCGTATGTCCGTGCGGTCGAACCCTCCCCAGCCTGTGGATAACTGTGAGAAATCAGTCCCCGACCCGTGCGGACCTCAGTCGAAACGCGCCGCGAGCAGCACGATGTCCTCCGCCGAGTCCACCTCGTCCAGCCCGTCGGGCAGCACGGTGCGCAGCACGTGGTCGCAGATCGCCCCCGGGTCGTCGCGGATCGTCTTCGGCACGCCGGCCGCCGCCGCGTGCAGCCGCGCGAAGGCGCGGTCCATCGGGTCGCCGGTGCGGTGCAGCAGACCGTCGGTGTACAGCAGCACGGTCTCGCCCGGGTTCGGGCTGATCTCCACGCTGGGCGCCTCCCAGCACGAGAGCATCCCCAGCGGCGCCGACAGCGACGTCTCCGCGTACTCCGTGCGCCGCTCGCCGATGATCAGCGGCGGCGTGTGCCCGGCCCCGGCGAGCACGATCTTGCGCTTGGCCGGCTCGCAGTACGCCAGCAGCGCGGTGGCCGAGCGCGCGGGCTCGGTCAGCCGCATCAGCAGCTCCAGATCGGACAGTACGGCGACGGGGTCCTCGCCCTCTATGACGGCGTACGCCCGCAGGCTCGCCCGCAGCCGTCCCATGGCGGCCGTCGCGCTGGGCCCGGCGCCGGTGACGGAACCGACCACCAGGCCGAGCGCCCCTTCCGGCAGCGGCAGAGCGTCGTACCAGTCGCCGCCGCCGCGCGGTCCCGTCCGGTGCCGTACCGCCATCTGTACGCCCGACACCCGGGGCAGGCGGCTGGGCAGCAGCTCCTCGGTGAGGGTGGCCACGCGCGTGCGTGCCCGTTCCAGTTCCAGCAGCCGGGTCAGGTGCTCGGACGCGTACCGGCTGTAGAGCCCCACCAGGTGCCGCTGGCGCTCCATCGGCTCGGCGGGCTCGTCGTACAGCCACACGACCGCACCGAGCCGCCCGGAGGACCCGGTGAGCGGGAGCGCGTAACTGGCGGCGTAGCCGAGGCGGTCGGCGACCTCGCGGTGCAGCGGGTCCAGACCCTCCTCGTGCAGCAGGTCGGGGCTGGCGCTCGGGTCGCTGTCGCCGGGCTCGGCGGTGCCGTCCAGAAAACGCCCGTACGCGGTCGCGTCGCGCGGCACCGTCTCGATGTGGCCGAGGTCGGCGTGCGCGAGGCCGAAACCGACGGTGCTGGCGGGCCCGAGGCCGTCGGCGGGCTCCAGCACGGCGAGGCCCCGGCGGGCCCCGACGAGGGCGGCTCCGGCGCGCAGCACCTCGTGCAGTGCCTCGTCGAGCGCACCCGTCGCCATCAGGCGCTCGGTGAGTTCGTGCAGGGTGGTCAGGTCGGAGACCCAGCCGGCCAGCCGGTCCTGGATCACTGCTCCCGCAGGAGCGGAGGTCGCTCCCGCAGGCGCGGGAGTCTGCGTGGGGGGCGGAACCAGTGGATCGATTCCGGCCACTTTCGGCACGTTCGGGGCGCTCATGTCAGCCGGCTTTCCGCCTGGTGCGTTTCGCTCAATAGCATCGCAAACCCCCATGTCATTCTGCGCCGCTATCAATAGATCCACATCTACACGCACATGTAAGGCGATGTCCAGCATTGTCCTGGAGGGATTCATGGTGTCCCTGGGGAAACAGTGGAATGCGTACTTGGCGTGAAAATGCAGCACCGTACACATATTTGCGGTCGACTGAGGGCGTTCGACAGCGCGTCATATCGGGCCGCGCTGGGTATCTGCATCAGGTGATGACCGGGGGACTGCGGCAGTGCCGCCGTCGACCCGGAACCCGGCGGCGGGCGCAGGCGTCCTATCCGCTGTGGGCCCGGCACCGTCCCCGATGACCGTCAAGCACCAGGGATCAGCACCACCGGAAACGTAGGCGTCGTCCCTCGGGGACGGGGAAGCGCCCTGTGCGCGCCACCCCCCGCCACGTTCCGCGCTCGGCCCCTGTGGGGCTGCCGTACCGCAGGCTGTTCAGTGGCTCTGTACGTCCCGAAGTACGCGCAGTGAGTACGTGAGTCAAGTACGTCCCCAGCACGCGCAGTCAAGTGATGCACACATGGTGTCATGTGGACCTCGGCGTTCAACGGAAAGGAACGAGCGCTCATGCGCGAGATCCTCGGAAGGCGACGCAGGCTCCGGTTCCGGCGAAGCGAGCGGCCAGTTCTGCCCGGTACGGCGCTCACCTGCGCCACCGACTGGCAGTGGCCGGTGCTCCCGGGCGTGGGGCTGACGGCGGCCGGCGGCCGCGCGGGCACAGCGGTGCGCTGTGCCTGCCCCGATCCCGAGTGCGTGGTGCCCGGCGCGCACCCTTTCGACCCCGGGCTGCTGGCCGCCACCACCGATGCGCGCATGGTGCGCTGGTGGTGGGAGAAGCGCCCCGACGCACCGGTGGTGCTCGCCACCGGCGGGCGCGCCCCCTGTGCGCTCAGTCTCCCGGCGCTGGCAGGCGCACGGGCGCTGGTGGCGCTGGACCGGATGGGAGTGAACCTGGGGCCGGTCGTGGCGACACCCACGCGGTGGTCGCTCCTGGTGTCCCCCTACTCCCTGGAGCGGCTCGGTGAACTCCTGTACGCGAAGGACCGGGTGCCCTCCTCCCTGAGGTTCCACGGCGACGGCGGCTATCTGGTGCTGCCGCCCGCCGAAACGGGTGCGGGGCAGGTGCGTTGGGAGCGGCAACCCGCGCCCGGCAAGGACGGGCGCCCCTGGCTGCCGGACGTGGAGACCGTGCTGGACGCCCTGGTGGTGGCGAGCAGCGGTGCCCCCGGCGGCGGCAGCAGGCTCGCGTACTGACGTCGGCCACTGTCGTCCGCTGACGTCGCCCGCTGACGTGGCTCACTGACGTCACCCGCTGACGTCGCGCCCGGTGAGCGGCAACGGCGTTAACCGCCGTGCGCCGCTCACTCGTAAGGGTGTGAGACGGCGCGAGTTCAGCGGAATTGGGCGCGCGACCGGCAAGCCGCGCGCCATCCGTCGATATCTTCGGCCCACCGTCACGAATTTCCCGGCAGTTGACAGGTGGGACTCCCCTTGAATATCCGCATGATCGGGCTTTCGGCCGTCGTGGTGTTCACCGTTCTGCTGCCGTTCGCGGGAGCCTCCGCAGGACCCGCCCCCGGTACCCCGGCCGAACCCGAGAGGGCGCCGGCCGGGGCGCCGCCCGTGGCGGACGACCAGAAGCCCCGCGAGACCGACCTCCTGGGGCGCACCCGCACCCGGTGCGGCCCCGAGGTGACCTCCCCCGACGGCGTCGAGGCGCAGACCTGTGTGCTCACCGAGAAGGGCGAGACCTGGGCGCGCGCGTACTACCGCAACGCCACCGGGGAGGAACTCGACGCCGTACTGACGCTGATGGGTCCGGCCGGGCGCACGGTACGGATGCGCTGCGCGGTGGGTGCGGACGACGAGCCGGGGTCGTGCGAGACGCCGCGCGAGAAGGTGCCGAAGAAGTCGGCGGCGGAAGAGGGCACGGAAGCGGACACCGAGCCGTACACGGCGGTGGCGGAATTCGCGGGTCGGGGAGACGGGCCGCTGCTGCTGCGCTCGGGGAGCAACTCACCGGAGCCGGCAGGGCCGTAAGAACTGAAAGGCCCGATCGCTGGCGACGGGGGATGCACCAGCGACCGGGCTCCTAGAACGGTAACAAGAGATCTGCTGTTCGCAAATTCGATCTCGTGTATTCAGACAGGGATTTACTCGTCAGTACGGTCCACTGTGACCGGAGTCACTGCGCCCGCTCCGTCCCGTTGTGCGACGTGCAACGGAGAGGCCCCGCGGAGCCCCTCCGGCGGATCAACTCAGCGTCACCTGACGGTTGGTGAGGCCGCCGCGCGAGCGCCGCTCCTCGGCCGTCAGCGGGGCGTCCGAGGCGAGTGCGACGGCGAGCCGCTCGGCGAACTCCGCGGCGGGCTTCTCGCACTCCTCCGCCGTCATCGCGCTCGGCAGGTCCCACACCGGAACGATGATTCCGTGCGCCCGGAACGAGCCGACCAGACGGGTGTTCTCGCCCAGCGACGAGGTGCCCGCGGCGTGCAGCCGGGCCAGCGCGTCGAGGAGCTTCTCCTCCGGGTGCGGCATGGCCCACCGCAGGTGGTTCTTCTCGGGTGTCTCGCACCAGTACGCGCTGTCCACACCGGTCAGTCGTACGGTCGGGATGGCGGCGGCGTTGGCACGCTCCAGGGAGGCGGTGACCTCGGCGTTGGCGTTCTCCGCGTCCGGCACCCAGAACTCGAAGCCCGTGTGCACGTCCGGCGCGAACGCGGCGTCCGGGTCCAGCAGGTCCTGGAGGCGCGGACCGTCGGCGGGCGCCTTGTCGGCGGTGACCGGGTTGCCGGGCTCGGCGACGAGCGCCCGCTGGAGGGTGTGCGCGAGGTCGCGGCTCAGGTCGCCGGAGGGGGTGTCGTTCTGGAGGCCGAGCAGGACGGAGCCGTCCTCGCGGCGCAGCGCGGGCCACGCCATCGGCAGCACCGTCGCGAGGGTCACCGACGGAACGCCCTCGGGGAGGCCGCCCTTGAGGGTGAGCTCCACCGTCGCGGCCGGGACCAGCTCGCGCAGCGCGACCCAGTCGCACTCCCCGGCCAGGCCCTCGAAGGGGCGCTGGACCAGCTCGGTCACGGCGTGCGAGGCGGCGCGGCCGTGGCAAGCCTTGTAACGGCGGCCCGAGCCGCACGGGCAGGGCTCGCGCGCCCCGACCACCGGCACGGGCTCGTTGCTGGTGTTCTGCGGCTTGGCGGCCTTGGTCTGCGGGCGCTTCTTGGCCATGCGTGCTTCTCCCATTGCGGCAGTGCGGTGTCGGCGCGAGCCTAGCCGCAATGGGGAGCACGTCCTTCGTGCCGCGAGCACCGGTGCCGGTGCTCGCGGTATGAGCGCAGTGAGCACCAGCACCGGTGACAGGGACATCGCGTCGCCGGCACCGGTGCTGTGCTTTCAGCCCAGATCGTCGAACGGGACCGCGAAGTCCAGCGCCGGTGGTGCGACGCGTGTGGCGAAGTCGCTGTGCCGGTCGCTCTCTTCGAGCACCACCCACACCGTCACCTCGCCGGACGTACGGTCGTCCCGTACGCCCCAGTCGCGGGCGAGCGCGCTGATGATGTTCAGCCCGCGGCCGCCCCGTGCGGTCACCGAGGGAGTGGCCGGAACAGGGCGGGTCGGACCGCCGCCGTCCGTCACTTCCACGGTCAGCCGCCCCGTCGGGCCGACGCCCCACGCGGCCCGCACGTCCCCGTCGCCGACCTCCGCCGCCCCCAGGGGCCTGCCGTGCCGACAGGCATTGCTCAGTAGTTCGGAAAGGACCAGAACCGCATCATCGACGACCGATTCGGACACCCCTTGCGTGCGCAGTTCCGTACGCATCTGGTGTCTTGCCGCGCCCACGCCGGCAGGGCCATGCGGAATGGCCATGCACGACGACGTGGGCACCTCCTGTGCCTCCATCAACGCCACCCCCGAGACCTCCTTCGCCCCACGCCACGGTGTGAATTCCCCAATGGCCTGGACCGGAAACCGGCCAAGCATTGGCCAATGATGCACTCGTAACGATCGAATCCGGTACGGATGCGCCGGTGCACTCCCAGCAGTGGGTCCAGGTCGGCGTCCCTGCACTAGGCGCGACCGAGTTGCGCGAGCACCTGCTTGGGGCGATTGGTGATGATCGCGTCCACACCGAGACGCACGCACAGGTCCACGTCCTCCGGCTCGTTCACCGTCCAGACGTGCACCCGGTGCCCCGCGCGGTGCAGGCGGGCGATGTAGCCGGGGTGGTTGCGCACGATCCGCATGCCGGGGCCAGCGATCCGGGCGCCCGCGGGGAGCCGCCCGTCGCGCAGCCGGGGCGTCACGAACTGCATCAGGTACACCGTCGGAATGGCGGGTGCGGCCAGGCTCACCCGGTGCAGGGAGCGCGCGGAGAAGCTCATGATGCGCACCGGCGCGGGATCGCCCGCCTCCTTCGGCGGCCCGTCCAGGCCGAAGCGCCCCAGCATCTCCAGCAGCTTCTCCTCGACCTGGCCGGCCCATCGGGTGGGGTGCTTGGTCTCGATGGCCAACTGGATCGGCCGGCCCGCGTCCGCGACGAGTTCGAGCAGCCGCTCCAGAGTCAGTACGGAGATGAGCTCGCCGCGGTCCGGGTCGCGGTCCGGGCGCTCGCCGCTCTCCTCGATGCCCTTCCAGGAACCGAAGTCGAGCGCGGCGAGGTCGGCCAGTTCCAGGGCGGATACGGCACCCCGGCCGTTCGACGTGCGGTTGACCCGGCGGTCGTGCACGCAGACGAGATGGCCGTCGGCGGTCAGGCGCACATCGCACTCCAGGGCGTCGGCCCCGTCCTCGATGGCCTTCCGGTACGCGGCCAGCGTGTGCTCGGGGGCCTCCTCGGAGGCTCCGCGGTGGGCGACTACCTGGATGGTCTGCTGTCGTGCGTGGGTCACCGCGTCATGGTGTCACCGACAGCGGGCAGGTGTACGCGAAGCGGTGCGGGGAACGGGAGCCGCGAGGGGCTCGTGAGGCAGTCGCGGGGCCGTTCGGCCGCTTCGGGGGAGGCCTCCGGGTGCGTCCCATTAGTCCGGAATAAAGGATGAAGAGCGGACGCACAGGTCCCGTTTACAGTGCTCTGACGTGCTGTGGGAAAAGCTGACAGCACACACGTGCACAGCGGGAAAAACGGCCTACAGCGGGACGAAGGATCCCGGAACGTGCCGGATCATCAGAAGCAGGACGACGTGGAACCGAGGAGAGAGCTGTGAGCACCGAGAACGAGGGCACTGCGGTACCGGCCGCCCCGTCCGTACCGCCGTCTCCCGTCCCGGCCACGGAACAGGACGCGTCGACGGTCACCGGTGCACCCGGCTCCGGTGCACCTGGCTCCGGTGCTGCCGACGCCGGTGCTCCTGTCACCGGTGCTGGTGCTCCGGCCGACGCTGTCACCGGCGCTGGTGCTCAGGAGGCCCCTGTCGCACCGGCCCCGGAGCGCACGGCGGAACTCCCTGCGACCCCGCCGCCCGCAGCCCACCAGCCCCCGGCCCACCAGCCCCCGGCTCCGCACGCCCCCCAGCACCCAGCGCCGGGGGCCCCCGGTGCCCCGGGAGCGGCCTGGCCCCCGCCGCCGCCCGCGTTCCCGACGTACGGCACCGCATACAGCAGCGGCACCGGCGGTGACGCGCACCACGGCAGCGGCGGTCACGGCACCGGCGGTCACGGCGGCAGCGGTCACGGCGGCGGCGACCCCTGGGGCGCCCCCCTGGGCCAGGAGCCCCCCGCGCCCAAGCGCAAGGGGCGCGGCGGAATGATCGCCGCCGTCCTGGTCGCCGCACTGGTGGCAGGCGGTGTCGGCAGCGGCATCGGTTTCTGGGCCGCGAACCGCGAGGCGAACTCCCCCGGCGGCTCCACCACCATCTCCGCGGCGGGCAACCCGCAGGACTTCAAGCGCGACCCCGGCAGTGTCGCGGGCGTGGCGGGCAAGGCGCTGCCCTCCGTCGTCACCATCGACGCGCAGAGCGGCAGCGGCGAAGGCGGCACCGGCACCGGCTTCGTCTACGACAAGCAGGGCCACATCCTCACCAACAACCACGTGGTCGCCTCGGCCGCCGACGGCGGCGAACTGTCCGTCACCTTCTCCAACGGCAAGAAGTACGCCGCCGAAGTCGTGGGCCGCGCCCAGGGTTACGACGTCGCCGTCATCAAGCTGAAGAACGCGGGGGACCTCAACCCGCTCCCCCTCGGCGACTCCGACAAGGTCGTCGTGGGCGACGCGACGATCGCCATCGGCGCCCCCTTCGGCCTGTCCAACACGGTCACCACGGGCATCATCAGCGCCAAGGACCGCCCGGTCGCCTCCGGCGACGGCCAGGGCAACAAGGCGTCGTACATGAGCGCCCTCCAGACGGACGCCTCGATCAACCCCGGCAACTCCGGTGGTCCGCTCCTGGATTCGCGCGGCGCGGTCATCGGCATCAACTCCGCGATCCAGTCCGTCCCCAGCGGCGGCTTCGGCACCGGCGGCGGCCAGGCGGGCTCCATCGGCCTCGGTTTCGCCATCCCGATCAACCAGGCCAAGACGGTCGCCGAGCAGCTCATCAAGACGGGCAAGCCGGTCTACCCGATGATCGGCGCGACGGTGGCCATGGACCAGAAGGGCGAGGGCGCCAAGATCTCCGAATCGGGTGCGGGCAACACCCCGGCGATCACCCCGAACGGCCCGGCAGCGGCGGCGGGTCTCAAGCCCGGTGACGTCATCACCAAGTTCGAGGACCGCGTCATCGACAGCGGCCCGACCCTGATCAGCGAGATCTGGACCCACAAGCCCGGCGACAAGGTCAAGCTGACCTACACCCGCGGCGGCAAGGAGTCCACCACCGAAGTAACCCTCCAGGCACGCGAGGGCGACAGCTGACCGGCTAGGCTGTCCTCGCGTCCCCGCAGGTCGGTGACGCGAGGGTGGGTTGCCCGAGCGGCCTAAGGGAACGGTCTTGAAAACCGTCGTGGCAGCGATGTCACCGTGGGTTCAAATCCCACACCCACCGCAGTGAGTGAACGGCCCCCGACCAGGCATCCGGTCGGGGGCCGTTCGCGTGCACAGGTGCGCTCGGAAAAGTGCACCTGTGCACGCGCCCGCGGTGTGTCTACGCGCGCGTGCCCGCGGAGAGCCGGGCGGCCGAGGCGAGGGTGGAGTGGATTTCCTGCGGGGTGAGGCCCGTCTGGAGGGCGGCCTCGGTGAGGGCGGGGGTGAGGGTTTCGCCGATTCCGTTCTCGTAGGCACGGCAGGCGGCCCAGAAGAGGCGGGTGTTGCGTTGGCCCTCGCGGGCGGTGCGGACGAATTCCACGAGGCCGTGGCCGCTGGCGTTGCGTAACGGGGCTGACGGCGGCGGCTTGCGGCGTTCCCGGGTGAGGAGCGCGAGGAGGGGCGGCGGGCACGGGGCGGCCGGGAGGTGCGCCGTGCCGGGGGCCAGGCGGTAGACACCGGCCGAGGTCAGGGAGCCGGGGCCGACCAGGTAGCCGCCCGCGCCGCGGACGTCGATGGCCGGTGCGAGGCGGCTCGCGGAGTTGGGCACCGTGACGTCGGGCGGCCCGGTCAGCCAGAGGTGGCGGCCGCCGGAGGGGGTGAGCACGGTCAGGGTGGCAGGGAGCGTGAAATCGTGTTCCCGGGCCAGGTCTTGGAGGGCGGCGAGCGGGTCGGCGCCGTGTTTGGTGTCCAGGTCGAGGCCGATGAGGTGGTGCCGGGGCCGGCCGCAGGCGATGCCGTAACCGGTGGCCCAGGGGGCGGCGGCGAACAGGGCGCGGACGACCACCGGGTCGGTGGAGGCGTCGTGCACACCGTGCCCGGGGAAGCCGCAGGCGCCGCGACAGGGCGGCCCCGGCGCGGGGGGCTCGTCGCGGTGCGGCGAGGGCAGGGCCGGGAGTTTGGTCCTGGACAGCGGGATGACGGGCAGGCCGCGCTCGGCGGCCGAGAGCGCGTGCGCGAGGGCCAGGGTGGCGGTGAGCCGGTCTGGAGTGGCCATGACCCCATAGTCGTACGAATGTTCGAGTTAGGGAAGCCGGAAAAGTTGGCTAAAAATGTGCCGAAACCTTTCCTCTTATGGGGTTACTGATCCCTGTGGGCCATTTGGCCGATAGATGGGGGATTTGGGGTGAGGTTGAGGGTTTATCGACAAAACCTCACGCTTGCGAGCGAATAAGTGCGTGGTGGGTGGTTCGCCGGGGATTCGGTGGGTCAATCTGATCTCGCGACGTCGTCACCAGCACCGAGGCAGTCGGCCAACTTCCTCGGAACAAGCCGTACTTAACAGTTCCTGGAGGAATTGACATGGCACGTATCCGTAACGCCCGCGTCATCGCCGCTGTCGCCGCTCTCCCCCTCGCGGCCGCCCTGTTCACCGGTGTTGCCACCGCCGACAACGGCTCCTTCGCGGACGACGGATCGAACGCGACCGTTGCCACGCAGAACGGCACCGGCGTGGGCGGCACCAACAACGGCAACTCCGTCACCACGCAGCAGGTGGCCACCGGTGCCGGCGCCTCGAACCAGAACAACACCGCCGCGGTGAACGGCTCGGACGACACGTCCATCCAGCAGGGCAACGAGAACGTCGCGGTGAACTTCACCGAGCTCTGGTAGTACTGCGCGGCCTGATGGGGGTCTGTGCTGCGGGGTGAACGACTGCCTGTGCGGCGGTGCTTCGGCGCCGCCGCACAGGCATTTCCGCGTGCGGCCGGGGGTCAATCCGGCACCGGCTCCGGTGTCAGTTCCGGTGCCGGCTCCGGCGCCGGTTCCGATGTGCGTGACCTTGACAGGGCGCTGGGATCTGACGGACAGTCAGAAACCTTCTCGTGTACGTCCGGAACACCGCCGGAGGCCATCGCCGTGCACCTCGCCCCCACCGAGCGCCAGCAGCGACTGCGCGCCGAGCTCCGTTCGTACTTCCGCGCCCTGATGCCGGACGGACCGCCGACGGACGCGACCGCACAGCGCGATCTGCTGCGGCGGATCGGCGCGGACGGGATGCTCGGACTCGGCTGGCCGAAGGAGTACGGCGGCCAGGGCCGCGGCGCGGACGAGCAGTTCGTCTTCTTCGACGAGGCGTACCGGGCGGGCGCACCGGTCTCGATGGTCACGCTCAACACGGTCGGCCCGACCCTGATGAAGTACGGGACCGACGCCCAACGGGACTTCTTCCTCCCGCGGATCCTGCGCGGCGAACTCGTCTTCGCCATCGGCTACAGCGAACCGGAGGCCGGAACGGACCTCGCGTCGCTGCGCACCCGCGCCGTGCGGTCGGCGGACGGAGACGCGTGGCTGATCGACGGGCAGAAGGTCTTCACCAGCAACGCCCAGAACGCGGACTGGATCTGGCTCGCCTGCCGCACCGACCCCGAAGCGCCCAAACACCGGGGGATATCGATCGTCTTGGTCCCGACGGACGCGCCCGGCTTCTCGTGGACGCCGATCGAGACGGTCGGCGGCCTGACCACCACCGCCACGTACTACGACGGGATCCGGGTCCCGGCCGGGAATCTGGTCGGGACCGAGAACGAGGGCTGGGGGCTGATCACCAACCAGCTCAACCACGAGCGCGTCGCCCTCGCCGCCATCGGGATGCAGGCCGAGGACGCGTACGAAGAAGCCTTGGCCCACGCTCGGCGCGTCGACCCGGACACCGGCGAAAGGCCAGGTGAGAGGCCCTGGGTGCGGGCCCGGCTGGCCGAGGCGCATGCCCGGCTGGCGATGGTGCGGCTGCTGAACTGGCGGCTGGTCGGCGACGTCGGCGCGGGCGCGCTGGCGCCGGGCGACGCGAGCGGCGTGAAGTTCGTCGGCACCGAGAGCGCGGTCGCCGTCTACCGGCTCTGCCAGGAAGTGGTCGGCGACGCGGGCCTGGTGCGGGCCGGCTCGCCGGGGGCCTTCGGCGACGGGGAGTTGGAGCGGATGAACCGGGCCGCGCAGATCAACACCTTCGGCGGCGGGGTGAGCGAGGTGCAGCGGGAGATCGTGGCGACCATGCGGCTCGGGATGCGGAGGACCAAGCGGTGACGGACGGGGCGATTACGGACGGGGCGATTACGGGCGGTACGGGATCTCGGAAATTCGTCACAGAAAGTTACGACGATCGGGAACATGCCGGATTCCAGGCTCGTTTGAAGAAGTACGAGGGGCAGACGGCGGCCTCCTCGGCAGTGGGCAAGGACCTGGTCAACGAGCCGATGATCAGGCACTGGTGCGAAGCGATGGGAGACACCAGTCCGGCATACGAAGGGCCGGACGCGATAGCTCCGCCGACGATGCTCCAAGCCTGGACGATGGGCGGATTGTCCGGGCACACGGATCGCTCGTCGGCGTACGAGGACCTGTTCGCGCTGCTCGACGGCGCCGGGTGTACGGCGGTGGTGGCCACCGACTGCGAGCAGGAGTACGTGCGGGACTTGCGGCCCGGACAGCGGATCACCTTCGACGCGGTGATCGAGTCGGTGTCCGACCGCAAGACGACCAAGCTGGGCACCGGGTACTTCGTCACGACCCGGATGGACGTCTTCGGCGACGGGGAGCTGGCGGGCACGCACCGCTTCCGCATCCTCAAGTACGCCCCGAAGGAACGCCGCAGCGGCCCGGCTGCGAGCACAACTCAACAGGGAGCGGCGAAGCAGGAGCACGCGGAACCCCGGGTGGTGCCCGGGGCGGAGTCCCGGAAGGACGCGTCTCCCGCGCTGCGGCCGCGGCCGGTGATCAACCGCGACAACGCCGGTTTCTGGAAGGGGGTTTCCGACCACCGGCTGCTGATCCAGCGCTGCGAGACGTGCGAGTTGCTCCGATTCCCGTGGCTGCCCGGATGCAACGGGTGCGGTTCGGCGCGCTGGGACACGGTCGAGGCGAGCGGCGAGGGCACGGTCTTCTCCTACGTGGTCATGCACCACCCGGCGTTCCCGGCCTTCGACCCGCCGTACGCGGTCGGGCTGATCGAGCTGGCCGAGGGCGTGCGGATGATCAGCAACGTGGTCGGGGTGCCGGCCGAGCAGGTGCGGATCGGGATGCGGGTCGAGGCGGAGTTCCGGCGGTTCGACGCGGAGTTGGAGCTTCCGGTGTTCCGGGTCGTGGACGGTTCAGCCGGTGCGGGCGACGCGGAAGGCGAGGGGTGAGCGGGATGGACTTCACTCCGAGCGAGGAGCAGCAGGCCGCGCAGGACCTGGCGGCGCGGATCTTCGGCGACCTGTCCACGCACGAGCGGCTGACCGCGGCCGGTACGGGCAGCGACGCGGAGCTGTGGAAGCGGCTGGGCGAGGCCGGACTGCTCGAAGCGGTGGAGTCCGTCGGGCTGTTGGGGCTGGTTCTGCTGCTGGAGGAGCAGGGGCGGACGACGGCTCAGGTTCCGTTCGCGGCCACCGGAGTCGCGGGTTTGCTCGCGATGGGTGCATTCGGGACGCGAAAACAGCGGGAAACGATGGGGCCGGGGCTGCGAAACGGCTCCCTGGTGGCCGTGAGTGCGTTTTCGGCCAGCGGGCCCGGACACGTTCGGGTGAGCGGCGGTGCGGAATCCGGCGATGGCTCGTACGGGTGTGCGTTGTCCGGGGTCGTGCCGGTGGTGCCGTGGCTGCGGGACGCCACCCATGTGCTGGTGCCGGACGCGGAGCGGGGGCTGTGGTTCGTACGGGCCGAGGAGGCCGGGGTCCGGGTGGAGCCGGTGGAGACCACCGCGCCCTGGGCGGCGGGCCGGCTCACCCTGGACGGGGCGCGGGCCGAGCGGCTGGGCGGGCCGGGCCCGGAGGCGTACGAGAGGGTGCGCAGGGCGGCGACGATCGCGTACGCGGGGCTCCAGGCCGGGGTCTGCGCGGGGGCGGTGGCGCGGGCCGCCGAGTACACCTCGCAGCGGGAGCAGTTCGGGCGGCCGCTGTCCACCAAGCAGGGCGTCCAACTGCGGGCGGCCGACGCGCACATGGACACCGAGGCGATCCGGGTCACGGCGTACGAGGCGGCCTGGCGGTACGACCAAGGCCTCCCGCACGCGACGCACGCGCTGACCGCGGCCTGGTGGGCGTCCGAGGCGGGGCGGCGCGTGGTGCACGCCGGCCAGCACCTGCACGGCGGGATGGGCGCCGACCTGGAGCACCCCGTGCACCGGCACTTCCTCTGGGGGCGGCAGATCGACGCCTACCTGGGCGGCGGGGGCCAGGCGCTGGAGGGGCTCGGAGAACTGCTCGTGGAGGAAGGGGTGGAGGGATGAGTTCCGGTGGGGTCGGGCAGCTGGAGGCCGGTGCGGAGCTGGCGCCGTTGGAGATCGCGGTGACGCGGACGCTGATCGTCGCGGGGGCGGTGGCCTCCCGGGACTACCAGGACGTGCATCACGACGCCGAGGCCGCGCGGGAGAAGGGGTCGCCGGACATCTTCATGAACATCCTGACGACCAACGGGCTGGTCGGGCGGTACGTGACCGACCGGCTCGGCCCCGGGGTCCGGCTGCGGGCGGTGAAGATCCGGCTCGGTGCGCCCAATTACCCCGGCGACACCATGGTGTTGCGCGGGACCGTCACCGAGGTCGACGACTCCACGGGCACGGCCGAGATCCGTGTCGTCGGCGCCAACGGCATCGGCCATCACGTCACCGGCACGGTGAGGGTGGCGTTCGGAGCGGTCCGTGAGGGGGAGGGGCGCGCATGAGCATCCGCAGGGCGGACGAGCTGGGCGGGAAGGCCGCGATCGTGGGGATCGGGGCGACCGAGTTCTCCAAGGACTCCGGGCGCAGCGAGCTGAAGCTGGCCGTCGAGGCGGTGCACGCGGCGCTCGACGACGCCGGGCTGGTGCCCGGGGACGTCGACGGTCTGGTCACCTTCACCATGGACACCAGCCCGGAGATCACCGTCGCGCAGGCGGCCGGGATCGGCGAGCTGTCGTTCTTCTCCCGCATCCACTACGGCGGCGGCGCGGCCTGCGCGACCGTGCAGCAGGCGGCACTGGCCGTGGCGGCGGGGGTGGCCGAAGTGGTGGTCTGCTACCGGGCGTTCAACGAGCGGTCGGGTCGGCGCTTCGGGTCCGGGGTGCAGCGCAGGGAGCCCTCGGCGGAGGGGGCGGCGATGGGGTGGGCGCTGCCGTTCGGGCTGCTGACCCCGGCCTCCTGGGTGGCGATGGCGGCGCAGCGGTACCTGCATGCGTACGGGCTGACCCCCGAGGCGTTCGGGCATGTGGCGGTCACCGACCGGCGGTACGCGGCGACCAATCCGGCCGCGTACTTCCACGGGAAGCCGATCACGCTCGCCGATCACGCCGCCTCGCGGTGGATCGTGGAGCCGCTGCGGCTGCTGGACTGCTGCCAGGAGACCGACGGCGGGCAGGCGATCGTGGTGACCAGCGCCGAGCGGGCCCGTGACCTCGCGCAGCCGCCCGCCGTGATCGTGGCCGCCGCCCAAGGGGCGGGGCGCGGGCAGGAGGCGATGACCAGCTTCTACCGGGACGACCTCACCGGGCTGCCCGAAATGGACGTGGTGGCGCGGCAGTTGTGGCGCACGTCCGGGCTCGCGCCGTCCGACATCGACGTGGGGATCCTCTACGACCACTTCACGCCGTTCGTGCTGATGCAGCTGGAGGAGTTCGGGTTCTGCAAGCCGGGCGAGGCGGCCGACTTCGTGGCGGCGGACGCCCTGCCGCTGAACACGCACGGCGGCCAGCTGGGTGAGGCGTACCTGCACGGCATGAACGGGATAGCCGAGGCCGTGCGGCAACTGCGCGGCACCTCGGTGAACCAGGTGGAGGGTGCGGAGCGGACGCTGGTGACGGCGGGCACCGGGGTTCCCACATCCGGGTTGATCCTGGGCGCCGATTGCTGACCGCCCCGGCGTGAGTCGTGGACTCCGGTACTGAATGACCGTTAGCTCACCTTATGTACCGATTCGCTGGCTCAGCGTACGTACCGTACGTACGAAAATGGTCCTCCGGCAGAGGGGCGGCGCTCGCGGTCGTGCTCGTCGCCCTGCTCACCGCCCTGACGCTGCCCGCACCCGGGGCGGCGGCCGATTCCCGGGAGGGCGAGGCGGCGGCGAGACCGTACTCCGGGCGGCCGGTGCACTTCAACGGCTGGGCCTTCGACACCTGCGAGGCGCCCTCCCTCGCCACCATGAAGGCCTGGCGCGCCTCGTCCCCGTACCGAGCCGTCGGCATCTACTTCGGCGGCCGGGGCCGAGGCTGCCCGCGCCAGACCAACCTCAACAAGCAGTGGGTCAAGTCGGTGGACCGGATGGGCTGGTTCCTGCTGCCGGTGTACGTCGGCTCGCAGTCCCCGTGCGTCACCGTCACGCACAAGCGCCGGTACGCCATCGGGCGCGACCCCTGGCGGCAGGGTGCCGCCGAGGCCCGCGACGCGGTCGTGCGGGCCCGCTGGCACGGCATGATCCCCGGCAGCACCCTCTACCTCGACATCGAGTCGTACGACGTCGGCAACCGCGCCTGCGCCGCCCGCACCCTGGACTTCGTGCGCGCCTGGAACCGCGAGCTGCGCCGCCACCGCTACATCCCCGGCTACTACAGCAGCGCCGACTCCGGCATCGCCCACCTGGAGCGGGCCCGCCGGGCGAAGATCGGGGACCTGCCCACCGTGGTGTGGTTCGCCCGCTGGGGCAAGAAGCCCTCGGTGTCCGGGGAGCCGTCGCTGCACCCGAGGGCCTGGATGCCGCACCGCCGCATCCACCAGTACGCCGGCAACGTCAAGGAGAGCCACGGCGGGCACCGGCTGAACATCGACCGCAACCGCATCGACGCCCTGGTCGCCCGCACCTGGGAGTGACCCCCGCACCCACCGTCCCCCGCCCCGACCCCGACCCCGGGCCCGTTCCGACCCTGACGTGTCCCCGGCCCCCCTCCACCTACAGGAGGTGGGGCCTGCCCCACCCCTACAACCTGAGGCGGACATGCCTTCGGGACCTGGGGCCGATCCCCGGGGCCCCCGCCACTTCTAGCGTGGAACACATGACCACGCCTGTCTGCACCAGCGCATCCAAGGCCGCCACCGGGCACGCCGGGCACACCGCGAACCCCGGCCGCACCGCCTTCACGGGGTACCCGTCGTTCTCCTCCTACGTCCGGGCCCGGGGCCCCGTCCTGCTGCGCACCGCGCGCTCGCTGACGGCCAACCCCAGCGACGCCGAGGACCTGCTGCAGACCGCGCTGACCAAGACGTACGTCGCCTGGGAGCGCATCGAGGACCACCGCGCCCTGGACGGCTACGTGCGCCGCGCGCTGGTCAACACCCGCACCTCCCAGTGGCGCAAGCGCAAGGTCGACGAGTTCGCCTGCGAGGAGCTGCCCGAGCCGTCCACCTCCACGGTCGCGCCCGCCCCGGACCCCGCCGAGCGGCAGGTCCTGCACGACGCCATGTGGCGGGCGATCATGAAGCTCCCCGACCGTCAGCGCGCCATGGTCGTCCTCAGGTATTACGAGGACCTCAGCGAGGTGCAGACCGCCGAGGTGCTCGGCGTCTCCGTCGGCACCGTCAAGAGCGCCGTCTCCCGCGCGCTCGGCAAGCTCCGCGAGGACCCCGAGCTGACCCCGGTGCGCTGACCGGCCAAGATCTCTCCAACGGGCTCCCGGATTTTGCCTGCTTTTTGGTTACCCCCAGGTAGTGACATACCGCCGGGTACGCGCGCAGAATCGGCCGCACACCCTCGGGCGACATTTCGCTGCCCGTGCTCTTTGTGCCTTTTCGCGCGCCCACCGGGAGGACGCCGTGCTCAGCACCATGCAGGACGTATCGCTGACCGTGACCCGCATCCTGAAGCACGGGATGACCATTCACGGGAAGTCGCAGGTCACGACATGGACGGGTGAGGCGGAGCCGCAGCGCCGCAGCTTCGCGGAAATCGGCGAGCGCGCCACCCGCCTCGCGAACGCGCTGAAGGACGAACTCGGCGTGGTCGGCGACCAGCGGGTCGCAACCCTGATGTGGAACAACGGCGAGCACGTCGAGGCGTACTTCGCGATCCCCTCCATGGGTGCCGTCCTGCACACCCTCAACCTGCGCCTTCCGGCCGAGCAGCTGATCTGGATCGTCAACCACGCCGCCGACCGCGTGGTCATCGCCAACGGCACCCTGCTCCCCCTCCTCGCCCCGCTCCTCCCGCACCTGCCGACCATCGAGCACGTGGTCGTCGCGGGTCCCGGCGACCGCTCCCTCCTCGACGGCTGCGCGCCGCAGGTCCACGAGTACGAGGAGCTGATCGCGGACCGCCCGACCACCTTCGACTGGCCGGAGATCGACGAGCGCTCCGCCGCCGCCCTCTGCTACACCTCCGGCACCACCGGCGACCCCAAGGGCGTCGCGTACTCCCACCGCTCCATTTACCTGCACTCCATGCAGGTCAACATGGCCGAGTCGATGGGGCTCACCGACCAGGACACCACCCTGGTCGTGGTCCCGCAGTTCCACGTGAACGCCTGGGGCCTGCCGCACGCCACTTTCATGACCGGCATCAACATGCTGATGCCCGACCGCTTCCTCCAGCCCGCCCCGCTCGCCGAGATGATCGAGCGCGAGCGCCCCACGCACGCCGCCGCCGTCCCCACCATCTGGCAGGGCCTCCTCGCCGAGGTCACCGCCAACCCCCGCGACCTCTCCTCGATGTCCCAGGTCACCATCGGCGGCTCGGCCTGTCCGCCGGCCCTCATGGAGGCGTACGACAGGCTGGGAGTGCGGCTCTGCCACGCCTGGGGCATGACCGAGACCTCCCCGCTGGGCACCATGGCGCACCCCCCGGCCGGTCTCACCCCCGAGGAGGAGTGGCCGTACCGCATCACCCAGGGCCGCCTCCCGGCGAGCGTCGAGGCGCGGCTGGTCGGCCCGGCCGGGGAGATCCTCGCCTGGGACGGCGAGTCCGCCGGTGAGCTGGAGGTGCGCGGCGCCTGGATCGCGGGCTCGTACTACGGCGGCGCGGGCGGCGAGAACTTCCGCCCCGAGGACAAGATCAGCGAGGACGGCTGGCTGAAGACCGGCGACGTCGGCGTCATCAGCGCGGACGGCTTCCTCACCCTCACCGACCGGGCCAAGGACGTCATCAAGTCCGGCGGCGAGTGGATCTCCAGCGTCGACCTGGAGAACGCCCTGATGGCCCACCCCGAGGTCGCCGAGGCGGCGGTCGTGGCCGTACCGGACGAGCGGTGGGGCGAGCGCCCGCTGGCCACCGTCGTCCTCACCGAGGGTTCCACGGTCTCGTACACCGACCTGCGTGACTTCCTCGCGCAGACCGTCGCCAAGTGGCAGCTCCCGGAGCGCTGGGCGCTGGTTCCGGCGGTACCGAAGACGAGCGTCGGCAAGTTCGACAAGAAGGTGATCCGCAAGAGCTACGCGGACGGGGAGCTGGAGGTCACCGAGCTCTGAGCAACGGACGAGGGCCGGGGTCGTGTTTCACGTGAAACACGGCCCCGGCCCTTCGTGATGTTTCACGTGAAACAGCGCCGCTCGGGAGCTTGAGAGCGTTTCACGTGAAACATCCATGCCCGTACGTCAGTTGGTGCCGATCTTCGCCAGCAGATCCACAATCCGCCCCTGCACCTCGGCACTTGTGGAGCGCTCCGCGAGGAAGAGGACCGTCTCGCCCGAGGACAGCCGCGGAAGCTGCGCCTGGTCGAGACCGGCGGAGGTGTAGACGACCAGCGGCGTGCGGTTCAACTGCCCGTTGGCGCGCAGCCAGTCGACGATGCCCGCCCTGCGCCGGCGCACCAGCATCAGATCCATCACGACCAGGTTCGGCCGCATTTGGGTGGCCAGGTTGACCGCCTCGGTGTCCGTCGCGGCGCGGGCGATCTGCATGCCGCGGCGCTCCAGGGTGGCCGTCAGCGCGAGCGCGATCTCCTCGTGCTCCTCGATCAGCAGGACACGCGGCGGATGCTGCTCGCTGTCGCGCGGCGCGAGCGCCTTGAGGAGCACGGCCGGGTCGGCTCCGTACGCGGCCTCCCGCGTCGCCTGTCCGAGACCGGCCGTGACCAGCACCGGGACCTCCGCCGCCACGGCCGCCTGACGCAGCGACTGGAGCGCGGTACGGGTGATCGGCCCGGTCAGCGGGTCCACGAACAGGGCGGCGGGGAACGCCGCGATCTGCGCGTCGACCTCCTCGCGGGAGTGCACGATCACCGGCCGGTAGCCCCGGTCGCTGAGCGCCTGTTCCGTGGAGACGTCCGGCGCGGGCCACACCAGCAGCCTGCGCGGGTTGTCCAGCGGCTCCGGGGGCAGCTCGTCGTCCACGGGCTGCGGCACGGGCCGGTTGGAGACCTCCACCGCGCCGCCCGGGCCGTCCAGCGGCTCCGGACCCTCGCTGCCCTCGTCCGGGGCCTCTATGGCGTACGCACGGCCCTCGGAGGCCTCCGGGATGAGCTGCTGGTGCTGCTGCGGGGCGGCCGGGCCGGTGGGCGTGCCGCCGGTCGGGGTGTGCTGGGTGCTCTGCGGGTGCGGGCGGGCCTCGGGCTCCGCCTCGGCGGCTCCGGCGAGCGCGGCCGCTGCCGGGCGCTCCGCCTCGGTGGGCGCCGCCAGCTTGCGGCGGCGGCCCGAGCCCAGCGTCTGGTTCTGCTGCTGGGCGATCTGCTGCGAGAACGGCGCGCCCTGCCCGAGGGTGCGCACGCTGAAGGCACGCCCCTGGGTGGAGTGCGTCGACTCGGCGGGCATCGGCTGCGGTGCGCCGGGCAGCCGGGGCTGCGCCTGCGGGAGGGGCTGGGCCTGCGGGTGCTGGGGGCTCTGCGGGTTGGCCACGTCGGCGGACGGCGTCGGCCAGCCACCGGGCGCGGGCCGCTCCTGCGGTACGTCACCGGATCGGCCGGGAACCCGGTCCGCCTCGGCGGGCGGCAGCGCGAACGGGCTCCGCGCCTCCTCCGGCTCGGCCGGTGCCGTCGCCAGCGCACGCCGGGCGCGGCGGCCGCCCCCGGCCTGGGCCCCCTGGTGCGGGGCGGCGCCGGCGGAGGCGAGCACCTGCTCGTGCCCGGAGGTGTCCTCCGCCGTGGGGTTCTCCGCGCGGGCGGCGGAGGGCATGGCCGAGGCGTCCGCACCCGGCGGCCGCTGACCGTGGGAGACGGGGGCGGGCGGCAGCGCCGGCATCCCGCCGTCCTCGGGGGAGGCGCGGCGAGCCGCTTCGGCGTGCGGAGGCACAGCCTGCGGGGGCAGGCCCTGCGGGGACACGGCCTGCGGGTGCAGGCCCTGCGGGGACACGGCCTGCGGGGGCAGGCCCTGCGGAGGGACACCCTGCGGCGGCACGGTCTCGCCGAGCGCGGCACGTCCGGCGGCGCCCTCGCCCGCCGTCACGACCGAGCCCTCGGCGGGCCCGGCGGGTGCGCCGGACGGGTCGGCGGGGCGGGACGGGCCGGGAAGCGCCAGCGCCTGACCGGCAACGGGTGCCGGGGCGTCCGTACCGGAGGCGCTGCCGGCAGGGGCTGCCGCTGAGGGCTCCTCGGAGGGGCTCGGGCGGCCGCGCCTGCGGCCCGTGCCGCCTGCGCCCTCGCCGGTGCCCTGCTGGGCCGGGATCATCTCGTGCTGCTCGTCGGCGGGGCCGCGCCGGGCCCTGCGCCGCCCGCTGGGGGCCGCGGCGGACTCCGGGGCCTGCGGGGTCTCCGGAGCGCTCTCCTCGCCGTCGAGGAAGGCGTCGGTGGAGGACCGCCGGGCGCGCCGACCGCCGCTCTGCTGGGCGGGGACGGGGGCCGGGGCCTCCGCCGCCGGTGCCTCGGGGTCCGGGGTCCGGACGGCGCCGGAGCCCTCGCCGATCGGCACCTCCAGGACGTACGCGCTGCCGGTCATGCCCGGCACCTCGTGCGTCTGGAGCACACCGCCGTGCGCCTGGACGATGCCCCGCACGATCGGCTCGTGCACCGGGTCGCCGCCCGCGTACGGGCCGCGCACCTCGAAGCGCACGACCTCGCCGCGCTGGGCGGCCGCCACCACGATCGTCGAGTCCACGTAACCGCCGGCCGCCGCCGCTGCCGGGGCCACCTTGCCGGTCGAGTCCACCCCGGCGACGTCCGCCACCAGGTGGGCCAGGGCGGTGGCCAGCCGTACGCCGTCCACCTCGGCCTCGATCGCGGGCGCGTGCACCGCGAACTGGGCGCGGCCCGGACCGATCAGCTCGACCGCACCCTCCACGGCCGCCGCGACGACGCCGTCCACCAGCACGTTCGCCTTGACCAGCGGCTCGACGCCGGAGGCCAGGCGCTGGAAGCCCAGCACGTTGTCGACCAGCGTGGTCATGCGGGCGTACCCGGCGGCCAGGTGGTGCAGGATCTGGTTGGCCTCGGGCCACAGCTGTCCCGCCGGGTCGGAGGCCAGGGTGCCCAGCTCGCCGCGCAGCTCCTCCAGGGGGCCGCGCAGGGAGCCGCCGAGCACCGCGCTCAACTGGGCGTGCCGGTGGGCCAGTTCCTCGTGCCGCTCCTGACCGAGGGCGACCTCGGCGTCGTACCGCTCGCGCGTCGCGGACAGCTCCTCGGCGTGCTCGGAGGTCAGCCGTTCCAGCTCCTGGGCGTGCTCGGAGGTGAGGCGCTCCAGCTCCTCGGCGTGCCGGGTCGCCTGCTCCTCGTACGCACGGCGGTCGGCGAAGGTCATCACCGCGCCGACCAGCTGCTCGCCGTCGCGCACGGGAGCGGTCGTCAGGTCCACCGGAACCTGCTTGCCGTTCTTCGCCCACAGCACCTGGCCGCGCACCCGGTGCTTGCGCCCGGACTTCAGGGTGTCGGCGAGCGGGGACTCCTCGTACGGGAACGGTGTCCCGTCGGCCCGCGAGTGCACGGCGAGCGCGTGCAGCTCCTTGCCGCCCAGGTCGCTGGCGCGGAAGCCGAGGATCTGCGCGGCGGCCGGGTTCGCGAGGACGATGCGGCCCTCGGTGTCGGTGCCGACGACGCCCTCGGAGGCGGCGCGCAGGATCATCTCGGTCTGCCGCTGGGAGCGGGCCAGTTCGGCCTCGGTGTCGACGGTGCCCGAAAGGTCCCGTACGACCAGCATGAGCAGTTCGTCACCGGTGAGGGAGGTGGCGCCGGCCGGCCGGTCGGCGGAGTAGGCGTCCCGTCCGTCCTCCAGGTTGGCGCTGGTGACCTCGACGGGGAACTGGCTGCCGTCGGTGCGCCGGGCGGTCATCCGGGTCGGCCTGGTGCGGCCCTGCGCGTCGGCCCCGCTGGGGCGGCGCATGGATCCGGGGATCAGCTTGGAGTCGAACTCCGGCAACAGGTCGAGGAGTCCGCGCCCCACCAGTGCGGTGCCCGGGGTCTCGAAGGTCTCCAGGGCGATGGCGTTGGCGTTGACGACGGTCCCGTTGCAATTGACGAGCAGGAGCCCGTCCGGGAGCGCGTCGAGTATCGCTGCGAGGCGAGCAGCGCCTCGGGATGGCCTGCTGCTCACGACGACGGTTCCTCCCTGAATTACTGCATTTTGCCCAGTCGGTGACCCTCCGGCAGCCCCAATTTTTCCCCTCGGGCCGCACGTTGTCACTGGAAGGAGTCTAAAGGCTGGGGATACGGGCGTGACGGCGGATGACGGGGAGCTGCTGTGGAGCTGCCGCCGCGGTGGAAGTGGATCTTGGTGGAACGCGTTGCGGGCCCGGCCGGGGTACGAAGTGGATCTTCGTCGCGAATCGCCTCGCCGGGCCGCCACAAGTGCTTTGCCCTGCCGCCCTGTCGCCTAGTACCGTGGGGTGCGATTGGTGACACCGCGCAATGCTGTGCCATCATCTGCAACGCACCTACTCGCGAACGCGCAAGCGCTGGCGTGTGTGGGTCGTGCTGGAGGCGTCGCCTAGTCCGGTCTATGGCGCCGCACTGCTAATGCGGTTTGGGTCTTAAAGCCCATCGAGGGTTCAAATCCCTCCGCCTCCGCCAGCACCATCGAAGCCCCGGTCCACCAGGACCGGGGCTTCGGTCGTTCTCGGGGGCGGCTCCGGCGCGCGGGGGTCCGATTTCCGGACGTGGTCACTCGGAGCCGCTGCCTCCGGCGCGCCACGCCCGTCACCCGTCCGGGTGTTTGTGCAGGTCAGGCGGGGTGTGCGCAATGGATTTCGCATGACGGCGCAGGTCATGTAATGTTCTTCTTGCAACGCCGACGGGGCGGAAAACGGCCCGGAAGCACAGCGACAAGCACTCGTAGCTTAACGGATAGAGCATCTGACTACGGATCAGAAGGTTGCAGGTTCGAATCCTGCCGAGTGCACAGTGAGGGAAGCCCCCCGGACAGAGTCCGGGGGGCTTCTTCGTGTCCGGGGGTGTTCGGGCTCGGGGCGTTGTCAGTGGTGGGGGACACACTGGCGGTATGGAGAGGGAGCGGGCGGGGCGGCGGGAGTGGCGCAGTGCCGGGCTGAGCTGGGCCGGCGGGGTGCCGGGGTTGCGGTGGGAGGGCGGGGGTGCCGGGGGTGGGCCGGTCAGTCCGTTGTCGTACGGGGTGGGGGCCGGGGGGCTCGTGGCGTACGGGCGGGAAATCGGGTTCCGGGTGGTCGGGGAGCGGCGGTGTGTGGGGGTGCGGGGGAATCCGTGTCCCCTGCGTGCTGTGGTGGCGGGGCGGGCCACGCAGGCGCAGTGCGGGGAGTGTGCGCGGCTGGACCGGTCGCGGTCGGTGGCGGCGGACACGATGGCTGACGATCCGCGGCCGTACGCCGTGTATCTGGCGTGGTTCGGGCCGGGGATTGTGAAGGTGGGGATCACCCGGGAGGACCGGGGGCCGGCGCGGCTGCTGGAGCAGGGGGCAGTGGCGTTCAGCTGGCTCGGGCGGGGGCCGTTGATGGCGGCGCGCCGGTGCGAGGAGCTGTTGCGGGCGGGGCTCGGGGTGCCGGACCGGATCTCGTACGCGAAGAAGCGCGCGGTGCGGGCGGCGCTGCCGGGGGCGGCGGAGCGGGCCGAGGAGGTGCGGGAGCTGCATGCGCGGGCGGTGGGGCTGGAGGGGTGGCCGGAGGCGTTGGGGGTGGTGGGGTGCGAGGTGGTGGATCACGCGGGGGTGTTCGGGCTGGAGGGGTTGGCGGGGGCTGTGGGTGTGGTGAGGGAGCTGGTGGGGGGTGGGTGTGTGGCGGGGAGGGGCGTGGCGGTGGCGGGGCCGGATGTGCATGTGGAGGTGGCGGGAGTGGGGGTTGTGGTGGTCGACAGTCGGTTGTTGGCGGGGTGGGGGTTGGAGAGGGCGGATGTGGGGGGTGGGGTGACGGTGCCGGTGAAGGGTGTGGAGGGGGAGGTGGGGGTGCAGGAGGGGTTGTTTTGAGGGGGGTTGGGGGGGGAGGGGTTCGTGTCGCGCTTTGGGGTGAACTTCGGTTGATATCCGGCTAGTTGGCTTGACGGGTGTGTCAGCTTGCGGGTGGAGGTGATGATCGATGTACGAGCAGAGCAGGTCGCCGGAAGAGGCGGCGGAGCAGCGGCAGGACGCGATCGAGGTCGGGGACTTCGTGTATGCGGCGACGGGGTCGCGGGTGAGGCGGGTGACGTTGCCGGATGGGACGCATTGGTTTCCGGCGAAGGATGTGGCTAGTGGCTTGGGGTATTCGAACCCCCGACAGGCGATCCGCTGGCACGTCGAAGACAGTAATCAGAAGCTGCTCGGAGATATTGCACCTGGGGGCTATGGACTAGCCCCCGCGCGTAAAGGTGCAGCTCAGGGGCTGCGCACAACGATGAAGATGGTGAATCTCCAGGGACTCATCAACCTCGTCAACGGGTGCACGAAGCCTGAGTGCCAGCCCTTCCGGAACTGGGTGGCCGAGGTCATCGCGACCATTCAGCGAGATGGTTCGTACGCTCTGGAGCCTGCTCCGGTGCAGCCTGTGGAGAGTCGTGGGACGGCGTACGTCATGCCGCCCGAGGTGATCGATGTGATCGTTCGGCTCGAAGAGCGGAATGTGCGGGCGGATGAGCTTCTCGCGGCCGCGCAAACCGAGCGGGCGCAGCAGGTTCACCGGACGAACGACCTGCTGGACAGGATCGCGGGGTCCCTGGAGACGCTGGTCGAGCGTATGGAGCCTCGGGTTCCGGTGCAGGAGGCTCCCGAAGTCACGCCGCAGCAGCTGTTGGATACGTGGCGGCAGCGGAATCTCGTGGTGACGGACGACGTGCATGCGGTGGCGGCCTATCTCGCGCCGGCGTTGGTGCGGGGTGCGGCGGGGTACACCGTCGAGACCATCGCGATGAAGACCGGGCTTCCGCAGGCGCGGGTGCATGACTGTCTGCGGCTGCTGCTCAAGCGCGGGTGCATGAAGCAGCGGGGGGTGGGGGCGGACGGGGCGCCGGTGTACGTGCTGCCGTAGCGCGGGATGACAAAGGGCCTGAAGTCGCAAATCGAAGTTGCGGCTTCGGGCCTTGTCGTACCGTACCGAACCTTCGAGGTGAACTTTCCTGAACCGTCGATTGGGCCGACGGTTGGTGCGACATCGCAGGTCAACCCCTGTGGATAACTTGCAGCTTCTTGAAGCAAGTTGATGCACGTAGCGTGCCGCGCATGATGAACAGTGCAGATGAGGCGTCCCAGGTAAGGGAGTTCGCGCGGCGGATCGGGGTTCCGGGGTTGGTGGATGTGCATACGCACTTCATGCCGGAGCGGGTGTTGAAGAAGGTGTGGGCGTACTTCGACGCCGTGGGGCCGTTGACGGGGGTGGAGTGGCCGATCACGTATCGGTTCGAGGAGGAGGAGAGGGTGCGGGTGTTGCGGGAGTTCGGGGTGGTGGGGTTCACCTCGATGATCTATCCGCACAAGGCCGGGATGGCGGAGTGGCTGAACGGGTGGGGGGAGGAGTTCGCGGGGCGGACGGAGGGGTGTCTGAGGACGGGGACCTTCTTTCCGGAGGCGGGGGTCGAGGGGTATGTGCGGCGGGCTGTGGAGGGTGGGGTGAGGGTGTTCAAGGCGCACTTGCAGGTGGGGGCGTACGACCCGAACAGCCCGGAGCTGGAGGGGGTGTGGGGGGTGCTGGCCGAGGCCGGTGTGCCTGTGGTGATGCACTGCGGGTCCGGGCCCGTGCCGGGGAAGTTCACCGGGCCGGGGCCGGTCGGGGAGGTGCTGGCGCGGCATCCGCGGCTGCGGGTGATCGTGGCGCACATGGGGATGCCCGAGTACGGGGAGTTTCTGGGGCTGGCGGAGAGGTACGGGGAGGTCCGGCTCGACACGACCATGGCGTTCACGGACTTCAGTGAGCGGATGGCGCCTTTCCCGAAGGGGGAGTTGGGGCGGCTGCGGGATCTGGGGGCTCGGGTGTTGCTGGGGAGCGACTTTCCCAATATTCCGTACGGGTACCTGCACCAGCTGGAGGCGCTGGAGCGGCTCCAGCTGGGCGAGGAGTGGTTGCGGGCGGTGTGCTGGGGGAACGGGGCGCGGCTGTTCGGGCTGGAGCCGGTGCGTTAGAGAGGGGCTAGAGGAGGGCCTTGGCCAGGGCTCGCCATTCGGTGCGCGGGAGAGCGGTGCGGGGCAGGGCGGCCGGGGGCAGCACCTGGAGGGCGAGGTGGTCGGCGCCGGCCGCGTAGAACTCCTCCGCCTTGGAGCGGATGCGGTCCTCGTCGCCGAGGGCGAACAGGGCGTCCAGGAGGCGGTCGCTGCCGTCGTTCTCGAAGTCGGACTCCGTGAAGCCGAGGCGGAGGAGGTTGTTGGTGTAGTTGGGGAGGGGGAGGTAGCGGGTGAGCATGGTGCGGGCCACCGCGCGGGCCTCGTCGAGGTCGGGGTCGAGTACCACCGTCAGCTCGGGGGCGAGGAAGGCGTCCGGGCCGAGGGCTTCGCGGGCCTGGGCCGTGTGGGCCGGGGTGACCAGGTACGGGTGGGCGCCGGCGGCCCGGGCGGAGGCCAGCTTCAGCATTTTCGGGCCCAGGGCGGCGAGGACGCGGCGCTCGGCGGGGAGCGGGGTCTCCGCCTTGTCGAGTACGTCCAGGTAGTCGGTCATCGCCGAGTACGGGCGGGCGTACTGCGGGGCGAGCGCGTCGTGGCTCACGCCCAGGCCGAGGACGAAACGGCCGGGGTAGCGGGATTCGTACGCGGCTGCCGCGGCGGCCACGTCCTCGGCCGGGTGGTGCCAGATGCTGAGGATGCCGGTGGCGACCTTGATGTGGTCGGTCGCTTCGAGGAGCGGGGCCACGTCGGCGGGGGACGGACTGCCGCCGGACCAGATCGTTCCGTATCCGAGGTCCTCCAACTCCGTGACCGCGTCGGTGAGTTCCAGCAGGTCCTGGGGCTCGGGGGCGCGGAGGGCTCCGTGCCAGATGCCGAGGCGGCCGTACGTACGGGTGTGCTGGGAGCGGTGGGAGTCGGAAGTCATGTGGGGGCTAACGGGCAGGTCGGCGGGGCTATTCCGGAGAGGCGGGGTTCGTTCGTACAGGCTGCACGGGGGCTGTGTTTGTACGGGCTGTGCGGGGGGCTGTGTCCTTGTGGGGTTTCTCAGGGGATTCACAGGAAGGGGCAAGGGGGCTCTCACCGATCGTGCCGAGGGTGGGCCCATGCGGACGACAGTGAGTGGGCCCCGGGCGGGCGAGCAGGCGGCTGAGCGGGTGGGCGGCCGCGTGGCCGAGCGTGGTGGTGCGGGAGGCGGTGGGCGTGACGGTGGTGCCGTACGCGTACTGGTGGTGGACGACGAGGCGTCGCTCGCCGAGCTGCTGTGCATGGCGCTGCGGTACGAGGGGTGGGAGACCCGGAGCGCCGGTGACGGCGCGGAGGCCGTGCGGGCGGCGCGGGTGTTCCGGCCGGACGCGGTCGTACTGGACGTGATGCTGCCGGACACGGACGGGCTGGCCGTGCTGCGCCGGGTCCGGGCGGATCTGCCGGACGTACCGGTGCTGTTCCTGACGGCGCGGGACGCCGTGGAGGACCGGATCGCCGGGCTCACGGCCGGGGGCGACGACTACGTCACCAAGCCGTTCAGCCTGGAGGAGGTCGTGGCGCGGCTGCGCGGGCTGATCCGGCGGAGCGGGCGCGGGCGGGTGGTGGCGCGGCCCGACTCGGAGCTGGTGGTCGGGGATCTGCGGCTGGACGAGGACAGCCATGAGGTGTGGCGGGGGGAGGACGAAGTGCGGCTCACCGCGACGGAGTTCGAGCTGCTGAGGTTTCTGATGCGCAACCCGAAGCGGGTGCTCAGCAAGGCGCAGATTCTGGACCGGGTCTGGAACTACGACTTCGGGGGGCAGGCGAATGTGGTCGAGCTCTACATCTCGTACTTGAGGAAGAAGATCGATGCCGGGCGTACGCCGATGATCCACACGCGGCGTGGGGCCGGGTACTTGATCAAGCCGGGTGGGTGAGGGGGCTCGTGAGCTCCTTCAGGTTCAGGTTCCGGGGGCGGCGGGCGCAGTCGTTCCGGCGGCGGACGCTGTCGTTGCGGGCGCGGCTCGTGGTGTCGTGTGTGGCGTTGGTGGCGGTTGTTGCGGCGGTGGTGGGGGTCGTGACGTCCGTCGCACTGCATTCGTATCTGGAGGGGCAGGTCGACGAGCAGTTGGTTTCGGCGTTGGGGCGTGAGCACGGAAGTGGGCTGCTGTTCGTGGCCGCGCCCGGGCAGCCGCTGGGGACCGTCGGGCTGCGCGACGACGTGGGGGCACGGAGCGTGTCGGGGACGGGGGAGCGGGCCGAGTCGCATCTGAAGGGGCTGCGGGCCGGGCAGGTCGCCGCGTTGCAGGGGGTGCCGAGGGACGGGAAGCCGCACACGGTGAGCGTGCCGGGGCTCGGGGAGTACCGGGCCGTGGTGGGCAGTGGCAAGGGGGCGGGGCTGGTGCTGTTCCGGGGTGACGTCCGGAGTGATGCCCGGGGTGACAAGGGGGTGGGGCCTCTCCCCGGGCCCGGGGGGCTGCCGGGCGGGGAGGGGGAAGGCGGGGAGGTCGTGCTCGGGTTTCCGTTGGCGGAGGTGCAGGACACCGTTCGTACGCTCGTGGTGGTCGTGGTCTGTGTGACGCTCGCGGCGCTGGTGGCGGCTGTGATCGCGGGGAATGCGTTGGTCGGGGCCGCGCTCAGGCCGTTGCGGCGGATCGCGGCGACGGCCACGCGGGTGTCCGAACTTCCCTTGGACCGGGGTGAGGTGGCACTCCATGAGCGGGTTCCGGAGGCTCAGGCGGACGCCCGGACCGAGGTCGGGCAGGTCGGGGCGGCGCTCAACCGGATGCTCGGGCACGTGGGGGCGGCGCTGGCGGTGCGGCAGGAGAGCGAGATGCGGGTGCGGCGGTTCGTCGCCGATGCCAGTCATGAGCTGCGGACGCCGCTCGCTTCGATACGGGGGTACGCGGAGCTGACGCGCCGGGGGCGGGAGGCGGCGGCCGCCGGGCCCGACACACGGCATGCGCTCGGGCGGATCGAGTCGGAGGCGGCGCGGATGACCGGGCTGGTGGAGGACTTGCTGCTGCTGGCGCGGCTGGATGCGGGGGTCGGGGCGGGGGCCGAAGTGGATGTGAGAGCGGTGCTCTCGGTAGAGAGCGTTGATCTCCTGCCGCTGGTCGTGGACGCGGTCAGCGATGCGCGGGCTGCGCGGCAGGGGCATGTGTGGCGGCTGGAGTTGCCCGACGAGCCGGTGGTGGTGCGGGGGGATGCGGGGCGGTTGCAGCAGGTGCTGGTGAATCTGCTGGGGAACGCGGGGGTGCATACGCCGGAGGGGACGAAGGTCGTCGCCCGGGTGGGTGAGGAAGTGGGGGAGGGAGGGGGTCGGTGGGCCGTTGTCGAGGTGCGGGACGACGGGCCCGGGGTGCCTCCGGAATTGGTGGGGCGGGTTTTCGAGCGGTTCGCTCGGGGGGATGTGGGGAGGGCGCGGGTGCCCGTGCGGGTGCCCGTGCGGGCGGGCGGGTTCGGTGTGCCCGTGCGGGCGGCGGGGGGATCGGTGGGGGGACTCGGTTCGCCCGTGCGGGGCGAGGGCTCGGGGGTCGGGTCGACCGGGCTCGGGTTGGCGATTGTGAGGGCGGTGGTGGAGGCGCATGGGGGGCGGGTCGGGGTGGAGAGTGTGCCGGGGTGCACGGTGTTTTCGGTGCGGGTGCCCTTGTAGGGGGGCGGGTGTGTCGGTGCGGGTGGGTTGTGGCCGGAGTCCAGGCGGGTCCCCAGCCCCGCCCCTTCACCTAAACTCGCGAGGCTGTTGGGGTGGGTTGCTGTTCAGGACCGGGGCTACGCCCCTTGCCCCCTGCACGGCTTCGCCGTGCGTCCTCAAACGCCGGACGGGCTGAGTTCCAAGCCCCGGACCGGCTGAATGCCAAGTCCACAGCCCACCCACAGCCCCACCACACCCCCCACCCAGCCTCCCCCCGCAGCCTCTCCCCATGAGGCCAACCAGTGAGAGTTCGCTCCTCCCCCTCCGCATCCCCCTGCGGCCCCGCGACGACGGCGTCCCCCTCCTCGACCTCGTCGTCCCCGTCCACAACGAGGAGCACGACCTCGAACCCTGCGTCCGGCGCCTCCTCGCCCACCTCACCCGCACCTTCCCCTACTCCTTCCGCATCACCGTCGCCGACAACGCCAGCACCGACCGCACCCCCGCCGTCGCCCACCGCCTCGCCCGCGAGCACCCCGAGGTCTCCTGGGTCCGGCTTCCCGAGAAGGGGCGCGGGCGGGCCCTGCGCCGGGTCTGGGAGGCCTCCGACTCCCCCGTCCTCGCCTACCTCGACGTCGACCTCTCCACCGACCTGAACGCCCTCCTCCCCCTCGTCGCCCCCCTCGTCTCCGGCCACTCCGACCTCGCCATCGGCACCCGCCTCGCCCCCGCCTCCCGCGTGGTGCGCGGCCCCCGGCGCGAGTTCGTGTCCCGTACGTACAACCTCATCCTGCGGTCCTCGCTCGCCGCCCGCTTCAGCGACGCCCAGTGCGGGTTCAAGGCGATCCGGGCCGATGTGGCGCACCGGCTGCTGCCGATGGTCGAGGACACCGGGTGGTTCTTCGACACCGAGATCCTGGTCCTCGCCGAACGCGCCGGGCTGCGCATCCACGAGGTCCCCGTCGACTGGGTCGACGACCCGCGCTCCAGCGTGCGGATCGTCCGTACGGCGATCGACGACCTCAAGGGCGTCTGGCGGGTCGGCCGCGCCCTCGCGACCGGAGCCCTGCCCCTGGACCGCCTCGCCCGCCCCTTCGGCGACGATCCGCGTGATTCTCAATTCCCCGCAGCATCACAAGGACTGGTGCGCCAGCTCATCGGATTCTGCTGCGTCGGCGTGCTCAGTACGCTCCTCTACCTCGGCCTGTACGCCGCCGCGCGCACCGTCGCTGACCCCCAACTGGCCAACGCCGCAGCCCTGTTGGTGTCTGCCCTGGCCAACACCGCCGCCAACCGCCGCCTCACCTTCCGCGTCCGGGGCCGCCGCCGCGCCGTCCGCCAGCAGGCCCAGGGGCTCGTCGTCTTCGCCATCGGACTGGCCCTGACCAGCGGTTCTCTCGCCGCCCTCGCCGCCGCCGGCACCCCGTCCGTGCACAGCGAGCTGGCCGTCCTCGTCGCCGCCAACCTCGCCGCCACCGTCCTCCGCTTCCTGCTGCTCCGCGCCTGGGTCTTCCCCGAGGCGACAGCGGCAGGGCGAGAGAAGAGCTGAAGCACCCATGAAAAAACCCCAGTTGAAAATCCGTCCCGGACTCCTCTTCCTCCTCCTCGCCACCGCCGCCCTCTACCTCTGGAACCTCTCCTCCTCCGGCTACGCCAACTCCTTCTACTCCGCCGCCGTCCAGGCCGGCAGCGAGAGCTGGAAGGCCTTCTTCTTCGGGTCGTCGGACGCCGCGAACTCCATCACCGTCGACAAGCCCCCGGCCGCCCTGTGGCCCATGGCCCTCTCCGTCCGCCTCTTCGGGCTCGGCTCCTGGCAGATCCTCGTGCCCGAGGCGCTGATGGGCGTCGGCACGGTCGCCGTCCTGTACGCGGCCGTCCGCCGCCGCTTCTCGTACGGAGCCGGACTGCTCGCCGGTGCGGTCCTCGCCCTCACGCCCGTCGCCGCGCTCATGTTCCGCTTCAACAACCCGGACGCCCTCCTCACCCTCCTCATGACCGTCACCGTCTACTGCGTACTGCGCGCCCTGGAGGACGCCCGTACGAAGTGGCTGGTGTGGGCCGGTGTCGCGGTCGGCCTCGCGTTCCTGACCAAGACCCTCCAGGCCTTCCTGATCCTGCCGCCGCTGGCCCTGGTCTACGGAGTCTGCGCGCCGACGACCGTGCGCAGGCGCATCGGTCAACTCGCGCTCTCAGCCGGTGCGTTGATCGTCTCCGCCGGTTGGTGGGTGGCCCTCGTCGAGCTGTGGCCCGCCGCCTCCCGTCCGTACATCGGCGGCTCCCAGACCAACTCCTTCCTGGAGCTGACCTTCGGCTACAACGGCCTCGGCCGGATCAACGGCGAGGAGACCGGGAGCGTGGGGGGCGCGCCACGCGGCGGCGGTGGCGGCGGCATGTGGGGCGAGTCCGGTGTCCTGCGGATGTTCAACGAGGCCGTCGGGGGCCAGATTTCGTGGCTGCTGCCCGCCGCCCTGATCCTGCTGGTCGCCGGTCTGGCCGTCACCTGGCGGGCCGCCCGCACCGACACCGCCCGCGCCGCGTTCCTCGTCTGGGGCGGCGCACTGCTCGCCACCGCCGCCGTCTTCAGCTTCATGGCGGGGATCTTCCACGAGTACTACACCGTCGCCCTCGCCCCGTACGTCGCCGCCCTCGTCGGCATGGGCGCCACCGTCCTCTGGGAGGAGCGCCACCACCCGGCCGCCGCCCTGACCCTCGCCGCGAGCATCGGCGTCACCGGTTACTGGGCGTACGTCCTCCTGGGTCGCACCCCCGACCAACTGCCCTGGCTGCGCTGGGCAGTGCTCGGTGCGGGTGCCGTAGCCGCCGTGGGCGTGCCGGCGGTCGGGCTGCTGTCGGGGCGGGGTGTACGTCCCGTCCTTCTGCGGTACGTCGCCGTGGGCGCGGCCGCGCTGGGCCTCGCCACCGGGCTCGCCGGTCCGGCGGCGTACGCGGCGCAGACCGTGGGCACCGCCCACACCGGCTCCATCGTCACCGCCGGCCCCTCCACCCGGGGCCCCGGCGGCCTGCACTTCCGGGGCGGCGAGGGCGAGGGCCTGTGGCTCGTCGGCCCGGGCGGCGCGGCCCGCGTCGGAGGGCCACAAGGGGCCCAGCCCCCGCCCCAAGGAGCCCAGCCCCCGCAAGGAAGCGCTACCCCCAACTCCCCCCGCGGCGGCCCCCCTTCCCGTGCCGGAGAATCCGGCGGCGGCCCCATGAACGGCCTCCTCGACGGCCGGCGCGTCAGCGACGCGGCCAAGGCCCTCCTCGCCGCCGACGCCGACGACTACACCTGGGCCGCCGCCTCCGTCGGCTCCCAGAACGCCGCGAGCTACCAACTCGCCACCGGGAAGCCCGTGATGGCCATCGGCGGCTTCAACGGCAGCGACCCGTCCCCGACCCTGGCCGCGTTCCAGAAGTACGTGCGCGAAGGACGGATCCACTACTTCATCGGGGGCGAGGGGGACCAAGGAGGCGAAGGGCGCGGCATGAGGGGGCCGGGCGGCGAGGGCAACGGCTCCGCCATCTCCTCCTGGGTGCAGGCCAACTTCACCAAGGTCTCCGCAGGCGGAAGCAGTTTCTACGACCTGACGAAGCCTCTCGCCGGCTAATTGATTTTACGGCGCACAAGAGATTCCTCTACGGTGTACAACGCCTGCCTGTACACCGTAGAGGAGTCCCGCCGTGGCAACGACGACCACAGACAACACACCACCCGCCCCCACACCAGGAGCACCAGGGGCATCAGGAACATCCGGAGGCGGCCACCCCCAGCGCTGGCTGATCCTCGGCGTCATCTGTCTCGCCCAGCTCACCGTGCTGCTCGACAACACCGTCCTGAACGTCGCCATCCCCTCCCTCACCACCGAACTCCACGCCTCCAGCACCGACATCCAGTGGATGATCAACGCCTACGCGCTCGTCCAGTCGGGGCTCCTGCTCACCGCGGGCAGCTCCGCCGACCGCTACGGCCGCAAGAAGCTGCTGGCCGCCGGGCTCGCGCTGTTCGGGCTCGGGTCGCTGGCGGCCGGACTCGCCCAGAGCGCAGGCCAGTTGATCGCCGCGCGGGCCGGAATGGGCATCGGCGGGGCGCTGCTGATGACCACCACCCTCGCCGTCGTCGTGCAGATCTTCGACGAGAAGGAGCGGGTCAAGGCGATCGGACTGTGGTCCACCGTGGCCATGCTCGGTTTCGCCTCGGGCCCGCTGCTCGGCGGCGTCATGCTGGAGCACTTCTGGTGGGGTGCGATCTTCCTGGTCAACATCCCCGTCGCGGTCCTCGCGCTGGTCGCGGTCCTCGCACTCGTACCGGAATCCAAGAATCCGGCCGGTGACCGGCCCGACCTGCTCGGCGCGCTGCTGTCCACGATCGGCATGACCGCGATCGTGTACACGATCATCACCGGGCCCGAGCACGGCTGGTCCTCCGGCCAGGTGCTGGGCGCGGCGGCGGTCGGGGTCGTGGCGATGGCCGTGTTCGTCTGGTGGGAGCTGCGGATCCCGCATCCGATGCTCGACATGCACTTCTTCCGCGACCAGCGGTTCGTGGGCGCGGTCGCGGGGTCGATCCTGGTCGCGTTCGGCATGGCGGGGTCGCTGTATCTGCTCACCCAGCACCTCCAGTTCGTGCTCGGGTACGAGCCGCTGGAGGCGGGGCTGCGGACCGTGCCGCTGGCCGCGACCGTCGTCGTACTGAACCTGGCGGGCGTCGGCGCCCGGCTGCTGCCCAGGCTGGGCACCCCGGGCACCATCCTGCTCGGCATGGGCTGCGTCGCGGCCGGGCTCGCGGCCATCGCCGTCCTCGGCGGCGACTCCTACGGCGGCATGGTCGTCGGGCTCGTCGTGATGGGCGTCGGCGCCGCGCTGGCCGGGCCCGCGATGGCCAATGCCCTGATGAGCTCGATCCCGCCGGAGAAGGCGGGCGTCGGTGCAGGAGTCAACGGCACCCTCGCCGAGTTCGGCAACGGCCTCGGGGTCGCGGTGCTCGGTGCGGTCCTCAACTCCCGCTTCACCGCCCTCCTCGCGGGTGCGGTGGGCGCGGTGTCCCTCCCGGCGGCCCTGGCGGCGGCCCGCACCGAGGGGGAGCGGGAGCGCGTCCGGGACGCCTTCGCCTCCGGTCTGGAGACCAGCCAGCTCGTCGGCGCGGCCGCCGTGCTCGCGGGCGGAATCCTGGCGGCGGTGCTGCTCAGGCGGGCCGAGGCCGCCACCCGTACGTCGGGGGCGTGAGCCCCGTGCACCGGGGGCGTGAGCCCCGTAACCCTGCGGCACAGGCCGCCCCGTACCCGTCCAGCCCGATACTGAATAGCATCGGGCCGGACGGAACCGGAACGCCACGGTCCGGCTGAGCAGAGCCAAGGAGTGTGCCCCATGGTGCCCGCGGACGACCGCGTCAAGAAGCCCGGAATGCGCAGTGTGTGGCTGGACGCGAAAGCGCCGCGCAGCAGCGGGGGGAGTGCCGGGCGCAAGACGGACCCAGCCACCGGAGGCAAGGCCGACCCCGCCGCCGGAAGCAAGGCCGACCCCGCCGCCGGGCTCGACCGGGAGAAGATCACCGCCGCGACCGTCGCCCTGCTCGACGCGGAGGGCCTCGCGAAGTTCTCCATGCGCCGTCTGGCCGCCGAGCTGGGCGTCACCGCGATGTCCGTCTACTGGTACGTCGCCAACAAGGACGACCTCCTGGAACTCGCCCTCGACCAGGTGGCCGGCGAGCTGTCCCCGCCCGACCCCGACGACGACACCGACTGGCGCGACCAGCTGCGCCAACTCGCCCAGAGCTACCGGGAGATGCTCGTCGGGCACCCCTGGGCGACGGGGCTGCTGAGCCAGTTCCTCAACATCGGCCCGCACATGATGGCCTTCTCGCGGGCCTCGATCGAGGTCATGCGCAAGGGCGGCGTCCCGGTGGAGCGGCAGGGCGGGGCGATCTCCGCCGTCTTCCAGTTCGTGTACGGATTCGCCAACAGCGAGGCCCAGTTCTACCGGCGGGCCGCCGACGCCGGGCTCACCGTGGACGAGCTCTTCCGGGAGTCGATGGGGCTGATCGCCGGGGAGATCGAGGAGTCGGAGCTGTTCCGCGCCTCCAGCGAGATCATGGCGGCGCGCGGCGGGGACACGGTCACGGAGATGTACGGGAGGGACTTCACGTACTCGCTGGACGTGCTGATCGCGGGGATCGAGGCGACGAGCGGGGGCACGGGCCGGCCGTGAGAGGGGCCGGTCAGGCCTCCCAGCCCCACCGCTCCTCCTCCCCCGCCACCGCGTCCGCCACCGACGCGAACACCGGTACGTCCCGCCGTACGCCCGTCAGCGTCACCACCCGGCGCACCACCCCGCCCTCCTCGACCGCGAGCCGCACCGTGATGCCCGCTCGCTCCGCGTACTCCCGCGTGGCGGAGATCAGGCGGGCACCTCGGCTGTCGGTGAAGGACGTGCCGGTGAAGTCCAAGACCAGGACGTCCGTGAGGTCGCGCCGCAGGTCCACGGCCTCGCACACGGCCCCGTACAGCGCGTCGGCGTTGGCGATGTCGATCTCGCGCGGCATCACGAGGAGCGTGCACCGGGGGCGGTGCGGCAGACCGGGAAGATCGCTGAGAGTGAGACGGAAGGGCACAGTGGTCACCTGTCCGATGCCGGCGCCTTGATGCGCCGTGGTCGGGGGCCGCTTCCTGACCGGGACTTTCATTGGACCATGCGGGCGGCGGCCGGTCGAGAGTGCCGGGGCAAACCCCGCCGAGGCTTTGCACTGGCGTCCGCGCCTGGCTGATCGCCGCCTGCTTGCTTCGCCGCAGGACAGAAGCGGATAGAGTCTGTTCGTCCTTTGCTCGCAGTCGGGAATGTGCTGCGGAGCTCTCCCGCGCACGGCTGTATCCAACGCCGTGCACGCCGAAGAGGTTCGTGGTGACTGCGTCCGACATTCCCGAAATTCCGCATGGCCAGGTTGATTTCGGCCTGCCTCATGCCCCCTCGGCTGCCCCTGCCGACGGCCCCGCCGACTCCGGTCTCGCCGAGGCCCTCGCCGCCGCCGCGGTCGAACTGCACGAGGCCGAGGGCCGCGAGCAGACCGCCCGCACTGCCGTACGGCTCGCCCGCGACCTGGTCCCGGGCACCGACCGTGCCGGGCTCTTCGTCGTCGAGCGCTCCGGCCGGGTCCGTACCCTCGCCACCACCGACGACGTGTCCGCCTCGGAACTTCTGCCGCCGGGCGAGGAGTTGTGGGAGTCGCCGCTGTCCGTCGCCGACGACGGGGACGACGGCTGTGCGCTCTTCCTGCGGCTGCGCGGCCACCAGAGCCGGTTCAGCGTGCTGAGCCTGTACGCCAAGCGTCCCGGCGTGTTCGCCGACGCCGCGGTCGTACGGGTCGGGCGGCTGCTGGCCGCGTACGTGGGGATCGCCCTGGAGACCGTCGACGTCACCGAGCAGCTCACCGAGGCCATGCACACCCGCGACGTCATCGGCCAGGCCACCGGGCTGCTCATGGGGCGGCTCGACATCGACGCCGCGCAGGCCTTCGACCGGCTCGTCAGCGCCTCGCAGAAGAACAACGTCAAACTCCGGGACATCGCGTCACGCATTGTCGATGCATCTGCCACGGAGTGACGACAGTGAGTGACGGCACAGCGTTTCCGGCCCGAAAGGGGGCAAGCGCGGAAGTATGACGGACTCGACCGAGACGACTGACGCAGCCGCGGACGCGGGAGGACCCGGTCGGCGGATCAACGGCTTCGACCTCACGTCGATGCACGACGCACTCACCGACTGGAGGGGCCTCGACTCCTTCCTCCAGGAGCTGACCGAGCAGGCCGTACGGGCCGTCGGGAGCGCCGATTCGTGCAGTGTCACGATGCGCAGGAACGGCCGCCTGCTGACCACCGCCAGCAGCGACGCCACGGCGCTCACCCTCGACGCGATGCAGTACGAGGTGGAGTCGGGACCCTGCGTGTGCAGCCTGCGCGAGGGGGTCGAGCAGTACGCCGCCGACACGCTCGACGAGGACCGCTGGGGGCCCTACCCGGGGCTGGCCGCGGGCCAGGGCGTCCGGTCGGTGTTCGCCGCGCCGCTGTCGGTGCAGGGCCGCCCGCCGTCGACCGTGCCGGACGCGGAGGCGCGGCCCCACACGGTGGGGGCGCTGAACCTGTACGCGCGGGCGCCCGGGGCCTTCGAGGGCTCGCAGGAGGTCGTACGGCGCTTCGCGGAGCAGGCGGCGGGGGCGGTGGCCGTCGCCGAGCGCATCGAGAAGGAGACGGAGGCGGCGCGGGACCTGCGGGCGGCGATGGAGTCCCGCTTCGTCATCGACCAGGCCATCGGCATCGTCATGGCCCGCCGGCGCTGCCCCGCCGAGACCGCCCTCGGCGTGCTCCGCCGCGCCTCCCAGGGCCGCAACATCAAACTCCGCGAACTCTGCTACGAACTCGTCCTCCAGACCGGCGGCCGTCCGCCGGAGCCGGGCCACTTCACCCGCCGGGACTGACACCGGCAGGGGGGGGCCCGGCTTCCCGGTCCGCCCCCCCGCACACCGTTACGCCCCCGGCAGGGTCTCGCCCTGGACGGCCTGGATGTCCAGTTCCACGCGGAGGGTCGCGCCGATCGCGGAGATGCCCGCCTGGACCACCTGGTTGTAGTTCATGGCGAAGTCGTCGCGGCGCAGGTCCGCCGTCGCGTGGAAGGCTGCCCGGACGCCGCCCCACGGGTCCGGGCCCGTACCCAGGTAGCTGAGGTCCAGGTCGACCGGGCGGACCACCCCGTGCAGGGACAGCTCGCCGCGCACCGTCCAGCGGTCCGGGCCCGCCGGGACCAGGCCCGTGCTGCGGTAGGTGATCGAGGGGTACGTCTCGACGTCCAGGAAGTCGGGCGACTTCAGGTGGCCGTCGCGCATCCCGTTGCCCGTGTCGATGGACGAGGCCGAGATGACCGCCTCCACCCGCGACTTCTCGACGTCCGGGGCGATCTCGATCTGCCCGGAGAAGTCGGTGAAGCGGCCGCGCACGCTGGAGATGCCGAGGTGCTGGGCGACCGCGCCCACGGAGGAGTGGACCGGGTCGATGGTCCAGACGCCCGGCGGGGGCAGCTCCACGCCGCCCTGACGGGTCAGCACGACGTTGCCCGCGTCGATCCGGCCCGCCGCCGTCACCAGTGCCGTGGAGGCGATCGGTGCGTAGCCGACGGCCGTCACGATGACCGTGTACGGGCCGGGGACCAGGGCGGTGGTGTCCGTGACGACGCCGTCCGCGTCTGCCGCCGCCCGCAGCACCTGCGTGCCGGTCATGTCGGTGACGGTCACCACCGCGTGCTGCACGGCCCAGCCGTCCCGGGTCCGTACCTGTGCGCGAAGTCCCATACCGCTTACCTGCCTTGCCGTGTTCGAAGCCCGAGAAAAGAAAAGAGGGGGCGGCAGGCCGTCCCCTGCCCGCCGCCCCCGATTCCGCCCGACCCGGAACGCGTCTCCGCTCGACACGCGTCCCGGGTCAGGAGGTCTGAACTACTCGCCCGGGTGGGCGAGTTCGATGTCGTGCGCGTCCACGCCGCGCCCCGCCACCGTCAGGTTGCCCGCGACCGGCGGGTAGCCCGTCGCGATGACCGTGTACTCGCCCGCGTCCAGGTCGGTGAAGGCGTACGCGCCGTCCTCACCGGTGGTGGAGGTCGCGACCACGTTGCCCGCCGCGTCCATGATCGTGACGCGGGCGTCGGGGAGCGGGCGGCGGGCGGCGCCCGCCCGGACCGTGCCCTGGACCAGCGCGCCGGCCTGGAGGACGGCCTCGATGCGGGTGATGCCCGTGCCGCCGATCTCGACGGGGAGCGCCATCGGGCGGAAGCCCGCCGCGTTGACCGCGACCGTCACCGTGCCCGGGACCAGCTCGGCGAAGGCGAACTCGCCGGACTCGTTGGACTTTCCGGTGGCCAGCACGTCGCCGCGGACGTCGGTCACGATGACCATCGCCTCCGGGACGCCCGTGCCGTCGGCCGCGCTGCGGACGGCGCCGCTGAGGCCGCTGGTGCCGGACAGGAGGATGTCGTACGCCATCGGCTCGTCCCCGACGGTGACCGTCGAGGCCTGCGGCTGGAAGCCGTCGGCGGAGGCGATCAGGACGTACGAGCCGGCGGACGGGGCGTCCACCGCGTAGCGGCCGTCGGGCTGGGCCACCGAGCGGCCCAGCTGGCGTCCCGCGAGGGAGATCAGCGTGACCGCCGCGCCGCGGACCGAAGCGCCCTCGGCGGTACGGACCGTGCCGTGCAGGGTGCGTCCCGTGGGCTGCGACTGCACCGGGGCCTCCTCCTCGTGGACCGGGGCGATGCCCGCCAGGCCCTCGGCCGCGGCCTCCACCGGGGTCTCGCCGACGGCGGCGGAGGCGGTCGGGGCGTCAGCGTCATTCGAGGTCTTCAGGGCGACCTCCTTGACGAACAGGACCAGGAGCAGGGCGACCAGGGCGAAGGGGGCCGCGTAGAGGAAGACGTCCGCGACGCCGTCGCCGTACGCGCTCTCCATCACCTTGCGGATCGGGGGCGGCAGGGTGTCCATGTCGGGAATGCCGTCACTGGCGCCGCCGCCCGGGAGCTTGATGTGCAGCGCGGTCAGGCCGTCGGTGACGTAGTGCGTGATGCGGGTGGAGAGCACCGCGCCGAGTGCGGAGACGCCGACCGCACCGCCGAGGGTCCGGGTGAAGGCGACCAGCGAGCTGGCGGCGCCCAGTTCCTGCGGCTTGACCTGGTTCTGCGTGGCGAGGACCAGGTTCTGCATCATCATGCCGAGGCCCAGGCCCAGGATCGCCATCCAGATGGCGACCTGCCAGTACTCGGTGTCGTACGCGATGGTCGAGAGCAGACCCAGACCGGCGGTCAGACCGACGCCGCCGCCGACCAGGAAGCCCTTCCAGCGGCCGGTCTTGGTGATGATCGCGCCGGAGACCGTCGAGGAGAGGAAGAGACCGGCGATCATCGGGATGGTCATGACGCCGGACATCGTCGGCGACTTGTCCCGGGCGAGCTGGAAGTACTGCGAGAGGAAGACCGTCGAGCCGAACATCGCGACACCGACGAACAGGCTCGCCGCCGAGGTCAGCGCGATGGTGCGGTTGCGGAAGAAGCGCAGCGGGATGAGGGGCTCGGCGACCTTGGACTCGATGATCACGAAGATGATGCCGAGGACGATCGAACCGCCGACCATCGTGTACGTCTGCCACGAGTTCCAGTCGTAGTTCTTGCCCGCGAGGGTCACCCAGATCATCAGCAGCGAGGCCGAGGCGGCGAGGAAGAACGCGCCGAACCAGTCGATCTTGACCTTGCGCTTGTTCACCGGCAGGTGCAGCGTCTTCTGTAGGATGATCAGCGCGATGGCCGCGAACGGCACGCCCACGTAGAAGCACCAGCGCCAGCCGAGCCACGAGGTGTCGGTGATGACACCGCCGAGCAGCGGGCCGCCGACGGTGGCGACCGCGAAGGTGGCGCCGATGTAGCCGGAGTAACGGCCGCGCTCGCGCGGCGGGATCATCGCGGCGATGACGATCTGGGACAGCGCCACCAGACCGCCGGTGCCGATGCCCTGGAGCACCCGGAAGCCGATCAGCATTCCGGTGTTCTGGGAGAGACCGGCCAGCGCGGACGCCAGCACGAAGATGATCAGGGATATCTGGACCAGCAGCTTCTTGCTGAACAGGTCCGCCATCTTGCCCCAGATGGGGGTGGTGACGGCCATGGACAGCATGGCTGCGGTGACGACCCAGGTGTAGGCGCTCTGGGTGCCGTCGAGGTCGCGGATGATCTCGGGAAGGGCGTTCGACACGATCGTCGACGACAGCATCGCGACGAACATGCCGAGCAGGAGGCCCGCGAGGGCTTCCATGATCTGGCGGTGCGTCATGGGCGCGGCACTGTCGGAGGCAGGAGCCTGGGAGGCCCCGTGCTTGGCGTGGCCGCCCCGCACACCGGTGGGTGTGGTCGTAGCCAATGGAATCCTTGTCCTTTACAGGGGTGTTGCGGGTATCGCGGAAGTCGAGAGCGCCTCGGCGGCCGGTGCCGGGGCGGTGAGCGCGGTGCAGTCGAGCGGCGCGGGCGGCCAGGAACGGCAGTCGCCGAAGCTGTCGCGCAGGCGGGCGAGCATCGCGTTGAGCCGTCCGACCTCGTCGTCGGACCAGTCGCCCAGCGTGTGGGCGAGTGTTTCGGTGGTGCGTCGGGACAGCTCGCGCAGGACGGCGTCGCCGTCCTGCGTCAGGCGGAGGATGCGGGAGCGCTTGTCGCCCGGGTCGGGCGAGCGCTCGATCCAGCCGCGTTCGGCGACGTGGGTGACGTGCCGGCTGGTGACCGACATGTCGATCGCCATCAGCTCGGCGAGACGGCTGAGCCGCATCTCGCCGTGCCGGTCGAGGAGGGTCAGTACGGCAGCGGAACCGGGCGGGCACTCGGGGGGCAGGATGCGTCCGAGTCCCCGCTTCACCGCACCGATGGCACTGAGTTGGCGGGCCAGTTCCTCGTACTGACTTTGGGCGGCCACGGCACCTCCTGTGAGCCTTCGGGTCGAGCGTGCTGCTCCAGCATGCTGCTCATGTTGTTGCTTAGGGCAACGATAGGTTTAGTTGGTTGCTTCAGGCAAATTAATTTCGGGCCTCTGGGGCAAAGGAATCCAAAAGGCTCCGTGATCGGCCGGTCAAGGGCTCCGGGGGGCGGGGTAAAGCCGCAGGTCCACGCGGAGAGGGGCCCTGGGGTGTCGCTCGGGCACCTCCTTTCGCTAGGGTCTCGCGCATGGCACACAACCCCCACGCCCCGCAGGGCCAAGGCCCCGAGGGCAATTACGACCCGGCGGGCAGCACCCAGATGTTCCGCGCGTTCGTGGACGAGGAGCCCGCGCAGCAGCAGCGCCGCTCGCAGCCCGCGGCGCAGTCGTCGGGCCCCAAGACGGGCCTGATCATCGGCATCGTCGCCGTCGTGGTGATCCTGGCCGCGGTGGCCTGGCTCGCGCTCGGCTGATCCCTGTCCTTACGTACGTCCCCTCCTTCGCGTACGCCCCTACTTCCAGGTGGCGGAGACCTTCCGCGTCTCCACGTGCATGCCCAGCGGCACCCGCCAGGCGTCCACGCACACGGTGTACGTCGCGTTCCTGGCCTCTCCCGGGTCGATCCGGCCCGGGAGAGGCTGGGTGGACGTCCGCGTCCCCCAGTCGACGCCGAGCGCCCCGATGATGTGCGTCGCGAACGTCACGGTGCCCGAACGCACCGCCGTCCCGCCCGTGTTGCGCAGCCGCACCGTCACCTTCTCGCACCACCGCCGGTCCGCCTTCGCCCGCACGGGCGTGCCGACCGTCAGCGCGGCGGGGCTCGCGGGGGGCTTCTGCTCCGGCGGCTCGGCGGGGCTTGGCGGCTTCGCGGAGCCCGGAGGCTTCGAGGCGGGCGGCTTCGACGCGGGCGGCTTCGAGGCCGGCCCGGAGGGGGTCTCTCCAGCGGGTGTACGTCCGCCGCTCCCGCTCCCGGGGGCTTCCGCCGTCGCGCCACCGGCCCCGCCCGGCCCCGTGACACCGGAGGAGCCCGGCGACGTACCGGAGGAACCGGCCGCGCCCGGCGGCGTACCGGGAGAAGAGCCGCGCGACCCGCCACGGGCGTCTGGCGCGTCCAGCGGGAACAGCTCGACCGACCCCTCGGGCGGCACCGCGCGCGTCGGGGCGCCCTCGGGGCCCCCGCCGGCCGCGCCCACGGCGACGAACCCCTTGCCGCCCCCGCCGTCGCCGCCGACGGCCAGCAGGCCGCCGAGGCACAGCGCGACCGCTCCGGCCCCCACTGCCACACCCTGACGTCGCATCGCGCCAGTGTCACTGACGGGTCGTCAAATAACCAGCCCCGTCGGCGACTTGGCGCGGACGGGGCGGTGGTTGAGTTCTCTCGTTGAGCCCTCCCGGTGAGTTCTCCCGGAAGGGCGGCGATCAGTCGGCGATCAGGCCTTCCCGCAGCTGCGAGAGCGTACGCGTGAGCAGCCGGGAGACGTGCATCTGGGAGATGCCGACCTCCTCGCCGATCTGCGACTGGGTCATGTTCGCGAAGAAGCGGAGCATGATGATCTGCCGTTCGCGCGGCGGAAGTTTGGCGAGCAGCGGCTTCAGCGACTCGCGGTACTCGACGCCTTCGAGGGCCGTGTCCTCGTAGCCGAGGCGGTCCGCGAGGGAGCCCTCGCCGCCGTCGTCCTCGGGGGAGGGCGAGTCCAGCGAGGAGGCGGTGTACGCGTTGCCGACCGCGAGGCCGTCGACCACGTCCTCCTCGGACACGCCCAGTACGGCGGCGAGTTCGGGCACGGTCGGCGAGCGGTCGAGCTTCTGGGCCAGCTCGTCGGAGGCCTTGGTGAGGGCGAGGCGCAGCTCCTGGAGGCGGCGCGGGACGCGCACCGACCACGAGGTGTCGCGGAAGAAGCGCTTGATCTCGCCGACCACGGTCGGCATCGCGAACGTCGGGAATTCCACCCCGCGTTGGCAGTCGAAGCGGTCGATCGCCTTGATCAGGCCGATGGTGCCGACCTGGACGATGTCCTCCATCGGCTCGTTGCGCGAGCGGAAGCGGGCCGCCGCGTACCGCACGAGCGGGAGGTTCAGCTCAATGAGGGTGTCGCGGACGTACGTGCGTTCCGGGCTGTCCTTGTCGAGGACGGCGAGCCGCAGGAACAGGGAGCGGGACAGCGTGCGGGTGTCGAGTGCCTCCGGCTGGGAGACGATCGGCGGCGCGGGCGCGGGCACCGGCTGGGCCGGGATCGCGGTCATCGCCGGAGCGCGGTCGAGCATGTCGGGCGCATCCTTGATGAGCACCTTCGAACTGCCCTGTTCTACGGACATGCCACCCCCTCTTAGGGTCGCGGACGGTAGCGGCAGACGCTTCCCGTCGAAGGAAGCAGCCTCCACCTGAATACCGGAGGCGGAGCTGCGGCAAACGCGGTTCCAGCAGAATGTCACATGTCGGCAACACGCTGTAGCGCCAAGTCGACAAATACATGCAGGAAAGAGGGGGTGTGCGGCATTTCTTCCCCCCACAGCTTCCTTCGGGTTCTACCCGGGAGGGTTACGCCTCGATCCTATTTGCGGACCTCAGGCGTGCGAAGCTGCGGGCGAGCAAACGCGACACATGCATCTGGGAAACGCCCAGTTCGGCGCTGATCTGAGACTGTGTCAGGTTGCTGTAGTAGCGGAGCATCAGGATGCGCTGCTCCCGCTCCGGGAGCTGTACGAGCAGGTGGCGGACCAGATCGCGGTGCTCGACCCCGGCGAGCGCGGGGTCCTCGTACCCCAGCCTGTCCAGCAGTCCGGGCAGCCCGTCGCCCTCCTGGGCGGCCTCCAGAGAGGTGGCGTGATAGCTGCGGCCGGCCTCGATGCAGGCGAGCACCTCCTCCTCGGTGATCCGCAGCCGCTCGGCGATCTCGACGGTGGTGGGGGAGCGGCCGTGGAGCGTGGTGAGGTCCTCGGTGGCGCCGTTGACCTGCACCCACAGCTCGTGGAGGCGCCGGGGGACGTGCACGGTGCGGACGTTGTCGCGGAAGTAGCGCTTGATCTCGCCCACGACGGTGGGCATCGCGAAGGTGGGGAACTGGACGCCCCGGTCCGGGTCGAAGCGGTCGATCGCGTTGATCAGGCCGATGGTGCCGACCTGGACGACGTCCTCCATCGGCTCGTTGCGGCTGCGGAAGCGCGCGGCGGCGTACCGGACCAGTGGCAGGTTCGCCTCGATCAGCGCGGCCCGCACCCGCGAGTGCTCCCCGCAGCCGGGGGCCAGGCCCTTGAGCTGGCCGAACAGCACCTGGGTGAGGGCGCGGGTGTCGGCGCCGCGGGTGCGCGGGGCGGGGGTCGAGGGGTCCTGGTCGGGGGTTTCGACGAGGGGGGTCTCGACGGCGGGGGCCCCGGCGGTGGGGGCCCCCGCGGTGGGGGCCCCGGCGGTGGGGGGCCCTGCGGTGGGGACGGCGGCGTGCGCCTCGATGCCGTGGGGCCCGTGCGGTCCCTGGGACTGCTGGGGCGGGGCTTGCGGAGCAGTACTGGCCGGCACAGTCAACGCCACCCCTTTTTCGGTCGTTGAGCGGACACTTCGTCGCACTCATCCGTCAAAAGCGGTCATAGCATCACAAGACATGTGCACTGTGTGCAAGCACCGTATAGCCCCGTGTTGGGGGCAAGTTGGGGCATAACTATGCAAAAACCCCGCACCGGGAGGGTGCGGGGCTGGGCTGCGCAGGGTCTAGAACGGGTAGTCCGCGATGACCCAGGTGGCGAACTCGCGCCACTGCGCGACGGCCGCCTGGTGGGCCGGGTGCTCGGCGTACGCCTTCAGTGCATCGGCGTCAGCGACCGCCGAGTTGATGGCGAAGTCGTAGGCGATCGGGCGGTCCGAGACGTTCCAGGCGGACTCCCAGAACTCCAGCTCGGGGATCAGGCCGGGCAGCTCGGCGAAGGCCTTCGCACCGGCCTGCACGCGCTCCTCGTCGCGGGAGACGCCCTCGTTGAGCTTGAAGAGGACCAGATGGCGGATCACGGGGCACTCCTTGGGGAAGAGGAGCGGCCTTGCACAGGGGACGTACGGGTGTGGTGTGCGTACGGGCTACTTCACGAGGTTGGTCATGAACGAGCCGATCCCCTTGGCCGCGTCGGACAGGCCCTGGAAGCCTAGTCCGACCATGTTGGCCGCCTTCTCCGGGGAGGTGATGATCGTGTACAGCACGAAAACGACCAAGATGTAGAGAATGGCCTTCTTGATGTCCATGCCCAGACCCTCCCCTGTGGTCCGCTGAGCAGTCGCGAGAGTCTAACCGTACGACCGGACAACTCAAGTGGGCGTACGCGATCACCCTGCGAGTCCTTCCGGAATCCGTCACTCCGTCCCGGTGATCCCTACGCATCCTTTAAGGACCAAGGGCCCGCCCATGGGGGTCCTTCGGCGGGGATGTCGGGCTTGCGGGGGGCGCAGGATTGTCCATGAGCCCGGAGGGATCTGGCAGGAATCCACCGGGCGAGGAACGAGACCTCACTGCGGGGTCCGCGCCGCGCACTCCCCTGACTGCGGCCCGGACTTGGAGGTCCGTTCTCATCGGGGGAAGCGGCTTGTCCCCCCGATGCCGCTTCCCCCGTCCTCACCTTTCTCCCGCGAGCAGTGCCCCCACGAACAACCAGAAGCCCCGGCCTCCCCCAAGGCCGGGGCTTCTGGTTTTGCCGGGCGTTGCGGCTCTTTCTCAGGCGTGACGGCTTTTCTCAGGCGTTACGTTGCCCGCCTACCGGCGCCTGTGCCTGCCCCCTCTCCTGCTCCCCGCCCCTGCCCGCAGCGCGGTCGCCCCGAGCCCGAAGCAGAGCAGCGCACCGACCACCCACAGGGCCGGGTCGCCGCCGAGGCCCCCGGCGGCGAGGGTGCCGGTGGCCGGCGCCTTCCCGGAGACCGGCTGGAGGTACTGCACCTGGGCCTGCGGCCCCGGCAGCCCGTGACCGGGCTTGTGACCCGTGGGCCTGACCGGCTTGACGGGCTTGACCGGTGTGGTCGTCGCCTTCCTCACCTGGAAGGTCAGGCTCGCCCGGTCGTCGTTCACCGGCCCCGGGTTGTGCACGTTGCGCCCGGTGACGGCCACGGCGAGCGGCATCGGCCCGACCCGGCCCGCCGTGGCGACGTACACCCGCGAAGCACTGCGCCCCGCCGGGAGATCGCCGACGACCCACTTCTGCACGGCCGCCGCCCGGCCCGCGACCAGGGTGAGTCCGGCCCCCGGCGCGACCGTCACGGACACGTCGTCGGCCGTCGCCGGACCCTTGTTGGCGGCGGTGACCGTCACCCGTACCCGCTCGCCGACCGCGACGGCGGTCCGCTCGGCCCGCAGAGTGACCCGTACGTCCGCCTTCTTGACCACCGGCGGGACCACCACCGGGTTCTTCACCTCGAAGGTGACCCTCCCGGTGTCGTTGCCCGGCGTCGGGTCGACCGTGCCGAGCGAGCCGAGCGACGCGGTGACCTGGGCCTCGCCCGCGACGCCGCCCGTCACCTCGACCTCCTTCGTGACGGACTGCCCGACGGCCAGCGCCGGGACCTTCCACGCGATCTCTCCCGCAGGCGCGAGCCCCGCCCCCGGGTTGATCTTCACGACGGCGTCGGTGGCCTCGTCGGGCCCGTGGTTGGTGAAGGTCACGAGCACCGTGTGCGGCTTGCCGGCGGTGGCTTCCCCGCCGGCCGTCACCTTCAGCTCCACGTCGCTCTTCTTCACCGGCGGCGGCACGTCCTTCACCTGGAAGGTGATCGAGCCCTTGTCGTTGCCGGGTACGGGGTCCACCGTGCCCAGCGAGGCGACGGAGACGTCCACCTTCTTCTCGCCCGCACTGCCGGGCGTCACCTCGACGTCCCGGGTGACCGACTGCCCGGCCGCCAGCGCCGGAACCTTCCAGTCCACACCCACGGCGGGCGCGAGCCCCGGCCCGGGAGCGATCCGTACGACCGCGTCCTCGGCCGCATCCGGCCCGTGGTTGGTGAAGGTGACCCGTACGGTGTGCGGCTTGCCGGTCTCCGTCGTCCCGCTCACGGAGGCCACCGTCACCTCGACGTCGCTCTTCTTCACCGGCGGCGGCACGTCCTTCACCTGGAAGGTGACGGAGCCCTTGTCGTTGCCCGGTACGTCGTCCACCGTGCCCAGCGAGGCGAGCTGCGCCCCGACCGTGGCGGGCCCGGACGTCGACGGCGTCACCTCGATCTCCCGGGTGACGGACTGTCCGGCGGCCAGCGCCGGGATCTTCCACTCGACGTCGCCCGCCGGGGCGAGCCCCGCCCCCGGGTTGATCTTCACGACGGCGTCGGTGGCCTCGTCGGGCCCGTGGTTGGTGAAGGTCACCGTGACCTTGACCGGCTTGCCGGGCTCGGCCTCGCCCGGGGGCGCGGTCACCTTCAGCTCGACGTCGGTCTTCTTCACCGGCGGGGCGGTGGCCTTCGCCTGGAAGGTGACGCTCCCCCTGTTGTTGGCCGGTACGGGGTCGGTGAGCGCCGAGGCGACGGTGGCGCCGAGACTCTTCTCGCCCGCGCTCGTGGCCGTCACCTCGACCTCCCTGGTGACGGACTGCCCGACCGCGAGCGCCGGAACCTTCCACTCCGTACCGCCGGCGACGGTGAGCCCGGCCCCCGGCTCGATCGTCACGACGGCGTCCTTCGCCTCGTCGGGGCCGTTGTTGGTGAGGGTGAGGGTGACCTTGTGCGGCGTGCCGGTGGTGGCGGTGCCGTCGGCGGCGGTCGCCTTCACCTCCAGGTCGCTCTTCTTGGGCGAGGGCGGGGTGTCCTTCACCTGGAAGGTGACGCTCCCCTTGTCATTGCCGGGTACGTCGTCGGTGGTGCCCAGCGAGGTGACCGAGGCGTCGATCCTGCCCTCGCCCGCCTTCGACGGGGTCACCTCGACCTCCTGGGTGACCGACTCCCCGACGGCCAGCGCCGGAACCTTCCACTCCACGTCACCGCCGGGCGTGAGCCCCGCACCCGGCCTGATCGTGACCACGGCGTCCTTCGCCGGGTCGGGCCCGTGGTTGGTGAAGGTCACCGTCACCTTGTGCGGCGTGCCCGTGGTGGCGTCCCCGGGCGAGGCCACGGACACCTCCACATCGCTCTTCTTCGGCTCGACCGCCTTGTCGACGACCTTGAACGGGCCCGAGGCCTTGTCGTTCGCCGCGGCCTTGTCGATGGTCTCCACCGACTTCACCGCCGCGTCGACCGTCACGTCACCGGGCGCGGAGCCGGTGACCTCGATCTCGCGGGTGAGGGTCTGGCCGACGGCGAGTGCCGGAATCTTCCATTCCTTGTCGCCCGCGTACGTCAGCCCAGGACCCGGGCTGATCGCGATCACCGAGTCGACAGCGGCGTCCGGGCCCTTGTTGGTGACCGTGACGGTCACCTTGTGCGGCTTGCCGGTCTCGGCCTCCGGGCCGGACGGGGCGACCTTCACCTCCAGGTCGGAGTCCTTGCAGACCACGTCGTTGGGCCAGGGCGCGCAGATGGCCTTCCGCAGGTCGGGGCTGCGCATGGTGTCGCGCTGGGTCTTGCCGCCCCGGTAGTTGTCGATGGCGAACATCATGCCGCCCTGGCTCATCCCGGACAGCTTGCGCGAGTACCAGGGCAGGCCCGGGTAGTTGGCCGCGTTCGCCCGCTCGAAGGCCTCGTCCTCCGCGGCGTCCTTCGCGCTCGTCCCCGGCTTCATGTTCTTGCGGTACGCCTCGCCCAGCTCGTCCGCGCTCAATGCCCGCGACGTGTACGAGTAGTTGAGCCCGAGCCGCGGGTGCCAGACCTTCGGCACCTGCATGAAGTGCCGTACGGCGCGGATGGATTCGGCCGGGAAGAAGGGCACCACCGAACCGGCCGCGTGCGGCTGGAGCGTGTTGTCGCTGTGGTAGTGCCCGCCGCGCAGCGGCGGCGACCCGTACACCCGGTAACTGCCGTTCTTCGGGGTGTCCTCGGGGTCGGCGGGCGGCCCGTCCGCGTCGCTGCGGCCCCAGGCGTCCGGACCGTACTCCCGCATGATGTCCGGCAGCAACTGGTTCTGGTCGATGGCGAATTGGCGCGCCGCCTTCGCCGCGAGCCCGGTGTTCTCGTGCCAGTCCACCGCCTGGTCCTGCTGCCCCGGCAGGGTCTCCTTGCCGAGCCGCCCGAAGTCGATCCACCCGTGCGTGAACATGTACGCGAACATCGATCCCTCGAAGGTCGGGACCAGCTCGATGCCCTTGTACGCACGCCGCTCCCGCGACCACTTGAACCAGGCATCCGTCGGCGCGGGATGCGTGGTCGAGCCCCCCGCCTGCAACTGGACCACGAAGCCCTCGTCGGTCGGCCGGTCCCAGTGCTCGTCCTGGTGGCAGCCCTTGCCGCCCTTCGCCGGAATCCGGTCCTCGGGCTTCAGCCGGGAGTTGCAGTGCGAGTCCGGGTACCAGCTGAAGAACTGGAACGGCACCTTCCCGGGCCGCTTGTCCGTCATCCAGTCCCAGTCGACCCGCTCGATGATCTTCGTGGCGAGGTCGAGGACCTCCGGGTCGTCCCGGTAGTACTCGCGGATGTGCTGGACGCCCATCAGCAGGAAGCCCGAGTCGACGGTCGACAGCTCGCCGAAGGCCCGCTTGCGTTCGCTGTTGGTCCAGTGCCAGTACAGGCCGCGATAGCCGTTCTGGTTGAGGCTGTCCTCCTGGTCGGCGCCGGCCGTCTGGCCGTCGTACAGCTTGCGCAGTGTGTTCTTGACCCGGGCCAGCGCCTCCTGCCGGGTGATCCAGCCGCGCTGCTCGCCGATCGCCATCGCGCTCAGCCCGTACCCGGTGGCGGAGATGTTGATCTGCCAGAGCTTGGTCGTCTCGGACTGCCAGAGGCCGGACGGCTCGTGGTAGTAGTCGATGAAGTACTGGAAGGCGCGCTTCTCGGCGAGCTCCAGGATCCGGTCGTCGGAGGCGGTCGCGAAGTCCTCGGGCACGCCGTCGCTGTCGACGAACTCGATGTCGTCGACCAGGATCGTGCCCTTGCTGATGCCGTCCGCGCCGACCGGGTCCTCGTTGATGAGGAAGTCCACCAGCTCGTGCGGATTGACGCTGCCGGGCGAACCGGCGTTCCAGGCCGTCCGGTCGGTGAAGTCCAGCGGCAGGTCGACGGTCTGCCAGGTGTCCCCGGCCGGGAACTCCTCGACGTGCCAGGCCTTCTTGCCCGCCTTGTCCTGGAGCCCGATGAACAGCTCGACCTTCTTGCCCGCCGGGCCCAACGGCTTGATCTTCAGCCGCAGCCGGTCGAGAGCGACCTTCTCGTCGCCCTGCCCCTTCACGCCCCGGAAGAAGTCGTCGCGGTCCAGGTAGACGTTGTCGCCGTCGCCGCCCCACAGCTTCTCGCCGTAGTACCAGCCGCCCCCGCCCGCGAAGTCGTAGTCCAGCTTGCGCACGCCCGGGCGGCCGTCGGGACCCGGCTGGATGTCCCAGTTGCTCTTGATGACGTCGCCGTTGATGATCCGGTGGTCGCCGAGCAGGTCGTTCTTGTTGATCTGCGGGTCGTTGGAGAGCAGCGGATACACCACCCCCGGCCCCACGGCGGACCGCTTCTTCTCCGGCGCTGGTGGCGGCTGGTCCGCCAGATGGCCCGGTGCGGCTGCGCCCAGGAGGGCGGTGCTGGTCAGCACCGCCGTCACGGCAGCCCAAATCCGTCGCATGCTCTGCCTCTTCCGTACCTCTGAAGGGACAGGCGGGCGCCCGGCCCCGCGATCAGGCAGAACGCTAAGCGGAAAGACATACCTTTTGTCCTGATACGGCCGAACGGGGGCGCGTCATGCGAAGACGGCCCCGGACATGAAGACGGCCCCGGACATGACGAAAGCCCCTCCGGTCTCCCGGAGGGGCTTTCGTCTGATGGCGGTAGCGGTGGGATTTGAACCCACGGATAGCTTGCACCATCACACGCTTTCGAGGCGTGCTCCTTAGGCCACTCGGACACGCTACCGAGACAGAGTCTAGTACACGCGGGGCAGTGCTCCGAAACCGATAACCACTGGCCGGGGCTACCTGTCCCGGAAGAACGCCGTCAGCTGCTCAGCGCACTCCTCCTCGCGCACGCCCGCGATCACCTCGGGCCGGTGGTTGAGCCGCCGGTCGCGCAGCAGGTCCCACAGGGAGCCCGCCGCACCGGCCTTCTCGTCCCGGGCCCCGTACACGACCCGCTCCAGACGCGACTGCTGGATCGCGCCCGCGCACATCGTGCACGGCTCCAGGGTGACCACCAGCGTGCACCCGGTCAGCCGCCACTCCTCGAGCTTCTCCGCGCCCCGCCGCACCGCCAGCACCTCGGCGTGCGCGGTCGGGTCGCCGTGCAGCTCGCGCTCGTTGTGCCCGGTGGCGAGCACCTCCCCGTCCGGGGCCAGCAGGACGGCGCCGACCGGCACATCACCGGCCGCCGCCGCCGCTGCCGCCTCGGCCAGGGCGAGCGTCATCGCCGTACGCCATGGATCTCGTACGGGATCGGAAATATCGGTGGGTTCTCCCTGGGGCACTAGCGCACGGCCTCCAGGATCTCCGCGGCCCCCAGTGCCTCGGCGATCGTGGACAGCGCGTCGCTGTCGAGGGCGAGCAGCTCCTTCTCGGACAGGCCCAGGTCGGCCAGGATCAGCCGGTCCCCGGCCGGGCCCGCGACCGCGGGACCCCCCTGGGCCGGCACGAGCGCGACGGCGGTCTCGGACTCCTGGTCGTCGTCCTCCTGCGCCTCGCTCTCACCGTCCTCGGTGCCGTCGAGGTCCAGCGCTTCCAGGTCGGCGTCGACGTCGTCGTCGGAGCCGAGCAGTTCGTCGGTGAGGATCTCTCCGTAGGAGGAACGGGCGGCTGCGGCTGCGTCCGAGACGTAGATCCGCGGGTCCTCCAGTTCCTCCACGCGGACGACGCCGAACCAGGCGTCCTCCTGCTCGATGAAGACGAGCACCATGTCGTCGTCCACCGAGCCCTCGCGGGCAAGTTCGACGAGGTCCGCAAGGGACTCCACGTCGTCGAGCTCCGTGTCGCTCGCTTCCCATCCGTCTTCGGTGCGCGCGAGCAGTGCGGCGAAGTACACCGTGACTCTCCCACTGGTCAGAGGTGACGATTCAGCGGTGCTCAGACGGCCCCGCCCAATCGGAATCGTGACAGAAACCAGTCCCGAGCGGGATGTCTTCCGCTCTTGCGTCGTGCATCAGTCCGGTGGGTGACCTGTTCGCCGCGCATTTCGGGCCGGTTCCGCGACTACCAGCGGAAGGTCCGCATCCGCATCTGCTGGCGCATTCTGGCCGCCCTCGCCCGCCTCGGCTGGACCCGGTCGCGCAGCTCCTTGGCCTCGTTGAGTTCCCGCAGGAACTGGGCGCGTCGCCGCCTCCTGGCCGCGTCGGTCTCCTCGGCGCGCTGCTCGTCGATGTCCTGTTCTGGCTGCTGCGTCATGACCCGCACCGTCCTGATGAGACGTATTTGGTACGTCTTCACCTTCCCTCCGGTGCCCCGGATGATGCGAGCCGGGCCCGCGGAGGGGCAGGGGCCCGGCACGCCCGGTTACTGTGGAAACATGCGGATACACGTCGTCGACCACCCGCTGGTGGCGCACAAACTCACCACGCTGCGCGACAAGCGCACCGATTCCCCCACCTTCCGGCGCCTCGCCGACGAGCTGGTCACCCTGCTCGCGTACGAGGCCACCCGGGACGTGCGCACCGAGCAGGTCGACATCGAGACCCCGGTCACCCCGACCACGGGCGTCAAGCTGTCCTACCCGCGCCCCCTGGTCGTCCCGATCCTGCGGGCCGGCCTCGGCATGCTCGACGGCATGGTCCGGCTGCTGCCGACCGCCGAAGTGGGCTTCCTCGGCATGATCCGCAACGAGGAGACCCTCCAGGCGGAGACGTACGCGACCCGGATGCCGGAGGACCTCTCCGGCCGCCAGGTCTACGTCCTCGACCCGATGCTGGCGACCGGCGGCACGCTGGTGGCGGCCATCCAGGAGCTCATCAAGCGCGGTGCTGACGACGTCACCGCGGTCGTGCTCCTTGCCGCGCCGGAGGGCGTGGAGGTCATGGAGCGCGAGCTGGCGGGCACGCCGGTGACGGTCGTGACGGCCTCGGTCGACGAGCGCCTCAACGAGAACGGCTACATCGTGCCGGGCCTGGGCGACGCGGGCGACCGCATGTACGGCACCGCGGAGTAGTTCTCAGCGGGTTTTCAGCACTTGTCGCCGGAGGGCGCGGGGGCGGGCTTGGCCAGTGCGGCCAGGGCCGCGTCCGCGTCCTTCTTGGCGTCCAGGGACTTGAAGGCGTCGCCGATGATCAGATCGACCTCCTGGGTGCCCCGGGCGTCGGCCTTCTTCTCGGCGCCCTTGAGCTGCGTGCCGAGCACCGGAAGCTGGGATTCCAGGGACTTCGGGGCGCCGACCAGCAGGGCGGCGGCCTTGACCTTCTTGTCGTACTCCTTGGGCGCGTTCTCCGTCTTGACCACGGTGAAGCCGCGCTTCTTCAGTTCCTCGCCGACCTGCTTGGCGAGGCCGCCGCGGGCGGTCGCGTTGTAGACGTTGACCTTGATCGAGGCGGGCTTGGGGATCTTCGCGGCGTCCTTCGCCGGGACGGCCGCGCCGGTCGCGGCGGGCTTGCAGTCGGGCTTCTTGCCGCCCGCGACCGCCTTCTTCTCACCACCGGTGAAGACGTCGATGAGCTGCATCGTTCCCCACCCGGCCAGGCTGAGCGCGACGACGGCCGCGACGGCCAGGAGGGCGATCCGGCGGCGGCGGTGGGGACGGCGCATCCGGGGATAGGCGTTACCCGTGATGCGGTACTTTCCGCCCATGCCGGGGGGAGTCAGCATGCTCATGGGCGCAGCGTAGTGCCGTCCGGAGCCGATGCGTACTAAATGATCAACGAATGGGTCAATGACCGACCCAAAAGGGCCAATGGGACACCCGAGTGCCGTGGCAGATGCCGGACGGGCCCGGAAGCACGTCGGGAAGTCCCTTGTGCGTCAGCCCAGTTCGAGGACGCGGGCGTGCAGCACCTGGCGCTGCTGGAGCGCGGCGCGGACCGCGCGGTGCAGTCCGTCCTCCAGATACAGGTCGCCCTGCCACTTCACGACGTGCGCGAAGAGGTCGCCGTAGAAGGTGGAGTCCTCGGCGAGGAGGGTCTCCAGGTCCAGCTGGCCCTTGGTGGTGACGAGCTGATCGAGGCGGACCGGGCGCGGCGCGACATCCGCCCACTGCCGGGTGCTTTCCCGGCCGTGGTCGGGATACGGCCGGCCGTTTCCGATGCGCTTGAAGATCACACGGAAAGCCTACCGGGGAAGGTGCTCCGGGCGCAGCCATGAGGGAGGGATGCAAAGGTCGTATTCAGCGCCAGAACGGGAGCAAACGATGAGCGGAAGTACCCCCTCCGGTGACATGGGCAGTGCTGCGGGCGCCTCTTTGGCCCCCGAGGCGGCGGCGATCGCGGGCGGGTACGCCTTCACGGGTCCCGCTCTGGATCTCGGTGCGCTGCTCTGGGACGGGGTCTGCCTGCCCGAGGCGCAGATCCGCATCCCCCTCGCGATGCTGAACCGGCACGGGCTGGTGGCGGGCGCGACCGGCACCGGCAAGACCAAGACCCTCCAGCTGATCGCCGAACAGCTCTCCGCCCAGGGTGTGCCGGTCTTCCTGGCCGACATCAAGGGCGACGTGTCGGGCATCAGCGCGCCGGGCGAGGAGAGCGAGAAGGTACGGGAGCGGGCGGCGGCCGTCGGCCAGGAGTGGGCGGGCACGGGTCACCCCTGCGAGTTCTACGCGCTGGGCGGCATCGGCCCCGGCATCCCGCTGCGGGCGACGGTGACGAGCTTTGGCCCCGTACTCCTCTCCAAGGTCCTCCAGCTCAACCAGACCCAGGAGCAGTCGCTCGGCCTGATCTTCCACTACGCGGACGCGAAAGGGCTGGAACTCGTCGATCTGAAGGACCTGCGGGCGGTCGTCGCCTTCCTCACCTCCGACGTGGGGAAGCCCGAGCTGAAGGGGATCGGCGGTCTGTCGACGGTGACGGCCGGGGTGATCCTGCGCGCGCTGACGGCCTTCGAGCAGCAGGGGGCGGGCGAGTTCTTCGGCGAACCCGAATTCGACACGAGCGAGCTGCTGCGGCAGGCGCCGGACGGGCGGGGCCTGGTCTCCGTCCTGGAGCTGGCCGCCGTACAGCGCAATCCCCAGCTCTTCTCCACCTTCCTGATGTGGCTGCTCGCGGACCTCTTCCACGACCTCCCGGAGGTCGGCGACCTGGACCGCCCCAAGCTCGTCTTCTTCTTCGACGAGGCGCACCTGCTGTTCAACGGGGCATCGAAGGCCTTCCTGGAGTCGATCACGCAGACCGTGCGCCTGATCCGCTCCAAGGGAGTCGGCGTCTTCTTCGTGACGCAGACACCGAAGGACGTCCCGTCGGACGTCCTTGCCCAGCTCGGCAACCGCGTCCAGCACGCGCTGAGGGCCTTCACGCCGGACGACGCGAAGGCTCTCAAGGCCACGGTGAAGACCTTCCCGAACTCCCCCTACGACCTGGAGGAGGTCCTGACCGGCCTCGGCACGGGCGAAGCGGTGATCACGGTCCTGAGCGAGAAGGGCGCCCCGACGCCGGTCGCCGCGACCCGCCTGCGGGCGCCGCAGTCGCTGATGGGGCCGGTGGGGGAGGACGTCCTCGACCGGGCGGTCAAGTCCTCGCTGCTGTACGGGCGGTACGCGGAGGCGATCGACCGGGAGTCGGCGTACGAGAAGCTCCAGACCCCGGAGGCGGTGGTCCCGCCGCCCGCAGCGCCGGCTCCCGCTCCGGAGCGGGACGACCCTTCGCTGATCGAGCAGGTGGTGGGGAGCGGGATGTTCAAGTCCCTCGCCCGCTCCATCGGGACGCAGCTGGGCCGGGAGATCAGCCGCTCCATCTTCGGCACCTCGCGCCGGAGGCGATGAGTTCCGGGGGCCGGGAGACCGGAGGGCGGGGGTCAGGCGGTCGGGGTGTTGGGGACGTGGCGGTGGCCGCCGTTGCGGGACTGCCAGTCGCGGTAGACGTCGACCGCCTCCGCCCGCGAGTCGTGGCGCATCGGCAGGCGCCGTTCCTGCCAGGGCTTGGCGATCTCCTCGTAGAAGGTGCCGAGTTCGAAGTACTTGCGGTCGTCCACGTAGTGCGGCTCGTACTCCTCGCGTGTCGTGAGGAACACGACCTCTGCCGGCGAGCAGTAGTACAGCGAGCCGAGGCACATCGGGCAGGGGTGGGCCAGTACGTAGATCGTGCAGTCCGTGAGGTGCTCCGTGCCGAGCTTCGTGCACGCCTCACGGATCGCCAGGATCTCGGCGTGGGCCGTCGGGTCCCCGGTCTGGGCGACCTTGTTGCCGCTCTCGGCGACGATCTCGCCGTCGCGGACGATGACGGTGGCGAAGGGCCGCCCGCCCTCCTCCACGTTGGCTCGGGCGATGTCGATGGTGCGCTGGGCGAAGTCCATGGTCATTTCCTTTCCGGGGGGTGGGGAGGGGGTGGGCGGGGGTGACGTTTCACGTGAAACGTCGCCCCCGCCCCGAGAGGCGATTAGAACGGCTTTGTGGGGAGGTACTTGCCGTCCAGCGTGATGACGGCCCGCTCGCCGCCCTCGGGGTCGGCGACCTTCTTCACGTCCAGCTTGAAGTTGATCGCCGAGATGATCCCGTCGCCGAACTCCTCGTGGACCAGGGCCTTCAGCGTGGTGCCGTAGACCTGGAGCATCTCGTAGAAGCGGTAGATGGTCGGGTCGGTCGGGATGCCGCCGTTGCCGACGATGCTGCCGCGCATCGGGACGGTCTGGAGGAGAAGGGCCGCGTCGTCGTCGAGGCCGAGCAGGTCGGCGACCGTGCGGGCGGCGTCGGCGGGCAGCGGGTGCTGGCCGAGGAGGGCGGCGGTCACGAAGGCGACGGAGAGGCCGGTGGGCTCGGCGATCTCCTTCCAGGACAGGTCGCGGCGGGTCTTGGCCTCGATGGCGGCGACGGTGACCTGCTGGCGGGAGTTCTGGTCGGCCTGGGCGTGGAGGTTGTTCATGGGGGGTTCCTCTTTCTTGTACGTGTGGGGCACGTGTGCGTGGGGGATCAGGCGGTGAGGGGGGTGACGGTGCCGGTCGTCGTGTCGACCGTTTCGATGTCGCCGGACCCGATGTCGTAGACCCACCCGTGCAGGGCGAGCTCCTCGCGGGCCAGGGCGCGGGCCACCGAGGGGTGGGTGCGCAGGTTGGTGAGCTGGGCGGCGACGTTGAAGCGGATCAGCGCGGCGATCCGCTCCTCGCCCTGCTGGGACGCGTCCAGCAGGGCCTGCGAGGCGTCCGCGTGCCGCAGCCAGTCGGCGGTGGCGGGGAGGGACGACATGTCGGTGCCGGAGGCGAGCGCGGTCATCGCGCCGCAGGCCGAGTGGCCGCAGACGATGATGTCGGCGACGCCGAGGGCGTTCACCGCGTACTCGATGCTGGCGGCGACGCCGTCCGCACCCTGCCCGTGCGGCGGAACGAGGTTGCCCGCCGTACGGATGACGAACAGCTCGCCCGGTTCGCGCTGGGTGATCAGCTCGGGGACGACCCGGGCATCCGAACAGCCGATGAACAGGGCGTTCGGGGTGTGGGTCGTGGCCAGCCGCCGGAAGAGCTCAGCTCTGGGCGGGAAGGCCTCGCGCCGGAAGCGCTCGAATCCTGCTGCGATCTCCTGCATGGGACCACTCCTTGCGACGTGCGACGGGGCTTTTGCGCCGGTTTGCCGGGCTGTCCGTCCGACGTGCTCCACCCTGCACGACCTGCACCTATAGCGTCCAAGAGTTGCTGTCGCTTTCTGCAATAGATGGCATCTATAGTCGAGTGCATGCCCGCCCTCGAACTGCGCCACCTCCGCTATCTCCTCGCCGTCGCCGAGCACGCGAACTTCACCCGCGCCGCCGAGGAGCTGCACATCTCGCAGCCCACGCTCTCCCAGCAGATCAAGCAGCTGGAGCGGGCGCTGAAGGTGCAGTTGCTGGACCGTTCGGGCCGCTCAGTGCGGCTCACCGACGCGGGCGAGGCGTACGTGACGTACGCGCGCAGGGCCCTCACCGACCTCGCGGCGGGCGAACGGGCGGTGCTGGACGTCGGCGACCTGTCGCGCGGCACGCTGCGCGTCGCGATGACGCCGACCTTCACGACGTACCTGATGGGACCCCTCGTCGCGGACTTCCACGCCCGGCACCCGGGGATCTCCCTGGACGTGCGGGAGATGACGCAGGCCCGCATGGAGACCGAACTCCTCGACGACCGGATCGACGTCGGCATCGCCTTCCTCGGCGAGCACGCGACGGGCGTGACGGCGCGGCCCCTGTTCGAGGAGGGGCTGGCGCTGGTGGTGGGGTCGAGCGCTCATCCGTACGCGAAGAACACGCGGGCGCTCCCGCTGGAGGAGCTGGCCGCCGCCCACCTCGCACTCCTCAGCGAGGACTTCGCGACGCGCCGCCACCTGGACGCGTACTTCGAGCGGTACGGGGTGCGGCCCGCCGTCGCCGTCGAGGCGAACTCGCTGAATGTCCTGGTCGAGGTCGTCGGCCGGGGCGCGCTGGCGACCGTACTGCCGGACCCGCTGGCCGCCGCCGACGCGCGGCTGCACCGGGTGCCCGTCGAGCCCCCGCTGCCGTCGCGCACGGCGGCGCTGCTGCTGCGCGAGGCGGCGTACCGGAGCGCGGCGGTGCGGGCGTTCGAGGAGCGGGTGGCGGGCTGGGTGCGGGAGAAGGGGTACGGGGAGGCGTAAGTCCCGTACCCCTTCTGTCGGTTGGGGTGATTACGCCACGGACGCCGAGACCGGCGTGCGGGACTGCTCCTGCGCGGCGAGGGCCGGGCGCGACTCCTGCCACGGGTAGCCGTGCGTCCGCAGGGCCTGGCTCAGCGCGTGCCGCGAGGCCTGGCGCGGGCTGCGCGACAGCTCGCGGCCGTGCGCGTCGAGCACGACCAGGTCCCGGCCGTCGAGGTACACGGCCGCCACGTCCGCCCTGGCCAGCGACGTGGCCTTCTTGCCGTCGCGCGGCTCGATGGTCAGCGCCGCCCCGGTCACGGTCGTCCGGGCCGAGTCGGCGACGGCGACGTACGCCGCGAGCAGGCCGAGCAGGGTGGCGACGAGCGCGCACAGTGCGATCTGCCAGGGCTGCTCCAGGCCGCCGAGCGCTTCGAAGAGGCGGCGCAGCGGTCCGGTCGCCGAGCCGTCGAACCAGCGGGCGAGCGGCGGCAGCAGGAAGCCGATGCCGAGCCCGACGGCCGGGAAGCCGACGAGGATGCGCAGCAGACGGGTGCGGGAGTATCCCAACACGGTTGATTCAGATGGGTGGTTGTGGCTCATTTCGCAGCTCCCCCGATGGTGGGCATGGGTCGTGCCCGTTCGTGTTTCGAGCCTAGCCAACGGGGGAAGCGGGGGGCGTCAGCCGATGGGTGGGTGTGTGTCGACTTCGGTATCCGACGCGCGAGGGATCTGTGTCCTCCTTTGTGCGTACATCGGTTACGTCCCCGGGGCCGGCCTGTCGGCACCGGGCAGCGGCCCGAGGCCCCGGAGGGCACCTACAGCGCGTCGAAGTCCAGGTGACCGAGCTTCTCCGGGTTCAGGACGACGTCGATCCCGGTGATCAGCCCGCCCTCGTCCACCGTGAAAGCCAACGCACCCCGGTACCCCATCGCCCTCGCATCCAGCACCAGCCCCGGCGCACCGTTCACGTCGTACCGCAGAATCCGCATCCGCGCGGGCTCGAAGAACCCGTAGATCCCCTGCGCCAGCGCCGCCACCTTCGCCGCGCCCGTGACCGGCCGCCGTGCCGCGCTGACGATGCCGCCGCCGTCCGAGCGCCAGACCACCTGCGGCGCGAGGATGCGCAGGAACGCGTCGAGGTCGCCGCCCCCGGTGACCGCGTCGAGGAAGGCCTCCACGGCCCGCTGGTGCTCGGCCCGCGCGACCGTGCGCCGCGGCTTCGCGTCCCGTACGTGCTTGCGCGCGGTCGACGCGGACTGCCGTACGGCGGCGGGCGACTTGTCCAGCGCCTGCGCGATCTCCGGGAACGGCACCCCGAAAACGTCGTGCAGCACGAACGCCACCCGCTCCGCCGGACTCAGGCTCTCCAGCACCAGCAGCATCGCCGTGCTGACCGACTCGTCGAGCGTCACCCGCTCCTCGGGCCCCTCCGCCGCGGGGGCGGTGACCAGCGGCTCCGGCAGCCACGGCCCGACGTACCGCTCGCGGCGGGCGCGGGCGGAGGTCAACTGGTCGTAGCAGAGCCGGCTGATCGTGGTGGTGAGGTACGCACGCGGGTGCTCCGCCGTCCCGTCGGGCAGCGCGTGCCAGCGCAGCCACGCCTCCTGCACGGCGTCGTCCGCGTCGGCGACGGACCCGGTGATGCGGTAGGCGACCGCGTGCAGATGCGCGCGGTGCTCCTCGAACTCGGCCTGGTCCGCCATGCGTCCGCTCCGGAGTGGGTACGAGGTGTCAGGTCTCCCCGAGCCTAATCACCCCTCTGCGAGGATGACCGGCATGGCCACCCTCATCGCCTTCTTCGCCCACCCCGACGACGAGGTCCTGCACGCGGGCGGCACCCTGGCCCGCGCCGCCGCCGAGGGGCACCGGGTGGTGCTGGTGTCGGCGACGGACGGCGAGATGGGTCCGGTACGGGAGGGACGCCTGCGCCTGCGCGAACTCGACGCCAGCGGCGCGGCGTTGGGTGCATCCCGCGTCACCACCCTCGGTTACGCCGACAGCGGCCACGGCCGCGACCTCTACCCGGACCCGCCGGACCGGCCCCGCTTCGTACGCGTACCGCGCCAGGAGGCGGCCGAGGCGCTGGCGGCGATCCTCCGCGAGGAGAAGGCCGACCTCCTCCTCACCCACGACGCGGGCGGCGGCTACGGCCACCGCGACCACGTCCACGCCCACGAGGTGGCCCTTCACGCGTCCCACCTGGCAGGTGGCATCCGCACCTTGACCACCGCCATCCCCCGCACGGCCGCCATCCGCCTCCTCCGCCTCACCTCGCTCCTGCGCAGCCCCCGAAACCTCCGTACCTTCCGTACGGCGATGCTCCGCATCGAGCACACCCCTCGCGAGCAGATCACCCACGCCATCGACGCGCGCCCCCACGCCGCCCGCAAACAGGCCGCCCTCGCGGCGCACGCCTCCCAGGTCTGGGGTGCGGGCCGCAGCGCGGGGGCCTTCCGGGCGCTGGTGCGCATGCGGACCGGCCTGTTCGCGGCGCTGCTCGGCCGGGAGTGGTGGTCGGAGGTCCGGCTGGGCTGAACGGCGCCTCCCCGTAACGAAGTTGGCTGCAAGGAAACCTTGACGAGATCACGTACTGCAAGGAACCCTTGACGCATGTCCACCTCGCTCACCGACGCCCACCTGGACGGACACGACTTCACCGCCCGCCCGCTGGGCGTGGCCCCCGACGGGAGCAAATTCCCGACCGGCTCGGCCGCCTCCTGCTCCTGCGGCTGGGAGGGAGACATCGAACACGCCCTGGGAAGGGGCGCGTTCCCCCTCCAGGAGGCCGACGAGGCCGCCGCCCGCGAATGGCAGCGCGACCACGTCGCCGCCCTCCGGGCCGCCACCGCCACCAGGGCCGAGGCCGACGCCATGCGCGCGGTCGTCGCCGCCCTGCGCACGATGATCGACGAGGACCGCCCGCTGGCCGCCCTGGACCTGATCCGCATCGGCGGCGGCGAGTTCTCCCCCCTCGCGAGGGAGGCCGCCCTGCGCGCGACGTACCTCGACAACTCCTGGACCGACATCGGCAGGGCCCTGGGCATCAGCAGGCAGGCGGCCTGGGAGAAGTACGGGAAGAGGTAGGGGCGGGGTCTGGTGCCCGTGAGGTGGGAGCACGGGGAGGAAGGGTGCGTCACGGCGGCGTGGGCGGCCTTCGTCGTCGAACGCGGCTGCTGATCTTCCCGCCGGGCCAGGCGGTTTGTGAGGATGCGTGGATGATTCCTTCTGTGCCCGACGTCGTCCCCGCCGGGCGGATGGCTGCGACGACTCAGCCCGTGTTGGTGCTCGGCTCCGGGACGCTGCTGCGGCCCTGGCGGGAGGGCGATGCGGAGGTGATCGTCGAGGCCGCCGTCGATCCGGAGATCCAGCGGTGGAATCGGCCCGGGAAGGACGTGTCCTTGGCGGATGCCCGGGAGAGGGTCACGCGGTGGACGCGTTCCTGGGCGGCGGAGACGGCGGCAGTGTGGGCGGTGGTGCCGCCCGGGGACGAACGTCCGGTGGGGTTGGTCGGGTGCGGCGACCTGGTCCTTCGTGCGGGCAGTGGCGAAATCGCCTACTGGCTGCTGCCTGCGGCACGGGGAAGAGGGTTCGTCGGAGAGGCCGTTGTGCGGGTGGGCCGGTGGGCGTTGGAGGAGCTCGGGCTGCATCGGCTTCGGCTCACGCACTCCGTGCACAACCCGGCGTCCTGCCGGGTCGCGGAGAAGGCCGGGTTCGTACTGGAGGGGACCATGCGCAGTGCCCTGCTGCATGCGGACGGCTGGCACGACGAGCATCTGCACGGGCTGGTCGGGGCGGGAGGGTGAGGCTTGGGTGGTGGGTGGTGGGTGGTGGGTGGTGAGTGGTGGGTGGGGTGCCGGGGTGACCGGCTGTGTGGTGTTGGCCTATCGGGGCAGTCTGGGCTCTGAACTGCGGTGATTCCGTCGCCAGGACTGATTGTCAGACCCCTGTGGAAGCATTCTTTACGTCAGCTGCAATCGACGTGGTTTGCGGGTGGGGGTCATGATCAGTTCGTACGGATGTGAGGCGTGCGGCGGGCCGCAGGGCAGGTGGCGCCCGGTGCTGGGACGCGCGGTGTGCGCGGCCTGCGAGAAGGGCGGCGGCGGCCGGGAGCCGGTGCTGCTCGCCGAGGTGCTGGCGAGCACGGCGATCGAACTGGGTTCCGCCGCCCGGCAGTTGAGGGCGGTGCCCGACCCGCGCGCTTCCGGGGGCACGTCCTGCAAGCGGTGCGGTGCGGCCGCCGAGTGGCACCGCACGGTGCGCGGGAAGTGGATCCTGATCGAGCCGGGGGAGCGGGTGGTGGCCTCCGTGCCGGCGGGGAAGCGGTGGCGGATCGCGGGGGACGGGACGGCCGTCAACCTGGGCTCGTCGATACCGACGGACACGTGCCGGATCAGTCACTTCGACCTGTGCCCGGCGAGGTCGGCGGCGGTGGCGTAGAGGGGGGCGGGGGTGCCTTGGAGGTGCCTTGAGGGGGCCTCGGGGAGGCCCTGTGCGAGGCCCGCGAAAAGTTTCTTCGGGAATTTTCCGCCGGGCGGTCACACTCGCGCCGCGCCGCGAGTCATAGGGGTGTACGGGCCGAGCGGCCCGCCGGAGCGGCACCAACGCCGCCTCGGACCACTGGATTCGACCACACCCCCTCGGGAGCCCCGCCATGTCGACCACCTACGTAGTCGTGACCGTCGTCGCCGCCGTCATGGTCGGCTTCTCGGCCGGATCGGCCGCCTTCGGCGCCAAGTGGGCCGTGGAGCCGATGAAGGACTACGGCGTCCCCCAGGCCTGGCTGCCGTGGCTGGCGGCGGCCAAGGCGGCCGGAGCGGCCGGGCTGCTGGTGGGCCTGGCGGTCCCGGCGATCGGTGTCGCTGCCGGGATCGGCCTGGTCCTGTACTTCGCGGGTGCGGTCGTCACCGTGGTCCGGGCCCGTTGGTACGCGCACATCCCGTTCCCGCTGGTGTACGTCGCGCCGGTGGTCGGCGCCCTGGCCCTGGGGCTGGCGGCCTGACCCGGCCGGTCCTGCCCGGTCCATGACCCCGTACCGCTGGTGGTTCACAGCGAGGCGGGGTCGAGGGCGTTCGCCATCGCGCGGTATCCGGCGTCGTTGGGGTGCAGGTGGTCGCCGCTGTCGAAGGCCGGGTGGAGGCGCTCGGGGTCGGCCGGGTCGGCGAGGGCCTTGTCGAAGTCGACGTACGCGTCGTAAGCCCCCGAGGTGCGGACCCAGTGGTTGAACTCGTCGCTCGCGGCGGCTGCGCGCTTGCCGTAGTGGTCGGAGCCGCCGAGCGGGAGCAGGGTCGCGCCGACGATCCGGACGCCCTTCGCGCGGGCCTGGCGGATCAGCTCCTTGTGGCCGTTGATGAGGTCGCGGCCGGTGATGTTCGGTGCGGGCTTGTACAGGGGGTGGTCGGTCTCCTGGAAGCCGATGTCGTTGAGCCCTTCGAGGACGACGACCGTGCCGACGCCGGGAAGGTCGAGGGCGTCGCGGGAGAAGCGGTTGGTGGCCCGCTCCCCGAACCAGGCGGAGTCGTTGAGGACGAGGTTGCCGCCGATGCCGGAGTTCAGGACCGGGCGGGGCTTGCCCAGGGACTTCAGCCGGGCGGCCAGGGCGTCGGAGTACCGGCGGTCGGCGTTCGGGGTGGAGGCGAACCCGTCGGTGATCGAGTCGCCGAAAAGAGCGACCCCGCTGCGCTGCTGCTGCGTACCGCTGACGTCGACGCCCGACAGGTAGTACCAGGACTCGGTGGACTCCGTGAAGGCGGCGGCCGAGCCGTCCGAGGCGTGGTCGCCACTCGCCCGGTAGGAGTCGGTGAAGGACTGGGCGTGGAAGGTCGCGGGGCCGGTCGTGCGCTTGAGGTAGAGGGTGACGGAGACCTGGTCACCGGCCGCCAGCCGCAGCCCGGCCGGGTCGCTGGAGAGCTGCCCGCCCGCCGGCACGGACGCCGACCGCCGTCCCCCGAAGGCGAGTTCACGCACCGTGCCCGCTCTGACGGCCGCGCCCTTGTCCGTACGGGCGACCGTGGCACGCTCCACCTGGAGCGGCGAGGTGCCGTACGCGTTGGAGAGCCGGATACGGGCCTGCGTCCCGCCGGCGGTGACGCGGACGACCTGGCGGACGGTGTGGTTGTCGAAACCGGCCTCCGACCAGTTGGGCTTGAAGCTCACGGACGCCCGCTGCGGCGAGGCGGCCCAGGCGGCGGCCCACTTCGCTGAAGCGGACTCGGACTCGGACTTGGGCTTGGCCTCCGTACGGTCCAGCGCGACGGCGGTCGTCCCGGCACCCAGTGCGAGGGCGACGGAGGCGGCGAGGACGGTCTTACGGGCACGTGAAAGCACGGCTCCTCCAAGGGAGTTGCTCGGGAAGTGTCGTCCGGACCGGACCCCTCAAAGATCCTCCGCAACGCCACCCCGAACAACGCCGATCCGTGCAACGATCGATAACCCAGCACAATCGATCCAGCGCGACGACAACTCTCGGGAGCATCCACCCGTGACGGGCAGGAGCCCCCACCCGTGATGGAACGGCACGAGACCGAGATCTTCCTGATCCTCGCCGACGAACTCCACTTCGGCCGCACCGCCGAGAAGCTGCTCGTCTCCCAGGCCCGGGTCAGCCAAGTCCTCAAGCGCCTGGAGCGCAAGATCGGCGCCCCGCTCTTCGACCGCACCAGCCGCAGCGTCTCCCTGACCCCGCTCGGCCGCCAGCTCCACACCGAACTGGCGCCCCTGCACGACCAAATGACGGCCGTCCTCCAGCGCGCACAAGCCACCGCCCGCGGCATCGACGGCATCCTCAACGTCGGCTTCCTCGGCTCCGGCGCCGGCCAGCTCACCCGCGACATCCGGCGCACCTTCCGCGAGCGCGCCCCCGGCTGCGAGGTCCGCATGCGCGAGGTGCAGTTCGCCGACCCGCTCGGCCCGCTCCGTACGGGCGAGGTCGAGGTGCTCTTCACCAGGCTCCCGGTCGAGGAGCCCGACCTCACCGTCGGTCCGACGGTCGTCTCCGAGCCCCGGGTGCTGGCCGTCCCCTGCCACCACCCGCTCGCCCACCGCGACTCGGTCTCCCTGGAGGACGCCGCAGGGGAGCGCTTCTTCGGCGTGACGGGAGGCGCCCCCGCCTACTGGTGGGACGCCCAGGTCCCGCGCCGCACCGCCGCCGGATCCGTCCTGGAACGCGGCCAGGACGTCTCCACCTTCCAGGAAATGCTCTCGATGATCGCCGCCTGCCAGGGCGTCTCCCCGGTCGTCGCCTCCGTCGCGACCTACTACGCCCGCCCCGACCTGGCCTACGTCCCCCTCGCCGACGTCCCCAACAGCGACGTCGCCCTCGTCTGGCGCACCGGCGCCACCACCGCCCGCTCCGAGGCCTACATCGAAGCCGTCCGCGACGCGGTCACGGCCCACGGCGGCCCGATGGCCCTCTGACCCCGTTCGGGATGTTTCACGTGAAACAACAACGGTGGGGGTACGGGCAGTTGAGCACCCGTACCCCCACCGCACACCGCAGGCAGGAGCCGCTACTAGCTGGTCACGCCCTCGTGGCCGTGGCCGCCGTGGCCGCCGCTGCCGCTGTCACCGCCGGTGGTCGGCTTGGAGACGACCGGCTTGGTGAGCGAGCTGAGGTCGTGGGCGTAGGTGCCGACCGCGTTCGCGATCACGTCGACGTTGATGTCGAGCGCCTTGTTGTTGATGTTGGTGAGGTCGTCGCACTTCGAGTGGTAGCACTTGTCGTACGCGACGCCCGCCGTGCCGCCGAACTTGGCCGCCTGGGCGGCCGTCTTGAGGCCCTCGGCGCCCGTGAAGGTGCCGCCCGACGGGATGCCGACCTCGATGAACGGGCCGTAGTCGGAGCGGCCGTCGAAGTCGGTGCCCTCGTGCGGGAAGTTCTTGCTGTCGAGGAAGTCGTTGATCCCCTTCTCCAGCTGGGCGGAGCCCTCCGGGCCGGGGCCCGAGCCGACGCCGTCGGAGTTGTCGCCGTCGTAGACGAACTGACCGAAGTTCGGCGAGGCGATCATGTCGAAGTTCAGGTAGAGCTTGATCTTCGCCTTCTGCTCCGGGGTGAGCTTGGCGACGTAGTCCTCGGCGCCGAGCAGGCCCAGCTCCTCCGCGGACCACCAGGCGAAGCGCACCTTGTTGGCGGGCTGCTTGCCGTTCTTGGTGGCCTTGGCGAGCTTGAGGGCGACCTCGATGAGACCGGCCGAGCCCGAGCCGTTGTCGTTGATGCCGGGGCCCTCGGCGACCGAGTCCAGGTGCGCGCCGAGCATCACGGTGTTGGCGGCGTTGCCGCCCTTGGTCTCCGCGATGACGTTGCGGGTGGTCTTGGTGGTCTGGCTCTGGCGGATGTCCAGGTTGACCGTGACCGGGCCCTTGGCGACGTCGGCGGCCAGCGCCTCGCCCTCGGCCTGGGTGATGCCGCCGGTGGGCAGCTTGCCGTCCTCGGCGGAGCCCAGGGTGCCGTTGAGGTCGCCCGCGGTGTTGTTGTAGATGATCGCGCCGACCGCACCGGCCTGCGCCGCGGTCGCCTGCTTCTGCGCGAAGGAGCAGCCGCCGCGCTTGATGAGGGCGATCTTGCCGGTGAACCCGGCCGCGTAGTCGCCGATCTCGCAGCCGGTCGTGTCGTCGAGCGGGACGGCCGCGAGGGGCGCGTTCAAGCCACCGACCGGAGTCGACTTCGTGTACGACATCGCGATGATCTTCACATCGCGCGGCGTCGGCGAGACGACCTTGAGGGTCTGCGCCTGCGTCGCGATCGAGACGAAGCTGAACTTCTCGTAGTGGACGTCGTACCCGGCGTTCTTCAGCAGGCTGAAGACGTACGCGCCGGAGGCGTCGTGGCCCAGCGAGCCGGCGGCGCGGTTGCCGCCCGCCGAGTCCGCTATCGCCTGGAACTGCTTGAGGTGCTGGAACGCGCCCGGCCCGGACGAGTCCGCCACCAGTTGCTTGGCGAGCTTCGCGGCGTCCTTCGCGGGGTCGGAGCCGGCGCGCTGCGCGGACGCCGGGGTGGCGGCGGCGAGCAGGAGCGGCGTGGCGATCGCCAGGGACGCCAGGGCGGCCATGGATCTGCGACTGCGGGATGAAGCGTTCACAGAAGTCCTCTCGGTGCGAACAAATGTGAGGGGAAGTTAGCGATTCCGGGGGCGTCTGGGAATGCTTTTCCGAATACTCACGTGCCCGAGTGTGCGGACGGGGGTGCCGGGACGCGCGTGACAACGGCTGAATGGCGCTCTTGCGTCACCCGGGGCGCTTATGCAACCAGTTGGGTCGCAGGCCCGGCTGAAGGTCAGTCCGTCAGGTGCAGCGCGAGGAGCTCGTCGAGGCCCTCCTTGATCTGGTCCGAGGTCGCACCGCGCGACTCGTGCAGGTGCTGGACCACGCTCGGCGAGAGCGTCGCCAGCAGCAGATGCGCCACCAGGGCCGCGTTGGCCTGCGGCCGGATCTGGCCGACCAGCATCGCGGCGTGCGTGTGCAGCGTGAGGTACGCGGCGGTGTGGTACCTGCCCTGCGGTGACGCCTTGTCGGCCGCGACCAGCATCTCCTCGTGCTCGGCCGTGCGGTCCGCGAGCGCGTGCAGGAAGGCCCGCAGCCGCACCTCCGGCGGGGTCGGCGGGGCGGGCAGCGCGTCCGGGCCCAGCGGCGGCGGACCGGTCATGAAGGCTTCCTGGAACTGCTGCTCCCGGTCGTCGAGGAGTGCGTACAGCAGCTTCTGCACGTCCCCGAACCGCCGGTAGACGGTGCCGACGCCGATGCCGCTGGCGTGCGCGACCGCGTTCATGGTGAGGGCCGCCGGGCCCTTCTCGGCCACGATCCGCGCGGCGGCGTCCAGAATCCGGCGCCGGTTGCGCGCGGCGTCGGCCCGCTCGGGCGGCGGCCCCTCCGCCAGCGGCAGTACGGAACGGCCCGGCAGCGGCGGTACGACGGGGCCGCCCGGGGCGCCGGGCGCGGAGGGGGGCGCGGCGGAGGGCTGGGCGGCAGGGGCGCTCTCGGGCTCGCTCATGGCCGGGAGCGTACCCGAACCGGACACTTATCCACTTCCTCTGCACAGGGTCTTGCCAACCGGATAGCGATCCGTTTAACGTCATCGACGTCAACTCAAGCGGATAGCAATCCGGTTGAGGTCCACGGGAACGCACGCAGCACGCACGCAGCACGCACGGCTCACGCAGACCGCACGCACACCCTCCGGAGAGGCCCCGCCATGACCACCACCGCCGCCCCCGCCAAGATCGCCGTCGTCTACTACTCCGCCACCGGCAGCGTCCACGCCCTGGCCGCCGCCCTCGCCGAGGGCGCCGCCAAGACCGGCGCCGAGGTCCGCCTCCTGCGCGTCGCCGAACTCGCCCCCGACGCCGCCCTCGACGCCAACCCCGCCTGGCGCGCCCACGCCGACGCCACCCGCGACGTACCCGTGGCGACCCTGGACGACCTGCGCTGGGCCGACGCGTACGCCTTCGGCACCCCCACCCGCTACGGAAACGTCTCCTCGCAGCTCAAGCAGTTCCTGGACAGCACCGGCGGCCTGTGGGCGAGCGGCGTCTTCACCGACAAGCCGGTCACCGGCTTCGTCTCGACGTCCAACCCGCACGGCGGCAACGAGTCCACCCTGCTCGCCCTCTACAACACGATGTACCACTGGGGCACCCTGATCGTCCCGCCCGGCTTCACCAGCCCCGTCGTCTCCGCCGCCGGCGGCAACCCGTACGGCACGACCTTCGTGTCCGGCGGCGACATGGGCGCCGAGACCCTCGACGCCGCCCGCTACCAGGGCGAGCGCCTCGCCACCCTCACCTCCCGTCTGCTGGTCGGCGCACAGGCGAAGGAGAGTGCGGGGTGAGACGCCAACTCCGGGAAACAGTGGCCGAGTTGGTCCTGACCGCCGCGCTGCTCTTCCTCGTCGTGACCGCCGTACGGTGGCTGCTCGCCCCGGACTCCCCGGCCCTCGCCGCCGTCCCGGACGCCACCCTCCGGCTCGCCGGGGTGGCCCTCGCGGTCGGCGCCGCCATCGCCCTGGTGATGTCGCCCGGCGCGCGCCGCTTCACCGCAGGGCACCTCAACCCGGCGGTCACCGTCGGCCTGTGGGCCCTGCGCGAGTTCCCCGGCCGGGCGGTGCTGCCCTTCGTCGCCGCCCAGCTCGCGGGCTCGGCGCTGGGCATGGGCCTGGGCCGCGCGGTGTGGGGGCCGATGGCCGACACGGCGGCGGTGGCGCCGGGGGAGTCCTGGAACGGGACGACCGTGCTGGCGCTGGAGGCCGTCGCGATGGCCGCCATGATGCTGCTCGCCGCGTACGCGCTGATCGCCCCGCGCCTGGCCAGGGCGCTGCCGCTGCTGATGGGCGGGAGCGTGGCGGCTGCGATCGTCGGGCTCGGCCCGGTCACCGGGGGTTCGGTCAACCCGGCCCGCCAGTTCGGCCCCGCGCTGTGGTCGGGGCAGACCGGGCACCTGGTCGCGTACCTGGTGGCGCCGGTGCTGGGGGCGCTGCTGGCGGCGGCCGCGTTCAGGATCGTACGACCGCACGAAGGCACGCACCTGCCGTCGCGTGTACGGTCATTGGGTCCGCCGCACGCGCTGTGAAGCATCCGCCCGCGCGACGGAGTGGCTGCGCGCGCGGCCCTATGAAAGACCTCACACAGAAAACACACGCCCCGTGGGCAACTGTCGCGAATGACCGTGTTCGTTCAAGCAGTTGTCGGCAGAAAGCCCCCCGGGGCGTGAAATCCCCCTTCTCCGGTTCGTTCTCCGGTCGTACGATCACGAGGCTGCCGTCCGCGTGAGACAGCACTCCGCAGCGGCACGCCACCTCTTCTTCCCCTTCCTCTCCTTTCGAGGTCTCTCCCGACCGGAGAACCCATTTCCAGAAAAGGGCCCGCGTGAAGATACGTCGCATGCTCGCGACGGCCGTCGCCGCCGCCGTGACCACTCCCGCCCTGCTCCTGTCGGTCACGCCCGCGTTCGCCGCCGACACGGTGCCGGCCGGCCAGGTGCAGGACCAGAAGAAGCCGACCCAGGCCGACCTGGACCAGCTCAAGAAGGCCGTCGCCGATGCGAAGAAGCTGTACGACGCGGCCGTGACGACACGCATCGAGGCCGACAAGGCCGTCGAGGCACTGAAGGCCGACACCAACGCGTACGTCAAGGCCTCGGCCGACGCCAAGAAGAAGTTCGACGAGGCGGAGAAGGCGAAGGCCACGGCCGACGAGGCGCAGAAGAAGGCGAAGGACGCCCTCGACGCACTGTCGAAGGACGGCGCCACGCCCTCCGCGGACGACCTCAAGAAGGCCAAGGACGACCTCGCCGCGGCCGAGACGACGGCGAAGACCCGGGCCACCGAGCTGACCACGGCGATCACGGCCTACGAGAAGGCCGCCAACGAACTGGCCGACAAGCGGGTCGCCGCGGACCGCGCGCTCTTCGCGGCCAAGAACACCGAGACGACCACGAAGTCCGCGTACGACAAGGCCGTCACCGCCTACGAGACCGCGAAGACCGCGGCCGGCGGCGACCCGGTCCCGGACCCGGGCACCGATCCCGGCACGGACCCGGGGACGGACCCCGGCACCGACCCGGGCACCGACCCCGGCACGGACCCGACCGACCCGGACCCGACGAAGCCGAAGCCCCCCTTCGACCCGGACAAGTGCGTGAAGGACGCGGCCCTCGCGACCACGCTCAACGGCCTGCCGTCGAAGATCGTCGCCGGTACGACGGTGGAGTTCACGCTGCACGTCGCCAACGGCACCAAGAAGGACTTCGCCGAGATCAAGCCGTTCGCGGCGGTCTACGGCCACGACAAGTCCACCTTCAAGGACATCGGCGGTCTCCTGAAGCTCCAGTCCGCCGCCGCGGGCTCCAGCGACTGGAAGGACGTCGGCGAGGCCGAGTTCGCGGGCACCATCACCAACCTGAAGGCCGGCAAGTCCGCCGACCTCAAGCTGCGCCTCGCGGTCGACAAGAAGGCCCCGGCCTCCGAGGGCCTGGCGTTCGTCTCGGGCGACTACATCCAGGACCCCGAGTCCTGCATCCGCAACGACCTCAAGGAGTACGCGTTCTCGGTGCTTCCGGAGGGCAGCAAGCTCGACAACGTGGACGACTCGAAGCCGTCCGACGTGAAGAACACCGACAACGTCAAGACCCCGCAGGGCGACTCCTCCGTCGTCCCGGTCACCACCGACGCGGGCAACCTCGCCGCCACCGGCTCCGAGGGCACCCCGCAGCTCGCCCTCGCGGCGGGCGCGGCGATCGTGCTCGGTGCGGGCGCGATGATCGCCGTACGTCGCCGCAAGACGGGCCGGCAGGGCTGAGCGTGAAGCCCTGACGGGCTTGATCGCCACCACGACGGGCCCGTTCGCAGGCGCCACCTGCGACGACTTCTGACCGGTGACTTCTTGACCGGCGTACACGCAGGAACCCCTGGCCGAGGTGGCCAGGGGTTCCTGCGCTTTTGTACGCGTCCGTACGGAACTCACTTCCCGAGCAGCCCCCGCACCGCCGCCCGGTCCACGTTGGTCAGCGCCCGGACCAGCTTCGGGGTGAGGAAGACGACGGCGAACCCGACCAGCGACACCGCCGCGAGCTGGAGCGGCGAGGTGATGTCGTACGTGTGCCGGATGCCGCCCGAGGTGAAGTCGTAGATCCGGTAGCCGCCCCAGCCCTCGACGTACTTCGGGAAGACCCAGTTGTAGGCGGGCAGCAGCGCCACGACCCACCCGACCAGCAGGAACGTCACCGACATCACGAAGCTGAAGATCCGGTACGGGAACATCACCACGTGGAAGAGCAGCGCCTTCCACCCCGCCGCGTCCGTCAGCCGGGCCCGCATCGCGCCCCAGAACCCGGACCGCTCGGCCACGACCGGACCGGGCCCCTCCACATCGAGCCCCAGCCCGAGCCGGGCCCGCCCGCGCTCGGCGGCCCCGAGCCCCCGCGCCCCGGCGAGCATCGCGGCCAGCACCGGCAGCCCGAGGACGGTGACGGCGAGCCCGACCCCCGCCGAGAACAGCACGACGGTGAACACGAACCCGACGATCGCCACCGGCAGCGAGGTGATCGTGTACCCGATCTCGCGGAAGGTGGCCCCGGCGAACGGCCCGCGCAGGAAACCGACTTCACGGGCGGCGGTGTAGGAGGAGGGGACGGGGGCGGTGGCGTACGCGGTCATTTCGGGCCTCGAATCATCGCGGAGGGGACGGTCGCAACGCGTCCGTGGACGTTCGTTGACAAGGAATACGATCCCGAATCCGCCCGCCGAACGGCATGGGGCGACCCGCCCGACCTGGGGTGGTGCTAGCCCCCCTGCCGCGCATGGGTCCGCCCCCGGACCGCGTCCGCCGGCCCCCCTTCCCCCTCCCGCATGTCCCGGACGCCGGGATCGCGCCGTGTCAGTCGAGCCGGCCCGCGCCCGCCGCCTCCACCCGTCCGAGATCCCGCGCACCCGGGCCGGGGGAGTCGGGCCTGGCCGCCTGCCCCGCCAGCAGTCGGAGCGCATCGCCCGACGCCGCGTCGTTCGGGGTGTAGACCTCCAGCCGGTGGTCGGGGCTCTCCGGCTGGAGCCACACCTGGTAGTCGACGGAGAGCGCCCCGACCGTCGGATGCCGGAAGTCCATCGTCCCCACCGTGCAGTCCGCGACCTCCCCCTTCGCCCACAGCTTGGCGAACTCCACGCTCCGCATGGTGAGTTCACCGATCAGCTCCGCCAGCCGGGCGTCGTCCGGATACCGCCCCGCCGTGAACCGCAGATACGCCACGTGCGCCCGCGCCAGCGCCTCCCAGTTCCCGAACAGATCCCGCGTGAGCGGATCCAGGAAGAACAACCGCGGAATCGACGGCCGCCGCGCCGGATCCCGCGGCGCCTCGAAGTCCACGTGCTCGGCGACCAGCGCGTGCCCGGTCCTGTTCCAGTCCAGTACGTCGCCGCGCCTGCCCAGCACCACCGCGGGCGTGGCGTCCCCGATCGACCCCAGCAGCGCCAGCACCCGCGGGTGCGGCTTCTCCGGCCGGGGCCGCACGAGGCGGGGTGCGGCCGGGTGCCGGGCGAGATTGTGCAGGTGGGCCCGCTCGTCCCGGTCCAGCCGGAGCACCTGGGCGAGCGCGTCCAGCACCTGCTGGGAAGCCGTCCCGGCCTGGTTCTGCTCCAGCCGTGTGTAGTACCCGGCGCTCACCCCGGCGAGCTGGGCCAGCTCCTCCCGCCGGAGTCCCGGTACGCGCCGGGCGGTTCCGTACGTACGCAGTCCGACGTCGACGGGCGTGACCCGGTCCCGACGGCTCTTGAGGTACGCCCCGAGGCTCTCCAGTTCCATGCCCCGACCCTAGGCACGGGGCACGCCCCGCTGCCTGCCCCTGCGAGGTGTACCCACACCACGGGGATGGCTGCCCGGCGCACCCCGCCGCAGGCTCCTCCCCATGACCACAACGACCGCCCCCCTCAAGCCCCTTGGCCCGTCCGGACCGTCGACGCCCCGCGCCTGGCTCGGCCTCCTCGTCGTCCTCGGCCCCGTCCTGCTCGTCGCGATGGACAGCTCGGTCCTCTTCCTCGCCATGCCGAAGGTCGCCGCCGCGCTCAACCCGACCGCCGACCAGGCCCTGTGGATCCTGGACGTGTACGGATTCGCCGTCGGCTCCCTCCTGGTGGCCTTCGGCGGCATCGGCGACCGGTACGGCCGCCTGAAGCTCCTGATGGCCGGCGCGACGGTCTTCGGCCTGGCCTCGGCGGCGGCGGCCTTCTCCCCGACCCCCGAACTCCTCATCGCCGCACGGGCGTTGATGGGCGTGGCCGGAGCCACCCTCCTCCCGTCCGCCCTCGCCGTCCTGAGCGAACTCTTCCCCGACCCCCGCGCCCGTACGAGGGCGATCGGCATCTTCGCCGCGACCTTCGCCGCCGGTTTCGCGATCGGCCCGGTCGTCGGTGGACAGCTCCTCTCCACCTTCTGGTGGGGCTCCGTCTTCCTGATCAACCTCCCGGTCGTCGTCCTCTTCCTCGCCCTCGCCCCGACCCTCCTCCACGAGGTCCGCACCACGACCACGGCCCGCATCGACGCCCTGAGCGTCCTGCTCTCGGCCGCAGGCCTCCTGCTCTCCGTATACGGAATCAAGCACACCGCCGCCGAAGGCCCGAGCGCCCTCTCCCTCACCACAGGCGCCCTCGGCATCGTCACCCTCACCTGGTTCGTCCGCCGCCAACTCCGCCTCCCGAACCCCCTCATCGACTTCCGCCTCTTCCGCGACCGGGTCTTCGCCATCGCCGCGATCACCGGCCTGCTCCCCCTCGCGGCCTGGTCGGCGACGGCGTACCTCGGTGGCATCTACCTCCAGTCCGTCCTCGGCCTGACCGTCCTGGACGCCGCCCTGATCGCCCTGCCCGGCGCAGCGGTCCTCACCATCACCTGCATCACCACCCCCTACCTGGTCGCCCGCACCGGCACCCGCACCGCCCTCCTCGCCACCCACTTCCTGATCGCCGCGGGCCTGCTCCTCCTCCTCGCCACCACCGCCACCCACGGCATCGCCTGGTACGTCGCCGCCACCACCCTCTCCGGCATCGGCTACGGAATCTCCTTCAGCGTGGTCGCCGACACGGCCGTCTCCGCCGTCCCCCCGGAGCGCGCGGGCTCCGCCGCCGCCATCGCCGAGACCAGCAACGAACTCGGCAACGCCCTGGGCATCGCCCTCCTCGGCTCCCTGGCCACCCTCCTCTTCCGCCTCCGGGGCCCGGTCCTCGCGGGCACCCTCGACGAAACCCTCCACCTCCCCGGCCTCGCCCCGGCCCTCGCCGCCTCCGCGAAGTCCTCCTTCGTCTCGGGCCTGCACGTGGCCGCAGCAGTGGCGGCGGCCCTCCACATCACGCTGGGCCTCTTCTCCGTACGCCACCTGCCCAAGCGCCCGACCGAAGCCGCCCGGTGATCCGGCGGGAGTCGCAACGCCCGCCGGCCCCGGCCCTCACACCCCGGGCACCACCGGCGCCACCCACCGGCCGCGCCGCCCGGCGACGTACCCCCCGATCCCCAGCCCGACCCCGACCAGCGCGCACACGATCCCCGCCACAGCGACCACCCCCAGCACGGCCACCGCACCAAACCCCTCCTGCACCCGCCCGACCAACCCGGACGCGGCGACGCTGCCCGATTGATCCGAGAGGAAGAAACGTGCATCGAGGGAGTCGCCCCGGTTGTCCCCCAGCAGAAACAGCCGCCCCTCCGGCACCCGCACGTCGTACGGCTCGGCACCGGCATTGACCTGCCCGCCCTTCACGTACGGCTCCTCGACCGGCTCACCGTTCACCGTGATCCGCGCCCCGTCGCACACCACACGGTCCCCACCCACCCCGACGACCCGCTGCACGACCGCCCCACCCCGATAGCGCTCCGGCACCCGGACCAGGACGACGTCCCCCCGCCGCACTTCGTCCGCCCCGATGCGCTCGACGACGATCCGGTCGCCCTGCCTGTACGTCGGCGTCATCGACGAACTCGCCATGACATTCCCCTGGTACTGCGTGAACAGCCACCCGAAGCCCCCCACCGCCAGCACCACCCCCACCGGCACCAGCACCCAGGCCGCAACCCTCAGCCCCCGCCCCTGCTTCTTCACGTGCACCCTCCCCTTGGGCCGCCCGAACTTCTGTACGGGCCAGCAGAGATTAAGCGGGAGCGGCCGGAAGCCCGCACGGGACCACCCGGAGAACGACGAAGGCCCGGACCGTCGAAACGGTCCGGGCCTTCTGCCGGCGGAGGATACGAGATTCGAACTCGTGAGGGGTTGCCCCCAACACGCTTTCCAAATGTTCGCCTGGGGGTACGGGGGTGTACGGGGGGGTCCTGACCTGCGGTGGAGCCGGTGACGGTGGGGGTTCCGAATGGGGCTGTACGCAGGTGAACGCAACCAGAAATGCAACCACGGACGGCGTTCTCTCATCCTGCGGATGACGCCACCGTTCAGCTCATGTCCCCTACCCCCAGAACTTCTTCGGGTGCTTCGACAGCCCTGGGGGCGTCCCACTTCTCCCATGCCGCCTGGGCAAGTTCTCCTTGTGGCCCGTGCCACCTCATGCGCTCGATCTGTCTGTTTCCCAGGACTGACCCCCGAATCTGCCCGTTGGCTTGGCAGACCTCCAGGAGATGCGCCATCTGTTCGTCTGTCATCGTGCGGACAAGATCGTTGAGCACTTGGAGGACCGCTGCCCCGCCCTCGTAAGAGCTCGCCTTCGCAGCCAGCAGGGTCAAAGCAGGGACGAGCCTCGGATCGGGTTCCTCGCCGAGGCAGAGGGCTACCGTCCGCGACATCCCCCTCAAGGCGCCGGCTGCCGTGATGTCCTCAAGGCGGTCGAGCAGCATCCCGTCGACTGGAGCAGGGGGAAGCGGGCCGTAGAAGAGCATGTGCGTCTCCACAAGGTCCAATGGCTTCACCGTGCGCAGCAGCTCCTCCACGCGCGCACGCGTTCCGTCATGCAGCACGTTCCATGTACCGGGTACGTAGCAAAGGCCGCTGATCAGAGCCATGAGGCCCTCGTCGGTGAGAAGGTTCTGCGAGGGCCCCAGAACAACATTCAGCTGCTCATCGAACAGGCTTGGGGCGATCTTCTGTAGCTGCTGGGCGGTGCGCGTATACGTCCAGCGCTGCTTCAACTCAGTTTCGGGCTTGAGCGTCTCCTTGCAGACGACCTTGATCAGATTCGCCTTCAACGCCTTTGTCCCGTAGTCCATGTAGCTGGCGCGCAGATACTCGTTGAGCCGCGTGTCGTCTTGGGGGAAGGACGCTGAGGAGGCTTCTCTCCCGAACCTCTCGATCGCCTTGCGGCCAGTGATCGCTGGATGTGCCAGCAGCGAGTCCACTGCCGAGGCCAAGTGGGCACGCACGAGCTCAGGGGTTGGGGTGAACAAGTCCTCGCCGTCCGAGGCGAAGGCAGGATGGGCGCAGAGATGCCGGTCCTTGTAGAGGCGATCCAGATCTTCTGCTTCGCGGGAGCCGATCAGCTCCAACTCTGTGTGCGCTCGGCCAACGAGTTTGCGTTCGAACTCCTGGAGTGCCGGGACGTTGTTCGCCTTGATGGCTCGATCCAGTTCGTCTCGTAGCCTTGCTGCCGCGCCGCCTTGTTCGGCCATGAGCCGGATCTTGCCTATGACGTCTGCTGCCACCGCGATCCACGTAGAGATTAGTGCCGCCCGATAGGCGCCGACGCTGTATGCAGCCACGGCCTCCTCTATATATCTGCGTGAGGTCAGCGATCGCACCTGGTTCCTGACATCTTCCAACGCGCGCATGCTCCACCCCTCTGAGACGACCAACGAACAAGCAGGTTAGGGGAGAACGGTCGTAGGGGGACCGGGTTTCTTGCAAGCGACTGTCGGGACAGTAGCGGTTGGGGTTCAAGCGCCGCACTGTCCCATTTGCCCGCTTGGCTGGTGAGGCTGCGATGATCTGCGGTTGAACCGAGGGCGGCGGCATCGCCTCTGGAGGTGGCAGCAGAGGATGCGCCTGTCCCGCTGGGAGCCATCGTCAACGCGAGGGCGCAATAGGAATGCTTGTACTTGGTGAAACAGGGAGCTACCGATCCCTCTTTCTTGGAGAATGTACGGCATGGTAGCGATCATTCGTACGGACAAGGCAGAAGAGCGACACTTGGGTCATCACTGGCGGGAGCAGGAAGAAGGGAGCAAGCCGCGATGGATTACTACACAGCCGTACGAATACTGGCAAGGTAGGCACACGACGCTCATCGTGACGGGAATCGATTCCGGTAGTCCGCAAGTCACGTGGCTTGCTCGTGCCGGTAAGACGCACGGTGCGGGTGACGACCTGAAGCGCAGAGTTGAGGTCACCTCGCCACGTCGGCTGTCGTGTCCCATCCCCTGGGCTTCTCTCGTCGAGGCAGTTCCTAGGCAATGTCAGCCGTACCTTTCCCGTAATGGGGCACTTCCGGAGGGGACCGGGAAGCATGTAATCAAGGCACTGACTCGACTCGCTGCGGATGCTGCTTCCCACCTCAGTAGGCTAGGAATTGAGAAGGGGGGAATTCCCATCGAGACGCGATCCGATGAGATTCTGCAGCAGACGCGTGATGCAACGCTGTCGTCTGTCAGGATGGCAGGCTTTGACCCAGATCAAATTTCAGGGTGGACGTCGTCAGAGGATTCAAATCAATCGTTCATCGAGCGTCTTCAGCACCGAGATGGGCCGTCGCACGAAGATGACATGATTTCGCATGATGCTCAACGATTCCGCGACTGGCTGGGACCGGAAGATTGGCTGCACCGAGCAGCTTTCACTGCATTTAGTCAAGATGGGCAAAGACTCGTCATCTATAATGCGAACCGTAAGGCGGCAGAGAAGACGCTGGGTGTCGATCTCATTTACTTTCATGAAGCGCGTGACAGTTTCATTCTCGTTCAGTACAAGCGAATGACACGCGAAGGCAACTCCGAGTGGAAATATTACCCAAACGGAGATGAAAATCTTAAGGGTCAGCTTGAGCGTATGCGGGCGATCGACGATGAGTGCGGCAGGCTGCTTAAGGATTCTGACGATTACCGGCTGAATAGTAAGCCTTCGTGGCTAAAGCTTTGCCATGCTGATTCAATTCTAATGGACGCGAAGACTCTCACCTCTGGAATGTATCTTGCGCGAGAATATTTTGACCAGCTCTTCACTAGAGCCAATTCTGCAGGTCAAGTGAGGGCCTTTAGTCGGAAGACGGTTGAGCGGTATCTGGATAATACCGAATTTACTGAACTTGTTGCTGGGGGGTGGATTGGAAGTAGCGGCTATGGAAGTGCGGGGGTTAAGAAGCAGCTTGAAGTCAGCCTGGATGGCGGTCGCGAAATTGTATTCGCGGAAGTTACTGGTAATCCGCCATCCAAAAGTCAGCGTCTTAGTTCGCGACGTGAAGGTAAATCGAAGAAGAAGGCCAATGGACGGCACTCGTGATGGGGGTGGAGGTCGGAACCGGGAATTGCTATTTCCGGTGCTCCTCGGTGATGAGGGATTCACGTACGTAGCCGAATCGGTCGATGCCCTTAGATCAGCCGATGCGCTCCACATAGCGAAGGCCCTTCGGGTCTTTCCTCACGGTTCCTCTCCTTGGACTACTACCTATCCGCACCGTCTTGCGACGAGAACAGATCAGGCAGCCAGTCCCTGATGTCCCCGTCGAACTTGCCACTACGTACGTCTTGCAGGGCCGTCGCGTAGCCGATCTCGATGGCCTCGTCGATCAGCTGATGCAGCTCCGGCGACAGGTACAAGAGTTGGTGTCCGGCCCCTGGGCAGAGGTTGGCCGCAGCGTGGCCGGCGGCCTGGGCGTGCTCACCGGGAACTGTTGCAGCATGCATGTCCGAGATGGCTTGGGCTGCGTTCTTGATCTCTTCCTGCGGAGACGAAGTCATGGCGGCAGTATCCGCGTGGCGAAGGCAATGGGGAATGCCGCATTCGGGTTCCGCCTCTACTGGTGGCGCTTCGGAGGCGAGATTGGGGTGATCCGTGATCCGTCATCGTCGGCCGCGCCTTGGAGGACGTCCTCCCAGTCGGTGTGCTGGAGCCAGGTCTTTCCCATGAGGTGGGCGGTCCACCACACAAGGTCCGCCCAGCTGCGGCAGCGGTGCACCTCGACGGCGTACGCGTTCGCATTGGGCGTGGGGTCGCATGCTGCGTGGTGGACGCGCCAGCGGGCTGCATCGGGGTACGACGTCAGGCTCGCCGCGTCGTAGGCATGGAGCCCCGGCCCCACCTGCTTCATTTCAAGGAGCTCCCAGGCGCGGACGTTGGTGGAGCATCGGTCGACTTCTGACATGTCGACCCAGAAGCTGCCCTCGCCGTCGGCTACGGCTTGCGTGCAGACATCGCAGATGGCGGCCAATTCATGTTCCACGGCTGGTCCTTGAAGGGAGTCGCGTTACTACGGGCTACTTCTGAGCATGGTCCTTCGTGTTGCTGGTGACCAGAGGGCTCGTTGGCACGCGGTGCAGCTCATGCGACCTCAGAGGTTGACGGGAAGGGCTGCGGCGCGGAACGAGTTGCGTACGGCCGTGAGCGGCTCGCGGTCGCGCGTGTAGAAGAGCTTGTTGGTCAGGAGGACTGCCCACCGGCCCTGGGCGGGGGAGATCCACATGCCGGTGCCGGTGAAGCCGTAGTGGACCCAGATGTCGTCGGCGGGAGCGGTGCCGGGGGCGGGGTGCCAGAAGAGGCCGCGGGCGGGTTCGAGGGTGCCTGTCTGGATCGTTAGCGATTCCGCCGTCCAGGCCGAACCGAATCCAGCGAATCCGGGGCGCGACGAGGAGCCCAGCATGTGGCGCAGGAACGCGGCGAGGTCGTCGAGGACGGTGAAGACGCCAGCGATGCCGCACACGCCGTTTAGTAGGCGGGCGGAGAAGTCGTGGGCGGTGCCCTTGAGGTGGGTGCCGGTGTTCTGGTCGAGCTCGGTCGGTGCGCAACGGGCCGCGAGGCCGGTGGGGAGGGAGCCGAAGCAGGTGGAGTCCATGCCCAGGGACTGCCAGGTTCGCTCGGTGGCGAGCTGGTCGAGGCGTTGGCCGGAGAGGTGTTCGGCGAGGTAGCCGAGGACGAGGGCGGCTCGGTCCGTGTACTCGACGGCTTCGCCGGGCGGGCGGTGGAGGGGCTCGTGCAGGACGCCGTCGCGAATATCCTGGGGGTCCGTGCCGTAGAGGTTCTTGAGCTGGGCTCGGAGGGGGAGGCCGGCGGTGTGGGTCAGCAGGTGGTGGGCGGTGGCGATGCCCAGAGGGTGGTCTGCGACTTCTGGCCAGTAGGTGGCCAGTGGGGCGGTGAGGTCGAGTTTGCCGTCTTCCCACAGGGCGCCGATGGAGGACCACACGGCGAGGATCTTGGTGAGGCTGGCCGCGTCGAAGACGGTGTCCGGCTGCATGGGGACGTGGGGCTCGTCGGGGTCGAGGACGCCGGTGGCGCCTCGTGCCTGGATGCCCGTGGCGTCGCCCACGGCCCACACCGCGCCGGGGTAGACCTTGTCGCGAACGCCTTCGGCAAGCAGCTGTTCGATGTGGTCGGTGCTGCGGTACGTCATGGTCTCCCTGTTCGCCGTGGGCATCCCGCCGGTCAGCGTAGTGACGCGGGAGGGGTGGATCGGGCAGTGGCGCGTGGGTGTCGGCGGGCGGTGGGGCTCGGTTCAGGTGAGCTGGTGGCCGAGTTCGGTGAGAGAGCGGGCGGTCGCTGAGAGCGGGTAGCGGGCGGCGTTCGCGTAGCCCGCTTGTCGTAGGGCGGGGAGGAGGCCGGGGCTGGTGCGCAGCCGGTTCACGTCGCGGGCGAGCGCGGTGGGGTGGGTGAAGTCGGTGGTTATGGCGGAGGCGGCGAGGGTTTCGTTGAGGCCGGGTACGGGTTGGTGGAGGACGGGGAGGCCGCAGGCTTGGGCCTCCAGGGCGACCAGGCCCATGGCTTCCAGGGTGGTGGAGGGCATGACGAGCGCGTCGTGCTCGGCGAACGCTTTCCACAGCTGGGGGCGGCGGAGCCAACCGAGGTAGCGGGCTCGTACGCCGGTTCGTTGGAGCAGTGGGGCCAGGGCCTGGAACTGAGCACGGGGCGCGGCGATGCTCAGCTCGACGCCTTGTATCGGGGCCAGGCCCTGGAGCAGGGACTCGACTCCCTTCTCCGCGGTCAGCCGTCCGGCGTACAGGAGCCGCAGGTGGCTGGTGACGGTCCGAGCGGGCCGGGGTGGCGGTGCGGTGAGCAGGTGGTCGGGGATGCCCCAGGGAATGCGGGTGATCTTGCGGCGGTCGGTCTGTGGGGCGAGATTCAGGAGGCGGTCGGCCATTGCGTTGGTGGGGACGACGATGGCATCGGCGGCCCGCGCCGTTTCGCGCAGGACCTGGAGCTGGTCGCGGTGGGACTCGGCGAAGAGCAGGTCGGTGCCGTGGACCAAGGCGATTCTGGGGTGGGCGGGGAGGGCTCGGAGCAGGGCGGCCGTGGCGCCGAAGGTGAGGTGCTGGAGGTGCAGGACGTCGATCTGGGACGGGTCGATCGTGGTAGTGAGGGCTCTGCGGAGGGCGGTGACGTAGCGGCCGAAGGCGGGGCCGTCGAGGCACTTTCCCTGTACGGACAGCAGGTTCAGACCGGGCGGGAGGTGGGGCCGGGGGCCTGGTGGCGCGAGCATGAAGGCTCGTGCGGGGATGAGCGGGGTGTCGCCGGTGTAGAGGTCGAGGAAGAGTTCGACGCTGCCGCCGGGGCTCCCGGCGGGCAGGTCCAGGGTGGTGGCGACGACCTGGCTCACGGCCGGCCTCCCGGCAGTTCCTCGTACAGGCGGGAAGTCTCAATTCCCTGGCTGGACCGGTACTTGAGGCCGTGCTGTTGGTAGCTGGCAGGGGTGCCGAAGGCGTGGAGGAAGGTCAGCTTCCCGAAGGTCATCAGGGGATAGATGCGTACGGGGCGTGCGGCCCGGATCTCCAGGGTCCAGCGGATGGCGTGGCCCTGGTGGCCGAGCGGCGCGGAGACGTGGACCCAGATGCCGAGGGCGCCGGTCGTGCGGTTGCCGTTGAGGAACTGCGCGTACGTCTCCGAACCGGTTCTCTCGTGGGTGACGCCGAGGTACAGGATGCCGGGGCGGAGCACGAACCCTGTTGCAGGGATGGGGACTTCGGTGGTGGTCGTACTGGCTGCGGCGTCGAGGTAGCCCCCGCAGACGCGCAGGGTCTGGCCGAGTCGCCAGTCGTAGGCGTTGGGGGAGATGCGGGTGGGGTCGTACGGATCGATGGTGATCTCGCCCGAGGCGTGGGCGGCGGCGATGGCGGGGCCGGTGAGGATCACGAGGTCACCGCCGGGAGAGGTGCGAGGTCGCGCCAGTAGGCGGACGGGCGTGGGCCGGCGGCGGCCTGGTACTTGCCTGCATAGAGCGCGACGGGGCCGTGCGCGACGAAGAACATGATCTGGCCGATCTTCATGCCCGTGTAGATGCGCAGCGGGCGGACCGGCGAGAGCATCAGCGTCCACTGTCCGTGGAAGCCGAGGTCGCCGATCGGCGCCGTGATCTCGACGAAGAGGCCGAGCCGCCCGACGGAGGAACGGCCGAACAGTAAGGGGACGAAGGTGTCGGAGCCGACCTCTTCGAGGGTGTGCCCGAGGTAGAGCTCGCCGGGCTGGAGGACGTGGCCGTGAGGGCCGATCGCGATCTCGTGGGTGGGGTTCGGGGTGTGCGCGTCGATCACGGGAGCGGTGTACGTGAGGAGGGTTGGGCCGAGGCAGACGTTGTAGCTGTTGGGGTTCACCTGGGTCGGGTCGAAGGGCGTGATGCGCAGTCGGCCGTCCGCGACGGCTGAGGTGATCTCGGGGCCGGTCAGGATCATTGCCGTTCTCCTCCGGTGAGGACGTGCTGGACCGCTTGGACGAGGGGGAAGGCGGCCTGGCGGGTGTGTCCGCCGAGGAAGGTGTCGGCCAGGTAGTCGGTGGTCAGGACGGTGCGGGTGTGGGTGGGGAAGGTGTCCGGTGCGGTCACCAACGGGCCTGTCGTGTGCGCCAGTTCAGCGAGACGGGGGCCGTCGGTCAGGTGGGCGTGCACGAGGTGGTTGCCGAAGGGCTCGATGGTCAGCAGGTCGCCTCGGGTGAGGGATTCACCGAGCGGCGTGGTGCGAAGGGCCGTCTCGTTCAGGAGGACGGCTTCCGCGCCGAGGCCGGTGTGCAGGCGGGAAGCGATCTCCTGAAGCAGGGCCCGGCGGTCGAGCGGGCGGTTGCGGTAAGGCACGGAGATGGTGCCCAGCGGCTCGGCGAGACTCCGTCGGTAGGTCTCGATCTCCTTGTGTAGGGCGCTCAGTTCGGTGGGCGGCCGGGGGGAAGTGGCGGGGAAGGATGCCGTACGGGCAGCCCACCCCGCGCCCACCGGCTCGGCGAAGGCGTGGCCGGCGGCCAGTTCGGGGCCCTTGAGGACGAGAGTGTCGCCGACGTGCTCGGGGCCGTAGCGCTCGCTGTGACAGTGGCCGGAGAAGATCACGTCGAGGAAGGGGCATGCGGCGGCGATCTTCAGGTCCTCGGCGAAGCCGGAGTGGCTGAGCAGGATCCAGGAGTCGGCTTCGTGGCGGTGGGCGAGCATGAGTTCGCGCAGCGCTTGGACGGGGTCGGTCTCGTGGTGGCCGGCTCGTTGCGCGCAGGGGATGGCGTTGAAGGCTTGGACTCCGATGATCCCCGTGACGGCGACGCGCCGACCGCAGATCTCGGCGAGGTGGAGGCGACGGAACAGGGCATCGCCGGTTGTGTCGGCGACGGCGTTCGCGCAGACCGTGAGGCGGTGCAGGTCGGGTTCGAAGTGGTGTGCCCAGCCGTGGTTTCCGGGGGCGATCACGTCGTACAGCGTGGTCAGGAGCTGGCGCTCGATCCTGCCGTTGCCGAGCCGGTAGTAGCCGCTGCCTTCGAAGAAGTCGCCGCAGTCGACGACGAGCGAGTCCTGGCGGGCGGCGTGCAGGTGGGTGAGCAGAGGCAGTGCGTCGGTGAAGGCGGAGTGGACGTCGGTGGTGGCGACGATGCGCTGGAGTTCGCGGGTCATGGCGTGACCTCGCAGATGTCGGCGCCGAGCGCGCGCAGCTTGGTGGGGAGGTCGGCGTGGCCGCGGCGGAGCTGGTCGAGGCCGCCGAGGGTGGTGACACCGCGTGCGGTGAGGCCGGCGACGAGGAGGGCGGAGCCGGTGCGGATGTCGGTGGCTTCTACGCCTGCGCCGGTCAGGCGTTGCGGGCCGGTGAGGCAGCACTGGGTGGGGGAGAGCTCGTGGATGTCCGCGCCGAGGCGGGCGAGCTGGGGGAGCAGGTTGTTGTGGCGGCCGGGGTTGATGGAGTCGGCGAAGAGGTGGGTGCCGGGCAGGCCGAGTGCGAGGGCCATCAGCGGGGGTTCGAAGTCGGCGTCCAGGCCGCCGGGGGAGAGGGAGGCGACGGCGCGGAGCGGGCGGTGGGTGGGGTGGTAGTCCTCGGCGTGGACGGTGAGGGTGGTGCCGTGGGCGGTGACGGGGATGCCGAGCCAGCGCAGGGCGGCGGTCATCGGCGCGATGTCCGTGCTTCGTACGCCTGCGATGCGGGCGTTTCCGCCGGTGGAGGCGACGGCGCAGGCCAGGGTGGCTGCTTCCACCTTGTCGCCGGGCACTGTCCAGGAGTGGGTGTCCTGGGAGGGGTACGAGGGCGGGGTCAGCGTGAGGAGGCGTTCGGCGGCGCGGGTTTCCCAGCAGGCTTCCCGGAGGGCGTCTAGGACGCTGAGGACTTCCGGGGAAAGGTTCGGCCGGCCCAGGCGCAGGGGGCGGTTCGCGACGACCGCCCGGAGGAGGGCGGCGATGGTGGTGCCCCGGGAGCGGAAGGGGAGTGTCAGCGACACCGTGCCCGCAGGGGTGCGTCCGGCCGTGACGGTGTAGCCGTGGTCGTCGACCGTGGTCCGGTCGCCGAATGCCTCGTACACCGTGAAGTGCTGTTCCATGCCGCGCCCACCGATCTGGCAGCCGCCGGGCCAGGGAAGAGCCGCCCCGCCGTGGGCTGCGAGCAGGGCGGGGACGAGGTAATACGAGGCGCGGATGCGGGCAGCGGTCGGGTGCATGCCGGGAGCGGGGTGCGTGCTCTCGCCCGGCGTAGCCACGACCGTGCTCGGCTCGGCCACCGGATGCGCGACCCGGTGGCCTGCGTGCTGGAGGAGCGTGAGCATCGTCCGGACGTCCGCGTTGGCGGGGACGTTGGACAGCTGGACGGGCCGGCGCAAGGCGGCTGCCGCTGCCAGCAGGGGGAGGGCTGCGTTTTTGGAGCCGTCGACGGTCACGGTGCCGGTGAGCGGCGGGCCGGGGCGGACGGCGATCACGTCGGAGGCTTCGGAGGTCAAGGCGGGGAGTTGGGCGGTGGTCACGATCGGCTCCTTGGGAGGGGCACGCGTAAGGGCGTGGAGGTGGTCGGCCGTACGGGCAGGTCGATCTCGGCCCAGCAGCACTTGCCGGATGCGGTCGGCTCGACGTCATGCCGCGCCGCGAGGGCGGCCACGAGGAACAGGCCCCGGCCGTGCTCGCTGTCTGAGTCGGGCAGCTCCATGTGGGGCAGGGCAGAGCTGGTGTCGGAGACCTCGATCCGTACGGTGTCGTCGCCGGTCACGCGAGCGGACACTGAGATCGGTCCGGGGCCGGCGTGCTGGACGGAGTTCGCGAGCAGTTCGGTCACCACCAGGCCGACGGCATCGAGGAGTTCGCCCTCGCCTTCGTCGGACGTGCTGGCCTGAAGCTCCCAGCCGCGTATCCCGGCGAGAAGCCGGTGCCGTGCGTCGGTGATGGCGCGAGCCGTGCTGGGTACGGAGAAGCTGAGGTGTCGCTGTTCCACAGGGTTGCCTCCCGGACGGGTACGGCCTCCACGTAACCCGTGGCGGGAGCGGCCGGACCAGGGCCGGTGCTCGTGCGGCATCACTTATGCAGGACCTGAATGCGCACCAAGTGCGGCTGAATTAGCCTCGGTTGAGCAGGCAGGATCGGCGACGGCGGAAGGGGCCGTGGCGCAGATGGCCGATGTGTACGACGCGCAGGGCGAGGCGAGACGGATCGGCGAAGAGATCCGCCGAGCCCGCGTGCTCGCGAAACGCACCCAAGCGGGCGTCGCCGCCGCGCTGGGCTACCACCAGTCGAAGCTGAGCCGCCTGGAACAGGGCCGCGGAACCGCCGACTCCCAGGTGGTGCGGGCGGTCGCGCAGGAACTGGGCATCCCGCTCGCCGTACTCGGCCTCGCCGCCTTACCGGACGACACCGCCACCACCAGCGACCCTGAAACTGAGGACATGCACCGCCGTACCTTCCTGGCCGCGAGCGTCGCCGCTCTCGCGACTCCTGCTCCGCCGATGCTCGGCCACCACACGCTCGTACAGGCGCTGCTGCCCGGCCCAACACCGCCCACGGGCATGGACGTTGATGCTGTCGACGTCCTCGCCGCCCGCATCTCCGAAGTCCGCAGCCTCTTCTCCACCTGCGACTACGCCGAGCTGCAACAGGTCCTGCCCACCCTTATCGTCGACCTCCGGCAGGCCGCGCCCGCCTCGACCGAGGCCACCGGCCTGCTCGCCACCGCGTACCAGACCGCCGTCAGCCTGCTCCTCAAGCTCGGCGACCACGGCCACGCCTGGCTCGCCGTGGGCCGCGCCATGGCCGAGGCCGAACGCTGTGGCGACCCGGTCATCCTGGCCTCCAGCGTCCGCGTACACGCCCACCTACTGGCCCGCGAACGGCACACCAGCCAGGCCGTCACCCTGGTCCGGCACACCGCCGACCAGCTCACCGGCGCGTACGACCAACGCTCCCCGCGCTACCTGGCGGCCCTCGGCCTGCTCCTCCTGCGCGGCGTCACCGCAGCCAGCAGCGGCGGTGACCGCTCCGCCACCAAGGACTTCCTGACCGAGGCCCACGACGTCGCCCGCTACGTCTCCCTCGACCGCCCCGACGCCTGGGCCAACTTCAGCCCCACCAACGTCTCCCTCCACGCGGTCAGCGCCGCCAACGCATTCGGCGACGCGGGCATCGCTCTGGAAACCGCCGGCCCCCTCATGCGCCGCCACATTCCGGCCCCCGAGCGCCGCACCGCCCTCTGGATCGAAACGGCCCGCGCCTACAGTCAGCAGGGCCGCCTCGCCGACGGCTACCAGGCCCTGCGCATCGCCGAAAGCTGCGCTTCCCAGGACATCCGCCGCCCCGCCGTACGCGAACTCGTCGCCGACATGGCCGCCCGCGACCGCCACCGCACCCTGCCCGAACTCCACCACTTCAGCCGTCAATTGGGAGCCCCCGCGTGACCGACCACCACCACACCGATGAGCCGAAGAAGCCCTTCCTGTACGTCGTGGTCTGCGCGGCCGGGGTCGCCCCCGAAGCCCACCGGCTGATCACCGCCGCGCAGCAGAAGGGCTGGGAGGTCGGTGTGGTCGCCACGCCCCAGGGCCTCGGCTTCCTCGACACCGAAGCGATCGAGGCCCAGACCGGCTACCCGATCCGCTCCGCCTGGCGCACACCCGGCGACCCGCGGCCCCTGCCGCCCGCCGACGCCATCGCGGTCGCGCCGGCCACCTTCAACACCATCAACAAATGGGCCGCAGGAATCTCCGACACCCTCGCCGTCGGCATCCTCTGCGAGTCGTACGGCTTCGGCATCCCCACCGCCGTCCTCCCGTACCTGAACTCCGCCCAGGCCGCCCACCCCGCGTATCGGCAGAGCTTGGACCGGCTGCGAGAGATGGGCGTGTTGATCGGTTCGTACGAACCGCACAAGCCGAAGGCGGGCGGGGGTGCGGAGATCTACCGGTGGGAGGAAGCGCTGGAGCTGCTCACGCCCGGGATAGCCACGGAGGCCTAACTTCGGACTGCACGCATGTGGGCGTGCCTGCTTTAGAGCTGAGGAGCGACACTCTGAGAGGCCAGTCCGCCTGCGCGCAGCTTGTAGAAGCGCTCAGGCAGACTGGGTTCCTTGCGGTAGCGGCGTCTAATCGCGAAAAGATTCCTCTTCGGGCGGCCGGGTGCCTTCCGCCGCCTGTTTCAAGCTCTCAATGATGTTCCCTGCCTGGACGTTGAGGCGCTCGGATTCGTTTGCCTCCCATGCCGGGCTCATGTCAGCAGCGGCAGCATGGCTGCGTGCGTCATCGACGCGCATTACCAAATCCCTGGCGAGCGACTCGATCTGTTCCAACAGGCTGCGGACGCCCGCCTTCTTTCTGTCGGCGAGTTCGCGGTCGCTCGGTGGGGGCAGCGCACGGAACAGCGGCTGCTGGCCCCTCCTGCCTGACGTTGGTGCTGGCGTGGGCGCGACGTATGGGGGTTTGGGGAGTCGCGAGCCCGTGTTTTTGGGGAACGCGCTGTCGAACCATGCCTGGTCTGCAAGCTTGCCCGTGGGGTCGGGGATCCCGAAGGTATTTACGCGCCGCGGAGCACGGCTTTCCTCCATCGCTATGGCCATCTCACGCAGCAACCCCACTGCCTGCGCTCGCTGAGCGTTCATAGCCTTAAGCACGTCCGGGATGCCTCGCCGGGCTCGGATGCTGGGCTCGGGATCGCTATCAGCACTGCGGTTGGACTGGGCGCCCATAGAGCCGCGATCGGGGTCGGCGAGTTTGTATGCAGCCAGCCACTGTGGTGCCCGGTAGCGGATCAGCTCGGCGAATGCGTCATCGTCCCTATCCGCGACAGCCAGCAGATTCACGACGCTCGTATCGCTGGGGGTGACGCCAGCGCGAGCGTTGATGACCTGGACCGTGTTGTCGTCCACGCGAGGGTTCCACGCTACTGGCCAGCTCGCCGAGCACAGCGCGGAGTATGCGCGTAGTCGCTCGGCCGTGTGCCGCGCGTCCAGTACCTCGGGCTCAGCCATGGCTCTGCGGATTACGCGGCGGCGACGGTCGCCCGTGACCGGAAAGAACTGAGAGAGCAACAGCATGCAGCGCAGGTCCCGCTGCTCGCAGACCCCTGCGCCAGGTCGGCACTCACGTAGATCCGTGACTGGCAGGTCTCCGGCGAGTACCCCGAACATGGTGTCGTCGATGAGCCTGGCAGTCCGGTACTTCTCCAGGACGCGGCGGCCGATCGCGCGGTCTTGATCGTTCGCCGAGAACTCCAGGTTTGCATGGATGTGGTCGCGCCGGTTCCCGGCCTGGACCGTCTGGTAAAGCAACTCAGGCTTGACGCATCCAACGACGAGTCTGGCCTCGACAACGGCCACCTGAAGCGCAAGGCGCGCCGAGTGATCGTCTGAATCGGCATGCCCCAGCTCAGCGTTGCGCTCATTCGTCCAATGTTGAAGGGTTGCCGTCGTGTCTGGCGACACGAGCAGTGCCGCTTGGTTGGTGTTCAGGATCTGGTGACGGCACTTCGTCCGGTTGTTGCCCTTTACGGTGGGCCAGGCCCAATATTCGCCCTCAGGGGTGCAGTACACCTGTGCCACCATCAGGCAGGACTTCTCCTGCCCGTTCAGGATGAGGTCAGAAGCGAGATCGTAGCCGCGGTGCCCGCTGCCCTCGGCGAGTAGCTCCGAAGCGCGGCCAATCACCTGGGTGACGTGGTCGACGTTCTTCATCGTGACGCTCAGCGCGGCAGTACGTTCGCCGTCGGGACCGCGCCATACCTCAACCTTGGGAAGACTCCACTCGGCAGTGGCGGAGACAGGGTCGGCAGGGGAAGCCCACCGGGTCCCATTGCGTTCGTTGCGCTCCCAGGTACTGCCGAAGCAGCCGAAGAGCTGTATCGATAATTCTTTGACCTCTTCGCCCCCTACGCGCACGGTCCGCAGGCGGGCGGGGTTGATCCGATCGCGGCCGTGCTCGGTGACGAGAAGGTTTTCGACCGGCTCGGCGGTGTAGGCGAATGCGGCAGCCAGCGCTTCGCGGGGAGCGTTGATGCCGTCGGTAGCCAGTGCGGCCTTGATCAAGCGTTCGACAGTGTCGGACGTGTACGGGTCCGGGTACTTGGATATCGGCTCGACGGTCACGATAGGTGAGGCTCCTGGTGCGAAGAGTGGTAGATGGCGGGATGCTAATGCCTCAGCGGAGCTAAGTGTGACTGTTGTTTGAATCTGGCCCATGGTCCGCTCTCGGCGGGGTGCCGTGGCGTTCAAGATTGGTAAGCGATGCCCACCAGGCCGTCCCGCCGTGCGCTCAGTTGAGGGTCTGGAGAATCTCCGGTTTGGCGAACTGGGGATCGTCGGGTATATCCAGCCGCTTTCTGCGGTCAGCGCCGACGGTGTGAGTCGTTCGCTGCCCTGGGCGTCGACCGTGAGGCAGGGGCCATATGCGGGGTGCGCCGGGCCTTGGGGGCGGGCGGGGTGGTGGGCAGGTGTGCGCTGGTTCGCAGTCGCCAGAAGAGGACTTCGCTGATCGAGGTGGCGGTGTCGAGTTCCCGCCGCCGTGTGGCTTCGGCGAGGAGGGTGGTCGGCTCGTGGCCCGCCCTCTGGGCTTCGGCGAGGGTGGCGGCCAGGGCGGGCCAGCCGGGCTCGGTGAGGATCTGCTCGGCGAGGTCCGGTAGGGCTCGGCGCACGAGGGTGGCCTGCCGCTGCTGTACCGCGACGGTCAGTCGGAGACCGCGCTGGTGGATCACCGCCAGGGGCTGGACGGCAGCGGCTCGGTAGGCGGTGCGCAGGTGCTCGGCTGCCTGGCGGGCGGCTTCGGCTTGCTGGCTGTGGTGGCGGGTGCGGTGCCAGTGCTGGGCGGCGATGACGGCCAGGAGGAGGACGTCGAGGAGGATCGCGAAGAGGGCTCCCTCCTTGGGGGCGGGTTCGCGCAGGATTGCTTTGATCGCCCGGCGGGTGGCCTTGGCCTGTTGGTGCTGGGCGCGGATGCATGAGCGGCTTGCCCGCTCGAAGGCCGTTGCCGCCTGGGCCAGTTGGTGCCTGTAGGCGGCGGGGGCGATGAGGGGCAGCGCGTCGAGGGCTTCGGCGAGCACGGTGATGTGGGCTTGCCCGACAGCGTCGTCGGTCTCGTCGAGAACGTCAGGGAGCTGACCGGCCGCGTCGGTGACCTGCTGCCAGGCTGAACGTCGACGGTCGGAAGGGCGGCTCGTAGGGGCGGCCCCAGTGGCCATAAGGCGTTCGCTGATCTTGGGGTAGGACAGGTCGGGGGCGAGGGTGGAGCCGGAGAACCAGACCGGTTCCCCGGCGGCATTGGTGTCGTCGGCGAAGGCGACCTTGTATCCGCGGATGTCGCCGGAAGGGAAGCGCTGGATGTCCACCAGCACACCCGCTCCTTCGAGGACGGCGAAGAACTCCTCGGCGCTGGTGGCGGCCGTCACCGCCGTGCGGACGGTGGTCCGCAGGCGTTCGCGTGCGGTCTTCGTGTGTCCGGTGCGGTGGGCCTTCTCCTTCTCGGCACGGGTGGGTCGCTTGGCGGCGGTCCGGTCGCCGCGTGGCACCTGGCGCAGGCCGTATTCCTTCTCGATGGCGGCAAGTTCGTCAGCGGCGTGCAGGTAGTCGTCCCAGTTCCGGGGTGGCCGGAGGTCGCCTCGGACTTTGGTGGCGACGATGTGGATGTGGTCGTCGGCGTGGCGTACGGCGACCCAGCGGCAGGCGTCAGGGTCGCCCGCTGGCGCGATGCCGGTGGAGTTCAGGACCCGGCGGGCGATGGTGGCCCACTGGTCGTCCGTGAGGTGCGGGTCTTCGGGGGCGGCCCGGATCGAGCAGTGCCACACGTGGCCCTTCGGGGCCTTGTTGCCAGCCTGCTTCACGCGCAGGTCGAGGGCGGCGGTGAGCTGGGCCAGGGTGGCGTCGGGGTCGCGCCCGGGGTCGGGGGCGAAGCCGTCCCAGGACGCGGCGAGGTGGGGGTCGGTGTGCTCGTTGGCGCGGCCGGGCCCGTACAGGTAGTTCAGGACGCCCCTCGTTTTGTGGCCGGGCTTGCCGATCTTGGCTATCAATCAGGCCGCCCGGTGCTGTGTGGCGGCCACATCGGCGGCGGTGTCGATCGCGGTGGCTGCCTGTTTCACCAGGGCCACGACCCGCCCTGCTTCGGCGAGTACGGCGGCCTCCACAGGGTGTGGGTCGCCACCGTTGTTGAGGCGGTGGGCGATCTGGTTCACGTTCGTACCGATGCGCGCCACCTGCATCCGCAGGGAGGCGAGTTCATCGATCAGGTCGTCGGTGGCTGTGCGCTGGCCGGGCAGGGTGAGGTCACCGTCCAGGTGAGCCAGGACGATCGCACCGACGAGGTGGGCGCCGGCCAGGCCGAGCCGACGGGCCTCGGCGCGGATGGCGGTCTTCTCGTCGGAGCTGTAGCGGACGTCGACACGCTCTTTGCGTTGTACGTCTTGGCGGGCGCGGCGGCGGGCGACGCGGTACAGGGCGGCTTCGTCGGCAGCACGTACGACCCCGCCTTCTGTCCCTGGTGCGCCCTCGCTCCAGGGAACCTCCGCCACCCCCGGGGCGGAGGCTGCGTTGGACCGGCCCTTGGACGGTCCAACGTCATACCTTGCTCCGTCTGGGGCCAGGACGGCGGTCATCTCCGGCTGGGCGGTGGTGAGTTCGAGGTGGGGTTCGTGCACGGTTTCTCCAGGATCGGTGGGGGCGAGACGGAGCGCCCGCCCCAGGGCCCGCCCTCGTGTCGAGTGGTGAGGGCGGGTCGCAGCAGAGGGGAAGGGTCAGGCGGCGTTGCCGAGGGGCGCGGTTTCGTCGTGTCCTTCGACTGGCCCGCCCTTAAAGCCATCCTTCGTGGTGGGCTTGGCCCGACCGTTCCGCTCGGCTCGCAGCTCGCCGCGCACGGTGCGGGCTCGGACCAGGCCGATGCGTAGTTCTTTGCGCAGACGCTCGGCGGTCAGTTGGTCCTCGCTCCAGTCGGCGGTCAGGAGCCTTGCCTCGTCGAGAACTTCGGCATCTGTGCGGGTCCGGTCGGCAGTCGACTTGGCGGCAGCGGGGACTTGACCGGTTGCCCGACGCGGGGCGGCTCCAGTCGACTTCGCCACGGCGGCCGACTTGAGCGATCGGACAGTGGGGGCCGGTTCGGTCCCCACGGTCGGCCCCGCCATGGGCGCCTCGGCGCCCTCCACAGAGGTCGACTCGGTCGGGTCCGCCGGAGTGGGTTCGGGCTGGTCAGGCATCGACTCTGGGGCCTGCTCGTTGGCCGACCGGTCAGCTTGCTGGCCAACCGACTGGGCGGAGGCACCTTCGGGGGAGTCGGCCGACTTGGGGGCGTGGTGCAGCACCTTCGCCACGAGGTCCGACCCGAAGTAGATCGACCCGACCGGGAGCGAGGTTGCCAGCAGGACAAGGGCCCAGTTCGCCGGGTCCCAGTCGGCCAGTCGGCCCCACCGGATTGACTCCGTGTGGAGGGCCGGTACGAGGCCGTGCACGTAGTTCAGCAGGAGGCTGGCGATCGTGTAGGTCGCCAGGACCCGCAGCGCGAACTTCCGGTCGGTGCCGGTCAGTACGAGCGTGGCGATCAGTGCGAGGGTCATCAGCCCGTCGACCACGATCGGGTAGAGCAGGGCGGCGGTGGAGTCAGCGCCGATGGCTCGGGCCACGTCGGACAGCGCGTTCCAGGAGACCCGGAAGGCCATGAGGACGACGGCCACCAAGCCCAGGACGAGGGTGATGCGTCCCTTGCGATTCAGCTGGCCGTTCCCAGCAGGTGCAGGGACTCGGCGAGCATCGCTACTTCGTTCGAGGGCCTCGTCTTCAGCGGTCGAGGCGAGCGGTGCGATGCCAGTACGGATGCCGCGTATGGCTGACGGGGCACTTGGGGCAGGGGAGTGCAAGGGTGCGGCCTCCAAGGCAGGGGGGAGAGGGTCTTGTGCGGTGAGAGTGCACGGCGTTCACGGAGGGGGGCGTACACGCAGGCCCCCTTCTAAAGGGGGGCCTGCTCGTGATCGCCTGGGCGCGTGTGCGGCGTGGACGCAGGCGTGATCGCTCTACCTGCGGTTTCGCGATGAGCGTGTGCGGTGGGAGCGCTTCGTGGCGGTGTGCGGGCACAGAGCCCGCGTGTACGGTCGCGTGATCGTCCCGTGAGGTCCGGCGGAGCTCAGCCGATGGCGCTGAGATGACGGGCGGTCGCGTAGTAGCGCGCCTGCTGCCCGCCTCCCGCACCACCCGCGATTCCGTCTGCCTTGGTTGCCAGGCCGCCCTCGACGAGGCGGGCCAGGTGCCGGCGGGCCTTCTCCACGTCGGCGCGTTCGGGGTCGCCTCCGCCGATGAGGACGATGGCCAGGTCGCGGGCGGTCAGCCCGTTCGGGGCGTTACGGATGAGGACGGCGGGGTCCCTGGCCGGGTCGACCGTGGTGGTGCCGTGCTTGTGGTCGTGCGTGACGTCCAGCGGACCGACCTCGCCGGTGGGCGTCTTCAGGTGGTGCAGGGTGACGGCCGGGTCGCCGGCCCGGCCGCTGATGAACAGAACGCTGCCCGCGCCTGCGGTGATCCAGGTGGAGCCGTAGACCTGGTCCAGGCTGGGGCGCTGGCCGCGCGGCGCGTCGGCAGCGGTCTTGCGCTGGTGGTGCAGCTCAAGGACCTCCACACCGCTCCGCAGAGCGCGATTACGGGCGTTGTTGAAGGAGACGGCGAGGCTGTCGTCGACCATCGTGCTGACCGCGTCCTTGAGGCTGTCGATCACGATCGTGTCGGCCTGGTGAGCGGCGGCCAGGTCGGCGAGGAGATCGGGTTCCTTGTCGAGGGTGGCGGGCAGCGGGCCCTGCCAGACGATGAGCTGGTCGCGCAGGATCGCCTCGTCGGTGGCGAAGACGCGGCGGGCCATCGCTTTGGCGATCTGCTTGGGGCGGTCCATGGCCAGGTACAGCACCCTCCTGCTCGGTGCGACCGGCATCTCAAGGACGGTCTCTTGGAGGCCGAGGCGGGCGAAGATCACCTGGTGGGCCAGGGTGGTCTTGCCGACGCCCGGTGCGCCGACGATCATCAGGCTCTCGCCGGGGGCCCAGAGGGTCTTCTCGCGGGTTCCCCACAGGGGTTCGGCGTCCGCGCCCGACTCTTTGACGAAGCGCCACCCGTCCACGGCGAAGCGGGACAGACGGCCCTGGCCCGAGGCGAGTGCACGTTCGCGCTCGGCACGTACCTCGGTCTCGACCTCGCTGCGAATGGCCTCGGGATCGGCACCCGGCTCCTGGGCCCGCTGGAGGGTGTGGACGGCAGATGCGATCAAGCGCCGCAGGTCGGCCTTCTTGCGGATGATCTCCGCGTGGTGTTCCGCGCTGCCGGTGCCGTAGAGCACGTCGGCGAGTTGGAAAACGTAGGTGCGGCCACCTACACGCTCAAGGTCGCCCTGCGCTTGGAGCACCTCGGTGAGGGCGATCGGGTCCGTCGGCTTGTCCTCGCGGTGCTGGTCGAGCAGCGCTCGCCAGACGGTTTCGTGCGCGGGCCGGTAGAAGGCTTCGTCCCCGAGGATCGGGCGGACCGCGTCGATGACGTCGGCCTTGTGCATGCAGGCGCCGAGCACGGCGCGTTCGGCCTCCACGTTGAAAGGAGGCTCTGCTGCCCCGGTGGGGTCTTCGTCGTGGAATGGCATACGGGCAGGCGGGGTCGTACGCTGGGACATAGAACTCCTCACCCGGCAGGCCATATGGGGCGGCAACCCCGGCCGGGCCGGTCGAATCGTTAGGTATGGCGGTTGTGGGGTTTCTGCTTTGCCCCCGGCGTTCGCAGCGCCGGGGGCTTCTTCATGTCCACCCCCGTCCGGGAGCAGTACAAGCCTACCAGCAATAATTCAAATGGGAATGCCTTGCGATGCAGATAGGATTAGTGTTAGCTGTTTCTCATCGGCCACGGCTGTGCAGCCGTGGCCCAGAGTGAGAGGAGGTGGGAACGATGAGCGGCGAAGACGGTGCGACCCGCGCCGGAACCGACCGGCCAGAACCGGAGAACCACGTGGCTGAACGCATCCGCATGGAGCGTGAGGCACGCGATTGGAGCACGGCGAGACTCGCCGAGGAGATGACCAGGGCCGGCCACCCGATCAACCAGTCTGCGATCTGGCGGATTGAGAGCGGCAAGCCCCGCCGCAGGGTCAACCTCGACGAGGCGCTCGGCTTCTGCAAGGTCTTCGACCTGCCCCTCGATGACCTGACCAGCCCTCCCGGCCAGCTGATGAACCCACTGGTGAGACGGCTTGTCGGCGAGTACGTCGAGAAGTGGAAGGAATGGCGGGCCCTGGCCAAGGCCAAAGACCGGATCATGGCCGAACTCGACGACTACGCCAAGGCTCATCCCGAGCACAAGGACATGGTCAAGGTCATGCTCATGCACGAGCTTGAGGTCGCCTCCGGAGACGACTTCCGACGCCACCGCGGCTCGACTCACAGGCTTCAGAGCTGGCTCGGTCCCGACCGGATGGCCATCTCGGACGAGACCGACGAGCCCCCTGCCTCGTAGCCGCTCCGCACGGTCATCTCGGCGCTGCGAACGCCGACGACCCGTGTACAGCCCCCTGTAGTCCCACAACCGCCATGCCAAATCGATCGACCGGCACCGCTGCCCGGGTTGCCGCCCGCGCCCGCCGGTCAAGGAGCTTCCTTGCCCCAGAGCACTTCCCTGCCCCTTGCCCAGATCGCCCAGCTCCTCGACGTTTCTGAGGACTCCCTCCGCGCGCTCATAGCCGCGCGGGGTGGCCACCAGGGTGACGGCACCCTCGTCGGCCTCACTGTGGCCGAGGCCGCCCGCCGCATGGGCGTCGGCCGCACGACGCTGTACAAGTTCATCTCCTCCGGCGAGATCCCCTCCGCGAAAGTCGGACGGTTGCGCCGTGTCCCGGTCGAGGCGGTGAACGAGTTCCTCCAATGCCGCCTCGGCCGAGAAGACTTCGGCACTGCGGCTTGAGGGAGGCGTACATGAACAAGCCCACCAAGTCCCGCCAGCCCAACGGCGCCTCGTCGATCTTCCAGGGCAAGGATGGCCGTTGGCACGGCTACGTCACCGTCGGCGTCAAGGACGACGGCACTCCCGACCGACGCCACGTCGGCCGCGAGACGCGCCCCGAGATCACCAAGGCCGTACGCGAGTTGGAGAAGCAGCGCGACTCCACCGGCGTCACCAAGGCCGGTCAGACCTGGACGGTCAAGACCTGGCTGACCCACTGGGTGGAGAACATCGCCGCGCCGAGTGTCTCGGAGAACACCATCGACGGCTACCGCGTCGCGGTGTACCACCACCTCATACCCGGCCTCGGCGCCCACCGCCTGGAGAAGCTGGAGCCCGAGCACCTGGAGCGCTTCTACAAGAAGATGCGGGAGAACGGCAGCTCCGCCGGCACCGCCCACCAGGCCCACCGCACCATCCGCACCGCCCTCAACGAGGCCACGCGTCGTCGGCACCTCGCCACCAGCCCGGCCGCGATCGCCAAGGCACCGAAGGTGGAGGAGGAAGAGGTCGAGCCGTACACCCTGGAGGAGATCCAGCGCCTCCTCCTCGAAGCGGGCAAGCACCGCAACACCGCTCGCTGGGTCATCGCGCTTGCCCTCGGCCTACGCCAGGGCGAGGTCCTCGGTCTCCAGTGGACGGACGTCAACTTCGAGGACGGAGTTCTCGACGTACGACGCGGTCGCCTACGCCCCCGCTACCAGCACGGCTGCGGTGACAAGTGCGGCCGGAAGCCCGGCTATTGCCCCCAGAAGGCCAACATCCGGCGCGAAACGAAGGACACCAAGACCCGCGCTGGCAAGCGCTCCATCGGCCTCCCCGAAGAGCTGGCACGCCTGCTGCGCCAACACCAGGACCAGCAGGCACGCGAGCGCCTCCTGGCCCGCGACCTCTGGACGGAGAAGGGGTACGTCTTCACCTCGCCGACCGGCGAGCCCCTCAACCCCAACACCGACTTCCACCGGTGGAAGGACCTCCTGAAGTCGGCCAAGGTCCGCGACGGCCGCCTCCACGACGCACGCCACACCGCCGCGACGGTCCTGCTCATCCTCGGCGTCTCCGATTCGATCGTCGACCGCATCATGGGCTGGGAACCCGGCAAGTCCGCCCGAATGCGCCGCCGCTACCAGCACGTCACGAGCCCGGTGCTCCAGCAGACGGCGGCGAAGGTTGGGGGCTTGCTGTGGGGCCCGAGGCTGGACGTCATCGAACCGGCCCCTGGAGGCTCCGTGCCTGGCCCGAGCCAGAGCCCCGTCCCGACGGAGCCGACGGTGTACGTGGCGCTCCTGGGCGAACGACGCATCCCGTTCCTGCGCCGCGAGCACGCGGATGCAGTGGCCTCACGATGGGGCGCCGACCACCCCGGCCAACCGGCGGAGGTTGAGGAGTGGGATCGGGAGAAGTGGGTGGCCAAGGGTTCTGGCGGCACGCGGCCTGTCCGCGACCGCATGCCCGATTGCAGGATCGTCCATCACGCCCACGCCGTGTACCTGCCTGGTGGCGATCGGCTCAATATCGGCCGCGATGAACAATGGTCCATCACAGCCTGGGAGTTCGAGACCGAGCTCTACACCGATCTGCCGGTGCGCTGGCACACCACCCGCCGCCTCGGACAGGAGGTCGAGGCGCAGGTCCGAGGCGCGGACAAGGGCGCCGTTGCAGCCGCGTTCGCCGAGGCGTGTGCACAGGCTGTAGATCGTGCAAAGCGTCCTGATCAGTATGGAGATACAGAGGTGTGGTGATCAACATTTGCTGGGATCTGCTGGGGCCCTAACTCGGTTGTTGGGCTCCGGCAGATCCGCACACAAGCACAACTGATCCCCTTGCCTGGTACTGGCAGTGCGTTCACCCTTGCTTCGGGGGATGATCCTCCGGGCTATGACCGTGCATGCGGTAGACCAGCTCGCCGGGGTGGCGGGTGACACGCGCTAGTCGCCAGGCGGCGTCGTAGGACATCGGCTTGTTCTCCTGGCCTCGGAGATGCAGGGCAAGGAGGCTCGTCGCCGGGTCCAGTAGCCACCTCAATGCTGAGGTTCTCACTCCTGCTCTCCTAGCGCGTTGGTGAGTAGCTGGGCTCGTTTTTCGTCGCCGTGTACATGGACGGCGTTCGCGAGGATGGTCAGGAATTCCTTACGTCCTTCCAACGAGAGGCCGAGTACGAAGTCGTGGAGCAATTGCGCGACCGTTACCCAGCTCTCTTGTGGATGCCACTGTTGGACCTCGCGCACCAGACTGGACAGGTCGGTGCCGGCAGGTGGCCCGCCAAGCCTGGGCCAGTAGTCTGCGGAGCGCTCTAAAAGTGTGTAGAGACGGGCGGACGCCGGACTGGCGAGGATCTCGCGGCGCAGGAAGTCTTCGCGTGCACGAGCCTGCCGACGGGCCAAGGAATCCAGCTCATATTCCCGGCGCAGCCGGGCCTCTTCGGCCGCGTGCTCATCGCGTCTTCGCGCTTCGTCGCGAATGTTCTCCTGATGGCGCCGGGTTTCTTCACGAGCATGTTCTTGGCGGAGGCGTTCCGCCTGCAAAGCTGCTGTGTGCGTGGCCTCGTCCACGGTGAGCTGGACGCGACCACCCACCACTTCAACCCCGTCTCCATGTAGTGGGAGCTGGGTCCGCAGCGCTGCTGCGAGGTCTTGCTCGGCCGCGTCGGGGCGTAACACGTCACAACTGGAGGCGCATTGGTTGATGAGCGTCCGAATGAGACGCGCCGCAGTGCGGGGATCGGCGGTGGAATCGGACGTACGCTGCCACGTCACTTGGACCCGGGCTGTGAAGTGCAGCGTCGGGTCGCAGCTGGCAGGACGGTCAGTAAAGTTGTACGTCCAGGTGGTGGGGGGAGCAGCAACTCTTGATGAGGGGGAGCGGTGCGCCCAGGAGAGGAGCTTCCTCACGTGGCGCCGATCCCATCGTTGCCCAGGTCTTCTACACCTGAAGCTCTCTGGGGAGATTGCGTGGCCGGCCCACGAACAGGATCGGGTTCGTTGCCCGCATGTCGATGCTGCACCGCCGTGTAGAGATCGCTGTCGAGAAGCGCTCCCAATTCCTGCCGCAGGGCTTCCCGGTCATCGGCGAATGGGCGCCCTGGACCCTGAACCCAGCCATGTGCGCAAGTGCGCAGCGTTTCGCGTAGAGCCCGTCCCTCCTCCGTTCCTCGTACGTCTACCGACCGCCTCAGGGAGTCCAGTATGAGGCTTTTGAGTGCGGGGTGATGCAGTGCGGCATCGAGCCACAGGTAGACGGCCTTGTCCACCTCTCGGTCTTCGGTCGGCCCCGGTCCCTGTCTCAACAGAGTCCGCCAGCCGCTGACGAGCCCGGCCACTGGTGGGCGGAAACTGTCCTCTTCCTCAGCATCTGAGTTGTCGAGAAGCAGCGGGATTCCCTCGCCATCGGGCCGTGCAGATGCGGCCAGCGCAGCGAAGGTTCTGAGCCCCACGGTGCCCCTGATCTTTTCCATGCCGCACCACTCGACGACATATCCGAAGAGCATGCGCCGGACGGAGACGTCTGCCCACAACGTGCGTACCGCGTCCTGAAGGGCACTCGCCACGTCGGGGTGGTCGAACATCGCGGTGTGTCGCAGCCGGCGTAGCGCTTTGCCGGTATGCGTGCGGCCGAACTCTCCTGTGCAAACCGAGACGACTGCCAGTTGAAGGGAGAGGTCCTTGCGCATGGCCCAGGACAGCAGCATGGCCTGGATGTAGGGCGCACTGGCAGGCTGAACGGCAGCGCTGTCGAGGAGCCCTACAGCGAGTGGCCACAGTCCCTTGTCCTTGGCCTTGTCGCCCTTGTCCTTGGTTTGCGCGTGCCATGCCTTGACGATCTCTTCCAGCGGCTCCTGCCGACGGTGGCGGACTGCCCAGCGGACCGCGAACTCGCCGATGCGCTCTGCTAGAGCACGCCGATCATCCCGGCCGACGCTTTCCAACGCCTCCTTGGGCTCATCCAGCGGCGCCTGCGCAAGCCACTCCAGGAACGGGCCGCGGGAGAGAGGGCGGTCGTTCCAGAAGTACTCCAGTGCTGCATCGTCCCAGTGCGGGCGCGTGAATCTGATTGTGCCGTCGCTAGTACGTTCCGCGCTGATAGCCCGGGTCATAGCGATTACACCGGGTGCCTGCTGCCCTGTGACCTTGATTTTCTCGTCTTCAAGCTTCTCTGTCAGGTCGGCGGCCTTGGCGTAGACGTGGCCCACAGAGGCTCCACGTAGCACGGAAGCGGCCAGCAGGAAGTTGCGCTGGAAGCTGGTACGGCCCGGCTTCTCATGCCATGTGTAGAGATCGTCTTCCCAGTTCTTGCGGGCGGCAGCAACGCTGGAAGCCTGTTCCGCGATAGACGCTGGCAGATCAACTTCGTCTTCCGCGCGCCGGCGCTGTAGCGCGTTGATGCCGGGCGACCCGGACGTGACGCTTCGCAGCGCATCCCGTCGAGCTTCCTGTATGAGTTCGACAATGCGCAGAACTTCGGTGGGTCCTTGCCCCTCCAGGAGCGTCTGGATCTGTTGATTCCTCAGCCACTCGTCCACCGGGAATCCGGGTTGCTCGGCGCGCAGCCAGCGAGTGGCGATGTCTGCGGGTCGGGCCTTGCCCAGCGGGGGTGCGATCCCTTCCGGCGCGCCACGACGGATGCGCCGCCACTGCTCAGGGGTGGTAAGCACGATGAGTCGGCAGTGGCGTTTGGCGAGTGTGTGCTGGATGGCCTCGACATTGGCACCGAAGGACTCGTGGATTTCGAAGTCGTCTTCATCCGTAGGGAGTTCCAACACATATCCGCGGTGGTGTTCATGGGGCAGGCGCTTTGCGGGGAAGTACTGCGAGCCGCCGAATGAGACCGGCCAAACCTCTTTGACGAGCCCGTCCTCCACAAGCCTGGCAAGCAGCGCGTAGGCGGTGATGGTTCGGCTGGTGCCCGGTGGCCGGTCGAGAACCAGGACAGAGCCTTCAGGCCGCAGGAGTGCGTACGCGCCGTCGAAGCTGCGGTGCTGGCCATGGGTGCCGTCTTGTACGTCGATCGGCGTTGCGTACGGCTCGGCGTACACCTCGCGGACCACGTCCAGATAGCCGCTGGGGATTGGGGCGTGAGAGTCGAGCGTCTGCTCGAATACATTCTTCACGCCGATCATCTCGCCGTGATTGACCAGCGCACGTTGCAGCAGTGCCGCATGCCGGAAGGCTTCCACTGCAGATGGCTCGGGAGCCTCCCGCCTGGGAGGTATCGGGTCAACACGGACGAGGGAAACCGGGCTGGAAGTCGGTTCGTGGGGGGTGGTGTTGCCGGGGGCCGCGCCCTCTGGTGGAGGTATGGAACCCGCTTGTGTGTCCTGGGCCTCAGCCTCTCTGGGCTGAGGGATGTTACCGGGGCCCCAACCCGCTGTCGACGAGGAAGTCGAAGCTGACTCTTCGTCCAGAGGGAAATCCGGTTTGCCTTGTGCTGTTTCAGAAGCAACTCTGTGGCGCTCTGGCCTCCCTTCTCTGGGCGAGGCTGCGTCCAAAGAAGTGATCGCACGTTGAGCATCGAACGGGGTAGCCCCAGAGAAGGAGCCATCGGGCTGCCCTGGTGCCTCGTGATCCGAGGTCGGATCCTCGCTTGCCACGGGTGAGGTGGCTTCAACCCGATCCCGGCCCAGGGAAGCGTCCTCCAGCGAACTATCAGGATCTCGCTTCGAGGCGTCGTCGCCTGTTGAGGGCGCCTGTTGCGACTCGTCTAACTTTCGGCGCTGCTCGTCGTCTTCGTTGTTGGACGGGGTGCGGTCGTAGTCGAAGGTCATCGTCTGGTGCCGGCCCTCAGCCGATCGGACCTTCGAGGTGTACCCCGACTTGCTCGCCTGTTTCGGCAATCGTCTTTGCCGTCTGTACGACGTGCAGTTGTCCCTTTGCTGTGATTCCCTGCGCACGGACCCCAACCTGCTGGCCTGCGATCTCATCAGAGTGCTGGGAAACCTCCACCCCGGGCCGAGGGCGGTGCTCGTTCCCGAAGGGCAGCCCGCAGCCGTAGACCTCCTCCAAGTCTCGGCGCAGCTGACCAAGGAGTTCACGGAGACCTGCGTCCTCGCCATCCAGCAGCTCAGGGCGCGAGAGGTATACGCGTAGGGCGCCTTGGGCGTGCATGAGGCGCTCAGCCCGTGTGTCTGTGAGCTCAGCAACCCGTACCTGGAGTAGGTCAGACCGCCCCGCAACCTGCTCTGGTTCCTCGACCGGTACGCGCCCGGCCCTCCTGTCGAGCACGGCCCCCGCTCGATCGAACAGGAACTTGACCGCTTCGGTCAGCATCGTCCCGGCGAGCATCGGAAATGTCAGCGGATCCATGATGCGTACCCCTCCCCGTTCCCCGTTGCGCCCCGGGGCGCCCGTCATAGTCGGTCGCCGCGGTCGTGATCAATCGCCACCCAGGCAAAAGCGTGACTCACAGTATGGAAGTGATCACTAAGCGGGGAGTCGGGATTCAGTCACATGCGGATGGCAGATGTCGAAGGCGGCTGAATCTTGCATATCCGACCTGATTGCCCCAGGTGCGGGCGTTCCGGCCTCACTCGACGATGGCTGACAACATGCAATGAGAAGGCGCCTTGGGGGGTGTGGTCAGGGATCTGGTGGGCTCGGCGCATTCACTCCACTGGGGAGAGAACGCCCAGGCGGCTGCGGGTGACCACTCCAGCACCCGCAGGGTGCTGGAGGTGCCCCGTTCCGGCTTCGGGATGGCTGGTGTTGGCCATCGAGTCGTTTGGGAGCAACATCGTTCGCGGCAACTGCAACCAAAACTGCAACCACGGCACGACGAAGGCCCCGACCGGTGAACCGGTCGGGGCCTTCATCTGCCCTGCTGGGCGGGTGCGGAGGATACGAGATTCGAACTCGTGAGGGGTTGCCCCCAACACGCTTTCCAAGCGTGCGCCCTAGGCCACTAGGCGAATCCTCCGCCGCAAACAATACAAGACGTTGAGGGGTGCTTGCGACCGCGTTCCCTGGGCGGGGGCTGTGAGGATCCGCAGGTGGGCCCGGGTCGTATTTGGTGGGGGGCATCGGCTAGGGTGGGCGTCAGCCCCTCACGTGGCGCTATCTGACTGAACTCCCCCAGGGCCGGAAGGCAGCAAGGGTAGGTCGGCTCTGGCGGGTGCGTGGGGGGTCTTTGCGTTCCCGGCGGGGTGTCTTCGTGTGCTCGGTGAGGTGTCCCGGGGTCGGGGCGGGGCCGGTTGTCAGTGGGTCCCGATAACCTCGTAGGTGTGTCGTCCCTTGCGCTGTACCGCCGCTATCGCCCCGAGTCGTTCGCCGAGGTCATCGGGCAGGAGCATGTCACTGCCCCGCTGATGCAGGCCCTGCGGAACAACCGGGTCAACCACGCGTACCTGTTCAGCGGGCCGCGGGGTTGTGGAAAGACGACCAGTGCGCGGATTCTGGCGCGCTGTCTCAACTGTGAGCAGGGGCCGACGCCGACGCCGTGCGGCGAGTGCCAGTCCTGCCAGGACCTCGCGCGGAACGGCCGTGGGTCGATTGACGTCATCGAGATCGACGCCGCTTCGCACGGTGGTGTGGACGATGCGCGTGATCTGAGGGAGAAGGCCTTCTTCGGGCCGGCCAGCAGCCGGTACAAGATCTACATCATCGACGAGGCGCACATGGTCACCTCGGCGGGCTTCAACGCCCTGCTGAAGGTGGTCGAGGAGCCGCCGGAGCACCTGAAGTTCATTTTTGCGACCACGGAGCCCGAGAAGGTCATCGGGACGATCCGGTCGAGGACGCACCACTACCCGTTCCGGCTGGTGCCGCCGGGGACCCTGCGGGACTACCTCGGCGAGGTCTGCGGCAAGGAGGGCATCCCGGTCGCGGACGGCGTGCTGCCGCTGGTGGTGCGGGCCGGGGCCGGGTCCGTACGAGACTCCATGTCGGTGATGGACCAGCTGCTCGCCGGTGCGGCTGATGACGGTGTGACGTATGCCATGGCGACGGGGCTGCTCGGGTACACGGACGGGTCGCTGCTGGATTCGGTCGTGGACGCGTTCGCGGCGGGGGACGGGGCGGCTGCGTTCGAGGTCGTCGACCGGGTCATCGAGGGCGGCAATGATCCGCGGCGGTTCGTGGCGGACTTGCTGGAGCGGCTGCGGGATCTCGTGATTCTGGCGGCCGTGCCGGATGCCGGGGAGAAGGGGCTCATTGATGCCCCTGCCGATGTGGTGGAGCGGATGCAGGCGCAGGCGTCCGTTTTCGGGGCGGCTGAGCTGAGCCGGGCTGCTGATCTGGTCAATTCCGGGCTGACCGAGATGCGGGGGGCGACCTCGCCGCGGTTGCAGCTGGAGCTGATCTGCGCCCGGGTTCTGCTGCCCGCGGCCTTCGACGACGAGCGGTCGGTGCAGGCGCGGCTGGACCGGCTGGAGCGCAACGGGGGCGGTGGGGGCGGCGGCTTCGTGCAGGGCGGGGGCATGCCGGGGATGCCGCCGGTCGGATACGTTCCGGGGCCCGAGGCGCAAGGGGCTCCGGCGCAGGTCGCTCCCCCTGCGCCCACTGCCGCGCCGATGGCGGCGCCGGTGGCTCCTGTGGCGCCTGCGGCTCCCGTGGCACCTGTCGCGCCCGCTCCGGCGGCTGAGGCCCCGGCGGCCCCGGCTCCGGCTCCCGTGCGGCGGCCCGGCGGGTGGCCCACCGCTTCCGCTCCCGGGGCGGGGCGGCCGGAGCCCGTCGCGCCGCCGCAGGCCGCCGCCCCGTTGGTTGCCGCGCCGTCCGCCGGGCCGGCCCAGGGGGCGCCGCCCAGCCAGGCTGCGGCACAGGGCGCCGCGCAGGTGCGGAACATGTGGCCCAACATCCTGGAGGCCGTCAAGAACAAGCGGCGCTTCACCTGGATCCTGCTCAGCCAGAACGCGCAGGTGGCCGGCTTCGACGGCACGACGCTCCAGGTCGGGTTCCTCAACGCCGGTGCGCGGGACAACTTCGCCAGCAGCGGCAGCGAGGACGTGCTGAAGCAGGTGCTGGCGGAGTCCTTCCAGGTGCAGTGGCGGATCGAGTCGGTCGTGGACGCGGGCGGGGGCGGGGGCGCCGGGGGCGGTCCGGCGGGTCCCTCCGGGGGCTTCGGCGGCGGCGGTGGCTTTGGTGGCGGCGGCTTCGGTGGTGGCGGGGCTCCCGCGCCCCCGGCGGCGCCGCGTCCGGCGCAGGACATGGGGGCGCAGGGGGGCGGCGGGGCTGTGTCGCAGGCGGCGACGTCGTACGCGCCCGCGCCCGCCGCCGCGCCTGCGCCGCAGGTGTCGTACCAGCCGGCTCCGGCTCCTTCGGCTCCGTCGCAGCCGGATCCCGGTCCGCAGCGGCGGCCCCCCGTGTCCGCGGAGGAGGACGTGCCGGAGGACGACGATCCGGACCTTCAGGAGGACGCGCTGTCGGGGTACGACCTGATCGTGCGGGAGCTGGGGGCGAGTGTCGTCGAGGAGTACGTCAACGAGTGATCCCCTCGCGGGGCGCTTCGGGGGTGTCCGGGGTGCCCGTGCCGGGGGCGTGCGTTCGCCGGGCCGCGGGTCGCCTCCCGGGGCCGGGTAGGTGCGGCCCCGCCCCGCTGGGCCAAGGGGTCCCCAGCCCCGCCCCTTCACCTAAACCCGCGGGGCAATGGGACCGGTTCCGTGCGGATGAGTGGGTGGCTGGGCGCGCAGTTCCCCGCGCCCCTGAAGGGGCGCGGAAGCGAGCGGCCCGTACGGGCAGGGTTGCCCGCGCGGCGGGGCCGCAGATCCAGTGCAGCCCCGTGCCCCTGAAGGGGCGCGGACAGCCCCCTCGTAGCAACGCACAAGCCTCCGCCCCCGCCCCCTTGAGAGGGAACTCCAGCCCCGGAGGGATTCGGCCGCACCGCAGGCCCTAGGCTTCACCCCGTGAAGGTCCTCGTCATCGGCGGCGGCGCCCGCGAACACGCCCTGTGCCGCTCTCTGTCCCTCGACCCCGACGTCACCGCCCTCTACTGCGCCCCCGGCAACGCCGGCATCGCGGAAGTGGCGGAGCTGCGTCCGGTCGATGCCATGGACGGGGCCGCCGTCGCGCGCCTCGCCACCGAACTCGGCGCCGGTCTCGTCGTCGTCGGCCCGGAGGCCCCGCTCGTCGCGGGCGTCGCCGACGCCGTCAGGGAGGCCGGGATCCCGGTCTTCGGGCCGTCCCGGGAGGCGGCCGAACTGGAGGGGTCCAAGGCCTTCGCCAAGGATGTGATGGCGGCCGCCGAGGTGCCCACCGCGCGGAGTTACGTCTGCACCACGGCCGAGGAGATCGACTCCGCGCTCGCCGCCTTCGGGGCTCCGTATGTGGTGAAGGACGACGGGCTGGCTGCCGGCAAGGGCGTCGTGGTGACGGAGGACGTCGAGGAGGCGCGGGCGCACGCCCTGGCCTGCGAGCGCGTCGTCATCGAGGAGTTCCTGGACGGGCCCGAGGTGTCGCTGTTCGCGATCACCGACGGCACGACCGTCCTTCCGCTCCAGCCCGCGCAGGACTTCAAGCGTGCGCTGGACGGGGACCAGGGGCCCAACACCGGCGGCATGGGCGCGTATTCGCCGCTGCCGTGGGCGGACCCGAAGCTCGTGGACGAGGTCATGGAGTCCGTGCTCCAGCCGACCGTCGACGAGTTGAGGAGGCGCGGGACGCCGTTCTCCGGGCTGCTGTACGCGGGGCTCGCGATCACCAGTCGTGGGGTGCGGGTCATCGAGTTCAACGCCCGGTTCGGTGATCCTGAGACGCAGGTCGTGCTGGCCCGGCTCCGTACCCCGCTGGCCGGAGTCCTGCTCGGCGCCGCCAACGGCACGCTCGACGCCCTGCCCCCGCTGGCCTGGCGCGACGACGCCGCCGTCACCGTCGTCATCGCCTCGCACAACTACCCCGGCACCCCCCGCACCGGCGACCCCATCGAGGGCCTCGCGGAGATCGCCGCCGAGGACGCCCCGTACGCCTACGTGCTGCACGCCGGGACCAAGCAGGACGGCGACGCCGTGCTCAGCGCCGGTGGGCGCGTGCTGTCGGTGACCGCCACCGGGGCCGACCTCGCCGAGGCGCGCACCCGTGCGTACCGCGCGGTCGAACGGATCCGGCTGGACGGGTCGCAGCACCGTACGGACATCGCGGCGAAGGCCGCCGGGGTCTGACACCGCCCCAGCAGGCACGACACGACAGCAGCACACCTGAGTCCCGGATTCGCCCGGGAAGCCAGCACCTTTGCCCAAAGCCATTCCATCGGGTGACGGCTCGCCCATCCGGATGACTCGTGCGGAAGCCCCAACTAGGGTGCCGCGCAAGCGTTCCGGCACTTGGCCCACCGACATTGCGATGTCAGTGGCGGGTGCCACAGTGGGGATGTGAGCAACCCATTGGTGGGCGAGCAGGGCAGAGGGGGTGAATCCGGTCGTGTCCGGTGTGTCTGATTCCGGTGCCAGTTCCACTGGCCCCGGTTCTCGGTCAGGTTCTGGTTCGGGTGTTCCGGGTTCCTCCGGCGACGGCGGCGACTTCGGTACGGAGCTGGGGGCGCAGGCCGCCCGGTCCCGGGCCGGTGCCGTGCTGCGTGTGCGCGGCCGGGCGGTGGGGGCGGCCCTGCTGCCCGCCGCCGCGGCCGTCGTGCTGCTGGCCGGCGGGGTCACCGGGCGCCTGACGGGCGCGGGCTGGGACGCGGCCCGCTGGGCCGTCTCCGGGGTCGCCCTGGTGGTGCTGCTGGTGGGGCTCGTGGTCGCCGCCGTCGTCGCGCGGGCCCGGCCCGCCGTGACGCCCACGGTGGAGCTGAGCGAGGAGTCCGCGCCCGATCTCTACCGGCTCGTACGGGACCTGGCCGCGCGGCTCGACGTGCCCGCGCCCTCCGCGATAGCCCTCACGCCGGACTGCGACAGCTGGCTGGAGGACCGCTCGCACCCCTCGGTGAGCAAGAGCGACGCCGAGTCCATACGCGGCGGGACCGCCCCGGTGCTGGTCATCGGGTCGCCCTTCCTGTGGTGGATGCGGGTCGCCGAGCTGCGCGCCGTCCTCGCCCCGGTCGTCGCCGGTACGGGACCCTCCGCGCACCCGGACATAGCCGCCGCCCGCCGTTTCGTACGGGGTCTGGACGCGGCCGTCGCGATCGCCGCCAAGCCCGGCCAGGGCGTCGTGCGCCGCATCGCCCTCCTTCCGCTCGGGCGGATCGCCCGGCTGCTCCTCGGCGCCTGCCGCGAGCACATCACGCAGCTGGAGCGGGGCGTCGCCGCCGCCGCCTCCGAGCGGGCACAGGCTGTGGACTACGGGCTGCGGATCGTCGCCCAGGAGCAGGTCGGCCTCGCCTACGCGGGCTGGGACCGCCTGCTGACCCGGGTCGCGCTGCCCGCCTGGCGGATGGGCCGCTGGCCCTCCCGGCTGGACGCCGGGGTCGTCTCCGCCCTCACCGAACTCTCCCGCCGCGACCGCCTCGCCGACGGCTTCGCCTCCCGGCTCGGCGAGCGGCCCGCCTGCGACCTCCTGGAGGAGCCGGGCGCCGTCGACGAGGCCGCCTCGCTGCTGGCGGCCCGGCTGTTCCACGGCGGGCCCGCGACCCCCGGACCCGACTGGTCGCCGGTCGACTGGCAGGCGTACCCCGAAGAAGTCGTCGACCGGAAGTGGCGCACCGAGGCCGCCCGCCTGCACCGCGTGCTCGACCGCCTCGGCGTCCGCCGCACCGGCGGCGACCGTACGGGCCCCACGCTGGCCCGCGTCATGGACCACCTCGCCGCCGAGGCCATAGCCCTCACCGGCGCCCCGGGCCCCGACGACGGCCGCAGCGACCAGGAGCGCACGGACGCCCTCGCCGCCGGGATCACGGCCGAGGCCGCCCGCGAGGAGGCCGCCGCGCCGACCCCGGTGCCGGTGGCGCTGGGGGACGGCCAGGAGTTCATGGACGGCGGCGCCTGGGACGGGGACCCGCTGCCCGTCTTCCCCATCCAGCCGCCCCGCACCGGCCGCGACCTGCTCGCCGACCACGTCACCGCGATGGTCTGCTGCGCGGCGGTGGACACGGCGGGCGCGGCACCCGGCCTGGACTGGCTGGACGGCCCGTCCCTGCTGGTCGAGGGCGTCCGGCGGAGCGACCTGGCGGGCCCGGTCCTCAGCCTCGTCGAGGACGGCGACCCCGGCCCGCTGCGCGACTGGCTCGCCGAACTGGGCGTCCGCCCGGAGAAGCCGGTGCGCCTGGTGTGACCCCCAAGACCCCAGGACCCCAGGACCCCGGGACCCCAGGCCCCCAGGACCCCCAGGCCCCTCCGCTGCGCACGCCAGCCGCCGCGCCGCGAAGTCCCACGAACGGAGTACCAAGTTCCGGTTCACGCCAATTCGCGACGAACGGTGACGGAGTGCGTGCTTTATGTGATGTGCTGGGCTCTTGGAGCTGACAGCTGACGTACCACTGTTGTCACGGACGCCGATGCGGCCCGTGGTGCCGGAGGGAACCCAGGGAGGGGCGTGACGTGGCGCCGGAGCAGAATCGCTGGGACTCGGGGGCGCTCGCGCACGCCGTGTCGGATCCCTTCGGGCAGGGCCCCCTGCCCTGGCTGCGCGGCGGCGACCAGTACTTCGACGCCGACGGCACGGTCGTCCCCTGGTACGCGGACCTGGACCCGGCCACCGGCGCCAAGGTCCCGCCGCCCCGGCGCACCTCGGGCCCCCGCGCCGCCGACGACGTGAACTGCCAGATCAAGGGCTTCACGTCCTCCGGCTCCGTCCAGCCCGGCGGTGCCGTTGACTTCCACGTCACGGTCAATCCGCCGCAGGAATTCTCGGTCTACGTCTACCGGATCGGCCACTACAGCGGCGCCGGCGCCCAGAAGGTCGACACCAGCCCCCGCCTCTCCGGCATCGTCCAGCCCGCCCCCCTCACTGTCGACCGCACGGTCTCCTGCCACCACTGGTGGCAGTCCTGGCGGCTCCAGATCCCCTCGTACTGGAGCCTCGGTGCGTACGTCGCCGTGCTGACCAGCGCCGACGGCCACCGCACCCACGTCCCCTTCACCGTCCGCGACGACCGCCCCGCCGACTTCCTGCTGCTCCTGCCGGACGTCACATGGCAGGCGTACAACCTCTTTCCCGAGGACGGCCGCACGGGCGCCAGCCTCTACCACGCCTGGGACGAGAACGGCCGGCTGCTGGGCGAGGAGCAGGCCGCCACCACCGTCTCCTTCGACCGCCCCTACGCGGGCCAGGGCCTTCCGCTGCACGTGGGGCACGCGTACGACTTCATCCGCTGGGCCGAGCGCTACGGCTACGACCTCGCCTACGCCGACGCCCGCGACCTGCACGCCGGCCGCGTCGACACCTCCCGCTACCGGGGCCTGATCTTCCCCGGCCACGACGAGTACTGGTCGGTGCCCATGCGCCGCGCCGCCGAGCAGGCCCGCGACGAGGGCACCTCCCTGGTCTTCCTCTCCGCCAACACCATGTACTGGCAGGTCGAGCTGGGCCCCGCCCCCTCCGGCGTCCCCGACCGCCTGCTGTCCTGCCGCAAGCGCCGGGGCCCCGGAAAGCCCGCCCTGTGGCGCGAGGTCGACAAGCCCGAGCAGCAGCTGATGGGCATCCAGTACGCGGGAAGAGTCCCCGAGCCGAGCCCCCTGGTCGTGCGCAACGCCGAGCACTGGCTGTGGGAGGGCACCGGCGCGGGCGAGGGCGACGAGATCGAGGGCCTGGTCGCGGGCGAGGCCGACCGCTACTTCCCGCGCACGGCCCTGCCCGAGCACCGGGGCCGCATCCTGCTCGCCCACTCCCCGTACCGCGACGGCGAGGGCGCCCTGCGCCACCAGGAGACCTCCCTCTACCGCGCCCCCAGCGGCGCCCTGGTCTTCGCCTCCGGCACCTTCGCCTGGTCCCCGGCCCTCGACCGCCCCGGCCACGTCGACCCCCGCATCCAGAAGGCCACCGCCAACCTCCTGGACCGCATCGCCAAGGGCACCTGAGCCAGAAGGCACCCGGAGCCCGACCGAGGAACACCCCCCACGCACACCCCGTCCGCGCGCCCCGGCCACCCTGACCGGGGACTTCCCCCGCGCATACGGGAGAATCGAGACCGATTGGCCATAACCACGGGGAGGAACCGTGTCCGGATTCGTAGTAAAGCCCGAACCCCAACAGGTGCCGGGCCTGGTACACCTGCACACCGGCAAGGTGCGCGACCTGTACCAGAACGAGGCGGGCGACCTCGTGATGGTCGCCAGCGACCGCACCAGCGCCTTCGACTGGGTGCTGCCCACCGACATCCCCGACAAGGGCCGCATCCTCACCCAGCTCTCGCTGTGGTGGTTCGACCAGCTCGCGGACCTCGTCCCCAACCACGTCCTGTCCACGGACGTGCCCGAGGGAGCCCCCGCAGACTGGGCCGGCCGCACGCTGGTCTGCAAGTCGCTGCGCATGGTCCCCGTCGAGTGCGTCGCCCGCGGCTACCTCACCGGCTCCGGACTGGTCGAGTACAAGGAATCGCGTACGGTCTGCGGCCTCGCCCTCCCCGAGGGCCTGGAGAACGGCTCGGAGCTGCCCGCGCCGATCTTCACGCCCGCCACCAAGGCCGCCGTCGGCGACCACGACGAGAACGTGAGCTACGAGGAGGTCGCCCGCCAGGTCGGCGCCGAGACCGCCGCCCAGCTCCGTCAGGCCACCCTCGCGGTGTACGGCCGGGCCCGCGACATCGCCCGCGACCGGGGCATCATCCTCGCCGACACCAAGTTCGAGTTCGGTTACGAGCCGGCCGCCTCCGGCGACGGCGAGCAACTGGTCATCGCGGACGAGGTCCTCACCCCGGACTCCTCCCGCTTCTGGCCCGCCGACACCTGGCAGCCGGGCCGCGCGCAGAAGTCCTTCGACAAGCAGTTCATCCGCGACTGGCTGTCCTCCGAGGCCTCCGGCTGGGACCCCAAGTCGGAGAACCCGCCGCCCGCCCTCCCGCAGGAGATCGTGGACGCCTCCCGCGCCAAGTACACCGAGGCGTACGAGCGCCTGACCGGCCAGAGCTGGTCGTAGTACGCCGAAGGGGCCCCGGCACAACCCGGGGCCCCACGGCACACAAAGTCACGGCACACGAAGAAGGCCCCGGTCGCAATGACCGGGGCCTTCTTCCTTCTCTGGAGCGGACGACCAGGTTCGAACTGGCGACCTCAACCTTGGCAAGGTTGCGCTCTACCAACTGAGCTACGTCCGCGTTGCGCCGTGGCGCGAGGACAACTATACCCAACCTCGCTCCCGTGCGAGACGCACTGCCGCATGACGGTTCTCCGCCCCCAGTTTCGACGCCGCCGACGACAGGTAGTTCCGTACCGTCCCCTGGCTCAGCGCGGCCCGCTCGGCGATCTCCGCGACCGGCGCCCCGTGCGCCGCCAGCTCCAGCACCTCGGCCTCCCGGGCGGTCAGCGGCGAGTCCCCGGCGGCGATGGCGTCGGCCGCCAACTCCGGGTCCACATAACGGTTTCCGGCTTGTACGGTACGGATGATCTCGGCCAGCCGCTGCGCGCTCACGGTCTTCGGCACGAACCCCCGCACCCCCGCCGCGAGCGCCCGCTTCAGGTGCCCCGGCAGCCCGTGACTGGTCACGATCATGGTCTTGCAGTCGGGCAGTTCGGTGCGCAGCGATGTGGCCACCGCCACACCGTCAAGACCCGGCATCTGGAGATCCAGCACCGCCACGTCCGGCCGGTGCTGGAGCGCCATGGCCAGCGCCTCGGGCCCGGTGGCGGCCTCCGCGACCACCTCCAGGTCGTCCTCCAGCGCGAGCAGCGCGGCCAGCGCCCCCCGGATCAGGTGCTCGTCGTCGGCGAGCAGTACGCGTACGGCGCTCATGCGGCACCCGCCCGCGTGCCCAGGCGCCCCAGGAACCTCGCCGTGCCCGTGCGGGGAGTGCTTGCTTGCGGGGTCATGCCCTCGGCTTCCTTGTCCGTACGTGTGTCCGTGTCGTCCGGGGCGGTCAGCGGGACCTCCGCCCGCACCCGGAACAGGCCGTTCTCCTCGGCCCCGGCGACCAGCGTGCCGCCCACCGCCGCGAGCCGTTCGCGCAGCCCCGCCATGCCCGAGCCGGACGGGCCGACGGCGGCTTCGCCGTTCGCCCCGTCGTTCTCGACGACCAGCACCGCGCGCACCCCGTCCGAGGTCAGGCGCAGGGTGCAGCTCTTGGGATTGCCGTGCCGCAGGACGTTCGTGGTGGTCTCGCGGACCACCCAGCCGAGCGCGGACTGCACCCCGGCGGACAGGTCCGCGGCGAGGCCGTCCTCGACGACGCAGCTGATGCCGGCGGCGGCCAGCACCCCGCGCGCCCCCTCGATCTCGTTGCGCAGATCGGCCTCGCGGTACCCGCGCACGACCGCCCGCACCTCGCGCTGCGACTCCTGCGCGATCCGCTGCACCTCCGCCATCTGCGCGACGGCCTCGGGCCTGCCCCGCTCGGCGAGCTGCACCGCCAGCTCGCTCTTCAGCGCGATGACGGCGAGGTTGCGGCCCATCACGTCGTGCAGGTCCCGCCCGAACCGCAGCCGCTCCTCGGCGACGGCGAGCCGGGCCTCGGTGTCGCGGGCCCGGTCGAGCTCCCAGACGGTGGAGACGAACCAGAGCGAGGAGCGGAACGCCGCCAGCCCGTACAGGCCCGCCAGCAGGATCGCGACCACGGTGATCACGGCGACCGGATCGTTCCCGGTGATCACCTGGACGGCCAGCCCCGAGAGCACCGCCGCCGCGAACGTCGCCAGCGTCAGACGGCCGACCGTCGAGAGGGTGAACGCGCACATCGCCACCGGGGTCAGGCCGAGCATCATGACCAGCGTCAGGTCCGCGCCGTCCTTGCCCGCCGCGCCGAAGCCGCCGGTGAGCTGGTACGTCACCGCCAGAGCCGTGAACGCCACACCCAGCGCCAACGCCACCACGGCCGTCCGCCGGGGCGCGGGGTCCCCGTGCCGGTGGTGGGCCATGCCGCGGCTGACGGCGTGCATCGAGAGCACGTTCAGCGCGAAGGCCACCGCGAGCAGCCCCTCGCCGACCCAGGGCGGGCCGTCGCCGCGGGCCAGCCCGGCGACGAGGGGGCCGATGACTCCGAGGAACAGGAACCACGGAATCCCGTACAGCGTGATCCGCATGTACAGGTCCATCTTGGCGGCCCCGCCGCGCCCCCGCCAGAAGCCCTTCATCCCCGTCACCACTCTCTCGAAAGCCGGCCCGCTCCCCGGAAAACGGCCCCCGCCCCAGGTCGGGACGGGGGCCGCGGGCCGGTCCTACCGTCGCGGCTCCCAGCGGAACCGCTTCTTGACCGTGTACGCCGACAGTACGATCCAGGCCGCCGCGATGGCCATCGCACCGAGCCCGCCCGACCAGGTCAGACTGCCGGACCAGCCGCCCCGCATCAGCTCCACCACGGGGGACAGCGGCAGCAGTTCGCAGATCCGGGCGGCGGTGTCGGGCAGTACCTCCAGCGGGAAGATCAGCCCGGAGCCGAACATCGAGACCAGCATGACCGGCGCGACCGTGAGCTGCGAGCTCTCCACCGACTTGGTGAAGGCCGCCGTCGCCGTGGCGAGCAGCGCGGCCAGTGCGATGCCGAAGACGATGCCCACCACCACGAACAGCAGGTTGGACGGCATCTTCACGCCGAGCACCAGGGCCCCCGCCACGATCAGCACCAGGCACTGCACGAGAGCGGTCGCCAGCGCGGCCACCGAGGTGCCCGCCAGGATCTCCAGGTCGCCCGGCTCCCCGGTGCGCAGCCGCTTCAGGACGAGCTCCTCGCGGCGGGCGACGTAGGTGGCGACCAGCGTGGTGTAGATCCCGAAGATCAGGACGTACGCGACCGAGGTGGGGATCACCATCGTGCCGATGGACAGCCCCATCTTGTCGAGGTCCATGCCCCTGGCGGCCGACCAGGACGAGAAGGTCAGGACGATCGGCATCACCAGCACCATGACCAGCGAGGACCTGTTCCGGCCCAGGAGGGTCAGCTCGGCCCTGGCCAGCGTCGCCATGCGGCCCACCGGTGTGGTGCGCGGACCGGCCGACCCCGTCGCGTGCGTGCCCTGCGTCAGTGTCGTCGTGCTCATCGCGCCGCCACCTCTTCCCTCTTCGTCGTGTCCGTCGTCGTCCTCGCGTCCCGGGCGATGTGCAGGAAGGCCTCCTCCAGCGAGGCCGACCGCACGTCGAGCCCGCGCAGCTGCACCCCTGCGGCCTCTGCCCAGACCAGCAGCCCGGTCGCCGACCGCTGGAGCTGTGGAGTGCTCAACTGGACGGTCTTTCCGGTCAGTTGGTGTTCCGTGACACCGAGCTGGCCGAGCGGCGGCAGGTCTCCCATGTGGTAGCCCTCCGGCAGCTCGAAGCTGATCCGCGACGGGTGTGCGGCGACCACCTCGTCCACCCGCCCCTCGGCGGCGATCCGGCCCTCGTGCATGATCGCCAGCCGGTCGGCCAGCTCCTCGGCCTCTTCGAGGTAGTGCGTGGTCAGCAGGACGGTCGTGCCCTGGTCGCGCAGCTCCCGCACCAACTCCCAGGTGGCGTGCCGCCCTTCGGCGTCCAGACCGGTCGTCGGCTCGTCCAGGAAGAGCACCTCGGGCCGCCCGAGCACCGCCATGGCCAGGTCCAGTCGCCGCCGCTCACCGCCGGACAACTGCTTGACCCGTACGGCAAGGCGCTTGCTCAGGCCCACCAGCTCCAGTGCTTCCTCGACCGGACGCGCCCCGCTCGTGCAGCCGGCCCACATCCGCGCGGTCTCCAGCACCGTCAACTGGGCCGGGAATCCGCCCTCCTGGAGCATCACACCCACGCGGGGGCGCACCTTCGCGCGCTCCGTGTACGGGTGGTGCCCCAGGACCCGGACCCGGCCGCCGCTCGGCTCGGCGAGCCCTTCGAGCAGCTCCAGCGTGGAGGTCTTGCCCGCGCCGTTCGTCCCGAGGAGCGCGAAGAGTTCGCCGCGCCCCACGGAGAAGGAGACGGATCGGACGGCTTCGAACCCTCCGGCGTAGGTCCGCCGGAGCCCTTCGACGTCGATGACAAGCTCTGCGTGGGTGGTCATGTCTCAAGGCTCCCGCCGGCCGGGGGCCGGCGGCAGTGCGGGCTGTCATGACTCCCGATGACAAATGTCATGAGCGATCAAGGCCCACACATACGCCCGCATACGCAGAAGGCCCCCGTCGCAATGACGGGGGCCTTCTGACTTCTGGAGCGGACGACCAGGTTCGAACTGGCGACCTCAACCTTGGCAAGGTTGCGCTCTACCAACTGAGCTACGTCCGCAAGGGGTGGTGCGTGGTGTTGCTTGCTCACCCTACCCGATGCTCCGGGGCTTCCGGAAACCGGTTGAGGCGATGCAGAGCGGGTGACAGGAATTGCACACTGCGCCTTCCCCCTGGAAGGGGGATGTTCTGCTACTGAACTACACCCGCACGCTGCGTGAGGCGGGGCCTTGCGGCCTTGCCCTTCGGCGTGCTCCAGACTTTAGCCCAGGTACCGGGGTGCGATGCAAATCGGTTCCGGCCGACCTCGCGGGGGCGGCCCGGACACCTGTCGTTCCGTCAGGAGGCTTCGGCGAACGCCTCGTAGACCTTCTTCGGGATGCGGCCCCTGGCCGGCACCTCCATGCGGTGCGAGCGGGCCCAGGCGCGCACGGCGGCCGGGTCGGGCGCCACCGAGGTGTGCCGGTACACATTGCCCGACTTCGAGTGCTTTCGCGCCGCCGTCACGTAGGGCTTCAGTGCGGCACGCAGTTTCTTTGCATTGGCGGGATTGAGGTCGATCTCGTACGACTTCCCGTCGAGGCCGAAGGTCACCGTTTCCGCTGCTTCTCCTCCGTCGATGTCGTCGAAGAGCGTGACCACAGTGCGTTGAGCCACGGATATCGGTCCTTCCTAGCGGACGAGTACCGGCGCGAGCGCCGATGTCACCGCGCTGACGTGCGGCGATGTCGGCCTTCCGACGGTTTTGAAGCAAGGCGACGGCAATGTTGCTTTCCCTTGTATTCCTTTGTACAGGGGGAGGCATTGCATTGTGAAGCCCAGTCAATTCCGTCCGCGTGTCCGAGGGCAATGAGGGGTGCCGCTTTTTTCCCTGATTTTTCCCCGCGTTGTCGGCGCCGATACCGGAACGTGATCGTTCGAGGGGATATCTACCCGCGTAGAATTTTTGGGCGGGTACGCTGGTGAAACCGCCTTAAGCACCACACCACACCGGGAGTGCCAGTGGCACGCGTCGTAGTCGACGTCATGCTCAAGCCCGAGATCCTCGACCCGCAGGGACAGGCGGTGCAGCGTGCACTGCCCCGTCTCGGCTTCGAAGGAATCGCGGACGTCCGCCAGGGGAAGCGTTTCGAGCTGGAGGTGGAGGGGCCGGTCGACGACGCCGCCCTCACCCGCATCCACGAGATGGCCGAAACGTTCCTCGCCAACACCGTCATCGAGGACTTCACCGTGAGGGTGGAGGAGGAGAAGTGACTTCTCGCATCGGAGTCGTCACCTTCCCCGGCACGCTCGACGACCAGGACGCGCTGCGCGCCGTCCGCCTCGCCGGGGCCGAGCCGGTGTCCCTCTGGCACCGCGACAAGGACCTCCACCAGGTCGACGCGGTGGTCCTCGCCGGAGGGTTCTCCTACGGCGACTACCTGCGGGCCGGCGCCATTTCGCGCTTCTCGCCGGTGATGGACACGATCATCGAGCAGGCGAAGGCCGGTATGCCGGTCCTGGGCATCTGCAACGGCTTCCAGATCCTCACCGAGGCCCACCTGCTGCCCGGCGCGATGCTCCGCAACAACCACCTCCACTTCATCTGCCGCGACCAGAAGCTGCGGGTGGAGAACGCGGAGACCGCCTGGACCCTCGATTACGAGCAGGGCCAGGAGATCTCCGTACCGCTGAAGAACATGGACGGCCGGTACGTCGCCGACGAGCGCACGCTCGACGAGCTGGAGGCGGAGGGCCGGGTGGCGTTCCGCTACCTGGACGGCAACCCCAACGGCTCGCTGCGGGACATCGCCGGGATCACGAACGCGGCGGGCAACGTCGTCGGACTGATGCCGCACCCCGAGCACGCCGTCGAGCCGCTGATCGGTACGGGCCGTACCGACGGGCTCGGGTTCTTCACCTCGATCCTGAAGAAGCTGGTCAACGCCTGATGACGACTGAGCGCAGCGAAGGCGCAATCAAGCACAGCCTGGACACCGTCAAGCACGCGAGCGAGACCCCCGAGGTCGAGCAGCCCTGGAAGGAACTCGGCCTCAAGGAGGACGAGTACGCCAAGATCCGCGAGATCCTCGGCCGCCGTCCCACCGGCGCCGAGCTCGCCATGTACTCCGTGATGTGGTCCGAGCACTGCTCCTACAAGAGCAGCAAGGTCCACCTCAAGCAGTTCGGCGAGAAGGTCCCCGCCAACGACGCCATGCTCGTCGGGATCGGCGAGAACGCCGGTGTCGTCGACGTCGGCCAGGGTTACGCGGTCACCTTCAAGGTCGAGTCGCACAACCACCCCTCGTACATCGAGCCCTACCAGGGCGCGGCCACCGGCGTCGGCGGCATCGTCCGCGACATCCTCGCCATGGGCGCGCGTCCGGTCGCGGTCGTCGACCCGCTGCGCTTCGGCGCGGCCGACCACCCCGACACCAAGCGCGTCCTGCCGGGCGTCGTCGCGGGCATCGGCGGCTACGGAAACTGCCTCGGCCTGCCGAACATCGGCGGCGAGGTCGTCTTCGACGCCTGCTACCAGGGCAACCCCCTCGTGAACGCCGGCTGCATCGGCGTCATGAAGCACGAGGACATTCACCTCGCGCAGGCGTCGGGCCCGGGCAACAAGGTCATCCTGTACGGCGCCCGCACGGGCGGCGACGGCATCGGCGGCGTCTCGGTCCTCGCCTCCGAGACCTTCGACGACGCGAAGCCGACGAAGCGCCCCGCCGTCCAGGTCGGCGACCCCTTCCAGGAGAAGCTCCTCATCGAGTGCACCCTGGAGATCTTCAAGGAGAAGCTGGTCGCGGGCATCCAGGACCTGGGCGGCGCCGGACTCTCCTGCGCCACTTCGGAGTTGGCCTCGGCCGGTTCCGGGGGCATGCGGGTCGAGCTGGACACCGTACCGCTGCGTGATGCGACGCTCTCGCCCGAGGAAATCCTCATGAGCGAGTCGCAGGAGCGCATGTGCGCGATCGTCGAGCCGCAGCACGTGGACCGCTTCCTGGAGATCTGCGAGAAGTGGGACGTCATCGCCACCGTCATCGGTGAGGTGACCGAGGGCTCGCAGCTGGAGATCTTCTGGCACGGCGAGCAGATCGTGGACGTACCGCCGCGGTCCGTGGCCCACGAGGGCCCGACCTACCACCGGCCGTACGCCCGTCCCTCCTGGCAGGACGCCCTCCAGGCGGACGACGCGAACAAGCTGCCGCGCCCGGCCACTTCGGAGGAACTGCGCGAGCAGGTCCTCAAGCTGGTCGCCTCGCCCAACCAGGCCTCCAAGGCGTGGATCACGGAGCAGTACGACCGCTTCGTGCAGGGCAACACGGTGCTGGCCATGCCCGAGGACGCGGGCATGGTGCGCATCGACGCGGAGACCGGTCTCGGCGTCACGATGGCTACGGACGGCAACGGGCGTTACGCCAAGCTGGACCCGTACACGGGCGCGCAGTTGGCGCTCGCCGAGTCGTACCGGAACGTCGCGACGACCGGTGCGAAGCCGCTCGCGATCTCGGACTGCCTCAACTTCGGTTCCCCCGAGGACCCGGACGTGATGTGGCAGTTCGCGGAGGCCACGCGCGGTCTCGCGGACGGCTGCCTGGAACTGGGCACCCCGGTCACCGGCGGCAACGTCTCCCTCTACAACCAGACCGGTGAGACGGCGATCCACCCGACGCCCGTCGTCGCGGTCCTCGGTGTGATCGACGACGTCGCACGCCGTACGCCGATGGCCTTCGCGCAGGAGGGCCAGCTCCTCTACCTCCTCGGTGACACCCACGAGGAACTGGGCGGCTCCGCCTGGTCGGAGGTCGTGCACGGCCACCTCGGCGGCATGCCGCCGAAGGTCGACCTGGCACGCGAGAAGCTGCTCGCGGAGATCCTGATCTCGGCGTCGCGCGACGGCATGGTCGACGCCGCCCACGACCTTTCGGACGGTGGCCTCATCCAGGCCGTCACCGAGTCCTGCCTGCGCGGCGGGAAGGGTGCGCGGCTGGTGGTCCCGGACGGGCTCGACCCGTTCGTCTTCCTCTTCTCGGAGTCGGCGGGCCGTGCGGTCGTGTCGATCCCGCGGAGCGAGGAGCTCCGCTTCAACGACATGTGCGGGGCGCGCGGTCTGCCGGTCACGCGCATCGGTGTCGTGGACGGTACGGACATCGAGGTCCAGGGCCAGTTCAGCATCCCGCTGAGCGAGCTGAAGGACGCGCACGAGGCGACGATTCCGGGTCTGCTGGCCTGAGTTCGCGCGGAGTGAGTCTCGTATGAGTGCGGCCCCGCCCGGGGAGACCGGGACGGGGCCGCATCCGTAGGTGTCCGGGCGCGTGGTCATAATGCGCGGGTGAGTGATCAATTTCCTTCTCCCGTACGGCTTCCGGGTGCGCGTATACCCGAGGGTGCGGCCCTCTGGCGGTCCGCCGACGCCAGGCGCTGGCCGGCGGCGGTGTCCGCGCGGTGGTGGGCGCGGCCGGTGTGGGCGCTGGTGGTGCTGGGGCTGGCGGGGGTGGTGGTGTGGTTGCTGCCGTTGCCGGAGGCGGAGCGGGTCGCCTTCGGGGTGTTCGGGGCGGTGCCGGACGGGGTGGTCTATCGGGGGTCGTACGTCCCGATGAGGGAGTCCCATGTGCTCGTCTCGACCTACGCCGGGGAATTCACCGGGGACGGTTCCTGGTCCTTCGGGACCCTCTGGGCGTGGGTGCTGCCCACGGTGTTCCAGGGGCTCGTGCTGCTGGAGGCGTACTGGATCTGGCGTCGCCCCGCCCTCGCGCTCGGCGTGCTCGCCCCGCTGACCGCCGCCGCACTGTTCCTCGACGAGGGGATGGCGGACACGGTTCCGGCCGCGCGGATCATGGTCGGGGCGGTGGCCGTTCTGGTCGGGCTGCACCTGCTGCACCGGGTCCGGGCGCGGTCACGGCAGCGGGCGCTGGTGGTGGAGGCTGCCGGTGCGGAGCGCCATCCGGTGCCTGATGTGCCGGTGCGTGGCCGTCCGTGGTTGGTGCCGGGCGCGGGGGCGGTGCTGCTCGCGGTGGCGGTGTACGTCTGGGCGAGTGACTGGTGGGCGGCGGAGTCGAAGTGGGTGTTCCTGGTCGCCGGCACCCTCGGCACCGGCCTGCTGGTCCATGCCCTGGCCGAGTGGCGTGCCGCCGTACGTCTGCGCCGCAGTCCCCAGCCCGTCCTGCGGGTCCTGGTGCGGGAGGACGTGGACGGCAGGACCCTGGTGTACGCCGCCGACGACACGGCCGGGGCCGAGCCGCTGCTCGGTTTCCGGGGGCGGGGCGGGTACGCGGGCGGGTCGGCCGGGCGGCCCGAGGGCCTCGGGCCGCGCCCGCTGCGGGAGGCCGTTCTGTACGGAATTCCCGCTTCCGGCTCGGAGTTGGTGTGCGTGGGCGCGGTCGACGGGCCCGAGGGGCGGGTCGAGGTGGTGCGGGGGGCGGCGGGCCGCCCGGAGCGTACGACTCGTACAAGAAGAGTGGAGAGGGACAACAGCACCGTGGAGAACGTCGCGTCGGGGAGCGGGGTCCGGCAGTGGGCCGCCGGGACGGTCGGGCGGGGGCTGGGGGTGTTCTTCCTGGTCATGTCGGCGGGGGCGGTGTTCAACCTGCTGACGGGGGAGATGTCCCTGTCGTGGTGGATGGCGGTGGTCTCGCTGCCGTTCTGGCTGACGGCCGCCGCGACGGCGCTCAACTGGCGGGTGACCGCCGACCGTTCGGGGGTCTGGGTGGCGGGGGCCTGGCGGGTGAAGCTGGTGCGCTGGGAGGAGATCGAGAAGGTCGACACCGCCAATGACAGCTTCGTACTGCGCGGGGGTGAGGGCGAGGGCGTCGCGCTGCGCCCCACCGGGTGGACGCGGCTGGACCACCGCACCGCCGCCGGGCACACGGCCGGGCATGCGGCGGAGGCGGTGCGCGCGATGCTGGCCGACCCGGGGCTGCGGCCCACGCGGGAGAGCACGACGGCGGAACAGGGGATGCCGCTGGGGCCGGTGCTGGTGGCGGGGGTGCTGGCGTTGGGGGCGTGCGTGTACTGGTTGTTCTGAGGGGTGGCGACGGGGCGATCAACTCCCGGGACAGGGAGCGGTTGTCGCACCGATACTTCGCACATGACCAGTCCTGTTCCGATACCTCCGCGCTCCACCCTGCCTCCGGCCGCGCAGGCCCCCGACGCCGTGTCCTGGAGCAGTGAGGACGCCCGCGCGTGGCGTGCCGAGGGCGTGCCGTGGTGGGCGCGGCCGCGCGTGGTGTCGTGGGGGCTGGCATTGTTCCTGCTGGCGGGCGCGGTCTTTCTCGTTGCCGCCGACACTGCTTACGTGTGCACGGAGGCGGCCCCGTGCGGGACCGACTGGGCCGGCTATCTGGTGCTGGCCTTCTTCGTCGTGCTCCCGTACTGCTGTCTCCGGCTGCCCGGGGTCGCCCTCTGGCTGCTCCCCGCGGTCCCGGTGCTCATACTGACGGGCAGGCCCGACGTCACCACGGAAGACCTACAGGCCGACCTGATCGGCGAAGGGCTGATGACGGCCGGTTCACTGCTCGCCCTCGTCGCGGTGATCGTGCGCCTGCGGGCCCGACGCCGTCAGCGTGCGCTGTTCCTGAAGGCGGCGCAGGGGCGTACCGCGCCGCTGCCCAAGGGGTTCGGCCGCGACGGCAGGGCGGTCCGCAGGCTGTGGGCCGCAACCGCACTGCTGGTGGTGGCCGGTGGGCTTCTGGCCTGGGGTGCGCTCGCCACGTCGGCCTCCGACGCCCGGGACGCGAAGGCCACCCGTACGGTCGCGACCGTCCTCGAAACGGTCGACCTGGACGAGGACGACGGCGGAACGGTGCGCGTGCGGACGGCGGACGGCAGGGAGCGGACCCTGTCCTCGCTGTACCCGCTGGAGCACCCCGTGGGCTCGCGGGTGACCGTACTGAGCGACGAGGGCCCACCGCGCCTGGCCGCTGAAGGCTACGACGCCGTCGGCCAGCAGATGGGCGCGCTGCCCTTCCTGGTCACCGGTGTTCTCCTGCTGGCCAAGGGCCTCCAACTGCACCTGGCGCGGCGGGCACTGCGCAGGGGTGAGCAGCCGGTGCTGCGGGTGTTCGCGGCGGGGCACTTCACGTGGCAGCGGTTGTACGCGGCCACCGACACGGAGCTGACGGGGCCGGCCGTCGACTGTACGGCGCTCGCGTACGGCGAATTGCTGTGGGTGGTCGGGGAGCCTCAGGAGGAGCCCGACGAGGAGGGCGCGGAGGGCGTGGAGGGCGAGGAGGGCGTGGAGAACGACGACGAGGAGGACCTCGGCGAACACCCCGCCTGGTGCGGAGAGGCGGTCGTGTACGGCGTCCTGGCCGAGGGCGCCGAGATCGCCGTTCTCCAGTCCTGTCTGCCCCTGCTGGACTTGGTGGACCTGCGGTCCCCCGGCGATCCGGTGGACGCCGCCGAGCGTGAGAACGCGCTGGTCGTCGCCATGACGGTGGGCGGGAGCAACAGCCGCGAGGGGGCGAACCTGGCGGCGGCCGTGGTCGGTGGTCTGCTGTGACGGCGGCTCTCTGACGGCAGCCGTTGTCAGACCCTGCCTCTAACCTCGAAGGCATGGCACAGAACCCGCGCCCCGCGACCGGCCGCAAGAAGCCCCGTGCGTACGACCCGGTGAAGACCCGGGTCGCCGTGCTCGCCCAGTTCGGGCTGGTCCGGGAGGTCGTCGAGGGGCTCTCCGAGGAGCAGCTCGCGCAGCCCAGCGGGCTGGGGGAGTGGTCGGTGCGGGAGCTGGCCGCGCACCTGTCGATGGCGGTGGGCTCGGTCGTACGGAGCCTGGGGGAGCCGTCGCCGGGCGCCGCCGAAGTGGGCCTCCTGGACTGGCCGTTCGCCACGGAGCAGCACGCCGGGCAGGTCGCGGAGGACACGGCGGGGATCGCCGCGAGCGCACCGATCTCCGAGTTGTACGAGAAGGCCGCGGCCGGAATCGCCGAAGCGCTGCCCGGCGCGGACGACGACCGGGTGGTGCCGACGCGGGTCGGTGCGATGCGGTTCGCGGACTTCCTCGTCACCCGCACCGTCGAGCTGGTCGTGCACAGCGACGACCTGGCGCGGGCCACCGGAGTCGAGGTCCCCTTCGACCGGCAGGCCCTGGCCGCCTGCACCCGCCTCCTCGCGGATGCCCTCGCCGTGAAGGCCCCCGGAGCCTCCACGGAGGTGCGCATCCCGCCGTTCGCGGTGGTGCAGTGCATCGAGGGCCCGAGGCACACCCGCGGCACCCCGCCGAACGTGGTGGAGACCGACCCGCTGACCTGGGTGCGGCTTGCCACAGGACGTACACAATGGGCCGCCGCGATTGAGAATGCGCAGGTCAGCGCCAGTGGCGAGCGTGCGGATCTGGTGGGGGTGCTGCCGATTCTGGGATGAAAGGGAACGCCTGCCGCGAGTGAAGTGGAACCGGTGCCGCCACCCGCTCCGTCACAGCGGCATGCAGAAGACGCCGAAGCTCAAGAAGACGCCGAAGCCCACGAGGCCGAAGACGCTGACGACGCTGAAGGCGCTCGGAGTGCCCGTCACCGCCGCGGCCCTCCTCGCGCTGAGCGCCTGCGGCACGGAGACGACCCCGGGCTCGCAGGCGGCCGGCGACAGAAAGGGTGCCGGCCAGGGCGACGGGCAGGGCACCGTGCAGACGGACCTCGCGCTGACCGGGGTGCGCTGGACGGTCGAGAGCTCGACGGTGGGCGGCAAGAAGGCCACCGCGCCCAGGGACACCTTCGTGCAGATCGACGACAAGGGCGCGGTCAAGGGCAACTACGGCTGCAACTCCTTCACCGGCAAGGCAACGGTCAAGGGCGACGCCGTGAACCTCGACAAGCTGATGTCAACCCAAATGGCCTGCGACGTCCAGGACTTCGAGCTGGCCATGCGCAAGGCCTTCAAGGAACCGCTGACGGCGAAGGTGGACGGCGACCGGCTCACCCTGACCACCGCGAAGGGCGACACCCTCGCCCTGACCTCCAAGCCCAAGAAGGAAGCGGCCGCCCCGCTCGCCGGGACCAAGTGGACCGTGACCTCCTTCAGCGACCGCAAGACCGTGGGCGGCGGCGACACCACCGCCGCGACCGTGCCGAAGGACACCGCCGGCAAGGCGTATCTGACCTTCGGCAAGGACGGCACGGTGCGCGGCCGCACGGGCTGCAACTCCCTGAACGGCACCGCGAAGGAGAGCGGCGGCAACCTCGAATTCGGCCGGGTCGCCACCACGCGCATGATGTGCCAGGGCGGTGCGGGCGAGGTCGAGAAGAAGATGCTGAAGGTGCTGACCGGCAAGGTCTCCTACACCGTGGACGGCCGCAGCCTCTCCCTCACCGGTCCGGCCGGCGTGGGTCTCGAGGCCACGGCCGACAAGTAGGGCTCGTACGAAGCGAATGCGGGCCCGGCTGGGGCAGCCGGGCCCGGGGCCGGGGCCGATGCCGTGGGGGCGTCGGACCCGGCCCTTGCGTCACCGGCCTCGCCCCCGCCTCACGCCCCCGGATACGGCAGCAGCCCCGCATCCGTCCGCTCCCACGCGCCCTTCAGCGCGGCCAGCCGCGCGGGCTCCGCCGCCGCCAGGTCCGCCTGCTCCCGCGCATCCGCCGTCAGCCGGAAGAGCTGGTCCTTCCCGGCCTTGCCCCGGTAGTACTTCCACTCCCCGCGCCGCAGCGCCCGCTCGCCCCGCACCCGCCAGAACAGGTCCCGCTCCGGCAGCCGCTCGCCGCGCAGCAGGTATCCGGCGAGCGAGGTGCCGTCCAGCGGGTGCGCCCGGTCGGGGCGCGCCCCCGCGATCTCCAGCAGCGTCGCCGTCCAGTCCGGCGTGAACACCGGTACGTGACTGACCTGCCGCCCGTCGATCCGCGCGGGCCAGCGCACGACGGTCGGCACCCGGATGCCGCCCTCCTGCAACGACCCCTTGTTGCCGCTCAACGGCCAGTTGTAGGAGAAGCGCTCGCCGCCGTTGTCGCTGGCGAAGAAGACGAGGGTGTCCTCCTCCTGCCCCGACTTCTTCAGCGCCTTCAGCACCTCGCCGACCGACCGGTCCAGGTCCTCGACCATCTCCGTGTACTTCTCGACGGACCCGCCGTCCTGGTGCCACAGCGCCCGCTTGTCCCCGGCCTTGATCCGCCGTACGACCTCGGCGCTCGCCTCCTCGTCGCCGTCGGCGATCCACGGCCAGTGCGGGGTGGTGAAGTTGAGGTTGAGCAGCCAGGGCGTGTCGCCGTGGTCCCTGCGGACGAACTCACTCGCCCGCTCGGTGAGGATCCGCGTGTAGTACCGCAGGTCCTTGTACTCGGCGTCGCCCTCGTAGAGGTCGTACGTCCCGTCGCCGCCCAGCTTCGAGTAGTACTCCAGTGCCCCGCCGAAGTTCCCGAAGAACTCGTCCCAGCCGGACCGGGTCGGGCTGTAGTCGGGCAGGAAGCCGCAGTGCCACTTGCCGATGAGGGCGGTGGAGTACCCGGCGCCCTTGAGGAGGGAGGCGAGCGTGGGGTGGGTGGGTTCGAGCCCGACCCCCTTGTCGGCTATCGGCTCGGCCAGGCCTCCCTTCGTACGCCCCGGAAAGCGGCCGGTGTACAGGCTGAACCGGGTCGGTGAGCAGGTAGCGGACCCGGAGTACGCATCCGTGAACCGCACCCCCTGCCGGGCGAGCCGGTCGAGGTTGGGCGTACGGATGTGGGGCGAGCCGTACGAGGACAGATCGGCCCAGCCGAGGTCGTCGCCCAGGATGAACAGGATGTTGGGCCGCTTGGACCTGCGGCGGTCGGCGGCGCGGAAGGGCCGCTCCTCGGGGGTGTTCGCCTCTGCGGTCGGGGCGGCGGCGGCCAGCCCGGCGGCTGCGGCGGCACCGACGAGGGTGCGGCGGGACAGGGGGGTGCGCGAAGTCACGGCTTCTCCGGAAGAAGTCAGGTCAAGTCGCCCGAACCCGGACAGAGTTCGGCGACCTGTGAGAAAGAGGGGTGCGGGGTGACTAGGCGCAGCGACAGATGGCGCTGGCGACACGGACCAGGTCTACGTGTCGGCGCGCGACGAGCGGGACCGAGCGGTCACCGGAGGGCTGCATGGCCCGTGACTCTGTCGGCTCCCGCCTCCCCGTGTCAACAATCGTCCCGCCCCGTGGACACCTCCCTGAGATCCCGTCACGGATCGCCCCGACACCCACATGGCCCTCCTGAGTCGCGCGTCCGCGCAACCTGACCTTGCCTGATGGAGGTGCACCGCAGGCCGCATCCCACGGCAGCCCGCCGCACTCTCACCCCTGGGGGCCCGTCATGACAGACCCTCAGCAAGGAGACCGAAGCCCCATGTCCCACCGCCTCACCGCCGCCCTCGCGACCTCCACCCTCGCGCTGGGCCTGGCCGCCCTCCCCGTCACCGCCCACGCGAGCGAGAGCGCCGGCCCCCGTCCCGTCCCCGTCGCCAGCGGCACCGTGAACGTCGACCTCTCGGCCTCCCTGCTCGCCTCCCTCAAGGCCAAGGGCCTCGTCCTCGCCCACCTCGGCGCCGACTGCGAGGTTCCGGCCCAGCTGACCGCCGCCACCTCCCTCACCGCCGCCGTCGACTCGGGCACGGTCTCGGCCTCCGCCGACGCCAAGGTCGCGGGCAAGCTCAAGCTCGACGCCACCTGCCTCGGGCTGGTCAACGTCGGTGCGAAGGCCGTCGTGGTCGTCAAGGACCTCGGCGTCGACATGACCACGGGCGCCATCACCGCCACCCTCAAGGGCGACGCCCGCGTCTCCGGCCGGGTCCAGCTCGGTACGTTCGTCCGCCCGGCGGTCAGCGCCAAGACGGTCGCCGGCAACTCCGTGAAGGTGGACGCGGCGGTCAAGCTCGACGCCGCCGTCGCCGCCAAGCTCAACACCGCACTCAAGGCGAACGTGTTCGTCGGCGGCCAGGTCCTCGCCGACGTGAAGACGGTCGTCCTGGTCGACGCCAAGATCGACCTGAAGGCCGCCCTCGGCCTCAAGCTCGACGTGGACCTCGGCGCGACCGTCGGCGGCCTCCTCGGCCTCGGCGCGAAGGCGAAGGTCAACACGAACGTCCAGGCAGACGTAGACGCAGACGTCAACGCCGCCGCCCACCTGAAGGCCGACGCCGACGTCTCCGCGAAGGCGAACGCCCTCCTGCTCGGCGCCGTCCGCTAGAAAGCAGCTCCACAAGGCCCTGACCTGGGCTCCAGCAGGACCGTTTCGTCCCGGGTCAGGGCCTGTTCGCATCCCCAATTCGGACCAGTGCTCGGTCTCGCCTACACTCGGTGCCGTGCCTCGTGGTGATGGACGACTCAACCACGACCTGCTCCCCGGTGAGAAAGGCCCCCAGGACGCTTGCGGCGTCTTCGGTGTCTGGGCTCCCGGCGAAGAGGTCGCCAAGCTCACCTATTTCGGACTGTATGCACTGCAGCACCGGGGACAAGAGTCCGCCGGTATCGCAGTAAGCAACGGGTCCCAGATCCTCGTCTTCAAGGACATGGGACTGGTCTCGCAAGTCTTCGACGAAACCTCTCTCGGCTCCCTCCAGGGCCATATCGCGGTCGGTCACGCCCGCTACTCCACCACCGGAGCCTCGGTGTGGGAGAACGCGCAGCCGACATTCCGTGCCACCGCGCACGGCTCGATCGCGCTGGGCCACAACGGAAACCTGGTCAATACGGCGCAACTCGCCGAACTGGTCGCCGAGCTCCCCAAGGAGAACGGCCGTGCCACCCAGGTGGCGGCCACCAACGACACCGACCTGGTCACGGCCCTCCTCGCGGGCCAGACCGACGACGACGGCAAGCCCCTGAAGCTGGAGGAGGCCGCCGCAAAGGTCCTCCCCAAGGTCATGGGTGCCTTCTCCCTCGTCTTCATGGACGAGGGGACCCTCTACGCGGCCCGCGACCCGCAGGGCATCCGCCCGCTGGTGCTGGGCCGTCTGGAGCGCGGCTGGGTGGTGGCCTCCGAGTCCGCCGCCCTCGACATCTGCGGTGCGTCCTACGTCCGCGAGGTCGAGCCGGGCGAGATGCTCGCGATCGACGAGAACGGTCTCCGCACCTCTCGATTCGCGGAAGCAAAGCCCAAGGGCTGTGTCTTCGAGTACGTGTACCTCGCGCGCCCCGACACCGACATCGCGGGCCGCAACGTCTATCTCAGCCGGGTCGAGATGGGACGCAAACTGGCCAAGGAAGCCCCTGCCGAGGCCGATCTCGTCATAGCTACGCCCGAATCCGGCACCCCCGCCGCGATCGGTTACGCCGAGGCCAGCGGAATTCCGTACGGCTCCGGACTCGTCAAGAACGCCTACGTCGGCCGGACCTTCATCCAGCCCTCGCAGACGATCCGCCAGCTGGGCATTCGGCTGAAGCTCAACCCGCTCAAGGAAGTCATCAAGGGCAAGCGCCTGGTCGTGGTGGACGACTCCATCGTCCGCGGCAACACCCAGCGCGCCCTGGTCAAGATGCTCCGCGAGGCGGGCGCGGCGGAGATCCACATCCGCATCTCCTCGCCGCCCGTGAAGTGGCCGTGCTTCTTCGGCATCGACTTCGCGACCCGCGCCGAGCTGATCGCAAACGGGATGACGATCGAGGAGATCGGGACCTCGCTGGGCGCCGACTCGCTCGCGTACATCTCCATCGACGGCATGATCGAGTCGACGACGATCGACAAGCCGAAGCTCTGCCGCGCCTGCTTCGACGGCGAGTACCCCATGGAACTCCCCGACCCGGAGCTCCTCGGCAAGCAGCTCCTGGAGACCGAACTCGCGGCGGGCCCGGCCAACACGGCCGCCGCCGACGCGCTCCGTCGCCCGTAGCAGCGCCCGTAACACCCTGTTGTACGACACGAAAGTTCTCACCTCCCATGTCTGAGACCACTGGTGCCAGCTACGCAGCCGCGGGCGTCGACATCGAAGCCGGCGACCGCGCCGTAGAGCTGATGAAGGAGTGGGTGAAGAAGACGAAGCGCCCGGAGGTCCTCGGCGGCCTCGGCGGGTTCGCCGGTCTCTTCGACGCCTCCGCCCTCAAGCGCTACGAGCGTCCGCTGCTCGCCTCCGCGACCGACGGCGTCGGCACGAAGGTCGACCTCGCCCGGCAGATGGGCGTGTACGACACCATCGGCCACGACCTCGTCGGCATGGTCGTGGACGACCTCGTCGTCTGCGGTGCCGAGCCGCTGTTCATGACCGACTACATCTGCGTCGGCAAGGTGCACCCCGAGCGTGTCGCCGCCATCGTCAAGGGCATCGCCGAGGGCTGTGTCCTCGCCGGCTGCGCCCTGGTCGGCGGCGAGACGGCGGAGCACCCGGGCCTGCTGGGCCCGGACGACTTCGACGTGGCGGGCGCCGGCACCGGTGTCGTGGAGTACGACCAGCTCCTGGGCGCGGACCGGATCCGGGAGGGCGACGCGGTGATCGCGATGGCCTCCTCCGGTCTTCACTCCAACGGGTACTCGCTCGTACGGCACGTCGTCTTCGACCGCGCCGGCTGGTCCCTCGACCGCGAGGTGGCCGAGTTCGGCCGCACCCTCGGCGAGGAGCTGCTCGAGCCGACCAAGATCTACTCGCTGGACTGCCTGGCCCTCACCCGCACCGCCGAGGTCCACGCGTTCAGCCACGTCACGGGCGGCGGCCTGGCCAACAACCTGGCCCGGGTCATCCCCGACCACCTGCACGCCACGGTCGACCGCTCCACCTGGACCCCCGGCGCCGTCTTCGACGTCGTCGGCCAGGCCGGAAAGGTCGAGCGCCTGGAGCTGGAGAAGACCCTCAACATGGGCGTCGGCATGATCGCCGTCGTTCCCCAGGAGTCGGTCGACGTCGCTCTGGCCACGCTGGAGGACCGGGGCGTCGAGTCGTGGGTCGCGGGCGAGATCCTCGCGCGCGGCGACCACCGCGACGGCGCTGCGCTCACCGGCGACTACGCCAAGTAGGACACGGACGCCCGGCCGGCACCCAGCCGGCCGGGCACGCCGAAGAGCAGGCGGACGCACAGAACCCGGCCCAGGGCTCTCGCCCCGGACCGGGTCCGGTGGAACTGCTCAAACCTTATGAAAATGTTCGAGGTGTACGAACGCCAGAACTGCCAAAACTGAACCGGCCGCACCAGAACCGAGGCGTCAAGCGCCCCGGCGCTGCGACGAAGGACCCGACTCATCGTCGTCGTCATCGTCGTTGTACTGCGACGCGTACTGTGCGTACGGGTCGTCTTCCTCGTCATCGTCCTCGAACGGCTCGCCATTCGGCGGCTGTTGCGAAGTCGAAGCGCCCAGCTCATTGGCCAGACGCGACAGGTCAGTCCCGCCGCTGCTGTACTTCAGCTGGCGGGCGACCTTCGTCTGCTTGGCCTTTGCCCGGCCGCGCCCCATGGCTCGACCCCCTCGGTGACGGGGCTCGACGGCCCCAGAGTCTTGACACGCGTTCATGGTTGGGAACGGGCTCTCCGTGAAGAGACCGGTCCGCAGGACTTCAACGGTACCTGCTTCTTTGGCCATACGGTACGCCGCCCGCAGGAGACACCTCGAAGCACCGCCCGCGGGGAGCCCCGTCCCCGCTGGTCAACCGCGATTTTAGCCTCTTCCTGACGCCCGACCCGCCGAGGGGGGTGAGCCATGTCTCCCCCACGGCGGAACGAGCCCTTCCGTCACCGTCGTGCGCGTGCCTCGGCCATCCGCTGCTCGGCGATCCGGTCGGCCGCGGCGGCCGGCGGAACACCCTCTTCCTTCGCACGTGCGAAGATTTGCAGCGTGGTGTCGAAGATCTTCGCGGCCTTCTTCTTGCACCGGTCGAAGTCGAAGCCGTGCAGCTCGTCGGCGACCTGGATGACCCCGCCCGCGTTCACGACGTAGTCGGGCGCGTACAGGATCCCGCGGTCCTGGAGGTCCTTCTCGACGCCGGGGTGCGCGAGCTGGTTGTTGGCCGCACCGCACACCACGGACGCGGTCAGCACCGGGACGCTCTCGTCGTTCAGCGCACCGCCCAGCGCGCAGGGCGCGTAGATGTCCAGGCCCTCCACCCGGATCAGCGCCTCGGTGTCGGCGACCACCGTCACCTGGGGGTGCCGGTCGGTGACGCGACGTACGGACTCCTCCCGTACGTCCGTGATCACGACCTCCGCGCCGTCCTCCAGCAGGTGCTCCACCAGGTAGTGCCCCACCTTGCCGACGCCGGCCACGCCGACCCTGCGGCCGCGCAGCGTCGGGTCGCCCCACAGGTGCTGGGCCGAGGCCCGCATGCCCTGGAAGACGCCGAAGGCGGTGAGCACGGACGAGTCGCCCGCGCCGCCGTTCTCGGGGGAGCGGCCGGTCGTCCACCGGCACTCGCGCGCCACGACGTCCATGTCCGCGACGTACGTGCCGACGTCGCACGCCGTCACGTAGCGGCCACCGAGCGAGGCGACGAAGCGCCCGTACGCCAGCAGCAGCTCCTCCGTCTTGATCAGCTCCGGATCGCCGATGATCACGGCCTTGCCGCCGCCGTGGTCGAGCCCGGCGAGGGCGTTCTTGTACGACATCCCGCGCGAGAGGTTGAGGGCGTCCGCGACGGCCGCCTCCTCGCTCTCGTACGGATAGAAGCGGGTGCCGCCCAGGCCCGGACCGAGGTCCGTGTTGTGCAGGGCGATGACGGCCTTCAGGCCGGAGGCGCGGTCCTGGCAGAGCACGACTTGCTCGTGGCCTCCCTGCTCCGAACGGAACAGGGTGTGCAGGACGCCGTCGGAAGATGCGGTCACGGTGGTGACTCCCAAGTACGAGGCGGTGAAGCCCTCTTGCGGGTGGAGAGGGCCGATGGGCATGAGAGTAGAGCCTTGACCCCCTCCGATCGGGGCCAGTGCCCGAGATCACCCCCTTTCCGACTACCCCCGTGGGACGATTTGCTTCCGGTCCGCAGTCGTGCCGTTACGGCCCCGGCAGTTTCGGCGGTAGGTGAGGAGCAGGCGTGCCCCTGGCGTCATCGGTGATCGTCCCGTACGTGTCGTCCTTGCGGGTGTACGAACCGCTGGCGGCCTTCCCCGAACCGGAGCGCACCCACTGGGCCCGCTACGCGCGTCGCCCCGCACTGCCCACCGGGCAGGACGAACTCCGCTCCGCGCTCGCCGACTTGCTGCCCACCCCGCCCGTCGCGGTGCCGGTCCACGAGAGCGGCGACGCGTACGTGGCGGAGGCCGACGGGGTCCTGGTGGTGTGCCCGTGGCGCACCCGACTGCGCGGCTGGCAGGCCCTGGAGGAGCTGCCCGAGCACTACCCGGCCGCGCTCCTGGACGCCGTACTGCCTCCTCTTCTGCGACGGCAGGCGAGCGCGGACTACGCGCGCTGGCGGGAGCGGAACCCGGACGCGCGGCCGTGGATCCGCACGTCGGTGTGGCACGTGCCGGTGCGGTGGTTCGTGCTCTTCGGGGACGAGGAGCGGGAGTTCACCAAGGCGGACGGCGAGGAGGGGGCGCTGCTGCGCTACCGGACGCCGATGGTGCAGGCCAGGCGTCGGGTGGCACGCGGGCTGCGGACGCTGCGGCAGCACGGGGGCGAGGCCGAGGAGGGTCCGCTCGTGACGGGTCTGGTGGACGTGGGGCGGTGGCTGGAGGAGTTCCACCCGCGTTCCCTCGTCGAACTGGACTACGGGGGTCTGACCCACGTCCTCGACGAGGCGCACCTCGCCGAGGACCGGTCGGCGGCGGACGTCGCCGAGGGGATCGGGGCACTGCGGGCCGGCGACGCCGAGGGCGCTGCGGCGGCGTACGAGCGGCTCACGGAGCGGTGGCGGACGGTCCGGTACCGCCAGTTCGCCAACTGAATGCTGAATACCGCACACGATTTGAGCAAAACCTGAGCTTTATCTGAACCACACCGTGATGTGGTGCGTGTGACATGTGAGGACTGATGGGCGGGTGGGTCGGGACCTACGTCCTGATCCGGGCTTTTGTGTCAAGCGTGACGGACGGCACTTAAGCACCCCTTGCGTCCATCCCCCGCCCTCGTGTCAAAATAGGACAAGGAGTCCGGGGAGGGCTCCTTCCGTCCAACTAAGGGCGGAATGCTTGGTATTGCTGGCTATGGGGGGTCTGACAACTCCCGATCGCTCTGTGACTGATCGTCACTGTGACGTAACTGTCCGCTATGGCATGGTCCATCGGCTTCCGTCGCGGATGAACACCTCAGAGGGCAATTCCGTCGGTTTGGCCCACGCGGCTGGACGGATGGTGTAGTTGTAGTGCCGAGGACAAGCCGTTCGTCCTATAACCGACTCGGCCCGCGTCCGCCATTTCGGGCAACGCGGGTCAAGGTGCAGAATTTAGAGGAAAGAACCGTGAAGGTTCGGTTCTCCCGAGGAGGCCGCTCATGACCGCTCGCACCCCTGACGCCGAGCCGCTGCTGACCCCGGCTGAGGTCGCCACGATGTTCCGCGTGGACCCGAAGACGGTGACCCGCTGGGCCAAGGCAGGGAAGCTCACGTCCATCCGCACGCTGGGTGGGCACAGGCGTTACCGCGAGGCCGAGGTCCGCGCACTGCTTGCGGGTATCCCGCAGCAGCGCAGCGAGGCCTGACGCTTCGTATTACCTCGCATTACCGCTTCACGCTTGAAGAGTCAGAGCTTTACCCGCAGTAACGGCAACACAGGGCAACACCCCGAAAAATCAGGGTAATTCGGACCCGGGTCCCCCAACTCGGGCCGTACGCCCGCCCACGCACCACTCGGCATGCGCCCGCCCCAACGGGTGCCGTGCCACGATCGCGCCGGACTCCGCCGAGTCCGGCGCGATTTTTTTGTGCCCGTACGGGCCCGTGGGGGCCCTGTGCGGGCCCTGTGCGCCCCGGCGTCCCCGTGCCGGGGTTACCCGGGGTCCGGGGGCTCCAGCCGCCCTGTGGCGGCGAGCTGCGCTCCGGGTGCCGTTCGCGGCCGTGACCTGGGGAGGGCTCGGGGGAGGGGCCGCGGGGGAGCCGGCGGGGCTCGGGGAGGTGCTGCACGAGAGGGTGCAATTGCACATATTAAATTGGCGAGTTGTAGGGAGGGGATAAGTGCACCCGTTCCGCAAACATTTCTCGTGACGCCCGTCACATGATGTGACGCCTGTCAAAAATGAGCTTGCCACCGGAACGGGGTTCCGATCGCGGGGCGATGGTCACGGGATCGGGGGACTTTCGTCCCGAGTCGCCTCGTGCTCCGCCTCGTGCTCCGCCTCGGGCTCGACCGGGTGTTCCGCCGGGTGCTCCACCGGGTGTTCCTCCCCGTACTCCTCCACGATCTGCTCGGCGAGCGCGAGGCGCAGCAGCCGCAGGCAGATCGGGCAGCTCCCGGTGCGGTGCCGGTAGCTGGTGGCGGCGGCCAGGTGGGCACGCAGCAGGGCCCGTGTCTCGTGCTTCTCCGTGGATGCAGCCATCTGTCACCTCCACCGCCCGCCCCCAAGGACCGGAATCCCTCCGTCTCCGGGTTACCGTTGGCAGATGCCCGCGTCAAGACACGCGAAAGCCCCGATCCGTACGGATCGGGGCTTTCGTTACTGCGGTCCTGACGGGATTTGAACCCGCGGCCTCCACCTTGACAGGGTGGCGAGCACTCCAAACTGCTCCACAGGACCTTGATTCGCAGCCGCTCCGCAGGTGTCTGCGTGTTGCTGCGAGTCAGACTGTACAGCAGGTCAGAGGGTGCAGTCGAACTCGATCCCGTCGGGTCCCGGCTAGGGGGCCGCCGCGTCGATCGCCTTCACGATCCGCTTGTCGGAGACCGGGTACGCGGTGCCCAGCGCATGCGCGAAGTAGCTGACCCGCAGCTCCTCGATCATCCACGGGATCTCCCGCACCTCGGCCGGCACCGGCCGCCCCTGCGGGAGCTGCTCCAGCAGCCACGCGTACTCGTCCTGCATCTCGTGGACCTTCTCCATGCGCGCGGTGTCGCGCTGGGCGCCGGTCGGCATCTGCTGGAGCCTGCGGTCGGCCGCCACCAGGTAGCGCATGAGGTGCGGGAGCCGCTTCAGCCCGGTCTTCGTGACGAAGCCCGCCGGCATCAGGGCGTCCAGCTGCTTGCGTACGTCGGCGAGGTTGGCCAGCAGCACGGGGCTGTTGGTCGACTTCAGCCGCCGCTCGCACGCCTGCCACGCGGCCAGCACCTGCTGGACCTGGCCCACGGTCCGTACCGTCGTGTCCACGAGGTCGGCGCGCACCTTGTCGTACAGCTTCCGGAACGACTCCTCGTCCCAGGCCGGGCCGCCGTGGTCGGCGATCAGCTTGTCCGTGGCCGCCATCGCGCAGTCGTCGAAGAGGGCCTGGATGGAGCCGTGCGGGTTGCTGGACAGGGCCAGCTTCTGCTGGTTCGTCAGCTTGTCGGAGGCGAACTTGGCCGGGTTCACCGGGATGTTGAGCAGGATCAGGCGGCGGGTGCCCGCCCACATCGCCTGCCGCTGCTCGGCCTCGCTGTCGAAGAGCCGTACGGAGACGGTCTTGCCCGCGTCCACCAGCGCCGGGAACGCCTTGACCGGCTGCCCGGCCCGTTTGGTCTCGAAGACCTTGGTGAGGGTCCCGATCGTCCAGTCGGTGAGGCCGGTGCGCTCGATGGTCTCGCCGCCCGCGCGCTCGGCGGTCGCTGCCGCCGCCTTGGAGAGGGCCTGGCGGGCCTTCGGGCGGAGCTTCAGGCGCAGGGCCTCCAGGTCCTTGTCCTCGGCGAGCTTCTTGCGGCGCTCGTCGACGATGCGGAAGGTGATGCGCAGGTGGTCCGGGATGCGGGAGAGGTCGAAGTCGGCGGCGGAGACCGGGACCCCGACCATCTTCTGGAGCTCGCGGGCGAGCGTGAAGTGGATCGGCTCCTGCTGTGCTCCTTGGCGGCCAGAGGCCGACGGGACCGCCCGGTCGAGGAAGCGGGTCGCGTAGTTCGGCGCGGGCACGTAATGCCGGCGGATCGGCTTCGGGAGGGAGCGGATCAGCTCGGTCACGACCTCTTCCCGCAGGCCCGGGATCTGCCAGTCGAAGCCCTCGTCGGTGACCTGGTTGAGGACCTGGAGCGGGATGTGGACGGTCACGCCGTCCGCGTCGGCGCCCGGCTCGAACTGGTACGTCACCCGGAATTTGAGGGGGCCCTGCCGCCAGTTGTCCGGGTAGTCGTCCTTCGTGACCCCCGCGGCCTTCTCGTTGATGAGCATCTCGCGCTCGAAGTCGAGGAGTTCGGGCTCCTCGCGCTTCTTGTGCTTCCACCACGAGTCGAAGTGCGCACCGGAGACGACGTGTTCGGGGATGCGCTGGTCGTAGAAGTCGAAGAGCGTCTCGTCGTCGACCAGGATGTCGCGGCGGCGCGCCCGGTGCTCCAACTCCTCGACCTCGGTGAGGAGTTTGCGGTTGTCGGCGAAGAACTTGTGGTGCGTGCGCCAGTCGCCCTCGACGAGGGCGTTGCGGATGAAAAGGTCGCGGCTGATCTCGGCGTCGATGCGCCCGTAGTTCACCTTGCGCTGGGCGACGATCGGGACGCCGTACAGCGTCACTCGCTCGTACGCCATGACGGCCGCCTGGTCCTTCTCCCAGTGCGGCTCGCTGTACGTGCGCTTCAGCAAGTGCTGGGCGAGCGGCTCGATCCACTCGGGCTCGACCTTGGCGTTGACGCGCGCCCACAGCCGGGAGGTCTCCACCAGCTCGGCGGACATCACGAAGCGGGGCTGCTTCTTGAACAGCGCCGACCCGGGGAAGATCGCGAACTTGGCGTTGCGCGCGCCCAGGTACTCGTTCTTGTCGGTGTCCTTGAGGCCGATGTGGGAGAGGAGGCCGGCGAGGAGGGAGGTGTGGACGGAGACCTCCGGGGCGTCCTCCTCGTTGAGATGGATCCCCATCTGCTTGGCGACCGAGCGGAGCTGGGCGTAGATGTCCTGCCACTCCCGGATGCGCAGGAAGTTCAGGTACTCCTGCTTGCACATCCGGCGGAAGGAGGACGAGCCGCGCTCCTTCTGCTGCTCGCGGACGTAGCGCCAGAGGTTGAGATAGGAGAGGAAGTCGCTCGTCTCGTCCTTGAAGCGGGCGTGGTTCTGGTCGGCCTGCGTCTGCTTCTCGACCGGGCGCTCGCGCGGGTCCTGGATGGAGAGCGCGGAGGCGATCACCATCACCTCGCGCACGCAGCCGTTCTTGTCGGCCTCCAGGACCATGCGGGCCAGGCGCGGGTCGACGGGCAGCTGGGAGAGCTTGCGGCCCTGCTGGGTGAGCCGCTTCTTCGGGTCCTTCTCGTGCGGGTCGAGCGCGCCGAGCTCCTGGAGGAGCTGGACGCCGTCGCGGATGTTGCGGTGGTCCGGCGGGTCGATGAACGGGAACTTCTCGATCTCGCCGAGCCCGGCGGCGGTCATCTGGAGGATGACGGAGGCCAGGTTCGTACGGAGGATCTCGGCGTCCGTGAACTCCGGACGGGTGAGGAAGTCGTCCTCGGAGTACAGGCGGATGCAGATGCCGTCGGAGGTACGGCCGCAACGGCCCTTGCGCTGGTTGGCGCTGGCCTGGGAGATCCGCTCGATGGGCAGGCGCTGCACCTTGGTGCGGTGGCTGTAGCGGGAGATGCGGGCGGTGCCCGGGTCGATGACGTACTTGATGCCGGGGACCGTGAGGGAGGTCTCGGCGACGTTCGTCGCGAGGACGACGCGGCGGCCGGTGTGGCGCTGGAAGACGCGGTTCTGCTCGGCGTGACTCAGCCGTGCGTACAGCGGGAGCACCTCGGTGAGGTGCAGCTTGCGTTTGTTGAGCGCGTCGGCCGTGTCGCGGATCTCCCGCTCCCCGGAGAGGAAGACCAGGATGTCGCCCGGGCCCTCGTTCTGGAGCTCGTCGACGGCGTCGGCGATGGCGGTGATCTGGTCCCGGTCGGAGTCGTCGCCGTCCTCTTCGAGGAGGGGGCGGTAGCGGACCTCGACGGGGTAGGTCCGGCCGCTCACTTCGACGATGGGCGCGTCGCCGAAGTGGCGGGAGAAGCGCTCGGGGTCGATGGTCGCGGAGGTGATGACGACCTTGAGGTCGGGGCGCTTGGGGAGGAGCTGGGCGAGGTAGCCGAGCAGGAAGTCGATGTTCAGGCTTCGCTCGTGGGCCTCGTCGATGATGATCGTGTCGTACGCGCGCAGCTCGCGGTCCGTCTGGATCTCGGCGAGCAGGATGCCGTCCGTCATGAGCTTCACGAAGGTGGAGTCCTGGTTCACCTGGTCGGTGAAGCGGACCTTCCAGCCGACGGCCTCGCCGAGCGGGGTCTTCAGCTCGTCCGCGATGCGCTCGGCCACCGTGCGGGCGGCGATGCGGCGGGGCTGGGTGTGGCCGATCATGCCCCTCACCCCGCGGCCCAGCTCCATGCAGATCTTCGGGATCTGCGTCGTCTTGCCGGAGCCGGTCTCGCCCGCGACGATCACGACCTGGTGGTCGCGTATCGCGTCGGCGATGTCCTGCTTCTTCTGGCTGACGGGGAGGGTCTCGGGGTACGTGATCGGGGGCACGCGGGTGGCACGGGCGGCCACCTTGGCGGCGGACTTCTCCGCCTCGGCGGCGATCTCGTCCAGGACGGCCTGCCGGGCCTCCGGCTTACGGATACGACGGGCGCCTTCGAGGCGGCGGCCGAGGCGGTGTGCGTCACGGAGCGAGCTCTGGGCGAGGGTGGCCTGGAGGTCGGCGAGGGAAGTAGACATACCTGGTCCAGGATCTCACTCCGGGTCTGTTGGTGGCGAACCCATTTCCGGTGGCGGGGGTGTTCGGGTGCGCCCCTTCCCTCTCCTGCGCCCCTGGAGGGCATCCCCCCGGCCCCGCCCCCCCGTGCCGGGTGTGCCCGGGATCGTGGGTGGGGGCACGTACCCTCGGGGGCGGGCCCCGTGCCCGGAAGTTTCCTTGCCCGCCCCGAGAGGTGCCCCGTGTTGTCCGTCGCCCCCCTGAGCCGGCTCCTCGCCGTCCTGGTGATGGCGGTCGGGCTGCTGTGCGGGCTGCCGGGGCAGGCTGCTGCCGGGCACACGCCCGGGGACCGGGGCCCGGTGGCCTTCCAGGCCGTGGACGACACGCCCGGGTGCCGGCCCACGCCCTCGCACGACACCGGCAAGCCCTCCGTTCCGCCGCGCGGTTCCACCTCGTACGAGCTGATGCCCGTCCTCTTCGAGACGCCCGGCAGCGGCGATGCGGCCGCCCTCGACCGGCTCCTGGCGCCCCCGGCTCCCGGCCGTGCCCCGCCGGCGGCGGGCCCGCCCACCCCCGTGGACCTCGGCGTACTCCTGCGCGTCTAGGGAGCGCGACGGGCACACCCCTGCCCGTTTCCGGCCCCGAACCCGCCTTCCCGTCAGGAGAACAGCACAGCCATGTCCATGAACAACAAGAGCACCAGCAAGAGCAACGGCAAGAGCAGCGGCAAGACGCGCGGCATTCTCATCGGGGCCGGCGTCGCCGCCGCCGCGGTCCTTCTCGGGCTGGCCTCCTGGTCCGCGACCAAGCCCGCCGACCGTGACTCCGCCGGGTCGATCCTGGAGATCAGTAACTCTCCGACCCCCGAGGCCGAAAGTGGCACCGGGGCCGAGACCGGTGTCTTCCCCGAGCTGGAGAAGCTCGCCCGGCGCACCGAGGGCGACCCCCTCGCGCAGGGGACGGCCGACGCGCCCGTCGTCATGGTCGAGTACGCCGACTTCAAGTGCGGCTTCTGCGGCAAGTTCGCCCGCGACACCGAGCCGAAGCTCGTGAAGAAGTACGTCGAGGACGGGACTCTGCGCATCGAATGGCGCAACTACCCGATCCTGAGCGAGGAGTCCGACGCCGCCGCGCACGCCGCCTGGGCCGCCGGCCGGCAGGGCCGCTTCTGGCAGTTCCACGCCGCGGCCTACGCCAAGGACGCCAAGGCGAAGGGCTTCGGGGCGGAGCAGTTGAAGGAGCTCGCGCGGCAGGCCGGGGTGAAGGACCTCGACAAGTTCGCCGCGGACTCCGCGAGCGAGGACGCGAAGACGTCCGTACGCAAGGACAAGGAGGAGGCCTTCGCGCTGCGGGCCACCGCCACCCCGTCCTTCCTGATCAACGGCCGTCCGATCTCCGGCGCCCAGCCCGACGAGGTCTTCGAGCAGGCCATCGAGTCCGCCAAGAAGGCCGCCGAGGCGGGCAAGGCGGGCAAGAAGGCCACGCCGGGTGCGGGTGCCGGTCAGTGACCCCCGACATCGGCTACTTCGCCGCCTTCCTCGGCGGCCTCCTCGCCCTCGTCAGCCCGTGCAGCGCCCTCCTGCTGCCCGCCTTCTTCGCGTACTCGATCGACTCCACCTCCCGGCTCGTCGCCCGCACCTCCCTCTTCTACGCGGGCCTCGCCACCACCCTCGTCCCGCTGGGCGCGGCGGGCTCCTTCGCGGGACGGTTCTTCTACGGCAACCGGGGGCTGCTGGTCACCCTCGCCGGCTGGCTGATCATCGCGCTCGGTGTCGCGCAGATCCTCGGCATGGGCTTCGCCTCGAAGAAGATGGCCGAGCTGTCGGGACGGATCCGCCCGACCACGGCCCTGTCCGTCTACGCCCTGGGTGCGGTGTACGGGCTGGCGGGCTTCTGCGCGGGACCGATCCTCGGCAGCGTCCTGACCGTGGCCGCCGTCAGCGGCAGCCCGGTCTACGGCGGCCTGCTGCTCGCCGTCTACGCGCTCGGCATGGCCGTCCCCCTCTTCGTCCTCGCCCTGCTCTGGGAACGCTTCGACCTGGGACGACGGAGGTGGCTGCGCGGCCGCACCCTCACCCTCGGCCGCTTCTCCCTCCACACCACCTCCCTCCTCTCCGGCCTCTTCTTCGTCGCCCTCGGCATCCTCTTCCTCGCCTTCGACGGCGCCACGGCCCTGCCCGGCCTCCTCGACGTCGACGACTCCTTCGCCGTCGAACAGTGGGCCTCCCGGATCGGCGAATCCGTCCCGGACTGGGCACTGCTGGCGGGCGCGGTCGCGGTGGTGGGGGCGGTGTTTGGCGTACGGGCCCTGCGCGGCCGGGGCCGCGAGAGCGCCGCAGCCGCAGCTCGCAGGCCCGAATAGCGCCTCACGGAATGCCCCGCCTCCTGCGCCCGGGCGTGCCTAGACTGGGCGCAGGAGGTGTGTGGTGACCGTCACTGAGGACCGGCCGCAGATGCTGGCCGAAGAGTTCGAGCGCATTGCCGCCGCCGCCGGGCGCGAGGGGGTCCGGCTGGAGTTCCTCCACGGCAGGCTGGGAGTGAAGACAGTGCCGGACGGCGATCACGACGAGATCATCCGTTGGCTCATGGAGCACTGCATCCAGCATCGCCCCGATCTCTGGCTCTACCCCGAGCGCGGTCTGCGGGTCGATCAGTACCGCAACGGATATGCCAAGCCAGACGGAACACTCGCGCCCAAGGGCGTTTTCGCTGGTCAGGGCGAATGGGCTGACGCCGGGCAGGTTCTGTTGGTGGCCGAGGTCACCTCGTACGACAGCGACACGGACCGGCGCGACCGGGTGGAGAAGCCGTCGGCGTACGCCCGGGCCGGTATCCCCGTCTACCTGCTGATCGATCGGGACACCTGCGAGGTCCTCGTCCACAGCGAGCCCGACAACGGCACCTACGCCCACCTGCTCCGCCGGCCCTTCGGCCGCACCGTCGAGCTGCCCGAGCCCCTCGGCTTCGCCCTGGAGACCGAGCCGCTCAAGCAGTGGGTCCGCTGAGGAGGCGGGTGCGGACAACGACTGAAGGCCCGGACGGTATCCCGTCCGGGCCTTCAGCTTGTTGCTTGAATGGTGGCTGGGGCCGGGATCGAACCGGCGACCTATCGCTTTTCAGGCGATCGCTCGTACCAACTGAGCTACCCAGCCACTGCGACCGGAGTCGCAAGCGGTCCTGACGGGATTTGAACCCGCGGCCTCCACCTTGACAGGGTGGCGAGCACTCCAAACTGCTCCACAGGACCAAGCTTTGTGCGAGCACGAGTCTCGCACAGGTGTTGCGTGCCCCCAACGGGATTCGAACCCGTGCTACCGCCTTGAAAGGGCGGCGTCCTGGGCCACTAGACGATGAGGGCTAATTGGCCCGCCTTTGCGCTTCGCAGCGCGTCGGGGACGTCAGAAGCATATGGGATGCCGGGGGGTATCGCCAAAACGGTTTACGGGGAGGGGGCCGATGGGGTGGGGGCGGGCCTCGCTCCGGGGCGGTTGGTTTCCGGGAGGTGGCGGCTGACCTCGGCGGTCGTCAGGCCCAGGCCGCCCAGGGTGATCTCGTCCCAGGCCTGGAGGCGGCGGGTGTCGCGGTCCAGGTAGAGGAGGGAGGCGCGGATCTTCTCGGGGTCGCCCTTGCCCTCGACGGCGCGCAGGCCGCCGCCGCCCGTGGAGCCCTCGACCATGAGGCGGGTGCCCTTGGCCATGACCTCCGTCTTGCGGGAGTGGGTGTGGCCGGCGAGGGCGAGCGGGACCTCGCCGTCGGTCTGGGTGACGGCGAGGGGGTTGTGGGCGACCGCGATGTCGACGGGGGTTCCGGCGGCCTTCTGGCCGCGCAGGGAGGCGGCCAGCCGGACGCCCGCGGCGCGCTCGTCGGCATCGCCCTGGGGCTTGACCGAGCGGTCCGGGGTGAACTGGGGGTCGCCCGTGCCCGCCACGCGCAGGCCGCCCGCGACGGTGACGGCGCTGCCGTGGTCGAGGACGTGGACGTTCTTCAGGCGCGACATGTACGCCTGGGTGGCGGCCGAATCGTGGTTTCCGCGCACCCAGATGTACGGGGCGCCCAGGTCGGGGATCGGGTCCAGGAAGACGTTCTCGGCGCTGCTGCCGTGGTCCATGGTGTCGCCGGAATCGATGATCGCGTCGATGTCGTACTGCTCCACGAGGGAGCTGATGATGTGCCACGACGCCGGGTTGAGGTGGATGTCCGAGACGTGCAGGACCCGGTAGGTGGAGGGGGAGGGCTGGTAGGCGGGGAGGGTCGAGGCGGCGTCGTACAGCTTGGTGACGTTGGTGACCAGGCGGGCCAGTTCCTGCTGGTAGACGTCGAACTCGGTGACGATGCTGCGGGCGTCGCCGACGACGGAGGGCGCGGAGGAGAGGAGTCCGGAGAATTTCGGCTCCAGGACCGATTTGGGGTTCCAGGTCGCGTACGCGGTCACGCCCGACGCGGTGAGCAGGGCCAGCGCGAGGCCGCCGGCGGCGAGGGCGCGGCGGGGGCGGCGGTAGACGGCCAGGCCCAGGGCGGTGGCGCCCGCGAGGACGGCGACGCAGGAGCGCAGGGCGAGGCCGAGGGTGCCGGACTCGACGTCCCTGGTGATCTCCTCCTGGAGGCCGGATATCCGCTCGGGGTGGTTGACCAGGGCGGCGGAGCGCGCCGGGTCGAGCCGGTCGATGTCGACGTCGAGGCGGATGGGGGCGGTGTGGGAGTCGAGCTCCAGGGCACCCAGGGGGGACACGTTGATCTTGGTGCCGCCGGTGAGGGAGGGACGCAGGGTCATCGTGGTGTCGACGGGGCCGACGGGGGTGCGGACGTCGCCGACGGTGAGGAGGCCGAGCCAGGCGCCGAGCAGGACGACGGCGAGGAGGCCGAGGGCGCGGGACCAGGGGTGGGGGTGCGGGTCGGGGTGCGGCGGGAGGGGCGTCGGGTTCGCGGGGCGGGGGTGGAGGCGGAGGCGGAGCCGGACTCGGGCCATTGGGGGCGTATGCCCGATCGGGCGGAGCGGTATGCGGGGGTCCGGGGGCGGTCGGGGCCGCGTCCGGCGCTTGCGGGTGCGGGCAGGGGGCGGTGTCCGGGTGGGCCCGGATCGGGCGGGCCGCCCCCTTGCCCGCCCGTTCCGCCCCCGGGGGGCGGCCCCGCCGCCCAAGGGGGCTCGGCGGAAAGGGGGCGCCGCCCAAGGGGGCTAAGGGGTGGGCCGAGATCACGATGCCCCCGCACAATGGACCCGTGCTGGAGATGACGCGTGAGGAGTTCGAGGAGCTGGTCGCCGAGGCGCTGGACCGGATACCGCCGGAGTTGACGCGGTTGATGGACAACGTCGCGGTGTTCGTGGAGGACGAGCCCGCCCCGGAGGACCCGGACCTGCTGGGGCTGTACGAGGGAACGCCGCTCACCGACCGCGGCGAGTGGTACGCCGGTGTGCTCCCCGACCGGATCACCATCTACCGGGGCCCCACCCTGCGCATGTGCGAGGACCGCGAGGACGTGGTCGCGGAGACCGAGATCACGGTCGTCCACGAGATCGCCCACCACTTCGGGATCGACGACGAGCGGCTGCACGCCCTGGGGTACGGGTGAGCGAGGTACGGGAGCCCGTCGACCCCGATGTCGATCTGCGGGCCGCCCCCGAGCCCGTACGCGTCCTGCCCGTGCTGGGCGCGGTGTCGCTCGGCGGCGCCCTCGGCGCGGCTGCCCGGTACGCGGCGCTGCTCGCGTGGCCCGCGTCCGGCGCGGGGTTCCCGTGGGCGCTGTTCGGGATCAACGTGGTGGGGTCGGGGCTGATCGGCGTGCTCATGGTGCTGGTCGTGGAGAGCGGGTTGCGGGTGCATCCGCTGGTGCGGCCCTTCCTGGGGGTGGGCGTGCTCGGCGGCTTCACCTCGTTCTCGACGTACGCCATGGATCTGAGCGGGCTGCTGGCGCGCGGCGAGCTGCTCACCGCGGTCGGCTACCTGCTCGGGACGCTCGCCGGGGCGCTGGGCGCCGTGTGGGCCGGGGCCGTGCTGACACGGCGGCTGTACCGGGCGAGTGAAGGACGTACCGGATGAGCTGGCTGCTGGTGGTCCTCGGCGGGGCGGTCGGTGCGCCGCTGCGGTATCTGACGGACCGTGCGGTGCAGTCGCGGCACGACTCCGGCTTCCCCTGGGGGACGCTGACCGTGAATGCGGTGGGGAGTGTGGTGCTGGGCGTGGTGACCGGGGCGGTGGCGGTGGGGGCCGCGTCCGACTCCGTACAGCTGCTGGTCGGAACGGGGTTGTGCGGGGCCCTCACGACGTATTCGACGTTCAGTTACGAGACGCTGCGGCTGGCCGAGACCGGGCGGCGCTTCCTCGCGGGGGCGAACGCGGCGGTGTCCGTGCTGGTCGCGCTGGGTGGGGTGACGCTCGGGGCGGGGCTGGGGCGCGGGCTCGGGGGCTGATGCCGTGGTCGTACGAGGTGTGCGGTGCGGCGGTACGGGTGTGGCGGGGCCGTGGTGGTCGCGTGCCCGCGCGTGTCCCCGGCGGGGCAAAGGGAGTTGAGAGGGGCAGACCCCAACTCGCCGTTACGGCTCCGGGAGTGTCGCAGACCCGTGCGCCGTCACCCCCGCGGCCGTCGTCCCGGAGGTGCGCCCGTGCGCCAGTTGCCCACCCCTGTCCGACTCGCCGCCGCGATGCTCGCGGTGGCGGCCTCCGCAGGCTGCATGAGTGTGAGTGACGAGGAGGGGAAACCGCTGCCCGCACGCCCGGCCGCCAAGCAGGAGCAGGCCGGGCCGGACGGCGGTGCCGTGGTGGGCGGCGAGGGCCAGGGGCGTCGGGGCGGCGGTCCGGTGGCGCGCGGCGAGGACGGCGGGGACGCCGACCCCAAGGGCGGCTCCTCGGCGAACCCCAGCGCCTCGCCGGGCCCCGAGGCCACTCCCTCCGGCAAGGCCGGTGCCTCGCCGGGCGCCACGCCGTCCCCGGGGGCCGGAGGCGGCCGCGCCACGCCGTCCCCGGGGACGCCGAAGCCGAGCCCCTCCCGACCCACCGAGGAGCCCCCGGAGCCGACTCCCACGCCCACCAGGCCCCCCGAGCCGACCCCGACGCCGAGCGAGCCCGAGCCGCAGCCGACGCCGCCCTCACAGACGCCCGCCGCGCAGAACCGGGCGGCGGACTCCCCGTCGCCGGTGAAGTACCGGCAGGTGCGTTCGGGGCCCGTGGAGAAACCGCAGGTCGCGGCCGTGTAGCGGAGTCGATTTGCCAGGTGTGGGGGAGGGTGCGTATGGTTATAGATCGTTTGATCCCATTGCCCGGCGCCGACACAGAAGAGCGCCGTGTGGCGCGTACTCTCCCTTGCCGTGGCTGACCGCATAGAGGCGGTTTCACTTGCGATTCACGGAGTTTGGGCGCGTGCCGAGACTCCGAGAGGTTTCGCATCCGCATGTCTGTTTCCAGTTCTGACCGCACCGCCATGCCCGCTGACGAGGCGATTGACGCCGTCGTCACCGAGGTCGTCGAGACGGTCGACACCCCCGCCGCCGAGGCCGTCGAGGCCCCGGTCGTTGACGCCACCGAGGTCGTAGAGGCCGCCACCGAGATCGTCGAGGCCGCCGAGGCCGAGGCCGCTCCGGCCGCCGACGAGGCCCCCGCCGCCGACGTCGAGGCTCCCGAGGCCGACGAGGACGACGCCGAGCCCGGCATCACCTTCGCCGACCTGGGCCTGCCCGAGGGCGTCGTGCGCAAGCTCGCGCAGAACGGCGTCACCAGCCCCTTCCCGATCCAGGCCGCGACCATCCCGGACGCCCTGGCCGGCAAGGACATCCTGGGCCGCGGCCGCACCGGCTCCGGCAAGACCCTCTCCTTCGGTCTGCCGACCCTGGCGCAGCTCGCCGGCGGCCAGACCGAGAAGAAGAAGCCCCGCGCGATCATCCTCACCCCGACGCGTGAGCTCGCGATGCAGGTCGCGGACGCCCTCCAGCCGTACGGCGACGTGCTCGGCCTGAAGATGAAGGTCGTCTGCGGCGGTACGTCGATGGGCAACCAGATCTACGCCCTGGAGCGCGGCGTCGACATCCTCGTCGCCACCCCGGGCCGTCTGCGCGACATCATCAACCGCGGCGCCTGCTCGCTGGAGAACGTGCAGATCGCCGTTCTCGACGAGGCCGACCAGATGTCCGACCTGGGCTTCCTGCCCGAGGTCACCGAGCTGCTCGACCAGATCCCGGGCGGCGGCCAGCGCATGCTCTTCTCCGCCACCATGGAGAACGAGATCGGCACGCTGGTCAAGCGCTACCTGTCCAACCCCGTCACGCACGAGGTCGACAGCGCGCAGGGCAACGTCTCGACCATGACCCACCACGTCCTCGTCGTGAAGCCGAAGGACAAGGCGCCGGTCACGGCCGCGATCGCCGCCCGCAAGGGCCGCACGATCATCTTCGTCCGCACCCAGCTGGGCGCGGACCGCATCGCCGAGCAGCTCCAGGACTCGGGCGTCAAGGCCGACGCCCTGCACGGCGGCATGACCCAGGGTGCGCGCACCCGCGTTCTTGAGGACTTCAAGAAGGGTTACGTCAACGCGCTCGTCGCCACCGACGTCGCCGCCCGAGGCATCCACGTCGACGGCATCGACCTGGTCCTGAACGTGGACCCGGCCGGTGACCACAAGGACTACCTGCACCGCTCGGGCCGTACCGCCCGTGCCGGCAAGTCCGGTGTCGTCGTCTCCCTGTCGCTGCCGCACCAGCGCCGCCAGATCTTCCGGCTGATGGAGGACGCGGGCGTCGACGCCTCGCGTCACATCGTCGGCGGCTCCGGCGCGTTCGACCCGGAGGTCGCCGAGATCACCGGCGCCCGTTCGCTGACCGAGGTCCAGGCCGACTCCGCGACCAACTCCGCCAAGCAGGCCGAGCGTGAGGCCAAGGAGCTGGCGAAGGAGCTGGAGCGCGTCCAGCGCCGTGCCACCGAGCTGCGCGAGGAGGCCGACCGTCTGGTCGCCCGTGCCGCCCGCGAGCGTGGCGAGGACCCGGAGACCGCTGTCGCCGAGGCTGCTGCCGCCGCCGAGGCCGAGGCCCTGGAAGAGGCCCAGGCCGAGGCCGCCGCTGCCGCGAAGGCGGCGGAGGAGCAGCGTCAGCGCCGTGACGAGCGCGGCAACTTCGAGCGCCGTGACGACCGTGGTGGCTACCGCGGCAACAACGACCGCGGCGGCGACCGCGGTGGGTTCCGTGGCGGCGACCGTCGTGACGACCGGGGTGGCGACCGTGGCGGCTTCCGCCGTGACGACCGTCCGTCCGGTGGTTTCCGCGGCAACGACCGTCGTGACGACCGTCCCTCCGGCGGCTTCCGTCGCGACGACCGTCCGTCCGGTGGTTTCCGTGGCGGCGACCGTCGTGACGACCGGGGTGGCGACCGTGGCGGCTTCCGTCGCGACGACCGTCCGTCCGGTGGTTTCCGCGGCGGCGAGCGCAGCGGCAGCGACCGTCCGGCGGCCACCGGCTACCGCGGCAACGACCGCAACGACCGCCCCTCCGGCGGCTTCCGTCGCGACGACCGTGACGACCGCGGCGGCGACCGTGGCGGCTTCCGCCGCGACGACCGTCCCTCGGCCGGACACCGTGGCAGCGACCGTCCGTTCAACCGCGACCGTCGTGACGAGCGCCCCTCGGGCGGCCGTTCCTTCGGCGGCGGCGACCGCCCGTACGGCCGTCGTGACGACCACCGTGGTGGCACGGGCACCGGCACCGGCTCCTTCGGCCGCCGCGACGACAAGCCGCGCTGGAAGCGCAACGGCTGAGTCAGCCTGAACGCGATGCCCTTCGCGTAGCAACTCCCTGAAACGGGCCCGCTCTTCACGAGCGGGCCCGTTTCTCTTTTCACTTCCGTCACATCTGCAACTGCTGTTAGCATCCGGCGACTTGTGTGGGGAACACAGGCGTGATGCGGCCGGGGGGCCTGGGGCCGATCGCCCTTTCTCCGGGCTGCCCGGGGGAGGGTTTCGCCGATGAATCGTCGTACGGGAATCAGGTCCGCAGTGGTGCTCGTGGCCGCGCTGGGGACCGCGGCGGGACTGGTGCCGGCGCACGCGGCGGAGAAGGGCCCGGCCGCCGAGGTGGTGATTCCGCTGGGGGCGCGGGAGTTGCCGCCCGAGGTGCGGGTGAGCAATGTGAGCGCCGTCGGCTTCGAGTCGTACGCGGAAAGCAGCACGGGCAACCACCGGTGGACGGACTTCGCGACCGGCGCGCAGCACGACGTGGCCGACGTCGTCGGCACGGAGGGCACCGACCAGCACTCCGGCATCGTCGCCAAGGAGACGGCGGCCGAGGGAAGCACTCCGGGCCGGGTCGACCTGACCGACCTCGCGAGCGGCCGGACGGTGGCCGTTCCGGTGCCCGCCGGGACGGTGTGGACCCGTACGAACACCGCAGACTCGATCGTCGTCGCGGTGCGGGCCGAGGACCGGAAGACGTACACCGCGCTGCGGCAGATCCGCGTCACCGACGGCAAGGCCGTGGCGCGCGACCTCGCCGCGCTGCCCAAGGGGACCGAGTACGCGATGACCTCGCGCCAGGACGGGCGCGGAGCGGTGATCGCCCTGAGCGGCGCGGGCGGGAAGGTCGCCTGGCACCTGCTGGACTACGCGGCCGGTTCCCTGGTGCCGCTGCACGCCGACTCCGGGCAGCTCCCCGTGGTGCTGGGCCGCGACCACCTGGCCTGGCGCGCCGCCGGTGAGGCCACCGTGCACACGGTGCCGCGCAAGCGTCCGGGCACCGCTCCTGTCAACGTCGCCGTCCCGGCGGGCACTTCGGCCACCGACGGGGTCACCGGGCTCGTCGGGGATTGGGTGCTCTTCCGGCACACCCCCGAGACGACCCCGACCAAGGGCGTGGCGGGGCCCGCGCTGTACGGCGTACCGATCAAGGGCGGCGCGGCCCGCGAGCTGCTGCCGCACGCGAGCGACACCCTGCGCACGGCCCCCGACGGGAGCGTGCTCGCCGCCGGCGGCCCCCGCTCGACCGCCTGGGCCGTGCAGCGCATCCGGGCCGACCGCCACGGCGTGCCCCGGCTGAGCGTGGTGCGTGCCCTGGCGCACGTCTACCAGCCGGTCGACGAGTTCACCCTGGGCGCCGGCCGGCTCCACTACACGACCCGGACGCCCGACAACGAAACCGGCATGTACGAGCAGGACCTCGCGACGACCGGCAGGCCCGTGCCGACGGGCGAGCGCCGCCTGGTCACCACGCTGCCCGGCCGCCTCCCCGTTTCTCTCGGCAACGGCCAGTTCGTGTGGAACCTGTGGGGCGACCACCAGCAGCCGGACAGCCCCAACAGCGCCTGGCAGCCGCGCCTGCCCGAGCCCGCCAAGGCGATCGGGATGCCCGCCGCCTCCGGCCGTTACGTCGTCCTGGACGCGGACGACGGCAAGCAGTACGTGGGCGACTTCCTGCGGCCGGACGACCTGGCCCTCACCCTGCCCACCCACACCGCCGCCGCCCTCTGGGGAAGCACGCTCTGGAAGCCCGCCGCCGACATCGGAAGCGTCGAGTCGTACGACGTGAAGACCGGGAAGAAGGCCCCGGCCGTGAACACCGGCTCCGGCTGCGTCCCGACGAAGCTCCAGGCGGTGGGCCGCTGGCTGTACTGGGAGTGCTCCTACGACAAGACCGGTGTCTTCGACCTGACCGAGCGGAAGAACATCGCCGCACCGCCGCTGGGCACGCTCGGCGACGGCTTCGTCGTCACCAAGGACTACATGGAGGGCAGGCTCCTGCTCACCGACCTCCGCAAGGGCACCACCGTCCCCTTCTCGACGCCGGGCGTCTGGATCGACGACTTCACCGTGGACGTGTACGGCGGCCACGTCGCCTACACCGACACCGACCAGCTCATGCACATCAAGCCGACCGGCATCGCCCGCCAGGCCGTCTCCGTGATCGAGTCGGGGACGGACGCGACTGCCGTCACCGGCAGCGACCCCTGGAACGCGCGCTTCTTCCTCTCGCGGCCCGTCGCCCGATGGACCGTCATCTTCACCGACGGCAAGGGCCGCACCGTCGCCACCCGCAGCGGAACCGCCCGCGAGGGCACGCAGATCGCCCCGGTCTGGGACGGCAAGGACAACCGGGGCAACGCCGTCGCGGGCGGCCGGCACACCTGGAAGCTGACCGCCGCGGCGGGCGACGGAACGGGCGTACGGGCGCTGGCCTCCGGCACTGTCGACCTGGGCGGCGCCGAAGGCACGGCCCGCGACTAGGACGGCAACGCGAACAACACCGTGGGAGCAGCGGGGCCGTGCGGTTATGCTGGGGCGCGCGGGCCGCTAGCTCAATTGGTCAGAGCAGCAGACTTTTAATCTGTTGGTTGTGGGTTCGAGTCCCACGCGGCCTACCGCTCGCCCGCTTCTTCACTCGCGGAGCAGAGTGTTTCGACGGTCCGACCGGCTGCGGCTGGTCGGACCGTCCTGTTTTTCCGGGGATTCTTCCCGGGGTCTTCCCGGGGTCTTCCCGCGTCCGTCAGGACGGGCAGCGGGCGAGTTTGCCGGTGTCCACGGTGGACTTGTCGGCGAACACCCAGCCCTCGGTCCTCGTACCGGCGATGCGGCCGTAGTACCACTTGTTGGCGTGCGCGTTGGACACGTAGCAGTGGTAGGCGATCTTGGTGCCGGACTTGATCGCCGTCACGTACGAGCACTCCGCGTACGGGCCGGTGTAGAGGTGGGTGTTCTGCGAGGCGCGGCCCGTTCCGTCGCTGATGTTCGCGTGGGCCCAGCCCGTGCAGGCCGTCGACACCGGAGTGGGCTCGCGCGGCGGGGAGCTGGGGCTGGACTTCGGCGGCGGTGCGGTCTGCTGCGCGGGCGTGGTGGAGCCCTTGCCCGGGGGCTTCTTCGAGGAGGCGCCCGACGGGGTCTTCGCGGGGGAGCGGGAGGCGGTCTTGCCGGGGGCGGTGGTCGGCAGGGTGCCCGCCGGGGGCGGGGCGTCGGCGGTGTTCCCGGCTGCGGGGCCACCGGCGGGGGTGCTCGCCGGGGGAAGCGCGGCGGGGGGTCCGTCGGGCTTGTCGGTACGTGCGTTGACCAGGGCGAATACGGTTCCGCCGCCGATCAGGACGGTGGCGGCGGCCACCGCGACGACCGTACGGGTGCGGCGGCGGGCGGAGTTCCGGCCCGCCGGTGGGTGTGTCGTCGTGCCGGACGCGGGGATTGGTGCCGGGGTGGCGTATGCGGCGGGGACGTAACCCTGGGGTCCCTGCGGTCTCTGCGGTCCCGGTGGCGGGACCGGGGGCCCGAAGCCGGGAGGGGGCGTGGGTGCGGGCGGCGGCGCGGGGGCGGGGGCAGGGGCCGGACCGGGAGCCGGTGAGGTCCCCGCGAGGTGCGTGCCCGTGCCCGCGAGGTCCGTGCCCGTGCCCGCGGCGACCGCCTCCAGCATCTCGCGGGCCTGTCCGGCGTCCGGCCGCCGGAGCGGGTCCTTGTCCATCAGTGCCCGCAGCACCGGGGCGAGCGGCCCGGCGCGGGTGGGCTCCGGCAGGGGCTCGCCCACGATCGCGGAGAGGGTGGACCACACCGACGTACGACGGAACGGCGAAGCCCCCTCCACCGCCGTGTACAGCGTCATGCCGAGTGCCCAGATGTCCGAGGCGGTGCCCGGCACCTGGCCCTGGGCGCGCTCCGGCGCGAGGTAGTCGAGCGAGCCGACGAGCTGGCCGCTCTGGGTCAGCTTGGCCAGCGCCTCGCCGCCGGAGACACCGGAGACGCCGGAGACGCCGGAGACGCCGGAGACGCCGGCCGTCTCCAGGATGGCGATGCCGAAATCGGTGAGGACGACCCGGCCGCCGCGTTCCAGCAGTACGTTCCCCGGCTTGACGTCCCGGTGCAGCACCCCGGCGCGGTGCGCCGCGTCGAGCGCGTCCATCAGCCGGGCGCCGATCGCGGCCGCCTCGCGCGGATCGAGCGAGCCGCGCTCGTCCAGCACGTCGTCCAGGGAGGGCCCGTCGACCAGCTCCATGACGATGACCGGCAGCCCCTGCTCCTCGACCACGTCGTGCACGGTGACGACGCCGCTGTGCCGGATCCGGGCGGCGGCCTGGGCCTCCCGCTGCATCCGGATCCGCAGCTCGGCCAGCTCCGCCGCCGAGGCGTCGGTGTACGAGCGCAGGACCTTGACGGCGACCTCGCGGTTCAGGAGCTGGTCCACGGCGCGTGCGACCACCCCCATGCCGCCGCGCCCGATGACCTCGGTCACCCGGTAGCGCCCGCCCAGAACCCTGCCGGTCAGATCCGCACCGCTGGCCCCCGACACCTGTCACATCCCGTTCGTCGCGTTGTTCGAATTCGGTCGTGCGGGCACCAGGGTAGGGGCAGGGCCGAAAGCGGGTGCACGGCAATGTGGTCGCGAGGGGTGCTCCGGATGGCGTAGGCTGGTCTTTACCGACGCGGGGTGGAGCAGCTCGGTAGCTCGCTGGGCTCATAACCCAGAGGTCGCAGGTTCAAATCCTGTCCCCGCTACTAGATAGGTCGAAGGCCCGGAATTCCTCGGAATTCCGGGCCTTCGGCATTTCCGCACACCACCCCCGTGTCCCCCACATGGCGGACGCCGATTCGCCGTACGGCGCGGCTCCGGCCAGCCTGGGTGGGGAGCGGTACCGTCCGCACCCGGTGCGGACCTGGGCAGGAGAGCTGACGGTGGCGGGGTACGGGCGCGACGGACGTGGGGGCGGCGCGAGCGGCGGGCCCGGTGAGGGGCCGGGAGGCATGCCTCATGAGGGCGGGCGCAAGACGCGGCGGTTCGTGCGGGCGCTGCCCGCGCTGATGATCGTCGGCGGTACCGTCTTCGACGCGACGACGCCATCCGACTTCACCGCCTCGCCGCTCTTCGCCGCCTCGGCCCTGGTCGCCGCGCCGTTCTTCTCGCTCGCCAACACCGCCCTGACCGCCTTCGCCGCCGTCATGGCGGTGGTGGGGCTGCGGGTCGCCGACGACCGGCTGACGACCGTGGTGGCGATCACCGAGCTGATCACCGTGCTCACCGTGTCCGTGCTCGCGATCCTGATCAACCGGGTCGTACGGCGCAGTGGGCGCCAGCTCGCCTCGGTGCGGGTCATCGCGGAGGCGGCGCAGCGGGCCGTGGTGCCGACGCCGCCGGACCGCATCGGCGGTCTGGAGATCGCCGCGCGGTACGAGGCGGCCGAGGCGGACGCGTTCATCGGCGGCGACCTCTTCGCGGTGCAGGACACGCCGTACGGGGTGCGGCTGGTGGTGGGGGACGTGCGGGGCAAGGGACTTGAGGCCGTCGAGGCGGTGGCGGTGGTGGTCGGCGCGTTCCGGGAGGCGGCCGAGACGGAGAGCTGTCTGGAGGGGGTGGCGCAGCGGCTGGAGCGGGCGCTGGAGCGGGAGGGCACCCGGCGCGACGGGCTGGACGCGCTGGAGGGGTTCACGACGGCGGTGCTCGCGGAGATCCCGCGCGGCGAGGGTCTCGTACGACTGGTGAACCGGGGGCATCCCGAGCCGCTGCTGCTGTACGCGGACGGGGAGCTGGACGTGCTGGAGCCGGAGGAGTTCGCGCTGCCGCTGGGGATGGGGGACCTGGGCGACTGGCCGGACCGGGCGCGGGAGTTCCCGTACCCGGCGGGGTCGACGCTGGTGTTCTACACCGACGGGCTGTCGGAGGCGCGGGACGAGACGGGTGCGTTCTACGATCCGGCGGTGCGGCTGCGGCGTTCGCTCTTCCCCGGGCCCGATGCCGTACTGGACGCGCTGACCAGTGATGTGCGGGTGCACACCGGCGGCAAGCAGACCGACGACATGGCGCTGCTCGCGGTGGCGCGGCCGGGGGTGGGGCAGCCCGCGCGGCGGCGGACGGTGGAGATCGTGAAGCGTCCGTGAGGGGGTGATGGCGGTGAGGGGGCGTCAGTTCGTCGACGTACAGGTGGAAATGTCTTGGCCAAAGGCGTCTGCACAGCGTTAACGATCAATCGGAACGGCTTGGAATTCCGGTCACGTGTCTATTAACGTTCGATAACGCAGCACGGTCGTCCCAGCCGTCGTCAGAGGCGGCGCCGTGCGCGTGCGCCGAATTCCGTGAGGAAACCGGGGAACCACCATTTGGGGTGAATCGGGTCCTACCAGGCCCGTAGGAGACCTTCCTGCTCCGAACCCGTCAGCTAACCCGGTAGGCGAGAAGGAAGGAAAGGAGCGCGCCTCCGTGGCGTCCAACAGGCCTGCCCCCGCAGCCCCCGCTTTCTCGTACCAGGCATATGGCGTTCCCAACGACGAGTACGAGACGGGACCCGGCACCGGGGACACCGCCGTCATGACGCCGGAAGCCCCGCAGGCCCAGCAGATGCCGCAGATCCCGCAGCAGCGGCGCGGCGGCTTCGAGGGCTTCGTGGAGGCCGACGCCCCCGAGGCGTCCACCGAGGAGTGGAACCCGACCGCCGACTCCGTCGCCCCCGTGCGCGGCAAGCACCGGGTCGCCAAGCAGCGCGGCTCCCTCGCCCGCAGCTCCACGGTCCTGGGTGTCGGCGTGATCGCGGCCGTCGGCGCGGGCGGCATCGCCACCGCGCAGGACAAGCCGGCCGTGTCGATATCCCTGCCGGACCAGATCACCGAGTCCCTGGACTCGCTCGCCGACTCGCTGCCGGACGCCAAGTCGCTGCCCGGTGTGGGCTCCCTGGTGTCGGACTCCGACTCCTCGGAGGACTCGGCGGAGGAGGGCGTGGTCGTCGCCGCCGCCCCGGCCGCCGCCACCCCCGCATCGACCGGCTCCCAGAGCACCGGCGCCGGCGAGAGCCTGCGCGCCCGCATCCTCCAGCAGGCCGAGCAGCAGCGTTCGGTGGCCGACGAGGCCAAGCGGGCGGAGGCCCGCGAGCAGGCCGTGAAGGACGCCGCGGCCGAGGCGAAGAAGGCCCAGCAGGAGGCCGACGCCAAGGCGGAGAAGGCCGAGAAGGAGAAGGCGGAGAAGGAGGCCCGCGAGAAGGCCGCCGCCGAGGCCAGGGCGGAGGCCGAGCGCCTCGCCAAGCTGGCCGCCAGCTACTCGCTGCCCACCTCCTCGTACACCCTCACCTCGACCTACGGCCAGGCCGGTTCGATGTGGTCCTCCGGGCACCACACCGGTCTCGACTTCGCCGCCCCGACGGGCACGCCGGTCAAGGCCGTGCACGGCGGGACCATCAAGTCGGCGGGCTGGTCCGGTTCGTACGGCTACCGCATCGTGCTGGAGCTGAAGGACGGCACCGAGATCTGGTACTGCCACCTCTCGCAGATGAACGTCGCGGCGGGCGCGGACGTCTCCACCGGCCAGACCATCGGCAACGTGGGCGCCACCGGCAACGTCACCGGCCCGCACCTGCACCTCGAGGTCCACACCCCCGGCGGCGACGGTGTCGACCCGGCGGCCTGGCTGCGCGGCAAGGGCCTGTCCGTCTAGACCTTTGGCGCGTACACGGAATAGGTCCGGCGGGTGTGGGGGTTGTCGTACGACATGACTTCCTCCCCTCTTCGCCCGCTGGGCAACTCCGGCCTCGACGTGTTCCCGCTCGCCCTCGGCGGCAACGTCTTCGGCTGGACAGCCGACCGTGACCAGTCCTTCGCCGTCCTCGACGCATACGTCGCCGGGGGCGGCAATTTCGTGGACAGCGCCGACGTCTACTCGGCCTGGGTGCCGGGCAACGAGGGCGGCGAGTCCGAGACCGTCCTCGGTGCGTGGCTGGCCGCCCGGGGCAACCGCGACGAGGTCGTCGTCGCCACCAAGGTCGGCGCGCACCCCTCCTTCAAGGGCCTGTCCGCCACCAACATCAAGGCCGCCGCCGAGGAGTCGCTGCGCCGCCTGGGCACCGACCACATCGACCTGTACTACACGCACTTCGACGACCCGACCGTGCCGGTCGAGGAGATCGTCACCGCCCTCGACCAGCTCGTACGGGACGGGAAGGTGCGCGCGGTGGCCGCCTCCAACATCACCCCCGACCGGCTGCGCGAATCCCTGGACTTCGCCGAGCGCGAGGGCCTGGCGAAGTACAGCGCGCTCCAGCCGCACTACAACCTGGTCTCCCGCGACACCTACGAGGGCGAGCTCCAGGAGGTCGCCTCCCAGGCGGGCCTGGCGGCCGTCCCGTACTACGCCCTCGCCTCCGGCTTCCTGACCGGCAAGTACCGCGTCGGCGGCGAGTCCGTGCAGAGCCAGCGCGCCGAGGGCGCCGCCAAGCACCTGGAGACCGAGCGCGGCCGCAAGGTCTTGGCCGCGCTCGACGAGGTGGCGCAGGCGCACAACGCCGAGATCGCGTCCGTCGCCCTGGCCTGGCTGGCCTCCCGCCCGACCGTCGTCGCCCCGATCGCCAGCGCCCGCACGGTCGAGCAGCTTCCGGCGCTGCTCGCGGTCGCGGACCTGACGCTCACCGACGCGGAGCTGTCGAAGCTGACCGTCGCGTCGGCCTGATCAGTAGGTCTTGTACGGGTTGTACGCGGCCGCGTAGGCCGGGTGGTACGGCGGCGGGAGCAGCCGTATTCGGCCGGTGACCTGGGCCGCGTACACCAGTGCCGGGCCCGCGAGGCGCTTGCGCTCCCACAGGCGGTGCAGCAGTTCGCGCTCGCGGGCCTGGAAGGCGGCGGCCAGGTCCGGGGTCGCCGCCCCGCGCCGGGCCCGGTAGCGCAGGAAGGCCAGCGCGGTCGCCGCCTCCTCGTACTCGGCGACCGCCTTCGCCGCACCCGGCCCGTGCACCCGGGCGGCCTGGCCCTGGGCGATGGAGCGGGCCCGCATCGAGGACAGGGCGAGCGGCTCGGCCGGGTCCAGCCAGCCGGCGGCCGCGTACGCGGGAAGTTCGGCGGCGAGCAGCCGCAGTTCGCGCTGCCGCGTCCAGATCGCCAGCCAGGTGAGGAAGGCGAAGACGGGGACCATGAACAGCCCGTACACCCCGTAGAAGGCGAGCGGGCTCAGCGACGCCGAGCCGTTCCACAGCGCGTGCATGCCCATGGCCAGCAGCAGGCCGGTCACCGGGAGCAGGAAGCGGCGGATCCGCACCCAGGCCCGCCCCCGCATCCGGCGGGTCGGCGTGAGCGCCACGAGCCCGAAGCCGATGCCGGTGAGCACCGTGAACAGCGGGTGCGCGAACGGCGACATGATGACCCGGACGAAGAAGGTCCCGGCCGTCACCGAGCCCAGCCCCGAGAAGCCGAACTCCTGGTCCTCGCCGAAGGCATTGCCCAGATAGAGGATGTTCTCGGTGAAGGCGAAGCCGGTCGCGGTGAAGCCCGCGAAGACCACGCCGTCCACGATTCCCGTGAAGTGCCGTCTGCGGAACAGGAAGAGCAGCAGGATCGCCGCCGCCTTCGCGCTCTCCTCGACGACCGGGGCCACCAGCGTCGCCCCCAGGGTGTCCGCGCTGTCGGGGTCGGCGGTGGCCACGGCTATCCAGCGCACCGCGAAGCTGTTCGCCGTGATGGCGACGAGGGCCGCCGCGCAGGAGCCCCAGGTGAAGGCGAAGATCAGGTTCCGCCAGGGGCCCGGCTCGACCCGGTCCAGCCAGCGGAAGGCGAGCAGGAGCAGCGGCACCGGGAAGACGGCGAGGCCGAGGCCCACCAGGAAGCCCCGGGTGCCGGTCTGTTCCCGTACGAGAGCGAGCAGGATCAGGCCCGAGAGGGCCAGCAGCACGATCAGCGCGGTGGCGCGGACCGCGCGGTTGCGCCAGAGGGCGTGGTGTCGCAGGCCCGACAGGCGGCCTCTGCCCCGGGCAGGCGCGACCGCCGCGGGCTCCGGCACGGGGGCCGGGGCCGCGGGCGGCGGGGTCGATGCGTACGTCTCGTACATCCAACGACCCTAACGACTGCCACTGACACTCGCGATCGTGTTCGGACAGTCGCTGTGGAGGAACGGTGCGTCAGGCCGGGGTCGGCCGGGGTCGGCCGGGGTCGGCTGTGCGTCAACTGGTGTGCGGGACGCGCCGGAAGAGGAGGTCGTGGACCTTGTGGCCCTTGTCCAGGCCCTGGCCCTCGAAGCGGGTGAGCGGGCGGAAGTCGGGCCGGGGGGTGTAGCCGCCGTCCGCCTGGGTGTTCTCGAAGTCCGGGTGCGCGGAGAGGACTTCGAGCATCTGCTCGGCGTAGTTCTCCCAGTCGGTCGCGCAGTGCAGCACGGCGCCGGGGGCCAGGCGGGTCGCGGCGAGGGAGAGGAACTCCGGCTGGATCAGGCGGCGCTTGTGGTGGCGGGCCTTGGGCCAGGGGTCGGGGAAGTAGACGCGCAGGCCCTGGAGGGAGTCGGGGGCGAGCATCTCGCGGAGCAGGATGATCGCGTCGCCGTTGGCGACCCGGACGTTGGAGAGGTTGTTGCGCTCGGCGAGGCCGAGGAGGTTTCCCTGGCCGGGGGTGTGGACGTCGACGGCGAGGATGCCGGTCGACGGGTCGTCGGCGGCCATCTGCGCGGTCGCCTCGCCCATGCCGAAGCCGATCTCCAGGACGACCGGGAGCCCGCCGAACATCTCCTCCAGGTCCAGCACGCGCTGGCCGTCGATGTCGATGCCCCGGGTCGGCCACCACTTCTTCAGGGCCTCACCCTGGCCGGTGGTGACCCGGCTGCGGCGCGGCTGGAAGCTGCGGATCCGCCGCTCGAAGTGCGACCCGGCGGGGTCGGGGGAGGGACCCGTCCCCTCGGGGAACATGCGGAGCGCCCGCGGACGCATCCGCTCGGCCCGCTCGTGCGCGGCGGCGCGCTGGGCCGCGGCGGCCTGGGAGGGGCCGGGGGCGGTGGTCGGCTCGCTGCCGGCGGTCGGCGCGCTCGGCTCGGCACCGGATTCGGTGGCCTGCGGCTCGGGGCTCTGGGGCATCGTGGGGTTCTCGCTGTTCTCGGACACAGTGCTGTCGATTCTACGGAGACGGGTGGGCCCGGGGCCTCCGGTGAGCGGGAGGGGCCTGGCGGACCGTGCCTCGGACGCCGCAGCGCGAGGCCGTCACCCACAAGCCCGTGAGGCCCCGGGGACCCACGCGGGACCTACCGTCCCACCCTCTCGCCCGCCAACACCCCCAGCACCCTCCTCGCCACCTCCCGCCCGATCGGCAGCGATGCCGTCGCAGCCGGCGAAGGGGCATTCAGCACATGCACCGTCCGCGGTGCCTCCCGGATGAGGAAGTCGTCGGCGAGGGTCCCGTCCCGCAGGACGGCCTGCGCCCGCACCCCCGCCGGGGACGGGGTCAGATCGGCCTCCGTGACGGCGGGGAGGAGGCGACGGACCGCCTCCGTGAAGGCCCGCTTCGACAGCGACCGGTGCAGCTCCCCCGCCCCGTACCTCCAGTGCCGCCGCGCTATCCGCCACGAGCCCGGCCACGCCAGCGTCCCCGCCAGCTCGCCGGGCCGCACCACGCCCCAGTCGTACCCCTCCCGCGCCAGCGCCGGCACGGCGTTCGGCCCGACGTGCACCCCGCCCCCGACGCCCCGCGTCAGATGCACCCCGAGGAAGGGGAAAGCCGGGTCCGGCACGGGATAGACCAGCCCGCGCACCAGCTCCGGCCGCGCCAGGTCGAAGTACTCGCCCCGGAAGGGCACGATCCGCATCCCGGGGGAGTCCCCGGCCAGCCGCGCCACCCGGTCGCAGTGCAGCCCGGCACAGTTGACCAGCGCCTTCGCGCGTACGACCGTGCCGTCGGCGCAGCGCACGGCGACACCGGACGCGCGGCGCGCGATGACCCGCACCTCCGCCCCGTACCGCACCTCGGCCCCCGACGAGCGGGCCAGCTCCTCCGTCACCCGGCCGTAGTCGCACACGCCCGTCGAGCCCACGTGGATGGCCGCGAGACCCCGCACCTCGGGCTCGTACTCCTCGATCTGCGCGGGACCCAGCTCCCGCACCGGGATGCCGTTGAGCCGCCCGCGCTGGACGAGCGCGTGCAGCCGGGGCAGCTCCTCCCGCTCCGTGGCGACGATCAGCTTGCCCGTCACCTCGTGCGGAATCCCGTGCTCCGAGCAGAACTTGATCATCTCGGCGGCGCCGCGCACCGCGTACCGCGCCTTGAGCGAGCCGGGGCGGTAGTAGATCCCGCTGTGGATCACCCCGCTGTTGCGCCCCGTCTGGTGGCGCGCCGGGCCCGCCTCCTTCTCCAGCACCACGACCCGTGTGCCGGGCGCCGCCCGCGTGATGGCATGCGCGGACGCCATCCCGACGATGCCCCCGCCGATCACCAGCACGTCGCAGTCATGACTCATCGCTGCCACCTCCCACCCCGAATAGTGCACTGGCCCACTGACAATGCCCTCAAACCCCGTGGACGGGAGTTATGGCCAAAGCCACTCGGATCCGGGCCGGTCCGGAGCTGTGGAGCTGTGGAACTACGCCGGTGCCACCAGCAGCGGCCGCGCCCGCTCCCGCAGCTCCACCACACGCGGCTCGTCGCCGTACGGCTCCAGGCGGTGCAGCAGGTCCCGTACGTACTCGGTGGTGCGCGCCGAGGAGATCCGGCCCGCCACCTCCACCGCGCGCGTGCCCGCCGCGCAGGCCGCGTCCAGGTTTCCCGACTCCAGTTCGGCGACCGCGCTCACCACGAGCCGCAGCCCGTGCGACCGTACGAACTCCTCGGTCGGCCGGGACAGCGCCTGCTCGGTGAACCGCCGCACCTGGCGCGGGAGTTTGAGGTCGCGGTAGCACTCGGCCGCGTCGGCGGCCAGTCGGTCGTAGGAGTAGAAGCCCAGCCAGGACGGGTCCGCGTCGCCGTCCCGCGAGCGCTCCAGCCAGCCCTCCGCCGCCTTCAGCGCGGCCCCGGCCGCCACCGGGTCGCCCGCCTTCGCGTGCGCGCGCGCCTCCACCAGGCGGAAGAAGCTCATGGTGCGGGCGGTGGCCAGGCCCCGGTTGCGCTCCAGGGCGGCCTGGGCGAGGTCGACGCCCTCGTCGGCGAAGCCGCGGTAGGTGGCCTGGAGGGACATCGAGGCGAGGACGTATCCGCCCAGGGGCACGTCGGCGGCGGCGCGGGCGAGGCGCAGCGCCTGGATGTAGTAGCGCTGGGCGGCCTCCTGCTGGCCGGTGTCGAAGGCCATCCACCCGGCGAGACGGGTCAGTTCGGCGGTCGCGCCGAAGAGGGAGCGGCCGACGTCGTCGCTGTACGAACCGAGCAGCAGCGGGGCGGCGTCCACCCGCAGGCACTCCGGGACCATCGAGGAACGCCAGTCGCCGCCCCCGTACTTGGAGTCCCAGCGGCGGGCGTCCTCGGCGGCCTCGCGCAGCTTCGCCACGTCGCTGTGCCCGACTCGTAAGGGAGTCGCGTCGGGGGAGCCCTCGGCGGCCGTGGAGTCGCGCGCCACCGACGAGTCCGCGGGGGTTATGAGCCAGCGCGAGGCGGGCGTCGCGTACGCGCTCACCGCGAACGAACCGGCCAGCGACTGCCATATCCCGCCGCTCCCGGCCCTGCGCCCGGCCAGATCCAGCCGGTACAGCTCCGTCGCGTGCCGCACCGCCACGCCCACGTCGCGCGGGAAGGCGAGCCCGACCTCGGGGGCCGGGTCGGCGTCCGCGAGACCGATCTCGTGCAGCGGTACGGGACGGCCCAGCTTCGCGCCTATCGCGGCGGCGATGAGGTGGGGGGCGGCCCCCTGCGGAACCATGCCCTTCGACACCCACCGCGCCACCGACGTCTTGTCGTACCGCAGGGTCATCCCGCGTTGCGCCCCGAGGTCGTTGACCCGGCGCGCCAGCCCGGCGTTGCTGATTCCCGCGAGGGCGAGAACCGTGCCGAGCTTGTCGTTCGGCCCGCGTTGCTCCCTGGACATTGCGCCACCCCTCACGCAGACGGCCGCCGCGGGCCCGGCATAGGCTCGCGGCATTCGTAAACCCAGCGTAGTTCGCCGCATCCCAAGCGTTAAGGGCACGTGTCCCGTATGGCGAGATTGTTGCCCGGGTGAGTGCTTGCGGGCGGGCGGAGAGGAACGTTCCGCCCGATTCGTGCTCCCTGCGTGTGGCCGTGCGCCCGCTCGTGCGCTCTTCTCGGCCTCCTCCGAGGGGTCTTCCATGGACGTGCGTGGGTCGGCCCGCTGCACTGGACCCAGTGGGCTGGGGGACGCCGCCACCTTCATCCCCGCGGGTGGCGGACCGGTCCGGGAGGCGAACAGCGCCTCCCGGACTGCGCGCGTTTCTATTTTGGCCGGATGTGTACGTTGCGCCGTGGGCTGTGCGCCCCTGTTCCCTAGCCCCCTTGGGCGTCGCCCGTTCCGCCGCCGTCCCCTTGGGCGGCGGGGCCGCCCCCCGGGGGCGGAACGGGCGGGCAAGGGGGCGGTACGCCCGATCCGGGCCCGCCCCGGTTCCGGCCCCTGCCCGCACCTTGCGTGCCGGGCGCGCTCGGCCCCGGGCCCCGCACCCCCGCAGACGCGCCCCGCACCCCAATTGCCCCCCAACTCCCCTTTTGGGCCCGCGCATTGGCCCTCGCCACCGCCCCCCGCACCCCCACCCCCACGCCCCAGTCGTGGCAGCATGGTCCCCACGCGCGCGAGCGCACGGCACGGTGCACGCACCGGGGCGCCAGGGCGGGGGCAGCGGCACGAGCGCACCCCGACCCGCCGGCTCACCCACGCAGCCCCTCCGCGCACCGCGAGCAAAGTTGTCCACAGCCTGTGGAGGCGGCGATGCGTTGGTTGGTGGGATGGAGCAGCGTCGCCGCGAGCTTCGGCACGGTCGGAGCCGTCGGCGCACCCGGCACCGAGCACGAGGGCGACACCGTGCAGCCCGTCGGGGCCCAGCTCCTGTGGGGCGACCCCGACCCCCTGTGGGCGGTCGGCGACTGGCGCCCCGACGAGGTCCGCACCGTGTCCATCGACGGCTTCACCCGCCTCGCCGTCCTCGGCTGCTGCGGCGCCACCGACGAAGAACTGCGCGTCGGCCTCTTCGCGGCGCGCGGCGGCGCACTGAGGCACCTCACCGCCTGGCCCGGCTCCTACACGGCCGTCGTCCAGACCGGCAGACGGGTCACCATCGCCGGTGACCTGGCCGGAGCCCGCCCGGTCTTCTACACGCCCTGGGCCAATGGCACCGCGTACGCCACCGCCGCGCTCCCCCTCGCCGACCTCATCGAGGCCCAGCTCGACATCGGCCACCTCGCCGCACTGCTGGCCTGCCCCGACGTCCCCGAAGCCCTCCGAGACGGCACCCCCTACACCGGCGTGAAGCGCATACCGCCGGGGCACGCGCTCGTCCTGCGCGAGGGCTCGCGCGAGATCACCGGGTACGAGCCGGTCGCCTCCCTCGCCGTCGCCGCCCCCCAACTCGACCCCGAGCGCGCCGTGGACGGCGTACGGGACGCCCTGGTCGAAGCGGTACGAGCCCGCCTCACCGCCCCTCGCCACGCACCCGAGACGCCCCTTCCGGACCCCGGCCCGGTCCCCGGCATGGGCCCCGCCGAGCGCCGCGCCCGCCGCCGGGGCGTGCCCGTGCCCGGCATCGGCTCCGACCTTTCCGGAGGCAGCGCCTCCGCCACCCTCGCCCTGCTCGCCGCAGGCCTGCCCGGCCTTCCGGGCACGGTCCTGGGCCACGGCACCGGCGCCGGCGAGCGCCTCCTCGCCGTCACCTTCAACGACCTCGCCGCCGGCGCCCGCGCCCGCGAGACCGACCTCACCCCGGAGTTGGAGCGCGCGGGCGCCATCGCCGCCAACCCCCGCCTCCACCACATAGTCGTCCCCGGCGCCGAAGAGGCCCTCCCGTACGCCGACTTGGACTCGGGCCCCCTCACCGACGAACCCGGCCCCTCCCTCGTCACCGCCGAACGCGCCCGTCTGCGCCTCCAGTCGGGCAGCGCCGACCACCTCGTCGGCAACGGCGCCCGCCAGGTCCTGGACGCGCACCCGGCCCGCCTCGCCGACCTCCTCATCGACCGCAGACGGCGCCACATCCTCCGCCCGGCCACCGCCCTCGCCAAGGCGGAAGGCACGTCCCCCACCTCCCTCCTGGTCCCGCTCACGGTCTACCGCGCGGCCCGCCGCCTCGCCCGTACGCCGTACCGCTCGGGCATCGAGGAGGCCGCCGTCCGCCTGACCCACCGCGAAGTGACCGACACCCCCACGGGCGCGCTCGACGCCTCCCTCGAAGCCCTGACCTGGTCCCGGCCGGGCCCGGCGGCCCGCTGGCTCACCGGCGAGGCGCTCGCCGAAGTATCGATCCGCCTCCAGGAGTCGGCCCTGCGCCCGGCCTCCTCCCAGCGCCCCGGCGAGGCCCGCGCCCGGGCGTCGCTCGCCCGCCACGCCTACGACCACCGCGTCTTCGAACAGGCCGCCGAGGTCCGCAGCCAGCGCCTCCACGCCCCCTTCCTGGACAACCAGGTCGTACGGGCCTGCCGCGCCCTCCCGGAAACCCTCCGGGTCCAACCCGGCGCCCGCGCGGCCATCCTCCGCGCGGTCCTCTCCGGTGCCGGAATCCACGACCTCCCCGCAGGCTGGGGTGCCGCCACCACCCACACCACGTCGACCGCCACCGCCCAGGCCGGCATCCGCGCGGCCCTGGACTCCCTGCTGGCCCTCTTCGAAGCCCCGCTCCTCGCGGACGCGGGCCTGATCGAAGCCCGGGTCGTCCGCAAGGCCCTGCGCGCCGCCGCCGAAGGCGAACCCGTCGCCCTCGACGGCCTCGCCGACCTGACCTCCACCGAACTCTGGCTCCGCCGCCTCATCTCCCGCCGCGGCACCTGCTGGACGGGCTCCGCCGCCCCTCGCCAACGCGCGGTGGCCGCGGGCGTCCCTCACCGCCGCAGCCTGTAGCCCCTCTCACCCGCACCCGATCCTCGACCCCGCCCAGTCCGCGAACGCGGCGTCCGACTCCGCCCCGCCCACCGACTCCGTCACCAGCCGCAGCGTCTTCCGCCCGGCGATCCCCACATGCACGGGCACCGCCGCATCCCCGCCCCTCATCACCGGCGAACGCCACAGCAGCACCCCGTCCCCGTACACGGAGAAGCGGACCGCCCCACTCCCCATCGTCATGTCGTCGACCCCGACCCTCGCGTCGTACGTCGAACACTTCCGGTTCAGATCGATCACCACCGACGACGTCGCCGGCACCGAGATCCCGTTGCCCTGTGGCACACCGCCGATGGACATCCCCGACCGCTGCCACACCGCACTGCTCTCCCCGATGCGCACCTCGGGCTCGGTGTGGTCGCCCATCGGCGAGTACGCCAACTCCGCGACGGGATAACCCTGCGGCGGCTTCGGCGCAGGGGCGGGCTTCGGAGGCGGCGGCGTCGGCCGCGGCCTCGGCGGCTTGGGCGCGGGCTTCACCGGCGGCTTCACCACCGGCGGCTTCGGCTTCGCCCGGGTCGGCGCGGGCTTCGGAGGCGGCGGCGGCTTCGGCGCAGGAGCAGGCGGCCGAGGAGGCGTGGGCGAGGGCGAGGGCAGAGGCGGGGGCGGGGGCGGGGGCACCTCCTTCACCACCGGCGGCTTCGCATCCACCTTCGGCGGAATCGGCGCATCGTCCCCGGCGAACGCGAACACCAGCCCCGCCGTCACCGCCACGGCCACCGCCGCACCGATCCCGACCTTCGCCGGAGCCCCGAGCCCCTCGGCCGCAGCCCCACCCCCGGCCGCCCCACCGGAACCCCCCGCACCGCCAGCCGCACCCGCACCACCAGCCGCACCCGCACCAGAAGCCGCCCCGGCCCCAGCCGCGACCCCCGCCCCGCCCGCCACGATCCCCGCAGCCTTCAGTGAGTACCCGGCCGCCACCCACCCGATGACCGCAACCGGCAGCAGCGCCGGAATCCCGGCGTTGACGTCGCTCAACTCACCTGCGGCCACCCGGCACTTCGCACACTCCTCCAGGTGCTTGCGCAGCCCCCGCTCGGCCCGCATCCGCAACCCGCCCCGCGCATAGGCGCCGAGCCGGTCCGCGTACTGCGCACAGTCCCCGCCGGCGGTCAGCGCGGTACTGACATGCGCCTGCAAGTACGCCTGCTTCAGGCCCTCCCGCGCCCGCGACGCCAGTACCGCCGTCGCGTTCGCCGTCAGCCCGAACAGCGGGGCCACGTCGCTCGGCGACTCCTCCTCGACCGTGGTGTGCCACAGCACCGCCTGCCACCGCTCGGGAAGTGACCGGAAGGCCTGCATGGCGAGCGTCTGCTCCGCCTCGTGCATCGCGCGCACGTCCGCGCCGAGGTCCAGCGTGTCGGTGTCCCGCGCCTCCGAGGCCCGCGCCGCCTGGTCGGCGAAGACCGCGAAGTCCTCGACGAGTTGCTCGCGCCGCGCCGTCTTCGTCCACGCCGCGGCCACCCGCCGCACCGTCGTCATCAGATACGCGCGCACGGCGTGCTGCGGGCCGGCCCCGCCCCGTACCGCCTGCAAGGTCCGTGCGAAGACCTCGGCGGTCAGGTCGTCGGCCGTGTGGCCGTCCCGGCAGCAGGTACGGGCGTACCGCCGCACCGCGTCCGAGTGCCGCCGGAAGAGCTCCTCGTACGCACCGTCGTCCCCGGCCCGCATCCGCTCGACCAAGTCGGCGTCGGACGTGCCCAGTTGTCCGGCCTCGCCCCGCGAGGTCCCGCCGCCGCGCTGCTGCGGCACGCTCGTCGGGTCGGGCCCGCGCTCGGCCGCCGGTGCGGGGGTGGCGCCCAGCGGGCCGCCCTGGCTGGGGACCTGCCGCGAGGGCAACCCCGGCCCGATGCCGTCGGCCGGAGAGGCACCGTCGGTCCGGGCTGCGTCCTCGCCGTCCCCGCCGTCCCCGACGGACTCGTCCCGCTCCTCAACGCCCATGGCGGAAGCCCCCGTACGCACCCATCGACCGCAACACCGGCCAAGAGTCCCACAGGGCGACGCGCCGAAAGCCGATCAAGCCCGCCAACCACCCGTCCGGGGACATTTCCCGAAACAGAGCGCTAGTCCTCACCCTTTCGGGGAGGCGTCGGCGGGCTTGCGGTACGACAAACCCTCAGCAGCAAGGGCCCGTTCAGCAGGGGTACGTCAGGATGCGGGCCGCGACCGCAGCCCCTCCAGCAGGATGTCCAGCAGCCGCGACGAAGCCGCCGCCTGCTGCGCCGCGTCCGGCAGCGATGGCGCCGCCGTGGCGATCACCAGCAGCACGTCCGCCACGGTCACGTCGCCCCGCAGCTCACCCGCCGCCCGCGCCCGGTCCACCAGCCGGCCCACGACCTCCAGGAGCGTCGCCGCCCCCGCGTCGTCCAGGTCGGGCCCGCCCACCGAACCGTCCTGCTCCACCAGCCGCAGGTCAGGAGCTTCCCCGGCCTGCCGCTGCTGCGGCACCCGGACCGCGGCGCCGTCGTCGGCACCTTCGGCGTCGTGCACCCCGACCCGCAGCACCTGGGGCGGCAGCAGCCTGCCCGCACCCGATGCCACCGACGTGCGCAGGAAACGGGACAGCGCCGACCACGGCTCGTCCTCCTGCCCGAGCGCCGTGCGCGCCTGCTCGGTCAGCCGGGAGGTCTCCTCCTCGGCTATCCGCCGCACCAGTACGTCCTTGCTCGGGAAGCGCCGGTAGACCGTGCCCACCCCGACCCGGGCCCGGCGCGCGACGTCCTCCATCGGCGCCCCGTAACCGAGCTCGCCGAACACCTCGCGGGCGGCCCGCAGTACGTGTTCCAGATTGCGCTGTGCGTCCACGCGGAGCGGCGCCGACCGGGGCGCCACGGCGGAACCGCCCGCACCCGCCCGTCCGTTGCCCTCCGCCACGGCGGCCGTCGACGTGGCCGCGGATGCGGCCGAGCCTGACGACGGCACGGCAGCCTGCCAATGTGAATCCTGAATGTGCATCAGCGTTCCCCCGGTAATGATGTCTCCCCCCGGAGACACTCCCCGCCCTGACTGCCGGCGTTCACGAGTCGCACGAGCATCCACCCCGCCACCCCGACGAGATACGAACATAGTTGAGCGCGGGGCGATTCAGAAGGGGGTTGTTCCGCACGGTGTGCCCCCCGAACGGAGCAGTTGCCCGGCTCTTCCCGCCCCCGAGCCACCGCAAATCCCCCACGTCACGCTCTGACCAGCGCATACATCGCGCCTATCCGCTCCCCGCGCCAACTTCCGCACACCGAAAGAAGACTGGCGTCCGGTCACACAATTCGCCGGCCCTGTGGACAAAGACCCGCGCCCGTTGCCTCATGGGACGGTGACAAATCCAGTGCGCATTCTCGTGGTAGGCGGCGGATACGTCGGCATGTACACCGCGCTGCACCTCCAGCGGAAGCTGAAACGACAGCTCACCGAGGGCGGCGCGGAGATCACCGTGGTCACGCCGGACCCCTACATGACGTACCAGCCCTTCCTCCCGGAAGCCGCCGCCGGATCGATCTCCCCGCGCCACGTCGTCGTGCCCCTGCGCCGTGTACTGCCGCACTGCCGCATCCTCGTCGGCGAGGTCAACGCCATCGACCACGCCAAGCGCACCGCCACCGTCACCACCCTCGCCACCGCCGAAGAGGGCACCGGGCCGCGGCAGCTGACGTACGACGAACTGGTCCTGGCCCCCGGCTCCGTCTCCCGCACCCTCCCGGTCCCCGGCCTCGCCGACCACGGCATCGGCTTCAAGACCGTCGAGGAGGCCATCGGGCTGCGCAACCACGTCATCGAGCAGATGGACATCGCCTCCTCCACCCGCGACCCCGCGGTCCGCGACGCCGCCCTCACCTTCGTCTTCGTCGGCGGCGGCTACGCGGGCGTGGAGGCCCTCGGCGAGCTGGAGGACATGGCCCGCTACGCCTCCCGCTACTACCACAACATCAAGCCCGCCGACCTGAAGTGGATCCTGGTCGAGGCCAGCGACAAGATCCTCCCCGAGGTCGGCGAGAAGATGGGCAAGTACGCCGTACGGGAACTGCGCGGCCGCGGCATCGACGTCCGCCTGAACACCCGCCTGACCTCGGTGGAGAACCGCGTCGCCGCCCTCGACGACGGCGCCCGCTTCCCCACCCGCACCCTCGTGTGGACCGCCGGCGTCAAACCCCACCCGATCCTCGCCGCCAGCAGCCTGCCCCTCACCGACCGCGGCCGCCTGCGCTGCACCGCACAGCTCACTGTCGACGGCGCGCCGCACGCGTGGGCCGCCGGGGACGCCGCCGCCGTCCCCGACCTCACCTCGCCCGAGAAGGGCAAGGAGTGCGCGCCCAACGCCCAGCACGCCGTCCGCCAGGCCAAGGTCCTCGCCGAGAACATCGTGGCTTCCCTGGAGAACCGCCCCCTGACCGACTACCGCCACAAGCACGTCGGCTCGGTCGCCTCCCTCGGGCTGCACAAGGGAGTGGCGTACGTCTACGGCCGCCGCCTCAAGGGCCTTCCCGCCTGGGCCATGCACCGCGCCTACCACCTCAGCCGCGTCCCGACCTTCAACCGCAAGGCCCGCGTCCTCGCCGAATGGACCCTCTCCGGCCTCTTCAAACGTGAGATCGTCTCGCTCGGCTCACTGGAACACCCGCGCGCCGAATTCGAACTCGCGGCGGGGGGAGAACCCCCGAAGCCCCGCTGACGTCCTTTCAATTACCGGCTGTCAGTGCGGTCCGTCACACTGGACGTGTGACGATAGGTTGACCCGCGCCTGCACACAGTGATCACGCACGCCGCCCCGTGCGCGACCACCGCCGCACGGCCGTCGCACCAGGCGGTCGTACGGGTACGACCCGGCGCGGACCGGCCTACTGCGCACTTCTGCACCCCGCAGCACCGCCCCACCGAAGTACCGCAGCACCCCGGGACCCCCCGGGACCAAGCCGACCCGCACCACCTCTCCGATCACGAGGCAAGTAGTTCAGTGAACTTCACCCGCTGGAGCGCCCGCTTCCCCGGAACGCAGCGCCGCGCGGCAGCCCGGTCCGACCGCGGGTCCGTGCCCGCCGCCCGCGGCGAAAGCGGGCCGCATCCCGATCCCGCCGTGGCACCGGCCGACGGGACCGATCCGGCCGCCGACGCACCGCGCCCGCCCACCCTCGACGACCTCTCCCTGCGCGAGATCGTCGGCCAACTCCCGGCCCTGGTCGCCCTGGTGTACGGGACCGAACACCGCCTCGCGTACGTCAACGACGCGTACACCTCCGTGTTCGGCGACCGCACCCCCGGCGCCCCCGCCGCCACCGAGCTGCCCGAACTGGAGGAGCTGGGCCTGCTCCCGCTCATGGACCAGGTCCTGCGCAGCGGCACCCCGCGTACGGTCAAGTCCCGACGTACGGCCAAGGGCGGCTCGTACACGATCACCTGCACGCCCCTGGACATCCCCGACGGCGGCGGCGTCCTCGTCTTCGCCGCCGACGTCACCGACCACGCCGACGCCGCCGAACGCCTGCGCGCCGCCGAACGCCGCCAGCGCGAGACGGCCGTCACCCTCCAGCGCTCCCTGCTCCCGCAGGAACTGGAACAGCCCGACGACCTGCGCCTGGCTGCCACCTACCAGCCCGGCGGCAAGGACGCGGCCGTCGGCGGCGACTGGTACGACGTGATCACCCTCGGCGCGGGCCGCACGGCCCTGGTCATCGGCGACGTCATGGGCAGGGGAGTGCGCGCCGCAGCGGTGATGGGACAGCTCCGCACGGCCGTCCGCGCCTACGCCCGCCTCGACCTCCCGCCCCACGAGGTCCTGCAACTCCTCGACGGCCTCGCCGCCGAGATCGACGCCAGTCAGATCGCCACCTGCGTCTACGCCGTCCACGACCCCAACGAGGGCCGCCTGGTCTACGCCTCCGCCGGCCACCTCCCGATCCTCGTCCGCGAGGAGGACGGCACGGTTCACCGCGCCGAGGACCACACGGGCCCGCCGCTCGGCACGGGCGGCTGGATGCACACCTCCGGCACGATCGCGCTGCCGCCCGGCTCCACCGCCGTCCTCTATACGGACGGCCTGGTCGAACGCCGCCGCGAGGACATCGACGAGGGCGTCGCCGCCCTCGAACGCGCCCTCTCCGGCGCGACCGGCACCCCCCAGGTCGTCTGCGACCGCCTCATGCGCGCCCTCGGCATCACCACCGACCACGACGACGACGTCGCCGTCCTGGTCGTCCAGCACCCCGCCCGCCAGGGCCACGACGCCGAGCTGTTCCACAACGCGGCGCTCGAACTCCTCGGCGGCATCGAGGCGGCCCCCCGCGCCCGCGCCTTCGCCACCGGAGTCCTCTCCTCCTGGCGCTTCCCCGTAGAGCTGTCCGACCTGGGCGTCCTCGCCGCCAGCGAGCTGGTCGCCAACTCCCTCCAGCACGGCACACCCCCGATGCGCCTGCGCCTGCGCCGCACGGACCGCCGCCTGATCATCGAGGTCACCGACGGCGACGACCACCTCCCGCGCCGCCGCCGGGCCGACCCCGGAGACGAAGCAGGACGAGGCATCTCGATCGTCGCAACGATCGCCTCGTCCTGGGGTTCGCGCCGCACACCGGGCGGCGGAAAAGCAGTCTGGTGCGAGTTCGCACTCCCGGACCACTCTTCGTAAGGAGTTACGCAGCAGCCTTCACAGCACTCTCGCCCTCGGCGGGCACGCTCTTGGCCACCACGATCGACTTGACCGGAATCGGCAGGTCCTGCGCAGCCGTGAGCCCCTTGCCCATGCGCAGCGCCAGCACGCTGATGCCGAGCGAGAACAGAATGAAGGTCACGATGTACGGCATGTGGAGCGACGCCCCCATGGGCCCGCCCACCGCCGGCCCGACCGCCAGCGCGAGCTGCTTGACCAGCGCGAAGGCCGAGTTGTACGTCCCCACCATCGACTCCGGCGCGAGGTCGGCCACCAGCGGCGCGACGGTCGGCGACAGCATCGCCTCACCGAGCCCGAACAGCGCGTACGTCGAGATGAACGCGGCCGTGGCCATCTCCTGGCTGCCGTGCCCGAGCCCCGCGTACCCCGCGAAGAGCCACGCCACGGTCCAGATCAGCCCGACCAGCGCGATCATCCGCGACCGGCGACGCCGCTCGACGAACTTCAGCACCAGGAACTGCGCGATCACGATCATCGCCGTGTTGGCGGCGAGCGCGATACCGAGCGTCGACGGGTCGATCCCGGCCGCCTCGGTCCCGTACGCGGCGAGCCCCGACTCGAACTGCCCGTAGCACGCGAAGAAGATGACAAACCCGAGCCCGCACAGCTGAAGCATCGACTTGTGCTTGGCCATCGTCTTGATCCCGGCGAAGAACCCCTGCCCGGCGGCAGCGCCCTCGACGACCGGGATGTGCGGCATCCGCACGGTCATCGCGATCCCGGCGAGCACCAGGAACATCACCGCTTCGATCCCGAACAGCAGAGTGAAGGAGGTCGGGTCGTTCTTGTCGACGATCTGGCCGCCGATGAGCCCACCGATGCCGAGCCCGAGGTTCGCCAGGAAGAACTGCATGGCGAAGGCACGCGTCCGGGTCTCCGGCAGCGAGCACCGCACGATCATCGTCGCGAGCGCGGGCTGCATGACCGCCGTACCGACACCGAGCACGGCCGCCGAGGCGACGGTCGTCCACAGGCTTGCCGCACTGCCGAGCGCGACCGCACCCACCGATGCCGACAGCGCGGCACCGATCAGTACGGGTACCGGCCCGCGCCGGTCGATGAGCGCCCCTACGAAGGGGAGCGCCACCAGCGCGGCCATGGCGAAGGCGCCAAGGACGATGCCCGCCGACGTCGGTCCAAGATCCCGTACCTGAGCCACGTACACGTACAGATACGGAACCGTGAATCCGAGCCCGAACGCACTCAGCGCGTTGCCTGCCTGAATCCGCCGCATCGCCGAGCCCATCGCCTTGGTCATACTCACCTCAACCCTGAAGACCTGAAGTCCAAAGACTTCAACAGTAAAGTTAGAACCTCAACAATACACAGAGAAGGACTTCAATGCCAACGCGCCCCATGCCATACTTCGCGGATGCCAGACACGCCAGAGTCGCCCGGCCCTCATGAGCCGAGCCTCGACGAGCAGATCGCCGCATACCAACGCGAATTCCGCGACCTCGACCCCCAGGTGGAGAAGGTCGTCTCGGCCCTCGGCCGCCTGAACCGCCGGATGAACGTGGCGTACGGCCGCCAGGTCGCCGCCCTGGGCATCAGCAACGCGGAGTGGGAAGTCCTGAAGACCCTCGTGGTCTCCGGCGCCCCCTACCGCCTGGGCCCCGGCGAACTTGCCAAGCGCCTCGGTCTCACCCCGGCCGCGATGACCCACCGCATCGACCGGATGGCCGGCGAGGGCCTGGTCACCCGCGACCGCGACGAGAACAACCGGGTCCGCGTCATCGTCGAGCTGACGGACGAGGGCCGTACGAAGTGGCTGGAGGCCATGCAGATGGCGTCCTCCTTCGAGGAGGACCTCCTCCAGGACCTCGCCCCCGAGGAACGTGTGGGCCTCGGCGAGATGCTGACCCGCCTCCTGCGCCGCGTCGAGGACGCCCAGCCGGACGCCGGCGGCCGCCTCACGGACCTGGACTGACACCCCTTCTCACGGTGCCCTCCGCACACCGTTTCCAACGCGCGTTCGGGGGCAGGGTGGGGAGGTTGACACCCCCCACCCTGATCCGTATGGTTCTCCGAGTTGCCCCAGCCGTAACGGTTCTGCGGGCAGCGACTCCCGCCGCGAAAGCGGCAAACAAACTCAGCACGATCTCCCGCCAGGGTCTATTTCGGCATGCCGAATTCAGACACTGGGAGCCGATTTCGGTTCACCGGGAAAATCCACTAGAGTTTGAGACGTCGGAACGGCCCAACAGCCGCAAAGACAAACCCCGCTGACTGGGAATCAGGCCCGAAAGGATCTGATAGAGTCGGAAACGCAAGAACAACAGAAACACCGAACGAAAAACGTCCGGAGGAAAGCCCGCGAGGGTGAGTACAAAG
>BMUX01000004.1 GCA_014650415.1 Streptomyces spiroverticillatus
GAGAATCGTGTCGCTGATCTGGTCAGCGATCTTGTCGGGGTGGCCCTCGGTCACAGACTCCGAGGTGAAGAGACGACGGGACATGGTGCTCCTTGGGGAGTCCGGCTGAACCGGCACAACTGATGGAAGGGGAACGGTGATCGTTCGAAGGCCGCGCCGTTCGAAGGGCCGGGGCGGCCCGCCGCTCGATGGCGGAAGAGCGGACGCCGACACCTCGGCCCGAAGGCTGTGGCGGGCAGGTGCCGGTCGGCGGCAGAGGCCGCGCACCGCGTTCGGGATCACGCCAGACGCACTCGCTCGACTGCTCCAGGGGCGAGCACGGACTCTGTCAGGACGGAGGAATGGAGGGACGGAGGGTCAGACGGTCCTCGTGCGGACCACGTGCGCCACGGACACGAGCGTCATGTGGCGATGCCGACCGTCATCGGGGCGGCCGGTGAAGTCACGAGCGCCGACCTCGTCGGTGATGTGCGCGAAGGAGTTCTCCGCCGTACGAGCCGATACGGCCGGCGTGGCCGGTTCGGCGGGCGCCGAGGCGAGCACGTCGAGCGGGACGGACCTGCCGACCTTGAGCAGGAACGGCGGCCGGGCGACCGCCAGACGGGCCACGGCCCGCCGGACAGCCGGCCAGTCCCAGGTGGAGCAACTGGCGAAGTGGTGCAACCGTTGTTCCAGGGCGGCCCCGCCGCCCAGGCACAGCGCCATGTCGCGAAAGGACCTGCGGCCCTCGGCGACGAGCAGCCCCTTGACCGGCGGACCCGTGACCGTGGGGTGCGCCCTCCGTCTGTGGAGGGCGCACCCCACGGTCACGGGTGTCCGTCTCGGGCCGGGATTCCGCCGCGTCGTGCCTGGCGACGGGGCTCCCTGCTGATCCGGCCGTTACCGGTCAGGCCGCGGAGGCTTCCTGCTCCTTGGGCCGGAAGGCGCCAGTGCCGAGGAAGATGAGTCCGGCGACCACGAGGCAGGCCACTGTGAAGCCGGAGACTCCGTGGAAACCGTCGAACGAGGAGAGCAGGATGCCGCCCACGAATCCGCCGATCATGGTTCCGACGTACAGCGCGGTCGTGGCGAGCGAGGAGACGGTGCCGCGTGCCGCGGTGGTCCGGGAGAGCAGCATGGCCATGAAGATGGGGTAGTTGAGACCGAGCACCACGGAGCCCAGGGCCAGGCCGGTGATCGCCGTGGCCAGGTTGGGAGCGAACGGCACCGCGCCGTAGATCAGGATCAGCGCCACGAAGGCGAAGGCGAGGGTACGTTCCTCGCCCAGCCTCTTGATCAGGTGGCTGCCGAAGATCGAGGTGATGGCCATGCCGACACCGAGCGCCATCATCGCGGCGCCGATGGCGGTGACGCCGAGGCCGAAGTCATCGGCGAGCCAGGACCCGATGAACGAGATGGTCTCGAACACACCGGTCTGGTAGGCGAGATACCCCACCAGGTACCAGGTGAAGGTGCGGGAGCGGAACAGCCCCGCGTACACCGAGAAGAAGCCTCCGGTCGAGGTCGCGGCGGGAACCGAGGGGAAGACCCGGAACAGCACGAGCCAGACGAGGACGGAGAGCCCGGCGACCGCGAAGAAGGGCACGTGCCAGGAGCTGGCCGCGAGCCAGCCGCCGATCGGGACGCCGACGACCTGGGAGATGGACATGCCCGCCCCCGCCAGACCCATGGTCTTCACGATGGCGTCGGCCGGAACCATTACCGGAATGGAGGCCCACAGCTGAGGGGTCACCAAAGCTGCCGACATGCCGGCGAGCACCCGGAAAAGGATCATGGTCCAGAAGTTGGGCGCCACGCCGCAGAGCGCGGTTGCCACAGTGAATCCGGCGAATCCGAGAAGAAGTACGCTGCGCCGGTTCCGCCCGTCCGAGAGGGGCCCGGCCACCAGGGCGAAAAGTGCGAATCCGAGCGCGTAGGCGCTGACCATCCAGCCGGAAATGCTGGTGGAGACGTCGAAACTGCGCGAGAGCGTGGGGAGCATCGGAGCGACCAGGAAGGTGTCGGTTCCGATCACGAACATGGTCGTGAAGGAGAGCCAGGCGATGGCCGCGGCCGAACCCTTGCTCGCCTTTTGCGCATTCAGCGTCGCGGGAGGCACAGAATTGTCCGTGCCTGCCTTTTCCTGCGTGGAACTCATGTCTTTCACACCGCCGTCAGGGGAATTGCTTCAGATGGGGGGATGCTCCGGCGTCGGCAAGGAGGCCGGAACCGAGGGGGGAGGTTTTCAGCCCGCGGGATGGATGGGCTTCCGCCCCCACGCGGAATACACGAACGTCGATATGTCGGGAGCCGGCACGGCGGCGACCAGTTCTTGCGCGGCTGTGATCTGCTCGTCGGTCACCAGCCCCGCCTCGACCAACCGGGGGCCGCTCTGGACGAGCCTGATGGCCGGCAGTTGGTCCTGTACCGGGTCCACGCCGAGACCGCCGGGGGTGACGGAGACGCCCACGGCGTCACAGCCGACCGCCTCCAGCTGTGCCGGGATGCGCCTCGCCCAGGTCAAGTCGATGCCCTGTCCGGCGAGTGCCGTCAGGTAGGCGCCGTGCACCTCGCGCCAGGCGGCGTACGCGGAATCGGCCGCGGGCAGGAAGTGCACGTCCTCCAGGAGCAACCAGCCACCAGGGGCAAGCCAGCGCATTGCGCGCTCGACGATTTCCTCGCGCTGCGGCAGGTGCATGAACACCGCGCGGGCGTGGATCAGATCGAAGGAACCGGCCGGGAAGTGGTCGGTGGTCACGTCCGACCCCCGCACCTCCAGGTGCTCCGCGTGGCCGGCGTCGATGAACCGGGGGTCGATGTCCGGCGCGAGGACCGACCCCTCGGGCACCCGGTCGGCGAGCCAGTACGCGATGGAGCCCGCGCCCGCGCCCAACTCCAGGCACCGCCAGTCGGGCCGGATGGGAAGCCGGTCCAATGCCTCCGTGGTGCCCGGATCGTAGGTCTTCTCCAGGAGTTGGAGCCGCTCAGGCTCTGTGGGGAGGTCCTTGCTCAGCAGACCTGTCGTGTAGGCATCGGCAGGCACGACGCTTGTGCTCATCGCACTCTTTTCCTTTCCGAGGGGGTGTCGGCAAGCGCTGGACGAGGGTCAGCTGGGTTCGCCGAAGTAGCCGGACGAATGCAGGACGCGCAGCCAGCTGCCGTCGGGCTGCCGTCGTGGCACCTGGTACCGGCCTCGGCTGTTGTCCTGCGGAACGCTCGACGTCAGGGCGATGTCGCCGAGGAGCAGCGTGGGCAGCGACTGCTCCATGGGGAAGTACGTGAACTTCTCCAGCATTCCGGCGAACGCGCGCTGGATGGCCTCGCGCCCGTGGTGTTCGTGGCCGATGGGGAAGGCCATGACGGCGTCCGGCTCGTAAACGGCCATTCCCTCCGCGTCGCCCTCGTTCGCACGCTCCACCCACAGGCGGGCCAACGCGTCGGGCTCGTAGGCTCGTTCTCTCTCGGCCGCCACCTGCGTGTCGGGCACGTGGTCGTTCTGGTACTCCGTGGTCATCGGGGTCGACTCCTCGTCGTGTCGTGGGTGTGCGTGTGTGCAAGGGAATGTTGTGAGCGGGGAGGCAGTGGAAGTCAGTCGGCGACCAACGCGCGAGGGTCGTAGACCGCTCGAATCCTGTTGATCTTTCCGTTCTCGACGTGAATCCAGTTCGCGGCGGCGGTGGGGAGAGCGATGCTGGTGTGCAGGGTGAACCATGTGACGACGTCGGGTCCGGACACGAACACCCGTTCCACCACCAGGTCCGTCGTGACCGGTGCCATGCGCTCCAAGGACTTCCTGCACTCGTCCGGGTTGTCCAATGTCGCCAGCGGGCCGACGTAGGAGAAATCATCCGACAGGATTTCCCGCAGGGCGTCGAACTTCTTTTCCCGCCAGGCCGCGATATAAGTCGCGGCGATTTCCTCGGCGTTGCCCAGTCCGGCCTTTTCTGTTTCCTCGAACTTTTCTCTCACTCAAGGAATTGTGCGCAGGCAGTCGAGGTCTGGCGACGGGTCTCACCGCACTATGTCAAGTCATCGCCGGCGGCCCGGACACAGCGGGAGGGCCGCGCAGAAGTGTTCGACAGCGCAGAGGTGTCGCCCCGCCCGAGAGCGGAGCGACACCTGGTCGGGCACCTCCGGAGGTCACGGCTGGAGACGTCGTACCGCGTACCCGTCGCCGTTCCTGTCGTACCGCAGCCGTTGGTGCACGCGGTTCTCGCCGTTGGCCCAGAACTCCACGGCGTCGAAGCGCAGCAGGCAGGCCACGTAGGTCTCCGGGCGCGGCAGCGGACCCGCGTCCGCGAGGCGTGCGACCTCTGCCTGGAACGCCGCCATGTCGAGCAACTCCTCGCTCTGCCGCGAGGTCACCGAAGCGGCGTGCGTGAACAAGGGGCGTTCCAGCCACTTGGCGTCGGCCACCTCGGGTCCGATTATCTCCACCGATCCGCTGACACTGATCTGCTGACTGGTCTCACGCCAGTACAGGAGCCCCGACGCCCAGGGGTTCCCGGCGAGCTCCCTTCCTTTCTGGCTGTTGAGGTGCGTGGCGAAGACCAGGCCCTCGTCGGTCACCTCGTTCACCGCGACGATGCGGGTCGACGGGTGCCCTCGTCCGTCGACGGTGGCGAGGGCGAGCGCCTTCGGTTCCCGTACCCCGAGGCGGGCTGCGGTGTCCCACCATTCCCGGAAAATCCCTGCCGGGCCGGGCGGCGGTGCGTCGTACTCGGGGAAGCGGATGTCCACGGTGCCGGTGAGTGTTTCCGACCTGGTTGAGCTCATGACTGCCTCCGTCGTCGTACGGTGATCAGATGGGTGAGAGGCGTACTGGCCGGTCAGACGAGTGCCGTGCCTTGTGCGAACAGGGCGCCGCTGCCGCCGACCTCCACGGACACGAAGCGCTCCCCGGCGCCTTCCGCGCGCGCCAGCATCAGCGAGGGGCGACCGATCTCGACCCCCTGGAGGATCTGCACGGGCTGCCCGTACGCGATCAGCCCGTGGCGTCCGAGGTGCATGGCGAGCGGCCCCGCCGCCGATCCGGTGGCCGCGTCCTCCACCACGCCGTAGGCGGGTGAGAACATGCGGTTGCGCCAGTGGGTTCCTTCTCCGGCGAAGCAGTTGACGGCCAGGTCCTCGAACGCGGCCAGCGCCCGATGGTCGGGGTGCAGGCGGGACAGCGCCTCGACGCCCGGGAGACCGACGAAGACGTGCCGAGGGCCGTTGCGATACACCTCCACCGGCAGGGTCGACTCCCGTACCCCCAGTGCCGCCAGGAGTTCGTCGGACCGGTCGAACAACTCCCAGGTGGCAAAGGGCTGTTGCATGCGGGCGGAGACGACCCGGCCGGCTTCCCGGTCCAGCTCGAAGGGGATGACCCCCATCTCCGTCTCCAGCAGCAGTTTGTCCCGGTCGGTCTCGGCGCCCAGCGCGATGGCGGTGCCCAGCATGGGGTGCCCCGCGAAGGGCAGTTCGTTGACGGGTGTGAAGATGCGGATGCGTGCGTCCCCGCCGCCCCGGGGTGCCAGCACGAAGGTGGTCTCGGAGAGGTGCATCTCCTTGGCGATCTGCTGCATGCGCTCGCCGGGAATGTCGTCGGCGTCGAAGAAGACGGCCACGGGGTTGCCGCTCAGGGGCTCTTCGGCGAACGCGTCCACGATGACGTACCTGTGCATATGCGGTCATTTCCCTTGGGTGAAGTGTGAAGGGCGTTCGGTGTCCGGACGGCGGTGCCGCAGGTGGTGAAAGGTGGTCAGACGGGGACGTGCGAGGCGGGAAGGGCCGGCACGTCCGCCGGTTCCGTGTCCGGGGCGAGGCTGCTCACGTCGCCGCCTCCGGGCAGCGCGAGCACGTGTCGCAGCGCGCGGGCCACGATGTCCGGACCGTGGCGGGTGAGTACGGACTCGGGATGGAACTGCAAGGACGCGAAGCGCGGCCCCCGCAGGGCGTGCACCTCACCGGTGTCCGACCGGCTCACCTCGACCGTGCCGACCCCGTCGACCTCGACGAAGCCGTCGTCGCTCATGGCGACGAACATGTTGTAGAAGCCGACCTGTTCCACCGTGCCGAACAGGTCGACCGCCTTCTGGACGCCTTGGTTGGGGACGTCCCTGCGGCGCAGGTCGAAGCCGAGCCGACGGCTGAGCAGCTGGTGGCTGAGGCAGACGGCGAGGAAGGGCCGCCGCTCGCGCAACAAGGTGTCGACAGCTGCGCGCAGATGGCGCATCTTCGGGTCGTCGGCGGCGCTCGGGTCACCGGGCCCCGGCCCCATCACCACAAGATCGTGGCCGTCGAAGGAGTAGTCGTCGTCGAAGCGCCGCACCTCCACCATGAGCCCCAGCGAGCGGAGTTGGCCGGCGATCATCGCGGTGAAGGTGTCCTCTGCGTCGACGACCAGGACCCGACGGCCGACGAGATCGGAAGCCGGTCGCTCGCGCTGCCCGATTTCGCTCAGCCAGAAGTCGGCAATGGTGTCGTTCCTGCCGCCCAGGGCGGCACGGACGGCAGGGTGCTCGGCGAAGCGGCCGACTGCGGACGACTGGAGGGCAGCGATCAGGCCCGCCGCCTTGGCCCGGGTCTCGGCGGCCTCCGTGACGGGATCGGAGTGGCGCACCAGCGTGGCCCCGACGCCGATGCTCAGCCGTCCTTCGGCGGAGATGTCGGCGGTGCGGATCAGGATGGCCGAGTCCATCTGCCGGGCGCCGCAGTCGTCTCGACTGATCAGGGCTGCGACACCGCTGTAGTAGCCGCGGCCTTGGGGTTCGTACTGTTCAATGACCCGGCAGGCGCTCTCCAACGGGCTCCCCGTGACGGTCGGGGCGAACAGAGTCTCCCGCAGCACGTCGCGGACGTCCCGTCCGGTGTGTCCTTCGATGAAGTACTCGGTGTGCGCGACGCTGCCCAGTTCCTTGAGGTAGGGGCCGACGACCCGGCCGCCCTCGGGGCATATCTGGGCCATCATCTTCAGTTCTTCGTCGACCACCATGTAGAGCTCGTCGGTCTCCTTGCGGTCGGCGAGGAAGTCAATGATGCCGGGCAGCTCGGGGCCGGACGGCGGATAGCGGTAGGTGCCGCTGATCGGGTTCATGACAGCCACGCCGTCCCGGACACTCAGATGCCGTTCGGGCGAGGCGCCGACGAAGGTGCGGTCGCCGGTGTGGATGACGAAGGTCCAGTAGGCACCGGTCCCCCGGGCAAGCAGCCGACGGAAGAGCGCGAGCGCCCGGTGGGGCCCGTCGTCGCCGATGTCGGCGACGAAGGACCGCTTGACGACGAAGTTGGCACCCGCGCCGGTGCCGATGGCCTCGGCCAGGACGCTGCGTACCGTCTCGGCGTACTCCTCGTCGCTGATGTCGAAGTGCGGGTCGAGCAGTTCGGTCGCCGCGTCGGGGACACGTGCCGTCGCCTCCTCCACTCGTACGGTCTCCTGGTCGGAGACGGTGAGGGTGATCAGCTGTGCACCGTCGTCGGGGGCGGCGAATCCGCGCTCCGAGATCTGCCGGTACGGGACGACGGCGAGCACGTCGTGCCGGGTCCCACCGCCGGCCGGCGGTCCGTCGGGCAGCGGGATGTCCGCCAAGGCGTCCAGGTGGGAGACTTCGCCGACCAGGACGTCGAGGTACCCGGCCCCCGTGGTCTCGGGGCGGTGCAGCACGGCGAACGGCCCTGGTGAGACCCCCAGAATCCGGTCGAGGAGCCGGGAGCCGCCGCCCGGCGGGGTGCGCCGAACGCTCACGCTGCGACCTCCTTGGCGGTGAGCACCACGGCGCAGCGCTCCGCGGCGTACCGCACGGCCATGTGGTGGTACTCGGCCGAGAAGTCGGCGACCGCGTCGGCCACCAGGAACGGCTGGATGTCGTGGGTGAACGCCTCGACCGTCGACATGAGCACGCCGACGTGGGCATAGACGCCGCAGACGATCAGTTGGTCGCGGCCGGCGGCGCGCATGCGCTCCAGGAGGTCGGAGCGGAAGAAGGCGCTGTAGCGCCACTTGGTGAGCGACCAGTCGTCCGGTCCGGGGGTCAGCTCGTCGATGACCTCCCGGTCGGCGGGGTCGGTGCGCATCCCCGGGCCCCAGAAGTCCTTCAGGAGTCCGCGCTGTTCGTCGCCCATGCCGCCGGGCTGGGCGGTGTACGCCACCGGGACGCCGTTCGCTCTGCTCCACTGCCGCAACAGGGCTGCGTGCTCGACGAGTTCTTCGCGCAGGGGGGGGAGGGAAAGGGCTTGAGGAAGTACCTCTGCATGTCATGGACCAGCAGCACCGCGCGCGCGGGGTCGATGGTCCAGCGGGCGGTGTTGGCGGGCAGCTCACCGGCGATGGGCAACGCGTACGGTTCTATGGGCGGTATGCCGGGCATGGCTCTGGCCTCCGGGATCTGGAGCGGTGGGTGGTCAGGCGGCCCAGGCCGAGACCACGTCGATGGCCTGGCCCGGGTTGAGTCGCGGATCGCAACGACTGGTGTACTTTTCGCCGACTCGGGCCAGGGCGGTCTCGTCCGTGGCGCACTCCGTGACGTCGTCCGGGGTGGTCTCCAGGTGCAGGCCGCCGGCGACGCCTCCGGCGGCCGACAGGGCCTGCTGGAACTGGCGCACCTCGCGCACGACCGTCCCCAGCATGCGGGTCTTGTTCCCGTCGGGGGCGGTGACGGTGTTGCCGTGCATGGGGTCGGTCAGCCAGATCACCGGGTGCCCTGCGGCACGGACCGCCTCGACGAGCGGGGGCAGCCGGTCGGCGACGTGGTCCGCCCCCATGCGGGCGATCAGGGTGAGCCGCCCGGGGTCCCTGGCGGGGTCCAGCCGCTCGCACAGGGCGACGAGTTCGGCGGGGGTCATCCGGGGCCCGACCTTGCAGGCCACCGGGTTGAACACGTCTGCGAGCAGGCCGACATGGGCGCCGTCCAGTTGCCGGGTACGTTCCCCGATCCACGGCAGGTGGGCGGAGCCGAGGTAGGTACCGCCGCCTCCGTCCCGGCGCAGCATCGGATGTTCGTAGTCGAGCAGCAGTGCTTCGTGGCTGGTCCACACCGGGGCCTCGATGCCCCGGCTCTCGATGCGGGCCTTCCAGCCGAGGTTCTCCACGATGTCGTTGGCGGCCATGTAGCCGGCCAGGATGCGCAGCGGGTCCGGCCGACGGCTCTCGGCGTCCGGCTCGGGCCCGTTGACCATGTCGCCGCGGTAGGAGGGGAGTTCCTCCCCGCCCACCCATTCGGTCGGGCTGGAACGGGGTTTGGCGAACTGTCCCGCGATCCTGCCCACGCGTACGACCGGCTTGTGCGTCTTCATACAGAGGGTGCCCGCCAGCAGATCGAGAAGAGCCGCCTTGCGCGCCACGTGGCCGGGAGTGTGCTCGTTGACGTCCTCGGCGCAGTCGCCCGCCTGCACCATGAGTGCTTCCCCGGCCGCGACCCGGCCCAGGAGGGCGCGCAGCATACGGATGTCGTCCGCCCGGACGAGCGGCGGGCGGGACTCCAGAGTCTCCCGGACACGTTGGACCTGAAGCGGGTCAGCCCATTCCGACTGTTGCAGGGCAGCCCGGGACTCACCGGCGTGCAGAACGTTTTCCATGCTGTTCTTTCTCCAAGAGTGGGAGGAGGCGAAAACGACCGACTGCGATCCCTCAGGTGGGGATTCCCTCGCGCTTGATTTCGGGAACCGGGATCCCCAGCGCACGCAACTGCTCGAAAGGATTCATGAATTCGCGATTCTGCTTGATCTTCCCGTCCTCCAGCTCGAACGAGTGCAGGAAGTGGTTTTCGTAGTAACCCTCCGGGTAGCCGGGGAATCGGATGAGTCCGTGGCCGTCGCATTCGACCCAGAAGCGATTGGGATCGTCCGTCTCGAAGATTCGGATGTTGTACCACTCCCAGTCGGGGAAGCACTTGAGCGACCACACCGCGTGCTCTGCGAGCCGGTCGCGCCCGTTGATGACGATCGGGGCACCGGTGTCGGTGGTCCAGAGGCCACCGCTGCCGTCCTCGGTGAACAGCTCGTGGCGGCGCAGCCGGCTCTGGCCCTTCGTGTTCATGTACTGCTCCACGACGGCCCGGTGCTTTCGGCGCAGTTCGGTCGCGTCGGCGAATGCCTCGGCGCGCTCGGTCACGGTTTCGGACATGACTGTCCCCTTTTCTGTGAGTGGCGGGGGGAGGCGCCCGGGATTTCACCGGAGCGGGCGCCTGAATCATTGGTTGGCTCAATGCAGCCTAATGACGAGACATGAGGTACGGGAAGAGGATTGAACACTCACATGCGCTGCACACTCGGCCGGAAAACAGGCGTGCCGGAGCAGCCTGCGATGGCGGGCTGCTCCGGCACGAAAGGAGAATACGAGGAGGAATGTGCGGGGAAATGCGGCGAAGGACGACCGGTCGGACGATCATCCGGCGTCCGGACGACCGGTCAGGCGATCATCCGGCATCCGCGCTCGGTCTTCACCGCGTTGGCGAGGGCGTTCCACTCGGCGGCGCGCTGGGTGGCGACGATGCGCACCAACGGGGCGCAGTGTTCGGGCAGGACGGCAGCGATGCGCCGCCACTCGTCGGGGGTCAGGTCCGTGGCGACCAACGCCCGCAGCAGCCGCCGTCCCACTTCGCTGCCCTTGAGGGAAGGGTCCCTGAGCAGTTTGCGCACCGCTTCGCTGACGGAGTCGTGAGCGGGCGCATCCGCATCCCTGCCCGCCCCCGGGCCGGACCGCGTACCGGGGTGCCCCCCGGCGGTCGGCGGGCTCCACAGCGTCCCGCGCCGTCGCCGAGCCCTCGCGCCGCACAGGTCTGACGCCGTGCGTCCCCTCGGGCACCGGGGCCTCGCCGCGCCGCAGCCGGTCGCGGACATCTCGTACTGTCGCGGTGGAGAGCCCCGACCTGCGGGCGAGGTCGCGCAGCGAGGCGGTGGGGTCGACGGCGATCAGGGCCTGCTGCACGCAGTCTTCCGTCGCGGCTGTTGAGCGGGCGCAAGGTGCCGTCGCGGCCGACCCGGGTGTGCGACTGAGGAATTTCCTCACTCACACTCCCCCTCAGCCTGCCCACGGTCTTGCCGCTCAGCCCGGTGCGCTCCGCGATGGCGCGGTCGGACCAGTGGGGGTGGGTGCGCACGATGCGCTCGGCGGCGGCACGACGCTCGGCCCTCGACAGCGGCAGCCCGTGCCGGATGTTCAGCTGGACGGACAGGACGTACGCATCGGCCTGACTGCCGTCGAAGAAGCGCACCGCGACGGTGTCGTATCCCCGCAGCCGGGCGGCGGACAGCCGGTGCATCCCGTCGATGACCCGCATCGTCGGCCGGTGCACCAGGAGCGGCTCGAACTCCCGGCCCGATCCGGCCAGGGCGAGCACATGGTTTTCGTCGCAGGCACCGCCACGGGGCGAGTCGGAAGGCAGCAGCTGGTCGGTTCGTACTTCCTGAGCGCTCTTCGACCATGGCTGCTCGGACGCGTCCGGCCTGCCGGTGGATTTCACAGTCGTCCCCCCTCGGGTCTCTTCAGTCGTCCCGACCCGGTGTCCCCCGGCCGGAATCGTGCGGGACTCGTCGCGATCGGCCAAGGGCGCGGCGGGCACTACGTCAGGTAGCCCGGAGTCCGTCAAGCCGTCATGCCGTGGGCAGCCGGCGGAGCCGTGCCGACGGTTCCCGCCAGGGCCGCGACGGCGTGCGCGGCAGAGGCCAGCGTCATGTGGCGGTGCCAGCCTCGGAAGGAACGCCCCTCGAAGTCCTTCAGCCCCACGTCCTCCCCGGCCCCCGAGAGGTCCTGGCAGGCCCTTCCGCCGAGCCGGGTGAGGCGACTCAACCACTCGGCGGGTGCCGCAGTGGCGTTGGTGACCCACAACGCGCCGAGCGGTCCCCCCGCTTCCGGCCACTCCCCGACGAGGGCGAGCCCGCCGACGGCTTCGGCTGTTCCCACCGCACGCTGTCGTGGCAGTGCGCCCGGGGACATCACCCGCACCGCCGCAGCCAGGGTGCCGGCGTCCTGCCCGCGCCCTGCGACCGGGCGGCGCAGCCCGCGCACGCTCTCCAGGATCCGCTGCGCCTCCAGGACTCCACCGTTGTAGCCGGGCAGCGCGGGGTCGCCCATCAGAAGCCGGGCGGTGCCCCTGACCCGGGCCACGACGGTGACTCCGGCAGCGGTGAACCGCTGCACGGTCTCGGCGATCCGGTTGATGTGGGTGTTGAGCACCACCGGGCGAAGGGGCGCCTTCCAGGACAGCAGCATCTCCAAGGCGGCGTTGGTGGCGCACTGTTCCAGCGTCTCGCGCCCCGTCTCCTCGGGAATCTCCGCCTGGCGTCGCCGCTGTGTGTCGCCGAGCCACGGATCGGGCAGGAAGAGCCGCCAGTTGACGGGGGTGTTGAGCGTCCCGCCGGAGTGCCAGACCCCGAAGGCGCGCTGCCCCCGGAAGACTCCGGTGCAGGGATCGACGCCGTAGTCAACACCCACCGACTGGTCGCCCGCCTTGGGGATGAACAACGGGTGCACCACCCACGCCTGGTGTGTGGTGAACTCCGTCAGGTAACCCGCGAGGGCCTCACGGACCGGCCGCCAGTCCCAGGTGGAGCTGCTGATGAAGTGGTGCAGGCTCTGTTCGGAGGCCGAACCGCCTTCCTGGGCTGCGATGTTGCGGATCGACTTGCGCCCCGGTGTGCACAGCAGCCCGCGCAGGTACTGCTCGCCCTTGCGTCGCTGGTCCCGACGTACGAACGAGGTGAACAGCGCCTCGCCCATGCCCGAGACCAGCGACTCGCGCAGGTCCGGCAGTCCGCCGGGGCGGTACGCGGACCAGGACCGCGGTGCTCGCCCCGCACGTACCTCGCTGCTGATCACACTCACGGGTCTCCCCCCTCTGCCGCCGTCATCCCTCTGCCGTGACCGAGCATCGCCCGGCCGGACCTCCTCGCACGAGGTGCGGTGCCCCTCCTTCCTCCGCCACGGGTGGTGGTCCCACCACACTCTCGAACGGGCCGTCACCCCCCGGTACCCGTCCGCAGCCCGTGGCGACGGTGCCGGGACCACCAGTGCCGGCGGTACGCAGCGTGCGGTCAGCCCCGCACGGCGTTCGCGCTGCGCCTGCCGGGGAAGGCGGCGCCGATGAGCGCCAGCAGCGGTGCCGCTTTGACGGCCGTCTCCTCGAACTCCTCCTCCGCGTCCGAGAGCGCCACCACTGCCCCACCCACGCCGTAGCGGACGCGTCCGGGGGTGACCACGGCAGTGCGGATGGCCACGCTCAGGTCGACCGCGCCGGACAGCGAGAAGTAGCCGATGGCGCCCGAGTAGATGCCTCGCGGCCCGCTCTCCAACCGGTCGATGATCTGCATGGTGCGGGTCTTCGGGGCACCCGTCATGGAGCCGGCGGGAAAAGCCGCCCGGACCAGGTCGACGGGACTGCGGTCAGTGCGCAGCCTGGCCCGGACGGTGCTGACCAGTTGGTGGACGGTGGCGTACGTCTCCACGTCGAAGAGCTTGCTCACCTCGACGGATCCGGTCTCGGCATGGCGTCCGAGGTCGTTGCGCACCAGGTCGACGATCATCAGGTTCTCGGCCCGGTCCTTCTCGCTCCCGCGCAGGCCGTCGATGATCTCCTGGTCCTCGCGCGCTGTTGCGCCCCGCGGCCGGGTGCCCTTGATCGGCTTGGACTCGGCGATCCGCTCCGCGCTCAGGCGAAGGAATCTCTCGGGCGACGAGCTGAGCACGGAGAGCGCTCCGAAGCGCAGCAGGGCCGCGTAAGGGGCGGGGCTGAAGCGGCGCAGCGCCGGGTAGCCCTCCCACGGGTCAAGGGCATGCTCCGCCGCAGCCAGGTTGGTCAGGCAGATCTCGTACGACTCGCCTGCCGCTATCTCCTCGTGGCAGGCGTCGATCAGCCGGAGATAGTCGTCGCGCTCGTGGGGCAGCTGTATCTCGGCGAGGGACTCCACGGGCAGGGCCGGCTCCGTTGCTCCAGGTACGCGTCACGTGTGCGACGCCACCGCGGGGCGGCCCGATGCCGCCCCCGTTGACGAGCATGGCCGAGCGCGTGGAGCCTCATAAGGTGGTCCCGCAACACTGCGCCGCCGCCGAACGATGTTGCAGGCACACGTCATTTGTGAACTCGTACGAAGCTTCCTTGACCTCGCCCATAGCGCCACATACGTTCAAGCGGCGGAAGTTACGAACCGGGGGGCCGAAGTGAAGGGCGAGGATTCCATCGGCGTTCCTGCACTCGCCGTCCTGGAACTGTTGGCACAGGACTCCCCGCCGAGCCGGTTCCACGAAGTGTTCCAGAGCGCCCAACAGCAGCAGAGCCTGTCGTCGGACCATCTGTCCGAGCTCCAGCGGGCGACGCATCTGGCCCTGGACATCCAGGCGTCGGTGAGTCAGCGACGCCGTCGGGAGACCTTCATGACGGGGCTCGTGGACACCGTCCGCGACATGACGCTCCCCTCCAGCCCCGACACACTGCTGAAGGTCGTCACCAGCAGAGCACGCAGACTGCTCGGTTTCGACATGGCCTACGTGAGCCTGCGCGACGCCGACGACAACGCGTACATCCACAGCTCGGACGGCGACAGCACAGCACTCAACACCGGCCTCGTGGTGCAGAAGCAACGCGGTCTGAGCGAGCTGGTCCGCACCTCGGGGGCGCCCTTCTGGAGCACGGACTACCTCAACGACGACCGCATCCCGCACTGGCCCGAAGTCGACGACGTCGTCCGCGCGGAGGGTCTCTCCGCGATCATGGCGGTGCCCATCCTGCGTGCGAGCGAGACCATCGGCGTCCTGTACGGGGCGAACCGGGTGGTGCGGCACTTCACGCCGGACGAAATCAGTGTGATGCGTTCGCTGGCCGACTTCGCCTCGGTCGCCCTGGAGAAGGCCGAACTTCTCGACCGCACGCGGACGCAGGTCGCCGCACTGGAGTCGCTGGGCGCGCAATCCCGCGCAACCGTGGCCAGGCTGACGGATCTGGGAGAGGCCCAGACCCGGCTCACCGCGATGGTCCTCGACGGAAGCGACCTCCAGCAGCTTGCCACTGCGGCGGCCGAGATGCTCGCCGCCGACGTGACCATCGGTGACGCCTACGGCCAGGTCCTGGGGTCGTCGCAGGAGGCCCGGGAGCTGGGCGAGGTGATGACGACCGGAGCGGTTCTGGAGGCGCAGGCCGCAGGAGGGCCGATCCTCCTCTCCCCCGGAGTCTGGGGCTCTCCGGTCAGTGCCGGGGCCGAAAACCTGGGGCTCGTGGTGATGCTCTCGGACACCGAACCGGACACCGACACCCTGCGATACCTGCGCTACGTGGGCCATGCGGTCGCGGTGCTGCTGGTGATTCAGCGCAGTACGGCGGTCGCGGCCGGGCCGGTCCGTGACGAGTTCCTCGACGAACTGCTGGCCGTTCCGCTACGGCTGCCGCACCGGCTCGCCAGCCGTGCCCAACGGCTCCAGGTGGACCTGGAGGAGCCGTACGTGATCGTGATCGTGCGGCCCGAGGGCGGCGAGCACGGCAAGGCCGTCGTCTGGGGGTCGTCGTACAGCCATCGCCACCGCGGGCTCAAGACGGTACGGGACGGCCGGATCGTGCTGCTCCTGCCGGGCACCGACGCCTCGGCCGCCGCTCGCACAGTCTCCGAGGAACTGTCGCGCGTACTGACCGAACCCGCCACCGTCGGCGCGGCGGGACCGGCCACCGGGCTCACCCCGGCGTCGGAACTGCATCTTGAGGCCCAGCGGTGTCTCGACACGCTGATCGTCCTGGGCGAGACGGGCAGCAGTGCGTCCATGAGCGACCTCGGATTCCTCGGGCTGCTGCTCTCGGACGACCGGGACGTGGATGGGTTCGTCGCTTCGGCCGTCGGCCCGCTGCTGAAGCAGGACGCAGAGCGCGGTACCACTCTGATCGGCACGGTGGAGACGTACTTCGCATCGGGGCAGAGTCCCACTCGGGCAGCCGAGGCCCTCTACATCCACGCCAACACGGTGGCTCGGCGCCTCGACCGCATCACGGATCTGCTCGGCCCCGGGTGGCAGAAGGGCGAGCGTGCCGTGGAGGTGCAGCTCGCGCTGCGCCTCCTGCGTGCGCGCGGAGTGCTGCGTCGGCAGCGAGAGACAACACTGGGCACCGCCCCGCGGTCGGCGGATTCGGAGTAGCCCGCCCTTGGTCCGGTAAGCCGGGACTTGCACGGAAATGGTCCGGCGGCGCCGCTTACTTGACGAAGTCGTGGCAATCGTCTTCCGGTCTTCCACATCGTGGACAAGGATCGGGAAGGACGCGAAGGGGCGCTGCGCCCCCTTCTCCCGCCATCGGCCAAAGGAGCACTGAACGAGCGGTGGCCATGCCTCAACCTCCTACGAAGCCGTCCGTCGTGCGGACACCCCCGGCCTGCCCCGGCCACACGCCATGACGGCCGTTCGGCTGGCCCGGCTGAACAGGAACGGCGTCTCCTTCTGGCTCGACGGGATCAGCCGTTTCCTACTGGACAGCAAGGCCCTCGCCGCTCTGGTCCGCGACTGGCGGGTCTCCGGGGCCACGACGAACCTGGAACTTTTCCTGCACGCGGTGAACACCGGCCCCGCCTACACGGAGCAGTTGTGCAGCCTGGCCGAGCTCGGGGGCGACCTCAACCAGGCCGTACAGGAGCTGGCGGTGCGCGACATTCAGTGGGCCTGCGACGTCCTGCTGCCGACCCACCTTGCCCGGCACCACACCACCGGGCTGGTGTCGGCGGACATGGACCCACGGGTCTGTCACGACCAGCACACAACCCTCGACATGGCACGCACACTCTGGCGGGCAGTCGACCGGCCGAACATCTTGGTGAAGATCCCTGCTACCGACGCGGGACTGAGGGCAATCACTTCCTGCCTGGCTGAGGGCATCAATGTCCACGCGACCTCGATCTTCTCGGCAGAGCGCTACCAACAGGTCACCGAGGCACATCTCACCGGTCTCTCCTTGGCCTCGGAAGCGGGCCTCCCACTGTCCCGAATCCATTCCGCGGCATCGTTCCACGTCAGCCCGATCGACGCCGCGGTGGATCCGCTGTTGACCGCGGTCGGCTCGGACCGAGCTCTGGCGCTGCGCGGCAAGACGGCCCTGGCTGCCGCCGGAGCAGTGCTCGAACGGCACAAGGAGACCTTTGCGGGCACTGCTTGGCAGCAGCACGCCCGTCGAGGAGCCAGGCGCCAGCAACTCGTGTGGGCCGCGACAACGGTGAACGACTCCCGTTACCACGACACCCACTACACCGACGGGCTGTTCGCCCCCGACACGGTAAGCATCGTCTCCGAACAATCGCTTTGGGCGGTCGCCGACCATGGACGTGTTCTGCCGCACGAGGTGGCGGGCGTGGAACGCGAACGCGTGCTCGACGCGTTGCCGATGTGGGGCATCTCGCTGCCCGAGATCGGGAGCCGACTCGAAGACGATGCCCACCGGCGCGCCCTTGCTGTGTGGCAGCACCTGCTCGATGTCGTCCGTGCCGCTTTGAAGCAGTACCGCACGCATTGACGCCACGCCGGCGCAGGCTCCTCGGCCACTCAGCGAACAGCGGCACCACCGGCCTGCGAGAAGACCTGCTCAGTTGAGGTACTGAGAGGTCGAACGGGCAAGGTACGCCCCATGTCCGGCGCGCCCCTTGAACTCGCCCTGCGCGATGACCACTTCCCCCCGCGACAGCACGGTCTCCACCCGGCCGGCGATGCGGCGCCCCTCGTACGCCGAGTAGTCGACGTTCATGTGGTGTGTGGCCGCTGAGATGGTCTGTTCGGCAGCCGGGTCGTAGATGACGATGTCGGCGTCCGCGCCCGGGGCGATCGTGCCCTTCCTCCCGTAGAGCCCGAACACCCTCGCCGGTGTCGCGCACGCGATCTCGATCCAGCGGCGGCGGGTGATGTGACCGTCGACGACGGCCTGGTGGAGAAGGTCCATGCGGTTCTCCACACCGGGGAGCCCGTTGGGGATCTTGGAGAAGTCGCCGCGGCCCATTTCCTTCTGCCCGGTGAAGCAGAACGGGCAGTGGTCGGTGGAGACGACCTGGAGGTCGTTGGTGCGCAGGCCTCGCCAGAGGGCGGCCTGGTGCTCCTTGGGGCGCAAGGGAGTTGAGCAGACGTACTTCGCGCCCTCGAAGTCGGGCTCGGCGAGGTTGTCGGTGGAGAGGAAGAGGTACTGGGGGCAGGTCTCGCCGAAGACCGGGAGGCCCTTGTGGCGGGCGGTCGCGATCTCGTGGAGGGCTTCTTCGGCCGATACGTGGACCACGTAGACGGGGGCGCCGGCGACCTGCGCGAGCTTGATCACGCGGTGGGTGGCTTCCGCTTCGAGAAGGGCCTTGCGGACCTCGCCGTGGTAGCGGGGATCGGTTTCGCCGCGGGCCAGGGCCTGTTCGACCAGAACGTCGATGGCGAGGCCGTTCTCCGCGTGCATCATGATCAGGCCGCCGTTGGAGGCGGCTTTCTGCATCGCGCGGAGGATCTTGCCGTCGTCGCTGAAGAAGACCCCGGGGTAGGCAGTGAACAATTTGAACGAGGAAATTCCTTCGGAGACCAAGCCGTCCATCTCCTTCAGGGACGACTCGTTCACGTCCGACATGATCATGTGGAAGCCGTAGTCGATCGCGCACTTCCCGTCGGCTTTCGCATGCCACGCATCCAGGCCGGCGCGCAGACTCTGGCCCACGGACTGGATCGCGAAGTCGATGATCGTGGTGGTACCGCCCCACGCCGCCGCCCGGGTACCGGATTCGAAGTCGTCGGAAGCGTAGGTGCCGCCGAACGGCATCTCCATGTGCGTGTGCGCGTCCACGCCGCCCGGGATCACGTACTTGCCCGTCGCGTCGAGGGTGCGGTCGGCCGTCCAGCCGTGGCTGGACGGGGCGGCAACGCCCACCACGCGCCCGTCCTCGATCAGTACGTCGGCGTGGACTTCGTCGTTGGCGGTGATGACGAGACCGCCCGTGATCAGGGTGCGAGTCACAGCTTCGGCTCCATTCGCGATCGTACGGAGAAGTCGTATGGAGGGGTCGTGCGGAGAGGTCGTGCGGAGAAGAGTCGCGCGGGGCCCGTTCCTCGGAGCGGGCCCCGCGCGAAGGTTGAACTACACGCTGTGCAGGGCGCTTTCCAGGATCGAGGCCCCCTCTTCGGCCTCCGCCACCGTGAGGGAGAGCGGCGGGGCGATCCGCAGGACGCTCGTGTTGTGGCCGCCGCCCTTGCCGAGCAGGAGGCCGCCCTCGCGGGCCGCTTCCTGGATGCGGCCGGCCGCCTCCGGCCAGGCCTGGTCGGTGCCCGGACGGACGATCTCGATGCCCGCCATCAGGCCCCGGCCGCGCACCTCCCGTACGCAGGGGGTGGTGGCGCCGATCGCCCGCAGGCGTTCCAGGAGGAGGCCGCCGACGCGGCGGGAGTTGCCCTGGAGGTCGTGTTCCAGGAGGTACGAGAGGTTGGCGAGGCCGGCGGCCATGGTGACCGGGGAGCCGCCGAAGGTGGAGATGGAGCCGGAGTCCACGCAGTTCATGACCTCGGCGCGGGCGACGACGCCGCCGATGGACATGCCGTTGCCGATGCCCTTGGCGAAGGTCATGATGTCCGGCGGCCCGTTCTCGGCGTGGGCCTGCCAGCCCCAGAAGTGGTCGCCGGTGCGGCCCCAGCCGGTCTGCACCTCGTCGGCGATCCACAGGATGCCCTCGCGGGAGAGGACTTCGCGGAAGGCGGCGTAGAGGCCGTCGGGCGGGGAGGTGAAGCCGCCGACGCCCTGGATGGGTTCGGCGATGAGGGCGGCGACCTGGCCGCGGGTCTGGCCGAGTACGTCTTCGAGGTCGGCGACACACGCCTCGATGAACTGGGCGTCGGAGAGGTGCGCGAACGGCCCGCGGTACCGGACGCCCCCGTGGACGTACAGCGTCTGGAGCGGGGAGAGGCTGGTCGGGGACCAATTGCGGTTGCCGGTGAGGCCCACGGTGGAGAAGGAGCGGCCGTGGTAGCTGTTGCGCATCGCCAGGAGCTGGTTGGAGCGGCGGTACGTGGTCGCCAGGAGCAGCGCGGTGTCGTTGGCCTCGGTGCCCGAGGTGGTGAAGAAGACGCGGGCGTCGGGGATGCCGGAGAGGTGGGCGACCCGTTCCGCCAGGTCGATCATGGGGCGGTTGAGATAGAGGGTGGAGGAGTGGATCATGCGGGCGGCCTGCTCGGAGACCGCCTTGGTGACCTCGGGCAGGGCGTGCGCGGTCATCGTGGTGAGGATGCCGCCGAAGAAGTCGAGGTACTTGCGGCCCTCGGCGTCCCAGACGTGGCGGCCCTCGCCGTGGGTCAGCTCGATCGGGTTCTGGTAGTAGAGGGCCAGCCACTCGGGCAGGACGGCCTGGTGGCGGGAGTGGAGGTCGGTCACGGCTCAACCTGTCCTTCGTGTGCTTCGTACGCGTCGGGGCGGCGGTGCGGGCGGTGCGCCGGTACGGTCACGGCTTGACCAGTCCTTCGTACGCGTCCGGGCGGCGGTCGCGGTAGAACGCCCACTGGTGGCGTACTTCCTCGATGAGGTCGAAGTCGAGGTCGCGGACGACCAGTTCCTCGCTCTTGTCGGACGCCGGGTCGCCGACGAACTGGCCGCGCGGGTCGACGAAATAGCTGGTCCCGTAGAAGTCGTTGTCGCCGTACTCCTCCTGGCCGACGCGGTTGATCGCGGCGACGAAGTACTCGTTGGCGACGGCGGCGGCGGGCTGCTCCAGCTGCCACAGGTGGGAGGAGAGGCCGCGGGAGGTGGCGGAGGGGTTGTAGACGAGCTGGGCGCCTTCGAGGCCCAACTGCCGCCAGCCTTCCGGGAAGTGGCGGTCGTAGCAGATGTAGACGCCGATACGGCCGACGGCGGTCTCGAAGACCGGCCAGCCCAGGTTGCCGGGCTTGAAGTAGTACTTCTCCCAGAAGCCCTTGACCTGGGGGATGTGGTGCTTGCGGTACTTGCCGAGGTAGCTGCCGTCGGCGTCGATGACGGCGGCGGTGTTGTAGTAGAAGCCGGAGGACTCGCGCTCGAAGACCGGGACCACGATCACCATGCCGGTCTCGCGGGCGAGGTCCTGCATACGGCGGGTGGTCGGGCCCTCGGGGACGGCCTCGGCCCAGCGGTAGTGCTCGGGCTCCTGGACCTGGCAGAAGTAGGGGGCGTTGAACACCTCCTGGAAGCCGATGACCTTCGCTCCCTGCCGGGCGGCCTCCCGGGCGTGCTCCTCATGCTTGGCGATCATGGATTCGGTGTCGCCCGTCCAGGTGGCCTGGACCAGAGCGGCGCGTACGACGTGGGCCATGACTCGACTCCGTTCAACCCGTGCGACCGGACGCCCCAGACATCCGACGGGACGTCAGAGACCCTCTACGCCCGTAGAGTTGGGACGTGGATGCTTGAACGTAAGCCGCTGCGCTGAGCGGGGCAAGACCATCGCCGTGAACCCGCGGAGTCGATCTTGTTTCGCACCCGCAGGGGTGAAGGTTCCCGTTCTACACCTTGACCACAGGGCGGGAGGCGTACGCGCCCGCCCGCCCCCTCACGGCGCGAGCTTGATACGGATGCCGACGTGCGGCCGCTTCCCCCGCCGCACCAGTCGCGCGGGCAGGTCCGTCATCAGGTACTGCCAGGTGTACTTGCGCGCGATCATCCCGCGCACCTTCCGCAGCCCCTCCTCGTCGAGCACAGTCGCATGTCCCTCGACCGTCGGAGCACTGGGCCTGAGCCTGCCGCGTACGTCGCAGGCGGTGACGGTGACCCGGCCGTCCCGCCGGATCCGCTTGACCTTCCAGGACTCCTCGTTGGTCCACACGTACAGCGCATCGGCGTCGCCCGCGACCCAGACGGGCGTGGCGACGGGCGTGCCGTCCTTGCGGAAGGTGGTGAGGCTGATGTACCGGGTACGGGCGAAGGCGCTCTGGAGATCCATGCCCCGACCCTACGCGCGCTACCGCACCGCCCGGCGCTCCCGTTACGCCGTGCTCACGACCGGCATCAGCTCGCACTGCACCAGCAGCCCGTCCAGGGACAGCCCCAGCGTGGCCGCGAGCGCGGCGACGGTGAAGAAGGCCGGGGTCGGGGCGCGCCCGGTCTCGATCTTCCGCAGGGTCTCGGCGGAGAGGCCGGCCGCGGTGGCGACGTCGACGATCGTCCGGCCGTTCTCGGTGCGGGCTTCGCGGAGCAGGCGGCCGAGGCGTTCGCCGCGCTCGTGCTCTTCGGGGGTGAGGGGGGTGCGAACCATGGCGTTATTCTAATACCTCCCAACCGTTATTAGAATACCTCTCCGACCGGTATAGTAATTGGCATGGTGGAGATCAAGACAGACGCGTCCATCGACGCGATGCGTGAAGCGGGCCGGGTAGTGGCCCGTGCCCTGACAGCGGTGGAGAAGACGGCGGCGGTCGGTGTGACCCTGCGGGAACTGGACGAGGTGGCCCGGGAGGTCCTGCGGGACGCGGGCGCCGGCTCGCCGTTCCTCGACTACCACCCGGACTGGGCGCCCGTCCCCTTCCCCGCCGTCATCTGCGCGTCCGTGAACGACGCGATCGTGCACGGCATCCCGACCGACTACCGGCTGCGCGACGGCGACCTGGTCAGCATCGACTGCGGGGCGAGCCTGGACGGCTGGGTGGGCGACTCGGCGGTCAGTTTCACGGTGGGCCGGGCGAGGGAGGCAGACCTGCGCCTGATCGAAACGGCGCGGGCGGCCCTGAAGGCGGGCATCGCGGCCGCCGTCGTCGGCAACCGCACGGGCGACATCGCCCACGCGATCGGCACGGTGTGCCGGGCGGCGGGCTACGGAATCCCGCAGGGCTTCGGCGGCCACGGCGTGGGCCGCACGATGCACGAGGGCCCGGAGGTCCCGAACGAGGGCCGCCCCGGGCGGGGCATGAAGCTCCGCCACGGCATGGCGATCGCGATCGAGCCGATGCTGATCGGTGGCGGCGGGGACGGCTACGGGGAGGCCCCCGACGGCTGGACCCTGCGCACGCTGGACGGGAGCAGGGCGGCCCACGTGGAACACACGGTGGCAGTACGGGACGGCTCCCCGGCCCGCATCCTCACGGCCCTGTAACCCGGGCGGGGGAAGAGGGGACGGGGCGGCCCCTCCTCCCGCGGAGGAGGGGCCGCCCCGGAAGCAGGGAGCTACGGCCGCCCCGACGGCCGTACGACCATCGCCGAGCCACCCCCTCGCCGCACCTTCTCCGCCGCCGCCAGCCACCGCCCGTCACTCAACCGCTGCACCCCCGTCGCCGCCCCGATCTCCGGGTTCAGCTTGAAGACGTGCCCGAGCCGCTCCAGCTCGCCCCGCACCGCGCTGTCCCACAGCCCCGGCTCCAGCTCGGTGGCCGCCGCGTTGCGCTGGCTGGCGCGGGGCGCGGCGATCGCGTCGACCAGCGGCAGCCCCCGGTCCACATGCCCGACCAGACTCTGGAGCACGGTCGTGATGATCGTCGCCCCGCCCGGCGACCCGAGCGCCAGCACGGGCCGGTCGTGCTTGTCGAGCACGATCGTCGGCGAGATCGACGACCTCGGCCGCTTCCCGGGACCGGGCAGGTTCGGGTCGTGCACGGCCGGGTTGGCCGGGGCGAAGGAGAAGTCCGTCAGCTCGTTGTTCAGCAGGAAGCCCCTCCCCGGCACGGTGATCCCGCTGCCACCGGTCGACTCGATGGTCAGCGTGTACGAGACGACGTTCCCCCACTTGTCCGCCGCCGTGAGGTGCGTCGTGTTCTCGCCCTCGTACGTCGTCGGCGCGACGGCCCCCGAACTCCCGCACGTGCGCGACGGGTTGCGCGGATCCCCCGGCGGCAGCGGACTGACCAGAACAGCGTCGTCCTTGATCAGGCACTCCCGCGAGTCCGCGAACTTCTGCGACAGCAGTTCCTTCGTCGGTACGTCCTCGAACGCCGGGTCCCCGAGCCACCGTCCCCGGTCCGCGAACGCGATCCGGCTGGCCTCGATGTACCGGTGCAGGTACTTCGCCTGCGAGGCCTTGCGCAGGTCGGTGCGCTCCAGGATGTTGAGCGCCTCGCCGACGCTCGTGCCGCCGGAGGACGACGGCCCCATCCCGTACACGTCGAGCCCCCGGTAGGAGACCTTCGTCGGGGCGCGCCGCTCGGTCTCGTACGCACGCAGGTCGCGTTCGCGCAGGTCCCCGGTGCGCACCTTGCGGGTCGCCTTGGGGTCGACGGGCGGCTTCTGCACCGTACGGACGATGTCGCGGGCGAGGTCGCCCCGGTAGAGGGCGCCGACGCCCTCCCTGCCCAGCTTCTCGTACGTGCGAGCCAGATCGGGGTTCGTGAACTTGGCTCCCACGACCGGCAGTTGACCGCCCGGCAGGAACAGCTTCGCCGAGTCCGGGAAGTCCCGGAAGCGCGCCTCGTTGCCCTGCGTCTGGGTACGGAAGGTCGCGTCGACGGTGAACCCGTCCCGGGCGAGCTTCTCGGCGGGCTTGAGCAGGGTCCGCAGTGACTTGGACCCCCAGGCGTCCAGCGCGGTCTCCCAGGTGGCCGGGGTGCCGGGGGTGCCGACGCTCCGCCCGCTGGTCATGGCCTCGTCGAGCGGGATCGGCTTGCCGTCCTCGACGAACAGGTTCTTGTCGGCGCTGCGCGGCGCGGTCTCGCGCCCGTCGATGGTGCGCACCTTGCGGGACTTGGCGTCGTAGTAGACGAAGTAGCCACCGCCGCCGATGCCCGCCGAATACGGTTCGGTGACGCCGAGCGCGGCGGCCGTCGCCACGGCCGCGTCCACCGCGTTGCCGCCGTTGCGCAGCACCTCGATGCCCGCCGCCGACGCGTCCGCGTCCACGCTCGCCACCGCTCCCCCGTACCCGACGGCGACCGGTACCTTCGCGGGCGGCGTCGCGGCCTGCGGCTGGCTCGCGGCCCCCGGCGGGGCCGCCCCTCCCACGGTCACGACGACCGCGGTCGCAGCCAGCAGGGTCAGCGCCCGAAAAGCGGGCCGGGTGGGCCGAGTGGGTCGACGCATGCGTACCTCCAGGCGTGAGACGTCCGCGCAGCGTAGCCCCAGCGCCATGCCCCCGCCAGGTGCCACGGGGCGCATCTCGCCCCTCGGGCGGGAACGTCATACGTACGCAACAAGCCCGCCCGGCACCGCCGCCGACACCACCCGCCCCACCCGCATCTCCGCCGACACCACCCGCCCCACCCGCACCGCAGTGCCGCTACCATGCCCGCCCATGAGCGACGACCTCCGCAACATCGTCCTGGGCGTGATAGCCGCCGGCCTCAGCGCGGCCATCGGCTGGTTCGCCCGTACGTACCTCTGGCGGCGCAGACTCCACCGCAAACAGCAGTTCTTCGGGCTGCCGCGGAACTCCGAGTCGCTGCTGATCGTCAACCGCGAGGCGGGCAACGACGGGGCGGTGCACCGCTTCGACGTGTTCGCGCTCCTCGAACTCTCCGCCCTGATCAAGGACTGCGGGGCGCACGCCCAGATCCTCTCCCACGACCTCGCCCAGCAGGGCTTCGGCGAGCGCACTGAATTCTGCGTCGGGGGGCCAGGGTCAAATCGGCGCATGACGGCACATCTTGCCAGCCTTCTGCCGGGAATCCGCATCAACGTGGACGTGGAACCCTCCCCCGACCGGGGCGCCTTCCAGATCGGTACGGACCGCTACCGCCTGGAGCACGGCATCGCGGAGTACGTCCTCCTCGCCCGCCTGACAGTCGGCGAGAACGCCCGCCCCGTCTTCCTCTTCTGCGGCCAGCGCGCCATCACCAACCAGGCCGCCACCCGCTATCTCGCCCGCAACCACGAGAAGTTGGCCCGCAAGCACGGCAACCGCTCCTTCTGCCTCCTCCTGAAGGTCGTCAACTCCCAGGCGTACGGCCCGGACGTGGTGGAACTGGTCGCCGACGTGACCCGCGCGGCCCAGACCCCGCTGCCGGTCCCGCCCCGCAACTCCCACCGCGCGATCTCCTAACCCACCTCCACCTCAAGGGACTTGATCCCGTTGATGAAGTGCGAGACGAGCCGTCGCGGGGGCCGGGTCAACCGGTACGGGGGCAGCACCCGCAACGCCTCTTCGTGCAGGACACGCAGTTGGAGGCGGGCGAAGTGGGCGCCGAGGCAGACGTGCGGGCCGTCGCCGAAGGAAACGTGCGGGTTGGGCGAGCGGGTGAGGTCGAGGCGGTGCGGGTCGGCGAAGACCCGCTCGTCATGGTTCGCGGACGCGTGGAAGACGACGACCTTGTCGCCTCTGCGGAGCTTCCTCCCGGCGAGTTCGGTGTCCTCGGCGACGGTCCGCCGGAAGCTGAGCACGGGCGGATGCCACCGCAGCAGCTCCTCCACCGCACCCGCCAACTCGACCTTTCTCATGGCCTCTTGGGCCACCGCGTCCTCGGCGAGCGCGAGGAAGCCGCCGGGCGCCGCGCTGCGTACGGTGTCGTTCCCCGCCACGGTCAGCAGGAAGAAGAACATCTCCAGCTCGGCTTCCCGCAGCCCCTCGGCCTGCGCCAGCGCCGTCATGAGGTCCTCCCCCGGATGCTCGCGCTTGTACGCCGCCAACTCCCGCGCGTACGCGAACATCTCCCCCAGCATCGCCGGTGAACGGGGATTCACCGGCCGCCCGTCGGGCCCGCGCACCAGCCGGTGGGCCTCTTCGGGGTCCTGGTAGGCGATGACGCGCTCGGTCCAGTCCAGGAGCAGCCCCCGGTCGGCCGCCGGGACGCCGAGCAGGTCGGTGAGGTTGAGCAGCGCGTACGTGTCGGTGACGGCGGAGACGAGGTCGAAGACGGGGCCTTCCCGTACCGCCGCCTCCAGAAGCGTCCGGGCCCGCTCCCGCACCCGGTCCTCGAACCGGTCGATGCGCCCCGGCGTGAAGGCCCGACTGACCACCCGCCTCAACACCCCGTGCTCCGGCGGATCCTGATTGAGCATCATGCGCCGTACGAAGGGCAGGTCGGCGGGATCGGGATCACGGATCTGAGTGGCCCCCAGCCGGGAGGAAAAGACCCGCGCGTCCTTCAGCACCCGTACGACGTCGGCGTGCCGGGCCACCGCCCAGAAGCCGGGCCCGGCGGGCCAGCCCAGCACCTCGTACTCCTCCTGCCAGGCGACCGGCTCGTGGTCCCGCAGCCACCGGAAGTCGTCGTGCGGGACACCCCGGGCGTACCGGCGCGGATCGTACACATCCGGAACGCCCCGCACCTCACTCACACCCCCACATCCCCGTCCGCCCGCAGGAAGTCCTCGACCGTACGCACCAGTTCCAGCGGTGTCTCGTCCATGGCGTAGTGCCCGGCGCCACCGATCTCCACGAGCTCGGCCCGCGCGTACCAGCGCATCCAGGTCTCCCGCATCAGCCCCGCACCGAGCGCCGGATCAAGAGCCCCCACGACGGCGAGCGCGGGCACGTCCGCCCCCACGACCTCGTCGTGAAAGTCCTCACCGGCCCAGGAGTCGAGCCAGGTCCGGAACGCCTTGGCGTCGCTGCGCCCCACCGACTGCCGCACCATCCGGTCCAGCCAGGCGGCGGGCCGGACGCCCCCGGTGGTGAGGTCGATGATCGCCCGCCGGTTCTCCGGCCGATCGGCGGCCCCCGCGAACAGTTCCCAGTGCTCCGGCGGCATCGGCAACCCGCTCGCGGGCACGGGCGACACCCCCACCATCCGCCGCACCCGCCCGGGCACGGCCGCCACGATCCGCTGCACCACACTCCCGCCCATCGAATGCCCGACGACCGAGAACCGCTCCCACCCCAGATGATCCGCAACGGCCAGCACGTCCGCCGCCCCTTTCCGGGTGGTGAAACTCCCCGCCACGTTCAACGCCTCCCCGTACCCCCGCAGATCGACGAAGGCATACCGGAAGCTCTCCAGATCCAGGTCGGGCATGACCGCCGCATAGGCGGCCCGATCGGCGAACCACCCGTGCACGGCGAGCACATGGTGAGGGCCTTCGCCGACGAGGGTGTGGGGCAGAATGTGAGGTGCCATCGGGACTCCGATCGGACGGCGCCGAGCACCCGACCCGGCGGATCTCCACGGTGCCGCCGTCCGCTCCCGGGGACAAGGGCGCCTCCCGGGCCCCTCAGCGCCGCCGATCCTCCACATGCAACGTCGCCGGCGCATGCTCCCGCACCAGTCCCAGCACCTCGTCCATCCCGAACTCGAAGACGTACGTCTCGAAGCACCACCCCTGCTTCACCCTCGGCGCACTCCCCGTCATCAGGGAGAAGCGGCGGTACGCCGCCCTCGGCCGGGAGATGTACGGCAGCGCGCCCGGCGTGGACTCGCGGGCCTCCACGATGAGGAACTGGCCGGCCCGCACCCCCGCCGCCCGCACCGCCAGGACGTCGTCCCACGGGACGGTCCGTTCGGCGAGGAGCGGGAGGCGGACCAGGATTCCGGCCGGGCCCGCCCCCAGGGTCAGCGGGCGGACCAGGTAGCCGCAGTACGTCACGGCGACGAACAGGAGCAGCAGGCCGAGGAAGGACATCAGGGCTGCGGAGAGCGCGGCGTTGTTGCCGCCCGCGACGACCGCGTAGACGGTGTATCCCCACATCACGGTGACGACTGCCGCCGCGATGGGCATCGCCTTGACCACCCCGCGCAGCGGCAGCTCGATTCTGGTGTCCTCCGCGCGCACCGCGTCCTGCGGTCCCTGCGGATCCTCTGCATGCGTCATGGTCAGAGCTTCGGCGCTGTGCGGCCCGAGCACCAGTACCCGACGGTAATCGGCCCCGTAATCGGTACCGACTCTCCACCGGGTGACAGTGGATTCAGCCTGCGGCCGCCTTCTGCGGCATGCGGGCGGCAAGCTTGCCCCGGTAGTGGTCGACGACGACCGCGACCATGATCACCACACCTGTGATCATCTGCCGCTGGAAGTCCGAAACGCCCATGAGGAGGAGGCCGTTGGTGAGGACACCCAGCAGGCAGGCGCCCAGCAGGGTGCCGATCATGGAGCCCTTGCCGCCGGAGAGCGAGGCCCCGCCGATGACGACGGCGGCGATCGCGGAGAGTTCGTAGCCGCTGCCGATGGTGGGGCTGGCGATGTTCAGGCGCGCCATGTACGTGACGGCGGCGATGCCGACCGCGAAGCCCGCGATCACGAACACGGCGACCTTGATGATGCTGGTGCGGTGCCCGGAGAGCCGTACCGCCTCCTCGTTCGCACCGATCGCGAAGACCAGCCGGCCGAAGACCGTACGGGTGAGGACCAGGTGGCCGATCACCGCCATGACCAGCGCGATCCAGAAGAGGGAGGGGATGCCGAGGAGGGTGGAGGTGCCGAAGTGGCTGAAGCCGGGCGGGAAGTCGTACAGGGTCTTGGCGTCGGTGTATTCGAGCGCCGCGCCGCGCGCCACGTTGAGCATGCCGAGCGTGACGATGAAGGAGGGGACGCGCCACCGCTCCGAGACGAACCCGTTGACGAAGCCGCAGGCCATGCCCACGGCCGCCGCGATCAGCACCGTCAGCAGTACGGCGACCGGCGTGGACAGACTGGTGGACGTCAGCACCTCGCCCGCGACGACGCCCGACAGTGCCATCACCGACCCCACCGACAGGTCGATCCCGCCGACCAGGATGACGAAGGTCATGCCGACCGCGAGCATCGTGTTGAGGGTGATCTCGGTGGCGATGTTCGTGAGGTTGTCGGAGGTCGCGAACTTGGGCGCGGCGAGCGTGAAGATCAGCACGAGCGCGAGCAGGGCGATGCCGATGCCCGCCTCGCCCATCACCTGCCGGGAGAGCTGGCGTGCGGTGCGCCGCTCGCCGGCGGGCGCCGGGGCGGCTTCCTTGGTGGGGGCCGGTGTGGTCATGAGGAGGTCTCACCGTTCTTGGTGGGTACGTCGGTGGGTGTGTCCGGGACCGGGTCCAGGGCCGGGACCGGGGCAGGGTCCGGGTCAGGGGTCGGGTCCGCGACCGGGTCCGGGCCAGGGGTCGGTTCCGCGGCCGGGCCAGGGACCGGGTCCGCGACCGGCGTCTGCGTGACGTACCCCGAGTACGCCAGCGCCAGGATGCGCGAGTTGTCGAAGTCCTCCCGCGCCACCTCCCCGGCGATCCGGCCGCGCGAGAAGACGAGGATGCGGTCGCAGATGCCCATGAGTTCGGGCAGGTCGGAGGAGACGACGAGGAGGGCCTTGCCGGCGGAGGCGAGGTCGGTCAGCTGCTGGTGGATCTCGTAGCGGGCGCCGACGTCGATGCCCCGGGTGGGTTCGTCGACGACGAGGACGTCGGTCCCGGCGAGCAGCCAGCGGCCGAGAACGACCTTCTGCTGGTTGCCGCCGGACAGGGTCCTCACCGCCGTACGGATGCCGGGGGTCCGGATGCCGAGGCGCTCCACCGCCCGGTGCGCGTACGCGTCCTCCTCACCCCTCTTCAGCAGTCCCCCGCGCGAGACCTTCCCGGTGGCGGCCAGCGTCACGTTCGCGGCGACCGGCATGTCGAGGACCAGCCCCTGCCCCTTGCGGTCCTCGGTGAGGAGGCTGATGCCGTGCCGGACGGCGTCCCGGGGCGTGCGGATGCGGACCCGGCGGCCCTTCACGTACACGTGTCCGCCGTCGTGGTGGTCGGCCCCGAAGAGGGCACGTACGGTCTCGGTGCGGCCGGAGCCGACCAGCCCGGCGACGCCGACGACCTCGCCCGCGTGCAGGGCGAAGCTGACGGGGCTGCCGCCGCGCGGGTGCAGGTCCTCGGCGCGCAGCAGCTCGTCGCCGGGCGGCCGGGACACGTAGGGCGGGTACTCCTGCGCGAGGTCGCGGCCGACCATCAGCCGGATGACCTCGGCGGTGTCGGTGTCGGCGAGGTTCTTGGTGACGACGTGGCGGCCGTTGCGGAAGACCGTCATGCGGTCGCCGATCTCGAAGACCTCCTCCAGGTGGTGGGAGATGTAGAGGACGGCGGTGCCGCGTGCGGTGACCCGGCGGATCACCTCGAAGAGGCGCTCGGTCTCGCGGGAGGTGAGGGTGGCGGTGGGTTCGTCCATGACGAGGACCCGGCAGTCCTGCCACAACGTCCTTGCGATTTCCAGGAGTTGCATCTGCGCGATGCCGAGCCGCTCGACCTTGGTGTGCGGCCGGACGTCGAGACCGACCTCGTCGAGGAGGTCCTGTGCGCGCCGGTTGAGGGTGCGCCGGTCGACGAGCCCGTACCTGCGGGGCAGCCGCTGGAAGAAGAGGTTCTCCGCGACCGTGAGGTTCGGGAGCAGGTTCAGCTCCTGGTGGACGACCTGGACCCCCGCCTTCATCGCCGCCGCCGCGTCCTTGGGCGCGTACGGCTCGCCGCCCAGGCGCATGGTGCCGGTGTCGGGCGGCTGGATGCCCGCCAGGATGCGGACGAGGGTGGACTTGCCCGCCCCGTTCTCGCCGAGCAGGGCGTGCACCTCCCCCGCCCGCAGGTCCACCCGTACGCCGTCGAGGGCCTTGACCCCGGGGAACGTCTTGCCGATGCCGGCGGCCTCCAGGACCGCCGGCACCGCTTCATCGTGCCCGCTCATCCCGCGTCCGCTCCGGTCACGACCTTGACGTCCGTCTTCACCCAGGCCTCGGCCTTGCCGCCGTCGATGGTCTTCAGCGCCACGTCGATGCCGTCGGCGGCCTGCTTGGCCGCGAACTGGTCCACGGTGGCGACGACTTGACCATCCTTCAGGTAGGGCTTGATGGCGTCGATGTTGTCGAAGGAGGCCACGACGACCTTGCCCTTCTTCTTCGCCGCTCCGATCGCCTTGACCGCACCCAGCGACATCGAGTCGTTGGAGGACATGACGCCCTGGATGTCGGGGTGCGCGGTGAGCAGGTTGGTCAGGACGGTGTACGCCTCGTCGGTCTCCCAGTGCGCGGTCTTGGAATCCACGACGGTGAGCCCGCCGTCCTTGGCGGCCTCCTCAAAACCGGCCTTGCGCTGCTGGGCGTTGGCGGCACCCGGGTTGCCCTCCAGGATGACGACCTTGCCTCCCTTGCCGAGCTTCTTGGCCAGCACCTCGCCGGAGAGCCGGGAGCCCTCGGCGTTGTCGGGGCCGACGAAGGGCACGTCCAGCCCGGCGGCCTTCAGCGCGCCGTCGTCCAGCTTGACGTCGATGTTGACGAGCTTGATGCCCGCCTTCGCGGCCCTGCCGAGCGTCGAGACGAGGGCACGCGAGTCGGCGGGGGCGAGCACGATGGCGTCGGCCTGGTCGGTGATGCAGCGGTTGATGGCGGCGACCTGACCGTCGATGTCCGTCTCGTTCTGGATGCCGCTGGCCTTCAGCTCCAGGGTTCCGAGCTTCTGGGCGTGCTCCTCGGCGCCCTTCTGCATGGTCTGGAAGAACTCGTTGCCGAGCGACTTCATGATCAGGCAGACCGTCGGCTTGCCGTCCTTCTTCTTCTCCTTGCCGCCGCCGGCCGAGGGCGAGCCGCCCTCCTGCCCGCACCCGGTGAGGGCGACGGCCAGGAACAGGGATGCGGATGCGGAGACGGCGAGCGAGATCTTGCGGTTCATCGTTGAACTGCCTTCCGAGAGTGCCGGGTTGAGGGACGTTCCTTGTCCGGTGGTACGAGGGCGGACGGGCCCCGGGAGGTCTGGGTGGGCGCCACACGGTCCTGACAGTTCGTCAGAACGGGACGCCCGCGCGGAGGACGACATTCGCGTACGGGGTGGTCTCGCCGGTGCGGACCACCGCGCGGGCACGCCGGGTGAGCTTCTTGAGCCGGGCGTGCGGCACGCGGTCGAGGGTGACGTCGGCGAACTGCTGGTCGAAGACGACCAGGAGGTCCGGGTCGGCTGCTTCGCGGGCCACGGTGGCGTGTTCCAGGACGAGTTCGTCCAGGACCGCTTCGAGTACGGGCAGGAACGTGGGTTCGCCGCGCCGCCACACCAGGTCGACGACCTCCACCCCGGTCGGCACCGGCAGCCCGGGGTCGGCGACGACGAGCAGGTCGCCGTGGCCGAGGGAGGTGATGATCTCCAGGAGGCGGGGGTGCCAGAGGCCGTCAGTACGCATGGTGCACCTCGTTCGCGGAACGCTTCGGGAGGGGTACGCCGTCGAGCAGCGCCTCGACCTCGTCGGTGGACGGCAGTGAACTCTGGGCGCCCGGCCGGGTGGTGGCCAGCGCCCCCGCCGCGCACGCCCGGCGCAGGGCCTCCCCCAGCGGCGTACCGGAGCCGAGGGAGAGCGCGAGCTGCGCGCAGAAGGCGTCGCCCGCGCCGACGGTGTCGACGGCTTCCACGCTGAACCCGCCCTCGCGGCACACCCCGTGCGGGTCGGCGGCGACCGCGCCGTCCGCACCCAGGGTGACGACGACGGTGGTCGGCCCGAGCGCACGCAGGGCCTCGGCGTGCTCGGCCCAGTCGTCGTACGTACGCGGCAGCAGCCCTGCGGCCTCGGTCTCGTTGACCACCAACACGTCCACGGCACGCAGGAGTTCGGCGAGCTCCGCCCTCCCCGATGCGGGCAGCGGCGCGGCATTCAGTACGGTCAGCGCGCCCGCCGTACGGGCCTCGCGGGCGGCGGCGAGGACGGTGGGCAGGGGCACTTCGAGCTGGAGGAGGAGGGTGTCGGCGCTCTGGGCGAGGGTGCCGCCGGTGAGGGTGCCGAGGGCGGGAACGTCGAGGTGGTGATTGGCGCCGGGCGAGAGGGTGATGGTGTTCTCCCCGTCCTGCTGGACGACGATGAGCGCCAACCCGCTGGAAACGCCCGGCAGTTGACGTACCGCCTGGTCGTCGACGCCCTCCAGCGCGAGGCGTTCGCGCAGTTCGCTGCCGAGGGCGTCGTCGCCGAGCAGGCCGACCATGCGCACCTGGGCGCCGAGCCGGGCGGCGGCGACGGCCTGGTTGGCGCCCTTGCCGCCCGCGCCGCGCACCACGTCGGCGCCGGAGACGGTCTCGCCGGGGCGGGGCAGCCTCGGCACGGTGACCGACAGGTCCATGTTCAGACTGCCGACCACGACCAGTCGTTCAGTGCTCACTCGTGCTCACCGTTCTCTCCACGAAGTTCAAGGTGTTCGCCGCCCGCCGGGTCGGGGCACCCGCAGGAGCCCCTGGCCAGCAGGGTCACCGGGAGGACGTCCCGGGTGGGGGGCAGGTCGGGTTCACGCATCCGGTCGAGCAGGCGGCGTACCGCCGTGCGGCCGAGGTCGTCGTAGGGCTGGCGCATGGTGGACAGCGCCGGGCAGGTGTACGCACCGGCCGCGATGCCGTCGAAGGAGACGAGGGCGAGGTCGTCGGGGACCCGGATGCCCAGCTCGGTGGCGGCGCGCAGGACTCCGGCGGCCTGTTCGTCGGAGGTGACGAACAGGGCGTCCACCGAGCGGTCCCGCGACAGCAGCGCGAGCCCCGACCGGTAGCCGTCCAGCCGCCCGAAGGAGCCGTGCAGCAGCGGTGCGGCGTCCGGGCAGGCCTCCCAGCCGGTGCGCCCGCCCGACCCCGAGCCGGCCCGCAGGCCCGCCCGCTCCAGGGCGGTGCGCCAGCCGACGACGCGGTCCACCGTGGGGTGGATGCCGAGCGGTCCGGCGATGCAGCCGACGCGGCGGCGGCCGTGCGCGAGCAGGTGCTCGGTGGCGGTCTGCGCACCCCGGGCGTTGTCCACGAGGACGTACGACGTGGCGACCCCGTCCAGCTCGCGGTCGAAGACCAGGCTGGGCACTCCCGACCTGGCCAGCTCCGCCCGCCACGCCTTCTCCCCCTGGGAGGGGATCAGGACGAGCCCGTCGACCTGGCGGTCCACGAACGTACGGATGTATCCGGCCTCGCGGGCGGGGTCGTCGACGCTGTTGCCGACGAGGAGGGTGTATCCGGCGGCCCAGGCGTGGTCCTCCAGGGAGCGGGCCAGTTCGGCGAAGAAGGGGTTCGCGGCGTCGGGCACCACGAGCCCCAGCGTCATCGTGTGGCTCATCCGCAACGACCGCGCGACCGCGTTGGGCCGGTAGCCGAGTTCCTTGACCGCCGCGAGGACCCGCTCGCGGGTGGCGGGGGCGACGGAGCGCGGACCGTTGTTGAGCACGTAGCTCACGACCGAGGGCGACGTGCCCGCGAGCAGCGCCACGTCCTGTCGTGTTGCCATGCCGACCCCCGGTCTTCCCACGTCACCCGTCGGGCGGGCCGGGAAGTCCGGCCGCCGCAACACGAATTGGCAACTCGTGTTGCGGCGGATTATGAGAAGCAACCCGCGCAACCGCAAGGGGTGCGCGGTCACGTCTTATTCAGTGCGCAGCAGCCCGATGTACAGGTCCCAGAACCGCTCGGCGTTCACGTCGAGCACGATGCCCGCCTTGCGGGTCCCCTTCGGGTTGTTCGGCGCGTCGAACTCGTCGAGCTTGTAGCCGAGCGAACGCCCGTAGTTCTCACCGAAGTTGGCGTCCACGTCGACGTACCGGACGTCGGTCTTCTTCGCGACGGCCGGGTCGAGGAAGACGGCCGCGGTGATGGCGTCCCACAGCAGGTGGGTGGTGTTCGGGTCCTTCGCGAACTCGGGGCCCTGGAGGTCCTTGAAGATCTTCTTGATCGGGGTCTGCTTCCCCGCCACGATCCGGTCGTACTGCTTCTTGCCGTACACGACGTGCTGCGCGGCGTCGTCGGGCACGATCGTCTGCTTGCGGAAGGGGGTGCGGACCGCGATGCGCGCCGACTCGGGGTCGAACCACCAGTTGAACTCGGCGGCGGGGGTGATGTTCCCGGGCTTGTCGAAGGCGCCGCCCATGTAGATGACCTCCTTGATCAGCGGCACGATCTCGGGGTGGGTGCGCACGGCGAGCGCGAGGTTGGTGGCGGGCCCGTCGGCGAAGACGGTGACCTGGTTCGGGTACCGCTTGACCTGCTCGACGATGAAGTCCGCCGCCGCCGTGTCCTTCTTGGGCTTCGTCTTCGGGTAGCCGCCGTACGGGGGCTTCGCGAGCTTGTCGTACGCCGACGGGCGCTTGGAGTCGAAGGCTCCGGCCCACGGCGCCTTCCCGTACAGCGCGTTCTCGGCGGTGAGCCGCTCCTGACGGCCGGGCATCAGGGGTTCGCCCGCGCCCACGACGACGGGGATGTCGGTGCGGCCGATGAGCTCCAGCTGGCGCAGGGAGTAGGCGGTGCCCTCCTCGACCCAGGTGTTGCCGCTGACGACGGTGACGCCGAGGAAGTCGACGTCCTTGGCCTTGGCGAGCATGAACATGGTGACGGCGTCGTCGTTCAGCTCCCCCATGTCGACGTCCAGGATGACCTTGCGACCCTTGCCGGCCACCGGGGCGGCCGGCGCCTTCGCGGGCACCGGGGCGGCTTGCGCCTTCGCGGGCGCCGGGGCGGCCGGCGCCGAGGCGGCGACCAGCGGGACGAGCAGGGCGGCGGCGAGCAGCGGGCCGAACGTTCTCTTGCGCACGGGTGTCCTCCGATGGGGACGCAGGGGGACGGCACAGCACCGCACCCCGGGAAACGGACCGCGCGATTATCAGAAGCAACCCCCACAACGGCAAGAGACGTGCGGGCCACGGATCGTTCGCACCCGCAAGGGGTCGATGGGCCCGGCGTCCAGGGACTTTCGTCCCTGACCGCTGCGGGACTTGTCACAAAGCCGCTCCCCCGTTTGGCGCAACCGGGACCTTCCGGATTACCTCCTTACGAGAGGACGAACAAGGACAAGCAACCGCACCCGCACGACCACGCACCGCCACGGAGGTTTTCCAGTTGACCCGCACACGCCGCCCGCACGCCCGGCACCGTACCGTCACGCTCACCGGTACGGCCGTGCTCGCCGCAGCCGCGCTGACCGCCTGCAACGGCGGCAGCGGCACCGGTGAGGGCTCCGGCGCCGCCAAGGAGACGCCGCAGACCAAGGTGTCGGTGAGCGCCACGGGCAAGCAGGCCAAGGCGGGCGAGCCGGTCAAGGTGACCCTCACCGAGGGCGACAAGCTGGACTCGGTCACGGTGAAGGACACCAAGGGCGGCACGCTGACCGGCCAGATATCCGCCGACGGCAAGTCCTGGACCTCCGCCCGGACCACCTCGCCGGGCACCAGCTACACGGTCGAGGCGAAGGCGGCGGGCGCCACCGCGGCCAAGGCGGACTTCACCACCGCGGTGGCCGACAAGGTCAACAAGCTCTCCATGGCCCCCGGCAAGGACACCACGATCGGCATCGCGCACCCGGTCTCGATCGTGTTCGACAACCCGGTGAAGAACAAGGCCGACGTCGAGAAGCACCTCAAGGTCACCACCTCGAACAACACCGAGGGTTCCTGGGGCTGGATGACCGACTACTCCGGCAAGGACCGCGTCGACTGGCGTCCCAAGGACTACTGGAAGCCCGGCACCAAGGTCACCCTGAACGCCGACCTGAACGGCGTGAACTCCGGCAAGGGCGGCGGCTGGTTCGTCCGCGACTACACGACGACGTTCACGATCGGGAAGAACCAGATCGTCAAGGTCGACCTCGACAACCACCGCCTGAAGCTGATCCGCGACGGCGAGACCGTCAAGGACGTCCCGATGTCGGCGGGCACCCCGGGCGGCGACAAGGCGTCCTGGCGCGGCAAGACGGTGCTGATGTCGAAGGAGGGCACCATCAACATGCGCTCCGAGACGGTGGGACTGGGCGACGCCTACGACAAGATGGTCGACTACTCGATGCGGCTGACCTGGTCGGGCATGTACGCGCACGCCGCCCCGTGGAACAACGCCTACTTCGGCTCCGCCAACAAGAGTTCCGGCTGCGTCGGCATGAGCGACGCCAACGCCAAGTTCATCTACGACGCCGTGCAGGTCGGCGACCCCTTCGAGGTCACCGGCGACGACGCCAAGGGCACCCAGGCCCTCAACAACGGTTACGGCAACTGGAATGTGTCCTGGGCGGACTGGAAGGCCAAGAGCGCCCTCAAGGGCTGACCCCGACGAGCGCAACCTGTCCGGCACGCAGCTGACCTTCTCGTTCCGCCGCTTCCGCGGCGGAACAAGTGATCCCCGGCTGCAGCCGGACAGGCTTGCTCTCTCATCGAGCTACTGCCTGCCGCCCGGCAGCAGCGTCCCCGCCTCGGCCGGACCGATGTCCACGGCCTCCGTCTTGGGATTGCGTCGCTGACGCCTGGCCACCCAGTTGGCGAACCAGGAGAGCAGCATGCACATCCCGATGTAGATCGGTGAGATCACCAGAACTACGGGGATGAAAGGCAAATCGTAGTCGAGATTGGACGCGATGAGCTTTCCGGCATGGAGAAACTCCTCATAAGTGATCAGATATCCGAGGGAGGTGTCCTTGAGTGCGACCACCAACTGGCTGATGATGGTCGGCAGCATCGCCCGGACCGCCTGCGGCACCAGAACATGCGTCATGACCTGCGTCTTGCGCATGCCGAGCGCGTAGGCCGCCTCCCGCTGGCCGCGGTCCACGGAGTTGACCCCGGTACGGAAGACCTCCGCGAGCACCGAGCCGTTGTAGAGCGTGAGTCCGGCCACCAGAGCGGGCAGCGGCTGGACCTTCAGCGCGACGAAGATGAAGAAGATCATCACCAGTACGGGCATGGCGCGGAAGAACTCCACGCACAGACCGGCGATCCAACGCAGCGGGCGGTGCTCGGACAGACGCCCCACCGCGAGCAGCGCGCCCAGTGCGAGCGAGAGCACCGCGGCGTACGCGAACGCCTTGAGCGTGTTCGCGAGTCCGCGGAGCAACAGCTCCTGGATGCCCTTGTACTGGAAGGGGGTCCATTTGGCCGCCGTGAACTGGTCGGTGTGGAACAGGAGATACACGACCCAGCCGACGAGCCCCAGCAGCAGGACCGTCGAGGCGATCCCGTACATGAGGTGCCGTCGCTGGGTCTTGGGACCCGGGATGTCGTAGAGGGCGGTGGACTCCGTGAACAGGGCGCGGCTCATCGGGCGACTCCCCAACGCTTCTCCAGCGCGTGGAAGAGCGCGCTGATGGTGAGGGTGATGATCAGGTATCCGAGGGCGATCCAGACGAAGGACCAGATGACGCTGTAGCCCAGCTCGTTGAGGGTCTTGTACGTGCCGAGCAGCTCGGTGACGGAGAACGCGCCGGCGATCGCGGAGTTCTTGGCGAGCGCGATGAGCGTGGACCCGACGGGCGGGATCACGGACCGGAAGGCCTGCGGAAGCACCACCGTCGTCAGCGTCTGCCCGAAGGTCATCCCGAGGCTGCGCGCCGCCTCGCCCTGCCCGAGCGGCACGGTGTTGATGCCCGAGCGCAGCGCCTCGCAGATGAACGCCGAGGTGTAGCAGCCGAGCGCGAGGACCGCGAACAGCTGGAAGGGCAGGACCAGTCCGAAGCGGGGCAGACCCAGCAGCACCGCGAAGAACAGCAGCGTGAGCGGGGTGTTGCGCAGCACCGTCACCCAGGCCGTGCCGAGCGCCCGGAAGGACCCGACCGGGGAGACCCGGCAGGAGGCCATGAGGAAGCCGAGCACGAGGGCCAGCAGGGATGCGTAGACGGTCAGTTCGACCGTCCCGAGGAACCCCTTGCCGTACAGGGCGAAATTGTCGGTGAGTACGTTCATGACGGGTGCCTCCCTCAGCTCGCCGGGTAGCGGTCGATGGGCGGCGCGGGGGTGGCCTTGCGGCCGGAGAGCCCGAGCGTGACGTCGTACGCCTTCTGCCAGTCGCCGTTCTTCTCGCGTGCCGCGAGCGCGTCGTCGATGGCGAACCGGAGCGCGTTGTCGGGGCGCGGGACGCCGATGCCGTACGGCTCCTTCGAAAAGGGCGTGCCGACGACCTTCATCTCGTCGGGGACCTTGGCCGCGTACCCCATCAGGATCGTGTCGTCGGTGGTGACGGCGTCGACCTGGTAGGTGAGCAGGTTGTCCACGCAGACCGAGTAGGTGTCGTACGCGACGAGGTCCGCCTCCGGGTGGTCGGACTCGATGCGCTGGTACGGGGTGGAACCCGCGGCGGAGCAGACGCGCTTGCCCGCGAGGTCCTTCGGCCCCTTGATGTCGTTCTCGTCGGTGCGCACCAGCAGGGACTGGCCGGCCAGGTAGTAGGGCCCGGCGAAGCCGACGAGCTTCTTGCGCTTGTCGTTGATGGTGTAGGTGCCGACGTAGTAGTCGATCTGCCCGTTCTGGAGGGCGGTTTCGCGGTTCGCGGAGGCGATCGTACGGAACTGGACGGAGGCCGGGTCGAAGCCGAGGGACGCCGAGATCATCTTGGCGATCTCGATGTCGAAGCCGGAGTAGCGGCCGCTGGCCGGGTCCTTCTCGCCCATGTACGGCTGGTCCTCCTTGGCGCCGACGATCAGGTGGCCGCGCCGTTTGGCCTTCTCCCAGGTGGCCGACTCGGGCAGCGAGAAGCCCGGGGCGACCTGGTAGTGCGGGAGTTGGTCGGGGCGCGGGCCCTTGACCGGCGGGCTGCCCTCCTTGCCGCAGGCGACGGCGAGCAGCGCGAGGGCGGCGGTGACGAGAGCTCTTTTGGTACTGGTACGCAACATGACTCCGCCCCCTCAGTGCTTGAGGATCTTGGAGAGGAAGTCCTTGGCGCGGTCGCTCTCCGGGGCGGTGAAGAAGTCCTCCGGGGTGCGGTCCTCGATGATGCAGCCGTCCGCCATGAACACCACGCGGTTGGCGGCGGACCTGGCGAAGCCCATCTCGTGGGTGACCACGACCATGGTCATGCCGTCGGCGGCGAGCTGCTGCATGACCTCCAGGACCTCGTTGATCATCTCCGGGTCGAGGGCCGAGGTCGGCTCGTCGAACAGGAGCGCCTTGGGGTCCATGGCGAGGGCGCGGGCGATGGCCACGCGCTGCTGCTGGCCGCCGGACATCTGCGCGGGGAACTTGTCGGCGTGCGCGGCGAGTCCGACGCGCTCCAGGAGTTCCCGGGAGCGCTTGTCGGCCTCTTCCTTCTTCCGGCCGCGCACCTTGACCTGGGCGAGCGAGACGTTCGCCAGCACGGTCTTGTGCGCGAAGAGGTTGAAGGACTGGAACACCATCCCGACCTCGGCGCGCAGTTCCGCGAGCGCCTTGCCCTCCTCGGGGAGGGGTTTGCCGTCGATGAGGATGTCGCCGGACTCGATCGTCTCCAGCCGGTTCATCGTCCGGCAGAGCGTTGACTTGCCCGAGCCGGACGGGCCGATGACCACCACCACCTCCCCGCGGTCGACAGTGAGGTCGATGTCTTGAAGGACGTGCAACTTTCCGTAGAACTTGTTGACGCCACGCAGCTCGATCAACGGATCGACGGCCATACGCTGCCCTACCCACTCTCAGCTGTGTCGAGGTCAGCGCAAACTATCCAGCCCGGAAAGGGACTTCACGCCCGACACGCACAAGCGGGACGAACCGCCAATAGCCGTATTTACGCGGTTGACGCGGGTGTTGACGCACACGCTGGTGCCCTCGCGCCCCGGGAGGCCACGGGCGTCACACGCGTCACAACTCGGAGGCCTCCGCGTACACCTGCGACAGCTCGGGGGCGCCGGTGGCGGCCCAGTCGTGGCCCGCCTCGACGACGTCGAGGTCGCGGCCGGAGGCCAGCATCACGACGGGAGTGCCGTTGGACCACAGGTGCCAGTGCGCGCCGGCCACGGTGCGGACGATGACGGTGCCGAGGTAGAGACCGGCGTCGTTGCCCAGCCAGGGCAGCTCCTCCATGCCCTCCACGTCGTCCGGGTTGTCGCGCCAGCGCGGCGGAAGCTGGTCGAGGGCCTCCAACGAGGCGGGGCTGTCGTCCAGTTCGAGACCGTAACTCTTGACGCGGGCACGCAGCAGTTCGCACTCGGAGAGCAGCTCGGCGATGCCCTCTTGGTCGGCACCTTCGGCCGTGTACACGGCGAATCCGCGCGCCATACCGTGGCGCTTGCGCCAGGTGTCCAGGAAATTCATACCGCTCAGGTTCGCACCCACATGGCTCTGCACACCACAGGCGCGCGGGTGTTGACGCGCTCCCGGGACCCTCCCGGAGCCCCCGTGCGGGGCCCCGGGAGGGTCCTGCGGCGTCAGAGGTTGAGGTCGACGACCACGGGGGCGTGGTCGGACGCGCCCTTGCCCTTGCGCTCGTCACGGTCGACGTAGGAGTCGGTGACGGCCTCGGTGAACGGCTTGTTGCCGTAGACGAGGTCGATGCGCATGCCCTTGTTCTTGGGGAAACCGAGCTCGCGGTAGTCCCAGAAGGTGAAGGGGTGGTCGTACTTGAGCGGACGCGGCATCACGTCGGACAGGCCTTCGTCCCGCAGGGCGGCCAGGGCGGCGCGCTCGGCGGGCGTGACGTGCGTGGCGCCCTCGAAGAGGGCCGGGTCCCAGACGTCCGCGTCGGTGGGGGCGACGTTGAAATCACCCAGAACGGCGAACGGCCGTGACCCCGCCGCGTCTTCCGCGACGGCGGCCTTCAGCGCCTCGAACCAGGCCAGTTTGTACGTGTAGTGGTCGTGCTCGACCTCGCGGCCGTTGGGCACGTACACCGACCACAGGCGCAGCGGGCCGCAGGTCGCGGAGACGGCGCGGGGCTCCTGCACTCCCCCGTACTCGGGTCCGCCGGGCAGGCCGGAGACCACGTCCTCCAGGCCGACGCGGGAGACCAGCGCCACGCCGTTCCACCGGCCGTCGGCGACGACCGCGGACTCGTAGCCGAGCTCGCGCAGTTGGGCGGCGGGGAACTGCTCGGCGGTCGACTTGGTCTCCTGGATGCACAGCACGTCCGTGCCGGTGTTCTCCAGCCAGGCCAGCAGCCGCGGCAGTCGGGCGGTGATCGAGTTGACGTTCCAAGTGGCGATGCGCATGTCTCTCAACCTACTCGTCGGGTCTGACAGTCGGGGTGCGTGTCGGTGTCCGAGCAGGTCAGAGCCGCGCGGAGGCGCCCGGCGCGAGATGGTGGTGGTCGGTGCCGCCGAGGTTGCCGATGTGCTGGCCGTACAGCGGCAGGGCGAGGTCGGTGAGGAGCGCGTCGTGGATGTCGTACGCGTGCCTCGGCTTGACCTCGCGGACGTAGTCGATGACCTCGGAGACCTTGTTCCAGGGGGCCATCACCGGCACGAGGAGGGTCTCGACGGCCTGGTCGGGGACGGTGAGCGCGTCTCCCGGGTGGAAGACGGACCCGTCGACGAGGAAGCCGACGTTGGTGACGCGCGGGAGGTCCGGGTGGATGACGGCGTGCAGTTCGCCGTGCACCTGGACGTCGAAGCCGGCGGCGCTGAAGGTGTCGCCGTGCCCGACGGTGTGCACCCGGCCGGGGAAGGCGGCGGAGATCTTCTCGGCGACGCTGCGCAGCGTCCAGATCTCGGCGGCGGGGTCGGCCTCCAGGGCGGCCCGCAGGTGCGGCTCGCTGAAGTGGTCGGCGTGCTCGTGCGTGACGAGGATCGCGTCCGCGCCGAGTGCGGCGTCGGCCTCGCTGAAGGCGCCGGGGTCCAGCACCAGGGTGCGGCCGTCCTTCTCCAGGCGGACGCAGGCGTGGGACTTCTTCGTCAGTTCGATGCTGCTGCGGTGGGTGTCACTCATGGCTTCCATCCTGCTACGGCTGCGGCGTGGTCTCCTGCCGGACCACTTCCCGGGCGGTTTCGAAGGCGGCCTGCGCTGCGGGGACCCCGCAGTAGACGGCGGTCTGGAGCAGCACCTCGCGGATCTCGGCGGGGGTGAGCCCGTTGCGCAGGGCGGCCCGGACGTGGGTGGCGAGGGAGGCGTGGTGGCCGCCCGCGACGAGCGCGGTGAGGGCCACGACGCTGCGGGTGCGCCGGTCGAGGCCGTCGCGGGTCCAGACCTCGCCCCAGGCGTACCGGGTCAGCAGGTCCTGGAAGTCGCCGGTCAGCTCGTCGGCCCCGGCCAGCACCCCGTCGACGTACGCCTCACCGAGCACCTCGCGGCGCACCTTCAGGCCTTCGTCGTACGGGTCGGGCCGCCCGGCGGGCACCGGCTCGGGCTCGCTCGCGGGGGCGGCGGGCGGGGCCTCGGGGGCCTCCTCCGGCGCGGGCGCCGGTGCCGGAGGGACGGGGGCGAGCAGGGTGGTGCTGCCGTCCTCCCAGTCCGAGGAGAAGTGCCGTACGAGCAGATCGGTCACGGCGGCGGGCTGCTCGACGGGCGTCAGGTGCGAGGCCCCCGGCACCAGCGCGAGCCGGGCGTCGGGGATGCCCGCGACCAGGGTGCGGGCGTCGCCGGGCCCGGTGACCTGGTCCTGCTCGCCGACCACGACGAGGGTGGGCACGGCGATCCGGCCCAGTTCGGACCGTACGTCGAAGGCGGCCAGCGCCTCGCAGGCGGCGATGTAGCAGCCGGGGTCGGTGGTGCGCACCATCTGCACGGCCCACTCCACTATGGCGGGCTGGGCGGCGGCGAAGGACGGGGTGAACCAGCGGCCGGGCGCGGCGGCGGCCATCGGCTCCATCCCGTTGGTCCGCACGATGACGCCGCGCTGGCGGAACTCGTCCGCCGTGCCGAACCGGGGCGAGGCCGAGACCAGCGCCAGGGAGGCCACCCGGTGCGGGTGCCGCAGCGCCAGCTCGGCGCCGACCGCACCGCCGATCGAGCAGCCCGCGTACCCGAAGCGCTGGACGCCCAGCTCGTCCAGGACGGCGAGCAGCCGGGCGGTCAGCTCCGCCACCGACGCCACGGGCTCGGCGGGGGCGCCGCCGTGCCCGGGCAGGTCGTAGCGGAAGACACGCCAGGTGCGGGTCAGCTCGGGTATCTGCCGGTCCCACATGTGCCACGTCGTGCCGAGGGAGGGGCCCAGGACGAGGACCGGAGCGTGTTCTGGCCCGTCAAAGCGGTATTGCAGGGTTTCTGCCGTCGTCTGAGTCACCGGTCCAGGCTGCCATCTCGCCCGGACGCCCCCCTCAAGCGGGGTCGTCGGAGGCCGGCCGTGGGCCTCCTGAGATCGTCCTGGTCGCCCGAACGGCCGGAACAGGGCTATTTTGAGGTCCAGGTGTTTCGGGCACGGGGCCCGATGTGTATTTGGGGGTTGGCATGGTTGCCGGTCGTGTGGTGCGGTTCGACGGAACGCGGGGTTATGGGTTCATTGCTCCCGCCCATGGTGGGGAGGATGTCTTCCTGCATGTGAACGACCTCTTGTTCCCCGAGGCCTCGGTTCGCTCGGGGCTGGATGTGGAGTTCGAGATCGAGGACGGTGACCGGGGGCTGAAGGCCTCGTCCGTCCGGATGGCCACGGGGCCCGACGGGAGTCCGCTGTCGTCCTCGGCGGGCCATCGGTCCGGTGTTCCGGCCTCCGTGCCCCGGCACCTGGACGGCGACGACCCGCTGTGCGACGTGCTGACCACGGAGGAGTACACCCAGGAGGTCACCGAGGTCCTGCTGGAGGCGGCGCCTTCGCTGACCGGTGAGCAGATCCTCCAGGTCCGGCGCGCGCTGACGCAGCTCAGCAAGAACCACGGCTGGACCGAGGGCTGATCGACCGGACACGTCTGCGGCGCCGCTCGTGAGGAGCGGCGCCGCAGGCGTGTTCCGGGCCCGGTGTCACCGGGCCTGATGTCACCGGGCCCGGTAGTCGGGGTCGTACAGCTTGCGGCGGGCGTCGACCTTGCGGACCGCCCAGATGTTGTTCAGAACGACGACGAAGGTCAGCGGCCACCCCATGAGCAGGCGGACGATGCCCAGCCAGGTGGTCTCGTCCAGGTTGTAGAGCCACCGCTCCACCGCGAACCGTGAGAAGCACAGCAGCGCCCAGAAGACGGTCGCCAGGTCGTAGTGGAGCAGGGACCTGCGGTCGGTGCGCCAGAAGGTGCCCTGGGAGTTGGCGGCGGCCCAGACCTGGCCGATCAGGGGGCGGCGCACGAGGACGGACAGCAGCAGGAGGCTGCCGATGCCGACCGTGATCCAGTTGCCGATGAGGTAGTAGCCCTTGGCCTCGCCGGCCAGGACGGCGGCGCCGCAGGTGATGACGGCGGTGCCCAGGCCGATGAGGGCGGCGGCGGGCTTCTCCTTGCGGAGCAGTTGCCAGACGCCCACCAGGGCCGCGGTGCCCAGGGAGGACCAGATCGCCGGCCACATGCCGGCCGCCGCGTTGACCGCGATGTAGGCGATCACCGGCAGGACGGACAGGACCGTGCCGTGGACGCCGCCGATGTACGCCCAGGCGTAGGCCAGTTGCCCCTGGAAGTCCGCCGGGACCTTCCTGGCCCGGTCCTTGGCGGACGTGTCGTCGACGGCCTGGTCCGGCGGGTCGCCCGGCGACTGCGACGTGGCCGAGTGCATCGTTTCTCCCCGCGTCTGAGGGTCCTTGAGAGGATCTTCCACGCGCTCCATCGTGGCCGCCGGGAGGGGCCGGGCACATCGCAGCCAGGTCCCGAATGAGGGTGGAGTTATCTCTACTTTCCTCGGTGCCGGCTGCCCTCTGTCGGGCAGGTGCATATGCTCAACTCCCTTCAGGGATCAAACTGTTGGCGGTCGGCCACTCGATTGGATGACTTCTGTGTTCCGTGGAAAGGCCCGTGTCTGCGTTCCCTTGTTCGCGGTGGTACTGCTCACCGCGGGATGCGACGACGAGAGAAAGTCCGACAAGGCGTCCTCCGGTGTCTCCGACGTCAAGGACAAGGCTTCCGCCTGCGTCAAGGCGCTCCGGCTGGTCGAGCTCGTGCCGGATCCCAAGAAGGCGGAGGACTACGAGAAGAAGGGCGAGGATCTGCGCAAGCTGTCCGAGCACGTGCGGGACCGTGATGCCGCGAAGGCCATCCGCGAGGTGGCGCACCAGTACGGCATGGCCCGCGTGGAGGCCGCCCGCGACTTCGGCCGGGTCGCGGCGTGGGTCAAGCAGACGGCGTCCAACATCAAGGTGCTGAAAGAGGTCTGCACCTGACCACGGCGCGGACGGACCCCCGGGGCACCCCGTACGTCCGTCAGTCCAGGCCGGCGCTGTTGAGGTAGGCGAGCACGGCCAGGACCCGGCGGTTGGTGTCGTGGGAGGTGGGGAGGCCGAGCTTGCCGAAGACGCCGGCGATGTGTTTGCTGACCGCGCCCTCGCTGAGGTGCAGGCGGTGCGCGACCGCCGCGTTGGAGCAGCCCTCGGCCATGAGTTCCAGGACTTCCCTCTCCCGTGCGGTCAAGGTGCCCAGTGGTTCCTGGTGGGCGTTGCCCGCCACGAGCTTGGAGATGACCTCCGGGTCCATCGCGGTGCCGCCCTCGGCGACCCGGCGCAGCGCGTCGACGAACTGCGCGGCGTTGAAGACGCGGTCCTTCAGCAGGTAGCCGATGGCGCCGGTGCCGTCGGCGAGCAACTCGCGGGCGTAGAGCTGCTCCACGTGCTGGGAGAGCACGAGGACGGGCAGGCCGGGGATGCGGCGGCGGGCCTCGTGGGCCGCCTGGAGGCCTTCGTCGGTGAAGGTGGGCGGCAGCCGTACGTCCACGATCGCGAGGTCGGGCCGGTGTTCGTGGACGGCGTCGAGCAGCTCGGGACCGGTCTGGACCGCGGCGACGACGTCGAAGCCGTGTGCGGTGAGCAGGTGGGTCAGGCCTTCGCGCAGGAGGTAGAGGTCCTCTACGAGGACAACACGCACGGGATCTCCAGGGTGACTGTGGTGGGGCCGCCGGGTGGGCTGGTCACGGCGAGGGTTCCGTCGAAGGTGGCGAGGCGTCGCTGCACGCCGCGCAGCCCGCTGCCTCTGGACGGGTCGGCGCCGCCGGGTCCGCTGTCGGTGACGTCGATGCGCAGACGTTGTGCACGGTGGGTCACGTCGATGCGCACCCGGGCCGCCTCGGTGTGTTTGGAGACGTTGGTGAGCAGTTCGGACACCGCGAAGTAGGCGGCGGCCTCCACGGGGCGTTCGGGACGGCCGGGCAGGTCCGTGCGCAGGGTGACGGACAGCGGCGAGTCCAGGGCGAGGCTGCGGACGGCGTCGGCGAGGCCGCGTTCGGCGAGGACCGGCGGGTTGATGCCGCGGATCAGGTGGCGCAGTTCCACGAGTGCCCGCGCGGCGGACTCCTGGGCGGTCCGGACCAGGGTCCTGGCGGCGTCCGGGTCGCGTGCGATGAGGGCCTCGATGGCGCCGAGGCTCATGCCCATCGCGACCCATTGGGCCTGGGCCCCGTCGTGCAGGTCCCGTTCGATGCGGCGCAGTTCGGCGGAGAGCGTCTCCTGGGCCTCGGTGCGGGTCTCGGTGAGCCGGTCCACCCGGCGGCCCAGCAGCGCGGACCTGGTCGGCCCGAGCAGCAGGCGGCTCCACAGGCCGTGCAGGCGCAGCAGCGGCGGGGCGAGCAGGCATCCGGCGAGGGTGCCGGCCAGGCCGATCAGAGGGGCGAAGGCGGCCGGGTGCTCGGCGAGGACGGGGGTGTCGTCGGGCAGCAGGGGCCAGCGGTCGAACGTGTCGAAGGCGACGAAGAGCTGGAGGAGCGAGGCCCAGGCCCAGGACCAGACCAGGCCGAAGAAGCAGTAGGCGGTGAGGACGACGGGCACGGCGGCGAGCAGCACGGCGACCGGCGGGTCGAGCAGGAGCCACAGCAGGTCGCGCCAGGTGGCCGGGTCCTTCACGTGCCCGCGCAGGCGCAGGGAGCGCAGTGCCGACTCCGGGGAGCGGTGGAGGGTGCGGCCGATCCGGTACGTACCGCCGGGCCGGGGCGGTGGCAGCGCCGGGGCGGGCGGGTAGGGGTGGTCGATGCGGATGCCGGTCCACTCCTGGATCTGCCGGCGGCGCCAGGAGGTGAGCTGGCGGCCCGCGCTCAGCACGGTCGGCCAGGTCCACAGCAGGAGGGGGAACATCGCCAGCAGGTGCACGAGTGCGGCGGTCAGTTCGGCGAACGCGACACCGGCGGTCAGGGCCAGCCGCCAGGTGGCGCGCCCGCCGCGGCCGATCCGGACGAGCGCACGGCGTACGCCGGAGTCGGCTGCGGGGGCGAGGAGTTGGCGGGTGAAGCGGCCGTGCAGGTGCAGCAGCGACGGCCCGGAGCCGAAGCCCGCCAGTACGGTGGCCGCGGCCACCGGGACGGTGAGCGCGGGGTGCCCCGGCCGCAGCCACACCAGGGCGGCCCCGGCCGCGACCAGGGCGGGCGGGAGCAGTGCCGTGACGCTGCCGACGAGGGGGCCGGCGATCATCCAGAGCAGGTCGCGGGGGGTGGCCGGGTCCCGGGCGAGCCAGGCCCAACGCCGTTCGTGGGAGGGCTTCCTGGGCGTCTCGTACAGCCGGTTCTTGTGCCGGTACAGGCCGTCGTGCTCGGGTTCGGGCGGGGGTGGCGGGGGCTGGTAGGGCACGGGGATGTCGACCGCGCACCACCGGCCGACCAGGGCGCGGTAGCGGTTGAGGGGGGTGCGGTAGCCCTCGGCGAGCGACTGGATTCCGCACAGGACGCCGAGGACGACGGCGGCCAGCATCGGAACGGCCCCCAGGCCCAGGCCGAACAGCACGAGGCCGCGCAAGGGCGCCCGCACGTGCCCCTTGCCCATCGCTCTCCCCCGTACCTGCGGCGCCCCCCGCGCGCAGAGCCACGATACCGATCAGGGCAAGGGCTCTTGAGGGGACGGCGGGCGGGTCGGCTCAGGGGGTGGCCGTGGAGACCGCGTACACCCAGGGGCGCTGGGGGATCGTGCGGTCGACCGTGATGTCCACGGTGGGCAGCGGGCTCTTCTGCTCGTAGGTCAGGCCCGACCACTTGCGGCGCGGGGTGAAGACCCAGCCGACGGTGGCTTGGTCGTGCGGGCTGATGGTCACCTCGCCCTCCTTGAGGGCGGCGGTTGAGGCGCCCATCTGCTTCAGGAAGAGGTCCAGGTCGGCGGGGGTGGTGGCGAACCGGACGTGCAGCCGGTTGGTCTTCCAGTTGTTGGTCTCGTAGTAGGCGAGGTTCTGCGCCATCAGCGGGATCGGCAGGTGGTAGATGCGCCGCTGCACCTGGGAGGGCCAGCCGACGGTGAGTCCGGCGTTGGCGGCCTCGCGCTCCTTGTTGACACCGCCCTGGCGGCTCTGCTCGGCGGAGACCAGGAGGTATCCGGCCGGGATACCGATGAGCATCACGATGATGGCCAGGGTGAGGCTGCGGCGCACGATGACGTGCCGGCGGCTCTCCGGCGGCTTGTCCTTCTTGTAGCCCTTGGTGCCCTTGCCGCCGCGCCCGGGGCCGCCGGGGGCGTCCTGGGTGGGGCTCTGGCGCGGAATCGCTGACGTCATTCGGTGGTTCCCTGGGCGTTCTCGGCGCGGTCGGAGCGGGGTGCGGTGTCGGGGGAGGGTGCTTGCCCTTCCACCGTACGTTCCGTTTCCACGGTACGTTCCGGGCCGCCCGGCGCGACGGCGGCGGCCGGGGCGGTGGCGGCCGGGGTGCTGGCGGCGGACGGGGTGGTGGCGGTCCGCAGGGCCTGGGCGTAGCGCTCGTACCGCTCGTGGCGCTCGACCCTGCGGCGGTTCGCGCGCCGGAAACGGCGGGCGACGAGGCGGGCGAGGTCGGCGGCCCCCACCATGCCGGCCTCGGGGCCCAGCTGCGCCTTGGCGATGCGGGCCTCGGGGCGGTAGCCGCGCCCGGTGAGATGGCGGCGGAAGGCGTCCCGGGCGGGGCCGATGAGGAGGTCGTCGGCGGCGCTGACGCCGCCACCGATGACGAAGCAGGACGGGTCGAGGGCGGCGGCGAGGTTGGCGATGCCGACGCCGAGCCACTGGCCGATGTCCTGGAGGAGTTCGACGCACATGGCGTCGCCGCCGCGGGCCAGCTCGGTGATGAGCGGTCCGGTGATCTCGTGGACGTTGCCGCCGACGCGCTCGATGAGGTGGTAGGCGACCGGGGAGTCGGCGGCGGCCAGCTCGCGGGCCTCGCGGACGAGGGCGTTGCCGGAGCTGTACTGCTCCCAGCAGCCCCGGTTTCCGCACGGGCAGCGGTGGCCGCCGGGGACGACCTGCATGTGCCCGAATTCGCCCGCGACACCGTACTCGCCCCGCTTGACCTGGCCGTCTTCGAGGATGGCCCCGCCGATGCCGGTACCGAGGGTGATCATGACGAGGTGGTCCTCGCCGCGTCCGGCGCCGAAGCGCCACTCCGCCCAGGCGGCGGTGTTGGCGTCGTTGTCGACGAGGACGGGGACCGCGAGGCGGGAGGAGACGGCGTCGCGCAGGGGCTCGTTGCGCCAGGCCAGGTGGGGGGCGAAGAGGACCTTGTTGCGGTCCGCGTCGACCCAGCCGGCCGCGCCGATGCCCACCGCGTGGACGTCGTGCCGGTCGGAGAGGTCCAGGACCAGTTCGACGATGGTGTCCTCGACGACCTTGGGGCTCTTGGACTTGTCCGGCGTCTCGGTGCGCAGTGTCTCCAGGATGTTGCCGTCGGCGTCCACGACGCCCGCCATGACCTTCGTACCGCCGATGTCGATACCGACGGTGGGCACGCGGGGGGCGGTCAGGTGGGAGCGGCGCTCACGGGGGCCGACGGTGCGCAGGACGGTGGCGCGGGCGGTGCCGCGGTTCGCGAAGTCGCGGTAGCTGCTGCTCATGATCGGGAGCCTTCCGCGTGGGGCGTCCGGGAGGGGCGGGGGGAACGCACGAGGGGGGTCGTCCCTGCGGGGTGTCGGGGAGCCGGGGGCTCGGGGCTGGGCCGATGGCGCCGGCGGCGGACGGCGCCCGCCGCCGCCGATTCTGCCATCCATGGGCATAAGGAACCTGTCCGGGCGTGCGTCCGGGGGCCCGGCGCAGGGGCTCCCGGACGGCGCCGCGGAGGTTATGACGAGGGCTTGTCGTCCCCGGGTGCGACGGTGTGTCCGCCGATCTGGGCCGGTGCGGGGGCCCGCTCCAGTTCGTGGCTCAGCTCGTCCAGTTCGCTGCCTCCGGCCATCTGCCGGGTCAGCTCGTCGAGGGTGGTGTCCTGCTTCGTACTGCTGCCGGACATGGCCCCCCGCTTGAGGAGGACGAAGCGGTCGCCGACGAGGTAGGCGTGGTGCGGGTTGTGTGTGATGAGCACGACACCCAGGCCCGCGTCGCGGGCGGCGGCGACGTACTTGAGGACCACGCCCGACTGCTTCACGCCGAGGGCGGCCGTCGGCTCGTCGAGGACGAGGACCTTGGCGCCGAAGTGCACCGCGCGGGCGATGGCGACGCACTGGCGCTCGCCGCCGGAGAGGGTGCCGATGGGCTGGTCGACGTCGCGCAGGTCGATGCCCATGCGCAGCAGCTCGGACCGGGTGGTCTCGCGCATGTACTGCACATCGAGGCGGCGGAAGGGGCCGCGGCCCCTGGTGGGCTCGGAGCCGAGGAAGAAGTTCCGCCAGACGGGCATCAGCGGGACGACCGCGAGGTCCTGGAAGACGGTGGCGATGCCCCGGTCGAGGGCGTCGCGCGGGTTGACCAGGGTGGTCTCCTCGCCCTCGATGCGGAAGGTGCCCGCGTCGTGCTGGTGCAGCCCGGCGATGATCTTGATGAGGGTGGACTTGCCCGCGCCGTTGTCGCCCAGCACACAGGTGATCTCGCCCGCGTGGACCTCCAGGGAGACGCCCTCGAGGGCCTTGATGTTGCCGTAGAACTTCGAGACGTCGTCGAGCTGGACGAGGGGCGCTGCGCTCTGTGCGGCTGTGCTCATGACCGTGCCTCCGCGCGCTTGCGTACCCATGCGTTGAGCAGGGTGGCCAGAAGGAGCATCGCTCCGAGGAAGAACTTGAACCAGTCCGGGTTCCACTCGGCGTAGACGATGCCCTTGCTCGTCATGCCGAAGATGAACGCGCCGACCGCCGAGCCGATGGCGGAGCCGTAGCCGCCGGTGATCAGACAGCCGCCGATGACGGCCGCGATGATGTACGTCAGCTCGTTGCCGACGCCCTCGCCGGACTGCACGACGTCGTACGAGAAGAGCAGGTGCTGGCCCGATACCCAGGCGGCGAAGGCGACGCCCATGTAGAGGCCGATGCGGGTCTTGTTGACCGGGACGCCGGTGGCGCGGGCGGCGTCCTTCTCGCCGCCGACGGCGAAGATCCAGTTCCCGGCGCGGGTGCGCAGCAGGATCCAGGTGGCCAGGGCGATCAGTACGAACCACCACAGGATGGTGACCTTGAGGTTCACCGAGCCGATGGTGATCTGCGAGGCGAAGACGGCCTTGGCGGCCTCGAAGCCCTCCATGTCGCCGATGCCCTTGGTGGAGACGGTGCCGCTGATGAGCTTGGTGAGGCCGAGGTTCAGGCCGGTCAGCATCAGGAACGTACCGAGCGTGATGATGAAGCTCGGGAGTTTGGTGCGGGTCAGCATGAAGCCGTTGAAGACCCCGATCAGCAGCGTGACCAGCAGCGACACGAAGACGCCGACCCAGACGTTGGCGGTCATCTGGTAGCTGAACATCGAGGAGATCAGCGCGGAGCTGGTCACCATGACGCCGGCCGACAGGTCGAACTCGCCGCCGATCATCAGCAGGGCCACGGGGACGGCCATGATGCCGATCGTCGACGCCGCGTACAGGACGGTGCCGAAGCTGGAGGCGCGCAGGAAGCTGTCGGCGGCGATCGAGAAGAACAGGAAGACCGCGATCGCGCCGACGATGGACCCCAGTTCCGGGCGGCCCATCAGCTTGCGCAGCGGCGAGGTGCGGATCAGCCGTTCGTCGTGCTCGGCTTGTGGTGCGGTCGCTGTCATCGGGTCCCCCGCTTCGTGTACGCCTTCAGCTCGGCCGCGTCGTCCTTGGTGATGATCTGCGGGCCGGTCAGGACGGGCTTGCCGCCGCCGAGCATGTCCGCGTTGTAGCGGTAGAGCCAGAGCAGGTCGACGGCCTCGTAGCCCTGGAGGTACGGCTGCTGGTCGACGGCGAAGCCGAGCGTGCCCGCGTCGAGGGAGTCGGCGACCTTGGCGTTGAGGTCGAAGGTGTCGATCTCGGCCTCGCTGCCGGCCTGCTGCTTGGCCTGCACGGCGGCGTCGGCGAAGGGCGCGCCGAGGGTGACGACGGAGTCGATGTCCTTGGCGGTCTGGAGCTTGGCCTCGATGGACGCCTGGACGTCGGGCATGTTGGTGCCGTCGACGTAGAGGTTCTCGACCGTGCCCTTGAAGGACTTCTTCACGCCCTCGCAGCGCTGCTCGTGGCCGACGTTGCCCCGCTCGTGCAGCACGCACAGGGCCTTCTTCTTGGAGCGCTTGGTCAGCTCCTCGCCGACGGCCTCACCGGCGATGGTCTCGTCCTGGCCGATGTGGGTGAGCGCGCCGAAGGCCTTGGACTCCTCGGTGCCGGAGTTGATCGTCACCACCGGGATCCCGGCCTTCTTCGCCTTTGTCAGGACATCCTTCATGGCGTCCGGCTTGGCGAGCGTGACGATCAGCCCGTCGACCTTCTTGTCGATGTACGTGTCGACCAGCTGGGCCTGCTGCTGGGCCTCCGCGTTGTTCGCGTAGAGGAAGTCGATGTTGTCCTTGACGGCGGCCTGCTTGGCGCCGTTCTGCACGATGTCCCAGAACGTGTCGCCCGCACCCGAGTGGGTGACCATGGCGAAGGTCCACCGAGGGGTGTTCACCGCGGCCTTGCCCTGGGCGGCGGCCGCGGCCGCACGCTCCTCGGCCCGCTTGCCGCCTGTGCTGCTGCAACCGGTGAGGGAAGCCCCGAGCACCGCCGCCAGCACTGCGCCGAGCGCGCGTACCCCTGTCCGAACCCTTGCCACGACGTCGTGCCCTTCTCGCTGTACTCCTGGGTGCGGCCGGGGGGTATTGAGCCAGACCCCGGCCGCCCAAGTATCCGGCATGGGGGTCCGTCGTGTGGTCGGCGGGTGTGTCATCGGGTGCCGCGGGCGGTGTATTTCTCCAGCGCGGGTACGTCCTTCTCGGTGACGATCGCGGGTCCGGTGAGGACCGGTTTGCCCCCGCCCAGGACGTTCCCATTGGTGCGATTCAGCCAGATTTCGTCGATGGCGAGGTAGCCCTGGAGGTACGGCTGCTGGTCGACGGCGAAGCCGACCGCCTTGGACTTGAGGCTCTTCACGACGGCCGCGTTGAGGTCGAAGGTGTCGACCTCGGCCTTACTGCCCGCGCCCTCCTTGGCCTTCACCGTTGCGTCCGCGAACGGTGCACCGAGGGTGACGACGACGTCGATGTCCTTGGTCGCCTGGAGCTTGGCCTCGATGGAGGAGGTGGTGGAGGGCATGTTGGTGCCCTCGACGTTGAGGTTCTCGACGCTGCCCTTGAAGGTCTTCTTGACGCCCGCGCAGCGTTCCTCCAGGGAGACGTTGCCCTGTTCGTGGATGACGCAGAGGGCCTTCTTCTTTCCGCGCGTGTTGAGCTCCTCGCCGACGCCCTCACCGGCGACGGCCTCGTCCTGGCCGATGTGACTGAGCGCCCCGAGGGCCTTCGAGTGCTGACTGCCGGAGTTGATGGTGACGACGGGGATGCCGGCCGCGACGGCCTTCTTCACGGCCGCCACGACCGCCTCGGGCTTGGCGAGGGTGACGACGATGCCCTGGACCTTCTGGTCGATGGCCGCCTCGATCAGGGAGGCCTGCTCCTTGCCCTCCTTGTTGGCCGAGTAGAGGAACTCGACGTTGTCCTTGGCGGCGGCGGCCTTGGCGCCGCTCTGCACGATGTCCCAGAAGGTGTCGCCCTCGCCGGAGTGGGTGATCATCGCGATCTTGATGCGGGGGGTGTCGGCGGCCTTGCCGCCCGCACCCTGGGCCTGGGTCGGTTTCTCTTCGGAACTCTTCCCGCCGGAGCCGCTGCATCCGGTGAGGGCGAGTGCCGCCGACAGTCCTGCCGCGGTCAGGAGTGCCGCCTTGCGACGTGCCGTACGAGTGGTACGCATCGTGGGTCCGCCTCGTGTCCCCCGCCGCCCGGTTGCGGCTGGGGGTGTTCTAACGGGGGGTGTGCGACGGCGTCAATGGTTTGTCCGGACATTCGCCAGGTGCACACGTCACGTCCGTACGTGACGGCCGTACGACACGGCCGTATGTCTCATCCGTCGTATGTCACGTCCGTACGAGCAGCTGGAAGTCGAAGGAGTACCGGGACGCCCGGTACAGGTGCGAGCCGAACTCCACCGCGCGCCCCGTCCCGTCGAAGGTCCGCCGCTCCATGGTGAGCAGCGGCGCTCCCGTGTCCTCGCCGAGGAGCTTGCCCTCCGCCGCCCCCGCCGCCCGCGCGCCGACGGACTGGCGGGCGCTGTGCAGGGTGATCCCGGCGGCCCGCATCACCCGGTAGAGGCCCGTGGACTCCAGCTCCGCGCTGTCGAGGTCCAGCAGGCCGAGCGGGAGGTGGTTGCGGAGGTACGCCATGGGCTCGCCGTGCGCCGAGCGCAGACGGTCGATGCGGTGCACCTCGGTGCCTTCGGCGACGTCGAGCGCGGCGGCGACGGCCGGGGCGGCGGGCTCGACGGTGTTGTGCAGGACGAGGGTGGTGGGGCGCTGGCCGGCCGCCGCCAGGTCGTCGTACAGGCTGCTGAGGGCGAGCGGGCGTCTGACCTGGCTGTGCACGACCTGGGTGCCCACTCCCCTGCGCCGCACCAGGAGGCCCTTGTCGACGAGGGACTGGATGGCCTGGCGGACGGTGGGGCGGGAGAGGCCGAGGCGGGCGGCCAGCTCGACCTCGTTGCCCAGGCGGCTGCCGGGCGAGAGCCGCCCCTTCTCGATGGCGGCTTCGAGCTGCTGGGAGAGCTGGAAGTAGAGCGGGACCGGACTGCTGCGGTCCACGCCGAGTCGCAGGGCGACGGTGGGGTCGGTCGCTGGTTTCGGCACGGGGGTGAGCGTAGTCCCGGGGCGTCGGCGCGTCACCAAGTCCCGTTGTCCGTACGTCCTGTTGTCAGGACAAAGTCCTTGACAGGGTCCGGGGGCTGTTGTCGGCTGGGCAGCATGCGTATCGGACTCATGGGCACGGGCCGCATCGGTTCCTTCCACGCCGAGGTGCTGTCCCGGCATCCGTCGGTGGGCTCGCTGGTGCTGGCGGACGCGGACGCGGGGCGGGCGGCGGAGGTGGCCACACGGGTGGGGGCCGAATTCACCCCGGCGGAGGACCTGTTGAGCGGCCTTGACGCGCTGGTGATCGCGTCGGCGACGGCCGCGCACGCGGAGCTGATCGGCCGGGCTGCCCGGGCCGGGCTGCCGGTGTTCTGCGAGAAGCCGATCGCCGTCGACCTGCCGGGCACCCTGGAGGCGCTGCGCCAAGTGGAGGCGGCGGGCACGGTGCTCCAACTCGGCTTCATGCGCCGCTTCGACGCCGGGTACACGGTGGCGCGGGCCCGGGTGCGCGCCGGGGAACTGGGGCGGCTGCACACGATCCGTACGGTCTCCTCGGACGCCGCGCCGCCGCCCGCCGCGTACCTGCCGCTCTCCGGCGGCCTCTACCGGGACTGCCTGGTGCACGACTTCGACATCCTGCGCTGGGTGACCGGGCGTGAGGTGGTGCAGGTGTACGCGGTCGGGTCGGCGGCCGGTCCCGAGATGTTCGCGGCGGCGGACGACGTGGCGACGGCCGCCGCGGTGCTGACGCTGGACGACGGTGCGCTCGCCACGGCGACGGCGACCCGCTGCAACGGCGCCGGCTATGACGTACGCATGGAACTGGCCGGTGAGATCGACCAGTTGGCGGTCGGCCTGGACGACCGGACGCCGCTCACCTCCGCCGACCCGTCCGGCCCGCCCGCCCCCGCGAAGCCCTGGTCCGGGTTCCTGGAGCGGTTCGCGCCCGCGTACGAGGCGGAGCTGGACGCGTTCCTGGACGTCGTACGGGGGCTGCGGCCGAACCCGTGCGACGGGCGGGAGGCGCTGGAGGCGCTGCGGGTGGCGGAGGCGTGCGAGGTGTCGCGGCGGGAGGGGCGGGCGGTGCGGCTGGAGGAGATCCCGGGACGGTGAGCCCCGGGCAGGTCCGGTCGGGGCTCAGTAGCCGACCGTGAAGCGCTCCCCCACGTGCTGCGGGCGCTCGATCTCGTCGATCAGGGCGACCGCGTAGTCCTCGGCGCTGATGCGGCTGGTGCCCTCGGCGTCCAGGACCAGGTTGTCGGTGTCGGTGCGGTAGACGCCGGTGCGCTCGCCGGGCTCGATGGTGGCGGCGGGGCTGAGGCTGGTCCAGCGGACGTCGGTCACGGTGCGCAGGGAGGCGAGCGCGTCGCCGTGCGCGTGCATGATCTGCAGGACGAACTCCGGGAGGCCCTCGGCGTCCCAGACCTGCTTGCCGTCGGGAGTGCGCAGCGAGCCCGCACCGCCGACCATGATCAGGCGCGGGGCCTCGTCGCCGAGCGCGCGGACGCCTCCCACCAGGGCCTTCGCCGACGGTTCGACGGTGGCGAGGTGGCCGGGACCGTCGCCGTGACCGCCGCCGACCGCGCTGACCAGTACGTCCTGGCCCTTGGCGACCTCGGTGACGGAGGCCGGGTCGAGGATGTCGCCGACGACCACGGTGAGGTTCTGGTGGGTCTCGCCGAGCTTCGCGGGGTCGCGGACGACGGCGGTGACGTGGTGGCCTCGGTCGAGGGCCTCGCGCAGGATGCGGCTGCCGATGGTGCCGGTGGCTCCGAAGAGGGAGATCTTGGCCATGAGGGGGGTCCTTCCGGGTTTTCTGGGGGATGGTGAATTTCCGGATTCCGGACCTGCCGGCCCTTCGTCGCTCTTCCAACATAGGAGGTGAAAGCCGTGCGCGCCGGGTACGCTCCGGACACATGGTGGTGAAAAAACGACAGCCGGGTGCTTCGGGCACTCCCGGCATCCCCGAGGTCAGGTTCCACGCGCCGGGCGGGGCACCGGCCGGGCTTGAGGTGCTGACCCTGGCGACGCTGCGCACGAACGCCTGCGCGCACTCGATCTCGGCGACCCACCGGCCCGACTTCCACCACCTGCTCCGGGTGGAGAGCGGTGCTCTCCCCCTGATGGTCGACTTCGCGTCGTACCGGGTGCTGCCGGGCGAGTGGCTGTGGGTGCGGCCGGGGCAGGTGCACCGCTGGGACGACCTGTTCGGGGCGGAGGGCACGCTCGTCCTGTTCGAGGCGGGGTTCCCGGACCCGGCGACCAGTGCGGCGGCCCGCCTGGACGACCCCTTCGGGCCGACGGTGCGGCATCCTTCGGCGGCGGGCGACGCAGCCGCCGGGCGGGCGCTGGGACAGCTGCATGCGGAGTACCGGACGCTGCGGGACGCGGGGAGCGCCCCGGAACTCCCGCCGGACGCCCACCTCTCCGTACTGCGGCACCTCCTGGCCGTACTGCTGCTGCGCCTCGCGCACACCGGGGAGCCGTCGGCGGGCTGCGACAACCCGGACGCGTTCCTGCGCTTCCGGGCCGCCGTGGAGCGGGACTTCGCGCGCACGCGGCGCGTGGACGACTATGCGCGGGAGCTGGGGTACGCGCCGCGCACCCTGTCCCGGGCGACGCTGTCGGCGGCCGGGGTGGGCGCGAAGGAGTTCATCGACCGGCGGGTGGTGCTGGAGGCCAAGCGGCTGCTGGCGCACAGCGACCACAGCGCGTCCCGGGTGGCGGCCCTGCTCGGCTTCCGGGACGCGGCGAACTTCGGCAAGTTCTTCCACCAGCGCACCGGGGAGAGCCCGTTGGGATTCCGTGCGACGGCACGCGGCGGGGCCGTCTAACCTCGGCTTTCATGGACGCACAGCGGGAGTACGTGAAGACGGACGACGGTGTACGGATATGGGCGGCGCGGACGGAGAGCGCACCGGGACAGGGGGTGGACGGTGCCGCGCCCGGCGTTGTCCTGTGTCACGGCGGGCCGGGGCTGTGGGACACCCTGGAGGACGTGGCGGCGCTGCTGCACTGGGCGGGGGTGCCTGCCGTGCACCGGTGGGACCAGCGCGGGTGCGGCCGGTCGGAGCGTTCGGGACCGTACACGGTGGACCGGCAGGTCGCCGATCTCGACGCCGTGCGGCGGCACTTCGGGCTGGAGCGGATGGTTCTGGTGGGCCACTCCTGGGGTGCGCGACTGGCGTTGCACTACGCGCTGCGGCATCCGGAGCGGGTCGCGGCGCTGGTGTACGTGTCGGGCACGGGCATCGACGCGGACTCCTCGTGGAAGCCGGCCTACGAGCGGAACCTGCGTGCGGGCATCGGTGAAGGCCTTTCCAGATGGCTGGAGTTGACGGAGCGCACGTCCCTCGCGCCCGCCGAGGAGCGGGAGATGTGCGTGCTCCAGTGGTCGGCGGACTTCGCCGACCCGGACCGCACCCAGGCGCGGGCGCACGCCGAGCGGATGGCGACGCCCTGGCGGGGCGTCAACTTCGCGGCGAACAAGGCGCTGGGCGCGGAGGTGCGCTCCCAGGATCTCGCTCAACTCCGGCAGGAATGCGCCACGTTGGCCGCACCGACGCTGATCGTCGACGGGGCTCGGGACATCCGCCCGGGGTCGGCCGTCGACTCGCTGGCCGGGGTGCTGCCGGACGCGTCCCGGGTCACGCTGCCGACGGCGGGGCATCTGCCGTGGACGGAGGACCCGGCGGGGTTCAGGGACGCGGTCGCCGGGTTCCTCCGCAGCCTGTCCACGCCTGCGCGGGAAGGAGCTACGCCTGCACGGTGAGGACCGTGCCCTGTGCCACCGCGCACAGGGTCTCGGCCCCCGCCTCGTCCGCGACGTACAGCTCGCACCGGCACACCGCCTGACGCCGCCCGGCGTGCACCGTGGAGGCGCGGGCGATCAGGGTGGGGCCGGTGGCGGGGCGGATGTACTGGATGGAGAAGCCGCCGGTCAGGACGGCGGGTCCGACGGCCGAACCGGCGGCGAAGGTGAGGGCGTTGTCGGCGGCGTAGGCCAGGACGCCGCCGTGCAGGAAGCCGTTCTGCTGGCGCAGGTCGTCGCGGGCGTCCAGCTCCAGGACGGCCTCGCCGCCGCCGAACGCGGTGATGCGGGCGCCGAGCAGCACACTGAACGGCTGTGCTTCCAGCGTCTTCTGAGCCAGTGTCAGGTCGAAGGTCTCACTCATGGATCACCACCGTACCGGCAGCTTGCGGACGCCCCGCATGAGGAGTCCGGGCACCCAGTCGAGCGCACCGGCGTCGGGGGCGAGGGCCAGGTCGGGGCAGCGCTCCAGCAGCGTACGGATGGCGATGCGGCCCTCCATGCGGGCCAGGGGCGCGCCCAGACAGAAGTGGATGCCGTGCCCGAAGGCGAGGTGGCCCTGCGGGGCGCGGCGGATGTCGAAGCGGTCGGGCTCCGGGTAGCGGGCGGGGTCGCGGTCGCCGGAGGCGAGGGAGACCAGGACGGGCTTGCCCGCGGGGATGGAAACCCCGGCCAGCTCCAGGGGTTCGCGGGTGAAGCGCCAGGTGGCGTTCTCCACGGGGCCGTCGTAGCGGAGCATCTCCTCGACCGCACCGTCGATCAGGCCGTCGAAGTCGGCGCGGAGGTCGGCGAGTTGGTCGGGGTGGGAGAGCAGTGCGCGGACGCCGTTGGAGATCAGGTTGACGGTGGTCTCGTGTCCGGCGACGAGCAACAGGAAGGCCATGCCGACGAGTTCGTCGGGCGAGAGCTGGTCGCCGCCCTCGTCGCGGGTCTTGATGAGGGCGCTCATCAGGTCACCGCCGGGCGAGCAGCGCTTGTCCTCGATCAGCTCGACGAGATAGGCCCCCATCGCGCCCACGGCGGCGATGCTCACCTCGGTGTCGGTGGGTGAGACGACCTCGTTGGACCAGGCGCGGAAGCGGTCGCGGTCCAGGTCGGGAACGCCGAGGAGTTCGCAGATGACGGTCATCGGCAGGGGGAAGGCGAGCGCGTCGATCAGATCGGCCTCCGCTCCAGAACCGCCTTTCTCCATCATCGAGTTGAGGAGTTCGTCGGTGAGCTGCTGCACGCGCGGGCGCATCGCCTCGACGCGCCGGGAGGTGAACTCGCGGGCGACGAGCTTGCGCAGCCGGGTGTGCTGCGGCGGGTCCGTCTCCAGCATGTTGCTGCTCATGGCGGAGGCGTGGTCCGCGTTCCAGAGTTCGGAGTTGCGCCAGTTCTTGGAGAGCCGGGGGTCGGCGAGGGCCTTGCGGCCCTCCTCGTACCCGACGACCAGCCACATCTCCTCCACGTCGGCGGTGCGGACGTGGTGCACGGGCCCGGCCTCGCGCAGCTTCTCGTAGTACGGGTACGGGTTCGCCGTGAAGGCCTCGGTCTCGTCCCGCAGGTCCACGATCGCCATGGTTCGCCTCTCCGTCATGCTCTGCGTCGCGCTCTCCGTCGAGCCCGCCGTCGAGCTCTCCGTCGAGCCGGAGGCCGACCCCTCGGTCCGGCCTCCGGTTCAGCCTACGCGGCCGTCCCGTTCGGCCGGTGTCAGTCCTCGGCGGAGTCCAGGAGTCCGGCGTCGTGGGCGAGCAGGGCGATCTGGACACGGTTGTTGAGGTCGAGCTTGGCGAGGATGCGCGAGACGTGGGTCTTGACCGTGGGGACGCTCATGTACAGCTCGGCGGCGATCTCGGCGTTGGAGCAGCCGCGGCCGACGGCGACGGCGACCTCGCGTTCGCGTGCGGCGAGCAGGTCGAGCCGGGTCTGGGCGCGGCCCTTGCGGTCCTCGGTGCCGCCCGTTCCGGCGACGTGGGTGATGAGTTGCTGGGTGACGGCCGGGGAGAGCACCGGGTCGCCGGCGGCCACGCGCCGTACGGCTGCGACGATCTCGGCGGGCGGGGTGTCCTTGAGGACGAATCCGGCGGCGCCGACGCGCAGGGCGCGGAGCACCTGTTCGTCGGCGTGGAAGGTGGTGAGGACGACGACTTCGGGGGCGCCGTCCTGTGCGCGCAGCGCCTCGGTGGCGGTGAGGCCGTCGACCACCGGCATCCGGATGTCCATCAGGACGACGTCGGGCTTCAAGTCGGCGACGGCCTGCGGGACTTGGGCTCCGTCGGAGGCCTCGCCGACGATGTCGATGTCGTCGGCGCCGCCGAGCATGAAGGTGAGCCCGGCGCGCACGAGCGGGTCGTCGTCGACGAGGAGGAGCCTGATCGGGGTGGTGGTCATGGTGCTCCCGGCAGTAGCAGCGAGGTCGGCGTCATGGTGCCCACGGTAGCCAGGCGGTGATCCGGAAGCCGCCGTCGGGTTCGGGTCCGTGGTCGAGCCGTCCGCCCGCGAGTTGGGCGCGCTCGGTGAGCCCGATGAGGCCCTGCCCGGAACCGGGGACCTTCGGTACGTCGCCCTCGGGGGCGGGGTTGTGGAGGGTGACGGTGATGCCGTCGCCGGGGCGGCCGGTGACGGTGACGGTGACTTCGGCTCCGGGGGCGTGCTTGCGGGCGTTGGTGAGGGCTTCCTGGGCGATGCGGTAGACGGTGCGGCCCACGGCGGCGGGGACGGCGCCCGGGTCGGCGATGCGGTTGTCGAGGGTGACCTTCGCCCCGGCCTGGCGGGACTCGGCGACCAGGGCGTCGAGGGTGGCGAGGGTGGGCTGCGGGCGGTCCTCGTCGCCGGTGCCGGGGCTGCGCAGGACGCCGATGATCTCGCGGAGGTCCTGGAGGGCCTCGTGGGCGCTGTCGCGGATGACTCCGGCGGCGCGGGCGACCTGGGCGGGCGGGGCGTCGGGCCGGAACTCCAGGGCTCCGGCGTGCACGCTGAGGAGGGTCAGGCGGTGGGCGAGCACGTCGTGCATCTCGCGGGCGATGGCCTCGCGGGCGAGCCGTTGGGCCTGTTCGGCGCGGAGTGCGGCCTCGGCCTCGGCGCGTACGGTGCGTTCGCGCAGCGAGAGGACGAGCTGGCGGCGGGCCCGGACGAACATGCCCCAGCCGACGACCAGCAGCGTGATCACCACGGTCAGGACGAGGGCCAGCTTGAAGGACGTGCCCGGCTCGGGGCGCAGCCAGGACTGGAGCAGGCCCGAGGCGAGGGCGGCGGCCGCCACCGGGCCCGCGACCTTGAACGGCCGGTGCACGGTGACGCCGAACAGCGCGGCGATCATGGCGCCCGAGGCGAGGGGTGCGCCGATGGACAGCAGGACGAGGCCGACCGCCACGCCCGTCGGCCAGCGCCTGCGCAGCCACAGGGCACAGCAGGCGAGCGCCCCGGCGAGCTGGTCGAGGGCCAGCACCACTTCGGACTCGGCGTGGCCGGCCATCTCCTCCACCGCCGCCATCCCGAAGAACGCGGCGAGCACGAACATCAGGACGTCGACGATCCAGTCCCGCAGGGTCCGGCGCGGACGCCGTGCAGTGCGGGCGCCTGCACCGGGGTCGGTGCCGCTGTCCGTGCCGGTGCCGGACAGCTCGGGTCCGCCCATCGCCGACGGCAGCAGCCACCGGTACTCCTGTTCGCTCATACGTACAAAACTACGCAGGTGGGAGCGGTGCGGGCCGCCCTGAGCAGCAGGTGGCTACCAAAGTCGTACGGTCGACGACTTTGGGCGGGGCCACGGCTGCCGCGGGCAGCCCTGTGGACGATGGCGGGGGCCGTCCGGGCGGACCAGCATGGTGGCCATGAAGCGAATCTTCGAAGTCGTCGGTTTCCTCCTGACGCTGTGGGGCGTGGCCGGGCTCCTCCATGAGTGGTTCGACGGGTTCAGGATGTGGCAGTTCGTGGACAGGCTGGGCTGGTTCGAGGGCTACGAGGTCTACGCGAACATCGTGATCGCGGTAGTCGGCATCGCGCTGATGATCGCTTCGGAACGCGTCGGCCGTGGCGGCGGAGGCAGCAAGGGCGGCGGTGCCGGTGACCGCGCCCCGACCGTCGTCACCCGCAAGACCCCGGGGAGCGACGGGAGCCCCTGACTCCTCGTGCCGTCCCTCATGCCGTCCTCATCCCGTACGGTCCGGGCCCGCCGCCCGCCTGCCCCAGGCGGTGCCCGCCAGCACCAGGACGCCGCCCAACAGGCCGAGCGCGCCCAGCCGTTCGCCGCCCACCGCGATGCCGACGGCCGCCGCCCAGAGCGGTTCCGTACCGAGCAGCAGGCTCACCCGGGACGGCGAGGTCCGGCGTACCGCCCACATCTGCACGGCGAACGCGAACAGCGTGCAGAACACGGACAGGAACAGCAGCCCCGCCCACTCCCCCGCCCCGAACCCCGCCGCGACGCTCCACGGCGAGGGCCCCGTGCCCGGCGCGGCGGCCAGCACCGCGAACACCGCCACCGCCGCCCCGAGCTGGACCGTGGTCAGGGACAGCGCGTCCGCGTCCTGGACCGCCTTGATCCGGGCCATGAACAGCACGTGCGCGGTACGGGCCAGGGCGGCCAGCAGCATCAGCAGGTCGCCGAGCGAGGGGGTGGTGAAGCCCCCGCCCTGCGTCAGCAGCACCACGCCCAGCACGGACAGCCCGGCGGCGGCCAGGAACCCGCGGGACGGCGCGGTCCTGGTGACGGCGGCCTCGGCGAGCGGCGTGAAGATCATCGTGAGGCTGATGATGAGCCCCGCGTTGGTCGCCGAGGTGTGCACGACGCCGTAGGTCTCCAACAGGAAGATCCCGCTGAGGACCAGCCCCAGGAGCCCGGCCCCCCGCCACTGCGCCGCACTGAGCGCGCGCAGCTTCCTGTGCCCCGCGACCGCGAGCACGGGCAGCACGATCGCGAACCGGAGCACCAGCACCGCGACGACGGTCTGCGCGGTGGTGATCCCCTTGGCGGCGAGGTAGCTGGCGCCCCACACCACCGCCACGGCCAGGACGGGCAGATCGGCGAACCGGGCCGCGCGGGCGGGCGCGGGGGCGAGGACGGCGGAGGGTGCGGCAGCCACGGCGAGTCTCCAACGGGCGGTGTGATGTGGAGACTTCGGCGGCTCGCACGCGGAGCGCTCACCGTACCGGGCGGTGGATCTTCCCGGGAAGAGATTCCGGCAGGCGGACGGTCCTGCCGGGTCGCCCCGGACACCACCCGTTCCCGAAGGCTTGGAAAAACCCTACCCGGGCCCACTGACAATCGGTCCGCCTGACTCCCGCTGGATCATCACCGGCGCTGTGACCAGCGTGTAAGCAGCCAGCGACAGGGAGGCGACGGCCAGCCAGGACAGCAGGACCGGCGGTCTGAGGACCGTGTACCGCAGGGGTTTCTCGACCGCCTTGTACATCACGGCGGCCAGCCCGAGCGACAGGACGAACGCGAGGGCTCCGCGCACGGCGAGCGGCAGGCCGGGGCTCTCCAGGGTGAGGAACACCCAGACCGGCCAGTGCCAGAGGTAGAGGCTGTAGCTGACCCTGCCGAGGGCGGGCAGCGCCCGCAACGGCCCTGTGGCCAGCGCCCGGTGGAGCGCGGCCGGCCGGTCGAGCGCGGCGATCAGCAGCGCGGCCGCGCATCCGGCGAGGGGCAACTGCCAGTGCGGGAGCGCCGCCTGCCCGAGCCGGGCGAGGCCCCAGGTCCCGGCGAGCCCCAGTACCGCCACCGCGCCGAGTGCCGGGGCGGCCCGGCGCGGCAGGCGGCGCGGGGCGAGCGCGACGGCCGCGCCGAGGAGCAGCGCGCCCGAGCGGGTATCCGTACCGAGGTAGGAGCGGTCCGGGGCGGCCGGGTCGAAGAGGACGACGGCCAGGGCGTACGAGAGACAGGCCGCGCCCGCGCAGAACGCGGTGCCCGCCCACGGGCCCGCCGACCGGCGTTTGGCGGCGACCAGCAGCAGGAAGACGAGAAGGGGCGGCCAGAGCAGGTAGAACTGCTCCTCGACCGAGAGGGACCACAGGTGGGCGAGCGGTGCGGCGTCCCGGCCGACGGACCAGTAGTCGACGTGGCCGTGGATCGCGTACCAGTTGGCGACCTCGGCGAGCGCGGCGAGGGTCTGGCCGTCGGTGGTGGTGCGCAGGGCGGGGTACCGGCCGTCCGCCAGCCACAGTTGTACGCCGATGAGGACGGCGAGCAGGGCGGGCAGCAGGCGTTTGGCGCGGCGGAGCCAGAACCGGCCCAGCCGGATGCGGCCGGTTCCGGCGTGTTCGCGCAGGAGCAGGCGGGTGATGACGAAGCCGGAGAGGACGAAGAAGAGGTCGACGCCGAGGAAGCCGCCGGGCAGACCCCACTCGTAGTGGAAGGCGACGACCCCGAGGACGGCACAGGCCCGCAGGCTGTCGAGGGCGGGATTCCGCTTTCCGGTCACCGGGCGGGCGCGGGGCGGGTCAGTGCTTCGCGGCGGGGACGGCGGACAACGGGGCGTCGGGCCGTGGGGCAGCGGGCTTCGGGGCGGCGGACTTCGGGGCAGCGGGCTTCGGGGCGAACATCGCGTTGAGCGCCCAGGTGGCGAGGCGGTCGCGGACGGCGGGGGCGGGGTGGCCGGTCTCGTCGTAGACGGCTTGGCCGTCCCGGTCGAACGGGCAGCCGTTGTCGTTGCAGAGCTGGGCGCGCAGGTCGAGCAGGCCGCCGCCGGAGCGGGCCTGGCGGGCGGCTGCCGCGTAGATCTCCTCGTTGAGGACGAGGGCCCGGTCGCGGTAGGAGGGGTTGGCCGTGGCCTTGGAGTTCATGAGGAAGACCCTGGCCCCGCCTGCCGAGAGGATCCGGGCGCCGTGGGCCAGGTTGTCGGCGAAGAGCTTGCGGTAGAGGGGGTCGGCGGCGTCGCGGAGCCGGGCGGAGTCGTCGATCCGCTGCGGGGCGAGGTCCCACTGGGCGGTCATGAGGAGTACGGCGTCGGGGCGGTGCTCGGTCACGTACCGGGCCCATTTCTCCTGCCAGTCGCGGCAGTCCGGGGAGGCGTCCGGCGTGTTGGCCTGCATGATGCCGCAGCCGCCGAGGCCCGCGTTGACCACGGTGTTCGTACGGGCGGCGACGGCGGCCATGCCGGTGCCGATGCTCGCTGCCCAGGAGTCGCCGACGACCAGGATCTTCTTGCCGTGCACGGCCGGGTCCAGGGTCTCCTGGCCGAACGGCGGGGTGCCGGTGCCGAGCGGGCGGTCCTGGGCGGGTACGCCGCGGCCCGGGCCGTGCAGCAGTCCGGTGCCGTACGGGTCCTGGCCTGCCCCGGAGCAGGCGGTGGCCGAAGCGCCGCACAGGGCGGCGAGAACGGCGGCGACGAGCCTTCGACCGACCATCTGAGAACTCTCCGTAATCATCGGGAACTCTGAGTGATGGTCACCCGTTGTCCAGTCAGCGGCAACCGGAGGACGGCCGGAGGCGGCACCGAGTACAGGCAGACGGATGAAGGGGAAAGGGGGTGGAGTCGGTGTCCGAATGGCGCCAGCACGGGGAACGGCCGGGACGTTTCCTTGAACTCGCAAGCACCGCTTCGGGCATGCGACACCCAAGGAAAAGGACGACACGATGTCGACGACCATCACGACAGCCATCAACAGGACCGCACTGGTCACGGGCGGCAGCCGGGGCATGGGGGCGGCCATCGCCCTGCGGCTCGCCCAGGACGGGACCGATGTGGCGATCACCTACGTGGAGGGGGAGCAGGCGGCACAGGACGTGGTGCGCAAGATCGAGGCCGTGGGCCGGCGGGCGCTCGCGGTACGGATGGACGCGGCGGACCCGGAGTCGGTCACCTCCGCGGTGGCGGCCGTCGCCGACACCTTCGGGCGGCTGGACGTCCTTGTCAACAACGCGGGCATCGGCGTACTGGGCCCGGTGGAGTCGCTGACGCTCGCGGACGTGGACCGGGTCCTGGCGGTCAACGTACGGGCGGTGTTCCTGGCCTCTCAGGCGGCGGCGTCCGTGCTGGAGGACGGCGGCCGGATCATCTCCACCGGCTCGGCACTCACCCGGTACGCGGGCGGGCCCGGCGGCAGTCTCTACGCGATGAGCAAGTCGGCCCTGACCGGGCTGACCAAGGCCCTCGCGAGGGAGGTCGGCGACCGGGGCATCACGGTCAACCTCATCCACCCGGGCGCGGTCGACACGGACATGAACCCGGCGGACGGTCCGTTCGCCGAGCCGCAGCGGGCGAACACGGCGATCGGCAGGTTCGGCCGCCCGGACGAGGTGGCGTCCCTGGTCTCCTTCCTGGCGGGCGACGAGGGCGCGTACATGACGGGCGCGGAACTGGTCATGGACGGCGGCCACGCGGCGTAGCCGGTACGGGGCCGTAGCCGGGGCGGGGCGTCCTGCCTAGTCGGCGGAGGCGGCCGAGGGGCGGGGCTCCCGTTCCGCCTCGGCCGCGGCCGCGGCCCGGGTGGCGGCGAAGTGGGCGCCGACGCCGGTGACGTCGAGGATGCGCAGGAGGTGGTCTCCGGCCCCCTGGAGGGTCAGTGCCACACCGGCACGGGTGGTGTGGCGGTGCACCATGATGAGTGCGGACAGCCCGGAGGAGTCGAACAGGCCGACCCCGCTCAGGTCGAGGGTCAGTTCGGAGCCCCGGGGCAGGTCCGGCAGGACGTCCAGGACGGCCGCGCGCAGCAGCTCGGCGGTGACGAAGTCGCAGTCGCCGCTGAACTCCAGGACCGTCTCCCGCACGCCGGTGACCCGGTTCTCGGTCTGCCGGGCGGTGACGTCGAGGGGGTTGCCGCTCATCATGATCGGAAGGCGCTTTCCGTGTTCGGGTCCGCAGCGCGGGCCCGGGGTGGTGGGCAGGGGTGGGGTGCGGGGCGCGGGTTCGCCGGTGGTGCGGGCGGCCGGGGCGGGGCGGGGCGGGCCACCGGGGTGGGGCCGGTCAGCCGGTGAAGCGGCCGCGGCCGGTGCCGTTGACCATGCTCAGGTGGGTGCCGCGCGGGGCGGCGATGCCGAGGAGGGCGATGTCGTCGTGCTCCCGGGTGCCGAGCCACTGGGTGGTGAGGCTCTCGACCCGTTCGATCACCGCCTCCACCGGCATGCGGGCGCATTCAGAGAGCGCGGCCCGCAGGCGGTTGTCGCCGAGCATCTCCCTTCCGTCGGGTCCGCCCCTGGCCTCGGTGACGCCGTCGGAGTAGAGCAGGCACAGGTCGCCCGCCCGCAGCACCGTGCGGCAGGTGCGGGTGGTGATCTGCGGGAGGGCGCCGATCAGGGTGCCGCCGGTGGGGATCTCCTCGACCGTTCCGTCGGCGCGGACGATCAGCGGCGGCGGGTGTCCTGCGGCGGTGAGCCGCAGGGCCACGTCGCCGTGGGCGAGCGGGGTGGCCCCGGCCAGCACCATGGTGGCGAACCGGCTGTCGGTGTCCTCCAGCAGCGTGGAGTTGAGGAGGGACAGGAGGCGGCCGTGGTCGCTCTCCACGTGCCGCAGCGCCGAGAGGGTGTTGCGGATCTTGCCGGTGAGGACGGCCGCCTTGGCGCCCTTGCCGCAGACGTCGCCCAGGACGAGGAAGGTCTCGTCGCCCGGGTCCGGCCCCGGATGGACGTCGTAGAAGTCGCCGCCGATCAGGTCGGTGGCCCGGGAGGCGCGGTAGGTGGCGGCCAGGTCGAGGCTGCTGGAGCGGCGCAGCACCGGGGGCAGCAGGGAACGTTGGAGGACGGCCGTGGTCTCGGCCTTCTCCGCGTACAGGGCGGCGGCCGACACGGCGGCCCCGGCGCGGGCGGCGAAGACACGGGCGAACACCTCCTCGTCCTCGTTGAAGACGGGCGTGCGGGTGCGGCGCAGCAGGATCAGCGCCCCGGCGGGCACCCCGTTGCCCGGCATCGGCGTGACGACGACCGAGCCGAGCGGCCCGAAGCCGTCCGGGACCAGCCAGTCGGGGGCGAGTTCGGGGGCCAGCCAGCGTGCGGGCAGCGGCGGGAACCCGGCGAGGGCGTCGGCGAGGCCGGGCACTTCGGCGACGTTCTCGCTCAGGACGCGTTCGTCGGTGACCCGGCCGTCGACGGCGGAGGTGAACCACATCCGGCGGGCCCCCGTCCCGGCGACGACGACCGCCGCGTCGGCCATCCGTTCGCTGGCCAGCTCCGCCGCGGCCTGCACCGACTTGTGCCAGTTCAGGGAGGTCAGCAGCCGGGCGGAGGCCCGGGCGAGGAACTCGGCGCGCTCCCGCTCCTCCTGCCAGCGGCGCTGCCAGACCACCTCCAGGGTGACGTCGTCCAGCAGCCAGGCCCCGTACCCGTCCGGCAGCGACATCCGACGGGCCGTCAACTCCTTTGCGCCGAAGACTCCTTGGGCTTCGGGCAGCAGTTCGTTCTGGGCGTCCGCCAGCCAGCCGGGGACCAGTGGTTCGCTCAGCGTCCCCGCCTCGCGCAGCAACGGGAAGAGGGCTCGCGCCGGTTCGTTGAGCAGACGGACCAGCCCGGCCCCGTCCAGCATCACGACGGCGCCGATTCCGCTCTCCACCAGGGCGTGCACCTGCGCGGCGCCGATGGCGGCGGCGGGCGGCGCACCCTCTGCGGGGCGGTCGGTGGAGCGTGGGAAGGAAGTCACAACGGAAGACGAAGCCCGCGCCGGCCGTGGCCGTGCGGCTCCTGTCACCCTCTCCGAGCTATCGGGATATCGTGGCGCGGCGACAATTGTTGCCGCGCGGCAACCGTCTCGCGTTCGGCAGCCGTATGGCAAGCGGAGCCCACAGGACCTTCACAATGAATCCCGAACTGTCCGCCCATATCGGGACGTTGCGCACCTTCGTATGCACGGGTTCCACACACCGGATACGATGCGCGCGCGGACCGGCTCGCCGGGTTGTCACCGGGCGGAAGCCCGCAGCAGTCGGAACAGGCAGGAGCCGTGATGAACGCAAGCGGTGTCCCCGGAGGCGGTTCGACCACCCTCCCCGGCAGCCCGCCACGCCCCCCGCTACGCGGTCCGCGCGGCCCCGTCCGCGTTGGCACCCGCGCCGGGCTCCTGCCCCGCCCGGTCGGCCAGCGGCCAGATGCGCCCCACGGTGCCCGTCTCCACCGCCGCCCGGAACTCGCCGAGCCCGTGGATGAGCGCCTCCCGCGCGGCCTCCGGCATCGCCGCGACCGCCGCGACCAGCGCCTCCTCGCGCCGCGCCCGCAGGTCGCTGAGGTAGCTGCGGCCCGGCGCGGTGAGCCTCAGTTCGACCTCGCGGCGGCTGACCGTGCTGGCCGACCGCTTCACGTACCCCAGTGCCTCCAGCCGGTCGCAGAGTCTGCTGACCGACGGCGGGGCGGCGCCCAGCACTTCGCCGAGGGTGCGCAGGTTGATGCCCTCGGCCCGTTCCAGGATGTGCATGACCCGCAGCTGCGAAGACGACACGGGTGCGGGGGAGACCGCGTCCCTGCCCCGCTCCCACAGCACTTCCAGCAGTGCGATCACCTCGCAGGCGACGCCCGCGACGGCCTCGGCGGCAGCCGGGGGCGGTGCCGGGGCGACGACCGCCTCCGGCGCACCCGCGCTCACCCGGGTGTCCTCGCCGCGACGGTGTGCACCCGGACGGTGTGAGCCCTGGAGGTCCACGCTTGCCCTCCCCGTACATCCTTCGAGAAAGTGAATCTCCGACGTTGGACAGACTCGCGTCCGTGGAACGCACCTTGCGTGCCGCCGACCCCCATGCACTGCTCGACGCGGTGCGCAAGGTCCTCGCGGACCTCTACGGTGCTCTTGAGGTCGACCTGCTCATGGCCGACTACGCCATGACGATACTGCAACCGGTCGGAGCGCTCCCCCATACCTTCCAGCCCGTTTCGGCGCACACAGGCGCGCCGGGGCGGGCCTTCGGAGCACAGGAGCCCTATCCGTGCGAGGGCCCCTTCCCCGATTCGGTGACGGCACACCTCCCGGTGACCGTGCGCGGGGACCGGCTCGGGGTGCTGTCCGTCACCCTGCCGAAGGACCGCTACGACGCGGACGTACTGGCGGAACTGGCGGACGTCGCCGAGGCCCTGGGCCACCAGATCGTGGTCGCCGAGCGCGACACCGACCTCTACCTCCAGGCGCGCAGGGCCGAGCGGCTGACGCTGGCGGCGGAGATCCAGTGGGGACTGCTGCCGGGACGTTCCTGCGCCCGCGCGGAGTACGAACTCGGGGCGCAGCTGGAGCCCGCGTACGCGATCCACGGCGACAACTTCGACTGGTCGACCTCCGCCGACCACCTCACCCTCGCCCTCACCAACGGCATGGGCGAGGGCATCGACGCGGCCCTGCTGACCAGCCTCGCCATCAACGCCCTGCGCAACGCCCGCCGGGCCGGTCTGAGCCTGACCGACCAGGCGTGCATGGCCGACCAGGCGATCTACGGCCAGCACCGGGGCGCCCTGCACGTCTCGGTGCTGCTGCTGCGCTTCCACCTCCCGTCGGGGAACGTGGAGGTCGTCGACGCGGGCTCGCCGCGCGTGTGGCGGCTGCGGGACGGCGTCGTGGAGGCGATCGAGCTGGACGGGCAGCTGCCGCTCGGCATGTTCGAGGACTCGGTCTACACCCCGCAGACCCTGCGGGTGCTGCCCGGGGACCGGCTGCTGTTCGTCAGCGACGGGGTGTACGACGTGGCCTCGCCCGCCGGTGAGCGCTACAGCGAGAAGGCGCTCGCCCGTGCCATCCAGGCCACCCGGCTGTTGCCCCCGCCGCAGGTGCCGCGCGCGGTGCTGCACGAGCTGGCGGGCCACCGGGGCGAGGTCATGGCGGAGGACGACGCGATGATCGTGTGCCTGGACTGGCGGGGCCGGCCCACCGCCTGAGCGGCAGGGGCACGACGAAGACCCACCGCCTGAGCGGCAGGGGTACGACGAAGGGGCCCCCGGCACCAAGCACAGGGGGCCCCTTCCGGCGTACCGTCAACGCGGCCGGCAGGTCACTGACGTACCGTCAGCCGCGTTGCTCAGCCGCCGAGTTCGTGGTGGCGAGCCGCCAGCAACGCCGCACCGGACTCGGTGAGCGAGCCGAAGAGCCGCAGCCGGGAGATGCCGCCGTCGGGGTAGATGTCGATCCGCACCCGGGTGGCCGCCGGGGCGGAGGCCAGCACGAAGCGGTGGTTGGTGTCGGGCTGGAGGCGGGTGCGGGGCAGGATCTCGGTCCACTCCCCCGTGTCGCCGTCGCGCACCGACAGCGCCGCCCAGCCCGCCGAGTTGCCCTTGAGGTAGGCGGTGTCGATCTCGACGGCGCGGATCTCGGCCTGCTCGACCAGGTGGTAGCTGATCCAGTCGTTGCCCTTGTCGCGGCGGCGCCTGGTCTCCCAGCCGTCGTCCATCTTGCGGGAGCGGCCCGGCTGGATGGTGTTGGTGGCGGGCGAGTAGAAGCGGTCGGAGGCGTCCTCGACGCGTCCGCCGTTCTCCAGGGCGACCAGGTCGAAGGTGCCCAGCGTGGACAGCCACGCCGGGTCGGGGACGACCTCGCCGTAGACCCGCAGGCGGGCGATGCCGCCGTCGGGGTGCTGGTTGACGCGCAGGTGTGTGAAGCGCTGCTCGACGGTGACCTCGAAGCCGTTGGCCGCGTGGCCGCCGACCGCCGTGCGCGGGATCAGGGTCGTCCACTTCACGTCGTCGGAGAGCAGGTCCTCGGGCGACGGGGAGCCCGGCACCGAGGTGCCCTCGACGGACACGGCCTGCGGGTAGTTGCCCCGGAAGTGGGCGGTGTCGATGACGATGCCGCGTACGACACCGGGCGCGCCGAGGCGGACGAGCGCCCAGTCGTGGTCGTCCTCGGTGGGGTGCGGCTGCTCGGCGGAGACGCCGCGGCGGCGGCGGGTCTCCCAGCCGTCCATGATCTTGCCCTTGTGCCCGAAGTGCTCCGGGTCGAAGTGGGCGGGCTCGGGGATGAGCATGTTCTCGCGCTCGGCGAAGAACTCGTCGTTCGCGGCGATCACGCCCGCGCCGAGGCGGCGGTCGGCCAGGTCGGCGTGGTGCGTGAAGGGGAAGACGGCCGTGCGGTAGTCGGCGTACGGGTCGCCGCCGCCGAAGGGGCTGGCGTCACCGGTGAAGGAGGGTATCCCCTGAGAGGTCTCCGGCATGGGTCAGTTGTTCCTTTCCAGGAGGCGGCCCGCGGGCTCGGTGAGGGTGCCTTCTTCGTTGATGCGCGTGCCGCGCAGCCAGGTCTGCTTGACGACGCCGTGCAGGGTCTTGCCCGCGTACGCCGTGACCTGGTTGCGGTGGAAGAGGTGGGCCGGGTCGACCGTGAAGGTCTCCTCGGGGGCCAGGACCGCGAAGTCGGCGTCGCGGCCGGCCTCGATGGCGCCCTTCTGGGTCAGACCGGCGAGCTTCGCGGGGGCGGCCGACATCCAGCGGACGACGTCGTCGAGGGAGTGGCCGCGCTTCTTGGCCTCGGTCCAAATGGCGGGCAGGCCGAGCTGGAGGGAGGAGATGCCGCCCCAGGCGGACGCGAAGTCCGGGGTCTTGAGGTCGGTGGTGCACGGCGAGTGGTCGGAGACGATGCAGTCGATCGTCCCGTCGGCCAGGCCCTGCCAGAGCACGTCCTGGTTCTCGGACTCGCGGATCGGCGGGCAGCACTTGAACTCGGTCGCGCCGTCCGGGACTTCCTCGGCCGTGAGGGTGAGGAAGTGCGGGCAGGACTCGACGGTGACCTGGACGCCCTCGGCCTTGCCCTGGGCGATCAGCGGGAGGGCGTCGGAGGAGGAGAGGTGCAGGACGTGCACGCGGGCGCCGAGGCGCTTGGCGAGCGCGATGAGGCCCTCGATGGCGGTGTTCTCGGCGTCGCGCGGCCGGGAGGCGAGGAAGTCGGCGTACTTGCTCCCGGACTTCTGCGGGGCGGCGGCCAGGTGGTGCGGGTCCTCGGCGTGCACGATGAGCAGGCCGCCGAGTCCGGCGATCTCCGCCATGGAGGTGGCGAGCTGGTCCTGGTCGAGCTCCGGGAACTCCTCGACGCCGGACGGCGACAGGAAGCACTTGAAGCCGAAGACCCCGGCCTCGTACAGCGGCTTGAGGTCGGCGACGTTGGAGGGCAGCGCGCCGCCCCAGAAGCCGGTGTCGACGTGCGCCTTGGGGCGGGCGACCTCCTGCTTGACGCGCAGGTTGTCGACCGTGGTGGTCGGCGGCAGCGAGTTCAGCGGCATGTCCAGGAGGGTGGTGATGCCACCGGCCGCGGCGGCGCGGGTTGCGGTCCAGAAGCCTTCCCAGGCGGTGCGGCCCGGGTCGTTCACGTGGACGTGGGTGTCGACGAGGCCGGGCAGCAGGGCCTGCTCGCCGAGGTCCTCGAAGCGGGTGCCTTTGGGGATCTCCTCGCCGCGCGGCCCGTAGGCGTCGTACGGGAGCACCTCGACGATCTTCCCGTCGGCGACGGCGACCGAGGCGGGGCGGGTGCCCTCGGGGGTGACGACGCGCGAGGAGCGCAGCACCAGGTCCACGGTGGTGTTGGGCACGGCCGACTCAGTCACTCACGTCTCCTTACTTCAACGTTCTGTTGAAGCGGAGTCTTTCGCCGGGGTGCGGAGTCGTCAAGAGGTCCAGGACGCGGACGGGCCGGGATGTGATCACCGACACCAACCTTGGATGTTTCCACAGAATGGAATTAGACTTCCGCTTTGTAGAATGTAGCTCCTGCCTAGAGGGGCTTCCGGGACCACCACAGGTAGTCTGCTGCCTTGCCTGCCAGCCCCGAAAGGACCGCTCCGTGCCGACGTCCAGCGCCAGCACCACCGACGCTTCCAAGCCTGCCGCCGCGACTGGCGGTGTGCAGTCCCTGGAGCGCGCCTTCGACCTCCTCGAGCGTATGGCCGACGCGGGCGGTGAGGTCGGCCTCAGCGAACTGTCCGCGAGCAGCGGGCTGCCCCTGCCGACCATCCACCGCCTGATGCGCACGCTGGTCGCCTGCGGTTACGTACGTCAGCAGCCCAACCGGCGCTACTCGCTGGGCCCCCGCCTGATCCGGCTCGGCGAGAGCGCGTCCCGCCTCCTGGGGACCTGGGCCCGCCCTTACCTGGCCCGGCTGGTCGAGGAGACCGGCGAGACGGCGAACATGGCGCTGCTCGACGGCGACGAGATCGTGTACGTGGCGCAGGTGCCGTCGAAGCACTCGATGCGGATGTTCACCGAGGTGGGCCGCCGGGTACTGCCGCACTCCACGGGCGTGGGCAAGGCGCTCCTCGCGCACACCCCGGCGGACGAGGTACGGGCCCTGCTCGCCCGCACGGGCATGCCCGCCGCCACCGAGAAGACCATCACCACCCCGGAGGGCTTCCTGGACGCGCTGGAGCAGGTGCGCCGGGTGGGGTACGCGGTGGACGACAACGAGCAGGAGATCGGGGTGCGCTGCCTGGCGGTGTCCGTCCCCAACTCCCCGACCGCCGCCGCTGTTTCGATCTCCGGTCCGGCCGGCCGGGTCACCGAGGCGGCGACCGAGCGGATCGTCCCGATCCTCCAGGAGGTCGCCCAGGACCTGTCGGTGGCGCTGGCGAACACGGGGCCTGCGCAGGGCTGAACAGCATGAGAAAGGGGGGCCCGAGGGCCCCCCTTTCTCATGCCCCCAACGGGCTCACACCCCCGACGGACTCATCGCCCCCAGCCGTCCGTCCTCCATCCGCACCACCCGGTCCGCCACCTCCAGATGCGACCGGTCGTGCGTGACCAGCACCGTCGCCACCCCGCGCTCCCGCGTCAGCCCGGACAGCAGGTCCAGCACCGCCGCGCCCCGCTCGTGGTCGAGGGCGCTGGTCGGCTCGTCGACCAGCATCACGGCGGGCTCGTTCATCAGCGCCCGCGCGATGTTGATGCGCTGCCGCTGGCCGCCGGAGAGCTGGTGCGGGCGGCGGCCGGCCTTGTCCGCGAGGCCCACCGCGTCCAGCAACTCCAGCGCCCGCGCCCGCACTTCACGGGGCTTGCGGCCCGACAGGTGGGCCATCACCTGGAGTTGCTCGGCCGCCGTGAGGGAGGCGAGCAGGTTCGGCTGCTGGAAGACGATGCCGATCCGGTCCCGCCGCAGCTCCGCCTTCTCGGCGCGGCTCAGCGTCCCCGTCTCCGTACCGTCGACGAGGACGACGCCCGAGTCGGGTGTCACCAGCGTCGCCGCCACCGCGAGGAGGCTGGACTTGCCGGAGCCCGACGGGCCGACCACGGCCGCGAGTTCACCGGCGGCGACCGACAGGGTCACCGCGTCCAACGCGGTCAGCCGGGACGCGTCGCCGTCCGGGTAGGTGAGGGTGACGTCGTTCAGGGTGAGGGTCATCGGGCGCTCCCGAGGGCGGTGAGGGGATCGACGGCGGTGATGCGCCGGATGGACAGGGCGGCGCCGACGATGCCGAGCGCGATCATCACCAGGGCCGGGACGAGCAGGGTCGCCGCTTCCAGTACGAAGGGGACGGCGCCGCCGATCGACGCGCCCAGCAGCGTCGCCAGCGCCGTACCGAGCAGGGTGCCCAGCGTCAGCAGGACGACGGCCTGGCCCAGTGCGTCCTTCAGGAGGTACGGGGTGGAGGCGCCCAGTGCCTTCAGGACTGCGATGTCGCCGCTGCGCTGGATGGTCCAGACGGTGAAGAAGGCCCCGACGACGAGCGCCGAGATGGCGAAGAGGAAGCCGCGCATGAGCTGGAGGGAGCCGTTCTCCGCCTGGTACGAGGCGAGGGCGGCCAGCGAGTCGCCGAGCGGCACGGACCGCGTCTCGGTCGCCTTGTCGCCGGCGGCCCAGTCGGCCGAGCCCTTCAGCGCGACGACGGTGGCCTGCTCCTCCGTCGACGTACCGCTGTGGCCGAGCTTCTGCCAGTCGTCCAGCGACGTCCACACCACCGGCTGGTGGCTGTACATCGCCCCGCCCTCGACGGCGGCGACGGTCTCCTCGACGTCGCCGAGGCGCACCGTGTCGCCCGCGGCGAGGTTCAGTTCCTCGGCGGCCTTGGTGGAGAGGACCACCTTGCCCGGACCCAGGTCGCCGGAGGCCGGGGCGATCTTCGCGCCCGGTTCGACGCCGAAGGCGGCGACGGCGACCGTACGGTCGCCGGCCCAGCCGTTGACGGTACGGATGCCGATCGGCTCGGCGCTGTCCACGCCGGGCTGCTTGGCCCAGTCGCGCCAGGCGCTCTCGCCCACCGAGGAATTCGTGAACGACACCTCCTGGCCGTCGGGCGGGGCGGCGAACGCCAGCCGGTCGGCGGGCAGCGAGGTGACGGCCACGGTGTTGTCCCTGGCCAGCCCCGCCGTCAGCCCGGACAGCAGGCCGACGAGCAGGGTGATCAGGACCACGACCGTGCCCATGAGGGCGAAGCGGCCCTTGGCGAACCGGAGGTCTCTCCATGCAACGAACATGTGCACCAGGCTGGTCGCAGACGCTCCCCGAAACATCGGGCGCGGGTTCGCTCCGGCATCAATCCTTTGGTTGATACGCCGCGAGGACGTCCCCTTTAGGCTGGTACGAACCATGGATCCGCTCTCCCAGCCCCCGGCTGCCCTCACCCTCACCCCCGTCCTGCGCGTGCTGCGGCTCTGTCTGCACGCACTGCTGGCCGGGCTGCTCGCGCTCGCCGCCGTCAAGGCCGCCGCCGCAGGGGGTTCGTACGTGTACGCGGTCGTCGGGGCGGCCGTGCTGATGGCCGGGGTGTACGTCGCCGGGACGCTCAGCCCCTCCGTGGCCCGCTCGCCGCGCGCCGCCGCCTGGTGGCTGGCGGCACTCGGCGCGTCCTGGCTGCTGCTGCTCGCCCTGTCCCCCGACGGGCTGTGGGCCGCCTTCCCCCTGTACTTCCTCCAGCTGCACCTGCTCCCGATGCGCTGGGGGCTCACGGCTGTCGCCGCGACCGCAGCGGCGGCCATCGCGAGCTTCGTGCTGCACGGGCAGGCGGTGACGCCGGGCACGTTCATCGGGCCGCTGCTGGGCGGTGCCGTCGCGGTGGCGACCGTACTGGGGTACCAGGCCCTCTACCGGGAGAGCGAGCGGCGGCGCGAGCTGATCGACGAGCTTCTGTCGACGCGCGCGGAACTGGCGGAGGCCGAGCGCGCCGCCGGAACCCTCGCCGAACGCGAACGTCTCGCCCGCGAGATCCACGACACCCTCGCCCAGGGCCTCTCCAGCATCCAGCTCCTGCTGCGCGCCGCCGAGCGCGCCCTGCCGCCCCAGGACCCGGCCCTCGCGCACATCCGCCAGGCCCGCGAGGCCGCGCAGGACAATCTCGCCGAGGCACGCCGTTTCGTACGGGCCCTCAGCCCTCCGGATCTGGAGCACGGCTCGCTGGCCGCCGCCCTCGAACGCCTCTGCGCGCCCACCCCCGGCGGGCCGGCCGTGCAGTTCGGTGTGAGCGGGACGCCGGTCGAGCTGCCCACACCGTACGAAGTGGCCCTGCTCCGCATCGCCCAGTCGGCCCTCGCCAACACGGTCCGGCACGCGAAGGCGGACCGCGCGGAGATCACCCTCAGCTTCATGGAGACCTCGGTCTCGCTCGACATCGTCGACGACGGCATCGGCTTCGACCCGGGCGCGGTGCGCCGCAGCCCCGCGTCCGACGCCTCGGACGGCGGCTTCGGGCTGCCCGCGATGCGGGCGCGGGCCCGGTCGCTGGGCGGCACGCTGAGCGTGGAGTCCGCGCCGGGGCAGGGCACGGCCGTCGCGATCACCCTGCCGCTGCCCGTGTCCCCGACCCCCACTGGAGTCACCCCGTGAGCCCCTCCGCCCCCATCCGGCTGCTGCTGGCCGACGACCATCCCGTCGTACGGGCCGGGCTGCGCGCGGTGCTCGACACCGAGGCCGATTTCGTCGTCGTAGAGGAGGCCTCGACGGCGGAACGGGCGGTGGAGCTGGCGGCGGCGGGCGGGATCGACGTGGTCCTGATGGACCTCCAGTTCGGCCCGGACCGCATGCACGGTTCGGAGGCGACGGCGGCCATCGCGGGCCGCCCGGGCGCGCCCCGGGTGCTGGTCCTCACGACGTACGACACCGACGCGGACATCCTGGCGGCGGTCGAGGCGGGGGCGGCCGGATACCTCCTCAAGGACGCCCCGCCGGAGGAGCTGGCGGCGGCGGTCCGCACGGCGGCGGCCGGTCAGTCGGCGCTGGCCCCGGCGGTCGCGCACCGTTTGATGGACCGAATGCGGACGCCTGCGGAGGCGCTGACCAAGCGCGAGCTGGAGGTCCTCCAACTCGTCGGCGAGGGCCTCTCCAACCAGCAGATCAGCAAGGCCCTCTTCCTCAGCCAGGCCACGGTGAAGTCCCACCTCGTGCACATCTACGCGAAGCTGGGCGTCGACTCGCGGACCTCGGCGGTGGCGGCGGCCACGGCGCGGCGGCTGATCAGGCGCTGACCTGCACGAGTCCCCGTGCGGCCCGGTCCGGACGCGTCCTCCATAGTGGAGGCATGACTTACTTCATGTACGACGTCCACGGCAACGCGGTGGACGAGCCCGACGCGGCGACGCTGCGCACCCTGGTCGTGGACGGCCTGGCGGACCCCGAGGCCGTCAACCCGGAGGTCTCGCTGACCCACGAGAGCGGGTGGTCGCTGACCGCGTACGCGGGGGGACTGCTGCTGTGGGAGAACGTCGAGGACGAGGGGGCTGCGCCGGGGACGCGGGACGGGGTGCAGGTGGACGAGGCGGTCCGGCTGTTCGGGCTGCTGGCGGAGGGGGAGGTGGGGGAGGTCGGGGGGACGTTCTAGGTGGGTGGGCCGCGGGCCGCTTGGGCGCGGGGCGGTGCGGGCCGCTTGGGCGCGGGGCGGTGCGGAGTGGTCGGGTCGGCACCCGGTACCGGGCGTGCACGGTTTCCGCGCGGGTTCGTCGTGGCTGGTCGCGCAGTTCCCCGCGCCCCTAGATGCCTGCCCTTCGGGCGGCATCCCTGGGAAACTCCCTGGGCCCGGGGGTCGTCCGCCGCCTAGGATCCCGCGGTGGACACCGCAGCCCCCCTCACCCGTATCGCTCGCCTCCGTGCCGAGATCCTCCGCGACCCGTCCGCCGTGCACCGCGCTCCCTCCGGCCTTCTGCCCCACGCCCTGCACGGCGCCGACGTGACCCTCGCGCACCGCCCCGACCTGCTGGTCACCGAGCTGATCCGCGCGGGCCTCCGCGCCGAGGCCCTGCGCCTGACCACCGAGGGCCTGCACACCTGCGCGCTGACCCCGTCCTCCGCACGCTCCCTCCTGCTCAAGCTGGCGGAAAATCCGGCGGACGACGGCACCACCGAGGAGGCGCTTCGTCAACTCGCCCAGCCCTGGGCCTCGTTGACCCCGCTCCCGCACCCCTTCCCCCTCCGTACCGACGCCTCCCTCACCCTCGCCGCCCGGCACGGCCATCTCGACCCCCTCCGCGACGCCGTCACGGACCGCGCCCTCCCGCCCGCCCTCCGCCGCCGCGCCCTCGAACTCCTCGGCGGGCTGGCCGAGCGCGGCCAGGTCGGCGCGCTCATCGAGACCGCCTCCCGCGACCCGCTCCTCTACGGCGCGGCCCTCCTCACCTGCCTGCGCGGCATGCACCAGCGCGGCCACTTCGCGACGGACGCGGACGTCCCGGCCCTGGTCACGCTCGCCCTCGCCGACCACTCGATACGCCCCCGCGACCTCGCCACCACCCTCTTCACCTGCCGCCACGCCCTCCTGCACACCCTGCTCGACGCCCCGCCCGGCGACCCCACCTGGCCGCGCCGCCTCGACCTCCTCGTCGCGCTCGCCGCACAGGGCACGGGCGACCTGCCGGTCGGCGCGGAAATCACCCGCGCCCTCGCAGCCGCCCCGCACTCCCCCGAGCCCTTCCTCGCCGCCCTGCGCGAGCTGCGCCACGAGAGCGCGGAGGAAGCGGTCCTCGCTCTCCTCCCGTCCGCGCCCCGCGTCGTGCTCCACACGCTGGAGGCGATCGGCGGCGACCGGACGGTGCGGGTGCTCCGTGCTGCCTTCGGGCTGGACGGCGAAGACGCCATCACCGCCGCCCACTTGCTCCCCGTACGCCGTCAAGCCCTGGGCCTGCTCTGGCAGTTGACCCGCGACCCCGCCCACCGCGCCGGCCTTCTCGCCCGTCTCGACCCGACCGACCTCCCTCCGGCCGTCGCCGCCGACCTCGGCGCCCCCGACGAACACGAACTCGACGTCCTGCGGAGCCACTTGGACCCCGGCAGGCCGAAGGAGGCCCTGCTGCGGCTCGCCGCGCACGGCAGCAGCGGCACGCTGCCCGTACTCGCGGACCTCCTGCTGCGCCTCGCGGGCGAACTGGCCGCGGCCGCCGAACCCGGCGCTTCCCCGCACCCCCTCGCCGACGAACGCCCGGAGTGGCAGGACTGGCCGGCCGGGGAGCCGGAGATCCCGCAGGACGTGGTGGAGGCCCTGCGCGACCTCGGCGCCCGGCTCCATCTGCGGCAGCACATCCGCCCCCACTGGCACCTCGACGCCGCCGATCCGGCCGCAGCGGGCCACGCCCTGGTGACGGACCTGGCGCTCGGGCTGCTGGAGCGGCCTGGCCTCCACGAGGGCGAACAGGCAGTCCTCCTGCGGCTGTTGCTCGCCGGCGCCCCCTCCCCCCGCACCCGTCCCCGTGTCCACCGTCTGCTGCGTCACCCCGACCGGCACGTCCGCAAGCACGTGATCGCACTGCTCGCCCGCGACACCGACGGCGAGGACGCCCGTGCCCTGTCCGCGACGCTGATCAACCTCACCCGTGCGCAGGACGTCCAGACCGTACGGCAGGCCCTGCTGGCCCTCGGGCACGCGCGGGCCCACTGGGCGTCGGCGGAGGTCGCCGCCCGCCTCGACCACCCGAACATGAACGTCCGCAAGACCGCCGCCGACGTACTGTCCCGGATCGGCACGCCGGACGCGGTCCCCGACCTCCTGCGGCACCTGGGACGGCAGCGGAATCCGGGCCTGCGGTCCGCTCTCGTACGGGCGCTTCGCGCGATCCTCGGCCCGGCGTACGCGGCGACCGTGCTCGAAGCCGCCCAGCAGACCGCCGAGCGGGCGGCCGAGCAGGCCACGGAGCCCGCCGCCCGTGACCTGCTGCTGGCGGGACTCGACGGCGCGTTGCCGGTACGGTCCTTCCTCGCCCTGCACGCGCAGGCGCACCCGGTCGCCCCGGCCCTGTTCGCCCTGCTGCCGGACCACCGGGTGTGCCCGTCCGACGGCAGCCTGGCCGACCTGGCCGTACCGCTGGGACGCGAACCGCAACAGCCGAGCCCCGCAGCCCTCCTGGCCCGGCGCTGGGACCCGGAGGCTGCGCTGCACCTGGCGAGCGCCCCCATCGACGAGGATCAACTCCCCCAGCTGCGGCCCCACTTGGACGACTGGCTGCGCCTCACGGCCACCGCACCCCACGTACTCGCCTTCGCGCTGCGCCTCTGCCCCGCCCCCTGGGCCGCCGCCGAGATCCGGATCCTTGCTCGGCACCTGCCCCTTCTCCTGAGCGCGTTGGAACCCGGGGCCGAGATCCTGGACGCCCTGCTGCCCGTGCTCGAAGCCGTCGCGCCGACACTGCTCGCCGACGAGGCACTCACGGTGGTCGACGCGGTGCGGGCGCTGCCCGCCGTCCCGGGCCGTCCGGCACTGGCGCTGCTCCGGGCCTGCGGGGCGGCGCTCGTGCGCGCCGACCTCGAACGCGCACTGGAGGCGGCCGGGCGCGGGCGCGACCCGTGGCAGGCCGAAGTCGCTTTGCTGCGGGAGGCGTTCGGGCTCACCGGGGAGTCCCGACGGAAGGATCTGGCCGCACTGATCGAGTCCTACCCGAGCACCGACCCCGCCGACCGCCCCGCCCTGCTGGACCGGATCGAGGACCTTCAGCCCCTCGGCGTGCCGCCGCTGCCGGAGGCCCCGGAACCGACCCGCCCCCGCGTCGTACAGGACGGCGATCTCGACCAGCCCCGTTCCGCCGCGCAATACGCACGGCTGCTCGCCCTGCTCGACGCCCCCGAACAGGCGCGCCGGAAGACCGCAGCCGACGTGCTGCTCTCCTGGCCGGAGCCGGAGGCCCAACTAGCTGCCCTCAAGGCGTACTTGCAGGGTCGGCTCGGCGCGGGGCGCGCCTCACACCGGATGACCTGCGCCTTGCATCTCGCCGGGCCGGAGGTGCTGCACGCCGACGGCGTGCTCCCCGAGAGGGCCCTGGACCTGGCCTGCGAGCTCGACCCTTGGGACCCCGTGCCCCATCTGCCGCGCGTGCTCGACTGGTGGGAGCACGGTCCGGAGGGAGTGCGCGAGCAGGCCCGCCGAGTGCTGCGCCAGGCACCCGCCGACCTGGTCGCCGAACTCGTTGCCGATCGTCTCGCCGTCGGCGCCTGGGGAGTCCTCGACCTGCTCGCCCTCAGCGAACTCCAGCGATCTCCCCTGCTCGACAGGGTTGTTGAACGACTGCGGGCCGAGGGGCGCACCGAAAGCCTCACGCTCACCGACGGCCCCCTGCGCGCCCCCGGGGCCGCCGCCCGCGACGCCGAGGCGCTGGCCGGGCTGCGCGAGCGGGCTCCGGCCGCCGCAGCCGCCCGCCCGCCGTCCCGTGCGGAACTCCTCGCCCTGGCCCGCAGCGGCGACCGGGAGCAGATCCGCCGGGCGCTGACCCGTCTGACGGAGGAGGGCACCGCACCCGATGCCGAACTTCGTGATCTGCTGGCCGAGTTGATGAGCCACGACCGGCCCGCCGTGCGTCTGCACGCCCACCGGACCTCGCGTGCGCTGCTCGCCCCCGAGGACCATCTGCGCCTCACCGAGACCCTGCTCGCCGATCCGCAGACCGATGTGCGGTGCATGGCGGTGCGGGTGCTGTGCGGTGCGGGCTGGGAGCCTGCGGTTCCGGCCGTGGTCGCCCTGCTGGACGACGCCCACCCGGTGGTCCGCAGAACGGCGGCACAAGGGGTGCGGCGGCTGGGCACGCGGGCCGTTCCGGCGCTTCAGCGGAGTGCGGCGCACGCCCGCCCGGACAGGCGGGCCCTCTTCACGAACGTACTCAAGGAAGTCCTGACGGACGCCCTCACGGAACCGGAGGCCCCTGCCCCCTGAACCCCGCCCACCCGTCGCCGAAGCTCTCGACGGCCTCGCGGACCAGGCCGACCGCCGGGGCCAGCGCGCTCACCGAGCCGATCGCCCCGGCGATCAGCAGCAGCGAGCGGCGTAACCGCAGGACGTCGGGCGTGCCGCTGAGCAGCATCGCGGCGAGCGCCGCCAGCTCGTCCTCGGCGATGGCCCGGTCCGACAACTCGGCGGGGTGCGCGGCGAGTTCGCGTCGGAGCCGGGAGACGACCGTATGGAGTTCCGCGACCCTCGGGTCGCTGTCCGCGCCGGTCACGCACCGCTCCTCAACGCTTCGCAACAAAGCTCTCCCCCTCGCACGCCGTCGTGCTGCTTCTCGGGGGTCGTTCTCCAGCGAACGATCCCGGGCGACGGGCACGTTAACGCTCTCAGCGCGTGCGCGCCACCGTACGGACCGTAATCCGGCCCGCAGGGTTGAGCGGGGGGCCGTCACGTTTCCGCTGTGACACTGCCCCGGTCCGGGTACAGCAGAACCCGGGAGCACCCCTTCTGACCTGGGCGGATCTACCGTGAAAGCAGAGCGCGCGCAGTGGGTGCGCGCCTGCTGAAGGAGGGGCCATGGCGGACGGTTGCCGCGACTGCCGTACGTGTACGAAGAGCCTGGTGGGCCGCACCGCGCGGGGCGTGCTGTACGCGGTCACGTTGTCCTGGCTGGTGAAGCCGGTGTTCCTGCGGAACTGTCCGCAGTGCGGGCATGTGATGCGCCGTCACGAGCGCCGCCGCGACGGGTCCTTCCAGGACTGAGCCGCCGGATCCGCCGGGCGGACTGGTATGCAGGGCCCATGACGCACCCCACCCCGCACCCGCCCGTCGCCGGTCTGCTCCTCGCCGCGGGCGGCGGCCGCCGGCTGGGCGGCAGGCCCAAGGCCCTCCTCGACTTCCGCGGCCGCCCCCTGGTCGAGCACGCGGTACGGGTGCTCCGGGAGGGCGGCTGCTCCCAGGTGTACGTCGTCCTGGGCGCCGCCGCCGATGAGGTGCGCCGGCGCGCCGGGCTGGCCGGGTGCGTACTGGTGGAGAACCCGGAGTGGGAGCAGGGCATGGGGTCGTCGCTGCGCGCGGGCTTGCGGCGCCTCTCCGAGGACAAGGGGTACGGGGCCGCGCTGACCTCTCTCGTCGACCAGCCCGGCATCGGGCCCGCCGCCGTCGCCCGGGTGCTGGGTGCGGGCCGTGCCACCGGGCTGGCGGCGGCTTCGTACGACGGGGAGCGCGGGCACCCGGTCCTCTTCGGCGCGGACCGGTGGGCGGACATCGCGAGGACTGCGACCGGCGATCGCGGGGCACGCGCCTATCTGGAGGCGCACGCGGCGGAGCTGACGCTCGTCGAGTGCGGGGACGTGGCGCAGGCGTACGACATCGACTTGCCCGAGGACCTCGCCCGCCTGGAGGTGTGACCGCGGTCCCGCCCGCCTGGAGGTGTGACCTCCACTTGCGGTGAGCGGTGCGGCACTCAGGGCCACGTTCTGTCGCCCCGAAGAATCTCGACGTCAACAAACCATTGAACTTCCACCATGAGGAAACTAATATCCACTGTTCAGAAGCGCCTGATCGACCGAAACACATCAAACGGCGCCTGCGCCCGTATCTCGGCACCCTCGGCACCCCGTGCCGCGGCGACTGCCCGGCGGACGCGAAGGCACCGCCCGCGAAGGAGTGACCGCTCATGTCCGCACCAGCGCCGTCCCCGCTGGCCATCGTCGACGCCGAGCCCCTGCCGAGGCAGGACGAGGTTCTGACCGACGCCGCCCTCGCGTTCGTGGCCGAGCTCCACCAGCGGTTCACCCCCCGCCGCAACGAGCTGCTGGCCCGCCGCGCCGAGCGCCGCGCCGAGATCGCCCGCACCTCCTCGCTGGACTTCCTGCCGGAGACCGCCGCGATCCGCGAGGACGACTCCTGGAAGGTCGCCCCGGCCCCGGCCGCGCTGAACGACCGCCGGGTGGAGATCACCGGTCCGACCGACCAGAAGATGACCATCAACGCCCTGAACTCGGGCGCCAGGGTCTGGCTCGCCGACTTCGAGGACGCCTCGGCTCCCACCTGGGAGAACGTGATCCTCGGCCAGCGCAACCTGATCGACGCGTACACCCGCAACATCGACTTCACCGACCCGAAGTCGGGCAAGTCGTACGCCCTGAAGGACAACTCCGAGCTGGCGACCGTCGTGATGCGGCCGCGCGGCTGGCACCTGGAGGAGCGTCACCTGCGCGACGCCGACGGCAACGTCGTCCCGGGCGCGCTGGTCGACTTCGGCCTGTACTTCTTCCACAACGCCAAGCGGCTCATCGAGCTCGGCAAGGGCCCGTACTTCTACCTGCCGAAGACGGAGTCGCACCTGGAGGCGCGCCTCTGGAACGAGATCTTCGTCTTCGCCCAGGACTACGTCGGCATCCCGCAGGGCACCGTCCGCGCGACCGTCCTGATCGAGACGATCACGGCCGCGTACGAGATGGAGGAGATCCTCTACGAGCTGCGCGAGCACGCGGCGGGCCTGAACGCGGGCCGCTGGGACTACCTCTTCTCGATCGTGAAGAACTTCCGCGACGGCGGCGCCAAGTTCGTCCTGCCGGACCGCAACGCGGTGACGATGACCGCCCCGTTCATGCGGGCGTACACCGAGCTGCTGGTGCGCACCTGCCACAAGCGCGGCGCGCACGCGATCGGCGGCATGGCGGCGTTCATCCCCTCGCGCCGCGACGCCGAGGTCAACAAGGTCGCCTTCGAGAAGGTCAAGGCGGACAAGGACCGCGAGGCCGGCGACGGCTTCGACGGCTCCTGGGTCGCCCACCCGGACCTGGTGCCGATCGCGATGGCCTCCTTCGACGCCGTCCTCGGTGAGAAGCCGAACCAGAAGGAGCGGCTGCGCGAGGACGTCTCGGTCGCGGCCGGTGACCTCATCGCCATCGACTCGCTGGACGCGAAGCCGACCTACCAGGGGCTGGTCTCGGCGGTCCAGGTCGGCACCCGCTACATCGAGGCGTGGCTGCGCGGCCTGGGCGCCGTCGCCATCTTCAACCTGATGGAGGACGCGGCCACCGCCGAGATCTCGCGCTCGCAGATCTGGCAGTGGATCAACGCCGGTGTCGTCTTCGAGAACGGCGAGAAGGCGACGGCCGAGCTGACGCGGAAGATCGCGGCGGAGGAGCTGGGCAAGATCCGCGAGGAGATCGGCGAGGAGGCGTTCGCCGCGGGCAAGTGGCAGCAGGCGCACGACCTGCTGCTGACGGTCTCGCTGGACGCGGACTACGCGGACTTCCTGACGCTGCCGGCGTACGAGCAGCTGGTGGGCTGAGCCTGCCGGTCGGCTGAGTCTGCCGGTGGGCCGAGTCTGCCGGTGGGCCGAGCGCCTGCTGACGGGCTGAGGTCCTCTCGCCGAGGTCCGCAGCCTCTGACGGCCCGGGGCCGGACCCGCACATCGCGTGCGGGTCCGGCCCCGGGCCGTCGTCGTGGGTCAACTCCCCTGCCACAATGGGCACATGATCCCCCACGCGCGACTCGCCGTCATCGGGTCCAGCATCGCCGGATGTGCCGCCGCCCTCGCCGTCCAGCGGGCCGGGGCCGCGTCCGTCACCGTGTTCGAGCGGACCGGTGGGCGGCTCGCCGCGCGCGGGGTCGGGCTCGCCGTGCACGGCGAGCGGTACAAGGAGCTGGAGGCCGCGGGGTTCCTGGACGCGGCGATGCCGTACGTGCCGCTCACGCACCGGACCTGGTACGTCAAGGACAACTCCGCCCCCTCCCCTCTGGGGCGGGCGCTCTCCGTCATGCCCTTCGCGTTCCGGACGTACAGCTGGGGTTCCCTGTGGCGGGAGCTGCGGGCGCGGGTGCCCGAGGCGGTGGAGTTCCGGCCGGGGGTCGCCGTGAAGGAGGTCCGGCTCACCAGCCGGGGCGCGGAGTTGGACGGGGAGGCATTCGACGCCGTCGTGGGGGCGGACGGGTACCGGTCGGTGGTGCGGACCGCCGCCTGCCCCGGGACCGTACCCGAGTATTCGGGGTCTCTCGCGTGGCGCGGCGCGTACGCCGGGGCGGAGCTGCCCGACGCGCACCTGTGGCCCGTCGACGAATGCGCGTACGTCGTCTTCGACGGCGGGCACATCGTCATCTACCGCATCCCCGACGACGCGGGCGGCCACCGCGTCAACTGGGTCTTCTACACCACCCCGCCCGCCGGGCACACCCTGCCGCCGGACGGGCAGCGCGCCCTCACGGCCGACTTGGCGGAACGGCTCACCGACATCACCCGGCACCAACTCCCGCCGTTCTTCGCCGCGTTGATCGAGGCGACCCCGACGGAGGACCGCTTCGTGCAGCCGCTGTACGACTTCACCGCCCCGCAGTACGCCACCGACCGCCTGGCCCTCGTCGGTGACGCCGCCACCGTCGCCCGCCCGCACACCGGCGCGGGCGCAGTGAAGGCCCTCCAGGACGCGACCGCCCTCCAGGAGGCGCTCCGGGCCGCCCCCTCCGCCGCCGAGGGCTTCGCCGCGTACGACGCCCAGCGCGCCCCGGTGGGCCGCACCATGGTCGACCTGGGCCGCTCCCTCGGACGCGCGCTGGTGCAGGAGACGCCGGACTGGTCGGCGATGCGGGACGGCGACCTGGAGGCGTTCTGGAGCAGCGCGGACGGGAGCGGCGCTTTCGGTGGGCGGGAGCTGAAGCGCGGCTGAGCCTGCGGCGACCACCGGCGCAGGGTGCACACCCGGCATTGACCACCCTGGGTGGACCGGCCTAGGGTGGTCGTATGCCATTCAGTGAAGGACTTGAAGTCGTCCAGTTCCGGGACCCCTGGTGGATCACCATGTGGTGGCCGGAGGGGGCCGTCTCCGGAGGCCCGCAGAAGATCGTCATCGAGGCCGCCCCCGACGCCCCGCCGGGAGACGTGGCACGCGGCATCTCGACCACCGTGCTGCGGCGGCTCGACCTGGCGGAGGCGGTGAAGAAGGCGCAGGAGACCGCACCCGCGTCGCCGCCGTGGCGGGCGGAGGAGGGGCGGCTCGTCGAACTGGCCGCGCTGGCGGGCCGGTTGCTCGGCGGGGAAGGGGTGTCGGAGCGGTACCTGTCGGTGCTGTGCCTGACGTACCGGGACCTGGTCGACAAGGGGGTGCAGGCGCCGGTGCCGTGGCTGGCCGAGCGGCTCGGCAGGAAGCCCGATTCGGTCAAGGACCACCTGAAGAAGGCGCGCCGCGAAGGGCTGCTCACCTCACGGGCGGGGCGGGCGGGCGGAGACCTCGGCGAGCGGGCGCGAGAAGCGCTGGAGGGGGTGGAGGGGCTCCCCGAGGAGGTCACGCCGACCGAGGGGTGAGCGAGCGGGGGCCGCTCGCCAGGGGCAGACCCTCCCCCGCATGCTCAGCCCGCGTCTTCCTTGTGCCGCTGGTAGTACCGGCCGACCCGCACCCGGTTTCCGCACAGCGCCGGTGAGCACCAGCGGCGTCGCGGGTTCACCGCGAGGAAGAGCAGCCGGCATCCCGGCCCCTCGCAGCGCCGCACCTTGCCGAGCGCTGCCGGGTCGGTCAGCAGGTCGACGGTGGCGTCGGCCAGTTCGGCGAGCAGGACGCCGGTGGCGCTTCCCGTACGCACCCGGGCGGCGGTGACGCCCCCGTCCCCCCAGGCGAGTTCACGGTGCAGGGGGCCGGCGAGCTGCGCCCGGGTGAGAGCACGCAGCGCCTGGGCGGGCGGCTCCACTCCGTCGCGGGCACAGTCGACCGCCGTCTCGACCTGCCCGCGCAGCGCGCGCAGCGCGTCGAGGTCGATCCCGGCGGAGCCGGGGCCGGGGAGGCGTCCCGCCTGGGAGTCCAGCCACGGACGGAACTCCTGGGCGGACACCAGCAGATCGACCTCCCCGGCGGGTCCGTTCGCGCGGGTGTTGATCAGGTCCAGCGGAAGGGGTTCACCGACCAGGGGCAGCTTGTCTCTCATGGAACTAATGCTACTCCAGCCCATTGACCCATTAGGAGACCGGCCGTATAACTAATGCATCAACACCACGAGGGAGCATGTGACATGACGAGGCACACCCCAACGGGCATCGACGTCGCGCGGACCGTCCACCGCTTCGTGGAGGTGGACCGGGTCCGGGTCTTCTACCGGGAGGCCGGCCCCGCCGACGCGCCCACGCTGCTCCTGCTGCACGGCTTCCCGTCCGCCTCGCACCAGTTCCGGCGGCTGATCGACACCCTCGGCACCCGCTACCGCCTGATCGCCCCCGACTACCCCGGCTTCGGTCACACCGAGGCCCCCGAGGACTTCACGTACTCCTTCGAGAGCCTGGCCGACGTCATGGAGGGCTTCGTCGAGGCCCTGCATCTCGGCGCCGACGGATTCACGCTCTACACCTTCGACTTCGGGGGTCCGGTCGGCATGCGGCTGGCCGTCCGGCACCCCGAGTGGATCAACGGGCTGATCGTGCAGAACGCCAATGCGTACGACGAGGGCCTCTCCGACCTGGCCAGGGCGATGACCGCGAACCGGCCGGGCGTACCGGGCGCCGAGGAACGGGTCCGCGAGATCCTGACCCTCCCGGTCACCCGGGGCCAGTACGAGGGAGGGACCGGCGACGCCGCCCTCGTCGCTCCCGACGGCTGGACCCTGGACCAGCACTTCCTCGACCTGCCGGGCCGCAAGGAGGCGCAGGTCGCGCTGGCCCTCGACTACCACTCCAACATCGACCGCTATCCGCTCTGGCAGCAGTGGCTCCGCGAGCACCGTCCGCCGACCCTGGTGCTGTGGGGCCGCAACGACGCGTTCTTCCCCGAGGCCGGGGCGCACGCCTACCTGCGCGACCTGCCCGAGGCCCAGGTGCACGTGTTCGACACCGGCCACTTCGCGCTGGAGGAGAAGCTCCCCGAAATGGCCCCTCTGATCGCCGAGCTCCTCGAAACGTCCGCACGGCCCGCCGCAGCAGAGAACAGGAAGAGGACCGCCATGAAGATCGCGATCGTCGGAGCGGGCGGAAACCTCGGGGGCGCCGTCGCGGCCGAGGCGGCCGCGCGGGGTCACCGGGTCACGCCGCTCGGCCGGGCCACCACCGATGTCACCGACCCCGCCGCCCTGGCGGCGGCCGTCGCCGGGCACGACGCCGTGGTGGTCGGCGTCAAGGGTCCGGACCGCCTGGTGGCGAGAAGCGCGCAGGCGCTGCTGGAGGCGCTGCCCGAGGCGAAGGTTCCCCGGTTGGTGTTCCTGGGCGGCGGCGGCAGTCTGGAGTACGCACCGGGCGAGCGGTTCGTCGACGCCCCCGGCTTCCCCGCCGCGTACCTGGAGACGGCACGGGACCAGACCGAGGCCCTCGACCTGCTGCGCGCCACGCCGACTGCGGTCGAGTGGACCTACGTCAGCCCGCCGCCCATGCACCTGGTCCCCGGACCGAAGACCGGGTCCTTCCGCGCCGAGGCCAGGGACACCCCGATCACCGACGCCGAGGGCGAGAGCCGGATCTCCGTGGGCGACTTCGCGGCGGCGGTCGTGGACACCCTGGAGCAGGGCACCTTCGTCCGGGAGCGGATCACCGTCGGTTACTGACCGGGCCGGGCCGCCGGGCCCCCTTCCCTTCGGGGCGGGGGCCCGCTGTCGCCTGCACCCCGGGCAGACCCGCCCGTCCACCCCGGGCAGGCCCGCCCGCCCCGCCCTCACGCCGTCCCGTTGTACGCCCGCAGCCACCCTCCGCCCCAGTAGTCGCCCCGCGTGAAGACCGCCGCGCCCCGGTGACCCGCCGGGGCCCCCGACGGGTAGTCGACCTCCGAGGGCTCGCCCTCCGACGCCCACTCCCGTACCGCCGTGCCTTCCCACACCCGTACGACCGTCCCCGCCGGGGCCTCGGCCCGTACCGCCGACGGGGTCACGTCGAGGGAGACTCCCGTCGCCCGGTCCGCGAGCAGCGCGAGATAGCGGTCCGGGGAGAGCGCGCAGCCCGTCGGCGCCCGCGTGCCCCGCCAGTCCGGTGCGCCGATCTCCCGGGCCCTCGCCGCCCGCCACATCTGCGGCACCAGGCGCTGCGCGTGCGGCGCGGTCGCCATCTGCTCGCACATCCACAGCAGCCGCCCGGCACCCCGCTCCGGGCCGAGCACCCGCCACCGCACCCGCTGCGACAGGTCGGACGCCACGACCGCCGCCCACGGGTGCACCGTCCCCAGTTCGCCCTGCGCGCCGAGCCAGGCCAGGTACCGCTGGGACTCCTCCAGGATCTGGGCCATGCTGCCCAGCGGTACGCCGAGCACGTACCCGCTGCGGGTCCGGAAGAGCTTCGGGTTGTTCGCGACGAGCAGCAGCACGGCCCGCGCCAAGTCCCCTGCCACGGCCTTGGGTTCACAGGCCGAGGACTCCTCCGCAGAGGGCTCCTCCTCCCGCATCCCGCGGTTCCGCAGCACTCCCATGAGCGCCTTCTTCGCCCGTTCCGTGAACGGCGCCTGCTCCAGCGCGGGCAGCGTCGTGCTGAGCACCCCGATCAGCACGTCCTCCGCCTCCTCGGCCGACCCCGGCACCGGCGCCGCGTCGAGCGCCGACCGCACACTGTCCGCGAGGTCGGCCGCCACCATGAACCGGCTGGTCAGCATGCCCGTCGGCGTCGGCTCCAGCAGGTCGTCCCCGTCCTCGCCCGCCGTACGGCGCAGGAAGCCCCCGGAGACGAGGAAGCCCACCGCGTCGTACAGCGGGTCGAAGCTCTCGTGGCCCTGGTGGAAGGCGAGCGTGCGCGTCCACCAACTCTCCGCCTGCCGCAGCGAGTTGATGCTTCCCTGCACCGCCTCCGCCAGTACGTGGTCGGGCAGTACGTCCCTGATCCGGGAGGTGACCGTGTACCCGGCGGCCAGCCGCGCCTGCCACTGCGCCCGCTCCGGCCCCTCCGCGAGGAGGAACGCCCACCCCTCCCGTTCCCCCGCGCCGACCCGCCCCGCACGCCCGAACATCTGCTGGACCATGGAGACTTCGACCCGGTCGAGGCCGATCTGGGTGTCCCGTACGACGACGGCACGGGCGGGCAGATTGACCCCGGCGGCAACCGTCGACGTGGCGACGAGCACGTCCGCCGCACGCGTCCGGAAGTCCTGTTCCGCGTCCCGCTTGTACGGCCAGTCGCGGTAGTGCAGCCGTACGCCCGCCTTGGTGGTGAGCCGCTCGACCTCGTCCTCGTCGTCCACGTCCGCGCCCTTGACGGGGACGCCCCGGTCCCCGGCCAGCGCGAGCGCGGTCATCCGCACGCCGCGCTTGCTGCCGCAGAAGACGAGGGTGCTGCCGTCCTCCTCGGTGACGGCCCGGGTGAGCCGCACCGCCTCGGCGGTGCGGGCCGCGCCCCGGGCGGTCCAGTTGTCCTCGGTCGGCGGCAGCACGGGCAGCTGCCAGGTCAGCCGGGTGGGCCGCCAGGCGATACGGACCAGCCGCGCCCCGAGCCAGTCGGCGACCTCGTCGGCGTTGGCGACGGTCGCGGAGAGGCCGACGATACGGACCTGCTCGGCGTTCTCCCGTACGCGCGCCAGCAGCGCCTCCAGGACCGGCCCGCGGGTGGGGTCGCCCAGCAGGTGGATCTCGTCGACGATCAAGCAGCCGACCTCGGCGAGCGCGGTGCGCAGCGAGCCGGTCCGGCAGATCGCCTCGAACTTCTCGGTGGTCGCCACCCACACGTCGGCCGTCCGGATCGCCTCCGCGTCGACCGCGAACTCCCCGGTCAGGCGCACCACTTGGAGACCGGCGCGCCGCCACTTCTCCAGGTCACGGTCGAGTTCGTCGGTGAGCGAGCGCTGCGGGACGAGCCAGGCGGCCTTGCGGCCCTGCGCGTGCGCGTGCAGGGCGGCGACCATGCCGATGGGGGTCTTGCCCGCGCCGGTCGGGGCGACGACGACGGTGTGCTCGCGCTCGCCGAGGATCACGGGTACGGCGGCGGCCTGGGCCGGGTTGAAGGTGGGGTGCGGCAGCAGCCGGGCCCACTCCTCGGGCACGAGGCCGGCCACCGGTACGTACGCGGTCTCCTCCTCGACCGGCTCCAGCGCGTCCCACTGGAGCGCGAAGGCGTCCCGGGCGGCGAAGGCCGCGGGCCCGGCGGCGGGACTGGCCCCGGCGGCGGCGTACGCGACGAGGTCGGTGCTGCCGCCCAGGTCGTTGACGGTGGCGACCTGCTCGGACTCCTGCCAGTGCCGGACGCTGCGGTGCGGCACGGCCAGCGCGTCCAGCTCCGCGCGCAGCGCGTCGTACGGCGTGCCCTCCGGCATGATCACGCGTACGTCGTCGGCGGCGGCCAGCGCGGCGGGCTCCGGCCGCCAGCCGGGGTCGGCGACCTTGCACCACAGCAGCCGCCGGGCCTCGGCCTCGCCGGGCGGCACGAGGTCGTCGGGCCAGTCCGGGCGCGGGGCCCGCCGCTCGGACGACACCGCTGCGGTCCTGGCCGTCGGGGCCGGTGGGGGCGTGGCCCGGGCCTCTGCCGCCTCGGCCCTCAGCTTGCGCGCCCTGGCCGTCTTGCTGGTCCCGGCCGTCCCGGCGGTCTTCGCCGTCCTGGTGGTCTTCGTCGTCCTGGCGGTCTTCGCGGCCGTCCTGGCGGTCGCGGCCGTCCGCGTCTTCCGGGTGAGCTGGTCGTACGTCTTCGCCCCCAGGTCCTCCAGGGTGTACGCGGCGGGGCACTGCGGGCAGACGACGGCCACGTACCGGTACTGGCGGCCCCCGGACTCGTACGGGCGGCGCAGCGAGTGGAGCGGGGCCCCGCAGGTGGGGCAGTCCCGCCCGACCTCCTCCTGGTAGCTCCAACCGGGCGCCTCGAAACGGGAGTTGAGCTCGCCCTCAAGGACCACACCCCACACCCGGTCGACCCGTTCGGCCAGGGTCAACAGCTCCTCCGGCTCCCCGCCGGCCCCGTCCCCCGCCACATCCACGCTCACGTCCATCGGACCACTGTGCCATCAGGCCCGCCGTCCCCTCACCCGGGACCTTCGCCCGTCCGCCCCGGGGCCAAGGGCACTGTCTCCGGCGCACCCCGCGAACGTAACTTTGCGAGGTTGCCCCCTCCCCCTCCCCGTACAGGAACACCTCCCGCATGAGCACGCCCACCTGGAACAACCCGACGAACCCCTACGACGGCGACCGCCCGGCCGCCCGTCGCGGCAAGAAGAAGTACGCGCTGGCCGGCGGCGGCGCCCTGCTGGCCTTCTTCGTGGGCATCGGCGTGGGCGGCACCGGGAGCGACGGCGACACGCCGCAGGCCCGTACGGTCGCGGACGTCTCCCCCGCGCCGACGGTCACGGTGTCCGCCACGCCGCCCCCGGCCCCGACGGTCACCGTCACGGAGACCGCGACCCCGACCGAGCCCGCCCCGACCGTCACGGTGACGGCCACCGAGACCGAGACGGCGGCCCCGGCCCCGGCCCGTGAGCCCGCACGCCAGGAGGCGCCGGCCAAGAGCTCCGGCGGGGGCTCCGCGTACTACAAGAACTGCACCGCCGTCCGCAACGCCGGGAAGGCTCCGCTGTACGTGGGCGACCCCGGTTACAGTCGCAAGCTCGACCGGGACGGCGACGGCGTCGCCTGCGAGAAGTAACAGGGCCGGACGGCAGGCGGGAGCAGCTGATGGGTTTCGGTTTCCGTGTGGGCGTGCCCGGCATGAGCGTGCGCGTCTCCAGCCGTGGGGTGCGCACCTCGGTCGGCCCGCGCGCCGCCCGGGTCAGCTTCGGCGCGGGCGGCACCCGGCTGTCGACCGGCGCGGGACCGTTCTCCGCGTCCACCTCCCTGGGCGGCGGTGGGGGCAGGTCCCGCCGCCGCACCGCCACCGCCTCTCCCGCCCAGACCGACCGGCTCGCCCGGCAGGCCGCGCGGGCCGAGCAGCAGGCGGAACGCGAGGCGGCGATCGCCGAGCTGACCCGGCTCCGTGAGGAGACCACCACCGTCCACCCGGAGGATTTCGCCCCGGCCCGCCCGCCGCAGCTCCCTCCGCCGCCGGCGCGGGACCTGCGCTGGGCGCTCGCGGAGGCCGAACGGCACCATCTGACCGGCATCGGCCTGTTCTCGCGCGACCGGCGCTCCGCCGCCAAGCAGCGGGCGGCCGCCGAGGTACCCGCGTACCTGGCGGCCGAGGTCGCCAGCCGGGCCCACCAGTCGCACGCCCGCGTCGAGACGCAGGCCCGCGACTGGTGGGCCCGGCTGGCCGCGAACGACGAGGAGACCGTCTGCCGCACGGTCAACGAGGCGTTCTCCGACAATCCGGCGGCGGGCTGCGCGGTCGGCGTCTCGGACGGTGTGCTCTCCGTCGTCGTGCGCCAGCCGGACTTCGGCTCCTGGCCGACGAAGACGCCCGCGCTGACCCCGACCGGGCGGCCCACCCTCAAGAACCTCACCCAGCGCGACCGCCTGCACTGGTGGATGACGTCGCTGGGTTCGCACGTGGTGGCCACCCTCAAGGAGGGCTTCGCGGTCGCCCCGGGCATCACCGCGATCGACCTCGCGGTCCTGACCCGCATCCCTGACTCGCGCCGCCTCGGCATCGTCGTGTACGGACAGTGGTCGCGCCGGTCGGTCGAGGGCACGGCGTGGCGCACCGCCGAGGACGCGGTGCGGTTCCTGGACGTGGGTACGGGTGTGGAGTGCTCGGTGACGACGAGCGTCAAGGCGCTCGACGTGTCCCAAGTGCCGTGCCTGGCCGCCCTGTTGGGCAGCGCGGAGGACGACGCGGCGCTGGGCGACCTGGACGCCGGCCTGACGCGGGACGGAGGCACGCCCCCGCCCGCGCCGAACCCGTACACCCCGCCGCCGCCCGCGACGAGCCCGTACGATCCGCTGCCGTACGCCGCCTGGCTGGCCGACCGCAGGAACCCGCCGCCCCCTTCCGCCACCGCCCTGCGCCCCGGCGAGAACGTCGCCCTGCCCGCCCCGCACACCGCCCTGCGGCTGCACTGCCACTCCCCCGGCGCCGACCTGTCCGTGTTCCTGCTGGACACGGCCGAACGGGTCGCCCGCGACGAGGACTTCGTCTTCTACAACCAGCCGTCCGGCGCGGCGGGCGCGGTGCACCTGACCCCGCCCGCCACCGTCGACGTCGCGCTGGACCGGCTCCCGCCGTCCGTCGACCGGCTGGCGGTCGTCGTCAGCGCCGACACTCCGGTGGCCGCCCGGCTCTCGGTGACCGAACCGGCAGGCGGATCATGGGAGTTCGTGACCCCGGCCGCCTCCGGGATCACCGCCCTGCTCGTCGCCGAGGTCTACCGCCGGGGCCCCGGCGTCTGGAAGCTGCGCGCGGTGGGCCAGGGCTGGGCCGAGGGCCTGGCGGGTCCGGCCCGGCACTACGGCGTGGACCTGGACTGACTCCTTCGGCGTCCCCTCAGCCCGCCCCCACCACCGTCCGCTGCGCCGAGAAGTCGCCCCACTTGCCGTCCGGGAGCTTGGCGCGGAGCTTCACGGTGTAGCGGGTGCCAGGGGGTTCCGAGACGGTGAAGTCGTACGTCACGGGGCCGGGTGGCGGTGGGGCGCCCCAGGCGATGGTGGTGGCGAGCTGGCCGTTCAAGTACAGCTGGTACTCGGCCACTTCGCCTCCGGTACGGGGCTGGGTCCAGCGGAGTCGGATCGTGCGCTCGATGCCGTTGGCGTGGGCGGTGGCGGTCAGACCGGTGGGGGCCGTGGAGGCCCGGCCGCCCGGGGTGCGGGCGGTGGTCAGGTCGAGGGCGTTGCTGTCCTGGGAGGAGTTCTCGGCGGCGTCGCGGGCCCGCACGGTGAAGGTGTAGACGGTGCCGGGGCGCAGGCCGGTGACGCGGGTGCCGGTCTCGGTGCCGTGCACGCTGTGGATGCGGGAGTCCTCCTGGTAGATGTCGTACGCGGTGACGGCGCCGCCGGGGTCCGTGGCGCGCTTCCAGGAGAGCTGGACCGAGGTGCCGTCAACGACCCTGCCGGTGAGCGCAGTCGGGGTGCTCGGGGGTGTGCTGTCGTCGGGGGCGGGGGCGCGGGTCTTCGCGGTGACGGCGGGGCTCGGGGCGGAGAGGTTTCCGGCCGCGTCCCGGGCTCGTACGGTGAAGGAGTAGGAGGTGGCGGGGGTCAGCCGGTCGACGTCGACCATGGTGGTCTGCGGCGGAAGGGTCTTGACCTTCTTGCCCTGCGCGTAGACGTCGTAGCCCGCGATGCCCCGGTCGTCGGTGGACGCGCTCCACATGACGTGCACGGAGTGCGCGCTGCCCGCCTGGGCGGTGACTCCGGCGGGGACGGTCGGGGCGGCGGTGTCGCGGGCGGGCTGGGCCTTGGCACCACTACAGGCGGTGGCGCTCGCGAGCAGCAGCGCCGTACAGGTCAACACGGTGCGAACGGTGGGGCGTTGCACAGCCGGGACCTTTCCTCGGAGGGACTATTGGTCCAGACCTGTATGCCATGTCCGGCCGCCCCGGGACAAGGGGCCGGGCGTCATGTCATGACCGCACCCAGCGCCACGAAGCCGCAGATCAGGACGAACAGGGTGGCGAGCAGCGGCCAGACGAAGCGCAGGTAGGAGTTGTAGCCGACCTTGGCGAGTGCGACGCCGCCGATGGTGACGGCGGTGGTCGGCACCCAGAGGTTCATCAGCCCGCTCGCGGACTGCCAGGCCGTGACGACCACCGCACGCGGCACGCCCGCGAAGTCGGCGAGCGGGGCCAGGATCGGCATGGCGAGGGTGGCGTGGCCGGAGGTGGAGGGGATCAGGAAGGCGAGGGGGAGGTTGACGACGAAGACGATCACGGCGAAGAAGGCCGAGGAGGTGCCGGTGACGACGTCTTCGACGGCACTGAGGACGGTGTCGGTGATGCGGGAGTTGTTCATGATGACGGTGACCCCGCGCGCGAGCACGATCACCAGTGCCGGCGAGATGAAGTCCGCCGCGCCCTGCGCGATGGTCGAGCTGAGCTTCTGCTCGCCGAAGCGGGCGACGATGCCGACCACGACCGCCGCGACCAGGAAGAGTGCCGCCAACTGCGGGAAGGACCAGCCGAGTTCGAAGCCGTACGGGGTCGCTTCGGCGTCGCCGGTGAGGGCGCTGGACCACGGCACCACCGAGAAGATCATGAACGCGAAGGTGAGGGCGACCAGCACCAGTAGCACCTGGTGCAGGCCGGTCAGCGGCGGCGGCTCCTCCGCCTCGGCCGCCGACTGCTCCCGGTCACCGGGCAGGAAGCCGGAGATCGAGCGGGCCGGATCGCGCTGCACACGGCGCGCGTACCGGATGACGTACGCGATGGTGACGCCCGTCAGCACCACCCACATCAGCGCGCGCAGCACGATGCCGTCACCGAGCGAGATCCCGGCGGCGGAGGAGGCCACTCCGGTCGCGAAGGGATTCACGGTGGAGCACAGGACGCCGACGCCCGCGCCCAGGATGATCGTGCCGGTCGCCACCATCCGGTCGTACCCGAGCGCCAGCATCAGCGGAATGATCAGCCCGTAGAAGCCGAGGGTCTCCTCGGCGAACCCCTCCACCGTCCCCAGCAGGGCGAAGACGACCATCACGCCCGCGATGAGCAGCGCCCCGCGCTCGCGCAGCCGGTGGGCGAGGCGGCCGATGCCCCGGTCGAGGGCGCCGGTGGCGAAGACGACGGTGATGAACGCGCCGATGGCGAGGACGAAGAGGAAGACGCCCGCGCTGCCGTACAGCTCGCCCGCCAGGTCGGGCCCGACCTGCCCGGTCTTCTCGTCCTGTACGCCGTACAGACCGTTGACCGGGGAGAGGAAGAGGTCGTTGAGCCGATCGGTGAAGCTCTGGCCGGAGTCGACGCGGTGGTACGTGCCCTGGATCGGCGCGCCGTTCTTGTCGCGGTCGTACGCGCCGGAGGGGATGAGGAAGGCCAGCAGCCAGACGCCGAGGGTGACCAGGACCAGGACGGTCAGGGCGCTGGGGAAGCGGAACCCCTTCTTCTGACCCGGGTCGAGGTCGGGGTCCGGGTCCGGCCGGGGCTCGGTTGCCGTGCTCATGTTGATCAATGGATCACAGGAGCACGGCACCCGCATCCGCACCCTTCACCGCCGTTGCGGCCGCATCCGCCCCCTCGCCGCCGGTGCGCCCGCATCCGCACCCGTCGCCGCCGGTGCTACGCGGCCACCCCGTGCTCCTCGTCGTACGCGGCCCGCGCCTCGGCGACCGTCACGCGGTGCCGCTCGGCCCAGCCGGTCAGGGCGAGCAGGGAGACGTGCAGCTCCCGGGCGACCGGCGTCAGCTCGTACTCCACCTTCGGCGGGACGGTCGGGTGCACGGTCCGGGTCAGCATCCCGTCGCGCTCCAGATTGCGCAGGGTGAGGGTGAGCATGCGGCGGCTGATGCCGTCGATGGAGCGCTCCAGCTCGGTGAAGCGGATGGGGCCGTGGGCGGCGGCGATCAGGATCGGCACGCTCCACTTGCCCACCACCCTGTCAAGAACTTCGCGGACGGGGCAGGCCTCCGCGTTCACTGCCTGCGAAGTAACACCGGTGTTCCTGGGGGACATGGAAGTGCCTCCTTACGACGGGCCCTCATGGTCACGCACGATCTCCCTCGTTACAAGGCCCGTTACAAGTAGTGCACCTTTGGAGGTCAGACACCATGCCAGGGATCACGTCACCCACGGAACGCTCGCGTTGGACCGCGCTCGTCATCCTCTGCGCCGGCACCCTGATGACGATCCTCGACGGCAACATCGTCACGGTCGCCATGCCCGCGATTCAGAGCGACCTCGGCTTCTCCCCCGCCGGGCTCGCCTGGGTCGTCAACGCGTATCTGATCCCCTTCGGCGGACTGCTGCTGCTCGCCGGGCGGCTCGGCGACCTGATCGGCCGGAAGCGGATGTTCACGGCAGGTCTCGCCGTCTTCACGCTGGCCTCGCTCTTCTGCGGGGTCGCGACCACCCCGGGCGTGCTGATCGCGGCCCGTGCGCTCCAGGGCGTCGGCGGGGCGATGACGACCGCCGTCGTGCTCGGCATGCTGGTGGCGCTCTTCCCCGAGGGACGCGAGCGGGCGAAGGCCATCGCGGTGTTCAGCGCGACGGGGGCGGCGGGCGGTGCGCTGGGCACCTTCCTCGGCGGGGCGCTGACCAGCGCGCTCTCCTGGCACTGGATCTTCCTGATCAACCTCCCCATCGGTCTGGTCTCGGTCGTCGCGGCCTGGCGGGTGCTGGACCGGGACCAGGGCGCGGGCCTCGGCAGGGGTGCGGACTACCTGGGTGCCGCCCTGGTCACGGCGGCCCTGATGCTGGGCGTCTACACCCTCGTCCAGACCGCCGAACACGGCTGGGGCTCGGCCCGCACGCTGCTCCTGGGAGCCGTCGCGGTGGTCCTCCTCACGGCCTTCGTCCTCCGCCAGACCCGGGCCGCCGAACCCCTGGTCCGCCTCCGCGTCTTCCGCTCCCGCACCCTCACCGGCGCGAACCTCGTGCAGATCGCGATGATCGCGGGCATGTACGCCTTCCAGTACATCGGCGCCCTCTACCTCCAGCAGGTCCTGGGGTACGAGAGCCTCACGACCGGCCTCGCCTTCCTGCCCGCCCCGCTGGTCATCGGCACCCTGATGCTGGGCCTCTCCACCCGCCTGACCTCCCGCTTCGGGCCGCGCGCAGTCCTGCTCGCCGGGCTGGTGTCGATCGTCGCGGGCCTGGCCCTCTTCAGCCGGGCCCCGGCGGACGGCGCGTACCTCGCCGACGTACTCCCGGCGATCCTGCTCCTCTCGCTCGGCTTCGGCATCGGGATGCCCGCCCTCACCGGGCTGGCCATGTCGGACGCCCGCCCCGAGGACGCGGGCCTGGCCTCGGGTCTGTTCAACACCACGCAGGTGGTGGGCGGCTCCTTCGGCCTCGCGGCACTGAACTCGCTGGCGGCGGGCCGCACGGCGGACCTGGGCTCCGCCTCCCGCTCGACCCTCAATGCGGGCTACCAACTCGCCTTCGGTGTCGGCGCGTTGATCGTGACCGTCGGGCTGATCCTGGCGGCGGTGCTGCTCCGCGAGCGTACGAAGCAGACCCCTTCGGCGGTACGGACCGAACCGGCCCACAGCAGCGCGGGAGTTCCCCGGAATTGAGATGCCGGCCGGCGGGCCGTCCTGCCATGCTCACCGCCATGAGCCCCCGCCGTGTGAAGCCCAGCCTCTATCTCTCCGTCGACATCGAGGCGGACGGCCCGATCCCCGGCCCGTACTCGATGCTCAGCTTCGGGGCTGCGGTCGCGGGCCGTCAGGACCCGGACGGTTCGTACGTCGCCCATGACCCCGAGGCGCAGACCTTCTACCGTGAACTCCGCCCGATCAGCGAGGAGTTCGACCCGGCGGCACTCGCGGTGAGCGGTCTCGACCGGGACGAGCTCCTCGCCAAGGGCACGAACCCGGTACAGGCCATGGCGGACTTCACCGCGTGGGTGACGGAGGTCAGCACCGGCGTGGGCCAGCCGGTGATGTGCGGCTACCCGGCCTCGTACGACTGGACCTTCCTCTACTGGTACTTGATCCGCTTCACCGGATCGAGTCCGTTCAGCCACTCGGGCAGCATGGACATGAAGACCCTGTACGCCGTGAAGGCGCGCGTGCCGCTGCGCGCGGCGGTGAAGGGCACGATGCCGCGCGAGCTGCGCTCGGCGCGCCGCCACACGCATCACGCCCTGGACGATGCGCTCGAACAGGCCGATCTCTTCAGCGCGTTGATGACGTGGGAGGGCCCGGTGTGACGAGTCCCGGTCACCGTCCGATGTGACGGGCCCCGGTCACCGTCCGGCGTGACGGATCCCGGTCACCGTCCGGCGTCCGGTTCCGTCGCCCCGTAGAGGCGCATCACGGAGGCCCGGTACTGTTCCGTCGCAGCCCGTGCCCCCAGGTGGCCGCTGCGGATCCGGGCGTCGGCGGCGTGGCCCAGCGCGATCGTCGCGGCGATCAGCCAGCCGGTCTCCAGGTCGGTCCGGAACTCGCCGGTGGCACGGCCCCGGCGGATCAGGGCCTCCAGCCGCTCCTCCACGGGCCGGTGGCGGGCCGCCTCACCCTGCTCGTCCGTACCGGGATCCACCCGGATCGACACCGCCTGATGCATCATCAATTCGGCTGCCGCGTCCAGGAATCGGCCGAGCGCATCGACCGCCGGGCCCGACCCGGTGTCGGCGGCGTCCAGCACGGCTACCGCCCGGCGGCTCACCTCGTCGCGCACCGCCGCGAGTAGCGCCTCCCGGCTGCCGAAGTGTGCGTACGCGGTCTGGGTGACCGACGGCACGACACTCACCTGCGCGCAACTGATCTCGCACGCCCACCCCGTCTGCAAGAACTCCACGAGCTGCGACATGCGGATCGACGAACTCCTCGTGGACGGCAGCCGGTTCGCCGCGCGCTGCCGCCTCAGTTCCGACCACCGCAAGCTGGGGCACCTGGACATCGACTTCTTCCTCTTCGGCGAGGTCGCCGAGGACAGTCGGGTGCGCCGGGTGGACCAGCTCGGCCGCACCCTGAAGACCGCCTCGTGAACCCAGGAGCCGTCCGCACCGTTCACGGACTGGCCCTCCGCGCCCGCCCGCACACATCGGGGCGCGGTCACAGCAACCGGTCGACCAGCCCGTCCACGTAGTCCGGGGTGAGCGGCCCCGCGCCGAACAGGACGCGGATGTACATCGGCGCCATGACGTGGTCGAGCACGTCGAGCGCGGAGAGCGGTTGCTCGCCGCGCTCGGCGGCGCGGTCCAGCATGGACTGCACCTGGCGGCGGCGCTCCTCCATGAGGGCGTCGCGCTCCTTCAGGCCCGACTGCCCCTTGCCGGACAGGGCGACGGCCAGACGCAGCAGGGCCAGGCCGTCGGGGCCGGTGATCTCGCGGGCCACCTGGGCGGCGTACGCCCGCAGGTCGCCGTCCAGGCTTCCCGTGTCGGGCATCGGCGACTGCGCGTCGAGGCGGGTCAGCACCACGTCGGCGAGCAGCGCCTCCAGGCTTCCCCACCTGCGGTAGACGCTCGTGTCGGCGACTCCCGCGCGGGCCGCGACCTCGCCGACGGTGAAGCCGCCGTAGCCGCGTTCGGCGACCAGTTCGGTGACGGCCTGGTGCACCGCAGCGAGGACGCGGGCGCTGCGCCCGCCGGGCCGTCGGGTCGGCTGTCGTTCATCCATGCCCGCACCTTAACGCAGTTCCTGCTTGCGTTTACGAGACGCACACCTCTAAAGTCACCGCTAACGCAGTCCTGCACTGCGTTTAGCGAGAGGAGAACTGTCATCGATGCCTCAACTCCCGTCGGGGGCAAGCGAACCGGCCGGGCGACGCTGCTGGCGGTGACCTGCCTCGGCCAGTTCATGGTGCTGCTCGACAACTCGATCGTCGGCGCGGCCCTGCCCGACATGCAGCAGCGCCTGCACACGCAACTGACCGGGCTGCAATGGATCGTGGACGCCTATGTCCTGCTGGTCGCCATGCTGCTGCTGTCCGGCGGTGTCTTCGCCGACCGGTTCGGCCGCAAGCGGGTGTTCCTCACCGGTGTCGCGGTCTTCACCGTCGCGTCGGTGGTGTGCAGCGTCGCGCCGTCGGTGGGCTGGCTGGTCGCCGGGCGGACGCTTCAGGGGGTCGGGGCCGCGCTGCTGAGCCCCGCTTCGCTGGCGCTGCTCGTCGCCGCGTACCCCGTCGCGCAGGAACGGGTCAGGGGCATCGGGCTGTGGGCCGGGCTCAGCGGCATCGGCATGGCCGCCGGGCCGGTGGCCGGGGGTGTGCTGACCGACGCGTTCGGCTGGCCGGCCATCTTCCTGGTCAACGTGCCCATCGGCGTCGTGCTGCTGGCCGCCGGTGCGCGTGCGCTCGGCGAGTCCCGCAATGCGGGGGCCCCTGCCATCGACGTACCGGGCACGGTGCTGTCCGTACTGGGGGTCGGGGTGCTGACGTACGGGCTGATCGAGGGCGGTGCCCAGGGCTGGACCTCCCCGGTCATCCTGGGGAGCTTCGTGGCCGCGGCCGTCCTGCTCGGCGCCTTCGTCGCGGTCGAGGGGAGGCGTGCGGCACCGATGCTGCCGCTGCGGCTGTTCCGGGAGCGGCTGTTCACCGTGTCGAACACGGCGATGACCGTGGTGGGTTTCGCCCTCATGGGGTCGACGTTCTTCTTCTCCCAGTTCTTCGTGTACGTCCAGGGCAGTTCGCTGCTGGCCGCCGGGCTGCAAACACTGCCGACCACCCTCGCCATGGTGCTCGTCAGCCCGTTCGCGGGCCGGGCCGCCGCACGGTACGGCTTCCGCGTCGTGGTGACGACCGGGCTGGGCCTGGCCGGGCTGGGGCTGCTGGCACTGGGCGCGGTGCACGCCGACACCGGTTACGGGAACGTGTGGTGGCGGCTGGCGGTGGCCGGCATCGGCTTCGCCCTGACCATGTCCCCGCTCACCGGCGCCGCCGTCCTGGCGGTCGGCCCGCAGGAGGGCGGCCTCGCCTCGGGCATCAGCAGCACCACCCGGCAGATCGGTGCGGTGCTGGGAGTGGCCGTGCTCGGGGCCGTGGTCCGGGCCCGTCAGTCGGACGGCGCGTCCTTCGAGACCGGTCTCACCAGTGCGTTCGTGGTGGCGGGTGTCGTCACGCTGGTCGCCGCCGTGTTCACCGGCCTGCGGCTGGCGCGGTCCGCGCCGACGGAGGCGACCGTCGGCGCGGAACCGGCGATGAAGGAGCGGGAGTTGAGCGAGACACCCGGGCGCTAGCTGCTGAAGCCGGGCCTCACCTGCTCAAACCGGGCCTCAGCTGCTGAAGAAGTCGCTCACCCTGTCCGCGAACTGCTGCGCGTTCCGCTCGTGGATCCAGTGCCCGCCCGGCAGCGTGATCTGCGCACAGTCCGGGATGCGGTCGGCCATCTCGGGAACGTCGGAGGCGTCCATGTCGCTCTCCGGGCCGCCCGTGACGATCAGTGTGGGGGCGACGATCTCACCGAGCCGCTCCAGCCATTCCTCCGGCGGGGAGGCGAGCTGGGCCTGGATCTCCGGGACCGCGTTCTCGTCGTAGTCGACCGGCCCCGACTCGGGCAGCAGGTCCGCCGCCCCGTCGAAGGGGGCCGGGGTCTCCTCCAGGACGAGGCGCTCGACCCGGTCGGGGTGGTCCTGGGCCAGGAGGTAGGCGACGACGCCGCCCATGCCGTGGCCGACCACACCGGCCCGGTCGATCTTGGACTCCTCGATGAAGCCGAGGACGTCCTCCTTCATCAGCTCCAGGTCGTACTCGTCGGGCCAGTCGCTCTCGCCGTGCCCGCGCAGATCGAGTGCGTACACCCGCCATTCCTCGCCGAGCGCCTGCCCGGTCTTTTCCCAGGTCAGGGCGGAACCGCCGATTCCGTGCAGCAGAATGACGGGGGCGCCGTGCTGGTCGCCCCAGGAGCGGTACGACATGCGTACGTCGCCCACATCGACGACGGAGTGATCTTCCATAACTCTGACGTTACAGGGGTGTCCGGGATGGCAGAGTCGTCGGGTGAAGTCCGTTGTGCGTGGGGTGGGGCTGCTCGTAGTGGGCCTGACGATGGCAGTGGTGGGAAGCGTGAGCGTGATGCGGGACGGAGGGGGAGATGAGGCGGGCCGTGGGGGGCAGCCGTCGGAAACGAAGCACGAGAGGCCGGTGAAGGACCGGACGCCCGAGCCGGTGCGGCCTACGCGGGCCGGGGATCCGGGGCCGAAACAGGCCAGGCCGAAGCAGGCCGATCCTGGGCTGGCCGATCCGGCGAAGAAGAACGTGGCGATGCAGCTGGTGTCGAGCGCCGAGAACTCCTCGCTGGACTGGCGCAAGCAGTACCGGTACATCCAGGACATCGACGACGGGCGCGGCTACACCGCCGGGATCGTCGGGTTCTGCTCCGGGACCGGGGACATGGCGCAGGTCGTCGAGCGGTACAGCCGTGCCCGGCCCGGCAACGCGCTGGCGAAGTTCCTGCCCGCGCTGCGCAGGGTCAAGGGCAGCGACTCGCACGAGGGCCTGGAGGATCCCTTCACCGAGGCCTGGCGGCACGCCGCCGACACCGATCCCGCCTTCCGCGCGGCACAGGACGCCCAGCGGGACGCGGACTACTTCGACCCGGCGGTCCAGCAGGGGAAGAAGGACGGGCTGGGGGCGCTCGGGCAGTTTGTGTACTACGACGCGTACGTGATGCACGGGCACGACGACAGCCTCGGCTCGACGGGCTTCCTGGCCCTGCGCGAGAAGGCCAGGAAGAAGGCCAGGCCGCCCGCCGAGGGCGGGGACGAGAAGGCGTACCTGAACGCCTTCCTGGACGCCCGGGTGCAGGCGATGAAGGAGGAGCCCGCACACCGGGACACCAGCCGCATCGAGACGGCGCAGCGGGTGTTCGTCCGCGAGGGGAACCTCACACTCCGCACACCGCTTGCGTGGAAGGTTTACGGCGACACCTACCGGGTGAGATGAAGGAACTGTTCCGGCCGGGCCCCCGTCGTACGGGGGTCCGGCCGTCTGTTTCCGTACGCTGACCTGTACTGGAGGTTCCGTTGTCCGTCACCCGTCGAGTCCAGAACACCGTCCGCGCCCTGCTGGGCCTGACTCTCGCCGCCGTCCCCGGCACCGCCGTCGCGGCCGGTGCGCCCGAGGCGGACGATCCCGGTACGAGTGCCGCCTCGGGTCTTCGAGATCCCGCGAAGAAGGAGCTCGCGATGCGGCTGGTGTCCAGTGCGGAGAACTCCTCGCTGGAGTGGAAGAAGCAGTACCGCTACATCGAGGACATCGGCGACGGGCGCGGCTACACCGCCGGGATCATCGGCTTCTGCTCAGGCACCGGGGACATGCTGGAGCTGGTCGAGCACTACAGCGCCGCCAAGCCCGGCAACGTACTGGAGAAGTACCTCCCGGCGCTGCGGAAGGTGAACGGGTCCGACTCGCACCGGGGGCTCGGCTCCGGCTTCGTACGCGACTGGGAGAAGGCGGCGGACGACCGGGACTTCCGCGAGGCGCAGAACCACGAGCGGGACCGGGTGTACTTCGAGCCGGCGGTGCGCCGGGCGGAGCGGGACGGGCTCGGGACACTGGGCCAGTTCGTCTACTACGACGCGATGGTGATGCACGGCGCTGGCGGCCCCGACGGCTTCGACGCGATCCGCCGGGCCGCACTGGAACGCGCCGCGTCCCCCGCCCGGGGCGGCGACCAGGGGGCGTACCTGCACGCCTTCCTCGACGTACGGAAGAAGACCATGAAGCGCGAGGCGGCGCACGAGGACACCAGCCGGATCGACTCCGCGCAGCGCCTCTTCCTGCGCGAAGGCAACTTCGAACTGCGGACTCCGCTGGCGTGGCAGGTGTACGGGGACAGCTATCGGGTCGACTGACGACACGTCACCGTACGACTGCTCATGACTGACGGCACGTCAATGCACGGCGGCCGTACGGAAGTTGCTCCGTACGGCTGCCGCGCATGAAGTGACGGTACGTCAGTGGGTCGCCACCGCGGGCTTCTCGCTGCGGTGGGAGATCTCCTCGCCCGGCTCCATGGGAGCGGTGACCTCGTCGTCGTCGGCACGCTTGCCGATGTGGTTGAAGACGAGGTTGAGGACGACCGCCGCGAGGCAGCCGGTGGAGATGCCGGAGTCCAGGATGATCTTCGCGGTCTCCGGGAAGTGGTGGTAGAAGGTCGGCGCGGCGATCGGGATGATGCCGACCGCGAGCGAGACGGCGACGATCAGGACGTTGTTGTCCTTCTCCAGGCCCGCCTTGACGAGGGTCTGGATGCCGCTGGCGGCGACCGAGCCGAAGAGCACGATGCCCGCTCCGCCGAGCACCGGGCGCGGCACGACCGCGATCAGCGAGGCGGCGATCGGACACAGGCCCATCAGGATCAGGAAACCGCCGCCCGCCGCGACCACGAACCGGCTGCGGATCTTGGTCATGGCGACCAGGCCGATGTTCTGGGCGAAGGCGCTGCACATGAAGCCGTTGAACAGCGGGCTGACCGCCGAGCCGAGAGCGTCGGCGCGCAGCCCCGCGGCGATGGTCTTCTCGTCGGCGGGACGCTCGACGATCTCACCGAGGGCCAGCATGTCGGCCGTCGACTCGGTCATCGAGACCAGCATGACCACGCACATCGAGATGATCGCGGCGGCCACGAACTGCGGTGCCCCGAAGTGGAACGGCGTCGGGAAGCCGACGATCGACGCCTCGGTGATCGGCGTGAAGTCGGTGGCGCCGAAGGGGATCGCGATGATCGTGCCGATGACCAGGCCGAGGAGTACGGCGATCTGCTTGACGAAGCCGCGGGTGAAGCGGCGCAGCAGCAGGACGACGACGAGCGTGATCCCGGCGAGGCCGAGGAAGGTCGTCGAACCGTAGTCGTCCGCCTTGGGGTTGGGCCCCTGCGCCCAGCCGAAGGCCACCGGGAGGAGGGACACACCGATCAGGGTGATGACCGTACCCGTGACGACCGGCGGGAAGAAGCGGACCAGCTTGGAGAAGAACGGCGCGGCGATGAAACCGATCGCTCCGGCGACGATGATCGCGCCGAAGATGACCGGGAGCGCGTCCTCCTTGGACTGGCCGCCGGCTATCGCGAGCATCGGGGCCACGCCGGCGAAGGTGACGCCGTTGACGAAGGGCAGCCGGGCGCCGATGTTCCAGACGCCGAGCGTCTGGAGGAGGGTGGCGAGGCCGGCCATGAAGAGGCTGGCGCCGGTGAGGAAGGTGAGTTCCTTGCCGGACAGGCCCACGGCCGCGCCGACGATCAGCGGGGGTGCGACGACGCCCGCGTACATGGCGGCGACGTGCTGGAGACCGGTCGTGGCGAGCTTCAGGGGAGGCATCCCCTGGTCGACCGGGTGCTTCTCCGTGGTGGAAGGGGTCTTGCTCTCCTCGGCGGTGCCGTCCGTCGTGGAGCCTTGCGCGGTGAACCTGGGCGTCTTGGCCACAGCGTCCTCCTGTCGTTTTCCAGTGCCGGTGTTGGCACGTGCTTCAGGGAGGTGGTGCGTATGTGCAAGGTGCTGGTGGAGCTCAGGGGGGGTGCGGAAGGTGCAGCTGTTGTGCCGTTCGCCCGGTTGTGCCGGACCGCCCCGGGGGCGTGGTCCTCAAAGAGGGGGCCACGCCTCCGGGAACGGCTCCCGAGCAGCCCGCTCGGCTGCTCGGTTCCGGCCGGGAGCCGTCCCTCCCGGCCGGAATCTCAAACAGGTGGATACGAGGTGGTCGGCGTCAGCGGGGCTGCGCGGCGATCCGCGCCAGGCGCTGCGCCTCGTCCCGCGCTTCGCGGGCGATGGCTTCCTCGTCCACCGTGATCAGGTGGTTGTCCTCGACGACGGGTTCGCCGTTGATGAGGGACAGGGTGACCGGTGCCGCCGCGCCGAAGACGATGGCGGTGACCGGGTCGGCGATGGTGGAGTGGCCGAGGCCGTCGATCTTCCACATCACCAGGTCCGCGAGCTTGCCGGCTTCGAGCGAGCCGATCTGGTCTGCGCGGCCCAGGACTTGGGCGCCTCCGAAGGTGCCGAGGCGCAGGGCCTGGCGGGCGTTGAGGGCCCGCTCGCGGTGTTCGGTGTTCAGGCGGTTGATGAGGAGCGCGTTGCGCAGCTCGGTGTGCAGTTCGCCCGACTCGTTGGAGGCGGTGCCGTCGACACCGAGGCCGACCGGGACACCCGACTTGAGCATGTCGGGGACGCGGGCGATGCCTGCGGCGAGGCGGGCGTTGGAGGAGGGGCAGTGGGCGACGCCGGTGCCGGTGCGGGCGAAGGCGGCGATGTCGGAGTCGTTCATGTGGACGCAGTGCGCCATCCACACGTCGCTGCCGAGCCAGCCCGTCGACTCGAAGTAGTCGGTGGGGCCCATGCCGAACAGCTCGTGGCAGAACTTCTCCTCCTCCACCGTCTCGCTGCCGTGGGTGTGGAGTCGCACGCCCTTGCGGCGGGCCAACTCGGCGCCCTGGCGCATGAGTTCGGTGGAGACGGAGAACGGGGAGCAGGGTGCGACGGCGACCTGGGTCATGGAGCCGAAGGACGCGTCGTGGTGCTGGTCGACCGTGGCCTCGGTGGCGGCGAGCGCGCCTTCGAGGGTCTCGATCGCGAAGTCCGGCGGGAGGCCCCCGTCGGACTCGCCGCGGTCCATGGAGCCACGGGCGAGGGTGAAGCGTACGCCCATGTCGCGTGCGGCACCGATGATCGCGGAGGAGAGATCTCCGGAGCCCTGCGGGAAGACGTAGTGGTGGTCCATGGCGGTGGTGACACCGCCGCGGGCCATCATCGCCAGGGAGCCCCGGGCGGCCGCCGTCACCATCTGCTCGTCGATGCGTGCCCAGGTCGGGTAGAGGGCGACGAGCCAGTTGAACAGGTTGTGGTCGGTGGCCAGGCCCCGGGTGATCCACTGGTAGAAGTGGTGGTGCGTGTTGATCAGGCCGGGAGTGACGAGATGGCCGGTGCCGTCGATACGGCGGACCACGTTTTCCAGGCCTGCGGGCGCCGTGCCCGCGCCGATGGACTCGATCCGGTTGCCCGCGACGACGACGTGACCGGACGCGTATTCCGTGTCCTGGGCGTCGACCGTCGCGATCGCGCAGTTCTCAATGACGATCCGTGAGACGTCTCGTGAGCTGTCGGTGCGCGAAGCTTTTGCTGCCGGTGCTGCCATAAGGCTGCTTCCTTTACCTCTGTCATGAGCGGGCACGGCAGGACCCTAGGAGGATTTGAGTGCCACGGACGCCGCTGGAGTGCGACGCGCGCGGGTGCCGAGGTGGTGGAAGAACAGGTTGAGCAGGACGGCGACCAGTGCGCCGGCGCTGATGCCGGAGCCGAGGACGGTCTGTGCCCAGGCGGGGAAGTCCGCGTAGAAAGTGGGTGCCGCGAGCGGAATGATGCCCGCGCCGAGTGCCACCGCCACGAGGATGATGTTCGAGCTGTCGTCGAGTCCGGCCTCGGAGAGGGTACGGATGCCGCTCACCGCGATCGAGCCGAAGAGGACGATCCCGGCGCCGCCGAGTACCGGCATCGGCACCATGGAGACCACCGCGCCCAGCACCGGGAACACGCCGAGGAAGAGCAGTGCGCCACCGGCGACGGCGACGACGTACCGGCTGCGCACGCGGGTCAGCGTGACGACGCCGACGTTCTGCGCGAAGGCGCTGGTCGGGAAGCCGCCGAAGACGGGACCGATCAGGGTGGCGATGCCGTCGGTGCGCAGGCCGCGGGTGATGGTCCTGCCGTTGCAGTCGCGTTCGCAGATCTTGCCGAGGGCGAGCATCCCGGCCGAGGACTCGGTCATCAGGACCAGCATCACGATGCACAGCGAGAGGATCGCGGCGGGCTGGAACTCGGGGGCGCCGAAGGCGAAGGGCGTGGGCAGGGCGGCGATCGGGGCTTCCCCCAGCCCGCTGAAGTCGGCCAGCCCGAACGGGATCGCGGCGAGCGTGCCGGTCAACATGCCCAGAAGCAGGGCGACTTGCTTGATGAAGCCGGTACCGAAACGCTGAATGACAAGAATGACGACGAGCGTGAAGGCGGCCAGCGCCAGGTACTTCATGTCGCCGAAGTCGGCGGCGTCCTTGTTGCCGCCCTGCGCCCAGGCGACGGGCACGGGCATCAGCGTCACACCGATGAGGGTGATCACGACGCCGGTGACGAGCGGCGGGAAGAAGCGGAGGAGCTTTCCGAAGAAGGGGCCGACGGCGAGACAGAAGACACCGGCGACCATCACCGCACCGTAGATGGCGGGGAGTTGGTGGCCCGGGGCGCTGGTCTCGGCGATCGCGAGCATGGGCGCGATGCCGGCGGAGGACGCGGCGTTGACGAAGGGGAGCCGGTTTCCGGCGAACTTCGAGATGCCGATCGTCTGGAGGATCGTGGCGAGGCCCGCGATCAGCAGGCTGGCGGCGATCAGCCGGGTCATCCCGGCGGCGTCCAGGCCGACGGCCTGGCCGATGATGAGCGGAGGGGTGACGACGCCTGCGTACATGGCGGCGATGTGCTGGAGCGCGGCGGGGACGAGCCGCTTGGCGGGGAGCTTCTCGTCCACCGGGTGCACGGGATCGAGGAGATCGACCGGCTTTCCGAGGGACGGCGAGTCACCTGTTTCGGGTGACCCTTGGGTAGGCAGCTTCTTCTGGGTAGAACATGGGCCTTCTGCTGCCGGCCCCTTTGCTGGCTGTGCCATGAATGTTCGTTCCCTCCGGTCCGCGGCGCCGTCCCCCGCCCGGCGGGGCCGGGGGACGGCGCGGCCGTGACCGCGTCAGAGGTGGCCGGTTGAGGACCGACCGCGTCAGAGGTTGGTCATGTCGACCGGGATCTGCGGCTCGACTCCGTCCCGCAGGATGGTGGACTCGATGAGTCCGTACGGGCGGTCGGCGGCGAAGTAGACCTCGTTGTCGTTCTTCAGTCCGAACGGTTCGAGGTCGACCAGGAAGTGGTGGTTGTTGGGCAGCGAGAAGCGGATCTCGTCGATCTCGCTCCGGTTGTTGATGACCCGCGAACCCATCTGGTACATCGTCTGCTGGAGCGAGAGCGAGTACGTCTCGGCGAAGGCCTCGAGGATGTGCTTCTTGGCCTGCGCGTACGACTTCTCCCAGTTGGGCATCCGGTCGTCGTCGCTGGTCCAGTTGTAGCGCCAGACGGTGGAGACGTCGGTGCACAGGATGCGGTCGTACGCCTCCTTCAGCGTCGTGTACTTGTCCTTGACGTAACCCCAGAATTCGGAGTTGGTGGAGTTCATCACCGTGAGGTTCTTCAGGCCGGAGATGACTTCCCAGTTCGTGCCGTCGAAGGTGATCTGGGTGAGGCGCAGCTCCTGGCCCTTGCGGACGAAGGAGTGGTTGACCTCGTCGGAACCGATGAACTTGGAGTTGTTGTCCGAGGAGGCGATGCGCTCCCAGGAGTACTCCTCGATCCGGATGCGCGCCTTCTTGATCGGCTCCTGCGTGGTCACGAAGTGACGCGCGAGGTGGATGCCGAACTGCTCGGCGGACTCGATGCCGAACTCCTTGGCGAACGCGTACACCGTGTTCTTGGTGGTGTCGGTCGGCAGGACGTTGGCGTTCGAGCCGGAGTAGTGGACGTCGTCCATGTCGCCGGAGAGGGCGATCGAGACGTTCAGGTCCTTGATGTGGTGGGTGTCGCCGTCCCGCGTGATCTTGACGACGCGGTTCTCTGCTTTGCCGTACTGGTTCTGGCCGAGAATGGTGGGCATCAGTGCTAGCTCCCTCGGTATACGGAGTAGCCGAACGGGTTGAGCAGCAGCGGTACGTGGAAGTGTTCGCCCGGTACGACGGCGAAGGTGATCGCCACTTCCGGGAAGAACGCGCCGCTGTCCCTTACGCGGGGGGCGTCCTGCTGAGCCTCGGCTTCGGTCTTACTGGCGAAGTAGGTCTCGGTCTCGAAGTCGAGCCGGACGTGGGTCGTTCCCTCCGGCAGGGCCGGGAGGTCCTTGCAGCGCCCGTCCGCGTCGGTCTTCGAACCGCCGAGCGTCTTCCACTCCGCGTCCGCGCCGCTGCGGGCGGTGAGCGTGATGGCGACGCCCTCGGCGGGGCGGCCGATGCTGGTGTCCAGGATGTGCGTGGACACCGAGGCGGTGGTTGCGGTACTCATCTCAGTTCTCTTCTCCTGAATCCGCGGGGGATTCCACGAGGCGGGTCAGCCGGATGCGGTTGATCTTGCCCAGTTCGGTGCGGACGATTTCCCGCTCCTGCTCGGGCGAGTTGCCGCTCCGCTCACGCACCGCGTCGCGCATCTGCTCTCCGGTGGCGCCGGTCGCGCAGATCAGGAAGACATGTCCGAACTTCTCCTGGTACGCCAGGTTCAGTTCGAGCATCTCGGCCTTGAGTTCCTCGGAGGCGCCGGCCATTCCGCGCTGTTCGCGGGAGGAGGTCGGGTCTCCGGGCTTGGGGCGACCGATCGGCGGGTGTCCCGCCATCGCCTCGGCAAGGTCCTCGGCAGTGAGTTCCGCGAGGGCGGCGTCACTGGCGAGAAACAGTTCCTCGGCGGAGGCGTACGGGCGCTGAGCGACGAGCTTGCTCCCCCACGCCGAGCTGGCACACACCTCGTGGAGTTCGGCCTGGGCCGCACTCTCGGAGAGGTGGTTGAACCGGGAAAGGCCCGGTGTCTGGACCGAAGTCACGGGAGCCTCCGTGGCCTTGTGCTGGACGGGCTGCGCATAGCTAACGCCCTCAACAACTGGACGTCAACAGTTTGTTGAAAGTTCGCGAAGACAAAAGCCGCCGCCCCCAAGCGGGGACGGCGGCGACTCAAAATGATCGATCAAATGGGCCTCAGGGAGGGGCGATTGAAGGGGCGACTAGTCCCCCTTGGACCCGTTTTCCCTGTTGAGGTAGTTGTAAATAGTGAAGCGCGAGACACCGAGCGCCCCCGCCACCGTCTCCACACCGTGCCGTACGGAGAACGCGCCGCGCGCTTCCAGCGTCCGTACGACGGCCTGCTTGGCCTTGCGGTCGAGCTCGGCCAGCGGCACACCGTGCCCGCGCTCCAGCGCGGCAAGGATGCGGTCGAGGGAGTCGGAGAGCTGGGGCAGCCGTACGGCGATGACGTCCTCGCCCTCCCAGGCGAGCAGCACGTCCTCCCGGCCGGCCAGCCCCGGATCCAGCATCTCGGCCCCCATCGCGTCGACGAGCGGTTTGACCGCCGTGACCAGTGGGTGGTCCCCGGGTTCCGTCACTGCTCGCCCTCCCCGATCACATTGACCTGCAACGAGACGCGGGTGGCCCCGGCGGCGAGGGACTTGCGCAGCAGCGCGTCCACGGCGGTGAGCACGGCGTCGGCGCTCCCCTCCGCCGTATTGCCGAAGGGACCCACGTCGACGGCGTCCAGCTCGGCCACCTGGATCACCTCACGAGCAGCCACCGCATGCGGCGGCGCCTCGTCGAGATCGAAGGGCTCGGTCGTGAACTCCACTCTCAATCGCACGCGCACAACCTACTGCGAGCAGCACGAAATCCGGGAGCCCCTCTTGACAAGTCCTCGGGGCCGGTTGCAATCTTCCAACAGGCAGAAAACAACTTCCGCAATACGGAAGGAGCGCCGAAAACCCCATGGGCTACTCGGACCACCGCTTCGATGTGAACCTCTCGATCCTCTTCACGGAACTCCCGCTCCTGGAGCGCCCGGCGGCAGCCGCCGCGGCCGGCTTCACCGCGGTCGAGCTGTGGTGGCCCTGGATCGAGACCCCGACCCCCGACCAGTCGGAGCTCGACGCCCTGAAGAAGGCGCTCGACGACGCCGGCACCCAGCTCGTCGGCCTGAACTTCTACGCCGGACAGCTTCCCGGCCCGGACCGCGGTGCGCTCTCCGTGCCCGGCGAGGAGTCCGACCGCTTCCGCGCCAACATCGAGGTGGCGGCCGACTTCGCCGCCTCGGTCGGCTGCAAGGCGCTCAACGCGCTCTACGGCAACCGTGTGGAGGGCGTGGACGCCCAGATCCAGGACACCCTGGCGCTGGAGAACCTGGTCCTCGCCGCCCGCGCCGCCGACCGCGTCGGTGCGATCCTCCTGGTCGAGACCCTCAACAAGCCGGAGTCGCCGCTCTACCCGCTGGTGAGCGCGCCCGCCGCGATCGAGGTCGTCGACAAGGTCAACAAGGCGACCGGGCTCGGCAACGCCAAGTTCCTCCTGGACCTGTACCACCTGTCGATGAACGGCGAGAACCTCGAAGAGGTCATAGACGCCTACGCCGACAAGACGGGCCACGTGCAGATCGCCGACAACCCGGGCCGCGGCGCGCCGGGCACCGGTGACCTCGGCCTGGAAGCCCTGCTCGACCGCCTGAAGAAGGCCGGTTACGAGGGCTGGGTCGGCCTGGAGTACAAGCCGGGCGACAAGCCCAGCGCCGAGGCCTTCGACTGGCTCGACCGGTCGGCCCGCGCCGCCAAGTAGTGCCCTCGGGCACCAACTGAACTTCTTGACACGGTTTTTGAGAGAGGCAGCACCCTCATGAGCACGCTCCCCAAGATCGGTTTCATCGGCCTCGGCATCATGGGCTCCCCCATGTCCGAGAACCTGCTGAAGGCCGGTTACGACGTCACCGGTTACACCCTGGAGCAGGACAAGATCGACCGCCTGGTCAAGGCCGGCGGCAAGGGTGCCGCCTCGATCGCCGAGGCCGTCAAGGACGCCGACGTCGTCATCACGATGGTGCCCGCCTCCCCGCAGGTCGAGGCCATCGCGTACGGTCCGGACGGCATCCTGGAGAACGCCAGGTCCGGCGCGCTGCTGGTCGACATGTCCTCGATCACCCCGCAGACCTCGGTGGACCTGGCGAAGGCCGCCAAGGACAAGGGCATCCGCGTCCTGGACGCCCCGGTCTCCGGCGGCGAGGCCGGTGCGATCGAGGCCGTACTGTCCATCATGGTCGGCGGCGAGCAGGCGGACTTCGACTCCGCCAAGCCGATCCTGGAGGCTCTCGGCAAGACCATCGTGCTGTGCGGTCCGCACGGCTCGGGCCAGACGGTGAAGGCCGCCAACCAGCTGATCGTCGCGGTCAACATCCAGGCGTGCGCCGAGGCCGTGGTCTTCCTGGAGAAGTCCGGCGTCGACCTGAAGGCCGCGCTGGACGTCCTCAACGGCGGTCTGGCCGGCTCGACGGTCCTGACCCGCAAGAAGGACAACTTCCTCAACCGCGACTTCGCGCCCGGTTTCCGGATCGACCTGCACCACAAGGACATGGGCATCGTCACCGACGCCGCCCGCAACGTCGGTGCGGCGCTCCCCGTCGGCGCGGTCGTCGCCCAGCTGGTCGCCTCGCTGCGCGCCCAGGGCGACGGCGGTCTGGACCACTCGGCCCTGCTGCGCGCCGTCGAGCGCCTCTCCGGCCAGCAGGTCTGAAATCCCTCGGGCTCTAGGGCCTGACCTGCGGCTTCTTCACTGAAGCCGCCCCCGAACTCCGGGCTGCGGCAGCGCTGACACCTGTCCTGTCGCGCCCAGGCGCTGCCGCGGCCCGGGTCTCATACTTGCTCCACCTTCAATTTCAACAAACTGTTGACGCCGCGTTCTCCGCGTACTTACGCTCCTCACGCCGCCAGCAGATCCCGCAGGAAGGTCCCAAGGTCACCATGTCGAAGCGTGTGCTCACGACCGAGTCAGGCGCCCCGGTCGCCGACAACCAGAATTCCGCCTCCGCCGGTGTCGGTGGCCCGCTCCTCCTCCAGGACCAGCACCTGCTGGAGAAGCTCGCCCGGTTCAACCGCGAGCGCATCCCGGAGCGTGTCGTGCACGCCCGCGGCTCCGGCGCGTACGGCTACTTCGAGGTGACGGACGACGTCACCGGCTTCACCCGCGCGAACTTCCTCTCCGAGGTCGGCAAGCGCACCGAGACGTTCATCCGCTTCTCCACCGTCGCGGACAACCTCGGTGGCGCGGACGCGGTCCGCGACCCGCGCGGTTTCGCGCTGAAGTTCTACACCGAAGAGGGCAACTACGACCTCGTCGGCAACAACACCCCGGTGTTCTTCATCAAGGACCCGATCAAGTTCCCCGACTTCATCCACTCGCAGAAGCGCGACCCCTTCACGGGCAAGCAGGAGCCGGACAACGTCTGGGACTTCTGGGCACACGCCCCCGAGGCCACGCACCAGATCACCTGGCTGATGGGCGACCGCGGCATCCCCGCCTCGTACCGTCACATGAACGGCTACGGCTCGCACACCTACCAGTGGACGAACGCCGAGGGCGAGGCCTTCTTCGTCAAGTACCACTTCAAGACGAACCAGGGCATCCGCTCGCTGTCGTCGGACCAGGCCGCGGAGATCGCGGGCAAGGACGCCAACTCGCACCAGACGGACCTGCTCCAGGCCATCGAGCGCGGCGTCAACCCGTCCTGGACCCTGTACGTCCAGGTCATGCCGGCCGCCGAGGCCGCGGACTACCGCTTCAACCCCTTCGACGTCACGAAGGTGTGGCCGCACTCGGACTACCCGCTGCAGCGCGTGGGCCGTCTGGTCCTCGACCGCAACCCGGACAACGTCTTCGCCGAGGTCGAGCAGGCCGCGTTCTCGCCGAACAACTTCGTCCCGGGCATCACCGCCTCGCCGGACAAGATGCTCCAGGGCCGCATGTTCGCCTACGCGGACGCGCACCGCTACCGTCTGGGCGTCAACCACACCCAGCTGCCGGTGAACGCGCCGAAGAACGCGCCCGCCGACAACTACGGCCGCGACGGCTTCTACGCCACCCGCACCGGCTCGCGCCACGACAAGAACTACGAGCCCAACTCGTACGACGGTCCCGCGCAGACGGACGCCCCGCTGGGCGCCCCGGCCGAGCTCTCCGGCTGGACCGGCACGTACGCGTACGCGCAGCACGTCAAGGACGACCACTTCTTCCAGGCCGGTGAGCTCTACCGCCTGATGTCGTCCGACGAGAAGGACCGTCTCATCGCCAACATCGCCGGTGGCCTCTCGCAGGTCTCCCGCGACGACGTGATCGAGAAGAACCTCGCGCACTTCCACGCCGCGGACGCCGAGTACGGCAAGCGCGTCGAAGAGGCCGTCCGCGCTCTGCGCGACGACAAGTAATTCCCCGACTGCGGAAGGGGTCTGACGGGAGGTCAGGCCCTGCCCGCTGTCTGTGCCGCCGGCCCGAATGAGGGGTGGTCGGCGGCACGGACACGAACGAGGCCCGCGGTGGTGGGTGAGCCAGTGCGGTGGTGAAGGCCGGCGGTCTCTCCTTCTTGACCTGAGAGAAGGAGCCCCTGCCGGCTCATCGCCCCCACCGCGGCCTCATTCGCATTTCGCACGACGCATGTGCGCATGACGCTCGTGCGCATGACGCTCGTGCGCTTGCCGAACCAGGGCGCGGAGTACGGACGGTCCCGTGCTCCGCGCCCTTCGGCGTGCCCGAGCACCTGTCCCGCCCTGCGGCGGTCACCGGGTCCTCCCGCTCCGCCGCTCGTACGTCCGGTACGCCGCCCAGCACACCAGCAGCGCGCACGCGAACACCGGCAGACCGCCGATCCGGGCGAGCACCCACCCGGGGCCGTCCGGCTCGGTGTGCAGTCCGGGGAGCGGGCGGCCCGCGAGCAGGCCGAGCGCGGTGACGGCCATCATGGCGGTCTGGTGCCAGAGGAAGACGGTCATCGCGGCGAGGTTCAGCAGGGCGACGCCCGCCCAGGCCAGGGGCCGTCGCAGGAGCCTGCGGAGCGGTTCGAGGAGCAGGAGTGCGGCACCGCACTGGGCGAGGCCGAAGCAGACGGCGGCGAGGGTGGGCGGGTTGAGGTTGGAGACGGCCGCGCCGGGGACGCCGACCATGGAGGCGGGGTAGCCCGCGAAGAGGATCAGTGCGGCGGTGGCGGCCGCACCGCAGGACAGCAGCACGATCCCCGTACGAGTACGGAGCCCGCCCCGCGCCCAGAGCGCCCCCAGGCAGTACGGAACGAGCCAGCCCGCGCCGAGGTTGAGCAGCCCGAGCACCTCGGGGCCGCCGAGGGCGAAGCGGATCACGTCCACGCACAGGACGACGGCGAGCGGCCACAGCGGGTGCAGCTTCGCGACGAGCGGGGTGGCGGCGGTGAGCGCGGCGAAGACCAGCAGGAACCACAAGGGGGTGAGCACCAGCTTGAGGAGGGTGCTCAGGGTCTCCGGGCGCACCCCGCCGACGAGCATCGCGGCGGCGGCGACGGCCCAGGTGACCAGGAGTGCGGCGACGGGGCGGAAGAGACGCAGCAGCCGGGCGGCGAGCCAGTCCCGGTAGCGGGTGCCCCGGCCGCGGGCGGCCGCGTACCCCTTGGCTGCGACGTGTCCGCCGACCAGGAAGAAGACGGCGAGGGTCTGGAACACCCAGGATATGGGGGCGAGTTGGGGCATCGGAGCGAGCGGGCTGGTGCCGTGCACGGTCCCGGTGTCGACGACGAGCGCGGTGACGAGCCAGTGCCCGAGCACCACACCGAGAACGGCCAGGGCACGCAGTGCGTCGACGGTACGGTCACGGGTCGGCGGGGTGGCGGCGTCGATGCGCCGGGCCAGGTCTGCCACCTGCGGCAGGACCCGACGGGCCGGGGCCGCACTGGCGGCATCACGGCGGACCGGGGCCGCGCCGGCGGCATCACCGCGGACCGAGGTTGCCTTCGCGGCGTCGCGGCGGACCGGGGCCGTCGCGGGTGGATCGGCAGGAGGAGCCGGGGCCGCCGCCTGCGGGAAAGCTCGGCGGGCCGGGGTTGCCGCCGTCGAGGGGTGGCGCCCCACCGGGACGGGTGCCTGCGGGGTCTCCCTGCGGTCCCGGGCCGCCGTCTGCGGGACGGCGCGGCGGGCCGGCCCCGCCTCCTGCGGAGATGTGCGGTGCTCACGCACGGCCGACCACCGCACTTCCGGTGACGATGTCCGCGAGGTGCGCGAGGGATGCGGAGCCGGGCAACAGGTAGCCGCTGTGGTCGCTGTCGCCCGCATCGAAGCGGCGGGCGCCGAAGGCGGGCGACACCGGGTCGGCCCCGAAGCCCACGGTGGTGACGCCCAGGTCGAGTGCGGTGTGCGGGACGCCGCCGATCCAGTCGGCGCTCCCCCGGCCCGCCCAGACGGTGGCCCGGGTGCCGAGCGCGTCGACGCGTTCGGCGTCGGTGCCGATGCCGGGGCTGCCGAAGAGGACCAGGTTCGCCGCTTCGACGCCGGGGGCGGCTGCGGCGCAGACGACGGCACCGTAGGAGTGGCAGAGGTAGGAGACCGGCACACCGGAGCGCAGAGCGGTCAACTCACCCGCGAATAGGCTGAGTTCGCGTGCCGCTTCGTAGGCGCGCCCGGCCGTGAGGGCGTCGGTGCTGACGGTGGCCGGGGTGCGGTAGCCGACCCAGGCGACGACGGCGGTATGCGGGCCCGCCGCGCGCAGCAGGGCCTCGGCCCCGTCCCGCAGCCGGTCGTAGTGGTCGACGGAGGTGTCCGCCCCGGGCACCAGAACGGCGATCCGGTCCGCCCGCGCGAGGTCCCCGAACACCTCGACCGTACGCCCGCCGTCACGCCCGTCGAAGGCAAGGAACTGCCGGGATGGCAGGGCGAGTTGACGGAGTGCGGCGGCACGCTTGCGCGACCCGTGCGCGTCGGCGGCGGCTGCCGCGTCACGGATCCCGGCCCGCCGGGCGGCGTACCGCTCGGCGAGGTCGCCGGCGGTGGCGGCACGCAGCGGGGCGAGGGAGGCGGGGGCCGGGGCGGGTATCCCGGTGGCCCCGGCCGCACCGGACACGGGCAGCACCACGGACCCGACGACGACCCCGGCCAGCACCCCCCGCACCAAACGCCCGGACCGAAACCGCCCCCGCAGGAAGCCCCGCCCACCGGACCGGCCACCCCGGAGACCGCCCACACCGGTGCCCGCACCGCCATGCCGGTCGCCTGTCCTGGGGGCCGGGCGGTGGGGCTCGGCAGAGCTGGGATGCGGGTTCATGGTGGTGGTCCTTCCGTACCGGTGGCAGCTCCTGCTGCTGGTACGGAACTTAGGGATCGCCCCGTGTCGTCGGCGTCCCCCGCCGGATGGCACCTGCCGCGTACCTCTCACGTATGACAGGGACTACGGGGCACGGCGAAGGGGCCGGTCACCGCACTCCGCGGCGACCGGCCCCTCGTTCCCCCCTGCTTCCCGGCTACTCGCCGGTGAACGCGCGCACGGCGGTCGGCGCGTGGCCGGGCTCGGTCACGATGTCCTCCCACTCGTTGACGGCGTCGATGCCCGCGCCGCTCATCGAGATGTTGGTGACGCGCTCCAGGATCGCCTCGACGACGACCGGCACCTGGAACTCCTGAGCCAGCTTCTTCGCCTCCTCGAAGGCGGGCAGCAGCTGGTCGGGCTCGGTGACGCGGATGGCCTTGCAGCCCAGGCCCTCGACGACCTTGACGTGGTCGACGCCGTAGACGCCCAGCTCGGGCGAGTTGATGTTCTCGAACTCCAGGTTGACCTGGAAGTTGATGTCCAGGTTCCGCTGGGCCTGACGGATCAGGCCCAGGTAGGAGTTGTTGACCAGGACGTGGACGTACGGGATCTTGTGCTGCGCGCCGACGGCCAGCTCCTCCAGCATGAACTGGAAGTCGTAGTCGCCGGAGAGGGCGACGACCTGGCCCTCGGGGTCTGCGGTGGCGACGCCGAGCGCGGCCGGGATGGTCCAGCCGAGCGGGCCTGCCTGGCCGCAGTTGATCCAGTGGCGCGGCTTGTAGACGTGGAGCATCTGCGCGCCGGCGATCTGGGAGAGGCCGATGGTGGTGACGTACCGGGTCTCGGGGCCGAAGGCGCGGTTCATCTCCTCGTAGACGCGCTGCGGCTTGAGCGGCACGTTGTCGAAGTGCGTACGGCGCTGGAGCTTGGCCTTGCGGTCCTGCGTGGAGGCGGCCCACGCGCTGCGGTCGGGCAGCTTGCCCTCCGCCTTCAGCTCCTTGGCGACCTCGACGAACAGCTCCAGGGCGGCCTTGGCGTCGGAGGCGATCCCGTAGTCCGGCGCGAAGATCTTGCCCAGCTGGGTGGGCTCGATGTCGACGTGGACGAACTTGCGGCCCTCGGTGTAGACGGCCAGGTCACCGGTGTGACGGTTGGCCCAGCGGTTGCCGATGCCCAGGACGAAGTCGGACTCCAGGAAGTTCGCGTTGCCGTAGCGGTGCGAGGTCTGCAGGCCCACCATGCCGGCGTTGAGCTCGTGGTCGTCGGGGACGATGCCCCAGCCCATGAGGGTGGGGATGACCGGGGTGCCGGTCAGCTCGGCGAACTCCAGGAGCAGGTCGGAGGCGTCGGCGTTGATGACACCGCCACCGGCGACGATCAGCGGGCGCTCCGACTCCAGGAGGAAGGAGATCGCCTTCTCGACCTGCGGGCGGGTCGCGACCGGCTTGTAGACCGGGAGCGGCTGGTACGTCTCGGGGTCGAACTCGATCTCGGTGAGCTGCACGTCGATCGGCAGGTCGATGAGGACCGGGCCCGGACGGCCGGAGCGCATCAGGTGGAAGGCCTCCTGGAACACGCCCGGGACCTGCGCGGCCTCCAGGACGGTGGTGGCCTTCTTGGTGACCGGCTTGGCGATCGACGCGATGTCGACGGCCTGGAAGTCCTCCTTGTGGAGCTTCGCGACCGGGGCCTGGCCGGTGATGCACAGGATCGGGATCGAGTCCGCGATGGCCGAGTAGAGGCCGGTGATCATGTCGGTGCCGGCGGGGCCTGACGTACCGATGCAGACGCCGATGTTGCCGGCGTTGCTGCGGGTGTAGCCCTCGGCCATGTGGGACGCGCCCTCGACGTGGCGGGCGAGCGTGTGCTTGATCCCGCCGCCGACCTGGAGGGCCTTGTAGAAGGGGTTGATCGCCGCGCCGGGCACGCCGAACGCGTGGCTGACGCCTTCGCGCTTGAGGATCTCAACAGCCGCGAGGGCGGCGGTCATACGGGGCATCGGGTCACTCCTGTGCTTCAGGCCGGTTTTCCGTAATGCGGAATAACTGTTCTGCTATGTGGAAGCAACATAGGATGCGGAGGTGTCGCCGTCAAGGGAGGAGTCCACGGATCGGGAGCGGCGCGGGTGGAGGACCGCACAAAGCGGCACACGGAGGCACGCGGTGGAGTCCACGGATCGAAACGTCGACAGAAAAGACGCGAAGTGCCTGCCAAGGCTTCACAGTTGGTGTGACCATGGAATGACACAGCGCATCAGTCGTTCATGCGTTCCCGCGTTCACGCCCGGTCGCGCGCCGCCGGACGTGCCCGCCGGACGAGATGTCCCGGAGGTCGCCCCATGGGAAGCAGCGTGCCGGTGCGGTGCCCCGCCTGCCGCCGTGACCACGCGTACGAACCGCCCGTCTTCCCCTGCGCGTGCGGCGCGCCGCTGGCCCCGCCGCTCCAGCGCGACGCACCGGCGCAGACCGTCACGCACCGCACGTGGACGGACTCCTGGGTGACGGTCCGCTGCGAGTCGTGCGGCCGCAACGACCAGTGGCCCCAGCCGGAACTGGGCTGCGGCTGCGGTGCGGTCCTGCGCATCCCGGTCCGGCCCGCCCCCACCGTGCCCCCGACCGCGGAACCCGCTGGGCGGCCTGCGATGCGGCCCGAGTCGCTCCGTACGGACGAATCGGTGACCGCGTCGGCCTCGGACGTCGGAGCGGGCCCGGGCGTCGGCGCGGGCCCGGACACCGGCGCGCACCCGGATGCCGGAGCGGACGCGGGCACCCCGCGGGAGCGCTCCCGCGCTCCCCGGCCGCCCTTCCGCCCCCTCACCATCCGCACGGCCCGGGACGCGGTCACCGCCGCCGCGCTCTACCTCAAGTGGCTCGGCTTCCGGGGCATCCTCCAGTCCCCGGAGCACCCCGCGTCGGGCATCGACCTGCGGGCTCCGGGCCTGGTCGCGCAGGTCGACCCGAGCACGGAGCCGTCCACGCTGCGCGACGTGGAGTGCCTGTGGCTGCACGGGCTGAACCAGTCGTCCGTCGCGGTCTTCTTCTCCCTCACGGGTTACGAACCCGCGGCCCGCGCCCGCGCGGAGGAACTGGGCGTCCCCCTGTTCGTCCTCGACCTCACCGGCACCCCGAAACCGGCCACCCGCGCCGCCGACGACCTGGCGGGCAGCAGTACGGGCACGGGCGGCTAGCGGGACGGGCGGCCTGCGGGCACGGGCGGCTAGCGGGACGGGCGGCCTGCGGGCACGGGCGGCTAGCGGGACGGGCGGCCTGCGGGGGCGGGCCGGGTGCAGGCCCCGGGGTCCGCGCGATACTCGACACATGTCAGCACTTCGCCCCCGGCCGCAGACCCGGCCCGTGCCCGTCGGGGCGCACCCCGCGATCCGCCTCGCCCTGGCCGCCGAGCTGCCCCCGCTCCAGGACATCGAGAGGGCGGCCGGCGAGCCGTTCCGGGACCTCGGCATGACGGAGATCGCGGACGACGACCCGCCCGCACTCGACCTCCTGACGACCTATCAACTCGACGACCGCGCCTGGGTGTTCACCGACTCCGACGGCACACCCGGCGCGTATCTCATCTGGCAGGAGGTGGACGGCGCGGCCCACATCGACCAGGTGTCCGTCCACCCCCGCCTGGCCCGCCGGGGCGCGGGCCGCGCGCTCATCTCCCACCTGGCGCAGGAGTCCGGCCACGCCGCCCTCACCCTGACCACTTTCGCCCAGGTCCCGTGGAACGCCCCGTACTACACCCGCCTGGGCTTCCACACCCTCAGCGACGCCCAACTCACCGACGGCCTGCGGGAGATCGTCGCCGAGGAGTCCTCGATGGGCCTCGACCGCTGGCCGCGGGTGTGCATGCGGCGTGACGCGGACCGCTTCCCGCAACCCTGAAGGTTCAGTGACCCTGCTGGTTCGGCGCGTACGTCGGCTGGCCGCCGTAACCCGGCGCGACGCCGGTCGGGGCGGTCGACACCGGGGCCTTCTTGGTCGCGCCGATCGCCACCGACGCCGACGCGACCAGCAGGCCCACGCCCGCGAGGGAGATCGTGATGCCGGTGTTCTCGGCGCCGTTGGACCAGGTGTAGGTGTTGGGGCCCTGGGTCTGGCAGCGCTGCTTGGTGGTGGAGCCCGCGTCGGCGCCGCAGACCCACTCCAGGTTGTGCTCCTTGCGGGCCTTCTCGTCGTCCTCCTCGATGAAGCCGTAGAGGAGGAGGCCCAATCCGGCCACCATGAACAGGACTTGAAGGGTTCTCGCCACTGGGTGCATGAAGTGCTCTCGCCTCGTCGGGGCCGTTCGCAGACAGATGGGGGTCCGTCCGCGCCCCGTGAACGCGCACGCCGAACGACCGGCGCGTGCACCCCCGTGTCACGTGTCCCCCGGCCCGTATCCTGACGCAGCGGCCCCGTCCGGGCAAGGAGTGCGCGGACGGGGCCCGGGCGCGTCAACTGCCGTACTGCTCCCTCAACTCCACCTTGCGGACCTTGCCGCTGACCGTCATCGGGAAGGCCTCCAGGATCTCCACCCGGCGCGGGACCTTGTAGTGCGCGAGCCTGCCCTCGCAGTACGCGGCGAGCTCCTCCCGGGTGGGCGGGTCGGCCGGGTCGCGGGGGACGACGCAGGCCAGGATCTCCTCGCCGTAGCGCGCGTCGGGGATGCCGACCACCTGGACGTCGGAGATCTTCGGGTGGGCGTGGAGGAACTCCTCGATCTCGCGCGGGTACACGTTCTCGCCACCGCGGATGATCATGTCCTTGATGCGGCCGACGATCTGGAGGTACCCGTCCTCGCGCATCGTGGCGAGGTCGCCGGTGTGCATCCACCGCCCGGCGTCGACGACTTCGGCGGTGTGGTCCGGGTCCTCCCAGTACCCGAGCATCACGCTGTAGCCGCGGGTGCACAGCTCGCCCGAGGTGCCGCGCCGCACAGTGGTGCCGGTGGCCGGGTCGATCACCTTGACCTCCAGGTGCGGCAGGACCCGGCCGACGGTGCCGGTGCGGCGCTCCAGATCGTCGTCGCGGCGGGTCTGGGTGGAGACCGGGGAGGTCTCCGTCATGCCGTAGCAGATGGACACCTCCGCCATGTGCATCTCGGCGACGACCCGCTTCATCACCTCCACCGGGCACGGCGATCCGGCCATGATCCCGGTGCGGAGCGAGGTCAGGTCGTACGAGGCGAAGTCGGGCAGGTTCAGCTCGGCGATGAACATGGTCGGCACGCCGTACAGCGAGGTGCAGCGCTCGTCCTGGACCGCGCGCAGGGTGGCGGCGGGGTCGAAGGAGGGCGCCGGGATGACGACGCAGGCGCCGTGCGAGGTGGCGGCGAGGTTGCCCATGACCATGCCGAAGCAGTGGTAGAAGGGCACGGGCAGGCAGATGCGGTCGTGTTCGTCGTAGCCGACCGTCTCGCCGACGAAGTAGCCGTTGTTGAGGATGTTGTGGTGGGAGAGGGTGGCTCCCTTCGCGAAGCCCGTGGTGCCGGACGTGTACTGGATGTTGATGGGGTCGTCGCAGGACAACTCGCTTGTACGGGATTCCAGTTCGGCTTCCGTGGCCAGTTCGGCGGTGAGCGCGTCCCAGGTGGGGTCGCCGATGTGGTGGACGGAGCGCAGGGCGGGGCAGCGGTCGGCGGCCTCGGCGGCCAGCGCCCGGTAGTCGCTGCTCTTGTGGGTGAGGGAGGCGACGAGCAGGCAGACCCCGGACTGGTTGAGGACGTACGCCAACTCGTGCGAACGGTAGGAGGGGTTGATATTGACGAGGATCGCGCCGATGCGGGCGGTGGCGTACTGGAGGAGCGTCCACTCCGGACAGTTCACCGCCCAGATCCCGACCCGGTCGCCCTTCGCCAGACCCCGGGCGAGCAGCCCGCGCGCCAACTCATCGACATCCGACCGCAGTTGTGCGTACGTCCACCTCCTGCCCGACGGTACGTCGACGAGCGCCTCCCTCTCCGGGAAGGCCTCGGCGGTGCGCAGCAGGTTGGCGCCGATGGTGTCGCCCAGCAGCTCGGTGGTACCGGTGCCGTGGGTGTACGAGAGAAGTCCCTTGTCCAGCACGTCAGTTGACCTTCCGGTCCAGGCCCGCCCAGTAGGGCTCGCGCAGCTTGAACTTCTGGATCTTGCCGGTCGCGGTGCGCGGGATCTCCGCCCGGAACTCCACGGACGTCGGGGCCTTGTAGCCGCCGATCCGCTCCTTGCAGTGGGCGATGATCGCCGCCTCGTCGGCAGTCGCGCCCTCGACCAGGACGACCAGCGCCTTGATGGTCTCGCCCCACTTCTCGTGCGGGACGCCGATGACGGCGACCTCGGCGACGGCCGGGTGGCTGAAGATGGTGTCCTCGACCTCGATGGAGGAGACGTTCTCCCCGCCGGTGATGATGACGTCCTTCTTGCGGTCGGAGATCGTGAGGTGACCGTCGCTCTTGTCGAGGAAACCGCCGTCGCCGGTGTGGAACCAGTCGTCGGCGAGGGCCTCGGCCGTCTCCTCGGGCTTCTCCCAGTAAGCGTCCAGCACGACGTTCGACCGCGCCAACACCTCGCCGTTGTCGGCCACTTGGAGCTTCACACCGAGCGCGGGGATGCCCGCCCGGGACAGCTTGCGGGCGCGTTCCTCGGCGGGGAGGGCGTCGTCGGCGGGCTGGGTGCGGTTGAAGGTGAGGAGGGGTGAGGTCTCGGTCAGACCGTAGATCTGGGTGAACTCCCAGCCCAGCTCCTCGCCCATGCGCTGGATGGTACGGGTGGGCGGCGGAGCCCCCGCACACACCACTCGCACCTTGTCCCGCCCCGGAATCTCGCCGTCCCAGGTCGCGGCGGCATCCAGCACCGCATTCCACACGGCGGGCGCGCCGCACATCAGCGTCACCCCGTGCTCCTCCACCCGCCGCAGGATCTCCGCGCCGTCGACCTTCCTCAGCACCACCTGCTTTGCCCCGAGCCCGGCCATCACGAACGGCATGCCCCACCCGTTGCAGTGGAACATCGGCAGCGTGTGCAGGTAGACGTCCCGCTCCCAGGCGCGGGTGTGCAGGCCGAAGGTGAGCCCGTTCACCCAGATGTTGCGGTGGGTGAGCTGAACCCCCTTGGGCCGGGCGGTCGTTCCGGAGGTGTAGTTGATGGTGGCGGTGGCGTCCTCGTCCGGCCGCGACCACGGGCGCGGTTCGATCCCGTACCGCATCAGCTCGTTGTCGGTCTGCTCGCCGAGCACGAAGCGGTGCCGGGCCTTCACTCCGCTGAGTGCGTCGTCCAGCTCCGGGTCGACGAGCAGCACCTGGGCGCCGCTCTGCCGCACCATGTAGTCGATCTCCTCCGGCTTCAGCCGGAAGTTGATCGGCACGCAGATCCGCCCGCTGGTCGGGACGGCGAACAACAGCTCCAGCATCCGCGCCGAGTTGTGGCTGACGACGGCGATCCGCTCGCCCTCGCCGACGCCCAGCGCGTCGAACCCGGCCTGCCAGGCCCGCACCCGGGTGGCGAGGTCGCCGTACGTGGAGGTGGGGACGGGCAGCGCGGGCTGGAGGGGCTCGTCGATCACGCCGGGGCTGGAGGCGAACCCCAGCTCGGCGCGATCGAGGAAGTCGGAGATGGTCATCGGCGTCCGCATCGTGCTCTCCCTGTGTCGACCGTGGTCGCTACATCCTGTGCCAGTGGCCCGATTCCCACTACCGTTTCTCGTCACTGGACCCGAGCGATTCTGCGTCCAGGACTGCACGTCAGCGGCCCTGGCTAGGCGAGCGCTCGGCCGATCTCGCGGGCCAGTTCGTCGGCCCTCTCGGGGGAGACCCACTCCTCCTCGGGGCGGCCCAGATACCCGAAGACGGCGGGGCCGCGGCGGTCCTCGGGCTGATCGGCCATGCGCGCCACGACATGGAAGTGGACGTGCCCAAAACCCTCCGCCTCCGCGAACTGGACCACGTACGACTTCGCGCACCCGGTGACGGTCCGCAACGCCCGCGACAGGCGCACCTGCCACAGCCCGAGCGAGGCGGCCTCGGCGTCGGTGAGGTCGTGGACGGCGGTGACATGCCGCCGGGGCAGAAGGACGAGCCAGCCGGGCAGGGCCGAATTGAAGGCGTGCACGACCCGCCAGTGCTCGTCGCGGGCAACGCACTCACGGGGCGGAACGTCGGGGAGACGGGCCTCTTGGGCGCAGGGGTAGCAGGCGGGGGTGGTGGACATGGGGCGAGGCTAGGAAGCCGACCATAAGCGCCCCGTATGGGTGCCGCCCGAAGGGCAGGCACCCAGGGGCGCGGGACTGTGTCGATTTGCGGCTCCGCCGCGCGGGCGCGACATCCCGTGCGGGCCCACTTATCCATGCCCCTTCAGGGGCGCGGGGCTGTGTCGATTTGCGGCTCCGCCGCGCGGGCGCGACATCCCGTGCGGGCCCACTTATCCGTGCCCCTTCAGGGGCGCGGGGAACTGCGCGACCAGCCACCCACCCGCACGGAACCGTCCCACTGCCCCGCGGGTTTAGGTGAAGGGGCGGGGCTGGGGACAAACCCGCCCCGGCACCGGGTGCCGACCCGACCCACCCCGCACCGCACCGCACCGCCCCAAAGCGTCAGAACCGCATCAAGTTCCCCCACCCCCCGATCAACACCGCGTCAGGACGCACCCCCACCCCTCCCCCACCCCCCTAGCGTCGGCACGAAACACCGCACCACCCCACCACCCCGAGGAGCCCTCGATGGACACTCCCCACTCCCCCGCCGACGCGGACCCCGACGAACCCTGCCCGGCCGAGGGGCACCCCCATCACCCCCATCCGCCCCTCTACGTCCCCGTCCGCCCCAGCCACTCCGGCACCCCCCACCTCCAGTTCATGCGCACCCCCCTGGGCCACCGCACCGCCGTCGGCTTCACCAGCCCCGCCCGGCTCACCACCACCCTCGGCCCCCACCGCGCCTGGGTCCGGCTGGCCGAGCCCGCGCTCCGCGCCCTCGCCGCGCCGCTCGGCGTCACGGTCCTCACCGTCGACCCCCAACTCACCGCCCCAGCACCGCAGTCGGCCCCGCGCCCGCTGCCCGCGCCCTGGTTCGCCGTCACCGGGATCCACAGCCATGTCGACTGAAGCAAGCGCGGCCACCGCGGCCGGCCTCCTCGACGCCGCCCCCGTCTGGCCCTCCTCCGCGACCCTCGCCCCCGGCGGTCACCTCTCCGTCGCGGGCGTCCCGCTCGCCGAGCTGGCCGACAGGTTCGGCACGCCCCTGTACGTACTGGACGAGCAGGAGGTCCGGGACCGCGCCCGGGCGTGGCGGCGCGCGTTGCCGGACGCCGACGTCGTGTACGCCGCAAAGGCCTTTCTGTGCCGGGCAGTTGTCGACTGGGTACGGGAGGAGGGACTCGGTCTTGACGTGTGCTCGGCCGGGGAGCTGGAGCTCGCGGTGACGCGCGGCTTCGACCCGGAGCGCATCGTCCTGCACGGGAACGCCAAGTCGCCGCAGGACCTGCGGACCGCGCTGCGGTTCGGCGTCGGGCGGATCGTCATCGACTCCGACTGCGAGATCGCCCGGCTCGCCGCCCAGGTCGAGGGGCCGGCCCCGCAGCAGGTCATGGTGCGGGTGCTGCCGGGCATCGAGGCCGGGGCGCACAAGAAGATCCGCACCGGGGCCGAGGGCCAGAAGTTCGGCCTGTCGATCGCGTCCGGCGACGCCGAGGATGCCGTCGCCCGCATCCTGGGCCAGCCCTGCCTCCAACTCGTCGGCCTGCACAGCCACTTGGGTTCACAGATCACCGATCCCGAGCCGTACGGTGCTGCGGTCCACCGCCTGATCGCATTCCTGGCCCGCCTGCGCGAGCGGTACGGGATCACCCTCCCCGAGCTGGACCTCGGCGGCGGCTTCGCGGTCGCGTACCGGCCGGGCGATCCGGCCCCCGCCCCGGCCTCGTACGCACGCAGCATCACCCACCAACTCACCAGCTCCTGCGCCGAGTTCGACTACCCGGCGCCCCGCCTGACGGTCGAGCCGGGCCGCTCCCTGCTGGCTCCGGCCGGGGTCGCCCTGTACCGGGTGCTGTCGGTGAAGCGGTCGGCGGGCAGTGTCTTCGTCGCCGTCGACGGCGGCATGGGCGACAACCCGCGGCCCGCCCTGTACGGCGCCCGCTACACCGTCCGCCTCGTCGGCCGCCCCGAGTCCGCGCGGATGCGTACGACGACGGTGGTCGGCCGCCACTGCGAGGCGGGTGACGTCCTGGCCGAGGACGTCGAGCTCCCGGCCGACGTGCGCCCCGGCGACGTGCTCGCGGTGCCCGCGTCCGGTGCGTACCACTTGTCGATGGCCTCGGGCTACAACCTGGTCGGCCGGCCGCCGGTGGTCGCCGTACGGGACGGCCGGGCGCGTCTGCTCGTACGCCGCGAGACGTACGACGACCAGCGCAGGAGGGACGTGGGGCTGTAGCCCCAGGACCCGCCTGCCTTACGGCGCCTTGGTCCCGTAGAACTGCCCGAACCGTACGTCCTGCTTCGCCGCCCCGCTCAGGATCGCCAGCGTCCTGGCGCCCTCCTCCTCGACCTCCGCCCGCTGCCTATGGCTCAGCGGTGCGAAGGGCTCGACGAGGAGGGTGGCGGAGTCGTCCCGCTTCGACTCCTCCAGCCGCCAGATCCCGGCGATGAGCCCGTCCACGTGGAGGGTGCAGTAGCTGACGTTCCCGTACCAGGTGCGCGTCCTGTACTCGGCCGGGCCGACCCGGGTGCGGTCGGCGTGGGAGAGCAGGAGGTTGTCGTACTCGGGCAGGAAGCGGGGCGGCGCGGGGGTGTCCGCGTCGGGGCGGGGCGCGTCGGGCAGGTCGAAGAGCTCGACGCCGTTCTCGTCGCGGAAGGTGAGGAGGTCGGGGCGGAGCCGTTCGAATGCGGTACGGAGCCGGGTCAGCCCGCACCAGGTCTGCATGTCCTTGACGGATGCGGGACCGTACGCGTCGAGGTAGCGCAGCACGGTCGCGTCCAGCAGTTCCTGCGTGTCCTCGTCCGTGAGTACGGGTTCGGGCCGGCCGAACCAGGACCCGGCGCCGGTGAGCTCGACCTGCCCGCTCTCGCCCCACAGTCCGCGCGGGGTCGCCTGGAGGGCGGGCAGGGCGCAGCGGGCGACGGTCGCGAGGGCCTGCGGATCGGCGTCCGGCCACTCGGTGAGGAGGAGCTCGCGGAGCTCCTTGAGCGGGCGGGGCCGCTCGTCCAGGAAGGGCCGGGCGAGGGCGGCGACCCGGTCGCCGTCGACGCCGGGTAGCCGCCCCAGGAACATGCGCAGCTCACGGTCGACGACCGGCTGGACGAGGGGGCGCAGGGTGAGGGCGTCGTCGGCGGTGAGGGTGTGGATGGTGGAGCGCATGCTGACGATCCGGGCGACCTGCCGGGTCCGCATCAGTTCCGACAGCTCCTGGGGGTCGAAGCCTTCGAGGCGGGCGGCGAGGGAGTAGTACGGGGGCCGGGTGTTCTGCGCCTGGAGGCCGACGAGGTGGTGAACGGCGTCCTTGACGGGCCTCGCGTCCCGCTCCAGCAGCAGCTGCCGCGCGAGCGTGGCCCGCCCGAGGGCGCGGGGGCCGAGAACGGGGGCGGGGGCGGGGGCGGCGAGGGCGGTGGTCCGCCGGGGACGCTCGTTCGTCTTCGTCATGCCTCTCACTGTGCCCGCCCTTGCGGACAGCTTCGGTCCGCAACGCGTGCTCGCCCCGTACGAGACCACAGAGCACACCTCTCGACCTGCACCCCGGCCCCCGCCTCCCGCGCCCACCGCGCCAGCCCCCTTCACCCCATATATCCTGCTTCGTGATCCGCTGCCCGGCGGACGCGGACCATGCCCGGAAACGGACGAGGGAGGCGGACACCCCCATGCCGGCCAAGAAGCGCACGTGGCGCCGCCAGCCCGCCCTCGCTCCCGCCCCGCCCACACCCCCCGCTCCCTCGGCAGGGCACCGGAAGCCCGCAACCCCGCACGACCACGGCAGCGTCGTGAACGCCGCCCTCTACCGCGAGGGCATCCGCGTCTCGACCCCCGACTCCCTGGCCGAGACCTTCCGCCAGCTGCGCGAACACCCGGACGGCATGGCCTGGATCGGCCTGCACCGCCCGACGGAGTCCGAACTCCACTCCCTGGCCGAGGAGTTCGACCTGCACCCGCTGTCCATCGAGGACGCCCTCGAAGCCCACCAGCGCCCCAAGCTGGAGCGCTACGGCGAAACCCTCTTCGTCGTCCTGCGCGCCGCCCGCTACCTGGACGCGGCCGAGGAGGTCGACTTCGGCGAGCTGCACGTCTTCGTCGGCCACGACTTCGTCATCACCGTCCGCCACGGCGCGGCCCCCGACCTCTCCGCCGTCCGCCGCCGCATGGAGGAGACCCCCGAACTCCTCTCCCTCGGCCCCGAAGCCGTCCTCTACGCCATCCTCGACGCGGTCGTCGACGGCTACGCCCCCGTCGTCTCCGGCGTCCAGAACGACATCGACGAGATCGAGACCGAGGTCTTCCGCGGCGACCCCGAGGTCTCCCGCCGCATCTACGAACTCTCCCGCGAGGTGGTGGAGTTCCAGCGCGCCACCCGCCCCCTGATCGGCATGCTGAACGGCCTGATGGCGGGCTTCACCAAGTACCGCACGGACGAGGAACTCCAGCGCTACCTGCGCGACGTCGCCGACCACGTCACCCACACCAGCGAGCGCGTGGACGGCTTCCGCCAGGCCCTGACCGACATCCTCACGGTCAACACGACCCTGGTAACCCAGCAACAGAACGCGGAAATGCGGGCGTTGGCCGTCGCGGGCTTCGAGCAGAACGAAGAGATCAAGAAGATCTCGGCCTGGGCCGCCATCCTCTTCGCCCCGACCCTCGTCGGCACGATCTACGGCATGAACTTCGACAACATGCCCGAACTCAAATGGGGTTGGGGCTACCCCTTCGCCATCGGCCTGATGGCCCTCGTCTGCGGCGGCCTCTACGTCGTCTTCAAACGGCGCGGCTGGCTGTAGCGGCCTCCGCCCGAGCCGGGCTCGCGCTCGCGGAGGCGCATACCTGAAGCGACCGCCGTCAGAGCTGGGAACCCGGTTCCAGGTAGCGGTAGTTGGTGCCGCCTTCCGCCTCCAGCCAGCCGTTCGCGCTGGCCAGGCCGCGAGGGTTGAGTTGGGCGTCGTGGATGCCCAGTGCGCGGGACGGGTTGACGGTGCGGGTGAAGTCGATGGACTCGCTGAGGCGCATCCAGGGGGCGTGGAGGGGGACGAGGAGGGTTTCGACCGGGGTGGAAGGGACGTGGAGGGAGTCGCCGGGGTGGTAGACGGATCCCTCGATCAGGTAGCCCAGGTTGGCGCAGTCCGGGAGGTCGCCGTAGATGCGGGCGTGGGTGCCGCCGTGGGTCGTGATGCGGAAGCCCGCGGCGGTGAAGGTGTCGTTCGGGGTGACTTCGGTGAAGTCCAGGTCGGGGAGGGCGGCGCCCTTGGGGGCGTAGAGCGGGAGGTCGAGGCCCTGGAGGTGGGAGGGGTCGATGTGGTCGGCGTGTTCGTGGGTGATCAGGACCGCGTCCGCGCCGCGGAGGGCTTCGGGTTCGCTCCAGGTGCCCGGGTCCACGACCAGGACGCCGAGGTCTTCCCGTTCGAGGCGGATGCAGGAGTGGGTGTACTTGGTGAGGCGCATGGGGCAGACGTTATGGCCGCGGCAGCGCCTCAACAAGCAACTCCCGTCAGGTTGTGGGGCGTTCTCCCAGTTCGCTGCCCGCGAGCCAGGCGGACCAGGGGAGGTTCCAGTCGCCGTAGCCGTTGCCGAAGTGATCCATCGGCTTGCCGGTCGTGCCGGTGACCTCGATGACGTCGCCGACGCGGCTGAGGTTGTAGAGCCACTTGGCGTCGGCGTCGGACATGCCGATGCAGCCGTGGCTGACGTTCTCCTTGCCGAAGGACTCCGCGTTGTCCGGGGCGGCGTGGATGTACTCGCCGCTGATCGTCTCGCGCATGCTCCAGTTGTACGGGTCGTAGTAGCCGTCCGGGCTGTTGCGCGGGATGCCGATGGTGCGGGAGTCCATGACCACGCGGCCGTCCTTGGAGAGGATCGTCTTGATTCCCTCGCGGGTCTTGAAGCGCTTCTCGCCGCCGCTGACGGGTATGGTCCGGAGCGTCTCGCCGTTGCGGATCACGGTCATGGTGTGGGCGGCCAGGTCGACCTTGTTGATCATCGAGTCGCCGGTGGTGAAGGTCAGCCTGCGGTCGCGGTCGACCGCCGTGCCGCCTGCGAGCTTCACGTGGGAGAGGCGGGCGTCGAGGGTGACCTTGGTGTTGGCGGGCCAGTAGTGCTCCGGGCGGAAGTGGACCAGGGTGTCGCCCTTGGACTCCGTCCAGTGCCAGGCCCCGGTGAGCGGGGTCGAGGTGGTGACCTTGAGGGTGCCCTCGATGCCGGCGCGGAGCGACTTGTCGACCTTCTGGCCCTTGAAGACCAGGGCGAGGGGCTGGCCCACGCCGACCGTCGAGCCGTTCAGCGGCGCGAGCTGCGGGGCGACCGTGCGGCGGGGCGCGGCCAGCTTCTCGGCGGGCGGGGCGGGCTTCGCGGTCGGGGTGGGGGTCGCCGAGGGCGCCTTGTGCTCGACGTCGGCGACGACGGCGTTCTCCGCGGGCGCCAGCGCGCGGGTCCCCTCGCCTCCGCAGGCGGTGGCGGCAAGGGTGAGCGCCGCCACCGCGACGGGGGTGCGGACGGCGGACGTGACGGTGCGGCGCATTCTTCCTCGTACCTCTGGGGGACCCGGCCCGGTCGGGGTTCGGCCGGTCGGCCCTTCACGGTAGGAGGCGCCCCGCACCGCCTCCGGCTGCCGAAGGTCCCGAATCGGACGCCGATGGGCCCGAATCGGACACCGGCGGGGCCTGTCCCGTCTCCTCGTCCACTTCTCGTACGAGATCCAGGGCGCGGCCCAGCGTGTCCAGGCGGGCGGCGAGGGTGTCGCCGGAGGGGTAGAGGCGGATCGTGGTCACGCCCGCGTCGCGCCAGTCGCGCAGGCGGGAGCGGACCCTCTCGGGGGTGCCGATCAGGGTGGTGCCGAGGACCATGTCGTCGGTGACGCGGGCGGCCGCGCCGTCCCGGTCGCCCGCCTGCCAGCGGGCCCGGACTTCGGCAGCCACCTCGGCCCAACCCTGCCGGGAGTAGGCGTCGTTGTAGAAGTTGGTGCTGCCGGAGCCCATGCCGCCGAGGCTGAAGGCGAGTTCCTTCTTCCGGCCCGCGAGCATGGTGGTGAGTTCGTCCTCGTCGCGGGCGAAGGCGACTTCGGCGCCCTGGCAGACGTCGAGCGCCGTACGGTCGCGGCCGGCGGCGGCCAGGCCCGCGTCGAGGTGGTCGAAGTAAGCGGTGCGGGAGCCCTCGGGGACGAAGCTGGTGCCGAGCCAGCCGTCGGCGATCTCCCCGGTGAGGTGCAGCATCTTCGGCGAAAGGGTGGCGAGGTAGACCGGGAGGTCGTGCTCGGCGCGGATCGCCAGCCGCATGGGGCGGGCCTCGCCGCCGGGGAGCGGGATGGTGAAGGCGGTGCCGGAGTGGTCGATCTTCTCCCCCGCCACCGCCTGCCGGACGATCTGCACCGTCTCGCGCATCCGGGCCAGCGGGCGGGCGAACGGCACCCCGTGCAGCCCCTCGATCACCTGCGGCCCCGACGGCCCGAGGCCCAGCAGGAAGCGGCCTTCGGAGAGCCGAGAGAGCGTGAGCGCCGCCTGCGCGATCGCGACCGGGGTGCGGGTGCCGAGCTGGATGATGCCGGAGCCCAGCAGGATGCGCTCGGTACGGGCGGCCAGGAATCCGAGCGGGGACGGCGCGTCCGCACCCCAGGCCTCGGCGACCCAGCACATGTCCAGGCCCAGCTTCTCGGCCTCGGTGACGAAGTCCACGGTCTCGCGCCAGTCGCCGGACGCGGCCTCGACGGTGGTGGCGGTGCGCAGCATCAGCGGTCCGCCTCTCCCGGGTTCCCGGACTCCCCCGGGCTGCCAGAATCCCCCGGGCTCCCGGACACCCCCGGGCTCCCGGACACCCCCGGGCTCCCGGACACCCCCGGGCTCCCGGACGCCCCCGGGGTGTTCTCCGCGAGCTCCTTGAGTGCCCCGAGCGTCCGTCCCATCCCCGCCTCGAACTCCTTCATCCGTACGAACACGATCTTCTGCTCCTTCTCGGGCATCCGGTCGATCGCGTACGAGAGCCCCGAGCGCCCCGGACCGAGCCGCACCCACTGGGTCAGCAGCGTGCCGCCGCGTTCCGGGTCCTCCGAGAGGGTGAACTTCCAGAGCGCGGAGGGGACTTCGGGATCCTCCACCGCCCAGGCGAAGACCTTGCCGGGTTCACACTCGACGACGTACGACGTGGTCTGCCACTCACCGAAGGAGGGGTGCTGGTTGTGTCCGCCGAAGCGGGCACCGAGCGTGGGCCCGGTCGCGCCGTCGAGCCATTGCACGGACCGCAGTTCGGCGCTGGTGCGCGGCATCAGCGTGATGTCGCTGGCCAGTCGCCACACCGTCCGGGGCGGGGCGTCGATCCAGACGGCTTCCTGTGCGGTCGGCCCGTCCGCGTACCGCGCACCCGTCCACTCCATGACCACGCTCCCTCAACTCCGCCTCGGGGAAGGGCTGTTGAAGGAGGATACGCACAGACATACCGTCCGGTCAGTAGGGCGGTCCGGATGGGCGGGACGGATGGGCGGGACGGCCTCAGTCCGTGTGCTTCCAGCGCGCCCAGAACGGCAGCACGAACCAGCACAGCAGATACCAGGCGAACACCCCCGCAACCAGCCACGGCGCGAACGCGTTGTGCGTGGCCACCCGCATCACGAGCAGCAGCGCCGAGCACAGCGTGGCCAGCAGCAGGACCAGACCGAGGAAGGTCAGCCGGGAGGCCCAGATGACGGCCTTGTGCTTGATCCGGCGGCCGGAGACGATCCGGTGGAAGGAGACCGGCCCGATGAGTGCGCCGGTGGCCGTCGAGCCGAGGACCACCGTGAGGATGTAGATGGTCTTGTCGGTCTGGGCCAGCTCCTGGAAGTGCGGGGTGAAGACCACCGTGAGCAGGAACCCGAAGAGGATCTGCACCCCGGTCTGGGCCACCCGGATCTCCTGGACCAGCTCCGACCACTGCCGGTCGGCCCGCTCGGCCTCGCTCTCGGAACGGCCCCGGGGGTGGTCCTCGCCCTCCTCGGGCCGCAGCCCGGCTCTCCTGTCGGGCACCTCGTCCGTCACGTCCCGGCCCTCCTCGCGCCCACTCGCCGTCGAGCGGCAGGACTGCTCACCACCGGGCGGCAGGACTGCTCGCCGCCGAGCGGCCCGCCCGCCCGTTTCGGCCATGCAATCGAACGCATACCCTTTCGAGCGACAGCTATGAGCTCGACGAACGCCCTCACTCGCCGCCCGGCTCCTACCGGAGCGGGGTGAATGAGCGCGGGGACGGCAAAAATTGTCGTACGGCAACTGTGGCACCATGACCCACGGAACGCCCGTTCGGAAGTGAGCTGGTCGTACCGGGGCCGCTCCCTGCGCGCGGGCCGGTGTCGAGCAAGTCACAAAGGGGTGGGGCAGACCATGGGAACAACGGGTTCCGAGACGGGCGGACGTTCCGGCCTCGGCGAAGCGGCGGACGCCGCGGTGCCGGTCGCGGGTGCGGCGGTTCCGCAGGCGGGCGGTCCGGCGGACACCGGTGCCAGTGCGGCGACGACCGGCACAGCACCGGCCGTAGGCGCGGGTACGACCGATTCGGGCGCAGCAGGCACAGGCTCTGCGGGTTCTTCTCGTACGGAAGCCACCGCCGCCACCGACACCCCCGCGCCGCCCTCCCGTACGAGCCGGGCCAAGACCCCCCGCAGCCGTACGGGCAAGGCCTCCGCCAAGCCCCGCGCCACCCGCACCGCCGCCGCCGCTAAGACCGCAGCGCCGGGCGGCACCGCAGCGACCGCCCCGGTCGTTCCGGTCGTTCCGGAGGCCACCGCCCCCGCCCGTCCCTCGCGCGCCGCGCAGGGCAAGCCCTCCCCGGCCGCAACCCTGCCGAACGGGCACGCCCCGCACCCCGACGGCTCCGTCGGCGAGCCCGAGCTGCGCCAGCTGCTGGCCGGGCTGACCGCCGTACGCGACGGGGACTTCGGCACCCGGCTGCCCGACGACCGCGACGGCCTGCTCGGCGAGATCGCGCAGGTCTTCAACGGCATGGTCGACCAGCTCTCGCTCTTCACCTCCGAGGTGACCCGCGTCGCCCGCGAGGTCGGCACCGACGGGCGGCTCGGCGGGCAGGCCGAGGTGCCGGGCGTCGACGGCACCTGGAAGGACCTCACCGACTCCGTCAACGCGATGGCGGGCAATCTGACGACCCAGGTGCGTGACATCGCCCAGGTCGCGACGGCCGTCGCCAAGGGCGACCTGACCCGCAAGATCGACGTGGACGCGCAGGGCGAGATCCACGAGCTGAAGAACACCATCAACACGATGGTCGACCAGCTGTCCTCCTTCGCGGACGAGGTCACCCGTGTGGCCCGCGAGGTCGGCACCGAGGGGCGGCTCGGCGGGCAGGCCGACGTACAGGGCGTCTCCGGCACCTGGAAGGACCTCACCGAGTCCGTCAACGTCATGGCGAACAACCTCACCTCCCAGGTGCGGAACATCGCCCAGGTGACCACCGCCGTCGCCAAGGGCGACCTCTCGCAGAAGATCCGCGTCGACGCACGCGGCGAGATCCTGGAGCTGAAGGAGACCATCAACACGATGGTCGACCAGCTCTCGGCCTTCGCCGACGAGGTCACCCGTGTGGCCCGCGAGGTCGGCACCGAGGGCAATCTGGGCGGCCAGGCGACCGTGCGCGGCGTCTCCGGCACCTGGAAGGACCTCACGGACAACGTCAACGTGATGGCGTCCAACCTCACCGGCCAGGTGCGCTCCATCGCGCAGGTCGCGACCGCCGTCGCCAAGGGCGACCTCTCGCAGAAGATCAACGTCGAGGCGAAGGGCGAGGTCGCCGCGCTGGCGGGTGTGATCAACACCATGGTGACGACCCTCTCCGCCTTCGCGGACGAGGTCACGCGTGTGGCCCGCGAGGTCGGCACCGAGGGCATCCTCGGCGGCCAGGCGCACGTCCCGCACGTCGCCGGTACGTGGAAGGACCTCACCGACAACGTCAACTCGATGGCGAACAACCTCACCGGGCAGGTCCGCAACATCGCCCAGGTGACCACCGCCGTCGCGCAGGGCGACCTGACCCGCAAGATCGACGTCGACGCGCGCGGCGAGATCCTGGAGCTCAAGACCACCATCAACACGATGGTCGACCAGCTCTCCTCCTTCGCCGCCGAGGTCACGCGTGTGGCCCGCGAGGTGGGCTCCGAGGGCCGGCTCGGCGGCCAGGCCGAGGTCGAGGGCGTCTCGGGCACGTGGAAGCGCCTCACCGAGAACGTGAACGAACTGGCCGGGAACCTCACCCGCCAGGTCCGCGCCATCGCCGAGGTGACCAGCGCCGTCGCCGAGGGCGACCTGACCCGCTCCATCACCGTGGACGCGTCCGGCGAGGTCTCCGAGCTCAAGGACAACATCAACTCGATGGTGGAGTCCCTGCGCGAGACCACCCGCGCCAACCAGGAGCAGGACTGGCTCAAGACCAACCTGGCCCGCATCTCCGGCCTGATGCAGGGCCAGCGCGACCTGACCGTCGTCGCCGAGCTGATCATGGACGAGCTGACGCCGCTGGTCGGCGCGCAGTACGGCGCCTTCTACCTGGCGCACGACACCGGCCGCACCCCTCAGCTCGAACTCATCGGCTGGTACGGGCACTTCATGGGCTCGAAGGACCGTCCGGTCCGCTTCGAGCTGGGCCAGTCGCTGGTCGGGCAGGTGGCGCGCAGCCGCCGTACGATCGCCGTCGACGAGCTGCCGCCGGGGTACGTCACCGTGTCGTCCGGCCTCGGTTCGACCGATGCGCGCAGCCTGCTCGTGCTGCCGATCGCCGTCGAGGGGCAGGTGCTCGGCGTGATCGAGCTGGCCTCGGTGGGCGGGTTCACGCCGGTGCACCGGGACTTCCTGGAACAGCTGATGGAGACGGTCGGCGTCAACGTCAACACCATCGTCGCCAACGCGCGCACGGACGAGCTGCTCGGCGAATCGCAGCGCCTGGCGGCCGAGTTGCAGTCGCGCTCGGAGGAACTCCAGTCGCAGCAGGAGGAGTTGCAGCACTCCAACGCCGAACTGGAGGAGAAGGCGGCCCTCCTGGCGTCCCAGAACCGGGACATCGAGGCGAAGAACCTGGAGATCGAGCAGGCGCGGCAGGAGCTGGAGGACCGCGCGCAGCAGCTCTCCATCGCCTCGAAGTACAAGTCGGAGTTCTTGGCCAACATGAGCCACGAGCTGCGCACCCCGCTCAACTCCCTGCTCATCCTTGCCCAGTTGCTCGCCCAGAACCCGACCCGCAATCTCTCCCCCAAGCAGGTCGAGTACGCGGGGGTCATCCACTCGGCGGGCTCCGACCTGCTCCAGCTGATCAACGACATCCTCGACCTGTCGAAGGTCGAGGCGGGCAAGATGGACGTCAACCCGGAGCCGGTGGGGCTGCGCAAGCTCCTCGACTACGTGGAGGCCACCTTCCGGCCGATGACCGCGCAGAAGGGTCTCGACTTCCGGATCAGCGTGGCGCCGGGTGCCCCCGCCGAACTGGTCACGGACGACTCCCGGCTGCGCCAGGTCCTGCGCAACCTCCTCTCCAACGCGGTGAAGTTCACCGAGGCGGGCGCGGTGGAGCTGCGCATCGACCCGGCGATCGGCGCGGACCTGCCGCAGCTGGTGCGCCCGCACGGCCCGGCGGTCGCGTTCCGCGTGATGGACACCGGCATCGGCATCGCCGAGCAGCAGCTCGAAGCGATCTTCGGGGCCTTCCAGCAGGCCGACGGCACGACCAGCCGCAAGTACGGCGGCACGGGCCTCGGCCTGTCCATCAGCCGCGAGATGGCCCATCTGCTGGGCGGCGCGATCCAGGTCACCAGCACCCCCGGCGAGGGCTCGACCTTCACCCTCTACATCCCGGTGGCCCGCTTCGAGTCCCCCGCCGCGTACGCCGACCCGGCGGTCAAGGACAAGGAGCGCGAGGTGACGGCGCTCGGGGTGCCGGCCCCGGCCGTTCCCGCGCAACAGCGCAGGCTCCTGGTGATAGAGGACCGGCCGCGCGGGCTGCTGTCGCTGGTCGCGGAGAGCGCGGTGTCGGAGCTGGGCGACGGGTCGCTGCCCGACGCGCGGGGCCCGGTTCATGTACGTACCGCAGTCGGCCCCGAGGAAGCGGCGGCGGCGCTCGCCTCCGACCCGTGCCACTGCGTCGTCATCGGCCTGGACATGCCCGACGGCTCCGCCATGCGCCTGCTGGCCGCCCTGGACGGCGACCCGGCCCTGCGCCAGGTGCCCGTCCTGGCCCACCACACGCGCCCGCTCGAAGCGTCCCACGAGCGGCAGATCCTCGAGTGGTCCCGCTCCAAGCCGCTCGAACTCCTGCCCAGCCTGGACGAGTTGAGGGAGCGCATCGCCCTGCACCTGACGGCGGAACGCCCCGCCGACGTCCTGCCGCTGGTCCGCCCGGCCGCCCTGCCGCCGGAGGTGGCGCGCCACGCGGAGCCCTCCCCGGACGGCGGCCTGGACCTTTCCGGCCGGGTCGTCCTGGTCGTCGACGACGACGCCCGCAACGTCTACGCCCTCACGGGCATCCTCGAACTCCACGGGATGCGCGTCCTGCACGCCGACAACGGCCGCAAGGGTCTGGAGGTGCTCGCCCTGCACGGCGGGGTGGAGCTGATCCTGATGGACGTGATGATGCCGGAGATGGACGGGTACGCGGCGACGGCGGCGATCCGCGCCATGCCGGAGCACGCGGACCTGCCGATCATCGCGGTGACCGCGAAGGCCATGGAGGGCGACCGGGACAAGTGCCTGGCGGCGGGCGCGAGCGACTACATCACGAAGCCGGTGGACGCCGGCGACCTGGTGTCCCGCATGCGCACGTGGCTGGCCCGATGAGCGGGGAGCACGTGCCGGACCCGGGGGGCCTCACGGAGGGGGCCGGGACCAGGGGCGCGACGGGGCTCACGGGGGAGCCCGGGGCCCCGGACACAACGGACCTCACGGAGGAGGAGCCCGGAGCCCTGGACACGATGGACCTCACCGGGGAGCCCGGAACCCGCGACACGACGGACCTCGCGGAGGAGCCCGGAGCCCTGGACACGCCCGGCCGGGCACCCTCCAGGCCCGGCCCGCCGGTGCCCGGCCCGGCCGCGCCGCACAGGGGCCCGTCGAGCGACCCGGCCGACCTTCCCGGCGCAGGCTTCCTCGCAAGCCACCCGCCCTACGGAACGGATGCCGCACCCGGCACCAACCCCGCCGACCTCCCCGGCGCAGGCTTCCTCGCGAACCACCCGCCCCACGGAACGGACCCCGCCCCCGGCACCGGCCCCACCCCGTCCGCCCGTTCCGCCGCACCCGGAGCCGTTCCCTTCCCCTCCGCTCGCGGCGCGCACCCCTCGCCCCGGCCGCTGGATGCCCTCGCGTCCACCATCGAGCAGTTGCGGCGGGATCTGACGCTCGCCCAGGAGTCCGCCGACGCACGGGCGTTGATCGGGATCGCCACCGGAATCCTCGTCGAGCGCGGGCAGGGCGGGCCCGCCGAGGCCGCCCTGCATCTGGAGCGCCTCGCCGAGTCGGCCAGGGTGCCGCTGCTCGAGCTGGCGGCCGACATCGTCAACGGGGCCGCCGGGGACCATGTGGCGGAGGCCCTTCCCGTGTCCGCGTACCCGTCGCCGTCCGCGTCGGACACCGGCACCAAGCCCGGTACCGTGCTGCGGCTGCGGGCCGCCGAGACCGGCTCGATGACCGGCGACGCGCAGACCGCCGCCCAGTCCCTGTTCGAGCAGGCCCTCGCCCCGCTGGGCGCGAGCGCGCTGGCACTGTGGGCGGCCGGACGCGACGGCGCGCTGATACTGGCCGGGCACGCGGGCTTCTCGCGCGGCGAGGCCGAGCGCTGGCGATACGTTCCGCCGGGCGTCGGGACCTGGTCGCAGCAGGTGCTGACCGAGCGCCGCCCGCGCTGGTACGGGACGCTGCCGCCCGGCACCCCCGGCATCGGGCTGCGGCACGGCACCGACGGGGCGCGCAGCATCCTGCCCGCCGAGGTGGGCGGCCGCATCCTGGGCGTACTGGAAGTGTGCTGGCCGCAGCCGCAGCCGCCGCTGACGACCGCCGCGACCCGGCAGCTCGACGCCCTCGCGGACCTGTGCGCGCACACCCTGCCGGGCACGGACGTGTCGGCCGAGTCGGCCGGCTGGCCGCCGGACGAGCAGGCGGGCCCGCTCGCCGACCTCGCCGACGGCCTCCTCGACCCGGCCCTGGTGCTGCTGCCGCTGCTGGACGACCGCAACGAGGTGGTCGACTTCCACATCGCGTACACCAACGAGCGCTTCGCCGACCTCGCGGGCCGCTCCCGGGCCGTACTGACGGGCATGCGCTGGCTGGAGGCGTACCCACTGAGTGCCCATCAGGGCGGGCTGTACGAGCACCTGTTGAGGGTGCATGCGACGGGCGAGCCGTTCCGGGCGGGGCGGATGACGCTCAACTCCCAGGTGGACGAGGTGCCGTTGGTGTCGGTGGCCTCGGTCGGGGTCGGCCGGTACGGCGACAGTGTGCTGCTGAGCTGGCGGCTGGAGGACGAGGCGTCCCGGCTCGCTTCCCTGCTCCAGCACGCCCAACGCCTGGGCCGCATCGGCGGGTTCGAGGAGAACGCCGTCACCGGTGACATCCTCTGGAACGGCCAGCTCTTCACCCTCTTCGGCCTGCCGCCCAGCTCCTCCCCCGTACCGCTGGAGCGTCTGCACCACCACGCGCACGACGACGACTCGGTGGCCATCGGCCGCTTCCTGCGCACGCTGCTGCACCACCGCCACTCGGCGTCCGCGGCCTTCCGGCTGCGGCGTGCCGACGGGGTGATGCGGCACATCCGTATCGTCGCCGAACCCGTCACCGACCCCGCCGGGAACATCCTCTCCGTACGGGGCGCCTACCAGGACGTCTCCTCCCAGCACTGGACCGAGGTGGCGCTCGCCGCGACCCGGGACCGGCTGGCGGACTCCGAGGAGCAGTCGGCGGCCCGCTCCCGGCTGGCCCTCCAGCTCCAGCAGGCGATCATGCCGCCGACCCGGGACGCGGTGGACACCGCCGGGCTGCTGGTGGCCGTGCGCTACCGGCCCGCCGAGGAGGAGCACCTGGTCGGCGGCGACTGGTACGACGCGGTGGCGCTGCCCACCGGCAAGGTGCTGCTGGCCGTCGGCGACGTCGCCGGGCACGGCATCGACGCGGCGACCGGCATGGTCGTGCTGCGCAACGCCCTGCGCGGGCTCGCCGCTACGGGCGCGGGCCCGGCCCAGCTGCTCGGCTGGCTGAACTCGGTGGCCCACCACCTCACCGAGCAGGTCACCGCCACCGCGATCTGCGGTGTGTACGACCCGCAGACCCGGCTGCTGCGCTGGGCGCGGGCGGGCCACCCGCCGCCGGTGCTGGTGCGCGACGGGGCGGCTGCGGCGCTGCCGATGCCGCCGGGCATACTGCTCGGTGCGGTCGGCGAGGCTCCGTACACGGAGAACGACCTCGTGCTGGAGCCGGGCGACCGGCTGCTGATGTACACGGACGGGCTCATCGAACGGCGCGACCGCACGGTCCAGGAGTCCCTGGAGCAGCTGCTGTCGCTGGCGGGCACCGCCCCGCCGGAGCTGGAGAAGCACCTGGACCGGCTGCTGACCCACAGCCGCTCGGACACCGACGACGACACGTGTCTGATCGGCATCGAGGTCCGCTGAACCACCCGCCCTTCCTTTCATCTCCCCCGGAGCCTTTTTGCCATGACCGCTGAGCTGATACCCGTCCAGACGACCGCGGCCGCCGCCGACGCCGACGCCCGCAAGCAGCGGCTCCGCCGTCGCCTGGAGCGGCTGATCGGCATCGCGGCCACCGAGGGCAACCGCCTCACGGCGCTGCGCAACGGCGACGAGATCTTCCCGGCGATGCTGGGCGCGATCGAGAAGGCCGAGCACACGATCGACATGATGACGTTCGTGTACTGGAAGGGCGACATCGCCCGGGACTTCGCCTTCGCCCTGTCCGCGCGGGCGCGGGCGGGGGTCCGCGTACGCCTCCTCCTCGACGGTTTCGGCAGCCGGCTGATCGACAAGGAGCTCCTGTCCGAGATGGACGCGGCGGGCGTCCGGGTGGCGTGGTTCCGCCCGCCGCTGCGCCTTTCCCCGTTCAAGCAGAACCACCGCTGCCACCGCAAGGCGCTGGTCGTGGACGAGCAGATCGCGTTCACCGGCGGGGTCGGCATCGCCGAGGAGTGGTGCGGCGACGCCCGCAACCCGCAGGAGTGGCGGGACACCCACGTCGAGCTCAGGGGACCTGCGGTCGACGGCATCGCGGCGGCGTTCGCGCAGAACTGGGCGGAGTGCGACGAGGACCTCTTCGACACGCACGACCGTTTCGTGGAGCACCCCCGCCAGGGCGACGCGGTGGTGCAGGTGGTGCGCGGTTCGGCGAGCTTCGGCTGGCAGGACATGCAGACGCTGCTGCGGGTGGTGCTGGAGTCGGCGGAGGTACGGGTGAGGCTGGCGACGGCGTACTTCTCGCCCGACCCGTACTTCATCGAGCTGCTGTGCGCGACGGCCCGGCGCGGGGTGGAGGTGGAGATCCTGGTGCCCGGACCGTACACCGACAAGAGGGTCTGTCAGTTGGCCGGTGAGCAGCACTACGAGGAGCTGACGGCCTGCGGAGTGAAGATCTGGCACTTCCAGCCGACGATGATGCACGCGAAGGTCATCACGGTGGACGGGGTGGCCGCGCTGACCGGCTCCACGAACTTCAACCGGCGCTCCCTCGACCACGACGAGGAGGTCATGCTGGCGGTCCTGGACGAGGAGTTCACGGCTGTGCTCGACGCCCACTTCGACGAGGACGTGACGCGCAGCGAGGCGATCGACGGCGGCAAGTGGAAGCGCCGGGGCACGTTCCAGCGGCTGCGGGAGGCGGCGGTCACGCCGATCCGGCGCTACCTGTAGCCGTGGCCGTCGGGGTGTCCCCCGCGCCGGGGTGCGGCGAATCCCCCTCGCCGCCCTGCCCGGGGTCGGGCCGCACCGGGTCGGTGATCCCGGCGCGGGCGGCCTCCAGCTGGGCGGCGAAGGCGATGCCGAGGAAGAGGGCGATGCCGGTGAGGTTGGCCCACAGCAGCAGCGCCACGAACGCGGTGAGCGGCCCGTACAACGCCCCGAAGGACCCGCTCTTCGCGACGTAGAACGTCAGCAGCCACGTCGCCCCGACCCACAGCACCAGATGCACCGCCGACCCGAACGCCAGCCAGGTGTACCCGGGTTGGCGTCTGCGCGGCGACCACCGCAGGACGACCGCCGACGCGACCCACGCCAGCAGCACCCCGGCGGGGATGTCCATGGCCTGCCACCACCCGAGCCACCCGTCCGACCACCCGAGCGCACCGGCGAGCGCCTCCCCGACGGCGTCCCCCGCCACGAGCACCAGGAATCCCAGCACGAGCGGCACCCCGGCCGCCATCGCCAGCAGCAGACTGCGCCCGTACTTCTGCGCGAAGGGCCGGTCCCGCTCGATCCCGTAGATCCGATTGGCCCCGCGCTCTATCTGAGCCATCGCGGACGTGAGGTTGACCAGCGCGAAGACCAGCCCCGTCCACATGGCGACGGCGCTCCACACGCCCGAGCCCGCGCTGCGCCGCGTCTCGCCGAAGGCGTCCGCGACGAGATCGGCACTGTTGCCGGGCACGATCCCGACGAGCGTCCGCTCGACGACCCGCCCCACCGCTTCGTTGTGCACGGTCGCCGCCGCACCGACGACCGCCACCAGGAACGGCACGATGCCGAGCACGACCTGGTACCCGAGCGAGCGCGCGTTGCTGAACCCGTCGGCGTACCGGAACCGCGCGAAGGCGTCGAGCAGCAGCCGACGGCCGCCGTAGTGACGCAGGGCCATCAGTGCTTCGTCGCCGGAGAGTTCCTCCCCGATCATGTCCCGGGTCTGCGGGACATGAACAGCAGTTCCCATCCGGCATACGCTACAGCGGCACGGACCTGCCTAGCCCTCGGGGTTGGGCTCCCCCGGGGCGACCTGACCGGCGTCGCCCTCGTCCCCCGCCCGGCCGCCCGGCAGCACCGGCGGATTCGCCAGCCGTACGAGTTCCAGCGCCTGCTCGGGGAACCAGTCACCGGCCTTGGGGTCGACGGTGCCGCGCTCGGGGTCCTGGGGTCCTGCGGTGCCGCGCAGGCACAGTCCGTCGGACTCGCCCGGCGTCTTGATCCACAGCTTGGCGTCGTGCAGCGGGTCGCCGGTGCGGGTGGTGGGCCGGACGCCGAGGCCGCGTCCCGGCGGGTTGCACCAGTCCTGCGGGTCGGTGTACTTGCCCGCGGGCGGCGTCCACGCCCCCTTCCCGTTGCGGCTCGTGTCCGTGACGAAGTGCTTCATCTGGGAGGGCGGGGTGGTGACGTTCTTGTCGAGCCAGGCCTGGGCGGCGGCCTTGTCCCCCTTCTGCGAGGGGCACGCCTCGGCGTTTCCGCCCTTCTCGACGTACGCGATGCACGACGAAATCAGCTTCCCGTACCAGGAGTTGGCCTCGTCCGTCTGATAGTTGGACGCATTCGTGTAGAACCCCGTGGCGTTCTTGATGCCGCCCTTGATGAGCCGGGGGACGATGCTCGCGACGTCGTGCCAGCCGGCGTGCCCGGTGTCGAGGTAGACGCGGGTTTTCCGGAGGGCGGCCAGACTGCTGACGGCGTAGTTCACCTCCTCGTACCGGGCGGCGACCTTCTCCGCCTCCTCACCCTTCCCGCACTCGGAGGGCAGCAGGGCGAGGGCGTCCGGCTCCAGGACGACGATCGCGTCGCGCTTGCCGATGCCCTTGGCGACGCCGTCGATCCACGCCTTGTACTCGGCGGTGTTACTGGCGCCGCCCGCGGAGTAGTTGGAGCAGTCCCGGCCGGGGATGTTGTACAGGGCGAAGACGGGCATCGACCCGTCGATGCCGGCGTCCCGGGTGACGGCACGGGCGTCCTTCTCGACGGCCTCGGGCGTCTGGTCGCCGTACCAGACCGCGTGCGGGGTCCGCACCATGCGGATGATCCCGGCGGCGTCGCGCACGCCGGCGGCGCTGCTGGTGAGTTTCAGGGCCTGCTTGTACGCATCCGGATTGGCCAGCGGGGTGTACAGCCGAGGGCTCCCGGCCAGCGCGGGCGCGGGCGGCCCGGCGGCGGGCTCGGGGGCGCCGGAGGCGGGGGCGGAGGTGAGGGCCCAGATGACGCCGGCCGCGAGCGGGGGCAGGGCGGCGAGGGCGAGCACGCGCGGCTTGGGGCGGCGGTGCCGGGCAGGGGGGCTCAGAGTGGGGACGGGGTGGTCACCGTACCGGGTGGTGCGATCGTGCGGCACGGGGCGGTCGTGCTGTTCGGGTCGCATGGGGCTCTCCGGGGTCGCAAGGGCGTGCGGGAGCGGTTCCCGCACGAGAGTTGCCCAGGGCCATGTGCGCGTCAAGAGTGAGGGGGGTTCTGGGGGTGCCGCCGGGCCGGGATTTGATGGTGCATCAGGGGGTGGGGGGTGGCGAGCGGGGAGGGGCCGGTGGGGTGAGGGGGCGTCAGGCCCGCCGGGGGGTGGGGGTGGCTTCCGGGCCCGGGCCCGGTGCCGCGTGGGTCGCTTGACGCGGGGCGGGTCACTTCGGTGCGGGGTGGTCGGGTCGGCACCCGGTGCCGGGGCGGGTTTCGCCCCAGCCCCGCCCCTTCGCCTAAAGCGCTCGCCGCGCGGCTGGGTGGGTGGCTGGTCGCGCAGTTCCCCGCGCCCCTGGATGCCTGCGGCATCATTCAGCCCGTCCGGCGTTTGAGGACGCGCGGGCGCAGCCCGTGCAGGGGGAAAGGGGCGTAGCCCCATCAGGAACAGCAACCCACCACTCGCCCCGCAGGGTTTAGGTGAAGGGGTGGGGCTGGGGCGAAAACACCCCGGTACCGGGGACGGTACGGACAAGGCCCGCACCCCGCGTCACGCCACCTCGGTGATACGCCCCACCTCGGCCTCGCGCAGCGCATGGTGGATCGGCGTATGAGCCCCCGTCAGGGAAACCCCCGTACCCCCACGCCGCACAGCGACGATCTCCGCAGCGATGGAAAGGGCGGTCTCCTCCGGCGTGCGCGCCCCCAGGTCCAGCCCGATCGGCGAGTGCAGCCGCCCCAGCTCCAGGTCGGAAACCCCCACCGCCCGAAGGCGGTCGTTCCGGTCCAGGTGGGTGCGGCGCGACCCCATCGCCCCCACGTACGCCACCGGCATCCGCAGCGCCAGCTCAAGAAGAGGGATGTCGAACTTCGCGTCGTGGGTCAGCACGCACAGGACCGTCCGCGCATCGACCCCACCCGAGTCGCACGCCGAGGCGAGGTACCGGTGGGGCCAGTCCACGACCACCTCGTCCGCCCCCGGAAACCGCGCCCGCGTCGCGAAGACGGGCCGCGCGTCGCACACGGTGACGTGGTAGCCGAGGAACTTCCCCGCCCTCACCAGCGCCGCCGCGAAATCTATGGCCCCGAACACGATCATCCGGGGAGCCGGAACGCTCGACTCGACCAGCAGCGTCACCGGCGACCCGCACCGCGACCCGTCCGCGCCGATCTCGATCGGCCCCGTCCGCCCCGCGTCGAGCATCGCCCCGGCCTCGGCGACGGCGGTCCGGTCCAGCTCGGCAGGCCCGCCGAGCCCGCCCTCGTACGTACCGTCGGCCCGCACCAGGACGGCCCGGCCGAGGAGTTCCGCCGGACCCTGTGCCACCCGGGCGAGGGCCCCGGTGGAGCCCTCCGCAGCCGCCGCGCACGCCGCGGCGAGGACGTCACGCTGCGGCGAGTCCGCCCGTACGGGAGTCACCAGGATGTCGATGACTCCCCCGCAGGACAGTCCGACCGCGAAGGCGTCCTCGTCGCTGTAGCCGTAGCTCTCGACGCGGCTGACCCCGTCGGCCAGGGCCTGCTTGCACAGTTCGTAGACCGAGCCCTCCACACATCCGCCGGAAACCGACCCGATGGCCTCGCCGTCACTGTCGACGGCGAGGGCCGCACCGGGCTGCCTCGGCGAGCTTCCGTTCGTGGCCACGACGGTCGCGACCGCGAACTCCCGTCCCTGCCGGGTCCACCGGTCCAGCTCTTCGGCGATGTCCAGCACGGGGGTTCTCCTTCGAGGGACGAGGAACGGATGTGTGGAGGGCACGGAACCGTACTTCTACCTCAACGTCCTATCCGACGCCGAGCCAGCTCTCGATCGGGTGCAGGGCGAAGTAGACGACGAAGATCGCCGTCAGCGCCCACATGAACGCACCCAGCTCGCGGGCCTTGCCCTGGGCCACCTTGATGACGGTCCAGGCGATGACACCCGCGGCGACACCGGTGGTGATGGTGTACGTGAAGGGCATGAGGACGACCGTGAGGAACACCGGGATGGCGGTGGCGCGGTCGGCCCAGTCCACGTGGCGGGCGTTCTGCATCATCATCGCGCCGATCACGACCAGGGCGGCGGACGCCACCTCGGCCGGGACGATCGCGGTGAGCGGGGTGAAGAAGACGCAGGCCGCGAAGAAGAGGCCGGTGACGACCGCGGAGAGACCCGTACGGGCACCCTCCCCGACGCCCGTCGCGGACTCCACGAACACGGTCTGGCCGGAGGCTCCGGTGACACCGCCGATGGCGCCTCCCGCGCCGTCGACGAACAGGGCCTTGGACAGACCGGGCATGCGGCCCTTGTCGTCGGCGAGCTTGGCTTCCGTACCGACGCCGATGATGGTCGCCATCGCGTCGAAGAAGCCCGCCAGGACCAGGGTGAAGACGATCATGCCGACGGTCAGGACGCCGATGTCGCCCCAGCCGGTGAACTCGACCTTGCCGAAGAGCGAGAAGTCCGGCATGGAGACCACACCGTCGATCTCCGGCGGACGGCCGTTGCTCCAGCCCTTGGCCGGGATGGGCGAGATCGCGTTGACGATGACGGCGATGACCGTGCCGACGACGATGCCGATGAGGATGGCCCCGGGGATGTTGCGGGCCTGGAGCGCGAAGATCAGCAGCAGGGTGACTGCGAAGATCAGGACGGGCCAGCCGGCGAGTTCACCGGCCGGGCCGAGCGAGAGCGGGGTCGCCTTGCCGGGGTGCACGAAACCGGCCTTGACCAGCCCGATCAGGGCGATGAAGAGGCCGATGCCCATGGTGATGCCATGCTTGAGCGGCAGCGGGATGGCGTTCATGATCATCTCGCGGAGGCCGGTGACGACCAGCAGCATGATAACGACACCGTACATGATGCACATCGCCATGGCCTGTCCCCAGGTCATGTTCGGGGCGACCTGCGAGGCGAGCACGCCGGAGACGCTGAGTCCGGCGGCCAGGGCCAGCGGCACCTTGCCGACGAAGCCCATGAGGAGGGTGGTGACGGCCGCCGCGAAGGCGGTCGCGGTGATGAGCGCGGCGTTGCCGAGCACACCGCCCTTGGCGTCCGGGCCGCTGAGGATGACCGGGTTGAGCAGGAGGATGTACGCCATCGCCATGAAGGTGGTGATGCCGCCGCGCACCTCCCGGGCCACGGTGGACTGGCGCTTGGTTATGTGGAAGTACCGGTCGAGCCAAGAGCGGCCGGCGGGCTGGCGCGTACCCGCGCCGGCGTCCTCCGCCGTCGTCTTCGGCTCAGTGGACTGCTGGGTCATGGTGCCTGGTCTCCCAAGGTTCATAGGGGCATCCCAAATACCGCTCCGGGCATGGGAATTCGGGGACTTTTACGAGGGCTGCACGACCCGGAGGACGGTCCGAGGTGAGCGCTGGGTGTTGCAACTACCGCCTGGAAAGCGGGCGTTGGACCCCGGGCGACGGGGCGGGTGGAACGGTGACATTCCGTGGAGGCAGCGCCGCCCGGGGAGTTCATGAGGTCCTGACGATGCGTCAGGGGCCGTGGGGTTCCGGGATCACGTCCCGGTCAGGTGTTCCGGACGTACCGGAACGCGATTCAGCTCCAGTCCGGTGGCGGCGCGAACGGCCGCCAGCACGGCGGGAGTCGAGGACAGGGTCGGGGCCTCGCCGACTCCGCGCAGTCCGTACGGAGCGTGCGCGTCGGCGAGTTCGAGCACGTCGACGGGGATCGTCGGCGTGTCGAGGATGGTGGGGATCAGGTAGTCCGTGAAGGACGGATTGCGCACCTTCGCGGTCTTCGGGTCGACGAGGATTTCCTCCATGACGGCGATGCCCAGGCCCTGGGTGGTGCCGCCCTGGATCTGGCCGAGCACCGAGAGCGGGTTGAGGGCCTTGCCGACGTCCTGCGCGCAGGCCAGCTCGACCACTTTGACGAGGCCGAGTTCGGTGTCCACCTCCACCACCGCACGGTGCGCGGCGAAGGCGTACTGGACGTGTCCGCGGCCCTGCCCGGTGTGCCGGTCGAACGGCTCGGTGGGCCGGTGCCGCCACTCCAGCTCCACCTCGACGGCCTCCTCTTCGAGTACGTCGACGAGGTCGGCCAGCACCTCCCCGCTCTCGGTGACGACCTTGCCGCCCTCCAGGAGCAGCTCGGCGGTGGCCCAGGCGGGGTGGTAGGAGCCCAGCTTGGTGCGGCCCAGCTCCAGGACCCTTTCACGGACGTGCTCGCAGGCGTGTCTGATGGCCCCGCCCGTGACGTACGTCTGGCGGGAGGCCGAGGAGGAACCCGCCGAGCCGACCGTGGTGTCCGCCGGGTGGATCGTCACCCGGTCGACCCCGAGTTCGGTGCGCGCGATCTGGGCGTGGACGGTGACCCCGCCCTGCCCGACCTCCGCCATCGCCGTGTGGACGGTGGCGACCGGCTCCCCCGCGACGACCTCCATCCGCACCCGGGCGGTGGAGTAGTCGTCGAAGCCTTCGGAGAAGCCGACGTTCTTGATGCCGACCGCGTAGCCGACGCCCCGCACGACGCCCTCGCCGTGCGAGGTGTTGGAGAGGCCGCCGGGCAGGTCCCGTACGTCTGCCTCCTGGCCCGAAGAACCCGCCGACAGCCACTGCTGCTCCGGCGGCATCGGCATCGCCTTGACGCGGCGCAGCAGTTCGGCGACGGGTGCGGGCGAGTCGACGGCCTGGCCGGTGGGCAGCAGGGTGCCCTGCGACATGGCGTTGAGCCGCCGGAACTCGACCGGGTCCATCGAGAGCGCCGCCGCCAGCTTGTCCATCTGCGCCTCGTACGCGAAGCACGCCTGGACGGCGCCGAAGCCGCGCATCGCACCGCAGGGCGGGTTGTTGGTGTAGAGGGCGACGGCCTCGATGTCGACGTCGTCCACGGCGTACGGGCCGACGCTCAGCGAGGAGGCGTTGCCGACGACCGCCGGGGAGGAGGAGGCGTACGCACCGCCGTCGAGGACGATGCGGCACTTGAGGTGGGTCAGCCTGCCGTCCTTCGTCGCGCCGTGCTCGTACCAGAGCTTCGCGGGGTGGCGGTGGACGTGGCCGAAGAAGGACTCGAAGCGGTTGTAGACCATCTTGACCGGCCTGCCGGTGTGCAGGGCGAGCAGGCAGGCGTGGATCTGCATCGAGAGGTCCTCGCGGCCGCCGAAGGCCCCGCCGACGCCGGAGAGCGTCATGCGGACCTGCTCCTCGGGCAGGCCGAGGACGGGGGCGATCTGGCCGAGGTCGGCGTGCAGCCACTGGGTGGCGACGTAGAGGTCGACGCCGCCGTCCTCGGCGGGCACGGCGAGGCCGGACTCGGGGCCGAGGAAGGCCTGGTCCTGCATGCCGAAGTGGTACTCGCCACGGACGATCACGTCGGCCCGTTCGGCGGCGGCGGAGGCGTCGCCGCGCACGATGGGCTGGCGGTGCAGGATGTTGGGGTGCTCGACGTACCGGTGGTGCTCGTCGGTGCGGTTCTCGTGGAGTACGGGTGCGTCGGGTGCGGTCGCGGACGCCTCGTCGGTGACGAGGGGCAGTTCGCGGTACTCGACCTTGATCTTGGCGGCGGCCCGGCGGGCCGTCTCCGGATGGTCGGCGGCGACGAGCGCCACCGGCTCCCCGTGGTGACGTACCCTGCCCTCGGCCAGGACGGGGGTGTCCCGGATCTCCAGGCCGTAGTGCCTGGTTGCCGTGGGCAGGTCGTCGTACGTGAGGACGGCGTGCACCCCTGCCTGCGCCAGCGCCTCGGACACGTCGATCGAGACGATCTCGGCGTGCGCGAGCGTGGAGCGCAGGGTGTGACCCCAGAGCATGTCCTCGTGCCACATGTCCGACGAGTACGCGAACTCGCCGGTGACCTTCAGCGTGCCGTCGGGGCGCGGCGTGGATGCGCCGATGCCGCCCCTGGTCCTGCTGGCGGTGGACTGGTGGATGTCCGTGGGAGAGCCGGTGACGCCCATGGTGCTAGACCGTTTCTTCTTGTTCTGTCTGGCTGACCTGGCGCGCGGCCGCAAGACGTACCGCGTCGAGGATCTTCTCGTAGCCGGTGCAGCGGCAGAGGTTGCCCGAGAGGGCCTCCCGGATGTCCGCGTCCGACGGCGAGGGGTTGCGCTCCAGCATCTCGTCGGCGGCGACCAGCAGGCCGGGGGTGCAGAAGCCGCACTGGACGGCTCCGGCGTCGATGAACGCCTGCTGGATCGGGGCGAGCCGGCCGTCGTCCCCGGTGGGCTGCGCCTGCCACCGCTGGGCCGAGTCCAGCGACGTACCGCAGGAGCCGGAGGCCGACCCGCACGCTCCGCCCGGGTGCTCGCTGGACCGGTGCTGCGCGTAGTCCGCGAGCCCCTCGACGGTGACGACCTCGCGGCCCTCCACCTGCCCGGCCGCGACCAGGCAGGCGCAGACCGGGACGCCGTCGAGCCGGACCGTACAGGAACCGCATTCGCCCTGCTCACAGGCGTTCTTCGAGCCGGGAAGGCCCATGCGCTCGCGCAGGACGTACAGGAGGCTCTCGCCCTCCCAGACGTCGTCGGCCTCCTGCGGACGACCGTTGACCGTGAAGTTGACGCGCATGATCAGGCAGCTCCTTCCAGGAGGGCGGGGCCGGTGCCCCGGTACTGCTCCCAGGTCCAGCCGAGCGTGCGCCGGGCCATGATGCCGACCGCGTGGCGGCGGTACTTCGCGGTGCCGCGCACGTCGTCGATGGGATTGCAGGCGCCGGAGGCCAGCTCCGCGAACTGCTTGGCGATCGAGGGCGTGATGATCTTTCCGCTCTCCCAGAAGCCGCCCTCGTCGAGCGCGGCGTTCAGGAAGTCCTCGGCGGCGCGCGCCCGCACCGGGGTGGGTGCGGCGGAGCCGATGCCCGTCTTCACCGTCCGGGTGTCGGGGTGCAGGGCGATGCCGAAGGCGCAGACGGCGATGACCATGGCGTTACGGGTGCCGACCTTGGAGAACTGCTGCGGTCCGTCCGCCTTCTTGATGTGGACGGCACGGATCAGCTCGTCCGGTTCCAGGGCGTTGCGCTTGACGCCCGTGTAGAACTCCTCGACGGGGATCATGCGGGTGCCGCGCACGGACTGCGCCTCGACCTCGGCCCCTGCGGAGAGCAGGGCGGGGTGCGAGTCGCCGGCCGGGGAGGCGGCGCCGAGGTTTCCGCCGACCGAGCCGCGGTTGCGGATCTGCGGGGAACCCACGGTGTGGGCGGCGAGTGCGAGGCCGGGAAGCTCGGCCCGCAGGTGATCCATGATCTGGGTGTACGGAACGGAGGCGCCGAGGTTCACACTGTCCTGGCCCACCTCCCACTCCCGCAGCTCACCGATGCGGTTGAGGTCCAGAAGGTACTCGGGACGACGGTGGTCGAAGTTGATCTCGACCATGACATCGGTGCCACCCGCGATGGGGACAGCCGTGGGGTGCGCGGCCTTGGCGGCGAGCGCGTCCTCCCAGCTGGCGGGGCGAAGGAAGTCCATAAGTGGCTCTCTCTTCGATTCGGGGGCGACTGTTCAGTTGCGTGGTGGTTCGCTTGTTCAGTTGCACACCGTCCGCATGGATCAAGCCATCTGGTTCATGCTCTGTTCATGCGGGGGTGGCCCAAGTACACAAGCCGTGGCAGGCCCGGTGCAGTCACCGAAACCATGAAGGAGTTGGCTGGTCGCCCGTCTCGTCTTGTAGATTCGAACGAAAGACGGGGATCATCGACCTCTCCGATATTCACATTTATCTCGACCGAACACAGCTCCCGGGCCCCCGCGGCCCACCTCCCCCACCCCCCTGACCTCACGACACAGAAACGGCGGCGACACGACGATGCGGCTGCGCGCCCTGCTGGAAACCGATGCGCTCGGCCTGAGCCTCCTGGGCGGCGCGGACGAGCTCGACCGCACCGTGCGCGGGGTCATGACCACCGACCTGCGCGACCCGAGCCGCTACCTGTCCGGCGGGGAGCTGGTCCTCACCGGTCTGGCCTGGCGGCGCACCCCCGAGGACTCCGAGCCTTTCGTACGGATACTGACCGCGGCCGGTGTCGTGGGTCTCGCCGCGGGCGAGGCGGAGCTCGGCAGCGTGCCGCAGGATCTCGTCGAGGCGTGCGCCCGGCACCGGCTGCCGCTGTTTTCGGTCACGGAGTCGGTGGCCTTCGCCACGATCACCGAGCACGTGGTACGGCAGGTGTCCGGCGAGCGCGCGGGCGACCTGGCGGCGGTCGTCGACCGGCACCGCCGGCTGATGACCTCGGGTCCGGCGGGCGGCGGCCCGGAGGTCGTCCTCGACCTGCTCACCTCGGACCTGGACCTGCACGCCTGGGTGCTCTCCCCGGTCGGCCGCCAGGTCGCGGGCTCGGACACCCCGCTGCCCGCCGGGGTGGGCCCGGCGCTGGCCGCCGAGCACCTGGCGGCCAGCCGCACGGGCCGGCGCAGCCCGCACCGGGTGGTCCTGGGCGGCACCGCGTACTCCCTCTTCCCGATCCGTACGGCGGGCCGCGGGCCGGAGCGGCTCGCCGGGACGGCCGCCTCCCGGGACGTCCGCGAGAACGTGCTCTCCGACTGGCTGCTGGCCGTGGAGGCGGACGCCGGGGACTGGCCCGCCGCCCGCCTGGACCTGCTCCAGGGCGTCACCCAGCTGATCGCCGTCGAGCGCGACCGCAGGGACTCCGCGCGTACGGTGCGGCGCAGGCTCGCCCAGGAGGTCCTGGAGCTGGTGCAGGCGGGCGCGGCCCCCTCGGAGATCGCGGCCAGGCTGCGGGTGGCGGCCCCGGTGCTGCTGCCGGGTCTGGGGGCGGCCCCGCACTGGCAGGTCGTGGTGGCGCGGGTCGAGTGGGACGGCGGCGCGGTGGAGAGCGGTCCGGCGGCGCAGGCGCTGCTGGAGGAGATCCTGGTGGATCCGACGGTTCCGGCGGACTCGATGGCGGCTGCCGCCGAGCCCGCGGACCGGATCGCGGTGGCGCACAGCGGCGAGGAGGCCATCGCGCTGGTGCCGCTGCCGGCGGTCGCGGCCGATCAGCCCGACGCCGAGGACGACGCCGAGGGCGAGAGCAAGGCCCCCGGGCTGCACGCGGAGAGCCTGCTGGCCGCCGTGCAGGCGCCGCTGTCGGGCGGTCTCGCGGACGACGGGCGCCTGACGCTGGGCGTCAGCGCGCCGGTGCACTCGGCGGAGGGGCTGCGCGGGGCGCTCGAGGAGGCCCGGCACGCCCGCCGGGTGGCGGCGGCGCGGCCCGGGCGGGTGGCGGCGGCCGGGCACCACGAGCTGGCGTCGCACGTGCTGCTGCTGCCGTTCGTCCCGGACGACGTGCGGCGTGCGTTCACCGCGCGGCTGCTCGACCCGCTGCGGGACTACGACCGGCGGCACCGGGCGGAGCTGATCCCCACCCTGGAGGCGTTCCTCGACAGCGACGGCTCCTGGACGCGCTGCGCGACGCGCCTGCACCTGCACGTCAACACGTTGCGCTACCGGGTGGGCAGGATCGAGCAGTTGACGGGCCGTGACCTCTCCCGGCTGGAAGACAAACTGGACTTCTTCCTGGCCCTGCGCATGAGCTGACGGAAAGTCGCCGAAGCTCCACGGGCCGTTCATGACCAACTCCGGGTCGGCCTTTGTGAAAACAATCACCCGGCCCCTTGGCCCCACGTGTCATTTCGTGCTGTGATGCGCGCACGACCGAACGCCGAACACAACTGGCGTGGAAACGGTCGGACTTCACAGCTCAATGGCGCGCTCGGGGAGGGCAATGTGGCGGACACCGCCATGTCGGGTTCCACTTCCGAAACTGAGGGAGCGAGGGGAGAGGGGTCCGACGCGGGAGGGGCGGGAGGTCCGGGATTCCCGGGCGGTCCGCTCCAGACGGCGGTGTGGCGGCTGCGTTCGCGCGGCTGCTGGGCCGATGCCGCGGCCCTGCTGGAGTCCCGCCCGGGGGCGGCTCCGGCGCTCCAGCGGGCGGCCCTGCTGGTGGAGCGCTGTCTGTTCACCGAGAACGGCTGGCCGGAGGCCGAGGAGGCGCTGCGCGGCGCGGAGGCCCTCGCCAAGGAGGACGACGAGCGCGGCAGCGCGGCCTGCGAGCGCGGCCATCTGGCGTACGCCTCCACGGTGCTCGGGGTACGGGACCGCGCCGACGAGGCCCGTTCCGCACTCGGCAGGGCCGCAGCCCTGCTGCACCCCAACTCCCCCAACCGGCCCCTGCTGGACTTCCGGCGGGGGCTGATCGCCGAGCACCTCTCGGACTCGCCGCAGTCGGCGAAGGCGGCCTACCGCAGGGCGCACGCGGGCGCGACGACCCACCGCAAGTCCCTGCTGCTCTCCTTCACCTGGCGCCACCTGGCCGGACTCGCGCTGCGCGAGGGCGAGTTGGCGGAGGCCCGGCACGGGTTCGCGGAGTCGCTGCGGATAAGGGAGGAGCTGGGCTACCTGGTCGGTACGGCCCCGGCGCTGGCCGCGCTCGCGGACGCCGAGCCGGAGCCGGAGGCGAGCCGGCTGCGGGCCGAGGCGTCCCGCCTCTTCCACCTGCTGGACGGCGTCCCCACCTGGCTCGCCGCCCAGCTGCCCCCTCCGCCACCGGCTGCCGCGTAGGGGCCCGGGGAAGGGGTCGGGGACCACCTGCCGCTCTCGTACATAAGTCCATACAGCCTGGATGGAGCAACCCCCCAGTTCACAGCGGGCCAGAATCAGCTAAGGTAAGGCTTACCTGCACTAGCCCCGTGAGCGATTCGGTGGTCCCCTGCATGACCGTCCCCGCCCTGCTGCCGCCCCACGCCGTGCGCCCTGCCGCCGCATCGGCCGTGGCCGACTCCTACGCGCGCCTCACCGAGGTCTTCCCCTCGTTGGTGATCAAGGAGCTGACCGGCGACGAGAGCGCACCGCGCGGCGGCGGCTGGGTCGGCGCGGACGAGCTGGCCGCCGGAGGCGCGGGCCTGGACGCGTTCATGGCCTGGGACAACGCGCAGGTGCTGCGCGACTACGGGCAGCAGGCCCGCCCCGACGTGATCGCCAGCTTCGCCCTGCACCGGTACGCCTGGCCCGCCTGCCTGCTGGTCACCGTGCCCTGGTTCCTGCACCGCAGGGTCCCCCGGGTCCCGGTGACGGACGTGGCCTTCCAGCGGGTGCTGGGCCGGATGACCGTACGGGTGACGGAGTTCGCGTGCCTGCCGGACGACCCGGCGGCGGCGCTGCCCGGCGCCCGGGTCGTACCGGACGAGGAAGCCCTCCGCGGCGAGGCGCGCGACGCGCTGGCCGAGCACCTGGAGCCGGTGCTCGCCGGCTTCGGGCCCCGGATGCGACGCCGCGGGCACGCGCTGTGGGGCATGGCGACCGACGAGATCGTCGAGGGCCTGTGGTACGTCGCCCATCTGCTGGGCGAGGAGCAGCGCGCGATGGCGGAGCTGGAGCTGCTGCTGCCCGGCGCGACGGCCCCCTACCGCGCCTCCGCGGGCTTCCGCGAGCTGACCGGTCCGAACGGGGAGAAGCTGCCCACCCGGGACCGCGCCACCTGCTGCCTCTTCTACACCCTGCGCCCCGAGGACACCTGCACCACCTGCCCCCGGACCTGCGACGCGGACCGGATCAAGAAGCTCAGCGAGGAAGCCGTAACCTCCGCCTGATCGCCACGCCACCCGTGCGGGTGGCGGAATTCGAACCCAACCGGGCTCGTGGGAGCGGCAGTTCGAGATATTGCCACCTATCCGCGTAGTGCGGAGTCCCGATGGCGTTCTCTTGTCCCGAAACCCCTTGTGCGTCACGCGACGTGGGCCAATATGTCGCCGAAACGCAATCAGGCGCGATGCGCGGTCCGCGATCCGTACCCACGGACGCGTCGCCGCCGCGCTGACGCAAAGGGACTCCGCATGAGAATGACCGACATATCGCTGGACTGGCTGCTTCCTGGCGTCGTGATGATCGCGGGTGTTCTGGTGGCGATCGCCGTGGTCGCGCGCGGCAAGCGCGCGGGCGAGAAGGCCGCCAGCAGCGAGGACTCGTGGGAACGCAGCGAGGAGCGGCGCAGAAGGAAGGAAGCCTTCTACGGAAGCGCCTCCTACGTCCTGCTGTTCTGCTGCGCCGCCGTCGCCGCCGCACTGTCCTTCCACGGTCTCGTCGGCTTCGGGCAGCAGAACCTGAACCTGTCCGGCGGCTGGGAGTACCTGGTGCCGTTCGGGCTCGACGGGGCGGCGATGTTCTGCTCCGTGCTCGCGGTGCGGGAGGCCAGCCACGGTGACGCGGCGCTCGGCTCGCGGCTCCTCGTGTGGACCTTCGCCGGGGCCGCCGCCTGGTTCAACTGGGTACACGCGCCACGGGGGTTGGGGCATGCGGGCGCACCGCACTTCTTCGCCGGGATGTCGCTCTCGGCGGCGGTCCTCTTCGACCGGGCGCTCAAGCAGACCCGCCGCGCGGCGCTGCGTGAACAGGGGCTCGTACCGCGCCCCCTGCCGCAGATCCGGATCGTGCGGTGGCTGCGGGCCCCCCGGGAGACCTTCGGGGCCTGGTCGCTGATGCTGCTGGAGAACGTGCGCACGCTCGACGAGGCGGTGGACGAGGTCCGTGAGGACAAGCGGCAGAAGGAGCAGAACCGTCTCCGCAGGAGGGAGCACGAGAAGCTGGAGCGGGCCCAGTTGAAGGCCATCAACCGCCAGCACCGCGCCTGGGGGCGCAGCCGGGGCGGCCGTCAGGTCGACGTGCAGTTGTCGTCCGCAGGGTCGGGCTCCGCGCCGCACGCCGTCGCGGAGCCCGCCATAGCAGAAGCGGGACAACTGCCGCTTCGCAACCGGCCCTCCCTCCAGGCCGTGAAAGGCGCTGGGAGCAAGGGAGTTGAGACCCGGACGGTGGACCTGACCGCCGAGGACGACACGCAGGCCCTGCCCCGGCTGGACTCGCTGGAGCAGAAGCTCAAGGACCTTGAGCAGCAGTTCGGGTGACGGGACGTCAGTTTGCCCGTACGGTACGGGGGTTCGGCCGGATCATGGTCCGGCCGGGCCCCCGTGCGCACGTCCGGTGGCCGCCCGGCCCCCGTGCGCACGTCACGTGGCGGCCGGACCCCCGTCCAGTTCGAACCACACCACCTTGCCCGGCCCGTGTCCCTGCATCCGTACGCCCCAGGCGTCCGCGAGGGCCTGGACCAGGAGCAGTCCGCGGCCGTGCGTGTTCTCGTCGCAGCTCGCCAGTTGCGGTTCCGGCATCCGGGACAGGTGGTCGTGCACTTCGACGCGGAGCGTGGAGGCCGCCAGGGTGGCCGTCAGTTCCGCGTCGCTCTCGGTGTGTATCAGCGCGTTGGTGACCAGTTCGCTGGTGAGCAGTTCGGCGACGTCCGCACAGTCCGGGCGTCCCCAGGTGCGCAGCAGCTCGCGCAGTGCGTGGCGCGCGTCGGCCACGGCGGTGAGGTCCGCCCGGCCCAGTCGGCACCGCATCTGGGGCGATGCGCGTCCGCCCCCGGTCGTCTCGCCCGCCCGCGTGTCCCCCGACGCGGTGCGGCCCTTCGCCACCGGCCCGGGACGGCCCGGCTGTTGCCTTGTCATAACCCCCACCCACACCCGACTCAGTCCCCTCCTGGTCGAACACCCTCACGCAATGGATGCCCGCGCACACCGGCCGCACTCATGCCGGACCGGGTCCAGGTGGGCTCGGAGCGCCCCGATTCGCCCCAACGCCCTAGGCACGGCTGCCGTTCTGGGCGTACGCCATGCGCGGGAAACGCCGGTGCCCCGTCCTCCCAGCAAGCGAGGACGGGGCACCGGCGCATTCGTGTCCCGCACGGGGCGGGCGGTGGAGCGGGTGCGTCAGAGGATGCCGAGGCCCAGGTCGATGTCGACGTTGAGGCCGAGGGCGACCAGGATGCGGGCGTCGACGTCGGCCTCGATCCAGGCGTCCACCAGGACGTCGGCGTCGAGGTCGGCGAAGACGTGCACGCCCAGGACCGTGTCGAGCCACACGAAGGCGGCGGCGTCCAGCGTCAGTCCGCTGTCCAGGACGAGGGAGGCGTTCTCGTCGACGCTGACGGTGCTGACGTCCATGGTGCCGATGCGCACCCCGGCCTTGGCACCGACGTTGGCGGTGACGACCCCGGTGGCGAGGTCGACCCGGACGCCCGAGACGACGACGCTCTTGGCGCCCGCGGTCAGCTTGACGCCGCCCTTGAGTACGACGGTGCCGCCGACGATCGCCTCGTTGCGGGTGACGACCTTGCTGCCCGCGGCGACCGCCAGGGAAACGCCGGCGTCCGCCTCGACGGCTCCGTCGACGGCGGCCACGACCACACCGTGCGCGTCGAGGTCCACCGCGGCCGCGAGGTCGAGGGTGAGCAGACCGCCCTTGATCGGTACGTCGTCGGAGGGGGCGACCGCGGTGGCGGCCGTCGGGGCGGCGGCCGGCGTGGCGGCGAACGCGGCCGGGGCGGCGATGCCGGTGAGGACGACCGCGGCGACGGCTGCGGCGGAGATGCGGCCGTATCGACGGGAGGAAGACATGCGCGTCACGGACCCTTCCAGGGGGTGGTGAGGAACGATGGTCACTTGATCTGAACGTCTTCCTCGCCCCGCCCCGAAGACCACCCGTCGGCCGCGCTTTACATCCGTATGGCCCCGGCCCGGCGGGCCGGGGCGCTGTCCCCCGTACGGCTTAGGGGCGCGGGACATTCCGCAGGTTGGAGCGTGCCATCTGGACCATCCGGCCCACTCCTCCGTCCAGTACGACCTTTCCGGCGGACAGCGCGAAGCCCTTCACCTGGGCGGCCTTGATGTGCGGCGGGATCGACAGGGCGTTCGGGTCGGTGACGACCTCGACCAGGGCCGGGCCCTTGTGCCGGAACGCGTCCTTGAGAGCGCCCGCCAGCTCCTTGGGCTTCTCGACGCGCACGCCGAAGGCACCGCAGGCGCGCGCCACCGCGGAGAAGTCCGGGTTGCGGTTCTCCGTACCGTACGAAGGCAGTCCGTCGACCAGCATCTCCAGTTCGACCATGCCCAGCGAGGAGTTGTTGAACAGGACGACCTTCACCGGCAGGTCGTGCTGGACCAGGGTGAGGAAGTCGCCCATCAGCATCGAGAAGCCGCCGTCGCCGGACATGGACACGACCTGGCGGTTGCGGTCGGTGAACTGCGCGCCGATGGCCTGCGGGAGGGCGTTGGCCATCGAGCCGTGCGAGAAGGAGCCGATGACGCGGCGGCGGCCGTTGGGGGTGAGGTAGCGGGCCGCCCAGACGTTGCACATGCCGGTGTCGACGGTGAACACGGCGTCGTCGGCGGCGAGTTCGTCGAGGACGGAGGCCACGTACTCGGGGTGGATCGGGACGTGCTTGTCGACCTTGCGGGTGTACGCCTTGATCACGCCCTCCAGCGCGTCGGCGTGCTTCTTCAGCATCTTGTCGAGGAACTTGCGGCTCGACTTGGCCCGCACCCGGGGGGTCAGACAGCGCAGCGTCTCGCGGACGTCGCCGCAGACACCGAGCTCCAGCTTGCAGCGGCGGCCGAGGTTCTCGGGGCGCACGTCCACCTGGACGATCTTCACGTCCTTGGGCAGGAAGTCGTTGTACGGGAAGTCCGTGCCCAGCAGGATCAGCAGGTCGCACTCGTGCATGGCCTCATAGGCGGCGCCGTAGCCGAGCAGGCCGCTCATGCCCACGTCGTACGGGTTGTCGTACTGGATGAACTCCTTGCCGCGCAGCGCGTGCCCGACCGGGGACTTGATCCGCTCGGCGAACTCCATCACCTCGGCGTGCGCACCGGCCGTGCCGGAGCCGCAGAACAGGGTGATCTTCTCGGCGCCGTCGATCAGGTCGGTGAGCCTGGCGAGGTCGCTCTCGCCGGGGCGGATCACCGGGCGGGAGGTGATGAGCGACTGCTCCAGGGCCTCCTCGGGGACGGTCTCGCCCGCGACGTCGCCGGGCAGCGAGACCACGCCGACGCCGCCCCGGCCGACCGCGTGCTGGATCGCGGACTGCAGGACGCGGGGCATCTGCTTGGGGGTGGAGATCAGCTCGTTGTAGTGGCTGCACTCGTCGAAGAGCTTGTCCGGGTGGGTGGCCTGGAAGTAGTTGAGGCCGATCTCGGCGGAGGGGATGTGCGAGGCCAGCGCCAGGACGGGGGCCATCGAGCGGTGGGCGTCGAAGAGGCCGTTGATGAGGTGCAGGTTGCCGGGGCCGCAGGAGCCCGCGCAGGCGGCCAGCTTGCCGGTGATCTGGGCCTCGGCGCCGGCCGCGAAGGCGGCGGTCTCCTCGTGCCGGACATGCACCCACTCGATGGCGTCGTTGCGGCGGATGGCGTCCACGACCGGGTTGAGGCTGTCGCCGACGACCCCGTACAGGCGCTCCACTCCCGCCTGCACGAGGATGTCGACGAACTGCTCGGCCACCTTCTGCTTCGCCATGACGTGGGTGCCTCTCGGTAGGACGTCCTCGGCGGTACTGGCCGGGACTGGCTGACGATCACCGTTCGCCTGTCCATGAACCCACGAAATATGCGGCTATGCCTCCCAGACCGCGACGGCCGTGCGGTCGTCGGCGTACCCCTTGACGCGCAGTTGTACGTCGGCGAGATAGGCAGCGAGGCCCGGCGGCCTGGGGTCGCCCCAGCGTCCCGCGAGCTCCTTGGCGAGCGCCGCCTCGCCGCGCAGGGGCTCCGCCAGGCCCGCACTGCACAGCAGCAGGACGTCCTCGGTCCTGGCCACCGACGCCCGGAAGCGGAACCGGGAGCTGGGGGGCGCCGTCTCGACGTACGGGGACGGCGGTGTCGTGATCCCGAGGTCCATCGTCAGCCGGTCGCCGTCCGGGCCCTCCTCGGGCTCGCTGTCCGCACTCGGTGCGGAGCCGAAGCCGACCACCGCCTCGCCGGTGACGGCCTCGGGGACGGGCTCCGGCGGCTCGATGTCCTGCCACACCCCGTCGCGCAGCCGGAACAGGCCGCCTTCGCCGACCCCGAAGTAGATCCGGGTCCGGCACAGCGGGTCGGCGGAGAGCAGCAGGCAGCGCAGGTCGGCGGTGTACTCCCCCGGCTCCAGGCCCAGCTCGGCGGCGCGGGCGCGCAGCTTGCCGTAGCTGCGGTCGGTGAGCCGGTGCAGCCCGGACTTGAGGTCGCCGCGCCTGCCCGCCCGGATGTCCTCGGCAAGCCGCGCGTGGCTGCGGCCGACGGCTCCGGCGATCCACTGGCAGGCCTCGGCGGCGGCCAGATGCGCCCCCTCCGCCGCACGTGCCCCACTGGCCACGGCCACCAGCACCAGTCCCCCGTCCCCGCTGCCGAACCGGGCGGTGAGCAGGGCGTCCCGCCGGGGCTCGCCCCGGAACCGCGCCGAGTCGCCGCGCACGGAGGCGGCGCGCAGGGTGTACGAGCCGTACCGGGCCCCGTCCAGCACGGTGTCCGCGACGAGCGCGCCGAGGTCCTGCGGGTCGGCGGCGGCGAGGGCGGTGGGCTCGGCGTCGTAGGTGGGCGGCCCATCACCCAAGTGGGTGACGACGGTACGGGCCCGGTGGGGGCCGGCGGACACGGAGGCGTCCCAGGGGGCGGTAGGGGCGGGCGTGGGGGTGGGGACGTCGGGGCGGGTCTCCGTGCGCAGGGTGTTCGGGTGGGTCTCCGGGTGCGGGGTGGTGCTGGTGTCCGTGTCGGTGACGGTGTCGGGCTTGTCGTCGGCGGGGGTGGGCGGGGGGCCGAAGACGCCGGGGTCGGCGGGGGCGCGGCGGGGCTGCGGGGGAACGGTGGGAGGCTGCTGCGGGGCGTCCTGCCGGGGCGGGTAGGACGTCGGCAGGGGCGGTACGTCCCTGAGCCTCCCCTCCGTACGGGACGCGGCGCGCCGGGGGTCGGCGGCGGGGGTGTCGTCGCGGGCGGCGTCCGGTGCGGGTGGCTCGGGGCGGGGGCCGTAGGCGTCCGGGGACGGCTCGTCCCAGAGGCGGCGGGTCCGCCGGAGGTCGTGCCGGGGACCGGGACTCCCGGGCGGCCCGGGCAACGGGGGCGGCGGCCCCCAGGTGGAGGTCTCGGACCCGGACCACGGGCCGTCGGCGTCCCGCCGGGGGGAGTCGGGGGCGGCCCCGGGGGGCGAGGACGGCGCGGACGGCCCGGGGGCGGGCGGAGGGCCGGCGGCCGGGGCCTGCTCGGAGGTCGGGCCGGGGGCGGCGGCCTGTCCCCGGGTTGGATCCGCCGTGGGCCCGGAGTCCGCCGTGGGCCCGGGGGCCGGGGTGCGTGGCCCGGTGTCCGGTGTTCCGGGCCGCCAGTCGGCGGGGAGAGGTGCGGGGGCCGGGCCCGAGACCTCCGGTCCGGTGTCCGGGGCCGGTTCGGGCTGCGGCTCCGGCTGCGTGGGGGAAGGGCGCGGGACCGCGTCCCTGGGCCCCTCCTCCGTACCCCCGACTCGCCTGCTCCTGCGCGGCGTTGGCAGCCAGGCGTCCCAGCCCCGTTCGGCGGGGCGGGCGGACCTCGGGTCCGGCAAGGCGTCGGGCGAGGCATCGGGCGAGGCGTCCGGCCGGACGACGGGCGGAACGTCCGGCGGGACGTCCGGCGAGGCGTCGCGCGGGAACACGTCCCCGGGCGAATCCGCGGGCGAATTCGCGGACGGCGGGACCGACGGAGGCTCCGGGGGTTCCGGGGGTTCCCAAGGGGCCCTGGTCCGGGGCTCCTTGGGAACCGGCCGCGGCGGCTCCCGCACCCCGGCGTCCCGCGCCGGCCCAGCGCCCGGGGTCGAGTCGAAGTGGTCGTCCACGGTGTGGCCCGACGGCGTCGGGCCGGTGTCCGGAGCTGCCTCGTCGTACAGCCGGTCCCACCAGTCGTCCTCGGCGCCGGTGCGCCGCTCCCCCTGCTGACTCATGCCCCTATTGTCCACCGCTGAGGCGATTCGGAAACGGGGCAAGACGAAAAAATGGTCCGCCGGGCAACCCCACCCCCCACGGGAAGGATGCCCGGCGGACCGTTCGTGGCCCGGAGCGCTAGCGCACGTCGTAGGCGCGGGTCACGAGCTGGGTGACGGAGTTGCCGCGGGCGTCCGTCAGTTCGGTCTTGAGGGTGACCTGCTTGCCGGTGGCTCCGGCGTGGTCGACCAAGGCCGCCCAACTCCCGCCGGAGCGGCTCGTCTTGGCCTTGGTCCAGGTCTTGCCCTCGTCGTACGAGTAGGACAGCGCGGCAGCGGTGAGCGCGCCCGGGGTGTAGCCCGCGTGGCCGGAGGCGGTGAGGGTGATCTTCTGGCCGTTCGCGGCGGGGAGCGTCTTCAGGGCGTCCTCGGGGATGTCGTAGCGCGGGAAGAGGATCGGCAGCGGCACCGAGTAGGCGCTCTCGTCGAGCTGGGAGGTGAACTTCCAGGTGGTCTCGACGGCCGTCGAACGCTTCCACACCCCGGCGGGCATCCCGAACTTCATTCCCTGCTGGGTGAGTTCGTACGTCGCCTTCTCGGCCGGGACCTCGAAGACACCGCTCGGCCAGCCGCTCTCGCCGACGACCTCGCCGTTGCGGGTGAGGCGCAGGTTGCCGATGTCGCCGAACCCGCCCTGGATCGCCCAGTGTTCGCGGTCGCCCCACATGGCGTCGGCGAAGCCGATGAGCCTGCCCTGGCGTTCGGCCACCAGCACCTCCTTGCCCGCGTCGTCGCGGGGTGCGGTGGGGGCGACGACTCCGCCGTACCAGGACTCGGTGAGCTTCTGGCCGGAGCGCAGCACCCGGTGCGGGGAGACCATGAGTTCGCCGAACGGGAAGCTGCTCATCACCGTGCGGCCCCAGCCGGAGCCGTCCGCGCTGTAGAGCTCGGTGCGGGTGCCGGGGGCGGGCACCGGGTCGGCCATGGAGGAGGTGAAGACGCGGGTGCCGTTCGGGCGGAGCGCGTCGACGGAGTCGATGTAGTCGCTCGCGACGCCCATGGATCCGACGGTGTTCTGCACGGCGGCCAGCTTGCGGTCCGACGTGCGGTAGTTCCGGGCGGAGTTGAGCGGGCCCTCCTCCTGGAAGGCGAGGTTGTAGACGTACGGGCTGCGGGCGGTGGCCTGCCAGTCGAGGGCGACGGCGCCCTTGCCGAGCCGGGCCTTGAGGTCCTTGCCCTCGGCCGCCGGGACGGCGAGGACGGGGACGGCGGAGCCGCCGCCGAGGGCGACGCCGGGGTACCAGGTGCCGGCCGACGGGCGGTGCGCCAGGACGGCGACGGCCCCTTCGGCTGCGGCGTCCTCGGCGATGCCGCTCAGGAAGCCGCTGTCGTCGGGTACTTCGACGAGGGCGATACGGCCCTTGACGTTCGCCGCCTTCAGCTCCTCGGGAGTGCCCTTGCCCGCGTCGGCGAGTGCGGCGCTGCCGCGGCCGTCGAGGTTGACGGAGCCGACGCCGCCGGTGACGGCGTGCAGGTCCGGGCCGCCCTTGACCTTGAGACCGGTCAGCAGCGGGGCGTACAGCCGCCAGTAGCTGCCGAACTCGAAGTCGCCCTTCTTCGCGCGGCCCTGGATGTCGGCGTAGTAGGCGGGAACGCCTCGGCCGGCGCTCAGCGTGCCGGAGTGCCGCCAGGTGTCCTTCCAGGAGCGGTCGAAGGCGAGGGTGGTGCCGCGCCGCTCGCCGGGCCGGTCGGTCGTGACCTTCAGCTGGTGGGCCTTGCGGGCGTCGAGGACGACGGTGGTGTCCTTCTTGATCTCCAGCTGCGGGTGCGCGAGGTAGCTCAGCGAGCCGACGCCCTTGCCGGTGGCGTCGGAGGCGTCGGGGGTCGCGACGTAGGAGGAGAGGAAGTAGGAGCCGGGACGGATCTCGTAACGCTGTTCCGCCTGGCCGTCGTTGTAGCGGATCTCGCCGCTCTCGTCGTCGGTGCCGATGACGTCGAGGGTGCTCGGCCCGGTGGCGGGCTTGCCGCCGCGGTCGATCACCTTGACGCGCAGGGTGACCGTCTCGGGCTGGACGTGCAGGGAGAACGGGGTGGAGACGCGGACGCCGCCGCGCGCGGTGGCCAGGACGCGGCCCACGACGTCGCCGTACTGGCCGCGTTCCAGTCGGGCGGAGGGGTCGAGCGTCAGCGGCACCGTGACGGTGGACTTCGCGGGGACGGTGATCCGGTCCTTGCCGAGGCGGGCGACCCTGGAGGTGATGCGGGTGCCGTCGTTGCCGGTCGGCGCCTGGACGGCGAGGTCGAGGACGACCGGCTTGTCGGTGACGTTGGTGTACGGCACGTCGACGGTGGTGCGGTCGCTGCTGTGCTGGGGCCAGTTGAAGGTGCCGCCCTGGAGGGCGGGTGCGCCGGTGACCCCCGGGGCCAGGGCCGCCTTCACGTCGAGCCGGCCGCCGCCGGTCTCGCGGGCGTCGCCCTTGCCGACCTCGGCCGAGGAGACGATCGCCGCCTTGATCTGCTGGGCGCTCCAGTCCGGGTGGGCCTGCTTGAGGATCGCGGCGGCGCCCGCGACGTGCGGGGTGGCCATCGACGTACCGGACATGGACTGGTACGCGTACACGCCCCGCCCGCCCGCGGCGGCGGCGGAGATGGCGACGCCGGGGGCGGCGATCTCGGGCTTCAGGGTGTGGCCGACGACGGTGGGGCCGCGGCTGGAGAACGGCGCGGTGGAGTCGTCGCGGTCGACGGCGCCGACGGTGAGGACGCCGGGGGCGCAGCCGGGCGAGGAGACGGAGTTGCGGCGCGGGCCGAGGTTGCCCGCGGCAACCACGAACAGTGTCTGCTTGCTCTTCGCCAGTTCTTCGGCGGCGATGCTCAGCGGGTCGGTGCAGTCGGTGGGCTGGGGGCTGCCGAGGCTCATGGAGACGACGTCGGCCTTCTGGTCGACGGCCCACTGCATGCCCGCGATGATCCAGGATTCGGCGCCGGAGCCGCCGTCGTTGAGGACCTTGCCGTTGAGGAGCTGGGTGCCGGGGGCGACGCCCTTCTTCTTGCCGCCGCTCGCCGTGCCGGAGCCGCCGACGGTGGAGCTGGTGTGGGTGCCGTGGCCCTGGACGTCGCCGGTGTCGGGCGAGTCGGTGAAGTTCTGGGCGGCGGCGATCCGGCCCTTCAGGTCGGGGTGCTCGGCGTCGGCGCCGGTGTCGAGGACGGCGACCTTGGTGCCCTTGCCGTCGAACCCGGCGGCCCAGGCCGCGGGGGCGTTGACCTGCTTCGTCGACTTGTCGAGGGTCGCCTCGACCTTGCGGTCGAGCCACAGCTTGGCCAGGTCGGAGGCGGCCCGGGAGCGGGTGTTGGTGACATCCGCCCAGAAGTCCGCGGCCTTCGCCTTGTCGGCCTTGAGGGCGACGCCGCCGACGGCCGCCAGGACCGGGCCGCGAGTGGCGGCGCGCGGGGTCGCGGGGAGCGTGCGGGCAACGTTTACGGACTTGTCATAAACGGCGATCAGGGGGAGCGCCTTGGCGTGCGCGTCGTCGTAACCCTGCCGGATCAGCCCGGAGACGTTGAACAGCTCCCGGTCGACGCGGCCGGCGGCCAGGGCCCTGGCGGCGGACTCGGGGAAGACGTACAGGTCCTTGTCCGGGCCCGTCGTACGGGTCTGGACGAGCGGGACGGTGCCGTCCGGGCGCGGCAGGGCGGTCGCCGCGTCGGTGCCCGAACTCCCTTGACGTACGAGGATCTTGTCGCCGGTGACGAGGGTGACGACGACGGACTTGCTCTGCCCCTCGCCCGCCTTCGCACTGCCGGTGATCGGTCTCTTTCCGGACGCCGGGTCCGTGGGCGCGGGGGCGGCCACGGACGGGGCGACCGCGGTGACGGCGAGGACGGCGGCGGTCGCCGCGCCCAGGGCCGTGCGCGATATCGGACGCATAGTGCTCCCCAAGTCGGTCCGGCCCCGGGGGTGATGGCCGGTGGCGACAGGTTGGCAGAGGGGCAGGTGGTGCAGGGATGATGTGGTGAGGCGGGTTTGTGCCGTGGCTCATTCCCGCCAACAGTGCGTCGTACGTGGTGAGGGGGACTGCTGAGGTGTTGGGTGCGATAGGTCTGGACGAGGCGCAGGAGGCGACCTACCGGACGCTGGTCGCGGTGGGTGCGGCCGAGGTCGGCGACCTGGCCCACCGGCTGGGTGTCGGCGAGGCGGCGACGGAGCGGGCGCTGCGGCATCTGGAGCGGCAGGGCCTCGCCGCACAGGCGTCGTCCTCCGGCTCCTCCCGTACGAGTCGGTGGGTCGCGGCACCGCCCGGGGTCGCGCTGGGCGCACTCCTCACGCAGCAGCGGCACGAGCTGGAGCAGGCGGAGCTGGCGGCGGTGCTGCTGGCGGAGGAGTACCGGGCGGAGGCGGCCGAGCCCGCGGTGCACGATCTGGTGGAGGTCGTGACGGGGGCGAGTGCGGTGACGCACCGGTTCGCGCAGTTGCAGTTGGGGGCGGTCGAGGAGGTGTGTGCGCTGGTCACGGGGCGGCCGGTGGCGGTGACCGGTCATGAGAACGCGGCGGAGGAGCGGGCGACGGCGCGTGGGGTGACGTACCGGGTGGTCATCGAGCGGGAGGTGCTCACGCTGCCCCGGGGCGTGGTGGAGCTGACGGCGGCGCTGGCGCGGGACGAGCAGGTGCGGGTGGTGGACCGGGTCCCGACGAAGCTGGTCGTCGCGGACCGGTCGCTGGCGATGGTGCCGCTGACGGGTCGGGACGCGGAGCCGGCGGCGCTGGTGGTGCATGCGAGTGGGCTGCTGGAGTCGCTGATGGGCCTGTTCGAGGCGGTGTGGCGGGATGCGCGGCCGGTGCGGCTGGGGATGGGCGCGGGGGCCGGGGTGGAGGTCTCGGCCCCCGGGCCGGACGGGACGGACCTGCAGATTCTGTCGCTGCTGCTGGCGGGGATGACGGATGCGAGTGTGGCGAAGCAGATGGAGGTGGGGTTGCGGACGGTGCAGCGGAGGGTGAAGGGGTTGATGGAGGTGGCGGGGGTGACGACGCGGTTGCAGCTGGGGTGGCATGCGTACGAGAGGGGCTGGGTGGGGAGGTAGGCGGGGGCCCTCCCGGTGCCGGGTGTGTGAAGCACCGGCCCGCTGGGCCAAGAGGTCCCCAGCCCCGCCCCTTCACCTAAAGCGCTTGCCGCGCGGCTGGGTGGGGGGTTGCTCGCGCCCACGCGGCGGAGCCGCAAATCGAAACAGCCCCGCGCCCCTGAAGGGGCACGGCCTACCTGGCCGCCAGCGCAGCCCGCAGGGCGCCCGCCTCCACGTCCAGGGCGGCCAGCAGCGCCACCAGGCCCGGGGTGCGGATGCGGGCGGCCGCCTCCGTCGTGCCCACCGTGCGGCCCACCGAGGGGAGTTCGACCGGGAGGGCGACCAGGCGGTCGTCGTCGCGGAGGACGAGTTCGGGGAGGGCGGCGACCATGTCGGTGGAGACGAGGAGGGTGCGCATCGTGAGGATCGAGGTGCATTCGACCCGGTTCGGGGGGAGTTCGAGGCCCTGGGTCTCGAAGACGGCCGCCAGCTCCTGGCGGAGGGCGGTCTGTTCGAGGGGCAGGATCCAGGGGTGGCCGACCGTGTCGGCGAGGGTACCGGCCGGGCCGCGCAGCAGCGGGTGGCCGGTCCGGACCGCGAGGCGGATCGGTTCGCGGTAGAGGGCGCGTTGGCGCAGACGGCCCGGCTCGGGGGTGGGGCCGACCCGGCCGACGATGACGTCCAGGTCGCCGGTCAGGAGTGCTGGGTGCAGCACGTCGAAGGTGCCCTCGCGGACGACGACGGTCAGGTGCGGGCGTTCCGCCTTCAGGCGGGCCACCGCTCGCGGGAGGAGGAGGTTGGCGCCGGCCAGCAGCGTGCCGACCGTCACCGTTCCCGCCTGGCCCTCCCGCAGCCCCGTCAGGTGGTCCCCCGCCCTCCGCACCTCCGCGATCACCGCCCTCGCGTGTCCGACCAGCGCCTCCCCGTACACCGTCGGCCGCATTCCGCGCGGTTCGCGGTGGAAGAGTTCGACGTCCGCGAGCTTCTCCAGCTCGCGCAGGGTGCGGGTGGCGGCGGGCTGCGTGAGGTGGAGGAATTCGGCCGCCCTGACCATCGTCCCGTGCTCGGCTATCGCGGCGAGAAGTGTCAGATGCCGGAATTTCAGCCGGCCGTCGAGCAGGTCCATCCGTCTGCCACTCGTCCTCTCACCTGGTGTCATGTCGATTTCGGTATGGCAGTTGCCCGTTCCGGCATTGGCTCGGCATATGTGACCTGGCTCATGATGCACACGCAAGGAACCGGACACCAGAGGCAGGTTTGCCGGGAAACCCGGGAACGCGAGAACACGGAGGTCGCGAAGGTGAGTTCGCCCGCAGGACAGTTGCGGAGGGTGCGGCACTACACGGCCGGACGCTTCCACTCCGAGGGAGAGTCCTTCCCCCTGGTGGACCCGGTGGACGGACGTACGGTCGGGCTGGTCCCGGAGGCGGACGCGGCGACCGTCGACGCCGCCGTACGGGCCGCCCGCGAGGCCCTCGCCGGGCCGTGGGGCGCGTACTCCCCCGCCGACCGCTCCCGCGCCCTGCACCGGATCGCGGACGGCATCGAGGCCCGCTTCGAGGAGTTCGTCGCGGCGGAATGCTCCGACACCGGCAAGCCGCGCGAGCTGGCGGCCTCGGTGGACATTCCGCGCGGCATCGCCAACTTCCGTGCGTACGCGGACCTTTCGGCGTCCCGGAGCGAGCAGTCCTGGCACACGGAGACCCCGGACGGGCGCGGCGCGCTCAACTACACCGTGCACAAGCCGCTCGGGGTGGTGGCGGTCGTCGCGCCGTGGAACCTGCCGCTGCTGCTGCTGACCTGGAAGGTCGCCCCGGCCCTGGCGATGGGGAACACGGTCGTCGCCAAGCCCTCCGAACTCACGCCGTCCACCGCCGAGTTGCTTGCCGAGGTGATCGATGCGGCGGGGCTGCCCGCCGGGGTGTTCAACCTCGTGCACGGGCACGGCGCGGACGCCGCCGGGGCCTGGCTGACCGCACATCCCGGGGTGGACGCCATCGCGTTCACGGGCGAGTCCCGGACGGGGAGTGCGATCATGCGGGCCGCGGCCGATCACCTCACCCCGGTCTCCTTCGAGTTGGGCGGCAAGAACGCGGGGCTGGTCTTCGCGGACGCCGACCTGGAGAAGGCCGTCGCGGGGACGCTCCGATCCGCCTTCACCAACAGCGGCCAGGTCTGCCTGTGCACCGAGCGCGTGTACGTCGAGCGGCCCGTCTTCGAGGAGTTCGCCGCCGCCCTCGCCAAGGGCGCCGAGTCCGTGACGTACGGGCCGATGGTGTCGGCCGAGCACCGGGACAAGGTGACGGGGTACCTGGCGCAGGCCGCCGCCGACGGCACCGTGCTCGCCGGTGGTGACGCCCCCGCCTTCGGGGACGACCGGGACGGCGGGTTCTGGGTGCGGCCGACCGTGCTGACCGGGCTGCCGGAGGACCATCCGGCGGTGCGGGAGGAGATCTTCGGGCCCGTCGTCCACCTGGCCCCCTTCGACACCGAGGAGGAGGCCCTCGCCCTGGCAAACGCCGGGCCGTACGGGCTGGCCGCCACCGTCTGGACCGGCGACCTGAGCCGCGCCCACCGGGTCGCGCCCCGCCTGGACGTCGGGATCGCCTGGGTCAACACCTGGAACCTGCGGGACCTGCGCACCCCCTTCGGCGGGGTCAAGGCCTCCGGGATCGGCCGCGAGGGCGGCCACCACTCCCTCGACTTCTTCTCCGAACCGATGAATGTGTGCGTGAAGATATGACCGACCGGGATCTGGCCAAGGCGACCGTCGAGGCCGCCGACCGGCTCGACGAGGCCCGCCGCACGGGTGTCGCCGTCGCTCCGGTACGGGACCTCCTCCCCGCCGGTGACGTCGCCGCCGCCTACGCCGTGCAGAACCTCACCACCGAGCGGCGGCTCGCCGCCGGGCGTCGTATCACCGGCTGGAAGGTGGGCCTCACCTCCGCCGCCGTACAGCGTCAACTCGGTGTGGATTCGCCGGACTTCGGGGCGCTCTTCGACGACACCGCGATTCCCGACGGCGCGGAGATCCCCGTCGGCGCGGTGCTCCAGCCGCGTGCCGAGGCGGAGGTCGCGCTCGTGCTCGGCGCGGACCTGCCGCACGAGCGGAACACCGTCGCGGACCTCCTGCGGGCGACCGCGTTCGCGCTGCCCGCGATCGAGGTCGTCGGCAGCCGCATCCGCGACTGGGACATCAGCCTGGTCGACACCGTCGCCGACAACGCGTCCAGCGGCGTGTACGTCCTCGGCACCCGCCCCGTCGCCCTGGACGCCCTGGATCTGCGCACCGCAGGGGCGGTCCTGGAGCGGCGCGGCGAGCCCGTGTCGGTCGGGGCGGGGGCCGCCTGCCTGGGCAATCCGCTGAACGCCGCGCTCTGGCTGGCCGACACCCTGGCCGGTCTCGGGCGTCCGCTGCGGGCCGGGGACACGGTGCTGACCGGGGCGCTCGGCCCGGTCGTCCCCGTGGTGCCGGGCGATGTGGTGGAGGCCCGGATCGAGGGTCTGGGAACGGTACGGGCCGCGTTCGCGGCGAACCCGGAGGGAGAGGGCGCATGAGCGACACGCAGCTGGGGGAATTCGCGGCGGCACTGGACGAGGCCGCGCTCACCCGCACCACCCTCGCGAGCGGCAGCAGCGGCCTCACGGGCACAGAAGACGCCTATGCGGTCCAAGAGGCCCTGGTCGCGCGCCAGTTGGAGCGCGGTGCGCGCCTGTCCGGGTTCAAGCTCGGTTTCACCAGCACCGCGAAGATGCGCCAGATGGGCGTGCACGACCTCATCCACGGCCGGATCACCGACCGGATGCGGATCGCCGACGGCGGCACCTTCGACGCGGGCACCCTGATCCACCCGCGTGTCGAGCCCGAGGTGGCGTTCCTGCTCGGCGGACCGCTGGGGCCCGACACCGTCGCCCCGCTGACAGCGGTCGCGGCGGTCGCCCCGGCGCTGGAGGTCATCGACTCGCGGTACGACGGGTTCACGTTCTCGCTGCCCGAGGTGATCGCGGACAACACCTCCGCCGCCGGTTACGTCCTCGGACCGTGGCGCAAGCCCGTCGAACTCGCCGACCGGGGCGTTCTGCTGGAGATCGACGGCCGTCTGGTGGAGGCCGGTTCGACCGCCGCCATCCTCGGCCATCCGCTGCGCGCCCTGGCGGCCGCCGCCCGGCTGGCCCCGCGCGGTGTCCTCGACGCCGGAACGGTGATCCTGGCCGGCGCGGCCACCGCCGCCGCCCCGCTGCCGCACGGCGTGCACGTCCGGGCGACGGTGTCCGGGCTCGGCACGGTCGGCTTCAGCACCGTACCCAAGGAGTCCCAGCAGTGATCGTCGACGGCGCACCCGCCCCCCGCGGCCGCTTCCCGCACCTGCGTCGCGCCGGTGACCTGGTCTTCGTGTCCGGTACGAGTTCCCGGCGGCCCGACGGCACCTTCGCCGGGGCCTCGGTCGACCCCATGGGCGTGACCGACCTGGACATCCGCGAGCAGACGCGGGCGGTGCTCGACAACATCGGGCGGCTGCTCAAGGCCGCCGGAGGCAGTCTCGCCGACCTCGTCTCCGTCACCACCTACCTCGTGAGCATGAACGACTTCGGCGGCTACAACGAGGTCTACGCCGACTACTTCGACGAGTCCGGACCGGCCCGCACCACCGTCGCCGTCCACCAACTCCCGCACCCGCAGCTGCTGATCGAGATCAGCGCCGTGGCCCATCTGCCCCGCACCTCACTCTCCGAGGAGTTCCCCGCATGAGCAGCAGCCCGATGAGGAAGTCCCCGTCCGCGCCGTTCAACTTCCTCACCTGGATAGACGAGCACCAGCACCTGCTGAAGCCGCCGGTCGGCAACGTCCAGGTGTGGCAGGACACCGACCTGATGGTGACCGTCGTCGGCGGCCCCAACCGGCGCACCGACTTCCACGACGACCCGATCGAGGAGTTCTTCTACCAGCTCAAGGGCAACATGGTGCTCCGCGTGATGGAGGAGGAGGGTGCGCCGCCGCGCGACATCCACATCCGCGAGGGCGACGTCTTCCTGGCCCCCGCGCACCTGCGGCACTCGCCGCAGCGGCCCGAGGAGGGCTCGATCGGCCTCGTCGTCGAGTTCTCCCGCCCGGAAGGGGCGTTGGACGCCTTCGAGTGGTACTGCATGAACTGCCACCGCCTCGTCCACCGCAGCACGGTGCAGGTGAAGTCGATCGTGGACGACCTGCCGCCCGTCTTCAACGCCTTCTACGGCGACGACGGCGCCCGCACCTGCCCGCACTGCGCCGCCGTGCACCCCGGCAAGGACTGGCCGGACGCCCTCCGCCCCACAACGGTCGTGCCCGACGCTGAAGAGCGCGCATGACCACCGCGCACGGCGGGCCCGTCGTGGACGTCCACGCCCACGTCTTCCCGCAGATCTCCCGCGCCGAGTCCCGCCTGCTCCAGGACTCCGAAGGCCCCTGGCTGCGGTCCGACGGCACCGACGGCGCGGGCCAGGGCATGATGATGCGCGGCTCGCAGGAGTACCGGCCCGTCCGGCGCACCCTGTGGGACCCGGTCGCCCGCATCGCCGACCTGGACCGGCTCGGCGTCGACGTCCAGGTGCTGTCGAGCACACCGCTGCTGTTCGGGTACGACGCGGACGCGAGCCGGGCGGCCGACTGGTGCCGCATGGTCAACTCCCGTCTGCTGGAGTTCAGTTCGTACGACCGGGACCGGCTGCCCGCGCTCTGCCAGGTGCCGCTCCAGGACACCGAGGTGGCCTGCGCGCTGGTCACCGAGGCGATGGCGCAGGGCTTCCACGGCGTGCACATCGGCAACCACATCGGCGAACGCGACCTGGACGACGGCGCGGTGGTGGAGTTCCTCACCCACTGCGCGCACGAGAACGCCGCCGTCCTCGTGCACCCCTGGGACATGCCGGGCGGGCCGCGCGTGGAGCGGTACATGCTCCAGTGGCTGGTCGGCATGGCCGCCGAGACCCACCTCACCATCCTGTCGATGATGCTCTCGGGCACCTTCGAGCAACTCCCCTCCTCCTTGCGGCTGTTGTTCGCGCACGGCGGCGGCAGCTTCCCGTACCTCCTGGGCCGGGCGGACAACGCCTGGCAGCGCCGGGACCTGGTGCGGGCGGACAGCCCGCAGCCGCCGTCGACGTACACCGACCGGTTCAGCGTGGACTCGGCGGTCTTCGACCAGAGGGCGCTGGAGCACCTGGTGCAGGTGATGGGCGCCGAGCGGGTCCTGCTCGGTTCCGACCACCCGTTCCCGCTGGGCGAGGCGGAGATCGGCCGGCTGGTGCGCGAGAGCACGCTGAGCGACGCGGAGAAGGCCGCCGTGCTGGGCGGCAACGCGGTGCGCTTCTTCGATCTCGTACATCATCGCGTGGGGCAGGAGGCCGTACGGTGAGCACGCTCAAGGCAGCCGTGATCGGCTCCGGCAACATCGGCACCGACCTCCTCATCAAGATGATCCGGGGGTCGGGGATCGTGACCGCCGCCGCGATGATCGGCATCGACCCCGAGTCCGACGGGCTCGCCCGCGCCGCCCGGCTGGGCGTCGCGACCAGCGCGGACGGCGTCGACGGCCTGATCGGGCTGGACGGCTTCGGCGAAATCGACGTCGTCTTCGACGCGACCTCCGCAGGGGCGCACCACCGCAACGCCGCCGCGCTCGCCCCGTACGGGAAGCGGCTCATCGACCTGACCCCGGCGGCCATCGGCCCGTACGTCGTGCCGTCGGTGAACCTCGACGCCCACCTGGGCGCGACGAACCTGAACATGGTGACGTGCGGCGGGCAGGCCACCGTGCCGGTCGTCGCGGCCGTGTCGGCGGTGACCCCGGTGGCGTACGCGGAGATCGTGGCCTCGATCGCCTCCCGCTCGGCGGGGCCCGGCACCCGGGCCAACATCGACGAGTTCACCGAGACGACCGCACGCGCTCTGGAGCAGGTCGGCGGGGCCGCGCGCGGCAAGGCGATCATCGTGCTGAACCCGGCGGAGCCGCCGCTGATGATGCGCGACACCGTGCACTGCGTGACCGGTGACTGCGACACGGACGCGGTGGCGGAGTCGGTGCGGGCGAAGGCGGCGGAGGTCGCCGCGTACGTGCCCGGGTACCGGCTGAAGCAGGAGCCGCAGTTCCGGAAGCTGGCGGCGGGCGACCCGCTCGCCAGGCTGGCAGGGCTGAGCGCCGGCGGGGTGCTGGTCTCCGTGTTCCTGGAGGTGGAGGGCGCCGCCCACTACCTGCCCGCGTACGCCGGGAACCTCGACATCATGACGTCCGCCGCGCTCCGCACCGCCGAGCGCCTGGCCAGCACGACAGGGAGCCCGTCATGACACGCGTGTACGTCCAGGACGTCACCCTGCGGGACGGCATGCACGCCGTCTCCCACCGGTACACCGTCGACCAGGTCCGCACCATCGCCGCCGCGCTGGACGCGGCCGGGGTGGACGCCGTCGAGGTCGCACACGGCGACGGGCTCTCGGGTGCGTCGGTGACGTACGGGCCCGGGGCGCACACCGACTGGGAGTGGCTGGAGGCCGCAGCCTCCGTCCTCACCCGGGCGAAGCTGACGACGCTGCTGCTGCCGGGCATCGGGACGGCGGACGACCTGCGCCGCGCGCACTCGCTCGGCGTGAGTTCCATCCGTATCGCCACGCACTGCACCGAGGCCGACGTCGCCGCGCAACACATCGCGCTGGCAAAGGAGTTGGGGATGGACGTCTCCGGCTTCCTGATGATGTCGCACATGGCCGAGCCCGCCGAGCTGGCCCGGCAGGCGAAGCTGATGGAGTCGTACGGGGCCGGGTGCGTGTACGTCACGGACTCGGGCGGCCGGCTGACGATGGACGGCGTAAGGGAGCGGGTGCGCGCCTACCGTGACGTGCTCGACCCGGCCACGCAGATCGGCATCCACGCCCACCACAACCTGGCGCTCGGTGTCGCCAACAGCGTCGTCGCCGTCGAGGCGGGCGCGTACCGCGTCGACGCCTCGCTGGCCGGGCAGGGCGCGGGGGCGGGGAACGCACCGCTGGAGCCGTTCATCGCCGTCGCGGACCTGATGGGGTGGGAGCACGGCTGCGAGCTGTTCCCGCTGATGGACGCGGCGGAGGACCTGGTGCGGCCGACGCAGGACCGGCCGGTGCGGGTCGACCGGGAGACGCTGACGCTCGGGTACGCCGGGGTGTACTCCAGCTTCCTGCGGCACGCGGAGACCACGGCCGCCCGGTACGGCCTCGACACCCGTTCGCTGCTCGTGGAGGCGGGGGCGCGCCGGATGGTCGGCGGGCAGGAGGACCTCCTGACGGACATCGCGCTCGACCTCGTGGCCTCAAGGGAGACCGACTAATGGATTCTGTGCAGCAGTTGAAGGAGTTCGCGGCACGGGCCGAGGCCCTGGACGCGGCCGACCCCCTCGCGCACGTGCGGGAGCGGTTCCTGCTCCCCGAAGGCGTCGTCTACCTCGACGGGAACTCTCTCGGCGCGCTCCCGGCCGCCGTGCCGGAGGCGCTCACCGACGCGGTGCACCGCCAGTGGGGCACCGATCTGATCCGGTCGTGGAACGACAACGACTGGTGGAACGCGCCGCTGCGGGTCGGCGACGCGGTCGGCGCACTGATCGGGGCGGCCCCCGGGCAGACCGTCGCCGGGGACTCGACGAGCGTGCAGCTCTACAACGCGCTGGTCGCGGCGGTACGGCTGCGGCCCGGGCGGAGTCTGCTGCTCACCGACCCGGACCACTTCCCCACCGACCAGTACATCGCCGACTCGGTGGCCCGCCTGCTGGGCGTCGAGGTGCGCCGGGTGCCCGCCCGCGAGGCCCGCTCGGTGCTGGCCGCCGAGGGCTTCGACGTGGCGGTGGCCGCGTACGCGCCGGTCGACTACCGGACGGGCGAGGCGTACGACATGGCGGCGCTGACCTCCGCCACCCACGAGGCGGGTGCGCTGATGCTGTGGGACCTGTGCCACGCGGCGGGCGCGCTGCCGGTCCAACTGGACGCCATCGAGGCGGACTTCGCGGTCGGGTGCGGTTACAAGTACCTGTCGGGAGGGCCGGGGGCGCCTGCCTTCCTGTACGTCGCCGAGCGCCACCAGTCGTCGTTCGACCAGCCGCTCACGGGCTGGCACGGGCACGCCGACCCGTTCGGCATGCACGGCACCTACACCCCGGCGCCGGGCATCGCCCGGGCCCGGATCAGCACGCCGCCGCTGCTGTCGCTGCTCGCCCTGGAGGCGGCGCTGACCGCGTACGACGGGGTGGAGATGGCAGCGGTGCACGAGAAGAGCCTCGCGCTCACCGGGTTCTTCCAGGAGTGCGCGGACGTCCTCCTCGACGGCTTCGGGTTCACGGCGGCGACCCCGCGCGAGCCCGAACGCCGGGGCAGCCAGGTCGCACTCCGCCACCCGGAGGCGTATCCGCTGGTCGCGGCCCTGGTGGCGCGCGGCGTCATCGGTGACATGCGGGCGCCGGACCTGCTGCGGTTCGGAGTGAACGCGCTCTACGTCTCGTACGGCGACGTCCTGGACTGCGTACGGCAGTTGCACGAGATCGTCAGCACCGGGGAACACCGGGAGCCGCGCTTCCAGAAGCGCTCCACGGTGACCTGATCCACCGCTCGCGGGTCGGGGGAGGCGGCCGTGCGCCCCTCCCCCGGCCTTCCGCACCCTCGCACCATCCCTTTCCTCCGCATATGTACCCCCTTGGCCTTTCCGGAAGGACCGTCGGATGCGTCTCCCCCGTCCCACCACGTCCAGGGTCGCGCTCGCCGCGACCGCCGCCGCTGCCGTCACCGCGACGCTGCTCGTCCCCACCTCGGGCGACGCGGTCGCGGCCGCCCCGGCGGATCCGAACATCCCCACCGTCTGCGAGGACCGCGGGCCCGAACCGGTCGACCCCAAGTCGTACGGGATGCAGCTCGACAAGAGCTTCCTGCACCCCTCCCTCACCCCGCTGGACGAGGAGAACCCGCACCCCTTCCCGGGGCGCAACGCGGAGTACGACACGAAGTCGTACAGCAAGAACATGAAGGTCGAAGCGGCTTACGAGGGTGCGGACTTCACCCCGGACTACTTCCACACCTGGCAGAACGTCGTGGACTTCCACGGCCGCCGCTACCTCTTCCAGTACGACCGGTCCGAGGGCCGCGTCTACGACGTGACCGACGTGAAGAAGGTCAAGGTCGTCGAGAAGCTGACCCGTGCGGACGTCGGCGGCGACGAGTCGAAGGCGAGCAAGGACTGGGCGGCCGGAGACTACTGGGGCGGGTCCACGATCCAGTGGAACAAGAAGCTCAACGCCTATGTGATGGTGGTGAGTTTCGAGGACAAGCGGCAGATCAGCGAGCTGACGGACGAGCCCGGCCACGACAAGTACGGCAACCCGGAAGGCGTCGCGAAGCTGCGGGCCAAGAAGGGCCTGAAGGGCTTCAAGGTCTACCGGCTGGACGGGCCGCGCAAGAAGGACTGGAAGCTCCTGTCCACCGTCTCGACCGACTCCACGCAGCGGGACCCGCTCAAGAGCGACCTCGACAAGCCGCAGCAGGGCTCGGGTTCGCTGGACGTGCCGTACTGGACCGGCGGGAAGTACATGTTCCTCGCGGTCGCGCCCAATGACTCGTACGCGAACAACGAGTACCCGACGAACCTGCACTCGGCGGGCTACCAGTCGTGGGACATGTCCGACCCGGCGCACCCGAAACTGCTCGACACCTGGCACCTGCCGGGTCAGGTCACCGGCGAGTCGGCCGCGTACAAGACCAACCCGCGCTGCGGGAACCGGACCAGCTGGATGGGCGCGCGGATGCCGCTCTTCGTGCCCAAGTCGCCTGAACAGGGCGGGCGTTATGCATTCGCCGTGCAGGGCGGGCTCGGGCTCACCGTCATCGACATCTCGAACCCGGCGAAGATGAAGACCGTCGGGCACCTGGACCTGCCGTCGTCGGTGGCGGGCACCGAGGGCGACAACGTGGACGTGTCGCAGTACGAGAAGACCGGCATGGTGTACGTCTCCGGCTACCCGCTCACCGAGGACTGCTACGAGCCGTACAAGGAGATCTTCCAGGTCAACGCGAAGGACCCGGCGAACCCGCGGATCGTCGGCCGGCTGCCCCGCCCGACCCCGCCGAAGACTGCCTCCTTCACCGACTTCTGCCAGCGGCGCGGCAGCTTCGGCCCCAAGCGGACCGGCTACTACACCAACCCCGGCAAGCACGACGCGGGCGTCCTGAGTTACGGCTTCTACAACGCGGGCGTGCAGTTCTTCGACGTGACGAAGCCTCAGAAGCCCGAGATCGAGGCGTACTTCGTGCCGAAGGCGTACGGCAAGGACACCCCCGAGTACGCGTACGGCAACCAGACGCACGGCGTGTACGTCGAGTGGGACCGCAACATCGCGTGGGCGCTCACCAACCACGGCATCTACGCCCTGTCCGCCCCGAAGGTGCTCGGCAAGCCGAACCTCGGGCGGCCGGACGCCCCCTTCCGCAACAGCCAGCCGTGACCCTCTCCCCTTCCCGAAAAGGACCGATCCCCATGCGCAGAAGCACCGTCGCCCTGCCCGCACTCGCCGTCTGTTCGGCCCTGCTGGTCTCCGCCTGCGGCACCCGCTCCGAGGCCGGTGCCACGCCCGGCGGCGCGGCCGCCGGCGAGACCACCGTCGTCATCGGCTTCGACGGCCCCCTGACCGGCGACCTGTCCGCCCTCGCCATCGGTGCGAAGAACGCGGCCCAGCTCGCCGTCGACCAGGCCAACAAGAACAAGTCCGTGCCCGGTGTGAAGTTCGCCCTGAAGTCGCTGGACGACCAGGGCCAGCCCGGCACGGGACAGCAGAACGCGACCGCCCTGACCGGCGACAAGCAGGTGCTCGGCGTGGTCGGCCCGCTGAACTCGGGCGTCGCCAAGTCCATGCAGATGATCTTCGAGACGGCGAAGCTCGCCGTGGTCTCCCCGGCGACCACCAGCCCCGGCCTGACCCAGGGCGACAACTGGGCCAAGGGCACCAAGGAGCGCCGCTTCACGACGTACTTCCGCACGGCGACCACGGACGCCGTGCAGGGCCCCTTCGCCGCCCAGCACATGCACGACACCCTCAAGCTGACGAAGGTCTTCGTCGTCGACGACAAGAAGGCGTACGGGGCGGGCCTGGCGGCCACCTTCACCGACGAGTTCAAGAAGCGCGGCGGCCAGGTCGTCGACACCGACCAGATCAACTCGGGCGAGAAGGACTTCTCCTCGGTGATCAACAAGATCAAGTCCTCGGGCGCCCAGTTCGTCTACTACGGCGGCGAGTACCCGGACGCGGGCCCGCTGACCGGCCAGCTGAAGAAGGCGGGCGTGAAGATCCCGCTGGTCGGCGGCGACGGCATCGCGGACGCCAACTTCGTGAAGCTCGCGGGCGGCGGCGCGACCGGCGACTACTGCACGACGGTCGGCGCGCCTCTGGAGGAGGGTGCGGCGGGCAAGACCTTCGCCGCCGCGTACAAGGCGGCCGCCTTCAAGGACCCGTACGGCGCCTACGGCGGCTACGCCTACGACTCGGCGACCACGCTGGTCGAGGCCGTGAAGGCGGTCGTCGCGGCCAACGGCGGCAAGGTGCCGGCCGACGCCCGCGCCAAGGTCACCGAGGCGGTGCAGAAGGTCGCCTTCGACGGGGTGACCGGCAAGGTCTCCTTCGACGAGTTCGGGGACACCACCAACAAGCAGTTGACGGTCAATCAGGTGAAGGACGGCGCGTGGGCGCCGGTCACCAGCGGCACCTTCACCGCCAAGTAGCCAGCTCCCTCTATCTGTTCACCACTTCCACGGAGGCGTTGCAGTGCACGAACTGCCGCAAACGCTGGCCAACGGCCTTCTGCTCGGCTCGATGTACGGGCTGATCGCCATCGGTTACACGATGGTCTACGGCATCGTCCAGCTCATCAACTTCGCCCACGGCGAGGTCTTCATGACCGGGGGCTTCGGCGCCCTCACCGCGTTCCTGATGCTGCCGAGCGGTGTGTCGTTGTGGCTGGCTCTGCCGGTGATGCTGCTCGCCGCCGTACTGGTGTCCACGTCGGTGGCGGTCCTCGCGGAGCGGCTGGCCTACCGGCCGCTGCGCGGGTCGTCCCGGCTGGCGCCGCTGATCACGGCGATCGGTCTGTCGATCGCGATCCAGCAGATGGTGTGGGCCTGGTACCCGGACGCCAAGCAGGCCCGGACCTTCCCCCATCTGCCGGGCGGGCCCTACGAGTTGGGTCCGGTCACCGTCCAGACCGGGGACGTGTTCCTGGTGGTGGCCGCCGTCCTGTCGATGCTGGCGCTGATGTGGTTCGTACGGAGCACCCGCACCGGGCGCGCCATGCAGGCCACCGCGCAGGACCCGGACACCTCGCGGCTGATGGGCATCAACACCGACCGGATCATCGTCACCGCGTTCGCCATCGGGGCGGCCTTCGCCGCGCTGGCGGCGGTGGCGCACGGGCTGCGGTACGGGCAGGTGGACTTCCGGATGGGGTTCATCACCGGGCTGAAGGCGTTCACGGCGGCCGTGCTGGGCGGCATCGGCTCGATCCAGGGCGCGATGCTGGGCGGTCTCGCACTGGGGCTCGCGGAGGCGCTGGCGGCGGGTTACGTGAAGTTCCTGCCGGGTCTTGAGCTGTTCGGGGGCGGGGCGTGGGCGAACGTGTGGGCGTTCGTGCTGCTGATCGTGGTGCTGCTGATCCGGCCGCAGGGCCTGTTCAGCAAGCTGACGGCGGACAGGGCGTGAGGGGGATGAACACGGTGACTCGACTGACCAAGACGGCCCCGGCCGCGCCCGTCGTGCAGGAGGTCTCCCCCGCGCGGCCCGCGTCCCTGGGCCGGGCTCTCGCGGCGGCGGGCGGGGCACTGACCGCCGCGTCGACGCTGGTGGCATGGACCTGGACACCGGCCTTCCCGGGCGACCTCACGGTCAACGGGTGGCCCGGCGGGCTCCAGGTGCTCACGCTGGCCTCCGGGCTGCTGACGGTGCTGGCCGCGCTGGGTGCGTACGGGGTACGGGGCTTCCGGTGGGCGGTGCCGGCCGGGGCGACGACGGCGCTGCGGCTGTTCGCGCTGGGCGGTCTGGCCGTGACGTGGTTCGCGGTCGGGGCGATCTCCTGGACGCTGGGCGGGTCGATCAACGTGGAGCCGGGCGGCTGGTTCGCGGCGGCGGCCTCCGTGGTGCCGGTGGTGGGGGCCTTCCTGCTGCCGCAGGACCCGCGGGTGCCGCTGAAGCCCCGTCAACTCCCTTCGTGGGCCGAGCTGTTGTTGATCGCGGCGGCGGCCGGTGCCGGGCTCCTGGTCTTCACGTACGGGATCGGGACGGAAGGGGAGCTGTTCGCCGGGTTCCTGATCACCGCGGGGTTCGCGGCGGCGGGGCTGGCCAAGGCGGGGCTGCTCGCACGGCTGACCGGGCTGACGGCCCGCCACCGTACGACAGCGTCGGCGGCGACCCTCGTGGCGGCGATCGCCTTCCCCTTCACCGGGTCCGACGAGACGTACATGTCGGTGGGCGTGAACATCCTGATCTTCGCGACGGTCGCGCTCGGCCTGAACGTGGTCGTGGGTCTGGCCGGACTGCTCGACCTCGGGTACGTCGCCTTCCTCGGCGTCGGCGCGTACACGGCGGCCCTGGTCTCCGGGGCCTCGGCCTCCGCGCTCGGCATCCATCTGCCCTTCTGGGCGGCGGTGTTGGCGGGCGGGCTGGTCTCGATGTTGTTCGGTCTGCTGATCGGCGCGCCGACGCTGCGGGTGCGGGGCGACTACCTGGCGATCGTGACGTTGGGCTTCGGCGAGATCTTCCGTATCGCCGTGAACAACCTCGACGGGAAGTCCGGGCCCAACATCACCGGCGGCCCCGGCGGCATCCCCAACATTCCCGACCTGTCCCTCTTCGGCTTCGACTTCGGCGCGACGCATGTGATCGCCGGGGTTCCGCTGGGCCGGTTCGCCAACTACTTCCTGCTGATGCTGCTGGTCACCGCCGTGGTGGTGGTCGTCTTCCAGCGCGTCGGCGAGTCGCGGACCGGGCGGGCGTGGGTGGCGATCCGGGAGGACGAGACGGCGGCGACCGCGATGGGCATCAACAGCTTCAAGCTGAAGCTGATCGCGTTCGCGCTGGGCGCGGCACTGGCCGGCGTCGCGGGCACGGTGCAGGCGCACGTGTCGTACGCCGTGGTGCCCGACCCGTACCAGTTCGCGGGCGCGGTGCCGCCCAACTCGGCCTTCCTCCTTGCCGCCGTCGTCCTCGGCGGGACGGGCACGGTCGCGGGCCCGCTGATCGGGGCGGCGCTGCTCTACCTGATCCCGATGAAGCTGCAATTCATGCAGGACTACCAGCTGATGGCGTTCGGCATCGCACTGATCCTGCTGATGCGGTTCCGGCCGGACGGACTGGTCGCGGACCGGCGCAAGCGCATGAACGACGAGGCGGCGGGAGCCACGGCATGAGTGACGAGTACGTGTTGGACGCGACCGGTGTCACGATGCGCTTCGGCGGGCTGACCGCCGTGCGCGGGGTCGACCTGAGGGTCGGCAGCGGCGAGATCGTGGGCCTGATCGGCCCGAACGGGGCAGGCAAGACCACCTTCTTCAACTGCCTGACCGGCCTGTACGTCCCCACCGAGGGCACCGTCCGCTACCGGGGCACGGTCCTGCCGCCCAAGCCCCACCTGGTGACGAAGGCCGGCATCGCCCGCACCTTCCAGAACATCCGGCTCTTCGCCCACATGACTGTCCTGGAGAACGTCCTGGTCGGCCGCCACACCCGCACCAAGGAGGGCCTGCTGTCGGCTCTGCTACGCGGGCCGGGCTTCCGGCGCGCGGAGGCCGAATCGCGGGAACGCGCCCTGGAACTTCTGGAGTTCACCGGGCTCGCCGCCAAGGCGGACCACCTCGCCCGCAACCTCCCCTACGGCGAGCAGCGCAAGCTGGAGATCGCCCGGGCCCTGGCGAGCGACCCCGGCCTGCTCCTCCTGGACGAGCCCACCGCCGGAATGAACCCCCAAGAGACCCGCGTCACCGAGGAGTTGGTGTTCGCCATCCGCGACCGAGGCACGGCGGTCCTGGTCATCGAGCACGACATGCGCTTCATCTTCAACCTCTGCGACCGGGTCGCCTGCCTCGTCCAGGGCGAGAAGCTGGTCGAGGGCACGGCCGACGTCGTACGGGGCGACGAGCGCGTCGTCGCCGCCTACCTGGGCACCACGGAAGGGGCCGCCGCGTGACCGCTCTCCTTGAGGTCGAGGACCTCCGCGTCTCGTACGGCAAGATCGAAGCCGTGAAGGGGATCTCCTTCCGGGTGGACGAGGGCCAGGTCGTCACCCTCATCGGCACCAACGGCGCGGGCAAGACGACCACGCTCCGCACCCTCTCCGGCCTCCTGAAGCCGACCGGCGGCCGGATCTCCTTCGACGGCCATCCCCTCGCGGGCGTCCCCGCCCACAAGATCGTGGCGCTGGGCCTGGCCCACTCCCCCGAGGGCCGGCACATCTTCCCGCGCCTCACCATCACGGAGAACCTCCAGCTCGGGGCGTTCCTGCGCAACGACAAGGAGGGCATCGCCAGGGACATCCAGCGGGCGTACGACCTCTTCCCGATCCTGGGCGAACGCCGGAAGCAGGCGGCGGGAACCCTCTCCGGCGGCGAGCAGCAAATGCTTGCCATGGGAAGGGCGTTGATGTCCCGCCCCAAGCTCCTCATGCTGGACGAGCCCTCGATGGGCCTCTCCCCGATCATGATGCAGAAGATCATGGAGACGATCGCTGAGCTGCGCTCGACGGGCACGACGATCCTGCTCGTCGAACAGAACGCCCAGGCCGCCCTCTCCCTCGCCGACCGGGGCCACGTCATGGAGATCGGCAAGGTCGTCCTGTCGGGCACGGGCCCGGACCTGCTCCACGACGAGTCCGTGCGGAAGGCCTACCTGGGCGAGGACTGAGTGCTCGGAGCCCCCTCCCGCAGGGCGAGGTGCCGGGTGGCGTACGAGCGCCAGGGGCGCCAGGCTTCCTCGTCGGGGGATTCCGGGAGCGTCACGTCCGGGTCGCCCAGGGCGCGCATCCGGATCAGGGCCGCCGTGCGGGCGTCCAGGTCAGGGATGGCGGCCAGGGCGCGGGCCGTCTCCTCCCGGTCGGCTCCCGGGTCGAGTCGTACGGTTCCCAGCGCGAGCGCGGTGGCCAGCGGCCCGGCGTCGGGCTCGCCGGTCAGGGCGTCCGGGGCCGGGAAGAGCAGGTCGAGGGTGCCGCAGGGGTGGGGGTGAGCCTCCCCGTAGGCCTCGACGAGCGCTGTGGCGCGCTCCCGGCCGATCCTCAGCCGTACCGCGCACTCGTCGGGATCGGCGGCACCCGGCGAACGGAGGCCGGGGCGCGCCTCCACGAGGCGGGTGAGCCGGGGGTCGCTGCCGAGGCGCTCGTCCACGGCGTACGGGTCGGCGTCCAGGTCGAAGAGGCGGCGCAGGCGCTGGACGGCGGTGGTGAGGTCGCGGAGGTCGGAGAGGCTGATGCGGGCGTCCAGCCAGCCGGGGCGGGGGGCTTCGTCGACGGAGACCGTCCCTGTGCCGTGCGGCAGCCGCAGCGTCCGCCGGTAGGTGCGCGTGCCGGGCTCGCCCACTACCTCCTCGATGCGGGGCACGGCTTCTGCCGCGAGGAGGTCGAAGGTCTCGCGGGCGGCGTAGGGGCCGCGGTAGGCGAGGCGGAGGGGGATGCCGGCGAGGAGGGGGTGGGCGGGGGCGGACGGGGCGGAAGTGCCCTCCGCCGGACGTGCGCCCCGCTCAGCCCGCAGTTCGCTCGGCGTGCGGGCGTAGATCTTGCGGACCGTGTCGTTGAACTGGCGCACGCTCGCGAAGCCCGCCGCGAAGGCGATGTCCGTGACCGGGAGGGGCGTGGTCTGGAGGAGGACCCGCGCCGTGTGCGCCCGCTGGGCGCGGGCCAGGGCGATCGGCCCCGCCCCCAGTTCCGCCGTGAGCTGCCGCTGGACCTGCCGGGAGCTGTAGCCCAGGCGGGAGGCCAGGCCCGGGACGCCCTCCCGGTCGACCACCCCGTCCGCGATCAGCCGCATCGCCCGCCCGACGGCGTCGGCCCGTACGTTCCACTCCGCCGACCCGGGCACCGCGTCCGGCCTGCACCGGCGGCACGCCCGGAAGCCGTTGCCCTGGGCGGCGGCGGCCGTGGGGAAGAAGCGCACGTTGGCCCGCTTGGGGGTGACCGCCGGGCAGCTCGGGCGGCAGTAGATGCCCGTGCTGGTCACCGCGAAGAAGAACACCCCGTCGAACCGGGCGTCGCGGCTGCTCACGGCCTCGTAGCGGGTGTCGTCGTCAGCGCTCATGCCTCCCAGTGTGCGCCGCGCACCGCCCCCGGGCTCGCGGGATTCGGACATCGAGCCCGGGGGCGGGAGCGCCTACGGTTCGGGGATCAGCTCCACGTACGACACCCCGGGCATCGGCAGCTCGAAGACGACCGGTCCACCCCCGTGGGCCCGCTCCCCCTCCAGCTCGTCCAGCACGTTCGCCGCCCGCAGCGCCTCCCACTCCTCGCCCTGCGGCCAGTCCGCGCTGCTGTGCTCGCGCCACACCGCCTGGATGTTGGAGTGCTGCTCGTCGATGCGGTGGTGGACCAGCCGGTACGGGACGCCCTCCGGAAGGCCCGTCACGTCCAGCTCCACCGTCCGGGTCAGCTCCCGTGCCCCGCCGGCCTGCGCCTGGTTCAGGGTGCCGTTCCAGACCAGGACCCCGATGCGCCCGTCGTCGTGCCGGGCGGCCCATGCCTCGACGCCCGCCGTGTCCCCGCCCACCGAGGCGGCCAGCTCGTGGTCGCCGAGCCGGTTCAGCAGGTCCAGCGCCCAGTACCGGGGCTTGCGCAGGTTCCCGACGGTGAGCAGCCCGAATCCGCCGTGGAAGAGCCGGGGCGGAGTGCCCAGCTCCTCGAAGTGGTCGGACGCCACCCAGTGGGCGAGCGCGTCGAGCCGCCCGGCGGAGGACTTCATGCCGTGCAGCAGGAAGGTCGCCCCGAAGGCCCCGTCGCCGATGCCGTGGAAGTGGGTCGGGGTGGGCCCCCATTCGGTCCACCACACCGGCACGTCCGCCTTGCCGTACTGGGCGAGGACGGGCCGCCAGTCGAGGGGAGCGTTCCCGTACGTGTGCGTCGTGACGAAGTCGAGAGCCGCCCCCGACTCCCTTACGTGGGCGAGGAGTTCCCGCACCCACCCGTTGGCAGCACTGGACGGGCCCCCGACCCGCAGCCCCGGGTCGACGCTCTTCACGGCGGCCGCGGTGACGTCGTACAGCCGGAAGAACTCCTCGGGCGTCCCGGACCAGAAGACTTCGAGGTTGGCCTCGTTCCACACCTCGAAGGCCCAGTGGTCGCGGACCTCCTCCAGGCCGTAGCGGTCCACGAGATGCCGGGTCAGGGCCGCCACGAGGTCGCCCCACCGCTCGTACGACGTCGGCGGCGAGACGATCGCCTCGTACCCGAAGACCGTCTTCGTCGGGTCGGACGCCAAGTCCCGTGGCATGTAGCCGATTTCGACGATCGGCCGCAGCCCGATCGAGCGGATCGAGTCGTAGACCGCGTCGACGCCGGTGAAGTCGTGCACGGGTTCGCCGTCGACCTCCCGGTACACGCCGAGGTCGTCGCAGAGGATGGCGTGCGCGCGGACCGTCTCGACGCCGATCTCGTCGTGCACCAGGCGCAGCGCCTCGGTCAGCTCGGCCCCGATCGGCCGGCCGCCCGTGGTGTCCTGACTGAGGGAGTACGAGAGGTGCTCGGACCCGATCATGTACCGCCACGGGCGCGGCAGTTGACGCTCCCTCACATCCGCGCGCACGGACACCGACACCTTCGGCGGCACCGACGGCACGACCGCCGCCGCAGCCGCGATCGGCGCGCAGAACGGTCCCGTCACGTCCATCCCCGCGACGGCCGCCACGACGTAGCGCACCGTCTCGCCCGGAACGAGGGCCGTGTCCACGAAGCGCGGCGACGGCACCTGCGGCACGTCCACGTCGCGCTGCTTGGTGGTGACGAACTCCCCTCCCCCGACCGCCTTGTGCACCAGGTAGCCGATCGCCCCGTCCACGGGCTCCCATTCGAGCGTGACGTGCCCGGCCCCGGCCCGCATCCGCAGCCCCTGCGGGGCGGCCAGGGCGACCTCGGCCACGGCCGCGACGTCGCCCGACGGTTTGTGGATCCGCTCGCGCCAGTCGGACCTGGCCTCCTCGGCCGTCGTCATGCGCGCTCCCCCGCCACGTACGGCTTGTCGCCTATCTCCGCCTGGACGCGGGCGAGTTCGGCCTCCAGCTCCGCCCGCACCTGCTCGTACGCCGGGTCGTCGTAGACGCTCTTCATCTCCCAGGGGTCGTTCTCCAGGTCGAAGAGTTCCCACTCGGGTTCCATGACCTTGTCGGAGGTGCCGGGCAGGCCGAGGCCGTCGGCGTAGTAGTAGACGAGCTTGTACCGGTCGGTGCGCACCCCGTAGTGGGCCCACACATGGTGGATGCCGTCGTCGTGCTCCCAGTAGCGGTAGTACACCGACTTCCGCCAGTCGTCCGGGAGTTCCCCCTTGAGCAGGGGCCGCAGCGACTCGCCCTGCATGCGCTCGGTGGCGGGCAGTCCCGCGTAGTCGAGGAAGGTCTGCGCGAAGTCGACGTTCATGCACAGCGCGTCGCTGACCGACCCGGCCTCGATCTCCTTCGGGTAGCGGATCACGAACGGCATCCGCAGCGACTCCTCGTACATGAAGCGCTTGTCGTACCAGCCGTGGTCGCCGAGGAAGAAGCCCTGGTCGGAGGTGTAGATGACGATGGTGTCCTCGGTGAGGCCCTTCGCGTCCAGGTAGTCGAGCAGCCGCCCCACGTTGTCGTCGACCGAGGCGACGCAGCGCAGATAGTCCTTGATGTACGTCTGGTACTTCCACAGCGCCTGCTCGTCCTGGGTCATCCCGGGCGGCAGCAGCTTCTTCAGGTCGTCCATGCGCAGGTGGTCGGCGACCCGCATCTGGGCCTCGCGGGCGGCGGTGGCGCGCCCCGAGTAGTCGTCGAAGAAGTTCTCGGGGACGGCGAGGTCGCCGTCGGTGTACATGTCGAGGTGCTTGGCGTCCGGCTCCCAGTTACGGTGCGGGGCCTTGTGATGGACCATCAGGAAGAAGGGCTTCTCCTCGTCGCGGCCGTCGAGCCACTCCTCCGCCAGGTCCGTGATGATGTTCGTCGCGTACCCCGGGATGACGCGCTGGCTGCCGTCCATGTCGATGAACACCGGGTTGTGGTAACGCCCTTGGTCGGGGACGACCGTCCAGAAGTCGAAGCCGCGCGGGTCGTGGTTCTCGCCGTGCCCGAGGTGCCACTTGCCGACGATGGCGGTCTCGTACCCCGCCTCCTTGAGCATGCCCGCGACGGCCGGCTGCCGGGAGTCGAACTCGGTGGAGAGCGTCTGCACGCCATTCACGTGGTTGTAGGTGCCGGTGAGGATGGTCGCCCGGCTGGGTGCGCACAGGGAGTTGGTGCAGAAGCAGTTGTCGAGGCGCATGCCGCCCTCGGCGATGCGGTCGATGTGCGGGGTCTCGTTGATGTTGCTGCCGTACGCGCTGACCGCGTGCGCGGCGTGGTCGTCGGCCATGATGAAGAGGATGTTGGGGCGGCGGGGTGCGCTGTCGCTCTGCTGGTCGGGCACGGTGCTCTCTCTCGTGAGGGTGGTGAGGGGTACGGGGAGCCCGCACCCGGTGTCGGCCGGATGCGGGCTCCCCAGCGGCGGGCTACTTCTCGGCGGTCAGCGCCCAGAGGTGCAGCTCCACCAGGGCGGGGTTGGCGCCGGTCGCCTTGGCGACGGAGACCGACTTGACCTCCTTGGCGGGGTCGACGGCCAGGGAGTGCACGTTGATGTGTGCCCCCGTGTCCTTGGCGCCGGAGCCGTTGTAGCGGTACTTCGTCTTGATCGCGACGGGCTGCTTCCCGGGCTGGAGCCAGTCCGCGAACTCCATCGGGATCGTCTGCGTCGTCCCGTCGGTGTACGTCACCGTGGCCGACGTCTTCCCCTCGCGCCCGTAGGCGGCGGACGCGAGCAGGTGCAGCTTGCGGTACTTGCCCGGGGTGACGGGCAGCGCCTGGCCTGCGGCGATCAGGTTGTTCTTCTGGCCGTCCACATCACCGGACCCCCAGTTGAACGGGATCTTCTGCGGGCTGGTGAAGACTCCCGCCGTGGGCAGTTCCTCGGCCGGGTAGGCGGAGCCGCCCTTGCCGAAGAGGCCGTCCTTGGGGTTGGCGGCGGTGGCGATGGCGTCGTTGTCGTACAGCGGCGCGAGGTCACTGCGCTGCATCTCGCCGAGCACCGACAGTCCGGCCGAGGCCGGGAACTCCTCGCCCCGCACCCGCGAGGAAATCTGGATGCGGTAGTCGCCCGGCGCCAGCTTCGCCGCGAGCTTGACGTCCGCGGTGAGGGTGACACGGGTGTGCGGGGCGAGCGTGGGGGTCTTCAGCCAGGTGGAGAAGGAGCCGGGCACGGAGACCTTGGTGTAGCCGCTGGGGATGGTCTTGTCGCTCCGGTTGGCGAACTCGACGGGCAGCTTGATGCGCTCACCCGCCGACGCGGTCAGGTCCGGGGCCTTCACGCCCAGCATCGTCGCCCTGTCGGCGCGGTAGCCGGGCTTGGCGATGCGGAAGCTGTACGCACTGTGCTGGCCGGGGTCGGCGAGCTGCGAGGTGTCGACGCTCAGCGAGCCGTCGGCGTTCTTCGTCCAGGGCAGCGCCTTGCCGCTCCTGTCACCCAGGAGCCGGATCTCGTCGCCCTTCGCCAACGGCACCTGCGCCGTCAGCTTCAGTTCCTTCCCGGGCCACTTGAGCGCGGTCGCGTAGAACGCCTCCGGCTGCGTGGTGAACCGTACGGGCACATTCGCGCCCTTGTCCTCGGCCTGCGTCCAGTAGCGGGAGCCGTAGATCGCCTCGCCGTTGGTCTTCAGCCAGCCGCCGAGGTCGCGGACCCGCTCCTCCTGGGTGGGGTCCATGGTGCCGTCGGCCTTGGGGCCCATGTTCAGCAGCAGGTTGCCGTTCTTGGCGACGATGTCGACGAAGCTGGCGACGAGGTCGGCGGAGGTGAGGTAGTCCTCGGGCTTCTCCTCCGCGTTGTAGCCGTAGGAGCGGCCGATGCCCCGGCTGGCCTCCCACTTCTCCGGCTTGATGGTGGGCTCGACGGAGTATTCGGGGGTGGTGAAGTCGTACGGCACGTTGGTGCCGCAGCGGTTGTCGACGGCGACTTCCTTGGGCTGCGGGCGGTTCTTCGCCCGGTTGAAGAAGTAGGCGTTGAACTCCTCGCTGTTGTTGACGTTCTCCAGACCGATGTCGCACCAGATCAGGTCCGGGTCGAAGCGGTCCACCAGCTCCTTCAGCTGCGGGAACTGATGGTCCTTCACATAGCTGTCGATGGGCTTGTACCCGGTGTAGGGCACCGGCTCCTTGGTGAACGGGTTCTTCGGAGCGCCCGCACCGAACCAACCCCCGCCGATCTTCGGCATCTTGGGGTTGTACCACTCGGGCATCGAGTAGTAGAAGCCGGTCTTGAGGCCGTAGTTGCCCCGCTTGCCCTCGTCGACCAGCTCCTTGACGAAGTCGCGGCCGGGGCCCAGCTTCACCGTGTTGCGGTCGCTGGTCGCGGTGTCCCAGAGGGCGACGCCGTCGTGGTGCTTGGTGACGAGGGTGTAGTACTTCGCGCCGCCGTCCTTGAAGAGCCCGAGCCACTTCTTGGCGTCGAACTTCTCGGCCTTCCACTCCTTGACGAAGTCGTCGTAGGGCTTGGCCTTGCCGTACTTCTCCACGTGGTGCTTCTGCGCCGGGCTGTCCGCCCGGTTCATCTCGCTCCAGTACCACTCGGAGTACGGGCTCCCGGCCGGGCGGCCCTCCTTGGTGGCGTACGCGGGGACGGCGTACGCGCCCCAGTGGATGAAGATGCCGAGCTTGGCGTCCTCGAACCACTGCGGAACGGGGTGCTTGGCCAGCGACTCGTAGGTGGGCTGGTAGTCGGGCGTTCCGTCACCGACAGGCTTGGCCTGTACGGCGGTCGGTGCGGCCAGGGCGAGGGCGGCGATTCCCGCCACCACCGCCACGGCATGTCTTCTGCGGATGCGTGTCACGAGTGCGACTCCCACTTCTCCAGGCCGAGCAACGGCTTCAGTACGGTCGTGGCTTCACCGGCGGCGAAGTAGCCGCGCAGCTTGTCGCCGGTCAGGGCGTTGCCGAAGGAGGCGAGCAGCATGCCCTGGTCGAGGGCGAGGTAGCGCTTGGAGACCTTGCCGGACTTGACCGCGACGGCGTCGTAGAAGCCGCCGGGCCCGTACGCGTCGAAGTCGGCGCGCAGCTTGGCGAGGTTGTCCAGGGCGGCCTTGGGCTCGTACCGGTAGGCGAGCGCGGCGGCGTGCGGGGTGACGACTCCGTCGCCGTACGACGTCGGGGCGGGCTTGCCCTCGCGGCAGCCCTCGAAGCCGCCGTCGACCTGGGTCTTCTCCTGGTCGGAGGTGTAGCCGTCGGCGGCCATGCCGATGGCGTCCACTCCGTACTCGCGGTAGCCGCCGTTCGGGTTGTTGGACGGCGAGAAGCCCCAGTACCCGTACTTGGCCTCCTCCATCCCGTGCGCGATCTGCGCCTTGACGAAGACGGGGTGGTTCTTGCCCCAGCTGTCCGGCGCCCACTTGTTCTCGGGCACCACCAGGTCGTTCATCAGCTCCTCGAACATGGAGCCGCCCCAGTTCGGCATGAGCTTCATGCCGCGGTAGCTGTAGGTGCCCTCGAAGACGGGGGCGCCGAGGTAGGTGTGGGTGGTGCCGGTCGGCTTCTGCTCCTGCCAGGCCCAGGCGCAGGTGGGCTGGAAGCCCCGGTTGCCGCCGAAGTAGTGGACGGGCGGGATCTGACCGGAGGCGATGCCGACGTAGGAGACGATGCGGGTCTCGCCCATGGCGCCGTAGTTGTGGCAGGTGTACTGGACGTCGGGCTTTCCGTCGCCCGCGTAGTTGCCTGCCACGGTGCAGGTGCCGTCGGTGGGCTTGGTGGGCCAGAAGCCGCCGCGCATCAGGCCGGCCGGGCTGCCGGGGGTGGCGTCGACGTTGTTGTAGAAGTACGTCCACTTCATGCGGCCGAGGATGGTCTGCGCCTGCGTCTTCGCCTCGGGGACGGCCGTCCGTACGACCATGAGCGCCGAAGCCAGCCACGCGTTGTCGACACTGGACAGGAACGGCTTGACGACGTTGCCGTTGCCCGGCCAGGTGGTGAGCGTGTGGCCGGTCTTGGGGTCGAACCAGTTGTAGTACATGCCCGACGCCTCGTGGTGGTCCATCGTGGCGAGCGTGCCGAGCACCTTCTGCACCCGGGCACGGGCGTCGGCGGCGGTGATCAGGCCGAGGTCGCGGGCGGTGACCGCGCCCCACAGGTACATGCCGATGTTGGTGGGCGAGGTGGTCGCGGAGCGGCTGGCAGCGCTCAGGTCGCCGCCGATGTTGTCGGCGGGCAGGCCGGTCGCGGGCTCCACCATGGCGTCCATCGACTTCCAGGTGTCCACCGCGTACGCCCGGACCGTCGCCGCGTCGTCCTCCTTGAAGGCAGGGGTACGACGGTCCTGGCTGGCGAAGCGCTCCTTGGCGATGACGTCCTTGACCCGGTACAGGCCGACCGGGTCGCTGCCCCGCACGAAGCCGTCGCGCAGGGAGTTGCCGGTGAGGGCGTTGCCGAGGGCGGCCATCACCATGCCCTGGTCGAGGGTGAGGTACTCGCGGGACACCTTCTTCGACTTCACGGCGACGGCGTCGTAGAAGCCGCCCGCCCCGTACACGTCGAAGTCCTTGCGGAGCTTGGCGAGGTTGTCGAGCGCGGCGCGGGGCGCGTAGCGCAGGGCGAGGAAGGAGGCGTGCGGGGTGACGACGCCGTCGCCGTACTTGGCGGGCAGCGGCTTGCCCTCGCGGCAGCCCGTGAAGCCGGGGTCGCGGGTGGTCTTCTCCTGGTCGGAGGTGTAGCCGTCGGGGTCCATGCCGATGCCGTCGACGCCGTACGCGCGGTAGCCCCCATTCGGGCTGTTCGACGGGGAGAAGCCCCAGTACCCGTACTTGGCCTCGTCCATCCCGTGCTCGATCTGGGACTTGACGATCAGCGGGTGGTTCTTGGCCCAGCTCTGCCTGCCCCACTTCTCCTCGGGCACGAACAGGTTGGGCATCATCGCCTCGAACATGGAGCCGCCCCAGGCGGGCATGACCTTCATGCCCCGGTAGTCGTAGGCCCCCTCCCAGACCTTGACCCCGTCGTAGGTGCGCCAAGAGCCGGTCGGCCTGGTCTCCTGCTTGCACTCGGTGTCGGCGAAGGAGCGGTTCTGCCCCCAGTACGCCTGGCGCGGGACCTGGCCCAACGCCATGGCCACGTACGTCACTTGGCGGGTCTCGCCGAGCGCTCCGTAGAAGTGGCAGGTGTAGCCGACACCCCGCTTCTTGACGGTGCAGACGTTCGGGGCGGTCTCGGTGGTGTAGAAGCCGCCGCGCATCAGGCCGCCGCCCTTGTTGGCGCCGGTGGCGTTCGCCTCGTAGAACCAGCGGAAGTCCATCCGGTCGAGCAACGGGCTTATCTCGCGCCGCAGTTCCGGGAAGGCGTCCTTGACGACCATGAGACCGGTGGCGGCCCAGGCGTTGTCGACGCTGGAGACGAAGCGGGCCTCGGGGGTGGCGTCGCGCAGCTTGCCGGTGTACGGGTCGTACCACCGGTAGAACATGCCCGATTCCTGGTGGCGGTCGAGCCTGCCGAGCGCCTTCAGGGTGCGCTGCACCCGCTCGCGGGCCTGGCCCCGGCTGATGAGCCCGGTCTTCCAGGCGGTGGTGGCGCTCCAGAGGTACGTGCCGAACGGGGTCGGCCCGGTCTGGTGGACGCGGTTCTTGAGGTCGCCGGTGATGGAACTGGCGGGCAGCCCGGTCTCCGGGGAGATCAGCGCCTCCAGGGACTTCCAGGTGTCGGCGGCGTACCCCTTGAGGGTCGAAACGTCTTTGTACGTCAGGGAGTTCGGGTCGACGGGCCGTCGGGCCTCCTGGGCGCGGGCCTCGGCAACGGGCGGCGCGCTCAGGCCGGTGACGGCGACGGCGGTGGTCAGGGCGGCGGCCAGTAACAGTCTGAGCCGGCCGGGTCTGCGGAGGAAGGGCGGTCTGGTCATTTGAGTCCCGTCGTAGCGATGCCTTGGACGAAGTGGCGCTGGAAGTAGACGAAGACGGCGATGATCGGCAGCACGAGCATCGAGGCACCCGCGAGGAGCAGGCCGTACTCGGCGTTCTGGTGGTCGAGCGAGTAGAGCGCGACGCCGACCGGAAGGGTGTAGAGGTCCTCGCTCTGGGCGACCACGAGCGGCCACAGGAAGCTGTTCCAGGAGGCGAGGAAGGTGAGCAGCCCGAGGGTGGCCAGCGCGGGGCGGCACAGCGGCAGGATGATCCGGAAGAAGATCCGGAACTCCCCCGCGCCGTCCACGCGTCCGGCGTCGATGAGGTCGTCGGGCAGCCCCTGGATGAACTGCCGCATGAGGAAGACGCCCATGGGGGCGGCGAGTCCGGGCAGGATGATGCCCGCGTAGCTGTCGACCAGGCCGAGCGAGGCGACGACCACGAAGGTCGGCACGAGCAGGGCGATGCCGGGGATCATCAGCTTGGAGAGCACGAGCCCGAAGATGAACTTCTTGCCCGGGTAGTCGATCTTCGCGAGGGCGTAGCCGAGCATCGAGCAGAACAGCAGGTTGCCCAGCGTCGTCACGGTGGCGACGAAGACGCTGTTGAACAGGAACTGCGGGATGTCCAGCTTGTCGAGCAGGATGCTGAAGTTGTCGAAGCCGGGGGTCTCGGGGAACCAGGTCGGCGGGTCGGCGTAGATCTCCTTCTCGGTCTTGAAGGAGCTGAGCACCATCCAGACGAAGGGCGCGCACACCACGACCAGACCGGCCGCCAGCACCACGTACACCCAGCGCTGACCGCGCTCGGGGCGGTCGGGGGTGATCTCCTGCGGGGGCCGGTCGCGGCCGGTGTCGATCCGCAGGGACATGGGGGTGCTCATGGCTTCTCCCGCAGCAGCCGGAACTGGATCAGGGTCAGCCCGGCGATCAGGATGAACAGGACGTAACTCATCGCGGCGGCGTACCCGTACTGGCCGGTGCCGAAGGCCTCGTAGATCTGGTAGGCGATCGAGGTGGTCGAGTCCAGGGGCTCGCCCTGGGTCATCACGAACGGCTCCTCGAAGAACTGGAGGTTGCCGATCATCGAGATGACGACCATGAAGAGCATGGTGGGCCGCAGCATCGGCAGCGTGATGTACCGGAAGGCCTGCCACTTGGTGGTGCCGTCGAGGGTCGCCGCCTCGTACATCTCCTTCGGTACGCCCTGGAGCCCGGCCAGGAAGATCACCATGGCGAAGCCCATGTGCCGCCAGACCGCCATGCCGATCAGGGCGGGTATGGCCCAGGTGGTGGAGTTCAGCCAGTCGGGGCCGTCGATGCCGACCCAGCCGAGGGCCGTGTTGATCAGGCCCATGTCGTCCTTGAGCAGGTAGTTCCAGACGACGGCGACGGCGATGATGCTGGAGACCACGGGCAGGTAGTAGCCGACCCGGAAGAAGGTCTTGAAGCGGGCGATGCCGGAGTTGAGGGCGACGGCCAGGGCCAGGCCGAGGACCAGGGTGAGCGGGACGCTGACGGCGGTGAAGTAGAAGGTGTTGCCGATGGCCTTCCAGAACACCTCGTCGGACAGCAGCCGGGAGTAGTTGTCGAGCCCGGCGGGGTCGACGGCGAGCGGGTCGCGCAGGTCGGTGGAGCGCATGTCGGTGAAGCTGATCGCGATCGACGCGATCACCGGCACCAGTTCGAAGACCGCGTACAGGACGAGGAACGGCAGGGAGAACGTCCAGCCGGCCCAGGCCCGCCGGGTGCGGGCCGTGGCCCGCACCCGCCCGCCCGCCGGCCGGGACTTCGGGGAGTTCGGCGGCGTCGCCGGCTCCCCGGTCCTGGCCAGCGTGGTGGAGGTCATGGTCAGTTGCCCGTTCCGATGGCGTCGGCCTTCTTCTGCATCTCCTTGGCGGCGTCGGCCGGGGACAGACCGGCCTTGACGACCTTCTCGACCGTCGACTCGATCATGGTGTTGACCTGCTCGAAGGTCTGGATGGCCGGGGGCGCCTTGGCGTCGGTCATCTGCTTGCCGAAGGCGGCGTTGTTCGGGTTGTCCTTCAGCGGCCCCGACTCCCAGGCGGCGGGCACGCTGGGCAGGTCCTTCTGGATGTCGTACCACTTCGACTGGACCTTGGCGTCGGTCAGCCAGTTGACGAACTTCCAGGACGCGTCACGGTTCTTGGCGGACTTGAAGACGGCGAGGCCCGCGCCGCCCGCGAAGGAGGTGCGCTTGGCGGCGCCCGGCACCATCGAGACGGCGAACTCCTTCTCGAAGCCCGCACCGCCGAGCTTGGCGAACTGGGAGACCATGAACGGGCCGTTGAGGTTGTAGCCGAGCTCGTTCTTGGTGAACCAGCGCTCCGGGTCGCCCTCCGCGAACGCCTTCGGGGCGATCTTCTCCTCGAAGAAGGACTTGTAGTACGTCAGCGCCTTGACGGTCTCGGGGGTGTCCAGCGTGAACTTCTTGCGGCCGGCGTCCATGATGTCGCCGCCCTGCTGCCAGATCAGCGGCAGCAGCACCTGGCCGGAGCCGAGGCCGCCCGGCGGGATGAACAGGCCCCACTTGGCGCCGCCCTTGGTCTGTGCCGCCTTGGCGGCGGCCTTCAGCTCCTCCCAGGTCTCCGGGGCCTTGGTCACCCCGGCCTTGCTCAGCACCTTGCTGTTGCCGAAGAGGGCACGCACGTCGACGTACCAAGGCACCGCGTACATCTGGTTGTTGACGGTCATCGGCTCGACGGAGGCCGGGTAGAACTTGGCCTTGTCGACGAGCGTGGGCACCGGGTCCAGGGCGCCCGTCTTGGCGAACTCCGCCATCCAGGTGGTGCCGACGAGCGAGATGTCCGGGGTCTTGTCGGCGGCGATGGCACCGGCCAGCTTGTCGTGCGCGGCGCTCCACGGGATCGCCGTGACCTTGATCTTGGTGCCCGGGTTCGCCTTCTCGAAGTCCGCCGCCAGCTTGGGCAGGTTGTCGCCCTCGCCGCCCATCGCCCAGACGGTGATCTCGCCCTTCGCCGCGCCCGCGTCGACGTCCTTGGCCTTGTCGTCCTTGCCCGTGTCGGACCGGCCGCACCCGGTGAGCGTGAGAGCGGTGGCGGCGACCAGGGCGGTCCCGAGGGTGATCAGCTGACGACGTCTCACGCGGAGCTCCTTGAGTTGTCCGACAAATCGGAGGGTGCGACAAGTTGGAAGCGCATACAAGTGGCTTTACAGCCGTTCGGGGCGCGAGTTTGGCACCGAGTGGTCGGACCTGTAAAGGCTTTTCACTGGCCCGACATCCCGGCGACGCAGACTCCTGCTGGGGCTGCGGGGCTCCTCGGCAGCCCCTCAACATGGCGAAAGGGGCACCGAGTTGCCTCGATGCCCCACTCAACTGCCGGGAACGCCCCGGGTCTTGCCTGCGTCACGTGCGTTTCGGCTATGCCGCACCCGGGAGTTCGCCTATGGGCCCGCCACCGGGGCCCTGCGTGCTACCGGATGCGCTGCCCGCGCTTGATGGCGCCGTTGGTCCGGCCCTCGGCGCCCATCTGCTTCCAGTTCTTCAGCATTTCCTGGCGCATCCGGGCGTCGGTCTTGGCGACGATGCGCCGGTTCTCGCGCATCAGCTTGCGCCAGCTCTCCAGCCGGCGCTCGGGCAGCGCACCGTCCTCGATCGCCGCGAGCACGGCGCAGCCCGGCTCGGAGACGTGCCCGCAGTCGTGGAAGCGGCACTCCTCGGCCAGTTCCCCGATCTCGGAGAACACCTGGCCGACCCCGGCCTCGGAGTCCCACAGCCCGACCCCGCGCAGCCCGGGGGTGTCGATGAGGACTCCCCCGCCGGGCAGCGCGAGCAGGTTGCGGGTGGTGGTGGTGTGCCGGCCCTTCCCGTCGACGTCACGGGCGGCCTGCACCTCCATCACGTCCATGCCGAGGAGGGTGTTGGCGAGGGTGGACTTGCCCGCGCCGGAGGCGCCGAGCAGCACGCTGGTGCCGTCGGCGACGACCGCCCCGAGGACGTCCAGGCCCTCCCCGGTGGTGGAGCTGACGGCGAGCACCTGGACGCCGGGGGCCGTGGTCTCGACGTCCTCGACGAGGTACGAGCGTCCGGTGGCGTCCGGGACGAGGTCCGCCTTGGTGAGGACGACCAGGGGCTGGGCCCCCGACTCCCACGCCAGGGCGAGGAAGCGCTCGATGCGGCCGAGGTCCAGCTCGACGGCGAGCGAGACCGCGATGATCGCGTGGTCGACGTTGGCGGCGAGGATCTGCCCCTCGGACCGCTGGGAGGAGGTGGACCGTACGAAAGCGGTCCTGCGCGGCAGCAGCGCACGGATCAGCCGCGGGTCACCGACGGGCTCGACGGCGGCCCAGTCGCCGGTGCAGATGATCCGCAGCGGGTCGTTCGGGGTGACCAGCGCGGTGTCGGCGCGGATCAGGCCGTCAGCGGTGACGACGTCGGCCTGTCCGCGGTCGACCCGTACGACACGGCCGGGCAGCAGGCCCTGCTCGGCGTACGGGGCGAATTCGGCCTCCCACTGCGCGTCCCAGCCGTACGGCGAGAGCGGGTGCGAGGACACGGAAGCGTTGAACGTGGAGGAAGCAGACTGCGAGAAGGCAGCAGAAGACAAGGTGGGACCCTTCAAGGACGGCCCCGGCACCGCGTTCACGGACGCGGAAGGAGGAGATTCAGCCGGAGGCCACGGAGGTGGTGGAGAGAACGAGCTTCCGAGTGCGCGCGGCACCCATGACGACGACGGCAGCCATCGGGCCCACCTCCTGCCTTGCTTCGACCGAATATTCCGGCAGCGCTGAGCGCCGCCGGAGAACGAGGTGAACCATAACCACGTTCTCCGTCGGCGCGCCAGCGTTTATTTCACGGGGTCTGCTGTTTCACGGGGTCTGTGCTCACCGGTGGCTGATGCTGTAGTTCCCGCTGCCGACCTTGTCGTGCGACCCGCCCGCCGGGCAGACGCCCGAGGTGGCGTGGCCGCCGTAGGCCAGGCCCTGGCACTTGCGGCACCAGCGCCAGTTGTCCTGCTGGCCCGGCGCGTTGCCGGCCGAGAACTGCAGGCTGTAGTTGCCGCTGCCGGTCTTGTCGTGCGCCCCGCCGGCCGGGCAGACCGGGCCGGGGTTGCCGCCGAAGTGCAGGCCCTGGCACTTGCGGCACCAGCGCCAGTCGCGCTGCCAGCCGGGGGTGTTCGTCATGTTGTGGGCAAGGACGTAGTTGCCGCTGCCGGCCTTGGTGTGGGCGCCGCCCGCCGGGCAGACGGGGTTCGGGTTGCCGCCGAAGAACATGCCCTCGCACTTGCTGCACCAGCGCCAGTCGGCCTGGTGCGGGTAGAGCGCACGGGCGCCGTTGATGTCGTCGGCGGTCAGGGCGCGCTTGGTGAAGTTGGCGGAGACGGTCGGGAACATGACCGAGCCCGCGACGCCGGAGTGCCCGAGGCCGATGATGTGGCCGATTTCGTGCAGGGCGACGGTCTCGACGTCGAAGCCGTTCGCGACCGCGCCGATGGTCCACAGGTGCTCGGTGTCGTCGAAGTGCACCGGCTTCGGCAGGGAGTTGGTGACGACGGAGCAGCCGGGCGGGAAGTCGGCGTGGGCGAGGACGCCGCCGACCATGCTGTGGTCGGGGTCGTTGGCCGGACGCCAGCCGACCCGGATGTCGGGCGCGGACACGGTGGAGACCTCGGCGAAGGTCAGCGGGATCACCGAGGACCAGGTCCGGAAAGCGTTCCGGACGGCGATGAATTCGTCCGCGCAGTCGGCCGTTCCGGTGTCAAGGGCGAATTTCAGGCTCCATTTGTTCCAGGAGCACTGGGTGGCGAAGTCGATTCCGTGATCGAGGTCGGGCAGCGCGCAACGCGATTGCGTCATGGCCTGCTGGGTGGAATCGTCGAAGATCCCGGTCTCCGGTACGTTGTTGAAGCTCTGGTACTTCTGAAGCGCGGCGGACGTCTGGTCGTCCAGCTCTTCGGGCTGGTAGGCGGCCTCTTCCAGATAGCCGAAGCGCACCAGGAAATTCTGGACGAGTTCGAGCCCCGGACTGCTCTCGCCGGTCTTCGTCGGCTGGACGGCGGCTATTCCCGCAAAGGGCGTGACGGATTCCTTGGCCATGACTTCCCCCTGTGGGTGCAGGCCTGTTGCTTTCCGAGTTCTGCTCGCTGGATTCGGAAAATACTCCGCTGGGGCGGGGGGTCAACGGGCGCACACGGAATGACGAGAAGAATTACGCACGCCCGTCGGAGCGGGCCCCCTCGGAGTGCGCCCCGCCGGAACGGGCCTCCTCGGAGTGCGCCCCGCCGCGCGCCCGGCGGTGGGCGGCGACGCGCTCGCGCGTGGCGCAGCGCCGGGAGCAGTAGCGGCGCTCGGGCCCGCTGCCGTGGGCGAGGTAGACGTGCGGGCAGGACGGGGAGGCGCAGAGCCCGCCCGGGGGTGCCTGCCGGTCCCAGAGCAGCACGGTCAGGGCGAGCACGGACGACGCGAGGAACCACTCGCCCCACGGCGCTTCGTCGTCGCTGTCCAGATGCGGATGCCACCCGACGGCTCCCTCGTGCGAGGTGAGCCGCAACCGCCCCTGCACCCCACCCAGCAGTCCGTTGAGCACGGCCGCCGCACTGTCGACGTCGCTCGCGGCGAACACCTCCCGCAGCAGCAGGGCCGCCGCCCGCAACTCCTCGAGATCCCCCTCCCCCAGTCCGAGCGGCTCCAACTCCCCGTACTCCACGAGCACTTCACCCACAGCCTTGACCGCGTCCGCCCCCACCCCCCTCTGCTCGCACAGCACATTGATCAGGGCCACGGTCCGCCGGGCGGTGTCCATCGACAACATCCGCCCACCGTAACGCAACTGGCACAGCTTTCCGTTACCTGCGTAACGTCCGGCCCATGCCGAAGCGTTACTCCCCCGCTCTCTACGTCACCGGATCGACCCTCGCCCGCACCGGTGACGAGATGTCGGGCCCCGCCCTGCTCCTCCTCGCGCTCGCCGTCACGGGATCCGCGTCGGCCGCCTCGTCCCTGCTGGCGGCGCTGACGGTCGCGGCGGCACTGGGCGGCCCCCTGTTCGGAACGCTCCTCGACCGGTCCCGCCACCCCGGCCGCCTCCTCGCCGCCTCCCTCGCGCTCTACGCGACGGGCCTCCTCCTGGTCCTCCTCACCCTGGGCCGCACCCCCACCCCCCTCACCCTCCTGCTCGCCCTTGCCACCGGCCTGCTCGGACCGGCCCTCTCGGGCGGCTGGACCTCCCAACTCCCCCACTCCGTCAGCGAGTCGCACCTCCCCCGGGCGAACGCCCTGGACGCCATGACCTTCGACGCGGCGAGCCTCGCGGGCCCCGCCCTGGCGGCCGGGGTCACAGCCCTGGCCGGCCCGGACACGGGGATGGTGGCCTCGGCCGCACTCATCGCAGCGGCGCTCCCCGCAGCCTGGCGCCTCCCCGCACCCGCACCCCGTACGAAGAACCACCCCACCCCGCTCTCCACCCTCTCCGCCGGATTCCGCATCCTCGTACGCCGCCGAGCCCTCGCCCGGGCAACGGCCGCATCCGTGCTCTCCTGCGCGGGCGAGGGGATGTTCATCGCGACGACCCCCCTGCTCGGCGCACTCGCCCTGGGCGGCGCCCACTACGGCACACTCCTCCTGACCGTGTCGGCCGTCGCCGCCCTGACCGCCAACGCACTCCTCGCCACCCGCCCGCACCTCGTCCGCCCCGACTCCGCACTCACCGCGAGCACGGGCGCCCTCACGGCGGCGATGCTGCTGGCCGCGACGACGCACCCCGCGCTCCTGGTCTTCGCCGCGGTCCTGACCGGACTGGCGACGGGCCCCCAGCTCACGGCGCTGTTCGCGATACGTCACCGGGAGGCGCCGGAGCGACTGCGCGGCCAGGTGTTCACGACCGGGGCCAGCCTGAAGATCACCGGTTTCGCGCTGGGCGCGGCACTCGCGGGCCCGCTGGCGGTGCGGTCCGTCCCGGCGGCGCTGCTGGCGGCCGCCGGGTTCCAGACCCTGGCAGTGCTGGTCTGCCGGTACGTACGGGTGGATCAGAGGTGACGGGTGAGGACCTGGGCGACCATGTCGAGGGCGGCGTGCAGTTCGAGCAGTTCGTGCGGCTGGAGCGCGGGGTCCAGCTGGGGGCTCGCGGAGGACAGCGTGATCCGCTTGTCGCCCTCGCCGACCTCCACCCGTACGTCGACGGCCGTGCCATCGGGCAGGGCGAGGCTGATCGTGGCGGCGGTGGGCATGGGCCGCAGGAAGGTGATCTCGGAGTCGGACCGCTGAATCTGGGCGGCAAGCTCACGGGCGGTGTTGCGGGACGCCCGATGCAGGTGCGAGTAATGCAGCGCGACCTGAAGGAAGTCGGAGAGCTCCTCCGCCGTCTCCAGCCGGTCCGCGCCGGGCAGATCATCGATCAGAAGAGCAGCCAGGCTTCGGTACGCACGGGCCATCTGCCAGGCCACGGTCGACAGCGGCCCCGGATCGGCCACGTCGTCGATCGCGGGCCACACGGCGTCGTGCGCCGCACGGGCCGCCTGCTCGGCGGCGTCCGCGGTCAGGAGGTCGGGCCGGGGGGCGGGAACGGCGTCGCAGTCGTTCCAGTCGATACCGCGCTCCTTGAGCACGGCATAGACCTCGTCGCGGGAAACCGCACCGCCCGACGCGTCGGCGAGCTCACCGGCACTACGGGTGCCGGTCCGCCAGGCGGCCTCGATGAGGTCGGCACGGTCGTCACCGGAACCGTGCGCCAAGGCATGCAGGGCATCCAACCGGGGACCTTGTGTCTCGTATGCGCTCATACCGGTCAAGGTAGGGCGTACGGGGTGCCCGACACGGCACCACCACACCACGGGCCCCCGGGTGGCGGGGGGATGGCTGTCCATCCAGGGGCGCGGGGCTGTGTCCATTTGCGGCTCCGCCGCGCGGGCGCGACCAGCCACGACCTTCCTGCACGGAACCGTCCCATTGCCCCGCGGGTTTAGGTGAAGGGGCGGGGCCGGGGCGAAACCCGGGGGTCCGGGGGCAGAGCCCCCGGCAGGAACAGCAACCACCCACCACCCCGCACAGAAACCTAGTCCGCCCCCACCGCATGCAGAAACGTCCGGAACTTCGCCCCCGTCTCCGCCGTCTCCGCCTCCGGCTCGGACGCCGCGACCACCCCCGCCCCCGCATACAGCCTCAGTGTCCGCCCCTCCGCCTCCGCGCACCGGATCGTGACGACCCACTCGCCGTCCCCGTCCGCGTCCCCCCACCCGATCATCCCGGTGAAGAACCCCCGGTCGAACGGCTCGGTCTCCGCGATGACCTGACGCGCCGTCAGTGTCGGCGTCCCGCACACCGCCGGCGTCGGATGCAGCGCCGACGCCAGCTCCAACGCACTCGCCGCCCCCTCCTCCGGCAGAACGCCCGTGACCGTCGTCGACAGATGCCACATCGTCGCCGTCCGGATCAGCGTCGGCTTGGCCGGCACGTCCAGACTCACGCAGAACGGCGCCAGCGCCCCGTGCACCGCATCCACCACCACCGCATGCTCATGGAGATCCTTCGCGGAGGCGAGCAGGGCCGCGGCCCGCCGCACGTCCTCCGCCAGGTCCGCGCTCCGCGGCGTGGACCCCGCCAGCGGGTTGGCGACGACCTTGTTCCCCCGCCGGGACACCAGCAGCTCAGGGCTGGCCCCGATGAGCGTCCGCCCGGCACCGGTCCGGACCTCTCCCTCGACCCCCGTGGGCAGCGCAAACGTATAGCCCGACGGATCCCGCCGCGCCAGCCGCTGCAACATCACGGGCAGATCCAGCGGCGCGTCCGCCGTCATCTCCAGGGTCCGCGCCAGCACGACCTTGCTGAACTCCCCCCGCCACATCCGGTCCACGACGGCGGCGACCCCGGCCCCGTACACCTCGGGCTCGGGAACCGGCCGTACGTCCCACTCCACAGCAGCGGGCAGATCCGCCGGCAGCGCGATCAGCGGATCGTTCGCCAGCGGCGGCGCGTCCTGCACGAACTCCGGGACCGCCAGCGCGGCGGGCGCGCTCTGGTCGAAGGGCACGGCACCGATGACGACCGGCCGGCTCTGCCCGTCCCGCCGCGCGGCGGCCAGCGTCTCGGCCACCCGCTCGCTCAACGGCGTTTCCCCGTGCGGCACTTCACGCGCCGGCCCGTCGGACAGCAGCGTCCGGGTGGGCGTGGCGAGGAACCGCGCACCGGGGGTGTAGGCATCCAGCAGCGCGGTGGCGGCACCCACGGCGGGGTGTGCGACCTCAGCGGTACGGCTGCCACGCGGAGCGGGTACGGAATCGGCAAGTGCGGCGGTGGCGACTTCGGGGGCCGTCGACACGGTGTCCACGGGTTCTCCAATGCTCGTGAGGATGTGGGGGCGGAGCCAGAGAAGGCGTATCCGGAAGGGGAAGGGGGACGATCAGCGCAGGGTCGCGCCGCCGTCGACGTAGATGTCCTGCATGGTGATGTGGCGTGCCCGGTCGGACGCCAGGAAGAGCACAGCGTCCGCGATGTCCTCGGGCTGGGCGATCCTCCCGAGCGGTATGCCGTTCTTGTACGAGGCCAAGTCGCCGTCGATCAGGGAGCGTTCGGCGTCGACCCGCCCCTCCCCCATGCCGCGCAGCATGGGCGTGTCGGTGGAGCCGGGTGCGACGACGTTGCACCGCACACCACTGCGGGCGACTTCGAGGCCCAGGCACTTGGTGAACATGGCGGCGGCGGCCTTGGACGCCGCGTAGGCGGCCATGCCGGTGCGGGGTATCCCGGCGGCGTTGGAGGCGACGGTGACGACGCAACCCTTGCGGCGCTCCGCCATGCGGGCGGCGGCGGCCCGGGAGGTGTGGAAGACGCCGGTGGTGTTGACGGCGAAGGTGTCGGCCCAGTCCTGGTCGGTGAGTTCGGTGGCCGGGGAGATCCGGAGGATTCCGGCGACGTTCACCAGCAGGTCGAGCGGCCCGAGTTCGTCCTCGACCCGGGCGACGACCGCGTCCACGGCCGCCGCGTCGGTGACGTCGAGCGGGTACGCCACCACCTTCCCGGCGCCCGGTTCGGCCGCCAGTGCCTCGACGCCCTCCGGGGTCCGGTCGGTCGCGGCGACGGTCGCCCCGCGCGCTGCCAGGGCCCGCACCACCGCTTCACCGATGCCCTGCCCCGCCCCGGTGACGAGCGCGACCCGGCCGGCGAATTCGCCGTGGCCCGCGAACTCGCCCGGTGCGGACGGTGATTGCGACGGTATGTGCTCAGGCATGCAAAGTCCTCCCGGGTTTTGTTAGGTGAGCCTAACCTAACGCACGATGAAGATCGACAACACCGGGGGTCCCGCAAAACTTAGGCTAGCCTCACCTTATGATTGCCCCGCGTGCGGACACCACCGAGGTATCCGCCACCTCCGACCAACTCCCGGCCGAAAAGGCCCGGGTGGGCATATCGGGCACACCGGACAGCGGTGGAGTGAACCGGAACCGGCTCCCGCTCCTCCTGCCCGCCCTGACCCTGGCCCTGCTCCTCCTCGCCGCCCTCTCCCTCTGCATCGGCGCGGGCGAGGTCGGCGCCCTGGGCGTACTCGACTACGTACTCGGCCACAACGGCGCCCGCACGGACGCCCGCCTGGCCCTCGTCGTCGGCGACCTGCGCCTGCCCCGCACCCTGACCGCGCTGCTCGTCGGTGCGGCGCTGGGCGTCGCGGGCTGTCTGCTCCAGGCCGTCACCCGCAATCCGCTGGCCGAGACCGGTCTGCTCGGGGTCAACGCGGGTGCGTCGTTCGGTGTGGTCACGGGGATCGCGCTGCTGGGGCTGGACTCCGGACACGCCTATCTGGTGTGCGCGTTCGCGGGCGCGGTGCTGGCCAGTGGTCTCGTCCTGCTCATCGCGGGCCGCAGGGGCGGCGGTTCACCGATGCGGCTGGTGCTCGCGGGGGCCGCGCTCGGCTCCACCTTCGGGGGCGCGACCAGCGTGATCGTCGTGAACTCGGCGGAGGCGTACGACCGGTTCCGCAACTGGGTGCTGGGCTCGCTCGCGGGCGTCGAGGGCTTCGGCGAACTGGGCCGCCTCTCCCCCGTCCTGCTGACCGGTTTCCTGGTCGCCCTGCTCGTCGCCCGCCCGCTCTCCGCGCTGGCTTTGGGCGACGACATGGCGCGCGGTCTCGGCCACCGGCCGCCGGTGATCCGTACCGTCGTGGCGGTCGGCGTGACGCTCCTCACCGCGTCGGCCGTCGCTCTGGCCGGGCCCATCTCTTTCCTCGGACTGCTCGCGGGCTTCGTCGCCCGCTCGCTCGCCGGGAACCGGCTGCCCGCGCGGCTTCTGTGCGCGGGGCTGATCGGCGCGGGCGTGCTGACGGCGGCGGACGTGGCGGCGCGCGTGGTGGCCCGCCCGTTCGAGGCCCCGGTGTCGGTGATCGTGGCGCTGATCGGCGCGCCGGTCCTGATCGCGCTCGTACGGTCGAGGAAGTTCGCGGCGACCGGCCTGGCCGATCCGGCGACGGAGGAGCCCAAGCCCGTCAAGGCCGCCCGCACCCGGACCTTCTGGGGCGGCGAAACGCTTCTGCGCAGGGGCCCGGTCTCCCTCCTGGTCGTCCGGCGCGCACTGTTCGCCGTCCTCGTCCTGGCGGGTCTGCTGCTCGTCGCCGTCGTGCTGTCGGCGCAGGCCGGACAGAGTGACATGGGGGTGGTCCGCACCTTCCGCGCGATCTTCGGCGAGGGCGACCGCTTCGACGTCCTGGCCGTCCAGAAGTTCCGGCTGAGCCGCATCGTCGCCGGACTCGCGGCGGGCGCGGCCCTCGGTCTCGCGGGCTGCCTCACCCAGACCCTGGCCCGCAACCGCCTCGCCACCCCCGAACTGCTCGGCGTCAACGACGGCGCGACCGCCGCCGTGCTGATCGCGGTGAGCTTCAGCGCCGCCGGGACCTTCGGGGCCTGGTGGGCGGGCCCGCTCGGGGCGCTGGTCGCGGTGGTCGTCGTGACGACGGTCGCGGGCGGCCTCGGCCAACGCGGCTACCGGGTCCTCGTGGTCGGCCTCGCCATGTCGGCGCTCGCCTCCGCCGTCACCCAGGTGGTGCTGGCCCGCCGCTCGCTCGGTTCGGCGAGTTCGCTGTACGTCTGGACGCAAGGCAGCCTCAACGGGCGCGGTTACGAGGTGGCGCTCCCGGTGCTGCTGGGGCTGCTGGCCCTGGTGCCGCTCGCCCTCGCGGTGGCCCGGCACCTGGACGTGCTGCGGTTCGACGACACCACCGCCTCCTCGCTGGGCGCGGCACCGGCCCGGGTGCGGGCGGTGTGCATGCTGCTGGCGGTGGCACTGGCCGGGCTCGCGGTCGGCATCTGCGGCCCGGTCGGCTTCGTCGCGCTGGCGGCACCGGTGATCGCCTCCCGGCTGTCCGGCCCGCTGCGGGTGCCGCTGCTGGGTTCGATGCTGGTGGGGGCGGCGCTGGTGACGGTGGCGGACACGGTGGGACGCATCGCCTTCGAGGGGTCGGAGATCCCGGTGGGCGTGGTGACGACGGTGCTGGGCGGTCCGTTCCTGCTGTGGGTGCTGCTGGGCCGGTCGGCCGCGACGCGTGTGTGATCCCGTACGCGAGCTCGGTGATCCCGTGCTCGAACTTGTTGACATGAAAGGCCACCCGGTGCTGCTCAGCCCTCTTCTGCGCGCCCTGTCCGACGACGTACGCGCCCAGAAGCCCGGTGCGGAACGGGACTTCTGGACGTACGCGCAATCCGTCGGGACCCCGCTCGTGGAGCCGGACCCCGACCCCTCGTACCGCCTGGTCACCTTCGTCCTGCGGGACGACGTCCGGCGACCGGCGACCGACGTCCTGGCGCTGCTGCACACGGTGACCGACCGGGACCGGCACGCCGGGAACCTGCTGCCCCACCTGATGGACCGCATCCCGGGAACGGACGTGTGGGCGATCACGCACCGGCTGCGTGCGGACCTCCGGGCGTCGTACCAGTTCGCGCCGGCGTACGGGTCGCGGGAGGAGACGGTACGGACGGACCGCCGGTCCTGGATCGCCGTACTGGACCGGGCGGTGCCCGATCCCCTCAACCGGACGCTGCCGCTCCCCTCGGGCAGCGCCCGCAACCCGGCCTCCGTCCTGTCCCTCCCCGACGCACCCCCGCAGCCGTGGGTGCGGCACCGGGAGGCGGTGGCGCGGGGCGAACTGCGGGAGGAGGTGGTGGACGGCCGCCGGGTGACGGTCCACCTCCCCCCGTCGCCCCCGCAGGCGGTGGCGGTCCTCCTGGACGGCGAGATGTGGGCCCCGGTCCTGAACTTCGCCGACTCCCTCGACAATCTCCACGCGGAGAACCGACTCCCGCCCACCGCAACCCTGTTCGTCGACACGATGGGCAACCGGATGCAGGACCTGGCCTGTCACGCCCCCTTCGTGGACTGGCTGGCGGACACGCTCCTCCCCTGGGCGACGGAACGCTTCGGCACCCCCGCCGACCCGGCCCGCACGGTGCTCGCGGGCCAGAGCATGGGCGGTCTGACGGCAACGTACGCGGGGCTGGTGCGGCCGGACCGGTTCGGGCGGATCCTGGCGCAGTCGGGCTCCTTCTGGTGGCCGGACGGGGACGCGGCCCGGGGCGCCGAGTGGCTGACGGCAGAATTCGCCCGGGCGGACCCCAGCCCCGGAGTCCGCTTCCGCCTGGAGGCCGGCACTCAGGAGTGGATGCTCCTGGAGGAGAACCGCCGCATGCGCGACGTCCTGCGCACCGGCGGCCACGACCTCTCCTACACCGAATTCACCGGCGGCCACGACTACGCGTGCTGGCGGGGCGGCCTGGCCGACGGGCTCGTGCAGCTCCTGGCCCGACCCCGTATTCAGTGACCCCGCATTTGCTGTTCCCGCAAGAACCTTTGCCGCAGGTGCAGGGTCGGACGGACGCTGTCGTCACGGAGCAACGACCCCACTTCGCCGGAGGTAGGCACACTCATGACGACTGTCGACGACACGCTGGACCCGACCGACTCGACGGAATACTGGGACGGCCGGTACGCGGAGAACGACCGCTTCTGGAGCGGCAACCCGAATGTCGTCCTGGTCCGGGAAGCCGCCGGACTCACCCCGGGCCGGGCCCTGGACCTGGGCTGCGGCGAGGGCGCGGACGCCGTGTGGCTGGCGGGGCGGGGCTGGACGGTGACGGCCACGGACATCTCCCGGGTGGCCCTGGACCGGGCGGCGCAGCACGCCGCGGAAGCGGGTGTGGCCGACCGGATCGACTGGCAGCGCCACGAACTCGGCAAGACCTTCCCCGAGGGTGAATTCGACCTGGTCTCCAGCCAGTTCCTGCATTCGCCGACGGAGCTGCCCCGCGAGGAGATCCTCCGCCGGGCGGCCTCGGCGGTGGCCCCCGGCGGCCTCCTGCTCATCGAGGGCCACTCGGGCTGGCCGTCCTGGCAGCCGAACCCGCACCCGGAGGTGCACCTGCCGTCGCCGCAGGAGGTGGTGGAGTCGCTGCGCCTGGAGGAGGGTGCCTGGGAGGTCCTGATCTGCGCGGAGCACGACCGCAAGCAGCTGACCCCGGAGGGCGTGGAGGCGACCCGCACGGACTCGACGGTCCTGATCCGCCGCCGCTGACGGGCGGGGGTGGGGCGGCCTCAAGGAAGCCGCCCCACCCCCCCATGGGTTCCAGGGACTACTTCGTGAGGGCCTTCGTGATGTCCTCCCGGACCACCTGCGCGGCCAACGGCCCGCCCCGCGTCGACCACACCGACCCGTTGACGCCGACCACATGCCCGGCCTTCACCGCGCCCAACTCCTTGTAGGCGGGTTTCGCCTGAACATCCATCAGGGCCTTCTCCCCGTCCGACGTCAGCGTCGACAGGAACAGCCACCGACCGTCGATCTCGGAGATCTTCTCCAGGCTCAGCGCGGGCGTGTGCGCGTTGCCCTCCTTGTCCTGCACCTTGGGCCGCTTCAGCCCCATGTCCAGTGCGACCCCACTGGCGAACTGCTTGCGCTCCATCCAGCTCGGCCCCTCGGGGTTCCAGCGCACGATGGAGACCTCGGCACCCTTGTTCTTCCCGAGCTTCTCGCCCGCGGCCTTGGCCCCGGCCTCGTACTCCCCGATGACCTTGTTGGCGTCCGCCAGCTTGTTGACCGCGTTGCCGACGCCCCGCAGCGACAGCTTCCAGTCGTCGGTCGGGGCCATCGTCACCAGCGTCGCGGGGGTGATCTCCCGCAACTGCTTGAGCACTTGCTCGTCCTGCATGTCACCGGCGAGGATCAGGTCCGGCTTGGCCTGGATGACCTTGTCCATGACGGGCTGGAGCAGATTGCCGACCACGCTGATCCCCTGGACCTTGTCCTTGAGGTAGGCGGGCGGTTCGCTCAGGCCCTGCCCGTTCGTGATGCCCACCGGCTTGATGCCCAGCGCCAGTACGGCGTCGAGGTCCTCCTGCGTGAGGGTGACGATCCGCTTCGGCTGCGCCGGTACCTGGACCGCCCTGCCGGTCGCGTCCTTGACGGTACGGAAGTCGGTCCCGCCCGCGGCGGGCTTCCCCGCGTCGCCGGACTTCGCGTCGTCCGCCCCGCATCCGGTGACCAGCAGGGCGGCCGCGGTGAGGGCCGCGAAGGCTCCCGTCGCGCGTCGGGCGACGGGCGCGGTCGCGCGGGAACGGACGGACACGGTCATGGAGGACTCCGGGCTCGACTCAAGGAAGATCACGATAAGGCAAGGCTTACCTTACCCAACGTCAACCCGCTGCCCGCCTCCGATCCGAAAACCCGTACGCCCTCCCCGATGAGCAAAGCTGACCCCATGGAACTGCTGCCGCACGGACACACCAACCACACCACCCATCACGCCGGTGTCGTCACCAAGACCTACAAGGGCCGGGACGCCCAGCGCCGGATGGAGCGGGAGGCCGCCGCGCTGTGCGGTCTGGAGACCCTCGGGGCGGTCCTGCCGGTGCCTCAGCTGATCGGCTGCACCGGGGAGAGCCTCAGCATGACGTTCCTGGAGGGCGTCCACGGCCAGGACCTGATCGAGGCGGGCTGGGCCGAGTCCGTGCTCCAGACCTGCGGCGACGCGTTGCGCGCGGTGCACTCGGTGGACGCCGTCGAGGTGTTCCCCCGGGCGCGGCCCGGCGCGGTGCTGGTGCACGGGGACTTCGGGCCGAACAACATGCTGCTCTCCGACGACGGCTCCCACCTCTTTGGACTCCTCGACTGGGAGTGGGCGCACGCGGGCGACCCGGTGGAGGACCTGGCCTGGTGCGAGTGGATCGTCCGCACCCATCACCCGCAGTGGGTACCCGCGTTGGAGGGATTCTTCGACGCGTACGGCGAGCGTCCCGACTGGGAGGTGCGGCACCGGGCGATGACCGCCAGGTGCCGCGAACTCGTCGACTTCCAGCCGCACCGGGTGGGCCTGCTCATCGACACCGAGAACTGGACGGAGTGACTCCGCCCCTTCTCCGTCTACGGTCGTCAACCTCCCAGTGCCGCAAGCACCTTCGCCTCGACGTCCGGGTCGAGCCCGACCACGGGCCGGTCGGGACGCTGCGGGGCCACCCCGCCGAGCGTGCCGAGCCACGCCCAGGTGTCGGCGACGGTCTCCGCGACCGGCCGGCACCGCAGCCCGGCGGCGACCGCCCGGGAGACGTCGGCGCGGTGGATCGCGTCGTGGTCCTCGCCCGGCGGCACCCACACCGGCAGGTCCGTCCACGGCGTGACGCCATGGGCGAGGATCAACTCCGGCTCCGCCCACCGCAGTTCCACCCCCTCCGCACCCGTCGCCCGTACGCAGGCCTCCAGCAGCTCCCCCATCGTGGTGTGCCCCTCGGGCGACACCAGCTGGTACGGCCCGGACAGCCCCCGCTCGGCCGCGTCGAGCATCCACACCGCCATGTCCCGCGCGTCCACGTACTGGAGAGGCAGGTCGTGGGGGCCGGGGGCCAGCACCGGGCCGCCCCGGGCGATGCGGTTCAGCCACCACGGCAGGCGGCCGATGTTCTCGCCGGGGCCCAGGATCAGCCCGGCCCGCACCAGCAGGCTGCGCTCGTCGCCGAACGCCTCGACGGCGGCCAGTTCCCCGCCTCGCTTGACGTGCGCGTACCCCTCGTCGCCGGGCTCGACCAGCGCCCCGTCCTCGCCCTGGTGCGGCGGAACGGGGTCGGCGTACACGGAGCGGGAGGACACGTACACGTACCGGCCCGCGTGCCCGGCGAGCAGTTGTGCCGCCTCGCGGACCGCGGAGGGCGCCCCCGACCACGTATCGAGGACGACGTCCCACGAAGCCCCGCCGCGCACGGCGTCGGCAAGCGCGGCGAGCCCGCCGAGCCGGTCGCCGTGCAGGGCGGTGACGCCGGGCGGCGGGGCGTGGGTCCCCCGGTGGAAGACGGAGACGTCCCAACCCCGGTCGAGGGCTTCCTCAGTGACGGCACGTCCGACGAATTCGGTGCCGCCGAGTATCAGTAGCTTCATGCGGCCGATGATGCCCCGCCCGCGGCGACGGGACCCCGTACGGGCCCTGCGCCCACAGCGGAACGGGAGTTCCCGAATCCGCGACCGAATCGGGGACGGGGTCCGGGACCGAGGCGGGGTCCGGGTCCGCGGCGGGATCCGGGACCGAGGCAGGGTCCGGGTCCGGGACGGGGTCCGAGGCGGGGTCCGAGGCGGGATCCGGGTCCGAGGCAGGGTCCGGGTCCGGGACGGGGTCCGGGTCCGGGACGGGATCCGGGTCCGGGGCGGGATCCGGGTCCGAGGCAGGGTCCGGGTCCGGGACGGCGTCCGGGTCCGGGACGGGGTCCGAGGCGGGGTCCGGGAGCGGCACCGGGTCCGGGACGGGCGCCCAAGCCGCCCCGAGACGGCTGCGGAACCGGCCCCCAGGCGCACCCGGGGCCGGCCCGAAGCACGCCCCGGGTGCGTCCGAATTCTTCAAGATCCGGGTCCGGCGGCCGGGATACGTTTCCCCCATGACTCCGCGATTCGATTCCATCAGCCTCGTCACGGCCGACCTGGCCGCCTCCCTCGCCTTCTACCGTCTCCTCGGCGTCCCGGTGCCCGACGACGCCGCCTCCCTGCCGCACGTGGAGGCCCCGCTGCCCGGCGGTCTGCGCCTCCTGTGGGACACCGAGGACGTGATGCGTTCCATCGACCCCGACTGGAAGAAGCCCGAGGGCGGCGACCGGATCGGTCTCGCGTTCCGCTGCGACGACGCCGCCGACGTCGACGCCACGTACGACGGCCTGGTCGCCGCCGGGTACACGGGCAGCATGAAGCCGTGGAACGCGGAGTGGGGCCAGCGTTACGCCGTCGTGCTCGACCCGGACGGACTCGGGGTGTCGATCTTCGCCGACGACCTCGCATAACGCGCTGCCATCAGCGCCGTATAGGCGCGCAGCGTCATCCCCGCCAACTCCCGCGCCTCACGGGCCAGATGGGCCTGGTCCGCGCACCCCGACCGGTACGCCGCCTCCGCGAACGGCGTTCCTTCCCGTACGAGTCCCAGCGCCCGCTGGAGCCGCAGCACCCGGGCGAGCGTCTTGGGCCCGTACCCGAAGGCGTCCAGCGAGCGGCGGTGCAACTGCCGGGCGCCGAGGCCGACGGCATCGGCGGCCGCACCGACGGTGGCCCCCGCTTCGAGCCCGGCGGCGACCGCCCTGATCACCGGGTCCCACGGCCCGGCGTCGGCGGCCCTGCGCAGGGCGAACTCCTCCAGCGCCAGGAGCGGGTCCGCCGCCTCGGCGATACGCCCGGACGCCTCCCGCGCCACACCCTTCGCCCACACCTCGTCGAGCGGAACCCGCAGGTCACGCAGGGCGTGCGCGGGTACGCCGAGGAAGGCGGCCCCCGTCCCTGGCGCGAAGCGGATTCCGGCGAACCGGCCGCCGGGGCTGTCGGAGGTGCCGTGGGCGCGGGTGTCGGGCCCCGCGACGATCAGCCGCCCGTCGAGCAGAACCAGGTCCATGCAGCCGTCGGGCAGCACCGGGTACGCCGCCGCGTCGGGTGCGGGGGCGGGGTCGGCTTCGCGCCGCCAGAGGACCGCGCCGTCCAGCAGGGACGGGCGCTCGCGGTAGGTGCCCGGCATGCCTCCAGGCTACGTCGCACCCCTGTGCCCGGCCGCCCGTCGGGCCGATCCGCTGGCACTCGTACCCACCCTCGGGGAGAATGCGGTTCACCTGGTGCCGCACAACTCACGTGATCGCGGGGGACGTTGTGAGCGAACTGATGCAGTTCAAGACGGAGGACGGCGGGAACGTGGTCGTCGAGATCGACCACGCGCCGCGCGGGGCGACGCTGGTCTCGCGCCGCGACAACCTGCTGGACGCGGGCCGCAGCTTCAACGACGCCCTGGAGGGCATCCGCACGGCGGCCGAGTCCGCGCTGCGGACGTTCCGGGGCGGGGCGCTCAGCCCGGACGGGGTGGAGCTGGAGTTCGGCGTGAAGCTGACGGGCGAGGCGGGGGCGGTGATCGCGAAGACCTCGATGGAGGGGCACATCACGGTCAAGCTGGCGTGGGGCTCGAAGGTGGTGGCCCCGGACGCGGCGGCGGCCGCACCCCCGGCAGCCCCCGGTGTCGTCCCCGCTCCGGGCGCCCCCGCACAGTGAGCAGACCCCGGTGAGCACCAACACCTCCCCCGCCTGGCACGTGCGCGTCGACCGCCGGGGCACCCCGGAGGGCTCCGGCTTCCTGGTCTCCGACCGGCACGTGGTGACCTGCGCCCATGTCGTGCACGGGCTGGAGCGCGTCGAACTGGCCTTCCCCGGCAGCCGTTCGCTGCCGCCCGGCGGGGCGACGGTGGTCGAGCGGGGGCCCTGGTCGGGCCACCGTCTGGACGCGGGCGACGTGGCACTGCTGGAGCTGGACGGAGAACGCGCCCTGACCCCGACGCCCCCGGACCTGCTCCCCGCTCTTACTCCCCCCGCTCCTTCTCCCCCGCCCTCTCCCGCTGCGCATGCAGCCGCCCCTTCACATCGTCCGGCGGCAAGAACCGCGACCACCGCTCCGGGAACTCCGACGGCATGTCCGGGTTGGCCCCCGTCCACTGGCCCTCGCCATCGTCCCCGTACAGCTCGTCCTCCTCGTCGTCCCGGACCCAGCCCGCCTGCGCCTCCAGCTCGGCCGCGCGTGCCCGCGCTATCACCGCCGCGGCCTGAGCGGTCCGCAGCCGGTCGTTGTCGGCGCGAGCGGCGGCGGTGGCGACGGACGGCCACACCCGGTCGATGGCCGCGTTGACGGCGGCGCCCACCAGCACGGCGAAGGCCGAGACCCCGATCCACAGCAGCACGGCGATCGGCGCGGCCAGCGAGCCGTAGATCGTGCCGCCCTCGACGGTGCTCGTCACGTAGATACGGAGCAGGAAGCTGCCCAGCACCCACATCCCCAGCGCTATCAGCGACCCGGGCACGTCCTCCACCCAGGGCGACCGCACCGGCACGGACACGTGGTACAGCGTGGTCAGGAAGACGACCGACAGCACTATCACCAGCGGCCAGTACAGGACGGAGATGACCTCGGTCCCGAACGGCACCAGCTCCACCACCCGGTCTGGGCCCACCACCATCAGCGGCAGCACCACCGCGCCGATGAGCAGCGCGACGACGTACAGCAGGAAGGCCAGCAGCCGGGTCTTGACGATGCCCCGGTGCCCGTCCAGCCCGTACATGACCGTGATCGTGTCGATGAAGACGTTGACGGCCCGCGAGCCCGACCACAGGGCGATGGCGAAGCCGATCGAGATGACGTCCGGGCGGCCCTCCCTCGTCACGTCCTCGAGGAGCGGCTTGGCGAATTCGTTGACGCCCCGGTCCGACAGGACCGCCTGCGAGGCGTTGAGGATGTTGCGCTCGATGGACTGGACGGTCTCCGTCGCCGTCCAGTCGTCGATGTAGCCGAGCAGACCGATCAGGCCGAGGAGGAGCGGCGGCAGGGACAGCAGCGTGAAGAAGGCGGCTTCGGCGGCGAGGCCGAGGATGCGGTATTCGACGCAGGAATTGACGGTGTCCTTCAGGAGCTGCCAGGCCAGCTTCCGCTTCGACACGTTCCGGTAGAGGACCCGAGCGCGGTGGAGCCGGTTCTCCTTGCGGTGTTTCCGCGGCCGTTCGGGTGTTTCTTTTGCTGCCTGCACCTCCTTACCGTATCCGCATGGCAGCCACCACCCACACAGTGACCAATCAGGCCCCGCCCCTGGTGGGGTACGACGTCTACGGCGAAGACCGCGCGCTCGCGGAGGCGGTCGAGCGGCATGTCGAGCCCGCTCTCCTCGACGGCGTACGGGAGGAACTGACCGCGCTCGGGCAGGCCGCCGGATCCGCGCAGGTCCAGGAGTGGGGGGCGCTGGCGAACGAGAATCCGCCGACCCTGCACACCCACGACCGGTACGGCAACCGGATCGACGAGGTCGCCTTCCACCCGTCCTGGCACCGCCTCCTCGGGCACGCCGTGTCGTCCGGGTTGACGAACGCCTGGGGTCGCCCGAACGGGCACGTGCGGCGGGCCGCCGGGTTCCTGGTGTGGACGCAGGCGGAGGGCGGACACGGCTGTCCGGTGTCGATGACGCACGCCGCCGTGCCGGCGCTGCGGGCGGATCCGGCGCTGGCGGCCGTGTGGGAGCCGAGGCTCACGTCGTCGGTGTACGGGCAGGAGCTGCTGCCCGCCGCGCAGAAGCCGGGCGCCCTGTTCGGCATGGGCATGACCGAGAAGCAGGGCGGCAGCGACGTACGGGCGAACACGACCCAGGCGCTGCCGACGGGTGTCGACGGCGAGTACGCGCTCACCGGGCACAAGTGGTTCTGCTCCGCCCCGATGTCCGACGGGTTCCTGGTGCTGGCGCAGGCGCCGGGCGGGCTGAGCTGCTTCCTCGTACCGCGCGTGCTGGAGGACGGGACGCGCAACACCTTCCGCATCCAGCGCCTCAAGGACAAGCTCGGCAACAAGTCGAACGCGTCGAGCGAGGTCGAGTTCGACGGGACGTGGGGGCGGCTGGTCGGCGAGGAGGGGCGCGGGGTGCGCACCATCATCGGGATGGTCGCGGCGACCCGGCTGGACTGCGTGATCGGCTCGGCGGCGCTGATGCGGCAGGCGGTCGCACAGGCCACCCATCACGCCGCGTACCGCCGTGCCTTTGGCGGGGAGCTGATCGACAAGCCGCTGATGCGCAACGTCCTGGCGGACCTGCACCTGGAGTCGGAGGCGGCGACGACCCTGGCGCTGCGCCTGGCAGCCGCGTACGACAGCGACACCGAGCAGGACCGGGCGCTGCTGCGGCTCGCCGTCCCGGCGGCGAAGTACTGGGTGACCAAGCGGTGCACGCCGGTCGCGGCGGAGGCCCTAGAGTGCCTGGGCGGCAACGGGTACGTCGAGGACTCGGGCATGCCGCGCCTGCTGCGCGAGTCGCCGCTGAACTCCATCTGGGAGGGGTCGGGCAACGTCCAGGCGCTGGACGTGCTGCGGGCGCTCCAGCGGGAGCCGATGGCGCTGAACGCCTTCCTGACGGAGGTGGGGCAGGCGCGCGGCGCCGATCACCGCCTGGACGGCGCGATCAAGAACCTGCTCACCGAGCTCGCGGACCTGGACGGTATCGAGGGGCGGGCACGCCGTCTCGTGGAGCGGATGGCCCTCGTCCTCCAGGGGTCGCTGCTGGTGCGGTGGGCGCCGTCGGAGGTCGCGGATGCGTTCTGCGCCTCGCGGCTGGGCGGCGACTGGGGCTCCGCCTTCGGTACGTTGCCGAGCAGCCTGGACCTGGGGGCGGTGGTGGAGCGGGCGCGGCCGGAGGCGTAGCCCGCCGGTCCGGGCAGGCGGCCGGAAGCGTAGCCCGCCGGTCCGGGCGCGCGGCCGGAATCACAGCCCCCGCTTCTGCGGCACGCGCGGGGCGTGATTCTCTGACGTCATGAGCACCATCGACGTCACCACCTGGTCCCTCGAACAGACCTCCCCGGACGATCTGAGCCCGGTCCCGCCCCCGCCGGGCGACGACCTGCGGATCGTCCGGGCCGAGGTCCCCTCCCCCGAATTCAGCCGCTTCCTGTACACCGCCGTGGGCGGCGACATCCGCTGGACGGACCGGCTGCCGTGGTCGTACGAGCAGTGGCGGCGCGCCGTGGACCGGCCCGAGGTCGAGACGTGGGTCGCGTACGACAGGGGCACGCCTGCCGGGTACGTCGAGCTGGAGGCGCAGGACGAGGGCGCGGTGGAGATCGTCTACTTCGGGCTGATCCCGGCGTTCCGGGGCCGGCGGATCGGCGGTCACCTCCTCTCGTACGGGATCGAACGCGCCTGGGACCTCGCCGAGCGGCACCCGGACCGGACGCCGACGAAGCGGGTGTGGCTGCACACCTGCTCCAAGGACGGCCCGCACGCGATGGCGAACTACGAGCGGCGCGGCTTCCGGCTCTTCGACACGACGGTGGAGGCGGAGCCGGAGGTGGCGAATCCAGGGCCTTGGCCGGGGGCGTTTCCGCAGGCCTGACCGGGGCTAGTCGAGGGCTGCCAGATCGGCCACGAGGCGGCGCAGCGAGGTCCGGTGCTCACGGGTCCGCCGGGTGTAGCGCCGCAGGGCCGTCCTGGCCAGCAGGGAGCTGCCCGCCAGCCGTCCGTAGAGCGCGGCCGAGATGCGGTCGACGGCCTTCTTCAGCGTGTCTTTCAGCTTCATGCCGATCACGGCCAGGACGATCCCGCCGCCGACCAGCAGCCAGGACTGCAACTGCCCCCGCAGGCCCGCCATGAGCGCCCCCGGATTGTGCGCATGTGCTGGTACAGCAGGATATGACCGGACCTGCGATCCGGAGTGACCCAGGACACAGCGTTTCGTCATGTGAGACGAAGTGGTCCACATGATGGATAGTGGTGGACTGGCCCGAGATCCCCGTGCCACGCTTCCGTCATGTCTACAGCTGGAGTTGCCTTGATCAGTCGGCGTCACGTCGACCTCGGCCGCATGTCCAGCGCCATCTGTCCGGCCTGCTGACAGCCCAGCACTGCCGCACTCCCCCTTTTCAGGTTTTCCGCGCACCCGCTCCCCGCATGTCTGCGCACCCCCGCGCCGTTTCTGCGCGAGTGTGCAGGTCAGAGCCGCCTGCCCGCAGTCCCCCTGCATGCCCGAAGGACGTACCGCCATGTCTGCCACCCCAGAGAAGCCCGCAGCGGGTGCTGCCGTCACCGCCCGCCGCAAGGCCGGACGCCACCGCGGCGAAGGCCAGTGGGCCGTTGGGCATCACACGCCGCTCAACGGCAACGAGCAGTTCAAGAAGGACGACGACGGTCTCAACGTACGGACACGTATTGAGACGATCTACTCCAAGCGCGGTTTCGACTCCATCGACCCCAACGACCTGCGGGGACGCATGCGTTGGTGGGGGCTGTACACGCAGCGCAAGCCCGGGATCGACGGCGGCAAGACCGCGATCCTGGAGCCGGAGGAGCTGGACGACGAGTTCTTCATGCTGCGCGTGCGCATCGACGGCGGCCGGCTGACCACCGAGCAGCTGCGCGTCATCGGCGAGATCTCGCAGGAGTTCGCCCGGGGCACCGCCGACCTGACCGACCGGCAGAACGTCCAGTACCACTGGATCCGCATCGAGGACGTGCCGGAGATCTGGCGCCGCCTGGAGGCCGTGGGGCTGTCGACGACCGAGGCGTGCGGCGACACCCCGCGCGTCATCCTCGGCTCGCCCGTCGCGGGCATCGCGGTCGACGAGATCATCGACGGCACGCCCGCCATCGACGAGATCTACCGCCGCTTCATCGGCAACCCGGACTTCTCCAACCTGCCGCGCAAGTTCAAGTCGGCGATCTCCGGTTCGCCGCAGCTGGACGTGGCGCACGAGATCAACGACATCGCGTTCGTCGGCGTCGAGCACCCCGAGCACGGCCCCGGCTTCGACCTGTGGGTCGGCGGCGGGCTCTCCACCAACCCCAAGCTCGGTGTGCGGCTGGGGACTTGGGTCTCCCTGGAGGACGTGCCGGACGTGTACGGCGGCGTCATCGGCATCTTCCGCGACTACGGCTACCGGCGGCTGCGCAACCGCGCCCGCCTGAAGTTCCTGGTCGCGGACTGGGGCCCGGAGAAGTTCCGGCAGGTCCTGGAGGACGAGTACCTGAAGCGCAAGCTCATCGACGGGCCCGCCCCGCAGCAGCCCAAGGGCACCTGGCGCGACCACCTCGGCGTGCACCGGCAGAAGGACGGGCGCTTCTACGTGGGCTTCGCCCCGCGCGTCGGCCGGGTCGACGGCTCCACGCTGACGAAGATCGCCGAGCTGGCGGAGACGCACGGCTCCGGGCGGCTGCGCACCACCGCCGAGCAGAAGATGATCGTGCTCGACGTCGCCGAGGAGCAGGTCGAGTCGCTGGTGGCGGGGCTGGAGTCGCTGGACCTGAAGGTGACGCCGTCGCCGTTCCGGCGGGGCACGATGGCCTGCACCGGCATCGAGTTCTGCAAGCTGGCGATCGTCGAGACGAAGGCGCGCGGCGCCTCGCTGATCGACGAACTGGAGCGCCGCATCCCGGAGTTCGACGAGCCGCTCACCATCAACATCAACGGCTGCCCCAACGCCTGCGCCCGCATCCAGGTCGCCGACATCGGCCTCAAGGGCCAGCTGGTCCTGGACGCCGACGGCAACCAGGTCGAGGGCTACCAGGTGCACCTGGGCGGCGCGCTCGGCCTGGAGGCCGGGTTCGGACGCAAGGTCCGCGGCCTGAAGGTCACCGCCGCCGAGCTGCCCGACTACGTGGAGCGTGTCCTGACCCGCTTCCAGGAGCAGCGCGAGGACGGCGAGCGCTTCGCGACCTGGGCGACGCGTGCGGCGGACGGGGACCTGTCGTGAGCGAGCGCGCGGCCCCCTTCCACTGCCCGTACTGCGGCGACGAGGACCTGCGGCCCAACGAGACCGGCCACGGGGCCTGGGAGTGCCACTCCTGCAACCGGGCCTTTCAGCTGAAGTACCTGGGGCTGCTGGCCCGGGGTGTCACCACGACCAACTCGACGGAAGGGGAGGGGATATGACAGTCGTTCAGGAAGACGTGAGGTCGCAGGAAGAGCTGCGCGCGCTGGCCGAGCAGGCCGGACGCGACCTCGAGGACGCCTCCCCGCTCGACATCCTGAAGTGGGCGACCGCCACCTTCGGCAGCCGCTTCTGCGTGACCTCCTCCATGGAGGACGCGGTCGTCGCCCACCTCGCGTCCCGTGCACACCCCGGCGTCGACGTCGTCTTCCTCGACACCGGCTACCACTTCGAGGAGACCATCGGCACCCGCGACGCCGTGGACGCGGTGATGGACGTCAACGTCATCACGCTCACCCCCCGGCAGACCGTCGCCGAGCAGGACGCCGAGTACGGGCCGAAACTGCACGACCGCGACCCCGACCTGTGCTGCGCGCTCCGCAAGGTCAAGCCCCTGGAGGACGGCCTGGGTGCGTACGACGCGTGGGCGACCGGCCTGCGCCGCGACGAGTCCCCGACCCGGGCGAACACCCCGGTCGTCGGCTGGGACGAGAAGCGCCGCAAGGTCAAGGTCTCCCCGATCGCCCGCTGGACGCAGGACGACGTGGACGCGTACGTGGTCGAGCACGGCGTTCTCACCAACCCGCTCCTGATGGACGGTTACGCGTCCGTCGGCTGCGCGCCGTGCACGCGCAGGGTGCTGGAGGGCGAGGACGCCCGCGCCGGCCGCTGGGCCGGGCGCGGCAAGACCGAATGCGGGCTGCACGGATGACGAACAGTCAGGAGAACCCCGAGATGACCGGAGCCACCGTCTGGCTCACCGGCCTGCCCAGCGCGGGCAAGACCACCATCGCGTACGCGCTCGCCGAGAAGCTGCGCGCCCGGGGCCGCAAGGTCCAAGTGCTGGACGGCGACGAGATCCGCGAGTTCCTCTCGGCCGGGCTGGGCTTCAGCCGCGAGGACCGGCACACCAATGTGCAGCGGATCGGTTACGTCGCCGAACTCCTGGCCCGTAACGGCGTGTTGGCGCTCGCACCGGTCATCGCCCCGTACGCCGACAGCCGCGAGGCCGTCCGCAAGCGGCACCAGTCGGAGGGCACCGCCTACCTGGAGGTGCACGTGGCGACGCCGGTCGAGGTGTGCTCCGTACGCGATGTGAAGGGCCTGTACGCCAAGCAGGCGGCCGGGGAGATATCCGGGCTGACCGGCGTGGACGACCCGTACGAGGCGCCGGCCGACCCGGATCTGCGCATCGAGTCGCACACGCAGTCCGTCGACGAGTCCGCGGCGGCGCTGCTCGCGCTGCTCACCGAGAGGGGTCTGGCATGACGACCGCCGCCACCACCAGCAGCGAGGGCGTCGACGGCTCCTTCGCGCTCAGCCACCTCGACTCCCTGGAGTCGGAGGCGGTGCACATCTTCCGCGAGGTCGCGGGCGAGTTCGAGCGGCCGGTGATCCTCTTCTCCGGCGGCAAGGACTCCATCGTCATGCTGCACCTGGCGCTGAAGGCCTTCGCCCCGGCGGCGATCCCCTTCTCGCTGCTGCACGTCGACACCGGGCACAACTTCCCCGAGGTGCTGGAGTACCGGGACCGCGCCGTCGCGCGGCACGGGCTGCGGCTGCACGTGGCCTCCGTACAGGAGTACATCGACCGCGGTGTGCTGCGTGAGCGGCCCGACGGGACGCGCAACCCGCTCCAGACGCTGCCGCTGACCGAGAAGATCCAGGCGGAACGCTTCGACGCGGTCTTCGGCGGCGGCCGCCGCGACGAGGAGAAGGCGCGCGCCAAGGAGCGGGTGTTCTCGCTGCGCGACGAATTCTCGCAGTGGGACCCGCGCCGCCAGCGCCCCGAGCTGTGGCAGCTCTACAACGGCCGGCACGCGCCCGGCGAGCACGTCCGGGTCTTCCCGCTGTCCAACTGGACCGAGCTGGACGTATGGCAGTACATCGCCCGCGAGAAGATCGAGCTCCCGGAGATCTACTACGCGCACGAGCGCGAGGTCTTCGCCCGCAACGGCATGTGGCTGACCGCCGGCGAGTGGGGCGGCCCCAAGGAGTCCGAGCCGGTACAGACGCGGCTGATCCGCTACCGCACCGTCGGCGACATGTCCTGCACCGGTGCCGTCGACTCGGACGCGACCACGCTGGACGCCGTCATCGCCGAGATCGCCGCCTCCCGGCTCACCGAGCGGGGTGCGACCCGCGCCGACGACAAGATGTCCGAGGCCGCGATGGAAGACCGCAAGCGCGAAGGGTACTTCTAGAAATGACCACTGTGGCAGAGCAGTTGAGCACCACCACCCTTCTTCGCTTCGCGACCGCCGGGTCCGTCGACGACGGCAAGTCCACCCTGGTCGGACGGCTGCTGCACGACTCGAAGTCGGTGCTGACCGATCAGCTGGAGGCCGTCGAGCACGCGTCCCGCAACCGGGGTCAGGAGACGCCGGACCTGGCGCTGCTGACCGACGGGCTGCGGGCCGAGCGCGAGCAGGGCATCACCATCGACGTGGCGTACCGCTACTTCGCGACCGCGCGCCGCCGGTTCATCCTGGCCGACACACCGGGGCACGTGCAGTACACCCGGAACATGGTGACCGGCGCGTCCACGGCCGAGCTGGCCGTGGTCCTGGTCGACGCCCGCAACGGTGTCGTCGAGCAGACCCGCCGGCACGCCGCGGTGGCCGCGCTGCTGCGGGTGCCGCACGTGGTGCTGGCCGTGAACAAGATGGACCTCGTCGACTACGCGGAGCCCGTCTTCGCCGCCATCGCGGAGGAATTCACCGCGTACGCGAGCGAGTTGGGTGTCCCGGAGATCACCGCGATCCCGATCTCGGCGCTCGCCGGGGACAACGTGGTCGAGCCGTCCGCGCACATGGACTGGTACGGCGGGCCGACCGTCCTGGAGCACCTGGAGACGGTGCCGGTCGCCCACGACCTGACCGCCTGCCACGCGCGCTTCCCGGTCCAGTACGTGATCCGCCCGCAGTCCGCCGAGCACCCCGACTACCGGGGGTATGCCGGTCAGATCGCGGCCGGGGCGTTCCGGGTCGGCGAGCAGGTGACCGTACTGCCGTCGGGTCGCACCTCCACCATCGAGGGCATCGACGCGCTCGGCGAGGCCGTGGACATCGCGTGGGCGCCGCAGTCGGTGACGCTGCGCCTCGCCGACGACATCGACGTCTCGCGCGGCGACCTGATCGCCCCGAGCACGGACGCCCCCGAGCCGACGCAGGACGTCGAGGCGACCGTGTGCCACGTCGCCGACCGGCCGCTCTCGGTCGGGCAGCGGGTCCTGCTCAAGCACACTACGCGCACCGTCAAGGCGATCGTGAAGGAGATCCCGTCCCGGCTCACGCTGGACGACCTCTCCCAGCACCCGACCCCCGGGCAGCTCGTCGCCAACGACATCGGGCGGGTCGTCGTACGGACGGCCGAGCCGCTCGCGCTCGACGCGTACGCGGACTCGCGGCGCACCGGCTCCTTCCTGCTGATCGACCCGGCGGACGGGACGACGCTCGCCGCAGGCATGGCGGGCCGCTCCTTCGCCTCCACCGCGACCGTGAACACGGTTGCCGACGAAGAGGGTTGGGACTTCTGATGACCATGGTCGACGTCTACGCTACGTTCGCGAAGGAAGGCGGCCGAGTGGGCAGCGGCACCCTCGGCAGCGGGCAGGGCGGGGTCGGGCGATGTGCGCGATGACGTACACCCCCGCCGCCTTCCGTGAGCCCTTCCGCACCTCTCTCCGCATGCCCGTGCGCATGCACAGACGAAGACCCGAGGACCCATCACCATGACTGCCTCCCGCACCACCCTGCGCCGTTCCCTGGCCGCGGCCGCCGCGCTGCCCCTGCTGATCGCCGCGCTCGGCGCCTGCGGCTACGGCTCCGAGGCCAAGAAGGACGACCCGGGCAAGGCCGCGCCCGCCGCCAAGGGCGAGAAGATCGGCGGCCTCGACGAGGTGAAGATCGGCTACTTCGCCAACGTCACGCACGCCACCGCCCTGGCGGGTCTTCAGGAGGGCCTGTTCCAGAAGGAGTTGGCCGGTACGAAGGTGAAGACCCAGGTCTTCAACGCGGGCCCCTCCGAGATCGAGGCGCTGAACGCGAAGGCCATCGACATCGGCTGGATCGGCCCCTCCCCCTCCATCAACGGCTTCACCAAGTCCAAGGGCCAGAACCTGCGCATCATCGGCGGCTCCGCCTCCGGCGGTGTCTCGCTGGTCGTGAACGACAAGAAGATCAAGTCCCTGGACGATCTCAAGGGCAAGCGCATCGCCACACCGCAGCTGGGCAACACCCAGGACGTGGCGCTCCTGAACTACCTGTCGGAGAAGGGCCACAAGGTCGACGCGAACACCGGCAAGGGTGACGTGACCGTGGTCCGCCAGGACAACAAGGAGATCCCGAACTCCTTCAAGTCCGGTGCCATCGACGGGGCCTGGGTGCCGGAGCCGACCGCCGCACGGCTGGTGGACGCGGGCGGCAAAGTGCTGCTGGACGAGAAGAAGCTGTGGAAGGACGACAAGTTCGTCATCACGAACATCATCGTCCGCCAGGACTTCCTGAAGGAGCACCCGGAGGTCGTCGAGGCGGTGCTGCGCGGCTCGGTCAACACCAACGTGTGGATCAAGGCCAACCCCGACAAGGCGAAGGCGAGCATCAACGCCCGGCTCAAGCAGGACTCCGGCAAGGAACTGCCCGCGAACATCCTCGACCAAGCGTTCAAGAACGTCGACGTGATCGACGACCCGCTGGCCTCCACCCTGCGCGACGAGGCCCAGCACGCGGTGAAGGCGGGCCTGCTCAAGGACCCGCTGCTGGACGGCATCTACGACCTGCGGCCGCTGAACAAGGTCCTCAAGGCCGCGGGCAAGCCCGAGGTCTCCGACGCCGGGCTCGGCGTCAAGTAACCCTGTCCGTACCGCAGTTCAGCCCGTAGCTACCCCCAGCCCCCAGGAGGTGAGACCCATGGCCAGCACACTCGTCAAGGACGGTGCGGCAGCCGCTCCGGTCGCCGACAAGGCCTCGGCACCGGCATCGGCCTCGTCGTACGCCGCGCGTATCGACCATGTCTCGAAGTCGTTCGGCCGGCCCGGCTCGGCCCGTCAGCTCGTCCTGGACGACATCAGCATCGATGTCGCCCCGGGTGAGTTCGTGACCCTCCTGGGGGCTTCCGGCTGCGGGAAGTCCACCCTGCTCAACCTGGTCGCCGGGCTCGACAAGCCGTCGGCCGGAACCATTGACGTACCGGGCGGGCGTCCGGCCCTGATGTTCCAGGAGCACGCCCTCTTCCCGTGGCTCACCGCGGGCAAGAACATCGAACTCGCCCTGAAACTGCGGGGCGTGGCGAAGTCGGACCGCAAGCCCGAGGCGGAGCGACTGCTGGAACTCGTACGCCTCAAGGGCGCGTACGGCAAGCGGGTGCACGAGCTGTCGGGCGGCATGCGCCAGCGGGTGGCGCTGGCCCGGGCACTGGCCCAGGACAGCCAACTCCTGCTGATGGACGAGCCGTTCGCCGCTCTGGACGCCATCACGCGGGACGTCCTGCACGAGGAGCTGACCCGCATCTGGGCCCAGACCTCGGTCTCGGTCCTGTTCGTCACGCACAACGTGCGCGAGGCGGTACGGCTGGCGCAGCGCGTCGTCCTGCTGTCGTCGCGCCCCGGACGGGTGGCCCGCGAGTGGGCGATCGACCTGCCGCAGCCGCGCCGCATCGAGGACGCGGCGGTGGCCGACCTGTCCGTAGAGATCACTGAACAGCTGCGTGGGGAGATCCGCCGACATGGCCAGCACTGAGACCACTCCGGCCGTGGGGGGCACGGGGGCCGATCCGGCTGCCGGGGACACGGAAGCGCCTGCGGCCGCAGGGGGTACGAAGACGCCTCCGGCCGCCGAAGCCACGGAGGCCGCCGGGAACACCGCGGAGGCCACCGGGGACGCCGGGGACGCCGCGGAGGGCTCCGTCCGCACTGCGAAGAAGCCCAGCACCGCCGAGAGCCTCGCCGGGCTCGAAGCGGGGCTCGACGCGCTCGACACCGCGCCCGCCCGCGAGCGCGTCGGTCTCGGCCGTATCGCCCTGTCCAAGCTCGTACCGCCACTCATCGCCGTCGCGCTCGTGCTGACCGTCTGGCAGCTCGCCGCGGCCTCCGACCTCAAGCCGGACTACGTCCTTCCCGGCCCCCTCGACGTCTGGAAGGCCGTCGAGACGATGTGGCTCGACGGCACCCTCCTCGGCTACATCTGGACCAGCATCTCGCGCGGCGCCCTCGGCTTCCTGGTCTCCGTCGCCATCGGCACACCGCTCGGCCTGCTGGTGGCGCGGGTCAAGGTGGTCCGGGCGGCGATCGGCCCGATCCTCTCCGGCCTCCAGTCGCTGCCGTCGGTGGCCTGGGTGCCGGCCGCGATCATCTGGTTCGGCCTCACCGACGCGACGATCTACGCGGTCGTACTGCTCGGCGCGGTCCCCTCGATCGCCAACGGCCTGGTCTCCGGCGTCGACCAGATCCCGCCGCTGTACCTGCGGGCGGGCCGTACCCTGGGCGCACGCGGGCTGGACAGCGTCCGGCACGTCCTGCTCCCCGCCGCGCTGCCCGGCTACCTCGCGGGCCTCAAGCAGGGCTGGGCGTTCTCCTGGCGCTCCCTGATGGCCGCCGAGCTGATCGCCAACTCGCCGGACCTGGGCACGGGCCTGGGCCAGCTGATGGAAAACTTCCGCGTCAACAGCGACATGTCCGGCGTCCTCGCCACGATCATCCTCATCCTGATCGTCGGCATCGGCATCGACCTGCTGTTCTTCTCGCCCCTGGAACGCCGTGTGCTCCGCAGCCGCGGCCTCCTCGTCAGGAGCTGATCCACCGTGTACGCCGCGCCCTCCCCCGCCCTCCTGCTCATCGCGCACGGCAGCCGCGACCCGCGCCACGCGGCGACGGTGCACGCGCTGGCGGAACGGGTGCGGGAGCGGCAGCCGGGAACGCGGGTGGAGGTGTCCTTCCTGGACTTCAACTCCCCTTCCGTTCCGGTTACGTTGACCCGCCTCGCCGGCGCGGGGGTGCGCGACGTCGTCGCCCTCCCCCTCCTGCTGACCCGCGCCTTCCACGCGAAGGCCGACATCCCGTCGGTCCTGGACGAGGCCTCCGCCCGCCTCCCTCACCTGCGCATCACGCGGGCCGAGGTGCTGGGCCCGTCACCGCTCCTGCTCAGTGCCGTGGAGCGGCGGCTGTACGAAACCGGGCTGCGGCCCGAGGACAAGAGCTCGACCGGGGTCGTCCTGGCCTCGGCGGGCTCCACCGACCCGGAGGCGATCGCAGTGATCGCTGAAATTGCGCGGGAGCTGCGGGACGCCGGCTGGCGTTCCGTGCGGCCTGCGTTCGCCTCCGCTGCACTTCCCCGTACGGAGGACGCGGTGCGCGCCCTCCGTACGGATCCGGGCGTGTCCCGGGTGGCCGTCGCCCCGTACGTCCTTGCCCCCGGCTTCCTGCCGGACCGGATCGCCCGGGGCGCCTCCCTCGGCGGCGCCGACCTCCTGGCCCCCGTCCTGGGCGACTGCCCGGAGGTGGCCCGCCTGGTCCTGACCCGCCACGAGGAGGCGGCGAGGGCGGCCCGAGTGGCGGCGGCCTAGCCGGGCGGGACCTGTCCGGCCCGCAGTTCCCCCGCCACCTCCTCCACCGGCAGCGACCCCGCCTTCCTCCGCTCCCGGGCGAACTCGTTCGCGAGGCGCCCCAGCAGGTCGTTCACCGGCGTCGGAACCCCGTGCTTCCGGCCCAGCAGGGAGATCTCACCGTTGAGGTAGTCGGCCTCGATGCTGCCGGTCCCCCGGACCAGGCTCTGCCAGGACGAACCCCCGCCGGGCTTCCCGCCGGGCAGCTCGGCCATGGCGATCCGGCCGTCCCGCGCCTCGGTCTGCTCCTCCGCGCTCGCCACCGCGATGCCCGCGGCCGCCAGCGCCGCCCGGCCCTCCGCGGCCGCCCGGTCGACCAGGTCCCGGCCCGCCGGGGTGGCCAGCGCCGCCGAACCCGACACCGCGTTCAGCGAGTTCACCAGGTTGCTCAGCAGCTTGCCGTACTTCCACCGCATCGCGTCCGGCACGACCGGCGCGAGGAAGTGCGACTTCTCCAGGTCGGCGCCGATCCGGCGGGCCGTCTCGTCCACGCCCTGCGGGTAGCGGCCGAGGTGCAGGATGCCGGTGACCGGTTCGCCCGCCGCCGACACCGCCCCGGGCTCCACGAAGGTCGCCGGGAGGTACACGCACATCGCGTACACCCGCCGGAACCGCCGCAGCGCCAGCCGCTCGTTCTCCACCCCGTTCTGCGCGCAGACCAGCGGCAGCGCCTCGCCCGCCGTGCCCCCGCCCGCGACGGGCCGGCCGCTCCACGCGTCCAGCGCGGCGATGCTGTCCTGCGTCTTCACCGCCAGTACGAGCACGTCCTCGGCCCGCAGTTCGACCTCCTGCGGGCCCTCCGCGCACGGCAGGTGCAGCGTCCTGGTGCCCTCGGGCGTGGTGAGCCGCAGCCCCGTCTCGCGCAGGGCGGCCAGGTGCGCGCCCCGCGCGACGAGCACGACCTCGTGCCCCGCCTCGGCCAGCCGCCCGCCGACCACTCCGCCGATCGCTCCGGCCCCGATGATGACGTAGCGCATGAGGTCCTCCCCGTTCGTGGTGTCGATCCCGTTGATCATGCCCCGACCGTTCCGGGCACAGGATGTCGGGTGCGCAACGGTGGGTTCCTCCTACCGTCGAAGGCGCAAGAAGGAAGCAAGAAGGAGTCCCGAGTGCTGGAACGGCTCAATCAGGCCATGGAGCGCGTCGAGGAGCAGGTGGCGCGGCGGGCCGACGTGGACGTCGCCGAGCTGGCCCGGATCGCGATGACGTCGGAGTACCACTTCCGGCGGCTGTTCTCCGCGCTGGCGGGGCTGCCGCTGTCGGAGTACGTACGACGACGTCGGCTGACCCTCGCGGGTGCCGAGGTGCTGGACGACCGGCGGACCCTGCTGGAGATCGCCGTGCGGTACGGGTACGGCTCGGGCGAGGCCTTCGCCCGCGCGTTCCGCACCATGCACGGCGTCGGCCCGGGCGAGGCCCGGCGGACCGGAGCCGTGCTTCGCTCCCAGCCCCGGATGTCCTTCCGCCTCGTCGTCGAAGGGAACAGCAGCATGGAGTACCGCGTGGTGGAGAAGGACGCCTTCCGGGTGGTGGGCAGGAAGGCACGGGTGCCGCTCGTGCACGAGGGGATGAACCCGGCGATCGGCGACTTCATCCGGAGCATCGACAAGGGAGTGATGGAGCGGATCAAGGAGTTCTCCGACCAGCAGCCGGAGGGGATCGTCGGCGTCAGCGACGACCTCGCGGACAGCCGCGCGGAGGGCACCGAACTCGACTACTACCACGCGGTGGTGAGCGGGGCGGCCTCCGTCCCCGAGGACCTGGACGTGCTGGAGGTACCGGCCGGGACGTGGGCGGTGTTCGCCAGTTCCGGGGCGTTTCCGCAGGCGCTGCAGTTCCGCTGGCGGGACGTGTTCACCGAGTGGTTCCCGTCGAATCCGTACCGCAGCAGGCCCGGCCCGGAGATCCTGCGCACCCGGCTGAACGAGGACGCCTCGCAGGCCGAGGCGGAGCTGTGGATCCCGGTGGAGCGGGAGTCCGTATGACTGTCAACACAGGGATGGGCGAGGAGAGTTGTACATGCTGACCGATGCGCAGGCGGAGGCGTTCGTCGAGGAGGGGTACGTCCGGATACCGGGTGCCGTCCCCGGACCGGTCGTGGAGCAGTGCACGGCCGAGCTCTGGGCGGCCAGCGGCTGCCGGCCCGACGATCCCGCGACCTGGACCGAACCGGTCGTACGCATTCCGGGCCTGGGCACCCCGCCGTTCCGGGAGGCCGCCAACTCGCCGGTCCTGCACGAGGCGTACGACCGGCTCGTGGGGCCGGGGAGGTGGCAGGCGCCGCAGGGCATGGGGACCTTTCCGCTGCGCTTCCCCAGCGAGAAGGACCCCGGTGACGCCGGGTGGCACTTCGACGCCGGGTTCAACGGGAGCGGCGGCGAGTACCGGGTCAACCTGCGCTCGCGCGGGCGGGCGCTGCTGATGCTGTTCCTGTTCACCGATGTCGGGCCCGAGGACGCGCCGACCCGGATCCGGGTCGGATCGCACCTGGACGTGCCGCCGCTGCTGGCGGGGACGGGTGACGAGGGGCGCGAGTGGTTCGAGCTGTGCGGGGAGGCCGTGCCGAAGAGCGAGGGGCGGCGTGAGGTGTCGGCGGTGGGGGAAGCGGGTGACGTGTATCTGTGCCATCCGTTCCTGATCCACTCCGCGCAGAGCGTCCGGGGCACGGCGCCCCGGTTCATCGCCCAGCCGCCGCTGGTGCCGACCGGGCTGCTCGACCTCACGGGCGCGGAGCCGACCCCGGTGGAGCGGGCGGTGCTTGCGGCGGCCCCCGGGGGGCTCAAGCGGTGAGTTCGACCAGTTTCACCACCGTGTTCCAGTTGCGGCTGGTGACGGTGAGGCCCTTGTTGAGCGCGGGCTTGGCGAGGGCCTCGGCGAGTTTGGAGCGGCCCAGGCCGTTGGGTGCGTAGAGGTAGAGGACCCGGTCGCCGAGGCGGAATTCCTCCGGGAGGTACGCGGCCGGGTCGAGCCCCGCGTAGCGCCCGGCGTCGAGCGGGCCCGAGGTGAAGTTGGCGTGCAGTTGCTTGCCCTCCAGTTCGGCGGCGGGGAAGGGGCAGGCGTCGGCCACGGCGCGCAGGTAGGCGTGGTCGCGGACGAGGCAGGCGACGGTGAAGCCGAAGCGCTTCTCGATCGCGGTCTCCAGGTCGCGGGCGAGTTCCTCCTCGGAGGCGGCGTCGGCGGCGGTGAAGACGGCGTTGCCACTGGCGAGGAGGGTGCTCACGTCCGTGTGCCCCAACTCGGCCAGCAGGTCCCGCAGTTCGGCCATCGGGAGCTTCTTGGCCCCGCCGACGTTGATGCCTCTCAGGAGGGCCGCGTATCTCTTCGTCGTCATGTCATGACGATAGGCGGTGCCACTGACAATCGGCCGCTGATCGCCCCCGGGCCGGAACGGCGATCGGCCGCCGCGCCCCGTGGGGGAAGAGCGCGGCGGCCGAGGGCGGGCGGGGCGAGGTGGGGCTCGCCCCGCTCACCAGGAGGAGGGGGTCCTACTCGACGACCTTGAGCAGCTTGTTCGCGGTGCCCGGGGAAGCGTTGGAGATCTTGTCCGGGGTGGCTCCGCCGGTGAGCGCCTCGGCGACCTGGGCCGGGGTGGCGTCCTGGTGTCCGGCCAGGTAGACCGCTGCCGCGCCGACGACGTGCGGGGTGGCCATCGACGTACCGGAGATGGTCTTCGTACCGTCGTCGCTGTCGTTCCACGACGAGGTGATGTCCGAGCCGGGGGCGTAGATGTCCACCAGCGAGCCGAAGTTGGAGAAGCTGGACTGGGTGTCGCCCTCGGCGGAGGAGGCGACGGTGATGGCCTCCGGGACGCGGGCCGGGGAGTAGTCCTTGGCGTCGCTGGCGTCGTTCCCGGCGGCGACGGCGAAGGTGACGCCGGAGGCGATGGCCTTGCTGACGGCCGCGTCCAGGGCCGGGTCGGCGCCCCCGCCCAGGCTCATGTTGGCGACCGAGGGGCCCTTGTGGTTGGCGGTCACCCAGTCGATGCCCGCGACGACCTGCTCGGTGGTCCCGGAGCCCGAGTCGTCGAGGACGCGGACGGCGACGATCTTCGCCTTCTTGGCGACGCCGTGCGCGGTTCCGGCGATGGTGCCGGCGACGTGGGTGCCGTGGCCGTTGCCGTCGTCGGCGTTGTCGTCGTTGTCGATGGCGTCGAAGCCGGAGGAGGCGCGGCCGCCGAAGTCCTTGTGGGTGACGCGGACCCCGGTGTCGATGACGTACGCGGTGACGCCCTCGCCCGCACTGTCGGGGTACGTGTACTTCTTGTCCGGGGCGGTGTCGGCCTGGTCGATGCGGTCGATGCCCCAGGACGGCGGGTTGTCCTGGGTGGCGTCGGCGTGGAACTTCTTGTTCTGGACGACCTTGGCGACCGCCGGGTCGGCGGCGAGCCGCTTGGCCTCGGTCGCGGTGAGGCCGGAGGCGGAGAAGCCGTTGATGGCGGAGCTGTAGTTCCGCTTGAGTTCCCCGCCGTAGGTCTTGGCGAGGGCCTTCTTGTCGGCCTTCTTGTCGAGCATCACGATGTAGCTGCCCGCCACCGCGCCCTCGGCGTTCGCGCCGTAGACGGTGCCTTCGGCGGGGGCCGCACCCGCCGTGGGGGCGGAGAGGGCGGACATGCCTGCCACGGCGGCGACGGTGGTTATCGCCGCGATCAGCTTGGTCTTGTTCATGGCCATGAAGAGGGGTCTCCTCGCCATTCTTCTGTGGGGGGAATGTGTGGGGGTAGCCCCCAAGGACCGGAAGCCCTCCGGGGGTTGGGTCGAAACACTGGCGGATTGACGGCGTCAGATCAAGACCTCCATACGGCCGTAATGCATTAAACAAAAATCCGTAATCAAAAATGGGGACAGTGCAGGCCGAGTCGGACGTACCCCCAACTGGGCTTACTTCAAAGTCAGTTAACGCCTTCACAAAAAGCCCGCCCCTTGCGAATATCGCAAGGGGCGGGCTCCTTCACTTCTTTTCTTCATCTCCGCATTTGCGGACAGAGTGAATAGGCGCTCGCGTTACGGGAGTTCTGACTCGATGAGATCGGCGGCGCGCCTGGTGCCGCCCTCCTTCGCCATGTCGGCCGCGATGCCCGCGAGTTTCCGGGCGATCTCGGGGTCGGAAACGAGCAACTCGCCGGTGCTGCGCAGGAGTTCGGCGGTGGCGTCCTCGGTGTCGATGCGGCGGGCGACGCCGAGGGCCTGGAGCATGTCGGCGTTGCCGAACTGGTCGACGGCCTGCGGGACGGCGATCATCGGCGTACCGGTGGCGAGACCCTCCTGGCTGCCGCCCGCGCCCGCGTGCGTGATGAACAGGTCGGCCTGCTTGAGGATGGCCAACTGCGGTGCCCAGCGCGTCACTTCGACGTTCGCCGGGATCTCGCCGAGTTCCGACTCCTCGACGAACTTGCCGATCTGGAGCACCAGGTGCCAGCCGGGCAGGTCACCGAAGGCTCCCAGGCACTCGCGGTAGAAGGCGGGCTGCTTGGTGAAGGAGGAGCCGAGGGAGACCAGGACGACCTTCTCGGCGTCGGCGGGGCGGTGCCACTCCCCCTGGTCGGCGCGCTTGCCCTGGCAGGCGCCGACGAAGGTGTGGATCGTCTCGTCCACCCGGTCGGCGTTCGGCTGGAGCGCCTTGGGGATGAGGACGAGGGAGCGGGTGGGGGCGATGAAGGAGAAGAAGTCGTCGGCCGGCATGCCGTACTCGCGCAGCCAGTTCTGGAAGCGGTTCATGTACGCCTGGCCGCGCTCGGAGGCGAGGAGGCCCGCGTACATGGGCTTCATGACCTCTTCCTCGTACCCCTCCCAGGCGACCATGTTGGGCGAGAGCGAGATGGCGGGGACGCCCCAGCGGTGGGCGAGGATCGGGGCCGGGTAGCCGGTGATGTCGTGGATGACGAGGTCGGGTTCGTCGCCCTCGAAGGCCTTGATGAGCTGCGGGAGGGCGTGGATGCCGTTCTCCAGGAACGGCTCCAGGTTCTCCACCAGTTCGGTGCCCCAGATCTCGGGGTCGGCGTTCTCGTCGGGGAGGGTCGAGGTGTAGATCACCGGCTCGGCGCCGGTCGCGGCGACCTTCTCCGCGTACGACTCCGGGATCGCGTAGCTCACCCGGTGGCCGCGGGCGACCAGTTCGCGGACGACTTCGAGGCTCGGGTTGACGTGGCCGGGGAAGGCGATGGAGAACATGGCGATGTGCGCGGCGGCGCGAGGCGTGGCGTTCATGATCTGCACCGTATGCGAGACGATACGTCTCGTGCAATCTTTTTCGGGGGCGGGTCCCTCCTGTGCCCGGCCCCGGGCCCGGGCCGGCGGCCAGTCCCGTTTCCGGCCCCGGGCCCGGTTCAGCGCTGGTAGCGGGCGAGCACCAAGTTGCCCTCCTTCTCCAGGCGTTGGCGCAGCTCGGCCGCGTCGATCGCACCGCTGTAGAACTCCTGGTAGGCGGGGGTGGCGACCTTGTCCTTCCACTCCGGGTAGCCGCGCACGGACTGCGCGGGGGCCGAGCGCAGGTGGGCGGCGAGCGCGGTGCCGGTGGCCCAGCCGTCCTTGGGGGTGTGCAGGGAGGGGTCCTTGAGGGCCTCCTTGCCGGTGGGCAGCATCCAGTCGCCCTTGGCGAGGCGGGCCATGTTCTCCGGCGCCAGGAAGAAGTCGATGAACTCGACGGCCTCCTTCTTGAACGGGCTGTCCTCGGCGACCGACAGGGTCTGCGGGCTGACGCCCTGGGTGAGCCCGTCCTTGCCCGCCGGGGCCGGGAGCACCGTCCAGGGGAAGCCCTCGGGGGCCTGCTGCGAGATCTGCTGGCGGTAGGAGAAGCCGAGCGGGACCATCGCGTACTTGCCGCCGAAGAAGCCGGGGAGGGTGTCGGAGCCGCCCATGCCGAGAGTGGCGGCGGAGGCGGAGCCGTCGGTGTTCACCTGGTCGTGGACGGTGCCGGGGACGACCTCGTCGGCGTCGGTGAAGCGGATGGTGGTCTTCCCGTCGTCGCCCTGGTGGAAGAGCTCGCCGCCCGCCGACAGGCCCAGGTTCAGGGTGGCGGAGACCGGCTCCTTCAGCGGCCAGGCGACGCCGTACTTCCCCTTGCCCATGTCGGTGGTCAGCTTCTTCGCCACCTGCCGGAACTCCTCCCAGGTCCACGGCTGTTCGGGGGTGGGAACGCGGACGCCGGAGGTCTTGAGGAGCTTCTCGTTGGCCATCAGGACGCGGGGTTCCTGGAGAAAGGGGACTCCGTACACCTTCTTGTCGAAGGTGGTGGTGTCCCAGCTCTGCTGCGGGATGTCGGCCTTCAACCGGGCGGGCAGCAGCTTCGTCAGGTCGGCGAGGTAGCCGCCGTAGGAGAAGTCGGCGAGGTCGTCGGAGGCGTCGTGGATGATGTCGGGCGCCTCGCCGCCCTCGAAGGAGGTGAGGAGCTGGTCGTGGACGCTGTCCCAGCTGCCCTGGACGTACTCGACCTGGACCTTGGGGTGTGCGGCGTTCCACTCCTTCACCAGTTGCCGGTTGATGTCGACGGACTCCTTCTGCCAGGCCAGCGACTGGAAGCGCAGGTGCACCACGCCGTCCTTGTCGGGGCCGCGCTCGGCCTGCGCGCAGCCGGTGAGGAGGAGGGCGGCCGCCGCGAGGGCCGTGACCGTACGGAAGGTGCGCATCAGCTCTTCACCGCCCCGGCCAGCATGCCGCCCGTGATCCGCTTCTGGATGATCGCGAAGATCACCAGCGAGGGCAGGGTGGCGAGGAACGCGGCCGCGGCCAGCGGTCCGAGGTCGGCCGCCCCCTCCGCGCCGATGAAGTGGGTGAGGACGACCGGCAAGGTCTGCTTCTCCGGGGACTTGAGCAGGACGAGCGCGAAGAAGAACTCGTTCCATGCGGTGATGAAAGCGAACAGCGCGGTGGCGACCAGTCCGGGCATGAGCAGCGGTGCGGTGACGGAGACGAGCGTACGGAGCCTGCTCGCGCCGTCGACCGCCGCGGCCTCCTCCAGCTCGCGCGGCACGGCACGCACGTACCCGACGAGCATCCACAGCGCGAAGGGCAGCGACCAGACGACGTACACCATGATCAGGCCGGGCAGCGAGTTGATCAGGTGCAGGTTCTTCAGGATGAGGAACAGCGGGATGATCACGAGGACGAACGGGAACGCCTGGCTGACCACGACCCACCCGGTGGCGGCGGTGGTGAGCCGGGAGCGGTGGCGGGCCATCACGAAGGCCATCGGGGTGGCGATGACGACGGCGATGAGGGCGGCGGCGAGCGCCGCGATCAGGCTGTTCCCGGCGGCTTCGAGGAGGGGCTGCTCGTCGAAGGCCTGCCGGAAGTTGTCCAGGCTCGGGTCCTTGGGGATCCAGGTGGGGTGCAGGTCGCCCAGCTCGCGCGGGGACTTGAAGGCGGTCGAGATCAGCCAGAGGAACGGGAAGGCGAGGAAGACCAGGTAGGCGAGGAGCGCCAGGTACTGGCCCGCGCGCGCGGGCCTGCTGGTGCGCATGGGGCCGGAGGTGAGGCTCATTTGTCGCCTCCCTTGAGCCGTCCCGCCAGGAACACGGCGAGGAGTACGGAGATGACGGCGACCATGACGCAGCCCATCGCGGCGGCGTACCCGAACTGCCCGTAGCGGAAGGCCTCTTCGTAGGCGAAGAGCATCGGCAGCCGGGTGCGGCCGCCGGGGCCGCCGCTGGTCAGGACGTAGACCAGGGCGAAGGAATTGAAATTCCAGATGAAATTGAGCGCGGTGACGGACAGCGCGATCGGCTTCAGGGCGGGCCAGGTGACGGCCCGGAAGCGGCGCCAGGCGCCGGCGCCGTCGAGGGCGGCGGCCTCGTGGAGTTCGTGCGGGGTGTTCTGGAGTCCGGCGAGGAGGGCGACGGTGGTCTGCGGCATGCCGGCCCAGATGCCGACGAGGATCACGGCGGGCAGGGCGGTGGCGAGGCCCGTGAGCCAGTCGCGGCCCTCCCCCAGGCCCAGATTGCGGAGCGTCTCGTTGAGGATGCCCGCGTCGGGGTTGTAGACGAGCCGCCACATGATGCCGACGACGACCTCGGGCATCGCCCACGGGACGATCGCGAGCGCCCGCGCCAGCCAGCGGAAGCGGAGATTCTGGTTGAGCAGCAGGGCCAGGCCCAGGGCCAGCAGGAACTGGGGGATCGTGACGCCGACCGCCCAGAGCAGGCCGATCCGGAAGGAGTCCCAGAAGAGGGTGTCGTGCAGCAGGTCGGAGAAGTTGAGGGTGCCGATCCACTGGGTGGGGGCGGTGCGGCCCGACTGGGAGTCGGTGAAGGCGAGCGCGATGCCGTAGAGCAGCGGGCCGACGCTGAGGATCAGGATGGGGAGGAGCGCGGGCAGGACCAGGAACCAGGTCCCGAAGTCGGGCCTGCGTCCTCCGCCGCCCGGCTCCCGCTGTCTCGGTTTCCCGGACTGCTCCTGTGCGGTCGCCAGTGTCACGGATGCGGCTCCTTCGGGCAGTCTGCTCACTTCGGGCGTTTTGTACCGTTCTGGCCGTCCAGCGGCACCCGTCATCGTGCTGACGGCCCGTGGGTTCGTCAAGCCAACCTGCACGGATGCGAGACTTTGTCGGATTCGCCGCTGACGGCGCACCGGCCGAGCAGTGGCCGGCCGCCGCCGCACCGGCCGGACGCACACCACCGGGCACACGGGAGAAGCACGACGATGGACGAGAAGCGCGCACGCGAGGTGCTGGAGGCCACCGGCCTCGGCGCGGGGGCGGAACTGGTGTCCCTGGGCGAGAACGCGGTGTTCGCGGTGGAGAGTCCCGACGGCTCTTTCGTGGCCAAGGTCGGCCGGGGCTCCCCGGACCTCGCGGCCCGCGCCCGGCGCGAACTGGCCGTCGGCGCGTGGCTGGCGGACGTCGGCGTCCCGGCCGTACGCCCCGCCGCCGACAAGCCGTGGCTGGTGGACGGGCACCCGGTGACGCTGTGGCACCGGCTGCCCGACGCCGTACGCCCCTCGGAGCCGCGGGACGTGGCCGAGCTGCTGAACCTCGTGCACGCGCTGCCCGCCCCGCCGTTCACGCTGCCGCCACGGGACCTGCTGGACGGGGTCGAGCGGTGGCTGCGGCTCGCGGGCGACGCCATCGACCCGGAGGACGCGGTGTATCTGCGGGGCCGCCGGGACGGCTTCGCCGCCTCCGCCGCCGCGCTCGTGCCGCATCTGCCGCAGGGCCCGATCCACGGGGACGCGCTGCCCCGCAATGTGATGGTCGGCCCCGACGGTCCGGTCCTGGTCGACCTGGAGACCTTCTCCTCGGACTTCCGCGAGCACGACCTGGTGGTGATGGCCCTCTCGCTGGACCGCTACGGGCTGCCCGAGGAGCGGTACGACGCCTTCGTCGCCACGTACGGCTGGGACGTGCGCGCGTGGGACGGCTGGACGGTGCTGCGCGGCGCCCGCGAGACGGCGAGCTGTGCCTGGGTCGCCCAGCACGCGCCGACCAACCCGAAGGCACTCGCGGAGTTCCGCCGCCGGGTGCGCTCGCTGCGGGACAACGATCCGCAGGTGCGCTGGTACCCGTTCTAAGGGGCTCGCCGGCCCCGTGGCCCGGTCAGCCCTGTGTGGTGGCCGGGCTCGGGGCGCGCAGTGGCCAGGCGGGGTCGATGACGGCATCGGCGGTGCCCTTCTTCCGGAGGAACTCCTGGAAGCCGGTGGCCCAGTCCGCGTACCACCGCACCTGTTCCTGGTGCAGTTCCGGCAGGGCGAGTCCGGCGATCGTGGGGTGCCGCTCGGCTATCGCGATCGCCACCCGCACGGCCGCCAGGGCGTCCGCCGACGCCTCGTGCGCCCCGTCCAGCTCCACTCCGTACTCCACGCAGACCGCTTCGAGGGTGCGCTTGCCGCGCCGGTAGCGGTCGACGGCCCGGTCGATGGTGAGCGGGTCGACGACCGGCCCGATGCCCTGCTCCCCCGTGATCGCGGCGAGGCGGTCGCCGAGTGCGGGCAGCCCGTGCCGGGCCAGTTCGGCGGAGAGCAGCGTCAGGTCGAAGGCCGCGTTGTACGCCACGACCGGCACGCCCTGCGCCCAGTGCTCGACCAGGACGTCGGCGACCTCGTCGGCGACCTCGCGGGCCGGGCGGCCCTCGGCGCTCGCACGCTCGGTGCTGATGCCGTGTATCGCCGTGGCCTGGGCCGGGATTCTGACGCCGGGATCGGCCAGCCACAGCCGCCGCGCGACGACCTCCCCGCCCCGCACCTCCACGACCGCCGCGGTCACGATGCGCGACTCCAGCGGCTCCGTGCCCGTGGTCTCCAGGTCGAAGCCGATCAGCGATTCCCCGTGCCATCCCATTCCTGGGCCTCCTTGAGTGTTCTCCCCCAACGGAGAACAACCCTCGCACGCAGCACTGACAATCCGGCCCGAAGATCGTCCGAAGGCGTTCGCGGAGGGCTCAGGAGACCGGGCGCGAATCCGTCCAGACCGACTCGAACTCCTCGCGGTACGTCTCGAAGAGCCCGGCCTCGGCCTCCTGCCCGTGCCGCACCACCCCGTCGCGCCCGCCCCGCCCGCCGCCGCGCAGCACGAGCACGGGGGCCTCCATGCCGCGCGCCCGCCGCAGGTACGACTGCACGACAGCGAGCCCGCCGGGCCCGTCGCCGTCCACCAGGTAGGCGGTGAAGCGCGGCGTCTCGTCGAAGACCTGGATCTGGAAGGCCCCGGGGTCGCGCAGGCTGGCCCGCACCCGCCGCATGTGCAGGATGTTCATCTCGACGGACCGGCTCAACTCGCCCTTGCGCAGGCCCAGTTCCCGCTCGCGCCGCTTGACGGAGCTGCTGGCCGGGTTGAGGAAGAGCAGCCGCACCCGGCAGCCCGCCTCGGCGAGCCGCACCAGCCTGCGCCCGGAGAAGTTCTGCACCAGCAGGTTGAGGCCTATCCCGATGGCGTCGACGCGCCGCGCCCCGCCGAAGAGGTCCTCGGCGGGCAGCTGCCGCTGGAGGCGCACCCGGTCGGAGTGGACGGAGACGACGTCGGCGTACCGGTCGCCCACCAGGTCCTCGACGGCGTCGACCGGCAGCCGGTCCGCCGACGGTGCGCCGGAGCCCGCGCCGAGGATTTCGAGCAGCCGCGCGGAGGCCCGTTCCGCCTGTGCGAGGACGGTCTGGGACAGTGCGCGGTTGCGCGAGACGACGTTGCGGGTGACCTCCAGCTCGTCCAGCGCCAGCTCGACGTCGCGGCGGTCGTCGTAGTACGGCTCGAAGCAGGGCCAGTGCTGCACCATCAGCTCGCGCAACTGCGGCAGGGTGAGGAAGCTCAGCACGTTGTCGTCGGCGGGGTCCAGCAGGTACCCCTTGCGGCGGCTCACCTCGCGCACCGCGACGGCGCGCTGCACCCACTCCTGCCCGGCCGGCCCCGCGGCGGCCACCACCCACTCGTCGCCGTGCACCGGTTCGTACACCGGGCGCAGGACGGCGGCGACGACGGCGCGCATGCGCTGCTCGACCAGATTGAGCCAGATGTAGGCGCGACCCGCCCGCTGCGCGCGCGTACGCACCTCGCTCCAGGCGTCCGTGTCCCAGTCCAGTTCCGCGCCGATCTCCATCGGTCGCGCGAGCGAGACCGCACCGGGCGGGATGTCGCCCGAGCCCCCCTCGTGACCCGTGTCACCTGGGGGTAGCTCCAGCCCTCCCGAGCTCACCCACGCACCGCCTTCTGCCTGCTTCCGTCTGCCGTCGGTCCACTGACCGTGTGCCGTCCGGCCTCCGCCGACGATCAAGGAAGGGTACTCCGGGAGGGGCGGCCGGTGCAGCCGTTCCCCCAGACGGCCACAACCACCCGGCGATTGGCCCGCATTGGGGCACGATTCGGGGGAAGATCTGACGCTACGGCACTCGTTCGTCACCCGCTCGTCCGTCCCCCGTCGCTCCGCACCACCCGGATCAGAAGTGGAAGAGTCGATCGCATGCAGGTCTGGCCGGGAGAGGCTTATCCCCTGGGCGCCACGTACGACGGCGCCGGAACGAACTTCGCGGTCTTCTCGGAGGCCGCCGAACGCATCGAGCTGTGCCTGCTGCACGACGACGGTTCGGAGACCGCCGTCGAGCTGCGGGAGAGCGATGCGTTCGTACGGCACGCCTACCTGCCCGGCATCATGCCGGGCCAGCGCTACGGCTACCGCGTCCACGGCCCGTACGACCCCTCGCAGGGGCTGCGGTCGAACTCCGCGAAGCTGCTGCTCGACCCGTACGCCAAGGCGATCAGCGGGGAGATCGAGTGGGGCGAGGCGGTGTACGGCTACCACTTCGGGAAGCCGGACGCGCGCAACGACCAGGACTCCGCGCCGCACACCATGACGTCGGTGGTGGTCAATCCGTACTTCGACTGGGGCGACGACCGCCCGCCGCGCACGGCGTACCACCACACGATCCTGTACGAGGCGCATGTCAAGGGCCTCACGATGCTGCACCCGGACCTCCCGGACGAGCTGCGCGGTTCGTACGCGGCGCTGGCGCACCCGGCGATCATCGACCACCTGGTGGAGCTGGGGGTCACCGCGCTGGAGCTGATGCCGGTGCACCAGTTCGTCAACGACCACCGCCTCGTCGACGCGGGCATGAACAACTACTGGGGCTACAACACCATCGGCTTCTTCGCCCCGCACAACAGTTACGCGTCCTGGGGCGACCGGGGCGAGCAGGTGCTGGAGTTCAAGACGGCGGTCAAGGCGCTGCACGAGGCGGGCATCGAGGTCATCCTCGACGTGGTCTACAACCACACCGCCGAGGGCAACCACCTGGGGCCCACGCTGTCGTTCCGGGGCCTGGACAACCCGTCGTACTACCGGCTGGCGGACGACCCGAAGTACTACATGGACACCACCGGCACCGGCAACTCGCTGCTGATGCGCTCGCCGCACGTGCTCCAGCTGATCATGGACTCGCTGCGGTACTGGGTGACCGAGATGCGGGTGGATGGTTTCCGCTTCGACCTCGCGGCGACGCTGGCCCGGCAGTTCCACGAGGTGGACCGGCTGTCGTCGTTCTTCGACCTGGTGCAGCAGGACCCGGTCGTGAGCCAGGTGAAGCTGATCGCCGAGCCGTGGGACGTCGGTGAGGGCGGCTACCAGGTGGGCAACTTCCCGCCGCTGTGGACGGAGTGGAACGGCAAGTACCGCGACACCGTGCGCGACATGTGGCGCGGCGAGCCGCAGACGATAGCGGAGTTCGCGGGCCGCCTGACGGGGTCCTCGGACCTGTACCAGGACGACGGGCGGCGGCCGCTGGCGTCGATCAACTTCACCACCTGCCACGACGGGTTCACGCTGCACGACCTGGTGGCGTACAACGACAAGCACAACAGTGCCAACGGCGAGGGCAACCGGGACGGCGAGAGCCACAACCGGTCCTGGAACTGCGGTGCGGAAGGGCCCACCGACGATCCGGAGATCCTGGCACTGCGACAGCGGCAGATGCGCAACTTCGTGGCGACGCTGATGCTGTCGCAAGGGGTGCCGATGCTCAGCCACGGCGACGAGTTCGCGCGCACCCAGGGCGGCAACAACAACGCCTACTGCCAGGACAACGAGATCTCCTGGGTGCCGTGGCCCGGCCCCGACGAGGACGGCCACAAGGCCGAGGACGGCACCCTGCTGCAGTTCACGCGCGCCATGGTGGCGCTGCGGCGCGACCATCCCGTCTTCCGGCGCCGGCGCTTCTTCCACGGGCGTCCGGTGCGCGGCACGCAGGACGAGCTGTCCGACATCGCGTGGTTCACGCCGGAGGGCGAGGAGATGACGCAGGAGGACTGGGAGGCCGCGCACGCCAAGGCGCTGACGGTGTTCCTCAACGGGGAGGCGATCTCGGAGCCGGGGATCCGCGGGGAGCGCATCGCGGACGACTCGTTCCTGCTGATGTTCAACGCCAGCGCCGAGACCCTGGAGTTCCGCGTTCCGGTGGACCACGGGCAGCAGTGGGAGGTCGTGGTGGACACCGCGCGGGAGGACGGGGTGCCGCCCGGCACCGGCGCGAAGCTCGATGCGGGCGAGCGCCTCACGCTCATCGGCCGGTGCTTGACGGTGCTTCAGCGTCCTGCGTGACCGCGTTCGTCGCTGCGGTACGTTCCCGGCCCGCCCGGGGACGTACCGCCCAGGAGAGGGCCGCGCACAGGACGGCCGCGCCGGTAACCACCGCGAAGGCGGCGGCGGGCCCGCTGGACTCGGCGAGGCGGCCGGAGAGCGCCAGGGCGAGCGCCTGCCCGCCGACGATGCCGCTCATGAGGTACGCCATGGACTCGGCGAGCCTGCCCGCCGGGACGACGCGTTCGGTGAGCCCGAAGATCGTGATCATGTTGGGGGCGTAGGCGACGCCCAGGACGACCACGACGACGTACAGCGGCCACAGTTGCGACACGAACAGCAGCGGCACCGAGAGCACCACCAGGGCGGCGGTGGCGATGCGCCAGCGGGTGCTCAGGGCCACGCTCGCCGGGACGGCCGCCATGGAGAATCCGGCGACGGCGCTCATGACGCCCATGGCGGCGTACACCAGACCCGCCTGCTCGGGCATCCCCAGGTCCTCCGTGAGGGCGGTGATGCCCGCCTGGGAGGCTCCGAACATGGCGCCCTGGAGGGCCATCGCGACGCGCAGCGCGTACACCGAACCGGGCAGCCTACTGCGTTCGCCGGACGTGGTGTGCGCGGCGGGACGTAGCAGGGACGCCGTCGGATGCAGGGCGAACCACGTACCGCATACGGCGAGAAGTCCGGCGGCGACGAGGAGCGCGGCGGCGGGGTGCGCGACGGCGACGGCGAGGCCCACCAGGGCCGGGCCGAGGACGAAGGTGACCTCGTCGAGGGTGCCCTCGAAGGACAGCACTGTGCCGACGAGCCGGTCGTCGGCCCCCTTGCGGCGGGCCAGTGCCAGGGTGCGGGTGCGCGACATCGGGCCGATCTGCGGCACGGACGCGCCCGCCACCACGGCGATCAGGGCGAGCGGCCAGGTGTCGAGGCGGGCCAGTGCGGCGAGCACCAGGGCGGTGACGGCGACGGCGTTGAGGAGGGTCGCCAGGAGCACCACGAGGCGCTGTCCGCGCCGGTCGGCGGCCCGGCCGAGCAGGGGGCCGCCGACGGTCTGTCCGGCCGCCAGGGCGCCGCCGACGAGTCCGGCGGTGCCGAGGCTGCCGCTGGTCTCGGCGACCAGCAGGAGCGTGCCGAGCTGGCACATGGCCAGCGGGAGCCTTCCGAGGAAGGACACCAGGGGCAGTACAGGGCCGGTGAGTGCTATCGCTTCCTGATAGCTCTTCCGGTACGTCCGCAGAGCGCCTGAACCTTCCTTCTGCTGAGGTGTCTTGGTCTCTGAAGCCATCAGGCGAAATTAGCCCGGTGCCGGTGAGCGGACGCATGGGTCGATGACACAGAAGCCCCGAATGCGGGTACGTACGTTCGCATGACGCCGACCTCCACCTACCGCCTCCAGTTGCAGCCCGACTTCCCCTTCTCGGCCGCCGAGGAAGCGGTGCCGTACCTGGCCGCCCTCGGGGTCTCGCACCTGCACCTGTCGCCGGTGCTGGAAGCAGTTCCCGGCTCCACGCACGGGTACGACGTGGTGGACCACGCGCACGTGCGCGCGGAGCTGGGCGGTGAGGAGGGCCTGCGGGCGCTCTCCCGCACGGCTCGTGCGCACGGGCTGGGCCTGGTCCTGGACATCGTCCCCAACCACATGGCGGTGCCCGCCCCCGAGGTCCTCAACGTGCCGTTGTGGGAGGTGCTCAAGGACGGTCCCGCCTCCCGGTACGCGGGCTGGTTCGACCTGGACTGGGAGGGCGGCGACGGGAAGGTGCTGCTGCCGGTGCTGGGCGGCAGGCTCGGCGAGGAGCTGGCGCACCTGTCCGTGGAGGACGGGGTGCTGCGCTACTTCGACCACGCCTTCCCGCTGCGCGAGGGCACCGAGAAGCTGCCGCTGCCGGAGCTGCTGGACGCACAGTGGTACCGGCTGGCCTGGTGGCGGCTGGCCCGGACCGAGCTGAACTACCGGCGGTTCTTCACCATTTCGGACCTCATAGGGGTGCGCGTGGAGGACCCGGAGGTGTTCGCCGCCTCGCACGCGAAGATCCTCCAGCTGGTGCGCGAGGGCGTCGTCGAGGGGCTGCGGATCGACCACCCGGACGGTCTCGCCGCTCCCGGCGACTACCTGCGTCAGTTGGCGCGCGCCACCGAGGAGGCCGTGGACGGGCCGGTGTGGACGGTGGTGGAGAAGATCCTCACCGGTGACGAACGGCTGCCCGCCGACTGGCCGGTGGCGGGCACCACGGGTTACGACGCCCTGCACCGGATCGACGGATTGTTCAACGATCCTACGGGCGCCGATGAACTCACCGAGCTGTACCGGGCGTTCGCCGACCCGCCGGGCGACCGGGGCGGCTACTGGGCGGCCACCGTGCGCCGCGCCGCCCACCGGGTCCTCACTCACGAACTGGCCGCCGAGACCGCCTTCCTGGTGCGCGCGGCGGGCCGCATCTGCGCCGCCGACCCTGCATTGCGGGACCACGCCCCGTGGGCGCTGCACAGCGCGCTGCACGAGCTGTTGGTACGGATGCCCGTGTACCGCCCCTACGTGGCGGCGGGCGGCCCCACGCCGGAGGAGGCGGAGGCCACCCTGCCGCCGGAGGCGGTGCGCGAGGCGAAGGCGGCGTTCTCCGTGCCGGAGGAGGCGACGGCGGTCGACGTCGTACGGGAACTGGCGCTGGGGCGGCTGGGGTCGGGGCCCGACCACCGGGCGTTCTGCGCACGGTTCGCACAGACGTCGTCGGCGCTGCGCGCGAAGTCCGTGGAGGACACCGCCTTCTACCGCTACGCACCGCTGCTGTCGGCGGCGGAGGTCGGCGGGGACCCGGGGCGGCCGGCGGTGTCTCCGGACGAGTTCCACGCGTTCTGTGCGCGCCTGGCCCGCGACTGGCCGGGCACCGGCACCGTGCTGTCCACGCACGACACCAAGCGCAGCGCGGACGTACGGGCCAGGCTCGCGGTGCTCACCGAGTGCCCGCAGCGCTGGGCGGGCCTGCTGCGGCGCTGGGCGCAGACGGCCGCGGCGCCGGACCCGCACGCCGCCTGGACGGGCTGGCAGACGGCCGCCGCCGTCCCGTACGCGGGCCCGGACCGCCTCGCCCCCGCCCTGCTGAAGGCGGCCCGCGAGGCGGGCCTGCACACCAGCTGGACCGAGCAGGACGCGGGCTACGAACAGGCCCTGGAGGCCTTCGTACGCTCCGGCCCCTGCGGCAGCGCCCAGTACGAACTCTCGCTCTTCTCGCGCGAACTGTCGCCCCACACCCGGGCCAACGTGCTGGGCGCCACGCTGGTGCAGCTCACGATGCCGGGCGTGCCGGAGCTGTACCAGGGAACGGAGCGCGAGTACCTGGCGCTGGTGGACCCGGACAACCGCCGCCCCGTCGCCTACGACCCGCGCGCCCTGGCCGACGCCCCCAGGGGGGTCACCCTCTCCGACGAGAAGCTGCACCTGACGACGACCGCCCTGGCCCTGCGCCGGGAGCGGCCTCAGGTGTTCGGCGACAGCGCCACGTACGCCCCGCTGACGGCCTCGGGGCCCGCCGCCCGGCACTGTGTCGCCTTCGCCCGCTCCGGGGAGACGGTGACGGCCGTGACGCGGCTGTCGCTGCGGCTGGCGGAGTCGGGCGGCTGGCGGGACACGGTGCTGACGCTGCCGGAGGGCCGGTGGGCCGACCGGCTGGGCGGCGGCCGCGAGTTCGAGGGCGCGGTGCCCCTCTCGGAACTCCTGACGGAGCGCCCGGTGGCACTGCTGGTGCGGGCTCCTGGCGCTGCCTCGTAGAGGCGGCGGGGTTGGAGGCGCACCACTTGTGCCGGGAGTGGCTCCAGGCCCCTGCGGGGCAGACCCTCGGGGACCTGGAGGCCAACTGCCGTACTAGCGGCCCATCGTGAAGACGGAGCCGGTGGAGGCCCCCATGACGCAGGCGTTGGGGAAGTTCTTGGCGAACACCATGCGGCGGCCGTCCCACATGCCGTAGGCCATGGCCGTGACCGGCTTGTAGATCATCGGACAGGCGACGTCGGCGCGCTTCATCTTCGCGATGTCGCCGTCGACGGCCGCGAGCTGCTTGCAGGCAGCGGCGGCGTTCTTGTGCCCGGCGCCCTTGGCGGGCGGACACTTCAGGAGCGTGCCCTGCACGTCGCCCATGACGCCCTCGCCCTCGACGACGGCGACGTACATCCAGTTGCCGGGGTGCCGGACGGGGGTCTCCTGGGCGGAGGCGCCGCCCGCGGAGGCGAAGAGGGCCGCGGAGGCGGCGGCCGCGACGAGGGTCCTGCGCGCTGCGTTTCGTACTACCGACATGGGTGTCACCGTTCTGTGCACGGGTGCCGCGCGGACGGTCGTCCACGCCGGTGCGTGCATCGGCACGGTGACGGCGCACGTTGACCCGCGCTGGGCCGAACGGCCCACACGGGCGCAACCCATGAGCACGTGAGCCGGTTGAGACCTGCCTCGACCCGCCTCAGCTCGCGGAGAGCCGGAAGGACATGCGGCCGAAACTGACCTGGTCGCCGTCGTTGACGACGGCCGTGCCGGTCACCCGGCGGCCGTTGACGCAGGTGCCGTTGGTCGAGCCGAGGTCGCGCAGGATCCACAGCCCGCCCTGGCGGAGCAGTTCGGCGTGCCGCCTGGAGACGGTCTCGTGGCTGAGCCGCAGGCCGTTGCCGATGTCGCGGCCGATCAGCAGCGGGGTGGGCCCAGGTTGCGGCAGCAGCAGTTTCGGCAGCCGTTCGGTCGTCCAGGCCCTGCGCAGCCGCACGGTGAAGGCGGAGGCGCGGCTCACCGCGCCGAACATCCGGCGGGACCAGCGGCCGTCGGTCTCCAGGTCGGAGGTGAGCATCGCGAGGTCGGCGGACTGCCGGGCGGCGAGGGCCAGCTCCATCCGCGCCAGAAATGTCTCGTGCGAGAGCTTGCCCTGGGCGGCGCCCTCACGGAGCACGGCCAGCGCACGGTCCCGTTCGGCGTCGGAGAGCCTCGCCGGGTAGGTGTGGGGCTCGTAGGAGGGCGTCACAGGGAAGATTGTCGGGCCGATACGGCCAAGGTGTCCAGCGCGCCGGGAATTCTGGCATCGTGCACACGTCATAACCGTACTGATCTGCGACAACACACTGCTCAGGGAGCACCTTTGTCCATAATGTTCCGCCCGCTCACAGGTGCCGACGAGCTCGATCTGTTCTGCCGGCTGTCCTACACGCTCGACCACGAGCTTGCCGACGACCTCGCCGAGGGCCGCCGGCTGCCGTCCTGGATGTGGGTCGCCGTGCGCGAGGACCGGGTCCTGGCCAGGATCTCCTGGTGGACCGGCCGGAAGGGCGGCACTCCGCAGGCCCTCGACTTCTTCGACCTGGACGACTCGCTTCCGGAGCCGGAACGTTCCGAGGTCGGGGCCGAGTTGCTGAGACGGGCGGCGGAGGCCGTCCTCCCGGCCGATGTGTCCCAGTGGCCCGAGTACGGGCGCTTCGTCCCGCCGGACTGGCGGGAGAACGACGCCCACCGGGACGTCGTCGAGTCCCGGATGCGGATCCTGGAGTCGACCGGCGCCCGCCTGATGGTGGAGCGGCTGCGCCTGGAGTGGCGTCCGGGGACACCGGTGGCGGAGCCGTCCGGGCGGCTGGTCTTCCGGCCGGTGAAGGACCGCGAGGACCTGGTGACGCTGATGACGCCGGTGATGGAGGGCACCCTCGACGCGCACAGCCAGGCCGACCTGGCGGGCGGGCTGAGCCTGCGCGAGGCCGCCGAGCTGCACTACGACGAGGAGTTCGCGCACTTCAAGACGCCGCAGAGCTGGTGGCGGATCGCCGAACGAGCGGACAGCGGCGAGCCGGTGGGCTTCGTGGTCCCGGCCCGCAACAGCTACCACCCGATCATCGCGTACGTCGGTGTGCTGCCCGCCCACCGCGGCCGGGGCTACATCGACGAACTGCTCGCCGAGGGCACCCGGGTGCTCGCCGCCGAGGACGTGCCGCGCATCCGCGCCGCGACGGACCTCGCCAACGTGCCGATGGCCAAGGCCTTCGCCCGCGCGGGTTACGTCAACTTCGAACGGGCACTGAATATGACCTGGGGCTGACCGGGCTCCCGCCCGGGCAGAGCCGTCCCCGAGAAGAGCTCGTTGACGGAGGAGGGGCCGCCAGTGCTGTTCGTCGTGTGGGCGCCGCAGGCCGAGGACCGGGTCACGCTGCATCTGCCGGGCGCGGACCCGGACACGTACCCGATGGAACGCAAGTCCGGGTCGGACGGCTGGTGGGCAGGGTGGGGGCCGGCCGAGCACGGCAGCCGCTACGGCTTCTCGCTGGACGGCGGCCCGGTGCTGCCCGACCCGCTCTCGCGGCGCCAGCCGGACGGCCCCGACGGGCTCAGCGCGGTCGTGGACCACGAGGTGTTCGAGTGGAGCACCTCGTGGGCGGGGCGCCCGCTGACGGGTGCGGTGCTGTACGAGCTGCATGTGGGCACGTACACCCGCGAGGGCACCTTCGACGCCGCCGCGAAGCGGCTCGCGCACCTGGTGGAGCTGGGGATCACCCATGTCGAGCTGATGCCGGTGTGCCCGTTCCCGGGGACGCACGGCTGGGGGTACGAGGGGGTGTCCCTGCATGCGGTGCACGAGCCGTACGGGGGGCCGGACGGGCTGAAACGGTTCGTCGACGCGGCGCACGCGGCCGGGCTCGGGGTGGTGCTCGACGTCGTGCACAACCACCTCGGCCCGTCCGGCAATTACCTGCCGCTGTTCGGCCCGTACTTCACCGACACCCACCAGACGCCCTGGGGTTCGGCGGTCAACCTGGACGCCCCGGGCTCGGACGAGGTGCGCACGTACCTGATCGACAGTGCCCTGTCCTGGCTGCGGGACTACCGGATCGACGGGCTGCGGCTGGACGCCGTGCACGCGCTCGCCGATACCAGGGCGCTGCACTTCCTGGAGGAACTGTCGGCGCACGTGGACGCCCTGGCACAGGACCTGGGCAGGCCGCTGTTCCTGATCGGCGAGTCCGACCTCGGCGACCCGCGCACCACCGCCCCGCGCGCGGCGGGCGGGCTCGGGCTGCATGCTCAGTGGAACGACGACTTCCACCACGCCCTGCACACCGCTCTCACCGGGGAGTCCCAGGGCTACTACGCGGACTTCGCGCGCGCACCTCTGGAGGCGCTCGCGAAGACCCTCACGCAGGTGTTCTTCCACGACGGTACGTTTTCGTCGTTCCGGGGGCGGGCGCACGGGCGGCCGGTGGACCGGGCGACGACGTCGGCGCACCGTTTCCTGGGGTACGCGCAGACGCACGACCAGGTGGGCAACCGGGCCGTGGGCGACCGGCTGTCCGCGTCGCTGTCCCCCGGGCTGCTGGCGTGCGCGGCGGCGCTGGTGCTGACGAGTCCGTTCACGCCGATGCTGTTCATGGGCGAGGAGTGGGGGGCGCGCACGCCCTGGCAGTTCTTCACCGACCACACCGATCCGGAACTGGCGGAGGCGGTACGCACGGGCCGCCGCCGGGAGTTCGCCGCGCACGGCTGGGCGGCGGAGGACATTCCGGATCCGCAGGACCCGCGCACCCGGGAGCGCTCCTGCCTGGACTGGTCGGAGCCGGACCGCGAGCCGCACGCCCAGCTCCTGTCCTGGTACCGGGAGCTGATCGCCCTGCGCCGCGCGCACCCGGACCTCTCGGACCCGGACCTGGCGGCGGTCAGGGTGGCCCACTCCTCGCACGGGGCGGGGCGCTGGCTCGCGTACCGCAGGGGCGACGTCAGGGTGGCGGTGAACCTCGCACCGGACCCGGCGACCATCGGGCTCGGCCGCAACGGACGCACCCGGGTGCTGGCGGCGTGGGAGCCGGTGGAAGCACCGGGACCGGACGGGGTGCTGGTGCTTCCGGCGCACTCCTGCGTGGTGCTGGGAAGCTGACCGAGCGGGATGCCCCTGCCGCCTCTTGACCTCAAGTGCGCTTGAGCCCCTACGGTCCCCATTCGGACCATGGAGGGGCATTACCCAGGTGTGGGCGCGCATGGGCGAGGGCGCCGATGACGGTGCCCTGAGCCGCAAGCACATCGTGTCCGCGGTGAGCGAGGCCGGTGACCCGTCGCGGGGCGAGCGGGTGGGCGCTGACGGCGGAGCAGGTGGCACGGCTGGACGCGGCGAGCGCAAGGCCGGTGCCGTATCCGTACGACTGGATCAACAGTGTCGAGGGGCGGATCTAGTACCCCTCGCGCCCCTTGCGCCCCTTGCCCCCGCCTCCCGCACCTTGAGCCGGCCCCGGAGGGTCACTTTCCTGGTGGCCCTGAGCTCTCCCTCGGCTCCAGGTGCGGGAGTTCACCCTGTACGCCGCGTACGGGTGCCCCGTCGAGGACGGCGAGGAGTTCCTGCGCGGCGAGGCGGCCGAAGCCGGGGGTGTCGCGCACCAGGGCCGTCAGCCGGGGGTGGGTGACCCGGCAGAGCGCCGAGTCGTCCCAGGCGACGATGGACAGCTCTGCGGGCACGGGGACACCACGGCCGGCGGCCACGGAGGCACCGGCGACGGCCATCACGTCGTTGTCGTAGACGATCGCCGTGGGGCGGGTGTGCGGGGGCTCGTCGAGGATGCGGCGGGTGGCCTCGGCGCCCTCCGCGTCGGAGTAGTCGGTGGCCACCGAGCGCACCTGGTCCTCGGTGAGATCGCGGCGGGCGGCCTCCGCGCGCAGGGAGACGATGCGCCGTTCCGTGTGTGCGAGGCCGCGCATTCCGGCGACGTGCACGATGCGGCGGTGTCCGAGCGAGTACAGGTGGTCCAGTACGGAGGCCATCGCGCCGGCGTCGTCGGCCCACACGTTGGACACGGCCAGCGGGGTCTCCGCGTGGTGCCGGTCCGCCTCCAGGCCGCCGATGACGACGGCCGGCAGCCCCAGGGAGGCCAGCAGGGCGGGGCGCGGGTCGTCGACGCGGGGGTCGACCACCAGGACGCCGTCCACGCGCCGTTCGGCCCACCAGCGGCGCAGGACGGCGAGTTCGGTGTCGAGGTCCTCCACCACTTGGAACAGCAGCGCCACCCGGCGTGCGGACAGCGCCTCCTGGATGCCGGAGACGAGCTGGAGGAAGAACGACTCGACGCCCAGGGTCTGCGCGGGCCGGGCGAGCACCAGCCCGGCGCACCCCGACCGTTCGCCGGAGAGCGCGCGGGCGGCACTGTTGGCCTGCCAGCCCAGCTCCTCGGCGACTCTGCGCACCCGCTCGCGGGTGCCCGGGGACACGCCGGGGCGGTCGTTGAGGGCGAAGGACACGGCGCTCTCGGAGACTCCGGCGCGGCGGGCGATGTCCTTCATGGTGGGCCTGCGCGCCGGACGGGGCCGGATGCCGTCACCGGACGCGGCAGCAGCGGTCATGGGGCGGGGTTCCTCTCGGGAGCGGGGTTCTGCCGAATCTGCGCAAGGGGTGCTTCCACCCGTACGTCCACGGCCGCGCTGTACGCGATGCGGCCCTGCCCGACCGCCTTGACCAGCACCCAGTACCTGCCGGGTGCGGTGGTGACGGGCGGGTGCAGGGTGAAGCAGGGGGCTTCGGCCGTGCCGTCCGCGGGGACGTCGACGACGCACGAGCGGGGACCGGCCGACTGCCAACCACCGTACGGGGAAACCAGGATGGCCTCGCACCGTAGGTCACTGCGCAGGGTGTTCGACAGGTGGACGGGCAACGGGACGCTCTCGCCCGCGACGACACGGACCGTTCCTTCGGGCACGGTGACGGCAATCCCCGGCACGGGCAGCGCGCGGTCACCGGCGACGGTGACAGTGAGGCTGTCCTCCACGGCGGTGCCGTCCTGGAACCGTGCCGTCACCCGCACCAGGTGGTCGCCCGCCGCCGCCTCGTGAGGCGGTTCGACCGAGAACGGAAGGCGCACGTGCCCGCCCGCGTCGAGGGTGACGGTCTCCGTCGTCCACGGTGTCCGCCACCCGCAGGGCGCATGCACCGTGACGGCAGCCTCCCCCGCCGGGCCCCCGGACGCGACCGTCACCAGTTCCGGCGCGACCGTCACCGCGTACGGTGCGTCGCCCAGCGGTGCGGTGCCGGTGTTGTGCAGCCAGTACCGGCTAAAGCCCGGCTGCAACGCCTCCCTGTGCTCGACGGTGGACCCCGGTCCCTCCGGCAGGGTGAGGTGCAGGGTCGTCCACTGGTTGCCGCCGAGCGTCACCCGGTACGCACCGTCGCCGGCGTCGGGCGTCAGTTCCTGCTGCGGTACGTCGAGGAGGTCGGCCCGTGCCGCCCCGGCCACCGGGGAGGGCACCCGGACCGTGCCGGTGGCCGTCCGCCCCTGTGCCTCCCTGAGACGTACGGCCACGCCTCCGTCGGCGGCGCGTTTGACGGTCTCCACCAGCAGCCCGTCCACCTCCAGGAAGCGCCCGGAGCCGGGCTCCGCACCCGTCACCCGCGCCGTCATCGGGGAGTTGAACTCCCTTCCCCTGCGCATCAGATCGAGGTCCCGCCAGTCCCCCGCCCCTGCCACCAGGGCATGCGTGAATTCGTGCGTCCAGTGCTGGAGCTGGAAGGAGCTGCCGTCGGGGGCGGTGCGGCGCGGCGGGTCCATCCACGCGCCGCTGGGCCGCCCGGTGCACGACCGCAGCAGCGAACTGTGCAACCGGCCCCGGGTGTCCACCGCGCACCCCGGTGTGCCTCGCACCAGCAGGGCGACCGTGCGGTCCTCGAAAACGGCACACTCCTGCGCGCCTTCCTCCGGCAGTGGATGCAGCGCCTCCACCTGGTGCTCGCGCACCACAGCGTCGGTGAATGACGCAAGGGTGCCCGCGAGCACCAGCACCGGAAGGTCTCTCGCTCCCGTCAGGTCGCATCCGGGCTGCCAGGTCTCCCGCAGTGGCCGCAGCGCGGGCACCCACACCACTGGTGCACCGCTTTTCACGGCGTCCGTGTACGCGGGGTCGGCGGCGGCCAGGACGGCGGCGGTGAAGGCGTTGGTCTCGGGGCCGCCCAGGGCCAGCCGGAAGTCGGGCAGGCTGCTGTCGACCGCGATGTCGCCCCAGCGCGGCCCGCCGGACCGGGTGGGCGTGGTCGTCACGCCGAGCGCGCCCAGCGCCGTCACGCACTCCCGCAGCCCCTGCGGCGGTCCCGCGTCCGGCAGCACGATCTCCCCCGCCCCCAGCGCCCGCACCCCGGCCGCCGCCCCGTCGGGGCCGCTGAGCACCGCCCGGGTCGTCGCCGAGAGCCCGAACCAGTTCAGGCACGGGGTGTCGAGCGTCCAGGGGGCCCGGGTGTGATCGGCCCCGGTGTCGGCCTCGGGGAAGGCAAAGCCGCGTCCCAGGGCCGCCGTGGCCGTCTCCGCGACGGGCTGTGCACCGGGGACGTCGACGGGCACGCGCAGCCGTACGAGCTGGTCGCTGCCGGTGAAGTCCTGGACGAGGGTGTGCAGTTCCACCCTGTCCACGCCGTCCCACAGTGTGGTCGTACGGGTCCATGCCACGGGTCCGGTGCGCCCCGAGGCCACGATCCGCACCCCGATCGGGCAGCGCTCGACCCGCACCGAGTCGGCGGGCACGTCCGCCGACGACTCCCCCGGCCCCTTGGGCAGCAGATGCCAGGGCCCCTCCTCGAAGAAGGGGTGCGCCGGGTACTCGTCCTGGACGACGAGTCCGTCCACCTCGCCCGCCGTCAACAGCTCACACCCGTCGGCGAGTTGGGTGATGCGGCACAGGCCGCCGCCTCGCGCGGGATCGGCCTCGACCTCGTACACCTCGTTCCGTACGACAGGTACCGCTCCCTCCTCGGCGGTCCACCCCTCGGACAGTCCCGTCTCGTCGTGCACCACCGACCAGGTCCGCTGCCCGAGTCCTGGCACGCCCCGCGCCAGGAAGGCGATGCTCACCGTGCCCTGCGAGGAAATCCCCTCCACCAGAACCGGGGAGAGCGCGCCCGTCGCGTCGCGCACGGCCAGCCGGTCCGCGTGTGCGGCAAGGCCGGGGAGCTCCACCCGTACGACGTCCGTGCGCGCCCAGGACAGCGCGTTGACGACGGTCACGGAGGACCCGGTCGCCTCCCCGACGAGCGCATCGATAGCCAACTCCCGCACCTCGGTGGCGAGTTCATGCGCCTCGCGCCAGGTCGGCAGCAGGTCCAGGTAGACCTGGTCGGAGAAGGTGCCGGTGACCGCGTCGTGGTGGGCGGCGTGCAGCAGGTGGCGCCAGGCCTTGTCGAGGGCGGCCTGCGGGTACGGGAGGCGGTGGTGCGCGTGGGCGAGGGCGGCGAGGGTCTCGGCCTCCTGGAGGAGGTTCTCGGCGGCGCGGTGGGCCTGTTTCACGTCGGCGTACGAGACGTCCTTGCCGGTGTAGACGGGCCCCATCTCGCGCGTCACCGGAAGCGGAAGCTCGCCCCGGGTGGCCAACTCGGCGCGGACGGCGGCGAAATGGTCGCGTGGGGTGGCGTGCACCAGCTTCGGCCAGGTGTAGCGCGCGGCCCACTCGCGCTGGACCGCGAGGCCCCAAGGGTGCGGCCAGGAGAAGTCCGTGCCCATGGGGATGAGGACGTTGCGGGTGGTGGCGGACTGCCGGAGCAGTTCGAAGAGTTCGAGGAGCTTGGCGGCGGCGGCCTCCGCGTCGGGTTCGGCGTGCGAGAACCAGCCTGCGGAGTAGTGGGCGGGGAGGTAGTGCAGGAGCAGGCCGGGGCCGCCGCCGGGGGCGATCCACTCGTACTCGGAGGGCAGTTGCATGGCGGTGGGGGGCCGCAGCGCCGCGCCCCAGGTGTCCATCATCGGGCCCCACTGGTGGTACGGGCCGCGGGCGAGGACCGCCGAGTCGAGGCCCGCGCCGGCCATCAGGGCGGGGAAGCCGGGGTCGTGGCCGAAGACGTCGAGCTGCCAGGCGGTGCGGGGGTCGCCGCCGAGGGTGTCCCGGTGGAGGCGGAGGCCGTGCAGGGCGCTGCGGACGGTGGTCTCGGCGGAGGTGAGGTTGGTGGAGGGCTCGTTGTAGGTGCCGCCGACGATCTCCAGACGGCCCTCGGCGATCAGCGCACGCAGCTCGTCCCGGTATTCGGGACGGGTGTCCCAGAACGGCTTGAGGTAGTCGACCTCCGAGAGGACGAAGCGGTACGCGGGGTCGTCGCGGGCCTGCTGGAGGTGCAGCGGTACGAGGGTGAAGGCGGGCACGCCGACGTACTCCCAGCCCTTCGCGGGCTCGCCCGCCCGGGCGGGGGCATCCCACTGGGAGGTGTAGGCGGCCTGGGTGTTCCACCACAGGGGGTCGTAGTGGAAGTGCGGGACCAGACGAACGGTCCAGCCGGGTTCGGCGGCGACCAGCGTGCAGGGACGGGAGGCGAGGAGCCGCCCGTCCGGGGTGGCGACGCGGACGGTCGCGGGGAGTCGGGTGCCGGGGGGTGCGCCGCGCAGGTCGACGGACACCTCCACGGCCTCCGACGTACGGACGAAGTCGTCCTCCGCGCAAGCCGGTTCGCGGCCCGCACCCGCCCCTTGGCGCCCGTCCTCGGTGGCGGCGCCGACGCTCACAGGACGGCAGCTCCCGGGGGACGCGCCGTGCACGTCGACAGACGCCTCCGCGGCCTCCGGCGTACGAGTGACGTCGCCCTCCGGACCCCGCAGTTCGGCGGCCGCGTCCACCCCTCCGTACGCCTCCACCGAGTCCGCGCGCAGCCATCGCGGGTGCGGCGTCTCGACCTGTGGGCCCGAGAGTGAGACGACGAGGGGGCCGGCCGGGCGGCTCCGCCGCAGTCCCACCCGTACCACCTGCAAGGGATGCTCCTCGGGGCCGGTGAAGAGACTCGGGGTCTCGACCCCTGTGACCGTGACCCCGGTGTTCCTGCCGTCCACCCGAACCCCCAACTCCGTTCGCCGGTAGGCGAGTAGCAGCTAAACCGCATTAGCGATCACACGGCAAACGACGTGCACGCGCACGTCACGCACTCCGGCTAAACCGCATTAGCGCGAAGAAGCATTACCGCGCGCACCGCAGCGTGTCAACTCCCCGCTCAACCGCTTTAGTCCAGCTCACAGCCGCACAAAAACCAACGCTGGCTTACCTGTTGACGAATGTGTGCCGTCGATCCATCGTGTGTTTCGCAATCCGGCAGCGCGGCCGGTGCGAAGAGGAGGATCGACGATGTCCCGTGGGCGCCTGTCCCGCATCTCCATCGCCACCGCCATGGCGGCAACCCTGCTGTCCACCGCCGCCTGCGGTGTGGGCGGCAGCGGCAATGACAACGATGCCAAGCAGCCCGAGAAGTCGGGCAAGGTGTCGGGCGAGATCAGCTTCCGTACGCTCCAGCTCAAGCCGACCTTCACCACGTACGTCCAGGGCGTCATCGACGCGTTCCAGAAGAAGTACCCGGACGTGAAGGTGAAGTGGGAGGACGTGCCGGGCGACGGCTACAACGAGAAGCTCGTCGCGGACGCGCAGGCCGGCGCACTGCCGGACGTCGTCAACCTCAACACCGACTCCTTCCAACTCCTCGCGGACCGGGGCATGTTGGCGGACGTCGCCAAGCTGGACCCGGCGGTGCAGAAGGACTACGTGCCGGGCGCGTGGGACCAGTACAAGCTGCCGGGCAAGGAGGGCGTGTTCGCGTACCCCTGGTACGTGACACCGGAGATCCTGACGTACAACAAGGACCTCTTCGCCAAGTCGGGGCTGGACATCAACAAGCCGCCGACGACCGTCGAGCAGTTCTTCGACTACGCGGAGAAGATCACCGAGAAGTCCGGCGGCAAGTACGCGGCTTTCATGGCCGACCCGAAGTCCCGGCTGCCCGGCGACTGGCAGAAGATGGGCGTGCCGGTCCTCAACGAGAAGAAGGACGCCTTCAGCTTCAACACGCCGAAGGCCGTCGAGTGGGTCGAGCGGATGAAGGAGCTGTACGCCAAGGGCGCGATGCCCAAGGAGTCGCTCACCAAGTCCGACGACACCAGCCAGCTGTACGGGGCCGACAAGCTGGTCTTCGGGCCCGGCTCGCCCGGCTTCATCCGGGACGTGAAGGCGAACGCGCCGAAGGTGTACGCCAAGACGCAGGTGCAGAAGGCGGTCACCGGGGTCCTCGGCCACATCGGCATCTACACGCAGTCGCTGGGGGTCCGCAAGGACACCAAGTCCCCTGACGCGGCTGCCGAGTTCGCGAAGTGGGTGACGAACGGGCCCAACCAGGTCGCCTTCTCCAAGGAGGTCGCGATCTACCCCTCGAACGCGAAGGGCCTGGCCGACCCGTACTTCTCCGACAAGGGCGACGGCAAGGACCCGGAGACGCTGGCGCGGGCGCTCGGCGCGGAGGAGCTGAAGGAGGCGCAGCTCGACGCGAACACGCCGGTCGAGTGGACCAGCCAGATCGGTGACGCGGTGGTCCGCGAGATGCAGAAGGCCGTCAAGGGCGAGGTCGACGCCAAGACCGCGCTGGCGAAGGCGCAGGAAGAAGCGAACAAGATCCTGGCCCAGCAGGCCAAGCAGAAGAAGTAGGCGGCGGACGAGCCATGGCGCAGATCGCTGGTACGGACCGGGGCGCGGCCACCGTCGCGAAGGGCGCCGACCGCGTCCCGGGTCCGCCGGGGGCGCGGGAGACGCGCCGCCTGAAGAAGGAGCTGGGCCAGGAGTCGGGGCTGGTGCACCGGCGGTGGTGGACGCCGTATCTCTTCCTGCTGCCGGGGCTGGTCCTGGTGGTGCTGTTCAGCCTGTGGCCGTTCATCAACACCGTCATCCTGTCGCTGACGGATGCTCAGATCCTGCGCGGCGGCGGGTTCGTGGGGCTCGACAACTACGTACGGGCGCTCGGGGACGACACCTTCTGGCTGGCGCTGGTCAACAGCGTGGTGTACACGGTCGTGGTGGTGCCGTGCCTGGTGTTCCTGCCGCTGGCGCTGGCCGTGCTCGTACAGAAGAAGATCCCGGGGATCGGGTTCTTCCGGTCGGCCTTCTACACGCCGGTGATCGCTTCGGCGGTGGTGGTCGGGCTGATGTGGCAGTGGATCCTGCGCAGCGACGGGCTGGTCAACACGGTCTTCGAGAAGCTGCGGCTGGTCAGTGAGCCGGTGCCGTTCCTGACCGACTCCACGATGCTGCTGGTCTCGGCCATGATCGTGACGGTGTGGAAGGGCCTCGGCTACTACATGGTCTTCTACCTGGCCGCGCTCGGGAACGTACCGACCTCGTTGTACGAGGCTGCGGCGATCGACGGGGCGGGACCCGTGCGGCGGTTCTTCTCGATCACCGTGCCGACGGTGAAGCCGATGATGCTGCTGGTGGGGACGCTGTCGGCGATCTCCGCGCTGCGGGTGTTCACCGAGATCTACATCCTGGGCGGCGAGAGCGGCGGCCCGGGCGGCGACTCCCGGACGCTGCCGTTCCTGATCCGGCAGGTGGGTCTGGGGTTCGCGGGCGAGACCGGGTACGCGGCGGCCATTTCGATTCTGCTGTTCCTGCTGACGCTGGTGTTCAGCGTGCTGGGGCATCGGCTGTCCAAGGGGGACGAGAGTTGAGTACGACAGCCCCGGTTGCGGAGAAGGCTGCCGCCGCCAAGAGGCCGAAGCGGTACAGCAGGCGGGTGGTCGTCGGGCTTTCCGGCCGGTATCTGACGCTGTGTCTGATGCTGGTGGTGCTGGTCGGGCCGATCGTCTGGCAGTTCCTGACCTCGCTCAAGGGGCGTGGCGAGAGCGTGTACGAGGGGGTGCTGCCCAGCGATCCGACGCTCGACAACTACGCGCGGGTCGCGGACGCGTTCCCGCTGTTCCAGTACGTCGGGAACACGCTGATCGTGGCCGCGCTGGCCATCACCTCCAACTGCCTCTTCGCGGCGATGGGCGGGTACGCGCTGTCGCGGGCCGGGTGGCGGGGGCGCAAGACCGTGTTCACGGTGCTGATCGCCACGCTGATGTTCCCCTTCGAGTCCGTGATGATCTCGATGTTCCTGACGGTGCGGGAGATGGGGCTGGTCGACACGCTGGTGGGTGTGTGGCTGCCCGGTGCGGTGTCCGTGCTGAATTTGATGATCATGCGGGCCGCCTTCCTCGCCGTGCCGAAGGAGGTGGAGGAGGCCGCCGTGCTGGACGGGGCCAACGAGTGGCAGCGGTTCCGGCGGGTGTTCGTGCCGAGTGCGAAGGGCGCGCTGGCAGTGGTCTGCATCACCAGCTTCATGGGGGCGTGGGACGACTTCCTGTGGCCGCTGATCGTGCTGACGAACAGTGACAACTACACGCTGCAACTGGGGTTGAAGACGCTGGCGGGCGCGACGACGGTCAACGACCAGCGGCTGATCGCCGCCGGGGCGATGGCGGCGTTGCTGCCGATGCTCCTGCTGTTCTTCGCGTTGCAGAGGTACTTCTTCCGGGGGGTCGGGGAAGGGGCGATCAAGACCTGAGCCCGGGTGTCTGACGAACTGCCTTACCGTGCTAGCGAATTGGGGATTCCGTACATGAACGCTGTGCCTCCGCTCCCGCGTTTCGGGGCCAACTACACGCCGTCGGTGGGGTGGTTCCACCACTGGCTCGACTTCGAACTCGACGACGTGCGCAGGGACTTCGACTCGCTGGCCGCGCTGGGGCTCGATCACGTGCGGGTCTTCGCTCTGTGGCCGGTGTTCCAGCCGAACCGGTCGATGATCCGGGGCCGGGCGGTCGAGCAGCTCGGGCAGCTCGTGGACGCGGCGGGCGAGCGGGGTCTCGACGTCGCGGTGGACGCGCTCCAGGGGCACCTGTCGAGCTTCGACTTCGTACCGACGTGGCTGACGACGTGGCACCGGCGGAACATGTTCACGGACGTGGACGTGGTGGAGGCCGAGGCGCGGTACGTGGAGACGCTGGCCTCTGCTCTGTCGGGGCGGTCGAACTTCATCGGCATGACGCTCGGGAACGAGGTCAACCAGTTCTCGGACCGGCCGCATCCGGATCCCGATCCGTGTACGTACGAGCAGGCGGGGTTGTGGCTGGAGCGGCTGCTCGCGGCGTGCGAGCGGGGGGCACCGGGGAAGCTGCACACGCACTCGGAGTACGACGCGGTGTGGTTCCAGCCGGGGCACCCCTTCACCCCGGCGCACGCCTCACGGCTCGGGGGCATTACGACAATCCACTCGTGGGTGTTCAACGGGACGGCGCAGCGGCACGGGCGGACGGGGGCGGCGACCGTGCACCTCGCGGAGTACCTGATCGAACTGTCGAGGGCGTGGGCGCCGGCCGGGCGGCCGGTGTGGCTCCAGGAGGTGGGCGCTCCGGCGCCGCTGATTCCGGCGGAGCATGCCGGGGAGTTCCTGACGGAGACGGTCGAGAATGTGTTGAGTTGTGAGGATCTGTACGGAGTGACCTGGTGGTGCTCGCATGACGTGTCCAGGTCGCTGGCGGACTTTCCCGAGCTGGAGTACGGGCTCGGGCTGCTCACGTCCGAGCGGGAGGTGAAGCCGCAGGGGAAGGCGCTGGCGGAGATCGCGGGGCGGGTGCGGGCGGGGACTGCGCCCGGGCCCGTACGGAGGACGACCGCGCTGGTGCTGGACGTGGGGGATGCGGAGACCGCTCCCGGGCGGGCCACGTGTGCGCCGGGCGGGGACTTCTACGAGGCGTGGGCGCGGTTGGCGGGGGACGGGGTGCGGGCGGGGGTGGTCCTGGCGGACCGGGCTTCGGACGAGGGGTATGTGGCGGGGAGGGGGATTGGGGAGGTCGTGCGGGTGGAGGAGGTGCTGGGGAGGTAGGGCCGGCATGGGGGTACCCCTCGGGCCCCGGGGGACTGCCGGGTGCCGTGGCGGGTGTGCAGGTTGCCGGGGGCGGCTTGCGGTGGGTGGGGTTGCGGCTCGGCCCGTCCGGGGGTGTCCGCTGCACCGGGTGACTGCGGCGGGCCTCGGCTGTGCCGTGCCCGGCACCCCGATTGCCTGCGGCGCTTCGCCCCAGCCCCGCCCCTTCACCTAAACCCGCGGGGCTCAGTGGGGGCCGTGCGGGGGTGCGGTCGGTCTCGGTTCCGTGCGGGTACGTCGTGGCTGGTCGCGCAGTTCCCCGCGCCCCTAGACGGGGCTGCTTCGCAGCGCCCTTCCCCCCGGCCCCTCCCGGTGCCCCGCACCCTCGACGACCCCAAGCCCACCCCGTATCCCGGAAGGAAACCCCATGACCATCCCCCGTCGCACCCTCCTCACCACCGCCCTCGCCGCCGGTGCCGTCACCGCCCTGCCCGGCCCGGCGGCAGCCGAAGAAGCGGAGCCTGAGCCCAAACCCCTCCAGCCCTACGCCAGTTACTGGTTCCCCGACTCCTTCCCCGAAGGCAGAGAGCCCGACCCCGGCGCCACCTGGCGCAGCCTCAAGGCCTGGCGGGCCGCCGACGACCCGGACCTTCCCTTCAACACCTCCACCGTCCCCCTCGACCCCCGGCGCCGCTTCACCCCCACTCCCACCAACCCCACCGCCCGCCCCGACCAGGCCCGTCTCTCCGCCCTCGTCTCCTTCGGACCCACCGCACGCAATCCCTCCCAGGGCTCCCCCACCGCCGACTACTACGCCCTCACCCACTGGGCGTACCTGGAGGAGCTGGTCTTCTGGGGCGGGTCGTCCGGCGAGGGCATCGTCCTCGCCCCCAACGCCCCCGTCGTCGACGCCGCCCACCGGCACGGCGTCCGTGTCCTCGGCAACGTCTTCCTGCCGCCCGTCGCCTACGGCGGCAGCCTCCAGTGGACCCGCGACCTCGTGCAGCGCGACGCCCTCGGCCGCTTCCCCCTCGCCGCGAAACTCATCGAGGTGGCCCGTACGTACGGCTTCGACGGGTGGTTCCTCAACGGCGAGACGGATGCCGCCGGGGACCGTCAACTGGCCGCCGACTTGGTGGAGTTCGTACGGAGTCTGCGTCGCGCCGCCCCCGACCTCTCCATCACCTGGTACGACGCCTTCAACACCGAAGGACACGTCGGCTGGCAGGGCGCGCTCAACGACCTCAACGCCCCCTACTTCCGCCACTCCCGCTCCCTCTTCGTCGACTTCCGCTGGACGCCCGCCAAGCTCGCCGAGTCCGCCGCGTACGCCAGGCGCATGGGGCGTTCCCCGTACGAGCTGATGGCCGGCGTCGACGTCGAGGCCAACGGCTGGAACACCCGCGAGGACTGGGACGCCATCGTCCCCGCCACCCGCGACCACGTGACCGGCATCGGCCTCTACCGCCCCGAGTGGACCCTCCACTCCCTGCCCGCCGCGACCCGCACCCCGACCCAGTTCCACGCCCGCGACGACCAGTTCTGGACCGGCGAGCGCACCGACCCGACCGCCCCCTCCGGGCCCGGGAACTGGCGGCCCGCCGCCCAGTACCTCGCCGACCGCTCCACCGTCACCACCCTCCCCTTCGCCACCACCTTCAACACCGGTCACGGGGAGGGGTGGTACGAGGACGGACGGAGGACCGGCGACAGCGGGTGGAATCAGCTCGGGCTCCAGGACGTGCTGCCGTCCCGCCGCTGGGAGGTCCGGACACGCGGTGCCCGCCCGCAGGTCGGGTTCGCCTTCGACGCCGCCTGGCGCGGCGGCAGCAGCGTCCTGGTCTCCGGCGACCTCGCCGCCGCCTCCCCGGCCGAGCTCGACCTCTACCGTACGAGATTCCAATCCCGTCGCGCCGAGGTGGTGTTGACGTACCGTCAGGAAGAGGGCTCGGCAGCAGTGGAGGCCACCTTCACCGACGCGTCCGGCACCGTGCACGTCCTCCCCCTCCACCCCCAGCGCACCACCAACGGCTGGACCACCTCCCGCGCCCGCCTCCCCCGCACCGACGTCCACGCCCTCGGCGTACGCCTGAGCGGGAGCGGCGGCCCGGTGGTGTGGCGGCTCGGCGCGCTGGCCGTGTACGAGCACCCGGCGGCCCCTCCGCAGCCGCCCGCGCAGGTGCGCATCACCGGACGGCGCCTCACCGGCCCCGGCGTCGCCGAACTGCGGCTGCGCTGGCGGCCCGTGCCCGGGGCGCGCCACTACGAGGTGCACCAACTGCTCGTCGACGGCACGCGCCGCTTCCTCGGCGGCACGGCCTCGGCCGCGTACTACCTTCCGGCGGTGCGCCGTGGCGCGGACGGCACGTCCCGTACCACTCTGGAGGTGCGTGCGGTGAGCGCGCTGCACGCTTCGTCCCGGCCCTCCCCCGTCACCCTGTCCTGGTAGCCACCCCCCTCTTCACGTACGGAGTAACCCTCATGCACGACGACCGCAGCATCGTGGAACACCGCCTCCGGCGCGTACTGCACGACCGCATCCGGCCCGCCGTCCACTCGCAGTCCGTCCCGCTCACCATCGAGCGCTGGGAGGCCCCGGGCGAGCCGGTGCCCGTCGCGGAGGGGCTGGCCGCCGTGTACGGTCCGGCCTCGGCCGGTGACGCGTGGGGGCCGGCCTGGGGCACGACCTGGTTCCGGGTGACCGGGCGGGTGCCCGCCGAGTGGGCCGGGCGGACCGTCGAGGCGGTCATCGACCTGGGCTTCGACCGGAACATGCCGGGCTTCCAGTGCGAGGGCCTGGTCTACCGCCCCGACGGCGAGGCCGTGAAGGCGCTGAACCCGCGCAACGACTGGGTGCGGATCGGCGGGGAGCGGGTCGAGGGCGGGGAGGAGGTGCTGCTGTACGTCGAGGCGTCGTCGAACCCGATCCTGGTCGACCACGCGCCGACGTACGAGGGCGACCGCCTGACGGCACGTCAGGACCCGCTGTACCGCATCGAGCGCATGGACCTGACGGTCTTCGAGACCGAAGTCTGGGAGCTGGTGCAGGACTTGGAGGTCCTGGGCTCGCTCATGCACAACCTCTCCAAGGACGACGCGCGCCGCTGGGAGATCCTGCGCGCGATCGAACGCAGCCTGGACGCGGTGGACCTCACGGACGTCGCGGGCACGGCCGCCCGCGCCCGCACGGAGCTGGCGGAGGTGCTGGCCTCGCCCGCCACGCGCTCGGCGCACCAGATCAGCGCGGTGGGTCACGCGCACATCGACTCGGCGTGGCTGTGGCCGCTGCGCGAGACGGTGCGAAAGGTGGCGCGGACGTCGTCCAACATGGTCGCGCTCATGGACGACCACCCGGAGTTCGTCTTCGCCATGTCGCAGGCGCAGCAGCTCGCCTGGATCAAGGAGCACCGGCCGGAGGTGTTCGCGAAGGTCAAGAAGAAGATCGCGGACGGGCAGTTCGTACCGGTGGGCGGCATGTGGGTGGAGTCGGACACCAACATGGTCGGCGGGGAGGCGATGGCCCGTCAGTTCCTGTACGGCAAGAAGTTCTTCATGGAAGAGTTCGGCATCGAGACGAACGAGGTGTGGCTGCCGGACTCCTTCGGCTACACGGCCGCGATGCCGCAGTTGGTGAAGCTGTCGGGCTCGAAGTGGTTCCTGACGCAGAAGATCTCGTGGTCGCAGGTCAACAAGTTCCCGCACCACACCTTCTGGTGGGAGGGCATCGACGGGACGCGCGTCTTCACGCACTTCCCGCCGGTGGACACCTACAACTCCGACCTGGGCGGCGAGCAGATGGCGCACGCGGCCCGCAACTACCAGGAGAAGGGGAGGGGTTCACGGTCGCTGGCCCCGTTCGGGTGGGGTGACGGAGGTGGCGGCCCCACCCGCGAGATGCTGGCGCGGGCGGAGCGGCTGCGGGACCTGGAGGGCTCGCCGAAGGTGACGGTGGAGAAGCCGTCCGCCTTCTTCGCCAAGGCGGAGGCGGAGTACCCGGACGCGCCGGTGTGGGCGGGCGAGCTGTACTTGGAGCTGCACCGGGGGACGTACACCTCGCAGGCGAAGACGAAGCAGGGAAACCGGCACAGTGAGTCGCTGCTGCGGGAGGCGGAGCTGTGGTCGGCCACGGCGGCCGTCCGCGTTCCCGGATTCGCCTACCCTCAGGCGGACTTGGAGCGGATCTGGAAGACGGTCCTGCTCCACCAGTTCCACGACATCCTGCCGGGTTCGTCGATCGCGTGGGTGCACCGGGAGGCCCGGGAGACGTACGCACGGGTACGGGCGGAGCTTGAGGCGCTGACGCTCGCCGCGCAGACGGCGCTGGCGGGCGAGGGGTCGGCGGAGCTGGTCTTCAACTCGGCTCCGCACGACCGCAATTCCGTGGCGGCGATGGGAGCGGCGGCGGCCGGTCCCCGTACGGCCGAGGCGGTCACGGCGACCGCACGCGACGGCGGCTTCGCGCTGGCGAACGGGCGGCTGCGTGTGGTGATCGACGGACGCGGGCTGGTCGTGTCGGCGTACGACACGGAGGCGGGCCGGGAGGCGGTGGCGCCGGGCCTGGCCGCGAACCTGCTCCAGATCCACCCGGACTTCCCGAACATGTGGGACGCGTGGGACATCGACGAGTTCTACCGCCACAACGTGACGGACCTGACGTCGGTCGACTCGCTCGAACTGACCGCTTCCGAGGCCGACTTGGCGACGGTGACCGTGTCCCGCTCCTTCGGCGAGTCGACGGTCGTCCAGCGGCTGAGCCTCCGGTCGGGGGCGAAGGTGCTGGACATCGAGACGGACGTGGAGTGGCACGAGTCGGAGAAGTTCCTGAAGGCGGCGTTCCCGCTGGACGTGAAGGCGGACCGGTCGGCGGCGGAGACGCAGTTCGGCCACGTCTTCCGGGCGACGCACACCAATACCTCCTGGGAGGCCGCCAAGTTCGAGATCTGCGCGCACCGGTGGATCCAGGTGGAGGAGCCGGGGTGGGGTGCGGCCGTGGTCAACGACTCGACGTACGGGCACGACGTGACGCGTGATGTACGGGAGGACGGCGGCCAGACCACGACGGTGCGGCTGTCGCTGCTGCGGGCTCCGCGCTACCCGGATCCGGAGACGGACCAGGGCTCCCACCGGCTGCGGTTCGCGCTGGCGCCCGGGGCCTCGGTGACGGACGCGGTCCGGGAGGGCCACTGGATCAATCTCCCGGAGCGGACGGTGTCCGGGGCCGGCGCTTCCGTGGCTCCCCTCTTCCACGTCTCCGACGAGCGGATCGTCGTGGAGGCGGTGAAGCTGGCGGAGGACGGGAGCGGGGATGTGGTCGTACGGCTCTACGAGTCGGCCGGCGGTCGGGCGTCGGGGAGGCTGAGGGTGGGCTTCCCTGCGGGGTCGGTCGTCGAGACGGACCTGCTGGAGCGGGCCCTGCCGGGAGCGTCGGCGTATGAGCTGGGTGCCGGGGGTGAGGTGGGGGTGGCCCTGCGACCGTTCCAGATCCTGACCCTGCGGGTGGCGCGGGGCTGAGGCCCTCCGGGGGGGGCGGGTCGGTCGGGTCGGCACCCGGTGCGTGCTGCTGAGGCACGGGACGATCGGTCGAGTTCGGCACCCGGTGCCGGGGTATTTTCACCCCAGCCCCGCCCCTTCACCTAAACCCGCGGGGCAATGGGACGGGTCCGTGCGGGTGCGTCGTGGCTGGTCGCGCAGTTCCCCGCGCCCCTGAGGTGCCTGCCCTTCGGGCGGCACGTCAGGCACGTCAGGTCATCCGGCGTTTCAGGAGCGTCCCCAGCTCAGGGTCCCCCTCCGCCTCCCCGCCCAAGCACCCCGCCAGTTGAACCAACTGTTCCCGACGCCCCGCGTCGCCCGCCGACCCGGCGGCGAGGCCGTTGGCCCAGGATCGGCGCTCCGCCGCGTCCACCCCCACCGTCTCGTTGAACAGCGCGTACAGGGCGTACCAGCGCACGGCCTCGCTGTCGTCCGACCCGAGCTCCAGCAACGCGTCCAGCACCCGCCGCTCGGTCCGCCCCTCATCCGCCAGGAGAGGCAGCGCGGCAGCCACCGCGAACCGCAGCGGCTGCTCGGGGTGGTCCCGGTAGCCGAGCACCAGGTCGAGCGCCCCGCACGCCCGGTGATACCCCAGCACACTGATCAGCTGGCTCAGCACCCACGGATCCGGCTCGTCCCCCATCTCCGCCAGGACGGCCTCCACCGTCTCCTCCGTGAACGGCCTCCACCCCTCCTCGTCTTCGTCGCCCAGCTCCCGGAGGACATTCACCCCCAGTGCCCGCTCGTCCGGGTCGTCACGGCCCAGCAGTTCCACGGCGCGGTCGAACACCTCACGGGTCGGGCGTTGGTGCAGGGCGAGCAGGAAGGGCTGGGGCACGTTCTCGTCCGTGACGACTTCCGCCAGCGCACCGGCGAACAGTTCGTCCGTCGTCATGTTCTCGTCCTCGCGTCTCACCTGCACCGCGATACGCCGCGCGCAGTCCAGGGACTCGGTACGGGTCGTATCGACCTCCAGGTCGTAGACCATGTCCCGGTGCACCGATTCCGCCTGGCCGGCGGCCATGCCCGGTGTGCGGTCGCCGCGTGCGATCTCCCGCCCGGCAGCCACCTCCGCCGAGCAGCGGACCCCGACCCACAGCACCTCGACGTCACCGCCGAGCGCGGTCTTCCAGCGCTCCTGACCGGCCCCTCCCCCAAGGAACACCTCGTCCACGATGACCCGCGCCCCGGCCCGCACCATCGCCACGACCCCCGCGACCCAAGCGTCCTGGAGCCGGAGGAAGTCCTCCCCCACGGTCACCGTCCCGTCGGCGGCGATCACCAGGCCCTTGCCCGAGCCCGCTCCCTCCGCCTCGGGTTCTCGCATCGACACAGGGAGCATCTCGACGAACACGTCCGTGCCCAGCACCAGCCAGGGGTCGGGCAGCACCGCCTGCAAGCAGCGGGCGATGCCCGACTTCCCCGAGCTGGAGCCACCGTTGAGCACGATCATCCGGGTCTTCATCCGGCCAACGTAAAGCGCCCGGGGAGACCGACGCCAGGCATTTCCGCCCGGATCACCCTACGGAGCCAGTGTGACCTCCACCGGCAGCTTCTTGATGCCGTTGACGAAGTTGCTGCGTACGCGCGGGACTTCACCCGTCAGGCGGATGGAGGAGATGCGCGGCAGCAGCTCCTCGAAGAGGATCTGGATCTCCAGGCGGGCCAGCGAGTTGCCCAGGCAGAAGTGCGGGCTGCCCTTGCCGAAGGTGACGTGGTCGATGTTCTTGCGGGTCACGTCGAAGGTGTCGGGGTCCGTGAAGACGTCTTCGTCGCGGTTGCCCGAGGCGAACCACAGGACGACCTTGTCGCCCTCCTTGATCTCCTTGCCGCCCAGCGTGGTGTCCCTCGTCGCCGTGCGGCGGAAGTGGTAGACGGGGGACGCCCAGCGGAGGAACTCCTCCACGGCGGCGGGGATCAGGGTCGGGTCGGCCTGGAGTTTGGCGAGCTCCTCCGGGTGCTGGATGAGGGCCAGCATCGAGTGGGAGATGGCGTGACGGGTGGTCTCGTTGCCCGCCACGACCAGGAGGAGGAAGTAGTTGTCGAAGTCGGTCGGCGTGAGGGGAACGCCGTCCTTCGGGGTCTGGTTGACCAGGAGGCTGACCAGGTCCGTGCCGTCGCCGCCGCGCCGTTCCTCCGCCAACTTCCGTCCGTACGCGAAGACTTCGAGCGAAGCGGGACTGCGGAAGGGCAGGTTGCGGTACGCCTCGCTCTCGGAGGAGTGCAGGAGTACGTCCGCGTAGTCGGGGTCCGTGTTGCCGATGATCCGGTTGCCCCAGTCGATGAGCTGCTGGGTGTCGTCCTCGGGGATGTCCAGCATCCGGGCCAGGACGTTGATGGGGAAGTCCGCCGAGACCTCTTCGACGAAGTCGAAGGAGCCCTTGGCGAGGGCGGCGTCCAGGGTGCGGCGGGTCAGGACCCGCAGGAAGTCGCCGTAGGCAGCAACTGCCCTGGGGGTGAAGGGCTTTTGGAGGAGGCGGCGCATCGCCTGGTGGCGCAGGCCGTCCGTTTCGAGGAGGGAGCGGCGGATGGCGATCTGGTCGTCGTCCACCTCCTCCAGGTTGGTGAAGCGGGTGGAGGTGTACGTCTCCGGGTCCCGGTCGACCGCGACGATGTCGGCGTGCCGGGTGACCGCCCAGAAGCCGCTGTTCGGGGCGGGTTCGGGCTGCCAGTGGACGGGGTCCTCGCGGCGCAGGGTCTCCAGCATCCGCCAGGGGGTCTCGCCGTCGAGGAACTTGTCCGGGTCGGCGAGGTCCACGTCGGCGAGGGGCAGGGGTTCGGGCATGGCTGCAAACTCCAGGTGGCTCAGAGGTGATACGCGTACTCGCCGAACTCCCAGTCGGTGACGTGCTGTTGGAAGCGGTCGACCTCGTTGCGCTTGTAGGCGAGGAAGGACGAGGTGAAGTCCTTGCCGAGGAGTTCCGTGAGCGGGCCGTCGGCGACCAGGGCGTCCAGGGCGGCGGGCAGGGAGGCGGGCAGCTGGGGCGCCTTGCTGACGTCGTAGCCGTAGCCCTCGAGGGGGGCGGGAGGCTCTTCGCCCGCGCGGATGCCGAGGAGGGCAGCGGCCAGGGTCGAGGCGATGACGAGGTAGGGGTTGGCGCTGGCGTCGCCGAGGCGGACTTCCAGGCGGGAGGCCGCGCCGCGCTCCGGCGGGATGCGCAGCATGGCGCTGCGGTTGTCGAGGCCCCAGTCGATCAGCCAGGGGGCGAGGGTGTCGGGGCCGAAGCGCTTGTAGGAGTTGATGGTCGGGTTCTGGAGGGCCGCGAGCGCCGGGGCGTGGGCCAGGATTCCGGCGATGGCGTGGCGGGCCAGGTCGGAGAGGCCGTGGGTGGCCGAGGCGTCGTCGAAGGCGTTCTCGCCGGAGGTGTCGGAGACCGCCGAGAGGTGGATGTGGAAGCCCGAACCGCCTTCGTCGTTGAAGGGCTTGGCCATGAAGGTGGCCAACTTCCCTTCCTTGCGGGCGAGTTCCTTGACAGCCGCCTTGAAGCGGAAGCCCCGGTCGGCGGCGTCGAGGGCCTCGGAGTGGTCGAGGTTGATCTCGAACTGCCCGCTGCTGTACTCGTGGTTGCCCGCCGTGACGCGCAGTCCGAGGTCGCGCAGGTGGCGGATCGTACGGAGCAGATGGCGCTCGGGGTCGCCGCGCAGGCCGGCGGTGTAGATGTTGCCGGGGGCCTCCGCGTACCGGCGCCAGCCGGTCGGGGTGCCGGGGGCCTCTTCGCAGAGGAAGTATTCGAGTTCGGGTCCGACGACGGGTATCAGCCCGTACTCGGCCCACGCGTCCAGCACCCGCTGGAGCACGCCGCGCGGGGACTCCGGGGCGCGTTCGCCGGTCGCCGGGTCGGTGGCCTCGCCCAGGCACCAGGCGACGCCCGGCTCCCAGGGCAGTGCGACGAGGGTGGAGAGGTCGGGCTTGACCAGGATGTCGGGCAGTCCGGCGTCCAGGCCGCCCGCCACGTCGACCGTGTCGCCGCGCGGGGAGGTGTGGTAGACGGCGCGGCAGAAGGCCAGACCGTGCCCCAGCGCCGAGGGCAGGTGCTCGACGAGGATGTCGCGGGCCCGGTCGGTGCCGAGGAGGTCCGGGAAGGTCACGCGTACGACGTCGATCTCGTGACCCTGGGCGGCCAGCCGTTCCAGGGGCTCGCGGGCCTGCGGGGGCAGCGCGGCGTACCGGGTGACGGCGGCGGGGGCGGCGCCTTCGGCCGGGGAGGCCGGGGCGGACGCAACAGGTGTGGCGGACGCGGCCGCCGAGTGCGAGGGCGACGGGTACTGCTGAGCGCTCACCGGTGGATCCTCCATGTCGTTTGACTCCAAAAGATATGCAGGCCCCCGGTAGGGCACAAGGGGTGAGCGACAACTTTCCTCACCTTCACACGACCGCCGAACACGACTGTTGACCGGCCGGGCTCTGGGGCTTAACTTGTTTGAACTCAAACGAATTCGCGAGCGGGCCCCGCACCGCACCCCGTGCGTCCCGCAGGTGCCGTCGGCTCGCGTTCCCACCCGCAGCACCACTTCTTCTCCCGGGAGGCCCGCCCCATGAAGGTCGTCGTGGACATGGATGTCTGTCAGGACCACGGACAGTGCGTCTTCGCCTCCCCGGAGGTCTTCCGACTCAGCGACGAGGGACGGCTGTTGTACGTCGCCGAGCCCGACGAGTCGCTGCGCGAGGACGTCGAGGACGCGGCGGACGTGTGCCCGCTCCAGGCCATCACCATCGAGGACTGATCCGCGGATGAGCACGATGGACCGCATCGTCGTCGCCGGGGCCTCCCTCGGCGGGCTGCGCACCGCGGAACAGCTGCGCCGGGCGAAGTTCGCGGGCGAGATCGTCGTCGTCGGCGACGAACCTCACATGCCCTACAACCGCCCGCCCCTCTCCAAGGAGGTCCTCGCCGGGAAGGCCGGCTTCGACTCGGTGGCCTTCCGGCCGAAGGCGGCCGCCGGGGACGTGGTGTGGCGGCTGGGCTCGGCCGTGGCCTCGGCGGACCTCGCCGGGCGGACGCTCACCCTGGCGGACGGCGAGTCCCTCTCGTACGACGGACTGGTCGTCGCCACCGGACTGCGGCCGCGGCGGCTCGACGTGCCCGGCCCGGTCGGGGGCCGGCACACGGTCCGCACCCTCGACGACGCCCGCGCCCTGCAAGGGGCCCTGCGGCCCGGCGCGCGGGTGGTCGTCGTCGGCGCGGGCTTCATCGGGTGCGAGGTCGCCGCGACCGCGCGGGGGCTCGGCGCCGAGGTGACCGTGGTCGAACCGACGCCGCTTCCGCTGGTGCGCGCGCTGGGCGAGGTGCTCGCGCGGGCACTGCTGGAGCGGCACCGCGCGCAGGGCGTGCGCTTCGCGCTCGGGCGTACGGTCAGCCGCTTCACCGGGACCGACGAGCGCGTGACCGGACTCGTACTGGACGACGAGTCGCGGGTGAGGGCCGATGTGGTCGTGGAGGCCGTCGGGTCGCTGCCCAACGTGGAGTGGCTGGAGGGCAACGGGCTCGACCTCAGCGACGGCCTGCTGTGCGACGAGCAGTTGCGGGCGGTCGGGGCGCCGGGGGGCGTGGTGGGTGTGGGGGACGTCGCGCGGTTCCCCAATGCCCGGTACGACGCGGTGGCGCGCCGCGTCGAGCACTGGTCGGTGCCGGGCGACAGCGCGAAGCACGCGGCGCGGACGCTGGTCGGGGCCGAGCAGGAGGCGTTCGCGCCGCTGCCCTCGTTCTGGTCGGACCAGTACGAGTACCGCGTGCAGTCCTTCGGGGCACCCGGGCTCGGCGCGGGTGACGTGCGGGTGCTGGAGGGGGATCCGGCCGGGGACGTGCTGGTCGGGTACCACGACGGGGGCGGGCGGCTGGTGGGGGTCGTGGCGCTGGGCGGGGCTGCGGTGGTGGCCAGGGCGGCGGCGTACCGGGGTGAATTGAGTTCGATTTCTGCGGGTTCTGCGGGTTCTGCGGGTTCTGCGGGTTCTTCTGATTTTTCCGTCATGCAAGGAGCATTGTCGTGAGCACCGTTCGCGGTTACTTCCACCCCAAGACGGCGACCGGTTCGTCGTCGCTGATTCCGGCGCCGCCGTGGCAGTACTCCGGCGACCTGTTGACCGTCGAGTACCGGACGGACCCGGAGCGGGTGCGTGAACTCCTGCCGGAGCCACTGGAGTTGGCGGAGGAGGACCCGGGTGCGGTGGCGCTGATCTGGGCGGACTGGCAGTCCTGCTCGGCGTCGCAGGAGGAGCTGCTCGACCCCGTGCGGGCGCAGTACAAGGAAGCGTTCGTGGTGGTGCGGTGCTCGTACAAGGGGCGGACGTACTCGCGGTGCGTCTACATCTGGGTCGACAAGGACTTCGCGATCGCGCGGGGGCTGCACCAGGGGTATCCGAAGAAGCTCGGGTCGATCCACCAGACGCGGCCGCATCCGTACGGGCCCGCTCCGCGGGTGGCGGCCGGGGCCCGTTTCGGCGCGACGCTCGCGGCGGCGGACCGGCGGCTGGCCGAGGCGACGTTCACCCTGCGGGAGGAGAGCGACACGAACGGGTTCGTGAACGGGCACCCGATGATTCACCACCGGTGGCTTCCCTCGATCGAGAAGGGGAAGGGGCTGGCGCTCGACGAGCTGATCGAGACGGGCGGGGCGTCCTTCGAGGCGGGGCCCGCGTGGGCGGCGGATGCGGAGCTGACGCTCTTCGATTCGCCGACGGAGGAGCTTTCGCGGCTGGAGATCCGGGAGCCGATCGGGGCGTACTTCCGGCAGGTCGGGGTGGTGTGGGACGGGGGGCGGTTGTTGGAGTCGGGGACGTCCGGAGCCGAGTAGGGCGGAGCCCACTGGATACGGGTCCTCGTGCCGCACCGGGTGGCTGCGGCTGGCCCTCTTCGTGCCGCACCCGGCACCCCGGTTGCCTGGGGCGCTCGCCCCGGCCCCGCCCCTTCACCTAAACCCGCGGGGCAGTTGCACGGTTCCGTGCGGGTGCGTCGTGGTTGCTCGCGCAGTTCCCCGCGCCCCTGAAGGGGCGCTCCAGCACCCGGCACGGGATCGTTCAGCCCGCTCGCGCCCACGCGGCGGAGCCGCAAATCGAAACGGCCCCGCGCCCCTAAGTACCCCCCTCCCAAGGAGTTCCGCCATGTCCCACACCACCACCGTCGCCGGTACCCCCGTCGACACCCGGCACTGGATCAACGGTGTCCGTGTCGCCTCTGCCGACGGCGCCACCTTTGCCGACCACTCCCCCATCGACGGCACCGAGCTCGGGCAGATCTCGCGGGGCGGGAAGCCCGAGGCCGAGGCCGCCGTGGCTGCGGCCAAGGCCGCCTTCCCCGCCTGGGCGGCGACCTCGCCGCAGGAGCGTGCCCGCCTCCTGCACGCCATCGCCGACGGCGTCGAGAAGCGCCTCGAAGAGCTGGCCCAGGTCGAGACCCACGACAACGGCGCCCTCATCCGTTCCCACCGCCGCGGCGTCATGCCCCGCGTCGCCCACAACTTCCGCTTCTTCGCGGACTGGCTGACCAACGACCTCGGGCACGAGGACTTCGACACCAACACCCGCCGCAATCACGTGAGTTGGGACCCGGCCGGCCCCTGCGTGCTCATCACGCCGTGGAACGCGCCGCTGATGATGGAGAGCTGGAAGGTCGCTCCCGCGCTCGCCGCCGGCAACACCGTCGTCCTCAAGCCCGCCGAGTGGTCGCCCCTCACCGCCTCCCTCCTCGCCGACATCGCCGCCGAGGCCGGGCTGCCCGCCGGTGTGCTCAACATCGTTCAGGGGTACGGGGCCGAGGTCGGCCAGGCGCTGACCGAGCACCCCGACGTACGCCGCATCAGCTTCACCGGCTCCGTGCCGACCGCCAGGCACATCTCGGCGGCCGCCGCGGCCAACCTCACCCCGGTCTCGCTGGAGCTGGGAGGCAAGTCCCCCCTCCTCGTGCTGGAGGACGCGGATCTGGATCTCGCCGTCGAGCTGGCCGTGGAGCAGTACGACAACGCCGGGCAGGTCTGCCTCGCAGGCACCCGGCTGCTCGTGCACGAGTCCCTCCAGGAGGCATTCGTAGAGAAGTTCGTCCAGAAGGCGAACTCCCTCGTCCAGGGCGACCCCCGCGACGCCGCCACCGACCTCGGGCCCAACATCCACCCCCGCCAGCTGGAGAAGATCGACGGCTTCGTGCAGCGGGCCCTCGCGGCGGGCGCCCAGGCCGTGATCGGCGGCGGGCCCAACACCGAACTCGGCGGCCTGTACTACCGGCCGACCCTCCTCACCGGTCTCGCGCAGGACGCCGAAGCCGTCCAGGAGGAGATCTTCGGCCCGGTCCTGACCCTCCAGACCTTCGCGGACGACGACGAGGCGGTCGCGCTGGCCAACGGCACCCGCTTCGGGCTCGCCGCCACCGTCGTCAGCGGCGACCGCGCGCACGCCGACCGCATCGCCCGGCAGCTCGTCGCGGGCACCGTCTGGGTCAACTGCTTCTACGTGCGCGACCTCCGCGCCCCCTTCGGCGGCTCCCGCCAGTCCGGGGTCGGCCGGGAGGGCGGCACCTGGAGCTTCGACTTCTACTGCGACCTCAAGAACACCGTCACCGCACAGGAATCAGGGTGGGTTCAGCATGGGTGAAATCGTCGGCGCGGGGCTGCTGTCCCACGTCCCCACCATCGTTCTGCCCGAGGAGACCCGCAAGGAGCTCAACGAGGGCCGCGAGATCAGCCTCGTGCCGGGGCTGCGCAAGCTCCGCGAGGAGGTCTTCGAGACGCTGGACTACGACACCGTCGTCGTCCTGGACTCCCACTGGGCGACCACCGTCGAGTACGTCGTCTCCGCACAGGACCGGCGGGCCGGGCTCTTCACCTCCGAAGAGCTGCCGCGCGGCATGTGCCGGATGCCGTACGACTATCCGGGCGACCCCGAGCTGGCGCGCAGCATCGCGGAGTTCGCGGAGCAGCACGGCACGTGGATCACGCCGATCGACGACCCGTATCTCCCGGTGTACTACGCCACGATCAACCTGTGGAAGTACCTCGGCGAGGGGCTCCCGGACAAGAAGTGGGTGTCGATCGGCGTCTGCCAGACCGCCGACACCGAGGACAACCTCCGGCTCGGCCGCGCGCTCGCCGACGGCATCGCCGCCACCGACCGCAAGGTGCTGCTCATCGCGTCCGGCGCCCTGTCGCACACCTTCTGGTCGCTGCGCGAGCTGCGCGACCACGAGTCCAGCGACCCGAGCCACATCTTCAGCGCCGGCGCCCGCGAGGCCGACTACGAGCGGATCGCCTGGTTCGAGCAGGGGCGGCACGACGAAGTCCTGCGCACCATGCCGGAGTTCTACAAGTTCAAGCCCGAGGCCCGCTTCGGGCACTACCTGATGATGCTCGGCGCGCTGGGCGAGGAGCGCTGCACCGCTCCCGGACGCCTGTACAGCGAGTACGAGAACGCGGTCGGCACCGGCCAGATCCACATCTGGTTCGACCGCCCCGACGGCGGCTGGAACGCCACCCCCGACAACACCATCACCTCCCAGGAGACCACCCATGCCTGAGTACCGCCGCATCCTTCTCGACGGTGCCGTCGTCCAAGTGGAGCGCCAGGACGACGAGTTGGTCTCCGCCGACGGCCGCCGCGTCAAGATCGACGACGCCCAGCACCTGCCGCCGGTCGTGCCGTCCAAGGTGATCGCCGTGCACCTCAACCACCGCAGCCGGGTGGAGGAGTTCCAGATCGACCTCACCCCCACCCCGACGTACTTCCACAAGCCGACCTCGGCGCTGAACTCCCACAAGGGTGCGATCGTGCGTCCCGAGGGCTGCAAGTACCTCAACTACGAGGGCGAGGTGGCGATCGTCATCGGCAGGACCGCCCGCAACATCTCGCCCGAGGAGGCCGGCGACTACATCGCCGGTTACACCATCGGCAACGACTACGGCCTGCACGACTTCCGTGACACCGACGCAGGTTCGATGCTGCGCGTGAAGGGCTCGGACACCCTGTGCCCGCTCGGCCCGGGTCTGGTCACCGACTGGGACTTCCGGGACAAGTACCTGCGTACGTACGTCAACGGCGAGGTCGTGCAGGACGGTTCCACCTCCGAGATGGAGTGGGACATGCACTACCTGGTCGCCGACATCGCCCGCACCATCACCCTGTACCCGGGCGACGTCCTGCTGTCGGGCACGCCCGCCAACTCCCGTCCCGTGCAGCCCGGTGACGTCGTCGAGGTCGAGGTCGAGGGGCTCGGGCGGCTCACGAACCGCATCGTCTCCGGCCCGCTCCCCGTCCGCGACGACTGCGGTGCGCAGCCCACCGAGTCGGAGGAGGTCGTCTCCACGGCCTTCGGCGGCGACTGGGAGTTCCGCGGCGTCCGCGCACCACGGCGCGGCTGACCGCAGATGGTCACCCAGCGGTCGGACCAGGCAGTCGGTGACGCGCCCCGCACACTCAAGCGGGGCGCCCTGGGTGCCTTCGGCATCCTCTTCTTCGTTCTCTCCGCACAGGCCCCGCTGACCGGCATGGCCGGGGCCGCCCCGATCGCGATAGCCATCGGGAACGGCCCCGGCGTCCCGGCGGCGTACGCCGTCGCGGGCGGCATCGTGCTCCTGTTCTCCGTCGGGTTCGTCGCGATGGGGCGGTACGTCGTGGACGCGGGCGCGTTCTACACGTACATCGGCAAGGGGCTCGGCCGGACCTTCGGCATCGGCAGCGCGGGCGTGGCGCTGCTCGCGTACACCACCATCCAGAGCTCGATGTACGGGCTCTACGGTGCGACGACGAGCAAGCTCTTCGCGGACTACGCGGGGCTCGAAGTCCCCTGGTGGGTCTGCGCGTTCGTGACGATGGCGATCGTGCAGCTGCTGGGCGTGCTGGGCATCGAGGTGGGCGCGAAGGTGCTCACCGTCTTCGTGCTCGCCGAGTTCAGCATCCTGCTGGCGTTCGGCATTGTGACGCTGTTCCAGGGCGGCGGGCCGGAGGGCCTGAACGCGGGCGCCTCCTTCTCGCCGTCCGCGATGCTGGAGGGCGCGCCCGGTGTGGCGCTGGTCTTCGCGCTCGCCTCGATGCTCGGCTTCGAGGCGACGGCGATCTACGGGGAGGAGGCGCGCGACCCGAAGAAGACGGTGCCGCGTGCCACCTATCTGGCGGTCGCGGTGGTGACCTGCTTCTTCGCCTTCACCACGTGGATGCTGATCTCCTCGTACGGGGCGTCCAAGAGCGCGGCGGCGGCCGGGGCGGCGCTGGAGGGCGGTGACGGGGCGGCCTTCGTGTTCGCGCCCGTGGCCGCGCAGTTCGGGGCCTGGACCAACGACGTCCTGCCCTTCCTCCTGGCCACCTCGCTCTTCGCGGGAATCCTCGCCTTCCACAACTCGGCCAACCGCTACCTCTTCTCGCTGAGCCGCGACGGCCTGCTCCCGCGCAAGCTGTCGGTGCTCAACGAGCGGCAGTCGCCGTGGGCGGCCGGGGTGGTCCAGACGCTGATGGCGGCGGCGCTCGCGCTGCCGTTCGTGGTGCTGGGCAAGGACCCGGTGCTGACGATGTTCTCCTGGTTCAGCGGGGTCGCGGCCCTGGCGATCACGTTCCTGTACTTCCTGACCTCGGTCGCGGTGATCGTCTTCTTCCGCCGCACCCGGCAGGACACCCGCCTCTGGAACACGCTGATCGCCCCGCTGCTCGGGTCGCTCGGCATCGCGGGCACGCTCTTCCTGGTGGTCGACAACTTCCCCACCCTGATCGGCGGGGACGCGTCGACCGCGACCTGGCTGGCGGTGTCCGTGCCGGCGGCGCTGGTGCTGTGCGCGGGCCTGTCCCGGCTGCCCTACGCGAGGAGGGCGGCCCGGGCGAAGAGCTGAACACCCCCTGGTACGTCACGTCGGCCGGGCCCCTGACCTGGGGTTCCGGCCGGACGTACAATTTGATGTCGAACGACCGATCCGCTAGGTGTGTGTCCGAAGGAGAGCCCGTGCCCGGCCAGCGTTCCATCATCGAGACCGAGAAGCTGGTCGAGTCCAAGCTCGGCGGCATCCCCATCCAGCACGAGCAGATGGCGGTCATCGCCAACATCCACCGTGCCGCCGCCGCCGTGCGCGGGCACTTCGAGAACTCGGTGCTGCGCGGCTCCGACCTCACCTGGACCGCGTTCGTGGTGCTGTGGGTGGTGTGGATCTGGGGCGAGCAGGAGACGCGTTACGTCGCCGAGGAGGCCGGAATCTCGAAGGGCACCCTGACCGGCGTGGCCAGAACCCTGGAGGGGCGCGGCCTGGTGCGGCGCACCGACCACCCCTCCGACGGACGGCGCGTGCTGCTCAGCCTGACCGACGAGGGCGAGAAGCTGATGCGCCGCGTCTTCCCCGAGCTGAACGCCGAAGAGGCTTTTGTGGCACAGCAGTTGGACGCCGACGAGTGCAAGAAGACGGCGGACGCGCTGCGCCGGATCGTGGTCCAGGTGGAGGAGCACGGCGAGGAGCGCCGCCGGGAGCTGCTGAACGGCCAGGAGCCCGCACCGCGCCGCAGCGGCCGCCGGGCCGCGAAGCCGTAACTGCTCTGCGGGGCAAGGGCGTTCACGCAGCCTGCCGCACCGGGCCGAACCAGCCGTCGAGCACGTCGGCCAGCCCGCCCTCCCCGGCCCACGCCACGTAGCCGTCGGGGCGCACGAGCACTGCCTCCCAGCCGAGGGGTTCACTGCTGGAGACTCGTACGGTACGAAGTCCTGCCCGGGTCCCCGCAGGGTGCGCGACGCCCCCGGCGAGGAGAAGCAACGGCTGTGCCTCGTGGAGGAGTTGGGCGACCGTGACCGGGCCTTCGGCGGTGGTGAAGGCGTGGTTCGGGAGGAAGGTGCCCGTCAGGCCCTGGGACGGGTCCCCGTAGCGGATGCCCTGGCCGCTGACGGTGTCGGCCATGTCCCTGACCCGGGCGGGGTCGGCGAGCTGTGCGGTGATCCGTGCGCGCAGGTGGTCGTGCTCGGGGTGCGGGTTCATGACGGCGGCCTGGGCGCGGGTGTTGTCGACGACCTCCTGGCCGACCGGCCGGCGCTCGCTCGTGTACGTGTCGAGGAGTGCGGCGGGGGCGTCGCCCCGGGCCACCGCGCCGAGCTTCCAGCCCAGGTTGAAGGCGTCCTGGAGGCCGGTGTTGAGGCCCTGCCCGCCGAGCGGGGCGTGGACGTGCGCGGCGTCGCCCGCGAGCAGCACCCGGCCGGGTCCGGCCGACCGGTAGGTGTCGGCGAGGCGGGTGAAGTCGCTGAACCGGGACAGGTACGTCGCCCCGCGCATCGGCACGTCGCGGCCCAGCACCCGGTTCGTCGCCTCGGTCAACTCGGCGAAGGACACGGGCTGTTGGCGATCCGGAAACGGCCTGGTGAAATCATGGACGACGACACGGCTGAGTCCGTACGGATTGACGTTGATCAGCGTCGCGCCCTCGGGCCCGTGCGCCCAGCCGCCGGGGGCGGACGCCGGGTCGAGGAGTTCCACCAGGGCGACGATGCCGCTGAAGGACGGCGGGGTGGTGGTCGCCTGTATACCGGCGGCCTCGCGGACGGTGGAACGGGCCCCGTCGCTGCCGATCAGCCAGTCGGCGTCGATGCGGGAGCGGGTGCCGTCCTCGGCAAGCGTCTCGACCGTGACGCCGTCGGCATGCTCGGCCAGGCCGGTCACCCGCACCCCGCGCCGGATCTCGGCGCCCAGTGCACGCGCCCTGGACTCGAAGGCCTCCTCCAGCGCGGACTGCGACTGGTTGAAGATCGGCGGGCCCTCGGCGGTGGGGGTGGTGATCTCCAGGAGGGGCAGTCCGGCGAAGTGGAAGCCGGTGCGGTGGTGCAGGTCGAGCCGGCCCGGCTCGGGGAGCCGCAGGAAGCCCCGCCGGAGCAGGGACTGCACGCTGCGGGCGTGCAGGGTGCCGGCTCGTGGGGTGTCCCTGACCTTGAGGTCCTGCTCCAGGACGATCGCTTCGACGTTCTGGAGGGCAAGCTCACAGGCAAGCATCATGCCGACCGGGCCGCCGCCCGCGACGATCACTCGGGTGCGTTCGGGAAAACGGTCGGTCGGCATGCGGGGCCTCCTGGGAGTGGGGGACGGAAGGGGGTCAGTCCTGCGGCTTCACGGAGGCGGAGGCGGAGGCGTCGGAGGCTTCAGCGCCCTCGGTGCCGTCGAAGCTGGCGAAGTACACCGCCGCCATGTCCTCCCCGCCGTGTCCCAGCGCGGAGGCGCGGGCGAAGCGGTCGCGGGCGGCTTCGACGCCGTCCAGGCGCAGGCCCGTGCGGCGGGCGGCCTCGGCGGCGAGGCGGGCGTCCTTCTCCGCGTTGTCGACGCTGAAGCTGGGGGTGAAGTCCCCGGACAGGACGACCCCCGACTTGCCCTGGAAGTAGCCGCTGTCCAGGGGGCCGCCGGTGACGGCGTCCAGGAAGAGCTTCGGGTCGACGTCGAGGCCCTTGGCGAGGGCGAGGGCCTCGCCGACGCCGTTGGTGAGGGCGACGACCCAGGCGTTGAGGACCAGCTTGAGGCGGCTGGACTCGCCCTTCGCGCCGTCCTCGCCGACCCACACGGTGCGCGAGCCGATCACGTCGAAGAGCGGCTGGACCGTGGGCCGCACGGACTCCGGGCCCGCCGCGAGGATGATCAGCTTGCCGAGTTCGGCGGGCTGGCGGGTGCCCAGCACCGGGGCGTCGACCAGGACGAGCCCGGTCTCGGCGGCGTACGCGCCGATCGCGTCGATGTCCTCGCCGACAGTGCTGACCTGCACCCAGACCGTGCCCTTCGCCAGCTTGGGGGCGGCGGCGCGGACGGCTTCCAGGACGCGGGGGCCGTCGTTGAGGACGGTGAGGACGACGTCGGCGCCGTCGACCGCGTCGGCCGGGGTGTCGGCGACGTGCACGCCGTCGGCGGCCAGGGCGTCGGCCTTGGCCCGGGTGCGGTTCCAGACGCGGACGGTGAAGCCGTCCTTGGCGAGGTTGCGGGCGACGGGGGCGCCGATGATTCCGGTGCCGAGGACGGCGACGACCGGCCGGGGGGTGGTCATGTCAGACTCCTGCGGTTCGAAAATTTTCGTACCCCGTCACCATAGAGACCCCCCGGATATGCTGGCAACGCCCCCACGTGAACTCCGGATGAAAGGTCACCGATGCCGGTACAGCTCTCCCATCCGCCGTTGACCGATGTCCAACTCGACGCCGTGTACGGGGCGTTGGCCGACCGGCACCGGCGGCTCGTGGTGGTCAGGCTGGCCTCGTCGCCGGACGAGGAAGTGCCCTGTACGACCCTGGACGTACCGGGGTCGAAGTCCACCCGCTCGTACCACTGGAAGGTCCTGCGCGAGGCGGGCCTGATCGTCCAGCGCAGCACGGGCACCGGGATGCTGCTGCGACTGCGCCCCGACTTCGAGGAGCGCTTCCCGGGACTGCTGGACAGCCTGCTGCGCCTGGAGGGGCCCGGACGGTAGGGCCAAGGCCAGAGCCCGGTCAGGACTCCGGCGGCAGGATGCGGTCCACGAGTGCGGCCAGGTCGCCCCGGCCGGAGACCTTGCCGAGCACGCGCAGCCCGTACATCGAGTTGAGCAGGTAGAGCGCGCGGTCGCGGGGCGGCTCGGCGGACGCGGGCAGCGATCCGTCGCGCACCCCCTGCTCCACGCAGGCCGCCAGCGCCTGCGTCATGCGGTCGAAGGTGTCCCGGACGTGCTGGGTGACCCGGGCGTCACGGCCGGCCAACTCCATGGCGGAGTTGACCACGAGACACCCCCGGTGGGCGGGATGCTCCGCCGTCTCCTCCTCGACGACGCTCATCAGGACCGTACGGATCCGGTCGCGCGCCGGACCCTCGCCCTCTTCGAGGAGGGTCACCAGGCGGGTCGTCCACTCGTCGTCGTATCTCTTGAGCGCAGCCTGGAACAGGCCGTACTTGCTGTCGAAAGTGTTGTAGAGACTGCCGCGGCCGAGGCCCGTGCTGTCCACCAGGTCCTGGGCCGAAGTGGCTTCGTAGCCCTTGGCCCAGAAGGTGTCCATGGCCGCGTCCAGTGCTTTGTCGAGGTCGAAGCCCCGGGGGCGAGGTGACATAGCAGCAAGGTTAGCCGTTCTGGAACGATTGTTAAACTTCCATTGCGCAGAGTGCAATCGATGCGGGAAGTGTGCTTGTCTCAGTCGCGCAGCTCGCCGCCCACCCGTCCAGCACGGAACAGGGCGCGGGGGGAGGCCCGGAAGCCGGGCACCGAGAGCGCAACACCACTGGGGAGAACACCTTGCCTGGAGCCCATCCCGCCGTACCGGACCGCGACCTCCGCACCGCCCGCGAGGACCGCGCCGCCCACGCCATCCGCCCCGAGCACGCCTCCTGCCTGCCCGGTCAGCTGGAGCACCAGATCGCACTGCGCCCCGACGAGGTGGCCGTCGTCAGCGGCGACCAGCACCTCACCTTCCGGGAGCTGGGCCTCGCGAGCGGCCGACTCGCCGCGAAACTCCACCTCTTGGGTGTGGGGACCGACGACTGCGTCGGCGTCTTCACCGAGCCCTCGCTCGACCTGATGGTCGGGGCCTGGGGCGTCCTCTTCGCCGGGGCCGCCTATCTGCCGCTGTCCCCGGAGTACCCGGAGGACCGGCTGCGCTACATGATCGAGAACAGCCGCACCACCGTCGTCGTCACCCAGGAGCACCTGCGCGAGCGGCTCGCCGCCGTCGCCCCGGCGGGCACCCGCATCGTCACGCCCGACGAGGCCCGGGACGTCTCGACCGCCGACGTGCACCACTGCACGGTGTCCCCCTGGGCTCGGACCCCGCACCCGCAGCCGGCGGCGCCCGGCCCCCGGCCCGACTCGCTCGCGTACGTCATCTACACCTCGGGCAGCACCGGCCGCCCCAAGGGCGTGATGATCGAGCACCGAAGCGTCGTCTCGCAGCTGCGCTGGATGCACACGTTCGGTCATCTCGGCAGCCATGTCACGGTGTTGCAGAAGACGCCGATGAGCTTCGACGCCGCGCAGTGGGAGATCCTCGCACCCGCCACCGGCGCACGGGTCGTCGTCGCCCCGCCGGGCAGCTACCGGGACCCCGAGGCGCTGATCGCCGCGATCAACCGGCACCGGGTGACGACCCTTCAGGGCGTGCCGACCCTGCTCCAAGCCCTCCTGGACACCGAGCAGTTCAGCTCCTGCACCTCGCTGCACCGCGTCTTCTCCGGCGGCGAGGCACTCTCGCGCCGCCTCGCCCGCGCCCTGCTGACGGCGCTGCCGAACGCCTCGCTGGTCAATCTGTACGGGCCCACCGAGACCACCATCAACGCCACCGCCAACCTGGTCGACCCCGACTCGCTGGACGACCCGACGGAGGGCAACGGAACCGTCCCCATCGGGGTCCCCGTCGACAACACCCAGTGCTTCATCCTGGACGAGGAGCGCCGCCCGGTCGGCATCGGCACGACCGGCGAACTCTACATAGGCGGCGTTCAGTTGGCACGCGGCTACCTGCACCGCCCGGACCTCACCGAGGAACGCTTCGTCCCCTCGCCCTTCGTCCCCACCGAGCGCCTCTACCGCACCGGCGACCTCGCCCACTGGAACCCGGACGGCACCATCACCTGCCTCGGCCGGGCCGACAACCAGGTCAAACTGCGCGGCTACCGCGTGGAGTTGGACGAGATCACGGTCGCGATCGAGGAGCACACCTGGGTGCGCAGGGCGGCGGCCGTGGTCACGGACGACGCCCGCACCGGTTTCCAGAACCTGGTGGCCGTGGTCGAGCTGAACCCGCGCGAGGCGGCCCTGATGGACCAGGGCAACCACGGCGGCCACCACCAGTCCAAGGCCAGCAAACTCCAGGTCAAGGCGCAGCTCTCGCACGCCGGAGTGCGCGACGCGGTCGACCTGCTCGGCCGCCCGGCACTGGAGCTGCCGGGTCGTGACGGCACCGAGCGCCAGCGCCGGGAGACCTTCGCCCGCAAGACGTACCGCTTCTACGACGGCGGCGAGGTCACCCGCGAGGACCTGCTGAAGCTGCTCGCGCCGCGCACTCCGGCCGCCGCCCCCGGACGCGACCTGTCGGAGCTGTCGGTCGACCAACTCGGCGACGTACTGCGCTGGTTCGGCCCCTTCCGGAGCACGGAGCGGCTGCTGCCGAAGTACGCGTACGCCTCCCCCGGTGCGCTGTACGCGACCCAGCTCTACCTGGAGACCACCGGCTTCGCGGGCATCGAGGACGGCATCCACTACCACCACCCCGTCGACCACACCCTGGTCCGGATCGCGGGCCCCTCGGGGCTCCTCCCCGACACCGGGGGCACCGCGCTCCGCCTGCACTTCCTCGGCAAGGACAAGGCGATCCAGCCGGTCTACGCCAACAACATCCGCGAGGTCCTGGAGTTCGAGACGGGCCACATGCTGGGCGTCTTCGAGGAGGTGCTCCCGGAGTACGGGCTGACCGTGCGGCCGACCGGGTTGCTGCCCGGGGTGAAGGACCTGCTCGGGGTGCCCGAGGAGGACCACTACCTGGGCACCTTCGAGATCGTCCGCGCGGACGGCACTCCGGCCGACGATCCGACGGAGATCTATGTGCAGGCCCATCCGGGGCGGGTGGCCGGTCTGACTGAGGGTCACTACCGTTATGGGGAAGGCGAGTTGATCCCTCTCTCCCCCGACCTCGTGCAGCGCAAGCACGTCATCGCCATCAACCAGAGCGTGTACGACCGGGCCTCGTTCGGCATCGCCGCCGTCAGCCGCGCCGCCGAACCCTGGCTCTCGTACATCGCGATGGGCACCAAGCTCCACCACCTCCAGCGCAACGGACTGGCCCTCGGCTTCATGTCGGCGGGCTACAGCTCCGAGTCCGGCAACCCGCTGCCCGCCTCCCGCCGCATCGACGAGATCCTCGCGGCACAGGGCGTCGAGCGCGGCCCGTCGTACTTCTTCCTCGGCGGGCGGGTCAGCGAGGAGCAGATCCGCAGCGAGGGCATGTACGAGGACTCGGTGCACTCCAAGGGCCCCGCCGAGATCATCAAGGACGAGCTGGCGACCCTGCTGCCCGACTACATGATCCCCAACCGGGTCCTGGTCCTGGACAGCCTGCCGCTCACCGCCAACGGCAAGGTCGACGCGAAGGCCCTGGCCGCCGACGAGACGGTGCGCGCGGCGGGCAGCGACGCGCCGTACGTCGCCCCGGAGACCGAGCACGAGAAGTGGCTCGCCGAGGCGTGGGGCAAGGCCCTCAAGTACGAGGACCCCTCGACGGCGGACGACTTCTTCACCGCGGGCGGCAACTCGCTTGTCGCGGTCGCGCTCGTCAACCGGATCAACCGGGAGTTCGGCACGGCGCTGCCGCTGCAAGTCATCTTCGAAGCACCGAAGTTGGGGGAGCTGGCCGCGCGGATCGAGGTTGAGGGCGGGACTGGTTCCGCCGTCTCCTCCTCGCGGCTGATCCGGTTGTACGAGGACGAGTCGGCCGGGCTGCCGCCGGTGTTCTGCTGGCCGGGACTCGGCGGGTACCCCATGAACCTCCGCCTCCTGGGGCGGGAGTCCGGGCTCGGCCGGTCCTTCTACGGCATCCAGGCGCACGGCATCAACGCGGGCGAGACCCCGTACCCGACGGTGCAGGACATGGCCGCGGCCGACGTCGCCGAGATCCGGCGGATCCAGCCGGAGGGCCCGTACCTGCTGTGGGGGTACTCCTTCGGGGCGCGGGTCGCCTTCGAGACGGCCTGGCAGCTGGAGCAGGCCGGGCAGGAGGTCTCCGACCTGGTGCTGATCTGCCCCGGGAACCCGAAGGTGCGGGCCGCCGAGACCGCCGCGCACGGCAGGGAGTCCTCCTACGCCAACCCGGCGTACGTGACGATCCTGCACTCGGTGTTCGCCGGGTCGATCACGGGCCCGCAGGTCGCGGAGTGCCTGGCGGCGGCGCACGACGAGGACTCCTTCGTCGCCTTCGTCCACGACCGGATACCCGCCCTCGGCGAGGAGCTGATCCGCCGGATCACCAGGATCGTCGCCGAGACGTACGAATTCGACTACAACTTCCGCGAGTTGACGGAGCGTCAGGTGACGGCGCCGGTGACGGTGCTCAAGGCCGTCGGCGACGACTACTCCTTCATCGAGGACGCGACGGGGTACACGGTGTCGCCGGCGAGGGTGGTGGATCTCGCGGCCGATCACTACGCGGTGCTCAAGCCGCAGGGGCTGCCGGAACTTCTCGCGGCCATTCGCGCTCGTCTCGCCTGACCACTGCCGACCACCTTTGGAGTGTCCCGTGCCCCACATCGACCTGAGTCACTTTCCCGTCGAGCTGAACGAGGCGGAGCGGGAGCGGCTCGCGTCCGACCTGACGTCCGTGATCGTCGAGCACTTCGGTACGTACGAGGGAGCCGTGTCGATCGCCCTGCATCCGGTGCCGCCGGAGGCGTGGGACGAACGGGTCGTCGGCCCGCTGATCGCGGCGCAGGAGCCGCGGCTGATCAAGGCTCCGGCCTACAGACCGGTGTAAGGGCACCTCCGTCCTCTTCCCCCTAGCCCCCTTAGGCGGCGGGGCCGCCCCCCTTCCCTCGTCCCCTTGGGCGGCGGGGCCGCCCCCCGGGGGCGGGACGGGCGGGCAAGGGGGCGGCCCGCCCGATCCGGGCCCACCCGGACACCGCCCCCTGCCCGCACCCACCAGCACCGGCCAAGCCCCGGCCAGCCCACCACCCCGCACCCCGCACCCCACACCCCCGTACAAGAAAGGCCACCCCATGCCCGACTCCCTCGGCCCCCGCCTCAAGGTCGGCGTCGTCCTGCCCTCCACCAACACCTCCGCCCAGCCCGAGATGGAGTCCCTCCGCCCCCACCACGTCACCAACCACACCGGCCGCATGCTCATCGGTGACGACTCGATGGTCGACGAGCCCGGCTTTGACCACGTCATGCACAGCATCCGCCGCTCCACCGTCCCCGCCATCGAAAGCGTCGTCAGCTGCAACCCCGACGGCGTCGTCATCGGCGTCTCCCCGGAGAGCTACTGGGACGGCCCCGACTCCCACGCCCACGTCCTCGCCTCCCTCACCGAAGCCGCCGGCGGCCGGCCGGTGATCATGAGCCCCGACGCCATCAAGGCCGCCCTGGACGTCTACCAGGCCCGTCGCGTCGCCGTCATCACCCCGTACCTGCCCGTCGGCGACGACTCCGTGAGCCGCTTCTTCAAGGACAGCGGCTACGACGTCGTCCGCATCCAGGGCCTCGGCGTGTCGAGCCCGGCCCGGATCTCGCACGTGTCCGAGGCCCAACTCCGCGACACCGTAAGGGACATCGACGGCCCCGACATCGAGGCCATCGTCCAGGTCGGCACGAACGTCGCCATGACCCGCCTCGCCGCCGTCGCCGAGACCTGGCTCGACAAGCCCGTCATCTCCAACAACACGGTCCTGTACTGGCACGCCCTGCGGACCCTCGGCATCACCGACCACGTCCACGGCCACGGCTCCCTGCTCTCCGAGCACTGAGACACGCGCCCCGAGCCCCGACCCGTCCCCCTGGAGACCCCGTGACCACCGAAGCCCGGCCCGCAAGCACCACCACAACCACCCCGCCGCCCGTCAAGGAGCGGCTGCCGATCCTCAAGCTGCTCGCCTTCACCGCCGCGGGCTTCCTCGCGATCATGACCGAGACGATGCCGGCGGGTCTGCTCCCCCAGATCAGCAAGGGCCTGAACATCTCCGAGGGCCTCGCGGGCCAGCTCGTCACGCTGTACGCGATCGGCTCGGTCGTCGCCGCGATCCCGGTGATCGCCGCGACCCGCGCGATGAACCGCCGCCCCCTCCTCCTCTACGCGGTCGGCTCCCTCTTCGTCTTCAACACCGTGACCGCGCTCTCCTCCAACTACGCCGTCACCCTGGGCGCTCGCTTCATCGCGGGCATGGCGTCCGGCGTCATCTGGGGCCTGCTGGCGGGCTACTCGCGCCGCCTGGTCCCCGAGCACCTCCAGGGCCGGGCCCTCGCGATCGTCGGCGTCGGCCAGCCGATCGCGCTCACCTTCGGCGTCCCGCTCGGCACGCTGCTGGGCTCCCTGTTCGGCTGGCAGGGCGTCTTCTGGATCATGTCGGCGGTCGCGCTCCTCCTCGTCGTCTGGGTGCGCGCCCTGGTCCCGGACTTCCCCGGCCAGGCCGCCGAACAGCGCCTGCCCATCCGGAAGATCTTCCTCACCCCGGGCATCCGCCCGATCCTGGCCGTGATCTTCCTGTGGATCCTGGCCCACAACATCCTCTACACGTACATCGCCCCGTTCCTCGCCAAGGCGGGCATCGGCGAGCGCGTGGACGCGATCCTGCTCCTCTTCGGCGCCACGGCCATCGCGGGCATCTGGTTCACGGGCCTGTTCGTCGACCGCAAGCTGCGCGTCCTGACCCTCGCGAGCCTGGCGGGCTTCGCCGCGGCCGCCCTCATCCTCGGCATCGGCCAGAACTCCCCGATCGCCGTCATCATCGGCGTCGTCGCCTGGGGCCTCACCTTCGGCGGCGCCCCCACCCTCCTCCAGACCGCCATCGCGGACGCGGCGGGCGACGGCGCGGACGTCGCCCAGTCCATGCTGGTCACCATCTTCAACCTCGCCGTCGCGGGCGGCGGCGTGGTCGGCGGCCTCCTCCTGGAGTCCTCGGGCGCGGGCACCTTCCCGTGGGTCCTGCTGGGCCTGGGCGTGGTCGCCCTGCTTGTCGTCGGTACGTCCAAGTCGCACGCCTTCAAGGCGGGCGCGCGCGGCGAAGCCTGACCGAGGGCCCACCAGAAGACGTACGGCTCACAAGGCCGTCTCCCCCACACAGGCCGTGCCCCGCTCCGCTTCGACCAGCGGACCGGGGCACGGCCCTCTGCGTCCGGGCAGCGGTTCAGAACGGGGGTTCCTCGCACCAGGGGCCCGTCCCGGCCACGAGCGGCCGTGGGTCCTGCCGCTGGAGGAGCGCCAGGGCCTCCTCGACCCGGCCGAGGTCGACGAGGTGGCGGGCCAGGTCGTGCCGGAGGTCCGGGGCGTGCTCTTCCAGGACGGCTACCGCCTCCTCGACGCGTCCGGCACCGGCCAGCAGCTCCGCGACGTGCTCCGCCGCGTACCAGGTGCCGCCCTCGGCGTGGGAACGGGCCTGCGCGATGGCCGCGTCGACACCGTCGCAGGCGGCGATCAGGGGCAGTCGTATCCAGTACAGATCCCACGCCTCCTCTCCCGCGCGGGCTGCGGCGAGCGCGTCGAGGCATTCCAGGCCGTCGCGCGGGCGGTCCGCGTCGAGGTACAGAACGGACAGCGTGTGCAGGATGCAGTCGTCCCCCGGGTAGGCCTCGGCGGGGACGCGCATCACCGCGATCGCTTCGTCCCACCGCCCGTGCCGGGCCAGGAGCTGCGCGAGCTCGTAAGCCGAGCGGGACGTGCTGTCCGTGGCGACAGCCCGGCGGCAGGCCGTGACCGCCCCCTCCACGTCACCGTCCTCCTCGAGCAACCGCACGAGTTCGCTCAGGGCGGCATCCGCGCCGTCACCCAGCGCGAACTCCCTCAGCTCATCGAGACGTCCGTTCCGGCCCAGCATCGCGGCCAGCCGCTCGCCGCCATTGACCAGCGTGGACCCACCAGTACGGAGCAGGGCGATCGCCTCCTCGGTCCGGCCCTGCCGCTCGCGGACAGTGGAGAGCCACTCGATCACCGCGTACCGGTCGAGGCCCCGGCAGCAGAACGGGAAGTCGGAACACTCGTGCTCGGTCAGGGCTATGAGCAGTTCGGCGGCTTCCTCGTCACACCCGGCGGCACCCGCGACGTCGACCAGGGCCTCGGCCGGGGACCACTCGCCGACGTGCGGTCGCAACAGCACGAATGCCTCCTCCGCCCGGCCGTGTCGGGCGAGCAATCGCGCGTAGAACGCCAACGCGTCCGGATGCCCGGCCTCCATGCGGACCCGGGTGATCTCGATCGCCTCGTCGACGCGCCCCCAGCCCTCCAGCAGCTCGGCCGTGGCGCTCACCGCCGTCCACCACCCGGTCGCCAGGTACGGGGCGAGCACCTCCCGCGCGTCCGCCTGCCGCCCCTGCTCCCCCAGCAACCGCGCCCAGGCCAGCGCACAGAACCACTCCCCGCGCCCGGCCTGCTCCTCCACAACCTCGGCCCTGCCACGTTCCAGCAGCCGGGAGACCACATCCGGCGGAATGCAGCCGGACATCGTCCGCGCCCGGTATTCAAGATCGTCAGCTTCCACGAGCGCACCCTAGCGACCGCCCGCAAGGCCCTTCAGTCCGGCAGGTCGAGTTCCGCGCGGACGGTCTTGCCGAGCGGAATACGGTCGAGTACGGACCAACGGTCGGCCAGTGCCTCGACCAGGAGGAGCCCGCGTCCCGCCTCCTCCTCCGAGGCCGGGACCGCGAGTTCACCCGGGGCCGGAGGGCGCTTCTCGGTGCGGGTGTCGGAGACCTCGATCCGCAGCAGGGATCCCGGCGCCGGCAGGAGTACGAGCGTCAGTTCGAAGTCTCGGCCCGGTACGCGTCCGTGCGTCACCGCGTTCGCGGCGAGTTCGGCGACGATCTGCGCGGCCGCGTCGGAGGTGTCGCCGCCGTGCGGGATGCCCCAGGCGTGCAGCTGGTGGGCCGTGAGGCGACGGGCGAGCCTGGCTCCGCGCCGGGTGGAGCTGAACCGCTGGGTGAACATACGTACGGCGACCGGTGCTTGCCGGGTCGTGGGTGGTGTCATGCGGTCAATGTGGCGCTCTGCAAAGGCGGTTCACCAGGTCGGCGACTCGTACGCTGGGTCAGCGTACGAGTACGCGGTGTGGACAGTGGGAGTAACTGCCCGTAACCATGGGCCGGTTGGGAGTGGGACGCGGGGCACGGGTGCGGGAGGTGGCCGGGGATGACGGACGGTACGGAGGAGTTCGGCGGCGGAGCGGGCGGCGGTGGCGAGCCCGAACCGTCGGACAGCCTCAAGGCGTTCGGGGAAGTCGTCAAGGCCTTCCGGAAGCGGGCCGGGCTCACGCAGGAGCAGTTCGCCCCGAGGGTGCGGTACTCGGTTCCGACCTGCGCCTCGATCGAGCAGGGCAGGCGCTTCCCGCCGCCGCCGTATGTGGTGAGGGCGGAGGAGGTACTGGACGCGTTCGGGGCGATCAAGGGTGCGGCGAAGCATTTGTCGCGGCAGCCGGGGTTGGCGAGGTGGTTCCGGCAGTGGGCGCTGCTGGAGGCGGATGCGATCAGCCTCGATACGTACGAATGCCGAGTCGTGCCCGGTCTGTTGCAGACGGAGGCGTACGCCCGCGCCATGTCGCTCTGCGTTCCGCCACTGCCGGACGCCGCCGAGCTGGAAGATCGGATCTCGGCCCGGCTGGAGCGCCAGGAGCTGCTGTCCACGGGCCGGAAGCCGCCGACCGCGTTCAGCTTCATCGTGGAACAGGCGGTGCTGGAACGGCATACGGGCGGGGAGGAGGTCACCCGTGGGCAGTTCGACCATCTGCTGGGGGTGATCGACCAGCACTGGAACGTCGAGTTCCAGATCATGCCGCTGTACCAGCCGAAGCACGCGGGGCTGGACGGGCCCATGCAACTGCTGGAGACGCCGGACAATCAGTGGTTCGGGTACTCGGAGGGGCAAGAGAACGGGCGCCTCATCTCAGCTCCGAAAGAGATCAGCAACCTCCAGCAGCGGTATGCAAAACTTCGCACGCAGGCTCTCACCCCGGAGGACTCCCGGAGCCTGTTGGAGCGAATGCGAGGAGCACTATGAGCACCCCTCCCGAGCTGGCCTGGTTCAAGAGCAGCTACAGCGGCTCACAGGGCGACGACTGCGTGGAAGTCGCCCTCTCCTGGCACAAGTCCAGCTACAGCAGCGGCAGCCAGGGTGACTGCGTCGAGGTGGCCGCCTGCCCCCATACCGTCCACGTCCGCGACTCCAAGGTCCACGAGGGCCCGCAGCTCGCCCTCTCCCCCGCTGCGTGGACCGGCTTCCTCTCGTACGCCGCCCGGTCCTGACCCACACACCCCTTTGCCCCGTACCGAAGCAACTCCGGTACGGGGCACAGCCGTTCAACACCGAAGCGTCAGCGCGCCCGCTTCACCGGAATCACCGCGACCGCGCCCACCAGCGCGATCACCGCGGCCACCACGAACAGGCCCCGGTAGTCCAGCAGCGAGACCACCAGCGCGCCCAGTGCGGCGGCGACGATCTGCGGGAGGGCGGTGGCGATGTTCATCACGCCGAGGTCCTTGGCCGCGTCGTCCGGGTTGGGCAGCACCTTGTTGATGAGGGCCGTGTCGACGGCCGTGTAGATGCCGAAGGCGAGGCCGTTGACGACGGAGAAGACCATCATGCCGCCGTACGTCGGCGAGAAGACCGGGATGGCGAGGGAGATCGCCAGGCCCCCACCCGCCACCAGCACGAACACCTTCAGCCTGCCGACCCGGTCGACCAGCGGGGCCGCCAGCAGCGAGCCGACGACCGAGGCCGCGCCGGAGACGGTGAAGAGGATGCCCGCCGCGCCGACCGCGTCCTCCGGGGACAGGCCCACGTAGTCCTGGAGGGCGAAGAAGAACAGGGCCGTGACCAACCAGTAGCCCAGCATCATGAACATACGGGCGAGGAAGACCCAGCCGAAGTCGGGGTGCTTGACCGGGTTGATCCAGAGCTTCGCGAAGAACCTGCCGAGGTGGAACGGCTCGCGCGGCTCCTCGCGGGAGTCCACGTCCGGGCTGAGGACCGCGAAGACGACGGCGGTGATCACGATCGCGGCAGCGATCAGGTAGTAGACGAACGGGCCCGCCAGCTCCGGGAAGATCGCGAAGAGGGAGGAGCCGACCAGCACGCCGAGATTGAGGCCGACGCCCATCAGGGAGGAGACCAGGCCCATCTTCTCGCCCGGTACGCGGTCCGGGACGACGGCGGTGAGGGCCGCCTGGAAGCCGTTGAGGACCAGGCTGGTGCCCGCGTACGCGATGCCCAGCATCGATATCGAGGGCGCGTTGGCCTGGAGCAGGAGCAGTGCGCCGCCGCCGATCGCGCAGGCGACGAGCCACGGGGTGCGGCGGCCGAAGCGGGAGCGGGTCCGGTCGGAGAGCTGGCCGAAGAGCGGGTTGCCGATGGTCGCGGCGATGGTGCCCAGCAGGCTCGCGGTGGCGAGGGCCGCCGTGTCGGTGGTGCCGGTGATGCGCTGCACCTGGATCGGCAGCATGAACTGCGGGATCGCCGTCCAGATCATGTACAGCACCAGGTTGGCGAGCGGGATCGTGACGTAGAGCGGGCCCAACTTGAAGCGTCCCAGCGGCGCTTGGGACGTTCTCGGGCGTACAGCGGTCTCGTCGTCGAGAGCCATGGCGGTGCCTTTCGGGGACGGAGAAAGGGAGAGGTGAGGGTGGGGCGGGAAGCGCCGCCGCGCACAGGGTCGCGCGGTACGCGAGCGCCGTGGGCGAGCGCCGTGGGCGATGGCCGTGGGCGATGGCCGTGGGCGATGGCCGTACGCGGGTAAGGAGAGAGCGCCAGTACGGGATCAGGCCGTACGTGAGGCGGCGCGCACCAGCGCGTCGAAAAGGCCCTGTTGGGCGGGGTCCTGCGGCGCGGTGTCCTCCGGGTGCCACTGGACTGCGGTGAACCAGCCCCGGGCGTCCGGGAGTTCGAGGGCCTCGACGGTTCCGTCCGAGGCGAGCGCGGTGGCGACGAGGCCGGAGCCGAGTGCGTCGACGCGCTGGTGGTGGTAGCAGGAGGCCTCCACCTTGTCGGTCCCGGCGGCCCGCGCGACGACCGAGCCCGGCGTCAGCTTCACCGGGTGGACGAGGTGGCGGTGCTCGTGCTCGGGGCCGCCCATGTCCTGGTGGAGGGTGCCGCCGAGCGCCACGTTGACGACCTGGAGGCCGCGGCAGATCGCGAGGAGGGAGGTGCCCGCGTCGAGCGCGGCGTGTGCCACGGCCAGGTCGAAGGCGTCCTGCTCGGCGTCCACGTCGTACACGCTGTCGTGCGTGTCGAGCGCGCCGTACGCCTGCGGGGCGAGGTCGCCGCCGCCCGGCAGCAGCACACCGTCGCAGCGGGCGATGCGGGCCGCCACCTCGGCGGGGTCGGCGACGCCGTCCGGGGCGTACGGGTGCAGCATGAACGGCTCGCCGCCGGCCCGCCACACCGCGTCGACCAGGGCGCGCGCGGTGACCTCGGCGGCGTACCGCAGCGCGGAGGTGGTGGCGGCGAAGCGGTTGGGCAGGCCGATCAGGGGTCGCGTCGCAGCAGGGTTCACAGTTGCATCCAGGTCGTCTTCAGCTCCGTGTACTTCTCCAGCGCGTGCGCGGACTTGTCGCGCCCGTTGCCGGACTGCTTCATTCCGCCGAACGGGACGGTGAGGTCGCCCTCCTCGTAGCAGTTGACCCAGACCGTTCCGGCGCGCAGGCGGCGGGAGACCTGGTGGGCGGTGGAGAGGTTCGCGGTCCACAGGCCGGCGGCGAGGCCGTACTCCGTGTCGTTGGCGAGCCGTACCGCCTCGTCGACCGTGTCGAAGGCGAAGACGGACAGGACGGGTCCGAAGATCTCCTCGCGGGCCAGGCGCGAGTCGTGGGCGACCGCGTCGAAGACGGTCGGTGCGAGGTAGCTGCCGCCGGTCTCCTGGTGGATGCGTACGCCTCCGGTACGCAGCCGGGCGCCGCCCTCGCGGCCTGCGGCGATGTGGTCCAGGACCTTCTCCAGGTGGCTCTCCCGCACCAGTGCGCCCATCTCGGTCGCCGGGTCGAGCGGGTCGCCGACCTTCAGGGTCTCGGCGCGGGCGACGACCGCGTCGACGACCCGGTCCGCGACCGAGGAGTGCACGAGGAGGCGGGACGGCGCGGTGCACATCTCGCCCTGGTTGAAGAAGATGCCCCACGCTGCGGTGGCGGCGGCCTGGTCCAGGTCGGGTGCGTCGGGCAGGACGATGTTCGGGGACTTGCCGCCCAGTTCCAGCCAGACCCGCTTGAGGTTGGAGTCGGCGGCGTAGTGCAGGAAGTGGCGGCCGACGGCGGTGGATCCGGTGAAGGCGAGCACGTCGACGCCGGGGTGCAGGCCGAGGGCCCGTCCGGCGGTCGGGCCGTCGCCCGCGACGACGTTGAGCACGCCGTCGGGCAGGCCCGCCTCCGTGCCGAGCCGCCCGAGGAGGAGGGCGGACAGCGGGGAGAGTTCGGAGGGCTTCAGTACGACGGTGCAGCCCGCGGCCAGTGCCGGGGCGACCTTCCATCCCGCGAGGGTGAGCGGGAAGTTCCACGGGACGACCGCGCCGACGACCCCCGCGGGCTCGCGCGTCACGAGGGCGAGCGCGTCGGGTGCGGTGTGCGGGGCCTCGTCGGTGAGTTTGTCGGCGAGTCCGGCGTAGTAGCGGAAGGTGTTGACGAGGGCGCGCAGTTCGATGCCGTACGCGTCCGAGATCGGCTTGCCCATCTCCAGGCTGAGCGTGAGCGCGAGGTCCGCGCGCCGCTCCTCGATCAGGTCGGCCAGCCGGAACAGCGCCTTTCCGCGCTCGCCGGGGGCCAGTCGCGGCCAGGGGCCGTGGTCGAAGGCGCGGCGGGCGGCGGCGACGGCGAGGTCGACCTCGGCCTGTCCCGCGTCGGCGACACGTGTCAGCTCGCGGCCGTCGCGCGGCGAGACGACGGCGAAGTCGGCCCCGCCGCCCGGCTCCTCGCGGCCGTCGATGTGATGGCCGGCCGGGTGCCGGAGGGCCTTCGCCCGCAGCAGCCAGCTCTCGTACGAAATGTCCACTGTGGGGTACCTCCGGAGTTCGCGACGGGGTCGCCTGGGACGTCGGACCGGCGGGCAGCACCACCGCGTTTCCATTTGATCCCAAACGATAAGCGGACGGCGGCGGCGACCACAAGAGTCGTGACGAGTCCGTTTCCACCCCACTTACGAGCATGAAAATCCCGCAAAGCACAGCAAGCAACGCCGGGATCTGCTGGTATAGGTCCGTCACAGGGACGAGTGATCTTGGAGGTGCCGACATACGCCCCGTACGCGCGAGAAGCGCACGCACGAGGCCCGTACGCCCGGCACCACGTCCCTGTCGGGGTACGCCCCCGGCACGACACCCCCTGTCGTCCCACCCACCGCACCAAGGGAGCGAGCGACCCGCATGAGCCTGGCCCAGCTTCACTACACCTCGGCCGCCGGGTTCACGGCGGTCAGCCCCGACGTCCCCCGCGACCTGCTCGACGAGGCGGAGGAGGTCCTCGCGGCGTTCCCCGCGCAGGCCTTCTCGCTCACCCAACTCTCCGACGGCAGCCGCCTGTTGAGCCGCACGACGACCGACCCCGAGACCGGGGCCGCGCACACCCACGCCGTCCACCTGCCCGCCGGGGAGCGCCTGCCGGGCGGCGCGCTGCCCGTCACCGCGTGGGACTCGCCGCGCTGGACGCCCGTCGCGCCCGCACCGGGGAGCACGCCGGAGCCGCTGGACCTGCTCACCCCGGCCGCCGGGTTCTTCGACCGGGAGGGGCTCGCGGCGTTCGCGGCCGCGTGCGGGGGACGGCTGGCGGGCGTACTGGCCGATGTGCGGGCCCTGTGCGAGGACCCGGGGGCGCAGCCGGTCGTGCTGGTGGAGGAGGACCCGGCGGACATCGCGCGGTGGGTGGCGGTGGTGGGGGCGGCCCTGCCGCGCGAGCACGCGCACGGGCTGACGTTCACGACGTACGCGGAACGGCCGGAGCACGCGCTCCAGCAGATCATCGGCACGTCGCCGGACGTGGTGTTCCCGGCGGCGGGATTCCGGGTGCACCGGCCTGCGTCGGGCTCCTCCGGTACGGGTTCCTCTGATACGGGTACGGGGGCGGCCCGTGAGGTCGGCGACGCGTGGGCCGCGGTGGCCGCGCAGGTGTGGCTGGCGGGGCGGCCCGAGCTGTTCAAGCGGGCCGCGGCCCAACCCTCCCTGGTGGACGGGGAGTTCGAGGAGGGTCCGCTCGCCGCGACCGCGCTGAGCGCCGGGGTGCCGCTGGACTCGCTGGGGCGGACGGCCGCCGCCCTGTGGGCCGAGCAGCACGCGGACGGGCTCAGCGCGTCCGACTGGCCGACCCTGATCGGGGCCCTGTGCGCCCCGGTCCCCGGCTCCCGCCCGGACGGCGAACTCGACGCCCTGGCCCGGCTCGCCGAGCGCGTCGACGGCAAGGTGCCCACCGAGATCCTGGCCCCGCTGGCGGCGCTCTTCGCGGCCGAGGACGACAACCCCACCGCCGTACCGGAGTTGGCGCGCCAGCTCGCCCACGAGCTGCTGGCAGACCCGGAGCGGGCGCGAAGTGCGGCGGTCCGCGAGGCACTGGAACGGCACTCGGCGCTGCACGCCCAACTCCTGGTCCATTTGGATGACTTGGCTCCTGACAATCCCTTCTCGGTCGTGCGACTGCTGCACACGGCGGACCTGGTGCGGGGCGTCCCGGACGGGCTCCCGCACCTGCGGATGTGCGCGGCGTACCCGCTGCCGGGGGCGTCCCGCGAGACGGGTGCGGACCGGGACTCCACGCTGCACACGGTGCTGCGGGCGGCCGGGGTGTCGCCGATGATCGAACCCCTGGTGCTGCGGACCGGGTTCCGGCTGGTCTGGCCGGAGAACCTGCTGCCCACGCCGCAGGAGGCCCGATGGATCCTGGGCGAGACGGGCTCGGACGCGCACCGTACGGCGGGGACGTATCCGGAGCTGATCCGGGCTGCGCTGGAGGGCCCTGCCGACGACCCCGACGTGACGCCGCTCGCCGCCGACCTGATCCGGTGCTTCCCGCACGAGATCGACGCGCGGCAGCTGGGCGCGCTGCGGATGCTGGAGTTCGCGGAGTCGCTGGCGGAGGGGCGGGCGGGGGCGGGGCCGGTGGCCACCGCCCTGACGCTGCGCTCGGCGGCCCATCCGGTGGAGCCGACCGTCCTCCAGCGGACGTTCGGGCTCGTCGCGCGGGATCTGCTGTCGGAGCAGCGGCCGGTGGGCGAGCTGTCGGCGTTGGCGCGGTCGGGGGATGCGGAGCTGATCGGGGCGTACGGGGCGGTGGCGCGGACGGCTCCGCTGCTGGACCGGCTGCGGACGGCTCCCTCCTACGCGGCGGACTGCTTCATGGCGTGGACGTCGCAGGTGGGGGCGAGTGGGGTGTGGGACGAGGCGCGGGGGGCGCTTCTGGAGGAGGTCCTCCGTCCTGCCCTGCAGCACATGACGACCCGTGAGATCGCCTCCCTCCTGGACCACTTGGACCGCTCCGGTGGGTCCCATGCGGCCGACTTCCGCGCCTGGCACAAGCCGGGGGGCACGCTGGGGAGGCTGGCCCGCCGCTTCGGCCGGCGCTGACCGGGGCATCTCCGGCGCCCGGGCCCTCCGGGCGCCGCCCCCCTGACCTCCACCAGGCGCTGCCTCACCCCCCTCGAGCGCCCCTTCCCTCGCCCCCGGGCGCCGGGCCGCGCCCCCCTCCTCTTTCCCCAGCCCCCTTGGGCGGCGGGGCCGCCCCCCGGGGGCGGAACGGGCGGGCAAGGGGGCGGCCCGCCCGATCCGGGCCCACCCGGACACCGGCCCCTGCCCGCACCTGGCACACCGGATGCGCGCAGCCCCGGGGGCCTCGGAGCGCCTCCCGGCACCGGGCACGTGAAGCACCGGCCCGCTGGGCCAAGAGGGTCCCCAGCCCCGCCCCTTCACCTAAACCCGCGGGGCAATTGCACGGTTCCGTGCAGGAGCGTCGTGGCTGGTCGCGCAGTTCCCCGCGCCCCTAAAGGGGCACGGAAACAGAGCGGCCCGCACGGGCAGAGCGCGCCCACGCGGCGGAGCCGCAGAAGCGGCACAGCCCCGCGCCCCTAAAGGGGCACGGAAACAGAGCGGCCCGCGCGGACAGAGCGCGCCCACGCGGCGGAGCCGCACAGCGGCACAGCCCCGGGGCCGCCACACCCGCCCCCAGCACGGCCCCGTACCGCCAATCGGGCAAGACACACGGGAGCCCAAGCCCGGATAAGTACGACAATCCGGTCAGCCATGTGAGCCTGGCCCGGATTGTCGAGAGCTGTCGGTACCCCCCACCCGACCCCCAAGGAGCCCACGTGCGGGAGCCCATCATCCGGAGCAGCGTGGCCACCGCCCTGCTCCTGTCCTCCCTGGCGGGCACCCTCGCCGCCGCCCCCGGCGCCTCCGCGCGCGTCGCGGACGCCGATGTCGGGATCACCAAGAGGGTCACCGGGGCGACCATGCCCCTCGACCCGGGCGGCGTCTTCTCGTACACCCTCACCGCCTCCTGCTCGTCCCTGACGACGGCCTGCATCAACCCCGTCGTCGAGGACGTCCTCCCGGCCGACTTCGACATCACCTCGCTGCCCAAGTCGACCGACACCCGCACGGTCACCTACGACCGCGCCACCCGGAAGCTGACCATCCTCTTCACCGAGCCGCTGGCCAGTCCGCCCGCCCCCGCCGGGGCCACCGGGCTGCCCGCCGGGGTGAGCCGCGAGGTGTCGATCGGGATGCGGGTGCCGGTGGAGACCACCCTCACCGACGGCGCGAAGATCCCGAACACCGCCAGCATTGATGCGGACAACGCCGAGCCGGCGTCCTCCTCCGCCGAGGTCACCGTCCGTGTCCCGCGCGTCGTGCGGCCCGCCACCACCAAGCAGTGGTCGTACACGTCGACCGTCGCCCAGTCCGGGGACGGGTCGACGATCACCCTGGGGGTGCGCAATGGTTCTTCGGCCTCCGCCGACGTCACCGCGCTGACCGTCGGGGACACCACTCCCGCGACGTACGAGAACTTCGACGTGACCGGTGTCGGGCCCGTCAAGCGCTGGCCCGCCGGGGCGGACCGGGTGCGGGTGATGGTGTGCACGAAGCCGGTCAACTCACCTTGCGCAGCAAATGAATTCACCGCCGGGCCGATCGGGGCGGGGCCCGGCGTCCCGCTCCCTCCCGGTGTCTCCCCCGACCGCATCACCGGCGTGAAGTTCGAGTTCACCGCCGCCTCCGGTGCCAAGCTGCCCTTCGACACCACCGGCGGTCAGGTCGCCTTCGACGTCAAGCTGCGGGACACCGAGCGTTCGAGCGGCAAGGCGATCAATCCGACGACCCGTCAGCAGGTGCGCAACTGCTCGTCGGTGAGCGGCAAGGACAGTGTGGTGGGGGAGGTGAAGGGGACGGAGGCCTGTGCCACCCACGACATCCTGCCCAACATCGCCACCGTGCAGGGGACCAAGAGCTACTACTCCGACACCGACGGGAACTACCGCGAGGACGGCACCGCCCTCATCGGCACCAAGGCCCCCGTCACCATGGTCGTCGGAGCGCGCAACACCGCGTCCTTCCCGGTCGCGACGCTGACCATCACCGAGCCCTCGGCGACCGCGGTCAGCGAGTTCGACAAGTTCGACGCGTCGAAGATGGCGGTGGAGTTCCCGAAGGAGGCGACCTCCGCCACCCTGACCGTCGTCTGCCGCGACGGCTCGTCGCCGGCCGCGCTCCAGCTCTCCCCCGCGCCCGCCCGCCAGTCCTTCCCCAACACCGGCTGCCCGGGCGGCAGTCCGCCGAAGCAGTTCTCGATCACCTTCCGCGGCACGGACGCCAAGGGCAGCGGCACCATCGCGCCGAATGCCATCGCGCATCTCGCCATTCACGGCAATCTCAATGAGAAGGCCGTCGCCCAGGACGCGAAGGACGGCATCGCGAACTGCGCGGACGTCTCGGCGACCAACCCGGTGGACGGTTCCGGTTCCGGTTCCGGCACCGCCTGCCAGAGCCTGCGGCCGGAGAACCCGCACGACGACATCCGTACCTCCAAGTCCTCCGACAAGACCGAGATCCCGCCCGGCACCCCGGTCACCTTCACCCTCGACCTCGCCAACGCGGGCACCACCGCACTGGACCGTCCCGCCATCACCGACCCGGCCGACCCGACGGCTGCCGGGAACCCCTTCGACGTCGTACGGCTCACCGAGCTGAAGCTGCGCTACCGCCAGCCGTCCGGGCTGCCGGTGCTGCTTGAGGTGTACGACCCGACGGCCGCCAAGTGGGTCACGTACAACGCGGGCGACTCCGCACTCCTGACGCGCGCGAAGGGCGTGCGTGCCCGGCTCGCGGACGGCAGTCTGCCGCCGGACGGGCGGATCATGGTCGACGTGGTCGTGCAGCGCCGGGACGGCGTCGGCGACGACGTCTCCTTCAAGAACTGCGCGCAGATCACCTCGGGCGGCCGGGTCGTGCAGGACAACGTCTGCACGGGCGAGCCGAACGTCACCAAGCCCGCCCGCAGCGGCGGTTCGATCCAGAAGACGATCTCGCCCTCGGTGGTCGCCAAGACCCTGCCGGGCGTCACCCGCCAGGAGCCCGACGTCCGGATCGAGGCCCGCAACACCGGAAACGTCAACCTGAAGGAGCTGGTCGTCACCGACGCGGACGCCGACTTCTTCGACGCCGCCGACTTCGTCCGCATCACCGGTGTCACCTTCCCGCCGGGCGCCGACCAGGTGCGGGTCGACGCCTGCACCGCTGCGTGCGGCGGGCCTTCCGCGGTGTACGTCAACGGAACGGCGACCGGATCCAGCACGCCCGGTCTGCCGACCGGCGTCGAGGCCGCCGACGTACAGGGGCTGCGGTTCACGTTCTCGCACTCCGGCGGCGGGTACGTGCTCGTGCCGGGCGAGCCCCAGCGGCGCGGCGCCTGCCCGAACATCGTGTGCTTCAAGGTCGCGGCGCGGGAGAACCTGCGCTCGGCACCGGGCACCCCGATCCCCGAGACCCTGGAGGACACGGCCAGCGCCAAGGGGTCGAGCCGGCTCCAGCCGCCGGACGGCTCGTTCCCGTTCGGGGACAGCACGGCGACGCTGAAGGTCCAGGAGGGGCGCGGCAAGCTGAGCGTCGCCAAGGGCCCCGACTCGCGCATCGGACCGGGCGAGACCGCACCGTTCACCCTCACCGTCCGCAACACCGGCACCGGTGCGGTCAATTCGCTGGTCATCGCCGACCCGATGCCGGAACTGCTGCGCTTCGACGCCTCGTACGCGGGTGACGACGGTCTGCCGTTCCGCGTCACCTTCAAGGTGCCGGCCGGCACTCCCGATCCGCCGCAGCCGGTGTACGAGCCGACGCGCGGCCCGGACGGACGCGTCACCCACGTGCGCTGGCGGTTCCCCGACTGGGCGCTGTTGCCCGGTGCGGAGATCAAGGTGACGTACCAGGTGAAGCTGGCTCCGGGCGTGCCCGGCGACTCGGTGATCCAGAACGTGTTCGGCGCGGGCTCCGAGGTCAACAAGGACCTGGAGTGCCAGAAGAACTCCGGCCGTGACGGCGAGCGCGTCGACGACACCGTGAACTACGGCGAGGGCCGCTTCTGCACCTCGCGCGCCGAGATCACCACCCTGCCCGGCACCGCCTTCGAGGCCAGCAAGTGGGTCGCGGGCGACGAGAAGCTGGGCTTCTACAACACGGTGACGAAGAAGTACGTGAAGCTGGACTCGCCGTCCTGCCCGGTCCTCACCCACGAGGGCGACACGTACACCCAGTACCCGTGCATCGCCCTCATCCAGCCCGGCGATCGCTTCGAGTACCTGCTGCGGGCCGTCAACTCCGGTACGGACGCGACGACCGAGGTGCGGCTCCTGGACGTGTTCCCCTATCAGGGTGACACCGGCGTCCTCCTCGGCAACCAGGACCGGGGCACCAAGTGGACCCCGCGCCCCCGTCTGAACGGCGCCCCCGTGCTGACCGGTCCGGGCACCCTGGACACCAAGTACGCGACGGTGGCCAACCCCTGCTCGGACCTGATCGCCACCCCGCGCCGCGACTGCGCCAAGGCCGACTGGAAGGCGGGGCACACCACGGAGGCCACCGGCGTCGAGATGCGGGTCACCTTCGACACGCCGCTGCCGCCGGGCGGCGAGGTCTTCGTACGGATGCCGATGTCGTCGCCCGTGGACCTGGACCAGCCGGGCGACCCTGCGGTCGCCTGGAACTCCTTCGCGCACTCCGAGACCGTCATCCAGAACGGCCGCAAGACGGACCTGCCTGCGACGGAGCCGCCGAAGGTCGGCATCGGGATGCGCTTCGGCAACCTGCGTGTCGACAAGATCGAGGTCAACCCGCCGGAGGGTGTCCCGCTCGGCCCGTACAAGGCCGGGTACCGCTGCACGGTGACCCCCGAGGGCGGCGAGCCGCAGGTGGTGCGCGAGGGCGTCTTCGAGTTCACCCCGTACAACCCGATGTCGCTGGTGGGCGTTCCGGCCGGGGCGCGCTGCGCGGTCTGGGAGATCGCCTCGAACGGCTTCAAGAGCAACCGGATGGGCATGCCGAACGCACAGATCGTCGTCATCACCCCGGCGACGCCGGACGAGCGCGGCGAGCACATCGAGATCACCAACACGTACGTCGACGCGGCCCTGAAGGTCCGCAAGCGGACGACGGGCGCGGCGGCGGAGGAGTTCGGCGACGGGCCGTTCACGGTCCGGGTGGACTGCCGCTTCCGCGACACCCAGCTCCCGGGCTATCCGAAGGACCTCACCTTCCACGGGGACGGCGAGACCCCGCTCGACGATCTGCCGGAGGGCACGCGCTGCACGGCGACCGAGCCGGGGCGGGGCGGGGCCGACTCGGTGGAGGTGAAGGCGACCGACTCCTCGTCGACGGACGTCGCGGTCATCGGTTCCGTGCCGGGCAAGACGGCGGGGCTCACCGTCACCAACGACTTCCCGACGGGCTCGCTGCGGGTCCTGAAGCAGGTCGAGGGGCCGGGCACCGCGTTCGCCGACCGGACGTTCCGCTTCCGGGTGCTGTGCTCGTTCAACGGCAAGAAGGACGCTGTCGTCCGTACGGTCACGGCGCGGGCCCCCTCCCTCACCGGCCAGGTCGACGACATTCCGGTCGGCGCGGAGTGCACGGTGGAGGAGATCGACCCGGCGGGCGCCGACGAGACGCCGAAGCCGGTCGGCCCGGTGACCGTCACCAAGGGCGGCACGACGCCGACCGTCGCCGTCGACTTCACCAACACCTTCTCGGTCGGCCGCCTCACCCTCCGCAAGGAGATCGAGGGCGCCCCGGAGACGGCCCCGTACGCGAAGGCGTACGAGTTCCGTGTGACCTGCATCCGTGAGGCGGAGAGCCCGGACGGCGACCCGATCGTCGCCTTCGTGATCCGCAAGCGGTACACGGTCAGGGCGGGCGAGACGCTGAACGTGCCGGGCGACCTGCCGATCGGCGCGCGCTGCTGGGCGGAGGAGATGAGCGACGGCGGCGCGACGCACACGGACGTCGACCACGGCAGCCACGGCAGCGCGGTCGTCGTCACCAAGGACGCCCCGCAGGTGACGGTCACGGCGAAGAACACGTACGAGACGGGCACGCTCCGCCTCGCCAAGAAGGTCGTCGGCACCCCGGCCGGCCGTCCCTTCGTCCTCGCCCTGTCCTGCACGCTGCGCACCAAGGACGGCAAGGACCTGCTGCTGGTGGACCGCCGCCGCTACACCTTCACGGCAGCCGGTTCCCGTACGGTCGACGACCTCGGCTTCCCGCTCCCGGCGGGCACCCGCTGCTGGGCGACCGAGCCGGACAACGGCGGGGCGACCCGCTCGGTGGTCGACCACGACACCCCGGCGAAGGCGGTCGTCATCGGCGGCAAGGACTCCGAGGCCCTGACCGTCACGGCGACCAACACCTTCACGCCGAAGCCGCCGCCCGCGAAGGCCCGGTTCACGGTCTCCAAGCAGGTGGTGGGGAGCGGCCCCGGCCCCTTCTCCTTCCGGGCGACCTGCACGGCGCCGGGGGCCCGAGTCCCGTTCCTGAACGTGGACTTCGACCTCCAGCCCGGCCGCAGCCGGACCTTCACCGTCCCCGAGGGCTCGATCTGCTCCGCGAGGGAGACGCGGGTGCCGCCCCGGGCGAAGGTGACGGTCCGCGACTCCGACCCGGGTACGCCGGGCGGGGCGACGGACGGTGTCGTACGGGCGAAGGGCGACGCGTGGGTGCGCGTCACCAACACCTTCCCGTCGAAGCCGGTGAAGCCGAAGGGGTAGCCGCTCGCCCGAACCCTCCTGCTACGGCAACTGCCCCGCACCGGTCGGACCGGTGCGGGGCAGTGGCGTGCGGCCGTCACCTCAGTGACAGTTCACGCTCTCGGCCTTGGAGGCGTGGCCCTTGCCCTTCCAAGAGCAGGAGTCGACGCTCTTGCCCTTGGCGTTGTACAGGGTCGCGGTCTCCTTGCCGCTGTTGTTCCAGACGTAGGCGGCACGCCCCCGGTACCGGTGGTCCCAGTACACATTCGTGGCCGTGTTGCGGCCGCTGCCGGTGCGGAGCGTCACCGTCTTGCCCGCGCCGATCTTCAGCGAGCGGAAGGTGTACGTCCAGCCGTTCTTGTCGCGGACCTTGTAGCCCTGGAGCTGGACGGCCGAGCGGCCCGCGTTGTGGATCTGGACGAACTCGGAGTTCCGGCTCGCGTTCGACCCCTTGTCCGCGCCGGGCCCGTTGTACTGGATGAACCCGAAGTGGACACCCCCCTGATGCTTCGGCGCAGCCTCGGCCGGTGCGACCGCACCGAGCAGAAGTCCGACCACCCCGGCAGCCACCGGGACGGCCATCCGTACGCCGTTCTTGCGAAGCATGCACAACCCCCATTCACAAGATCCACACTTTGTGGACCTCTGGAGAATATGCCACCACGAGTCCCCGCCCCCAGAGGCGTGTTCACCGAATCGCGACCTCCGCCCGAGCCCGCGCCGAAGGCCCCGCAACTCCGATGCACGGAGCGCGGGGCCTTTCGACTGCCCTTGTTCAGGCGGGAGTTGTCACCAGGAACGGTTGAACTTCACGTGGCCGCCGTTGCGTTCGAACCAGCCGTACATGCCCCAGTTGATCCAGCCGCCGTCACCGGTGTTCGTGAACTCGCCGTTCTCGAAGATCCACAGGCCGTAGTAGACGTTGCCCCACTTGACGTTCGCGTAGATCTTGACGTTCGAGAAGCGGTCGTCGTAGCCCTGGCTCAGGTTGAACAGCATGACGTTGTGCCGGCCGCCCGATGCGTTGAACGCCTTCTCCACGGCCTGCTGGACGAAGCTCCCGCGGTCGTCGGTGTTGATGCCTCTGAGCGCCTCGGCGACGGCGTTGCCCGAGCCGAGCTTGTCCGCGGAGACGGTGACCGTGACCCCCTTGCCCTGGATCGCGGCCTTTCCGGACGCGTCCGCCTGCGGGGCGACGCTACTGACGGCGGCGGGACGCTCGGCCGCATGGGCGGGGAGCACTGCGGTTCCGGTGAAGGCGAGGGCGGTCAGGGCGAGGGTGGCGAGAGCGGTGGGACGGCGCATGTCGGAACTCCTTGAAGAGGAAGGGAAGGCGGGGAGAAGGGAAGGTGCTACCAGGAACGGTGGAAGGTCACGTTGCCGCCGTTGCGGTCGAACCAGCCGCGGAAGGCCCAGTTGATCCAGCCGCCGTCGCCGTGGTTGACGAAGTCGCCGGACTCGAAGACCAGGACGCGGTAGGTGCCGTGGATGCCGCTGACCTTCGCGTCGTACACCACGCCCCGGAGGTTGGTGGAGTGGCTGACGCTGTTGTTGATGACCATCACGTTGTAGCGCTCGCCGGACTGGTAGAAGGAGCCCTCCATGAGGCTCTTCACGTAGCCCTCGCGGTTCTGCTTGCGCTCGATGGCGTCAGTGACGATGTTGATGATCTTCTGGGTGATGTCGAGGACCGCGGAGGCCACGTCGACCTTGGCCCCCTGGATGGTCATGTCCCCGGGGGCCGTGTGCTGGGCGACGGCGGGACGGGGCGCCGGTGCCTCGGCGGCGTGGGCGGCGGCGGAGGGCAGCAGGATGCCCGCGGCGACGACGGAGCTGACGACCAGGGTGGCGATGCGCTTGCTCTTCATGCTCATGACATTTCTCCTTCGATTCTTCTTCGGAGTCGAATGAATTCGACGGGGAGTACACACGGGGTTCAGGGACTTCAGGGAGGCCGGAAAGGAAGAGCGGGACGAATTCAGGACCGGCGCAGGCCGAATTCAGGCATTGTCCCGCCGACTTCTCCCCTTACCTGGAGTACGACTGCTTCAATGGCACCGCTCTCGGGGTGCGGCCGCTCCGCGCGCTTTCCGTCACCACGAGGTGCGGAAGTGCTCCGCCGCGTCCGTCCGCAGGCCGGGGGCACCGCGTTCGTACGGGGTGGCGGCGAGCCGGCGGGCCAGCAGGACCGCGCAGCATCCGGCGCACAGCAGGAGCAGCAGTACCGGCCGCCGACCTGGGCGGGGGCCTCGATGTTGGCGAGACATCACGATTTCCAGGGAGTCGTACGGTGACTAGAGGGGCTCGGGGCAGTGCGTCGCCGGGGTGTTCCACTCGGTGTCCCCCGGCTTGGCGGGCGGGCAGGCGGGGTCCGCGACGGAGGCCGCACTCGCCACCTGGGCCGAGGCGGTCACCGTAGCTCCACCGGCGATACCGACGGCCAGTGCGGCGGCGCAGAGGAATCGAGCGAGGTTCTTCATGGTGCCCTCCAGAGGGGGATTCGAATTCTCCGGGGAGAATCCGGCGGGTTTTCCTTTCCGGTGACTCAAGAATCCCCCGCACGGAACTCACGGTCCAGAAGCGTCGCCCCTCAACAAGATGCGTGGCAGGAAATGGAGGGGGAAATTTTGGACATAACCATGGGAACCGCCCCTGCGCCGGGGGTGTCGGACGGGGAATCCGACCTCGCCGACGACGAACTGCGGGTCTACCAGCACCTGTTGGAGCAGGGGCCGCAGTCGTCGGCCGCCCTCGCGGGGGCCCTCGGCACGACCGAGGACCGGGCGGAGGTGCTGGCCGGCGGGCTGCTGCGCCGCTGCCTGGCCGCGCTCGACCCGGACGCCGCGGGGCCGCGCTGGCGGGCGGTCAGTCCGTACACCGCAGCGGCCGAACTGCTCGGCCCCGAGGAACACGTCCTGCACCGCCGCCTGGAGGACCTCGCCCGGGTCCGCCAACGGCTCAGCGCGCTGATCCCCCTGTACGAGGAGAGCTCCCGGCGCAGCACGGACTCCGGCGCGATCGAGGTCGTCACGTCGCGCGACCGGGTCATGCTGCTGATCGGGGACGCGGCGGCCCGCTGCACCGAGGAGGTGCTGACGGTGCAGCCGGGCGGCGGACGTCCGGCGGGACACCTGGAACGGGCCCTGCCGCGCGATCTGGACCTGCTGCGCCGGGGCGTGCGGCTGCACACGCTGTACCAGCACACCGCCCGTTACAGCCCGAGCACCCAGGAGTACGTGCAGGCGGTGGTCGCGGCAGGCGGAGAGGTGCGCACGCTCGGGGAGCTCTTCCACAAGATGCTGGTCTTCGACGGCTCCACCGCGTTCCTGCCGGTGTGGGACAACCCCGATGCGGCCGTGGTGCTGCGCGAGCCGTCGGCGGTCGCCTATCTGCGTTCGGTCTTCGCCCACGCCTGGGACCTCGCGGAGCCCTTCGCCGCCTCGTACTCCGCCGCAACCGCGCTCCAGCTGCACACCTCGCTGGCGGGCAGCCTGGCGAGCGGCATGAAGGACGAGGTGATCGCCCGCCGCCTCGGCATGTCGCTGCGCACGTGCCGACGCCACGTCGCGGAACTCATGGCCGAACTCGGTGCCGAAAGCCGTTTCCAGGCGGGCTACCTGCTCGCCCTGCGCACCCACGCCCAGGATGCTGCGGTCCCGGCACCGCCCGACGCCCCGCCGTCCCGCTCGGGACCGGGCGGCTGAGAGCGGGCGCCTGCGCCGGGGCCCGTGCCTCGCTCACCTGTCCCGGACGACGAAGCGGATCGGGGTGCCCGGGACCGCCTGGGCGGCCGCGGGCAGGTGGTCCTCCGGGACGACGCCGATCACCGGGTAGCCGCCCGTCACCGGGTGGTCGGCGAGGAAGACCACCGGGAGGCCGTCCGGGGGGACCTGGACGGCTCCCAACACCATTCCCTCACTGGGGAGTTCGTCCTCCTTGGCGCGGGTGAGGGCGGGGCCCTGCGTGCGCAGGCCGATGCGGTTGGCGGCCGGGGAGACCCGGTAGCCGGGTCCGGCGAGCATGCGCAGCGACTCGGGGGTGAACCAGTCGTGGCGGGGGCCGAGGAGGAGGGGGAGGACCAGCTCGCGGGGCGGGGCCTGCCAGGGGGCCGCGTCCGGGGCTGGCGGGGTGAAGTACGGGATGCCCAGGGGGAGTTCGGCGCCGGGGGTGAGGGGTGCGGGTCCGAGGCCGGAGAGGAGGTCAGTGGATCGGCTGCCGAGGACGGGTTCCACGTCGATGCCGCCGGAGAAGGCGACGTACGTACGGAGTCCGGCGGTCGCGCGGCCGATGTCCAGGAGGGCTCCGGCCGGGACGTGCACGGGTGCGCCCCAGGCGGCCGGTCGGCCGTCGATCCGTACGGGTGCGGGAGCGCCTGTGGCGGCGATGGTCACAGGGGTACGAGGACGGAGGGCGATGCCGTCGAGAGTCGTCTCCAGCGTGGCGGCGTCGGCGGGGTTGCCGACGAGGCGGTTGGCCAGGCGGTGGGCGGGGGCGTCGAGGGCGCCGGAGCGGGGGACGCCGAGGTGGGCGTGGCCGGGGCGGCCCTCGTCCTGGACGGTGGTGAGGGCCCCGGGCCGTACGACGTCGAGGGCTGCGGCGGGGGTCACGTGCGGGGCTGCTCGACGGAGGCGGCGGAAGCGGCAGCGGCGTCCGTGAAGCGCACCCGCGCGCCCGGGGCCAGCAGTGCCGCCGGTTCGCGGCGGGGGTCCCAGAGGACGGCGTCCGTGGACCCGACCAGCTGCCAGCCGCCCGGTGACGAGCGCGGGTAGACGCCCGCGTACTCGCCCGCGAGGGCGACCGATCCGGCGGGCACGGCGGTGCGCGGGGTGGCCCGGCGGGGCAGGTGCAGCTCTTCGGGCAGACCGGTGAGGTATCCGAAGCCGGGGGCGAACCCGCAGAAGGCGACCCGGAGTTCGAGTGCGGCGAGGGTGGCCGGGATGCGTTCGGCAGGCATGCCCCAGAGCTCGGCCACCTCCGCCAGGTCGGGTCCGTCGTAGCGGACCGGAATCTCGATCAGCCGTCCCGCGTCGGCGGTGAGCGGCGGGATGCGCCAGGTCCGGATCTCGGCGGCGAGACCGTGCGGGTCCGCGACTCCGTCGAGCAGCACGGTCCGTGCGGCCGGAACCACGTCCCGCACGGCGGGCAGCGTGCCGGCGGCCCGCCGCCGGAGGACCTCGGCGTGCAGGGCCTGGGCGTGCGCGAGGTCGTCCAGTTCGACGAGGAGGGCGTGCGGGCCCATGGGGAGGGTGTGGAGGGGGGAGGCGTCCATGGTCACGCGAAGGCCTCCAACTGCACTCCTGCGTCCAGCAGTTCGGCACGGACCCGGGCGGCCAGCTCCGCCGCCCCCGGCGTGTCCCCGTGCAGGCACAGGGAGCGGGCGCGGACCGGGACCTTCTCGCCGGTCAGGGCGGTGACCTCGCGCACGGTGGCCATTGCCACGGCGCGCGCGACCACCGCGTCCGGGTCGTGGATCACGGCCCCCGGCTCGCGACGGGAGACCAGCGTGCCCTGCGCGGTGTAGGCACGGTCGGCGAACGCCTCGGGGACGGGCGGCAGTTCGGCCTCCGCGACCGCTGCCAGGAGCTGCGAGCCGGGGAGGCCGAGCACCGGGAAGCCGCCCGCGAGGCGGACTCCGGCGACGACCGCCGCCGCCTGTTCGGCGTCGTGGACGGTGCGGTTGTAGAGCGCGCCGTGCGGCTTGACGTACGAGACGCGGGAGCCGGCGGCTCGGGCGAAGACCTCCAACGCGCCGATCTGGTAGGCCACTTCGGCGGCCAGCTCGTCCGGCGGGACGTCCATCGCGCGTCGCCCGAAGCCCGCCAGGTCGCGGTACGACACCTGCGCGCCGATCCGTACCCCGCGCTCGGCGGCCAGTTCGCACACCCGGCGCATGGTCGCGGGGTCGCCCGCGTGGAAGCCGCAGGCGACGTTGGCGCTGGTGACGACGGAGAGGAGGGCCTCGTCGTCGGTGAGGACCCAGCGCCCGAAGCCCTCGCCGAGGTCGGCGTTCAAGTCGATCGGGCCGATCGGGTCGATGGGATCGACAGGGTCGACGGGTGCCGGTGCTGCGCTCATGGACGTACCTCCACGGTCCCTTCGCGACTGCTCACCGTCCGCCGCTCATCCGTACGACGGGATGGTGGGATTGTTGAGCAATACCTTACTGCCCGAGGGATGCGCGGATGATGCAGGAGCGCTCGGGCCCAGAGGGCCACCTCACCCACCCGCCAACGCCACCAGCCTCACGAACACCACCTCCGTCCCCTCCCCCAGCTCCACCACTTCCTCCAGCTCCTCCACCTGCCGGTCCCCCACCAGCACGAAGAACCCGTTGGACAGGAAGGCCCGTTCGGCGACGGCGGCCTGGCGGTGCCAGTCGAGGCGGCGCGGTTCGGGCATCCGGTAGCCGTTCAGGTCCGCCTCCGCCGCCTCCGGGCGGACGAGGCCCCGGAAGTGGGAGCCGGGATCCGCGTGGTAGCGCGCGACCTCCTCCCGCACCCGGAGCCTGATCAGCTCCCGTACGGTCATCCGCTCGGGCAGTCCGTCCGCCCCGAAGGCCGCCGCGACGGGCCGGCCCGTCGCCGTCTCGTCCCGGAACGTCACCCCTGCCATCGGGCCCCCCTCTTGATCTGCGCCAGGATCGACTCGTCCGTGATCCGCGCGTCGTCCGCGAGCAGGAACGCCTTGCTCAGCACCACCGACAGCCGCTCGTCCTCGAACGGCAGGAAGACCTTCCCCGAGGGCCCGCCCTTCTTGGCCGGGACGATGCACAGGTAGGTGTCGTCCGGTGCCATCAGCACGTTCGCCGAACCCAGGTGGATGCGGTACGTCCCCAACTCCCCCCGCACCTCCAGGTACCGCCCCTCCAGCGCACACCTGTCGGCGATCTTCAGCCGGGGCAGCAGCCGCTCCAGCGCCTCCCGCCGCACCTCGGCGGTCGCCGTCAGCTCCCCGAACCCGGCCCTCTCCCAGTACGCGCGCCGGGGCCCCTCGTCGGCCCACTCCGGGTCGGCGGCCAGCGAGGTGACCCCGACGAAGAGGTCCACGTCCCGCATCACCTCGCTGAAGACCAGCGGGGGCACCTCGGCCAGCGGCGCGGTCCGCCACTCGCCGTCGTGCCGCCGCTCGAACCGCACCCGGTCGGTGGCGGCCACCAGGTGCTCGTCCGTCCAGTCCGCGAGGCCGTGGTCGAAGGAGGCCCGCCACTCCCCGCCCGCCGGCGTCCGTACGGCCGTGGACTCGCCGCCCATGTCCCACGCCCCGAGCCGGTCGCCGCTCCACGACCGGGCCCGGAAGAGGGCGGCCATCCGCTGGTAGTGCACCAGGTGGGCGGCGAACCGGTTCGAGTAGTCGCAGGTCTCCCGCTCGGCCGGGGTGAGCAGGTAGATCTCCCGGTACGCCTGCTTGAACGGCTGCCGCAACTGCCGCTCGGCGAGCAGGTCCCGCCAGGCCCGCACCTCGGCGGGCTCGGAACGTATCGGATGCCAGAGCCGTACGGCCGCGTCGTCCGCGACCTCGGGCAGCTCCCCGACCTCCGGCAGCACGGCCCGCCACGTGCCGGGAGCCGTCTCCACCTCCCAGATCAGGCGGCGCACCACACTCCCGGCAAGCGGATGCCCGAGCAACGCCTCCCGCCACCACCCGTACGCATGAACGACCTCCGCCGTGAGGCCCCCCTCCAGCGCCCGGGCGAGGGTGCCGAGCTGGACGTTCGCCCGCTGCACCAGCTCCCTCAACTCCTTCACCAACCCGGCGTGTTCACGACGCACCGGCGCCGGCAGCGACCGCAGCGGACGCCCCTCCCGCTCCCACCCCAGGACGACGCCCGCATCCTCCACCGTGACGACGGCCTCGTACTCGCCCGCCGCGCGCCGCAGCACACCCTCCGCGCCGAACCCCAGCCCCGGCATGCGCAGCGCCACCTCGGTCCGCTCGGCCAGAGCCGCTTCCGTCCGCTTCAGCATCTTGTCCAGCTGCTTGGGCACGCCCGCATGCCGCACCTTCGCCCGGGCCGTACGCACCGCGGTCACCAGCTCCGGCGTCGGGAAATCCGTCCCGGCCCGCACCAGCTCGTAGAGCAACGCCTGCGATGGCAGCGTCTTGACCCTCTCCCCCGGGGCGACCGCAATAGCGGGCAGCAACCGGTCCAACAGCCCCGGCAGCCACGACTCGTCCCGTACGAGCGCCACCCGGGCGGCCCTCCCGAGCACCCCGACCTCCCGCTCGGTGAACGCCTTGTCCGCGCGGTACGGCACACTCCCCGCCTGTATCGCCTCCGCGTGCCCGACCGCCTCCTCCAGCGCCCGCCGAACGAACGCCACGTACGCAGGTGTCCCCGCGAGCCGGTCCCACACCTCCTCGTCGGCCGCCGGCGACGTGTGCGAGTACGCCGTGTCCGTCTCCGCCACCCACGCCCGCTGGACCGGCTCCAGCTCGCCCAGCATCGCGACCTCCGCCGCCGCGATCGGCCCCTGGTCCCGGCAGTGCGCCTCGGCGACCGCCTCCCACTCATCCCGCCCGGCGAGCCCGGCCACGGTCAGCAACGCATACGGCTGGTCCCTCCGGCTCTCCTCCAGCAGGTACCCGACCAGCACCCGCGCCTCCCCGGAGACCTTCGGCCACTCCCCCGTGCAGCGCACCAACGCCCGCACGCCCAGCGTGAGATCCGCCCACTTCCGCGTCTCCAGCCCCCGGACCAGTCCCTCGAACAGCCGCCGGCAAGCATCCGGCGAAAACCTGGGCTGCCGCGTCCGGCACGCCTCCTCCACCGCGAACCGGGCCCGCATCCGCCGGTGCGGGGCATCCTTCACCAGCGTGTAGGCGGCAGCCGCCAACTCCCCCAACTCCGCGTCCGACACGTACGGCAGGTCCTCGTACCCGGCCGTCCCCTCGAACTCCGGATCCGTCAGCACCCGCATCAGCCGCACGGCCTCCTCCGAGACCAGCGCCGCCCCCAACCCCTCATCAGTCATGCCGCGATGATGACAGCCACCACTGACAACGCCGCCGCAAAGCGATCCCGCACAGACGGCACTGCGCCCCACCGGACTGATCCGGTGGGGCGCAGTGCCGTACAGATTTCCCGTGCTCAGCCCTCGTCCGGCGTCAGCCGCAGCGAGATGGAGTTGATGCAGTAGCGCTGGTCCGTCGGGGTCGGGTAGCCCTCGCCCTCGAAGACGTGGCCCAGGTGGGAGCCGCAGCGGGCGCAGCGGACCTCGGTGCGGGTCATGCCGTGGGAGGTGTCGGAGAGCAGTTCGACCGCGTCGGTGTCCTTCGGGTCGTAGAAGGACGGCCAGCCGCAGTGGGAGTCGAACTTGGTGTCGGAGCGGAAGAGCTCGGCGTTGCAGGCGCGGCAGGAGTAGACGCCGGTGGTCTTGGTGTCGGTGTACTCGCCGACGAAGGCCGGTTCGGTGCCTGCCTGACGGAGCACGGCGTATTCCGCGGGGGTCAGTTCCTCGCGCCACTGCTCGTCGGGCTTTTCGATGTCGTACGGCATGACCTGAAGTCCCCTTACTTGTCGGCGTCGGCCAGGCGGGCCAGGATCTTCGGGCCGAGGTCCGTCACGTCGCCCGCGCCCATGGTGAGAACCAGGTCGCCGGGGCGGGACATTCCCGCGATCACGTCGGGGACGGTGGAGGCGTCGGAGACGGCCGTCACGTCCGCGCCCGCGGCCTTCGCGGCGTCGATGATCAGGGCGCTGGTGATGCCCTCGATCGGGTCCTCGCGGGCCGGGTAGATGTCCAGGACGACCGAGGCGTCGGCGAGGGCGAGGGCCTCGCCCATCTCCTTGCCGAGTTCCTGGGTGCGGGAGAAGAGGTGGGGCTGGAAGACGACCAGGAGGCGGGAGTCGGAGGGGTCGGAAGCCGTGGCTCCGCGCATGGCTTCCAGGTCGGCGGTCATCTCGGTCGGGTGGTGCGCGTACGAGTCGATGACCTGCACGCCCTGCTCCTCGCCCTTGAGCTGGAGGCGGCGCTTGACACCCGTGTACTTGCCGAGGGCGGAGGCCAGGTTGTGCGCCGGGAGGCCGAGCGCCACGCCCGCGGCGAGGGCGGCGACCGCGTTGTGCGCGTAGTGGGCGCCGGGGACGGAGACCGTGAAGGTGAGGAACTTTCCGTTGAGGAGGACCGTGACCTCGCTGGTCAGGCCGCGCGGGGTGATCTTGTGGACGCGGACGTCGGCCTGGGCGGAGTCGCCGTACGTGACGATGTTCAGGAGGTCGTCGTTGCGCAGGCGCGTGGTCAGCTCGATCGCGCCGTCCTGGTCGGCGTTGATGACGAGGGTGCCGCCGGGGACGATCTTGCGGGCGAAGGTCTCGAAGGACTCGTAGATCTCGTCCATCGAGGCGTAGTTCGCGTGGTGGTCGAGTTCGACGTTGAGGACGATGGCGACCTGCGGGTCGTACTTCTGGAAGCTGCGGTCGCTCTCGTCCGCCTCGGCGACGAAGATGTCGCCCTCGCCGTGCAGGGCGTTCGTGCCGGGTCCGGCGAGGTCGCCGCCGATGGCGTACGAGGGGTCGAGGCCCATCTCGGTGAGGGCGACCGCGAGCATGGAGGTCGTGGTCGTCTTGCCGTGGGTGCCGGCGACGGCGATGGCCCGCAGGCCGTTCATCAGCGAGGCCAGGGCGTCGGAGCGGTGGACGACCGGGATGTCCAGTTCGGCGGCGCGCACCAGCTCCGGGTTGTCGGCGCGGATGGCGGACGACACCACCACGCTGGTGGCGTCGTCCGCCAGGTTGCCCGCCGCGTGCCCGATGTGCACGGTCGCGCCCAGCTCGCGCAGGGCCTCGGCGGTGCCGGACTCCTTGGCGTCGCTGCCCGCGACCTTCGCGCCGCGCTGGGCGAGGATCTTCGCGATGCCCGACATTCCGGCGCCGCCGATGCCGATGAAGTGCGGTCGGTCCAGGGCGGTGGGGATGCCGGGTGCCATGCGGTGCTCCGTACGTATCAGACTTGGGCGGAAGGAAGGCCCCAGCCTATTCGCTGTGCGAGAAGAGCTTGAGCACCGGGACGCCGACCTTGTGGCGTGCCCGCGAGGCCCAGTCGCGGTGGAAGAACTCCTCGACGTAGTGCGGGGCCGTCAGGACGATCACCTCGTCGGCGCCCGTCTCGTCGACGACGGACTTCAGCAGGTCCAGGGGGTGGTCCTCGACCACCCGGCCCACCGCCTCGCAGCCCGCCGCGCGCAGCGCCTTCAGGGAGACGTCGAGGCCCTTCTCGGCGACCGGCAGGGCGTCGGCGCCCTCGGGCTCGGCGCCCTCGTGGACCGCCTCGTCCAGTTCGCCCAGGGCCACGTCGTCAATGGCTCTCAGCAGTACGTCGGCCTGGTCTCCCCGCGGCTGCATCAGCACCACGAACGAGACCTGCTCGTCCCCGTGCAGGGTCGTGACGAACTCCACGTCGGCCGCAGTGAGGGGCTTCTCGATCATCAATACGCTCGTGAACATGTCGGGCGCCCTTTCTCCTTCTCTGGCCCTTGCGGACTCGGGCCCATGCGGACTCTGCCCTTGCGGAAACCATCCTTCCCCGTGCGGGCACGGGGACCGCTGGGGTTAAGTGTGCCCACGGAGATCTAAGCGGAACGACAAATTCCGCCGTTTGTCAGCCTGCGGCAAATGATCACATGCAGCACTATTTCCGACGGTACTGGGTGAACAGGAACCCGGCCTCCTCCAGAATCGACGCCAACTCGAAACGATCCGGAACATCCAGCCCCGGCCCGTCCGCGATCCGCTGGGCCCGGCCCGCCGTGAGCATCGGGGACAGCGTCAGGCACAGCTCGTCCAGCACGCCGTCGCTGACGAACTGGGCCAGCAGCCTCGGCCCGCCCTCGGTGAGCTGGCGCTTCAGGCCCCGGTCGGCCAGGGCCCGTACCGCCTTGTCCGTCTCCACCCGGGCACCGTCCCCGGCGATCAGCACCTCCGCCCCCGCCTCGCGGGCCGCGTGGATCCGGTCCACCGGGGCCGTCGCACCGGTCAGGACCAGGGTGGGGACGAGGGGTTCGGTGAAGAGGGGGAGGGAGAAGTCCAGGTCCAGGCTCGCGCTGACCACCGCGATGGCCGGAACAGGGCTCTGACCTGCGGATTTACGGTGTTCGGCGAAGGCTTCGCGGGCGCGGGCGGGGCGGTAGCCCTCCAGCCGTACCGTTTCCGCACCGACCACGATCACGTCGGCCAGCGCCCGCAGGGTGCCGAAGATCCGCATGTCGGTGTCGGAGGAGATCGGCTGGGAGCGGCCGTCGTGCTGGGCCGCGCCGTCCAGCGTGGAGACCATGTTGGCGCGCAGCCACACGTCCGCGTCCGAGGGGTACGCGTAAGCCTCGGCCAGTACGTCCAGGCTCCAGTCCCCGGCCCCTTCCGAGGCGGCGGCGGGTGTTTCGTCGGTCACAGGGAACAGGCGTCGCATGGGGGCAGTCTGGCACGGCACATAGAGTGGACGGTTGTGTCGTCCTCACAGCCGTCTCCGTCGAAATCCGCCGCTCAGGGCCCCAGCAGCCCCATAGCCGACGCGGCCCCCTTCTCCCTGTCCGCCCGCGAGCCGCACGTCCCGGCCGACCGGCTGGTGGCGGAGATGGTGCCGCCGCCGCGCTTCGACTCCGTACGGTTCGACACGTACATCCCCGACCCCCAGCAGCCGAGCCAGCCCGAGGCGGTCCGGGTGCTGAGCGCGTTCGCGGCGGGGCTCGGGCCCGCGCCGGAGGCCGGGAAGCGGCGCTGGTTCGCGAAGAAGGCTCCCGTGAAGGCTTCCGGGCCGCGCGGGGTGTACTTGGACGGCGGGTACGGCGTCGGCAAGACGCACCTGCTGGCCTCCCTGTGGCACGCGACGCCCGCAGAACCGCAGCTCAAGGCCTTCGGTACGTTCGTGGAGCTGACGAACCTGGTCGGCGCGCTCGGCTTCCGGCAGACGGTGGACACCCTCAGCGGGCACCGGCTGCTGTGCATCGACGAGTTCGAGCTGGACGACCCGGGCGACACCGTGCTGGTGTCCTCGCTGCTCAGCCGCCTGGTCGAGAACGGGGTCGCGCTCGCGGCCACCTCCAACACGCTGCCGGGCAAGCTGGGCGAGGGCCGGTTCGCCGCCGCGGACTTCCTGCGGGAGATCCAGGGCCTGTCCGCGCACTTCCGGCCGCTGCGCATCGACGGCGAGGACTACCGGCACCGGGGCCTGCCGGAGGCCCCGCCGCCGTACACCGACGAGCAGGTCACGAAGGCCGCGTACGCGACCGAGGGCGCGAGCCTGGACGCCTTCCCGGCGCTGCTGGATCACCTGGCGAAGGTGCATCCGAGCCGGTACGGGGCGCTGACCGACGATCTGAAGGCGGTCTGCCTGACCGGGGTGACCCCGGTGCCCGACCAGTCGACGGCGCTGCGGCTGGTGGTGCTCGCGGACCGGCTGTACGACCGCGAGGTGCCGGTGCTCGCGTCCGGGCTGCCCTTCGACAAGCTGTTCAGTGAAGAAATGCTGAACGGCGGCTACCGGAAGAAGTATTTCCGGGCGATCTCCCGGCTGACCGCCCTGGCGCGGGACGCGAAGGGTCTGGTGGCGCAGTAGGTTCGAGGGCGTCACTTTCCTTGACCTACGAAGACCTGTGAAGGGGTTCCTCATGGCCACCACCCGTAACGCGCACACCGTCTGGACCGGCAGCCTCATGGAGGGCGAGGGCACCGTCTCGCTCGACTCCTCCAAGGTCGGCAGCTACGCCGTGTCCTGGCCCTCGCGCGCCGAGGAGGCGAACGGCAAGACCAGCCCCGAGGAGCTGATCGCCGCCGCCCACTCCTCCTGCTTCTCGATGGCCCTCTCGCACGGCCTCTCCGGCGCCGGCCACGTCCCGACCCGCATCAACACCTCCGCCGCGGTGACCTTCCAGCCGGGCGAGGGCATCACCGGCATCCACCTCACGGTGGAGGGCGAGGTGCCGGGTCTGGACGAGGCCGGTTTCGTGAAGGCCGCCGAGGACGCGAAGGCCAACTGCCCGGTCAGCCAGGCGCTTTCGGGTACGACGATCACGCTGAGCGCCTCGCTCGTCTGACGTATCGGCGTACGTACGACTGAGGCTGTAGTGACCCGCATGGTTCACGTGTCACCGGTTGCGTGGTACACACGTGCGGGTCACATTCCTGTCCGCCAGCAGGGAGTTGCCTCATGTCATCGACCGAGAAGTCCCCGACGACACCTCCGCCGTCCGACGCCTCACGGCGTCAAGTCCTCGCCCGCACCGGCGCGTTGGGAGCCGGAATCGCCTTCACCGGCGCGCTCTCCGAAGTCTTCGCCGGTACGGCCCTGGCCGGACCGCGCGGCGGCGGGGGCCACCACCGCACGGGCTACGGGCCGCTGGTGCCCGACCCCAAGGGCCTGCTCGACCTCCCCAGGGGCTTCCGCTACAAGGTCCTCTCCCGCGAGGGCGACCCCCTGCGCTCCGGCGAGGGACTCGTACCGAGCAACCACGACGGCATGACCGCCCTCAGAGGCCGGCGCGGCCGCGTCCACCTGGTCCGCAACCACGAGAACCGGCAGTCCGCCAAGCACGGCGTGCCCACCGTGCAGGGCCTCACCTACGACCCGGCGGCCAAGGGCGGCTGCACCGCGCTCACCCTGGACGGACGCAACAACGTCCTGGAGGAGCGCGTCGGCATCGCCGGCACGGCCGTCAACTGTGCGGGCGGGCCGACCCCTTGGGGCACTTGGCTCACCTGCGAGGAGAACGAGGAGAAGGCCGGGTCGAACGGCTACACCAAGGACCACGGCTTCATCTTCGAGGTCGACCCCGCCGACCCGCACCGCACCGGCGCGGACCCGCTGACCGCGATGGGCCGCTTCCAGCACGAGGCGATCGCCGTCGACCCGAAGAGCGGGATCGTGTACGAGACGGAGGACGCCTTCGCGTTCCCGTTCGGCCTCTTCTACCGCTTCCTGCCCGACAAGCCCTGCGGCGGCGTGAATTCACTGCGGGCGGGCGGCACGCTGGAGGCCATGCGGGTACCCGGCGTGCCGGACCTGTCGGCCGTGCACGAGACCGGGCGGAGCTTCAGCGGCGTGGAATGGGTGCCGGTGCCGGACCCGCTCGCGAAGCAAACCCCCATCAGGCTCCAGGACTTCGGCAAGAAGGGCATCACGCACGCCCAGAAGCTGGAGGGCTGCTACTGGGGCGGCAGCGGTGAAGGCGCTGTCTACTTCGTCTCCAGCTTCGCCAAGTCGAAGGAGGGCTCGCTCCGGGACCACTTCGGCCAGGTCTGGAAGTACGAGCCGAACAGGCGCCGTCTCACCCTGGTGGTGGTCTTCGGCCCGGACACCGACCACCAGCTCCCGGGCGAGTACCCCGACAACATCTGCCTCGCGCCCAGCGGCGGCCTGATGGTGTGCGAGGACGGCGACGGCGCGCAGCACGTCTTCGGCCTGAGCCGCAAGGGGCAGGTGTATCCGATGGCCCGGGGCCGCCAGAACATCGGCACGCCCGAGGAGCCGGAGTGGGGCGAGTTCGCCGGGGTCACCTTCTCGCCGGACGAGACGACGATGTACGTCAACTGCTACACGCCCGGGACGACTTTCGCGGTGACGGGGCCCTGGGACGACTGACCCGAAGGGGCGGGCGGGAACCCCCGCTCGCCCCTACTCCTCCCCGATCCGGGCCACCTCCCGCCCCGCGTTCGGGTTCAGCGCGAGTCCACGCGATCCGGCCAGCTTCTGCCGCAGGTGCTCGCCGATGGTGACCGGGGCGTACTTCGGCTCCGGCGGGTCGGACGCGGCGACGCAGGCGGGGAGGGGTTCGACGAGGGTGTCGGCGTTGCCGTCGTGGAAGAAGGCGGCGGACCGGCGTCGTACCAGAGCGCCCGTGGCGTCGGTCGGCGGGAGCACGCGGTGCATCGTGGACAGCCAGCGCTCGTTGGTCCAACGGGCCAGCGCGTCACCGAGGTTGACGAGCAGTGCGCCCGGCAGGGGCTGCACGTCGTGCCAGCCGCCGTCGCTGCCGAGGATCTGGAGTCCGGGCACGGAGTCTGCCCACAGGACGGTGACGATGCCGTAGTCGGTGTGGGCACCCATGCCCATCTGCCGTGGATCCGCGACGACTTCACCCGCGGGCAGCCGGTAGTTGTTCATGCGCAGGACGTCGATGGAGCGGTCGGTGCGCTCCTCGAAGTACCCCTCGGGAAGGTCCAGCGCGAGCGCGAAGACGTCGGTCAGGACGTGCGACAGCTTGCGCGCCTCGGTGAACCAACTCTGCACGCGGGCACGGAAGTTGGGCACTTCGCTCTCGACAGGCCAGAGGTTGTCGGGGTGGTCGTCCGCCGAGAGCAGCGTCCGAACGGTCTCCGGGTGGTCGCCGACCTGCGAGCCGATGTTGAACGCCTCGAAGAGGTCCTCGGGCGAGGCGATGCCGAGGCTGTGGCTCAGGCGTTCGGCGCGCGGCGGCGAGTAGCCCCGGTTGACGGCGGGGTCGGCCGGGCGGACGGCCTTCTTGTCCGCCATGTCCTGGGCGAAGAAGTCGTCGATGGCCGAGGCGAGACCCAGGGCCGCGGCCTCGGGCACCCGGTGGCCGGTGACCTGCATGAAGCCCGTCTCCCGGCAGGCCCGGTCCACCGCGCGGGCGACCTCCGCGCGCTGGGCGGGGGTGCCGTCGTACCAGGCGGTGAGGTCGACGACGGGGACCTCCAGGGTTCCGTCGACGGCGTGTGCGGCGACCATGGGCACGCTCCGTATCTCCGAGGTTCGGGACGAGTGGATCTGAGCATGCCCCTCTGACCAGTGTCAACGTCGTACCGGAGGCACGCGGGTTGACGGTGTGTCAGCTTCCGGCCCGGCAACACGACCGTAACCGGGCCGTACCGCGCCGACAAAGACCGGCTGCGTCAATGCTCTCCATTCGCCCCGCCCGCGCACCCCTGGAGGGCCGCCGCCATGGCCGCACCGGAAGCACCCGACGTACAACCCGAAGCACCCGAAGCACCTGTCGCGCCGAAGCACCCCGTCGACCGCCGCCCGCCCCTCGCCCGCCTCGCCGCCTTCGGCTTCCAGCACGTCCTGATCATGTACACCGGCTGCATCACCGTCCCCCTGGTCTTCGGCGCCGCCGCCGGGCTCGACAGGTCCACCATCGGCCTGCTGATCAACGCGGACCTGCTGGTCGCGGGCCTGATCACGCTCGTCCAGAGCCTGGGCGTCGGCAAGGTGCTGGGCATCCGGCTGCCGATCGTCACCGGTGCGACCTTCGCGTCCGTCACCCCGATGATCCTCATCGCGGGCGAGTACGGGATGCCCGCCGTATACGGGTCGATGCTCGCGGCCGGGCTCTTCGGGCTGGTGGTCGCGGTGCCGTTCGCGCGGCTGGTGCGGTTCTTCCCGCCGCTGGTCAGCGGGGTGGTCATCACGGTCGTCGGGCTGTCGCTGATCGGGGTCGCCGGAGGGCTGATCACCGGCAACGACCCCAAGGCCCCGGACTACGCCTCACCGGCCCGGCTGGCGCTGGCCGCCGGGGTCCTGGTCGCGATCGTGCTCTTCGCGCGCTTCGCCCGGGGCTTCCTCGGGCAGGTCGGCATCCTGGCGGCGATCGTGCTGGGCACGCTGGCGGCGGTACCGCTGGGGCTGACCGACTTCTCGGGGGCCGCCGGGGCGGACTGGTTCGGCACGGCCGCGCCCTTCCACTTCGGGGCGCCGGAGTTCCCGGCCTCCGCCGTGATCTCGATGTGCGTGGTGATGCTGGTGATCTTCACGGAGTCCACGGCGACGATGATGGCGGTCGGCGAGGCCACCGGCCGCGAGGTCACCGACAAGGACCTGGCGCGGGGTCTGGCCGCCGACGGGCTCTCCGGCGTGCTGGGCGGCGCGATGAACTCCTTCATGGACACCGTCTTCACCCAGAACGTCGGCCTGCTCCGCCTCACCGGGGTCTCCAGCCGGTACGTCACCGCCGCGGCCGGCGGCATGCTGCTGGTCCTCGGACTGGTCCCGCGCCTGGGCGAGCTGGTGGCCGCGCTGCCGGGCCCGGTGGTGGGTGCGGCGGGCCTGATGCTGTTCGCGACGGTGACCATGGTCGGCATCAACACCCTGCGCCGCGTCGACCTCGACCGGGGCCACAACCTCACCATCGCGGCCGTCGCCCTCGGCGCGGGCCTCCTTCCGGAGCTGGCGGAGGGCGTCTACGACCGCTTCCCGTCCTGGGTGCAGATCATCCTGGGCAGCGGCATCACGAGCGCCGCTCTGGTCGCCTTCCTCCTCAACCTGCTCTTCCACCACACCGGCCGGATCCAGCACTCGCGTCCTGAGCCGATCCGGCGCACGATCGAGGCATCCGACCCGACGGAGCCCGATGGGGAGCCCGATGCCGAAGCACAAGAACCAGGAAAAGCAGGAAAAGCAGGACAGGAAACACCAGCAGGCGAAGAAGTCCGGGAACCCGCCCGCCTCCGCGACTGACGCCTTCCGCCTCCCCGTCGGCGCCCCCGTCTCCCTCGCCTCGTACGCAGCCGACGCCACCCCCGTCGGCCCCCGCGACAAGGCGCAGGGCGTCGCCGTCACCGCCCTCCTGGGCGATCCCCTCGCCGACCTGCAGGAACGCCTGTACGCGGCCAGCACCGCGGGCGACGGCCGCCGTCTCCTCCTGGTCCTGCAAGGCATGGACACCAGCGGCAAGGGCGGCACGGTCAAGCACGTGATCGGCCTGTTCAACCCGTCCGGCTGCCGCATCCGCGCCTTCAAGGCCCCCACCGAGGAGGAGCGGTCGCACTCCTTCCTCTGGCGGATCACCAAGGCACTCCCGGAGGCGGGCGAGATCGGCATCTTCGACCGCTCGCACTACGAGGACGTCCTGATCGGGCGGGTCCGCGAGCTGGCCCCGCCCGACGAGATCGAGCAGCGCTACGGCCAGATCGACAACTTCGAGCGCTCCTTGTCGGACAGCGGCGTCACGATCGTCAAGGTCTTCCTGCACATCAGTCACGAGCAGCAGAAGCGCCGCCTCCTGGAGCGGCTCGACAACCCCGAGAAGCACTGGAAGTTCAACCCCGGCGACATCGACGAGCGCGCCCTGTGGCCCGCCTACCAGGAGGCGTACGAGATCGCCCTCCAGCGGTGCGCGACGGATGCCGCCCCCTGGCACCTGGTCCCGGCCGACCGCAAGTGGTACCGGAACTGGGCCGTCAGCAGCCTCCTCCTGGAGCATCTGACGGCCCTGGACCCGCAGTACCCGCCCGCCGACTTCGACGTCGAGGAGTGCCGCAAGCGGCTGCTCAGCGAAGGGTGAGCAGCAGCTCGGGCCGGTCCCACCGCACGGCCGGCGGGTTCGCCCGCACCGTACCGACCGGCACCGCGCCCACACTCCGGTAGAAGCCCTCCGCCGGAGGGTGCGAGACGATCCGCACCTCGGTCAGCCCCGCCTCCCGGGCCCGCCCGGTGAGGTGGGTGATCAGCAGCCGCCCGATCCCCAGGCCCTGCGCGGCGTCCGCGACGAACATCAGGTCCAGCTCGGGCGGGTCCAGGACGAGCGCGTAGAAGCCGAGGACCCGCCCGTCCGCCGACTCGGCGACGTACACCTCGTGGTGCTCGATGTAGTCGGGGCCGACCCGGTACCCCTCGACCATCGACGCGTACGGGCCCTCGTAGGCGCGCGAGGTGCGGACGAGACGGGTGAGCTGCTTGGCGTCGTGGGCGGTGGCGCGCCGGACCCGGGCGGATCCATCCCGCGTAAGAAGCGAAGTCATTCCGAGAGTATTACCTGCCCGGGGCGCGCCGTGCCGCAGCCGTACGCGCGCGGCCTGATCGGCTACTTTCCGTGAGTGACCACTTTTGTACGAAGAATGCTCGCGGCGGCCGTCCTGGGCGCGGTCCTGACCGGCTGCGGCACCGGAAGCCCCGGACCGGGCTCCGGTGCCGGCTCCGGCGAAGGCAGCGGCACCGAGGCCCGCCGGTCGCCCTCCGCACCCGTACCGTCGACGTCGGCGACCGCGCCGCCCTCCCCGACCCCCGTCCCCACGGTCGCCGCCGGGCCCGGCGGGCTCACGCCCGTGTTCGAGCGGGCGAGGAAGAGCGCGGGCGGCGAGAAGGTCGTGGCGCTCACCTTCGACGCGGACATGACCGCCGACCAGGGCCCCCGGGCGGCACGCGGCGAGCACTTCGACAACCCGGAGCTCATCGCGTCGCTGCGGAAGTGGAAGGTGCCGTCGACCGTCTTCATGACGGGACGCTGGGCCGAGGAGTACCCGGACCAGGCGCGTTCCATCGGCACCGATCCGCTCTTCGAGATCGCCAACCACTCCTACAGCCACCACGCCTTCTCCTCCCCCTGCTACGGGCTGCCGACGGTCGAGCCGAAGGCGATGAAGGCGGACGTGGACCGGGCGTTCGCCGCCTTCGCGAAGGCGGGGGCGACCAATGTGGTGCCGTACTTCCGCTTCCCCGGCGGCTGCTACGACGACCGCGCACTGCGCAGCCTCGGCCCCGCGAAGGTGACGGCGGTGCAGTGGGACGTGGTCAGCGGCGACGCCTTCGCGACGAACGCGGACGCGGTGGCCGAGCAGGTGCTGGCCGGGGTGAAGCCGGGCTCGCTGGTGGTCATGCACTGCACGCGCAGCGCCGCCCCGACGACCGAGAAGGCCCTGCGCAGGGTGGTCCCGGAGCTACGGAAGCGGGGCTACCGCTTCGTGAAGGTCTCGGACCTGATCGCCCGCCGCTGACGGCTCACCCGGAGCAGGCCGTGCGCTGGGCCTCCTGCCACTCGCAGACCGGGCAGTGCACGATCCCCCGGACCGTCTCCGGGTACTCGGTCGGCTTCCCGCACAGCACGCAGTCGGCCATGGGGGTCGGGTCGGCGGGCTGCTCGGGTGCGTCCATGCCGAGGAGCCTACGCGGGTACGGGTACGGGTACGGGCACGGGCTCAGCGGGTAGGGGCACGGGCTCAGTGAGTACGGGCACGGGCTCAGCCCCTCCTGGAGCTGAGCCCGCACACCGCCGCCCCGACCGCCCCCGCCAGCAGCACCGCCACCGCGAACGGCACCAGCGGCAGCGGCACCGCGCCCGCGTGCGAGCCGCCGACCAGGGCGTTCACCGTGAGGCGGGCGGGGGACCCGGCCGTGACCAGGGCAAGCAGTGCGCCGGTGGCGGTCAGAGCGATGCTCCAGCCGGTGCCGTGCAGCACCGGGCGGCTGCCGAGCGCGCCCACGGCGGTGCCGAGCAGGGCGCAGGTGAGGACGGCCAGAAGGCCGGCCCCGGCGGCGCCGAGCGGGTTGATCCGTACCTGCCCCTCGGTGTCCGCCCACTTGCTGACCAGCACCACGAACGCGGTGGCCGCGACGCCCAGCGCCGCCGCGCAGCCGAACGCGGTGAGCAGCGCGGCGAGGTGCGCCCGGGCGGGCGAGGTGGCGGCGGCCGTGACGTGCCTGGCGGCGGGCGGCTCCCCGGTCACGCAGAGTCGGGTGAGCCAGGCGGCGACGGGGAGGAGGGCGGCCGCGCCGTACCCGAGGGAGTCGAGGACCGGCTGTCCGCCCTGCACGCCGACGGCGACGAAGGCCGCGTAGAGGACCACGGGGGCGAGCCAGCGCTGCGACCGTGCCAAGAGGGCGATCTGGTAGCGCACGAGGGCGGTCATGCCTGGTTCCGTTCTGCTGCCCGGGCGGGTTCCGCAGGGGCCGTGACCGGTGCCACTTCCCTTACGTGCCAAGGAGGTTGGGCCCCGAGCAGTGCGCGAAGCGCCGCGTCGGAGCGCGCGGCGGGGACCGTCAGCACGACGGCCCCGTCGGCGTCCGGTGCGCCCGGCAGCCCGGCGGGCAGGGCCGCACCCTGCGGGCCGACGGCGAGAATCCGTACCCGAGGACCCGATTCACCCTCCTGTGCAGGGGAGTTGACGGCTCGCAGCCCGAGCCCCGCCACCTCGTACGCCACGTCCACCGCCCCCGCCAGGCGGCGCGGGTCGTGGTCGACGTAGGCCACGGTCGCCCCGGCGGCGACCCGCTCGGCGACGGCCCGGTCCAGTTCGTCCCGGGCGGCCTCGTCAAGGCCGGTCCAGGCCTCGTCCAGGACCAGCAACTCCGGTTCCGCCATGAGGGCTTGGGCGACGGCGACCTTCTGGGCGGCGCCCTTGGAGAGTTCGGCGACGGGGGTACGGGCGTGGCCTGCCGCGCCGAAGCGCTCCAGCCGGGCGAGCGCCTCCTCGCGGGCCCGCGCCCGGCCCAGGCCGTGGATGCGGCCGAGGTGGACGAGGTAGCCGAGCGCGGTCAGCGGCAGCCCTCCGGGGAAGCGTTCGGGCACGTACGCGACCCGGCCCGGACGCCCCTCGACGCGGCCCTCGGTGGGGGCGTCGGTACCGGCCAGAACCTTCAACAGGGTTGATTTCCCTGTCCCGTTGGCCCCTTGGAAGCGGATCAGGGAGCCGGGCCCAAGCTCCAGATCGACGTCCCGCAGGACCCAGTCGCCGCGCAGCCCGTACCGTCGCCCCACCCGTTCCAGTCTCACCCGGGGATCTTCTCAGTTCGCGGTCGGCTTCGTCTGGGTCAGCTCGCTGGGCCGTACGATCACGAAGCCCTCGCCCTGGAGGACGAGCTGCACGGCCTCGCCGGAGCCGCCGCGGATCATCGAGCCGACGGACTGCGAGCGGTGCAGCGAGGTGTTGAGCTGGGCGCTCCAGCCGACCACCGCGTCGGTGTCGACGTACACCGGCATGTTCCCGGTGACGGGGATGACGATGGGGTTGCCGTCGCAGATCACGGCGAGCTTGCCGTATCCGGTGAAGAGGCTGTTGAAGAGGCCGCCGCCGGTCATTCCGGCACCCTTCACCATCTTGATCTCATAACTGAGGGTCGCGTCGAAACAGAGCACGTTGCGGCCGTTGACGGTGAGGGCGTCGCCCTGGTCGAGGTCGACGATGAAACAGTTCTGCGCCTCGTGCGCGAACCACGCCTCGCCCTGGCCGCGCACCGCCATCAGCGGCAGGCCCTCGCCGGTCACGGCGCGCTTGAGCATGCCGCCGATGCCCTGGCCCTTCCGCTCGAACTGGAGGTTTCCGCGGTAGGCGATCATCGAGCCCTGGCGGGCGTGCATCTCGCCGTTGACGGCGTACTTCACCGACTTCGCGTTCTGGAGGGTCATGCCGGGGACGGTCGCCGGCTGGGCCATGTTCTCGGAGGCAAAAATGTCGCTCTTCATGCGGGTCATCCTCGCCCGCCGGGTTTTGGTCCGACAAGGAGCCCGACATCACGCCCTGGCAAACTTGGCCCCATGAGCAGCAACGACACCCCGGACGCAGCGCCCGCGTCCGCCTCCTCCGCCGACGTGCAGTCCGTGTCCGCCGAGCGCGACGCGGCGCCGCAGTTCGTCCTCCCCCTCGTGGTCCACATCGAGAAGACGGACCCCCCGGCCCGCACGGACGCCCTGGAGACGGCGGCGCGGGCGGTTCTGACGATCCTGTCCGACGAGCGTGCCCTGGGCGAGGGCGAGTGGGCCGAGGTCGTGCGGGACTGGCAGGACGCGCGGATCCGCAAGGTGGTGCGGCGGGCGCGCGGCGCGGAGTGGCGCAAGGCGTCGGCGCTGCCGGGGATCACGGTCACGGGCAAGGCCGCGGAGGTCCGGGTCTTCCCGCCGGTCCCGCTCGACGGCTGGCCCAAGGAGCTGGCCAAGCTCCAGGTGTCGGGCACGGACCTGGACGACCCCGAGGAGCCGCACGCCCCGGACCCGGACGTTCCGGTCCTCTGGATGAGCCCGGACCTGGACATGTCGGCGGGCAAGGCGATGGCCCAGGCCGGTCACGGCGCGCAGCTCGCCTGGTGGGACCTCTCCGACGCGGACCGCACGGCGTGGCGGGACGCGGGCTTCCCGCTGTCCGTCCGTACGGCCACGCCCGAGCAGTGGCGGACCCTGACCGCGACCGGCCTGCCGGTGGTCCGGGACGCGGGCTTCACGGAGATCGCGCCGGGCTCGGAGACGGTGATCGCGGACCATCCGGCGCTGCGGGGCTGACCGCGGCCCCGCTACGGGGCGGGCCTGCGCCGTCGCCGACCCGGTCGCCGTCGGCACGCGCATCGACATCCGCGTCGCCGCCGTCCTGCGCGGCGGGGGCGGTCCGGGGCCGTGATGGCGCCGCCGGTGCCATGTCGCCCGTCAGCGCCGGGCCCACTGGGCGGCCAGGACCGTGCCCTCCTCGATCGCACGGCGGGGCAGGCTCAGGCCGAGTGAGGTCTCCAGGGCGTGGAAGTAGGTCTGGTACTCGTCGAGTTCGGGGTGGTCCAGCTCGGCGCGGCGGACGGCCCGGTTGAGGAAGTCGAGTTCGCCGTCCGGGCGGTAGGGGGTGCGGCCCCTGTTGTAGTGCAGCAGCTCGATGAGGCCCATGTCGTCGCCGACCACGCGGTCGTCGCGCGCGTAGGTGAAGCTGTAGACGGCCTTCGCCGACGTCGCGCACAGGTCCACCGTCTCCGTGACGGCCAGGGGCTCGCCTTCCGGTACGTCGTACGGCCTCTCGTGGTGCAGCACGAACACCCACTCGCCGACCCGCCCGTAGCAGCAGGAGCCCCACTCCTGGTCGAAGCCCCAGGAGTCGTCCTTCGCGCGCAGCTCCGCCAGGGTGGTCCCGGCGGCGACCTGGCCGGGGTCGGCGCCGAGGCTCACGACCAGTTGCTCCGCGCTGAAGTCGTCGCCCCGGAAGAAGGACAGGTGCGTGTAGGGGTCCTGCTCGCGCCAGCTTCCGACTATCCAGGCGAAGCCCTCCAGGGGGTCCTTCCCGCACGGCCCGGGCGGCTGTGCGTCGTCCGTGCCGCCGCCCCGGAACCTGCGGCCCCAGGCGGGGTCGATACGGTCGAGCAGCTCGGCCTGCGCGGAGACCGGGGCGGCCGCGTCCGGGTCGACGAGCCCGCGGACGGCCTCCTCCGCCGCGAAGTAGAGCACCTCGTCGAGGTCGTCGGTGGCGAAGGCCTCGCTGTACGGGCCGTCCTGGCCGCACACGGTGCCGTCGTCGCCCACTACCAGGAGCAGGCCCTCCATCGCGCCCTCGTGGGCCCGGTAGTACCCGGGGTCCGTCGTGGTCCTCGGCAGCATCGACGTGTCGAGCAGCTCGCAGCGGTCGGCCAGCTCCCGCCACGCCCGGCGGAGTACGTCCTCGGTGATCAACATGGCCGTGATTATGTGCGGCGGCACTGACAACGCCCCCGGTACCGCCTTCCCCTGAACGTGTCGCGTGCCTCACACGTACCCATGAATGACCGCAAGTGGCTGAAGGATCAAGGTACTTGGCGGTTGATTCGTTCGCGTACCGCAGCACCACGAACCACGCGCATCCGGGAGACCTGCCCATGCCCCCCGCCCTGTTCAGCCTGTTGCGCCGGATCAACGGCACCGCGCTCATCGTCACCGCCCTGGTCGCCACGCTCGCCGCCCTGGCCTTCCCGGTCTGGTCGTACGCGGACCGCTCCGGCACCGGGCAGGCCAACCTCGCGGCGTCGTCCGTGCCCACCAAGTGGGGGCCGCTGTCGGCCGCCGACCGGGACCTGCTGGTCAAGGTGCGCCTCGCCGGGCTGTGGGAGCTGCCCGCCGGGCAGCAGGCCATCGAGCGTGCGCCGAGCCAGTCCATCAAGGCCGCCGGGGACCACCTCGTCGTCGGGCACACCGATCTGGACGCCCGCGCCCGGTCCGTCGCCGCCCAGCTCGGCGTCGAGCTGCCGAACCAGCCCACGCCCGAACAGCAGGGCTGGCTGCGGGAGTTGACGGCGGCCTCCGGGACGACGTACGAACGCCTCTTCGCGAACCTGCTGCGACGCGCCCACGGGAAGGTCTTCGCGGTGATCGCCCAGGTCCGCAACTCCACCCGCAACGCCCTCATTCGGCAGCTCGCGGACGCCGCCAACCAGACCGTCCTCGACCACATCACCATGCTGGAGGCCACCGGCCTGGTCGACTTCGACGCCATCGCCAACGAGGCCGCGGGCAACGCCACCGCCTCCCCCACCGGCCCTCCCCCGCCGGTGCCCGGCGCCCCCGTCCCGGCGCCCGAGCCGGTCCGCCCGTCGGGCACCCAGACCTTCACCTCGCTGCCCTCCGCGCCGACGGTCGGCGACATCGGGAGCCCGGCCGCCCAGCCGTGACGCCCGGCGCGCCGGAACCTCAAATCAACCTCTGAACGTCCCCCTTACGGGATTCAGCGCCCCGTGACGGGGCCATGACCCCTGCACAGCACGCACCGAGGGGGACGGACATGGCACACGAGGACCAGGGAGCACGGCTCGGCGTCGGCATCGGCTGGCGGCCCGAGATCGCCGACACCGTCGAGGCGCTGCCCGGCATCGACTGGGTGGAGGTGGTGGCGGAGAACATCTGCCCCGGCCACCTCCCCGCCTCCCTCCTGCGCCTGCGCGAACGCGGCACGAAGGTGATCCCGCACGGCGTCTCGCTGGGCATCGGGGGCGCGGACCGCCCCGACCCGGACCGGCTGGCGTCGCTGGCGGCCCGCGCCGAGGCGCTGGGTGCGCCGCTGGTCACCGAGCACATCGCGTTCGTACGGGCAGGCGGATCGCTGACCGCGTCCCGCACCCTGGAGGCCGGTCACCTGCTGCCCGTGCCGCGCACGTGGGACGCGCTGCGGGTGCTGTGCGAGAACGTCCGCATCGCCCAGGACCAGCTCCCGGTGCCGCTGGCGCTGGAGAACATCGCGGCGCTGATCGCCTGGCCGGGCGAGGAGCTGACGGAGGGCCAGTTCCTGGCGGAGCTGGTGGAGCGTACGGGCGTACGCCTCCTGATCGACGTCGCCAACCTGCACACCAACCGCGTCAACCGGGGCGAGGACCCGGCGCGGGCGCTGGACGAGCTGCCGGTCGAGTCGATCGCGTACGTCCATGTCGCGGGCGGCGTCGAGAAGGACGGCGTGTGGCACGACACGCACGCCCACCCGGTGACGGAACCCGTCCTGGAAGTCCTCGCCGAGCTGCGCTCCCGCGTGTCGCCCCCCGGTGTCCTGCTGGAACGCGACGAGGACTTCCCCGGCGCGGAGGAACTCGCGGCCGAACTGGACCTGATCCGGGGCGTCCTGGACACGCCGCAGCTCCGGGATGTCCTGGACACGCCGCAGCTGGTGGGCGCGGGAGCAGCGCCCGCAGCTCGCGCCGCCGGTTCCGGCGCGGGAACCCCGGCCGCAAGTCCCTGCGGAGGAGCCCTGCCGTCGGCCACCGGGGCAACCCCGCTCGAACCGACCAGTGGCCGTCCCGGCCTCACGGGCGCGGCGGGCACCACGGGCACAGCCGGCGTCACGGGCACGGCCGACGACACGGGCACAGCCGGCGTCACAGGCACGGCCGACGTCACGGACCCGGTCCACTCCTCCCGCAGCAGCCTCGCCCTCGCGCAGGCCTCGCTGCTCGAAGCGCTCGTCGCCGGGGGGCCCGTTCCCGAGGGGTTCGACGGGCCGCGCATCCGGGTGCAGGCGCGGGCGCTCCTCGCCAAGCGGGCCAGGATCGTCGCCAAGGTGGCGCCCGAGCTGCCGCGCATCCTGGGCAGCGGCTTCCGGCCCGCGTTCGTCGCGTACGCCCGGCCCCGCCCGCTGCGCGACGGCTACCGGCGCGACGCCCTGGACTTCGCCGAGCACGCCCTCGTCCACGCACCCCTCACGCCCGCCCAGCTCCGCGAGCTCACGCACTGGTGGCAGGACCGCACCGACGCCCGGCCGCCGTCCCTCACCTCCCGGCTCGTCCGCGCGGCCGCCGCCCTGGTCGGGAGGTGAGGGACGTCATGGGCGAATCGTTCGTCCTCACCTCCGCCGTCCTCATCCACTGCGCCGTCCTCGCCTCCGGCCTCCCCCTGTGGGCCACCGTGCGTCAGGCGCACCGCCAGCACGGCTTCGGACCGGCCCGCACCCTCGACCTCATGGAGGGCGCGTTCCTGATCGGCGGTCCCGCCCGCGCCGTGGACACCGCCCTGGTCTCCCTCCAGCAGGACGGGCGGATCAGCATCGGCGGACCCGGTGTCGTCGTGGTGCACAACAGCGCGACCAGGGACGCCGTCGAACGCGCCGTGCTCCACGAGTACGAGACGGCTCCCGACGGCTCCCTGGCCGCCCTGCGCCACGCGGCGATCCGCAACCCGGCGGTGCAGGAGATCGGCGACAGCCTGGCCGCGCGCGGGCTGCTCCTGCCGCCGGCCCAGAGCCGCCGCTGGAGCGGCTGGGGCGGTTTCCAGGCCGCCATGTGCATGCCCGCCCTCCTGTTCGCCTTGGCAGTCACGGCAATGCAGTTGGGGCGTTCGCGCAGCGGATCCCCCTTCGTCGACTACGTCCCCTTCATCCTGCTCGTGCTGCCCGCACTCGGCTTCGGCCTGGTGAGCGGCATCCTGTGGTCCCTGCGCGCCAAGCGCAGGGTCACCGACCCCGGCCAGGAGTCGCTGCGCGCCTACCGCGCCGACCCGGCGAACGCGCTGACGCTCGCCCAGCAGGTGGCCCTCGGCGGCTTCCGCGTCCTCACCGACCCCGTGCTGCGCGCCCACTTCCTCACGGCGGCCCGCCACCGCCCGTCCCACAACCCGACGATGCCGTACGTACCGGTCCCGGTGATGGTCTGGTGCGCCTCCAACGCTCCGGGCGGCGGCAACCCCGGCGCAGGATGCAGCGGGTCCTCCGGCGGGGGCGGCGGCTGCTCGGGAGGCGGAGGCGGCTGCTCGGGAGGCGGCGGAGGCGGCTGCTCGGGAGGCGGAGGCGGAAGCTCCTGCTCCGGCGGAGGCGGCGGGGGCGGCGGAGGCAGCAGTTGCGGAGGAGGTGGCGGCGGCGGAGGCAGCAGTTGCGGAGGTGGCGGCGGCGGCGGAAGCAGCTTCTGACCCCGCACAAAACCCCGCCCGGACCCGCCCCACCCCGTCCCTCCCCGCCCGGCCCCGTAGCCCCGAATCCCGTCCCCCGCCCCGTATCACCTCCCACCCCTCCCCTGCCACCCCCGGCCCAAATACCCCACCGCACCGCACATCCCCCCACGCACGGTCACGAATCCACAACAGACCGTCCGCATCATGAACACGCCATAGCGACACGGTGTTCTCCTCGCGTAGAACTCCGCCATGTTCTGGCTCCCGCTCCTCGCCCTCGCCTGGGTCGCCGCCGTCGGCTCCTGCGCCCGGCTCGTCCGTGCCGCCACCGCCGTGGCGGCCGTCGACGACCACGCGCCCGACGTCCCGCCGTACGACGCGGAGTTGACGCTGCACGAGGCGGCCTTCCTGTGCGGAGGCCCCGAACGGGTGGCCGACCTGACCCTGCTGACCATGCACGCCGACCGCCGGCTGATGCTCGCCCACACCGGCTGGACCACCGTCGTCACCCCGCACGGCCACAACGGCCTGGAGCGCGCCGCGATCGCCGCGGCGGGCCCCGACGGCCAGTCCCGTACGGCAGTCGTACGGGCGGGAGTGGCCGCCGCCGAGACCGTGCGGGCGCTCGCCGACCGGCTGATCGCCTCCGGCCTGGCCGTCCCCGCCCACCTCCAGCACGCGGTACGCCACGGGGTCCGCGCGGTGCGGAACGCGACCGCGCTGATCCTGGCGCTGGGCGCGGTCGTCGGGTTCGTCCTGCCGCAGGACCCCGCCGAGACCACCCCGGCCGTGCTCTGGTTCACGCTCCCCCTGCTGCTCACGCTCGGCTGCCTGGCCGTGGCGCGCATCGAGGTCCACCCGTACACCCAGTGGGCGTCCACGGCGGGCCGCATCCGGCTGCGCGCCATGGAGGCGGACGGGCCCGAGGACGCCCACCGCGCCCTGCTCACCGCCGTCGCCGTGTCGGGCGCCCGCGCGATACCGGACCCTGAGCTGCGCACCGCCCTGACCGGAGCCCGCTGAGCACCGCCGGTCGCCTCGAAGCCCCGTTAAGCAGCGTTGACGGGCCCGTGAAGCAACGGGGTCAATGAGCCCGACACCGGACACCGGTGCTTTACATCGTCAACTGCCCTGCCAAGTATCCCTTTTGTCCAGTACGTACGAGAGCCGCCCCGGGCACCACGCCCGCCGCCGCGGCCGGATCAAGGGATCAGGGATCGCCATGAGAGCACTAGCGCTGTACGGAGCCACCACCCTCGGCTCCCTGGTCCTGACCGCCCTCGCGACGGCCCCCACCGGCGCGGCAGCCACCCCCCGCGAGTCGCCGGAGGCACGCGGCGTCGCCCGGGCCGCCGAGCGCGCGCAGACCGCCGGCCTGTCCTTCGGCCTGTGCCCGGAGTCGGAGCAACTGCCCGACGCGGTGCGCTGCGCCGCCGTCAAGGTGCCCCTCGACTACGCCGAGCCGCAGGGCAAGCAGATCGAACTGACCGTCAGCCGCCTGACCGCTCGGGGCAAGGACCCCAAGACCGGGAAGCCGGTGCCCCGCCAGGGCGCGCTGGTCTTCAACCCGGGCGGCCCCGGCGCCTCCTCCATGTACTTCCCGATGGTCGCGGGCATGCCGGAGTGGAAGAACATCGCCGCCGCCTACGACCTGGTGGGCTACTCCCCGCGCGGCGTCGCCCGCAGCGCTCCGCTGACCTGCATGGACTCGAAGGACTTCGCCGAGGCCCCCACCCAGGCGCCGGTGAACCCCTCCGAGTCGTACAAGAAGGAGCGGATCGCCCGCGCGAAGACGTACGCGCAGGGCTGTGCCCGCAACGCCGGCGAGGCGCTGCGCCACTACCACTCGCTCAACAACGTCCGCGATCTGGAGGTCCTGCGCGCCGCCCTCGGCGAGCCGAAGCTCAACTTCATGGGCGCGTCGTACGGCACCTACTTCGGCGCGCTGTACGCGACCCTCTACCCCTCGCACGTACGCCGCATGGTCTTCGACTCGGCGGTGAACCCCGACCCTGCGCAGATCTGGTACCGCAACAACCTCGACCAGTCGGCCGCTTTCGAGGGCCGCTGGGAGGACTTCCGCACCTGGGTGGCCAAGCACGACAAGACGTACGAGCTGGGCGACACCCCCGAGGCCGTGCAGCACAGCTACGCCAAGGCCCGAGCCGAGCTGGCGCACAAGCCCGCGGGCGGCACGGTCGGCCCCGGGCAGCTCCAGGCCGCGTTCCTGAAGGCGGGCTACTACGACGACGTGTGGGCGATGCGCGCCACCGCGCTCTCCGAGTACCTCAAGGGCAACCCGAAGCCGCTGATCGCACAGGCCGCCCCGCGCCCCGAGGCGGCCTGGGACGACGAGAACGGCAACGCCGTCTACACGGCCGTGGAGTGCAACGACGCCCCCTGGCCGACCGACTGGAAGACCTGGGACCGCGACAACACCCGGCTGGCCAAGCGCGCCCCGTTCGAGACCTGGGACAACGCGTGGATGAACCTGCCGTGCGCCTACTGGACCCAGCCCCGGCAGAAGCCGGTGGACGTGCGGGTCGCGAAGGGGGCGCTGCCGCCGACCCTGATCCTGGCCGCCGAGCGTGACGCGGCCACCCCGTACAAGGGGGCCCTGGAGCTCCAGAAGCGGCTGCCGGGATCGGCGGTGGTGACGGAGAAGGACGCCGGCACGCACGGCATCGGGGGCGGCGCGAACGCCTGCGTCAACACGCACATGGAGACGTACCTGCTGACCGGAAAGACACCGGTGCGGCGCGCTGCCTGCGCGCCGCACCGGGAGCCGAACCCGGTGTCGCTGGACGAGCGCGCCCTCCCACTGCTGGGGATTCCGGCCGCCGTCTGATCTTCCGGGCTGGGGCGGTGTTCCTGGTGAATACGCACCAGGAACACCGCCAAGTCATGTGTTCCGTATGGGAGTTGACCGTACGTCAGGTGTTACGCGAGCCCCGCCACGAGGTCCGCGACGCTCTTGCGGCGCCCGGTGTAGAAGGGCACCTCCTCGCGGACATGCATCCGGGCCTCGGAGGCGCGCAGGTGGCGCATCAGGTCGACGATGCGGTACAGCTCGTCGGCCTCGAAGGCCAGCAGCCACTCGTAGTCGCCCAGCGAGAAGGAGGCGACGGTGTTGGCGCGCACGTCGGGGTAGCCGCGGGCCATCATGCCGTGGTCCTTGAGCATGCGGCGACGGTCCTCGTCGGGCAGCAGGTACCAGTCGTAGGAGCGTACGAACGGGTACACCGAGACGTAGTCGCGCGGGGTCTCGTCGGCGAGGAACGCCGGGATGTGCGACTTGTTGAACTCGGCGGGGCGGTGCAGCGCCATGTTCGACCACACCGGCTCCAGGGCGCGCCCGAGCTTCGTACGACGGAACAGGTTGTACGCGGTCTGGAGCTCGTCCGAGGTCTCGGCGTGCCACCAGATCATGACGTCGGCGTCGGCGCGCAGCCCGGAGACGTCGTAGGTGCCGCGGACGGTGACGTCCTCGGCGGCGAGCTTGTCGAAGAGCGCCTGGACCTCGTCGGCGTAACCGTCGCGGTCCTCCGGCAGCACGTCGCGCAGCTTGAAGACGGACCACAGGGTGTAGCGGATGACCTCGTTGAGGTCCTTGGCCTTCTTGCCCGCGTTCGGGGCCTTGCCGCCGTTGGCGGGGACCTCGTTCGCGGCGTTCTCCTGAGCAGTCATGTGGCTATTGTCCCGTGCCGCCTGCCGTGCCCTCCACCAGGGTGGGCATGACCAAGATCTCTTCCGCGAGCGCGTCGGCGGCCCGCTGTCCGCTGCCGACGCAGGCGGGGATGCCGACGCCGTCGTACGCGGCCCCGCAGACCCGCAGACCGGGCACCTGCGCGAGGGCCGCACGGATGCGGGCGACGCGCGAGAGGTGGCCGACGGGGTACTGCGGGAGCCCGCCGATCCAGCGGGTCACCCGGGTCTCCACCGGCCTGGCGGCGAGCCCGGTCGCGGCCCCCAGGTCCTTCAGCGAGACGTCCACGAGGTCGGCGTCGTCGCGGTGCAGGTGCTCCTCCTCGCCGTACCGGCCGACCGACGTGCGCAGCACGAAGAGATCGGGCGCGTGCTCGCTCACCCAGCCCCACTTGCGGGAGGAGAAGGTCGACGCCTTGATGGTGTGCCCGTCGACGGGCGGCACCAGGAACCCGGACCCGTCCGGGAGCACGTCCTCGACGTCCTTGCGGGCGAAGGCCATGGTCACGAGCGCCATGGACGCGTACTCGACCTGCTGGAGCTCGGCGGCGGCGACCGGCGAGACGTCGGCCAGCAGTGCGGACGCGGACCAGGCGGGGGCGGCCAGCACCACCCCGTCCGCCTGGATCGAGCCGTTGTCGGTACGTACGGTCCACTGGCCGTCCGCCCTGGTCAGGGCGAGTACGGGGGTCTCGGTACGGATCTGGCCGCCCCGCGCCCGTACGGCGTCGGCGACGGCCCCCGGCAGGGTCCCGATGCCGCCGTCGATGCCCATGAACACGGGGCCGGTCTGCTGGTTGGCGGCGGCGCGCGCCTGGATCTCCCCGACCCCCTCCAGCAGCGAGTCGTGCTTCTTCGCCGCCTCGAACAGGGCGGGCACGGCGGCCCGCAGCGAGGTCTTGTAGACGTCGCCCGCGTACACCCCGCCGAGCAGCGGCTCGACGAGCCGGTCGACGACCTCGCGCCCGAGCCGGGCGGCGATGTACGCGCCGATGGCGATGTCGTCGCCGACCTCGGTGCGCGGCAGCGTTCTGTCCTCTTCGATACGGGTCAGACCTGCGGCGGAGAGGACCTCGGTGAGGACGGCGGGGTCGCCCGGCACGCCCATGACGTGGCCCTTGGGCATGGGGGTGAGCGTGCCCCGGTTCCAGAGGGAGGCGGTGGCGGTGGACGGCGGCTGGAGGCGCTCGCCCAGCCCGACCTCGCGGGCCAGGGCGACGGCCTCGGGCCGGCGGGCCAGCACGGACTCGGCGCCGAAGTCGACGGGGGCCCCGGCGATCTCCCCGGCCTCCAGCTTGCCGCCGAGCCGGTCGGTGGCCTCCAGGAGGGTCACCCGGACCCCGGCGCCGGTCAGCCGGTGGGCGGCGGCGAGGCCGGAGATGCCGCCGCCGACGACAACGACGTGCGGGGTGGCCTGCGGGGCGGCGTGGGGGGCGCTCGTACCGTTCATGGCTCCACTGTCTCAAACGCCGCGCCGCGTCCCGACCGTGACCTTCGAGTCCCGACCGTGACCGGTTCGGGGCCGCTTCGGGACCGGGAAACGGCAACCCGCGCGACCACCCCACACGTCGAACCTGCAACATCCTTCACCACTTTTCGGGGGGACCGAGATGCGGGCAGCAACAGGATCGGCGAGCGGCCGGACACGGCGGATGTCCATGATCGGGGCGGCGGTGGTCGCGGCGACGCTGGCGGTCGGCGGCTGCGGGGCGAGCGACGGGGCGTCCTCCAGCTCCGACCGGGGCGGCGGCAAGGCGGCGGCCCCGGAGGCGGCGAAGCAGCCGGGTGCCCAGCCGGGGGCGGACGCGGCGAAGCCGGGGGCGGGGTCGGGATCGGGGGCGGACGCGGCGAAGCCGGGGGCTCCGTCGGCGCCGAAGGCCCCGCAGCAGAAGGCTCCGGCGGCCAAGGTCCACGTGATCCGCACGGCAGAGCTCCACATGGAGGTGAAGAGCACGATCCAGACCCTGACCGAGGCACGGGCGATGGCCGAGACGGCCGGGGGCTACGTCGGCAACGAGTCGACGGAACGGGACAACGGCAACCACATCTACTCCCGGATCGCGCTGCGCGTGCCCCAGGACAAGTTCTCGTCGACCCTCGCCGAACTGGAGCGGAAGCCGGGCAAGATCCTGGCGCGGAAGGCGGACGCGAAGGACGTCACCGGGCAGGTGGTGGACCTGGCCAGCCGGATCAAGTCGCAGCGGGTGAGTGTGGCGAGGGTCCAGGAATTCATGGACCGGGCGTCGAAGCTGAGTGACGTGGTCACCCTGGAGGCCGAACTCTCCAACCGCCAGGCCGAGTTGGAATCCCTCCTCGCCCAGGAGAACGCGCTCGCCGACCAGACCAGCATGAGCACTATCACCCTCGTGCTGACGGAAACACCTCCGAAGAAGAAGCCGGAGCAGCCGAAGAAGGAGGACGAGGAACCGGGCTTCCTGGACGCGCTGGGTGGGGGCTGGGACGCCTTCCTGACCACGGTGCGGTGGATCGCGGTCGTGGTGGGCGCGGTGGCCCCCTTCGCGGCGGCCCTCGCCCTCCTCTGGCTCCTCTGGCGCAAGGCCCTCGCCCCCCGCTTCCCGCGCCGGGTGCAGCGCGGCCATGCTCCCGCCTTCCCCTCCTACCCGGCGGCCCCGGTGGCCCCGGCGCCCCACCCGGCACCGGCTCCTGCGGAGGGCGAGTCCCCGGACGAGAAGTGACCCGGGAGGGGCGAGTTTCTTCCGTGCGGGTGCGCCGCGGTTGCTCGCGCAGTTCCCCGCGCCCCTTTCAGGGGCGCGGGGAACTGCGCGAAACACCGGCCACCCCAACCGGCCCACCCGCCTCGCCCCACCCCCACCCACCCCCGATGGTGGAAGCCCGACCCTCCCCGAGGGAGTCCGCCGCATGCGCCTCGCCCCCGCCCTGACCCTCAGCACCCTCCTCCTCACCACCGCCTGCGGCACCAGCACCAGCACCGCCCCGGAGGCCCGGCCGGCGGACCTGACCGCCTTCCACACCCAGAAGCCCGACTGGACCCCCTGCCCGGGCAACGGCCCCGCCACCCCACCCCCCGGCTTCCTCTGCACCACCATCAAGGTCCCCCTGGACTACTCCGCCCCCGACGGCGACACCCTCGGCCTCTTCGTCACCCGCCGCCCCGCCACCGACCGGGCACACCGCCTCGGCGCCCTCTTCGTCAACCCCGGCGGCCCGGGCAGCCCCGCCTCCCCGTACGCGTACGGGGCACCGGAGACCTTCTCCCCCGAGGTGGCCGCCCGCTACGACCTCGTCGGGGTCGACCCGCGCGGTGTCGGGGACAGCAAGCCCCTGCCCCCGTGCCTCGACGCGAAGGCCATGAACGCGTACACGGCCATCGACACCACCCCGGACGACGCCGTCGAGGCGGACCGCCTCCGCGCCTCCGCCCGCGCCTTCGCCGAGGGGTGCGGCAAGAGCGCGGGCAAGCTCCTGCCGTACGTCGGGACCCTGGACGTCGCCCGCGACATGGACGTGGTGCGCCGCGTGCTCGGCGAGGAGAAGCTGCACTATTTCGGCCTCTCGTACGGCACGCTCATCGGGCAGGTGTACGCCGAGCGCTTCCCCGCCTCCGTCGGCCGCATGGTGCTCGACTCCAACGTCGACCCCGCCCTCCCCCTGGGCTCCCTCCTCGCCCAGCAGTCGGCCAGCATCGAGCAGACCTTCACCGCCTACCTCAACTCCTGCTCCACCAGGCCCACTTGCCACCTCCCCAAGAAGTCCGCCGACGCCTGGAAGAAGATCGACGGCCTTCTCGCGGACCTGGACGCCACCCCGATCCGCTCCCTCCCCGGCCGGACCCTCACCGACTCCGACGCCCGTCTGGCCGCCATGGCGGTGACGTACGCACCGTCCGTCTGGCCCATGTTCGACGGCGCACTGGAGCGGGCCTTCCAGGGCGACGGCTCGCAGCTCCAGATACTGGCCGACGCCGCCAACGGCCGCACCGCGGACGGCAAGGATCCGGAGGCGGGTTCCGCCCACCTCGCCGTCAACTGCGCCGACCACGGGGAGTTCCGCACCCCCGAGCAGTTCGCCGCCGCCGCACAGGAAGCCCGTACGACAGCACCACACTTCGGCCCGGCGAACGTCAACTCCTCACTCCCGTGCGCCTATTGGCCCGCCGAGTCCTCCGCCAAGGCCCATCCGGTCACCGCTCCCGGCACCCCACCCCTCCTCGTGATCGGCAACACGGACGACCAGGCCACCCCGATCCGCTGGTCCCGCGACGTCGCCGCCCGCCTGGCGAACGCCCGCCTGGTCACCAACGAGGCTTCCGGCCACGGCGCTTACCACCGCAAGGCGGGCCCCTGCCTGACCGGCGCGGTCGACACCTACCTCCTCACCGGCACCGCCCCCGGGGCCCGCACCACCACCTGCCCCGCACCCTCCGTCAAGGCAAGGCCATAGCGTGTGCCCATGACCTCCACTCCACCCGAGACCCTGATCATCATCGGCGGCGACGCGGCCGGCATGTCCGCCGCCTCGCAGGCGCGCAGACTCAAGGGCCCCGCCGAACTCAAGATCATCGCGTTCGAGCGCGGCCACTTCACCTCGTACTCCGCCTGCGGCATCCCGTACTGGGTCGGCGGCGACGTGTCCTCCCGCGACGAACTCATCGCCCGTACGCCCGACGAGCACCGGGCCCGCGAGATCGACCTGCGCATGCAGACGGAGGTCATCGAGATCGACCCCGAGGGCCGCCGGGTCAAGTCCCGCAACCTCAAGACCGGCAACGACGTCTGGACCTCGTACGACAAGCTCGTCATCGCCACCGGCGCCCGCCCGGTCCGCCCGCCGATCCCGGGCATCGACGCCCCGGGCGTGCACGGCGTGCAGAACCTGGACGACGGCCAGGCCCTCATCGACACCCTCGCCGCGACCGAGGGCCGCCGCGCGGTCGTCGTCGGCGCGGGCTACATCGGCGTGGAGATGGCCGAGGCCATGATCAACCGCGGTTACGAGGTCACCCTCATCAACCGCGGCGAGCAGCCGATGGCCACCCTCGACCCCGACATGGGCGCCCTGGTCCACGAGGCGATGACCGGCATGGGCATCACGGTGGTCTCCGACGCCGAGGTCACCAAGATCCTCACCGACGCGGACGGCCGCGCCAACGGCGTGGCGACCGACAACGCCACCTACCCCGCCGACGTCGTCGTCCTGGGCATCGGCGTCACCCCCGAGACCACCCTCGCTAAGGCCGCGGGCCTCCCCCTCGGCCCGTCCGGCGGCCTGGTCACCGACCAGTCGATGCGGGTGCGCGGCCACGACGACATCTGGGCGGGCGGCGACTGCGTCGAGGTCCTCGACCTCGTCTCCGGCCGCCTGCGCCACATCCCGCTCGGTACGCACGCCAACAAGCACGGCCAGGTCATCGGCTCCAACGTGGGCGGCGACTACGCCACCTTCCCGGGCGTCGTCGGCACCGCCGTCAGCAAGGTCTGCGACCTGGAGATCGCCCGCACGGGCCTGCGCGAGAAGGACGCGAAGGCCGAGGGCCTCCAGTTCGTGACCGTACGCATCGAGTCGACGAGCCGCGCCGGCTACTACCCGGGCGCGTCCCTGATGACGGTGAAGATGACCGCAGAACGCCGCACCGGCCGCCTGCTCGGCGTGCAGATCGTCGGCCGGGAGGGCGCGGGCAAGCGCGTGGACATCGCGGCGGTCGCCCTGACCGCCCGCATGACCGTCGAGCAGATGACCGCCCTCGACCTGGGCTACGCCCCGCCCTTCTCCCCGGTCTGGGACCCGGTCCTGGTCGCGGCCCGCAAGGCGGTGGCGGCGGTGCGCAAGGCGGGCGCGTAAGCGGAAGGGGGCGGGTCGTGCACGACCGGCCCGCCCCCGGCGCCTACTGGCCCGTCACCGCGAACCCCTCGAAGAGCGCACTCCCCCGCGCCTCGCCCCCGCCGTTCGCCGCGCTCATTCCGATGCCCACGTCCTGGGGCCCCTGCGCCGAAGGGACCGTCGCCGTGGCGACCTCCGTCCAGGTCGTGCCGTCGGTGCTGAAGGCGCCGGTGAAGGCGGTCCCCCGGCGGGTCAGGCGCAGGTGGACGGGGGCGGCGGTGCCGAGTGTCTGCCGGAAGGTGTCGATGGTGCCGTTGCCGTCGGCGTCCCAGGAGAGCACCACCCCGTTGTCCGGGGTCACGGCCAGCCCCACGAAGCCGGGCGCGACGCGTGCCGCCAGGTCGTTCCGTACGAAGAGGCCGGCCCTGGCCCAGGGGTCGGTACGGTCCTGGGCGGTCACCCGGGTCGTGACGACCGCGTTCTCCGGCAGCCCGCCCTCGCGGGTGATCGCGCCGAAGTCCGAGATGCCGCCCCACATGTCCGCTCCCCCGCCCGTCACCGCGAAGCGGTTACCGCGCTGGGCGAAGCGCGCCTCGTTGCGGTCGACCGTGCCGAACTCCGCACCGAGCCCGCCCTCGACGAGCACCTTCGCCGTCTCGGCCGCGCTGCCCGGCGTGCCCCCGACGCGGTAGGAGGCCAACGCCCGCATGTGCAGAAGGAGTTCGGACGGGTCGCCGTCCACGGTGACCTGCCAGCGGGCGGTGAAGGTCTCCCCCGGTGCGAGCGCGGGCAGGGTCGTCGGGGTGAGCGGCTGCGTGGCGACCCCGGCAGGTGCGGTGAGTGTGCAGCGCACGTCGGTCGCCGGGGCGAGGCCGTTGCGGTTGGCGACGGTCAGCGTGAGGGTCAGCGGGGTCGTCCCGCCGAGGGGGCCGCCGCTCGTGGTGAGGGCGGGTACGACGTGGTGCGGGTCGGCGGCGAGGACGTCCCGCACTCTGCGCGCCAGACGGTACGTGTCCCCCTGCGGCCGGGTGGCGAGGCGGCCCGGTGCCCGGGTCCAGGCGTCCTCCAGCGTGTACCAGTCGATCGGTTTCGGTGCCCGCTTCTCGGTGAGGGAGGCGGTCAGCTCGTCGAAGTACGCGGCCCAGCGGCGCCGGTAGAGGCCTCCGGCCAGGCCGCCCCATTCGCGGTTGGCGTAGTCGCGCAGCCCGCCCTGGTCCGCGCCGGAGCGGTGGCCCCACACGGTGAGCAGCGACAGCGCGTCGTAGGCGAGCCGGTCCGCCTCCGCCCGGTCGGCGCCCCAGCTGCGGGCGTCGGCCTCCCAGCGGCCGAGCAGGTGCGTGGGCCGGGTGGAGACGAGGGCGTCGAGCAGGTCGATCCGCTCCAGCCAGACCCGGGCGAGCGTACGCAGCCGGGGCAAGTCCCCTTGCTCGTATGCGGACTTGATGCGGGGCAGCAGCACCCGGCTCTGGTTGGCGAGGACCTGGCGGGCGACGTCCGCGAGGTCGTCGGCGTACGCGGAGGAGCGGCGCAGGGCGGGCGGCACGGCCAGCAGGGCGGGCAGTGCTCCGGCGAACTCCACATCGTCGTAACGGAGATGATCGGGCGACCAGCTCGCGGCCGTCTTCGCCGTCAGGGCGGGCCGGGCGGCGAACAGGGAGTCGGCGGGTTCGCTCCAGCTGTCGCGGCGGGTGGTGCCGTAGGCGGTGCGGCGCAGTACGTCCCAGGCGCGGACGGCGTTGCGGTCCCGGCCGCCGTACCGGGAGACGGCGTACCCGGCGAACCACTTCTCCAGGTCCAACGGAGCGGCGGACCAGGCCAGTTCGGAGAACAGCTCCAGCGCCGCGGGGTTGTTGTCGGCGCCCTCGGGCATGAGGGCGATGCCCCGCAGGGCGCTGCCGGGGCGGGTCAGCCAGGAGTGGTAGAGGGCGGCCCAGTCGGGGGTGTTGGCGCCGAGCGCGGTGTGCCCGCCGAAGTTCCAGATCGAGCCGAAGGCGTACGGGGCGCCGAGCCAGTCCTCCTCACGGTGGTTGATGCTCGCGTACCGGTCGGAGAGCCCGTCCAGGACGAGCACCCTGGTGCGGTCGGCGGCGGCCATGAACGCCTTGGACGGGTTGTCCTGCCAGCCGAGGATGGCCCAGACCGCCTGCGGACGGGCGGTGAGCAGGGCCTGCTGCACGGCCTTGACCGCGTCCGGCACGGGCACGTCGCCGGGCCTGCCGCCCTCGTGCAGGAGGTCCATCTTGTACATGCCGGAGACCCCGAACAGCTCACCGTGCACCCGGTAGTACGCGGCGGCCACTCGCCGGAAGTGCTCGCCCCGGGGGTCGAGCCAGTCGGGCCGCCGGAACCCGACCCAGTCGCCCTGCGGGACGGTGTGCGCACCGGGGTTGCGGTCGGCGAAGCCGGGTGGGACGGTCCCGAAGTAGCCGGGGAAGACCGGCGTCATGCCCAGCTCGCGCAGCCGCCCGGTAATCCTCTTCGCCAAGTCAACACGCCTGTCGAGGAGTTGCCGGGACACGGGGCCGCCGAACGCGGACATGTTCTGGAGCAGCCACCAGGGCTGGTGCGCGGGCCCGGGTATCCACTCCCGCAACTCCGTGTCGCTGTAGCCGAATTCCTGGAAGACGCGGTGGTACACGGCGTCGGCCCCGAGACAGACGAGCACCTCGTTGTACCCGTGCAGGGCGAGCACGTCGATCTCGCGCTCCCAGTACGCCCAGTCGCGGTAGGCCCCGGTGTACCCGTCGTTGGTGTCGTTGAGGGCGAACCGGTGCGGCACATTGGCGGCGACGGTCACCGGTTCCGGGACTGCGGGCAGGGTGGCCGGTAGGTTCAACTGCTCGCCCGCCCAGGTGATGTTGGCGCGGGCGACGTGCTTGAGGTACCAGTACAGGCCGCGCAGCCGCACCGCCGGAGTGCTGCCCTGGATCCGTATCCGCCCCCGGCCCCCGGAGACCCGGAACGCGTCCTGCCCCTCCGCCGCCAGCGGCTCGAAGCGGAACTGCCGCCAGTGGCGCGGGAGAAGCCGTCTCGCAGCCTCGGCATCGGCCCCGGGCGACCCACCGGGACCACCGGAACCACCGGGTACCGGAGCAGCCGCAACCGGCAGCGCGGTCGAAAGGGTCAGCGCGCCCACGGCGGCCGTGGTCGCGGCTGCGGCGAGGAAGGTGCGACGGTTCATGGTTCGTCCTCCGAGGCAGGGTGTGGGGTGCTCAGTCAGGACCGCTACTGCTGCGCCGCAGTGTTGCGCACGGTACGGGTGTGGCACGAGATGCCGTAACCCCTCCGCCGGCCCCACCCCGGCCGAATCCTCACGGCGAACCGCCACCGCTCTTCGCCGCTGCCGGGGCTTCGCTCCGACGAAGGTCTCCGACCCGTAGACCATCGACGGATGTCCGCAGCCGCCCGTCCGGGGCCACAGTGCGATCAAGCAGGCAGGTACGGAACCACAACCCCACGGGAGGCGCCATGCGCAACGACGGACTCAGCCGAGCGGGATTCCTGACCGGTACGGCGTCCGTCGCCCTCGCGGCGATGGCGACGGCCCCGGCCCGGGCCACCCCCGCACCACCGCTGCGACGCCCCGGCCTCACCCACCACGGCGTCGGCTACGAACTCCACGACGGTGAGCATCCCGAGACCGGCTGGCACGCCGGCCGTATGCGCCGTGACCTGCGGGCCATCGCCGACGAGCTGCACGCGAGCTGCGTCTCCGTGTTCGGCACGGGCGTCGACCGCTTCGCCGCCACCGCGTCCGAGGCCGCCGAGCGCGGCCTGCACCTGTGGCTCCAGCCCCGTCTGGCCGACGCCCCGCACACCGACATCCTCGACCATCTCGCCGAGACCGGCCGCGTCGCGGAGCGCCTGCGCCGCCAGGGCGCGCGCGTGGAACTCAGCGTGGGCTGCGAGTTCGTCCTCTTCGTCCCCGGCATCGTGCCGGGGACGAACGCCGTCGAGCGGATCGAGAACCTCACCAAGGGCACCTACGACCCGGCCCACCTGGTGCGCGCGCTGCGGGAGTTCATCGCCCGCGCCGCGAAGACCGGACGGTCCGTCTTCCGGGGCCCGCTGACGTACGGAGCGGCCCACGGCGACGACGTCGACTGGCGGCTCTTCGACGTGATCAGCGTCAACTACTACGGCTACCACCGCCGACGCAGCGGATACGCAAGTGACTTGACGCCGTATCAGAAGTGGGGGAAGCCCGTCGCGATCACGGAGTTCGGCTGCTGCACCTTCAAGGGCGCCCCCGAGAAGGGCGGGATGGGCTGGGCCTCCGTCGACTACACCAAGGACCCGCCGGAGATCGTCGGCGGCCTGGTCCGCAGCGAGCGCACGCAGGCCGCGTACCTCACCGACGTCCTCGACGTCTTCGAGTCACTGAACCTGTACGCCGCGCAGGCCTACCAGTTCGTCGTCCCCGACGCCCCGCACCGCCCGTACGACCCGAAGCACGACCTGGACCTGGCGTCGTACGGTCTCGTCAAACCGCTCTGGAAGGAGCTGGACCGGCCGACGGCGTCCTGGCACTGGGAGCGGAAGGAGTCCTTCCACGCTTTGGCCCGGCACTACGGCCGGGCCAAGGAGCGCAAGGTCTAGCGCGCGGTCCGCGTGTGGACGTACTCGACGAGCCGGGACAGCGCGTCCGGGTCCATCGACGGCAGGACGCCGTGTCCGAGGTTGAAGACGTGGCCCTCCAGGCCCTTCGCGGCCTCCAGGACCTCGTCGGTCTTCGCCATCACGGCCTCGGGGCCCGCGAAGAGGACGGCCGGGTCCAGGTTGCCCTGGAGCGCCTTGCCAGGGCCGACCCGGCGGGCGGCCTCGTCCAGCGGGACCCGCCAGTCGACGCCGACGACGTCCGCACCGGCCTGGCCCATGAGGCCGAGCAGCTCGCCCGTGCCCACACCGAAGTGGATGCGCGGGACCTCGTACGAGGCGACCGCGTCGAAGACCTTGGCCGAGGCCGGCATCACGGACTTCACGTAGTCGGCCGGGGAGAGCGCGCCCACCCACGAGTCGAAGAGCTGGACGGCGGAGGCGCCGGCCTCGATCTGGACCTTGAGGAAGTCGCCGGTGATGTGCGCGAGGCGGTCCACGAGGTCGGCCCAGAGCTGAGGGTCGCCGTACATCATGGCCTTGGTGTTCTCGTGGTTGCGGGACGGGCCGCCCTCCACGAGGTAGCTGGCGAGCGTGAAGGGCGCGCCCGCGAAGCCGATGAGCGGGGTCTCGCCCAGCTCCTCCACCAGCATGCCGACGGCCTCGGTGACGTACCAGACGTCCTCGGGGGTCAGGTCGCGCAGGCGGTCCAGGTCGGCGCGGGTGCGGATCGGGTCGGCGACGACGGGGCCGACGCCGGGCTTGATGTCGAGGTCGATGCCGATGGCCTTCAGCGGGACGACGATGTCGCTGAAGTAGATCGCCGCGTCGACCTTGTGGCGGCGCACGGGCTGGAGGGTGATCTCCTTGACCAGCTCCGGCATCATGCACGAGTCGAGCATCGGGATGCCCTCGCGCACCTTGAGGTACTCGGGCAGCGAGCGCCCCGCCTGCCGCATGAACCACACCGGGGTGTGCGGCACCTCTTCGCGCCTGCACGCCTTCAGGAAGGCCGAGTCGTACGTCTTGCTCTGCGGGCGGCCCGTGGGGGCTTCGTTGGCACTCACGTACCAAATCTTCGCACGCGCGCGGAAGCACTCGCCCCGGGCCGGGTGTCTCTCCCGCCGTAGGGGCCCCCTTCCGCCTACCCTTCCCCGCATGGCTCCGGCTCAGGGACGATTTTCAGATGACGCGCACGGTCACTCGCATGGCAGCAGCAACAGGGACGGCATGGAGGAGAACGCCGCCCCGCTCCCCTTTCGCCAGGCGGTAGACGCGCTGCGTGCCGCCCGGCTGCGCCCCGAGGTGGAGATCGACCCGACGAAGCCCCCCAAGCGGCTCGCTCCTTATGCGTACGCGCTGGAGGCGGCGGTCGTGGAGGAGGACGAGGACCTGGCCGACGGCCGCCTCGTCCTCCTGCACGACCCGGCCGGACACGACGCCTGGCAGGGCACCTTCCGCCTGGTGACGCTCCTGCGGGCCGAGCTGGAGCCGGAGATGGCCGCCGACCCGCTCCTCCCGGAGGTCTGCTGGTCCTGGCTGACGGGCGCGATGGACGCGCGCGGTCTGTCGTACGGGGAGGCCAGCGGGACGGTGACCCGGGCCGGCTCTCACTACTTCGGGGGCCTCGCGGACCGCAGGCCCGCCACCCAGATCGAGATCCGGGCCTCCTGGACCCCGCGCGAGGGCCTGGGCGGAGTGCCGGACACGGCGTCCTATCTGGCGGCCTGGTGCGACCTGCTGTGCCAGGTCGCGGGCCTGCCGCCCGCACCGGTGCACGGCCCCGAGACCGGCGTCCAGAGCCTGCCGGGCGTGGTGTCACTCCCCCAACGACGCGGCCCGCAACACCCCTGACCTGCGGTGATGAAGCGTCAGCGGGCCCACGGAGTCCTCCACGGGGGCCCGCTGACGGGGTGTCGGGAGGTCGCCCCCACCGGGGACCTTCTCGATCGTCCATCCGAATTGCCCGAAATGTTACTCATCAATTCGTGATCTTTCTCTAAAGCCGGGCGGGGTTGCTGCCGAAGGAGTCATTGACCCTTCCAGCACGGTTCGCCCCGGCTTGACCCCCATCAGCCGGTGCCATCCGCCACTCCCCCGGAGGCCTGGTGTCCGTTCTCCTTGAGCAGCCCGCAAGCATTGGCGCCTACCGGCCGAACAAGCCGACCGCCATGGTCGTCGTGGCCGATCCGCGCGTACGCTCCACCGTCACCCGCCACCTGTGGGCCCTCGGAGTACGTGACGTCATCGAGGCGTCCTCCATCGCCGAGGCCCGGCCCCGCGTCGGTCACCCCCGCGACATCTGCGTCGCCGACGTCCACCTGCCCGACGGCTCGGGACTCACCCTGCTGTCCGAGACCCGCGCCGCGGGCTGGCCCAACGGGCTCGCCCTGTCCGCCGCCGACGACATCGGCGCCGTTCGCAACGCCCTCGCGGGCGGTGTGAAGGGCTACGTCGTCACCGGCACCCGCAACAACATCGGCCAGCACCCCGGCCGCCCCGGCGCCGCCCCCATCGGTGCCGCCGCCGCCCGGATGCACCGCCGTCCCCCGGGCACCCCGAGCCACCCGGGCGGCTACCGGGAACTCTCCGGCCGTGAGGTCGAAGTACTGAGACTCGTCGCGGAGGGCCAGTCCAACAAGGCCATCGGCGTCTCGATGGGCCTGTCCGCCCTCACCGTCAAGAGCCACCTGGCGCGCATCGCCCGCAAGCTGGGCACGGGCGACCGGGCGGGCATGGTGGCGGTGGCCCTCCGCACCGGCATCATCCACTAGTCCCTTTCGCGGTACGGCTTCTCTCGCCGGGTGAACCTCCAGGCACCCGGCGGGCCCGGGCCCTGTGTCCTCCAGGCACGAGAACCCGGCGGCGGAACGTTCCGCCGCCGGGTTCTCGCCCGTCCCCGGGCTCCCTCCGCGCACTCCCGTACGCTCCGGCGTCGTGCCGCTGTCATACCCCTATACCCTTGACAGGTGACCGACGCCCAAGAGACCGCAGCAGAAGCAGACCTGCGAACCACCGGGGGCGGCCCCCCGGACGACGTCGAACCGGCGCCGATCCCGCTGCTGGAGCCACGCGAGGGCATTCCGCCCGTCGTGGCGACGCAGGAGGCCCTCGACGAAGTGATCGCGGCATTCGCCGCCGGAACCGGCCCCGTGGCCGTCGACGCCGAGCGCGCGTCCGGCTACCGGTACGGACAGAAGGCCTACCTCGTGCAGCTGCGCCGCGAGGGCGCGGGCAGTGCGCTGATCGACCCGGTCGGCTGCCCCGACCTCTCGGGCCTCGGCGAGGTCATCGCCGACGCCGAGTGGGTGCTGCACGCGGCCACCCAGGACCTCCCCTGCCTGCGCGAAATAGGCATGATCCCCACCCGGATCTTCGACACGGAGCTGGCCGGCCGCCTCGCGGGCATCCCGCGCGTGGGCCTCGGCGCGATCGTCGAGAACCTCCTGGGCTACGCCCTGGAGAAGGGCCACTCCGCCGTGGACTGGTCCACCCGCCCGCTCCCCGAACCGTGGCTGCGCTACGCCGCACTCGACGTGGAACTCCTCGTCGACCTGCGCGACGCCCTGGAGAAGGAGCTGGACCGCCAAGGCAAGCTGGACTGGGCGCTCCAGGAGTTCCGCGCCATCGCCGAGGCCCCGCCCGCGCCGCCGCGCAAGGACCCGTGGCGGCGTACGTCCGGGATGCACAAGGTGCGCGGCCGTCGCCGTCTCGCGGTCGTACGGGAACTCTGGAACACCCGCGACAAGATCGCGCAGCGCCGTGACGTCTCCCCGGGCAAGGTCCTGAGCGACGCCGCGATCGTCGAGGCCTCCCTCGCGGTCCCGCTGAACGCGAACGCGCTCGCGGCCCTCCCCGGCTTCGGCCACCGCATGGGCCGCCGCCAGCTCGAACAGTGGCAGGCGGCGATCGACCGGGCCAAGGCCCTTCCCGACATCGAGCTCCCCCAGCCCGGCCAGGCGGTCGCGGGCCCTCCTCCGCCGCGCTCCTGGGCCGACAAGGACCCGGTCGCGGCGGCCCGCCTGTCCGCCGCGCGGGCGGCGGTCTCGGCGCAGGCCGAGGAGATCAACATGCCGCAGGAGAACCTGATCACGCCGGACACGGTGCGCCGGGTGTGCTGGGAGCCGCCGAAGCCGGCGACACCGGAGAAGGTGGCGGAAGCCCTGGCCTCCCACGGCGCCCGCCAGTGGCAGATCGAGCTGGTCACCCCGCTGCTGGTGGAGGCGCTGGCGGCCAGGCCCGCCCCGGCGGCGGAGTGAGCCCGCGCCGCTCCCGGCGGCGCTACGCGTGAGTGAGGCCCCCGGTCACTGCGACCGGGGGCCTCACGCGTACCCCAGGAATCAGGAGTACCGGGTCACCAGGCCCTTGCGGCGGAAGGTGCGCAGCATCCGGCGCAGGGCCAGCAGGCTCAGCAGCGTCAGTACGGCCGTGCCCCCGGCCGCGAGGGCGAACTCGCCCCACGGCATCGGCTTCCCCGAGGCCAGGGTGCGGCCGACGGCGAAGACGTGGGTGGTGGGCAGGACCTGCGCGACGGGCTGGAGGACGGTCGGCAGCGTGGTGATCGGGTAGAAGACGCCGGACAGCGGCATGACCACCGAAAGCGCGCCCCACACCAAGGCCTCGGCCCCGCTGCCGTACCGCAGGACGAGTCCGACGACCAGCAGCGCCACCGCCCAGCCGGAGGCCAGCAGCAGGGCGGCGACCGGGATCAGGCCGAGGCCCAGCCGCGTGACGTCGAAGGCGTACGCGGCGAAGGCGAGGGCGGCGACCGCGACGGTGCTGGCGGCCGTGCGCACCAGGGCGAACAGACCGACGCCCGCGAGGTACTCCCAGTCCCGCATCGGGGTGGCGAGCAGGCCCAGCACGTTGCGCGACCAGGTCTCCTCCAGGAAGCCGGTGGCCAGCGAGATCTGGGTCTGGTGGACGAGATGCCACAGGACGGTGCCGCTGAGCAGATAGACGGCGACGGCGGTGGTGGCGCTCGGCGAATCCCCGGCGGCCTGGGCCGCGAACAGCCCGATCGACCCGTACAGCAGGGTGTCGACGAGCGGCCAGACCAGGACGTCGAAGAAACGGTGCGGGCTGCGCTTGAGCACCAGCCAGTGCCGCCGGGCCACGGCCCGCACCCGGTGGGCGGAGGCGGCGGCCGGGGAGCGGAGGGCGGGGCCCTCGGTGTCCGGGGGCACGGTGGTGATGGAGCTGCCCGTGGGATCGCTCATGCTCATGCGGTGGCCGCCCTTTCTCGTTCGCGGTCCTTGTCGCGCTCGGCGGCGAGGTGGAGGAAGACGCCTTCGAGGTCGTCGCGGCCGAAGGTGCGGGCGACGTCCTCGGGGGTGCCGTCGGCGGCGATCCGCCCCCCGTGCAGGAAGACGACGCGCCCGCACAGGCGCTCGACCTCGGTCATGTCGTGGCTGGTGACCAGGAGGGCGGTGCCGCGCTCGGCGGAGAGCGCGAGCAGTGCGGTACGGACGCGGAGCGCGATGTCCGGGTCCAGCGACGCGGTGGGCTCGTCGAGGATCATCAGGCGCGGCCGGTGCAGGGCCGCCTTGGCGATGCCGACCAGGGTGCGCTGGCCGCTGGAGAGCTGGGTGCCGATGGCGGCGGCGAGGTGGCCGATGCCGAAGCGTTCCAGGGCTTCGGAGACCGCCGCGTGCGGGTCGCGCAGCCCGTACAGATCGGCGTACAGACGCAGGTACTCCGAGACCCTGACCCGGTCCGGCAGCGGGAGATAGCCCGCGACGAAGCCGACGCCCTGCATGGCACGGGCCCGGTCGCCGGGCAGCCGGTGGCCGAGTATCTCCACACTCCCGGCATCGGGCTCCACCGCGCCGAGGCTCATCAGGAGGGTGGTGGTCTTGCCCGCGCCGTTGGGACCGAGGAGCCCGAGGCGCTCCCCGGCGCGCACGGTCAGGGAGACCCCGTCGACGGCACGCCCGCGTGCGTACTCCTTGACGAGGTCGCGGGCGACGAGCACGGGCGGGCGCTCGTCCGGGGGCGTCAGCATGCGGGCTCCAGGGACCAGACGAGTTCGGCGCGCAGCGGGCCGGTGCGGGAGAGGAAGGTGCCGTGGTCGCCGGCGACGGGGGCGAGCTGGGAGCCGTAGCACTGGGCGGCGGCACGCTTGGCGGCCCACTGGGCGTCGTCGGGCACGAGGTGGTGGTGGACGGTGGTGCGGTGGGTGCGCAGCAGCTCCTGGTACGCCAGACCGCACATGGAGCTCTTCGCGAGAGCCTCGCTCGCCTGGTCCGTTCCCCACTCCGGGAGGTGGCCGGTGTAGGGGAGGTCGGCGTAGACGCGGGGCAGGGGGGCGCCGAGGCGGGTGAGGGTGCGGGTGGCGCGCAGCCGGACGTTCTCGTGGTCGGGCTGGTTGCTGCCGAGGGGCGCCCAGACGTCGGTGCCGGCGGGGAGCCCGGCCAGGAAGGTGTCCAGGCCGGGGAGTTCGGGGCCGTTCGCGTACGGGCCGTCGGGGTGGTCGAGGACGACCTGCTCGACGCCGATCGCGGCGCAGGCGGCCGCGTCCTCGGCGACGCGGGCGCGGTGCGCCTCGTGTGCGGAGGAGAAGCCGCAGGTGGCGTCCCACCAGGAGACCGGGGCCTCGGGGGCCGGGGCGCCGCCGTACACGGTGACGACGGCGGTCGGCCCCGGCAGTGCGGCCAGGGTGGCGGCGAGGGAGAAGACGGCGTCGTCGAAGTGCGGGGAGAGGACGACGGTGCGCCAGGGGCGGGGCAAGGGGATACCTCCGGGGTGGTGAGGGCTCAGGAAGGGGTCGTGGGCCAGAGGGCGACAGGGTCGAGGGCACCGAACACGCGGTCCCAGTCGGCGTCGGAGCCCTGCCAGCGTCCGGGCACCTCGGGAACGGTGTCCCAGACGACACCGGGCGGCAGGGCGGCCGTGCTCGCGGGCGGGGTACGGCGCAGCCAGAGCACGGCGAACCGGTGGCCGGGATACCGATGCGCCAGCAGCTTCGGCAGCCGGGCCAGGTCGGCGTCCGTCAACTCGTCGAAGGCGTCGTGGTGGACGTACAGGGTCCGCTCGTCGGAGCGGGTCCGTTTGCGCCACCTCTCGGCGAGGTGCTGGAACTTCTCCCGTACGGAGGGGAGTTGACGGTCGATGTCCTGCTGCGTGAGCCGGTCGCCGGCCGCCGGGTGGAACTCGTGGAAGAAGCGGATGCCGGTGCCGCGGTCGTGCGCGCAGTGCCCGTCGCTGAAGGGTTCGCTCGCACCGGTGCGCAGCACGTCACGGAAGTCGGTTTCCAGGAGGGCGAGTACGGACGCGTAGTCGAGGTCGAGCCAGTCGAAGAAGTGGGCGCGGTCGGTGCCGGTGATGCGGCGGATCTGGTGGGTGGACTCGCAGTGGTAGCCGAGGCCGACGCAGGTGTCGTAGGGGGGTGGGGGCATGGGGGCTCCGGGGTGGGGAGGAGTGGGGACGGGGTGGGGTGGGGTGGGTACGGGGTGCGCCCGGTCGGGGGCGCGGGGCTGTGCCGCTTCTGCGGCTCCGCCGCGCGGGCGCGCTCTGCCCGTGCGGGCCGCTCTCTTTCCGTGCCCCTTCAGGGGCGCGGGGAACTGCGCGACCAGCCACGACGCTCCTGCACGGAACCGGTCCCCTTGCCCCGCGGGTTTAGGTGAAGGGGTGGGGCTGGGGACCCTTTGCCCCGGCGGGCAGGGGGCTTCACGTGCCCGGCACCGGGAGGCGCCCCGTGGGCCCTGTGGCTGCGCGCACCCGGCGGGCAAGGTGCGGGCAGGGGCCGGGACCGGGGCGGGCCCGGATCGGGCGTACCGCCCCCTTGCCCGCCCGTTCCGCCCCCGGGGGGCGGCCCCGCCGCCCAAGGGGACGGCGGCGAAAAGGGGCTCCGCCCAAGGGGACGGGGCGGAAAGGGGCTCCGCCCGAGGGGACGGGACGGAAAGGGGCTCCGCCCGAGGGGACGAGGGAGGTGGAAGGGGAGGCCGCGGTGCCCAAGGGACTAGGGGGAAGGGAGGAAGAGGGCGGTCTCGGCACCGAAGGGGGCCGGGGGTGGAGGGTCAGGCGCGGAGCGGAGAGGCCCATTGGCGGCCGATGAGCCGCTCCGCAGCCGCCATGGCATTGGCAAGCCCGGCCCCCCGGGTCAGCAGCGTCGGCACCTCCGGCAGCGGCACCGGCGTCAGCCCCATCTCGACGACGAGGAGATCAGGACGCCGGCCCCGAAGCCCAGCCAGCACCTCCCGCTGCCAGGGATCACGCACGGCGTCCCGGACGACCACCGCGACCGGCGCACTGCCGTCACCTCCTGGCAGCACGATCTCGCCCGGATCGGTACCGGGCTCGACGTCGACGGCGGATCCCAGCCCACCGAGCCGCTCCAGGCTCTGCGCCAGACCCCAGGGCGCCTCCCCCACCGCCAGATTGGCCCCTACGGCCAGCCGCACGACGTGAACGGGCCCGGACACGGGAAGCTCGGGCAGCCCCACACCGGCAAGGGCCCGCCGAGCCGCAACGAGACCGACACCGACACCAGCACCAGCACCAGCACCAGCACCAGCGGAAGACGCAGCCCCACCGACACCGGAACGCGGCGCGGCCCACGCCCGCAACGCCCCGACCCGCGCAGCCGCCTCCTCCAGACGTCCGACCGTCAACTCACCTCCCACGAGGGCCCGTTCCACCGCCTCGTACACCTCCGGAAGGATCTTCTCGCCGTCCGTGGCACCGAGCAGGACCAGATCGACGCCCGCCGCCCAGGCGAGCACGGCCGCCCCGCCGAAGCCCCAGCGATCGAGGATCGGGGCCATTTCCAGCGCGTCGCTGATCACGACGCCGTCGTAACCGAGTTCCTCGCGCAGCAGACCGGTGACCACGCGTCGGCTCAGGGTGGCGGGGAGGTCGTCCACCTGGGAGAGACGTATGTGCCCCGTCATCACGGCCTTGGCCCCCGCGTCGAACCCCGCGACGAACGGCGGCAGTTCGAGCGCGCGGAGCTCGTCGAGGGAGCGGGGTATGTCCGGCAGCCAGGAGTGCGAGTCGGTGCCGGTGTCGCCGTGGCCGGGGAAGTGCTTGAGGGTGGCGGCCACGCCTCGCCCCTGGAGACCGTCCACGAAGGCACGGGTGTGCCGGGCGACGAGGTCGGGGGTCGCGCCGAAGGAACGTACGCCGATGATCGGGTTGGTGGGACGGGAGTTGACGTCCGCGCACGGACCGAGGCAGAGGTTGATGCCGGTGTCGAGGAGGTCGTCGGCGACGGCCTCGGCGACCCGGCGGGTCAGATCGGGGTCGTCCACGGCACCGAGGGCGTGGTTGCCGGGGTAGACGCTGCCCCGGTGGTAGTCGAGGCGGGTGACGTCGCCGCCCTCCTCGTCGAGGGCGATCAGGGCGTCGGGCCGTACGGCGCGCAGCGGGTCGACGATGTCGTCGCGGAGGGGGCCGCCGGGCGGCAGGAGGTTGGTGCCGAAGAGGCCGACGCCTGCGAGGCCTTGGTCGAGGGCGCGTTTGACCCAGTCGGGCGGGGTGCGGCCGTCGTAGGCGGGGAGGAGGCAGGCGTTGACGAGAGAGATCAGGGAGTTGTCCATCGGGGGTCACCTTCGGTGAGGGTGGATGGGACGGAGTACGGGTGGCGCCCCGTCAGGGGCGCGGGGAACTGCGCGACCAGCCACGACGCGCCTGCACGGGAACCGTGCAATTGCCCCGCGGGTTTAGGTGAAGGGGCGGGGCTGGGGACCCTTTGCCCCGGCGGGCCGGGGGCTTCACGTGCCCGGTGCCTGGAGGCGGGCCCGAGGCCGCGGTGTCGTGGGCGTTCGGCGTGCAAGGTGCGGGTGGGGGCCGGGACCGGGGCGGGCCCGGAGCGAGGGGGCCGCCCCCTTGCCCGCCCGTCCCGCCCCCGGGGGGCGGCCCCGCCGCCCAAGGGGGCTGGGGAGAGGGAGGCAGCGGCCCCGCCGCCCAAGGGGACCGCGGCGAAAAGGGGCTCCGCCCAAGGGGACGAGGGAAGAGGCGGCCGCCCAAGGGGACGAGGGAAGAGGGGGCCGGGGGCGAGGGAAGAGGGGGTGCCCCCTCAGTCCCCCACCCTCCGCAGCACCACCCCCGTACTCCCCCTCTTGCTCAGATAGGCCCGCCCCCCGCACACCGCCTCCAGCGCCGGAGCGACCAGCACGGTCTCCTCCACCTGGGTCCACCGCGAGGTTCCGGCCAGCCACGGGCGGACCCGTTCGGCGAGGGCGGCGGGTTCGAGGGCGAGGAGCACCAGGTCGGCCGGGAGGGTGTCGAGGAGGTCGAGGTCCTGGCCGTAATAGAGCATCTCGATCAGGAGGTACGCGGAGCCCGGCAGCCGGGGCTCCGCCGCGAGCCCTTCGAGGGCGTCCGCGTGGACCCGTACGCCCTCGAAGCCGGTTTCGACGTGGCGGGCGAGGCGGTCGCGGAAGAGGGGGTTGGGCTCGGTCGCGTCGACCTCGTACCCCTTGGCGGCGAGCCGGACCGTGAGCGCCCCCTCGCAGGCGCCCACCTCGACGAGCGGCCCGTCCCCGGGCGAGCGGTGCCGGGCGATCCAGGCGGTGGAGGCGTCGAGCCGGGACCTCTCGTACGCGGAGGTCTCGAACTCCCACGGGTCGGCGACGGTGGCGGCCTCGTCGTCGAGGCTGGCCAGCAGGGCGAACAGGCCTTCGCGCTCGCGGGCCCCGTCGGTGGTGAAGAAGCGCTCGGCGGCCGGGACCCGCGCGGTGTAGATCATGAACTCGGGCTCGTCCGTACGGAGCAGCGGGGCGCAGTACCGGTTGACGAAGTCGAGCTTCGCGGCGACCGACGCGCGGTCCAGCGGGCGGTCCTCGTCGCTGACGAACTGGAGGTACGGGGAGTAGCCGACGGCGTGCCGCACCGGCAGTCCGTGGTCCCCGGCGGCCACGTCGCGGCCGATCCTCCCCCGGCTGCGCCGGTTGTCGGCGGGCGAGTGGGTCCAGACCCGGACCGCACGGCCCTCGGCGGCTTCGCGCAGCAGCCCGGCGAGCTCTTCGGAGCCGGGCGGGTCGTGGGGCGCGTCGGGGGCCCGTACGTGCGGGGCGAGGGCGGCGAGCCGGTCGGCCAGGGAGGTGCCGGCGGCCAGGTCGATCCACTGCCGGGTGTCGCAGCACAGCACCCGGACCGCCCCGCTCAAGGGCTCCTCAGGGGCCGCCCGTCCGGAGTGTTCCCCAGCCTCCTGCTCCACCGAAGCGGAACCTCGGGTGACGGAGAGGAAGTCGAGGACGGCGTCCTCGGCCCGCAGCACCACTACTAAGTCCATTACAGGGAGCACATCAGGCACGGTGTATCCCGTCGATAGGCACAGCACAGGAAAAACGGCAGGTCAAAGCCGTGTCGCACGTCCGGGGACGGGCGATCTCGTGGCGAGCCTAAGCGCTACCGAGCGGTATGGTCCAGACCAATTTTCCGGCCGCAAAAGGGAACCGAATGGCCTCAAATCCCGTACGGGGAGGCCGAGTCGGAATCCCCCGACAAGGGCCTGGCCGCCGATTCCCCCACTCCACCGCGACCCGCGCACCGGCGACTTTCCGCCACCCACGACACCCGGCGCCCGTTCGCGCGGAGTGTGACCTTCGCCGCTCCCGCCGTGGAGACTGTGCAGCATGGTTACCCGCAAGTAGCATGACGGTGTGCGGACGCGCCCACCTCGGCGTTGTCCGCGTACCGGCAGCAGCACCACCCCGCACCCCGGAGGAGAGCCAATCGTGCCTCGTACCGTCAGGGACGTCGTCTTCGTCGACGGCGTCCGCACCCCGTTCGGCAAGGCGGGCCCGAAGGGCATCTACCACGAGACCCGGGCCGACGACCTGGTCGTGAAGGCGATCCGGGAGCTGCTGCGCCGCAACCCGGACCTCGACCCCGCGCGCGTCGACGAGGTCGCCATCGCCGCGACCACCCAGATCGGCGACCAGGGTCTGACCCTGGGCCGTACCGCCGGAATCCTCGCGGGTCTCCCGACCTCCGTCCCCGGCTTCTCGATCGACCGCATGTGCGCCGGCGCGATGACCGCCGTGACGTCCGTGGCGGGCGGCGTGGCCTTCGGTGCGTACGACATCGCCCTGGCCGGCGGCGTCGAGCACATGGGCCGCCACCCCATGGGCGAGGGCGTGGACCCCAACCCCCGCTTCGTCTCCGACAAGCTGGTCGACGAGTCCGCCCTCTTCATGGGCATGACCGCCGAGAACCTGCACGACCGCTTCCCGGGCATCTCCAAGCAGCGCGCGGACGAGTACGCGGTGCGCTCGCAGGAGAAGGCCGCGAAGGCGTACGCCGACGGCAAGATCCAGGCCGACCTGGTCCCCGTATCGGTGCGTCGTACGAACGCGGAAGCCGGTGAGACGGGCTGGGGTCTGGCCACGGTCGACGAGCCGATGCGCCCGGGCACCACCCTTGAGTCGCTCGCGAACCTCAAGACCCCCTTCCGTCCGCACGGCCGTGTGACGGCGGGCAACGCCGCAGGTCTGAACGACGGCGCCACGGCCTCCCTGATCGCCGCCGAGGACGTCGCCCGCGAGCTGGGCCTCCCGGTCAAGATGCGCCTGGTGTCGTACGCCTTCGCGGGCGTCGAGCCCGAGGTCATGGGCATCGGCCCGGTCCCGGCGACCGAGAAGGCCCTCGCCAAGGCGGGCCTGTCGATCGACGACATCGGCCTGTTCGAGATCAACGAGGCCTTCGCCGTGCAGGTGCTGGCCATGCTGGACCACTTCGGCATCCCCGAGAACGACCCGCGCGTGAACCAGTACGGCGGCGCGATCGCCTTCGGTCACCCGCTGGCCTCCTCCGGCGTGCGCCTGATGACGCAGCTGGCCCGCCAGTTCGAGGAGCAGCCGCACGTCCGCTACGGCCTGACGAGCATGTGCGTCGGCTTCGGCATGGGCGGAACGGTCATCTGGGAGAACCCGCACTTCAACGGAGGCGACGACAAGTGAGCACCACCACCGCCGAGCTCCTGAAGGGCGCAGCCGAGCTGTTCCCGGACGAGGTCGTCACGCAGACGCACGTACGCCACCTCGCCCTCCCGGGCGGCGCGGGCAACTTCGCCCTCATCACCCTCGACAACGGCCTGGACCACACCAAGCCGACCACCTTCGGCCCCCAGTCGCTGGCGAACCTGAACGCCGCCATCGACCAGGTCGAGAAGGAGGCCGCCGAGGGCTCCATCGTCGGCATCGGCATCACGGGCAAGCCGTTCATCTTCGCCGTCGGCGCGGATCTGAAGGGCGTCGAGCTGCTCGGCCGCCACGAGGACGCGCTCGCCATCGGCAAGGGCGGCCACGACGTCTTCCGCCGCCTGTCCCACCTGGCCGTCCCCACCTTCGCGTACTACAACGGTGCGGCGATGGGCGGCGGCGTCGAGGTCGGCCTGCACTGCTCGTACCGTACGGTCTCCACCTCGATCGCGGCCTTCTCGCTCCCCGAGGTCTTCCTCGGCCTGGTCCCGGGCTGGGGCGGCTGCGCCCTCCTCCCGAACCTGATCGGCGCCGACAAGGCCGTCTCGGTCATCATCGAGAACTCGCTCAACCAGAACCGCCAGCTCAAGGGCAAGCAGGTCTTCGAGCTCGGCATCGCCGACGCCATCTTCGAGGGCGCCGACTTCCTGGAGCAGTCCCTCCTGTGGACCTCCGCGGTCCTGCGCGGCGAACTCCAGGTCCAGCGCCCGGAGATCGACCGCGGCGAGGCCTGGGACGCGGCGGTCGCCCGCGGCCGCTTCATCGCCGACTCGAAGGTGCACGGCGCGGCCCCCGCCGCCTACCGCGCGCTGGACATCATCGCCGCGGCCAAGTCCGGCGACCTCTCCGCCGGTTTCGACGCCGAGGACCAGGCGCTCGCCGACCTCATCATGGGCGGTGAACTCCGCTCCGGCATCTACGCGTTCAACCTGGTCCAGAAGCGCGCGAAGCGCCCGGCCGGCGCCCCGGACAAGAACCTGGCCCGCCCGGTCACGAAGGTCGGCGTCGTCGGCGCGGGCCTGATGGCCTCGCAGCTCGCCCTCCTCTTCCTCCGCCGCCTCGAAGTCCCGGTCGTCCTGACCGACATCGACCAGGAGCGCATCGACAAGGGCGTGGGCTACGTCCACACCGAGATCGAGAAGCTGCGCGGCAAGGGCCGCATCAACCAGGACAAGGCCAACCGCCTGAAGGCCCTGGTCACGGGCGTCCTGGACAAGGCCGACGGCTTCGCCGACGCCGACTTCATCATCGAAGCGGTCTTCGAGGAGATGTCGGTCAAGCAGCAGGTGTTCGCCGAGGTGGAGGCCGTCGCCCCCGCCCACGCGATCCTCGCCACGAACACGTCTTCCTTGTCGATTTCCGAAATGGCGTCGAAGCTCCAGCACCCCGAGCGGGTCGTCGGCTTCCACTTCTTCAACCCGGTCGCGATCCTCCCCCTCCTGGAGATCGTCCGCGGCGAGAAGACGGACGACGCCTCCCTGGCCACGGCCTTCGGTGTCGCCCGCAAGCTGAAGAAGACCGCCGTCCTGGTCAAGGACGCCCCGGCGTTCGTGGTCAACCGCATCCTGACCCGCTTCATGGGCGAGATCCAGAACGTCATCGATGAGGGCACCCCGGTCGCCGTCGCCGAGAAGGGCGTCGAGCCCCTCGGCCTCCCGATGTCCCCCCTGGTCCTCCTGGAGCTGGTCGGCCCGGCCATCGGCCTCCACGTCTCGGAGACCCTGAACCGCGCCTTCCCGGACCGCTTCACGGTCTCCCCCAACCTGGCCGCCGTGGTCAAGGCGGGCAAGCGCGGCTTCTACGTCTACGACTCGGGCGCCCCGGTCCTCGACCCCGAGGTCGCCGCGCTCCTCAAGCAGGGCGACGTCGTCCTGACCGAGGAGCAGGTCCGCACCCGCGTCATGGACGCGGTGGCGCAGGAGATCGGCCTGATGCTGGACGAGGGCGTCGTCGCCGAGGCCCAGGACATCGACCTGTGCCTGATCACGGGCGCCGGCTGGCCCTTCCACCTGGGCGGCATCACGCCGTACCTGGACCGCGAGGGCTTCTCGGAGCGCGTGAACGGGAAGAAGTTCCTGGCGGCGGGCGTGGCGAGCGTGCCGGCGTAACGCGTCGGGAAGTACGGGAGGGGCCTCACGGAGTCGGTTTCCGTGGGGCCCCTTCGGCGTGCGCAGACGGTCTGCTCAGCGGCCGATGACCAATGCGTTGGCCACCGGGCGCTCGACCACGCGCCCGCCCCATTCGGCCCTGGGGCGGTTGACGGTCTCCCCCTGGACGAGCATGGTCGACGATCCGCCCCCGTCCAGGTTGACGGCCTCGACCGCGCCGAGCGCGCGCATGACGGCGGCCGTCTCGTGGAGCGTCGCACCCACACTGGTTCGGGGCGCCCGACCGTCCGTCACCACGATGAGCAGACCACCGTCCTGGGTGATTCCGACAGCGGTCCGCGGCTCCCGGCGCAGCAACACGGGCACGGGGACGGGGCCTCCGGCAGGGGCCAGTCCGTTCGCCGCCGGATTCAGGTACACCTCACCGCTCCGTACGAGAGCAGGCCGTCCGCCGACCGCCCACTGAATCCCTGAACGGACTGTTCCTGCGCGGGTGTCCAGCAGGCTGGTGGCGACGGTGAGATCCCGCCCGGGCCGTGCGTGGTCGACGAGCCACTGCGCGGCGCCGCCGGAGCCCCGCAGCAGCGCACCGCCTTCCGGAATCCGAGGGGCCGGGCCGTGGTGCCGGGAGAGCACCTGCCCCTGCGGGCCGAGGCCGACCGAGATGCCGTTCGGGCCGTCGCCGCCGAGGGGTCTCCCGCCCGGTCCGGGGGTCAGAAGCGTCAAATCGCCTCCCCGGCCCGGACTGCTGTTGACACCGCTGACGGGGTGCTGGGCACCGGAGGGTGCGGTCACCGTTGTCCGGGTGCGGAGCTCGGTGACCTCGTATGCCCGGTGTCCTCCCGCCCGTACCAGAGCCGTGCCCCCCACGGGTGCGTCGTGCAGGAGCCGGTGGTCCGACACGTACAGACCGCGCGGTTCGACGCCTCTCGCCCCGGGACCCGTCATCGGTCGGAAGAACATGCCGTTCACGGCGGCCGTCGCCGAGGTCCGTTCCGCCGTGGCACGGACCGTCTCCGGCTCCGGGGCCCGAAGTCCCGGCACGGGGCGTACCGACAGGCCGCTGTCGCGGGCAAGGTGCAGGACGTGGATGTCCCACGGCCCCTCGCTCGGTCCGCCCAGCGCATCGGTGTGGGTGAGCAGCGCGCGGAATCCCGCCGCGGTCAGTCGTCGGCGCAGTGCCTGGGCGTCGGCCTTCCGGTCCAGCCGTCCCGATTGCACCGCGTGGCCCACGACACCGCCCGGTGCGTCCTGCGTCGCGGGCACGCAGAGATCCTTGACGTACGAGTCGAACCCCCGCCGGTCCAGCGCCGCCCTGAGCTCGGCGGCGTCCGCCCGGTCGGGCGACACCTCGCCCGAAGTCCGTACTCCGACCGTCCAGTGCCCCGCCGCATACCCGTGCGCGAGCCGCCAGTAGTCGACACCGGGCGCGAGCCTGCGGTGCCGGCGCACCTCGGTGCGGGTGCCGGGAGACCCGAGCGGCAGGTCCCCGAGCCGCCCCGGCCGCCGCGCGCCGTCGCCTCGGAGCAGCGCCAGCGCGGGAACCCCGCCCAGCGCCGCACCGAGGAACCCTCTGCGACTGGCCGCCACCGGGTCAGGCCGCGTCGGGCCAGGCGATGCTCAGCGGCGCCGACATGGCCTCTTCCGCCCGCACCAGGCTGAGAGGCGGCGGGACGACGCCCACCGGCTCGGGCGCCCGGGACACCAACTGCTCGATCGCCCGGTAGGTGCGGGCGCAGTTGTTCTGGTCCCGGTGGACGAAGAAGTCCTGCACCCGCTCCTGGTAGGGGCTTTCGACGGTGAAGCCGCGCTCGATCGAGGCGATGATCTCGTCGACGGCCGCCTCGACGGTTCGGGCCACCGGGCCGAACCCGTCGCGGGCGAGGTCGAAGTAGCCGCGCCGGTAGTGGCGTCCGTAGAAGTCCTCCTCGTCGAAGGGGACATGGACCAGGGGAATGCCCATGTAGGCCACGTCGAAGAACACGGAGGAGTAGTCCGTGACCATCAACGAGCATTCCTTCATCGCCTGCTGGAGGTCCCGTGCACCCGGATCCGCGACCTTCACCGAGGGCGAGTCGATGCGGAAGTGGTGCAGGTAGGGAAGGATTTCGTAGTGGGGGAAGAACTCCAGGTCCACGCCGTGCTTCTCCAGTTCCGCCACGAGGCGGGGGTGGGTGAGCAGCGAACGGTAGAAGCTGAAGTACTCGGACTGGGTGAAGACGGTCTTCGACGGCGCCCCGGACTTCTTGTAGGAGGCCGTGACGAGCCACTGCCTCCAGGTGGGCATGAGCAGGATGCGCGGACGCTGCCGGGGTTCACGGACGAGCGCGTCGAAGCGCGGGAACCCCGTGGGCTGCGCACGATCGGCGTAGGCGAGTTCCTGCGCCATGTACTGGGTTTCCTGCCGGCCGCTCGTCACGATCATGTCGTAGCTCGTGAGCTGCCGCGCGGCACCGACGGACACGTCGTTGTAGGTGACGCCGTGCTGCAGGAAGATCCGCTGGTAGTCGATCAGCTCTCCGAAACGGTGCAGGTAGAGCAGCTTCCCGTACTTCGGCGGAATCAGGTAGGACTCCGAGTCGTAGGCGCCGATCACCTTCTTGGCGTGCAGGAGGTACATGCGGTGCCGGAAGGAACCCCGCTTCAGCACGTGACCGAACTTCTTGATCCGGCCGTAGTGCTCGCTGTCGCCGTCGATCACGTAGTAGGCGTTGCGCCGCTTCTCGTTCGTCCTGATCCAACGGAAGAGGTGGGAGGCGTTGTCCTGGGCCGTATTGCTGCGTTCGCCGATCAGCCAGATGTCGCGGGAGCGCAGCAGCGGGCGGGTCGCCCAGTAGGCGAACCGCATGCGCCAGCCCGGCGCCCGCTTGCTGAGAATGCGCACTTCGCGGCGCAGTCTCCACAGTCCCTGGCTCACCCTGGCCCGCCGGGTGGTGTCCACGAGGCGGAAGTGGAGGGAGTCGCGGTTGCCGATGGTCACCATGTAGCGGTGGTCACCGACGCGGCCGGGCCCCTTGAAGCGGTGCAGCGGCAGCCGGGCCTTCATGACGACGTTGCGCTGCCCCTTGCCGTTGAGGTGACGGACGCGCAGCCGGAAGTCGCCGGCCTGGAATCCGCCGCGCGCCATCTCCTCCGGGGAGATCTCCGCGTACCAGCCCGCGCAACGGTCGCGTCCGTTGCGGGCGTTGGCGATGTCGCGCCGATGCACCTGGCGCAGCGGCACGACGACCTTGGCGGCCCTCGTCTGGTGCACGAATTCGAGTCGGTTCTCCATCGAGTCGCTGAGGTCCATCCCCGGGAAGCTCATCGAACCTTCGACGAGCAGGGAGCCGTCCCGCTCGGTGATGGACTCGACGACGACCGTCGGATCGGCGATCCGGGCGACCCGGCAGTCGTCGCCGCGTCGGCCGAACGAGCGGTAGAAGCCGTCGTTGTCGATCAGGACGCGTGGACGGACGCCGCCGGTCACGCGCTCCGGGTCCCAGAACAGTTCGAAGTTGCCGCTCTTGAGCGCGTAGTGGTCGAGCTGCTGTGCCGGGGTGGTCGCGTATTCCAGAATGACGTCGTCGGGGATGCCCCGGTAGTGCCGGTGCATGTCCGGGAAGATCTGCCGGACGTTTTCACGGCTCATGACGTTCCTCATGTTGCCGAGGAAGCCCTTGTAGGTGCGGACGGCGTATCGCTGGAACACCCTGCGGACTTCGGGAGCCTCGGCCGCGGCGACGTCGAGCAGGAAGAGGTTGAGCCGGAGGTGGTCCCGGTAGTTGGCGGGATTGCTCCAGAGCGAGTCCATGATGGAGGAGCCGTCGGGCCGCCCCCGGTAGTAGTACACCGGGGTGTCCAGGATGCTGACGCGACGGGCACGAAGCAGCGCCGGAAGCGTGACCCAGGCGTCCTCGAAGTGCACGCCTTCTCCGAAGGCGAGACCCAGACGGCGCAGCAGGCCGGTGCTGAAGAGCTTGTTGCAGGCCGAGCCGCTGAAGGCGAGATCCGGGGTTTCGGACAGGTCCTCGATGATCCGGTCCCCCGCCCCGAAGTACTGCTTCCACGGGCCGTAAGGACGGGCCGGGAAGTTCACCAGGTCGCCGATGACCACGTCGGAACCGTCCCGGCGGGCCGTGTGGACCATGCGGGAGAGCGCGTCCGGGCCCAGGATGTCGTCCGAGTCGAGGAACGTGACGAAGGGCGCCCGCACCAGCGCGAGTCCGTTGTTGCGGGCGTTGCCCAGACCGCCGTTGCGCTGGTGGAGGACGGTGGTGTTGGCGTACCGGGCCGCGAAGGCGTCGAGCATGCCGGGTGTGGCGTCGGTGGCACCGTCGTCGACGAGGACCACCTGTACGCGGTCGAAGTCCCGCTGGGCCGCGATGGAGCCCAGGCAGTCGTCCAGGTACTGCTCGACGTTGTAGCAGGGGACGACGACCGCCAGGTCGTACGTTTCCCGCGGCAGGCCCATGGGGGCGGCTTGCCGGCCCTGCCACCACATCCAGGGGGCGGACGGGTCCCGCTGCGAGATCTCGAAGTCGCCCGCGCTCCGGGCGTCCGCCGTGCGCAGCGCGAGGTTGCCGCTGACGGTGCGGTAGCCCTCCACCTCCACGCCGCCGGTGGTGAGGCGCAGCGGCGTGAGGTCCGTGTCGCGTACGAGCAGTGCGGACCGGCAGCGCTGTCCGTTCCAGTCGACCCGGACACCCAGGTTCCACACTGCTCCGGTGGTGGCGTCCCCGAGTGCTTCCGCGAGGTCGACCGTGCTGCGGAAGCGGATGTGGCGTGAGTCGACCGAGAGGATGCGGGCCGGGGCGAAGTCGTCTTCCTTGGTGCGACGGTTGCGCACTGCGGTACGAAGACTCAGCCGGTCGCCGGCGGAGATCCGGCCGAACCGGTTGACCAGTTCGCCCTCGAAGGTCAGCTCCGTTCCGGCGAGGGTCCAGGACAGCAGACGGCCGAAGAGGGGGGTGCGGTTCATGTCGGCCTTGTCCAGGCCGAGTTCGGTGACGTCGAGGCGACGGCGGGCGGCGGGCAGGTGCAGGTGGTCCCCGGACCAGTACACCCTTCCGTCCTCCTGGACGAGGTGCGAGGAGAGCACACTGCGCCGCTGGGCGTAGTCCAGCGTCGTCAGCGCGGCCTCCGTTTCGCCGTACAGCAGGAAGAAGGCCCGCACCCTGTCGAGGGGGCCGCACAGGTCGTACGCCTCGTCGCTAATCCCGCCGAGGTACGGGGCCACCGTCTCCGCGAAGCCGGTCCGGTACGCGGCGTCGCCCTCCGCGAGCGCTCCCATGTAGAGGCGCAGGTCGTGGGCGAGGAACTTGGCGTCCTTGCGGGCCTTGAGCGCGCTGTGGCCGTGGTCGAGCAGGAAGCGGTCGGTGGCGCGGTGCACCGCGACCCGGTCCTGGATGTTGCGCAGTTCACCGGTGCGACCGGTGATGGACGTTCCTTCCTGCTCCCACATCCAGCGGTAGACGGTCCCCGTCGTGAGGGTGATGCCGTCCGCCAGGCAGCCGGCCACGGTCGAGAACCAGGTGTCCTCGTAGAAGACGCCTTCAGGGAACTTGATCCCGTGCTGCTTGAGGAAGGCCGTACGGTACAGCTTGCCCGCCGCCACAGGGTCGTTGAGCAGCTGAGGGTGTGCGGGCAGCGAGGACACGTTGCGGTCCATCACGTACACGTCCGGGGCCCATGTCTTGCTCTCCCCGGTGTCCCTGTTGACCCTGAGCACACGGCCGGCGATGATGTCCCCGCCGTTCGCCGAGGCGGCCTCCAGCAGCAGCGCGCAGGCCTGGTGCGGGAGTTCGTCGTCGGCGTCCACGAACATCACGTAGTCGCCGCGGGCGGCGGCGACGCCGTCGTTGCGCGGGGCGCCGCATCCTCCGCTGTTGTGGGGGCGTGCGAGGACGCGCACCCGGGAGTCACCGGCCGCGAAGCCCTGCGCCACCGCGAGGGTGCTGTCCGTCGACGCGTCGTCGACGACCACGACGTCGAGGGCTTCATGGGTCTGGTGGAGGATCGACTTCAGGGCCCGCCCCACGGTCGGTGCGGCGTTGTGGGCGGCGATGACCACCGTGATCAGGTTGTTGAGACCGTCGTTTCGCGGGTTCACGCGCCGACCCTTTCCATGGCGTTCGTACTGTTGGCGATGTCGAGCCGGGCTCCGACCCAGTCCCGTCCACCGGAGGAAGCGCCGCGGTGGCGTCCCCGGAAGGCGGTCGCCGGGATTCCGGTCGACGTGCCCTCCGTCGAGAGTCCTTCGACGACGCGGGTGAAGTCGCGTGTGGAGAGCCAGAACTTGTACATGATGGCCAGCTCGAACAGGCCCAGCAGCAGCCCGGCGGCGGCCGTGGTCGCCACGATCTGCCCGAGCAGCGGGCCCACGATGAAGACGGCCATCTGGAATTCGATGCCGCTCACGAGGTGCGGGCGGATCCGGCGGCTCACCAGGGCGGTGCGCACTCGCGCGTACCAGGGGAAACGGCTCCTGAACTGTGCGTGCAGGTCGACGACTTCGCCCGTCTTCTCCTTCATGCAGGCGACGTTCAGGCCGGGGTTCTCACGCAGGAGGTCTTCGATGAAGACCACTTCGGCGCCTTCCCCGTCCGCCCCCTTGCGCTCCTCCATCAGGTTCTCGATCTTGCGGCGCATCGAAATGCGCATCTTGTAGATCTGGAGGGAATCGACGTATCGCAGCATGTCCAGGAAGACGACGGCCAAGGCGCCGAGGAGGTAGATCTCGTTCCCTGTGCGCCAGTACTGACCACCCATCAGGGCGATCGCGCAGAGCATGACCCTGATGCGGTCGAAGACGTAGTCGAGCCATGCTCCGAACACGGTGCCATTGCCCGTGAGGCGCGCCAGTTTGCCGTCGACGCAGTCGAGAATGAAGCTCACGTGGTAGAGCAGCGCACCGAGCGCCAGCCAGTTCCAGTCCGCGCGGCTGAAGCAATAGGCGGCTCCGAGCCCGACGAAGAGCGAGGCCCAGGTGACCCGGTTGGGAGTGACCCACTTCCAGAAGGCCACGGTCCGCACCAGGCGTGTGGCCACGGGGTCGACGAGCGCGACCGTCCACCAGGCGTCACGCTTCTTGCAAGTGAGGTCCTGAATCGCTTTCTGCGAAAGCCTTCTCATGGATTGGTGTTCACCGATTCTCCCCCGCCGCATGAACGCCCGGAAAAGAAGGGCCTGGACATTCCGGGGGCACCATCGGGCTATTTACTCAGAAGCGCGCCCATGGAGGCAGGAAATAAGAGCGCCGTAAGAATTTACCAGCGCCCTTCGTTGTTGATCATCAACCTTTGTCCCGAGTGCCAGGGACGAAAGTCCCGATAAGCACGGCCAAGGTCCTTCAATTCTCCCCCTTGTGCACATGTGAACACGGGGCACCCTACGATGGTCGACATGTCCTTTTTGATCACAGGTGGGGCCGGGTACATCGGCTCCCACGTCGTACGTGCCCTGACCAATTCCGGCGAGAAAGTCGTCGTACTCGACGACCTTTCCACGGGCGACGTCCGACGCATTCCCGCCGGAACGCCTGTCGTCATCGGCTCCACGCTGGACCGCGAACTGCTCGACCGCACGCTGCGCGAGCACCGCATCACCGGCATCGTGCACCTCGCCGCCAAGAAGCAGGTGGCCGAATCCGTGGCCCTCCCCCTGCACTACTACCGCGAGAACGTCCACGGACTGACCGTGCTGCTGGAGGCCGCCGCCGAGGCCGGTGTGCGCAGCTTCCTGTTCTCCTCGTCCGCCGCCGTGTACGGAATGCCGGACCTGGACGTGGTGACCGAGGACACCCCGTGCGCGCCGATCAATCCGTACGGCGAGACCAAGCTCGCCGGTGAGTGGCTGGTCCGTGCGGCAGGGGCTGCGACCGGCATGTCCACCGCCTGCCTGCGGTACTTCAACGTCGCGGGGGCCGCCGTCCCCGAGCTGGCGGACACCGGCGTCTTCAACCTGGTCCCCATGGTCTTCGAGAAGCTCGACGCCGGTGCGCCCCCGGCCGTCTTCGGCGACGACTACCCGACCCCGGACGGCACCTGCATCCGTGACTTCGTCCATGTCGAGGACCTCGCCGACGCCCACCGGGTCGTGGCCCAGTCCCTGGCGGAGCGCCCGGAGCGCTGCGACCTGACGTACAACATCGGTCGCGGCGAAGGAACTTCGGTACGCCGCATGATCGGCGACATCGTCTCGCTGACCGGCCACGACGGCATCGAGCCCCGCATCGAACCCCGCCGCGCCGGGGACCCGGCCCGGGTGGTCGCCGCCGCCGGCCGGATCGCCGACGAGCTCGGCTGGACCGCGCGCCACGACACCGCCGCGATGATCACGTCCGCCTGGGCCGGCTGGCGGCACCACCGCCCCACCGATGCACGGAGTGCTTCATGAGCAGGCCCCCGGCCACCCGTTTGTTCATAGCAGGGGGTTCCAGCGCCACCACTCGCGAGATCAGCCGAATACCCATGCTGGGCTGGGGTCAGGTCCTCCCCCTCTTCCTCACTCCTGATGTCGAGGTGGTCAACTGCGCCCGTGCAGGTGCCAGTACCCGTACGTTCATCGAACGTGGTCGACTCAACTGGATACGGGAAGAAATCGCACCTAACGACTTCCTTCTCCTCTCCTTCGGCTTGAACGACTGCAAGCCGGAGGAATACTTGAATTCCGAGCCGTTCGGCACCTTCCAGGACTACCTGCGGCAGTTCATTGACACCGCACGCGAGCGCCACGCCCATCCCGTACTCGTCACTCCACATGAGCGCCGTACTTTCGACACTCATGGGAACCTCCGCCATGCCATCGGCGACTACGTCATGGCGACACGGGAATTGGGCGCCGAGACGTCCACCCCTGTCATCGACATGTACGAGCGCAGCCTCGCCTGGTGGCGTCAGCTCGGTCCCGACGTGTCCAAGGAGTATTTCCTCCACCTGGGTCCGGACGAGCACCCCAACTACCCGGAAGGCATTGACGACATCACGCACCTGCGCCCCCCAGGTGCCCTGACCTGCGCACGGTTCATAGCCCGCGCGCTCGCCAAGGAACGGATCCTGCCCAGTCAGTGGGTGACCGGGCTGGACCCGAATCGACAGTTCGACCCCAAGGAGCTGGGTTGGGTCGATGACGATACCCACGCGGCCCTGGTGAAATCTCGTACCAAGAGAATGCGGAGCACGCTGTGAACCACTTGATCACTCGTGCCAGTGCGATCAGGCCCGGTTCGGCCCCCCTCGCTGCACACGTCACTCTCACCTCCGACTGCTCCGCCCCGGGCCCTCTCGCTCCAGGAAGCACCGTCGAGTTCGAGCTCAGCCTGACCACCGAGGGTGAGGGGCACCGCTATTTCGGCTACCTGATGACCGACTCATTCGTCCGTGTCGCCGATGTGATGGACGACGGCGGGCTCAAACTCCTTGCGTCCCAAGACCGGTATGCCCTCTCGGCAGGGCCGGGTGAGAGCACGACTGCGACCTTCCGACTGCGGATACACGACGCTCCCGGTGATGCCGTGCTGGCTCCGGCGCTCCGGGCGGGCCTCATCGACTCCCCCGGCGTGAACCTGACGCACAGCACCCACTCGATCGTCCAGGAGCGCTACCGCGTCACCGCGCTGCCCCCTCAAGGGCGGAAGCTGGTCGTACCGCCCGGTACCACCGTGTCCGTCGGTCACCTCACCGACGGGCTGCCCCAGGGCGTACGTCTCGTAGGCGTGGGGAGCGCCGGCCACGGCCTGGTCACCATCGCGACGGACGACTCCGTCGTGTACGCACCGGACCACGGCTACCGGGGCTACGACAAGATCCCGTACAGCCTGCGGACCGGAAACGGCAGCACGGTGCGCGGACAGGTCACGCTCTTCGTCGGGGACCTCCACTCGGTTCCGGGGGTGCTCGCCTGATGGCCCGTTCGATCACGAAGAAGCAGCGCACCCGCGGCCAACGCATACGTCGCGCCCTGTGCTGGGTCCTCGCCGGTGTTGTTGTCGTCGGTGGTGGGGTCGGGTACTGGGCGTACTCGCGGCTCGACGGGAATCTCAGCAACGTCGACATCGATGCCGCCCTCGGGGGCGACCGGCCCGGGAAGGATGCGCGGGGGGCGCAGAATCTGCTGGTGCTCGGGTCGGATTCGCGCAGTGGGGGCAACAAGGGGCTGGCCGGTGGGGACACCGGTGGGACCGCGCGGTCGGACACCGCGATGGTGGTGCACATTCCCGAGGGGCGGAAGCGGGCGACCGCGGTGAGCATTCCGCGGGACACCCTGGTCAGTCGGCCCGCGTGTGCGAAGAGCGGTGGTGGGGAACTGCCTTCGGCGCAGCGGGTGATGTTCAACTCCGTGTACACGGCCGGGGGGCCGGCGTGTGTGGTGAAGACCGTGGAGGCGATGTCGGGGATCCGGATGGATCACTACGTCGAGATCGACTTCGCGGGGTTCAAGGAGCTGGTGGACGCGCTGGGCGGGGTCACCGTGACCACCGAGCGGGCCATCGACGACAAGCAGAGCGGTCTGAAGCTGGCGGCGGGGACGCACCGGCTGGACGGGACGCAGTCGCTGGCCTTCGTTCGGACGCGGCACGGGATCGGTGACGGGAGTGACCTGGGGCGGATCGGGCTGCAGCAGAAGTTCATCCTGGCGCTGCTGGCGGAGGTCGAGCGGCAGGACGTGCTGGGCAGCCCGACGAAGCTGTTCAAGGTGGCCGACGCCGCCACGAAGGCGCTGACGACCGACTCCGGCATCGGTTCGCTGACCGGTCTCGCCGGGTTCGCGAAGAGCCTGCGGGGACTGGATGCCGGGACGATGGAGACGGTCATGCTTCCGGTCGCCTACGACAAGGCCGACCCGAATCGTGTCGTCGCCGCCGAGCCGCAGGCCGGGGAGTTGTGGGACGCGCTCCGGGCCGGACGGGCCGTTCCCGCCTCGGCGAAGAAGTCGCCCGCGGGCGGGTAGGCCGCGTCCGGGAGGGTCAGACCCGCACCCACGCCGCCAGCGACAGGCCCTTTTCGTCCGTGCGCTGGCGCGCGACGTGCAGGGTGCCGTCCGTGGCGATGACTGCCATCACGACCCGGTTCGTCGCGTCGAGGGCCAGGGCGGGCGGGCCCAGGCACTCCGGGCCCGTCAGGGACCACCACAGGCCCTCCGGCTCGGCCAATGTGCGGCATGCTGCCAGGGCCGGGCGGCCGGTGGTGGTGCGGTGGGCCAGGATCGTGCAGTCGTGGCCGTCTATCGGGGCGCGGAGGGCCGCAAGGGGGGTGTGCGGGGTCGGTTCGGTGCCGCGCAGGGGGGTGAGGGGGTGGTCCGGGTCCGGGTCCGGGTCCGGGTCCGGGCCCGTTCGGTGGGCGCAGAGGGTCGCGATTGTGGTGGGGGCCGGTGCCGGGGGGCCGTCCGTCGGCAGGGTGCCGTCCGACGGCGGAGTGCCGTCCGTCGGCGGGGCGTCGTCCGTGGGCTCGGTCAGGGGGACCTGGCCGTAGTAGGTCAGCTCGTTCTCGGTCGTCTCCAGGCCCGTGACCGTGCCCTCCGAGGCGTCGAAGGGGAGGGGGGCCGGCGGGGAGAAGGGCGCGCCCCGGTCCGGTTGGGTCCAGCGGGTGGTGTGGCCCTGGTTGGTCGTCGCCAGCAGTTCGATCAGGCCCGCGTCCGTGGTCGTCGCCGTCAGGGGCTGTCCGCAGCCGACGCCGCGCAGGTCCTTCCACTCCTCCCACTTGCCGTTGGCCGCCTGGCGGCGCAGCAGCACCCCGCCGTAGCCGTTGCGTACGAAGACGTGGACCGCGCCCGAACCGTCCACGGCCACCGTCGGGGCGCCCATGCGCGCCACCCGTGCCGGGTCCGGGTACGTACGCGTACCCAGCGAGGACCAGGCGCCCAGCGGGCGGCCCGACTGGTACTGCGTCGCGTGCAGGTACTCCGCCTCGGTGTCCTTGCGCTGCCTGCGGCCCACGACGTGCACGAAGCCGTCCGTGCCCTGCGCGATCGTCAGGCCGGTCAGCTCCAGCGCCGGAAAGACCTCCGGGCCCTTCCAGTCCGGTCCGCCCGGGCGGGTCTCGGTCCAGCGCAGCAGGGCGCCGTCGGCCACTCCGTACGCACTGAGGCGTCCGTCCTTGCCGCGCACCATCCAGCTGCGGCCCGCCACCGGGCCGGACGCCGGTCTCCCGGTGCCCTCCGTACTCCCCAGCCCCATTGCCGCCGCCCTGCCTTCCGCGCATATCCGATCGTGTGTGGGAATCGCGCATGTGAAACGTTCATGTATTCGAGCCAAGGATAGGTGGCGGGTCCGACAGTGGCCTCCGTGGGACGCTGGCCCCATGACGTCCGTGCCTCCCGTGCCTCCCGCCCCGCTGCCCCTGCTCGTCGTCGACGCGGCGAACGTCGTGGGATCCGTGCCGGACGGCTGGTGGAAGGACCGGCACGGGGCCGCCGAGCGGCTGCGGGACCGGCTGCCGGTGTACGCCGAGGAGGGAGTCGCCGGGCGGCCGGGGCCGGTCGAAGTGGTGCTCGTCGTCGAGGGCGCGGCCAAGCGGGTGGAGTCCGTGCCCGGCGTACGGGTCGTCGCCGCTTCCGGCAGTGGGGACGACCGCATCGTCGAGGTCGTCGCCGCCCGCGAGCCCGCCGAACGGGACTGCGTCGTCGTCACCGCCGACCGCGAGCTGCGCCGCCGGGTCGAGGCGTACGGCGCGGAGTGCGTGGGGCCTCGTACCGTACGAGGTTGAGTGCGGGGTTGAGTACGGGGCTGAGCGTGCCCGAGATCAGCGTGCGCGTGCGTACAGGACCGCCCCGTCCACCGTCGCCACCCGCTCGTACCCCTCCTCCAGGATGCGCCGCAGCGTCGGCATCCGGTCCGGGGCGTACGGCTTGCCCCGGGAGTCGTCGACGATCAGGGGCGGGCGCGTCCGGGCGATTTCGGCCCGGAAGACCGGCCAGCTGCCCTCGACTCCGTACCGCTCCCCCACCCGGGTGCCGGTGCGGCCGCCGCTGAAGTTCGTGAGGAGGCCGGCGGTCAGGTAGCGGCTGGCGGGGGTGCGGTCGGCCAGCCAGTACGTCTCGGGGTGCATGCCCCAGATCAGGACGGGGTCGGTGGCGGACGTACGGGCGCGGATGGCGTCGGCGAGGCGCTGGGCGTGCGCGAGTTCGGGGCGCGGGGCGAGGAAGCCCCAGGTCAGGAAGAGTGCGCAGGTGCAGGCGAGGGCGGTGAGCGCGCCGGTGGTCCAGCGGCGGGGCAGGGCGTGCAGGGCGGCCGTGCCGAGCAGGGCGAGCGGCGGCATCAGCTGGAGGTAGTAGTGGCCGAAGAAGTGGAATCCGGTCATGACGGCCACGGCGGAGGCCGCGAGCCACAGCCAGAGGTCCGCACTGGGTGCCCTCCACCGTCGTACGAGCGGAACCAGCAGGCCCAGACAGGCGGCGGCCAGGATGCCCGCGTTGCCGAGCCCCCGGCCGAGCGCGTACAGCCCCGAGCCGGTCAGGTCCGCGTACGAACCGGAACCCGTGACCACCCAGAAGAGGAAGCGGGAGGGGCCGGTGAGGAGGGCCACGGCGGCGACGGGGACGACGAAGCCCGCGACGGTACGGGTCAGGGCCTGCGCCCGTCTCGACGCGCTCCAGGCGAGCCACAGCGCCGGGAGGAGCACCGCCCCGCCGGTCTGCTTGGCCAGGAAGGCACCGGCGGCGGCCGCCCCCGCCCAGGCCCAGAGACGGCGGTCGGCGCACCACATGGCGAGGGCGGTCAAGGGCAGGGCGAAGAGGCCGAAGGAAGCGGCCTGGGTGTCCTCGGGGTGCAGCCCGGCGGAGATCAGCAGGAAGCCCGTCCCCGCCACCGCCCCGGAGAGGTCGCCCCACCTGCGGCGGGCCAGCGAGGCGAGGAGGGCGGCGGTGGCGAAGAGGGCCAGGACCGCGAGGACCTTGAGCGGAACGAGGGAGCGGTCGCCGAAGAGGCCGAGGGCGGCTTCGTACAGCCAGGGGACGAGGGGCGGCTTGCGGTCGACGACGGTGTCGTACAGGACCCCGCCTGCTGCAAGCTGGCGTGCCTGGACGGCGAGGAAGCCCTCGTCCGGGTTCCAGAGGGGGTGGAGGAAGGAGGGGAGGCGGGTGAGCGCGGCGAGGAGCAGCAGCCCGGGCAGGAGCCGTCGCCAGTAGGGGTACGGGGTCGGGGGCGCGGGCTCGACGAGCATGGGGCCAAGTTATCCGGCGCGGGATGCGGGGCCCCTTCGGGGGCGCGGGGAAAGAAGAGGGGCGGGTCCGCGGCCCCGTGGGACCGCGGACCCGCCCTCGGGGCGCGCGGGAGGTTACTTCGGCGCGGCGGCCGTCGACTTGCCCAGCTTGCTGTTCCGCCTGCCGTACACGAAGTACACCGCCACCCCGATCAGCATCCACACCCCGAACCGCAGCCACGTCTCCGCCGGCAGGTTCAGCATCAGCCACAGCGAGGCCAGGACCGACAAGGCCGGGATCAGCGGGACCAGCGGGGTCTTGAAGGAGCGGGGCAGGTCGGGGCGCTTGCGGCGGAGGATGACGACGCCGACGGCGACCACGACGAAGGCGAAGAGGGTGCCGATGTTGACCAGCTCGGCGAGTTCATCGATGGAGGTGAAGCCCGCGACGACCGCGACCAGGGCACCCAGCAGGATGGTGGAGCGGTACGGGGTGCCGAAGCGCGGGTGGACCTGCGAGAAGGTCTTCGGGAGGAGGCCGTCGCGGCTCATCGCGAAGAAGACCCGGGACTGGCCGAGGAGCAGGATCATGCAGACGGAGGTCAGGCCGACGGCCGCGCCGAAGCTGATCAGGCCCGCCCAGAAGGGGTGCCCGACGGATTTGAAGGCGTCGGCGAGCGGGGCGTCCGTGGAGAGGTCGCTGTATTTCTGCATGCCGGTGACGACCACCGACACCGCCACGTAGAGCAGTGTGCAGATGATCAGGGAGCCGAGGATGCCGCGCGGTACGTCGCGCTGCGGGAGCTTGGTCTCCTCGGCGGCGGTGGCGACGATGTCGAAGCCGATGAAGGCGAAGAAGACGACGGCCGCCGCCGTGAAGATGCCCATCACGCCGAAGCTGGTCGGGGTGAAGCCGAAGAGGAGCTGGACGAGCGGGGCGGTGAGGCCGCTGCCGCCTTCCGTCTCCACGGTGGGGGGAACGAAGGGCTTGTAGTTGGCACCGGTGATGAAGAAGGCGCCGACGATGATGACCAGCAGGACGACGGTGACCTTGATGCCGACGATGACGCTGGTCACGCGGGAGGAGAGCTTCATTCCGGCGACCAGGATCGCGGTGATGACGAGCACCAGGATGCAGGCCAGCAGGTCGAAGCCGAATTTGCCGTCGTGGGTGCCGGAGAGGAAGTCCGGCAGGTTGATGCCCGCCGTGTCCAGCAGTGAGCGCATGTAGCCGGACCAGCCGACCGCCACCACCGCACAGCCGAGCGCCAGTTCCAGGACGAGGTCCCAGCCGATGATCCAGGCGGGCAGCTCGCCGAGGGACGCGTAGGAGAAGGTGTACGCCGATCCCGCGACCGGCACGGTCGAGGCGAACTCGGCGTAACAGAGGGCGGCCAGTCCGCAGACCACGCCGGCGACCACGAAGGCCAGGGCGACCGAGGGGCCGGCCGTCTCCTTCGCGATCTTGCCGGTGAGGACGAAGATGCCGGTGCCGATGATGACGCCGACGCCGAAGACCGTGAGGTCGAGGGCGGAGAGGGACTTCTTGAGCGCGTGCTCCGGTTCCTCGGTGTCGCGGATGGACTGCTCGACCGTCTTCGTCCGGAAGACTCCCTGCTGCCTGCCGACGCTGTCCTGCCTGGCGGCGCCGCCCTGCCTGCTGTCCCCTGATGATCCTTGGTGTTCCGTGCTCACCGCAGCACCTCCGCCGATCGGCTGTCCCCACCTCTGGGTGGAGGGTCACCGCAATCATCGTGATCATTCGTGCGGGTCCGCGACCGTGCGAACGGCTTTTCACCCGATGGGGCGAATGTACGAAAAAGTCCGGGCCGGAGGTTTCCCTCCGGCCCGGACACAGACTGCGTCAGCGCGCCATCAGTCGCGTACGGCCTCCGCCGCCACCGTGCGCTCCAGCCGCCCGTCGATCTTCGCGACCAGGCCGGTGACCTGGCGGGCGATGTCCGGTGCGGTCAGCCCGATCTCGGCCAGCACCTCCTTGCGGGAGGCGTGGTCCAGGAAGACCGGCGGAATGCCGAAGTCACGCAGCGGAACATCCACGTCCGCGTCGCGCAGCGCCTGCGCGATGGCGGAACCGACGCCTCCGGCACGGGAGTTGTCCTCGACGGTGACGACGACCCGGTGCTGTTCGGCCAGCGGCGCCATCGCCTCGTCGACCGGCTTGACCCAGCGCGGGTCGACGACGGTGGAGGAGATGCCCTGGGCCTCCAGGAGGTCGGCGATCTCCAGGCACATGGGGGCGAGTGCGCCGACCGAGACCAGGAGGACGTCCGGACGGTCCACGTCGGCGGCGGGCTTGCGCAGCACGTCCATGCCGCCGACCTTGGCGACGGCCTTGACCGCCGGGCCGACCGCACCCTTGGAGAAGCGGACGACGGTGGGCGCGTCCTCGACCTGGACGGCCTCGCGCAGCTGGGCGCGGACCTGGTCGGCGTCGCGCGGGGCGGCGATCCGCAGGTTCGGGACGACCTGGAGGATCGACATGTCCCACATGCCGTTGTGCGAGGCGCCGTCGGTGCCGGTGACCCCGGCCCGGTCCAGTACGAACGTCACACCGCACTTGTGGAGGGCCACGTCCATGAGGACCTGGTCGAAGGCACGATTGAGGAATGTGGCGTAGACGGCGAAGACGGGGTGCAGGCCTCCGGTGGCGAGACCCGCCGCGGAGACGGCGCCGTGCTGCTCGGCGATGCCCACGTCGTACACGCGGTTCGGGAACGCCTTGGCGAACTTGTCCAGACCGACCGGCTGGAGCATGGCCGCGGTGATCGCGACGATGTCCTTGCGCTCCTTGCCGAGCTTGACCATCTCCTCGCCGAAGACCGAGGTCCAGTCGACGCCCGAGGAGGCGATCGGCAGACCCGTGTCCGGGTGGATCTTGCCGACGGCGTGGAAGCGGTCGGCCTCGTCGGCGAGGGCGGGCTGGTAGCCGCGGCCCTTCTCGGTGAGGCAGTGCACGATGACCGGGCCGCCGAAGCGCTTGGCGCGCTGGAGGGCGGACTCCAGGGCCTCGATGTCGTGTCCGTCGATCGGGCCGACGTACTTGATGCCGAGGTCCTCGAACATGCCCTGCGGGGCGATGAAGTCCTTGAGGCCCTTCTTCGCGCCGTGCAGCGTCTCGTAGAGCGGCTTGCCGACGACCGGGGTGCGCTCCAGGAACTCCTTGCCGCGGGCCAGGAAGCGCTCGTAGCCGTCGGTGGTGCGCAGGGTGGCCAGGTGGTTGGCGAGGCCACCGATGGTCGGCGCGTACGAGCGCTCGTTGTCGTTGACGACGATGACCAGCGGGCGGTCCTTGGCGACGGCGATGTTGTTCAGCGCTTCCCAGGCCATGCCGCCGGTGAGGGCGCCGTCACCGATGACGGCGACGACGGCGTCGTCCTTGCCAAGCACCTCGTTCGCCTTGGCCAGGCCGTCGGCCCAGCCGAGGACGGTGGAGGCGTGGCTGTTCTCGATGACGTCGTGCTCGGACTCGGCGCGCGCCGGGTAGCCGGAGAGGCCGCCCTTCATCTTCAGCCGGGTGAAGTCCTGGCGGCCGGTGAGCAGCTTGTGCACGTAGCTCTGGTGGCCGGTGTCCCAGAGGACCTTGTCCTTGGGCGACTCGAAGACCCGGTGCAGCGCGATGGTCAGCTCGACCACGCCCAGGTTCGGGCCCAGGTGGCCGCCGGTCTTGGACACCTCGTCCACGAGGAAGGTCCGGATCTCCGCGGCCAGCTGGTCGAGCTGCTCCGGGGACAGCCGATCCAGGTCGCGCGGTCCCTTGATGCGGGTCAGCAGGGCCACCCGTGCCTCCTTGCGGTTGAACTGGCTTGAGCTTTGGACGTTCGTGCCGATCTGCCGAGTCTAATGTTCCGCGCGCGGCGACGATCGGCGGGTTGTGCGAGCTGCATCACCCGTACGGGTCATGAGTTGCACAAACGTGCCCGGCACCTGGGTGTCGGTGCCGGGCACGTAGGGGTTTGACTGCTATGCGGGGCGTTCGGTTCCGGGGAATCCGCTCACCCAGGAGTGACGCTCAGCACGCCCTTCACCGGGCGCTAGGCACGCCCCGCCGCCTTCTGGCTCCTCCTGGACACGGAGTCCAGCACGACCGCCGCCAGCAGCACCGCACCCGTGATCATCGACTGGACCGCCTTGCTGGAGGAGCCCTCCATGTACAGGCCGGTCATGATCGACTGGATGACGAGGATGCCGAGCAGCGCCGACCAGGGGGTGCCCCGGCCGCCGAAGAGGCTGGTGCCGCCGATGACGGCCGCCGCGATGGCGAGCATCAGGGTGTCGCCGCCGCCGAGGTTGGAGTCGGCGACGCCGGACTGGGAGGCGATGAAGAGGCCGCCGAGTCCGCCCAGGAAGCCGGAGATGGTGAAGACGGAGATCCGGATCCAGACGACGTTGATGCCGGCCCGGCGCGCGGCCTCGACGCCGCCGCCGACCGCGAAGACCTGACGGCCGTAATTGGTGCGGCGCAGCACGAAGCTGGCGAGGACGATCACTGCGACGAAGACGGTCAGGCCGAGCGGCAGGCCGTCCTCCTGGTTGAGGACGTACGCGGCGACGAAGACCAGGACCGCGACGACCCCGGTGCGCAGCGCCAGCTCGCTCATCGGCCGGTGCGGCAGGTCCGCGGCCTTGCGGCGGCGGTGCTCGTTCCACTGCGACCAGGCGTACCCGGCGACCGCGACGGCGGCCAGGCCGTACGCGGCGGCGACGTCGCTGAAGTAGTAGTTGTTCAGGTGGTAGATGATGCCGCCGGAGATGTTGTTCAGGCTCAGGGTGTTCCCGAGGACGAACAACTGGAGGCCGCTCCAGCCGAGGAAGCCGGCGAGGGTGACCACGAAGGCCGGGACGCCGATCCGGGCGAAGAAGAAGCCGTGCAGGGCACCGATGGCGGCGGCGCCGACCAGGCCGATGAGGACCGCGAGGCCCTCGTTCATGTCCTGCTTGATGGCCAGTACGGAGCTGGCGGCGGCGGTGAGACCGGCCACCGAGCCGACCGAGAGGTCGATCTCGCCGAGCAGCAGCACGAAGACGATGCCGGTGGCGATGAGGCCGGGGCCGACGATGTACTGGGCGATGTTGCTCAGGTTGGACGGGTCCAGGAAGCGGCCCGAGCTGATCTGGAAGATCGCCCAGATCACGATGAGGCCGGTGACGACCGGTATCGAGCCGAGTTCACCGCCCTTGATCTTGCGCTTGAACTCGGTGAGGTATCCGGCGAAGCCCTGCTCGCGCACGAGCAGCCGGGGGTCGATCGCGGGAATCGCCCCGGCCGCTGCGTCCGGGTCGGCGTCCACGGGGGCGTGCTTCTGGTCCTTCGTGGACTCCTGCGAGTCGGAGGGCTTCTGGGGCTGGGGCGGGGTGTTCACGGTGTCACTCACTTCACTGCCTCCGCGCCTCGCGCCTTGCGACGGGTCACGGCGTTGTCCGTGGCTCCGGTGATGGCGGCGATGATCTCTTCGTTGGTGGTGTCCTTGACCTTGAAGACACCGTTGTTGCGGCCCAGGCGCAGCACCGCGACCTCGTCGGCCACGGCCTTGACGTCGGCCATGTTGTGGCTGATCAGCAGGACGGCGAGGCCGCGCTCGCGCAGCCGCTCGACCAGGTCGAGGACCTGGGCGGTCTGCTCGACGCCGAGGGCGGCGGTCGGCTCGTCGAGGATGACCAGCTTGGGCTCGCCGACGAGCGCGCGGGCGATGGCGACGACCTGGCGCTGACCGCCGGAGAGCGAGGCGATCGGGATCCGGACGCTCGGAATACGGATGGACAGGGTGTCCAGGAGTTCCTTGGCGCGCTTCTCCATAGCGACCTCGTCGAGCACCTTGGCCCGGCCGAGCTCGCGGCCGAGGAAGAGGTTGGCGACGACGTCGAGGTTGTCGCAGAGCGCGAGGTCCTGGTACACGGTGGCGACGCCGAGGCCCTGGGCGTCGTGCGGGCGCGCGATGGAGACGGGCTTGCCGTCCCACTCGATGCTGCCCTCGTCGATGGGGTGCACCCCGGCGATCGTCTTGACCAGGGTGGACTTTCCGGCACCGTTGTCGCCGACCAGGGCGACGACTTGGCCGGCGTGAACCTCCAGGTCGACGTCGGTCAGGGCCTGCACGGCTCCGAACCGCTTGGAGACTCCGCGTAGCGCGAGGACGGGCGCAGCGGACATGTGAACCATCTCCTTCGTCCGCCGGCAGGTGCGGCGGCGGGCCGCCGCAGCGGGTTTCGCATGCGACGGGATGGGGCGTGTGGGTGGGGGGCGGACGCGCGGCGGTCGGGTACGGGGTCCCGGTCCGCGTCCGACGGGCGGACGACGACCGGGACCCCGTACCCGACCCCGGCACGACGACGCCCGGGGCTGTACGGGCCGAAGCCGTACGGGCGGGTGCTTGTACGGGCCGAAGCCGTACGGACAGGTGCTGGGCGGGCCGAGGCGGTTCGGACGGGTGCGGTCGAACGGGTGCGGTCGGACGAGTGCGGCCGCACGGCCCGGTTCCGTACGAACTGCTGCCGTACGGAGACGAGTTGCGCGGCCGCGACCCGCGCACCCCCGGTCCGCACCGGCCGAGGCCGCACTCCCGAAGCCGTACGGCCCGAAGCGTCGCGCTCCGGAGCCGCCGTGCCAAGGGTCCGGGCACGGACGCGACCGGAAGCAGCCGGACCCCCGGCCCGGAATGCCGCCCCGGAGCACGAGCGCCGGCCACGAACCCCGGCCACGAACCCGACCCGACCCACCGAACCGGCCCGCCCCGAGGGCGAAGTGCCCCCGGGCCGCGCCTACTCGGCTGCTACTGGATGCCCGCGGCGGTGCAGGCCTTCGCGAACTCCGCCTTGCAGATCTCGGCGGTCTTGTAGAGCTGGTCCTTGACGACCGTGTCCTTGATGTTGGCCTTGGTGATGACCGTGGCCTGGATCAGCTCCGCCGGGATGCCCTTGGTGCTGGGGCTGTCGATCGTGCCGGCCAGCGCGAGCTTCTCGCCCTTCAGCAGCTTCACCGCGACCTCTGCGGTCTTGTCCGCCTCCGGCTTGTACGGCTTGTAGATGGTGAAGGCCTGGGTGCCGGCGAGGATCCGCTGGATGCCCGCGAGCTCCGCGTCCTGGCCGCCGACCGGGATGCCCTTGACGCCCGCCGACTGGAGCGCCGCGACGATGCCGCCCGCCATGCCGTCGTTGGCGGAGTAGACGGCGTCGAAGCCGTCCTTGCCCAGCGAGGTGATGGCGGTGCCCATCTTCTCGCCCGCGATCTTCGGGTCCCACTCGCCCGTCTGCTCGTAGACGACCTTCTTGACCTTGCTGTCGAGGACGGAGTGCGCGCCCTTCTTGAACAGCCCGGCGTTGGGGTCCGACTCCTTGCCGTTGATCATGACGACGCGGCCGTCCTTGGCCTTGTCGCCGAGCGCGTCGAGAATGCCCTGGCCCTGGAGCTGGCCGATCTTCTCGTTGTCGAAGGACACGTACGCGGAGACCGGGCCCTGGGCGAGACGGTCGTACGCGACGACCTTGACGCCCTTCTTGTCGGCCTCCTCGACCCACGCCTTGGTGGCGGCGGAGTCGACGGCGTCCAGGATGATGACCTTGACGCCGGAGTCGACGAGGTCGTCGAACTGCTGCTTCTGGGTCGCGACGGTCTCGGACGCGTTCTTGTAGTTGACCTTGCAGTCGGAGCACAGCTCCGTGATCTTGGCCTTGATCAGCGGGTAGTCGAAGGACTCGTAACGGGTCGTCTTGCTCTCCGGCAGGAGCAGGCCGATCGTCTTGTCGTCCTTCTTCTCTTCCTTGCCCGCGCCCGCTTCGCCGCACGCGGCGAGGGACACGGTCATCACGGCCGCAGCGGTGACGGCTATAGCGGCACGACGCAGATGGGTCTTCACAGTCCAACCTCCCTGACGAGGCCGCGTCGTTGCGGCCGAGGTGTCTGGAAGTCAACTCGCGTGCCGCCATAGCCGTCAAGGAGTAAACCCTTAACGAGATGACAACGGTGCCACTCGTTATCTAAGTGAAGGCAGGCGCCGAACGTTGGTCTGTACCAAGCGAGTTGACCGCTTGCGCCGTGTCCGATCCCGTCTGCAACAGGGTCGAATCACCCATTTCACTCAGTACGAGTGCCAGCGCGCCCAGTACCTCGGCCCGCCCGCCCAGCGCACCCGGCAGCACGCTCAAGTGCCGTGCCGCGCTGGGGATCGCGTACCGCGAGACGGAGTCGCGGATCGGCCCGAGCACCAGCTCGCCGGAGTCCGCGAGGTCGCCGCCGAGGACGACCCGGCTGGGGTTGAGGAGGTTGCAGAGGTGGGCGACGCCGCTGCCGATGTGGCGGCCGACGTCGGCGATCACCCGGCGGCACCCCGGGTCGCCCTCGCGGGCGAGCTGCACGACCCGCTCCATGGTCAGGTCGGGGCCGTGCGAGGGCATCAGCAGCGGCAGGACGTACCGGGCCGCGGTGAAGGTCTCCAGGCAGCCGCGGTTGCCGCAGCGGCACACGGGGCCCGACTCGTCGAGCGTGATGTGCCCGATCTCCCCCGCGGTGCCGCCGGGCCCCCGGTAGACGCGGCCGTCTATCACCAGGCCGGCGCCGACGCCGCTGGCGACCTTGATGTACGCCAGGTCGCGCACGCCGCGTCCGGCGCCCCAGACGAGCTCGCCGAGCGCCCCGAGGTTCGCGTCGTTGTCGACGTACACCGGAACGCCGAGGCGGCCGGAGAGCTCCTCGCTCGGGTTGATGCCCTGCCAGCCCGGCAGGATCGCGGTGGAGCCGAGGCGGCCGGATTCCACGTCGATGGGCCCGGGCACACCGAGGCCGACGCCGATGACCTTGTCCTGGCTGATTCCGGTGGCCTCGATGAGGCGCTTGACCAACTGTTCGGCGCGGTCGAAGCCCTGGGCGGCCGAGGCGTCGACGTCCAGCGGCTCGGACTCCTCGGCGAGCACCTGGTGGGCCAGGTTGCCGACGGCCACCCGCAGGTGGGTGTGGCCGAAGTCGACGCCGATGACGACGCCCGCGTCGCCGCTGAGGGAGACGCTGCGGGCCCGGCGGCCGCCCGCCGAGGTGGGCGTGACCTCGACCGTTCCGCCGTCCTTCAGCTCGCGCACGATGTTGGAGACCGTGGCGGCGGAGAGCCCGGTGCTTCTCGCGATCTCGGCCTGGGTCAGCGAGCCCGCCATGCGCACCGCGCGCACGACCCGCTCCAGATTGGCCCGGTGCAGAGACGTCTGCGACCCCGGAGTCTCCATCGACTCATCCACTCCCGATCCTGTCGGGCGGCGCGACGGCCGCCCGCTCCGGGGCCACGCCAGTGGGGCCCCGCCGTTCTTCCAACATGTGAACCCTAAGCAGAGTCTTCCCCACCCGCTCCCGTCAAGGCCTGGACCGAAGAGGGGCGAGAACGCGCCGAAGCGCCCGCCGACGGGGTCGACGGGCGCTTCGTTTCGTGCGGGACGCGTGGAAAACCGTACGAAAAGTGGCTACTTCACCGAACCGGCGGTCAGGCCGGACACCACGTGCCGTTCGATGAACGCGAACAGGATGATCACCGGGACGATCGCGACGACGGACGCGGCGAAGAGGTAGTTCCACTGCACCGTGTACGCGCCGATGAAGTTGTTGATGCCCACCGTCAGCGGCTGGCTGGCCGGGTCGGTGGTCAGGGTCAGGCCCATCGCGAACTCGTTCCACGTCGTGATGAACGTGAAGATGAGCGCGGTCACCACGCCGGGCAGCGCCAGCGGCAGCGTGACCTTGATCATCGCGCCGAAGCGGCTGGTGCCGTCCACCATCGCCGCCTCCTCCAGCTCCGCCGGGATGGAGCCGATGTAGGCGGTCAGGATCCACACCGCGAAGGCCAGGTTGAAGGCCGCGTTGGTGATGATCAGCGTCCAGACCGAGTTGAGCATGCCGAGCTGGTAGAACTCGCGGTACAGACCGATCAGCAGCGCGGTCGGCTGGAACATCTGGGTGACCAGCACGAGCAGCAGGAAGATCTTCCGCCCGCGGAACTTCATCCGCGCCGTGTAGTACGCGGCAGGAAGCGCCACCAGCAGCACGAGCAGCGTGGCGCCGCCCGCGACCAGCAGGGTGACCTGGAGGTTCTGCCCCAGCTCCGACTGCTTCCAGACCTCGATGAAGTTCGACCACTCGAAGCTGCTGGGCAGATAGGTGCGGTCGCGCAGCTCCGACTTCGGACGCAGCGCCGTAATGATCATTTCGAGGTACGGGGCGAGGAAGAGCGCGGCCAGGCCCCAGGCCACCACTGCGATGACCAGCGTGCGCGGCCGGAAGGTGCGCTTCGGGGGCTTCACCGACGGGCCCGTCGTCTTCGGCCGGGCGGCCGCAGCGGTGGCCATCAGTCCTCCTCGTTCCAGCGGCTGACCTTCAGGAAGATCAGTACGAGCACCACGACCAGGGCGAAGTTGACGACCGACATGGCCGCCGACTCACCGATGTCGGTCTCCTTCAGCTTGTACATGAACACCATCGAGGTGGACGTGTCGTAGCCCGGGCCGCCCTGGGTCATGGCCCAGATGATCGGGAAGGAGTTGAAGACGTTGATCAGGTTGATGACCACGCCGATGAGGAACGCCGGGCGGAGCATCGGCAGCGTGATGTGCCGGTACGTCTGCCAGGTGCCCGCGCCGTCGATGCGCGAGGCTTCGTAGACCTCGCCCGGGATGGTCTGGAGTCCCGCCAGCAGGGTGTACGTCGTGAACGGCAGCGAGACGAAGATCGCGACCGCCATCATCCACGGCCAGGCGGTGGAGGATTTGCCCAGCCAGTCCTGCGGCCCGTCGATGAACCCGAGGTCCATCATCAGCGTGTTGAGCACGCCTGCGGTCTGGTTGAGCATCCACTTGAAGCCGATGGCCGTCATCAGCACGGATGCGGCCCACGGCGCGATGAGCGCCCAGCGGGTGATCGTGCGGCCCGGGAACTTCTGGTTGAACAGCTGGGCGAGGGCCAGCGAGATCAGCATCGTGAGGGCCACGACGACGACCGTCCAGATGACCGTCCAGATCAGGACGGCCCCGAGGTCGGTCTCCTCGAAGAGCTTCTTGTACTTGTCCGTCCCGGCGCTGCCGCGGTTCTTGCCGGAGATGGAGATGTTGAGGAACGAGGTGCGGACCAGCTCGACGACGGGCCAGACGACCACGAAGAGGATCAGCAGGATGACGGGCGCTATCCAGGGCAGCGGGCCGAGCCTGGCCAGTCCGCTGCGGCGGCTCACCGGCCTGGGGGCGCGCCCGCCCCGTCCCCCGCCGGTCTCGGCGGGGGACGGAGGGGCCTTGAGTGACACGGTTTCTCCTGGGAGAGGGAGCGAGGAGAGGAGGTGCGAAGGTGAACGAGCCCGAGGGGCGCGTTACTTGACGGCCTTCGCCGCTTCCTCGGCCTTCTTCTGGAGGTCGTCCAGGACCGTCTTCGGGTCGTCGCTGGCCGCCTTGCCGCCGGTCTTCTTGATCTCGGCGGAGACGACGTCCCAGGAGGTGTCGTTGACCGGGTAGAACTTGGCGGTCGGCAGGGCCGCGAAGAAGTCCTTGAGCTTGGCGTTCTTCGGGTCGGCCTGCATGGCCTCGGAGGCGTCCGTGGTGACGGGCATGAAGTTGTACATCGACGCGAACTTCACCAGGTTGTCCTTGGTGTAGGTGAAGTCGAGGAACTTCTTCACCGCGTCCTTGCCGGCCTTGCCGTCCTGGAAGGCCATCGTCCAGTCGCCGACGCCCAGGGTGGACTCCAGCGGGGCCGTCTTGCCCGGGATCTTCGCCATCCCGAACTCGACCTTGCCCTCTTCGGCCATCTTGATGACGCTCGGGTGGCCGTTCATCATGCCGACCTTGCCGGCCGCGAAGTCGGCGAAGGCCGTCTTGCGGTCGGTGGAGGCGGGGTTGGGGTAGGTCAGGCCGGGCTTGACCAGGTTGTCCTGGAGCCACTTGAACGTCTCGACGTTCTGGGGGCTGTTGATCGTGTACTTGCCGGCGTCGTCCTTGTAGCCGCCGCCGTTGCCCATCTCCCACATCAGGGTCTCGCCCTGGGTCTCCTCGGGACCGAGCGGGAGGGCGTAGGGGATCTCCGCGGCCTTCTTCTCCTTGAGCTTCTTCGCCGCGTCGGCGACCTCGGCCCAGGTGGTCGGGACCTTGGTGATGCCCGCGGTCGCGAACGCCTTCTTGTTGTAGAAGAACGTACGGGTGGAGGCGACCCACGGCATGCCGTAGGCGGTGCCCTTGACCTTGCCCGCCTCGGCGAAGCCCTTCGAGAGGTTGGCCGAGGTCTTGGGCGACATGACGTCGTCGACCTTGTAGAGGAGGTCGTCGGCGACCTTGTCGGCGTAGCCGCCGGTCTGGAGGATGTCGGGCACGTTGCCGGACGCGATCATCGTCTTGACGGTCTTGTCGATGTCGGTCCAGTTGATGACCTGGACCTCGACCTTGTAGCCCTTGTTGGCGGCCTCGAAGTCCTTGGCGACCTTGTCCCAGAAGGGCTTGGAGGCGTCGGCCGCGCTGGTGCCGTAGTCGGCGGCGACCACCTTGATGGTCTTGCCGCCCTTGGCGTCGTCGCCCCCGCCGCCGTCGCCGTCGCCACCGCAGGCGCTCAGCCCCAGTGCCATCACGAGCGTTGCCGCACCGGTGGCGATAACCCGATTCCTCATGCTTCCAACCCTTCGACATCAGCGTCGACTTGCTGCCTACACCGGAGGTCGGCCCCCGGACCACCGGCCGGGTGAAGATCTCCCCCGCAGCGCCGTGGCACGGACACTACTCAGGCTCCGCGAAGGCGCAATAGGTTTAGACCACTTTCGTGTCCAAGCCGAAACCAACGTTCAACAGGGTTCCTGAAGAAGTCACTTGGGGTACTTCCGACGTCACACGAGGTGCCGCCCGGTTACCCGAGGTACCCCTCGACTCCCCGGGATCTTCGACTACTTGAGGGCGCCCGCGGTCAGGCCCGCCTGCACCTGCCGCTGGAAGACCGCGTACACGACGAGCACCGGCACCATGGCGATGGTCAGGCCCGCGAAGAGCGCGCCCCAGTCGCCCCGGTAGCCCTGGGCGATGGCCAACGTGGCGAGTCCTTGCGGGAGTACGTAGCTGGACTCGTTCTCGTTGTTGAGGAGGAGCGGAAGCAGGTACTGGTTCCACTGGCCGAGGAAGTTGAAGATGCCGATGCTCACCAGGCCGGGCTTGGCCATCGGCAGCATGATCTGGAAGAAGGTCCGGGTGTGCGAGGCCCCGTCCACCATGGCCGCCTCCTGCACGCCGGTGGGCAGCGTGCGGAAGAAGGAGGTCAGGAAGAAGGTGGTGAAGGGCAGCGAGTAGGCGATGTACGCGATGATCAGGCCGGGCCGTGTGTCGAGGAGCTGGAAGTTCTCCATGACCGCGAACAGCGGCACCAGCGCCAGGATCACCGGGAACATCATGCCGCCGGCGAACAGCAGGAAGACGAACTTGTTGCCGGGGAAGGTGAACCGGGCGATGACGTACGCGGCCATCGAGCCCAGCAGCATGGTGCCGGTCAGCGAACCCGCCAGGATGATCAGCGAGTTGAGGGCGTACTGCCCGATGTGTGCCTGGTTCCACGCGTTCGCGAAGTTCGCCCAGTGGAGGGACGAGGGCAGCCCCATCGGGTCGTTGAGGATGTCCGACGACGTACGGAAGGCGGTGACCGCGACCCAGATCAGCGGGCCGGCCGCCATCAGGGTCCACAGGATCAGGAAGGCGTGCGAGAAGACGTTGAGGGCGCCGCCGCTCTCCTGGACCTTGACCTGATCCGTCTTCGACTGCCGGGACTCGGTGCGTGTGCTCGTACTCGTACTCATGACGTGGTCTCCCCCGCTCTCAGTATTCGATCCGGTCGCGATTCCCGAGCCGCATGACGACCAGGGAGAACACCACGCTGAGCAGGAGGAGTACGACGCCGATGGCGGTCGCGTAGCCGAACTGACCCTCGCGGAAGCGCTCGTAGAGGAAGACCGGGGTCACCTTCATGGCGTGCGAGGGCATCATCACCAGCACGATCGCGAAGGAGTCCAGGGCCTGGATGCCCATGTAGACCCAGCCGGTGCGCACGGTGTCCCAGATCAGCGGGAGCGTCACCTTGAAGAAGGTGGTGCCCCGGCCGGCCCCGTCGAGCAGGGCGGCCTCGTAGATGTCCTTGGGGATGCCGCCCATCGCGGCCGAGAAGAGCACCACGTAGAAGCCGACGAAGCTCCAGCAGATCACGGTGAGCACGGCGATCAGCGCGAGGCCGTACTCGCCGCCCAGCCAGGCCGGGCCCTTGATGCCCACCAGGTCCAGACCGCCGTTGATGAGACCGGCGTTGGTGTTGAAGACCCGCCCCCAGACCACCGCGATGATGGCGACGGAGAGGACCTGCGGGAAGAAGTACACGACCTTGTAGAGCGAGGAGCCGGCGACGCCGGAGATGGCCTGGCCCTTACGGTGCCTGCCGCCCGCCGTGATCATGTAGGCGAAGAAGATGCCGAGGACGAGCGTGACGACCGGGGCGATCACCAGCAGGGTCAGGCTGGTGGTCGTGGAGTCCCAGAACCGTTCGTCGTTCCACATTTTGACGAAGTTGTCGAAGCCGACGAAGTTGGCTATCGGCCCGCCCGACCAGTCCGTGAGCGAGTAGTAAATCGCCTGGATGAAGGGCGAGATGACGAATATCGCGTAGAACGCCAGCGGAATCGCCAGGAATCCCGCGATGAAACGGTATTTGTCGAGCGTCCGGTACCTCCGGTCGTACCGGACACTCATCGGTGTGAATCGGGGCGGCAGAAGTATCGCCGCGAAGAACAACAGCCGGTTGGGAGGCTTGGCCGCCCGCTTCTCGATACTCATGCCGCTCCGATTTTCACCCGTTGCGCTCAACTAGCGGTGGTTCAGGCCTTCTTGATCTTCGTGATGCCGGAGTCCTTGGCGATCCGGTCCGAGGCCTTCTGCATGATGTCGAGGGCCTCCTTGGTGGTGATGCGGCCCATCATGAAGTCGCCCATCACCTTGTCGTAGTCGGCGGTGAACAGCTCGCCGTACCACTCCTTCCAGAACGGGATGACGATGTTGTCACCGGCCGCGGTGATGGCCTTCTGGGAGCTGTCGGTGCCCGGCGGCAGCTTCATGCCGTCGATGGCGCCCTTGAGCGCGGGGATGCCGCCGGTCTCCTTGAAGAGGTTGATCGACGCCTCCTTGCTGTACATCATGCGCATCCACTCCAGACCGCCCTGTACGTTCGCGGCCTTGGCCGGGACGATGAAGGGCTCGCCGGGCGGCGAGTACAGCGTGCCGAACGGCATCTTGTCGGCGGTGGACAGCGAGGGGGTGGCGCCGACGGTCATGCCGAAGCCGGCCGGGGTGGTGTCCTTGGCCTCGTTCTCCACCCAGGAACCGTTGGGCACGAAGACGCACTTGCCCTTGGTCCAGGCGGTCTGCATCTCGGTGTGGCCCTGCGGGCCGTCGAAGCCGGTGAGGACGTACTTCTTGGCGACGAGCTCCTCGAACGCCTCGAAGACGGACTTCACGGCGTCGTTCTTCCAGCAGTTCGGCTCCAGGTAGTCCATCGCCTCGATGACGGGACGGCCGCCGACCTGCGCGAACATCGCGTACATGGAGAAGAGCATGTAGCGCGGGTGGCCGCCCGGGTAGCTCCAGCCGTGGATGCCCTTGTCCTTGGCCTTCTTGCAGACGGCCAGCATCTCGTCCCAGGTCTTCGGGTACTGGGACTCCAGGGTCTCCTCCAGCATCCGCTTGGAGTACCAGTTGCCGTACACCGTCATGGCGATGTTGAGCTGGTAACAGCCCTTGGTGCCGAAGGCGCCCATGGACTGCATCGCCGGGTAGAGGCTGTCGCGGACGGTGACCGAGGGGTTGTCCCAGGAGGGCGCGTCCAGCATTTCGGTGAAGTCGGCGACCTGCTTGTTGGTCACCAGCTTGCCGATGTTCATCTGGTCGGCGCCGGAGTTGTTGATGACGTCCGCCGCCGGATTGCCCCGGACGATCTTCGGCTGGAGCTGGGTGGCGATCTTCTCCGTGGCCTTCTGGTCGACCTTCGCCTTGGGGTAGTTCTTGGCGTACATGTCGGACACGAATTTGGCGTACTTGTCCTTGTATCCGCCGTTGAAGATGTACACCGCGAGTGCGGCGTCCTCCTTCACCCCGAGCGGGTTCTTCTTGGACTTCTCGCCCTTCTGGGGCTTCTCGTCCGTGCCGCCGCCACCGCCGGCGGCACAGGAACTCAGTGCGCCGACTCCGGGCAGCGCGAGCAGGCTCGCGGCAGCGGTCCGCTTCAGCACATCACGACGATTGACGTTGGTGGGTCCCATGCTCAAGTCCTCGCCTTCTCCAGGACTCAGGCGGTGTACCGGTACGCCCCCGTTAGGAATTCGCCTTCGGCGAAGGGCCCCGCCACCGCGGTCAGATGACTTGATTGACATCCCGTTTCCCGGCCGTGCGGCATTCCGGGTCCTGCGGACGCCGATAGGTATAGTCCAGTTCCCGTCAACTGGGCAAGATCGTAAGCAAGGTTGGACGGCCATCTTTCCCGAGTTGAGACCTCTTGGATATCCACGCGCACTTTTGTCCAACTGGCGCCTCCCCAACATCCTTGACACCACTGGATACTTGGCTCACTACTGAGTAGCACCTGAACGTATGACAACGTTGTCGGAAGTGAAGGAAGCATCAGGATGCAGACCGGATCCAGACGCACGCGCACCGGACGCCGCCCGGGCACCAAACGCCGCAGAGGCACCACGGCGGCCCTCGCCTGCCTCACGGCCGGCGCCCTGTCGGTGACCCTGCTGACCCCGTCCGCCGCAGCCCGGCCGGGACCGCCCGGCCCCGTGACGAAGACGTTCGCCTCCTCCTTCGAGGCGGGCGAGCCCGCACCCACGTGGCGGGACACCGTGGAGACCGACTCCCGGGGCCGCAAGACGACCTCCGGCGTCGACGGCGGCGAGTCGCCCGGCATCCCGGGCAATGTCACCGACCGGGTCACCGACCTGCGGGCGAGCGCCGAGAACGCGGCGGGCGGCGAGGTCAAGGAGAACCTGATCGACGTGACGCCCGGCAGCAAGTGGCTGGCGTTCGTGCCGGTCGGCTGGGTGGAGTTCGACCTGGAGGCGCCGACGAAGGTCGTGACGTACGCGCTCACTTCGGCCAACGACCACGCCGAGCGCGACCCGAAGGACTGGACCCTGGAGGGCTCGGCCGACGGCAAGACCTGGACGGTGCTGGACACGCGCAAGGGCGAGACCTTCGCCTCCCGCTTCCAGACCAAGACGTACGACTTCGCGAACGACACCGCGTACGCGCACTACCGGCTGAACATCACCGCGAACGCGGGCGCGCCGATCCTCCAGCTCGCGGACGTCCAGTTCTCGAACGGGGACACCTCGACGCCCGTCCCCGAGGAGATGCGCAGCCAGGTGGACCGTGGCCCGTCCGGCTCCCCCACCGCCAAGTCGGGCGCGGGCTTCACGGGCAAGCGGGCGCTGCGCTACGCGGGCACGCACAAGCCGAACGGCAGGGCGTACTCGTACAACAAGGTCTTCGACGTGAACACGCGCGTCGGCCGCGGCACCGAGCTGTCCTACCGCGTCTTCCCCCAGCTCCCCTCCGGCGACAAGGGCGCGGACCTCAACTACCCGGCCACCAACGTCGCCGTGGACCTCGCCTTCACCGACGGCACCTATCTGAGCGACCTGCGCGCCCTCGACCAGCACGGAGCGGTGCTCTCGCCGCAGGGCCAGGGCGCGTCCAAGACGCTCTACGCGAACCAGTGGAACCACAAGGCGTCCCGGATCGGCTCGGTCGCAGCCGGCAAGACGGTCGACCGGATCCTGGTGGCGTACGACAACCCGAAGGGTCCGGGAGAGTTCCGCGGCTGGATAGACGACGTACGCATCGCGGAGAAGGCCCCGGAGAAGCGGCTCGACCGGCTCTCCGACTACGCGCTGACCACACGCGGCACCCAGTCCAGCGGTTCCTACTCGCGCGGCAACAACATCCCGGCGACCGCCGTCCCTCACGGCTTCAACTTCTGGACGCCGGTGACGAACGCGGGCTCCACGAGCTGGCTGTACGACTACGCGCGCGGCAACAACTCCGACAACCTGCCGCAGTTGCAGGCCTTCAGTGCCAGCCACGAGCCGAGCCCCTGGATGGGCGACCGGCAGACCTTCCAGCTGATGCCCTCGGCGGTGTCGGGCACGCCCGACGCCACCCGCTCCGCCCGCGCACTGCCCTTCCGCCACGAGAACGAGACGGCGAAGCCGCACTACTACGGCGTACGGTTCGAGAACGGCCTGCGCACCGAGATGACGCCGACCGACCACGCGGCGATGATGCGCTTCACCTTCCCCGGTGACGACGCGAGCGTCATCTTCGACAACGTCTCCAACGACGGCGGCCTCACCCTCGACCCCGCGACCCGCTCCTTCACCGGCTTCTCCGACGTGAAGAGCGGCCTGTCCACGGGGGCCACGCGCCTCTTCGTGTACGGCGTCTTCGACGCTCCCGTGACCGCGAGCGGAAAGCTGAGCGGCGGCGGGGGCGACGACGTGACCGGCTACCTGCGCTTCCGGCCGGGCAAGGACAAGCAGGTCACCCTGCGCCTCGCCACCTCCCTGATCAGCGTCGACCAGGCGAAGGCGAACCTGGCGGACGAGATCCCGGCGGGCTCCCGCTTCGAGCGGATCCGCGACCGCGCACAGGACGCCTGGGACGCGATCCTGGGCCGCGTCGAGGTCGAGGGCGCGAGCCACGACCAGCTGACCACCCTCTACTCCAGCCTGTACCGGCTCTACCTCTACCCCAACTCCGGCCACGAGAAGGTGAACGGCAGGACCCAGTACGCCAGCCCCTTCTCCCCGCAGACCGGTCCGGACACCCCGACCCGCACCGGCGCGAAGATCGTCGACGGCGAGGTCTTCGTCAACAACGGCTTCTGGGACACCTACCGCACGACCTGGCCCGCGTACTCCTTCCTCACCCCGAAGACGGCGGGCCGCCTGGTCGACGGCTTCGTGCAGCAGTACAAGGACGGCGGCTGGATCTCCCGCTGGTCCTCGCCGGGTTACGCGGACCTGATGACCGGCACCTCCTCGGACGTCGCGTTCGCCGACGCGTACGTCAAGGGCGTCGACTTCGACGCTTCTTCGGCATACGAGGCGGCCCTGAAGAACGCCACCGTCCTCCCGCCCTTCTCCGGCGTCGGCCGCAAGGGCATGGACACCTCACCCTTCCTGGGCTACGCCTCGACCAAGACCCACGAGGGCCTGTCCTGGTCCCTGGAGGGCTACCTCAACGACTACGGCCTCGCGAAGATGGGCGAGGCCCTCTACAAGAAGACGAAGAAGGCCCGTTACCAGGAGGAGTCCGCCTACTTCCTCAACAGGGCCCGGAACTACGTGAAGTTGTACGACGACAAGGCGGGCTTCTTCCAGGGCCGCGACCTGAAGGGCGACTGGCGCGTGCCCTCCGCCTCGTACGATCCGCGCGTCTGGGGCTACGACTACACGGAGACCAACGGCTGGGGCTACGCCTTCACCGCCCCGCAGGACAGCCGGGGCCTCGCCAACCTCTACGGCGGCCGCGCCGGCCTCGGCAAGAAGCTGGACACCTACTTCTCCACCCCGGAGACCGCGTCCCCCGAGTTCGCGGGTTCGTACGGCAGCGTCATCCACGAGATGACGGAGGCGCGTGACGTACGGATGGGCATGTACGGCCACTCCAACCAGGTCGCCCACCACGCCACGTACATGTACAACGCGGCCGCCCAGCCGTGGAAGACGCAGGCCAAGGTCCGCGAGGTGCTCTCCCGCCTGTACACGGGCAGCGAGATCGGGCAGGGCTACCACGGCGACGAGGACAACGGCGAGCAGTCGGCCTGGTACCTCTTCTCCGCGCTCGGCTTCTACCCGCTGGTGATGGGCAGCGGCGAGTACGCGGTCGGCTCGCCCCTCTTCACCAAGGCGACCGTGCGCCTGGAGAACGGGCGCACCCTGACCGTCCGCGCCCCGAAGAACAACGCCAAGAACATCTACGTACAGGGCCTCAAGGTCAACGGGCGCGCCTGGAACTCCACCGCGCTCCCCCACGACCTGCTCGCCCGGGGCGGCACCCTGGACTTCGCGATGGGCGACCGCCCGTCCGCCTGGGGCTCGGGCCGGGGCGCCGCCCCCGTCTCGATCACCCAGGACGACAAGGTCCCGGCCCCGCACACGGACGCGCTGACCGGCGCGGGCCCGCTCTTCGACAACTCCTCGGTCACGGAAGGCCAGTTGACGTCCGCCACGGACCTCCCGGTGGCTGCGCCGACGCGCGCCCTCCAGTACACCCTGACCTCCTCGGACCGTACGAAGGCGCCGACGGAGTGGGTCCTGGAGGGCTCGCAGGACGGGACCGCCTGGACGGCCCTGGACCGGCGGGCGGGCGAGTCGTTCGCCTGGGACCGGCAGACCCGGGTCTTCACGGTGCCGAGGCCGGGGGCGTATGCGCACTACCGGCTGGTGGCGAAGGGCGCGGTGGCGGAGGTGGAGCTGCTGTCGTGATCACTTGATCCACGAAGGGCCCCGTTCCGGATGCGGAACGGGGCCCTTTCGCGTGTAGGGATCCGTCAGGAGGCCTCTGCCGCGTGCACGCCGGTCGCCCGGGTGCCCGCCCACGCCTCCCAGAGCGCGGCGTACCGGCCGCCCGCCGTGCGGAGTTCGTCGTGGGTGCCGGTCTCGACGACGCGGCCCGCGTCCAGGACGACCACGCGGTCGGCGGTGGCCGCCTGGGTGAGGCGGTGCGCCACGATGAGGGCCGTACGGCCCTCGACGGCGCGTGCGGCGGCCTTCTCCAGGGCGCGTGCCCCGGTGCTGCCCGCTTCCGCCGTGGCCTCGTCGAGGATGGCGACCGGCGGGTCGGCGAGGACCAGCCGGGCCAGGGCGAGGGACTGGGTCTGGGCGCTGGTGAGGCGGTGGCCGCCGTCGCCGACGACCGTGGCGAGGCCGTCGGGGAGCGCTTCGGCCCAGGTCAGGGCGTCGACGTGGGCGAGGGCTGTACGGAGTTCGGCGTCGCTCGCACCCGGCCGGGCGAGGCGCAGGTCCTCCGCGAGGGGGCCGGAGAAGACGTGGGTCTCCTGGGTGACCAGCGCGATCGCGCGGCGCACGGCGGCCGGGCCGAGGTCGGCGAGGTCGGCGCCGCCGAGGCGGATCGTTCCTGCACTGGGCCGGTGGATGCCCGCGATGAGCTTGGCGAGGGTCGTCTTGCCCGCACCGCTCGCGCCGACCAGGGCGACCTTCTCGCCGGGGGCGAGGGTCAGGTCGATGCCGTGCAGGACGGGGTGGCCGTTGTCGTACGAGTGGGCCAGACCGGTGACGGTGACCGAGGCGTCGCGCGCGGTGGCCGGGCGCTCGGGCTCCTCGGGCAGCGGGAGGTCGGCGACGCCGACGATGCGGGAGAGGCCGGCGGTGGCCTTCTGGGCATCGTCGAGGAGGACGAGGGCCGCGTTGATCGGGCCGAAGAGGCTGTGGAAGTACAGGGCGGCGGCGGTCGCGGTGCCGAGCGTGGCGGAGCCGTCGCGGACCAGCCAGTACCCGACGCCGAGGACTCCGGCCAGGCCGATGAACTCGCCCACGTGCAGGCGGCAGTAGAAGCTGAGGACCAGCTTCACGCCCCGCATGGTGACGTCGACGGCCGCCCGGGAGCGGGTGGTGACGCGCTCGGTGTGCGCCTTCTCCAGCCGCAGGGCGCGCACGGTGGTGGCCCCGCCGATGGTGGCGAGCAACTGCTGCTGGAGCTTGCCGGTGACGACGCGCTGCTCGGCGTAGAGGGGGACGGCCCCACGCACGTACCAGCGGGCGGTGTACGCCTGGACGGGCACGGCGAGCAGGGCGGCGACCAGGAAGCGCCAGTCGAGGAGGGCCAGCGCGCCGAAGGTCAGCACGATGGCGACGACGGAGCGCGCCAGCTCGGGCAGTGCGGAGCGCACGGCGTCCGCGACCAGCGAGACGTCACCCGTCACGCGGACGGTGAGGTCGCCGGACCCGGCGCGCTCGACGCGCTCCAGCGGCAGCCCGAGCACCCGCTCGACGAAACGTTCCCGCAGCCGGGCGAGAACGGTCTCGCCGAGCTTCGCGATCCGCGAGACGCCGAACCCGGTGAGCACGCCCTGCACGACGGCGACCACGACGAGCAGCAGCACCACTCCCGTGATCCCGTCGACCTTCCGGTCCGTCGCGAGGTCCACGATGCGGCCGAGCAGCGGCTGCGTGAACAGGCCGACGGCGGTCGCGACGATCAGCGTCCCGAAGCCGCCGAGGGCGAGCAGCCGGTGCGGGCGGGCGAGTTCGCGCACGGCGGCCCGGGTGCGGGCGGGCGTGGCGACGGGCAGCAGCACTGCATCCTGGGGAGCGCTGGTCATGAGAGCACCGCCGTGCGGTAGGAGTCGTACCGGTCGAGGAGGTCGGCGTGCGCGGCCGTGTCGGTCACGCGCCCGCCTTCGAGGAAGAGGACGCGGTCGGTGACGGCGAGCAGGGCCGGGCTGGTGGCGACGACGACGGTCGTACGTCCCTGCCGGATGTCCCGCACCCCGGCGGCGATCCGTGCCTCGGTGACCGCGTCGACGGCGGTGGTCGGGTCCTGCAGGACGAGCACGGGCGGGTCGGCGGCGAGCGCGCGGGCCAGGGCGACGCGCTGGCGCTGGCCGCCGGAGAGGGAGCGGCCGCGTTCGGTGACGGGGGTGGCGGTGCCCTCGGGCAGGGTCTCGGCGACCTCGTCGGCGCCGGAGGCGGCGAGCGCGGGGCCGAGGTCGCGGCCTGCGGGTGCGGCGGCGGCGATGTTCTCGGCGAGGGTGCCCTCGAAGAGGTCGGCGTCGTGGTCGGCGACGAGGACGGCGGTGCGTATGCGGGCCGGGTCCAGCTCCGTGAACGCGACGCCGTCCAGGGCGACGGCCCCGCTGTCCGGGTCCCCGCGCCGCCCGAGGCAGCTGAGGAGTGCGGCGGCGTCGGCGGGGTCGGGGGCGACGACGCCGAGCAGCTCACCGGGTTCGGCGTCGAGGTCGACGGCGTCGAGGCTCCCGAGGCTGACCTGCTCCAGGCGTATGCGGCCGGCGGGGGTGGGGGCGGCACTCGTGGCCGTACGGGAGGAACCGGCGCCGGGGTCGGGGGCGGCTTCCGGTGCCGTACGGGAGGAACCCGTACCGGAGGAGCCGTTGACCGGGGCGTCCGCGCCGGTCGTCCGGTCGGCACCCGACGCGCTCCCGCCGCCGCCCGGGACACCGGTGCCCACCGCCGGTTCCGCGCCGAGGAGTTCCGCGATACGGGTGGCCGAGGCGCGGCCCTGGGCGAACTTGGCGGCGATCCAGGACATGCCCGAGAGGGGACCGAGGAGGAAGAGGGCGAGGCCGACCGCCGAGACGAGTTCGCCGATGCTGATGTCGCCGGACGCGGCGAGCCGTCCGCCGACGTACGCGACCAGGGCGATGAAGGCCCCGGTCAGCATGAGGATGACCGCGCCCTGCCAGGCCTGCGCCCGCGCGGCCCCCAGGGTCGCGGTGAGCGCGTCGCGGCTGGTGGCCCGGTAGCGGGCGAGGGCGGCGGACTCGGCGCCGATGCCCTTGAGGACGCGCAGGCCCGCGACCAGGTCGGCAGCGGTGCCGGAGGCGTCGGCGGCGCTCTCCTGCTCGCCGTGGCTGCGCCGCTCCAGCGGCTTGCCGAGGAGGTTGCCGAGCCACAGCAGCAGCGGGGTGCCGAGCAGGACGACGAGCCCGAGCGGAATCGAGATCCGGACGAGCACGACGGCGCTGACGAGCACTGCGGTGAAGTTCGCGACGCCCACGATCGACGCCATGGAGACCAGCCCGACCCGTCGGGCGTCCTCGGTGGCGATGCTGGTCAGGGCGCCGGGGAGACGTCCTTCGTCGGCGCCGCCGTGCGGGTCGACGACGCGGGCGACGAGCTGGACGCGCAGCTTGTGCGCGGCCTTCTCGGCGGCGCGCTCCCAGGCGCGGGCGCCGAAGCGGAAGCTGTACGACAGGACGACGTACAGGGCGGCGAGCGCGGCCAGCCACCACAGCAGCAGGCCCCCGTCGCTCCCGCCGACGGCCCGGTCGACGACCAGGCCGATGACGACGGGCACGAGGGCCTCGGCCGCCTGGTGCGAGGCGCCCAGCACGCTGCCGAGCGCGAGTTCGCGCCGCTGGCCTGCGAAGGAGCGCCTCAGTACGTCTCGGCCTGAGAGGACCGTTCGCCCCGGGAGGGCCGTCGTCCCCACTGTGTTCCTCCGCATGTGCCGCCTTACTCGAAAAGCCCAGGGCATGAAAAGCCCAGGTAAGGCTAGCCTAAGAATTCTTGCGCCGATCCGGAGCGGCGGCCGAAGAGATCCGGAGCGGCGACCGAAGAAGTTTCGACACACATAAAGATCACAAGCGGACATAAGCCCGAGAGGCGTCAAATCCCGGTAGGCGAAAAGTAGTTGGCGTGTGAAGATACCGTGGATCAAAAACGATCAAGCCGTGGCTCCCACAAGGATTCGCCCGGCCACTCCCCTGACCATGGAGTTCTTACGTGGCCAAGTCCACCACCCGCTCGCGCGGACGCTTCCTCTCCCGCGTCGCCGTCGCCGCGATAACCGCAGCCCTCGTGGGCACGACGGTCGGCTCGGCGCAGGCGGCACCGGCGCCGAAGCCCTCGGCCGCGGAGAAGGCCGCAGCCGCCTCCCAGCAGGCCCCGCAGCAGGCCGCACCGAAGGGCCGCGCGCTCCGCGCCGCGGCGGCGGCGCAGCCCCGGCACGCACTGTTCGGCATCACGGCGTCCGACGACGCCTACATCTACGCCCCGAACGACGCGGGCGGCTACGGCGCCCGCGAGTACGTGACCCCCGGCTACTCCTTCAAGTTCGCCGCCCAGTCGCACAACAGCGACAACACCGGCGGCTACTCCGCCGGCATCTGGAGCTGGGACTACTCCGGCCGCCTGGGCTTCTCCAGCGACGCGGGCACCACCGACCTCGGCGGCGGCTGGAACGTCTACAACCAGGTCCTCTCCCCCGGCGACCTGGCCGGCGCCGCGGGCGCCGACCTGATCGCCCGCGACGGCGACGGCACCCTGTGGCTCTACCTGGGCTACGGCGACGGCCGCCTCACCGCGAAGACCAAGATCGGCGGCGGCTGGGGCCAGTACACCCAGATCGCGGGCCTCGGTGACGTCAGCGGCGACGGCCGGGCCGACATCGTCGCCCGCGACGGCTCCGGCACCCTCTGGCTCTACCAGGGCAACGGCGACCGCAACGACCCGTTCGCGTCCCGCGTCAAGATCGGCGGCGGCTGGAACACGTTCAACGCCCTCGTGGGCGCGGGCGACCTCGACGGCGACGGTCTCTCGGACCTGATCGCCCGGGGCACCGACGGTTCGCTGTGGCGCTACTCGGGCACCGGCAACCCCGCCGCCCCGTTCAAGGCGCGCGCGCAGATCGGCACCAGCGGCTGGAACGCGTACCGCCTGATGTTCTGATCCACCCCGCGCGTCGCCCGACGGCGCGCAGCGCACGGCCGAGAGGGCCGCACCCCTGCGGGGGTGCGGCCCTCTCTCGTCACATCAGCCCCAATAACCCCTGGCGCAGGGGTAGTTGGCGTGTGAAGATATCGTGAATCACTTCTGCCGAACTCATGGCGCGTGTCAACTCTTCCGCGCCACGGCTCCTTCCTGCCTCCGGAGAACCGCATGGCCAAAAGCACTTCCCGTACGCGCGGGCGCATCCTGTCCCGCCTGACCGTCGCCGCGCTCGCGGCGGCCCTCGTCGGCACCACGGCCGGGGCTGCCCAGGCCGGGGAGATCCCGTTCAGGGAGCGGACCGCCGAGCTCAAGTCCGTCTCCCCCGCCCCGCAGAACGCCCCCCAGAACGCCGCGCGCGGCGTCGCCCGGGCGGCCGAGGAAGGCGTGCGCCAGGAGCTCTACGCCTTCGCGGGCCCGAAGTTCTACTGGTACACGCCCGACGGCAAGGGCGGCTACCAGGCTCGTGACACCAAGAACAACACCACCTGGGGCACCCTCAAGTTCCTCACCCACACCGACCGTGACTTCGACGGGTACACGGACGGCATCTGGGAGTGGCACACGGACGGCTCCCTGTACTACCAGGACGACCTCGGCGGCCGTCGGGTCGGCGGTGGCTGGAAGATCTACAACACCCTCTTCTCGCCCGGGAACCTGGGCGGTGCCGCCGGCTACGACGTGCTCGCCCGTGACGCCTCCGGCGTGCTGTGGCTCTACCTGGGCTACGGCGACGGCAATCTGACCGCGCGCACCAAGGTGGGCAGCGGCTGGGGCCAGTACACCCAGATCACCGGCCGCGGCGACATCTCCGGCGACGGCAAGGCCGACATCGTCGCCCGCGACCGCTCCGGCACGCTCTGGCTCTACCAGGGCACCGGCGACCGGAAGGCCCCCTTCAAGGGGCGGACCAAGATCGGCGGCGGCTGGAACACGTACAACACGCTGGTGGGCACGGGCGACCTCGACTTCGACGGGATCACCGACCTGGTCGCACGCGACACCAAGGGCGCGCTGTGGCGCTACTCGGGCACGGGCAACCCGGCCGTCCCGTACAACCAGCGCGTGAAGATCGGCACCAGCGGCTGGAACCAGTACCGCATCATCGCCTAGCACCCGCTCCGCACCACGCACAGCACGAGGGCCGCACCCTCTTCCGGGAGTGCGGCCCTTTGTACGCCGTGCGGAGCAGCTACTAGCTGCGGATCAGCGAACGCAGCACGTACTGCAGGATGCCGCCGTTGCGGTAGTAGTCCGCCTCGCCGGGGGTGTCGATGCGGAGCTTGGCGTCGAACTCGACGTCGCCCGCCTTCACCTTCAGCGTGTCCGGGATGCCACCGTCGTTGAGGCCGGTGACGCCGGTGATGGAGAAGGTCTCCTCGCCGGTCAGACCGAGCGACTCGGCCGAGGCGCCCTCCGGGTACTGGAGCGGGAGGACGCCCATGCCGATGAGGTTCGAGCGGTGGATGCGCTCGTACGACTCGGCGATGACGGCCTTGACGCCGAGCAGCGCGGTGCCCTTGGCCGCCCAGTCGCGGGACGAGCCCGAGCCGTACTCCTTGCCCGCCAGGATGACCAGCGGGGTGCCGGCGGCCTGGTAGTTCTGGGAGGCGTCGTAGATGTACGAGACCGGACCGTCGGCCTGGGTGAAGTCGCGGGTGAAGCCGCCTTCCGTACCCGGCGCGATCTGGTTGCGCAGGCGGATGTTGGCGAAGGTGCCGCGGATCATGACCTCGTGGTTGCCTCGGCGCGAGCCGTAGGAGTTGAAGTCACGACGCTCGACGCCGTGCTCCGTGAGGTACTTGCCGGCCGGGGTGTCGGCCTTGATCGCACCGGCCGGGGAGATGTGGTCGGTGGTGACCGAGTCGCCCAGCTTGGCCAGGACGCGGGCGCCCGCGATGTCCTCGACCGGGGTCGTCTCCATCGTCATGCCCTCGAAGTACGGGGGCTTGCGGACGTAGGTGGACTCGTTGTCCCACTCGAAGGTGTTGCCGGTCGGGATCGGCAGCGCCTGCCACTGGGCGTCGCCCGCGAAGACGTCCTGGTAGGACTTGTTGAACATGTCCTCGCCGATGGCGTTCGCCACGACGTCGTTGACCTCGGCCTCGGTCGGCCAGATGTCGGCCAGGAAGACCGGCTTGCCGTCCTGGTCGGTGCCGAGCGCGTCCTTGGTGATGTCGACCTTCATCGAACCGGCCAGGGCGTACGCGACGACCAGCGGCGGGGACGCCAGGTAGTTCATCTTGACGTCGGGGTTGATGCGGCCCTCGAAGTTGCGGTTGCCCGAGAGCACCGACGTCACGGCCAGGTCGTGGTCGTTGACGGCCTTGGAGACCTCCTCGGGCAGCGGGCCCGAGTTGCCGATGCAGGTGGTGCAGCCGTAGCCGACCAGGTTGAAGCCGACCTTGTCGAGGTACGGGGTGAGCCCGGCCTTGTCGAAGTAGTCGGTGACGACCTTGGAGCCCGGGGCGAGCGTGGTCTTGACCCACGGCTTGCGGGTCAGGCCCTTCTCGGTGGCCTTCTTCGCGACGAGCGCGGCGGCGACCATGACGTACGGGTTGGACGTGTTGGTGCAGGAGGTGATGGCCGCGACCGTCACCGCACCGTGGTCCAGCTCGTAGGTGGAGCCGTCGGGGGCGGTCACGGTGACCGGGTTCGACGGGGTGCCGGCGGAGGTGGCCGGGGCGTCGGAGGCCGGGAAGGACTCCTTCTCCGCCTCCATGTCGTCGGTGACGTAGTTGCGTACGTCGACGGCGAACTGCTGGGCCGCGTTGGCCAGGACGATGCGGTCCTGCGGACGCTTCGGGCCGGCGATGGAGGGGACGACCGTGGAGAGGTCGAGCTCCAGCTTCTCGGAGAAGTCCGGCTCGGCGGCCGGGTCCAGCCACAGACCCTGCTCCTTGGCGTACGCCTCGACGAGCGCGACCTGCTGGGCGTCGCGGCCGGTCAGACGCAGGTACTTCAGCGTCTCGTCGTCGATCGGGAAGATCGCGGCGGTGGAGCCGAACTCCGGCGACATGTTGCCGATGGTGGCGCGGTTCGCGAGCGACGTCGCCGCCACACCCTCACCGTAGAACTCGACGAACTTGCCGACGACGCCGTGCTTGCGCAGCATCTCGGTGATGGTCAGCACGAGGTCGGTGGCGGTGGTGCCGGCCGGGAGCTCGCCGGTCAGCTTGAAGCCGACGACGCGCGGGATCAGCATGGAGACCGGCTGGCCGAGCATCGCGGCCTCGGCCTCGATGCCGCCGACGCCCCAGCCCAGGACACCCAGGCCGTTGACCATGGTGGTGTGCGAGTCGGTGCCGACGAGGGTGTCGGGGTACGCCTGGCCGTTGCGCACCATGACCGTACGGGCGAGGTGCTCGATGTTGACCTGGTGGACGATGCCCGTGCCCGGGGGGACGACCTTGAACTCGTCGAAGGCGGTCTGGCCCCAGCGCAGGAACTGGTAGCGCTCCTTGTTGCGGCCGTACTCCAGCTCCACGTTCTGCTGGAAGGCGTTCGCGGTGCCGAACTTGTCGGCGATGACGGAGTGGTCGATGACCAGCTCGGCCGGTGCGAGGGGGTTGATCTTCGCCGGGTCGCCGCCCAGCTCCTTCACGGCCTCACGCATGGTCGCGAGGTCCACGACGCAGGGCACGCCGGTGAAGTCCTGCATGATCACGCGGGCCGGCGTGAACTGGATCTCCTGGCTGGGCTGGGCCTGGGAGTCCCAGCTGCCGATCGCGCGGATGTGGTCGGCGGTGATGTTCGCGCCGTCCTCCGTGCGGAGCAGGTTCTCCAGCAGCACCTTCAGGCTGTAAGGGAGGCGCGCGGAGCCCTCGACCTTGTCCAGCTTGAAGATCTCGTACGACTCGTCACCCACGCGCAGCGTGCTGCGGGCGTCGAAGCTGTTCGCCGACACGACAGTCTCCTTCAGTCAAAAAAGTGCGCGTTCTACCGCAATACAGCAATCCTGCCGCCACGACTCCGGGCCGACCCGCTAAGGTAAGGCTTAGTTAGGTAACCCTTACCGAGAAGTGGTGACTGCGGCGCGCTGGGCAGATATCTCGATGTCGAGATAACTCTAGTACATGGCCGCAGTACGGTCATGCCCGGCCGCCCCCTCCTGCCGACCCCCGGCCCGGAGCGGGCGCCTCCGCATGCCCTTTTCCACCGGTCAGGAGTCCGCAAGTGCCCCACACTTCCATCACCGCCGTACCCGTGTCCGACGAGAAGGCCGGCCCGTACGGCGTTGCGGCGGGCCCGGACGGGGCCATGTGGTTCACCAAGGTCCACGAGGGCGCGGTCGGGCGGCTCGGCGCCGACGGGGAGATCACCTCGTACGCGCTGGCCGACCCGGAGGGCGGTCCCACCGTGATCGCGCCCGGTCCGGACGGTGCGCTGTGGTTCACCGAGTACAAGGGGAACCGGGTCGGCCGGATCACCCTCGACGGCGAGATCACGTCGTACGAACGGCCCGGCGCGGGCCCGTACGGCATCGCGGCGGGCCCCGACGGGGCGATGTGGTTCACGGAGATGAACACCGACCGGATCTGCCGGATCACCCCGGAGGGCGACGTGACCGAGTTCACGGTGCCGGTCGAGGGCGGCTTCCCGTCGGCGATCGCGGCGGGCCCGGACGGGCGGCGGCTGTGGTTCACGCTCAACCAGGGCAATGCGGTCGCCTCGATCGATCTTTCCGGAGAGGTACGGGTGCACCCGCTGCCCACCGAGGCCGCCGGGCCCGTCGGGCTCGCGGCCGGGCCCGACGGGGCGATGTGGTTCGTCGAGATCATGGCGGGCCAGGTCGGGCGGATCGACGCCGAGGGCGCGGTCACGGAGTTCCCCCTCCCCGACCGCGCCGCGCGCCCGCACGCGCTGGTCGCGGGGGCGGACGGCGCGATGTGGTTCACCGAGTGGGGTGCCAACCGGATCGGCCGCATCGCGGTGGACGGCTCGCGGATCGACGCGTACGACATCCCCTCCGGCTCCTCGGAGCCGCACGGCATCGCGCTCGGCCCGGACGGAGTGCTCTGGACGGCACTGGAGTCGGGGGCGCTGGGGCGGATCGAGGCCGCCTGACGAATCGCCCGGATACATGACGGGAGCTGTCATGTATCCGGGGCATGCTCCTGCACACCGGCGCAACACCGCGCCGATGGTCGCGAGTTGAGGAGCAGCACAGTGGCGAGCAAGGACTTCCCGGCCGTCGAGGGTTCCACGTACGTCCCCGGGGACGAGGGGTACGACGCGGAGCTCGCCGGATTCAACACCGCGTACGCGCACCGCCCCTCCGTGGTCGTGGCGGCCCGGACCGCCGAGGACGTCCGGGCCGCGGTGACGTACGCCCGCGAGCACCGCCTGAGCGTCGCCGTACAGGCCACCGGCCACGGGCTCTCGGTGGCGAACGAGGGCGGAGTCGTGATCAGCACCCGCGAACTGGACGGCGTCCGCATCGACGTCAAGGCGCGCACCGCATGGATCGAGGCGGGCGTGCAATGGGGCCGCGTGATCGAGGAGGCCGCCCGGTTCGGGCTCGCGCCCCTCAGCGGATCGTTCCCGGGCGTCGGCGCGGTCTCGTACACGCTCGGCGGCGGCATCGGCATCCTGGCCCGCGAGTTCGGATACGCGGCCGACCACCTGAAGGCCGCCGAACTGGTCACCGCCGACGGGGAGTTGAGGACGGTGGACGCCGCGAGCGACCCCGAACTGCTCTGGGCGCTGCGCGGGGCCGGGCACAACTTCGGCGTGGTGACCGCGATCGAGATCGGCCTCGTTCCGGTGGAGCGGGTGTACGGCGGCCAGCTCGTCTTCGACGGGGAGCACGCCGAGCAGCTGATGCGGACGTGGGCCGCGTGGACGAGGACGGTGCCGGAGACGGTCAGCTCGGGGATCGGGTTCGTCGTGTACCCGGACATTCCCGTGCTCCCCGACGTACTGCGCGGACGGTACGTGGCCACGGTCTCGGTGGCCTTCAACGGGCCGGCCGAGGAGGGCGAGCGGCTGGTGGCTCCGCTGCGGGCGGTCGCGACGCCGCTCAAGGACGGCATCCGCGAGATGCCGTACACGGACAGCGCCGAGATCTACAGCGACCCGCCCTTTCCGCACGCGTACACCTCCACGAACGCGCTGCTCAGCGGCATCGACGAGGATGCGCTCGCCTCCGTGCTCAAGGCGGGCGGGCCCGACGCGGACATCATGTGCGTCCTCGGCGTGCGGCACCTCGGGGGTGCGCTGGCGCGGACGCCGGAGGACGGCGGGAGTGCGCTCGGGCACCGGGACGCCGCGTACCTTGTGCAGCTCATCACACCGATCGAGGGGAACGATTCCCTGGCCGTCGCCCGTTCCGTACAGGACGACCTGCACACCACGCTCGGCGCGCGGACGCTGGGCTCGGCGCTTGCGTTCACGTTCGCGGACGGCGAGCGGGCCACGGAGGCGCAGACCAGGAGCGGTTACGAGGCCGCGGACTACGAGCGGCTGGCGCGGCTGAAGGGCCGCCTGGACCCCGGGAACCTCTTCCGGAACAACCGCAACATCGTCCCGGTGACGGACTGAGCGGGCACGGGCCGACCTGACGGGGCGACAGGTCGGTCACCCGGCCCGTCACCCCTCTGGTCCAGCCGGGTGAGTTGTCATCTCATATCTGAGATAGCCTTCCGCTCATGGCAGACGACTACCTCGTACGCATCGGCAAGCTCATCCGTGACGCGCGTCAGCACCGTGGCTGGACGCAGACGCAGCTCGCGGACGCACTCGGCACCAGCCAGAGCGCGGTGAACCGGATCGAGCGCGGCAATCAAAACATCAGCCTTGAGATGATCGCCCGAATCGGTGAAGCCCTCGACAGTGAGATCGTGTCGCTGGGGTACTCGGGTCCGATGCATCTTCGAGTGGTGGGGGGTCGTCGCCTCTCCGGCGCGATCGACGTCAAGACCAGCAAGAACGCGTGCGTGGCGCTGCTGTGCGGCTCGCTCCTGAACAAGGGCCGCACGGTCCTGCGCAAGGTCGCCCGGATCGAGGAGGTGTTCCGCCTTCTGGAGGTACTCGGCTCCATCGGCGTGCGCACCCGCTGGATCAACGACGGCAAGGACCTGGAGATCGTCCCGCCGGCCGAGCTGGACATGGCGGCCATCGACGCGGACGCCGCCCGCCGGACCCGCTCGATCATCATGTTCCTCGGCCCGCTGCTGCACCGCATGGACCGCTTCAAGCTGCCGTACGCGGGCGGCTGCGACCTCGGCACGCGCACGATCGAGCCGCACATGATCGCGCTGCGCCGGTTCGGCCTGGACATCACCGCTACCGAGGGCATCTACCACGCCGAGGTCGAGAAGTCGGCCGGTCCCGACCGCCCGATCGTCCTGACCGAGCGCGGCGACACCGTCACCGAGAACGCGCTGCTGGCCGCCGCCCGGCACGACGGCACGACCGTCATCCGCAACGCGTCCTCCAACTACATGGTCCAGGACCTGTGCTTCTTCCTGGAGGCGCTGGGCGTCAAGGTCGAGGGCGTCGGCACCACCACCCTGACCGTGCACGGCGTGCCGGACATCGACGTCGACGTCGACTACTCCCCCTCCGAGGACCCGGTCGAGGCGATGAGCCTGCTGGCCGCCGCCGTGGTCACGGAGTCCGAGCTGACGATCCGCCGGGTCCCGATCGAGTTCCTGGAGATCGAGCTCGCCGTCCTGGAGGAGATGGGCCTCGACCACGACCGCTCCGCCGAGTACAGCGCGGACAACGGCCGCACCCGTCTCGTCGACCTGACGGTCCGCCCCTCGAAGCTCGAAGCGCCGATCGACAAGATCCACCCGATGCCCTTCCCGGGCCTCAACATCGACAACGTGCCCTTCTTCGCGGCCATCGCGGCCACGGCCCAGGGCCAGACCCTCATCCACGACTGGGTCTACGACAACCGCGCGATCTACCTCACGGACCTCAACCGCCTCGGCGGCCGCCTCCAACTCCTGGACCCGCACCGGGTGTTGGTCGAGGGCCCGACCCGCTGGCGCGCGGCCGAGATGATGTGCCCGCCCGCGCTGCGGCCCGCCGTGGTCGTCCTGCTGGCCATGATGGCGGCCGAGGGCACGTCCGTACTGCGCAACGTGTACGTGATCAACCGGGGTTACGAGGACCTGGCGGAGCGCCTGAACTCGGTGGGCGCGCAGATCGAGATCTTCCGGGACATCTAGGACTCGGAGGAGTCAGGTCCGGCGGATTCGCCCAGCGCCCGGTGCATGTGCTCCAGGCGCGCACGGGTCCGCCGGACCTCCCGGACCTCCGCCCAGCCGAGGAGCACGACGAGCGCCACCGCGCCCAGGCCGATCAGCGGGTCGAAGACGAGGAACGCCAGCACGCAGAACCCGGCTCCGATCACACCGAACACCGGGAGGGCCCGCCGACGGCGCTCGAGGCGGGTGCCGTGGCGGGCGACCAGGGTGCGCATCGCCTCGCGGTCCTCCGCGGCGGAGGGCACCAGCCCCTTCTTCAACCAGTTCTCCATGCGCCCGAGTTGGACCTTCGAGACGTTTGCCGCACGGCGGTCCGCGCGGGACAGGTACAGCGTGCCGACCACCGCCCCGCTGCCGGAAAGGCAGCCCATGACCAGGCTGTCGAGCCATTCGGACTGAAGGTCGACCGAAGCGAGCACGAGCACCGCGACGACCCACACCACGGCGGCGTAGATCCAGGGGCGGTCGTTCACCCAGGCGAGGGCACGGCGCGAAGAACCCGACATCGAAGACATGTTCGGCATCTTAGGGCCGTCCTGACCTGGCGCTTCACCCAGGCGGGGGGAGTCAGGGCCGGGCGGGGGCGCTGCGGTGGGCGAAGCGCTCCTTGGCCGTGCGGCCCCGCCGCTCCACCGGGATCGCGCCGGTCGCGGCGGAGAGACCGTACGGCGGCATGTAGGCGTAGATGGACTCGTACGAGCCCTCCGGCGAGACGTACGACTCGTGCCACAGGCCGACGTGGCCGGGCACCTTGCCCTCGCGCTGCTTGCGGTTGATGTACTTCCACACCCGGTGGTGGAACATCTGCGGCGAGGCGGCGTAGCTGTAGAGCTGCTCCTTGGTCTTCCAGTACTGGACGACGTAGTACGAGCGCGGGGACCCGGTGAGCAGGACGTGGCCGAGCAGACCCCGGCTGCGGTCCTTCTTCAGCTCGCTGAGCATCCGGAACATCGACACCATCACCGGCAGCCAGTGGTGCACCGCCCAGAAGTGGTTGATCCGCATGCCGATCAGCAGGACCACGGCGTCGCCCTCCAGGGCCGCCGTGGTGTTCCCCATGTTCACCTTGCCGGACATCTCGCCCACCCCTCAGCTCAGCTCGGCCAACTCGGTACGGGCGCTTGGATAACACGACTATCCAAGCGGCGCATGGTTGGATAGTGACACTCCCCAAGGAGAGGTACAAGGGATGCGGCTGGCCGAGTTGAGCGAGCGGAGCGGAGTCTCCCTCGCGACCATCAAGTACTACCTGCGGCAAGGGCTGTTGGCGCCCGGCAGCCGCGTCTCGGCGACGACCGCCGAGTACGACGAGAGCCATGTGCGGCGACTGCGTCTCATACGCGCCCTGCTCCAGGTGGGCGGGCTGCCGGTGGCGACCGCGCGCAAGGTGCTGGGGCACGTGGACGACGCGTCCCTCGGCCGTACGATCCGGATGGGCGCGGCGCTCTGGGAGTTGCCGCACGGGCCCGACCCGGACGACGACGGCAAGGACGAGGCCACGGCGGCGGCGCGGGTCGAGGTGGACCGGCTGCTGGAGAAGCTGGGCTGGGGGACGGTGCGGGAGATAGGTGAACTGTCTCCCGCACACCGGTCGTTGGTGGTGGCGGTGGCGACGCTCAGACGCCTCGGGTACGCGTGGGACTCCGAACTGATGGCCCCGTACGCCGAGTTGATGCACCAGGCGGCGGTCCGTGATCTCGACTTCGTGGAGACGCATCCTTCGGAGGAGGAGAAGGTCGAGACCGCGGTCGCGGCGGCGATACTGTTCCGGCCGGTCCTGGAGGCGCTGCACCGGCTGGCGCAGGAGGAGGAGTCGGCGCGGCGGTACGGGCTGTAGGGCCGGCTAGAGGTCGAGGACCAGGCGGGTTCCCTTGCAGCGGGAGACGCAGATCATCATGGTCTCGTTGGTGGCGCGTTCGGCGTCGGTGAGGACCGTGTCGCGGTGGTCGGGGACGCCGTCGAGCACGTCGGTCTCGCAGGTGCCGCAGGTGCCCTCGGTGCAGGAGTAGAGGACTTCGACGCCTGCCGAGCGGACGGCCTCAAGGACGGATTGGTCCGGGGTGACGGTCAACGTCCGCGTGGAGCGGGCGAGTTCGAGCTCGAAGGAGTCGAGAGGGGTCTCCTGCTCCAGGGGCTGGAAGCGCTCCAGGTGGAGGGTTCCGGGCGGCCAGTTCGCGGTGTGGTGGGCGGTGACGGCGTCGAGGAGCGGGGTCGGGCCGCAGCAGTAGACGCGGGTGTCCGGGTCGGGGTCGGCGAGGGCGGCGGGCAGGTCGAGCAGACCGGTCTCGTCGTGCGGGGCGATGCGGATGCGGCCGGGGCCGTAGCGGGCGGTCAACTCGTCGGCGTACGCCATGGATTGGCGGGTGCGGCCTCCGTAGAGGAGTGTCCACTCGGCGCCGACGGACTCCGCCGCCGCGAGCATCGGGAGCAGCGGGGTGATGCCGATGCCGCCCGCGACGAAGCGGTAGCGGGGCGCGGGGTGGAGGGGGAAGTGGTTGCGGGGGCCGCGGGCGGTGACCTTCGTGCCGGGTGCCAGTTCGCGGTGGACGTGGGCTGAACCACCGCGCCCCGCAGGCTCGTTGAGGACGGCGATGCGCCAGGTGCGGCGGTCGGCGGGGTCGCCGCAGAGGGAGTAGGTGCGGATCAGGTCGGGGGTGAGCACCAGGTCGATGTGGGCGCCGGGATCCCAGGCGGGGAGGTCGGCGCCGTCCGGGGCGCGGAGGGTGAGCGCGAGGACGCCGTCAGCGATCAACTCCGCCTGCTCCACGGACAGTTCGAGGTCGCACGTCGTCGTCATTGGTGTCCTTCGGGGTGGGACAGCATCCAGTCCCACATCTCGACCGGGTCCTGGGCGGTGTGCTCGGCGCCGCAGTGGCAGGTGCCGTGCAGGCGGTCGGTGCCGGGGAGCCAGTGGATGCGGTACACCTTCCCGGACGTATCTCCGCCGGTCATCGCACCGCCTCCACCGGCTTGGCGCCCTCTTCGGCCAGGCGGGCGAGGATGCGGCGGGCGGCGAGGGCGCCGGTGTCGATGTTGATGCTGAGTTCCTGGTAGCCGTCGGGCTCGGTGTCCAGGGTGCGCTGGAGGAGGTTGAGGGCGTTGACGTCCTGCATGACGACCTCGTGGTTGAAGTCCCGCAGGAACGCGGTCACTTCGGCGTCGTCGGTGGCGAAGTCGCGGGAGACCGCCCAGAAGTCGTAGACCTTGCCCTCGCTGGAGGGGGTGATGGCGTACGTGATCTCGGTGTGGAAGGCGTTCGGGTCGGTGCCGTCCGCCTCGGGGAGGACGCCCACGGGTGCGATGCGGCTGTGCAGGAGGTAGAGGCAGGGGGCGAAGTACTCGATGTCCTGCCAGCGGGTGATCCGGCCGTCGATTCCGGTGGAGCGGGCGTAGAAGGGCGGGCATGCGGCGTCGTCCATGTGGCGGCTGACGCGCACGATGCCGGCGTCCTCGTCGACCTCGGTGGTGATGGGGGTCTCGGCGACCTCGGGGGTGCCGATGCAGCCGCCGTGCAGATACGTCTCGTGGGAGAGGTCCATGAGGTTGTCGACAAGGAGGCCGTAGTCGCCGTCGATGGGCTCCATGCCGGTGACGGTCGTCCACGCCGGGTCGGCGAGGTGGCGGGCGCGCGGAATGGTCTGCGGGTCGGCGAGGGCCGGGTCGCCGATCCAGATCCAGATCAGGGCGTCCTGCTCGACGAGTGGATAGGAGGCGACGCGGGCGGTGCGCGGGACGCGCTTCTGGCCGGGCACGGAGACGCAGGTGCCGGTGGTGTCGTAGGTGAAGCCGTGGTAGCCGCAGACGATGCGGTCGCCGTCGAGGCGGCTCTCGGAGAGCGGGAAGCGCCGGTGCACGCAGCGGTCGGCGAGGGCGACGGGGGTGTGGTCGTCCTCGGTGCGGTAGAGCACGACGGGCTCGCCGAGGATCGTACGGCCGAGGAGTTCGCGGCCGATCTCGTGGGCGTAGGCGGCGACGTACCACTGGTTGCGGGCGAAGGGCGTGCTGGTGGAGGTCATGCGCTTACGGTCGTGACGCGGGCCACCGGGCGGCAAGGCGACTTCCGTCAGGCGGAAGGTCCTTCTGTGTACGTCAGGCGGGAGGGCCTTCCGCGTACGGTTCCGGCTTGGGCTGCCAGCCGAGCGCCCGGGAGATGCCGCGTGCGGCGAGGCGGACGGCGGGTATCAACGCCGGTACCTGCGCGCCCCGTTCGGGCACGACGACCGAGACGGCGGCGACGACCGACCCGTCCGGGCCGCGCACGGCGGAGGCCACGGACAGGGCGTCGTCAGTGATCTGACGGCCGCTCACCGCGCAGCCGGTGCGCCGCACTTCGGCCAGCACGCGGCGCAGCCGGGCCGGGTCGGTGATCGTGTACGGGGTGAACGCGGCCAGCGGGCTGCTCGTGTACGCCTCCTGGAGCGCGGCGTCGCCGTGCGCGAGCAGGGCGAGGCCGACCCCGGTGGCGTGCAGGGGCCACCGGGCGCCGACCCTTGTCCGTACCCCTACCGCCGAACGGCCCGAAAGCCACTCGATGTAGACGACCTCCGTGCCGTCGCGCACCGCGAACTGCACGTTCTCGTGGGTCGCCTCGTACAGGTCCTCCAGGAAGGGCAGGGCAACCTGCCGCAGCCCGAGCCCGCGCGGGGCAAGGGCTGCGGTCTCCCACAGGCGCAGTCCGATGTGGTACGTCCCGGCCGCGTCCCGCTCCAGTGCGCCCCACGCGGTGAGCGCGCCGACGAGCCGGTGCGCGGTGGTGAGGGTGAGCCCGGCCCGCTTGGCGATGTCGGTCAGCATGAGCGCCGGGTGCGCGTGGTCGAACGCGCCGAGGACGGCGAGGAGCCGGGCGGGTGCGTCGCGGGGCGGCGGGGGCTTGGCGGTCACGGGGTCATCTGATCACTGGGGGTCCGGGGCCTCGCTCCCGAGGTCCCCGCGGGCCCGTCCGTGACGAGGGCTTCGCCGCTGGTCTCGCGCATGAACCACAGGGTGATGACGGTGATGAGCGCGCCCGCGCACAGGAGTACGGCGAGCGGGGTGCTGCTGCCCTTGTAGGCGGCGAGGAGGCTGCCGGCGATCAACGGGGAGAAGCCTGCGCCGATGAGGGTCGCGCCCTGGTAGCCGAGGGATGCGCCGGTGTAGCGGACGCGGGTGCCGAACATTTCGGAGAGGAGGGCGCCCAGCGGGCCGTACATCGTGGACTGGGCGACGCCGTGGCCGAGGCAGATCGCCAGGATCAGCAGGCCGGGAGAGCCCGAGTCGACCAGCGCGACGATCGGGAAGGCGAGGGCTGCGGAGGCGACGGCCCCGGCGAGGACGACGGGGCGCCGGCCGACGCGGTCGGAGAAGGCGGAGGCGGCGGGGAGGACGAAGAGGGCGACCACCGAGGCGAGGGTGACGGCGGTGAGGACCTGTGGGCGGGTGTACCCGTGGGTGACGGCGTACGAAATCATGAAGCCGGTCAGCAGGGACTGTGCGGTGAACGCGCCGATGCCGACACAGGCCGCCTGGAGGACGGGCTTCGGCTTGCGCAGGAGTTCCAGGATGGGGGGTTTCGGCGGGGTGGCCGTCGACTCCTGTGTGCGCCGGGCCTCCTGGAAGAGCGGGCTTTCGGTGACCTTCAGGCGTACGAAGAGGCCGACGCCGAGCAGCACCACGCTGAGCAGGAACGGTATGCGCCAGCCCCAGCTGCGGAAGTCGTCGTCGGGGAGGGCGGAGACGAGGGTGACGACTCCGGCGGAGAGCACCGAGCCGAGCGGGGCGCCGAGTTGGGTGGCGCTGGACCACAGGCCGCGGCGCTTGCCACCCGCGTGCTCGACGTGTTCCACGACCATGAGGGTCGCGCCGCCCCATTCGCCGCCGATCGCCAGGCCCTGCACCACGCGCAGGGTGACCAGCAGGACCGGGGCCCAGACGCCGATGGCGTCGTAGGTGGGTAGCAGGCCGATGAGGAAACTGCCCGTGCCCATCATGAGCATGGTCAGCAGCATGATGGATTTGCGGCCGACGCGGTCGCCGAAGTGGCCGAAGACGATGCCGCCGAGCGGGCGGGCGAGGTAGCCCGCGGCGAAGGTGCCGAAGGCCGCGATGGTGCCGACGGCCGGGTCCGCCTCGGGGAAGAACAGCTCGCCGAAGACGAGGGCGGCGACCGTGCCGTAGACGAGGAAATCGTAGAGCTCCACGGCGGTGCCGAGCAGGCCGGAGAGCGCGACGCGGCGCAACTGCTTCTGCTGGAGGGGGTCTTGACTGGCGGGGGGACGGGGTGACTGCACGTCGGGCTCCCTGGGGCCGGGCCAATGTCACCGCGAAATTAGGCACCCTCCCGACGGCCGTCAATATTCTGCACAACATTGATCAGCCGAGACCCGCTTCCGCGACGCGGCGCAGCAGGGCGTGCAGGGTGTCGCGCTCGGCCGGGTCGAGCGGGGCGAGCAAGTCGTCGGTGACGCGCTCACCTGCGGCTTCGGTGCTCTTGAGGAACGCGCGGCCCGCTTCCGTGAGCACGACGACGCGGCTTCGGCGGTCACCGGGAGCCGGGCGGCGTTCGGCGAAGCCGAGGCGTTCCAGGTCGTCGACCAGGCCGACGATCGCGCTCGGGTCGTAGCCGAGCCGGGCGCTCAGCTCGCGCTGGAGCGCACCCTCGGAACCGGCGAGGAAGCGCAGCAGCGCGTAGTGGCGCAGGCGCAGACCGGACTCCTGGAGCGAGGTGTTGAAGAGCTGCCCGGAGCGCAGGCCGAGCCGGTAGAGCAGGTAGCCGGTGTCGGCGTGCAGGCCGAGCATCCAGGGCTCGCGGGCGTCAATGGACTCTTCGGGTGCGGGTGCGGGTGCGGATGCGGATGCGGATGCGGGCGCGGGTGCGGGTGCGGATGCGGCGGGCTTGGTGATGACGGGCTCCCTGATCGGCGCGTGCGGCGTACGGGGCACAGCATGACGCAGATCGAATGTGCCAACAACCATTGACATCAACAATGATTGTCCCTAGCTTCGATCTGGGCGACGGAGTCCGGCCCGGGTCCGGCTCAGGTCAGACTCCGGTGCCGCTCACCCCTTCCCTCAACCCCCTTGATGCGTAAGGACACTTCTGTGCCTTCTCTCGATCTGACCGGCAAGGTTGCCCTCGTCACCGGCAGCGGACGCGGCCTCGGACTCGCCTATGCCCAGGCGCTGGCGGCGGCCGGCGCGTCCGTCGTCGTCAACGACCTCGACGAGGCCGTCGCCGAAGCGGCCGTCAAGGCGATCCGCGAGGCGGGCGGCACCGCGGTCGCCGAGGTGGCGGCCGTGGGCACGACCGAGGCGGCCGAACGGCTGGTCGGCCGGGCGGTCTCGGAGTTCGGGCGGCTCGACGTGCTGGTCACCAACGCGGGCGTGCTGCGCGACAAGGTTCTGTGGAAAATGTCCGACGAGGACTTCGACACCGTGATCGGCGTGCACCTGCGCGGCACCTTCACCTGCGCACGGGCCGCGGCGGTGCGGATGCGGGAGCAGGGCGAGGGCGGCAGCCTGATCCTGGTCGGCTCCCCCGCCGGCCAGCGCGGCAACTTCGGGCAGACCAACTACGCCGCCGCCAAGGCGGGCATCGCGGCGATGGCCCGCACCTGGTCGATGGAGCTGGGCCGGGCGAACATCACCGTGAATGCGATCGTGCCGGTCGCGGCGACCGCGATGACCGAGACCATCCCGGCCTTCGCCCCGTACGTGGAGGCGCTGCGGGGCGGCGAGCCGCTGCCGGAGTTCCTGCGCAAGGGCGAGGGCTTCGGCACCGCCGAGGACTGCGCGGCGCTCGTGCCGTTCCTCGCCTCGGAGGCGGCGCGCGACGTCACCGGCCAGTGCATCGGCGTCGGCGGCGACCGGCTCACCCTGTGGTCGCACCCGCAGGAGGTGTCGGTCGCGTACGCGGACGGCGGCTGGAGCCCGCAGACCATCGCCGCGTCCTGGCACACCTCGGTGGGCGCCGCACCGCAAACGGTGGGCATCCCGGCCCCGAAGATCCCGTCGAGCCAGGAGGCGTGAACCCGTGAGCACCACGGACCCCGTACACATGACGGACCCCGCAAGCACCACGGACCCCGCAAGCACGACGAACGCAGCCCCCGTCATGAACGTCGCCGACCTCGTCGCCGTCGACGTGCACACCCACGCCGAGGTCTCCGCCAAGGGCAACGTCTCCCTCGACGACGACCTGGCCGACGCCTCCAGCGCCTACTTCAAGCTGGACGGCCGCAACCGCAAGCCCACCCTGCCCGAGATCGCCGCGTACTACCGCGAACGCCGGATGGCCGCCGTGGTCTTCACCGTCGACGCCGAGCACGCCACCGGCACCGCGCCCGTCCCCAACGACGAGGTCGCCGAGGCCGCCGCCGCCAACGCGGACGTGCTGATCCCGTTCGCCTCGATCGACCCGTTCCGGGGGAAGGCGGGAGTGCGCCAGGCGCGCCGGCTGGTGGAGGAGTACGGAGTCAAGGGCTTCAAGTTCCACCCGAACATCCAGGGCTTCTTCCCCAACGACCGCCTCGCCTACGAGCTGTACGAGGTGATCGAGGAGGCCGGGGCCGTCGCCCTCTTCCACACCGGGCAGACCGGCATCGGCGCCGGGGTGCCGGGCGGCGGGGGTATTCGGCTGAAGTACTCCAACCCGATGCACGTCGACGACGTCGCCGCCGACTTCCCGCACTTGAAGATCATCCTGGCTCATCCCTCCTTCCCCTGGCAGGACGAGGCCCTCGCGGTCGCCACCCACAAACCGGGCGTCCACATCGACCTGTCCGGCTGGTCGCCGAAGTACTTCCCGCCGCAGCTCGTCCAGTACGCCAACACCCTCCTCAAGGACAAGGTCCTCTTCGGCTCCGACTATCCGGTCCTCACCCCGGACCGCTGGCTCGCCGACTTCGACAAGCTGGGCATCAAGGACGAGGTCCGTCCGAAGATCCTGAAGGACAACGCGGTCCGGCTGCTCGGCCTCGGTTCCGGCACGGACACCGGCACCGCCACCGGTCCGGAGCACTCCGCCGCCCAGTGATCCGCCACCTCCGAAGGGGGACGCAACGATGCGCAACGAGGGAATCGGGTCCTGGCCCGCACGCCGTGCCCGCAAGACCCCGCACCGCACCGCACTGATCCACCAACGCACCGACGGACACCGGTCGTTCAGCTACGCCGACCTCCACGACCGCTCCACCCGGCTCGCCCACGTCCTGCACGCACGCGGCGTGCGGCGCGGCGACCGGGTCGCTCATCTCGGCCCCAATCACCCCTCCTTCCTGGAGACCCTCTTCGCCTCCGGTCTCCTCGGCGCCGTCTTCGTACCCCTCAACACCCGGTTGGCGATGCCCGAGATCGCCTACCAGCTCGCGGATTCGGGAGCCCGCATCCTGATCCACCACCCCAGTGTGCACGGCACCACTGACAACGCCCCGGGCACAACCCTCACAACAGCCCTTGACCTGCTGGAAGTCGGCCCGGATTACGAGGCGGCACTCGCCGCGGCCCCGGCCGCGACCATCGACGAGCCGGTCTCCCCGGACGACGTCTGCATCATCATGTACACCTCGGGCACCACCGGCCGCCCCAAGGGCGCCATGCTCACCCACGCCAACCTCGTCTGGAACGCGGTCAACGTCCTCATCGACCAGGACCTCGCCGCCGACGAACGGGCCCTGGTGTCCGCCCCCCTGTTCCACACCGCCGGCCTCAACATGCTGACCCTGCCGGTGCTCCTCAAGGGCGGGACCTGCGTCCTGGTCGAGTCCTTCGACCCGGACTCCACCTTCGACCTCGTCGAGGAACACCGCATCACCTTCATGTTCGGTGTGCCGACCATGTACGACCTGATGGCCCGCCACCCCCGCTGGCCCACCGCCGACCTCTCCACGATGCGCCACCTCAGCTGCGGCGGCGCCCCGGTGCCGACCGGCCTCATCGAGACGTACCAGCGCCGCGGCCTCACCTTCCAGCAGGGGTACGGGATGACGGAGGCCGCGCCCGGCACGCTCTTCCTGGCCGCCGAGCACTCGGTGGCGAAGGCGGGCACGGCGGGCGTCCCGCACTTCTTCAGCGACGTCGCCGTCGTCGGCCCCGACGGCGAGCCGGTGCCGGTCGGGGAGCTGGGCGAGGTCCAGGTGCGCGGGCCGCACGTGATGCCCGGGTACTGGGGGCTCCCGGCGGAGAGCGCGGAGGCGTTCCGCGACGGGTGGTTCCGTACCGGGGACATGGCGCGGGTGGACGCGGACGGCTTCGTCAGCATCGTCGACCGCCTCAAGGACATGATCATCTCCGGTGGCGAGAACATCTACCCGGCCGAGGTCGAGGACGCCCTGCTCGCCCACCCCGACGTCGTGGAGTGCGCCGTCATCGGCGTGGGCGATGCGCGCTGGGGCGAGGTGCCGCGCGCGGTGGTCGTCGTACGGGACGACGCGAAGGCGGAGCCGGAGGAGATCCTCGCGTCGCTGACCGGGCGGCTCGCCAAGTACAAGATCCCCAAGTCCCTGGTGGTGGCCGCCGAACTACCGCGCACCGCCTCGGGAAAGCTCGTCAAGCCGCGCGTTCGCGCTCTTTACGGCACACAAGACTCCTGACACACGAAAGAGGAACTCCCATGACCACCCTCACCGTCGACGGCCTGGACGCACTCAAGAAGCTGGCGGGCAGCGACCTGGGCACCAGTGACTGGATCACCGTCACGCAGGACCGGATCAACGGCTTCGCGGACGCGACCGGCGACCACCAGTGGATCCACACCGACCCCGAGCGCGCGAAGGACGGCCCGTTCGGCGCGCCGATCGCGCACGGATACCTCACGCTGTCGCTCTTCATCCCGCTGTTCACCGAGCTGCTCGACGTCCGGGGCGTCACCACGAAGGTCAACTACGGCCTCAACAAGGTGCGTTTCCCCGCCCCCGTGAAGGTGGACTCCCGACTGCGGCTGTCGGCCACGCTGGTCGAGGTGACGGAGGTGGCGGGCGACGGGGTGCAGCTCACCGTGTCCGGGACGATCGAGATCGAGGGCTCGGCGAAGCCCGCGTGCGTGCTGGAGAGTGTGACGCGGATGTACGCCTGAGGCTTGGCGGTACGCCTGAGGCTTGGCGGTACGCCTGAGGCTTGGCGGTACGTCTGAGGCTTGGCGGTACGTCTGAGGCTTGGCGCGGGTGCGCCCGCAGCCTCTCCCCGCTCAGCCCTCGTCCGGCCGCACCGCCACCAGGTCCAGAAGCCGTTCCGCCGACTCCCGTGCCCCCTCTCCCAGCCGGGCGTGGACCGCGCGGAACGTCTTCTCGGCCTGCTCGGCCGGCCAGTCGTCCGGCAGGTGCTTCACCGGCAGCCGCGGATCACCCCGGATGATCCGCAGCCACTCCGCGGCCAGCCGCAGCCGCAGGGCCAGCGGGTCCTCGATGGCGGCCGAGGCGTCGGCTGCGACGTCGGCCGAGCGATCGGCCGGGGCTCCGGCGAGGCCCCCGGCACTCTCCAGCGGAATCCAGCGTCGTACGAACTCCTCATAACGGCCCGCGAGTTCGGGCAGGTCCCACGCCTCCTCGATCATCGCGCCGATGTCGGTGCCCGCGTCGGCGTGCGCCCGGAAGACCTTCACATGGGCGGCCAGCCCCAGTTCCGCGACCAGGGAGGCCACGTCGACCTCGCCGGGCGCGATCCACAGCCCGCCGAACAGCGGCCCGAATCCGCTCCACACCAGCCGGGAGCGCAGGTCGTGCCGCTGCCGCTGCCAGGACTCGGGCAGCGAGAAGCCCAGCAGGGTCCAGGTGCCGTCCCAGTCGCGGTTGACCGCGCCGGTGTGCCAGACCCGGCGGTCGCCGTCGCGCAGGATCTCCTCGGAGCGGGCGGTGAGGCCGAAGTACATGCGCCGCCCCTCGCGCTGCTTGCGCAGCAGGCCGCGCCCGGCCATCCGGGTCAGTGTCGAGCGCGTCGCCTGCTCGCCGACGCCCGCGCGCGCGAACACCTCGATCACACTGCCCGAGTACACGCACACGTCCCGCCCGAGGACCTGATCACCGAGGAAGGTCAGCATCAACGACTGCGGGCGCAGGGCTTCTTCGCTGGTCACACCCCCACCGTAACCGTCCGTCGGCGCGCACTCGCCGACGGCAATACGCCCCAAACCACCCGGAGCCGGTCATCGAGCTTGCGTTCGAGGGTGGTTCGCATGGTGGGATGCTGCGATGCGACCCCCCACACGCATGACCGCTCATCCCGACCATCCCCACGACAACACCGGCCACTCCGACACCAGCCACGGCGGCCTCCCCCACACCGGCCGCCCCCGCAACCCGTACGACGAGCTGGCCGCCCTCGCTCCCCCTGAGCCGGACTACGCCGCCTACGAGCCCGACGAGCGCCTGCTCGGCCTCGGCCTGAAGTCGGATGACGACGACGAGGACGACGACGCCTGGGAGCCGCCCAACCACCGGGGCCGCAGCCGTTTCGGCGCGATACCCGTGGTGTTCAAGGTGGCCGTGACCCTGCTGGTCGTCTGCGCGTTCCTGCTGCTCGGCGACCGGTTCGCGGTGATGTACGCGCAGGACAAGGCCGAGGAGAAGCTCAAGGACACGATGCATCTGGCGACGCGTCCCGAGGTCGACATCCACGGCTTCCCGTTCCTGACCCAGGTCTTCGACAAGCGGCTCGACCGGGTCGACGTCGCGGTCCCGGACGTGGCTGCCGACCGCGTGTCGATCGCCGAGGTGCGGGCCACCGCGCGTGACATCAGCATCGTGGGCTCGCTGCCCACGTCCATCCAGGGCGCGGTCATCGGCAGCGTGGACGGCGACGTCCTGCTCTCCTTCGACGACCTCAACCGTGAACTCGGCTCGTCCCAGGCCAAGTTCAAGAAGGACGGCGAGAACCGCATCAAGGTCAGCGGCGAACTCCCCATCGCCGGTACGAAGGTGCTGCTCGGCGCGGAGGCGCACATCAAGCGTGACGGCGACCAGGCGGTGTCGACCACCATCAGCAACATGCGTGTCGACATTCCCGGCCTGATCACCTACCGCCCGGGCAAGGACCGCGCCACCTCCGGGCTGCGCCTGCACCCCGAGGCGGCGGCGCGGCTCGCCAAGGAGGGCGCCAAGATCAAGTCGCTGCTCGCGGTGCCCGCCGTGGTGGAGCGGCTGGGAGTGCCCAAGGAGTGGGTGGACAAGGCGCTGCACAGCGAGGAGGAGCTGCACCGGCTGACCGGTTCGCCCCGGTTCGTACAGCAGCTGATGAAGCTCAACCTGGTGGACGTCGTGGCCGACCACCCGTGGCTGCTGAAGAAGGTGGGCATCGACCCGAAGATGATCGCCTCGCTGCTGGCGATGCGTCCGCCGGAGCTGTCGGAGAAGCTGTCGATGTCCTTCCGGCTGCCGAAGACGCCGGGCGAGCTGCGGCTGCGGGACATCAAGGTCGAGCCGGAGGGCATCCGGGCGGACCTGAACGGGACGGGGCTGACGTTCGGGGACGTGGCGGGCAAGTAGGCCGCGCGTGTACGGGGCCGGGCGCGGCGGCGCCCGGCCCTTCGCGCGCCCTGGGGGCTCCGCCGGAGGTGCAACCACTCGGGACCGGAACACCCCGCCCCCGTGCACCCCTTACGCCACACCCAAACGACCCGCAGTGCAATTTCACATACCACTCCTTGACCTCCGCACCACCCTCCGGCGACGATCTCCCCATGCCCCTGGAACCCCTGAGCGACCCCTTCCTCGCCCTCTCCGCCCGCACCGCCCGCTTCTCCTACGGCGCCCCGCGCGCCACCTCCTTCGCCGACGACGGCGCGCGCCTCTTCTTCCTGCGCTCGGCCGGACCCACCGACCCGTACGACGACCTCTGGATCCTGGACACCGCCACCGGCGAGGAGCACCGGCTCACCGACTGCCGCACCCTCGCCCCGAGCGGCGGCGAACCCCCGCTGGTGGAAAGGCAGTTGAGGGAGCGCATCCGTCTCGTCGCGGCCGGTATCGGCTCGTACGTGCTCTCCGGTGACGGCCGCTTCGCCGTCTTCGCCCTGTACGGCCGCCTGTTCCGCGTCGCCACCGCCCCGGACGCCAAGCCGCAGCCGCAGGAACTCCCCACGCCGGGCCCGGTCTTCGACCCGCGCCCGAACGCGGACGGCTCACGGATCGCGTACGTCAGCGAGAACCGCCTGTACGTCGTGGACTGCGACCGGGACGTCACCGCGCAGGTCTCCCCGGAGGACGGCGCCCGCTGGGGTGTCGCCGAGTTCGCGGCGGCCGAGGAGCTGGGCCGCTCTCGCGGCCACTGGTGGGCGCCGGACGGCCGCACCCTGCTGGCCGCCCGGGTGGACGAGTCGGCGCTGCCCCGCCTGGACTACGGCGGCGAGTTCGCGTACCCGCAGGCCGGCGGCCCGAACGCGGACGTGCAGCTGTGGGCACTGGGCGAGGGCCACCACGTACACCTGGAGTGGGACACGTCGGCGCACCCGTACGTCACGGACGCCGGGTGGCAGTCGGACACCGAGATCCGGCTGACGGTGCAGGACCGGCTCCAGCGCGAGCTGCTCTGGCTGGCAGCAGACCCGGCATCGGGCACCACCCGGGTGCTGTCGCGGACGACGCACGCACTGTGGGTGGAGCAAGTGCCGGGCACTCCGGCCGAATTGACGGATGGTCGGATTCTGACGCCGGGCGAGACCGTGGACGGCGGTGCGCAGGCACTGGTGGCGGACGGGCGGCTGCTCACCGGGCCCGAACTCCAAGTGCGCTCTTTCGCGGGCGAGTTCGAGGGCTCGCTCGTGGTCGAGGCGGCTCTCGACGAGCCCGCCGACCAGCATGTCGTCCTGATCGACCCGGCGAGCGGGGCGGTGCGTCCGCTGACCGAGGGCCCCGGGGTGCACGCCGTGGTGGTGTCGTCCGGGGCGCTGCTGATCGTGTCGGCGGTACCGGGCGAGCAGGTCCGGCGTACCGTACGCACCTCCGACGGCCGGGAGTTGGAACTGCGCAGCCTCGCCGAGCCGCTGCCGTACACGGTCGCGCCGCGCTTCGCCCGGGTCACCACCCACCGCCTCCCGACTCAGGTGGTGCTGCCGCGCGGGCATGTCGCCGGGGAGCGGCTGCCCGTACTCCTGGACGTGTACGGCGGTCCGGGCGCGCAGGCCGTGACCAGCGACCCGCAGGCGCAGCAGCACCGGCAGTGGTGGGCCGACCAGGGCTTCGCGGTGGTGACGGTCGACAACCGGGGCACCTCGAACGTCTCGCCCGCGTTCACGCACGCCATGTACCGGGACTTCTCCCGCATCACGCTCGACGACCAGGTGGCGGCGCTGCACGAACTCGGTTCGCTGCACCCGGAGTTGGACCTGACCCGGGTCGCGGTGCGCGGCTGGTCGTACGGCGGCTACCTGGCGGCGCTCGCGGTGCTGCGGCGGCCGGACGTGTTCCACGCGGGGGTGGCGGGTGCGCCGCCCACCGACTTCCGGGAGTACGACACGGCGTACACGGAACGGTACTTGGGGCTGCCCGAGGAGAACCCCGAGGTGTACGAGGCGGACTCGCTGCGCGGTGACGCCGCCGGGCTGAGCCGTCCGCTGCTGCTGGTGCACGGCCTCGCCGACGACAACGTGCACCCGACGCACACCTTCCGTCTGTCGGAGGCGCTGACCGAGGCGGGCCGGGAGCACGAGCTGCTGACGCTGCCGGGGATCTCGCACATGACGCCGGGCGGGGTGCGGGAGCAGCTGATGGAGCACGATCTGGCTTTCCTGAAGCGGGTGTTGTAGTCACGCGAAGAAGCCCCGGGGCCCCGCAGGGTCCCGGGGCTTCTTCGTGCCCTCAGTACGGGAAGTGGCAGGCCACCTCCCGCCGCTCCCCCGGCATCCCGATCCTCAGCAGCGGCCGCTCGGTGCGGCAGACGTCCTGCGCCCTCGGGCAGCGCGGGTGGAAGGTGCAGCCGGGCGGCGGGGAGGCCGGGCTCGGCGGGTCGCCGAGGAGGGTGATGCGTTCGCGGGCCCGCTCGGCGGCCGGGTCGGGCAGCGGGACGGCGGAGAGCAGGGCCTTGGTGTAGGGGTGGGCGGGGTTGTCGTACACCTCGTGCTTGTCGCCGATCTCGACGATCCGGCCCAGGTACATGACGGCGACCCGGTCGCAGACCCGCTTGACCACGGACAGGTCGTGCGCGATGAAGACGTACGCGAGGCCGAGTTCGCGCCGCAGCCGCTCCATCAGGTTGACGACCTGCGCCTGTACGGAGACGTCGAGCGCGGAGACGGGTTCGTCGGCGACGACCAGACGGGGGTCGGTGGCCAGCGAGCGGGCGATGCCGATGCGCTGTGCCTGGCCGCCGGAGAACTCGTGCGGATAGCGGTCGATGTGCTCGGGGATGAGCCCGACCAGTTCCATCAACTCGGCTGCCCTGGCGCGGGCTTGGGCCACCGACTTTCCCTGCACCAACAGCGGGTCCGCGATGATGCGCGCTACCGTCTGACGGGGATTCAGCGAGGAGTGCGGGTCCTGGAAGACCATCTGGAGGTGCTTGCGGTGCGGGCGCATCGCGGACGGTTTCAGATGGGTGATGTCGGCGCCGTCGAAGGAGACGCTGCCGGAGGTCGGTTCCAGGAGACGGACGATCATCCGCCCGGTGGTCGACTTCCCGCACCCCGACTCGCCGACCAGACCCAGCGTCTCCCCCGCCCCGAGATCGAAGCTCACCCCGTCAACCGCCTTGATTCCGGGGCTCTTTCGCCCCGACCGGGTGCGCTTCCCGGGGAAGGTCATCGTGAGGTCGCGCACCGACAGCAGCGGTGCGCCCGTCTGCGCCTCGACGGGTGCGGCGGCGGGTGCGGTCATCGGACGGCCTCCTGGGGTGCGGCGGCGGGTGCGGTCATCGGACGGCCTCCTGCGCCAGGGGCGCGGTCAGGTGACAGGCGGCCCGGTGGTCGAGGGACCCCTCGGACCGTTCCGACAGGGGTACGAACGCGGGTCGTACGGTGTCGCAGCGCTCCCGCAGCTCCGGCCCCACCGCTTCCGCGTCCCGTGCCGCACAGCGCGGCGCGAATGCGCACCCCGCCGCAGGGGCCAGCAGCGACGGCGGTGATCCGGCGATGGCCCGCAGCGGGGCGTCGTCGGGGTCGTCGAGGCGGGGCAGCGAGTCCAGCAGCCCGCGCGTGTACGGGTGGGCGGAGGCGGTGAACAGGGCGTCCACCGAGGCCTGTTCGGCCGCCCGGCCGCCGTACATGACCAGGACCTCGTGGGCGACCCGGGCGACGACGCCCAGGTCGTGGGTGATCATGACGACGCCGAGTCCCCGGTCCTGCTGGAGGCGGGCGATCAGCTCCAGGATCTGCGCCTGGACGGTGACGTCGAGGGCGGTGGTGGGCTCGTCCGCGATGAGCAGATCGGGTTCGCAGGCGAGCGCCATGGCGATCATGGCGCGCTGGCGCATGCCGCCGGAGAACTGGTGCGGGTACTCCCCCGCCCGGCGGGCTGGTTCCGGGACGCCGACCTCGCCGAGCATGTCGATCGCGCGCCTGCGGGCGACGGAGCGGCTGCTGCGGAAGTGGACGCGGTGGTGCTCGGCGATCTGCTCGCCGACGGTGTAGTAGGGGTGGAGGCTGGACAGCGGGTCCTGGAAGATCATCGCCATCCGGCGGCCCCGCAGCGTGGACAGCTCCTTCTCGGGGAGCCCGGTCAGCTCACGCCCGTCGAGCTTGATGGAGCCCTCGACGCGGGCGCTGCGGTGCAGGCCCATGACGGCGAGCGAAGTGACCGACTTGCCGGAGCCCGACTCGCCGACGATGCCCAGCGTGCGCCCCGCCTCGACGCCGAAGCCGATCCCGTCGACGGCACGCACAACACCACGATCGGTCGTGAACTCCACGCTCAGATCGGAGACTTGAAGGAGCATCAGTACCTCACCCTCGGGTCGACGACGGCGTAGAGCAGGTCGACGACCAGGTTGGCGACGACGATGAAGAAGGCGGCCATCAGCGTCACCCCGAGCACCACCGGCTGGTCGGCGGTGCTGAGCGCGCCGTAGAAGAGCCGGCCCACGCCCGGCAGTCCGAAGATGGATTCGGTGATGACGGCCCCGGCGAGCAGTCCGCCGAGGTCCATGCCGAAGAGCGTGAGGATGGGGGTCATGCCGGAGCGCAGGCCGTGTTTGACGACGACGGTGCGTTCGGGCATGCCCTTGGCGCGTGCGGTGCGGATGTACGGCTCCGCCATCGCTTCGATCATGGAGCCGCGGCTCTGCCGGGCGTACATGGCCGCGTACAGCAGCGCGAGCGCGATCCACGGCAGCAGCAGGTTGATTGCCCAGGTCACGGGCCCTGCGGTGAAGTCGTGGTACTCGGGGTACGGGAGGATTCCGGCGATCCGGATCACCCCGTAGATGAGCATGACCGAGGTGAAGTAGACGGGCAGCGAGGCGGCCGCGACCGCGCCGACCATGAGGGTGCGGTCGGTGAGGGTGTTCTTGCGCAGGGCCGCGACGACCCCGGCGCCGAGTCCGAGCACGAGCCACAGCGCGGCCGCGCCGACGGCCAGCGACGCGGAGACGGGCAGCCGGTCGAGCAGCAGGTCCCAGACGGGGAGCGAGTTCTCGTACGAGTAGCCCAGGCACGGGAAGTCGCACTGGAGGGCGTACTGCCCGGTGCCCAGCGTGCGGCCGGTGAAGATGCCGGTGAGGAAGTCGGCGAACTGCCGCCACAGCGGGAGGTCGAGCCCCAGGTGGTGGCGTACGGCTTCCAGGCGTTCGGGGCTGCATGTCTTGCCGCAGGCGGCTGCGGCGGGGTCGGCGGGCAGGACGTAGAAGATGACGAAGGTGACGGCGGCGATGGCCAGCAGCACCCCGAGGACGCCGGCGAGGCGGCGCAGGAGATAGGTGATCATGCGCTGCGGGCTCCTCCCGGGTCGCAGATGTGGGCGGTCATGCGCTGCGGGCCCCCCTCGGGTCGAGGATGTCGCGCAGGGCGTCGCCGAGGAGGGTGAAGGCGAGCACGGCCAGGAAGAGGAAGGCGGAGGGGATGAGGAAGTAGGTGGGGTCGGTCTCGTAGAAGGTGACGCTCTCGGCGATCATCTGGCCCCAGGAGGCGGTCGGCGGGCGCACGCCGACGCCCAGGTAGGAGAGCGCCGCCTCGGTGCTGATCATGCCGGGGATCAGGAGGGTCGTGTACGCGATGACCGGGCCGAGCACGCCGGGCAGGACGTCGCGGGTGAGGATGCGCCAGGGTCCCGAGCCCGCGAGGCGGGCGGCGTCGACGTACTCGCGGTGTTTGAGCGAGAGGGTCTGGCCGCGGACGACGCGGGCGATGCCGGGCCAGCCGAAGAGGCCGATGACGGCGGTCATCAGGACGATCCGGTTGACGTCCCTGGCCACCGACATCATCGCGATCATGAAGATGAGGGAGGGGAAGGACATGGTCAGGTCCATCAGGCGGCTGAGTGCGGAGTCCACCTTGCCGCCGAAGTAGCCTGCGGCGATTCCGGCGGCGGTGCCGACCAGGACGACGATGGCGGTCGCGGTGAAGGCGATCAGCAGCGAGACCTGCGCTCCGTGCACGACCCGGGCGAACAGGTCGCGTCCGGTGCCCGGTTCGACGCCCAGCCAGTGCTCGGAGCTGATGCCGCCCAGCGGGCCGATCGGCAGCCCGCCGAGGTAGGGGTCGACGGCGGACTTGTCGAACTCGTCGGGGGCCCAGCCGCCGAGGGCGGCCAGCCAGGGCGCGGTGAGCGCCATCAGTACGAACAGGACGACGACGCCGAGGCTGACCTTGACGGCCGGGCGGCGGGCCAGTTCGCGCCGGGCGAGCTGCCAGGGGCTGCTGCCCGGCGGTACGGCCGCGGCCGCGGCCGGCGGGGGCGATTTCGGCCCCCGCGGCGCGGTGAGAGGAGGAGTGGCGGTCATGGCTTGACGGACCCTCAGCCCTGGTTCTTCTTGGGGTCCTTGAGGCCGATCGTCGCGTAGTCGAGCTGGCCGGACCAGACCGGGTGGCCGAACGCGCCCGCGACGTTGGTGCCGACCAGCAGCGGCTTGCGGCCGATGATCATCGGTACGGCGGGGTGCTTGGCGAGGATCTGCGCGTCGAGGTCGAGCCACGCCTTGTCGGCATGGGCGACGTCGGGCATGGCGGCGATCTCGTCGAGGCGCTTCATGGTCGCCTCGTCGCGGAACTGGCTGTTGTTGCCCATGTTCCCGGTCTCCTTGATGAAGCGGCCGTCGAAGACGAACGGCAGGAAGGAGGAGCCGTTGGGGTAGTCGGGGCACCAGCCGCCGAAGACCATCTCGGGGGCGGACTTGATCGCGCCGACCGCGTCGTTGTACGCCGCCGGGTCGACGGTCTCGATCTTCACCTTGATCCCGGCCTTGCCCAGGCCCTGCTGGGCGGCCTCGGCGCGGGCCTTGTCGCCCGTCGACACGGTGAGGGTGACGTCCAGGCTCGGCTTGCCCGCCTCCTTGAGAAGCTGCTTGGCCTTCTCGGGGTCGCCGGCCGGAGCGATCTTGAGGGTGTCGGGCTGCTTGCCGCCGGTCATGGACGGCGGCATGTAGGCGGTGGCGATCTCGTTGAGCGCGGGTCCGCCGCCCGCGGTGACCACGGCCTCCTTGTCCAGGGCGTACTGGACGGCCTCGCGTGCCTTGGGGTCGTTGAACGGGGCCCGGGAGGTGTTGAGCTGGAGCATCGTGGTGCAACCGCTCAGCTCCGCGACCAGCCGCTCCTTGACGGCGGGCTTGGGCAGCACCTTGGCGGCGCTCGGCGCGCCCATGTCGGACCACTGCACGGCGTTGGCGTCGGCGCCGCCGGAGGCGATGATGCGGTCGTCGATCTGGCCGCCCTTGAGGCCCATGACGACGACGAACTTGTCCGGGTAGGCCTTGCGGACCGTGTCGGTGGACGCGTCCCAGTGCGGGTTGCGCACCAGGACGAGCTTCTTGTCCCGCGCGTACGAATCGATCTTGTACGGTCCCGAGGAGAACGGCCGTGCGTCGTACTGGGCGCCCTTCTCCTGCTTCTGGGGCACCGGCGCGAAGGTGGGGAGGGTCGCGATGGAGGAGAACTCGGCGACGGGGCGGTTGAGTTCGAAGACGATGGTGTGGTCGTCCGGCGTCTTGATCGAGTCGAGGTGCTTGCCGGTCAGGGGGCCGGTGTAGCCCTTGGTGTTCGCCAGCAGGCGGGCCGCGTAGTCGGGGCCGCCGGTGAGGTCGGGGGCGAAGGAGCGCTCGACGTTGTACTTGATGTCCTGCGCCGTGATCTCCGATCCGTCCTCGTACTTCAGGCCCTTCTTCAGGGTGAAGGTCCAGGTCCTGCCGCCGTTGGAGGACGTGCCGAGGTCGGTGGCGAGGTCGGGGACGAGTTCGCTGCCGCTCTTGCCGGGTTCGGCCTTGAAGGTGACGAGGGTGCGGTAGAGCAGCCGGATGCCGAAGTCCATGATCGGCATGACCCAGTTGCGCGCCGGGTCGAGGTGGGAGAAGTCCTGGTTGGACAGGACGGTGAGGGTGCCGCCCTTGGCCGGGGTGCCGCCGACGATCTTGCCGTCGTTGGCGGCGGCCGGGTTGTTCCTGGCCTGGCCCTTGCCGCCGTCGTTCTTGGTGGCTCCGCCGCAGGCCGTGGCGCCGAGGGCGAGGGCGGTCACGAGGGTGGTGGCGAGGGCGATACGGGTGCGCTGGATCATGGCTACTCCACGGGATACGGGCATGCCGGGGCCCGGCCCGACCTGAAACGGGCCGGGCCCCGGGTGAGGGTGAGGGGTGGTGCCGGGGTGGTGCGGGTGGTGCTAGCGGCGCAGCGGGCCTTCGCACGTGTAGTCCGCGGTGCCGGCCCGGCCGTCGGTCCAGACGTCGACCTTGCCGAAGGAGCAGTTCATGTCGGCGAAGTTGTTCGCGGCGGGCTTGGAACGGTCGAGCAGGTAGTAGTCGACGGTCTCGGACATGTCCTTGAACACCTTGCTGGGGTCACCGGAGTTGCTGAGGTTCGCGGTGATCCGCCCGGTGCACACGAACCGGGCGAGCTCCTTTCCGCCGTCGTCCTTGCAGGCGGTCGGGTCCATGTAGGTGGCGGTCTTGAAGGCCGCCTTGACGTCGGCGACGGCCGTGAACTTCAGCGAACCGACCGGCGTGTACTGGGTGTTGGGCACGTAGAGCTGGTCGACGACGGCGATCTGCTGGTCGAGGAAGGCGTCGTAGCCGCGCTGGAGGTTGGCGTCGGAGCCCTGCTGGTTGCGCCAGGCGTCGAAGGCGGCGACGTTGTTGGCCCGCAGGTGCTTGTACATCTCCTGGAGCTTGCCGGGGTGGTCGCGCCACAGGTACTCGAAGAAGGTTCCGGCGTACGAGTAGAACCGGAAGCCGTCGCCGTCGTAGGTGGCGTGCAGGAGCTGATTGACCGTCATGCGCGGTCCGCCGCCCGCGGTGTCGGCGATGATGCTCTTGACCAGGGACTTGCGCACCGCGATGCCGTCTTCGCGGGTGGCGCCGTCGAAGAACTCGCCGGTGCCCTCGTCCATGGCGGTGGTGCGGTCGTTCTGGTACCAGGGGCCCTCGCCGAAGGAACCGGGCACGGCGAAGCGGCCGTTGAGGTAGTGCACGTACTCGTGGCGGAAGAGCTCTTCGAGGGTGAGCGAGGAGTCCTGGGGGACGCGGCGCTGGTAGGTGTAGAAGGTGGCGCCGCGCTCGATGTAGATGCCGCCGTTGTTGGTGTCCATGCCGGTGAGCAGCGGGTGGTAGTTCTCGTAGTCGGCCCGCGAGCCGTACAGGACGATGTTGAGGGTGGTGTTGGTGTCTCCCGCGATCGGTTCGGTGCTGCCGATCACTCGGTGGAACTGGGCCTTGACCTGCTTGGACGCGTAGTAGAGCTGGTCGACGGTGGCGCGGCTGAGGCCGGTGCGGACCTTGATGGCACCGTTGTCGTAGGTGTAGGTGTACGGGAAGATCTTCTTCTCGATGTCGGCCTTGCAGACGCCGTACTGCTGGCAGGCGCCGAAGTAGTTGAGCCAGGTGGCGACCTTGGCCCAGGGCTGGCTGCCCTCGCCGAAGTTCTGCTTGGCGGTGGCCAGGAGGGTGCCGAGGTCGGCGACGACGCCGTCCTTGAGTGCGGGTATCTCGCCGAAGCGGCCGTACTCGCTGAGCGCGTCGCGCACGACCCACTCGTTCTCGGTGCCCTTGAGGTGGATGTAGCCCGCGAAGGCCTTGAAGGCGTTGCGGTACGTGGCGTCGGCGGCGACTGCGTTGCGGAAGGCGGTGTCCTGGTTGCCGGAGTAGACGCCGAGGTAGTTGAGGGAGAGCGCGGACAGGGCCGCGCCGGCCCAGTCGCGGTCCTTGTGGGTGGCGGTGTGGGTGGGGTCCATCGTCGCCAACACCTTCTGGATCAGGCCCAGTTGGTGCTGGCGCAGGCCGGGAGCGCTGCCCGCGATGAGGGCTTCGCGCAGGGTCTCGGCGTTGGCCTTGGTGACGTCGAAGGTGCGGGCGGCGGTGCCGTACGCGGCGATGGCGCGGCGCATCGCGTCGACGGTCGGGGCGTCGGTGATGTCGATCTCGGTGCGCGAGAAGTCGTGGTAGGCAACCGCGTGGAGGTAGGTGAACATCTCCAGCAGGTGGGTGGTGTTCTTGCCGTCGTGGGCGGCGGCGAGGGACTCGGCGCGACGGGAGACGGCCTGGACATGGGCGTCGGACATGACGGGGATCAGCCGTGCGTCCCAGGTCCAGATCAGGTCGCGCAGACAGCCGTCGGCGGTGACCGCCGGGTCGGTGAGGAAGTCGGCGAACTGGGTGGGGCTCAGGCCCGTGATGCCGTCGAGGGTGCAGGGGGCGACGGCGGCTCTGAGCTCTCTGCGCTCCCCTCTCTTCTGCGCCGTGGTTCCCTTCTGAGCTGCGGGTATGCGCCCGTTCGAGGTGATCGCACGGGGCGCGGGGGCGGGTGCGGGCTTCGTCGACCTGGGTGCGTTCGCGAGGCGCTGGACCTCGTCGAACGGGTTGGCGCCGGCCTGGGCCGCACGGGGCTGCGGCTGGCGGGCGACGTCGGAGGAGGCGTTCGTCGTGGGGGGCGCGGGCGCGGCCTGGGCGGACTGGACCGCCGGGAGGGCGAGGGTTGCGGAGAGGGTTGCGGCCAGCAGGATCCTGCGCGGCATACGCGGGTGTGACACCTGGATCTCCGGATCTGTGTGGGGAGTTGAGGGGCCGGTCCGCACGACTGCCGTCGGCTTCCGTCGGCTACCGCGCCCCGAGGTGTGACCCGTAACATAGTAATGTGAAATTGCACTGACAAGGCTTCGGCCAACTCTCCTGCCCCTGGAGGCGAAAACGTGACCTCGCACCCCAAGCGGACCGCTCAACTCCGCACTGTCAGCCATGATTTGCCGGTTTCTCCCGCGCTGGACGCGTACATGGGAGAGCGCTGGGCGCCCTCTCCGCTGCCTTCGGACGCACGCGTTCCGGGCTTCGAGCACTTCGCAGGGAGGCGGGCGAGGCTGGCCGCGCTCTTCCCCGGCGAGCAACTGGTCATTCCGGCAGGCGAGTTGAAGGTCCGGTCGAACGACTGCGACTACCGCTTCCGCCCGTACAGCGCGTACGTGTGGCTGACCGGCCTGACGACCGAGGACCAGCCGGGCCACGTCCTGGTGATCCAGCCGGACGGGGAGGCGGTCCTCTACGTACGGCCGCGCTCGCCGCGCACGGACGGGCGCGGCGAGTTCTACCGCGACCGCAGGTACGGGGAGTTCTGGGTGGGCCGGCGGCCCGACCTCGACGAGGCGGCGCACCTGACGGGCATCCGGTGCGCACACCTGGACGACCTGAAGGTGGGCGCGGAGTCGCGTGTGGCGGGCAACGACCCCGAACTCACCACTGCTCTGAGCGAGTTGCGGCTCGTCAAGGACGCGTGGGAGGTGGGGCAGATCCAGCTGGCGATCGACCACACGGTGCACGGGTTCGAGGACGTCGTACGGTCACTTCCGGCGGCGCTCGCGCACCCGCGCGGCGAGCGGTGGATCGAGGGCGTCTTCAACCTCCGCGCCCGCGCGGACGGCAACGGCCCCGGGTACGACACCATCGCCGCGTCCGGCGCCCATGCGTGCGTCCTGCACTGGATACGGAACGACGGGGCGCTGGACCGGGAGAAGCTGCTCCTGCTGGACGCCGGCGTCGAGGCCGACAGCCTCTACACCTCCGACATCACGCGCACGCTGCCGCTGTCGGGACGCTTCTCGCCGGTGCAGCGGCAGGTGTACGACCTGGTGCTGGCCGCGCAGAACGCGGGGATCGCGGCGCTGAAGCCGGGGGCGAGCTTCCGGGACTTCCACCGGGCGTGCTCGGCGGTGCTGGCCGAGGGGCTGCACGAGTGGGGGGTGCTCCGGGTGTCGCCGGAGGAGTCGCTGCGGGCGGACAGCGGGCTGCACCGGAGGTACTCGCTGTGCAGTTCGGGGCACATGATGGGGCTCGACCTGCACGACTGCGCGCAGGCGCGGGCCTCCCAGTACCTGGACGGGGTCCTGGAGGAGGGCCAGGTCCTCACGGTCGAGCCCGGCCTCTACCTCCAGCCGGACGACGAGACCCTCCCGGCGGAGCTGCGCGGAATCGGCGTCCGCATCGAGGACGACCTGGTCATCACTGCGGAGGGCGCCCGTCTGATGTCCTCGGCGCTGCCCCGCGAGGCGGAGGCGGTCGAGTCCTGGATGGGCGAGCTGCTGGGCTGAGCCGTGGCCGAGCCGTGCCGGACCCGGTCCGGGTCCGGCTCCCCGCCCCGCGAGCACGAGAGCGCGGGGCGGGGACACAACTCCTACCGCTCCGACAGGGGTGCCGGCGCCTCCTGGAGGACCCAGCCGTTGCCGTCGGGATCACGGAAGTAGGCCCACGAGTTCCACGTGTCCCCCTTGCCCTCCTCCCACCCCTTCTCCCCCAGGTGCATCACCGGGCTGATGTCCACCCCCCGCCCCGCCAGCTCCTCCCGCCCCGCCACCACGTCCACCACGCACACCTGCATGCCCTGGAGCGACCCGGGTGCCGCCACCGACGCCCACTCCGCCGGCGGCGCCATCCCTTCCGTGAGCACGATCGAACATCGCGACCCCGTCGGCGTCAGCTGCACGACCCGTGTCGTCTCACTGATCTGCATGTCGATATCGACCTTGAATCCGCACTTCTGCGCGTAGAAGTCCTTCGCCCGGTCGATGTCCGACACCGGCACCATGACGACTTCGAGGGTCCATTCCACGGAAATCTCCTCCACTGCACGGGTCGCCGCGAACAGCACAAGGGCGGCGTACCAGGATGGACCTCCCATCCTGGTACGCCGCCCTTCCCCCCGCTACAAGAAACGCGCCGCCGGCTGCCTCGGCTCGACCGGCTCGTCCCTGGCCTGCGCCCACAGCGACCTCACGTGCCCCAGGTGCCTCGCCATGCACGCCTCCGCGGCCTCGGCGTCACCGGTCAGCATCAGGTCCAGCAGCTCCAGGTGCTCCTGTGCCGAGGGGAGGAGTTCATTGCGCTCGTCGAGACGGGTGAGGCCGTAGAGACGGGAGCGCTTGCGCAGGTCCCCCACCGTTTCCACCAGCCGCTCGTTGCCCGCGAGCCCCAGCAGGGTGAGGTGGAAGCGGCGGTCGGCCTCCAGGTAGCCGATCAGGTCGTGCTTGCGGGCGGTGGCCACGATCTCCTCGGCGACCGGACGCAGCGCCTCCAGTTCCTCCCGGGTGGCGGTCCTGGTGACCTTGCCGACCACCGGCACCTCGATGAGCGCGCGGATCTCGGTGTACTGGTCGAGATCGCGCTCGCTCACCTCGGTGATCCGGAAGCCCTTGTTCCGTACGGGCTCCACCAGACCCTCGCGCGCCAGGTCCAGCATCGCCTCGCGCACCGGCGTCGCCGAGACGCCGAAGTCGGCGGCGAGACCCGGCGCCGAGTAGACGGAGCCCGGGCGGAGTTCGCCCGCGATGAGTGCTGCGCGCAGGGCGTTCGCCACCTGGTCGCGAAGTCGTTCCTGTGCGGTGATCAGGTGGCGCTGCTGCTTCAGTTCACCCATGGCGGTCCTCCGTGTTGCTGCGGACTGCCAGCGTACAATGTCACGTTGCGCCGTCGGTGGCCCGGTGCAGCGAGTACGTACGTGTCGAGGTGTAGAAGTCCAGTGCGCTGCGCCCCTGTTCACGCGGGCCGTGGCTGGAGGACTTCGTTCCGCCGAAGGGGAGGTGGAAGTCGACACCGGTCGATGGCGCATTGATGCGGATCATGCCCGTGTCGAGCGCGTCGAGTCCGTGCAGTGCCGTGTCGAGGTCGGCGGTGTGCACGGAGGTGACCAGTCCGTGCGGGACGGCGTTGGCCATCCGTACGGCCTGACCGAGGTCCTCGGCGTGCAGCAGGGCGGCCACGGGACCGAACACCTCTTCCCTCAACAGAGCGTGCCCCGAGGGTACTTGCTCGACGAGCGTCGGCTCCACGAACCACCCTTCGTCGTGTACGGGCCTTCCTCCCGCCAGTACGGTCACGTCACGGGTGGCGTCCAGCACCTTCCGGCGCGCCTGCTCCGAGATCACCGGACCGCACACGGTGGCGGGGTCGGCCGGGTCGGCGGCCGGGATCGCGCGCAGGGCGTCGACGAGGGCGTCCCGGAGCGGCCCGAGGGCCGTACCCACGGCGATGACGCGGCTGGTGGCGGTGCACTTCTGGCCCGCGTACCCGGAGATGGCGGCGGCGATGTGGGCCGCGGCCCGGCGCGGGTCGGCGTCCGGGAGGACGAGTGCGGCGTTCAGGCCGCCCATCTCGGCCTGGACGGGGATGCCGCGCGCGGTGGCGGTGCGGACGACGGCGCCTCCGGTGACGGTGGAGCCGGTGAAGGAGACGACGTCGGCGGCGGAGGTGAGGGCGTTGCCCTCGGGCGCCCCGCCGGGCACGACGGTGAACACGCCGTCGGGGAGCGCCTGTTGGACGAGTTCGGCGAGGCGGAGCGCGCAGGCGGTGGCCTCGGGGGCGGGCTTGAGGACGACGGCGTTCCCGGCCGCGAGGGCGGGTGCCGCCTTCCAGACGGGGATGGCGAAGGGGAAGTTCCACGGGGTGATCAGCCCGGCGACGCCGTACGGCCTGCGCCGGGTGAGGAGCAGCCCGGGTCCGGCGGCGGGCTCGTGGACGGATCCGGTGGCGTCGTACGGGAGTTGGGCGTAGTAGCGGAGGATGGCGACGGTGCGGGCGACCTCGCCGCGCGCCTCGGCGAGGGGCTTGCCCACCTCTCGTACCGCGAGCTCCGCCAGCTCCGCGCCCGCCTGCTCGACGGCGTACGCGGCGGCGGTGAGCGCCTGCGAGCGGGCGGCGGCACCGGACGCGTACCAGGTGCGGTGCGCGTCGCGGGCGTGGTCGGTCGCCTCAACCGTCCGCCAGGTACCGGCACTGGGGGCGTCCGCGACCTGGTCGGCGGGGTTCGCGGGGTTGCGGGAGACCACGCGGGTGGGAGCGAGTGTGCTCGTCACAGGAGGAAACCCCCGGGGAACGGGTCGGTCGGGTCGAGGAAGTACTGTGCGGTGCCGGTGATCCAGGCCCGTCCGGTGACGGTGGGCACGACCGCGGGCAGGCCGCCGACGGTGGTCTCCTCGACGAGCCGGCCGGTGAACTCCGTACCGATGAAGGACTCGTTGACGAAGTCGCGGCCGATGGGGAGTTCGCCGCGGGCGTGCAGTTGGGCCATGCGGGCGGAGGTGCCGGTGCCGCAGGGCGAGCGGTCGAACCAGCCGGGGTGGATGGCCATCGCGTGCCGGGAGCGGACGGCGTCGGAGCCGGGGGCCGCGAAGTAGACGTGCTTGAGCCCGGCGATGCGGTCGTCCTCGGGGTGCACGGGGCGGTGCTCCGCGTCGGCGTTGACGGCGTCCATCAGGGCGAGCCCGGCGGCGAGGATGTCGTCCTTGCGGGCGCGGTCGAAGGGCAGGCCGACCGCGTCGAGCTGGACGAAGGCGTAGAAGTTTCCGCCGTACGCCAAGTCATAGGTGAGCGTGCCGAGTTCGGGTACCTCGATCTTGCGGTCGAGGGCGACGCTGAAGGCGGGGACGTTGGTGAGAGTGACGCCGGTGGCGGCCCCGTCCTTCACCTGGACGTCGACGGAGACGAGCCCTGCGGGGGTGTCGAGTCGGACGGTGGTGACGGGCTCCTGCACCTCCACCATGCCGGTCTCGACGAGGACGGTGGCGACGCCGATGGTGCCGTGCCCGCACATCGGGAGGTAGCCGGAGACCTCGATGAAAAGGACGCCGTAGTCCGCGTCGGGGCGGGTCGGCGGCTGGAGGATGGCGCCGCTCATGGAGGCGTGGCCGCGCGGCTCGTACATCAGGAGCGTGCGGACGGCGTCCCGGTGCTCGGCGAAGTGCAGGCGGCGCTCGGCCATGGTGGCGCCGGGGATGGTGCCGACGCCGCCGGTGATGACGCGGGTGGGCATGCCCTCGGTGTGGGAGTCGACGGCGTGGAAGACGTGACGGGTGCGCAACTGGGCCTCCGTGGCGGCTGGTTGGTGGTTCTTCCGGACTAGCGGTGGCCGTCGGCGATGAGCTTCTCGGTGACGGAGCGCACGATGGACGCCTGCTCCTCGGGGAGCGGGAAGCGCGGCGGACGGGTGGGGCCGCCGCGCTCGCCCGCGAGGTCCATGGAGAGCTTGATGGACTGGACGAACTCGGTCTTGGAGTCCAGCCGCAGCAGCGGGTGCAGCGCGCGGTACAGGGGCAGCGCGGTCTCCAGGTCGCCGGCGACGGCGGCCCGGTAGAGGGCGACCGAGGCGTCGGGGAGGGCGTTGGGGTATCCGGCGATCCAGCCGACGGCGCCGGCGAGGGCGAGTTCCAGCAGGACGTCGTCCGCGCCGATCAACAGGTCCAGTTCCGGGGCGAGTTCGGCGATCTCGTAGGCGCGGCGGACGTCGCCGGAGAACTCCTTGACGGCGACGATACTGCCGTCGGCGTGCAGGTCGGCGAGGAGCTGCGGGGTCAGGTCGACCTTGGTGTCGTACGGGTTGTTGTACGCGACGACGGGGACCCCGGCGCGGGCGACCTCGGCGTAGTGGGCGCGCACCGCGCCCTCCTCGGCCCGGAAGGCGTTGGGCGGCAGCAACAGGACGGAGCCGCAGCCCAGTTCGCCCGCCTGCTCGGCCCAGCGCAGGGCCTCGGCGCTGCCGTACGCGGCGACGCCGGGCATGACGCGGTCGCCGCCCGCGACCTCGACGGCGGTCGCCACGACGCGGGTGCGCTCCTCGTCGGTGAGGGTCTGGTACTCGCCGAGGGAGCCGTTGGGCACGACGCCGTCGCAGCCGGCCGCGAGGAGGCGGGCGACCTGGGCGGCGTAGGTGTCGTAGTCGACGGTGAGGTCGTCGTGGAAGGGGAGCGTGGTGGCGACCATGATGCCGCGCCAGGGGTGGCGGCGGGCGGCGGTGGTCCCGGTCACGGCTTCGGCTTCGGCGGAGCTGTTGTGCGACGCGTTCATGTGAGATCTCCCTCGTGTGATGTGTGACATTTTATTGAAGTGCGGACGGGTCCGGCAAGAGGGCCTGGGCACGAACTGCGTACCTTCCGCCTCTCGTTGCTCAGTCTTCTGCCAGTTGCTCCAGGGTGACGGGGCAGGCCAGCGGGCGGCGCGATGCGGTGTCGCCCGCGCCTCCCGCCAGGCACGCGACGGCGGCCCCGCACATCCGGCCCTGGCACCAGCCCATGCCGGCGCGGGTGAGGAGTTTGACGGTACGGGCGTCACGTGCACCCAACTCCGCCACGGCCTCCCGTACTTGACCGGCGGTGACCTCCTCGCAGCGGCAGACGTCGGTGTCGTCGTCCAGCCATGCGGTCCAGCCGGGGCGCGGCGCGTGGGCGACGGCCATGGCGTCGGCGAAGCCACGCAGCCGGTCCCGGCGGCGGGCCCGGGACGTCCGGCCCCTCCCGTCCCTTCCGGCGATGTCGAGTGCCGCCAACTCACCCTCCAACAGGGCGAGTTCCGCGCCGCCGACACCTCCGCTCTCACCGGCGGACCACACACCGGTCACGGTGGTGCGCTGCCGGTCGTCGACGACCAGGGCGTGGGTGCCGTCGGGGGTGAGGCGGGTGGCGCAGCCGATGCCGGTGGCGGGTTCGAGCTGCGGGACGAGTCCGTGGCCCACCGCGAGGGCATTGCAGGGGATCCGCCTCTCCGTGCCGGGCACGGGCCGCCAGTCGCGGTCCAGGCGCATGACGGTGACGGCTTCGACGCGGTCCTTGCCGTGCACTTCGGTGACGGCGCTGCGGGTGCGCACGGGTATGCGGTGGCGCAGGAGTGCGGCGGCGTGCACCGCCCCCTCGGCCAGCTTGCCGGGGTTGGCGGCGAGGGTGGCGGGACGGCGGGTGTATCCGACGTAACCGCTCGCTTCGAGAACCGCGGGTATCTCCGCCCCGGCGGCGGCGAGCGACCCCGCGACGGCGAGCAGCAGGGGCCCGCTCCCGGCGACGACGACCCGCTGTCCGGGCAGGACGAGCCCGGCCTTGAGCATGGCCTGCGCGCCACCGGCCCCCACGACTCCGGGCAAGGTCCAGCCGGGGAAGGGGAGTTGGCGTTCGTACGCCCCGGTGGCGAGCAGGAGCTTGGCCGCCCGTACGGTACGGCGCTGATCGGCGCCGTCGGGTCCGAGGGCGGCGTGCACCGACCACTCCCCCGCCGCGCCGGTGACGGCCCAGACGTGGTGCTCGGCGAGGTGGTCGACGCGTCCGGCGGCGACGAGCGCCTCCAGGCGCGCGGCCCGGTCGGCGTACGCCTGCCAGGCGTGGTGCAGGGCCTCGGGGCGGCGGGCGCCCAGGCCGGGGGCGGGGTGCCGGTAGAACTGGCCGCCGGTGCGGGCGGCGGAGTCCAGCAGGGCGACCCGCAGGCCGAGCCGCCCGGCGGCGACGGCGGCCGCCAGCCCGGCGGGACCCGCGCCGACGACGGCGAGGTCGTACGGGGCGTCGTCGCAAGCGTCTGGTGCGGCGGGGACGGTGTCGTCAGACGGCAAGGTCGGCACGCCCGGTTCCTTCCTGGGTGGTGACGGCGTCGCCCGGGCGGGCCGGGACGAGGCAAGCGCGTTGGTTCGGGCGGGAGTTGACGGTGGCGAGGCAGTCGTAGCAGGACCCGATCCCGCAGAACGCGCCGCGCGGGCGGCCGTCCCGCCGGGTGGTGCGCCAGGAGAGGATCCCGGCGGCCCAGAGCGCGGCGGCGACGCTCTGGCCGGGCAGGGCGGGGAGCGGACGGCCGTCGAGGGTGATCTCGAAGGCGGGATCGGGGGTGGCGTGGGCGAGGTCGAGGGGGGTGCGGGAGGTGTCGCGGGGATTGCGGCTCATGGCCGGCCTTTCGGTCGGAGCCCCCAGCAGGCGAGGGCGCGGGTACGGCGACGGGAGCTGGGGCGGCGGGCGGACGGCGGAGGCAGGCCGGCACCGTCACACCCGCCCCCGCCGTCACACCACCCCCGCCCCCACCCCGAACCTCTCCGGCCGGAAGGCCTCCGCGAGCGTCGGCGCCCCGACCGGGAGCCCGCCCGAGGGCCCCGCCGTCCCGCCCGTGAGCGCGTTCGCCACGAACAGGCCGGTCGCCGGTGCCAGCCCGACGCCAGCCCCCTCGTGCCCGCACGCCTGGAAGAGGCCCGGCACCCGTGCGTCCGCCCCGATCGCCGGGAGATGGTCCGGCAGGTACGGCCGGAACCCGTGGTACGTCCGCATCACCCGCACCCCCTTCAGCACCGGGAACAGCTCCCCCGCCTGCCGCGCCAGCCTCCGCAGCACCTCCACCGACAGCGACCGGTCGAAACCGACCCGCTCCCGGCTCGCCCCGATGAGCACCGGCCCGGCGGCGGTTCCCTCCACCACGGCGGAGGTCTGGAGCGCGGCGGACCCGCTGGCCACGTCGGCGACGTAGTCGGCCGCGTACACCTTGCGCCGTACGACGCGCGGCAGCGGCTCGGTGACCAGGACGAATCCCCGTCGGGGCAGCACCGGGAGCTCGGTCCCGGCGAGCGCGGCGATCTGGCCGCCCCAGGTTCCGGCGGCGTTGACCACGGCGGGGGCGAGGAGGTCGCCGCGCGGGGTGCGCACGCCTCGTACCGCACCGTCGGGCCCGCGCAGGACGGCCGTGACCTCCTCGCCCAGCCTCAGCTCGGCACCCGAGGCCCTGAGCAGGTGGGCGGCGGCGAGCGCGGGCTGGACCTGGGCGTCCTGCGGGTAGTGGACGCCGCCCGGGAGGCCGGGGGCGAGGTGGGGTTCGAGGTCGTGCAGGGCGTCTGCGCCCTCGATGTCCTGGCAGGTCACGCCCGCCTCGCGCTGTGTGGTGGCGAAGGTGCGCAGGGCGTCGAGCCCGTGCCCGGTGGTGGCGACGACGAGGCCGCCCTTGGGCTCGTACTCGATCCGCTCCGGGAATTCCTCGGCCAGCTCGCGCCACAGTCTCGTGGACAGCAGCGCGAGGTCGAGCTCGGGGCCCGGCTCCTTGTCGGAGACGAGCAGGTTGCCCTCGCCGGCGCCGGTCGTGCCGCCCGCGACGGGGCCGCGGTCGACGACGACGACACTCAGGCCGGAGCGGGCGGCATAGAAGGCGCAGGCCGCGCCGACCACTCCGGCTCCGACGACGACAACATCAAAGGGGCGTCTCGTGAACACATCAGTAATATGTCACACAACACTTGGGGTGCCAAGGGTTCTTGAGACGCCTGATTCTCAACTGTCCCTCAGTGCTCGGCGGTTCCCCCCGCCTCACGAGCATCGGAGAGCACGGCGATGCCGTCCAGCTCCACGAGTGCCTGTACGTCCCAGAGCCGGACCGTGCCGATCACGGCCATCGCCGGGTAGTCGCGTCCGGCCAACCGCCGCCAGATCCGCCCGAGTTCGGGGGCGTGCTCTCGGTAGTCGGCGACGTCGGTGGCGTAGACGGTCACCCGGGCCAGGTCGGCGGGGGTGCCGCCGGTGTCGGCGAGGGCGGCCAGGAGGTTGGTGAGCGCCGTCTCGAACTGCTCGACCAGCGTCTCCCCCACCACCTTGCCCGCCCCGTCGAGGGCGGTCTGCCCGGCGAGGAACACCAGCCGGGAGCCGGTGGCGGCGACGCTGACGGCGTGCGAGAAGCCGGTGGGCGGGGAGAGTTCGGCGGGGTTGTGGCGCTGGAGGCGTCCGCCGGTGTCGTCTGCGGGGGTCATCGTGCGTACAGCTCCTTCGCGATGATGGTGCGCTGGACCTCGGTGGCGCCTTCGTAGATGCGGGGTGCGCGCACCTCCCGGTAGAGGTGTTCCAGCAGGTGGCCGCGTTGCAGGGCGCGTGCGCCGTGCAGTTGGACGGCCGCGTCCACGACGTACTGGGCGGCTTCGGTGGCGAAGAGTTTCGCCATGGCGGAACTCCGGGGCACGTCCGGTTCGTTCCTGTCGTACGCGGCGGCGGCCGCGTAGACGAGCAGCCGGGCGGCCTCGGTCCGCGTGGCCATCTCGGCGACCTGATGGGCGACGGACTGGAGGTTCTTGAGCGGCCCGCCGAAGGCGGTGCGGGTGGCGGTGTGCGCGAGCGTGGCGTCGAGTGCGGCCTGCGCCATGCCGACCGCGAACGCGCCCACGCTGGGGCGGAAGAGGTTCAGGGTGTCCATGGCGACCCGGAACCCCTGGTCGGGCGCGCCGATCACGTCGTCCGGCGTGACGCGCACGCGGTCGAAGGCGAGCGCGCCGATGGGGTGCGGGGAGAGCATGTCGAGCGCGCTGCCGGTGAGCCCGGGCCGGTCGGCGGGCACCAGGAAAGCGGTGATGCCTCGCGCGCCCGCATCCGGTGTCGTACGGGCGAAGACGGTGTAGAAGTCGGCGTACGGGGCGTTGGAGATCCAGCACTTCTCGCCGCTCAGCAGCCAGCCGCCGGCCCTGCCCCCGTCCTGGTCCGGGTCCTGGCCGTGGTCGTGGTCCTGGTCCTGGCCGTGGTCCTGGTCCGGGTCCGGGTCCGCCCGCAGCTCCAGGGCCGCCGCGTCCGAGCCCGCGCCCGGCTCGCTGAGCGCGAATCCGGCGACGAGGCGGCCCTCCCGTACCCCTGGAAGCCAGCGTGCGCGCTGGGCGTCGGTGCCCGCACGGGCGACCGGGGACGCGCCGAGCCCCTGGAGCGCGAGGGCGGTCTCCGCCTCCGTGCAGCCGTGGGCGAGGGACTCCCGCATGAGGCACAGGTCGAGCGCGCCGGAGGAGAAGAGCCGCTCCAGCAGGCCGAGTTCGCCGAGGGCGGCGACCAGGGGGCGGTTGAGCCGCCCCGGCTCGCCCTTCTCCGCCAGAGGGCGCAACCGCTCCGCGGCGAGCGCACGCAACTCCTCGCACCACTCGCGCTGCTGCGGTTCCAGGGCGAATCCGGGCATCTGCGGCCCCTCTCAGCTCGCGCATCCCGCGTTTATCGCGGACCGTTGACTGTCGTCACCGTCACGATACGCTCGGGAGGGCCCGTACTACAGGCGACCGCACTCACGCACCGCGCCACCCGCACCGCGTACCGCGTACCGCTGCACCTTCTGGTGCACCTATTGGTGCGCTTTCTGGTGCACTTTCTGGACACGTCACCACAGCGCCCGTACCACCGCACGGCAGGATCACCCACCCGTCAGACCGTCAGTCGCAACCGGACTGCCCGCTGCAAGGGGGCCAACCCGTCATGGCCATGGAGCTGCACCCCTCGGCCCACACCGACACCTTCCCGCGCGACCACCTGCCGCCCGCCGAGCAGTGGCCCGAGCTCCGCTTCGAGCTGCCGGGGCTCCAGTACCCCGACCGGCTCAACTGCGGCGCCGAACTCGTCGACCGCCCGCTGGCGGAGTTCCGCTCGGACCGTCCCGCGCTGCGCATGCTGGACGGCGAGGTCTGGTCGTACGGCGAACTGCGCGAGCACACGGACCAGATCGCGCACGTGCTCACCGAGGACCTGGGGATCGTGCCGGGCAACCGCGTCCTGCTGCGCGGCCCGACCACGCCCTGGCTGGTGGCCTGCTGGCTGGCGGTGATGAAGGCGGGCGCGGTGGCGGTCACCGTACTGGCCCAGCAGCGGGCCGCCGAGCTGACCACGATCTGCGAGATCGCGCAGGTCAGCCATGCCCTGTGCGACGTACGGACGCTGGACGACCTGGTGAAGGCGGGGGTGCCGGGGCTGCTGACCACGGCGTTCGGCGGGGATGCGCCGGACGACCTGGTGCGGCGGGCGGCGATCAAGCCGCCGCTGTTCGAGGCGGTGGCCACGGCGGCGGACGACGTGGCGCTGATCGCGTTCACGTCGGGGACGACGGGCCGCCCCAAGGGGTGCATGCACTTCCACCGCGACGTGCTGGCCATCGCCGATACCTTCGCACAGTACGTACTGCGACCGGAGCCGGACGACGTGTTCGCGGGGAGCCCGCCGCTCGGCTTCACCTTCGGGCTCGGCGGCCTGGTGATCTTCCCGCTCCGGGTGGGCGCTTCGACGCTGCTGCTGGAACAGGCGGGCCCGCGCGAGCTGTTGCCCGCTCTGGCCGAGCACCAGGTGTCGGTGCTGTTCACCGCGCCGACCGCGTACCGGATCATGCTGGACGAACTGGCGGACCCGAAGGTCTCGCACGACCTGAGCGCGCTGCGCCGCTGTGTGTCGGCGGGCGAGAACCTCCCGGCGGCAACCTGGCAGGCCTGGTACGAGCAGACCGGCGTACGCGTCATCAACGGCATCGGTGCCACCGAACTCCTGCACATCTTCATCTCGGCGGCGGACGACGACATCCGCCCCGGCACCACGGGGAAGCCGGTGCCGGGCTGGCAGGCGCGCGTGGTGGACGCCGACGGCGCCGAGGTGCCGGACGGCGAGCCGGGGCTGCTCGCGGTGCGCGGCCCGGTGGGCTGCCGCTACCTCGCGGACGAACGCCAGCAGGTGTACGTACGGCACGGCTGGAACCTCACCGGCGACACGTACGTGCGTGATGCGGACGGCTACTTCCGCTACGTCGCGCGCGCGGACGACATGATCGTGTCCGCCGGGTACAACATCGCGGGCCCCGAGGTCGAGGACGCACTGCTGCGTCACCCCGACGTGCTGGAGGCGGCGGTGGTCGGCCGGGCGGACGAGCTGCGCGGGCAGGTGGTCGCCGCGTACGTGGTGCTGCGGGAGGGGGTGCCGCGCAGCGAGGAGAGGGTGGCGCTGCTGCGGGACTTCGTGAAGGCGGAGCTGGTGCCGTACAAGTGCCCGCGAGAGATCGTCTTCCTGGACGTGCTGCCGCGCACCCCGACGGGCAAGCTCCAGCGCTTCCGGCTGCGGAATGCGGGTGGGCCGTGGCCTGCGGGCAATGGGGCGGGGGTTCCGGGTGTGCCGGGGGCCGGGATGCCGGGTGCGTCCGGGACCGGCATGCCGGGTGCGTCCGGGACCGTACAGTGATCGCGTGGCTGACCTGCACACTCCTCGCTCGCTGATCATCACGCTGTACGGCGCCTACGGGCGCGGCGGCCCCGGCCTTCTCCGGGGCGGCGGTGACGTGCCCATGCCCGTGGCGGAGCTGATCCGGCTGCTCGCGGCGGTGGGTGTGGACGCGCCGTCCGTACGGTCGGCGGTCTCGCGCCTCAAGCGGCGCGGGCTGCTGGAGTCGGCGCGGACACCGGAGGGGGCGGCCGGGTACGCGCTGTCCGGCGACGCCCGCCAACTGCTGGACGACGGGGACCGCCGCATTTACGCCGGTACGGAGCCGAGCCTGGCGGACGGGTGGGTGCTGGCGGTGTTCTCCGTGCCGGAGGCCGAGCGTGCGAAGCGGCACGTGCTGCGCTCGCGGCTGGCGCGGCTGGGCTTCGGGACGGCGGCGCCGGGGGTGTGGATCGCGCCGGGGGGCCTGTACGAGGAGACCCGGCACACGCTGGAGCGGCTGCAACTGGCGGAGTACGTCGAGCTGTTCCGGGGCGATCACCTGGGGTTCGCGGCGACGCGGGACTCGGTGGCGCGGTGGTGGGATCTGGCGGAGATCGCGGAGTTGCACCATGCGTTTCTGGAGCGGCACGAGCCGGTGTTGCGGGGGTGGGAGGCGGGGGGTCCGGAGGGGCCGGGGAGCCCGGGGGGCGTGCGGGCAGATACGGGTGCGACGGATGTTTCGGAACGGGCCTACCGGGACTACCTGTTGGCGCTCGACTCGTGGCGGCACCTGCCCTACGCGGACCCGGGCCTGCCTGCCGAACTGCTGCCGAAGGACTGGCCCGGGGGGCGGTCGGCGGAGGTCTTCGCGGGGCTTCATGCACGGCTGCGGGACGCGGGGGCGGAGTTCGTGCGGGGGGTGTAGGGGGTTCGGAGGCGGGCCGGGCGGGCCGGGGGTCCGGGAGGCAGGAGGCTCGGACGCGGGGCTCGGATGCGGGCCGACGGGCGCATTCGTACGACAAATTCCCGCGCCTGTGGATACTTGCGCGCACGGTTCTCGGCAGTCTGCGCATGATGAGGCATGACCTGGACTTTCACGGAAGACCTCAAGGAATTCCTGGACGCCGCTCGTGAGTCGTTGGCGTCCAGACCGGCGCGGGACACGCTGCTGCTGACGGTGTCGGCGACGCTGGAGCGGCGGGGCCCGGACGCCTACGGCGAGGAGCCGCCGCTCTTCGGCTGGTGGCGCCGCCCGGCCGACGGAATCGTGGACGGGGCGCTGATATGGACCCCGCCGGAGCCGGTACTGCTGGGTGCGGTGCCCCCGGATGCGGTCCGCCCGCTGGTGCTGGCACTGGACGACGAAGTGGTCCTGGGCGGCCGGAGGTTCACCGGTCTGCATGCGGAGAGCGAGGCGGCGGAGGAGGCGGCTGCCGCCTGGTCGGAGCGGGGCGGTGTCGGACGTGTCGCTCCGGGGCGCGGGGTCGAGCATCGGCTGTACCGGCTGGGCGAGTTGATACCACCGGCCCGGCTGCCCGCGGGGCGGGCCCGGCTCGCGGCACCGGAGGACCGTGGGGTGCTGGTGGACTGGGTGCGGGCGTTCGCCGCGGACACGGGGCAGCCCGGGACCCGCGCGGAGGCCATCGTCGACGAGCGGTTGGCACACGGCGGCCTGACCGTGTGGGAGGACCCGGAGGGCATACCGGTGTCGATGGCCGGCGTCACGCCCCCCGCAGCGGGGATGGTGCGGGTCTCCCTGGTCTACACACCTCCTGAGCTGCGCGGGAACAGGTATGCGGCGGCGGTGACGGCGGACGTGAGCGCGGCAGCGGTGGCTGCGGGTGTGGGCGAGGTGCTGCTGTTCGCGGATACGGCGAACCCCCTCAGCAATCGGATCTACCAGCGTCTCGGCTACGAGGAGGTGTCCACCCGGGTGGTGGTCACGCGGGAGTGAGGCTCGGCGACGGGAGGCGCGGCCTCGCCGGGACGGCGATCGGCGGGGCGGGCACGGGTGGGCGGGGGCTCGGTGGAGAGTTCCTGCTGCCACAGCAGCGTCGTCAGCCGGTCCGTCCCGGCGGCCAGGTGCCTTCGGTAGGTCGTCATGGGCAGGCCGAGCAGGTCGGCGGCCCGCTGCTGGGTGCCGGCCGGGCGGAGAAAGGTGTGGTGCAGGGCGCGGAAGCCCCGGCGGTCGGCGACGGACGCCTCCAGTTGGGCCGCGGCCGTGGCGATCGCCTCCCGCAGCACGGTGGCCCGCTCGCGGGGTCCGGCGTGGGCTGCGCACTGGGTCCGGACCAGTCGGGTGTCGAGCAGCGGGGAGTCGTCAAGGCCGTCCACCCGGTCGAGCCGGCGCAGGGCTTCCCGTACGGCCGCCGCGAACTGGTCCTGGTCCAGGACGGGTTGGTCCGGGAAGGCCGGGGGTGCCGGTGACGGTACGGGGGTGGTCGTGGCTCCCTGGGCGGTGAGCTGCCGCAGCCAGACGTCCCGGGGGTTGCGTCGCCAGTCGTGGACGAACATGCCGTAGGTGATGCCGCCCACGGTGAAGTCCGCCTCCGGCAGCCGGCCGAAGCCGACATAGGCGCACCCCTCGGCCCAGGCGTCCGGGTCGGCGAAGGGCAGCAGGGTGAGGGCGGGGCTGCGGGCGGTCAGGTAGTGGTGGGTCAGTCGCAGGGTGATCAGCAATTGGACGGGAGAGGGACCTTGGTAGATCTCGGCGTCGAGCCAGAAACGTACGAACAGCGCCTGTTCTCCCGCGCGCAGACCTCCGGGGCCTGCCAGCCAGCGGCGTACGGCATGCACGGCCGGATCGTCCACCTCCGCGGCCGTCCCTTCGGGGCCGGCGGCCGTCCCCGGCCCGTCGTGGTCGTTGCCGTCGTTGCGGTCGCCGCCCGAGAGCCACAGCAGTGCGTAGCAGCCGGAGGGCTCCGGGGCTCCCCCGTCGGGCCGGATGGTACGCGCCCGGATCGCGTACGGCTCGAACGCCGGGTGCCCGCGGGACCAGTCGCGCAGGAGGTCCGCGGACTGTGCACCCTCGTGCCGTCGGACCATCGCGCACAGGGCGTCCAGGTCCGCCGGGGTGCCGGGGGCGACGGCCAGCCGGTCGAGTCCGTCGTCGGAGGGCGGCAGGGCCGAGGTGAGCACGGGGCCCACCACCGGGCTCTCCCGGTGCAGATAGGCGTAGTCAGGCAGCACGGCACGCTGCCGGTCCAGGTCGGTTTCGTCGAAGAGCCGGAGGTAGTACGCGCCGGCCCGCTTGCGCAGCTTGGTCCGCAAGTCGGGGTGCCGCCACCGCAGTTCGGCGTCGAGGGCGTCGCGCACCAGGTCGTGCGGGCGGATGCCGTGGCGTACGTGGTCCATCGCCGACAGCGTCCGCAGCCAGGCGAACACGGGGCCCGCGTCCGGTACGTCGAGGAGTTCGGCGAGCAGGGACTCGGTGGTGACCAGGACTTGGGCCGTGGCCTCCAACGCGGTGCGGTGCAGGGGCGAGGGTACGGACTCCAGCAGGCAGTCCAGCAGGGTCCGGACGATCTGCGGCGAGTCGGCGGGCGACAGGTCGCCGGACACTCCCCCGTGCGCCTCGATGTCGGCCGCGAGTGCCAGGGCCAGGGGGTGGCCGCGGGCGAAGGCCAGGATCCGGTTCTCCTCCTGCTGCCCGTGCACCCCGGGCATTCCGCGTCCGCGGAGCAGGCGCAGGCTTTCCTCGGTGTCGAGCGGTCCGAGCCGCAGGCTGTGCAGGAGTTCGCGCCAGGCGGGGTCGACGCGCCAGGCGACCGGTGGGGCGTTGCGTGCCGCCAGGACCGTCACCAGGTCGGGGAGCGGCAGGGTGGGCAGTTCCTGGCGCAGTGCCTCCTCCGGCAGGGCGTCGGCGGCGTCCAGCAGCAGGACACGGCCCGGCCCGTGTGCTTCCGGTCCCCGCTCCGGACCTGTGCCGGGAAGCAGCACGTCGCGGGCGTCCCGCAGCACCGGCTCGTGGCCGCGCTGGGCCGCCAGGTGGGCGAAGTGGTGCAGGAGGGTGGTCTTGCCGATGCCACCGGGACCGTGCACGAACAGCACGGAACCGGAGTTGCGTTCCAGCAGGTCGCCGAAGAGCGCGGACTCCTGCCTGCGCCCCACGAACCCGCGTTCCCGTGCCGCCTCGAACCACTCGCCCGACCGGATGTCAGCCACCTTCCCAGTATGGCCTTCGCGGCCTGGACACAGTGGGGGTGCATCGGACGGAAAGTGGACGCCGATCGGTCTGCAATGCGGCTACCGGCCGCTCGTAGCGTTTCCTGCGTCGGATCGAACAGCCAGCGCAGGAGGCACGGGAACCATGAACACCACGACGATCACGAAGAGCCGCGGGATCCGCACCGCGAGCGGGCGCGGGAAGGCGCTCACCGCCGGTGCCGCGGCGGCCGGGGCAGCCGCCCTCGCCCTGCTGGCCGCGGCCGGCCCGGCGAGTGCCGCCCAGTTCTACGGCGGCACCCTCCACCCCGGCGAGCAGCGCTGTGTGCAGCAGCACGCCGAACACAAGGTGCGGGCGGACGGCACCGCCACCCAGCAGGGTGCCAAGTTCAAGCTCCAGTACCAGGGTGTGACGGTTCCCGGCACCGGCTCCCCGGGCCTGGTCTCCGCCTGGGCGGTGGAACTCCGGGACACCAACGGCACGTTCCCCGGGGCCGGCGACTACACCGCCTGCGTCACGAACAACGGCACGGCGAACACCAACGTCCGTCTCAACCTGAAGACCGACGGGGAGTTCGTCTGAGCGTGCGGGAGGAGCAGGAGGGGTCCGTCCCCGCCCTCACTGCGGCGGGGACGGACCGGCTCGCACCGGGCCGGCCGCTCTCACACCGGTTTCGGACTGTGCAGGCTGAGCCGGGGTTTGGGGCCGTCGGTGCGGCCGGTCGGGGGCTTGCGGCTGCCGGCCCGGTACGGGAGCGGCCAGGGTGCGCCGGGGCCGGAGTAGTCCTGTTCGGCGGCGGCGTGCAGGGTCCAGTGCGGGTCGTAGAGGTGGGGCCGGGCGAGGGCGCAGAGGTCGGCGCGGCCCGCGAGGAGCAGGGAGTTGACGTCGTCCCAGGAGGAGATCGCGCCGACTGCGATCACGGGGACACCGAGGGCGTTGCGGATGCGGTCGGCGTACGGCGTCTGGTAGCTGCGGCCGAACTCGGGGGCTTCGTCGGAGACGACCTGGCCGGTGGAGACGTCGATGGCGTCGGCGCCGTGGTCCACGAAGGCACGGGCGATCTCGACGGCCTCCTCCTCGGTGGTGCCGCCCTCGGCCCAGTCGGTGGCGGAGACGCGGACGGTCAGGGGTTTGCCGTCAGGCCAAATGCCGCGGACGGCGTCGAAGACTTCGAGGGGGAAGCGCAGGCGCCGGGCGAGGGTTCCGCCGTAGGCGTCGGTGCGCCGGTTGGTGAGGGGGGAGAGGAAGCTGGAGAGGAGGTAGCCGTGGGCGCAGTGGAGTTCGAGGAGGTCGAAGCCGCAGCGGGCGGCGCGCCAGGCGCAGGCGGCGAACTGCTCGCGGATGTCGATGAGTCCGGAGCGGTCGAGCTGGGCCGGGACCTGGTTGACGCCGGGTTGGTAGGGCAGCGGGGAGGGCGCGACGAGGGGCCAGTTGGCCTCGGTGTCGGCTGCGTCGAGCGGCTGGTCGATGCCGTCCCACATCAGTTTGGTGGAGCCTTTGCGGCCGGAGTGGCCGAGTTGGACGCCGATGGCGGTGCCAGGGCTCTGCCGGTGCACGAAGTCGGTGATCCGCCGCCAGGCGGTGGCCTGTTCGGGGGTGTAGAGGCCGGTGCAGCCGGGGGTGATGCGGCCCTCGGGGCTGACGCAGACCATTTCGGTCATGACCAGTCCCGCCCCGCCGAGGGCGCGGGAGCCGAGGTGGACGAGGTGGAAGTCGCCGGGGACGCCGTTCTCGGCGGAGTACATGTCCATGGGTGAGACGACGACGCGGTTGCGCAGGGTCAGGTCGCGCAGCCGGAAGGGGGTGAACATCGGTGGGGTGTCGGGCGAGGGGCAGCCGAAGTCCGCCGCGACGGCCTCGGTGAAGGCGCTGTCGCGCAGGCGCAGGTTGTCGTGGGTGACGCGGCGGCTGCGGGTGAGGAGGTTGAAGGCGAACTGCCGGGGCGGCTGGTGGACGTATCCGGCCAGGTCCTCGAACCAGCGCAGGCTGGCGGCGGCCGCCCGCTGCGTCGACTCGACGACGGGCCGGCGCTCGGTCTCGTACGCGGCGAGGGCGGTGGGCAGGTCGGGCTGTTCCTCGATGCAGGCGGCGAGCGCGAGGGCGTCCTCGACGGCGAGCTTGGTGCCGGAGCCGATGGAGAAGTGGGCGGTGTGCGCGGCGTCGCCGAGCAGGACGGTGTTGCCGTGCGCCCAGCGGTCGTTGACGACGGTGCGGAAGGCGATCCAGGAGGAGTTGTTGCCCTTGAGCGCATGTCCGCCGAGTGCGTCGGCGAAGATCTTGGCGCAGCGTTCGATGGACTCGGCCTCGTCGCAGGCGTCGAGCCCGGCGGCCCGCCAGACCTCCTCACGCATTTCGACGATGACGGTCGAGGAGTCCTCGGCGTACGGGTAGCCGTGCAGTTGCATCACACCGTGCTCGGTCTCCGCGATCTCGAAACGGAAGGCGTCGAAGGCGAAGTCGGCGGCGAGCCAGATGTAGCGGCAGCGGTGGGAGGTGATGCGGGGCCCGAAGACGTCGGCGTGGGCCTGCCGGGTGAGGCTGTGCACCCCGTCGGCGGCGATCACCAGGTCGTACGCGGTGGACAGTTCGGCGGTGGGCGGGGCTTCGGTACGGGTGCGGAGGTCGACGCCGAGGGAGCGGCAGCGGGCGTGCAGGATCTCCAGGAGCCTGCGCCGGCCGAGGGCGGCGAACCCGTGACCGCCGGAGGTGAGGCGTCGGCCGCGGTGCACGACGTCGATGTCGTCCCAGCGGACGAACTCGGCGGTGAGCGCCCGGTACACCTCCGGGTCGGCGTGCTCGATGCCGCCGAGGGTCTCGTCGGAGAGGACGACCCCGAACCCGAAGGTGTCGTCGGGTGCGCCGCGCTCCCAGACCGTGACCTCACGGCGCGGGTCGAGCCGCTTGAGCAGGGCTGCGGCATAGAGCCCGCCGGGGCCACCGCCGACGACGGCGATGCGGAGTGGGGGGAGGGAGGCGGAGGGGGTGGGAGGGGAGGGGGTGGGTGGGTGGGGGGAGGGGGGGAGGGGGCCCCCGGAAGTGCTGGTCACCGTCACCGCCCCCGCCACTTCGGTGCCCGCTTCTCCGTGAACGCCGCATGGAATTCGGCGTAGTCCTCGCCGTTCATCAGCAACGCCTGGGTGGCGGCGTCCATCTCGATGGAGGCCGCGAGCGGCATGTCGAGTTCGGCGGTGAGCAGGGCCTTGGTCTGGGCGAGCGCCAGGGCGGGGCCGTCGGCGAGTCGCCGGGCCAGTGCGGCGGCGCGGGCGTCGGCCTCGCCCTCCTCGGTCAGCTCGCTGAGCAGTCCGATCCGCTCCGCCTCCGGCGCGCGCACCGGCTCGCCGAGCATCAGCAGCCGGGTGGCGTGCCCGAGGCCCACGACCCGGGGCAGCAGATAGGCGGCGCCCATGTCGCCGCCGGACAGTCCGACCTTGGTGAAGAGGAAGGCGAATTTGGCCGTCGGGTCGGCGATCCGGAAGTCCGCCGCGAGCGCGAGGACGGCCCCCGCCCCCGCCGCCACCCCGTGCACGGCCGCGATCACCGGGAACGGGCATTCGCGCAGCGCCCGTACGACCTGTCCCGTCATCCGGTTGAAGTCGAGGAGCTGCGCGGTGTCCATGGACAGGGTGGCCCCGATGATCTCGTCCACGTCGCCGCCGGAGCAGAATCCGCGCCCCTCCCCCGCCAGCACCAGCGCGCGCACGGAGCGCTCCCGGGCGAGTTCGGCGAGGAGGTCGCGCAGGTCGGCGTATGCGCCGAAGGTCAGCGCGTTCAGCTTGTCCGGGCGGGCGAGGGTGACGGTGGCGACCCCCTCGTCGAGGGTCAGCCGCAGATGGCGCCACTTCTCGGTGCGCTGGGCGGAGCTGAGGAACGGGCTCATGGGCGCAGCCTCCCGGTGCCGGTGCCAGTCCTTCGAAGCTATCACCGGTCCGTGACTCCCGTCACGAGTACGCGATAGCCGGAGCGCGCGGGATGGGGAATCGGCAGCTCGCGCGCCCAAGGTCCCGTAGGACTGTGGCGCAGGTCCCATCCGTTCGCGGCGAGCGGCCCTACTGGAACAGGCTTTCGCTTCGTACCGTTGAAAGCAGGAAATCTGCTCCCCGAACGGACCTCGCCTTGCCCCCTGCCACCGGCCCCCTCTCCGGCCCCGCCCCCGGCCCCGCCTCCTGGCGCATCGAGCTGCCGCACTCACCGGCCGCGGTGCCGATGGCGCGCGCCCTGATCCGTACGGCACTGGCGGAACTGGAGGCTCCGGCCGCGGACAGCGACACGGCCGAGCTGCTGACCGCCGAGCTGGTGGCGAACGCCGTCGAGCACACCAGCGGCTCCACCCCCATCGAGCTGGTGGTGGAGCTGCTGCCGACGGGCTGCCAGGTCGAGGTGCACGACGGGGATCCCGGCCCGCCCGGCAACCTGGAGTCCTCCGAGGCCGACCAGTGCCCGGACCCCTGGCAGGAACACGGCCGCGGGCTGCTGCTGATCCGCACCCTCAGCTCGGACTGCGGACACCGGCGTACGGATTCGGGCAAGGCGGTCTGGTTCCGCCTCCCCGCACCGCACTGACCCTCAGCCCTCAGCCCTGCCCTCCGCCGCCCCCAGCCGCGAGTGCCGGCGCCCGTAGAGCCCGTACACCAGCGCCCCGACCACGAGGAACGCGCCGAACTGGAGCCACGTCCGCCAGCCCGTTCCGTAGATCAGGTAGAGGCAGAACAGCACGCCCAGCGCCGGCAGGACCGGGAAGAGCGGCACCCGGAAGGACCGCTGGAGGTCCGGGTTGCGGCGGCGCAGCGCGATGACGGCGATGTTGACGACGGCCATGATGGCGAGGGTGCCGATGGTCGTGAGGTTCATGACGACGTCGAGCGGCACGACCGCCGCCGGGATCGCGAACACGGCGGCGACGATCCAGGTGTTGGCGACGGGCGTCGAGGTCTTCGGCGAGATGCGTTCGAAGATCCGCGGGATGAGGCCGTCGCGGGACATCGACATCAGGATGCGGGTCTGCCCGTACATCACGGCGAGCACGACGGACGCGATGGCGACGACCGCGCCGAAGGCGATGATGCCGCCGCCGAGGGTGGAGTCGGTGACCTTGTTGACGATCAGGGAGAGCGCGGCGGGCTTGGAGGCGACGTCGTCGGCGGACATGGCGCCGATGGCGGCGACCGCGACCAGGCAGTAGAGCAGCGTGACCACTCCGATGCAGATCATGATCGCGAGAGGGATGTTCTTGCGCGGGTTCTTGACCTCTTCACCGGCGGTGGTGATCGCGTCGAAGCCGATGTACGAGAAGAACGCGACGGACGCCCCGGACGTGACGCCCATCAGCCCGTGTGCGGCGAACGGCGAGAGGTTGTCGGAGTTGAACGCGGTGAAGGCGATCGCGCAGAACAGGATGAGTACGGCGATCTTCACGACGGCCATCACGGCGGTGGCGCGGGCGCTCTCGCGGATGCCGCGCACCAGCAGCAGTGCGGCGAGCAGCATCACGACGACGGCCGGGATGTTGACGACGCCGCCGTCGCCGGGCGGGCTGGAGAGCGCGGCGGGGAGCTGCCAGCCGACGAGGCTGTTGAGGAGTTCGTTGAGGTACTGGCCCCAGCCGACGGCGACGGCCGAGACCGAGATGCCGTACTCAAGGAGCAGGCACCAGCCCACCAGGAAGGCGATGCGCTCGCCGAGGGTGGCGTAGGCGAAGGAGTACGAGCTGCCGGAGACCGGGATCGCGCCGCCCAGCTCGGCGAAGGAGAACGCGGTGAAGATGCAGGTGATCGCGGCCAGGACGAAGGAGACGACAACAGCGGGACCGGCTTCGGCGACGCTGTCGGAGAGGCCGACGAAGATGCCGGTGCCGACGATGGCGCCGACGCCGAAGCAGACCAGCTGGAAGAGCCCCATGGTGCGCTTCAGGCCATGTCCCTCCAGGTCAGCGCCGGATTCGGCGACGAGGAGGTCGGGTGACTTGATGCGTTGCATGGGGGGTGGTTCTCATCTCTGGTGCCTGTGTGGCAAAGCAAATTGCGACAAAGCAAATGGGGTCCGGGCATGTGCGCCCGAACCCCATCAAGCACCGCAATGGTAACCACTGCACTGCATATTCACCCAATCGGGCGTATTGCTATTCAGTCGGCCCGTTCGCCGCAACGTCGGCCAGCGTCGCGACCAGCACTGCCTTGATGGTGTGCAGCCGGTTCTCGGCCTCGTCGAAGACGACGGAGTGTGCGGACTCGAAGACCTCGTCGGTGACTTCGAGGGAGGTCAGGCCGTACTGCTCGTGGATCTCGCGGCCGACCTTGGTGCCGAGGTCGTGGAAGGCGGGCAGGCAGTGCAGGAACTTCACGTCCGGGTTGCCGGTGGCGCGCAGCACGTCCATGGTCACGGCGTACGGGGCCAGCGCCTCGATGCGCTCGGCCCAGACCTCCTTGGGCTCGCCCATGGACACCCAGACGTCGGTGACGACGAAGTCCGCGCCGCGCACGCCCTCCTCGACCTCTTCGGTGAGGGTGATGCGGGCCCCGCTCTCCTCGGCGAGCTTGCGGGCCTGGTCGACGACCTCCTCGGTGGGCCAGTAGGCGCGCGGGGCGACGATCCGCACGTCCATGCCGAGGAGGGCGCCGGTGACCAGGTAGGAGTTGCCCATGTTGAAGCGGGCGTCGCCGAGGTAGGCGAAGGCGATGCGCTCCAGGGGCTTGTCGCTGTGCTCGGTCATGGTGAGCACGTCGGCGAGCATCTGAGTGGGGTGCCAGTCGTCGGTGAGGCCGTTGAAGACCGGCACTCCGGCGTGTTCGGCCAGTTCCTCGACCGTCGCCTGGGCGTCGCCGCGGTACTCGATGCCGTCGAACATCCGGCCGAGCACCCGGGCGGTGTCCTTGGGCGACTCCTTGTGTCCGATCTGCGAGCCCGCGGGGTCGAGGTAGGTGGTCGACGCCCCCTGGTCGGCGGCGGCGACCTCGAAGGCGCAGCGCGTACGGGTGGACGTCTTCTCGAAGATCAGCGCGATGTTGCGACCGCGCAGCCACTGCACTTCGGTGCCGTTCTTCCGCGCCGCCTTGAGTTCGGCGGCGAGGTCGATCAGTCCGCGGAACTCCGCGGCGCTGAAGTCGACTTCCTTGAGGAAGTGGCGGCCCTTCAGGGAGTGGCGGCCTTCGAGAAATGACGTCATGGGGACGCTCCAGGGGGCGACTGGCGGACTGCGCGGGCAGGATCGACCGCGCGAACACTGAAACTATATACATGGAAGCGCATCACTATACGGCCTCACGTTCGATCGGACAGCTCATGCAGCGCGGTCCGCCGCGTCCCCTGCCCAGCTCGCTGCCCCGGATCTCGATCACTTCGATGCCCTGTTTCCGCAGGTGGGTGTTGGTGGTCACGTTCCTTTCGTAGGCGACGACGACGCCCGGCTCGACCGCGAGGACGTTGCAGCCGTCGTCCCACTGTTCGCGTTCGGCCGCATGCACATCCTGGGTGGCGGTCAGGACGCGGACGGAGTCCAGGCCGAGGGCGGCGGCGATCGCACGGTGCATGTGCTCCGGCGGGTGGTCGGTGACCTTGAGTTCGCGCTCGCCGACGCCGGGTTCGATCGTGTACGAGCGGAGCATGCCGAGCCCCGCGTACTGGGTGAAGGTGTCGCCGTCGACCATGGTCATGACGGTGTCAAGATGCATAAAGGCCCGGCGCTTGGGCATGTCGAGCGCCACGATCGTCTGCGCTGATCCGGCCGCGAACAGCCCTCTGGCCAGCATTTCCACCGCCTGCGGTGTGGTGCGCTCGCTCATCCCGATGAGGACGGCCCCGTTGCCGATGACCAGGACGTCGCCGCCCTCGATGGTGGACGGGTAGTCGCTCTGCCCCTGCGACCAGGTGTGGAAGCTGCCCGCCTCCGGCCCGGTGAACAGGGGGTGGTGCTTGTAGATCGCCTCGAAGTGCACCGTCTCGCGCTGCCGGGCGGGCCAGCGCATCGCGTTGATGGACACCCCGTCGTAGATCCAGGCGGAGGTGTCGCGGGTGAAGAGGTGGTTGGGCAGCGGTCCCAGGAGGAAGTCGTCCAGGTCCATGACGTGGAAGCGCACCGAGGCCGGCTCCGGGTACCGCTCCAGGTACTCCCGCTTGGTCATGCCGCCGACCAGTGCCTCGCAGAGTTCGGCGGCGGGCAGTTCGTCGAACGCGGCCCGCAGGTGGTCGGTGGCGAGCGGCCCGTACTCCTTCTCGTCGAAGACCCGGTCCAGTACGAGCCGTCTCGCCTCCGGCAGTTCCAGGGCGTCGGTGAGGAGGTCGCCGAAGAGGTGCACCTCGACTCCCCGGTCGCGCAGCACGTCCGCGAACCCGTCGTGCTCCTGCCGCGCCCGGCGGACCCAGAGCACGTCGTCGAAGAGGAGTGCGTCCTTGTTGCTGGGCGTGAGGCGCTTCAGTTCGAGGTCGGGTCGGTGGAGGATGACGCGGCGCAGCCGCCCGGTCTCGGAGTCGACATGGAATCCCATGGCCCAATCCTGACCGCCCGGACCCCGCTTCACCCGTCGAACACCGCCTCCGCATCGAACACGTCGCGTCCTGCCCGCCCCCGCACCCGACCCGGAACCCGCCCCCGAACGCTGCCCGGAACCCCCACCCGACCCCGCACACCGCGCCCCGCGCGTCACCCCTCCAGCGCCTGCGCGGGTATGCGCAGGCTCCGCTGCCACACCTCGCAGGCGATCACCGAGGTCAGCGCCCCGTCGAACCGCCGGCGGCACCAGTGGTCGGACAGCCCCGGCAGGTGCCGCTCGACCAGGGACTCCAGCAGTTCCTGGAGGCGCGGGTCGTCCAGCTTGAGGTAGCGGCCGATGCGCTGTGCGGGCGCCTTGTCGAAGTCCGAGGCGCACAGTGCCCTCAGTTCCTCGCCCACCGAGGCCAGCAGCTCTCCGGCCCGCTCGCCGGTCAGCCTCTGGACCGGGCAGGCCGCACCGGCGTCCTCGTCGCCCTCCGTCTTGTGCGTGGTGTCCGCGCACCGGGTGGCGACGGTCTGCGCCAGCACCTGGGCCAGGTCGGTGTCGAGCGCGGTGCGCACCGCCGCCGCGAACGGCTCCGCCGCCCCGCCCAGCACGAACGGTTCGACGTGCTGGATCAGCTCCTGGAACGCCGGCAGCGCGTCCCTGGCGCCCTCGCCGAGCCGCCGCACCTGCCCCTCCAGCAGTGCTGTCGCCCACTCCCGCAGCGGCGCGCATTCCACCAGCCGCGCCGCCGCCTGCGGGAAGACGGCCAGTTCGTGCCGTCCGCCCGCGAAGTGCAGGTCTTCGCGGGCCGGCAGGGTCAGCTCGTTGAGGATCCGCTCACGGAAGACGGGTTCGTCGAGGAGGACGGCGACCTCGTCCGTGCCGTGATCCGCGATCCACTCCACCAGGTGCATGCGGCGCCACCCGGTCCCCTCCGGCTCGGCCAACGGCATGCCCGCCCGGACCAGCGCAACCGCCAGGTCCAGCCGCAGCCCCACCTGCCCGATGCGCGCACCGCGCCGCCGGGTCCCCTCCCACGGGTCGCGGGTCCCGCCCGCCGTGCGGGTCCGCCCGGCGATCGCGGCGAGGACGCCGTCCAGCCCGGCCACCGGCAGCGCCATCTCGGCGTACCCGTGCAGGAACCGGGTCAGCCACCGGTGCGTGTCGGCGAGCGGCAGGGGCTCGCTCTCCCCGGTGAGCCGTTGCAGGACGCCGACGTCCTGGAGGTACGTCAGCCACGCTCCGGCCGCCTGGGAGATCTTGGCCGCGGTCTTGCCGCGCGCCACGGACACGGTCTTCAGCAGGGCAGGCACCACCGCCTCCGGGTCCTCCGCGAGCAGCCTGCGCAGTACCGGCTGCCACGCGTCCCAGACGGCGGGAGCGCACTTGTCCATGGCTCCGCCTCGCAGCAGGGCTTCGAGGATCTCGGTGTGCGTGTCGTCGGCGGGCAGCGCTCCGCCCGCCCCGCGGGTCAGTTCGGCGGCGAAGGCGTCGGGGAGTTCCCGGCCGGACCGGCACCAGGCGAGCACGAGGCTGCGGTAGCACGCCGTGCCCTGCGCGTCCGAGATGCGGGCGGCGACTTCCTGCCGGTGGGCGGTGAGTTCCTTGACGGTGACGGCCCCCAACCCGACGAACTCTTCCATCAGGGCCTGCCGCGCGTCGTCGTCCACCGGCCCGCCCAGCCCCCGTTCGGCCGCGCGTGCCGCCGTGAACAGCGGTCGGGCCATGGCCGCGCTGCCCGCTCCCGCGACCACCCGGACGGCTTCGTCCAGGGCGTACGGCAGCAGGGCGGGGCAGTGCCCGGTGGCCTTGGTGGCGGCCTTGGTGAACTGGTCGGCGGCCCGGCCCGGCTTCGCGGGCGCCAGTTCGGCGCACTTGCGCAGCGGGGTGAGCAGCGCCATCGCCTCGCGGGCCAGTCCGGGGTGCGCGGTGCAGACCCGGGCGAGGAAACCGCGGGGCTCCTTGTGCACCCGCCCCACCACATCGCCGTCTGCGCCCTCGGGGGTCAGGCCGAGGGCGCTCGCGACGACGTCCTCCGCGAGGCCGGCGCGGGCGGTCACGAGCCGCACCAGGCGGTGCCCGTCGTCGAACCAGCCACAGGCATAGCGGCGCGCCGTCAACGGCTCCTGCCCGTCGTCCGCCGCGTCCTGCGCGCTCAGCACGGCCCCTTGGCGGAGCAACTGCCCGTCGGCCGCGCGCTCGACCGGCGGCGCCGGCGGGTCGGCGGGCGCGGGGCCCGTGGCCGCGTACGCGGCGCAGGCCACCAGGAACTCCTGGTAGGCGGCGGTGGAGTCGGCGGGCATCGGGGTGCGCGCGGACGCCCCGTTGTAGGGGTCGTCGTGCTGGTCGTAGATCTCGGCGAGCACCCGGAAGCCCTCGGACCAGGCGACGCGGGGCACCGTGTCGTACGCACCGAGGCCGGTGCGGTCGCGGGCGCCGTCCCAGTAGCAGTGGTTGACGGAGACCGGAGACTCGGGGCCCTGGTAGCGCAGGTCGAGCTGCATGCCGTACGCGCGTCCGGCGACGGGGACGGAGAAGTGGGCGGTCTCCCCGCTGATGCGGCCGCCGTGCGGGGTGATGACGCGTTCGAAGCGGGCGCCGTTGGAGTAGTCGCCGTCCCGGAAGGCGGCGATGCCGTACCGCTTGGGGTCGCGGTGTCCCGGGGTGGCGTCGGGGCGCACCCAGACCGTGCGGTGCAGTTGCTCGATGTGCTGCTCGCCGCCGTAGGTGTCGAGCAGGTCGAGCCACTGGTCGAGGCGTCCGCTGCCGCGCGGGTCGAGGAGCACGGGGTGCGGGAAGGCCAGGAGCGGGTCGGCGAGGGTGAACTCGCCCTCGGGCGAGACCACGTGGAGGGCGTCGTCCGGTCCGATGCCGGTGAGCAGTCCGGCCCGCCCGAAGTCGCTGTCGGAGTACGGGGCCACGACCGCGTACCGCAGGGCGCGCTGCCAGTACGGGTCGCTCCACACGGCGCGGACCAGCGCCGCGGGTACGGGCAGGGAGCGGGCCATCCAGGTCTCGACCCGGGTGCGGGCGTCGGCGGCGTGGTCGGCCAGCCAGTCGCCCAGCGCGGCCAGTTCGAGGACCGCGTCCTCCTTCTTCAGTGCGGGCGGCAGCTTCTTCAGCTCGCGCCCGGAGGCGTTGCGGCAGCGGATCTGCGGGGCCGGTTCCGCGTACACGTCGAGCGTGACCTCGTAACCGCCGAGCGGCTTCCAGTTCTCCTGCTCCCCCATGACGTGCACCCCCGTGCGTCGTTGTGCCTCCCCGGGCGGTCCCGCACGGAACCACACGAGGTGTGATCACCCGCCCGGTTCGAGCGAGTGATCACACCTTACGAGGCAGCACTGACAACGCCCTGCCCACAGCCCGTTTCCGCAGGTGGGAAGCGTTCGGAAGCAAACCGGGCGGCGGTTCAGAGCCTCGGGTCCACCGGCTCCGACTCCAGCGCCAGCACCGCGAACACCGCCTCGTGGACCCGCCACAGCGGCTCGCCCTCGGCCAGCCGCACCAGCGCCTCCAGGCCGAGTGCGTACTCGCGCAGCGCCAGCGACCGCTTGTGCCCGAGGAACCGTTCCCGCAGCTTCGCCAGCTGCTCCGGCCTGGTGTACTCGGGACCGTAGATGATCCGCAGGTACTCGCGTCCGCGCACCTTGATGCCCGGCTGCACGAGCCGTCCCTTGCCGTCGCGCACCAGCGCGTCGAGCGGCTTGACGACCATGCCTTCGCCGCCCCGCCCGGTCATCTCCAGCCACCAGTCGATTCCGGCCTGCACGGACGCCTCGTCGCCGGTGTCGACGACCAGCCGTCGGGTGGTGTGCAGCAGCCCGGTCGGGTCGTGCTCCACCAGCCGGTCCAGCCAGGCCAGTTGGCGGTCGTGCGGAACGCCGGCCAGCGAGCGCCCCTGTACGGCCAGCAGCTGGAACGGGGCGAGCCGCACCCCGTCCAGCCCCTGCGTCGGCCAGCAGTACCGCCGGTACGCCTCGGTGAACAGCCCCGCGTCGGCGGCCCGTTCCCGCTGCTTGGCCAGCAGTTCGTCCGCCCCCTCGACGCCGCGCGCCACGGCGGCCTCCAGGGCGGCGACCGCACCGGGGAACACCGCGCCGGACGCGGCGCCCACGGCGGCGTACTGCTGGCGCAGCAGCCCGGACGCCTTCAGCGACCACGGCATCAGCTCGGCGTCGAGCAGCAGCCAGTCGGTGTCGAGTTCCTCCCACAGGCCCGCCTCGTCCACGGCGGTCCGCAGCCTGGCCAGCACCAGTTCGCTCACCGTCGCGTCGTCGAAGAACGGCCGCCCGGTGCGCGTGTGCACGACCCCCGTGGGGCCGTCCGCACCGAACCGCTCCCTGGCCGCGTCCGCGTCGCGGCAGACCAGGACCACGGCCCGCGAGCCCATGTGCTTCTCCTCGCACACGACCTTCGCCACGCCGTCCGCCCTGTACTGCGCGAACGCCTCGGCGGGGTGCTCCAGGTAGCCGTCCACCTTGGACGTGCCCGTTGGGGCCATCGTCGGCGGCAGGTAGACCAGCAGCTGCGGGTCCACGGCGAACCGGCTCATGACTTCGAGCGCCGCCGCCGCGTTCTCCTCGCGGACCGCGACCCGGCCGTGCTCGCGGGTCTCCACGACCCGCCGCCCGGCGACGTCGGCGAGGTCCAGCGGACGCCCGTCGTGCCCGCCGGGTGCCTCGGTGAGCAGCGGCTTGACCGGTTCGTACCAGACCTTCTCGGCCGGTACGTCGACGAGTTCGCGCTCCGGCCAGCGCAGCGCGGTCATCTTCCCGCCGAACACCGCGCCGGTGTCCAGGCAGATGGTGTTGTTGATCCAGGAGGTGTTCGGAACGGGCGTGTGCCCGTACACGACGGCCGCGCGGCCCCGGTAGTCCTCGGCCCACGGGTAGCGGACGGGCAGGCCGAACTCGTCGGTCTCGCCGGTGGTGTCCCCGTACAGCGCGTGGGAGCGCACGCGCCCCGAGGTGCGCCCGTGGTACTTCTCGGGCAGCCCGGCGTGGCAGACGACGAGGTTGCCGCCGTCGAGGATGTAGTGGCTGACCAGGCCGTCGATGAAGTCCTTGACCTCTTCCTTGAAGCTGTCCTCCTCCTTCTCCAACTGCTCGATGGTTTCGGCGAGTCCGTGGGTGTGCTGGACGTTCCTTCCCTTGAGCCAACGTCCGAGCTTGTTCTCGTGGTTCCCGGGCACGCACAGCGCGTTTCCGGAAGCCACCATTCCCATGACGCGGCGCAGCACTCCGGGGCTGTCCGGGCCCCGGTCGACGAGGTCGCCGACGAAGACAGCGGTACGTCCCTCGGGGTGCGCCCCGTCCTCGTAGCCCAACTTCTGCAGCAGCGTCTCCAGCTCCGAACGGCACCCGTGGATGTCACCGATGATGTCGAAGGGGCCGGTGAGGTGGGTGAGGTCGTTGTAGCGCTTCTCCAGGACGATCTCCGCCGCGTCGACCTCCTCGACGCTGCGCAGGATGTGCACCTTGCGGAAGCCCTCGCGCTCCAGTCCGCGCAGCGAGCGGCGCAGTTCGCGCTTGTGCCGCTGGATGACGTGGCGGGGCATGCCGGCCCGGTCGGGACGCTCGGCGTTGCGGGCCGCGCAGACCTCTTCGGGCAGGTCCAGGACGATGGCGATCGGCAGGACGTCGTACTTCCTGGCGAGCTGGACGAGCTGCTTGCGGCTCTCGGACTGCACGCTGGTGGCGTCGACGACGGTGAGCCGTCCGGCCTCCAGGCGCTTGCCCGCGATGTAGTGCAGGACGTCGAAGGCGTCGCGGCTGGCGCTCTGGTCGTTCTCGTCGTCGGCGACCAGGCCCCGGCAGAAGTCGGAGGAGATGACCTCGGTGGGCTTGAAGTGCCTGCGCGCGAAGGTCGACTTGCCGGAACCGGTGGCTCCGATCAGTACGACGAGCGACAGGTCGGTGACCGGGAGCCTGCGCGGTGCGGTGGTGCTCGGTGCTGCTTCGGCGGTGGTGCTCATGCGACCTTCACCTCCTTCACGTTCTCGGTGTGCTTGTCGTCCGGCGTGACCCTGGTGAAGACCGCCATCTGCGTGGGCGGCCCCACCTCCGCGTCGTCCGGCCCGACGGGTACGAACTCGACGCCGTACCCGTGCCGTTCGGCCACCTTGCCCGCCCAGTCGCGGAACTCCTGCCGCGTCCACTCGAAGCGGTGGTCACCGTGCCGCACGTGCCCGGCCGGCAGGGTCTCCCAGCGGACGTTGTACTCGACGTTCGGCGTCGTCACGATCACCGTGCGCGGCCGCGCGGACCCGAACACCGCGTACTCCAGCGCGGGCAGCCTCGGCAGGTCCAGGTGCTCGATGACCTCACTGAGCACGGCGGCGTCGTAACCGGTCAACCTCTTGTCGGTGTACGTCAGCGAGCCCTGCAGCAGCGAGACGCGCTCGGCCTGCCGCTCGCCCATCCGGTCCAGCTTGAGCCGCCGGGAGGCGATGGTGAGCGCGCGCACGGACACGTCGACGCCGACGATCTCGGTGAACTTCACGTCCTTGAGCAGCGCCTGCACCAACTGGCCCTGCCCGCAGCCCAGGTCGAGCACCCGGCCGGCCCCGGCCGCCCGCAGCGCACCGAGGATCGCCTCACGGCGCTGCTCGGCGAGCGGTGTCGGCCGTTCCGCAGTCTCGGTCTCCTCAGCCACCGCGTTGTCGATCTCCTCGACGGCGATGTCGTCGGCGTCCGCGAGCCGTGCCAGTTCCAGTCGCTGGGTCGCCTGCCGGGTGAGCCCCCAACGGCGCGACAGGTAGCGGGTGGTGATCAGCTTCTGCTCGGGGTGCGAGGCCAGCCAGCCCTCTCCGGCCCGCAGCAGCTTGTCGACCTCGTCGGGCGAGACCCAGTAGTGCTTGGAGTCGTCGAGCACCGGCAGCAGTACGTACAGGTGCCGCAGCGCCTCCGCCAGCCGCAGCTCTCCCTCCAGCGTCAGTTGTACGTAGCGGGAGTCGCCCCATTCCGGGAACTGCGCGTCCAGCGGTACGGGCACCGCCTCGACGGTGCTCCAGCCCAGCGGCGCGAACAGCTTGCGCACCAGGTCCGCACCGCCGCGCGCGGGCAGCGCGGGCACCTCGATGCGCAGCGGCATCGGCTGCTCGGCGCGCTCCGGGCGGGCGTTGCACACCCCGTGCAGGGCGCTCTTGAAGACGCTGCTCAGCGCCACCGCGAGCAGCGACGACGCGGCGTAGGGGCGGTCGTTGACGTACTGTGCGAGCGCCAGGTCGGGCGAGCCGCCACGGCCCTTGCCCTTGCCGCGCCGCACGAGCGCCACCGGATCGACCTCCAGGAGCAGCGCGGCCGTGCAGCGCTCGGCGCTCGCCTCGGGGTAGAGGACGTGCGCCGTGCCGTGGGAGGTGGGGAACGACTGCTTCCGGTCGGGATGCTTGTGCAGCAGGAATCCGAGGTCGGTAGCGGGGCGTTCCGGGGTTCCGGTGGTACTGATCGTCATGAACACACGTCCGAGTATCACCCGGTTCGCCCGCTCCGACCACGGGTTTTAGCAGGCCGCAGCCCAGCCCCGCCGCCCCACGTCCGGGGCCCCGGCCCAGCCCAGCCGACTCAGCCCCGCCGCCCCACTCCCGCCGCCAGCCCGGCGATCTGCTCCGGCCCGACCCGGCAGCACCCGCCGACCAGTCGCGCCCCGTTCGCCTCCCAGCCCCGCACCCGGCCGGCGTCGAAGGTGCCCTCGCCCCGCCAGCCGCGCCCTGCCGCGTCCCACTCCTCCCCACTGTTGGGATAGACGACGACCGGCTTGCCGGTCTCCCGGGCGGCAATCTCCACCGCCCGGTCGACGTCACCGGGCTCGCAGCAGTTCACGCCGACCGCGATCACCTGCTCGTTGCCCGCCGCCAGGGCGAACGCCTCCCCCAGCGGCTGGCCGGCCCGCGTCCCGTCGCCTTCGATGCTGTACGTCAGCCAGACCGGCACCCCGCATCCTTCGACCGCACGCAGCAGCGCCTCGGCCTCCTCGGCGTCCGGCACCGTCTCCAGCGCCAGGACGTCGGGGCCCGCCTCCGCCAGGGCCTCGATGCGCGGCCGGTGGAACCGCTCCAGCTCCGCCACCGACATCCCGTACCGTCCCCGGTACTCACTGCCGTCCGCGAGCATCGCCCCGTACGGCCCGACCGAGGCCGCCACCCACACGGGGTGTTCCGCGCCCTGTGCCGCCGCGCGGGCCAGCGCGACGCTGCGCCGCAGCAGCTCCGAGGCCTCCTCCCGGCCGACGCCCCGCCGGGCGAACCCCTCGTGGGTCGCCTGGTAGCTGGAGGTGATCAGCACCCGGGCCCCCGCCCGCACGTACGCCGCGTGCGCCGCCTCGATCTGCTCGGGGGCGTCCGCGAGCAGCCTGGCCGACCAGAGTGCGTCGGTGAGGTCGCAGCCCTGCGCCTCCAACTGGTTGGAGAGCCCTCCGTCGAGGACGAGGGTCTCCCCGGCGAGCGCGGCGGCGAGCGTGCGGGTGGGTTTCACGGTGACTCCTGCAAGGCGGACAAGGCGAACAAGCCAGACAAAGCAGACGGGGAACGGTGCAGGCGCACCGGCATCCGTCAGTTCAGCTGGGACAGCACCTGCGAGGAGATCAGATCCAGGTGATCGAGGTCGTCCAGGTCCAGCATCTGGAGGTACACCCGGGAGGAGCCGATCTCCGCGAACCGTCCGATCCGGTCCACCACTTCGGCGGGCGAGCCCGCGAGTCCGTTGGCCTTGAGTTCGTCCACCTCCCGTCCGATGGCCGCCGCCCGGCGGGCCACTTCGTTGTCGTCCTTGCCCACGCACGCCACCAGCGCGTTGGAGTACACCAGGTCGCCCGACTTCCGTCCGGCCGCCTCGGCCGCCGCCCTGACCCGGCCGAACTGCCGGGCGGTGTCGTCGAGCGAGGCGAAGGGGATGTTGAACTCGTCGGCGTACTGCGCGGCCAGCCGGGGTGTGCGCACCGCGCCGTGTCCCCCGATCAGCACCGGCACCTTGGCCTGGGCGGGCTTGGGCAGTGCGGGTGAGTCGGTGAGCTGGTAGTGGGTCCCCTCGTAGCTGAAGGTCTTGCCGGCTTCCGTCTCCCACAGCCCCGTCACGATGGCCAGTTGCTCCTCCAGCCTGGCGAACTTCTCCTTGGGGAAGGGGATGCCGTACGCCTTGTGCTCCTCCTCGAACCAGCCTGCGCCCAGGCCCAGTTCGACTCGGCCGCCCGACATCTGGTCGACCTGCGCGACCTGGATGGCCAGCACTCCGGGAAGCCGGAACGTACCCGCGGTCATGAGCGTCCCGAGCCGGATGCGCTTGGTCTCCCGGGCCAGTCCGGCCAGGGTGATCCAGGCGTCGGTGGGGCCGGGGAGTCCGTCGGCCGATCCCATGGCCAGGTAGTGGTCGGAGCGGAAGAAGGCGTCGAAGCCGAGGTCCTCGGTGGCCTTGGCGACGGTCAGCAGTTTCTCGTAGCTCGCCCCCTGCTGGGGCTCGGTGAAGATGCGAAGATCCATGACTTCATCCTGCACCTTCGAACTGCCGTCAACCCCGTTGGCCTCATCTGTCCCCCATCTGCCCGGTCGGGTGAAAATTCGTCCTCGTGGGGGTCCTCGCACTGCCGTGTCAGTGACCGGTGATCCCAGCACTCGTTTGCTCGGGCGGAGCCGGACAGCCCGGCCCGCGCGCCGACGACCGTTGTCGGGGCGTTGATAGCAACACCGCCCTCCCCCAGCGGGAGGGCCTGGGCCGAGGAGGCCGCCATGTCCCAGGAAGCCGTGCCCGAACAGGCCGCGTCCGCGAATCCGGTACCGCAGTCCGTACCGGGCCAGCAGGCCGCCCCGAAGGGCCTGTTGCAGCAGATGGAGGAACTGATGGCGGCGCTCACCGCCGACCTGTCGCAGCTCGACGCCGATCTCCAGACCACGGGCGACCGCCCGTCGACCAACGCTTCCACCACCGAGAGCCACCGGGAGGAACGCGACGGCCGCCACGACGAGGGCCGCTACGGCGAAAGCCGGCCCAAAGACTCCTCGTACGGCGACAGCCGGTACGGAGACGGTCAGTACGGAAGCGGCCAGTATGTGAGCGACCGGCCCGTGGAGGGCCGCTACGACGAGCGTCGCCCCGGCGACCTCGGCCGGTCCTACTGACCGGACCAGGGTCATGACGGCCCCGCCGCCGAGTCATGGGCCGCGCCCTGCAGTCTGCCGTTCTCCCACACCGTGAGCCGGCGCAGCAGTCCGCGCACCCGGTCGTTCGACTCGTCGGCGGCGTCGATCGCCTCGATCGTCTGCCAGTAGAAACCACCCTCGTCGGCGGCACAGGCGACCCCGACCAGTGCGATGCCCACCTCCCCCAGCAACCCGCCGAGCTCGTCCAACGCGCCCCGCGCATCGGGGACTTCGGTGAGGCGTGCGGCCCTCGGCCCGGGATCGGGAGGTTGCCCGACGCCTAAGCCGGACCTCTCCTGACCGCCGGTGCTCAGCGTCGGCCAGTCGATCGTCCCGCACCCCCGGCCGCCCGCCTCGCTGAGGCCCTGCGCCTCGCCCCGGAGCTCCGGCGGTCCCTTGACGGCCAGCATCCCGCCGATCGCCTGGGTCAGCGCCTGCGCCTGCCACGCCTCCGTGAGGATCTCCAGCGACGCCTGGCTCTGCGCCAGCGCGTGTCTGCTGACCCTGACGAGTCTCACCGCGTCCATCAGCCACCCCCGTTACCGTCCCGCTGCCGTCCCACTCACTCCTCAATTCACTACCCAGAGTGAGGGGAACGGGCCCGGAAAGCCAGGGCTATGCGGAAATCTGTGGACACTCAAGCGGTTGTGGACATCGTCGTCACTCCGAAGAGTGACGAACTCCGCTTTCCGGGACGGGAAACCGCGTCTCGTTCCGCTCGATCTTGGCGGCGAGCGCCGCCAGCGGATCGATCCCCAGGACCTCGCAGAACTGCAGCAGATAGGCCAGCACGTCCGCGACCTCGTCGGCGACGCGGTGCGCGGACTCGGGCTGCTCCATCACGCGGGCGGACTGCTCGGGCGTCAACCACTGGAAGATCTCGACGAGTTCGGAGGCTTCGACGCTCAGCGCCGCGGCCAGGTTCTTGGGCGTGTGGTACGGCCCCCAGTCGCGGGCCGCGGCGAACTCGACCAGCCGCCGCTGGAGCGCCGCCACATCGGGCACCGCCCCCGCCGCCGCGGCCGCCACGTCCACGCCCGCGCCCGAACCGCCCGCGCCCCGCACACCGTCCACGCCCGCCACCGTCCTCGCCTCGTCGTTCACGCCCCCAGGTCTACCACCGCCGCCCCCTCCACCCCGCGCACGCCCGAGGCGTCCGACACGGTGCCGACGAGCCTGATGTGCCCCCGCGCGCACATCCTCCCGGCCAATTCCCCCAGCGCCCGCGCCTGCCGGGCGTCCAGCCCCCGGTCGAACCCGTCGGCCAGCACCGCGAGCGCCTGGTACGCGTCCGGCACCTCGGCGACGTACGCCATGTCCAGCACCTCCGGCCCGGTGAGCAGGACGAGCGCGAACGCCAGGTACCGCAGTTCCCCGTCGCCGAGCCGCCCGACGGGCGTCACCCCGCGCGCGCCCCGGTCCAGCACCGCGCGCACCGTCCGCCCCGCCAGATCTTCCGTCGCCAGGCCCTCCACCCGGCCCGCGCACCCCTCCTTCGCCGCCGCGACGAGCGCCCCGTACCGGATCCCGCACTCCTTGCCCGTACGGCGCAAGACCGCGGCCAGGTTGTCGCAGCCCCGGCGCAGCAGTGCCTCCTCCACCGGCACCGGTGCCCGCATCCGCTGGGGCTGCGGGTCGCACACGTACACCGAGCGCAGCGCGACGAGCACCTGTTCGGCGGCGGCCAGCACCTGCCTCTCGCCGTCGGTGCGGCCGGCCACGCGCAGCGGCAGGAGTGCCGTGGCCAGCCGGTCGTCGGGCAGCGGTGCGCGCGTCACGGACACCGCACCCGCCGTGTGCCAGGCGGCCTGCACCGTGCGCCGGCGGGGGTCGCGCAGCACGGTGGTCAGGAGTTCCCTCCCCTCGCACGTCAAACGTTCGCTGACGATGCGGAGTTCCGGCTCCGCCTGAACGGCCAGATCCAGCCGTACGGGTCCGGCGGGGCCGTCGACGGTGCAGCCGATCCGGAAGCCGCGTCTGCCCTGTTCGTCGGGGAGCGCGGTCTCGGGGACGCGGGCGGACGGATCGGGGAACACCTCGTCGAGGACGTCCCCCGCACCCAGGCGGGCCAGGGCGTCGTACATCTCCAGGACGGTCGTCTTGCCGCTCCCGCTCGGCCCCGCGAAGAAGGTCAGCGGGCCGAGCGGGAAGACCGCGCCCCGGTGCGGGCCGAAGGCGGAGAGCCTGAGTTCGGTGACCGTGGGGCGGTGCGGGCGGAGGGGGACGGGCGGGCGTAAGGGCGAAGGCACAGTCATGATGCGGACGCTATGCATCCGCATCGATGACGAACCGTTACGCCTGTACGGCCTTCCTACGAACGGGGGACGGCGGCCGCCTCGACGCCCTCGACCTCCATGCCGACGGGGGCGAGCAGGAAGACATTGCGGTCCACCCGGTGCATGCCGCTGCCGAGCCCGAAGACCACACCGCTGCTGAAGTCCAGGATGCGCTTGGCCACATCCGTCTCCGCGCTGGTCAGGTCGAGGAGCACCGGAATCTGCGCGATCAGGTACTCGGCGACCTCCCGGGCGTCCGAGAACACCTGCACCCGCAGCACGACCATGCGCCGCTGCTCGACCTCCTCGTACCCCTGGGGCACCGTGCGGTGGTCGGTTCTGGACGGCCACTCGTTGCGGCTGCGCAGCGGTACGACCTGGGCGAGCCCTTCCCACTGCTCGTCGGTGACGTCATACCTGCTCACCGGACCACCCCACCCGCGCGCTGTATCTGCATCCGGCAATTCTGACGCCCCTCACCCGTACGGCCTACCAGCGACACGGTACGGAACGGGATCTGTCGCACCTGCCCGAGGGCTGCCATCAGCACAGTGGTCCGACACCGTGACGCTCGGTGCCGGACCACTGTTCTCACGCCTCATGCGCGTACAAGCACTCCCCTACGCGTACGAAGCGGTCATGCGCGCTGCCACAGGGCGGGCACGTTCGGGGGCTCCCACCCCGGCTGTGCCTGGTGCCCCTGGAGGCAGCGGTACGTGGCTCCGCCGTACGTCACCTGCGCGCCGGTGGCGTAGACGGTGCCCGCGGCCCAGGTCCCACCGGGCTCACCCGGGCCCGGGCCGGGACCTGGACCGGGGTCCGTGGTGGTCTTGAGGGTCAGACCGTACCCCTGGAGCAGGGGGTTGATCGGCTGGTAGAACGTGGTCCCGCCGGAGCGGCAGTCGCCGGAGCCGCCGGAGGTGACGCCCTGGGCCTGGCTGCCGGAGATGAAGGAGCCGCCGGAGTCACCGGGCTCGGCGCACACTGTCGTACGCGTGACACCACTGATGGTGCCTTCGGGGTACGTCACGCTGGTGTTGTGCTGCTGGATGGTGCCGCAGTGCCAGCCGGTGGTGGAACCGGAGCGGCAGACGGAGGCGCCCACGGCGGCCTGTGTGGAGCCGGCCACCTGCACGTTGCTGCCTGCGACGTTGGGCGTCGAGGTCCAGTTGGCGTTGGTGGCGACCCAGGCGGTGTCGCGGCCGGGGAAGGTGGAGGCCTGGAAGGAGCCCTGGGCGGCCTGGTTGTAGCCGGTGGTGGTGGTTCCGGCCCGGCCGCAGTGCCCGGCCGTGGCGAAGCCCTGCTGAGTGCCGCGGGTGATGGCGAAGCCGACGGAGCAGCGTCCGCTGCCGTTCATGTAGTAGGCGTCGCCGCCGCGTATGTCGTACAGCGGACGCGGCTGCTGCACGGACTTCTCGTACTTTACGGCGGTCGCGTCCACCCCCGCCGCTGTCACCAGCGCCTGTGCCTCGTTTTGGCTCCGCGCCTGGAGCGTCACTTTGTTCGCCCTGACGTCCACGTAGCGCACGGGCACCGCTGTCGCAGCGGCACCGGCAGCGGCCTTGTCGAGCTGCGCAAGGGTGGCGTCGAGCTGCTTCAGAGTGTGCTGTACGACCAGGGCACGGGCGCCCAGTGCCCTGATGGAGCGGACATCGGCGGCATCGGTGGTGGCGACCATGAGCGTGGCGGAGTCGGCACCCTGCACCCAGGCGCCGGCGAAGTCCCGGCCCAGCGCGTTCTGCAGGCGGCCCGCGACGGCACCGGCCTCGGCCTCGTTGGCGAGCCGCGCCCTGGCCTGTCCGGCGGTGACGCCGAGGTCGCGCTGCATGGCGCGGAGCAGTTCGGGGGACGCCTGGCCGACGCCCAGGGTCTCCGCGGCGGTGGACGGAGCGGCGTTTGCGGAACCCGGTAATCCGGCCAGCACGAGCGCACCGACCGCGGCGAAAGCGGCACAGGCCGCCTTGGCGTGTCTGTGGAGCATGGGGGATCTCCTCGGTCTCAGGTGGGTACCGAGACCATAGGACTAGACAACCTCGGTGAGGGAGCTGCCAGTTGCCCCCTCGGTCCGTGTTATGGGGTCGGGAATGCGCCACGTGCCGGGCCCCTCGAGCCACCCTCGCGGGCGGAACGCGGGCCCGGCGACCGACCGGTGCGCGCTCAGGGCAGCTCGGTGACGCGGATGTTGTCGTGGTGGACGATCCGGGTCTTCACGCAGCCCCGCTCAAGGCTCGAATCCGGCCGGTACAGCCCCCACTTGAGGTAGCCGTGTTCGGACGGGTTGACCGGCAGCCAGGTCGTGGTGCGCGTGTAGACCTTCTTCAGCTGGAAGGCCTTCTGGCCGGGGAGCAGGGCGGACACCTTGTAGTAGCCGGTGTCGTCGTCCGCCCAGCGCACGTCGATGCGAAAGCGCATCCAACGGCCGATGTACGGGCGGTAGTCGGCCACCACCGGGGTCTGCCGGTCGAGGCCCGGGTTGCGGAAGAGGATCGCGTTCCGTTGGGCGCTCAGGAAGAAGGAGGGCGGGTTGGAGTTGGCGGGCTTGGCCTGGAAGAGGATGTCGCCCGAGACCGGGTCGCCCTCCTTGTACGCCTGCCAGTCCTTGAGCAGGACGCTGAACTCGTAACGGCGTTCGTCGCCCACCTGGAAGCGGCCCGCGGGCACCCTGTCGGTGGCGCTCTCGCTGCGCGGCGCCCCGTTGGACACGTAACCGTCGTCCCCCAGTGTCACCTTGTGCATGATGCCTCGGCGGCTGCCGGAGCCGGGGCTGATCACGCCTGCGGCGTCCGGGGCCGTGGCGTTGGTGGCGGCCAGGCCCGGTATTCCGGAATCGGGCGTGCCGCTCTCGTAGGTGACGTCGAGCAGGGCCTTGTGGGGCCGGTGTGCCGCGCTCTTGGTGGCTGGAGGGGGCGCCGGCCGGGTGCGGGCCGGTCGCGTGGGGGTCGGCGAGACGGGGGCGCGGGTGGCGTCGGAGTGGACGGTCGGCTCGGTGGGCCGGATGGACGAGGCCTGCGGTGGCGACGAGGCGTCGACGGTCTGCGCGGCACATCCCGTGGCCAGCAGGGAGCCGGTGAGGCCGAGTGTGCAGGAGAGTGTGACCAGCGGCTTTCGCATGGGGACTCCTCAAGGTGGTGTGGGGGGGCGGACGGCCCTCGGCTCCGTCCGGATCGGTCCTCGGCTCCGTCCGAATCGGTCCTCGGGGTCCGTCCGGATCGGCCCTCAGATCCGTCCGGATCGGTCCTCGGCTCCGCAGCCGTGGGGGTCACGGAGCCCGGACCAGCGCGATCACGCCAGAAAGCGGAATTCAGAATCCGGGACGGTCGGTGATCTGGACAAGGTTGCGGCCCCGCATCGTGTACAGGCGCCCCAACTCGTCATTGGCCAGATGAGAGCCGCTGTACCAGCCGCCGTTGATGTCGGGTACGACGACGGAGACGGCAAAGGTCCTCGGGTGGAAGCGGAATACGGTCGTGTCCGAGACCCCGTACACGACCCCCTGGTTGGTCACCATCGCCGCATAGCCCTTGCTGACCGCCGTGATGTCCGCGCGGTGGATCAGGGTGCGCGTACGAACGTTGATGACGAAGAAGCCTCCCTTGCGCGAGATGCCGTAGAGGTGGCGGCCGCGTAGCGCGAGGGCGGCGATGCCCGCGGTCTGCTGGGGGTCGATCCGCCAGAGTTCCTTGCCCGCCACCGGGTCGAAGGCGACGACCGTGGCGTAGGGGGTGGTCTTGGTGTTGTTGTCGCCGCCGAGGTAGGCCACGCCGTTCTTGGCGGCGACGCCCCGGACGCACTGCCCCGCGTCGATCGGGTTCACGAAGCAACGGGACGTGCCGGTCCTCGGGTTGTACGTCCAGAAGGAGCCGCCGCCCTCGGTGTCGGACTCGGCGCCGACCAGGACGAGACGATGGGTGTCGTCCCAGGCCACGTCGGCGGGCCGGTTCTGTGCGGCGGGGAAGGAGGCGACCTTGCGGATCGGGTCGAGGCGGCGCGGGTGGTAGGCCCAGATGCCTTCGGAGCTGTACTGGCCCGTGTAGAGGGTGTCCCCCACGACGATGGCGTCCTTCGCCTCGCCCGGCGCGCGGAGGTACGCGACCTCCCGGCGACGCAGGTTGTGCCGGGCGATCGTGCCCGTACCGCTGATGTAGACGTTTCCGCCGCCCGCCGCGATGCCCATCACCGTCTGCGGTGACGCGGGCGCGCCCGCCTCGGCCAGTTCGGTGACCTCGGCCTTCTTCGCCTTCGGATCGATCTCGGCGACGAACCCGAAGGCGGACGTGACGAGGATCTTGCCGTCGCGGCTGTCCACACCCCAGATCTCGCCGAGCGCGGGCCCCTCGAACTCCACGGGTGCCACGGTGCGGGTGGCGGTGTCGTAGGCGAGGAGCCCCGTCTCGTTCGCGAAGTAGATCCGCCCGTCGGCGGCCGCGAACTTCTTCGCGGTCTTCCCGGTGGAGCTCGCCACTTCGTACCGTGACAGGTCCGTCAGGTCCATGACAGCCACCTTCGAGGGCTCCGTCGAACCGGCGGTGCCCACCGCCAGCCGGTCCCCCACGACCGCCAGTTCGCGGACCGCCGCGTCCCCCCGCAGCTCGGCGGGGGTGACGTCGGTGAAGGCGCGGGAGGTCCTGTCGTACGCGAAGAGGACCGCCTTGCTGGCACCGCCCCCGGCGTGCAGGGTGCTGCCCGCGCCGAAGAAGACGGTGTCCCGGGTCGCGGCGACCGCCAGCGCGGTGGTGGCGTCGGGGCTCGGGCTGCCAAGTTCGGCGAACTCCTTCTTCGCCGGGTCGTACTCCCACAGGGCGGGGGCTGTCGCGCCGCCGCTGCCGACCGCGTACACGGTCCCGTCGGGTGCGACGGCGAGGTCGCGGACGTCGCGGTCCTTGATCCGGCCGAGGGCGGTGGCCGGTGTGCCGAGCGCCTTCAGGTCCCAGCGGTAGACGTATCCCGCGCCCGCCGCCTTCTGGAGCACCCCGGCGTAGACGTACGCGCCCGTCGGATCGGCGGCGATGGCCTGGACGGAGTGGCCGGTGGCCAGGGAGGTCTCGCCGACGACCTTGCCGGTCGGCACGTGGAAGGCGATGATCTTCGCCGCTTCCAGGTTGCGGGAGCCGATGTACAGAATGTCGCCGACGAGCACGGCGCTCATCAGGGAGAACCTGACCACCGCCGGTCCCAGGTCGACGATTTTCGTACGGTGTTGATCGGCGGGGGCTGCTGCGGAGGCGCCCGCTGTGGCGAGGCCGGTGGCGGCGGCCAGACCGGCCACACCGCCGGCGCGCAGGACGGACCGCCTGCTCATGTGCTCGCTGTTCATGACACACCTCTCCTGTTGCTCTACGGGGGGGGATCACTACGGGGAATGCGGAGGAGGCCCGGTTACGCCTGGACCTTGAGGGACTGCCGTGTCACCGGCGCCAGCGGCGGAAGCCCCGCCGCGTACCGCTCCAGCTCGGTCAGTGCGGAGTCGGCCATGGTGCGGGTCTCCGAGCCGAGCGACCCGGCGATGTGCGGGGTGAGGACCACATTGGGCAGGTCGTACAAGGGGCTGGTGTCCGGCAGCGGTTCGGGATCGGTGACGTCCAGGACGGCGTGCAGCCCGGCCCGGCAGGCGTCCTCCAGGGCCGCCGTGTCGATCAGGGCGCCCCGGGCGGTGTTGATGAGCACCGCCGCGGGCGGCAGCGCGGCCAGCTCGTCGGCGCCGATCATGTGCCGGGTCTCGGGCAGGGACGGCGCGTGCAGACTGAGTACGTCGGCCAGCGGCAACGCCTCCTCCAGGCGCGCCGGTTCGGCCCCCGCCGCGACGATCTCGGCGGGGTCGGCGACGGGGTCGACGACCAGGACCCGGGCCAGGTCCAGGGCCCGCAGCAGGGCGGTGACCCGGCGGCCGATCCGCGAGAAGCCGACCAGGACGACAGTACGGTCGCGTCCGCTCAGCTCGCCCCGGTCGTCGCGGTAGCTCCAGTCGCTGCGGAAGCGGCGCGCGTCGGCGGCGAGGAAGGGCACCTTCTTGAACGCCCACAGGACCGCACCGAGGGTGAAGTGGGCGACGGGCTCGACGTTCGCCCCTGCGGCGCTGGTGACCAGCAGCCCGCGGTCGAAGGCGGCGGGCGGCACGTGGTTGCGTACCGTACCGGCGGCGTGCAGGACGGCCCGCAGGCGCGGGGCGGCAGCGAGCACCGACTCGTCGAGCACCGGGCAGCCCCAGGAGGTGACCAGCACCTCCGCCTCGGCGAGCCGGGCGCGGACGACGGCGGAGTCGAGGTCGGCGGCGGCGACCGGCCGGCCGAGGGTGGCCGTGGCGCGCAGCCGCTCCCACTGCGGCGGGCCGAACTGGGTGCGCCGGGTCGCGTCGTTCATCAGCAGCAGCGTCTCGGGTCTGCGCACGGGGCCGGTCACTTGACGCTCCCCGCGGAGATGCCGCTGCGCCACTGCCGCTGGAGGACGACGAAGGCCACGATCAGCGGTACGACGGCGAGCAGGGACCCGGTGATGACGAGCGGGTTGTAGTCGGGGAACTGGAGGGCGCGGGTGCTCCACTGGTAGATGCCGAGGGCCATCGGGAAGAGCTGCGGGTCGGTCAGCATGACCAGCGGGAGGAAGAAGTTGTTCCAGATGGCGACGAACTGGAACAGCAGGATCGTGACGAAGCCGGGCATCATCATCGGCAGCGCGATGGTGAAGAAGATGCGCAGCTCACCGGCCCCGTCGAGGCGGGCCGCCTCCAGGACCTCGTCCGGGACGGCCGCGTCGGCGAACGTGCGGGCGAGATAGACGCCGAAGGGGTTGGTCAGCATCGGGAGGAACACGGCCCAGAAGGTGTTCACCAGGTGCAGGTGCGAGGCGAGCAGGTACAGCGGCAGGGCGAGCGCGGTGGGCGGCACCAGGACGCCGGTCAGGGTCACCGAGAGCAGCAGCTTCCGGCCGGGGAAGTCGAGTTTGGCGATGGCGTAGCCGCAGGCAGTGCAGATCAGCGCGCCGAGAACGGCGCCGAGTCCCGCGTACAGCAGCGAGTTGCGGATCCAGTACCAGAAGACGCCGTCCTCGCGGGCGAAGAGGTCGCTGAGGTTGGTGAAGAGATGGAAGTCGGCGAACTCGAAGGCGCTGGTGGCGGAGAAGTCGCCGACGGACTTGGTGGACGAGGTGACCAGCCAGATCAGCGGCAGCACGCTGTAGAGCGTCGCGAGGACGAGGATGCCGTGCACGGCACCGCGCGAGGTCCAGCGCCGGGCCTTGTCCGACCCGCCGTCACCTCCCCTTCTCTGCGCGGGAATTGACCGTACGACTGGGGGCCGTGGCGTGGTCGTCGTGGGGGCGCTCATCGGGACCTCCGGGCGGACAGCCGCATCACCAGTGCCGAGAGCAGGGCCGAGGCGAGGGCGAGCAGGACGGACGCGGCGGCGGCGCGCCCGTAGTCGTTGTTGGTGAAGGCCGCTTCGTAGATGTAGAGGCTGGGGGTCCAGGTGCTGGTCACGGTGCCGGTGAAGGTGCGCAGCACCATGGGCTCGGTGAACAGTTGGAGGGAGCCGATGGTGGTGAACATCAGCGCGACGAAGACGGTCGGCCGGATCATCGGGATCTTGATGGAGAGTGCGGTACGGATGGCTCCGGCACCGTCGGCGCGGGCGGCCTCCAGCACTTCGCGGGGCACGGCCTGCAGCGCCGTATAGAAAATGATCACGTTGTAGCCCATCCACTGCCAGGTGGCCATGTTGACGATGGAGGACAGGACGCCGCCGGAACCGAGCGGGTCGAAGGGCAGGGCTTCGTTGAGCGGTCCGATGTTGGGGCTGTAGAGGTAGCCCCAGATCAGTCCGGCGATCACTCCGGGCACGGCGTACGGCAGGAAGACCGCCAGCGACCAGATCTGGCGCAGTCGTACGGTCGCGGAGTTCAGCAGGAGCGCGATCAGCAGGGCTCCGCCGAACATTACCGGGATGTGGATCAGCGCGTAGAGCGCGATGTTGCCGAGTGCGGTGTGGGCGGCGGGGTCGGTGAGGACGTGCGTGTAGTTGGCGAGGCCGGTGAAGACCTGGCGGTAGCCGTCGAATCCGAGCCCGCTGAGGCGGTCGGTGAACAGGCTGAGCCAGAGGGCGTATCCGATGGGTACGAGGACGGTGCACAGCAGCAGTACGGCGAAGGGGGCGGCCAGGGCGGCGCCAGTGAAGCGGCGGCGGGGGCGGCTGGGGCGGCGCAACTCCCCCGCTTCTTGCTGCGAGTTGACGGCGATGGTCATGCCCGGCCCCCGTTCCTGACGGCGAGCCCGCGCTCGCGCATGGTGGCGACGGTCGAGGACTGCAACGTGTGCAGGGCCCGCGGAATGGTGGTGCCGCCGGTGGGAACCGGAGCGAGCACGTCGGCGATCGAGGAGAAGACGCTCAGCGAGGTGGGCCCCCACGTCCAGTCGGGGACTCGGGTCGCGGCCCTGTCGAATACGTCGAAGAGCGGTTCGCCGGCGAAGAATTCGTTCTTGTACGCCTCGCGGGCGACCTTGCGGCTGGGCAGGTAGGCGGGCGAGGGGAAGGTGACCTTCGCGCCGATCCGGGGAACGGCGGGGTCGGTGCTGAGCCAGCGCAGGAACGTCAGCGCCGCCTCGGGGACCTCGCTCTGCGCCGCGACGGCGAAGGCGGAGCCGCCGAACGCGCCGTTGACGGCCTTGTCGCCCCAGGTCGGCAGGGTGGTCACGGCCCACTTGCCCTTGGCGGTGGGCAGGGACCTCTTCATCACGCCCACGCCCCAGGTGGCGCCGAGCATGCCCCAGAGGCGGCCCTGGTGCAGGGAGGAGATCCAGCTCTGGTCGGCGGTGGGGGTGTGGGCGACCTTCCCGGAGGACACCAGGTCCTGCCAGTAACCGGCCATGCCCATGGTGCCCTTGGTGTCGATGCCGACCTGCCAGCTGTCGCCGGCGACCCGCCACCAGGGGTCCCCCGCCTGCCAGGCCATCCCGGCGAAGAAGGCGCCGTCGTTGAGGGGGAAGGTGGTGATCCGGGCGCGCGGGTCGGTCCTGCGCACGGCGGCTGCCGCCTCCGCGAACTCCTCCCAGGTGCGCGGCACTTGAACGCCCGCCTTGTCGAACAAATCCTTGCGGTGGAAGAACGCCATGGGGCAGAAGTCCATCGGCACGGCCCAGGTCCGGCCGTCGGGGCGCACGCTCCGCCAGGCGGCAGGGAGGAAGCCGTCGGCAAGGTCGGCCACGTCGTCGGTCAGGTCGCGCAGACCGCCGGTGGTCACGATCTGCGGCAGCGCCTGGTACTCGGTGTGCAGGATGTCGGGGGCGTTGTGCGCGCGGATCGCATTCGTCTGCTGGGCGTATCCGCCGGACGTTCCGGCGGCAATGACGCTCAACTCGACATGAACGTCACGCTGGGAGGCGTTGAAGGCGGCGACGTACTGATCCATGCCGGTAAGCCAGGACCAGAGTCGTACGCGGGTGGCGCCGGAGGAGCTCTGGGAACATCCGGTGAGCGTGCCGCCCGCGAGGGCCGCGACGCCGAGTCCGGAAGCGGCACGGAGCAGCGACCTCCTCGACCGAAGTGTCCGAGAACTGCCGCCTCCGGCGTCGGACGAGGTGCCGAACACCATGGGTTTCCTTTCACGCAAGGGTCACGCAGTGCGGTGTTCGCACACTTCAGCCCCCGGCGCGGGCCACGGTCAACGATTCCGAATCGAATCGATCAGGATCGATAGAAAACGAAGCCAAACGAAGCCAGACATCAAGCCACCACCGCACACCTACGCCCCCCTTCACCCCTTCCCCCGCAACAACCCCGTGCGATAGAACAGGGCTTCACGACCGAAAGCCGAACGATCGAAAACGATCGCAAGACGGCAGCCGACGAAACCGGGAGAGTCCGCATGGCACTGGCGTCGGAGCGGCAGGAGCTGATCCTCGCGCTCGTACGGCAGTCCGGCACCGTGCGTCTGGCGGACCTGGTGGAGCGACTCGGCGTGACGGCGGTGACCGTCCGCCGCGACGTCACGCTCCTGGCCGACCGCGGCCTGGTGCAACGGGTGCACGGCGGAGTCACCCGCCCCTCCCACCCGACGCCCTCGGCCCCCACCCGCCCCTCCGGCCACACCTTGATCGGCATGGTCGTCCCCACAGTCGAGTTCTACTGGCCCTCGGTCATCAAGGGGGCGCAGGGCGCCGTGGCCGCCGCCGATGGCAGACTGGCGCTGCGCGCCTCCGCGTACGACGCGCGGGAGGACCGGCGCCAGGTGGCCGGCCTCCTCGACCGCGGGGCCCGCGCCCTGCTCGTCGCGCCCACCGTCGCCGGGGACGCGGGCGCGGACCTGCTGCGCTGGCTGGGCACCCTCCCGGTCCCCGTCGTCCTCGTCGAACGCCTGCCGCCGCCCACTCTGCCGACCCTCGCCCTCGACGCGGCAACAACGGCCCACGACCTGGGCGCGGGCCTGGCCGTACGCCACTTGGTCACCCTGGGCCACCGCCGCATCGCCTTCATCACGGCCCGCTTCAGCCCCACCACTCACGCCCTGCGCGAGGGCTGGCGCACCTCCGCCGCAGCCCTCGGCCTGGAAGCCCCCACCGACCTCGAATTCGAGGTACCCCCCTACGGCTCACGAGGCTGGACCGACACCTACGACGACGTCCTGCGCCGCTGCCGCGAGGCCAGGGCCACCGCCCTGTTCATCCACTCCGACGGCGAGGCCATCGGCATGGTCGAACGCGCCCGCGACCACGGCCTCTCCGTCCCCGGCGACCTGGCCGTCGTCTCCTACGACGACGAGGTCGCGGCCACCTCCGACCCACCCCTGACCGCGGTCCGCCCCCCAAAACACCAACTCGGCACCACGGCCGCCGACCTGGCCCTCTCCCGCCTGACCTCCCCACCGACCCGCCCGATCCACCGCGTCCACCTCTGGCCCACCCTGGTCATCCGCGCTTCTTGCGGGGCGCCGGGGCAGGAGGGGGCAGAGGGGGACGCGGTCTCCGGGTGAGGGCGGTGAGCATCGTGGCGATGAGGGCGACGCCAGCGAGGAGGAGAGCGGTGCCCACGACGAGAGCAAGTGAGAAGCCTTGCGTCGCGGCGTGCAGCGGCCCTGTCCAGTTGACCAGGGTGTCGCGGCAACGGGTGACGAGGACCGCCAGTCCCACCGCGCCGCACACCTGTTGCACGGACGTGACGACGGCCGATCCGAGACGGGCGTCCTCCTCGGTGGTGGCGGTGAGCGCGGTGACCGTCAGGGCGGGCAGGCTCAGGCCGCAGCCGACGCTCATGACGAGCATGCCGGGCAGCACGCCGGACGCGTAGGCGTCGCCGGGCGCGATGCCGGACGGCAGGAGCAGCCCGGCCGCGCTGACCACGAAGGAGACGACGAGGGTTCGGCGCGCGCCCAACCTGATCACCGCGCCGGAGGAGCCCCACATACCGACAAGCATTCCGGCGCAGTAGGGGAGGTAGACGAGACCTGCCGTGATCGAGCCGCAGCCGAGCACAGTCTGCAATTGGATCATCACCATGAAAGCCATCGCGTAGCAAGCAGCGGAGGACCGCCGGCCCGCGCCGTTGACGACGACGCGGGTCCGGAAGGACAGGAACGACAGCGGCACCAGGGGCTCGGCCGTGCGGCGCTCGACCACGAGGAAGGCGACGGTCAGCACACGGGCGAGGAACAGCGGCCCGACCACGGCCGTCTCGCCCCGGCTGGACTCCCCGGCCCGGAGCAGACCGTAGACAAAGGACAGGGCGGCGCCGGTGCCCAGCACCGCACCGAGTGCGTCCGGGCGGACCCGGCTCTCGCCGATCAGGCGCAGCACGAGCGCGAGCACGGCCACGGGCAGGTTGCCGAGCCAGTAGGCCTTCGGCCTACCCCGTCCTGGGGGGCGCACGGGGGGCACCGGCAGCGGGTCTTCATCCCGCCCTGCATCTCCTGCACGCCCCAGGCCAACGAGGATGGCTCAGCCGGCAAGTTCGGCCAACGCAGCAGGCAGGTACCCATGAGTCGGGGAAGCCACCTGCTCTCGAAGACACCGGTCCCGACATTGCCTCGAGGTACCTGCTCGATTACGCTGCGATCAGAACGAACACCACTCTGCGACCCGGCCTTGCCGGGCGTGGAACCTCCTATGGCCGTCCCCCAAGGATTTGGGGTCGGCCATAGCTGTTTGTGCTTCAGGGGGAACGTCTTGCACCTGTGCTACCTCGACGAGTCCGGGACCGGGCAGGTACTCAACCCTGCAGTGGCGGACTCGGTCCCGGTCATGGCGATCGGCGGCTTCACCGTTCCGGAGAGTCAGCTCAAGGCCCTTTCCTGGGACTTCATCGCACTGAAGAAGAAGTTCCGGCCCGAGCTCTGCAAGGTTCCCACCCTGAGCGAGGTCGTCCATCACGAGATCAAGGGTGAGACGATCCGCAAGTCCTTCCGTCGGCGTGGCCGCAACCAGCGGCGGATGGCGCATGGCTTTCTCGACCACCTACTGACCATCCTGGAGCAGCGCGACTGCCGGGTCATGGCTCGTATCTGGGTGAAGCAGGACGGTGTCGTCAACGATGACACTGCCATGTACGCAGCATCGGTGAACGCGCTGTGCAGCAACTTCGAGCACTTCCTCGCCGAACGGTCCAGCAGCGGAATTGCCATCCTGGACAGCCGCAACCCCAGCGACAACACCGGCAATGTGCACTGCGTGACGACCAGGAAGTTCGCCAAGGGCGGCGACCCCCTGCCACACCTCCCCGAGTCCCCCGTCTTCGGCCACAGCAACACCCACCTCGGTCTGCAGATCGCCGATCTCTTGGTGAGCGCAGTGTTGGCGCCCGCCGCCGCCGTGACCTATGCCGGGGACCTGGCAGCCGTCGGCAATGTTCACTGCGACCCGGGATTCGTGGACGTACGCGACCGGCACTGCCCCCGAATCGCCAAATTGCAGCACCGCTACGAGTCGCCGACGGGGAAGTGGACCGGAGGAGTGGTGGTTTCCGACGCACGTGGCCACCGTTCTGCCGGCAAGCTCTTCACACCGACCGTCCCGTCGGTGACCACGCCCTCGACCGGTGTCCCCCCTCAGGGTTCCGCGCTCGACCTGGCCACTGCGGCAGCGTTCCCTGGACCGGATTCTCCCTCTTCGTAACCGGGCAGGAAGCTGAGCGCCCTGCTGAACCCGAGGTCGTGAGGATCAGGCGGGTAGGCGGGTGAACCGTACGCTCTCCTGTAGTGCGGCAGTGGCGCCCTCCAGGTCGGCCAGCCGCGCCGCCAGGGTCTTCTCCGCGAGTCGGGGCGGCAGCGCTGCACTGAATTTCAGCCCCCGCAGGGCCTGTTCGTGGACGGACGGCAGACTGAGCCGACCGGTAGCATCGGCCACTGCCTCCTTCCACCGCTGCGGGGTGAGGTCCGCACGCAGCCGGACCCAGCAGTCGTTAATGCGCTGAGCCGGGTCGGAGACGTCCGACAACGTGGCAGCCAGGGTGGCATTGGCCCGGTGGCCTGCCCATGTCCACCAGCGCAGGTCCTCGTTCGCCCTGCGCACAATCAGAGTGCCTGCGGGGTGTACGTACTCCATAAACCGCTCTCGCGCTTCAGTAAGACACCCCTGTGCCCGCCCAGTGAGGTCTACCTCAGGGTCTGTGCCGAGCAGTACGTCCCTGGCGGCGCGCGTCAGTTCCCAGGACGTCGCGCGGACGAACCCAAGTCCGCCCCACTTCGCCTTCCCGCCGCCGTCGACGAGTTCGACAAAGCAGCGGCGCCGGTGCCAGTCGATGTAGGTGACCTGCCAGCTGCGTCCTGCGAGCAGAAGCCTGCGCGGGCCCTGGACCTCCTCGGTCAGGAGAGTCGGATCAGTGCGGCCGATCTCGGTCAGTCCGCTGAGGACGGTGAACTCTGGTGCGGCGGTGAAAACCGCGGTGAGGTCCATGAAGTGTCGGTGTCCGAAGCGCCGTTCGGCCTCGGGGCCGATGAACAGCATTCCGCCGTCCTGGTCGAGATAGCCCTCGTCCACCAGGTGTCGGACGATCGGCTCGGCGCCCTGCCCGAACGGTCCGAGTCCCGACCACCATTCCTGCCATAGCTTGTCTCCGACCTGGTGCTCCTGCAGGCAGAGTGCCAGGATCTGCTGGGCGACGATGTGCCGGGGTTCGGGCGGGGCAGCGACCGGTTCGACCCATCCGCGCGACCACTGGAGAAGCAGTGCGGCGGCAGCGAGCAGCCCGTCCTCGCTCAGGGCAAGGAACAAGCAGTTACGGGTGGTGCCCGCACGCCGTCCGGTCCTGCCAAGGCGTTGCAGGAACGAGGCGACGGTGGCCGGTGCGTCAAGCTGGATGACGCGGTCCAGGTCTCCGACGTCGATGCCCAGTTCCAACGTGCTGGTCGACACGATGACGCAGTCGCGTGCTTCGGCAAATGCCTCCTCCGCCCTGCGCCGCTCGTCGACGGACAAGGAGGCGTGGGAGAGGAAAGTCGTGACCGACTTGGCCCGCAGCTTCTCCCCCAACTCCTCGACCAGCCGCCGGGACTCACAGAAGACCAGCCGCTTCTCACCGCGGTGCAGGGCTGCGATGACGGTGGCCGCATTATCCACCGAGCCGACATAGTCCAGCTGAATGTCGCCGGGCGGCGGGCCGGGTGCGATCTCGTCTACGGGGGTACGAAGGTGGGGTGCGACCACTCTCGCCGGGCGGTTGTCCGCTCCTGATCCCTGGAGCCAGTGCAGCAGTTCGTCCGGGTTGCCGACGGTCGCGGAGAGGCCGATCCGCTGGAGGGGGCGGCCCACGACACGTTGCAGACGCTCGAGTACTGCGAGCAGATGCCAGCCGCGGTCGTCGCCCGCGAAGGCATGCACCTCGTCCACCACAATGGCGTTGAGGCCGCCGAGGAAGGTGCGGTGGTCGACGTTCGTGCTGACCAGCATCGCTTCGAGCGACTCGGGCGTGGTCAGCAGGATGTCGGGGCGGCCCACGAGGATCTTCTTGCGTGCACCGGCCTTGACGTCACCGTGCCACAGCGCTGCCGTCCTGCCGATCCAGCCCGTGTAGGCCTCCAGGCGCGGGAGCAGGTTGTTGAGGAGCGCCTTGAGGGGGCACACATACAGCACCGAGGTACCGGACCAGCGCTCCGCGGTCATTCTCGACAGCAGAGGAAACGTCGCAGCCTCGGTTTTGCCGCCTGCCGTGGGTGCCAGCAGTACGGCGTCCTCGCCGACGAGCAGTGGGGCGATCGCCTCTTCCTGGAGCGGTCTAAGTCCGGGCCAGCCTAGAGTGTTGACGATGTGGTGGACCAGTACCGGGTCGAGGTCGTCGATGCCACGAACGGCAGGTCCACCCCCCACCGGCCCGCTCATGGCAGTTCCAGTTCGATGTCGTCGGCCCCGGTGGCCGCGGCGTTGCGCTCGACATCATTGAGTTCCGTGTCGGAAACGGTCAGTGCGTAGTGCCTGCGCGGGTCGAAGTCGTCGTGCTCGTCCACCCTGTCCAGTACGTCGGCCACCAGCTTGCGCAGGAAGATCCGTGGCGCGACACCGACCTTGCCGCCGAGATTGCCGGTGATCGCATTGGCGAGTTCGCCGACGTAGGCGTCGTCCACCCGGTCCTTGATCCGGTCCGGGTGGTGGGCCACTCCTTCGAACAAATCCCTTACATTGCGCCCCAGTTCACCAAGTCGCTCCAAGTCGAAGCCGGTGAGCCTCAGTTGGACTGCGCGGGGCGAGTCGAAGCGGGCGTCGGTGGTGAAGTCGGTGGCAAGCCGCTGGGCCAGCGGGGGCAGTCGCTGGATGCCCTGCTGTCCGTCGTAGAAGGCCGGGGTGCCAGTGATGACCAGAAAGAGGCCGGGGAATCGCCCGGCGTCGATCTCGTCAAGGAGCTGGCGCAGTGCGTTCAGCCCTTTCTCGCGTACGTCGCCACGGACCCGCTGCAGTGTCTCGATCTCGTCGAGTACGAGCAGCAACCCGGGGTGGCCACAGTCACGGAGCACGGTGAGGAGACCCTGTAGGAAGCCCAGGGCTCCGAAGTGGTCCAGGTCTCCGCGTACTCCGGCGGCGCGCCGGGCGGAGGCCGCGACGGACTTCTGTCCGCCGAGCCAGGCGATGAGTGCTTCGGCGGTGGCACCGTCACCTGTGGTGACCGCTTTCCGGTAGCCGCGCAGAGCTGCCGAGAAGGCCGGGGTGGTGCGCGCCACGTCGGCGAGCCGCCGTTCCATCAGGGCATCCACCGCGGCGGCCAGCGCCTCCGCGTCGTCCTCGTCCACTTCGTCGGAGTCGAGGACCTCGTCCTCGAGGCTGTAGAGCCAGGAGTCGATGATCGCGCGCAGGGCGCTCGGCTGGTGGGTGGCGGTCGTCAGGCGTTCCGTCAGCCGCCGGTAGACCGTCTCCAGTCGGTGCAGTGGGGTCTCGGTCTCGGAAATCTGTACTTCGGCGGTGGCCAGCCCGGCCCGCTTCGCCCGCTCGGCCAGCCAGCGGGCGAAGAAGGTCTTGCCGGACCCGTACTCGCCGCGGATCGCATGGAAGGCGGCGCCGCCTCCCTGGACTGTGGCCAGGTCGTCGTCGAGTGCACGGGTGAAGCGGGTGAGCCCCACGGCGAACAGGTCGAGCCCTGCCTGTGGGACGGTGCCCCGCCGGAGCGCGTCGATGACTTCACGGCGGCGGGCGGCGCTCACGTGCTGGGGGGCCGTGGTCACGACCGGCCTCCTTCCAACTGGAACTGTGTACGCAGCAACTGCGCGTCGAGCCGCACGGTGTGACCGGAGTCGATGAAGCCGAGCACCGGGTACCCCTCGACGTTCAGCAGCCGCTGCAGGGTGGCGATGAAGCCGTCGATGTTGCGTTTGACGCGGCCCGTCGCGGAGATCGCCGCCGCGAGCGCGGCAGGCGACATGGTGCCACCCGCGTCCGCGAGCGCGTCGATCACCGCGATCACGACCGACCGGTCCGGTTGCCTGCGTACATACGCGGCCTGCGCCACGTACACATCACTGCCGACGACTCGGGCGCCCAGGGTCTCCGGGGCCGGGATGTGCTGGACCTCCGCCTGCGTAAAGAGGCCCTCACCTGCCTGTCCGGCCCGCTTGCGCGAAGGCTTGGGCGTGGGCAGTGTCTCCTCGGCAGGCGTCTCCTCGGGTACGGCACCCCGGTTCCACCACTGCGGCGTCACGCGTTCCCTCGGGAGCACCTCCCACCCCTTCGGCAGCATGTCCGGGGCAGGCAGCAGCACCAGCAGCGGCACCGTTACCTCGGCCAGTGACGCACCGCCGTGGTAGCCGGCCTTGCGCGGGGTGTAGCGGATGTCCTCGTGCCAGGGGGCGACGATCGTCCCCTGTCCCTCCAGTACCCGCGGACCGCTCAGCACGATCTCGCCCGCTTCGGCGACGGTGCCCGTGCGCCAGCGGGACGATTCGGCCCCGGTCGCCCTGGTAGGTCCGTGGCCGGCTCCCCGTTCCAGGACGTGCCCGTGGTCTGCGACGAGGAGTACCGGTCGCCCATAGGCCTTGGCCGCCGAGAGCAGCTCGCGCAGGAAGGTGACGTCGTTGATCCGCCACTGGGTGCGGGCGCCCTGCTGCCCGTGGTCGAGTGCGTCGTCGATGGTGTTCAGGACTACGCCGACGACGGAATTCGAGGCAAGGGCCGAGACGAGTTCCTCGGTCAGCCGATGTCCCGAGGGGCCGCCGATGGATGCCTTGTGCACCAGGACCCCGTCAGTCCTGTGCTGTTGCTGCCAATACGCGGCGAACCCGGCACTTTCCTTCGACTGCCCGCCCGTGACCGCGGTCCCCGTGAGCAGGGAGGCCCGGCTGATCCTGGTGACCGAGGGCAGCATGGAGACCGCGGCCAGCCGCTGCGCGCCCAGCCCGTCCGTCGACGGGCTGGGCGCGGCTTCGATCCAGCCCTCGCGCTCCGCCTCGGCCCCGATCTGCACGGCCGCGGCACTGCTCATGCCGTCGAGCAGCAGAATCAGCGGACTTGCACTCCGTCCGAGCAGCGGTGCTGCCGCTTCGGTCAGTACGTTCTCCACCAGCAGGCACCCGCCCGGGTTCTGTGCCGCTGCGGTCTTGGTCCACCGTGCGAGACGTACGGCGAACTGTTCGTCGAGTACGTCGCGACGGGCGCGCGCTGTGTCATGGAGGGTTCGGTACGCCTGGTCGGTGACGGCGTCCCCGACCGGGTCCCCGGCCCAGAGCATGTTCAGCGCCCGGTCGACCCAGCCCCATTCGGCGAGGTGCCGGCGGACTCCAGAGGCCACCGACTCCACGGGCTGCTGCTCGGTGGCCAGCCAGCGCGCGATGCGTACGGCCATCTCGGCGACGGCGATCCGGTCCTCGTTGAGGGTGGCGAGCGAATGCCCGCGCAGCTCGGTGAGAGCAGCTTCGGCTGTCCCGGAATCCCCAGCCAACTCGGCTGCAACGTCACGCAGTTGGGCGGTGAAGCTGGACAGCAGGAAACGACTGCCACGCAGCGCCTGGGTGAGTCCGGCCTCGGCCGCGAGCCGGTCGGCCTTGTCGATCACCGAGAACGCCCGCTGTTTAACCCCTTCGCTGTGTCGCGCTTCAGCAATCCACCGGGTGAGGGTACCGGCCACCGCATCGCTAAAGGCCAGAATGTCGGCCCTGCGTACTTGTCCGAAGAGCCCTCCCACGGCCAGCACGGTGTCGGCACTCGTCGCCGGGTCGGCCATGGCCGACCCGAGCAGCCCACGAGCCATGGCGTCCTGACCGCGCCCCGACTCGATGAGCGACATCAGTACGGGGACGGCGGCCCCGGCCGTCTCGCCGAGCCATTCCTTGAGCCGACGCCGTTCGTCGTCGTGGAGTTTGAGGAAGCGCGCTGGTCCTGCCGAGGTGCGGGACCAGGCGAGCATGGCGTCCGCATCGATACCGAGGCCTGCGGTGGTCTCACCGGGTCCCGCCCGGTCCAGTCCGAGGCGCGCGACGGCCAGGGCCCGTACCGCGACGTCCCGGGTCAGCAGGGATCCGGGGCGCTGCCAGCCCTCGTGGGGTTCGGCGTCCAGGAGTGCGTCGAGCAGCCACTGCTCGCCGTACAGCCGGGGGTCGAGTTCCTTAACGCCGAAGCGCTGCTTGACGATCTCGGCGTTCTCGACGGTGAGGGCACGCCGCTTGACCGCATGCCCGCGCACGTCCCAGCCGAGCTGCTCGTCACCGACCCCCGTGGTCACCACCAGCACATCCGCGTCGCGGCTCGGGTCGGACCTGTGGCGCTGCCAGGCATCCACGACGCCGAGCACCGAGTCCTGGTCGCTGACGTACACCCGACGCGACTCCCCGCCGATTTTCACGGTGAAGGCATCGGAGGCCTTGCCCGGGTAGCGACCGTGCACGAGCATCAGGCGCCGCTCGCGCAGGCTTTGCGCATAGGTGTCGAGGAGCGCCTCGATGGTGAGCCGGTTGATCTGGGGCGGGGCGGCCGGCATCAGGCTCCGTCTCCTTCGCCCTGCTGCTGCTCAGTACCAGAAACTGGCCGCCAGGCGATTTCGATACGTACGCCGGGATGCTCGGCAGCGTACCTGCGGATCTCGTCCCCCACGTCGGTGATCGCGTCGGACAGCGCGGACTCCAGCCCGGTCAGGTGGGCGGTGTCCAGGACATGAGGCGCACTGGGTCCGCGTACCGGAGCATCCTGCCGGACCGGGGCCTGCCTCGTCTCGTCCGGGTCGGGTAGGTGCGCAGGACCGGAGCTGATCACGGGGGTGCCGTGTTGCGTCAGGCTGACGTCCTGCGGCCGGAGCGGAGCGGGGGTGGTCGGCTGGGCCACGTTCGCGAGACGCGCCGCCTCCGTCACCAGTGCGACGGATTCCTCTTGCAGTCGTTCCAGCACCGGCACAAGGGACTTGGTGTGCTCGTGGTCGTTGACCGCCTCCTGCACCGCGGAGATCAGCCGCTCCGCCCGGTCGCCGACTCCGTCGGCGCGCTGGGCAAATCCCCGGATGCTCTGCAGCAGGGACCAGTTGGTGGCATCCAGCGCTGCGAGGACTTCGGGTGCCTGCTTGATCGCAGCGCCCAGTTCCCGGTCGGTCACGTCGTACAAAACCGCCGCCAGCTCCTTCACCAGCGCGGTTCCGTCGCCAGTACGGGCGAGCCGGGCCAGTAGGTCGGCGGCAGCCCGCATGGAGCGCATCCGGTCGGCCTCCGGGCCGGTGACCCCGAGGTCGGCGCCGTGCTTGTCGAGCGAGCGCCGCACGCCGCCCACCGCCGTCTCGTGCGCCTTGAGGATCGCACGCACGTCCGTCTCCAAGGCAGCGACGTTGCGGGCGAAGAGCACGGGCTGGGCGGAGACCCCGAAGATCGCCCCGGCCCGGGTGCGGGCCGTGGCGAACTGTTCCTCGGTCGGCAGCTCGACCGCCCGCAGCCCGAATCCGGTGCCGATCCGCTCCAGTTCGGGCGCGGGCACGGGGGTCATCTGGTGGACCCATGTCCGGTCGTCGAGCAGCGCGTAGGTGGCGATGATCAGGCTGGTGATGTTCTTGTCCAGGCCTTCGAAGCCGAGTTCCGCGATCCAGCGGCGGATGTCCTCGACGGCCAGCTCAGGGCCGGCCTTGGCGTCGGCCGCCTTCTGGTTGATCTTCAGCCGCCAGTCGTTGACCAGGTTCAGCGGCCCGTCGTGCACCTCGCCGAGTCCGAGCGGATGCACGATCTTCTTGACGACGCCCAAGTGGTGACGGTCGACGACAACCCGCCGCTCACCGAGCTTCATCGCCTGCTCGATCCACTCCAGGGCCGTCTTCAGCTCCCGGGTGGTGACGGGCTTGCGGGTCAGCGCAGGGTCGAAGTCGGGATGCTTGGGGTAGAGCGCACCGAACATTCCGTCCGCGAGGGCGAACAGATTCTGCTCGAAGCTCAGCCCCGCCTCCGGCCTGGGCCTGGAGTACCGGGGCTCCAGGGACCACACATGCTGGTTGTCCGGCACCTCCGCGCCGACACTGCCCGGGTCCGGCTTGCTGATCCCGTACAACTGCTGCAGCACCGCGACCAGTTGGGAGGTCAGGTTCTCGCTCTGCGCCTGGAGCTGATGCCTGATCTGAACCCGCTCGTCCGCGGACTTGGTGGCCGTGTGGTCGTCGAGCCGATCCCGCTCCAGCAAGTAGTTGATCTTGAGCAGCCGGCCGAGCTGGTTGCCCTTCTGCTCGGAGAAGAAGTCCGGCAGCCAGATGATGGTGTGCGCATACTTCCCCTCCTGCTTCATCTTCTCGATGCGCCGTACGTCGTCGCTCGGGAAGTGCTTGTCGTCGAAGGGGTAGTCCAGAACGAACCGGATGTTCCCCTCGGTCAGCGGCTTGAACTGCTCGTCGGGCAAATGCGGGTCACAGACATTGCCGAAGACGAACTCGGCGGCGCGTCGGGTACCCCTCCAAACGATCTCGCGCTCGCTGACGAAGGGCTGCGCATCGCCGATACCCAGCTCCGCCCACAGCTTGTCCTTGACCCACTGCCGACGCTTTCCGAGGCCGTCCGCGCTGCCGACTTCTTCAAGCAGCGGCTCGATGTCGAGATCCGACAGATGCAGGTGGAAGACCGGGTCGGCGCTGCCCTCACTCCTCAACTCACCGAACTCTCCCTGGAGTTCTCTCAACCGCTTGGCCGCCACGGACCCCGCAGATCCGAGCCGCACCTTGATGGACCCGTGGTTGAGGGCAGCAAGCCGCTCTCCGGTGAGCCGTGCCAGGGCTGGGACGTTCGGGGCGAGGGCGGCGAGCAGCAGTGTCTTGATGAGCCGCTCGTCCCCCTTGAAGAGCGGGTTGTCCACCGACCCGTACTTCTCGAGGAGGTGCGCCACCACCCGCGAGTAGAAACGCTTGGCGGTCTCCGCCTCCTTGCGCAGCCGTGCCGTGAAGGCCTCGCCCGTACCGTCCAGGATGACGTCCCACAGATCACCGAGCGGAATCAGCTCGCCCAGCTTCAGGTCGTGCCTGCGCCGGGACAGCGTCTCCTGGACCAGCTTGAGACCGGTGCGCTCGCGCTGCAGCGCGCCCGCCAGCTCGACCAGGACGTTGAGGAAGGCGGGCGAAAGCGGGTAGACGTCCCGGAAGTCGTCCCAGGAGGCTTCGGTACGTCCGTTCGCGTCGAGCAACACCTGCCGCACTTCGTCCTTGGACGACTCGACCGCCGCGAAAGCCGACTCCCGGGCAGCCTCCATCCCCGGCTTGGGGGCGAGCACCCGGTGCTTGATGATCTCGATGAGGTTGCTGTCCTCGAGGTCGACGACGTCGATCCGGCCCGCGAGGTACTCGACCTGCTGCTCCAGGTTCTGCACATCCGCACCGGCCACGTCGGACCCGATGAGCTGGGAGAGGTCTCGCTGGCGGGAGATGAAGGAGATGATCGGCACCGGCCGGTCGCTGTCCCCCGACTCGATCAGTTTGACCAGCTTCTGCACCTGGTCGCGTACGAAGTCCTGGTCGCCCATGTGCGCCTGCAGCCACAGGATCAGCTCGTCCAGGAACAGCACGATGCCGTCGTAACCAAGCAGCCGGGCGTGCCGGGACACCACGGCGAGCCCGTTCTCCAGCGGTACGAAGGCGTCCTTGTCACCACGCGCCCCGGTGGCGTACGCGGCCATCGGCCCCGACAGCAGCGCGGAGACGAGCGCCTCGCGGTGGGGGTCACCGGCGGGGGCGTCGAAGGCGCGGTTGAGGTCGTCAGAGCTCCATGTGCCGGGGTCCCCCACCTCGGCGGCCCCTGTGAGACCACTGGTGTCGAGGTCGCTGGTGTCGAGGTCGCTGGTGTCGAGGTCGTCACCGTCGTCCTCGTACGCGGCGGCTGCCCTGCCACTGGGCGTGACCGCAACCCCGCCCGAGCCCAGCCACCGCGCGAACTTCCCGTCATCCGCCAGGAATTCGCGCTGCTTGCGCGCGTCCGCGAGCGCCGAGTCCGCCCGGTAGACGGCCGGTGTCGGCTTGTCCGGGTGAAGCTTTCGTACGGTCGCCACATAGCCGCCGAGCAGCGCCGAGTCCAGGTCGGCCGCGCCGACCAGGTGGTAGGGCACCATCAGGAACTTCTTCTGCCGCAGCCAGTCGTCGTGCGGGGCGATGACCTCCTGGAGCCGTTCCTTGCGGCGGGCGGTGCCATTGTTGTTGAGCACCGCGTGCAGCACGGTCAGGAAGTGGCTCTTACCCGAGCCGAACGAACCATGCAGATAGGCGGCGTGCGAGCTGCCCGTGCGAACCGCGGCCCCGACGAGTCCGAGCGCCTTCGCGAACGCTCCCTGCAGCTGATCCGTGACGACGTACTCCGCCACCCGGGCGTCGGTCTCGGTGAAGCCTCCGGACAGCTCCACCTTGAAATCGCCGGCATGGACGTCTTCCTTGATGTCGATGACATCGCGCAGGAAGAGCTCGCTCGTAGACATCAGGGCTCTCGTTCCTCATTCGGCTTCGGCTGGGACGCACCTGCCCCACACGTGGGGGCAATGTCCCATCCTGCCAGCCAGGACGCCCTGGTGACCTGTTCAGGGGCGGATCTCTGCGACGGGCCGGTCACCCTGTGTATCCCCCTTCGTCAATCCCTCACATTCTGTGACGTCATCTGAAGTTTGGCCGAGTCGCGCCCTGGCTGTACAGGCCATCCACTGCTGCACTGGAAACCGGAGTCGGCCTAATCGGGGGAGGCGGCACCATGGGCACGTCCTCACGCTGGGAGGGTCCGCGCTGGAAGGGGCTCTACCAGCGACTCGCCACGTGGGATCCCGAGCGATCGGATCCCGGCGCTACGGCCGCTGCCGCGATCGATGCTCTGCACGATGCCTGCCAGCAGGACCCGGACGCGTTCGGCCTACAGGACGCGGCCTCGGCCGCCGGAGCCCGGCTGAGCGATGCCATGCAGGTGCTGGCGGAGTCCGGTCCCAGCGGCCTCCTCGACAAGATCCCGCCCGACGGAGATCTCGAGCCGTACGGGGCGGAGGAGCCCCGGCCCGAGTGGCCGGACCCGGCCGACGCCTTCGTCGCGGAACTCACCCGACGGGTGGCGGGCGACGGGACCACCGTGGTGGATTCGGCCCTACGGCGTGCGGTGGCGGCCTCTGCCGGGCGGCTCCTCGCGGTGCATCCGGAGGTACGGGAAACTCTGCACGCACCATCCGGCCCGCCAGCGGGAGCCGGGTTGGCCAGCGACCTGCTCTGCCTCCTCTACCGGTGGTTCTTCGCCGACCTGATCACTGAATTCTTACGTACCGTCATCGCCGAGAAGATCAAACTCGCGGTTCCGGTACTCCTTGCCACTGACCCGGAAGGACAGATCTCCGACTTCGTGGCCGATCGGATCCTCGCCCTCATACCCAACCCGTGCGAGGAAGCAGCGGAAGACTCGGTCGCCGAGGCCGTCCCGCCCACCGAAGAAGGCGAGCCGCCGGAGTCCATCACCCCGGCCCCCTCGGCCGAGAACCCCCTGTCCGAGGTGGCCCGGCGCCTGGTCCCCGGCACCGTCGGCAAGATCCTCGGCCTGGCCATCGATACCCTCGGCGAAGAGGAGCCCCCCGCATGACCCAGGTTCCCGCCCCGAACCACTTCTGGTGGCGTGCGTACGACAGCGAACGGCCCTCCGGACTCCAGTGGCACTCGATCGGTGAGACCGCGTTCCAGGAGCGGGAATCACGAATCGAAGGCAAGGAGTGGCTGTTCCGCCCGCCTCCGCTCTGGGCCGACGACCTCCTCCGTATCGCCCGAGCCGCATTCCTCACGGACAAGCTCGTGAACCGCACCCCCACCGAAGACCGCTGGACACGTCGCCTCCGGCTCTCGGTGCCGGTCTCGGACCCGGATCTCTGGGCCGACGCGGCGGCACGACTCATACCCGCCCTCCTGCAGACCCTCACCGGAGACCACTGGGAGATCACTCTTCGCGCAGCCCGCCCCTCGCACCGGACGGACCCGCTCTGGGACTACGAACAGTCGCGGGCCCACGAGGCCGCCCTCTTCTCCGGCGGCCTGGATTCCCTGAGCTGGGCCGCCCAACGTGCGTCCGTCGGCGACAACGGTCGCTTGTTGCTCGTCACCTTCATCGAGAAGAACCTCGAGTCGGTCCAGAGCAGCGCCTACGACGCCGTGCACACACTCGCCCGGGAGTCGGGCCGCCACCTGCACCCGGTTCCCCTCGGTCAGACCCCCGGCGGCTCGGACGGCTCCACGGTGGAGCAGTCCTCCCGCCCCCGGGGCCTGCTGTACGCGGCGGCGGCCATCCGTGCGGCAGCCGCCAACGGGGTCACCACGGTCCAGATCCCGGAGAACGGCCAGCTCGCCCTCAACCCGCCCTTGACCTCGGCCCGTTCGTCGGCCTTGTCCACCCGCTCCGTGCACCCGAGGACCCTCCACCTCCTCAACACCCTCATCAGGTCCGTCGACGGCACTGTCACCGCCGAGAACCCCCTCGCCCGCCTCACCAAGGGCGACATCTGCCGCGCCGCACTGGATTCCGGCCTCCCCCGTACGGCCCTGGAGAACACCCTGAGCTGCGGTGCCTCCCCCTTGCGCCTCAACGGCCGCCCGTACATCAACTGCGGCACCTGCTTCCCCTGTCTCATCCGCCGCTCGGGCCTGCTCAGCGCGGCGGGCGTGGACGACACGTCGTACGAAACAGCTCCCTGGCTGCCGGGCACCTCCGCCAAACGCACCGAGCACTGGCGCGCCGTCCAGCAGTGGTTGGCCCGCTCGTACTCCGCACTGGACGTGATCGGCGACGTACCTCTGCCGCCCGGAACCCACACCCACGAGTGGCTGGACGTCATCAAGCGCGGCCGAGGCGAGCTACAGGAGCTGGTGCGGTGGGCGTTGGAGGTGTCGGAGGTGGCGTGAGGCACTCTCACTCACACCCCTTGCACCCCACCGCCCCTGGAACAATGGACACTTCAGCCCAGATCGACTTGCCGACCGGGCGCTCACTGACACCCCACTCCCTCGCGATTTCCTGTACGAGCAGCAGCCCTCGCCCCGATTCCTCCTCTGGCGGCGGCGCGACGACCGCGCCCGGGGACGGCGGCTGCTGTTCACCGCGAGCATCAGCGACTTCGATGCGGATCGTGTACGGGCAGAGCTGGAGCCGGAGTTGGAAGTCCCGGCCGGGTACCCGGCCGTGGGTCGCGGCGTTGGCGGCCAGCTCGGCGACGACGAGGGTGACGGCATCGGACACATCGCTGCCGAAGGGGATTCCCCAGTCGTCGAGTTGCTGCGTCGCGAGTCTGCGGGCGAGGCGGGCGCCGCGGCGGGTGGCAGAGAAGCATTGGGTGAAGTCGCCTGTGGGGGTGGAGATTTCATCGTTCATGCAACAGAGCGTGACCGTGCCGCTCTAGCCTGAATAGGGCCGATACCGGTACGTGGTGCGTTCTGTCCGGGCGCACCGGGTTCGTGTCCGGTCGGCCGGGCGTGACGACAGGGGTACGGACGTCGTTGGTCGCGGTTCGCAGGGTGATGGAGGTGGTGCGGATGACGGTCGGGGCAGGCCAGTCGGGCAGCGGAACCGAGGACCAGGACGCGGGAGAGGACGAGGGCGCGGCCGAACTCCTCAAGACGGTCGGCAAGCAGCTCAAACTGTGGCGCGAGCGAACCGGCCTGACGCAGGCCGAGTTGGGAACGGCGATCGGATACAGCGAGGAACAGGTGTCGTCGGTGGAGCGGGGACGGCGGGCACCGAAGCCGGAGTTCCTGGATGCGGCGGATGAAGTACTGGGTGCGGGTGGGATGTTGGCGGCGTTCAAGGAGGATGTGGAGCGGGCCAGGTATCCGAAGAAGGTCCGGGATCTGGCGAAGCTGGAGGCGGAAGCGGTCGAGATCGGCGCGTACAGCGACCACAACATCCAAGGGCTGCTGCAGACCGAGGACTACACCCGCGCGCTGTTCCCCATGCGCCGACCGCTCCTCGACGAGGAGAAGATCGAACGCGAGGTTGCCGCACGCCAGGCACGTCTGGCGATCTTCAACCGGTGGCCCGCCCCCATCCTGAGTTTCGTCCAGGAGGAGTCGACACTGCGGCGTCCGCTCGGTGGCAAGATGGTACTGCGCGGTCAACTCGAACACATTCTGGAACTCGGCCAGTTGCGCAATGTCGAGATCCAGGTAATGCCTACGGATCGTGAAGATCACGCGGGCATGGGTGGTCAGCTCCGCCTGTTCGACTCTCGGCGGGGACCTTCAGTAGCCCACCTAGAAGTTCAGCAATTCAGCCGCGTGATCTCTGATCGCCAAGCGGTCCAGACGCTGCAGACCCAGTATGGGATTATCCGGGCGCAGGCTCTCACACCACGGGAGTCACTGGACTTCATCGAGAAACTCCGGGGAGAGACATGACAACCAGGCCCTCTGCCGACACCACCGACGGGCTGATGTGGCTCAAGAGCAGCTACAGCAGCAATGAAGGCCCCGACTGCGTGGAGATCGCCGACTCTACCGGCGCTGTCCGCGTCCGGGACTCGAAGAACCAGCAGGGCCCGCAGCTTGCCTTCGGGCGGGCGGAGTGGTCGGTGTTCGTCTCGTACGCAGCAGATCGCACCTGACGACGCATACATGGGTGGCCCCGAACTGCTCGGGGCCACCCACCACCTCAACTACTACTCGCCAAGCTCCTGCTGCTCGGCATCGGCCGCCCTCTTCTTCGGTGCAACCTTCTTCTTGGCCCGCGACTTCTTCACTGGCCGCCAAACCCGCAGGTCAGCCTCACTGACCTGGTGATTGGCGCACAGCTCCTCGAAGTACGCCTGGTACTCGTCGGCCGGAACACCTTCCCACTCCTTGTCGAACTCCCCGTGCCACTGCCGCACCCAGGGCATGACCTCCAACAGCCCTGCGAGCAAAGGCTTGATCCGGTCGGTGTCCCAGCCCCCCTGCTTCGTCCGGTCGTCGACCAGATTGAACAGCGCCTGCGCCTGATCCTTGTGATCCCAGCCGGCCCACCCGAGCAACACGGTCGGATCACCGTCCGGGCTCGCCTCCAGGTAGGAAATGAACCGCTCCTTGGGCACATCGAGCTTGCCCCGGTTCGACCAGTACGAGTGCTTGATGAAATCAGCACCCTTGTACTTCGGCGGCACGGGGATATCCAGCCGCTCCCCAGTACGGTCCTCCTCGCGCTGCAACTCCCATACCTGCTCCCACTGTTCGCGATTGCGGAGTCCGGAGTCCTTGTAACGGAGAGCAGCCAGATACGGGACGTGCTCGTCCGCAACAACCTCGGCGAGTACGTCAGCGAGAGGCAGGTCAGGCTTATCCATGTGGTCGGCGGCGTAGAGCTGAGCGACGGAGTTGAGGTCGGCATCGCCCCGAAGGACGTCGGCGAGCTGGCTCACGGTCAGCGTGCGCGGTTGCTTGATCCCGTCCCGCAGGGCGAACCAGACCTTCGACTCCGCAACTCGGTCGAGAATCCACGTCCGCAGAGCCGTCTTCTCCCTCTTCTCCCAAGAGTCCCCCGACCAACGCCGCTTGCACTCAGGACGCTCGATGAGGGCAATGTCCTTGCGGGAGTTGATGATGTCGATCCGAGCCTGAACGATGTCGCGGTACCAGTCGGGCCAATGAGTCGGAATCTCCGTAATGGCAGTCGCCCCGTGCCGCTCAAACCAAGCAGTCTCGGCCTCGCCTGCGGCTACCTTCCGCGCGAGCACAATCTCGAACGCCCGCTCCCCAAGGCGGACTTCAGGCATAGTCGTCGGCGCTGGCGAGGGGTCTACCGTCCGGGCCACGTCGGCATCAGAAAACAACCCGTACAGCCCATACACATGCCAGTCCAACTCCTCTTGGAGAGCAATCATGCGGTGCCAGGTACGAGTGTTGTCAGTGCGGGCTACATCAAAGCCCAGGCGAGTAGGCGTGGCGAGATCTGAAACGACAGATGGCTCAGACTTCGCGAGTTGCTGCGCACTGGAGTCAAGGAGTCGCGCCAAAACAAGCGGCAACCGCGAAGGGAGAGGAAACTCCTGAAGCTTAGTTCCGGTAAATTCATATCGGTCGATCCACGCTTCCGGCGTCCACCTATTTCCCCCACCACTCGAATTATCCGTCCCTCCCTTAGCCTGGCTTACCTGCTTCAACCAGAAGCAGGCGGTCGACGAGTTGAGCAGCCCCAATAGTTCCAGGTACTGATCCTCCCCAGCCCCCTCCGGCAACTTGATCACCGGCGCGCTCTGCTTGAAAACCTTCCCACCTCGATCAAGCACAAAATGGTTATGTGTTGCCACAAACGCAAAAGCGATCCCCAGCGGAACAGAGTACCGCTCCGGATGCCAACGGCTCCACTCATACCAAGTCAGCCCAATTTCCTCATGTGTACCGCCCGGCTCTCGACGAACTCTCAACAGCGATCTACCCATCCACAGAATTCGAGCAGATACCGCATCACTGAGGTCGGCCACCAGATCATGTGAGTACGGAAACAGCGCCTCCGTTTCCGGAACAAGATCCCAGTCCCGGATCACCGTTCCTTCAACGAGCGGCACAAATCGCGAATTCCCTACACCATACCTAGCCCAACTGCCACGGGGAGCGAAATAGGACTCATCAGAACCAGTATGCGCAGTGCGACCAATCAGTTTGACGCGTGACCCCAACAAGGTGCCGTCAGGAGTGTGAAGGCTGGCAAGCACCGCCGCTGCCCCGCCGCCGCTGAGCGACCACGGCGCCTTCGCTAGGTTTTTTGCCTGAAGATTTTCGGAGGAAACCCATTCAGACTCAGTTCCGGGACGATTCACTTGCTCGACAATCGCCCGCCAGACTGCCCCACGAGTAGCATCCTTGGGCTGCGACGGCTCGCCACGGATGCCGAGCACAGCCCGTACAGAACGTCCATCACTGGGAATTCTATTTCGTCCAACCAGGATGACAGTCGGCGTTCCGTGACCTGGAATATAAGCGCCAGAAGTATCGATAACATGGGAAAGCTCTGCACGTCCCCAGAAAAACTCCTCGATGAGCTTCTTGCCGAACTCGCGCTTCATAAATGAATTTGCCGTGATCTGCCCAACAAATCCGCCACCACCTCCGATACCTCCTGTCCCTCTTTTGGCCAACTCGAAAAGGCGCTGCGCAAATGGCACCGACAATGCGTACTGCCCAGAACAGGCATCATAGGAAAGCTTATAATTCGCCTTCTCCTGATTATCCTTTACGGTGATGTACGGAGGATTCCCCACCACCACGTGATACGAAGCTCGCCCCAGAAGATCCGTACGTTTGGCGAACTCCCCCACGTCCTCCGTCGCGTACTCGAACGCCTCCTCACGCCCGTTAACATCCCCTGCAAATAGCGTGTCCAGGTCCGTCTGGATACCCGCAGCTCCACGCCCGTGCAGCAGTGAATCCCCTACCGCCACATTGATCGGGAATGCTGGCGCCTCCGCCAAGTTCGCCGCCCCTGCCGCCTTCATCGCCGCAACTAGCATCCGGAACCGGGCAATCGATGCCGCAAACGGATTCTTGTCGCAACCATGAACCGATTCCAGCGCCCTCCGCACCAGCACCCAGTCATCCGTATCGGGCTCCGTATCCCGCCACTTCTCCACCAACCGCCCGAAGATCCCCAGCAAAAAGTGCCCTGACCCACACGCCGGGTCGATTGTCCGTAGCCCACCCTCCGGAGCCAGTCCGAACTCGTCAATCGCAGGCTTAAGCGTGAGGTCGAGGATGAATTCCTCAACAAATGCCGGAGTTTGGAGCAATGCATACGTATCACGCGCATGCTCGCTCAAGTCCTGATAGAGGTCACCCAAGAACCGGGTGTCCCACTCCGGGTCCGTGAAGTCGTACGCAATCTCGCCGTCCGCCCCACGCCGCCGCCAGAACGCCAACAAGTCCGTCGCCGCCTCGTAGCTCGGGGTGAGCCCCCACAGCGGATTGTGCGCCCGGTCGAAAAGCCCCGCCGCCGTCTCATTCGAATCCACCAGGTGCTGGAACGCCTCCTCCAGCCAGTCCCGGTTGTTCAGATGCGGCTTCTCCCGGAAGAACGCCTCGTGCCGCTCTTCCGCGTCCCTCAGCCGATCCCCCGGACCCGCCAGGAACGGCCACTCGATGAGCCCGTTGTCCTCACAGAACCGTACGAAGACACACCCCAGCACCCAAGCTGCCGCCGCCTGCGTCACCCGCTCGTCCCGCCAGGCCCCATACGTCGCCGCCGTCCGCTTCCCCTCACGGGCCCTCGCGTACTCGGCCTCCAGGTGCGTCCGGAACTCCTCCACCGAGCCACTGCGCTCCCGCAGATCGTCCTCCAGGACCGTGACCTGCTTCTTCAGGTCCTTCACCAGCCCCTTCAACCGCTCGGCCCTGTCCACGCCCGCGTCCGCACCCGTCGTCACTCTTCGTATTCCTCTCGCACCCACTGCGGCATCCACCACAAATCCGGCGGCTCGACCACCAATCCTGCCAGCCCCGGTCACCTTCCGGCCTCGATCCCAGCACTCCAGCCCGTTGATCAGAGCGGCGCGGTGTCTCTGAGAGTGCAGTCCGCCAGCAGGGACGACGCATGAGGGGGTGGTCCACATGAGGCAACCCGTACGACAAGGCCTGGAACTTGCCCCCTCCTCCCCTGTACCAGCAGCCTCCGTGGCATGACCACGCACCCACCTCTACCTCTCTCCTGCTCCCCCGGTTAGCATCCGGTCAGCATCAAGATTCACAACACCCTGGGGGCGGTGGCACAGTGGGCTATCTGCCTCTGCTGGACAACACGACCGGACTACTGCCGCCTGGCCGGTACGCGGCAGACCTCCAGATGCTCAAATCGATCTTCGTGTCGGGTCCGGGCTTCGCAGGCTCCACCACTCGCGCAGAACTGTGGAACGAGTGGGAGAACCACCGCAGCACCGTGGAAGCCATGACGGGCAACATAGCCCGCATCTGGATAGCGGGCAGCTTCATAAGCAGCACACTGAATCCGCAGGACATCGACGTGACCTATCTGATTCCGCCGGATGCTTATGACCAGATGGACTCCGAAACCGTTGATTTCCTGGACCAGCTCACGGATCGCGCGTGGTGCGTCAGCCATGACATGCGTATCGACTCCTACGCACTCCGGCTCCCGGACGAAATGGAGTTCTGGACGATAACCCCCAGCCTGCTCACTCCTGAATCAAGTCAGGCATTCCGCGACATCGGACTCTACGATGAGATCTGGCAACGCACCCGCGCCAACTCTCACGGACCGGGGTATGCCGGAAAGCTCCGACGAGGGTATGTGGAGGTGCAGCTGTGACCGCTGCCTCCCGACCCGACCCGAGGGACCCCGAAGCGGTACGCCGCTGGATGCGGGCGAACCGTCGTGAACCCACCGACCGGCCCATCCCCCGCACCCCCAGCGAACTCGCGGAGTCCCAGCACCGCCGCATGCTGGAACGCCTCGGCCCCCCGCTCCAGTCCCTCGAAGGGGACGGACAGCTCCTCGGCACCCGCCGCCCCATCCGGCGCCGCATGGACATCGCCCTCACCGGCAGCTCCACCGACCAGCACACGGTCCGGCTCGACGTCCTCGCCCCGCTCCTCAGCCACTTCCAGTCGTCGGTGACCGCCATCGCCCAGGCACTGGACGGCCGGCCGACCACGCACGCGCCGATCCCCGGCGCCATCCGCGAAGCGACCGCGCTCAGCGCCGCGGCCACCTTCCCGTCCTCCTTCGGCGTGGTCCTCTACGGCCCGCAGAACGACGGCACGGATGGCGGCATGAACGGCGGCGGTACGCACATCAGCAGTATGGACTCCGACAGCACGGATGGCTCCGAGCCACTCCTCGACCGCGCCGTCGGAGCCGTCCTCAACCTCTCCGACGCACCCCAATCATCGGTTTCGGAGGAGGAGCTGGACCAAGATCTCAACGAGCAGCTGCTCCCGCTGGGGGCACGGGCCCTGAAGCACCTGGGCTCGCTCACCCAACTCCTGGACGAGAAGAACGTCGGCCTGCGCATGACCTGGCACACCGAGAGCGGCCGAGCCCGGCTGTCCGAACTGAGCCCCCTCCACGCGGAACGCATCCGCTTCGTCTGCGAGCACAGCACCTACCGCCAGGCGGAGATCGTCACGATCATCGGCTGGCTCGGCGGGGTCAGCGCCCTGCACGCCAACGCCGAGATCCGCACCGACAGCGGACAGGTCATCCGCGCCAAGACCGACCGGTCCGTGGTCCGTCGCCTCGGCGACCACTTCACCCACCGCGTCGAGGCCAGGGTCGAAGTCACCACGGTCCACTACGCCGGCGGCCGCGAACGGAAGATCTACACGATCCTGGACCTACGCAACATCTGATCGCGAGAGCAGGGGTCGGGTGCGGGCCCAGGACAGGGTCCGCACCCCACTACTCAGCTACTCGCCGCCGCCCGGAGTCGAACCCCGCAATTCGTCCAGGAACGTCGAGTCCAGGTGCGTCCGCTCCCCGTCGCTGCCGATGTACTCGACCGTCCGCCCGTCCACATGCGGCTCCTGCCCCCGGGTCTCCACCGGGCAGAGCAACCACAGCCCGTGCGGGTCATCGGTCGGGCGGCGGGCCGCGTGCTGGAGCTTGATCAGAAGGTCCCGGCCGCCCTCGTCCCAGTAACGGGCGAGCAGCCCGGCGTCGTACAGGAAGAGGATCGTGCGAGGCTCGGCCGCCCGCTCCACGAGCGAGGTCTCGATGTGGGCCCAGACCGTGCGGGCATAGGCGGCGAGGCCCTTGGAGATCTGGCCGCTGCTGGAGAAGCGTGCGTCGACACCGAGCACCTTCTCCCAGGCCTGGCCCTTCGCCTGTGCCAACGCCCGGAATTCGGTGAGGAATTCGCTGCTGAGGTCGACCCCTACGACGGGGTACGCGGCGGCGAGGGCCTCCGCAACGCCCGGCAGTCGGGTGCCCCTGACGGTCACGGCCAGGAATCCGCCGCGTCGCGTCGCGGAGTCCAGGCGTGCCTTGATGGTGGCGTGCGGGTCCTCGAGCGCGGGGCCTTCGGCGGTGGGTGCCAGGCGGGTGGTCTCACCCGTCGAGGTCCAGGACGGCTCGGGGACGGTGCTCGGCGGGAAGAACTTGTCCTGCTCGGCATCGAATTCGAGGGAGAATCGGGCCTCGCGCAGCGCGTCCTGCAGGTCGGGGTGGGTCGGCTCCGCGCCTTCCGCGAGGAGGGCGAGATCGGGGAAGCGCGCCCGAAGGCGGTTGTTCAGTTCGGCGGGGGTGATGCCGGTGTCGCGACGGACGCCCGCGCCGGCCTGGGAGACGCGCAGGGCACGCTCCAGGCTCAGGTCGTACGGGTACAGCTCCAGACGCGGGCTGGCATGGACTCTCGGTGCGACTGCCGCCGCCAGTGCGACGAGGCGGGTGTCGGCGAGCGGGTCGAGGCCGTCGGGCGCAGGGACGCCGCGCAGGGTGCGGATGACGACGGCCCGGCCGGGCAGGGGGTCCTCCAGGGCGAGTCTGTCCGCCTGCTCGCCCAACGCGGCGGCGTAGCCGACAAGTTCGCTGGGTGCAGGGTCGGTGGTGCCGGGCAGGGACTCGGCGGCGACCAGGACGGTGTCGCCGCGACGGTGCCAGGCGAGTCGGGGCTCCGCCAGTTCGGTCTCGTCCTCGCCGGTGTCCCCCTCCCCGTCTCCGTCCCGCTCGCCCACCCAGGCCTCCGCTTCCACAGCGGCCCGCACGACGGCGAGTGCCTTGGCGAGGGTGCGCTCCTCGGTGTCCGCTCCAGCGCCGTGCTGTATCCGCAGCTCGACAGCGAGTTCCTCGGCGGTCATCACCCTGCCCGCCGCCTCGACGACCTCGACCAGGGTGTCGCGCACCGGCTTCAGCCAGCCGGTCTCGCACCACTCCTTGATCGCGGAACGGTGGTGGCGGGAGACCGGTGGCTGCTGGATGCCGATGCGCCGGGCGACACGCGCTTGGACGGGCCAGGGGCCGAGCGGCGAAAGGCCGCCGTCGGCGGGCGGCAGGCCCAGGGTGAGACGGATGACCTCGCCCCTGCGGGAGCCCTTGCGTCCTGCGGGAGGGGTCAGCAGCGCGGCCATCTCGTCGACGGGAAGCACGGCGCGCGGATCGTGCGGCGCGGTTTCTTCGGACTCCGCCCCGGACCGGGGCTGGGGAGTCAGCACGGAGACAGCCGACGAGGCAGGACGGTTCAGCTCGTCCGCCCACTGCTTGCGGCGGCGGTTCAGTTCCTTGCGTACGAGTGCACCCGCACCCCGCGCCTTGGAGATGATGTACGGCTGGATGGCGAGGAGTTCACCGACCGTGCTCGCGCCGAGCCCGTTCGCCACGGAGATCGCACGCTCGGTGAGACCGGACGCAATGAGGGGGGTATCGAGCTCGGCGGCCCGTGCGATGGCGTCGCGACTGTCCCCGCCCTCGACGGCCGCGTCGAGGGCACCGGGGGTGGTGACGGGGGCACTTGCGTCGGCCGCCCGGAAGATCTCCGACCACGCGTCCCGCATCTGCCGCAGCGTGTCGAAGCGACGCTCGGTGTCGCGGTGGAGCGCGCGCCGGAAGAACTCGGTCAGCCCGTCACGCAGCGCCTCCTCGAACAGCTCTGAGGCGACGGAGAGTTGAGCCTCGTCGTTGGCGACCGGATCGACATGGCCGCCGCCCCACAGAGGGCGCTCGCCACTGGCCATCTCGTGCAGGGTGACGGCGGCGGCGTACCGCTCGGCGTGGTCGTCGTAGTGGCCGCGGCGGACCGAGTCGAGGAAAGGGTCGAGGTAGCCGCGCGTGCCCGCCTTGATGTCCCGGTCGGAGGCGTCGGCGAGCGAGAAGTCGAAGAGCTTCAGCTGCCAGGCTCGGTCGTCGCGCCGGTGCAGCCCGAGGTTCTCCGGCTTGAGGTCGCGGTGCCGTACGCCCCGGGCCGCGAGCTGATCGAGCGCGGTGAACAGGTCGCCGCCGTACCGCTCCAATTCGTGGTACGAGAGCTTGCCGTCGGCCCGCAGCCGGGCGCCGAGGGTGCGCGCGCCCGCGTACTCCAGCTCCAGGAAGGTGCGCCCGCCCAACTCGCGGGGTCCTCCTTTGAGTTGCACCACATTTCCGCCGCCGACCAGTTCCAGGGCACGAGCCTCGGCGCGCAGCCGCTCGGCCTTGGCCTGGTCCAGGGCGACTTTGAAGACCCGTTCCTCGGTGCGCGACTCGCCGTCCTCGTCCTCGACGACCCGCTCGACGAGGAGAGCCCGGGCGGTGGCGCCGGTGCCCAGGACTCGGCGTACGGACCACTCCCCGTCGAGAGACTGACCGGGGAGCGCAGTCAGCGGGTCGAGTTCGGCGACGGACTGCTGTTCGGGGACCGCGTTGCGCTCCTCGGCCTCGTCGAGGAGGTCGAGGAAGCGGTCGACGGTCTCCAGCCGGTCGACGGGGTCGCGTCGGGTGGCCCGGTGGATGAGGTCGTCGAGTTCCTCGGAGAGACCGTCCGCGACGGCGATCAGCCGCAGCCCGGAGTCGACGCGCAGCCGCTCGCGCAAGGCGCTGCGCCGCTCGGCGGGCGGCTGGCCGGTCAGGATGAAGTACGAGACCGCCCCCAGCCCGAAAACGTCGAGTTCGCCGGGATCGGGGTAAGCCTGGTCGCTCTCCGGAGCCAGATATACCTGGGCGGCATCCTCGATGAGACCGGGATCGAAGGTGGCGTTGCCGAGCGAGCGCAGCAGGGTCGCGTTGGTGTCGAAGTCGCGGGCGGCCGTCTGCCAGTCGGTGATGCGTAGCTCCGGCCGGGAGCCGTCGGGGCGGGCGGTCACATAGACGGAGCGGGCGGCGAGCGCCCGGTGGTAGAGCGACCGGCTGTGCGCGTGCCGTACGGCCTCGGCGAGCTGACGTACCAGGTCGAGGCGCATCTCCGGAGTCAGCCGGCCCCCATGGGTGGCGAGGTACTGGTCGAGGCGGAGGTCGGTCTCACGGTGCCGGAAAAGGATCGCGGGACCCGCTTCGTGCTCGCGGATCTCCACCGCGGCTGCGATACCGCGGTGGGTGACACCCTGGAGGACCTGGTACTCCCTGCGTGCCGCTCGCTCGGTCGTCCGCTTCGCCACCTCGTCCGCCTGCTGGCCGACGAGGTAGATCCGTACCCGCCCCTCCTCGTGCGCCAGCCCGTCGACGCGCTCGGCGAACCGGTCCTCCCAAGAGGGACCGGCATCCAGCGGGTGTGGGCGCATCCGCCAGGCCTCACCGAACTTCAGATGCGAGGTCGACTGCTTGATACCGATGGCCTTGAGCAGCCGGGGCAGCTGATGGCGGGCAAACTCCTCGGTGATGCGCTTCTCGGGCCGTCCCGGCGGCAACCCCAGGAAGTCCTGCCAGATGCGCGGGAGACCGCTCGCACCGTCGTCCCGCCCGAAGACCCTGATGCGCTGAACGTCGTCGAGGTGACTCTCCAGGTCCGGGGCGGACAGGAAGATCGCCGGCTCGATGCGCGGAATAGGACTACTGATCCTCAACTTGCGCGCGGCCCACTGCAGTTGGGACTTGAGGTCCTTGGACTTCGAGTCATTGAAGTGCAGCGGGTTGGTGATCGTACGGGTGCGGTCGGAGCTGTGGAAATTCCAGGTCGAGCCCGAGTTGTCCAGGCGTCCCGGATGACTCTTGATCTCGACCAGGTACAGCCCGGCCGGGACGGCGATGAGCAAGTCGCACTCGTTGATGCGGCCGGACTGCGCGGTAAAGGAGAAGGTGGCCCAGGCCCGGTACGGCTCGGCCGCCGGCATCAGCCGACGTACATGATCCAGCGCGTCCTGCTCCCAGGGGTACGGCGAGGTCCGCTCCTGGTTCCACTGATGTTCCGGCCGCGGCGGCGGGCCCGGCTTGAGTACCGGGGGTGTGCTTCCTGCCGTCACGATCTCCGACCTCCGCGGTGCCCAGCACGTACCTGTGCGTATGCCCTGCCATGAAAAACCCTGCTTGAGCCTACCTCGCAGAACTCCTGCCCCTCCCTGAACCGACTGCCGCGGCCCCATGTCCGTTTTCCGCGAGAGCTTGGCGCGATCCGACCCACCACCCAGAAAATCGGGCTAGCGTTCCCTCGTCATCGCGGCCCGCCAGGCTTCCGTTTTCAGGACACGCCTCCACCCGCACGAGCTTTCGCGTGCCGTGGGAGAAGTCCTTGCCGTTGTACCTGCTCCGGGAACCCGCTTCCGCTTTGGTCAAGGAGATCGAACGACAGCCCGGGATGAGCCACCGCCCGCTGACCGAGCGCCTCATTCAGGCATACAAGGACCAGCACAAGCGGAGCACCAAACCGGATGACGAGGGCACACCCCCAGGAAAGACCCTGGTCGAGGCGTGGGAGAACAGCCTTCCGTCGGTGATTGACGCCCTCCATGAGCTCGGCCTGGACGATGTAGAGGTCTTCATCGAGTTCGGGCTTCCGCACACGGACGGAGACGTCGACATACTGCTCGCAGGCGTACACCCTGGTAGCGGTATGCCCTCCTACGTGCTGATCGAGCTGAAACAGCAGCGGAAGGCGACGGTGCACCCCGAGCGGTCGGTCGCAGTCGATCTTGGCTACTCAAAGTGGAAACTGCACCCCGTCCGGCAGGTGCAGAAGTACTGCCACTACATGGTTCAGTACAAGGCCGTACTGAACGGCAAGCCGGATAGTACGGCGGGCGCTGTGCTCTTGCACAACGCTCACGACGATGATGTGCGAGGGCTCTTCGAGCTCCCAGCCAGCAACCATGGCCGGCTCTACACCGCCGACCGTTTGGCAGCGTTCCGAAGGTTCTTGGGCGCAAGACTGGCCCCGCGATCCGGTGCTGAAGCGGCGCAGGCTCTCGTCGATTCCGCCGACCGCCCACTGCCGAAGATCACCGACGTCAACCAGCCCCTGCATGGAGGGTCCGCCCACCTGTTCGAGTTGCTGGATGATCAGGAACTCGCGCACCAAGACGTCCACGAGGCAGTTCAACGTGTACGCAACGGCGGAACCAAAGAAGTGATCATCGTCCGCGGTGGCCCCGGCAGCGGCAAGAGCGCGATCGCTTTGGAGCTGAGGCGCACCTTGGCCGCAGCCGGCCTGGATGTCCGACACGCGTCCGGCGCGAAGGCCCTCACGAAGACGCTGCGAGAAGGCCACATCCAGCAGGCTCCGCCCCGGATGAAGGGGAAGTTCGACCGGGAAGCCACCAAACGGTTCACCTATTTCAACCAGTTGAAGAAGCTCCCTTCGGACAGCTGTGACGTGGTGATTTGCGACGAAGCACACCGGATCCGTCGACACTCCATCGACCAGTACACGCCGCGAGAGGAGCGGGAGAACCCACGCCCACAAGCCGATGAGATCATCGAAGCCGCCCGTGTCCCCGTGTTCCTCCTGGATGACTGGCAGTCCCTGAGGCCGGGCGAGGTCGGCACTGCGGAGTACCTGGCGGAACGCGCCAGAGCGCTCGGGCTGAAGCACACCCTGATCGACCTCGGCGGAATGTTCCGGGCCCAGGGCAGCGCGTACTACCGGGACTGGGTGCTGCGACTCCTCAGCGTGGGCATCCGCACGCCTCAGGCCTGGGTCCCGGACGGCCGCATGCAAGTAGAACTCGCTGAAACGCCCCAGGAAATGGAGGACTTTCTCTCCATGCGACGGTTCGAAGGGGCGAGTACCCGGATCGTCGCGGGCTTCTGCTGGCCCTGGAGCAAGCCCGACGACAACGGCGAGCTGATTCCCGACGTCACGCTCGGTGAGTGGCGGAAGCCCTGGAACGTCAAGCCGGGATTCGCTGTGGAAGGGGCACCGGACGCCGAATTCTGGGCCACGGACCCCCGCGGATCCCACCAGGTCGGCTGCGTCTACACCTCTCAGACCTTCGAGTTCGACTGGGTGGGCGTCATCCTTGGTCCTGACCTGCTATGGCGGGAAGGCCAGTTCGTCACTAATCGAACGGCGACCTTCGACCCCGAACTGAAGCCGAAGGGCATCGCCCAGGCCGACATCGAACGATGCATCCGCAACGCATATCACGTCCTGCTGACCCGCGGGATTATGGGAGTCGTCGTCCACTCCACGGACGAGGAAACGCGAGACGCATTGCGTGGGCACCTGATCACATCGGTGCAGCATCCACTGCCCAGCAGCATGCGCAAGATCGTCCAGCACTGACGTCACGAACCCAGCGGTGGGCCCATGAATCGTTTCGGTAGCATTCGATCAATCATTCATGCGGCCCGCCGGGCTTCCGCAGCAGGACATGCCCCCACCCGCACGAGATACTTCGTGCTGCCTGGGGGCATGTCTTGCTGCTTCGTGACTCGGCCACTGCTGTTGCTGCGCGACTCCTCGAAGGGTCACTGCCCCTCCACTTGGTCGAGCGGTTCACTCACGTACATGGGCATCGTCCCGGCGCCTCGGAGGTGCGCTCCTGGGAGCGCAGTCTTCCCGCCCTCACAAACGCTCTCCTCGATGCCGGGCTCGGCCAGGTCGAAGTGCTCATCGAATTCGGGCTTCCGCTCACCAGCAAGCGCGCGGACGCCGTACTCGCCGGAGTGCACCCGAAGACGGGAGAGCCGTCATACGTCGTTGTCGAGCTCAAGCAGTGGAGTGAAGCACACCCCGACGACGACATCGACCCTCTACTGTGCCGCGTCGACGGGTACCCGCGACCGGTCCTGAACCCCATTGAACAAGTACGCGGCTACTGCGACTACTTGGTCGCCTTCAATGGAGCACTCACACAACACCCCGAGCGCATCTCAGGTGCTGCATACCTTCACAACGCCACTGCGTTCGGCGCCGCTGGTCTGGACGAGGTGCCGCTCGACGAACGGGGCCGATTGTTCACGGCCGACCGCCGGGGCGGATTCCTCACCTACCTGCAGACGAAGTTGGCACCCACCTCGGGAGCAGCGGCGGCCGACGAGTTGCTGGCCGCCAAGGTTGAACCGTCAAAGCAGTTGCTGAGCGTTGCCGCACAAGAGGTACGCGAACGCGAGCAGTTCGTACTTCTCGACGAACAGCGGATCGCGTACGAGACAGTGCTGAAGGCAGTGAACCGAGCCCGTGCATCCGACCACAAGGAGGTCGTCGTCATCACCGGCGGCCCCGGAACTGGCAAGAGCGTCATCGCACTGTCGGTGCTCGGCGAAATGTACCGGCGTGGTGTTCCGGCTTTGCACGCCACTGGTTCGCAGTCGTTCACCAAGACCATGCGCAAGGTAGCGGGCACGCGCAAACCGGAAGTGCGCGAGCTCTTCAAGTACTTCAACAGCTTCGGGGCCGCTGAGCGCAATAGCCTTGATGTGTTGGTGTGCGACGAGGCCCATCGAATCCGGGAGACCTCGGCCAGCCGCTTCACTCCGGCGGCTCAACGGACAGGAAAACGACAGCTCGAGGAGCTGATCGATGTCGCACGCGTACCCGTCTTCCTCCTGGACCAACACCAGACGGTACGGCCCGGCGAAACAGGAACAGTCGAGGAGATCGAGGCCGCGGCAGCCCAGAAGGATCTTCGCTGCAATGTAGTGGCGCTGGACAGCCAGTTCCGCTGCGGCGGCAGTGATGCGTACCTGCGGTGGGTGGTCCATCTGCTCGCCCTCGAGGACAACGGCCCGGAACTCTGGGAGCCAGACGGCCGTATGGAACTCGAAGTCGTCGACTCCCCCTCCGCGATGGAAGACTTCCTGCGGGCAAAGCAGGCGAAGGGATACACCGCCAGAATCTCAGCCGGCTTCTGCTGGCCTTGGTCGGACCCCAAATCCGGAGAACCGCTCCCTACCGATGTGCGAATCGGAGACTGGCTGCGCCCATGGAACGTCAAAGGGGACCGGTCGATCATGGGGGCTCCGCCCTCTGCTCTCTGGGCCACTGATCCAGCTGGTTTTGGTCAGATCGGCTGCGTCTATACGGCACAGGGTTTCGAGTACGACTGGAGTGGTGTGATCATGGGCCCTGATCTGATCTGGAGGGAGGACGCTTGGGTCACCGACCGCACTGCCTCCAAGGACCCCGCGTTGACGAAGCGGAATGGCAAGGTTGCGACTCCGGAGGGGGACATCAATCGGTTGATCCGCAACACCTACAAGGTCCTGCTGACACGCGGCATGGTCGGAACCGTCATCTACTCAACCGACTCGGAGACCCGCGCCAAACTCCGCTCGCTGCTTCACCCCGAGGTGCAGGCGACCAGTTCGGTTCAGCCGGCCTGACCGTTGGGGTGGACGAAGGCAGCCGGGTAGACGAGGCACCCGGGGCCTCGCTACTGATCGGTCGATGCACTTGTGGCGGACCATTGGCAACGAAGTCACCTGGTGCGCCTCCTGTCCGCGGAGCGCTGCCATCCATCACGCCGTCACCGCAGAGTGGCAGCGCATAACAAAAGATCCACCACTGAAGGCCACCGCGATCAGGTCCGCTCCGGGACCGCGCGGTGGCTTTGGCAGGGAATCCGCGCATCAAGTGAGCATCGCGCCGAAGCGCACGTACGCGGTCTGCCCCCTCCGCCTCGCCCTCCAGGAAGGCGGATCCCGTAGCCTCCTGGCGGAGAGCTGCACACGCGGAAGCAGCTCTCCCACTGCGTGCGCGGCATCTTCCAGCCGTAGCGTCCGGAGAGCACCTTTGATCAAGAATTCAGGCGCTCTACGCTTCCTTCGGCACCCGATTCCTGATCGCCCGACGGCACAAGCTTCCTACAGTAGGCCGACCGCTCCCGTTACCCCGTACCTCTGTACGCTGCTAAGCAACTGGGCTTCGACCATCCCCCTACCGACGACCGAAACACCCTTGCTCGCAGACGGGCGGCCGACCGCGCAGAACATCATTTCGGCAAGGCGGTACCACACGTACGAGCTAGACCACCCAGAAGGAACATCTCTCGAACTAGCAGGTCAGGCGCCCTCCGCAGGCCGTTCAAGGCCCGCGAGGCGCCCCACATGGTGTACTCAAGGGAAAAGGTCGACCGGCCCAGCCGAGATCTAGGAGAGACCGCAGGTCAGTCGTCCTTCTTCACCGGCTCCAGAATCGCCACACACTCCACGTGATGCGTCATCGGGAAGAGATCGAAGACCCGCAGCGTCCGGACCTTGTAGCCGCCCTCCGCGAAGTACGCCAGGTCGCGGGCCAGGGCCGCCGGGTCGCAGGCGACGTAGGCGATGCGGCGGGCGCCCAGGGTGGAGAGGTGCTTGACCGTCTGCTTGCCGGCGCCCGCGCGGGGCGGGTCGAGGACGATCAGGTCGGTTTCCGTGATGCCCGTGCGCGGGAGGACGGACTCGACCTTGCCCTGCTCGATGCGGACGTTCGGCATGGAGGCGAGGTTGTGGCGGGCGTCCTCCACCGCGCGCTTGCCGGATTCGATGCCCAGGACCGCGCCCTGGTCGCCGACGCGTTCGGCGACCGAGCCCGCGAAGAGGCCCACGCCGCAGTACAGGTCGAGGGCGGTTTCGCCCTTGCGGGGCATCAGGCCCTGCATGACGGCGCGCATCAGGGTGTCGGCGGCCTGGGGGTGGATCTGCCAGAAGCCGCCCATGCCGACGCGGTAGGTGCGGCCGTCGGCGCGCTCGCGGACGAAGGCGCGGCCGTGGACCTTGTGGACGCTGCCGTCCTTCTCGTGGACGCGCAGGACGGAGACCGGCTTGTCGAGTTCGACGAGGGGGAGGCGGCCGCCGGGGGTGGGGGTGAGGACGACCTGGCGGTCGTGCGAGCCGGTGGCGGCGATGGCTTCGACGGAGGCCATGCCGGGCCACTCCCGCTTCTCGATGCCGAGTTCGGAGACACCGGGGGAAGCGATCATGCAGTGGTCGACGGGCTGGATGTCGTGGGAGCGGTGCTTGCGGAGGCCGACCGTGCCGTCCGGGGTGATGGCGTACTGGACGCGGGTGCGCCACTGCGGGACCTGGCCGGCCGGGAGTTTGTCGCCCTCGGCGGGCATGACCGTGCCGTCCCAGCCCGCTTCCTCGGGGGTCAGGCCCGCGAGGCGGAGCAGCTGTTCGGCGACGACGTCGCCCTTCAGGCGGCGCTGGGCGCCCGGCTTGGCGTGCTGCCAGTCGCAGCCGCCGCACTTGCCGGGGCCGGAGAAGGGGCAGGGGGCCTCGACGCGGTCCTTGGACGGGTCCAGGATCGTCACCGCGTCGGCGCGCAGGAAGCGGGCGCCCTCGTGGCCGTCGGTGACGCGGGCGATGACCTTCTCGCCGGGGAGGGTGTGGCGTACGAAGAGGACCTGGCCCTCGGAGGTGCGGGCGATGCAGTGGCCGCCGTGGGCGACGGGGCCGACCTCGACCTCGTACTCCGTACCGACGAGGGAGATCTGGGGGGCCGCCTGCGCGTCGGTGCCCTTTGATGCCTTGGATTCGGACTGCATGGTGGGGTGGCTCCAGAGGATCAAAGGGGTGGGACGGGACCGGCACGCGAAACGGCCGGACAACAGCCCACCAGTCTACGTGGGTGTTGTCCGGCCGCACGACCAAGGCAAGCCTGAGCGCCGACAGGCTCAGCTCTTGGTGGATTCCTTCGTGGTCTCGCGGGGCGGCCGCGCCACCGGTCCCCGTCGCACCGCTCCCGGCGCGTTCCAGTCGGCCCGCTTCTTGGCGCGCTTCTTGGCCGCCTCGGAGGATTCCAGCTGGTAGGGGACGGAGGTCACCATCACGCCGGGGGTGAAGAGCAGGCGGCCCTTCAGGCGCAGGGCGGACTGGTTGTGGAGCAGGTGCTCGTACCAGTGGCCGACGACGTACTCCGGGATGTAGATGGAGACCACGTCGCGCGGGCTCTCGCGGCGCAGGCCCTTCACGTACTCGATGATCGGGCGGGTGATCTCGCGGTACGGGGAGTCGAGGATCTTGAGGGGTACGTTGATGCCGCGGCGTTCCCACTCGTCGCGCAGGGCCTTCGTCTCGGCCGGGTCCACGCTGATGGAGAGCGCTTCGAGGCGGTCGCTGCGCATCAGCTTCGCGTAGGCGAGGGCGCGCAGGGTCGGCTTGTGGACCTTGGAGACCAGGACGATGGAGTGGACCCGGGAGGGGCGCAGGCTGTCGTCGGAGGGGCCCTCGGCGGCGGCGATCTCCTCGGCGACCCGGTCGTAGTGCTTGCGGATCGCGGTCATCGTTCCGTAGAAGATCACCATGCCGAGCAGGGCGACCCAGGCGCCGTGCGTGAACTTGGTGGCGAGGACGACGACCAGGACCAGGCCCGTGAAGGACGCGCCGAAGGCGTTGATCGCGCGGGAGCGGATCATGCGGCGGCGCTCGGCGGGCTTGCGCTCGGACTTCAGGTGCCGGTTCCAGTGCCGGACCATGCCGATCTGGCTCAGCGTGAAGGAGACGAAGACGCCGACGATGTAGAGCTGGATCAGCTTGGTGGAGTCGGCCCCGTAGAGGACGACCAGGAGGATCGCCGCGCCGGCGAGGAGCACGATGCCGTTGGAGAACGCGAGGCGGTCGCCGCGGGTGTGCAGCTGGCGGGGCAGCCAGCGGTCCTGGGCGAGGATCGAGCCGAGGAGGGGGAAGCCGTTGTACGCCGTGTTGGCGGCCAGGAAGAGGACCAGCGCGGTGGCGGCGGCGAGGAGGATGAAGAAGAAGGTGCCCTCGCCGAAGACGGCGGCGGCGACCTGGGAGATCACCGGGTTCTGTACGTAGGCGTCGCCGACCGGGACGCCGTCGCGGACCAGGTCGTGGGCCGGGTTTTCGGCCATGCGCACGCCGGTGTTCATGGCGAGCGCGATGATGCCGCAGAACATGACGACGGCCAGGCCGCCCATGAGGGCGAGCGTGGTGGCGGCGTTCTTCGACTTCGGCTTGCGGAAGGCGGGGACGCCGTTGGAGATCGCCTCGACGCCGGTGAGGGCGGCGCAGCCGGAGGAGAAGGCGCGCAGGAGGAGGAAGACGAGGGCGAAACCGGCCAGGCCCGGGTGTTCGGGCTTGATCTCCAGGTCGGCGGTGGGGGCGTTCATGTCGTCGCCGGTGAGGGCGCGGTAGGCGCCCCAGGCCAGCATGATGAAGACGCCCACCACGAAGACGTACGTCGGGATGGCGAAGAGCTTCCCGGACTCCTTCATGCCGCGCAGGTTGAGCACGGTCAGCAGGGCGATGACCGCGACCGCGCAGAGCACCTTGTGCTCGACGACGAACGGGATGGCCGAGCCGAGGTTCTCGATGCCGGAGGAGATGGACACGGCGACGGTCAGCACGTAGTCGACCAGCAGGGCGCTGGCGACGGTGAGGCCGGCCTTGGGGCCGAGGTTGGTGTTGGCGACCTCGTAGTCGCCGCCGCCGCTCGGGTACGCGTGGACGTTCTGCCGGTAGGAGGCGACGACCGTGAACATCAGGACGACGACCGCGAGTGCGATCCACGGGCTGAAGTGGTACGCCGAGACACCCGCGATGGAGAGCACGAGCAGGACTTCTCCGGGCGCGTAGGCCACGGAGGAGAGGGGGTCTGAGGCGAAGACGGGAAGTGCGATGCGCTTGGGGAGGAGCGTTTCTCCCAGCTTGTCGCTGCGCAGGGCCCGGCCGATCAGGATCCGTTTGGGCACGTCGGTCAGTTTGGACACGTCGAGGATCGTAAGCGGTCGAACGGGCGTGGCCCACCCGCCCCCGCCGGGCCTCCGGGAATCTCCGAAAGCTCCTTTGCCAGGCCTTGAACTTCTCGGACCGGCCTCTGACCAGTCACTGACCGGGGGTCCCCGCGGCACACCGCACGTGTGTAGCTTTGGCGGCGGTCTGCGACTCTTGTGAGTCCGACGAAAAACACACGAAACAATTGATGGACTCTTAACGGCCGGAAGGACGGACGTGCACGTCGTCATCATGGGTTGCGGGCGAGTGGGAGCCGCTCTCGCGCAGACTCTGGAGCAGCAGGGGCACACGGTCGCCGTGATCGACCAGGACCCCACGGCCTTCCGCCGTCTGGGTTCCGGGTTCGGTGGCCGCAGGGTCACCGGGGTCGGTTTCGACCAGGACACCCTCCGCGAGGCGGGCATCGAGGACGCCGGTGCGTTCGCCGCCGTCAGCAGCGGCGACAACTCGAACATCATCGCGGCCCGGGTGGCCCGCGAGATGTTCGGCATCGAGAACGTCGCGGCGCGCATCTACGACCCGCGCCGGGCGGAGGTCTACCAGCGCCTGGGCATCCCCACGGTCGCCACGGTCCGCTGGACCGCCGACCAGATGCTGCGCCGGCTCCTGCCCTCGGGCGCGGAGCCGCTGTGGCGGGACCCGAGCGGCGGTGTGCAGCTCGCGGAGGTGCACACCTCGCCCGCCTGGATCGGGCACAAGATCAGCAAGTTGCAGGAGGAGACGGGCGTGCGTGTCGCGTTCCTCACCCGGCTGGGCGAAGCGGTTCTGCCGACTTCCCAGACGGTGCTGCAGGAGGGCGACCTCGTGCACGTGATGATGCGCACGGACGAGATCGAGAAGGTCGAGGCGGCCTGCTCGCTCGGCCCCGAGGAAGGTCACTGATGAGGGTCGCGATTGCCGGGGCCGGCGCGGTGGGGCGTTCCATCGCGGGCGAGCTGCTGGAGAACGGGCACGAGGTGCTCCTGATCGACAAGGCGCCGACCGCCATCTCGGTGGAGCGGGTGCCGATGGCGGAGTGGCTGCTGGCCGACGCCTGTGAGATCACCTCGCTGGACGAGGCGGCGCTCCAGCGCTGCAACGTCGTGATCGCGGCGACCGGCGACGACAAGGTCAACCTGGTCGTTTCCCTGCTCGCGAAGACCGAGTACGGGGTGCCGCGCGTGGTGGCCCGCGTCAACAACCCGAAGAACGAGTGGCTCTTCAACGAGTCCTGGGGCGTCGACGTGGCGGTGTCCACTCCGCGTCTGATGTCGGCGCTGGTCGAGGAGGCGGTGAGCGTCGGCGATCTCGTACGGCTGATGCGCTTCAGCCACGGCGACGCCAACCTGGTCGAGCTGACGCTGCCGCCGGAGTCGGCGATCGCGGGCACGCAGATCTCCGAGGTGGAGTGGCCGATCGACACCTCGCTGGTGACGATCATCCGCGGCACGCGGGTGCTCACGCCGACGCCGGAGGAGACCCTGGAGCCCGGCGACGAGCTGCTGTTCGTGGCCGCGCAGGCGCGCGAGGAGCAGTTGGAGGACCTGCTGTCGGTGCGCCGGGAGGATGCGCCGAAGGGCTGAGGTCCGGTTACGTCGAAGGGGGGCGCCCCGCACTCACCGGTGCGGGGCGCCCCCCTTCGACGTAACTCTCAGGCCTCGCGGCGGTGGGCGGCGGCGGCCGCCTTCCGGGCCTCCTCGGCCTTCTCCTCGGCCTCCATCTCCGCGAACACGTCGATCGGCGCGGGAGCCTTCGCCAGGAAGATCCAGGTCAGCCAGACGGCCAGCAGGAACGGCGGGATCTTCAGCGCGATGGCCACCCAGCCGAACTTGGTGGTGTCGGCCCACCAGTACAGCGGGAAGAGGATCGCGCACTTGGTGAGCAGGATGACGCCCCAGGCGTAGCTCGACTTCGTGTACGCCTTCTTGCGGCCGGGGTTGCGGGTGCGCCAGGAGAGGTTCTCCTTGAACACCGGGCCGAGCATCACGCCGATCAGCGGGAAGCCCGCGGCCGCCGAGATCAGGTAGGCCAGCGAGAGGCCCAGCGTGTAGAGCATGCCGGGCAGCATGAAGTCCTTGGCGTTGCCCGTGATCAGCGCGAAGGCGATGCCGAAGGCGACCCCGAAGACGCCACTGAAGGCGTGCTTCACGGTGTCCTTGCGGACCAGCCGGACGGCGACCAGCAGCAGCGACACCGCACCGGCCGCGATCGCCGAGATCTGGAGGTTCTTGTTGATCGTGAAGATGGTCACGAAGAGCAGGCCCGGCAGGACCGTCTCCACCATGCCGCGCACGCCGCCGAAGGCGTCGAAGAGGGCCGCCTCGGTGACGGCCTTGTCCGCTGCGTTCTGCGGGGGCGCGTCGGCGGGGACGACGTACGGCTGGGCGGCGTCGTCGGGATGGCGGGGTGTGGTCGGCTTGTCGAAAGACGTCACCGGCTACTCCTGTCCGAGCGGTCGGAGTTCGTATTTGGGGTTGAAGAGCACCCGGCGGCCGTGGCTCATGGAGATCCGGCCGGAGGCGATGAGCTTGCGGCCGGGTTCTATGCCGACGATGGAGCGGCGGCCCAGCCAGACGACGTCCAGCGGCGCGGTGCCGTCGAAGAGCTCGGCCTCCAGGGCGGGCACACCGGCGCGCGGGCGCAGGGTGACCGTGCGCAACGTACCGGTCACCTTGACGATCTGGCGGTCGTCGCAGGCCGATATGGGGGTGCAGCCGACGGCGTGGGTGTCCTCCTGGAGCTCCGTGCAGTGCAGGTCCTCCTGGGAGCTGGACAGTCGGTCGAGCATCCTGCGGAACCGCCCGGTCGGCTTCTCGGGGCGAGGTACGGCACTCATACGGGAAGCGTACCGGGGACGGGACCGGTGGGGTCACCCGCCGTAGTCACGATCTTTCCCGGCCCTCGGGCCCGGCCGCGCGGGACCGAGGGCCCGGGGGCCTACCGCTCGAAGCGGTACCCCATCCCCGGCTCGGTGATGAAGTGGCGCGGATGTGCCGGGTCGGTCTCCAGCTTGCGGCGGAGCTGGGCCATGTAGACCCGCAGGTAGTTGGTCTCGGTGCCGTACGAGGGCCCCCAGACCTCCTGGAGGAGCTGCTTCTGGCTGACCAGGCGGCCGGTGTTGCGCACCAGCACCTCCAGCAGGTGCCACTCGGTGGGGGTCAGGCGTACGTCGCGGCCCTCCCGGTGGACCTTCTTCGCAGCGAGGTCGACGGCGAAGCCCTCCGTCTCGATGAGTACGTCGCCCTCCTCGGCGGCACCGACGGGTTCGGCCCTGCGGACGGCGGCCCGCAGCCGGGCCAGCAGCTCGTCCATGCCGAAGGGCTTGGTGACGTAGTCGTCGGCGCCCGCGTCGAGCGCCTCGACCTTCTCGTCGGAGGTGTGGCGGGCGGAGAGCACCAGGATCGGCACCCGGGTCCAGCCGCGCAGGCCCTTGATGACCTCGACGCCGTCCATGTCGGGCAGGCCGAGGTCGAGCACCACCACGTCGGGGTGGCGGGCGGCGGCGAGCTGGAGGGCGGTGGCCCCGTCGGGGGCCGCGTCCACCTCGTACTTGCGCGCCTTCAGATTGATCACGAGCGCGCGGACGATCTGCGGCTCGTCGTCGACCACGAGCACCCGGGTCATGGGGGTCTTCCTCACTGCTGTCGGGGCATGCAAAGGATTCGTGCGTACGTTCATGACAGGACCTGCGCCGGGAAGTCCGGCCGGACCGGGGCCTGGCCGGGGGCGACCTTGAGGGTGAGCACCATGGTCATGCCGCCGCCGGGGGTGTCCTCGGCGGTGAGGGTGCCGCCCATGGCCTCCACGAAGCCCCGGGCGACCGCGAGACCGAGGCCGACTCCGGCGCCGCGCGGGGCGTCCCCGTACCGCTGGAAGGGTTCGAAGATGCGGCCCTTGCTGTCGTCGGGGACGCCGGGGCCCCGGTCGGTGACGCGGACCTCGACGCGGTCGCCCAGCGCACTGGCGGCGACGGCGACGGGGATGCCGGGCGGGCTGTACTTGACGGCGTTCTCGACGATGTTCGCGGCGGCCCGCTCCAGGAGGCCCCGGTCGACGGCGACCATCGGGAGCGTTTCCGGGATGTCGAGCTCGACGCTGTCGTCGGGGACGCCGACCAGGGCCATGGGGATGACCTCGTCGAGGTCGGTGACGCGGATCAGGGGAGTGACGGCGCCGGTCTGGAGGCGGGACATGTCCAGGAGGTTGCCGATGAGGTGGTCGAGGCGGTCGGCGCCCTCCTCGATGCCGGCCAGCAGTTCCGCCTCGTCGGCCTCGGACCAGGACACGTCGTCGCTGCGCAGCGAGGTGACGGCGGCCTTGATGGAGGCGAGGGGGGTGCGCAGGTCGTGGCTGACGGCGGCGAGGAGCGCGGTGCGGATGCGGTTGCCCTCGGCGAGGCGGCGGGCCTCCTCGGCCTCGCCGACCAGGCGCTGGCGGTCCAGTACGACGGCGGCCTGGGCGGCGAACGCGGCGAGCACCCGGCGGTCCTCGGCGGGCAGGACCCGCCCGGAGAGGGCGAGCGCCATGTGGTCGCCGACCGGCATGTCCACGTCGGCGTCCTCGGGGCGTTCGGCGGGGCTGGGGCCCAGGCTGCCCGCGCAGGTCCACGGCTCGACGTCGCTGGCCCGCTCCAGGAGGGCGACGGACTCCATGGCGAAGGTCTCGCGGACCCGCTCCAGGAGGGCGTCGAGGGTGGTCTCGCCGCGCAGGACGCTGCCCGCGAGGAAGGAGAGGATCTCGGACTCGGCGCGCAGCCGGGCGGCCTGGTGGGTGCGCCGGGCGGCGAGGTCCACGACGGAGGCCACCGAGACGCCGACGGCGAAGAAGATCGCGATGGCGACGATGTTCTTGGGGTCGTCGACGGTGAGGGTGCGGGTGGGCGGGGTGAAGAAGTAGTTGAGGAGCAGGGAGCCCGCCGCCGCGGCCGCGAGGGCGGGCAGCAGGCCGCCGAGGAGGGCGGCGACGACGGTCAGGAAGAGGTAGAGCAGGACGTCGTTGGCGAGGCCGGGTCCGTTGTTGATGCTGGTGAGCAGCAGCGTCATCAGGACCGGTCCGAGTACGCCGACGAGCCAGCCCGCGAGGATGCGGGTGCCGCCGAGCCGGGCTCCCCGGGCGACGGGCAGGCCGCGTCCCTTGGCGACCTCCTCGTGCGTGACGATGTGGACGTCGAGGTCGGGGCCGGAGTCGCGGGCGACGGTCTGGCCGACGCCGGGGCCCAGGATGTACTGCCAGGTCTTGCGGCGGCTGGAGCCGAGCACGATCTGGGTGGCGTTGACGCCGCGGGCGAATTCCAGCAGGGAGCTGGGTACGTCGTCCCCTATGACGTGGTGGAAGCTGCCGCCCAGGTCCTCGACCAGGGTGCGCTGGACCGCAAGCTCCTTGGGGGAGGCGGCGGTGAGGCCGTCGCTGCGGGCGACGTAGACGGCGAGGATCTCGCTGCCGGAGCCCTTGGCGGCCATGCGGGAGGCGCGGCGTATCAGGGTGCGGCCCTCGGGGCCGCCGGTGAGGCCGACGACGATGCGTTCGCGGGCCTGCCAGGTGGAGCGGATGTTGTGCTCGCCCCGGTACTGCTGGAGGTACTCGTCGACCCGGTCGGCGACCCACAGGAGGGCCAGTTCGCGCAGGGCGGTGAGGTTGCCGGGGCGGAAGTAGTTGGAGAGGGAGGCGTCGATCTTGTCGGGCTGGTAGATGTTGCCGTGCGCCATGCGGCGGCGCAGCGCCTGGGGCGACATGTCGACCAGTTCGATCTGGTCGGCGCGGCGGACCACCTCGTCGGGGACGGTCTCGCGCTGGCGCACTCCCGTTATCGACTCGACGACGTCGCCCAGCGATTCCAGGTGCTGGATGTTGACCGTCGATATGACGTCGATGCCCGCCTGGAGGAGGGCTTCGACGTCCTGCCAGCGCTTGGCGTGGCGGGAGCCGGGGACGTTGGTGTGCGGCAGCTCGTCGACCAGGGCGACGGCGGGGGCGCGCTCCAGGACGGCGTCGACGTCCATCTCGGTGAAGGTGGCGCCCCGGTAGACGAGGGTGCGCCGGGGCACCTCTTCGAGGCCGTGCAGCATCACCTCGGTGCGCGGGCGGCCGTGGTGCTCGACGAAGGCGACGACGCAGTCGGTCCCGCGCTCCACCCTGCGGTGGGCCTCGGAGAGCATGGCGTACGTCTTGCCGACGCCCGGTGCCGCACCGAGGTAGATCCGGAGTGTCCCGCGTCCCATGGCCCCATTGTCTTTCGAAAGCAGCGGTGCGCGCTGCGGCGGCGGTGTGGTGGTGCACTGCCGCCGCGGCTTCGTGCGCTGCTGTCGACCTTAAGGCCAGCGAAGGGGACGTTTCGGACAGGGTGCAGGCGGGAGGGGTGCCTTGACGCGATTCTGATGCGCTCAGTCGGCGTCGACTATCCGCCCGTCGCGCAGTTCCATCACCCGGTCCGCGAGGCCCAGGAGCTGGGCGTCGTGCGTGGCGACCAGCGCCGTCACGTTCTCGCTGCGGACCACCGCGCGCAGCAGTTCCATGACCGCGAGGCCGGTCTCCGCGTCGAGCTGGCCGGTGGGCTCGTCGGCGATCAGCAGGGCGGGCCGGTTGGCGAGCGCGCGGGCGATGGCGACGCGCTGCTGCTGGCCGCCGGAGAGCTCGGTGGGGCGCTGGGTGGCGTGGTCGGCGAGGCCGACCAGGGAGAGCAGCAGGGCGACCCGCTCCTCGCGCTCCTTGGGGTCGGTCTTGCGCAGCCGCAGCGGCACCCCGACGTTCTCGGCGGCGCTGAGGATGGGGATCAGGCCGAAGGACTGGAAGACGAAGCCGATGCGGTCGCGGCGCATCTCCAGCAGTCCGCTCTCGCCGAGGGAGCCGATGTCGGTGCCGTCGACGACGATGCTGCCGCCGTCCGCCTTGTCGAGGCCGCCGACGAGGTTGAGCAGGGTGGTCTTGCCGGAGCCGGAGCGGCCCTTGAGGGCGACCAGCTCGCCGCGCGGCACATCGAAGGAGACGCCGCGCAGGGCGTGCACGGCGGCGGCTCCGGAGCCGAAGGACCGGTGCAGGTCCTTGACGCGGACCATGGGGTCCTCGGCCAGTGCCGTGGCCGTACCCGTGCCGGTGGTGGTCTCCGTGCTGTCGGTCATCGCCCGCTCCCCCGCTCGTACCGCTGACGTTCGTCGTGCTGTCGCACCACTGCCGAACTGCTGTCCGTGCGCTCATTGTTGCCCATGGGTTCGACAACGGACCCACCGCCGGTCAATTTCCTTGATCCCCGGGGGGAATCGTCCCGTCCGCCCACACCCCGACGTGGTCGGTCTCGGTGGTCAGCCGGACCCGCCCGCGCAGCCCGTACCGCTCGATGTGCTCGCGCGGCAGCTGGAGCCGGCCCACCCGGTCGAGCACGGCGAACTCCTCGCCGTCCGCCGCCCCGTGGGCCCGCAGTGTCTCGGTGGCGGTCCGGCCGTCGCGGATGCGCACGGTGCGCCGGACCTGGTCGGAGACGAGGGGGTCGTGGGTGACGACCAGGACGGTCATGCCGAGTTCCTCGTTGGCGCGGCGCAGCGCGGCGAAGACCTCCTCGCCGCTGGCGGTGTCGAGTTCGCCGGTGGGCTCGTCGGCGAAGAGCACGCGCGGGCTGTTGGCGCTCGCCACGGCGACGGCGACGCGCTGCTGTTCGCCGCCGGACATCTGCTGCGGGCGGCGGTCGCGGCAATATCCGATGCCGAGCGCGTCCAGGAGTTCCTGCGCCTGCGGGGCACGCTTGCGGCGCGGTACGCGGGCGTACTTCATCGGCAGGGTGACGTTCTCCAGCGCGGTGAGGTACGGCAGCAGGTTGCGGCCGGTCTGCTGCCAGACGAAGCCGACGGTGCTGCGCCGGTAGCCGAGGCGTTCGGTGCGCCCCATGGACAGCAGGTCGTGGCCGGCGACCCTGGCGCGGCCTGCGGTGGGCAGGTCGAGGCCGGAGAGGATCGACAGGAGCGTGGACTTGCCGGAGCCGGACGCGCCCACAAGGGCCACGCACTCGCCCTCGTCGACGACGAGGTCCAGGCCCTGGAGGGCCTGCACCTCCACGTCCTCGGTGCGGTAGACGCGTACGACGTTGTCGCAGACGATCAGCCCGTCGTCGGCGGCGGGGACCGCGCCCGCCCGGGCGCGCTCCTCCAGGGTGCTCAGGTCTGCGGCTGTGCCGGTCATGTCTGTTCTCCCAGTCGCAGTACGGCGCCCAGCTTGCGGCGCCTGGCCAGGGCGGTCTCCACGGCCACCGCCGCCGCCACCAGCAGCAGGAACCCGCCGCCCAGGAGCGCGAAGGCCGCGTAATCGGTGCGCAGTTCGGGGTCGAGCGCTCCCCCGGTGAAGCCGCGCAGGTCCAGGGCGTCGCCCAGCAGTCCGGGCAGCAGCAGCCCGAGTGCGCTGCCGCCGATCGCGGCGGCGGCCACCATCGGCAGCAACTGCACCAGGTTGAGCGCCCCGGTGGCCCGGTCGCCGAGCCCCATGGTGCGCAGCCGGGCGGCGGTGCGGCCGCGTTCGGGGGCGGACAGCAAAAGGTCGAGGACGAGGGCGATCAGGGCGAGGAGCACGGTGAGTACGGTGCACAGGCGGTACGCCGTGGTGAGGGCGGCCAGCAGTCCGTCACTGTCGATCGAGGCCTCCTCCTCGGCGCGGACGCGCAGGGTGCCCAGGGCGGAGGTGTCCGCCGCGCGGGGCACCAGCGAACGCAGCACGGGGGCGTCCAGGTGCGACCCGAACAGCAGCAGTGCGGACCTGCCCGCGGTGCGCGGGCCGAGCGGGCCGAGGGCGGCCGTGTCCGCCAGCACCAGGGGCGCGGCCGACTCTCCGCGCACGGGCCCCAGTGCGTCGTCCCGGACGGCACCGGACGGCACCGGCCCCACCACGCGCAGGCGCAGGTCGACGCCGCGTACCTGGGTCCGGTACGTGCCTCCTTGGCGCAGTTCGGGTCCCGCGAGCACCGGTACCTCCACCGCGACGGTGACGTCGTCCCGCTCCTGTCCGCTTCCGTCGATCACCCCGAACTCCGACTGGAACCCGGCGGGAGCCCGCAGCACCGACCAGGTCCGGTGCGCCACCCCGGCGAAGGTCTGCCCGAACGCGGCCCGTACCGCCGCGTCCCGGCGGGCGTCGACGCCGGCCGGGATCTCCCCGGGGCGGTTTCCGAGAACGCTGACGGCCGCCCCCTGGTCGGCGGCGATCCGACGCTGGACTCCACTCTCGACCGCGCGCTCGGTGAGTGCCGCGAGGGCGGCGAGAACGGTCGCCGCGAGCAGTACCGCGACGGAGGCGGCGCCGAGCACCAGCGCGTGGTGCCTGGCCCAGCGCACCAGGACCGGCGTCCTCCCGCGCCGCCGCCCGCCGTGAGCTCCCGCGGCCCCGGGAGCGCTCCCACTGGCGGCAGAAGCCGCCCGATCGGCGACCGCCTCGGCCGCCCCGCCCGTACCGCGTCCCCCCTGCACACCCACCGGCGCGTCCTTCCCCCGTGTGCTCGGCACCGTACGGGAAGAGGTGTGCGTACGACAATGAGCTTGCCGTCAACTCCCGTTCGGGCCAAGGGAATTGACGGCGAAACGGCCGGTGGCCCGCACCCCTTGCGGGAGTGCGGGCCACCGGCCGTACGAGAACGAGGAGAGATCAGCGGACCTCGGTGATCTCCGGCCCGCGCTGCAACTGCCCCATGCCGCCCGAGAAGCGGGACTCCGCCTGCTCCTCCTGCTGGACGCCCTCGGCGACCATCTGGGCGTCCTCGGGGAGCTTCAGGACGATCGGGTCGCGGGGAGCCATCGGCCCCTCGCCCCGGACGACCACGGTGTCCAGGAAGATCTGCTCCAGCACGCCCGCGGCCTCGGGCTGCACCGCGCCCTGCCCGGAGATCACTCCGCGCAGGAACCAGCGGGGCCCGTCGACGCCGACGAAGCGCACCAGCTGCACCCCGCTGTTGCCGTCCGGCAGCTGTACGGGGACCTGGGCGCGCAGTTCCCAGCCGAGCGGGCCCTCGACCTCGTCGATGTGGCCGCCCTGGCCGGTGATGCCGGTGGCGATCTCCTCGCGGACCTCGCCCCAGATGCCCTCCTTCTTGGGGGCGGCGAAGGCCTGGAGCTGGATGGCGCTGTCGCGCAGCACGACGGTGGCGGCCACGATCGCGTCGCCCGCGACCTCCACGCGCAGTTCCATGCCCTCGACGCCGGGCACGAAGATGCCGCCCAGGTCGACCCGGCCCTCGTCGGGCGAGGTGACCTCGGAGACGTCCCAGGGGCCGTCGGGGCGGGGGGCCGGCGGCAGGTTGACCCGCTGCGGCTCACCGTCCGCGCCCTCTGCGGATTCGACCTCTTCGGCGACCTGCTCGGTCACGCCCGCCTCGTCCTCGGCGGATTCGCTCTTCTTGCGACGTCCGAACACGTCACTGTCCTTCCCGGTCGGCAACGACCGAAGCGTAGGAGTTCCCACCCAATGAATCTGTGGCGTCCGCGTCGTCCACCGGACCGCCCGTCGGGTCGCCCACCGCGGCATGACCGCCGGTGGACCCGAAGCCCCCCTCGGCCCGTGCCGAGCCGGGAAGTTCCGCGACCTCGTGGAAGCGGACCTTCTCGACCTGCTGGACGACCAGTTGGGCAATCCGGTCGAAACGCTCGAACCGCACGCTCTCGCGCGGGTCCAGGTTGACCACGATCACCTTGATCTCCCCACGGTACCCGGCGTCCACCGTCCCCGGGGCATTCACGAGCGCCAGACCGCAGCGGGCGGCGAGCCCGGAGCGCGGGTGCACGAAGGCCGCGTAGCCGTCGGGCAGCGCGATGGAGATGCCGGTGGGCAGCACGATGCGCTCACCGGGGGCCAGTTCGCAGGCCTCGGTGGTGACCAGGTCGGCCCCGGCGTCACCGGGGTGTCCGTACGACGGAAGCGGCACGTCCGGGTCCACCCGCCGGATCAGTACGTCTACGGGGATACGGCTCATGGGTTCACCTCGAAGGCGCGGGCGCGCCTGACCTGATCGGGGTCGGCCATGGCCGCCTGGATCTCCTCCGGGCGGCCGTTGTCGATGAAGTGGTCGACCTTGACTTCGATGAAGAGGGCGTCCGCACGGACCGCGACGGGCCCCTCGGGGCCGCCGATCCGTCCGGTCGCCGTGGAGTAGATCTTGCGGCCGTGCACGGCGGTCACCTCGGCGTCGAGGTGCAGGACCGTGCCGACGGGTACGGGGCGGACGAAATCGGTCTCCAGCCGTCCCGTCACCGCGATGACCCGCAACAGCCACTGCAACGACCCGAGCGTCTCGTCCAGCGCGGTGGCCAGTACGCCGCCGTGCGCGAGCCCGGGGGCGCCCTGGTGGGCGGGCTTGACGGTGAATTCCGCGCTCACCCGCACGCCGGGCCCCTCGCCCGCCCGCGCCTCGAGGTGCAGCCCGTGCGGCTGCCCCTCGCCGCACCCGAAACAGTGCTCGTAGTGCGCGCCGAGCAGCTCGCCCGGGGCCGGGGCGTCGGGGTGCCGGACCGGGGCTATGGCGTCGGCCGGGGGCGTCAGGGCCGAGGATCCGGCCGGGCGTCCGGGAGTCGCCTCCCGGGGGTTGTCAGTGCTCACAGGCGCAGACCTTACCCGCGTACGGATACGCAGGTCGCGCCGTGCCAAGCTAAGCGGTATGCAGTCCTACGAAGAACGCCTGACCGCACCCCGCTCCTGGTGGCTCATCACCGTCGGGGTGGGCATCGCGTGCGGGTTGATGCTGCTGCCGCTGGGCACGCTGCCGATGCTGGGCGCGGTGGTCGTCGGCATCCTGCTGACCGGTGCGCTGGTCAGCAGTTACGGATCGGTGCGGATCAGGGTGGTGGCGGGCTCCCTGGTGGCCGGGGACGCCCGCATTCCGGTGTCCGCGCTGGGCGACGCCGAGGTGCTGGACGCCGAGGAGGCGCGTGCCTGGCGCACCCACAAGGCGGACCTGCGCGCCTTCATGCTGCTGCGCAGCTACATTCCGACGGCGCTGCGGATCCCGGTCACCGACCCGGACGACCCGACTCCGTACGCCTACCTCTCCACCAGGCACCCGCAGGCCCTTGCGGACGTGCTGAAGTCCGCACGGGTCACGGACTAGCCCCGCACGGGTCGCGGGCTAGCCCTCCAGCTCCTTGCGGGCCGCCTCCAGCTCCCTCAGCTCGCGGGCGTGGTCCAGGGGCGGCAGCTCCGGCAGCGCGTCCCAGGGGACCTGCCGGGTGCGCAGGTCCTTGCGGATGTGCTCGGCGAGCTTCTTGGTGTCGCGGCGGTTCATCACCGCGCCGACGGCGGCGCCGACCATGAACGGCATCAGGTTCGGCAGGTTCCGGACCATCCGCTTCATGATCTGCTGGCGCAGCTCGCGCTTCATCTGCCCGCCGAGCGCCGCGTTGAGCGTGGTGGGCTTGGTGATGTCGACGCCGCGTTCCTCGGCCCAGGAGCCGAGATAGGCGATGGTGCGCTGCTTGAGGTTGCCGGGCGGGCGCTGTCCGTAGACCTCGTGGAGTTCCGCGATGAGCTTGAGCTCGATCGCGGCGACGCCGGTGATCTCGGCGGCCAGCTCGGCCGGCATGGCGGGCGGTACGGGCATCATGGCGGCCGCGCCGATGCCGGCGCCCACGGTGGAGGTGCCGTTGGCGGCGCCCGCGACGAGCTTGTCGGCGAGCTGCTCGGGGGTGAGCCCCGGGAACTGCTTGCGCAGGGTCGCCAGGTCGCGCACGGGCACGCGGGGGGCGTTCTCGATGACGCGGTCGGTGAGGTGGGCGAGGGCGGCCTTCGCGCCTTCGCCGCCCTTGCGGACGCCGTTCTTGAGGGCGGGCACGCTGCTCTTCAGCGCGGGAACGCCCTTCTTGAGGGCGGGGACGCCCTTGGTGAGAGCCGCCAGGCGCCGGGTCCCGGTCACGGACCCCTTCGAATCGTCGAGCGGGACCGGAAGGTCCTGCCCTTCGCTCTGTACGCCGGCGGCTTCTCCGGGAGTGCCGTCCACCGGGTCGGAGGACGGCACGGGGGCGGAGGACTCGGCGGACGCCTGAGCAGCGTCCGTCGGGCCGGTTCCGCCCTGTTGTGCCTCCGACGCCTTCTTGCGCCGGAAAGGCCGCTTCCTGAACGGTGTCGCGCCAGTCACGGCCGACCCCGTCCTAGTCGCAGTCGCGGCAGATCGGCTGGCCGTTCTTCTCGCGGGCCAGCTGGCTGCGGTGGTGGACCAGGAAGCAGCTCATGCAGGTGAACTCGTCGGCCTGCCGGGGCAGCACACGGACGGACAGTTCCTCGTTGGAAAGGTCCGCGCCGGGCAGCTCCAGGCCTTCAGCCTGCTCGAACTCGTCGACGTCGACGGTCGTGTTCGACTTGTCGTTTCGCCGTGCCTTGAGTTCTTCGATGCTGTCCTCGTTGAGGTCGTCATCGGTCTTACGTGGGGTGTCGTAATCCGTTGCCATGTCGCTCTCCCCCTCTGGGTGGTTGCGGTGTCTCCAGCGCAGTAACGCGTGAGAGGCCGGACTTGTGCCCGACCTGAGGCGGAGATTTTGCCTCACATCAAGGTCTGTTACTCAATCGACACCTCAGACGCACTCCGCGGAGTGATCGTCTTGGATGGCGATCGGGACCGTACACGGTCCGAATGTCGCACCGCCCGTGCACCACCCCGTGTACTTCCCGTGATCCCACCCCCCGGAAACCCGGACTTTTCCCGGTTTTACGGAGGATCGATGATCACGGAGAGTAGGTGGTCGGAAAATGCGACCTGTGATCGATCACACACGGAACTGTCGGGTTTCCATCCCGAAAATTCCGCTTAAAGCGAACACACTGACGGCTTCACCAGTCGTCCTGCTCCCGGGTCCGAAGGAACTCAGACCGGAAGCGTCACACGCATGACGAGGCCGCCGCCCTCGCGAGGCTCCGCGATGATACGGCCTCCGTGAGCCCTCGCGACGCTGCGCGCGATGGACAGACCCAGGCCTACGCCCTTGTCGCTGCCCGTGCGCTCGGTGCGCAGCCTCCTGAACGGCTCGAAGAGGTTGTCGATCTCGTACGCGGGAACCACTGGACCCGTGTTCGAAACCACCAGCACCGCCTGTCCGTGCTGGATCTCGGTGGTGACCTCGACCCAGCCATTGTCGGCCACGTTGTACCGGACCGCGTTCTGAACCAGGTTCAGCGCGATCCGCTCCAGCAGCACGCCGTTGCCCTGGACCACCGCGGGCTGCCGCTCCCCGCGCAGCTCCACGCCCTTGTCCTGGGCCTCGCCGCGGGCCTGGTCGAGGGCCCGGGTGGCGACCTCGGCCAGGTCGACGGGCTTGCGCTCGACGATCTGGTTGTCGCTGCGGGCCAGCAGCAGCAGGCCCTCCACCAGCTGCTCGCTGCGCTCGTTGGTGGCCAGCAGGGTCTTGCCGAGCTGCTGGAGCTCCACCGGGGCCCCGGGATCGGAGAGGTGGACCTCCAGGAGGGTCCGGTTGATCGCGAGCGGTGTGCGCAGCTCGTGGGAGGCGTTGGCGACGAAGCGCTGCTGGGCGGTGAAGGCGCGCTCCAGCCGGTCCAGCATCTCGTCGAAGGTGTCCGCGAGCTCCTTCAGCTCGTCGTCCGGGCCGTCCATCTCGATGCGCCGCGTCAGGTCCGTACCGGCCACCCGGCGGGCAGTGCGGGTGATGCGGCCCAGCGGCGACAGGACGCGGCCCGCCATCGCGTACCCGAAGGCGAAGGCGATGACGCTGAGGCCGACCAGGGCGAGCAGGGAGCGGTTCAGCAGGTCGTTGAGGGCGTCCTGCCGCTGGCCGCTCATGCACTCGCGCAGCATCGTGTTCAGCTGGGCGTTGTTCTGCGCGTCGCCGATGGAGGGGCAGCTGTGGCTGGAGAGCCTGGCCGGGCCCGAGATCTGGAAATCGGGGTAGGCCGTGCCGTCCCGCAGCGCCTGCGCGGTCAGCAGGTAGATGATCGACAGCAGCAGGATGCCCGCGATCAGGAACATGCCGCCGTACAGCAGGGTCAGCCGTATCCGGATCGTGGAGCGGATCCACGGGAAGGCCGGTTCCGGCTGGCGGGGGTCCCAGGAGGGCTTGGGCGGTGTTGCTGGTGGGGCGGGTGTGGTCTTCACCGCCGCCTCAGATCCGGTAGCCCGAGCCGGGCACCGTGACGATGACGGGGGGCTCGCCGAGCTTGCGGCGCAGGGTCATGACGGTCACCCGTACGACGTTGGTGAAGGGGTCGGTGTTCTCGTCCCACGCCTTCTCCAGGAGCTGCTCGGCGGAGACCACCGCACCCTCGCTGCGCATCAGCACCTCCAGCACCGCGAACTCCTTCGGGGCGAGCTGGATCTCCCGGCCGTCGCGGAAGACCTCGCGCCGGTTGGGGTCGAGCTTGATGCCGGAGCGCTCCAGCACGGGCGGCAGCGCGACGGTGGTACGGCGTCCCAGCGCACGCACGCGGGCGGTCAGCTCGGTGAACGCGAAGGGCTTGGGCAGATAGTCGTCGGCGCCGATCTCCAGGCCCTCGACGCGGTCGCTGACGTCGCCGGACGCGGTCAGCATCAGGACGCGGGTGGGCATGCCCAGCTCGACGATCTTGCGGCAGACGTCGTCGCCGTGCACGAGCGGGAGGTCGCGGTCCAGGACCACGACGTCGTAGTCGTTGACGCCGATCCGCTCCAGGGCCGCGGCGCCGTCGTACACGACGTCGACGGCCATGGCCTCCCGGCGCAGTCCGGTGGCCACCGCATCGGCGAGCAGCTGCTCGTCCTCGACGACGAGTACGCGCACGTCGGGTCCTTCCTGTGGTGCCCGCGAGAAGGTCCTCCGGGCAGGGGTGTGTGGACCTCCATCCTGCCCGTTTCAGCCGTAAACCGGCTGTAAGGCGGCTTGCGGGGCGCTCGGGCGGGCGGGCGGCCGATGACCGGCGGGCGACCGGAGGCGCGACTTCCATGATTCTTGGGGCAGTTGAGGTTTCTCCCCCGCCGGGCGTGGGGAGGACGTCTAAACACCCGCGATCACGCCCCGTATGTGGCGCGCCACAGCCCGCTCTGTCCCCCCGGGGACGGTCCAGAGGGAATGCGCCGACGCCGACGGGGGTGCGTGTGATCGAACACCCTCGGCACACCCCCGTGCCACCGACCCATGACGAGGGGGCGCACCCATGGACGCTTTCACCACCAGTCTCCTGAAGCGCATAAAGGACACCGAGTCGGACCTTTCCAAGGCCCGTGCGGCCGGCGACGACTTCCTCGTGGACGTCGAGCAGGAAGAGCTCGACGACCTGCACCAGCTCGCCGCCGAACACGGCGTGGAGATCGACATCGCCGCGTAGCCGGCGTCACGTCTCACGAGCGGAGGGGCTCGATCCGGTACGTCGCCGGATCGAGCCCCTCCGTCATGCCCGGGCGGTGCGTCAGTCGTGCCAGGCGCCCAGGTCCTCCAGCAGTGCCTGGAGCGGGGCGAAGACGCCCGGCGATGCGGCGACCGTCAGCTCGGGCGAGGCCGGGCTGTCGGGCCTGGCGCCGGTGAGGGCGCCCGCCTCCCGGGCGATCAGGTCGCCGGCCGCGTAGTCCCAGGGGTTGAGCCCGCGCTCGTAGTAGCCGTCGAGCCGCCCGGCGGCGACGTCGCACAGGTCGACGGCCGCCGAACCGCCGCGCCGGATGTCCCGGAAGCCCGGGATCAGCCGTCCGGCGATCTCGGCCTGACGCTTACGGCGCTCGGCGAGGTAGCCGAAGCCGGTGCCGATCAGTGCCTGGTCGAGGGGCGGGGAGGGGCGGACGGCGAGCTTCCGGCCCGCCCCCGCCGGGCCGTCCGCGTACGCGCCGCCGCCGAGCACCGCGCGGTACGTCTCCCGGCGCATCGGGGCCTCGACGACGCCGACGAGGGTCTCGCCCCGGTACTCGGCGGCGACCGAGACGGCCCAGGTGGGCAGCCCGTACAGGTAGTTGACGGTGCCGTCGAGCGGGTCGACGACCCAGCGCACCCCGCTGCTGCCCTCGGTCGCGGCGCCCTCCTCGCCGAGCACGCCGTCGTCGGGCCGGCGCTCGGCGAGGATTCCGGTGATCAGCTTCTCGGCGGCGAGGTCCATCTCCGTGACCACGTCCACGGAGCTGGACTTGGTGGCCGCCACCCCGAGGTCGTCGGGCCGCCCGTCCCGGAGCAACTCCCCGGCCCGCCGGGCCACTTCGAGCGCGACTCCGAGCAGTTCGGCCTTCAGGTTCTCGTCGTTCACGGTTCTCCCCTGGTGGTGGGTTGCTGTTCCTGCATCCAACGGTCCGGCCCCGTCCGCGCACCCACCCCTCACACGTAGGGGCTGTCCGCCCCCGCCGCCGCAGGCTTCACCGCCCGTGAGGGGCAGCAGCCGACCGGGCACAGGTCGTGGCTCGGCCCGAGCGCCCCGAGCGCACAGGGGCGAACCGTCACGCCCCGCTCGACAGCCGCCCGCTCCAGGACCAGTTCCCGCACCGCAGCAGCGAACCGCGGGTCCGCCCCCACCGTCGCCGACCTCGCCACCGGCAGCCCCAGCTCCGCCGCCTTCGCCGTCGCCTCCGTGTCCAGGTCGTACAGGACCTCCATGTGGTCGGACACGAAACCGATCGGCACCATGACGACCGCCGGTGCCCCGGCCCCGTGCAGCGCCTCCAGGTGGTCGCAGATGTCCGGCTCCAGCCACGGGATGTGCGGGGCGCCCGAGCGCGACTGGTAGACCAGCTCCCAGGGGCGCTCGGCGACCCCGGTCGCCTCCCGGACCGCGTCCGCGATCAGCCGCGCCACGTCCAGGTGCTGGGCGACGTACGCACCGCCGTCCCCGTGCGCCTCCACCGGGCCGGAGGTGTCGGCCGCCGCCGTCGGGATGGAGTGCGTGGTGAAGGCGAGGTGGGCGCCGTCGCGCACCGCGTCCGGCAGGTCGGCCAGGGACTTCAGGACGCCGTCGACCATGGGTGCGACGAAGCCGGGGTGGTTGAAGTAGTGGCGGAGCTTGTCGATCCGGGGCGGCTGAAGGCCTTCCGCGCGCAGCGTCTCGATGGACTCCGCGAGGTTCTCCCGGTACTGGCGGCAGCCCGAGTACGAGGCGTACGCGCTGGTGGCGAGGACCGCGATGCGGCGCCGGCCGTCGCGGGTGATCTCGCGCAGGGTGTCCGTGAGGTACGGGGCCCAGTTGCGGTTGCCCCAGTAGACGGGGAGGTCCGCGAGGCCGTGCTCGGCGAAGTCCTTGCGGAGGGCGTCCAGGAGGTGACGGTTCTGCTCGTTGATCGGGCTGATGCCGTCGAAGAGGAAGTAGTGCTGCCCCACCTCCTTGAGGCGCTCCTCGGGGATGCCCCGGCCGCGCGTCACGTTCTGGAGGAACGGGACCACGTCGTCGGGGCCCTCGGGGCCGCCGAAGGAGAGCAGCAGCAGGGCGTCGTAGGGGGTCGCGTCGGACGCTGCGAGGAGCGTGTCACCGGGGACCGTATCGGGCTGATCAGGCATACGTCGATCCTGCCACCCGCCTCCGACAGGCCCGCACCCGACACAGATCACAGTGCCGGTGCGGCGTTTCGGTACGTAACCTGTACGAAAACCTGTACGAACCATTTACACGTGTTAACGGCGCCGGCCCCCAGAGCGCGCCTGATCGGCGGAACCTCAAGTTGTCCAGTCCCTACCGCGCCATATTCGCCGCCCCCGGCACCAAGAGCTTCTCGGTGGCGGGGCTGCTCGGCCGGATGCCGCTGTCCATGATGGGCATCGGCATCGTCACGATGATTTCCCAGCTCACCGGCCGATACGGCCTGGCGGGCGCCCTCTCCGCCACCCTCGCGATGTCCGCGGCCGTCTTCGGCCCGCAGATCTCCCGGCTGGTCGACCGGCACGGCCAGAGCCGGGTGCTGCGCCCGGCGACGCTGGTGGCCGCCGTCGCCGTCGCGGGCCTGCTGGTCTGCGCCCAGCAGGGCGCCCCCGACTGGACGCTGTTCGTGTTCGCGGCGGGCGCGGGCACGGTGCCCAGCGTCGGGTCGATGATCCGGGCCCGCTGGGCGGCGATCTACCGCGACTCCCCGCGTGAGCTGCACACCGCGTACTCGTGGGAGTCGATCGCGGACGAGATCTGCTTCATCTTCGGGCCGATCGCCTCGATCGGGCTGTCCACCGCCTGGTTCCCGGAGGCGGGTCCGCTGATCGCGGGCGTGTTCCTGCTGGTGGGTGTCTTCTGGCTGACCGCGCAGCGCGCCACCGAGCCGGTGCCGCATCCGCGCGAGCCGGGCAAGAAGGGCGGCTCCGCACTCAAGTCCCGGGGCCTGCAGGTGCTGGTGGCCACGTTCGTCGCCACGGGTGCCATCTTCGGCTCGATCGACGTGGTCACGGTGGCCTTCGCCGAGGAGCAGGGCCACAAGGCGGCCGCCAGCCTGGTGCTGGCGGCGTACGCGCTCGGATCGTGCCTGGCGGGAGCGGTGTTCGGGCTGTTGCACCTGAAGGGATCGCCCACGAAGAGGTGGCTGCTGGGTGTGTGTGCGATGGCCGTGAGTATGATCCCCCTCCAACTGGCCGGGAACCTTCCGTTTCTGGCCGTGGCGCTCTTTGTCGCGGGCCTCGCCGTCGCACCGACGATGGTGACCACGATGGCCCTCGTCGAGCAGCACGTACCCCGCGCCAAACTGACCGAGGGCATGACCTGGACCAGTACCGGTCTCGCCGTCGGCGTCTCGCTCGGCTCGTCCGCCGCAGGGTGGGCCGTCGACGGGATGGGCGCCGACGCGGCGTACGTGGTGTCCGTCGTGGCGGGAGCTCTCGCGGCCGCGGTGGCGTTCCTGGGGTACCGCCGGCTGGGCAGGCCGGCACCGACTCGGGGAGGGCACGGCGCCGATGAGCGACACCACGAAGACGAGCACCGCCTGGCGTAACTGGTCGGGCACCGTCACCGCCCGCCCCGCGCGGGCGGTGACTCCCTCGTCCGTCGAGGAGCTGGCTGACGCAGTACGTACTGCCGCAGCCGAGGGCTTGAAGATCAAGCCGGTGGGCACCGGCCACTCGTTCACCGCCATAGGGGCGACCGACGGCGTGCACGTCCGTCCCGACCTGCTGACCGGCATCCGCGACATCGACCGCGAGGCCGGCACGGTCACCGTGGAGGCGGGCACTCCGCTCAAGCGCCTCAACGTGGCGCTGGCCCGCGAGGGCCTGTCGCTCACGAACATGGGCGACATCATGGAGCAGACGGTCGCGGGCGCCACCAGCACCGGCACCCACGGCACCGGCCGCGAGTCCGCCTCGCTGGCCGCCCAGATCACGGCACTTGAGCTGATCACCGCCGACGGCCGGATCCTCACCTGCTCCGCGAAGGAGAACCCCGAGATCTTCTCGGCGGCCCGGATCGGGCTGGGCGCGCTCGGCATCGTCACCGCGATCACCTTCGCCGTGGAGCCGGTCTTCCATCTGACCGCGCGCGAGGAGCCGATGGGCTTCGGCCAGGTCACCTCGGAGTTCGACGCACTCGTGGCCGAGAACGAGCACTTCGAGTTCTACTGGTTCCCGCACACCGGCAACTGCAACACCAAGCGCAACAACCGCACCCTGGGCCCCATCGACCCGCCCGGAAAGGTCGCGGGCTGGATCGAGGACGAGTTCATGTCCAACGGGCTCTTCCAGGTGGTCTGTTCGCTCGGCAGGGCCGTGCCGCGCACGATCCCCGCCATCGCCAAGGTCTCCAGCCGGGCCCTGTCCGCGCGGACCTACACGGACATTCCGTACAAGGTCTACACGAGCCCGCGCCGGGTGCGCTTCGTGGAGATGGAGTACGCGATTCCGCGCGAGGCCACCGTGGAGGCGCTGCGCGAGGTGCGGGCGATGGTCGAGCGCTCGCCGCTGAAGATCAGCTTCCCGGTGGAGGTGCGCACGGCCCCGGCCGACGACATCGCGCTCTCCACCGCCTCCGGCCGCGACACCTCGTACATCGCGGTCCACATGTACAAGGGCACCCCGTACCAGTCCTACTTCACCGCCGTCGAGCGCATCATGACCGCCCACGGCGGCCGCCCGCACTGGGGCAAGATGCACACCCGCGACGCCGAGTACCTCGCGGACGCCTACCCGCGCTTCGGCGAGTTCACGGCACTGCGCGACCGCCTCGACCCGGACCGCCTCTTCGGCAACGACTACCTGCGGCGCGTGCTGGGCGACTGAGGCCCCTGAAGGGGCCGCTGACGGGCCGTTACGGGTCCGGGCGCGGGCGGGGCCGGGCGGCGGCTCCACGGCCTCGCCCGGCCCCGTCCATCCTCGCGCGGCCCCGTCGGCAGGCGCCCGCCCGGGCGGGCGTACGCCGTCTCAGGGCGCCGAACGCTCCGTATCGCCCGCCGCGGCCCCCGCCGGCGCCTGCTGGCGCCCCTGGGCGCCTTCCGCACCGCTCTGCTCGTTGTTGCCGCCCTGGTCCCCGCCCGGGTCCGGGGCCTTGGTCGGCGGCGGGGGCTTGGGGGTCTCGCCGCCGGTGGTGCCGCCGTCGCCCGTGGTGCCGCCGGTGCCGGTGGTGGGGTCGGGGGTCGGGGTGGGGTCCGGGTCCGGGGTCTGCTTGCCGCCGGAGTCGCCGGGGTCGGGCGACTGCTTGCCGCCGGAGTCCTTGCCGGGGGTCTGGCCGGTGCCGCCCGTCGTGCCCTTCTCGGGGGTCCCGGTGGCGGGGGGCTGGTCGGCGGGCGGGTCCTTCTTCTCGCCGCCGCCGCGCACCGCGCCGCCGAAGGTGGTTCCCGTACCGCCGCCCACCCGGTTGTCCGAGACCAGTTCGTACGTGGTGATCCCACCCATCGCGACCGCGAACACCACCGCCGCCCCGATCGCCGACCGCTTCCAGCCCCGCACCCGCGTGCCGTGCACGGTCGCCTCGGTGAACTCGCCGTCGCCGGGGACCTGCCCCTCCCCCAGGCCCGTCGGCACCTCGACCGTCCGCAGCACACGCGTCGCGTCGTCCACGTGCGGCTGACGGCCCTTCGGCTTCGCGTGGACCGTGACCTCGCGGAGCTGCTCGCCGGTGCGTTTGAAGAAGTGCTGGAAAATCGTTCCGCCACTGGTGGCGACGACGCTGACCACGCCCGCACCGATGACCGTTCCGTACACGCCCAGCTTGGACGCCAGCACGGCCGCGACCACCGCGGCCACGGCACTGCCCGCGACCTGCGCCACGCTCAGGTCGATGCGGCGCTTTGCCGGTTCTTCACCGGTATCCGGCTTCTTGTCCATCCCCTACCTCTGTTTGCCCTTCCGTTCCACCTTGCTACAGGAAGGGACATTTGGGCGAAGTGAAAAGTTCCGCTTCTGATCTTTCTGTGAATCAGGACACCCGAGGGCGTCAGTACGCCACCCGCGGGGCAGAAGCGCGCTCACAAGAGTTGACGGGGGGCGACCCGCGCGGAGGTGTGACAACTCCCGTGCCGGGGGAGAACTTCGACGGCGCGCCGGTCCACCCATGTGGCCCGAATGGAGTAGTGTGGCGAGCCCTGGATCCGGTCTCCCCCATGGGCGTCCGGACCCTTCGGGAGGGGGCCGAACGGCACTCGTAACCGGCGGCGCCGCGGCATCGAACGGGTACCTGCTACACAGGGTGACCAATGGTCACTTTGCGTCGACAACAGGTCACCGTGCCATAACGGCGAACGAGGGCGCAACGCCCGACACGCCGGGCAACACGGCAAGGTAGTGGCAGGCTGCACCCGGGCAGGCCACACTCGACTAGCGGAAGCAGCGACGCACGTGACGTCGGCAGGCACCACCCGGGAGGTCCCCATGCCCGAACTGCGTGTCGTGGCCGTCAGCAACGACGGCACACGGCTGGTTTTGAAGGCTGCGGACAGCACGGAGTACACGCTTCCGATCGACGAGCGACTGCGTGCCGCCGTCCGCAACGACCGCGCCCGACTCGGCCAGATCGAGATCGAGGTGGAGAGTCACCTCCGCCCTCGCGACATCCAGGCGCGGATACGAGCAGGAGCCTCTGCCGAAGAGGTCGCCCAGATGGCCGGTATCCCGGTCGACCGGGTGCGCCGCTTCGAGGGGCCCGTGCTCGCCGAGCGCGCCTTCATGGCCGAGCGCGCCCGGAAGACGCCCGTGCGGCGTCCCGGCGAGAACGCCGGACCCCAGCTCGGCGAGGCGGTGCAGGAGCGGCTGCTGCTGCGCGGCGCCGACAAGGAGACGGTCCTGTGGGACTCCTGGCGCCGTGACGACGGCACCTGGGAGGTCCTGCTCGTCTACCGGGTCGCGGGCGAACCGCACTCGGCGAGCTGGACCTACGACCCGCCGCGCCGGCTGGTCGCGGCCGTGGACGACGAGGCGCGCTCGCTGATCGGCGAGAGCGACGATCTGCCCGCGGCTCCCGAGCCCAGCTTCCCGTTCGTGCCCCGGATCGCCCGGCTGCCGCGCGACCGGCCGCTGGACCGGGCCCTCGACCGTTCCCTGGAGCGGCCGTTGGACCGCGCCCTGGACCGGCAGTTGGAGCGGCCCGCGCCGCCGCCCGCCATGGAGGCGGACGACGGCCTCTCCGAGCGCGACTCGCTGACCAGCCTGCTGGAGGCCGTACCGAGCTTCCGGGGCGACATGGTGGTGCCGGAGCGTCAGGTTCCGCCGCCTCCGCCGGAGCCGCCGTCGGCGATCGACGCGGACGAGCCCGAATCCGTACCGGAGGAGCCGCCAGCGGCCGCCGGGGCGGGTGCGGCGTACGCGGACGTGCTGATGCCGCGTGCCGTGGCGGGACACCGCGACCGGCTGGTGGGCACGACGGACCGTCAGGCGGAGGCGGACGGTGTGCGTCCGGGCCGCAGGGCCGCGGTGCCGAGCTGGGACGAGATCGTCTTCGGCACGCGCAGGAAGAAGCAGGAGTAGACGGCGGGTACGTCGTCGTGAGGAGGGGTCCGTACGTTTCGTGTACGGGCCCCTCCTCGGCGTCTGCGCTACTGCGGGTCGGGGCCGGTGGCGACCGGCCGTGACGCGTCGGAGGACCACTCGGACCAGGACCCCGCGTACAGCGACGCCTCGACGCCCGCGAGCTCCAGGGCCAGCACCTGGTGCGCCCCGGAGACGCCGGAGCCGCAGTACACGCCGACGGCCGGTGCCTCGGTCGCGCCGAGCCCGGCGAACCGCTCCGCCAGCTCGGCGGCGGGCCGGAAGCGGCCGTCGGCGGCGGCGTTCTCGCTGGTCGGGGCGGAGACGGCGCCCGGGATGTGGCCGCCGATACGGTCGATGGGCTCGACGTCGCCCCGGTAGCGCTCGGCGGCGCGGGCGTCCAGGAGCAGGCCCTCGCGGGCGAGCGCGGCGGCGGCGTCCGCGTCGAGGAGGCCGATGCCGCCGGGCTTCGGCCGGAAATCACCCTCGGCGGGGGCCGGGACCTCGGTGCTCAGCCCGCCCGTCCAGGCGGCCAGCCCGCCGTCCAGGACCCGTACGTCCTGGTGCCCTGTCCAGCGCAGCAGCCACCAGGCGCGGGCGGCGGCCCAGCCGAGCCCGCCGTCGTACACGACGACCGGGGTGCCGGCCGAGACGCCCGCGCGGCGCATCACCGCGCCGAAGGCCTCCGGGTCCGGCAGGGGGTGGCGGCCGCCGGTGCCGGGCGGGCCTGCCAGTTCCGCGTCGAGGTCGACGAAGACCGCGCCGGGCAGGTGCCCGGCCTCGTACTCGGGGCGCAGGTTCGGGCCGCCGAGCTGCCAGCGGACGTCGAGGAGGACGGGCGGACGGGGTCCTGCCGACTCGCTCGCGAGGTCGGCTGCGGAGATGATGGCGTTCATGGGGGCCATCCTCGCGCAGCGCCGCGCCCGGCCGTCACTCCCTGCCCACGGTCCTCTCGTCACAAGCTCTCGTAACGAGGTGGAAACGAGACGCGCGGCGCGGCCGGGGCGCGCTCCGCGCCGGGTGGTGCAAGCATCTGCACGGGGCACGAATCCGTTCCGCAACACACGGGCGCGAATCCGTACCGCACAACGGCGTGCACGCCCCGATCCCGTACGGCCACCACGAATGGTCCGAGGAGAAGTGAATGACCGAGGCTGCCGCACGGCACACGCCCGGCACCCCCTGCTGGGTGAGTCTGATGGTGCACCAGCTGCCCACCTCCCAGGAGTTCTACGGAGCGCTCTTCGGCTGGGAGTTCCGGCCCGGCCCCCAGCAGCTCGGCCCGTACGTGCGGGCCCTGCTCGACGGACGGGAGGTGGCGGGCCTCGGCCAGCTGCCGCCCGAGAGGCATCTGCCCACCGCGTGGACGCCGTACCTGGCGACCGACGACGCGGGGGCGACCGCGCAGGTGATCAGCAGCAGCGGCGGCACCGTCGCGGTGGGGCCGCTGGACGCGGGCGACGCGGGGCGGATGGCGATCGCCTCCGACCCGGCGGGCGCGGTGTTCGGGCTCTGGCAGGCGGCGGACCACCTGGGCGCGGCGATCGCGGGCGCACCGGGGACGCCGGTCTGGAACGAGCTGGTGACCCGGGAGACGTCCAGCATCGTGAAGTTCTACCAGGCGGTGTTCGGGTACGACGCGGAGGCGGTCGTCTCGGCCGACTTCGACTTCACCACGCTGCTGCTGGACAAGAAGCCGGTGGCGTCGCTGCACGGCGTGGGCAACGCACTCCCCCGCGACCGGGGCGCGCACTGGATGACGTACTTCGAGGTCGAGGACGCTGACGAGGCGGCGTCGCTGGTGCGCGACCTGGGAGGGCATGTCCTCCAGCAGCCCCGGGAGACGGTGAACGGCCGGGCGGCGGTGGTCGCGGATCCGGAGGGGGCGGTGTTCACGGTCGTACGGTCGGGGAACTGATCCGGCGGCCCGGCGGCGGCGCGCGAGCCGCCGGGCCGCAGCACCCCCGGGCCGGCGAGGTGCACGACCCCTTTCCGGGGGCGACCGCACATGGTCGAATGAACCCGGCCACACCTTCGTGCGCCGCCGGGGTCCCTTGCGGATTTCCCCCAACCGGTGGGCGGCGTACGGTCTTCGCTCCCGCGAACGGGCCGGGGCGTCGAACAGCACCCGGACACAACCTTTTCTGGACACACACATCTACACTGTTGTAGAAATTGACCGGAAGCGCGAGTTCGACCAACTCCGTCGCGACCAGCCCGATGGCCGCGGAACCATCCACTGCCGCCGGGTCACACCTTGCAGGGGGCAGGGCAGACTTGGCCGAGAATGACATGTCCGTGTTCGGGGTTTCCGCCCTGGAAGAAGAGTTCTACCGGCATTTCCTGAGGAATCCGGGCACTCCGGCCGACGATGTGCATCTACTGCTGCACACGAGTGCGGACGAGGCACAGCGGTGTCTCGACCGGCTCAGGACACTGGAGTTGCTGCACCCGGCGCAGCCGGACGGTTCGGTCCTGCCGGTCGATCCCGAGATCGCGACGGCCCGGCTCACCGACATGCGGCTGCTCGAACCCCATCAGGAACTGCAACGCGTCACCCGCTCCCGGCACGTGGTGGACGGGCTGCGCGCGGAGCAGGTTTCGCAGCCGCGCACCTCCGCGGGCATCGAGCAGCTGGAGGGGCTGGCGGACATCCGCAACCGGATCGACGACCTGGCCTTCTTCGCCCGCAACGAGATCCTGGCGGTGGAGACGTATCCGAGGCTGTCGCCCGAGAACATCGCCCGGTCCCGGCCACTGGACCTGCGGTGTCTGCGACGCGGCGTTCGCATCCGCAACGTCGTCGTCAGGGTGGCCCTGGAGGATGCCGCGACCGCCGCCTACCTGCGAGAACTGGCCGCCCACGGGGCGGAGATCCGGGTGACGGGCGAGACCACGGAACGCATGCTCGTGTACGACCGCAGCACCGCGCTCGTGCCGCTGGATCCGCAGAACACCGCGCGGGGCGCCCTGCTGGCCCACAAGAGCGGGCTCGTCACCAACATCATCGCCCTCTTCGAGAAGATCTGGGACGCGGCGGAGGATCTCGCCCAGGCGACGGCGGCCATGAGCGGAGCACCGGCCTCCGGGCTCTCCGAGCGGGAGCGGCTCGTCCTGGTGTCCATGTGCACCGTCGGCAAGGACGAATCGGGAGCGCGGGAACTGGAGGTGTCCGTACGTACCTACCGGCGGTACGTCGCCGAGCTCCTGCAGACCCTCGGAGCGAGCAGCAGGGCGCAGGCGGCCCTGCTGGCGCGCGAACGCGGGTGGATCTGAGGGCGGGGGCCGGTCCGGCGGCGGGGACCGGTCGGGGTGGTCACCCCTGTTGGGCCCAGCCGCACAGGGCGGTGTCCGCGAACACCCCGGACACCGTGCGGTGCACGTCCGCCCGGTCCGCCGTGTCCCCCGGCACGATCCGCAGCCGCACGTGGTCGGTGCCGACCTCGGCGGTGCACGACCAGTGCGCGGGGAGCAGGCCCATCAGCCGGATCGCCGTGGTCGCGCCCGCCGGGGCGGTGCCGTCCCGGCGGACGGCCGCCACCTCCACGTACCGGGCGAGGTCGTTGTTCGTCGTCATGCCGCGTCCTTGGGGTCGCTCGGGGCGGCCGGGGCCGCGAGGCGGTGCAGTGCGGCGGCGGCCATCGCCGTGATGCCCGTGGGCAGGGCCGTCCGCACGTCGGGGGCGAAGTCGGGCGCGTGGTTGGCCGGGACCGTGGTGCCCGCGGCCCGGGCGGAGCGCCACTGCCGGGCACCCGTCACGCCGAGCAGCCAGTAGGCGAGCGGGACTTGACCGGCACCGAACCAGGGGAAGTCCTCCGTGGCGGTCAGCGGCGGGGCCAGGGTCACCCGGCTCCCGCCGAACAGTTCCTCGTGCACCCGGCGCAGGGCGGCCGTCGAGGGCGCGTCCGGGGTCAGGACGGGCGAGCGGGCGGTGACGAGGAACTCCGGTTCCGCCGGGCATCCGGAGGCCGCGCACTCGCCCCGTACGATCCGCTCCACCGCCGCGACGGCGCGGGCCAGGGCGGCGTCCGAGAAGGCCCGTACGGACAGGCTCAGTTCGGCCCGGTCCGGGATCACGTTGGCGCGCTCGCCGGCCCGCAGGGCGCCGACGGTGAGCACCACCTGCTCGGCGGGGGCGGTCTCGCGGGAGACCACGGACTGGAGCCGCACCACCGCGCCGGCAGCGGTCAGCACCGGGTCGACGGTCAGGTGCGGGGTGCCGCCGTGGCCGCCGCGCCCGTGGATGACCACGTCGACCGTGGCTCCGGCGGACATCAGCGGGCCGGGCCCCGGGGGGGCGACCGTGCCGGCGGGCAGCGGGGCGGTGTGCTGGGCGAGCACCAGGGCCGGCGTGCCGAAGCGCTCGTACAGCCCGTCGGCCAGCATCGCCCGCGCGCCCTCCAGGGTCTCCTCGGCGGGCTGGCCCACCACGACGACGGTGCCCCGCCAGGTGTCGCGGGTGCGGGCCAGCAGGGCGAGTGCGCCGGCGGCCGCGGCCAGGTGGAGGTCGTGGCCGCAGGCGTGCATCACGCCGGGCACGGTGCTGGCGTACGGCAGCCCGGTGGTCTCCTGGACGGGCAGCGCGTCCAGTTCGGCGCGCAGCATGACGGTCGGTCCTGCGCCGTTGCGCAGCACTCCCACGACGCCCTGGCCGCCGCCGACGCCCCGGGCGACGGTGGCGCCGTGGTGGGTGCCCGCGTACCGTTCGAGCCCTTCCAGGAAGGCCAGAGTGCGGCTGGTGCCGTAGCTGTTGGCCTGCCCGCTCCAGGTGATGTCGTTGAGTCCCGCGTAGCCGCGGACGAAGTGGGTGCCGGCGACGGGGGCCGTGGTGGTGGAGGCGGGATTGATCCAGGTGTCCGAACCGAGCGCGCCGCAGACGGGGTTGGCGAGCGCGGTCGTCGGCAGCGGGTAGGAACCCAGCGAGCGCCCCCGGTAGCCGTCCGGGTCGGCCTTGGGCGCGGGCCCGAGCACGATCCGCGCGGCCTCCTCGGTGTCCGGTCGCTCCTGCACGCAGGACGGGCACAGCGGTTCGGGGAGCAGCGGGAAGGTGGCGCTGGCCAGGGTCACGAGGTCGATCCGGGTGACCTGGGGCAGGTCGCGGTCGGCGTCGCTCGCGGTGGCCGGTGCCGGACGCCCGCCGGGGAGCATCGCCCGGCAGGCGGCCCAGACGGCGTCCACGGCGTAGGCGGTGAACACCGGCCAGGCGGTGGCGCCGTGCGGCTCGTGACCGAGTTCCAGTGCTTCGCGTTCCGAGCGGCTGCGCAGCCGCTGCCAGCGCATCGCCAGGCACTGGCCGCAGGCCAGGACCGCGTCGCCCGAGCCGCCCCACGGGCCGATCAGTACGGCCCGCGAGGTGAGCTGGACGGTGGCTTCGGGGCGGATCGCGGCGTACGGATCGGGGTGGCCGAAGCCGAGGCTGTCGGCTCCGCCGAGGGGTACGACGAGGGGCTCGGGCAGGTCCGCGGGGGCGCCCGATGCCCGGTGGCGGGCGGAGAGTTCGTACTGGAGCAGGGAACGGGCGGCCTCGAGGGGCGCGTCGGCCGGGGTGCCGGAGGCGGCCGGTGCTGTCCGGGTCGCCGGGTGGGTCGTCGTGGTCGTCATGACTTGTCGCTCCAGCGGAAGGTCTTGAGGGCGATCGCCCCGACGACGACGGCGACGGCCGCGAGCACGCCGCAGGCCAGAGCGATGTCCGCGCCGGAGCCGCTGCCGGTGAGGGCGGCGGACACCCCGTCGTTGAGGTAGTACAGCGGCAGCGCGTGGGCCAGCGACTGCGTCCAGCCCGGCATGGCGTCCAGCGGGAAGAAGGAGCCGGAGAGGAACGCCATCGGGATCATCAGGCAGTTGGCGACGGCGGCGACGGCCTCGGCCGTCTTGGCGTACGTACCGACGATGACGCCGACGGCGAGGAAGGCGGTGATGCCCAGGGCGAGCACGGGAAGCGCCAGCGCCCAACTGCCGGACAGGCTCAGCCCGAACCACGGCAGTACGGCGACCGCGACGAACAGCACGGCCTGGACGAGGCCGATGGCGAGGGCGAGCAGGTAGCGCGAGCCCAGCACGGACGACAGCCGGACGGGCGTCATCCGGATGAGCCGCAGGATGTCGTCGCGGCGCCACTGCATCAGGACGAATCCGACGCCGAAGACGGCGGCGTTGGCGATGCCCCAGGACAGGACGCCGGGGGCGATGTAGTTGATGTACGGCTTCCCGCTCTGCTCGACTTCCTTGCCGGAGAAGATCAGCCCGAAGACGACCAGGAAGAGCAGGGGAAAGGCGAAGGTGAAGAACAGGGTGGTCTTGTCGCGGGCGTAGGCCCGGTAGCCGGCCGTGCTCAGTGCGGCGTATGCGCTCATGGTGGGGTGGTTCTCCGTATCCGTTGCGGTCGGGTGCCTTGGCGGGGCTCGGCTACGACTGGGCCGTGGCGGCGGTGAGTTCGAGGTAGACGTCTTCGAGGCTGGCGGTCCTGGTGCGGACGCCCTTCAGACCGGTGATGCTGTCCACCGCGGCCAGGACGGGGCCCGAGTCGAGGGTGTCCAGCACGATCGTGTCGGCCTCCTGGGTGGCGCCCAGCACACCGGGGATGGCCTGGGCCGCGGCCAGCGTGAGCCGTCCTTCGGGCACCAGCAACTGGGTGGTGGGGCTGCCGCCCGCGACCAGCTTGGCGGGGGTGTCCAGGGCACGGATCCGGCCGTTCATCACGATGGCGACCCGGTCGCAGAGCGCTTCGGCCTCGTCGAGGTGGTGGGTGGTGTAGACGATGGTGCGGCCCGCGCCCTTGAGGTCGCGCAGCACCTGCCACAGGGCCCGGCGGGCCTGCGGGTCGAGGGCGGCGGTCGGCTCGTCGAGGAAGATCAGCTCGGGGTCGTGGACGAGGGCGGCGGCGATGGCCAGGCGCTGGCGCTGGCCGCCGGAGAGGTCCTCGACGCGGACGCCGCCCTGTTCGGTCAGACCGACGGAGGCCAGTGCGCGGTCGGCGGCCTCCCGGTCGGCGTCGTAGAGGGCGGCGACGGTCCGCAGGTGCTCGTGTGCGGTGAGGCGGACGAAGAAGGCCGAGGCCTGGGTCTGGAGGCCGATGCGGGGCAGCAGCTTCACGTTGCGCGGCCAGGGGCTCTGGCCGAGGACGGAGACGGTGCCGGAGTCGGCCCGGCGCTGGCCCTCCATGATCTCGACGAGGGTGGTCTTGCCCGCGCCGTTGGGGCCGAGCAGTCCGAAGAACTCGCCGCGCGGCACGGTCAGCGAGATGCCGTCGACGGCCTGGGTGGATCCGTACCGCTTGTGCACGGAGTCCAGGACGATCGCCGCGCCTTCCTGGGCGGCGGGAGCGGTGGGGCGCATGGGGGTCTCCTTGTTCACGCGGCTCACGCCGACGTCAGCAGATGTTGGATCACCGCGGCGACGGCCGCGGCGAGGACGGCCAGGACGAGCAGCGAGCCCAGCCCGTAGGCGGTGTAGACGGTGCGGGCGCGGCGCGGGTAGGCGGCCGCGGCCGGGTCGCGCCGGAGGGCGAGCCGCAGGTAGGCACGGCTGGAGGTGGCCAGTTCGGTGGCTCCCGCCCACTGGCTGACGATCTTGTAGCCGTCGAGCGGGGGCAGCGGGACCAGCATGGTGAGCGCCTGCACGCTGCCGAGGAACAGCAGTCCGGCCAGGGCGTCGTGGGTGGGGCGGTCGAGGGGTGCGAAGAGCCACAGGGCGAAGAAGGGCAGCAGGAACAGCAGGTTCATCACGGCGCCCGCGACGGCGGTGGCGATGCGGTGCCAACGGGTGCGCAGATAGAGGTAGTTGTCGACCGTGCAGTACATGATCAGTACGGGCAGCCGCCAGCGGAGGCCTATTTCGGCGACCGCGGCCGCGCCGCCGGCCGAGATTCCGGCGATGCCGAGGGCGAGTGCCAGCACCACGGCGGCGCCTCTGCGTCCTGCGGGCTTCCTCGACTGCGTGAATCCGTTCATCGTTCCCCCTGGAACTCCGCTGTGGCCTGCTCCGCCGGGACGATGGCGTCCCGGCGAGAACGACGATGCCAGCGGAGAGGGAGGCAGAACGGGCGGAGCGTTGTCAGGATCCTGAAGCGGGCCTTCAGCTTTGTGCCAACACCCGCAGGGTCCGACGGGGGTGGAGGGGGGCGGTGTTCACCATCGTACGGTCGAGAAGTCGGCGTAACGGCCGCCCTGTTGGAGCAGGTCGTCGTGGCTGCCCTGTTCGACGATGCCGCCGTTGTCCAGGAAGACGACGTGGTCGGCGCGGCGGACCGTATGCATCCGGTGCGCGACCATCACCACGGTCCGGCCCGCCATCAGGCGCTCGATGCCCTCCTGCACGGCCGTTTCGTTGACCGGGTCCAGCGCGGAGGTCACCTCGTCGAGCAGGACGACCGGCGCGTCCTTGAGCAGGGCGCGGGCGATGGAGACGCGTTGGCGTTCGCCGCCGGAGAGACGGGCGCCGCCCTCGCCGACGTGGGCCGCCCAGCCGCCGGGAAGGCGTTCTACGACCTCGTCCAGGCGGGCCGCCGCGGCGGCGTCCCGTACCTCCGCGTCGGTGGCGTCGGGACGGCCGAGGCGCACGTTCTCCTCGATGGTGCCGTCGAAGAGGTGGACGTGCTGGAAGACGATGGCGAACTGTGCCATCAGCACGTCCGGGTCGATCCTGCGTACGTCGACGCCGCCCACCCGGACCGCCCCCGCGTCGACGTCGTGGAAGCGGGCGAGGAGTTGCAGCAGTGTGGACTTGCCCGCACCGGAGGGGCCGACGACGGCGAGCCGCTGCCCTGCGGGCACGGTCAGGGAGACCCGGTCCAGGACGATGCGGTCCGCGCCGTGCCGGAAACTCGCCGCGTCCAGCTCCAGGTCGTGACCCTGCGGCGGGACGGGGTCGGCGGGGACGGGCAGCGGTTCGGTGCGCAGGACGGTGTCGAGTTTGGTCAGTACGGTGCGGGCGGCCCGGAGTTGGCCGCCCGCGTCGGTGAGGGACAGCAGGGGGTCGGCGCAGCGGGTGGCGAGCACCAGGATCGTGAGGACCTCGGCGACCCCGACGCTGCCCGCGAGTGCGAGGTAGGCGCCGAGGGCCAGCAGCCCGGTGAAGACCGCCTGCACGGTCAGGCCGAGGCCGACAACCCCGGGCAGGGCGGCCAGGGTGGAGCGGCGGGTGGAGCGCTGGACCTCCTGGAGCGCGTCGTCGAGCAGGTCGAAGCGTTCGGCGGTCCGGCCGCCCGCCCGCAGGACGGGCTGGGCCCTGAGGTATTCGACGACCCGGTCCGTGGCCTCCACGTCGCGGCGTTCGCGTTCCTCGTCGGTGGCGGCCGACGCACGCGATGTCCAGACCTGCACGGCGGCGACGAGGGGTGCGGCGGCCAGTGCGGCGAGCCCCATCTGCCAGTTGAAGGCGAGCATCACGGCGACCACGGTCAGCGGGGTCACGCTCGCCGAGACGAACGGCCACAGCAGGTGCGCGATCACCGACATCGCCTGAAGGACGCCCCGGCCTGCCAGCACGGACACCTCGCCGACGCGTCCGGCGGCGTACCAGCCGATCGGCAGCCGGGCCAGGTGGTCGCCGAGGCGGTGGTAGAGGCCGCTGAGCAGGGTGGTGCCGACGCGGAATCCGGCCAGGTCGCTGACGTACCGCAGGACGGCGTAGCAGGCGACGGCCGCGCCGAAGGCGAGCAGCCAGGGCCGGGCGTCGGCGGGGGTGGGGCCGAGGAGTTCGCGCAGGACGGGGACGAGGAGGGCGTAGGACAGGCCCTCGGCGACGGCGGTCACCGTCATCAGGGCGAGGGTGCGGCGCACGGGCGGGGCGTAGTCGTCGCCCAGCACGCTGAGCAGGGTGCGGATCATCGGGGCTCGTCTCCTCGCGGTGCGCGGGTGGTGCCGGCCGAGCGGTGGTCCCGCCAGAAGGCGGCGAACTGCCCTTCGGCGGCCAGGAGTTGGGCCGGGCTGCCGCTCTCGACGATCCTTCCGCCGTCGAGCATGACGACGGTGTCGGCGTCGGCGACGGTCTCCAGGCGGTGGGCGATGACCAGGACGGTGCGGTCGGCACCCAGGGTCGACAGGGCGTGGCGCACGGCCTGTTCGGTCTGCGGGTCGGCGAACGCGGTGGCCTCGTCGAGCACCAGGACCGGTGCGTCGGCGAGCAGGGCGCGGGCGAGGGCGATCCGCTGCGCCTCGCCGCCGGAGAGATGCGCGTCCTCGCCGATCACCGTGTCGTAGCCGCGCGGGAGTTGGCGGATGCGCTCGTGGATGTGGGCGAGCTTCGCGGCGCGTACGACGTCGGCGCGGTCGGCGTGCGGGACGGCGAGGGCGATGTTGTCGGCGAGGGAGGCACGCAGCAGACGTACGTCCTGGAAGACGAAGGAGACCGTGCGGTACAGGTCGCGGGCGGCGATCTCGCGCAGGTCGACGCCGCCGACGCGGACCGAGCCGTGCGTGGGGTCGAAGAAGCGCGGCAGGAGCTGGACGAGGGTGGACTTGCCGCTGCCGGAGGGGCCGACGAGGGCGGTGACGGTGCCGGGTTCGAGGGTCAGGTCGATGCCGCGGAGCACTTCGTGGGCGCCGTCGCCGCTCTCATGCTCGTCCCCGTTCTCATGCTCGTCCCCGCTCTCATGCTCGTCCCCGCTCTCGTACTCGTACTCGTACGAGAAGCGGACGTCGCGCAGTTCCACCCGGTGGCCCCGGGGTGCGAGGGGACGCTGCGGCTCGGGCAGCGGTTCGGTGCCGAGAACGTCGCGGATGCGGCCGACGGCGCGCCGGGCGGTCCGCAGGTCGTCGAAGCCGTGGCCGAGGGCCGCGAGCGGTGCGGTCAGACCGAGGCCGAGCAGCAGGAAGGGCACCAGGTCGGCCGGTGCCAGGCTGCCGCCGGTGATCAGGACGGCCCCGCCGGTGAGGACGGTCAGCAGTACGAAGGGCGGCGAGAGCGCGAACTGCATGGCGGCGGCGGGCCGGGACACACCCCGCACCCAGCGCACGAAGGTGGCCACGAAGTCGTCCGCCGCGCTGCGGAACGCGGCATGGGCGCGCCCCTCCCCGCTGAAGGTCTTGACCACGGAGATGCCTTCGACGAACTCGACGACAGTGTGGGAGATCCTGGCCGTTCCCGCGTCGAAGTCGGCCTGCTCACGGGTGCGGGCCGGGGTCATCATCAGCGGTACGAAGGCGAGGGCGAGCACGATCGGGATCAGCGTGACGAGCGTGAGCCGCCAGTCGACCGCGAAGAGGTAGACCAGCGAGGCCAGCGGCACCAGGAACGCGGAGACCAGCTCGCCGGGCGTGTGGGCGATGAACGGGTGCACGGCCCCGACGTCCTCCCCCACCACCTTCGCCAGTTCGCCGGTCCTGCGCCGGGAGAACCAGCCGATCGGCACCCGGCCGAGCTGCGCGGCGAGCTGCCTGCGGAAGGCCAACTGCACGCTCCCGTCCAGGACATGGCCGATTCCCGAGGACGCGCCCGTGCACACCAGGCGGACGAACAGGCCCGCCGCGCCCAGGAGTACGAAGTTCTGGACGTGGCCGGAGTCGGGCGGCCCCGGCGCCAGGAGCGTGCGCGCCAGCTCGACGACAGCGAGGAGCGGGGCGAGGCCCGCGAGGGCGCCGAGCACCTGGAGGGCCACGAGGGCGGCGAACCGGCCCGCGTACGGGCGGAGGAGCGAGGTCAGCGCCGGTTTCGCCACGCGTTCCGGGAGCGGAGCCCTCGGCGCTCCTAACGCGGCTTCGGGCGGCTTGGGTTCGGCGGAGGCGACGGCAGCCATCGGGCTCCCCTTCCAGGGGTCTCGTGGGTCACGCGGGTCACGTGGGTGTGAGCGCGAGGAGGTCGATCCACTTTCTGTACGCGTAAACTATACGCGTACAGAAAGTAGACCTCCAGACGGTGGCGCAGGACGGGGACCACACGTCCGCGCGTACGCTGGGGGCACCCCCGAGCAGCAGAGGAAGCGAGATTCGTGCAGCCCACACCCGCCCCCGGCAGCGCCGGCCGTCCGGGCAGGGTCGGCCGGCCGCCCCGGCTCTCCCTCGACGCGATCCTCGAAACCGCCGGGCGCATTCTGGAGACGGAGGGGGCCGCGGCGCTGTCCATGCGCCGTCTGGCCAGGGAGCTCAACAGCACGCCGATGGCCCTGTACCACCACGTACAGGACAAGGACGAGCTGCTGATGCTGCTCCTGGACGTGTACGCCGACGCCATTCCGCGCCCCGAGCTGCCGAAGGACCCGCGCGAGAGGCTGTCGTACTGCGCGCACATGTTCCACGACATCCTGGCGGACCGCCCGTGGATCGTGGAGGTGCTGTCCTCCGACGCCTTCGCGAGCGTCTCGGCGATGTGGATCGTGGAGGGCGTGGTCGACTCACTGGTCGAGTGCGGGCTCACCCCGCAGGACGCGGCGCAGGGCTATCGCGTCATCTGGACCTACACCGTGGGCGAGTTGACCCTGCGCCACCGCAGGCGGCCCGAGCGGACCGCGCCCACGCGGCTCGACCTCACCATGGCGTCGCTGGACGCGCGGGAGTACCCGAGGCTCGCGGCCTTCGGGTCCCGCTGGAACGAGGTGACGTCGGCGGACGACCACCGGCGCGGCCTGGAGGCCGTGATCAACGGGCTGCTCGCCGAATTCCGCTAGGCGTCGACCTCGCCCACCCAGCCGAATTCCAGCAGCCCCTTGGGCAGGTACTCGGAATTCACTGCGACGGGGAAGCCATTGTCGTGGGCCATGCAGGCGAGGGCGAGCGGGCCGAGGGCCACCAGTCCGTCGCTGTCGAGAGAGCGCGCCTCGTCACTCGTCCAATACTGGGTTCAGGGCTACTTGCGCTTGCCATTATTGGAGTCTTCCGGTCGAGCGCATCCATGAACTGTCAATCCCCCTGCACTGGCAGCCGACAACATAGTTCTACAACTGATCAGTGAGGTCGGGGCCCCGACCGTCGATTACATCGGGTTCCCCGATTCCGTAGCCTTGGGCCCGACCGAAGTACGTGGCTTCGCCAGGGTCCGCCTTACCGAGCAAGGCATCGAGCTCCTGCAGGGCACTCGCAAGGCGTGGCGCATTTCGTTCTTGGACTTCTGGGTGAGGGAATCCACTAAAATCGAACCGGCCCCAGATGTCGTGGAATACAGAAAGATCTGCGGACAGGGACCTTTCATCTGGGTCCACACTGATCCGAACCAGTTCGTACTCACGGTTCTCCGCACCCGTCGCATCAATCCAGGTACCAAATCCCGAGATAGTTATATTTCCGACCTGGGCTTCCGGAAATCCGATGGGACGACTTTCTCGGATCTGCTGAGCAAGCTTCTCCACGTCGAACCCACCCCTGAAGTTGAGTTGAGTGGACAGCCCAATGCCCCCAGCCCCGTGGACGTACCACGGCCATTTCAGAGCAGTCGGCTCCAACAGACCGTGCTCGCGAAGGGGTACAGACATCCGCGCCGCCGTCATCAAAGCCGACTCCAGCCCGGGAGGAGCGAAGTCATCGAGCTCCCATTCCCAGGACGCACATTCCCTAGGAGTTCTGAGGAGTTTGGACATGATGCCTTCCTTACGCTATCGGGCTCAGATGTCGATCTCACCCGTCCAGGCGAAGTTCAGCAGCGCCTTGGAAAAGTGCTCAGAATCGATCTCAATGGGGAAACCGCGGTCCCGGGCCAGTCAGGCCATGGCCAACGGGCCGAGTGCCACGAACCCATCGCTATCCATCGCCATGTCGTCGTCGCCCAAACCCCGGTAGGACTTGTGCCACTTGGTCGCGTCCACCAACGCCTGGTTGAACTGGGCATGGTCCCCGCGCAGATAGCAGATAGCAGATAGCAGATAGCAGATAGCAGCAGAAGAGTTGATCGGCGGATACAGCACCAGCGACATCAGAGTCTGACCGGCATGCACGGCGGAGTCCGGGCAGGTGCCGTCCACGGCGACAACCAGCTGAGTGCTCATCCCTTCATTGCCCAGCCAGGAAGGCTGGAGAACCGGCGTATACGCGAAGCTGAGGCCCAGAGGCGGGAAGTTGCCATTCCTCCTCCTTGATCCGGCACGTCACCATGCTGCCCTCGGGCGCCGTAGCCATGGCGAACCGAGCGGAGCCCCGCTGCATGGCGGTGCCCCAGGCTTCCCAAGACTCGAGCTCCTCGGCATCCGGGTCCAGCTCGCAGCTCGTCTCGGCCACGATCAGCGTGGTATCGAGCACACGCCCATGGGAAATTTCCGACCGCTCGATATCCTCCAGAAGGTCGTCAGCATTACTCGCAAGTGCTTCCACACCTGCTGCCGTTCTGATGCCGCGCACCAAGCTCGCGGGGTATTCATGCCGGGAGCTTGAATCAATTTACCTCCTCAGGTGGGAAATTCGCCGAGCCAGCTTCGCTGGAGGAGGTGCTTGGGAATGTATTCGGACTCGACGTTGACCGGGAGCTCTCCGTCGTAGGCCAGGCAAGCCACGGCCAGCGGACCCAGGGCGATGCTGCCCCGTCGATCCGATGCCCGGTCCTCGTTGAGGGTCCAGTACATCCTGTGCAGCTTCAACGCCTCTTCCAGCGCGGGGCCGAAGCCCTCAACGTCCCTGCGGACAAAGTGGTAGAAGAGGTTGATCGGCGGATAGAGGATCCCCTGCAACAGGTCCCGCGGAGCAATCTGCGCCACCGACGGATCCGACATCTCCAAAGCGGCCGTGAGCTTCTCCACCAGACCCGGCCGACGCAGCCAGTAGGTCTGCAGGACATCCACCCAGTGGTAGATGTACTCGTCGTACTCCCCCTCCGGGGCACGCAACCGCTCCAGCGGAATCTCGCACAACTGAGTCATCCGCTCCTGCTCACGGCAAATCACGGCCAGCCAGAACGCCGTCAGCCAACTCCCGGCGCTCGCGGTGGACAGCGGCCCGACGGCGGGAAGACTCCGCACCTCTTCGCCGATGCGGCACTCGACGGCACCCTCACTGACTCCGGTCACCGCGAAGAACGCAGAACCGGCCTGCATCGCCTTGACCACCGCCTCCCACGTCTCGGCCTTCGCCGCACGCGGATCGATGACACTGTGGGCATACATGGACAGGACCGCGGTGTCGAACACCGAGTCGATCGTGGCAGTCGACCCCGCAAGGCGACCGATCTCCCAGGCAAGGTAGTCGTCCAGCTGCGTCACGTACTCATGGACGTCGGGCCCTGTCGGCAGATCGTGCCGGGCAATCACTACGGTCACGGAAGAGTTCCCTTGCTGATGTCGAACCGGCGGTATCGCAGACCAGTGTACGTACCTGCGTTCTTCTCACCCTTGACAACTATGTATTCCAACTTCTTTGCTTCAATTGCCTCTTCCAAGGCCTTCAGCGCCTTGAACTCACCGCGCTCCTTCAGGCACCGCCGAATGTCGTCGAAATATTCACGGCTGCCCTGAGATGCCCGCCTGCCGTCCGCCAGGTTTCGGGCACCGAGTTCCGTACGGAAATTGCTCTTCGCCTCGATGACGACAACTCGACCGTCTTTGTGTGCCCACATCTGATCGAACTGGTCATTCCCGTTCCTCGGGCCGATGAGTGGCTGTCGCTCGAAGTCCGGGTATCGTTCGGCGACAAAATGGTGCTCGGCCGCCTTCTCCCCAAATTCTTCGGTCAGCTCTCCCATCTGGGTGTGGGATTCCTTGTACGTTCCCTTGGCCTCTCCCCAGAGTCCGGCCGATTCGGGGGTGCTCAGAGCATCGTGGGATTTCCCGGCATCGGCCTTCCATTCCTCGACGATTTTGTCCCACTGGATGGCGAAGTGACGTGCCTGCGCGGCCTCGTCCAGCACCTTGTACCTGGCGGGGTCCGTCACCGTCCGCTCACCCATGGAGATGTAGTCCGCGTCGAGGTAGTGCGGCTTGGGTGGCGGTGGAACCTTGTGAGCGAGGACCCACGGGCTGTTCTCCGTCAGCCGGGTGAGCTGAGGCCCGGTGACACGGCTCAACTCGGCGACTCCGCACGCCCCGGGGGCTACGTCCCCGACCACTCGCCCCACATGGGCCACGACGCCCCGTCCGGCCCCGACAACACTCCGGGCCGCGGCCCCGGCGATACCGGAGCACGCGGTGGTGCCCGCGATCTCACGGGGGGCGGCATGTTGTCGCCCAGCCGTACCACGTCGTCGAGTTGGCTGCTGCCCCCGGGAACGGCGCGCGTGGTGTCCGCGCCGACCGAGACGAGGACGGGCTCGGCAGCGGGGACCTCCGCGCGGGACGTGTCGACGGAGGGCTCCGTGCGGGAGGGGGCTGCGGGGGTCTCCGCTCGCGCAGCCGCGCTGTCGACGGTGTCGACAGGGGCGTTCTTGGCCTCGGCGAGGACTTCACCCCTGCCCGTGATGATGTCCCCGTTGGGGGTCAGGTAGGCGTCCGAGTTGGGGTCCTTGATGGAACCGGCCGGGACCGCGTCGTCCGTGAGGGTGTACGTGCCGTTGGGCTGTTCGACGGCGCCCTTGGGGGGTGTCGCGTCGGCGGGGAGGGTGACCGTGCCGTCGGCGTTGCGGAGGGTGCCTTCGGGGAGTTCGATGACGCCCGGCGGGAGGGCGGCGTCGGCGCGGCCCAGGTCCTTGAAGCCCGCGAAGAGGTCGCGGATCTTGGTGCCGCCGTAGACCCCCGCCTTGAAGACGTACGTGGCGGGGTCGATGATGCGGCCCGCCTTGCCCGCGACGGAGAGGGCCTTGGCGACCGCGCCCGCCTTGCCCGCCCCGCTCACGCCCGCACCCACGCCGCCGGTGAAGACCGTGGTGACCACGTTGAAGGTGACCGCGCCCGCCGCGCGTCCGGGGTTCGAACCCCACTGGTCCCAGGCGACCAGGGCCTTGCCGGTCTCCTTCAGCGCGGTCTGCGAGTCCATCAGCCACTTGCGGGTCGCATCGCCGCCGACCAGGGCCGGGACGATCGCGCCGGCCGGCGTCCCACACCGACCCGTTCAGCAGCCACTGCATCCGGTCCGGCGTTGCGTGCCCGGCCCGCTCGGCCAGCGTCCAGCCGTTCTTCTTCGGCAGCTGCGCCAGCAGCCCCTCGATGAACTGCGTGAACACCAGCCGAGGTTCCGGCCGGTTGAACAAGAACCCCAACGAGCCGGCCAGCCCCGCCAGTTCCTCACGCCACTCGGCTATCAGCTCAGCCGTCACATCCCGCATCAAGCCCGGTCAACGACACCCCCGGGACAACGTCACAAGATCTCCGGCTGTAGTACTTGGAGGCCGTGATCGACGGGCTCCTCGCCCGGGTCTGAGGGCGGATGCGAATCCGCTAGGCGTCGACCTCGCCCACCCAGCCGAATTCCAGCAGCCCCTTGGGCAGGTACTCGGAATTCACTTCGACGGGGAAGTCATTGTCGTGGGCCATGCAGGCGAGGGCGAGCGGGCCGAGGGCCACCAGTCCGTCGCTGTCGAGAGAGCGCGCCTCGTCACTCGTCCAATACTGCTTGTGCCACGTGAGCGACTCGGACAAAAGGGTAGTGAACTGCTCCGTCTCCCCGCGGTTGAAGAGCTGAAACAATTCCAGCGGCGGATACGCGATCTTCAACAGCAGGTCCGCGTCGGCGTACCGCGCAGCTGCGGGTTCGGTTCCCTCAACTGCCGTGACCAGCTTGCCCCACATTTCATCGGAACGACGGAACCAGTAACTCTGGAGGGCTTCCACCCAGGCATAGATGTACTCGTCGAAAACGGCACCCGAATCCCGGAGGAGTTCCACCGGAACACGCATCAGCCGGTCGAGGCGTTCATTTTCCCGGCAAACGGTGGCCAGGTAGACGGACGTCACCCACGCTCCCGCATGGGTATAGCCCGTCGGTCCGGTGGAAGGAAGAGTCTGTTCCTCTCCGTTGACCCCGATTCGGCACGTGACGCTGCTCTCCGTGGAAACGGCCGCGTCGAACAGCGCGGAGCCGACCTGCATCGCCGTGATCCACGCCTCCCACGTCTCGAACTTCTCCACCTCGGGATCGACGGCGCACCGCAGTTTGGCGACCGTCAACGTGCTGGCCAGCGCCCGGGAGCGCGACATCTCGGACTCGCCGAGCCGGTCGATGATCCGGCGGACGCTCTGCGTGAGCCCAGCGAGGTCCGCACTCCCGGCTTCCGCAGGAAAGTCGTGACGAGGAACGCTCGTTACCACTGACTGTCTCCTCTAGTAGATCTTGAGATGGTCCAGCACGGCACCATCGTACGATCCGTTCTTTTCCCTGGCCGTGACCAGGACGTACTTCACCCTTTTGTTCTCCAGCGCGTCAAAGAGGTCATCCGCCAGGAGCCTTTCCGCGCCGCCCCGGTCCCACATCTTCTGGAAAATCGTCTGGAGGTAGGGATGGGTGCCCTGTTGCACCATCATGCCAGCCGCCGGACCGGCACCGTGGCGGGGAGGATTCAGCGTCGCGGCCGGCCCCTTCTCCTCGACGACCAGATAACTTCCGTCGGATTTCAGTTTGTACAGCGCGTCCAGGGCGTCGGCACCGTTGGCCGTCTTGGGGAGGTCAATCCATTCCGCGTCCTTGAACAACGTGGGAATGGCATGGAGCCTGGCCGCTCCCTCACCCAGCCTTTCGGCGTGCTGACTGTTGTTCGGGGTGTCCTTGAAATGCTCGACGTAATCCTCGCGCGCGGACACGAGATCACTGTGCGCCGCCGCCGGAGGATTCTCCGACTTGAGGGCGAGCTCGGCATTGGTGAGTTCGAGGCTCAACCGCCGCCCCTTCGCAAGCTCATGCAGCTTGGGGAGGTGGCGGGCATCTGCGGTGCTCGGCGCGAGCGGCTTCCGGTCGTACTTGAATTCGGTGGGTCCGTGCGGAATCTCGGACTTGGCCACGAAGGTCCCGTCGTCCAGCTTCCGCAGGATGGGGAGATGGACGCCGTCGACCTTCGCCTGCCGGGACACCCGGTGACCGTCCGTGTGATAGTGCGCCCGCCGCCACGCCGGATCGTTGTTGGCCAGCCACACGTGCTTGTCCTGAAGCGCCTTGAGCTCGGCCGGAGTCAGCCTTCGCTCCGCGGTGCCACTGCGGTCCCCCGTCGCGGCGCCGTCGTCCGGCTGGTTCTCGGCGTTCCGGGACAGGTCCGCGGCACCGTCCGGTGCGGCGTCGTCCGCGCGGCTCAGATCGTCCGGGTACCCGCCGCCGGGACCACCGCCGCCCGGGCCGTCGCCGTGCGGCCCGCCGGGAGCGTCGGGGCCGGTGGCCCCGCCACGGGGCAGATCGCCGGCGCCGTTGCCCGCGAGATCGCGGGCTCCTCCCCTGGTGAGGGTGTCGCCCGGGGAGGTGCCTCCCGTGCCTCCCCCGCCGCCGGTGCCGTCATGCCCCATGCGGGGCGGGTGGTCGGGCACGTTGCCGCCCGTACGCGCCGTGTCGCCGAGCTGCCCACTGCCCTCGGGGACGGCGCGCGTCGTGTCCGCGCCGACCGAGACCAGTACGCGCTCGGGATCGGGCACCTCCGGGGCATCCGCGCGCGCCGTGTCGCCGGTCGGCTCCGTACGGGAGGTCGCGGCAGGGGTGTCCGTGCGCGTCGCCGCGTTGTCGACGACGTCGACGGGGGCGTTCTCTGCCTCGGAGAGGACCTCGCCCTTGCCGTTGACGACGTCGCCCTTGGGGGTCAGGTAGGCGTCGGAGCCGTCGGTGGCCTTGATGGAACCGGCCGGGACCGCGTCGTCCGTGAGGGTGTACGTGCCGTTGGGCTGTTCGACGGCGCCCTTGGGGGGTGTCGCGTCGGCGGGGAGGGTGACCGTGCCGTCGGCGTTGCGGAGGGTGCCTTCGGGGAGTTCGATGACGCCCGGCGGGAGGGCGGCGTCGGCGCGGCCCAGGTCCTTGAAGCCCGCGAAGAGGTCGCGGATCTTGGTGCCGCCGTAGACCCCCGCCTTGAAGACGTACGTGGCGGGGTCGATGATGCGGCCGGCCTTGCCCGCGACGGAGAGGGCCTTGGCGACCGCGCCCGCCTTGCCCGCCCCGCTCACGCCCGCGCCCACGCCGCCGGTGAAGACCGTGGTGACCACGTTGAAGGTGACCGCGCCCGCCGCGCGTCCGGGGTTCGAACCCCACTGGTCCCAGGCGACCAGGGCCTTGCCGGTCTCCTTCAGCGCGGTCTGCGAGTCCATCAGCCACTTGCGGGTCGTGTCGCCGCCGACCAGGGCCGGGACGATCGCACCGGCCGGGACCACGATCATGGCGATACCGGTGGCCAGTTTGGCCAGGCCGGTCCAGGCCTCGCCCGCCTTGTCCCAGCCGTCCACGCCGACCAGGGTGCCCAGACCCTTGACGGTGCCCCAGACGCCGTCGACGACGACACCGGTGGCGAAGTCCGCGACGTACTCGTAGGACTGGTACCAGCGGACGGACTCGACGACCGGGTCGCCCCAGGGAAGCCCCTTGGCGCCCTTCAGGTCGTCGGCCCGGTAGCCGTACAGATGGTCGCTCTTGGAGCCGTCGTTGAGCTTGTACGTCTCGCCGCCGACCAGATTGACGATCTTGGAGTGGCACTCGATCTCGGCGGTCCAGAACGCTTCGAGGGTGCGGGCGATCTCGTCGCGCCGGTCGTTGTTCTCCTCGACCTTGTCGCCGTCCTCGCGCCAGGTGTCGTCGGCCGCCGCCGCGTTGGCGAACGCCTGGGCGTCGGCCTTGAGCTCGGCCAGGCGCTTGGCCAGCGGCCGTACCGCGGTGGCGTACGTGTCCAGGGCGTCGGCGACGGTGCCCAGGTCGGTGCCGATGTCGTGGGCGGTGGTGGAGACCGGCGCGGTGGTGGCGAACAGCCGGTCCGCCTCGGGGGCCTGGTAGTAGGCGGACAGCCCCTGGAAGGCGGTGTGCGTGCTCTTGCCCTGGGCGGCCAGCTGCGTGCCGTCCTTGCGCAGGGCGGTGACCTGGCGTTCCAGGGTGGCCAGGTTTCCGGTGAACTGCGGGATGCCGGACGGGGAGACGGGAGTGGAGTCGCTCACTTCGCGGCGTCCTTCCGGGCCTTGTCCAGTGCGGCCTGCACGTCCGGGTCGTCGAACGCCTCGCGCTGCTTGGTCGCGGCCATCTGCAACTGCCCCTGGTTGTACGCCTGGGTGGCCTGGAGCGCGCCGGCGATGGAGTCCTGGGAGCGCAGTGCCAGGTAGAAGAAGTCCTTCTGGCGTTTGGCCATGAACTCGTTCAGGCCCGACGCCACCAGACCGCTCGCGGCCTGCTGCCCCGGGGCGGCCTTCTCGCCCGGGAGCGCGTCCTCCCGCACGGTCCCGGCGGCCTGGCCCGCCTCTTCCATCGCCGTACCGATCGCCACGCTCGTCCTGCCCATCGACTCGGCGGCCTTACGGGTGTTCTCCAGCACCGTCTGCACACCCGAGGGCTTGATGTCCCACGCCGTCATTGCCCCACAACCCCCTGTGGCAGCGGATTCCCGCCGCCCGTTCTGCCGATACGTTGATGCGCGCCGCAGTCTCCGCGCCGCGAAGGCCGGCTCTTGTGAAGGCCGGCTCTCCGGAGGCCTACGCCACGAAGCCTTCGCACCGCGCACGGCGGCAGCGAAGGCGGTGGTCGTGGCTGCGGCCCTCCCGTGGTGGCCCGGCCGATGGCGTCAGCCGATGTTGTCGACGGCCGCCTTGGCCCTGGAAAGGGTCTGCTGGGCGGTGCCGTCGTTCTTCTCCAGCGTCGACTTCAGCAGCCGGATGATGGAGCGGACCTCGTTGGAAGCGCGGTTCCAGCGCAGTTCCTTGCCGTGGTACTCGTCCGAGACGCCGTCGGCCTGGAAGTCGGACATCGCCGCCTTGACCTGCCGGTCGCGGTCGCTGATGACCTGTTCCAGGCGGCCGATGACCGCCTGGATGTTGAGCTGCGCGTCGGAGGACGCGGTGGTGTCGTAACTGTTGCGGTCTGCGTTGCCGGCCATGCTGAGTCTCTTCTCCCCGTCGGTGCGTCGGTCAGCGGCCGCCGAAGCGGGCGGCGTCGAAGTTGGCGGCGGCCATGTTGGAGCTCGCGTTGTCCGCGTGCTCGCCCTCACCCGCGGTGAAGGCTCCGTCCATGCCGGCCTGGCCGCCCAGGATCGAGGAGAGCGCGCTGTTGAGCGCTGCCGTGATCTCGTCCGAGTTGGCCTTGAACCGGTCGAAGGCGGCCTTGCCCGCGCCGTTGAACCTGCCCTCCAGCGGTTCCGCTGCGGCGATCAACTGCTGGATCAGGCTGCCGAGATCACGGCTGGACGCCTGTGACTGGGTCGTCAGACCCGAGAGAACCGTCGATCCCATGTCGAACTTCATCCGGCCAACCCCCGTGCACTCGCTGCTCTTCATCACCGGTGGCACTCAGGACCCACGTACCCCATGCGCCTCTCGCGCCACCATCACCGGCGATCACGCTCGCATGCCGTCGTCGCCCGTGCAAGCCCGTACCGACCGCTTGCAGAAAGGAAGTTGATGCCCAATACCACGGGATTATGGACGCCCTGTGAAGGTTCCGGGAGGCCGAAGTGAGGTGAAACGTCCTGGCTGCGTACGGTCTTGAGCGGTCCGCCGTACCCGCGTTGTACGGCGTCCTCACGGATGACTTATGTTGCAGAGGCGAAGTGAAGGGATTCTGCGACGGGGCGGGGCAGCTGCATGGCCAGGGATTACGACAGTCAGCTGCTGGAGTCCGTGTCGGTGCGCCGGCGCCGGCTGCGGGACGCCCTGCTCTTCGGTGCGCAGCGCGCCCGGCGCAGTGCCGACGAGCGGCTCGGCAAGGTGTTCGCCGGGATCGCCGTCGCGGCCGTGCTCTGCGCGGGCTGCATCGGCTGGTCCTTCCTCCAGCACACCCTCGCCCAGCAGAAGGCCGAGCAGCAGAAGCAACAGCAGCGGCAGGAGCGGCAGTTCAGGTGACGAACACGGCAATGACCTCCCGCGCGCAGCTGAGCCGGGTGACCCTGGTGGGCGAGCGGCGGCGGGCGGACACCGTCCTGCCCTCCGACACTCCGATCGGCCAGTTGCTGCCCGACATCCTCCAGCTGCTCGACGACCGGGCCGCCTCCCGGCCGATGACCCGGCAGCTGGTCACCTCCGACGGCGGGGTGCTGCCCTTTGACAGCACCCTGGCCTCGGCCCGGATCTCCGACGGGGCCGTGCTGCGGCTGGTGCGTGCGCATGCCGCGCCGCCGGCGCCGATCGTGCACGACGTCACCGATGAGGTCGCCGACGACCTGGATCTGCGGGCCTGGCGGTGGCGGCCCGCGGCGCGGCGGTTCAGTGCGGGGGTGGCCACGGTCGTCTTCGCGGTGATCACGGCGCTGCTCGCCCGGGGCGAGTTCGACCCCGGGCAGGTGGCCCGGGTGCTGGTCGGCGCAGCCGTGGTGTTCGCGGTGGTGGGTGCGGTCGTCGGCCGGACGGGCAGGGGCGGCAAGGGGCTGGTGACCGCGCTGCTCGTCACCTCCGGGGTACTCGGGGTACTGGCGGCCTGGACGGCGGCGGACGCGTACGCCTGGGGCGCCCCGGCCCGGCTCGCGGTGGTCGCCGCCGCGCTGGTCGTGGTGCTGTTGCTGCTCGGGATGTTCTCCCCGCTGGGCCGGGGCGGGCTCGTCGGGGCGGGGGCGGCCGCGGCGCTGACCGGCCTCTGGCAGGCCGTGGCCGCCGTGCAGGACGATCCGGCGAAGACCGGCGCGGTCATGGCCGTGCTGTCGGTGGTGCTGCTCGGGATGCTGCCGCGGCTGGCGCTGATGGGTTCGGGGCTGACCGGTCTGGACGACCGGCGCTCGGCGGGCAGTTCGGTCAGCCGTCACCAGGTGGCCGCTGCGCTGGCCGCCACCCACCGGGGTCTGGCGCTGGCGACCGTGGTGCTGGCGTGTTCGGCCGCCGGGGCCGGCTGGCTGCTCACGCTGGCCGCGCCGACGTACTGGACGGTGCTTCTGGCGGTGTGCACCACCGTGGTGCTGCTCTCCAGGGCCCGCGCCTTCCCGCTGGTCGCGGAGGTGGTGGTGCTCTTCGTCGCCGCCGGGGTGCTGGCGGTGCGGCTGGTGATGCTCTGGATGCGGCACACGCAGGGGTTCGCTCCGCTGCTGGTCCTGTGCGCGGGCACGGTGCTGCCGCTGCTCGTACTGACGGTGCAGCCGCCGGAGCACGTGCGGGTACGGCTGCGCAGGGTCGCGGACCTGGTCGAGTCGATCGGCGTGGTGGCGCTCTTCCCGCTGGCCGTCGGCGCCTTCGGGATCTACGGGCAGTTGCTCGACAGGTTCTGACCGGCCTCGTCGGGGCCGGTTTCGTACGAAGTCACAGCGGCGGCAGAACACCAGCGGCAGCGGGGAGAGGGACGGACATGCCGAACGGCACCAACTGGCAGGGCGATGTGCTGCGCGACCTGAGAGGTACGAGTACGGGCGAGGCCCCGCCCGGCCCGCGCGAGGCACCGGGACCGGCTCCCCTGGACCACGCGCACGCACACCCCGCCACTCCCCCGACGACCGCACGGGCGGCCGGGACGCGGGACGACGAGCCCGCGCAGGGCCCCTCGGCCCCGGACCACGAGCCCGCCCGAGGGCCCGGACCGCTCGGCCCCCCGCCCCGGGACACCCCCGCCCAGAGCCCCCTGGCGCACGCCCAGAACCAGGCCACCCGTTTCGTACCCCAGCCGCACCCGCCGACCCCCGAGTCCCGGCCCGCCGTGGACCGGGCGCTGGCCGCCGCCGGGCGCAAGCCGCAGCGCGGTGAGCCCCTGTTCGGGCGGGCGCTGCGAGCGGTGCGGCGGACCGTGGCGTCCTCGGCGGCGGCCGAGGTCGCGGCGGCCGGGCGGACGGCACAGGAGTTGCAGCAGCCGGTGATCACCGGGCGGCAGATCGTGGTGACCTCGATCCGGGGCGGCGCGGGCAAGACCACCGTCGCGGCGCTGCTGGGCAAGGCGTACGCGCACTACCGGCAGGACCCGGTGCTGCTCCTGGAGGCCGATCCGGCGCTCGGTACGCTGCCGTTGCGGCTCGGGGTGGAGTCGCTGCGCTGGACCGCCGGGGACATGGCGCGGATCGTGCAGCCGCAGATGTCGCTGCTGGACGTGACGGGCTACCTGGTGCAGCTGCCGGACAACGCCTGGCTGCTGCCGGGCAGCCGGGGCCAGGTCGGGGCGATGCTGGACACACCTGCGTACGAGAAGATCATGGTCTCGCTGCGCCGCTACTTCGGGGTCACGGTGGTGGACTGCGAGACGCTGCCCGCCGAGGTGGCCCGTACCGCGCTCTCCGCCGCCCAGGCGCGGGTCGTGGTGGTGCCCGCCACCCTCGAAGGCGTGGCCAGTACCCACGCGGTGCTCCAGTGGATGGCGACGCTGCCCCCGCACGTGGTGACGGGCACCGTCGTCGTCCTCACCGAGCAGACCCCGCGCTCCGGCGTCGACACCGGCCGGGCCGCCCGGGAGCTGGAACAGCTCGGGGTGCAGGTCCGCCTGCTGCCCCACGACCGGCACCTGGCGGGCGGCGGCGCGATCCGCACCGAACTGCTCGCCCGCTCCACCCGCGAGGCCGCCACCCGTATCGCCGCCGACGTCCTGCGGCTCTCCCGGAGCCGGCGCTGAGCCGGGACCGGACCGCCCTTCGACGACCACGGCCGGACCGCCCCCGGCACCGACGATGACGACGACCAGGACCGGACCACGATGACCACCCGCCTGATCCACCGCCCCGCCAGAACCACCCGCCCGCCCGTCGCGGCCCCCTCCCGCAGCATCGAGGCCCCGCCCAACCTGCCCGAGGGCAAGATGGGCAACATCGCCACCTCGCTGCTGCCGGTGGCGGGCGTGATGTCGTCCGTGGTGATGATGACGGTGCTGCGCAACAGCCAGTTCGCGGCGATAGGCGCGCTGATCCTGGTGGTCACCGTGATCGGTTCGGTGGCCCTGGTCTTCTCGCAGAAGGGCAAGGCGCAGCGCACCCGGCGCACCCAGCGCGAGGCGTACCTGGAGTACCTGGAGGACCTGCGCGAGGAGCTGGCGGGCGAGGAGCGCGAGCGCCGGGAGCGGGCCCGGGTACTGAACCCGCCGCCGGACGCCCTCTACGACCTCCTGCGCGATCCGGCCCGGCTGTGGGAGCGGCGGCGGGTCGACAGCGACTTCCTCCAGGTGCGCCTGGGCACCGGTGAGATGCCGGTACGGGACCTCACGCTGACCGAGCAGGGGTCCTCGGTGCTCACCCCGCCCGACCGTTTCATGCTGAACGAGGCGTCGGCGCTGATGGCCCGCTTCTCCTCCGGCACCGAACTCCCGCTCACCGCCCCGCTGGACCGGGCCGGGAACATCAGCGTGATCGGCCCGCGCGAGGACTGTCTGCGCGTGGTGCGCACCCTGCTCGTGCAGACCGCCGTCACCCACGCGCCCGACGACGTGGCGCTCGCGCTCTCGGTGCCCGACGAGCGGGTGGCGGACTGGGAGTGGGTCAAGTGGCTGCCGCACGTACTGGACGCGGAGAGCTGGGACGGCCCGGTGGCCGCCCGCCGGATCGCGTCCTCCCCGCAGCGGCTGGCCCGGCTGACCGCCCACTGGCTGCGCCGCCGTGCCTCCTACGCGGCCGAGGTGCGCCGGGGGCTGTCCGGCAAGGACGCCCTGGCGATGAGCCCGCGGATGCTGGTGGTGTGCGACGGGTACGGCGAGGACGCCGTCGAACTGCCGCGCCCGGACGAGGCGGTGGGCCTGCGCGAGATGGGCGTGAGCGTGCTGCATCTGCTCGCGGAGCGGGTGCAGGAGCCGGGACAGGTGTCGGTACGGATCACCGTGGACGGCGACCGGGTGAGCATCGAGGACCTGCGCGGCCCGGAGCCGGTCCTCGCGCACGGCACCGCCGACGAGATGCCCCTGCCCGCCGCCGAGGGCCTGGCCCGGATGCTCGCCCCGCTGCGACTGTCCGCCGAGTCCCTGGCGGACGCCCCGCTGTCGGGCCCGGTGGACTTCGCCGGACTGCTGGGCGTCGACGACGTGGCCGACCTGGACCTGGACCGGCTGTGGGCGCCGCGTGGTGAACGCTCCTTCCTGCGGGTGCCCATCGGCGTCGGCGACTCCCACGAGCCGGTGCTGCTCGACCTGAAGGAGTCCTCCGAGCTGGGCATGGGCCCGCACGGGCTGTGCGTGGGTGCCACCGGCTCCGGCAAGTCGGAGCTGCTGCGCACCCTGGTGCTCGCGCTGGCCGCCACGCATCCGCCGGAGGACCTGGCGCTGGTCCTGATCGACTACAAGGGCGGTGCCACCTTCGCTCCGTTCGCCGAACTCCCGCACGTGGCCGGGGTGATCACCAACCTGGAGAACCAGGCCGGGCTGGTCGAGCGGGTGCACGCCTCGCTCGCCGGCGAGGTCAAGCGCCGTCAGCAGGTCCTCAAGGACGCGGGCAACGTCGCCGACATCGGTGACTACGCGGCGCTGCGCGCGGGCGCGCGCCCGGACCTCGACCCGCTGCCGCACCTGTTCGTGGTGATCGACGAGTTCGGTGAACTCCTCACCGCCAAGCCGGACTTCATCGACCTCTTCCTCTCCATCGGGCGGATCGGCCGTTCCATCGGCGTCCATCTGCTGCTCTCCAGCCAGCGCATCGAGGGCGGCAAGCTCAAGGGCCTGGACACCTACCTCTCCTACCGCCTGGGCCTGCGCACCTTCTCCGCCGAGGAGTCGCGCACCGTACTGGACACCACCGACGCCTTCCACCTGCCGCCGCTGCCCGGATTCGGCTACCTCAAGGTCGACACCTCGGCGTACGAACGCTTCAAGGCGGGTTACGTCTCGGGCGCCTACCGGGGCCCGGTGCTGCGGGAGAGCGAGGAGACGGGTCCGCTCGCGCTGGGGTACGGGGCCTTCAACACGCTCGACGGGCCCGGCACCGGCGCGGACGCCGCGCCGCAGGAGCCCACGGTGCGCCGCCGGGAGAGCGGCCCCACCGAACTGTCGGTGATGGTCGGCCAGTTGACGGGAGCCGCCGCTCCGGTGCGCCGTATCTGGCTGCCCCCGCTGCCCGAGGCGGTCCCCCTCGACGCGATCGCGGGCCCGCTCGAAACCGGCGCCGACGGCACCCGGCTCGCGCAGCGCCGCGGACCGCTCCGGGTCCCGATGGGGCTGCTGGACGACCCGGCCAGGCAGTGGCAGGGCCCGTGGTACGTGGACCTGACCGTCGCGGGCGGCCATGCCGCGCTCATCGGCGGCCCCCAGTCCGGCAAGACCACCTGGCTGCGCACCCTGGCCCTGTCCCTGGCGCTGACGCACACCCCGCAGGAGGTCGGCATCTACGGCCTCGACCTGGTCGGCGGCGGGCTGACCGCGCTGGGCGGGCTGCCGCACGTCGGCGGCATCGCGGGCCGCGCCGACCGCGAGCGGGCCGCCCGCACGGTCGAGGAGGTCCGCACCATGCTGGCCGAGCGCGAGGAGCTCTTCCGGGAGCACGGCATCGACTCCGTGGAGCAGTTGCGCGACCTGCGCGCGGCCGGCCGCCACCCGGAGCTGCCCTGCACCGACGTGGTGCTGCTCGTCGACGGCTTCGGCGCGCTGCGCGACGACTTCGAGGCGCTCGACGACGCGGTCACCGACCTCCTCAAGCGGGGCAGCGGGTACGGCATCCACGTGGTGGCAGGAATGCTGCGCTGGAACGACGTGCGGATCGCCACCCAGTCGGCCTTCGGCACCCGTCTGGAGCTGCGGCTCAATGACCCCTCCGAGTCGAGCGTGGACCGCAAGCTCGCCGAGACCCTCTCCCCCGAGGAGCCGGGCCGCGTCCTCACCGACGGCAAGCTCTTCGCCCAGACCGCCCTGCCCCGCGCGGACGCCGTCGCCGACGCCGCCGGGCTGGGCGCCGTACTGGAACGCACCGCGCACACCCTGCGGGCCACCTGGCCGGGTGAAGTCGCCCGCCCGGTGCGGGTGTTGCCGCACCTGCTGGAGCCGCATCTGCTGCCGGGTCCGGCCGCCGAGCCGCGGCGGGTGCCGTTCGCCCTGGACCAGAGCGCGCTCTCGCCCGTGCACCTGGACCTGTTCGGCCGCGACCAGCACCTGCTGGTGATGGGCGACAGCGAGTGCGGCAAGACCAACCTGCTGCGCGCCGTCGCCCAGGGGCTGATCGAGCGGCACGGCGAGGACGACCTGGTGTTCGCCGTGATGGACCCGCGGCGCTCGCTGCGCGGGGCGATCCCGGAGGAGTACCGGGGCGGCTACGCGTACAACACCAAGCTCTGCACTGCCCTGTCCGCCGGCATCGCCACCGAGCTCGCCAAGCGGATGCCCGACGACGCGGCCGGCGACGAGGAGACGGAGCCGGGCAGTTGGGGCTCGGGCCCGCGCATCGTCGTCCTCGTCGACGACTACGACATCCTCACCACGGCAGGCCAGCAGCCGCTGGCCCCCTTCCTCCCCTACCTGCCCTCCGCGGCCGACATCGGCCTGCACTTCGTCCTGACCCGCCGGGTCGCGGGCGCCTCCCGGGGCCTGTACGAACCGGTGGTGCAGAGCCTGCGCGAGAGCGGCGCCGCCGCCCTGGTGATGTCCGGCGACCGCGGCGAGGGCCAGCTGTTCTCCGGCGTGTACGCGTCGCAGCAGCCGGCGGGGCGCGGGGTGCTGGTGCGGCGGGGGGAACCGCAGCGGCTGATCCAGACGGTGTGGACGGGTGGGTGAGCGGGTGTACGGGGCGGCTGCCCGCCCCCACGCCCGTACCCGCACACCTGCGCACCCACGCACCCTGACCCGCACTCGCACTCGCACTCGCACGACAAGGACCTTCGCCCCCATGACCACGGACGTCGTCGCCCTCACCCCGAAGATGCCCGACCCCTGGAGCGTGCTCGCGGGGCTGCTCTCCGGCGGCCCGGACCGGGAGGTGCGGCCCCATGCGGACGGGGCCGTCGTCCAGCTCTGCGACGAGCGGGGCCGCCCCCTCCTGTCCGTCGAGGCGCCCCTGCTCATCCAGGTCGAGGGCGAGGCGGAACGTCTGCTGGGCGCCGACGCGCCGCCGGTGCCGTTCTGGTGGACGGAGGCCCGCGCCACCACCGGGGTCCCGGAGGCGGAGGACCTCGCCGGAACCTTCGCCTCGCGCATCGCCGCCCTCAACCGGGGCAGCGTGTGGCCCCCGGAGGCCGCCCGCCCCCTCGACGTGGTCGAACCCGACGGGGCCACGAACGCGGACTCGGGACCGACGCTGGCCCCCGCCGACGCGCAGCCCGCCGTGGACGTGCTGACCGATCAGGTGGCCGTGGTCATCCAGGACCGCCCGGTGATCGCCATGACCGCGTGGCTCTCCGGCGCCCTGACCGCCACCGCCGCCCAGGGGCTCGGTCTGCAGATCGTCACCCCGCCGGGCACCGCCCTCTCCCCGGCGGTCCGCCCTTCCGTGAGCCGCGCACCGTCGCGCTGGGTGGTCCAGGACGAGGAGTGCGGTTACTACGACGGGCTGACCGGGGCGGTACTGAGCTGGCGGCAGGGCATGTTCCGGCCGGTGCCCGGCGAGGAGGGGCCCGAGACGGAGACCCCCGAGACCGCACAGTCGGCTCCCGTGGCGAACGCCTTCCGGCAGGTCGCCGAAACCGGCGAACGACAGCTCACGCTCTCCTTCCGGACGGTCCACCCCGCCGACGACCGGCTCGTCCTCGGCGGCCCTCTGGAGGCGGTCTTCCAGGCGCTCACCGGCCGCCCCCCGGCGGGCTGGGGAACCGCGGAACCCGCCAACTCCCCCTGGTCGCTGCGGCAGCTGACGGACCTGGCGCGCAGCCGGGCGCCCGAGCCGACCTGGTTCGTGGTGACCGGTGCCCCCGACCGGCCGGCCCTGGCCACGCTGCGCGTCCACCGCACCACCGCGGGCGTCGAGCAGGACATGACGGTCACCTTCGGCTACGGCGCCGACGAGCACCCGCCGCTGGACGCCCTGCCCGCCGCCGCCGAGGCCCTGGCCACCCGCCACCACCTGGTCTCACTCCTGGCCCAGATCCGCAAGGCCCCCCGCGACCTGGCCGTCCGCCCCCGCTTCGAGCCGCCCGGCGCCCCGGCCGGCTTCGCCGTCGGCCCCGACGAGGTCCGCGCGATGCCCGGCGACCGAGCCCGCCGCACACCACTCGCCACCGCCCCCCTCCCCCTGGGACCGGCAACCCGCCCCGGCCTCTACTACCCCTTCCGGGCCGACCCCGCCGACCTGTCCGGCTGGCAGGACCTCGCCCGCCTGCTGACCCACCTCAAGGGCGAGTGACCCAGCCCCACCCCACCGGAACCATCCCAGCCCTCATCCCGCACTGACCGGCAGCACATCCGGCGACAGCGCGCCCGCATGGGCCGAAGCACTCGTCATCCGGCGACGGTGGTGACGACGGCACAGCACCTCGTAACCGACGTCCTCCGCAGGCTGGTTCACATCACCCACCACAACCTGCTCCCCCTCCACCACCATGACGCCGCCCACCGTGCGCGCATTGTGCGTCGCCCGCGCCCCGCACCAGCACATCGCCTCGACCTGCAAGGTCTCCAGCCGGTCCGCCAGCTCGATCAACCGCTGCGACCCCGGGAACAGCCGCGTCCGGAAATCCGTCGTGATCCCGAACGCGAAGACGTCCAGATCCAAGTCGTCCACGATCCGCGCGAGCTGATCGATCTGCTCCGGCGCCAGGAACTGCGCCTCGTCCACGATCACGTAGTCGACCTTGCCGCCCCGCGACACCTCATCCACCACATACCCGTACAAATCCCTCCCGGGCCCCGCCTCCACGGCCTCCGTCACCAGCCCCAGCCGCGACGACAACTTGCCCTCACCGGCCCGGTCGTCCCGCGTGAAGATGACGCCCTGGAGCCCGCGCGCGGAACGGTTGTGGCCGATCTGGAGTGCCAGGGTGCTCTTCCCGCAATCCATGGTTCCAGAGAAGAACACCAGCTCGGACATGAGGAGTTGAGCCTTTCGGGCCGTGAGGGAAGTAAGAGAAGTGAGAGAAAAGGGGAGGGAAGGTTACGAGCGGACTTCGAGGAGCGGGACGTGCTGCTCCACCGGGGTCATCGAGCCGTGCATGCCGACCATCGAGGACTCGCCGGGCTCGTTGCGCGAGGCGGTGATCACCACGTCGTCGTGGGCGGCCGCGACGACGTCGCCGATCCGGCCGTGGACCCGCTCGTCGACGTACGGGCCGAACCAGCCCAGCTCGATCGCCTCGTCGCGGCTCGCCACCCAGAACTGCTCGCCGAGCACCTCGCGCCACACGGCGAGCACGTCGCCGGACGCGCCCGGGACCGCGTACACGTGCCGGGCCCGGCCCTCGCCGCCGAGCAGGGCGACGCCCGCGCTCAGCTCCCAGTCCTCGTCGAAGTCGATGCGGGACTGCTCGTCGAAGGGGATGTCGATCATGCCGTGGTCGGCGGTGACGTACAGGGCGCTGCGCGGCGGCAGTTGCTCCGCGAGGCGCTGGGCGAGGCGGTCGACGTGCATCAACTGCCCGCGCCAGGCGTCGGAGTCGACGCCGAAGCGGTGGCCCGCGCCGTCGACCTCGCTGTAGTACGTGTAGACCAGCGACCGGTCCCCCGCCGCCAGGTGCTGCGCGGCGAGGTCCATCCGGTCCTCGCCGGTCAGGCGGCCCTGGAAGGTGCCGCCGCTCAGCGCGATCTTGGTCAGGGGGGTGTGCTGGAAGTCGGGGGACGAGACCTGCGCGGTGTGCACGCCCGCCGCGTCCGCGAGCTGGAAGACCGTGGGGTACGGCTGCCAGACGTGCGGGTCGGTCCAGGGGCGCCAGCGCAGCTGGTTCATCAGGGCGTTCGTGTCCGGGTCGCGGACGGTGTAGCCCGCGAGACCGTGCACGCCGGGGGTCAGGCCCGTGCCGACCGAGGCGAGCGAGGTCGCGGTGGTGGCCGGGAAGCCCGCGGTGATCGGGCGGCCGGTGCCGCCGCGCGAGGAGGCGAGGAGCGAGTGCAGGTACGGAGCCTCGTCCGGGTGCGCCTTGATCTGTTCCCAGCCGAGACCGTCGATCAGGAAGACACAGTTCCGGTCGGCGGGCGTCAACTCACCGATGGAGGCGGTCGTTCCGGGTACGTCCATGCCAGCGGCCAGCGTCGGCAGCAGGTCCGCGAGGGAGCCGGAGCCGTACTCCGGGACCGGCGCGGTGTCGAGCGCGAGCGGGACGGGGTCCTGCCAGGCGGCGGGCAGCGCCATCAGCGGGCGGAGGAGCCGGTCGCGGCCGTCGCCTCGGACAGTGCCTGCGCGAAGACGAGGGTCTGCTTGACCGTGTCCGGGCCGTCGCCGGCCTCGCTGACGCGCAGGCTCAGGTCGTCGGCGGTGGAGCTGCCGGTGTAGCCGTGGTCGGCGTCGCAGTTGGGGTCGCCGCAGGCGGCGGGCTCCAGGTCCAGGCGGGCGACCGCGCCCCAGCCGATGGTGAGGACGACCTCGCGGGGCAGGGTCCCCGGAACGTACTTCTCCGGATTGGCCACGACCCGGCTGACCACGACCGAGGAGATCCGGCCGATCTTCACGGACTCGGTGGAGGTGGTGGCGTACGGCGTCGGGGAGCTGGTGTCCGCGTTCTGCTCGTCGGTGTGGCTGACGATGAAGCGGGTGCCGGTGAGGACCAGGACGGTGACGTGACGACGGACCTCGTTCGAGTCGAACGTGGTCTCCTGGTGCACGAGGTACGACGAAACGGCCTCCGTGCCGACAGCGGCCTCCACCGCCTCGGCCACCAGAGCCGGGTAGTAGCCGCTGCGCTCGATCGCTGCCCGCAGCCCCTGGGTCGTCGTACCGGTCTTCGCCATGCCTTCCATCCTACGGGGCCCGGGAGGGCGGATGTCCCTTGCGGCGGGGGTGGGACCTGGGGACTCAGTAGCTCGGGAGGCGGCGCGGGCCGAGGTCGTCCCGTACCGCAGGAGGGGCCAGCCGTACGGTCGCGCCCAGCACGGACAGTCCGTCGGGGGCCACGACCACGGGTTCCAGGGCGACGCCGACCACCTCGGGATGGTCGTCGACCAGCCGCGAGACGCGCAGCAGCAGCTCCTCCAGAGCTGCGGTGTCCACGGGTGCGGAGCCGCGCCAGCCGAAGAGGAGGGGGGCGGTCCGGATCGACCGGATCAGCTCCGCCGCATCCCGGTCGGTGGCCGGAACGAGCCGGTGCCCGGTGTCCCCGAGCAGCTCGGAGGCGGCCCCGGCCAGCCCGAAGGACAGCACCGCGCCGACCGCAGGGTCGATGGCGGCCCGCACCACGGTGTCCACCCCGCGCGGGGCCATGGCCTGCACGACCAGCAGCAGCTCCTCGGGCTTGCCGAGGGCGTCGGTCAGCTCGGCGTACGCCCGCCGCAGGTCGTCCTCGTCGGCCAGGTCGAGTCGTACGCCGCCGAGGTCGGGCCGGTGGCGCAGATGCGGGGCGGTGGTCTTCAGGGCCACCGGGTAGCCGAGCCGCTGCGCCGCCGCGACGGCCTCGTCCGGCCCGGGAGCGGGCAGGGCCCCCCGCACCTCGATCCCGTACCGCCCGAGCAGCTCCCGCGCGGCATCGGCCTTGAGCGGCAGCCCGCGCGGGTCGCCGTCGGCGGCGAGCAGGGCGTCGATCTGCGCGGCGGCCCCGCCCTCGTCGATGTCCTCGTACTCGGGCACCTTCCCCGGCTCGGCCGCGTCCCGCCGCCACTGGGCATACCGCACCGCCTCCGCCAGCGCCCGTACGGCCCGCTCGGCGGCGGGGTAGGCGGGGATGCGACGGGGGGCGGGGGCTCCGGTCGGGCCTCCGCCGGACGTCGCACTTCCGGGGGGCGGCGCACCGGGGGCGGACGGCGGGACCTGAGGGGCGGAGGCGGTGGCTGCTGGCCGGTCCAGGCCCGACGGGGCGGTCGGGGCTGCCTGCGCCGCGGGTCCGGTTGCGGTGGTCGGGGTGGCCTTGACCTGCGGCTTTCCGGCGCCCGCTGCCGCCGGGTCCCTGCCCGGGGCCGTGCTGGTCGCCGCCGCGAGGGCCTGTGCCAGTTCGCCCATTTCCACGTGGACCACCGCGACCGGCTTCGCGGGGGCCGTGGCCGCCGCCTCGCGCAGGGCCGTGGCGAGGACCTCGCCGTCGCCGGACTCCGTGGTTCCGGACTCGCCCATCCACGGGATGGCCGTGACGATCACCGCGTCGCAGGCCGGGTCGGCGAGCGCGGCGGCCAGGGCCTCGCGGAAGTCGGCCGGGGTGGCGGCCGTGGTCAGGTCGCGCGGCGGGAGCGGACGCAGCCCTTCCGTCAGGCAGGCGTCGTACGTGAGGAGGCCGAGGGACTCGGAGTTGCCGAGGATGGCGGTGCGCGGGCCGCGCGGCAGGGGCTGGCCGGTCAGCATGAGCCCCGCGTCGACGAGTTCGGTGACGGTGTCCACGCGTACGACTCCCGCCTGGCGGAAGAGCGCGGAGACCGTGGCGTCCGGAATGCGCGCCACCGGTACTGCATGGCCGGGCGGCGTACTGCCGCTGTGGCGCGCCCCCTTGACCACCACGACCGGCTTCGAGGCGGCCGTACGGCGGGCCAGGCGGGTGAACTTGCGCGGGTTGCCGATGGATTCGAGGTAGAGGAGGACGGCGTCGGTGTCCGGGTCCTCGTGGCAGTACTGGAGGAAGTCGTTGCCGGAGACGTCGGCCCGGTTTCCGGCGGAGATGAAGGCGGAGACGCCCGCACCGCGCCGGTGCAGCCCCGAAAGGAGCGCGATGCCGATCGCCCCGGACTGGGCGAACAGACCGATCCGCCCGCGGTCCGGCGGGCGGGGCGCGAGCGAGGCGTTGAGGTGCACGGCCTCGGAGGTGTTGATGATGCCGAAGGCGTTGGGCCCGATGATCCGCATCCCGTACGAACGCGCCCTGCGCACCAACTCCCGCTGCCGCTCCCGCCCTTCGGCCCCGCTCTCGGCGTACCCGGCGGCCAGCACGACCAGCCCCTGCACCCCGCTCTCGCCGCAGTCGGCGACGACGTCCAGGACCTTGTCGGCGGGGACGACGACCACCGCGAGGTCCACCGGGACGCCGATCTCCGCGACGGAGCGGTGTGCCGGGACGCCTTCGAGTTCCGTGGTCTCCGGCGGGAGGGCCGCATTCACCGCGTACGTACGACCCGTGAAGCCCGCCGCGAGGAGGTTGCGCAGCACCGTGCGCCCCACGGACTGCGGGGAGCGGCCCGCGCCGACGACCACGACGGAGCCGGGCGCGAGGAGCCGCTGCACGGAGCGGGCCTCGGCGCGGTGCTCGCGGGCGCGCTGCACGGCGAGGGACCGGTCGGTGGGCTCCAGGTCGAATTCGAGGTGGACGACGCCGTCCTCGAAGGAACGCTTCTGCTGGTAGCCGGCGTCCGTGAAGACCTTGATCATCTTGGAGTTGGCGGGGAGGACCTCGGCGACGAAGCGCCGGATGCCGCGCTCGCGGGCGACCGCCCCGATGTGCTCCAGGACGGCGGAGGCCACACCCCGGCCCTGGTGCGCGTCCTGGACCAGGAAGGCGACCTCGGCCTGGTCGGCGTCGGGGCCCGAGGCGGGCAGGCCGTCGGCGTTGATGCGGTCGTAGCGGACCGTGGCGATGAACTCTCCGCCGACGGTGACGGCCAGACCCACCCGGTCGACGTAGTCGTGATGGGTGAATCGGTGGACGTCCTTGGCGGACAGCCGGGGGTAGGGCGCGAAGAAGCGGTAGTACTTCGACTCGTCCGAGACCTGCTCGTAGAAACTGACCAGCCGGTCGGCGTCCTCGGTGGTGATGGGCCTGATCCGCGCCGTGCCGCCGTCGCGGAGCACGACGTCGGCCTCCCAGTGGTCGGGGTACGCGTGCTCCGGCGCACCGGTCACCTGATCCGCGCCGCCGTTCACCTGATCCGCATCGTCCGCAGCCTTGGCCATGGGTGCAGCCTACGACTCGCGGGCACTCGGAGAGCGGGGCAGTCTGGTCCTGTTCGGCCCGTCCCGTTCGGGACTTTCGCCGGGCAGAGCAGCCCGCACCACGTGAGAGACTGGTCTAGACAACCAATAAGCACATGAAGGGCAACACCATGGTTGAGCGCCGCGTCACCGTCGGCTGGGCCGAGGGCCTGCACGCCCGCCCCGCCTCCATCTTCGTCCGCGCCGTCACGGCCACCGGCGTCCCCGTCACCATCGCCAAGGCGGGCGGCAACCCGGTCAACGCCGCGTCGATGCTGGCGCTGCTGGGCCTGGGCGCGCAGGGCGGCGAGGAGATCGTGCTGGCGTCCGAGGCCGAGGGCGCGGACGCCGCCCTGGACCGTCTCGCGAAGCTGGTCGCCGAGGGCCTGGACGAGCTCCCCGAGACCGTCTGAACCCCTGCGGCCCCGTGAGGTCGCGCCCGTACGGGCGAATTCTTGTGAAGCAGAAGCCGCGGCATCCCGAATTCGGGGGCCGCGGCTTCTGCCTTTTCCGAAGAATTCCGGGTCACGCGAATAAGCCCGACCCCTTTATAGGGCCCGCATGTTAATTCCGCCCGCCCGTCACGTTGACGGCATGTTGCGGAATCCTCATGCGGTACGCCGCCACCGCCCGCTCCGCGTGCCGCGCGGTCAGCGCCCTCGCCCGTTCGGCGTCGCGCCGGGCCACCGCGTCCACGATCGCCCCTCGTTCGGCCCAGAGCTCGACGGGCCGCTCCGGGCGCTCCACGACGTACATCCAGGCGATCTTGTGCTTGAGCTGGGTGAGCAGCGCGATCAGCCCGGGGCTGCCGGACGCCTGGGCGAGCGTCTCCTGGAACCAGCCGCCGAGCGCCGCCAGATCCGCGGTCTCGGGCCGCCGCACCCGCTCCTGCCCCAGCCTGACCAGGCCCCGGAGCACCTTGAGGTGCGCGTCGGTGCGCCGCACGGCCGCCCGGGCCGCGCCCAGCGGCTCCAGCAGCGTCCGCATCTCCAGCAGGTCGGCGGCCTCCTGCGGGCCCGGCTCGGCGACGCAGGCGCCCGCGTGCCGCCGGGTGGTGACGAAGCCCTCGGCCTGGAGCGTGCGCAGCGCCTCGCGCACGGGGACGCGCGAGACGCCGTACCGGCGGGCCAGCACCTCCTCGGTGAGCCGGCTGCCGCGTGGCAGGACACCGGAGACGATGTCGTCGCGGATCGCCGTACACACCGAATGCGCGGGAATACGCATGCCCGGATCTCCGTCCGCCCGCCGAATTGTTTCCGTCAACTGTATTGCAGCGGCGGTGAATTACGGAAGGAAATCCCGAAGGGCCGGTGTCCGGGAACGAAAAATGCCCCGACTCGCGGGGAGTCGGGGCACTTCCGTGCGGCGGTCGCGGTCAGACGCTGACGCCGTGCTCGCGCAGGTACGCGACCGGGTCGATGTCCGAGCCGTACTCGGGCGAGGTGCGGGCCTCGAAGTGCAGGTGCGGGCCGGTGGAGTTGCCGGTCGAGCCGGACAGGCCGATCTGGTCGCCGGAGCCGACCGACTGGCCGACCGAGACGTTGATCGAGGAGAGGTGGCCGTACTGGGTGTACGAGCCGTCGTTCATCCTGATCACGATGTTGTTGCCGTACGCACCGCCCCAGCCGGCCTCGACGACCGTGCCGGAGCCGACGGCGACGACGGAGGAGCCGGAGGAGGCGTGGAAGTCGACGCCGGAGTGGCTGCCGGAGGACCACAGGGAGCCGCCGGACTTGTAGCTGGTGGAGACGTACGAACCCGCCACCGGCAGACGGAAGGTGTTGAGGCGCTTGCGCTCGGCCTCGCGGGCGGCGCGCTCGCGCTCCTCGCGCTCCTTCTTGGCCTTCGCCTCGGCCTTGCGCTTGATCTCGGCCTTGCGCTCGGCCTCCGCCTTGCGGGCGGCCTCGGCCTCGTCCAGCGCCTTCTGCTGCGCGTGGGCCTGCTCCTCGATCCGCTGGGCCACGGTCTCGGCGGAGTGGTCCAGGGCGACGGCACGGATGGTGCCGGTGTCCTCCGCGGCCAGGTCCTGCTCGGCGGCGATGGCCTGCGGGGCCAGCGTTCCGATGACACCGGTCGTGGTGAGGGCGGCGACTCCGGCGATGTTGGCGCTCTTGCGCGACAGCACGGAGGGACGCCGGTGCTTCCCGGCGGCACGGGTGAACGCCATGGAGTGGCTGTGTCCTTTCCTTCCTTCTCGCCTACCGGGTTAGCTGACGGGTTCGGAGCAGGAAGGTCTCCTACGGGCCCCACCGCCTCGACGGCGATGGCGTCCGATTCACCCCAGGGACTTCATGTGGGTCCCCGGCTCCCCAGGCTCGCGCCTGACGGGGACTCGGCGATGACTGCCCGGTGCCGCGGTTGCGGCGCACTCTGACGGACAGCCGGGTCGACGCTAAGCGGCCGTACTTTCAATCTCCAAACAGATGACCGCTTTTGTGAAGAGGCCCACACGGCAGACAGGCAACCTCCCCAATAAATCGGACATACGGGAGGACCCCGACGACTCGGGAGTCATCGGGGTCCTTCTTGTCATGCTTTGTACGGGTCAGCTGACGACAGTGACTTCGCCGATGTTCAGCGCCCGCACCGGCTCGGCGATCCGCGAGGCGTCGCCGACCAGGACCGTGACGAGCCGGTCCACCGGGAAGGCGTTCACCACGGCTGCCGTGGCCTCCACGGTGCCGGTCGCGGCGAGCCGTGCGTACAGCTGGGCCTGGAAGTCGTCGGGCAGGTGCTGCTCGACCTGGTCGGCCAGCGTGCCCGCGACGGCCGAGGCCGTCTCGTACTTGAGCGGGGCGACACCCACCAGGTTCTGCACGGCGACGTCGCGCTCGGCGTCGGTGAGGCCCTCGGCCGCGAGCGTCCGCAGGACCTTCCACAGGTCGTCCAGGGCGGGCCCGGTCGACTCGGTGTCCACGGAGCCGCTGATGGCCAGCATGGCGGCCCCGGTGCCGTCCTCGGAGGAGCGCAGCACCTGCCCGAAGGCGCGCACGCCGTAGGTGTAGCCCTTCTCCTCGCGCAGGACACGGTCCAGGCGGGAGGTGAGGGTGCCGCCGAGGCAGTACGTGCCGAGCACCTGGGCGGGCCAGACGCGGTCGTGCCGGTCCGCGCCGATGCGGCCGATCAGCAACTGCGTCTGGACGGCGCCGGGCCGGTCCACGATGACCACGCGGCCCGAGTCGTCGGCGGTGACCGGGGCGAGGGGGTACGGGGCCGCCGTGTTGCCCGTCCACGCGCCCAGGGTGTCGGCGAGGACCGCGTCCAGGTCGATGCCGGTCAGGTCGCCGACGACGACCGCGGTGGCGGTGGCGGGGCGCACGTGCGCCTCGTAGAAGGCGCGCACGGCCGCGGAGTCGATGTTCCGAACCGTCTCCTCGGTGCCCTGACGGGGGCGCGACATGCGCAGGTCCGCGGGGAAGAGCTCGTGCGAGAGCTGCTTGGCGGCCCGCCGGTTCGGGTTGGCCGCCTCGTGCGGGAGCTCGTCCAGCCGGTTGCGCACCAGGCGCTCGATCTCGCCGTCGGCGAACGCCGGGGCGCGCAGGGCGTCGGCGAGCAGCCCGAGCGCCTTCGGCAGCCGGGAGACCGGGACTTCGAGGGAGACCCGCACGCCCGGGTGGTCGGCGAACGCGTCGAGCGTGGCGCCGCAGCGCTCCAGCTCGGCGGCGAACTCCTCGGCGGAGTGCTTGTCGGTGCCCTCGGTGAAGGCGCGCGACATGATCGTGGCGACGCCGTCGAGGCCCTTCGGCTCGGCCTCCAGGGGGGCGGCGAGGAAGACCTCGACGGCCACCAGCTGCTGTCCGGGGCGGTCGCAGCGCAGCACGGTCAGCCCGTTGGACAGCGCGCCGCGCTCGGGGGCCGGGAAGGCCCACGGGGTGGCGGGGCCCGGCTGCGGCTGCGGGTGGAACTGCATCTCGCTGGTCACGGCTGCGCTTTCGCCGGTGGTGGCTGCGGTCTCCGTCACTGGTCCGCCCCTTCCTGCTCGTCTTCTTCCTGTACGTCGTCGGAGGCGGCCAGCGGTTCGTACACCAGCACCGCCCGGTTGTCCGGGCGCAGTCGGGCCTGGGCCACGGCCCGTACCTCTTCGGCGGTGACCTCCAGCACACGGTTCACCGCGGTGAGCGCGAGCTGCGGGTCGCCGAACAGGACGGCGTACCGGCACAGTTCGTCGGCGCGGCCGGCGACCGTGCCCAGACGGTCCAGCCATTCGCGCTCCAGCTGGGCCTGGGCGCGCTCCATCTCCTCGGCCGTGGGGCCCTCCGCGGCGAACCGGGCGAGCTCCTCGTCGACGGCGGCCTCGATGGCCGCAACCTCCACACCGCCCGAGGTCTTGACGTCCAGCCAGCCCAGCGAGGGGGCCCCGGCCAGGCGCAGCAGGCCGAAGCCCGCCGCCACGGCCGTCTGGTCGCGTCGTACGAGACGGTTGTGCAGCCGGGAGGACTCGCCGCCGCCGAGGACGGTGAGCGCCAGGTCCGCGGCGTCGGCCTCGCGGGTGCCGTCGCTGGGCAGCCGGTAGGCGGCCATCAGCGCACGCGCCGGGACCTCCTCCTCGACGACCTCGCGCAGTTCGCCGCCGATGACGTCGGGCAGCGAGCCGTCGCGGGGCGGCTGCTTGCCGTCGTGCCCGGGGATGGAGCCGAAGTACTTCTCGACCCAGGCGAGCGTCTGCTCGGGGTCGATGTCGCCGACGATCGACAGCACCGCGTTGTTGGGCGCGTAGTAGGTGCGGAAGAAGGCGCGGGCGTCCTCGAGGGTGGCCGCGTCCAGGTCGGCCATGGAGCCGATCGGGGTGTGGTGGTAGGGGTGCCCCTCGGGGTACATGAGGGCGGTGAGCTTCTCGAACGCGGTGCCGTAGGGCACGTTGTCGTAGCGCTGGCGGCGTTCGTTCTTGACGACGTCGCGCTGGTTCTCCATGGACTCGTCGTCGAGCGCGGTGAGCAGCGAGCCCATCCGGTCGGCCTCCAGCCACAGCGCCAGCTCCAGCTGGTGCGCGGGCATGGTCTCGAAGTAGTTGGTGCGCTCGAAGCTGGTGGTGCCGTTGAGCGAACCGCCGGCGCCCTGCACCAGTTCGAAGTGGCCGTTGCCCTTGACCTGGGCGGAGCCCTGGAACATGAGGTGCTCGAAGAGGTGTGCCAGGCCGGTACGGCCCTTGACCTCGTGGCGCGAGCCGACGTCGTACCAGAGGCAGACCGCGGCGACCGGGGTCAGGTGGTCCTCGGAGAGGATCACCCTCAGACCGTTGGCAAGCCGGTGCTCGGTCGCGCTGAGGCCGCCGGAGCCGGCCTGCGCTGTGGCCGTGTGACCCATGGGCATGTACGTCCCTTCGATCGCGTATGAGACAAGTCCTGCAATTAAGTCCTGCCACTGTATGCAAGCGCACTGACAGTCCGCGAAGTTCCCGCACTCTCCGAGCTTTCGTTCCCCTCCCGCCGGCTCTTCTCCCGTACGGCCCCACGACCGGTACGGACGGGTCGAGGTCGGCGTTGTCAGTGGGGCGGTCCACAATGGTCCGCATCAGGAACCCCCCGCTTCCGCACGACCAGTCCAGCAACCGCCGTTGAACAGTGAGAAGGAGCCGCGCCCGCGATGGCCCGCCGCAGCACGAAGACCCCGCAGCCTGACGAGGCGTTCGAGGAGAAGATCCTCGACGTCGACGTCGTCGACGAGATGCAGGGCTCCTTCCTTGAGTACGCCTACTCGGTGATCTACTCGCGCGCCCTGCCGGACGCGCGGGACGGCCTCAAGCCCGTACACCGGCGCATCGTCTACCAGATGAACGAGATGGGCCTGCGCCCCGACCGGGGGTATGTGAAGTGCGCCCGCGTCGTCGGCGAGGTGATGGGCAAGCTGCACCCGCACGGCGACGCGTCCATCTACGACGCGCTGGTGCGCATGGCGCAGCCGTTCTCGATGCGGCTGCCGCTGGTCGACGGGCACGGCAACTTCGGCTCGCTCGGCAACGACGACCCGCCGGCCGCGATGCGTTACACCGAGTGCCGGATGGCCGACGCGACGTCGCTGATGACGGAGTCGATCGACGAGGACACGGTCGACTTCAACCCGAACTACGACGGCAAGGAGCGCGAGCCCGTCGCCCTCCCGGCCGCGTACCCGAACCTGCTGGTCAACGGCACCACCGGCATCGCGGTCGGCATGGCCACCAATATGCCGCCGCACAACCTGGGCGAGGTCGTGGCCGCCGCCCGCCACCTGATCAAGCACCCGGGCGCCGACCTCGAGACGCTGATGCGCTTCGTGCCGGGCCCCGACCTGCCGACGGGCGGCCGGATCGTCGGCCTCGCCGGCATCAAGGACGCGTACGAGAAGGGCCGCGGCTCCTTCAAGATCCGCGCCACGGCCGCCGTGGAGAACGTCACGGCCCGCCGCAAGGGCCTGGTCGTCACCGAACTGCCCTTCACGGTCGGCCCCGAGAAGGTCATCGCGAAGATCAAGGACCTGGTCGGCGCGAAGAAGATCCAGGGCATCGCGGACGTCAAGGACCTCACCGACCGCTCGCACGGCCTGCGTCTGGTCATCGAGATCAAGAACGGCTTCGTCCCGGAGGCCGTCCTCGAACAGCTCTACAAGCTGACGCCGATGGAGGAGTCCTTCGGCATCAACAACGTCGCCCTGGTCGACGGCCAGCCCCTCACGCTGGGCCTCAAGGAGCTCCTGGAGGTCTACCTCGACCACCGCTTCGAGGTCGTACGGCGTCGCAGCGAGTTCCGCCGCACCAAGCGCCGGGACCGGCTGCACCTGGTCGAGGGCCTGCTCGTCGCGCTCATCGACATCGACGAGGTCATCCGCCTCATCCGCTCCAGCGACAACTCGGCGCAGGCCAAGGAGCGCCTGATCGAGCGCTTCGGCCTCTCCGAGATCCAGACCCAGTACATCCTGGACACCCCGCTGCGCCGCCTCACCAAGTTCGACCGCATCGAGCTGGAGTCGGAGCGCGACAAGCTCAACGGCGAGATCGACGAGCTGACCGGAATCCTGGAGTCCGACGCGGAGCTGCGCAAGCTGGTCTCGGCCGAACTGGCCGCGGTCGCGAAGAAGTTCGGCACCGAGCGCCGCACGGTCCTGCTGGAGTCGGGCGCCTCGGCCGTCGCCACGGTCCCCCTGGAGGTCCCGGACGACCCCTGCCGCGTCCTGCTCTCCTCCACGGGCCTCCTCGCCCGTACGCCCAACGGCGAGCCCCTCGCCCTGGACGACGCCCGCCGCACCAAGCACGACGTGATCGTCTCGGCGGTCCCCGCGACCGCGCGCGGCACCGTCGGCGCGGTCACCTCGTCGGGCCGTCTGCTGCGGCTGGCCGTCATCGACCTCCCCCAGCTCCCGGACACGGCCTCCGCGCCCAACCTCTCGGGCGGGGCCCCGGTCGCGGAGTTCCTCTCCCTGGACGCCGACGAGACCCTGATCTGCCTGACCACCCTGGACGAGTCCTCACCCGGCCTCGCCATCGGCACGGAACAGGGCGTCGTCAAGCGCGTGGTCCCCGACTACCCGTCCAACAAGGACGAGTTGGAGGTCATCACCCTGAAGGACGGCGACCGCATCGTGGGCGCCCAGGAACTGCGCACGGGCGAGGAGGACCTCGTCTTCATCACCGACGACGCCCAGCTCCTGCGCTACCAGGCCGCCCAGGTACGCCCGCAGGGCCGCCCGGCGGGCGGCATGGCCGGCATCAAGCTCGGCGCGGGCGCCAAGGTGATCTCCTTCACCGCCGTCGACCCGGCCGCCGACGCGGTCGTCTTCACGGTGGCGGGCTCCCGGGGCACGCTCCTCGGCGACGCCGAATCCTCCGCCAAGCTCACCCCGTTCGACCAGTACCCGCGCAAGGGCCGCGCCACGGGCGGCGTCCGCTGCCAGCGCTTCCTGCGCGGCGAGGACGTCCTGATGCTGGCCTGGGCGGGCGCGGCCCCGGCCCGTGCCGCCCAGCAGAACGGCACCCCGGCCGACCTCCCCGACCTCGACCCGCGCCGCGACGGCTCGGGCACCCCGCTGCCGAAGCCGGTGGCTGCGCTGGCGGGGGCGGTGTAGGGGCACTTTGCCCGTACGGGTCGGGGGTGCGGGGCGATAGTGCCCCGCACCCCCGACCCGTATCCGCCCCTAGAACTCGTCGGAGGAGTCCTCGGGGAACGCCTCTTCGGACTCCTCCGGGGACTCTTCCCCGGGCTCCTCCGCCTGTACGTACCTCAGCACACCCCACATGGCACGCTCCGCCGGAGTGTCCGCACCGGGCGCGACGTCCCGTGCGCCCGGCTCCCCGACGCACCCGGCAAGCCGCTCCCGCAACACCTGGCCGTCCGTCCCGGACCCGATCAGCACGAGCTGCGTGAGCCGCTCCTCACCGGGCCCCCACGGCTCCGGATAGAACCGCAGGAACCGCCCCACCGCGTGCACCGCATACCGGTTGTGCGCATCGGCGGCGCCGAAGTCGACGTACCCCTTGATCCGGTACAGCCCCTCGGGCCGCGCGTCCAGAAATCCCATGAGCCGCCCCGGATCCATGGGCACGTCCGAGACGAAATCCACGCTCTCGTACGACGCGTGCACGTGCTCGGAGTGATCGTCCTCCGCACTCCCCTCGACCTCCGCGCGCAGATCCTCGAAGCTCAACTGCCAGCCGTCCTGCCGGTGTTGGTCATCGGTCCGCCGGTTGAAGAGCACTTCCGGATCGATCCGCCCGTACTCGGCGCAGATCAGGGTGCCGCCCCCGACCCCGCCCAACTCCTCCTTGAGCGCGTCGAGCTCCCGCTCCCCCACCCGGTCCGTCTTGTTCAGCACAACGAGATCCGCGATGGCCAGATGCCGCACGATCTCCGGATGCCGCACCCTGGTCGCCCCGAACTCGGCGGCGTCCACCACCTCGACGAGCCCCCCGTACACGGCATGCGGGTTCTCGCTCGCCAGCAGCATCCGCACCAGTTCCTGCGGCTCCGCCAGCCCACTGGCCTCGATGACGATGACGTCCATGCCCACCGCAGGGTCGGTCAGCTTCTCCAGATACACATCCAGCTCACTGGCATCCACCGCACAGCACAGACACCCGTCGCCGAGCGAAACGGTGGAATCCCCCAGCTGTCCCGCCACCGCCATGGCATCGATCTCGATCGCCCCGAAATCATTGACGATCGCCCCGATCCGGGTGCCACGACTCCGCTTGAGCAGGTGATTGAGCAGCGTCGTCTTCCCGGACCCCAGAAATCCGGCGAGGACGACGACGGGGATGTGTTGCCTGGACATGGTCCCGATCGTAAACGCACCGGCCCTGCCGGGTTCCGGCACTCCGATCGTGCCCCGAGCCGGGTCGCCCCTTTTTGGACGGGGCGGGCAGTGAACGATTGTTAGCGCCACCCAACGGGCACATATGCGAGTAGGGCGCCCGTTGCCACGACACGTCTCTGGACGTCTCTGCCTCCGTGCGCCTCTGCTCCGCCTTCCGCCGACCGGAGCCGCTCGGCACTCTGGAGGCGGGACACGCAGTCAACGACCGCCGGCCGGCCCGTAGTCCACGTCCGCCCACCCGGTGCTCAGTGCGGTCGCCTGTGGATTTCGGGGGTTGGGATGGCTAAGCACGGACAACAGCGGGGGGTCGTGGTGGGGCTCGTCCTGGGGACGACTGCCTTCACCGCCATGCTCATCCAGCAACGGCAGATTCATCGGCGCATCGCACTGACCGCCCAGCGGCAACTGCAGCTTCAGCTCCAGTGCAAGGCGATGGCCGACCCACAGCTCGCCGCCGTGCTGGATACCTACGAGGAGGACATTCCCGCAGACCAACAGCGGCAGTTCCTCTTCGCCAACGCCCTCTACGGCAACATCCTGCACGACTGTCGCGTCGGCACGATGAGCATCGAGGAAGCGCTCGGGCACCTCAGAATCACCTGCCAGAGCAAAGTCTTCCGAGCGTACTGGGACGCCACGGAACACCACAGGGCGAGCCTGCCGTACGACTCGCAGGAAGCAGCCATGGGCAGACTCGTGGACGAGATCGTCACCAGGGCGAGCGAGGAGGGCGATCAGTGGTGGATCGCGTGAGAGGGGAACCGTAACCGCGCCACGCCCCTGTGCGAGTGACACCGTGCACCCATGCGCCTCCCTGTGCGCCGGTGTGTGCCGGATGGGGCCCCAGGGACGGGACGGCACTCGCGCGCGCCCGTCGGCCCGCAACATCCCACAACGCACGTGAGTGACCTACGACACTTCCGGTACATTACGTGCCCAGCGGCATCGGCCTGCACTCACACCCAAAGATTGCCGCGCCGCCGCCCTTGCGTGTGCAAAAGGTGCGTGCAAGCCACAAATGAACTGGAACAGTGGACTCCCGTTGATGAACCCAGAAATCGTCCGCAGGATCGGTGCTTCCCCCCAGGCACGAGGCAGCGCGACAGGCCAGACATGCCCCGACATCTTTGAGTTGAGCGACGGGAACTTCGCGGTCATCGGGACCGAGTCGACGGCCGTCCTCGACGACAAACTCCCGGCGGACGCGGGACGTGCCGACTACGAACGCATCGTGGTCATCAGCCGCGAGACACTGATCCGAGCGAAGGCCGACATCCCCGACGCATAAGTGCCGACCGGCCGGGCGCAAAGTTGCGGACCGGCAGTCAGGACCAGATGGGCCCCCTTTCGCCCGAGCGGCGTTGCGGGGCCCATTCCCTTTGCGCTCCCCCCTCTCACGCATGCCTCAGCAGCACGTCCCCTACCGTTCGTACCCATGCGCATCTCCTGGCCCCAGCGCGTCGTCTCCCAGTTCCTGCTCCTCCAACTGGCGATCGCCGCCGGCATCACCGTCCTCGCCACCGGGCTCTTCCTCGCGCCCCTCGGGGCCCAGCTCGACGATCAGGCGATGCGGCGGGCGCTCGCCATCGCGCAGACCACCGCGTCGCCCCGGGTGGCGCAGGACCTGCTGCGCTCCCCCGCCGCCCCCGGCGGCCCCGTGCAGGCCGAGGCCGAGCGGATCCGGCGGGCGACCGGGGCCGAGTACGTGGTGATCATGGACCGGCGCGGGGTCCGCTGGTCGCACACCGCGGTCGCCCGCATCGGCCGGGTCGTCTCGACCGACCCCAGCGACGCACTCGCCGGGCGCGAGGTCATGGAGATCGACAGCGGCACGCTGGGCCCGTCCGCGCGCGGCAAGGTCCCCCTGCGGGACCAGGCAGGACGGATCGTCGGCGCGGTCTCGGTGGGCATCGAGTACGACAGCGTCCGTGCCCGGCTCCTCGCCGCGATCCCCGGGCTTCTGGCCTACGCGGGCGGCGCGCTCGCGATCGGCGCGCTGGCCGCGTACCTCATCTCGCGCAGGCTCCAGCGGCAGGTCCACGACCTCGCCTTCTCCGACATCGCCGCCCTCCTCGCGGAGCGCGAGGCCATGCTGCACGGCATCCGGGAAGGGGTCGTGGCGCTGGACCCGGCGGGCCGGGTGCGGCTGGTCAACGACGAGGCCAGGCGCCTGCTGGGCATCGGCGACGAGGCCACCGGGCGGCCCCTGGACGAGGTGCTGGGCGAGGGCCGCACCGCCGACGTCCTCGCGGGCCGGGTGTCGGGCGAGGATCTGCTGACCGTACGAGGACCCAGGGTGCTGGTCGCCAACCGCATGCCCACCGACGACGGCGGCGCCGTGGCCACCCTGCGCGACCGCACCGAACTGGAGCAGCTCGGCCGCGAGTTGGACTCCACCCGGGGCCTGATCGACGCCCTGCGCGCCCAGGACCACGAGCACGCCAACCGGATGCACACCCTCCTCGGCCTCCTCGAACTCGGCATGCACGAGGAGGCGATGGACTTCGTGACGGAAGTGGCGGGGGTGCACCGTGCGACGGCGGAGGAGTTCACCGAGCGCGTCCACGATCCGCTGCTCGCCGCACTGCTGGTGGGCAAGGCGACGGTCGCGGCGGAGCGGGCGGTGGTACTGCGCCCGGCGGCGGAGACGATGCTGCCGGACCGCCTGGTGGACCCGCGCGGGCTGGTCACGGTGGTCGGCAACCTGGTGGACAACGCGCTGGACGCGGCGGCCGGTTCACCCGAGGCCTTCGTGGAGGTGGCGCTCTACGCCCGGGGCCGGGAGGTCGTGCTCCGGGTGACGGACAGCGGCCCCGGGGTGCCGGAAGCCCAACGCGAGTCGATCTTCACCGAGGGCTGGACGACCAAGGAACTCCCCGCGCACGGGAAACGAGGGCTGGGACTCGCCCTCGTACGACGCCTGGCCGAACGGCATGGCGGCAGCGCGCGGGTCACTCAAGCCCCTGGAGGGGGAGCGGAATTCACGGTGGTCCTCCCGGAGGGCATCTCCAGCCCGCCCACCCCTACGCCGCCCCCGCCCCCGTCAACGACCGCACCTCCGTCTCCGCATGCTTCGCCGCGTCCGGCACCTCGTGCGAGGTGACCGTGCCCAGCCAGCCCGCCAGGAAGCCCAGCGGGATCGACACGAGCCCCGGGTTCTGGAGCGGGAAGAACTGGAAGTCGGCCCCGGGGAACAGTGACTCCGGACTGCCCGAGACCACCGGCGAAACGATCACCAGCAGCACCGCAGGCACCAGCCCCCCGTAGACCGACCAGACCGCCCCGCGCGTGGTGAACCCCCGCCAGAACAGCGAGTACAGCAGCACCGGCAGATTCGCCGACGCGGCCACCGCGAAGGCGAGCCCTACCAGGAACGCCACGTTCAGGTCCTTCGCCAGCAGACCCAGCGCGATGGCCACCACACCGATCCCGCCCGCCGCGACCCGGGCGACGGCCACCTCGCTGTACGGCTTGCCGCGCTTGCTCCGGCTGCGCAGCGACGCGTACAGGTCGTGGGCCACGGAGGCGGAGGAGGCCAGCGTGATCCCGGCGACGACGGCGAGGATCGTCGCGAAGGCGATGGCTGCGACGACCGCGAAGAGAACCGTTCCGCCTGCGGAACCCGCACCGCCGCCCAGGTCGTGGGCGAGCAGGGGGACCGCCGTGTTGCCCGCCGCGTTCGACGCCCGCACCGTGTCGGAGCCGAGCAGGGCGGCGGCGCCGAAACCGAGGACGATCGTCATCAGGTAGAAGCTGCCGATGAGCCCGATCGACCAGACCACCGACCTGCGGGCGGCCCGCGCTGTGGGCACGGTGTAGAAACGGGACAGGATGTGCGGCAGGCCCGCCGTACCGAGCACGAGGGCGAGCCCGAGGCTGATGAAGTCGAGCCGCGCGGTCCAGTCCCCGCCGTACCGGAGGCCCGGCGCGAGGAAGTCCAGCCCGTGCCCGCTGCGCGCGGCGGCGGTGGTCAGCAGCTGGTTGAAGTCGCCCCCGAAGCGCACCAGGACGAGCACGGTGAGCGCCAGGGCGCCCGCCATGAGCAGGACGGCCTTGACGATCTGGATCCAGGTGGTGGCCCGCATCCCGCCCAGCGTCACGTACACGACCATCAGCGCGCCGACGCCGACGACCGTCCAGGTCTGGGCGGCTCCGCTGCTGCCGCCGAGCAGCAGCCCGACGAGCGAGCCCGCGCCGACCATCTGGGCCACCAGGTAGAGCACGGACACGGTCACCGAGGAGGTGCCCGCCGCGATCCGCACGGGCCGCTCGCTCATCCGGGAGGCGACGACGTCGGCGAGGGTGAACCGGCCGCAGTTGCGCACCAGTTCGGCGACGAGGAAGAGCACGACGAGCCAGGCCACCAGGAAGCCGACGGAGTAGAGCATCCCGTCGTAGCCGTAGAGGGCGATGAGGCCGGAGATGCCGAGGAAGGAGGCGGCGGACATGTAGTCGCCCGCGATGGCGAAACCGTTCTCCATGGGGCTGAAGAGGCGTCCGCCGACGTAGAACTCCTCCGCCGAGCCGTGCCGGTTGCGGCTCACCCAGGTGGTGATGGCGAGCGTCGTCGCGACGAAGGCGCTGAAGAGCAGCAGCGCCAGGGTCTCGTGGCCGTGGTTCACCTGCCGCCGCCTCCGACCTCTGTCAGCCGGGTCAACTCCTGGGTGTCCCAGCGCAGTTCGAGCGCGGCCCGGTCCCGGCGCAGCCGGGCGTGCCGGGCGTACGCCCAGGTCAGCAGGAAGGTGGAGAGGAACTGGCCGAGGCCGGCGACCATGGCGACGTTGACCGCGCCGGCCACCGGGCGGGCCATCAGGCCGGGTGCGGCGGTGGCGGCGACGACGTACGCGACGTACCAGGCGAGGAAGGCGAGGGTCGCGGGGACGACGAACCGCCGATAGCGGCCGCGCACCTGCTGGAAGGCGGGGCTGGCCTGCACTTCCAGGTAGATCTCGGCGGCGCTGGGGCCGCGCTCCGGGGCGGCGTGGGACTGCTGCGGCACGGCGGAAGACCGGGCTGCCGTGCCGTCGAGTTCCCCCCAGCCGGAGGCGAGCGCGTCGTACCACGGGTCGTCGAACCGCATCGCTGCGGCGTCGCGCCCTTCGTGCTTGTCCACCGAACAACTCTCCTTGTCCGCGGCCGGACTGGTCCGCGCGCCCCAGGATGGGCAGACCGGAGAGATCCCCGGATCGGCAATCCCCTTCCTTCACCCCATTAGGTGACGTCTGCACCGGGCAGGTCCGTGCGGGGCGGCCGGGCGAGGCCCTGCCGGTACGCGTAGCGGACGGCCTGTGCGCGGTCGCGCACGCCGGTCTTCCCGAAGAGGTTGTTGATGTGGGTCTTCACGGTGGCGGACCCGATCCGCAGCCGCCGCGCGATCTCCGCGTTGGGCAGTCCTTCGGCGATCAGCTCCAGCACCTCGGCCTCGCGCGGGGTGAGCCCGTCGGGCAGTTCGCCGGCCGCGAAGGTTCCGTACGCAGGGGGCTCGGGGGCGGTGACCTGCTCCAGGAGCCTGCGCTGGACGGCGGGCGAGAGCCTGGCCTGCCCGGACATCACGTCCCGCACCGCCCGCACGATCTCCTCGCCGTCGGCGTCCTTGGTGAGGTAGCCGCGCGCCCCGGCCCGCAGCGCGGGGAAGAGCCAGTCGTCGTCGGCGTAGGTGGTGAGCACGACGACCTGGGTCGCGGGGTGCCCTTCCCGGATCCGCCGGGTCGCCTCCACCCCGTCGCAGCGGGGCATCCGCAGGTCCATCAGTACGACGTCGGGGGCGTGCACGGCGACCAGTTCGACGGCCTCCTCGCCGTCCCCTGCCGAGCCGACCACCTCGATGCCGGGCAGCAGTCCCAGCAGCAGCACGATGCCCTCGCGCACCATCGCCTGGTCGTCGACGACCAGCACCCGCACCGCGCGCCCCTCAGCAGAGTCCCCGCTCATACCGGCATCCGCAGTCTCACCACGAACCCCTCCCCCTCGGGCCCCGCCTCCAGGGTGCCCCCGAGCAGTTCCGCCCGCTCCCGCATTCCGAGCAGACCGTACCCGCCCCCGGTCGCCGCCAACTCCCTCCGCGCGTCCGTCTTCCTGAGCCCGGGGTCATCGGCCCGCCGCGCCGCCCCCAGGGGCCGGGCGCTCCCGCCCGGCTCCCTGCCGTCCCGGCGCCCCGAGTCCCGTATCTCCAGGGCGACTTCGCGGCTTCCGTACTCCAGCAGGATGCGCGGCACGGCCCCCGGCGCGTGTTTGCGTACGTTGGTCAGGGCCTCCTGGGCGACCCGGCGCAGGGCCTGGGACGCATCGGCGGTCAACTCCCGGCGGGGGCCGATCACCTGGACGTCGGCCCGGTCCAGGGCCGCCATCTCCCGCAGGTAGTCCTCGACGGGTGCCATGTCGCCGCGCAGTGCCGAGAGCGCCTGCCGGGTCTCCGCGAGCCCTTCGCGGGCCATCCTGCGGGCGGCGACCACCCGCTCCAGCACACTGTCCCGGAACGGGCCCTCCGGTTCCCGCTCGACCAGCAGCCGGGCCGCCTCCAGGTGGACCACCTGCGCGGAGAGGCTGTGGGCGAGGACGTCGTGCATCTCCCGGGCGATCCTGGCCCGTTCGGCGAGCGCGGCCGTCTCGGCCTCGGCCGCGCGGGCCACCCGCTCCTGCGCCAACAGCAGGAAGCCGGAGCCCCGCGCCTGCGCGTCCAGCCGCAGCATGTACCCGGTGACCAGGACGCCGAAGCTGACCACCAATTGCTCCCGCAGGCTCACGTCGCCGAGCCTCGACATGCAGGTCACGAACACCGCGCCCATCGGTACGCCGACCGCCAACGGCAGCCGCACCATGGCCTGCACCACGCAGACCACCAGCAGGATCGCCCCGGACGTCTGCGCGTCCACCGCGTAAGCGGACACGGCGAGCAGCGCCACGGACACGAGCACCCCGACCGAGGGCAGCAGCCGGTGCCGCAGGGTCAGCCGGTCGTACAGTTCGGCCGCGCCGACGACCGCGAGCAGCGCGAGCGGCGGCACCACGACGGCGACACCGTCGAAGACCTTGGTCGCGTACGCCTCCAGCAGGAACCAGGCGCCGATGCCCAGCCACATGGCGACGTCGATGACCATCCGCACCCGGGGCACCCCGATGCGCGTCAGGGCCTCCTTGGCGGGCCAGGCGGTGAGTGCGCCGCCCCAGCGGGTCGACTGCGCCGTCTGCGTTTCCATGCCTCGACGGTACGGAGCGAAAGTCCCCCGCGAATCGGAGCGTGGGTGGAGCTTTCGGCTCCACCCACGGGTTGACTCAGCTGCCGGGCATCCGGATCAGGCGTCGATGCGCGACCTGTCCAGCGTGGCCGCCGCGCTGGTGATGAACTCCTTGCGCGGCGCGACCTCGTTGCCCATGAGCAGGTCGAAGACGCCTTCGGCGGACTCCAGGTCGCCGATGTTGATCCGGCGCAGCGTGCGGTAGCGCGGGTCGAGCGTGGTCTCCGCGAGCTGGTCGGCGTCCATCTCGCCGAGGCCCTTGTAGCGCTGGATGTCGTCCTTGTACCGGACGTTCTTGCGCTGGAACTCCAGCAGCGTCTGCCGCAGTTCGTTGTCCGAGTACGTGTAGACGTACTTGTCCTGGCCCTTCTTGGGCTGGACCAGCTCGATCCGGTGCAGCGGCGGAACCGCCGCGAACACGCGCCCTGCCTCCACCATCGGACGCATGTACCGCTGGAACAGCGTCAGCAGCAGGATGCGGATGTGCGCGCCGTCGACGTCGGCGTCGACGAGGAGCACGATCTTGCCGTAGCGGGCGGCGTCGATGTCGAAGGTCCGGCCGGACCCCGCTCCTATGACCTGGATGATCGCGCCGCACTCGGCGTTCTTCAGCATGTCCGAGACGGACGCCTTCTGAACGTTGAGGATCTTGCCGCGGATCGGCAGGAGCGCCTGGAACTCGGAGTTCCGCGCGAGCTTGGCGGTGCCGAGCGCGGAGTCTCCCTCGACGATGAAGAGCTCGCTGCGCTCCACGTCGTCGCTGCGGCAGTCGGCCAGCTTCGCGGGCAGCGAGGAGGACTCCAGGGCCGTCTTCCGGCGCTGGGCGTCCTTGTGCTGACGTGCGGCGATACGGGTGCGGGCGGCGGCGACGACCTTGTCCATCACCGAGCGGGCCTGCGCCTTGGCGTCGCGCTTGGTGGAGGTCAGGAAGCCCTTGAGCTCCTTGGCGACCACGTTGGCGACGATGCGGTTGGCGGCGGAGGTGCCCAGCACTTCCTTGGTCTGGCCCTCGAACTGCGGCTCCGCGAGGCGCACCGTCACGACCGCGGTGAGCCCCTCCATGGCGTCGTCCTTGACGACGTCGTCCTCGGCGACGCGCAGCAGCTTGGCGGAGCGGAGCGTCTCGTTCACCGTCTTGGTGAGGGAGCGCTCGAAGCCGGAGACGTGGGTGCCGCCCTTGGGGGTGGCGATGATGTTGACGAAGGACTTGACCGTGGTGTCGTACCCGGTGCCCCAGCGCAGGGCGATGTCCACGGACAGCTCGCGGGTGACCTCGGTGGGGGTCATGTGGCCGCGGTCGTCGAGGACCGGGACGGTCTCCTTGAAGGTGCCCTGGCCGGTGAGGCGCAAGACGTCGCAGATCGCCTTGTCCTGCGCGAGGTACTCGCAGAACTCGCTGATGCCGCCGTCGAAGCGGAACGTCTCCTCGCTCTTGCCGACGCCCTCCAGGTCCCGCTCGTCGCGGACGACGATGGTCAGGCCGGGCACCAGGAACGCGGTCTGGCGGGCGCGCTGGTAGAGCGTGTCCAGGGAGAGCTTGGCGTCCTTGAGGAAGATCTGCCGGTCCGCCCAGTAGCGCACGCGGGTGCCCGTGCGGCCCTTGGGGACGCGCTTGCCCTTGCGCAGGCCGTTGCCCGGGTCGAAGGGGGCGTCGGGGCCGGACTCGGTGAAGGTGCCGGGGACGCCGCGGCGGAAGCTGATCGAGTGCGTGACGCTGCGGTCGACCTCGATGTCCAGGCGGGCGGAGAGCGCGTTCACCACGGAGGCGCCCACGCCGTGCAGACCGCCGGAGGCGGCGTAGGAGCCGCCGCCGAACTTGCCGCCGGCGTGCAGCTTGGTCATGACGACCTCGACGCCGGACAGGCCCGTCTTGGGCTCGACGTCGACCGGGATGCCGCGGCCGTTGTCCTGGACCTCGACGGAGCCGTCCTCGTGGAGGATCACCTCGATGCGGTCGCAGTAGCCGCCCAGGGCCTCGTCGACGGAGTTGTCGATGATCTCCCAGAGGCAGTGCATCAGGCCGCGGCTGTCGGTGGACCCGATGTACATGCCGGGGCGCTTGCGGACCGCCTCAAGACCTTCGAGGACGAGCAGGTGCCGCGCGGTGTAGTTGGAACCGTCACGGTCCGCGCCGCTCAGCAGTGCGGTGGACGGGACGGTCGTATCGGCGGTCACGCGGTTCGCTCCTCGCTGAATTTCAAATGGGCCCCGATGGGGTACGGGGTCGGCGTCGGTCGCCGCTCAGAGGGTAACGGGGCCTGGTAGAGCGGGTGTAACGCCACCCTCGGGAAAACTCATGCTAGTCCAGGGGCGTACACATGTTCGATCCCTCGATGGAGTGAAGCACATGTCACGTTCCCTTCCGGGCATGAACCATTTAGGCTCCGGGCACGTCCTCATGAACAACCCGGCAATCCAGCCGGTGGGACGTCCCACCAAGACAAGCCAGCAACGCGAAACCGTAAAGCGACGCAATACGGCTCATTCGCCGCCAACCGGCAACAGACAACCACTCCGGAAGACCTTCGGAAGAAGTTTCAAGAAAAAGCCACGAGCGGGAACGTTTTCGGCCTGGTTGGATGTTGACCCTGGTACGACAGCTCGTCGAGCTAGAGAAGAGGCGACGTGACTACTGTTCTGACCCCCGCGAGCCCCCTGACGGCCGCTGACCGATGCGACCGCTGCGGCGCCCAGGCATACCTGCGCGTTCTCCTGGCCAGCGGCGGCGAACTGCTCTTCTGCGCCCACCACGGTCGCAAGTTCGAGCCCGAGCTCAAGAAGATCGCCGCGGAAATACAGGATGAGACGGACCGGCTGACGGTCACGCCTCCGTCCTCTGAGGACGACGAACGCTGACGCCCTGAGAGCGTCCACGACGAGCCGAGGACCGGGTCCGGACCGGTCGACGGGCGGCTTCCCCCGGGTGTGCGGGGGAAGCCGCCCGTTCTCGTACGCAGGGGCCGTCCGGACGCTCACCACGGGTCCCGTCCGTTCTCGTACGTACGCGTCCCACGCAGCGGTACGCAGAGGGCTCGTCCGGCGCGCAAGCGCCCCCGTGCCGCCCTCCGGGGCCCGCACACCGCGCCCCGGAGGGGCACAGGCCCCTCCAGCGCCCGGAGCGCCCACACAGCGGCGGGGCCGGACCCCGGCAGCCCCTCCGGCACCCGCCCCACCCGCTCACACCGACGGCCCCGGCGCCTCCTGCGCCGGGGCCGTCCGCCGTGCGGGCGACGCGCGCCCCGTTCGGCTCTGCACGGGCCGCCCGGACCCGTATCGGACCCGATCAGCCCCCTCGCGGGCCCCTTTCGGGCCCGCCCCCGTCCGTACGGACCCTCAGAGCTGCCCCTCCAGTGCCCGCGCCAGCGCCGAGATCCGCGTGTACACCCCCGGGCTCTCCGCCTGCCCGCACCCGCTCCCCCACGACACCAGCCCGATCAGACGGCCCCGCGCCACCAGCGGCCCCCCGCTGTCGCCCTGGCAGGCGTCGTGGCCGCCCTCCGGGTCGCCCGCGCACAGCATCGTCGCCGGGAGATACGTTCCGTCGACGTTGCCGGGGTACGCCCGGGTGCACGCCTCGTCGGACAGCACCCGCACCTTCGCCGAGCGCAGGGAGCTCGCGTACGCCCCGCCGCCCGTGGTGTCGCCCCAGCCGTAGACCGTCGCCGCGGTGCCCGGGTCGGTCAGGCCGCCGTCCGCCGGGGCCAGCCGGATGACGTACTCCTCGGGCAGGGCCGCCGACAGCGTCAGCACCGCCAGGTCGCCGGAGTTCGACAGCGGCTCGTACGACGGGTTCACCCAGGTCCTGCGCACGGCGATCTCGCGCCCGCCGGTGCCGCGCAGCTCTCCGCGCCCCGCGACGACCTTGAGGTCGCGCACCTCGTCCAGCGGTACGCCCAGCACGTCGCGGCCCAGGCAGTGCGCCGCCGTCACCACCTTGGTCGGCGCCACCACCACTCCCCCGCAGAACTGTCCCGCCCGCATACCTCCGAACCGGTCACGGCTGGCCACCGCCACTGCCCACGGGCTGTCCGTCACCTTGACGGTCTGGCCCCCTATGACCACGCCGTCGGCGGCCGCCGGGCCGGACGCCGCCAGCGGCAGCACGGCCACGGCGGCGGTCAGGGCGAGGGCCCCGGTCAGCGATCTGGTGAAGGGTCGACGCATACGTCCTCCTGACTCAGGGGTGAACACCGCACACCCAGAGTCATCCAGCGCCGTATCCCCCGCACCCGCGCGGGCACGCCCCGGGCCCGGGTCCCGTACGAGACGTACGGAAGGAACCCGGGCCCGGTGGCCGACTCGAACAGCTCAGTCGAGGTAGTCGCGCAGGACCTGCGAGCGCGACGGGTGACGCAGCTTGGACATCGTCTTGGACTCGATCTGGCGGATGCGTTCGCGCGTGACGCCGTAGACCTTGCCGATCTCGTCCAGCGTCTTGGGCTGCCCGTCGGTGAGCCCGAAGCGCATGGACACGACACCCGCCTCGCGCTCGGAGAGGGTGTCCAGGACCGAGTGCAGCTGCTCCTGGAGGAGCGTGAAGCTCACCGCATCGGCCGGAACGACCGCTTCCGAGTCCTCGATGAGGTCGCCGAACTCGCTGTCGCCGTCCTCGCCGAGGGGGGTGTGCAGGGAGATGGGCTCGCGGCCGTACTTCTGGACCTCCATGACCTTCTCGGGGGTCATGTCGAGTTCCTTGGCCAGCTCCTCCGGGGTGGGCTCGCGGCCCAGGTCTTGGAGCATCTGGCGCTGGACACGGGCCAGCTTGTTGATGACCTCGACCATGTGCACCGGGATGCGGATGGTGCGGGCCTGGTCGGCCATGGCGCGGGTGATCGCCTGCCGGATCCACCACGTCGCGTACGTCGAGAACTTGTAGCCCTTGGTGTAGTCGAACTTCTCGACCGCGCGGATCAGGCCGAGGTTGCCCTCCTGGATGAGGTCCAGGAAGAGCATGCCGCGCCCCGTGTAGCGCTTGGCGAGGGAGACGACGAGGCGGAGGTTGGCCTCCAGGAGGTGGTTCTTGGCGCGCCCGCCGTCCTGGGCGATGATCTCCAGCTCGCGCTTGAGCTTGGGGGCGAGTTTGTCGGAGTTGGCGAGCTTGTCCTCGGCGAAGAGGCCGGCCTCGATGCGCTTGGCGAGCTCGACCTCCTGTTCGGCGTTGAGGAGGGGGACCTTGCCGATCTGCTTGAGGTAGTCCTTGACCGGGTCGGCGGTGGCACCCGCGACCGCCACCTGCTGCGCGGGGGCGTCGTCCTCGTCCTCGTCCGAGAGCACGAAGCCTTTTGACTCGGGGGTCTCGGCGCCCTCGCCGCTCTCCTCGTCGTCGCCCGCCCTGGCCCCGGCCTCCTCGACCGGCTCGTCGCCGTCCGCGGACGCGTCCTTCTTCGCTGCGGTCTTCTTCGCCGCCGCCTTGCGGGTGGTGGTCTTCTTCGCCACGGCCTTCTTGGCGGTGGTCTTCTTCGCGGCGGCCTTCTTGGCGGGAGCGGCGGACGCGGTCTCGTCGGTGGCGACGTCCACGGAGTCCACGGCATCCGCCAGGGTGGCGGCGGCGGCAACTGTCTTGGGTGCGGCGGTACTTGCCGCGAAGGTCCGGGGCACGGTCCGCTGGACCGGACTCCTGGGCACCGGGTTCTTCGCCTGGGTGGTCTTGCGGGCGCGCTTGGGCGGCTCCGCGGCAGTGACCATCAGCATCACACCCTCTTCCTCAAGGATCTGGTTGAGGCTGCGCAGGACGTTCTTCCACTGGGTCGGCGGAATCCGGTCAGCCTCGAATGCCCGACGCACGTCGTCGCCGGCGATCTGCCCCTCAGCCTTTCCCCGCTCGATGAGCGCCAACACGGACGCGGACTCGACGATCTCCGGCGGGAGCGTACGGGATGTGCTGGCCGACACGAACAACCTCTCGGAACGATGGAAATGGCGTCCGACCCCGCCCGCTGAAGGGCCTGAGCCGACGACCACCGGCTGGGGATGATGCACCGGCGGACCGGGCGAGAACCTGGGACCGTCTGCGATGCCGCGAGCGGCCTCCGCATTCACTCCTCGGCTGTCACCTCTTAGGTCATCGCGGGATCCGACGGAGTGTTACGCCTCAATCTTGGTGGCCCGAGTCACAGGCGGCGTGCGCCGCACGGGCGTTGTGCGGCGCCCACGACGGGCACCCACAGTCGTGTCGCCGAACCCGAGGGGTCCGGCGACACGGAGGGCGTACGGCCGCGGGGGCACGGCAGGGAGGAACTGCTGTCGGTGGTACGGGAAGACGGTGGTTACGGGTAAGGGCCGGCCGGAGGCGCGGGCCGTCAGTGCTCGCGCGGAGCCGGAACGACGCGCTCCACCTCCGGGTGGACGGTGAGGAGTTGACGCATCGCGGCCTCGGCCCCCGAACCGTCGCCCGCAGCAAGGGCGTCAGCGATCCGGGCGTGGTGGGAGAGGGAGGCATCGGTGGGCCGGTCGCAGCCGACGATCGGACCGCCGGACACCTGAAGGGCGGCCGAGACGATGCCGGAGAGGTGCTCCAGCATGCGGTTTCCGGCGAGCTGGATGAGCAGGGAGTGGAATTCGGCATCGGCCCGGGAGAAGGTCAGGGAGTCGCCCTGGGCGAGGGCGTGCCCCATGATCTCGACCATGTCGCCGAGGCGCTGCTGCATGTCGTCGCGCCCGTGTCCGGCGGCGAGCCGGGCGGCCAGCGGCTCGATCGTCCAGCGCAGCTCGGCCAGTTCGCGCCGCTGGTCGTCGCGCTGCGGGCCGAAGGCGCGCCATTCGATGATGTCGGGGTCGAGCAGGTTCCAGTCGCTGACCGGGCGGACCCGGGTGCCCACATTGGGTCGGGCGCTGACCAGGCCCTTGGCCTCCAGGACGCGGAGGGACTCGCGGACGACGGTGCGGGACACCTCGAACCGCTGGCCGATCTCCTCGGGCACGAGCGGGCGGTCGGCGCCGAGGTCGCCCGAGACGATCATCTGGCCGAGCTGCTGGACGAGTTGGCCGTGCAGTCCGCGGCCGCGGTTGCCGGCCGCGCGGCGGCCGACCCGGCCCAGGTCGGATTCGGGACTGTCCCACCCGAGGGGACCGACGCGGTCGGCGCCGGACACCTCCGCGTAGGGGTAGCGGTCGAGGTCGCCGGGTCCGGCGAGACCAGAGTCGACGGAGCGGGCGGCGGTCATCATGGTGTGCGCAAGGGTACTCACGGAAGAGTTGTCGGCGTCCGGCTCCTGCCCCTTGAGGTCTTTGGTGAAAAGCACACGAAAGGGTGATCACCGCCCTCTCTTCAATTGACGCCTTATCGGAAAGAAATGGGCGCCCTAGGGGGAGTTGTGGGCGATTCGACGACTCGACGTCAGGATGCGGTCACCAACGGGCCTTGCGGCGAAGGCCCGTGAGCAGATACGTGCACAGGAGCACAGGGATCGACAACGCCATTGCGGCGCCCACGGGTTGGGCGAGAATGCGCATCGCGGCCAGCAGCCACTGGTCGGCCTCCGCCGGAATCCGGATCCACATCAGCTCCCGCAGCCTGCTCGGGAGTCCGGACATCGAACGTGCTGCCGGTCCGGTGAGCAGGTGCTGTACGGCGGGGGCGACGGCGACCGGCACCGCGAGCACGGCGGCCAGACCCGCCGCCGCCACTCGGAACACCCCGGCCCCCAACAGCCCCGCCCAGGCGCACCCGACGCCGAGCGCCGCCCAACTCGCCGCCTTGGCGGGCAGACCCGCAGCGGGCAGGGGTGTCGCCCCGGCTCCGTACAGCAGTCGTACGAGGAGCAGGTTCACGGCGACGGTCAGGGCGGCGAGGAGCAGGGCGAGGCCTGCGGAGACGGTGAGTTTGGCGAGGAGGAGGCCGAGGCGGCGGGGTGAGGTGCCGCGGGAGGCGGCGAGCGCCGGGTAGCGGAACTCGTCGCCGAAGGAGAGCGCCCCGAGCAGCCCCGCCGCGAAGGCCGCGGGCGGCAGGGGCAGCAGTGCGGGCCAGGCGGCGAGCGCTGCGGGCAGGGGTGTGCCCCCGGTGTGCACGAGGAGGACGGCGAGGGCGGCGGAGACGGCGAGGGCGGTGGCGGTGACGAGGGCGGTGCTGCGGGTGCTGAAGGTGCGGCGCACTTCGTAGCGGAAGGGGCGCAGGGGGCTGCGGAGGGGGCGGAGGGGGATGGTGGGCTCGGCAACGGGGTTGCCGGGGGCGGGAGTTGTGGTCGGTGCGGCGAGTGGTGCACGGCTCTCGCCGGGGGGCGTGGAGGGTGCGGTCTGCGCGGGGGTACGCCGGGGGCCCATGTCGCCGATCTCGTCGGCGAGTTGGTGCAGGAGGACGTTGTGCCGGAAGGCGGTGTCGCCGACTTCGGCGCAGGTGCTGCCGTACACGGAGAGCCGGTTGCCCTCCTCGGGGACCACTTCCACGGAGCGGCGTGCCACCCGGGCCTCCTTGTTGAGGAGGGCGCCGAGGCGGACGGCCTGCGGGGTGCGGACGGCGACGCGGGGGCGCAGGCGGGTGCGGGCGAAGTCGACGGCGGCCTGGTCGGCGACGAGCCGGGCCTCGTCCAGGGTGACGACGCGGTCGGCGGTGCGGGCGGCCTCCTTGGCGTCGTCGGTGGTGTAGAGCACGGTGCCGCCGTGCGCGGCGTGGGCGCGCAGGAGTCCGTGCAGCCAGCTGCTGTCGCGCGGGGAGAGTCCGGCGGCGGGTTCGTCGAGGAGGAGGGTGTGCGGGTCGGCGAGGAGTGCGGAGGCGAGGCCGAGGCGGCGGTCCATGCCGAGGGAGAGGCTGCCGAGGCGCTGTCCGCCGAGTCCGGTGAGGCCGACGACGTCGAGGAGGGAGTCGGCGCGCGCGGCAGGCACTCCGGCGGCGGCGCAGAGCATCCGGAGCTGACCGCGTGCGGTGCGCGAGGGATTGCCGGGTACGTCGCCGAGCAGTGCGCCGACCTCGCGGGCCGGGTGGGCGACGCGGTGCAGGGGGCGGCCGCGGAAGTACGTGACGCCACGGCCCTGTTCGAGGCCGAGCATGAGGCGCAGGGCGGTGGTCTTTCCCGCGCCGGGGGCGCCGAGGAGGGCGGTGACGGTGCCGGGGCGGGCCTCGAAGGTCAGGTCGTCCACGGCGGGCGGGCGGGCCCGGCGCGGCGTGCTGGTGAGTCCGATGGCCTGGAGCATCGCTTCCCTCGCGTCTCGTGCGTCTCCCGCGACGCCCGCGGCTCCCCGCGGTGGAGGGAACGCTCGGCGGCCGAGGCGGGTACCGCAGCAAGATAACGCGACATTTCGGACTTTTTGTGGAGGCCCAGGCCCGGGAGGCGCGGCCCGGGGGCGGGGGCGTGGATGGGGGCATGGACGGGGGAGCGCGGACCGGCGGCGTGGCTCGGGGCCGCGATGCCGGTGTCCGCCGGTGCCCGGGTGCGCCCGTCAGACCTCGGGGCGCAGCATCGGCGGATTGAGTACGGTCGCGCCGCCGGCCCTGAACAGCTGTGCGGGGCGGCCTCCCTGACGGGTCGTCGTCCCGCCGGAGGGGACGAGGAAGCCGGGGGTGCCCGTCACCTTACGGTGGAAGTTGCGGGGGTCCAGGACCACTCCCCACACCGCCTCGTACACCCGGCGCAGCTCGCCGACGGTGAACTCGGGCGGGCAGAAGGCCGTGGCGAGCGAGGAGTATTCGATCTTCGAGCGGGCCCGCTCGACGCCGTCGGCGAGGATCTGCGCGTGGTCGAAGGCGAGCGGGACCGCCTCCTCGTCCCGGCCGAACGCGTCCTCGTGGCCGAGCAGTGCCTCGACCGGGGCCCAGCGGGCACTGTGGGCGTCGCCGCCCGCGCGGGGTGCGGGGAGGTCGGGGGCGAGGGCGAGGTGGGCGACGCTGACGACTCGCATGCGGGGGTCGCGCGCGGGGTCGCCGTAGGTGGCTAGCTGCTCCAGGTGGGCACCCTTGCCGAGCGCGGCCGGGGGATCCTGGGCGGGGGCGGTCGCGGGTGGTGCGGCCGGGGGGTGCGGGGCGGCTCCGGCCGTCGCGGCGGGGTGTGCCGCGGGGGCGGAGGGTGCCGTGCGGGTGGACAGGGCGATCAGGCCGGTCTCCTCGACCAGTTCGCGGGCGGCCGCCGTCGCGAGGTCCTCGTCCTCGCGGACGAAGCCGCCGGGCAGCGCCCACCGGCCCTGGAACGGCGGCTCTCCACGGCGTACGACCAGCGCGCAGAGCGCGTGCCGGCGGACGGTGAGCACGGCCAGATCCACGGTGACGGCAAAGGGCGGGAAGGCCGACGGATCGTAGGGCGACATGCGGCGATCATAGTCGTCTGCCTGACGATAAACAGTCCCTTCGTCCGTCATGGTCATCCCCCTTTCGTCCGTCGTGTCGTCCGTCGTGGTCATCTCTCGTGTCCCTGCGCCGGTCATGATCACACCCCGAGCTGGAGGCCGTCGGCGGCCTCCTCGACCATGCCGAGGCCGAGCCTGCTGACCCTGGCGGCAAACGGCTCCCCCGCCACCCTCAGCCCGGAGAGCTGGAGGGCGCCCAGCGGGGCACTGTTGAGCGGGGTCAGCCGGACGGTGCCGGCGGGTGCGTCGGGGCGGATGCCCACGAGGGTGGCGAGCAGGTGGACCGCTGCTGCCGCCGACACCGCCGCCGGGCGGCACGCCGCCGGGTGCGGGAGTGGGGAACTGTCGGCGGTGCGCTGCTCCCCCGCGTACATCTCCGGCAGCCGGTAGCCGAAGGCCTGGGCCGCGTCCAGCAGCCCCCGCAGCAGGGAGCCCGCCTCCTTCTCGTAACCGGCGGCGGCCAGCCCGGAGACCGCGACGGCCGTCTCGTGCACCCGGACGGCGCCGCTGCGGTGGCCGAACGGGTTGTGCCCGGCCTCCTTGGCGCCGAGGCCGCGCAGCCCCCAGCCCGAGTCCATGGACGGGCCGCCGAGCAGTCGGGCCAGTTGCTCGGTCTGCACCTTGTCGAGCAGCCCCGGGGCCGACCGGCCCGCCCCCAGCAGGCCGGTGTCCAGGAGGTGCGCGGTGCCGCCGCCCAGGAAGGGGACGGGGCGGCCGTCGGCGGCCAGGGCCGCGGCGGGCCGGCCGCCCGCACGGTCCTCGATCCAGAAGTCCTCCCGGAACGCCCGGCGCAGGGCCGTGGCCCGGTCCCGCCACCGGTCGGCACCGGGGCGACCGCAGGACTCCAGGAGATCCGCGCCGAGCAGGGCCGCCCGGTGGGCATGGGCCTGGGTCTCGGCGCGGCGCAGTCCCACGGGCCCGGGGTCACGGAGGTAGCCGTCGTCGCCGAGCGCGGTGCTCAGCCACTCCAGGCAGCGTTCGGCGGCGGGCAGCAGCTCCGCGAGGTCCGGCTCGGGCATCCCCCAGCGCCGGGCCTCGGCGAGCACCACGGGGAAGGCGAGGGTGGCCTCCAGACCGGTGCACCCCGGCGGCAGGTGCGGTCCGGCGTCCCGGAACGGACCGGGAATGCGGCCGTTCCCGCCCGCCTGGGTGCGGGCGAGCGTGCGCAGCGTGGCCGCGGCCAGCCGGGTGCCCAGGGGAAGCGCCATGCGTACCGCCCAGAGGGCGTCGGCGGGGGCGAGGCCGCAGCGCCAGGGGATGCCCGCCGCCGGGTAGACGTCGGAGGGGTGGGTGGGGTCGCGCATCAGGAGGGACCTGAGGTCGTCGACGCCGGTCCGCAGCAGGTCCCGTACGCGGGGGTCGTCGCCCTCGGCGCTCACCTCGGGCAGCGGGCAGCCTCCGGTCTTGCCGGCCGAGCGCACCGACCGCTCGCTGCGCACGCGCAGTTCGAGGGTGCGGGAGCCGCCGGGCGGCAGTTCCAGCTCCCAGCGCAGCAGTCCGGCCGAGGCGAGGGCGTCGCCGGGCGGCGGCTCGGCCGTCACCACGGAGTGCACGGGTCCCGCCGTCCAGCGCATTCCCGAGTCGTGGACGCTGGCGGGCAGTTCGGGGCCGGGGCGGCCCGCGCCGATGGCTCCCAGGTCGGCGAGGTCGGTGCCGAGGGTGATCTCCACCGGGATGCGCAACGGGCGGGGGGCGGAGCTGCGCAGGGTGATCCGCTCGCTGCCGTCGGCGGTCCGCACCCGCTCCACCATGATCCCGGGGTCGGGGCCGCCGTCGCCCTGGGTGCGGACCACGGCCACGAACCTGGCCCGGTCCGCCGCCACCGACCGGCCCTGCACGGCGACCGGTTCGCGGCCCGCGACCCGCAGCACACAGCGGGAGAGCAGCCTGCGGCCCGACTGGTAGAAGCCGTCGAGCCCGTGCCCGGTGAGCTGTCCGTGGTCGGCGGAGAGCGCCAGGGAGGGCAGGTCGGCGCAGACGATCATCCCGTGTGCGGCGGGCAGGGCGGCCGGCGGCCCGGCGGCGGGTGCGCCGCCGGGGGCCGGAGCGGTGCGCCGGGGCGCGGGGGGCGTGCCTCGGGCGGCGGAGGACGGCGGGACGGTGAGGGCCATGCGGTGCCTTCTCTGCGCTCCGGGAGGTGGTGAGGGTTGTGGCGGCGCGGTGAAAGCGGTGCCGCCACTCAGGTGAACGGCGCTGTGGGCGACGGGGTCACGGCCGACCGGGCACCGGCCCGTCATCGCCCGCTCCGCGCACCGCGCCGCATCCGGGGCGGTGCACCCCTGCGCCCCGCCCCGGGACGGGCGGGCGGCCCTGCGACCTGGCGGTCTGCGGTGCGTGCGCCTCCCCTGCCGGAGGGCAGCCTTCCGCTCGGCGAGGACGCACGTCGAGCGACGGACGTACGGCGCGTGGCGGAGGCACGAGGAATGCGCGTGGCGGATGCACGGGGCATCTTCCTGCGGGTGCTGCTCAGGACGTTCCCGCCGGTGCTGCTGAGGACGTTCCCGCCGGTACTGCTCAGGACATTCCCGCCGGTGCCGGCCGGGGCGCCCCTCGGAGGGCCCGGTACCGGCCCGCCGCTCCGACCCACGCGCTCCCGGCGCAGGCAGGCGCGCAGTTTCTCCGGGTCGAAGCCGTCGTTGCAGGCCTGGTGGAGGAGTTGGGCGAAGGTGTAGTGCCGGTCGACCTCCAGGGCGAGGCCGAGTGCGACCCGGGCCTCGGGCTCGTCGCCGGTGGACCAGGCGACCCACCCCGCGAGGGTGAGCGGCGGGGCCGCGTAGGTGGCGTACGGGCCGACGCACCGGCGGGCGAGCAGGCGCCACAGCCGCAGCGCGTGGGCCGCCTCGGGGCCCTCCATCCACTCCGCCAGCAGGTCGCGGGTCTCGCGGTCCTGGAGGCCGTGGAGGACGGCGCCCGCTTCGGCGTCGGTGATCAGGGCGTCGTCGGCGCTGTCGGCGTCCTCCCAGGAGCCCCTGGGCGGCGCGGTCCGGCCCAGGCGGCGCAGGAGGGTCCTGGCCAGGACGAGGGTTTCCTGGCCGACCTGCCGGCTGGAGGCCTCGGTGAGCATGCGGGACATCACCGCGCTTCCCGCGTCGTCGAGGGCGCCGACCGTCTCCCGGATGCGCTCGGGCGCCCTCGTGCGGGAGGCGAACCTGGCCTTCATCTCGCGCAGCGTCCCGCGGACCTGGATTCCCGCGTAGGCGGCGGCCGCGGCCATCACCGAGGTGCCGGGCAGGGCCAGGACCGTACCTTCGGACGGGCAGCAACGACGGTCGGGGCAGCAGTACGACCAGAAGCGGCCGTCGGAGACGCAGAGCGCTTCGAGGACGGGCACGTCCAGCGCCCCGCAGGCCAGCCGCAGCCGTTGGGCGAAGGCGCGCAGCCGCTCCATGACCTGTCGGCCGGTCTGCCCCTCCCCCGGGTCCTGGCAGAGGAAGACGACGACGCCGTCGGGCCGGCCGCCGCGCCGTTCGCTGTTGGACATCAGGCATTCGGCGAGGTGGGAGGCGACCGGCGCCCATTCCTGGGGCGACTTCGGGATGCCCACCCGCAACCGCCCGCCGAACCGGCCGCGCGGGCCGTGCAGGGCGACCAGGACCACGGAGTCGGAGGGGTGGAAGCCCAGCAGGTAGGGCAGGGAGTCGGCGAGTTGGGCCGGTCCGCGCAGCGTGACCTGGTGCTGCTCCTCGGCGCCGCCCTCGGCGGAGCCCGCCGGGAGGGAGCCCGTGCCTGCGGACAGGTCCGCGGTGGGACCGTGGGAGAGATCGCGATTGCCGCTTGCGTCACTGTTCGTGTTCATGCCGCTACTTTCCGACGCCCGCCCCGATCCTGAAAACCCCTGTGGATAACTTTGTCCACAGGCCCGGGCGGAGCGTTCGCGCTTTGTCGGTCCCATCGGGTTGCATGGGGGCATGACCCACCCAGACGCCTCGGGCTCCCCCGACGCCACTTCGCACCTCACCGACCTCACCGACCGCTCGGACCTCCGCGCCGCCGCCGATTCCGTGCTCGCCCGTCTCGTCGGCGACCCGAGCGGCACGGCCCGGCTGCGTGAGGACCAGTGGCGGGCCATCGAGGCGCTGGTCGCGGACAAGCGCCGGGCGCTGGTGGTGCAGCGGACCGGCTGGGGCAAGTCCGCGGTGTACTTCGTGGCGACGTCACTGCTGCGCGCGCAGGGCAGCGGGCCGACCGTGATCGTCTCTCCGCTGCTGGCCCTGATGCGCAACCAGGTCGAGGCCGCGGCTCGCGCGGGCGTCCGGGCGCGCACGATCAACTCCTCCAACCCCGAGGAGTGGGACACCGTCCAGGCCGAGATCGCCGACGGCACGGTCGACGTCCTCCTGGTGTCTCCGGAACGCCTGAACAATCCCGATTTCCGGGACCATGTCCTGCCCAAGCTGTCCGCCGCCACCGGTCTCCTGGTGGTCGACGAGGCGCACTGCATCTCCGACTGGGGCCACGACTTCCGCCCCGACTACCGGCGCCTGCGCACCATGCTGGCCGAGCTGCCGGCGGGCGTGCCCGTGCTGGCCACCACCGCCACCGCCAACTCCCGGGTGACCGCCGACGTCGCCGAGCAGCTCGGCACGGGTGCGGGCACGGACGCGCTGGTGCTGCGCGGCCCGCTGGACCGCGAGAGCCTGAGCCTGGCCGTCCTCCAACTCCCGGACGCCGCCAGCAGGTTGGCGTGGCTCGCCGACCACCTGCACGAGCTGCCGGGCTCCGGGATCATCTACACGCTGACCGTCGCCGCCGCCGAGGAGGTCACCGCGTACCTGCGCCAGCGCGGGCACACGGTCGCCTCGTACACCGGGCGCACGGAGAACGCCGACCGGATGCAGGCGGAGGAGGACCTGCTCGCCAACCGGGTCAAGGCACTGGTGGCGACCTCCGCGCTGGGCATGGGCTTCGACAAGCCCGACCTCGGTTTCGTGGTGCACCTGGGTTCGCCGTCGTCCCCCATCGCGTACTACCAGCAGGTGGGCCGTGCGGGCCGAGGCGTGGAGCATGCGGAGGTGCTGCTGCTCCCCGGCAAGGAGGACGAGGCGATCTGGAAGTACTTCGCCTCGGTGTCCTTCCCTCCCGAAGAGCTCGTACGGCGCACGCTCGACGCCCTCGCGCACTCCCCCAAGCCGCTGTCCCTGCCCGCCCTCGAGCCCATGGTGGACCTGCGGCGGACCCGCCTGGAGGCGATGCTCAAGGTCCTCGACGTGGACGGCGCGGTGCACCGGACCAAGGGCGGCTGGACCTCCACCGGACAGCCCTGGGTGTACGACGCCGAGCGGTACGCGTGGGTCGCCCGCCAGCGCCAGGCCGAGCAGCAGGCGATGCGGGAGTACGCGGCGACGACGGGCTGCCGGATGGAGTTCCTGCGCCGCCAGCTGGACGACGAGCAGGCCGCCCCGTGCGGCCGGTGCGACAACTGCGCGGGCACCCGCTTCAAGGCGGAGGTCTCCGACGCCGCCTTGGACGCGGCGCGCGGCGAACTGGGCCGCCCCGGCGTGGAGGTGGAGCCCCGCAAGATGTGGCCGACCGGCCTGCCGGCCGTCGGCGTCGACCTGAAGGGCCGCATCCCGCAGAACGAGATCGCCTTCCCCGGACGGGCCCTGGGCCGTCTTTCGGACATCGGCTGGGGCAACCGGCTGCGTCCGATGCTCGCCGCACAGGCCCCGGACGGACCGGTGCCGGACGATGTGCTGAACGCGGTGGTGACGGTGCTCGCCGACTGGGCGAAGGGCCCCGGCGGCTGGGCGTCGGGGGCGGCGGACGCACCGCCCAGGCCGGTGGGCGTGGTCACCCTCCCGTCGTACCGCAGGCCCGCTCTCGTACGGTCGTTGGGCGGCCGGATCGCCGAGGTGGGCCGGATGCCGTTCCTCGGTTCGCTGGAGTACGCCCCGGAGTCGGCCGGGGCGCCGCTGCCGCAGGCCAACAGCGCGCAGCGGGTGCGTTCGCTGCACCAGGCGCTGGTCGTGCCGCCCGAGTTGGCGGAGGCGTTGAGCGCCGCCGGGGGGCCGGTGCTGCTGGTGGACGACGCGTCCGACACCGGGTGGACGCTCGCCGTTGCGGCGCGCATGCTGCGCCGGTCCGGAGCGGAGGGGGTGTTTCCGCTGGTCCTCGCCGTTCAGGGGTGACCGGGCCGTTCAGGGGGACCGGGTCTCTCGCGCGTGACCGAGGAGTCGGGAGCGGCCGTACTGGGCAGGGATATCAGTGTCATATCCACAGAATCCGGTCGGCCGTCCCAATTGCTCGTTGCCGCATCCCCTCGCGCCAGGAAGAATTGGAAGCGCTCCCGCACGGTTCTGATGTGGTCCGCAAGGGCTGTGCCGTGGTGCGCCCCCACCCGCCCTTGCCCGCAGTCGTGGGCGCGTACGCGAAGGGAGGACCGTGACCTTCGGATTCGCTCCGTCCCCGAGTTCGCTCAGCCCGAAGTCCGCCGATCCGGCCGGTCGCCTGGGCCGCACGCTGGAGCCGGCCGAATGGGCGTCGGCGGGAATCCCCCTGCTGCGCAACCCCCGTGAGGTCGTGAGCGGCCTGCACGCCCGCCATCTCCCCGGCCCCTCCACCGCCGTCGTGGCCGTGCTCGACACCGAGGAACGACTGACCGCCAGCGCCTCGTTCGCCCGCCGCTCCACCCCGGCGGACGGCTGGGAACTGCGCAACGCCCTCCTCGCCCACCTGCGCCGGGTCGTCCCGCACGACCTGCGCCGCCGCACTCCGGTCCGTACCGCCGTACTGCTCTACTGCCGCGACGGCGACGAGCGGTGGACGGAGGAGGACGGCGCCTGGATGTGGGGACTGCGGGACGCCTGCACCCTGCACGGGCTGCGCTGCGGGGCGTACATCACACTGACCCGCGGCGGCTGGCAGGTGCTGGGCGAGGGGCGTGGCGGCCGACGGCCGTTCGCGGGGTCCCGTCCTTCGGGGCTCGCGGAGTCACTGGCCGAGCCCGATCCGGCGCCGCAGCGCACCGGCGGCGGTGCCGCGGCGGCCCTGCGCCGGGCCGCCGCCCGCTAGCGACGGCGCGTCACCTCAGCGCTGACGATCGCAGCGCTGAGGACCGCAGCGCTGAGGACCGCAGCGCTGACGCGTCACGACGCGAAGGTCCCGTCCGCGGGTTCACGGGCGGGACCCTTCACCTGCGTACGCCTCAGACGCCCGCGCCCAGCGCGGAGTTGACGCGCTGCGGGTCGCCGCAGACGATCAGCAGCGTGCCGGCGCGCTCGCGGGCCACCGCCAGCATGCGGCCCAGGTCGTCACCGGACGCGTCGTTGACGGCGACGATGACCACGGGGCGCTGCGCGGCCCGCTCGGCGGCCTTGGCGTCCGCGTAGAAGACGTCGTCCTTGGCGTCGTGCTGCGCCCAGTAGGACGCCTCACCGAAGGACAACTCGTGGGCGGCCCAGGGATGTTGGTCACCGGTGGTGAGCACCAGCACCTCGCCCGGCGCGCGGCCGGAGTCGAGCAGCAGGTCCACCGCCTCCCCCGCGGCGTCGAGCGCGCCGTTCGCGGGGGCCGGGATCAGCTGGATCTGGGTCGCGGCGTCGGCCTGCGGTGCGGCGGGCTGTGCCGCGCGCGGGGCCGGGGGCCGGGGGGTGTGCGTCCGCTGCGCCGGCGGACCGGGACGGACGGCGGGACCGGGGCGCGGCACCGCCGCGGGACGCGGGCCGGGTACGGGGCGAGGGGTCGGCGCGGTGCGGCTGGCAGCCGGGGTGGCGCGGGGACCCTGGGCGCTCTCGTGAATCTGGGACTCCTGGGGGATGAGAGGCATGAGTGGGATATCTATCAAACGCCGGTGCGGTCAGGCATCAGCGGGTAGTACATCAGTGCGACGCGCGGGGCGGGCGGGGCCTGAGCGGCTGCCTGCCCGGCGGCGCAGGCAATCAGAAGTCGAAGCCGAGTTGGCCCCCGCTTTCCAGTGCTGCGGCCTCTGCCGAGGGCCGGTGCTTCTTGAGGTGCCGCCACTGCGGGAGTCCGTCGAGATAGGACCAGGAGAGGCGGTGGTGCGCGGTCGGCCCGAGTTCGGCCAGGGCCGCCTGGTGCACGGGGGACGGATAGCCCGCGTTCGCCGCGAAACCGTACGGCGCGCAGCCGCCGGCCTCCGACTCCAGCTCGGCCATCATGGCGTCCCGGCTGACCTTGGCGATCACGGAGGCGGCCGCCACCGCGATGCAGGACTGGTCGCCCTTGATCACCGTACGAACCTTCCAGGGAGCCCCGAGGTAGTCGTGTTTCCCGTCGAGGATGACCGCATCCGGCCGTACCGGCAAGGCATTTAGCGCACGTTCGGCGGCGAGCCGCAGGGCTGCCGTCATGCCGAGGGCGTCGATCTCCTCGGGCGTCGAGTGGCCGAGTCCGTACGCCGTCACCCAGTCCTGGAGCACCGGCAGGAGTTCGTCACGGCGCTTGGCGGTGAGGAGCTTGGAGTCGGTGAGTCCGGCGGGCGGGCGGCGCAGGCCGGTGACGGCGGCGCACACGGTGACCGGTCCGGCCCACGCTCCGCGCCCGACCTCGTCGACTCCGGCGACTGTCCGGGCACCGGTGGTGGCGCGCAGCGAGCGCTCGACGGTGTGTGTGGGTGGTTCGTACGGCATGGCGCCAGCCAGAGTACGCCGCCGGACCCGGCCCGCGACACCCCGGACCCGGCATGCTGCGGACCGGGGCGAAGGGCGTACTGCGGACCGGGGCGGAGGACGTGCCGGGGACCGGGGCGGCGAGCGCGCTGCGGGCCGGGCGGAGGACGGGAGGGCCCCCTCCCTCACCGCACCGGCCCGCCGCTTCCCGATTCGCTTCCGCACACCGCACGGGGTGGTGTCAGCGGTAGTCGTCGCCGTTGTCGCCCACGGGGAGATCGCGGCACTGGGCGGCCCGTTCGTCGAGCGGGCGCTCCTTGATGAGGTCGAGCGCACGCTGTTCGCCGCGGCTGGTGGCGTACCAGGGGGCGTCGGCGTCCAGCCCTTCCCTGATCGCGTCCAGCGCACAGCTGCGCAGCGGTTCGGGCAGCTTGTCCAGCGCGGGCACCGCGTCCGCGGACAGGTCCTGGAGGTACTCGACGTCGATGGTCCGGTGCTTCTCGTAACGGGCGACGTTCCGCTCCGCGACCAGCGCGTCCGGTGAGACCAGCCCGAAGGCGAGCACCGCCGCCCCGGCGCTCGCGGCCACCGCGCGGGGCAGCCAGCGCGCCCCGAAGACACCGGCGGCCATGATCAGGACGATCACCACGCCGAGCCACAGTTCCATCGCGGCCACGGAGATGCGCAGCCGGGTGAGCCCGTAGGCGTCGACGTACATGTTCATCCGGCTGAGCGCGGACGCGACGACCACCAGCGTCAGCAGGCACAGCACACCGAGCACGCAGCGCACCAGCAGGTGGTCGCGCGCGCCGCCGCGCGGGGCCCAGCGCTTCGCGAAGGCAATCACAACGATCGTCAGCAGGGTGGCCCAGAGGAGCTGCCAGAAGCCCTGCCTGGCGTACTCGGCGATGGGCAGGTCCGTCTCGTCGAGCACCGCTTCGTAGCCGCGCAGCAGCACCGCGAGCTGCACGCCGATGAACGCGGCGAACAGCAGATTGAGCACGATCAGCGGAACGGCCCATTCCAGACGCTTGCGGGCGCGGCCGGGCTTGATCTTGGCCTTGTCCCACTGGTGCGGGGCGGCGGCCGTGCGGGCGGCGGCGAGCGCGCCGATCAGCCCGAGCAGGAAGAGCAGGAACCGCCAGGGCCCCTCGCCGACCGAGACGTCCGGCACGAGGTCGCCCAGGAGCTTGGCGAAGGCGGCGTCGGCGCTGACGAACAGCGCCCCGAAGACCACCAGCAGGCCGACCGCGATCGCGCCGGTACGGATCACCGGCCCCCAACGGTCCCGCGAGCCGCTCGCCCGCTCCCGCACACCCCGCCACCCCCAGCGCACGCCCGGGACCAGCGACCCGACGATGCCCACGGAGCCGATCAGCACCCCGGCCCAGGAGCGGCTGCCGTGCAGCGCCAGCGAGCCGAGGGCGAGCGCGGAGAGGACCGCCAGGAAGGTGGGCCAGCCCGCGTCCCGCAGCGCGGGGATCGCGAGGAGCGCCAGCCCGCCGAGCCCCCAGACCAGCGTCCAGGGGCGCAGGCGCCGCCCGGCGGCCTGGGCGGCGAAGTACGCGCCGAGGGCGGCGGGCACGGCGACGATCAGGAGGTTCGGGCCGAGCCCGTCGCCGAGGAACAGGGCGCTCAGCAGGGCGGTCGCCAGCACCGCCCACAGGGAGGCCGCGCGAATCCGTGCGGGGGGTGCGGGGCGGACTCCCGCACGCCAGGCGGGCGGTTCCTGGGCCTTCTTCTGGCGCTGCTGCTGCCAGTGCTGGTGCGCCTGCCACTGCTGCCACTGCTGCTGTTGCCGCATCTGGAGCGCGGACTGCGGCTGCATGTAGGCGGCGGTCTCCGGCGGGTACTGCTGCAGGTACGCCGGTACGGCGGGGGGCTCCGGTACGGCGTCCTGCGGACCGGCGGCGGGTGTCGCGCCCGCGCGGGCGCGCGCCTGGGCGGCCTCGCCCTCGGACAGTGCAGGTGACGGTATCGACGGTTGTGCGTCGTCAGGCACGGGACCCCCTCCCGACCGGGTGCGTCGCGCCTCGCGCGGTACGCGGTGGGCGGGCCCCCGGTGTCTCTGTGAGCGCACGCCGGTGATGATCAACGCGGCGGCGTGGCCGTCAGAGTAGCCCGGGGGCGCCGGCCTTCCGCCGTCGCCCCGGGGATGCGGACGAAACCGTGACAGCGGCCCGCACGAACGTGACAGCGGCGGCCCACGCAGAAGGGGCCGCACGCACGAGGGGCCGCACGGACACTGTCCGGCGACCCCTGTGCGTACGGGAGGAGCGGTTCAGACCGCCCGCTCCGCCAGCCACTGCGGCAGCGCCTCGGTCTGCTTCAGCCAGTGCTCCGGCGGAGCACCGGCACTGGTGCTCGCGAGCACCCCTGCGACGATGGCGCAGTTCGTGTCGACGTCTCCGCCCACCTGCGCGGTGCGCCAGAAGGCGCCCTCGAAATCGCCCAGCCCCCGCGCGGCGGCCCACAGGGCGAACGGCACGGTGTCGTGCGCACTGGTGCGCCTGCCGCAGCCGAGGACCGCTGCGACAGTGCTCGCGTCGTCGTAGTCGAGCATGTCGCGCGCCCTGCGCAGTCCGGCTCCCACCGCGCTGCGCGGGACGAGTGCGATGACGCCGTCGAGCAGTGCCGCCGGCGTCGGCGGTCCGGCCGGGTCCGCGGCGAAGGCGGCAGCGGCGGCGACCGCCATCGCGCCCATGACCGCTTCCCGGTGCTGGTGGGTGACGTAAGCGGAGATCTCGGCCTGGTGGGTGGCCTGCTCCGGGTCGTCGGCGTACCAGGCGCCCAGCGGTGCGATCCGCATCGCGGCGCCGTTGCCCCAGGAGCCGCGGCCGTCGAACAGGGCGGCGGCCAGTTCCCGCCAGTCGCCGCCCTCGCGGATCAGCCGCAGCATGCGGTTGACCGCAGGACCGTAGCCGCGGTCGAAGTCGTGGTGGTCGGCGAAGGAGCGCGCGAGGGCGTCCTGGTCGATCCGTCCGTGCCCGGCGAGCACGGCCACCACGGAGGCGGCCATCTCGGTGTCGTCGGTCCACTGCCAGGGTCCTTCGGGCAGTTCCCGGCGCTTGAGCAGGGGGTAGTTGGCGGGTACGAAGAACTGGGAGCCCAGTGCGTCTCCCACGGACAGCCCGCGCAGGCTGTCGAGCGCGCGCGTCAGGCGCGGGTCGGAATCGGAGTCAGCGGTCATCGCTAGGCACTCTAACCGGTGGCCCCGTAGGACTCCGGTGTGCACCAGTGCTCGAACGGCCGGTCCAGTGTGTACCGCCCGTCCTCCCCCAGCTCCAGCACCCGCATCTCGGCGTTGCCCGGGTTCGACAGGGACTCGAATTCGGCGACCGGCCAGTGGAACCAGCGCATGCAGAACAGCCGCATGGTCAGCCCGTGCGTGACGATCAGGACGTTCTCCGGGTGGTCCTCGGCCTCGAAGCTGCGGTAGAGGCTCTCCAGGAAGGCCCCCACGCGGTCGTAGACGTCCGCTCCGGACTCCCCCTGGGCGAAGCGGTAGAAGAAGTGCCCGTAGGCGTCCCGGTAGGCCTTCTGGAGGCGTACGTCGTCGCGGTCCTGCCAGTTCCCCCAGTCCTGCTCGCGCAGGCGGGGCTCCTCGCGGACCCGGACCCGCTCGGGGTCGAGGTCGAAGGCGCGGAAGGTCTCGTGGGTGCGCCGGTAGGGCGAGACGTAGGCGCTGATCCGCTCGTCGCCGAAGAGCTCCCGGAGCCGCTCGCCGGCCCTGCGGGCCTGCTGCCAGCCGGTGTCGGTGAGTCTCAGGGCGTGGTCGGGCTCGCGCTCGTAGACGGTGTCATCGGCGTTGCCCTCGGATTCGCCGTGCCGGACGAGGACGATGCGTCGCGGTCGTGCCATGCCGAAACCCTAGTTCGAAGGCGCGGGGCGGGCTCGACCGGCCTGCCCCTGCGCCTCCATCCGGCGTACGACAGGCCCGTACGCCGAGGAGCGGCCACACCGTCGCCGGGGAGCGGTCACACCGTCCAGTGCGCGTCCAGGTCCACCACGTCGCCCGTCAGCGCCGCCACGTCGGCCTCGGTGTCCGCCCGCAGCGACAGCCGCTCCGCACTCTCGGCGCGGTACTTTCCGCGCTCGGCGGCCGACTGCCACATCGACAGCACCAGGAACTCGTTGCCGGGCGCCTCCCCGAACACTCCCCGCAGCATCCCCGGCGAGCCCGCCATCGCCGGGTTCCACACCTTCTGCTGCATCAGCGCGAAGTGCTCCACCCGCCCCTCGTGCACCTTGCAGTGCGCGATGCGCACCACGTCGGCGTCGGTGAAGCGCGGCTCGAAGCCCGTCTTCACGTCGAAGCGGTACTCGAAGAGCTTGACCTGGATGTCCTTGTACGTTCCGGACTGGCCCGCGGCGAGCCTGTCGTGCGAGCGGGCCATGAAGGAGTCGTAGAAGGCGCGGCTCTCCCAGAAGGCGAAGACGTGGGCCACCCCGTCCTGCCCTCTGCTCCAGCCGCCGCCCTGGCCCCGGAATCCGGGTTCGCCGAGCAGCCCCGCCCATTTCCGCTGCCCCTGTTCAAAACCTCGACGGTCGACGACAGTGCAGCGAATCCACTTGACCAGCACCGCGCCATCGTACGGCCCGAAGGGTGGCGCAGGTCACCCCGCGGCGGGGTGCACCCGGCGGATCGCGGCCCGGTCCTCGACCCCCAGTTCAATCCCGAACACCTCGGCGAGAAGACCGTCCAACTCGTCAGGGGCGACGGGGCGTTCGTCGAAGCTGCCGTCCGCCCTCCCTGTCCGCAGGGCGTCGGCGACGAAGCCGTAACGGGAGTCGGGGGCGATGTGATGGGCGACGACCTTGCCCACGAAGCTGGAGCGGGGGTGGGTGGAGCTGTAGTGGTTCATCAGCTCGAAGTCGACCGGGTGGAGCGTCTGCGGCGCGAAGGCGTACAGATCGACCCACCCCTGTGCCCGCAGCGACCGCAGTACAAGGATTCCCTCGCCCTCCTCCGCGACCGCGAAACTCCACCCGTCGCTCTGCCGCACCTGCGCCCCGGCGCGCAGCGGCACCGGCTCCAGCGGCCCCTGCCACCCGAATCCGGCGTCCACCAGCCACTGTTCATCCTCGACGGTCACCGCGAGCACGGCGTGCGTCACGGGCAACAGGGCATCCCCGCGCGTACGGTTGCGCGCACCACGCCCGGCGACCTCGAACCCGATCCGCTCCAGTACGGCGGCCAGCAGCGAGTTCTGCTCGTAGCAGTAGCCGCCGCGCGCCCCCGCGACCATCTTCTGCTGAAGCCTCTTGAGGTCGAGGGACACCGGGCGCCCCAGTGCGACTTCCACGTTCTCGAAGGGAATCGCCCGCACGTGCGCCCGGTGCAGCGCGTGCAGCACCTCCACGGTGGCCGCGAGCTCCCCTGCGTATCCGATCCGCGCCAAGTAAGCGTCCAGATCGACCTGTTCCCCACCCCATGTCGTCATGGACACAATGATCGCCATGACCGCGCTGCACACCAATCCCCTTTTCGCCCGCCTGGAGTCCGCCCGGCACGTCCTGGTGGCGGGTGCGGGCGGAGGCTTCGACGTCTACGCCGGACTGCCGATCGCGCTCTCCCTGCTGCACCAGGGCAAGGACGTCCACCTGGCGAACCTGACCTTCGCCGCCGTGGAGGGGCTGCCCCTGGAGGACTGGCTCGCCCCGGACGTCGCCGCCGTGACACCCCGGTCGGCCCTCCACCAGACGTACTTCCCCGAGCGCACCCTCGCGCAGTGGCTGGAGCTGCACGGCTACCCGAGCACCGTGCACGCCCTCGCACGCACCGGTGTGCAGCCGCTGCGGGCCGCGTACCGGGCGCTGATCGAGCGGTACGAGATCGACGCCGTGGTCCTCGTGGACGGCGGCACGGACATCCTGATGTGCGGCGACGAGTCCGGGCTCGGCACCCCGGAGGAGGACCTGACGAGCGTCGCCGCACTGGCCGACCTCGTGGACCTGGTGCCCGAACTCCTGGTGGTGTCGGTGGGGTTCGGGGTGGACGCGTACCACGGAGTGAGCCACGGACTCGTACTGGAGAACATCGCGGCGCTGGAACGCGACGGTGCGTACCTCGGTGCGTTCTCCCTGTCGCGTACGACGCGGGAGGGCGCCCTGTACGTGGACGCCGTGGCGCACGCGCAGCAGCACACGCCCGAGCACCCGAGCATCGTCAACGGGCAGATAGCGGCGGCTGTGCGGGGCGAGTTCGGGAACGTGCGTTTCACGGCGCGCACCAGTGGCAGCGAGTTGTTCGTCAATCCGCTGATGTCACTGTGCTTCGTTTTCACGCTGGAGGGCCTCGCGCACCGCTGCCGCTATCTCGACCGCATCGAGAACACGCACCTCATGCGCCAAGTGAGCAGCGCCATCGCGGAGTTCCGCGACGACGTCACCTGGCGTCCGCCGCGCCGCATCCCCCACTGACTCCCTGGGCGGCGACTTGTCGCACCCGGTGCGTCCTGTGAGGATCGGCGGACGACTGGAAGCGGAGGGACATCACGGTGAGCAGCTTCAACAAGGGCATCCGGAAAGCCGAGGTCGCCCTCAAGTGGGACCCCAACCCGCTCGGCGCCCCCGCCGCCGACCTCGACATCGTCGCCGCCGTGTACCGGACGGAGAGCCTGTACGAGGACCCCGCCTACCTGGTGCACTTCGGCAGCCGCTCCCCCGACGGCACGATCACCCTGCACCGGGACAGCAAGACGGGTCAGGGCTTCGGCGCGGACGAGCAGATGACGATCGAACTGGAGCGTCTGTCGCCGGAGTACGGGCGGGTGGTGCTCGGGGTGGCGATCCAACAGCGCGACAGGCGCATGGAGTTCGGCGACATACAGAGCACCTCGATGCGCGTGACCGAGGGCTACACCGAGCTTCTGACCAGCGACTTCGTCACTGTTGCGCGGGCCACCGCAGCCACTGTCGCGGAGTTCGTACGGGAGGCCGACGGGAGCTGGGACATGCACGAGACAGTGCGCGGTTTTGACGCGGAACCGGAGGAGTTCACCCGGCTGATGGGAGTGCGGCAGCGCTGACACAGCAACAGCAGGAAGGGCGGCACTCCTCCTCAGGAGTGCCGCCCTTCCGCTACCCGTTCAGGGCGTCAGCCGTGGTTCAGCTGCAACCGCTGGTCGAGCCGCAGCCCTCGCAGATGTAGCAGGAGCCGGCGCGCTGCATCTTCGTGCCGCAGGAGAAGCACAGCGGGGCGTCGGCGTTGATGCCGAGCTGCATCTCGACCAGTTCGGCCGAGGTGTGCGGGGCGTTCTGCTTGACGACCGGAGCCGGGGCCTCCACCTTGGGGGCGGCGGCGACCGGGGCCAGCGGCGCGGACTGCGACAGGCCCTCCACGTCCAGCTCGTCCTCCTCCAGCGACGGCTCGTACGAACCGGTGTCGAGGTGGCGCTGACGCTCCTCGGCGGAGTGGATGCCGAGCGCGGAACGCGTCTCGAAGGGCAGGAAGTCCAGCGCCAGGCGGCGGAAGATGTAGTCGACGATCGACTGCGCCATCCGCACGTCCGGGTCGTCCGTCATACCGGCCGGCTCGAAGCGCATGTTGACGAACTTCGCGACGTACGTCTCCAGCGGGACGCCGTACTGGAGGCCCACCGAGACCGCGATGGAGAAGGCGTCCATCATGCCCGCGAGGGTCGAGCCCTGCTTGGACATCTTGAGGAAGACCTCGCCGAGACCGTCGTCCGGGTAGGAGTTGGCGGTCATGTAGCCCTCGGCGCCACCCACCGTGAAGGAGGTGGTGATGCCCGGGCGGCCCTTGGGGAGGCGCTTGCGGACCGGACGGTACTCGATGACCTTCTCGACGGCCGTACGAATGGTGTCCTCGGCCTTGGCCGTGACGGCCTCCTTCTCCTTCTCCTTGGTCTTGGCGGAGAGGGGCTGGCCGACCTTGCAGTTGTCGCGGTAGATCGCGAGCGCCTTGACGCCCATCTTCCACGCCTCGAAGTAGACCTCTTCGACGTCCTCGACGGTCGCCGTCTCCGGCAGGTTGACCGTCTTGGACAGCGCGCCGGAGATCCAGGGCTGGATGGCGGCCATCATGCGGACGTGGCCCATCGCGGAGATGGAACGCTCGCCCATGGCGCAGTCGAAGACCTCGTAGTGCTCGGTCTTCAGGCCGGGGGCGTCGACCACGTTGCCGTTCTCGGCGATGTGGGCGACGATCGCCTCGATCTGCTCCTCCTGGTAACCCAGGCGGCGCAGGGCCTGCGGGACGGTGCCGTTGACGATCTGCATCGAGCCGCCGCCGACGAGCTTCTTGAACTTGACCAGCGCGAGGTCGGGCTCAAGGCCGGTGGTGTCGCAGGACATCGCGAGACCGATGGTGCCGGTGGGGGCGATGACCGAGGCCTGCGAGTTGCGGAAGCCGTTCTTCGCGCCGAGGCGGATGACGTCCTGCCAGGCCTCCGTGGCGGCGGCCCAGATCGGGTTGTCCAGGTCGTCGACGTGCACGGCGGCCGCGTTGGCGTCGGCGTGCTGCTTCATGACCTGCTGGTGCGGCTCGGCGTTGCGGGCGTAGCCGTCGTACGGGCCGACGACCGCGGCCAGCTCGGCGCTGCGCTTGTACGACGTACCCGTCATCAGCGAGGTGATGGCGCCGGCGAGGGCACGGCCGCCATCGGAGTCGTAGGCGTGGCCGGTCGCCATGAGCAGGGCGCCCAGGTTGGCATAGCCGATGCCCAGCTGGCGGAAGGCGCGGGTGTTCTCACCGATCTTCTCGGTGGGGAAGTCCGCGAAGCAGATGGAGATGTCCATCGCGGTGATGACCAGCTCGACGACCTTGGCGAAGCGCTCGGACTCGAAGGACTGGTTGCCCTTGCCGTCGTCCTTGAGGAACTTCATCAGGTTCAGGGAGGCGAGGTTGCACGAGGTGTTGTCCAGGTGCATGTACTCGCTGCACGGGTTCGAGCCGTTGATGCGGCCGGACTCCGGGCAGGTGTGCCACTTGTTGATGGTGTCGTCGTACTGGATGCCCGGGTCGGCGCAGGCCCAGGCGGCCTCGGCCATCTTGCGGAAGAGGGACTTGGCCTCGACCTCTTCGATGACGTCGCCGGTCATGCGGGCGCGCAGGCCGAACTTGCCGCCGTTCTCCACCGCGCGCATGAACTCGTCGTTCACGCGGACCGAGTTGTTGGCGTTCTGGTACTGGACGGACGTGATGTCGTCGCCGCCCAGGTCCATGTCGAAGCCCGCGTCGCGCAGGGCGCGGATCTTCTCCTCCTCCTTCACCTTGGTCTCGATGAAGTTCTCGATGTCGGGGTGGTCGACGTCGAGGATGACCATCTTGGCCGCGCGGCGGGTGGCGCCGCCGGACTTGATGGTTCCGGCGGAGGCGTCGGCACCGCGCATGAAGGAGACCGGACCGGAGGCGTTGCCGCCGGAGGACAGGAGCTCCTTGGAGGAGCGGATGCGGGAGAGGTTCAGGCCGGCGCCGGAGCCGCCCTTGAAGATCATGCCCTCTTCCTTGTACCAGTCGAGGATCGACTCCATGGAGTCGTCGACGGCCAGGATGAAGCAGGCGGAGACCTGCTGCGGCTGCGGGGTGCCGACGTTGAACCAGACGGGGCTGTTGAAGCTGAAGATCTGGTGCAGGAGGGCGTACGCCAGCTCGTGCTCGAAGATCTCGGCGTCCGCCGGGGAGGCGAAGTAGCCGTAGTCCTCGCCCGCCTTGCGGTACGTCTTGACGATCCGGTCGATGAGCTGCTTGAGACCGGTCTCGCGCTGCGGGGTGCCGACCGCGCCGCGGAAGTACTTGCTGGTGACGATGTTGACCGCGTTCACCGACCAGAAGTCGGGGAACTCGACGCCACGCTGCTCGAAGTTGATCGAGCCGTCGCGCCAGTTGGTCATGACGACGTCACGATGCTCCCAGACCACCTCGTCGTACGGGTGCACGCCCGGAGTGGTGTGGATGCGCTCGATACGCAGACCCTTGCTGGCCTTGGAACCCTTGTTGCGGGAACCTCGTGCCGGGCCGCTCGTCGTCTCGGTCATGCCGCCTCCCATATCGGGCTAAAACGCCCAGAAGTACCCAGTTCTTCCCAGGGCACGGTGTGTGTCGTGTTGCCCCGGCCGTCGCGCACGGCAGCCGTGACAGGTCTTGAAGTTCTTGTGTGCCGCCTGCTCGTCAACCGGCGAGAGGCGGAGCGGGGGCCGGACTAGTCGGCGGCCGCCGCAGGCACGGGAACCGACGGATTGCCGCCCGCCCCGTTCTCCTGGGCAACGGGCCGCTGGTCACGGAGTTCCGTGATGGCGGCCTCGAAGTCCTCCAGCGAGTCGAACGCCCGGTACACGGACGCGAAGCGCAGATAGGCGACGACGTCCAGCTCCTGGAGCGGGCCGAGGATGGCCAGACCCACGTCGTGGGTGGTCAGCTCGGCACTGCCGGTGGCCCGGACCGCCTCTTCGACCCGCTGGCCCAGCTTGGCGAGGGCGTCCTCGGTGACCGGGCGGCCCTGGCACGCCTTGCGCACGCCGGAGATGACCTTCGTACGGCTGAAGGGCTCGGTCACCCCGCTGCGCTTGATCACCATCAGCGAGGCCGTCTCCACCGTCGTGAAACGGCGGGAGCAGTCGGGGCACTGACGGCGCCTGCGGATCGACGTCCCGTCGTCCGTGGTGCGACTGTCGACCACTCGACTGTCGGGGTGCCTGCAGAAGGGGCAGTGCATGGTTCCAAGGCCTCCTTCGCGGCACGTCTGAAGAGCTTCGCCAGGTCGCGTGGCGGACCCTCGAAGCAGCTCCCAGCATAGTCGATCCCGAGCCCCAGGCGGACCACGGACCACAACTTGTGGGCGGCTGGAGCGATCCAACCACTAGATCTGGGGTTTCGGCGACTCTTCGCCCCTACGCGCGTGTCGCACCGCAAAGCGGCGGAAAGCCGCGGGGAGGGGCACCCGAGGGGCAGTGGGCGTCGACCGCCCACGAGGGTACGGGACGCACGGCACGGAGCGGGATTCCGCTCCCTCGGACGGCTCATCGGGGAGAGGTGCGACACCTCGCGGCGCGATGTTCGAGCGGGCGGCCCCCGAGCGGGACACAAGGAGGAAGGCTACCGTAATGAGCCGAATTGCCGTTCGGGCCCTTCGGCCACGGATCCAGGGACCCGTGGCCGTTGATCACCGCGGAACCCTCGTTCCATACACCCATCCGTACGAATAGGGCAGCCATTCTGCGGTTTTTCACTCGAACGTGTGTTTGGCGCAACCTTTCGAAAGCTACTACCGTTGTCCGGTCAGGGAGACCATTCGAGAGGGGCCGACCATGACCACCACCGCGGACAGCGCAACGATCGCCGCCCAGGACCGCTCCCAGGGCCGACTTGAGCCGGTGCATGCCATGAATGACGCGACCACGAACTCCGAGGGCGCCAAGCCCACCCGCTCGCTGCCCGGCCGACCTCCGGGCATCAGGGCGGACAGCTCGGGCCTGACCGACCGGCAGCGCCGGGTGATCGAGGTGATCCGGGACTCGGTGCAGCGCCGGGGATACCCGCCGTCCATGCGCGAGATCGGGCAGGCGGTCGGGCTCTCCAGCACGTCCTCCGTCGCCCACCAGCTGATGGCTCTCGAACGGAAGGGCTTCCTGCGCCGCGACCCGCACCGCCCCCGTGCCTACGAGGTGCGCGGCTCCGACCAGCCCAGCACCCAGCCCACGGACACGGCCGGCAAGCCCGCCGCTTCGTACGTCCCGCTGGTCGGCCGGATCGCCGCCGGTGGCCCGATCCTCGCCGAGGAGTCGGTCGAGGACGTCTTCCCGCTCCCCCGCCAGCTGGTGGGCGACGGCGAGCTCTTCGTCCTCAAGGTCGTCGGCGACTCCATGGTCGAGGCCGCGATCTGTGACGGCGACTGGGTGACCGTGCGCCGCCAGCCCGTCGCGGAGAACGGCGACATCGTGGCCGCGATGCTCGACGGCGAGGCCACCGTGAAGCGCTTCAAGCGCGAGGACAACCACATCTGGCTGCTTCCGCACAACGCCGCGTACCAGCCGATCCCCGGTGACGACGCGACCATTCTGGGCAAGGTCGTCGCGGTGCTGCGGCGTGTCTGACGCCCGCCGCGGTGATGTGAGAGGGCCCCGGGACCACTGAGGTGGTCGCCGGGGCCCTCTCGCTCGCCTGCGCGGATCCGGCGGCTATGTGCCCTCCGCCTTCGCCGCCGCGTCGATCGCGGCCAGCGAGCGGCGTACCTGATTGCGGTCGACGGTGTACCAGAAGTCCGGCATGGAGGCCTTGAGGTAGCTGCCGTACCGGGCCGTGGCCAGCCGCTGGTCCAGCACCGCCACGACGCCCTTGTCGCCCGTGGCCCGGACGAGTCGGCCGGCGCCCTGCGCCATCAGCAGCGCCGCATGCGTCGCGGCCACGGCCATGAAGCCGTTGCCGCCGTTCTCCTCGACCGCCTTCTGGCGGGCGCTCATCAGCGGGTCGTCGGGGCGCGGGAACGGGATCTTGTCCATCACCACGAGCTGGCAGCTCGGCCCGGGCACGTCCACGCCCTGCCACAGCGAGAGCGTGCCGAACAGACAGGTCTGCGGGTCGGCCGCGAAGCCCTTGATCAGCTCGCCGAGGGTGTCCTCGCCCTGGAGCAGGATCGGCATGTCGAGCCGCTCGCGCAGCGACTCCGCCGCGGTCTGGGCCGCCTTCATCGAGGAGAAGAGGCCGAGCGTGCGCCCGCCCGCCGCCTCGATCAGCTCGGCCAGTTCGTCGAGCATGTCCTCGCGCCCGGCGTCCCGGGTGGGGCGGGCCAGGTGCTTGGCGACGTACAGGATGCCCTGCTTGGGGTAGTCGAAGGGCGAGCCGACGTCGAGGCCCTTCCACTCGGGGAAGTCCTCGCCGTGCTGCCCCTCGGGGGCCAGGCCCAGCGAGGCGCCGACGCCGTTGAAGTCGCCGCCCAGCTTGAGGGTGGCGGAGGTGAGGATCACGGAGCGCTCGGTGAAGAGCTTCTCGCGCAGCAGCCCGGAGACGGAGAGCGGGGCGACGCGCAGGGACGAGGTCCCGTAGCGGTCGTTGCGCTCGAACCAGACGACGTCGTACTCCGAGCCGTTCGCGATGCGCTCGGCCACGCCGTGGATGTTCTCCACCATGGCGAGGGCCTGCTTGCGGACGGCGTCCTCGTCGGTGACGGAGCGGTCCTTGGTGGAGCCGAGCGCGGAGATCACCGTGCGGGCGGCGTCGCGCAGCGCCATCAGCGCGTACCCGAGGTCCTCCGGGATCTCCTCCAGGCGGCCGGGCAGGGCCAGCTCCATGACTCGCTCGAAGCTGTCGGACGCTGTCAGGAGGGCGTCCGCCGCCTTCTCGTTGACGATCTTCGCGGCGCGCTTGACGGCCCGGTTGACCTGCGTCGGGGTCAGCTCGCCGGTGGCGACGCCCGTGACCCGGGAGACCAGTTCGTGCGCCTCGTCGACGATCAGCACCTCGTGCTGCGGCAGGACGGGCGCGCCCTCGATGGCGTCGATGGCCAGCAGCGCGTGGTTGGTGACGACGACGTCGGCGAGCTTGGAGCGCTCGCGGGCCGCCTCGGCGAAGCACTCCGCACCGTACGCGCACTTGCTGGCGCCCAGGCACTCGCGGGAGGAGACGGAGACCTGGCCCCACGCCTTGTCGGAGACGCCCGGAGTGAGGTCGTCGCGGTCGCCCGTCTCGGTCTCGTCGGCCCAGTCGCGCATCCGCAGCAGGTCCTTGCCGAGCTTGCTGCTGGGCCCGGTGGACTCGTAGCTCTCGATCGGGTTGAAGAGGCCGTCCTCCTCGTCCTGCGGGGCGCCCTCGTGCAGGCGGTGCAGGCACAGGTAGTTCGACCGGCCCTTGAGCATCGCGAACTGCGGGGTGCGCCGCAGCAGCGGCTTGAGCGCCTCCACCGTGCGCGGCAGGTCACGCTCCACGAGCTGGCGCTGGAGGGCCAGCGTCGCGGTGGCGACCACAACGCGCTCGCCGTGGGCGAGGGCCGGCACCAAATAGCCCAGGGACTTTCCGGTGCCGGTGCCCGCCTGGACGAGCAGGTGGGAGTTGTCGTCGACCGCGTCGGCGACGGCCTGGGCCATAGTGACCTGGCCAGGCCGTTCCACACCGCCGACGGAGGCGACGGCGGCGTGGAGGAGCTCGGGGAGTGAGGGCTTCGTCATAGCCCGACCACCCTACGACGCACCACTGACAACGACGGTCACAGCCGGTTTCCTGGCCGCCGCCCTGGCGAGCCTCACAGCCGGTGCAGCGGGTTGGGCACGGTGCCGTGCACGGTGGCGTGCGGGCGGTGCGGGCGGTCCCGGTAGCCGTCGGTGTGGAGCCGGTTGCGGTTGAGGCAGAGCCGCTCCAGCCGGGGTGCGAGGAGGTCGAACATCTCGAAGCGCTCCTTGAGTTCGGGGAAGCGTGCCTGGTACCGGAGGATTTCAGCCCGTACGAGTGACCAGAACTCCGCCTCGGAGACGCCCAGTTGCTCCTCGCACAGCGGCGCGAGATAGCGGTACACACCGATGAAGAGCCCGGACTGAATGAACTGCGGCAGGAAGGACGCCGGTTCGGTCAGCAGGGTGGCGCGTACGTCGTCGGGCATGGCGTCGCGTTCCGGCAGCGGCTCCTCGCTGACGTTGACGTCGTCCACGAAGTCCTTGATCGCGAGGCGGACCGGGACGTCGTGCGCGTCGTAGACGACGATGGCGTTCTCGCCGTGCGGGGAGAACACCGTGCCGTACCGGTAGAGGAAGTGCAGCAGCGGCGGCAGGGTCGCCGCGAAGAGGCGGCGCAGCCAGCTCTCGGCGGGCAGCCCGGAGCGGTCGACGAGTTCCGCGACGAACGCCCGCCCGTCGGGGTCGGTGTGCAGCAGCGCGGCCAGGGTGCGGGCCCGTTCGCCGGGTTCGAGGCGGCCTTCGAGGGGTTCGCGCCAGATCGCGCCGAGGAGTTCCTTGTACTGGTACGGGGCCTCCGGCAGGTGGTCGTACACCGGGTGCTCGACGGCCACCGAGGCGACCTCGCCGAGCAGCACCACCCGGCACTCCTCCTTGAGGTAGGCGTCCGTGTCGTACAGCCCTTGCATCCAGGCGGTGACGGCGGGCGCGGCGACGGTGCGTTCGGTGGGCAGGCCGCGCCAGACGAGGGTGTTGAGGACGGACAGCGGCAGTTTCACGGTGTGCCGGTCGGGGCGGCTGACGTTGAGGAACGTACGGATGGACTGCTGCGGCAGCCTGCTGTCACCGTCGGCGGGCAGGGGGACGATCTCGCCTCGCGCCACTGCTGGTGCGAAGAGCGGCAGGATCGCCTCGTCCCACTGCCAGGGGTGCACGGGCAGACAGAGGTACGTCTCCGGATTCAGGCCTCTGCCCCGGAGGGTGTCCGCGAAGCACGCGCGCGTGTCGGCGTCGAGCTCCTGGGCGTACAGCTGCTGGGGGTCGGCGAGCGAGGGGATGCCCTGGTAGCGGGCGAGGGTGGTGCTGACGGCGATCCACGGGAGTCTGACCGGAGTGCGGCCCTCCGGGGCCCAGGCGGCGGTGTCCTCGGCGGAGAAGCCGACGCGGCCCTTGTTGAGGACGAGCCAGGGGTGGCCGGTCTGGTGGCCCTCCAGCTCGGCGTAGGAGAGCTCGGCGAGGCGGGCGGAGCTGACGGCCGTGTGGTCGAGGCGGGCGTCGGCGGCGAGGGTGGCGGTCAGCTCGCGGACGAGGTGGCCGAGGGTGGCGCCGTCGAGGTCGAGGAGGCGGCGGGCGAGGACCATGAAGCGCACGGGGTCGTGGAAGGGGCGGCGCTCGGGGTGGTCGTGGTCCTGGAGCTCGATGGTGTCCGGGTCGACGCGCCAGCTGCCGTAGGAGCCGCGGCGGGCGCGGAAGGACAGTATTTCGCCGTTGTCGAGGCGGAGGGTGTGGGGTGTCCATGCCACGGGGTGCGTGGGTTCCTCGGCGGGGTGCGCGGGTGCGTCGGCGGCGGGGATCGGCTCGATGATCTCCTCGTACGCGAATTCCGCGAGCGTCTTGGCGAGCAGCCGGCCGGCCGCGCGCTCCCAGAGCGCGCCGGTGAGCTCGGGCGGGGCGAGCAGCACCGGCGGTGGTGCGGGGGCCTGGTCCGGTGCTCCGGTGCCGGGCGGAGGTCCGGCCTGCGCCGGGAGGGGGGTGGGCGTCGGGACGGGGAGGGGCTTCGACACGGGGACTCCTCGGGGTGGGACCGATGCGGAACGAGCAGTGCGAGACCGGTGGTGCGGGGCGAGCGGGACGGCGCGCGGGCAGGAGGGCGGCTAGGCCTGCGGCCGGGGGGCGCGGTCGCGGATCATGAGCGCGGCCGTCTTGTCGGGGAGGTCGACGTCGGCGTCGCGCCGGAAGCCCGCGCCGAGGAAGGCGCGGACGGAAGGGGTGTTGCGGACGTCGGGTTCGGCCACGACACGGGAGCACGTCGGCCGGTGGTCCAGGACGAGACCGGCGACGGCCCGCAGGAGTGCCGTACCGAGGCCCCGGCCGCGGTCGGCGCCGTCGCCGAGGAGGAGGTGGACTCCGGTGTCGTGCGGGCGGGCCGGGTAGTGGCGGGCCAGCGGGTCGAGGTCGGCCCGGTAGATCTCCCAGTAGCTCATCGGTACGCCGTCGAGGACGCCCAGGCAGGGCACGCTGCGTCCGTCGCCGTCCAGTTGGGGGCGCAGATGGGCGGCGGTGACCTCCTCCGGGCCCGCCAGTTCCCAGAAGGCGGCGACGGCGGGGTCGTTCATCCACCGGGTGAGGAGCGGCAGGTCGGCTTGGGGGTCCACGGGTTGCAGCCGGAACTTGCCCACGGGGGTGGCGGTCGCCGGCCAGTCCGCGACCGAGTCCAGCAGGTCGTCCTCCTGCGCAACCCCGAACCTGGCGACGAACTCGTCGGGCAGCCGGAGCTCCAGGGTGTCCTCGTTGCTCGGCCTGGCGAGGTCACTGGGCCTCCCGAGGTCGTTCGGGCTCCCGAGATCGCTCGGCCTCCCGAGGGCGCCGGGGTCGGCCGGGGAGGTGCTGCGGGGAGCCGGGTCGGCTCCGCCGTCGGTGCTCGCTTCGATGGGGGGCACGGCGGCGCTCCTCTCAGCGGGCCGATGGGGTGGCCGGCCCGCGGCTGGAATGGGTGCGAAGTGGGGGAACTTTCCGGTGGGGGCGGGGCGTTGGGACGGTGAGCGAGCTGTGGGTCAGGGGCGGAGGGGGTTGGTGAGGGTGACGTAGACGGACTGGGTGTCGACGGGGCCCACGAGCTCGTCCAGGCCGTGCAGCCGGGTGAGCAGGTTGGCCTTGCAGCGGAGCGTGGGCTTCTCCAGGAGCTGGGCGGGCAGCGTGGACCCGAGCCCGGTGGACTTGCCGAGGAACTGGCGCAGCGCGGCGATCAGCACGCGTTCGTCGGCGAGACGCTGGGCGCCGAACGCGCCGATCAGGCCGAGGATGTTGTTGATGCCGAGGTAGTAGGCGAAGCGTTCATCGGTAACGGCGTCGCTGACGAAGGTGTCGCTGTGCTCCCCGATGCCGGGCAGCCGGGATTCGAGGGCGTCGCGGTGGGACTCGCGGAAGTAGTAGCCCTGGTTGTCGCGGTAGCGGCCGCCGACCGGCCAGCCGTCCTGGTCGAGCAGGACGAGGGTGTTCTGCTGGTGCGCCTCCAGGGCGACGCCGGCCTGTCCGTCGAGCCAGAGCACGGGGCGCACGACCTGGTCGAGGTAGCGCAGGAACCACTCGGCGGAGACCGCTCCCGCGGGCTTTCCGGTACGAGAGGCCAGTCGCGCCACGCAGTCCGCGAGCCGGGAGTGCATTCCGGTCCGGCCGGGCCAGGGGCGGGGCGCGGTGAGGCCCGCGAGGCAGACGGCGTCGTCGGCGGGTCCGAAGGGGTTGTGCCGCAGGACGACGTCCAGGCCCGGGACGGGTTCGCCGTCCGGGGTGTCGACGGCGAGCCAGGCCGGGTCGCGGACGATGTCGAAGCCGGGGTGGGCGGCGTGCCACTGCTCGGCGAGGCCGCCGCGCAGCAGGCGGTGCACTTCGACGCCCCGGTGGAGTTCCTTGCGGAGGTTCTCCCGGCGGGAGTTGGTGATCCGTACGCCCAGCGAGAGCTTGAGCATGGCCGCGGCGCCCGGCCGGTGCACGGTGCGCACGGAGGAGGTCGGGTGCCAGTCGTCCCCCAGGGGGCCGAGGTCGTGCAGCAGTCCTTCGTCGAGGAGTGCGGCGACGGCGGGGCGCAGCGCCGCCTCGCGCGCCTGCCACGGGTGGAGCGGAAGCGGTACCGACCCTTCCGGCAGCTGTGGGTCGCCGGCCAGCCGGGTGGCGAGCTGCTCGGCCTTGAGGGTGCGGCCGCGCTCGGTCCACGCGGAGTCCTGGGCAAGCACGGAACGGTCGACGGCCATCCAGTGCAGCGGGAAGGAACCCCGCAACTCCGGTGAGTAGAGCCGCGCTTCGGCCTCGGAGAGCCCTTCCCGGCTCTTGGGCGTGGGGTGCGTGGGGTGGCCGAGCAGCAGCGACTGTTCGGCGGTCAGGAAGAGGTCGGCTTCGGCCCTCGGGCCGGGGTCGGCGCGCCGGTCGGCGAGGAAGTCTGCGGTCCTGCGCACCGAGTCGGCGACCCGGCCGACCAGGTCGGCACCTTCCGACGGGGTGCCTGCTTCCGACGGGGTGCCCGCTTCGGACGAGGTGTCTGCTTCCGACGGTGTGCCTGCGGAATCCCCGGGCGCCGTCTCCCGTCCGAGGAGCGCGGCGAGGGTCACCGCGTCGACGGTCGGGGCGTGTCCGGGGCCGCTCGCGAGCATCGGCATCCCGAAGCGGTGCCAGCCGGCGACGGACCAGTAGCGGACGGGCACCAGGAGCGAGGTCCCGGTGTTCGCCAGCGGGATCCGCAGGGTGCTGCCCTGGGGGCGGGGCACGCCGGTTTCCCGTACCCAGCAGCGCAGGAGGTTCTCGACCGCCGCCGCGTCCGCCGCCGTCCGCGGGTCGGGGTGGTCGAGGAGGTCGGGACGCGGCCGCAGCGGGGCGGGCTGCGTCCCGTGCGCCTTGGACAACTGCCGCGGGACGGTGACGGGCTCGGCCGGGACCGGCTCGCAAGGGACCGGCTCGCAAGGGACCGGCTCGCAAGGGACCGACTCGGCCGCCGCCGTGGACGAGTCCGGGACGTCCGGCCCGGTCCCCCGGCCTGCTGCGGCATCGACGGCCTCACCGGCTGCCTCTGCGCCGACATCTGCGCCGATTTCTGCGTCGGCATCTGCGCCAACGGCTTCGACTGCGGTGTCCTCATAGGTGTCGGATGCGGGAGTGGGGTTCACGGAGGGCTTCCTTGTGAGGTTGTTCCGGCGTCGGCCGCTGTCAGCACGGTGTGCCGGTGGTTTCCTGGCGGTACTGCTCCTGGCCGCACGATTCCGGGCCGCGCGGCCCGCGACGGTGCTGCGCGCTCTCGGCGGCGGCGAGCGCGTCGGCGAACCGGTCCAGCACCGCGACGGCCTGTTCGTCGGTGAGGGTGAGCGGGGGCAGCAGCCGTACGACCGCCGAGTGCCGGCCGCCGACCTCGACGATCAACCCGCGCCGCAGACACTCCTGTTGCACGGCGGCGGCGAGTGCGGGTGCGGCATCGGCCGGCCTGCGCTCCGTGTCCTCGTCGCCCGCACCCGCACCGGCCCCGCTCTCGGGATCGACCAGCTCGACGCCGATCATCAGCCCGCGCCCCCTGACGTCACCGATCACCGGATGCTCGGCGGCCAGCGCGCGCAGCTGCGTGAGCATCCGCGCGCCGAGGCTCCCCGCCCGCTCCGCGAGCCCGTTCTCCCGTACGTACCGCAGGGTGGCGGCCCCTGCGGCCATGGCGAGCTGGTTGCCCCGGAAGGTGCCCGCGTGCGCGCCGGGCTCCCAGGCGTCGAGTTCGGCCCGGTAGACGATGACGGCCAGCGGCAGACTGCCGCCGATCGCCTTCGACATGACCATGACGTCCGGCACGATCCCACTGTGCTCGACCGCCCAGAACGCCCCCGTCCTGCCGACGCCGGTCTGCACCTCGTCCACGATCAGCGGAATCCGGCGGTCCGCGGTGATCTCCCGCATCCTCCGCAGCCAGCCGTCCGGCGCCGGGATCACGCCGCCCTCGCCCTGCACCGGTTCGAGGATCATCCCGGCGGGCCGCGGCACCCCGCCCTTGGGGTCGTCCAGCAGGCTCTCCGTCCAGCGCGCGCCGAGCGCGGCCCCCCGCTCGCCGCCGGTCCCGAAGGGGCAGCGGTAGTCGTACGGATAGGGCAGCCGCGTCACGCGCACGCCCGGCGCACCGCCGGACGCGTCGAGCGCCCCCGCGGTCATCCCGTGGTAGGCGCCGGTGAACGACAGCAGCCCGGTGCGGCCGGTGGCGGTGCGCACCAGTTTCAGCGCGGCCTCGACGGCGTCGGTCCCGGCCGGTCCGCAGAACTGCACCCGTGCGTCGGCGGCCAGTCCCGGCGGCAGGGTGGCGAACAGCTCGGTGGTGAAGGCGTCCTTGACCGGGGTGGCCAGGTCCAGGACGTGCAGCGGGGCGCCGGAGTCGATGACCTTCTTGATCGCTTCGAGGACCACCGGGTGGTTGTGCCCGAGCGCCAGGGTCCCGGCCCCGGAGAGGCAGTCGAGGTAGCGCCGCCCGTCCGCCCCTTCGATGGTCAGCCCGCGCGCGCGTACGGGCACGATCGGCAGCGAGCGCGCGTACGTCCGGGCGGCGGACTCGCGCAGCGACTGCCGCCGCAGGATGCCCTCGTGAGCCACCGTCGGCCGGTCGGCGGCGGGCGGACCGCCGGGCGGAACGGCCGCAGCCGGTTGCGCGACGACACCCGGTTGTGCGACGACTGCCGGAGCAGGTTCGGTCACGGCCACGACTGCTGGTCCTCCCCCAGGTGTTCCTTTTGTGCGGAATGGCGCACCTTGCCCCGCAGGGTTGAACGCCGACCGGTTATCCCTCGTACGTACCAACGACAGTGACCCCGAAGGATCACGGGCAATCAGAAGATCCTTCCGGCGGGGAACCGCGGCCCTGCCGTTGGCCGTCCCCAACCTCACCGGCATAGTGGTGGCGGTCTCCGGCACCCGTGGACATCGCCGGCCACCACGCCGGTGTCCACGCTCCCGGTGCCGTACCGCCACACCCGTCACGTTCGAAGTCCCAGGGGGATCAAGAGATGCGACCCATACGCCCGACCCGCACCGTTCGCCAGGGGAGGAGCGCGCGTCGCGGAAGTGCGCCCTTGATGTCCGCCGCAGGACTCGTCGCCGCGCTCGCTCTGACGGTCACGGCCTGCGGGCCGACCGAGGACGGCGCCGCCGGCACGCCGACCGCACCGGCGACCGGTTCGGCGGCCACGACGGGTGGTTCGGGCGACGACAAGATCAAGATTCCGGACGATCTCAAGGACCGGCTCAAGGAGCACGGGATCGACCTGGACAAGTGGAAGAACGGCGACTGGAAGAACTGGAACAAGGACGACTGGCTGCGCGAGGCCGAGGACTTCGTCAACCCGATCATCGCGGGCCTGTGGAACCCGGACCGCATGAAGGACGCGGACAAGCAGCCGCAGAAGCCCGTCGACAATGACATCTCGGGCGACAAGGGGGTCACCGACCCGATCCCCGCCCGCCTCCCGGCGAAGGCCGCCAAGGCTCCGTACCACTCCGCCGCCCCCGAGTCCGGGCGGTTGCTGTTCGACGGCCCCGAGGGGTCGATGTCCTGTTCCGCCACGGTCGTGAAGGACCCGGCGCACCCGGGCAAGTCCAACCTGGTGTGGACCGCGGGCCACTGTGTGCACGCGGGCGCCAAGGGCGGCTGGTACCGCAACGTCGCCTTCGTCCCCTCGTACAACGACCAGGCCCGCCGGGTCTCCGGGGAGACCACCCGCGAGCAGATCGCGCCGTACGGCGTGTGGTGGGCCAAGAGCGCCGACACCTCCGCCCAGTGGATCTCCCAGGGCGGCCCGACCGGCGGCGACGGCGCCCCGTACGACTTCGCGGTGCTGAGCGTCACTTCGGAGAAGGGCGGGGGCAAGTCCCTGGAGGAGACGGTCGGTTCGGCGCTGCCGGTCGAGTTCAACGCACCGGCCGTACCGAAGATCGCGAGCATGGAGGCGACCGGCTACCCGGCGGCGCCGCCCTTCGACGGCGAGCGCATGTACCAGTGCAAGGACAAGCCGGGCCGCCTGGCGATCAAGCCCGCGCAGCCCACGATGTACCGCATCGGGTGCAGCATGACCGGCGGTTCGTCCGGCGGCGGCTGGGTGGCGCAGGGCCAGGACGGCAAGCCCGCGCTGGTCTCCAACACCTCGATCGGCCCGGTCACCGCCGGCTGGCTGGCCGGCCCGCGGCTCGGCCCCGAGGCCAAGGCCGTCTACGAGAAGGCCGGTTCGCGCTAAATGCGTCACCGCGGGCGCACCTTCGGGGTGCGCCCGCACGGGCCTGCGGCCCACGCCGCGCGGGCCCTTCTGCTACCTTCCCGCACGGCAGTTCCGTACATGACACCTCTGTGCATGGCGCATCCGCACACCAGGCACTTGTGTATGACGCGCTCATGACACCTCTGCACATCCGGTACATCCAGGGGGAAACATTTCCATGCGATCCATACGTCCGCTGCTGGCCGCCACCGGCCTCGCCGCGGCACTCGCGCTGACGGCCACGGCCTGCGGCCCCACCGAGGACAAGGCCTCCGGCGGCGGCGACAAGGCGTCCGCCCCGGCCGCCTCGACGCCCGCCGGGGACGCCTCCGCGGGCAACAGCGACATCGCCCTTCCCAAGGACCTCGCCGACAAGCTCAAGGAGCACGGCGTCGACCCCGAGAAGTGGAAGAAGGGGGAGTGGCAGAACTGGGACAAGGACAAGTGGCTGCGCGAGGCCAAGGACTTCGTCAACCCGGTCATCGAGGGCCTGTGGAAGCCCGAGCGGATGCGCACCGCCAAGGACCCCGCGAAGACGATGGCCGCCGGTGACCTCTCCGGCGGGCAGGGCGTCAGCGACCCGACTCCGCGCCCGGTGCAGGCGCAGCGCGAGAAGACTCCGTACACCAAGCACGGCGCCCCGGTCGGGAAGCTCTTCTTCGACTCCCCCAAGGGCCACATGGTCTGCTCCGGCACCGTGATCAAGGACGTGAACAACCCGGGCAAGTCCAACCTCGTGTGGACCGCCGGGCACTGTGTGCACGCGGGCGCGGCGGGCGGCTGGTACCGCAACCTGATCTTCGTCCCGGCGTACAACAACAACGCCCTGTCGCCCACCGCCCTCCAGGCGGCCCCGCCGCAGGAGGAGGCACCCTACGGCGCCTACTGGGCGGACTGGGTCGCGACCTCCGGCGAGTGGATCCAGGGCGGCGGTCCGACCGGCGGCAACGGCGCTCCGTACGACTACGCGGTCATGCACGTGAAGCCCGAGAAGGGCGGCAAGTCGCTGGAGGAGACCGTCGGCACCGCCGTGCCGGTCGACTTCAACGCGCCCGACACCCGGCGGATCAGCGCGATGGGCGCGTGGGGCTACCCGGCGGGCCCGCCCTACGACGGCTACGTGATGCACAAGTGCGTGGACCGTCCGGGCCGGCTGTCGCTGAGCCCGTCCACGCCCTCGATGCACCGCATCGGCTGCACCATGACCGGCGGTTCGTCCGGCGGCGGCTGGTTCATGAACCGTGCGGGCGGCGGCCTCAGCCTGGTCTCCAACACCTCGATCGGCCCGGTGACGCACGGCTGGCTGGCCGGCCCGCGACTGGGCAAGGGCGCGGAGCAGATCTACACGATGATGAGCAAGCGGTACGGCAAGAGCTGACGCCGTCCGGCAGACAGAAGGCCGGTGGCCCGCACCCTCGTGACGAGGGTGCGGGCCACCGGCCTTTGCGCATGTGCACGGTACGAGGCCGAGCCGCGCAGCCCGAGGGCCGCGCGGCGTGCCTCAGTGCGGGTGGGTCCTCAGTGCGCCGTGGGGATGAACGTGGCGAACTCCGCCGCCAGTTCCTCGTGCACCCGCGCCTTGAGCAGCGTGCCCTCCTCGGTGTGCTCCTCGGAGATCACCTCGCCCTCGGCGTGCGCCCGCGAGACCAGTGCGCCCTGGATGTACGGCACGAGCACCTCGATCTCGACCGAGGGGCGCGGCAGTTCGCGGTCGATGAGCTGAAGGAGCTCCTCGATGCCCTGGCCCGAGCGGGCCGAGACCGCGATGGCGCGCTTCTCGATGCGCAGCAGCCGCTGGAGGACGACCGGGTCGGCCGCGTCCGCCTTGTTGATCACGACGATCTCCGGGACGTCGAGCGCGCCGACGTCACGGATCACCTCGCGCACGGCGGCCAGCTGCTCCTCCGGCGCCGGGTGCGAGCCGTCCACCACGTGCAGGATGAGGTCGGAGTCGCCGACCTCCTCCATGGTGGAGCGGAACGCCTCGACGATGTGGTGCGGCAGGTGCCGCACGAAACCGACGGTGTCCGCCAGCGTGTAGAGCCGCCCGCTGGGCGTCTCGGCACGGCGCACGGTCGGGTCGAGGGTGGCGAACAGTGCGTTCTCCACCAGTACGCCCGCGCCCGTGAGGCGGTTGAGCAGCGAGGACTTGCCCGCGTTGGTGTACCCGGCGATGGCGACCGAGGGCACCTTGTTGCGCTTGCGCTCCTGGCGCTTGAGCTCGCGGCCGGTCTTCATCTCCGCGATCTCCCGGCGCATCTTCGCCATCTTCTCGCGAATGCGGCGCCGGTCGGTCTCGATCTTGGTCTCACCGGGACCACGGGTGGCCATGCCGCCACCGCCGCCGCCACCCATCTGACGGGACAGCGACTGACCCCAGCCGCGCAGACGCGGCAGCATGTACTGCATCTGTGCCAGGGCGACCTGCGCCTTGCCCTCTCGGGACTTGGCGTGCTGGGCGAAGATGTCGAGGATCAGGGCGGTCCGGTCGACCACCTTGACCTTGACGACGTCTTCGAGGTGGATGAGCTGGCCGGGGCTCAGCTCACCATCGCAGACCACGGTGTCGGCGCCGGTCTCCAGGACGATGTCCCGGAGCTCCATGGCCTTGCCCGAGCCGATGTACGTCGCCGGGTCGGGCTTGTCGCGCCGCTGCACGACACCGTCGAGCACGAGTGCTCCGGCGGTCTCGGCGAGCGCCGCCAGCTCTGCGAGGGAGTTGTCCGCGTCCTGCGCGGTCCCCGAGGTCCACACACCGACCAGCACGACGCGCTCCAGGCGCAGCTGCCGGTACTCGACCTCGGTGACGTCCTCGAGCTCGGTGGAGAGGCCGGCCACGCGGCGCAGTGCGGCGCGCTCGGAGCGGTCGAACTGGTCGCCGTCCCGCTCTCCGTCGATCTCGTGGCTCCAGGCGACGTCCTCTTCCATCAGGGCATCGGCCCGCAGGCTGTCTGTGATGTTGTCGTTCTTGGAAGGGGAAGAAGTGGAGGGGGTCATTGGGTCCTAACGTCGTGGTGTCGATGTGTGGAAGAGCCGCAGGCCTCCCCTCGAGGGGAGACCGAAAGGCCCCGTCGACAGTCACAACGCGTAACGGTCCCGGATGATTCCCGAAGGACCCCGGTGATTCCCGATAGCTTTCCGGAAGCGGATCTTCCGCTCGGCCGTGCCGTCGACCCGTCGATGGTCGCACGGCACGGCCCTGTCGTCACACGGGTTTATCGCCCGCCCCGGGTGCTCAGCGGTGGCTCTCCGGGCCCTCCGCGGCCGCGCTCCGCCACTCCGAGTGCCCGGGCATCGGCGGGGTCTTCTGTCCGTACAGCCACGCCTGGAAGAACCCGGCCAGATCACGCCCCGCGACCTCGGAGGACAGCTTCACGAAGTCGGACGTGGTGGCCACCGCGTCGCGGTGCTCGCTCACCCAGCGCCGCTCCACCGTCTCGAAGGCCTTCTCGCCGATCTCCTGGCGCAGTGCGTACAGGACGAGCGCGCTGCCCTCGTAGACCACCGGCCGGAAGATGCTGATCTTCTGGCCGGGCTGGGAGGGCTTCGGCGCGGCCGGGGGGCCGCCCGCCCGGCGCCAGCCGTCGGAGCTCGCGTAGGCCGCCTTCATGCGCTCCACGAGGGGGCGCTCCTTCTCCGCGTACAACGCCTCGTACCACGTGGCGTGTCCCTCGTTGAGCCACAGGTCGGACCAGGAGCGCGGGGAGACGCTGTTGCCGAACCAGTGGTGCGCCAGTTCGTGCACCATGATCGAGTCGACGTACCACTCCGGGTAACCGGCGCCGGTGAACAGCGACCGCTCGAAGAGCGACAGCGTCTGCGTCTCCAGCTCGAAGCCGGTGTCGGCCTCGGCGATCAGCACTCCGTACGTCTCGAAGGGGTAGCGCCCGACGCGCTTCTCCATCCACTCCAGGTGCGCGGGCGTCTTCTTCAGCCACGGCTCCAGCTTCTGCACGTCGGCGGCCGGGACGACGTCGCGCACCGGCAGCCCGTGCGGCCCCTTCCGGTGCAGGACGGCGGACTTCCCGATCGACACCTGTGCGAGTTCCGTCGCCATGGGGTGGCTGGTGCGGTACGTCCAGACCACGGCCCCCTGCGGCTCCTTCACCGCACGCGGCTTCGCGGAGGGCAGTCCGTTGGCGACGACGGTGTGCTCCTTGGGCGCGGTCACCCGGAAGGTGAAGTACGCCTTGTCGGAGGGGTGGTCGTTGCAGGGGAAGACCCGGTGGGCGGCGTCCGCCTGGTTGGCCATGGCGAGCCCGTCGCCGGTGCGCACCCAGCCGCCGTCGGAGACCTTGCCGACGGGGTTGCTGGTGTGCTGGACGGTGATGACCGTGCGGCTCCCCTTGTGCACGGGTTTCGCTGGCGTGATCACCAGGTCCTCGCCGGAGGTGGCGTACTTCGCGCGCGTGCCGTTCACCTCGACGGACTGCACGGTGCCGTGCGCGAAGTCGAGGTTGACGTGCTCCAGCGTCTGGGTCGCCCGCGCCTCGATGCGCGTCACGGCGTTCAGCGGCTTGCTGTTGTCGCCGCCGTAGGTGAGGCCGATGTCGTACGAGAGGACGTCGTACCCGGGGTTGCCCAGGTGCGGGAAGAGGGTGTCGCCGATCCCCAGGGGGACGGGCGCGGGCAGGACCGCGCCGACGAGGGAGACGGAGGCGACGGCCAGCAGGGCGGCACGCAGGCGCCGGGAGGTGAGCAGCATGAACTACCGCTATCAGCGCCGAAGTCCGCAGGCGGGGACGGCACGCGCCGCACCACTCGAACGGGGTCGGACCGGCCGCGGGGCTGACCCGGGCGGTCGCCCCGCGCGGTGTCAGGCCGTCGCCGGGTGCCGGACCCGGCCTCAGGCCGTCGCCGGGTGCTGGGCGCGGCTGACGTCGTACACGCCCGCGACCTCCCGCATGGCGCGCATCAGCGCCGGAAGCACGGCGGCGTCGGTGAGTTGGAGGGTGTACGTGTGCCGCACCCGCTGCTCCGAGGGCGGCTCCACGGTGGCGGAGACGACCTCGGCACCGGCCGTGGCGATCGCCTCGGTGAGATCGGCCAGCAGGTGCGGGCGACCGAAGGACTCGGCGACGAGGGTGACGCGGAGGTCCGCGGTGCCCTGCTGCCAGCGCACCCCGACCGGCTCCCGCCCCAGCGCCCGCATCCGGGCCACGGCGGCGCAGCCCTCGCGGTGCACGGTGACGACACCGCCGCGCACGACGAAGCCGAGCACCTGGTCGGGCGGTACGGGCGTACAGCATCCGGCGAGCCGCACGCTGGCGTCCGGCAGATCCGCCACCGCGTTCTCCACGACGGGCCGTGAAGCGCCCTCGGGGGCCGCTGGAGCGCCCGGCAGCGCGGGGGCGGATCCGGTGGCCCTGGCGGTCTCCGCGTCCGGCTCCGGGGCCTTCGGCGGCCCCGCGTCGTGCGCGCTGTCCGGGTCGGCGAGCCAGCCCGCAATGGCGATGCGGGCGGCGGGCGTACGGGCGTGCTCCAGCCAGTCGGGCGAGGGGCCCGACGCGGCGTCGTGCGCGAGCAGCAGCTGCACGCTGTCGCCGTCGCGCAGCACCGTGCTGAGGGTGGCCAGCCGGCCGTTGACGCGGGCGCCGATGCAGGCGTGCGCGGCCTCCCCGTACTGCGCGTACGCGGCGTCCACGCAGCTCGCCCCCGCGGGCAGTCCGAGCGTGCCGCCGTCGGAGCGGAACACGGTGATCTCGCGGTCCTGTGCGAGGTCGGCGCGCAGGGACGTCCAGAAGGCGTCGGGGTCGGGGGTGGACTCCTGCCACTCCAGGAGCCTGGAGAGCCAGCCGGGCCTGGTGGGGTCGGCGCGCTCCCCGTCGGCGGCGGTGTCGCTGCCGTCGGGCTGTGCGTACGGATTGCCGAGTGCGACGACGCCCGCTTCGGCGACCTTGTGCATCTGGTGCGTACGGATGAGGATTTCGGCGACCGCACCGTCGGCGCCGGCGACGGCGGTGTGCAGCGACTGGTACAGGTTGAACTTGGGCGAGGCGATGAAGTCCTTGAACTCGGAGATCACCGGGGTGAAACAGGTGTGCAGTTCGCCCAGCACCGCATAGCAGTCGGCGTCCTCGCCGACCAGGACCAGCAGCCGACCGAAGTCCGTGCCGCGCAGTTCGCCGCGCTTTCGCGACACCCTGTGCACGGAGACCGAGTGCCGGGGCCGGACGACGACTTCGGCGCTGATGCCCGCCTCTTTGAGCACGCCCCGTACGTTCTCCGCGATGGGGGCGAGCGGGTCGCCCCCGGCGGCGTTGCCGTCGATCAGCGCACGGGTGCGGGCGTAGTTGTCAGGTTCGAGGATCGCGAAGACGAGGTCTTCGAGTTCGGTCTTGAGCGCCTGGACGCCGAGCCGCTCGGCGAGCGGGATGAGGACGTCGTGGGTGACCTTGGCGATGCGTGCCTGTTTCTCGGGGCGCATCACGCCGAGGGTGCGCATGTTGTGCAGCCGGTCGGCGAGCTTGATCGACATCACGCGTACGTCGTTGCCGGTGGCCACCAGCATCTTGCGGAAGGTCTCGGGCTCGGCGGCGGCCCCGTAGTCGACCTTCTCCAGTTTGGTGACGCCGTCGACGAGGAAGCAGACCTCGTTGCCGAACTGCTCGCGCACCTGGTCGAGCGTCACCTCGGTGTCCTCGACGGTGTCGTGGAGGAGGGAGGCGGTCAGTGTGGTGGTCTCGGCGCCCAGTTCGGCCAGGATCAGCGTGACGGCCAGCGGGTGTGTGATGTACGGCTCGCCGCTCTTGCGCATCTGGCCGCGGTGCGAGGACTCGGCGAGCACGTAGGCCCGGCTGAGGATGGACAGGTCGGCGTCCGGATGGTGGGCGCGATGCGCCTCGGCCACATGGGCGATCGCGTCCGGGGTCCGGCCGCGCGCGGCGGGACCGAGCAGCGCGGCCCGGCCCAGCCGCCGCAGGTCGATCCTGGGACGGCCGCGCCTGCGACCCTGCGCGGCCCTCGGGAGTGCCGCCGGCTGGGTCAGCGGGCGGAACTCGGGGGACACACCGTTGGGGTTGGTGGCCTCTGCACTCATGGGCACCTCCGGCAGCCTCGACCGGCGGTGGGCGGGTGGGGGCTCCCCCTGCCTTCGTCGGGAGTGTCCCGTCCGGGCCGGTGCTTGATGCTATCGAGCCCACCATGCGGTCCTGACCGGGTCCCGCCCGGCGTGAACCGGATCACCCATTCGAGCGAACGTTCAGGCGTGGCCGTTTTGCGCCGCTTCCAGCCAGGACGGGTCGATCTGCCCCTCGGCGACGATGACCGCGGGGCCGGTCATCTCGACGGTGCCGTCCGGCCGCTCGGTGATCACCAGACGTCCGCCGAGCACGTCCACGGTGTACGTCACGGGAGTTCCGGTGGCGGCCGGGTCGGCCCCGTCGCGGCGGGCGGCGGCCACCGCGACGGCGCACGCGCCGGTGCCGCAGGAGCGGGTCTCCGCGGCACCGCGCTCGTGCACGCGCATCGCGACGTGACGCGGGCCCCGGTCGACGACGAACTCGACGTTCACGCCCTCGGGGTAGACGCTCGCGGGGCTGAACGGCGGAGCGGCGTACAGGTTCCCGGCATGTGCAAGGTCCTCGACGAAGGCGACCGCGTGCGGGTTGCCCATGTTGACGTTCGTGGCGGGCCACTCGCGGCCGTCCACAGCGACGGTGACGGCGCCCTCGGGCAGGGCCGCGCGGCCCATGGAGACGGTGACGTCGCCGTTCTTGTCGAGGTGGACGTGCTTGACGCCTCCCCGGGTGGCCACGGCGAGGTCACCGCCGTCGGTCAGCCCGACGTGCTGGAGGTAGCGGGCGAAGACGCGCACGCCGTTGCCGCACATCTCGGCGACGGAGCCGTCCGCGTTGCGGTAGTCCATGAACCACTCGGCCTCGTCGGCCATCGCCCGCGCCTCGGGGTGCGCGGCGGAGCGCACGACGTGCAGCAGTCCGTCGCCGCCGATGCCGGCCCGGCGGTCGCACAGCCTGGCGACGACGGTCGGCGGCAGATCCAGGGCGTTCTCGAAGTCCGGAACGATCACGAAGTCGTTCTCGGTTCCGTGGCCCTTGAGGAAGGCGATGGGTGCGGGGGCGGCGGGTGCGGTGGTCACGCGGTCCATCGTACGGGGCGGGTCCGACAGCCGATCTTCGGCCGCCCACGGCCACGGGGTCAGCGCAGCCGCGCCACGCGCCAGATCGCCAGGGCGACGAGCGCGACGCACACCGCCGCGTACAGGAACGCCACCCGCCAGTTGGCCCGGCCGCCCGCACCCTTGGCGGGCAGTCCCGGCCAGGTGTAGCCGACGCGGCGGGCGGCCATCATGCCCCAGCCCGCCGCACAGCAGCTGATCAGCAGTCCGAGCATGGCGACGACCGCGCCGCCGTCGCCGATCTCGAAGGCGAGCGGGAAGGCGAACATCAGCGAGCCGACGGCCGCGAGGCCGACGATGGGGGCGAGCTGCCAGATCCGCAGGCGCCGCTGCGGGCGCAGCTCGACCTCGACCTCCGCCTCGGGGGCGGGCAGTCCGGGGACCTCCGGGATCTCCGGCACGTCGGAGTGGTCTCCCGGCAGCCGGGACTGGTCCTCGGGTCCGTCGGGACTCAGTTCTTCGGGCCCGTCAGGACTCAACCGCTCCGGTTCTTCCTGTGCTCTGTCGCGAGGGCCGGCCTCCATCGCCACGCGCCCTCCCCACTCGGACTCCAACGGTCGATCGAAGCTCGATGATGGCACGCGCACGGGCGCCCCAATGACGGGCGGAGCGTCCCGATGCCATCACGTGATCAGGCTGTGACCGCTCGTTCGAGCAACGCCAGCGCCTGGTGCGGGAGTTCCGTGCGGTGCTCGGCCGCGCCGCTCAGCCAGTGGACCCTGGGATCCCGGCGGAACCAGGAGTCCTGGCGGCGTGCGAACCGCTTGGTGGCGCGCACGGTCTCGGCCCGTGCCTCGTCCTCGGTGCACTCCCCCGCGAGGGCGGCCAGCACCTGCTGGTACCCCAGGGCGCGCGAGGCGGTGATGCCCTCGCGCAGCCCTTGTGCCTCCAGGGTGCGCACCTCTTCGACGAGTCCCGCCTCCCACATGCGGTCCACGCGCGTGGTGATGCGTTCGTCGAGTTCGGGGCGGGCCACGTCGACGCCGATCTGCACGGTGTCGTACACCGACTGGTGGCCGGGGAGATTGGCGGTGAAGGGGCGTCCGGTGATCTCGATCACTTCGAGGGCGCGGACGATGCGGCGGCCGTTGCTGGCCAGGATCGCGCGGGCCGCGTCGGGGTCGGCGGCGGCGAGCCGGAGGTGGAGGGCGCCGGGCCCCTCTGCGGCCAGTTCCGCCTCCAGGCGGGCGCGCACCTCGGGGTCGGTGCCGGGGAACTCCATGACGTCGATGGCGCCCTTGACGTACAGACCGGAACCGCCGACGAGCACGGGGGTGCGGCCCTCGGCGAGGAGGCGGTCGATCTCCTTGCGGGCGAGGCGCTGGTACTCGGCGACGTTCGCCGTGGTGGTGACGTCCCAGATGTCGAGGAGGTGGTGCGGGATGCCGCCGCGTTCCTCGGGCGTCAGCTTCGCGGTGCCGATGTCCATCCCCCGGTAGAGCTGCATGGAGTCGGCGTTGACGACCTCGCCGCCGAAATGCCGGGCGAGGGCGACGCCCAGATCGGACTTTCCGGCCGCGGTGGGACCGACGACGGCGATGACCCGCGGTGCGGGAGCTGCTGTTCTCACCGCCCCAGTCTCGCAAACCCAAAGGACTGTCCCCGAACGAGCGACGTGACGGCACACGTCCGGGTTCGTTGCCTGTTGCGAGGTTCCGCACGCCGGTTTACGCACCGGTTTCTCCGGGCGGCGCAATGGGACGCACCGGAAAGCGCGGTATTTCGCCCACACGAGTACGTTATGGAGTAGTTATGGGCGTTTTTGCAATGTTCCGCCGCAAGTCCAAGGATGCCGCAGAGGCGTCAACCGAGGAGGGGCAGACCGCCACTCCGTCGGCCGACGCCCCCGCGGCCGCTGCGACCGCGGAGAAGGCCGACGAGGCGACGCCCGGAGCCCAGGCCGCCGAGGCTGCCGAGGCTTCGGACGAGCCTTCGGCGGAGGTCTCCGCAGAGGCCGCGAAGGACGCTCCGGAGGCCGCCGACGCGGAGGCCGGGGCGGACGACGCGGAGGGGATGGAGGTCCCCAAGCAGCAGTCCGCGGACGAGGCAGCGGACAATGAGGTCGGCGAAAGCGCCCGCAAATAGCCCGGAATCGGCTCCGGCATCACGGACCGGCCCCGGGCCCGAACCGAAGAATCCCCACGAGGGAAGGTGACCCATGGGCTTCCTGGACAATTTGAAGGCCAAGCTGGCTCCGGCCAAGGAGAAGGCCGCGGACCTCGCGCAGCAGCACGGGGGGAAGATCGAGCAGGGCCTCGACAAGGCGGCTCAGGCGGTCGACTCCAAGACCAAGGGCAAGTACAGCAGCCAGATCCAGTCGGGCACGGGCAAGGCGAAGGACGCCCTGGACCGCCTCTCGACCAAGGACGACGGCGGCACTCCGCCGCCTCCGCCGCCGGCTTCCTGACCCGCCGGCGCGCTCACGGGAACGGCCGCGGAACCATTTCGGTTCCGCGGCCGTTCCCGTGGTACGAAGCGCACCTTGGCAACTCCACAAGGCAGCAGACAGGGCGGTCCGGGCAGCCCGACCGGGACCGGGCCGCGGTCAGGACGAGGCCGCGGTCCGGTCAGGACCAGGCCGCCACGAAGTAGCCCACGCCGTACGGCGCCTCCTCGTACAGCAGCTGCCCGCCCAGGCCCGTCCCCTCCGCGGCGCCCGCGAGCACCTGCCAGGGGGCGCGTCCGGACACCTTCAGGAGGTACGCCAGGTCCTCGTCCAGCGCGAGCAGGGCGGCGGTGTCGGCGTCGCCCAGCGCCCGGGCGGCCCCGGCGTCGAAGCCCTCGGCGCGCTCGTCCAGGTAGCCGGGGGCCTTCAGGGTGCGGCAGGCGCTGCCGTCGCCCATCACCAGGAGTGCGACCCGGTCCGCCCGCCGGGCCAGCTCCCGGCCCGCTTCGGCGCAACGGGCCGCTTCCAGGGGTTCACCGACGCCCAGGCCCTCGACGGGGGCGCCCCGCCATCCCGTACGGCCCAGGAGCCAGGCGCCCACCGCGAGCGAGTCCGGCAGGGGCCTGGCGGCGACTCCCTCGGGGGTGTCCGCGCCGAGGCGGACCTCCAGGTCCACCCCGAAGCCGGAGAAGCTCCCCCGAGCGCCCTGGGGGTGCGGTCCGCGCCGGTCCTGCCCGGCGGGTCCGATCACGACGAGCAGGTCGGGCCGGGAGGCGGCGAGCACTCCCAGCGCGTCCGCGCAGGCGTCCCGGGCGGCGTCCAGTTCCGGCGCGGCACCGGAGGCGACCTCGGGGACGAGCAGCGGCGGACAGGGGCATACGGCGGCGGCTACGAGCATGTGCGGCAGCCTAACGCGAGGCCGGGCGTCTCCCTCGGGCTCCTGCGGGCTCTCGCGGGCCGGACGCTAGAGCGGCCCGGAGTCCCACTCCAGCTCGTGCACCGCGAAGCGGTACGGATAGGACTGGCCAAAACCGCCCTCGCCGACCAGCAGCCACCCGTCGGACGTCCGGTAGCGCCGGACCCGCTTGGCGCGCATGGGCATCCGGGGCCGGTACTCCAGCACGAGGCCCCGCAGGTGGTTCAGCGCGTCCTCGTACGTGCCGTCGAAGGTGCCGAGCAGTTCCAGCGGCACGGGCTCGCTGTGCCCGTTGACGACCGGCTTCTCCACCATCAGCGCCCAGCGGGCCACCCGCCCTCCCGGGCCGGTGGCCGGCATCGCATCCCCCGTGATCATCAGGCGATGCTGCATCCTCCGGTGGCTGCGGGCAAGGGCTCGGGCACGCCGATCTTCGGCAGCCCGAGCATGACGCCGGGGCCCTGCTGGGGCTCGGCGTTGCGCTTCTCCCAGGCGTCACCGGCCCGGGTGCGGCGCACGGCCGTGGCCTCGCCCTCGGCGAGCAGGTGGTGCGGGGCGGCGTAGGTGATCTCGACGGTCACCACGTCGCCGGGGCGCACGTCCTGGTCGGGCTTGGTGAAGTGCACGAGGCGGTTGTCCGGAGCGCGCCCGGACAGGCGCAGGGTCGCGCCGTCCTTGCGGCCCTCGCCCTCGGCGACCATGACGTCCAGGGTGCGGCCGACCTGCTTCTTGTTCTCCTCCCAGGAGATCTCCTCCTGGAGGGCGACCAGACGCATGTAGCGCTCCTGGACGACCTCCTTGGGGATCTGGTTCTCCATGGTGGCCGCGGGCGTGCCGGGGCGGATGGAGTACTGGAAGGTGAAGGCGTTGGTGAAGCGGGCCTCGCGGACCGTGTGCATCGTCTGCTCGAAGTCCTCCTCGGTCTCGCCGGGGAAGCCCACGATGATGTCGGTGGAGATGGCGGCGTCCGGCATCGCGGCGCGCACCCGCTCGATGATCCCGAGGAAGCGCTCCTGGCGGTACGAGCGGCGCATCGCCTTGAGGATCGTGTCCGATCCCGACTGGAGCGGCATGTGCAGCTGCGGCATCACGTTGGGCGTCTCGGCCATGGCGGCGATCACGTCGTCGGTGAAGTCGCGCGGGTGCGGCGAGGTGAAGCGCACGCGCTCCAGGCCCTCGATCCTGCCGCAGGCGCGCAGCAGCTTGCTGAAGGCCTCGCGGTCGCCGATGTCGGAGCCGTACGCGTTGACGTTCTGCCCGAGCAGGGTGATCTCGGAGACGCCCTCCGCGACCAGGGCCTCGATCTCGGCGAGGATGTCGCCGGTCCTGCGGTCCTTCTCCTTGCCGCGCAGGGCGGGCACGATGCAGAAGGTGCAGGTGTTGTTGCAGCCCACCGAGATGGAGACCCAGGCGGCGTAGGCGCTCTCGCGGCGCGTGGGCAGCGTCGAGGGGAACGCCTCCAGCGACTCGGCGATCTCGACCTGCGCCTCTTCCTGGATGCGTGCGCGCTCCAGCAGCACCGGCAGCTTGCCGATGTTGTGCGTGCCGAAGACGACGTCGACCCAGGGGGCCCGCTTGGTGATGGTGTCGCGGTCCTTCTGCGCCAGGCAGCCGCCGACGGCGATCTGCATGCCGGGCCGCTTGGTCTTCATCGGCGCGAGCCGTCCGAGATTGCCGTACAGCTTGTTGTCGGCGTTCTCCCGGACCGCGCACGTGTTGAAGACGACGACGTCGGCGTCACCGTCGGCCCCTTCGGGCGCACGGACGTATCCCGCGCCCTCCAGGAGGCCCGACAGGCGCTCGGAGTCGTGGACGTTCATCTGGCACCCGTAAGTGCGCACCTCGTACGTTTTCAAAACTGCATCCTCAACCGCGCCGCTGCTCACTCGTCCAGAGTACGGGCAGAGATCAGGCAGCCAGCGCCTGAGCCGCTTGGACGGCACGGGCCCGGTACTCCTCACCCACGATGACGTGGAACTCGGACGCCCCGCCACGCGGAGCAACGGCGTACAGCTTCGTCCCTGACTCGACAAGCCACTGTCGACGCCCCGACCAGTCCAGCCGCGCCCAGAGTTCCCGACACGTCTCCCCGGTGCCCTCAACGGCCCACGACGCCTCGCGCTGCGGCAGCGCTGCCAGCCGCTTGCGACGCTCCCTGAGCTTGCCCATGCGGGAGAGGTAGACCGCCTCGTCCTCGTCGTCCCAGTCGGCCGCCGCGTCCTTCTCGTCCGTGAGCCGCTGGATAGCGTCCCGGCACTGTGCGAGTTCCTCTGTGTGGTCCTCACCAGGGATGAGCGTCCGCCGGGTGACCTCAAGGTCCCCGACTTCCGAAAGCAGCGTCTCTTCGAGAATCGTTTCAAGGTCATCGGCGGTCATGGCCGTACCGGTGCACGTCTTCTTCACGAGGTTCTCGCAGCGGTGGTAGCGGTAGTCCTTCCGGCCGCTGGCAATGGTCCGGCTGGCACGCCACTGGTACAGCTTGCCCGGCTTGGCCGGGCCGTGGACACGGTCCCTCGGGCAGTCGCACCGCTTCTTGCCGGTGGCGGTGCACCCCTCAAGATGACGCCGTACCGGGTCAACGAGACCGCAGTCCGGAGACAGGCAGAACCCCACGTCGAGAAGCGGCCCCGCCCCGGTGGTGCGGGTGCGCGGCTTGATAGCAAGCCGTTCTTGGATCTCCGCCCACTCCGACTCGGTGACCAACGCCGGACCGACCTTGACCGGCATCCCGTCGTCACCACAGACAAGTTCCCCATCGTGACTCATGAAGCCCCGGATGGTGTGGGACGTCAGGAAGTTCCGGATCGTCTCGGGGCACCATGCCGCCCGTTCATCACGGGCAGGCTTGCCACGCTGCGCCCGCTTGTAGTCGGACGGCGCGAGAACGTCCGCCCGCTCGAAGTTCAGGCACAGACTGTTCATGGAGTCGCCAGCCCGGATGCGGCGAACGATGTGCTGGCCGTTCTCGAACGCCGACGCCTCCGCACCTTCGAGTGCGTCCGTGTCGAAGTCGACCTGTAGCCCCTCCCCCGGCGGACAGTCACAGGCGTGCCAGGAACAGCCATCGACGTGATCCCGAGCCGGGACGGTCTTGTATCCGTAGACAGGGTCACCGCCGGACCAGCGGCCGTATCGACGCATGGCCAAGCGGGCATCCAGTACGCGCGCCTTGATGGTCTCCAACTCGAACTGAGCGACTGCCGCGAGGATGTTGGCGACGAGCTTCCCGATGTTGGATGACAGGTCGATCTTGTCGTCAATGCACACCAGGGTCACGGCCGACTCTTCGGCCCAGGCGCAGAGGTTCGCGAAGTCCTTCACGGACCGTGCAAGCCGGTCCAGCTTCCAGCAGACCAACATGTCGAACTCGTCCGACTTGGCCAGCCACGGCCCCAGCTCCGGCCGGTCCCACGGGCTGATCTTGGCCGATACGCCGACGTCGACGGCCCACCCAACGATCTCGCAGTCGTAGAGACGTGCGTATCCCTCGATCTTCTCCTTCTGCCGCTCGGGCGACGTGCTCTCATCTGTCTCTTTGGACAGGCGAATTACGCCAACTATCCTTTGCCGCTTACCACTTGCCGGATTGGTCACTACTTGCCTTGCTCGTGCTTCGTTTTGGAATGCGCGGAGGCGCAACCACAAGGCTAGCAAGAAGGGACTTTATTCCTTTTGGATCAGGACCTTGTCCTCCGCCGGCTGGGACCAATTCCCCTGCGGGAAGCGGCGCTTCGCCCCACCCGTTCGGGGGGCCGATTTCGTAGCCTTGGAAGTGGAGGACTGATTCGGTCCGCCGGAGAACGCCGACTCATCCAACTAGGGCGATTGCAAGATCGCACAGGATGAGCCGGTACAGATCGACCTTGGGTCGGTATCTCGACAGGTGACCCCTGCCGCAGATGCCGACCTTTTTATGTGCCCGACCGAGAGACGTTCCACCAATGACCACTCCCCCGCATCACCTAATCCAGTTCCACGGCGAGCCGATCCATTCGGACCCCGGATTCGTCCAGGCATGGACGTACGGCGACCTGACAGCCGTCTCCGTCGCCGCAGCACTCGGGGAGGACAACCCCCTCGTACACCCCTGGAAGCGCGCGTGGACCGCCGGAGCGGTCGTGACTGATGTCATCGACTACGACGCCGAGACCTTCGTTGGCGGCTCCCGCCGGAACGTCGTCTACCGCACCCCCATCACCTGACCAACTCAGCAGAGACAGAGGAGAAGTTGAACATGCAGTGCCCTTGCGGTGCGGACCACCCGATGATCCCGAAGGACCGAATCCGAGTCGCTGGCGAGCAGCGGACCAATGTGCTCGTGTGCCCCAAGATCAGTGGACTGAGCGGTGTCGGCGCAGCGGGCATCCGACTGGTCGTCGACGCGGTGACCGACGCGCCCCCGGCAGACCCTGTGACCCACTGCTGCGGCGTCCCTGAGCATGTCCGGGAGCACGCCCCCGGCTGCCTCGTCGACGGACAGCCCGTCACCCCTCCAACGCACCCCCGGACCCCGAAGGACGAGAACGAACACCTGTGGGCACTGCTCAACTGGGACAAGCCGAAGAACTGGATCGGACCCTTCTCGGTGGTCGTGGCCGTCTCGAAGATGGCCCACTCCCGGAATGGTGAGGCTCAGGTCTCCCGGAGCACGCTGGCCGCGAAGGTCGGCGGCTCTGAGCGATCCGTGAGTACGTGGCTCGATGCTGCCGAGAAGGCGGGGTGGCTTGTCTGCGTCAGCTCGAAGAAGCCCGGCAAGGGCGGTAAAACGGAGATGGGTCGCTACCGGCCGACTATCCCCACCGCCCATGAAAGGGCTGCATAGCGGCTATGCAGCGGCTGCACACAGAAACTACAAAAAACTACATACCTATAGAGGTGTGCAGTGGCTGCATAGGCCACTGGGAGATAAAAGAGCCGCCCCTACTGGGGCGGCCTTTCCCCTACCCCTATCCCATCCGATGCAAGAACGAACCTAACCGCCTGACCACCCGCCATCGAGTGTTGCAAGTCACCCTTCGAAGGCGACGCTTTTAAGGATTCGTCAACCCCCCCTACAGGAGTGAGGGAGGTCACGACCTCAACGTGCCTCGAATCTCGGAATGTGGCTCCCCCTATAGAAGTGAGGGGAGTCACCGATCGGATTGTGCGGTTTTCTCGCACATCACCCCCCTTACATAGATGAGGGAAACATCAGAAACCCTCGTAAGACTTCAGGCCCCCGGTGGGGCCTTTTTTGTTGGCCCACCACATTGCGTATTCGCAATCCACACAGGAAGGACAGTCATGTACTGCCCCACGCGCTCAAAGGCGCGCCGAGAACGGCTCGGACTCACCCGCAGGCAGCTTGCCGACCGCATCGGCGTCCACGAGGTCACCGTGTGGCGTTGGGAGTCTGGAGAGGTCGGCCCGAGCGCCGACAACTTCGTTCGCCTCGCTCATGCGCTCCGCATCCCGTTCGCCTCGCTCCTGGCACAGGTCGACGACGACGCGATGGCGACCGGCGCACTGATCGCCGCTGAGATCGGTCGTGCCCGTTCCTGCGCGGCTGAGCCGACGATCCGCACGCACGCCGACGCTGAGGCCCGGCTGATCGCGGACAAGGTGCGTGGTCGCCGTGGCTGAGTCCAGCATCCCGACCCCGGCGGAAGTGTTCACCCCGGAACTGGTCGCCACGAACAAGCTCAGGGCCGCTCTGGAGCCCTCCGAGCCGCCCGCCACTCCCGAGCCTCCGGCGGGGCCTGCCGACGTCGTACAGGCCACTCCTGACCCTCTCGCGGAGGCTCAGGCACGGATTGCCGAACTGGAGCGTGCGGCGCTGCTGCGGGATCACGGCATCCCTGCCGAGTACGGCGATCTTGCGTCCACGCCCGAGCAGGCTTCGAAGCTCGCTGCGCTGATCTCCAACCAGCGCCCGGAACTCCACAAGACCCCTGTCGAGAACCTCCAGAGCGGCGCATCCGCGACCGGTGAACCCCTCGGCGGTTGGAACACCGATGCGGCATCCATCGCCGCATTCATGCGCTGATCTACAGCGCCAACTCATCTAAGAAAGCAGATCACTTATGTCCATCTCCCCCGGCAAGATTGCCGTCTCCGACGTCATCGCTTCCGCTGCCCTTGAGGCCCTGAATCAGAAGATCGTCATCGGCAACCTTGTGAGCCGTGACGCCGAGACCGATTACGTTCCGGGCGTCGGCTCGACCGTCAACGTCCGCATCCCGACCAAGCTCACCGCCCACGACGTAGCGCGCGGTGGCGACATGCCCTCTGACTCGCTGGACGAGAAGGTCATACCGGTGACACTGGACGTTCATGCCGTCTCGCAGGTTCACAGCAACGCCCATGACGTAACCCTGGACATCAAGAACTACGCCAAGCAGGTCGTCGGCCCCCAGGTCGACGCCGTGGCCGGTCGCATCGAGAAGCGCATTGCGGCTGAGCTGGACAAGGTCGTCAAGGCCGATGGCACGACAGCCAAGGATGCTCAGGGACAGCTCATCGCGAAGCCGGTGGAGCACAAGCCCGCCGACGCGTTCTCGAAGGCTCTCATCGCCGCTGGTGAGGTTCTGGACGGCAACGACGTCCCTCTTGAGAAGCGCATTCTCGTGGTCAACCCGAAGTTCCGCGCGGCGATCCTGTCTGACCCGCTGCTGGTGGCGGACCACAACGCCGGAACCCCTGAGCTGATCACGGACGGCGCGAGCCGACTGGCGACGAACTACATGGGCAAGCGGTACGGCTTCGACGTCTACCTGTCCACGGCGATCACGGGTGCCGTGGCGTTCACGGCCGGTGCGTTCACCCTGGCGAACGTCGCCCCTCGCTCGAACGTGGGTGGCGCTCAGGGCCGACAGGTCAAGGATGGTTACGCGCTGCGGCACGCGACGGGCTTCGACCCGAAGAAGGCTGCGGACTTCTCCCACCTGGACGCGTTCTGTGGTGCTGCGGTCATGGACGCGAAGCGCTGCATCGGCATCACCGTCAAGGCTGCCTGAACTCCCAACTCCCGCCCCGCGTAAGGGGAGCCCTCCAGGCCGGCTGCGGCCCCCTGGGAGCAACTCCCCTTGCTCGAAAACCTAGTTGCCCCGGATGCCCACGTCGGCGTCCGGGGCTTCTGTTTCCCCAACTCTCATGGAAGTACAGATGATTTCCCGCATTGATCAGGCTGCCGATCAGGTGGCCGAACTGGAGTCGGCGAAGGGCCGCGCCGAACGCGCGCTCTCGGCTGTCCTGGCATCCGTTACCGGCTCGTTCGTCTCCACCCGCGAGGACCCCGAAGTCTGCATGTTCCGGCTCGCCCTGGACGGCATCGAACGTGATCTCGACAAGGCTCGCGCGAACCTCGCGGCCCTCCGGTTGGCGGCCCACCGTGCCTCGTGAGATCGGCCCGTGCCTCCGTCCCGACTGCAACGGTGTAGCCGTGACCGGTGAGGACAACCGGCACCCTGGCGCGCCAGTCACGCTGTACTGCTCCCTGCGCTGCCGGAAGCGTATGCAGGCCCGCCGGGCACGGCTGAGGCTCCGTGTACGACGAGACCTCAACGGGGGCTCCCGTGCCTGAGCACTCGGACGGGCCCCACGTCCCGGAGGGTCCTGTCACGGGCCCGGGAATCGTAGGGCAGTGCGTGAGGAGCGGTTGCACCTTCCCCCGCCGCACCAGAGGCAACAGCAACGGATGTCCGAAGCCCACATGTTCCACGGCCTGTGATCTGTGGCGGGATGCAGACCGGGGATATCAGGAAGGGGGGTTCTACAACGGGCCCCTTGCCAGGACCGAGGTAGCAAGCAGGCTCAAGACCATTGACGTGTTGTTGAGCGTGCGTGAATCACGTGATGAACTATTGTCGAACTCCTCGTTCGACTTCCTGCACGAATGTCGACACATCCTCAAGCGTGAATCATCTTGAGTTAATTTGAATTATTTCGACTTCGAATTAATCTGAAATGAATTCATCGTCACATTGATTATCATCACGCCTTCCCCGCGATCTAGATCGAACTTGACTTCCGGTCTGATCTCTGATTATTCCGCCGACCGAGCGGGAGTGGAGGCGACAGGCCACGGATGATCAAGCAGATGTCACGGCCGAAGGGTGGGGATACCCCCTTGGCCCTCTTTCTCCAGCCTGCTGCGGGTTAGCCATCCCTTTTCTGTACGGGTTACCAGGATTCTCCCCCTGGGCCCGTGAACCCTTGTCCCGACTGGCCAAGGTCCCATTTCAAGCTCTGGGCGCGATCACGTGTGTACCCACGCACGCGAGGAGCGCCCTTTTTCATGCCCGAAGGAATACCGATGAAGATCACCCATCCGAAGTGTGGGAAATCCTGGTCCGGCCAGAAGCCAGAGCACTGTTCAGCATGCTGTGAGACATTCGGCGGTACCGGCGCAGCGGACATTCACCGCGCTGGAACGTACGGGGTGGACAGGAAGTGTCTGGACCCTGCGAACGTCGCTCTACGGCTTGATGCGCGAGGTATTTGGGTGCGTTCCGGGTCACTCTCGAAGGCGGTTGTTCGATGACCAAGTACAACCCATGTCGAGTTCCGCTCGAAACCGATCTCGTCGACCTTCGAGAATTCCTCGCCGAGATCGAATGCGTTACCGGTAACCGACGCACGACCCTGGAGTCCGACAACCGGTTCCGGTGGCGCGTCTCTGGTGCGGTGAAGCAGCTCCGCGAAGCGGCTGAGTTTGCCGCGAAGGTCTGACCTACGAGTGGCACTAGTAGGTTGTCGCCCCTCTGAAGTCCAGCCCCACCATAGCCCGTGCCCGCTCGCCGGCTGCGGACTACTACGAAGCCGGGTCGTGGATGGCATGAGAGAACCCCACCAGCGGGAGCGGTGCGCCGACGCACCATTGCCGGGGTTGCTGGTGGGGTCCTTCTCGGGGTGCCGATCACACCCCGCCCGGTAGCGCTCTATCGGCGTAGGGAACTACCGGGAGTCTCTAAATCTTGAATACGGTCCGTGCAGGGAGAATCCATTCAAGGCCGGTCTTTTCGTCTCGCACGAACGCTGTAGGCCGAACCGTCCGCTTCCACGGAAGATCCGATGGATCTGCCCAATCCTGCATAACCTCTTTGAGGACGCCTACTCGCCCCCGGTCGTCTTCGACTCGCTTCCCGATGTCCTGCTTCGTGACCGACATGGGCTAGCACTCGTCCGCGTCTCGGTGGTTGCGGATTTCGCGGGCAATGACCATCTTTTCTTCGAGGGTCTCAGCCTCTCCGAGTTGCTTCGAGAGTGCCTGGCACACACCACTGCATTTGGGATTCGGGTTGCACTCCAGTAGATACCAGTCAATCGGCAGCTCTACCGGCTTTTCCTGCACGCCGTTGTGCGCTCTCATGCTCTGTCCCCTCACCACCGCTGCGTGTGGGAACAGTGTCGTCCTGATGACGACGTGATCCAATGTTTATTGGTGTTGTCGGGTAAAGATCATGGACCACTCATTCAGAAGGTCTCGGCACTCGTCCCCGAACACCGCGAACCCCTCGTACGACTCGAAGTCATTCCGGTACGCGGATACGTCCCGATGGTCCCTCAGCATCAATGCGCCGGTACCGGTCTCCACCGTGGCTAGTCTCCGGTCGTAGACCGTGAACGTGTTCAGCGGTCGTTCCGGGATGTAGCCAGCCAACGGAATGACCCCAAGACGCACGTTTGGGATTCGGGAGACTGAAGCCAGCCGGTCAAGCTGCATGGCCATTTGCAATGGGGGCAGTAACGGCCATCGAACGGCTTGCTCCGTCAGTAGGAACGTGAACGACTTGGACGCTTCATAGAGAACGCTCTGACGTTCCAGCTTCTTCGCCACAGTCTTCGACTGGTCGCCGGGAACGTCGGCAATGCTGGCACGGACGTAATCGGGGGTGGCCAGTAGCCCCGTGATCATCGAGAGCAGGAAGAAGCGAAACTCTGTGGTCGCTGCTTCGAGCCTGGCTAGCTCATTCTGTTTCTTGTCCAGCCCCCGACGACGTGAGTTCCAATGATCCTGCCACTCGGTGTTTGCCGACCGCGCAAGGGCGAGTATCTCGGCTCTGAGCGTCCCGGACGCTTCCAGGGCGGTAAGGATGATCTCAACGTCAATGATGGTCGGGGTGAGCTTCCCACCCTCGATGTTGCTGATCTTCGTTTGGGACATGTTGCAACGCTGAGCGAGCCGGGTCTGAGTCCACCCGGCCCGCTTGCGCTCATTCTTCAAGACTGCCGCTAGGTCCGTCCGTGATTGGCCTAGCTGCTCAGGTTCAAGCGTCAAGACCCTTCACGTACTCCTCAAAGGGCACCGACTCGACTACTGCGATGCGCTGGTATTCGATGAACGGTGCCGGGTCTCCCTCGAATACTTCCCGGTTGATCTGCCTACCGTCGGAGTGGTAGTTCATCAACACCACTTCGGAACGGTCAAAGCACCAATAGTCCTGTACCCCTTCAAGAGGGTTAGCCCTGTCGGTGACGTCGAGAATTCGGATCTGTTCACCGGCCAGCGAATGAGCCTGGTAGTAGTGGTGGAACTCGAACCGGAGATAGTCGGACAGTGGCCGGGTGACGATGTGGACGCGCCCTTGAACACGTCCCTCCGCCGCCTGTCGGCGTAGCCGGTCGGTGTACTCGTTCGAGACCCCGCGGGGGTCGATTCGGGCCCCGGCCTTGAACGCCGCGAACTCCTCCGCCTCCTGCGGCATGAGGTACTGCGGCAGGGTCTCCAATCGCCAGGCTTCCCGCCTGAAGCCCTCGAAGCGGGCGGCCCACTCCTCACCAGCCAAGAGCACGGAAAGCCTCCCTGAGCGTCTCTTCCGGGATCTCTACGAGCCCTTCCCCGTGCGGGGCCGCGAATGCCTGCGACACGTCGCCCTGCACTACGAACGAGCCGGAGGCCGTCCGGTAGACGTTCGGGCAGTCGTCCTTGCCGCACGGTCCGCCGCCGTTGCCGTTTCCGTTGCCTGTCAGTCGGGTCAGTTCCTCACGAGCCATGGCTACGAACCCCCTCGCACAGCCCCCTGCGGGCCGGTCGCCATGACGGTACGAGCGGGGCGGGCGGGACGTCCATGCGCGGACGCCAATATTCGCGTTGTCGGGTAAAGCCAAGCTGCCTGCGGGCCTGTCCCGCTCCCGGTGCCCGATCCCCCACCGTGCGCCTTCCCGTCGCCCTGCGGGGCGTACAGCGCCGTTCCTGCCCATGTCAGCACGAAGCCCCCGCCAGCGTTGGCCGACGGGGGCGATCACGTGTTTGTGAGAGTGGTGAGGTCTAGGTGCGCACCTCGTATGTCTTCTCGCTCATCTCGCCCACCAGGGTACGGGGCCCGCCGGGTGCGGGGTGTCGCGCGGGGGCCGGGGGCGGTTGCCTCTGGCCGGGTGGGGCGGTGAGCTGGCAGGATCGCGCGCATGCTCCCCTCGTTCTCCCGCATCGGTCGCCGTCGTGCCCTTCAGGGGGCGGTGGCGCTGCTCGCCGTGTGCGGACTGCTGCTGTGGTGGCTGCTGCCGTCGCGCACACCGTCGCCCGAGGGGCGGATCACCTTCAGTACGGGGGTGCCCACGGGGGTGTACCAGCGGTACGGGGTGCTCCTGGAGGCGGCGCTGCGGCAGCACATGCCGAATGTCGGGGTGACGCTGCGCACCAGTGAGGGTTCGCAGCAGAACCTGCAGCGGGTGGCACAGGGGGAGGCCGATTTCACGGTGGCGACCGCCGACGCCGTGGCGAAGTACCAGCGCGACCACGGCGAGGGGGCGCGCCGGCTGCGCGGGTGTGCCCGGCTGTACGACGACTACGTGCAGCTCGTGGTGCCGACGGGCTCCACGGTCCGCACCGTCGCCGACCTGCGGAACAAGCGGGTGGCCGTCGGGCAGAAGGGCTCCGGGGTGCGGCTGGTGTCCAACCGGCTGCTCGCCGCCGCCGGTCTCGACCCCGAGCGGGACGTGCAGCCGGTGTCGATAGGGATCGACACGATGCCGGGCCGGCTGGAGAAGGGCGACATCGACGCCTTCTTCTGGTCGGGCGGCCTGCCCACCAGCGCGGTGCGCGATCTGTCGGAGCGGATGTCGGTACGTCTGGTGGCGCTGGGCCCGGAGCTGGTGGACGCCCTGCAGCGGCCCGGGGACATCACCCGCTACTACCGCTCCGCGGTGATGCCCGCCGACGCGTATGCGCACGTCAGCAACAAGGCGGCGGTGCCGACGGTGGCGGTGGCGAATCTGCTGGTGACGACGGACCGTACGGATCCCGACCTGACCGAGCGGTTCACGCAGACGGTGATCGCCAGCCGGGACCGGATCGGGCGCGAGGTGCACGCGGCGCAGCTGGTGGACCTGCGGACGGCGATCTACACCGATCCGCTGCCCCTGCACGACGGGGCGGCCCGCTACTACCGGTCCTCGAAGCCGTAGCGCTCAGGGCTGGGGGCCGGGGGGTACCCGTAGCGCTCAGGGCTGGGTCCGAGGAACGGTCACCGTCACGCGCAGACCGTGGGGCTCGTTGGCGTCGTACGCGATCGTGCCGCGGCCCGCGAGGAGCAGCGCCCGGGAGATCGAGAGACCGAGGCCGGAGCCCTTGATGTTCTGGTGACGGTTGCTGCGCCAGAACCGGTCGCCGACCCGGGCGAGCTCGTCCTCGGTGAGCCCGGGTCCGCCGTCCGCGACGACGACGGTGCAGGTGTGGCCGCCGGGGGCGACGGTGACGGTGACCTCCTCGCCGGGCGGCGTGAACTTCAGCGCGTTGTCGATCACCGCGTCGAGCGCGCTGGAGAGGGCGACGGGGTCCGCCCACGCGGTGACGGCCTCGGGGCCGCTGCGCAGCAGACGTACCCCCTTGTCGTCGGCGAGCGGGGCCCAGGCGGCGACGCGTTCGGTGGTGAGTTCACCGAGGTCGGTCAGCCGGAGGTCGGCGGGGGCGTGTTCGGCCTGGGCGAGGTCGAGGAGGTCGTCCAGGACACGGGCGAGGCGCTTGCCCTCGGTGCGTACGGAGGCGATCTCCTCGTTGCCCTCGGGGAGTTCGAGGGCGAGCAGTTCGATGCGCAGGAGGAGGGCGGAGAGCGGGTTGCGGAGCTGGTGGGAGGCGTCGGCGACGAAGGCGCGCTGCTGTTCCAGGACGTCCTCGACGTTGTCGGCCATCTCGTTGAACGAGCGGGCGAGGCGGCGCAGTTCCGGCGGGCCGCCGGCCGGGGCGACCCGGGAGTTCATCCGGCCGGTCGCGATGTCGTGGGTGGCCGCGTCCAGGACCCGTACCGGACGCAGCACCCAGCCGGTGAGCCGGAAGGCCGCCCCGATGGCCACGAACAGCGCGGCGAACTCGCCCGCCGCGATCAACAGCCAGTCGTGCAGGATGCGCGAACGCAGGTGCCCGGTGGGTGAGTCGGTGACCACCACCGCCACCACGTCGCCGTCCCGCACCACCGGCGAGGCCACCACCAGCGTGTGGTCCTGCCACGGCCACACCTGCGGCGGGTCGTGGCTGCGGCGTCCGGCCAGCGCCTCCTGGAAGGCGTCCCGGGCGAGGTCGCCCGCCGCGGTCACCTTCCAGTCGGCCGGGGCGGCGGCCATGGCGTCGCCGTTGCGGTAGAAGACGCCGACCCGGATTCCGTACACGTCCTGGTAGCGGTGGAGTTCGGTCTCCAGGGTGGTGCGGCGCTCGTCCTCGACCGCGGTGTGCAGGTCGGCGGCCGTCGGGCCGTCGGTGACGTACTGGGCGAGGGCGGCGAAGCGCGCGGTGTCGTCGATGCGGTCGATCACCACTTGCTGCTGCTGTGCGGCCGCCATCCGGACGGCGAGCGGGAAGCCGAAGGCGATCAGCATGCCGGCGAGCAGGATGATCAGGAGCGGGAGGAGGCGGGTACGCACGGGGAGTTACGTGTTCCGGGGCGCGTCGGCGTCGGGCGCCTGCGGAGTACCCGGGGAGCCCGGGGTGCTCGGCGCGACCAGCCGGTAGCCGACCCCGCGCACCGTCTCGATCAGGGCGGGCATCCGCAGCTTGGAGCGCAGCGAGGCGACGTGGACCTCCAGGGTGCGCCCCGTGCCCTCCCAACTGGTGCGCCACACCTCGCTGATGATCTGCTCCCGGCGGAAGACGACGCCGGGGCGCTGGGCGAGGAGCGCGAGGAGGTCGAACTCCTTGCGGGTGAGCTGGACGGCCGTACCGTCGACGCTGACGCGCCGGGTGGGCAGTTCGATGCGTACGGGTCCCAGGCAGACCGTCGTGCCGGCGGCCGGTGCGGGCGCGTCGCCGGTCGTGGTGCGCCTGCTCACCGCGTGGATGCGGGCGAGGAGTTCGCCGGTGTCGTACGGCTTGGTGACGTAGTCGTCGGCGCCGAGGTTGAGGCCGTGGATGCGGGAGCGCACGTCGGCCCGGGCGGTCACCATGATCACCGGGGTGCTGGTGCGCTTGCGGATCTTGCCGCAGACCTCGTAGCCGTCCTGGTCGGGCAGGCCGAGGTCGAGCAGGACGACACCGAAGGGCTCCTGCTCCTGGGGGGTGCGGTCGTCGGGGAGGAATGCCTGGAGGGCCTCCTCGCCGTTGCGGGCGTGGACGACCTGGAAGCCGTGCCGGGTGAGGACCGCGGACAGTGCGGCGGCGACATGGTTGTCGTCCTCGACGAGCAGCAGTCTCATGTTCCGGTCCCCCTCCCCTGCGTCCCTGTTCTGGTGTGTGACCACAGGATTTCCGATGTGTGGCCCCAGGGCATCCACGCCGATCCGGCCACGCTGCGTCAAGGCCCTTCCCGTTACGGGCTTGTTCCGTTATGGAGCCGGTATCCCCATCCCGTGCCCTGTTCACGCAGAGTGTCCGGTTGCGGCCGGATCGTTATGCTCAATTTCCGCTCAGATGTAATGACGCTGGTAGCACTGGGTGACTAGGGTCCTCCCAACCGAGGAGGACGGAGCAAAAGCCGATGAGCGGAGTTTCAGTGACCAAGGGCGTCGAGGACGCGGCACCCGCGTCGGGCGATCTGGTCGTGCTGAGCAACGTCAACAAGCACTTCGGCGCGCTGCATGTGCTCCAGGACATCGACCTGACCATCGCCCGTGGCGAGGTCGTCGTCGTCATCGGACCCTCCGGGTCCGGGAAGTCCACGCTGTGCCGCACGATCAACCGCCTGGAGACGATCGACTCGGGCGACATCAGGATCGACGGGAAGCCCCTGCCCCAGGAGGGCAAGGAGCTGGCGCGACTGCGCTCCGACGTCGGCATGGTGTTCCAGTCGTTCAACCTCTTCGCCCACAAGACGATCCTGGAGAACGTCACGCTGGGCCAGATCAAGGTCCGCAAGACGGACAAGAAGACCGCGGAGGACAAGGCCCGCGCCCTGCTGGACCGGGTGGGCGTCGGCGCGCAGGCGGACAAGTACCCGGCACAGCTCTCCGGCGGTCAGCAGCAACGCGTCGCCATCGCACGGGCGTTGGCCATGGAGCCGAAGGTCATGCTCTTCGACGAGCCCACGTCGGCGCTCGACCCGGAGATGATCAACGAGGTTCTCGAGGTCATGCAGCAGCTGGCGCGCGACGGCATGACCATGGTCGTCGTCACGCACGAGATGGGCTTCGCCCGCTCGGCCGCGAACCGGGTCGTCTTCATGGCGGACGGCCGCATCGTCGAAGAGGCCACGCCGGACCAGTTCTTCAGCAACCCTCGCAGTGACCGGGCCAAGGACTTCCTGTCGAAGATCCTGCACCACTGACAACTGCCGTTCACCGTACGACCGTTGCCAGGCGGGATACGGCTCCGACGACCAACGCTCTAATGACGTAAGGGATGTTCACGATGAAGCTCCGCAAGGTCAGCACCGCCGTCGTGGCGGTCGCCTCCCTCTCTCTCGCACTCTCGGCCTGCGGCGGCGGTGGCGCCGACAAGGGCAAGGACGGCGACAAGATCGTCATCGGTATCAAGTACGACCAGCCCGGCATGGGCCTGAAGACGCAGGACGGCAAGTTCACCGGCTTCGACGTCGACGTGGCCCGTTACGTCGCCAAGGAGCTCGGCTACTCCGAGGACAAGATCGAGTTCAAGCAGGCACCCTCCGCCGAGCGCGAGAACCTGATCAGCAACGGTGACGTGAAGTTCGTCGCCGGTACGTACACGATCAACGACAAGCGCAAGGCGAAGGTCGACTTCGCGGGCCCGTACTTCATGGCCCACCAGGACCTGCTGGTCCGCGCGGACGAGACCACGATCACCAAGGTCGAGGACCTCAACTCCAAGAAGCTCTGTTCCGTCACGGGATCCACCTCGGCGCAGAACGTCAAGGAGAAGCTGGCCCCCAAGGCCGACCTGCAGACACTCGGCGGCTACTCGGAGTGCCTCAACGGCCTGGAGAACAAGACCGTTGACGCCCTGACCACCGACGGCACCATCCTCGCCGGCTACGCCGCGCAGAAGGAGAACCAGGGCAAGTTCAAGCTGGTCGGTCTCAAGCTGAGCGACGAGCCCTACGGCATCGGGCTCAAGAAGGGCGACAAGGACCTTCAGAGCAAGATCAACGCCGCCCTGGAGAAGATGCAGAAGGACGGCTCGTGGCAGAAGGCCGTGGACGCCAACCTGGGCCCGGCCAACTACAAGGCCGACCCCGCCCCGGCCATCACCGAAAAGGGCTGAGCCAGCAGTGACTGACGCGCCGTCGGCTCCGGCCGGCGGCGCGCGCCACGATCCAACAAGGAGAGATCGCGGGGCATCGTGTTCGATTTTCTTAGTTCCGGGCGGTACGACCTGCTCGGCGCCTTCTGGGTGACGGTCCAGCTCACCCTCTACTCGGCCGTCGGCTCCCTCATATGGGGAACCCTGCTGGCCGGAATGCGGGTCAGCCCCGTTCCTCTGATGCGGGGCTTCGGCACCGCGTACGTGAACCTCGTCCGCAACACGCCGCTGACGATCATCATGGTCGGCTCCCTCCTCGGCCTTTATCAGACGCTCGGCTTCAAGCTCGGGGCAGACCTCTCCGCAGACATCGGTTTCCGGCTGGCGGTCCTCGCGATGGTCGCGTACACCGGAACCTTCGTCTGCGAGGCACTGCGCTCGGGCATCAACACCGTCCCGGTCGGCCAGGCGGAAGCGGCTCGCGCGATGGGGCTCAGCTTCGTTCAGGTACTGACCCTCATCGTCCTTCCTCAGGCGTTCCGTTCGGTCGTCGCTCCGCTGGCGAACGTGCTGATCGCACTGACGAAGAACACCACGGTGGCCTCGGCGATCGGTGTGGCCGAAGCATCGTTCCTGATGAAGAACATGGTCGAGAACGAGACCGACGCGCTCTTCGCCGTCTTCGCCCTGATCGCTCTCGGGTTCATCGTTCTCACCCTGCCCACGGGGCTGTTGCTCGGCTGGGTGTCCAAGCGAGTGGCGGTGAAGCGATGACTTCCGTTCTGTACGACGCCCCCGGGCCCAGCGCCAAGCGGCGCAACATCATCTACACGGTCGTCTTCGTCGTCGTCTTCGCCCTCGCGGCGTGGTGGCTGCTGACCGCCATGGCGGAGAAGAACCAGCTGGACGGGGAGAAGTGGAGCCCGTTCGTCGCGGACTCCAAGGTGTGGACCACCTTCCTGCTGCCCGGTCTGGTGGAAACCCTCAAGGCCGCGGCTCTGTCGCTGGTGATCGCGCTGCCCCTCGGAGCGGTCCTGGGCATCGGCCGGCTCTCGGACCACACCTGGATCAGCGCCCCTGTGGGCGTGGTGGTCGAGTTCTTCCGGGCCATCCCGGTGCTGATCATGATGGTGTTCGCCAGCCAGCTGTTCATCCAGTTCACCAGCATGGACTCCGAGGTCCGCCCGCTGTGGTCCGTGGTGACCGGTCTGGTGCTCTACAACGCCTCGGTGATCGCCGAGATCGTACGGTCGGGAATCCAGTCCCTGCCCACGGGGCAGACGGACGCGGCCAAGGCGATCGGCATGCGCAAGGGCCAGATGATGGTCTTCGTGCTGGTACCGCAAGCGGTCACCGCGATGCTGCCCGCGCTGGTCAGCCAGCTCGTGGTCATCGTGAAGGACACCGCCCTCGGCGGTGCGCTCCTGGGCTTCAACGAACTGCTCTCCCAGGTGCGCACCATCACCGCGAACTACGGCTCCAACACGATCGCGGCACTCACCGTGGTCGCCATCCTGTTCATCGTCGTCAACTTCGCATTGACCTCCTTCGCGAGCTGGCTGGAACGTCGCCTGCGCCGCGCGAAGAAGAGCGGCGGGGCGAAGGTCGACCTGAATGCGATCGAAGCCGGCGGTGGCGGCGTCAGCACCTGAGCCCGCACATGCTCCGCAGACGGGCCGACCTCGCCACAGAGGTCGGCCCGTTGCTCATCTCCAAGGACAATTCACCAACGAAACACCCCACTCCCGAAGGACTCGCCTCCGTCACTTGACGCAAGCACCTGCAGTGGGTTGCATACGTTCTGTGATCGAGCACCGTGTTTCCACTGCCTCTTGTGCAGCTTTCCGCTTGACCGTACGGAGCGGAGGCGTCGCCCCGTGGACCCGGTGATCGTCGTCGGCGCCGGACCGGTCGGGCTCGCCCTCGCCCTGTCCCTCGCCGCGCAGCAAGTCCCCTCCGTCGTCCTGGACGAGGGCGACGGCACCCAGGAGGAGCGCACCGCCCGGACCGTCGTCCTGCGCCCGGACACGGCCTCCCTCATCGAGCGGCTCGGCTGCACCGACGCCCCGGCCGAGGGGGCTCTCTGGGCCGCGTGGCGGTCGATGCGGCGCAAGCAGGTCGTACGGGAACTAACGCTCGGTGACCACGGGGAGTTCCCGGCCCCCCTGCACCTCCCGCAACACACCCTCACCCACGGCCTGTACGCCGCCGCCGAGGCACACCCCCTGATCGAGCTGGCGACCCGCGCGCGCGTGGACACCATCGAGCAGGACGCCAAGGGCGTCACCGTGCACACCCGCGAGCCGGGTTACCTCTACTGGCGCGGCAGTTACCTCGTCGGCTGCGACGGCGCCCGCTCCACCGTCCGCAAGCTCCTCGGCATCCGCTTCGCCGGTCGTACGGCAGTGGAGCGGCACGCCGTAGCCGCCCTGCGCGCCGAACTCCCCTGGCCCGAGACCGCTTTGCTGCACCGTCAGCCGCCCTGGCGCGGCGCGGGGCCAGAGGTGACGGCCCGTCCGCTCCCGGACGGCGTGTGGCGCCTGGACTGGCTGCTGCCGCCGCGCGGCGACCTGGTGACACCGGACGCCCTGGTGACCCGTATCCGCGACACCCTCGCCGGGTGGTGCGGCACGACCCCTCCGTACGATCTGATCGACACCGGCGTCTACACCCTGCACCACCGTCTCGCCCAACGCTGGCGCGAGGGACGCTCGTTCCTCGCGGGCGACGCGGCGCACCTGCTGGGCGCGCTCGGCACGCAGGGCGTCGACGAGGGGCTGCGGGACGTCGAGAACCTGGCGTGGAAGCTGGCGCACGCCTTCCACCACGACGCCTCCGAGGAACTCCTCGACAGTTACGAGGCGGAACGGCGCACCAGTGTCGCCTCCCGGCTGCGCGCCGCCGACCAGGTGCTGCCGATACTGCGGGGCGGCGGCGGTCTGCGCGCGGTCCTGCCGGGCGCGGGCAAGAGCCACGACACGCTGCTCACCGACGGCCACCTCGGCAACGGCGCACTGGGCGCCCTCCCGTCGTACCCGCACTCCCCCCTCGCCCCCCCGCCGCCGTCGCCGGAGGCGCGGGCCGACGTGGACACCGCTGTCGGTGCTCCGGTCGCGGACGTCGTGGTGACCGCCCCCGACGGCACCGCCGTACGCCTGTGGGAGCGGCTCGGGCAGGGACATCTGCTGGTGGTGCTCGTCGCACCCGGCACCGGTGTCTGGGACCGCCGGCACTGGATGTCGGCGGGGGTGATGCCACGGCTGGCGTCAGCGGTCACCGCACTGCCGGTGCCGGCGGAGCTGCTCGTCGCCGAGGGCTACCCGGGGGCGACGGCGCACACCGTCCTTCTCGTACGCCCGGACGGGCATCTGGTCGCGGCCTTCGACGGGGTGCATCCGACAGAGCTGTACGCGGCGGCGGACACGGCGCGCGGGGGCGCTCCCGGGGGCCCCGAGGCGCACGAAGAGGCTCCGGACGCTTCCGCGCACACCGACCGTCACACCGATCGGACCGCGGACGTCAATTGACCGGCCCGGGCTCGCATGGTGTACTCCGGATCATGCGTGACACCGATGTGAGCCTGTGGCGGAGGGTCCATATGGACCTGGTCCGCTACGCGGGCTGCGTCTGTCGCCCGTCCAGCTGATTCGCCCCTTCCTCCGCGCGGTGTGCCGACTCCCGGCCGTCGACCCTCGGGTCCGGCCGGTGAGCCGCCCGTGCGTCCTCGCGAACTCATCGGACGGTCTCTCCGTGTCTCTTCCCGCACCCGTGCACACTCCTGCCTCCGCCGTCTTCCCGTCGGCCGGGCCCTCTTCCGCCCAACTCCTCGACTTCGTACGGAACATCGCCTCCGACGCCGACCTGGTGGCGTCCCTGCCGCTCGACCCGGAGGGGCGCACCTGGGTGCGCCTCGACGGGCCCGGCGGCAGCGAGGCGTGGCTCATCGGCTGGCCGCCGGGCACCGGCACCGGCTGGCACGACCACGGCGGCTCGCGCGGCGCGTTCGCCACGGCCTCGGGCGGCCTGACCGAACAGTCGCTGGCCGTGCGGCTGCCCACCGAGGGGTGGAAGACCCTGGAACTGGCCGAAGGCGTCGACAGGGAGCGGCAGTTGAGGCCGGGGCAGGGGCGCGCCTTCGGGGAACACCACGTGCACCAGGTGCTCAACGAATCCACCCGCGAGCACGCGATCTCGGTGCACGCCTACTACCCGCCGCTGCCGCTGATGCGGCGCTACAGCCGCACGGGCGCGGTGCTGCGCCTGGAGCAGGTGGAAGTTCCGGAGGAGTGGCAGTGACGGGAGAAGCGGCAGTGGCGGGAGGAGCAGCAGTGGCGGGAGGAGCGGCAGTGACGCACACCGAAGAGACGGGGTCCCCGGTGGGGATCGACGAACTGCTGGAGCGGGTACGGGTCGGGCTCGACCGGCTCGGTCCCGCCGAGGCGCAGGAGGCGGCGGCCGCCGGGGCGCTGCTGGTGGACATCCGGTACGCCGCCCTGCGGGAGCGGGACGGGCTGATTCCGGGTGCGCTGGTGGTGGAGCGCAACGAGCTGGAGTGGCGGCTCGACCCGCAGGGCAGTCATCGGGCGGCGGAGGCCACGGGGCACGACCTGCAGGTCGTGGTGATCTGCAACGAGGGCTACGCGTCGAGCCTCGCGGCGGCCTCGCTGCACCAGCTCGGTCTGCACCGGGCGACGGACCTGGACGGCGGCTTCCAGGCGTGGCGGGCGGCGGGGCTGCCGGTGGTGCCGGGCGAGGACTGACCTGTCGTACGTGACAAGAGTCACCGGGGCCGCCCCGCGGACCCCCTGACATTCAGGGGGTCCGACGGAAGGGTTGCGCCGGAGCGAGGGGCGGTGAGGGTCAGAACGGCTCGTAGTCCAGGCCGTCCGTGTCCTCGCCCTCCTCCTCCAGTGCCTGCCTGACCACCCGGATGGCCAGGCCTTCCGGGTAGCCCTTGCGGGCCAGCATTCCGGCCAGGCGGCGCAGCCGCTTGTCGCGCTCCAGCCCCCGGGTGGAGCGCAGCTTGCGGGCGACGAGCTCGCGGGCTGTCGCCTCCTCCTGGTCGGAGTCGAGCTGCCCGACGGCCTCGTCGATCAGCGCCGGGTCGACGCCTTTGGTGCGCAGCTCGCGGGCGAGCGCCCGGCGGGCCAGGCCCTTGCCGTGGTGGCGGGACTCGACCCAGGCGTCCGCGAACGCCGCGTCGTCGATCAGTCCCACTTCCTCGAAGCGGGACAGCACCTCGTCGCTGACCTCCTGGGGGATCTCCCGCTTGTGCAGGGCGTCCGCCAGTTGCTTGCGGGTGCGCGGGGTGCCGGTGAGCAGGCGTAGGCAGATGTTCCGTGCCTGCTCCGCCGGGTCCTGCGGGGGTTTCGGCGCACCGTCCCGGGTCTCCCCGGGGCCGGAAGCCCCCGGGCCCCGCGAGGAGCGGGCTCCCCGGGTGCCTCTGCGGCCCCGTCCGGACTCCCCGAACCCCTCACGGGCTCCGGTCCCCCCGGTCTCCCGGGAGGACCAGGGAAGCCGGGGAGGCCCCTCGGCCTCCCCCGCTCCCCCCGCGCCGCCGTCGGCCGCGGGGGTCCTGCCGTACCCGGCGGGGGCGTCGTGTCCGCCGGATACGTCGTCGGTGCTGCCCGGCCAGTCCCCCCAGTCCGTCCTCCGGGTCACGGACTAGCTCTTGGCCGCTGCGGCCTTGGCCGTCTTGGCCTTGGTCGCCGGGGCCGGTACGGACTTCGCGTCGGTGGCGGCGGCCGCCGCGTCCGCGCCGGGCTCGCCCTCCGGGGCATCCGTCTTGGGCTTGACGCCGACGCCCAGCTTCTCCTTGATCTTCTTCTCGATCTCGTCGGCGAGGTCGGGGTTGTCCTTCAGGAAGTTGCGGGCGTTCTCCTTGCCCTGGCCGAGCTGGTCGCCCTCGTACGTGTACCAGGCGCCGGCCTTGCGGACGAAGCCGTGCTCGACGCCCATGTCGATCAGGCCGCCCTCGCGGCTGATGCCCTGGCCGTAGAGGATGTCGAACTCGGCCTGCTTGAAGGGCGGCGCGACCTTGTTCTTGACGACCTTGACGCGGGTGCGGTTGCCGACCGCGTCCGTGCCGTCCTTGAGGGTCTCGATGCGGCGGATGTCCAGGCGCACCGAGGCGTAGAACTTGAGCGCGCGGCCACCGGTCGTGGTCTCCGGCGAGCCGAACATCACGCCGATCTTCTCGCGGAGCTGGTTGATGAAGATCGCGGTGGTCTTGGACTGGTTGAGCGCACTGGTGATCTTGCGGAGCGCCTGGCTCATCAGCCGGGCCTGGAGGCCGACGTGCGAGTCGCCCATCTCGCCCTCGATCTCCGCACGCGGCACGAGCGCCGCCACGGAGTCGATGACGATCAGGTCGAGCGCGCCGGAGCGGACCAGCATGTCCACAGGATCAGGTTGTCCGTGTCGACGCCGAGCGCCTTGGCGTACTCGGGGTCGAGCGCGTGCTCGGCGTCCACGAAGGCGACGGTGCCGCCGGCCTTCTGCGCGTTCGCCACGGCGTGCAGCGTCAGCGTCGTCTTTCCGGAGGACTCCGGGCCGTACACCTCCACCACACGGCCGCGCGGGAGACCGCCGACGCCCAGTGCGATGTCCAGGGCGGTCGACCCGGTGGGGATGATCTCGATGGGGTCGTTCGGCCGGTCGCCGAGCCGCATCACGGCACCCTTGCCGAATTGTCGTTCAATCTGTGCGAGCGCGGCGTCCAGCGCCTTCTCGCGGTCGGTGCCTGCTGCCATGGGTTCCACCCGATTTGCTTGAGTCGATCGCTTCACGTCAATGACGCTAACGCCTGCCACTGACAATCGGCCTCGGCGTCGCCCTGACCTGTGGATAACCCGGTGGGGAGCCCCGGGGTCACAGGGCCGGAACACCAATGAGAATGGATGTTCGATTTTCGTGTCAAGCGAGCCACGCGGCACCCGCCGGACGGCTCACGCTCCCGCCCGACAGCCCCGCCGGACGGCTCACGACCGGCGGGGACGACCTCTCGGGAGGGCCCTGCGGCTCAGACGTCGTCCCCCGCCGGAGGCGGCGGCGTCTCGTCCCGGTCGCGTCGCAGCGCGCCCCGGACGCGGGCCAGGACCGGCGCACGGCGGCTGCGGTGGCCGTGCACCCGGGGGTCGTCGGTCACGTCGTACCGCTTCACGTACGCCCCGAGGAACGCCTGCAGCGTGGCGACGGCCGGGATCGCGATGAGCGCGCCGACGGCGCCCATCAGCGCCGTCCCCGCGACGACCGAGCCGAAGGCGACGGCGGGGTGGATGTCGACCGTCTTCTCGGTCAGCTTGGGCTGGAGCAGGTAGTTCTCGAACTGCTGGTAGATCACCACGAAGCCGAGCACCCACAGCGCGTACCAGGGGTTCACCGTGAACGCGATCAGCATCGGCAGCGCACCGGCGAGATAGGTGCCGATGGTCGGGATGAACTGCGAGATCAGCCCCACCCACACCGCCAGCGCCGGCGCGTACGGCACATCGAGGATCACCAGCAGGATGTAGTGCGCGATGCCGGAGATCAGCGCCATCAGGCCGCGCGAGTAAAGGTAGCCGCCGGTCTTGTCGACGGCGATCTCCCAGGCGCGCAGCACCTCCGTCTGCCGGGCGGGCGGCAGCACCGAACACAGCGCACGCCGCAGCCGGGGCCCGTCGGCGGCGAAGTAGAACGAGAACAGAAAGATCGTCAGGAGCTTGAACAGGCCCCCCAGTACGGTCGTCGAGACGTCCAGGACACCGCTCGCACTGTTCTGCACGTACTTCTGCAACCAGTCGGAGCGCAGCAGGCTGTCCTGCACCTCGACCCTGGAGAGCTCGGTGTTGAAGGTGTGGTTGACCCAACTGATCACCGAGTCCAGGTACTTCGGGAACTCGTCGACCATGTTCAGGATCTGACCGGCCAGCATCGACCCGAGCATCACCACGAAGCCGATGCCCGCGATCATCACACCGAAGAACACCAGGAAGGTGGCAAGGCCCCGGCGCATCCCCCGGGCCGCCATCCGGCCCACCGCCGGCTCCACCGCGAGCGCCAGGAAGAAGGCGATCACGATGTTCAGGAGCAGCGCGATCAACTGGTGGAAAGCCCAGTCGCCGAGCTGGTAGCAGGCGAACAGGGCGAGCGCGAGCACCATCGCGCGCGGCAGCCAGCGGGGCATGCGAGCCGGTCCGGTGGGCGCCGCCGCAGGGGGCGCGGTGCTCGGCGGGACGGGCGACCCGGCGTCGGTGTACTGGGCTTTCGCGCGGTCCTGGGCGGTCTCATCAGTCGGTGCCACGGGGCCAAGTGTCACTCATGAGTGCGACAAGGACGTACCCGTGTCACCTCATAGAGGGTGCGTCATCCGCTCCCGGAGCGGTGCGCCGTCCACGAACGTCAGCGCTTGTCGTACGGGACGTCCATCGTCCGGCACACGACCTGCCACACGCTCTTCGCGTCCCAGCCCGCGTCCAGCGCCTCGTGCACCGTACGACCGCCGAGTTCGGACATCACGTGGTCGCGGGCGAAGGAGTCGGCATATGCCTCGCCGAAGTGCGCCGCCATGCGCTCCCAGAAAATCGTCAACCGCATGACATCAGTATCGCGCCCCTGAGAGTGCAGCCGGGCCCGCACCTCTTGCGGGGAGCGCTCCGCACCCTCACCGTCGGCACATGGCTGGAAATGGAGCATCACCCCCCGGGGCGACCCCCCACGTGTCTCCCCTCGCCCGCGCCGCGCACTTCGTCTGGCTGACGGCCCGGGTCCTGGAGCAGCGCCGGTTCGCCCACCACTTCCTCGGCGGCGGCGCGGATCCCGTCGAGACGGCGCTCAACGCGTACCAGGGCGAGGACGGCGGTTTTGGCCACGCCCTGGAGCCCGACCTGCGGGGCCCGGTGAGCCAGCCCCTGCACACCGCGCACGCACTCCGGGTGCTGGAGTCCGTGGGCCGGTGCGGCGGCACGCGCGTGGAGCGCATCTGCCGCTATCTGACCGACGTGTCCACCAAGGAGGGCGCACTGCCCGCAGTGCACCCCTCGCAGCGGGGCTACCCCGCCGCGCCGTTCGTGCCGGTCGTGGACGACCCTCCGGGCGAGCTGCTGGCGACCGGCCCGGTGGTGGGGATGCTGCACCGCAACGAGGTGTGGCACGCCTGGCTGTTTCGCGCCACGGACTTCTGCTGGGCGGCCGTCGAGGCGCTCCAGGAGTCGCATCCGTACGAGATCCAGGCCGCCGTCGCCTTCCTGGACGGCGTGCCGGACCGCTCCCGCGCCCAGGCTGCGGCGGACCGGCTGGGGCGGCTCACACGGGCACAGGGGCTGGTCGTGCTCGACCCCGCGCGACGGGACGAGGTGCCGGTGGCGCCCGGATACGCCCCGGGCGAGCACCATTTCGCGTACGACTACGCGCGCACCCCCGATTCGCTGGCGCGCGGGTGGTTCACCGACGAGGAGATGGGGCGCGCGCTCGACTTCCTGGCCGCCGAGCAGCAGGAGGACGGTGGCTGGCCGGTGCGCTGGCGGGCCTGGGCTCCGGGCAACGTGCTGGAGGCGCGCCCCCTCGTCACCCTCGACGCACTGCTGACCCTGCGGGCGTACGGCAGGGAGATCGGCTGAGGAGCGTCTGTGGGCCCACTCAGCCGCCCAGTGCGCGCACTCCCGCGGTCACGGCCACGGCAGCGCCGACGACCACCAGGAACGGTGCGCGCAGCACCAGTGCGAGGGCCGCCGCCGCGAGGCCCGCGCCCCGGGCGTCCAGCACGAGCGTCTGTCCGGTGGCGAAGGTCTGCTGTGCGGTGAGTGCCGCGAGCAGGGCGACGGGCAGCAGCGCGGAGAGCTTCTGCACGAGCGGACGCTCCAGGGCGTTCGCGGGCACCAGCAGTCCGAGCAGCTTCACGAGATAGCAGCCCACCGCTGTGGCGATGATGGCGATCCAGACGCTCACTGTGCTGCCCCCTTGCCTTCGGCGCTGTCACTGTTGTCACGGCGCTCGGTGCGCCCCTTGAAAAAGAGCACCAGCGGTGCCGCCAGCGCTGCCACCAGCACCGGTGCTCCACCCGGCAGCACGGGCAGCAGCCCGAGCATCACCACCACCGCGACACCGGCGACGGTGCGTTCCGTGGTGGAGCGCAGCATGGGTGCCAGCAGCGCCAGGAAGACGGCGGGACCTGCCGCGTCCAGACCCCAGGCGTTGGTGTCACCGAGCGCCTCGGCCCCCAGCGCCCCGAGCAGGGTGGTGAGGTTCCACAGCACATAGAGGGTGACGGCGGTGACGGTGAAACCGATACGGGCGCTGCGCCGGGTGGGCTGCGCCAGCGCCACGGCGGCCGTCTCGTCGATCACCCCTTGTGCCGCGAACGGGCGCACCAGGCCCGGCAGCGCCAGCAGCTGCGACAGGCGCAGCCCGTAGAAGGTGTTGCGCACCCCGAGGAAGAACGCGCCCGCCGCCGCGGTGAGCGGATTGCCCCCGGCCGCGAGCGCCCCCACGAGGGCGAACTGCGAGGCGCCGGTGAACACCAGCAGGCTGAGCGCACAGGTCTGCGCGACGGTGAGCCCGGCACCGGCCGAGGTGACGCCGAAGGCGAAGCCGGAGAGGCCCACCGCGACGCCGACGCCGAGTGCGTCCCGTACGACGGCGGCATCGGGCTTGGGCTCGCCGGCGGGGGCGCCCCGGGTTGTGCGTATGTCTGCGGAGGTTGTCTGATCTGCCACGCCCAGGACGCTACGAGGGGCAGGCGCCCCCGGTCTTGTACGTTCTTGCACGCTCGCGCCGGTACGCCCCCGGCGGCACCCCGACGATGCGGGTGAAGTGCCGGTTGAGGTGCGGCTGGTCGGTGAAGCCGACCATGACGGCGGCGTCGGCGGGGGCGGTGCCTGCGTTCAGGAGGTGCTGGGCACGGCGCACCCGCGCGTTGGTGAGCCAGGTGTGCGGAGGCATTCCGTAGGCCGCCTTGAAGGCGCGCAGCAGCGCGAAGGGGCTGGTGCCCAGCTCCCGGGCGAGGTCCTCCAGCGACGGCGGTTCCGTCATCCGGTCGACCAGGATCTCCTGGGCCAGTGCCGCGGTCCGGGCGGCGGCGGGGAGGGGGCCGCGGGTGGGCAGGGAACGGCCGTGACGACGCAGCATCCGGGCGATGGCGATGCGGAACACGCTGTCGGCGGCGAGCGCGTTGCCCTCCTCGGCCGCACGGTGCACCTCGTGGATGAGCCGCGCGGTGTCGGGGTCATGGACGATCGTCTCGGCGAATCCGACGGTGCCGCGCAGTGTGGTGGTCTCGGCCGCGACGTCGGCCACGAGTTCCTTCGCGGGGTAGAGGGTGGCGTACGACCAGCCCTCGGGGACTCCGGCGTGCGCCGCGTGCGGCACCTCCGGGTTGATCATGACGACGCTGCCCGGCACCGCGCTGATCGTGCCGTCGGGCATCCGCACGTCCTCGATGCCGCGTCGTACGGCGCCGAGCACGAAGCCCTCGTGGCTGTGGCGCGGGAAGGTGTGCCGGACGTAGCGGGCCCGCAGCAGGTCGAGGCCCGGCACCCCGGCGTACTGCCAGTGCCGTGCCCACTCGCCCTCGCGCTCGGTGGCCGTCGAACCCCTCTCCATCCGACCATTCTGCGCCTGCCCGCCAAGCCGCTGACCTGCGTGTCCACAGTCCGGACCGGGGATTGTCAGTGGCGGGGTGCACGATGGGGCCATGGTGAGGACCGCGCTCGACTCGTTCTCCCCCGCGACCAGGGGCTGGTTCACGGGGGCATTCCGGACGCCCACGGCCGCGCAGGAAGGCGCGTGGCGGGCCATCGGGGAGGGTTCCGACGTGCTGGTCGTCGCCCCGACCGGCTCGGGCAAGACGCTGGCCGCGTTCCTCGCCTCGCTCGACGCGCTCGCCTCCACTCCCCCGCCCGCGGAGGCGAAGAAGCGCTGCCGGGTGCTCTACATCTCTCCGCTGAAGGCCCTGGCCGTCGACGTCGAGCGCAACCTCCGCAGCCCGCTGACCGGCATCCGCCAGGAGTCCGTCCGCCTCGGCCTGCCCGAGCCGGACATCAGGGTCGGCATCCGCTCCGGCGACACCTCCCCCGCCGACCGCCGCTCGATCGCGAACAAGCCGCCGGACATCCTCATCACGACCCCCGAGTCGCTGTTCCTGATGCTCACCTCCTCCGCGCGCGACGCCCTGGAGGGCGTGGAGACGGTGATCCTCGACGAGGTGCACGCGGTCGCGGGCACCAAGCGCGGCGCACACCTGGCGCTGTCGCTGGAGCGCCTGGACGCGCTGCTGCCCCGGCCGGCCCGCCGGATCGGCCTGTCCGCGACGGTCCGCCCGGTGGACGAGGTGGCCCGGTACCTGTCCCCGCAGCGCCGGGTCGAGATCGTCCAGCCACCGTCCGGCAAGGTCTTCGACCTGTCGGTGGTGGTGCCGGTCGAGGACATGGGCGAGCTGGGCGGCGCACCCGCCAAGGACGACGACCAGGGCGACAAACCCTCCATCTGGCCGCAAGTGGAGGAGAAGATCGCCGACCTCGTCCAGGCGCACCGCTCGACGATCGTCTTCGTCAACTCCCGCCGCCTCGCCGAGCGCCTGTGCAACCGGCTGAACGAGATCGCGTACGAAAGAGCCACCGGCGAGGCGCTCCCCGAGGGCGGCTCACCGGCCGAGCTGATGGGGCAGGCGGGCGCCGCCCAGGGCGCTCCTCCCCTCCTCGCCCGCGCGCACCACGGCTCGGTCTCCAAGGAGCAGCGCTCCCTCGTCGAGGAGGACCTCAAGGCCGGCCGCCTCCCGGCCGTGGTCGCCACCTCCAGCCTCGAACTGGGCATCGACATGGGCGCGGTGGACCTGGTGATCCAGGTCGAGTCGCCGCCGTCCGTTGCCTCCGGCCTCCAGCGGGTGGGCCGGGCCGGCCACCAGGTGGGCGCGGTGTCGACGGGCGTCGTCTTCCCCAAGTACCGGGGCGACCTGGTGCAGGCGGCCGTGGTCACCGAGCGGATGCGCTCGGGCTCGATCGAGTCCCTGCGCGTCCCGGCCAATCCCCTGGACGTGCTCGCCCAGCAGCTCGTCGCCATGGTCGCGCTGGACTCCTGGCAGGTGGACGACCTGCTCGCCCTCACCCGCCGCGCCGCCCCCTTCGCGTCCCTCCCCGAATCGGCGTTCACCGCCGTCCTCGACATGCTCGCCGGGCGCTACCCCTCGGACGCCTTCGCCGAGTTGCGCCCCCGCGTCGTCTGGGACCGCATCGCCGGTACGGTCACAGGCCGCCCGGGAGCGCAGCGCCTCGCCGTCACCTCCGGCGGCACCATCCCCGACCGCGGTCTGTTCGGCGTCTTCCTCGCCGGGTCCGACCCGAAGAAGGGCGGCGGCCGGGTCGGCGAGCTGGACGAGGAGATGGTGTACGAGTCCCGCGCGGGCGACGTCTTCACCCTCGGCACGACGTCCTGGCGCATCGAGGACATCACCCGCGACCGCGTCCTGGTCTCCCCCGCCCCCGGCGTCCCCGGCCGGCTCCCCTTCTGGAAGGGCGACCAGCTGGGCCGTCCGCTCGAACTGGGCCGCGCGCTCGGCGCGTTCCTCCGCGAGATCGGCAACCTCAAAGCCGACAAGGCCCGCACGCGCCTCCAGGACGCGGGCCTGGACGACTGGGCCGCCGACAACGTCCTGTCCTACCTCGACGAACAGCGCCGCGCCGCAGGCCACGTCCCCGACGACCGCACCATCGTCGTCGAGCGGTTCCGCGACGAGCTGGGCGACTGGCGGGTGGTCGTGCACTCCCCGTTCGGCGCACAGGTGCACGCCCCGTGGGCGCTGGCGCTCGGAGCCCGCCTCTCCGAGAAGTACGGCATGGACGCCCAGGTGATGCACGCCGACGACGGCATCGTGCTGCGCCTGCCCGACGCGGACCTGATGGGGCTCGACCTCATGGGCCTCGACCCGCTCGACGCCCCGGCTCCCGCCAAACCCCTGGGAACCGAGTACGACGACAACCAGGCCCCCATCGGTGCCGCCGACACCCTCTTCGACGCGGGCGAGGTCGCCCAGATCGTCACCGACCAGGTCGGCGGCTCCGCCCTGTTCGCCGCCCGCTTCCGCGAGTGCGCCGCCCGCGCTCTGCTGCTGCCCCGCCGCAGCCCCGGCAAGCGCACCCCGCTCTGGCAGCAGCGCCAGCGCGCCTCCCAGCTCCTCCAGGTGGCCTCCGAGTTCGGCTCCTTCCCGATCGTCCTGGAAGCCGTCCGCGAATGCCTCCAGGACGTCTTCGACGTACCCGGCCTGACCGAGCTGATGGGCGACATCGAGGCCCGCCGGGTCCGCCTGGTCGAGGTCACCACCCCCGAGCCATCCCCCTTCGCCCGCTCGCTCCTCTTCGGGTACGTCGCCCAGTTCCTGTACGAGGGGGACTCCCCCCTCGCCGAGCGGCGCGCGGCGGCGCTCTCCCTCGACTCCCGCCTCCTCGCCGAACTCCTCGGCCAGGCCGAGCTGCGCGAACTGCTCGACGCCGACGTCCTGACCCAGCTGGAGCAGGAGCTCCAGTGGCTCACCGAGGACCGCCGGGTCAAGGACGTGGAGGGCGTCGCCGACCTGCTGCGGGTCCTCGGCCCGCTCACCACCGCCGAGTTGACCGCCCGGGGCGCGGACGCCCAGTGGCCCCGCGACCTCGCCGACGCGCGCCGCGCCATCCAGGTCCGTATCGCCGGAGAGGACCACTGGGCAGCCGTCGAGGACGCCGGCCGCCTGCGCGACGCGCTGGGCACGGCGCTCCCGGTGGGCGTCCCGGAGTCGTTCACCGAGCCGGTCAAGGACCCCCTGGGCGACCTCCTCGCCCGCTTCGCGCGCACGCACGGCCCGTTCACCTCCGCCACCGCCGCCGCCCGCTTCGGCCTCGGCGCGGCCGTCACCGACGGGGCACTGCACCGGCTCGCCGCGAGCGGCCGGGTCGTACAGGGCGAGTTCCACCCGGCGGGCATCGGCCAGGAGTGGTGCGACGCGACGGTCCTGCGCCGCCTGCGCCGCCGCTCCCTGGCCGCCCTGCGCCAGGAGCTGGAGCCGGTCGACCCCGCCGCCCTGGCCACCTTCCTCCCCCAGTGGCAGCACTACGGGGGCGGCGGCCTGCGCGGCATCGACGGACTGGTGCGCGCCGTCGAGCAGTTGCAGGGCGCCCCGGTCCCCGCCTCCGCACTGGAGAAGCTCGTCCTCCCGCACCGCGTCTCGGGCTACACCCCCGCCCTCCTCGACGAACTCACCACCACCGGCGAGGTCGTGTGGGCGGGCGCGGGCGCACTCCCCGGCAAGGACGGCTGGGTGTCCCTCTACCTCGCCGACACCGCCCCGTTGCTCCTCCCGCCGCCCCACCCCCTGGAGCTCTCGGCCCTGCACGAGTCGATCCTGACCGCCCTCTCCGGCGGTTACGGACTCTTCTTCCGCCAGATCGCCGACCAGGTCCGCGCCACCACCCACCCCGACGCCTCCGACCCCCAACTGGCCGACGCCCTCTGGGACCTGGCCTGGTCCGGCCGCCTCACCAACGACACCCTCGCCCCACTGCGCGCCGTCCTCGGCTCAGGACGCACGGCCGGGGCCACCGCCCACCGCGCCAAACGCTCGGTCCCACGCGGCCGTTACGGCTCCCTCAGCGGCGCGGCCCGCCCCGTCTCCCGCACCGGCCCGCCCACGGTCTCCGGCCGCTGGTCCCGCCTCCCCGCGCCCGAACCCGACCCCACCCACCGCGCCCACGCCCTGGCCCGCACCCTCCTGGACCGGCACGGCGTCGTCACCCGGGGCGCCGTCGCCGCCGAGGGCGTCGAGGGCGGCTTCTCCGCGGTCTACCGCATCCTCGCCGCGTTCGAGGACAGCGGGCAGGCCAGACGGGGTTACGTCGTCGAGGGGCTCGGCGCGGCCCAGTTCGCCATGGACGGCGCGGTCGACCGGCTGCGCGCCGCCGCGACCGCCCGCGACCGCGCCCAGGGCGACGCCCCGAACCGGGCCGTCGTCCTGGCCGCCGCCGACCCCGCCAACGCGTACGGGGCCGCCCTGCCCTGGCCCGAACCGCCGCCCGGCGTCACCCACAAGCCGGGCCGCAAGGCAGGCTCCCTCGTCGTCCTGGTCGACGGCGAACTCACCCTCTACATGGAACGCGGCGGCAAAACCCTCCTCGCCTGGCCGCCCCAGTCCGCCCCCGCCCCCGGCACGGCGACGGCCGACCACCCGACCCCCGACGAAGCCCCCGACGACCGCCTCCGCGCCGCCGCCGAGGCGCTCACCGCCTCCGCCCGTGCAGGCGCCCTCGGCACCGTCACCGTCGAACGCATCAACAACACCCCCGCCCTGACCTCCCCCCTGGGCCGCCCCCTGGAATCCGCCGGCTTCCACGCCACCCCCAAGGGCCTCCGCATCCGCCCCTAACCCCTCTCGGGCTCCGCCCCCCCTGTCCCACCGAGCCCCTTGCACAGCGAAGCCGCCCCCTCCCCTTCCCGGGTAGCCCCCTTGGGCGGCGGGGCCGCCCCCCGGGGGCGGGACGGGCGGGCAAGGGGGCGGCCCCCTCGCTCCAGGCCCACCCGGGTGCCGCCCCCACCCGCATTGCCCGCCGGGTGCGCGCAGCCACAGGGCCCACGGGGCGCCTCCCGGCACCGGGCAGGTTTAGCCGTGGCCCGCCGGGCCAAAGGGTCCCCAGCCCCGCCCCTTCACCTAAACCCGCGGGGCAATGGGACCGGTCCCGTGCAGGCGCGTCGTGGCTGAGCGCGCAGTTCCCCGCGCCCCTCAAGGGGCACGCCCCCATCATGGACCCATGCCCGAAGGAGACACCGTCTGGCAAGCCGCCACCCGCCTGCACACCGCCCTCGCCGGCCGCCCCCTCACCCACGCCGACCTCCGCGTCCCCCGCTTCGCCACCTCCGACCTGACCGGCCGGACGGTCCTCGACGTCACCCCGTACGGAAAGCACCTGCTCACCCGCATCACGGGCGGCCTCACCCTGCACTCCCACCTCCGCATGGAAGGCACCTGGCGCATCTTCGCCCCCGGCACCCCCTGGCGCGGCGGCCCCGAGCACCAGATCCGCGCCGTCCTCCAGAACACGGAAGCCACCGCCGTCGGCTACCGCCTCCCCGTCCTGGAGCTGCTGCCCACCGCCGAGGAACACACCGTCATCGGCCACCTCGGCCCCGACCTCCTCTCCCCGCACTGGGACGAAACCCTCCAGGACCAGGCCGTACGCAACCTCCTCGCCGCCCCCGCCCGCCCCCTCGGCGAAGCCCTCCTGGACCAGCGCAATCTCGCGGGCATCGGCAACGTCTACAAGTCCGAGCTCTGCTTCCTCGCCCGCGTCACCCCCTGGCTCCCGGTCGGCGAACTGGCCCCCGACGTCCCCGCCCGCCTGGTCGCCACCGCCCACCGCCTCCTGGACCTCAACAAGGACCACCCGGACCGCCGCACCACCACCGTCGCCCGCACCTCACCCGCCTCCCGCCCCACACGCACCACCACCGCCCCCGACCTCCTGTACGTCTACGGCCGCCGCTCCCGCCCCTGCCTGCGCTGCCGCACCCCGATCCGCAAGGCCGACCAGGGCGACGGCTCCCGCGAACGCCCCACCTACTGGTGCCCGAACTGCCAACCCGGCCCGACCAGTTGACGACCCGTCAGATCCAGTCGTACGGTCGCCCGCATGCCCCTCCCCGTACGAATCCCCGCGTACGACCTGACCGGCCGCACCGCCTTCGTCACCGGCGCGGCCAGCGGCATCGGCCGCGCCTGTGCCGTACTCCTCGCCGAAGCGGGCGCCACCGTGCACTGCGCCGACCGCGACGAAGCGGGCCTCGCCGAAACGGCCGCCCTCATCACCAAAGCCACCGAGAGCACGCCCCGCACCCACACCCTCGACGTGACCTCACGCCCCCAGGTCACAGCCGCCATGGAAGCCGTCGACCGCCTCGACGTCCTGGTCGCCGCAGCCGGAATCCTGCACTTCAGCAGCGTCCTGGACACCACCGACGAGGACCTCGACCGGATCCTCGCGGTCAATTTCAAGGGCGTCCTGCACGCCTGCCAGGAGGCGGCCCGCCTCATGCTCCGCCAGCCCGACCGGCCGAGGAGCATCATCACCCTCGCCTCCGGCGCCATGGACTCCGCCAACGCCGGACTGTTCGCCTACAGCACCAGCAAAGCCGCCGTCGTGCAGCTCACGAAGACCCTCGCCACCGAGCTCGGCCCGCACGGCATCCGCGTCAACGCAGTCGCCCCGGGCTGGATCCGCACCCCCATGACGGACAAGCACGACGCCTCGCTCCAGGAAAACGCCGAGGCGCGCATGGTCCGCATCACCCCGCTCGGCCGCGTCGGCGAACCCGAGGACGTGGCACAGGCGGTCCTCCACCTGGCCTGCGACGCCTCCGCCTTCACGACGGGCCAGATCCTCCGCCCGAACGGCGGCGTCTCCATGCCCTGGTAGCCCGCGCCCTCCGCACCCGACGCACCTGCCTCCCCCGCTCCCCCACAGATCCCACCCGCCCCGCCACATGCACCGGCAGCAGACTCAACCCCCACCCCCCGGCCGCGACCACCCCCTCGACCGGCCCGGCCCCCTCCGGCGCGAGGACGAGCCGCAGCACCGCCCACCACCACAGCACCCCGAACAGCACCGCCAGCGCCCCCAGGGCGACTCTGCGCCCCGAGCACCGTCCCTCCAGCGGTCGCTGCATCGCTGCCTCCTCGGACCGACGCTAGACGCGGTCATGCGGCCCGGGGAGGGCGCACCGGAAGCACAGGAAGCACTACCGGCGCACCCACCCCGCCCACTTCAGGCACCCAAGAGCTCAGGCACCCGAGCCCCTCAGCCCTCAGCCCCCAGCCTTCAACCTGCTCAGGCACTCTCCGCCTGGAACATCCACGCATGCTTCTCAAGATCCGCCGTCAGCCCGATGATCAGGTCCTGCGTGACGGGGTCCGGGTCCCCGGTGACCTCGATCCGCTCGCGCATCCGCACGATCACCGCACCGAGCGCGTCGACCAGGATCCGTACCGCATCGCCGTCCTTGATCCAGCCGGTCGGCGTCTCCTTGACCGCACTGGACGCGGCGACCGTCGCGGCCCGCCCGTCCGGGTTCACACCGAGCGCGGAGGCCCGCTCGGCCACCGAGTCGGAGTGCAGCCGCGCGGAGGCCACGACGTCGTCCAGCTGAAGGTGCACGGAGCGGAAGCGCGGGCCCACCACGTTCCAGTGCACCTGCTTGGCGACCAGCGACAGGTCCACCAGGTCCACCAGCGCGCCCTGCAACGCCTCGCCGACGACCTTGAGATCGGCCTCGGGCAGCGTGCTCTTCACGACAGACATGGAGCGTCCTCCTCAGAAATACCGAAAATCTGGATCAGCCATCACCAACCCTGCCACAACCGATCCAATTCGGTCATTCGGGGTCCGAAGCGGCCACGCGGCACCCCGGAGCAAACCCGCACCACGCCCCTCACCACACCCCGCACGGCACAAAAAAGACCGGTGCCCCGGCCGCCCCCTCTCAGGAGGTCGACCGGAGCACCGGTCCCGCACCACTTCTCTTATCGCTGGGCAGCGACGACTATCGCTAGGCAGCGACGACGTCCACCGCTTCCGCAGGTGCCTTGATCGTCACTCGCTCGGTCGGCACACCGGACACACCGGTCACCGACGTCACAGAGACCGAATTGAGCATCGGTCGCATCGGCTGGCGCACCGGCGTCTCGCCGGCCGCAGCCGACGCCGCCAGTTCGGCCAGGGAAAGTTCGTCGCTCACTTCACGCATGAGCTCGGACATCCGTACATCAAGCGCGTCGCAGATCGCGGAAAGCAGCTCGGAGGATGCCTCCTTCTGCCCCCGCTCCACCTCGGAGAGATAGCCGAGCGAAACCCGGGCGGACGAGGAGACTTCGCGCAGAGTACGGCCTTGGCGCTGGCGCTGCCGACGCAGCACGTCACCCAGCAGGCGACGGAGCAGAATCATCGGTGGCTCCCTCCTCGGACCGCGTAGCCGCATCCTTCACGCCCCACCGTACCGCCTCGCGGTGCAGCCGTGCGGGGAGCTATGTCGTGTTCACTCAGGGCTGCAAACATCAGATCCCCCCGTTGTGTTCCGTATCCTGTGCCCGCACATTCTCGACCAGTTCACCGGAGAGCAGCTCGAAAGCGGCCCGCACACTCTCTCTACGAATGTCCGATCGGCTGCCGTTCAACCCAAGCGGGGCCACTTTCCGCCTCCCGTCCGGACCCGCGACGGCCACGAAAACCGTGCCCACGGGCTGTCCGTCCTGGGGATCGGGCCCCGCAACGCCGGTCGTGGAGATCCCCCAGTCGGCCCCGAGCACCCGCCGTACGCCTGCCGCCATCTGCCGCGCGACCTCGGCGTCGACCGCGCCGCGCTCCTGCAGGAGATCCCCGGCAACCCCGAGGACGTCCCGCTTCAGCTCGGTCGCGTACGCCGTCACCGAGCCCCGGAAGACCTTCGAGGCCCCGGGCACGCCGGTCAGCTCCGCGGCCACCAAACCGCCGGTCAGCGACTCCGCCACCGCGAGGGTCTCCCCCCGCTCGGCCAGCGCCGCCAGCACCTCGGCAGCAGCAGAGGACGGCACCGCGTCGGCCGGGGACGTCACGCGGAGCGCTCCGCCGCCAGCCCGGCCCGCCGCAGCACGATCGCCTGCCGTACGTAGTCGAGACCGGTGACCACGGTGAGCACCACGGCCACCGCCATCACCCACCACCGGAAGGTCGCCAGCGGCCCGGTCAGCGCCAGCACGTACATGCCGACGGCCGTGCCCTGGGCGAGCGTCTTCATCTTGCCGCCGCGACTGGCCGGAATGACCCCGTGCCGGATCACCCAGAACCGCATCAGCGTGATCCCGAGCTCGCGGAAGAGGATGACGCCGGTCACCCACCAGGGCAGGTCCCCGAGACCCGACAGACAGATCAGCCCCGCCGCCATGATCGCCTTGTCGGCGATCGGGTCGGCGATCTTCCCGAAGTCCGTGACCAGGTTGTACGTACGCGCCAGATGACCGTCGAAGACGTCGGTGATCATGGCGACGGCGAACGCCGCCCAGGCCCATGCCCGCCAGATCGGGTCGTACCCGCCGTCGGCGAGCAGCAGGGCCACGAACCCCGGCACCAGCACCAGCCGGACCATCGTCAGGATGTTCGCGATGTTCCACAGACTGGCCTGATTCACGGCCACGGCCCCCAGCTTCCCGCCGGTCACCGGCCCACCGGGCACCGATGCAGCCCGGCCGGTACCACCCGTCGCGGACGCCGGGATTCCGCTCATCTGGCCGCCTCCTCAGGAACCTCGTCACTGGCACTCGGCAGTGGCTCGGCAATGAGGTCCACGCCCTCGGTACCGACCACCTTTGCCACGACCATACGACCGGGCGTCAACCCGTGGCCGGTCGTGAAGACCACCTGGCCGTCCGTCTCCGGCGCCTGGTGGGCCGCACGACCGATCGCGGGCTCGTCCTCGTCGTCAGGATCCACGGACTCGACCAGCACCTCCAGCGTCTCGCCGATCCGCTCCTCCGCCCGCTGGGCGGTGAGCTCCTCCGCGAGCCGGGAGATGTGCGCGAGGCGCGCGGCGATGGTGTCCTCGTCCAACTTGTTCTCGTACGTCAGGGCTTCCGTGCCCTCCTCGTCCGAGTAGCCGAACACGCCGATGGCGTCCAGGCGGGCCCCGGTGAGGAAGCGTTCCAGCTCGGCGAAGTCCTCCTCCGTCTCGCCGGGGAAGCCCACGATGAAGTTGGACCGCACGCCGGCCTGCGGGGCCTTGCTGCGGATGGTCTCCAGCAGCTCCCAGAACTGCTCGGTGGACCCGAAGCGGCGCATCGCGCGCAGCACCTTGGGCGCCGAGTGCTGGAAGGACAGGTCGAAGTACGGGGCGACCTTCGGCGTGGAGGTGAGCACGTCGATCAGGCCGGGCCGCATCTCGGCGGGCTGGAGGTAGCTGACGCGCACCCGCTCGATGCCGTCGACCTCCGCCAGCTCGGGCAGCAGGGTCTCCAGCAGGCGGATGTCGCCCAGGTCCTTGCCGTACGAGGTGTTGTTCTCGGAGACGAGCATGACCTCCTTGACGCCCTGCTCGGCCAGCCAGCGCGTCTCGCCCAGCACGTCGCTGGGACGGCGCGAGATGAAGGAGCCGCGGAAGGAGGGGATCGCGCAGAACGAGCAGCGCCGGTCGCAGCCGGAGGCCAGCTTCACCGAGGCCACCGGGCTGGTGCCCAGACGGCGGCGCAGCGGCGCACGCGGCCCGGAGACCGGGGCGACGCCGTCGGGCAGGTCCTCGGGCGCGGGAGTGACCTCCTGCGCGTGCCCCGGCAGCGAGACGTCGGCGGACTGCCGCTCGGCGGGGCTGATCGGCAGCAGCTTGCGCCGGTCGCGCGGGGTGTGCGCCTCGACGGAGCCACCGGCGAGGATGGTCTGGAGGCGGTTGGAGATGTCGGCGTAGTCGTCGAAACCGAGGACGCCGTCGGCCTCCGGCAGGGCCTCGGCGAGGTCCTTGCCGTACCGCTCGGCCATGCAGCCCACGGCGACCACGGCCTGGGTGCGGCCGTGGTCCTTCAGGTCATTGGCTTCGAGCAGGGCGTCGACGGAGTCCTTCTTGGCGGCTTCGACGAATCCGCAGGTGTTGACGACGGCGACGTCCGCGTCCGAGGCGTCCTCGACGAGGTCCCAGCCGTCCGCTGCCAAGCGGCCTGCCAGCTCCTCCGAGTCCACCTCGTTACGGGCGCAGCCAAGAGTGACAAGGGCGACAGTGCGGCGTTCGGGCATGGACTCAAGACTACTTCGTCCCGGCGCACACCCGGGCCTCGAGGGGGCCGACCGGCGCACCTCACGGAACTAGCCCTTCCGACCTGCGACGACGTACCGACCGTCATCGGATCGCCGCAGGTGGCAGGGGCAGCTGAAGATCAGTTACGAGGAGGGCCTCAGCCGACCTCGGGATCACCCTTCGTGTACGTGAGCCGCTCCACCTGGCCGGGGCTGAAGTCGTCCTCGACCTCCTTGCCGTTCACGAAGAGCTGCACGGCATCGGCGTCGCCGAGCACCAGGTCGAGCTTCTTCGGGTCGGTGAAGGTCTTGGAGTCGCCCTTGTTCAGGAAGCCGTCGAAGAGGAGCCGGCCGTTGGCGGCCCGGGCCGAGACCCAGCTCTTGGTGCCGGTCGCGACCATCTTGACCGTGACCCGGTCCTTCGGGGCGGCCGCGATGGCGCTGTCCGAGGGGGCGGGCGTCGGGTCGGTCCTGGGCGGGGCGGGCTTGATCGTCTTGTCGGGCTTGGGCTTCGGGGCGGGCGCGGTGGCGGTGGCGCCCTCGGCGACGCTGCGCGTCCCGCCGGTCTTGTCGTTGCCGCTGAACATCGTGAACCCGACGAAGCCGACCACCGCGACGATCGCGGCGACCATGGCGGCCGTCCAGTTGGGCCGTCGCGGCTCGGGACGGATCCGCTCCGCTTCGAACAGAGGCGCGGCGGGGGTCGGCGCGGGCCGTCCGCCGTGCTCCTCGTCGTACTGCGCGACGAGCGCGGAGGCGTCGAGTCCGACGGCGGTGGCGAGCGTGCGGATGTGGCCGCGGGCGTAGACGTCGCCGCCGCAGCGGGTGAAGTCGTCGGCCTCGATGGCGTGGACGATCGGAATGCGCACCCGGGTCGACGTACTGACTTCATCGACCGTCAGACCTGCGGCGATCCGGGCCTGCTGGAGGGCACGACCGATGGTGGGCCGGTCGTTTTCAGGGGAGTTGCCGGGAGAGTCCGGGGAGTTGCCGATGGACACGGGGGCGCCTTTCGAGCGTGAGCCACCTGCTGGAGGTTCAGTCTAGGGGGGTGACGAAAGGGTGGGGCAAGCGGGAGAGCCGTCTTTGTACGCCATCGGAACGGCGTTTTCGTACGCCGGCCCAGCGACCCGGCGCCCCGGAGGCACCACAGCGCCGTCCACGGTCCCACCGCTGACGGTCCATGACGCCTCCCTCCCCTCAACTGGACGTATCCACAAGGGAAACGGTTGCCTCCGAACTCGTACGAGTGACGATCATTCGCCCACTCGTACGCACCCGGGAAGCCGCGCACACCCTACGAAGGAGACTCTCCCCGGATCACGTCCAGTACGCCATCCAATTCGTCGGGCTTCACGAGGACGTCACGCGCCTTGGACCCCTCGCTCGGCCCCACGATGTTCCGCGACTCCATCAGGTCCATCAGCCGCCCCGCCTTCGCGAAGCCCACACGCAGCTTGCGCTGGAGCATGGACGTCGACCCGAACTGGGTGGAAACCACCAGCTCGGCGGCCTGGCACAGCAGGTCCAGGTCGTCGCCGATCTCCTCGTCGATCTCCTTCTTCTGCTTGGTGCCCACCACGACGTCGTCCCGGAAGACCGGCGCCATCTGGTCCTTGCAGTGCTGGACGATCGCCGCGACCTCGTCCTCGGTGACGAAGGCGCCCTGCATACGGGTCGGCTTGTTGGCCCCCATCGGCAGGAACAGCCCGTCGCCCTTGCCGATCAGCTTCTCGGCGCCCGGCTGGTCGAGGATGACCCGGCTGTCGGCGAGCGAGGAGGTGGCGAAGGCGAGCCGGGAGGGCACGTTCGCCTTGATCAGACCGGTGACGACGTCCACCGAGGGCCGCTGCGTGGCGAGCACCAGGTGAATGCCGGCCGCACGGGCCAACTGGGTGATGCGGACGATCGAGTCCTCGACGTCCCTCGGCGCGACCATCATCAGGTCCGCCAGCTCGTCGACGATCACCAGCAGATACGGATACGCCTGGAGCTCGCGCTCACTGCCCTCCGGCGTCTTGAGCTTCCCCGAGCGCACGGCCGCGTTGAAGTCGTCGATGTGCCGGTACCCGAAGGCCGCGAGGTCGTCGTACCGCAGGTCCATCTCCCGCACGACCCACTGGAGCGCCTCGGCGGCCCGCTTGGGGTTGGTGATGATCGGGGTGATCAGGTGCGGGATGCCCTCGTACGCGGTCAGCTCGACGCGCTTGGGGTCCACCAGGACCATCCGTACGTCCTCGGGCGTGGCCCGGACCATGATCGAGGTGATCAGGCAGTTGATGCAGGACGACTTTCCGGAACCGGTCGCACCGGCCACCAGCACGTGCGGCATCTTCGCCAGGTTGGCCATCTCGTAGCCGCCCTCGACGTTCTTGCCGAGCGCCACCAGCATCGGGTGGTCGTCCTCGGCGGCGTCCGCGAGGCGCAGCACGTCACCGAGGTTGACCATCTCGCGGTCGCTGTTGGGGATCTCGATGCCGACGGCGGACTTGCCGGGGATCGGCGAGATGATCCGCACGTCCGGGGAGGCGACCGCGTACGCGATGTTCTTGGTCAGCGCCGTGATCTTCTCGACCTTCACCGCCGGGCCGAGCTCGACCTCGTACCGGGTGACCGTCGGGCCGCGCGTGAAGCCGGTGACGGCGGCGTCGACCTTGAACTCCATGAAGACGTTCGACAGCGATTCCACGACCGCGTCGTTGGCCGCGCTGCGCGTCTTGCCGGGTCCGCCGCGCTCCAGCAGGTCCAGGGAGGGCAGCGAGTACGTGATGTCGCCGCGCAGCTGGAGCTGCTCGGCCCGCGCCGGGAGCAGCGTGGGCTCCTTCGGCGGCTCCTTGGTGAGGTCGGCGACCTTCGGCGGGGCGGCCCCGGCCGGACGGCTGGGTTCCGGCGTCGGCGCGGGGGCGGCGGGTGCCGCGGGCGCGGCGGGCCGCACGGGTCCCGACGGCGACTTCGCGGCCTCCCTCGCGGGCGGCACGGACGAGGTCCGCTCCGGCTCCTGGGAGACGCCCTGGGTGAGGTCCGCGACGATCGGCGACGGCGGCAGCCCGTTCATCACCGCGCCGTCCAGCGCGGCCGCCGCCGCTGCCGCCACGTCGACCGCGTCCAGCGGCCTGGCGTACGGAGACGGCTGTACGGACTGGGTCCTGCGGGGCCTCCTGCGCCGCCCCAGGGCCTCTTCCTCGGCCGCGTCGGGGTCGTACTCCAGCGCCTCGCCCCGGCGCGCGGAGGCGCCGCGTGCGCCGGCGGGAAGCGCCTCGCGCCACTGCGCGTCGTCCTCTGCGTATCGCTCGTCGTCGTCTGCAAAGATTTCCTGGGCGGCAAGCTCCTCCGGCCGCGGCTCGATGATCCCGAGCCGGATGCCGAGCTGCCGCAGCCGTCGCGGAATCGCGTTGACCGGCGTCGCCGTCACCACCAGCAGCCCGAAGAGCGTCAGGAGCAGCAGCAGCGGTACGGCCAGCACCTCGCCCATCGTGAAGGTCAGCGGCACCGAAGCCGCCCAGCCGATCAGCCCGCCCGCGTCCTGCATGGCCTCGGCCCCGTCGCCGCGCCCCGGCGAGCCGCACGCGATGTGCACCTGCCCGAGTACGCCGATGACCAGTGCGGAGAGCCCGATGACGATGCGCCCGTTGGCCTCCGGCCGCTCCGGATGCATGATCAGCCGGATGCCGATCGCGCCCAGCAGCAACGGCACCAGCAGGTCGAGCCGCCCGAAGGCGCCGGTGACCAGCATCTTCACCAGGTCGCCGACCGGCCCGCGCAGATGCGCCCAGGTCCCGGCCGCGACGATCAGCGCGAGCCCAAGCAGCAGGAGCGCGAGGCCGTCCTTGCGGTGCGCCGGGTCGAGCCCCTTCGCGCCCCGCCCTATGCCGCGGAACATCGCGCCGACGCCGTGCGCCAGACCCAGGTAGGCGCCGCGCGCCACCTTGTAGACGCCCCCGGTGGGGGACGGCGCGGGCTTCGGCGCGGGACGCGCCGCCTTCTTGGCGGGCGCCTTCTTCGCCGGAGCCTTCCTGGCGGCGGGCTTGGACGCGGTCTTCTTGGCGGGCGGTTTCGCCGCGGCCTTCGCGGGTGCCACCTTCTTCGCAGCGCCCGGCGTACGACCGGCGCGCGGCTTGGCGGTGCCCGTCGTGCCCTGGGAACCCTTGCCGGACGTACGTGAGGCCATGGGGCAAGAGGTTACCCGGGGAGACGCGTGCGGGCAGGAGCGCCTGCGGCTTCACCCGACCGTGTCGCCCTTCGCGGTCAGCGGAATTGACGCCCCGTCGGCCCTGCGGCCCCACGCGAAAGCCCGGCCCCTGACGTCACGTCAGGCACCGGGCTCACCATGGGTCAGCTCCCGGAAAACCCTCCCCGGGAACCGTCAGTTCTGCGAAGGCAACGTCCCCGTGCCCCCGCCGGTCCCCGGCTCCAGCGCGTCGAGCGCCCGGCGCAGCCCCGTGAGCTTGCGCTCCAGGTGCGCGGCCGTGGCGACCGCCGCCGCGTCCGCGGACTCGTCGTCGAGCTGCTTGGAGAGCGCCTCCGCCTGCTCCTCGACCGCCGCGAGCCGCGCGGACAGTTCGGCGAGCAGCCCGGCGGGCTCCTTCACCGCTCCCGCGTCCGCCCGGTTCGTACCCTCCAGCTGGAGGCGCAGCAGTGCCGCCTGCTCCCGCAGCTGACAGTTCTTCATGTACAGCTCGACGAAGACCGACACCTTGGCGCGGAGCACCCAGGGGTCGAACGGCTTCGAGATGTAGTCCACCGCGCCGGCCGCATACCCCCGGAAGGTGTGATGCGGACCGTGGTTGATCGCGGTGAGGAAGATGATCGGGATGTCCCTCGTCCGCTCCCGCCGCTTGATGTGCGCGGCGGTCTCGAATCCGTCCATGCCCGGCATCTGCACGTCCAGCAGGATGACCGCGAAGTCATCGGTAAGCAGTGCTTTGAGCGCTTCCTCCCCTGACGATGCCCGCACCAGTGTCTGATCGAGCGCGGAGAGAATGGCCTCCAGCGCCAACAGATTCTCCGGCCGGTCATCGACCAGGAGGATCTTGGCCTTCTGCACCATGGCCCGTCCTCCTCGCCCCGGCAGTGCACCGGGCGCCGCCCCGGAGGACGACTCCCTTGCGTCGCCCGTCCTTGTGCCGGTCATGGTAGCCGTACCCTGCCGGTCGCCACACCCTGTCACCGCGATGTCACTGTGCACGTAGCCAAAACGCATCGGGAGACCGATAGGTTCCCCGATTCCCGCGCTCTCACACGCCGTCGGCCACAGTCAGTCAACACGACTGCCCGCGGCCGACCGCGACATGGACCACCGTACGGTCATATGCGCCTCCGCACGGCGTCGGGGCTCACCCTTCCCCGCGCATCCACTGTTCCATCACACCGAGCAGATGATCCGGGTCCACCGGCTTCGTCACGTAGTCCGAAGCGCCCGAGTCGATCGCCTTCTCCCGGTCGCCCTTCATCGCCTTCGCGGTGAGCGCGATGATCGGCAGCCCGGCGAACTGCGGCATCCTGCGGATCGCCGTCGTCGTCGCGTAGCCGTCCATCTCCGGCATCATGATGTCCATCAGCACGACCGTCACATCGTCGTGCTGCTCCAGGACTTCGATGCCCTCGCGCCCGTTCTCCGCGTACAGCACCGAAAGGCCGTGCTGCTCCAGGACGCTCGTCAGCGCGAAGACGTTGCGGATGTCGTCGTCGACGATGAGCACCTTCTCGCCGGAGAAGCCGAAGGTCCGCCGCTCCTCCGGCGCACTCTCCTGACCGCCCTGCTGCCCCGCCCACGGCTCCTGCGGCGTACTGCCGCTCGGGGCCGGCGTCGGCTGGCCGGGCAGCGCGGGCCGCTCCTCGGCCTGCCCGATCGCCTTGCGCCGCCGCCGGAACAGCCCGGCCGAACCCGTCTGCGGTTCGTTGCGCACGACTCCCAGGTGGTACGGGGGCGCAGCCGCGTCCGGTGTCCTGGGGCCTTCCTGCGGCTGCGTCCTGCGCGGCAGTTCGAGGCCGCCGGGGCTCAGCTGCGGGTAGCCCTGCGGGGGCAGCTCGCTGGGGTGCAGCGGCAGGTACAGGGTGAACGTCGAGCCGCGGCCGGGCTCGCTCGCCGCGTGGATCTCGCCGCCGAGCAGGCGGGCGATCTCGCGGCTGATGGACAGGCCGAGGCCGGTACCGCCGTATTTCCTGCTGGTCGTCCCGTCGGCCTGCTTGAACGCCTCGAAGATGACCCGCATCTTGCTGGCCGCGATGCCGATGCCGGTGTCGGTGACCGAGAAGGCGATCAGGTCGCCATCGGAGTCCCGCAGCGATCCGGCTTCGAGCAGCTGCTCGCGGATCTCGTGCGGAACGTCCGCGTTGGCGGGCCGGATCACCAGCTCGACAGCGCCGGAGTCGGTGAACTTCACCGCGTTGGAGAGCAGGTTGCGCAGCACCTGGAGGAGGCGCTGCTCGTCGGTGTGCAGGGTGGCGGGCAGCTCCGGGGAGACCCGCACCGAGAAGTCGAGGCCCTTCTCCGCGGTGAGCGGCCGGAAGGTGGCCTCCACGTAGTCGACGAGCTGGACCAGTGCGATCCGGGTCGGCGAGACGTCCATCTTGCCCGCCTCGACCTTGGACAGGTCGAGGATGTCGTTGATCAGCTGAAGCAGGTCGGAACCGGCCCCGTGGATGGTCTCGGCGAACTCGACCTGCTTCGGGGAGAGGTTCCCGTCGGCGTTGTCGGCGAGCAGCTTGGCCAGGATCAGCAGCGAGTTGAGCGGTGTGCGCAGCTCGTGCGACATGTTCGCCAGGAACTCCGACTTGTACCGCATGGAGACGGCCAACTGCTCGGCGCGCTCCTCCAGGACCTGCCGGGCCTCCTCGATCTCGGTGTTCTTCACCTCGATGTCGCGGTTCTGCCTCGCCAGCAGCTCGGCCTTCTCCTCCAGTTCGGCGTTGGACTCCTGGAGGGCCTTCTGCCGGTTCTCCAACTCCTCGGAGCGCTCCCGCAGTTGCTCGGTCAGCTCCTGCGACTGCTCAAGGAGCACCTCGGTCTTCGTATTGACGCTGATGGTGTTGACGCTGGTCGCGATCAAGTCGGCGATCTGGTTCAGGAAGTCCTTCTGGATCTGCGTGAACGGCTGGAACGACGCCAGCTCGATGACACCCAGCACCTGCCCCTCGAAGAGCACCGGCAGCACGATCACATGCGCCGGCGGAGCCTCCCCGAGCCCCGAGGCGATCTTCAGATACCCCTCCGGCGGCGTGAACTGGATGGTCCGCTTCTCCTCGGCGGCCGTGCCGATCAGGGTCTCCCCCGGCCGGAACACCGTCGGCATGGCCCCCTTCGCGTAGCCGTAACTCCCGCGCATCCGCAGTTCGTACGGGCTGTCCGCGTCGGCACCGACCTCGGCGCCCGTCCCGACCGTCCCCGAGGGCAGCGCCAGGAAGAACGCACCCTGCTGCGCAGAGACGACCGGCGTCAGCTCGCTCATGATCAGCGAGGCGACGTCGTCGAGGTCCCGACGGCCCTGCATCAGACCGGAGATGCGGGCCAGGTTGCCCTTGAGCCAGTCCTGCTCCTCGTTGGCGAGGGTGGTGTCGCGCAGGTTGGAGATCATCGTGTTGATGTTGTCCTGGAGCTCCTGGATCTCTCCGGCCGCATCCACGTCGATCTTCAGGTTGAGGTCGCCGCGGGTCACCGCGGTGGCGACCTTCGCCATGGCCCGCACCTGACGGGTCAGGTTCCCGGCCATCTCGTTCACCGACTGGGTGAGGTCGCGCCACGTGCCGTCGACGTCCCGCACCCGGGCCTGACCGCCCAACTGCCCGTCGGTGCCCACCTCGCGGGCCACCCGCGTGACCTGGTCGGCGAACGACGACAGCTGGTCGACCATCGTGTTGATGGTGTCCTTGAGGTCCTGGATCTCGCCGCGCGCATCGATGTCGATCTTCTTGGTGAGATCGCCCTTCGCGATGGCGGTCGTCACGGTCGCGATCTGCCGCACCTGACCGGTCAGGTTGGACGCCATCGAGTTCACCGACTCGGTGAGGTCCTTCCACGTACCCGCGACACCGGGAACGCGCGCCTGGCCGCCCAGTTCGCCCTGCGTGCCCACCTCACGGGCCACCCGGGTCACCTCGTCGGCGAACGACGACAGCGTCGTCACCATGGTGTTGACGGTGTCGGCCAGCTCGGCGACCTCGCCGCGGGCCTCGACGGTGACCTTCTTCGTCAGGTCGCCGTTGGCGACGGCGGACGACACCCGGGAGATGTTCCGCACCTGCGACGTCAGGTTGTTGGCCATCGTATTGACGTTGTCGCTGAGGTCCTTCCAGATGCCGGTGACCCCGCGCACCCTGGCCTGACCACCGAGAATGCCCTCGGTACCCACCTCGCGGGCGACTCGCGTCACCTCGTCGGCGAAGTTGGAGAGCTGGTCGACCATCGTGTTCACGGTCGTGACGAGATCGAGGATCTCGCCCTTGGCGTCGACGGTGATCTTCTTCGACAGGTCGCCCTTGGCCACGGCGGTCGTGACCTCGGCGATGTTGCGCACCTGCGAGGTCAGGTTGTTGGCCATGAAGTTGACGGACTGGGTGAGGTCCTTCCACGTACCGCTGACGCCCTGCACCTCGGCCTGACCGCCGAGCATGCCCTCGGTGCCCACCTCGCGGGCCACCCGCGTCACCTGCTCCGCGAAGTTCGAGAGCTGGTCGACCATGGTGTTGAGGGTGTTCTTCAGCTCCAGGATCTCGCCGCGCGCATCCACGTCGATCTTCTGCGACAGGTCACCGCGCGCGACCGCCGTGGCGACCTGCGCGATGTTGCGCACCTGGGCGGTGAGGTTCCCGGCCATGCCGTTCACCGAGTCGGTCAGGTCCCGCCACACACCGGCGACACCGGGCACCTGCGCCTGCCCGCCGAGCCGTCCTTCCGTACCCACCTCGCGCGCGACCCGGGTCACCTGGTCCGCGAACGCGGACAGCTGATCGACCATCGTGTTGATGGTGTTCTTCAACTCCAGGATCTCGCCGCGCGCATCCACGTCGATCTTCTGCGACAGGTCGCCCTGCGCCACTGCCGTCGTGACCTGGGCGATCTGACGGACCTGGGAGGTCAGGTTCCCGGCCATGAAGTTGACGGAGTCGGTGAGCTCCTTCCACGTACCGCTGACGCCGTCGACGCGCGCCTGCCCGCCGAGCCGCCCCTCCGTACCCACGTCCCGCGCCATCCGCGTGACCTGGTCGGCGAACGCGGACAGCTGGTCGACCATCGTGTTGACGGTGACCTTGAGCTCCAGCATCTCGCCGGACACGTCGACGGTGACCTTCTGCGACAGGTCACCATTGGCGACCGCCGTCGTCACCTGCGCGATGTTCCGCACCTGCCCGGTGAGGTTGCGGAAGGCGGTGTTGACCGAATCCGTGAGGTCCTTCCACGTCCCCGCCGCCCCCGGCACCTGCGCCTGCCCGCCCAACTGCCCCTCGACACCGACCTCGCGGGCCACCCGCGTCACCTCGGAGCCGAACGCCTGGAGCTGCTCCACCATCGTGTTGACGGTGTTCTTCAGCTCCAGCATCTCGCCGGACACGTCGACGGTGACCTTCTGCGACATGTCGCCGTTGGCGACCGCCGTCGTCACCTGCGCAATGTTGCGCACCTGGTCCGTGAGGTTGCGAAAGGCGGTGTTCACGGAATCCGTGAGGTCCTTCCACGTCCCCGCCGCCCCCGGCACCTGCGCCTGCCCGCCGAGCAGCCCCTCCCCGCCGACCTCGCTCGCCACCCGCGTCACTTCGTCCGCGAACGTACGCANCGCCACCCGCGTCACTTCGTCCGCGAACGTACGCAGCGTCTCCGTCATCTGGTTGATCGTCTCGGCGAGCTGCGCGACCTCGCCGCGCGCGTTCACCGTGACCTTCCGCGACAGGTCACCGCTCGCGACGGCCGTGGTCACCTCCGCGATCCCCCGCACCTGCGAGGTCAGGTTCCCCGCCATCAGGTTCACGGAGTCGGTGAGGTCCTTCCACACCCCCGCCACCCCGGGCACCTGCGCCTGCCCGCCCAGCTCGCCCTCGGTACCGACCTCGCGCGCGACCCGGGTCACCTCGGAGGAGAACGACGACAGCTGGTCCACCATCGTGTTCACGGTGTTCTTCAGCTGGAGCATCTCGCCGGCCACGTGCACCGTGACCTTGCGCGACAGATCACCCTTGGCGACCGCCGTCGTCACCAGCGCGATGTCACGCACCTGTGCCGTCAGCCGGTACGCCATCGTATTGACGGAGTCGGTGAGGTCCTTCCACGACCCGGACATCCCGCGCACCTGCGCCTGCCCGCCGAGCTTGCCCTCGGTACCGACCTCCAGCGCGACCCGCGTCACCTCGTCGGTGAACGCCGACAACTGGTCGACCAGGTTGTTGACCGTCCGCCCGACCTTGAGGAACTCCCCCCGCAACGGATGCCCGTTGCCGTCCTCGCGCGCCTGCGACCGCAGCTCCATCCGCTGCTCCAGGTCGCCCTCCGCGACCGCCGACAGCACCCGCCCGACCTCGGACACCGGTCGTACGAGGTCCTCCACCAGCGCGTTCGACGCGTCGATCGCCGCCGCCCAGGACCCCTCGCAGGCCCCGGTCTCCAGCCGCTCCGCGAGCTTGCCCTCCCGGCCGACCATGCGCCGTACCCGCGCCAGCTCGCCCGTCAGATGCAGGTTCCGATCGGCAACCTCGTTGAAAACAGCGGCGATCTCGGCCATCACCCCGTCGCCGGAGACCGTCAGCCGCTTCCTGAAGTTGCCGTCCCGCATCGACACCAAGGCCGCCAGCATGCGGTTCAGCGCAGCTGTGTCCACCTCGGTTGTCCCATTGCTCCGGGACCGTCCGCCTTTTGTGCGCGTGCTCTTGCCCCGCGCCGCCACGCCAGACTCCACCGTGTCCCTCCCGCAGGGATCGACCGTACTTCCCAGGTCTTCGCTGGAAGCTTTCCCAGTCTTCCACCTTGCCTCACCGCCATGTTCGACAGTCGATGCGTGACGCCCCCGGCGTCAAATCGTTGAAGCGTACAGTCACCGCACCGTTTCCTCCCTTACCGCGCACCGTCCGCGTACGTATCCGGGACGCAGTGGCACAACGCCGCGGCCGACCGTCTAGCCTGGCAAAGGCGAATCGAAGCCGCGAGAAACGGGCACAGGACTCGGGGAAGCGACGAACACCACATGGGGAGTGCTGTGATCACGGCGCGGGCGGCGGCCACTTTCGACCCGGTCGGACGGTCGGTGGCGACTGCCCGGGCGTTCGTACGCGACACCCTCCAGGGCTGGGGGCATTCCGAGCTGGTCGACGACGCGGTCGTCCTCACCAGCGAGCTCGTCACCAACGCCGTCGTCCACGCCGGCACCCAGGCCGACGTCCTGTGCCTGCGCACCGAGGAAGGCATCCGCGTCGAGGTCGGCGACCGCTACCCCGAGCGCGAGGTCCCCCTCCAGGGCACCGGCTTCAACCTCGGCGGCCCCGACCGCGAGGGCGGCCGCGGCCTCCTGCTCTGCGCGGCCCTCGCCTCCAAGTGGGGCGTCGAATACACCCCCACCCAGAAGCACGTCTGGTTCCAACTCGACCTCCCCCAGCGCCCCGTCGGCACCCGCGTCGCCGGCCCCGTCCTCCCCGACCAGCTGCTCCCCGTCGCCGACGGCCGCATCCGCGTCGCCGTCGTGCAGATAGACCGCAGCGGCGCCATCGCCTCCTGGAACGAGGACGCCCAGGACCTCTTCGGTTACGCCGCCGAGCAGGTCACCGGCAAGCCCCTCACCGACCTCACCGCCTGGCCGCAGACCCCCGGCATCGGCACGGGCATCGCCGAGGCCCTCCAGATGTCCCGCTGGGAGGGCAGCTACGGCATCCGCGGCGCGGACGGCCGCGTGATCCCCGTGTACGCCTCCCACCTGCGCGTACGCGACAACGAGGGCGAGCCCTCCACCATCTGCCTCCTGGTGCGGGAAGTGGAGCGCGCCGTCCTCCAGACCCCCCAGCGCACCGCGGCCGCCGACCCGGCGGGCGGCTCCCTCGCCGAGGGCCGGGCCACCGACCCCTTCGAGGTCTTCATCGGCTCCCCCGCCCCCGACGACCTCGACGGCCTCCTCCAGCGCACCGTCGAACGCGCCCGCGACATGCTCGACGCCGACTCCGCGTTCCTCCTCCTGGCCACCGACGACGAAACGGAACTGGAGGTACGGGCCACCACGGGCCTGCCCTCCGCCCGCCAGCGCTTCGCCCGCGTCCCCGTCGAGGCCGGCACCGGCAGATACGGCTCCGCCCGCATGCCCGCCGTCCACGAGGACCTGATCGCCGTCCCCGGCGCCGTACCCCTCCTGGGCGGCACCGGCATGCGCTCCGTCGTCACTGTCCCCCTCAAGGTCGAGGGCCGCCTCACCGGCTCCCTCGGCGTCGCCGCCGAGGCCCCGAACCGCTACACCAACGAAGAGGCCCTGCGCCTCCAGTTCGCCGCCGACCGCATCGCGCTCGCCGTCGAGTCCGCCCGCCTCGGCGAACTCGAACGCCTCCGCCGCGGCTCCCTCTCCTTCCTCGTCGAGGCCTCCGACCTCCTCGCCGGCACCCTCGACCGCGACCAGACCCTCGCCCTCATGGCGCAGATGACGGTCCCCACCCTCGCCACCTGGTGCGCCGTCTACACGATCGCCGACCAGGCCTCCGACCCGTACCTCTCCTACGTCCTGCACGAGGACGAGGAGCGCATCGACGGCCTCAAGGCCCTCCTCTCCCGGATCAGCCCGCCCGACCCGGTCCCCACCCCCGGCGCCCGCATCTGGAACGCCCCGGGCGAAGCCGCCCACCAGGCCGCCCTCCGCACCTCCATGCGCAGCCTCGGCCTCGGCTCCACCCCCCACCTGGGCTCCGGCATCGGCACCACCCTCGCGACGGCCGCAGCGGTCGGCGGCGAAACCGTGGTCCTCCCCCTCGTCGCCCGCAACCGCGTCATCGGCATGCTGACCCTCGGCAAGCCCACCGACGACCACTTCCGCCAGGAGATCCTCGAACTCGCCGAGGACCTCTCCCGCCGCGCCGCCCTCGCCCTGGACAACGCCCGCCTGTACTCGGAGCGCATGGCCATCAGCCAGTCCCTCCAGCGCAGCCTGCTCCCCCCGGAGCGCCCGAACGTCCCGGGCATGGAGGTCGAAGTGATCTACCGCGCCGCGGGCGAGGGCAACGAGGTCGGCGGCGACTTCTACGACATCTTCCCGATCCGCGACGGCGTCTACGGCTTCGCCATCGGCGACGTCTGCGGTACGGGCCCCCAGGCAGCGGCAGTCACCGGCCTCGCCCGCCACGCCCTGCGCCTGCTCGCCCGCGAGGGCTTCGGCGGCCCCGCCGTCCTGGAACGCCTCAACGCGGCCATCCTCGACGAGGGCGAACGCAGCCGTTTCCTGACCCTCCTCTACGGCGAGCTGTGGCCCCAGGAGGACGGCAGCTCCATCCTCAAACTGGTCTGCGCCGGCCACCCTCTCCCTCTGCGCCTCCGCCAGGACGGCACGGTCACCCCCGCCGCCGAACCCCAGCCCCTCCTCGGCGTCATGGAAGACCTCGAACTCTACGAGGAGACCATCACCCTCGACCCGGGCGACGTCCTCCTCTGCGTCACGGACGGCATCACCGAACGCCGCGAGGGAACCCGCATGCTCGGCGACGACGGCCTCGCCGAAGTCCTCGCCGGTTGTACGGGCCTGACCGCCGGCGCCATCGCCGCACGCGTCCTGCGCACCGTGGAACGCTTCGCCGCGGAGCCCGCCTCCGACGACATGGCCATCCTCGCGATGCGCGTCCCGGAACCCCTGAAGAACTGACGACCGCGCGGACTCCCCACCCCTCACCCGGAATTGGGGAGTCCGCCATCCCGCCGACGCTTCCACGCACAAGAAAGGCCCCCCGCCATCAGGCGGGGGGCCTTTCTCTTCCTGAGCCCCCATGCGGAATCGAACCGCAGACCTTCTCCTTACCATGGAGACGCTCTACCGACTGAGCTATAGGGGCCTCGTTGAGCTTCGCTGTCCTGCTCGGCTTCAACGAGATAGATCATACCCATAAAAAGTCAGAACTCCGAACCACCCATTCCTCTGGACCGCCGGGGTCGCCCCTGCCACGATGCGCGCATGCGGACCAGCCCCGGCACGGCCCTGCGCGTATCCCTCTGGACGGCCGGAGCAGCCGTCCTCCTGACCCTGACCGGCTGCGGTGGGAACGAGAAGCCGCCCCTGTCCAACAAGCCCGCCACGAAGCCTCCTTCGCCCGCACCCGCGCCCGAAGTGCCGCGTGCCGGCGACCAGAAGATCACCATGACCTGGAAGGGCCAGCAGCGCGTCTACCGCGTGCACGCCCCTCCCGGCTACTCCCCCTCGAAGCCCCTGCCTCTCGTGGTGGGCATGCACATGTACCCGGGCGACGGAGACCGGATCGCCGCCCTCAGCGGCCTCAACGCCAAGGCCGACACCAAGAACTTCCTCGTCGCCTACCCGGACGGCCTCAACAGCGGCTACAACGCCTTGATCTGCTGCGGAGCCGAGGACGACGTCGGTTTCATCAAGGCCGTGGTCCAGCGCCTCGTCACGACCTGGAAGGCAGATCCCGACCGGATCTACGCCACGGGCATCTCCAACGGCGCCGACATGTCCTTCAAGCTCGCCGTGGAAGCCCCTGGCGTCTTCGCCGCCGTGGCCCCGGTCAGCGGTGCCTTCTCGGGCAGCGCCACCAATGACGCTGCCTACATCCCCACGTCCCCCGTCTCCGTCATGACGTTCGTCGGCGGCCAGGACAGGGTCAAGCAGGTGGCCGACATGGGCATCGAGACCTGGCAGGAGCGCCTCAACTGCAAAACGAAGCCGCCTCAGAAGCTGAGGAACGGCATCACTCGGGTTGCGGCGAAGTGCAAGGACTCCTCCGACTTCGTCACGTACAACCTCCCGGAGATGGGCCATTTCTGGCCGGGAGCCACCGCCGGCACCATGGCCGACGAAGAGGCCGGAATCTCCGCCACCGACCTGATGTGGGACTTCTTCGCATCCCACCCCAAGAAATAGCGAAGACCCCCTGAACGCAGAAATGCCCCGTACCGGTAACCCGGTACGGGGCATTTCCACAATGATTGTTCGGCGGCGTCCTACTCTC
>BMUX01000005.1 GCA_014650415.1 Streptomyces spiroverticillatus
AGCTTCGTCACCCCCCGGGCAACGAGAGCCACCAACGCGAAAACCGCCAGCGTGATGACGACGAAGGCCAAATCGGCCATCGCGAACTCCTGAATGCAGTGGGTGGGTGAAGGCAGGTCTCACGACCCGGGGAGCCCGGCCAAGCCGTACGCCCTGAGATGAGGGAACGCCCTGCCGGGCCCCCTGTGACCTGCGTTAACGCCCTCCTGACGCCTGCACCGCCGCTCTTGACGCCTCCCGTACGGGCCTTGACGCGCCCCATACGGCCCCGCACGGCCGGGGCTCTACAGGCTGGTGGGCCGAGCTTCACCGGAGAACTCGTCCAAACCCGCCTTCCAGCGACGCTGCTGCGTGAGCCAGTGCACATAGCGCGGGGCAGCGTCGCGGAGATCGATGCTGAGCGGATAGGGGTCGAACTCGTCCAGGAGCAGCTTGCGGAGGAATTCGACCATGCCGCAGGAGAACAGGGTGAAGTCGTCACGGGTGTGGCGACCGCAGACCAGGACCGGCCGCCGATCAGGGTCGGGGTAGGACGGAGACCTCCCCGCGGGTCCTCCCGAGGGAGCCGCCGCCCCAGACGGACATGAAGGCTGTGCAGTCCTGCGGGAGCCGTGTGCCCCACCGCTCCTCCGCGGCCGCCCAGTCGATCTCCTCGTCGGCCCCGGGGTCCGGAGGAAGAATCCTGGCCAGCGCTGCGACACCCGTCGGGTCTTCCATGGCAATCCCTAGGCGGCGGGGGATGCCCAGCCGCGCAGTACCGCGTCGATCGTCGACCGGAACGCGGTCTCGGCCGCGGTGCCGGTGAGGCCCCCGGCCAGTTCGAGGGTCACGAGCCCGTGCAGGGCCACCCACAGCGAGACGGCGATCAGCGTGGTGTCGCCCACGAGGACCCGGTCCGCGACGGCACGGTCGATCGCCGCGACCAGCGGCCGTACCGGGTCGCGGTCACCGACGTGGGCCGACGGCACGAAGGACTGCGCTCCGCCGAACAACACCGCGTACAGGTGCGGGTGTTCACGCCCCCACCGGCGGTACGCCACGGCCAGCGCGTACAGATCCGCCACAGCGGTCTCGGAGTCGGGAACGGCCGTCAGGTCCTGGAACAGGCCGGCGACCGCCCGGTCGCGCACCTCGCGGACCACCCCGTCCTTCCCCTGGAACAACGTGTACACCGCCGCCGTCGACGTTCCGGCGGCGGCGGCCAACGCCCGGACCGTGACCGACTCCTGGGGGCGGGTGGCGAACAGCTCGGTCGCGCAAGCGACGAGCCGTTCTCTGACGGCGGCGTCGTTCGTTCTCGGCCTTCCCATGGGGAGCAGTTTACCCATGCTGATAACATCGTTTCAAAACAGCGTTCTGAAACTCTGCCGAGGAGCTCACCATGCCGTCGTCCGCCCTACGCCCCTTACGTCTTGTGCTCCGCCTACTGGCGGCCGTAGCCGCCGTGGTGGGGCTCGTCGCCCTCTTCCTGGCGCTGCTCGTCGCCACCGACGGCGCGGACTCGGGATTCGTCGCATGGTCCGTGACCGTCGGGGTCGCGGCCTTCGCAGCGCTGTGGCGGGGCCGCCGCCGCTCCGGGCGCGGACGGCTGGTGGCCCTCCTGCCGGTGCTCGTCGCGGCGGCCCTGACGCTGTCGGTCTGTGTCCCCACCGTCCCCACGACGCGCAACCCCCCGCCCGCCCTGCCCTTCGTGACCGCCGAGCACTGGCGGCTGTCCACCGGCAGCCGGGTCGCGGTCTACCACTACCCGCCCACCGGCAACGGCCCCCGGCGCAGCGCCCCGCTCGTCTACCTCAACGGCGGCCCGGTGCGCGGCATTTCGGTGCTCGACCACCGCTTCCTCCAGCGGCTCGCAGGCCAGGGCCACGACGTGTACGCGTACGAACAGGCCGGCGGCGGTCGCAGCGACCTGCTGCCCATGGGCCAGTACGCGATCACCCGGTCCGTCCACGACCTCGGCGCCTTCATCGGCAGACTCGGCAAGGGCCGCGCCGACGTACTGGGCTTCTCCTCGGGTGCGGTCGTACTCACCCGCGCGCTGGCCGACCCTGCCATGGCCGACCGACTGCACCGTGCGGTCATCGCCGAGCCGGGCCCCATGGACGGTCCTTCCGCCCGGATGCCGGAGCAGAAGGGCCGGCCGTCGGCCCGCGACATCGCACCGGCCATGACCGGGCCGCGCTCCACGCATGTCCCCCGGTACGCGGTGGCGTTCGGCCTCATGCGGCTCGGGCTGCTCGACCCGGACAACGGGCTGGTGGGGCAGGCGGAGGGCGTCAACGCCTTCACCGCCGCCGATCTCGGCAGCGACACCGCGTCCGCCTACTGCGCGCGGGACGCGCACCGCATCCCGGTCGAGGACACTGCGGAGAACTTCTCCTTCAGCGCCGCCGCCAGCCTCCGCATCCAGCAGACGATCAAGGACTCCCCCGCCCTCGCCCCACGGCTCAGCCACTCCCGGACCCCCGCGATGCTGATGATCGCCGAGTGCTCCTCCCAGGTCCGGCAGTGGCAGACCGCCGTCCTAGCGGACAACCCCGCCGTCCGGCGCACCCAGTACCTGCCCGGCGTCGGCCACCACATGTGGAACGGCCTGGACGACAACGACCGACGTGCGGCGGCCGTCATCACCGCGTTCCTCCAGGACAGGCCCGCACCGCTGCCCGACTACCCGAAGCGGGCCGACATCCCGGCCTTCCTCCGCGACCACAAGTAGCGCAATCCGGCGGGCAGGCCCCGCCCGTCCCTGCACTGCCCCTCTCCGCCCCGCCCGTCTCCGCCTCACCCCCCGGCCCCGGCGGTCCGGGTCCGCCCGCACCCGGCAGCGACACCACCATGGTGAGCCCCCCGCCCGGGGTGTCCTCCGGGGTCAGAGTGCCGCCCATGGCCTCCGTGAGGCCCCGGGCGAGGGCGAGGCCCAGGCCCACTCCCCGGGTGTTGTCCGTGTCGCCGAGGCGCTGGAAGGGGACGAAGACCCGGTCCCGGTCCGCGACGGGCAGGCCGGGGCCCCGGTCCGCGACGCGCAGTTCCACCCGGCCGCCGAGGGTGCTCGCGGAGAGGCGGACGGGCCGGTCGGCCGGGGAGTGCCGTACGGCATTGCTGACCAGGTTGGCGACCACCCGCTCCAGCAGCGGCGGATCGCTGAGGACGGAGGGTGCGGTGTCCAGTCGTACGCACACGACCTGCGGCCCGTCGGGCGGCAGCCCCTCCAGGGCGGCGGGCAGGACTTCGTCGAAGGCGGTGGGCCGCAGGGCGAGGGTGAGGGCTCCGGCCTGGAGTCTGCTCATGTCGAGGAGGTTGTCGATGAGGCGGCCGAGGCGGGCCATGGACTCCTCGGCGGTGGCGAGGAGTTCGTCCCGTTCCTCGTGGCTGAACTCGACGTCGGGGCTGCGCAGCGAGCCGACGGCCGCCCAGCCGACGGCGAGCGGGGTGCGCAGGTCGTGGCTGACGGCGGCCAGGAGTGCGGTGCGCATCCGGTCGGCGGCCTTTATGGGTTCCGCCTCCGCAGCGGCCTCCGCGAGCCGGTCCCGTTCGACGGCGGCGGCGACGTGGGCGGCGAAGGCGGTGAGGACACGGCGTTCGGCGCCGTCGAGCGTACGGCCGCGCAGCACGAGGAACAGGCCTTCGCCGACCGGGACTTGGGTCACCCCGTCGCCCGGAACCCGGCTGAGCCCCTCCCCCTCCGCCCGCTCCTCCACCAGCTCCGCCGACGCCACCCCGAACGTCTCCCTGGCCCGCGTGAGCAGCGCCTCGATCGCCCGGTCGCCCCGGACGATGTTCCCGGCGAGCGCCGACATCGTCTCCGCCTCCGCCGTGGCCCGCGCGGCCCGCCGGGACAGTTTCAGCGAGCGGTCGGCCATGGCCGCCACCGTCCCGGCCACCACCACGAACACCGCGAGCGCGAGCAGGTTGTCCGGTTCGGCGACGGTGAACCGGCCCCTGGGCGGGATGAACCAGTAGTTGAGGAGGAGCGATGCCGTCACCGCGCCGACCACCGCCGAGACGACCCCGCCGATGCAGGCGACGCCGAGCACGGTCACCAGGTACAGCAGTGCCTCGCTGGTGAGGTTGAGGGTGCCCCGGAACCGGTCGAGCAGCAGGGTCAGGAGTACGGGCAGGACCAGCCCGGCGACCGGCCCCGCGACCAGGCGGGACGTGGGCAGGGTGCGGCGGCGCGAGGGCAGCAGCCTGCCGCCTCCGGCGCGTTCGTGGGCGACCGTGCGCACGTCGATGTCGACGTCGGCGCAGAGCGCGACGGTGGTGTCGCCGATGCCGCGCCCGGTGAGGAACCGCTCCAGCCGGCCGCGTCTGCTGGTGCCGAGCACGAGCTGCGTCGCGCTCTCGGCGCGCGCGAACTCGACCAGGGCTTCGGCGACTTGGGCCCCGACGACCGAGTGGTACGTTCCGCCCAGGCTCTCCACGAGCTGCCGCTGCCTGGCAAGCGCGCCGTGCGAGGAACCCGCCGCGAGACCGTCGCTGCGTACGACATGGACGGCGAGCAGCGCACCGTGCGCGGCCCGGTCGGCGATGCGGGCGGCGCGCCGGATCAGGGTCTCGCCCTCGGAGCCGCCGGGCAGGGCGACGACGACGCGTTCCCGGATGCCCCAGGCGTCGGGCGTGCGGCGTTCGGCGCGCAGCTTTTCGTCGACGCGGTCGGCGACCCACAGCAGGGCGAGTTCGCGCAGGGCGGCGAGGTTGTCCTCGCGGAAGTAGTGGCCGAGGGCGGCGTCGATGCGCTCGGGCGGGTGGATGTCGCCGTGCGCCATGCGGCGGCGCAGCGCGTCCGGCGGCATGTCGACCAGTTCGATCTGGTCGGCCCGGCGCACGAAGTCGTCGGGGACGGTGGTGAGTTGGGGCGTACCGGTGATCTTCTCGACGACGTCCTTGAGGGACTCCAGGTGCTGGATGTCGAGCGTGCTGACGACGTCGATCCCGGCGTCCAGGAACTCCGCCACGACCCGCCAGTGCGCGGGGCGCGAGCCGTCCGGCTCGGCGGGGTGGGCGAGGTCGTCCACCAGGACTTCGCGCGGGCGGCGGATCAGTACGTCGTCGAGGGCGACGTACTCCATGGTGGTCAGGATCTCGTCGAGCAGCGCCTCGGTGTGGGGTCGCCCGTGGGCCCGTACGATCCCGATCACCACGTCCGTGCCGCGTGCGGCCCGACGGCGGGCCTCGTCGAGCATGCGGTACGTCTTGCCGACGCCGGGAGCGGCGCCGAGATACACCTTGAGCCTGCCGCGCACCTCCCGCACCTCCCCTCGTGCCCCCGCAGCACCGCCGCTCAGTACTTGTCCGGGTGGAGCCGGGCGAGGAGCAGGTACCCCACCAGAGCGGCGGCGATGACGATCCCGACGATGTTCTCGACAGTCATGCGCTTCTCAACTCTCGTACGGCGCAGTCCACTGGGGACCACGAGTTCGGCGTACGGGTCTGGACCGGCCCGCCGCACCCCATACTCCGGCCCGCCGCACCCCGAAGCCCCGGTCTTGACGCACCGCTGACACGGTGCCGCCGCATCCCTACGCGTCCCTGGCGCGACGGGCCAGATCCCTTGCCCGCAAGCCGGGTTGGCTACTCCCTCTTGCTAAGTACCGGTAGTCAGCGTTACGTTGTACCGGTACTCAGCGACACCGAATAGCTCCCTCAACACCCCACCCACACCTGCCAATTAGGAGTCCTGCCATGACCAAGACCAGCAACGGCTTCTCCGCGACCGGCCTGCGTCGACTGCGCGAGGTGCTGGAAGCGCACGTGGAGTCCAAGAAGATCCCCGGTCTCGTCGCCCTCGTCGGCCGGGGCGAGGAGACCCACGTCGAGGCGATCGGCACGATGCGCCACGAGGGCGGCACGCCGATGCGGCGCGACACCATCTTCCGGATGGCCTCGACCTCCAAGCCGGTCGCCGTCTCCGCGACCATGGTCCTGCTGGACGAGTGCCGGCTGCGCATCGACGACCCGGTCGACGCGTGGCTGCCGGAACTGGCCGACCGCCAGGTGCTCAAGCGGCCCGACGGCCCGCTGGACGAGACCGTCCCGGCCCGGCGGCCCATCACCGTACGGGACCTGCTGACCTCCACCTGCGGGCTCGGCCTGGAGACGACGGCGATGGGCTCCCCGATGATGGCCGCCTACTTCGAGCGCAAGGTGTACGGCGAGAACGGCTGGCTGCTCCCGCAGGTGGAGCCGGACGAGTGGATGCGCCGCCTGGGCACGCTCCCGCTGATGCACCAGCCCGGAGAGCAGTGGATGTACAACGTCAGCGACGACCTGCTCGGCGTGCTCGTCGCCCGTGTCACCGGCCGGCCCTTCGAGGAGTTCCTGCGCGAGCGCATCTTCGGGCCGCTGGGCATGAAGGACACCGGGTTCCACGTGCCCGCCGACAAGATCCACCGCCTGCCTCCGCTGTACGCGCCCGACCCGCAGACCGGCGAGTTCGTCGTCGGGGACCCGGCCGAGGGCGGACACCACAGCACGCCCCCGGCGTTCCCCTCCAGCGGCGGCGGACTCGACTCCACCGCCGACGACTACCACGCGTACTTCCGCATGCTCCTCAACCACGGCGTGCACGAGGGCGAACGCATCCTGTCCCGTCCCGCGGTCGAGCTGATGACCACCAACCGCCTCACCCCCGAACAGACGAACACCCGCGCCGCCATGGCCCGCAACCTCGTCCACCTCTCGTACGGCCAGGGCCAGCACGGCGGTTGGGGCTTCGGGATGGCGGTGCGCACCTACCGGGGCGACTACGCGCCGGTGGGCCAGTTCGGCTGGGACGGCGGGGCCGGTACGTCGACGTACGCCGACCCGCAGAACGGGCTCGTGGGCATCCTGCTCACCCAGACCGGCATGTCGACCCCGGACTCGGCACGGGTCATCAGCGACTTCTGGACCACCCTCTACCAGGCGGTCGAGGACTGACGCCGCTACTGACACCACTACTGACACCGCTGCGGACGACGAAAAGGGGCCGGGCGGTCCATGGCTGGAGCCATGGACCGCCCGGCCTTTCCGCGACCCCCCTCAGAGCCGCGGAAACGGGACTTCCCCCGTCACGAACCGTCCGGGTGAGGTTCCTTCGCAGCTCCGGGCCCCCGCCCCTGGCTCCGCTCGGTACCGGCGGTGCTCGTCACTCGCCCTCCACCCGCACGACGGATCGTTCGTGCGTCCCGTGCGATCACCAGCCTGGGGCACGGAAGTTCGGCCGTCGGCCGCGTTGACGGCCCCCTGACGTCGTGCGCGTCCGGCTTGACGGACTGCTGACGGCCGCCCCCGACCCCGGGCGGCAGATCGGCCGGGCAGCGCCCCGGGCGGCAGATCGGCCGGGCAGCGCCCCGGGCGGCGGATCGGCCCGGCAGTGCCCCGGGAAATGACCCTCGAACGCCAACTTGGCGCCACGGCACACCACTTGGGCTTGCGGTGGCGTCAAAGTGATGCCATCTTGGTGCCACGAAGGCGCGCAGGCCGTTCCACGCCTGCGCCGCCTCCTCCGCGCCATCCCCGCACCATCCCCACCCACGACAGGAGTCCGACTTCGCCATGGCTACCTTCCTCTACAAACTCGGCCGCCTGGCCTTCCGGCGGCGCTGGCTGACGACCCTGCTGTGGGTACTGGTCCTGGGCGGAGTGGGCTTCGCGGCCTCCACCGCCCCCGCACCTCCGACCGACACCTTCTCGATGCCGGGCACGGAGTCGCAGAAGGCCTTCGACCTGCTGCGGGAGAAGTTCCCCGCAGCAGGCACCGACGGAGCCGGCGCCCGGGTCGTGATCCGGGCGCCCCAGGGCCAAAAGATCACCGACCCGGCGACGAAGCCCGGGGTCGACGCACTCGTCGCGGACCTGTCCCGGGCCACCGGAGTCACCGCGGCCTCCGATCCGTACAAGCTGAAAACGATCAGCGAGGACGGCACCACGGCCTACTCCGTCGCCACCTACCGGGCCACCGCCCTGGAGCTGAAGGACGCCGAACACAACGCGCTCACACGGGCGTTGGACAAGGCCCGCAGCAAGGGGCTGACCGTGGAGGCGGGCGGTGACGCCATCAAGGTGGACGCCGCGATGGGCGGCGCCGAAGGCATCGGCATCCTGGTCTCGGCGGTCGTCCTGCTGATCACCTTCGGATCGCTCATCGCCGCCGGGATGCCGCTGCTCACCGCGGTCATCGGGGTCGGCGTCGGCATCGGCGGCATCGCCGCGCTCGGCAGCACCCTCGGACTGTCCGCCACCACCTCCACGCTGGCCATGATGATCGGCCTCGCCGTCGGCATCGACTACGCGCTCTTCATCATCTCCCGCTACCGCACGGAGATCGCCGAGGGCCGGGAGCGCCAGGAGGCCGCGGGCCGGGCCGTCGGCACCGCGGGTTCCGCCGTCGTCTTCGCGGGACTCACGGTCGTCATCGCGCTGGCCGGTCTTGCGGTGGTGGACATCTCGATGCTGACCAAGATGGGCCTGGCCGCCGCCGGGACGGTCGCCGTCGCCGTACTCGTGGCGATCACGCTGGTTCCGGCGCTGCTCGGGTTCGCACCCGTCAGGGTGCTGCGCCGCAGGGACCGCAAGGCCCTCACGGGCAAGCCGCTGACCGCACGCCAGCAGCGCAAGGCCGCCAAGGCCGAGGCGCGTCGCAGGCCCAACCTCGGTGCCCGCTGGGCGGGTTACGTGCTGCGCCACCCCGTGGCCGTCCTGGTCGTCGCCGTGCTCGGCCTCGGCGCGGTCGCCGTGCCGGCGGCCTCGCTCCAACTGGGTCTGCCCGGTGAGGGGACGATGGCCCCGGAGACCACCCAGCGCAAGGCGTACGACCTGCTCTCGGCCTCCTTCGGCCCCGGCTTCAACGGGCCCCTGACGGTCACGGTCAGCGCCCCGGACGCGAAGAAGGCGGCGGACGCGGTGGGCACGTCGCTCGCCGGCCGGAGCGGTGTCGCCTCGGTCTCCCCGGCCGCCGCCAACCCGGCGAACGACACCGCGATCCTCAACCTCGTACCGGCCACCGGCCCCACCGACGCCAGGACCGAGGACCTCGTCCGCTCCCTGCGCGAGAGCGCACGCGGCATCGAGGCGGACACCGGCGCCACCGAGGTCCTCGTGACCGGCCAGACCGCCATGTTCATCGACTTCTCCCAGACGCTCGACGACGCCCTGCTGCCCTACCTGGCCCTCGTGGTGGGCCTGGCGTTCCTGCTCCTGATGGTCGTCTTCCGCTCCGTCCTGGTCCCGCTCAAGGCGGCCCTCGGCTTCCTGCTCTCGGTGGGCGCGGCGCTCGGCGCGGTGGTGGCGGTCTTCCAATGGGGCTGGCTGGCCGACGTGTTCGGCGTCCAGCAGCCGGGGCCGGTGATGAGCACCGTGCCCATCCTGATGATCGGCGTCGTCTTCGGACTCGCCATGGACTACGAGGTCTTCCTGGTCAGCCGGATGCGCGAGGCCCATGTCCACGGTGCCCGTCCCGGCGAGGCGGTCGTCACCGGGTTCCGCTACGGCGGGCGGGTGGTCAGCGCCGCCGCGATCATCATGATCAGCGTGTTCTCCGGGTTCATCACCGAGCACAACGACCTGATCAAGATGATCGGCTTCGCCCTCGCGTCCGCGGTTCTCTTCGACGCCTTCGTCGTACGGATGGCCCTGGTGCCCGCCCTGTTCGCCCTGCTCGGCAAGTCCGCGTGGTGGATGCCCCGGTGGCTGGACCGCCTCCTGCCGAACCTGGACGTCGAGGGCGAGAAGCTGCCCCGTCCCGCGTCGGCCCCCCACTCCGCTCCGGAGCGTGAACAGCGGCCGCAGTACGCCGAATTCACGAGCCGCTGAGGACGATCCCCTGCATCATGACCACGCCCACATCGACAAGGTCTCGCACGGCCACGCCCCGCTGCTGCGCGTCGCGAGGCGGCCCGGGGCGCCGGACACATCGCGTACGGACACGGGGCGCACCGCTGCATCGGTGCCGCACTCGCCAGTCTCCAGACGGAGATCGCCCTCGACCAGTTGGTGCTCCGTCGCGACACCCTCGCCCTGGCCGTCGGGCGGGACGCGGTCGAGCGGGTCGGATTCGCCGGGGAGGGGACCTTCCTGCTCCGGCTGCCGGTCCGCCTCTGACCGGACGGGCCGTGCGGGCCCGGACGGGCCCGGACGGGCCCCACGGCCTCGCTGCGCTCGCACCGGCTTGCGGTTCGCGGAAGGATGGGCGGGGCATCCGCTCTGCGCCGGGGCACCCGCTCTTCGCCAGGGCACCCGCTCCTCGCACTCCGATTCGGCGAGCAGAACAGGAACCCACGCCACCATGACCGACGAACGGACCCCGCACCGGGCACGGACGTGGCTGCTGGAGGGCCTGAGCGAGCAGACGGCCCGGCATCCCGGTCCGCACGGCACACCGCCGGCCGAGCACACCGGTCACGCGTGGTGGCGCGTCATGTGCCTGACCGGCGTGGACTACTTCTCCACGCTCGGCTACCAGCCGGGCATCGCCGCCCTCGCCGCCGGGCTGCTGTCCCCGCTGGCCACCCTCGTGCTCATCGCGCTCACCCTGCTGGGCGCGCTGCCGGTGTACCGGCGGGTGGCGCGGGAGAGCCCGCACGGCGAGGGCTCGATCGCGATGCTGGAGCGGCTGCTGCCCTGGTGGGCGGGGAAGCTGCTGGTCCTGGTGCTGCTGGGGTTCGCGGCCACCGACTTCATGATCACCATCACTCTTTCGGCGGCCGACGCCTCCGCGCACGTGGTGGAGAATCCGTTCGCCCCGCACTGGCTGCGCGGGGAGAACGTCTGGATCACGTTGGTGCTGGTCGGAGCGCTCGGGGCGGTCTTCCTCAAGGGGTTCCGCGAGGCGATCCGGGTGGCGGTGGTCCTCGTGGCCCTCTACCTGGCGCTCAATCTGACCGTGCTGGCCGCAGCGGTGTGGCAGGTCGCCGCACGGCCGGTCGCGGTCGACAACTGGTGGGAGGCCGCCACCGCCTCGCACTCCTCGCCGCTGGCGATGGTCGGCGTCGCGCTGCTGGTCTTCCCGAAGCTGGCGCTCGGCATGTCCGGCTTCGAGACCGGGGTCGCGGTGATGCCGCAGGTCAGGGGCGGCGCGTCGGACACGTACGAGAAACCGGAAGGGCGCATCCGGGACACCCGCAGGCTGCTGACGACCGCCGCCGTGATCATGAGCTGCTTCCTGCTGCTGTCGAGCCTGGCGACGACGCTCCTGATCCCGCAGGAGGCGTTCAAGGCGGGCGGTCCGGCGAACGGGCGGGCGCTCGCCTATCTGGCGCACGAACACCTCGGCGAGGTCTTCGGCACGGTGTACGACGTCTCGACGATCGCCATCCTGTGGTTCGCCGGGGCCTCCGCGCTGGCGGGTCTGCTGAACCTCGTACCGCGCTATCTGCCGCGCTACGGCATGGCGCCGGAGTGGACGCGTGCGGTGCGGCCGCTGGTGCTGCTGTTCTTCGCGATCGCCGTGGTCATCACGCTGTGGTTCAACGCGGACGTCGACGCGCAGAGCGGGGCGTACGCGACGGGGGTGCTCGTCCTCATGTTGTCCGCGTCCTTCGCCTCCACGGTCGCGGCCCGGCGCGGCGGGCACCGGGCGGCGTCGGTGGGGTTCGGGGTGATCACGGCCGTGTTCGCATACACCCTGGTCACGAACGTGGTGGAGCGGCCGGACGGCATCAAGATCGCGACGCTGTTCATCCTGGGCATCCTGCTGACCTCCTTCGCCTCGCGCGTGCACCGGGCCTTCGAGCTGCGGGCGGCGACCGTGACGTTCGACGAGACGGCCCTGCGGCTGATCGACGCGGCGGCGGCCGAGGGGCCTCTGCGGGTCATCGCGAACGAGCCCGAGGAGCACTCGACCCGCGAGTACCGGGCCAAGGAGTACAGCCAGCGCGAGCAGACCCACATCCCGGACGGGCGGCCCGTCCTCTTCCTGGAGGTCTTCGTCAGCGACTCCTCCGACTTCACCACCGACCTGACCGTCCACGGCGACGAGAAGCACGGCGCGCGCAGGCTGCGGGTCCAGGGCGCCGGAGTACCCAACACCATCGCCGCCGTGCTGATGCAACTGCGCGAACGCACCGGGCAGGTCCCGCACGTCTACTTCAACTGGACCGAGGGCCACCCCCTCGGCCACCTGATCCGCTTCCTGATCTTCGGCGACGGCGAGGTGGCGCCGGTCACCCGCGAGGTGCTGCGCCGGGCGGAGCCGGACATGGCACGGAGGCCTCGGGTGCACGTGGGCTGAGGCGGGGCCGGCGGGAAAGGGATTCGGGGTACGGGGCGGCGGTTTGTCGCAACCTTGACGCCCGGGAGCGGCGGGGTCCGCCCCGCCCCGGCGCGCACCTCGCTAGGGTGCGCTCATGCCCGTCAACCGCCGTACGTGTCCGCCCAGTTCTCCCGCAGACCACCTCCCCGGGCCGCCCGCCCACCGGGAAGCCCGATCGTCATGAGCGCCTTCCGGCGACCGGCGCTCCACCTGAAGCGGGTCATCGCCTGCCTGCTCGCCTGCGCGGCGGCACTGCTCACCACGGGCTTCCTCACGGGCTGGTTCTGGCTGGTGGGCGTCGGCGTGTGGGCGCTGATCGCCGCCTTCCTCCTCGAATTCACCTTCGCCCCGTGAGCGGGGGCGCCGTGTCCGGCACCCGGCGCAACTCCCCCGCGCGCAGCGCCGGGCTGCTGCGGGACATGCTCGCGCCCGGCGGCCGGCCGCGGCCGGAGTTGGTGGTCGGCGGGGAGCACGATGTGTTCCTGCCGCCCCGGAGGCTCGGTCCTGCGGTGCGTTCGCGGCTCGGCATTCGGCTCCAAGTGCTGGCGGATTCGGGGCACTTGGTGGTCGAGGAATGCCCGACACGGCTGGCCGCCCTGGCCGGTTGACCGGCCCCCCTCGCAGTCGCCTCGGCACTGGCAATCCCGGCTACTCGGTGCTACCTTGTAGCAGTACTCGGTACTACACAGTACCAAGAGGGCCGAGGAGGACTCTCCATGGACGACCTGACGGAGATGCTCAAGGGCACGCTCGAAGGGTGCGTGCTCGAAATCATCGCGGGCGAGGAGACGTACGGGTACGCCATCACCCGCCGACTGAACGAACTCGGCTTCACCGACGTCGTCGAAGGAACGGTGTACACCATCCTCCTGCGACTGGAGCGCAAGAAGCTCGTCCAGGTGACGAAGCGGCCGTCCGAGGTCGGACCGCCGCGCAAGTTCTACGCGCTCAACGACGCCGGCCGCGAGGAACTCGCGACGTTCTGGACGAAATGGGCCTACGTGTCGTCGCGCATCGACAAGCTCAAGAAGGAGGGCGGACGATGAAATTCTGGGAAACCATCACGGGAAGCGATCTGAGCAGGGAGTGGAAGGCGTTCGAAGCGAGGGCCGAGGCCCTGCCGGACGAACACCGGGCGGCCTGGGGGCAGATCGTCAGCCATCTCCTCCCGCACGGCGACTTCACCGGCCGCAACCTGATGCCGATCCTCGACGGCGCCCTGGGTCTGCTCGAAGAGACGGCGGCGGACGGACAGAGCGTCCACGAGGTGCTCGGCGACGACGTCCCCGGCTTCTGCACGGCACTGGCCGGCGGAGAGGGCGCCCGCACCTACCGCGACCGCTGGCGCGAGCAGTTGAACAGGAACGTCGCACGCAAACTGAGCAGGCTGGGAGGCTGAGCCGAGATGGGCATCCAGGACATCATCGAGGGCAAGAAGCAGTGGCGGGCGCACAAGGCCCGGGTCAAGGCACTCCCGGCGGACTACCGCATCGTCTACGAGGAGATGCAGAAGTACCTGTTCAAGGTCGGCCCGGTCGACCTGCCCGACGGCCCCCTGCTCCCGGGAATCGTGGACTTCTTCGAGGAGGGCGTCGCTGCGGGCAAGGGCGTCCTGGAGGTCACCGGCAACGACGTCGCCGCGTTCTGCGACGGCCTGATCCAGGACTCCCCCACGTACGCGGACCTCTACCAGGCTTCCCTCGACGGGGACTTGGGCAAGAAGTCCCGCTAGCGCCGGGCGGGTCGGCCCCGGCCGGGAGCGGGGCGGCCGGACACCGGCCCGCCCCCGCGGGCGCTCGCCTCGGCCGGAACGGCCCCGGCGCACGACTGGCCCCGTACGTCGCCGTCTTCGCCTACAGGCGCGGGGCGACGTAGGCGGTGAGGTCCAGGAGGCGGTTGCTGTAGCCCCATTCGTTGTCGTACCAGCCGAAGACCTTCACCAGGTCGCCGTGGGCCTGGGTGAGGCCCGGGTCGAAGAGGCAGGAGGCGGGGTCCTTGATGACGTCGCGGGAGACGATCGGGGCGTCGGCGACGCGGAGGATGCCGTGCAGCGGGCCGTCCGCGGCCTCGGTGAACGCGGCGTTGATCTCCTCGGCGGTCGCTTCGTGGTCCAGGACGACGGTGAGGTCGGTGAGGGAACCGTCCTCGACGGGGACGCGGACGGCCAGGCCGTCGAGGACGCCGTCGAGTTCGGGGACGACCAGGCCGACGGCGCGGGCGGCCCCGGTGGAGGTGGGGATGATGCTGAGGGCCGCCGAGCGGGCCCGGCGGAGGTCCTTGTGGGGGCCGTCGAGGAGGGCCTGGTCGTTGGTGTAGCCGTGGATGGTGGTCATCAGGCCCCGGGAGATGCCGAAGCGTTCGTGCAGGACCGTGGCCATGGGGACGACGCAGTTGGTGGTGCAGGAGGCGGCGGAGACGATGTGGTGTTCGAGGGGGCGGTACGCCTCGTGGTTGACGCCCATCACGACGGTGAGGTCGGCGCCCTTGCCGGGGGCGGAGAGGAGGACCTTGCGGGCGCCGGACTTGAGGTGGAGCGCGGCGCTCGCGCGGTCGCGGAAGCGGCCGGAGGACTCGATGACGATGTCGGCCCCGTGGCCGGCCCAGTCCAGCGCAGCGGGGTCGCGCTGCGCGGTGACGGCGATGCGCCTGCCGTCGACGGTGAGGGAGGTCGCGTCGTGCTCGACGGGGAGGCCGAGGCGGCCGTAGGTGGAGTCGTAGGCGAGGAGGTGGGCCAGGGTGGCGGGCGCGGTGATGTCGTTGACCGCCACCACCTCCAGCCCGGTGTCCGCGCCGCGCTCCAGGAGGGCGCGCAGGTAGTTGCGGCCGACGCGGCCGAAGCCGTTGATGCCGACGCGTACGGTCATGAGAACTCCTCGTGTCGTGCGGTCGTGGTGGTGAACGCGGTCGTGGTCGCCGGGGGTGCCGTGTGCGGTACGACGACCACCGGGCAGTGCGCGTGGTGCAGCAACGCGTGGGCGGTGGCGCCGAGTTGGAGGCCCAGCGGGTTGCGCCGGTGGTGTGCGCCGAGGACCAGGAGGTCGGCGGTGGCCGTGAGGTCGCGCAGCACCTTGTGGGCGGGGCCCTCCACGGTGGTGCGGTCGACGCGGAGGCCGGGGTGGTCGGCGGCGGCGTGCAGCGCGTCGTCGAGCCGGGCCGCGGCCTGCTGTTCGTACGTACGGGAGAACCGGTCGGACGCGGACGGCAGCAGCCGCGGGTCCGGGGCGGGGCTGCGCCAGGCGGTCACGGCCTGGAGGGTGCAGGCCCGGGTGCGCGCCTGGTCGAGGGCGAACCGCAAGGACGCCTGGTCGGGGGTCGCCGCCTTGACGCCCACCAGGACCTTGCCGTGGAGTCCGTCGCGGTTGGCCTTGTCGCCGCGCACCACGACGACGGGGCACACGGCGCGCGCCGCCACCGCCAGGCTGACGGAGCCGAGCAGGAGTTCCGCGAAGGGGCCGAGTCCGCGGGAGCCGGTGATCAGGGCGGCGGCCCCGTGCGCCTCGTGGAGGAGCGCGGACTCCGCGTCCTCGGGCAGGACGGCGGTGGCCACCTTGACGCCGGGCTGCCGGGCTGTGGCACGTGCGGCGGCGACGGTGACGGTGCGTTCAGCGACGCTCAGCCGGGTGGCTCCGGCGAAGTCGTAGGCGAACGCGGCACTCTCGTAGCTCTCCCAGCGCGAGGCGTGCACGAGGCGCAGGGGCAGGTGGCGGCGGGCGGCTTCGTCGGCGGCCCAGTCGACCGCCTGGAGGCTCGATTCCGAGCCGTCCACGCCCACGATCAGGGGCAGTTCCATGAGGGGGTGGGCCTTTCCGGTCGTCGTGCGCGGGAGGGGCACGCTCAGGCTGGCGGGTGGTCGCGCGGGGCGGCAGGGGCCTCCTCGCCCTTTCGATGGGCCGTTCGGCCCCCGTTCCCGGCGGTGGGTCCGGGCGGGACGGGTGCCAGCTCCCGGGCGATGGCGTCGGCCCACGCCTCGACGGCGGCCCAGTCGCGGTAGTCGCCGTACCGGCACCCCATCAGCCGGAACATCAGCCGCCCCGTGAAGGGGAAGTGCTCCGGTCGGACCACTCCCGACAGCAGCCGGTGCTCGCGCGGCCGGAGCCGGACCGGGAGGTCCTGGAGGATCAGCGGCTCCTCCTTGTCCGCGAGCCGCTTCCACGGGCCCCGCAGCGCCCCCGGCATCCCGACGCTGAACAGCCACACCGGCCGGGACCGCAGCAGGTCGCCGTGGCGTCGTACGAAGTCCTTGGCCGGCGGCAGCCAGGCCTGACCGTGCACGGCACTGCCCAGGACGAACGCCCGCTGTTCCAGGGGCACCTGTACGTCCGTCAGTGCCCGCACCTCGACCGTGAGGCCGTGCTCGGCGAGGCGGGCGCCGATGCGTTCGGCGATCTCCCGGGTGGAGCCGTGCGCGGATGCGTGTCCCACCAGAACGTCCATGTCCACCCTCCCGTCGGCTGCTTCCGTACCTCACCGTCGCGCGGACACGGGGGCTGCGGGCAGGTGCCGTACGGTGCGCGCGCGGGGCCACAGGGCTCCTTCGCGGTGGGGCCGTTCGCCGGGTGGTGCGCCCCGTTCGGCACCGGGACCAAGAGGGGCCGGGGCGGCAGGCTGAAGGCAACGGCACGAGACGGTGCCCGAGGCCCGAGGGGGCGGCGATGATTCCTCTGATTCTGCTGGGAGCCACCGTGCTGGGCGCCGGGGTGATCTTCGGCTTCAGTTCGTTCGTGGTGGGCTTCGCCCTGCTGGTGGGCGGGGTACTGGGACTCGTCTCCTTCATCGCCGCGGGCCCCGGACGGCAACGGCCCGGCGAGCACGAGACGGTCATCGAGGAGCGGCACTACATCGGGGGCGACGGCCACCACCGGTACGACGACGACTACTACGACCATCACCGCAGGTGAGAGAAGGACGGGGTGCCCGGCTCCAGCGGGAGGCCGGGCACTCCTCCGCGTGCCCGCGGCCTCACGCGTGCGGCACCACCACCACGGGGCACAGCACATGGTGGATCACCGAGTGGACGGTCGGGCCCAGGTGCGGGCCCGCCGCCAGGGGACGGCCGACCACCAGCAGGCTCGCTCCCGCCGACTCCAGCAGCAGATGGTGTCCGGCCCTGCCGTGCACCACCTGCTGCACGACCTCCGTGCCGGGGAACTTGTGCCGCCAGGAGGTGATCACCGCGTCGAGCCTGCGGGTCCGCTCCACCCCCGGGTCCTTCGCGGAGGCCGTCGGCACCAGGGGAAGCGTCCAGGCGTGCACCACGTGCAGGGCGGTGCGCCGGGTCGCCGCCGCGTCGAAGGCGTACTCGAGGAGTTCGTCGCACGGGCGGTCCAGGTCGATGCCCAGCAGCACGGGCAGGTAGGGGGCGTCCTGTGCCCCCTGCCGTTCGTCGGCCGGCCGCTCCCCGGCCCGTACGAGAGCCACCGGGCAGGCGGCCCGCGCGGCGACCGCCTGCGCCACCGACCCGACCATGAGACCGGTCAGCGCGCCGTTGCCGCGCGAGCCGAGGACCAGCAGTTCGGAGGTTTCGGCGGTGGCGAGCAGTGCCTCCGCCGGATGCCCCGCCACCTCCTCCTCGACGATGCCGAGTGCGGGATGGGCGTAGGAGAGGTGGAGGGTGGCGCGGTCGAGCACAGTGCCGGGCTCCCCGACACCGCCCTCCGGCACGGCCGGCAGGCCCGGCGGGACGGGTGTCACGGCGGCGTGCACCAGGTGCAGGGGCAGTTCGCGCAGCAGGGCTTCGCGGGCCGCCCAGTCGGCGGCGTCCAGGCTCTCGGGCGAGCCGTCGACGCCTGCGGTGATGGTCCGTTGGTGGGACATGGGCACACCTTCCAGGGAAGTGGGGCCGGGGATCAGCCGGTCCAGGTCCAGTCGGCGACCTCGGGCAGGTCGGTGCCGTGGGCCCGGATCCAGGCGTGGTGGCGGGTGCGGGCGTCCGCCATGGTCTGGCGGACGGCCGCGGCGCGGACGCCGAGTCCGGGGACCCGGTCGACGACGTCCATGACGAGGCGGTACCGGTCGAGGTCGTTGCGTACGACCATGTCGAAGGGTGTGGTGGTGGTGCCCGCCTCCTTGTAGCCGCGTACGTGCAGGTGGGCGTGGCCGGTGCGGCGGTAGGCCAGGCGGTGGACCAGCCACGGATAGCCGTGGTAGGCGAAGATCACCGGCCGGTCGGGGGTGAACAGCGCGTCGTACGCGGAGTCGGACATGCCGTGCGGGTGCTCCTCGCGGGGCAGCAGCCGGGTCATGTCGACGACGTTGACGACGCGCACGCCGAGGCCGGGCAGGTGGTGGCGGAGCAACTGGGCGGCGGCCAACACCTCCTGGGTGGGTACGTCGCCCGCGCAGGCCAGCACCACGTCGGGGCCCTTCGCCGGGTCCTCGGTGCCCGCCCACTCCCAGATGCCCGCGCCGCGCGCGCAGTGGGTGCGGGCGTCGTCCAGGGACAGCCAGTCGAAGCAGGGCTGCTTGCCCGCGACGACGACGTTGACGTAGTCGCGGCTGCGCAGGACGTGGTCGGCGGTGGCCAGGAGGGTGTTGGCGTCCGGCGGGAAGTAGACCCGGACGACCTCGGGGCTCTTGTTGAGGACGTGGTCGACGAAGCCGGGGTCCTGGTGGGAGAAGCCGTTGTGGTCCTGGCGCCAGACGTGGGAGGTGAGGAGGTAGTTGAGGGAGGGGACGGGTGCGCGCCAGGGCAGGGCGCGGGTGGTGCGCAGCCACTTGATGTGCTGGTTGACCATGGAGTCGACGATGTGGACGAAGGCCTCGTAGCAGGAGAACAGGCCGTGGCGGCCGGTGAGGTGGTAGCCCTCCAGCCAGCCCTGGCAGGTGTGTTCGGAGAGGATCTCCAGCACCCGGCCGTCGGTGCTGAGGTGTTCGTCGGTGTCCAGGACCTCGCCCTGCCAGGCCTTGCCGGTGACCTCGAAGAGCGCACCGAGCCTGTTCGAGGCCGTCTCGTCGGGGCCCACGACGCGGAAGTCGCGGCTTCGGGCGGTGTCCCGCATGATCTGGGCGAGCAGGCCGCCGAGGACGCGGGTGGGCTCGTGGAGGGCGGTGCCGGGTTTGTCGACGGGGACGGCGAAGTGCTCCAGGGGCGGGACGGGCAGGTCGCGGGTGAGGAGACCGCCGTTGGCGTGCGGGTTCGCGCCGAGGCGGCGGGGGCCGGAGGGGACGCAGGCGAGGACCTGTTCCGTGGGCCGGCCGTCGGCGTCGAAGAGCTCCTCGGGGCGGTAGGAGCGCAGCCATGCCTCCAACTGCCGCAGGTGGTCCGGGTTTTCGCGTACGGAAGGCAGGGGCACCTGGTGCGCGCGCCACGTCCCCTCGACCGGTTCGCCGTCCACGGTGGCCGGTCCGGTCCAGCCCTTGGGCGTACGGAGCACGATCATCGGCCAGCGGGGGCGTTCGCGCGATCCCGCGCTGCGGGCCGCCTGCTGGGCGGCGGTGATCCGCTCCAGCGCGCGGTCCAGGGCGGCGGCCATCGCGGGGTGCACGATGCGGGGGTCGTCTCCCGTGACGTGGATCGGTTCGTGGCCGAAACCGCGCAGCATGGCGTCGAGTTCGGCCTCGGGGATGCGGGAGAGGACGGTCGGGTTGGCGATCTTGTAGCCGTTGAGGTGGAGGATCGGCAGGACCGCGCCGTCGTGCACGGGGTCCAGGAACTTCGTCGAGTGCCAGGACGCGGCGAGCGGCCCCGTCTCGGCCTCGCCGTCGCCGATCACGCAGGCGACGAGGAGCCCCGGATTGTCGAAGGCGGCGCCGTACGCATGGGAGAGGGAGTACCCGAGCTCGCCGCCCTCGTGGATCGACCCCGGGGTCTCCGGGGCGACGTGGCTGGGCACCCCACCGGGGAAGGAGAACTGCCGGAACAGCTTCCGCATGCCGTCTCCGTCCCGGCCGATCGTCGGGTACGTCTCGCTGTACGAGCCCTCCAGCCAGGAGTTGGCGAGCACCGCCGGGCCGCCGTGCCCGGGGCCCCAGACGCAGATCGCGTCGAGGTCGTGCTGCCGGATCAGGCGGTTGAGGTGGGTGTGCACGAGGTTGAGGCCGGGCGAGGTGCCCCAGTGGCCGAGCAGGCGCGGCTTGATGTGCTCGGGGCGCAGGGGCTCGGTGAGGAGGGGGTTGTCGAGGAGGTAGATCTGGCCTGCCGCCAGGTAGTTGGCGGCACGCCAGTGGGCGTCGAGGTCGGCGATTCGGTCGTGGGGCACGGTGAGGGCTCCGTCTTCGGGTGGGGTGTACGAGGTGAGGTGGGGCGGGACCAGGGGGGGCAAGGCCGCCCGCCGCTCAGTCGTGCGGGACGACCGCGACCGGGCAGGGCGCGTGGTGCAGCACGCCGTGGTTCACCGGGCCGAGTTGCATGCCCAGGTGGCCCTTGCGGCGGCGGGCGCCGATGACCAGCAGGTCGGCCGTGAGGGCGGCATCCAGCAGCGCGGAGCGGGCCGGGCCCTCGACGACCTCGCGGCGCACCGGGAGGCCGGCGAACTCGGGGCGGGCGCGCACGGCGGCCTTCAGCACCTCCTCGACCTGCCGTTCCGCCCGCAGCCTGTGGTCGTCCGGAGCCGCCCGGGGGTAGTCGGGCACCTCGTGCGCGGGGCAGCGCCAGGCGTGCACGACCGCCACCCTCGCACCGCGCAGCTGCGCCTCGTGGAAGGCGAACTCCATGAGCGGCGCGGCGTCCTCGGGTTCGTCCACGCCGACGACGACGGTGCCCCGCGCGGCCGTGGCGCCGCGTACGACGACCACCGGGGTCACCGTGCGCGCGGCCACTCCCAGGCTCACCGAGCCCAGCAGGAGTTCCGCCAGTTCCCCGTGCCCCCGGCTGCCGACCACGACGAGCCCGGACTCCTCGCCGAGCCGCACCAGCGCGGAGACCGGGTCCTCGGCCAGCACGGTGCTGGTCACCCGCACCTCGGGCTGCCTGCGTGTGGCGCGCTCCACGGCCGTGGCGGCGACGTTGTCGGCGTACACCTGGAGGGCGGAGCGGTTCACGCCCCAGGCCGGGTCCAGGGAGGCGTACCGCTCCCAGCGCCAGGCGTGCAGGACCCGCAGTACGGTGCCCCGGGCCGCGGCCTCGTCGGCGGCCCAGTCCAGGGCGGCCAGGCTCGCATCGGATCCGTCCACTCCCACGATCACGGGTTCGAGCATCGCGGCACCGCCTTCCCGGTACGCCCCCGGCGGAGGCACTGCTGCGGACGTTCCCACGCGCGGACCGGGCCCGGGAGGGGATAACCGGCCCCGGACAGGGTCGTTCGGCCCCTGCCGCGCACCCGGCCGGCCTCCGCACGGTGGACCGCAGACGTCCTGGACCGCAGGCAGCCCGGACCGCAGACAGCACCGACCCGCTGCCGCCCGGCGGAAGGAGGCGCACGATGACCGCACGGCCGCGCACCGTCGTGATCGGCGTCGGCAACGAGTTCCGCCGGGACGACGGTGCGGGCTGGGCGGTCGTCGCCCGCCTCCGGCCGGTCCTCGCCGGTACGGGCGTGGACCTGGCGGTGTGCGACGGCGACCCCGCCCGCCTCATCGGGCTCTGGGAGGGCGCCGGCCTCGCGCTGGTGGTGGACGCCGCCCACGCCCACCCCGCGCACCCCGGCCGGGTGCACCGGCTGGAACTGGACGCGGGCCCGGCGCAGCGCCCGCGGACCACCAGTTCGCACGGGCTCGGCCTCGGCGAGGCCGTCGAACTCGCCCGGATCATGGGCCGGTTGCCGGGCCGTCTGGTCGTGTACGCCGTCGAGGGCGCCGACGGCGGATTCGGCCCCGGCCTCTCCCCGGCCGTCGCGGCGGCGGTGGACGAGGTGACCGCCCGCGTCACGGACGAACTCCGGGCGTACGACCTCCTCGTGCCCGGTGCGGGACCCCTCCTGCCCGGTGCGGGACCCGTCCAGCCCCGTTCCGGGCCCCTCCCGCCGGATGCCGGGCCCCTGCCGTACGCCCCCGGAGGCGACCTGCCATGACGCACGACCCGGCGGCCGGAGCCGCACCGTACACGGCCGTCCGTTTCGAGGTGTTCGGCATCGTGCAGGGCGTGGGCTACCGGCCCTTCGTCCACCGGCTCGCCTCGGCACTCGGGCTCGACGGCTGGGCCGCCAACGCGGGCGGTCACGTCGAGGGCGTGGTCGCCGGACAGGCCCGCGCCGTACGGCAGTTCACCGCCCGGCTGCGCACGCAGGCGCCTCCGCTGGCCCGGGTGCACCGGGTCCGGGTCACCGAAGGCGGCGATCAACTCCCCTCTCCGGAGAGCGGGTTCACCGTACGCAACAGCCGTCCCGGAGACCCGGGGACCCGTCGCCCCCGGGAGATCCCGCCCGACGCCGCCCTCTGCGACGCCTGCCTGCGCGAGCTCCTCGACCCGGGCGACCGCCGCCACCGCTACCCCTTCCTCGCCTGCGCCGACTGCGGGCCGCGGGCCAGCGTCGTCGAGGACCTGCCGTACGACCGCGTCCGCACCACCATGCGCCGCTTCCCCCTGTGCCCCGACTGTGCGGCCGAGTACCGCGACCCGGGCGACCGGCGCTTCCACGCCGAGTCCCTCGCCTGTCCGGCCTGCGGCCCCCGGCTCTGCTGGCAGGACCCGGGCACCGGACGGGAGTTCTCCGGCGAGGCGGCGCTGCGGGCCGCCGTGAAGGCGGTCGACGGCGTGCAGATCGTCGCGGTGAAGGGGCTCGGGGGCTACCAGTTGGTGTGCGACGCCACCGACGGGACGGCCGTCGCCCTGCTGCGGCAGCGCAAGCACCGGCCCACCAAGCCCTTCGCGGTGATGGTCCAAGACATCGATGCCGCGCGGGAGTTGGCGTGCGTGTCGCGCACCGAGCGGGCCGCGCTGGAGTCCGCGGTGCGTCCCGTGGTGCTGCTGAACGCCCGCGCGTCCGAGGTGGCGGAAGCCACCCATCCAGGCACCGGGCGGATCGGGCTCTTCCTGCCGACCACCGGCCTGCACCACCTGCTGCTGCGCGAGGCGGCCGGGCCGCTCGTCGTGACCAGCGGCAATCTCGCGGGCGGGCCGATCGTCACCGACGACGCGGAGGCCCGCCGGGTGCTGGGGCCGGTCGCCGACGGGTTCCTCCTGCACGACCGGCCGATCCGGGCCCGGTACGACGACTCGGTCGTCCAGGCCACCGGCCGCGTCCTGCGCACCGTGCGCCGGGCGCGCGGCCTCGCCCCGGCGTCGCTTCCGCTGCCGGTCCCCGCCCGTACCCCTGTGGTGGCCGCCGGGGCCCAGCTCAAGCACACCTTTGCCCTCGCAGCCGGACGGAACGCCCAACTCTCGCCGCAGGGAGGTGACTTGGCGGACGCCGACACTCTCGACGCCTTCACCCGCGCCTACGCCGACCTGACCCGGCTGACCGGGATCACCCCCGCGGCCGTCGCCCACGACCTGCACCCCGGCTACCTCTCCACCCAGTGGGCGCACACCCTGTCCCTCCCCCGTGTCCCCGTCCAGCACCACCACGCCCACCTCGCGGCCTGCGCCGCCGAGCACGGGCTGCGCGGCCCCTTCACGGGCGTCGCCTACGACGGGCTCGGCCTCGGCGACGACGGCACCCTGTGGGGCGGCGAGATCCTGGTCGCCGACCTGACCGGGTACCGGCGGGTGGGCCGGTTCGCGACCGCTCCGCTGCCCGGCGGGGAGGCGGCGGTGCGCCACCCGTCCCGGATGGCCCTCGGTTACCTCTGCGCGCTGGAGCCGCTGGGCGCGCCGCGCCCGTACGCCTGGCTGACGCGTCCCTTCACCGACCGGCTCGACCCGCGCGAGACGGCCGTCGTGCGCCGCCTCGCCGAAAGCGGCCTCAACTCGCCGCGCGCCTCCAGCGCGGGGCGGCTCTTCGACGCGGTGGCGAGCCTGCTGGGCCTCGCCGACACGGTCGGCTACGAGGGCGAGGCCGCCGTCGCCCTGGAGAACGCCGCCGGAAGCCTCCGGACCGTACCGCTGGCACATCGGCTGGTACGGGCGTCCGGCCTTTGGGTGTACGACCCGGCGCCGACCCTCACCGACCTGCTGAAGCGGCAGCGCGCGGGCGAGGGCGTGCCGGAGCTCGCCGCCGCCTTCCACCTCGCGGTGGCCGGGGCGACGGCCGACCTGGTCGCCCGTGCGGTCGCGGACGGGGCGCCGCGCACCGTGTGCCTGGCGGGCGGCTGCTTCCTCAACCGGCGGCTGCTCACCGAGGTCCGGCGCAGGCTGCGGGCCCAGGGGCTGCGCGTGCTGGTGGCGGAGGCGGTCCCGGTGGGCGACGGCGGCATCAGCTACGGACAGGCGGCCGTCGCGGCGGCCCGCCTCGCACGCGCGCACTCGTGACCCCGTAACCCTGTGGAGGAGTGAGACTCATGTGCCTGGGCATCCCCGGCCGCGTGCTGGAGATCCACGACGAGGCCGGACTGCGCATGGCCACGGTCGACTTCGGCGGGGTGCGCAGGCCGGTGTGCCTGACGTACACGCCGGACGCCGACGTCGGTACGTACGTGATCGTGCACGTCGGTTTTGCGATCACGGAGGTCGACGAGGCGGAGGCGGCACGCACGCTGGCGGTGCTGCGGGCGATGGCCGACGCGGTCGAGACGGAGCTGGGCGAACCCCTGCCGGACCCCTCGCCCGGGTGAGGGGCCGGGCCGGCTTCAGGGGCCGCGCGGCACCACCTCCATCGTGTTCGGCCTGCCGGCCTTCAACAGCCTCCCGGACGGGCCCTTCGCGTACACCGCCCTGGACGCCACGACGCTCACCGTGCTGGGCAGCGTCCTGCTGCACGGCGGCGGCTCGATCGCCATCGCCCGGCTGCTCCAGGGCCGTGGGGCGGCGGTGTCCTAGCACCGGGGTGCGGACTCGGGTGCCGCAACCGGCCCAGCGGATCAGGGCCGTTTGGCCCCAGTGGGTCCCCGTACAGCCCCTGCCGGGCCGTCGGGCCGCGTTCGATGCTCGAAGCGTCGATTCAGCTCAGGAGGCCCGCCATGACGGACGGCACCCGCTCCGGCGACCCGGTCCACGCCCTGCTCGCGGACGGCACCACCGCGTGCATCCGCCCGGCCCGCCCCGAGGACCGGCCCCAACTGCTGGCTTTGTACCGGGAGATGAGCCCCGAGCACCTGCGGCTGCGGTTCTTCGCCGCGAGCCGCCGGTCCGCCGAACAGGCCGCGGAACGGGCGAGCGCCCCGCCCCGGCCCGGCTATCTGGCACTGCTCGCGGAGGTCCGGGGGCAGGTGGTGGGTCTGGCCGAGTACGACTGGACGGACGAGCCCGCCGCGCCCGCGCCCCTCCCACACGCCTCCCGCACCACCGCCCCGAGCGCCCCGAGCGCCCCCGCTCCCCGTACCGCCGAGATCTCCCTCGCCGTCGGCGAGGGCCTGCACCACCGGGGCATCGGCACCCTGCTGCTGGAGCACCTCGTCTCGGCCGCGCGTGCCGACGGGGTGACCTCCTTCACCGCCGTCGCGCTCGCCGAGAACCGTGCCGTACTGGAGGTCTTCGCCGACCTGGGGCTGTCCGTGGCCCGGCGGCTCGACGGGCCCGAGCTGCACTGCGTGATCCGGCTCGACGAGGACGACACCTACCTGTCGGCCGTCGAGGCGCGCGGGCGCGGCGCCGACGTGGCCAGTCTGGAACCGCTGCTGCGGCCGAACGTCGTCGCCGTGGTGGGCGCGGGACGCAAGCCGGGTTCGGTGGGGCGGGCGATCCTGCGCAATCTGCGCACCGGCGGCTTCCCCAGGTGGCTGTTCGCGGTCAACCCGCACGTGACCTCCCTGCTGGGGGTGCCCGCGTTCCCCTCGGTGACCTCGCTGCCCCGGGTGCCGGACCTGGCGGTGCTGGCCGTTCCGGCGGCCTCCCTGGTGCCGGTGGCCGAGGAGTGCGGCAAGACCGGCGTACGGGCGCTGGTGGTGGTGACCGCCGGGCTCGACGCGGCGCTGGGCGCGGACCTGCTGGCGGTGTGCCGCCGGTACGGGATGCGGCTGGTGGGCCCCAACTGTCTGGGCGTCGCCAACACCGACCGGGGCATGTCCCTGGACGCCACCTTCGCCGCCCACCACCCCAGGCCCGGGACGGTCGGGGTGGCCGTGCAGTCCGGCGGGGTGGGCATCGCCCTGCTCAGCGGGCTGTCCCGGCTGGGTCTCGGCACCTCCAGCTTCGTGTCGCTGGGCGACAAGTACGACGTCAGCGGCAATGACCTGCTCCAGTGGTGGGAGTCGGACGGGCGCACCGAAGTGGCCCTGCTGCACCTGGAGTCCTTCGGCAACCCGCGCGCCTTCTCCCGCACCGCGCGCCGCGTCACCCGCCGTATCCCCGTCCTGACCGTCGACGCGGGCCGCACCGACACCGGCCGCCGGGCCGCCGCCTCGCACACCGCCGCGGCGGCCACCCGGACCGTGACCCGGCAGGCCCTGTTCACCCAGGCAGGGATCACCGCGACCCGCACCATCGGTGAACTCCTGGACACCGCAGCCCTGTTCCAGTCGCAGCCGCTGCCGGGCGGGGACCGGATCGCGATCGTCACCAACGCGGGCGGCGCGGGCGTACTGGCGGCGGACGCGTGCGCGGAGGCCGGGCTCCAGGTGTCCCCGCTCGGCCCCGACACCGTCGAACGGCTCCTCGCCGTACTGCCCGACGATGCGTCCGCAGCCAACCCGGTGGACACCACTGCGGCGGTTTCGGAGGAGCAACTGGGTCTGTGCGTCGACCAGTTGGCGGAGTGTCCCGGTGTGGACGCCGTCCTGGTGGTGCTCGTGCCCACCGCGGTCGCCGCGGCGACCGGCGACGATCTCTCCCGGGTACTCTCCCGCACCCCGGGCCGTCGCTCCCGCACGGTCGCCGCGGTCCTTCTCGGCCAGGACACCTCCGTCTCCCTGCTGCCCTGCGCGGACGGCGGGCACGTGCCCTGCTACGCCGACCCGCAGGCCGCCGCCCGTGCTCTCGCGCACGCGGTCCGCCGGGCCCGTTGGCTGGCCAGGCCCGCCGGTACCGTCCCCTCCCTCACCGGCGTGGACGCATCCCGTGCGCACGCCCTGGTCGAGGGGTGGCTGGCGGCCCGCCCGGACGGCGGCTGGCTGGAGCCCGCCGCGTGCGCGGACCTCCTGGACTGCTACGGCATCCCGCAGATCCCGTGGGCCTGGGTGCGGTCCGAGGACGAGGCGGTGCTCGCCGCCGAACGGCTCGCCGGGGACGACGGCCGGGTGGTTCTCAAGGCCCACTGGCCGGGTCTGCTGCACAAGAGCACCCAGCACGCGGTCCTGCTGGACCTGCGCGGAGACGGCCAAGTGCGCTCCGCCTACCGGGACTTGGAGACCCGCTTCGAGGGCCTGCTGACCGGTGTGGTGGTCCAGCCGCAGGCCGCGCGCGGCACCGAACTGTTCGCGGGCGTCGTCCAGGACGGGGTGTTCGGCCCGCTGGTGATGTTCGGGCTCGGCGGCACCGCCGCCGACGTGCTCGCCGACCGGTCCGCCCTGCTGGCCCCGCTGACCGGAGCCGACCTCCACGACCTGCTGACCGCGCCGCGCTGCGCCCCGCTGCTGTTCGGGCAGGGCGGCGGCGGGCCGGTGGACCTGGAGGGCCTGGAGCAGGTACTGGCCCGCCTGTCCGCGATGGCCTGCGACCTGCCGCAGCTCGCGGAGGCCGACCTCAATCCCGTACTGGCGCGGCCGGACGGGGTGACCGCCCTCGACGTACGCGTACGGCTGCTGCCCCGCACCGCCCACGACCCCTACCTGCGCCGGCTGCGCTAGCCGGGCGGGACTCGCGAAGGAGATCACGATGAAGCACAGCAAGATCGGTTCCGTGATGACCTCGGAGGTCGTCACCGCCCGGCCCGACACCCCGTTCAAGGAGGTCGCCCGGCTGCTGGCCGAGCACCGCATCAGCGGACTGCCGGTCGTCGACGCCGACGACCGTGTGGTGGGCGTGATCTCGGAGACCGACCTCCTGTTCCACGAGGCCGAGGCCCCCGACCGGTACGCACCGCCGAGCCGCTTCCGCCTCCCCCGCCTCACCCCGGCCGCGCGCACCGCGCAGCACAAGGCGGCGGCCCGTACGGCGGGCGAGCTGATGTCGAAGCCGCCGGTGTGCGTCCACGCCGACAGCACGATCGCCGAGGCGGCCCGCACCATGGCCCGGCACGCGGTCGAGCGGCTGCCCGTCGTCGACGAGGAGGACCGGCTGGTCGGCATCGCCACCCGCCGGGACCTGCTCCAGATGTTCCTGCGGCCCGACGACTCGATCCGCCGCGAGGTCGTCGAGGAGGTCCTGATCCGGGCCCTGTGGCTGCCGTCCCTCTCGGTGAAGGTCACCGTCACGGACGGCCTGGTGACCCTGGAGGGCCAGCTGGAACGCCTCAGCGAGATACCCATCGCCGTGCACATGACCCGTCAGGTCGACGGGGTCGTCGCGGTCGTCGACAAGCTCACCTACCGCACCGACGACTCGCACCTGCGCCCCAGCGAGCAGGCACTGCGCGGAGTGGCCGACGACTGGCTGCGGAAGCTCTGAGAGCCGAGAGAGGACGGACGTCATGACGCTCAAGGTGCTCGTCGCGTACGCGACGAAGAACGGTTCCACCGAGGAGATCGCCCGCACCGTCGCCCGCACCCTGGACAAGGAGGGCGTCTTCGCCGAACCGAGGGCGGCGTCCGAGGTCGCCGACGTACGGGAGTACGACGCCGTCGTCCTCGGCAGCGGGCTGTACGCGGGGCGCTGGCTCAAGGACGCCCGCCGTCTCGCCGCCCGGCAGCGGACGGCACTGGCCGCCCGGCCCGTGTGGCTGTTCAGCAGCGGCCCGCTCGACCCGAGCGCGGGCGAGCGGGAGATCCCGCCGGTCGGGGGCGCCCGCCGCATCCGGGACCGGGTCGACGCGCGCGGGCACGCCACCTTCGGGGGCTGCCTGGAGCCCGGCGCCCAGGGCCGGATGGCCAGGATGATCGTCGAGCAGGGAAAGGGCGGCGACTTCCGCGACTTCGACGCGATCGCCGCCTGGGCGCACGGCATCGCGGCCGAACTGCGCACGCTCTTCCCGGACCTGAAGGAGGAGGGCTGACGCCATGAACGCGCCGACCCGGCCCGGCGGAGCCCGGCCCGCAGGATGGCGGTGGCGGTGGCGGAGCAGTCCGCTGCGCCGCCCCTGCGACGCCGTCGAGGCGTGGATCCGCCTGGTGATGCTGACGGTGCTGCTGGTTGCCGTGCCCCTGGCCGGGGCCCTGTGCGGGGTCGCCGCGTACGACTCCGGACATGCGAAGGCCGAGGCCCTGCGGTCCGCGCACCACGTCGTACGGGCCACGGTCGTCCGGGACGCCCCGAACCCGGCGGCGGCCTCCTACGGAACGGGGCGTACGGAGTACCCCGTCGCCGTCCGCTGGCGCGACGCCGACGGCACCCGGCGCGAGGCCGAGGTGAAGGTCGCGGCGGGCACCCGCGCGGGCAGCCGGGCCGACGTCTGGCTCGACCCCGCGGGCCGGGTGGTCGCCGCCCCCCGGAGCGAGAACGAGCTGTCGACGGTGGCCGTCGGCACCGGCGGGGCCGTCGCGGTCGGCGGCTGGCTCGTGACGGGCGGCCTGTGGTGGGCGGCGGGTGCGGTGGCGCGCCGCCGGCGCATGGCCGAGTGGGAGCGGGACTGGGCCCGCACGGAACCGCTGTGGAGCGGGCGCCGGACCTGATCCGCCGCCCGCCCGGTGCGGCCCCGAGGGTCCCTGCGACAGGGACCCGTACGCCCCGGAGGGGGGCCGGTCGGCCCCTGCCCGTACCGGCCCCCACCGCCGAACCTGGAACTGGAACCGGTGGGGCGCAAAAACCCCCGCCCCGCCCGAGGAGGGCAGCGATGACCAGCACACCGGCCGCGGGAGCGCCCCGTACGGCAGTCCTCGACAAGGACGGACTGGCCGCCCTGGTCGCCGCCCTGGTGGCCGACGGGCGCACCGTCGTCGGACCCACCGTCCGCGACGGGGCGATCGTCCTCGCCCCGATCGACTCGGCCGAGCAGCTCCCGTACGGCTGGGGCGTGGAGCTGGAGGCGGGCCACTACCGGCTGAGCCACCGCGAGGACGGCGCCGCCTTCGCGCACTCGGCCGGACCCCAGTCCTGGAAGAACTTCCTCCATCCTCAGCGCGAGAAGCTGTGGAGCGCGGACCGCGCGAAGGACGGCGAGCTCACGGTACGGGCCGAACCGCCGGAGGCCGTCTCGTACGCCTTTCTCGGGGTACGACCCTGCGACCTGCGCGCCATCGCGATCCAGGACCGCGTCCTGACCGGCGGGCACTTCCGTGACACGGGCTACGGGGAACGCCGGAGGGGAGCGTTCCTCGTAGCCGTCGAATGCACGGCGCCCGGGGCCACCTGCTTCTGCGTGTCCATGGGCGGCGGCCCCGGCACCGACAGCGGTTTCGACCTCGCCCTGACCGAGGTGATCGACGGGGCGGGCCATCGCTTCCTGGTCCGGTCGGGCAGCGAGGCCGGGACCGCGCTGCTGGATCAACTCCCTTGCACGGCGGCCGACAGGGAGACCCGACAGGCCGCGCGGACCGTCGTCGCCGACGCCGCCGACGCGATGGGGCGGGCCATGCCTCCGGTGGACCTCCAGCGGCTGATGGGCGGCAGCCTGGAGGCCGAGCGCTGGGACGACGTCGCCGCCCGCTGCCTCACCTGCGGCAACTGCACCATGGTCTGCCCCACCTGCTTCTGCACCACCACCGAGGAGGTCACCGACCTCACCGGCGACCACGCGGAGCGCTGGCAGCGCTGGGACTCCTGCTTCGACCTGGACTTCTCCCACCTGCACGGCGGCCCGGTCCGTTCCTCGGGGCGCAGCCGCTACCGGCAGTGGCTCACCCACAAACTCGGCACCTGGCACGACCAGTTCGACAGCTCGGGCTGCGTGGGCTGCGGGCGCTGCATCGTCTGGTGCCCGGTCGGCATCGACATCACCGAGGAGGTCACCGCGCTCAAGGCGGAGGCCGACACGAAAGGCCATGCCCAGCACGGCACGCACGAGAAGGAGGCGGAACGATGATGACCACCCTCAGCACCTCGCTGAACGCCCTGCCCGCCGAACACCGTCAGCGCCTGATGCGGATCGCCCGCGAGGTCTCCTTCCCCGCCGGCACCCGGCTCTTCGAGGAGGGCGGCCACGCCGACCGCTTCTGGATCGTCCGCACCGGCTCCGTCGCCCTGGACACGCACGTCCCCGGCCGCCGCTCCCCCGTGATCGAGACCCTCGGGCACGGTGAACTCGTGGGCTGGTCCTGGCTGTTCCGGCCGTACGTCTGGCAGTTCGGCGCCGAGGCCCAGACCCCGGTGCGCGCCTACGAGTTCGACGCCACCTCGGTGCGGCTGATGTGCGACGACGACCCCGCGCTGGGCATGGCGGTGAGCCAGTGGGTCGGCCGGGTTCTCGCCCACCGGCTCCAGGCTGCCCGCACCCGCCTCCTCGACCTGTACGCGCCCTACGGCAGCGGAAGCGGTGTGCGGCGATGACCGCCGTCCCGATGACCGCCGTCCCTGCCGCCCACGGGACTTCCGTCCCCGTCCCGTACCGGGTCGTGGCCCGCTGGGAGGAGACCCCGGACACGGCGACCCTGCGGATCGAGCCGGTCGGTGAGCCGCTGCCGCCTTTCGCACCGGGCCAGTTCGCGATGGTGTGGGCGTTCGGCCGGGGCGAGATCCCGCTGTCGGTGAGCGCCATCCCCACCACCGGGGGTCTCGCCCACACCGTACGGAGTGTGGGCGCGGTCTCCGAGGGCCTGTACGCGGCCGAGGTCGGCCAAGTGATCGGGCTGCGCGGCCCGTACGGCACGGGCTGGGAGCTGGAGAAGGCGGTGGGCCAGGACCTGGTGGTCGTCGCGGGCGGCATCGGGCTCGCCCCGCTGCGCCCCCTGATCCGTGACGCGGTCGCCGATCCCGGAACGTACGGACGGCTCAACGTCCTGGTCGGGGCCCGCACGCCGGCCGATCTGATGGCGAAGATCGAGACCCGGCAGTGGCGGACCGCGTACACCGGAGTGACCGTGGACCGGCCCGACGACCGCTGGAAGGGTCAGATCGGCGTCGTCACCAAGCTCCTGGACCGGGCCCGCTTCGACCCGCACAACGCGACGGCGTTCGTCTGCGGGCCCGAGCCGATGATCCGCGCCACCGCCCGCGCGCTCGTGCACGGCGGACTGGCCCCCAGCAGTGTCCGGGTGTCACTGGAGCGCAACATGCGCTGCGCCACCGGCCACTGCGGGCACTGCCAGCTCGGACCGGTGCTGCTGTGCCGGGACGGACCGGTCGTCGGCTGGGACCGGGCGGAACCGCTGCTCTACACGCGGGAGTTGTGACATGACCACCTCCCCGACGACCCCGACGACCCCGGCGGACCCGGCCGCCCCGGGCAGGCCCACCCTCGCCGTGTTCAAGCTCGCCTCCTGCGACGGGTGTCAGCTCACCCTCCTCGACTGCGAGGACGAACTCCTCGCCCTGTCCGGCGAGGTGGAGATCGCCCACTTCCTGGAGGCGACCAGCGCGGTGCGCCCCGGGCCCTACGACCTGACGCTCGTCGAGGGTTCCGTCACCACTCCCGCCGACGCCGAGCGGATACGGCAGATCCGCGCCGCCTCCCGCCACCTGGTGACCATCGGCGCCTGCGCCACGGCGGGCGGCATCCAGGCACTGCGCAACTTCGCCGACGTCGAGGAGTTCACCCGGGCCGTCTACGCCCGCCCCGACTACATCGACACCCTCGCCACCTCCACCCCCGTCTCCGCCCACGTCGACGTGGACTTCGAGCTGCGCGGCTGCCCCGTCGACCGCCGCCAGCTCCTCGAAGTCGTCACCGCGTTCCTCGCGGGGCGCAAGCCCGACATCTCCGACCACAGCGTCTGCTTCGAGTGCAAGCGGCGCGGCACCGTGTGCGTGACCGTCGCCCACGGCACCCCTTGCCTGGGCCCGGTCACCCACGCCGGGTGCGGGGCGCTGTGCCCGGCGTACGGACGCGGCTGCTACGGCTGCTTCGGCCCGGCCGGACGGCCCGGCCCCTCCGGCGGCTCGCTGTCGGTCAACCTGCCCGCCCTCATCCCCGTACTGCACCGCGACGGGATGGACGACCGCGACGTCGAGCGCCTGCTGCGCACCTTCAACTCGGCGGCGTTCCATGCGGAGTCGGAGGAGGATTCATGACGCACCGAGGCTCCCGCGTCCTGCACGTCGGCTCGCTCTCCCGCGTCGAGGGGGAGGGCGCCCTGCACCTGAGCGTCCACGACGACACCGTCACGGAGGCCCGGCTCCAGATCTACGAACCCCCGCGCTTCTTCGAGGCGTTCCTGCGCGGCCGGGCCCACACCGAACCCCCCGACATCACCGCCCGGGTGTGCGGTATCTGCCCGGTGGCGTACCAGCTCAGCGCCTGCGCCGCCGTCGAGGACGCCTGCCGGGTCACGGCCGGTCCGGCGATCGCCGCCCTGCGCAGGCTGCTGTACTGCGGCGAGTGGATCGAGAGCCAGACCCTGCACATCTACCTGCTGCACGCCCCCGACTTCCTCGGCTGCGACGGCGCCCTCGAACTCGCCCGCACCGCCCGCGCCGACGTCGAGCGCGGGCTGCGCCTGAAGAAGGCGGGCAACGAGATCCTGGAACTCCTCGGCGGCCGTGCCATCCACCCGGTCAACGTCCGCCTCGGCGGTTTCCACCGCGCCCCCACGCCCGCCGAACTCCGGCCCCTGCACGCGCAGTTGACCCGCGCTCTCGACGACGCCCAGGAGACCGTGGCATGGGTGTCCGGCTTCGGCTTCCCCGACGCCGAGACCGACGCGGACCTCTTCGCGCTGGCCGCGCCCGGAACGTACGCCATCGAAAGCGGCACCCCCACCGTCCTGCACGCCGACGCCAAGCACCACCCCGACGGCGGGCTCGACAGCTTCCCCCTGCACACCTTCCTGGACCGGGTCCACGAGGAGCACCTGCCGCACTCCACCGCCCTGTACTCCACCCTCGACGGCCGCCGCCACCTCACCGGCTCCCTCGCCCGGTTCGCGATCAGCGGCCGGTGGCTGACCCGCACCGCCCGGGACGCCGCCGTCGCCGCCGGGCTCGGCGACCCGTGGGAGGGGGCGGCGTGCCGCAATCCGTACCGGTCGATCCTGGTGCGCGCGGTCGAGGTCGTGTACGCCGTCACCGAGGCGCTGCGCCTCATCGAGACGTACGAGCCGCCCGCCCGCCCGTACGTCGAGGTGCCGCCCGTCGCGGGCACCGGGCACGGTGCGACCGAGGCCCCGCGCGGACTGCTCTACCACCGGTACGCACTCGACGCGGACGGCACCGTCACCGACGCCCGCATGGTGCCGCCCACCGCGCAGAACCAGGGTGCCATCGAGGACGACCTGCGCCGCATCGCGCAGGCGGCGCTCGACGCCGGGGAGACGGACGACGCGGCGCTGGCGGCCCTGTGCGAGCGGGCCATTCGCAACCACGACCCGTGCATCTCCTGCTCCACCCACTTCCTCGACCTCACCGTCGAGCGCACCCGCACCCTTTGACCGCCTTCGAGGAGGCCCGCCGTGCCCAGTTCCCCGCACATCGTGAGCGACGTGATGACGCAGACCGTCGTCTCGGTCGGACGTGACGCCGCGTTCAAGGAGATCGTCGAGCTGATGGCCCAGTGGAAGGTGAGTGCCCTGCCCGTGCTGGAGGGGGAGGGACGGGTGATCGGCGTGGTGTCGGAGGCCGACCTGCTGCCGAAGGAGGAGTACCGGGACGACCTGCCGGACCTCTCGCGGACCGGCGGCGGCGCAGCATCTGCCACCGGCTCGGCGGCGGCCGCCGCGAAGGCAGCGCGCCTGGCCGAACTCGCCAAGGCCTCCGCGACGACCGCGAACGCCCTGATGAGCACGCCCGCCGTCACCGTGCACGCCGACACCACCCTCGCCCAGGCGGCCCGCATCATGGCCCGGCGCGGGGTGAAGCGGCTGCCCGTGGTCGACCGCATCGGCATCCTCCAGGGCATGGTGAGCCGCGGCGACCTGCTCAAGGTCTTCCTGCGCCCCGATGCCGAACTCGCCGCCGAGGTGCACCGCACACTGGCCCCGCTCTTCCCCCGGCAGGACGTCACCACCACCGTGCACGACGGGGTGGTCACCCTCCGGGGCACGATGCACGACCGCCGCCTGGTCCCGGTGGCCGCCCGGCTCGCCCAGTCGGTCGAGGGCGTCGTCGACGTACGGCTGGACCTCTCCGTTCCGGACGATCAGCACCGATGAAGTACCTGGAGGAGTACCGCGACCCCGCCCTCGCCCGGCAGTTGCTCGCCGAGCTGGGGCGCGTCGCCACCCGCCCCTGGCGTCTCATGGAGGTGTGCGGCGGCCAGACGCACACCCTGGTGCGCCAGGGCATCGACGAACTCCTGCCCGCCGGCATCCGTATGATCCACGGCCCCGGCTGCCCGGTCTGCGTCACCCCGCTGGAGACCCTCGACCGGGCCATGGCCGTCGCCGCCCGGCCCGGCGTGATCCTCACCAGCTTCGGCGACATGCTCCGGGTCCCCGGCAGCAGCACCGATCTGCTCTCCCTGCGGGCCAGGGGCGCGGACGTACGGGTGGTGTACACGCCGATGGACGCGGTGCGCCTCGCCCGGCAGCACCCGGACCGCGAGGTCGTCTTCCTCGCCGTCGGCTTCGAGACGACCGCACCGGCCAACGCGATGACCGTCCTGCACGCCGACCGTCTCGGGCTCGCCAACTTCTCGCTGCTGGTCAGCCATGTGCTCGTACCGCCCGCCATGACCGCGCTGCTCGACGACCCGGACTGCGAGGTCCAGGCGTTCCTGGCGGCGGGACACGTCTGCGCGGTGATGGGCTGGGAGGAGTACGAGCCGATCGCCCGCCGGTACGAAGTCCCCGTCGTCGTCACCGGGTTCGAACCGCTCGACCTGCTGGAGGGCATCCTGATGGCCGTCACCCAGCTCGAGAAGGGCCGCCACGAGGTGGAGAACCAGTACGTCCGGGCGGTCCGCCGGACCGGCAACACCGCCGCCCGGGACGTCGTCTCCCGGGTCTTCCGCGTCACCGACCGGGCCTGGCGCGGCATCGGCACGCTGCCCGCCAGCGGCCTTGAACTCGCCCCGGAATACGCGGAGTTCGATGCCTCGCGGCGCTTCGATGTCGGCGGCCTGCACCCCGTCGAGGACCCCGCGTGCATCGCCGGGAGCATCCTCACGGGGGCCAAACTGCCCACCGACTGCGCCGCCTACGGAACCCGCTGCACCCCGCGCACCCCGCTCGGCGCACCCATGGTGTCCTCCGAGGGCACCTGCGCCGCCTTCCACGCGGCAGGCCGCACCAGGAGGACCCCCGCATGAGCACGAGCACGAGCACGAACACGGGCACCGCCCTCACCCCGAACGCCGACTGCCCCCTCCCCCACCACGAGCGCGAACGCGTCCAGCTCGGCCACGGGGCGGGCGGACGGCTCACCGCCGAACTCCTCGAATCCGTGATCCTGCCCGCCGTCGGCGGCTGCGGGACCGGGCCGCTCGAAGACGCCGCCCTGCTCCCCTCGTACGGTGAACTCGTCGTCTCCACCGACTCGTTCGTGGTCAGCCCGTTGTCCTTCCCCGGCGGCGACATCGGCTCGCTCGCCGTGCACGGCACCGTCAACGACCTCGCCATGCGCGGTGCGATGCCGCTCGCCCTCACCCTGTCGGTGATCGCCGAGGAGGGGCTGCCGCTGGACGAACTGCGCACCGTCCTCGCCTCGGCGGGCAAGGCCGCGCGCGAGGCGGGCGTGCCCGTCGTCACCGGGGACACCAAGGTCGTGGGGCGGGGAGCCGCCGACCGGCTGTTCCTCAACACCACCGGCGTCGGCCGCCGCCTGCCCAGTCTGCTGCCTTCGGCGGCGGGGGCTCGGCCGGGCGACGCGGTGCTCCTCTCCGGGCCGATCGGGCTGCACGGCACCGCCGTCCTGTCCACCCGCGAAGGGCTCGGCTTCGAGGCCGACATCGCCTCCGACACCCGCCCCCTGCACCGCCTGGTGCGTGCGCTCGCTCCGTACGGTCCGGACGTGCACGCCCTGCGGGACCCCACTCGGGGCGGGCTGGCGACCACCCTCAACGAGATCGCCCACGACTCCTGCCTCCGGGTGGAGATCGACGAGGCGGCTGTGCCCGTGCCCCCGGCGGTGGCCGCCGCCTGCGACCTCCTCGGGCTCGACCCGCTGATCGTCGCCAACGAGGGCTGCCTGGTCGCCTTCGTCGCGGCCCGCTCCGCCGACGCCGCGCTGGTCGCCCTGCGCGCCCTTCCCGAGGGCGCCCAGGCCGTACGGATCGGGCACACGGCGGAGGGCCCGGCGGGGCGGGTGGAGCTGCGCACTCTCGTCGGCGCACGCCGGGTGGTGGACGTACCCGTGGGCGAACAGCTCCCCCGCATTTGCTGACGTGCAGTCAACTGCCCCTCGGAACGAGCTCATTGGGGCCGAACGGCCCTGGTGTGCAGGGGGTCGCGCACGGCACGATCGGTACGGGACGACAGAAACGCGAGGGGCAGTCATGACCGCACGGGCGTTCTCGCCGCAGCAACCGATCCGGATCTTCCTCCTGGACGACCACGAGGTCGTCCGGCGCGGAGTGCACGACCTGCTCGACTCCGAGCCGGACATGACGGTGGTCGGCGAGGCGGGCACGAGTGAACAGGCCCTGGTCCGGGGGCCCGCGCTGCGCCCCGACGTGGCGATCCTGGACATCCGGCTGCCGGACAGCGACGGCATCACCGTCTGCCGCGACCTGCTGTCGCGCACGCCGGGGCTGGCCTGCCTGATGCTGACCTCGTTCGACGACGACGACGCGCTGCTCGACGCCATCATGGCGGGGGCCTCCGGGTACGTGCTGAAGCAGATCAAGGGCTCGGACCTGGTGGAGGCCGTCCGTACGGTGGCGTCCGGCCAGTCGATGCTGGACCCGGCGACGACCGCCCGGCTGATGAGCAGCCTGCGCGGACCCACGCAGGAGGAGCCGGCACAGGACGCGCGGCTGGCGGGGCTCAGTACGCGGGAGCGGGAGATCCTGGCGCTGATCGGGGAGGGGCTCACCAACCGGCAGATCGGCAAGCGGCTGTACCTCTCGGAGAAGACGGTGAAGAACCACATCTCGCGGCTGCTGTCGAAGCTCGGGGTGGAACGGCGCATCCAGGCGGCGGTGCTGGCAACCCAGTTCACGCCGCCGCCGGGCGCGACGGGCGAGTGAGCGGGGGGGCACGCCCGGCCCCGGGACCGCCCCAGCCCCCCACCCTCGCCCTACTTCAGCCCCTTGAGCGGCACCCGCCACACCAGCCGCGTCCCGCCCGACTCCCCCGCCACGACGGTCATCCGCCCCTCCAGCAGCTCCGCCCGCTCCTCGAGGTTGCGCAGTCCGCTGCGCCGCTGCTCTCCCTCGGGCAGCCCGATGCCGTCGTCCGCCACCGTCACGGTCAGCACCCCCTGCCCCACGACCACCGAGACGTCCGTCCGCGAGGCCCCGGCGTGCCGGGCCACGTTCGACAGCGCCTCGCCCAGGACCGCCACCACCTCGTCGGCCACCGCGTGCGGCACGTCCGTGTCCAGCAGCCCCTCCATCCGCAGCGCGGGCGTGAACCCGAGCGCCGCGACGGCCTCCTCGACCGTGCGCACCGCCCTGATCCGCAGGCCGCCGCCGGAAGCGGGCGACTCGTGGGACCGCAGCCCGAAGATGGTCGACCGGATGATCTTTATGGTCTCGTCGAGGTCGTCCACCGCCCGCACCAGCCGCTCCCTCGCCTCCGGGTGCTCGACGAATCGGCGGGCGCTCTGCAAGGTCATCCCGGTGGCGAACAGCCGCTGGATCGCCAGGTCGTGCAGGTCGCGGGCGATCCGGTCACGGTCCTCCAGCAGGCTCACCTGCTCGGCGTCCCGCCGCCGGTCGGCCAGTTCCAGCGCCAGCGCCGCCTGCCCGGCGAACCCGGGGAGCGGTGCCGTCTCCGCCGCGCTGAACGCGGGCCGCCCCGCCGTACGGACCAGGACGAGCACCCCCCGCTCCCCGATCGGGACCGCCACCGCGGGACCGAGCCCCTTCCACCGCTCCGGGGCGAACGTCACCCGGGGGTCGTCCCCGACGGACACCGACGCCACCAGCCCCCCTTCCCGCAGGGCCGCCCCCGCGAGCGTCCCCTCCCGGGGCACCGTCAGCCCGCGGTGCGCCTCCGCGCCCTCGCCCAGCGCCAGCACCCCGCGCAGCGACTGCTCCCCCTCCACCAGGTCGACCACGCCCAGCTCTGCGGACGTGATCAGGCACGCCCGCTCGACCATCACTTCCAGCACCCGGGCCTCCGGCATCCCGGACAGCAGTCCCGCCGTGAACTCGGTGCTGGCCTCCAGCCATTGCTCGCGCAGCCGCGCCTCCTCGTACAGCCGGGCGTTCTCGATCGCCACCCCGGCGGCGACGGCGAGCGTGGTCAGTACGGCCTCGTCCTCGGCGTCGAATTCGGCGCCGCCGCGCTTCTCCGTCAGGTAGAGGTTCCCGAACACCTCGTCGCGCACCCTGACCGGCACTCCCAGGAAGGAGTGCATGGGCGGGTGGTTGGGCGGGAACCCGGAGGAGGCCGGATGCGCCGACAGTTCCGGCAGCCGCAGCGGCTCGGGATGGCGGATCACCTCCCCGAGCAGCCCGTGCCCCGACGGCAGGTCACCGATCCGCGCCCGCTGCTCCTCGTCGACGCCGATCGTCAGGAACTGGGCCAGCCGCTGGTCCTCCCCGATGACGCCCAGCGCCCCGTACTCGGCGTCGACCAGCACCACCGACGCCTCGACGATCCCCCGCAGCACCTGCGGCAGATCCAGCTCCCGCCCCACCGACAGCACGGCCTCCAGCAGCCCGTGCAGCCGGTCGCGGGTGCCGCGCACCGTCTGGATGCGCACCTGGAGTTCGTCGAGCAGCTCGTCCAGCCGGAACCTCCCGAGCCGGGCGTCCGACCTCTCGGTCCCGCCCCTGTCCTCGGCCATCGACCCCTCCGTCCGGTGGCGGGCACGCGAAGTCGCCGCGCAGTCCACCGTATCCACGGGCCGGGCGGGGGGAAGGGTCCGGACCGCGGAAGGCCGGAATTCACGGCTCATCCGTCCCGGGGGTCCCCCCGGGCAACGACAGCCTGTACGACTCCCCGGGCGCCACCGACACCCGTTGCCCGGGGAGCCGGATCTCGATCGGCAGCCGGTCGGAGGCGGGCACGCTCACCTCCAGCCGCCCCGGCGTCATCCGCAGGCGTACGTCCCAGTGCCCCCGGTAGCGCAACGAGAAGCCGTACGAGGACAGTTGCGGCAGCGGCGCGGGGTCGAGCCGCAGCACGTCGCCCCGGGTCTCCAGCCCGGTCAGCCCCCGCTGCACGAAGCCGAGGGTGCCCGCCATCGCCCCGAGATGGATGCCTTCGCCGGTCGTGCCGCCCTGGAGGTCCGCGACGTCGCCCCGCAGCGCCTCCAGGCAGTGGCTCCACGCGTCGGCCCGCCGCACCCGTGCCAGGACGTGCCCGTGGACGAGCGCGCTGAGCGTCGAGCCGTGACTGGTGCGGGCCAGGTAGTGGCCGACGGTGCGACGCCAGGTGTCCGCGTCGAGCGAGTGCCCCAACCGGGCGAACACCGCGCGCAGTTCCTCCGGCGGCAGCAGATGGCCGAGCATCAGCACGTCGGCCTGCTTGGAGGCCTGGTAGCGGTTGACGGAGTCCCCCTCGGCCTCCAGGATCCGGTCGAGCCTGCGGATGTTCCCGTACCGCTTGCGGTATCCCTCCCAGTCCAGTTCGGCCAGCTCGCCGTACCCCTCGAACTGGCTGACGACACCTGCGTGGAACGGCACGTGCAGGGTCCGCGACACCTCCTCCCACAGCTCCAGTTCGCCGCCGTCCAGCCCGATCCGCTCGGCGAGTTCGCGACGGCGCGGTTCCGGCAGCAGGTCCAGCAGTTCCAGGGCGCGGGCGAGGACCCAGGCGGCCATGACGTTGGTGTACGCGTTGTCGTCGAGCCCCGGCCCGGACGCGTCCGGGTACGCGTCGTGGTACTCGTCGGGGCCGACCACCCCCCGGATGCGGTGCCGACCGATGCCCTCGTCGTACGTCGCCGAGGCCGCCCAGAACCGGGCGATCTGCAGCAGCATCTCCGCGCCCTTGGTGTGCAGGAACTCGGTGTCCCCGCTCGCCGCGCAGTACTGCCAGACGTTGTACGCGACCGCCGAGCCGACGTGCCGCTGAAGGTGCGAGTGGTCGGGCAGCCAGCGCCCCGACCGGGGGTTGAGGTGCAGTTTCTGGGTCTCCTCCCGGCCGTCGCTGCCGCTCTGCCACGGGTACATCGCCCCGGTGAGCCCCGCGTCCCGGGCGGCGGTGAGGGCGGGCTCCAGGCGGCGGTGGCGGTAGGTGAGCAGGGCGCGGGAGACCTCGGGGAAGTGCAGGTCGAGGTAGGGCAGGACGAACAGCTCGTCCCAGAAGACGTGTCCCCGGTACGCCTCGCCGTGCAGTCCGCGCGCGGGCACGCCCACGTCGAGGTCGGCGGTGTGCGGGGAGAGCGTCTGGAGCACGTGGAAGAGGTGCAGCCGCAGGATGCGTCCCGCTTCCCCGGGCACGTCCAGGGCGGCCCGCCGCCAGAGCTGGTCCCAGGCGGTCAGGTGGCTCTCCAGCAGTGCGTCGAAGCCGGGGGCGCGGGCCACCCGGTCGCGTGCGGCGTGCAGCGGGTCGCTGATGGCGGGGTCGCGGGAGGTGTGCAGGGCGACGGTCTTGTCGACGGTGACGGTGGTGCCGGGGGTGAGCCGCAGCCGCAGGTCCTGGACGACGCGACGCCCGTCGTGCCGGACGGCCGGGGCGGCCCCGGCGGGAGCTGCCGCGTCGGTGGTCAGCCGGGCCGCCAGGGCGATGCGGATGTCGGAGGTGCTGGTGCGGCAGCGCAGCCACACCGTGCCGGGGCTGCCCTCGCCGGTGTGCACGTGGACGAGGTGGCGGCCGTCGAGGTCGCGGTAGCGGTGCACGCCGCCGTTGGTGACACCGCCGTCGAGTGCCGCCTCGACGTCCAGGCACCCGGTGAAGTCCTCGGCCGTGAACTCGGTGCGCAGGGCGGCCAGATGGGGGTCGCCCATGTGCACGAGGCGCAGCTGCCGCATCCGCAGGGTGCCGTGCCCCGGGAGCACGTACCGCACGGTCCGCTCCAGCAGTCCGGAGGAGAGCAGGAGGGTCTGCCGGTGACCGTGCGCCGATGCCGAGTCCGGGCGGAGCCAGTCACCGGGACCGTCCTGCCCGTACGGACGGAACCGCAGCGGAAGCCAGTTGGGCAGGTTGACCAGGTCCTCGTTCTCCACCCGGCGTCCGGCCACCACGGAGTGCAGCCGGTTGTAGCAGCCGGCGGCGTACGTGCCCGGGTAGTGCACCCCGTCCGCCGCGCACTCGGGGGCGGCGCCGCGGGTGGCGAAGTAGCCGTTGCCGAGGGTGCACAGGGACTCCCTGAGCGCCTCCTGCTCGGGGGTGTGCCCCTCGTACTCCCAGGTCCCGTCCGTGTCCCTCATTCCGGTGCCTCTCCGGTGAGCAGTTCGCCGAGGTCGTGCACGACCAACTGGGCTCCGTGGCGCAGCAGTTCGGCAGAGCCGTCCGGCAGGGCGGTGCGGTCCACACCGATCACCAGGCCGAATCCGCCGCGCCTGCCCGCCTCGACCCCGGCGAGGGCGTCCTCGACGACGGCGGTGCGGGGCGCGGGGACGCCCAGCCGGCGGGCGGCCTCCAGGAAGAGGTCGGGGGCGGGCTTGCCGGGGAGCCCGAGGCGGGCGGCCTCGCCGCCGTCGACCAGGGCGTCGAAGAGGCTCAACACCCCTGCCCGGGTGAGGAGTTCACGGGCGTGCCGGGAGGCGGAGGCCGCGGCGAGGGGCATACCGGCACGGCGCAGGGCGCGCAGGAGGCGTACCGTCCCGGGAAAGGCCAGGACGTCCTGCTGCCGCAGCCGTTCGACGTACCGCGTGTCCTTGTCGGCGGCGACGTCCCGGACCAGGGCGGGCTCGGGGGCGATGCCGCGCGAGGCGAGGAAGGCCGCCGCGCCGTCCTGGCGCGATTTGCCGTCCACGAAGCGCGGGTAGTCCTCGTCGACGTCGAAGGGGCGGCGCTGGTCGGGGCGGAGCGGCGGGTACTGCCGCAGGAAGGCGTCGAAGGCGGCCTGCCAGGCGAGGGCGTGCAGCCGGGCCGAGTCGGTGATCACGCCGTCGGTGTCCAGGACGACCGCCTCGACGCCGCTCAGAGCGGGGGCCGGGTGCGGCACCGCGGGCCGGTGGCGGTGGGGGTGGCGGTGGGCGAAGGTCACGGGCTGCCCTCCTGTCTCGTACGACGGTCGAGGCCGTGGGCCCAGCCTCCGGCGGGAACGCGGTTCGGTACAGGGGCCGTTGGGCCCCCGTACCGTCCGGCGGCCGTCACGGGAGCGAGGCGGGCCAGTGCAGGGCGGCGGCCGCGACGACCCCGGCGTCGAGCAGTACGCCGAAGGACAGCCAGGGGTGGAACCAGACCGCCTTGAGGACCAGCCCGGTCACCCCGGCCGCGACCGCCACGGCCGACCACGCACCGGCCTGCGCGGCCAGCGCCGCCCCCGCCACGACGTACAGGACGGCGGTGGCGGTGGCGAGGACGACGGAGGCCGTCCCGGAGCGCTTCCACGCCCAGGAGTGCCGGGGGTCGAACGGTGCGGACGCGTCGGCGGAGACCCACCACATGGGCAGGTGGATCAGACCGTGTGCGAAGAGGAAGGCCGCGACGAGCACGGTGCTGGTCATGACCGCACCTCGCGCCCGGGTTCCTCCGGGCCCTGGTCGAGGCGGAACGGCGGATAGGCGTCCGTCAGGAGAGCGGCGTAGGCGGCCACCCGCAGCATCCACCGGTTCACTCCGACCACCAGGTCGAAGATGCCGCGCGGGTAGCGGCCGGTGAACAGCAGGGCGATCCCGGCGAACAGGACGAGCACGCCGAGGAGTCCGCCCGCCGCCCAGGGCACCCGCACACCGCCCAGCAGCAGACTCAGGATCAGGTAGTGCGGCAGGGCGAGCAGCCACCACTTCACCAGCACCAGCCCCCGGGAGAGCCGCTGCGGATACGCGACGTCGAAGTGCGCCGGATAGCCCGGTACGTCGTGCAGCGTGAACGGCGGGTAGCGGTCGGTGCCGAGCGCGCCGTACGCGTAGTACCCCACCCGCCAGCTCCAGCGCAGCACGCCCACGCTGAAGTCGAAGAGCGGACGCGGATAGCGGCCGGTGATCAGGACGGCGAAGAAGGCCACGACGCCCACCACCAGGAAGGCGGCCCACAGCAGGACCAGCACGAGGTAGTGGGGCAGCGCCAGCAGCCACTTGACCAGCCACAGCCAGCGCGACGGGGCCGCGTCGCAGCGGGCCGCGAGCCGGACCGGGTACCCGGCGGGCGGCGGCTTCACGGGCGCGGCGTTCACGGGCCCGGCGTTCGCGGGCGCGGCGTTCGCGGGCGCGGCGTTCGCGGGCGCGGCGTTCGAGCGCCCGGTGTTCATGGGCCCGGTGTTCATGGGACGGGCATTCCCGGGTTCGGTGTTCATGGGTTCGGTGTTCATGGACCGACCCTCCCGACGATCAGCGACGGGGACGCGTCGACGCCGGCGTCCGATCCGTGCGTCTCCTCCACACGTCCGGTACGAGCCTCCCGCCGCCCCGCCGCGAACACCCGGGGCCGGGCGGGCCCGGTGCGGTGCCGAACGGCCCCCGCCGCGGGGCCCGTCGGCACTCGCGCACCCGCGCCCGGCCGCGGGACGCTGAGAACGGGACATGAGAGCAGCAACCCGACAAGGAGGACGACATGACGGGCGTGACCGAGCGTCGGTCGAACTGGCCGACTCTGATTCCGGACCTGTTCGGCTGGGTCGAGGCCGGCATCCCCGGCCTGCACAGCACATCCGGCCTGCACAGCATCCGCATCGAGGAGTCCCTCACGGACGGCATCTACACCCTGCGTGCGGAACTCCCGGGCATCGACGCCGCGAAGGACGTCGAACTCACCGTCACCGAGGGCATCCTGACGCTGCGCGCCGAACGCCACGCGGAACTCACCGACAAGCAGCACACCGAGTTCCGTTACGGGGCCTTCGCCCGCGCGGTCCGGCTGCCCGCCGGAGCCAACGGCAACGACGCCGCGGCCGCGTACAAGGACGGCGTGCTGACCATCACGGTCCCGGTCCCCGAGGCCGAGGCCGGCACGCGGACCATCCCGGTACGACCCGTCTGACGACGACGCGCGCACCGCGGCACGGCAGCACCGGGCAGGGGCCCGCGGGCGGCCGGCCCCGGGGGAACTCCCGGGGCCGGCCGCCTCAGCGCTGCCCCTTCAGGAACGCCGCCGCCACCGGGCCCGCGTCCTTGCCGCCCGAGCCGCCGTCCTCGATCAGTACGGCGAAGGCCAGGTCGCCCCGGTAGCCGATGAACCAGGCGTGCGTGCGCGGCGGGCTCTCGTCGCCGTACTCGGCCGTGCCGGTCTTCGCGCCGGGTTCGCCCGGCATCCCGCGCAGGGCCTTCCCCGAGCCCTCGGTCACCACCGCCCGCATGAGCGTGCGGAGTTGGGAGGCGACGGCGGGCTCCAGTTCCGTCGGGGCCTTCGCCCGCCGCTTCACCGCGTCCGGTACGAGCACCGGCTGACGGAAGGTGCCGTCCTTGACGGTCGCCGCCACCGAGGCCATCACCAGCGGGCTGGCCTGCACCCGGCCCTGCCCGATCATGGCGGCGGCCTGGTCGTTGGCGCTGGTGGTCACCGGCACCGAGCCGTCGTAGGTCACCGCGCCGACGTCCCAGCTCTGCCCGATGCCGAACGCCTTCGCGGTGTCCGTGAGCGAGCGCGGGGTCAGCCGGTCGCGCAGGGCGATGATGCCCGTGTTGCAGGAGTGGGCGAAGTCGTCGGCGAAGGTGGCGCCTGTGGGCAGCTGGAAGAGGTCCTGGTTCTCGAACCGTTGCCCGTTGACGGTCTCGTACTTCGGGCACGGCGTCGGGGTGCTCGTGCCCATCCCGCCGCCGATCAGCGCGGCGGCCGTGACCACCTTGAAGTCCGAGCCGGGCGGGTACTGGCCGCGCAGCGCCCGGTTGGTGCCCGTGGGCGGGTTGTCGGCGGCGGCCACGATCTCGCCGGTGCTGGGGCGGACCGCCACGAGCGCCGCGTTCTTCGACAGCCCGCGCAGCGCGGCCTCGGCGGCCTTCTGGACCGGTATGTCGAGCGTGGTGCGTACGGGAGTACCGCCCGCCCCCTTCGAGGTGTGCAGGGTGGCCAGGGTGCGGCCGGTGCTGGTACCGACGATGGCCACGCCGGTCGCCGGACGTCCGGCGAGCTGCTTCTCGTAACGGTAGTTGAGCCCGCTCTTGCCGGGCGCGCCGACCAGCGCGGGGGCGAGCCCGCCCAGGGGGGTGCCGTCGGCGGCCAGGATCTCCGCGCGCCGGGACTCGCTCGTCGCGGCGAGCTTGCTGCCGTCGGTGAGCCTCGGGTGCACGACCGCCGGGCTCCAGGTCACCCGCCAGTCGTCGCCGGTCTTCGTCAGGGGCGCGGCGGAGTCGTACGAGAAGCGCTCGCCGCCCTTGAGGTGCAGGGTGACGCGGAAGGCGTACCGGCCGCCGTCGGCTGCGCCGATGTGCTCGCCGCGCCGCAGCTCGAAACGCGTGCCGGGGAGGTCCTTGGCGAGCGCGCCCAGCCGGGCGGCGGCCTTGGCCGGGTCACTGGTGGCGCGCCCGGCGGCCTGCGCGTCGCCGGAGGCCCATGCGTCGAGGAAGGCGTCCACGGCCACGGCCCGTGCGTCCTTCTCCTCTCCCCCGCGCAGCAGCCGCCAGGCGGCGGTGCCCGCACCGGCGACCAGCACCAGAACGAGGAGGAAGAGCAGGTAGGGGCGGCGCCGTCTCGCGGCGTGTGTCGTGTCGGACATGCGGCGATCAGAACAGGCTCCGCGCACCGGCGTCCAACAGTCCTATCCCGGCGAAACGCATACCCAAATGCCTATGATGCCTGTTCATGGACCTCATCAAGCATGTGCGCTACTTCGTGGCGGTCGCCGAGGAAGGACACTTCGGGCGGGCCGCGGCACGTCTCGGCATGGCGCAGCCGTCGCTGTCGCAGCGCATCCAGCGGCTTGAGCGGGAGTACGGGGTCCGGCTCTTCGACCGGACCAGCCGGGGCGCGGAGCTGACCGAGGGCGGCCGGCTGATGCTGGCCGAGGCCCGGCCGTTGCTGGAGCGGGCCGACGCCCTGGAGGGGATGGCGGCCCGGGTGCGCAGCGGTGCGGCCGGGCTGCTGCGGGCGGCGGTGCCGCCGGAGCTGGACAGTGCGGTGGTGGCCGCGCTGGTCAGCGGGTTCCGGGAGGGCTCGCCCGGGGTGCGGCTCGAACTGCGGGAGCGGGGCGCCCAGGCGCAGTTGGCCGAGCTGGCGGCCGGGAGCCTGGACGCCGGGGTGCTGCGGCACCCGGTGGACGTGGCGGGTCTCGCGCTGGGCGAAGTGATGTCCCGCCCCCTGGGAGCGGTCGTCCCGGACGACGGCAGCGCCCCGGCGGGACCCCTGGCGCTCGGCGAACTCACCGGCCGTGACCTGGTGCTCTTCCCCCGCCCCTCCGGCCCCGCCCTGCACGACGAGATCCTGGCCACCTGCCGCAGGCACGGCTTCGAACCCGGTACGGTGATCGCCGGCCGCGATCCGGCGTTCGTCACCGGCATGGTGCTGTCCGGCACGGCCGTCGCCTTCGCCCCGCGCGAGCGCGAGGTGCCCGCCGGGGCGGTGTGGCGCGAACTCGCCGGTGCGCCGCTCCTGGAGCGGGTGTCGTCGGCGTGGCTGCGCAGCCGTCAGGGCGATCCGGCGGTGGAACTGTTCGCGGCGGTGGTGGAAGCGGCGTTGGCCGAGTACGGAGGAATGATCCCGGTGGCACAGACCGTCGCGGCAGGACGTCTCGGGGCGCCGGTTCCGCGCCTGGGGTTCACGGTATGAGCGGGGCGGCGACCGGCGCGGTGCGCACCCGGCTGCGTGCGGTGTTCGCGGACGCGGGCGTCACGGGCCAACTGCACGCGCTGGACCTGGACAGCGGCGCGGAGGTGGGGATCGGCGCCGACTCCCTGGTCAGCACGGCCAGTACGCACAAGCTGTGCCTGGCCGTGACGGTCCAGCGGCTCGCCGACACCAAAGCCCTCGACCCGACGGAACAGGTCGAGGTCCCGGTCGACGGCCGCACCCCCGGCGGCACGGGCGTGGCCATGCTCCGCGACCCGGTGCGCATGTCGCTGCGGGACCTGCTCGCCCTCGCCCTCACGGTCAGCGACAACGCGGCGGCGGACGTCCTCTACGACCGCGTCGGCCTGGCCGGCGTGAACCGGGCCATGACCGAACTCGGTCTGACCCGCACCCTGGCCGTGCACACCGGCCGCGACCTGCTCGCCACGATCGACGAGGACTGCGGCGGCGACCAGGCCCGCCTGCTGGTGGACCCCGGCCTGACCACCCGCCTGCGCGTCCTGGACCCCGAGCGCACCAACCGCAGCACCCCGCGCGAACTGACCCGCCTCCTCGCCGCCCTCTGGCACGACGAGGCGTGCACGCCCGAGCGCGCGGCCGAACTCCGCTCGATGCTCGCCCACCAGGTGTGGCCGCACCGGCTGGCCTCCGGCTTCCCGTTCGACGACGTACGCGTGTCGGGCAAGACGGGCACCCTGCCGACGCTCCGTCACGAGGTGGGCGTGGTCGAGTACCCGGACGGGGGCCGCTACGCCGTCGCGGTCTTCACCCGCGCCGCCCGCACAGCAGCGAACCAGCCCGCCGCCGACGCGGCCATCGGCACGGCGGCCCGCCTCGCGGTGGAGTCGCTGCGCGTGCCGCCCGGCCGGGGCGCGTGAACGGCGGGCCGTTCGGGCGCTACTGCGGCGGGTCCTCCCCGGTGAGACCGTCGACGGCCTCGCGCAGCAGGTCGGCGTGGCCGACATGGCGGGCATACTCGTCGTGCAGGTCCACCACGATGCGCCGCAGGTTCGGTGCGGAGCCGTCGGGCCACGCCGTGTTCTTCGCGGGCTCGTCGAGGCGGCCCTCGGCGAGGGCCTTGGCGATCGCAGCGCGCGAGCGCTCGGCGGCCCGCTGCCACAGGGCGTAGAGCTCCTCGGGGGTGTCGTCGGCGGCCGAGCGCCACACCCACTGGGGGTCGGTCCTGGCCTCGGGCGCGTCCAGCGGCGGTCCGGGTGCCTCGCCGGTGAAGTCCATGGCGTACCACTCCTCGACGAGCGCCAGGTGCTTGAGGAGGCCGCCGAGGGTGAGCGTGGACGGGGGGAGCGACTGGTTCAGACCGGCGGCGTCCAGTCCGCCGCACTTCCAGGCGAACTGGGCGCGGGAGCGGTCGAGTGCGAAGAGCAGCAGCTCGGCCTCGCCGGCGGTGTTCGAGGGTTCGTGGATCGTGGTGTTCAGGGCGATGTGGTCGTTCATGCAGGTCACGCTAGGGTCGGTTCCGGACGATCTACGACCGGAACAGTCGCGCGCAGAGAAACGCGCAGAAGAACGCGCAGAGAAGAACGCGCAGAGAAGATCGCGGCGATCACGCGCAGGGGGACCCGATGGAATCCGACACGAGCCCCACCGCGCGTGCGCTGCTGGCCCTCGAACTCCTCCAGTCCTTCCCCGGCATCACCGCCGCCCGGCTCGCCGACCGGCTCGGTGTCTCGGAGCGGGCCGCCCGGCGGTACGTCGGCATCCTGCGCGAGGCGAACATCCCGGTGGACTCCGACCGGGGCCCGTACGGCGGATACCGGCTGGGCCGGGGTCTGCGGCTGCCCCCGCTGACGTTCAGCGCGACCGAGGCCCTGTGCCTGGTCATGGCCGTCCTGGACGGGCACCACGACGCGAACGACACGACCGGCCCGGTCGGCAGCGCGCTGGGCAAGATCGTGCGCGCGCTGCCGGAGCCGGTCGCCGCCCAGGCGGAGGCCGTACGCCGGGCCGCCGCGCCGGTGCCCGACCGGGCCGCCGCCCGGCCCGACCCTGGGGCCACGGCCGAACTCGTCCGGGCCTGCTCGGAGCACCGGCGGGTCCTGCTGGCCTACCGCTCGGAGGCGGGTGCGCAGTACGACACCGAGGTCGACCCGTGGGCGGTGGTGGTGCGCCACGGCCGGTGGTACCTGCTGTGCTGGTCGCACACCTCCGACGGCCGCCGGGCGTACCGGATCGACCGCATCCGCACCGTGGAACTGCTGGCCGAGGTCTTCGACCCGCCGGTCGGGCTCGACCCCGTCGCCGTCCTGGAGGAACATCTCGCGGTCGGCTGGGAGTACACCGCCGAAGTGATCGTCGACGCCCCGTACGGCACGGTGGCACACCTCGTGCCGTCGAGCCTGGGACGGCTGGAGCCCGTCGACGCCACCACCTGCCGGCTCACCGGCACGACCAGCAATCCCCGGTGGTACGCGGAGCAACTCGCCGCGCTGCCCGCCCCGTTCCGCGTCACCGGCGGCGAGGAACTGCGCCACTGCGTCCGCGAACTCGGCCAACGCCTGCTCACTGCCGCGGAGCGGGCTGCGCACGCGTGAGCAGCAGGACCCCGTACACCGTCAGCGCCGCGCCGAGGGCCTGCGGCGCCAGCCACCACCCCGTACGGACCTGGTCCCCGAAGAGCACCGCACCGAGCACGAGGCTGGCGGCCGCCTCGCCGAGGGTGAGGGCGGGCTGCGACACGAACAGGGGGCCGGAACCCATGGCGTTGGTGAGCAGGAAGAGGGCGGCCGCGCCCGCCGCCACACAGCCGTACGTCTGCAAGGCGGTGAGCAGTGCCGGGACGCCTCCCTCTTCCAGGTGCGCCATGGCGCTCTTCATCAGGGTCGCCGTCAGGCCGTAGGCGATCGCGCTGCCCAGGCCGAAGAGCACCGCCCGTGCCTTCCCGTACGGCCGCCGTACCGCCCATCCCGCGCACAGGACCACCGAGGCCGAGCCGACGGCCACGGCCGCCGTCCACGTCACGCCGCCCACCGGCCTGTTGCCCTCGGCGGGTGCGGCGGCGCCCAGTGCCAGGGCCAGCCCGCAGGACGTGAGCAGGCACGCCCTCCAGCCTCCCGGTGGCATCGGGGTGCGGGTGAAGGCATGGGCGAAGAGGAGGGCCAGGGGGAGTTCGGCGACCAGGATGGGCTGGACGAGGGTGAGCGAGCCCCAGGTCAGGGCGGCCGCCTGGCAGACGGCCGCGAGGACGATCACGGCGATCCCCGCGAACCAGGCCCGGTTGCGCAGCAGATGACCCACCAGGCGGAGGCTGAAGGCGTCGTTCTCGGGCACGGTGCGGGCGGCAACGCGCTGGAGCACCGTGCCCGCGGCGTTCGCGGCGGCGGTCAGTACGGCGAAGGCCGCGCCGAGCGCCGGGCCGCCCCAGTCCGCAAAGCCCGCCCCGGCAGTAAGGTTCACCCCGTCCGTGAAGCTCACCCCGGCAGTGTGCCCGAGCCCCCGCGTGGGAACCGGTTGCCCCCGCGCAGGAGGGGCGCGGTGGTGGCCCGCACCGGGTGGGCCGCGCGGACGCTTCCGCCGGCGTGGACTCCGTACGCCAACAGCAGCAGCCACCCGCCGACGAACAGCAGGTGCAGCCGTTGCGGTACGCCGTGCCAGCCCGGATGTTCCAGCAGGGGGCCGACGGTGGCGAGGGCCGCGAGCATGGCCGCGCCCGTCAGGGGCAGCCCCCAGCGGCCCACCGTGCGCCAACCGCCCTGCTCCGGATGGTGTTTCGCCCACCAGGCGAGCCAGGCCATGGATGCGAAGAGGAAGAAGTGGACGAGGCCGCTCGTCACCGTGTGGAGGGGGTGGACCGCGTTGCACCCGGGTTCCAGGGAGGGGGCGCAGTCCATCGGGAGCAGCACGTCGGCGGTCGACGCGGCGCCGAAGCCGACCAGCGCCCACCAGCCGGGGCCCCCGCCCTGTCTGCGCCAGGCCAGCGCCGCCAGCACGAGGAGGGCCGCGGAGCCGAACTCGAAGGCGGTGAACAGGGGGCGGGTGGCCTGGTCGGCGGCGTACAGCTCGCTGACGTAGGAGTGGCGGGGGTCGAGTCGGGTCGGGACGGCCGTCTCCAGGAGCCAGGAGTTGTAGAGCAGGGCCGCGCCGACGAGGCCTCCCGTCGTCAGCCGGCCGCGCCACCGTACGTGTCGTCCGTCCGTCCGTGCCGCCGACGTGTCGCCGCCCATGGCCCCGCCCTTCCGCACCTGCGGGGCGGGCCGTCAGGGAAGAGGTGCCCCGAGGTGCTGTGCGATGGAAGGCTTGTGTCCCTGCGGGAAGAGCGGCAAACGCGGTGGGAGGACCCCCACTTCGGGCCCGGTGGTCTACAGACCCAGGTCGCGGCCCACGATCTCCTTCATGATCTCGGTGGTGCCGCCGTAGATGGTGGAGATCCGCGAATCGAGGTAGTCGTGGGCGATGCGGTATTCCATCATGTAGCCGTAGGCGCCGTGGAGTTGGACGCAGCGTCCGACGATGGCGACGTAGTTCTCGGTCGCCCAGAATTTGGCGGATGCCGCGTCGACGGCGGTCAGTTCGCCGCGCGAGTGGCGGGCGAGCAGGTCGTCCAGGTAGGCGCGGCCGACCCGGGCCGTGGTGACCATGTCGGCCAGCTCGAAGCGGGTGTTCTGGAAGGTGCCGATCGGGCGGCCGAAGGCCTGGCGTTCCTTGACGTAGGCGAGGGTCCGCTCCAGCACTCCTTCGATGGAGGCCACCGCGTTCGCGGCGATCGAGATCCGCTCCTGCGGCAGATTGCGCATCAGGGCGGAGAAGCCCGCGCCCTCCTCGCCGAGCAGGTTGGCGGCGGGCACCCGGACGTCCTGGAAGAAGAGTTCGCTGGTGTCCTGCGCGTGCAGGCCGACCTTCTCCAGGTTGCGGCCCCGGGAGAAGCCCGGCCTGTCGGTCTCGACCACCAGCAGGCTGATGCCGTCGTGGCGGCCGGGGCCGGTACGGACGGCGGTGACGACGAGGTCGGCGTTCTGGCCGTTGGAGATGAAGACCTTGCTGCCGTTGATGATGTAGTCGTCGCCGTCGCGGACGGCGGTCGTGGCGATTCCGGCCAGGTCGCTGCCGGTGCCGGGCTCGGTCATCGCCACCGCGACGACGAGTTCCCCGGCGGCGATGCCGGGGAGCCAGCGGGCCTTCTGGGCGGCGTCGGTCAGGTCGGTGAAGTACGGGATCACGATGTCGCTGGAGAGCGTGATCGCCGCGAGGCCGTCGGCGGCGGGGTGGCGGGAGAACACCTCGCCGATCACCGCGTTGAAGCGGTAGTCGGTGACACCTCCGCCGCCGTACTCCTCGGGGATGTTGAAGCCGAGGATGCCGGCCCGGGATGCCTCCTCGAAGAGGGCGCGGTCGACCTTGCCCTCGGCCCGCCACCGCTCGGCGTGCGGGGCGGCGTGCTTGTCGGCGAAGGCGCGGGCCGTGTCCCGGAGGAGCTCGTGCTCGTCCTCGTACAGCGACCGCTCGGCGGAGATCACACCGGTCATCGGAACCTCGGTTTCGGATCGTGGGCGTATGCCAGGTTTCGCGTGTGTACGTCGGTCAGCTCGCCGGGATCAGCACCGGTTTGGTCGTCAGGCCCGCCCGGTGGTCGGCCACCGCACGGTCGAGGTCGGCGAGCGGGTACGGGGTGACCAGGCGGTCCAGGGGCAGTCGGCCCGCCCGGTGCCGCCGGACCAGTTCGGGGACGAGTACGGCGGGGTCGGCGTCGCCCTCCACACAGCCGTGGACGCGCAGCCCGCGCATCATCAACGACCGTACGTCGACGGCGACTTCGGCGGGACCGAGCCCGACCAGGGCGAGCGCACCGCACGGCCGGAGCAGTTCCAGCGCGCGGGTGATCGCATCGGGCCGCCCGGTGGTGTCGAGCGCATGGGTCACCGGCGGAAGCGGCCCGTCCAGCGTGGCGACAACCTCGGCGCCGCACTGCTCGACGAGTGCCCGCCGGGCCGGGGCGGGCTCCGCCACCACGACCTCGACGCCCTCGCCGAGCGCGGTGAGTGCGGCGGCCGAGCCGACCCCGCCCGCACCGATCACCAGCAGCCGGTCGCCGGGCCCCGGGCGCAGCACGTTGAGCACCGCGCCCGCCCCGGTCAGGAACCCGCACCCCAGCGGCGCGACCGCCTGCGGGGAGACGTCCCCGACGACGACGCAGGAGCGGGCGTCGGTCAACGCGGCCGTGGCGAAGGACGACTGCCCGAAGAAGGAGCCGAAGACCGGCTCGCCGTCGACGTGCAGTGTGGGCGAGCCGTCGAGTCTGCGTCCCGAGCCGTTGAGGGCGCTCGCCCAGGCGCAGTACCCGGGAAGTCCGGCCCGGCACCGGTCGCAGCCGCCGCACGAGGCGAAGGAGACCACCACCCGGTCCCCGACCGCGAGGCCGGTGACCGCCGAACCCAGGTGTTCGACGGTGCCGCAGCCCTCGTGGCCGAGGACGGCCGGGCGCTCGCCGAGCCTGCGCCGGGTGACGAGGTCGGTGTGGCACAGGCCGGCCGCCTCGATCCGTACGACCACTTCGTCGGAGCGGGGGTCGTCCAGCTCGGCGGGGACGAGTTCGCTGGGGGCGGTGCCGCGCGAGAGGACGGCGGAGACCTTCACTCCGGCTCGTTTTCCGGGGCGGAGTGCTCCCGTTCCAGGGCGAAGTAGAAGAGGTGCCCGCTGTCGGAGACGGCGGCTGCCTTGCCGTTCATGACGCCGAGCAGCGTGCTGTCGTCCACCCGCTTGAAGTGGTCGAACACCGCCATGCCGTCGTACACCATGGTCGCGGTCGTCTCGCCCCGGAACTCGATGTTCCAGAGGCTGGCCGCGCCCCGCCCCGACGTGGTGTCGGAGTACAGGCTCCCGTCCTCCGCACGGCAGATCAGCGGCTGGGCGTCCTCCACGGACAGGAACCGCTTGCCGTGCCACCGGCTGCGGGCCAGCAGCTTCTCCACGGGGTGGCCGGTCGGGAAGGCGAAGCCCCGCCAGGAGCCGAGGATCGACGCGGCGCCGACGGGTTCCAGGTCGGCCCACAGCGCGTCGAGCGCGTCCGCGTCGACCGGTCCGGCCGCGTTCCGCAGCGCTTCCCACCGCTCCCGCACGGATTTCTCGTCGCCGCTCATCGCACCCTCAGCTTCCGCAGCAGGGCCAGTTGGCGGTTGGTCGTCCGGACGAATTTCAGTGCCGACTGACCGAGCGGCGGCCCGAGCGGCATGAGGCGCTGCACGGCGACGGTCTGGTTCTCGGTGTACTTGCGGATGCCTTCCGCGCCGTGCCTGCGGCCGAGTCCGCTGTCGCCCATGCCGCCCATCTCGGCCTCGATGCTGCCCGCAGCCGCTGCCGCGCCGTCGTTGACGTTGACCGATCCGGAGCGGAGGAGGGCCGCCAGCCGGGCGGCTTCCCGGGTGTCCTTGGACCAGATCGACGCGGAGAGACCGTACGTCCCCCGGTTGGCCAGCGCCACGGCCTCGTCGTCGGTGGCGTACGGGTACAGGGAGACGACCGGCCCGAAGGTCTCCGCCGCACAGACGTCCATCTCCGGGGTGACGCCCTCCAGGACCGTGGGCTCGTAGAACAGCGGCCCGAGGTCGGGGCGCGCCCGGCCCCCGATGAGGACCTTGGCCCCCTTCGCGACGGCGTCCTCGACGTGGGCCGTGACCCCCGCGAGCCGTGCCGCCGAGACCAGTGAACCCAGGTCGCTGTCGTAGTCGTACGAACTCCCCAACCGCAACGACTCGGTGACCCGCACCAGTTCGTCGCGGAAGGCGTCGTACACCTTCTCGTGCACGTAGACGCGCTCGACGTGGATGCACATCTGGCCGGTGTTGGTGAACGCGGCCACGGCGGTGCCGGCCGCCGCCCCGGGGATGTCGGCGTCCTCGCGCACGATCAGGGGGTTCTTGCCGCCGAGTTCGAGGGAGGCGCCGGTCAGACGGCGGGCGGCGCGTTCGGCGACGGTGCGGCCGGTGGCGGTGGAGCCGGTGAAGCAGACGTAGTCGACCGCGTCGACCAGGGCATTGCCGACGGTGGGTCCGTCACCGGCGACGATCTGCCACAGGTCGGTGGGCAGGCCCGCCTCGTCGAGCAGGGCGCGGGTCCAGAGCAGGGTCAGGGGGGTCTGCGGGTCGGCCTGGGAGACGACGCCGTTTCCGGCCAGGAGGGCGGGGAGTACGTCGCCGACGCCGAGGTAGAGGGGGTAGTTCCAGGGGGAGACGATGCCCACAACGCCCCGGGGGACGCGAAGTTGGGTGACCCTGGTCAGGCCGGGGACCATTCCGCGTACGCGGCGGGGGGCCAGGTGGCGGGCGGCGCGGCGGGCGTAGTGCCGGGCGATCGTGGCGACCTGGGCCACCTCCATCCAGGCGTGGTAGCGGGACTTGCCGGTCTCCCACTGGATGAGGTCGAGCACCTGGTCCTGCCGGGTCAGGAGCAGGTCGTGGAAGGCGAGCACGATCTCGCCGCGCCGGGCGAGCGGCAGGCGGGCCCACCGGTGCTGGGCGGCCGAGGCCGCCGCGACCGCCGCGGAGACGTCCCGGGGTGCGCAGGAGGGGACGGGCGCGATCGGCGACAGGTCGAAGGGCGCCAGGGCGGTGCGGGGTTCGACCGCATGCGGACGGGTCTCGTCGCGGTGCACCCAGGCGCACCACTGGTCGATCAGTCCGTCGGTCACCCAGCGGGGGCGCGAGCCGCCCGCAGTCCCGGGTGGTGGTGCCGTGGTGTCCTGCTCCGTGCTCATGGGGCTCCTAGGGAGGGGGCCTTGCGGAGGGCGGCGGGGTGCGCGTGCACGGTCTCGGATTGCCGCGTGCACGGGTCTTGCTGACCACTTGACGCATCATTATGTTAATCGGAAATCACATCGGGGAACAAGCAGGTGACTCCCCCGAGGTTCCAGCAAGTGACCCGCCCGAAGTTGGTGCCGTGGGCGCTTCCGGAAAGCCCGGGATGCGCTGCCCCACCGCGTGGAAGGCAGACAAGTAAATGGAAGATCTCACTCGAAGGCGCGCCCTCTCGATCGGCGCCGTCCTGGGTCTCACCGCCGTGACGAGCGCCCCGCAGGCCTGGTCGTGGTCCTCCAAGGGCTCGCTCGCCGGGACCGACGCCGTCGCCGACCCGTTCCAGGTCTGGGACCCGGTAGCGGACGACGTCGCGGCGCGGCTGCTCGCCGAGGGCTCCATCGACTCGGTCAACAAGGCCTGGAGAGCGTGGAACCGCAACAGCGACGCCCTGCCGGCCGGCCTGCCCGGCTACCTCACCGACTACCTGCGCGACGTCAACAAGCTCCCCTCCTGGGCCGATCCCGCCCTGCTCGCCGCCTCGGAGAAGCTCTACAAGCGCCTGAACAGCTATCTGTTCGTGTCCGAGAGCCTGGGCAGCGGCATCCTCTCCACCGTCATCCCGCGAGAGGCGCGTGCGGTGTACTGGTCGGCCGGCGGCGCGAACATGAAGGAGCGCGCGGCCAAGACCTTCACCTTCGGATACGACCTGCACAGCCCGACGACCTGGCAGCCGCAGGGCTTCTTCGTCGTCAGCGCCAACAAGACGCGTCTGGTGCACTCGGTGGTCCGCAACCTGCTGGTGACCTCCAAGCGCTTCATGGAGACCTCGGACCAGCCGAAGCCCATCAGCAACGGCGACATCCTGATCACCTTCCACTCCGTGGCCACCGTCGCGTACAAGAACATGAAGAAGTGGGGCATCAAGGTCTCGGAGCAGGAGGAGGCCGCCGACCTGCACGCCTGGCAGGTCGCGCTCCATCTGCTGGGCGTGCAGCGCCAGTTCATCCCGGCGAGCTGGGAGGAGGCGCTCAAGCAGGCCGACCAGATGCTGTGGCCGGTCGTCGCGCCGACGGCCGAGGGCATCAACCTCGCGAAGACGCTGATCGGCTACATCGAGGACGCGACCCTGGGGCTGACCAGCGGGTTCGTCAACGAGATGGTCCGCTATCTGATCGGCGACAAGTACGCCGACTGGCTGGGACTGCCGCGCGACTGGGTCATGCGCGGTCTGATCAAGGTGGCGTGGCCGGTGTACGTGAGGTTCCGGGAGGGTCTCTCGCCGGTCGCCCCGGAGGCGCTCCATCTCTTCGACCAGTTCATCCGGGGTGTGGCGATGATGTTCCTGAACAACGGGACGTCGCCGACGCAGACGCTGATCACGCTGCCCGGCGCCAACCGGCCGGGGGCCTGAGACCTGGCGGGACCAGGCGCCCCGCGGTCCGCTCGCGGGGCGCCGTCGCCACTCAGTCCGTCTCCGTCGCCACTCAGTCCGTCGCCGTTCACTCCAGCCCGAGGGCGCCGACCACCAGCGCGGTGACCGCGCTGCGGTTCTCCGGGGTGTCCCGCCAGCGCAGCAGACGGCCGCTCTCGACCACCACTCCGAACCCCGCGTGCACGAGCAGGCGGGCCTGCCGGGGATCCACGTCCGTTCGTACGAGCAGGAGTTGGCGCTCCCACACGGCGATGTGGTCGCGCTGCGCCCGGATCAGCGGCTGGCGCAGACCGTCCGGGAGGCCGACGACCTCGGCCTCGGCGACGCCAGTGAGCGCGGTGTGCTCGAAGCTGTAGTCCACGTACGTGACGGCCAGCGCGACCAGTGCCTCGCGCGGCCCTCCGGCTCCGGCGAGGCTGCGGTCGACCGCCCCGGTCAGCAGTTCCGCCGCCTGCAGGCAGGCCGCCACCAGGATGTCCGTCTTGGTGGGGTAGTGCCGGTAGATCGCGGAGGGGACCAGTCCGACCGACGCGGCGATCTGCCCGTTGGTGACCTTGGCGAAGCCGTCCCGCGCGAACAGCGGGACGGCGGCGGCCAGGATCTCCTCGCGCCGCGTCTGCGGCACCGTGCGGGCGGGCGGTTCGGCGGACCGGGGTACGCCCGTGAGGGCGGCGGGGTCGGTGGCGGCCACCCGCAGCGCGGACGCCACCAGGGCTTCCTCGGCGCGGCGTTGGGTGATGGAGACGTGGTGCATGGTGATGGAGCCGATGGCCCCGAGGGCCGACACGGCACGCAACTCGGCGGTCTCCATGGGGTGTTCGCGGCGCACCGCCTCGGTCACCCGGCCCACCACGCGCGCGAACTTCGCCCGCAGCAGCCGGCGGTCCGCAGGCTCCAGGTAGCGGGCCTCCCACCGGTACAGCCCGCCCGAGGCGCGGTGGGTCACGGCGACGTGGGCGACGGCCCGCAGCACGTCCGCCAGGTCCGCCTCGGCGGGCAGCCCGTCCAGGGCGCCGACCAGCCGGTCCACGGTGGTGTGCGCGCACTCGGTGAACAGGGCGTACTTGTTGGGGAAGTGCCGGTACAGGGCCGCCGCGCTGATGCCGACCTCGGCGGCGATGTCCGCCATGGACGCCGCGTGGTACCCGCGCTCGCTGAACACGCGGCCGGCCGCTTCGGAGATGAGCTGGCGACGGTTGCGCGGCCGCGCGGCCGCGAGCGGATCGGCGCTCACCGGAAGGGCGCGACGTACGGGGTCAGAGGCATGCGGCAAGTCAATCACAGGGTGGCGACACGCTCGGAAGGCCTCGGCGGGATGAGCGGGCCCCATGTGACTCATGATTCACATCCAAGTGATTTTTGATTAACAAAACCCTTCTGGGGCGGTCGTCGCGCGGGCATGATTGCACCCACCCCCACACCCTCCCTTCCGAGTGCAGTCCGAGTGCAAGGAGTGGCATGTCCGCGGATACGGCTCCCGCCTGGTCCTTCCGTCACCACTGGATGGCGCACACCGCCACCCACGCACTGATGCGCCCCGACCGCCCCGCCCTGCGCCATCTCGGGGCCACCACGACCTGGGCCCAGCTCTCCGAGCGCTCACTGCGGCTGGCCGCCGCGCTCGCCGACCGGGGGGTGCGGGAGGGGGACCGGGTCGCCCTGCTCACCCTGAACCACCCGTGGTTCGTGGAGAGCGTCCTGGCCGCGAACAGCCTGGGCGCCATGGCGGTGCCGCTCAACTTCCGCCTCGCACCACCGGAGTTGGACGGCATCCTCGCCGACTGCACACCGTCCGCGATCGTCGTCGACGTACGCCTGCTGCCGCTGCTGCGCGCCGCACCGGCGGCGACCGACATCCGTACGGTGATCGTCATCGGCGAACCGGAAGGTGAACCGGACACTCCCGCAGGCCACTTCGCGTACGAGGACTTCCTGACCGCACACCCGCCGATGGAACTCCCCGACATCAGCGAGGAGTCCACCGCCCTCATCATGTACACCTCCGGCACCACGGGACGGCCGAAGGGGGTGATGCTCTCGCACCGCAACATGCAGGTGCAGGCCCTCACCTGCATCCAGGCGATGGACATGTTCGACGACTCCGACGTCGGCTTCCTCACCGCCCCCTTCTTCCACATCGCGGGGCTGGGCTCGATCGTCGCGAACCTGCTGGTCGGCGGCACGGTGGTGATCCACCCGCTCGGCGCCTTCGACCCGAAGGCCGTGCTCGACGCGTACGAACAGGAGGGCGCCACCGTCGTCTTCAACGTTCCCCAGCAGTGGGACCTGATCTGCGCGCAGCCCGGCATCGCCGACCGCGATCTGAAGCTGCGGGTGATCAGCTGGGGCGCCGCCCCCGCGAGTGACGCGACCCTGCGGGCCATGAGCGCGTGCTTCCCCGAGGCGCTGAACGTCGCGGTGTTCGGGCAGACCGAGACCTCGCCCATCACCTGCGTCCTGCGCGGCGAGGACGCGCTGCGCAAGCTGGGTTCGGTGGGCCGGCCGATCCCGACCGTGCAGTACCGCGTGGTCGACGAGGCGATGAAGGACGTGCCGCTCGGGGAGGTCGGCGAGATCGTCTACCGGGGTCCGACGGTGAGCCGCGGCTACTGGAACAAGCCGCAGGAGACCGCGGATGCCTTCGCCGGAGGGTGGTTCCACTCCGGCGACCTGGTCCGGCAGGACGAGGACGGCTTCGTCTGGGTGGTCGACCGCAAGAAAGACATGATCATCAGCGGCGGCGAGAACGTCTACTGCGCCGAACTGGAGAACGCCGTCGCCGAGCACCCCTCGGTGCTGGAGGTCGCGGTGGCCGGCCGCGCGGACGAGCGCTGGGGTCAAGTCCCGGTCGCGTACGTCACGTTGGCGCCCAGCACCGCCCTCGCCCTGGACGGGCTGACCGACTTCCTCCGGGGCCGGCTGGCCTCGTACAAGATGCCCAAGGACCTGGTGGTGGTCCCCGGACTGCCGCGCAACGCCGGGGGGAAGGTCGTCAAGGGAAAGCTGCCCGACCGGGCGGCGTGAGCAGACGGCTGTCCCCGGCACCTCTCCGGGCCGGGGACAGCATCCGTACGACTACATCCGTACGACTAGTTGAACTCCGGGTCCTTCAGCTGGCTGTAGACCTCCTTGCCGGAGGCGTCGAAGGCGTGGATCTTGGCGTCGAGGCCCCAGTCCTCCTGGCTCGGCACGGAGGGCGCGGAGAGTTCCGCCGCGTAGGCGAACGCGCCGCCGCCCATGACCGTGGGGTACTGCTTCGGGTCGTCGCCGTAGCTGACGGTGACCTTGGCGATGCCTTCCGTGTAGTGCCCGGAGCCCACCACGAGCTGCTTGCGCTTGCCGATGGGGGTGCCGGTGGAGTTGAAGTACGCGATCTGCTTGCCGGTGCTCCACAGGCGGTCGTTGATGAAGGTGGGCGGGTGGCTGGAGCTGGTGCCCTTGTCGCCCTTCGCGCCGCATTCCACGTACTTCTTGTCCGCGTCCACGGCGAGGACCGTGCCGTCCTGGTCCGGCGCGGCGACGGGGGCGCGGAGCGCGACCACCGGCTGGTAGCGCGAGGCGTCCTTGCCCAGGCAGGTGGCCAGGATCTTCGCCGTCGCCTTCGCGTCGATCGGGGTCGTCTTCGTGCTGGTGACGGTGAAGACCGACTTCTGCGGGGCGGTCTTGCCGGAGGACGTCGTACCGGCCCCCTGCGACGGGGACGCCTTGCCCTCCTTCTTCGCCTGGGCGCCGTCCGCCGGGCCCGGGGTCGGCGACCCGGTGCGCGTCGGGTTCCCGGCCGGGTCGGCGAGCACCGGCTTGGCCTCCCCGCCCCCGCTGCCGCCGAGGACGGTCGCGGCGGCGACGCTCATCACCGCGACACCGCCGGCGACCGCGAGCGGCACACCCCACTTGCGACGCGCGGAAGGACGGTGGCTGTCTTCTTCGATCTTCATCAGGAGCTCCTCACGAGTCCGCCGGTGGTCCGGCAGATCACGGTCGGAAGGAGCCGCAGGAACGCCCTGCGAGTGATTCATCGTGCGACCTCTTCCGCGTGGACGGGACGTGTGGAACCGAAGGACGCCGGAACCGAGGCTCCGGCCAGGAGATCCGCGCCCATCCTCCGACGGGCCCGGTGCAGCCGGGACTTGACGGTACCCACCGCCACCCCCAGCGCCGTCGCGGCCGCCTGCTGGTCCAGACCGGACCACAGGCACAGCTCGACGACCTCGCGCTCGTGGCGGGGCAGCCGGGCCAGCGCCCGGTGGATCTCCGACATGCGTCTCTCGTCGTCGACCCGGCCCGCCACCCGGTCCGCGTGGTCGACCACCGGCTCGTCGTGCGAGACGAGCCGGTTGAGGAGGGCCTCGGCCCGCCGCAGCCGGCGCCTGGTGTTGGACACCAGACGGTCGGCGATGCCCAGCAGCCACGGCAGGGCCGAGTCCCGGTCGAGGACCGTCTCCGTACGTCTGCGCCAGGCGTGCAGGAAGACGGTCGAGGTGAGGTCCTCGGCCTCCGACCAGTCGGCGGTGCGCCGGAACAGGTGGTTGTAGACGGTCTTGCCGTGACGGTCGAAGATCCGGCCGAAGGCCTCCCGGTCACCGTCGACGGCTTGCGCCCACAGCTCCCGGTCGGACATCCCTCCGACCGGTGCGGCGGGGCCGGCGTCGTTCAGTTCCATGCTCTGTACGTGTCCGGCACCCGCACGAAGGTTCCCGCGCAGCCACATCCGTTTCACCGAGCCCGTTCCCTCCCCCACGATTCCCGCAACGGGCTCGCCGCCCGCCGCCTCGCACTGGCCCTGCTCCACCACGTCCCGGACACGCGGCTGCCCCGCGTCCGGGACTTCGCGAAAGAACTGGGGTGCGGCAATGGAACCATCCAGGCCGCGATGCCCTCCGCAAGGCGGCGGACATCCTCGCCTGCGAGGCAGCCGTACGACGTCCCGCCGTGCCCACGGCCGACGGGCCGGCGCACACCCTGGAGGCGGTACGCGCCGGGGGCGACGGGCGGAGCGTGGGAGGGCGTGACGGGCGTGGGGCCGGTGCGGCTTCCCGTCCCGGTCGGCGATATTCGCTTGCCCCTTGATCGCCGGGGGCCTACGGTGTCGGGCGTCGGCCACAAGGCCGGGCGATGGACTGACGTACAAGAGAAGGGAGGCCGCGATGTTCACCCCGAATCCGGCGCTCCAGATCGTTCCCGCCGCTCCCGTGCACGTCTGCCGGGTCTGCGAGAACCACCTCAACTGATCAGCCCAGCCGATCTGGTGGCGCCTCCTCGCTTTACCGCCGTGGAGGCACAGTGTCTTTCCGTTCCGTCAACTCCCTTTCCGTCGTCTTCCGTTCGGCCGCCGAGGCCGATCTCGACGGTGTTCTTCCGCTGCTCGTGGCGGATCCGGCGAGCGTCCTGTCGGCCGACGCGTATCGCAGCAAGCTCGCCGACGGCCAGTACCGTCTCGCCTGGACCTGGATCGCTGAGGACCCGTCAGGCGACGGCGGGCCGCTCGCGGTCGCCGTCTGGTGGGGGCCGCTGGGGCACGCCACGCCCGGTGCGCTCGATGCCGTCTACGTCGACGCCTCGCGCGTGACGGACGGTCAACGGGCCACGCTGGTGACCGAGTTGCTCCTTGCCGCGCATGCCGCGTTCAAGGAGGCGGGGGCTGCCGAGGCGCCCGCGTTCCACATCTTCCTGCCCGGGGACTTCCGGGACCGGCCCGAGGTGGCCGAGGCGCTCGCCTGGCGGGAGGAAGCGGCGAGGGCCGCCGGGCTCGTGGGGTTCCTGGAGCGTCTGGGGTACGAGTGGACGCCGCAGGACGGGCTGCGGGAGCCGGCCTCCCGGAAGCTGACCTTCGAGGCCGAGCCCGACGACGAGGTCTTCGTGGACCTCTTCCAGCAGGTGCTGGAGGGCACCCTCGACGCGGGCAGCCGGGCGGAGGCCGAGCAGATCGGGTCCGAGGCCCAGGCCCGCAGCGATCTGGCGGTCTACCGGGACGACCTGGTCGGCGAGCGGTCCTGGTGGCGGGTGGCCCGCGACGCGGCGGGCGAGGTCGTCGGGTTCGGCATTCCCTCCGCCAACTACGTGGGGCTCGCGGTCGGTTACCTCGGGGTGCTGCCCGGCCATCGGGGCAAGGGTTACGTGGACGAGATCCTCGCCGAGATCACCGCGGTCCTCGCCGCACAACCGGGTGCCGGGGAGGTCCGGGCCGACACCGACCTGGGGAACCGCCCGATGGCCGCCGCCTTCGAGCGCGCCGGGTACCGGCACTTCCGGTCGCGGGTGGTGCTGTCGGAGCACGTCGGGTAGGCCACCGGGGTGCGGGCCCTCGGGCCCGCACCCCTTCTCCGTATCAGACCCGGAACACCGATCCGATGAACTCGGCGAGCAGCCGCTCCTTGAGCGGTCCGGGCAGGGCGTCGAGCAGGACCAGTACGGGCGCCATGCGCGTGGGCAGCCCCTTGTCGGAGCCGAGGCCCGCGAAGGCGAGCACGGAGGCGATCTCCTCCGGGCCGAGCGCCCCCGGGTCGAGTCCGGCGGCGAGCTCGGCGAGTCCGGGGTCGACGGTCACCGGCGGGAGCGCTCGGGCGGCCCTGAGCGCTGTCGCCAAGTCGCCGAGCAGGGCGTCGACTTGACCGACGGCCGCCGGGGTCAGGGTGAGGTGGAGGTTGGGCGGCAGGCCGTCGAAGGAGAGCTGCGGCTGGAGGTACCAGCCGCGCTCGCGCATCTCGTCGGCGAGGTGCAGGAGGAGGCTCAGGTCGGGCGGTCCGGCAGTCGTGCCGGTGACGGTGAACGCCACGAGTCCGGCGGCCGGTTCGCCGAGGATCTTGATGCCCTCGGTCGCCCGCAGCCCCGCGAGGAGCCGGTCGGAGGCTTCGGCGACCCGCGCGGCCAGCGCGGTGTAGCCGTCGTCGCCGACGTGCTGGAGCACCGCCCACGCCTGGGCCAGCAGACCGCCCGACTTGGTGCCCTGGACGGTCGGGTTGACGACCGGGTAGCCGGGCCAGCCCGCGTGCGCGAAGTACTGGTGGCGGCGGAGCTCGGCGTCCCGGTACAGGACCACCGACGCCCCCTTGTCGGCGTACCCGTACTTGTGCAGGTCCACGGAGAGCGAGGTCACGCCCGGCACCGACAGGTCGAAGGGCGGCACGTCGCGGCCCGCGCGCCGCAGGTGCGGCAGCAGCCAGCCGCCGATGCAGGCGTCGACGTGGCAGAGGACGCCCCGGGCGGCGGCTGCGGCGGCGATCTCGCCGACGGGGTCGATCACACCGTGCGCGTACGAGGGCGCGGAGGCAACGACGAGCGCGGTGCGGTCGGTGAGGGCCGCCGCCATGGCGACCGCGTCGGCGCGGAAGGTGTCCGGGTCGACGGGCACGACCACGGTGTCCAGCCCCAGATAGTGGGCGGCCTTGTGGAAAGCTGCGTGGGCGGTCGCGGCGATCACGAGCTGCGGCGCGGTGATCCCGCGCACCGTCCGGGCGTGGTCCCGGGCGGCCTTCACGGCGAGCAGGATGCTCTCCGTGCCGCCGCTGGTGAAGGTGCCCTGCGCACCGGGTGCGCCGAGGAGCCGTGCCGCCGCCCCCACCACGTCGTTCTCCAGCCGGGCGACGCTGGGGAAGACCGTCGGGTCGAGGCCGTTGACCGTCGCGTACGCCGTGTACGCGGCCGCCGCGAGCTCGTCGAGCCCGGCCAGGCCCGCATCGTAGACGTACGCGAAGGTGCGCCCGCCGCGCGTGGGCGCGTCGCCCTCGCGCAGGGCGTGCAGCTCGGCGAGCACGTCGGGGGCGGGGCGGGCGGGTTCAGTCGTCACGGCTGGTCTCTTCCTTCAGGGGTACGTTCGCGGGCCGGCCCGCAGCGCCGTCCTCGCGGTAACGGTGCAACGCCCACAGGCCGGCGGCGGCGAGCACGGCGGGCAGCACGCTCATGCCCAGCGTGATTCCGGTCAACGCGGCGTCGGGCTGGGCCACGTGACGGTCCGCCTCCGACGAACGGAACCCGGTCACGGCGAGCACCAGCGCGAACACCCCTGCCCCCAGCGCGAAGGCGAGGGTCTCGGCGGCGGTCCACAGCCCGGTGAAGGTGGCGGCCCTGCGCCGGCCGGTGCGGGCGGCGTCGGCGGCGAGGGTGTCGGCGAGCATGGTCATGGGCAGCAACTGGAGCCCGGCGTAGGCGACGCCGATGACGGCGGTGGCCGCGTACCCGACACCGTTGCCGATCACGGGCGTGAGGGCGAGCAGCAGAGCCCCGCCGACGAAGAGCAGCGAGGCGCACCACTGTGCGGTCTTGACGCCCCGCGCCCGGGCCAGCCGGTTCCACAGCGGCATGACGAGCACCAACGGCCCGATGAGGCAGGCGAAGAGCGGGGTGACCGCACCCGGCCGCCCCAGGGTGTAGGTGGCGAAGTACTGGACGCCCGCGAGCATCACCCCGACGGCGAGCGCCTGCACCGACCACATGGCGAGCAGGTGGAGGAACGGCCGGTGCGACCTGGCAGTCGCCAACTGCGCCCGGATCGACGGCTCGGCCTCGCTCCGCACCACGGTGGGAGCCCACCGCGTACTGAACCACGCGCCGAACATCCCGACCGCCAGCAGCAGCGCGACGGCGACCCCCATCGTGCGGTAGCTCGCCGGGGTGTCGCCGTCGGCGTGGGCGATGGCGGGCGCGAAGGCACCGGACAGCAGGATCGCCACGCCCAGGAACGCCACCCGCCAGCCGAGCACCCGCCCCCGTTCGGCCGGGTCGTCGGTCATCTCGGCGGGCAGGGTCACGTACGGCACCTGGAAGACGGCGTACGAGGTGGCGGCCAGCAGGAACACCACCGCGACGTACCCGGCGGCGGCCGCTCCGCGCAGGGGCGGCGCGGCGAAGATCAGCGCGAACAGGGGCGGCAGCGTGCAGGCCCCGAGCAGCAGGAAGGGCCGGCGCGGCCCGCCGCGCAGCCGACTGCGGTCGGACAGGGCGCCGACCAGCGGATTGATCAGCACGTCCCAGGCCTTCGGCAGGAACACGGCCGCCCCCGCGACGGCGGCGGGCACGGCGAGGACGTTGGTGAGGTAGTAGAGCAGGATGAGTCCCGGCACGGTGGCGAAGGTGCCGGTGCACAACGACCCGAGCCCGTAGCCGATCCGCACCCGACGCGGCAGGGCCGGACCCGGTTCGGGGCGGACGGGGAGTTCTGCGGACATGCGGCAGATCATGGATCACGGCTGACCCGCGCGACAAGGGTCAGGCATGACGGGTTCGTGAATTCGGGCTGGTGGAGGGGGACTTGACAGCACGCCCGGACCGGTGGGCACGGCTTCCCGGACCGGGCACGGGCCCCGGTGAACGCACCCCTGGCCCCAGATCCCGACCGCATGGTAAGCATTTGGCGGGCGGTGCCGCCCGCACGCCGCCCGCGGGAGAGGACTGAGCGTGGAGAGCATCACCAAGAACAGACAGTCGACCGCCGCCCTGCGCTCCATGGTCGCCCGCGCGTACGGCGACGAGCGGGTCCCCACCGGTGACGACTGGTACGGCGAGCTGGGGCACGGCTGGTTCAACGTCGCCTACCGCATCCGGCTGCGCGACGGCGCCGAGGTCGTCCTGAAGGTCGCCCCGCCGCCGGGGGTGGAGGTGATGACGTACGAGCGCGGAGCCATGGCCACCGAACTGGCCACCCTGGAGCTGCTGCGCACGCACACGTCCGTGCCGGTCCCCGCCCTGGACTTCGCCGACCGCAGCCGCGAGCTCTGCGACGCCGACTACTTCTTCATGCCGTACGTCGACGCCGACAACCTCGGCATCGTCTCCGCGGCCCTCCCCGCCGCCGAGCGCGAGGCGTACCTGGAGCAACTGGGCGCCCTGAACCGGGAGATCAACTCCGTGCGCGGCGAGCACTTCGGCCCGATCGCCGGGCCGGGCGATCCGAGCTGGCGGCGGGTGTTCACCGGCATGGCCGAGAGCGTGCTGCGCGACGGCGAACGGCGGGGCGTCGACCTCGGGCAGGAGTACGACGCGGTCCGCGCCGCCCTCGCCACGCACGCCGACAGCCTCGACGACGTCACCGAGCCCCGCCTGGTCGAGTGGGACCTGTGGGACAGCAACGTCCTGGTCCGCGACGGCAAGATCGTCTGCATCATCGACCACGAACGCGCCTTCTACGGCGACCCGTTGATCGAGGCCGGTTTCACCGGCAATCAGCTGCCCGCCTACGGCGACTCCTCGGCCTTCATGCGCGGATACGGCCAGGAGGAGCTGGTGGGCACGGAGCTGGTGCGCCGCCGCCTGTACTGCCTCTACCTGGCGCTCGTCATGGTCATCGAGACCGAGTACCGGGGACACACCGACACCGGGCCGTACGACTGGGCCCGCCTCCGAGTCGGCGAAGCCATGGCCCTGTTGGGCCGCACCTCCCCCTGACAGCCGCCACCGACCACACCGCCCGGCTCGGCACCGGGTCGGTGGGGGGGCTGCCGGGGCACGGGCACGGCCGGCGTGTACGGCGCCTACGCCAAGGGCTCCTTGAGCAGCTGTCGTACGTACGCACGCAGCACACTCGGCATGTCGACCGTGTCATGCGTGGCGTGCGTGGCGTGCGTGTCATGGCCCCGGCCGGTCAGCCACTGCACCTGCAACCCGTCCATCAGCGCCACGAAGCCGTCCGCCGCGGTACGGGGGTCGACCCCGTCGCGCAACTCCCCCTGCTCCGCCAGGCCTTGCAGGGCGCGCTGCACGTAGGCGCGGGTCCGGGCGTAGTGGTCCCGGAAGTAGGCGTGCGCGGGGTGGTCCTCGGCGATGGCCTCCGCCGCCAGCCGTACGTACAGCTCGACCATGCCCGGGTGCCGGGCGTTGTGGTCGGCGAGCTCGACGAGATGCCGTACGGCGGCCTCCGGCGAGAATTCCTCGGGCGCGAACCGTACGTCGTCCTCGGCGTCCCGCCGCTCCAGCACCGCCGCCAACAGGGCCTCCCGATGGGGGAAGTGGTGGAGGAGCCCGACGTGGCTGATCCCGACGCGCTTGGCTATCTCGCGCAGGGAGGCGGCGTTGTACCCGACGTCGGCGTACACCTCGGCGGCGGCCCGCACGATCTGCTCGCGTCGCGCACGGCCCTTCGCATAACCGACCGAAGCGCCCTCGCCCTTGACCCCACCAGCAGACATGGCGACATCATCGCAGGCGGGAGGCAGGGGGCCGGCGGGTGAAGACGACCTCGCACCCGGTGCACAGCGCTGCCAGCGGCAGCCAGATCACCGGAAGGCACCAGAGGGGAAGGCCGAAGTGGTGGACCGCCCCGGACGCGAGCAGCGAGGCGAGCGTCAGCCAGCCGGCGAGCCGCACCAGGGAACGCATGCCCCGGGTGGGCCGGGGCTCCGCACGCCGTCGCATGCGAAGGCCGCACGCGAAGGCGAGCAGCAGCCCCGAGGGGCCCGTCGCGAGGGCCAGCCCCAGTGACGCTTCGGAGAGCCTGCTCGGGCTGATGACGGTGGGCTGCTCGGCGCCGCCCGCCGCGATCGTCACCACGTCGCCGCGCCAGAGTGTCCCCACCACCCGGTCGCCGTCCTTCTGCCCGTCCAGGACCGGTCCGTCATTGCGGAACTGGGCGTACAGGGAACCGGTCTCGGGGCTGGTGAGCCTGGCCCGGATGCTCGCACCCCGCTTCCCCCGCCCGAGACGGACGTCCGACACCACGAACTCCACCCGCCGCAGGCAGTCCGCCGCCCCGGTGCGCGCTGCGGCGGGGCAGACGGGCGCGGTCCTGAACGCGCGGTCCGCCGCGTACCGCTCCGGCACACTGACGGCGAGCAGCCACATCGAGACGGCCGCCAGGGCGAGGCCCAGCAGCAGCCAGAGCACGGCCGTGGCGGGGCTGTCGAGCGGACGCACACGGCTTCTTGTCATGTGTGCGTCCTGCCCGCGCCGGGTACGGCGGTGACCGGACCCCGGCGAAAGCCAGCCGATCGGGGGCGGGTGTCGGCCCGTACGGCGGCGGCCGGAGCCCGCTCGCGGGCGCGGGTGCGCGCGGCAGGCCGTGGGTGGCGGGGGCGAGCGGTCGTACGCCCGGCCCGCTCGGCGGGGCTGTGCGGCTCGTGGACGTTCAGCTTCGGGGACGGCCGCACACCCCGGCCATGTGCACGTGCCCAGCATGCGCGGCGGCCTGCTGGGCACCGGCACGACGGTCCACGATCACCGCCCGTGGGACTCGATCACCGCCTGCGGGACTCGATCACCGCCTGCGGTCAGAGAATCCCGTGGCGCTCCCACACCGTACGCAGGCCGTCGCCCGCCAGGAGTTCCGCGAGGACCGTGCTTTCGGCTGCCGCTCGGGACCGGGCGCGGTCGAGGACGTCCTCCTCGATGTCCTGCGGGATCACCGCCACGCCGTCGTCGTCGGCGAGGACGAGGTCGCCGGGGTGGACGGTGACGCCGCGCAGTACGACCGGCTCGGCGGCGGCGACGATGCGCATGCGGGCCCGGTAGTCCAGTGGACGGTTGCCCCGGGCGAAGGCCGGGAAGCCGAGTCCGGCGATCTTCGGGGTGTCGCGCAGGCAGCCGTCGGTGACGACGCCCACGGCGCCGTGGCCGAGCGCCGCCGCGCTGAAGAGTTCGCCCCAGAAGGCGGACCGGGTGCTGTCGGCGGTGGCGACCACCGCGACCGCGCCGGGGAGCAGCCCGTCGATGAAGGAGATGGAGTCGTCGTAGGGGTCCGCACTGTCGAGAGTGGTCGGCGCGAACTGCACCGTGGCGGCGCGGCCGAAGCAGCGGGAGCCGGGGACCAGGGGACGCAGGCCCGCTTCCAGGACCTGGCCGCGGCGTCCGGCCGCGTCCAGGGCGTCGGAGACGATCGGGGAGGTCAGGGCCTCGTCGCCGGGGAGGGGCACGAACGGCCCGCGCGGGGTGCTCACTTGGCGGCCTCCGGCTTCGCCGTGGCGCCGATGACGTGTCCGCCGCCGGGGCGGAAGGGGAACTCCGCCTCGATCTCCGGGGTCAGGCGGACGCCGAGGCCCGGGGAGACGGGGATGGTCAGACAACTGTCCTGAAGGTGGAGGGGCTCGACGAGCAGAGCCTCGCGCAGCGGATTGGGCAGGGTGCAGTATTCGAAGAGTTCGACGTGCGGGTGGGCGGCGCAGGTGTGGAGGTTGGTCATGAGCGTGACGCCGCTGCCCCACACGTGTGGCACGCACGCGATGCCGTGTTCGGCGGCCAGGTCGGCGACCCGGCCGAAGGCGACGGGCCCGCCGACGAAGGTGGCGTCGGGCTGGGCGAGGTCCACGCCCCCGGCCTCGATGAGCACGCGGAACTCCTCCACCGTACCGTCGGACTCGACGCCGGAGACGGGGACGTCGAGCGCGGCACGTACGGCCGCGTAACCGGCGACGTTCTCCGCCCGGCACGGCTCCTCGTACCACCGTGCGCCCAGTTCGCCGACGACCTTGCCGACGCGTATCGCGTCCTCGACCGACCACGGGTCCGAGGAGCAGCCCTGGACGGCGTCGACGACGAAGCGGGTGCCCGGGGGCAGCAGCGGGACGACGTGGCGGACCAGTTCGACGGTGGTGTCCGGGTCCTGCATGGCGCGGAACTTGACCGTGTGCAGGCCGGCTTCGACCTGGGCCAGCGCCCAGTCGGTGACCTGCTCGAAGGTGCTGCCGAGGCCGCCGCTGGCGTACGCCTCGATGGTCGGCCGGCGCAGTCCGCCGAGGAGTTCGTGGGCGGGTACGCCTTCGCGCTTGCCGACCGCGTCGATGCAGGCGGCCTCGACCGCCCCGAGGGTGCCGGAGGCGATCCCGCCGCGCGACCAGAAGGCGGTGCGGTCGCGCAGGTGGTCGCCGACGTGCAGCGGGTCGGCGAAGTCCTGGCCCTCGATGTACGGGCGCAGTGCCTCGACGATTCCGGGGACGGCGGTCGGGGCCATGATTCCGGCGCCGGCCTCGCCGATGCCGGTGGTGCCGTCGCTGAGGGTGACCTCGACGAGTGCGGCGTCCCAGGAGCGGATGACGCCGCCGACCCAGGCCAGCTCCTCGCCGGGTGCGTAGACGGCGGACAGGAGGACGGGGCGGATCGAGGCGACCGTCAACTGGCGTTCACTGAAAGGCTGTTGGGGCATGTTCACTCCGTACGTGGCGAAGGGGTGGTTTCGGGGGCGGCGTCGGCGTCGCCCGCGGGCAGCCGGTCGACGTCCAGGGAGCGCAGCCAGGTCTCGACCCCGCCGACGTGGGCGGCTGCGGCGACCGAGGCCAGGTGCGGGTCGCCGAGTTCGAGGGCGCTGAGGATCAAGTGGTGCTCGCTGCTCATGCGTTCGGCGGCCGAGCCGTCGACGGCTCCGCGCCAGCGGCGGGCGGCGGTGGTGTCGCCGGATACGGACTCCAGGAGTGCGGCCAGCACCTCGTTGCCGGAGGCGCGGGCGACGACGCGGTGGAACTCCAGGTCGGCGCCGATGCGTTCGTCGAGGTCCGCGTCGGACTCCATGACCGCGATCAGCTCCCGCAGCCCGGCCAGTCCTTCTGGGGTGATGCGGACCGCCGCCTGGGAGGCGGCGAGGGCGTCCAAGGTCCGCCGGATTTCCAGGAGTTGGAGGATGTTGCGGCTGCGCATCAGGTCGAGGGCGAAGGCGGTGCCGTCGAGCAGTCCGCCGGGCCGCAGGTCGGTGACGTACGTACCGGCTCCGACCCGGGACTCCAGGACGTTCATCGTGGTGAGCGCCCGGACGGCCTCGCGCACGGTGCTGCGGGACATCCCGAAGCGGGCGGCGAGTTCGCGTTCGGTGGGCAGCCGGTCGCCCGGCTGGACCTCGGTCTGCACGATCATGTGCTTGATCTGTTCGATGGCGTCGGCTGCGGAAGGCACGGTGGGTGGTTCCTCTTCGGTTCAGGGAGTGATCAGCGGGCGGTTTCCTCCACAGTTTCCCCGGCCGGTGCGGGGCCACGGCTGTCGCCGTCCGTTGCGCGCAGATCCACGTTGTGGGTTTCCGGCGCCTTCAGGACGGCGAGGAAGGAGATCGCGGCCAGGCCGCTGACCAGCAGCGCGATCGGCCGGACCGCTCCTCCGGTCGCGCCGACGATCGCGGTGGCGACGAACGGCGCCGGTCCGGCGATCAGCGCGGCGGTCGACTCGCGGGCGAGCGCGATGCCGCTGAAGCGGAAGCGAGTCTCGAAGAGTTCGGCGTACAGGGAGGCCTGCGCCGCGCACATGGGGGCGATGCCGCCGGCGCCAGGCCGAGGGTGGCGCCGTGCTGCGTGCGGACATACGGCTCTCCCCGTCGACCAGGCGATTGGCCCGACCGATTCACGGTTCGGGCCCGACGCAGCTCAGTATTAGGAGGGTTGATCAAAGAAGTCCAGAGCTTTGGCCGGGCCAATTCACGGCAGGGAGTTCTTGTGGTCCCTTGACCGCCTCAGCCGGCCGCCCGCTCCAGCGCCCCCCGCAGCTCCGCCGCGCTCTGGAAGCCGATCCTCGGGCGCTCGACCAGTGCCCGGTCGATCACCTCGGCGAGCGCCCCCGGCACCGACGGGTCGCGGCGGCGGATCGGGACGGCCGTCTCCTGGAGCACCACCTGCCAGGGGTCCTTCGCGCGCGGGAACTCCCTCGGCAGTTGCCCGGTGAGCATGTTGTAGAGGCAGGCGGCGAGCGCCCACACGTCCACCTCGGGCGCCGCCCGGCGGAAGTTGACGACCTGCTGGCGCGGCATGAACATCGGCTTGCCCGCCGCCGCCCCCGTACGGGTCAGCCCGCTCAGCCCGGCCTGGTCGAAGGCCTTGCTGATGCCGAAGTCGGCGATCTTCGCGGTGCGGGAGCCGTTCGCGCCCTGGTGCAGCAGGATGTTGGAGGTGCTCAGGTCGCGGTGCACCACGCCCTGCTCATGGGCGTGCTCCAGGCCGCGCAGCGCGTCCAGCGCGATCGGCACCGCCTCCTGGACCGGCAGTCGTCCGCCCCGCTGCTCCAACAGCCGGTCCAGGCTGCCGCCGGTGCAGAACTCCGTGGTCAGGAAGAAGGTTCCGCCCGCGAACCCCGCGTCGTGCAGCGCCGTGACGTGCGGGTGCTTGAGCGCCCGGGTCAGGGCCACCTCGCGCAGGAAGCGGGCCCGCGCGGTGGCGTTCGCGGCCACCTTCGGGAGCATCACCTTCAGCGCCACGTCCTCCCCGGTGGCCTCGTGCCGGGCGAGGTAGACGGCGCCCATGCCGCCACGCCCCAACTCCCTTATCACCGTGTATCCCTGAATGGCGGTCAGATCGGGTCGACCCTCCTGCGCCAGCGCGAGCAGCAGGTCGAGCACGGCCCCCGGCTCGGCCTGGCACGGGGCGCACAGGATCTCTCCGGCGCGCCCGCCCGCCTCCTCGCCCATCTCCCGGGCGCACTTCGCGCACCGTACGAGAACCCGTGTGGCCCGGCCGGATACACCCACCCGCAGGACGGTGTCGCCGAGCCGGATCTCGTCGCCGTCGGCGAGGTCGTGCTCGGGGTAGGTCTCGGCGGTGGCCTCCTCGGGGGTGAGGCCCTTGCGGCGCTGGCCGATCTTCTCGCCGTTGACGTAGGTGCCGTTGAGGCTGCCGAAGTCGCGGATGCGGATGTCGGGCGGGTTGATGTCGAGCAGGCAGTGGTGGCGGGAGACGGTCTTGTGGTGCTCGTCGTCGGGGATCCGCGGTGAGCAGTCCACCGAGCGGCCGAGCACGCACGAGGTCCGCTCGTCGAAGACGTACGCGTCGGGGTCGAGTCGCCCCTCGACGAGCGTGAGGGTGACGGTGGGCGGCGAAGTCATCGTGCTCCTCCTACGATTGCGGGGCGGCCTGCGGCAGCCGTCTCCCGGCCCGCGTCCGACCGTGAGCAGCGCATGAACTCCCGCTGCACGCAGGGCTTTTGGGTTTTGGGAACGGTAACGCATCGTTCTGGAGCGTCAGTTGGTCCGCGAGGGTGAAGCCCGGGGTGGCGAGGCGTGCGCGCCTCACCCGACCGTGATGGAATCAACCACCATGAACGATCACTTTCCCGGCGCAGCCGATCTGCTGGACAGGATGGAACGCAACCTCGCGGAACACGCCTGCCACCTGCATCGCAGCATGGCCGGTGCGGACGTCACGGAGGCCGGTGACCTCCTGGTCGCGGACAGCGGCCTGGCCGACGACACCTTCAACATCGTCGCCGCCGCGCGCTTCTCCGCCGCCGACGCCGACCCCCGTATCGCCGACACCGTTCAGCTGTTGGCCCGTACCGGGCGCCCCTTCTCCTGGTGGGTGGGGCCCGCCTCGACACCGGCGGACCTGTCGGCGCACCTGGCGGCGGCCGGGCTGCCCGCGTCCGAGCACGAGGCGGCGATGTGGGTCGAACTGGACGGGACCCTCGCGCCACCCGCCGCCCCGGGGCTGGACCTCCAGCCGGTGACCACGCCCGAACAGCTCGCCGACTACGCCACGGTGCTCGCCGCGAACTGGAACCCGCCCGCCGGGACCGTCCGCCGCTTCTTCGCCGCGGCGGCCCCGCAGGCATTGGCCGCGCGGTGCCCGGCCCGCTACCTGGTCGGTTACGCGGAAGGCCGTCCCGTCTGCTCCGCCGAGGTGTTCCTGCACGCGGGAGTCGCCGGGATCTACAACATCTCCACCCTGGCCGCCCACCGCCGACGCGGCTACGGCGGCGCCATCACACTGGCCGCACTGCACACGGCCCGCGACCGGGACCACCGCATCGCGGTGCTCCAGGCTTCGGCCGAGGGCGAGCCCGTGTACCGGCGCCTGGGATTCCGCACCTGCGGCCGCTTCACCGAGCACGCCGTCAACGCCTGAAGGGGTCGTACGGGACGAACCCGCCGCCCGGGCCGGGCGGGGCGCCGCATACCGTGGCACGAGGATCTCGACCCGACCCCGGAGAGGGCGCATGCACGACGAACGACTCGCCGAGTTCTCCCGCGAGCGGCTGGACGGCCGCCCCCTGCCCGAGGACCTGCGCACGCTGCTGGTGGCCCAGTGGGAGGGCCGCACCGACTTCCTGCACCTCCTCGACCTCGACTTCTTCGAGACCGGAGAGGTCCACCCCCTCCTGGACACCAGCTACCTGCGCCCCGAGGAACTCGCGGACCCGGAACTGCAGAGCGTCAACGCCGCCGCCGCGGAGATGGCCCGACACGTCAAGCTCGTGGCGAAGGGCGGCAAGGGCTGGCTGGGCTACTGGCTGCACCCCGACGAGCCCGCGGACCCGGCGGCCTGGCGCCTGGTCGAGCTGGACACCGAGTTCAGCTTCTGGAGCCTGTCCGGCCGCACCCTGACCGAGGGGGTCGCCGCCGAGCGGGCGCACTACCGCGACGAGCCCGACGAACGCGCCGCCTTCGCTCAACTGGCCGACGAGGTCGCCGCGTTGGGCATGCCCCTGACCACCCGCGACTACGACTCCCTCGACGAAACCGAGTACACGGTCGACCCGGCGCAGCTCATGGACGCCCTGATCGACGCCGAACGCGCGAAGCGCGGGCTGGGCTGAGGGGAGGCCGGGAGCGGATTCGCGGGACAATACACACATGCCCCACGGACGAACCCCGGACTCCCCCGCGCACCACCGCCCCCACCCCGTCGCCGACGCAGCCGCGTACCTCGCCGGTGGGTGGAGTGTCGAGCGGGGCGTCCGCGACCTGGCTCTCGGGGTGGAGGGCAGGTTCGTGGGGACCGCCGACTTCCGGGAGGGCGAGGGGTCCGGCGGAGTGCTGTCGCACGAGGAGGAGGGCCGCCTCGACTGGGACGGCAGGACCTTCCCTTCGAGCCGTACGCTGCGGCTGTGCCCGCGTGGCGACGGGACGGCGGAGGTGGAGTTCGCCGACGGCCGCCCCTTCCACGACCTCGACCTCCGCGAGGGCTCCTGGCACGCCGTCCACCCCTGCGCCGCCGACCGCTACGAGGGCACCTTCACCGTCCGCTCGGCGGACGAATGGCACCTGGAGTGGCGGGTCACCGGCCCGGCCAAGGACCAGTCGCTGCGCTCGGTCTACCGGCGTCGCGCCGACGGCTGACACCCGCTCCGGGCCGAGTGTCAGACCCGTGTGTCAGGATCGGTGGAGATCGGAAGGGTGCGGACGAGGGGGAGGGGAGGCGGGGGACGGGTCCTCGGTGAGGGTGCCGTCGCTCCGGCTGCGTATGACGCAATGGAATGCCTTGAGTGGCGCCAAGGTGGTCGAACTGGCTCTGCGGCTGCGGTCGTTGGAGTGCACCTGGGAGATAGGTGCGACGCCCAGCGCCCGGCGGTCTTCGGCGTGTCCCCGGCGGGTGCCGGTGATCCGGCCGCAGTGGGAGCTGCTCGACACCGGGCTGGAGAGAGACGCGCGTGCGGCGGCGCTCTGGGCGCGGGAGCAGGAGGAGGAGTTGGTGGAGCGCGTGCAGTTGCGCTTGACCGACTACGACTTCTCGGACGAGTGGGACCGCACCCACGACACGTTCGTCCGGATGGCGACCGCCCTGTGCGCCGCCCTGGGCGATCCGACCGCGCGCAGGCCCGGCTCCCCCGCCGAGATCCACTGGGACGACACCGACACCAAGCTGCTCCTGGAGCACACGGGTAGCTCCGTGTACCTGGAGCGGGTGACCCACCACCGGCTGGACCTCGACGAGGAGGTCCGGCGGATGGACGAGATCGAAGAGGAAGAGGAGGGGCTGCTGTGACGGGGTGGGAGGGTTTCGGCGAGGGGCTCGCCCAGCAACTGAGCACGCTGGCCGCCGAATCGGTGCTCATCATCAGGGACAGCGGCCCGACGAACCGGTACGTGCAGTTCCTCCAGACCGACAGCAGGCTGCTCGCGGAACTCGTCTCCGACCACTGGCTCGAACCCGCCGTGCGGGCCGGGGAGTCCGGGGCGCGCCTGATCGCGGAAGCGGGCTGGCGGCAGCCCGAAAGCACCGTCCCCGACGGCAACTGGGAGACCTCGCTGGACTGGCCTTCGCCCGCCCGTGACTACCGCCGGCTGGCCGCCATGTCCGTGGCCGGACTGCGCGACGGCCTGCGGATCAGCGGGCCCGAGGCCCTGGTCTACGACGCCTGGTCGCCGCCTGGGAACCGGCCCCTGCGGCTGCCCCTGCTGGGCATCGAGCCCAAGGCCTGACGGGTGCCGTCGGGCCGCTGCCGCACGGTACGGCTGTAACAGAACGAAGACGTGGCGGAAGACCCCCTGTAACTCGGTGCGAGATACAAATACTTTCGACCACTTGCACCGCGCTCCTTCTGGGGGAACACCGTGAAGTCCGCCCGCATCACCGCTCTCACCGCAATCAGCATCGCCGCCGCCCTCTCCCTCACCGCCTGCAACGGGGACGACTCCGGCGACAACGCGTCCCCCCAGGGTTCCTCGTCCTCCTCGTCCTCCTCCCCCTCCTCCGACGGTGCCTCGAAGCCGGGTTCCGGTTCGGACGACGGCAAGGGAAGCGCGGGCTCCGGCTCCGGCTCCACGAAGGCCGCCCCGAAGCCCGACGGCAAGGTCACCTTCTGCAAGACCGCGGACCTGGCCATCGACGCCCGGTACTCCGCACCGGACAAGCAGGAGGGCCGCATCGACATCACGATGATCAACCGGGGCTCCACCACCTGCTCGGCCACGGGCTTCGCCGGAGTCGACATCAAGGACACCGACAACACCTCGAACCCCATCGAGCGCGGCCGCGCCGAGCCCCGCATCACCACCCTGAAGCCCGGCAAGGCCGCCGTCTTCAACCTCGCCTACACCATCGACCCCACCGGCAAGAGCCTCGCGCACCCGGTCGAGCTCCAGGTGACGCCGCCGAACGAGACCCACACCGTGTACCTGAAGTGGCCGAAGGGCGCGGGCGCGATCAAGGGCGCGTACACGGACGTCCAGGTCTACCCCACGCACACCGTCGAGTAGACGGGACGGCTCACCAGGCAGAACGGATTACCCACCGGCCCCCTCGTCCGCCCCTGCCGCATGGCGTCCCGTGGGCCGGTTCAGCAGGTGGCGGGGGTCGGTGGCCCGCACGATGGCCGACTCCACCGCCGCCACCCGGTCGGCGAGCAGCCCCAGCGCGGCCACCGCACGCCCGAGCCCGTCGTCCCCGGCACCACCGAGTGCCTGTCCGCGTACGTACGCGGAGGCGATCTCCTCGCGCCGGGCGGCCTGTTCGGGGGTGAGCGTGCCGCGCAGGGCGGCGAGTTCGAGGAGGTTGGACTCGGCGCCGGTGGTGAGGGTCTGGGCCTCGCTGCGGTAGTGGTCGTCGATGACCGCGCCCAGCTCGGCGGTGTTCATGGCGGGGCTGATCCGCTGGACGATCTTGTTCATGTTGCGGTACGAGCCCTGGAGCTGGAAGGGCGGCCGGGTGCGGGAGGCGTCCGTCTGCGCGGCGGAGGCGATGTACGCCCGGTTGACCGCGAGGACCGTCTCCCGGGCGGCGAGCAGATGCCGCAACACGGCCTGGACGCGGTCGAGTTCGACTCCCGACAGCGCGTGGGCGAGACGGTCGGCGCGGGCGGTGGGGTCACCGGCGGCGAGCCGTACGAGGAGGTCGAGGTCGCTGCGGTCGTGCCCGGCGAGCGGGGCGAGGTCCGGGTGGGAGGTCAGGGCGTTCTCCACGAAGCTCGCCGCGAACGCCTCCTGCTTTCCGCTCAGTACGTCGCCGAGGTTCCACACGTCGGCCCGGTTGGCGAGCATGTCGGGCACGCGGAAGCGCTCTCCTGACTCGGTGTACGGGTTGCCCGCCATGCACACGGCGAACCGCTTGCCGCGCAGGTCGTGCCCGTTGAGCGACCGGGTCGTGTCGCACAACGGGATGAATTTCTGCAGGAGTTCGGGTGAGGTGTGCTGGATGTCGTCCAGATACAGCAGGACGTTGTTGCCCGCCGCCAGCGCGAACTCGATCTTCTCGATCTCCTTGCGGGCGGTGGCGTTCGGCGCCTCGGCCGGGTCGAGGGAGGTGACGTCGTGGCCGAGCGCGGGCCCGTCGACCTTGACCAGGAGCAGGCCGAGCCGCTCGGCGACGTACTCCATCAGGGTCGTCTTGCCGTAGCCGGGCGGAGAGAGCAGCAGGAGCAGACCGCTGTGGTCGGTCCGCCGGCCGTCGTCCGCCGCGCCGAGCTGTTTGGCGAGGTTGTCGCCGATCAGCGGGAGGTAGACCTCGTCGACGAGACGGTTGCGTACGAAGGAGGACATGGCGCGGGGACGGTGCTCGGCCAGCCGCGACCGGGCCCGCTCGGCGGCGACCAGCTCGCCGCGCCGCGCCTGGTACGCCCGGAAGCCGGGCACCGTACGGGCCTCGAACTCGGCGGTACGGGCGAGGAATTCGTCCAGCCGGAAGGTCAGGGCACCCCGGACGACCCGGGGGTGGGTGCCGAGCAGCCCGGTGACGGTGGTGGACAGGTCCGCGTCCACCTCGCGGCGCGGCAGCCCGGGGCAGAGCTCGACGGCGACGGCTTCGGCGATGTCCCCCGAGTCGACGTCCTCGCCGGAGGCGGCGGCGTACGGCACGAGCCACCCCTCGACGAGCCGGTGCGCGGAGGCCAGGTCTCCGGCCACCAGGAAGTCCCGAAGGTCGGCCTCGTACGGGCAGGCCCCCAGTGCGCGGCGGAACTTGTCGAGCAGGGTGCGGGCGGCGTCGCTCGTCGCGAAGCCGGCATCAAGGGCCAGCTCCTCGACGAGGTAGGCGGCTGCGGCGTGGGCGTGCGCGGGGACGGCGTGCCCGCCGGGGACCGCCAGGTCGTCCGGACCTGACGCGCCCCCGGCGCCCGCAATGCCGGAGACCGCTCCAGCAGCGGGACCGGCCTGGACGGCAGGGCGTGCAGAGCCGGGGGCGGCTGCGGGCAGGGCATGCGCGGCCCCGGGCGAGGCTGCGACGCCGGACCGCCCTTCGCCGCTCCCGGCGCCGGGAGCGCCCGGAACACCGGGAAGGCCCGAGACACTCGGGCCCCCGCGAGCGCCCCCACCGAATCCGCCCCCACCGAACCCATCCCCACCGCCCTCGAACTCCGCCGCCGCCACCGCCAGTTCCTCCCGCAGCGCGTCCAGCGCCGGGGCGAGGCCGAAGGTGTCGCGGGCGCGGACCAGGGAGATCGCCTGGCGGCGCCACCTCTCCCGGGCCGGCTCGGTCGTGCCGTGGGTCCAGAAGAGCTGGGCCCCGGCCCGTACCGCAGCCGGGTGGCGGAGCAGGTCGGCGTGCTCGTGCAGCCGGATCAGGGCGCGCAGGACGGCGGTCGCGTCGTGGTCGTGGACGCCGCGCGCGTATCCCTCGTCGTACGCGGCTTCCGCCGTCTGCCGGACCAGCGCGGGCACCTCGCCCTCACCCGCCTCCCCGAGCGACTCGGCGACCGCCTGCGTCCCGTACCGGGCCAGCACGCGGGAGGCGAGGTACTCCGCCCGGTAGACGGCGGGCGACTCCGACACCAGGTCCTGCGACCAGTACGGGCGGGTGGCGGCGAAGGCCGGGTCGGTGACGGGGGCGCGGTAGTCGGTGCCGGTGAGGGCGAAGGTGGGGGTGCCGTCGGGTGCCGGGACCAGGGTGAGTTCCGGTTCGCCGGACGTGACGGCGAAGCGGTGGCGGCCGAGGCGGATCGTGGTGCCGCCGTCCGCGTAGAGCTCGGTGCGGTCGCGCAGGGAGCGGGCGGCCTCCTGGCGTGCGGCCGCGAGCCGTCCCAGGAGTTCCTCCGCCCTCACCGGGTCGCCGATTTCGTGCAGTTGGGCGGCGGTGCGGCGGACCTTGGCGGCCATCGGGTCGGAGGCGAAGTACGTGTTGACCGCGTCCTCGGAGTCCAGGGCCGCCGCCCGCCGGCCGATCGCCTCCAGGGCCCGGTGGGCGGAGGCGGCGAGCCGCTCGCCGCGCCGGGCGCGGGCGTCGTGCAGGGCCTGGCGGCGGGCCGCGAACGTGTCCTGGAGTTCGGTGCGCTGCTCCTCGATCGCGGCGAGGAAGTCGTCGTGCTCGGCGAACCGCGCTTCCAGGTTTTCCAGCTGAAGGAGGAGGCGGGCGAGTCCCGTGTCGCAGTCGTCAGGAGTGTGCGAGGCGGCCAGCGCCGCCGTCACCGACTGCCCGAGCAGGGCGAATTCGGCGGCGAACTCCGCCCGGCCCTCGCCCTCCAGCAACGCTCGCCGCCGGGCGTCGAGTTCGGCGCGCACCCGGTTGATGCCGCCGAGGACGTCCGCGATGCGCTCCAGGACGGAGGTGCGTACGGCCGCGTCGGCGATGTCGAGTCCGGTGACGACCTCGGTGAGGGTGCGCAACCCGGCTGCCTGCTCGGCCAGTTGGTCGTCGAGGGGCTGCGCCTCGGCGACGGTGGCGAGGGCTTGGGCCTCGTCGGCCCGGCGTGCAATCTGCGCGTGGTGGTCGGCGAACGCTTCGTCGCGCCCGAGGAAGGCGACGGCGCGGCCCGCCGCCGAGGCGATGTCGTGTTCGGTGTCCTCGGCGAGGGCATTGATGCGTGCGGTGTCGGCGTAACGCATCTCCTTCAACGTGATCAAATGCCCCTGGGCGCGCCGGAGTTCGCTGATCCGGTCGATCCACTCCCCCGCCGTGGCGGGCGCCTCGCCGCGCACCCGGCGCACAAGCCCCGTGAGGTCGGAGGCGGCGGCGTCGACCGCCTGCGCCGCCTGCCGGGTGAGCGCGGAGACGGCCCGGAACTCCTCCAGTACCTGAACGGCCGTCGCCCGTACGTCCTCCAGCGGACCGCGCAGATCCTCCTCCCCGGCGTCGCCGAGCCAGTGGTACCGGTCGGCGACCCGCACGCAGGTCGCGGCCAGCGCCTCGTACACGGCGGCGGTCGGCGTGGTGGCGGTGGCCTGGCGGGCGACGGCCAGGCAGTCGGAGATCCCGTGCACGAGGTCGGCGTTGCCGATCCGGAAGAGGGGCCCGTCCCCGGCGGGCACGGACGCCGCGTGCACGTCCGAGACGTACGGACTGCTCCAGCGCTGCACCTGATGGACCCGCCCGGGCTCGCCGCTCCCGCGCAGCACGGCCAGCACGCCGTCGTCGAAGAGCGCGTACCCGGTGCCGGTGAGCGGGGCGGCGACCGTCTTGCGGATCAGGTTGTACGGGAGGAACAGGGTGCGGCCGGTGCGCGGGTCGCGGTAGACGTAGAGCACGTCCTCCCCGTTGGGCGAGCGCACCTCGGCCGCGAACTCCAGCCCCTCGGGGTCGACGGCGTCGAACACCTTGGCCGTGCCGGAGGCGAGCGCGTACCCGCCGGGGAAGACGACGCCCTGCCCGTCGGGGAGCCTGCGGGCGGACTGCCCAAGGGCGTCGAGCCGTACGACGGTGTGCGTGAGGGTGTGAAACACCAGGTGGCGGGCGGTCTCCTCCTTGTACGGGCGGACCTTCAGCAGGATCAGGTCGCCGACCCTGGCGTGCGCGACCTCGGCGTCCGCGAGGGCCTGGAGGGGCTCGGCCACGGGCTCGGAGTGGATGCCGTCGGGCGACTCGGTGTCGTTCTCGGTCTTCACCGTCAGGGAGCCGCCGACGGTGGTGACGTAGAGGGCGCCGTCGGCGACCGACAGGTGCGGATGGCGGCCGAGGGCCTGGTCCTCGCGGGTGGCGGGCACCCAGGTGACGTCGTCCTGCGGCGGCTGTACGTGGTCGCGCTCCCCCTGCGCGTCCTGGAACCGTACGGTCCCGTCGGGTGCGACCTCCCAGCGCAGCACCCGCAGATCCGTGGCCCGCTCTCCGGTACGGAACACGGCGAGCAACTTGCCCTCCGTGCGCCGCAGTTGTACGAGCCGGGCGGCCTGGAAGTACCGGTGCAGCTCCTCGAAGGCGGCGACGAACGCGGGGTCGTCGAGCAGCCCGGGTACGGCGGACTCCGCTGGCAGCGGGGCACCGTCCCGACCGTACAGCGAGAAGACGTCACCGACGGCAGCCCCGCCCACGGGCGCGGGCTCACGCCGGTGCCCGAGCAGCAGGGCGTCACCGACGGCGACGACATCACTGGGCAGGCTCGCGGCCTCGGTGCGGAGCTGATCGGTACCGGCGAGCGCGAGCTCGGTGGAGCCGAAGGCGGCGATGCGGGCCGCGTTGAGGGTTTCGGCCCGCCGCGCCAACTCCCCTGCCTGGGCGGCGAGTCGGTCCCGGAGGACGTCGTAGGTGCTGAGGTCGGCGGGGGCGGGGGCCGCAGCGGTGTCGGCGGGGATGCTGGGGGCCGGGCCGGTTCCGGTGGTCATGCGATGCGGCTCCCTTGTACGTACCTGTGAGCGGATGGGACGGGAACAGGCGGTCAACTGCACTCTCCGGGACGGCAGTTGCCCGCATGCGAAGGTCAGCCGGTGGACACACCGTTCAGCGCGGCGCCGGTCTTCGGGCCGTCCTTCAGGGCCGAGAGCTGCTGGTCGCCCAGGCCCAGGCGTTCCGCCGTGTCGAGCAGTTCCTGGATCTGGGTGCCGTGGCGGCCTCCGACGCCCCCGCGCATCAGCTGCATCAGCAGGGCCGACACCGTCAGGTTCTGGACGTCCCCGCTGCTCAGCGACCCCAACATCTTCGTCAGGTCCTCGGGGAAGCTCGCCGAGCCGTCCAGCCACGGGCCCGCCAGGGTCTGCGCGGTGGTGGAGTTCTGGACGAAGCCGTCGATGCTCTTGCCCAGCGCGATGGATCCCGCGATCCGGTCGAAGAAGGCTCCGTCGCCCCCGACGATCTGGATGTCCGCGCTCTCCAGCCCCGTGGCCAGCACCGTCGCCTGCGCCTCGGCCACCTGCCGCTGCGCCTCCAGGCCCGCGAGGCGTACGTCCTTGTCCGCCTCCAGGCGCAGCCTGAACTCCTCGTGCGTACGGGACGCCTCGTCCAGGGCGGCCATCGCGGCGGCCTTCTCGGTCAGGCCCTCCGCCTCGGCCTTCAGCTTGCCGCCGATGGCCGCGGCCTCCGCCTCCGCCATCGCCCGGGCTCCCGCGGCCTCCGCCGCGAGGCGCGCCTCGGTGGCCTCGGCCTCCGCGCGGCCCGCCTTCTCGGTGACAGCAGCCTCCGCGTCCCGTACCCGGACCTCGGCCAGACCGGCCGCCGCCGCTTCCGCCTGGATGCCCTCGGCCAGCCGCAGCTTGGCCTGCGCGTCCAGGTCGGCGGACTTCAACCGGGCCTCGGCGAGGGTGAGTTCCTCGGCGGCGCGGTGCACGGCGGCGGCCTCCGCAGCCTCCGCCGCCTTGATGTCCTTGACCAGATTCTCCTGCGCGACGGCCTCCGCCGCGATGATGATCGCCTGCCGGTCGCGTTCGGCCGCCTCGACCGCGCGCAGCCGCAGAATGGACTCCTCCTGCTCGGCGACCGTACGGTCCACCGCCACCCGCTCGCGCACCACGTCCGCGATCTCCCGCTTCTGCGACTCGACTTCCTTGTCGGCGGCGATGCGGCGCAGCTGCGTCTCGCGCTCGCGGGCGATGACTTCGAGCAGGCGGTCCTTCTCGATGCGCTCGGCCTCGACGGCGATGACGCGTTCGCGGTTCTTCTGCGCGACTGCTATCTCGCGGGCCTGGTTCTCGCGCTGGATGCCGAGGTCCTCCTCGGTCTTGAGGAACGCGGTCTGGGCGCGCAGCCGCTCCTCCTCCATCACCCGCGCCGTCTCGGCCTCTTCCCGCGCCCGTACGGTCTCCACCTCGCGGCGCTGCTTGATCTCGGCGTCGGCCTGCCGGCGCTCCAGCTCCAGGATGGCTTCGCGGGCGTCGACGTTCTGCCGGGTGATCTCCTTCTCCTCGTGCCGCTGGTACTCGTTGGTGCGCACTCGCTCCACGGCGGTCAGTTCGGTGATCTTCCGGATGCCCTGGGCGTCCAGGATGTTGCTGCTGTCGAGCTGGGAGAGCGGGGTCTGCTCCAGGTAGTCGATCGCCGCGTCCTCCAGGCTGTAGCCGTTGAGGTCGGTGCCGATGACCTGGATGATGCGGTCGCGCAGTTCGTCGCGCTTGGTGTAGAGGTCGGTGAAGTCGAGCTGCTTGCCGACCGTCTTGAGGGCCTCGGAGAACTTCGCGTTGAAGAGCTCCTGGATGGTCTCCTTGTCGCTGGCCCGTTCGGTGCCGATGGCCTGGGCGACCTTGATGACGTCCTCGACGGTCTTGTTGACCCGGACGAAGAAGGAGATCCGGATGTCGGCGCGGATGTTGTCCTTGCAGATCAGGCCGTCGCGGCCGGTGCGGGTGATGTCGATGGTCTTCACCGAGATGTCCATGATCTCGGCCTTGTGGAGCACGGGCAGCACGACCTGCCCGGTGAAGGTCACGTCGACCTTGCGCATCTTGGAGACGATCAGGGCCTTGCCCTGCTCCACCTTGCGGAAGAGCCGGGTCAGGGTCAACAACAGGCCTACGGCCACGAGCAGTACGACGGCGCCGAGCACGACGGCGCCCAGGGTGATGGCATCCATGGGGAATCCCTCGATGAGAGGTACGGGTTGCGGCGGGAGCGGGGCGCGTGGGCCCGGGTGAGGAGGTGCGCGGGGCACGGCGGGTGTCTCAGGCGCGCGGGCCGGGCTCGGTGCCGTACGGCCCGATCCCGTACGACCCGATCCCGTCCAGCTCGATCCCGTACGCCGAGACCCAGAAGAACTCGCCCTCCTCGTCGTACGCGTAGAGCAGCCCGGTGCTGCCGAGCGCGAGCGCCTCGGCCCCGTACTGCCGTACCTGCACGACGGCCGTGGAGCCGTCCCGGGCCGCGACCTCCGCCTGGCCGAAGCCCGCGTCCACCCGTCCCGTACGGATGGTGCAGGTCAGCCCGACGAAGTCGTGCCGGGACGGCCCGGGTTCGTCGGGGAAGAGCTTGGCCAGCGGGCGTACGCAGATCCGGGTCAGCACCCAGGCCAGCGTCACGGCGGACACGAGCACGGCGGTGCCCAGCGCGAAGCGGCCGGTGCCGCCGAAGCACGCGCGGGCGGCGAGGACGGAGCCGGTCAGGCTCAGGAACCAGGTCAGTGCGACGAACAGCGACGCCGACAGGGCGACCGGCACTCCGCCGAGCCCCAGCGCGTCGGTGTTCACGTCGCTCTCGAAGCTGTCGTGGTCGGCCCCGCCGATCAGCACGAGCAGCCAGAAGCCCACGACGACGACCAGTGCCGCCGTGAACAGCGCGGTGGGGAAGCTCGCGGCGGCACGAAGAGAGTCCGTCATCAGCCCGTCCCCCTCGCTTCCGTCCTCCGGCAGGGTCCGTCCGTTCCCCCTGCCGCCGCCACGATCGTGCCAGGGGCACAGGCGTTCGCGCATTGCCGGAATCCGGCAATCTTTACGCGTTCTTGATGCCGGTCGGCGCGCGGCCCGCACGGCTGGGCCGATCAGGTGACGGTGACGGCTCACGCCGGGCGCACGGCGGTGACCTCGTACGTGAGGGCAGTGCTGCGGGCGTGCCCGTTGCAGGTGAGCCGGAGCGGCGGCGAGCGGTGGGAGCGTACCTCCACCTCGTACGTGGACAGGCCCGGCGCGAGGCCGGCGACGCGGACGGACCACCGGTCGTGCTCGCGGTCGCGGACGGTCTTCTCCACCGCGTAGGCGTGCCGTCCGGCGGGCCCTGCCCGGTGCAGGACCGCCGAGACGGCGGCCTGTTGCGCCGGGGTGAGGTCGGTGTAGCCGCGCAGGTGGGCGGGGTGGATGCGGTCGGCGAGGTGGGCTTCCACGGTGGTGAGGGCGGCGTCGGCATCGAGGTTGCCGTAGTAGACACCGTCGGGGGCGACCAGCACGTTGGCGGCGAACCGGTCGCCGCCGACGTGCGTGCACTCCCACACCAGCTCGGGCCAGCGCTCGCTCAGCGCCCGGCCCACCGGCCGGCCGCGCACCGCGCAGCAGGCGTCGTGCACGCCGTGGGCGCAGACGAGCAGGACGGGCGGGTGGCCGGTCTCGCCGGGTGCGTCGAGGGCGTCGGCGATCTGGATCAGGTCCTCGTCGCGGGTCCAGGTGCCCCAGTGCTGCCGGTGGGCGCCGTCGCGTTCGCCGCGCAGGACCGCCCAGCGGGGCGGGGTGTCGGTGCGGCGGCGGCCGTGGCGGCGGATCAGCAGGATGCGGGCCCGCAGCGCGGCGGCGGCCGCGTAGACGCGGGCCTTGGTGACGGGCTCCAGGTCGAGTCCGTCGAAGCCGTTGGCGGGCCAGCTGCCGTGGTGCTCGACGAGCACCCAGATCGAGCCGTACGGTGCGGTGCCCGCCAGTGCGTCACCGCGTGCTCGGGCGGCATCGGCGCAGAAGAAGCGGCCCGGTGTGGTCATCGCTTCACCCCGTGGCAGGTACCACGACGCCCGCACGCAGCAGTCGTACGACCAGGTCCTGCCCGAGATCGCCGGTGGTGTGCTCCCCGCCGTCGAGCAGCCGCCGCACCTGCTCCGCCTCCGCCTCGGCGAGGTCCAGCCAGCCGACCCGGGTGCTGAGCCGGCTGCCCTCCAGCCGTGCCGCCAGCGCCTCCCGCAGTCGTACCGGAGTGTCGGCGGTGACCCCTTCGAGGGCCGCCAGCTGGGCCAGCGGTCCCATCGGCTCAGGGCGGCCCTGGGCCCTGCGGGCGCGGTGGAAGCGCGGGACGGGGTCGCTCGCGGTGAGCGCCGCCGCAAGCCGCTCCCGTACGAATGCGAGGTCGTCGTCCGGGGCGTCCACGCCCAGCGGCAGCGAGGCGCGCATGGCGGGGTCGTCGCGCAGCAGCGCCAGCGCGGACTGGACGAGCTGCTCGGCCAGGGCGTGGCGGGTCCAGTTGTGCACGCCGAGGGTGAGGTGGACGGAGACCTCGCCCTGGGCCTCGGCCGCGTGCAGCCAGCCCCGGGGGAGGTAGAGGACGTCGCCGGGCTCCAGCAGGGTGTCGATGACCGGTTCGCCCTTCGCCGCTTCGGCGACGGCGGCCCGGTGGTCGGTCCAGGGCTGGTCGCGGAGGGGGTCCGGGTGGACGGGTGCGTGAATGACCCAGCGCTTGGTGCCGGCGATCTGGAGCACGAAGACGTCGTGGACGTCGTAGTGGGCGTCGAAGCCGCGGTTCTGGGGCGGGGTGACGTAGGCGTTGGCCTGGACCGGGTGGCCGAGGTCGGTGCTGAGGGCGGAGGTGAAGTCGGTGAGGGGCTGCCAGGTGCGTTGCAGGGCCTGGAGGACGAGGGTGGCGCCGTCGGCGAAGGCCCGCCACAGGGCGGTGTCGTCGAGCTGGTCGGTGATGGTGGCCCCGACGCCTCCGGAACTCGTGAAGGACGCCTCCGGGAGTGTGGTGCCGTTCTTGGCGACGCGCAGGAAGGGCGTCCGCAGTCCGCGCCGGGCGATCAGCTCGTCCACGGCGCCGGGCGAGAACAGGTCGGAGAAGTCGCTCGCCGCGCGGGTCAGGAGCGGGGTGCGGGCCCAGACGTCACGGGCGAATTCCTCCCGGCCGAGGCGGGTGAGACGCGACTCCAGGACACCGCGGCCGTGGTCGGCGGCGGTGTCCTGGAGGTCGAGGGAGCCGACACTCAATGTGCGCCGCCGTCCGCACCGCCGTCGTGCACGCCGGGCGTCCCGGCCGCACCACCGTCGGCCGGACCCTCGGCACCGCCATCGGCACCGCCGTCATGGACGCCCGGGGTGCCTGCCGCGCCACCGTCGGCCGGACCCTCCGCACCGCCGTCGGCACCGCCGTCATGGACGCCGGGGGTGCCTGCCGCTCCGCCGTCGGCCGGGCCTTCGGCACCCCCGTCCGCACCGCCGTCGTGCACGCCCGGGGTACCGGCTGCCCCGCCGTCCGCCGGACCCTCCGCGCCACCGTCGGCACCGCCGTCATGGACGCCGGGGGTACCTGCCGCTCCGCCGTCGGCCGGGCCTTCCGTCTGGGTCGGGTCCTGCTCGGGGTGAGTCATGCTTCCTCCTGCGAGTCGGGTGTGGCCGCTGAGGCTGGTGAACGCCCTTGCGCGGCTCCCAGTACCCCTCAAAAGCTCACCCACTCGTGCCCCACCGGCAACCGGAGCCCGCAGGGCCCAATCCGGAGGATCACCCCGGCCCGCTCAGCCCGTCCTCGACCGTACTCAGCCGTCCTCGGCCGTCCTCAGCCGTGGAACTCGACGCGGTCGATCAGCCCTTCGCGCACCCGGTAGACCACCAGCACGCGGACCGGCTCGTCGCGCAGGCCGTGGGCGATCTCGTGGTCGACGACCCAGTCGCCCTCGGTGAGCCGCCCGGAGATCTCCGCCCGGCAGCGCCCCTCGGCGAAGACGGCGGTGTACGCCTCCCGCAGTTCCTGGCGCCCCCTCAGCTCGCTGCCGTCGCGGCGATGGATCACCACTTCCTCGGCGTAGGTGGCGGTGAAGGCGTCGATGTCGTGGGAGTTGTAGGCGGCAAGCTGCCGGTCGACCACTGCGCTGGGTGCGTTCATGCCGCTCATTCTCGTGGCCCGCGGAGCGGCGGCGGCAGGCGGGGGCCGGAGGGGGCCGGAGGGGGCCGGAGGGGGCCGGAGGGCCTCCGGCGGCTCCGTGCGGCGGAGCGCGGGCTGCGGCTCAGGACGGCCCCAGCCCGCCCGGCCGTCCTCAGGCCTTGATGACCTCGACCTTCTTGTCACCGGCGGTCGCCTGGACCGTCGGCTTCACCGTTCCCGTCTCCCGGTCGCTCGCGGTGGAGGCGTCGCTCGCGGAGGGGCTGACCGCGAGGGCGATACCGGCGGCCGCCAGGGCGGCGACGACGGTGGCGGCGGCGATGTTCTTCATGGGCTTCATGGGCTTCATGGGTTTCCTCCCGAAGATGGTGGCACGTGGTGAAGGTGTGGTGAATCTATCGCGCAACTGCCCGACAGGGAACGGGTGTTGGATCACCACCCGAAGCGGCCGGGAACCGGCGACGTCGGCAGCCCCCGGAGCACCGGAAAGGCCGGGGTTAGGGTGGCTGGCGTGAATGCGCTGGGTGGAAGCCTCGATGACCTGGACCGCCGTATCGTCGCCGCGTTGCAGGTGGACGGGCGGGCTTCCTGGCGGCGGATCGCCCAGGCCCTCGACGAGCCGGAGCGGACGGTGGCCCGGCGCGGCACACAGCTGCTGGGCAGCGGGCAGGTGACGGTCGCGGGTCTGGTGCCGCGCGGGGAGACCGTGATCGTACGACTGTCGTGTCGTCCCGAGTCCGTGCGCGAGGCGGCGGTGGCGGTGGCCCGGCGGGAGGACACGGTGTTCGGTTACGCGCTGGCCGGGCCGGTGGACTGCGTGGCCGAGGTGCAGTGCCCGCCGGAGCAGTTGTCGCGGTTCATGCTGGAGGAGGTGCCGGGCGTCCCCGGCCTCGTATCGAGTCAGGTGTCGCCCGTACTGCGCTACTTCCGTACGGTGCACGACTGGCGGCCGGGAATCCTGGGCGCGGACGAGACGGCGGCACTGGACCGGTTCCCGTCGGCGGCCGAGGGCGTGGGGGTTCCGGACGTCGAGATCGGCCCCGAGGAGCGGGCGATCCTGCGGGCCCTCGCGGTCGACGGGCGCCGCACGCACGAGGAGTTGGCGGCGGTCGCGGGCGTGTCGGAGGCGACGGCCCGTCGGCGGGTGGAGGCGCTGTCGCGTTCGGGGATGGTGAACATCCGGGCGTCGGTGGAGCCCGCGCTGCTCGGGCTGCCGGTCGAGGCGATGCTGTGGATCAGGACGCGTCCCGACGAAGTGGAGGCGGTGGGGCGCCTGTTGGCGAAGTCGCCGCTGGTGCGGTACGCGGCGGTGGTGATGGGTGAGCACCAGCTGCTGGTCGACGTCACGCACCCGTCGCGGGAGGCGTTGTACGAGTACCTCACCACGGCCCCCTGGGTGAGCCGGGTCGAGGCGGTGCAGTCGCACCTCGTGGTCGAGGCCTTCAAGCGCAGCGCGATGCCGACTCCGCTGCTGCGGGAGCTGCTGGCCGCCCGGGGCGCGGCGAAGGACTGACGTAGAGGACTGACGCACCGGAGGAGAAGCCAACCGGGCGGCGGCCGTGCATCGGCCGCCGCCCGGTTTTTCGGCGTTCCCGGACCCCCGGCCGCAGGGAGTCCGCAATCGGCACAGCCACGAGCACAGTGGCCAGAAAATTCACCATCGCCAATCCATTGACTGTTTTCGTCAGTCGGTCGCAGGATGGGGCCACCCCGACCCCGCACAAGGACGGTTATGACCGACGACGACCTCTGCCACTCCGACGCCACCGATCTGGCCGCCCGCATCCGCCGCCGCGAGCTGTCCGCCCGCGAGGTCGTCCGGGCCCACCTGGACCGGATCGACCGGGTGAACCCCGCGATCAACGCCGTGGTAACCCTCGACCCCGAGGGCGCCCTGGCCGCCGCCGCTGCCGCCGACGAGCACCTGGCGCGCGGCGGGGAGGCCGGGCCGCTGCACGGGCTGCCGATCGCGTTCAAGGACACCCACCTGACCCGGGGCATGCGCACCACCCACGGCTCGCCGCTGCACGCCACCGACGTGCCCGACCACGACGAGCTGCTGGTCGAGCGGATCCGGGCCGCCGGTGCGATCCGTATCGGCAAGACCAACGTCCCGGAGTTCGCGGCCGGTTCGCACACGTACAACCCGGTCTTCGGCACCACCCGCAACCCGTACGACCCCACTCGCTCGGCCGGCGGCAGCAGCGGCGGTGCGGCGGCCGCCCTCGCCGCCGGGCTCCAGCCCCTCGCGGACGGCAGCGACATGGGCGGCTCGCTGCGCAACCCCGCGTCCTTCTGCAACGTCGTCGGGCTGCGCCCCACCCCCGGGCGGGTGCCGACGGAGACCGGCTCCAACCTCTGGGACACCCTGGCCGTGGCCGGGCCCATGGGGCGCACGGTCGCCGACACGGCCCTGCTGCTGTCGGTGATGGCGGGCCCCGATCCACGCTCCCCGATCAGCCTGGAGGAGCCCGGTTCGGCGTTCCGTACGGTACGCGAGCGCGACCTCACCGGGCTGCGCGTCGCCTGGGCGCCGGACCTGGGCGGCCGGGTGCCGGTCGACCCCGAGGTCCTGGCGGTCCTCGCGCCGCAGCTCAGGGTCTTCGAGGAGCTGGGCTGCCGCATCGAGGAGGCCTGCCCCGAACTGGACGCCGCCGAGGACGTGTTCCGCACCCTGCGCGCCCACGAGTTCGCGCTCGGCCTCGGCGACACGCTCGACGCGTCGCGCGACGCCCTCAAGGCGAGCATCGTCTGGAACGTCGAGGAGGGCCGCCGCCTCACCGGCCCCGACCTCGCCCGCGCCACCGCCGCGCACAGCCGCCTGCACCTTGCGGCGGTGGACTTCTTCTCCCGGTACGACGTGCTGCTGGCCCCGGTCAGTCAAGTCGCCCCGTTCGACGCCGAGTTGGAGTACCCCCAGGTCATCGCGGGGCAGGCCCAGCACACGTATCTGGACTGGATGCGTTCCGCGTACTTCGTCTCGGTGCTGGGTGCTCCGGCGCTCAGCGTGCCCGCCGGGTTCACACCCGAGGGGCTGCCCGTCGGCATGCAGATCGTCGGCGCACCGCGCGCCGAGCGCACGCTGCTGGAGGTCGGCGCTGCGTACGAGGCGGCCACCGGCCACGGGCTGCGCAGGCCCGGCCTTCCTGTCGCCTGACGACGCACCCGCCTCCTGTTCGCCTGACGACGACCCCGCCTCCTGTCCCGGGAGTTCCTTGCTCATGAGTCCGCACACTTCTCGTCCGGCACGTCACTCACTGTGGGCGGCCGTGCCCGTACTGGCCTTCCTGGCCACGCCGTTCCTGCCCTTCGTCAGCGGGCCCCACCTGTGGCTGGGCCTGCCCTCGGTCCTCGTCTGGTGCGTGCTGTGGACCGCCGGAACCAGCGCCGCCCTCGCCCTGGTCGAGCACCTCGCCCACCACGGCGAACCCGAAGAGTCCGCCACGCCCACCCCGGAGGTCCCCCGATGAACACCGTCATGGTGATCACCCTGCTGGGCATCGTCTCCATCGCCGTCGTCGGGATGACCGGCCGCCGCGCGAAGTCGAAGGACCTCGGCGACTGGACGGTCGGCAAACGCGGCTTCTCCTCCGTCGCCACCTGGTTCCTCCAGGCCGGCGAGTCCTTCACCACCTTCAGCTTCCTCGGGCTCGCCGGTCTGGCCTTCGGCGGCGGTGTCGCCGCCTGCTACGCCCTCGCGTACCTCGCCATCAGCATCGTCCTCCAGTACCTGACCGGCCCCCGGATCTGGCGGCTCGGCCGCGACCGCGGGTACATCACCCAGGCCGACTTCTTCGCCGACCGCTTCAACAGCCCGCTGCTCGGCAAGGTCGTCGCCGTCGTCGGTGCGGTCTTCCTCCTCCCCTACCTGCAACTCCAGATCACCGGCCTCGGCCTGATCGTCCAGCTCGCCACCGGCAGCAAGGCGGGCGGCACCCTGAGCATGGTGCTGGCGACCGGGCTCACCGTCGCGTTCGTCCTGTGGTCCGGCATCCGGGGCCTCGCCCGCGCCGCGTACCTCAAGGACGTACTGATGGTGGTGGCCCTGCTCGCGCTGCTGATCGCCGTGCCGCTCTCCTTCGACGGCGGCGTCGGACAGCTCTTCCACGACGTCCAGGACCAGCACCCCACCCTGCTCGGCTTCCACGGGGAGTACGACACCACCTTCTTCGTCACCGCCACCGTGATCAGCGGCATCGGCGGCGGCCTGGCCACCATGGCGCACCTGTGGCCGCCGGTCCTCTCCGCCCGCAGCCCGCAGGCCCTGCGCCGCAACTACGTCTGGCTGCCGATGTACCAGGTGGCCCTGGCCGTCCCGGTCCTGGTCGGCTTCGCGGGCATCCTGCTGCTGAGCCCCGACAGCGGCTCGCAGGAGATCCTGCTCACGCTCGCCGGGCACACCATGCCGGACTGGCTGGTCGCCGTGGTCGCGGTCGCCGCCGCCTCGGCCGCGATGGTGCCGTCCGCCGCCATCGTCATGGGCATCTCCACCCTCGTCTCGCGCAACCTGCTCCCCGCCCGCACCGAACGCTCCCGGCTGCGCGCCAACCATGTGTGCGTGGTCGTCGCGGCGGCGCTCGCACTCGTCCTCGGCCTGACCCGCCCCGACCTGCTCGGCAACCTGCTGCTGCTCACGTACGGCGGCCTCTCCCAGCTCGCCCCGGCCACCCTCGCCGCACTGGCGAAGAAGAACCTGCTGGGTACGATTCCGGCGCTGCTCGGCATCGTCACCGGCGTCGCGGTCCTGGCCTGGCTCACCTTCGGCGGAACGGACATCGGCACCTGGGACGCGGGCCTGATCGCCCTGGCGCCGAACCTGGTGGTCACGGTGGTCGCGCAGCTCGTGGTGCGGCGGCGGACGGCCGGGGCCGAACGGGCGACCACCCGCAAGGAAGCCGTCGCGGCGTGACGAAGGACCGGGGGCGGTACGGAGACCCGTACCGCCCCCGGCGCGGACAGACAAGGGAAAGGCGCAGGACATTGGAACGGCACGAGGACCGGCACGACGACCAGCACCAGGACGGACCCTCGGACCGGCACCAGGACGGACGCCGCCCCGACCGGTCCGAGGACTGGCTGCTGACCGATCTGTTCGAAGTCCTCGGGCAGCGGCGCGGTGACCGGCGGGCCGCCGCCGAGGACTCTCCCCTGGAGCAGGTGCTCGCCGCCTGCGAGGTCCTGATGAGCGACGTCGGCGAACCCTCCCTGCGCGCCGTCGCGACCCGGGCCCTCGCCGCGTACGCCCAGCTCGACGACGCAGGCAAACGGGCCTTCTTCACCCACGTCACCCGGACCTACGACGCCGACGCCGACCAGGTCCGCGCCGCCTACCACCGCTGGGAGGAGGCCCGGCGCACCGGCTCCCGGGGCGAGGCGGAGCTCGTCCGCCTCTTCGACGCGGTCGAGCCGCCCCGCCAGCAGTTGCTGCGCCGGATGAACCACGCGCCGGACGCCACGCTCGCCCTGGTCGGAATGCGTGCGGACGTACGCCGCCTGATGCGCGAGGACCCGGCGCTGCGGCCCCTCGACCACGACCTCCACCACCTGCTCACCTCCTGGTTCAACCGCGGATTCCTGCACATGGCGGAGGTCACCCGGGACGCGCCGCCCGAGCTGCGCCACCACCTCATGCGCGGCGAACGGGTCCACCCGATGGCCGACGAGGACGAGCTGCGCCGCCGCCTGGAGCCCGAGGACCGCCGCATCTACGCCTTCTTCCACCCGGCCACGGGGGAGGTGCCGCTGATCTTCGTCGAAGTCGCGCTCGTACGAGGCCTCCCCGACCGCATCACCCCGCTGCTGGCCCCCGGACCGGCCCTCGACCCGGCGGAGGCGGACACCGCGGCCCTCTACTCCATCAACAACGCCATGGACGGGCTGGCCGGGATCTCCTTCGGCAGCCTGCTCATCAAGCAGGTCATCGAGCAGGTCGGCGAACAACTCCCCCACCTGACCCGCTTCGTCACACTCTCCCCGATCCCCGGCTTCCGCCACTGGCTCACCGAACAGGCCGAGACGGACCCCCAACTGGCCTTGCTGGCAAGGAATTTGGATGCACGTACGGACCCGGACGAAGTGCGCCCCCGCCTCCTCCCCGTCCTCACCCGCTACATCGCCGCCGAACGCCGCGCCGACGGACGCCCCCTCGACCCCGTCGCCCGCTTCCACCTCGGCAACGGCGCCGCCGCCTGGCAGCTCGACTGGCCCGCGAACGACTCCGCCGAGGCCTGGCGGCAGTCCTACGGCGCGATGATCAACTACCTCTACGATCCGGCCCAGTTGGAGCACCGCCACGAGGACTTCGTACGACGCGGAACGGTCGCGCTCGACGGCCCCCTGCGGAACGCACTCACCTCGCCCACGAACGCCACCTGAAAGGAACCACCCCCATGCCCCCCTTCACCACCCTCTACCAAGCGTTCGCCGCACAGGCAGAACGCCACCCGGCCAAAGCCCTCTTCGAGCTGCCCGACGGCCGGGGGATCAGCTACGCCGAGACCGCGCGGACCGTGCACCGCATCGCCGCACGGCTCGTCGCCGACGGGGTCGTATCGGGCGACCGGGTCGCCGCACAGGTGGAGAAGTCCCCGGAGGCCATCGCGCTGTATCTGGCGACGTTGCAGGTCGGGGGCGTGTTCCTGCCGCTCAACACGGCGTACACGGGCGCGGAGATGGACTACTTCCTCGGCGACGCCCGCCCCCGGGTGCTGGTCTGCTCACCGGAGCGCAGGGCCGAGTACACGGGCGATCTGACGAACGACCTGACGATCGAGACCCTCGGCACGGACGGCGACGGCACACTCCTGGACTCCGACGCCTCCTGCGACGAGGCGCACGAGGCATCCGCCGACACCCCGGCGGCAATCCTCTACACCTCCGGCACCACCGGCCGCTCCAAGGGCGCGGTCCTCACGCACGGCAACCTCTCCTCCAACTGCCAGGCCCTGCTGTCCACTTGGCAGTTCACGGAGAACGACCGGTTGATCCACGCCCTCCCCATCTTCCACGTCCACGGACTCTTCGTCGCCGCGAACATGGTCATGGCGGCCGGCGCCTCCATGTACTACCTGCCCAAGTTCGACACGGAGACGATCCTCGACCTGCTGCCCCGGGCCACGGTCCTGATGGGCGTCCCCACCTTCTACACCCGGCTGCTGCGAAGCGACCGCCTCACGACGGAGGCCTGCGCCGCGATGCGCCTCTTCGTCTCCGGCTCGGCACCGCTCCTCGCGAGCGACCACGAGGCCTTCGAGGCCCGTACCGGACACGCCATCCTGGAGCGTTACGGGATGACCGAGACCGGCATGAACACCACCAACCCGTACGGGGGCCCGCGCAAGCCCGGCACGGTCGGCAAGCCGCTGCCGGGTGTCGCGGTACGCGTGGTGGACCCCGAGACCGGCAAGCCCCTGCCCGACGGGGAGATCGGCAGCATCGAAGTACACGGCCCCAACGTCTTCACCGGCTACTGGCAGATGCCCGAGAAGACCGCCGCCGAATTCCGCCCCGACGGCTTCTTCATCACGGGCGACCTCGGCCGCATCGACGAGGACAGCCACCTGTGCATCGTCGGCCGGGGCAAGGACCTGGTCATCTCCGGGGGCTACAACATCTACCCCAAGGAGATCGAGACCCTGCTCGACGCACACCCCACGGTGCTGGAGTCCGCCGTGATCGGCGTACCCCACCCCGACTTCGGCGAGACGGTGGTGGCGGTCGTCGTCCCGGCAGCGGGCGGGAAGCCGGAGGAGTCGGAACTCCTGGCCTCGATCGCGGACGACCTGGCCCGCTTCAAGCACCCGAGGGCGGTACGGGTCGTCGACGAACTCCCGCGCAACGTCATGGGCAAGGTCCAGAAGGCCGAACTCCGCAAGCAGTACGGGGACTTGTTCACGGGTGCCTGACCAGGGCTCCTGGGCTCGAGCCGGTGGTGCACCGGCTCGAGCGGGGCGGACGATCCGGGCGGCGCGGCCCCTCCCCTGCTGCAAGGCGGGCACCCGTGCGGGGGCGGAGGTGACGACACGATTCGTGGAGGCGCGGCTGGGGCGTACGGGCGGCTCTCGTGTCCGACGCTACGATCTAGCCAACGTTGATCAGATCGGTCACGTTCATCACGTTCATCACGTTCATCACGTTCATCACGTTCATCGGGAAGGGTGCTCATGTCGGTGATCCGGCTGCTGGTCCTCGGAGCGGTCCGCATGCACGGGCGGGCCCACGGCTACCAGGTACGCAACGACCTGGAGTACTGGGGCGCCCACGAGTGGTCCAACGCCAAGCCGGGGTCGATCTACCACGCGCTCAAGCAGATGGACAAGCAGGGACTCCTCGTCGCGCACGAGGTCGCGCCGAGCACGGTGGGCGGTCCGCCGCGCGTGGAGTACGAGATCACGAACGCGGGCAACGAGGAGTACTTCCGGCTGCTGCGCGAGTCGCTGACCTCGCACGACCAGAAGACCGACGTGCTCTCGGCCGGACTCGGGTTCATCGTCGACCTGCCGCGCGACGAGGCCGTGGCCCTGCTCAAGCAGCGGGTCGAGGGGCTGGAGCAGTGGCGCTCGGGCGTCACCGAGCACTACGTGCCGGAGGGCGGGCCGGGGCAGCTCGGGCACATCGGCGAGATCATGAACATGTGGATGCACCTGGCCGACAGCGGCGCCCAGTGGACCCGCGACCTGATCGCCCGGATCGAGGGCGGCGCGTACACCTTCGCGGGCGAGGGCGAGCCGTTCGTCGGCGTACTGGGTGACGACGAGCCGAACCCGTACGCGACGGGCAGCCCGCACCCCGACGACCTGCGCTGACGCCGCCGCGCAGGGATCACCAGGCACTGACGCCCCGCGCGGGGATCACCCCGCACTGACGCCTCCGCCCGGGATCACACCCCCGCCGCGTCCAGCAGCAGCCCCGCCGCCGCCTTCGCCTGCTGGGCGGTGTCCCGCGCGCCCGTGATGGCGGCCGTGGCCATCGCCCCGTTGGCCAGCAGGGCGAGCTGGGCGGCGAGCGCCTCCCCGGCGGCGGGCGGCAGGTCCGTCTCCGCGAGGAGTTCGGCCAGGCGGGTGCGGAGGCCGAGTTTGTGGCCCCGGGCGACGGCGGCCACGTTCTCCGAGATGCCGCCCATCTCGCCGTAGGTGTTGATGAAGACGCAGCCCCGGAAGGCAGGTTCGGCGAACCAGTCGGCCAGGAAGTCGAAGACGGCCAGCACTCTCGCGCGCGGGTCGGCGCCGCCCGCGACGTACCGCTCCACGCCCGCGTTCACCACCTCGTCGCGGCGGCGCAGCACTGCCTCCAGCAGGTCCGACTTGGAGGGGTAGGCCTGGTAGAGCCGCTTGAGCGAAACGCCTGATGCGGTGCGGATGGCGTCCATGCCGACGGCTTGCACCCCGCGTTCGTTGAACAGCGTCGCGGCCGCGTCCAGGACGCGGATCTCGGCGGCCTCCGTGTCCATTTCCCGATCACCCCTTGCATTGAGAACCATCGTTCTCCTATCTTAGCCGACAGCGGGAGAACGATCGTTCTCCACCGCAACCACCCAATGTCAGGGGACAGTTGTGTCTGCTACGTCTGCTACGCCTGCTGCATCCGCCACACCCGCTGTGCGGTACCGGACCGTCGACGTCGACGGCGTCGAGGTCTTCTACCGGGAGGCGGGCGACCCGTCCCGGCCGGCGCTCGTGCTGCTGCACGGCTTCCCGTCCAGCTCGCACATGTACCGGCGGCTGCTGGCCGAACTCGCCGACGAGTTCTGGCTGATCGCCCCCGACCACGTCGGATTCGGCCGCTCGGCAACGCCGCCGGTCGACCGATTCCCGTACAGCTTCGAGAAGTTGAGCGAGGTGACACTCGGGCTGCTGGACCGGATCGGGGTGGACCGCTTCGCCCTCTACGTCCAGGACTACGGCGCGCCCGTCGGACTGCGGATCGCCGCCGACCGGCCGGAACGCGTCACCGCACTGATCACCCAGAGCGGGAACGCGTACCAGGAGGGCTTCACGCCCTTCTGGGACCTGCTCTTCCGGCACGCCGCCGACCGTGCCGCGCACGAGGACGACGTACGGAAACTCCTGACCGTCGAGGCCACCCGCTGGCAGTACGAGCACGGGGTGCCCGCCGACCGGCTGGAGCGGATCGCGCCCGAGGCGTGGCTGCTCGACCAGGCGGGGCTCGACCGGCCCGGCAACAAGGAGATCCAGCTCCAGCTCTTCTGGGACTACCAGTTCAACCTGGAGCAGTACCCGCGCTTCCAGGAGTACTTCCGTACGCACCGCCCGCCGACGCTCGTCGCCTGGGGCGCGGGCGACGAGATCTTCGGCCCCGAGGGTGCGAAGGCGTTCGCCCGGGACCTGCCGGACGCGGAGATCCACCTGCTGGACGCGGGGCACTTCGCGCTGGAGACGCACGGGGCCGAAATCGCCTCTCTGGTACGGGACTTCCTGCGGCGGAACCGATGAGCGGGGCGAGCGCGGCCCCCAACAGCCGCGTCAGTGACGCACTGGGTGCGCTGACGACAGGGGCGGTGGCCCTGGGGCTGGTGCTGGTGCTGGCCGTGGCGCAGGGTGCGGCCGGACTGCATGTGTTCGCGATCCCGTTCGTGGCCACGGCGGCGGTCCTCGCACTCGCCCCCGGAGCGCCGCTCGCCCGGCCCCGGGCGATCCTCGTCGCCTACCCGGTGGCCGTGGCGACGGCGCTGGCGGTCACCGCCGTGGCCGGTCCTTCGACGTACACGGCGGCGATCGCGGTCGCCCTGTCGGTCGCGCTGATGGCGTGGGCGCGGGCACCGCACGTGCCGGCGGTGCCCGCCGCCGCGGCGATCGGGCTCCAGGACCCGGGCCTGGGATACGTACTGGATCCGCTGGTTCCCGGTGTGGTGCTGGTGCTGGGTGCGGCGCTGGTGGCGGGTCGGGTGCTGCCTCGCTATGCGTACGGGTGGCGCTGAGGGCGGTCGGCCGTCAGACCAGGACGACGCAGCCCTGCCGTTCCAGAGTGGCGAGGAGCGGCAGGTCGGGGTCGATCTCGTTCCAGCGCAGGTCCAGCTTCTCCAGGGAAGGCAACTCGGCTAGCCAGGAGGGGAGTTGAGTCAGTCCGTTGCTGCGCAGGTCGATGTGGCGCAGGAGGGGGAGGCCGGTCAGGGCGGGCGGCACTTCGGTGAAGGAGTTCCCGCGCAGGTCCAGATGGCGCAGTTCGCGCAGGGCGGCGAACGATGCGGGGAGTCGGTCCAGGGGGTTCCCCCGGAGCCAGAGTTCGCGCAGGTGGTGGAGGCGGCCGATGCTGTCGGGCAGGGCGGTGAGCACGTTGTGCTGGGCCCTCAGCTCGATGAGGCCGGTCATGTCACCGAGGGTGTCCGGGAGGCGGGCGAGGGTGTTCTCGCCGAGGTTGAGGTAGCGGAGTCGGGTCAACCGGCCCAGGGTGTCCGGGAGTTCATCGATCCGGTTGTCGTGCAGGTAGAGGAAGTCGGTGAGGTCGGTCAACAGGCCGATCTCTTCCGGCACTTCGGTGAGTGCGTTGTGGCCGAGGTCGAGGGTGGTGAGGTGGCGCAGTCCGGCGACGGCGGGCGGGAGGTCGGTGAGGCCGTTGTCGGCCAGGATCAGGACACGCAGGTCGGTCCGCTGCCAGACGGAGTCGGGCACGGTGCCGAGCCCGTGCCGCCAGAGGTTGAGCGTGTGGGGCATGGCGGATCGCTTTCGCAGGGGGCGGGGGCCCAAGGTTCGGGGTCCGGGCCTGAGGTCCGGAGCACCGGGTCCGGAATCCGGGGCGCAGGGTCCAGAGCTAGCGGGCGACGCGGTAGCGGTAGTAGGCGACCTGTGAGGCGAAGGTGCGGGTGTCGACCAGTTCGAGGTCGGAGCGGCGCTCGTGGTGCGCGAAGTACGGGATGCCGCCGCCGACCAGGACCGGGTAGACCCTGACCCGGTACTCGTCGATCAGGTCCAGCGCGGCGGCCTCGGCCGCCAGGGTCGCGCCGCCGATCGCGATGTTGCCCTCCCCCGGTTCGGCCCGCAGGCGTTCGACCTCCTCGGCGAGAGTGCCGGACGCCTGGCGGGCGTTGCCCTCCACGGTCGCGAGGGCGGACCTGGAGAACACCACCTTGGGAAGCGGCTTCCAGACGGCGGCGAACTCACGGGTCGAGAAGTCGAGCGAGGGATTCTGGTGGACGGTCTGCCAGTACAGCATCGTCTCGTACAGCCGACGGCCCATCAGATGCACGCCCAGTTCCCGTACTTCGTCGGTGGCGAAGCGGAAGACCTCCTCGTCGGGGGTCGTCCAGTCGAAGCCGCCGTCGGGGCCGACGATGTAGCCGTCCAGGGAAGCGCTCATCGAATAGGTCACGTTGCGCATCGGCGATCCCCTGTGTCGGCGGGCGGGAGGCTCGTGGCGAGCCGGGCGAGGAGGGTGGCGAGCTGAGCCCGGTCCTCCGGGTCGAGGGCGGCAAGGAGTTGGCGTTGGTTGGTGAGGTGGGTGGCGATGAGGTCGTCGGTGAGGGTGAGGCCCTCGGGGGTGAGGGTGATGCGGCGGCTGCGCGAGTCGGACTCGGCCACGGTACGGACGACCAGGCCCCGGGCCTCCAGGCGGTCGACGCGTTTGCTGATCGCACCGGTCGTGACCAGGACCGTACGGCTGAGTTCGCCGGCGGAGAGCGTGTAGGGGTCGCCGGAGCGGCGGAGTGCGGCGAGCACGTCGAAGTCGCCGTTGCCCAGGCCCGCGGCGGCGAAGGGCGGGCGCAGTCGGCGGTCGAGGTCGTCGGCGAGGCGGAAGAGACGGGACGTGACGAGCATGGGCGAGACGTCCAGGTCGGGACGTTCGCGGTTCCACTGTTCGACGATGGCGGCGAGGGGATCGGCCTGCATCCCTTCACTATATCTTCCGCGGATGATATTTATCTTCCATGGAAGATATACGTGTGGACGGACCCGTGAGACCCGGCGGTACTGATGCCGCCGCCAGTGCCGGTACGCGGCGGCGGGTCATTGCCGCCAGCCTCGTCAGTTCCGTCGGGGACGGTATCTACGTACCGCTGACCATGCTGTTCGTCCACTCGCTCACCGGGCTGTCCCTGACCGCGATCGGCACCGGGCTGACGGTCGCCGGGCTCGGGGCGCTGGCGTTCATGCCGGCGGCGGGGATTCTCATCGACCGGTTCGGCGGGCGGCGGGTGCTCATCGGGGTGCTCGCGCTGCGCGCGCTCGGGTTCGCCGCGTACCCGTTCGCGCACTCCTACCCCGCCTTCCTGGCCGTCGCCCTGGTGGTGGCGGTCGGTATGTGGGCCTCGTCCCCCAGCCAGCAGGCGCTGATCGGCGACCTCGCCCGGGGTGCCGAGCGCGACCGGCTGCTCGCGTGGGACCGGAGTCTGCGCAACGCCGGCATGGGGTTCGGGAGTCTGGCGGCCGCCGCCATGCTGGCGCTCAACGGCACGGCCGGGTTCATCGCCGCGGCCGAGGCGCTGGCCGCGGTCTTCGCCGTCGCCGCGATCCTGGTGTCCCGGGTCCCCAACACCCGCACCGGGGAACGGACTTCACGGTCCCGCGAGGGGTACCGGCAGGTGCTCGCCGACCGGCCCTACCTCCTCGCGACCACCGCCAACTTCCTGATCGCCTTCGGCTACACCGCCCAGGCGATGGCCCTGCCGGTCTTCCTCACCCGCGACGTCGGGCTCCCCGACGCCCTGGCCGGGGCCGTCTTCGCCCTCAACACCGTGCTGGTCGCCGTCGCCGGGGTGCCCGTGTCCCGGCTGACCCTGCGCGGCAGGCGCACCCGCGCCGCAGCGCTGGGCGCGGCCGTCTTCGCCCTCTCCTTCGGGGCGTTCGCCCTCCTGCCCCGGTTCACCGGCGGCTCGGGAGCGCTCGTCGCCGTACTCGCGGTCGCGGTCCTCTACACCGCGGGCGAACTCATCCACTCCGCGCCCGCGCAGGGGCTGTCCGTACAGGCCGCGCCCGATCATCTGCGCGGCCGGTACCTGTCCGTGTACCAGTTGTCCTGGTCGGTCTGCCGCACCGTCGCGCCGATGCTGCTGGGCTTCCTGCTCGACGCGCAGCCGTGGCACCTGTGGTCGGTGCTCGCGCTGATGGTCCTGAGCGGGGCGGCGATCCTGCTGCGGGCGGAGCGGTCGTTGCCGGTGCACGCGGTCCGCACCGGTACACATGCCATGGGCACCGGCGCGCACGTCACGAGCACCGGCACGCACGTCACGGGCGGCGGTCAGCCCCCGAGCGGGCCGCCGAGGGAGGTGGCGGGCACCGAGCGGGCGTTCTTGGGGAGGCGCGGCAGGGGCACGGACGTGCCGTGATCGGACAGGTTCATCGTCGCGGTCGCCTTCCCCGCGCCGAGGTCGCACGCGAGAACGATGCGGACGATACGACCGTCCTTGTCGACCCAGACGTCGGCGAACGCCGGGAGTGCGTCGCCCATCTGCTTCAGCGGACCTTCCATCAGCGCGCGACGGTCCTGCGCCATGCGCAGCATCAGGGCCTGGCTGTCGAGCTTGCCCCGGTAGTGGACGGTCGCGGTACCGTTGACCTTCTCCTCCCCCACCTCGGTGACGTCGTGCGCCATGGTCACCTGGCGCAGGACGTGTTCCGGGTCGTTGAGGGGTGCGCGCAGGAGGTAGTGCGCCACGGCCTTGTCCCGCTCGACAGCGCGCCAGGCGGTGTCACCCTTGCCCTCGCTCGGCATCCGCGCGTAAACGGTGCCGTCGCAGAAGATCTCGTCCAGGGGCACCTGCTTGGTGCCGCCGGTCTGCGACAGTGCGGCCGTGAGGGTGCCCTTGTCGGCCTTCATGTCGAAGGCCCCCTTCACGGTGATCGTGAAGTCCTGTCCGCCTCCGGCCAGTTGAATGCTCTCGTCGATACGGGCCGAACTCTTCCCGGCGGCGTCGACCGCGGCGCGCACGGCGGCGGCGGGGTCGGCGGGCGTCGTCGGGGTCGGGGCCGGGGTCTGCGCCGGGGAGGTCTTCTGGGCCTGTGCTCCTGACGCGGGCGACTTGCCGTCCGTACCGGTACCGGAGCCGGACGAGCAGGCGGTGCCGAGTACGGCGAGGGCACTGATGCCACTGATGCTGATGAGAAGGGCTGAACGACGCATGGATGTCCCCGTTGGCGCGTGTGCGGCAAGACAAGCAAGACAGGATCGCCGCTTGCCCTAGAACGGGCATTCTATGGGCTCTGCTTCAGGGCCAGGAGACCGGCCGCCGTCTCCTTGAAGCCGCAGCCGTCCAGGTAGAACCCCCGCAAGTGCTCCTCGAAGTCGACGTGCAGCCACTCGCACCGCGCGGCGCGCGCCCCGTCGGCCGCCGCCGCGACCAGTGCGGCGCCCACGCCCTGCGACCGCCGGTCCCGGGCGACGACCGTGTCCAGGAGGAAGGCATGGACGCCGCCGTCCCAGGCCACGTTGACGAAGCCGACCAGACGGGCGTCCTCGCGGGCGCACACCCAGCCGAGGCTGTGCCGTTCGAGGCGGGTCCGCCAGTCGGTCGCGGCGACGGGGTGGCCGAAGCCGTCGGCGTGCAGCGCGTTGAGGGCGGTGTTGTCGACGTCGCCCCGCCACTCGTAGTCGATCGTCATGCCGTGAGCGTAGGGCGCGACCGGTTTCCGGGGCCGGGCGGGCGGGCGGGTGTGGAGCATGTCGTACTGGTGTCGTCCATCGCTGATGAGCGAGCGGTGCACTTGGGGACGATGGGACACCTGGCCGACACGAGCAGGGCTCGAGGGCTCGACACCTCGGTCCCGGACCTGTTCGGGAGCTTGCTGGAGCGGGCGGAGGCTGGCCACGGCGCCGACGGCGTGACCGGCGTGACCGGGGCGATCACGAAGGGCGGGCGGAACACCTGACCGGCCGCGCTCCTGGGCCCCTGACACCCGGCGGCCGTGTGGAACCGCACCGCGGCCGGGGCCGACGCACTCGCCGCACGAGACCCCGGCCGCCCTCGCCGCACGAGGCCCCGGCCGCGCAGCCACCACGCCCGGGCCCCGCCGCGTGAGCCGCCGGCCCCCTCCCCCCGCCCCACCCCACCCTCGTCCGCGTCGCCGACGGGTGCCCCTCCAGGCGGTACCGCCACCTGGTCAGCGGACATGGGAGCGGCCATCGCGGTCAACAGATCAGCCATGAAGCGTTTCGGGGCCGTGGGCCTCCTCGTCCTCCTCGCGGCGGCCAGCCTGGCGGCGGCCTTCGGCGTGTCGGCCTGGTGGTGGTGCGCCGCCGGGCCGTTGGCACTGGCCGCGCTGGTCGGGACGTACGACTTCGTGCAGCGGCGGCATTCGGTGCTGCGCAACTACCCCGTCATCGGGCACGCCCGCTTCCTCCTGGAGGCAATCCGGCCCGAGCTCCAGCAGTACTTCGTGGAGCGGAGCTTCGACGGGCGGCCGTTCGACCGCGACACCCGGTCCATCGTGTACGAGCGGGCCAAGGGCGTCGACGCCGAGGAGCCGTTCGGCAGCGAGCGGGACATGCACGGGCGCGCGGACGAGTTCCTGGTGCCGTCGATGCACCCGGTGGACCAGGCGAAGAGCCCGCCCCGGGTGCGGGTCGGCGGGCCGCACTGCACGCAGCCGTACGACATGGCGCTGCTGAACGTGTCGGCGATGGGCTTCGGGTCGCTGTCCGCGAACGCGATCCTGGCGCTCAACACGGGCGTCGCGCGGGGCGGTTTCGCCCACGACACGGGCGAGGGCGGGCTCTCCGAGTACCACCTGAGGCCGGGCGGCGACATCGTCTGGGAGCTCGGCACCGGATATTTCGGCTGTCGTACGAAGGACGGGGGCTTCGACGCCGAGCAGTTCCGGGAGAAGGCCGCCCACCCGGCGGTGAAGTGCGTGTCGCTGAAGCTGTCGCAGGGGGCCAAGCCGGGGATCGGCGGGGTGCTGCCCGGGAACAAGGTCAACGCGGAGATCGCCCGGGTGCGCGGGGTTCCGGAGGGGGAGGAAGGGGCGGGGCTGGGGCCCCTTTGGCCCGGCGGGCCGGGGCTGAAGCTGCCCGGTGCTGGGAGGCGGCCCCACGGGCCCCGGTGTCGCGGGCGTCCGGCACTGGAGGTGCGGGTGGGGGCCGGTGCCGGGGCGGCCCCGCCGCCCAAGGGGCGAGGGAAAAGGGAAGAGGTGGCCCGCCCAAGGGGCCCAGGCGGCGTGCAGCGCCGGGGAGTTCGGGTGCCCGGGCGCGGGCCCCGGCACCCGAACTCCCGGTTACTTGGTCTGGGTGGAGAGGGTCACCCCGCTGAAGCCCTCCTTCGCGGCCAGCGTGAAGTAGACCCAGCCGGACGGCGGGTTGTCGATGGTCAGGGTTTCGGTGTTGCCCGTGTTGGTGGACTTGGACTGGTAGGCGGTCGTGGTGGCCCAGGAGGAGCCGCCGTAGTAGAGGTCGGCGTTTCCGGTGCCGCCGGTGCTGGTGAGGGTCAGCTGCTTGACCCCGGCGGGCAGGTTCACGAAGTGGTAGCTCAGGCCGCCGGTGGCGACGGCGAGGTTCTCGCGGCGGCAGTTCTGGTCGAACTGGCGGGCGTCGCTGAGGGTGCACAGCGGCGTGGTGGGCGTGGTGGGCCCGGTCGCCTCCGGCAGCGGGCCGCAGTCGGCGGTGGCGCAGGTGGTGGTGAGCCAGGTGGCGAAGTCGGCGTCGTAACGGGTGCCGATGGTCTGCTTCAGGTGGGTGCGGGCCCCGTTCCAGTCACCGGTGCGGTACTTGGTGAGGACGGTCTGGATGTCGGCCGGGTGCGCCTGGAGCATGTAGCGGACCGCGAGGAAGCCCCAGCGGTAGACACGGTTGGAGTCGGCGTCGGGGTCGGCCTCGCCGCCGTACACGGTGTCGAAGAGGTCGCTCAGCTTGTACGTCTTGCGGGCGGCCTCGGCGATGGCGGCGGCGTTGCGCTCGTTGCGGTAGCCGTAGGAGATGTTCTCGGCGATGCCCTCGACCCACCAGATGGTCGGCGTGGTCATGCCCGCCTCGAAGTCGCCGTGCATGTTGTAGCGGCCGTCGAGGTAGTGGGTGTACTCGTGGTTGAGGTTCCAGATCTGGAAGGAGGGGCGCAGCCACTGGGCCTCGTGGGCGATGAAGCGGGCCTGGTTGCCGGGGGTCGCCGGGTTGCCCTCCTCGTACATGCCGCCGTTGTCGACGTCGATGTTGTAGATGGCCCAGGCGTACAGCGAGTACTGGGTGTAGTCGTCGAAGACGACGACCTCCAGGTTGGTGTTCACGTCACCGGGGATCGGGCCCTTGTCGCCGATGATCTTGTGGAAGTAGGCGTCCTGGTTGACCAGGCTGGTGCAGGTGGCGGCCAGTTGGCCGGGCGACATGTCCTGGGCGCGGATCTTCAGGCCCGGGGTGCAGGTGTGCTGGGTCGGCAGGACCGCCGGGAGGACGCGCTCGCCGAGGTCGCAGATGCCGTACGCCGCACAGTTGCCCCGGTCGAACTGGCGGGTGGCCCAGCCCAGGTTCATGGTGAGCGGCGCGGTGGGGCCGACGTTCGGGTAGCGGTTGATGAGGTCCTTCAGCAACGGACGCAGGCGTTCCTTGAGTTCGGGCACCTCCAGGGCGTGGCCGAGGAAGCGGCCGACGTTGCTGACGACGTCGAGCCGGTTGAGCTGCGCCTCGTTGCGGGTGACGAACCCGGCCCAGGTGTTGAGGATCGTCGGGTCGGCCTTGAGGGCGGCGCGCCAGCCGCGGGAGTCGTTCTTGGCCTTGAAGCCGTTCTCGACGACCCACTCGACGTGTTCCATGGCGAGGTTCATCTGGCCGGGCCAGGTGCCGTCGTAGGTGCCGAGCAGCCACTTGACGACGCCCGCGAACCGGCCGGCGGTCTGGGTGCTGTCGATCAGCGTGACGACCTCGTTGAGGATCTCGCCGTTGGCGTCGGTGACGTCCTTGCTGCGCGGGGCGGCGAAGAAGGCGTCCAGCGCACCCTGCGCCGCACCGGAGAGCGCGGTGCCGTAGTCACCGACACTGCTCGCGTTGTTGTCCTGCACGTAGTACCCGGCGCGCAGGAACATCACCAACTGCCCGACGGAAGCACTGTTGTTGCCGGTGTACGAGGTGGAGGCGTCCCGCAGCGCGTTGGCGACGGTGACCATCTGGGGCTCGCGGAAGGCCTTGCGCGCGTTGTCCCCGGTGAGGTTGAACAGCGGGTAGGTGCAGTCGATCTGCGGCAGCGCTTTGAGCTGCTGGACCAGTGCGCCGCCGGTGGCGTTGATGACGCCGGAGAGGTCGGGGCAGGCGGCCGCGGTCCGCTTGCTCGGCCTGGCGGCGGGGGCGGGCCGCGCGGCGGACTCCTCGGCCTTGTCCTGGGAGGAGATGCGCAGACGGGCGCGCTCGTCCTTGGCGTGCGGCGACAGGGGGACGGGTATCGCGCGCGGCGCGGCGGCCGGGGCCGGGCTGCCGCCGGGGGATGCGGGCGCCGCCTGGGCGTGCGGGGCGAACAGTCCGAGCGTGAGGAAGGCGGCCGCGCCGAGCGCGGGGAGTCTTCGCCGGAGCCGGGCGCGGGACGTCGCTGTGCGGAAGGAGTGCATGTGTGGGGGCCTCCGGGCCGGTGGGTGCAGTGGAATGCACGGGAATGCGGTGGGGTTCGGCCGCGTGCGGAAGCGCACGGGGCCACTGTGACGTGACGCGTAAAATTTCACATGTCGCATTGTTTGGGGAAGACCTCGGGCGGAATTCGTCGGCCGCGGCGCCGAAAACGTTGCCCGTCATCGCCCCGAACCCACCCAACAGGCCCAGCGGAACCCCCATGTGACGTCGCCTCACCGGTCATCGGACGCCGTCCGCACCCCGATCTGCGGCACGTCCTCCGCGAGGGCTGAATCTTCGGGTTGCGGCGTGCCATGCTCAGGGCATGACTGACCGCGATGAGCCGAAAGCGGCTCCGTCGAACGGGGACAACTGCGTTGTCGTGGAGGGCGATCGGACCTTCTCCACCAGCGGCTACGTCGTGTCCCGGCCGCCCGTGCACATCGCCGACCACACCTTCCCCATGCCCGTCCCCGCAGTGCAGGACCTCCTGGACGGGCTGCCCGGCTCCGCCACCTTCCTGATGCCGGTGCACGGGCCGGCCGGTGAGATCGTCGACTTCCGGATCGTGGCCGCTTCACCCGATGCGGTCGACATCGGATCCCGCCGGGGCAAAGAGATGGTCGGCCTCAGCATCCTGGAGACGTATCCGGCGGTCGCCGGCAGCGACCTGTGGCACGGGTACGTCTCGGTGCTGGAGAGCGGGGGCCGTTACGAGGGCGAGCCCTTCGAGTACGAGGAGGTGCTCGCCGGAATCCCCCGCCGGTCGCGCTTCGCGGTGCGTGCGGCGGCCTGCCGGGGCGGGCTGGTCGTCTCCTGGGTACGGCTGGACACCGGCGAGCGCGAGCAGCGCCGCCTCGCGGTGATGCAGCGGCTGGCCGGGATGGGCTGGGCGGACTGGGACCTGGTGCTCAACAAGATCACCTGGTCGGACGAGGTCTTCGCGGTCTTCGGCCGCGACCGGGCGCTCGGCCCGATCACCCTGGAGGAGCTCCCCGCGCACGTCCTCCCGGAGGACCTCCCCGGGGTGGGCGACGCGGTACGGCAACTGCTGGGCGGGGGCCGCCCCGTCGACCACACCTTCCGCATCACCCGGCCCGACGGCGAGGTGCGACACGTGCGCATCGTCGCCGAGGCCGAACTCGACGTGGACGGCACACCGGTGGAGGTCCACGGCTTCTTCCAGGACCGTACCGGCATGCACCGGGCCGCGCAGGAGGTGCTGGAGCACCAGCAGGCGGCCTCTGCGCAGCGCGGCCTGCTGGCCGCCGAGAAGGACCTCGCCGCCCGCCTGCAACACGCCCTGCTGCCGCTGCCGCAGCAGTCGCTGCGCCTGGCGGGGCTGACGGTGGACGTGGCGTACCACCCCTTGCAGGAGGGGCTGAACGTGGGCGGCGACTGGTACAGCGCCATCGAACTCCCCGACGGCAGCGCCCTGCTGGTCGTCGGCGATGTCGCCGGGCACGGGCTGGACGCGGTCGCCACCATGGCCCAGCTGCGCTTCACCGCCAAGGGCATGGCCGTCACCGGCACACCGCTGCCCGAGATCCTGACCCGCCTCAACACCCTCCTCCTGCACACCTCCGGGCGGAACTACGGCACCGCCACGATGATCATGGGTCGTTACGATCCCGCCACCGCCCGGCTCTCCTGGGTGCAGGCCGGGCACCTGCCGCCCCTCCTGCTGCGCGCGGGCCAACCGCGCTACCTGCCGGTCCCCCGGGGCATCCTGCTCGGCGCCATGACGGAACCCGTCTACGAGGAGGCCACCCTCCAACTGCTCCCCGGCGACCACCTGTTGCTCTTCACCGACGGCCTGGTCGAGATCCCGGGCCGTGACATCTACGAGGGCCTCGCCCGTCTCGCCCGCGCGGCGGCGGACCAGGTGGACAATCCCCGCATACTGGACGCACTGGTCGGGCCGGAGTCCCGGCACGACGACACCTGCGTGCTGCACGCCACGCTCTGACCAGGCCTCTCGCCGGGTGCAGGCGTCTCACCGGGTGAGGGAGGCACCCCGCGTTGACAGAGAACTGTCGACATGTTGCTATGCGATCCCACAAACCCCACTGATCCCGGACAGAGCGAGGACCCATGCCGCAGCGCGCTGCGACCATCGTCGGCGGCGGCATCGGCGGACTCGCGACCGCCCTCGCCCTGCACCGCCGCGGCTGGCGCGTCGAAGTGCTGGAACGCGCCCCGGAGTTCACCGAGATCGGCGCCGGGATCTCCCTGTGGCCGAACGCGCTGCACGCCCTGAAGGCGCTCGGCCTGGCCGACGCCGTGCTGGCCCTCGGCGCCGTCGAGACCACGGGCGGCATGCGCGACCTGCGGGGCCGCTGGCTGTCCCGTACGGACAACGCGGAGGTGGCGCGCCGCTTCAGCCACCCGCTGGTGGTGCTGCACCGCGCCGACCTGCTGCGGGTGCTCGCCGACGCGCTGCCCGCCGACTGCCTGCGGCCGGACGCGGAGGTCTCGGCGGTCCGCGACCCGCAGCACCGGCCGGTGGTCGAGCACCGTGGCGGCGAGTCCCGGGCCGACCTCGTGGTCGGCGCGGACGGGCTGCGCAGCGCGGTCCGCCGCACCCTGTGGCCGACGGCGGCCGGCCCCCGGTACGCCGGTTACGCGGGCTGGCGCACGATCACCGCCCCGCTCGCACAGCCGCCGGCCGAGGGGGCGGTGACCTGGGGGCGCGGGGAGCGGTTCGGGTTCACGGCACTGCCGGGCGGGCGGATGTACTGCTTCGGGACGGCGTCCGTGCCGGAGGGCGGTACGGACACGAAGTCCCCGTACGCCGAACTCCTGCGCCGGTTCGGGTCCTGGCCCGATCCGATTCCCGCGCTGCTGGCCGCCGTGCCCGCCGACGCCGTACTCCGGCACGACCTGTACGACCTGCCGCCGCTGCCCTCCTTCGTGCACGGCCGCGTCGCGCTGCTCGGCGACGCGGCCCACGCGATGACGCCCAACCTGGGCCAGGGCGCGTGCCAGGCGCTGGAGGACGCGGTCACTCTGGCGCACTGCCTCGACGGGACCGGCGACATCGAGGCGGGCCTGCGCTCGTACGACCTGCTGCGCCGCCCCAGGACGCAGGCCGTCACGCGCCGTTCCGCCCGGCTGGGCACGATCGGCCAACTGTCCTGGCCGCCCGCGGTGCTGCTGCGCGACACTGCCGCCCGTCTGACGCCGATGCGGGCGACGCTGCGCTCCATGACCCCGGTGCTCGACTGGACCGCGCCGGGCGACCCGGCCGCCCGGTGACCGGTTCACCGGACGCCCCCATGAACGCAACGTCGCCGGACGCCCCATGAACGTAGCGCCGCCGGACGCCCCCATGAACGCAACCAAGAACAAATGCCCTCGAGAGGCACGAAACCGATGAGCGAGAGACCCTGATGCCGGACTGGACGTATCACCCGCTGCGCGGCCTGGCCGCCGCCGTCGTCGGCAGGCGGCGCTCGCAGCGGGCCGCGCTGCGGCTGCTGGCCTCGGTCGGCTCGCGGCCCGCCGGTGCGCGGCTGATCTCGCGGGGGTTCGGGCACCGGCATCCGCACGAGAGCCTTGCCGGTGAGCTCGCGGGGGTGCCCGTGAGCGTACGGGTCGGCATCTCGGTGCCGCCCGCGCTGGCCCGTGAGACGGTGCGCGCGATGGCACCGTTGGGGGCCGGGGTCGTGGAGGTGACGGGGGTCGGGGCGGCGGACGTGGAGACGGTACGGGAGGCGGCGCTCGGCCGTTCGGTGCCGGTGGTCGTCCGCACCGACGACCCGGCCGTCGAGGCCGTGCTCGCGCCCGATGTCGACGGGTTCACCCGCGGCGACGACGGCCAGCGCGTGGTCCGTACGTCCGACCCCTCCGTCACCGCATCGGCGACCGCGCTCGCGGAGCCGGGCACCGTCGTGCTGGCCCGGCCCGGGGTGCTGGTCGCGGCCGGGCCCGGCTGGTTCCAGCGGGTCGCCGAGGCGGCCACGCCCACCGCGCCCGCCCAGGGCCTCCGGGACCTCGGGCTCGACCCGCGCCGGTGGCCCGCCTGGGCGTGGGCGCTGCTCCTCGGGCTCGGCATGACGGTCGCCGGTCTCGGCGCGGCGGCGATCACGCTCGGTCCGGTGCTGCTCTGGTACGACCGCGACTACCTCGGCCTGACGCTGGACGACCTGCACGCCGCCAACCACCACCTGGTGCACTTCCTCCAGCACGACCGGATCACCATGGCCGGGACGATGGTGGCGATCGGTTCCCTCTACATCGGGCTCGCCTGGGGCGGGATCAGGCGCGGCCGGGCCTGGGCGCGCGAGGCGTACCTGGTGTCGGGGGCGATCGGCTTCCCGACCCTCTTCTACTTCCTGGCCACCGGCTTCGTGGAGCCACTGCATACGGCGACCGCGCTCGTGCTGTTCCCGATGTTCGTGCTGGGGGTCCGGCGGGGCCCGCGCACACCCCGGTGGGAGCCGGTCCCGGAGGGGCCGGAGCGGGAGCGCCGGCGGGCGCTGGTGGGCCAGTTGCTGCTGATCGTCACGGGGGCGGGGCTGTTCGTCGGCGGGGCGGTGATCTCGGTGGTCGGGCTGACGGGCGTGTTCGTACCGAGCGACCTGACCTTCCTGCGGACCACCGTGCGGACGCTGGAGTCGGTGAGCCCGCAGCTCGTGCCGTTCATCGCCCATGACCGGGCGGGGTTCGGCGGGGCGCTGATGTCGGCGGCGGCGGCCATCGTCCTGCTCAGCACGTGGGGCTGGCAGCGGGGCGAGGGGTGGGTGTTCTGGAGCCTGGCCGGGGCGGGGGCGGCCGGTTTCCTGCCCGCGGTGTTCGTGCACGGCACGATCCACTACACGGACTTCCTGCACCTGGCGCCGGTGTACTTCGGCATCGTCCTGACCGCGACGGGGCTGGGGCTGGCCCGCCCGTACCTCTGCGCCGCGCGGGCAACGGAAGGGGCACAAGCCCGCGTTATGCCCAGTCGCTAGTACCCGCGACCTCCTCGTTTCGGCACGCTGGGGCCGTCAGCCCCACACGACACACGCACCTCAGCGTGTCCCCCGAAACGAGGAACCATGAAGATATCCAGGCTGGTCCCCGCCGCCTTCGCCGCCGCCGTCTCCGTCGTCGCCCTGATGTCCCCCACCGCGTCCGCCGCCCCGGCCCCGGCCGCCACGGGCAACCAGCCGATCATCGGCGGCGGTTACGCGTCGAACGCGCCCTGGGCGGCGCGGCTCTTCTCCAACGGCAGAGAGACCTGTTCCGCGACGATCATCGCGCCCACCTGGATCCTGACCGCCAAGCACTGCGTCTCCGGCGGCGGCCTCTCCTTCCGCATCGGCAGCCTCGACCAGCACAGCGGCGGCACCACCGCCAACGGCGTCCAGACCTACACCAACAGCGCCGACCTGGCCCTGGTCCGCCTCGACCGGTCGGTCTCCGGTACGTACGCCCGCCTCGGCCAGCCGGGTTCGGTGACCGTCGGCCAGAGCGTCCAGGTCTACGGCTGGGGCGCCACCTCCCAGTGCGGCTCCGAGATCAACTGCCAGTCCCGTCTCCTCAAGGTCGCCAACGTGACCGTCACCGGCGGCTGCACCGACGCCTACGGCGGCTCGGCGATCTGCGCCCGCCGGGGCAACGGCATCACGGCGGGCGGCGACTCGGGCGGCCCGATGAACGCGAACGGCATCCAGGTCGGCGTCGCCTCCACCAGCGACCGCCAGACCACCACCGCCTACACCAACGTCACCGCCTACCGCTCCTGGATCCGCTCCGTCGCGGGCGTCTGACCTCCCCCGTCCCCCTCCCCGTCCCCCTCCCCGTCCCCCTCCCCCTTCCCCGCACTCCGACGCCGCCCGGGCAGGCTCCCTCGGGCGGTGTCGGCCGTCCCGCGACCGTGCCGTAGCCTCACGCGGGACGGCTGGGGGGGGAGTCCGACCATGAGACTGCGATACGCACGCGCCGGGGCACTACCGGCCCTGGCCCTGGCCCTGGTAACGGCCTGCGCCGGGCCCGCCCAGTACTACGAGGGCTCGGGCCTCCACGACGCCACACCGACCGAGGCGACCGGCGACTGGTCGGGCGCCGAGGGCACCCGCGTGACGCTCCGCCCGGACGGCACGGCGACCCTCCGCCGCCTCGACGGCCAGGACTTCGACTTCGACACGGGCTGGCGCCTCACCGGCACGGGCACCTGGAAACTCTCCGACGCCCGTGCGGGCCAGCGTGTCCGCCTCACCCTGGCCAAGCGCACCGCCGTGGACCGCCGCACTCCCGCGACGCCGGCTCCGGACGCTCCGGCCCCCGACGCCTCCGCGCCCGAGACCCCGTCGACGTACACCTGGAGCCTCGACGTACGCCGGAATCCGCAGAAGGCACTGGAGCTGTACTTCTTCTTCGGCGACCCCGACGCGGGCAACACCTACGTCCTCCGGCGCACGGGCTAGTCCGCGTACACCGGCGCGAGGTCGATGTAGATGAGCCATTCGCTGGCCTTCTCGCCCCGGAAGGTGAGGATGTCCGCGTTGGGGACCGTGACCTGCCGGCCGTCCTTGCGGGTGTAGGTGACCTCGGTCCGGACGATCACCGTGTCGCCGGACTCCCAGGTGGAGAGGACCTCGTGGGAGAGTCCGGCGATCGTGGCGAAGAAGTCGGTGACGCCCTTGCGCACCTCCGCCGGTCCGGTCAGTTCGGGTGCGTTGGCGAAGCGGAAGACGACGTCGTCGGTGAGGTGGGCGACGAACTTCTCGGGGTCGAAGGTGTCGATGTCCCGGAAGATCGCGGCGATGTCGCGGCGGGATGAAGAGGCGTGCTCGTCCACGGGGTCCCCCTTTGTACGGCAGTGCGCGTTTTCCGTGAGAGTACGTCAGGAACCATTCCTGGCAGGGGATTTGGGAGAGCTCAGCTCCGGTCCTGTACGCGCTGGAGGTCGGGCATCCGCAGCCAGCTCTCGATCTGGCGGGCCATCGGGAGCAGCCCGTCCAGGGCCAGGAGTACGACGACGAGCAGCCCGGTGACCCCGAGCGCCGCCCCCTCCCCGTGCAGCCCCGGCAGGGCGAGCGCCCCCACCGGAAGCAGCGCGAGCAGGGTGGTCGCCAGCGCCCCGACCACGGTGATGCGCGGCAGGATGTACGCGAAGTATTCGGCGGTCGGCCGCCCCGGCCGGATACCCGGCACGAACGCCCCCTCCCGCTTCAGCTTGTCCGCGACCTCCACGACGTCGAAGTCCAGGATCCCGCGCACGTACGCACCGGCGAAGACCAGCACCGCGTACGCCACCACGAGCCACGGCCTCGGCGGTGCGGGCAGCAGCAGGAGCAGGGAGGCCGCGAGCATCAGGCCGAACCGGGCCCGGCCGCCGTGGATCGGGACGTAGGTCGCCCCGCCGCCGTGCGGCCTGCGGCCGATCATGCGTTTCGCGTACTGGATCGGGATGCGGCGCGCGCTGTGGCGGACGGTGACTGCCAGGACCGTGGCGAGTGCCAGGGTCAGCAGGAGGACCACGGGCGCCACGACCACGGCGCATGTCCCGTGCGCGCGGGCCACCTCCGCCACCTGCCCGGGGAGGACCGCCGCGACCTGGACGAAGAGCAGCAGGTACAGGCCCTCGCCGAAGCCGTGCCGGGTGATGATGCCGCTCAGCCACAGCACCACGGCGGTGCCCGCCGTCAGGCAGGCCACCAGGGTGAGCTGGGCGAGAGCGCCCGTGCCGTGCAGCACGTCCGCGTCGGCGGCGGCCAGCGGGGGACGGCCGTCGGCCGTCATGCGTACGACCACGAAGGCGAGCCCCGCGCCCACCACGACCGCGACGTACCGGGCGTAGAGCGCGAGCCTCGCCTCCCCCGCGCTGCCCGCCTCCGCCAGCGCGCGCAGGCGCGGGCTCACTGCTCCGGCGAGCACCGTCACCCAGTGCGCGGCGACGACCGGCACCACGCCCAGCGCGAGGACGGACAGGTGCGCCAGACCGCCGCCGGTGAACAGGTCGAGGAGTCCGGCCAGTTGGCCTTCGGGCCGGTCGGTCGCCGCCAGTGCGGTCACGTCCACCCCGGGCAGGGGCAGGTGCTGGCCGAGGCGGAACAGCACGACGGCCAGCAGTGTGACGAGCAGCCGCCGCCGTACGTCGGGCAGCGTGTAGAGGCGCTTGAACACCGTCGATTCCCCCGTCTTCCCGTACGTGTCCGTGCCGGACCCCGCCCGTGCCCGGCTACCCGCCCGCACCCAGCCGCCGCAAGTGCACCGCCGCCCGCTCCGAGCCCTTCGCCACCGCCCGCCGGTACCACTCCACGGCCTCCGCCGGCCGCACGGCCTCCAGCACCTCGCCGAGGTTGAGCATGCCCATCGGCTCGCCCGCCTCCGCCGAACGCCGGTACCACTGCTCGGCGTCGGCCCCCCGGTCGCTGTACCGCAGGATGTTGCCGAGGTTGTTCATGGCCTGCGGATGGCCCTTGTCGGCGGCCTTCCGGTACCACTGTTCGGCCTCCGCCTCCCGCCCGGCGTCCTGCACCAGCAGGGCCAGGCTGTACATGGCCGACCGGTGGTCCTTGTCGGCCGAGGCGCGGAACCACTTCTCGACCTCCCCCGTACGGCCCCCGATCTCGTTCAGCAGCATGCCCAGTACGTGCATGGCGTGCGCGTCACCCTGCTCGGCCGCCCCGTGCATCCACCGTTCGGCCTCGTCCAGCCGCCGCTCCTCGTAGGCGCGGAAACCTTCCTCCACCATGGCGGCGGGGTACCGGTGCTCGGCGGCACGGCGCTGCCAGGCGGCGGCCTCCGCCTTCTGCCCGGTCCGCTTGTAGACGACGGCCAGGTTGTTCATCGCCATCGGGCTGCCGAGGTCCGCCGCACCCCGGAACTCCCTTAGCGCGCCCGCCGTGTCGCCCTTCTCCAGCAACGCCGCGCCGAGCCGGATCATGGCGTCCGCGTCGCCGGACCGCGCCCCGCGCCGGTGGCGGGCCTCGGTGGTGTCGAGCTTCGGATCGGCGGTGAACCTTACGAGGGCCTGGAGCAGCGGCTCCAGCTCGGTGCGGCGTCGCCCGCCGGCTCGCGGGCTGTCAACTCGGCCGTGTGCCACGGCAGTTCCTTCCGTCGTCCCTTCGGTCCCGCTCGGCTCTGCCTGCACAGACGCCGCCGGGTCGACCGCCAGTTCCCAGTCGAACTCCCAGATCCGTACCGCCCCTTGGGCCTCCGCCGTCAACGCCCAGCAGCCGTCGGGGCCGAACACGGCGTCCCCGAAGTCGCCGTCCAGCACCCGCAGACAGCGTCCGGTGGCCAGCTCCCACAGCCGCAGCACGCCCTCGCTGTCGCGCGAGAGGACGAACCGGCCGTCGGGGGTGAGCCGCAGCACGCGCGCATAGTGCGGCTGCGCCTCGAACTCCCTTACACACAAGCCCTCTTGGAGGTCCCACAGCCGGATGCGGTCGTCGCCCCTCCCGCCGCAGGACACCAGCAGCCCGCGCTCCTCGTCCACGGCGAGCGCCTCCACGGGTGCGGTGTGTCCGCGCAGTTCCCGCAGGCGGCGGCCGGTGGTCAGGTCCCAGGTGCGTACGGTGTTGTCCGGCCCGGCGGTGGCCGCGCTCCGGCCGTCGGGGGCGAGCCACAGCCGCCGGTCCCGGCCGTGGTCCCCGTCCAGGGTGTGCAGGCACGTCCCGCTCGCCATCTCCCACAGCCGTACGCGGTGGTCGGCGCCCCAGACCAGGGCGCGCGCCCCGTCCCCGGTGAACCCGGCGGCTGCCGCGCCGAGGGTGAGGGAGATCGACGCCTGCCGGGTGCCGTCGGCCACGGACCAGGCGTCGAGCGTGCCGTCGGCGTTGGCCGTGAGCACGGTGCGCCCGTCGGCGGTGAAGTGGACGTCGCGCAGGACGTTCATGCCGTAGCTCTCCGGCAGCCCCTCGATCACCGTGCCGCGTGCGCCGGTCGCCACGTCGACGAGGTGGAGGTCGTGCGGGAGGCGGATGGCTGCCGTGCGCCCGTCGGGGGACAGCGCGAGGTTCGCCCGGCCCTCGAAGTCCCCGAGCGTCCGCGACGGCCAACTGGCGCGCAGACCGGTCCTGTTGACGTACGGCTCACGGGCAAGCGCATGCCAGGCGTCGAGCGCGCGGGGGTCGCGCTCGTGGCCGGGGACGGAGCGGGCGCGGCTGAGACGGTCGAGGGCGTCGGCGGTGCGGCCCTGCGCCCGCGCCTCTTCGGCGTCGGCGACCAGGCTCGCCACCCGCCCGTCCAGGCTGCTCAGTTCGTCGTGCCGCCGGGGGCGGCTGAGCCGGGTCGCCGCCGTGTACGCACCGGGCAGCCGCAGGCGGCGTACGGTGCCGTCGTGCCCGGCGGCGAGCAGGTGCCACCCGTCGTCCAGGAACACCACGGCGGCGGCCTCGCCCGCGTGCCCCCGGTAGGTGCGCAGGGTGCGGCCGGTGGCCACCTCCCACAGCCGGACCGCGCCGTCGCGGGCGCCGCCCGCCAGGAGGCGCCCGTCGGGGCTCAGGTCGAGGTGGTCGGCGGAGGCGCTGAGGGAGCAGAGTTCGTCGCCGGTGCGGGTGGCCCACACCTGGATGCGGCCGTAGTCGGCGGTGGCGGCGGTGCGGCCGTCGGCGGAGAGGCACAGGGGCGCCTCGAAGCGGTTCCCGTTCGGCATGCGGGTCTCCTCCCGCGCACCGAACGGGTCACGGAGATGGACCAGCTCAACTGCCCCTTGGAACAGGAGGTGTTGACCCTCCACGGCCGCCCGTACGGCCCCGCTGTGGAAGCCCTCCAGGGTGTGGCGCACCCGGCCGGTGGCGAGGTCCCAGCAGAGGACCGTGCCGTCGCTGGTGCCCGCGACGGCCAGCCCGGGCCCGGGCAGGAGCGTGGGCTGCCGTACGGCGGTGTCGCCAGTGCGGTACTGCGGGGTGAAGGTCCGCAGGCAGTGGCCGGTCTCGGCGTCCCACAGCCGGACCAGGCCGTCGGAGCCCACGGTCAACGCCTGCCGCCCGTCCTCGCCGAGGCCGACCTGACCGTGCGTGCCGTCGAGTTCGCGCAGGCAGCGCCCGGTGGCCAGATCCCAGAGGCGTACGGCGCCCCCGACGCTGGACAGGGCGCGGCGACCGTCGCGGGTCAGCCGTACCTGGCTGTCCTTCGTGCCCTTGGTGCGGTACGAGGACCAGCGCACCTCTCGTACGTCGTCCCCCGCACCGGTCGCACCCCGCTCGCGGTGGACCTCGTCGAGGAGGGGCCGCACCCGGGCGGCGTCCTCCGCGTCGGCGCCGACGGCTTCGAGGGCGGAGATCAGGTCCTCGTCGGTGATCCTGCCGCGCCGCCAGCGGGCCAGGCCCGCGTTGTAGGTGGCTTCGGGGTGGCGGGGGTCGGCCCGGAGGGCGGCCTCGAAGGCGGTGTCGGCCTCTTCGGTGCGGCCGAGGTCGAGGAGGGAGAGGGCCCGGTTGTTGAGTTCGTCGGCGCGCAGTTCGGCGGCGCGGGGCTGCGGGCGCGGATAGGGACGGCCGAGCAACTCCTCGTACAGCACGATGAGTTGCGCCGCGAGGGCGGCCATCGACTCCGGCCTCTGCTCCGGGTCCTCGCGCAGGCAGTGGGCGAGGAGGTCGGCGACGGGGGGCGGCAGGGCGACCGGGCCCTCCCAGTCGAGCCGCAGGGCCTCCAGGGACTCCCCCGCCACCGGTCCCATCAGCCAGGTCACCTCGCCGCTGAACAGCTCCAGCAGCGACACCGCGAAGCTGTAGACGTCGGTGCGCACGCTCAGCGGCCGGTGCCGGGCCTGTTCCGGCGAGGCGTAGGCCATGGTCATGCCGACCGGGGCGGCCTCTCCGCTGCCGGCCGCGCGGGCGCTCGCGATGCCGAAGTCGGTGACCTTGGCGGTGCCGTCCGTGTCGAGGAGGACGTTGGCGGGCTTCACGTCCTGGTGGACGAGGCCGCGTTCGTGGGCGTGCTGGAGCCCCCAGGCGGTCTGCACGGCAAGGTCCAGGACGCGGGCGAGGACCTCGTGCGGCGGGCCTTCGTAGAGGCTGCGGTCGTGGATGCGGTCACGCAGGCTGCCCCCGGGGACGTACTCCGCGAAGACCCTGGGCACACCGCCCAGGACGCGTACGTAATGACAGCCGCAGACGTGCGGGTGCAGCCCGAGCGACACCCAGGTCTCGGCCTCGCGGACGAACGCCCGCTGCTGCTCGGGGGTGCGGAAGAGCTCGGGGCGCGGGCACTTCACGGCCAGGTCCGTGTCCCAGTCGCGGTGCCGGACGCGGTAGACGAGGCCCATGCCGCCGTCGGTGTGGACGCCGGTCACCTCGTACTGGCCCGAGACGACGTCGCCGACCGCCCACGGCTCGTCCTGCGGCACCTCAGCGGGTCCGGAACGGCGGCAGCGCCTTGAACTCCCGTGCCACCACGGCGCTTTCGCGTACGGTACGCACCCACGCCCGCGCCTTGGAGAGCGGGTGGCGGGGGAACTGCTCGTCCCAGGCGGGGTCGTCGCTGGGCTCGAACGGCAGCTCGGGATCGTAGGGGTGCCCGCCCCTCTTGCCGTCCGGGCCGCCCGTCTGGAGGTTGACCAGCGACTCCCGCATGCCGCTGATCTCCCACTCCTCGAACTGGCCGGTCAGCACGGCGGTACGGTCCGCCTTGGCCAGCACGAACGAGGCCCGGAACAGGCGGCCCGTCGCCGACTTGGGCAGCTTCTCGGCGACCAGCGTGTACAGCGCCAGGCATCCGTCCAGCGCGACGGCGTCCGCTTCGAGGAGCCGGGCGGTGGGGTGCGGGTCGAGGCCGGGCGCCGGTCCGGGTACCGGGCGGGCGGCGTGGGTGTGTGCCAACTCCCGCCGCAGCACGTCGATTTCGTACAGCCAATGCGTGCTGCGCGGCAGTGCCTCGCCCACGCCGAGCACGACGACGTCCCGCGTTTCCGGGTCGAACCACCGCGTCCCGTCGAGGTGTTCGAACCCGGTGGTGTCGAAGGTGATCGGCTGCGCTTCCCAGGTCAGTTGAGCCACGCCCGCAAATTAACACGCGCCACTTGCCGCACACCATGCTCAACTGCCCTGGCCCGATGGCCTATTGGGCTACTTCCAGCCTTTCTTTCGGCGCGTAGGCAGAGTGGGTGCCGAAGGTGCGGTGGGCGTAGACGAGCGGTGCGGCCGTGCGGGAGTCGGCGGAGGTGACGGTGCCGATCAGCAGCAGGTGGTCGACGTCCCGGCGGGCGAAGGTGGTCGCGGTGGCGGCCTGCGCGTACCGGAGTGGTGCGCGGCCCACCCCGCCTTCCACATCGCCCCGACCTCGGGCACGGGCTCGGCCCGCTTCCTGGAGATCATGGAACGCATGCGGGACGGGACGACGATCCACCACCGCTGGATGGCCACCTACGACGCCACCGCGGTGGACCGCATGACGGCGGGCACCTGCGCTTTATTGCGTTGCCCGTGTCCCGCGAGTCCGCTTAGTCTGGTGCGGTTCCGCCGGTGCCCGTTCCGGGGCCCGGCGCTGTGTTTCGAGGTGATGGCATATCTCCCAGGCCGTGTAGCCGCTCGTTCTGAGGCGCTCTTTCCGGTATGTCCGCGTTCGCGGGCTACCGACGCATGCCTCGACGGCGGTGCTCCCGATGGCCTGGGCTGGTAGCACTCCTCATTCCCTCTGTCGCGCGGTAGGCGCACAGGGCATGCCCAGGCCTGCCCTGTGTCCCCTTTTCCCTTCCGTACGCGACAAGGACCCTTCCCTCGTGTCAACCGACACCCATACCCACCCGGCCCCGGCCGGCCGGACCGCCACGATCGCCCTGGCCGTGATCCTGATCGCCGAGCTGATGAACGCGCTCGACGGCTCCATCGTCCACACCGCCCTGCCGTCCATCCAGGCCGACACCGGGGCGACGAGCGCGGTGGTGCAGTGGATTCCCGCCGCCTACACCCTCACCTTCGCCCTCGCCCTGATCACCGGCGGCCGCCTGGGCGACCTCCACGGACGCAAGCGCGTCTTCCTCGCCGGCACCGTCGTCTTCACCGCGGCGTCGCTGCTGTGCGGGATCGCCACCGGCCCGGACTTCCTGGTCGCCGCCCGCGCCCTCCAGGGCGCCGGTGCGGCGGTGATGGTGCCGCAGGTCATGGCGACCATCGCGGTCACCTTCCAGGGGGAGTCGCAGGCCAAGGCGTTCGGCATGTACGGCATGATCATGTCGCTCGGCGGGGTCCTCGGCCCGGTCCTGGGCGCGGTCCTGACCTCCGCCGACATCGCCGGGCTCGGCTGGCGGGCGGTCTTCCTGATCAACCTGCCCATCGGCCTGCTCACGGTGCTCTTCGCGCTTCGATACGTCCCGGACTCCCGCGACCGGCAGGCCCGCCGCCCGGACCCGCTGGGCATGCTGCTCTCCGCCGCCGGTGTGCTGCTGATCGCGTACCCGCTCACCGTGGGCGGCGAGCAGCACTGGCCCGCCTGGAGTTTCGTCCTGCTCGCCGCAGGCGTGGCCGTCCTTGCGGTGTTCGTGCTCCAGCAGCGGGCCAAGACCCGCAAGGACGGCTCCGCGCTGGTGGCGCTGTCGCTGTTCCGCAGCACGGCGTTCGCGGGCGGGCTAGCGGCGCAGCTGGTGTTCGGGCTGGTCTCCGGGGTGTTCCTGCTGACGTGGGTGCTGTTCATGCAGTCCGGACTCGGCCTCACCCCGGGGCAGTTCGCCCCGGCCTCCGTCGCCATCTCGATCGGCGGCATGGGCGGGGCCGCGCTCGCCTCCCGGTGGGCGGGCACCCACCTGCGGCGCGTCCCGCAGGCCGGAACCGTACTGATCGCCCTCACGCTGGTGGGCTACCAGCTGCTGGTCTCCGCCCAGCAGACCGAGGTGCCCCTGCCGGCCGCCGTCGCCCCGATGGTCCTGGTCGGCGCCGGGTTCGGAATGGTCGGCGCGGGGCTCGCCGGGCTCACCCTCGGGCAGGTCGACCACGAGGACGCGGGGTCGGCGGCGGGGCTGTTCAACACGGCCATGCAGCTCGGCACCGCGCTGGGGATCGCGCTGGCGTCGCCGGTCTTCTTCCAGTACGCCCCGGCGGGCAGTCACGGCAGCGCCGTCACCCACGCCTTCGCGGGCAGCGTCTGGTACGTGGTCGGGGCGCTGGCGGTGATGTGGGCGCTGATGTTCCTCCTGCCGAGGCCCGCCCCCGGAACCGGCCGAACGACCTGACCTGACCCGGCGGCCGGGCGGCCCGCCCCTCACCGGGCGGGCCGCCCGGCCCCCTCCCTCCTTCCGGCACGGACAGCACCCTCGCGGTGCCTCTCCGCCCTGCCCGGAACGACGGCGACCCACCTGGGCCGGGCCCCGTACCGCCTCCTCCTGTGCGCATTCGGCGTACGGGACGGGCCCGGCCCTCGCCCGTACATCCCCCGATCCCACAGGAACAGGAACCTCCCCCGTGCCCCACGAGCCGACCACGACCAGCAGTCCACCGTCCCGGCCCCGGACCCGCACCCTCACCCGCACCCGCACCCAGCCCCGCACCCGGACCCTCGCCCTCGCCGTCGTCCTGACCGCCGAGATGATGAACGCGCTCGACGGCTCGGTCGTCTACACCGCGCTGCCCACCATCGCCGCCGACACCGGTGCCGGCACGGCGGCCCTCCAGTGGATCCACGCCGCCTACGCCCTGACCTTCGCCCTCGGCCTGATCACCGGTGGCCGCCTCGGCGACCTCTACGGCCGCAGACGAATCTTCCTCATCGGCACCACGATGTTCACCCTCGCCTCCCTGCTCTGCGGAATCGCGGACGGCCCCGCCCTCCTGATCGCGGCCCGTGTCCTCCAGGGCGCCGCAGCCGCGGCGATGGTCCCGCAGGTCCTGGCCACGCTCCACGTCACCTTCGCCTCCGACGAAGGCTCCCGCACCAAGGCATTCGGCCTCTACGGAACGGTCATGTCGCTGGGCAGCGTCGCCGGACCCGTCCTGGGCGGCGTCCTCACCCAGGCCGACCTCTTCGGACTCGGCTGGCGCCCCGTCTTCCTCATCAACCTGCCCCTCGGCATCGCCGCTGTCCTCTTCGGCCTGCGCTGCCTCCCCGAGTCCCGCGAGAGCACCACGCGCCGCCTGGACCCGTACGGCATGCTCCTCTCCACGCTCGGCCTGCTGCTGATCACCGTCCCCCTGACGATCGCCGACGAACACGGCCTGCCCACCCGGTCGTTCCTGACCATGGCCGCCGGCGTCCTCGTCCTGGCCGCCTTCGTCGCCCAGCAGAAGACCAAGACCCGCAAGGGCGGCTCCCCCCTCGTCGTCCTCTCCCTCTTCACCGGCCGCGCCTTCACCGGCGGACTCGCCACCCAACTGGCCTTCGGGCTGCTCTCGGGCGCGTTCTTCCTCTCCTGGGCCCTGTTCATGCAGGACGGCCTGGGCCTGACCCCGGGCGAAGCCTCCCTGGGCTTCGTCGCCGCCTCGCTCGGTGAGATGGGCGGCGCGTGGCTGGCGATGAGCCTGGTCCGCCGCTACGGCCGGGCAGTCCCGCAGGCCGGAGCCCTGCTCTCCGCCGCCACCCTGGCCGCCTACCACCACCTGATCACCACCGAAGGCACGAGCATGGGCCTCGTCCTGGCCGCCGCCCCCATGCTCGCCGTCGGCCTCGGCCTCGGCATGATCGGCGCCCCCCTCGCCGACCTGACCCTCGGCCGGGTCCCCCACGACGACGCCGGATCGGCCTCCGGCCTCTTCAACACGGCCACCCAACTGGGCATCGCCCTCGGCACGGCCCTGACCACCCTGATCCTCTTCACCGGAACCACCGCACGCCCCCAGGGCCCGCCCCTGAACACCGCCTTCGCCCACAGCCTCTGGTACGTCATCGCCGCCCTCGCCGCGATGTGGGCCCTGATGCTCCTGCTCCCCCGAGGCACCCGCCCGGACCGCCAGCGTCCCTCACCCACCCAGGAAAACCCTGCCCGCGAGTAGCTCCAACACCTCCTCCCACCGGAAGTTCGCCGCCGCACCCTCCTCGTCCGGAGAGTCCGACCGCTGCCGCTCACCGGGCGAGCCTGCGTGTGGCGCATCATCACCGACCTGGCGTCCTGGACGTCACCGGGGCGGGTCTCGTCCTGGTGGAGACCGCATCCGGCGTCAGCGCCGAGCAGGTGGCGGCGGCGACGGCGGCTCCGCTTGTCCACCGGACGGTGGACTGTGGTTCCTGACCGACTGGGGTGAACTGGGCGGGCCGTGCCGCACCGCGGTCTCCGACCACTGCCCTGGGGGAAGAAATGACCCGTGAGAACAAGCCCGTCCTCAACCGCCGCACCCTGCTCGGCGGTACCGCCGCAGCCGGTGTCGGTGTCGTCGTGCCCGCCGGGGCCGCCGCCGCACAAGGCGCGGGCGGGCGCGGGCCCCTCGACCAGTCGGCGATCGACGCCGTCGTCCGGCGCGTCGAGCGCAGTCTCGTGGAACTGCGGCGCGATCTGCACGCCCACCCGGAGACGGCGAAGAGCGAGGCCTCCGCGGGCGAGGTCGCCACGTCCCGGATCGTCGCGCACCTGCTGCGTGCCGCCGGGCTCGAGGTGACCACCGGGGTCGGCGGCTTCGGCGTCGTCGGCGTGCTCAGGGGCGCACGGCCCGGACGTACCGTCGCCTACCGCGCCGACATGGACGCCGTGCCGAAGGAGGGGATCTTCCCCGGCGCCGACCGGGCCGCCCATGCCTGCGGGCACGACATCCACACCGCCGTCGGCGTCGGCGTGGCGCAGACCCTCGCGCGGTTGCGGCACCGGCTCGGCGGCACCGTCGTCTTCTTCTTCCAGCCGGGGGAGGAGACCCTCCAGGGGGCTCGGGCGATGATCGACGCCGGTGTGCTGCGGGACCACGCGCCCGAGGAGATCCACGCCCTGCACTGCGGGCCCTTCCCCGTGGGGCAGTTCGCCGTGACCCCCGGCAGCGGGCTGCCCGGGCAGGACGGGACCGTCATCGAGGTGAACGGTCCCGACGCGCTCGCGCGGGCCGAGCGGCTCGCCGCCGAGATCACGGAACTCAGCACCGTCGCGCCCCCGGAGACGTCCGCCGCACTGGAGAGGATGGTCGCCGACGTGCAGGTCAAGGGCGGGCCGCTGGCCAGGTTCGTGACCGTCTCGGCGGGAGCGGCGAAGGACAAGGACACCGGGCGGGTCACGGTCTCCGTGTGGTACCGCTGCTGGCCCGAGGAGCGGTACGTCGAGGTGCGCGAGACCGTTCGGGGGCTGGCCCGGAAGTACGCGGGCACCGTGGTCGACTTCGACCGGGAGCCCTTCCCCGCCCTGGTCTGCCCGGAGCGCGACGCACTCGCCCTGGGACGGCATCTGCGCCGGGTCCTCGGCCCGGCCGGGGTCACCGTCATGCACGCCGCCTTCCCGTTCAACGGCGAGGACTACGCGCTGTTCCTGGACCGCATCCCGGGCACGTACTCCTTCCTCGGCGTACGGCGGCCGGGGGCCGACATCGCCGAGGCGGTCCCGCACTACGCCACCTTCGACCCCGACACCAAGGCGATCGGCGTCGGGGTCCGGGCGATGGCGGGGTGGCTCGCCGCACGGGCGAAGGGCTGACCGCCGGTGCCGGGGTGAGGTGAGGCCGCATCCCGTCAGGGGTGCGGGGCCGTACCGGTCCGCGGCTGCCGCCACGCGGGCGCGCCCTACCCCACCGCCCTCTCCCCCGCCCCCAGTTCGATCGTCGTCGTGATCCGGGTCAGCGCCGGATCCCTCGGCACCGACCCGAAGCCGAAGCGCACCGGCGGGTCGACCGGTGCGAGGGTGCCGAGGTCGGCGCCCTCGTAGGTGCCCGAGAGACCGGTCACCGGGTGCAGGTCACGCGCCCCGTACCACTCGCGACGCCCTCCCCCGGCGCTGCCTCGCGTGCGGACCCCGGGGAGCAGGAACCGTACGGACAGGTCGGTCACCGCACACCACGCCGGGTGGGCGGCCACCGGTCCCGGCACCGCCCGGAGCACCCGCCCGAGGGGCCCGCGCCGGCCGGTCCGGAAACGTACGTCGAGCGGACCCGCCGAGACTGCCCAGGCCCCGTCCTCGACGCTCACCCGGACCGGCGTGACACGGACCGTGTCGTAGGTGTACGTACGGCGGATGAATTCGGCGGTCTCGGCGGTGGGGGCCAGCAGCAGCCGCTCCCCGTCGGGCCGTTCGAGCATGACGTCGCTGAGCGGGCCGAACGGCGAGCGCGGCCAGTGGCCGAGCACGATCCGGGTCCCGCCGGAGGTTCCCATCCCGGCGATCCAGCCGTCGAAGCGCAGCCTGCGGTGGAGATGCGTCCTGTTCACCCTCATAGGGTGGCTCCGGGACGACCGTTTGTCAGCGTACGGACCGGTCATCGGCTACAGGAGCTTGTCCAGGGTCAGCGGCAGCTCCCTCACCCGCCTCCCCGTCGCGTCGTGCACCGCGTTCGCCACGGCCGCCGCCGCGCCCACGATGCCGACCTCGCCCGCTCCCAGCACGCCCAGCGGCATCGTCGGGTCCGGGTCGTCCAGCATGTGCACGTCGATGGCGGGGATGTCGGCGTGGACGGGGACGTGGTACTCGGACAGGCTCGCGTTCATGATGCGGCCGGTGCGCGGGTCGACCAGCGTCTCCTCCGCCAGCGCCATGCCGATGCCCATCACGATGCCGCCCCGCAACTGGCTCGCCGCCGTCTTGGCGTTGACGACCGTACCGATGTTGGTGCCCGTCAGGCCGAGCCGCTCGCGCAGCGCGTCCAGCAGGCTCACCCGGGGTTCGACGTCCAGCACCCGGGCCGAGCCGTTCACCCGCAGTTCCACCTCGACCATCGACCGCACTCCGCTCCGAAGCCGTACGTTCACCGTGCGGCCCAACGTATGCGCACCCCTCCCCCGGCGCACCGCGGAATTTCATGGCTTATCCCCGGCCGTCCGGGGCACTCGGCACTCCATGCACGGACGACACGCACGCCACACACCCCGCCCCCGTCCGCATGCGCGCGGCCGCACCACCGGCCGTCTGCGGCGGCGTCTCCTGGCGTACCGGGAGGTGGACTTCCAGGACACGCACCTCCCCGAGGCGCCGTCGGGCAAGGCCTCCGAGGAGTGCCTGCTGCTCGTCCACGTACGGCAGATCGTCGGCCGGGTCCACTACCGGATGTGCGAGCGCTGCGCCCGGGCCGTCATCACCGGCATCAGCATCGACGAGCGCTTCCGTACGACGGGCCTGGGCACCCGCGCCCTCTCCCACCTGCGCTCCCGCCACCCCGGAGTCACCTGGCGCAACAGGGCCCCCGGGCGCACCACCCGTGACCTGGTCCGCCGGATGTGCATCCCGACGGCGGACGACGCGGCGCCGTGTCCGCACACGGCGTGATGCCCGGCCCCTCCGCAGGAGGGGCCGGGCACGCGGGTCGACGGGTCAGCGCAGCTTCAGCGCCTCGCGCATCGTGCCGAACAGGTCGGTCTGGTTGGTGACGCCCAGCACGCGGTAGGCCTGCGGGCCCTGGGCCGCGATGCGGACCTGAACGCCGGTGTGCTCCTGGGACTTGCCCGGGGTGTTGGTCGAGTAGTTCACCTTGAGCTGCTGGCCCTCGTCGGTGACCAGGGTCGAGGTGAGACCCGGCGGGGTGGCGTCCAGCGGGACGATCTGGCTGGTGTGGCCGTGGTCGGCGGTGGTGACGACGAGGGTGTCGGGGTGCTTGGCCGCGTAGTCGCGCGCCACCTTGACCGCGCGGTCGAAGGCGGCGGTCTCGCCGATCTGGCCGCACGGGTCGGCGGCGTGGTCCTGCTTGTCGATGGAGGCGCCCTCGATCTGGAGGAAGAAGCCCTTGTCGGTGTGGCGGGACTTCTGCTTGGCCTCCAGGAGCTGGATGGCCTTGGTCGCCGAGTCGGCGAGGTTCGGGGTGGTGGCGGGGCGCTTGGGGTTGGAGGTGACGCAGCGCTGCGGGGCGGTGCCGCCGACCGCGGCCGTCTTGCCGGTCCACTCGGTGGGCACGTTGCCCGAGGCGAACAGGCCGAGGACGGGTGCGCCGGGCTTGGCCGCCTTGAGCGAGGCGTCGTCGTTGACGACCTGGTAGCCGAGCTTCCGCGCCTGCTCGGTGACGGTCAGCCCCTTGAACTTCCCGTCGGTCACCTTCTGGTCGAAGCGCTGCTTGCCGCCGCCGAGCAGCACGTCCACCTTGTGGTTGACGCTCTGCTCCGCGATGGAGCCGGGGCCGCCCTTGGCGATCGTGTCGGCGGGGCAGGAGGCCATGTCGGCCGGGCCCTGGCAGGAGCGGTCGGTGACGTGCGAGGCGAGCACGGCGGGCGTGGCGTCGGTGAGTTCGGAGGTGGTGACGCTGCCGGTCGCGTATCCGCCCTGCTGGGCCAGCTCCAGGATGGTCCGTACGGCCTTGTCGGTGCCGGGGGTCTTGGAGATGCGGCCGTTGACCGTCTTCACGCCGGTCGCCCAGCCGCTGCCGCTGGCCGCGGAGTCGGTGACGTAGTCGGGGGTGCCGTCCGGGTGCACGGCGTACGTCGTGTACGCGCCGGTCAGCGGGAAGCGGTCCATGTTCAGGCGGCCGGCCGCACCCACGGTGTAGTCGCGGGCGAGGGTGATCTCGGAGTCGCCCATGCCGTCACCAATCAGCAGGATGACGTTCTTGGCATGGCCGCCCTTGATGGACCGCTGGGCCTGCTCCTTGGTGTCGTAGGCGCTGACCGAGGTCGTCACGGCGAGCGCGGCCGCGGTCGCGGCGAGCATGGCGGTGGCGGCCTTCAGGTGACGGCTGGTGGGTCTGGGCATCGCGAGGGCTCCTTGGTGCGCCGGCCGGCGCGGACTGGCGGGTGACGACACGCCCTACGTCACCAGCCGCCGGTGAAGCACGGGTGACGCCCACCCGTCCGCACCATGGCGACGAAACCATGGCGGCGAAGGCACCACCGGCCGGACGCGTGGACGTGCCGGAACGCCGTGCCCGGGAGAGCCTGGGGACACACGGACCGGCCGACCGACCCACGGAGAACGCCATGCCCCAGAACGACGGAGCCCCCAGGACCCGGCGCCCGAACGTCTCCCCCCGGCTCGTGGCGGGCGTGCTGCTGGTCGCCCTCGCCATCTGGTTCGTACTGATCAACAACCGTTCCGTACGGATCCACTTCTGGATCCCGTGGGCGGAAGCACCCATGTGGTTCGTCCTCGGCGCCACCTTCCTGGCAGGCGCCGCCACCACCTGGCTCTTTCAGCTCCGGAAGAAGTAGCCGATCAGGCAGCTCGGGAAGAAGTGGCCGGTCAGCCGGTCGACACCAGCGCGTGGGACCGCAGCGTCCGGGCCGTCTGCCGCAGGTCGTCCAGGAACAGGGACGCCAGCCGCGGGGTGAACCCGGTGCGCACGACCACCCGCAGCGCCCAGGTCTCGGTCAGCCCGGTGGGCAGCGGGTAGGCGGGCACCTGCCAGCCACGGGCGCGCATCGCCTGGGCGACGTCGCGTTCGTGGATGCCGAGCGCGTGCGCGCGGTCGCTGAGACGGAACGCGAAGGCGGGCAGCTGGCTGCCGTCCGTGAAGAGGTCGAACAGGTCGATCTCGGCGACGCCCGCCGCGACCGCGCGGGCCGTGCGCCGCGACTCCAGGTGCAGCCGCCGCATGCCTTCGTGGCCGTACCGGGTGAAGGTGTAGTACTGGGCCGCCACGTGGGACGCGGGGCGGGTGAAGGTGAGCGAGAAGGTGTTCATCTCGCCGCCGAGGTAGTCGACGTGGTGCACCAGGTCGGCGGGCAGCGCCTCCGCGTCGCGCCACAGCGCCCAGCCCAGACCCGGGAAGACCTGGCCGTACTTGTGGCCCGAGGTGTTGATCGACGCGACCCGGGAGAGCTGGAAGTCCCAGAGCAGGTCCGGGTCGAGGAAGGGCGCGACCATCGCGCCGGACGCGCCGTCGACGTGGACCGGGATGTCGTGCCCGGTCGCCTGCTCGATGCCGTCGAGCGCCATGCACAGGTCGGCGATCGGCTCGTACGAACCGTCGAAGGTGGACCCGAGGATGCCGACCACGCCGACGGTGCGCTCGTCGCAGTACTGCGCGAGCAGATCGGGGGTGAGGTGGAGGCGGCCGGGGGCGAGGGGGACCAGGCGCGGTTCGACGTCGAAGTACGAGCAGAACTTCTTCCAGCAGACCTGGACGTTGGCCCCGGCGACGAGGTTCGGGCGGGCGGTGTCCTTGCCGGCGGCGCGCCTGCGGTGCTCCCAGCGGCGCTTGAGGGCGAGCCCGGCGAGCATGGCGGACTCGCTGGAACCGGTGGTGGAGCAGCCGGTGGCGCGGGCCGGGTCGGGGGCGTGCCAGAGGTCGGCGAGCATCCGTACGCAGCGCGCCTCCATGTCGGCGACCTGCGGGTACTCCTCGGTGTCGACCAGGTTCTTGTCGGCGGTTTCGAACATCAGCCGGCGTGCTTCGTCCTCCATCCACGTGGTGCCGAACGTGGCGAGGTTGAGACGGGTGCGCCCGTCGAGGAGGAGTTCGTCGCGGATCGCGCCGTAGACCGCGCGCGGGTCGGACTCCTCGCGCGGGAAGGCGGTCTCGGACGGGGTGAAGGAGGCGGCGGCGCACAGGGACGCGAGGGACGGGAGTGACGGAACGGGGGTGGAGGTGGAGGACATGACCTCTCCAGTTCGGACGGCGGCGGGATGCCGATCACGCCGAACCTAGATCGCCTCCGGGTCCACCGGCCTGCGCGTATTCACCCGTACGAAGGAAGCAAGCCCGATGTATAACCCATATTTTACGGACCGATTGACGCCCTTTACCCCGCTTTACCGCGCTTTGGCGAGGAGCGGGCCCGGTGCTCAGGCCGCGCCGTCGGCCTCGGCGTCCGTCTCGGGGTCGACGTCCGCGTCCGTGGTCATCCGGGCCACGTGCAGCGCCAGATAGGAGACCTCGTCCTCGCTCAGGCTCTCGCCGAGCCGCATCTCCACGATGGTCGCCAGGCGCTGCGCGGTGCGGGTCGCCTCCGGGTAGTGGCGGCGGATGCCCTTGCCGATCGTGGACTCGTGGCCCTTGAGCTGCCGGTGCTGCTGGATGCGTACGAAGAGGTAGCGCACGTGCGTGATGAAGCGCGCCGCGCTCATCGACTCGCGGGAGGCGTCCAGGCCGTACTGCTGCTGCACGACGGCCAGCATCTGCTGGATGACGCCGGTCATCGTGTACGTGAAGGACAGATCGCCGGAGGCGAAGCCCGCGTTGACCAGGTGCAGGGTGAGGGCGGTCGCCTCGGAGGGGTCGAGCTTGGGGTCGACGCGTTCGTTGATCGCGGCGAGGAGGCGCTGTGCCTGGGCGTACTCGTCGGCGTACAGGGCCTGCGCCTCGGCGCGCAGCGGATACTCGACGACGACGCCCCGCTTGGCCCGGTCCAGCGCCCCGGCGACGTGGTCGGCGACCGCGATGGCGAGGGTGGGCCGGGTGGACTCGCGGCCCTCGATGCCGACCTCGCCCAGCGCGATCACGACGGCCCGCAGCACCTCCTCGCCGACCAGCGCGAGGGCCTCGGCCAGGTGGTCGGGGTCGCGGCCGTCGGCGGGGACGAAGACCCGCACGATCAGCGAGGGGTCGACGGGCTTGCCCTGGCGGGCGTTGAAGCCGATACCGCGCCCGGTGAGGATGACCTCCTGGCCCTTCCCGTCGCGCGCGAGGACCACGTTGTTGTTGAGGACACGCAGCGTTTTCAACGCCTGCTCTCCTTGGGTTCGTTCGTGGTCGGCTCGTCCGCGGTCCGGTTTCCGGCCAATGTTCCTGCATTGTCTGCTGTACGGTCCATCCTCCCCCGGACCTGCGCGGTGCCCGCACCCGCCCCCTCCGGGACGTGTACGGGCACCTTCGTGCGGGGACGGCGTTCGTCAGCGCCGTACGGTCACCACGGGCGCGCCGGCGGCGACTTCCTGCCCGGTGTGCGGCTCGACCGAGGCGAGGTCGGCGGTGTTGGGGACCGTCATGAGGGTGACGGTCGGGTGCCCGGCGGCCCGGATGGCGGCGAGGTCGACCTCGGCGAGGAGGTCGCCGGCGGCCACCTTCTGACCGGCCTCGACCCGTACGTCGAAGCCCTCGCCCTTCATCTGCACCGTGTCGATGCCGACGTGCACGAGCACCTCGACGCCGTCGTCGGTACGGATGCCGAAGGCGTGGCCGGTGGCGACGGTGGTGACCAGCTCGCCGTCGACCGGGGCGACGATGCGGCCGTCGGCGGGCTCGACGCCGACGCCCTCGCCGAGGGCGCGGGAGGCGAAGACGGGGTCGGAGACCTCGTCGAGGGAGACGACCCGGCCCGCGACGGGTGCGCCGAGGACGGTCTCCTTGGCGGCGGGGGCGGAGGCCTCCACCGGAGCGGCAGCGGCGGCCACGGAGGCACCGCCCGCCGAAGCAGAAGCAGAAGCCTCAGCCGCACCGACGCCGACCAGCTCACGGTCGTCGGCCGGGGCAGCGGCCCCCTCGGCCGCGTCGCGCTCGGCGTTGGCCAGGGCGCGCTCCTCCGGCGTACGGAAGTCGGAGAAGTACACGAGCGCCATCGAGGTGAAGAAGGCCGCGGTGATCGCGATGCCGTAGGTGGCCATCGGGGAGAAGACCGGGATGGTCAGCAGCGAGGTGAAGGCGAACGCGTTGGTGTCGACACCGCCGAGGACACCCACGAGCACACCGCCGACGAGGCAGCCGACGAGCATGCGCGGGTAGATCCGCTTGAAGCGCAGGTGGATGCCGTACAGCGAGGGCTCGGAGATGCCGCCGAAGAGGCCCGCGGCGAGCGCACCCGTGGCGGTCTGGCGCATCTCCTTCTCGCGGTGGCGGATGGAGAGAAGCAGCACACCGGCGGTGGCGCCGAAGCAGGCGAAGTTCCAGGCGCCCATGGGGCCCTGGATGAAGTCGTAGCCCAGGGTGTTGATGTTGACGAGCATCAGCGCGTTGAGCGGCCAGTGCAGGCCCAGCGGGACCAGGAACGGGTAGATCAGCGGAATGATGATCGCGAAGACGATCGGGGCGTTGCCGTTCAGCCAGGACAGGCCCTCGCCGAGGCCGTTGCCGGCCCAGATGCCCATGGGGCCGATGAGGAAGGCGGTGACCGGGATCATGATCAGCATGCTGAAGAACGGCACGAAGACCATGTGCACGTTCTCCGGGAAGATCCGCTGGAGGCCCTTGTAGACGAGGGCGAGCAGGGCGACCATCAGCAGCGGCACGAAGACCTGGCCGCCGTAGTCGTTGAGCTGCATCGGCAGCCCGAAGACGTGCGCCACGCACTCCTGGGTGCCCAGGGTCTCGTTGGTGGTGCAGGTGATGCCGGGGATGCCGGAGTCCTTGTTGAGCATCCCGGTGAAGTTGGGGGTCATCACCGCGGCCATCACGGCGGCGCCCACCCACGGGTCGATCTTCAGCTTCTTGGCCGCGTTGTACGCGACGAAGATCGGCAGGAAGTACAGCACCGAACGCCACATCGCGTCGACGAAGACCCAGGTGGCGGACTTGTCGGCGGCCCGGAAGTCGATCACGCCGAAGGCGTCGAGGACGGAGGCGATCGCGATGATCAGCGAGGAGCCGAGCAGCACGCCCATGAGCGGGCGGAACGAGTCCGAGAGGTACTCGAAGAAGTTGTCGACCCAGCTGTAGCGGCCGCGGCTCTTGGCCCGCATCGCCGCCTTGACCTCGGCGTCGGACTGCGGGCGGGGCGTGCCGCCGCCGGTCATCGACGGCAGGTTCATGATCTCGGAGTAGACGCGGGCGACCGCGCCGCCGATCACGATCTGGAAGCGGTCGCCGGACTGGGCGACGGTCCCCATGACGCCGTCGAGGGCGTCGAGGGCGGCCTTGTCGACCTTCTCCCCGTCGTGGAGCTGGAAGCGCAGGCGCGTGGCGCAGTGCGTGAGGCTCTCGACGTTCGCGGCTCCGCCGACACCGCGGAGGATCTTCTCCGCGAGGGCCTCGGGTCCCGGTGCGTGTGTGTTCATGATGCGTCCTTGCATCTTCGCGGCACCTCGCGGCATCTCTGGGCGCGTGCCGTGCTGGATCGGTTCGCGATCTCTCACGCCGGATTCGGGCAACAAAAAAGGCCCGGGGCGCGCACGCGGCGCGTCCCAGGCCTTGCCTCCCCTCAAGCGGTGAGCCGCCGTTGCGTCGCGCGGGGCGACGAACGGTTACGTCCTCGGGGAGTAACAATCCTGCGATCGAGATCGATCTGGCACGACTGTAACACCGGCTCCGGCGTACTCGTGTCAGCCCCGGCCCTCACCGTGTTCGCCGCGGCTCAGGCGGTCACCGTGGCGACGAACGCCGAAAGGTTGGTGAGGGTCCGCTGCACCTTCTCCTCCAGGGTGAGGGACTCGTGCAGCCGCGAGCCGACGCCCGCATCCTTCAGTCCTCGTACGTACAGCGAGCAGGCCAGGTCGCTGCACACGTAAATGCCCGTGGAGTTGCCCTGCTGCCCGGCCTTGCCCGCCTTCGGCGCGACCATCAGCGAGACGCCCCCGGTGTGGGTGGTCACACACACCGAGCACATGCTGCGCCGGGTCTGCCAGGAGCCGGCGCTGGAGGTGCGGAGCTGCACGCCCACCAGGCGGTCGTCGAGTTCGGCGACGAGGTAGGCCCGGTCGGGGGCCTGGGGATCTCGCCAGCCGAGGAAGTCCAGGTCGTCCCAGGGCCGGTCCTCCAGGTCCTTGGGCACGTGCATGCGCTTGGCCTCGCCCTTGGTGCAGTTCACGAAGGCGGTACGGATCTCTCGCTCACTCAGCTGCTTCATAACGACCACGCTAATTTGCCTAAACCGATTAGGCAAATGGATAATCGCCCTACGACGACGTTGAAGGCCACGAGGCGGAGGTGGGCATGGCCCGGGTAGGACTGACCACGGAGCGCCTGGTGCGGGCGGGCGCGGAACTCGCCGACGAGATCGGCTTCGAGCAGACGACCCCGGCGGAGCTGGCCCGGCGGTTCGGGGTGAAGACCGCGAGCCTGTACTCGCACGTGAAGAACGCCCACGACCTCAAGACCCGCGTCGCCCTGCTCGCCCTGGAGGAACTCGCCGACCGGGCGTCCGAAGCGGTGGCGGGCCGGTCGGGTGCCGACGCCCTGACGGCCTTCGCGGACGCCTACCGCGACTACGCCCTGGCCCACCCCGGCCGCTTCACCGCCGCCCGCTACCCGCTCGACGAGGAGACCGCCGCCGCGAGCGCGGCCCCCCGGCACTCCCGGCTGAACCGGGCGGTCCTGCGCGGCTACGACCTGGCCGAACCGTACGAGACGCATGCGATGCGGCTTCTCGGCAGCGTCTTCAGCGGTTACGTCACCCTGGAGTCGGCCGGGGGCTTCGCCCGCAGCGCGCCCGACGCGCAGGAGAGCTGGACGGAGATCGTCCGCGCCCTCGACACCCTGCTGCGCACCTGGCCGGCGGCTCACTGAGCGTCGAGCAGTTCCAGCTCCTCCCCGCTCAGCGTGAGGTCCGCGGCCGCGGCGGAGTCGGTGACGGAGGCCGGGCGGCTGGCTCCCGGCAGCGGGATCACCGCCGGGGAGCGGGCGAGCAGCCAGGCCAGGGCGACCCGCTGGGGGCTCACGCCGTGCGCGGCGGCGACGCGGTGGAAGGCGGTGCCGTGGGAAGTGGGTCCCGACGGACCGTCCAGGGAGCTGCGCGAGATGCCGCCGAGCGGGCTCCAGGGCAGGAACGCCAGCCCCAGTTCGGCGGCGAGCCGCAGTTCGGGCTCGCTGTCGCGGACGGCGGGCGAGTACCGGTTCTGTACGGAGACGAGACCGTCGCCGAGGATCGCGTGCGCCTCCCGGATCTGGGCGGTGGTGACGTTGGAGACGCCCGCGGCGCGGATGGTGCCCGCGTCGAGGAGTTCGCGCAGGGCTCCGACGGATTCCGCCCAGGGCACGGCGGGGTCCGGCTTGTGGAGTTGGTACAGGCCGATGGCGTCGAGGCCCAGGCGCCGTGCGGAGTCTTCGGCGGCTCGCCGGAGGCGGTCGGGGCCGGCGTCGACGGTCCAGCTCCCGTCGCCGGGCCGGCCCCGGCCGCCCTTGGTGGCCACCAGGACGTGCGAGGTGTCGCCGCCGTAGCGGGCCAGGGCGCGGGCGATCAGGAGCTCGTTGTGTCCGGCTTCGCCCGCGTGCCAGTGGTAGCTGTCGGCGGTGTCGATGAGCGTGACCCCGGCGTCCAGGGCGGCGTGGAGGGTGGCGATGGCCCGGGTCTCGTCCGGGCGGTGCTCGATGGAGAGCGGCATCGCGCCGAGACCGACGGCGCTGACGGAGGTGTGGGCGAGGGTGCGGTACTGCATGGGGGTTCGGGCTCCTCAGAGGGTGGGCGGGTGTGGTGCGCCGACCACGGCGGACGACGGCAGGGCTTCGGCAACGGCGGGTACCGGGACGGCTTCGGCAACGGCGGGCGGCAGTACGGCTTCCGCAACGGCGGGCAGCGGCACGGCTTACGCCACGCCGGGTGCCGGGACGGCTTACGCGGCGGCGGATGCCCGCATGGCTTCGGTGATGGCTGCAGGCAGCCAGTCGGCCGTGTGGGAGACGGGGAAGCCCAGCGCCTTAGCGCGGGCGTTGCTCATCGCGTAGTGCCGGTCGAAGGAGAAGGGCGACGCCTCCTCGCCCGCCGCGACGATCCGGTGCACGGGCTCCCGGCCCACCTGCGCGGCGACGAGCGCGGTGAGCCCGTACACGTCGAGCGGGCCGTCGGAGCAGGCGTTGAGCGGGCCGGTGAGGTCGGTCCCGGCCGCCCGGACCAGGACGTCGGCCAGTTCCTCGTACGCGATGAAGACCGTGGGCAGCGTCCGCGCGTGCACCGCGATCTCCTCGCCCCGGGCGACGCGCCCGACGTAGTGGGCCAGCCGGCCGGTGAACTCCTGTGCGCCGCCGCCCAGTACGTGGGCGCTGCGTACGCTCGCGAACGCGAAGCCCCCGGCGCGGGCGAGGACCGCCTCGGCCTGGCGCTTGCCCTCGGCATAGTGCGCCCGGACGTACGCGTCGTCGTGCCAGGGCAGATCGAGGGCGACGTGCCATGCGGCCGAGTCCACGTGGGTCTCGGACACCGGGGTGCCGGGCGGCACGGTGGGCAGTGCGGCGGTGGCCGGGTCGTACACCTCGATGGTGGAGGTCATGACGTAACGCCGGGTGCGTCCGGCGAAGACGCGGGCGGCGACGGCGGCCTGCACAGGGGTGTAGCAGACCTGGTCCATCACGACGTCGAAGGTGCGCGGGCCGAGCGCGGCCGTCAGGGCGGCCTCGTCGTCGCGGTCGGCGACGAGGTGCTCGACGCCGGCGGGCGGCCGGGCGGAGCCCCGGTTGAGCACGGTGACGTGGCGGCCCGCCGCGTGCAGGCGTCGTACCAGGAGCTTTCCGAAGTACCGGCTTCCGCCGATGACGAGGATCCGCTGCGGGCCGTCGAGTGACGTGTCTTCCTGTGTGCGTTGCATGGCTCCATGCTGGAGAACTACGGTCATCACCGGAAGTGTTGATTTGCTGGGCACGTATGAAGGAAAACTGTTGATCGATGTGCAGAGGCTGCGCGTGCTGCGGGCCGTCGCGGAGCACGGCAGCTTCAACCGGGCGGCGGCCGCTCTCCGCCTGACCCCCTCGGCCGTCTCGCAGCACGTGGCCGCGCTGGAGCGCAGTCTCGGGGCGCAGGTCGTCGCGCGCAGCACGCGGGGGGTCACCCTCACCGGGGCCGGGCAGATCATGGTGGCTGCCGCCGAGTCGGTCGCGGCGGAGCTCCGGCACGCCAGGCAGCAGGTGGAGGCGCTGGGTTCGGACCGGGTGCCGCTCACCGTCGCCACCTTCACCAGCGGCGGTCGGCTCCTGCTGCCGGGGGCGCTGGCCCGGCTCTCGGCGGCCCATCCCCACATGGTGCTCCACGTACGGGAGAACGAGCCGGAGGAAGCCCTTCCGCTGGTCCGTCAGGGTGCCGTGGACCTGGCGCTGGCCTATCACTTCGACGGCCCGCTGCCGGTGGGGCCGGACGCCGGGTCGCGGCCGGACGCGGGTGCGCGGCTGGAGTGGACGCCGCTGCTGGAGGACCCCCTGTACGCCGTCCTCCCGCAGGGCCACCGGCTCGCGGACCGGGACGCGCTCGACCTCGCGGAGCTGGCGGCCGAGCCGTGGGTGCTGGGCTGCCTCAAGACCGAGGCGTACCTGCGCCGTTACGCCGAGCGCGCCGGTTTCGAGCCGGACCTGCGCGGGACCACCACCGACTACTTCTTCGCCCGTTCCCTGGTCGCCGCGGGCGTCGGTGTCTCCCTCGTCCCGCGCATCGCACTGGACCCGGAGGTCCCGGGCGTGCGCACGGTCCCGATCAGGCGGCCGGGCCCGGTCCGCCACATCGGCGTCGCCGTGCTCCGCAGACCCGGCCGCCCCCACCTCACGACGCTGGTGCGGGCGCTCGAGGAGGAGGCCGGCCGGGTCCCGGCCCGGTAACTCCCCGCCCGCGGCCGCTACTTGAGCCCCTCGGCACGGGCATGGGCGACCAGCGCGTTCGCATGGCCGTGCCCCAGGCCGTGTTCCGTCTTGAGCCAGTTGACGAGTTCCGTGTGCTTGGTGAGCGGGGAGGTGCGGATGAGTTCCAGCCACTCCGTGATCGGACGACCGTACTTCGCCTCGATGGAGGGGAAGTAGCTGGCCGGGCCCTTCACTGCGTCCGTCATGTCGTTTTCCTTCGCTGGTGCGGGAGTTGAGAGGTCAGTTCGTTACGGGAGAACCGGCGAGCCGGTAGGTGACGGCGCTCAGCCACAGCAGTCCGAGCGCCGCGCCTGCGGTGAAGGCCAAGACCGAGGCGGCCGAAGCCAGGAACCCCGCGAACACCACGACCGGCACGACCCGTGACGCCACGGCCCAGGTGCGGTGCCCCCGGTCCGCGAGCGGCCGGGCCAGCACGAAGAACGCGGCGCACAGGGCAAGGTAGCCGATCATGCCCGCCGCCATGTGCGCGGCACCGGCACCGGTCATCACCGCCGCGTCCGGAGCCCCCGCCGGGAAGCCCGCACCCGCGTCGGCGGGGAAGGCGGCGGCCGCCCAGAAGGACAGCCCGAAGACGCCCACGAGGACCGGGCCGCCTCTTCGCCCGCCGAGGTTCCGGTGCAGCCCGGCCGCGCACGCGAGCAACAGGGCTCCCACGACCAGGAAGTTGAGCGTCTGGACCCAGCCCGCCTCCCCCAGCGCCAACTGGCTCAGCGCGTTGCGGCCGAAGTCGAAGCCCTCCCGGGTGAGCCCCTGCACCGCACCCGCCGCCAGGAAGAGCGGGCCCGCCGCGACCCCGCACAGCAGGACCCCGAGACGGGCGGTGGAAGTGCGGGCGGGTGCAACAAGCGTGTACGTCATGACCAGGGCCTTTTCCGTCGCTGTAGTGGTAAGGGGTAGACCCGTGACAGCGGCGAAAGTCATCGCGGCGAGCGATGTGAGGGGCGTCACAACACGCGCCGTCTCAGGGGCTGTTGAGGTACGCGAGGACGGCGAGGACGCGGCGGTTGCCGGAGTCGTCGTCCGTGAGGCCCAGCTTGCCGAACAGGGACGTGGTGTATTTGCTGATGGCGCTCTCGCTGAGGAAGAGCCGTTGGCCGATGGCCTGGTTGGAGAGGCCCTCGGCCATGAGGCCGAGGACGGAGTGCTCGCGTTCCGTGAGGGCTTCGAGGCGGCGGTGCGAGGTGCCACTGGAGAGCAGTTTGGCGATGACGGCCGGGTCCATGGCGGTGCCGCCCGCCGCCACGCGTTCCAGGGCGTCGATGAACTGGTCGGCGTCGAACACGCTGTCCTTGAGGAAGTAGCCCACACCCCCGGACCCGTCGGCCAGCAGTTCCCGGGCGTACAACTGCTCGACGTACTGGGAGAGTACGAAGACCGGCAGGCCGGGCACCTCGCGGCGGGCGGCGAGCGCGGCGCGCAGGCCCTCGTCCTTCTGGGTCGGCGGCATGCGGACGTCCACGACGGCGACGTCGGGCCGCCACTCCAGCAGTGCCGTGAGCGTTTCGGGGCCGGTGGCCGCGGTGGCGACGACCTGGTGACCGTACGCCTCGATGAGGCGGACCATCCCGTCCCGCAGGAGATACAGGTCCTCGGCTACGACGATGCGCACGGCACCCTCACCCTCATACTGGTCGGCCCGCCCTCCGGGCTGGTGATCTCCAGTGTGCCGTCGAAGGCCGCGAGGCGGCGGCGCAGCCCGGCGAGGCCGCCGTCGGCGCGGGGGACGGCTCCGCCTCGGCCGTCGTCCTCGACCCGGACGACGAGGCCGGTGGGGTCCTGGCCGAGGGTGATGCGGGCCCGGGTCGCGCGGGCGTGCTTGGCGGCGTTGGCGAGGAGTTCGGCGACGGCGAAGTACAGGGCGGACTCGATGGGGGGGTCGAGGCCCGCCGGCAGGTCCGCCTCGACGGTGGTTTCGAGCGGGCTGTCCAGGGCGAGTGCGCGCACGGCGTCGGCGAGACCGCGGTCGCCCAGCACGGGCGGGTTGATCCCCCGGACCAGTTCGCGCAGTTCGGTGAGCGAGGCGGTGGCGCCGTCCCGCGCCTCCCGCATCAGGGCCCTGGCCCGTTCGGGGTCGGTCGCCATCAGCTTCTCGGCGGTCGCCAGGGAGAGCCCGAGGGAGACCAGGCGGGCCTGTGCCCCGTCGTGCAGGTCGCGCTCGATGCGGCGGATCTCGGCGGCCTGCGCGACGGTGGCGTCGGCGCGCTGGGCGGTCAGCTCCGCCACCCGGTCCGCCAGCGCCATCGCCGCCGAGGGGCGCAGGAAGCGGACGGCGACCGGCTCCAGACACCGCCAGGCGTACGGTGCGCAGGCGACGGCCACGAGCAGGCCGAGCACCCGGACCGGGAGGCCGAAGGACCCGAGGGCGGCGACCACCACCCCGCTCGGCGGCAGGCAGGCCACCGCGCCCGCCGTGAACGGCAGGACGGCCGTGAAGCGCAGGTCGCGCCAGTTCGCGGGGTCCTTCCACCGGACGCGCAGGCGCTGGTCCATCAGGGCGTCGCGGCGCGTCCGTTCGTAACCGAAGCCGTTCCACCAGTACCCGGTGGACAGTTGGGCGACGGGCGGGGCCTGCCGGTAGCCGTCGGGGACGGCCGTGCCCGTCCACCGCTCGACGAGACGACGGACCGTACGGCAGACCGGGCGGGACAGCCCGAGCGTGCCCCCGCACACCAGCACCACGGGTGCCACCCACGACCACGGGTTCCCCGCACCCCACCGGATGCCGAGCGCCACGGCGGCCGCCCACACGCACGGCACCAGCAGGGCGACGGCCGCGACGACGCACGCCCGCACAAAACCCCGGCCGGCACGCACCCACCACGCACCCACCTGTCCCATGTCACTCTCGCCCTTCGTCCGGTGCCTCCACTGTGCACCGCGAAAAGCCTGCCGCCGCGCCGGCCGAACGGGGAGTGGGGCCAGGCCCACTCTTCCGTGGGCCCAGCCGGATACCGCGCCGCCCGAGGCTTTCCTAGCGTCGCTGAGCATGAAGACAAACGAACCCACCCGGAAGACGAACGAACACACCCTCAAGACCTGCGTCAGGATCTACGGCGCCCTGAGCACGGCCGCCCTCGTGGCGGTCGTCGTCGTGGCCGCCACCGGGCAGGCCCCCGTCAACACCTTCATGTGGGTACGGGCGGTTCTGCTGCCGGTGGTCGCCGTCCCCCTCCACCTGCTGGCGGTCGCGGCCAAGCGGGGCTCCCGGCGGGCACTCGACCGGCTGCGCACCCTGACGGTGATCATGCCGATCGCCGTCGTCGGCGTGGACCTGGTCCCGGGGGTCTGCCCGTGGTGGTACGCCGCGGCGCAGGCCGTGTGCATGCTGCCGGTCGTCCGTATGGCACTTCTCGTGCGGGGGCCGGCCCGCGCGTCGTCGTCACGGTGACCCGGTGGTGCCCCGCACGCCGCCCCGCAGGCGGGCCGGTATCGCGGTCAGCAGGCGCGAGAATGCCGTCCGTGTCGCCGCCGCCCCGGTTGCGGTACCGGGCCGCGACGAACCTCACCGGCGAGACGCTCATCTCGATGAGCGTGCCGCGTATGTAGCTGCGCTCGGCGGTGCCCTGACCCCCCTCTTCCTGGAGGTGAGCCCCCCCGTACGCGGCACCCGGGAGGAAGGAGGAGGGCAGTGGTGGGGCGGGCCGCCAGGACCGTGGCGGAGGTTCATGGCCGCAGCCATCCGGCCCGCACCACTGCCCGCCCGTCACTGCTCCCCGCGCATCCGGGCGAACGCGCCCCGCAGGGGGCCGCCGGACTGCTGCGAGGGGCGCTGCTGTTCGCCGTGCAGGGCGTTGAGGACGACCAGACCGCCGGTCAGGGCGGGCAACGCCCATTGCATCCAGGCGAGTTGGCGCTCCGCCTGGCCGGGTCCGACCGGCACGGCCTCGGTGATCTCCTCGCTCTCCGTCTTCTCCGAGGAGGCCAGGTCGATCTTCTTGCCCAGGACGCGGGTGTACGCGGTGACGGCGAGCGCCGCTCCGGTCAGGAGGGTCTTGGCCACGGTGTTGGCGGCGACGCCGCTCTGCCGCTGGACGCGGCCCCGGTCTCGGTGACGCCCTCTTCCCTGGCCGCGCCGTTGACGCCCACCGCTCCCATCAGGGAACCGCCGAACCATGCGGCCAGACCCAGGTCGTGTGCGCTGCGCAGGAAGGTGTTGCGTTCCGTCATGGTGATCCCTCGGTTCGTACGGAGCACAGCTCGCGGAAGGCCGAAACGGGGGGCACCGGAACGAGGGCCGAAAGGCGCCGCCGCCCACCGGGAGCCTGTGCGGGGACAGTTCGCCGGGGGCCGGGGCTGCTTCGCACGGTAGGCGCTCGCACCGCGAAGCACCATGCCCGCCGCCGACAGATCCGGAAAAGCACGGCTTCGGAGGGTGAAACGGAAAACACGGGACAGGCGGACGGGAGACCTCCTTCCGTGCCCGGCCCCGCACGGAGTCCCTCCACACCGTGCCCGCACGGGCCGCACCGTACCCGCACGGGCCTCCCGGGGAACTTCCCCACCCGCCAAGCCACTTGACGGAACATCACTTCTGGAGGATCACATGTACGGTTCCCCCACGTCCGACCCGCTCGGCGCCCTGTCCGCGGCCGGAGTGTCCGTCTGGCTGGACGACCTGTCCCGCGAACTGCTGGCCGGTGGCACCCTGGCCCGCCTGATCGCGGAGAAGCACGTCACGGGGGTCACGACGAACCCCACCATCTTCGCGTCCGCGCTGGCCGAGGGCGAGCGCTACGACAGCCAGGTGCGCGCACTCGCCGAGCGCGGCACGAGCGTCGACGACACCGTCCTCGCCCTGACCACCGACGACGTACGCAGCGGCTGCCAGGCCCTCGCGGACGTCCACCGGCGCACCGAAGGGGTCGACGGCCGGGTCTCCGTCGAGGTGGACCCCCGGCTGGCCGAGGACCCGGACGCCACCCTCGTGCAGGCGCAGAAGCTGTGGGAGACGGTCGGCGAGCCCAACCTCTTCGTGAAGATCCCCGCCACCCGGGCGGGGCTCGCCGCGATCACGGCCGCCGTCGCCCGGGGCCTCAGCGTCAACGTGACCCTGATCTTCTCGCTGGAGCGCTACCGCGAGGTCATGGACGCCTACCTGACCGGTCTGGAGAAGGCACTCGCCGACGGACACGACCTGGCGGGCATCCACTCGGTGGCGTCCTTCTTCGTCTCGCGCGTCGACACCGAGGTCGACAAGCGCCTCGAAGCCCTCGGCACCCCCGAGGCCCTCGCCCTGCGCGGCCGGGCGGCCGTGGCCAACGCGCTGCTGGCCCACGAGGCGTTCGTGGCGGTGACCGGTTCGCCGCGCTGGCGGGACCTGGAGGGCGCGGGCGCACGCCCGCAGCGCCCTCTCTGGGCGTCGACCGGCGTCAAGAACCCCGACTACCCCGACACGCTGTACGTCGGCGAGCTGGTCGTCCCGGGCACGGTGAACACCATGCCGGGCGCCACCCTGGACGCCTTCGCCGACCACGGCTGCGTCGAGGCCGGGGCGCCGGCCGCCGAGCGGTACACCCGGGCGGCCGCGCACTTCACCGCACTGGAGCGGGCCGGCATCGATTTCCGGGACGTGACGGACTTCCTGGAGCGGGACGGCCTGGCCAAGTTCGAGGCGAGCTGGACGGAGCTGGGCGAGACGGTGGAGCGCCGGCTCCGGGCGGGCGCCCGGGCGACCGGCACGAGGACCCGCACGGCCGACGCCGGCGAGCAGCGGGCGAAGAAGCAGCCGCCCACGCCCGCCGAGCTCCTCGGCATCTACCTCAACGACCATCTGGCGGGCGCCACTTCGGGCCTGGAGCTGTTCCGTCGCGCGGCGGGCTCCCAGGCCCGCAAGCAGGCCCAGACCCCACTGTCCGAGCTCGCACAGCAGGTCCGGGAGGACCGGGACTCCCTCCTGCGGATCATGGCCGACCTGTCCGTCCCCGCGGAGCGCTCCAAGGTCGCGCTCGGCTGGCTGGCCGAGAAGGCGGGTCGCCTCAAGCCCAACGGGCACCTCTTCGCCCGCTCGCCCCTCAGCGACGTGCTGGAACTGGAGGCCATGCTGCTCGGCGTCCGGGGCAAAGCCTCCTGCTGGCGCACCCTGCACGCCCGGGCCGACACCGACCCGCGCCTGCGCGCCGAGCAGCTCGACACCCTCCTGGAACGCGCCCAGCAGCAGTCGGCCCGCCTGGAGGAGCTGCGCCTCGCGGCGGCCGCGCACGCACTGGACGACAGGCCGACGCCGTAACGCAACCCGGGACGCGGGCCGGGGCATCCGCTCGGCCCGCTGCGGGAGGTCCGGCTGAAGGCGCCGACGGCGGAGCGGGCCTTCGGACGACCCTCACGCCGTGAGGAGTTCGAGGGTGTCGATCACGCGGTTCGAGAAGCCCCACTCGTTGTCGTACCAGGCGACCACCTTGATGTGCCGGCCGTCGACGCGGGTGAGGGCCGAGTCGAAGATCGACGAGGCGGGGTTGCCGGTGATGTCGGAGGAGACGAGCGGGTCCTCGGAGTATTCGAGGACACCGGCCAACGGGCCGTCGGCCGCCGCCCGGTACGCCTCCAGCACCTCTTCCCTCGTCACGTCACGCGCGACCGTCGTGTTCAGTTCGACGATCGAACCGACGGGGACGGGTACGCGGATGGAGTCGCCGGAGAGCTTGCCGTCGAGGCCGGGAAGCACCAGGCCGATGGCCTTGGCGGCACCGGTCGTGGTCGGCACGATGTTGACGCCTGCGGCGCGGGCGCGGCGGGGGTCGCGGTGCGGGCCGTCCTGGAGGTTCTGCTCCTGGGTGTAGGCGTGCACAGTGGTCATGAACCCGTGCTCGATACCGGCGAGTTGATCGAGTACGGAGGCGAGCGGTGCGAGCGCGTTCGTCGTGCAGGAGGCACTCGAGACGACCGTGTGCAGGGCCGCGTCGTACGCGTCGGTGTTGACGCCGAACGCGAGCGTGACGTCCGCACCGTCCGAGGGCGCGCTGACCAGCACCTTCGTGGCTCCGGCGTCGAGGTGGGCGCGGGCGGCCTTGGCGGAGGTGAACCGGCCGGTGGCCTCCAGCACGACGTCCACACCGAGTTCGGCCCAGGGCAGTTGGGCGGGCTCGCGCTCGGCCAGCACCTTGATGCGGCGGCCGTCGACGACGAGGGTGTCACCGTCGACGGTCACGGGCCGGCCGAGCCGTCCGGAGGTGCTGTCGAAGGCGAGGAGGCGGGCGAGGGCGGTGGGCTCGGTGAGGTCGTTGACGGCGACGACCTCCAGCGCGCTGTCCCGCTCCAGCAGGGCACGGAGCACGTTGCGCCCGATGCGGCCGAATCCGTTGATGGCGATACGAGTCATGGCTGACATCCCTTCACTTCGCGTGACTGCTCACTTCGCGTGGCTGCTCCACCAGGTTCGCGCGGGAGGGTCGGGGCTGACAGTGGCGCGAGCGCCATGGTTCACAAGGATCCCGCCACTGCCTGCCGACGGCGGACCGGGTGCCCGGAGGGCGAGGTGGTGAGCCAGGTGCCGTCACCCAGAGGGTAGAAATCGTACGGATCGTACGGATTGTCCGAACCCGCATCGAACTCCTCCTGGATCACGCCGGTTTGCGCGTCGACGCGGTAACGGCGCATCCACTCCTCCCCCTCCTCGGTCTCGCCGGTGAGGGTGACGACGAGGGTGTCGGGGGTGAGGTATCCGCCGCTCCAGGCCACGCAGACCAGGTCCGGGTCGTGTCCGAAGGCGTCGACGGTGAGGGTGAACACCGGCTCGCCGTCGGGGCAGGTGTGGACGGTGACGTCCGCCTGCCCATGGTCGACGGTCATGAAGTGCCGCCCGTCGGGGGCCAGGTCGATCAGGCAGCGGTCGCGCCAGGGGTAGCAAGTGAGGTCGATACGGTCTCCGCGCAGCTCGGCGCGGTGGACGACCGCACCGTCCTGCCCCTCGCCGACGTCGACGAAGACCCGGTCGTCGGCCGGGTGCCGGAGCTGGTGCCCGCCGTGGCCGACGGTCTCCAACTCGACCTGGGCGAGGACCTTTCCGGTGGCGGTGTCGAGGGCGGCCCACTGGTCCCGGCCGTTGCGTCCGGCCATGGCATCGGGCCGGTAGACCCACAGCACACGCCCGTCCCACGACAGCATGCAACTGGGCAGGGACCCGAACTCCTCGTCCGTCCGGGGTTCGAACGGCGACCGCCACACCTCGGTGCTGTCGGCGGTCGCGAGGCAGACGACCGCGTGAAGCGTCGTGTAGTAGGCGTGCCGCAGGTCGGTGGCGACGGCGTGACCGACCTCGTCCCCGGGAGCGGGGCGCACGGACACTGCGGACGAGAGCACCCCCGTCGCGCCGCCTGCCAGGTCGTAGGCACGGACACGGCCGTCCACGAAGCGGGTGACCGGCGGCAGGGGGCGAGGGATTCGAACCATGCGCGGGAGGCTACCTCGCGACGCTCACGCCCCTTGAGTGAAGGTGCGCCGGTAGTCGCTCGGGGTCGTGCCGAGGATGCGCTGGAAGTGGAGGCGGAGGTTGGCGCCGGTGCCGAGGCCGGTGTCGGCGGCGATCTGTTCGACGCCGAGCTGGGAGCGTTCCAGCAGTTCGCGGGCGAGGTCGATGCGGGCGCGCATCACCCACTGCATGGGCGTGCAGCCGGTCTCCTCCACGAAGCGCCGGGAGAACGTCCGGGCCGAGACGCCCGCCCGCCGGGCGAGTATGTCCAGGGTCAGCGGCTCCCCGAGCCGGTGCAGCGCCCACTCCCGGGTGGCGGCGAACCGCTCGCCGAGCGGCTCGGGAACACTTCTCGGTACGTACTGGGCCTGGCCGCCGCTGCGGTAGGGGGCGGCGACGAGCCGCCGGGCCGCGTGGTGCGATGCGGCGACGCCCAGGTCACCGCGCAGGATGTGCAGGCACAGATCGATGCCGGAGGCGGCGCCCGCCGAGGTCAGCACGCTCCCCTCGTCCACGAACAGCACATTCGGGTCGACCTGGACGAGGGGGTGCCGGGCGGCGAGGGCGCGGGTGTAGTGCCAGTGGGTCGTCGCGCGCCTGCCGTCCAGCAGACCGGTGGCGGCGAGGGCGAAGGCACCGGTGGAGATGGCGGCGAGGCGGGCACCGCGCGCGTGGGCGGCAACCAGGGCGTCCAGCACGCCCTGCGGAGGGTCGTCGCGGTCGGGGTGCCGGTAGCCGGGGACGAAGACGATGTCGGCCCAGTCGAGGGCGTCGAGCCCGTGCGCGACGTGGTACGCGAGCCCGTCCCCACCGGTCACGAGGCCGGGCGCGGCCCCGCAGACCCGCACTTCGTACGGCATGCTCGCGCGGGTGGTGAAGACCTGGGCCGGGATACCGACGTCGAGGGGCTTGGCCCCTTCGAGGACGAGGACGGCGACGTGGTGGGGCACGGGTCGAGGGTACGGGGCGTGGGGGCGCGGGGCTGTGTCGCTGTGCGGCTGCCGCCGCACGGGCGCGCCCTGCCCGTGCGGGCCGCTTCGTTTCCGTGCCCCTTCAGGGGCGCGGGGAACTGCGCGACCAGCCACGACGCACCCGCACGGGAACCGTGCAATTGCCCCGCGGGTTTAGGTGAAGGGGCGGGGTTGGGGACCCTCATGGCCCGGCGGGCCGGTGCTTCACGTGCCCGGTACCGGGAGGCGTCCCGAGGGCCCCGGGGCTGCGCGCACCCGGCACCCAAGGTGCGGGCAGGGGGCGGTGCCGGGGTGGGCCCGGATCGGGCGGGCCGCCCCCTTGCCCGCCCGTCCCGCCCCCGGGGGGCGGCCCCGCCGCCCAAGGGGACGAGGGGAGGGGGGAGAGGGCAGGACCGGGCCCAACGCCCCTCTGTCCGCGCCCTGTTCAGGCAACCACCTGCACCCCCCTCCCCACCAAGGTAATATCCAATCCCGGAATTGGACCATTACACCCTCGCGGGAGGCCACCATGATCGCCGAAACCGTCACCACCTGGGTGCAGGGCTGGGCCCTCTCCCGAGGAACACCGCCCCCGACCCCCAAGCCCTGGGGCCACTACATCCACGTGACCGACAGCGACGCCGAAGTCGGGCGTCACGTCCTCCCCGAAACCCGGGAGTTACTCGTACGGAGCGCCGCCGATTCCGTCACCACACCCCGCACCTGGATGAAAATGCCCGCCGAGCCCGACGACATCGCCCCCTGGATGCCACCCGGCTGGGTCGTGGCGTACGAGGAGACCGGACACCTGATGGCGGTGGACGTCCGGACCACCCACCCGGTCGTGCCCGACGGGTACACCGTGGAGGTCGAGCGCACGGACGCCGTCGTGTTCGTACGCCTGCGGGACGCGGACGGCGGCAAGGCGGCCGCCGGCCAGATGGCACTCCTCGGGGAGACCGTGGTCGTGGACCGGGTGGTGACCGACAGCGCCCACCGGCGGCGCGGGCTGGGCCAGTTCGTCATGCGCACGCTCGCCGACGAGGCCGTCGCGGCGGGTGCCCGGCAGGGGGTCCTCGGCGCGACCGCCCCCGGGCACGCCCTGTACGAAACGCTGGGCTGGAAGAAGCACGCCACCCTGGCGGAGTGCGTGTACCGGCCCTGACGGGGCGGTGGTTAGGCTCACGCCATCGCTTCACCCGCGTACCTCTCGTACCCCAGAACGGACCGACCGTATGACCACCTCCGACTTCGCCGCCATCCCCACCACCACCCTCGCCGACCTCCTCGGACGCGCCCAGGTCATGGACCTCGGGGTGCGTCCGCTGTGGGCCGGGATGCCCCGCCTCGCCGGGCCCGCGTTCACCGTGCGGTGTCCGGCCGGGGACAACCTGATGCTGCACGCGGCCATTTACCGGGCCGAGCCCGGCGCGGTCGTCGTCGCCGAGGCAGGGGGCGACGTGGAGTTCGCGCTCGCCGGGGGCAATGTGTGCGCGGTCGCCCAGCGGCGCGGGGTCGCCGGGTTCGTACTGGACGGGGTGATCCGGGACCTCGCGGAGATCCGCGAGATGGGCTTCCCCGTGGTCGCCCGGGGTGTCGTGCCCATCCCGGGGACGAAGAAGGTCGTCGCCCCGCACAACGAGCCCGTGGTCTGCGGCGGGGTGACCGTGCGCGCCGGTGACGTGGTCGTCGCGGACGAGGACGGTGTGGTCGTCGTTCCGGCCGACCGGCAGGAAGAAGTCCTCGCGGACGCCCGGCGCAAGCTGGCGAAGGAGGCCGCGGAGACGCTCGACGAGTGGGAGGCGGCGCACCGCGCCCGTATCGAGAAGGCGTTGAGCGAGCAGGGTTTCCAGGGCTGAGGACTCTCGCCGGAGGGCCGGGGCATGGTACTCCCGCGGGTCGTCGCCGCGGGAGACCCCCCGTGGGTACACCGCCCCTGAGCAGCATGTTTGCATGTTTTGATGATCATTAACGGACAGGAAGACACCGATACCACCACCGACCCGACCGCGTTGAAGCCGCCGACCTATGTCGACCGCGTCCTGGAGCGCTGGCAGCAGGACGAGGACACGGAGGCCCTCGTCCAGGGCACTCAGCGGCTCACCCGCGCACAGGCCCGGACGCGCCTCTTCCGCCTCGGCCACGCCCTGCGCGCCCAGGGCCTCGCCCCCGGCGACGGCGTCGGACTGTTCCTGGCGAACCGGGTGGACTCCGTACTCGTCCAGCTCGCCGTGCACCTCGTCGGCTGCCGCGTGGTGTTCCTGCCGCCCGAGCCGGGCCCGGGTGAACTGGCCGCCCTGGTCGAGCAGTCCGGGGCGCGGGCGGTGGTCACCGACCCGCTGTTCGCGGAGCGCGCCGCCGACGCGGCCGGGCGCAGCGCCCACTCCCCCGTGCTGCTCAGCCTCGGCCCCTGCGACCTGCCCTGCGCCGACCTGCTCGCCCTGGCGTCCGACCAGCCCGCCACCCGCCCCGAGGGCGTCCACTCCCCCGGCCCCGAGGAGCCCGTCACCGTCCTCTACACGGGCGGCACCCTGGGCCGGCCCAAGCTCGCCGCGCACAGCCGTCGTCTGTACGACGCGCTGGTGGAGCTGGTGGTGGACGCCCCGGAGGGTGCCGCCTCGGCGTTCCTCACGGACTCGGAACCGGCGGACGGCCCGGGTGCGGAGCGTGTGCTCGCCGCCACGCTGCTCACCCACGGCAGCGGTCATCTCACCTCGCTCCAGGCGCTGGTGACGGGCTCGACGCTGGTCGTGCTCCCCGAGTTCGACGCGGACGCGGCCATGACCGTACTGCGTGAGGAGCGCATCACGGCGACCATGTTCGTGCCGCCGATGCTGTACGCGCTCCTCGACCACCCGGAGTGCGTGCCGGGCGCGCTGCCCGCGCTGCGCCGGATCGCCGTCGGCGGCGCGGCCTCCTCACCGGCCCGTCTGCAGCAGGCGGTCGAGGTCTTCGGGCCCGTCCTGAGTCAGGGTTACGGTCAGTCCGAGGCGCTCGGCATCACCGTGTTCGGCGCGCGGGAGCTGGCCTCGGCGGGGGCGGAACGCCCCGAGCTGTGGCGCAGTTGCGGGCGTGCGATCTCCGACGTACGGATAGAGATCCGCGGCGAGGACGGTACGACGGCGCTGCCCGCCCGCCAGGTCGGCGAGGTCTGTGTCACCGGGCGCACCGTGATGCTCGGCTACTACCAGGACCCCGAGCGCACGGCGGAGGCGCTGCGCGACGGCTGGCTGCGCACGGGCGACCTGGGCTATCTGGACGCGGACGGCCACCTCTATCTCGTCGACCGGGCCAAGGACATCATCGTCACCGGCGCGACCAGCGACAACGTGTACTCCCGGGTCCTGGAGGACTTCCTCCTCACGCTCCCCGGAGTGCGCAACGCGGCGGCCCTGGGCGTGCCGGACGAGGAGTTCGGCGAGGCCGTGCAGGTCTTCCTGGCGACCGCGTCGGACGCGCGGGTCGCGCCGGAGGAGGTGGGCGAGGCGATCACGGCGGAGCTGGGCGAGCTGTACGCGCCACGCCGGACGGTCCTGCTGGACCGTCTGCCGACGACGAAGGTGGGCAAGGTCGACAAGAAGGCGCTGCGCGCGGCCTGGACGAACGGCGAACTGGACGCGCTGTAGCGGTGCGGCCGGGGTGGGGCGCGGGGCCGGGTTAACGTCGACGGCATGACCGACAACAGTACGTCCAAGGACACGTCCCACGACACGACGGACGACACGGCGGACGCCAAGACCCTGCGCTCCGTCACCGTCGAGCGCTCCGGCCCCGGCCGCTTCACCGTCACCAACGCCCGCGGCGGCACCCTCAGCTTCGGCACCGGCGGGGACAGCGACTTCACGCCCGTGGAGCTGCTCCTCGCCGCGATCGGCGGCTGCACGGCCGTCGACGTGGAGTCCGCCACCGGGCGGCACGCGGAGGCGACCACCTTCTCCGTCGAGACGACGGGCCACAAGGTCGTGGACGAGAGCGGCAACAGCATGCGGGACCTCGCGGTCGCCTTCGACGTGGCGTTCCCGGAGGGACCCGGCGGGGACCGCGCGCGGACGATCCTGCCCCGGGCGGTGAAGAGCTCGCACGACCGGATCTGCACGGTCAGCCGCACCGTGGAGGCGGGCACGCCGGTCCGTACGACCGTGAACGGAACCGAGGGCTGAGCCAGTCCAATTCCCGCCTCCCCGGGGTAATCTGACGCCTCATCAGCAAAATGGGGGGGGGCGGATGATCGACACGACCAGTACGGACGTCCCCGACGGACAGGAGCGGCTGCGCCTGGACGTCGGGGAGGACGGCATCGGCACCGTCACCCTCTGCCGTCCCGGCAAGCTCAACGCCTGGAGCTGGGAGTCCACCCGGCAGCTGGGCCTGCTGGCCGACCGGATCCGCTTCGACGACCGCATCCGGGTCGTGCTGCTGCGGGCCGAGGGGCGGGCCTTCTGCGCGGGCATCGACGTCACGGCCCCCGGCGGGGCCATCACCGGGCGCTCGCCCGCGCAGCGGACCCGTAACTACGCCGAGGGAATCCGGTGGGCGCACGAGCGGTTCGCGGCGTTCGCGCGGCTGCCGCAGCCGGTGGTGGCCGCCGTGCAGGGGTACTGCCTGGGCTTCGGGTTCGAGCTGGCGCTGATGGCGGACCTGCGGATCGCCGCCGACGACGCCGTGTTCGCCCTGCCCGAGGCGCGTCTGGGCGTGGCGGTCGACGCGGGCGGCGACCTGCGGATCGCGCGGGACGCGGGGGCGGGCTGGGCGAAGCTGCTCGCGCTGACCGGCCGCCGCATCGACGCGGCGACGGCGGAACGGCTCGGACTGCTCCAACAGGTGGTCGGCGTGGGCGAGTTGGAGAAGGCCGCACGGTCCGTCGCCGCCGAGATCGCGGCCAACGCACCCCTCGCCGTCCAGTCCGTGAAGCGCTCCGTCGACGCCTACGCGGACGCGGCCCTGCCCGCCGCCCTGGACCGCGCCGCCCTGGCCGCCGCCCTCACCCTCACCTCCGAGGACGCGGGCGAGGGGTACGCGGCGGGGGCGGCGCGGCGCACGGCGCGCTTCGAAGGGGCCTGAGCCCGGACCGTACGGAACGCGAGGCCGTCAGGAGGTCCCGTACGGGCCCCGCCCCAACTGCTCCCGGACCGGTACCACCGGCGGGCTCACGACCCCGCGCCGCTGCCAGTTCGCGCCGTCGACCACCAGGGTGTGGCCGGTGATGTAGCGGGCGTACGGGGAGGCGAGGAAGGTGGCCGCCCAGCCCAGTTCACGCGGCGCGCCGACGCGGAGGGCGGGCTGGCGGCGGTCCAGGGAGGCGGGGTCGCTCAGGTTGGCGCGGATGTCCGCCGTCATGTCCTCGTGCGGCATCAGGCCCGGGACCAGGCCGTTGATCTGGATGCCGTACGGGCCCCACTCGACGGCAAGGGTCTCCACCAGGTTCTTCACGCCGGCCTTGGCCGCCGAGCTGTGCGCGAAGCCGGGGCCGCCGGTCCACGCGTACGACGCGCCGACGCAGATCACCGAGCCGGGGGTCCCGGCGGCCAGGTGGCGACGGCCGAACTCGCGGGTCATGAACCAGGTGCCGGTGAGGGTGATGTCCACGACCGCCCGCCAGGCGTTGGGCGACAGATCCTCGGCGGGGGCGGGGAAGTTGGCGGCGGCGCTGTTCACCAGGACGTCCGGGGTGCCGTGCGCGGCGTAGACCTCGGCGATGCGGGTGGGGTCGCGGATGTCGCACACGGCCGTCCGTACGACGGTGCCCAGCTTCCCCAACTCCGCCTGCGCGCCCGCGAGATGGTCCTCGCCACGGCTGACGAGCAGCAGGTCCGCGCCCAGCCGGGCGAACTCCGCCGCGATCGCCTTGCCGAGGCCCGTCCCGCCCCCGGTGACGAGCACGGTCCTTCCCTCGTACGTCGCCGGGGGCAGCGCACTCCCGCCCGCGTCCGGCGGCGCGGGGAGCCCCGGGGCTGCCGGGGCTGCCGGATCACTCGGTTCGCTCATGGCGGCATGGGAGCGCACGGCGTGCGAAAAGGGAAGGGGCGAGGAGGCCTCCTCCCGCTGCCCGGTGCGACAGGACCCGCTGCGGCAGGACCTTCTTCCCCAATGTGATGCAAAGCACAGGTAATGAGCTGTACGGAATTCCCCAAAGCGGCACGGAATCGCAAGGAATTCGGCTCGGGACCTTTGGATTCGGCCCCTTCGGAGGGGAATGCACGGGACCTTCCGGCGGGTGCACCATGAATTCCGGAAAGACCGTGCCAGGGAATTGCCCCTGACCGTGCAAGGAGGTTCTGATCATGCGCAAGGCACTCACGGCTTCGGCCATCACTGTCGTCACGGCCGCGGCCCTCGCCGTGCCCGCCGCCGCGTTCGCCGACGCTCCGGCCCCCTCTCCGGTGGTCACGGTGACCTCGCTGCCGGGCGACGGCGGGCAGGACACCCCGCGGCCCGCCGACAAGGCGCAGGTATCGCTTCAGCTCTCGGCCCCCGGCGACCCGGCCGGATTCCACTCCGGGGAAAGCGTCACGCTCACGGCGACCACGTCGGCCAATGCCGCCAACGGCGTGACGGTGTCGTCCCCCGCTTTCGGCACCACGCACCTCGCCCCGACCGATGCGTCCGGCACGTCCTGGTCGGGTACGGCGGTCATTTCCCGCAACGCGGGTATCGGCACCCTCCCGGTGAAGTCGGTGGCGGATTTCGGTGACACCGGGGCACAGACCTCGGCCAGCATTCTCGTGAACACCACACCGGCCCCCACCCCCCGCGAGGCCTCCCTGAGCCTGTCGACGGACGGCGCCGGGCCGGGCGACAAGGTCCAGGTCACCATCGACAGCGGTGACCTGAAGGGAGCCGCCCGTGTCGAGTCCGGCGCGTTCGGCGGGACGGTGAACCTCACGCCCGACGCGGACTCCACCACCTGGCACGGCACGGCGACCGTCGCGGCGAGCGCCAAGCCCGGGTACGACCGGGTGGACGGGTTCGTCGGCGACCAGAAGATCGACTCGGTGAAGTTCGGCATCGCGGACACCACACAGCACCGTACGACCCCGAACAAGCACCACACGGTGGCACCCGTGCACCACCGCCGCACCGTGACACCCCTGCGTGCCGACGGGCGCACGGTCCCCCGGGGCGCCGTCAACGCGGGCGCCTCGACCGCCCCCGGCTCCGGCGTCGACACGGGCCTGATCGCGGGCGCGGCCGGGGTGTCGGCGGCCGTCCTGCTCGGCGGCACGGTCCTGTGGCGGCGGCGCCGTACCCAGGGCTGAGCCTCTCCCGGCGCCGACCCGCAGCGCCGGCGGAAAAAACTTCGAAGAAGTTCGCGGGAAGTGTCGATCGCGGCGACCGCCGTTCGACGCATGGGTGAGAGGACGGGGAAACGCCCCGTCCTCCGCACCTGTCAGGAGAACGTCATGCCTCGCTTCCTCTCGATCATCCGCGTCGACGAGAACACCTCCCCCGCCGAGCCCAGCGACGGGCTGATGGAGCGCATGGGCGTGCTCATGGAGGAGATGACCAAGGCCGGTGTCCTCCTCGACACCGGCGGCCTCGGCCCGGTCGACACCGGCCGCCGGGTGCAGTGGAGCGGCGGGAAGGCGACCGTCCTGGACGGCCCCTTCACCGAGGCCAAGGAGGTCGTCGGCGGGTACGCGCTGCTCCAGACCAAGGACCTGGACGAGGCGGTGGAGTGGACCCGGCGGTTCGTGCAGATCCACGACGCCGAGTGGAACCTCACCTGTGAGGTGCGCCAGGTCTTCGGCCCCGGCGACGAGTAGACGGTTTGCGGGGCCGCCGCGGTTTGCCCGACTGCCGTGCGGCTGCTCTGATGGGTGGCCGTGACGGCAGGAAACGTGGTCGAGACCGTGTTCAGGATCGAGTCCGCGCGGATCATCGCCGGTGTCACCCGCATCGTGCGCGACGTGGGCATCGCCGAGGAGATCGCGCAGGACGCGCTGGTCGCCGCGCTGGAACAGTGGCCCGAGTCGGGCGTCCCGGACAATCCGGGCGCCTGGCTCACGGCCACCGCCAAACACCGGGCGATCGATCTCGTACGCAGACGGGAGACGTACGCCCGCAAGCTCGCGGAAGTCGGGCGGGGCCTGACGGACGTGGCCCCGCCGCCCGAGCCGCCGGGTCCCGGCGACATCGACGACGACCTCCTCCGGCTCATCTTCACCGCCTGCCACCCGGTGCTCTCCGCCGAGGCGCGCATCGCGCTGACGCTGCGGCTGCTGGGCGGGCTGACCACGGACGAGATCGCCCGCGCGCATCTGGTGCCCGAGGCGACGGTGGCCCAGCGGATCGTCCGGGCCAAGCGGAAGCTGGCGCGGGCCGGGGTGCCCTTCGAGGTGCCGTACGGGCAGGAACGCGCACAGCGCCTCGCCTCCGTCCTGGAGGTCATCTACCTGATCTTCAACGAGGGGTACGCCGCCACCTCGGGCGACGACTGGGTGCGGCCGGATCTCTGCGAGGAGGCGGTGCGGCTGGCGCGGGTGCTGGCGGGGCTGATGCCGCAGGAGGGTGAAGTGCTGGGCCTGGTCGCCCTGTTGGAGATCCAGGCGTCCCGCACCCGGACCCGGACCGGCCCGGAAGGACGCCCGGTGCTGCTCGCCGACCAGGACCGCACCCGGTGGGACCGCCTGCTGATCCGGCGCGGCCTGACCGCGCTCACGCACGCGCTCGAACGGGGCGGCGACCCGGGCCCGTACACGATCCAGGCCTCCATCGCGGCCTGCCACGCACGGGCCGCGAGCTGGGCGGACACGGACTGGGCGCAGATCGCCGCCCTGTACGCACTCCTGCCCCCTTCGCCGGTGGTGGAGCTGAACCGGGCGGTGGCGGTGGGCATGGCGCAGGGGCCGGAGGCGGGGCTGGCGATCGTCGACGTACTGGCGAAGGAGCCGGAGTTGGCGTCGTACCACCTGCTGCCGAGCGTGCGCGGGGACCTGCTGGCGCGGCTGGGCCGGACGGCGGAGGCCCGGACGGAGTTCGCTCGCGCGGCGACACTGACGCGCAACGAGGCGGAGCGGGAACTGCTGCTGCGCCGGGCGGCGGGAGATGCCTCCTGACCTGGGGCTTCGGGGTGCGGGGCGGCCGATTGTCAGTGGCGGGACCTACGGTGTCGGTATGTCAGACACGTCAGATGCATCAGACACGTCGGCCAAGTCGGTCGTTGAGGTTGTCGCACGGGTCCGGGTCGGCACCGGGCACCCGCTGGAGCGGTTGTCCTGTCACCCCCGGCTCCCCCTGATCGCCGCGCTGGACTCGGAGCGCCCCGCGGTCCGCGTCTGGTCCTTCGAAGGGGGCGGGCTGACCGAAGTCGGGTTGGTGGGCGGGGACTCGGAGGTCTACGGCGACGCGTCGAGCTGGGACCGGTACGAGCGGATACCCGGGGTGGCGTGGCATCCCCGGCAGCCGCTGCTGGTGGTGGCGGGCGAGACCGGGACGGTGCAGTGGACCCCTGCCGGGGTGACGGCACTGGACGGGCTGCCCTCGGCGACCTGCGTGGCCTTCGCCCCGGACGGCCGGGCGGTGTGGGCCTCGCCGTCGTCAGAGGGGGACGAGGAGGACCGGTGGGAGCGTTCCGACACCCTCGACCTCGCCACGGGGGCGGTGAGCGCGGGGCCGCGCTGGGACACGGGCGTGGTGGAACACCCCGGCGGCAGCCTGGTGGCCACACTCGCCAGCGACCAGGGCGCGACACAGGTGCTCTTCGCACGCACGGACCTGGACACCGCCGCGCCCGCACCCGGGATGCATGTGCTGCGCCGTGCGCTGATCCTGGACGTCGACGGCTACGAGGCACCGGTGTTCAGCGCGGACGGACGCCGCTTCGCGGTCCGCGGCAACGCGTACGCCAACACCCTGCACGTCTTCGACTTCCCCTCCCTGCGCAGTGTCCTGGCGACGGAACTCGACGAGCCCGACCCCCAGGAGCGGCCCGACGGGACGAAGTCCTGGTCGCGCCAGAACATCGCCTTCGGCCCCCGCCCCGACGTCCTCTGGATCGGCACCCCCACCGGCACCCTGATCGAGCTCGACCTCTCCACCGAGCACGCGACCGCCCACGCCCCGCTCCCCCACCCCTCCGCCGTCACCGCACTCGCCACCGCCTCGACGGGCCAACTCGCCCTGGCCGACGGCGAGGGCGGCCTCGCGCTCCTGTCCGTGGACACCGACTTCGCCCTGCCGCAGCCCGACACGGCACAGCAGCACCTCGACACCGCGCAGGCAGCGGTCGCCGCGTTCATGACCGCGACCTCCGAGGTCCCGTCCGACGGCGATCCGGAGTCGCACCTGCACCTGACCGACGGATCCCGCGAGTGGACGCCTTCGGAGCTGGACTCCGTCACGGACGCCGCGGAGACCGACCCGTCGTGGCTCCAGATACAGGCGGCGATGAACTCCTACCGGGGGAAGGACTCCTGACCCCCGCACAGGTCCTGCGGGCCGGACGGCCGTCAGGCAAACCGCTCCGGGCGGAAGTCCGCCAGCAGATCCGACCGCGTCCCGGTGAGGATCTCCGAGGCGAGCAACTGGCCGATGACCGGGCCGAGCGTGATGCCGCTGTGGGAGACGGCTTCGTAGTAGCCGGGCACGGCCGACAGCGCCCCCACCGAGGGAAAGCCGTCGGCGGGGACGGGGCGGTGGGCCACCCGTGTCCCGGTGATGCGGGACTCGTCCAGTTCGGGAACGACTCGGCACGCAGCCTCCCGCAATGCGTCGGCGAGCCGCTCCACCCCCTTGCCCTCGTCGATCAAGGCGTCGACCTCGCGGCTGTGGAGGACCACCGAGGTGTCCCCGTCGGGGCGGATCTCGACGTGCGGCGCGTGCATGGCCCGGCGGACCGGGACCCGCGCACAGGCGACCCGGGTGACGACGCCCGGTTCGCGGCGCATCGGGAGGCGGCGGGAGACGAGAGCGGCGCCGTGGGAGGCCTGCGGGCCCGCCGCGTTCACGACCGTGTCGACGGAGAGACGGCTTCCGTCGGCGAGCTCGACCGCACGGACGCCTCCGTCGGAACGGGTACTGATGCCACGGACCGCGCTGCCGGACCGGAGTGCGGCCCCGGCGGCGACAACCTGCTCCACCAGTCGGCCGACGAGCTGCCGCCCGTGCACCCAGGCTTCGTCGGGGTAGAAGGCGACGGGGGTGCGGGCCGGGACCGCGAGGGCCGGTTCGAGGCGGTGGCGCACATCGGCTCCCGTACGCATCTCCACCCGGTAGTCCCAACTGCCCAGAAGCTCGGCCGTCTCCAGCAGCTTCGCCTCCGCTGCGGGGTCGTCGGCCCAGCGCAGGTGTCCGGTGGGGTGCCACCACCCGTCCGGGCCGATGACCGCGGCGAGTTCGCGGTGTGCGGCGAGGCCCGCGACGTTCAGGTCGAAGTAGGACCGGCGGGCGGTCTTGTTGCTGGCGTTGGCCCAGGAGAAGGACCAGTTGGTGACGCCTTCGCCTGGGGGTCCCGCGTCGACCAGGACCACCTCGGCGCCCCGGCGGGCCAGGTGCAGGCCCACGCTCGCGCCGAGGACGCCGACGCCGACGACTGCCACACGTACCGCTCGACTCACCGTCCGCGACCTCCTCGCCCTGCTCGCGCCGCTCGCCCCTGGTCAGCCACCATCACGCGTGTGTACGTCGCCGAGGCGCACGACGGGACGGCCCAACATCCGCTCCAGCACATGCTGTTGACGCTCCGTCATCGGCGTCAGGAGCACCACGGCATCCGCCTCCCTCTCCTCACCGAGCGCGGCCGGCTCGCGCACCTTCCCGTAGCTGAGGAGGGTCCGCGCGGAGAAGGGCAGGGACATCTTCGCGACCCCGCCGTGCGAGACCCCGCGCCGCTGCACGATGCGCCCCACGACCCGGACCCCGCACTGGGTCAACCGGCATTCTGCGGCGTCCATCTGCGCGGCGAAGTCCTTCTGCTTGCCGGAGAAGAGCCCGACGAGGACGACGTCGGTGCCGGTCACGGGCCGTGTCCGGGCCCGGCGCGGGGACGTCACCCCCGCGCGACGGGGCGGCCGCCGGTCGCACCTTCGGGTCTGGTGCATGGCCGCGAGACTAGGCCGGGCACGGCCTGCCGCGACAGCCATTTCCCTCCGGTCGTCGCGACGAGCGGGCCCCTACGCTGCAACGCACCCTCTGAACCCGCCAAACCGGAAGGCACGACGACACGATGACAAGCACCCCCAGACCCTCCCCCGAATCCATACTCCGGGCGATGCCCGAACTCGCCCCGCACGCACGCGCCGCGACCCTGTTCCACCCCGAGCGGGCAGAACCGGACCACCGGAGCAGTTCGATCGGCGGGCCGTTGCTGTGGCCGGCCGACGAGCCGTGGCCCACCTGCTCCCTGCCCGACGAGAACAGTGCCGACGGCACGCCCGCCAACGCCATGGTGCCGGTCGTGCAGATCTTCCGGCGTGACGCGCCGGGGGCCTGGTGGCCTGCCGACGCCGACCTCCTGCAGATCCTCTGGTGCCCCAACGAGCACTGGGACCCTCCGCTCCAGCAGGCCGACATCAGCCCCGTGGTCGAATTCCGATGGCGTCGGGCCGCCGAGGTGACCGGGCAGCTCTTGAACCCCCCGGCGCCGTCCCGGTACGACGAGGACAGCTACCTGCCCAGGGCGTGCACCGTCACCGCCGAGCAGGTGACCGACTTCCCCTTCCGCGACGAGTTGCCCGCGGAACTCCACCCGCGCCTGGAGAAACTCGTCCACGAGACCGGCGGCGACGGACACGACGTCATCACCCGCCTCGCCGGCTGGAAGCTCGGCGGCTGGCCCACCTGGCACCTGACCCAGCCGACGGAGATCCCCTGCGAGGACTGCGGCACGGCCATGACCCTGCTGTTCACCGTGGCCAGCGACAACGTGACGGGAGTGGTCGTCGGCCGCTGGGGAGACCTGCGCATCTTCACCTGCCCCACCGACCACCGCCACGCTTTCCAGGTGGACCTGCACTGATGGTGGACCTGTGCTGATGATCGGATCCCTCATCGTGATACGGAGGCGGACATGACTGACGAGGGCGTGGCGCGGTGTCGCTGCGGGCACCTGTGGACGGTGCACCTGGAGGGCCACTGCGACGGGGCGCAGGGGCGTGAGTGCGAGTGCCGCGGGTTCTATCCGGAGGGCTGGAGTCGGAACACCACCCACACCTGCCGCGGGTGCAAGCACGACCGGTCCGAGCACTCCGGGGTGAGTTGTCGGGCCGTCGTCGGTCAGGACACGGTGACCGAACGGCACTTCGGCGGCGACGGGGACACCTGGACCACCCAGAGGTCGGTGGACGTCCGGTGTTCCTGTCAGGCGTTCTGGTAGGGGCGTGCGGCGACCGGGTCGGCGTCGTTGCAGAGCCTCGAAAGGGCTTGATCTCAAGTGCAGTTGAGGTTCTACGGTCCCCCCATGGACTCCTACTTCACCCCCAAGGAACGCACCTACCTCCTCGGCCAGGGCCTCGGCCGCCTGGCCACCCTCGGGCCGGACGGCGTGCCCAACATCCGGCCGGTCGGCTTCCGGCTCAACGACGACGGCAGTATCGACATCGGCGGCCCCGACAACGCCAGGAGCCGCAAGTTCCGCAATGCGAAGGGACACCCGCACGTCTCCTTCGTCGTCGACGACTTGACGCCGGAGGACGAGCCCGACGCCGTCGCGCCCGGGTGGGGACGCGGCGTCGAGATCCGGGGGCGGGCCGAGCTGATCGTGGTGGACGTGCCACCCCTGTCGCCGGACTTCTTCAGCCGTGATGTGATCCGCATCCACCCCGAGCGCATCGTCAGCTGGCACATCGAGGGCCAGGGGAACCACGCCCGCAACACCTGACGGCCTGCGCCCAGCCAACACCTGACAGCCGGCGCCCGGCCAACACCTGGCGACAGCCAACGCCAGGCGGCCAATGCCCCAGCAGGCACACCCAAAACCTGACACGCATCATCGGTTTCCGTGCGCAAGCTCGTCCTGAGGGCGGAGAGGTCCCGTCCGTGGCGCGTCAAGGATGGAAGGGACCGCTCCTCCGACGACAGACGGGACCGATCCGCCCATGCACGACACCACCACTGCCTTACGATCCTGCCCCGCCCGCCGCAGAGCCCGCCTGACCGCAGTGGCCTCGGCGGCCCTGCTGACGCTGGCCGCCGGGACGCTGCCCGCCGCGGCCGGCACCACGGCCGCGCCCGCCCCGGCCGCAGCTGCCGAAGCCGAAGCCGCCCCGCGCCTCGACCGCCAAGCCCTCCGGGCCTCCCTCGACGCCTTCCACCACGCCGGAATGATCGGCGCGTACACCGCCGTCCGGGACGGCTCCGCGCAGTGGCGGGGCGCGACCGGTCTCGCCGACCTCGGCACGGGACGGCCGACACGGCCCGACCTGGAGCACCGTATCGGCAGCATCACCAAGTCCTTCACCGCCGCGGCCGTCCTCCAGCAGGTCGGCAAGGGCCGCATAACCCTGGACGCCCCGATCGGCCGCTACCTGCCGGAGCTGGTGCCCGGCGAGCGCGGCCGCAAGGTGACCGTACGCATGCTGCTCAACCACACGAGCGGCATCGCCGACTACATCCTCCCCGCCTTCCCGAAGCTCGCGAGCGACCCCGGACAGGCCCTGGACGAGGCCCAGTTCCACCGGTTCGCCCCCGAAGAACTGGTCCGCCTGGGCCTGGCGGCCACCCCGCTGAAGCCGCGCGGGACATTCGCGTACGCGAACACCAACTACGTCCTCGCCGGGCTGCTGCTCCAGAAGGTCACCGGCCAGGACCCGCGGACGTACATCACCGAGAACGTCATCCGCAAGGCGGGCCTGCGGCACACGTACTTCCCGCGCACGCCCCGCATCCGGGGGCCGCACGCCCGGATGTACGAGTCGTTCTACGGGTACATCGACCCGCCGCGCGACTACAGCGTGTACGACATGTCCTGGGCCGGGGTGGCCGGGGCGCTGGTCTCCACGGCGAGCGACGTCAACGACTTCTACCGGCAGCTCCTGTCCGGAAAGCTGATCGGCGCGGCGGAGCTGCGGGAGATGAAGAAGACCGTCCCCGGGTACGAGACGCAGCCGGGCGAGGAGGCACGGCTGGGGTACGGACTCGGCCTGTACAAGGTGAAGCTGCCGAACGGCTCCTGGTTCTGGGGGCACGACGGCGGCGTGTTCGGCGCCGGGACCTGGGCGCTGTCCACGGAGGACGGGCGCCGCCAGATGACGGTCGGCTACAACCTGATGAAGTACGAGCGCTTCGACGAGAACAACCAGCCCCTGCCGAACCCGATCGGCGCGGCCCTGGTCGCGTACGTGAACACGGCCATGGGCGGCACCGCCGCTCCCCCGGTGCCGCCGCGGCGGCTCATGGCGACCGAACCCTTCCCGGTGCCGCAGCGACCCGTCGACAACCCTCACGCCCGGTAGACGAGTTCCCCTCCGACGAACGTCAACTGCACACGCGTGGCGTGCACTTCAGTGACGGGGATCTCGAAGGGGTCGCGGTCGACGGCGATGACGTCGGCCAACATGCCCGGTTCGATGCGGCCGACGCGGTGCGCCATGCCCTCCTGGCGGGCCGCGTTGACCGTGAAGAGGTCGAAGGCCTCCTCGCGGGTGACGGCCTGGGCCGCGCCGAAGCTGTCGGCGCTGCCGCCGGGCTCCTGGCGGGTGACGAGGGATTCGATGGCGGCCCACGGGTTCACCGAGGGCACGACGCACCAGTCCGAACCCGCCACGACCAGGGCTCCGGAGTCGAGCAAGTCCCGTACCGGCCAAGCTCGTTCGACGGCCTTCGCACCCACGGCGGCCGTGATGTCGGAGCAGATCGGGGAGGGCCGCCACAGGTAGGGCGAGACCTCGAAGGTCGCGCCGATGCGTGCGGCGCGGGCGAGGTCGGAGGGGGCGACGAAGGTGCAGTGGCCGACGTTGTGCATGTGCGGGCTGGGCCCGTTGGCCTCACGGGCGGTCTCGATCGCGTCCAGCGCCGCCCGCACCGCCGCGTCGCCCGCCGCGTGGAACTTGACCGTGATGCCCTCCCGGTCGAGGCGTGTCACCAGGTGGTTGAGGACGGGCGGCGCGATGGCAAGGATCCCGTACCGGCTGAACTCGGGATCCCGCCCGGCCACCGTGTCCTGGTACGGGGCGAGCATGGCGGCGGTGTGGCTGTCGGTCGGCACCCCGTCGAGGAAGACCTTCACGCAGTCGGGCGTGAGCCGGCGGCTCGCGTAGTGGTTGCGCCGGGCGATGACCTCCTCGCAGGTGGGATCGTGCGGCGACCACACCAGGCACAGCCGCGCCCGCTGCTTGACGGCGTCGCGGGCGGCGAGGCGCGTGTAGGCGCGCAGTTCGGAGGGCGCGCCCGCCGTGAAGCCGACGGCGGCCTCGGTGAAGGAGGTGATGCCGTACGAGAGCATCTCCCCCAGCGCCCACTCCAACGCCTCCTCCACCTCCTCGTCGGAGGCCCTGGGCGCGTGGCCCGCCAGGAATTCGGCGGCGGTCTCGCGCTGGACGCCGGTGGGGCGGCCGTCGGCGTCGCGCTCGAAGATGCCGCCCACGGGGTCGGGCGTGCCGGGCCCGATCCCGGCGGCCCGCAGCGCGGCGCTGTTGGCCCAGGAGCTGTGGCCGCTGGTGTCCTCGAGGAGGACGGGATGGTCGGGGGCGATGGCGTCGAGCTGGGTACGGTCCGGGGTCGCGCCGAGTGCGTACGCGTCCCACTGGCCGCCGAGCACCCAGGCGCCGGGGGCGGCCCGCGCGACGTGTTCGGCGACGATGCGCAGGGTGGTCGGGAGGTCGGAGCCCTGGGGGACCTTGCAGCGGCGCTCGCGGACGCCCGCGTAGATCGGGTGGACGTGGAGGTCGTGCAGGCCGGGCAGGACGGTGGCACCGGCCAGCTCGAACACGCGGGTGCGGGGGCCGCGCCGGCGCAGCACGTCCGCGTCGGTGCCGACCGCGTCGATGATTCCGTCGCGTACGGCGAGGGCCTGGGCGGGGCCGGTGGGGGTGCGGATGTTGCCGCCGATGAGGAGGGTGTCGGCGTACGGATCGGGCGTGGCGCCCGTACGGGAGTCGGCGGGCACGGCGTTCGGGTCGGGCATGGTGCTCCCCCAGATCGCTCAGCGGTGGTTCGGCGGCGGCTACGACAGCGGTTTCAGCGGCGGTTGATGAACCCGGCGTCGATCGGCAGCGTGACGCCGGTGACGTAGCGGGCCTCGTCGGAGGCCAGCCACAGGACGGCGTTCGAGACGTCGACGGCCTCGATGGTGCGCACCGGGAGGGCGTTGGGGCCCTGCGCGGAGAGGTTCGGGTCGCGGGCGACAAACGCGGCGATGGCCGGGTCGGCGACCATGCGGGTGGCGACTCCGGTGGGGTGCACGGAGTTCACCCTGATGCTGTGCGGGGCGAGGTTGTTGGCGTACGTACGCATCAGGCCGACCGCACCGTGCTTGGAGGCGGCGTAGCCGAGCCCGCCGTTGCTGGAGCCGCCGATGCCGACGAGCCCGGCGGTGGAGCTGACGATGACGATCGAGCCGCCGCGCCGGGCGGCCACCATCGACGCGATGGCCACCTCGATCGTGTGAAAGGTGCCGGTGAGGTTGACGTCGATGGCGTCGTGCCAGGCCTCGACACGGTCCTCGACCAGGAGCGGTGCGATGCCCGCGTTGGCCACGACGACGTCGATGTGCCCGAACTCGGCGAGCCCCGCGTCGTACGCCTGCTGGAGCGCCCCGCGGTCGCGCACGTCGGCCTCGCGGGCCACCACGCGGCGCCCGTGCGCCTGTATCTCCTCGACGGCCTCGCGCAGGTCCTCGGGGGTGGACTGCGGGTAGGGCACGGTGTCGACGGAGCGGCAGATGTCGACGATCACCAGGTCGGCGCCCTCCTCCGCCATCCGCCGCACATGGCTGCGGCCGAGGCCCCCGGCGGCGCCGGTCACGAAGGCGACCTTGCCGTCGAGACGACCGGCCGACTGCGGGGACGGGGCCTGGGGCTCGGGCTCGGGCTGAGTCGTCGGGGGCTGCTGCTGGTACTGGGGCTGAGTCGTGGGGGACTGCTGGGGGTACTGGGGCTGGTGCGGGTGCCCGTACGGCATTCCGAATCGCATGGTTCCGGCCTACCGCAGGGATCATCGGACGTCACGACCACGCACCGGCCAGATGCGGGCGCGGCAAGTGCACCGCCGTCTGAGCGGAGGGATCGATTCCTTCCAGGAACCCCTGGTTTCACGCCATTCGGACCGGCCCCCATTGACAGCAACTTGACCATCTCTTTACCTTCGAACGGCGGGATGATCACAACAAAACCCGCTGTACACCAGCAAATGACACCTATGCCTGCACATATGGGCGAACTCGGAGGTAATCCGCATGGAGCAGCTCGTGAAGCGCATGACCGAGGAGACCGTCTGGCAGAAGTGGGTCACGGCGAACTCCGCGACCGCCGAGGGCGCCCGGGCCAAGGACGGCTGTATCAGCGCGACGCAGAAGAGCGGGTGCATCAGCGTGGCCGGGGCCGGGAAGTCCGGCTGCATTTCGTGACGACCGGGGCGCCTGCCCCGCGGCACTGAGCGCTGCGGACCGGGGGTGCGGAAGGGAGCCGTCCTCTCCGCACCCCCTCACCAACCGACCTCCCTGGAGGGCCACTTGAACCACCTGCCGACCGCCGAAGTCCTGGACCGGGTACGGAACATCCCCCTGTACCGCGCCTCCGTGGAACGGGGCCACTTCCCCGTGCTGGAGAAGCCCGAGATCGCCCGGGACTTCCCCGCCAACTGGATGACCCCGGAGCTGGAACGGGCGCTGGAGTCCGGCGAGGCAGAATTCGTGCTGTCGACCGGCACCAACCACGCCCGGATGCAGCTGATCCGCCCCCCGTACTTCCTGCTGCGCTCGTACTACCGCCTCTGGAGCGAGCACCCGGAACTCGGCCCGAGCTGGCACGACGGCGCCCGGCGGGTATCGCTGACGACGGTCCTGGCGACCGAGCACGTGGCGCGCGTGAACGCGAAGAAGCCGGGGGCGACGGCGGGCGAACGCTGGCTCGACGAACGGACCCTGTACCTCAACAGGCAGCTGGACCCGGCGAGTTGGGACCGGGGTGAGGTGGAGCGGATACTCGCGGAGATCCGCGAGGTCAGCGCCGCGCACCCCCGGGGCTCGTACCTGCTGGACTGCTCCGGCTACCACCTGGCGCACCTGGTGCGGAAGGTGGACGAGTGGGACCTGTGGGCGGGCTTCCCGGCACCGGCCGGGATCGTGCACGCCTACGAGTACACGCCGCGGAACGTCCGGGCGTATCTGCGCGCGCACTTCGACTGCCCGGTGGTCGACCTGTTCGGCAGCACGGAGCTGGGCTACCTCTTCCACAGCGACGCGGACGGCCGGTACCAGCCGTATCTGCACGACATGAGCGTGGAGCTGCTCCCGGTGGAGCCGGGCAGCGGCATCCACAGCCTGATCGTCACCAGCATCCGCAACCCGCACATGCCGCTGGTGCGCTACCGCTCGGGCGACTGCGTACGCACGACGGACGGCAGCGCGGACCCGACCCGGATCGAGTCCTTCTGCGGACGCGAGAAGGAACTGCTGCGGACGCCCCGGGGGCTGGTCGCCCAGGCCGATCTGGACGCGGTGATCGCGGAGACATCACCCCGGGTCTTCCTGCACCAGCTCGCCCCGGAGGAGGGAATCCTCCGCTACACGACCTTCGACGGGAAGCCGCTCGACGGGGAGCGCGAGGCGGAACTCGGCTTGCGGGTCGGCGACTTGACGGGCCGCCAGGTGAGGGCCGCGCACGAGGGACACGTACCGATCGGGAAGTCGGGCAAGCACGCGTGGCTGGCGGCATGACCGCGCAGACCCCCGCACCGACCGCGACTTCGAACGCGACCTCGACCTCGACCGCAGCCGACTACGACAGGAGCCTCACCGTGCCCGACACCGCCATCGCCCCCGCCCTCACGCCGGAGCGGATCCTCGGCGCGGAGCTGTACCGGGAAACCCTGGCGCACTTCACGCAGAAGCCGGGCGCACCCGAGGCGGACGTCGTCGCCGCCCAGGTCCGGGAATGCGCCCGCTACCTCCACCTGGTCTCCCGGCACCGCGACCGGCTGGCCGGGCTCTTCCTGCCCGTAGAGCAGGACATCGACGAGATCTGGCACTTCCTGATCCTCCAGACCCGCGAGTACCGGGACCTGTGCGAACAGCGGCTGCCGGGCGGCCACTTCATCCACCACCGCAGCATCTCGTACGACGCCTACCGGACGTCCGCCGAGACCGTCGCCCCGTCGCGGGCGACGGCCGCGGAGGAGGCCCTGCGCTGGATCCCCCTCTACGCGGAGGCGTTCGGGGGGTACGACGCGGAGGGCCTCCCGCACTGGACGGTGGTGCGCTTCCTGCACGAGGAGCTGGGCCTGTCGCTGACGGAGATCAACGCGCTGGAGAACTGACGGAGCACCGGAAAGCGCAGGCCCCGCAGGGCCCGGAAGGTCAGTTCCCCAGATCCCGGTTGAACTGCTTCGAGCACTCGTCCTGCTCGCTCTGCGTCTTCGCGTGCTGGATGCAGTCGCTGAAGCTCTTGAACTCGTCCGAGTTGATGAACGAGGCGCCGATCGCGAGGAGCACGCCGGAGGCGATGAGACCCAGACCGCCGAGCACCGCGCCGATGACGGCCATCACGCCGTGCTCGGCGCGCCCGCCGCGGGCCTTCAGCGCGGCGATGATGCCGAAGATCAGCGCGAGCAGGCCGAACAGGATGCCGCCGATGATGATGATGGAGGAAAGAACGGCGAGGATGCCGAGCACGAGTGCCGCGACGGCCATTCCGTTCTTCTGCTGCTGCATCGGGGCGCCCTGGTAGGGCTGGCCGTAATCGCCGTTCTGCGGCGGGTAATTGGGGTAGGACATGCAGTCACGCTCGCTTCTGTCGTAAAGGGCTTTACGGGGCCGATCTACTACGTATGCCTATATCTCAGCAGAAAATGGGCGTACAGGGAAACGCGCCCACCTTCAACTCACTCTCAGAACGGCACGTCTACCCCCAATTTGCTCAGCGGAACCAGCGCACGGCCCATGCATTCCTCGGCGGTACGTCCGTCGGCTCGCATGCCGGTGCCCACCGCACCGCCCCCGGCGGCGAAGGTCCACGGGGGCCGCCCCTCCGCCAGGCGCTCGGCGTCGATGCGGATCGTGGCGCCGATGCCCTGCTCGCCGAGCCACTCCAGGATGAGCAGGGTCACGTCGGCGACGCCGCGCTCGGGATCAAGCCGGGGCCACCGCTCCCTGCTCACCATCGCACCCGTCCCATCTCCTTGCCCCACCTCTCGTCTCAGCGCGTCAGGACGAGGAGTTCGTCGAGCGCGGGCTCCGACTCCGGGCCACCGTAGGTGAGGTGGCCGATGGCCGCCATCGGTGCGACCACGCGGCTCCAGCCGTACAGCCGCTCCCCGTCGAGCCCGCACGCGGCGGCCACCCGCCGGCACCGGGCCTCGACGCCCTCGTGCCCGGCCCCGGCGACCACGTAATCAACGGCGTCGAAACACGGATCGCCCACGCACGCCTTGGGATCGATCGCGACCAGCCCACGCCCGGGACCGCCGTCCAGCGCATTGCCGAGATGCAGATCCCCATGCAGCAGTACGGTCTCCTCCTGGCTCTCCAGCAGCCGCTCGCAGCGCCGCATCGCCCGCTCCCACGCGGCGGTGCCGATCCGGTCGGCGATGACCGGCTCGGACAGCCGCCGCCCGATCCGGGCGAACGACTCCTCGAACCGCCCCCGCAGATCCAGGGCCCAGCCCTCGGGCGGCGCCACCGCATGCAGCGCGCCGAGCAGTTCCCCCCACTGCTGCGGCAAGGTCTCCTGCGCCATGTTCTCGGCCTCGGTCCCGGGCCGTACCTCCTCCAGCACCATCGCCCCGGCCTCCGCATCGGCGGCGTACACGGCCGGCACACGCCCCGAGGCGGCGAACAGCCCGAGCATCTCCGCCTGCTGGGCCAACAGCGCACGATCCGGGCTGAGTTTGAGCACCGCCGGGCTGCCGTCCCCCCATCGACAGCGCAGTACGACGGAGGAGGCCCCGCTCGCGAACACCTCCCCCGCCTCGAACCCCCACCGCGAGGCCAGCCGAGCAACCGTCCCCGGCACCTCCCCGACCCACCCCTCGGCCGCCGCCCCGTACCGCCCCACGAACAGCGCCTCGACCTCGTCCATATCCACCCGTGCATGCATCCGGGCAGCTTGCACCGCAAACGGCCGCCCGTCACATGCTTATTCGCCGGTACGTGCGTGTTCTTCGCCGGTACGTGCTTGTTCGCCGGTGGCAGCCCGGGCGTGCGGGTCGCCCCGCGTACACCGTCCTGCCGGTCGGGTACGACCTCACCGGCGATGTGCCGTACGGTGGACGAGTTCCTGTGCCGAGGTGTCGGTGGCAGTGTTCGGATCTTCTGTTCCTTCCGTTTGTTGATCTTGAGGTGACTTCTTATTAACCAGGCCGTGTAGTCGTCCGCGTTTCCCCGCGTGCTGTTGTGTCGCACGTGTTCGGGGGCGGACGTCGCGCCGGTCTGAGTTGCGTCACCGTTCCCCGCAGTTTTCTGTCCCGGGTGCAGCTCTGCCGTCTGCCCCGGGCTTTGGTGTTCTCCGGTCCCGGTGCGGCTGTCGGCAGTGCTCCCCGGTCCTCCACGGATCAGGAGTTCCCGTCTTGTCTTCCTCCGCGCTCGGCCACGGGCCAGAGCACACCGCCCCGACCCCGACCTCACGGACTGCCTTCGCGGCCCGCATCGCCCTGCTCGTGCTGCTGACCGCCGAGCTCATGGACATCCTCGACCAGTCGGTCGTCCTGACCGCGCTGCCCGCGATCCAGGACTCGACCGGCGCCGGACCGGCCGCAGTGCAGTGGCTGACCACCGGCTACTCCCTGCCCGTCGCCATCGGGCTGATCACGGGCGGGCGCCTCGGCGACCTCTACGGCCGGCGCAGGCTCCTGCTGACCGGCACCGTCGTGTTCACCACGGCCTCCCTGCTGTGCGGCCTCGCCTCCGGGCCGGGCGTGCTGGTCGGGGCCCGCGCGCTCCAGGGCGTGGGAGTCGCGCTGATGATCCCGCAGGTCCTGGCCACCCTCCACGTCACCTTCGCGGGGCGCAACCGCAGCAAGGCCTTCGGCCTGTACGGGGCCGTCCTCTCCATCGCAAATGTCCTCGGCCCGGTGATGGGCGGCCTGCTCACCGAGGCCGACCTGTTCGGCCTGTCCTGGCGGCCGATCTTCCTGATCAACGTGCCCGTCGGCCTCGCCGTGATCGTCCTGGGACGCCGGTTCGTCCCCGAGTCGACGGAGCAGAAGGCCGACCGGCCCGACCTGGCCGGCATGGCGCTGTCCGCGCTGGCCGTCGTCCTGATCGTCTTCCCGCTCACCGAGGGGCACCTCCACCACTGGCCGCTGTGGGTCTTCGGCCTGCTCGCCGCCGGTCTCCTCACGCTGGCCGTCTTCCTGCGCCACCAGCGGCGCAAGCAGAACGGCGCACCGCTCGTGCCCCCGTCCCTCTTCCGGGGCAGGCAGTTCCCCGGCGGCACGGCCGCGCAACTGGTGCACGGTCTGCTGTGCGGGCTGTTCTTCATGACCTGGACCCTCTACCTCCAGCACGGACTGGGCATGAGCCCCTTCCACGCGGCCCTGGCCTTCGTCCTGCTCTCCGTCGGAGAGCTGGGCGGAGCGACGATCGCGGCGAAGAGCGCCGGGCGCTTCGCCCGCCGGCTTCCCCAGACCGGCCTCCTCATCACGATCGCCGCGATGGCCGGCTACGGACTCCAGATCACCGCGTACGGATCGGGCCTGACCCTGCTGGGGATGACCGCTCCGGTCGTGCTGGTCGGCTTCGGACTCGGCATGGTCAGCGGGCCTCTCGCCGACCTGTCCCTCGCGGAGGTTCCGCACGACAACGCGGGTGCCGCGTCCGGCGTGTTCAACACGGCCATGCATCTGGGCATCGCCCTCGGCACCGCGATGACCGCCCTGGTGTTCTTCACGACCACCGACGGCTCACCGGACGCCGGGCTCAACCGCGAGGCGTTCCTCGCCGTCCTGTGGTGGGTCGGCGGCCTCCTCGCCCTGATGTGGGCCCTGACGTTCTGCCTGCCCCGGCACGCGACCGTCCAGGCCGACTGAGCAGCCTGTCGTACCCCTCCAGGGGCGCGGGGAACTGCGCGCTCAGCCACCCACTCACCCGCACGGAACCGGCCCCATGCCCCGCGGGTTTAGGTGAAGGGGCGGGGCTGGGGACCCTCTTGGCCCAGCGGGCCGGGGCTTCACATGCCCTGTAGCGGGAGGCGCCCCGAGGGCCCCGGGGTGAGCGCGTCCGGCGTGCAAGGTGCGGGCAGGGGGCGGCACCGGGGCGGGCCCGGAGCGAGAGGGGCCGCCCCCTTGCCCGCCCGTCCCGCCCCCGGGGGGCGGCCCCGCCGCCCAAGGGGGCTCGGCGGAAAGGCCCTGCCGCCCAAGGGGGCGAGGGGGAAGGGGGAAGGACGGCCCCGCCGTCACCCCGTCCTGCGCGGCGCGGGACTGCTGGTCCCCGCCCGGTCCGGACGGTCGGTGCTCTACCGGCACACCCCGCTCGGCGAGGCACTCGTCGGGGGTCAGATGCGGTAGCGGCGCAGGGCCGGTGCCGTCAGGGCCAGGAGGGAGGTCGTGGCGAGGACGAGGAGGCCGCCGGTGACGACCGCCGCGGGGGCGCCGAAGGCGGAGCCCGTCGCGCCGTGGAGGGCGTCCGCCAGCCGGGGGCCGCCCGCGACCACCACCGTGAAGACGCCCTGCATCCGGCCGCGCATCTCGTCCGTCGCCGCCGAGAGGAGAATCGCACCGCGGAAGACCATCGAGACCATGTCCGCGATGCCGGCCACCGCCAGGAACGCCACCGCCAGCCACAGGCTGCCGGAGAGGCCGAAGCCCGCGATGGCCGCGCCCCACACCAGCACCGCCCCGATCACCATCCAGCCGTGCCGCCGCGCCCGCGAGAACGTACCGGAGAAGAGGCCTCCGAGGACCGCCCCCACGGGTATCGCCGCGAACAGCAGGCCGAGGGCCAGGCCTTCGCCGTACGGCGCGTACGTCTCGGACGCGAGCTGCGGGAAGAGGGCGCGGGGCATCCCGAACACCATCGCGATGATGTCCGCGAGGAAGGAGAGGAGGAGGACCTTGCGGGAGGCGATGTAGCGGAAACCGGCGAGGATTTCGCGGAAGCCGGCGGGGCGGCGACGGCTCCGGGCACCGTCCGTCCCCGCCGTGTCGAGGGGTGGCAGGGCGGGGAGCTTGTAGACGGCCCACACCGTCACGCACAGGGCAAGTGCGTCGATCAAGTAGAGGTCGGGCAGCCCGATGACCGGGATCAGAACGCCCGCCAGCAGCGGGCCCACGATCTGGCCGGTCTGCATGACCGTCGAGCCGAGGGCGTTGGCCGCGGCGATCTCCTCGGCGGGGACCAGCCGGGCGATGGAGGCCGTGCGGGCCGGGGCGTTGAGGCCCCAGAAGGCCTGCTGTACGGCGAGCAGCAGCATCAGCGCGAGAACGGAGTCCAGGCCGGTCGCCGCCTGGAGCCAGAAGAGCACCGAGGTGACGGCGATGCCACAGTTGGTGACGAGGAGCAGCTTGCGCCGGTCGACGGCGTCGGCGATCGCACCGCCCCACAGGGCGAAGACGACGAGGGGGACCAGGCCCGCCAAGCTCGCCGCGCCGACCCAGGCGGAGGAGCCGGTGAGGTCGTAGATCTGCTTCGGTACGGCGACGGCCGTCAGCTGGCTGCCGACGGCGGTGACGATGGTCGAGGACCACAGGCGGCGGTAGGCGGGGATGCGCAGCGGCCGGGTGTCCATCGCCCAGCGCCGCCAGCCGCGCCGGGGCGGCGGTGCGTCCTCGGAACCAGCCGCAGCCGCGGACTCCGGCCCGGACTCGGCCCCCGAGGCGGTCGGCTGCGGGTCGTCGGCCCCCGAGGCGGTCGGCTGCGGGTCGTCGGCCCCCGAGGCGGTCGGCCGCGGGTCGTCCCCCGCGCTGTTCTTGCTGGTGTTCACGGTCTTCCCGGGTGCTCGCCGCAAGGCACTTCCGTACGGAATGCTCCCTCCCGCACGAAATGGTGCCCGCTACATCTATCGGAACCGCTCCAGTGTCCCAGCCCGGGGATTCCGCAGCACCGGCGGAGGGCGGGTGCCCGGCTCGTCGCCGGAAACCCGCCCTCTCGCCCGTTCAAGCAGGCGCACGCCGCAGCGCGGCTCAGCGCTTGAAGGTGTCCTTGGTCTTCTCCTTGGTCTCCCGGGCCTCGCCCCGGGCCTCCAGGGCGGCGCCCTTGGCGGCCGTGGTGTCCTGGCCCACCGCGTGGGCCGTCTTCTTCACGGCCTTGCCGACGACCTGCTCGGTCTTGGCCTTGGCCTTCTCTCCGGCGCTCATGACGTGCTCCTTCCTTCGTCGTTCGAACAATCGCCTGCCCCTCGCATCCCGGCGGAAACGGTGCTCCCTCCCACGAGTTCTCCGCCGCGGTCAGCCCAGCAGGTCGATCAGGCCCGCCGGGAGGTACGCGAGCCCGTGCGGCTGTCCGATGCGGTACCCGTCGAAGCCGAGCGAGGCAGCGGTCTCGACCTCCGCCGCCGCCTCGCCCTGGAAGACCAGCGTGCAGCCGCCTCCCGAGGTGCCGTTCGCGCAGGGAGCGCAGGTGGGCGGCGGCGCGGGGCAGGTAGTCGAAGCTGCCGTTCTCGGCGGTGGGCACGAGGGTCTCGCCGAGGTCGAAGCAGACGACGGGGCAAGGGCTTTGGGCCCGGGGTACGGCCTCGGGCCTCGCCGGTGCACTGCCCTGCACGTAGAGGAGGATCTGGTCACGGCGGTGACGCCCCTCTCCTCGGCGAATGCGACATGCGACGCCCGTCCCCACCCAGCGACACCGCCCGGAACTCCGCCCTCCGTCCTCCACTACGGCCGTCCCCGGCACTGACGGTACGGTCGCCGCATGTCTGAGATCCGCCTGACCACCCCCTCCTTCCTCGTGCTCGGGGTCATCGACCAGCTCGGCGAGGCGAGTCCGTACGACGTGAAGGTCGAGGCCGGGCGGACGGTCGGCCCCTTCTGGTCCGTGCCGCACGCGCAGGTGTACGCGCAGTGCGACCGCCTCCTGGAGGCGGGGCTCATCGCGGAGGTCCGCCGCGAGGGCGGCCGCAACCGGCGCGTGATGCGCCTGACCGACGCGGGCCGCGAGGCGCTCGCCGGGTGGCTGGCCGACCCCGCGTTCGTCCCCGTCGAGGCGCGCGAACGCGGCATCCTCAAGCTGTGGTTCGGGGCACGCCCGCAGGAGCTGGCCCCGGTCCAACTCGCCGAGCACCGGCGCACGTTGGCCGAGTACGAGGAACTCGCGGAGAGCGTGGGCGAGTTGCTGACCGGCGGACAGCGCGGGGCGCTCGAATTCGGCATCCGGTACGAGCAGATGATGGTGGATTTCTGGCGTTGGGTGGAGGCTCCCGCGGAAGCTGCCGACGAGTAGAACTCACCGGTAACCCACCCCCTCCAGCCCGTTGACGCCATGTCTCACACCCCTCTACCGTCTCGATAGTCCAGAAAGGACTATCGCAACGGGCAGCCCCGAGGGAGCCGTGGGAAAGCCGTGAACCACCTCAAGCAAGCCCCCTGGAAGCGCATCGCCGCCGTCGCGACGGTCGTCGTGTGCGTGACGTACGCGCCGGTCGCGATGACCGAACTCTGGCCGTACGCCCGGCCGGGCGCGCCCGCGATCGGCGAATGGGTGCTGGGCAAGGTCGTCACCCCCGGCTACGTCGCCGAGGCGCTGGCCACCCGCATCGCACCGTACGGACGCAGTCTGATCCCGTTGGTCGTCCATTCGGTACTGGGCGGCGCGCTGATGCTGCTGGGCCCGGTCCAGCTCCTGTCGGCGGTGCGCCGCCGGGCCCGCCTGCACCGGATCGCGGGCGTGGCGTTCGCCGTGACGGTGTACGCGTCGATGGCCGGGGCGGCGCTCTACCTGCTGCGGACCGCGCCCGAGGACGCATTCGGCGGGGCGTCGTTCTGGATCGTGCTGGCGACCATCCTCCTCGGCACGGTGCTGAGCGTGACCTTCGGCACCCTGGCGGCGGTGCGGCGCATGCCCGAGCTGCACCAGCGCTGGATGCTGCTCTGCTACGGCTTCCTGATGACCGCCCCGCTGCTCCGCCTGGAGTGGGGCGGCCTCCCGCTCCTCCTCCCGGGCCTGCCGATGGAGGAGATCAACCGCGTCGCCATCATGCACCTGGGCTCGCTCGTCGTCTTCGGCGCGCTGCTCGCCTCGCGCGGGATGGACCGCCGGGGCAAGTCGGCCTCGATGGAAGGGACTTGGGCGCCGGGACCGGTCCTGGTCCTGGCCCACCTGGCGGGAGCGGCGGGGCTCGTGTGGATCACCACGGGCTTCCTCTCCGAGGGCGCGTCGGGCCGCCGCCTGCTCGGCGGCTTCCTGATCCCGTACGTCATCACGTACGCGGTGATGATCCACCGGCACCGCGCGGCGACCCGGCGCGGCGACTCCTGGGCCCGCGAGGAGTGGCGCCTGCACCTGACCGCACTGTGCCTGGCCCCTGCCCTGTCCGCCGCACTGGCCCTCCCCCTCCAGCACGCCATGTCGCTCGACCGGTACACGGCCCTGGCCTCGACGGTGGGCATCGGCTGCGGGGTGACGGCCTTCGCGGCGACGACACTGCTGAGCCTGCGCGTCGTCCACGCCCACGAGACGGCCCGCCGGGCTTCGGCACCGCCCCTGCCCCACCCCACGGCCCCGAGGACGGAGCAAGCCGCACATGCGAAGTGACACGAACAGCGAAACGCACAGCAGCGCGAGCAGCAGCACAACCAGCGGCACGACCCCCGCGGCGGTCGCACCCGAGGGCGGCCGACCGCTGACGGCGGGCATCGCGATCCTGGCCTCCGTGGTCGCGGCGGTGAGCCTGACGACCGGCGGAATCATGGCCGTCGCCGGGGCACTCGGCCACACCTTCAGCCCCTGGAAGTCCGCCCTCCCCGTGAGCCCGGGCCTGATCGGGGCGGCGATGGCGGGGGTGGCCCCTGGCCTGTTCGCGATCTCCAGGGCACGTGTCTGGGAGGAGGTCCGCACGCTCGTCCTCCCCCTCCTGATCGTCCTGGCCGGAACCTTCACGGTGACCCTCCTCAACGCGGGCCAACTCCAGGCGGCGGCAGGCGGATCGGCGGTCCTGGTCCTCTTCAGCCTCGGCTGGGTGGCGATCCTGGGCGCTCTGGCGCTGAGCGCGCTGCTGGCGGTGGGCTTCCAGTACGCGAAGCCGGCCGCGCCGATCACCACCCCCGGGGTGCCGCTCCCCAACTGGTCCAAACCCCTCGTCGCGGTGCTGGGTTCGAGCTGGCTGGGCATCGGTACGGGGCTGCTCCTGCGCCCCGACTTCTGGGACGCCTTCGTCCCCTGGACGGTCAACCGCCCCGACGCGCAAGGCCTGGGCATCTGGGCGGTCGCCCTGGGCACGGGCGTCCTCGGCTCCCTCGCGGAGGACGACCTGACCCGCCTCCGCCCGGCCCTGCGGGCACTTCCCGGCGTCGCCCTCGCCCTGACGGTGGTCCTGGCGGCCCGCGCGGGCTCGGTCGCCTGGACCTCGGGCCCGGGCCTGTCCCTGGTGGCGCTGGTGCTGGGCCTGGGGGCGAGCGGCCTGACGGGAAGCGTGCTGGCGAGGCGGACGCGTCAGCGTCAGCGGCGTCCCTCTTGAAACACCCCCGCCCAGGGCAGGCTTCCCCAAACCTCCGCCCCCCCCCGGGAGCCCCGATGCCCACCACCGACCGGCACCTCCACCCCCTCACCCACACCACCCCCGAAGCCGCCCGGCACTACGAACACGCCCTGGACGCCCTCCTGTTCTTCCGCCCGGAGGTCGTCGAGCACTCCGCCGACCTCCTCCGCGCCTCCCCCGACTCGCCCATGGGGCAGGCCCTGAACGCCTACCTCGCCGTCCTCGCCACCGAGGAGAAGGACACCGCCGCGGCCCGCGCCCCGTACACCCGCTTCCGTACCGCACTCGACCCGTCCGCCGTCACCCCGCGCGAGCGCATGCACCTCGCCGCCGCCGGGGCCTGCCTCGACGGGGACCTGCACGGCGCGGCCCGCATCCTCGACGAGCTGGCGGTCGGCTGGCCGCGTGACGCGCTGGCCCTCCTCGCGGGCCACCAGCTGGACTTCCTCACCGGCGACGCGGGGCGTCTGCGCGACCGGATCGGCGGGGCGCTGAGTGCGTGGGACCCCGAGGATCCTCACTACGGGCCGCTGCGCGGCATGTACTCCTTCGGGCTGGAGGAGTCGGGGCACTACGAGCAGGCCGAGGAGGCGGGGCTGGACGCCCTCGCCCGCAACCCCCGCGACGTCTGGGGCGTGCACGGTGTGTCCCACACCTTCGAGATGCGGGGCCGCTACGAGGACGGCATGCGCTTCCTCGACGCGCGCACCGCCGACTGGGCGACCGGCAACTTCCTGACCGTGCACAACTGGTGGCACTACGCCCTCTTCGCGCTTGAGGCCGGGGACGTCCCGCGCGTCCTCGACATCTACGACAGTGCCGTCCACCCGCCGGACGCCCCGGCCCTCGCCATGCAACTCCTGGACGCCTCCGCCCTGTTGTGGCGGCTCCTGCTCGCGGGGCACGACGTCCCCGACCGGTGGGAGCGCCTCGCCCAGGACTGGGCGGAGCGCGCGGACGGCCCGTTCTACGCCTTCAACGACGTGCATGCGGTGATGGCGTACGTGGGGGCCGGGCGCATCAAGGACGCCGAGGCGCTGGTGGCGGACCGGCAGCGCTGGCTGGACCGGTCCCCCGCCGGTCCGGGCCTGTCCCCCGCCGGCCCGGGCCTGTCCAACCTCGCCATGACCACCGACATCGGCCTCCCCGTGTGCGAGGCACTGATCGCGTACGGAACGGGCCGCGACCTGCGGACAGTCGACCTGCTCCTCCCCCTGCGCCACCGCCTCGCCTCCTTCGGCGGCAGCCACGCCCAGCGCGACGCCGTCCAGAAGACCCTCCTGGAGGCGGCTCTGCGGGCCGGCCGCCACGACCTCGCCCGCACTCTCCTCAGCGAGCGCATCGCCCTGCGCCCGTCCTCCCCGTACAACTGGCTCGCCCAGGCCCGGCTCGCCGACAGTCTCGGCCACCACGCGGAGGCGGCGACGGCCCGCCGCCGCGCACACGGCGACGCCCCGTAGCGCTTCGCACCGGAGCGGCGCCGCTGGTGCGCTGCCCCGGTGCCGGGCGCGCCCCGGTGTTACGAGTGCAGTGCGCGGGGCTCTGCCGTGTAGAGGGGAGTGGTGGGCCCGAAGAAGGCGGTCATCTGTCCGTTGCCGGTGAGCGTGCGCTTCACGGTGACGGAGTAGGTGAACACGCTCTTCTCCTTGCTCCGCAGGGGCCCGGACCACCTGAGGCTCTTCCCGGGGGTGAAGACGAAGGTGCCCGGAGGGCCGGAGACGTTGCGGACGTCCTGGTTGTAGTCGGCGTCGTCGAGCACGTCCGTCAGGTCGACGAGGGCCGAGATTCCCTGCCCCCGGGTGAAGTCCACCCCGCCCGCGTTCTCCACGGTGATGGTCACGTCCAGGCGCTGACCGGGCCGCGGGTTGTCCGTGCGACCGCCGAGCATTGCCAGGTGGATGGCAGACAGGCGCACCTCGGCCGAGCACTCCGGCGCGGTCCCGGTGGGGCAGCTGGTGCCGTTCGCCTGGACGCTGTTGCGCAGGGAGTAGTCGGCGCCCCGGCGGGCCACCCTCACCTTGTAGGTGAGGCGCAGCTGGGTACCGGCCCGGAGTGCGCCCCGCCAGGTGAGGGTGCGGGCGGCCCGGTCGAACTCCGGTGCCGCGGCGGGCCGGCCGTCTATGGTGGCGGTCAGCGTGTCCGCGAGCAGGGTGCTTTCGTCGACGACTCCGGTGAGGTCGTCCTTCAGGACGAAGTCGGGCCGGTCGGTGTCACCGTAGTTGCGGGCGTCCGTCGTGAAGGTGACGGTGTCCTGGCCCACCGCCGTGCGCAGATCGGTCGTGGTGCGCACTTACACCGGCGAGTTCGGGTCGGCGGCGGCCGTGCCCGGTGCCTGGGCGAGCGAGCCCAGCACGGCGAGACCGCACAGGGCGACGGGGAGCCTGCTGCGGGAAAGTACGCGGGGGGATGACAAGGGTCCTCCTGAGGAACCGAAGACGATCGACCGGATCCGGCCAGCAGGGATCTTGGAACAATCGTTCGCAAAATAGGGCAAAAGTTGCAACAGCCCACTCCAACGCCCGTCGACACCACCCGTTCGGTCCGCCTCCGGCGTCCGGGGCCCGAAGTGGACTAGAAACTTGCCCCACAAATAGTGACTTTCGGGACGATGCGGACGGTGTGACAGTGCGGCACAACGCGGCGGACAACGGCAGAGGGCCCGGGCGGCGCACGGTCCTGGGACTGGGTGCGGCCGCGCTCACCGCGCTGCCGGGGGCGGTGGCGCGGGCGGCGGAGGACAACGTATCGACGCGTCGGCCGCCGCTGGACGTGACCGCCGAGAACGCCCTGCCCGGTGCGGCGGACTGGCGGATCTCCCGGACCGGGCCCGCCCGGGCGGTGGAGGGGTACGCCGAGCGGGTCAGCGTGCTGGCCGGGGAGCCGCTGGGGCTGCGGGTGTCGACGAGCTCGGCGGCGTACACCGTGTCGGCGTACCGGATGGGCTGGTACGGAGGGCGGCGGGCCCGTCTCGTCGGGCCACGACGAATACTGGAGCCCGGAGCAGCGCCTGCACATCACCCGCGCCCGCGACGCCGGGACCAACCTCGCCGTGCTCGGGGCGAATTGCTGCTACCGGCGGATCCGTTTCGAGAAGTCGCCGATCGGCCCGGACCGTATCGCGGTCTGCTACAAGGACGACTACGCGCAGGACCCCGGCTTCCGGCGGGGCCTTCCGGCGACGAACGACTTCCGCCGTCTCCCCGACCCCGACCCGGAGAGCGCCGCGCCCTGCTCGGGGTGATCTACGCGGGCTATCCGGTGGACGCCCCGGACGTGGTGACCCACCCGGACCACTGGCTGCTCGAAGGAACCGGGGCGCGGGCGGGGGACACGTTCCCGCACCTCGTCGGGGTCGAGTTCGACCGCGTCAACCTGCGGCACCCGACCCCGAGGCCACTGGAAATCCTGTCCCGCTCGCCCGTGGTGTGCAAGGGCCGCCCCTCGTACGCGGACACCGCCTACGCGACGCTGCCCGGCGGGGCGGCCGTCTTCGCGACCGGCACGATGCGCTGGGTCGAGGCCCTGGACGCCGACAAACACGCCGCGCACCAACTGGACGCCCGCGCCGCCCACTTCACGCGCACGGTCACCGCCAACGTCCTGCGCGCGTTCGCGCAGGGCCCGGCGGGACTGACCCGTCCCGCCGAGGACAACGTGGCCGATCCCCTCACGGACCCTCCCCGCCTCCCTGTTTGACGCTGCGTGGTCGGTTCGTCGCACGGCGCGGTCGGGAATGTTGGATGATGTCCCTCAGCGGTATCCCCCGGTGGTACCGGTCAAGAAGCACGCAGGGAGGGGCAGTTCGTGGCGCAGGCCCATGTGGACAGCGAGCGGGTGGCGGGGCGGTCGTGGACCGTACGTCTCGACGCCGTGGGGCGTGACGTGGCGGCGGTGAAGGTCGACTGCAGCCGGCCGGCCTGCGCGGCACGGCAGTTGCCCTCGGCCGCCGAGGGGCGGACCTACGCGGGCGCGCACCTCACCGCCCATCTGCGGGCCGCCGGCGGCCCGCGCCCGGAGGCGGCGTGTGCGTGCCGCGCCGAGGGCTGCCAGGCGCACGCCGAGACCGGGCGGAACGCCCCGGCCCCGCAGTGCGGCGGGGCGGTGGTGCTGGCCGTGGCCGTGGACCCGATGGGCCGGTGGTGGCGGGCGTGGGAGTGCTGCGCGCGCTGTGCGGCGGCGCATCCGACGGCGCGGGTGGTGGCGTCGGCGCAGGCCCCCGTCCCCAGCGCCGCCGTGCCTCCGTCCGTGGGCGGCGTCGGGGCGCCCCTGTTCTCCGCCGCCGGGGCACCGCCCGTGCAGGGCCCCGGCGGCGGGCTGCCTCCGCAGCGTACGAACGGCCCGAAGCCCCGGCGGCTCCGTCGGCAGGGGAAGGTCGCGCAGCGGCTGGTGCCGCACGACCTGCGGCCGGTGTCGCTGCGGGACGAACTCATCGAGCTGGGCGACGCGTTCCGCGCCTACCAGAAGTCCGGCGAGCCCGATCTGGCGTCACTGGCCGACCTGCACGAGCGCAAGGCGCAGGCCTTCACCACCTGGGCGGACGCCACCGGCGACGGAAGCCTGCGGGCGGAGGCGCGGCGCGCCGAGCAGGCCGCCGCGACCATCCGCACCCAGCACGCGCACCGCACCGGCGAAGGCGTCCCGGGCGGCATCGAGCGCGTCCTGACCAGCCCGAACCACTGGTCGTACGCACGGAAGATCCTCGCCCATGTGCGGGACCACGCCCCGGTGCCGGGCCCGGAGGCCCGGCTGCTGACGCTCCTGCTGACGCTGCGCGCCGCCCGTACCGGCAGTGGCAACGTCACCGGCCAGGACGTCAACGGCTGGCCGCTGGGCGACGCCGGGCAGGTCCTCCAGGACCTCGTGGACTCGGGGTGGATCGAAATCCCTTCCACAGTCGAGGACTTGCTGACCTCGGCGCCGGAGAACCCGTCCGCCATCCTCGTGCCGTCGCTGGTGCCCGGCGAGGGCATGGTCGGCCCGTTCGGCTTCGGCAAGGTGGCGCGGACGAAGCTGTCGGGGTGGGCGCAGAAGGGCGTCGGCGACCGCAAGCTGCGCAAGAAGAAGACCCCGGCGGCCACCCGCCTCCTCGCGCTCGCCTGCGCGGCGCACAGCAGCGCGGACGGCAGCCTCGGGGGCGACGGCGATGGCCTGGAGGCGGCGGAGCTGGCCTCGCTGTGCGCCGTCGAGGAGGGGCAACTCGGTGCATTCGTCGACCAGTTGGTGTCCTTCGACTGGCTCGCGGAGGCCGAGCTGTCCGAGGGGTGGGTCACCGGCCGTCTGTCGGAGCGGGTGCTGCCCTTCGGGTGTCCGGTGGTGGAGGGGGCCGACGAGGCGGGGGGAGTGAACGCGCGAAATACATGACCAAGGGTGTCGTACTTGGCTTGAGAGGGTCATGACCACGACGTCGACGGACGTACGTACTCCCTTGATCACAGGACGTCCGCACGGGCGTTCACATGAACGGAGCCGTCATGGCAATCGAACGCACCGCAGTCAACCCGGTCGACTGGTCCCTCCCGCTGGGCTTCAACCAGGGCGAACTCGTCTCGGGCCAGACCCGCACCCTGTACGTCTCCGGGCAGACCTCGATGGACGCCGACGGCAAGCCCCAGCACGAGGACGACATCGCGGCGCAGCTGGCGCTGAGCGTCGACAACCTGGAGGCCGTGCTCGCCGGGGCGGGCATGACCCTCGCCAACCTGGTCCGGCTCAACGTCTACACGACCGACATCGACGCACTCTTCCCGCACTACGGCGCCCTGGCGGGACGGCTGGGCGCGGCGCGGGTCGCGCCGACGACCACGATGCTCGAAGTGCGGCGGCTGGCGATCCCCGGCCAGTTGGTCGAGCTGGAGGGAACGGCCGTCGCGTAGGGCCTTTCGTCCCGTCACGAAGGGCCTTCCGGCCCCGGGTTGTCTCCGAAAGTCCCGGATTTGTCCGCGCTCCGTAACGGACGGATCCCTTTGCCGCTGTTCCTCGTCCTGCCATGTGATCGGGGAACAGCGCACCAAAGGGGCGGGACATGGGACGGCACGAGAGCACACGGGGCTGGTACGGAAAGGTCGTCGGGGCGGCGCTCGGCGTGGCCCTGCTCGCGGGCGGCGCCTCGGTGTGGACGGCCCAGGCAGGCACCGAGGCGCAGGCCGACACCGGGACACCGGCCGGGAACAAGGCACCGGCTGCGGCCCCCCGTACCCCCGTGAAGCCCGTCGACGCGAGCATCGCGCACGCGTCCGACGCCGGGGCGCGCGGCCTCAACCTCACCATCGACGACGGCCCGGACCCCCGGTGGACCCCGCAGGTGCTGGAGCTGCTGCGCAAGCACAAGGTGAAGGCCACGTTCTGCATGGTGGGGCCGCAGGCGCGGGCGTACCCGGACCTCGTGAAGAAGGTCGTCGCGGACGGGCACCGGCTGTGCGACCACTCGGTGTCCCACGACACCGCCATGGACAAGAAGTCCGAGGCCTACCAGAAGCAGCAGATCCTCGACGCGGAACGCATGATCACCGAGGCGTCCGGGGGCGTGCACCCGATGTACTACCGGGCGCCGGGCGGCGCGTTCACTCCGTACAGCCGCAAGCTGGCGGCGGACCGGGGCATGCGGCCGCTGGGCTGGAACGTGGACAGCAAGGACTTCGAGCGTCCGGGCGCGAGCACGATGGTCAACACCGTCGAGCGCGAGCTGCGCAACGGCCCGACGATCCTCTTCCACGACGCGGGCGGCGACCGCGACCAGACCGTGGAGGCCCTGCGCCGCCTCCTGCCCCGACTCCTCTCGCAGGGCTACTCGTTCGGCTTCCCGATCCGATGAGGCTTCGTACGGAGAGATTCGTACGGAGAGATAGGTTGCCCGGCATGACCAACACCGCACCGGGCGACTGGCCCCCCGCCCCCATACGCACCGCCCGCCTGGTCCTCCGCGCGTCCGAGGCCCGGGACCGTCCCGCCTTCGTCGACCTGTTCTCCTCCCCCGAGGTGAATGCGTACGTCGGGGGCCCGCAGCCGCGCGAGAAGCTCGAGGAGACGATGCCCGAGGTGCCGGGGCAGCGCGCGGGGAGCTTCGTGGTGGAGTGCGACGGCGAGATGATCGGCCAGATCCTGCTCGGCTGCGAGCCGGGGCAGATCGAACGGGCCGCCGGGCGGGCCGAACTCGGCTATCTGTTCCTGCCGAAGGCGTGGGGACAGGGGTACGCCGCCGAGGCGTGCGGGGCGGCACTCGGCTGGTTCGACGCCACGCGTCCCGGCGAGCCGGTGGTTCTGGCCACGCAGAGCGCCAACGTCTCCTCGATGCGGCTCGCGAAGAAGCTGGGATTCACCGAGGTGGCGCGGTACGAGTCGTGGGGTGCCGAGCAGTGGTTCGGGGAGCGGACTCCCGTGTCATCAGGCCAAGTTCGGGCACGCCGTGGAGGTCTAACCCCACCGGGGTTAGCGTGGGGTTAGACCTCGTCCCGATGGGGGCGGGGCCTCCCCACGGAGGTGTGTCCATGCCGAAGATCAACGTCTATCTGCCCGACGACCTCGCGGAAGCCGTCAAGGAATCCGGCGTCCCCGTCTCCGCCGTCTGCCAGCGCGCTCTGGAGCACGCCGTGCGCAGGGTCATAGCCATCCGCGAGGCCGTCCTCGGCGACCTCGACGGCGAACCCACCGGCGCCGTCGCCCATTTCACCCCGCGCACCCGCACCGTGCTGCGCCTGGCCGCCGAGCGTGCGCGGGACACCGGCGCGCCCCGGATGCGCACCGAGCACCTGCTGCGCGCACTGCTGGACGAGAACACCAACCTCGCCCTGCACGTCCTGCGCGCCATGGAGATCGACCCGGCGCAGGTCCGCCGCGACCTGGACCTGAGCATTCCGGCGGACGCACGCCCCGAGCCGGACAACGACCCCCGCCGCTACGACCCGAACGCCGCCAACGCCCTCGAACTCACCGTCACCGAGGCCACCTCGCTCGGCCACAACTACGTGGGCTGCGAGCACCTGCTGCTCGGCCTGGTCACCGAGCCGGACGGGGTAGCGGGCCAGGTGCTGCGCGGCCTGGGCGCCGAACCCAAGCTGGTGCGGCGTGCGGTGGTGGCCGCGCTGGCCGGGTACGTACACCTGCGGGCGCAGAGCGGGCCGCCGGCCGCGTCGAGCGACGTGGAACAGGCGCTCACCTCGGCGCTCCGCCAGGAGCTCGGGCCGCTGAACGACCGCATCGCGCGGCTGGAGGAACATCTCGGTCTCGCCGCGCAGGAGTGACCGCCGGGGCGGGAACTTCCATACGGACGACCGCCGTTGACCCCGTATGACGAACACGGCATGGCAGGTGATCGGTCTCGCCGTCCTCGCCGGAGCGATCTTCCTCGCGGACCGCGTCCTGCTCTGGATGGAGAGCCGGGGCTGGATCTACTGGCGCCGGCGCAAGGGCCTGACGGCCATGGGCGCCGACCTGATGCAGGACCTCTCCCCCGCCGCGCAGGCGCAGCGGCGGGCGCTGGAGCAGGAGCGGGTGCGCAAGAACGTCCGGCCGGCGGAGGAGCCGCCGTTCCAGGTGGACCTGGACGCGAAGGTGGTCCGCATCCGCACCACCACCGGTGAGCGCGACCGCCCCCGGCCCTGAGCCCCGCTCAGACCTGGTCGGAGCTGGTCGGAGCTGGTCAGGGCTGCGCGAAGCGGACCCGGTCGCTCTCCCCGTCCGACAGGAAGGCGGCCAGCCGCTGCCCCTCCTCGGTCAGCGCGGTGCGGTCGGTGCGGGAGAGCGGGCCGAGCGGCGTGACCGTCACCGTGCCGTCGGCGTCCGAGGTCCAGGTCGCGGCGACCCGGCCGTCGACCAGGGCGACGCGGGTACCGGCCACGGAGAGCCCCCGGTGGGCGTCGTCGATGATCCGGCTGCGGTCGTGGAAGCCGAGGATCGCGTTGTCGAACGCGGGCAGGAACCGCACGGGGGCGGGGGTGTCCGGGTCGGGGCGCGCGGCGTCGGGCAGATCGAGCAGCTCACGGCCGCGCTCATCACGGAAGCTGACCAGCTCTCCGCGTACGGCGGCCACCGCGGCCGGCAGCCCCGCGAGGCCGCACCAGGCGCGCAGGTCGGCGGAGGCCGCCGGACCGTACGCGGCGAGGTAGCGACGTACGAGCGTCTGCCCGACCGGATCGTCGGGAGCCTCTGCGGCATCGGGCAGCGGATCGGGGTCCCGCCCCAGCCAGCTCGCCAACGTCAGATTCCGCACGCCCGCCTTCTGGCGCCACAGGCCGCGCGGGGGCAGTTGGGCCATGGGGACGAGGGCGGCCACGACCAGCTCGCCCAGGGGCCGCGGCCCGGGCTCGGGCCAACGGTCGGCGAGGGCGCGGGTGATCTCGGCCACGGTGCGTGGCCGACCGTCGGCCATGACCTCGTGCCCGGCCGCGGCGAGCGCTTCGAGATCGATCCCGGCGAGTTCGCGCCGGTAGACCGCGAGGACCTTCTGCTGGAGCATCGCGGTGTGCCGGGACCGCCAGGCGAGGGCGTCGTCGGCGGCCACGAGGTGGACGGTACGGCGCATGAGATGCGTCCGCACCACCTGACGCCCCGTCAAAAGCTCGTCCAGCCTTCCCGCTTGAAACCCCCTCAGCCTGCTCCACAGCCCGATGAAGGGCTCTTGCGGCTCCTGCGCCTGCACACCGCCGAGGTGGGTGACCGCATCCAGGGGCGGAAGGTCGGAGCGATCGAGGAGGAGCTGGCGGGCGAGGGTGGCGCGGTTGAGCGCACGGGCGTCGAGGACGGTGGCGGTCATCGGAGTTGTTCCGTTCCGGACGACGGGACGCGGCTGGTTCCGCGCAGGATATCCGGGCGGGGCGCCGAATAGCGGTTAGCGGGGGTCGGGGCGGCCGGGCTCCTGGCGAGCCGGCTCCAGGGGTCTTGCGGGCGGGCCGCCGCAGCACGGCATGCCATGGTCAAGGCCCTCTGGGCCTGAGGTACCGCCCCCTCAGCCCTCCAGCTCGACCGTCACGTACGGAACCAGTGCCCGCAGGAAGTCCGGTGCGTCGAAGATCGTGCCCGCCGATGCCACCCCCGTCGTACGGATCCGTCCGGAGAGCACCCGTTCCACCGCCTCGACCACGAGCGGTGCGGTGACCGCGTAGATGTCGCGGCCGTGGGCGGAGGCGCGGCGTTCGACGCCGCCCGCGCGGACTCGGACGTCGACGACGAAGGTCTGGTCGGAGCGGCCGAGTTCGTCCACCGGTGCGGGGGCCGGGGTGTCCTCGCCCGCCAGGTCGCCCGCCGCCTCCAGCGACATGTGCGTACGCACCTCGGGCACCGCGAAGTGGCTGGGGACCGTGACGACGTCGGCCATGGTGAAGTCCGCGACCACCGTGCGCCGGCCGAGCGGTGCCGGGAAGTCCCATTCGCGGCGGACGACCGGGTCCTCGTGGTAGTCCAGGGCCCCGCCGGTGAACCGCACCCGTCGCCCCGCCCGCCGCTCGTGCGAGACGGCACCGGCCTCGCGCGTGCCCGGTGTCGGGTGCCAGCTGCTCAGGCCGTACGCGACCTCGACCTCGTCCGCCTTCTCCCACTCCTCCATCGCCGCCGTCACCAGCAGGTCGCCCAGCCCGCCGTAGAACGCCATCGCCGGGACGACCGGCACGCCCGCCGCCCGGGCCGCCTCCGTACGGTCGGCGAACATCGCGGCGTTGGCCTCGATCTCGGCCGCGACGTCGACGTACGGAATGCCCGCCCGCAGGGCTGCGGCGACGACCGGTCCTGCCGTCACGGCGAAGGGCCCGGCGCAGTTGACGACGGCTGCCGCTCCGGCGAGGGCGCGGTCGAGCGCGTCGGGGTCGTCGACGGCTGCCGGGCGTACGAGCAGCGCCCCGTCCTCGGCGCCCATCGCCTCCAGCGCGGGCGCGTTCCGCCCCGAGACGATGGTGGCGATGCCGCGTCTGCGCAGCTCGGCGACGACAAAACGGCCGGTGTGTCCGGTGGCCCCGTAGACCACAACTGCCCCATTGGTACTCACGATTGAGCCTCTTCTCTCCGTCATTCGCTGGTGAGTCGAGTCTGCGCGGACAACCGGCCTCCGCGTGAGCGGCCGAAACGACCTCGTGCGTACACTTTCGGACATGCCCTCTGTCGCGCTGCTCGCCGCCGGACGTCCGCTGCACTTCGAGCTGGGGGTGGCGTACGAGATCTTCGGCAATCCGCCGGTGGAGCGGCGCGGTCCCGGCCAGTGGTACGACGTGACTCTCCTCGGGGACACGGCAGTTCGGGTCGGGCCGTTCCTGGTGGAGCCCGAGCGGGGGCTCGCGCACGCGGCCGGGGCGGACCTGGTGGTCGTGCCCGCGTGCGCCGATGTCGACGAGCCGCCGCCGGTGGAGCTGGTCGAGGCGGTTCGGGCCGCGTACGAGGCGGGGGCGCGGGTCGCGTCGCTGTGCACCGGTGCGTTCGTGCTGGGGGCGGCGGGGCTGCTGGACGGGCGGCGGGCCACCACGCACTGGGCGCACGCCGAGGAGCTGGCGGCGCGCCACCCGCTGGCGGAGGTCGACGCCGACGTGCTCTACACGGACAACGGCCGCATCCTCACCGCCGCCGGGAAGGCCGCAGCCGTGGACCTCTGCCTGCACATCGTCCACCGGGACCACGGGGCCGCCGTCGCCAACTCCGTCGCCCGGCGGCTGGTCATGCCGCCGCACCGGCCGGGCGGGCAGGCGCAGTTCGTGTCGACGCCGGTGCAGGTGACGGGCGAGGGCGACGCGCCGCTGGCCGACCTGCTGGCGTGGGCCGGTCAGCGCCTGGACCAGCCGCTGACCGTCGTCGACCTGGCCCGCCGGGCGAACACCAGCACCCGCCACCTGGGCCGCCGCTTCCGCGCGGTGACCGGGCAGACGCCGTTGCAGTGGCTGCTGGCCCAACGGGTGCGCCGGGCGCAGGAGTTGCTGGAGTCGACGGACGAGAGCATCGAGTCGGTGGCGCGGGCGACGGGCATGGGTACGGCGACGACGCTGCGGCGGCAGTTCAAGCGGGTGGCGGGGGTCCCGCCGGACAGCTACCGGCGGGCGTTCCGGGGGACAATCCACGCATGAAGCCACTGCACGGAGAAATGGTCGAACTGCGCCCGGTGACCCCCGGGGACGTCGAGATCCTCGAACGCATCGTCAGGGAACCGGAAGTCGCCGCCTGGTGGTCGCCGCCGGACGACTACACCGGCATGCTCTCCGTGGTCCACGACGGCGAGGTGGTCGGGGCGGTCCAGTACGACGAGGAGACCGACCCCGAGTTCCGGCACGCGGGCATCGACGTCTTCCTCTCCGCCCGGCACCACGGAAAGGGCCTCGGCTCCGACACCGTACGCACCCTCGCCCGCTGGCTGATCGACGAACGCGGCCACCACCGGCTGACCATCGACCCCGCCGCGGCCAACGAGGCGGCGATCCGCTGCTACGGCAAGGTCGGCTTCCGCCCCGTCGGCATCATGCGCGCCTACTCCCTCGACCACAACACCGGCACCTGGCAGGACGGCCTCCTGATGGACCTGCTCGCCGCCGAACTGGCCTAACCGGTGGGGACGTCGAGGACGCATACCGGCACAGGAACGACGAGGGCCTCGGTCACGACTGCCGCAAGCCCGGCCGGTACGGAACCGCCGCACAGACCATCGACGTAGGCGACGGCCTCGGCGGGGGTGAGCGCCGGGACCCTCTGCCGCAGCAAGCGCATGGCGACGATGCGACCGCGAGCCGGTGGCGTCCGGTGCAGCTCCGTGTGCAGGTCGTCGACGGCCGTGCGGAGCGTCATGCCCCGGATGCGGGTCCGGTAGTCCGTCTCCCACTCTCCGGTGCGCGCCGACAGCACCCCGACCATGTGCAGCCCGGCGTCCACACGATCGACGAGATACGGACCGTTGCCCACCAGTGCGGTGGAGGTGTTGCCCGTCCGTACGTACTCCACGGACTGGTAGGAGACGATCCACACCAGCTCGTGCTCCCGGACCCCGGTCACCACCAGTTGCCCCGGCTCCTCACGCTCCAGTTGCGCCTCGACCAGTCGGCGGGCTTCTTCACGGTCGACCATGCGGGCAGCATCGCCTACCGGCTCGGGAACGACCAGCCGTTTTCGCCCGTGACGATCGCGAAGATCCACAGGTGCGGTTCCGCGCCCGCCAGGACCGCGTAGTGGAGGATCGCCGCCGACGTCGTGATCACCCGTACCGTCTCGTCCATCTCGTACTTGTCGGCCTGCGGCCACGACCAGGGATCGCCGCAGGCCCGCAGCACGGCGGCATAGATCTCCTCCTTGGCCGGGGTCGGCAGATCCCTGACCGCCCGCCCGACGTGCGCGGCGAACCGCGCGGGAATCGCGCTCACGTGCCGAAGCCCTCGCCCATCAAGTCCGTGTACGTGCATAGGTGTTCACCGCGTCGCCGCCCCCATGCTCCCGGAGGAGCGCCACGGATGTCCCCCGCCACCGTACGCGCGCTCGACCGCACCCCGGCCGGGAATGGGCGGAATCACCCCACCCTGACCGCAGGTTGACGTTCGGCGTCGGTCGAGCCCCACCGGGACGGGGCTCGACCGGGGCCGGGGCCGGGATCAGTCGAGGCCGAGGGCGGAGATTGCCTGTTCCGCCATGCGGCGTTCGCCGAGGGCGTTCGGGTGGACGGGGACGATGTTCGTGCCGAACAGCACCGGCTCGATCCAGCGCGTCCCGATCGGCTTGCACGCGTCGTGGCCCTCGGAGGCCGCCGCGAGGTCGACGTAGGTGGCGCCGTTCTCGCGCGCCGCCCGCTCGACGGCGGAGTTGAGGTGGGCCTGGATGCCGCGCAGGTAGGGGACGTCGCCGGTGGCGAGGGGCATCTTGGCGAAGCAGGTGGGGTCGGCCTTGGCGGGGGTGATCCAGGGGTAGCCGAGGACGGCGACCCGGGCGTTCGGAGCCTTGGCGCGGACGGCGCCCAGGGCGGCCCGGAGGGCGGGGAGGGTGCTGTTCTCGATCTGGTCGTCGAAGGTCGTGCCGTTCTTGTCCTTGCAGGGGCTGCCCTTGCCGCCAGTGAGGACGCCGGCGGTGCCGCAGGCGACGATCGCGTTGATGAAGGTGCCGTTGTCGTTGCCGCCGATGGTCAGGGTGACGAGGTCGGTGGCGGCGGAGAGGGCGTTCAGCTGGGGTGCGGTGCCGGGGTACTGGGCCTGGGCGAAGTCCTTGGTCTGGGCGCCGCCGCAGGTGACGTCCTTGAGGCGGGCGCCGGTTCTGGATGCGAGGACGTGGGGGTAGTTGCGGGTGGAGCGCAGGCAGAGGAGGTTGCTGGGATCGACGGGGAGGACACCGGAGCCCGCGCTGTAACTGTCGCCCAGGGCGACGTAGTTGAGGGGACCGGAGGAGGATGCGGCGGCAGGGGTGGTGAGGCCGAGGGCCATGACCCCGGCCAGACTTGACGCAGCCATGACACTGCGGAACGACTTCGGCATGTGCTCTCTCTTCTCGTGAAGCCTCGCGGGCCCCGGGTGCGGCCGGGGCGGGCGGGACGGCGGAGGGGGGACGGACCCGGCGACGTACGAGACGTGCACCGCGCCCGTGACGCGCGGACGGAAGTGGGTGAGCAGCGGCAATGCGGGCACAGTCGGCACGAACCGGCTTACGGACACCGGGACTTACCGACAGGTAGGTCTACCGATAGGTAATGTGCGGCTGCTGTTGTGCCCGCGTCAACCGTGCTGACACAGTTGCTTTGCACGCGCGCCGGCCCGCCGCCGCGAAGGGCAACGGAAGGGACTCAGCCGATGGGCGTGATCGCCGCACTGGGCGCCGTGGCCGCTGCGGCACTTCTCCTGTGGGCGGCCCGCTGGACCGGCGGCAAGGCCCTCGACCTGCTCCGTACCGTACGCAGCGCACTCCGCGGCAGCGCTGGAGCGGTCGGCACCTACGTCAGCTCGAACCACTCCACCCACCTGTACCGCTTCACGACGTCCGACGGCAGGAGTGTGCACGCGTACGTCCCGCGCACCTCGTTGCAGGACACGCGACGCCGGGCGGGCTCCACCGCGCGGCTGCGCTACCGGATCGACGACCCGAAGACCGTCTCCTTCGCGGCCGTGGACCTGTTCGCCATGCCGGTGGGCGTCGCCATGACCTTCCTCCTCACGGCGATGTGCGTGGTGTTCGCCGTGGTGCTGCTGTTCCTGGGCTTCATGGCGGCCACGGGCAGGTGACGAGCGACGCACGGCGGGGGACGAGGTCGCCGTGTCGATGACCGTACGTCTGTGACCCTCCCCGCCGATGCGTTCACCGGAAGGGGTGATCAATTGGCCTCCCCGGCGCGGAAGTTCGGCCCTCGCCCGTCAACGTGGTGAATACTGCGGCCGAACCCGAAGATCACCGCCCGGCACGGGCGGCGGCGACGTGGCCCGGGCCCCTCGGCGGACAGGAGCAGCACGCAGCATGGACATGGCCGTACAGCAACAGCCCACCCACGAAGAGTGGCTGGCCTCCATGGTCCGTACGACCTCCGCCGCATCGGTCGTCTTCCACGATCCCGAACTGCGCCTGCTGCTCCTGCACGCCACGTACGAAGACGCCTGGCAGTTCCCCGGCGGAACGGTCGAGCACGGCCAGGACCCGTGGGAGGCCGCCGTCCGCGAGGTCGACGAGGAGATCGCCCACCGACTCAGCTGCCCCCCGGACCTGTTGGGCGTCGACTGGTGCCGCCCGCCGGACCTCGCCCCGTACACCCAGTTCCTCTTCCGCGGCCCCACGATCACGCTGGACGGCTTCACCCCGGCGCTGTCCCACGAGCACGACGACTGGGGCCTGCGTACGGTGGAGGAGTGGGAACCCCTGGTCGGCCCCCGGCAGACGGCGCGGCTGGTGCTCGTACGGGAGGCGTTGCGGACGGGCGGGACGTTGTACTTGCAGGACGGGGAGCTCGTGCTGTCGTAGCGGACGGCACGAATTGCCCCATGGGCAGGTGGAGTTGGAGGCGGGACCGGTGACCTTGCGTTCCGATGTGGCTCGGTTGCTGGCGGGGGCGGGGATCGTCGATGTGGATGTCGACGAGGCGGTCGCGGACGAGCATGTGCGGGGGTGTGCGTACGCGCGGGTCGTCGCGGTGGCCGTTGCCTCGGGGAGTCGTGAGGGGGACCGTGCGGTCGTGGCCGCGATCCTGCGTGACCCCCACGAGATGGGGGCCAAGGGGGCGGTGGTCGCGCTCGTGGACGGGATCGCGGGGAAGGCGGTGGGCCCGGCGGAGTTCTGGCGGTGGGCGCAGGAGTCGCTGCTGCCGGAGCTGGGCGGGCTCCGGACCGGGGCGTACCGGGAGTTCGTCCGCCGTCGCGTCGACGACTGGCTGTTCCGGCTGTCCCTGGAGGAGCGACACGTGCCGACGGCGCTCGAACTGGCGGGGGTCACGGACTGGATGCAGCGCCTGCTCGCGGAGGGGGCGACATCGCCGGCCGTACTCGGGCTGCTCGCGGAGTCGGGCAGCACCCGGAAGATCCGCAACATCGCGGGGAACAGGCGGGGTGGGGGCGGGCGGGGGACGGGGTGAGTCGGCGGCGGGGCTGGGGACCCCCTTGGCCCCGCCGGGCTCAATGCGCCCGGGTCGGTCACATCCGGGCGTGCAGAACGTCGAGTTCGCAGCCGGGGCTCGCCGGGTCGAAGCCGTGGTCCAGGAGCCAGCGGACGGCCAGGAGACTGCGGAGGGACCACCACGCGCGGATGACGGCGAGGTCGACCGGGGAGCCGTAGCCCGCGAGGAGGTCGGGGAGGCGGTCCTCCTGGCCCAGGGTCAGTGTGGCGAGGTCGTGGAGGGCGTCGCCCCGGCCCGCTTCCGACCAGTCGAGGATTCCGGTGACGCGCTCGCCGTGGGTGAAGACGTGCGCGATCTGGAGGTCGCCGTGGGTGAAGGCCGCGGGCCACGGGCGCAGCGCGGCCTCGGCGACCCGGCGGTTGCGGGTGACCACGGCGGCGGGCAGCACGGCGTGGGCCACGAGCCATGCGCATTCGGTGTCGAGTTCCGCCGTCAGGACGTCGACGGTACGTCCCGCTCCGCCGGGGCGGGCGGGCACGGGGGCGGTGTGCAGCTCGCGCAGGGTGGCACCCGCTGCGCACCAGGCCGCGGCGGATGCGGTCGACGGGGTGCCCAGCCGCCCGAGCGGGGCTCCCGGCAGCGCGGCGAGGGCGAGGACGGGGGGCTTGCGCCAGAGGATGCGCGCGGTGGGGACCGGGGCCAGGGCCATGGCGGCGACCTCGGCGTCGATGCGGTCCTGATCGGGGTCCACCTTCAGGAACACGTCACCGACGCGCAGGGTCGCACGCTCGGAGTGGGCGACGACGACCTGGACCTCGTCCGCCGGGGCTGTGGAGACCATACGGACCAGCATCCCGGATGCGGGCCGGCGCCTTCAGGGATTTTCTTGCGCCAACAGCGGTGCCCAGTGGGCCCGTACCCGCTCCAGGCGCTCGCGGTGGTCGGCGAGCCAGTCGTCCGGCGGGACGATCGGCACGCGTACGGTGACCATCGAGCCCGACTCGTCCTCGACGACCACCTCGGGGCAGTCGCGTTCACCGGTGAGGTGGAGGGTGAGGGTCGCCCCCCGGTCCATCTTCATCCAGGCGACGTCCTCCCCGGCTTCCAGACGGCCCAGCGCGTCGGCCCAGCTCGCGAACTTCCTCACCGAGAGGGAGAGGTAGCAACTACCGCTCACGAAGGGTGTGTTGACGGTGATGGCGGCGTCGAGGCCACCGGCCCAGCGCGGGCTGCGGCCGTGGATGGTGACCGTGACGCTGTTGCCCTCGTCGTCGGCGAGGGAGATGAGGTCGACCGGGGCAGGGGTCAAGGTCGTACTCCCAGTTCGTGCGGCGGCGGTGCGCGCAGGCGGTGAGGTACGGCGTGCTGCCGCCGCTGCCCCGGGCGGCCTTGATAGTAATGCTCATGCCACGCCCGGACCTGCGCTTTTCAGTCCGTGGGCGCCTGCCCGGAAGCGCGGGCGGGGAATCGCAGGAATCGCACCGGATGCCGGACACCGCTCACCCCAGGACCTTCAACCGTCCCACTGCGCAAGGGGGTTGAGGCCACCACCCGGGTGACACCACCTCCCCGCCCGAAGGTGGCTCCGCCCCGATGGTCCGGGCCGGGGCCGCCCCGTAGCGTCCGGCGCATGCTGACCACCTCGGCGGAATCGACGGACTCACCTGCGGTGCGCCGCCGCAGTCTCCTCACCTATCTCGTCCTGGCCTACGCGGGCATGTGGGCCGCCATGGCCCCGCTCCTGCTCGGCGGATTCCGGCGTGCGGACGCCCGGCAGGGCACGGGTGCGCTGGAGGAGGTGTGCATCGCAGTCGCCATGGCGGCACCCGCGCTCGCCGCACTGTTCGCGGTACGGAAGGTGGAGCGCCGTCCCTCGGTGCGCGCGGCCCTCGCGCTCAACTGGCCCCGGCCCTGGCCCCGTACCGTACGTGCCTGCGCACTGGCCCTCGCGGTGCCCGCCGGGCTGACCGCCGCCGCCCTGGCCCTGGGCACGCTCGCGGGCGACTACCCCTTCGGGGGCGTGCGGCTCGACGCCTGGGCGCTCGCGGCGCTCGGCGGGTTGCTGGTGTCGCTCCCGCTGTTCTTCGGGGAGGAGCTCGGCTGGCAGGGGTTCCTCTTTCCGCGTCTCGTACGGGCGTCGGGCGGGACAGCCGGTCTGGTGCGGGCGTACGTGCTCACGGGTGCGGCCTTCGCGCTCTGGCACCTGCCCACGCTGCTGATGGGCGGGCAGTACCCGGGCCGGGCCTGGTACGTGGCGGTGCCCGCGATGCTGGTGAGCTGCGTGCTCGTGCTGCCGGTGTTCACCTGGCTGCGGCTGCGGTCGGGGTCGGTGGTGCCGGCGGTGATCGGCCACGCCTTCTGCAGCACGGTGAGCGTGGGCATGGTCAAGCAGTTCGCGGATGCGGAGGGCGCGCTCGATCCCCTGCGCATGGGGCTCACGGGGTGGCCGGGGTGGGTGGTGACGGGGGTGTTCGTGACCTTCCTGGCGGTGAGCGGGCGGCTGCGGCCCGCGTACTACGCCGAACGCCTGGCCCGGTAGGCGGCGGCGCGCTCCTCGTAGGCGCGGTGCTCCTCGGCGGGGTCGGGGGCGCGGTGGAGGGCGGGGGCGGTGTCGCCGAAGAAGTGCTGGAGGGCCTGGTTGGCTCCGGCGGCGAGGGCGGTCGCACGGTCGCGCATGGCGTGCTCGTGGCGTCGGATCGCGGCGTCGAGGGTGGGTTCGGCCGCGACGGCTTCGGCGAGTTCGGCGCCGTCGAGGAGGGCCAGGTTGACGCCGTGGCCGCCGAAGGGCGACATCACGTGGGCGGCGTCGCCGATGAGGGTGACGCCGGGGGTGTGCGGCCAGGTGTGGGCGTCGGGCAGGACGTGGATGGGGCGCAGGCGGTAGCCGCCGTCGACGTCGGTGAGGAAGGGGAGCAGGCTCGCGTCCCAGTGCGCGAAGACCTCCGACAGGCGCTTCCGTACGGCGACTTCCCCGCCCGGCGAGGCGAGGTCACCGATACCGGGCCAGTCGGCGGGGGCGCGCATCGCGAGGTACGCGCGGACGACGCCGTTGCTGTTGCGCTGGGCGATGACGGCGTTGCCCTGCCCGTCCCGTACGAACAGGTGCCCGTCGCCGACCAGTCGGGCGATCCCGGGGTGCCGGACGTCCGCGTCGTCGTACCGCACGTCGAGGAAGCAGACACCGGTGTACGTCGCGGTGGCGGGCGAGGCGAGGGGGCGCACCCGGGACCAGGTGCCGTCGGCGCCGACGACGAGGTCGGCGTCGGTGTGGGTGCCGTTGGCGAAGTGGAGGCGGTGGGTGCCGTCGGGGAGGGTTTCGGTGCCGGTGAGCTTGTGGCCCCAGCGCAGGGAGGCGGGGTCGACGTGGTCGGCGATCATGCGGCGCAGTTGGCCGCGGTCGATCTCGGGGGCGGCGGTGTCGTCGGCGTCGGGGGTGAAGCGGTTGAGGACGGTGCCGTGGTGGTCCATGGAGGTCTTGGCCTGGCCCTCGGGGCGGGCGAGCGCGTGGAAGGCGTCGGTCAGGCCGGCGATCTCCAGGGCGATCTGCCCGGTGTCGGCGTGCAGGTCGAGCGTGCCGCCGAGGTCGCGGGCGTCGACCGAGGCGTCCATGTCGTACACGGTGACGGGGACACCGTGCTGCTGGAGCACGCGGGCACAGAGGAGGCCGCCGGGGCCTGCGCCGATGACGGCGATGCGGGGGGTGGTGGGCATGGTGTGACTCCTTCTGTCATTTACTGAACGGGCGGTCGGTAAGTGAGGTTACTTAACGGCCGTTCGGTAAGCAAGGGAGGAGGGGCACGGCGGGCATGCGGAAGCGCCCTGCGGGCCGGGGCTCCGCAGGGCGCTTTCGGGGTGGCGACGGGATGGCGCAGGGTGGTGCCGGGTGGTGGCCGGGGCGGGCTACTCCCCCGCGTCGAGGAACGACGGCTCGGTCAGCGCCAGGGCCGCCCGGCGGGCGCACGCCAGGATGTCGGCGTCGGAGGCGGCCGTCCCCTGCGAGGCCAGCAGGGTCGTACGTACGGTGTCGAAGGCCATCCGCAGCCGCAGCAGGGCGGCGGTGGAGGCGCCCTCTCCGGCGAGCGCGACGAGGATGCCGTCGAAGACGCCGGGCACGTCGCCGCCCTGGGCGGCGAGCCGCCGGACGACGGGCTGGTTGGCCTGGGCGAGGCGGAGGACCTGGAGGTTCTGGCCGTCGGTGCCGTCGAGCCAGCGCAGGACGGCGCGGCGGGTGAGGTCGGCGGCGGGCGGCTGCGCGGCGACCCATGCGGCGAGCTCGGCGGCTTCGTCGCGGCGCTCGGCCATGAGGGAGGCGAGGATGTCCTCCTTGTTGCGGAAGTGGTAGTAGAGCGAGGACTTGGTGAGGTCGAGGGCCTCGGAGATGTCCCGGACGGAGGTGGCCTCGTACCCCTTCTCCGTGAAGAGCTCGACGGCGACCTGGAGGATGCGGGCCCGGGTCTCGGCGGCGGGTCTCCGGGAGGAGGGGCGGGAGGTCGGGGTCGGCACGGGGGTCCTCTCGGGGCGGGTGGGGTGTTGTGCGGAGTTTAACGAACGGGCGGTAAGGGGGGGCGTCTCGGGCGGAGGAGCCCGGGGTTCGGGGCCAGTCGCTTCTGGCCTGTTCGGGGAGACGGTCCGGCTGCTGTTGGGGGCTACCTGCTTCCGGTTTCGCCTGCGGCGGGCGGCCCCGGACCCGCCCCTTCACCTAAACTCGCGAGGCTGTGAGGGGGCCCATGCGGGATGGTTCGTGGTCTCTGTCACGTGCGGGTTCGTTGTGGCTGGTCGCGCCCACGCGGCGGAGCCGCACATCGAAACGGCCCCGCGCCCCTAATGGCGTGCCCTTCGGGCAGCCATGTCGCCCCGGCGCAGCGCAAGTGCGGCCGGGACCACCGCCGCGAGGACCGCCAGCAGCGCACACACGCCCGCAGTCGCACCGAGTGCCGCCCACGGCAACCCGACCGACGTCCACGCCGAAAGCCGACCGAGCGCGCCCCACATGCCCGCCAGATTGAGCCCGGCGACCAGCGTTCCCAGCACGCTGCCGAGCAGGACCACCGTCAGCGCCTCCGCGCCCACCAGCCGCAGCACCTGCCCCCTGGTGGCCCCGGCCAGGCGCAGCACTGCCAGGTCGCGGGCCCGGTCGGAGGTCGCCATGACCATGGTGTTGGCCAGCGAGATGCCGGTGTAGAGCAGGGCGATGCCGAGGACCAGCAGGAAGCCCATGCGGGTGGTCCGGTCGGTTTCGGGGTACTTCGCCCGCACCCACTCCTCGGCGGTGGCCACCGCCGCACCCGAGGAGCCCACCGCGTCCCGGAGAGCGGCCGCCGTGGCGGTGCCGTCCGTGAGGCGTACGTCGACCCGGTCGACGGGTGCGTCCGGCGCGTTGCGCGGGGTGACGTAGGCGCCGTTGTCGCCCGTGCCGGTCGCCATGACGGCGGCAATCCGAAGGGACTTCTTCGTGCCGTCGCCGAGCCGGACGTCCACGCGCTCGCCGACCGTGTGCCGCTCCCACTCCTCGTTGACGATGATCGAGTCGTCGTCCAGGTCGGTCGTCCTTCCGGCGGTGACCGGCAGCCGGGTGGTGGCGGCGAGCAGCCGGGGATCGGCGGCGCGGGCCTCGGACTTGATGAGGGCCACGCCCTCCTCCAGGACGTACACGGCGCTCGACGAGGTCGCGGAGACCTCGGTGCCGGGCACGGCGCGCAGCTTCTTCAGCGTCGCGGCGTCGAAGCCCGCGTCGCCCGCCGGGGTGATGACGAAGTCGGCGGCCGTCTGCTCGCGGATCTCGGTGGCCCCCGCCCCGTTGAGGGTGGCGGTGGCGCCCAGCAGCGATCCCGCCAGCGCGACGGTCACCAGGACGGGTGCCGCGACGGCGGCGGTGCGGCGTACTCCCGCGGCGATGTTCTCCCGTACCAACATCCCTGTGGCGCCCGGCAGTTGGGCGGGCAGCCAGGCGATCAGCCGGGCCAGGGGGCGCACCAGCAGGGGCGCGAGCAGCGCCACCGCCGTGATCAGCAGCATCGGCCGCGCCACGTAGGTCTTGCGGTGCAGCAGGTCGCCGGGGTCCGAGAGCAGGGCCAGGGTCAGCGTCACGGCGGCGGTCAGCAGCAGGGCCGCACCGGCCAGCCCCCGGCCCCAGGTCATCGCCCGGGTGTCCACGGCCGCCTCGCGCAGGGCTTCGGCGGGCCCGGTGCGCCCCGCCCGCCAGGACGCGGCCAGCACTCCGGCCAGGGCCACGAACAGGCCGGTCCAGAAGGCCAGGTGGTACGGCCAGGAGTGGTCGCCGATGGTGAACCACCTGGGCGCGAGGCGTTCCTGGACCGCCCACGCGGCGAGTTTCGGCGCCCCGTACGAGCCGAGCACACAGCCTGCCGCCGAGGCGAGCACGCCGATCAGCAGGGCTTCGGCGACGACCGTGCGGCGGATCTGCCCGGGCGTCGCCCCGGCCGTACGCAGCAGCCCGAACTCGCGGCGGCGCTGGGCGACCGCGAACGCGAAGGTCGACGCCACCACGAAGACGGACACGAACGCGGAGACCCCGCCGGCCGTGCCGAACAGGGCGTTCATCGCGGTGAGGGCTTCGTCGTCCCGGTCGGGGTCGGCGTCGGCGTACCGGCGTGCGTCGCCGGTGAGGACCTGGACGCCTTCGCTGCCGCGCACGGCATCCCGTACGGCCGCCGGGTCGGCGTCGACGACGAGTTGGAGGCTGCGGGGTGCGATGTCGGCGGCGCGGGCGTCGGTGTGGAAGACGGCGTTCTCGAAGGCGGGTCCGGCCACGGTGCCGACGACCCGTACGGTGCCGGTGTCGGTACGGAGGCGTGTGCCGAGCCCGGCCCAGTCCCCGCTGACGGCGACCTCGTCCGCGGCCTTCGGCGCCCGGCCCCCGTCGAGCCGGTACGGCGCGAAGGCGGCGGTCGACCAGGGGTGGCCCACCAGGTTCGCGGGCCCGCCCCGGGCCCGTACGGCGAAGGAACGGTCCTCGACGACGGTCCCGAGCCTCTTGAGCCGGGCGACCACCTCGGCGGGTACGGCGCGCGGCTGCGCCAGCGGCTTCGTCCGTTCGCCGATCGGGGTCGCCACCCGCAGCGTGTCCATGCCCTTGACCACGACCGGTGCCGCGGCGAACCGTTCGGGCTTGCGCTCGGGGGCCTCCAGCGAGGACGCCAGGGCGAGCCCCATCACGTTGATCAGCGCCACGCCCAGCGCGAGGGCGACGAAGCTGCCGACGAAGGTGACCCGGCGGGTGCGCAGCGTGCGCAGTGCGGTGCTCAGCACGGTGCGGCCTCCAGCCTGGTCATGCGGGCGGCGATGTCCTCGGCGCGGGCGCCGGCCAGTTCGCCGTCGACCCGGCCGTCGACCAGGAGGACGACGCGGTCGGCGCGGGAGGCGGCGACCGGGTCGTGGGTGACCATGACGATCGTCTGGCCCGCCCGGTCGACCATCTCCCGCAGGAGGGTGAGCACTTCGCGGCCGGTCCGCGAGTCGAGCGCACCGGTCGGCTCGTCGGCGAACAGCACCTCGGGGCGTGTGATCAGGGCGCGGGCCAGGGCGACGCGCTGCTGTTGGCCGCCGGACAGCTCCGTCGGCCGGTGCCGTGCCCGGTCGCCCAGTCCCACCCGGTCGAGCACCTCGCGGACCTGGTTCTTCTTCGGGCGGCGGCCGGCCAGTCGCAGCGGCAGGGCGACGTTCTGTTCGGCGGTCAGGGAGGGCATCAGGTTGAACGCCTGGAAGACGAAGCCGATGCGTTCGCGGCGCAGCAGGGTCAGCTTCCTCTCGCTCAGCCCGGCCAGCTCCGTGCCGCCGATCCGGATCGAGCCCGACGTGGGCCGGTCGAGTCCGGCGGCGCACTGCAGCAGGGTCGACTTGCCGGAGCCGGAGGGGCCCATCACCGCGGTGAAGGTCCCCCTCGGGAAGGCGAGCGACACCCGGTCGAGGGCGGTGACGGACGTACCGTCGGCACCGAACTCCCGTGACACGGAGTGGAGTTGGATCGCGTCGCCGCTCATGTGATTCATCTGGTTCATGCGATTCATGTGATTCCCCACCGGCTCTTGTTCCTCGGCTCGTCGATGCCTCTACGAAACCGTGGGGACCCCTGGTCACACAGTCAGGCCAGAACGAGACCTGGGGTAGGGCCAGGCATACCCCCGATCCGGGTACGGGACCGATGGCACCGGACCGGTGGGGCCGCCTACGGTCATGCACATGCACCCTCGAACCGTGTGGCAGGCCATGTCCCGGCCGGGCTTCCTGCTGTCGTCCTGGCCCTGGCGCTCCACCGCGTATCTGCTCACCGGCGCGCTGATCGGCGCCGGCACCCTGGTGGGGATCGTGGTGCTCGCCGTGGTCTGCGGTGCGCTCGCCGTCGTCCTGGTGGGGCTGCCGCTGCTCGTCCTGGTCGCCCTCAGCGGGATCCCGGTGGCCGAGGTGGAGCGGCGCAGGCTGCGCCTGGTGGATCCCGCCCCGGTGTCCGGCGGGCATCTGACGCCCGCCGCGCCGGGGCTGTGGGCCTGGCTGACCACCCGGCTGCGCGAACAGGAGACCTGGCGCGAGCTGGGGTACGCGCTGCTGTTCGCCGGACTGCTGTGGCCGGTCGACGCCCTGGCGCTCACGGTCGCCCTGCTGTTCCCGCTGGCCATGGTCGCCACTCCGGTGATGCTGGCCACGGTCGGTGACGGCCTGGAGGTGAAGGTGCTCAAGCTGTGGACGGTCACCGGCTGGCCGACCGCCTTCGGCGTGGCCGTGCTGGGCCTGCTGCTGATGGCCCTGGGCACGTACGTACTGGGGGTCGCGGCGGGCGCCCGTGCCGGTCTCGCCCGGCTGCTGATCGGCTCCTTCGAGGGCGAGTTGGGCACCAGGGTGGTCGAACTGGCCCGTTCTCGGGTCCGGTTGGTGGAGGCCTTCGAGGCGGAACGGCGGCGCATCGAGCGTGATCTGCACGACGGCGCCCAACAGCGCCTCGTGGCCCTGTCCATGACCCTCGGGCTGGCCCGCCTCGACGCCCCGCCCGGCCCGCTCGCCGACCAGCTCGCCAAGGCCCACGAGGAGGCGGGCAAGGCGCTCGCGGAGCTGCGCGAGCTCATCCACGGCATCCACCCGCAGGTCCTCACGGACTACGGCCTGCACGCGGCGGTCGCCGACGCCGCCGACCGCTGCGTGGTCCCGGTCGACCTCGGCCTCGACCTGCCGCCGGGCCGGCCGTCCCGCGCGGTCGAGTCCGCGGCGTACTTCGTGGTGTGCGAGGCGCTCGCCAACGTCGCCAAGCACAGCGGGGCCGACCGTGCGTGGGTGAGTGGCGGTCATCGCGACGGACGCCTGTTCCTGGAGGTGTACGACGACGGCCGCGGCGGTGCGGAGGCGTCGGCGGGCAGCGGGCTGACCGGCCTCGCGGACCGGGTGTCGGTGCTCGATGGCAGACTGGCCCTGACCAGTCCGCCGGGCGGACCGACTGTGCTGCGGGTGGAGTTTCCTTGCGAGTTGACGAAGGCGGCAGAGCACTTCGCGTAGTGCTGGCGGAGGACAGCGTGCTGCTGCGGGACGGGCTCGTCGGCCTGCTCCGCCGCTGCGGCCATGAGGTGGTGGCAGCCGTCGGGGACGCCGAGGCGCTGGTCGCGGCGGTCCAGGAGCACTCCCCCGACGTCGTGGTGACGGACGTACGCATGCCGCCCGGCTTCCAGGACGAGGGCCTGCACGCGGCGGTGCGGCTGCGTACGGAGCGCCCGGCGCTGCCGGTCCTGGTGCTGAGCCAGTACGTGCAACGGACGTACGCCGCCGAGCTGTTGGACTCCGGGGACGGCACCGGAGTCGGCTATCTGCTCAAGGACCGGGTGGGCCAGATCGAGGAATTCGTGGCGGCGCTGCACAAGGTGGCGGACGGCGGGACGGTGGTCGACCCCGAGGTCGTACGCCAACTGCTGCGCCGCCGCCGCGATCCGCTGGAACAGCTCACCCCGCGCGAACGCGAGGTGCTGGCGCTGGTCGCCGAAGGCAGGTCCAACGGTGCGATCGCCCAGGAACTGGTGGTGTCCGAGGCGGCGATCGGCAAGCACATCGGCAGCATCCTCACCAAGCTGGACCTGCCGGTGACGGACCAGACCCACCGCAGGGTGCTGGCCGTGCTGGCCTACTTGCGGGCGTAATCCCGGCGGGGAGGGGCGGCGACTACCGTGGCCGCATGATCACACAAACCCATGCCCTGCCCGACGGGGTCGCCCTGCGCCTCGCCACCCTCAAGGACGCCGAGGCGCTCGCCGAGGCCGTACGGGAGAACCGGGAGCACCTCAGCCCCTGGGAACCCCGCTGGCCGGAGAGCTACTTCACCACCGAGGGCCAGGCGGAGCGCCTGCGGGACCGGCTCGTCCAGCACGAGGAGGGGCGGCTCGTGCCGTGGCTGATGGTGCGGGAGGAGCGGGTGGTGGGCGCGGTGACGCTGTCGGGGATCGTGAGGGGCCCGTTCTGCAGCGCGTACCTGGGGTACTGGGTGGCCGCCGACCAGCTGGGCCGGGGCCTGGCGAGCGGGGCCGTGCGGCACGTGTGCGAGGTGGCGGGCACGCAGCTGGGGCTGCACCGCATCGAGGCGACGACCGTGCTGCACAACGTGCGGTCGCAGCGGGTGCTGGAGAAGTGCGGCTTCGAGGCGATCGGGAGTGCGCCGCGCTATCTGCACATCGACGGGGAGTGGCGGGACCACCGCATCTTCCAGCGCATCCTGCACGACGGGCCTCCGGCGATGTAGCTGATGCAGCTGGCGCCGGCGTTACGTCAGTGATCGGCGCCGTCCGCCACCGCCACCAGCAGGACCCGGGTGTCGGGGCCGGTGGCGCGCCAGCGGTGGCGGACTCCGCCGGCGAGATAGAGGGTGTCGCCGCGCCCGAGGACGAGGGTGCGGCCCTCGGCGTGGACCTCGGCGGTGCCGTCGGCGACGTACATCAACTCGTCGTTCTCGTGCAGGAATTCGCGGTCGGCGTGCTGCGGCCCGGTGAATTCGAGGGCGTGCAGCTTGCGGTTGCCGCGCACCAGGGGGCGTACACCGGTGTCCGTGGCGAGGCCGGGGTCGTCCTGGGCGCGGACGACGTGGAGGGCGGTGCGGGTGTCGTCGGCGGCGGCCATGAGCTGGACGGCGGTGGTCCGTAGGCCGTCGGCTATGCGTTGCAGGGAGCGCATGCTGGGGCGAGCGCGCTCGTTCTCGATCTGGCTGAGGAAGGGCACGGAGAGGCCGCTGCGGTCGGCGAGGGCGGCGAGGGTCAGGTCGAGGGCCCGGCGTCGGCGGCGCACGGCGCCGCCGAGGCCGGTGTGGGCCGCGGCCTTGCCGCTGCTGCTGTCGCTGTCGGACGCCATGTCGGACCCGTCGACCCTGCTGGCCCTGCTGGCCCCGCTGGCCCTGCTGGCCCCGCTGGCCCCGCTGGCCCCGCTGGCCCCGCTGGCCCCGCTGGCCCCGCTGGCCCCGCTGGCCCCGCTGGCCCCAGCGTCGGCGCCCACATCCTGCGCGTCACTCTGCGTGTGGCCCTGCATGCCGCTTTGCGCGTCGCCTTGCACGCCACTCTGCGCGTCGACATGCCCGCCTTCCTGCGCATCGCCGTGCACGTCACTCTGCGCATCGCCTTGCCCTTTGGCCTGCGCATCGCCGACAACGACGTCCCGGCCGCCTCGCACGCCCGCATCGCGCGCACCGGCGCCGTGCACACAGTTGGTCTCGCCCGCATCCCGCGCACCGGCACCGGCACCAGCACCAGCACCAGCACCAGGCAGACCGTCGGCCGCGCCCACACCTCGCACACCAGCACCGTGCACACCGTTGGCCACGCCCACACCCCGCACACCGACACCAGGCAGACCGTCGGCCACGCCCGCACCCCGCGCACCTGCGCCGGGCACGCCCTCGGTCGTCCCTGCGTCCATGGGGCCGGCAGGACCGCCCACGCCCACGTCCTTCATGTCCGCGTTCCGCGCATCTGTCATGGTCGTCGCCCGCCTTTCGCGATCACCCTATGCGGGGCCGCGCGAGGCTTCGTACTCCTGTCACATCGCTGACACACAACTCCCCTAGCTTCAAAGGCATTCGACTGCATCAAACAAATTCTGATCCTCATCGGAAGGGCTCGCCGTGACCACCGTCGACCAGAACCAGCGCCGCCGCCGCGGCACGGGGCTCATCGCTCTCGACCCGGAGCACGCCTTCGCCGGGTACACCCTCTTCGCCCCGCTCACCGGCGGTGGGCAGGTCCACCTGATCGACCTGTACGGCACCGAGGTCCACACCTGGAAGCTGCCGTACCGGGCCGGCCGGCACGCGCGGATCCTGCCGGGCGGGCACCTCGCCCACAACGGCGTACTCCCGGACCAGGAAGCCCTGTTCCCCATGTGGCACAAGTACCGGGGCGGAGTCATGGGCGTGTACGCCCCGGACGGCACGCCCCTGCGCGAGCACCTCGACCCCCTCCAGCACCACGACGCCCACCACCTCGACGACGGCGGCATCCTCTACACCGCCCTCGAACCCCTGACCGGCGCGGACGCGGAAGCCGTGCGCGGCGGGGTGCCGGGCTCGGAGGCCCAGGGCGGGACGGTCTGGGCGGACACGATCGTCGAGGTCGACGCCGACGGCACCGAGCTGTGGTCCTGGCGGGCCGCCGAACACCTCGACCGCGAGGCGTACGCCCTGCACCCCGACTACGCGCGCGAGCACTGGCCCCTCATCAACTCCGTCACCCCGCTCTCCGACGGCAACATCCTGGCCAGCCTGCGCAGTTCCTCCGCCGTCATCGTCATCAGCCGCGAGACCGGCGAGGTCGTGTGGCGCACCGCCCCGGGCCAGGTCTCCCAACAGCACCACCCCACCGAGCTCCCGGACGGCCGCTTCCTCGTCTTCGACAACGGCGTCTTCCGCCCCGGCCACGACGTCCCGTACTCGCGCGTGATCGAGATCGACCGCGCGACGGGGGAGGTGGCCTGGGAGTACCACGACCCCGCCCGGGAGTCCTTCTTCGCCCCCTTCATGGGCTCGGCCCAACGCCTCCCCAACGGAAACACGCTGATCACGGACTCCCCCGCCGGCCGTCTCTTCGAGGTGACGGCGGACGGGCTGGTCGTCTGGGAGTACGTCGTCCCGTACTTCGGCGGCTACGAGGAGTCCGAGGTCCGCGGCCTCTTCCCGGCCGAACCGAACGCGGTCTTCCGCTCGTACCGCTACGCGGCGGAGGAACTGCCGTGGCTGGAGACGGACCGATGAGCGTGCCGCAGCCGGGGACGAAGCGGAGCGCTGGGGCAGGGGAGGTGGCGGAGCCCGTCACGGGTCCGGGCACGGAGCCGGGCGCGGGTTCGGTTGCGAAGCCGGTCACGGGTCCGGGCGCAAACCCGGGCGCGGGTCCGGTCGCGGAGCCGGTCACAGGGCCGGACGTGGAGCGGGGCGCAAAGCCCGTCACAGGGACCCTCACAGGGCCGGACGCGAAGGCAGGCGCGAGTTCGGTTGCGGAACCGGTCACAGGGCCGGGCGCAGGTTCGGGCGCAGGTTCGGGCGCAAAGCCCGTCACAAGACCGACCGCTAGGTCGACCACGGAGCCGAGCGCGAGGCCGGGCACGGAGGCCGCCGCGAAGCCGGGCGCGGACCCCGTCACAGCACCGGGCGCAAAGCCCGTCACAGGGCCGACCGTTAGGTCGACCACGGAGCCGGGCGCGAGGCCGGGCACGGAGCCAGACGCGAGGCCCGTCGCGAGGCCCGACGCCGAGCCGGGCGCGGAGGTCGACGAGTGGGTGCCCGTTGTGCGCCTGGTGCCGCTCGCGCTTCAGCATGTTCTGGCGATGGCTGCGGCGCCGATATCCACCGTGTTCCTGACCTCCGCCGCACTGCACCTCTCCCCCGCCCGCACCGCGTCGCTGCTCAGTGCCGTGCTCGTGCTCTGTGGGGCGGGGTCGCTGCTCCAGTCGCTCGGAGTGTGGAAGGTGGGGGCCCGGCTGCCGTTCGTGATGCTGCCGGGCGGGGCGGCGGCCGCGTTGTTCCTGCAGATCGCCGCTGATCACGGGCCTGCCGTGGCGACGGGGTCAGTGTTCCTCGCGGGGCTGCTCCTGCTGGCGGTGGTGCCGCTGTACGCGCGGATCGTACGGCTCTTCCCGCCCCTCGTCATGGGCGTGACCGTGCTGCTCATCGGCATCGCCATGGTGCGGGTGGCGGCGCAGCTGATCACCGGTCCGACGGGGCAGGCCCTCCCCAAGTCGGTCGTCCTCGCCGGTCTGACGGTCGGCGTCACGCTCGCCGCGTACCTGCTCCTGCGGGGTGTGTGGCGGCAGAGCGCGGTGCTGATCGGCATGACGGCGGGCACGGTGCTCGCGGTGACGACGGGGCTGGGTTCCTTCACCCCGGCGGCGGGCACGGGCTTCGCGCTGCCCTCCCTCTTCCCGTACGGCGCTCCCCGGTTCGACCTCCTCGCCGCCCTTCCCCTCCTCGTCTTCAGCCTCACCACCCTCGCGGAAATCACCGGCCAGACCGTCCTCAACAGCGAGACCTCGGGCCGCGAGGTCGCGCCGGGGCGGGACGTGCCGAAGGTGGCGCGGGCGGACGCGGTGATGTCGCTGCTGGGCGGGCTGTGGGGCACGTCCCTGATGGTCACGAGCTCCGAGAACATCGGCATCGGCCGGCTCACCGGGGTGCGCAGCCGTTACGTCACGGCCGCGGCCGGTGCCCTGCTGGTGGCCGTCGGCCTGCTGGCCCCGGTGTCGCGGGCGGTGGCGGGGATTCCGTCGGCGGTGGTGGGGGGTTCGGCGCTCGTCGTGTACGCGCTCATCGCGGTGATGGGCGTGCAGATGCTGGCCCGTGCCGACCTCGCGCAGCAGGGGCACTCGATGGTCGCGGCGCTCGCCCTGGCGGTCGGCCTGCTGCCGGTGGTGGCCCCGCAGCTGTACGCGGAGTTCCCGTCCTGGGTACGGACGGTGCTCGGCTCGGGCGTGGTCGCCGGAACCCTGACGGCGGTCCTCCTGCACGGGCTGGTGGCCTGGACGGGCTCCGGCCGGCCCCGGGAACGGATCCCGGCACGGGTCAGGTGACGGCCGGGGGCAGCTCAAGGGCCGCCTCCGCCCCGCCCTCCGGCGCGTTGGCGAAGACCAGCCGGGCGCCGAGCACCCTGGCCTGCCCGAGGGCGATGGTCAGCCCGAGCCCGTGCCCGTGCCCGGGGGCTCCCGTGCGGAAGCGTTGCGGTCCGGCGGCCAGCAGCCCGGCGGGAAATCCGGGGCCGTGGTCGCGTACGACGATCCGTGATCCGGTGACGGTGACGCTGACGGGGGCCGCACCGTGCCGGTGCGCGTTGGCGACGAGGTTGGTGACGATGCGCTCCACACGGCGCGGGTCGGTACGTACGACCTCCGTGTCCTCGACGACCACCTGCGTACTGCCACCGCCGTGCGGCCCTCGCCGGATCACGTCGGTGACCAGCTCGCCCAGGGGCACCTCGTCGAGCCTCGCCCGCTCCGCGCCGGCGTCGAGGCGGGAGATCTCCAGCAGGTCTTCGACCAGGCCGCGCAGCGTCGCCACCCGCTCGCGCACCAGCCCCGCCGCCTCGTCGTCCTCGGCGAGCAGTCCGGCCGAGGTGATCAGCCCCATCAAGGGGGTGCGCAGTTCGTGGGCCACGTCCGCGGTGAACTGCTTCTCCGCCTCCAGCCGTGCCTGAAGGGCTCCGGCCATGGCGTCCACCGCGTCGGACAACTCGGTGATCTCGTCACGGGCCCGGCCCCGGCGCCCGATGCGGGCGTCGAGATCGCCACCGGCGATCCTGCGTGCGGTGCGCGCCCCGTGGCGCAGCCGCCGGTTCATCGGCTCGGTGGCGAGCGCGGCGAGCGGGACGACGACGAGGAGCGCCGCCAGCACCGCCTTGACGATGCTCCGGTCCAGGAGTTGCAGGCTGCGCACCTCGGCGCTCATGTCGGTGCGTACGACGAGCACGCGATCCCCTTCGACCGGCACGGCGGCCCACAGCCAGTACCAGTTCGGCTCCTTCACGTCGTACCAGGTGGCGTAGGTGTCGGGCTGCCGCTCCGCCACGGCGCGTGCCAGCGGTCCGGGCAGCTCGTCCGGGGTCATGAGGGAGGCGGCCTCGGGCCTGACGCCCGTGCGCTGGAACTCCCTTTCCGCGGCGAGCAGTTGGGTGGCGACCCGGTCGTCCCCCGCTCGCTGTCCGTGCTCGGCCGTCGCCTCGTGGACGAGCAGCCCGACCACCGTGGCGACCGCGCAGCAGGCGGTCGCGGTCAGCAGCGCGACCTTCCAGCGCAGTGCGCGCAGGTTGAGGAATCCCATGGCCGCCGTCTCAGGTCCGCAGGAGCTTGTAGCCGAAGCCGCGCACGGTCTCGATGCGGTCGGCCCCGATCTTCTTCCGCAGCCGCACCACGGCCACGTCGACGACGCGGGTGTCGCCCTCCCAGCCGTAGTCCCAGACGTCGCTCAGCAGCCGCCGCCGGTCCAGCACGATGCCGGGATGCTCCGCGAACGCCAGGAGCAGCCGCAGTTCGGTGGGGGACAGCAGGACCGGCTCACCGCCTCGGCACACGTTCAGCCCGAGGAGGTCGATGGTCAGGTCGCCGAAGACGAGCGGCCCGTCCTGTGCCGCAGGGGCACCCGCGGCGGCCCCGTCGGCCCCCGGGGCCGGTGCCGGGTCCGGGCGGAAGGTGGCCCGGCGCAGCAGCGTGCGGATCCGTGCGACGAGGATCCCGATGTCGACGGGCTTGACGACGTAGTCGTCCGCCCCGGCCTCCAGCCCGGACACGACGTCGAGGGCGTCACCGCGCGCCGACATCATCAGTACCGGTACGAGGCTCTCCTCCCGGATGCGGCGGCACAGCCCGATGCCGTCCAGGTTCGGCAGCATCACGTCGAGGATCAGCAGGTCGTGCTGCCCGGCCCGGAAGGCGTCCAGCCCGTCGAGCCCGTCACCCGCGACCGTGACTTCGTACCCGTAGCGCTCCAGGGCCAGCTGGACCGAGCGCCGGATCACCGCGTCGTCCTCGACGACCAGGATCCTCACCGGAGCCGGAGCCGGAGCCGCTCCCGGACCCGGTGCCGGTGCCGGGAGGTGCGATGCAGACAAGAAGTCACCCTTTTCGAACGTTCATGCCGATTATTGATCGAATCAAACCGAATCGAATCGTAGCCGTACGCCGACGGCAGCGCCGTAGGTCACAGGCGCAGTGAGGTCGCCACCGGCAGGTGATCGCTGCCGGTGCCGGGCAGGGTCCATGCCGCCACGGGCGTCACCCCCTTCACCAGGATCTGGTCGATCCGCACCACCGGGAACGACGCGGGCCAGCTGAACCCGAATCCGTCCCCCGCCTCCTCCTGCGCCGACCGGAGGAGCCCCGTCAACGACCCGAGGGCCGAGTCGTCGACCGACCCGTTGAGGTCACCGGCCACCACCACCCGGGGCAGCTTTTCCGCCCGTACGGCGTCGGCCAGCTTCCCGGCCGCCTCGTTGCGCTGCGCCGTCGCGAATCCCCCGACCGGCAGGACCCGTACGGAGGCGAGATGTGCGACGTACAGCGCCACGGGCCCCTGCGGGGTGCCGACCGTGGCCCGCACGGCACGCGTCCACGGCATGATCTCCACCGGTTCCACGGCCGACAGCGGGTGTTTGCTCCACACCCCGATGCCTTCGCGCACCGCGAAGTAGGGGTAGGAGGACGCCAGTTCACGCTCGTACACCGGCGCGCTCCGGCGCGAGAGTTCCTCCAGCGCCAGCACGTCGGCGCCGGAAGCGGCCAGTGCCCGCGCGGTCCGGCCGGGGTCGGGGTTCTCCTCGCTGACGTTGTGGCTGACCACGGTCAGATTCCCGCCGTCGGCACGCCTGTCGCCGAGCGTGCCCGCGAACAGGGAGCACCAGACGACGGCAGGGATGAGCACGGCCACGGCCGCGAGCGCGGAACGCCGCACACCCGCGAGCACCGCAAGGCCCACCACGGCCACGCCGGACCAGGGCAGCACCGTCTGCCACAGACTGCCGAGATTGCCGAACCCGTTCGGCACCAGGGAGTGCGCCGCCATGAGCAGGGCGCAGAGAACGGCGGCGACGCCGACGACCCGCCCCCGCCGCCACCGGCCGGAAACCGTACGAGGCGGCTCGGCAGGCCGTACCACCGGCTCCACATCGCCAGGCTGTACCTCCGGCTCCACCAAGGTGCGCCCGTCCTCCACCGAGGTGCGCCCGTCAAGCCCGGCGCCGGCGCTCACGCCTGCCCCGCCAGAGCTCGCGGAAGCTGCTCCTGGAGGGCGTCGAGCAGCCGCCCGCTGCTCTCCAGCGCGGCCCGGCGCCCCTCGGCGGGCGTGGTTCCCGCGCGCTGGCCCAGCACCACCCCGTACACCAGCCGTCGCTTCGTGCCCTCGGGGACTTCGGCGGCCCACATCAGGTTGCCGCCCGCCGGGGTGCTGGAACCGGTCTTCAGCCCGATCACACCGGGCCGTGCGAGCAGTTCGTTGGTGTTCCGCACCGGCTCGGTCCGCCCCGGAACGACCGTGCTGCGCAGCGCCACGGTCGCCCGCAGCGCCGGGTCCTTCATGGCCTCGCGGGCCAGTTTCAGCTGGTCGGCCGCGGTCGACAGGGTGGTGGCCTCGATGCCGCTGGCCCCGGTGTACGTCGTGTCGGTCATCCCCAGCCGGGCGGCCGCCGCGTTCATCTTGGCGACGAAGCGCGCCTCGCTGCCCGCGTCCCAACGGGCCAGCAGGCGGGCCACGTTGTTGGCCGACGGCAGCAGCATCAGCTCCAACAGCTTGCGCTGGGACAGCCGTTGGCCCTCGACGACGGCGGCGGTGGACTCGCTCAGCGAGTGCGACTCGGCCGCGGCCTGCGCGTCCACCTCGACCGTGGGCCCGTCCTGGCCGCCCCTGAGCGGGTGGTCCTTCAGGATCACGTACGCGGTCATCACCTTGGTGACGCTGGCGATCGGCACCGCGCGCCGTGGACCGGTGCCTCCGATGTCACCGATCCGCTCCACCGCGACGGCCGCCTGGCCCTCGCCGGGCCACGGCAGGTCGAGTTCGGCGGCCACCGCGGGCAGCCGCCCCGTACCCCCTCCGCCCGCGGGGACCAGCCAGGCGCCGACACCGCCGACCAGCAGCACCGCCACCGGGCCCCACAGCAGGCCCGGCCGCCCGCGCCGGAGCCTTCCGTACGCGACCAGGCCATATCGCTTCGTAAGTGTCCACACAGCAGCGGCCTCCCAGAGCCTGCACATGTACTCCGGCCATCGGGTACGTGCACAGGCTGGGCGACCACCGCTGCCGGCCGGTCAGGGCGGGACTTCGGCAGCCGCACGGCTGTGTTGCAGTTGCGTTTCAGGGAGGGGAGGCATCCCCCTTCACGCCCTGACCCTCTTCTGCGCCGCACGCGCCACGCCCCGCGACTTCCGCTGCGCCGTGCGCACAGTGCGCGCCCGGGCCGCCTCCGCGCGACGGGCCGTCAACTCCGCCCGGTGGCCGGCACGGTGCGTCACCCGCCGCCCCTTCGTCGCCGACCTGCGCGCCCGCCACGCCACCGACGGCTTGCCGTGCGTGTCGGCGGCGGTGATCAGCAGCCCGCCCACCAGTGACATGTTCTTGAGGAAGTGGTTGCGCTGCTCCGCCTTCGCCTCCGGGTCCTTCTCCTCCCAGAAGCGGTGCCCGGCGAGCGTGGTCGGCACCAGCGTCCCGGCGAGGGCCAGTGCGGCGAGGCGCGGGAAGCGGCCCACGGCGAGCAGTGCGCCCGCGCCGACCTGCACCGCGCCGTTGATCCGTACGAGCTTCTCGGGGTCCGTCGGCAGCTTCGGTATGCGCCGCCCCACCGGAACCGCCACGGGTTCGGCCTCGGGGGCCACCTTCTCCGGGTGCCGGAGCGTGCCGATGCCGCCGCTGATGAACGTCGAAGCCAGCAAGGGCCTTGCGATCCTCCTGATGAGTGCCATGCGGCGCGGGTTCCCCGCCCTGCCGCCCGACATGCACCGAACGCGCGCTTCCGCAACAGGTGCGCCGTGAGCGAACCCCCTGGGCATCCGGCCCGGACCGGGTGTTGCCTGTGGGGCATGGAGATCTTGGTTCTGGGTGGAACGGCATGGCTGGGCCGGGAGTTGTCCCGGCAGGCGATCGAGCGCGGGCACGCGGTGACGTGCCTGGCGCGCGGCGAGAGCGGCGAGGTGGCGCAGGGGTCGCGGCTGGTGGTGGCCGACCGGTCGGCCCCGGACGCGTACGCGGGCCTGCTCGACCGCGAGTGGGACGCGGTGCTGGAGGTGTCCCGGCAGCCCGGTTTCGTACGGGACGCGCTCGACGCGCTGAAGACGCGGGCCCGGCACTGGACGTTCGTCTCGTCGGTCAGCGCGTACGCGACGCACGACGAGCACGGCGCCGACGAGTCCGCCGCCCTGCTCCCGCCGACCCCGCCGGAGGTGCGCGAGGCGGCGCCCGAGCAGTACGGCGAGGCGAAGTCGGCCTGCGAGCAGGCGTCCACGGCGGCCGTGGGCGACCGCCTGCTGATCGCGCGGGCGGGCCTGATCGGCGGCCCCGGCGACCACAGCGGGCGTTCCGGCTACTGGGCGGCCCGCGCCGCCCGCGCCCCCGAGGACCCGCTGCTGGTCCCGGACGAGCCCGCCCTGCCGACGCAGGTGGTCGACGCGCGCGACCTGTGCGCGTGGCTGCTGGACTGTGCGGAGAAGGGCACGACGGGTACGTACAACGCGGTGGGCCCGGTCCTCCCGCTGGCGGAGTGGATCGAGCTGTCGCGGGCGGCGGGCGGGCACACCGGCCCGGTGGTCAGCGCCTCCTCGGCCTGGCTGCGCGAGCAGGGCGTGGTGGAGTTCATGGGCCCGGAGTCGCTGGCGATGTGGATCGTGGAGCCCGGCTGGCAGGCCTTCACCGACCGCAGCGGCGCCGCCGCGCTGGCCGCCGGTCTGCGGCACCGCCCGCGCGCGGAGATGGTCGCCGACACCCTCCGCTGGGAGCGCGAGCAGGGCCTCGACCGCGAGCGACGCGCCGGGCTGAGCGCGGCCCGCGAACAGCAGCTGATCGAAGCCCTCGGCTGACAGGGACCCGGACAGCACAAAGGCAGGGAGATCACTCTCCCCGCCTGTCTCAAGGTATACCCCACCGGGGGTCTTGCCACAAGGCCCCCGGAATGCCGCAGAATCATCCGCCGAGGCCACCACCTGCGGAAATGAGAGCGGCACACATGAGCCAGCAGTACGTACGGGAACTCCGCGAGACCAACGGCACGCAGATCGAGTCCGTCGGCGGCAAGGGCGCCCACCTGGGCACCCTGTCGCACATCGAGGGCGTCCGCGTGCCGGACGGCTTCTGCGTGACGACCGACGCCTACCAGCACGTCGTCGCCCAGGCCCCGCCCGTCCTCGCCCTGCTGGACGAGCTGGCCCGGGTGCCCGCCGACGACCAGGAGTCCGTACGGAGCCTCAGCACCCGGATCCGCCGCGCCGTCGAGGAGCTCCCCCTCCCCCCTTCCCTCGCCGGGGAGATCACCCGCGCCGTCGCCCGGCACGGTGAGGCTGACGCCTACGCGGTCCGCTCCAGCGCGACGGCGGAGGACCTGCCCACCGCGTCCTTCGCCGGCCAGCAGGACACGTACCTCAACGTCGTGGGCGCGGACGAGGTCCTGCGGCACGTGAGCCGCTGCTGGGCGTCGCTCTTCACCGAGCGGGCCGTGGCGTACCGCAGGCACCAGGGCATCGACCACCGGACGGTGCACATGGCGGTGGTCGTGCAGCGGATGGTCTTCCCGCAGTCCTCCGGCATCCTCTTCACCGCCGACCCGGTCACCGGCAACCGCCGGACCGCCACCGTGGACGCCGGTTTCGGCCTGGGCGAAGCGCTGGTGTCGGGATTGGTCAACCCGGACGTCTTCGCCGTACGGGACGGGCAGGTCGTCAGCCGTACGATCGCCGCCAAGCAGCGCGCGATCGAACCGCTGCCGGGCGGCGGCACGCGCGAGGTGACGCTCGACGCGGGGCGGCAGGAGCAGCCCGCGCTCACCGACGAGCAGGCCGTACGCCTCGTTGAGCTGGGCCGCCGTATCGAGGCGCACTTCGGGCGCCCGCAGGACATCGAGTGGTGCCTGGTCGACGACGCCTTCCAGATCGTCCAGAGCCGCCCGATCACGACGCTCTTCCCGGTCCCGGAGGCCGCCGACGAGGACAACCACGTGTACGTGTCCGTCGGCCACCAGCAGATGATGACCGACGCGATGAAGCCCCTGGGCTGGTCCATGTGGCAGCGCACGGCGATGGCGCAGATGCAGGTGGCGGGCGGCCGGCTGTTCGTCGACGTCACCGCGCGCCTGGGGATTCCCTCGGTCCGCGCCGGGCTCCTGGACCTGTTGGGGAAGGGCGACCCGCTGGTCCGGGACGCGCTGGAGACCGTACTGGAACAGGAGAATTTCGTACGGGAACTGCCTGAGCCCGCACCGGCCCCGCGTTCGGCGGGGCACGCCGCGCCCGAGCCGCTCGGGAACGCCCCGGAGGTCGTCACGGCACTGATCGCGCGCAGTGAGGCGTCCGTCGCCGCGCTGGAGGAGGCCGTGCGCACGAAGACGGGGCCGGAGCTCTTCGACTTCCTGGACGGGGCCTTCGAGGAGCACAAGCGGGTGCTCGGCGACCCGCTGAGCATGCAGGCGATCATGGCGAGCCACGAGGCGACGTGGTGGCTCAACGAGAAGCTGGAGGAGTGGCTCGGCGAGAAGAACTCCACCGACACGCTCACCCTCTCCGCCCCCGACAACATCACCTCCGAGATGGGTCTCGACCTGCTCGACGTCGCGGACGTGATCCGTCCGCACGCGGAGGTGGTGGAGTACCTGCGCGAGGTCTCCGGCGACGACGTCCCGTTCCTGGACGGGCTGGCGAAGGTGCCGGGCGGGGCCGAGGCGCGCGACGCGATCGAGAAATACCTCGACCGGTACGGGATGCGCTGCGTCGGCGAGATCGACATCACGCGCCCGCGCTGGAGCGAGCGCCCGAGCACGCTGGTGCCGGTGATGCTCGACAACGTGCGGAACTTCGGACCGGGCGCGGCGGCGCAGCGTTTCGAGGAGGGAAGGCTGCGCGCGGAGCGCAAGGCCGACGAGGTGGTGGCGCGGCTGCGGGAGCTGCCGGACGGGGAGGCGAAGGCCGCCGAGACCCGGCACATGATCGAGCGGGTGCGGACCTTCATCGGCTACCGGGAGTACCCGAAGTACGGGATCGTCTGCCGCTACTTCGCCTACAAGCGGGCCCTGCTCGCGGAGGCGGAACGCCTGGCGGCGGCAGGGGTGCTGGTGGAGGCGGAGGACGTCTTCTTCCTCACGTACGAGGAGTTCCGCGAGGTCGCCCGCTCCGGTCGGGCGGACCGGGAGCTGGTCCTGCGGCGCAGGGAGGACTTCCGTACGTACGAGTCCCTGACCCCGCCCCGGGTGCTGACCTCGGACGGCGAGGCGCTCAGCGGCTCCTACCGGCGCGACGACGTGCCGGAGGGCGCGCTGACCGGTCTCGCGGTGTCGGCGGGGACGGTGGAGGGGCGGGCCCGCGTGGTGCTGGATCTGGCGGACGCCGACCTGGAGGCGGGCGACATCCTGGTGACGTCGTTCACGGACCCGAGCTGGTCACCGCTGTTCGTCGGCATCGCGGGCCTGGTGACGGAGGTGGGCGGCCTGATGACGCACGGTGCGGTGATCGCCCGGGAGTACGGGCTGCCGGCGGTGGTGGGCGTGGAGCGGGCGACGCGGCTGATCAGGGACGGGCAGCGGATCCGCATCCACGGCACCGACGGCTTCGTCGAGTTCCTGGACTGACCGGCACTCGCTCTGGCGCCCGCCCCTTGGCTCAGGCTGCGGGGCGGGCGTACCGGCGGATGCGGTAGCGCAGCCCGGACGTGGAGGTCTGCCAGTCGCCGTCCGTGGCAACCTGCCAGGTCCCGTCCGGCACGGGCGCGTACGTGTCGCCCTCGACCGGCGAGTCGACCTCGGTCACTGCGAGGACGGTGGCGTGGTCCAGGGCGGCCCGGTAGATCTCGCCGCCGCCGATCACCCACACCTCGCCGGTCTCCGAGGCCTTCGCCGCGAGTTCCAGCGCCTCGGTGACGGACCCGGCGCGCTCGGCGCCGTCGGCCGACCACTGCGGGTCACGTGTGACGACGACGTTGTGCCTGCCGGTCAGCGGCCGGAAGCGCGGGGGCAGCGAGTCCCAGGTCTTGCGGCCCATGACGACGGGGTGGCCGAGGGTGGTGGCCTTGAAGTGGGCCATGTCCTCGGGCAGCCGCCACGGGATGGCGTTGCCCGCACCGATCACGCCGGCGGTGGTCTGCGCCCAGATGAGCCCGATCTGCGTGCTCATACGGCGACCGGAGCCTTGATCGCCGGGTGGTGCTTGTAGTCGACGACCTCGACGTCCTCGAAGGCGTAGTCGAAGAGCGAGTCGGCCTTGTGCAGGCGCAGCTCGGGGAAGTCGAAGGGGGTGCGCGAGAGCTGCTCGGTGACCTGCTCGACGTGGTTGTCGTAGATGTGGCAGTCGCCGCCGGTCCAGATGAAGTCGCCGGGCTCCAGGCCGACCTGCTGGGCGACCATGTGCGTGAGCAGGGCGTAGCTGGCGATGTTGAACGGGACGCCGAGGAAGAGGTCCGCGCTGCGCTGGTAGAGCTGGCAGGAGAGCTTGCCGTCGGCGACGTAGAACTGGAAGAAGGCGTGGCACGGGGCGAGCGCCATCTTGTCCAGCTCGGCGACGTTCCAGGCGGAGACGATCATCCGGCGGGAGTCCGGGTCGTTGCGCAGCGTGTCCAGGACACCGCTGATCTGGTCGATGTGCGCACCGTCCGGGGTGGGCCAGGAGCGCCACTGGACGCCGTAGACGGGGCCGAGGTCGCCGTCGGCGTCGGCCCACTCGTCCCAGATGGTGACCTTGTTGTCGCGCAGCCAGCCGATGTTGGAGTCGCCGCGCAGGAACCACAGCAGCTCGTACACGATCGACCGCAGGTGCACCTTCTTGGTGGTGACCAGCGGGAACCCCTGCGAGAGGTCGTACCGCAGCTGGTGCCCGAAGACACTCCGGGTACCGGTGCCCGTCCGGTCGGCCTTGGGCGTACCGGAGGTGAGGGTGAGCTTCAACAGGTCTTCGTACTGGGTGTCCGTCACAGCCGTCGAGTCTACTGACTGCTCACCCGTGACGTGCCCGCACGCCCGGCGGGGGCACACGGACAGTCACGTGCGGTGACGGCGCGAGGTGCGGTCTCACGGGGTCGGGCACGGGCTCACAGGGTCGGGCACGGGCTCACAGGGTCGGGCACGGGCTCACGGGGCCAGGCGGCGGGTCTGGTCGGTGAGGATCTCGATCGTGCCGCGTACGTAGTCCTCGATGACGGCGAGCTGGGTCTCGTCGTACCGGGCCATGAACGCGCCCATCGCCCGGCCCAGCTCCTCCAGCGCACCCGATCCGGGGGCGTCGGGGCGGGCGGCGACGAGGGTGCGGCGGCGGTCGGCGGGGTCGGCGGCGCGGCGGACGTGGCCGCCGCGCTCCAGCCGGTCGATCAGGCCGGTGGCAGCCCCGGACGTGACGCCGGTGCGCTGGGCCAGGGCCCCGGCGGTGAACGGGCCCTCCCGGCGGATCAGGCTCAGGGCCCGCTGGTCGGCGGCGCTGAGGCCGACCTGCCGGCCGACGGCCTCGTGGAAGAGCACGACGGCGGTGCTCAACTCGGCCCCGAGACGGTCGCCTTCACGGGTTCTGCGGAATGCGGACACGGGTCTCCTCCGGTGGTGCGCTCCCGGGGACTCGGGGGGGCTCGGCCTCCAGGATCTCAGGGTCGCCTCAGGGTTCGTGTCAGGGTCAGCAACCCTTCACTTCACTAAGTATCTTACTAAGCTAAGAGACATGAAGCGACGCAGCGGATCCACCTTATCCGTCCGACCCTTCGTCAACTCCGTTCTGGAGACGCCCCGTTGGGCCCTCTCCTTCCACCGCCGACATGTCCTCGCGATCACGGCGCTGGGCCTCGTCGCCGCCTCCGAGCGCTTCTTCTCGCGGCTGTTCGAGGACCTCCCCCGCCTCCCCCTCGAAGCCCTCACCATGGCCTCGCGCCTGGCACTCGTGGCGTACGTCATCCATCTGGCCCTCCGCAAGGACCCGGCGGTCGCCTTCGGCCGGGGCGAGGGCTCCGTACCCAAGCGGCACCCCACCACCGCCAGGGCCTTCCTCCCCTACCTGGCGGGTCAGGGTGTCCTGCTCTGCGCGGCCATGTTCGTCTTCGACTTCCTGCCCGAGCAGGTCTTCGCCAGGTACGTCCCGGCCGCCCATCACCCGCTCTACTTCGGCTGCCTCCTGGCCCTGAAGAACGTCACCGTCATCCCCTTCACCCTGATCTGGGCGACCGGCATGGCCCGCCGCCAACTCCTCATCGCTGAACCGGTGTTGGCTACCCCCGCCGCACCAGCGAGGGCGTAGTTGCCGGCGGGGGCGTGGTTCAGGGTGCCGCAGTGCCCCGGGTGGTCGGCGGGGTGTGGCACTCGCGGGCGGCGGACTCGCCGCCGTCGCGGAGGTCCTCGTACACCGCGACCTTGAAGCGGATCAGGTCGAGGGACTCGGTCAGTGCGGCGATCTGCGCGGTGACCCGTGCCTCGTGCTCGCGCATGAGCGCGAGGCGCTCGGGCTCGTTGCCGACGCCCGCGCGCACCAGTTCGGTGTAGCGGCGGAGCACGGGCAGGGGCATGCCGGAGGCGCGCAGGATGATGCAGACGTTCAGCCAGTCGACGTCGTGCCCGGTGTAGACGCGGCGGCCGCCGGACAGGCGGCGTACGGGGTTGAGGAACAGCCCCTCGCGCTCGTAGAAGCGGAGGGCGTGCACGCTCAGGCCGGTGCGCTCGGCGACCTGCCCGATGCCGAACTGCGCCTCTTCCTCGACCGATTCCTCAACCATGCAGGTCAGGGTAAGGGCTTGTGCTAGAGCCAGGTCTAGCTCCTAGGGTTCCGTCTCACGACCGGCCGCTTCTCGTGCCGGGTCGCCCCCCCCTCTGCCTACGAAGGGCACCGCCATGCGTTACCGCACCCTCGGCCGGACCGGCATCGAGGTCAGCACCCACTGCCTCGGCACGATGATGTTCCAGGAGGGCTTCAACGGCGACCACGACGACTGCGTACGGATCGTGCACGCCGCCCTCGACCAGGGGGTCAACTTCGTCGACACCGCCGACATGTACGGGCGGGGCGAGTCCGAGGAGATCGTCGGCAAGGCGCTGCGCGGGCGGCGCGACGACGTCGTACTCGCCACCAAGGTGCACTTCCCGATGGGCGATGGCCCCAACAGGGGCGGAAACTCCCGGCGTTGGATACTCAAGGCCGTCGAGGACAGCCTCGCCCGCCTGGACACCGACTGGATCGACCTCTACCAGGTCCACTTCCCGGACCACACCACGGACATCGAGGAAACCCTCTCCGTCCTCACCGACCTGGTCCGGGCGGGCAAGATCCGGGCCTTCGGCTGCTCGAACTTCCAGCCGGACGAGATCGTCGAGGCGCACCACGTCGCCGAGCGCCGTGCCCTCGGCCGCTTCCGCACGGCGCAGCCGCCGTACTCGATCCTGGCGCGGGGCGTGGAGACCGCGCTGCTGCCGGTCGCCGAGCGGTACGGGATGGGCGTGCTGGTCTGGAGCCCGCTCGCCTTCGGCTTCCTCACCGGCAAGCACCGCAAGGGGCGGACGGCCGACCTGGACTCGGGACGGGCGGCGTTCCGCCCCGGGAACTTCGACCAGTCCCTCGCCGCGAACGCGGCCAAGTACGAAGCCGTGGAACAGCTTTCGGAACTGGCCTCCGACCTCGGCTGCACCCTGCCCCAACTGGCCGTGGCGTTCACCGTGGCGCACCCCGGGGTGACGTCGGCGATTCTCGGCCCCCGGACAATGGAGCAGCTGGAGGGCCTGCTGAAGGGGGCCTCGGTGGTACTGGACGATGCGGCCCTCGACCGCATCGACGCGATCGTCCCCCCGGGCACGAACCTCTACAACCCGGCGGCCTACCTGCCGCCCCGCTCCCTGACCGTACCGGCCCTGCGGCGCCGCCCGCTCGCGGAGCGCGCGGCGGACTAGCGGGCGGGGCCTTGCGGGGGGGGGGCCTTGCGGGGGGCCTTGCGGGGAGGGGGGCGGGGCCGGCGGCCCTCCCCATCTTGACGGCCCAAGCCCGTAGCCATACCGTGGCGCACGCGGCTAACACCGTTAGCCATGGTGACGGGTCGTCATGCGAGAGGGGCGAAGTGACTGACCGCGCGCAGCACATCATGGCCGCCGCAAGGGAATTGCTCGACGCCGAAGGGCCGGACGCCTTGTCGATGCGGCGCATCGCCGAGCGCGTCGGCATCCGGGCGCCCTCCCTGTACAAGCACTTTCCGGACAAGGCCGCCGTCGAGGCCGGGCTCCAGGCGCAGGGGATGACCCGCCTGACAGAGGACCTGGAGGCCGCCGAGGCCGAGATCGGTGCCGACCCGCCCCTGCTCGTGCTCGCCCACGCCTACCGACGGCACGCGCTCGCCGGTCCGCACCTCTACCGCCTCACCCACAGCCGCCCGCTCGCCCGCACCGCGCTCCCCGAAGGACTCGAAGACCGGGCGGCGCTGCCGCTGGCCCGTGCGGTGCAGGGCGACATCGACATCGCGCGTTCGTTCTGGGCATTCGCCCACGGCATGGTCGTGCTCGAACTCGACGGCCGCTTCCCGCCCGGCGCAGACCTGGACGCGGCCTGGCGCACCGGCTGCGAGGCCTTCGCCCAGGCCAAGAGGGCGGGTTCCCAAGGCAGTTGACGGTGAGCGTGGGGCCGTGATGGGCTTTCGCGACCCGTACGCCGGACGCAGTACGCCGGTACGCCCGTACGCCCGTACGCCCGTACGCCCGTACGCCCGTACGCCCATCAGCCCGTACGTCATGCGAGGAGCCCCGTGCAAGAGCCCCTGCCGCACCAGCAGACCACCGTCATACCCCCGCACATGTACGGCCTGCCGGGGGTGGGCTTCGGCGGCTATGCGGCGGGCCTGCTCGCCCGGTGCTTCGAGGGCGGCCCGGTGAAGGTGAGCTTCCGGCGCCCGCTGCCGCTGGGCACGGCGGTGGAGGTGCGGGCCGCCGAGGAGGGAACGTACGAAATCGCCGACGCGGAGGGGACGTTCGCCCGCGCGCAGGCGAGCGGCACCCTGCCGCCACCTCCCTCCATCCCCACCTGGGAGGACGCCCTGCGCGCCGAGAAGGAGCACTCGCTCGCGGACACCCCCTTCTACACCCCCGACTGCTTCGGCTGCGGCATGGGCCGCGCACCCGGCGATGGCCTGCGGCAGAACATCTCCGCGCTGCCGGAGCAGGAGATGGTCGCCACCACCTGGCGCCCCGACCCGGCGCTGAGCCCTGGCCGCGCGTCCCTCCCCGCCGAGCACGTGTGGGGTGCGCTGGACTGTCCCGCCGGATGGACCTGCCACCTGTTCTCCGCCGCCCCGCGCGGCACGGTCACCGCGTACCTCGCGGCCGAGGTGCTCCGCCCGGTCGTTCCGGGCGAGGAGTACGTGAGCTTCGCGTGGAAGATCTCGCACTCCGGCCGCAAGTACGTGGCGGGCAGCGCCCTCGCCACCCGCGACGGCGAACTCTGCGCCCACGCGGAGTCGCTCTGGCTGAGCCCCGCGACGCGCGCGGAATGACCGCTTCCGGACCAGCGGGAGCAGGGCGAATCCCCTTCGATCGGTTGTTCTGTCGTTCATTGGAGTGATTCCGGTTTAGCCGTACATTTTCGGCCACCTACGCTCCGATCCGTGACAGAAAGACACCACGGGCACGCCCCCGCCGAAACGGCGGACGTGATCGTCCTCGGGGCCGGTCCCGCCGGGCTCGTTCTCGCGAATCTGCTGCTCGACCAGGGCATCGACTGCGTCGTCCTGGAACGCGCCGACCGCGCCCACGTCGAGACGCGGGCCCGCGCCGGATTCCTCGCGGCCCACACCGTACGCATCCTGGAACGGCACGGGCTGGCCGACGGGCTGCGGCTGCGCGGCAAGGTCCACAGCACCTGCGAATTCCGGACCGAGGAGGGGCGGTTCCGGCTGGACTACGGCGCGTTGGGCAGCGGTGAAACGCATGTCGTGTATCCGCAGCAGGACCTCGTCAGCGACCTGCTGGCCCGGTTCGTCGGCGCCGGCGGGCAGGTACGTTTCTCCGCCGAGGCCACCGAGGTGCGCGACGCCGACGGCGACCGGCCCACCGTGCACGTCCGCGAGAGCGACGGGCGGCCCGCCCGCTGGCAGGGGCGGTACGTCGCCGGATGCGACGGCAGGCACGGTGCGGCCCGCCGCTCCCTGCCGCCCGGCGCGGTCCGCCGCCGGCACATCGACCACGGGATCTCCTGGCTGGGCCTGCTCGCCGAGGCCCCGCCCAGCCTCGACGCCGTGGGTTACGCGGTGCACGCCCGGGGATTCGCCGGGCACATGGCCCGTACCGACACGATCACCCGCTACTACCTCCAGGTCGCCCGCGGAACGCCCGCGGACTCCTGGTCCGAGGAGCGGATCTGGGACGAGCTGGACCTGCGGACGGGGGCCAAGGAGTACGGCCCGCTGACCCGCGGCCGGATCGTGGAGCGCGCGATCGTCGACCTGGAGTCGGACGTGCTCGACCCGCTGCGCCACGGCCGACTCCTGCTGGCGGGCGACGCGGCCGCGCTCATCAGCCCGTCCGCCGCGAAGGGGGCCAACCTCGCGGTGCTGGAGGCGGAGTTGCTGGCGGGGGCGCTCGGCGACGCGCTGCAACGCAATGACGGCGCGGGCCTGGACGCGTACTCCGCGAAGTGCCTGGCCCACGTCTGGCGGGCGCAGGAGTTCTCCCGCTGGATGATCGAGCTGCTGCACGATCCGTCCGGCTGGCACGGCGGCCCGGCGGGGCCGACCGGGCCGACCGGGCCGATCGGGTCGACCGGGCCGATCGGGCCGACCGGGCCGGAAGACGTCGACGGCCCGTCCGAAGAATCGTTGTTCCTCGACTCCTTGCGCCGCTCCCGCCTCGCCTCTCTCGCCACCTCACGCCGCCAGCAGGACTGGTTCGCCACTCGCTACGTGGGCCTGTGAGCCGGGGCAACCGCCCCGCTCGCGTACCCGCGCATCCGCGCCACCCCATCTCCCACGCACGCTTGAGGATCTCCCCTGCCATGAACACGACACTCACGAGCGACCCCGAAGCACTGAGCGACCCCGCAGAGCTGAGTCATCCCGCAGCGCTGGGCGACCCCGCAGAACCGCGCGACACCACGGACGTCGCGCGGCTGCGTGCCGCCGTCGGCTTCGTCAGGGAGCAGGACGTCGCCACGCTCCTTCCCCTGCTGCTGCCCGGGCTCGACCCGGACGGACCCGAGCTGCGGTCCGTCCTGGAGCACTGCCGGTTCTGCCATGCCGCGCTGCTCGTCTTCCCCGCTGACGACGCCGCGCTGCCCGCCCTGCTCGCCGACTGCGGGCTCGACGCCTCCGCCGAGCCGCGTCCGAGTGTGGTCGTACGCGACCGCCTCGCCCGGCGGCACGGGCTGCCGCCCGCCGGGCTGGACGTCACCATCCACCGCCCGCCGGTGCCGTCCGCCGAGGGCGACCGGCGGACGGTGGAGGTGTTCGCGCTGACCGTCGCACCCGGTTCCGCCGCCGAGACGATCGCCGCCGAGGAGCGCGCCCACCAGCACGAGACGCACGTCGCCTTCCAGGCGGTACGTCCCGACCCGCTGGTCCTGCGCGGCCTGCACGCCGCCTTCCTCGGCCACGGCGCGACCCCCGACGGCGGCGGCTACAACCACCACGAGAACGGCACCGTCCTCTACTTCACGGTGCCCGCGCGGTCCCCGTCCCCGTACCGCCGCATCGAGCTGTACGCCCCCGGCGACCACCGCGACCTGCTGGCCGCCCACCTCGCCGACCAGCAGTCCCGGCAGCCTGCCGAAACGCTCCTGCGCCAGATGACCGGCGCCTGGACCACCCAGGCCCTGGCGGTCTGCGCGCGGCTCGGGCTGGCGGACGTGCTGCGTACGGACGAGACCCTGGACGCGGTGGAGCTGGCACAGAAGCTCGGTGCCGACCCCGGGAGCCTGACCTCGCTGCTGCGCTACCTCACCATGCTGGGCGCGGTCGCCGAACGGCCCGACGGCTTCCGGCTCACCGGACGCGGCACGCTCCTGCGCGAGGACACGCCCGGGTCCATGCGGGCGCTGGCCCTGATGTACGGCGGGCCCTTCTACCGGTCGTTCGCCGAGCTGGAGCACACGGTGCGCACCGGCGAGGTCGCCTTCGACCACCTGCACGGCGAGAACCACTTCGACCACTTCGCCCGCGACCCGGAGCTGGCGGACCTGTTCGACCGGTCGATGGCGGCGAGTTCGCGGATGTTCGAGCCGCTGCCCGCGCACCCGGTGTTCGTCGCCGCCGCCGCGCGTACGGCCCGTACGACCGTGGTGGACGTCGCGGGCGGCACCGGCGAGCTGCTGGCGCGGGTACTGGCCGCGCACCCGTCCCTGCACGGGGCCCTGCTGGAGCGCCCGCAGACCATCGACGCCGCCCGCGTCCTGCTGACCAAGGCGGGCCACGGCGACCGGTGCGCCTTCCACCCCGGCGACTTCGCGGACGTGCCCGCGGGCGGCGACGTCTATCTGCTCTCCCGGGTCCTGCACGACTGGGACGACGACCGCTGCCGGGAGATCCTGCGGCACTGCGCCGACGCCATGCCCGACCACGCGGACCTGCTTGTCGTCGAGCGGATCCTCCCCGACGACGGCGCGCCGTCGCTGGCCACGGCGTGGGACCTGCACATGCGGTGCAACGTGGGCGGCCGCGAGCGCCGGGCCGAGCACTTCGCGCGGCTGTTCGCGGACGCGGGGCTGGTGCTGGTGGACCGTGCGCCGTTGCCGCTTGACGCATCGGTTCTTCAGGTGCGGAAGGTGCTTTAGGTACGGAAGGTGCTCTAGGTAAGCAAGAGGGGTGCGCCCTCCGTATGGCCCACGGGGTCCAGGAGTTGCCCGGCGGCCCGGGCCAGCGACGTCAGTGTGCGTCGCCGGTCCGGGGTCCAGGCGGTCGCCATGCGCTGATGGACGGAGATCACGCCGACGAGGACGCCGTGCCGGGTGGTGACGGGCAGCGACACCACCGCGCCGACCCCGGCGTCCCGGACCGCGTCCATGGCGGGGGTGCCCAGGAAGACCGGGGAGTGGAGCACTTCCTCGACAAAGACGGGCGCCCGGTCCAGGGCGGCGACGCCGCAGGCGGTGTCGCGGTCGTCGACGGTGGCGAAGAAGTCGAGGAAGGGCTGGTGGAAGCCGCGCTGCGAGGTGAGGTGCAGCAGCCCGGTGCCGGGTTCGAGGAGTTGGGCGTTGCCCATCGGGGCGCCGGTGATCCGCAGGGCGAGGGCGAGGGCGTCGCGCAGCAGGGCCTGCCGGTGGCGGTAGTCGTCGCGGGAGAACAGCCCGACGGGGGTGAGGTCGACCCGCAGCCCGGGGTGCCCGCCGCTGAGCCGCAGGGTGCGCAGGACCTGGCTGCGGGCGCTTTCGACCACCAACTCTCGGCCGATTGACCGGAGTTGCTGCGCGGCGCCTGCCATCAGATCCAGGGCGTCCGGTGAGCAGAAGGTGACCTGGCTCAGGTCGAGGGCGAGCCGCCGGGGCGTGCCGGTGAGGGTACGCAGCAGGCGGGCGAGGGAGTGCAGGCAGGCCAGATCGAGTTCGCCGGCGACGCGCAGGGTGATGCCGCGTCCGTCGTTCACGGTCACGGTGAAGCAGGCGGCGGGTCCGAGAGTGGCCCAGCCGACGCCGCCGACGGGTGCGGGAGGCTCCAACTCCCGTACGGATATGGCCGGTTCGCGATCATCACCTCGCAGCAGGACGTCTCTCACCCCGTGCCGTGCGGCCTGCGACTGCGTTGTGCCCATGAGGCACCATCCCACCAATGCACCCCACGAATCGGCCACAAGCTCGCAATTGACCCCCGAAGGGTCAATGATTCAACTTCCGTGTCCGACTTTTTCGGGCACCTCGGCAGGGCGAGGCGGGCCGCGCATCACCCCTGGGGGAGAATGCCGGAATGAGACATGTGTTCGCAGGAATACCGGAGTTGGCGGGCGCCGCCGTCCCCCGCACCGCAGTCGTCGTCGATGTCATGCGTGCCTTCACCGTCGCCGCCTGGGCCTTCGAGCGGGGCGCCGAGAAGATCGTCCTGGCCGCCACGCTGGACGAGGCACTCGCCCTCAAGCACGCGAACCCCGGCTGGCTCGCGCTGAAGGACGGGGCCCTGGAGGAGGGCTTCGACGCGGTCAACTCCCCCGCGCTGCTGCGGTCGGTGGACCTCTCCGGCCGCACCGTGGTGCAGAAGACGACGGCGGGGACGGTGGGCGCCCTGGCCGTAGCCGACGCGCCGCTGATCCTCTGCGCGAGCTTCGTGGTCGCGGGGGCGACGGCCCGGGTGCTGCGGGAGCGGGGGGCCACCGAGGTGACGTACGTGGTCACGGGCGAGGACGGGCGCGCCGACGAAGACCTGGCCTGCGCCGAGTACGTCGCCGCGCTCGCCGGAGGCTCGGCAACCGAGGCGGATCCGTACGTCGAACGCGCCCGGAAGTCACAGGCCGCCGCCGAACTCACCACGGGCGTACGGAGCGGCTCGCACCCGGAGGACGTCGAACTCTGCGTGCAGACGGACCGCTTCCCCTTCGCGATGGAGGCCCGCAGGGAGGGCCCGCTGATGGTGCTGCGGCCGGTCGCCCCGCAGGCCTGAGCCGCCGCTGCCTTCAGCCGAGCAACGGGCCGACGAGCGCCCGCAGTTCGGCCGCCCCCCGGTAGTGGTGGCCGGTCAGTCCCGCCTCGGTCGCCGCCGAGACGTTGGCGCGGGTGTCGTCCACGAACAGGCAGCGTTCCACGGGTACGCCCACCAGGCGGGCCGCTTCCGCGAAGACGCGGGGGTCGGGTTTGGCGATGCCGAAGCGGGAGGTGTTGAACACCGCGTCGAAGGCGTCGGCCAGGCCCTTGGCCGCCAGGTAGGACTCCAGGCGGGTGGTGGCGTTGGAGACCAGGACGACGGGCACCCTGACCCTCAACGCGCCGAGCAGGTCGAGGAGTTCGGCGTCGATGCGGCCGCTGAGTGCGCTCCACTCGCCGACCAGGGCGCGCGCCCGGTCCGCCGAGCCGCAGGTCGCCGTCAGCGCGACGGCGACCTGCGCCCGCCACTCCTCGTCCGTGAGGCGGCCCGTGACCGCCGCCTCCAGCAGCCCGTCCTCGAACGCTGCCCCGGCCAGGGTCCCTTCGGGCAGGCCGCGGGCGCGGTCCAGGGCGGACATGCCGTCGGGGTCCCAGAGGTTCAGTACGCCGTCGAAGTCGACGAGGACGGCGGCGAAGGGCGGGGGCCCCATGGGGTCCGTGGATTCCGTGGCTTCCATGGGGAGGGATGATGCCAGCCGCCCCTCCGCCCGCTCACACCGGCAGGTGCCGCGCGAAGAAACCCCGCACGAGCTGGGACACCGCCCCCGGACGCACCGTCCCGACCATCCCCGCCCGCTGCTCGGCCGTCATCAGGCCCGCCCGCCGAAGCTGCGGGACGAGGGCCGCGTAGTCGGTGAAGGCCCAGTGGTTGGCGTGGGCGAGTTCCCGGCGGGCGACGGGGCCGCCGTGGGCGAGGAGCGCGGACCAGGAACGGTCGAAGCGGGCGTCGCGGAAGCCGTCCGTGCCCGCGAGGAGCAGCGGGCGGTCCGGGCGCTGCCGGGCCACGGGGAACAGCTCGCCGTCCAGACCGTCGAGGTAGCCCTCCATGTTCACGGCGGCGACGACCCGCCGGTCCTCGTGGAACGCCTGGGCGACGGCGGTGCCGCCGGCGGAGTGCCCGTACAGCCCGGCCCTCCTCAGCCCCAGTGCGTCCAGCACGAACCGGAGATCGGCCACCCGGGTCCCGATCATGGTGCGGAAGCCCGCCGCGTCCATGTCCGGGCGCAGCTCGGTGATCCGTACGCGCTCGGAACGTCCGGGTCGCACTCCCGGGAACTCGACCTGACTGGCGTCGCCGGGGTGGTCGACGAGGACGACGTTCCAGCCGTACGAGACGAGTTCTGCGGCCAGGACGCTGCCCATGGTGCGGGAGTCGCCGCCGCCGGGGCTGTGGAGGAGGGTGGGCCGCCGGCCGGGCAACGGGGCGGTGCCGGTACGGGCGTGGGTGAGGGTGGCGGCCCAGTCGACCCCGGCGGCGGGCAGGAACGGCGCGCGCACCATCGGCGCGAGGTCGGTGAAATCCCGGGCCTCGGCGGGCGTGAGCTGCGGCAGCCGCGGTTGCCGCCCGCCGGGCACGGTCGGCCGCAGGAGGGTGACCATGAGCTCACGGACGCCGATCGCGGGCGTCCACGGGTCGTTGCGGCTGCGGTCGACGAGATACCGGATCTCGGCACCGACACCGTACGGCCCGGTGGGCGCGGGCAGCCGAAGCCGCATCCCGTTCGAACTGGCGAGGGCCTGCGCCGGATTGAGGGCTGCGCCCCCCAGGGCCAATGCTGCGGCGACACCGCCCTTGACGAAGGTACGGCGGCCGGGTGCGGGGTTGTCAGTCATGGAAGGCATCCTGGTGACGGGCCCGTCACGGGGACGAGGCTTACGACCGGAGCCGAAAGGCTTGCGCCGAACGGGCCGAACGACCTGAACGGGGGGACCCGCATCACCAGGATCCACTTCACCGCGGCCGACCTCGCCCGTGTCCGGTTCGCCCCGCGCCCCTCGCCCGTTCCCGAGCTGCACGCGGCCCTCATGTCGCTGGCCTCCCCGCACCCGGACCCGCTCTTCGCCCGCTGGCGGAGCCGGTTGCTGCGGTCGCTGCCCCGGGCCGCCGAGCCGCTCGCGGACCTCGTGCCGGGCGGACGGCCGCCCGCGTTCCTCGACGTGCTGGGGGACACGCTGGACGAGGGGTGCGCGCTCATCAGGTCCGCCGAGCCCGCTCTCGTACGGGAAGGGCTGGAGCAGGCGTACGGTCCGCAGCCCGCCCCGCCCTGGATACGCGCCCTGCACGCGGGCGAGCCCGAGGGCTGGCGCACCTGGGAGCGGGCCCAGCGGGCGGCGTACGAGTCGGCCCTCGCTCCGGTCTGGCCGCTGGTCCAGGACCTGCACCGGGCGGAGTTCACCCGCCACGCGCTCACCGTGGCGGAACAGGGCCTGGGTGCGGCCCTGTTGGCACTGGTCCCGGGTTCGCGCATGAACGAGGGGGTCTGGGAGTGGCCCTCGGCGGGCCCGGACGTACACCTCGCCGGGCGCGGACTGCTGCTGCGACCGACCTTCCACTGGCGGCACGGCCCCCTCGTCCAGGACCTCCCGGACCGGCCGGTCGCCCTCGCCTGTCCGGCGGGCCCAGGCCTCCCGCTCCTCGCCCTCACGGAGCCGGAGCCGGGTCCGCCCGCAGACGACCCGCTGGCGGGGGTCCTGGGCCGCACCCGGCTCGCCGTGCTGCGCGCCCTCGACGAGCCGCAGACCACCACGGGCCTCGCCGCCCGCACGGGCGTGAGCAGCGCGACGGCCTCCTCGCACGCCTCGGCGCTGCGTGCGGCGGGCCTGCTGACGACGACCAGGACGGGGCTGTCGGTCAGACATGCGCGCACTCCGCTCGGGGAGTTGTTGATCGGGGGGACGTCCTGGCCGAGGACCAGGGCGGTGTCCGAGCCGGTCGACCCGGCGGGACAGAGGCACCGGCGCTGATTCAACGTAAAGTGTTTCAACGTTGAGATATTCTGTGACCATGAACAAGGCCACGGACCCTGCCCCTGCCCCTGCCCCTGCCCCTGCCCCTGCCCCTGCCCCTGCCCCTGCCCCTGCCCCTGCCCCTGACACTGACGCGGACGAAGCGACCTCCGCCCCCCGCACCGACTCGGTCGACGCGATCATCGACCTCTGGACCCATGAGCGCCCCGACTTCACCGACGCCCTCTGGCCCGTCGAGGTCCTCGGCCGGCTCCAGCGACTCGGGGTCGCCCTGGAGAAGGAGTTCCGTGCCTTTGCCCTCGAACGCGGTCTGGAACTGGGCGAGTTCGACATCCTGAGCACACTCCAGCGCTCCGGCCCCCCGTACGAACTGACCGCCGGCGCGTTCCGCAAGGCGGCCATGGTGACCTCGGGCGCGATCACCAACCGCATCGACCGCCTGGAGGCCAAGGGCCTGGTCGAGCGGGTCCGGGGCACCGAGGACCGCCGCTCGGTGAAGATCCGCCTGACCGAGAAGGGCCACGAGATCACCCGCGCCTACATGACGGACCACCTCGCGAACGAGGCCCGGTTGCTCGCCCCCTTCGACCGGGACGAGTGCACGGACCTCGCCGACAAACTCCGCCGCCTGCTGATCTCGCTCGGCGACACGAGCATCAAGTAGCGCAGCCGGAAACGGCCTACGCGCCTACGCGTCTATGCGCCTATGCGGCGAACCCCACGTTCGTCACGTACTCGTACTGCCCCCAGTCCGATCCGAGATCGACGACCGTGTCGTCCCAGGCCGTCTCCAGACCGCCCGTGTCACCGGCCGCCCAGGCGGTCACGAGCGCGTCCCAGTCGCGGACGTTCATCGTGCGCATGCTCAGCACGCGCTTGTGGGGCTGGGGCACCTGGGACTGGTTCAGCGGGTGGATCTCGATGCGGGTGCCGCGCCCGTCCCGGTTGAGCCGCTTGAGCAGATGCTTGGCGACGTTCTGCCGCCGTACCGCCGTGTACGCCCGCTCGATCTTCTCCAGGCTGGCCCGCGACGGCTGCCGCTTCCCGTCCCGCCAGGCCTTGAGGGTGCGGTCGGTCACGGTCAGGCCCGCGGCCTTGGCCGCCCGTACCGCATGGGGGGTACGGGTGAGGTAGTTCAGCCGGGCCGTCCAGCCGCGCTTGGCCGTGACGGGTGTGGCGATGCCGCCCGCGAGCCGGTCGAGCTGGTTGGCCACGGCCTCGCCGCCCTTGATGCCCCGCGCGCCGAACAGGCCGAATTGAATGCTCTTCTCGGGCACTGACTAGCTCCCCTCCCCCACCGTGTACGTGTCCTTCACCTTGACCTCCGTAACCCCCCTGCCCTCGGGAAAGACACGACGCCAGTCGCCGATGACGTGCAGTTCGTCGGTACCCATGGCCCGCACCACATGCAGCCCTTCCTCGTGCGCCTTCCACGCCTTCATCCACAGGTTGGCGAAGGCCTGCGAGCGGATGAGGTGCATCCAGTCCTGCCGGTACAGCTCCCGGTTGTAGTTCGACTCCCCCATGGTCGAGACGAACTTGGAGTACATCGCCTTCACGTACTCCAGTGTCACCTCGTCGTCCGCCTCGATCGCCCTCGCCCGGGCGTCGGTGAGCGTGACGCGGAACTTCTCCAGGAGGTTCTCGGTCGATCCGGAGGTGTACGACTCGTGGATCTCGGGGGGTTCGCAGAGCCGGTGCTTGGGCCCGGACAACCGCAGCAGGAGCCGCAGCGTCGGCTCGGTCACCCAGAGCGGACCGGGCTCGTCCCGGTTGCCGATCGGGTTCGGGAGTACGTCCTCGTACTCCCACTCCGGCGGGGTGATGAGATGCACCCCGGCGCGCCGCCGGTCGTGCTCGAAGCCGCTGGAGTGCTCCAACTGGCCGATCGGGAGGTGGGTCTTGAGGGCGGAGAGATAGGCCGCGTTCATGTCGAGCGCGGTCACCTCGTGCGCGCCACCGGGCAGCACGCGCCGGGTCCACTTGGGCCGCGCCTCCCAGACCTGATCCGCCCCCTTCGCGGTCTGCTTGCGCAGGATCTTCGGCAGCGCGGGGTGCGCGACGACGTCGTACCTGGCCCCCTTGCGGGTCTCGTCCAGCAGGACCATGGCGTCGGGGATGGCGTGCTTGACCAGGGCCGCGGTGGCGTCGTCGACGTCGCCGCCGTGGTCGGCGAGGGCGGCGGCGACGGCGCGGGTGACGAGTTCACCGGGACCGCTCTCCTCCTGAAAGGCGCGGCCACGGGGCTTGCGGGGGGAGGCTTCGGGGGCGGGGGCTTTCGGAGCGGGGACTTTCGGTGCGGGTTCGGCGGCGGTGCACTCGGCCGGGTCCAGGTGCTGGGCAAAGCCGTCGATGCGCTGGGCGGCGGGGTTCCCGCACAGGACGCACGGCTCGGGTGCGGCGAGGACCTCGACGTCGTCGTCCACGGCGGCAGCAGGAACCGGGGCCTCCTCCGCTTCCGCCTCCTCCTCGGCCTCAACAGCCTCCGCATCCTCAATGGCCTCCGGGGCCAACTTCGCCCGGAGCCCGTCCAGCAGGTACGCGTACCGCTTGCGCACCTCGCCGACCGGGTCGCGCCCCGTCTCCCACCCGGAGACGGTGCTCGGGCTGACTCCGAGGGCCTCGGCGACGCGGGCCTTGGAGAGGTGTGCACGTTCGCGCAGGTCGCGGCGCTCGGCGGGATCGGGCAGCGGGACTTGGGGGGCCACGCCGGACAGCAGTGAGTCGATGGCGTCGAAGTCACTGGAGTCATTCATGGGGTCGGCCCCTTTGCCCGGGAGGAGGTGGTGCGTGCGGTAGTACGTCGATGATGGGCGTCCGGCAACGCCTCGCACGCCCGCGTCGGCCCGTCCAGCAGGTCGAGCGGGCGGACACCGTAGTGGGCGGCGAGGGCGTCGACGTCGTCGAGCTGCCAGGCGGCGGCCCCGGACTGACGGCGCGAGACCTGGGTCTGCGTCAGTCCGAGTATGTCCGCGACGGTGCGCTGCGAGTGGCCGGTCGCCTGCATCAGTGCGGCGACGGTCAATCGCAGCGACTCCTGCAACGTCAGTCCCGTGGGGCCCATGGGGCCGACCCTACCAATCCCTCATGCGAGTTCCGCATGAGACCTCGCTCTCGGGTCAGCCCCATGGGTAATCCGAATGACGACACTCACTCACCCAGCACCATGTACAACCGGGTGCCGTGCGGCCGGAAGCCAACCCGCTCGTAGATGCGCCGGGAGTGCTCGCTCTCGTACTCCAGCCAGACGGAACCGGCCCCTCGGGCGAAGAGGGTCCCGGCCAGTGCGGCGGTGACGGTGGCGGCGATGCCCTGCCGCCGGAAGGCGGGACGGGTGCCGACGCCCGCGAGTTCGGCGGTGCCGACGGAGGGGGCGGAGCAGGTGGCGGCACCGGCACAACTGCCGTCCGGAGCACGGACGAAGCGGACGGCCCCGCCACCCGACTCGATCCGCCGCATCCTGACCGCGCCGGCGGCGGAGGCGTCGCCGCCGTACACCTCGCAGAGGGCGGCGTCGACGGCCGCGAACTCGGCGTCCGTGGAGGGGACTTCGACAAGATGACCGGTGCCCGTCGGCACGGCGAGCGTGTCAGGGGTGCACACCAGATACGAATGCACCGCTTCGGTCGTGAACCCCGCACGCCGAAGGGCGCCCTCGACCGCCGGAGCCCCGTCGGGGGCGAACTCCAGCCGGGGCACGAGCCCGCGCGCACGGAACGCGCCGATCAGGTCGGCGACGTCCCGGGAGGTGGGGCGGGCGCCGGGGAGAGGGGTGGCGTAGTTGAGGAAGGGGCTGCGGGTGGAGGGGTCGAAGCCCGCGACGAATCCGCCGATTTCGAGGGGTTCGGGGCGACGGCGGAGGTTGTGCACGGCGAAGCTCTGGACGTTGGTGTCCATGGTGGAAATGACCTCACGAAGGTGGACGGCGTGTGTACGGGACGGTTGATCACGTCCGCCGTACGCCACTGAGCGCGCGCGGGGCCTGGAAGGCGGGGCGACGGTCAGGGCCGACGGCGGGCACGGGGGCTCGCCGCGTTCATTGGCGTCAGTCCTTCGGAGATGCGGTGGCCCGGGAATCGGGCTGCGGGCACGATCTCATGCGCGGCGCTGCACGGGCAAGGGGATTGCGCGGGGCACCCACCCGGGGGGATGGCTGCCCGAAGGGCATGCCATCAGGGGCGCGGGGCTGTGTCGATTTGCGGCTCCGCCGCGTGGGCGCGACCAGCCACGACGCACCCGCACAGGACCGGGGCCACGAACCAACCCGCACGGGACCGAGACCACCCACGCCCCCGCACGGAACAAGAACCCCACCCCCGCCCAGCCTCGCGAGTTTAGGTGAAGGGGTGGGTCTGGGGCGGCCCGCCGCAGGCGAAACCAGGAGCAAGGAGCCCCACCAACAACCGCCGAACCGTGTCCACGAACAAGGCCGAAGCATCCACCCCCACCTCCCCCGAAAGCGCATCGCGCACATGCGGATGCCCCTCCGCCGCCCGCACCAGATACGCCGCCTGCGCCGCCCCCCTGCCCTCCGCCCCCACCTGAAGCTCCACCCTCGCAAACTGCGCCACCACCGCATTCACCAACGCCACCACCTGAAGCTTCACCGGCCCCGGCAGGGCCACCGGAGCCAGCGCCGCCAGCACATGCTCCAGGTGATCCACCCCCCGCGGCCCCAGCCGCAACGGCTCGGGCGGCAGGTCGACGAGCCACGGATGCCGCAGGTGAAGCTCCTTGACCCGAACGGCGAGCGCGGTGAGGTCGGCCACCGGGTCCCCTGTGAGCGCCTCCTCCCCGACTTCCGCGACGACCGCGTCCGCCATGAGGTCGAGCAGGTCGTCGCGCCCGGCGACGTACCGGTAGAGGGACGCCTGCCCGGTCCCCAGCGCCTGGGCGACCTGACGCATGGAGACCGCCGCGAGGCCCTCCCGGTCCGCCAACTGAACTGCGGCAGCGGCCAGTTCGGCACGGCTGCGCACGGCGGCGGGCCCTCGGGACCCCCGCTCGGGCCGGTCCCAGACGGTGGTCTGCTCCTGCGGCACTGGCACTCCTCCTGACATCCGGCTCCCCTTCCGGAACGGGATCCGGATGCCCTATCCTAAAACTGCGAACACCGATCGCAGTTTCTGAGTCCGACCAAGAATCCGACCGAGAGACGAAAGCAGGCATCCCATGACCCCGCCCTCCCCCTGGGGCCCCCTCCGCTGGGCCACCAACGGCCCCGTCCGCCTCGCCTTCGACGAATGGACGGAACCCACCGAACAAACCACCCCGACAAACCCGGCCGAACCCCTCCTCCTCGCCACCGGCCTCGGCGCCAACCGCTTCTGGGTGCCCGACGGCCTCTGCCGCCTCCTCGCCGCCCACGGCTTCACCGTCGTCCGCTACGACCAGCGCGACGGCGGCCAGTCCACCCACCTGCCGCCCACCGAGGCCCGCAACCCCATCGCCGCCCTGTTCGCCAAGCGCCAGACCGCGTACACCGCCGAGGACATGGCCGACGACGCCATTGCCGTACTCGACGAACTGGGCTGGGAATCGGCCCACTTGGTCGGCGTCTCGCTGGGCGGCGCGATCGTGCAGCGCGTGGCGCTGCGCCACCCGGAGCGGGTGCGCACGCTCACCACCATGGCCTCGGTGCCGGGCGACGTCGCGGGGCTCAAGGCCCTTCCGTACATCAGGCTCGGCACGCTCGCGAAGTTCGCCCGGCTGAAGTTCCCGGACACCCCGGAGGGGACGATCGCGGCGGGCGTCGAGGTGACCCGCCTGCTCGCCTCCCCGCAGCGCCCCTTCGACCCGGCGGTCACCCGCAGGGCCGTCGAGGCCAACCCGGACGCCGGGGTGTACGACGGGGAGGCGCAGAGCCGCCAGATCGGGGCGCAGTGGCACGGTCCGCCGATCAGCGGCATCACCCGCCCGCTGCTCGTCCTGCACGGCGAGGACGACCCTCTGATCAAGCCCCGCGCGGCGAAGGCCATCGCGTCCCGGGTGCCCGGCGCCCGGATGGTCCCGCTGCCCCGGGTCGGCCACGAGGTGCCGGAGCCGTCGTGGGAGCGGATCGTGGCGGAAATCCGGCAGCTGGCGACGCGACAGGCCGCGTAGGGGCAGGGTGCGCAGGGCCTGGGTGCGGAAAACCTCACCCGGGCCGACGGCAACCCTCATACCGGCGCTGAGCTGCGATTCCTAGCGTGGAAGGCGGTCGGGGCGAAGGGCTCCGGCCGCAGACCCCGGGAGCCGCCGTGCACCACACCGTCCTCACCATGTCGCCCTCGCCCGAACCCGCCGACGGGATCGCCGGATGGGCCGCCGGGCTCGTCGAGACCCTGGGCGGGCCCGGGGCCGGGGCGGCCATCGCGCTGGAGAACCTCTTCCCGCCGCTGCCGAGCGAGGTGATCCTCCCGCTGACCGGTTTCGCCGCCGGGCAGGGGACGATCACACTCGCCTCGGCACTGTTCTGGACCACGCTCGGCTCGGTGGTGGGGGCGGTGGTCCTGTACTGGCTGGGCCTGCTGTTCGGGCGGGACCGCATGCACGCGGTGTGGGCGCGGCTGCCGCTGGTGAAGCCGGGCGACCTGGAACGCACGGAGGTGTGGTTCGCGCGGCACGGGACCAAGGCGGTGTTCCTGGGCCGCATGGTGCCGATCTTCCGCAGTCTGGTGTCCGTACCCGCCGGAGTGGAACGGATGCGGCTGCCGGTGTTCGTCGTGCTCACCACTCTGGGCAGCCTGATCTGGAACTCGGTTCTGGTACTCGCCGGTTACTGGCTCGGCGACGGCTGGGAGGTCGTGGAGTCCTCGGTGGGGGTGCTGTCGAAGGTGGTGCTGGTGCTGGTCGTGGTGGCTGTCGGGGTGTACGTGGCGGTACGGGTCCGGAACCGCTCGGCGGGGGCCAGGCACCGGCGGGCGTCGTGAGGCGGGACGCGGGCGGAACAGCCTCCCGGGGGTGGCCCCCCGGGACGCCCCCCGGTGATCTTGCCGGTGCCCGCGCCGGCGGGCTAGGCTCGGTCCCCGTGCAGTCCTCCGGTACGGGTCAACAGGGCGCCGCCACCGGGGAGTTCACCGCCACCCCCTGGCCGCGCCGCGCCCTCGGCACCCTCGCCGGATGCGGCACGGCCCTCCTCCACGCGGGGTACTTCCTCCTCGCCGGCACACCCCTCGCCCCCTTCCTCCTCTGGCCCCGCACCCGTACCACCGCCCTCGGCGTGCTGCTCGGCGGGGCCCGCCGGCTGACGGGTCTGGAGCGCGGCCGCCGGTCCTCCTTCTTCGGGGACCGCTTCCCCGCCCCCGCCGGGCCGCCCGGCCCCGAGGCCCTGCGCTACCTGGCCGTCCGCACCGGCACGGGCCTGCTCCTCACTCTGGTACTCGCACTCCTCCTCTTCGGCGTCGTCCTCGCCGGAATCCTGGCCCTCCGCGCGGTGCAACTCTCGCTCGGCGTGGGCCAGTTGGTGTCCCAGGCAGCCCTGGGCGGAGTGCTCCTGTTCCTCGATGTACAGGGCCTGTACGCCCTGGCCGCACTGGACACCCGTACCGCACACGCCTTCTTCGGACCGTCCGAGCGGGAACTCCTCCAGCGCCGCATCGACGAACTCGCCACCAGCCGGGCGGCCGTCGTCGCCGCCGTCGACACCGAGCGCCGCCGCATCGAACGCGACCTCCACGACGGCATCCAGCAGCGCCTCGTCGCCCTGTCCATGCTGCTCGGCCGGGCCCGCCGGGGCCGCGCCCGGGACCCCGAACGCGCGGACGCCCTGCTCACCCAGGCGCACCAGGAGACCCAGGACGTCCTCGCCGAACTGCGCGAGGTGACCTGGCGGGTCTACCCCTCCGCACTGGACACCCTCGGGCTCCAGGAGGCGCTGGGCGGGGTGTCGGAGCGGTGCGCCCTGCCCGTACGCACGGAGTACGACGTGGACAGGCCACTCCCCCAGCCGGTACGGACGGCCGCGTACTTCGTCATCTCGGAAGCGGTGACCAACGCGGCCAAGCACGCACAGGCGTCGAAGATCGGCGTACGTGTCCAACTCCTCTCCTACACACTCCACTTGACGATCACCGATGACGGCCGGGGCGGGGCGGACCCCGCCGGCGGCGGGCTGACCGGGCTGCGCAGCCGGGTGGCCGCGTGCAACGGCGTCCTGCGCATCGACAGCCCCGCCGGGGGTCCGACCACCATTGCCGCGGAGCTGCCGTGCACGTGATGATCGCCGAGGATTCGACGCTGCTGCGCGAGGGCCTCGTACGCCTGCTGATGGAGGAGGGCCACGAGGTGCCCGCCGCCTGCGGGGACGCGGTGTCGCTCCTCGCGGAGATGGAGGCGGGCCGCCCCGACCTCGTCGTCCTGGACATCCGGATGCCGCCGACGCACACGGACGAGGGCCTGCGTGCGGCGCTGGAGATCCGGGAACGATGGCCGGAAGTAGGGGTACTGGTCCTCTCCCAGCACATCGAGCGCCGGTACGCGGCGCAGCTGCTGGACGCGGGGGCGAAGGGGGTCCCCCCTGCTCGAGCGGAGCCGAGAGCTTGGGGGAGAGTCGGCTATCTGCTCAAGGACCGGGTCGGTCAAGTGGAGGAATTCCTCGACGCGTTGGAGCGGGTGCACGCCGGGGGAACGGTGCTGGACCCGGAGGTCGTACGACAGCTCGTCCTGCGTACGACCCACGGCGACCCCCTCGCCCGCCTGACCCCGCGCGAGCGAACGGTGCTGGAGGCACTGGCCGAGGGCCACACCAACACGGCCATCGCGCGGAAGCTGCACCTGTCGCTGAGCGCGGTGGAGAAGAACCTGGCCGCCGTCTTCGACAAGCTGGACCTCCCCCAGGAGGGCGGCTACAACAGACGGGTCCTCGCAGTCCTGCGCTACCTGGAGTCGTAGCCGGACGCAGCTGTCGGCATGCCGTCGAGGGCGCGTCGGTGACGTGTCGGCGGCTGCTGAGAGCGTGGGCCGCATCACCGTCTTCGCACGTGAGAGGCCCCTCACCATGTCGTACACCCCATCCCAAGCCCCCTGGGACGTCCACCGCCTGCCGCGCGCGGACGACCGCATCGTCCTGGTGACCGGCGGCAACGCGGGCATCGGCTACTTCACCGCCGAACAGCTCGCGGCGACCGGCGCGACCGTCGTGCTGGGCTGCCGGAGCGCGGCGAAGGCCGAGGCCGCGACCGCTTCGATACGTTCACGGGTCGCCGGTGCCCGGGTGCGGGGCGTCCGGCTGGACCTGGCGGACCTCGCCTCGCTGGGCAAGGTCGCGGGGGCGCTCGGGGTGGAGCGGCTCGACGCGGTGGTGCTCAACGCCGGGGTCGCGCGGGACGATCCGCCGCGCGAGGAGACCGCGGACGGCCACGAGCTGATGTTCGGCACGAACCACCTGGGGCACTTCGCGCTCACGGCCTGGCTGATGCCGCTGCTGACGGCCGCTCCGGCGGGACGCGTGGTCACCGTGGGAAGTTTCGCGGCGAAGTCGGAACGGCTGGACCTCGACGACCTCCAGTCCCGTCGGGACTACGCGCCCAAGCGCACCTACGGGCGCTCCAAACTCGCACAGATGCACTTCGGCCTCGAACTCGACCGCCGGCTGCGGTCCTTCGGCAGCAGCGTGACGAGCGTGGTGGTGCACCCCGGGGGCGCGCTGGACTCCCTGACGCCGTCCCGGCCGCCGGTCCACGTCCGTACGGCAGGTGCACGGGTGGGAGCGGCACCGGCGGCACTCCTCGTCCAGGGCAAGGACGCGGGGGCGTGGCCGGCGGTACGGGCGGCACTGGATCCGTCGGTGCACGGCGGCGAGCTGTGGGGGCCCCGCGTCTTCGGCCTGCGCGGCGAACCACGGCGCGAGCGGCTGTGGGAGCACTTGGCGGACGTCCCGACGGCAGGACGCCTGTGGGCGACGAGCCGGGAGCTGACCGGGGTCGATCCGGCCTGAGCTCGCTCTGTGCACGGGTGCGGGAACCGCTCAGTGCACGGCCTCGTCGAGGAGCCCCGACGCGACGTCCGCCGCAGCGCGGACGAACTCCCGCACGCTCTTGGCCGTGTTGTCCTCCCGCCAGATCGGCCCCCGCTCGATCGGCGGGGCGTCCCGCAGGGGTACGTAGGCCACGTCCGGGCGGGGGTAGTAGTGGCGGGAGTGTTCGCCCACGGGCAGGACGCCGCGGCCCATCGCGACCAGGGTCAGCATCTCGGAGAAGGAGCCGCCGGCCGGGCCCTTGGGGACGGGGCGGCCCGAGGGGGTGAAGTCCGGGGTGCGGTCCCGTTTGAAGCCGGCCGAGGTGACGTCCGGGTACTGGACCACCGGGTGGTCGGCGAGCGCTTCGAGGGAGAGCGACTCCTCGCGGGCGAGCGGGTGGCCGGCGGACACGGCCAGGACGCGGTTCTCGGTGAGCAGGACCGGGCCGCGGGCCATCCCGTCGAAGGGGTACGAGGCGATCAGGACGTCGATCGAGCCGTCCACCAGGCTGGAGCGGGAGTTGGCGAGCTGCACCTCCCGTACGTCGACCCGGCAGTCGGGGTGGCGTTCGGTGAAGAGCGCCACCACCTTGAGGAGCGGCGGCGCTGTCCACTCGCCGAGGAAGGCGACCCGCAGTTCGCCGGTGACGCGGCGGCTGGCCTGGGACGCCCTGCGCAGGGCATCCTCCATACCGGCGACCAGCGGAGCCAGGTCGTCGGCCAACTGCCGCCCGACGGGGGTGAGTCGGACCGTCCTGCTGGTCCGCTCGAACAGCGGGCCGCCGACCCGCCGCTCCAGCTTCTTGACCACCTGGCTGACCCGGCCGGTCGTGATGTGCAGGTGCTCGGCGGTACGGCCGAAGTGCAGCTGCTCGGCGAGCGTCAGGAACGTCTCGATCTCCACGCGCTCCAGCACGAGCCCCCCCGTTCGTTGAATCTGGCTCAACGATCGTATGGCAATCCGGCGTTGATCGCGTACGGCTCCCGGCGGATCGTAGAGACCGCAAGAACATCCGCCCCACGCACGCACCGACCCAACGAAGGAACACCGTGAACCTGCACATCAAGGCCTTCGACCACCTCGTCCTCAACGTCTCGGACGTCGAGAAGTCCCTGGCCTTCTACGCCGGACAGCTCGGCCTGGAGCCGGTGCGCGTCGACGAATGGCGGGCCGGGAAGGTCCCGTTCCCGTCGCTGCGCGTCACCGCCGAGACCATCATCGACCTCATGAGCCGCCCCCGGGGCGAGTCCAACGTGGACCACATCTGCCTGACCGTGGAGCCGCTGGACTGGGCGGAGTTCATCGCCTCGGGGGCCTTCACCGTCCTCGAAGGCCCCGTCGACCGCTTCGGCGCGCGGGGGACCGCCACGTCGGTGTACGTCCAGGACCCGGACGGCAACACGGTGGAGCTGCGCTGGTACCCGCAGGACGCGGCAGCCTGACGGCTTTCCTTCCGCTTCATTCCGCGAAGCAGCCTGACCGCCTTCATGCGGCAGCCTGTCCGCTTTCATGCGGCAGCCTGTCCGCTTTCACTCCGCGAACAAGCCCAGCGCCTCCCCCAGGGGCGCCGTCAGCTCCAGGGTTTCGAGCACGGTGAGCAGTTGCCGCTCCTCGTACCGGAAGTGGTTCTCCATGATCGCGCCGATGCCTTCGAGGTGCTGGTCGAGCTCCTCGGGCGGCGCGGCCCGCGCGACGGCCGCGCGCAGGCCGCCGATCAGGTGGGCGATCATCGAGTGGTCCTGCTCCAGCGAACGCAGCACCGGGCGCAGTTCCGGGTGGGCTGCCGCGATGGCCGGGAAGAGGGTGCGGTCCTCGCCCTGGTGGTGGCCGTCGAGAGCGGTGCAGAAGCCGTGGCAGTACAGCAGGAGTTCACGGGTTGCGGCTTCGCCGGGGGTGCCCGTCGCGAGGGACGCGCGGGTCAACGACAGCGCTTCCCGCATCTTCTGGTGCACCCGGCGGATTTCCTGGCTCCAGGCCACGAGCCTGGTCGTCTCGCGCTCAGACACGCGAGAACGAAGGACGCGATGCGTACATCGACGGTCTCCTTCGGTTCGACGCCTCCATGCCTGACACGGTCTGCCACCGGCACGCGACGTTGATCGAACCCTAACCCCGCACGACAGGCCGCGGCCAGCCCCTTTCCCGAAGGCCCCCGCCGATCCCCGGAACAGGAAGATCCTCCTCCGCTCTTCCCATGGGCTTGCTCCACCATGTACCTTGCATCGCATGGAACCAGGTGAATCGACCAAGCAGGCGCGGGCAGCGGCCCAACTCCGCAAGGGCGTCCTGGAGTACTGCGTCCTCGCACTGATGCGGGACAGGCCCCGTTACGGCGTGGAACTCCTCCACGCCCTGGAGGAGTCCGGCGCACTGGCCACCAGCCAGGGCACGGTCTACCCCCTCCTTTCCCGGCTGCGCCGCGACGACCTGGTCACCACCACGTGGCAGGAGTCGTCCTCCGGGCCGCCCCGTCGCTACTACGCGCTCACCGACAGCGGCCGTGCCGCGCTGGAGGAGTTCACCCGCGTGTGGCCCGGGTTCCGCGACGCCGTCGACACCTTCCTCACCTCCCCCCACCTGCCCGGCACCCCCCACCACTCCCCCGGAGATCCCGCATGAAGACCACGTCCGACCTCGTGCACGACTACCTCGCCGCCGTCGAGCGCGAGGCGTCCGCGCTCCCCGCCGAGCGCCGCCAGGAACTCGTCGCCGACCTCGCCGAGCACATAGAGGTGACACGTGCCGAGCGCCCCGATGCGGAGGTCGGCCAGATCCTCGCGGAGCTGGGCGATCCCCGTACGATCGCGGCGACGGCACTGGCCGAGGCGGGCAACGCCCCCTCCTGGGGCACCCCGGCCCCGGCCGGCCCGCCCGCACGCCGGGGCAAGGTGCACCCGGTGGTCCCGCTCCTGCTGCTCACCCTCCCGCTCTTCGTCACGGCACTGGTCCCCGTCATGGACCTCGCCTCGCTCCTGTGCGGCCTGCTGCGGATCACGGGTGCGGTCCTGCTCTGTACGTCGGTGCACTGGACCGGCGTCCAGAAGACCGCCGGCGTGCTGCTCACCCTCGTGGTGCCGAGCACCGCCGTCCTCCTCTGGCAGGAGACGACCATCGCCCCGGCCGGCGACACTCCGGCACTCGTGGCCAACCTGGTGATGGTGGCCGTGGTGGCGGTCACGGCGGGGTGGCTCTGGCGGACCCGCCGCGCCTGAACCGCCGGCGGCGGACGAATGCCCCCGCCCGTGCTCAGCCGACCGCGACCTCCGCGAGGAAGTCGCCGATCAACTGCCCGAGCAGTTCGGGCCGTTCCAGGTGTACGTCATGCCCGGCGCCCTCGACGCACACCACCCGCGCCCCCGGGTGCCGCTCCAGCATTCCGTCGACCTCGTGCTGCGACATGAACCCTTCCTCCCCGCGGACGACCAGGGTGGGGCAGTCCACGCGCCCCCACTCCTCCCAGAAGGCGCGCAGGGCGTTCTCGGCCAGGGAGTCCACCATCACGTCCCGGTCGAAGCGCGGCCACCAGCCGCCGTCCCGCTCCTCCAGCCCGTCCGCCCACCCCTCGCCGACCGGCCCGCCGCCGAGGAAGCGGACGGCCTCCTCCCGGGAGGGGAAGGGCACGGGCCAGGAGTCGAGCCAGCCGCCGATCTCGCCCGGGGTCTGCGGGTTGGGCCCGCCGGGCCCCGCCTCCACGAGGACGAGTCCGCGGAAGCGCCCCGGGTGGGCGGCGGCGGCCAGCAGAGCGGTGTGCCCGCCGAGGGACTGGCCGACGAGTACGGGCCGGTCGAGGCCGAACCGGTCGGCGACCGCGAGGGCGTCGGCGACGTGGGCGGCCCGGGAGACGTCCCCGGGGCGGCGCTCGCTGCCGCCCTGGCCCCGCTGGTCGAAGGCGACGAGCCGAAGGGCGGGATCGAGGTGCCGGGCGAGCGGCTGCCACTCGCCGGAATGCCCGGCGAGCCCGTGCAGCAGCAGGAGGGCCGGGGCACCGGGGCCGCCCCGGCCCGTCGCCGTACCCGGCCGGTCCCGGCAGGCGAGTCGGACGCCGTCACGGACGAGCGGGGATGCGGACCAGGGCATGGCGGCGGGCTTCCTCACGGCGGCGTACGGGGGTGGCCCGCAGGCTACCTGCCGAGGTGAGGAGCTGGAGGGGCCGGGCCCGACGCCTGCCCGGCACAGAGGCGGAGCGGCTCGCAGGCTTCCCCCCCCCTTCCCCCTCCAGCACTCGGAAGTCAGCCGCGCTGCACGAGACTGCCGGTGCCGGTGCCGGGGCGGGCCGCGAGCCAACTCCGCCAGACGTGGACCGTGTTGGGCACCTCGGGGCGGTCGAGGAGCCGGAGGACGTAGCCGGCGTGCCGCCGCGCCCACGGGTCGTCGGACCGGGCGGCACTCTCCAGCCTGCCGCGCAGATCCTCACTGTCCACGGCGCGGGCAACACGCACGTACTCGCGGTCCTTGCAGCGGTATGCCCTCCGCACGACGATCTCGACCAGGTCGGTGAGCTTCGCCCTGACCGTCTCGTCGTGGCCCGCCACTGCCAGGCCCCGTATGAGGCCCTGCTTCGTGCCCCACGCCTTGGCGTGCCGGGTCCACTCCTGCGGATACCTCGCTTCCCACTCCAGGAAGAGGAGCGCGTAGGGCAGACCCTGCCAGCTCCCGACGGGTCCGGCCGGGCGGTTCCACAACGCGTCGGGCAGCGCATGCCTCCCGGCTTCGACGTACCTCCCGTACGCCTGACGGAAGGCCGGATCCTGCCACTTCTCCTGTCCGCCGCCCGGCAGCGTGGAGCGCCACACCTCGTTGTACCGGGCAAGGGCGTCCTGGACGTTCGCCCGCGCACGATCAAGACGGCGCAGTGCCGCCGCGCGCTCGGCCGGATCGTCGGCAATCAGCCCGAACGCCCAGCCGAGCCGCGCTTCCCATGCCTGGGCTTCATCGATTCCCACGCCCACCCCCGCGTCCGCTTCCACACGGCAGATCATCCCCCGGCCACGGGATTCAGTGCTCTGCGGGGGGCCGGGGGGCCGGGGAACTCACGGCATGTCGTACGGCCCGTTGACCCGCCCGTCGACCGGGAGCGTCAGCGCGAGCGCATCCAGCGCGCTCGCCGGAGCGATCAGGTTCGCGGTCCCGCCCCGTGGCACCGCGAGCCGGGGTACCCCGCCGAGGGCACCACCGGGCACGCGGGCGGCTACCGGCCGCCCTCCGGCACCGCCATGCCGCCGCTCCTCCTGGACGACGACGAGGCCACCGCCACCATCGCCCGGGACGGCGAAGGGCCCACCTGCGCACCGTGGCCGACCGCACCCTCCGGGCGACCGGCGGTCAGTAGGGTGCGAGGGCGCAACGCGCGTACTCCCCGACGAAACGAGGCCGAACCCGGATGCCCCCGAACGCCCACGTCGCCGACGGGTCCCTCGCTTCCCGCCGCGCCGTGCACACCGAGATCTCCGCCGCCCTCGCCCACCGCAGCGACCGCGCACTCGTGGAACTCCTGGAGAGGGCAGGGCAGTCGGGGCACGGCATCGGCGGGAAGACCGCCGTCCTGGAGCTCGCCGGCCGGCGTGTCTTCGTGAAGCGGGTCCCCCTCACCGCCCTGGAACTCCGCCCCGAGCACCACCGCTCCACCGCGAACCTCTTCGACCTGCCCGCCTTCCTGCACTACGGAGTCGGAGCGGTCGGCAGCCCGGGGTTCGGGGCCTGGCGGGAGCTCGCCGTGCACGCCATGACGACGGACTGGGCGCTCTCGGGCACATACGAGGGCTTCCCGCTCCTGCATCACTGGCGCGTGCTGCCCGACACGACTCAACTGCCCGACGAACTAGCGGACATCGACCGGGCGGTCGCGTACTGGGGCGGCGACACCCGCCTCCGCCACCGGATCGAAGCCCTCCGGGACTCCCCCGCGAGCCTGGTGCTCTTCCTGGAGCACGTCCCCCACAACCTGCACCAGTGGCTGGCCGAACAGACGGCCGCCGGGGAAACAACCACCGAGCGGGCCTGCGCGCTGGCGGAACGGGACCTGACCACCGGGATCTCCTTCATGGCCGCCCACGGCCTGATCCACTTCGACGCCCACTTCGAGAACATCCTCACCGACGGCCGCCGTCTCTACTTCACCGACTTCGGCCTCGCCCTGAGCGACCGCTTCGCCCTCTCCCCTGCCGAGGCCGCCTTCGCCGCCCGCCACCGTACGTACGACCACGCGTACGCAGTCTGGCACCTGGTGAGCTGGCTGGTCGCCGACCTGTACGGATCCGGGCCCGAGGAGCGCGCCGCACGCATCCAGGCGTACGCACGGGGCGAAACCCCCACCGGCGTCCCGGACCGCGTGGCCGCGCTCCTCACCCGCGACGCCCCGCTCGCGGTGCGGTACGGGGACTTCCTCGACCGCTGGCGAAAGGACGGCCGGGAAACCCCCTACCCCAACGAGGAGGTCCGTCGGCTCGCCGGCCAGGGGAAGCAGCCCCTCAGCCCTCCCTCCGGAGGATCAAGTCGCCTGCCCGCATGAGGACTTCGGTGCGGGTGCGGCCCCCGTGACCGGCGGCCAGCGAGTGGTGGCCGATCGCCACGCAGAAGGCGATCAGGCTGCGGGCCTCGATCTCGTCGGGGTCCTCGCAGAAGGTCGCGAACATCTCGCGCAGCAGGTCCATGCGGCGGTCGTCCACCCTGCGCAGCCGCGCGGCCACCGACTCGTCGCGGCGGGCCCAGTCCCGTACCGCCAGGTCGATCGGGAGCAGCCGGTCGTCAGAGAAGGTGAGCTTCCCGGCGAGCGTCGCCTTCGACCTCGGGTCGCCGCCCTCGCGCTCGACGCGGGCGATCACGTCGTCGGTGCACTCCCGCTCCCAGGTGTCGAGCATCGCGTCGAGCAGGGCCTCACGGTCGGCGAAGTACCCGTAGAAGCCGCCCTTGGTGACGCCGAGCCGCTTGGCCAGCGCCTCGACGCGGACGGCCGCCGGGCCGCCGTCGGCCAGGACCCGCAGGCCCTCCTCGATCCATGCGCCGCGCGGTGTGCGAGCCGCTCCCACGATGTGTCCCACCTCACTCGTCCACCGGATATACGCAACCGTACAACCGTCCTAGCCTGATGTTGTACGCAAGCGTATATCGGGGGCGGCGGACCGTACCCCGGCGCAGGAGAGGCGGCTCAGGCCATGAAACTTCCCCGTACCTCCCACACCGAACTCCCTTGGCGCATCCACGGCATCGCCCCCGACTTCGACGTCGAGGACGTCTGGTCCTTCCGCACCCCGGGCGCCGGGCCCGACGACTTCCCGGTGATGCTGCGCGCGATGCGCGAGGGCGGCCGACTCGACCAGCAGCCCGCCGCCGCCCGGTTCCTGTTCGCCGTGCGCTGGAAGCTGGGCGCGCTGCTGGGCTGGGACAAGGAGAGGGCGGGGCTCGGCGGGCGCGTGCGGCCGCTGCGGGACCGGCTGCCGGAGGAGTTGCGGGCCACGACGGAAGGCGTCGAGAAACAGGGCCCGTTCAGCCCCGTGTTCCAGTTGCCCGACGAGTGCGTGCTGGAGCTGGCGAACGGGACCGTGCACACGCTGATGCACCTGGGCTGGGTCCCGGCCGTCGTCGGCACGGGCGACCACGAGCTGCGGATGGCGGTGCTGGTCAAGCCCAACGGCCGGTTCGGGAAGCTGTACATGGGCTTCATCGCGCCGTTCCGGTACGCGGTGGTCTACCCGGCGCTGACCCGGATGTGGGAGGGCGCCTGGCGGGACCGCGAGCGGCTGCACACCGGGACCGACGGCACGACCGGCCAGCAGCGATGAGCGCCCGGCTCGTACGGACCGTCGTCCCGGCGACCCTGGCCGGGGCCCTGCTCGCGCGCGGCGTGGGCGGCTACGCCCTCAACAGGGGCTCCACGGAGGGCTTCCGCAAGTGGAACTCCGCCCTCTACTCCCCGCTGCGCTTGGGCCTCGCCGCCCTGGCGGGCACGGTCGCGGTCTCCGCCACCCGCCGCGCCTGCGGGCGCGGGTAGAACGCTCGTCCCATGCACCACCCCGCGAGCGACGGTAGAACGCTCGTCCCACTCACCGCACCGGCAGCACCAGCTTCCCCGTGGTGCGGAGGAAGAGACCGGGGAGGGCCCGGTGCTTCCAGTCGGTGGGGTTGAGCCCGCAGGCGTACCGCCGGACCTTCCGCTCGGCGTGACGGCGGGGCGGCCGTCACCGGTCCGCCCCGCCCCGTACCGCATCCGCCCGGATCAGACGACCCCGGAGTTCGTGATCGTGACGGGGGCCTTGGTGGTGCCCTCCGGGGAGCCCTGGGCCTCGGCCTTGCGGACGACGTCCATGCCCTTGACGACCTTGCCGAAGACGACGTGCTTGCCGTCCAGCCACGGGGTCGCGGCGGTGGTGACGAAGAACTGGGAGCCGTTGGTGTTGGGGCCGCTGTTGGCCATGGAGAGGGTGCCCGGCTCGGTGTGCTTCAGGGAGAAGTCCTCGTCCTTGAAGGTGTCGCCGTAGATGCTGCGGCCGCCGGTGCCGTTCCCGGCGGTGAAGTCGCCGCCCTGGAGCATGAACTCGGGGATGATCCGGTGGAAGGTCGAGCCCTTGTAGCCGTAGCCCTTCTCGCCGGTGGCCAGGGCGCGGAAGTTCGCGGCGGTCTTCGGGGCGACGTCGTCGCGCAGGGCGAATTCGATGCGGCCGGCGGACTTGCCGTCGATGGCCACGTCGAAGAAGACGTTCTTGCCCGGGGCGGCGGGCTTGCCCGACGTGGACTTGTCGGCGGCCTCGGGAGCGTCGGCGCCGGAGCAGCCGGTGAGGAGCGAGGCCGCCAGAAGGGCGGAGGAGAGGAGTACCGAGCGACGGCGCACGTGTGCGGGCCTTCCAGGTGAGAGCGAGTACGAGCGGTACATGTTCTCCCGGACCCGGCCGGTGTCCGAAATGGCACCACGCCGGTCACCCGGACGGTGTCCTCACCTGGTCGGCCCGCTCCCCGCCTTCAGCGCCAGCTGCCGGAGCAGATCGGCGGACGACGTGTCCGTACGACCCGAATCGTGCACCTCCGCCAACTGGTGGAAGGCGAAGGCGAACACGCTCACCAGGCGCGCCGTCGACCTCCGCAGCTCGCGTTCCTCCTCCTCGGAGAGCCCTTCCGGAAGCGCCCCCTCCAGGAGTTCGGCCACCAGCTGCCCGACCACCCGCCCGTCCGCCGGATCGTGCCCGTGCGCATCGTGCCCGAGCGGATCACGGTGGATGTCCCGGAACCACTCGCCACTCTGCGTCAGCACGCCGATCACCCGGGAGAGCATCTCTTGTTCGTTCATGGTCCGGAGCGTACGGCGATGCGCGCCGCCGTACGCCCCGAACCCGGGCGATCTCACACGGCAGGCTGCTGCTGCGTGACGCAGTGGATGCCGCCGCCGCCCGTACCGAGCCGGTCGATGTTCAACTGCTCGACCGTACGGCCCGGATAGAGGCGGGCGAGGGTGGCCTTCGCCGCCCGGTCGGCCGTGGTGTCGCCGAAGTGGGCGCTGATGACGGCCCCGTTGCAGAGGTAGTAGTTGGCGTAGGAGGCGAGGAAGTCGGGGTTGGTGGAGCGGATCTTGTCGTAGTCGGGGCCTTGCAGCTGCTGGACCGCGATCGGGGTTCCGCTTGCGGTCGTGGCGGTGGACAGGATGCGCTGCTGCTGGCGGGCGTCGCGGGCGTACGCGTCATTGTCCGAGGCGAGCGGCATCTGCACGAGTGCCTTGCCCGGAGCGAGGAAACGCGAGGTCGCGTCGACGTGGTCGTCGGTGATGTCCTGCCCGCGCACCCCGTCGAACCAGATCACCTTCGACGCCCCGTACGCGGTGCACATCGCCGCCGCCAGTTGCTGCTCTGTCTTCCCGGGGTTCCGGTTGCGGTTGACGAGACTGCTGCGGGTGGCCATGAGGGTGCCCGCGCCGTCCTGTTCGACGGCACCGCCCTCGCCGACGAGTCCGGCGCGGGTGTACGGGACGCCGACGTACGCGGCGATCCGCTCGGCCACCAGGGCGTCCTTGGCGTGGGTCTGCTTGTTGCCCCAGCCGTTGAAGCCCAGGCCGACGGCGTCGAGGCCGCCCGCCCCGTCCGTACGGAAGACGGGACCGGTGTCGCGCGTCCAGCAGTCGTCGACCGGGATCGTGGTGAGCACGGCCACCGAACTCCCGCACAGCGAACGGGCCTTGGCGGCGCTCGCCGGGTTGGCGCACATCACCACGGGCTCGTACTTGGCGACCGTACGGGCGATGAGCGCGATGTCGGCCTGGACGCCGCCCAGTTGCCCGCCCCAGATGCCCGTGCTGTCGGGCCAGGTCATCCAGGTGCGGGTGTGCCGGACCTCCTCGCCGGGGACCCGGAAGGCGGCTGCGGCGGCGGGCCGGGCGCTCGCGGAGCCGGTGGAGGTGCCCGCGAGGGCGGCTCCGGCGGCGGTCAGTCCTGCGGCGGCGAGGAAACGGCGGCGGTTGATGTCAGGTCGGTTCACGTGTGCCTCCTGAAGGGGCCGTGCCTGAAGGGTGGAATGTGCCTGACGGGACGTGCCTTGCGGGTGGTGCTGTACGGGCGGTGCCTTACGAGGTCGCACCCGACCGTTCCGACACCGCCAGCTCCTGCCGCGCCTCCGCGATCCGCCCCGGGTCCCAGCCCGGATGCGGTACGGAGTCCAGGAGCAGCCGCGTGTACGGGTGCTGCGGCGCGGCCAGCACGTCGGACGTGGGCCCCGCCTCGACGACGCGACCGTGGCGCATGACGAGGAGCTCGTCGGTGACGCACCGGACCACGCCGAGATCGTGGGTGATGAAGAGGTAGCCGATGGGGGTCTGTTCGCGGATGTCGGCGAGCAGGTTGAGGATCTGCGCCTGCACGGACACGTCCAGCGCGGCGACGGCCTCGTCGAGGACCAGCACCTCCGGCTCGACGGCGAGGGCCCGCGCGATGGCGACGCGCTGCCGCTGCCCGCCGGACAGCTGCCGGGGCAGCGCTTCGGCGGCCCGCGCCCCGAGCCCCACCTGGTCGAGGAGTTCCCGGATGCGCGGCACGGGGTCCCGCTCGGGGAAGTGCAGCCGCAGGGTTTCGCGGAGGACGTCCTCGGCGCTGGTCCTGGGGTCGAGGGAGAGGTACGGGTCCTGGAAGACCATCTGCACCTGGCGCGCCCCGGCCAGCCGCCGCGCCCGCCCCCGCAGTCGCGCGGGTCGCACTCGTCCCCGTACCCGGACCTCTCCCGCGTCGGCCGACTCCAGCCCGACGACGATCCGCGCGGTGGTGGTCTTGCCGGAGCCGGAGCCGCCGACGATGCCGAGGGAGGCGCCCTCGTTCAGGGTGAAGGACACGTCGTCGACGGCGTGGACGTCCCCGAAGGTGCGGTGCAGGCCACTGACCTGGAGGAGTGGCTCAGGCATCGGCGGGGGTCCCTTCTGCGACGAGCCGGTCGGTGTGGTGGCAGGCGGCGAGGTGTCCGGGCCGCGCGGGGTCGGGCAGGGGTTCGGGTGCGCGCTCGCGGCAGAGGCCGGTGGCGAGGGGGCAGCGCTCGGCGAAGGCGCATCCTTCGATCGTCGTACGGAGATCCGGCGGCTGCCCCGCGATGGCGGCGAGCCGCCCGCCCTGCGCGGTGGGGCGCGGGGTGGAGGCGAGGAGGGCGGCGGTGTACGGGTGCCGGGGCCCGGCGAAGAGGGTCTCGGCGGGGGCGGTCTCGGCGATGCGGCCCGCGTACATGACGTACACCCGATCACTGATGGCGGCGGCGAGGTCGAGGTCGTGCGTGACGAACAGCAGCCCGGTGCCGAAGCGCTCCCGCAGCTTGGTGAGCAGGGCGATGACCTCGGCCTGGCTGACGACGTCGAGGGCGGTGGTGGGCTCGTCGGCGAGGAGGAGTGACGGATCGCCCATGAGGGCGGCGGCGATCATGACGCGTTGCAGCATGCCGCCGGAGACCTGGCTCGGGTACTTGCCGAGGGCGGACGCGTCGAGGCCGACGGCGTCGAGGAGTTCGACGGCGCGGGCGGTCGCCGCCTCCTGTTTCGTGCCGGCCGCCCGGAGCCCCTCGGTGAGGAAGTCGCCGATGCGGCGCAGCGGGTTGAGGGCGGCGCGGGGGTCCTGGAAGACCATCGCGACATCGCCGGTGCGCAGGGCGCGCAGGCGGGCGGCGCTCATGGTGAGGGTGTCCTCGCCCTCCACGCGGACGGTTCCGGAGGCGATGGCTCCGGGCGGCAGCAGTCCGAGGGCGGTGCGGGAGGTGAGGCTCTTGCCGGAGCCGGACTCGCCGACGAGGGCGACGGTCTCGCCGGCCCCGACGGTGAGGTCCACGCCGTCGAGGACGGGCCGGGCGGTGCCGGGGAGGGTGAGCCGGAGGTCCTGGACCTGCAGGACGGGCACGGGAGTTGGGGTCACTTGTCTCTCCTGGCGACTCGGTCGGCCCAGCGCTCCCCGACCACGTTGAACGCGACGACGGTGAGCACGACGAGGACGCACGGCAGGATCGCGGAGAGCGGGTAGCCGTACTGGACTGCGGTCTGCCCGTCGAAGACCATGCGCCCCCAGTCGGGGGTGAGCGGCGGCACGCCGAGCCCGAGGAAGGACAGTCCGGCGAGGTCCATCAGCGCGTAGCCGAAGTTGACGGCGGACTGGGCGAGGACGACGGGGGCGATGTTGGGCAGGATGTGGCGCAGGCAGATCTGGAGCGCGGAGTGCCCTTGGACCTGGTAGGCGCTGACGTAGGGGCGGGCGCGTTCGGCGAGCACGAGCGACCGGGTGAGCCTGCTGACGTACGGCACGTAGGCGACGCCGAGTGCGGCGACGGGGGCGATCAGCCCTTCTCCGTACATCGCGATGACGAGGATCGCGAGCAGCACGCCGGGGAACGCGAAGACCAGCTCGGTGGACCGGGACAGCAGCGAGTCGACCCACCCGCCGCGCCACGCGGCGACCATGCCGACGGCGATCCCGGCGACGGTGGAGAAGACGACGACGCCGAGCGGTCCGAGGAGGGAGGTGCGGGCCCCGGCGATCAACCGGGAGAGGGTGTCGCGGCCGGCGACGTCGGCACCGAGGAGGTGCTCGCCGGAGGGCCCGGCGAGGGCGGAGCCGAGTTCGGCGGAGTTGGGGTCGTGGGGTGTGATCCAGGGCCCGACGAGGGCCGCGAGGACGACGAGACCGACGACCACGAGACAGGCGAGGTGGAGCGGGGAGCGGCCGGACGCGGCACGGAGTTTCGCGAGCCCGGGTCTGCGGGTGAGGGTGGCGGCGGTCATGCGGACCTGCCTTGTTCGCGAGCGGTCAGGGCATTCATGCGGCGGCGCTCCTCGTACCGAGCGTGATCCGGGGGTCGACCAGTGGCAGCACCAGGTCGACGAGCAGGTTGACAGCCATGAAGATGCCGACGATGAGCAGGGAGACGGCCTGGACGGTCGGGAAGTCCTTGGTGCTGGTGGACAGTTCGAGGAGCTGGCCGATGCCGCCGATGCTGAAGGCGGTCTCCACGAGGACCGTGCAGACGAGCAGGGTGGAGACGATGAGCCCGCCGGTGGTCAGCAGGGTGCCGAGCGAATTGCGCAGCACGTGCCGCCGGATGACGAGCCGCTCGGGCACTCCCCGGCTCCGCGCGACGGTAACGTGCTCGCTGTCGAGGGCTTCGAGCATGGCGGTACGGGTGACCCGGGCGAGCAGCCCGATCAGGTACAGCGCGAGCGCGACGGCCGGAAGGGTCAAGTGAAAGACCATGTCCCAGAACCCGTCACCTGCCCCGCTGCTCGGGAACCACCCCAACTGCACCGCGAAGAGCCCCTGAAGCAGCACGGCGGCGACGAAGGACGGCGTACCGATGGCGAGCGTGGTCGCGACGAGCACGGCGGAATCCACCGCTCCACCCCGCACGGCGGCAACCCGCCCGAGCAGCAGCCCGACCACGACGACCACCACGAGAGCCATCCCGACCAGCATCAACGTGGTCGGCAGCCGGTCCGCGAGGAGCCTGGAAACGTCGGTACGGTACGTCAGCGAGCGGCCGAAGTCCCCCTGGACGACGTCCCCGAGCCAGCGCACGTAGCGCAGCGCGAAGGGGTCGTCGAGGTGGTACCGGGCGTTGATCGCGGCGAGGGCCTGGGGCGAGGCGGACCGCCCGGAGAGCAGGAAGCTGGCGGGGCTGCCGGGTGCCAGGTACATGGCGCCGAAGACGGCGAACGAGGCGACGAGCAGCGTGAAGACCATCTCCACGAGCCGCCGCAGGGCGAATCTGCCGAAACCCAGGAGGCTTGCGACGCTCATGACGCGGCCCCCACTTCGGCGGCCCACGGGTAGTACATGTACGAGATGGTGGTGGGGGCGCCGGTGATCCTCTTGTTGAGGAAGACGGCGGTGGGCCACTCGGCGACCGGTATCCAGGGCAGTTGTTCGGAGGCGTGCCGCTGGAGCTCGGCGACGGTCTTCAGCCGTGCGCCACGGTCGTACGTCCCGACCGCACGGTCCACGAGCGCGTCGTACCGCTTGTCGCTGTAGCCGGAGAGGTTGAGGTAGGCGCCGGTCTTGAAGTTGGTGAGCAGGTCGAGCGGGTCGGTGATGGAGTCGTAGTACGTCAACGGGAACATGTCGATCCCGACGCGCGACTCCGGATCGGTGAAGAGCGCGGTGAAGGCATTGGGCGCGATGGACTTCAGCCGGACGTCGAGCCCGATGCGGCTGCCGGCGTCCTGGACGGCGGTGGCGAGGAGGGAGACGTCCTGGCCGATGGAGCTGGTGGCGATGGTGACGGTCTTGCCGGTCGCCCCCGCCTCCTTGACGAGCGCCCGAGCCTTCGCCAAGTCCCTTTTGGTGGACGGAAGTTGCCCGAACACGGACTTCATCGTCTCCGGGGACGCACCCGCCCAGGCCGCACGTGAGGTGACGGAATGCGTCGGGGTGCCCCCGCCGCCGAGCCCTGCGTACACGAACCCGGAGCGGTCGAGCGCGAGCGACAGCGCCCGGCGGACGCGCACATCGCCCAAGGCGCCCTTCATATTGGTGATCCCGAGGTTGACGGTGCTGAGGCCCTCGCCGAAGTACAGCTTCCCGACGCCGCTCTCCCGCAGCCGCTCGTAGCTCTCGGTGGGGATCAGATACCCGCCGTCCGCCTCACCGCTGAGCAGGGCGTTCGTACGGGAGGAGGCGTCGGTCAGGAACTTGAACACCACGTGCTTCGACTTGGCCCGGGCCCCCCAGTACCCCTCGAACCGGTCGAGCCGCAGCGACTGCCCCTTCTTCCACGTCCCGAGGGTGAAGGGCCCGGTGCAGGCGAGGCTGCCGGAGGTGCCGTAGTCCCGGCCGGCCTTCTCCACCCCGTCCTTGGAGGCGACGACACCGGCGGCGGTGGCCATGTACTGGGGAAACTGGGAATCCGGCTTCTTCAGCTTCACGGTCACCTGGAGCGGTCCGGACTTCTTCACGGAGGCGACGTTCTCGAAGTTCTCCGCCCAGGCGGCGGCGTTGTCGGGGTCGCGCTGCCGGTCGAGGCTGAAGACGACATCCTCGGGGGTCATGGTCCGCCCGTCGTGGAAGCGGACGCCGTCGCGGAGGTCGTACACCCAGGTGAGGGGGTCGGGCTGGGTGGCGCTGCGGGCGAGCCCGGGCTCCAGGGTGAGGGAGGGCGACCACCGCATGAGGCTCTCGCAGACGTTGGAGAGGACGGTGTTCTGCGGGTAGTCGAAGGCGACGGTGTAGTCGAGGGTGGGCGGCTCGGCGTACACGGCCCAGGTGAAGGAGTCGATCTCCCCGGCAGCACGGGGAGTGCCCTGGGAGAGCCCGACGGCGGCGGCGCGCGTGGCGGGCGGCCCGGCACAGGCAGTGACACCGAGCCCGAGCACCGCAGCAAGAACCACAATCCTGGACCGACATCGCCCCTCCGGAACACGGGGTGGTGGCATGGGTCCACCTCTCTCTGAGCCTGTAGGAACGCGCCCCGTCAGGGGCGCGGGGAACTGCGCGAGCAACCACAACGAACCCGCAGGGCAACCGCTCACCAAGCCGCACGGCGAGCGCTTTAGGGAAAGGGGCGGGTCAGGGGCCAAAACCGGGGGCCCGGGGGCAGCGCCCCCGGATTGAACAGCAACCCCCACTCACCCGCACCCAGCCCCACCTACCTCCCCGCAACCACCGGAACCTGCTGCGTAATGCAATGCACCCCACCCCCACCCCACGCCACCACCGGCGCCGCAACCCCCACGACCTCCCGCCCGGGATACGCCCCCGCCAACACCTCCAGCGCCGCCGCGTCCTCCTCCACCCCGGCCACGGGAACAACGACTCCCCCGTTCGCGACGTAGTAGTTCAGGTACGACACCTCGACCCGCACCCCCGCGACCTCCGCGAACACGGTCTGCGGAACGTCCACGATCTCCAGCCCCCGCCCCCGCGCATCCGTCGACGCCTCCAGCACCGCCCGGTTCGCCCGCATCCGTGCATAGTCCGGGTGCTCCGGATCATCGGGCAGGGAGACAACGACCTTCCCGGGCGCCGCAAACGCACAGACCCCGTCCACGTGCCCGTCCGTCTCCGTGTCGAGCAGCCCCCCGTACGGCAGCCAGATCACCTTCTCGACGCCGAGCTTCGCCTTCAGCTCCACCTCGATCTCGTCCCGCGTCATGCCGGGATTCCGGTTCGGGTGCAACAAACACTGCTCCGTGGTGATCAGCGTCCCCTCCCCGTCCACGGTGATCGCCCCGCCCTCCAGAATCATCTCGGAGCCGATCCGCTCCACCCCGAGGTGCTCCAGCAGCAGCCCGCTCACCCGGTCATCGGCGTCGAAGGGCGCGTGCTTCCGCCCCCACGCGTTGAACCGGAAGTCGACGCCGGCCCGCCGCCCCTGCCCGTCCAGCACGAAGAGCGGTGCCGAGTCCCGGAACCACGAGTCGTCCAGCGGCAGTTCCACCACCCGGACCCCGTCCTCCCCGCACCACGCGCGGGCGTCGTCCCCGAATCCGGGCGGAGCCACCATCGTGACGGGCTCGAACCGCCCGATCGTCCGCGCGACCTCCGCGTACTCCTTCTTCACGGCGTCCAGAACGCCTTCCCACAAATCCTCACGGGTGGGCCATGCCATCAGGCACCCCTCGTGCTCGGACCACTCTGCGGGCATACGGAATTCAGTCATCACTGCACTCATTTCACTGAAAAGGAATCTCTGAAAAGAACCGAAGAGAACTGGAAATAAACCCGAAGGAAATCAGAGGAAATACAACCGACTGAGCGAAACCTCATCCGCCGCCTCGGACCGCAACGCCACCCCGTCCAGCGTCACCAGCCCGTCCCGCCCGTCCACCTGCACCGCACCGAGCCGGTTGTTCCCGACCAGGTCCGCAGGCCCGATCCCCCGCGTCCCCCGCACGGCGACCCTCCGCCGCCGCGTCGCCATGTCGTCGTACGGCCTCCCGAACGACCCGGAATCAGCGGCGGCCTTGCTGACGAAAGCCACCGAAAGGTCCGCCGGAGTGGCCCCGTGCGCACCGAACAAGGGCCCCAGCACCAACGGTTCACACGTGTCCGTGGCGGCATTGGGATCCCCGGTCACGCCATAAGCAGGAAATCCGGCCTTGATGACCATCTGTGGCTTCGCCCCGAAAAAGGCCGGCCGCCACAGCACCACGTCCGCCAGCTTCCCGACTTCCAGCGACCCGACCTCGTGCGAAAGCCCGTGCGCAATGGCCGGATTGATGGTCAGCTTGGCGACATACCGCAGCACTCGCGCATTGTCGTCGTCCGGCCCGTCCCCCTCCAAGGGGCCCAGCTCGCGCTTCATCTTCCCGGCCATGGCGAAGGTCCGGCGTACGGTCTCGCCCGCCCGCCCCATGCCCTGCGCGTCCGACGAGGTGATCCCGATGGCGCCGAGGTCGTGCAGGACGTCCTCGGCCCCCATCGTCCCGGCCCGGATCCGGTCCCGCGCCATGGCGGCATCACCGGGCAGATCCGTCTTCAGCGCGTGAACGGAAACGATCATCCCGTAGTGCTCCGCCACCGCATCCCGCCCGAAGGGCAGCGTCGGATTCGTCGACGACCCGAGGACGTTCGGCACGCCGGCCATCTTCAGCACATTCGGTACGTGTCCCCCACCGCACCCCTCGATGTGGAGGGCGTGGATGGTCCGCCCCTCCAGCACCCGGAGGGTGTCCTCCACCGACAGGCACTCGTTCAGCCCGTCGCTGTGCAGGGCGACCTGCACGTCGTGCTCCTCGGCCACCCGCAGCGCGGTGTCGAGGGCCCGCGCGTGCGCCCCCATGTCCTCGTGGACCTTGAACCCGGACGCCCCGCCCTCGGCCAGCGCCTCCACCAGCGGCGCCGGGTCGGACGCCGAACCCCGGGCCAGGAAGCCGATGTTGACCGGCCAGGCGTCGAAGGCGTTGAACGCGTGCCGCAGCGCCCACGGCGAGTTGACCCCCACCCCCCAACTCGGCCCGATCTCCTGCCCGATGATCGTGGTGACACCGCTCGCGAGCGACGCCTCCATGATCCTGGGCGAGAGCAGGTGGACGTGCGTGTCGACGGCCCCGGCGGTGGCGATCAGCCCCTCGCCCGGAATCATCGTGGTCCCGGTTCCGACGACCACCTCCACCCCGTCGACGGTGTCGGGATTCCCGGCCCGCCCGATCGCGTGGATGCGGCCTTCGCGGATCCCGATCGACGTCTTCCGGATCCCGAGGACGGCGTCGATCACCAGCACGTTCGTGATGACCATGTCGCACGTCTCGCGGACGGTCGCCGCCTTGAGGTGCATGCCGTCGCGGGCGGTCTTGCCGAAGCCCGCGAGGAACTCGTCGCCGGGCCGCTGCGAGTCCGACTCGACGCGCACGACCAGCCCCGAGTCACCGAGCCGGACCCTGTCCCCCGCGCGGGGCCCGTGCACGGTGGCGTACTCGTACGGGTCGATGTGCCGGCTCTCGCCCGGCGCGCAGTGCTCGCTGTGCCTGCTCGGCCGACTCATACCCGTACCCCTTCCGAACGGCCCGTCCCCGACCCGGCCGACCTGTCCGACCCGTCCGACCCGTCCGCTTCCGTCCTGTCCGCACCCAGATATCCGCAGGCCACAGCCCTCTTCAAGGCCAGTTCTCGAGCCCCGTCGGCATCCAGCGGACCGTCCACGAGACCGGCGAACCCGACCATCACCCGGGCACCCCCGATCGGGACGAGCCCGACCTCGACGTCCTGGCCCGCGTCGAAGCGGGTCGACGCCCCGGCGGGGGCGGCGAGCCGCATGCCGTAGGCGGCGGCGCGGTCGAAGTCGAGACGCGGGTTGGCTTCGAAGAAGTGGAAGTGGGAGGTGACGCTGACGGGGACCGTCGCCGTGTTCCGCACGGTCAGGGTGACGACCGGCTCGGGAACCACGGCGGTCTCCGGCCCGGGCAGCAGGGCACCCGGCGCCTCGTCGTTCCTGGCCTGCGCGTCGTCCCCGCTGCGCGCGCCGAACGGGTCCGCCACGGCGGCGAGCCGCGTCCCGTCGTCGAAAACGGCCTCGACCATCACCTCGGTGACCACGTCCACGACACCGGGCAGCACGTCGGCCGGACCGAGCACGGCCCGCCCCCGCTCGATCGCCTCGGCGAGCCGCAGCCCGTCACGGGCGCCCTCGCACACGGTGTCGGCGACCAGCGCGGTCGCCTCGGGAACGTTGAGCCGCAGGCCGCGGGCCCGGCGGGCCCTGGCCAGTTCGGCGGCGGTGAACAGGAGCAGACGGTCCCGTTCGGTGGGAGTCAGTGGCATGCCGGTCACTGTGGCACTGACTGAAAATTCAGTCAAGAGTCATGACGTACGGGAAAACACCTACGCAGCACGGCCGCACACGGCCGCGCACAACCCCCGGACTGGCCCCCTACTGCTGCCGCAGCCCCGCCACCTCGACCTCGATCGCCTCCGTCACCAGCGCACGGGCGTGCTCGATACCGAGGCTGCCGCTCAGCCAGCGCATGCTCAGCCCCTGGATCAGCGCGGTGAGCCGCTCGGCGGCGGAGGCCAGCGAGGCCGGCGAGGCCAGCGGCCGCACCTGCCCGAGGAGGACCGCCACCTCCTGCACCCACTGGAGCGTGGCCCGGGCCAGGTCCTCCCTCAGCACGGGGTCGAACACGGCGCTGGCCTGGAGTTCTCCCCAGGCCGAGCTGTTCTCCCGTACCTCAGGGGTGTCCTGGAGCTCCAGCAGCAGCACCTGCTCCAGCTCCTCGCGCGGGCCGAGCGGCTCGGCGTCGGGGTCCTCGGTGCTGGTGTAGCGCTCGGCGCGGTCGTTGATGAACTCCAGCGTGTGACGCAGGATGCCGGTGCGGTCCTTGAAGTGGTAGTAGATGAGGCCGGTGGAGACGCCGGCCTCGGTGGCCAATTCCTCCACGCGGAGCCCGCGGACCCCGCGCCGGGCGATGACCCGGGCGGCTGCTTCAAGGATCTGAGTGCTACGAGACGCCATGCCGCAAACCCTATCCGGCCTGTCAGGACACCCGGGGCGGCCGCCCATCACCCCACCACCCCTCCCACCTGCGAAACCTTCCCCGACCTGCGGAAACAGCCCCGCCCGCCCTCTTCTCAGCTTGACTGAAAATTCAGTCAATGTCAGAGTGGCGTCCGTCCACCCCCACATCCGCGCGTGCCCCTCCCGGAGGCGTCCTCCGGGCCCACAGGACTGCACCCGCGTGAACGTCGGGCCCGCGATCCCCGACCACGCGCGCGTCACGCACGCGCCGCGTACCCCGGCCGGATATAACCGCGCCAGCCCATGATCGGAGCCACCGTGTCCCCCCTCCTCCCCTCCCGCCGGCACCCCTCCCGCCGTACGACCCTGCGCGCCTTCGCCGGGATCGGCGGCGCGCTCGCACTCGGCGCCACCGCCTGCGACCCCGACGACGCCCCGCGCGGCAACGCCGCGAACACCCCGGCGGCCGGCGACTCCCCCACCGCGAAGCCCGAGTCCGGCCGCCGCTTCGGCGCCGAGTGGGACAGCCACACCCGCACCTTCATGTCCTGGCCGGCGCTCGCCTCCGTCTGGGAGGACGACCTCCCGTACGTACGCGAGGACATCGCCCGCATCGCGCGGGCGGTCGGCGAGTACGAGGCGGTGGTCATGATGGCCCGCCCCGACCAGCAGGCGGCGGCCCAGAAGGCGTGCGGCAAGGACGTACAGGTCATCCCCCTCGCGGTCGACGACCTGTGGGCGCGCGACACGGTCCCGGTGTTCGTGGAGGACGGCGGCAAGGTCGTCGGCGTCGACTTCAACTTCAACGGCTGGGGCAACAAGCAGGAGCACACCAACGACGCCAAGGTCGGCCGCACCCTGCTCACCAAGTACGGCATCCCCCGCGTGCAGGCCCCGCTCGTCGCCGAGGGCGGCTCCTTCGAGACCGACGGCGAAGGCACCCTTCTCGTCGCCGAGAGCTCGATCGTCAACGACAACCGCAACCGCGGCAAGAACCGCGACCAGATCGAGAAGGAACTGATCCAGACCCTGGGCGTCGAGAAGGTCGTGTGGCTGGCGGGCGTGCGCGGCCAGGACATCACCGACGCGCACGTGGACTCTCTCGTACGGTTCACCGCGCCCGGCGTCGTCCTGCTCGACCAGGCCTTCCCGGGCACGCCCCCGGACTCCTGGTCCCGCTCCGCCGACCAGGCCCGCTCCGTACTCAGCAAGGCCACCGACGCCCGCGGCCGGAAGTTCGAGATCATCGACCTCCCGCAGCCGGACCTGGACCGGATCACCGGCGAGGGCGACGACTTCGTCTCCACCTACGCCAACTTCTACATCGCCAACGACTCCGTCTTCCTCCCCAAGTTCGGGGACCGCAAGGCGGACGACCGGGCGAAGGGCATCCTCCAGGACCACTTCCCCAAGCGGGACATCGTCCAGGTGAAGATCGACACCATCGCCTCCGGCGGCGGCGGAATCCACTGCTCCACCCACGACCAGCCCGGAAAGCCCGCCGCCTGACCATGGCCACACCCCCGCCCGCCCGGCGCCCCGTCCTCTTCGGCACGCTCCTGGTCCTCCTCACCGTCGCGGTCGCCGTACTCGGCGGCCTCTGGCTCCAGTTCGGCGAGCGGGAGGACCAGGACGCGCGCACGACCGTGGGCGGCTCGGCCCCGGACCGTATCGACATCGACGCGTCCGTCCAGCGTGTGGACGCGCTCGCCAGGGAACTGGTGCTGCGCGTCCGCGTCACCCCGCGCGGCGCGTACGCGGAGGCGGGCGGGGTCTCCCCCACCGAGGACCTGACCCTCCAGACCTCCCCCTCGGTCCGCGGCGACCTGACCTTCCTCGCCCACCGCCGCATCGCGTCCGTCGACGTACCGGTCACCCTCACGGGCGGGGCGGTCACCGACTATCCCTTCGACACCTACGAGACCGACCTGGAGTTCGGCACGATGCTGGCCGGGGAGCCGGTCCCCGTCCGTATGTCGCTCAGCAACTCCGACACCCTCTTCGCCCTCGACGTCGAGGGCACGGCGGTGCGGGACGCGGCGGCGTTCACGGCGGACGTGTCGCGCTCGCGGAGCGTGCTGGTGTTCGCGGTGTTCATGATGTGCGCGATGTGGGCGCTGACGGTGGCGGTGCTGCTGGGCAGTTGGTTCCTGGTCCGCAGCCGCAAGGGCCTGACCTGGCCGGCGCTGAGCTGGATGGCCGCGACGCTGTTCGCCTTGGCCGCCTTCCGCAACGCGGCCCCCGGCACCCCGCCCATCGGCAGCCTGCTCGACTACCTGGCCTTCTTCTGGGCGGAGATCCTGATCGCGTTCTGCGTGATCGTGGTGGTGGTGAGCGGTGTCCGCCGCGAGGACCAGACCCCGTCCTGAGCCACCTCACTCCTCCAGTCGCGCCAGCCACGGATGCCCGGGATGTACGAGGTCCAGCCACCCGCGCAGGGCCTCCCGCCGCGCCTGCCCCAGCCGGGGCAGCATCGCGTCGAAGTCGGCCCGGTCCTTGTCCCGTACCGCCTTCGCCTTGAAGAGCAGCACCAACTCCGGCACCAGATAAGGAATCCCGCCCTCCGCCCGCCCGACGACCCTCTCGTACGGCAACCGCACCCGGGCATCCCGCCGGCAGACCCACATGCCGTCCTCGTGCGGCTCCCGGAACACGTCGAACAGGTACCGCCCGCTCGCGGGCTCCCGGAACCAGGTCTGATGGGCGGCCGCCAGCGCCTCGGCCCCGGCCTCCTCCCAGACCTGGCCGGACCCCACCACGTCGCACGCCAACTCCGGGAAGAGCGCCCGCACTTCCTCGAAGTCGCCCTCGGGCACGGCGATCTCCAGGTCCCCGTACTCGCGCGTCCGCTCCCCCAGGAACAGGTCCAGCGCCCACCCGCCTGCGACGTACCAGGGCGTCCCGATCCCGTCCAGCCGCTCCGCGAGCTGCCCGGGCAGCCAGGAGTGCGCCCACCGGGCGTCAAGCTCGTCGTCGTCGAACACGGCACCACCGGGCGGGAGGTTCTCAGTCATCCGCTCAACCTACGACCGTGGGCAGGGAGCGCCACCGGCTCGCTCCCCCTGTCATGGGAGCGAAGCCCACAGGTCGTCGTGATTCTCGGGATCGGGCCGGTCGGGGTGGAGCATCATGCGGACGCAGCGGTGCAGTCCGGTCTCCTGGGATCCCCCGGCGGCGGCCATCCGGGGCAGGTTCTCCATGGCGTGGGCGCGTTCGTCGGAGGCGAGGTCGTCGACGGTGGTGCGCAAGTCGTCGGGGGCGGGCTCTCCGGTGAGGCAGAGCCGGCCGATCGCGGTGGCCAGCCGGATCTCGGGCGCTTGGGTCGGGTCCTGCCGCCATGCGCCGGTCGGCGTGTGGAGGGGGTGCGGGTTGCTTCGGCAGCGGCGGGGCCAGCGGCACCAGCGGCACGGTGTGGAACCAGTACACCGCAGGCCCCCCGGGGCGATGGGGGTGTCCGGGCTGGGCTTCCCCTGAGCTTGCGGGACTCGCCGCAGGTCCGCTTGGGGTGCGGTGTGGGGTGGGGTGGTATTTCGGCACCCGGTGCCGGGGCGGGGTTTTCCCTACCCGCCCCTTCCCGTAACCCTGCGGGGCTGGGAACGGGTCCGTGCGGGGGCGTCGTGGCTGGCGTTTTGCGCAGTTCCCCGCGCCCCTGGAAGGGGCGCGGGGAACTGCGCAAGCAACCACCCACCCAGCCGCGCGGCTGAGCGCTTTAGGTGAAGGGGCGGGGCTGGGGCGAAAATGCCCCGTTACCGGCCAACCGCACAGCGCGGCCCCACCCCCGGCGACCCAGCCCACCACCCTGCGAACTCCCGCACGACCGTCCACCCGGTGGCCGCAGACAGCGCCCGCCCTTCCCCTCCGGTGGCGCTCCGCATCGACCGCCCCGCCCCTGACCCGGGTCCCGCGCCACCCGGCACCAACGCCCAGGAGCAGGTCATGCCACCCCCGCCGGACCCACCTGCCCGTCCCGGAAGGCCGCAAGCGCCAGACGCTGGGCAATCGCCGGAGCCCGGTCGTCGGGCGAGGCGGTGCCGATCGCGTACACGGCACGGCTGTTCAGGTCAGGAGTGGCGAAGACACCGGCCTTGTAGCCCGGGTCGCTCCCCGTCTTGCCCCACAGGAGGGTGCCGTCGGGAAGCGGGAAGGACATCAGCACGGTGCTGTAGCAGGCGGTGCCCTTTGCCGGACCCTGGTTGCAGTTGGAGGCGTCGGCGTACGGCAGCGGCTTGCCGTCGGCGCCGCGCGGGACGGCGAAGAGCTCGGCCTGCTGGGCCGGGCGCAGGAGACGCCCGCTGAACAGGCCGGTGATGAAGCGGTCCAGGTCGGCGGTGGTCGACGTCATGCTGGCGGGCAGGCCGCCCTGCTTGTTGACGTCGACGAGGCGCCCGGTGCTGCGCGGCAGATAGCCCGGGAGGTACGGGCGGGGCACGGACGTGGCGCGCCCCGGCACCGAGGTGGCCGTGTCGCGCATCCCGAGCGGCTTGAGGATGCGCTTGGTCACCTCGTCGTGGAAGGAGTGGCCGGTGAGGGTCTCGATGAGCTTGCCGGCGATGCGGTAGCCGAAGGAGTTGTACTCCTGCTTGGTGCCGGGGCTGAAGCGCGGCCCGGGCCCCGGGCGCCCCTCGGGGCGCAGCGTCTGCTGGATGCTCCTCTCGAAGCTGAGGGAGTCGAAGCGGCCGTCGATCACCGCGTCCAGAGGGGTCGCCGGTGCGCCGTCGAGGTCCTGGGGCAGTCCGCTGGTGTGGTTGAGCAACTGCCGTACGGTGACGGGGGACTTGAACCTGTCCTCGGGCAGCAACCCCGGCAGGTAGTGCTGGACGCTGCGGTCCAGATCGACACGCCCCTCGGCGGAGAGCTGGAGGAGTATCACGGCTTCCATCGGCTTGCCGATGCTGCCGATCCGGAAGTGTGCCCTGCTGCTCACACGCTTGCCGGTCACAGCGTCGCCGGAAGTCCCCCGCCACATCTGACCGCCGCGGTGCACCTCGGCCACGACACCGGCCGCACCGTCGTCCGGGCGCAGGGCGATCGCCTCACGCAGGGCTGCACGGTCCAGCCCCGGGGAAGCACCCGCAGCCGCCTGGGCAGGACCACCAACAGCACACAGTGCAACGGCAGTTGTGACGGCGGCCAGGGAAACGGCCGACAGACGACGCAGGGACATACGGACTCCGCTCGGGAAGGCATGGCACCGGGAACTGGTGTTCCTGGTGGTGAACCCGAGTCTTCCGGCCCGGACGCCCCGCTCGATTCGGGATCACCCTGACCCGCCCCTGAGTCCCCCCTGACGATCACCCTGGCCGTCCGCAGGCCCCGACGTACGGGTTGGGCCCCCTCCCCTCACGGATGCATCCTCGCCCCCTTCAGGACCTTGTCGACGGCGTTCTTCGGGCCGTACACCGCGAGGCCGACCAGGTCGAGGTCGGCCCGGCCCACGGCTCGTACGGCAGCGCGGTTGTCGCGGTCGTTGCCCGTACGGAAGAGGTCGGACGTGAAGACGGACACCGGCAACTCCCTCCCCAACGCCTTCGCATGAGCTGCCGTCAGACGCTCCTTCGTGCCCTCGAAGACCAGTACCGGCTGGCGGAACATCGGCAGGTACCCGGTGTCGTCCGCGTCCGCGTAGGGCTCGCCGATCACCTCGGGGGCGACGGTACCCAGACCGCTGACCAGGAAGGCGGTGACATTCAGCCGCTGCCAGGTCTCCAGGTCCTCGCGCAGCAGAACCGCGATCTTGGTGTCGAAGCGGACGGGGACGACTTCAGCAGGGGTCTCGTTTCTCATGCGTCGAGACTCGCTCGTCGGGCGGCGGCCCGTCTTGTACGTTCCTAGCGTGAGCCCCGCAGTCCCCCGGCGTGCGACGCCACCGGAAGTATCCGCCTGGCAGCCCGCGGTGCCGGGTGTCGTGGAGGTGTTCCACGCCCACTTCACCGAGCACGCGTATCCCATGCATGTGCACGACGCCTGGACGCTGCTCATCGTCGACGACGGGGCCGTACGGTACGACCTGGACCGTTTCGAGCGCGGCACCCCCGGCGACACCGTGAGCCTGCTCCCGCCGCACGTCCCGCACAACGGCTCGCCCGCCACCGCGCACGGCTTCCGCAAGCGCGTCCTGTACCTGGACTCGACGCAGCTCGGCGAGGACCTGATCGGCGCGGCGGTGGACGACCCGGACCTCGCGGACCCTCAACTGCGCACCCGCATCGGACAGTTGCACGCCTCCCTCGCCCACCCCGGCGACTCCTTCGAGTCGGAGAGCCGGCTCGCGCTGATCCGCGAACGCCTCCACCTCCACCTGCGCCCCCGCCTCCTCCTCCCCGCTCCCACCCCCTGCCTCCGGGTCGCCCGGGACCTCCGCGACCTGCTCGACGCCCGCCTGCACGAGGGCGTCACCCTGGAGGAGGCCGCCGGTCTGGTGCACGCCCACCCCACCCATCTCGTACGGGCCTTCAGCAGCGCGTACGGGATCGCCCCGCACCAGTACCTGATGTCCCGCCGCGTCGACCACGCCCGCCGGATGCTGCTCGACGGACGGCCCGCGGGCGAGGTGGCGACGGCGGTCGGCTTCTACGACCAGTCGCACCTGACCCGCCACTTCAAGAGGGTCGTGGGCACGACGCCCGGCCGCTACGCGAAGGGCCCGCACAGGTCGGCGGCCGATCACCCCGGGTCCGATCACCTCGGGTCCGATCGCCCCGGGTCCGATCACCCCGCATAGGGTCCCGGTCATGAGCATCGACCGGACCGCACCCGAACCCGCCCTCGCCGCCTGGGCGCGCATCGAGACTTGGCTCCAGCAGCATGCGCCCCGCACCTTCGCCGCCCTGCCCGCCCCAGCCACCGAGGAGGAGCTCCGCGCGCTGGAGGAAGCCCTCGACCTGCGGCTCCCCGCCGACGTACGCGCCTTCTACGCGGTCCGCAACGGCACCGGCCCGGCCGCCGACTTCGACTGGCCGACCTCCGTCGACGACCCCGACCCGACCGGCTACTTCCTCCTCGGAGGCAGGGGCATCGGCCCGCTCTCGAACATCCCTCTCTGGTTCCAAGGCCCCGTCTCCGGCCTGTGCGACGACGACCACCCCGAGCAGCGTCAACTGCCCCTCACGGTCAGCGACCCGGACGGCTTCTACGGCACGTACGTGGACTGCAGACGCCCGCCCGCCGGGCGGCACGCTCGACCTGCACAAGGGGATGGGCCAACTGGCCCTGGAGAAGGCGGGTTTGCTCGGTGAATTTCAGGAGCTGTCCCGTCCCGAGGGGCAGGCCATGCGCATCCTGGACCCGGACGGCACGGTCCTGCGCGACTGGCGGCCGGACCCGGACGAGCAGGCCAACCCGGAGATCGACCGCGGCCGTCTCCGCGACCTGCTGCTCGGGCCGTTGGAGGTCCGGTGGGGGCGTACGGTCAACGAGGTGATCCCGGGTGGCCCCGACGGCACCCTGGTCCGTTTCGCGGACGGGGAGGAGGAGGCGTACGACCTGGTCGTCGGCGCCGACGGCGCCTGGTCCCGGACCCGGGCGGCGGTCTCGCCCGTGGTCCCGCAGTACACGGGCGTCAGCCTGATCGAGACTTCGCTCGACGACGTCGACACGCATCACCCTGACCTCGCCCGGCTGGTGGGGGACGGTTCGGTGGCGGTGTACGGGGTGAACCGCTCGGTGGTGGCCCAGCGCAACAGCGGGGGCCATGTGAAGGTGTACGCCCAGTTCCGCGCGCCCGTGGACGGGCTGACCGGACTGGATCAGGCCGACGCGGATGCCGTACGGGCGCATTTCCTGACCCTGTTCGACGGCTGGGCCGGGCCCGTCCTCGACCTCTTTCTGCGCGGCACGGCCTACGTCCCCCGGGCGCTGCACACCATGCCCGTGTCCCACACATGGGCGCACGTCCTCGGGGTGACGCTGCTGGGCGACGCCGCGCACCTGATGCCGCCGCTGGGGGCCGGGGCGAACCTCGCGCTCCTGGAGGGTGCCGAACTGGCCGAGGCCATCGCCGCCGCGCCCGCCACGCCCGGCGCACTGGACGAGGTCGTCCGTAGCTTCGAAACCCGCATGTGGCCCCGGGCCGAACGCTGGGCCGGCTTCACCATCACCGGGCTCTCCCGCCTGGTGAGTCCCGACCCGGCCCAGGCCCTGGCGGTCTTCGACGCGGTCCAGCAGTAACGGTCCGAGGGGACAGGGTGCACCCCCGCCGCCCAGGAGGGTGACGGGGGTGCACTTGGTGCGGGAGGGGTCAGTGGGGCTGGGGTTCCCGGGACTCCGACGGGATCGAGACCTCGACCGTCCGTCCGCGCTTCGTCCGCAGCCTCGTCACCGCCACCCCCGCCGCGACGACCGCCGCGATCAGCGGTACGAGAAGGGCCGCCCGGAAGCCCCCGATCTGCTGGGCGGGCGAACTCCCCTGCTTAGCCGGCGCGTTGACCGTCGTCACTGCCGAGAGCCCGAGCGCCGAGCCGAACTGGAAGGACGTGTAGAGCAGCCCGCCCGCCAGGCCCTGCTCCTCCTCCGCGATGCCGTCCGTCGCGACGATCGTCAGCGGACCGTACGCCAGTGAGAGGGCGAGTCCCAGCAGCATCGACGGGAACATCAGGGCGTACGACCGGTCCACGCCCAGCGGGAGGAAGAGGGCGTACGAGAGGGAGGCCAGGACCAGACCGCCCAGGATCACCTTCGCGTTGCCGAAGCGGTTCACCAGGCGCGGGGTGAGCGTCGGCGCGAGGATCGCGTCGATGCCGATCGCCAGGAGCGCGAAGCTGGTCGCGAGGGTGGACCAGCCGCGCAGTTCCTGGAGGTAGAGCACGGCGATGAACTGGAACCCGAAGAATCCGCCCGCGAAGAGCAGTCCGACGATGTTGGCCCGGACCAGGGCCGCGTTGCGCAGGATGCCCAGGCGGACGATCGGGGACGCCGAGCGCCGTTCGATCACCACGAAGGCGGCGAAGAGGAGCAGGCTCGCGGCGAGGGTGCCCACCGTCCACAGCGCTCCGGTGTGCGAGGCGCGCTCGACGCCGAGCACGAGCAGGACGATCGCGGCGGTGACGGTGACCGCACCGGCGAAGTCGACCCCGTACGGGCTGCGTTCGGGGCGTTCGCCGCGGGGCAGCAGACTGAGCGCGCCGATCAGGATGGCGAGGGAGAGGAGCACCGGGGCGAAGAACACCCATCGCCAGTCGACCGAGGTGAGCAGGCCGCCGACGACCAGGCCGATGGAGAAGCCGCCGGCGGCGGTGCCGGAGTAGACGAGGAGAGCCTTGTTGCGCTGGGGCCCCTCGGCGAAGCTCGTCGTGATGATCGACAGGCCCGCCGGGGTCATGAACGCGGCGGCCACCCCGGTGACGAAGCGGGCCAGGATCAGCATCCAGCCCTCCGTGGCGAAGCCGCCGAGCCCGGAGAAGAGCAGGAAGACGGTCAGCCAGAGGAGGAACATCCGGCGGCGGCCGAAGAGGTCGGCGGCGCGTCCGCCCAGCAGCATGAAGCCGCCGTAGCCGAGGACGTACGCACTCATGACCCTCCCCCGTTCTCGGCTACGCTCGAACGGGAGGTGCCCCCTCCAACTGCCCGGTGGTCAGGTCCATTTCGGACCTGATGGAGGGCAGGGCGACGTTGAGCATGGCGACGTCGATGCCCTCCAGGAAGATCGCTCCGCAGAGGACGAGGCGGACGCCCCAGGCGCGTCTGTCCATCCGTGGGACGCCGAGCGGTGAGACACCAGATGGTGATGTGGACATGACATGACTCCTTGCGGAAGGCTGGGGATGGGAGGGGGACGGGGACGAGGGAGCCGCGCGGGGGTTACGACGCGCCGCCCGGCTTCCGCAGGGCCTCGATCACGCTCGCGTAGCTGTCCTGGCCGTGGCCCTGCGCCTTGGCGCGCAGCATCGACGCCTTCAGGAGCTCGGGCAGGGCGTTGTCGACGCCACGGGCCTCGGCGGCGTGCAGCAGGTGGTCGATGGTGGCGATCTGTACATCGACGGTGGCGTCGTCGCCCGGGTACTCACCGGCGTCGATCTGGGCGGCGTAGGTGTCCATGAAGACGCTGACCGTCTTCAGCCAGCGCAGCGCGACCTCGGTGTAGGCCTTGGCCTCGATCTTCTCCGCGCCGACCACGGCGGTGCCGTGCAGCCAGCCGTTGAAGGTGGCCCACATGAGGCCGAGGAGGGCGGAGTCGTAGAGCGAGGCGAGGCCGGGGTCTTCGCCCAGGTGGATCGGGTCGCCGAGGGCTTCGAGGGTGGGGCGGTGGGTGGCGAAGACGGCGGGCGAGCCGCTGTAGAGGAACATCACCTCGGGGGTGCCGACGCCGGGCGGGGTGGTCATGATGCCGCCGTCGAGGTAGTCGACGCCGTGCTTCTCGGCCCAGGCGGCGGCCTCGTGGCCCTGCTCGGGGGAGCCGGAGGTGAGGTTGACGAGGGTCTTGCCCGCGAGGGATGCGGCGAAGGGGTCCAGGACGCCGAACAGTGCGTCGTAGTCCAATACGCAGGCGATGATCAGCTGGTTGGAGGCGGCGGCCTCCTGCGGGGTCGCGGCGAGACGGGCGCCCCGGTCGACCAGCGGCTGGGCCTTGCCGGGGGTGCGGTTCCAGACGGTGACCTCGTGGTCGCGGTCGAGGAGGGCGGCGGCCAGGGCGGAGCCCATGTTGCCGAGACCGAGGACGGTCACTGCCTGCTTGCCGTTTGCTGACGAGGTGTCAAAAAACATTCCATTGCTCCGTGTTCGGCCGCTTTCGCGGTGTTCGATCTCGTGAAACAAAGATCGCAGGGCACGGGGGACGGCAACAGTGACAGCGGTGACGCCAACCACCAAATTCCTGCCACGTCTTGGGGCGGGCTGCGTCTAGGCTGCACGGCATGAGTCCTGGTTCCGTGGCCGTCGTCGTACCGGAAGACATCGGGGTCCCCTCGTGGGACCTGTACGAACTGAGCATCCCGCTCACCGTGTTCGGGCAGCCGCCGCCCGACCTGACCATGCCCTGGTACGACTTGAAACTGTGCCGGGTGGAGGCCGGCAGCGTTGCCGGTGCCGGGTCCGAGTACGGGCTGTCGCTGCGCACCCCGTACGGGCTGGACGACCTGGTCGGCGCGGACACGGTGATCGTGACGTCGGTGCCCGACCCCGTGGTCGAGGAGGGCGTGCCGATGGATCCGGCGCTGATCGACGCCCTGCGCCGGGCCCAGGCGTCGGGTGCGCGGATGATGTCGCTGTGCACCGGGGCGTTCGCGCTCGCCGAGGCGGGCCTGCTCGACGGGCGGCGTGCCACGTCGCACTGGCTGCACAGCGGCCAGCTCGCCGCCCGCTATCCGAAGGTGGAGGTGGACGACTCGGTGCTGTACGTGGACGACGGCGACGTCCTCACCAGCGCCGGTGTCACCGCCGGCCTCGATCTGTGCCTGCACCTGGTCCGCCGCGACCTGGGCGCGCACGTGGCGAACCAGCTGGCCCGGCGGATGGTGGTGCCCGCGCACCGGCCGGGCGGGCAGGCGCAGTTCATCGACCTGTCGGTGCCGGACGACGACTGCGGGAGCCTGAACCCCGTGCTGGACTGGGCCCGCGCCCACCTGGACGAGCCCCTGACCGTCGAGGACCTGGCCCGGCGGGCGGCGATGAGCCCGCGCACCCTGCACCGCAAACTCCAGGCGGCCACCGGCACGACGCCGTTGCAGTGGCTGCTCAACCAGCGCCTGGGCCGGGCCCAGACCCTCCTGGAGTCGACGGACCTGCCGGTGGAGAAGGTGGCGGAGCTGAGCGGCCTGGGCACGGCGAACAACCTCCGCCACCACTTCCTCAAGCAGATCGGGGTCTCCCCCAGCGACTACCGCCGGGCCTTCCCCCGCACGCTCGCGAGGGCGTGAGGCCCCGGGGGGTGCACTACCGAGGGCTGCGCTACCGAGGGCAGCGCTACCGGAGGCTCTCCACCTCCCTCTCCCACGCCCCGGCGAACACCTCGTGCAGCGGTGCCACCGGCAGAATCCGCAGGAACGGGGCCAGGATCTGGTCCCGCCACAGCGGCCGCACCCCGTACGCGGTCAGCTTGGCGGTCTCCAGCGGCAGGTGCGGCGCCTTCAGCTCGGTCCACTCCCCCGGCAGGAACAGGGTCCGCCCGGCGCGGGCCCGCTTGGCCTCCAGCACCGCGCCGGTCGCGAGGAGTTCGGCGCGCACCTCGGTGTGCCGCTTGGGGGTCCAGCCGTTCCACCGGCGGACGTCGCGGTCGGTGGGGGCGGGGAGTGCGGCGAGCTGGAGGTAGAGGGCCGCCGCGTCCTCGCCGGTGCCCAGGTGCGTGGCCGCGCGGGCGACGAGGTCGGGGCAGGACTGCCGGGGGTCCGCCTCGTACGCCCCGTCCGGTACGGTCCCGGAGCGCGCCCGGTGCATCATCCGTTCCAGGCCGCCGCCGGGCAGCAGCGGTTCCAGCCGGGCCAGTTCGTCGGTCAGGCCGGTCTCCTCGCCGAGCCTGCGCAGGGCCTCGGGGCTTTCGACCAGTGCGGGCCGCAGGTAGGCGGCACCGCTCGGGGCGCAGACGACGAGCGCCCCCGAGTCGTACGGGACGACGTCGAACGGCCCCTCCTTCTTGCGCGCGTCCATCGCCACCGGCAGCCGCCGGGGCCCGAACCGCTCGGCGATGTCCTCCGGGGTGCCCTCGACCTTGCCGAAGCGCAGCTCCACCAGCAGCTCGGGGCGGGCGAGTTCGGCGCGCATCCGCTCGTGGAGGTCGTACGCTCCGGCCGCCGCCGGGTCGCCGACGGGGCGGTCCGTCCACGCCCAGGCGAGGGAGGCCGCGATCAGCCCGTACGGGAGGCCGACCGGGGTGCGGTACGGCAGCGGGGGGCCGGCCGGGGGCACGGCCCTGACCTCGACGCCCGCACCCCAGGCGCTGGCCGCCAGTTCCCAGTCGACGGCGGGCACGGGCGCGGCGCCGTCCGCGTCGAAGCCGCCCGCGAGCCGCCGGGCCCACACCTCCCCGAGTCCGAGGCCGGCCTCCAGGGCGTCGGCCGTGGTGTCGTCGACGGCCGGCCTGGCCCCGAGCCGCTCGCACCAGACCGCTGCCATCCGCTCCACGGCCGCGTCGATTCCGCCGGGCCGCCACAGCTCGGTGGGGTCCTCGGGCATCGCGGTGGCCAGGAGGGCGCGGCGGCCGTCCGCGCCGAGGCGGTTGCGGAGGAACACGTACGTCTCGGCGGTCTGCGGGGTTGCCTTGTACGGCGCCTTGCGGGCCAGCGCCAGGTCCGCGTCCCGGTCGGGGCCGCCGACGAGTCCGGCGACGACCAGTCGCGCCAACCCGCTGCGTACGCCGGTGAGTTGGGCGAAGCGGGCGGCTGCGGACTCGGGCAGCGGGACCGGGCCGTCCGTGTCCACGGCCGCGACGAGTGCCCGTAGCCGGGTGGCGTCGTCCCGTTCGATGTGCACGAGCCGGGCCTCGGGGAGGGGTTCCGCCGTGCCGGTGCCGACGGCCGTCACGTACCAGCGCTGGTTGCCTCCCGCCCGCATCCCGGCCGACGCCACCGCCGCGCCCTCGGCCCGCAGCGCGTCCAGGGCCTCGGGGCTGTCCGTGCGGCCGGTCCACCAGCGGCTGCCCCGTCGGGCGAACGGCTGCTCGGCCCAGGTGTCCAGGAGGGCCAGCAGCGCGGCCCGGGAGGCGTCGGGGGTCGGGGCCACCGCGGCCCGCCAGGCCGCCGCGTCGATCGTGCCCAGCAGCTGCGACCAGTCGTGCGGCGGTGCGGGCGGGGAGAGGCGGCGCACCTCCTCCCCGACCGTCCCGGCCAGGCAGGCTCCGTCGGTGGCCAGGGCGGTGAGCGTCGCCGGGAGGGACACGTCCGGGCCGGGGCGGTGCGTGTCGCGGGTGCCGTCGGTGACGAGCCCGTGCAGGGCGGGGACGAGGTCGGTGTCGGGGGCCGCCCGGCGCGGGGTGGCGGGCGGGGCCGCGGCGAGGAGGGCGACGCGGCGGTGCAGTTCGCGGCGGCGTGTCTCGACCCGGGCCGCCCGCCGGGCCACGGCCGCGACCGCCTCGACCAGGACCGGGTCGGTGACGGCGGGCAGTGTGCGCTTCACCGCGAGGGGAAGGGAGTCGGGGTCGGTCAGGGCGGCGGTGAGCAGGGCGTCCGCCGTGTGCTCGGTGACGGTGCGCAGGGCCCGGGAGGCGGCCGGTTCGCGGGTGCGCAGCAGGTACCAGAAGGCGGGCGGGAGGGCCGTGCCGCCGGAGACGGTGGCCTGGCGGCGGGAGTTGACGGGGCGGGAGCGGTGGGGGGCGGTGTGTCCGTCCAGCTCCCAGAGGAGGGTGCCGTCCGCCGTGTAGGCGCGTACTCCCGTACGGGTCTGGGACTCGGCGAGGACGACGTCCTCCACGGCGCCTTCCGGGGCGGCCCACAGGCCCCACGGTTCCTGGCCGGGGCGGTCGATGTCGAAGCGGGCGGTGCGGCCGTCGATGCTTTCGACCCGGTAGTGGTCGGGGGCGTGGTCGCGGTGGCGGGTGCGGAAGAGGATGCGGGTGCCGACGAGGCCGTCCTTGGCGCCGAGCGGGGAGCCGGTCAGGCCTGCGGGCAGCGGGGCGAGCTGGAGGGCTTCGCGGGCGAGGGACAGGTCGGCCTCGGTGGCGGGGTCCGGGGCGCGGCCGGGGAAGTCCGGCAGGGGGCGGGCGCCCTGGGGTTCGCCGGTGACCCGGTGGACGGATTCCCAGGGTTTGCGGCCGTAGACGGCGTTGGTCCAGACGTGGGCGCCGTCGCTGAGCTGGAGTTCCTCGCGGTCGATGCCGGAGGTCTCGCCGGGCCGCAGCACGCGCTGCCCGGCGTGCCGTCCGCCGCCGTCGGCGGTCTCGAACTGGAAGCCGTACGCGCCGTCCAGGCTGCCGTCGAACGGGACGAGGCCACCGCATTCGTCCGGGGTGAAGGGTTCGTTCGGGCGGTCGGCCCACACAGCCGTGTCGCAGTAGTAGGGGCTCGGCTTGCGGGTCCAGCTGACGAGGAAGGAGCCGCCGACGTAGTGGACGGCGTACATGCTCGCGCCGTCCGGGATCGTGAAGCGGCAGGAGCCGCGCTCCCCGTCGGGGGCAACGGCGACGGCCCGGTCCCGGCCGAAGACGGTCAGCACCGGCCAGGTGGAGGTCACGCCCTCCACCCCGGGCAGGGGGCCTTCCTCGTCCGTCGCGAGCTGTGCGTAGGCCGATTCCAGTGCGGGCCAGGCCAGTTCCTCGGGCAGCCCGGCCGCCAGCGAGCGGCGCAGCGTCCCGGCTGCGCCCGCCGTGTCGAGGGCGTCCGCGATGCCGTCGAGCGCCGACACCGTGGGCCGGTCCAGGACGGTCTCCAGCTCGGCCACCGCCTCTTCGGCCCCGGCCATGCCGCCGCCCCCGACGGTGTCGACCAGCTTCCCGACACGGGCGGCAACCCCTTGGGCGATGCCCTCGTTGCCGGGCAGCAGGGTGACCGCCGAGCCGGGACGCCGGCCGCGCGCGGCGTACCGACTGGGCAGCAGATCGGCATGCACGGTGCCTTCGAGGCGGGGCCCGAACACCGGGTCGGCGGCGAGGGCGGCGAGGTCGCGGCGCGACTCCGCGCCCCAGAAGCGCATCCTGATCTCCGCCCCGGGGTCGACGACCTCGGCCCCGGCCGCGAGGCAGGCGTCCAGCACGTCGGCGTCGAAGCCCTGCCAGTGGTAGCGGGTGGTGTGCAGGGTGACCGGGGTCTCCGAGGCCCGCAGCCGGGACCCCAACCGGCCGATCAGCTCCAGGAATTCCCCGGGCACCCGCTGCCGGGAGACCCCGCCGCCGGACTGCGCCGCGTACTGGTACATCCGTACGAAATGGCCCACCCAGCGGGCCACTCCGCCGTCCGGCACGACGCGACCGGACGCCATCGCCTCGCTCGCCCCGCAGGCGTCGAGCAGGCGCAGCCATGCGCCGCCGTCGGTGACGCCGTCCGGGAAGACGTCGAGGAGGCCGGCCGCGACATCGTCCGTGGGCCGGTGGGCGGCGAGCAGCGGACGGGCGGCGGTCAACAGGGCGTCCGGCACGGCCTTCTCGCGGGCCGCGGCGAGGATCGCGCCGATCGTCCGGGCGGCTTCGGCGTCGCCGTGCCCGGCCGGTTTGGCGGCGGCGCGCACACGGCGCACCAGGTCGGCGGGGAGGTCCGCCGGGGAGCGCGTCCAGGCGAGCAGGAACTCCTCCAGCGCCGTGTACGCCTCGGCCGGGGGCAGGGAGTCGGAGAGGAAGCGCTGGTGGGCGGCCAGTTCCTTGGCGGGGACGGCCCCGCAGCGGGCGAACAGCAAGGCGTTGGCGATCCGGTACGCGGGGACGACCGCCAGCGCGTGCTCCGCCTCGGCGGCGCGGGCCGCCGCATAGGCACGGCCGGCGGCGCGGCGGCCGCTGCTGCCGTTGCCGAACAGGCGGTGTCCGACCGTGTCCCAGAACCACGGCAGGTGCGGCGGGGGCAGCCGCCGCGCCCGCACGGCCATCGCGTCGACGAACCGGCCCGGCTTGGACCAGGTCCTGGACAGCTCGCCGTACAGACCGTCGACCAGTTCGCGCGCGGCGTCGGCCGTGCCGGGATCATGGGCGGCGGCCCAGTCGGCGTACGTGGTGGAGACGTGCGCCTTTCCGGCGAGGGGCAGAAGTCCGTCGTACGAATCGGTCATGTTCTGGATCGTCGCACGCGCCACTGACAACGCCCCGGGTCCCCCCGACTACCACCAGTAGGCGGGGTACTTGTGGTCGACCCGGTCCACCTTCCCGACCAGCACTCCCGCGCCGACGATCACGAGCGTGGCCAGCGTCAACAGCCCCAGGAAGTGGAGCGGCGGAGGGTCGGTCAGCACCACGACGACGGCGGTGGCGGAGGCGGGCGAGTGCGGGGTGCGCGCCCAGGCCATCGCGCCGATGGTGAGCCCGGCCGCGACCGCCGCCGTCCACAGCGAAGCGCCGCCCACCGCGACGGCCGCGAGCCCGATGCCCGCCGAGATCAACTGTCCGCCGACGACGCTGCGGGGCTGGGCCAGCGGCAGGCCGGGGGCGGCGAAGACGAGGGCGGCGCTGGCGGCCAGCGGGGGTATGAGCAGGGGTTCGTGCAGGACGACGCCGAGCGCGACGAGCAGCAGCATCACGGCGACTCCGCACACGGTCATGGCCGCGACGGTCGACAGGGGCGCGCGGGCGGGGGCCTTCCCGGCGAGCACGGCGACACACCTCTGCCACCGTGTGGGACGACAGCCGGATTCCACCGACGCCTGCACCTCGGGGGTGGTGATGTTCAGGGTCGAGGCGTCGGGCACGAACGTTCCTTCCATGGTGTGCCGCCGGTCAGGGGCGGGCTGATCGTCGAGGGCTGACAGACCAATGTACGAGGTCAAGCCCTTGACGCCCCTGTCGGGGGCACTCACCCCGGCTGCTCGTACCGCTGGAAGACCTTCCGGCTGTCGGAGACGAACGGCCACTCGCGCATCGCCCGGCGGAACGCGTCCCTGTCCAGCCAGTCGTACCAGTCGACCTCGCCGGGGTCGGGGGTGACGGGCCCCGTCACGAGGGCCTCGTGCACGGCCAGCCAGTACGGGCTGATCTCGCCCCGGCAGAGGAAGGAGAACAGGGGCCGGACCGGAGCCCGTACCCCCAGCTCCTCCTCCAGCTCCCGTTCCGCGGCGGCCTGATAGCTCTCGCCGGCGTTGACCGCACCGCCGAGCAGCCAGTTGTACTGGCCGGGGAAGCGGGACACGGTCGGTGGCCGCCGGTGCACGAGGACGCGCCCCTCGCCGTCCCTGCACACGGTGGTGGCGACGCGGTGCAGCCAGCCCTCGCGGATGGCCTGGCTCCGGTCGACGATCCCCAGGACGCGGTCCTGGTCGTCGACGCGATCGACGAATTCGGCCATGGTGGGGTCCCCTCCCGGCAAAGGTCAGGCGGCGCCCGGCCGGACCGCCCGCATCGTCCACTCCAGCACAGCCTCCGTCCCCTCCGGCTCCGCCCACCCGTTCACGATCGCCAGAAGGCGGAGGTAGCGGTCGCGGCGCGGGTCGTTCATCCGCTCCAGCCGGGCCGACAGCCGGGCCCTCAGATCCGGCCCGTCCGGGCACGCGACGATGCGCGCGTAACGTCCCGCCAGCTCCGACGCGATGGCCGCCCCTTCCGCCGAGGCCGGATCGACTCCGGCGGCCAGTGCCGGTTCCGCCAGGGAACGTACGGTCTCCGCGAGCACCCGGGGCATACCGGGCCGGTCGTCCCGGGCCCGGTCGGACGCCAGGTCCAGGGCCGTCGCGTGCAGGCTCGCCCGGAACCCCGCGTCCTGCAGGAGCTCCGCGAGCTCCACCCACGCCTCGATCTGCTCCGTCGAGGGGTCGTCGGGCAACTCGGGCGTCATGGAACGGATGACCGCTCCGAAGGCGGGATGGGCGTGCAGCCCTTCGAAGGCGGCGTCGAGGAACTCGCCGATCATCCGGCGCCGCTCCTCCTCGGACAGCTTCGCGAAACGGTGCATGAGGTCCAACTCCTCGGGTGTGGAACCGCGTCGCGCCGCAGCGGTGAGTACCGCCCGGCGCAGCCGCAGGGTACGGATCTGTACGTCGACGGCCTGCGCGTGCGCCGCCGCGACGTCCGGCAGCGCGGCCTCCTGCTCCACGACCCTGCGGACGTCCGGCAGGCCGAGGCCCAGCTCCCGCAACGTACGGACCAGGTCGAGACGGGCGACGGCGTCCGCGCCGTACAGCCGGTGGCCGTGTGCGGTGCGGCCGGCGGGGACGACGATCCCGGCGTCGGAGTAGAAGCGGATGGTCCTGACCGAAAGGCCGGTGCGGCGGGCGAGCTCGCCGATGGGGTGGAGGGGGCCGTGGTTCATGGGGCCAAGCCTGCGGTCTCCACCCACTGGAGACGCAAGCCCCGTCCCCTCAGCCCGAGTCGGTCGGCTCAGCCCGAATCGGTCGACCAGCTCGACTTGTCCGCGTGCGGGCCGATCACCAGGTCCGGGCACGCCTGGCACAGCGCGTCCGCCAGGAGCAGCGGGTCGTTCGCCGGGAGGGCGAAGCCCGCGCGGGTGCGGTACGTCCGCCCCGCGACCCGCACCTCCAGGATCCGGTCGCCGCTGCTGTCCACCGACCGGTACCCCACCGTGAGCGGCCGCACCGCCGTCACCGACGCGAGTGGCCGGGTGATCCGTTTCCCGTTGCGGCGTACGAGGACCAGCTCGCCCCGCGCCCCGATCTCCGCCGCGACCACCGCCCGCCGGTCCCGCACCCACGGCGGAATCAGCAGGCTTCCCCAGAACACGCCGAACACCCCGCCCAGCACCAGCCCCGCCCACGGCTGCGTCGCGGTGATCAGCCCCACGGGCACCACGTGGAAGAGCGTGACGACGACGCCGTCGCTCCAGTCCCGTTGCCTCGGATGTTCACTGCGGTACGTCTCCCAGCGGAAGGCACGGGGCTCGGCGTCCTGCGGCTGCGCCGCGTCCTCGGTCACCGGCCCAGCATGACGGCCGAGGCCGCACCCCGGAAGGGCCCCTGCCCGGCAACCTGCAAGCCCAGCCCCGCAAGCGCCTCCTCCCCTTCTTCGGCGTACCCTCCCGGGGCCGGGGCCGCCCCGACACGACCGCCCCAACCTCACCCCGCGAAGTGCCCCTGCACACCAACCCGAAAGCCCAGCCCCGCAAGCGCCTCCTCGCCCGCCTTCGCGTGCTCTCCCCCGGCCAGCACCAGCGTCCGCGCCGCCTGGTACGGGCAGCCCGCCGCCTCGAAGTCCCTTGCCACGCGCAGCAGTCCCGGCACGTCCCCCGCCCTGAGCGCCGCCGCCCGCTCCACCTGCGCCGATGCCACCGGGTTGCCTTCGACCACCTCGCGCGCGGCGGCGATCCGCGCCTCCGCCTCCGGGTGCCCGGCGAGCACGGCCGCCTCCGCGCGCAGCGCGACGTACCAGTGCAGCCAGATCCACGACACCCACTTCCACACCTGCTCAGGCTCCGGCGCGACCCGTCGCAGTGCCGCTTCCGCATCGCCCTGGTGCAGCAGGTGCATCGCTTCGAAGACCGCCCCGTACCCGTACCGGTACTCCGACTCGGTGCCCGCCTCGCCGACCAGCGCGAGCCACCGCGCTCGGGTCTCCGCGTCGCCGCGCAGCCCGTGGATCATCGCGGCGGCCGCGGCGGCGGGGCCGAGCGAGAACGACCGCTGCCGCCCGCTCTGTTCCCACGCGTCGAGGAACCGCGTGCCCCCGGCGACCACGCCCTGCGCGTTGCCCGCGAACGCGTCCGCGACCAGCAGCCAGGAGGTGGCGTAGTGGCCCACTTCGGCCAGCATGGGCAGCTCGGCGAGCCGTGCGCCCCAGCGCCGGGCCGCCGGCAGGTCGCCGACGCCGACGGCCGTTCCGGCGGCCATCGCGAGTGCGTCGGTGAGTTCGTGCGCACTGGCAGGGGTACGGGGGGCTGCCGCGAGGACGTCGATACGTCGCCGGGCCGCGTCGGCGGCTGCGAAGCTCTCGCCCGCCCAGGTGCGGGCGCCGGAAAGGGCGTCGAGGGCGGCGGACTCCGCCACCGGGTCGCCCGCACGGCGGGCCAGGTCGACGGCCCGCTCGGCGTACGCGACGGTCTCCTGCGCGGTGTTGTCCGCGCCCCCCTGCACCGCGCCGAACGCGTCCGCGAGCACGGCGGCCTCGGCGAGGGCGACTCCGGCCTCGGCGGCGAGGTCGTCCGACTCCCCTGCCAGCTTCCGCGCCTGCCCGAGGACCCCGGTGGCCTCCGCCGCGGAAGGCAGTTCGGCGAACTCGCTGGAGAAGCGGTACGCGACGGTGGCCGCGGCCGCGAGATCCCGGGCGGCACCGGCGGTGTCCCCACCGCGCCGGGCGACTTCCCCGGCGGCCAGGTGCAGCCGGTACATGTCGTCCCCGTGCCGTCGGCAACCGGCGACTCCGGCGGCGTGCCGCAGGGCGTCGGCGGCTGCGTGCACGGGGATCCGGGAGAGGTCGGGGCACGCCGCGCGGGGTGCTGTCCCGCCGCCCAGGGGCGCGCCAGGATCCGTGCCCCCGTCGGGTGCCCCTTCCAGGGGCATGGCCCGGGCCGAGGTGCTCCGGCCCTCCGGCGTCGTCGTGACGTGGGCGGGCGGGTGGTCCCCTGACACCGCCTCAACCGGCACCGCCAGCTCTGCCGCCTGCTCGTACCGCTGTTGGGCCTCGCCCAGCAGGTTCGCGGCGAACGTCAATTCAGCCAGGCGCAGTGCCAGTTCGTGGGCCTCGGACGGGCGGGCGGGCTCGGTGGCGGTCCAGGCGAGTGCCGCGCGCAGGTCTCCGGCCAGGGCGTCGAAGCGGGCGCGCCAGTCCGCCCCCGTGTCGGTGGTGCCGAGGTCGGCGGCACCGGCCAGGCACCAGTCCGCGTGGCGGGTGCGCGTGTTCAGGAACTCGTCCGCCTCCGCGAGGCGTTCCGCGCCGTACTGGCGGATGGTCTCCAGGGCCCGGTAGCGGGTTCCGTGGGCGGAGGGGACGACCGTGAGCAGGCTCTGTTCGGCGAGGCGGCCGAGGCCGTCGGCGACCGACTCCGGGGTGAGCGGGGCGTACCCGGCGACCTCGCCCGCCGCCTCCGCCGTGAACGGCGCGACGAAGGCCGAGACGCGGCGCAGCAGTGCCCGGTCCGCCGGGTCGAGGAGGTCGTGGCTCCAGTCCAGGGCGGCGCGGACGGAACGGTGCCGGTCGTGGGCGCGGGGGCCGCCGGAGAGGACGCGGAGCTGGTCGGAGAGGCCGGCGGTCAGGCCGTCGAGGCCGAGGGTCGCCCAGCGGGCGGCCGCGAGTTCGATGGCCAGGGCCATGCCGTCGAGGCGTTCGCACAGGGCCACGACTCGGCCCCGTACCGTCGGATCGGGCGGCAGGCCGACGGCCGCCGCGCGTTCCATGAAGAGGCTGACGGCCTCCGACGCGTCGCCGCCCTCGCGGGACAGCGGCGGCACCGGGTACACCCACTCGAAGGGGACCAGCAGGCGGGCCCGGCTGGTGACCAGCACGTGCAGGTGCGGGCAGGCGCCGAGGAGCCGCTCCAGGAACGGGCCCACCCCGTCGCGTACTTGCTCGCAGTTGTCCAGTACGAGCAGGGCCCGGCGGTCGGCGAGCGTGGACAGGAGGGACTCGTCGATGTCGCGGCCGGGCTGCTCGCCGACGCCGACGGCGGCGGCGACCGTGGCGGCGAGGCGGGCCGGGTCGGTGACCGGGACCAGGTCGACGAACCACACGCCGTCGGTGAAATACCCCTCTGCCTCGGCCAGTTGGGCGGCGACCGTCAGGGCGAGGCGGGTCTTGCCGACCCCGCCGGGGCCGACTGCGGTCACCTCCCTGCGTGCCTTCACGGCCTCGGCCAGTTCCTCCCGCTCGCGGACCCGGCCGACGAACGCCGTCAGCGGGGTGGGCAGGACGGGGGCGGGCGAGGACGGCCGGTCCCGGTTCTGCTCGGCCGCGTGCCGGGAGAGCGCGCGGCGGTCCGGCACCTCCAGCTTGCGCAGCAGCGAGGAGACGTGCGACTCCACCGTGCGTACGGAGATGAACAGGCGGGCGGCTATCTCGGCGTTGCTGAGGAACTCCCCCAGCAGGGCGAGCACTTCGGCCTCGCGGGCCGATATTGCCGGGGGCGAGGGGTCCACGGGTCTGGGCACGGGGTCATTATCCGCAGGGGGTTTGCGGGCGGGATCTGTGGTGGCCGTCCGTGCCGGATCGGTAGTGGCCGTCCGTGCTGGATCAGTGGTGGCTTTCCGTGGTGAGCACGGAGGCGGCCGCTGGGCCTCCCGGGGGAGTCTGTGACCACGAAGAACGAACACCGACCCACCACCCCCTCGGGAGAAGCCATGACCACCGGAATCAAGACCGTCCTGCACCCCGTCTCCGACCTCGCCAAGGCGAAGGCCGTGTACGCCGCGCTGCTCGGCGTGGAGCCGCAGACCGACGCGCCCTACTACGTCGGCTTCGACGTCGCGGGCCAGCACGTGGGCCTGGTGCCGGGCGGCGGCCCGCAGGGCCTGACCTCGTCCCTGGCGTACTGGCACGTGAGCGACATCGAGGCGAAGGTCGCGGAGCTGACCGCCGCCGGGGCCACGGTCCTCCAGCCCGCCCAGGACGTCGGCGGCGGCCGCCTGGTGGCGACCCTCTCCGACCCGGACGGCAACCTCATCGGCGTCCTCCAGGACTGACCGCACCGGCCGGGACCGGAAAGGCCCCGGCCGACCCCACCCCCCTCGCGAAGGACGGCACCCCGTGACCACTCCGCCCCGCTCCCCCGCCGAACGCCGCCGCGACACCGAGCACCGGCTGACCCACGACATCGACCTGTGGGTGGCCAGCGCTTCGGCGGACGGCGTGCCGCACCTGGTACCGCTGTCCTTCGAGTGGGACGGCGAGACCCTCCTGCTGGCCACGCCCGCAGCGAGCCCGACCGGCCGGAACCTGACCTCCGCCGGGACCGCCCGGCTCGGTCTCGGCCTCACCCGCGACGTGACGCTGATCGAGGGCGAGGTCGAGGTCCTGGAGCTGGACGCCCTGCCGAAGGAGCGGGCCGACCGGTTCTGCGCACGAACCGGCTTCGACCCCCGGGCACTGACTACTGCGTACCGCTGGTTCCGCGTCACCCCGCACTCGATCCAGGCCTGGCGCGAGGCCGACGAACTGCCGGGCCGGACACTGATGCGGGAGGGGAACTGGGTGGTCTGAGCGCGCCACCGGCCCGCCCTCGGGCGGGACGAGGTCGGCGAACCGTTCCCCCCGGGGGCGCGGGCGGGTCGTCTCCGCCCGCGCTCCGGACGCTCGCTCACACAGGCGGAGCCTCCACCTCCCTTTCCGGCTCGGGGGCCGGGGCCTGTTGGGGCAGGGGGGTGCGCATCCGTACCGCCTCCGTGTCGGCGTCGTTGTGGCGGGTCGCCCAGTTCTCCAGGGTGGTGCGGCACGCGTGGTCGAGGTGGTGGACGGTGGTCAGGTCGAGCTCTATGGGGCGGTCCTGCGGCAGCGCCTCCAGTGTTTCCAGGATGCGCGGCAGGCGCAGGAAGGTGGCGTTGCCGGTGAGGGTGACGATGAGCCGGCCGCCGGTCAGTTCCCGTACGTGCACCTGCACGTGGGAGGTCTCCCAGGCGACCTTGACGATCGCCAGGGCGAGCCCGATGAGCACGCCCTCGAACATGTTGGTCACGACGATCGCGATCGCCGTGGTGGCCAGTACGAGCGCTTCCCCCCGGTGCGCCCGTGCCAGCGGCACGAGGTCCTTGACCGGCAGCAGCTTGAACCCCGCGTGGATCAGGACGCCCGCGAGGGCGGCCAGGGGGATGATGCCGAGCGCTGCGGGCAGCAGGACCGCGAAGAGGAGCAGCCAGCCGCCGTGCACGACCCGGGAGAGCGGGGTGCGCGCCCCCGCCTGGACGTTGGCGGAGCTGCGGACGATGACGGCGGTCATCGGCAGCGCGCCGAGCACGCCGCAGACGGTGTTGCCGACGCCCTGGGCGACGAGTTCCTTGTCGTAGTGGGTGCGCGGGCCGTCGTGCATGCGGTCGACGGCCGCCGCGCTGAAGAGGGATTCGGCGGAGGCGATGAGCGTGAACGCCAGGACCGTACCGAGGACGGCGAGGCTGCCCAAGTTGGCCAGGTCGCTCGCGCCGGGCGGCTGGACGGCGTGGAAGAGGCCCTTGACCGTGACGTTCTCCAGCCGGAGCGGGAGGACGAGTCCGGCCACGGTCGCCAGGGCGACGGCCGCCAGCGGGGCGGGCACGACCCGTACGGCGGCGGGCAGCTTCGGCCAGATCACGAGCACGGCGATCGTGCCGAGCCCGACGGCGGCGGCGGTGAGTGCGGCCGGCGAGGTGACCGTGTCGGCGGCCAGCCCCGGCAGTCCGGTGAACTTCCCGATGCCGGACAGGGGTTGGTCGGCGCCGGTCATGCTGTAGAGCTGCCCGAGGATGAGGACGAGCCCGATGCCGGCCAGCATGCCCTGGACCACGGACACGGAGATGGCACGGAACCAGCGCCCGCACTTCAGCAGCCCGAGCCCGATCTGCAGCACGCCGGTGAGCAGCACGATCGCGCCGAGCATGCCGAGCCCGAACTCCCGTACCGCTTCGAAGACGAGCACGGTGAGCCCGGCGGCCGGGCCGCTGACCTGGAGTGCGCTGCCCGGCAGCAGTCCGACGACGAGCCCGCCGACGATGCCGGTGACGAGGCCGAGTTCGGCGGGGACTCCGGAGGCGACCGCCACGCCGACGCACAGCGGCAGGGCGACCAGGAAGACGACGAGTGAGGCGAGGAGGTCCTGTCGGAGGACGCCTGGTTCACGAAGCGCGCGGTAGGGCGCGCGGAAGGAGGAGGTGAGGGTGGACTTCACGGTGGGGGTCCTGTCGTGAGAAGCGGGCCGGACGTCGGGGTTCGGCCGTTCTCACAGCGGGACGAATGCAGGCCGCACGCCTGCGGGTCGAAGGTCGGCGCCGGTGGTCGGAGCGTGCGCCGTCACGGTCCCGGTGTGCACCTCGTAGTACCAGGCGTGCAGTGTCAGCGAGCCGTCGGCGATGCGCCGGGCTATGCAGGGGTAGGCCCGCAGCCGCTCGACTTGTGCGAGGACGTGCGCCTGTACGGCTTCGGCGACGTCCGGTGTGGCGGGGGCGACGGTGCGCACGGCACCCTCGGGGTCGACGGCGTGCTCCAGCCAGTCGCGTACGGCCGGTACGGACGACAGGTCCTCGCCGCGCACCAGCGCGCCGACGGCCCCGCAGTGCGAGTGCCCGCAGACGACGACGTCGCGGACGCCGAGCACGCTCACCGCGTACTCGATGGTGGCGGCCTCCCCCTGCGGGAGGGGTGCCTGGTACTCGGGCACGACGTTTCCCGCCGTACGGAGTTCGAAGAGTTCGCCCGGGCGGGCCCCGGTGATGAGGGCGGGTACGACCCGCGAGTCGGAACAGGTGATGAACAGGGCTTCGGGCGACTGCCCGGCGCGCAGGGCCTCGAAGGCCGCTGTGTTCCGAGGGTCCGCGACATGGGTGGCGGCGAAGGAACGGGCGTTGTCGATCAGTGACTTCATGGTGGCCTGCCTCCTGCGTCCCTGCCGTGGGGGGCGGACGCGGTGTGGTCGGGTCGATGGTCTTACGGGAAACAGCCTTCAGGGCTCCCGTGACTCTCACTTTGCCATCACATTAACCTTTGATGACAGGGCCTATTCCTGCCAATTTTTGAGTAAATACCGTCCCTGAACTGGGAGTTGGTCAAGTTCTCAAGCGTTGGTCAATGTTCGATCGACAGTTTTGGCGAGAAAGTGAGCACATTCCGCTTACTTTCGCGCTGCTTGCGCGGCAGCCGTCAAATGACCGGTGTCCCGCCCCCCGGAAATCGAACAGCGCACGGCCGGAAGTCGACTCCGGCCACCCCCGCACCATTGATCGACCGAGGCCCCACCCGCTTCGATGTCCCCTGCCGGACCGCCTGTCGCGGCCCGGTCACCGACGAGGGGGGAACGAGAAGCCCGTGAGCCACTCCCGAAGAACCGCATCCGCAGGTACGTCCCGAAGACACCGGACACGACGCCGGACACCCGGCACTGCCGCGCTCATCGGCGTCGCAGCACTCACCGGCGTCACCCTGTCCGCCCCGGGCACCGCCCACGCCGCCCCGGACCCTTCGACGATCGAAGTGACGCCGGGCCGGGGCACCTCGACCCCGGCGCTGGTGCGCGGCCTCCGCGAGGCCGCGCCCGCCACCGGCAGCGCGCCGGACGCGGCCCGGACGTACCTGAGCCGCCAACAGGGCCGCTACCGCATCGCCGACCCCATCCGCGACCTGACCCCGGCGGGCAGTACGGCCACCGGCGGCCAGGAGACCGTACGGCTCCAGCAGAAGCACCGGGGGGTGCCGGTGCTGGGCGGCCAGTACGTCGTACGGATGGAACGCAAGGGCGGCGAGCGGGTCGTCACCGGCACTTCGGGCAAATACTTCACCGGCCTGACCGCGAGTACGACGCCGCAGGTCGAGGCCGCGCTGGCGGTCGAGCGCGCGGTGGACGCGACCCGCACCCGGCTCACCGAGCGGAAGTTCTCGGACGAGGACCCGGTGCTGGAGGGCACCGCACGCGGTCTGGTCGTCCTCCCGCAGGGCCCGGGCGTCCTCACCCACCACGTCACGGTGCGCGGCACCGACCCCGCGAGCGGCGAACCCGTGCTGAGCGAGGTGTACGTCGACGCACGCGCCGGGTATCCGGTGCTCCAGTACAGCGGCATCAAGACGTTCACCGCACCGCGCGCGGCGCAGGGGAAGCCGCCGCTCCGGGCCACGCAGGGCAGCGGCACCAAGCTGGACGGCAAACCCGTCACTCTCGACGTCGAGCGCGACGAGACACGCGGCCTGTACGTCCTGCGCGACCGCACCCGCCTCCCCCAGGACGACGGCTACGACCGCACGCTCTCGACCTGGGACGCACGCGGCAAGTGGGCGAGCGATGTGTCCGGGCGCTGGCCGGAGGGCATCCAGGAGTTCTCCTCCCCCACCCCCGCCTTCGGCGCGGACGCCACCGAGGCGGGCGCGGTCGACGCGCACTGGGGAGCGGCCCAGGTCTTCGACTACTTCAAGGCCAAGCACGGCCGCGACAGCCTCGACGGCCGGGGCATGACCATCAACTCCCTAGTGGGCATCAGCAGTTACGGCATGCCGTATGTGAACGCCTTCTGGGACGGCCAGAAGATGGTGTACGGCATCGGCGACGAGGAGTACCTGCCGCTGTCGGCCGGCCTGGACGTCGTCGGCCACGAGATGACGCACGCCGTCGTCGAGACGTCCGCGAACCTGGTCTACGCGGGCCAGTCCGGCGCGATGAACGAGGCGATCGCCGACTACTTCGGGAACGCGATCGAGACCGCCGCGTACGACGTCCCGGTGACCGACCCCGAGTCGGGCCTGGTCGGCGACCGCCTGTGCCGCACCAAGGGCCCGCGCGCGTGCGCCCTGCGCGACCTGGGCGACGGCCGCACCACGACCGGCTCGTTCGTCGGCGTGGGATACGCCAACGACAACGGCGGCGTCCACCTCAACTCCACGATCTTCGGCGGCGCCCTGTGGGACGCCCGCAAGGAACTGGGCGCCGACCTCGCCGACCGCATCGTCTACAAGGCACTGACCCAGTACCTCACCCCGGTCGACGGCTTCACCGAGGGCCGCACGGCCGTACTGGCAGCAGCGAAGGACCTGAAGGTGACGGCCGCCCAGCAGAAGGCCCTCGCCCGCGCCTTCACCGCGCACGGCATCGTCCCCGGCTGGGAGCAGGCCCTCGGCATCGATTCCGAGAAGCTGTTCGGCCGCGTCCAGACCGCCGACACGCACCTCGGCGCGGGCGGCGGCTGGTGGGCGGCCTCGAAGTCGAACGAGTCGGGCTCGGAACCGTACTCCGTGTGGGCCGGACGCGTCGACGGCAAGGGGCAGAAGCTCCTGATGAGCCCCAACGACGGCCGCTACCACGTCAATCCGGCCACCGACGGCAAGACGGTGGTCTGGCAGGCGGTCGGCCCCGGCGGCACGGAGGTCCTGTCCCGGCCGATCGCCGGCGGCGTGATCAAGAAGCTGTGGGAGGGCCGGGCCACCGGCAGCTCACTCGACGTCGACGGCGACCTGGTGGCGTTCGACTACTACAACCACGGCGGCCGCACGGGCGTGAAGTACCTGAGTCTGAAGGACCCTTCGAGGATCGAATCGATCGGCGGCGGCACCTACCACCGCGCGCACGGCTCCTCGGCACGCAACGGCAAGGTGGCCTACCAGGAACGGCGCCGGGTGTCCCTCACGAGCACGAGCACGGGCACGGGCACGGACACGACACGCGCCGCCGAATACTCCCTCGCCACACGCCTCCTCGACGTCGCGACCGGCGAGAACATCATCGTCCAGGAGAACCCGAGCGGCACCAGCCTCGGCCCGACCGCCCTCAACGGAACCCACCTCTTCTGGCTCCTGGACGACGGCTCGGCGGAAGGCAGGACCACTCTGCGCCGCGCCGACCTCTCCGGCACCAACATCGTCGACCTCACCCCTCAGACGGGCCCGAACGCCCTCAACATGTACGATCTGACGGTCTCCTCGGACACAGTCACCGTCGGCGCGTACGTCCCCGACACCGAGATCCGGAACGAGTCGACCGCCAAGCTCCACCAGTTCGCGGCCTCGGGCGCACCGGACCCGTACAGGGGCCGCGTCTCCTGCAACCGCGGCGAACAGACCGCCGCAGCAGCAGCATCCGGAACCCAGGTCATCTGGCTCGACGCGACAACCGGCACCCCGGACGTCGTGACCCGAAAGTCCCCAAGGGGTCGCTGCGGCTAGCGCCCCTTCAGGGGCGGGACCGGGGCGAAATCGGGGGTCCGGGGGCGGAGCCCCCGGCCTCCACCCCAACCCACCCCCACCCACCCACTAAGCTGCAAGAACTCCACGGGGGAAGCCGGTCAAAATCCGGCGCTGACCCGCAACGGTAGGCGGACCCCAAGACCCCGCAAGCCCGATCACCCGCGGAGCGACCCGCACGAGTCAATTCGCCGTGGACTGCGAAAGACGCTGCACCGAAGGCGTCCCGCACGCCCCGGCCCGCCGCTTCCCTCGCCGTACCCCCACGGCCCGAGGCGAAAGCGATCCTGCCCCGTGGCCACCTCCGTCTCCACCGCACGCCATCCCGTCACGGCACGCACCGGCCCCGCGCCACCCCGCCGAATGCCCCTTCCCCTCCTCGTCCCCGCCCTCCTCGCCGCGACACTCGTCTCCCTCGTCTGCGGCGCCGGCCTCGGCGCGTCCGGCCTGACCTGGTCAGAAGTCCTGCGCTACCTGTGGGCGGGGCTGAGCGGCGGCTCCATATCCCCGGACGAGGTCCCCGCGTACACGATCGTCTGGGAGCTGCGCTTCCCCCGCGCCGTCCTCGCCGCCGTCGTCGGCGCGGGTCTGTCCGCGATCGGCATCGCCGTGCAGGCCATGGTCCGCAACGCCCTCGCCGACCCGTTCGTCCTGGGCATCTCCTCGGGCGCGGCCGTCGGCGCGAACGCCGTCCTGCTCTTCGGGGCGCTCGGCGCACTCGGCGTGTGGGCGCTGTCGACAGCGGCCTTCGTCTCCGCGCTCGCCGCGATGGCCCTCGTGTACGCCGTCGCGCGCACCCCGCGCGGTCTGACACCTCTGCGTCTCGTCCTCACCGGCACCGCCATGTACTACGGCTTCTCGGCCATCACCACCTTCATGGTGTTCGCCGCCGAACGCGGCGAGGCGGCCCGCTCCGCCATGATGTGGCTGCTGGGCAGTCTGGGCGGCGCGAGCTGGGGCTCCGTGCCCATCGCGGCCGTGGCGGTGTGCGGGGGTCTGGCCCATCTCGCGTGGTCCGCGCGCCGGTTGAACGCCCTCGCGATGGGCGACGAGACCGCCGCCGCGCTCGGGGTCGACGCGGGCCGGTTCCGTAAAGAACTCTTCGTCGTGTGCGCGGCCGTGACCGGTGCGGTGGTCGCGGTCAGCGGGGCGATCGGCTTCGTGGGGCTGATGGTTCCGCATGCGGTACGGATGCTGGTGGGCGCCGACCACCGGCGGCTGCTGGCGGTGGCACCGCTGCTCGGCGCACTGCTGCTGATCTGGGTCGACGTGCTGTCGCGCACCGTCCTCGCACCCGTCGAACTGCCGGTCGGCGTGCTGACGGCGGCGGTCGGGGTGCCCTGCTTCGTCCTGCTGATGCGGCGCAACTCGTACAGCTTCGGGGGCGCGTGATGCGTACTCGTCACCGTGTCGCCGGAGGTGCCTGATGCGTACCGAAAACAACGGCTCCGGAGGTGCCTGATGCATATCGAAACGACAGCCCTCTCCGTCGAGATCTCCGGCGCCCGCCTCGTCCAGGACATCTCGCTGCACGCCGCCACCGGCCAGTTCGTCGGGCTGGTCGGTCCGAACGGCAGCGGCAAGTCCACCCTCCTGCGCACCGTCTACCGCGCCCTGCGCCCGACCTCCGGCAGCGTCCTCCTCGACGGCGACGACCTGTACGGCATGAGCGCGCGGGAGAGCGCGCGCCGGCTGGCCGCGCTGCCCCAGGAGGCCACCACCGAGTTCGACTTCACGGTCGCCGAGGTGGTCGCGATGGGCCGCGTCCCGCACCAGCGCGCCCTGGCCCGCGCCACTGCCGAGGACCTCGACACCTGCACCACGGCCCTCGCCCAGGTGGGCGCCGCGCACCTCGCCGACCGGGGTTACCTCACCCTCTCCGGCGGCGAGAAGCAGCGCGTCCTGATCGCCCGCGCGCTCGCGCAGCAGCCGCGCGCCCTGATCCTCGACGAGCCCACCAACCACCTGGACATCGCCCAGCAGCTGGAGGTCCTCTCCCTGGTGCGCGGCAGCGGCCTGACCGTCCTCACCGCACTCCACGACCTCAACCTCGCCGCGCTGCACTGCGATCTGCTGTACGTCATCGAGTCCGGCCGCATCGTGGCCTCCGGCCCTCCGCACGACGTGCTGACCCCGGACCTCCTCGCGGACGTCTTCGGCGTACGGGCCCACCGTGTCCGGCACCCGGAGACCGGCGCGGTGCAGCTCCTCTTCGACCGCCTCCTGCCCACCCCTTCCTAAGGACCCCCGCACCTCATGCGCACCCGCACCCTCCCCCTCGCCGCACTGCTCCTGACCTCCCTGGTCTCCCTCACCTCCCTCACTGCCTGCGGCGCCCAGGTCACCGACGCCAAGCCCGACGCCAAGCCGTCCGGCGACTCCCACTACCCCGTCACGATCACCAACTGCGGCGAGAAGCAGACGTACACGAAGGCCCCGCAGCGGGTGGTCACGAACGACGTCGGCATCACCGAGATCATGTTCGCGCTCGGCCTGGAGAAACACATGGCGGGCTTCGTGATGCCGGACGACAAGGGCGACCTGACCTCCGTCCCCTGGAAGGACGGCTACACGAAGACGAAGTGGCTCTCCAAGAAGCAGATCAACAAGGAGATGGCCCTGGACGCCCGCGCCGACCTGGTCTTCGCGGGCTGGAACTACGGCTTCAACGAGGGCGAGGGCTTCACCCCGCCCGACCTGAAGAAGGTCGGCATCGGCTCCTACCTCCTGAGCGAGTCCTGCCGCAACGGCACGAACGCCCAGTCGCGCGGCGTCATGCCGCCCCTGGACGCCCTCTACACGGACCTGCGCAACCTGGGCCGTGTCTTCGCGGTCGAGGACCGGGCAGAGTCCCTGATCACAAAGTTCCGCAAGCAGGTGGCGGACGCGGAGTCCAAGGCCCTGAAGGGCGCGGACCGCCCCCGCGTCTTCCTCTACGACGCGGGCACGGACAAGCCGTTCACCTCGGGCCTGTACGCGGCGCCGCACGACATCATCACGCGGGCGGGCGGCGACCACGTGATGAAGGACCTGAAGGACAGCTGGGCGACGGTCGGCTGGGAAACGGTGGTCGAACGCGACCCCGAGGTCATCGTGATCAACAACTACGGCGACACCACGGCCGCCCAGAAGCGCGCCTTCCTGAAGTCCTACGCCCCACTCAAGAACGTCTCCGCGATCAAAAACGACCGCATCGTCGTCCTCGACTACGCAGAACTGGTCGAAAGCCCCCGCAATCCGGAGGCAATCGCATCTCTGGCGGCGAACTTGCGCAAGCTGATGGGCAAGTAAGCGACGGCTTGACAACCGGCGTTGTCAGTCCCTGCGGGCACACTGACGCCATGAACACCACCGAGCCCGCATGGGTGGAGTCGCTGGGCGGCCCCCTGATCGTCGTCCCCGTGTCAGTGTTGCCCGCCTGGCACGGCTCGACATCGTCCGAATCCACCACGCCCCCGGACGACTACGACCGCGCCTGCGCGGTGGACGACGCCCTCTCCGCGGCGATACCCGTGCACGGCACAGGCGTACAGGCCCTGGTCCTGGCCGACGAACCCGCCACCACCTGCTACCTCCCCGAGCACCGGGCCTTCCTCCGCTGGCTGGGCGCCGAGTCGACGGAAGACCTCATATCAGCGGCGGAGACCGTGCTCGCCGACCCCGCCACGGCGTGGGACGACTGCGGCTCCTGGACGACGGACGGACCGGCTGTCCTCATGGACGCCGTCGCATCGGGCTCCGAAGTCTCAGCCTCGGAACCTGACTTCGAACAGGCCCCGGTGCCGGTGCCCGCCGGCCGGTGGCGGGTCCGTGCAGTCCACACCGAGGTCGACGCGGGCACCTGGGTCGGCCTGGTCCAACTGCTCCCGCCGGAAAGCTGCCCCGACGCGCCGTCGCCCGGCGACGGTGAACTGGTACTCCAGGCATGGGGGCAGGTCACCGCGTGGCTGGAGGCACATGCCCGGGTTGCGGCTGTCCCCTTCCTCCTCGGCCCCGCCGGGATGGAGCGTGTTCATGGGGACCGCGTGCACCTGGCGGAATCGGTGGCCCGAGCAGCACCCGAGGATCCCGGCTTCGTGCTCTGGCGCAGGGAGTGGGTGCCGCTTGCGGCGACGGCCGACGACTACGCCGGGGCGTTCCTCGACACCAGCACCGGAGCCGTCGGTTCCTGGAGCGAGGCCGAGGGGGCGACCGAGAACACGTACCCCTCGCTGGCGGCCTTCCTCCAGGACCTGGCGGACGGCATGCCGGGGTTCGGACGGCCTGTGCACCCACGCCCCGAGGACGCCCCGCTGCGCGACTGGGCCCATGCGAACGGCTTCCTCGTCAACGATCGGGGCCGCGTCCCGAGCTCGATACGGGAGGCGTACGAGAGGGCTGAGGGCCATCGGGAGTGACGCAGGGGCGCCCTGCAGGCTCCCGCCGAACCCATCGGCCTCAGGCGATGAAGCCCCCGTTCGGCGTCCGGCCGAAGGCCGCCGCCAGGACGGGAGCCAGGTCCGCCTCGGGGACGGCGGCCCGTACCTCGGGAAGCACCCGGGCGAAGTCCTCGTCCGTGATGACGCCGAGGTGCTCCTGCCTCAACCCGTATATGACCTGCACGAGTTCCGGCCGGAGCCCCATCCAGTCCCGGCTGGTGCGGACCTCCTCCGCCACCTGTTCCATGAACCACCGCATGACCTCGTACGGAACGTGCACGTGCCCCGCGCCCGGATCGAAGCACACGGTGGGTTCCCGGGCCGGGTCCTCGTCGGGGACGATCGCGAGCGCCACGGTGCGCTGGTCGGCGACGCGGTCCAGTTCCAGGTACCAGGCGTCGTCGGGCACGGAGTAGAGGACGGTGATCGCATAGTCGCCGTCGGCGTGCGGGAGATGGGGCATGTCCGCATGCTGTCCGGCCGGCGCACCGCCCGCTACCCGATTTTCACCACCCTCGCCCAGTCCGGTGGGCCCGACGGGACGTAGTCCGGGTCGTCCTCGTCCCAGGAGGAGTTCTCGTACGGGCGGTCGAAGAGGCCGACCACCGTGCGGCAGGAGGGACGGGCGGACGGCCACGGCGTGTGGCCGTCGGTGAGGGCCACGACCACGTCCGGGCGCGGGCGGGTCCGCAGTGCCGTGGCGAATCCGGTACGGAGATCCGTTCCGCCCCCGCCCACCAGCGGAATTCCCTCCGCCCGGCACAGGGCGTGCACGGTCTGGGGCGCCGCGTCGCAGGACAGCACCGTCACCAGGTCGCGTCGCCCGCCCACCGCCCGCGAGATCGCGGCGACTTCGAGCAGGGCGCTGCCCAGTTCCGCGTCGCTGACGGACCCGGACGTGTCGATGACGACCGTCACCCGGGGCGGCACCCGCCGCAGGCTCGGCAGCACCGCCCCGGGCACGCTCACCGAACGGCGCGAGGGGCGCCCGTACGAATAGTCGTCCCCCGCCCCCGACCCCGAGGCCGCCGAACGGATCGCCGCACCGAGCAACTCCCGCCACGGCTGCGGCGGGTGGAACGCCTCCTCCGCCCATCGCTTCCACCCCTCGGGAGCGTTGCCGGGTCGGGACGACAGCCCCTGGGCGACCCGGAACCGTACGGCGTCCCGTTCCTGGGCGTTGAGGCCGTGGGCGCCGTCGGGCCCGAGGTCCCAGGGGCGCTCGCAACCGTCGGCGCCGCTGCCGCAGTCCAGCCAGGTGAGGTCGTCGGTGCGCTGGCCGAGACGGAACTGGCGGAGGTAGTCCTCCATCAGCTCGCCGTCACCGAGGCCCAGCCGCTTGGGGGTGACGGCCCCTTCCGGCTCCACGAGTCCGTCCCCGAACGCGTCGTCGTTGATCTCGCAGTCGGCGGCAATGTTCATGCGCAGCCGGTCGCCGGGACCGGTCAGGTCCCGGGCGCGGGCCACACGGTCGCTGCGGCCGTGGTGGTCGCGCAGCAGATGGGACACCTCGTGCACCCACACGGCGGCCAACTCCTCGACGGGGGTACGGTCGACGAACCCCGGGGAGACGTAGCACCGCCAGTACCGGTCGACGCCCATGGTGGGCACGGCCCGGGAAGCGACGGGGTGCAGCGCGAAGAGCGCGGTGGCGAGGTAGGGCCGCGCGCGGACGGCTTGCAGCCGGGCGGCGAGCAGCTTGTCGAGGTCGAGGTCGAGGGGGGTGTCGGGAAGCGGGCCCGGGCCGGGAACATTCCGGGGCTTGGGCTTGGGCTTGGGCTTGGGCTTGAGCTTGGGCCCGGTCCAGGGCTTGGGCTTGGGCTTGGGCCCCTGGCTCGGGGCGGCCACCTGATGCGGACCGGGACCGGGACCAGTACCAGGACCGGGACCGTCCCCCTCCCCCGCCGCCCCCTTGGTCGACGGGGCCGCCCCAAGGGGGCGGAACGGGCGGCCCGACCGATCCGGGCCCGCCCCGGCACCGCCCTCTGCCCGCACCCCCGACACCGGCCCGCCCCCCGCAGCCTCTCCCCTCATCGGCCCGCCTTCGCCAGCGCCGCCACCCGGCCCGCCGCCCGATCCGCCCGCCGCGAAAGCTGCACGACCCCCGCAAGCCGCTCGATCGACGCCGGTACGTCCCATTCCTCCTGCCGCAAGGAAGCCAGCGTCGTCGCCGGCACGACGACCAGGTCCGGCGCCCCCGTCTCCATCGCCCGCACCAGCACCTCCCACGCCGCATCCCACCGCGCCTTCTCCGGGCGCTTGCGGACCGCCGCGACCACCCCGTCCAGCACCGCCTGCCGCAGATCCCCCCGCTCCGGCAGCTCCGCACCGGCCGGGTCGGCGAGGACGGACTCCGGGTCCGGCAGGTCCATCCGGTCCACGCTCGCGAGGAGTTCGAGCCCAGGACCGTCCCCGACCGTCCCCCTGACCAGCAGCGACAGCACTTCCCGCGACGCCCCCGCCGCCGTCGCGAACGCGATCAGGCTCAGCGTCATGTCCCAGCTCCGGGGCGACGGCCAGGCCCCGCCGCGCCGCGTCTCACTGTTGGGCAGCCGGTGGACGAGCTCAGGCCTGACCTCCAGCAGCCCGCACACCGCGCGCCGCGCGAACGCCACCGCCTCCGGCAGCTTCCGCGGATCGAGCTGCGGCAGGCTCGCGCGCGGCCACGTACCGCCGAGCCCCCGTACGACGACGTCGTGGTCGTGCGTCCAGTACAGGTGCACGAACCGGTTGGCGAGCGGCGGACTCAGCTCCCACCCGTCTGCCGCCGAGGAACGCGGGTTGGCGGCGGCCACGATCCGTACACCGGGCGGCAGCCGCAGCGCACCGACGCGCCGTTCCAGTACGAGACGCAGCAGCGCGGCCTGCACTGCGGGCGGCGCGGTGGACAGCTCGTCCAGGAACAGCAGCCCGCGCCCCGCCTCGGCGAGCCGCACGGCCCAGTCCGGCGGGGCCATCGGAACGCCCTGCGTGGCGGGATCGTCGCCGATGACGGGCAGCCCGGAGAAGTCCGACGGCTCGTGGACGCTGGCGATGACGGTGGTCAGGGGCAGGTCGAGCGACTCTGCGAGCTGGGTGAGCGCGGCGGTCTTGCCGATACCGGGCTCGCCCCACAGCAGTACGGGCAGGTCGGCGGCGACCGAGAGCGTCAGAGCTTCCAGCTGAACGTCCGCGCGGGGCTCGGTGCTGCTCGTCCGGAGCAGGGCCAACAGGTCCTCTGCGACGTCCAGCTGAGGGAGAGAAGGGGCATTTACTGACATACGGCATCACCTCTGGGTACGAGAAGGAACCACCGGACGTGCGCCCGGCGGGGCAGAACGGAAGATCAGGCCCTCGGCAGAGCCTCAGCAAGTCCTCGGGAGGGACGGGGAAGGCGGCCTCACGGGTGGCCGACGGACCTCGCCCCACGCGGGCGGTACGCGGTCGGATGCGACTGCCGCCGGTGCCAGGCGAATTCGCTCCAGTGGCGCCCGGGCTCCTCGATCCCCGCCCGGAACAGCCCGTACGCGATCCGCCGCCGCGCGGCCTCCGCCAACTCCTCCTGGAGCGCCCCGCTGCGCAACGTCGCCGCAGGCCCGAGCAGCCCCTCGACCACTGCGAGCGCACCGGCGACATCGCCGTGGTCAAGGCGTTCACGCACACCGGAAAGGCAGTGGGGATTGCGATGCGCCTCGTCGATCGCACGCAGACAGGGCAGCGGAGTTCCGGTCAGTGCGACCAGCAGCTCCTCGCGCCGCAGTTCGGCGGGATCGTGATCGAGCGGCACCAGCACCCCGTCGACCAACCCGATCCGATGCCGCGCTCCCCGACAGTCGACGTACCGGGGCTGCCCGGTGGGCGACACCTCCGCCGCCGGAGCAGGCTGATACTCCGGTACGAGTACGGAGCCGACCAACGGATGCAGCCCCCCGGCGCCGATCAACCCGGCACGCAGCAGCCCGAGATCGGGCAGCACCCAGGTCGCCGCGTCGGGCAGCACCGGCAGCCCGGACTCCAGCGGCCCGGCGTCGGCCCGCAACTCACCGCTCCCGGCATACACCAGCACCCGGTGCCGCCGCCCGACCCGCACCTGGACGACTCCGGTGTCCCGTCCCTCGGCGGGGAGGTCCTGGAGCAGGAGGCGGGCCTCCTCGACCCACCGGTCCACCGCGAGGGACTCCCGGTGCGGCAGATCGGGCAGTTGCCCGGGGCGCGGGCCGACTCCTGCCCGTGCCCCCAGCTCCCCCACCTTGCGGGCGTCCCACAGATGCCGGTGCAGGTCGAAGCGGAAGCGGCGGTCGGGGTGGGCGGCGGCCCGGGCGCCGTCCCACAGCGCCAGGCTGACTCGCTGCCCGGCGTCCGCCCAGGCGGGCGGCGTACGGACGACGAGCCACACGGCATCCGTCCCCGCCCCCTCGTACCGGGCAAGCGGAATGGTCAGCCCGGGGCGGACGAGCCCGTCGGGGGCGATCCGGGGCAGGTGCCAGCGCAGCAGATCGGGCACCAGGCACCGCAGGTCGTCGCGCACACGGGCCACGAGTTCCTTGCCGTACGCCTGTCGCACGTCCCGAAGCGGAATGTCGACGTCGACACCGGCCGCCGCGCACGCCCCGGCCCAGTCCCCGGCCCGGCGCCGGACGGCAGCGGTCTCGATCATGGAGGGCGGCACGGCGAACCTGCGGACACGCAGCCACATGGAGAGCCGGGCATCCGGCGGACTGTGCGGGCCGGGGGGAGCCAGGTGAGGCGAAGAAGAAGCGGAGAGAGCCTCGGAAACGGGTCCGGACTCCGGAAGAGGGCGGGCATCCACCGCCGCGTACTCAGTGAGCATCAGCACTCACCTTGCGCGGACGGGGCCCCCAATCGGCATACCGAAGAAGTAGTCATCGCCGGGAGCATAACCACAAGCCTGCGGAGTCGGCCAGCACTTTTCTCCACCCCTCGCCCCAAGTGCCGTCACACCCCCGCCCGTTCCCACCTCCTGAGCACCCGGGGCGCAGCGTGCGGAGCGGGCCAGATCTGGAGGCGTATCTGCTCCATGGTCGCGGGCGACCGGCCGGATTCGATGTCCGCGGCGACTGCTGCGGCGAGGTTGCGCCGGGCGGCCCGGACCCGTATCCATCCCTCGGGGACGTCGAAGCGGGCCGCGTCGTCGAAGTAGTCGCTGCATCCCAGGACGACCAACTGCCCGGACGGAGCGTCGAGTCCCGCCTCGACGACGTGGTCGTAGGCGTCGATGTCGTCGGCGGGTTCCTCGGTGAGGACGTGGACCTCGACGGCCACCGTGACGTTGACGGCGGTGCCTATGCCGATCAGTCCGTCGGCGACGGCGATTCCGTCGGCCACGGTCCGGTCGGTCCAGGCCTCCCCGAGGTCGTCCTCGGACTCCTCGTCCTGGACGTGGATCTGGTGGTAGTCGGCGAAGAGTTCGAGTTCCGTGACCATGGACCCAGCGTGCCACGGGGGTCTGACAATCCCTCCTCCGGGCAGGCACATCTGCCCCAAGGCCCCCCGCCCCGGGACCCCGGCTCAGGACGTGAAAACGCCCGCGTTCTCCCGCGCCCACTGCGCGAACGTACGCGCCGGCCGCCCCAGCAGCGAAGCCGTCGTCTCGGCCACGGGTTCTGCCTTCCCGTCGGCGGCCTCCCACCCCTTGAGCAGCGAGGAGACCATCGGCGCGGGCATGAAGGCGGTCATCTGCCGCTCCTGCTCGGCCCGGGAGATCCGCTCCACGGCGACCTCGCGGCCGATCGCGTCGCCGATGGCCGCGAGCTGCTGCCGGAAGCTGAGCGACTCGGGCCCGGTGAGGGCCAGGGAGCGGCCGGTGAGCGCGTCGCCGGTGAGGGCGGCCACCGCGACATCGGCGACGTCGTCCGGGTGGATGAACGCGAACTCGGCCTCCGGGAAGGCGAGCTGGACCGGCAGCGACTGGGTGATGGTGCGCGCCCAGCTCCGGGCGTTGCTGTCGAACGCACCCGGCCGCAGGAACGTACAGGTCAGCGCCGATTCGGCGAGCGCACGCTCGACCTGGGAGTGGTGGAGCGCGAGCGGATCGCTCTCCGCACCCGGTGCGAGGACCGAGGAGGACGACAGCAGCACGATGTGCGCGACCTCGGCGGCGACGGCGGCCTTGATCAGGTCGTCGATGCCCTCGGGGTTGGGGTAGAGGAAGACCTGCCGGACGCCGTCGAGCGCGGCGGCGAAGGTCTCCGGCCGGTCGAGCACCAGCTCGACGGTCTCGACGCCGTCCGGAACGGTCAGTTCGGCGGGACGGGCGCTGGCGGCGCGGACGGGGAGGCCGGTGGAGTGCAGCCGGTCCACAACGGCACGGCCGATCTGGCCGCGTGCGCCGGTGATGAGGAAGGTCACGAGAGACTCCATTGTTTGTTTTTCGACATATGCATGCTGACACGCACACGTTTTCACGTCAACACATGTCTGCCTGAACTCATCTAGGTACGATGTCGGCCATGACGAAAAACGCACCCGAATCCGCCGACGACCTGCTGAACGCCGCAGGTCCCGCCCTCGGCAAACTGCGGCGGTCCTCCCTGCTGGACGTGGCGAACCCCATCTCCGCCAAGGACCTGAGCCGCACGCTGGTGCTCAACATCGTCCTGGAGGCAGAGCAGGCAGGGCTGGCAGAGCAGGCGGGTCGGTCGAAGCAGGCTGGGCAGACGGACCCGCCCGCGGAACCCCGCGAGATCACCGTCGGCGGCATCGCCGCCCACCTGGGCGCGGACCCCTCCGTCGCCAGCCGGATGGTCTCGGACTGCATCGGGGCGGGTTACCTGGTCCGCGCCGCCTCCCAGCGGGACGGCCGCCGCACGGTCCTGCACCTCAGCGAGGCGGGGCGCGAGCTGATGGCCCGCTTCCGCCGCCACCAGCGTTCCGCCTTCGAGGCCATCACCGCGGATTGGGCCGAGACCGAGCGCCTCGAATTCGTCCGCCTCCTCCTGAAGTACGTGGCCTCCCAGGACGCCCTGCGCCCCTCCCGCTGAGCACACCCGCCCCTGCGGCCCACCTCTACGGCTTGCGCCACACCAGCGTGTACCGCCAGAACAGCCCCCTCCGCAGCCTCGCCCCCGGCAGCAGCGCCCGCGCCTCGCCCGCGATCCGGGCGAAGCCCATGTCCGGGGCCCGCACCGGAGCGGTCATCGAGGCGGGCCTGACCACCTTCCGCCCCTTGTTCCTGACCAGCGCCATCACGACGTTCGCCGGCAGCGAGGCCAGTCCGTACGCGTAGTCCGCCGCCGATTCCTCACGCGCGCACCCGACCACCACCAACGTCCCCCCGGGCGCGAGCCGTTCCGCGAACACCTCCAGTGCCTCCCGGAACGGCAGGTGGTGCAGCACCGCTACACAGGTGATGACGTCGTACGGCCCGGGCGGCAACTCCTTCACCGCGTCCCCCACCGCGTAGCTCACGGGCAGCTCCGGCGGGGTGAGCTTCCGGGCCCGCTCCACGATCCCGGCGTCGGAGTCGACTCCGCGCACGGTCCCCCCTCGTACCGCCAGCGACCGCACCAGGTCCCCGCTCCCGCACCCGATGTCGAGCGCACTCCCGAACCGCGCGGGCAACTGCCGGAGGATCCAAGGGTGGTAGTGGGCGTTGTGGTCCCAGGGCCGCTCGGCATGGAACCGGTCGAGGGCCCGGAGGAATCGCTTCAGCGGTCTCGTCATCCGAGGATTCCATCACCCCCGACAGGACCGCTCCGCCCCCGGCCCGGCGAAGATGGCCGGATGGATCACAGCGACACAAGGACCATGGCAGCGGCGGCCCCCCTCCTCGATCGCGCCCGCGCCCTGTGGGCGGAACTCGCGGGCGTGCCGGTGCAGTTCGGATCCGCCGGTGACGAGCGGGTCCTGGTCTCGCCCGCGTCGCGGTGGTGTCCGCCGTCGTGGTGCGGTTTCGTACGGATGGGGAGTGCGGCCCTGGTGACCGTGCCGGACCGGAGGACCGCCCTCCGGGTGTCGGAGGCGACGCACGGCCTGCCGCCCGAGGCACTCGTCGACCCGGCGCGCCTGTCCCTGCCCCTGCGGGAAGTCCTCGGTCCCGCCGCCCTGTTCTACGCGGACCGGAACACCTTCCTCCCCTCCCACCCCTCCCACGAAGGGGCCGGCGTCGAGCAGCACCCCGACGCCGCCCGCGCCCTGGGACCGCTGCTGGCGCGGGTCGACCGGGCGGACGCCGACGAGAGCGCGCTGGCGGACATCGACTCTCCCGCCTTCTGCCTGAGCAGCGGCGGCGAGCTCGTGGCCGCCGCCGGATACGAGGTCTGGCCCGGACCGGCCGCGCACCTGAGCGTGCTGGTCGCGCCGGACCTCCGGCGGCGCGGCCTGGCCCGTACCGTGGCGTCGGCAGCGGTGGCCCATGCGCTGGACGCGGGGCTGCTGGCGCAGTGGAGGGCGCGGCCCATTCCCTCGCAGCGGGTGGCACGGGCGCTGGGCTTCCAGGAGTTGGGGGCGCAGTTGAGCGTGCGGATCTAGCCCCGCACCCCCACCGTGCCTTTCACCCCACCCGCATCTCCAGCACCTGCCCCGGCCACTCCCCCACCACGAACGGCTCGGTGCGGACGAAGCCGTTCCGCTCGTAGTACGCGACCAGCTCGCCCCCGCCGCCCGCCCAGCAGTCGACCCGGAGCAGGTCCACCTCGGCCTTCCGGGTCACCTCCACCGCGTGGGCCAGGAGCACCGAGCCGATGCCCTGGCCGACCCGCTGCCGGTCGGTGATCAGCAGGCGGACGTACCGCTCGGGCTCGGTGATCGGGGCGATCTCGACCTGGGGTCCCGGCTCGGTGCCGAGCACCACCGCGCCGACCAGCGCACCGTCCAGCTCGGCGACGTACGCCTCGTGCTCGGTCGTGTAGCGCTCGACCCGTTCCACGCCGCCGGGCTTCTGCGAGTACGGAGTCGTGCCCCACTGCTGGGTGTTGCCGCGTGCGTTCATCCAGGCCACGGCCCCGTCGAGCAGGTCGAGGATGGCCGGTACGTCGTCGATGCAGCCGGGGCGGATGTGAAGTGCGGGGCTGGTGTGAGTCATGGGGGAAAGCCTAGGGACCGGTGCCGCGCGGGTAAACCGTTGGCCGACTCCCCTGTACGGGACCTACGTTGGGCCTCATGGGCCATGCGAAGACCTCGTACGTCTGCCTCGACTGCCGCGTCTCGTACAAGCAGCCGTACGACTGGAAGCACGACCGGCAGCGGATCTGTCCGCGCTGCACCGAGCCGTTGATCCACGCCGGTTCGGCCTTCGCCGCGCCCAAGCGGCGGGACGTCAACGCCTGGCGGGCGCTCGGTGTGCTGCTCCACGCAGGAGTCGGATTCCACAGCAGCTGCTGCGGCGGGCCCGGCTTCCGGCCCCGCACCGTGCGCGAGGTGCGCGAGCGCCTGACCACGGGCCGCCGCACGGGCACGCCCGACGCACAGGCACTCACCTGGCGGGACATGCCGTAGGGGGAGGGACCGGACCGGCCCCTCCCCCTCGCCTGCGTGTGCGGCTACTGCCTGCCCGCCCCCGCCTCCAGGGGTCGCACCCTGAGCAGAGCCCGGGTCGGGAACGCCGTCGCGACCACGGTGAGCAGAACCGTTCCCACCGCCAGCGGCACGGCGACCGCCATCGGAATGTGGGGGCCCGACCCCGTGACGCCCCGTGCGATCGGCAGCAGCGTGATCCCGGCGATCGCGGACCCGAGGATCAGCCCGGTCCCGGCGACCAGCAGCGCCTCCCAGCGCATCATGCCCCTGACCTGGCGGCGGGTCGTGCCGGACAGCCGCAGCAGCCCGACCTCACGGCGGCGCTCCAGGACCGTCATCACGAGGGTGTTGACGGCGGCGACGGCGGCGAACCCGCCGAGCACCGCCGCCATGACCGTGTTCGCCCACGCGCCGAGTTCCTGGGCGAGGTCGGCCTGGACCCCGTACCCGGCCGCATCACTGACGGCCGCCGAGGGAACGAACCGCTGCAAGTCCTTCGCCAGCGCTCCCTGTTCGGCCCCGGCCTTCGCCGCGACGAGCACCTGGGTGTCGTACGGAGCCGTCACATGCGCCACCACGTCGGCCCGCGGAAACAGCACCAGGCCCACGCCCAGACCCCTGTCGTACGTCGCCACCACCTTCGGCGTCACCTTCGTCCCGTCACCGAGGCGCAGCGGGACGCGGTCACCGGTCCGCACGCCCAGGTTCTCGGCGAACCTGGCGTCCAGGGCGACGGTGTTCTTGGCCAGGGCCCCGAAGGAACCGCTGGTCAGCCCCAGGTCGAGCACCTTCGGCAGGGCGGCGGGGTTGCCGGAGACGCCCAGGGCCGGCGCCGTCGCCAGGTTCTGCATGGACTCGTAGACCACCCCGGTACGGAGGATTCCGGTGGCGCTCTCGACGCCCGGAAGCGCGGCTGCGTACCCGGCGGTCTCAGCCGGAAGGCCGGCGCCGGAACCGGCGGTCAGGACGCGGTCGGCGACGACCGCCTCGGAGACATTGCGCGCCGAGGCTTCGCGGATGCTGCTCTGCATGAAGACGAGCGTTCCGCAGAAGGCGATCACCATCACGATCGGCGTGATCGCGGACGCCAAACGCCTCGCATTGGCCCGGGTGTTGTCCGCGGACAACGATCCGGACGCCCCCAATGCGCCCGATTTGAGCGGAAAAGAAAGGAATCCTGTGCCCAATTGAGCAATTATCGGGCCCAGCAGAGCCACCCCTACCAGGAAGCACATCACCACCCCGAGCGCGGTGACCGCGGCCGCGTCACCACCGAGCTGCGAGGCGACGGCCGCCATCGCCGCGCCTCCCGCACAGAACCCGATGCCGAATCCGACCCGCACCTTGCCCAGCGTCGCGGACGGCACGGCCGCCTCACCCAGCGCCAGCCCCGGCCGCAGTTTCGACGGCTTGCGGGCGGCGAGGCGCCCCGCACCGAGGGCGGACAGGACACTGATCAGCACGGCGGCGACGACCGGCAGCACGCCCGTCTCCAGCGAGATCTGCGGCGGCACCGCACCCCGCTCCACCAGCTCGTCGAACCACCAACGGGCCAGCGCGTATCCGGGAATCGCCCCCAACAGCCCGGCTGCCGGAGCCAGCAGCATCGCCTCGGTCGCGATGGTCCGCCGGATCTGCTTCGGCGTCGCACCGATGGCCCTGAGCAGCGCGAACTCGCGGGCGCGCTGGTTCGTGGCGAGGGCGAGGGTGCCCATGACGACGAACACGGCGGTCATGGCGGCGATCCCGCCGAACGATCCCCCGAGGCCCAGCAGATACGTCTTGCCCGCCGCGAGCGCGGGGAACTCGGCGCCGCCCCGGTCCGCGCCGGTCAGCACCTGCGCCTTGTCCCCGACGGCCTGCTCGACCTGCGCGGCGAGCGCGTCCGCGGCCGTCCCCGGCTTCGGGGTGACGAGGATGGCGTCGGCCTTTCCGGGGTGCCCGGAGAGCCGGTCGGCGGTCGGCGCGGCGAACCAGGCCTGGGTGCCGAGCGGTGAGGGGGCGGCCAGCCCGGAGACGGTGTAGGTCCCGGTACCGCCGGGGGCGGTGAGACGGATGCGGTCGCCGGTCTTCACCCCGGCCTGCCCGGCGGCCTGCCGGTCGAGCACGACTTCCCGGGCGGCGGGCGCGCGGCCCGCGACGAGGGATCCCGCGGCGGCGATGTTCCCGCCGGTCAGCGAGCGGCTCTGCTGCTTCGCCGCCTGCTGCTGAACGGGGAAGGACGCGTCCGGCACCGCCGAGGCGACACCGGGGCGGGCGGCGATCCGTACCGCCAAAGCGGTGTCCACCCGACCGCGTTCGGGCAGCGGGGCGTAGATCGTCTGCTCGTTCTCACTGCCCCGGTTCACGGTCAGGGAGGTGTAGGGGTCCGCCGCGACGACGACGGGGGCGTGCGCGTACCGCACCGGGTCGGCCTTCGCGAGGATGCCGGTCTGGAGGAGGGCGCCGCAGCCCGCGAGGACGGCGGCACCGAGGAGGAGGGCGACGAAGCTGCCCACGAAGGAGGCCGGGCGGAAGCGGACCGCCGCCCGGGCGAGGCCGTTGCTCACGCCGCGACTCCCGCGAAGGAGCGTGCGGTGGCGAGGTCTGCCATGCGCGCGGCCACCGACTGCGGGTCGGGGCGGTGCAGTTCACCGGCGAGCGCGCCGTCGGCGAGGAAGAGGACGCGGTCGGCGTGCGAGGCGGCGACCGGGTCGTGGGTGACCATGACGACGGTCGCGCCCAGGGAGTCGACCGCCCGGCGCAGCAGCGCCAGCACCTCCTGCGCGGCCTGCGTGTCGAGCGCGCCGGTCGGTTCGTCGGCGAAGACGACCTCGGGGCGGGTGATCAATGCGCGGGCGATGGCGACGCGCTGCTGCTGCCCGCCGGAGAGCTGGCCGGGACGGCGGTCGCCGTGCGCGGGCAGACCGACCTCGGTGAGGAGCTGCTGGGCCAGCGCGCGGTCCTGCCTGACGCCCGCGAGGCGCTGCGGCAGCAGGACGTTCTGGGCGACGGTCAGGGAGGGCAGCAGGTTGAAGGACTGGAAGACGAAGCCGATGCGGGAGCGGCGGAGTTCGGTGAGCCGGTCCTCGCGGAGGCGTGCGATGGACTCGCCGCCGAGGAGCACGTCGCCGGAGGTGGGCCGGTCAAGGCCGGCCGCGCACTGGAGGAAGGTCGACTTCCCGGAGCCCGAGGGGCCCATGACGGCGGTGAAGCCGCCGCGCGGCAGGGAGAGGTCGATGCCGCGCAGGGCGTGCACGGTATTGGAGCCGCGCCCGTAAGTGCGGACGACGGAGCGCAGCTCGACGGCGGCGGGTGCGGGCGGCTGGAAGCCGGCCGAGTACCCCTGGGCCGCGGGGTGCTCCGGGTACGCCGGGGCGGTGTGGTGCTCCGGGTACGCCGGGGCCTCGCTCCTGGGGCGCTTCGTACGCGTCTCGGTGTGCGTGCGGTCTCGACGCAAGGCCATGACGTCCCTTTCTGCACGGCTCGCTCGCAAAGGTCCGAGCCGGGGTGGTGTGGTGCTGCTGGTGCGTGATGTCTCCACCGTAGAAATCCGCGACCGCGGGAGGAATGGGGTCAGCCACGCTCTGTGGGGTGGTGCTAGCCCCCCTGCGCGAGCGGGGTTCAGGCTCCTCGGTTCCCGCTTTTCCGGAAAGAAATGCAAAGCCTTGTGAAGGTGCCGTGAAGCACTAAAACCGCAGGTCAGACCGGAAATAGCGAGGCGTTAGCGGAACGTAAGCGGAACGACAGGACAGGGGCTGAAGCTGAAGGCAGACCAGGTGCTTGCACGTTGCACCGACCAGTCCGCCGCACTCCAGGGGGAGCCCCACATGCGTACGTCCGTCCGTCGTCCCGCCGTTCTTGCCGCCGCCGCGGTCGCCGCCCTCAGCCTCTCGCTCACCGCCTGCAACGGTGACGACAAGGCCGCCGGAAGCGCCGCTTCCCCGTCCGCCGCCTCGGAGCAGTCGTCGCCGGGGGCGACCGCCGGAACGGACAAGTCCGCCGACCCGAGCGCCGACGGCAAGACCTCGGACAAGGCTTCGGACGGCAAGGGCCAGGCCAAGGACGGCGCGGGTTCGGGCAGCGCATCCGGCTCCGGCAGGACGGGCTCCTCCGCCTCCCAGGCCGGCGCCAAGAAGTCCGGCAAGGGCAACGCCCCCGCCTGCACCGTCGACGACGTGAAGATGTCCGCGAAGACGAACGCCGAGCCGCCCTTCAGCTACCTCGAGCTGACCGCCAAGAACACCTCCGGCCGCACCTGCCAGCTGGTGGACTACCCGCAGGTCACCTTCGGCGACTTCCACACCGCCAAGGTCATTCCGGCCGTCGCCAAGAGCAAGCCGGAGGTCCCGATCGTGCTGGAGCCGGGCGCGCCCGCCTACGCCATGATCAAGATCAACTACGGGGGCGTGGACGAGGACAGCGTCCAGCTCAAGGAGTTCAACGTGCAGGTCTTCGCCAAGGGCGGCGGCCCCCAGGAGGGCGCCGAGATCGTCTCCGTGCCGCGCGGCTTCCAGGTCGACGAGAAGAACGCCAAGACCGGCTACTGGACGTACGAGTTCCGCAACGGCGCCGACGACTTCTAGTCCCTCGGGGCCAGTCACCCCGGGCTCCCAGCCACCCGGGGCCCGACGCCCCCTCTCGTCACCTTGGGCCCGACGCCCCTCCCCCAGAACGGCCGCCCCGTACGGATCCCCCATCCGGACGGGGCGGCTCCCTTTTGCCTGACGGCGGCTGCGAGAAAGGTCCCTGACGGGTCATGACATCCTGGAGCGTCACGACTCGCCGGAGGGGATCGGCGAGCATCCGGGAGCTCCGAGGCTCCTGGGGGCTTTGGGGTTACGGGGAACATCGATGAGGCTCTGCTTCCTGGTGGAAGAGCACTACCGGCACGACGGCATGCCCCGCGAGGTGATCGGCCGGCTGACCTCCTGGGGTCACCGGGTGGACGTGGTGCGACCGGGCGGCTCCCTGCTGGAGATGGGCGAGGCGGTACGGGCCGGGACGCACGACGCCTGGGTGCTGAAGACCGTCTCCGGCGGCCCCGGGCTCACCCTCCTGGAAGCCGCCGCCGAGGCCGGGCTGACCACCGTCAACGACGCCCGCTCGATACGTCGCGTACGCGACAAGGCCCTGGCGGCGGCGATCGGCCGCAGCCACGGTCTGCCCCTCCCGCCGACCTACGCGGCGGCCTCCCCCCAACTCCTCACCGCGATACCCGAATCGGCATACCCGCTGGTCGTCAAGCCCGCCGACGGCAGCGCCGGTCGCGCGGTCCACCTCGTCCCCACCCCTCAGCGACTCACCGCACTGCTCCCCGAACTGTCCGGCGAGGGCATGCTGATCGCCCAGCCCTACGTACCCAACGCGGGCGTCGACCTCAAGGTCTACAGCGTCGGCGGCGAGCTGTACGCCACCGAGCGCCGCTCCCCGCTCCACCCCGACCACCCGGCACGCGAACGCCGCGTCGTACTCCCGGCCGAGGTCGTACAGACCGTCGTACGGGTGGGGGAGGTGTACGGGCTCGATCTGTACGGAGTGGACGTGCTGCTGGGGCCGGACGGGCCGGTGGTCGTGGACGTGAACGACTTCCCCAGCTTCCGCCGGGTCCCGGACGCGGCGGGACAGGTGGCACGGGCGGTGCTGGAACTCGCGCGGAGGGGACCGGAGTTGCCGGTGATCGGCGACGCGGGGGTGTCGAGAGTTGAGTCCCTTCAGTCCCTTTCGGGAGCGAATCAGTACATTTCAGGCTCAGATAAGGACGTTTCGGGTGCCGTGCGGGCTCATTCGGTCCCTTCACGGTCCCTTTCGGGGGTGGTTCAGTCCCTCCCGGACCCCGTTGAGTCCCTCCCGGTCCCTGTTGAGTCCCTCCCGGACCCTGTTCAGTCCCTTTCGCGGACGGCGCCCCTCGGTACGCCGATGCAGGTGGTCTCGGGTGAGGGCATATGAGGGTCGGACTGATCACGCCCCGGCCGGATCATCCGCTCCTGGCCGCGACCTCCGCGCTGCTGACCGCCGCCGGTCACGAAGTCCTCGTACAAGATCCTTTCTCGGAGGACGCGGAGACAGAAGCGGACGTCTACCTCCTCAAGGCCCGGACACCCCACGCACTCGCCCTCGCACGTGCGCTGGAGCGGCGCGGTGCCCGAGTGGTGAACTCCGCCGGAGCGACGGCACTCCTCCAGGACCGTACGACCATGGCGGGCCTGGCCCGGAGCGCCGGACTCCCCTTCGCCCCCACCCGTACCTTCGCCTCGCTCGCCGACTTCGCGGCGGGCCCTCCGCCCGCCGGGCCCGTGGTGGTCAAGAGCCGCCACAGCCGCAAGGACGACCTGGTCGCCCGCGTCGACACCCCTCGCGACCTGCGGGAACTGGCCGCCCGGTACCCGCACGAGCCCGTCGTGGTCCAGGAGTTCGTCCCGAACGACGGCTGGGACGAGAAGCTGTGGGCCGTCGGCCGGCACGTCTTCTCCGCACACCGCCGCTCCGAACTGGCCCTCGACGAACTCGACGAACTGGACGACTTCGGCACCCCGCCCGCGCCCCGCGACCGGACCGGCCTGGTGCACCGGGTGGGCGAGGTGTTCGGGCTCCAGGTGTACGGGGTCGATGTGATCGGTACGGAGGACGGCACTCCGCTCATCGTCGACATCAACGCCTTCCCCGGCATCCGGGGCCAGGCGGGCGCCCCCGAGGCACTGGCCGCGCTGACACTGGAGCCGGGCACGGCTACCCTTCCCACATGTCGATCATGAACACGACCAACGACGCCCAACTCGCGCTGTCCGCCGCCCAGTCGGGGTCCGCCGTGGTCCGCAAGCTGTACGGGGCTCCGCTGGACCGCGTCGAGAAGTCCGCCGGGGACTTCGCCACCGAGGCGGACCTGGCGGCCGAGCGCACCATGCTGGACCTGCTGCGTGCCGCGCGCCCCGAGGACGCGGTGACGGGCGAGGAGAGCGGGGCCACCGGGACGGCCGACACGCGGCGCCGCTGGCTGGTCGACCCTTTGTGCGGCACGTTGAACTACGCCGTGCAGAACATGCTGGTCGGAGTGAACGTCGCCCTGCGCGAGACCGGTTCGGGGATCACGGCGGCAGCGACGGCCGACCCGTTCAACGACGAGGTGTTCTGGACGGACGGCACCCGCGCCCGCCTCCGCAGGGGCGATACGGACACCGACCTGCGGCCGTCCCCGGACTCCTGCCTGGTCGACCTGAACCTCGACCCTCCGTTCCCCGCCTTCCCGCCTGCCCGTCTGCTCACCGCCCCCGGCTTCGCCGAGCGCTTCCGGCCGCGCGTGGTCTCCACCACCCTGGCGCTGGCCTGGGTGGCGGCCGGCCGCCGCGCCGCGTACGTCACCGACGGCGGCGACCTGCGCGAAAGCGTGCACTTCGCAGCCGGAATCGCACTGTGCGAGGCGGCGGGATGCACGGTGACGGGCCTCGACGGCCTGCCGCTCGCGTCGAGTGCGGGTGGGCTGGTGGCTGCGGCGGACGCGGCGACGCATACGGCGCTGATGGAGCTGATCCGGCGCGCGTAGCGGCAGGTCAGGCCGCAGCCGCGAGCCGGAAGCGCACGCCGGTCGTCTCCTCCGACAGTTCCCAGAGCCTGCGGCCGGTCGCGGGATCGGCCGCGGCCGGGGCGATCTCCACGCGCTTCGGCGCGCCCCGGAGTTCCGCGAGACCGCCGGGCCCGATGAAGTCGCCTCCCGCCACCCCTTCGGCGGTCGCGGCGTACAGCTGGGGCAGCGCGCCCCGTTCCGGCGACTGGGCGAGGAGCGGGTTGCCGATGCGCCCGAACACCAGGCGCCAGATACCGATCGGCCCGTTCAGCTGAAGTCCGGTGGCGGTGTATCCGGGGTGGGCGAGCACACTGCGCACGGAACTTCCCGCCCCGGCCAGCCGACGGTGCAACTCATGGCCGAAGACCGCATTGGCCAGCTTCGACTGGTTGTACGCCCCCATGGCGGAGTACGCACGCGCACCGTGCAGATCGTCGAAATCGATCCGGGCCTTGCGGTGATTGACCGAACTGACCGTCACGACACGGGCGTCACCCCCGCCCTGAGCTGCGGCGTCGAGCAGGTCGAGCAGTAAGCCCGTGAGGGCGAAGTGGCCGAGGTGGTTGCAGGCCAGTTGCAGCTCGTGCCCCTGTGCGCTGAGCGTGCGGGGCGGGGCCATCACTCCGGCGTTGTTGACGAGGACATCGAGGCGGGTGCGGTCGGCGTGCAGCCGCTCGGCGAAGGCGCGTACGGAGTCGAGGTCGGCGAGGTCGAGGCGGCGCACTTCCAGGCGGGCGTCCGGCAGTTGTTCACGCAGGGAGGCCACCGTCCGGTGGCCCTTGGCCTCGTCCCGTACGGCGAGGATCACTTCCGCACCACGCCGGGCGAGGGCGCGGGTGGTGGCGAGACCGAGTCCGCCGGTGGCGCCGGTGACGACGCACAGACGGCCGCTCTGGTCGGGAATCCGCTCGGCGGTCCAGGGCTGGGGAGAGTCGAGTTCCTTCATGCGGCAGAGAATGCCGTTGGTGTCACTTGGTGTCAAGACGCTACCGAGTGCCACTCTCGGCATGTTGTGTAGCATGGCCGCATGACCTCCCGCCCCGAAGCCGCCGTCAGCCTGGCCGAGCGCAAGCGCCGGCTCGTCGCGGACGAACTCGCCGAAGCGGCCATGCAGTTGCTGGCCCAGAAGGGTTTCGACGCGGTCACCGTGGACGAAATCGTGGCGGCGGCCGGAGTGTCGAAGCGGACGTTCTTCCGGTACTTCGCATCCAAGGAAGACGTCGTCGTACGCTTCCTCGCCGACCTGGGCTCCGGCATCCGCGCGGAACTCGCGGCCCGCCCGGCGGACGAATCCCCGTCCCTGGCGCTGCGGCACTCGGTCTCGGTGCCGTTGGCCGCCTGCGCGGACCACTCGGACCGGGCACTGCACGTGGTCCAGCTGATCCTTCGGACACCCGCCCTGCACGCCCGCTTCCTGGAGCGCCAGGCGCAGTGGCGCGAGGACCTGACCGAGGAACTGGCCGCCCGTCACGGACTGGACTCCGCCTCGGCCCTCTACCCAGCACTGGCCGCCGGGACCGCGCTGACCGCCTTCAACACGGTGCTCCAGCACTGGAGCGAGAGCGACGGCGACCGTGACGCCCTGCAACTGATCGCCGAGGCCTTCACCGTGATCGCCCCGGCCCTCGACGGCCCGGACTCCGGCACGTCGGCCGTCTGACCCTCCTCGGCCCGTACCCCTGCGGCGGAAATCACCGCGGTGACACGAACCCCGACTCGTACGCCGCGATGACAGCCTGCGTCCGGTCGCGCGCCCCCAGCTTGGCGAGGATCGCGCTCACATGAGTCTTCACCGTCTCGGCACCCACCACCAGCTTCTTCGCGATCTCCAGGTTGTTCATGCCCCTGGCCATCAGCCTGAGTACCGCCTCCTCCCGCTCTGTGAGCGCCGCCCGGCGCATGGACTCGCGTGCCTTGGTACTGCCGTACTCCGCGGCCAGGGCACGCACCGCCGCCGGGAACAGCAACGACTCCCCCTCGGCGACGAGCCGCACCGCGTTGACGACTTCGGCGGGCCGGGACCGCTTCAGCAAAAACCCGTCGGCCCCCGCGCGCAGCGCCTCGTACACGTACTCGTCGTTCTCGAAGGTGGTAATCACCAGGATCTTCGGCGGATCGGTCACCGTGCGCAGCACGGCGCGCGTGGCCTCTATGCCGTCCATCAGCGGCATCCGTACGTCCATCGCCACGACGTCCGGGCGCAGTTGCCGCACCAGTGGAATGACGGCAGCCCCATCTGCTGCCTCGCCTACCACCTCGATGTCGGGCTGGGCCTCCATCACCACACGCAGTCCGGCACGGACGAGGGGCTCGTCGTCGACGAGAAGAACGCGGACGGGCATCGGACCACTCCCCTTCATGCTCGTGCCGAGAGCGGCAGGCTCGCGTGCACCCGCCACTCCCCGTCGTACGGACCGGTCTTGGCGCTGCCTCCCAGAAGCACCGCCCGCTCCCGGATGCCCCGCAATCCGCTGCCGCCGCCCATCGATGCGGCGGTAGCACCGAGGGGATTGGTCACCGCGAGCTCCAGCCTGCCCTCGACGACCTCGATCCGCACCCTGACCGGTGCCGGGCCCGCATGCCGCAGCACGTTGGTCAGCGACTCCTGAAGAATGCGGTACCCCTCGCGCGAGACGGGGGCCGGCAGATCGGCCAGGGTCGGGGGCAGTTCGGCGTGCACATCGTTGCCGGAGGCCCGCGCGGAGTCGAGGAGTCGGTCGGCCTCGGCGAGTGTCGGACGGCTCCCGACGGGGACGTCGGACTCCCGCAGGACACGCAGTACGCGCTCCAGGTCGTCCAGGGCGTCCCGTCCGGTCTCCTCGATGGCGGCCAACGCGCGTTCGGTGAACGCGGGGCTCCCCGCTTCCCGGGCGGCCCCCGCCTGCACCACCGCCACGGTCAGGGCGTGGCCGATGGAGTCGTGCAGTTCGCGGGCGATGCGGTTGCGTTCCAGCAGTTGTTCCGTCCGCTCCTCCAGGGCGGTCAGCCGCTCCCCCGGGGAGGGGCCGAGCATCCGGTGAGCAATGACCATGATCAGTTCACCCAGGCCGACGAGAACACCGAGTCCTGCCAGCAGGGGGATCGGGGCGAGCAGGGCGTACTGCCAGTGCGACTGCGCCACCGTGAGCAGTTGGGCCGGTCCGGTGCCACCGCTGATCGACGCGGAGATCAGGTCGAGGGTGAGCATGGGCGCCCACACGGCGGCGAGAAGAGCCACGGTGCTGAGGAGCAGCCGTATCTCCAGCCACAGCACCGTCCGGCCCCGGTCCCGCCAGGTCACGGACGGCGCGGCCCGTATGACGGAATGCGGCCTGCCCCGCAGGCGCAGCGGAACAAGGAGCAGCTGCGCCTGGACTCCCTCGGCGAGCCGCACGGCGGGAATGAGCCCGAGCGGTATCAGCAGCAGCGCGACCACCCAGGGGTCGTCGGGCATGACGTACATCCACACCGCTAAACCCAGCACCGGGATGAGCAGGTGCACCCACCTCGCGTAGGTGACCTGCCGGGTGAACGGCCGGACCAGCGGCCGGATCAAGCGCATCATGCGTCCATCCTGGCAGCGGTCGGGAGGGTCGCGGCTCCCCCATTTGGGGGAGCCGCGACCCTCGGACGGGGGAGGCGGGCCACCGGGACCGACGGCCAGCCTTGAATCATGACAACCATCCAAGTCCACCGGCTCACCAAGCAGTTCGGCTCCCGACGGGCCGTTGACAACCTCACCTTCCATGTCCGTCCCGGCCGGGTCACGGGATTCCTGGGACCCAATGGAGCGGGCAAGTCCACCACCATGCGGCTGATCTTGGGCCTGGACCGGCCAACATCCGGCACGGCCACCATCGGCGGCCGGCCCTACGCAGCCGCTGACCACCCACTGCACGAGGTCGGCGCGCTGCTGGACGCCCAGGCCGCACACGGCTCCCGTTCGGCCCGCAACCATCTGCGCGCCCTCGCCACGAGCAATGGCATAGGGGCCCGTCGGATCGAAGAAGTTCTGGAGGAAGCAGGCATCGCCCAGGATGCGGGGCGGCGGGTCAAGACGTTCTCGCTCGGCATGCGCCAGCGCCTGGGCATAGCCGCCGCCCTGCTCGGAGATCCTGGCGTGGTCCTGCTGGACGAGCCGTCGAACGGCCTGGCCCCAGAAGGGATCATCTGGATCCGGGAGTTGATGAAACGCCTGGCCCGCGAGGGGCGCACCGTCCTGGTCTCCAGCCACCTGATGAACGAGACGTCGTCCTTCGCCAACCACCTCGTCGTCCTCGGACGCGGCAGGCTGCTCGCCGACATGCCGATGCGGGACTTCCTCGACACCGGCAACCAGCCCCGGGTCAGCCTGCGCACCACCGAACCCGATCGGCTGCGCACAATCCTTGCCCGCACGGGCCTGACCCCGGTCCGCTCGGACGAGGACCGCTGGTCCGTCGAAGGCACCACGGCCGAACAGATCGGGGCGACGGCAGCGCGCGAGGGCATTCCCCTCCTCGAACTCTCCGACGAGCAGACCACCTTGGAGGACGCCTATCTGGCGCTCACCGCTCGCGAAATCGAAGAAGAAAGCACGGCATCCACCACGTCCCCCACCAGCCAGGAGACCTGACCCATGACCCCCACCGCCGTCCTGCACTCCGAGTGGATCAAGATCACATCGGTCCGCTCCGTCCGCGGCTCACTGCTCGCGATCCTCCTGTCCACCGTCGGCTTCACACTTCTGGCCTTCGCGACGATGAGCGAGTCCGACCGGGCGGGCAACGACCTCCTCGCCGGCGCCTTCACCGCCCTCAACTTCGGGCAGCTCGCCGCCCTCGCCTTCGGCGCGACGGCCATGTCCTCCGAGTACCACAACGGAGCCCTGCGCCTCTCCCTCATCGCCGTGCCCCGCAGAGGCCTCTTCTACGCGGCCAAGACGGCCGTGATCGGTGCCCTGGCCCTCACCATCGGCTGGGTGACCACCTTCACCGCTTTTCTGGCGGGCCAGGCACTCCGCGGTGACCAGGCGATCGGCCTCGACCACCCCGGCGCGGTGCGTGCCTGCATGGGCGCAGGCCTCTACCTCGCGCTCATGGCTCTGATCGCCACCGGCCTCACCGCACTCCTGCGCAGCGCCGTGGCGGTCCTCGGCATCCTGATCCCCTTCACCCTGCTCGCCTCGTTCATCTTCGTGGACGTCTCGGGCGTCGCCCAGTTCCTGCCGGACCGCGCGGGTCAGCAGTTGATCCACCAGAACCCCACCGGCTCCCTCGGAGCCTGGACCGGGCTCGGTGTCACAGCCCTCTGGGCGGCTCTCTTCCTGCTGATCGGCTGGTGGTCGATACGCCGCCGCGACGCGTGAGCCGAACGGCTGGGTCCCACTGCGGGGCGTGCCGGTCACGCTCACCGTGCTCAGCTCACCGCCCAGCACGGCTACCTCCCCCCGTCAGCCGCACCTCCACCGTGCACCACTGGGTCGGCAACCTCACCCCCGTCCGCCCGAAGCGGTCGAGCACGACCTCGTGCGGGCCGGGTTCGAGCCCTCGCCCACGCACCCAGCGGGCATCGAGGTGCGTGACGCGGTACGGGTCGGCGCGGTCGCCGACAAGGGTGGCCACGCTGCCGCGCGTATCGGCCTCGCGTATGCGGGCCGCGAGGTGGCAGACGGCCCAGACGTTGGCGCCGGTGGCGGGACCGGCTTCGATTCCGGTACTACGACGGATCCAGGCCGATGCCGCGAGAGCAGCGGCGTCCGGCACCGGGACGACGAGGTCGATCACGTCGGGGACGAAGCCGGGTTCGGTCCGGGGGCGGCCGATGCCGGGAACGCGGGAGGGCACTCCGGTGGCATGGTCGGGGCAGTTGCTCGCCCAGGAGGGAAAGTAGGCGGAATGTTCCGCATCGACTCCGGCGAGGCTGCCGGTGGGATGCGCCGACTCGTCCTTCGCATAGACGTCGATGCCCCGAAAAGCGGGACGCGGCAGTTCGAGCCGGAGCAGCTGGGTGGGCCGTGGGAGTGCCCCGTCAACGAGGCCGTCCGCTCGCACCCGCTCGAGTGCTTCCACCGTCCACGCGTCCGATCCAGAAGCCGCCATGTCCGGTTGCTCGCAGAATGGGCCGAATGCAGCGCCTGGAGTTCCTGACCTATTCCGCGAGCGGACAAGCCCCCGCGTACGTCCTGTGCGGCTTCCGTGTCGACGGCGTCGATCTGCGTACGTACGTCACAGAAGCCAGCCGCGCACACTGGCACCGCGAGTACGAGACCGACGTCCCGAGCCGGGCGGAGCGGGAGAAGTCCCTGCTCATCCAGCACCGGGGGCTGCCTCTCGGCCAACTCGAAGACCCCGTGCGGCATTTCCTGGGCGAGCCCGCCGGGGACTTCTCCCGCGAGGCCGTGGCGGAACTCGTCGGAGCGCCCGCGCCCCTGCCGCCCGGCACCACTCCCCTGCTGAGCTGCCCTTGCGGCATCTGGCAGTGCTGGCACCTGCTGGGCGTCATCACCCTCACCGCGCGGACCGTCACCTGGTCCGGCCTGCACCAGGGGCGTCGGCCGGAATGGGGCGTGCTCGCGGGCCCCTTCACCTTCGACCGTTCCTCGTACGAGCACGCACTCGCCCACCCGACCCGCCTGACGAACGACCCGCTGGCGCCGCTGGACGAGTAGCCCCCTCAACCTCAGCGCACGTCCGCGAGCTCCTCCAGCAGGCGGCGCTTCGGGCGTGCGCCCACCATCGACTTCACCGGTTCACCGCCGCGGAAGACCATCAGTGTCGGCATCGCCAGCACTCCGTACGCCACGGTCGTCTCCGGGTTGGCGTCGACGTCGATCTGCACCACCTTCAACCGGTCCCGCTCCTCCTCGGCGATCGCGCTCAGCACCGGTGCCAACTGGCGGCACGGCCCGCACCAGTCGGCGGTGAATTCCACCAGCACCGGGAGGCCCGCACCCAGCACCTCGTTCCCGAAGGTCGCGTCCGTGACCTCGTCCACCCCTGCTGCCTTGATCATCGTGATCCCCTTCCCTCGTGTCGGCCCTGTTCGTCCTGCCACGCACGGCCCAGCTCGCAGAGCGGCTCCGGCCCTTCCGGAAGTTCCGCCTCCGCGCGGACCAGCTGTGCGCCGACCTGCTCGCGCACGGCCCGCAACTCCTCGATCAGCACGTCGAGTTCCGCCAGCTTGCGCCGGTAGACGTCGAGCGACGCCGGACAGGAGTCCCCCGCCGGGTGCCCGGCCTGGAGACACTCCACGAACGGACGCGTCTCCTCCAGCCCGAATCCCACGTCCTGGAGGGTGCGGATCTGCTCCACGAGCCGCAGATCGTCGTCCCCGTACACGCGGTACCCGTTGACCGAACGCCGCGCGGGCAGCAGCCCGCGTGCCTCGTAGTACCGCAGGGTCCGGGTGCTGACCCCGGCCCGTTCCGCCAGCTCGCCGATGCGCATGGATACGACGCTAAACGTTGACCCCGACGTCAAGGCAACGTGCCGGCCTCCGGCTCCCGGAACCTTCGCGAGCGGTACGGAACCCCCGACAGCGAACCGGCCCCGTAGCGCAGCGCCAACTCCCGCACCGTCGCGGCCAGCCGGTCCCGGAGTTCCGGCGGCCCCACCACCTCGACGTCCGTGCCGAGGGCGAGGAAGGCACCGTGCGCGTGGTCCAGGGACTCGACGGGCAACACGGCCCGTGTCCAGCCGTCGGGCTCGGGCACACCGGTGGTCTCCAGCGCCCTTGCCGCCACACCGGTCAACCGGGCACCGGCTCCCGGCGCGAGACGTACGACGGCCTCCCCCTGGTACAGCCGGGCGTGGAAGTCCGCCTGGTACTGCTGCCAGTACGAAGCCAGCTCGAAGCCCTCCGGGACCTCGAACTCCGCTCCCCCGTCCGCAAGCCGGAGAATCTGGTCCACCCGGTAGGTGCGCGGCCCCTTCCCGCCCGCTCCGGCCACGACGTACCAACGTCCCGCCTTGAGCACCAGCCCGTACGGATCGAGCCTGCGCTCCACCTCCGTCGGCTCCTGCCACCGCCGGTACAGGACCTCGATCGTCCGCCCCTGCCACACCGCCTCCGCCACCTGCGAGAGGTACGGCACCTCGTCGGCCGGCGCGTACCAGCCGGGCGCGTCCAGATGGAACCGGGAACTCATCCGGTCCGCCTGCTCGCGCAGCTCGGAAGGCAGCGCGGCCCGCAGCTTGCGCCGGGCCGCCGCCAACTCGGCACCGAGGCCGAGCGCGGCGGCCGGACCGGGCACCCCGGACAGGAAGAGGGCCTCCGCTTCCGGGCTGTTGAGCCCAGTGAGCCGCATCCGGTACCCGTCGAGAAGCCGGTATCCCCCGCCGTGCCCCGCATCCGCGTACAACGGCACACCCGCCGCGACCAACGCCTCCACGTCGCGGTAGACGGTACGCAGCGACACCTCGAGCTCGGCGGCGAGCTGGGCGGCGGTCATCCGGCCCCCGGTCTGGAGCAGGAGCAGGATCGACAGAAGACGACTGGACTTCACTGTCACACGGTGTCAGCAGAGCGCCCCTACCGTCCACCCATGCCATTCAAGGAGAAGCACCTCTGGACCCTGCCGCCGATCGAGTCCGGCGGCCGCCGCATCAAGCGCTACCACGTCAGCGGCGACCCGGCCGGAATCCCCGAGGACATCGAGAAGGCGGCTTACGCGATCCTCCCCGACCTGCTCCCGCCCCCGGACGGCACGCCGCCCGCCACCTTCGTCGTCCTCCACAAGGGCGGGGACACCGGGGCGTACATCAACGCCTACAGCTGGGCCTGGGACAACGCGCTGCACTTCGACGGCGCGGCAGCGGGCCAGCCCGTCCTGGGCTGCCCCGACCAAAACCCCACCCACTTCGTCCGCCTGCGCCCCCACCGGAACAACGCCCTGAACCTCTTCGGCTGCGTCTGGGAGCTCCCACCCCTCCTCCACGAACGCAACGCCTGGGTCCGCCACATGCTCACCCCGAACACCCCGGACCTCGACGCCTACCTGTCCGACTCCCTCACCGCCCTCGACACGGGCCTGAACCCCGCACCGCCTCCCTCCGGCACCCCCGTCAGCCACAGATCCGCTTGACCATCGACTCCCCCGCCCCGGCCGCCGCCCGGTAGAAGTCGCCGAGTGCGTCCAGGTCGTCGACCAGCGACTTCTCCCACTCGGTGTCCCAGCTGCGCGAATGCCCCACGCTCCGTACGAGCTCCGCCGCCCGCCGCGGGTTCCCGGCCAACCACGCGGCGTGGTCGGTGCGACCCAAGACTCCAGCGACGGCGAAAACCTCCGTCGGGGTGAGCAGGGTGACGGCCTCGTACTCCTCGACCTCGTTGTCCGGGGTGATCCAACTGCTGCGGCGCATCTCGCCTCCGAACACCGCGAGCCCGGCCGTCTCGGCCTGCTCCGGAGTTCCGGCGTGACACTCCCTCAGCACCCGGTCCATCAGTTCGCCGTGGAAGTCCACGCCCATGGCTAGCCCGGCGGCCCACACCTCGGGCGGCTCGTCCCAGCACTCGACCATCCGCTCCAATTCCGCGGTCGTCGAAGCCGCCACCACCTCGGCCGGAGCCCTCCGCCAGTAGAACTGCACACTCATGCCCGTCCCCTTCCCCCATGCTTCGACCACCGTGCCGAGCAGCGTACGCACAGCCACTGACACAACCCGCCCGACCTGCGAAGATGCCGTCATCGGCGGACCGACCGGCAGTGACCGGAGGCAGGCCCAGTGAGCGAGACAACGGCGATCCACCAGGTCAGCGAGCAGGACCTGCTGCGACGAAGACACACCTGGCTGCTCACCGGCGCCGCCGCCCTCCTCGCCCTCCTCCTGGCAGCGGGCGTCCAAGCAGGCCAGGACGGCGGCCTGTTGTGGGTGGCGCGCGCCTTCGACCACCCGCTCGTCATCACCCTGGCGATCCTGGGACTCCTGGAGCGGGCGGCCTACGTCGGCCTGAATCATCCCGTCGCCCGCGCCCTGGCCATCGCCCTCGGTCTCCTGACCGGACTGATCACGCTGGTCTCGGTGACATACGTCCTTGTCATGGGCCTCTGGTCCACCACCGTCAGCAGCGAGAACGCCCCGGGCCGCACAGACCGCCGCGTGGTCGTGGAGTCGGTGCCCGGCATACTCGACCCGCTCTGGGAGGCGTACGTCTTCGAGGGCGCGGGCCCTTTCCAACGCCACTGGAAGCTCGGTTTCTTCAACGGCGACGACCCGGACAACGAGCTGACCGATGCCACCTGGTCCGGCCCCTCCCAAGTCCGCATCGTCACCGGCGACGGCCACGCCCACCTCATCGATCTCGACCCGGAGAGCGGCCGGCCGACCCGGCCCCTGAACCGGGGCTGAGAGTCCGCCCGCTCTCGGCCGAAAAGCGCAGTGAATCCGGTCGCGTCCGGCATGCGAAAAGGCGGAGCAGGACAGGGCACGGGCGTGTGACACTCCCCCCATGCTGGGTGTAACCGATCTTCCGACCTACCTCATAGGTCTCGTCCTGATAGTTCTGCTGCCAGGACCGAATTCGTTGTACGTACTGTCCGTCGCGGCCCGCCGCGGCGTCCGCTCCGGCTACACGGCCGCAGCGGGCGTCTGGTGCGGCGACACCGTGCTGATGGTGCTCTCCGCCGCCGGAGTCGCGTCCCTGCTCCAGGCGAACGCGCTCCTGTTCGGCATCGTGAAGTACGCCGGAGCCGGCTATTTGACCTGGCTCGCGATCGGCATGATGCGGGCCGCATGGTCGATGTGGCGCACCCGGCACGAGAAGGCCGAGGCCGACACTCCGGCGGCCGAGGCCCCGGCCGCGGTCGAACGCCCGTACCGGCGCGCTCTTGTGATCAGCCTCCTGAATCCGAAGGCGATCCTCTTCTTCATCTCCTTCTTCGTCCAGTTCGTGGATCCGGCCTACGCCTACCCCGCGCTCTCCTTCGTTCTCCTCGGAGCGCTGGCCCAGCTGGCGAGCTTCCTCTACCTCACCGCCCTGATCTTCAGCGGCACCCGGCTCGCCGCTGCCTTCCGTCGCCGCAAGCGGCTCTCGGCGGGTGCGACCACGGGCGCCGGGGTGCTCTTCCTCGGCTTCGCGGTGAAGCTGACACTGGCCAGCGCCTGAGCCCGTTGACGCCGTTGACCTCGGCCGAACGCCCGGAGACGCCTTCGCGCTCCGGGCGTTCGCCGTGTGTCCGTGACGCCATACGTCCGGAGTTACGGCTTCCGGGCCACCCACAGCGTCCTCGACGTCACGACCGTGAGGTCGTCACGGTGCAGGATGTTCTGCGGCCCCTCCTGGTCGAGGAGCGCGGCGAGCGCGGCAAGGTCTTCGGCGCCGAGCAGTTCGGCAAGGCGGTCCCGCAGCCGCTGCAAGGTGGCCTGCGCGTACCTCCCCGTGGCGGCGGGCAGCGGTGCGGACAGCCGGATGTCGAAACGCCGCTCCGTCTCGACGGCGAACCCGGCGGCCGCCAGCCGCTCCCCCCAGTCGGCGCCGAGGTGCGGCACCGCCTCGGCGTGCTGGTCCGCGACGGCCGCGTACAACCGCTCCTCCAGCCCAGGCCTGCCGAGCGCGACCTCCAGCTCCTCGGAGAGGAACCGTGGAAACGGGGAGGCGTCCATTTCCGCCACCGCCAGCAGCCCACCGGGCCGCAGCGTCGCCAACAGATCCGCGAGCGTACGCTCCGGGTCGCTCAGGTGGTGCAGCGACGCGGAGGCCCACACCAGGTCGACGGGTCCGAGGCCCTCGGGCCAGGCGGTGTCCAGATCGGCTTGTACGGTACGGACCCGGTCCTCGGCGACACCGGCCGCGGCCACCTTGGCGGTGACGCGCCGCAGCATCTCCTCGGAGAGGTCGACGGCGGTGACCTCGGCCCCCTTGAACTGCTGGAGCAGCGCAAGCGTGCCGGTACCGGTGCCGCTGCCCAGGTCGAGAATGCGGTGCGGCGGCGCGTCGGCGGTCAACTCGGCAAGCAGACCGGTGACCTCGGCGAGGTAGGAGTGCAGGACCTCGGCGTCGAGGTCGAGGACTTCGGCGAGCGCGGCCTCATCGGCCTCGGAGTGCCCGCCGTGCCCGTCGTGTCCGGCACCGTACTCATGACCGGCACGATGCTCGTGACCGTGCCCGGCATCTTGCCCCGAGTGCCCAGCACCGTGCCCGTGCCCATGTCCGTGCGCCTGGTTCCCCGGGGCCCCATTCTGCTGCGCCATCCGACCTGCTCCCGACTCTTCGTTGCGGCTCCCCGTGCTTCCGACGGTACGCCAGGCTTGCGCACCCGGCATACAATCTTGCGCATGACGCAAGACGGAGAACTCGACAACCTGGTCCGCAAGAGGATCAGGGGCCTGCGCCTGGCCAAGGGCTGGTCCCTGGACGAGCTCGCCACCCGCTGCTACCTGAGCCCGTCCACGCTGAGCCGCATCGAAACGGGCCACCGCCGGATCGCCCTCGACCAGCTCGCCCCGATCGCCCGCGCGCTGGGAACCTCCCTCGACCAGCTCGTGGAGACGGTCGCGGACGACGACGTGGTGATCCGCCCGCAGCGCGACGAGGCGCACGGCCGAACCACCTGGCTGCTGAGCCGGGAACCGGGCCCCCAGGGCATGAGCGTGGCCCGCATGCGCCTCACCAAACCGGCCCCGCGGAGCAGCGCGGAATCCCAGCGGGTCCACCCCGGCAAGGACTGGTTCACCGTGCTGTCCGGCACGGTGGAACTCCTCCTCGGTGACCGGACGATCCTGGTCGAGGCAGGTGAGGCAGCGGAGTTCTCGACGATGATCCCGCACGCGTTCGGCGCGTACGGCGGGCCCGCGGAAATGCTCTGCATCCTCGACCACGACGGCGAGCGCACCCATCTGCACCCGAAACCCTGAAAGGAACAGCCGCGTTGCCCACCCGCCCGGCAGTCCCCCGGAAGAAACCCGTCCTGCTGGCCCTCCTGCTCCTGGGGTTCGCGCTCTGGATCACCGGAATCTGCGTCTCCATCGCCCACGAACCCCCGGAGGGCTCCCCGTCGGCCGACACCCTGCGCACGGACCTCACCGAAGCCGTACGGGACCGGGACGCCGACCGCCTCCAGAACCTCTTCGCCCCGGACACGGTCGGCGACGACTACGCGGAAACCCTCCTGCCCCGCCTCACCGACGCGGGCGTGACCAATCCCCCGGCGACACGACAAGCAGCCGCCGACGGCGATTTCCTCCACCTGAAAATCCACCCGAAGGCCACCGCCCCCGACGGCCGCCCTACCTGCCTGACCTGGCAGGTCACGCAGGCGGACGACCGCTGGTACGCCGACGGAGTCCTCCCGCTCACCCCTCCGGCCTGCCCTTAGCTCCCGCTCGGCCGCGCCGTCCGATGACGTACCCACACGTTCGGCTCGACGTACACCGCCCGATCGTGCTCCAAGGAGCACTGCACCGGCACGAGCGCCCCGGGAACCTCCACGTCCCCGTCCGCCTCGAAGGGCAGCCCGGTCCACTTCCGCCATTCGGCCAGCGAGCCGCTCACCGTCATCGACGCGGGCGCGACCTTCTGCACCGTGCCGCCCGCCTTGACGTGCACACGCAGCCACGGGTCGACGGGCAGCCCGTCCTCGCGCAACTCCTGTACGTACGAGGACATGGGCACCGTCGGACGCAGGTGCTTGGCGTTGGGGCGCACCGGTGCGAGCAGGGTGTCGTGCCCCTGCCCGCCGACGGCCCCGCGCATCGCGTCGAGCATGCGGTACGACAGCCCCCGGCCGAGATAAGCGGCGTCGATCGTGATTTCCAGCGCACTGGCGACCGTCGGCAGGTTCCCCAGCCGCCGGTCGGCGAACGCCCACAGCAGCACCTGGTCCCAGCCCCCGTCGGGCGTTTCCTCACGACCGTCCAGCTCCGCGTTGAACGGCACACTGAACCCACGCGCGACAACGCGGTCCCCGTCCGTGGCGACCACGCAGTACTCCGGGAACTCCTCGACCACCCGCCCGAGCAGCGCGTTCACAACTGGCTCGTACGAGGTGAACTCCGGCCAGGTGTCGGCGATTTCGTACGCCCGTCCGATCAGTTCGGGACGCTCGGCGAATGGGCTGATGCGAATGCTGTCGTTCTCGATCACGAACCGGATCCTCCCCTACCCGAACCGGCTTGACCAGCGGTTTTCTACCGCACGTCGTCCCACGCCATCGAGCTCATCCGCCACCCGGTCGGCGTCCGGAGGAACTGGGTCGTCTTGCGGCCCGCCCCCTCGAACCACTCGCCGTCGCGGAAGCCGGACTTGCCGTACTCGCTGAAGCGGTGCGCGACCGCCCCGAAGATCTCGGTCCGCTCGGCGACCTCCCACTCCGAGAACTCCGTCAGCGTCCCGTCACCCAGCATCCGTTCCCGGGGAGCCACGAAGCCGTCGAGGTCGTAGATCACGGGCTCGTCGCCGGCGTTGCTGATGATCATCCCCTCCGGGATGAACACCTCCCGTACGACGCCGACGTTCGCACGCCGCCCTCCCCGGTTGTCGAACGCACCGAGGAAGACCTCCATCAGCCGGTCGAGTTCCGCCTTCACTCCGGCCACGCACTCCTCCGACGCCCCGGAGTCCAGAAACCACGCCGACTCGGATTCCGCTTCCCCCGCACACGACTCCAGCACACCCGACTCCCCACCCGAGGGCCGCGTCCAGCACGCGCCCACCGCGCCCGATGGTCGCCCACCACCGCCCCACGGACAAGCCCACCGCCGCGCGGAGCCGCCGTCAGACCGCCGCGCACTCCCGGTGTTCCACCGCCGCCGCCACGTCCAGCACCGTACGGGCGAGTGCTTGTGGGTCGGAGAGGGTCGAGAGGTGTCCCAGCCCCGGCCACACCGTGAGGCGACCGTCGCGGCAGGCGTTGAGGAAGGCGCGTTCGTCGCTGCGGAAGGGGTCCCGGGAGCCGTTGACCAGCCAGACCGGACCGGGATATTCGGCGAGCAGGGCAACCGGGTCCGTGCTGGTGATGGCGTCCGCCACGTCGCCCATGACCTCGCAGGACAGCCCGCCCGCACTCATGGCCGCCGCCGCGGGCGCGGGGAGGATGCGCCTGAAGCCCCGGACGCTGAGCCACTCGGCCGTATCGGGATACCGGGCCCCGAGGTGGAACTGCCCGCGGAAGAGCGACGCGTACACACCACGGGGCCTGACCGTGCACCCGAGGGCCAGCACGCCCGCCACCCGCTCGGGACAGCGGGCCGCAGCGGCGATGGAGACGTACCCGCCCGTGGAGAGGCCCACGAGCAGGGCCCTGCCGCCGAGTTCGTCGACAGCTTCGGCCACCGCGTCGACGGCGGCGTCCATGGTGAAGCGCTCCCCGCGTCGGCGCCCGTGACCGGGCAGATCGGGTGCGACCGTCCGGCGGTGCCCGCTGCGGGTGTCGACGGCCTCCCTGACGGGCTGCCACATCGTGCCGCTGACGCGGACACCGTGCAGGAAGACAAGAGGCAACGCCGATGCGTTGGATTCCATGGCTTCGTTGGGTTCCATGGCAAGAAGCTAACACCAAGTGCAACGCAACGTTGCGTTGTTTTCGGGCTCTTTGCCTTGTTAGGCTCGACAGCCATGAACGCCGAACCGCACCCGCCCGCCGCCGGCACGGGACTCGCGCCCAAGAAGCGCATCAGCGCCCCCCGCAAATCCCAGGAGATCTTCGACGCCACACTCGATCTCCTCCGGGACAAGGGGTACGAGGGCCTGACCGTCGAAGGCGTCGCCGAGCGTGCCGGGGTCAACAAGACGACCCTCTACCGCTGGTGGCCCTCCAAGGGGGCACTCCTGGGTGCCGCCCTCGTCAACGGCACGCAACTGGGCTTCCCGCTCCCCGACACGGGCTCGCTCCAGGGCGACCTGGAGGCCGTCCTGGGTTCCGTCGTCAGCCTGCTCACCGCGCCCGCGGCCTCAGGAATCGCGATCGCCGCACTCGGCGCCATCACCCAGAGCCCCGAACTCGCCGCCCATGCACGGAGTTTCTTCGCCGACCGGCTCGCCAAGGAACAGCCGATCCTCGACCGCGCGATCGCCCGCGGGGAGCTCTCCCCCGCGACGGACCCGGCTCTCCTGATGCACCTCATGGACATGCTCGCCGGGGCCGCCTGGCTGCGCGTCGCCTTCCGGCAGCTCCCGCTGGACAAGGAATTCGTCGCGCGTACGGTCCGCACCGCCCTGCACGGCGCACTCGTGCGCCCGTAGCAAGCCTCACGAAGCAGGCCCAACCGCACACAAGACGCAGGCTCAGGCGTTGCCGCCCTCCATCGCTTCCCTCAGCTTCGCCACCGTCGCGGCGGCCGCCGCCCGTTCGGTCGCGTCGTCGCTGGTCCGGGACCGCTCCTCGAGCAGTACGACCGCCGCTTCGAGCACTCCGACGTGCACCGGGACCGTCCGTACGCCCGCGAGGGCCGCCCGCGCACGGTCCGCGGCGGAGTCCACGACGGTCCCGGGACCGGACGGGATCAGGGTCGAGACGCCACGTCCGAGCGCAGGACGGTCTCGGTCGCGAAACGGCTGCTGCGCCGGGGATGAGGTCACCCGGCCAGTTTCTCCCATCGGGACCCGCCCGGATCCCACACCGTCAACGCCTCAAACGCCACGCCGACGGGCACCGCGTCATGGCGTCATGCCGTCTCAGGGCATCGCTATGGCCGCGGCCGAAGCACCCTGCTGCGAGCGCGGCGTCTTCTCGCCGACCTTCTGCGGATCGATCGTGCGCGGGTCGACGGCCTCGCCGGGCGCGCCCTCCGCGTAGTAGCCGCCGGGGGCGGTGTCGCGGTCGTGCGGCAGCAGGAAGAAGACCCGGCGCTTGTGCAGACCGCTGTCGGGGTCGGCCTCGGCGTGCTCGTCCAGCTCTGTGTAGCCGACGAGACGGCCGTCCCGGGCGTACCGCGGCTTGCCGCGGCGGCGGGGTGTCTTGTCGAGAGCCTGACGCACGTAGTCGAGGTCGTCGGGGCTCTCCAGCCACACCACCGCATTCTCGTGGGCGAGATCGCTCTCGTTCAGTAGCGAGCTCATGGCTGAAGCCCCTCCTCGTTGTGTCCGGCCACGCACCGGCCTCGGTTTTCTCGCTCCGGGCCGGGTCCGTTCTTCGGGTCCCGTGTGTGCGTCTGCCCGGAGGCTCGGTACCCATCGTAAGGCTGCCCGCTGTCAAGGCACAGTGCACGAATGGGCGTCATGTGATTGCCGGGCCGTTCGAAACGCCGGAAACGGCCCCCGCGACCGCCGGATCGTCCTCGTCCGAGAGCAGGCCAAGACCCGGGTAGTACTTCTTTCCGCTGGACTTCATCATGTCGTTCGGCGATGCCAGACCGAGCTCCTGCCGGATGCGGCTGGCGAAAGAACGTGAGGTCGCGGGCCTGATTCCCTCACTGGCGTTGCACCAGGTGCCGTACGCGGCATAGAGCACACCCTGCTCGACGCGGAGGTCGGAGAAGCGGTCGGGCCCGTTCGCGGTGGGCGGGCTCTTGACGCAGCACTCCTTGAGGAATCGGCCGATGTGGTCCTCGGTCGACTCGTACGCCTCGGTGGCCATACGTACGGAATCGGGACCTGTGAGCGGGTCCCGGGTCTCCAGGTAACTCATCGCACCCTCGATGAGCCAGTGGAGGATGCCGGGGCCCTCGTCCCGTACGAGCTCGAAGGCCAGGTTGTCGATCTTGTGCTTGTTCGGCACCACGCGCTCGAACGGGATGAGGCGGATGCGCCGCCAGAAGGCGTGTCCGCCGGTGCCGACCTCGGGGCGGTGGTTGCCGAGGAGCCACAGCTTGTGGGTGGGCGCGAAGGAGAAGTAGTCCTGTCGCATTCGGCGAGCCTTGATGCGGTCGCCGCCGGTGAGGAGCTTGACCCGGGACTCGTCGAACTTGTCGTTGGGCTTGAGCTCGGAGCAGACCATGATGCGCCGGCCGTGCAGTTCGGTGAGCTCGGTGGAGTGCTCGGAGAACTTGCCCTTCTCCATCAGGAATCCGGGCGGGGCCGCGTCCGCGTAGTCGCCGAGGATCTGGATCATCACGTCGAGCAGCACGGACTTGCCGTTGGCGCCCGCGCCGAAGAGGAAGGGCAGGACCTGCGCGCCGACGTCCCCGGTGATCGAGTAGCCGAGCAGCAGGTGCAGGAACCGGATGGTCTCCAATCCCTTCTCGTCGTCGCCGAAGGTGTCGTGCAGGAACTTGTGCCAGCGCGGGGTGGGCATGTTCTCGGGGGCGACACTGGTGGCCCGCGAGTGCATGTCCTTGACCGGATCGGGCTTGTGCATGTCGCCGGTCTGGAGGTCCACGACCCCTTCCGGGGTGCACAGCGCGTATGCGTCGCCGTCCAGGACGTCCGGGTCGAGGGTGAGCGCGGGGGACGCCTTGGCCTGCGTGAGCAGGGCCTTCATGCCGGGCGTCGACATGGTGCGCTTGCGGTGGGCGTAGAGCTCACGGTCGCTGAAGAAGCCGCGCGGGTCCTGCGCGGGCATCTGCTCGGCCATGTCGCCCGCCGCCCACAGCGCGGCCTTCTCACCGCCGGTGCGCTTCCACCGGTACTGGTCCCAGGAGTACCAGCCCAGCCCCTCGACATGGCGGAACTGGTCGCCGTACAGCTGGGCGAACAGCTTGGCGTTCCCCCGGTCGGTGAGCATGTGCGGGAGCTGGCCGAGTGTGTCGTACGACTCGTGCACGGCCAGCGGTCCGGGCGCGGCGGCGTGGCCCGACACCTGTTGGGCGGGCAGCGCGGTGCTGGCGGTCGCGGTGTCCGAATCCGGTTCGGGAGCCGGGAATTCGAGCATCTGCTGAGCGGCGGCAGTGGCGTCGAAGCTCGTGCTCTCGGCGCTGCTCATGGGCGTCCTTGGGGGTGGAGCGGTCGGGTGGCACCTGCGGCAAGGGCGGAGTCGATGATCGTGGTGTTGCGCTGCGGCTGGTGCGGGCGGGCCGTCAGGGCCGCCTGGATCAGGAGTTCACGTACCTGCGGTTCCGCGAAGTGGCCTCCGGCCACCAGCCCGCCCGCCGTGTACGCGGCCCTGTTGAGCTTCTCGGAGAAGCTCGCCCCCTCCGGGATCGCCGCACAGGCCGCGACCTCGGCCAGGAGAGGCTCCAGAAGCCGCTGTGCCGCCCTGGGAGCACTCGGGACGCGCAGGCGGGGGAAGGGGACGGTCGAGGGCGCCAGAGGGGCCTTCAGGGCTTCCAGTGGCTTCTGTGGGGTCCTGAGCGCCCTCGGGGCCTGTACGTCGCCGGGGGCCCGCGTGACGGCGGGAGCCTGGGCCCGGACCTGGACGACATGCCCGGTCCGGGTCAGTTCGTCGGCGAGCCAGTCGGGCAGGGGCGCCGGCATCCGGGCGTCGCCGACCGGCGCGTAGGTCCCCTGGGGGATCCGGTTCGTGGGCGCGACGATGTAGCCGTTGTCCGCACGGATGTCGACCTGCCAGGCCAGGGCGACCTTGGGGCTCGAACCCGTGGAGGAGCGGAAGCGGGTCTCGGGGCGGGTGTTCCGGTACCAGATGTGCAGACCTCCCGAGGGAGTGCGTACGCGGAGAGTCGTTTCGTCCTTCGCCGGGTCCTGGTGGCCGCGGTAGGCCGCCAGCAGGGCCAGCGTGTCGAAACCCGAGGCGAGTCCCGTCAGGTCGACGCGCGGGTCGATGTGAATGCCCGGCAGGAGCCGGTTGCGGTGCGGCACTTCGGCGCTGTGCGCATCCACGTCCAGCACGACGAGTCCTGCGGGGCCGCAGGCGACGCCCACTCCCATCGTCGGGTGCTCCCCCCACCAGTCGTCGATCCGGGCCGCGTTGGTGGTCGCGGCCCGGAAACCGTGGCACCAGCGGCCTGCGGGGATGCAGGGGCAGTCCCGGGTCTGGTGACCGATCTCCCTGCATTTGTTGCAGTTGGCGGCAGGTGTCTTCCGGCCCGGAGCCAACGGGTGCACCGGCCAGCCGTTGCCTGCGCACCAGCGGGCAACGTCGTGTGCCCGCACAGTCCCTGGAGGGACTGGGGTACTGGTCTCACCGTGGCGCGGCACGCGGTCGTCCTTGTCGGGGTCAGAGGTCGTGCGTTCTAGTGCTTTCAGTCCCTGTCAGTAAAAGCGCTGGTCAACGCCCTATTGGCACCTGCATGAGGGACTGAAGGGACTGAACTTTCCTATGAGCTCCTGAGCCTAGCGCAAGGGTGGGCAATCTCCGCGGGGAACTGCCGTTGTATCAGTTCTTCAGTCCCTTGAGTCCCTTTGAGCCCTCGGCGGGTGGGCGATCTTCGTACCGGCCTGGTCATGGCCTGGTACCGGGGCGTCCTGCGGGGGCGTCGGGTGCCCCCTGACCGTACGTCGTACACATATCCGGCAGTAGGTCTTTTCTCCGTCCTTCCTGCGAGAGGGACGGAAGGGTCGGGGACGGAACGGTTCAGTCCCTCCCCTTCAGTCCCTCGGTAAACCTGCAGGTCAGCGGGTTGTCCGTGCATCAGACGGGGACTGAAAGGGACTGAAGGGACTCAAAATCCTAGTTATGAGCGCTCCAAGCACATACCTGCCTTCTACACGCGTCCGCATACACACGCGCACACAATTGGGATGGATACTGCAAAGTTGAGTCCCTTCAGTCCCTCAGTCCCTTGATCAGATTGCGCTTAACCCCTCTGACCTGGCCTTTTACCGAGGGACTGAACGGAGGGACCGAACTGTTCCGTCCCTGCGGCTTCAGTCCCGAGCACGCGTCGCCCGTACCAGGAATGAACCTCACGACCGAAGAAGGCACAGGTGTTCCCAAGTCGGAACTTCAGTCCCTTCCGGTCCCTGCCTGCCGGCTTCAGTCCCTCGCGCGGACCGCCCAGCAGGTTTCCGGCGACAGCAACGGGTGCTCAGGAGACGGGCCTGGCGGTCAGCCCTGCCGCAGGGACCACGTGCGTACAGGAAGCCCAGGGGGACTGAGGGACTCAAGGACTGGGAAAATCAACTGCGGCACGGATGCGTCGGGTCTTTCCCGGCTGTGCTTCGCCGCCCTCGGTCCGTCGACTGTGTCCCGTCAGGACCGGGTCGGGGTCCCTGTTCACAAGGTCGGGCTCTGTCACTCGTACGAGCTGAATTTCGCATCTGCAACGTCTGAGGGATGTTCCTGCGATGTCTGAGTGCCGATAGATCGGGCATACGCCTGCCTCAAGGCGGTACAACCGATCATGGATTGGGGCGTACGCGCATGAACAGCAAGCAGTTGACCCAGCAAACGGCTGAGAAGAACGGCCGGCCGCAACTCCCGCAGGCGTCGCCGCAGCGCTTCTCCGGGACGACCAACCCGTTTCCCGGCGGTGCCTGGCGAGAGCCTGTGTCCAGGGTGACATCGGACCGCATGCCCGGGCCGACCCAGGGTTGGGGCACCGAAGGCGTCGCGCATGCCCGCAGGGCGGCGAAGGCATTCACCGACGGTCTCTCCCCCGCACCCGCTGCGGACGCCGCCGACTCCCTCGTGCTGGTCGTCTCCGAATTGGTGACCAACGCGGTACGACACGGGGGAGGTCGCTACACCCTCGCGTTCTCCGCGTCTGCCGAAACCCTCACCGTGGCGGTGGGTGATCCCAGTCCCGAACTCCCCCACGAACGCACTCCCGACCTGGACGACGGAAGCGGGGGCTTCGGCTGGCACCTGGTGCAGCTCCTGGCCCGCGAAGTGACGATCGTCCCGGCACGCAGTGCTCGTCCCCGTTACGCACCCAGGTTCAAGACCACCGACTCGGGCACGGCACCGGTCCAGGGCAAGACGATTCGCGCGGTACTCCCCCGGTAGCGAACGGCTTTTCCCGTACGGCAGTCACAGCCCGGACTCGCCGCTTAGCGTGAACTTATGATCGAGCCCTCCGCCTCAGAACCTTGGGAAGCGTCCGCGCCCGGTGTCCTGCGACTGCCATCCGGACGACTGGTCAGGGGGCGAGGACTACGCGGTCCCCTGCCTGCGGGACCCTCGCCGACGTACGCGATCTACCTTCTCGGCAAGCGGCCTCCCGAAGTCCCCTGGGAAGCCGCTTGGCTGCGGTGGCCCGACTTCCGGCTGCCCGCCGACCGCGTCCAGGCCCGGGAACTGCTGACCGAGGCCTTGGCAAGGGCGACCGGCGACCGGATTGAGCTGGCCTGTGCAGGCGGGCGTGGACGCACGGGCACCGCACTGGCCTGTCTCGCGGTCCTCGACGGTGTCCCGCCCGAGGACGCGGTCGGATTCGTGCGCGAGCACTACGATCCCCATGCCGTCGAGACCCCTTGGCAGAAGCGCTACGTCCGCCGCTTCACCGCCTGACCCGTCCTCCGTACGCCACTCACCGAGGCGGCAACAACTCCTCGGCCGCAGTCGCCACCACCGCGGCCGCGACAGCCGCGAGTGCGGGCGAGTCCAGCTTCCACTGCTGCCAGAACAGCGGTACGTCCATGGTGCGGTCGGTCGCGAGCAGGGTCAGCGCTCCCGACCGCAGCAGGGGCAGTGCGTGGGACTCCGGTACGAGTCCCCATCCGAGCCCCGCGACGACGGCGGCACAGAAGCCCTCGGAGGTCGGCATGTAGTGCCGGAACGAGCTCGCGGTCACCGGGGGCGTGCTGTCACCGGCCAGTGACCGCAGGAAGATGTCCTGGAGTTCGTCCCTGCGGTCGAAGGACATCACCGGCGCCTCCCTGAGCCGGTCCACGAGCCGGCCCGACGAGAGGTGCCGCTCCTCGAACTCGGGGCTGGCCACCGGCAGGTACCGGGCCAGACCCAGCGCGCGCACACTGCAACCCGCCACCGGATCCGGCGAAGAGGTGACCGCTGCCATCACCTGCCCCTCGCGCAGGAGTGCAGTGGTGTGACCTTCGTCCTCACGATGCAGCTCGAAGCAGAGGGGAGGATCCTGCGGAACCCGGGTCAGGGACGGCAGGAACCAGGTCGCGAGCGAATCGGCGTTGACAGCGATGGCCAGTCTGGTCGGCCCCTGCCTCTCCCCCGGCCCCGCCGCGAGCCCCAACTCGTCCCGCGCCCCGCGCTCCAGTAGAGCGAGCTGGCGGGCGAACCGCACGACCACCTGCCCCGACTCGGTGGGCCGCACCGGCTTCGACCGCATCAACAGCACCCGCCCGGTGCGCTGTTCCAGGGCCTTGATGCGCTGGCTGACAGCGGACGGGGTCAGGTGCAGGGCGGAGGCCGCGGCATCGAAGGTGCCCTCGTCGACGACCGCGAGCAGGGTGGACACCTGGTCCAGAGGAAGCTCTTCCATCATGAGCGCTAATGGTACGTAAGAATCTTTAGCTGGACTGAATCCTTGGGGTTCCCTAGCGTCGACGGCATGACAGACAGCACCTCGGGGATCATCACCGCCCTGCTCGCGGGTTTCGGCACCGGACTCGCCCTCATCGTCGCCATCGGCGCACAGAACGCCTTCGTCCTGCGGCAGGGAGCCCACCGCCACGCGGTCCTCGCGGTCGTCGCGATCTGCGCCGTGTCCGATGCGGTCCTCATCGCGCTCGGAGTGACGGGCGTCGGTGCGTTCGTCACGGCCTGGCCCGCCGCCCTCACCGTGGTCGGTCTCGCCGGTGGCGCCTTCCTGATCACGTACGGGGTCCTGGCCGCCCGCCGGGTCCTGCGGCCCTCCCCCGACGCCGCCCTCACAACGACCGGCAAAGCCACCGGCTCCGCTCGTGCCGCGGTGCTCACCTGTCTCGCCATGACCTGGCTCAACCCCCACGTCTACCTCGACACCGTCCTCCTGCTCGGCTCCGTCGCCTCCGACCACGGTTCCCTGCGATGGGCCTTCGGAGCGGGCGCGATGCTGGCGAGCCTGACGTGGTTCGCCAGCCTGGGGTACGGGGCGCGGCTGCTGAGCGGGCTGCTGGCGAAGCCGGGTGCCTGGCGGGTGCTGGACGGAGTGGTCGCCGTCACGATGGTGGCCATGGGAGGGATGCTGGTCGCCGGAATCTGACCTGGCCAGAGCCCTCCTGAACCCCTCACGCTCCGTCAAAAGCCGCTGCTGTCAGCCGACACGCAGCGTATTGACCGCACCAATGTCACCAAAAACCCCACGGAGGTGAGTAAGGTAACCGCATGACCGTCCCATACGCCCCGGACGACCGGGAAAAGGTAGTAGCGAAGCTCCCCGCCTCCCTGCGCCAGGAACTCAAAGTCAGAGCAGCCGAGTTGGGCGTCGACATCAAGGATGCCGTCACCGAAGGCGTGCAGGCGTGGCGTTCGGGCGACACCGAATACCCCATCGTCGACACCACCGGCGGCAGCTCCTTCTCGACGTACCTGCCCACAGGCCTGTACGGGGAGTTCAAGGACGACTGCAAGGAACGCGGCCTCCCCTTCAACCAAGGCATCGCCCAGGCCATCCGCCTGTGGCTCGGAGCCCACCCCTCCCCCCGTCGCCCCGCCCGCCCCAACGGCGCACGCCGCATCATCTTCGGCAACCAGAAGGGCGGCGTCGGCAAGACCGCCACGTCCTCCGGTGTGGCCCAGGCCCTCGCCGAGGGCGGCAACCGCGTCCTGCTCATCGACTTCGACCCGCAGGGCCACCTCACCAAGCAACTCGGCTACCAGCTCTTCGACATCGAGGAGCCCAGCCTGGCCAAGCACATGCTCGGCGAGGCCAAGGGCGACCTGCGCGAGCTGCTCGTCCCGATAGAGGAGAGCGGCTTCGCGGGCCGGCTGTTCCTGCTGCCCGCGTGCAAGGACGCGTTCCTGCTCGACGCGAAGCTTGCCACCAGCCGCTTCGTGAGGGTCAAGGAGACCGCCCTGGAGAAGGCCATGGAGCCGCTGGAGAAGGAGTTCGACTACATCGTCGTCGACTGCCCGCCCAGCCTCGGCTACTCCATGGACACCGCGCTCTACTACTGCCGCACCCGGGAGGACGAGGAGCCGGAGACCTCCGGAGTCTTCGTGCCGGTGCTCGCGGAGGACTCGTCCGCGGACGCCTACGACATGCTCTACGACCAGATCCAGGATCTGACCGCGGACATGGAGGTCGAGATCACCATGCTCGGCTTCATCGTCAACATGTACGACAGCCGCAAGGGCTACATCGCCACGTCCTCCCTGGACAGTTGGAAGGCGATCGGCGACCCGCCGGTCATCGGCATCATGCCGGAGCGCAAGGAGCAGCGTGAGGCCGTCCGCCTCAAGCAGCCGCTCCTCAGCTACGCACCCGACTGCGAGCAGTCCGAGATCATGCGCACCATCGCACGGAGGATCACCTCATGAGCGTCGCCGACCGCCTCGGCACCGGCTCCTCGTTCGGAGGCGTACCGCGCGGCCGCAGCGCCCGCGGACGCGCCAAGGCTCTCGTCCAGGGCGACGTGCCCGAGTACGAGCTGTCCCGCATCCGCCTCGAAGAAGTCGCCCCGACCCCCCTGAACCCGCGCCGCAACTTCGGCTCGGAAGAGGAAATGACCCGCTTCGGCGAGGAGTTGCGCAACACGCAGCTCGCCGCCTGCGTGGCCATCTCCCGCAAGGCCTACCTCCAGGTGTGGCCGCAGCACGAGTTGGCCGTGGGCGACGCCCAGTACGTCCTGATCAACGGTGAGCGCCGCTACCGCTGCGCCCTGCACGTGGGTCTGGAGTCGTTGGACTTCGTCGTACGGGACGACCTGGCGTCCTCGCGCGAGGCCTTCATAGACCACCTGCTCAAGGAGAACCTGGAGCGCGAGGACTTCGACGTCGTCGAGCGGGCCCGGGGCGTGCAGCAACTGGTGCTGGTGTGCAGCGAGGAATCGCCCTCGGGTGCTCGTGCCCGGGCCGCCAAGCGGCTCGGCCGCGACCGCTCGTGGGTCACCAACCAGCTCGCGCTCCTGGACCTTCCGCAGGACCTGCAGAACATGCTCAGCATGGGTTCGCTGCCTGAGCGGGACGGGCGGTTGCTGGCCCGACGGCTGAAGGAAGAGCCCGGACTCAGCGTGCCGGCCCTTCTTCAGTACCTCGGCGACTACCGGGAGCAGGAGGCCAAGACCCGCGAAGAGGTCAAGGCGGCTGCCGACCAGATCAAGAAGCGGGGCCAGAGCGCCGTCGAGGACGCCTTCACGCAGAAGAACGCGGAGCTCGCGGCGGAGCAGGCCGAAGCAGAGCAGGTGTTGTCCGCGGACAACATGCCGCAGCCGGTGTGGCAGGACGCCCCGGCCCCGCGCACGCCGGAGCCCGCTGCACCGGTGACGGCCGAGGCCACGGCACCAGTCGCAGTTCCGGCTCCGGCTCCGGCGCCTGTCGCGGCCCCCGCGCCGACGCCCGCACCGGCGAAGACCGTTCCGGAACAACCCGCGGTGGAAGCCGAGTTGTTGTCCGCGGACAACAACTCCCCGCGACCTGCGGCCCAGAAGAGCAACATCGCCGCTCCTGACGACGACGGGGACGACGAGTCGGCCGGCGACGGCGGGGCTGCATCCGTACGCTCCGAGGCGTCCCGACGACTCGTGCAGCAGCTCGGTGCCACCCCCAAGGAGCAGGCGCGCACTCTGGCCGCAGGTCTCAGCAGTGACGAACTCGTCGCCCTGATCGAGGAATTGCACCACCACATGTGAGGCTCCTCCCCCGGACCCAGGGAGTACCGGACTCAGGAGCACAGGACCCAAGGGGCACGCACCCGGCCGATCACGCCGGGGCGTGCCCCTTCGGCGTTTCCGGCTGCCCACCTTGCAGATGCCTCCCGAGTTGCGAGCCGGACACATCCATGCGGGGCCCCGGCAACTGTGTGAAACCGCAACCACCAAGATCAGGTTCGGCATATCTTCACCCGCATGGACATAGGTGAGTTGTTGGGGTCGGGACGCAGTGCAGAGATCTTCGCGCTCGACGAGCAGTGGGTGCTGCGCAGAAACCGGCACGGCGGGGACACGGCAGAAGAGGTGGCCGTCATGGCCCACCTGGCAGCGCACGGCTATCCCGTACCGGCTGTTCGCGCCGCTGAGGTGCCGTCGGAGATGGTCATTCAGCGGCTGTACGGCAAGACGATGCTCCAGGCCTTCGTCTCCGGAGAGATCACCGAAGAGGCAGCAGCGACGATCGTCGCCGAGCTCCTGCACAGCCTGCACAAGGTTCCCGCCAGGGTCTCCACCCACCCTCAAGACCGGATCCTGCATCTCGATCTGCATCCGGACAACGTGATGCTGACGGCCGAAGGGCCGATGGTCATCGACTGGTGCACGACCGCCGAGGGACCGGAGGGACTGGACTGGGCAATGACCGCACTGATCCTTGCCGAGGTGGCGGTCGTCCCGTGTCCGCCCGAAGCCGGACCGCAAGTCGCAGCCATGGCAACCGGAGCGCGGATGATGCTCACGTCACTCCTGGAGCGGCGAGGCAGTGGGATCGACCTGGACGACGCGGGCTCCGGTTGCCTTGCACGTGCGCGTGCCCGCCGGGCCGAGGACCCGAATCTGAGCCCTGAAGAGATCGGCCGCTTGGACGAGGCGGCTTCCCTGGTTGCCACCTTGGCCGCTTCCACGTCCCCGTTGTTGTCCGCGGACAACAACACCGGTGGCTGACCCTCCTCTGTTGTCCGCGGACAACACGGTGAGGTTGCCTTCTTCGTCCATGACGCTCCCGGCAAGCACCATGAATCCACTGTCTCTGGTGTCTCGCTGTTGTCCGCGGACAACAGAATTCGACGGCCGGCTCGCACTCTGAGTGCTGTCTGGTGTTGTCCGCGGACAACACCAGACAGCACTCAGTCTTCTCCGACGTGAGAAATTCGGGTGTCTCCGAGCCGGTGCTGAACGTCCTGAAGAAGCAGTTGGAGCAGCTCCGCCAGCCGGTCCTGCTGCTCACTGCTGAGGCCGCCCATCAGCTCTGCCTCCCGGCCCAGCACCTGATCGACGGTCTCCTCCACCAGGTCGTGCCCGGTCCGGGTCAGCGTGACGTGGACCGTGCGTGGCCGCCCTTCGCCCGGGCGTCGCGTGACGAGACCTTCGCGTTCCGCGCGGGCGACCCGCTGGGAGATGGCGCCCGCCGTGACCAATGAGCGTCGGCTGAGCTCGCGGGTGCTGAGGGTGTAAGGGGCGCCGTTTCTCCGCAGCACGCTCAGAAGATCCAGGGTGGCGGAGTCCACACCGGCTTGAGCGAGCACACGCCTGCGGTCGTCGCCGAGAAGCTTGGCGAGCCGCCAGATGGGAGTGACGATCCCGATCGAAGAGACGGGAGTTCCGGGGCGCTCCCGCTCCCAGGCGGCTGCGATTTCCTGGACGGGATACGTCGACGCACCGTCCGTCGGGTACTGCCCGCTGCTGTTTGTGTTCACCGGTTCCCTTGCCAAGACACCTCTCCCCTGTTTACGTTTAGAACTAAATTTAGGCCTGAACGAGAGCTGTTGGGAGGCATCGTATGTCACGTACCGTTCTGGTGACGGGCGGCGGAACGGGCATCGGCCGAGCTGTTGCCGAGTACTTCGCCGCGCAGGGAGACACGGTTGTGATCACGGGTCGGCGGTCCGGGCCCCTCAAGGAGGTGGCTGCGCAGAGCGCCAATGTGCGTGCCGTGACGTGTGACCACACCGATCCGGATGCGCTCGGCCGGCTTCTTGCGGAGCTTCCCGAGCACATCGATGTGCTGATCAACAACGCCGGAGGCAACACCGACCTTGATGCCGAGTCCGGATCAGAGGCGGATCTGATGTCGTACGCCCGAGCTTTCCGGGCGAACCTTGAGGCGAATCTGATCAGTGCGGCTCTGACGACCAAGGCTCTGGAATCCCGATTGTCGGCAGGCGGGTCCGTCGTGCAGATCGGGTCCATCGCTGCCGATCAGGCCTCGGGCTCCTACGGCGCCGCCAAGGCCGGACTCGCCAACTGGAACCTGAACGTCGCGGCGGAGCTGGGGCCTCGTGGCATCACGGCCAATGTGGTGTCGCCCGGCTACATCGCCGATACCGAGTTCTTCCGAGACCGTCTCTCCGATGAGCGTCGCAGCGCTCTGGTCGAGGCCACCGCCACGGGTCGGGCCGGGGTGCCCTCGGACATCGTGGGCGCCGTTGCGTTTCTTGCTTCGTCGGCCGCGCGACACATCACCGGCCAAGTCCTGAACGTGAACGGCGGGGCACGGAGTACCCGGTGATGTCGGAGGCCGGCGGGTGACTCGGCTGAAGGTGGCCGGGTTGTTGTCCGCGGACAACAAGAGATCTGTTGTCCGCGGACAACAACGGATCTGTTGTCCGCGGACAACGCCGGGTACTCGCTGACGGCAGTGGGGGAGTGGTGGCCGAGCGGACCGGTGCGTCTCGGGAGAGGTGTCCCTCGAGATGTGTTGTCCGCGGACAACAGCAGCGCTGGGGCTGCGCGACGGCTCAAAATGAGCAAATTTCTTAAGTGCCGCAAAATTGGGCAAAAATCGACCCACAGAAAGGGCCCTCAGGGGCCCGAACTCGGAGGGGGTGGTGTGACGGGGTCATTGGGCCCGCCGGAGGCGCTCAGCGGGGCTCCTGGGCGTTTTGGGTCCCTCCGTGAGGCCCTGAGAGGGCCCGAATGCGCGGTTTTCGCTCAGCCGGGCCCCCTGAGCACTTCAGGCGAGCGGGATCACCGTTCTGAACTTTCCACCGGGAGACTGCTCGGGAGTTTCCTGCGCCCGCTCGATGGTCAGCCTCGCGAGCTTGTTGTCCGCGGACAACACTTTCAGCTCCCGCTCCACGGATTGCCATACGAGGTCCGGCTCCGCACCCTCCGCCAGGCGCAGCCGTACTCGGAGTGCCGAGGAGGCGGTCTGCTCGATCTGGAACAGCTCCACTCCCGGCGTGCGGTCGAACAGCGTGCTCAGCGCCAAGGGGCTGATCCGGACCTCGTCGCCGGAGATCCCGGGGAAGGTCAGGATGTCGCCCGCGCGGCCCTGTACCCGGATCGCCGGGAGCGGGCTGCCGCAACGGCAGGGGTCCGGATTGAGCAGAACGCTGTCCTCGAGGTCGTACCGCAGGAACGGCTGCACACGGTTGGCCAGGTTGGTGACGAGGACGGTGTGGGAGAACTGGCCGGGCGGGGTCGGCCGATAGTCCGCGTCGACCGGTTCCACAACGGCCCAGTCGGAGTTGACGTGGTACCAGCATTCTGCGCAGCTGTAGCTGAGGTAGGTGCACTCGGTGGCCCCGTACACCGTGCGGACCACCGTGCGGTCTCCGAAGGCCGCGGCTATTCGGTCGGTGTCCGCCGTGGTCATCGTTTCGCCCGCAGGTTGCACCAGCACGGGGTCGATGGTCAGGCGTCCCGCCTCCCGCTCCGCGGTGAGCAGCATGATCGTGCTGGTGTAGCCGATGATGACGGCCGGCCGGTACGCGTTGAGCTGGGCGACCAGTTCGGGCAGCGGCGTGTGCACGGAGAATGCACGGAGAATGCGCGGAGGATCTTGTTGCGCCAGCCCCCTTCGCGGGCCGCACGGCGGTTGCCGGCGAAGCCCACGTAGTGACCGCCGACCGCGACCAGTTGGGCGAACCGGCCACCCCGGGCCGCAGCCCGCAGGATGCCCGAGGGGCCCAGCCAGGTGGCGAGGGCCTGCGAGGTGAGCGCGGCACCAATGTCCATGTACCGGTCGTCAAGGACGAACAACCCGCGCCGACCGCTGGTTCCGGAGGTGGTGGCCACCATGTACCGGCCCAGGAACCGTTCTCCGATCCGCTCCGGGGTGTCGACGAAGTCGCGGACCTTGTCGTAGGTGATGTCCCGGTCGGTGGCCCAGTCGTCGAACTGCTCCATTAACCGGCGTTTGTCGGTGACGGGGAGCAGCGTCGGGTCGTCCACCCGCTGGGGGAGGCTGCTGTAGAGATCGCGGTAGTACGGGGACCCGGTGCGGGCGCGGGCCACGGCGTCGGCCAGTCGGGCTTGTTGGCGGCGGGCGAGTCCGTCGATGCCCTGCTTGCGGGCTCGTCGGATGTCCGGACCGAGCCACGACATGTTGCCGGGTGCGTTGTCCTGCGTCATTGTTGTGCGCTCCTTCGCGAGGCGGTGGGCCTGGGAGAGGGGGAAGAGGGGGGTGTGACGGGGAAGCCGACCTGGTGGAGGACGGCGAGGAAATAGGCCTCGATGTCCTTGGCCTCGGTGGTGTCGGGGTACGCGGCCAGATGCTGGAGTGCCGCACCGCTGAGCACCAGTTGGAGGGTCTCCGGGTCGCTGTGCGGGGGGAGTTGGCCTGTGGCGCGGGCTCTTTCGAGAGTGTTGCGGACTGCGTGACCGCGATGGCTTCCGTGTGCCGAGTGGTAGGTGTGAAGCAGCTCGGGGAGGTCGTCCACCGTGCCGTAGAGACGACGGACGAGACGGCGGGAGCGGGGCTCGCTGAGTTGTCCGGCCCAGTCCCTGACCATGGAGGGAATGTCCGGCCAGCTCAGTGCTGCGGGATCCGTGTCCTGGTACTCCCACTCGATGGCGTGTACCAGCAGATCGGTCAGGTTGGGGAACCTGCGGTACACGGTCGCGCGCGTGACTCCGGCACGGCGTGCGATCTGCTCGATGCTGGTCGCGCTCATGCCCCGCTCGATGAGCAGGTCCAGTGCTGCGACGAGGATCGCCTCGTCCGCCGCACGACTGCGCGGGCGCCCCGGGGAACGGGGAGGGGAGACTCCGGGTTCAATCGTCATGGGAAAACGATACGGTACTGCATCGTATTTAATCCAGAGGCCCCTGAGAAGGGAACGGGCATTAGCCTGACCCGCATGGAAGAGAGCAGTGGGACCGGCGGGGACAACGGGCTCGGCCTGATCGACGGTGTCGAGATCGTCGCCTTCCCCGACGGGCGGGCCTTCGAAAGCTGGCTGGACGTCAACCACGCACGCCAGGAAGGCATTTGGGTCAAGGTTGCGAAGAAGAAGTCCGGGATTCCGTCCGTGACCGACGGTGAACTCGTCGACATCGGGCTGTGCTTCGGCTGGATCTCCGGGCAGCGCCGTTCGCTCGACGGGGACCACTACCTTCAGCGGTACGTGCCACGCCGTCCCCGGAGCCTGTGGTCGCAGGTCAACGTCGACAAGGTGGCGTTGCTGCTTGCCGAGGGGCGGATGCGCGAGCCGGGAATGGCCGAGGTGCGCAAGGCACAAGAGGACGGACGCTGGACGAAGGCGTACGAGTCGCAGAAGACCGCCACCGCACCGCCCGACCTGGCGGCTGCACTCGATGCCGATCCTGATGCGCGGAAGGCCTTCGACGCGCTCGACAGGACGGCCCGTTACCAGTTGATCCTTCCGCTGCTCCAGGCCCTGACGCAGAAGGCCAGGGAGGCACGGCTGGAACGGGTGTTGAGCGTGCTGAGGTCGACGGAAGGCGGCTGAGCCCGGTGCTGCGGGCCGCGGGCACACGGCGACCGGTGCCGACGTCGCCGTTGGGGGAAAGAACCGGCCGTTGACGTGTTCCGCATTCAGAATGGGGAGGCGTCCGTGTTGCTCGGAGCCGGGCGAATCGAGTTGGGCGACGTCCTCGAAGAGTGCGAAGGCGGCCCGCAGCACACAGGGAGGCACCACGATGAGCAGGGCCAAGAGGGCGGACGCGGGATCGTCCGTGCCGCACGTCGCCGACAGCCATGACCTGATCCGTGTGCACGGGGCGCGTGAGAACAACCTCAAGGACGTCAGCGTCGAGATTCCCAAGCGTCGGCTGACGGTGTTCACCGGGGTCTCCGGGTCGGGCAAGAGCTCGCTGGTGTTCGCCACGATCGCCGCCGAGTCGCAGCGGCTGATCAACGAGACGTACAGCGCCTTCGTGCAGGGCTTCATGCCGACGCAGGCCCGGCCCGAGGTCGACGTGCTCGACGGGCTGACCACCGCGATCATCGTCGACCAGCAGCGCATGGGGTCCGATCCCCGCTCGACCGTGGGCACTGCCACGGACGCCAATGCGATGCTGCGCATCCTCTTCAGCCGGCTCGGGAAGCCTCACATCGGTTCGCCCAGCGCTTTCGCCTTCAACGTCGCCTCCGTGAGGGCGAGCGGGGCGATCACCGTCGAGAAGGGCGCCAAGAAGACGGTCAAGGCGACCTTCAACCGGACCGGCGGCATGTGCACCCGGTGCGAAGGCCGGGGCGCGGTCTCGGACATCGACCTCACCCAGCTCTACGACGACACGAAGTCGCTGGCCGAGGGTGCTTTCACCATCCCCGGGTGGAAGTCCGACAGCTTCTTCACCGTGCGGGTCTACGCCGAGTCGGGCCTCCTCGACCCGGACAAGCCGATCCGCAAGTACACCAAGAAGGAGTTGCAGGACTTCCTGTACCACGAACCGGTCAAGGTGAAGGTCGAGGGAGTCAACCTCACCTACGAAGGGCTGATCCCCAAGATCCAGAAGTCGTTCCTGTCCAAGGACCGGGAAGCGATGCAGCCGCACATCCGCGACTTCGTGGACCGGGCGGTCACTTTCACCACCTGTCCCGAGTGCGACGGCACCCGGCTCAGCGAACTGGCCAGGTCCTCGAAGATCAAGAAGATCAGCATCGCCGACGCCTGCGCCATGGAGATCAGGGACCTGGCCGAGTGGGTCCGAGGTCTCAAGGAGCCCTCCGTGGCACCCCTGTTGGCCGCCTTGCAGCACACCCTGGACTCGTTCGTGGAGATCGGGCTCGGCTACCTCGCGCTCGACCGGCCCGCGGGCACTCTCTCGGGCGGCGAGGCGCAGCGCGTCAAGATGATCCGCCATCTCGGCTCCTCGCTGACCGATGTCACCTACGTCTTCGACGAGCCCACCATCGGTCTGCACCCCCACGACATCGAGCGGATGAACGACCTGCTGCTGCGGCTGCGCGACAAGGGCAACACCGTGCTCGTCGTGGAGCACAAGCCGGAGACGATCGTGATCGCCGACCACATCGTCGACCTCGGCCCCGGTGCGGGTACCGAGGGCGGCACCGTCTGCTTCGAGGGCACCGTCGAGGGGCTGCGGACCGGCGGGACCGTCACCGGCCGCCACTTCGACGACCGGGCATCGCTCAAGGCGGAGGTGCGCAAGCCCACCGGGAAGCTGGAGATCCGCGGAGCGTCGACGCACAACCTGCGTGACGTCGACGTGGACATCCCGCTCGGCGTGCTCACCGTCGTCACCGGTGTGGCAGGGTCCGGCAAGAGCTCCCTGGTGCACGGGTCGATCCCGGCGGGGGAGGGGGTGGTGTCGATCGACCAGAGCCCGATCCGTGGTTCGCGGCGGAGCAACCCGGCGACGTACACGGGGCTGCTCGATCCGATCCGTAAGGCCTTCGCGAAGGTCAACGGAGTGAAGCCGGCGCTGTTCAGCGCCAACTCCGAAGGTGCCTGCCCGGTGTGCAACGGCATCGGCGTCATCTACACCGACCTGGGGATGATGGCGAGCGTCTCCACCCCCTGCGAGGAGTGCGAGGGCAAGCGGTTCCAGGCGTCGGTACTGGAGTACAAGCTCGGCGGCCGAGACATCAGCGAGGTGCTGGCGATGTCCGTGGCGCAGGCCGAGGAGTTCTTCGGCTCGGGGGAGGCGAGCACGCCTGCCGCGCACCGCATCCTGGACCGGCTCACCGACGTCGGACTCGGGTACATCAGCCTCGGCCAGCCGCTGACCACCCTGTCCGGCGGCGAACGGCAGAGGCTCAAGCTGGCCACGCACATGTCGGAGAAGGGCGGCGTCTACGTCCTCGACGAGCCGACGGCGGGCCTGCATCTCGCCGACGTCGAGCAGTTGCTCGGCCTGCTCGACCGGCTCGTCGAAGCGGGCAAGTCGGTCATCGTCGTGGAACACCACCAGGCGGTCATGGCCCACGCGGACTGGATCATCGACCTCGGGCCCGGTGCCGGCCACGACGGCGGGCAGATCGTCTTCGAGGGAACCCCCGCCGAACTGGTCGCCGCCCGGTCCACGTTGACGGGCGAACATCTCGCCGAGTACATCGGCGGCTGAGCGGGTTCTCGCGGATGCCGGATGTCAGTGGGGGATGGGATGGTGGGGCACATGACCGGGACCGACCTCAAGAGGGACCTGCACCAGTACCTCAAGTCCGCACGGGAGGCGCTGCTTTGGAAGGCCGAAGGGCTCTCGGAGTACGACGTCCGTCGTCCCCTGACCCCGACCGGAACCAACCTGCTGGGTCTGCTCAAGCACCTGGCGGGTTGCGAGGTCGGGTACTTCGGCGACACTTTCGGGCGGCCGTTCACCGCTGAGGCGATGCCGTGGCTGCAGGACTTCGACGGCGACCCCACCGTGGACATGTGGGCCACCGCCGACGAGTCCCGCGCCTTCGTCGTCGGCCTCTACCGCAAGGCGTGCGCGCACGCGGACGCCACGATCGAGGCGCTGGAGTGGGACGCCATCGGCCGTGTCCCGTACTGGCCCGAGGACCGCAAGGAAGTCTCGCTGCACCGCGTCCTGATCCACATGCTCGCCGAGACCAACCGGCATGCCGGGCATGCGGACATCGTCCGGGAAACGATCGACGGAACCGCGGGACTTTTGGAGGGCAACGAGAACCTGCCCCCGGCCGAGAGGATTTCGTGGGCGAAGCACGTGGAGCGACTGGAGGGGGTGGCTCGGGAGGCGGCGCAGGCGGCGGGAGAGGCTCCCGGGAAGTAGGGGGTCAGTCCGTCGCGGCGGTGAAAGCTTCCTCGTGCAGTACGGGGACCACGGTCGAGGCGTCCAGTTCGCTTGCCACCGCGACGTCCTCGGGGAAGCCGTCTCCGGCGAGTTCCCTGCCGGAGGCGCAGGCGGCGAGGGAGGCGGGCACGTCGGTGGTCGCGGTGTACGTCGCTGCGGCAGCGGTGGCCTCCGGCGACAAGGCGGGCTGCCCGGCGCCGGAGGCCTCCCGCAGGGCGGCCAGTACGGCTCCTGCGCCCAGGAGGTCCTCCAGGGCGGGGCGGAGACTGCCGTCCGGCCAGCGTTCGCCCGCTGCGACCACCCCGACGGGGCGGTCCGGCCTGCCGTAACCCCGGGAGGCCAGCCACCGGCCCACGGCGGTGGCGTTCCGCAGACAGGCGGCGACGACGGGGGAGTCGCCCGCCGCCGCGGCGATGGCCGAGCCGTTGGGGGAGGGGAGGACCAGCCTCGGGGTGAACGGGGCGCGTCTGAGGGCGGCGGGGGAGAGCGACCAGGGGGAGGACGGCGAGGCCATGCGGCGTCCGACGGCGAGGTCCGCCTCGTGTGAGGCGGCGTAGGGAGCGGCGGTCTCGTCGCGCCAGCGGTACGGGAAGACCCGGGTGCCCGCCTCCACCGCGACGCTCACCGCCGTGGTGAAGGACAGGACGTCCACGACGACCAGGCAGCGCACCCCGCCGGCTGCCAGCCGTTCGGCACCCGTGGGGCCCCAGTCGAAACGTATGCCGTGGTCCGTCTGCTGAAACCAGGTGTCCATGACCGGCCATCCTGTCACTCGGTGAGGAGGGGACGGGGCGGAGGAACCGGACGGTGACGTGCTTCGCCCCTATGCAGTTCTTCGGTCCTTCAGTCCCTCGGTCCCTGTCTCCCGTTGACAAATGATAAGCACAAGCAGATCGTATGTGCATGCTTACTAAATTGGTGAGGTCGGCCTGGGTGTCGGGACCGGAGTGCGGCGGGGGCGGTCCGGTCCTGGTGAGCGTCACGGACTTCGTGCTTCACCGGGGACGGGATCTGCTCCCGGTCTACCGCGAGGGGCGTCGACTGGGCTCGCGCTGGCGGGAGTTGGACGGGGCGTACGGGATGTGGCTCTGGGCGCTGCCCGGTGCCCGCCGGTGCGGGGCCGTGGCCGTCTGGCGTGACGAGGCCGCGCTGCACGGGTTCGTCGGCTGGCCGCCGCACGTCGAGATCATGCGGGCGTACCGGGAGAAGGGCGCGCTGACGTCCCGCAGTTGGGGTTCCGAGGTGTCGGATCCCGCCGTTATCTGGGGCCGGGCCCGGGCGGAATTGCTGGTGCCGCCCGGGCCGCGACCGGGTGAGCGGTCGTCAGCGTAGGCCGATGGCTTCGGCGGGGCAGATGCCGACGGCCTCACGGGCGGCATCCGCGTCGGGGTCGGTCCTCGGCAGCCTGGGGCGCAGGATCTCGACCAAGCCTTCCTCGGGGTCCTGGTCGAACACCCCCGGCGCGGTCAGTGCGCACATTCCGGAGCCGATGCACCGGTCGCGGGAGGCCCGTACCTGCCACTCGTCGGTGGTGGAGTCCTTGGGGCGGTCCGGAGTCCAAGGTGACATCGCCTTACACCTCGTCCCAGGTGACGGGGAGGCTGTGCACGCCGAAGATGGTCTGGTTCGTACGCAGCGGGATCTCCTCCTCGGGGGCCGCCAGCCGCAGGGTCGGGAACCGGGTGAGCAGGGCGGGCAGGGCCACCTGCATTTCCACGCGGGCCAGTTGCTGGCCCAGGCACTGGTGGATGCCGTGGCCGAAGCCCACATGGCCGGTGGCCTTGCGGTGCAGGTCGAGGGTGTCGGGGTCGGGGAAGCGCAGGGGGTCGCGGTTGGCGGTCTCCATGGACAGGACGACGGTCTCGCCGGCCTTGATCAGCTTGCCGTTCAGTTCGACGTCCTCGAGAGCCGTCTTGGCGCCCGTGTGCGTGATGGTCAGGTAGCGCATCAGCTCCTCGACCGCCTGTGGGGCGAGGGCCGGGTCGTCGCGCAGGGCGGCGAACTGGTCCGGGTGGCGGAGCAGCGCGTACGTGCCCAGGGCCAGCATGTTCGCGGTCGTTTCGAGTCCGGCGCCGAGCAGGAAGCTGCCGACGCCGGTGAGTTCCTCGTCGGTGAGGTCGCTGGAGGTCAGGTCGCCGAGGAGATCGTCGGTGGGCTCGGCCCGCTTGGCGAGGACCAGTTTGTGCATGTAGTCCCCGAGCGCGGTCATCGCCTCGTACTGAGCCTGCTGGTCGGAGACGATCGAGGTCAGCTGCAACGCGCACCGCTGGAAGAAGTCGCGGTCGGTGGAGGGGACTCCCAGCAGCTCGCAGATCATCAGGGCCGGTATCGGCTGGGCGAATGCCTCGACCAGGTCCACCGGCCCGTCGGCCTGCGCCATCGCGTCCAGTTGTTCGGCGGTGATCTCCTCGACGCGCGCGGTGAGTTCCCGCATCCGGCGGACCGTGAACTTGCCCATGAGCAGCTTCCGGAAGCGGGTGTGCTCGGGGGCGTCCATCCCGGTCATGTCGCCTGCCGGGGCGGGCGGCAGTTCGCCGATGTCGGCGAAGGGGTAGTGCATCAGCTCGTATCGGGAGCTGAAGCGGGAGTCGGCGAACACCGCCCGGACCGTCTCGTACCCCGTGGCCAGCCAGCCGACGTGGCCGTCGGGGAAGGCCAGCCGAACCAGCGGGTCGCGCTCGCGCAGGGCGGTCATCTCGGCGGTGGGGTCGAAGGGGCAGCCCGTGTCGCGGCCGGTGGGGATGTGGGGCACCGGCTCGACCGGGGGCGACGAGGGGCGCGACGACATGGGGCAGGCGGCTGCGGACGTGGTCGACGTTTCGTGCTGCACGAATTCCTCCAGAGCGACAACAGAGGTGGACCTCACTGGTGGCACCAGAATGGCACCAGTGTGGCGTCACTGCAAGGGGTTCGTGGCGCAAGCCTGTGTCGAGTTGGCTCCTTGAGGGTGTGCTCAGGTGGGGAACGGCAGGTCAGGGGGTGTCGGTCGAGCCTCCACCGGGGCGGACCCGGAAGGCGTCAGAGGTCTTCGACGGCGGGGGCGCGGAGGCGGTGTCGTCCTTCTTCATCGCCTTCGCCTCGCTCTTGAGGATGCGGGCGGCCTTGCCCGCGTTGCGGGCGAGTTCCGGCAGCTTCTTCGCGCCGAAGACCAGGACGAGGACGATCAGAAGGATGGCGAGCTCGCTGATGCCGAACATCGGTGTCCGTTCCGTTGAAGGGGCTGTTGCTGCGGGGCGCGGGCAGGTTGCCCGCGCCCCGTTGGGAGCGTAGAGCCGTTCCGGAGTCTTCCGGGGCGCCCCCTGGGTCAGACGTTGACGCCGAAGTCCGAGGCGATTCCGGCCAGTCCGCTCGCGTAACCCTGGCCGACCGCGCGGAACTTCCACTCGGCGCCGTTGCGGTACAGCTCGCCGAAGACCATCGCGGTCTCCGTCGCCGCGTCCTCGCTGAGGTCGTAACGGGCGATCTCCGCACCGCCCGCCTGGTTCACCACGCGGATGAAGGCGCCCCGGACCTGGCCGAAGCTCTGTCCGCGGCTCTGGGCGTCGTGGATGGAGACGGGGAAGACGATGCGCGCCACCTGGGCGGGCACGGCGGCCAGATCGACCTTGATCGACTCGTCGTCGCCCTCGCCCTCACCGGTGAGGTTGTCGCCGGTGTGCTCGACCGAACCCTCCGGGCTCTTCAAGTTGTTGAAGAAGACGAAGTGCTGGTCGGAGAGGACCTTCCCGGCCTCGTCGACCAGCAGTGCGCTCGCGTCGAGGTCGTAGTCGGCGCCCGTGGTCGTCCGTACGTCCCAGCCCAGGCCCACCACGATGGCGGACAGGCCCGGGGCCTCCTTGCTCAGCGAGACGTTGCCGCCCTTGGCGAGGCTCACACCCATGTCGTTTCCCTTCCCGAGTGCCTGACGCCGCTCCGCGTGGCGTGCAGGGCAGAATTCCGAATCCGGAGTTGAATCTACAACACTGTAGAAGTTCAGTGTCCGGGTACGCGGCGCCGCGTACGATGCTCCGGCGTCCGTACGGCGATCAGCCGCTCACCGGATGGCGGGAAGACGAACCGAAGGGGATGCCGGAATGACGGACGGGACAGAGCCGGACGGGACGCGGAATGCCGACCGGAACGGCAGCCCACGCGAACGCAGGCGCGGGCAGGGCGAGTTGGAGGCCCAGGTGCTCGCCGTGCTCGGGGAGGCACCGGAGCCGGTGACCGCGGCCTGGGTGCAGGAGAGGCTCGGCGGCTCGCTCGCGTACACCACCGTCATCACCATCCTCACCAGGCTGTACGACAAGGGTGCGGTGACCCGCAGCCGGGTCGGCCGTTCCTTCGCGTGGACGCCCGTCGCCGACGGGGCGGGGCTGGTCGCGCTGCGCATGCGCAAGCTGCTCGACCGGGAGGACGACCGCGACGCCGTGCTCTCCAGCTTCGTCTCGGCGCTCTCCCCGGACGACGAACGGCTGTTGCGGACCCTGCTGTACGAGTCGGAGGCGCCCGGCGACGGCCCGGACCGGGGTCCGGGGCGCTGACACCATGGGCGTCTTCGTCTACCTGCCGCTGATCCTGCCGCTCACCGCCCTGCCCATCGCCCGCCTCGCCGAACAGCACCTCCACCCGCGCACCGCCGCCCGCCTGCTGACCGCCGTCGCCGCGATCCTCGCCACGTGCAGCACCGTCTGCCTCGGCCTCCTCGTGGTCGTCGGCACCGCCCAGCTCCCCGGGAACCCGCTGCCCGACAGCTGGTCCGACCCCGAGGTGCGCGCGGCCGTCCCGTACGACGAGATCGCGGGCAAGGCATCCATCGGCGCGCTCGCGCTCGTCCTGCTGACCTGCGCCTACACCCTGTACCGGCACTACCGGTACCGGTCTCGCGCACACCGCGTCCTGGCCGGGCTCGGCACCGCGTCCGAGGTCGCCGTACTGCCCGACGACCAGCCGTACGCCTATGCACTGCCCGGTACGCAGGGGCGCATCCTCGTCTCCACCGGCATGCTCGCCGCCCTCACCGACACCGAACGCCATGCCCTGCTCGCCCACGAGCGCGCCCATCTCGCCGGACGCCACCACCGCCTTCTCCTGGCGGTCCGGCTGGCGGGCTGCGCCAACCCCCTGCTGCGGCCCCTGCACCGGGTCGTCGGCTACTGCACCGAGCGCTGGGCCGACGAGGAGGCGGCCCGTGCGACGGGGGACCGCCGGGCGACGGCGCGCGCGGTCGGCAAGGCGGCGCTGGTCTCCCGCAAGGGGCGCGGCGCGGTCTTCCCCGGTCTGGCGGCCTTCGCGGAACCCGGACCGGTGCCGCGCCGGGTCGCGGCCCTGCTCGGCCCGCTGCCGCCCGCCAACGGGTGGCCCCCTGCCCTCACCTCGGCCGGCGTCGCCGCCCTGGTGGCCGCTGCCGGTACGGCCGCCTCCACCCTGTCCGCGCTCAACGCGGCCGTCGGGCTCTACGTCGTGCTGGAGGCGGCCACCTTCGGCTGACCCGGCCGGTGGTCGGTCAGCGGCGGGGCTTGCCGCGCTTGGGGGAGTTGCGGTTGCTCTTGGCGACGGCCCGGCCGCCGCCGGGCTTCGGCTTGGCGGCGGGCTTGCGGGGAGTCTGCTTCGGCTTGTCGGCGCGCTTCTTGGCGCTCTTGGCGTCGGGGGTGTTCTTGGGGAGGGCCGGGCCTCGGGTGCTGTTGACCGTACGGCCTCGTACGATCCCGATGAAGTGCTCCACCAGCTCGGTCGGCTCGCCGGAGTCGGTCTGGGCCCAGGACAGGGCCACCCGGGACTCCGGGGTGCCCGTGATCGTCCGGTACGTCAGGTCCTTGCGGTGGTGGAGACGGGCCAGGGACTGCGGCACGATCAGGACGCCCACACCCGCCGCCACCAGCTCGATCGCGTCGGCGGTGGTGGCCGGACGCTCCTTGGCGGGCACGCCCGGGGGCTGCTCCCAGTCCAGGGTGTCGTCGAGGGGGTGCAGGACCAGCTCGTCGGCGAGGTCGTCGGCGGTGATCTCCTCGACGGCCGCGATGACGTGGTCCTTGGGGATCACGACGACCGTCGTCTCCGTGTACAGGGGGATCGCGGCCAGGTCCGTACGGTCGACCGGGAGGCGTACGAAACCGGCGTCCGCGCCGCCCTCGCGCAGGACGTCGAACACCTCGGCCGGGGGCGCCGCGACCAGGGTCAGCGGGACGTCGGTCAGCCGCTCGTTCCAGATCCGCACCCACTTGGTGGGGGTCACGCCCGGGACGTACGCGAGCCGGAACGAGGGGGAGATGGGGGAGGGTGCTTCCGAGCCTGTCACGCGGGTCAGGTTACCGGCAGCCACCGGGGAGCACCCACGGCAGCCGTGCGGTCGGCGGCAGGGCGCCTGCGTGTGGTCAGCGGTAGGGCACATGCTCGATACCCTTGACACCATGACGTCGCACCAGAACACCCAGACCATGAAGCCCGCCACCGCGGCGAAGAAGCTGGGTGTGTACCTCGAAGCCACCCCCGCAGAGTTCCAGGAGGGCGCGGTTTCGCGTGCCGAGCTGACCGCGCTCCAGGCCGACCCGCCCCAGTGGCTCCAGGACCTGCGCGCCAACGGCCCGCACCCCCGTCCCGTCGTCGCCAACAAGCTCGGCGTCTCCATCTCCGGCCTCGCCCGTGGCGGTGTCACCGAGGCGCTCACCACCGAGCAGATCGACGCGCTGAAGGACGAGAACCCGGAGTGGCTCCAGAAGGAGCGCGCCACGCAGAACGAGGTCCGCAAGGAGACCGTGCGGATCAAGGAGATGAAGGCCGAGAAGGCCGAGAAGTCGAAGTAGCGGGGCTTCTCCCGGGACGTCCGGTCCGGCGGGACAGCGTGTTCCGCAGGTCTCTTCGCTGCGGGCCGCGAAGCCTGCCTGAGGGGCGGCGGCGCACGTCCCGTACGTACCTGCACAGTGCTCACCAGGGGTTACGTCCCAGAGGTGGGGCTTGTAGGAGTCTACGAAGCGGGGGGCTGAGCCTGCCGGGTTTTCATGTCTTTTACCCCTCGCTGCGGACCCCCGGTTGCCTGTGTACTCCCTCACACAAGGTGAACAACGAAGGGGAGTCATTGTGACCGCGTACGCCGAAGAGAAGAGCATCCAGGAGCTGGAGCGCACTTGGATGGACGAGGCGATCCGCATCGCCACCACCAGCGTGGCGAACGGCGGCGGCCCCTTCGGCGCGCTCGTCGCCAAGGACGGCGAGATCGTCGCGCTCGGCAACAACCAGGTGACCGCGAACCTGGACCCGACCGCGCACGCCGAGGTCAGCGCGATGCGCGCCGCCTGCAAGGAGCTGAACACCTTCTCGCTGGAAGGCTGTGTGCTGGTCACCTCCTGCGAGCCGTGCCCGATGTGTCTGTCCTCCGCGCTGTGGGCGCGCGTCGACCGGATCGTCTTCGCGGCCGACCGTGACGACGCGGCCGTGGCCGGTTTCGACGACCGGAAGTTCTACGACCTGTTCGAGAAGCGGTCCAAGGAGCTGTGGCCCGCGACGATCGAGCGCCTCGACGTGGCGAACCGGAACGAGCCGTTCGAGGCGTGGCTGGCGAAGTCGGACCGCGTCGACTACTGACGTCCGGTGTGAGGGGGAGGGGGTGGGGTACGGGGCGTACCCCACCCCCTCTTTTGTTACTGGCAGAACGCCGCGTCCAGCACCTTCAGCGCGTTGGCCGGGCCGTCCTGCGTCGGCGGCATGTTGGCCGTGAGGGCGAGGGAGGCCGCCCGGCCGTCGTCCGTGATGCCGATGCGGGTGGCATGGCCCGGGATGTCGCCGCCGTGGCCCCAGATCGCGCCGCCGCAGCTCAGCGGCGTACGCATCACGCCGAGCCCGTAGCGCACGCCCTTGCCGCCCCACTTTTCGGGCACCGGGACGGTTGTGCGCAGCTGCTTCAGCTGCGCGGGCTTCAGCAGTTTGCCGTCGAAGAGTGCGCCGAAGAAGCGGTTCAGGTCGCTGGGGGTCGAGACGATCTGGCCCGCTGCCCAGCCCCACGAGGGGTCGAGCTCGGTGAAGTCCACCAGCGGCGCCCCCGGCTTCGCCGCGTGGTACGCCTTGGGGTGCTTGCCGCGGATGCGTTCCTCGCCCACGGCCGGGAAGTACGTGTTCCGCAGCCCCAGGCGGTCGATGACGCGGTGGTGGATCTGCTCGGCGAGAGGCCGTCCGGTGACCTTCTCGATCAGCAGGCCGGCGAGCACGTAGTTGGTGTTGTTGTACGCCCAGTCAGTGCCCGGTGCGAACAGGGCCTTGTGCTTCAGCGCGATGTCGAGGAGCGTGCGGGGCTGGAAGTAGGTGTGACGGTCCTTGCCCAGGATGTCGTCGAGGATGTATTCGGTGTAGTTGGGCAGGCCGCTGGTGTGGTTGAGGAGTTGGCGGATCTTGATGTTGTGACCGTCGATGCCGTCACCGCGTACCAGGCCGGGGAGGTAGTCCTCGATGGGGGCGTCCAGGTCGACCTTGCCCTCGCCGACGAGTTGCAGGACGACGACAGCGGTGAAGGTCTTGGTGTTGCTGCCCGCTCTCACCCGGCCGTCGACGGGGGCGGGGGCTCCGGTCTTCAAGTCCCCTGTGCCGAAGGCGTAGTTGCGGGTGCGGCCGTCGCGGTCGACGGTGGAGGCGAGGACGGCCGGGTACTTGTCCTTCCGGACGAGATCGCGCAGGCCCTGGCTGAACGTCGAGTTCCGGGTGTCGGACGCGGAGGAGGCGGAGACGGAAGCGGCTGCGGGGGCCGCCGATGCGGGCAGGGTGCTGCCCACGGTGAGTGCGGCGGCGAGCGCGGCCACGGCGACGATTTTGCGTCGGCGGCCGGAGGCGGACGGGGTGCGTGCGGGGTGCTGCGGGGAACGTACCGTCATGGAGAACGCCTTCGAGGTGTGCGGGGCCGCAGTTGGCGGCCGGACTCCTCCAGACTCTCCGTTCAAGATCTACCGGCCCATACGGTCAGCAGGCGCATCCGGTTGGGGGGTAGCCCCCCGGCGTGGTGGGGTCAGGTGCACCAAGCCTCGGTCCTAGATCCAGCGGTACGGCGGTCCGGGACCGGGGGCCGAGGTGCGGGGCGGCATCGGCGCATAGCGTCATGGGCATGAAGGTCATCGAGCAGCCCGCAGAGTCGCAACAGCCCGCAGAGCCTGTGGAATCGGCGGATCCGGCGGAATCCGCGGAACCCGTCGTCGTTCCCCGCACCCCCGAGCAGCGGAAGCAGGACGTACTCGCCCGTCTGGAGCGGGAGACGGACATCTGGGTCGCCACCGCCGACGGGGACGGCGTCCCGTATCTGGTGCCGCTGTGGTTCCGGTGGGACGGGGAGGCGCTCTGGCTGGCGACCCGCACGACCAACCCCACCGGGCGGAACCTGCACGAGAGCGGCCTTGTCCGGCTGGCGTTCGGGCACACCCGGGACGTGGTGCTGATCGACGGGACGGTGGAGAGCTTCGGTGCGGAGGAGGTGCCGACCGAGGCGGCGGACGCGTTCGTCGCGCGCTGGGGCTGGGACCCGCGCCGGTCGGCCGGTTCGGCCAGGCCCTACGCGTACTACCGTGTGGTGCCCCGGGCAGTGCAGGCGTGGCACGAGGAGCACGAGCTGCGCGGGAGGCATCTCATGCGGGAGGGCGTGTGGGTGGTGTGAGGCACCGGGATCGCGGGTGGTGGCTGGCGGAGCTGTCCGATCCGCTGTACGTGGTGTGCCCGAGGTGCGGGGGACGCGCAACGGTGGTCATGCGTCCCGGTCTGCCGGCCCGCAGGTACTGCACCGACCCGCTGTTCATGCCGCGTCGGCTGGTCTGCGCCGCCGGGTGCGGGGCGACGGCCGGCTGGGAGGCCCCGTTGGTGGGGCGGGCGCTGGTCGGGGTGACCATGGGCGGCACCGAGGATCCGTGCTTCGGGCGGCCGTTGTGGTTGCAGACGCGGTGCGCGGGGCGGGTGTTGTGGGCGTACAACGAGGAGCATGTGGGTGTGCTGGCCGGGTACGTCGGCGCGCAGCTGCGGGAGCGGGGTTCGTCGAGCTCGACGGGGGCGATGATTCCGCGGCTTCCGCACTGGATGAAGCGCGCCGAGAACCGTACCGACGTGCTGGCGGGTCTGGACCGGCTGCGGGACCTCGCGGGCCGGTCGGCGCCCGAGGAGCGGTCGGACGCGGCGTACGTACAGGGGGAACAGCCCCGGGAGCAGCGGAACGTGTACTTCGGGGGCGGCTCCTTCTAGGGCGGGGAGCCGACTCGTACGAGGCCCGCTCGCTGTCGTGCCGTCACTTCCGTTCCGGCCAGAGGCTGACCGGCACCGTGCAGGACGTGCCTGCCGTGTCCGTGCCGTCGAGCTCGTCGGAGATGCGGCGCAGGGCGGCGACGAAGGCGTCGGCCGCCGCCGCGTCGCCCACGGCGGCGGACATGCGGGCGACCTCGGCGTCGACGATGGCCCGCCCCTGCCGTACCCCTTCGTGCCCCTGCTCCGTCAGCTCCAACAGGACGACGCGCTTGTGCACGGGGTGGGGTCTGCGGGTGATCCAGCCGAGGCGGTCGACCTGGGCGAGCGTCGTGTTCACGGTCTGCGGGGTGAGGCCCTGGCTGCGGGCGAGGTCCGCCGCCGAGAGGGGGGCGTGCTGCTGGAGGATCGCGGCGAGGGCGAGCTGATTGCAGGTGAGACCCAGTCCGGAGAGCCCGTCGTTGAGGGTCCGGTGCATGGACTGACTGGCCTTCCACAGTGCGTGGTGCAGCGTCTGCTGCCACGGGATCACGGGGGGATCCGCAGGTGGGGCGGGGGTCTGGTCTGCTGCCGGCATGGGTGTGCTCCTCGGGTGACGTGCTGTCGATCCTAGCCGTGACCCATCCCCTTCGCAGTGCTGCGAATGAGTTATCAGTAGTCCTGATAATGTCGCAGCACTGCGAATGAGAAAGAAGGCACACCCGTGTCCGCGACACCCGCCCCTCCCGCTACACCCCCCACACCCCCCGCGGCCGCGCGGCCCGCCATGACGGTGGCGCTCGCCTGCCTGGGGGTCTTCGCGTCGTACATCCCGATCGGCGGAGTCGCCGTCTCGCTGCCCAGCATCCAGCGCGGGCTGGGGGCCTCCACCACCGATCTCCAGTGGATCACCGACGCCTTCATCCTGACGACGGCGGCGTTCATCCTCACCTTCGGCCTGCTCGGCGACCTCTACGGCCGCAAGAAGGTGTACCTGGCGGGCCTGGCCTTCTTCGCCGTCGGTTCCACGGTCAGCCTCACCGCGAACAGTTCCCCGCAGGTCTGGGTGGGCCAGGCGCTCTCCGGAGTCGGTGCCGCCGCGCTGCTCACCTCGACGCTGGCGCTGATCAGCCACGTCCACCCGGACTTCCGGACCCGTGCCAAGGCCGTCGCCGCCTGGGTGGCGACCCTGGGCCTCGGCATGTCGCTCGGCCCGTTGGTCAGCGGGACGATCCTGGAAGCGGCGAGCTGGCCCTGGGTGTTCCTGCCGGGCCTGGTCGTCGCCGTGGCCGGCCTCGTCGCGGGCGCCCTCCTGCTGGAGGACTCGCGCGCCGCGCACGGCCGCGCCATCGACATCCCGGGCCAGATCGCGGCGGTCGTCGCCATCGCCGCACTCGTGTACGGCGTCATCGAGGGCGGTGCGGCGGGCTGGGGCGACACCACGGTCGTGACCGCGTTCGTCGTCGCGGCCGTCGGACTGGTCGCCTTCGTCGCCGTCGAACTGCGGTCGGCCTCGCCGATGCTGTCCATGCGGCTGTTCCGCTCGCGTGCCTTCAGCGGCGCGGGCGCCGTCATCATGCTGGCGCTGTTCGCGCAGGTCGGACTGGTCTTCGCGCTCAGCCTGTTCTTCGGTACGGTCCAGCACCTGTCGGCCCTGGAGATCGGCTGGCGCTTCCTCGCGCTCAACGGATTCGCGGTGATCCTGGGCCCGGTCGTGGGCCGGCTCATGGGCCGCGTGGCGCCCGGACTGATCCTGGCCGCGGGGCTCGTGGTCACGGCGGCGGGCACGTTCTGGCTCAACACCCTTCAGGCGGACACCGGTGCGGGCACGGTGATCGTGATCCTCGCGGTCATCGGCGCCGGGTTCTCCTTCGTGATGACGCCCATCACCGCGATCGCCGTGAGCAGCGTCCCGCACCACCTGGCGGGCATGGCCGGAGCGGGCAGCAACACCCTGCGCCAGGTCGGCGGCGCGCTGGGCCCCGCCGTCTTCGGCGTCGTCCTCACCAGCCACACCGTGAACTCCCTGCCCGGCAACCTCGCCGCAGCAGGGCTGAACGCCGCCGACCAGCGGTACGTGGTCGACGCCGTGACCTCGCAGGGCCTCGGTGCAGCGGGACACCTCGGCCTGGACGCCGGGGCGACCGGGCGGGCGCTGGACGCGTTCGGCACCAGTTTCAGCGGTGCGCTGCACGTCTGCACCACGATCGGCGGGGTGGGCCTGCTGGTCGCCGCCGCGATCACCGTGATCTTCATCGGCGTGCGCAGGCCGTCGGGGGAGGGCCGCAAGGTCGCCGCGAGCACTGCGGCACGCACGGCCCCGGAAGTGGTGGCGGAGACCGCCTGAGCGGACGCGGGCGGACGGCATGACCCCCGCCCGGCCCACCTGGGCCGGGCGGGGGTCATGCCGTGGGGTGGGGGAAGGGCTCGGACGGGGATGAGGCGGCGATGTAGGCGAGGCCGTCGTAGGTGGCGGTCAGGGTGACCGGGGTGTGGTGCAGGTGGTAGGTCCAGCGGGGGACCATCGCACCGAAGCTGCGGTGGGGGTGGGGGACGGCGGCCCATGCCCGGACCGGTTCGGGGGCCGTGCGCAGGTCCAGGAAGTGGTCGGTGGGGGTGGCCGAGGCGAGTTGGGCCTCGACGGTGTTGGGTGCGGGCGGGCCGATCCGGTGGGAGGGGACTTTCGCGTCACGGGTCCGGGCACGGCGGTTTTGCCAGGGGCCCGGCAGGGTGCGGCGGGCGCGGAAGGCGCCGCTGCCGAAGAGGAGGGCCAGGGCGTAGTAGGCGTCGCCGTGGCGGTCGCGGAGGTGGCTGCCGAGGGGGCGGAGTGCGCCGCCGCCGTGATGGGTGGTGCCGATGTGGCCGTTGTGGGCCCAGAGGGCGATCTTCGCGGAGGGCTCGGCCTCCAGGGCGTCGGCCATGTACCGGTCGCGGACGGCGAAGACGGTCTGCTCGGGGTCGGTGTGCTGCCGGGGGCGGGTGACGAGGTCGGCGGCCCGGACCAGATTGCGGGCGTGCCGCGCGGCGTCGGAACCGTACGGAGTGAGGAGGCGGGACAGTTCCTCGGCCCCGCGTACCAGTTGTCGTTCGGGGTCGGGCTGTGAGCCGGGGTGTGCGGTGGCGAGGGTGTGCAGAGGGGCGAGCAGGGCGGTGGCGCGGTTCCGTTCCGGGGCGGGGAGGCGGCCGAGGAGGGTGTCGAGTGCGGTGAGGGAGGGGCCGCACTTCTGCGGGTCGATGCCGAGGAAGCGGACCCGTTCGGATGCGGGCCGTTGTCTGTTGTACGTGCGCATCCACTCGACCATGGCCAGGACTTCGCGGGTCTGCCAGGTCCAGAAACCGAGCCCGGCGACGGCCTGTTCCGCGCTGCCGACGCCGGACCGGACATACGCGTCCACGGCGGGGGCGGCGGACTCGCTGGCCTCCATGGCGAGCGCGGTGCAGCCCAACTCGCGCACGAGGAACGCCAGTAGGCGGTGCTTCAGTCGGAAGAACTCGCGGGTGCCGTGCGTGGCCTCGCCGAGGCCGATGATCCGTACGCCGTCGAGGACCTGGCGCAGGGGCTGGAGGTCGGTGGTGGGCGCGTCGGCGGACAGGGAGCGGAGAGGGACGGCCGCGCGGGCCAGCGAGGCGGTCGTCGGGTCGGGGGAGGGGAGAGGCATGCCACGGGACGGTAGTCGTCCCGGTGAGCATGTGGAGAAGGGCTGCGAGGGGGTGGCGCGAAGTAGGTGCCGGGGGGCGCTCGCGCGGCGGGGGGCTGGTCAGGTCGTGAGGATCAGGGCGTGAAGATCAGGGCCACGTTGTGGCCGCCGAAGCCGAAGGAGTTGGCGAGGGCGGCTTTCCAGGGGCCCTTCCTCGGGGTGTTCTGGATGACGTCCAGGTCGATTCGGGGGTCGAGGCGGTCGAGGTTGCGGACCGCCGGGGCCAGGCCGTCGCGGAGGGAGAGGAGGGCGGAGAGGGCGCCCACCGTTCCGGAGGCGCCCAGCATGTGGCCGGTCATGGACTTTGTCGCCGTGACGGAGGCGTGCGTGCCGATTGCGGTGCGGATCGCTTCCGCCTCTGCCAGGTCGCCGGATGCGGTGGAGGTGGCGTGGGCGTGGATGTGGCCGATGCTGGTGGGGGAGATGTACGCGTCGCGCAGGGCGGCCTGGATGGCCTGGATCTGGCCGGCCGGGTCCGAGGCAGTGATGTGCTGCGCGCTGGAGGTCACCGCGCTGCCCGCCAGCGTTCCGTACGTACGGGGGTTGCGGCGGGCCCGTGCGAAGTCGGCGCGTTCGAGGACCGTGACGGCGGCTCCCTCGCCCATCACGAAGCCGCTGCGGTCCACGTCGAAGGGGCGGGAGACCGTCTCCGGGTCGGCGGAGTGGGGGGAGAGCGCCTTCATCTGGGCGAAGGCGGCGAGGGTGAAGGGGTGCACGCAGGCCTCCGTGCCGCCCGCGACGACGACGTCCGCCCGGCCCGCCCTGATCAGGTCGAGGCCCATGGAGAGGGCTTCGGCCCCCGACGCGCACGCGCTGACCGGGGTCCGGGCCCCGCCCTTCGCGCCCAGGTCCATGCTGACCCACGCGGCGGGTCCGTTCGGCATCAGCATCGGGACGGTGAAGGGGGAGAGCCTTCGGGGGCCGGACCGCTCGAACACGTCGTCCTGGCCGAGCGTGGTCAGAACGCCGCCCGTTCCGGTGCCGATCACCACCGCCAGCCGTTCGGGCTCCACCTCCGGCGCACCCGCGTCCCGCCACGCCTCCCGCGCGACCAGCAGCGCCAACTGCTCGCCCCGGTCCAGCTTCCGGGCCTCCGGACGCGGCAGGAGTGCGGCCGGGTCCTCGGTCAGCGTGGCCGCTATCCGTACGGGCGAGTCCTCGGCCCAGTCCTCCGTCAGGGCGCGGACCCCCGAACGGCCCGCCAGCATGCCCGCCCAGGTCGACTCCGCGTCCGCGCCCAGTGGGGTCATCGCCCCGATTCCGGTCACCCACACCTGGTCGTCCATGCTGTGCTCCCTCGACATCGTCTTGTTCGCTTCGTACACACGGGATGCGAGATCGCCCGTGTGGCTCACAGGAGTCTGTCAAGGAGAGGGCGGGCGGATGGGTGTCAGGGGTGTTGATTCGGCGGCTCGGGATTTGTTGAGTGCAGACAATTGCCTGCGAAGGCCAGGGAGTGGTCGAAGACGGCCTCCACCGTCGTGTCCGGTACGCCGTGCCAGCCGTGGTCGGCGTGCGGGACCGTCCAGAGGTCGACGGGGGAGCGCGATGTTTCGCGCAGGGCCGCCGCCAGGGACGTGCTGTGCGAGCAGTCGACCATCGTGTCCGCCTCGCCGTGGATCAGGAGGAAGGGCGGGGCGGCGGGATGCACGAGGAAGAGGGGGCTCGCCTCGCGGGCGCGGCCCGGGAGCTTGGTCGGGGCGCCGCCGAGCAGGAGTGCTTCGGGAGTTGCCGGGTTCTCCCGGGTGAAGGGGCCGCGCGGCGAAGTCAGGTCGCTCGGGCCGTACCAGACCACCGCCCCCGCGAGCCCCGGCGCGGTGAGGGCCAGCAGTGAGGCGAGGTGGCCGCCCGCCGACTCCCCCCACACCACCGTCCGGCCCGGGTCGACGCCCAACTCCGTCCCGCGCAGAGTGAGCCAGCGCAGCGCGGCGTGCAGGTCGTCGAGCGGGGCGGGGAACGTGGCCTCGCCGCTCAGCCGGTAGTCCGCGCAGGCCACCGCGAAGCCCGCCGCCGCGATGCGGGCGAAGGGGCCCGGGGACCAGCCGCGCGTCCGGAATCCCATGTCGTCGCGCCGCCCGCGCCGCCACGCGCCGCCGTGGACGAAGAGGACGAGGGGTGCGGGGGAGGGCGTCTCGGGGAGCCAGAGGTCGAGTTCGAGGGGGCGGCCGCCGGGGACCTCGGCGTACGGGACACCGCGCAACTGCCGTACGGAGGAAGGGATTCCGGGCAGTGGGGCGTGATCGGGGTGCGGGGCGGCGATCAGGTCCCGTACGGAGGGTTCCCGTACGGACGACTTCTGTGCGGGCGGAGTCGATTTCTGTGCGGGCGGAGTCGGTGTCACCGGGTCCGCCACTCGTGCTCCCGAAGGAAGCGCACGTCGAACTGCTCCGGCACGCTGCCGAACTTGTGCGGCTCCGGGACCACCGGCTCGCGCGGCAGGCCGAGCGCGTCGGCCGGAGCGCCGAGCGTCTCGAAGAACCGCTCGAAGGTGCCACCGGGACCCGCCGCGACACCGACGACCTGGCTGTGGTGGCGCTCCATGCGGTACGCGTGTGCGCAGTTCTTCGGTACGAAGCCGAAGTCGCCCGGCGTGAGCAGTTTCTCCTGCTGGACGCCCTCGGTGTCCTCGACGAACAGGCGCACCGCGCCCTGTGTGACGTAGAAGATCTCGTGGGTGTCGGCGTGCACATGTGCCGGGATGATGTCGCCCTTCGGGCCTTCCACGGTGAAGAAGTTGAAGGTGTTCTCGGTCTGCTCGCCGCCCGCGTAGACCGTGATCAGGTCGCCGAAGAGGTGCGCGCGGTCGCCGTCGCCCTTCTCGATGAAGTACGGCTTCGTGGGGTCGGCGGGTATCCGGGACGCGGTGCGGTAGCGGGTGGCGTACTCGATGGTCATGCGGACCCCTTGCGTCGTCCGGTGGCGATGGAATGTCAGGCAGCCTGACATAGAGGGGAGGTGAGGGGCAAGCCGTGTGAAGGGAGTTCGTCGGCGCGGATACGATTTCGGTCCCCGCCCGCGTCCACCTGAGCCCGCGTCCGCCCGAGCCCAAGCCCACCCGAGCCCGGCTCGGACGCCGCTTACCCGAGGAATTGCCGCAGCCCATGCCCCCGACCCGCCGCCACAGCTTTCCGCACCTGCTCAGCGATGCCCGGCGCTGGTTCGAGGAAGGGCTGCTGGCCGCGCTGGAGGAGGCCGGCGTCGCGCGCGTGTCGCCGACGCAGGTGCAGCTGTTCGCCGTACTCGACGAGGACGGCACGACGGTGTCGGAGCTGGCCCGGCGCATGGGCGTCACCCGGCAGACCGCCCACCAGGCGGTGCACGGGCTGATCGCGGCCGGCCTGCTCGAACAGCTCCCCGACCCCGCCTCCGCCCGGCGGCGCCTGGTCCGGCGGACCGAGGAGGGCGAGCGCACGCACCGCAGGGCCGAGGCGGTGCTCGCCCGGCTGGAGCGGGAACTCGCGGACCGGATCGGCGCGGACGCGGTCGCCGCGCTGCGGGCGGCACTGGAAATGGACTGGGGGAGTCCGGTCTAGGAGTGGGCGCCTATGCCTGCGGGCGCAGTTCCTCGCTCAAGGTGTTCAGCGCACGCAGGAAGCCACGGCGGTCGGCGGCCGGGAGCGCGGCGAGCGTGCGGTCCTCGCCCGCACGGATCTCCGTACGTACGGAACGGAGCACCTCGCGTCCCTCCTCGGTGATCGACAGCAGCCGTACGCGGCGGTCGGCCGGGTCCGGCAGGCGTGAGATCAGCCCGGCCTCCTGGAGTTTGTCCAGGGTGGAGATGATGCGCGTCTTGTCCGCGCCGATGACCTCGCACAGCGCCGCCTGCGTGCGCACCGGGCCGTCGCCGAGTGCGCCCAGCACCGTATAGCCCCACATGGTGAGGTCGTGGGCGGCGAGGACCGGCAGCTCCGCCTTGACGAGGGAATTGAGCAGCGGCTGGAGCATGGCGGCGAGGTCGCGGCTCCGGAGGTCGTCGGTCATGGGCGCATGGTAGTCGTTGACAGATGGTAGGCGGCGGTGGATCGTAAGCGCATGCGTATGAATGGGGAGCTGATCGCGCGGGATGCCGAGGCCGTACGAGTGAGCCTCGAGGTGGTGTCGAGGGTGCGCGCTGCGGATCTCGGCCGGCCGACTCCGTGCGCGGCGTGGACCCTGCGCGACCTGCTGGCCCACATGACCGCGCAGCACGAGGGGTTCGCGGCGGCGGCGCGGGGAGAGGGCGGGGCGGAGGTGTGGCGGCCGCGGGCGGACGCGAGCGATCCCGTCGGGGCGTACGAGGCCGCGGCGGGGCGGGTGCTGGCGGCCTTCGCGGAGCTGGGCGTGCTCGGACGGCCGTTCCTGCTGCCGGAGATCGACCCCGAGCGGCCCGTTCCCGGGGTGCGCGCGGTGGGCTTCCATCTGGTCGACTACGTGGTGCATGCGTGGGACGTGGCCCGGAGCCTGGGGGGCGGGGTGGAGTTCGGGGCCGAGGTGCTCGACGCTGCGCTCGCCGTGGCCCGGAAGGTGCCCGAGGGGGACGCCCGGACGGCGCCGGGTGCGGCCTTCGCGCCCGGGGTCGCGTACTCGTCGGCGGGCGGCACGGCGTTGGGCGAGATCCTGGCGCGCCTCGGGCGGGACCCCGGCCGTGATCTCTGAGCCTGCGAGCCGATTTATCCTGGGCTGACCGGGTACGCGCCCACAATGACCACCTACGTCGTCACCCTTCCCGGCACGCTCCTCGACAAGCTCACGCCCGCCGCCCGGGCGGTGCTGCTGCGCGAGTTGAGCCCGGCGGACCCCCGGCACACCGCGCTCGGCGAGGCGGAGGACCTCGACCGGCTGAGCCTGGACGAGGAGAACTCCACGTTCGTCATCCGGCTGGAGGTGCAGGCGGCGACCAGCGGGGAGGCGGAGCTGGAGGCGCGCCGGATCGCCGAGAGGGCGCTGCGGTCGGCGGGACTCGACGAGCAGGCGGCACCGATGGGGCCCGCGGCGATTTCCGGGATCGACACGGAGTGAGAGGCCGCGGGGTGAGAGGGCGCAGGATGAGAGGCCGCAGGGTGATGGGCCTTGGGGTGAACGGTTCGCACCGGAGGTGAGGTGCCCCGCCGGGGCTCTCCCCACCCGGCGCTCTCCCGCCCGAAGCACTCCCCGCACGACTATGGGAACCTTCGCACCCCCGCGCTACCCTCCGCCGCATGATTCCCACGGTCGTCTGGGGCACGGGGAACGTCGGCCGCGCGGCCATCCGCGCCGTCGACGCACACCCGGAGCTGGAACTCACCGCCGTACTCGTCCACGACCCGGCCAAGGTCGGGCGTGACGCGGGTCGCATCGCCGGACTGGAGCGGGAGCTGGGGGTGCGCGCGGTCGACGACGTCGACTCCGTGCTGGCCGCCCGGCCCCGCGCGCTCGTCTACGCCGCCTCCGGCGACATGCGCCCCGACGACGCCCACGCGGACGTCGCCCGGGCACTCCGTACCGGAGCGGTCGTCGTCACGCCCGCGCTGTACGCCCTCTACGATCCGCCGAGCGCCCCGCCCGAACTGCTCAAACCCCTCCAGGAAGCAGCCGAGGCGGGCGGCGGTGCGCTCTTCGTCTCCGGCGTCGACCCCGGCTGGGGCAACGACGTGCTGCCGCTGCTCATCAGCGGGCTCGGGAGCAGGCTCGACGCCGTGCGCTGCCAGGAGATCTTCGACTACTCGACGTACGAGCAGGAGGAGTCGGTCCGCGACCTGATCGGCATGGGGCATCCGCTCGACTACGTCGCGCCGATGCTGCTGGAGACCGTGCCGACCATGATCTGGGGCGGTCAACTGCGGCTCATGGCGCGGGCGCTGGGGGTCGAGATCGAGGAGATACGGGAGACGATGCAGCGGCGGCCGCTGGAGCGGACCGTCACCACGCGCACCATGGGCGAGTTCGCGGCGGGCACGCAGGGAGCGGTCCGGTTCGAGGTGCAGGGGATTGTGGACGGTGTGCCGAGGCTGGTGATCGAGCACATCACGCGCATCCACCCGTCCTGCGCGCCCGACTGGCCCTCGCCGCCCGACGGGACCGGCGCGCACCGGGTGATCGTCGAGGGGCGGCCGCGGATCGAGGTGACGGTCGAGGCGAGCGACGAGGACGAGAACCGTTCGGCGGGTGGCAACGCCACGGCGGTGGGGCGGCTGGTGAATGCCATCGACTGGCTGGTCGGGGCACCGGCCGGGATCTACGACGCACTGGACGTGCCCCTGCGTGCGGCGCGGGGGCGGCTGGGAAGGGGTTCGGCGTGAGCGGCATCGAGATCGACGTACCGGAGGGCAAGAATCCGATCGAGTACGTGTGGGGTGACATGGTGCCCGGCATCGGGCCCGCCGCGGCGAACTTCTCGCTGGCCGTGTACGCCCACACGACGCTCGGGCTCCGCGAGTTCGAGGCGGCGCGGCTGAGGATCGCGCAGGTCAACGGGTGTCTGTTCTGCCTGGACTGGCGGACGGACCGGGACGGCGAAAAGGTCGAGGAGGAGTTCGCGGCGGCGGTCGAGAACTGGCGGACTGCCGAGACGCTGGACGTGCGGACGCGGCTGGCGGCGGAGTACGCGGAGCGGTACGCGCTCGATCACCACGGCCTGGACGAGGAGTTCTGGGAGCGGATGACGGGCAGCTACGCGCAGGCGGAGATCGTCGAGTTGACGATGTCCCTCGGCTCCTGGCTGGCCTTCGGACGGCTCAACCGGGTGCTGGGGCTGGACGCGAGGTGCGTGCTGCCGGGTCATTGAAAGCGAGGGCGCGGGGCCCGGTCCGTCGCGGGTCCGGGATTCCGGGCGGATGCCTCTACCCTGAGCCTCGGAGCCGGCGGGATGCCGGGAGGTGGCGGGGGAAGGCGACGTGGCGCGTGGGTGAGCGAGGGGTACCCAAGTACTTGCAGGTCAAGGCGGCCCTGCTGACCTGGATCGACGACCTGGAGCCGGGGGCGGCCCTGCCCTCCGAGGTCGAACTCGCCCACGACTTCGCCGTGTCCCGGGTCACCATGCGCCGCGCCACCACCGAACTGGTCCTGGAGGGCCGCCTCACCCGCAGCCAGGGGAAGGTGACGCGGGTCGTGGGCGAGAAGATCCGCATCCCCGTGCTGCTGGGCCGCGGGCACACCGAGCAGATGCGGGCCGGCGGGTACGAGGTGAGCCGCGAGGTCCTCGACCACGGGGTCGCGGCGGCGGACCGGCGTGTGGCAGGTGAGCTGGAAGTGGCCCCCGGGGCCGAGGTGTTCGCGCTGCGCCGCAGGGTCGTGGCGCAGGGCATGCCGATCGGTCTGGAGACCACGTACCTCGCCCGGGCCGCCGACTTCGCCGCGCTCGACGCGCAGGAGCTGGCCGGGTCGACGTACGCACGGCTCACCGGACCGCTCGGCGTGACCCTCGCCCGTACCACCGAACGCGTCGAGACCACCCCGATCCCGCTGGAGGCCGCGCAGGCGCTGGACGCGTCGAGCGAGGTCACGGCGCTGGTGGTGCACCGGGTGACCGTGGACGCGGCCGGCCGCCCCGTCGAGTACTCCCATGTCCTCTACCGGGGCGACCGGATCACGCTCAGCTACACGCTGGAGAGGTGAGCGGCCGGGGTCAGGCCGGTCGCGGCGAGGACCGCGTCCACCGTCTCCGCGACGGTGAGGGTCGCGTTGTCGATCCAGATCCCCTCGCCGCCGAGTTCCGTGCGCATGGCCTCGTCCAGGGGTGACCAGTCGATGTCCAGGACCTTCGCGCGCGTGCGGTTGCGCTGCCAGGCCACCATCGGGCCGGGCGCCAGGAAGACGACGTGCAGCGGTACGGAGGTCAGCGTTTCGCGGTAGAAGTCCAGGTGGGAGCTGCGGACCACCACGTCGTCGAGCACCGGCAGAAATCCGGCCCGCGCGAAACTGCCCGCCAGCAGGCAGGCGTTGCGGGCCCGCAGGAAGATCTGCCGGTCGGCCTCCGGGGCCGGGGTCGGCGAGGGCCACTGTCCGCCGCTGACGATCATCCCCTGGAGCGCGTCCACCTCCACGTGCGCCGACGCCCCGAACCGTGCGGCCAGCGCGGCGGCCACCGTGGACTTGCCGCTGCCGGGTATGCCGGACAGCAGCACGGCTCCGGGCGCCGGTTCGCGGTCGAGGGGGGTGGGGTTCAGGCTCACGGGGCCTCCAGGCGTACGTCGAAGACATAGGGAGACGGAGCATATGTGGCGGGGCGGTCGGAGCAGTCGGGGAGGAGGAGGCCGGTGACCTGCGCTTTGGGTGGGAGGGGGACGGTGAGGCGGTAGAGGTGGAGGGTGCCGTCCGGGGAGGAAGCGGCCACGGGGTGCGGGGAGTCGGGGGCGTCCGTGTCCCAGGCGGGGATGTAGAGGTCGAAGGGGTGGCGGGTGCCGTCCGCGAGGAGTACGGCGCCGGGGCCGCCGCCGGGGTAGAAGGCGCTGCCGGCGAGGAGGGTGAGGGCGGAGCCCGTACCGGTGAGGCGGATGGCCTGGCCGCCGCAGAGGACGGCGTCGCCCTCGGTGCCTGGGGTGGTTCCGGCCAGGATTTCCGACGGCCAGGTCCGGCCGCCGCCGTCCGCGTTGCCCGACTCGCCGGTCGCGGTCCATTGCTTGGCCGCGTTCAGGTCCGGGTGGGGGACGGCCACGACTGTTTCGGCGTACGTTCCGCCGCCCGGCCAGCGGGCCTCGGCGGTCAGCCAGGAGGGGGTGCGGGGGGCGTCCGACGGGACCTCGACCCGCCACCGGCCGGGGCCGAGCGGCACCGACTTCCAGTCCAGGTCGGAGAACAGGTGCCAGGTGGTGCCGGGGGGTACGTTGCCGTGTGCCGTGACCAGGATGTCCGTGCCCGGCTCGGGCATGGCGGTGTCCGTGGTCAGGGTGAGGGCTGGGAGGCGACCGGACGTCACGTGCACGCCGTCCACTGCGAACCAGCCCGAACCCGTCGTCGTCAGCCGCCAGTGCAGGCGCATCTCGCGGGCGCCCGCAGGCACGTCGACGTGCAGGCGGAAGGGGCGGGCGACCGTTTCGGTGCCGTGGTTGGCGGTGTCGTGGGAGGGGCCGAAGCGGAGGAGCGGCTGCTCCGGGCCGTCGTCGAAGGTGGCGGTCACCGTGGCGTGGCCGTCCGCGTGCTGGCGGTAGTGGGCCATGAACTCGACGGTGAGGGATATCAGTTGGGTTGTGTCGTACGGGGCTGAGTGCAGCGTCGCGTCGAAGGGCGCCCCGTGGGCGCCGTCGCCCTGGCCGTGCCGGAGTGCAGCGTCGGCCACCGCGAAGACCCCGCGTGCGCGGACGAAGGTTTCCCGGCCGCGGGCGCGGGCCTGGGCGGTCCAGTGGGGGTCGGTGGTGAAGCGCCAGCCGGATTCGGGGTCGGTCGACCAGCCCGGGGGAGGGGTCGAGGTGGTGCCGCCGCAGGTGCCGAGGGGGATGAGGAGGGGGTCGTAGGCGGGGGAGAGGGCGGGGAGGAGGGTGTCGAAGGGGTCGGTGGGGAGCGGGAGTTGGACGGGGCGGCCGTCCAGGCCCCAGGCCGGGTCGAGGGGGACGCCGAGGTGGTGCAGGGCGGTGGGGGCCACGTCGACGGTGCGGACGTCGGGGCGGGAGGAGCCGGGGGTGATGCCGGTGCCGTGGGCGATGAGGCACCAGCCGCGCTCTGCCGGGGAGGGGCCGTTGTGGACCTCGCCGATGTCCTGGTGGCCGTGGTCGTTGGTGACCAGGATCAGCCAGTCCTCGTCGTCGTACGTCGGGCGGGCGCGGACGGTGTCGAGGAGGCGGCCGACGGCCCGGTCCACGGCGGCGAGGCTGTGCGCGTACCGGGGGAGGGAGGCGCCGCCCGCATGGCCGGCCAGGTCCAGGCTGCCGAAGTGGACGAAGAGGAGGTCGGGGGAGTGGGCGGAGAGGATCTCGGCTGCCAGCTCGGTGAGTTCGGCGTCCGCCGCGTCGGGGTCGTCCGTGTCGCAGTCGTAGCCGATACGGAGGTCGAGGGCGCCGGAGAGGATCGGCCCGCCGTACCACTCCTCCTGGTGGAAGGCGGTCCAGCAGGTGAGGGCGGCGGTGGAGTGGCGGGGGTCGTGCTGCTTGAGGCGGGTGAGGAGGTCGGGGAAGCGGGCGGAGCGGCGGGAGACGAGGTTGCCGTCGCGCACGTTGTTGCGGTCGGGCCAGACGCCGGAGAGGACGGTGGCCCAGCCGGAGCCGGAGCCGGTGACTCCGGCGGGGGAGCAGTAGAGGGGGGAGACGGCGAACATGCCCTCTCGGGCGAGGTCTTGGAGGTGCGGGGCGCGGGGGACGTGGTCGGGGCGGAGGCCGTCCAGGCCGAGGAGGAGGACCTTGCGGGGGCTGATGCCGGGCGGGGGTGTAGGGGTGGGGCGGGGGTCGGTGAGGCGGGTGGCGGGGGTGGAGGGGTAGGTGGGGCGAGGGGGCATGGGGGTTTCCTGGGAGTGTTGGGGGTTTCGCGGCTCTGCTGCGCGGGCGCGCACTTCCTGTGTGGGCGTGCCCCTTCAGGGGCGCGGGGAACTGCGCGACCAGCCACGACGCGCCTGCACGGAACCGGTCCCCTTGCCCCGCGGGTTTAGGTGAAGGGGTGGGGCTGGGGACCTCTTGGCCCGGCGGGCCGGGGCTTCACCTGCCCGGTGCCGGGAGGCGCCCCGAGGGCCCTGTGGCTGCGCGTGCCCGGCACCCCAGGTGCGGGCAGGGCCGGTGCCGGGGTGGGCCCGGATCGGGCGGGCCGCCCCCTTGCCCGCCCGTTCCGCCCCCGGGGGCGGCCCCGCCGCCCAAGGGGGCGAGGGAAGAGGGAGGAGGCGGGCGGCCCCGCCGCCCAAGGGGGCGAGGGGGAAGAGGGGAAGGGGCAGGGCACCTTGGGTGGCAATGAGGGGAGGCCGTCAGGCGGGTTGGGGGGTGGTGGAGTCCGGGGAAGAGGCCTCCGCCCCATGGGTCGCAGCCCCGGGGACGGACCCGGGCGTGGACCCCGAGATGGCCAGGGAGGTGGAAGGGTCGAAGAAGTGGAGTTCGGGGAGGGAGACCCGGAGGGAGGCCACGTCGCCGTCGCGGAGGCGGGTGCGTTGGTGGACGGTGGCGGTGAGGGTCGCCGCCGCCCCCGTGGGGTCGTCTTCGACCGTCGCGGAGTCGTCCAGGACCAGGCGGCTCCAGGAGGACGACCCTGGGACCGGGTTGACCAGGAGGGAGACCTCCCGGCCCAGGTCCTCCCGGAGTCGGACCTCCGCCCGGAGCAGGTCCCCCTCCCGGCCAGGACCCGCGAACTCCTCGTCCTGGAGGTGTTCGGGGCGGATGCCGACGACGACCTCCCGGCCGGCGTAGGAGGGCAGGTCCGGGTGCCGGGCCAGGACCTCCGGGGTCACCGTCAGCCGCGACCCGCCGAGCGCCACGGCCAGGGCGTCTCCGTCCCGGACGAGTTCGGCCCGTACGAGATTCATCGGCGGCGCCCCGATGAAGCTCGCCACGAAGAGGTCGGCCGGGGCGTCGTACAGGGAGGTCGGGGAGCCGACCTGCCGGATGCGGCCCTTGCTCATGACGACCACCTGGTCGCCCATGGTCATGGCCTCGGTCTGGTCGTGGGTGACGTACAGGGTGGTGGTCCCCGTGCGGCGCTGGATCAGGGAGATTTCCGCGCGCATCTGGACGCGGAGCTTCGCGTCGAGGTTGGAGAGGGGTTCGTCCATGAGGAAGGCCTCGGGGGAGCGGACGATCGCCCGGCCCATCGCCACGCGCTGGCGCTGGCCGCCGGAGAGGTTGGCGGGGCGGCGGTCGAGGAAGGGGGTGAGGCCCAGGATCTCCGCCGCCTCGCGGGTCCGCTTCTCCCGTTCCGGCTTGGGGACCTTCCGGGCCCGCATCCCGAAGGCGATGTTGTCGGCGACCGTCATGTGCGGGTAGAGCGCGTAGTTCTGGAAGACCATCGCGAGGTTGCGGTCGGCGGCGGCCGTCTTGTTGACCGGGGTGTCGCCGATGCGGACCTCGCCGCCGGTGATCTCCTCCAGGCCCGCCACCATCCGCAGCAGGGTCGACTTGCCGCAGCCGGACGGGCCGACGAGCACCGTGAAGGAGCCGTCCGGGACGGTCAGGTCGATGCCGGTGACGGCGCTGGTGCCGTCCGGGTAGGTCTTGACGACGTCCCGCAGTTCTATCGCGCTCATGAAGAGAACACCCCAAACACTTCAGACACTTCGAAGTCGGTCACAGGTAAAGGAGTTACTTGCCGCTGCCCAGCGTCAGACCCTCGATGATCTTGTTGGAGAGCCATGCGTACAGGACGAGGAGCGGCAGCAGGGAGATCACCACCCCGGCGAACAGCGCGGTCCAGTTGGTGTTGTAACGCATGTTCCCGTAGAGGTTCAGCAGGCCGATCGTCAGCGTGTACTTCTTGTCGTCGCCCAGGAAGGTCAGCGCGATCAGGAACTCGTTCCACAGGCCGATCGCCGTGATGATCGCGGCCGTCGAGAGACCCGGTCTGGCCAGCGGCAGCATCACCGTGAAGAAGGTCCGCAGGGTTTTGGAGCCGTCCATCGCCGCCGCCTCCTCCAGCTCGCCCGGCAGCGACCGGAAGAAGCTGACCAGCAGGAAGGTGGTGAAGGGGATGTTCATGCCGACGTAGATGAGGATGACGCCCCAGAGGCTGTTGATCATCCCGATCTTGCTGTACGCGAGGTAGATCGGTACGAAGAGGACCTGCACCGGCACCCCGACCGCCGCCGCCAGCACGAAGGTCAGCGTCCCCGAGCCCCGGAACTTCCACCGGGCCAGCGCGTACGCGCACGGCGCCGACACCGCCACCACCAGCATCGTCGAGACCGACACGACGAAGACGGTGTTGAGGAACGCGTCCGTGAGGTTGAAGAGCTGCACGGCGTCCACGTACGACTGCACGCGCGGCGACGTCGGCACCGACCAGGGGCTGGTGAAGACGGTCGCCTCGTCCTTGAACGACGCGACCACCAGCCACAGCCCGAGGATCAGGGTGCCCACCACCCACACCCACACGAACAGCCGCCCCGCGAAGAAGGCGACGTCCGTCACCGAGCGGCGGGCCCGCGAACGGGGCCCCTCGCGGGCGGGGCCTCGTACCGCATCAACGGGCTTCTCCAGTTGAGTGGTTGACACGCTCGCCTCGGTCTCCTTCGTGAGTGCCGTCAGTGCCCGCACTAGAACTGCACCGCCTCACGCCGGAAGGCCCGCCTGATCAGCGCCACGCTCACCGCGACCAGCAGCATCAGCATCACGGCGATGGCGCAGCCGTAGCCGTAGCTGAGGGAGCCGTTCAGCGGGTCGAAGGTCTCCAGGTAGAGGTAGATGGCGGGGGTCCAGGTGCGCTTGTCGGGGGTGGCTCCGGCTCCGGAGAAGGCGAAGATGAAGCCGAAGGTGTTGATCGCGCCGATCACCCACAGCACGGCGGCCGTGCCGATGACGTCCCAGGTCATGGGGATGGTGACGCGGACGAACTGGTGCCAGCGGGAGGCGCCCTCCAGCTCCGCCGCCTCGTAGTAGTGCGCGGGGATGCGGTCCACGCCCGCGCACAGCAGCGTCGTGTAGAAGCCGGTGCTCAGCCAGATCAGGCCGATCACGACGCTGGTGAAGATCCAGTCGGGGCCGAGCCAGACCCGCTTGAGCGCGCCCGCCCCCACCAGGTCGAGGAAGCTGTTGAGCAGCCCGGTCTGCGGGTTGAGCAGCACGCCCCACAGGATGGCGAGTGCGACCGGGATGACGATGTACGGGGCGAACATGACGGCCCGCGCGAACCGCTTGAACCGCATCTCGCGCAGGATCGTCATGAACAGGAAGCTGATCGCGAAGACGGCCGCGCCCCCGATGAAGAGGATCTTCAGCATCACCCAGAAGGTGTCGATGAAGTACGGGTCCTTGAGCAGCCGGGTGTAGTTGGCGAGGCCGATGAACTTGCTGTCCTCGTCGACGCCCTGTTCGTCGGTGAGCGAGACCCACAGGGTCGCGACCACCGGGGCGCCGAAGAACACGGCCAGCCACAGCACCGCCGGCCCGACGAACAGCAGGGTCGTCCATCGGCTTCGTTGCACGGTTCTCTTCCTTTCCTCGGCAGTACCGCGGGATCAGCGCTGCGTCGCCCAGAACTCCTTGGACGCCTTCGCCAGCTTGTCCAGGAAGTCGGGGGTGGTCTGCTTGCCGACGGACTTGAAGAAGTCGCCGTACACCGGGTCGATGACCTTGGTGATGTAGTCGGCCGGTGCGGTGCGTTCCAGGTTGCCCAGACGGGGCATGACCTTGGGGTTCTTCGCCAGCAGCGCCGTGACGTCCGCGAGCAGTGCGGGCGGGGTGACGTCGGTGCGCGGGGTGAGGGTCTTCGCGGTGTCCGAGAAGCCCTGCATCGTGGCCTTGCCGTAGAGGTGGGCCAGGAACTTCTTCGCGGCGTCCTTGTGCTTGGCCGCCTGCGGCACCACCCAGGACGTGGTGTCGGCCTCGACCAGGTCGTCGCCGGGGCCGCCCACGTTCGGGAACGGGGTGTAGCGGATCTTCGCGTCGGCCGCGCGGACCTTGTCGGTCTCCTTGGGCATCCAGGAGAAGTTCAGCGCGTACCCGCCCTTGCCCTGCGCCCACGCGTTCTGCGCGGCGGGGAAGGTGGTGCCCTCGTAGCCCTTGTTGAGGGCTCCGGCCGAGGTCAGGGCGCGGACCTGGTCGGCGGCCTTCTGGTAGACCTCGCCCTTCCAGGTCTCGCCGGTCTTGTCGGTGGCGGCCTTGGCCATGGCGTCGGGGCCGCCGTAGCGGGCCACCAGGTTGACGAACCAGAAGAAGTTGTAGCCCGCGACCGAGCCGTCCTGCTGGACCAGCGGCTGTCCGTCGGCCTTGAACCTGGCCGCCTGTGCGGTGAATTCGGGCCACTGGGCCGGGGGCTTGAGGTCGCGCGAGGCGAGCTGCTTCTCCTGGTACCACAGGCCGCCGACCACGTATTCGTACGGTGCGGCGTACGCCTTGCCCTCGGCGGTGTTGAGGGTCTTCAGCCCGTCGGGGATCACCTCGCCGACCGTCTTCGTCTCGCCGGGGATCTTCATCCCGTACAGGTCGTCGAGGGGCTCCAGCTTGAACTGCTTGAGGCGCATGGTGCCGCCCTCGATGATGTCGGGCGCGTTGCGGGCCTTGATCTGGTTGAGGATCTTGGCGTCGTTGTTGCGGCCCGCGTAGGTGGCCTTGACCTTGATGCCGGGGTTGGCCTTCTCGAACGCGGCGATGGCCTTGTTGATGACCTGGGCCTCGGGGTCCTGCGGGTTCCACTGCGAGACGTAGTCGACGGTCGAATCGCCGCCGGCCGAGTCCGTTCCCTCGCCGCACGCGGTGAGGGAGGCGGCCAGGGCCGCCGTGGTCAGAGCGACCAGGGCGGTGCGGCGGCGGGTGGTGAAGAGGGTGCGCGAGGGGGACATGGGATGCCCTTCGAGAGGGGTGAGGGACCTCAACCGATCGGATCCGGACGGAGATTGACCAGACAAGTGGGCCCGTCGGGCGACGTGGCTGATTCTGCGGATCGCGCACTTGTCTAGTCAATAGCTCGCGGGTTAACTTCCTCTACGAACCAGCCCACTTGACGCATCCAGATCCGTCCCGACGTCAACTCCCGCCCAGGTCAAGGGGGTTGTACGGCTCGCTCAGGCCGGTGCCCCATCCGATCGCCCCGCTCTGTTCGCCGGCGGTGCGCTGCCCGAAACCGGTGGTGTTGACCCTCCATGACCCAATCCGTCTCTCCCGCGGTGCCCGTCCCGCCCGCGGCCCGCACCGCGCACTCCCGGCCGGCCGCCACCCTGCGCCGCACCGTCCTCACCCTGGACGCGGCGTCCCTCGGGCCGGACAGCCCGCTGCCGCCGCTGCTCGGCGAGAGCGACATCAACACCGGGCTGAGCTTCGGCTGCGCCGTCAACGACCTCGCCCTGCGGGCCGGCTACGGACACGTCCCCGACGTCCTCCCGTACACCCTCCAGGACGGTTACGGCCGCGAACGAACCCCCACCGACACCCCCGTCGCCGTCCTGGAGAACGAGCATCTGCGCGCCACCTTCCTCCTCGACTACGGCGGCCGCCTCTGGTCCCTGGTCCACAAGGCCACCGGACGCGAACTCCTCTACCGCAACCAGGTGCTGCAACCGGCCAACCTCGCCGTCCGCAACGCCTGGCTGGCGGGCGGCGTCGAGTGGAACCTCGGCGTCATCGGCCACTCCCCGCTCACCTCCTCGCCCGTGCACGCCGCCCGCGTCGAGGGCCCCGACGGCGTCCCGGTGCTCCGGCTGTACGAGTGGGAGCGCATCCGGCGGGTCCCCTTCCAGGTCGACGCCTGGCTGCCCCCGGGCGCCGAACACCTCCATGTGCACGTTCGCATCAGCAACCCCAACCCCCGCATGGTCCCCATGTACTGGTGGTCCAACATCGCCGTCCCCGAGACCCCCGACGTCCGCGTGATCGCCCCCGCCGACGCCGCCTGGGAGATCAACTACGAACGCAAGGTCGGCTACGTCCCCGTCCCGGTCTCCTCCGGCACCGACCGCAGCTACGCCGCCCGCAGCCCGCTCGCCGCCGACTACTTCTACGACCTCCGCGAGGCCGACCGCCCCTGGATCGCCGCCCTCGACGGCGAGGGCACCGGCCTCCTCCAGACCTCCACCCGCCGCCAGCGCGGCCGCAAGCTCTTCTTCTGGGGACACAGCCAGGGCGGCCGCCGCTGGCAGGAATTCCTCTCCGGGACGGGGGAAGGCCCCCGCACCTACCTCGAAATCCAGGCAGGCCTCGCCGACACCCAGCTCGAATACCAGCCGATGCCGCCGCGCGCCTCCTGGTCCTGGCTGGAGACGTACGGTCCGGTGGCCGCCGACCCCGAGGCCGTGCACGGCGACTGGGCGCGGGCCAGGGCCGCCGTCACGGACGCGGTCTCCGACGTCGTACCGGAAGCCCATCTGGAGCAACAGCTGGCGCACGCCGCCGAGTTCGCGGACCGCGCGCCCGCCGAGCAGCTGTGGACCGGGTCGGGCTGGGGCGCCCTGGAGCAGGTCCGGCGCGCCACCCGGCCCGGCCGTGTTCCCGCCACGACCGGCACCCCGTTCGCCGACACCACCCTCGGCGAGGAGCAGGAGCCGTGGCTCGCGCTGCTGCGCACCGGGGAGTTCCCGGCCGGCGACCCGGCGGTGCCGCCGCGCGGACTCATGGTCCAGAGCGAGTGGTACGACCTGCTCACGGCCTCCCGCACCGAGGGCAACTGGACCGCCCTCTACCACCTCGGCCTGATGCGCTGGCACGCCGCCGACCGCAAGGGCGCCCGCGCCGCCTGGGAGGCGTCCGCCGCAGCCGCCCCCAACGCCTGGGCGCTGCGCAACCTCGCCCTCCTCGACCGCCTCGACGGCAACTCCGACACCGCCGCCGACCGCTACCTCGCCGCCGTCGCCCTCGCCCCCGGCGAACGCACCCTCGCCCTGGAGGCCGGGCAGGCGCTCCTCGCCGCCGACCGCCCCGACGCCTGCCGCCAGGTGCTCGACGCGCTGCCGGAACAGGCCCGCCGCCACGGCCGGGTCAGGCTGCTGCGCGCCCAGGCCGCACTCGTACTCGGCCAACTGGACGACGTACAGGAGGAGTTCGAGGCGGGGCTCGAGGTCGAGGACCTGCGGGAGGGGGAGCCCACGCTGGACCGGCTCTGGACGGACTACCACGCGAAGCGGCTCGCGGAGGCGGGGGCGGAGGGCGACGAGGAGGAGCTGCGGGCCAGGGCCCGGGCCGAGCATCCGTTGCCGTACGCGTACGACTTCCGCATGACCGACTGACCTGCGGGCCCCTTGGCTGCCCCCACATGCCCCGGGCGGCATCCCGCCGCCCACCGCCGGACGAGCGCGCCCACCGGGTCCTGTCCGGGACCCGGTGCACCCGACCCACCCTCGTGAAAGGTGAGTGTCCGCATGCACGCAACCCCCACCGCCCGGAAACCCCGCCGCGCCCGGACCAGAACGGTCCTCGCCGCGCTGACCGCAGCCTCCGCCCTCCTCGCCGGACTCGGCACGGCGAGTGCGGCGCCGACGCCCTTGAAGCCGGCCGCCGACAAGGTCCTCATCAACGACGAGTTCAACGGCAGCACCCTCGACACCTCCGTCTGGAGCGCGGGCGACTCCGACGTCAACAAGCCCACCGGCTGGATCTGGCGCTACCTCACCAAGCAGACCCCGGACGGCTCCGTCGCCCACCCCGACCAGGTGAAGCTCGCGGGCGGCGAGGTCGACCTCGGCCTGAGTGCGAACCCGTACCTGGACCACAAGTACCGGGCCGGGTACATCAGCACCCAGGGCAAGAAGAGCTTCCTGTACGGAAAGGTCGAGGCCACCATCAAAGTCTCCGGCGGCCTCGGGCTCTGGCCCGCCTTCTGGATGCTCCCCGCCGACACCACGCCCTCCGACATCGACAACAGCACCGCGCTGCCCGAGGTCGACATCTTCGAGATCCTCGGCACCGAGGGCTCCAAGACCGACTACATGACGCTCCACAACGTCCGCCCCGAGGACAAGACCGGCTGCACCTTCAAGACCACCGACCTGTCCGCCGGATACCACACCTACGGTCTGGACTGGCAGCCCGGGAAGATGACCTGGCTGGTCGACGGCGTGGCCCGCTGCACGACCACCAAGGCGGTGCCGAGCGAGCCGATGTTCCTCATCCTCAACAACAGCGCGGGCGGCTGCGCCAGTTGGGGCGGCTGCATCCAGCCGTCGACACCGCTGCCGAGCCACATGTACGTACGCAATGTGAAGGTCACCCAGCCGGACTCGCTGATGATCAACGACACGGCGGGCGGCGTGACGTACGGCGGCGCCTGGACGTACGGCGGCGGACGCGGCTACGGGGACTACGGCGACGACGTCCACTACACGCGCGCCAACGGTGACTCCGTCTCCTACACCTTCAACGGCACGGGCGTGGACTTCCTCACCGAGAAGTTCTCCGACCTGGGCACGGCGGACGTGTATGTGGACGGCACGCTGCGGACGACCGTCGATCTGACCTCGACCGCCCGGCAGGTCCAGCAGACCGTGTTCGGGATCTCCGGACTGCCGCAGGGCGTGCACACGGTCAAGGTGGTCAAGCGGTCGGGGACGTACCTGGTGGTGGACGCCTTCCGCACGCGCAGCTGAGTGGGCTGGGGGGAGCCGGGGGGTCGCGAAAAAACTTTTCGGCAGAGGTGCATGGGTGCTTCGGTCCGGGGAACAAGCCTCTTCGACCCGAGCTCGCAGGCACATCCCCCCGGCCTGCCGAGCATCCTGGATGCCCCGCAGTCACCCCCCCCGGCTGCGGGGCATCCGTCTGCCTGTCGTCTGTCCGCCTGTCCGGTCACCCCTGCTCGTGCAGGCAGGCCGTCATGTCTCCCGGCAGGGCGGGCACGAGGGCGGGCTCGAAACCGGTCCGGCACTCGCGGTAGCAGAGGCTCAGGACGAGGTGCTCGGTCCGGTGCGCGAACTCCGGGTCGGGGCCGTGCCGGAGGTCCAGCCGTACGAGCCGGGGCGGGCCGGTGTCGGGTGCGTCGACCACGTAGAGGCCGAGCGCGCCGTCCGGGGCGAGGGGGCGGCCGAGCCCTCGCGCCAGCGGCCGACGGGGTGCAGGTCGGGGGTGAGGGCGAGGAGGTGTCCCAGGTCGGGGGCGGCGGCGTAGAGGAGTCGGTGCGGGGTGTGCGGCGCGCGGGAGGAGTGTCGCTTCTTGAGTCCCTTCAGTCCCTCGGTCCCTCCGGGCGGCGGCCCCTCCGTCTCTCCGGGCGGCTCCGTGGCGGGGCCCTGGGCCGGTTCTCCCGTGAGGCCGTCCGTGTGGCAGGACGGCTAGCTGCCGTCCGGGGCCGGGACGAGCGGGTACAGGGTGGCGCGCTCCCCGGGAGCGATGGGGTCCGTGGGCGTCGTCGTCATCGCGGGCCCGCCGTCACTCGACGTACAGGGTGTAGAGGACCTTGCCGCCGCCCGCGCGGACCGTGAACTCCAGCGTGTGCGGGCCGGTGTCCAGCGGCAGGCCGAGCGAGTGTGCGACGGCGAACAGGTCGAGGCTGCCCGTCCCCGACCCGACCAGCGGGTGCGTGCCCCGGCCGTTCCCGGAGCCCCGTACCGGTGTGCCCGGAGGGCTGTTCGCCCGCCGCGTCTCCCTGGGCCGCCACCGGATTGACCGCCCCGCTCACGTACGGCACCGCGCTGCGCAGCTCGGTCAGGGTGCCCGCCGGTACGTTGCCCTGCGGGCCGCCGCCCGTACGGTACGAGGCCGAGACCGCCGCGCCCACCGCGGGCCCGTCGGCGAACTGCACCGTGCCACTGCGCCGGAACCGCACCCTGCCGTCGAGCACCGCCAGCTCCGCCCAGCCGTCCGCCGACCGGCCCTCCTGGGCGAAGGGGGAGGGGCCGGACACCGTCCCGCCCTCCGCCCCGGAGCCGGGCACCGCGGCGTACAGGCCGACGAGTCCGACCGGCAGCGGCGCGTCGAAGCCCAGGTACACGGCAGGGGTACGGTCCTCGACGGGCGCCAGCGGCGCGAAGGGCGCACCCCGTCAACGGGTCGCCTCCGTACGGTCGTCGAGGTCGAACCGGTTGAGGGCGAGGACCTGGCCGAGCTCCTGCGGGCCCGACGCGACCCGGTATCCGACCTTCACCCCCGCCAGCACGGGCGGAGTGGGCCGCACCAGGCCCACTCCGCCCGGTCCAGTCCGGTCCTGCCGCCGTCGTCGCCCTTGGTCAGCTCGGACCCGCAGCCAGTGGGCCCGCACAACCCGGCCTCCGCCCAGGTCACCACGTCGTGGTGGTCCCCGACGGACAGCGCCACCACCCGCACGGCGTCCCCCTGCCCGGCGAGCTGCCGCACCGCGGACGCCTTCTCGTCCGGCGGCGCGTCCAGCAGCACGATGTCCGGGCACAGCCGCCGGCCGGCGGCGCTCAGGAGCGAACGCGCCGGTGCTGCGGCCTTCCTGCAACTCCGGCTACGCCTTCCAGCCGGTGGCCGCCGCCCACGGTTCCGCGACCGTGATCACCAGGTCGACCACCGGGTCCTTCACGTCCGCGTACACGCCCGTGCTGTCGACCACCCCCGCGAGCGACTGCTTGAAGCGGGCGTACGCGGGGACCGCCTCGGGGTGCGCGCGGAACCAGTCGCGGAAGAGCAGCGCGAAGCGTTCGCCTGGCGAGCCCGTGCGGCGTACGTGCAGGTTGACGGCGGTGACGCCGTCCGCCGCGCGGCGCGTCCAGAGCCGCTTGGTCCAGTTCTCCGGGGCGTCGTCGAGACCTGCGGGGACGTGGTCGTTGCGGTACGGGGAGAGCCGGAAGCCGCGTGCCGCGAGGGGGCCGGCGAAGGCGGCCTCGACCGGCTCCAGGTCCGCGACGCTCACCTGGAGGTCGAAGACCGGCTTGGCGGCCATGCCGGGGATCGAGGTGCTGCCGATGTGCTCGACGCGCACGGCCAGGGGCGCGAGGGCGGCCAGCAGGTCCTGGGTGAGGGCCCGCCCCCGGGGCTCCCAGTCGGGGGAGTGCGGGACGAGGAAGGGCCGGACGGTGGCGGTGGGCGGTGCGGGGTTTCCGGTCATTCGGGGAAGTTTAGGCGGGGCGGTCGGTAGGGTGCGGGTGGTCGGGGACGCGGCGGAGGCGGGGAACGGATGACGGGTGTGTACGAGACTGAGCCGACCGGTGTCCACGAGGTCGAGGGACCCGGGGCCGCCGCCCCCGGTGACCCCCAACTTTCTTCCCACGCAACGCACTTCACCCTTCCCTGCGACGGCGAAGTCCTCTCCTGCGTCACGGTGCGGCCGGTGATTCCCGCCCCCGCCCCCCTCGCCGTCCTCGTCCTGCACGGCGCAGGCAACGGGGACAAACAGAGCCCCGCCGTCCTCGCCGCCGCCTTCGCCGACCGGGGGCATCACGCCCTCGCCTTCGACTTCTCCGGGCACGGCGACAGCACCGGCACCCTCGGCGGGCTGAGCCTGCGCCGCCGCTTCGAGCAGGCCCGTACCGTCGTCGACACCTGCCTGCCCACCGACGCGCCCCTGGTCCTCGTCGGCTTCAGCATGAGCGGGCAGACCGTCGCCGACCTCGCCGCGCACTACCGGAACCGCCTCGCCGCGATCGGCCTCGGGGCGCCCGCCGTGTACGCGGCGCAGGCCTGGCCGGTGGCCTTCGACGCCGGGTTCACCGGGATCATCCGTACGCCCGACAGCTGGCGGAAGTCCCCCGCGCTGGACGTCTTCCGGGAACTCCCGGAGGGCGTGCGCGCGGTGCTGGCCACGCCCGCCGTCGACGCGGTGATCCCGCCCGCCGTCACGGAAGCTGTGGACGAGGCGCTGGGTGCCTCGCGGGCGGAGTACGTGCGGGTCGTGCTGCCGGAGGCGGACCACCGGCTGAGCCTGTGGTTCGCGTCGGAGGCGAAGGCGCGGGAGGGGTTCGTGGACGTGCTGCTGGGCGGTGGCGGGCGGGTGTGAGGCCGCGTCGCGGAGTCGTGCGGTGGAGCCGTGCCGTGAAGCCGTTTCGTACAAGATCGGTTGAGGCTAGGTTGAGGCGTATGACCACCCCTCAATTCGCTCTGCGGAACGGCCGGTACAGACGATGAACGCACCCCTGACGCTCGCCGCCGAGGCCGTCCTGCATCCGTACCCCCTCATCCGCGGGGGCGGCCTCTTCCTCCTCTGCGTCGGGCTCGGCTTCCTGCTCGGCTGGATCTTCCAGAGCCGCTGGATACCCTTCGCGATCGGCGGTGGCGTCGCCGGGTTCGTCGCGAGCGGGCTGAGCGCGCTGCTGCCGTCGCTCGGGCCGACGTCGTTCGTCCAGATCGCGGGGCTCGTGGGGTCCTTCGTACTGGAGATGGGGCTGATCTATCTGGTGATCAGCAGCTACCAGAAGCAGCCGGAGGCCGAGCGGGACGACCGGCAGCTGATCCTCCGGATCCTCTTCGTCGTCGGCCTGCACTTCCTCACCATGGGCCTCGCGCACGGCCCCCTGATGACCCTCCTCGGCGCGCTGACCAGCGTGAACGCACTGATCGGGCTGTACGTGGCGAGGCGTGCGCCGGTGCGGGCGCTGGGCGTGAGCGACGCGGTGCTGAAGCTGGGATTCGGGGCATGGATGCTGCTGGCGTACCCGGCGGTGACCTTCGGCTGAGGCAGTCGGAGGCAGTCGGAGGCAGCCAGATGCCGCCGGAGGCCGCCCGGGCCGCCGATTCCGTCCCTCCCCCGAAGGAGTCCCTCCGTATGACCGCCCCCTTCACCGTCCCGCCCGCCTTCGCCGCCTCCTACCGCGACGAGAACGCGGCGGCCCCCGCCTGGCTAGCCGATCTGCCGCGCCTCGCGGGGGAGTTCCTGGAGCGCTGGGAGCTGCGGCCGGACGGTGCGCCCGGGCACGGCATGGCGTCGGTCGTCCTGCCCGTGACCCGTACCGCCGACGGCACACCCGCCGTGCTCAAGCTCCAGCAGGTACGGGAGGAGACCGTCGGGGCCGCGACCGCCCTGCGGACCTGGGCCGGAAACGGCGCGGTGCGTCTGCTCGCCCACGACCCGGCCACCGACACCGCACTCCTGGAACGCCTCGACGCCTCCCGACCCCTCTCCACCCTCGCCCGCACCCCCGAGGGCGAGGGCAAGGCCCTCCGGATCCTGGCCGGCCTGATGGCCCGCCTGACCGCCCCCGCCGCCCCGCCCGGCACCCGACGGCTGGCCGACATCGCCGCCGCGATGCTGGACGAAGTCCCGTCAGCGGTAAGGAAATTGGCCGACCCGGCGGACCGTGCACTCCTCGGGACCTGCGCGTCCGCCGTCACCGAACTCCTCCCGGAACCCGGCGACCGCCTCCTCCACTGGGACCTCCACTACGACAACGTCCTCGCCGGAGAACGCGAACCCTGGCTGGCCATCGACCCCGAACCCCTCGCGGGCGACCCCGGCTTCGACCTCTGGCCCGCGCTGAACAGCGACCCCGATCCGGCCACGGTGCTCCCCCGCTTCGACCTCCTCACCGAAGCCCTCGGCCTCGACCGCGCACGGGCGGCGGGCTGGACGCTCGCCCGCATCCTCCAGAACGCCCTCTGGGACGTGGCGGACGGCAACCCCGCCCTCGACCCGGTCCAGGTCGCCCAGGCGAAGGCCCTGCTGGGGAGGTAGGAAGGGGCTGGTGCGCCGAGCGGCGGCGGGTACATGCTGATTGCCATGACGACCACTGATCATGACGCCGCGACTCCTGACGCCGCGATTCCTGACCCCGCGACTCCTGACCCCGCGACCGCGCACGCCTGGTCCGCCGTGGGCGGCAGCCCGGAGCTCGTCGGGCAGGTCACGTACGAGAGCGCGGGCGACGTCCTGCCCGCCGTCCTGCCGGTACGGCAGATGGCGCGGGCCATGGTGGGCGCGTGCTCCCTGGCCGCCGCCGAACTGGCGGCAGCCCGCGCCGGGGGCGGGGCCGGGACGGCGGTCCCGCAGGTCCGGGTCGCGGAGGGCGCCGTCGCCACCGCCTTCCACAGCGAGCGCAACCTCCGTGTCGACGGCCGCGCGCCCACCAACTTCGCCCCGCTGTCCGGCTTCTGGCGCACCTCCGACAGCTGGGTGCGCACCCACGCCAACTACCCGCACCACCGCGCCCGGCTGCTGGCCGCACTCGGCCTCCCGGACGACGGCTCCCGCGACGACCGCGCCCTGGCGGACGTACTGGCCGCCGAACTGGCGACGCGAAAGGCGCACGAGGTGCAGGAGACGGTGTACGCGGCCGGCGGCCTCGCGGTGGCGCTGGCGGACCCCGCACCGGACGCCGCCTCGATCCCGCTGGTCGAGGTGCGCGAGGCGGGCGAGGACGGCTCCCGGCGGCTGAGCGCCTCCGCCCCCGTGGCGGCTCCCGCCGAAGGGGTACGGGTCCTGGACCTGACCCGGGTGCTCGCCGGACCGGTGGCGGGGCGGACGCTGGCGCTGCTGGGGGCGGACGTGCTGCGGGTGGACGCACCGCAGCTGCCGGAGGACGCGGACACGTACACCGACACGGGCATGGGGAAGCGTTCGACGCTGCTGGACCTCGGGGCGGCGGGCGACCGCGAGGTCTTCGAGGAACTGCTGGCCACGGCGGACGTGGTGCTCTCGGCGTACCGCCCGGGCGCGCTCGACCGGCACGGGCTCGCCCCGGAGGCGCTGCTGGAGCGCCACCCGGACCTGATCGTGGCGCAGTTGTGCGCGTGGGGGTGGACGGGGCCGTGGGCCGGGCGGCGCGGCTTCGACAGCCTGGTGCAGGTGGGGACGGGGATCGCCGCGATCGAGACGGCGGACCCGACCGGCCGCCCGGGCGCGCTGCCCGCGCAGGCGCTGGACCACGGGACGGGGTACCTGGTGGCGGCGGGCGTCCTGCGCGGCCTGACGGAACGTCAGCAGACCCGCCGGGGACGTCACTTGCGGTACTCCCTCGCCGGCACGGCCTCCTGGCTGATGCACGGGGTGCAGCCGGAGCCGCCGACGCGGGACGTGTACGACGCCCGGCGCTGGATGACGGCCTGCGAGTCCCCGTACGGGAAGCTCGACCACGCGCTTCCGCCCGTGGGCTACGCGGGCGGGCCCGGCAACTGGGAGCGGCCGGTGGGCCTGTGGGGCACGGACGCCCCGGCCTGGCGATGACGGGGCCCGAGGTGGCGGCCCTCCCCTTCCCGCGGCATCCGATCCGGGACGTCGTGGCGACGTACGTCCACCAGACGAGCTGCCCGGGGGACTTCGCGCAGGTCACCGTGGACTTCGAGCCGGGGGAGGCGGGCTTCGCCTTCGAGGTGGCGCAGGGGGCGAGGATTCCGCCGGACCCGGAGGCGGCGCACTACGTGGCGGCGCTGGAGGAGGGGCTGCGGGCGGAGCTGGCGGAACGGGTTCCGGGATGCGCGGTGGCGGTGGTGCTGCGGGGCATCCGCATCCACGAGGTGGACTCCCGGGAGGGCTCGTTCCGGCAGGCGGGGAGGGTGGCGGTACGGGTGGCACTGCAGCGGGAGTGAGAGGACGTCCCGAGCGGTGCCGGAAGGTATAGGCCTTCACCGCCACGCCGCCTTCACCGCCCTGCGGCCTTCACCGCCCCGCCCGCCTTAACCGCCCCGCCGCCTTCACCGCCCCGCCGCCAGCACCGCCGTGAGCCCCTCCCGCAGGTCCTGGACGAAGCGGTCCGGGACCTCCAGGGAGGGGAAGTGGCCCCCGGAGTCGGGTGTGTTCCAGCGCACGATCCTGCGGAACCGCTTCTGCGCCCAGGGGCGCGGGTACTTCTCGATGTCGCGCGGGTAGGTCGTGATCGCCGTCGGGACGTCGACCCGGAGGTCCGGGTCCAGCGAGTCGTGGCTCTCGTAGTAGATGCGGGCCGCCGACGCCCCGGTCCGGGTCAGCCAGTACAGGGTGACGTTGTCCAGGAGCCGGTCCCGGGAGATCGTCTCGAACGGGCTGTCCTCGGTGTCCGACCACTCCGCGAACTTGTCCAGGATCCAGGCCAGCAGCCCCACCGGGGAGTCGACGAGGGCGTAGCCGGTGGTCTGCGGGCGGGTCGCCTGCTGCTTCGCGTACGCCGCGCGGTGGTGCCAGAAGTCGTACGTCTCCTCGGTCCACCGGCGCTCGGCCTCCGTCAGGCCGTCCGTCGTCATCCCGGGCGGCGACTGCGCGACCGTCGTGTGGATGCCGAGCACGTGCTCCGGGAACCGGCTGCCCAGCACCGTGGTGACGACACCGCCCCAGTCGCCGCCGTGGGCCAGGAACCTGTCGTAAGCGAGCCGCCCCATCACCTCGACCCACGCGGCCGCGATCCGCTCCGTCCCCCACCCGGGGGCGTCCGGCCTGTCGCTGTGGCCGAAGCCCGGCAGCGACGGGACCACCACGTGGAACGCCGGAGCCTCCGCCTCCGGCGGGTCCGCCAGCTCGTCCACCACGTCCACGAACTCCGCGACGCTGCCCGGCCAGCCGTGGGTCAGGACCAGGGGAGTGGCGTCGGGGCGCGCGGACCGCCGGTGCAGGAAGTGGATGCCCAGTCCGTCGACGGTCGTACGGAACTGGCCTATCCGGTTGAGGCGTTCCTCGAACGGACGCCAGTCGTAGCCGGTGCGCCAGTAGTGCACCAGCTCGGTGAGATCGGCGAGCGGAACGCCCTGCTCCCAGCGGCCGGGGCCGGGCCCGGCCCGATGGACCGTCTCGGCCTCCGGCAGCCGCGCTGCGGCCAACCGGGCGCGCAGATCGGCGAGTTCGGCCTCGGGCGCGTGGGTCGTGAGGGTCCGTACGTCGGTGTTCGTGCGGGGCATGAGTCCTCCAGTCATCGGGGAACCGGCTAAGACGGTTCTAGCGGTCCCCTTCCCCCGAACGCAACCGGCTAAGCTGGTTCCATGCCTGCTGCCTTCCCCGACTTCCGCCTCGGCGCCGTGCTGGCGACCAGCTTCACGGGCACCCTGTCGGAGCGTCACGGCGACTCCGTGGAACGCATTCCCACACCTCGGCGCCTCGTCGACTGGCTGGCGGTGAGCGGCCTCACGGTGGACGCCTGCACGCCCGCCCAGCTCGAACTCGCCCGGGAACTGCGGGAGTCGATCCACGCCGCCGCGACCGCCGCCGCGCTCGGGGAGGCCCTGCCCGCCGCCGCCGTCCGCGTCATCAACGAACGCAGCGTCCAGGGGCGGGCCGCAGCGGTCCTCACCCCCGAGGGCGAACGGCGGTGGCGGCTCGGTCCCGACTCCTGCGTGGCGGACGCCCTCGGGGTGATCGCAGCCGACGCGGTCGACGTCATCGCGGGCGTACGGGACGGCAGGCTGGCCCTGTGCGCCTCGCCGACCTGCCTCGCCGCCTTCTTCGACACCAGCCAGAGCCGCACCCGCAAGTGGTGCGACATGAACACGTGCGGGAACCGGCAGAAGAAGGCCCGGTTCCAGGCGAACCGACGCGGAAAGGCCGCTGACCAGTGACCGATCACCACGCCCCGGCCTCCCCCGTGACCCCCGGCCCCCTCGCCGGGCCGCTCGCCCGGCCCGGTACTGCCCCCGACGTCTGGGCCTTGCGCGTCTCGGCGTACGACACGAGCGAGGAGACCGGCGACCCCCGTGCCCTCGACCTGCTCGACCCCGCCGAACGCCGACGGCACTCCGGCTTCCGGCGCGCCGAGGACCGGGCCCGGTATCTCGCCTCGCACGTCGCCCTGCGACGGCTGGCCGGGGCGTACCTGCGGCAGGATCCCGGCGCCGTCGCCCTCGGGCGGGAGGACTGCCCGCTGTGCCCCGAGCCCCACGGGCGGCCCTCGCTCCCCGGGACCGGGCTGCACTTCTCGCTCTCGCACAGCGGTGACCTCGTGCTGCTCGCCTTCGCGGCGACGCCGGTCGGGATCGACGTGGAGGTGCTGCCGCCGGTGGGGCAGGTCGACGAGGTCACGCCGGTCCTGCATCCGCGCGAGCGGGCGGAGTTGGCCGCGCTCCGGGCCGACGACCCCGCCCGCGCCGCCGCGTTCGGGCGCTGCTGGTGCCGGAAGGAGGCGTACCTGAAGGGCACCGGCACAGGTCTGGCCGTACCGCTGGACGGGACGTACGTCGGTGCCGGCGAGCGGCCGGGGGACGTGCCGGGGTGGCGGCTCGTGGACGTACAGGCGCCGGAGGGGTACGCGGCGGCCCTGGCGTACGCCACGGATGCCATCTGATTGCCATAGTGCAAACATCTGTTGCACCTAGATCAATCCTTGGCTACCTTTCCGATCATGTCCGCGAAGACCCCGCACCCCGTCACCCTCACCGGCCGCCACGTGCGCCTCGAACCTCTCACCGAGCAGCACCTCGGCGACCTGTTCCTGGCCGGCGGCCGGGACGAGGAGGTCTGGCGCTGGCTGGGTCCGACCCCGCAGACCGAGGCGGAACTCGCCGAGGTGCAGCGGACGGTGCTGGACGGCTCGTACGTCCCGTTCGCCGTGATCGACCTGGCGAGCGGACGGGCCGTCGGCTGGACGACGTACATGGACATCTCCGTCGAGGACGAACGGCTGGAGATCGGCTGGACCTGGTACGGACGCGCCCACTGGCGCTCCCCGGTCAACACCGAGTCAAAGCTCCTGCTCCTCACCCACGCCTTCGAGGACCTCGGTATGGGCCGCGTCCAGCTCAAGACCGACCACAGGAACGAACGCTCCCAGGCCGCCATCGCCCGCCTCGGCGCCCAGCGCGAGGGCGTCCTGCGCCGCCACCGCCGCCGCGCGGACGGCACCTGGCGCGACTCGGTCTACTTCTCGCTCCTCGCCGACGAATGGCCCGAGGCGAAGGCCCGCCTCAGTACCCGGCTCGCACTGTGACCGGCGCGGTCCGCCGCCGCAGCACCGCAACGCCCACAGCCAGCGCCCAGTAGACGAGCAGGGCGGCGGTCAGCGCGGTGTTGCCCCAGCCGACGGCGCTGTAGAAGTCGGCCGCGTCCGTCCCGAAGAACAGCGACGGCACGAAGGCGAGGTTGACGGCCGCCACGGCGTACGCCCAGTGGCCCGTCCAGCGCGGCAGTACGCCGCTGCGCAGGATCGCGTACCCGGCGGCCGTCAGCAGGACCGCCGTCAGGAGCCGGGCGACGGACCCGTGCAGCAGCATGTTCGCGTGGGCGAGGGTGCCGTCGACGGTCGGGTCCAGGGTCCCGCCGGGGTGTTCGAGCACGGTGCCCGCCTCGACGGACGCGGCGACGAGGGTGACGGTCACGTAGGCGGTGCCTGCGCCGAAGGCCAGGCTCGCGAGCCATTCGAAGCCGGGCCCGGCACCGCGGATCAGATGCCGCAGCCCGGTCAGGAAGACGAGGAGCGCGCCGCAGGTCAGCAGGTTGAGCAGGATGCGGGCGAGGACGTTCGAGGCGGGCGGGGCGCCGGAGTACACGAAGTAGAGCGGAACGCCGACGGCGGCGAGTAATCCGGCGGCGATGCCGGAGGCGGCCATGAGGCGGTGGATGCGGCTGTCGTCCATGACGTACGTCCTTCTTCCCTGGATCGGTGAATTGCTACGGGTTGGTGGTGTCCTACGGGTTGGTGGTGTGCGCGGGGTTGGTGGTGTGCTCGGCGACCCTCGCGTCGATGCCGTCGAGCAGATACCGCAGGCCGTGCCGGACGATCGGGGTGACGTCCCCGTCCTCCGCCTCGTCGAGCCCCTCCTCACCGGCCAGTGCGCACAGCGTGGGGAACCGTGCCGGGTCCAGACGCTCGGCCAGCACCTGCCCGTACGCCGCTGCGCCGTCCGGGTCGAGCTCGGTGGCGACGCGGGCGAGGTCGCGTACGGCACTCGAGACGAAGGTCGCGAGCGGAATGAGCTGCCCGCGCTCCACGCCCGCCTGCTGAAAGAGCGTCAACAGGGCCTCGAACCAGGCGAGTTCGTGCGGTCCGACCGGTGCGCTGCGGGTCGGGGTGTGCAGCATCCACGGGTGGCTCAGGTAGAGCCCCCACAGCGCCTCCACCCATGCCTCGACCTCGGTGCGCCAGCCGACGGCGCCGGATGCGGGCGGGTGTCCGATGGCGGCGTCGTTCATGGCCGCGACGAGCTGGTCCTTGCCGGGAACGTGCCGGTACAACGCCATTGCGGTGCACCCGAGTTCGGCAGCCACCCGCTGCATCGAGACCGCGTCGAGCCCCTCGGTGTCGGCCAGGGTGACGGCGGTGCGCACGATCAACGGGGCGCTCAGCCGCAGCCGGGGCTCCCCGGGGGAGTCGGACTGCGTACGCCACAACAGGTCGGCCAGGGAGGCGAGTTCGACGCCTGCGGCTGGCCGGGGGGTGCGAGGTGTGCGGGGCATGGGCCTCTCCGGGAGTGCTGTATACGCGATATACAAAGCGTACGTCATAAACTTCCAGGGTGGACGGGTCCGGAAGTGAACCCCCTTAATGCGTCCGGGAATTGGCTTCCTCGCCCGTACCCCTGCCTCTATGCTCTGGGGAACTCGACGCCAAGACGCGCTCGACACACGAGACGCCCCCGGGGGGTGAGACCGATGGACTTCACCGAGATCGCCATAGCCGTGATTACGACCGGCCCCGCCTATATCGCCGTCGGCTGGGCCATCCTCAAGGACAAGCACCAGCAGGCTGCGCCCTGTGCCCAGCACGCCGGATGCGGGCCGCAGGCCGACGCCGGCGAGCAGGGGGAGGGCCGGATGGGGTGCAGCCGAGTGGCTTCGACGGCTTGGGCCCTCGCGGCCTGACGCCCCTTCCTCCCGGGGCGGAACGCGTCACAGCCCGGCGCGCTCCGCCCGCAGTTCCGAACGTACGAGTTCCAGCAGGCGCCCCAGCCAGTTGCGGCCCGCCTCGCCGCCCCGGTGCCAGAAGGGGCGTGCGGGGGAGTCGGCGCAGTGCAGCGGCGCGTTCCCCGTGTTCAGCAACTCCTCGGCCAGATCGGCATGTTGGGCGAACTTCGCCCGCAGGATCCGCGACATCACCGCCAGGCGGACGTCCGCCCAGTGGGCGCGGCGCGGTGACTCCTCGCCCGCCTCGCGGGCCCGCGCCGGGGTCGGTGCGGAGCGGATCAGCTCGGCACGCCCCACGTCGTCCGTGGACAGCGCCCAGTAGGCGTGCGTCACGGTCGGGTACGTCACGCCGTCGACCTCGATCGGGGCCGGGTGGTCGTTGCGCAGCCGCGCGGCGGCCTGCTTCTCCGTCTGCCCGAAGGCGGGTTCCACCGTGACCGGGGGAGCGGGCGGCCCCTGCGGACCGTCCGCGTCCCGGCGCCGCTCGGCCACGCCCCGCCACTGGGCGTGCTCGGCGAAGTACCGTACGGCCTCCCCGTGGTCCTCCTCGTCGAAGCCCTCGTCCCCGCCGTCCGGACCGGCCGCCAGCACGCGGATCGGGATGTCCCGGGCGTCCATGTCGCCCAGGGCGTACGCGCGCAGGGACTCCGGAATCTCCAGGTGGGCGGCCCGGAGCGCGGCCCGGTTGGCCTCCGTGCGCTCCGCCAGGAAGACCTCGACGGCGGCGAGACAGCGTTCGGTCGAGGTGGGCCGCCCGGCGAGCCGTTCGACCTCGTCCCGCACCTCGCCGAGCAGCCACTCCGGCCGCGAGTGCGTTCGGACACCGGTCATGGTCCAGGAGCCGATGCGGTACGCGGCCGCCTTCTCCCCCTCCGTCGGCCCGGCGGCGATCCGCCCGGACCGCAGCAGCGCCGCGAACTCCTCGACCGTGACGAGTCGTTCGCCGCCCCAGTCGATCAGCCCGTCCGCGTACACGACGAGATCGGTGAGGTGCCAGGTGTCGCCGCCGCGGTGGAACACGTGCCGCCAGGTGCCGGGTATCCGCTCGCCGTCGACGTCGCGGTGGGTGGGGTTGCGCAGAGCCATGGGGACGACGGTATCGGCAGGCGTCAGCGCGAGCGTTCGGCCAGCGTCAGCAGGAGGTGGGCGGACTCCGGGCGCAGGAAGTCGGAGTGCGCCCCGGCGGGGGAGAGGCGGGTCCGGCGGCTGCCCCGGTAGAGCCAGTCCGCGTTGACGTTGACGACACGGTGGTCCAGGACGTGCTGCGGGTAGCTCACCTCCGTGCCGAGCAGCCGGGTCGAGAACTGGGGGACGGGGGCGGGCCCCACCCCCGAGTGCCCGATGCCCGGTTCGCCCTCGGCCCGCAGATGCCAGAAGCCGGTGGCCCGGTCCCAGCGGGAGTGGGTCAGGACGAGAGGGCCGCCGAGCGGTGCGCCGGGATGTTCGGCGGAGGGGAACAGCGAGGCGAAGTGCCGGACGAAGGCGTCCCGGGGCGCCGCCATCTGGAAGATCAGCGCACTGTCGACGGTGAACGGGTGCCGGGAGTCGCGCGGCACGCTCCAGGACAGGACCGGCGGCCGCTCGGCCGCCCGCTGCACCGCCTCGCACAGGAACCGGCCGCCGAACGAGTGCCCGACGAGGTGCAGGTACTGGCCGTGGCGGTTGGCGAGGACGGGCGGGGCGTACGGCGTGGTCCGCTCGTCGTCCAGATAGCCGAGCAAGTGCCCGATGACGTACGGCGCATGGCCCGCTCCGTCGGCGCTCATGGCGTGCGCCCGGTCCCGTACGAGACGGTAGCCGCCCAGGGTGGGGAGGCTGGACGACGGCCAGCGCACCACCACGCTCCACGGGCGGTAGCCCTTCGCCAGCCCGGGATAGCGGTCCGGGTGCGCCCGCCACAGGTCCACGGCCTGCCCGAGCAGCCGCGTCGTACAGCGCGCGGCGGTCGCGGGAGGGGTCTGCCAGCCGTGCACGTAGACATGGAGGTCCGTCGCCCAGTCCGGTATGCGCAGGTGCCGGGCGAGGTGGTCGGCCACCTGGTGGACGGGGACCGGGACACCCGCCGGTGTGCGGAGCCGTCCCTGCTCGTCGAGGTCGACCACGGCGGGTTCCGGGACGGCGGGTTCCGGGACGGCGGCGTCGAGCGGCGCGGCGGCGGTCATGAGGCGAGGTCCAGACGGCTGTGCAGACCGCAGTGCAGCGAATAGGTCAGCGCGAGGGGGTTGTGGAACTGCTTGGCGAAGGTCCTGACCAGGAGCCGGCTGATCTCGCCCGCCGTGTGCCGGCCCTCCAGGTACAGGTCGAGGAAGGAGTAGGCGTACTCCGAGGCGAAGACCTGCGGTATCTCGATCTGCGGGCCGAGCACGCCGTCCGCGCCGAGGTCGATCAGCGTCGCACTGAGGTGTTCGGCGTGCGTGCCGGACGACGTCTGACCGGTGTGGCAGGCGTTGAGCAGGACGAACGGCTTGAAGCGCTGCGGTTTGTCCCGCCACGGCCGGCGCTTGCGGTCGACCTTCGCGCTGTCGATCAGGTCCGCGTCGGACAGCTTGATGACCAGCCGCCGGTTGGGAGGGTCCTCGTCCGTGAACGTCCCGTGGCACCAGAAGTACATCAAGTCCTCGGGAAGCACTGCCGAGTTGAGGGCGTTCAGGAGGTCCTCGGCCTGTGTGCGGACGGTGAGCTGCGACTTCTGGTCCAGCAGGTCGCGTACGTCCGCCGCCCGGCCCACTCCGTCGAGGGTGGTGTCGGTGTTGAGGCTGGTCACCGCCCGCAGACGGGGCTCCAGCCTCATCTGCTGCACCCAGGACTGGGCGGTGCTGGTCTGTTCGATCTGGTGGCGGTGGCCGAGGAAGGCGTCCCAGGGGTCCTTGAAGAGGGAGGGGTTCACGGCGAGCATCGGCCAGGGCAGGGGGAGGTCCGAGTCGAAGCTGATCCGCAGGTTCTCCTCGTCGGCCAGGGCGCCCAGGAAGAACTCCCGGAAACGCCTCAGGCCGGAGCCCCTTCCGTCGAGCATGACGTCGAGGACGTCGAAGCCCTCCTCGGCGAGATTCTTCACGAGGGTCTCGACGAGCGGCGAATGCTGCGTCAGGTCGGTCCGCTCCGACAGCGGATGCCCCCCGATCCGGGAACCCGGCACCGGGTTCTCGTCGACGTGGTTGACGACCAGCCGATTCCACTCGTAACGAAGCGTGCTCGCCTTGCCGCGCAGGACGTCGAGCGACGTTTCCAGGCGGGCACTGGTCCAGCGTTCCCGCGCGGGCAGCCATGAGGCGCAGGCGGTGACCGACAGTGCGCCGTGGGCGGTGTGGCGCACGATGATCCGCAGGTCACGCGGGGCCTCGCGGCCCGGGTCACGCGGGGCGCGGGGCGGGCGCAGGGTGTACCCGGAGGACGGGTCGTGCACGATCGCGACGGCGAGTTCCTGTGGCATCCGGTTCAGTCGCTCCCTTGCTCCGGCACACTGCCGCGCACTTCGGGTACGTGGACCACCGTCTCCAGCTCCTGGAGCGCGAGCCCGGAGTCGTGGTCGTACACGGCGAACCGGAGCGGGTGCGCCCCGGGTTGCCGCGGGGTGAAGGCGAACACGGCGGACGGCCCGCCCGGTACGTACTCCACGGCGGCCGGGGCGACCACCGCATCGGTACGGCAGTCCGCCACGATCTCGACGCGGTCCAGGTCGGGGGCCGGGACGTCCTCGTTCCGCTCCAGACGCACTTCGATGGCGGAGGTCCGGCCGACGGCCGTCTCGTCGCGGAGCGTCAGCCGCGGCCGACGGGCGGGGCGGGCGGTGCGCAGGCGCCAGCGGAGCTCTTCGGTCTCGGGGTGGTCGGGGCCGAGGGCCCGCTCATGGCGGTCGAGTACGTCGTGCTGCTCCTCCGGGGCGACCGGTGCGTCGGACTCCAGCCGGGTGAGGACGAGTTCGGCGTGGCTCTCCAGGGTGTCCGGGTGGTCGGGGCCGAGCAGGCAGGCGCGGCCGGAGTGGACGGCCTGGAGCAGTCGGACTGCTTCCGTGGGGCGACCGGAGGCCCGGAGCGTGCGGGCCAGCTCGACGGCCGGGCTGGACTGTCCGCCGCCCCAGTAGTCGGCGTAGAAGTCGATCACCAGCCCGAGCCGCACCGCCTCCTCCTGGAGCGCGGTGAGTTCCGGCCCGTACTCTTCGGGCCCGTCGGCGCCCCTAGCGTCGAGCGCCGCCGCCCGCAGATGGACTTGTACGAGGCCGTCGAGGTCGCTCGGCCAGTACGGTCCGGGCCGCGACCGGCTCACGGAAGGGAGCAGCCCCTCCAGGACTTCGCGGGCCGCCTCGGGTTCCCCTCCTTGCAGCAAGGCGTGTCCCAGGTCGCCCCACGGGCCCCACGTACGAGGATGGTCCGCGCCGAACAGACGTACTACGTCGGCCACGGACTGCCGGGCCAGGGGCACCGCGCGGTCCGCGAGCCCGGAGTCGGCCAGTGTCCAGATCAGATGGCCCCGCACGCGGGACGTCCGGGTGTGCTCCTCCGGCAGCAGTTCCTCGCACTGCTTGCGCAACTCCTCCAGGAGATCCGCGGCCCGGACCAGGTCGCCGCTCTCCCGGACGGCGAGCGCCAGACTCAGCCGGCAGGACAACGTCTCGGTGTGGTCCGCGCCCCGGACGCGCTCGCTGTCGGCGACCAGGTCGAGCAGAATCCGCACGGCACTCTGCTGCTTGCCCACCCAGCGCTGCGCCCGGGCCCAGTCCTTGCGGGCCTCCAACGTCGAGTGGTGGTGCGGTCCGAGGACCCGGTCGCAGTCCCTGACGAGGTCCTCGCGGATCCGCAGCGACCTGCGGTAGTCGCCCGCGTGCCCACACGCCGAAGCGAGTTTGGAACGGGCTTCGAGTGTGCGCCCGTGGTCCCCGCCGACTGTCCGGGCACAGTCCTCCACGAGGAGTTCCGCGGCGCGCAGGGCGGGCCGGACGGTGGAGGGATTCAACAGGACCCAGACGAGATCGTCGCGCACTTCGAGCGTCTCGGCGTGATCGGGGCCCCAGTGGCGCTCGTGCTCCGCGTGCAGTTGGAACAGCTCGCGCAGGGCTCCCGTCCGGTCACCGGCGAGTTCGCGCTGCCTGGCCAGGGCCGTCCGGGCGTTCAGGACCTGCGGGTGACGGGCACCCAGGGCGCGGGTCCGGTCCAGGATCTGCTCGGCCAGGGAGACCGCCTGCGCGTACTCTCCCGCACGCTCCAGGGCGTCCGCGAGCAGGCTGCGGCTGTTGAGCGTGGTGATGTGCGCTTCCCCCAGCACCTTCGCCTGGTCGGTCACCAGGGCAGGCAACCCCGCCAGGGCGCGCCGGAGCCGGCCCGAGCGGAGCCAGGCGTAGAGCAGCCAGGCGCGTGCGTTGAGGGTGTCCACGTGATCCGGCCCCAGCACGCGGGTGCAGGCGTCCAGCAGAGGTACGGCGAACTCCTGGGCCAGGTGGTGGTTGCCTGCGGCGAGGTGCCCCGCGACGATGTCGCGCCGGATGTCGAGCACGTCGGGGTGGTCGTCCCCGTCGCGCGCGGACTGTGCCTCCCGCACGGCCGTCAGCACGGCCAGGGACGCTTCGTGCCGACCCGCTGTGCGCAGGATCAGTGCAAGACCCCGCCGGGAGCGCAGCGTGCGCGGATGGTCGGGGCCCCAGGTGCGGGTCCATCCGGCGATCGCTTCGAGGTACAGGGTCTCGGCCCGCGTGTGGTTCTGTGTGGTGGAGTGCGCGTTCGCCAGGGTTTCGAGAAGGACCAAGGCGTCCGGTGCCTCGTCACCCAGCAGCCGACGATACGTGTCGAGCAGACGCTGGAGCTCCGTGATGGCCTCGTGATGGCTGCCCGCCGACAGGTGGGCCAGTGCCAGACCGTGGAGCGCCGACAGTGTCTTGGACGTCTCGGCACCGGCGAGCCGCGTCCGGACGGCGACCAGTCGCTCGAACTCTTCGGCTGCCAGGACTCCTTGATCGGCCGACAGCAGACCCCAGGCGAACAGTTGGCGCGTGTAGAGCGTGTCCGGGTGCTCCTCGCCCTGCACACGCACACGGTCGGCGATCAGTTCGGTGAGCACGACGAACAACGGGCCGAAGTCGTAGGCATCCTGGAAGACGCAGCCGAGCATCTCGCGGGTGTCCAGCGTCTTCGGATGATCCGGGCCGTGGACCCGCACGTGGGCCTCCACCAGTTCCTGGTAGACCCGGACGGCATCCGCGTGACGACGTGCCCCGGCGAACAACCTGGCCAGGGCGCTCCGAGTGGCGAGGATGCGCGGATGGTCGGCACGGAGGAAGCCGTCCATGTCGTGGAGCAGGCTCTGCAGTTCCGCCACCGCTCGCGCGTGGTCGCCGTTCTCCTGGCGTGTGGTGGCGAGGACTTCGCGCACCTCCAGAACGTGCGGATGCCTCGGCCCCAGCAGGGCGACCCGGTCGTCCAGGACCTGGACGTAGAGAGCGACGGCTTCCGTGAACCGGCAGGCGGCGCGCAAGGTGTTGGCCAGCCTCACGCGCGCCGTGAGGGTGGCCGGGTGGTCCGCCCCCTGTGCCCTGGTGCGGTCGGTCACCAGCCTCTCGCGTTCGTCCAGAGCGCGACGGAGGTCTCCCGAGCGTTCCAGGGTCAGGGCGAGAGCGCCCCGGGCACGCAGCGTGTCCTGGTGCAGCTCCCCTCGTACCGCACGCAGACTCGCGATCACCGCCTCGTAGCAGACGGCCGACTGTACGTAGTCCTCCCGGAGCCCGTGCACCTCGGCGATGTCGTCCCGATAGTCCAGCGTCGCCGGATGATCCGGCCCCTGTGCCCGCGCGCTGTCCTCGGCCAGCGACTCGAAGAGGGGCAGCGCGACGTCGGGTCCGTCGGCGTCGATCACCGCGTAGGCGAGACCCTGCCTGGTGTCCAACGTGTCCGGATGGTCCGGCCCCTGCACCCGCGTCCGCGCCTCCAGCACCTGCTCGTAGATCTCCACCGCCACCCTCGGCTCACCCGCCGTCAGATGCGCCGACGCCAGCCACCCCCGGCTGGTGAGCGTGTCGGGATGGTCGGGGCCGTGGGCGGAACTCCGGTCCTCCACCGCCTGCCGGTACAGGAGCAGGGCCTCGGCATGGTCACCGGCCGTGAGACGGGCGTACGCCAGATTGGTGCGACTGGTGAGGGTGTCCCTGTGCCCGGCGCCCAGCACCCGTTCGCGGTCGGCCACCACCGAGGTGAACTCCCGCACCGCGTCCACGTGCCGCCCCGCCGTCTGGAGGGCGTACGCCAGCTCGTTCCGGCTGTGCAGCGTGTCCGCGTGGTCGTCGCCCTGGACACGGCGGCGGACGGCGACGACCTCCTCCAGCTCCGTCACCGCGCGCACGACCTCACCGGCCTTGCGGTACGCGTACGCCAGCCGCTCCCGGCTGGCCAGCGTCTCCGCAGCCTCGGGTCCGGAGACCGTCGTACGGTCCAGGAAGAGGTCCTTGCACAGGCCGATCGCCGTGACGGGGTCACCGGCCTTGGCATGGAGTTCGGCGAGACGGTCCCGGTGGCCGAGCGTGGTCTCGTGGTCCACCCCGCGCCAGCGCGAGTTGAGGTCGACGACCCGCTGCATCAGCGGGATGGCCAGAACGTGTTGTTCGCGTACGACCAACTCCGCCGCGCCCCGGTCGTACATGGCCACCAGCGCGGCAGCCGCTTCGGCGTCCTGTGCCGCCCCCGTCTCGGCCAGTGCCTGGATGTGGGTGAGGAAGGGGCCCACGTCCTTCGCCGCGCCCGACACGGCGGCGGCAAGGGCCCGTTCCGCCCGGTCGCGGGCGCCGGGGGACCGGGCGGCCGTCGCCCTGCGCAGTGCGCGCTGGAGCAGCCGGTGCAGGGTGATGCCGCCCGGGCCCAGGGCGACCAGGTGGTAGTCCCGCAGGGCGTCGAGAGCCGCCCGGTTCTCCCTCGCCCCGCCGTCCATGTGCGCGAGGACTCCCAGCGGCAGGGCTTCGGGGGCGTACCAGGCCAGTGCGTGCAGCAGGGGCACCGCCGCAGGATGCCGGGGCCGGATCGCCTCCAGGCTGGTTCGGCAGATCCGGTCCACGGCCCGGTCCGCCGCACTGTCCCCGCTGTGCCCGCTGTGCCCGCTGTGCCCGCTATCCCCGCTGTGCCCGGTCCGCGCGCTGCGGGCCAACTGTGCCCGGTAGGCGGCGAACCCGGTCCGGGTCTCCCGCAGATAGGCGCGGGCCTGCGCCAGCGCGAGGGGCAGATGCCCGAGGTCCGCCGCCAGGAGCTCGGCCTGGGTCTGCTCGGCCTTCGCGGGCGGGGACTGACCGGCCGGTTCCGCACCCGGACCGCAGAGCAGGTCCAGCGAGGCCTTCCGGCTGAGTACGTCCAGGCTGATCAGCTCGGTGCCTTCGAGCCACCCGGTACGGACCCTGCTCGTCACCAACTGGTGGCCCCGGGACAGGAGCCGGCCGAGGAACGGCGTGAGGTGCTCGGGCCGCTCGACGTTGTCGTACACGAGCAGCCAGCCGGAATGCGCCTCCAGCCAGGCCAGGGCCCACTCGGTGCGCTCCACCGGGGTGGCCCGCCGCGCCCACCCGGGGAACAGGGCGCGCGTGAGGTCGGCCAGCCCGGACGCGATCTGCTGCTCGCTCTCGGCGGTGATCCACCAGACGAGGTCGTACGTTGCGCGGCGCGCGTGCGCGTAGTGCAGCGCCAGGGCCGTCTTGCCGATGCCGCCCAGCCCGCTGACGGCGGCGGCCGAGTGCTGGGTGATGACCCCGCCGCCGTCGGCCAGGGAGGCGTCGACGTGGGCGAGTGCCTCCGCGCGGCCGACGAAGGGCTGCCGGGAGGGGTTGGGCAGGTTGTCCAGCGGCCGGCCGAGCGCGATCCGGGCGGCGGCTTCCTTCGCCTCGGGCGGCAGTACGGTCGCGCGCTGCTCGGCGTGGGGGTTGCTGCCGGGACGGGTGCCGTCGCCCTCCTGGCTCAGCGACAGGGGACCGCTCCGGGCACCCTCGACCGCTGCGGAGTGCGACTGCTCGGTGATGATCATCGCTCCCCCAGGCTGCTGACCACCTTCCCGCCTGCGCGCGGGCGACGCGGGAGGGCCACTCTAGGGACGGCGGCGAAGGCTGTCACGGAGGCGGGGGAAGGGAAGGGGACAACCGGCCAAATCCCTCAGCCCGGGAGGGATGTCAGGAGCCTCACGCGTCCCGCAGGTCCCGCTTCCGTGTCTCGCCCGCCCAGTCCGCGCGTACGGTCTGACCCCCGAGCCCCATGTGCGCGACCTCCTCCGCCGCCACCCCGATCACCTCGTCCAGCACCGCCCGCGACCGCAGCAGATCCGTGATCATGCCGTCGATGCGGGCCCGTTCCGCCGTGAGCTCCGCGAGCAGTCGCGGTGTGGCGACGGCGGAGGGGCCGCCGTCGGAGTCGCGCAGGCAGGGGAGGAGCTGGGCGATCTTCTTGCTGTGCAGCCCGGCCGCGTACAACTGCTGGATGAGGACGACCCGGTCCACCGCCCCCTCGGCGTACTCGCGGTGGCCGCCGGGCGTCCGCGTGGATCCGAGCAGCGCCTGCTTCTCGTAGTAGCGCAGGGAGCGCTCGCTCACCCCGGTGCGCTCCGCCAGTTCACCGATCCGCATGCCTCTACCTGCGCTTTCTCAGCGGGACTTGAATCTGACACCGGTGTCAACTTCTACCGTACGGGCATGACGAACACAGCCGCAGCAGCCGCCCTCTTCCAGCCCACCCGCCTCGGCCCCCTCACCCTCCCCAACCGCCTCGTCATGGCCCCCCTGACCCGCAACAGGGCCGCCGCCGACGGCACCCCCCTCCCGCTCATGGCCACCTACTACGCCCAGCGCGCCACCGCCGGCCTGATCATCGCCGAGGCCTCCCGGCCCAACGCCGTCAGCCAGACGTACGCCAACACCGCCGCCCTGTACACCGCCTCGCACGTCGCGGGCTGGCGGCGGGTGACGGACGCGGTACGGGGCGCGGGCGGCCGGATGTTCGTGCAGCTCCAGCACGGGGGGCGGGTCGGGCACCCCGACAACAGCGGGCTCGTTCCGCTGGCCCCCTCGCCCGTCCCGCTCCCGGACACCGTCCACACCGCCTCCGGCCACCAACCGGCCGTCGTACCGAGGGAGATGACCCCCGACGACCTCCGCGCCACCGTCGCCGACTTCGCCGAAGCCGCCCGCAGGGCGATCGAGGCGGGCTTCGAGGGCGTCGAGGTGCACGGCGCGAACGGTTATCTCCTGCACCAGTTCCTCGCCCGGAACACCAACCTCCGCACGGACGAGTACGGCGGATCGGTCTCCGGTCGCATCCGGTTCGTCGTCGAGGTCGTGCGGGCGGTCGCCGAGGCGATCGGCCCCGAGCGGGTCGGCGTACGCCTCTCGCCCGGCCTCACCGTCAACGGCATCGCGGAGGGCGACACCGACGCGATCTACGCCGCCCTCGTCCCCGCCCTCGCGGAACTCGGCGACCTCGCCCACCTCCACCTCGTGTACGCCGACCCCGACGCACCCCTCTTCCACCGCATCCGCGCCGACTGGCCCGGCACCCTCGTCGCCAACCCGGTCCTCCCCGCCGAGCAGATCCCCGCCGACGGCGGCCGCAGCGCGGCCGAACGCCTCCTCGCCGCCGGGGCCGACCTGATCTCCCTCGGCCGCCCCTTCCTCGCCAACCCCGACCTGGTCGCCCGCCTGCGCACGGGGGCGCCCGTCAATCCCGTACGCGACAAGGGCCTGATGTACGTGGGCGGGGAGCTCGGCTACACCGACTACCCGACGCTGACGCCGGCCAGTTCGCGCAGCGTCCGGCCGATGACCTCCACGCCCTCCGAGACCGTGCCGGCCGTGCCCGCCGCGTAGCCGAGGACGAGTCCGGGGCGGCCGGGGAGCTGGCGGTGCCAGGACAGGGGCTGGCACTTCACGCCGCGGGCGAGTGCGGCGGCAGCCAGTTCGGTGTCGGGGACGTCGTGGGCGTACGTCACCGTCAGGTGCAGGCCCGCCGCCGCGCCGTGCACCACCGCACCCGGCAGATGCCGGGCCACGGCGGCGATCATCGCGTCGCGGCGGCGGACGTGCCGGCCGCGCAGCAGCCGAAGGTGCCGCTCCAGATGGCCGGAGTCCATCAGTCGGGCGAGGACCAGTTGGGGGAGGACGGCGTTGCCGAGGTCGGTGAAGCGTTTCGCCTCGGTGAGCGGGCTCAGGTGGCGGGGCGGCGGCACCATCCAGCCGATGCGCAGGGCGGGGGCCAGGAGTTTGGAGACGCTGCCCAGGTAGCAGACGCGGTCGGCGAGGAGGGAGCGGAGGGCGGGGACGGGCGGGCGGTCGTAGCGGTGCTCGGCGTCGTAGTCGTCCTCGATGATCAGGTGGTTGTCCTCCGCCGCCCAGTGCAGCAGCTCACGGCGGCGTTCGCCGCTGGTCACCATGCCCATCGGGAACTGGTGGGCGGGGGTGAGGAGGACGGCGGGGGAACCGGTCGCGCGCAGTGCGTCGACGCGCACGCCGTCCTCGTCGACCGGCACGGGCGGGGTGGTGAGGTTCCCGTTGAGGAGGTGCTGCCGGGTACCGAGCGAGCCCGGGTCCTCGACGGCGACGCTGTCGATGCCGTCGGCGCGCAGCACCGGGTGCAGGAGGGTCAGCGCCTGCGCCGTACCGGCCACGATCAGTACGTCGTCGGGGCCGACCCGGATGCCCCGGCTGCGGCCCAGCCAGTCGGCGACGGCACGCCGCAGCAGGGGTGCGCCGCGCGGGTCCCCGTACCCGAGGTCCTCCGCCGAAAGACCGGCCAGCACCTCCCGCTCGGCGCGCAGCCAGGCCGCGCGGGGGAAGGCGGACAGGTCCGGCTGCCCGGGGGTGAGGTCGATCCGGGTCCGGGTGGCGCGCAGGGCGTCGAAGATCTCGGGGCCGGGAGGGCCGGTGAACAGGGACCGGTGGGGAGGTGTGCTGCGGGAGGGGGCGGGTTGTCGCCGGGCGACCGGTGCGGCGACGACCGTGGTGCCGCCGCGCCGGCGGCCCTCGACGTGACCGTCCTCGGTGAGCCGCCGGTACGCCTCGGTGACCACGCCCCGGGAGACGCCCAGTTCGGCGGCGAGGATGCGGGTGGGCGGCAGTTTGGCGCCGACGACGAGCCGCCCGTCCGCTATGGCGTCGCGCAACTGTTGGGCGAGCCAGTCCGCCTTGCCGCCCAAGGGGGCGCTGCCGAGGTCCAGTTGGAGGAAGTCGGAGCCGTGGGTGGCGAAAGTGCTGGTTGTTGTGGTGGTGGTGCTGGTCATGCGTCCCCCTTGCTCGCCGGACCCATGCTGCCACCTGGCCGGGCCCGACCGGTGAGGGGGACGCGCCCGGCCCCCGGCGGCCTACCTCGGGTCCTCGGTCCCGAAGGCGAACTCCGGGGCGGAAGGGGTGAGCACGGCCGATACCGGGGTGGTGGGCCAGTGCGTGGACAGCTCCTCGGTGAGGGACTTGAGCAGGGCGGGGACCGTGTCCGTCCCCCCTCCGTCGTGCATGGCTTCGGTGACGACGAGGATGCGGGAGGTGTGCGGGCCGACCGCCGAGTGGCCGCTCTGGCGGTTGGTCCAGCGGCGGGCGTGGGCCCGGTCGGCGGAGTCGACGAAGGTGACCTCGCCCGGGGCCGGGTGCTCGGAGTCGCCGCCGAAGGTGGTGTAGAGCTCGTCGCCCCGGGCGGGGCGCACCTCCAGGAGCGGGCCGGCGATGCGGTCGGCGTCCAGGGCGGCGACCGGGATTCCGTACGCGACGGAAAGGGCGTTGCACAGGTCGACCACGGGGTGGATGCGGGGGAGCGAGCCCTCCTTGCGGAGCCGCCGCAGGAGGGACTCGGAGGCGCAGCGGTACTGCGTCGGCTTGAGGCCGATGCGGGTGAACGTCCGCCGCCAGGCGAGGACTTCGGGGAACTGCCCCTCGGTGGATTCGGCGAGCCGGGCCAGCGCGCGGGCGGTGTACTCCGCGATCCGCTCGTCCAGGTCGGCGGCCGGGCCGACCCCGGGGGCGTAGAGCGCGCCCGCGCTCAGCTCCGGGTGGGCGGCCCAGATCGTATCGGCGTGACGGAAGCGCATGTCATGACGGACGTGGATGTCGTGACGGATGTGCATGTCCTGACGGACGTGGATGTCCTGGCGGATGTGCATGCTCAGGCCACCGCCAGCCGTGCGCTCAGGCCAACGAAGGACACGGCGAAGATGCGCCGCAGCGCGGTCATCACGCGGGGCCGGGCCAGCACCCGGTCGCGTACGGCGGCCGCGCAGATCCCGTACGCCGCGAAGACGGCGAAGGTCAGCACCATGAACACGGCGCTCAACTCCAGCATCGCGCCCAGCGAACCGGCCCGCTCGGCGGGCACGAACTGCGGCAGGAACGCCACGAAGAACATGGTCAGCTTCGGATTGAGCAGATTCATCAGCACCGCGGAGACGATGACCCGCCCCGCAGGCCGGTGCTCCACCTGCTGCCCCACCTCCAGCACGTCCTTGTCGCGCAGCGTCGACCACGCCATGTACAGCAGATAGCCGACGCCGAGGTACTTCACCACCTCGAACGCCACCGGGCTGGCGTGCAGCAGCGCGGCGAGCCCGGTGATGGACGCCAGCAGATGCGGTACGACGCCGAGCGTGCAGGCGAACGCGGCCACCACGCTCGCCCGGCGGCCGTGGGACAGCCCGGCGGCGAGCGTGAACACCACGCCGGGGCCGGGGGTGAGCACCACGGCGAGGGTGGTGAGCAGGAACGCGACACTCAAGGGGGACCTCCAGAAGCTCTCTTGGCCCTCCCACCCTGGTCCGCCCATGGTCTGCCGAGAAGGGCCAAAGATAACTCGCCGGACAGGTCCAATTCCAATGAGTTCACGGAGCGTCCGTTGTCAGACCCGGCGTCTACGGTGGGAAACACCTGAACCAACCGGGGGATTCACATGAACGACGACGTACACCTGAACGACGACGTACACCCTGACGTGGCCGACCTGCTCACGCTCGTGCCCGCGGACTTCGCGGGCGGCGAGCGGATCGACTGGGACGCGGCGGAAGCGGCGTTGGGCACACGGCTGCCGAGCGACTACAAGTCCGTGCTCGACGTGTACGGAATGGGCGACATCGACGACCTCGTCCTCGTGCCGGCCCTCCCCAGCTCCATACCGGCGTACGCGGACTTCCACATGGCGACCCAGACGGCCGAGCTCCACATCCTCTGGGAGTCGGGCCGGGGAATACCGGGCGTGACCCTCGGGCCCGAGGCGCTCCTCCCCTGGGGCACGGGTATGAACGCCAACGAGACGGGCTGGCTGATGAACGATCCCGACCCGGACCGCTGGCCCGTGGTGGCCTGGCGGCGCCACCACTCGGGTCAGGCCTGGGCGCTGTTCGAGTGCGGCATGGCCCGCTTCCTCACCCGCATGATGCGGGGCGAGTTCGAGGAGTGCCCGCTCGGCCACGAGTCGCTGTGGAACCGGACGGGCACCTTCGTCAGCTGGCGCGAGCAGGGCCGTCGTTACGTCGCGGGCCTGGACCCGAAGACGGGGGAGCCCGACCCGTTCGCGGGCATGTACCCCGTGGACGAGGCGGCCTGGACCCCGCGGGTCTCCGCTCAGCCCTGAGCGGAGGGTGCCGGGTCCGAGGCGAGTCGGGCGTGGAGGTGCTCGTCGTGGTACTCGCCGTCGCCGAAGCGGAACGAGGAGCGCAGTGTGCCCTCGGCCGGGAAACCTGCCCGCAGGCCGACCCGGCAGGAGGCCTCGTTCTCCACAGCGTGGGCGAGTTCGAGCCGCCGTACGTCCGCCGTGCGGAACGCCCACTCGGCCGCGACGAGCGCGGCGCGGGTCGCCAGACCCCGGCCGCGGGCGGCGGGCAGCAGCCAGTACCCGATCATCCCGAGCCCGTCCGAACGGTCCGTCCACCGCACGGTGAGCGCACCCAGGAACGAGACATCCCCCGACTCCGCCGCCGGGCCGTCGAGCAGCGCGAAGGTGGCGAGCGACCCGGCATCCCAGGCGTCACCGCGCACCCCGATCCACTTGGCCGCGGTTGCCCGGTCGGTGACGGGCAGGGGATTCCAGAGGGCTATCTGCGGGTCGGCCGCTGCGTCCGTCAGCCCCCGCACGAGCGCGGGCGACTCGACATCCTTCCGGCTCCAGGGCCGGAGGTGGGCATCACCGAGGTCGAGGGTGGTGGGCGTGAAGGTGCGGGGGTCCGCGGCGGGTGCGGTGGAGGTGCTCATGGGGCCCTTTCTAACGGGCTTTCACAGCTCCGGCCAGGGATTTTCGTGGGGGCAGGGGCAGGGGCAGGGGCAGGGGCAGGGGCTGTCCCGATGTGTGTCTCCGCCACGCGGGCGCACCTTTCCCGTGCGGGCCGCTTCACCTCCGTGCCCCTTCAGGGGCGCGGGGAACTGCGCGCCCAGCCACGACGCTCCCGCACGGAACCGTGCAATTGCCCCTGCGGGTTTAGGTGAAGGGGCGGGGCTGGGGACCCCATGGCCCGGCGGGCCGGTGCTTCACGTGCCCGGTGCCGGGAGGCGCCAGAGGGCCCTGCGCCTGCGCGTGTCCGGCGTCCGAGGCGCGGGCAGGGGCGGTACCGGGGTGGGCCGGGAACGGGCGGGCAAGGGGGCTGGGGAAGAGGGAGGAGGCGGGCGGCCCCTCCGCACAAGGGGTCCACGGGGAAAGGGGGAGGGAGGTCAGGTTCGGGCCAGGACCACGTATTCGCCGGCCGGGGACGTGCCCACCGGCTCGCGGGACCAGCCGCCGTAAATCCGCTCGACCGTGAAGCCCGCCGCCGCGAGGGAAGCGCGGAGGGTGGCCTCGGGGCGGAAGCGGAGGGTGGCGGTGCTGAGGAGTTCCGGGAGGCCGGGGGAGGAGGGGAAGGTGTAGTGGTGGGTGAAGGTGACGTTCTCGGCCGAGAGTGACGTGACCTCGGTCCAGGCCAGCACCCTGCGGCCGTCCGGGAGGACGACCTCGTGGCGGGAGTCGGTGGGGTTCCAGCGCTCCCAGCGGCGGTCCGCCGGGTCGCGGCTGTCGAAGATCAGGCGGCCGCCGGGGGTGAGCACGTCGTGCAGGAGAGCGAGGGTCTGCGCCCATTCGGCGTCCGTGAGGAGGAACTGGGCGACGTGTGCCGTCATGAGGGCGAGGTCGAAGGGGGCGTGGGGGAGGAGGTCGTCGAGCACCTCCGGGAGTGTCCCCGTCAGCCAAGTGACCTTCTCCGCATCCGGCTTGGTGCGGGCCGCCGCGAGTGCGGCCGGGGACGGGTCGATTCCCGTGACCGTGTGGCCGGCCGCCGCCAGGGCGAGGGTGACGCGGCCCGTGCCGCAGCCCAGGTCGAGCACGCGGGCGTGCGGGGTTTCGGCGGCGAGGGCGAGGAAGAGGGCGTCGTCCTCGCCCCACGGCGACTCGGCGTCGTACACCTGGACGAGCAGGGGGTCGCGGAACTCGGCCTGGAAGGGAGAGCCCGGTGTCATAGGAAGCGGCCGCTCGGGAGGTAGGGGGCGGGGGCGGCCAGGCCGCGCAGGGCCAGGTAGCCGTCCTGGAGGAGGTCGAGGCGGGCGGAGAGGCCGACGTCCACCGCCCAGTGGTTGGCGGCGGTGACGGCGGGCGGGATGCCGGTGGGTCGTCCGGAGGGGGCCGAGGCGAGGGCCTCCCAGAGCAAGGTGCGGGCGGTGGAGGGGTGTTGGGCCGCGAGGAGGTGGGTGCGGCCGCGGGGGTCGAGGTAGGCGTAGCCGGGGTTCTTGGGGTCCCGGGAGACGACGAGGCGCATCGTTTCCAGCAGGTGGAGGTGGTCGGGGCCGTGGCCCGCGCCCCGGAGGGCCGTGTCCAGGCGGTCCATCCAGTCGATGTCGTCCGGGGTGCCCTCGTGCAGGCCGGTGACGGCGGGGAGGGTGGTGCGGTCGACGGTGCCGGTCAGGCCCATCAGGGGATGGAGGGTGAAGCCCGCCCGCCAGTAGCGGCGGGTCGCGCCCGGGTGGATGGTGGAGATGAACATGCCCGGCCGGTCGCCCGCATGCGCCAGGACGGCGTCCATGAGGCGTTTGCCGATGCCCTTGCCCTGGAGGCCGGGCAGCACCCCGTACGTGATGAGGAGCCACAGCGGCCCCCGGTTCTGGGAGAGGGCGAAGCCCACCACGCGGTCCGTGCCGTCCTCGACCGCCACCCAGCAGCCCTCCGGATCGGTGGCCAGGAAGTGTCCCATCCGCTGGATCCAGAGGGCGGAGTCGGCGGCGGTGCGGGGTTCCGGTTCGGGCTCGCCCGCGCGCCTGCTGAGGCGGTCACCCTCCAGGAAGGTGGTGTGCGAGGCCTGTTCCGCCGAGGGGAGGTCGCTTGCGCGCATCAGCCGTGTGCGTACGGAATCCATCCGGCGACGGTAGCGGGGACGACTGTGGTCGGCACGCCGATTTTCACCGCCGCGCGCGCGTGGACGTTCAGCACGCCCCGTGGTTCCTACTGTCGCGCGCCCCGCTGCCGCGCCCGGTGCTTGGCGACGTGCAGACGGTTGCCGCACACGTTCGGGATGCAGTAGCAGCGGCGGCCCGCCTTGCTGGTGTCGACGAGCAGGCCCGTGCAGGTCGGCGACTGACAGGGCCGGAACCGGTCGTGGCCGAGCGTGCGCAGCACGCCGAGCAGTCCTGTCCCGATCAGGGCGGCGAGTTCGTCGGCGACGGATGCGCCGGGGGCGGTGGTGACGTACCACTGGAGCCGTCCGTCGGCGTCCCTGAGCAGGGAGAGTCCCGAAGTGGCCCTGGCGGCAAGGAGGTTGGCGCCCTCGACGACCTCGTCCTCGTCCTCTGCCGCCAGCAGTGCACGCGTCTCCTGGCGCAGGGTCAGGACCTCGGCGAGGTCGTCCTCGGTTGGTGCCGTTCCCGGCGGAAGTGCGTCAAGTCGTACCTCGCGTTCGGCGAGGAAGGTCGTCAACGCGTCCGGCCCGCCCAGGACTTCACCGATGTCCGTACGGACGGTGGCCGACGTGTTGACGAGGTCCGTGGCGACACCCGCCCCGGGAGCGTAATGCGAAAACAGTATCTTCAAACCTTACTCCCGTGTTAGCGTCATGCGTGAAAGGGAACTATACCTCTTAGTGCGCCGCGACAGCCCGGGCGCCGGGAAGGATCGTCGCCCATGCGCCCCCTCTTCCGCCGCGCCACCCGCACCCTCCGGGACGTGCTGTACGGCATCGACGCCGGGCACGCGATCAGGCACGGCGCGCCGACGCCGCCCCCGCCCGACTCGCCCCGTACACCAACGACGTCACCCACCCCGGGAGGAACCGTGAACACCCTGAAGCCCGTCAGCACCGCCGCCCTCCTCGCCTACCTCGACGGTCGCCAGACCCGCTGGCGCCTCACCCTCGACGCGGCCGTCGACGCCGCGGGCGACGACCCGCGCGCCCGCCTGCTCGCCGTCTTCGACGCCCTCCGCGAGTGGGCGTGCCGCTCCACCTCCGACGGTTTCCGCAGCAACGCCTTCATCCAGGCCCAGTACGAGTCCGACCGCCCGGACGGCGTCGCCCGCGCCGTCATCGCCGGGCACAAGCGCACCCTGCGCGACCGCATGCTCGTCCTCGCCGAGGCCACCGGCACCCCCGACCCGGGCCTCCTGGTCGACCAACTCCTCCTTGTCTACGAGGGTTCCACGGTCAACCACTCCCTCGGTACGGTCGCCGAGTCCGCCGCCAAGGCCCACCGCACGGCCCGCCAGCTGATCGCCGCAGCCACCCCGCAGCCGCTGGACGCCTTCTGGGCGGGCCGGGTCTGACGCACCAGACGCATGAGGAGGGGCGAGGGTTGTGGTCACTTTCGGGGATTGACGCGGTGGGGAACGGTGCGTTTGGTTCGAACGCGACTCCGGTGCCGAGCCGGGGCGAAGCTGTCCAACGGGGGATTCTGTGCTCAGAGTTGTACGTGGCGCGTCCATCGCCGTCCTCGCGGGAGTCATGGTCGCCGCCTCGGTGACCGCGACCTCGGCGGCGCCGAAGCCGAAGACCGAGCGAGTCTCGCTGTCCTCGACCGGGAAGCAGCTCCAGAAGGGGGTGAACCTCGCCGCGTTCAGTGTCGACGGCCGGTACGCAGCCTTCACGTCGGACGACTCCGCCGTGGTGCCCGGCGACACCAACGGCGTGGAGGACGTGTTCGTCCGGGACCTGCGCCGGGGAACCGTCGTGCGGGTCAATCTCGCCCCGGACGGCTCCCAGGCCGACGCCGGCTACTACGCCAAGGTGGCCATCAGCGCCAACGGCCGGTACATCGCGTACACCTCCGACGCGACGAACCTCGAAAAGTGGCCCGAGAAGCCCGCCCACGCGCAGGACGTCTACGTGTACGACCGGACCACCGGCCGCTCCGAGCGCGTCAGCGTCGGCCGGGGCGGTGCGTCCGCCCAGGTCTCCACGGACGACGGCATCGCCGTCTCCGACGACGGCCGCCACGTCGCCTTCGGCGCCTCCTCGCAGCAGATGGAGGGCACGCCGACGAGCGAGGTCTACGCCTACGTCGTCGACCGGCGCACCGGCACCGCCACACGGATCAGCGACCACATGCCGGCCGAGTGGACCCTGTTCAACGTCGGCATGAGCGCCGACGGCAGCCGCCTGTACTACGCGCAGGGCCACCCGCGCGGCGGCGACCGGGAACTGTGGGACGTCAACCTGCGCACCGGCGTGCAGAGACTGGTGAACGCCGACCCCGGCGGCGGCGTCACGGGCTGGGCGGGAGGCATGAGCTTCTCCGCCGACGGCGGCCTCCTCGCGTACATCACCAACGGACAGAGCGCGGGCAGCCCCGTCGACTCCTTCCTCTACGACACCCGCACCGGCAAGAGCCGCATGCTCACCCACGAGGGCAAGGGCGGGCTCGGCGGCCCCACCCTCAGCGCGGACGGCCGCCGACTGGCCTACATCGTCGAATCCCCCGCGGAACCGGGCGGCGGCACGGGCGACACGGTGGAGAACGTCTACGTCCGGGACCTCGCCACCGGCCGCACCCAGCTGGCTACCCCGAAGCATTCCGGCGGCCCGCTGACCAGCGGCTACGTGGGACCCGTGGACTTCGGCAACAAGGGGCGCGACCTCATGTTCGTCTCGTGGCAGCCCGACTTCGTCCCGGGCGACACCAACAACGGCTTCGACGCCTTCGTACGCCACCTGGACTGACGCCCGCTGGACTGACGCCCGCCCGCGCCCCGCCCTGCGTACGCTCGACGCATGACCACCTCGAACCCCACCCCGTACACCGTCCTGACCACCACCGCCGACAGCGAGGACAAGGCAGGTGAGCTGGCCGACCGCGTGATCGGCGAGCGGCTGGCCGCCTGCGCGCAGGTGTACCCGGTCCGGTCGGTGTACCGGTGGGAGGGGAAGGTCGAGCGGGCGCAGGAATGGCGGATCGACTTCAAGACACGCGGCGACCTGATCCCCGAACTCACCGCACGCATCGCGGAGTTGCACGACTACGACACCCCGGAGATCATCGCCGTCCCGGTGCTCGCGGGCAGCCCCGCCTACCTGGACTGGATCGGGGAACAGACCCGCTACGCCGGGGCTTCGTAGGGCGACCCGGGTGATGTTCCTGGTGGTGGCCGCGCCCGCCGGGTCGACTGTGACCGCCGCTGGCGGGCCCTCCGCCCCCGACGGTCCTGCCGAGGTCTCGCCGGTGGGGGTCGGCGGGGTGCCTGGCCGACCGGACGCCCGTACGGAAGACGACGCGGACGTCCCTACGGGCGGCGGCGTGGGCAGGACCGTACGGTGAACGGCCCCGGACCCGTCCGGACGGAAGCCTGAAGCCGGAGCCCGCACGGGACGACGGCTCTCGGGGCCTCGGGGCTGTCCCGGTGGTGAGTGTCCTGCCCGTCCGGGGCGCACCCCCTCCACCGGGCGGGGCACCCGTGGGCCCCCACCGGGTCTCGAACCGGCCCGCCCCGCACCCCCACTGCCCCTCACCCCCGACGCGGTCGAGGAGCCGCTCCTCACCGACGAGGGCCCACGGGCCCGCCGGCCGGCCTCTCCAACGCCACCCTCGGCAGCACCCGCCCCAGCGCCCCCGGCAGCCACCACGCCCGCGGCCCGAAGAGCTGCATCGCCGCCGGGACGATCAGGCAACGGATGACCACCGCGTCCAGCAGGATCGCCACCGCCAGGCCCAGCCCGAACTGCTGGAGCATCCGGCCGGGGCTCAGCACGAACGCGCCGAACACCACGATCATGATCGCCGCAGCCGCCGTGATGACCTTGCCGGTGGCGGCCAGGCCCTCGCGGACCGCGTGTACGTGGTTGCCCGTGCGCTCCCACTCCTCGTGCATGCGGGCGACCAGGAACACCTCGTAGTCCATCGAGAGCCCGAAGACGATCGCGAAGATCATGACCGGGATGAACGCCTCCACCGGCCCCGGCTGCACCCCGAACCACCCGTGCTGGAAGACCAGCGTGATCACGCCCAGCGCCGCCGCGATGGACAGGAGGTTGAGGAGCGCCGCCTTCAGCGGGATCAGCAGCGACCGGAAGACCACCATCAGCAGCAGGGTGGACAGCCCCACCACCAGCGCCACGAACAGCGGGATACGGTCCGCGACCGAGTCCGCGAAGTCCTGCGCGGCGGCGGTCGGCCCGCCGACCAGGTAGGTGGCTCCCGTGCGCTCGGCGAGTGGGGGGAGGGCGAACTCGCGTAGGTCATGCACCAGTTGGGCTGCGTCCTGGGGTGCGGTGGCGGGGAAGGCGATCACCGTGGAGACCGTGCCGTCGGAGGTGGGGAGGACGGGGCTGGTGGCGGCGACTCCCGGGGTCGTGGCGAGTGTCGTACGGAGTTGTTCCGCCGAGTCCCGATCGCCCTGGGTCACCACGACCAGCGGCCCGTTGAACCCCGGGCCGAACCCCTCCGCCAGGAGGTCGTACGCCTGACGGCTGGTCGACGACACCGGGTCGTTCCCGGCGTCCGCGAACCCCAGCCGCATCCCGAGCGCGGGTGCCGACAGCGCGAGGAGCACGGCGACGGCGGCCAGCAGCGCGGGCAGCGGCCGCCGCTGCACCGCCGACGCCAACTGCCGCCAACGGACGCCCTCTTGGCGAGGCTTCCGCTTGCGTACGGTGCGCTGGATCCGCCCGCCGAAGAACGCCAGCAGCGCGGGCAGCAGGGTCAGCGACGCCACCATCGTCACCAGCACGGTCAGCGCCACCGCCAGCGCCACCCCCTGGAGCGAGCCGAGTCCCAGCGCGATCAGCCCGAGCAGGGCGACGATCACCGTGCACCCCGCGAAGAACACCGTGCGCCCCGCCGCGTCCAGCGCGGTACGGGTGGCGTCCTGCGGGGAGGCCCCGGCGACGAGTTCGCGCCGGTAGCGGTAGAAGATCAGCAGCGCGTAGTCCACGCCGACGCCCAGGCCGACCAGCATCATGATCGGCGGAGTGAAGTCCGCGATCGTGAGCACGTGCGAGGCCAGCGCGATCAGCCCGACCGTGCCGCCGACCGCGAACACCGCCGTGAGCAGCGGAATCGCCGCCGCCACGAACGACCCGAAGAGCAGCACGAGCACCACCAGCGCGGCCAGCAGCCCCGCCCCCTCCGCCGCCCCGCCGCTCTCCTCCTGCGCCCCGCGCACCGCGTCGCCGCCGAGGGCGACGGTCACACCGGGGCCGGTGTCGCGGGCGGTGTCGATGATCCGTACGACGTCCTCCCGGGGCACGTCCTGGGACGCGGCGTCGAGCACAACCGTCGTGTACCCGACCGTCCCGTCCCGGGAGAGGGCCGATGCGTCGGCGAACGGGCTGCGGACGTCGGCCACGTGGGGCAGCTCCCGCACCCGGGCGACGGTCCGTTCGACGGCCCGGCGGTCGTCGCGCAGCCCGCCGGGGTCCTGGAAGACGATCTGCACGCTGCCGCCCGCCTGCGCGGAACCGTGCCGCTCCAGCAGGTCGGAGGCCGCCTGGGACTCCGTACCCGGCAGGGAGAAGTCGTTGCGGTAGGCGCTGCCGAGACCCTGGGAGCCGACGGTGATCACGGCGACCGCGAGCACCCACAGGAGGAGGGCGCCCCAGCGATGCCGCTGGGACCAGGCGGCAGACGGCCAAATGCGCCTGTGCGTGCGGGAGTTGGAGGCATGAGGAACTCGCTTCAGCGGTACGGACGGGACGCGCGGCCCGCACGCCGTACGCCGATCACCGCACCCAGCACGGCACAGCCCAGCGGTACGGCGACGAAGGCCACCAGGAGCGCACCGCCGCCGGCCACGTGCAGTGCCCGGCCCAGGACGAAGGCGCAGAAGCCGCCGACGGTCTCCGTGAACAGGAAACCGGCGGCGCCTCCGACCAGAAGTCCGATCAGGGCCAGGACGAACCGCGAGGGCGGGGCCGGCGGAGGTGCGCTCATGCCCCCACACTCCGCGTGCGCCCCGCCCCGGGTCGTCGCCCCGGGGCGGACACCTCGCCTACCGTGCTGGTTGCGGGGACGCCCGTACGACTACCGCCGGAGTTGCCTCCGTACGTACGCCGCCATCACCGAAGCGCCCTCGGCTCACGCGCTCGTCAGCACCACCAGCTGCTGCGTCGCCCGCGTCATCGCGACGTACCGGTCCACCGCCCCCTCGATGCCCTCGCCGAACTCCGCCGGGTCGACCAGCACTACCAGGTCGAACTCCAGGCCCTTGGAGAGCGTCGGGGTGAGCGAGCGTACGCGCGGCGAGTCCGGCCGGAAGTCCGCGTCGCCGATGACGCACGCCACGCCCTCGGGGTGCTCGGCGAGCCAGCCCGCCAGCACGGTGTCCAGATCTGCCGCCGAGCCGTGCACCACCGGGATGCCGCTGCTGCGGATCGACGTGGGGACGTTGGCGTCGGGCAGCGCCTCCCGGATCACCGGCGCGGCCTCGGCCATGACCTCTTCCGGGGTGCGGTAGTTGACGGTGAGCGAGGCCACCTCGATGCGGTCCAGGCCGATCCGCTCCAGCCGCTCCCGCCACGACTCGGTGAAGCCGTGCCGGGCCTGCGCCCGGTCGCCGACGACGGTGAAGCTGCGGGAGGGGCAGCGCAGGAGCAGCATCTGCCACTCGGCGTCGGTCAGTTCCTGCGCCTCGTCCACGATGATGTGCGCGAACGGGCCAGCCAGGACGTCGAGTTCGGCCGACGGCAGGCCGTCCTGGTCGATCAGGGTGTCCTTGATGTCCTGCCCGTGCAGCATGCCCAGCGCGCCCTCGCTCTCGTCGATCTCGACGTTCTGCAGGATGCTGTCCATGACGTCGGCCCGGCGCGCCCGCTCGGCGGCGACGGCCGCGTCGTGGCGCTGCTTGCGGGCGGACGCCCCGGAGTCGCCGAGCCGCTGACGGGCCGCGTCGAGGAGGGGCAGGTCGGAGACGGTCCAGGCGTGCGGGGCGTCCTTGCGCTGGAGCGCCCGTACCTCGTCGACCGACAGATGCGGGGCGCACTTGCGCAGGTATGCGGGCACCGACCACAGGTCGCCGACGAGCTCGGTGTGCTCCAGGAGCGGCCAGGCCTGGTTGAGGGTGCCGATCAGCTCGCGGTTCTGGAGCAGGGAGCGGCGCAGGAGCTGCGGCGAGACTCCGGAGGCGTCGTCGTCCTCCTCCTCTTCGTGCTTGTCCATGAGGATCGTGAGCAGCTCCTCGCGGATCTGGTCGCGGGCCTCGTTGTGCGGGGTGCCCGGCTCCACGGCGGCGAAGGCGGCGGCCCAGTCGGAGGCACTCAGCCAGACGTCGGCCCAGTGGGTGGAGACGGTCATGCCCTCGGTGGGCGGCTCCTCGTACAGGGCGACGGCGGGCTCGATCGCCCGCACCATCTCGGCCGTCGACTTCAGCCGGGCGATCTCCGGGTCGGCCTCGGGCAGCGCGGACGCGCCCTCGGCGACCAGGTCGGCCACGATGCAGGTCTGCACGCCCTCCTCGCCGAGGCTCGGCAGCACGTCGGAGACGTAGTCCAGGTACGGGCGGTGCGGGCCGACGAACAGGACGCCGCCGCGCCGGTGCCCCAGGCGCGGGTCGGCGTACAGCAGGTGGGCGGCGCGGTGCAGGGCGACGACCGTCTTTCCCGTACCCGGACCGCCGTCCACGACGAGGGCGCCGCGCGAGCCCGCGCGGATGATGGCGTCCTGGTCGGACTGGATGGTGGAGAGCACGTCCCGCATCCGCGAGGACCGCTCACCGCCGAGGCTGGCGATGAACGCGGACTGGTCGTCCAGCGCGGCGGCATGCCCCTTCAGGCCGTCGGCGGTGAACACCTCGTCCCAGTAGTCGCTGATCAGGCCGTTGGTCCAGCGGTACCGGCGGCGGCTGTCGAGCCCCATCGGGTGGGCGTGCGTGGCCGCGAAGAACGGCTCGGCGGCGGGGGAGCGCCAGTCGACCAGCAGCCGCTGCCCCTCGCTGTCGGTCAGCCCGAGCCGGCCGACGTACACGGGCGCGGAGCCGTCGGCGGGCACGAAGTGCCCCAGGCACAGGTCCAGGCCGAAGCGGCGCAGGGTGCGCAGTCGGGCGGTCAGCCGGTGGATCTCGGAGTCGCGGTCCATCGCCTCACGGCCGAGGCGGCCGGGGGCCTTGCGGGCGGTGTCGAGGTTCGCGGAGAGCTCGGCGATCGTCTCGGCGAGGCTCTTCGCGATGGCCGCGAAGTGCGCCTCGTCGGCGCCGGTCAGGGCGGGGTCGGCCTTGGCGGAGAGAGTGTCGGGCAGGTTGAACGCGCTGGTGGACAGGGGGGTGGTGGCGGCAGCTTCGGACAACGTGGCACGCAACTCGGGGATCTCCCACTTCTGCAAAATTCTGCTCGACTCGGCTCGGATTCGGTCGCTTCCGGCTGAGATCCGCGATTCTGCATCAGCAAGGGGGCCTTGCCGCAAGGCCCCCCATGAGTTATAAGTTAATAGTGGCAAGGAGAGCTCTGACTCCCTTGCCTTTCTTTTTGCCCGCCGGCGGATGTCCTGCATGCCGGGTCCTGCGTACCTGGTCCTGCGTACCTGGTCCTGCGTGCCCGGTCCCGTGCGCCTACTCGCCGCTGAGCCATCCCGGCCGCACCATGCCCGACTCGTAGGCCAGGACCACCAGTTGGGACCGGTCGCGGACGTCCAGCTTGGTCATGATCCGGCTGACATGGGTCTTCGACGTGGCGGGGCTGAGCACCAGCCGGGCCGCGATCTCGTCGTTGCTGAGACCGGCGGCGACCAGTTCCATGACCTCCCGCTCACGCGCGGTGAGGGCGTTGAGCCGGGGACTGGCACCGGGCGCCTTCACCCGCCCGGCGAATTCCGCGATCAGCCGCCGGGTGACGGAGGGGCTGATCAGGGCCTCCCCACGATGCGCGACCCGTACCGCACGCACCAGTTCCTCGGGCTCGGTGTCCTTCACCAGGAACCCCGTCGCGCCCGCGCGCAGCGCGCCGTACACGTACTCGTCCAGATCGAAGGTGGTCAGAATGACGACCTTCACGTCACCGAGCCGCGGATCGGCGGCGATCCGACGGGCGGCCTCCAGCCCGTCCACCCCCGGCATCCGGATGTCCAGCAGCACGACATCGGGCCGCAACGCCCGGCACTTTGCTACGGCCTCCTCCCCGTCACCGGCCTCCCCGACCACCTCCAGGTCGTCCTCATCCTCCAGGATCGACCGGAACCCGGCACGCACGAGACGCTGGTCGTCGGCGACCAGGACCTTGATCTTCGCGTTCATCACGGTGCTCCGTCCGTCTGCGTACGGGGAATGCGCGCCCGGACCGCGAACCCTCCGCCCGGACCGGGCCCCGCGGTCAACTCCCCGCCGAGCGCACGGGCCCGCTCCCGCATCCCGACGATGCCGCTGCCGTACGGACCGGGGGCGGCGCGGCCGTCGTCCGCGACCTCAAGCACCAGCCGATCCGGCGCGTACTCGACGCGGACGGTCACGGAGGTGGCGCGGGCGTGCCGGGTCACGTTGGTCAGCGACTCCTGGAGTATCCGGTACGCGGCAAGATCCACCTCCGTCGGGAGGGGACCGTCCACACTCCCCGTCTCGTACGTCATGACTTCCAGCCCCGCGAGCCGTGCACCGGCGACCAGGTCACCGAGCCGGTCGAGCCCGGCCGGGGGAGCGGTGGGGGCGGCCTCGTCGACCTGCCGCAGGACACCGAGGGTGGCACGCAGCTCCCGCAGGGCCTCACGGCTGGACTCCTTGATGGCGCCCAACGCCTCCTCACCACTCCCGGAACTGCTCTCGGAACGCTTCTGGATGCGCCGCAGGGCGGCCGCCGCCTGCACATGGATCAGCGAAAGATGATGCCCGACGACATCGTGCAACTCCCTTGCGATGCGCAGCCGTTCCTCGGTGGCGGCACGCTGCTCGGCCTCGCGGGCGAAGGCGAGGCGGGTGTGCCGGGCCCAGCCGAGGGCGACGGTGCCGACGAGCCAGCCGGTGAGCATGAAGAGGGCGACGCCGTTGACGGTGCGGTTGCCGGCGAGGGTGCCGATGCCGGTCCCGACGACGGCGAGCGCGCCGAGCGCGACCGCCGCGAGCAGGCGCCCCTGGGCCGCGACGGAGTACAGGGCGACGGCGAAGGCGGCCATGAGGGGCCCGTCGTAGGTGCTGACCAGGTAGTACGCCCCGGACCCCGCCCACACGAACACGCCGACCCCGACGGGCCACCGCCGCCGCAAGGCCAACGCCCCGCAGGTCAGGACGATGAGCCCCCACCCGAGACCGGTGACCCCCCAGGACTCGGTCCGCTCCCCGACGACCGACCGCAGACTCCCGACCGCGACCACCAGAAACACGACCCCGGCCAGCACGACATCCCCCTTCAGGTACGCGAACAACCCCCGCCGCACCCGCACATCCGCCCCGCCAGACCCACCCTCCAGGGGCGCGGGGAACTGCGCGAGCAACCCACCACGCACCCGCACATGCTCCCCGGCAGACCCACCCCCCAGGGGCGCGGGGAACTGCGCGCCCAGCCACCCACCCAGCCGCGCGGCGAGCGCTTTAGGTGAAGGGGCGGGGCCGGGGCAGCCCGCCGCAGGCGACCCCGCACGCCGGCTGCGGCGCGAACCGAACCCCCACCTCGACCGGCGCCGAGCCCCGGCCCCGGGCCCGATGGCCCCGGACTCCGCGAGGCCGCCGAGCACGGTGCCCGAAGCGGAAGGCCCGGCGCCCGAGCCGGAAGGCACGCCGCCAGAAGAGGAGGGTCCGGCACCCGAGTCGAGAGGCCCGGCGCCCGCGCCGGAAGGCACGCCACCCGAAGCGGAGGGCCCGGCGCCCGAGCCGGAAGGCACGCCGCCGGGAAGGGAGGGCCCGGCCCCCGAAGTCACGGACCCCGAAGGGAAAGGCGCGGAGCCGGAGTCACCAAGCCCCCGGCCTGGTTCGCTGGCCATACGTCCACCCTAAGCAGCCCTCAGCCCCCCGCCCCCACCCCCGCGAAGGATCCGCATCCCACCGCCCCGCAACTCCCGCCGTACGCCACCCCCCACCCCCACAACCCCCGCGGTACGCCAGCTGCCCGCCCCAGGCAGACGCCCCACCCCCGACCCCACCCCCACGCTGACTCCATGAACCCGGAACCCACGCTCCACCCCGCACCCCCACCCACCCTCGGCGAGCGCCTCCGCGCCCTCGACCGACCCCTCCTGGCCGGCCTCGTCCTCGTCGCCTGCCTCCGCCCCCTCTCCTCGATCGTCGGCCTCAGCGACGTACTCGGAAAGCCCGCCACCCCGCTGATCCTGACCGGGCTCATCACCCTGACCTGGATCGTCGTCCTCACCCGGCGCCGGGTGCGCGAACCCCTCCTCACCGGGGTCGCCGCAGGCGTGGGTTATGCGCTGGCCACCGTGATCCTCAGCGCGGTCCTCTCGCCGATCCTCACCGGCGAACTCCAGGGCCCACTGGCCCAGCCGATCGCGATCGTGCCGATCTTCCTGTTCAACGCGGGCTGGGGCGCCGTCTGCGGTGTGTGCGCACTGGGCCTGCGCAAGCTGCGGCGCGGATGAGCCGCATCGCCCCGCCCCGGCTACCGGAGCCGGGCCAGGAAGTCCCGCTGGCGGTCGAGGGCGCCGTCCGCGAAGAGGGAGCGCGGGGCGAAGAGCGCGGTCAGCACCGTCCGGGTCTCCGACTGCTCGACGGACCGCTTGAGGAGGGAGTGCGTGGCGTCGGGGAAGCGGTCCACGCGCAGGTCGCCCGCGGGCAGCTCCTTGCGGTAGACGGCCTCGGTCTCGGCCACGTCCACGTTGACGTCGTGCCCCGCCACGATCAGCTGCACCGGGACGCCCCGCAGCCCGCGCAGGTCGCGGGTGACGTCGGCGGTGTGGTTGCGGGAGACGAAGCCCCAGCGGTCGGCGGGCATCGGGGTGCGGTCGACGCCGGGGCCGAGGTCCAGGGCGGCCAGCTCGGACACGTACTCCTGATGGCTCGCCCCGCGTGCGAGCAGCGCGCGGGTCGCGTCGCTCAGTGCGACCTCGTCCCGGATCCGGGCGGGCGACGCGCCCTCGGCGCGCAGTTCGGCGAGGAGGTTGTAGCGGCCCTGCCGCTGCCAGTTGACGGCCGGTGCGACCGCCTGCACGAAGGCCACGCGGGTGCGGGCGGCGACCTTCGGCAGCACCCAGCCCGCCTGGCTCGCGCCCCACAGTCCGATCCGGTCGCCGTCGATGTCCGAACGGGCGCGGGCCCAGGCGACGGCGGCGGCGGTCTCGTCGGCGCGGTCGTCCATCGACTGGTCGAGCCAGTTGCCGGGGGCGCCCGCGACGCCCGGTTTGTCCCAGGAGAGGGAGGCATATCCGGCCCGGGCGTTGGCCTCCCAGAGGGGTTTGTAGCCGTCGTCGTGGGTGGCGTCGACGGGGCCGTCGCCGTGCACGTACACCACCAGTCCGTGGCGCGGGCGGCCGTCGCGCGGGGTGGCGAGGACGCCGTGCAGGGTGTGGTCGCCGTGACGGACGGTGACGCGCTGCTCGTCGAAGTCGTACGAGTTCTGCACGAGCACCACAGCGCCGAGCGCGCCGGTCACGACCAGCAGCGCGGCGAGGGTCCAGGCGAGCGGTCGGAGGAATCGCCGGAAAGGGGACATAGGAGTCCTTTCAGGGGTGCAGGGGGGACTCAAAAACTATTGCACATGGAACGACCGACGGTGAAATGATAGTTTTGGAGTCATGGAAACCTGGACAGGACGCCTGAAGCAGAAGGAGACGGACATGGAGGCGACACCCCGCGAAGGATCCGGTGGTGGTGTGACGCTGCTGCGCGGCCTTCCCGCCGGGACGGAGCGACGGGCCGCCGAGCTGTACTGGGAGGCCTTCGGGCGCAAGCTCGGACCCGCCCTCGACCCGCCCGCCAAGGCGCTGCCCTTCCTCGCCGCCCACTTCCACCCCGACCGCGCGGTCTGCGCACTCCTCGACGGGCTGCTCGTGGGCCTCGCCGGCTACCAGCTCGGCGGGCGCGCGCTGACCGGCGGTTCCGTGAGCGACGTACTGCGGACGTACGGACCCCTGCGCGGCCTGTACCGTGCCGCCCTGCTCGCCGTCTTCGAGCGGCAGGCCGCCGCCGGGGAACTGGTCATGGACGGCATCGCCGTCGACCCCGAGGCGCGCGGCAAGGGGATCGGTACGCTGCTCCTCGACGAAGTGGCGGCCGTCGCCGCCGAGCACGGCTGCCGCCGGATCCGGCTCGACGTGATCGACGTGAACCCACGGGCACGGGCGCTGTACGAACGCCGGGGCTTCGAGCCCGTACGGACGCAGTCGACCCCGTACCTGCGCGGACTGATGGGATTCGGAGCGGTGACGACCATGTACAAGGACATGCCGAAGAGGGCGGACGCGTGACCGACCGCGTGACTGACCGCCTGGCCGACCGCGTGACCGACCGCGTCGAGGTCCCCACCCGCATGCTCGTCCACGCCCTGATCCGCGAGGACGGCACCGTCGACACCGGCGAGCTCTACGGCGTCGCCGACGTGCTCGGCATGAGCGACCAGCAGGTGCGGCTCTGCATCAAACGCCTCGTCGCCGAAGGCCGCCTCACCCACGAGGGGCGCGGCCGCAAGGCCGTCCTGCACGCCACCGGGGACACCGTCCGCACCCTCGCCCCGCACCCCGACTTCCTCCGGCACGCCTTCCGGCAGGACGCCGGGCTCGCCCCCTGGGACGGCGTCTGGCACCTGGCCGCCTTCGCCCTCCCCGAGACGGAACGCGCCGCCCGCGACAGCCTGCGCGACACCCTCGTCCACCTCGGCGGCGCACCGCTGCAAGGCGGCCTCTACGTGAGCGCCAACCCCTGGGAGCCGTACGTCGAGGAGGCCGCCGACCGCTTCGGCGTACGGTCCGCACTCACCCTCCTCACCACCTCCGACCTGCGCCGGGGCGAACACCGCACCCCCGCCGAACTCTCCCGCGCCCTGTGGCCGCACGACGAGATCGCCGCCCGGTACGACCGCCTCGCCGCCGTCGCCCGCCCCCGCCTGGCCCGCCTCGCCTCCCCGGAGGTCCTCGACCCGCCGCAACTCCTCACCCTCGCGGTGGAGCTCGCCGCCGAACTCGGCCGCGCCATGGACCCGGACCCCCTCCTCCCGCCGGAACTGCTCCCCGCCCCCTGGCCGGGCGCGGAGGCGCGCACGCTGGTGGCGCGGTGCTGGGAGGCCCTCGACGTACGGGCGAAGGAGGCGGCGGCGGACTCCCCGCTGCTGTTCCGTGCCTACGCGGAGGCGGCGGGGGAGGCGGTCGCGGGGGTGCGGGACTGAGCGCGGGACCTGCCTCTGTCGTACGGGACTGAGCCGGGCTGCGGGCCCTAGACGGGCAGCGCCACCCGCAACTCCGCCAGGGCCGCCGCCTCCGGCGTCCCCTCCGCCGCGCTGTAGACGTGCACGACCAGCCCCGACTGGCCGGGCGCGGCCGGGACTTGGAGGGATTCGAAGTCCAGGGTCAGCGGGCCGGTCGCCGGGTGGTGCAGGCTCTTGCGGCCCGCCGCGCACATCGTGATCTCGCCGCTGTCCCAGATTGTCCTGAACTCCTCGCTCAGCGCGGTGAGTTCGGCCACGAGGGAGTTCAGCTCGGCGTCCTCCGGGTGCTGGCCGGTGGCCACGCGCAGCAGGCCGACCGCCTCCCGGGCGCGGGTCGCCCACTCGGGGTGGACGGTGCGGGAGGCCGGGTCGAGGAAGAGGAAGCGGGCGTTGTTGCGGTCGCGGCGGGGGTGCGGGCCGTCGAGACCGCCGACGAGTTCGGCGCCGAGGGCGTTCCACGCCACCGCGTCCAGGCGGTGGTCGGTGGCGATCACCGGCAGGTGGTCGAGCGAGCGGAACACCTCGCGCAGGACCGGGCCGACACGGGCCGCGGGTGCACCCCCGGACGTGGCGCGGGTACCCGCCCCGGCCAGTGTGTTCAGGTGCGCGCGTTCCGCCACGCCCAGGTCCAGCGCGCGGGCGAGCGCGTCGAGGACCTCGGGGGAGGGCTGGGTGGCCCGCCCCTGTTCCAGCCGTACGTAATAGTCGACGCTGATCCCCGCGAGCTGGGCCAACTCCTCACGGCGCAACCCCTGTACGCGACGCCGGCGCCCGGCGGCGATCCCGGCCCGCTCCGGCGAGACCCTGCCCCGGCGGGCCCGCAGGAACTCGCCGAGGGCGTGGCGGACGGGGGCGGCGGGGGAGGTGGTGTCTGCCGTACGCGTCATGCTCCCCAGTATGAACGGTGGCCCCCGAAGACGGCCCCGAAGGTGGTCCTCGCAGTACCAGGAACACCGGTCCACCGGTCGCAGAGGGTTCTGGCTGCGCGGCCGCGCCCGGGAGACCGTACGGACATGAACACGCGAACCCAGAACACCCCCCGCAAGGTCCTCCTCGTCACCGCCCACCCCGAGTCCCGCTCCCTCACGGCCTCCCTGTCCGCCTTCGCCGCCGACCACCTGCGCGCGGCGGGCCACGAGGTCCGGGTCTCCGACCTGTACGCGATGAAGTGGAAGGCCACCGTCGACGCGGACGACTTCCCCGACCTCGCGGGCGACGAACGCCTCGCGGTGATGGCCGAGTCCGGCCGGGCGACGGAGGAGGGCCGCCTGACCGCGGACGTCGCGGCGGAGCAGGAGAAGGTGCGGTGGGCGGACGCGATCGTGTTCCAGTTCCCGGTCTGGTGGTTCGGCCCGCCCGCGATCCTCAAGGGCTGGTTCGACCGGGTCTTCACGGCCGGTTTCGCGTACGGCCCCGGGCTCGTCCCGTACAGCGGCGCGGCGAGCGCGCTGCCGGGGCGGCGGGTGCTGCTGTCGGTGACGGCGGGGGCCCGCGGCACGGCGTTCTCCGACCGGGGCATCCACGGCAGCATCGCGGACGTCCTGCACCCTTTGCAGCACGGGCTGTTCGCGTTCACGGGCATGGAGCCGCTGGACCCGTTCGCGGTGTACGGCGCCAACGCGCTCCCCGTCGAGCACTTCGAGGAGGCCAAGCTGGCGTACGCCGCCCGCCTGGACGGCCTCTTCACGGACGAGCCCGTGCCGTACCGCCTGCTCTCGGGCGGCGACTACGACCACGACATGCGGCTGCTGCCGGGAGTGGAGGACCCGGGCACGTCGAGCCTGGACCGGCATGTGCGGGCGCGTGGCTGAAGGGGGCGGTCCCGGCGGGTCCGACCGGATGAACCACCATGCACCCATGGCTGATCACACCCCTTTCTCCCTGCACCGCCTCCCCGACTACACCCGCGCCGACCTGGTCCGGATACTCGGCGACTCGGACGACCCGTTCGGCGTCGCCGGGACCGGGCTGACCTGGCTGCCGAAGAAGGACCACTTCGGGCTGGTACGGGACGCGGACGGACGCCTCGTCGCCCACGCCGGCCTGCTGCGGCTGCCGCTTTCCGTCGGCGGCGCGGACTTCGAAGCCGTCGGCGTCGGCGGAGTGGCCGTCGCCCCCGACGTCCGGGGCCAGGGGCTTGCCCGCCGGATCGTCGCCGCGGCACTGGACCACGCCCGGACCCTGGGCCCGGACCGCGCCCTGCTCTTCTGCCGCCCGCCGCTGGCCGCCCTGTACGAACGCCTCGGCTGGCGGGAGGTGCGGGCCGAGGTCCGGGTCGAGCAGCCGGAGGGGGAAGTGGTGCTGATGCCGCTGCGGACGATGTGGACGCCGCTGAGGGAGGGGGCCGAGTGGCCGGAGGGGGAGGTGCGGTTGCGGTCGTTGCCGATGTGAGAGGCGGCCGTCGAGCAGCTCACCTCGGTCTGCCGGGACGTCCGTGGCGGCGGTGACGCTGTATGGGGTGGTGGCGGGAGTGAGGCAGGGGGCGCAGGGGAGGGGTCCGTTTGGGAGGATGACGGCATGAACATCACTCTGCGTCGGACGTGTGCAGCGTCAGTCGTCCTCGGTGGCATCGGCCTGATCCTCTGGCTCGGCTTCGGGCTGCCCCGGGACGGGGACGACCTCGGACTCTGGGCCCTGCGGGTCGGACTCGGCCTCGCCGGCCTCGGTGCCATTCACGGCGGCGTCCGGCTCATGTTCCCCGACCGGTCGGGAGAGAGCGACGCCGCGAACATGGTGTGATGATGGCCCGCATGACCGTCACCACCTCACTGACCTCACCGTTCTCCCTGCGCGACCGTATCGAGTCGTACTACGCCACCGTGCCCCTGCACTTCTCCCGGGCCGAGGACTTCGGTGCGCTGCGCCTCTTCGTACGCACCGGGCCCGGCGCCCCCTACTACGGCGGCCCGAACCACGCCCAGCCCGCCGCCCGGGCCCTCGCCTCCGCCGAGGAGATACGGGCCGTCCGTGCGCGGCAGCGGGAGCTGGGGGTGCCGGAGGCGTTCGAATGGCTGGCGGAGGTGGTGCCCGGGATGCGGGAGGCGGTGGAGGAGGCTCAACTGCCGGTCGCGGAAAGGCCGTTGTTGGTCCTTCCGGACGACTGCTCGCTGCCCGAGCCCGTTCTGCCGCCCGGCGTCACGCTGCGCGTCGTCGGCGCGGACGATCCCGCGCTGGCCGCCGTCCTCGCCCTCCCGGCGCTCGCCTTCGCGGCGGCGGGGACGGCCCTGGGGTCCGCCGGGCGCGAGGAGCTGGCGGTCGTCGCGGGGCGGATCGAGGCCGACGGCACGGTGGACACCGTCCGGCCCTCGCTCCGCGCCGGGCACAAGGTCCTCGTCGCCGCCTTCGCCCCCGACGGCACGCCGCTCGCCGCCGGGCACTACCACCCGGCGGCCGGGGCGACCGAGATCGGCGGGGTCGGCACCCTCCCGACCGCCCGCAGGCAGGGCCTCGGGGCGGCCGTGACGGTCGGGCTGGCGGCCCACGCGCGCGAGCACGGGGTGCGGGCCGTCTTCCTCGCGTACGCCGACGAGGCCGTCGCCCGCATCTACGCCCGCCTCGGCTTCCGCGCCGCCGACACCACCCTGCTCATCGCCAACCAGCCCGCCCGGGGCCAGTGACCCGGTGGCTCCCGCATACTGATCGGCGTGAACCAGGCGACGTGGCAGGGCAGTTGGGGAGAGTGGGCGCGGCGGGCGGTCCGTCCCGTGCGCCCGGTGTCCCCGTCCCCGGCGGTCGTCTCCGGGCTGTGCGCCCTCGCCGTTGCCGCCTCGCTCGTCGAATTCGTCGTGCGCCGCGGATCGATACCCCGGATGTTCGCGGAATCGGCCCAAACGGGTGGCACGTGGGTCCAACTGGCCGTGTTCATCGGGCTCTTGTGCCTGTGCGCGGGGCTGCCTCTCGCACTCCTGGGGTCGCGCCTCGCCGGGGTGGCCGTGACCGCCGCGAGCCTCGGGTCCGTGGCGGCCCTCGGCACGGTGACCGTCGCCGGTCTTGCGGCGCAGCTCGTCGCCCACCACCGGCTGGGGCGGCACGGGCACCCCGTGGCCGTCGTACTGCTGGCCGCACCCTTCCTCGTACTCGCCCTGGAGCGGCCGGGGGACGTACGCACCCTGCTCCTCGCCGTGCTCGCACCCATGGCGGCCTGCACCGGGCTCGCCCTGCGGTCGAACGAGCGCGACCGTGCGCACCGCGCCACCCACGACGTGATGCGCGACGTGCGGTGGGAGAACGCCGCGCGCGAGGAACGCGCCCGCATAGTGCGGGAGTTGCACGACGTCGTCGGGCACCACATCTCCATGATCTCCGTGCAGGCGGAGACCGCCCGGGTGGCCACCCCGGGCATGCCCGACCAGGGCCGCGAGCGCCTGCTCGGCATCGGCGACACCGCCCGGGCGGCGCTCACCGAGATGCGCCGCCTCCTCGGCGTACTGCGGGAGGAGCGCCACGACGACACCGCAGCCCCGGACACCGCCCGCCGCCCGCAACCGGACCTCGCCCGGCTCCACGACCTCCTCGACGAGGCACGCGCCGCGTCCGCCGTCTCCGTCCGGCTCGTCCTCGCGGGCGATCCCCGCCCGCTGGCCCCCGGGGTGGAGCTGGCCGCGTACCGCATCGTCCAGGAATCCCTCACCAACGCCCGCAAGCACGCCCCGGGTTCACCCGTCGACGTCGAACTCCACTACGCCCCCGAAGCTCTGCACGTACGCATCCGCGACAACGGCCCCGGACCGCCCGACACGCTCCCGGACGACCGCCACGGCCTCCTCGGCATGCGCGAGCGCGCCGGAGCGGTCGGCGGAGAGCTGCGGTCGGGCCCGGGGAACCACGGCGGCTTCACGGTCGAGGCCCGCTTCCCGGCCGACCCTGCCGCCTCGGGGACATCGCCCCCGTGGTCGGCGGACCGGCCGGGAGCGGGGTCCGTATCGTCTCGAACTTCCTGGTCGGGGCCTTTGCCGGGCTGATCGTGCTGGTGGTGGTCGCCACCGGCTTCGCGACCGTCGAGTACCGGCGCGGGCTGATCGGGGTCACCTTCGCGGCGATGCCGGGGCGCGGACGGGTGCTGGTGGCGAAGGCGCTGGTGGTGGGCGGGGTGGCGTTCGCCGTCGGGACGGCAGCGGCGGCGGTCATGGTGCCGTTCGGGGGAGCGCGGTCGGTCGCGGGCGGCTTCCCCGTCCTGACCGTGCCGACGGCGACCGAACTCCGGGTGATCGTCGGCACGGGCCTGCTGCTGGCCGTCGCGAGCGTCCTGGCGCTGTCCGTCGGGGCGGTGCTGCGGCGCAGCGCGGTGGCGATCACGGCGGTCGTGGCCGGCATGGTCCTGCCGTACCTCCTCGCGGCGGCGTCCGTCCTGCCGCAGCCGGTGTCGGACTGGCTGCTCAGGACAACTCCTGCTGCGGGCTTCGCGATCCAGCAGAGCGTCGAGCGTTACGACCAGGTGGTCACCGTCTACTCCCCGATGCACGGCTACTTCCCGCTGCCGCCGTGGGCGGGCCTCGGGGTGCTGTGCGCGTACGCGGCGGCGGCGTTCGGGGCGGCGCTGGTGCTGGTGAGCAGGAGGGACGCATGAGCGGGACGGCTGCTTTCCGCGCCGAGTGGACCAAGCTGCGGACCGACCCCGTGAACCTCTGGCTGCTCCTCGGCACGGTCCTCGTCACCCTCGCGGTGAGCGCCGGAGCGTCCCTCACCGCCCGCTGCGACGGCCCGGGTTGCGGCGGCGACCCCACCCGGCTCGGCCTCACCGGGTTCATGGCGGGGCAGGTCGTCGCGGCCGTCCTCGGAGTGCTGGCGGCCGGGAACGAGTACGGCACCGGCATGATGCACACCACGCTCGCGGCGATTCCGCGCAGGGGGACGGTCCTGCGCGCCAAGGCGGCCGTGCTCACGGCGGTCTTGCTCCCGACGGGAGCGGCGGGCGCCCTCGGCTCGCTGCTGATCGGCGGGGCCGTGCAGCCGGGCCGGGGCTTCACCGCGGCACACGGTCATCAGCCGCTGTCCCTGGCCGACGGCCCCGTGTTGCGCGCCGCCGTGGGGTCCGTCCTCTATCTCGCCCTGGTCGGACTGCTCGCCCTCGGCGTCGCGTTTGTCGTACGGAGTTCGGCGGCGGCCGTCGGCATCGTCCTCGGGCTGCTGTTCTTCCTCCCGGTCCTCGGGCAGGTGCTGGCCGACCCCGACTGGCAGCGGCTCCTCCAGCAGGTCGCCCCGATGCCGGCGGGGCTCGCCGTCCAGACCACCACGGACCTGGCCCGCCTCCCGATCGGCCCGTGGGAGGGCCTGGGCGTCCTCGCCCTCTGGGCCCTCGCGGCGCTCGCCTCGGGCCGGGTCCTCCTCCGTGTCCGGGACGCCTGATCGCTCCCGGCCCATCAGTCGAGGGCGCGTTGGCGCTGGTAGTGGCGGGCCACCCGGGCCCGGTTGCCGCAGGAGGGCTTGCAGTAGCCCTGGCGGCCGTGCCGCTGGACGAAGTAGCGCACGCAGCGCGGGGCGGTGCAGGCGCGGAGGTGGGCTCGCTCCGGCCCGGTGAGGAAGGTGATCGCGGCGCGGGCCAGGGCGGCGGTGAGGCGGTTGCGGGGGTCGGTGGGTGCGGTGGGGAGGAGGGTCTGGGTGAAGTCGCCGTCCTCGTACGTCAGTTGGGGGGCGGCCGGCTCGCGTGCGGCGGCGGTGTTGAGGCGGTCCAGGGCCTCCGGCACGGGGAGTAGACGGTGCGCGTCCGCCGGGCTCGGGGGCGCCGGGCTCACGGCCTGCGCGAACAGCGCCCGTACCGCTTGGCGGAGGGGGAGGAGGTCCTCCCGTACCGTCCCCGACTTCGCAAGGGCGGAGAGGTCGGCGGGGGTCAGCCCGAGTGTCTCTCCCTGAGCCCGCAGCCAGCGGACCGCGCCCTCCTCGCCCGCGTCGGACAGGTCGTCGGCGACCCCGCCGTTTCCGTCGTGGCGGACGGTGCTCGCCAACTCCAGTGCCAGGTGCTGCTGTTCCATGCCGGATGCTCCTCTCCCGCTTCTCGTGCCCTGCTTCTCGTGTCCCGCTTCTCGTGCCTCTTGATCGTCGCCGATCCGCATCCTACAGTCCCTAACGGAAACGTACTGGTTTCCCATTAGGGAGGATCGTCGTCATGACCACTCTGCTCGCCCAGATCAGCGACCTGCACCTGGACGGCAGCGCCCGCTCCACCGAACGCGCCGCCCGGGTCATGGACTACCTGCGCGCCCTGCCGCGCCCCGTCGACGCGCTCCTGGTCACCGGCGACATCGCCGACCACGGCACGATCGCCGAGTACGAGGAGGCGGCCCGGCTGCTGGACGTCCCCTTCCCCGTGCTCCCGTGCCCGGGAAACCACGACGCAAGAGCCGCCTACCGCAAGGGACTTCTGGGCGAGGAGCCGTCCGACGGCCCCGTCAACCGGCTGCACCACGTCGGCGGCACCGCCCTGCTCCTCGTCGACTCGACCCTCCCCGGGCGCGACGAAGGTCTCCTCGATCCGCCCACCCTCCGCTGGATACGGGAGACCCTCGACGGCCTTCCCGCCACCACCCCCGTCCTCCTCGCCTTCCACCAGCCGCCCGTCGTCCTCCACCACCCCCTCCCGGACGCCTACCTCCTCCAGAACCCGGAGGACCTGGCCGCACTGCTCGCCGCGTACCCGCAGGTCGTGGCCGTGCTCACCGGGCACGCGCACACCGCAGCCGCCACGACCTTCGCGGGTCGGCCGCTGATCGTGGGGCCCGCGGTGACGTGGACGCTGCGGCTGCCCTGGGAGGGCGACCAGGCGGCGGACCGCGAACAGCCGCCCGGCCTGGCCTTCCACGTACTGGACGACGAGCGGCGGCTGACCACGCACTACCGGGTGGTGCAGTGAACCTGGAGGGCCGAGGGTCCTTCAGGGTCGGGTCCAAGGGCCCGTGTGGGGGCCGGATCGGCGGGGGTGCATGGGAGATCCCTGCACGTGCCGCATGTCGGCGTTCCTGAGGCCGCGACATGCCCTCACGTTTCTCCGGTCCGCTCTTCGGCCGGTCCGCCACGGTCGGCGCAGGCCGCTTCGTACCGGTCCAGGACCAGCCGGGCCACCGCGTCGTGCGCGCCCAGTGGTGCGGACGCGACCGTTCCGGTCGTGGCGGCCGCCTTGCGGGCGAAGAAGCCAGGCGTCATCAGATAGCTCGACACCGCGACCTCCCGGTGTCCCTGTGCGTGCAGCGCCGCCACCGCGTCGGCCGGGGTCGGTGTGCCCCCGCACAGGTAGGAGGCGACGGCGGGGCGGCCCAGCCGGTCGGCGAGCAGGTCGGCCATGGCGGCGGTGTCGGCCCGCGACCGGGGGTCGGACGATCCCGCCGACGCGAGGACCACGGGCCCGTCCGCCGGGACCGCCGCCTCCCGGAGCCGGTCCGCAAGGGCGGAGGCGAGCAGTGGGTGTGGGCCGAGGGCCGCCGCGATCCGGGCGCGTACGTGCGGGGCGGCGGCCAGCGCTTCGGGGATGTCGATGCGCAGGTGAAAGCCGGTGCCGAGGAGGAGGGGGACCAGGACGACGTCGCCGTGCAGCGTGGCGAGCACGTCGGCGAGCGCGGGCCGGACGACGTCCACGTACGCCAGGACCACGGCGAGGTCCGGCCGCAACTCCCAAACCCGGCCGAGGAGTTCCTCGGTGGCGGCCGTGCCGTCGGGGTCGCGGGTGCCGTGCGCGACGGCGAGCAGGGGCGGCCTCATCCCGGGTCCACCGCCAGCCGGTACCCCCGCTTGGTGACTGTACGGATCAGTTTGCTGTACGGGCCCAGGGCCGACCGGAGCCGGCCCACCGCGGCCTCCACCACGTGCTCGTCCGTCGGCCGGGGCGTGTCGGGCGTGTCGGCGGGCCAGGCCCGGCGCAGGAGTTCCGCGCGGCTGAGGACGGTGCCGGGGTGCTCCGCGAGGGCGCGGAGGATCGCGGTGGGGAGCGGGGTGAGGTGCACGGTGCCCTCGGGGCCCCAGACGGCCGCATCTTGAACGGTCAAGTTGCCTTCAGCTGTTGCCAGTTGATGCCGGTGTCGATGCGGCAGCTCCTGGTCCAGAGTGCGTACGAGTGCCCCCAGCCGTCCCCGCTCCGGCCAGACACACGGTACGTCCGCCGCCAGCAGCGGCCGTGCGCACACCGGGCCGATGCAGGCGGCCAGGACGTGCGTGCGGAGGGCGTCCAGGACCTGCGTGCGGCGGCCCGCCCCGTCCGCCGTCGCCAGGAACGCGTCGATCGCGGGCGCGCTGGTGAACGGCAGCGCGTGCACCTCGCCGCGTACGGTCGCCTCGACCAGCCGCCGTACCGCGTCCGGATCGGCGGCCGGACCCCACCGGTACACCGGAACCTCCACGACCTCCGCGCCGCGCTCGCGCAGCGCCGCCGTGAACTCCGGGAGTGGAGCACCGTGCTCCTGCACGGCGACCCGCTTGCCCGCCAGGTCCCGGTCGAGCAGCCAGGCCAGCATCTCGTCCACGGCCTCCGATGCGGGCGCGTAACTCTCCCGCAGGCCGGACGCCCGGATCGCGCCCGTCGCCTTCGGGCCTCGGCTGATCACGGTCGCCCCGCGGCACGCCTCGACCAGGCGTGCGCCCGTGCCCCAGCCCTCGGCCGCGCTGATCCAGCCGCGCCAGCCGACGCCGGTCGTGGCGACGACGTAGTCCAGGGGGCGGGCGAGGCAGGCGTCGGTTGCGTCCCGTACGAGCGCGTCGTCGTCGATGGGCACGATCCGCAGCGCGGGCGCGGACAGCACCTTCGCACCGCGCCGCCGCAGCAGGGCTTCGAGTTCGTCGCGGCGCCGGTCGGCCGTGACCCCGACCGTCAGTCCGGTCAGTGAGCCCTCCGGCGGAACGGGCGTGGCGGGCGTCGCTGTTGTCATGGCCCGACAGTGGCCGAGCCGTGTTAAGCCGCTGTTGCGGAGGTGTCTCCTGGGAGTTAGCCCTGCGCTACGGGCATGTGTCCCTCGTCTCGCACGCCCCCTGCGGCGAAGTGAGCGCTCTGTTCCGTGCGTGCAACGCACGGGATGCGGGCGCGTAACGGCGCGCGGGCACGGTGAGGGCCATGAACCAGACCGCCGTCCCCTTTGTCGATACGCACTGTCCGTACTGCTCGCTCCAGTGCGGCATGCGGCTGCGCGGCCTGCCGTCGGGGGCTGCGCTGCCGGTGGAGGTCGTGGAGCGCCCCGACTTCCCGGTGAACCGGGGCGCCTTGTGCGGCAAGGGCCACAGCGCCGCCGCCGTGCTCGCGCCGGGCACCCGCCTCACGACTCCTCTCGTACGGGACGCCAAGGGCGGCCCGCTCCGGGAGGCGACCTGGGACGAGGCCCTGGACCGCGCGGCGGCGGCTCTGGCCGGGACCGGCGAACGGTACGGGCGCGACGCGGTCGGCGTCTTCGGCGGCGGCGCTCTGACGAACGAAAAGGCGTACCTGCTGGGCAAGTTCGCCCGCGTCGCATTGCGTACGGCCAACATCGACTACAACGGCCGCTTCTGCATGTCCTCGGCCGCCGCCGCGCACCGCAACGCCTTCGGTCTCGACCGGGGCCTGCCCTTCCCCCTCGCGGACGTCGCCCGAACCGGCTGCGTGATCCTCGTCGGCAGCAACCTCGCCGACACGATGCCGCCGGCCGTCCGCTACATACGCGAAATGCAGGAGAACGGTGGCTCGTTGGTTGTCGTCGACCCGCGCCGCACCCGCACCGCCGACCTCGCGGACCTGCACCTCGCCCCGGCCCCCGGCACGGACCTGGCACTCGCCCTCGGTCTCCTCCACCTGGTCATCGCCGACGGGCACGTCGACGCGGCCTTCGTCGCCTCCCGTACGAGCGGGTGGGAGGCGGCCCGTGCGGCGGCCATGGCGCACTGGCCGGAGCGGGTGGAGGCGATCACGGGGGTGCCGGTGGCGGGGCTGCGGCGCGCGGTCGAACTGTTCACTGCCGCCGGATCCGGCATGATCCTGACCGCGCGGGGGCCGGAGCAGCAGTCCAAGGGCGTCGACACGGTGGGCGCGTGGATCAACCTGTGCCTGGCCACCGGCCGCGCGGGCCGCCCACTCTCCGGGTACGGCTGCCTCACCGGCCAGGGCAACGGACAGGGCGGCCGCGAACACGGCCAGAAGGCCGACCAACTCCCCGGCTACCGCTCGATATCCGACCCGGCGGCGCGGGCGCACGTGGCGGAGGTGTGGGGGGTGGACGCCGGAGACCTCCCCGGCCCGGGGGTCTCCGCGTACGAACTCCTGGACTCCCTCGGCACGGAGGGCGGGGTGCGCACGCTGCTCCTGATGGGCTCGAACCCGGTCGTCTCGGCGCCGAACGCGCGCCAGGTGACGTCGCGGATCGAGGCTCTCGACACCCTGATCGTGTGCGATGTGGTCCTCTCCGAGACGGCGGCCCTCGCGGACGTGGTCCTCCCCTCCGCCCAATGGGCCGAGGAAACCGGCACGATGACCAACCTGGAGGGTCGGGTCATCCTCCGCCGCGCGGCCGTCGCCCCGGCGGGGCAGGCCCGCACGGACCTCCACATCCTGCACGATCTCGCCTCCCGGCTGGGCCACGAGAAGGGCTTCCCGGCCGACCCGGAGGAGGCCTTCACGGAACTCCGCGCGGCGTCGGCGGGCGGCCAGGCGGACTACTCGGGCATCGACTACGCGCGGATCGCGGCGGAGGACGGGGTGTTCTGGCCGTGCCCGGCGGGGGAGGACGACGCGCCCCACCCCGGCACTCCGCGCCTCTTCCTCGACCGGTTCGCCACGCCCGACGGGCGGGCCCGGTTCGCGGACGTCTCGCACCGGCCGGCGGGGGAGGAGCCCGACGCCGAATACCCGCTGTACCTCACCACCGGCCGTGTCCTCGCCCAGTACCAGAGCGGTGCGCAGACCCGCCGGACTCCCGAACTGAACCGTGCCGCTCCCGGCGCCTTCGTCGAACTGCACCCCCGGCTGGCGGAGCGGCTCGGGGTGGTGGAGGGGGAGGCGCTGGCGCTCACCAGCCGTCGGGGGCGGGCGACCGCACCGGCCCGGATCACCACGGGCATCCGGCCCGACACGGTCTTCATGCCGTTCCACTGGCCGGGCGAGTCCCGGGCCAACTCCCTCACCAACGACGCTCTGGACCCGCAGTCCCGCATGCCGGAGTTCAAGGTGTGCGCGGTACGGGTGGAGAGGGCGGTACGGGTGGAGAGGGCGGCCCCGTCCGGGACCGACTCCACTCCCGGTGCGGGCTCCGCCCTTCCGGAGGCGACCCGATGACCGCCGCCGCTCGCCGCATCGCCGTGGTCGGCGCCGGAATGGCCGCCGCCCGCCTCGCCCAGCAGGTCCTCGCCCAGGCTCCGCCCGGAACCCTGGAACTCACCCTCTACGGGCACGAGCCCCACGCCCCCTACAACCGCGCACTCCTCGCGGGCGTCCTCGACGGCCGCTACCCGCCGGAGGCCCTGACCCTCCCCACGGGCGGAGCAACCGTCCGTACGGGCACGGAAGTCACCGGCGTCGACACCACCGCCCACACCCTCCGCACCGCCTCCGGCGAAACGCTCCCCTACGACACCCTCGTCCTCGCCACGGGCGCCAACCCGGTCCTCCCTCCGATCCGCAACCTCCACACAGCCCCCCTCGGGCCCGCCCCCGCCCCTCACGGGCGCGCCGCAGCCCCCCTCGGGCGGCGCCCCTCTCCGCCCCCGTCCCCTTGGGCGGCGGGGCCGCCCCCCAGGGGCGGGACGGGCGGGCAAGGGGGCGGCCCCTCCCGCTCCCGGCCCACCGGGACACCCCCCGCCCAGCCCCCGACACCGGCCGACGCCCACGAGGGCCCGGCCCACCCCCGTACCGCCGCACCCCACGCCGACCTGAAACAGGGCGTCCACCCCTTCCGCACCCTCTCCGACTGCACTCGCCTCGCCGAGGCCACGGCAACCCTCCGAGCCAAACTCCCCACCACCCCGAGAGCCATCGTCATCGGCGGCGGAATCCTCGGCGTAAGCGCCACCCGCGCCCTCACCGCCCTCGGCATCCCCACCGAACTCATCCACCAGGCACCCCAGCTGATGGAACGTCACCTCGACGAACAGGCCGGCACCACCGTCCGCCGCGCCCTCGAATCCATGGGCGCCGCCGTCTACACCGACAACCGCGCCCGCGCCCTCCTCGGGGACGAGGCCGTCACCGGCGTCGAACTCGCCAACGGCCACGCCCTCACCTGCGACCTCGTCGTCCTCGCCTGCGGCGTCCGCCCCCGCACCGGCCTCGCCGGGGCCGCCGGGATCGAGGTCCGGCGCGGCATCGTCATCGACGACACGCTCGCCACCTCCGCCCCCGACGTGTACGCCATCGGCGACTGCACCGAGCACCGGGGCGAGATCCACGGCGTCACCGGCCCCGCCTGGGCCCAGGCCGACACCCTCGCCGCCCGCCTCTCCGGCAAGGACCCGAACGCCACCTACACCGGCGCGCACAGCACCGCCCGCCTCACCGCCGGCGCCCTCGAAATCGCCGCGTTCGGCGAGGTCACGGACGCTGCGGGAGACGCGCTCCGGCTCGCCGACGGCACCCGTGGCGCGTACGGCTCGTACAAGAAGCTCGTGATGCGCGGCGACCGACTGGTCGGCGCGATCCTCGTCGGCGACCTCGCCGCGATCGGCGAACTCACCCGCACCTACGAGAGGGGCGAGCCGCTGCCGCCGCGCCCCCTCGACCTGCTCGCCCCTCTCCCCGAAGGAGCCGCGCTGTGACGCACACCCAGGAATCCTCCAGGAAACTGGTCCTCATCGGCCACGGCATGGTCGGCCAGCGCTTCCTCGAAGCCTTCGCCGAGCGCGGCGGCCACGCCCCCGCCTGGCAGATCACGGTGCTCACCGAGGAGCCCCGCCCCGCCTACGACCGCGTCCACCTCACCTCGTGGTTCTCGGGCACGAGCGCCGACGAACTCTCCTTGTGGGAGCCGGAGTTCGGCGACAAGCACGGCATCGACCTCCGCCTCGGCGACCCCGCGACCGCCGTCGACCGCACGGCCCGCACGGTCACCTCCCGCTCCGGGGAGGTCTTCCCGTACGACGCCCTCGTGCTGGCCACCGGCTCGTACCCGTTCGTGCCGCCCGTCCCCGGCCACGATGCCCCGGGCTGCTTCGTCTACCGGACCATAGAGGATCTGGAGGCCATCCGTGCGGCGGCCGACACCGCCCGCGTCGGCGCGGTCGTCGGCGGCGGGCTCCTCGGCCTGGAGGCAGCGGGCGCACTGCGGGCGATGGGTCTGGAGACGCACGTCGTCGAATTCGCCCCGCGGCTGATGGCCCTTCAGGTGGACGACGGCGGCGGTGCCGTACTCCGGGAGAAGATCCAGGAGTTGGGCGTCACCGTGCACACGGGCGCCGGCACCCAGACCGTCGAGACCACCGCCGACGGCACCGTCACCGGCATGGTTCTCTCCAACGGTGCGACCGTCGACACCGACCTCGTCGTCTTCTCCGCAGGCGTACGCCCCCGGGACCAGCTCGCCCGCGACTGCGGCCTGCCCGTCGGCGAACGCGGCGGCATCACCGTCGACGCGAACTGCCGCACCGAGGACCCCGCCGTCTGGGCGATCGGCGAATGCGCCCTCGCCGTCGACGGCCGGGTGTACGGCCTGGTCGCCCCGGGCTACGCGATGGCGGAGACGGTCGCCAAGCAACTGACGGACGAACAGGGCGAGTTCACCGGCGCCGACCTCTCCACCAAGCTCAAGCTCCTCGGCGTCGACGTCGCCAGTTTCGGCGACGCCCACGGCACCACCCCCGACTCCCTCGAAGTGCTGTACGCCAACAGCCGCGAGGGCGTCTACAAGAAGCTCGTCATCGGCGCGGACGGCGCGCTCCTCGGCGGCGTCCTGGTCGGCGACACCGAGTCGTACGACCTCCTGCGCCCCCTCGCCCTGTCCGGCGCACCCCTCACCGCCCCGCCCGAGCAGCTCGTGCTGCCCGCCTCGATCGGCGCGGCCCCCGGCCCGATCGCGCTCCCCGACGAAGCGGTCGTCTGCTCCTGCCACAACGTCACCAAGGGTGCGATCCGCTCGGCGGTCGCCGACACCGGCTGCACGGACGTCCCCGCCGTCAAGAAGTGCACCCGCGCGGGCACCGGCTGCGGCTCCTGCGTGAAGTTCCTCACCACCCTCGTCAACGACGAACTCGCCGCCCAGGGCGTGGAGTTGAGCCGTGGTCTGTGCGCCCACTTCGACCTCACCCGGGCCGAGATCTACGAGATCGTACGCGTCAAGGGCATCACCACCTTCGCCCGCCTGATCGACGAACACGGCACCCCGGGGAGCGGACTTTCCGAGGGCTGCGAGATCTGCAAGCCCGTCGTCGGCTCCGTCCTCGCCTCCCTCAGCCCCGCCCTCGGCGACGGCGTCTCCGGCCACATCCTCGACGGCGAGCAGGCCGCCCTCCAGGACACCAACGACCACTTCCTCGCCAACCTCCAGCGCAACGGCTCCTACTCCGTCGTCCCCCGCATCCCCGGCGGCGAGGTCACCCCCGCCGGACTCATCACCATCGGCGAGATCGCCCGCGACTTCGGCCTCTACACGAAGATCACCGGCGGCCAGCGCATCGACATGTTCGGCGCGTCCGTCGACCAACTCCCGCTGATCTGGCGGCGATTGGTCGACGCGGGCTTCGAGTCGGGCCACGCGTACGGAAAGTCGCTCCGTACGGTGAAGTCCTGCGTCGGCCAGACCTGGTGCCGGTACGGCGTCCAGGACTCCGTCGCCCTCGCCATCGAGCTGGAACTCCGCTACCGGGGCCTGCGCGCACCCCACAAGCTCAAGTCCGCCGTCAGCGGCTGCGCCCGCGAGTGCGCGGAGGCCCGGAGCAAGGACTTCGGCGTCATCGCCACCTCCAGCGGCTGGAACCTCTACGTCGGCGGCAACGGCGGCATGACCCCCCGCCACGCCGACCTCCTCCTCACCGACGCCGACCACTCCACCCTGCTGCGCACCATCGACCGCTTCCTGATGTTCTACATCCGCACCGCCGACCGCCTGGAGCGCACGGCGCCCTGGATCGAGCGCATGGAGGACGGCCTCGACCACTTGCGGGCCGTGATCGTAGAGGATTCGCTCGGCATCTGCGCCGACCTCGACGCGCTGATGAGCCGCCACGTCTCGTCGTACGAGGACGAATGGCGCGCCACCCTCGACGACCCGGACCGCCTCGCCCGCTTCGTCTCCTTCGTCAACGCCCCCGGCACGCCCGACCCGACGATCCGCTTCGTGCCGGAACGCGATCAGATCCGCCCGGCCGACACCTTCGGCGAGACCTTCGTCGCCGGAGCCACCCTGGGAGTGAGGTCCCTCGTATGAGCACGGCAATCGTGCAGACCGCGATGGTCGAAGTGGCCGTGGGGGAGCGCGCGGTGGTCGAAGTGGCCGTGGGGGAGCAGTGGTTCCCCGTCGTCCCCTACGACTCCCTGGTCCCCGGCCGCGGCGTCGCCGCCCTCGTCGACGGCGAACAGATCGCCCTCTACCGCGACCGCACCGGCACCGTCCACGCGGTCGGCAACCGCGACCCGTTCAGCGGCGCGTACGTCCTCTCGCGCGGCCTCCTCGGCAGCCGCGACGGCGTCCCGGTCGTCCTCTCCCCGATGTACAAGCAGGCCTTCGACCTGCGCACCGGCGTCTGCCTCGACGAGGACGAGACCCCGGACGGCACCCCGGCCACCCTCCCGGTCTGGCCCGTACGCACCAACTCCCCGTCCCCCCAAGGAAGTTAGGCGCACCCCATGACGACCACCGTCCGCCCGCCCCAGCCCGCCGCCACCCGCCCGCCCCTCGACCGGTGGAACCCCGAGGACCCCGTCTTCTGGGCCGAGACCGGAGCCAAGGTCGCCCGCCGCAACCTGATCTTCTCGGTCCTCTCCGAGCACATCGGCTTCTCGGTGTGGAGCCTGTGGTCGGTCCTGGTCCTCTTCCTCGGCCCCGAGTACGGCATCGACCCGGCCGGAAAGTTCGTGCTGACCGCCGTCCCCACCCTCTTCGGCGCGGCGCTGCGGCTCCCGTACACCTTCGCCGTGGCGATCTTCGGCGGCCGCAACTGGACCGTCATCACCGCCCTCGCCCTCCTCCTCCCCACCCTCCTCACCGCGTACGTCCTGGAACCCGGCGTTTCCTATACGACCCTGCTGTGCGTGGCGGCCGTCGCGGGCATCGGCGGCGGCAACTTCGCCTCCTCGATGGCCAACATCAACGCCTTCTACCCCCAGCACCTCAAGGGCCGGGCGCTCGGCATCAACGCGGGCGGCGGAAACCTCGGCGTCCCCGCCGTGCAGCTCCTCGGCCTGCTGGTGCTCGCCACGGCGGGCGCCGCGCACCCCCGGCTCGTACCGCTCGTCTACGTACCGCTGATCGTGCTCGCGGCGGTGGCCGCCGCCCTGCGCATGGACAACCTGCCCGCGCTGCGCAACGACCGGGGCGCGCTGCGCGAGGCCGCCCGGCAGCCGCACACCTGGGTGATGTCGCTCCTCTACATCGGCACCTTCGGCTCCTTCATCGGCTTCGGCTTCGCCTTCGGGCAGGTGCTGCTCGTGCAGTTCAAGGCCGACTTCCCGACGGCGGTCAGCGCCGCCTGCCTGACCTTCCTCGGACCGCTGCTCGGCTCGCTGATCCGGCCGGTCGGCGGGGCGCTGGCCGACCGCTGGGGCGGGGCGCGGGTCACCTTCTGGAACTTCGTGGCGATGGCGGCGGGCGCGCTGCTGGTGTTCGTGGCCTCGCAGGCCGGCTCGCTGCCGCTGTTCCTCACCGGGTTCGTCGCGCTGTTCGTCTTCTCGGGGCTCGGCAACGGGTCGACGTACAAGATGATCCCCGGCATCTTCCACGACAAGGCGGAACGCGAAAAGGCGGCGGGAGCGGATCCGGCCGAGGCCGGGAACCGCTCCCGCCGCCGGGCGAGTGCCGTGATCGGCATCGCGGGCGCGGTGGGCGCGCTGGGCGGGGTGCTGGTGAACATCGCGTTCCGGCAGGCCTTCCTCACGGAAGGCACCGGGGACGCGGCGTACCTGGCGTTCCTCGCGTACTACGTGCTGTGCCTGGTGATCACCTGGGGGGTGTACCTGCGGCGTCGTTCCTGACCCGGGTCAGCCCTGGTGGCTGCGGCGGCGGCGGCGCAGGACGGCGAAGCCCAGGCCGGCCGCACCGGCTGCGGCCAGACCGCCGCCCGCCGCGAGGAGGGCGGTGTCGGTCGCGGCGGAGGTGCCCGCGACATTGTCGGCACCGGCCTTCACGCCGCCCTTGGGGTAGACCTGCGGGGCAGGCTTGGTGGTGGGCTTGGCGTGGGGCTTCTGGTGGCCGCTGTGGTTCTGGTGGCCGTGGTGGTTGTGCTTGGCCGGCTTCGGCTTGTCCAGCGGGTCGTACCAGGAGACGACGTTGCCGTCGGAGGCGGCGAGGCTGATGTACATGCCGTCCTTCAGCCGGATCTGCGCGTCCTTGGAGCCGTCCGTGGTGAGGACCCGGGTGCTGCCGTCGCGCAGGGTGACCACGGCCTTGAAGGACTTGTCGCCGGTCCTGTAGATCTTGGCGACCGAGCCGTCCTCCAGCTTCTCGGAGCGTATGAAGGACGGCTGCGCGGGCTTGACGTCGGGCTTCTTCGTCTCGTCCGGCTTCTTGGTCTCGTCCTTGCCGGTGTCGGGCGTGGTGACCTTGTCCTTGTCGCCCGCCTCTTCCTTGGCGCGCTCGTTGTCACCGGCCGTGTGGTCGGCGTCGGGGCCCTCGCCCTTCTGGTTCTGGCCCGGGGTGGTGACCGTGTCGGTCGCGGCGGGGGCCGGGTTCTCGTACGTGCCCGTGTCGTCGGCGAACGCGGCGGCGGTCGGAAGGGCCAGGGCCGCAGCCACACCGGTGGCGACGGCGGCGGTACGGAAGGTGCTGCGGCTGATCTTCATGGGATGCGTACTCCACGTTCTTCGTGAGCCTCGTCGAGCGGTTGTCGCTCCGACACCCATGAAGTTACGGACCTCACATGTGGGTCATACGTAGGAAACGTAACGAAAATTACCAAATCGCCCATCGTGCATGTAACCGGGCTCACAGCCGCAGCGTGGCCCGCGCTACAGCTCTGCCTGGGCGGCCTGCTTCCGCTTCCGGTTCCGGCGCAGCCGGGCAGGCCACTTGCGGGTGTCGCGCGGTTCGACGTACGGCTCCTCCTCGGCCGGGAGCCCGCCGCTGATGGCGCGCTGCCGGGCCAGTTCCGCGTCGAACTCCAGCCCCAGCAGTACCGCCAGGTTCGACAGCCACAGCCACATCAGGAAGACGATCACGCCCGCGAGGGTTCCGTACGTCTTGTTGTACGAGCCGAAGTTCGCGACGTACAGCGCGAAGCCCCCGGAGGCCGCCAGCCACAGCACCACGGCCAGCACGCTCCCCGGGCTGATCCAGCGGAACCCGCGCCCGCGCACGTTGGGCGCCGACCAGAACAGCAGGGCAATCATCAGCACCACGAGCACCAGCAGTACCGGCCACTTCGCGACCGACCAGACCGTGACCGCCTCGCTGCCCAGCCCGATCGCCTCCCCGGCCCACTTCGCCAGGGACCCGGTGAAGACCACGATCACCGCGCTGGCCGCCAGCAGCACCATGAGCACCACCGTCAGCCCCACCCGCAACGGGGTCACCTTCCACACCGGCCGCCCCTCCGGCATGTCGTAGATCGCGTTCGAGGTCCGTATGAACGCGCCGACGTACCCCGACGCCGACCACAGCGCGGCGAGCAGACCCACGATCGCGATGACCCCGCTGGTGCCGCCACTGCCCTGGAGCTGCTGCACCGCCTGCGTGAGGATGTCCTTCACGGCGCCGGGCGCGAGGCTGCGGACGTTGTCCAGCACGGTCTTCGTGGCGGACTCGCCGACCACCCCGAGCAGCGAGACCAGCACCAGCATGGCCGGGAAGACCGAGAGCACGCCGTAGTACGTCAGCGAGGCGGCCCGGTCCGGCAGCTCGTCCTCCAGGAACTCCTTGCCGGTGCGCTTGAGCACGGCCCACCAGGAACGGCGGGGCAGATCGGTGGGACCCTTCGGCTCCGCCACGGGCTCTTCATCTGCGCCGGCGGGATTCTCATGGCTGCCTGTCATGCCGTGCCGGGTACCCCTGAAGCGCCCCCTGACCCGCAGGATCAAGGCTCCGCCGGACCGGACCGGCCCGCCCACCCGCTCCACGCACGCCTACTTGCCCAGCCGCTCCGCATGCGCCGCCCGCCGTGCGAACGTCCGCTCCCGGGCCTCCTCCATCTCCCGGAGCGCGGACTTCCGATCCCGCTGCGCCAGCCGGTCCAGGCAGAGCCGCCCGTTCAGATGATCCGTCTCGTGCTGGAGGCACCGCGCGAAGTACCCCCGCCCCTCCACCACGAGCGGCTTCCCCTCCTGGTCCCGCCCCCGTACGACGGCCCGGTCCAGCCGCGGCACCGTCCGGTACGGCCCGGGCACCGACAGGCACCCCTCCGACTCCTCGATCAGCACCCGTTCCTCCGCCGGAACCTCGTCCAGCACGGGATTGACGATGTGCCCGACATGCCGCACACCCCAGTCGTCCGTGATGTCCCAGACAAAGACCCGCAGGTCAACCCCTACCTGATTGGCTGCGAGGCCCGCCCCCTCCGCCACCAGATTCGTCGCGAACATGTCGTCGACCAGTCGCGCCAGCTCCGGCGTCCCGAACTCCACGACCTCCCGGCACCGCTGCCGCAGGACCTCCTCCCCGACGACGGTGATCCGTCGCACCGCGCCCCGCTCGGCCTCGGGCCCGATCCGCGGATACGACGCGACGGGCTCGCCCTGCACCCGCACCCGATGGTCCTGCACGCTCTCCCCGAACCCCATGCCTGGCACCCCTCCTCCTGTGCGCCGACCCGCGCGGCCGGCTTGCCGAATGCTTTGCAAAGTAGCACCCTTTGCAAAGTGCCCGACGAAATCCAGCAATCCGACGAAAGCCCACGCTCCGGCGCGGGCCGACCTCCCACCGCCCACGACCGCCTCCGCCACGCGACCCCCCTCCCACGCGCCCCCAAGACCCTCCCCGACCACCCCCTGCGCATCGCACTCCTCGACCTGCTCGCCGAGGTCGGCACGCTCACCTCCACCCAGGCGGCCGTCCGCCTCGGCGAGAGCTCCGGCCTCTGCTCCTTCCACCTGCGCCAGCTCGCCCGCCACGGGCTGATCGAGGAGGCCCCGCACAAGGGCGGCCGCGCCAGGCCGTGGCGCCTGCGCTGGGAGTCCGACGAGGTCCCCGCGCTGGCCCAGGACACCCCTCTCCAGGCGGTGGTCCACCTGACCCCCCAGGAATCCGCCGAACTGACGGCCGCCGTACGAGCCCTCCTCACCCCCTTCCAGAACCGCACCCCGTCCCCGGCCACCACCCCGACGACGGTGAGCATCGACCCGCACGCCCTGCCCCAGGAAAGTCAGGTCCGCCCCGGCTGACCGAGATCCGCAAACAGGTCCGCACTCACGGACTCCTCCTCCACCCGGAGCCCGACCTCCTCAAGTGCCCGGCGCAGCTCCGGGTCCCACGGGGCGTCGGCCGACGTGCCCGTCAGTGCGGTGGAGCCCGGGTGACGGGCGGCGGCCGCGCGGTAGTCGGAGGCGGTGAACCGCCACGGCTGCCACGGGACGTGCCGCAGCAGGTGGGTGGCGATGCGCAGGCCGCCCCAGTCGAAGTCGCCGTGGTAGTGGAGCACTGCGCAAACGCCTGGGCGGCGGCCCGCAGGACCGCGCAAGGTGGACCGGATTCGTACTGGCCCACCCCGCATGCGAACCGGAGACGGTACGGGCACTGCCGGCTTGGACGGCACTGGGTACGAGCGCCCCCTATGCGGAGGGTGAGAGCCGGCCCAGACGGGTGCATCCGCTCGTGATGGCCGAGGTGCGTGCCTCGCTCCTCACGGACGAGGCATGGGAGCGGCTCACGCACGCGCCCATCGGGAACTCCGGACCCGCCGCATGGCAGAGGCTGGGTGACGTCCTCGACGCGGCAGCACAAGGAGCCGCCTGGCCCAAGCCACCTGCCGCGCGCTGACGGCATCACGGGTGGCCGATCACGCCACCCGCAGATCCTCGATCGCGTCCTCGTCCCACTCGATGCCCAGCCCCGGGGCCTCGGGCGGGACGACGCACCCGTCCTCGATCCGCAGCTCGCTCCGGGTGATCGCCCCCAGCTGGGGGATGTGCTCGACATACATCCCGGCGGGGACCGCGCAGGCGAGGCTCGCGTGCAGTTCCATCAGGAAGTGCGGGGCGACCTTGACGTTGAAGGCCTCCGCCGCGTGGGCGATCTTCAGCCAGGGGGTGATGCCGCCGACCCGCGCGACGTCGGCCTGTACGATCCCGGCCGCACCCGCCGACAGGTACGCGGCGAAGTGGCCCGCGCTGTACATGGACTCGCCGACCGCGACGGGGATCGTCGTGGACCGGGCGAGCCGCAGATGCCCGTCGACGTCCTCCGCAGGCAGGGGCTCCTCGAACCAGGCGAGGTCGTACGGCTCGAAGAGCCGGGCCCGGCGGATCGCCTCCGCCCCGGTCAGCGACTGATTCGCGTCCACCATCAGCTCGAACCCGGGCCCGACGGCCTCCCGTACGGCAGCCAGCCGCGCGGCGTCCTCGGCCCCCGACGGCTTGCCCACCTTCAGCTTCGCCCCCCGAAGTCCCTTGCGCTGAGCGGCGGTTACGTTCTCGACGAGCTCGGCCCCGCTGAGGTGCAGCCAGCCGCCCTCCGTGTCGTACACCGGGAGCCGCTCGTGCGCCCCGCCCGCCAGCCGCCACAACGGCTCGCCCGCGCGCAGACACCGCAGGTCCCACAGCGCGGTGTCGACGGCGGCCAGCGCGAGCGAGGTGAGCACCCCGAAGGCGGTGGCCCGGGTGGCGTACAGCATCCGCGTCCAGAGCGCCTCCACATTTCGCGCATCCTGCCCGACGACGACCTCGGCGAGGTGGTCCCGGAGCAGTGCGACAACGGAGGAGCCACCGGTGCCGATCGTGTAGGAATAGCCGACCCCGGTGAGCCCGTCATCCGTGGACACGGTCACCAGCACGGTCTCCTGCCGCACAAAGGTCTGCACGGCATCGGTCCGCAGGACCTCGGGCTCGATGTGCACCATCCGGACATCCACGCCGACGATCTTGGACACGCTGCCTCCCGGGCGAACTCGTTCAACTCACCTGCACATGAGGGGAATCAGCCAAGACTCTCTCCTCGTCACGGGATTTCCTATAGCTTTCGCGCAGGAGGTGATCCCATGCAGCGGATCGCGCAGGTCATCCGGGTCAGGCCCGAAAAGCTCGCGGAGTACGTGGAGTTGCACGCGGCCGTGCCCGAGCCCGTGCTCGCCCGGCTGCGCGCCAGCCACATCGCCAACTACTCGATCCATCTGCTGGGCGACCGGCTCTTCAGCTACTTCGAGTACCACGGCGACGACCTCGCCGCCGATCTCGCGGTGATGGCCGACGACCCGGCCACCCAGGAGTGGTGGAAGCTGACCGACCCCTGCCAGGAACGGGTGCCGGAAGCGCGTGACGGAGAGTGGTGGGCGGCCGCGGAGCAGGTATTTCTCATGGAATGAGCGGATTCGGGGCCGTCGACTGCCCCTAGAATCGCGCCCATGAGCGAGCGTCAAGTACTGGCCGACAGCGTCTACGAAGCCGCCAAGGCCATGGTCATGGACCACGAAATAGAGCCTGGCGCCCGCGTCGGCATCGACTCCCTCGCCCGCACGCTCCGGGTCTCGCCCACCCCGGTGCGCGAGGCCCTGGCCCGCCTGGAGTCGGACGGCCTGGTCACCAAACGCTCCCTGGCCGGCTACCGGGCCACCGAACTCCTCACCCCGCAGGGCCTGGAGGAGCTCTTCGAGATGCGCCTCCTGCTGGAGCCGCGGGCCGCCGCCCTCGCGGCCGAGAACGCCACGGACGCCCAGCTCGACACCATGGAGAGCCTGGCCGAGCAGATGCGGGGCGTGCCCGAGTCGGGTGAACGCTTCGCGGTCTTCCGCGAGTTCGTCGCCCTCGACCAGCGCTTCCACGACACGGTCGCGGCGGCGGCCCACCGCCCGCTGCTCGCGGACGCCGTCGAACGTCTCCACTCCCACCTGCACCTCTTCCGCCTCGCGAGCATCCCGGGCGCGGGCCCGCAGACCCTGGCGGAACACGACAGGATCCTGCGGGCCGTACTGCGCCGCAGCCCGGAGCGGGCGGCCGAAGCCATGACCGAGCACCTCACCAGAAGCCTGGAACGCCAGCGCGGGAGGCAACACCCTCGCGCCAGTTGAGCCCCCCTCGCTTCACGCCGGACGTGCGCCCACCCTCACGACCGCTTCCGCACCCGAGCGGCAGGCCGCCGCAGCCGCCTCCGTGTCGGACGCCCCGGCGAGGCGTGCGGCGAGGAATCCGCCGGTGAAGGCGTCGCCCGCGCCCGTCGAGTCGACCGGGGCGCGGACCGGGACGGCGGCAACCCGGGAGATCACTGTTCCGGAGGCGGCCAGGAGCGCGCCGCGCTCGCCGAGAGTGACCGCGACCGTGGGGATGCGACGGCTCAACTCGGCTGCCGCTTCGGCAGGTTCCGGAAGGCCGGTCAGCAGGCGGGCCTCGTCGGCGTTGGGCAGAAGGAGGTCCACGTTCTCGACGGCGGCCAGGAAGCGGTCGACGCCCAGTTCGGCGAGGAAGCCGGCGGAGGCGGGGTCCACGCTCGTCGGGATGCCCCGGCGGCGGGCCTCCCGCAGGGCGAGGAGGGCGGTGGCCCGGCTGGCGGGGGCGAAGAGGAGGTAGCCGGAGACGTGCAGGTGGCCGATGCCGTCGAGGAGGGAGGGCGTCCAGTCGGCGGGGGAGAGGCGCAGGGCCGCGCCGCTGTCGGTGAGGAAGGTGCGCTCGGCGTCGGCGTCGACGAGCGCGACCACGGTGGCGGTCGGCGCATCCTCGTCGACGGCGAGCTCCGCCCGTACCCCGGCGCGGTGCAGGACGTCCCGGTGCCAGGCGGCGGAGTCGGCGCCGACGCGGGCGAGCAGGCGCACGTCGCGGCAGCCCCGACGCGCCGCCCAGCAGGCGACGTTCGCCCCGGCCCCGCCGGGCAGCGTGCGGATGCGGGCCGCCGTGTCCGTACCCCGGGCGGGCGCCGTGGTGTGCCGTACGACCACGTCCGTGACGACGTCCCCGACGACGAGCAGGCCGCCACCACTCACCGCACCACCACTGCCACTCACCGCGCCGCCGCCACCGCTGTCGCGATCCGGGCGGCCAGTGCCACGTTTCCGCGCACCGCCGCCAGGTTGGCCTCCAGCGATGCCCCCGCCGTGTGCCGCATCAGGTGGTCGAGCAGGAACGGTGTGACGGCCTGGCCCGCGATGCCCTTCTCCCGGCACGCTTCGAGCGCTTCGGCCAGTACCCGGTCGTGGAGCTCCGGGTCCAACTGGGCCGCCTCCGGTACGGGGTTGGCGACGATCAGCGCCGACTCCGGGCCGCCGAGCGCCTCCCGGGCCCGCATCACCTCCGCGACGTCCTCGGGGGTGCGCACCGTCCAGTCGACGGGCTCGCCCGAGGACGTGAGGTAGAAGCCGGGGAAGTGCGCGGTGCCGTAGCCGAGCACGCCGACGCCGAGTGTCTCCAGGCGCTGGAGCGTGGCCGGAACGTCCAGGATCGACTTCACCCCGGCGCAGACCACGGTGATGCCGGTACGTGCGAGCAGCCGCAGGTCCGCCGACTCGTCCTGGGTCTCGGTCCACTCGCGGTGTACGCCGCCGAGGCCCCCGGTCGCGAACACCCGCAGCCCCGCCCGGGCGGCCAGGAACGCCGTGGCGGACACCGTCGTCGCGCCGCTCGCTCCCGCCGCCAGTGCGGGCGCGAGGTCCCGGTGGCCCAGCTTCCGTATCTCCGGGTCGTCGGCGACCCTCGTCAACTCCCCTTCGCGCAGGCCGACATGGGCGCGTCCGTCCAGTACGGCGATGGTGGCCGGGACGGCCCCCGCGGAACGTACGAGTTCCTCCAGCTCCAGGGCGACCCGGAGATTGCGGGGGCGCGGCAGACCGTGCGCGATGATCGTCGATTCGAGGGCGACGACGGGCCGGCGGGCGGCGAGAGCGTCCCGCACCTCGGCGGAGAGCGAAGCTTCGTACCGTCGGTTGCCGTCCGTGGGTGTGTTGGATGCCATGCCCCATCCCTGGCGCGCGTGGGGCGGGCGCAAACCACCGGTGCGCCCGCCGTCAGCCCCCGACCCCCTCCGGGCGGACGGTCTGGCGTTCCGGGGTGTCCTGTTGTTGGAGTTCGCGGGAGGCCTCCTTGTGGAGGTCGGCCATGCGGGAGAGGGTCGCGTCGCGGGTGGCCGTGTCGTTGGCCGCGGCGGCGTCCTTCAGTTGGGCGGCGAGGTCGAGGACGCGGCGGGCCAGGGCCGAGGAGAGGCGGCCCTGGGAGGCGGAGGCGATGGCGGAGAGGGCGCGGTAGAGGTCGTAGCCGAGGCGGTCCTTGAGGGCGATGACCTCTTCGGCCACGGCGTACGCGCCCGGGAGGTCGCCGTCCTTGCGGAGGGAGCGGATCTCGGCGTTGTTGCGGCGCATGGACTCGAGGTCGTCGGTGGACATCAGGTGGGGGACGTAGCGGGGGTAGAGCGCGGAGAGGGCGGAGGCCCAGCGGACCGTGTCCTGCTGCTCGCGGCGGCGGCGGGCGTCGTCCAGGAGGTGGTCGAGGGTGCCGCTGGTGCTGCCGCCGGCGAGGAGGGCGCGCAGGCGGTTCTCTGTTTCTTCGAGCTGGGCGACCTCGGCGGGTTCGAGTTCGTGCTGCCAGTTGGCGAGGTAGGTGACGTAGTCGCGGTGGACGTTCAGGACGCGGCCGCGGAACTTGCTGGTCAGGGGGTTGCGGTTGAGTTTGACCGCATGCCATTCGGCGTTGTCGATGCGGAATTCCAGGTCGATGATGCGGTCGCTGTTCAGACGGGCCCGGATGACGAGGGAGCGGGTGCCCGTGATGTCCTCTTCGATTTCGTAGGTGTGGCTGGCGCACAGGTCGTTGAGGTGGGCGGGCTGCTGGTCGCCCTCGCGGAGGAGGATTTCCAGCATGTCGCCCTTGCGGCCGGTCAGCTGGAAGTCCTTGACGTGCCAGTCGGTGGGGTAGGACTCGCCGGCCTCGACGAGGACGCGGAGGGTTCCGTCTTTTTGCTGGATCCCGAAGGGGAGGGCTGTCACTTCGAGCGGGGTGGAGACGGCGAATTCCTTGTCGCAGTGCGAGCAGGCGCTCAGACCTGCGGAGTTGACCATTCCGCAGCTCGGGCACTTGAGGCCCGCGAAACCGGGGAGCGGCTCTTCGCAGAGGGAGCAGAGCATCGCGGCGGCCGGGTTCTCCTCGCCGCACTGTGAGCATTCGACGACGGTGGCCTTGACGGGGGGCGGAGTGAGGGCGGACAGGTCCGTCGTGCAGACCGGGCAGGTGGTGCTTCCGGCGGGGGCCGGGACGTGGCAGACCGGGCAGTCGACGGTCGCCGCGCCGACGAGCGGGGCCGCGCAGCCGGTGCAGGTGTCGGCCTCGATCGGGTTGACCGCGTGGCAGCCCGGGCAGGTCAGCTCCTCCAGGATCGCCGACTGCACCGCCGCGCCCAGGGCCACGCAGTGCATGGGGTCGATGTCCGTACGCAGGCGCTCCTCGCCGAAGATCGCGGCCAGGTTCTCCCGTACGAGAGGAATCGAGCTGGAACCACCCACCAGCAGCACCTGCTCGACGTCCTCCGGGAGGTGGTCGATACGGGTGAGGGCCTGGGTGGTGTGGTCGACGGTCGCGGCGATCGGCGTCGCGATCAGGGCTTCCAGGACGGGACGGTCCACCCGCTGTTCGAGGGTCGCGCCCTGTGTGCCGAGGGGGGAGACGGTGACGTCCGTGGCGTCTGCCTGGGAGAGGCGGATCTTGGCCTGCTCGGCGGCCCGGCGCAGGCGGTGGCCGTCGGTGGGGGCGGGGACGTAGTTCTGCGGGTTCTTGTCCTTCTGCCAGCGTTCCTTGAGGCGGGCGGCGAGCAGGTCGTCGAAGTCCGTGCCGCCCAGCAGGTTGTCGCCGCCCAGCGACATGACGTCGAGATAGCCGGGCGCGGTGTTGAGGACGGAGACGTCGAAGGTGCCGCCGCCCAGGTCGTACACGACGAAGGTGGCGGGGGCCGCGTCCTGAGGGCGGGTCAGGCCGTGGGCCAGGGCCGCCGAGGTCGGCTCGACCAGGACGCGTACGACATGCAGGCCCGCCAGCTCGCCCGCCGCCCGGGTCGCCGCGAGCTGCCGTTCGCCGAAGTAGGCGGGCGCGGTGATCACAGCCCGGTCGAAGACGACCCCGAGCCGGGACTCCACGTCCGTCTTGAGGCGGCGCAGGATGATCGCGGAGATCTGTACGGGCGTGTACTGGTGCGGGCCGAGGCGGATCAGGATGCCGCCGTCGCCGCCCTCGCCGAAGTGCGCGGCCGCGTCGCCCATGCGGGCCAGCGCCTCCTGCACGGCGGGCTCGCCGAACTTCCGGCCCATGAAGCGCTTCACCGAGGTGACGACCCTGCCGGGGTCCCGGTCCAGCCAGCGCAGTGCCTCCTGGCCCACGAGCAGGCCGCCGTCCTCGGTGACGCCGACCGCGGACGCCATGCTGAGCCGGTCGTTCGCGACGGGGAGCACCTCGGGGGCGCCGTTCTTCATCCAGGCGACCACGGAGTTGGTGGTGCCGAGGTCGATGCCGAGGGTTCTGTGCACGGTACGTACCTTCGCTTCCGCGGAGCCGGAGGGACCAGGGGCCGTAGGTAGGGGAAGACGGCGATTCAGGCGCGACGGTTGCGGCGCCTGCTTCGGGTGAGGCGCCGGAGCTGACGCCGGGGCGGCACGGGAGCCTTCGTCGGCGGTTCGGGAGCGGGGTCGGGCTCCGGGTCGGGGCCCGGCACGGCGACCACGACCAGGGCCTCGCGCAGCACCTCGTGGTCCGCGTAGAAGCCGGTCACCCGCTCCTCCAGGACCGTGTCGGCCGGCACGGAGGAGCGGGGCTCCCTGGCCACCACGTGCGAAATGCTCGGCACCGCCTTGCCGCCGACCAGGTCCATCGGCTCGACCCCCGCGGCGAGCAGGTGCTGGCGCAGGACGCGGTGCGCGGCCCCGATCTGCTCCTCCAGGAGTTCCGGCACGGGCTGCGTGGGGTTCGGGCCGTCCGCCTCGGTGCGCCGTACGGCGTCGGCCAGGATGTCGTCCACCTCCAGGAGGCCTTCGAGGAGGCTGCGCAGGGTGCGTTCCGCCGCGAGTCTCTTCTTCTCGAGGGCCTGGGCGCGGAACGTCAACTGCTTGATGCGGCGGTCCTGTTCGGGAGACGACGCGGCGGGGGTTTCCTCCGGTTCCGGCGAGGAGTGTTCGGAGGAGTGGTCCGAGGGGGACACGGGCACGGTCACGAATCACTCCTGGGGAACGGGCCGAAACGGTCGGGTTCGAGCATGACGAGGGGCAGGTCGTTCACCAGGTGGTACGCCACCGAATCGACGTGGGCGGTCAGTTCCTCCTCCGACAGCGCACCCAGCAACGGGGTGAGGAGGGCGGCCTTCAGCCTGCCGCTGGGCCGGGCGAGCGCGTTCGCCGCCCGCGAGACGTCGGCGCGGCGCTCCGGGTCGGCCATCCCCTTCAGCCGCGCCGCCCTGACCGCCTTGGCGTCGGCCCCGGGGGCGAGGCCGAGGAGGTCGTACGCGGTGGGGCCGAAAGGGGAGGCGGGGGCGGCCGGCGGGTCCGGGGGATTCGGGGGTGTCGTCATCGCGGGATCACGTGCCTTCGGGAGGGTCGACTTCGGGGATCTCTTCCTGAGCGGGCTTCACCGGTGATTCCCGTTCCTTCTGGATGGCCTTCTTCAGCCTCCGGGCGGTCTGGAAGTCCTTGGCCGCCGCCCGCTGGTCCCCGGCCCGGTGGTGCCGCGCGCCGCGCAGGTTGTGGGCGACCGCCAGGAAGTCGTGGAACTCCGCGAGGTCTCCCCGTACGCCCGTGCAGCGCTCCCCGAGCGCGATGATCTCGTCCAGCGCCCGCCGTTGCAGCAGCTTGCCCGCCAACAGAACCAGAACGTCGGGGAGTTCGGAGTTCTCCTCGAGCGGGTGGTACGAGAGCGACAACAGCAGGGTGTCCACGTACGTGCCAAGGCTCGCCTCGTCCAGGGCCGAGTACCGGCCCCGCTGGTCCCACAGCCCGCGGGCCACGTCCACCTCCGCGGACTCCCCGGAGAAACGCCGGTCCGGGACCCCGTCCAGGTGGGCGGCGGCCACCCGCATCTCGGTGAGCGCCTTGGCGCGGTCGCCCGTACGGGCGTTGTGCAGGGAGGACTGGTACGCGATGTTGGCGAGCAGCCAGGCCGCGGGCCGGACGCCGGGCGGGACCCCGCGGAGCAGCGACGGGTCCGGCTTCGGCGGCAGGGGAGGGATCGACGGTGCCTGGCTGCTGGGTGCGGCCGGTCCCCGCACCCGGGCCAGACCGTCCTTCGCCTGCCGGTCCCCGGGGGACAGTTCGAGCGCACGCCGGAAGCGCCGTTCGGCCTCCTCCCGGCGGCCCTTCTTCTCGGCCTGCTCGGCGAGGCGCAGGGAGACCGCGGTCAGGTTGCGCACCAACTCCGTGTGGCCGGGTGCCAGTTGCAGACCCCGCTCCAGGAAGCCCGCCTGCGCGTACTCGCCCTTGATCTGTCCCCGTACGGTCGCCCCCGCCCCCACGGCTGCCCGGCAGACGTCAGCGGCGTACCGGGACGTGTCCTGCCCCGCCTGCCGGGCCTGCTCGAAGTCCAGCAGCGCCTCCGACCAGCGCTTTCCCTTGGCGTACTCCTGGGCGCGCCGGACGAAGGCGGTGGCGAGGATCTTCTTGGCGGCGTCTCCCGTGTCACCGGACTCCCCGACGGCGCCGATCACCTCCTGGAAGCGCCCCTCCCGCAGCAGGGTCGCCAACACCGCCTCCGGGCCGAAGAATTCGGCCAGCTCCGGCGCCCCCGGGCCGGCGGACGGTCCCGCGAGAGAGATGCTCTCCCGGACCGACCCCATGCGCTGTTCCCAACTGGTGCTGATGGCCCCGACCTCGTCCAGATAGAGGGGCCCGCAGAAGAAGTCCGGGGCGGCAGGCGCGGGCGGGCCCGCCGGGGGAAGCCCCGCCCAGCAGCGCGCGGCCTCGCACTCCATCCGCCACCTCAGCTCCAGGGACGTGGCGGGGGAGTTCCCCCGCTCCCGGTCCCAGCCCTGGTACAGCTGAGTGAGTTGCGTACGCAGAGAATCGACGGCACTCGCCCAGACGTCGTCCGTGAACTCCTCACCGCACGCCTCCTGCACGGCGCTCCGGTAGCGGGGCGAGTGCAGTACGGCGGCCCAGCAGGCCATGCTGTGGCGGGTGGCCTCGGCGTGGGCGTCCTCGGTGAGCAGGGCGTCCGAGGTCAGCAGGCGCAGGGTGGCGACGCCGAGCCCATGGGCTGATTCGAGGTGGAACGGCCTGGCCTGCCAGATGCGGAGCCACAGGCGCCAGGCGCTCCGGTGGTCTGCGGACGCGGCGAGATGGCGTGCTGTGCGCGCGGCGTTCTGGCCGTACAGCTCGGACGCGTGGCCGTCGATGTCCCGGGCGGTGGGCCTGCCGACGCGTTCCCACTCGGTGAATCCGCCGCGTTTGAGCGCGTGATGGAGCGCGAGGGTGCACACGTGCTGCCGCGAGACGCGGTGCGAGGGAGGCAGTGGTGCGGCGCGAGTGCCGTAGGCGGGGAAGGCGCCGACGATCTCCGCGGTCTCCGAGGGATCGCCGGGCGCGAGGCTCCGCAGCAGGTCGCGCGCCGCCGAAGGGTCGTCGTCGTGCGACCAGGACCGCAGTACCTGTACGGCTTCGTCGGTCCGGCCGGTGAGGACGGCGGCCTGGGCGAGGTGGGTCAGGGCGACGTTGAGGCAGGGGAGGCAGCGGTGCGCCCCGTCGTCGCTGCGTACGCCGTGGGCGGTGCAGCAGCCCTGGTCGCACTGGCCGCAGCGGGACGCGGCGTCGGCCTGGCAGTCCGCCACCGAGCACAACCCCGTGACGGGGTGCGGCGATCGCGGGCCGTGCGGGGCGAGGGAGCGGCGGTACCAGTCGGCGCAGCGCTCCCAGCTCCGTACGCGGGCGGCGAGCGTTCCGTGGAGGGCCGCGTGTGCTGCCGCGAGGTGGGCGGGCACCGGTCCGCCCCGGTCGAGCAGCCGTAAGTAGCCCACGGCTGCGGCGAAGTCCTCGCGCGCGTACGCCTGGACGGCCATCCCGAAGGTCCTGGCGAAGGCTGCCTCGCCCTGCCCGTCCGCGCCGTCGTCGTTGTGCCGTGACGTCACTGTGCTCCCCCAACACAGGCAACAGATCAGCGCAGTTCAAGCCCGGGAGGCCTTGCTGAAGCAGACGGCACCCAGGGCTCTGCTCACGCACCGGCAGCATACGTGCTGACGTCGCGCGGAGTAAGAGCGATCTTCCTTGTGTGCGGCATGTCGAACGACGGTCGGGATTCCGGCGAATCTCTGCGCAACTCATTGACGCCCTCGGGCCGGGAACCTACGGTCCCGTTCGACGTGACGATCGCCATTCGACATACCGAACATGCATACCGAACATGAGGAGTGGGGCATGGGACGACCCACGCGCAGGAAGGCGCTCGCCGGGATCGGCGGGATCGCCGCCTCCGGAGCGCTCGTCGGCGGCGCCGCCGGGTGCGCGGCACCGCAGGCCGTAGGTGCGGGAAAGACCAGGCTCCGTTTCTGGCACCTCTTCGGCGGCGGCGACGGCATCAACATGCAGGGCATGCTCGACGCCTTCCGCGCCGCGCACCCGGAGATCGGCCTCCAGGCCGACACCCTCCAGTGGGGAGCGCCGTACTACACCAAGCTGGGCCTGGCCGGAGCGGGCGGCCGGGCCCCCGAGGTGGCGGCACTGCACCTCGCCAGGCTGGCCGGGTTCGCCCCCGGACGGCTGCTGGACCCCTTCGACCTCGGGCTGCTGCGCGAGTTCGGGGTGCGCCGGGAGGACTTCCCGGAAGGGATCTTCCGGCGCGGGGCGGTGGACGGCAAGCAGTACGCCGTACCCCTGGACACCCACCCCATGGTCCTCTTCTACAACACCGAGGTGTGCAGGAAGGCCGGGCTGCTCGACAGCGCGGGCAAGCTCCGACCCGTCGAAGGGGCCGGAGAGTTCACGGCTGCACTGCATGCCGTCAAGAAGGTCACCGGCCGGCCGCCCCTGGTCACCGAGACGCTCGGGGCCGGGGTGATCGGACCCTGGCGGCTGTTCTCCACGCTGTACTCGCAGACCGGCGGCAGCGTCCTGTCCCCGGACGGCAGGACCCTCGCGCTCGACGACGCCAAGGCTCTCGTCGCCCTGGAGTACATGCACATGCTCGTCGCCGAGGGCCTGGCGGTCCGCCGGGTCGACTACCCGGGCGCCGTGGGGGTGTTCAACAACGGGAAGACCGGTTTCTTCCTCAACGGCGAGTGGGAGATCAGCTCCTTCCTGGCCACCGGGCTGCCGTTCTCGGTGACCCGCGTGCCCAACCTCTTCGGCCGCGCCACCGCCCAGGCCGACTGCCACGCGTTCGTCCTGCCGCACCAGGCGGACCGCGGCGGGGACAGCAACCGGGCCGCGCACGCCTTCGTCGCGTGGATGCTCAGGAACAGCGTCGAGTGGGCGAAGGGCGGCCACGTCCCGGCCTATCTGCCCACCCTGAAGGACCCGGCCTACCTCAAGCTCACCCCGCAGTCGGAGTACCGGACGGTGATCGACGACGTCGTCCTCGACGAGCCGGCCTGGTTCGCCGGTTCCGCCTCCCCGCTGTGGATCGAACTGGGCGCGGTCTTCTCCGGGGTGCTCACCGGCTCCCGCACGCCCCGCAACGCGCTCGCCGAGGCCAAGACCCGGCTGCGGACCCTGCTCGACACCCGCAACCCGTTCGGAGGGAAGGCCTGATGACGGTCACTCAGGAAGTCCCGGTCCTGGCCGCCGGCCCTGCCCCGCTTGCCGCCCCGGCCGTCCGCGTCCGGCGCCACTGGTCCGAACACGGCCTCGTCTTCGTCGCGCCCTTCCTCCTCGTGTACGCGCTCTTCCTCCTCTGGCCGCTTCTCTCCGGCCTCGGCATGAGCGTGCGCAGCGAGAACATCGCCGGTACGGGGGCCGAGTTCGTCGGCCTCGACAACTACGCGGAGGCCATGGCCGACCCCGACGTATGGGCGTCGCTGGGGAACACCGTCTGGTTCACCGTCCTGTCGACCCTGCCGCTCGTGCTGGTCGGCCTGGTGCTGGCGCTGCTCGCGCACCATCTGCGGTTCGTGCAGTGGCTGTGGCGGCTGAGCTGGTTCGCACCGTTCCTGCTGCCGTCCGGGGTGGTGGGGCTCCTCTTCCTCTGGGTGATCTTCCCCTCGGACTTCGGCTTCGCCGACCAGGCGCTGGCCGCCGTCGGCCTCCACCCGGGCATCGGCTGGCTGACCGACGAGCGGTACGCGATGCTCTCCATCGTCCTCACCACCGTCTGGTGGACGGTCGGCTTCAACTTCCTGCTCTACCTGGCCGCGTTGCAGGCCATCCCCCAGCACCTGTACGAAGCGGCCGAACTGGACGGCGCGGGCCCCTGGCAGCGGCTGCGGCACATCACGCTCCCGATGCTCTCCCGTACCACCGGAGTGGTCGTCGTCCTCCAGGTGCTCGCCTCGCTGAAGGTCTTCGACCAGATCTACATCATGACCGGCGGCGGCCCCGACGAGTCCACCCGGCCGATCCTCCAGTACGTGTACGACGCCGGATTCACCGGATACCGCATCGGCTACGCCTCCGCCGTCTCCTACCTCTTCTTCGCCCTGATCCTGATCGTCTCCCTGGTGCAGCTGCGGCTGTCCCGGCGCAACCGCGAGGAGAACGCCCGATGAGCGCCACCGCACTGGAGGCCACGGCCGGCCGCAGACCCCGCTGGACCCCCGGGCGGGCCGCCCTGCTGGTCGTGGCCCTGGGACTCGTCGTGGTCTGGGTGCTGCCGATCGCCTGGGCCGTCGCCACCTCCCTCAAGCCCGAGGGCGAGACGACGAAGACCCCGCTGGAATGGGTCGCGTCCAGGCTCACCTTCGACGCGTACCGCCAGGTCTTCCGGTCCGGCGACCTTGCCCAGTGGATGTTCAACTCCGCCTATATATCGGTCGTGACGACCCTGCTGACCGTCGTGCTGTGCGCGATGGCCGCCTACGGATTCGCCCGCACCGACTTCCAGGGCAGGAAGGTCCTGTACGGGCTCGTGCTCGCCGGGATCATGGTGCCGCCGCAGGTGCTGATCGCGCCGCTGTTCGCGGAGATGGTCTCGCTGGGTCTCGTCGACACGTACTGGGGGGTGATCCTGCCCCAAGTCGCCGTGCCCGCGATGGTGTTCATCCTGGTCAAGTTCTTTGAGGGCGTGCCGCGCGAGCTCGAAGAGGCCGCGTTCGTCGACGGCGCGGGACGCTGGCGGGTCTTCTGGACCGTCGTGATGCCGCTGTCGCGGCCCATCCTCGCCGCCGTCGCGATCTTCACCTTCATCTCGACGTGGAACAACTTCCTCTGGCCGTTCCTTGTGACCACCGACCCCGGCGGCATGATGCTGCCCGTCGGCCTGGTCAACGTCCAGTCCAGCTACGGCGTCCGGTACGCCCAGATGATGGCCTCCGTCGTCATCGCGGGTCTGCCCCTGCTGGTCGTGTTCGCCCTCTTCCAGCGGCAGATCGTGCGCGGAATCGCGCACACCGGTCTCGCCGGACAGTGACTGAACCACCGCTTCCACTGGCCGAGTTGTTGTCCGCGGACAACAGATCTGTTGTCCGCGGACAACAACTCCGTGGCCTCTGAACCTTGCCCATCAGCCCATCTCGTGCTCCTGAGTCACACCCGACTCACCCGTCACCCCGAAAGGCCCCTCCATGTCCCGCCCCGCCCGCTTCACCCTCGACCCTGCCTTCACTGTCGGCACCGTCGACCCCCGCCTCTTCGGCTCCTTCGTCGAACACCTCGGCCGCTGCGTCTACACCGGCATCTACGAGCCCGGCCACCCCACCGCCGACGCGGCCGGGCTGCGCGAGGACGTCCTCGACCTCGTCCGCGAACTCGGTGCGACCACCATCCGCTACCCCGGCGGCAACTTCGTCTCCGGCTGCAAGTGGGAGGACAGCGTCGGCCCCGTCGACGAACGGCCCCGCCGCCTCGACCTCGCCTGGCGCTCCACCGAGACCAACCGCTTCGGCCTCAGCGAGTACATCGCCTTCCTGCGCAGGCTGGGCCCCCAGGCAGAGCCCATGATGGCCGTCAACCTCGGCACCCGCGGCGTCGCAGAGGCCCTCGAACTCCAGGAGTACGCCAACCACCCCGCCGGCACCGAACTCTCCGACCGCCGCATCGCCCACGGCGACAAGGAGCCCTTCGGGATACGCCTGTGGTGCCTGGGCAACGAGATGGACGGCCCCTGGCAGACCGGCCACAAGACCGCCGAGGAGTACGGCCGCCTCGCCGCCGAGACCGCCCGCGCCATGCGGCAGATCGACCCGGACCTCGAACTCGTGGCCTGCGGCAGCTCCGGCCGCGCCATGGAGACCTTCGCCGCGTGGGAGGCCACCGTCCTCACCGAGACGTACGACCTGGTCGACCACATCTCCCTGCACGCCTACTACGAGGAGATCGACGGCGACCGGGACTCCTTCCTCGCCTCCGCCGTCGACATGGAGACCTTCATCGAGGCCGTCGTCGCCACCTGCGACCACATCGGCGCCCGCCTCAAGTCGCCGAAGAGGATCAACCTCTCCTTCGACGAGTGGAACGTCTGGTACCAGCGCCGGACCGCCGAGGAGGCGACCGCCGCCCCGCTCGACTGGCCCGAGGCCCCCCGCCTGCTGGAGGACAGCTACTCCGTCACCGACGCCGTCGTCTTCGGCTCCCTGATGATCGCCCTGCTGAGGCACGCCGACCGGGTCACCGTCGCCTGCCTCGCCCAACTGGTCAACGTCATCGCGCCGATCATGACCGAGCCCGGCGGCCCCGCCTGGCGGCAGACCACCTTCTTCCCGTTCGCGCAGGCGGCCCGGTACGGCAGGGGCCAGGTCCTGGACGTACGGGTCGACTCGCCGACGTACGGGACGAAGACGTACGGCGAAGTCCCCCTCCTGCACGCCACAGCAGTGCGCGGCGAGGACGGGACCGTCACCGTCTTCGCCGTCAACCGCAGCCAGACCGAGCCGCTGCCGCTCGATGTCGCCCTGCACGGGCTGGACCTCTCCGAGGTCGTCGAGCACAGCGCGCTCTCCGACGAGGACCCCGAGGCGCGCAACACCCTGACCGACCCGGAACGCGTCGCCCCGCACCCCGTGACGGCCACCCGCCTTGAGGACGGCGTCCTGAACACCGTCCTGGAGCCGCTCTCCTGGAACGTCATCCGCCTGGCCTGAGCCCGTCCGGCCTGTCCCCCGGGGCGTCGGGCGTCGCCCCGGGGGACGTTCAGCGTGCCGTCCAGGAAATTGCCCGAGTGGAACTGCACGCCCGGTTCCGTGGTGGCCAGTCGTATCGTGCGGCCGGACGGCCCGTCGCGGAGCACGGCGAATGGTTCGGGCCGGGAGGTGAGGCCCTTGTCCAGCACCCAGTTGTGGTCGAAGCCCTTCGCGGTGACGATCTGGGGGTGGGCGGCCCGGATGTGCCGAAGGGCTCGTGGGTGGGGTTCATGGTCCGTTCCCTGGAGGGCAGGTGACGTGAGGTCAGCGGCCGGCCTTGCGCTTGTTCCAGATGTCGAAGCCGACCGCCGCCAGGAGGACCAGCCCCTTGATGACCTGCTGGTAGTCGGTGCCGATGCCGACCAGGGACATGCCGTTGTTGAGGACGCCCAGGACCAGACCGCCGATGACGGCGCCCATGACCGTGCCGACGCCGCCGCTCATCGACGCGCCGCCGATGAAGGAGGCGGCGATCGCTTCGAGTTCGAAGTTGAGGCCCGCCTGCGGGGTGCCCGCGTTGAGCCGGGCCGCGTAGACGCAGCCCGCGAGGGCGGCCAGGACGCCCATGTTCACGAAGACCAGGAAGACGACCCGCTTGTCCTTGACGCCGGACAGCTTCGCCGCGGCCTTGTTCCCGCCGAGGGCGTAGACGTGGCGGCCGATCACCGCGTTGCGCATCACGTAACCCAGCCCGATCAGCAGCGCGCACATGATCAGCATGACGACGGGGACGCCGTGGAAGCTGGCGAGCGTGAGGGTGAAGGCGATCACCGCGGCGGCGATGGCGACGCACTTGGTGAGCCACAGGCTCCTCGGGACGACGTCCAGCTCGTACGCCGCCTGGCGCTTGCGGTCGCGCACCTCGCGCAGGAGCAGCACGGCGAGAGCCAGCGCGCCGAGGACCAGAGTCGGGTTGTGGTACTGGGTGTACGGGCCCATCTCCGGGATGAAGCCCTTGGCGATGTTCTGGAAGCCCTCGGGGAACGGGGCCAGGGACTGCCCCTCCAGGACGATCTGGGTCAGGCCCCGGAACAGCAGCATTCCGGCCAGCGTGACGATGAACGACGGGATCCCGACGTACGCGATGAAGAAGCCCTGCCAGGCGCCCGCGACCGCACCGATCAGGAGGGAGAGCGCCAGGGCGAGCACCCAGGGCATGTCCTGTTTGACCATCATCACGGCGGACATCGCGCCGACGAAGGCCACCAGCGAGCCGACCGAGAGGTCGATGTGCCCGGCGATGATGACGATCATCATGCCGATCGCCAGGATGAGGATGTAGCCGTTCTGCTGGATCAGGTTGGAGACGTTGTTGGGCAGGAGCAGCGTGCCGTCGGTCCAGATCTGGAAGAGGACGACGATGAAGAGCAGGGCGACGAGCATGCCGTACTGGCGCATGTTCGTGCGCATGCTGTCGAGGAGCGCGGTCAGAGCGGCCGGGCGTGCGGGCGGCGGCCCGGTGGGGGAGTCCTTGTGCAGGGGGGTTGCGGTGGTCATGGGGGCCTCAGCTTCGGTTCGTGGTCGTCGTCATGTGCGGCTCGCTGCCGTACGAGGCGGCCTGTGTCATGCCGTACGTGGCGGCCTGTGTCATGAGCGCGTCGCCGTCATGTGGCGCATCAGCGATTCCTGTGTGGCGTCCGCGCGGGCGACCTCGCCGGTCAGCCGGCCCTCGGCCATCGTGTAGATCCGGTCGCACATACCGAGGAGTTCGGGCAGTTCGGAGGAGATGAACAGGACCGCCTTGCCCGCGGCCGCGAGCCCGTCGATCACCGTGTAGATCTCGAACTTCGCGCCGACGTCGATCCCGCGCGTCGGCTCGTCCAGGATCAGGACCTCCGGGTCGGCGTGGATCCAGCGGCTCAGCACGACCTTCTGCTGGTTGCCGCCGGACAGCCGGCCGACCTGCTCGAAGACCGTGGGGGTCTTGATGTTCATCGAGGTGCGGTAGCCCTCGGCGACCTGGCGTTCGTGGTGCTCGTCGACGACGCCGCGCCGCCGCATCCCGGGCAGGGAGGCGAGGGAGATGTTGCGGTTGATGTTGTCGATGAGGTTGAGGCCGTACTGCTTGCGGTCCTCGGTGACGTACGCCAGACCCGCCTCGATCGCCGCCGGCACGGTGCGTACGTCGGCCTCGCGGCCCGCGACCTCGACGCGCCCGGCGACGTAACGGCCGTAGGAGCGCCCGAAGACGGACATGGCCAGCTCGGTGCGGCCCGCGCCCATCAGGCCCGCGATGCCGACGATCTCGCCCCGGCGCACGGTCAGGGAGACGTCGTCGACCACGAGGCGCTGGTGGTCCACGGGATGCCGGACGGTCCAGCCGGAGACGGTGAGCGCGGTACTGCCCGCGTCCTCGCCCGCATACGTGCTGCGCTCCGGGAAGCGGTGGTCCAGGTCGCGGCCGACCATGGAGCGGATGATCTGCTCCTCGGACAGCTCCGGCGCGGAGTCGGGGGAGTGCCGTACGGTCAGGGACTCGATGGTGCGTCCGTCGCGGAGCACCGTCACCGTGTCGGCGATCTGGCGGATCTCGCCCAGCTTGTGGGAAATGATGATGCAGGCGATGCCCTGCTCCCGCAGCTCCACGATCAGGTCCAGGAGCTTCGCGCTGTCCTCGTCGTTGAGGGCGGCCGTCGGCTCGTCGAGGATGAGCAGCTTCACCTCCTTGGCCAGCGCCTTCGCGATCTCCACCAGTTGCTGCTTGCCCACGCCGATGTCGGCGACCGGCGTCTGCGGCTTGTCGGGCAGGCCGACCCGCTTGAGCAGGGCGCTCGCCCGGCGCAGGGTGTCGTTCCAGTCGATGAACCCCTTGGTGGATCCGGTCTGTTCGTTGCCGAGGAAGATGTTCTCGGCGATGGAGAGGTAGGGGACGAGCGCCAGCTCCTGGTGGATGATCACGATGCCGTGCTGCTCGCTGGCGCGGATGTCCTTGAAGGCCACCGGCTCGCCCTCGAAGAGGATCTCGCCGTCGTAGGAGCCGTGCGGGTGCACCCCGCTCAGCACCTTCATCAGGGTCGACTTGCCGGCCCCGTTCTCGCCGCAGATCGCGTGGATCTCGGCGGGGCCGACGGTCAGGTTGACGTCGGAGAGGGCCTTGACGCCGGGGAAGGTCTTGGTGATGCCGCGCATCTCCAGCACGGGGCGCCCCGCGGGCCGGGCGCTCACTTCAGCTGTCCCGCAGTGAAGTACCCCTCGTCGACGAGGAGCTGGGTGTTCGACTTGTCGATGCTGACTGGCTTCAGCAGGTACGACGGCACGGTCTTCTTGCCGTTGTTGTAGTCGGTGGTGTTGTTGACCTGCGGCTTCTTGCCGTTCAGTACGGCGTCGCCCATGGCCACCGCCTGTGCGGCCAGCTTGCGGGTGTCCTTGAAGACGGTCTGCGTCTGCTCGCCGCCGATGACGGACTTCACGGAGGCCAGCTCCGCGTCCTGCCCGGTGATGACCGGCAGCGGCTGCGCCTTGGAACCGTAACCCGCGCTCTTCAGGGCGGAGATGATGCCGATCGAGATGCCGTCGTACGGGGAGAGGACCGCGTCCACCCGCTGCTCGCCGTAGTTCTTGCTGATCAGGTCGTCCATCCGCTTCTGCGCGGTGCCGCCGTCCCAGCCCAGGGTGGTGGCCTGGTTCATCTTGGTCTGTCCGCTGCGGACCACGAGCTGGCCGCTCGCCAGGTAGGGCTGGAGGGCCTTCATCGCGCCGCCCCAGAAGTACTTGGTGTTGTTGTCGTCGGGCGAGCCCGCGAACAGCTCGATGCTGTGCTTGGCGCCGTTCTTCGACGGCTCGCCCAGCTTCAGCTTCTCGACGAGGTACTTGCCCTGGAGCTCGCCGACCCGCGCGTTGTCGAAGGACGCGTAGTAGTCGACGTACGGAGAGCCCAGGATGAGCCGGTCGTAACTGATCACCGGGATGCCCGCGTCGTGTGCGCGCTGGAGGACCTCGGTGAGTGCGGAGCCGTCGACCGCGGCGATCACCAGGAGCTTGCGCCCCTTGGTGATCATGTTCTCGATCTGGGCGATCTGGTTCTCGGCCTTGTTGTCGCCGTACTGGAGGTCGGTCTGGTAGCCGGCCTTCTGGAACTGCTTCGCCATGTTCTGGCCGTCGGCGATCCAGCGCTCGGACGCCTTGGTGGGCATCGCGAGCCCGATCGTGCCGCCCTTGCCGGTCTCCGGCTTGTAGCGGCTGCCGCCCCGGGCCTCCTGACCGCAGGCGGTGAGGGAGGCGACGAGGAGGGCGGTGAGGGCGAGAGAGGTGGTCAGGGTGCGGGTACGCATGGGTCAGTGCCCTTCCGGGGTGGGGAAGCGGTTCAGCGGTCCCGGCAGCCGTGCGCCCAGCGGCGACATCCCGCCGTCGGCGCCGTGCCGGGCCAGCAGGTCGAGCACCAGCCGCCCGCGCCGGACGCGTTCGCGCGCCGAGGCGAGCGCGGTGTCCCGCAGCTGCGCGCCGTACGGGTAGATGCCGGGGGAGCGGCTGAGCCCGAACTTCAGGTAGAGCGGGGCCCCGCGCCGGATCAGCTCGGCCACCTCGTACATCCGGATGTAGCCGCCGAGGTCGTCCGGCGCCTCCACGTACATGTCCATCGGCGCGCCGCTGACCCGGCGGATCTCGGTGAGGTGGTCGAGGGTGAGGTCGGAGGGGACGTTGAGGGAGTCCGCACCGAGCTGTTCGTAGACCGCGTACGAAGCCGGATTGACCGGGCCGGTCAGCGCGGACAGCTTGAAGGTGACGTCGGCCGGGAGGATCCCCGCCGCGCGCATCCGGTGCAGGCTCCACAGCACGCCCTCGTCGGCGACGAGCAGACAGCGCACCCCCAGCTCCGTTGCCCGTACGGCGTCCTCGACGCACCCGGCGAGCGCGTCGTGACCCCGGGCGCGCAGCCCGCCGCCGCCGGAGTCGGTGCGGGTGGAGCCGCCGATGTCCCAGGTGCCGCGCGGCCCGGTGAACAGGCAGAGCTCGATGCCGCGTGCCGCGCACGCCTCGACCATCTCGGTGATCTCGGCATCGGTGAGCATCCAGATGCCGGAGCCCTGGCTGATCCGGTGTACCGGAACGCCGAGTTCGGCGCTCTCCTTCAGTACGACGGCGAGCGCTTCGGGACCCTCGACCGAGGGGATCTCGGTGCGCCAGGTGCCGCCGTCGGGGAAGGTGTGGGCGGAGGTGTCGGTGGGGTCGGTGTCGGGGAAGGGGTGGCCGATCCGGGTGAGGGCGTCGATGCCGGGGCGGCGGGGGGAGGTGGTGGGTGCAGGGGGCATGATTCTCCGTAAAGAGCGTTCGGCATGTCGAACATTGGTCGGTTGTGTGGTCATGCGGTGCTGAGGATGTGAATGAGGTGTCGCTCGGGAGCGGAGCGTGTGCGATACGGACCTGCCAGGCACCCCGTACCGCCGCGCGCTAAGGCCGCAGCAGCACCTTCCCGGTCGCGGGGTCGCCCCCGCCCACCAGCGCGATCGCCTCCGCGAACCGCTCCAGCGGGAACTCGTGCGTGATCAGCGGCGCCGGGTCGATCAGCCCGAGCCGGAACGCCCGCACCGCGTCCGACCATGCCGAGGACGGCGCCCCGAAGACACTGCGCACCTCCAGCTGGCTGAGCGAGAGGTGCACCGGGTCGATCCCCGCCGCACCCGGCGCGAACATCCCGGTCAGCACCACCCGCCCGCCCCGACGCGCCAGCAGGCAGGACTCGGCGGCGGTGGTCGGTGCGCCGGCGGTCTCGACCACCAGGTCGAAGTGCCCGTACGCCGAACGCGCCTCGTCCGGCGTCAGTGCCTCCACCGCGCCGAACCGCCGGGCCTGCTCCCCGCGCGACGCCCGGGGGTCGATCACCACCAGCTCGGCGGGCGTGGACGCCGCGAGCAGTTGTACGGCGAGCAGCCCGAGGGTGCCCGCGCCCACCACCGCGATCCGCTCGCCGGGGCTCGGCCGTCCGGCCCGTACCGCCGCCGCGACGACGGCGGCGGGCTCCAGCAGGGCCGCCGCGCGCAGATCGGCGTCGTCCTCCAGCAGGTGCAACAGCCGTGCGGGCACCGTCACGCAGTCCGCGAAGGCCCCCGGCTCGGTGAAGCCGGTCTCCGCGTACCCGCCGGTGCACAGGCTTGTCTCGCCGCACCGGCAGCGCTCGCACGTACCGCAGGCCCGGAACCCCTCGGCCACCGTCCTGCGCCCGACCAGCGCCGGGTCCACACCCGGTCCTACCGCCGCCACCGTGCCGGACCACTCGTGGCCCGGGACCAGCGGATACCGCACGTAGCCGGGGTCGCGGTGGCCGTCGTACACCTCGCGGTCACTCATGCAGATCCCGGCGGCGGCCACCTCGACGAGCACCTCACCGGGGCCCGGGACGGTCACCTCGCCCTCGATCAGGCGATGCTCACCGGGGCGGTCGATGACGATCGAGCGGCTCACTTCGGGGCCCTCTTCTCCCAGCCCTCGGCCCACAGGTCGAACCGCGCCTGCTGCTGCGGGAATTCGGCGGCAGCCTCGATGTCCAGCTCCACGCCGAGCCCCGGAGCATAGGAGATCTCGAAGCAGCCCGTCTCCGGGTCCACCTGCGGGGCGCCCTTGACGACCTTCTTGATCTCCGCGTCAGCGAAGTCGTTGAAGTGCTCCAGGATCTTGAAGTTCGGGGTGGAGAAGCCGACTTGGAGGGAGGCGGCGGTGAGGACCGGGCCGCCGACGTTGTGCGGGGCGATCAGTGTGTAGTGCGTCTCGGCGGTCGCGGCGAGCTTGCGGGTCTCCGCGATGCCGCCGATGTGGCCCAGGTCCGGCTGGATGATGTCGGCGGCCTGCGACTCGAACAGCTCGCGGAACTCGATCCGGTCGTGGATGCGCTCGCCCGTCGCGATCGGCATGTCGACCTTCGCGGCGACCTTCTCCAGCGCCTTGAGGTTCTCCGGCGGCACCGGCTCCTCCAGCCACGCGGGACGGAAGGGGGCCATCTCCTTGGCGAGGCGCACCGCAGTGGAGGGGCTGAAGCGGCCGTGCATCTCCAGCATGAGTTCGGCGTCCGGGCCGATCGCGTCCCGCACCGCCTCGATCAGCGAGACCGCGTACCGGCTCTGCTCGGCGTCGAGTTCGAAGTGCCCGGTCCCGAACGGGTCGATCTTCAGGGCGCGGTAGCCGCGCTCCATCACCCCGCGGGCCGCCTTGTGGTACGCCTCCGGGGTGCGCTCGGTGGTGTACCAGCCGTTGGCGTACGCCTTGACGCGGTCGGTGACCTTTCCGCCGAGCAACTGCCAGACCGGGACGCCGAGGGCCTTGCCCTTGATGTCCCAGCAGGCCATCTCGACGCACGCGATGCCGGACATGACGATCTCGCCGGCCCGCCCGTAGTCGCCGTACTTCATCCGGCGCACCAGGGCCTCGGTGTCGAAGGGGTCGGTGCCTACGATGTGGTGGGCGGCGGCCTCGTTCAGATAGCCGATCAGCGCGTCGGTGTGCCCGAGCATCCGGGTCTCGCCGACGCCGGTCAGTCCCTCGTCTGTGTGCACGCCGACGTAGGTGAGGTTGCGCCAGGGGGTCCCGACGACATGGGTGGTAATGCCCGTGATGCGCACGGAAGTTGCTCCTTCTGAGCGGGGGTGGGGCTTGGTGGGTGTTCGATATTTCGACACACGTTCGAAATCGTGGCGTGACCGTAGTCAGGGGCCCGGAGAAGTGTCAATGGCTGTCACACGGATCCCCGAGACCTCCGGAGGTTCCTCGCCCATTGCCCACCGCAGCCGCTCAGGGCTAATCTGCGTTCGTCATACCGGTCGACGACCGGAATCTCGAACAATCCACAACGACGGACATCAAGAGGGTGGGTGGACGGCCATGGGACGCCATGTCCCCGCAGTGACCAGGGCGCTGGACATACTCGAACTGTTCCTGGAGGGCGACGGCTCGCTCTCCGCCCCCGACATCACCCGCAAGCTGGGCCTGCCCCGCACCACCGTGCACGAACTCGTCACCACGCTCGCCGCCCGCAACTACCTGGTCACCGTCCCCGAGCAGCCGGGCCGCTACCGACTGGGCGTGCGAACCTACCAGTTGGGCAGCCGGTACGCCGAGCAGCTCGACCTCGCGGCCGAGGGGCAGCAGGTCGCCCGCGAGGTGGCCGAGACCTGCGACGAGACCGTCCACGTCGCCGTGCTGGAGGACGCCGACGTCATCTACATCGCCAAGGTCGACTCCACCCACGCGGTACGCATGGTCTCCGCCGCAGGACGCAAACTCCCCGCCCACTGCACCTCCGTGGGCAAGATGCTGCTCGCCTCCCTCCCCGAGGCGGAGCTTCGGTCCCGCATCGAGAACCGCGAACTCGTCGCGATGACGCCCCACAGCATCACCGACCCCGAGGCACTCCAGCAGGCCCTCGCCGCCGCCCGTGCCCGGGGCCTGGCCACCGAGCACCGCGAGTCCAACCCCGACGTCAGCTGCGTCGCCGCCCCCGTCCGCGACAGCGCGGGCCGGGTGGTCGCCGCACTGTCGGTGTCCGTCCCGATGATCCGCTGGAGCGAGGAACGCGAGGCGGAGCTGGCCGAGTTGGCCGTCAAGGGCGCCGCCGAGCTCTCCCTGCGGCTCGGCCACCGGGGGCGCCGCGCATGAGGACACGTACACGGGTGGAGACGGCGGTACGGGAACACGCGGCACTCGGCGAGGGCCCCACCTGGGACCCGGCCGCCGGCCGGCTGATCTGGGTCGACATCCTCGGCTCCCGCGTCCACACCTACGCCCCCGGCACGGGCCGGCGCACCGTCATGGCCACTGAGCAGCACGTGGGTGCCGCGAAGCCGACCGCCGACGGTGGACTGATCGTCAATCTGCGTGACGGCGTGGGCAGTTACGGTCCCGACGGCAGATTTCGCTGGCTGCTGCACGATCCCGTGCCCGGCCGGCGCGGCAACGACGCGGCGGTCGCCCCGGACGGCTCCCTCTGGGCGGGCACCATGCGGTACGACGAGGCCCCCGGCGGCGGCCACCTGGTCCGCATCGACCCCGTCACCGCCGCCGCCACGGTCCTCTTCCCCTCGGTGGCGGTCAGCAACGGCATCGGCTGGTGCCCGCTGAGCCCCCGCGTCTACTACGTCGACAGCCCCACCCGCCGCATCGACGTGTGCGACACGGAAGGTGAACTCCCCTCCGACCGACGGCTGTTCGTCGAGATCGAGCCCGGCGCCGGATTCCCCGACGGTCTCACCGTCGACGCCGAGGGCTGCGTCTGGGTCGCGCTGTGGGACGGCGGCCAGATCCGCCGCTACACCCCCGAAGGCCGCCTCGACCGCACGGTCCACCTCCCGGTGCCCCGCCCCACGGCCTGCGCCTTCGGCGGTCCGGACCTGCGCGACCTGTACATCACCACCGCCCGCACCGGCCAGGACCGACCGCATCCGCAGGCGGGCTCCCTGCTCGTGCTCCCGGACGCGGGCCAGGGGCTGCCGTCCCCGTCCTACGGCGCGTAGAACCTGACCGTCCCCGGCCTACGTCGAGTAGACCGGGGACGGCAGGCGTGCTCAGACTCCCTGCTCAGCCGCGCTCAGCCCTCCCTGCGACCGTCCACCACGCGCGGCAGCCCCAGCGGGTTGGACTCGCGCAGCTCCGGAGGCAGGAGTGCGTCGGGCGTGTTCTGGTACGCGACCGGGCGCAGCCAGCGTTCGGCGGCGGTGGTCCCCACCGAGGTGGACGTCGAGGTGGTGGCCGGGTAGGGGCCGCCGTGGTGCTGGGCGGGGGCCACGGCGACACCCGTGGGCCAGGCGTTGACCAGGACCCGTCCGGCCAGCGGGGTCAGCCGGGCCAGGAGTCCGGTGTCGCCCTCGGTGCCCTCGGCCTCCGGGCCCGAGACGTGGACGGTGGCCGTGAGGTTGCCGGGCAGACGGGCGAGCAGGGCCTCCGCCTCCGCCGGGTCCGCGTACCGGGCGACGACGGTCACCGGGCCGAAGCACTCCTCAAGCAGCAGGGCGTGCGCGCCGTCCTCCCGGGCGAGCGCGGCGGCGGGCACGGTGAGGAAGCCGGGGCCGACGGTGTGGGCGTCCGGGCCGGGCCCGGGACGTACCGGAGCCTCCACGTCGGGCAGTTGCGCCCGCTCGGCGACACCCGCCACGAAGTTCTCACGCATCCGGTGGTCCAGCATCACGCCCGCGCCCACCTCGCCGAGGGCCTGCCCGAGCGCCTTGACCAGCCGGTCGCCGGCCGCGCCCGCCGGGGCCAGGACGAGTCCCGGCTTCACGCAGAACTGGCCCACGCCCATCGTCATCGACCCGGCCAGCCCGGCGCCGATCTCCTCCGGCCGCTCGGCCGCGGCCGCCTCGGTCACCCACACCGGGTTGAGCGAGCCGAGTTCGCCGTGGAAGGGGATGGGTACGGGGCGGGCCGCCGCCGCGTCGAAGAGGGCGCGCCCGCCCCGTACCGAACCGGTGAAACCGGCGGCGGCGACCAGCGGGTGCCGTACCAGCTCGACGCCCGCGTCGAAGCCGTGGACGAGACCGAGAACACCCGCCGGAATCCCGTGCGTCGCCGCGGCCCGGCGCACGGCGGCTGCGGTCAGTTCGGAAGTCGAAGGGTGGTCGGGGTGGGCCTTGACCACGACCGGGCAGCCCGCGGCGAAGGCGCTCGCGGTGTCGCCGCCCGCCACCGAGAAGGCGAAGGGGAAGTTGGAGGCGGAGTAGACGGCGACGACACCGAGCGGAATCTTGTAGCGGCGCAGGTCGGGGACGGGCGGGGTGGCGTCGGCGTCCGGGTGGCTGATGATGACGTCGAGGAAGGAGCCCTCGTCGACGGTGTCCGCGAAGGACCTCAACTGGTAGCAGGTGCGGGTGAGTTCACCGTTGAGCCGGGTGCCGCCGAGAGCCGTCTCGGCGTCGGCCGCGGCCACCAGCTCTGCCCGGTCCTGCTCCAGTTCGTCGGCGACGGTGCGCAGGAAGGCGGAGCGCACGGCCCGGTCCGCGAGGGCCTCGCGGGCGTCGTGCGCGGCGCGGACCGTCGCGTCGACGGTCTCGGGAGTGGCCTCCGTCCCGACCTGCTCGCGCTGCTCGCCGGTCCGGGGGTCGACGCTCCAGACCGCGCCCGGCTCCCGGCCGGACGCGGGCACTGCGGGTATTGCTGACACCGTGGCCTCTTCTCGCACCGCATGTTCGACATGTCGAACTGGGTTCAATATTTCGGATGTTGGGGTGATGTCGGCAGGTTAGGCACGGGGGAGAAGGCCGGTCAAGGGACGCGGGTGTCGCAGGCGGGCGGCGATGCCGAGGATGCCCGGCGGCAGGGCGTAGACACTGTCTACCGACAGGTGGTAGACACTGTCTATGGAACCGACCGCGTCCCCGGACGCCCCGCGCCAAATCCCCCTCCGGGAACGCCTCGTCGACGCCGGGGTCGAGCTCGTCGAGAGCGGTGGCCCCGGCTCCCTCGGGCTTCGCGAGATCGCCCGTCGTGCGGGGGTCTCGCACGGGGCGCCGCGGCGGTACTTCCCCACCCACCACTCCCTCCTCAGCGCCATCGCCCGGCGAGGGTTCGACGACCTCAAGGTGCGGTTCGAGCGAGTGGGAGGGGAGGCGGGGAGCGCGCCGGAGGAACAACTCCGGGCGCTGGCGCGCTCGTACGTCGACTTCGCCCTGGAGCGGCGCGGCATGTTCGAGCTGATGTTCCGTCATGACCTACTGGCCAGTGAGGTGCACGCGGCGGGGGCGGAGGGGCCGAGGCTGCGGGAGGAGACGCTGCCGCTGCTGACCGCCGTGGCCGCGCTCATCGGCCGGTGCCGGAACTCCCACGCCGCCTCCGCCCCCGAGGCCGCCGCCGCCCTCTGGGCCAACCTGCACGGCATCGCCCAGCTCTGGACCTGGGGCAGCCTCCCGCTCGCCCTCGACGTTCCGCCCGGTGGCGGACCCGCCTCCCGAGAGGCCCTCGACCGGCTCGTGAAGGCGGCAGTGGACGCCCATCTCGGCGGGCCGCGCCAGGTGACCGTATGAGCGCCGCACCTGAAATCCGTACGGGTGCCTCCGTCGTCACCCCCGCCCCTGCCGTCCCACCTCTCACCCGCACCCTCGCCCTCCTCGTCAGCATCACCGGCGCCATGCTGGTCGCCCTCGACGGCACCGTCCTCCTGGTCGCCCAGCCCGCCCTGCAACGCGACCTGCACGCCGCACCCGCGCAGGTCCAGTGGACCAGTACCGCCTACCTCCTCGCGGTGGCCGCCCTGCTCGTCGTCGCCGGACGGCTCGGTGACCGGTACGGGCACACCCGGCTCCTGATCACCGGGCTCGTCGGCTTCGCGGTCACCTCCGCCGCCATCGCCCTCGCCCCCGGCATCGGCTGGGCCGTCGCCCTGCGCGCCGCCCAGGGCGTCTGCGCCGCGCTCCTCCAGCCCGCCACCCTCGCGCTCCTCCGCCTCACCCACCCCGCCGACCGGCTCGGCGGGCCGATCGCGCTCCGCACCAGCGCGATCGGGGTGGCCGCCGCTGCCGGGCCGCTGCTGGGCGGTGTGCTGGTCGCGGAGTTCGGCTGGCGGGCGGTGTTCTGGCTGAACGTGCCGGTCGCGCTCGCGGTGGCTGTCCTGGCGACTGCGGTACGAGTCCCCCTTCCGCCGCGCGCGGGTGTGCCCCGGCTCGGCGTGCCCGGGGCGGTGCTCCTCGCGGCCGCACTGGCCTGCCTGGTGCACGTGCTCGCCGGAGTGCCGGAACACGGCTGGACCGGCGGCCCCACCTGGGCCGGACTCGCCGTGACCGGGGTGCTCGCGGCCGGTTTCGTCGTCCACGAGCGGCGCACCGCGCACCCGATCGTGCCGCCCGCCGTCGCCAGGGCGGTGCCGGTGACGGCCTCGATGGCGTTGCTGCTGCTCACGGCGGCGGGGATGTTCGGTGCGCTGTTCGTACTGACCTTCTTCCTCCAGGACGTACGGGGCCTGGACCCGCTCGCCTGCGGGCTGCGGGTGCTGCCGCTGACCGTGCTCATGGTGCTGGGCGCGCCCGTCGCCGCACGTGCGCTGCGCCGGTACGGGGCGCGGCGGGCCGCCCTCACCGGGCTCGGCCTCGTCGTCTGCGGGGTGGCGGGACTGGCCGGAGCGGCACGGGTCGGCGCGGCCGACGCGTGGCTGGCTGAGGGCGTTGCCTGCGGGGTGCTGGGGGGCGGGTTCGCGGCCGTGATGGTGGCCGCCACCGGGACGGTCGTCGGCGACGCGCCGCCCGGGTATGCCGGAGTGGTCGGCGGGCTCAAGCAGACCGCCATGAACATCGGCCCGACCCTGGGCATCGCCGTCGCGGCGGGCATGATGGGCCCGCAGGTCCCCGACACCCCGGTCACGACCGTGCTGGTCGTCCTCGCCGGGCTCGGCGCCCTCGGCCTGGTCCCGGCGGCCCTTCTCCCGGGGCGTTGTCAGACCCCCGTGCCACAGTGATCCCCATGAACACGATGCCCGACGGCCGCCCCATCCCGCCCCCGCACGGGGACGAACGCACCATGCTGGAATCGTGGTTGGACTTCCACCGCGCGACGCTCGCCCTGAAGTGCCGGGGCCTGGACGACGCGCAGATACGGACGGCCTCCGTGCCGCCGTCGCCGATGACGCTGCTGGGCCTGGTCCGGCACTTGGAGGGGGTCGAACGGCACTGGTTCCAGGAGGTGCTGGCGGGCGAGGACGTCGACCTCCGGGACCTGATGCGCCGCGACGGCGGCTTCGGCCTCGACGGCGGCGGGGCCGAGGGCGGCCGGGCCGTGGGCAGCGGGGCCGAGGGCGGGATGGCTCAGGCGCTCGACACGTGGCGCGCGACCGTCGACCGCAACCGCGCGCTCGCCGCCGCGGCCTCCCTCGACGCCCCCGGCCGGCTCCCCGACGCGGAGGCGGCGATGGCCGGGACCGACACGGTGTCGCTGCGCTGGATCCTGGTCCACATGATCGAGGAGTACGCCCGCCACAACGGGCACGCCGACCTGATCAGGGAGCGGATCGACGGGGTGACGGGCCCCTGACGTCCCCGCCGGGCCGCGGCGCGAACGGGCCCTCCAGGGCCGCCCACTGCAACAGCATGATCGTCTTGGCGTCGGCGATCTCGCCGGTGCGGATCATCGACAGGGCCTTGGCGAAGGGGAGTTCGAGGACCTCGATGTCCTCGCCCTCGTCGGCGACCCCGCCGCCCGACGACGTCGCGGACGAGGCCGCGTACGGGGCGGCGAAGAAGTGGACGCGTTCGGTGACCGAGCCCGGGCTCATGTAGACCACGAAGACCGGTTCCGCCTCCCCGACCTCGTGGCCGGTCTCCTCGGCGGCCTCGCGCCGGATCGCCTCCTCGGGGCTGTTGCCGTCGAGCAGGCCGCCGGCCGTCTCCAGGAGCATGCCGGTGGGGTGCTCGTTGACGTACGCGGGCAGCCGGAACTGGCGGGTCAGGAGCACGGTCGCGCGCTGCGCGTCGTACAGCAGGATCGTCGCGCCGTCGCCCCGGTCGTACGTCTCGCGCTGCTGACGGCTCCAACTGCCGTCCCTGCGGCGGTGGTCGAAGGTCGTCTTGCGCAGGACGTACCAGTCGCAGGCGAGCACCTCCACGTCCGTGATCCGCACATCGGGGTTGCCGGTGAGGCCACGGCCGTGGGTGTCGAGGCCGGTGCGACCGCGCCGGTCGGGGACGTCGATGCCGGGGGTGCCAGGGGCGGCGTGCCCGGTGTGTGCGGGGTTTGCGGTGTTTCCAACGGGATGCGTGCTCATGCGGCGACCGCCTGGGGGATCTCGGCGAGCGAGGCGTAGACCGCCGCACCCTGCGCGCGGGCCTGCGCGACCATCCGGTCGGCGCCCTCGGAGGGGCCGCCGATCCGCAGCACCGCGTCGCAGCGGGCCAGCAGGCGTTCCGCGACCGGGTGGAAGATCTCCTCGTACAGCGCGTCGCCCGGTCCCGAGCTGCCCGCCGTCTCCAGCAGCGGCAGCGCCAACGCCTCGCCGGTGACCGGCAGATGGCCCGCCCGGAAGAGGGTGAGCGCGGTCTCGTTCATGGCGGTGACGTTCGCGTGCAGCTTGGCGGGGTCGTCCCCGGTGCCGGACCGGTAGGGCCCGGCGACCAGGATCATCAGAGGGCGGGGGGTACTGCTCATGGTCCAACTCCCATACGTACCGGTGGGGTTCAGGCGAGAATCGTGTGCACGCCCGCGTCGCGCAGTGCGGCCAGCGTCTGCGGGCCGTGCGGGTGGGTGGTGGCGTCATCGGCGGCGGTGTCGGTCACGAAGGTGCCGACCGCGCCGGGCTCCGCGACCCGGCTGAAGGACCGCACCCCGAGCTTCGTCGCGTCCGCGACCGCGACGGTACGGGTCGACTGGGCGAGCCCGGCCTGCTTGACGGCCGCGTCGTCCAGCGAGAACTCCGACCAGCCGTGCTCGCCGTGCACGCCGCCGATGGACATCACGAAGCAGTCGAAGGCGAGCGCTTCGAGCGTACGGAGCGCGAGCGGCCCGACCAGGGACCGCTCCCCGGGGCGCGACCGGCCCCCGACGACCAGCAGCTCGATGCCGGGAACGTCGGCGAGCCGCACCGCCGCCTGGATGCTGAGCACCGCCACGGTCAGCGGGGCGCGCGCCGCCAGGTGCTCGGCGACGTGCACGGTGGTCGTACCGGCGTCCAGCAGCACCCGCGAGCCGGGCTCGACCAGTTCGGCGACCGCACGGCCGAGCCGGTCCTTCGTCGCCGCCTGCCAGGGCTCGCGCGCCGCGAACCCGGCGCCGTCCTCCCGCTTGCGGGTGGCGACCGCGCCGCCGTGCACGCGCTTGACCAGGCCTTGGCGCTCCAGTTCGGCCAGGTCGCGGCGCACGGTCATGTCGGAGACCCCGAGCCGGTGGGCGAGCTCGGACACGGAAACCCGGTCGGAGCCCTGGACGAGGCGCAGGGTGAGGTCGAGGCGGTTGGCTACTCCCATGCCGAGATATTCACACATGAATGTTCAAATGAACAATTCGATGTGAGAAACGAACGAGACCGTGCGAGACGGTGCGCGGTGGGCATGGTCCGGCTCAGGTCAGGACGGAGACCGCGTACGACGTCGCCTCGGCCAGCAGTGCTTCCTTCGGCTCGGCCTCCTGGCCCGGGCGGTCCGTCATGATCGCCAGTACGATCGGTGCGCTCTTTCCCGGGGGCGGCCAGGCGACGGCGACGTCGTTCGCCCGCCCGAAGTCGCCCGTGCCCGTCTTGTGCGCACAGGTCCAGCCCCGGGGGAGCCCCGCCCGGATGCACTGGGCGCCGGTGACGGTGGTCAGCAGCCAGTCCTTCAGCAGGGCGCGCTTGTCGGCGGGGAGGGCGGTGCCGAGGAGGAGGGCCCGGTGGGTGCCCGCGAGGGCGCGCGGGGCGGTGGTGTCGCGGGGGTCGCCGGGGCGGTTGTCGTTCAGGCCGGGTTCGTACTGGTCGAGACGACTGACGGGGTCACCCAACTCCCTTAGGAAGGCGTTGAAATGACCCGGTCCTCCCAGGTCGCGCACCAGGAGGTTGCCCGCCGTGCCGTCGCTGTGCCGGACGGCGGCGTCGCACAGCTCGCGGATCGTCATGCCGGACCCGATGTGCTTCTCGGCGATCGGCGAGATGGAATTGACGTCGGCCCGGGTGACGGGGACGTGCCGGTCGAGATGGGAGAGCGGATTGCGGTGCAGGACCGCCGCTGCGGCAAGGGACTTGAAGGTGGAGCAGAACGCGAACCTCTCCTCGGCGCGGTGCGCGAGGACGGCACCGGTGCCGGTGGCCAGGGCGTAGAGGCCGAGGCGGGCACCGTGGGTCCGCTCCAGGGAGGCGAAGCGGGCGCGGTGGCGGGGGTCGTCGGAGAGGGTGGTCCTCGGCGAGCCCGAGCGCGAGCCCGAGGCCGGGACCGAGGGCGGGCCCGAACTCCGTACCGGATCAGGCTCCTTGGACGTACAGGCCGCCGACGCGGCGACGACCGCCGCCCCCAGCAGAGCCCGCCGCGAGATGCCGCTCGCCTCCCTGAATGCCTCCGCACGCATACCGGTCCCTGCTCCCGTTCGTCGACGATCAAGCTCGTATCGTGACCCCATGCGTACCCACGAGGTCCAGAACGCCACCCTCCACTACGACGACCACGGGCCCGTCGACGGCCTCCCGGTCCTGCTGGCCCACGGCCACCCCTTCAACCGGACGCTCTGGGCCCCACAGGTGCGGGAGTTGGCGGCGCACGGCTACCGCGTCCTCACCCCCGATCTGCGCGGCTACGGCGACAGCCGCCTCCCCGCCGGTACGCACGCCACGCCCCTCTCCGTCTTCGCCGACGACCTCGCCGCGCTCCTCGATCACCTGGGACTGCCCGGTGCGATAGTCGGCGGTGTGTCCATGGGTGGCCAGATCGCCATGGAATTCCACCGCAGGCATCCGCAGCGGGTGCGGGGGCTGGTCCTGTCCGACACCTCGGCGCCCGCCGAGACCGAGGAGGGCAAGGCGTTCCGCAACGCTCTGGCCGACCGGCTTCTGTCCGAGGGGATGGCGGGGTACGCCGACGAGGTCATCGACAAGATGCTCGCCCCGTACAACGTCACGGGCCAACCGGCCGTTGCCGACGCGGTGTTGACCATGATGCGCACGACCGACCCGCGCGGGGCGGCGGCCGCGCTGCGCGGCCGCGCCGAGCGGCCCGACTACCGGGAGAGCCTTCCCCGGGTCGCCGCCCCGACCCTTGTCCTGGTCGGGGCGGACGACGTCTACACCCCGGTCCCCGTGGCCGAGGAGATCCGGGACCTGATCCCCGGGGCCACCCTCACGGTCGTCGACGACGCGGGCCACCTCCCGGGCGCGGAGCAGCCCTCCCGGTTCAACGCGGCGCTCCTGAACTTCCTGCGCATGGTACGGGCGTGACGCGTCGCCCTTACGGGCCGAGCTCGTAGTCGAACCAGATCCGGTGCGTGCCGTCCGCGTCGACCGCCATGCCGCCGGCCCCGGTGATCCCGGTCAGCGCAGCCGTTCCACTGCCACGGACGACGGCAAAGAACTCGTCCTCTCTCCCTTCGCCCCGGGTGGTCGCCGAGTGCACGAAATTGAAGGTGCCCGCCTGCCCGTGGAGCGTTCCCTCGAAGGACTCCATGGCGACATACGTCCCCGCTCCGCCGGACTGGTCGAACGCGGCGGTGAACAGGGTCGCCGAGCGACCGGTGATCTCGCCTTCGTACTGCTTCTCCATGGTGGAGACGTTGACGGGCAGCGCCGTCTCGATCGCGGGGCTCGGCAACGGAGTTGGGGTGAAGTCGGTGACCTTGAACGTTCCTGAAGCTCGCATCCCCGGATCGTAGGCCCCACCACTGACATCGGCACCGGGCATCCGCCCGGGATTCGCCGGACGGGCCCCTAGAACCCGCCGTACGGGACGGTGATGATCTCCAGCCCGTGCCCCGAGGGATCGGGGAAGTAGACGCCCCGCCCGCCGTCGTTGGTGTTGATCTCGCCGGGCTTCTTGCCGTGCGGATCGGCGGTGTGGGCAAGGCCCTCGGCCTTGATGCGGTCCAGGATCGCGTCGAACTCCGCCTCGGACACGAGAAAGGCGTAGTGCTGCGGGAAGACGTCCTGCGAGGGCGGCAGGGTGGCGAAGTCGAGATCGACGCCATTCGCGAGGGTCACCTGGATGAAGGGGCCCCACTCGAGGCCTACTTCAAGGCCCATGATGCGGGCGAAGAATTCTGCGGATTCCCGGTTGTCACGGGAGAAGACGATCGTGTGGTTGAGCTGGACTGACACGGTGGAATGCCTCCGAGGGCAAACTCACGGGCTACCTCCACGCCCCACCCAGCCGGTGGCCGACGCGCGATGCCGTCCGAGGAAGCTAGCCCCTCCCTCCCGCCCCGTCAACACCCTTACCCCTGCCTCCCTCCAGCCCCAGGGGCCTAGTGCGGAGGCCCGCCGGGTGTCACCTTCACCAGTTCTCCCGCGAGCAGGATCACCAGGCACCCGCACCTGCCGTAGCAATACTCCACCTCCCCCTCCGACGTGCGGTGGCTGGAGCGCAGGACCCACCAGGTGGCCCCTGCCTCCCCCCGCCGGTAGCAGAGAGGGCAGCACTCGTCGGACGCGGTGAGCGTGGTCGAAGTCATGGATCGACCATGGGGTAAGCATCTTGGGCAGTTCAACCATTACAGCCCGGCTCCTCCCCGGGGCAGCCCGCTACTTGCCGATGCCCGCCGTCATCCCCTCCACGATCCGCCGCCCCAGCCACAGGTACAGCACGATCATCGGGTACACGAGGATGGTGATCCCGGCGAACAGCGCACCCCAGTCCGAGCTGTACTGCATGCTCCCGTACAGGCTCAACAGGGCGGCGGGCAGAGTCCGTTCCTCGGGGAGCGGGGTGATGAGGAGGGCCAGGAGGGTTTCGTTCCAGAGGCCGATGACGTTGAGGACGAGGACGGTCGTCATGGCGGGCTTGGCCAGCGGGAGGACGACCTGGAGGAAGGTGCGGAGGGGGCCCGCGCCGTCCAGTTCCGCCGCCTCCTCGATCTCCGTGGGGAGCGAGCGGAGGTAGCCGGTCAGGACGAAGACGGTGAAGGGCAGGGAGAGGACGACCTGGAAGACCAGGAGCGTGATGCGGTTGTCCCACCAGCCCGTCACCCAGTCGATCATGAAGCTGCTGACCGAGAGCTTGATGACGACGATCGGGATGACGACCGTCTGGAGCGGGATGCTCATGCCCATCGCGAAGTAGCCGGTCAGAGGGCCGGCGACACGGCGCGTCGAGCGGGCGAGGACATAGGCGGCGGGGGCCGCCAGCGCCACGATCAGGAACGAGCCGAGCAGGGTGAGGACCGTGCTGTTGAGGGCCGCCGAGGAGAAACCGGCCGCCTTCCAGGCCGTCGCGTAGTTGCTCCACTGCGGGCTGTCCGGGAAGCCGAAGGGGGAGATCCATACCTCGCCCGACTCCTTCAGCGACTGGAGTCCCACCCACCCCACCAGCGCCAGGTTGAAGACCACCCAGGCCCAGAGCGCGAGCGTGGTCGCCCGGGGGAGGAGGACGTCGCCGAACAGCCGGCGCGGGGACCACACGCCCCGGTCCACCACAGTCGTACTCATGACAACTCCACTCGTTCACGCCGGGTGATCCGACGGGTCAGCCACACCAGCACCGTCGTCACGATCAGTACGAAGACGCCCATCGCCGCCGCCGAACCCAGGTCCGGCGCCCCGCCGTTGTTGGTGACGGACAGGAACTGCTGCACCGCCACCGTCCGCGCCTGGAGCGGCGGACTGCCGGGCGTGCCCGCCGTCGTGAAGGCGATCACGATCTCGAACACCTTCAGGCTGTTCACCACCCACAGCACCGCGCACACCGCGAAGACGTCCCAGGTCAGCGGGAGGGTGATGTAGCGGAACTGTTCCCAGCGGGTGGCACCGATCAGCTTCGCGTCCTCGTAGAGGTAGGGCGGGATCGAGTCGGCGGCCGACATCATCAGGGCCACGTAGAAGCCCGTGCTCGACCAGACCAGACCGCCGATCACGCACCGGAACACCATGTCCGGGCCCAGCCACGGCTGCGGATCGAGCCCCAGCCAGCCGAAGACCGTGTTGACCGCACCGTTCGGGTTGAGCAGGAAGCCGATGGCCGCACCCACCGCGATCAGCGAAATGATCATCGGCAGGAAGACCACGGACCGGATGAAGCCGCGCCCCTTGGCCTGCCGCAGCACCACCATCGACAGGAAGGTGAAGCCGAAGACCGCCACCCCGCCGCCCAGCGCCAGCACGAAGGTGTTGACGAAGGACGTGCGGAAGGCGTCGTTCTCCAGCAGCGCTGTGTAGTTCGCCAGCCCCTTCCACTCCATGTCGGAGCCCGGCCCCGCCCACTTGTTCAGGCTGACCCAGAACCCGTACAGCGCCGGCAGCACGAACAGCACGGTGTAACCGAGGAGCGCGGGCAACAGGAAGGGCCAGAACGCGCGCTCCCGGGCGGGTCGGAGCTTCCCGCGTTTCGTCTCGTACGGTCCGGGCGCGGCCGGAGCCGGACGTTCCGCCTCGCCGACCGGGCCGGGGGCCAAGGTGCTCGTCCCCATCGCGTCAGCTCTTGTTCTTCAGGTAGGCGGCCGTCGCGGCCTTGCCCTCCTTGACGAACGCCGCCGCGTCCGACTTCCCCGACACCAGCTTGTCGTCGATCGGCAGGAACACGTCGTTCCACCACTTCTGGTCGGCCGCCGCGGCGTCGTACGTCCGGTGCGTGGCCTTCGCCTGCGAGACGTCCTTCTGGATGCCGACCAGGTGCGCGGGCGCCGGTACGTCGTCGCGCGCCGGGATGCTCAGCGCGCTCTCCGACATGGCCTGCGCGTACTTCTTCTTCAGCGTGAAGGCCAGGAACTCCTTCGCCGTCTCCGGGTTGTGGCCCTTGGCGTTGACGCCCCAGCCGAGCGTGCCGACCTCGACCGAGTCCTTGCCGCCGACCGGCAGCTGGAAGGACGTCACCTTGGCGTCGGCGCCCAGCTTGGGCCTCGTCTCGCCCGCGAGCCACGTGCCGTTGAGGTTCAGGTCGTACGTCCCCTGCGCCCAACCGTCCTGCGCGGCGGGGAACTTGGTGGCCATGAAGTCCTTCTGGAAGTAGCCGCCCTTCGCGAGCTGCTCCACCCTCTTCGCCGCCGCCAGCACCTCGGGCCTGTCCCAGGCGGCCGGGTCGGTGGCGAGCGCCTTCATGCTGCCCTCGCCGTTCGCCCGCACCAACGCGCTGTAGAACCAGTACACGTTGTAGAAGTTGATCGTGCCGTCCTGGCCTATCGGCGTACGTCCCGCCTTCTTCGCCCCGTCCAGGTACGCGACGAACTCCTCCCAGCTCTTCGGCGTCTTCACCGGATGCTTGCTCGCGTCGAACCATACGGCCGTCGAAATGACGGTGTGCGGGACGAAGGCGAGGCCCTTGTCCGTGCTGGACGCGCCCTGCACCGCCTTCGAGAGGATCTCCGACACCGGCTTCGCCTCGCCCGGCACCTGCTTCTTCAGTACGTCGTCGAGCGGTGCGGCCAGATTCTGCGCGGCGAACCGGTCGATGGTGTCCGTGGAGGTGTCGAACAGGTCCGGGCCCTGCCCGGCGGCCATCTCCGTCGCGAGGTTGTCATTGCCCTTGCGGCCCACGAACTTCACGTCGACCTTGGTGCCGGTCTCCTTTGCGAAGTCGTCGAAGAGCGCCTTGATGGCCTTGCCCTGCGGCTCGTCCGCACCCCAGGAGGAGCGGTACACCAGTTCCTTGCTCGCGGAAGCGCTGTCGCCGCCGCCGTTCTTCTTGCCGCACGCGCCCACGCTCAGGGCGAGTGCGCCCACGGTCAGGACGGCCGTCAACTTGCGCATGGTGATAGTGCCTTTCATCGCGTCTTCGGGACTGCAAGGACTTAAGGACTTAAGGACTTAAGGACTTACGGAGAGGGGGAGTTCAGGGAGAGCCGGGAGCGGTCGGCGCGTCCAGCGCCACCACCGTCCCCGTGCGCCGTGCACGTTCCGCCGCCCACACCACCCGGTGCGTGGCGAGGCTCTCGTAACCGCTGGTCAGGACCAGCCTCGGGTCCTGCTTGTCGACCGCGTCCACGAACGCGTCGAACATCGTGGCGTCGCCGCCGCCGTGCCCGGCCGCCGCCGACGCGTTCACGGCGGAGCCGGTCTCGACGACCGTCACCGTGTCCGTGAGGAAGTCGTGCACGCGCAGCGTCACCCCGTCGCCCTCGATCGAGCCGAGCGTGCCGAAGACCCGGGTCTTGCGGTGCTCCAGCGCGGCGAACGCCGTCACCGTGCACGTCGCGTTCGTCCCGTCGGCGAACTCCAGGCTCACCACCTGGTTGTCCAGCACGTCGTTCCCGCCGGCGAACGCGCACCTGCCGTACGGACTGTCCGCCAGCGCGGCGAGCACACCCGCCTCGGTACGCGCTCCGGTCACCGCCGACAGCGGCCAGAACTCCTTGTCCGCGTCGCCCAGGCACCCCAGGTACAGGCGTTTGGCCGAGTACGCGCAGCTCCGCTCGACCGGGCAGGTCACGCAGGTGTCCGCGGCGCCCTCGGGCCGGTGCTCGGGCCGGAAGTGCGTGAGCGCGCCGAACGAGCTGATACGGGTGGGGAGTTCACCCTTGACGTACGTGATCCAGTCCAGGTCGTGGCAGGCCTTGGCCAGCAGCATCGGGGCCGACTCGTCCTCACGGCTCCAGTTGCCCCGTACGAACGAGTGCGCCTGGTGCCACCAGCCGATCTGCTCCAGATGCTGGATGTTGACGACCTGCCCGATCCGGCCCGAGTCGACGATCTCCTTGAGGGCGGCGGTGTACGGGGTGTAGCGCATGACGTGGCAGACCGCGAGCAGCACCCCGGCCCGCGCGGCGGCCTCGGCGATGGCGTGCGCCTCCTCCTCGCTGTGCGCCATCGGCTTCTCCAGCAGGATGTCGTACCCCAACTCGGCTGCCCGCACGGCGGGTTCGCGGTGCATACGGTCCTGGGTGGAGACGATCGCCGCGTCCGCGAGACGCTCCTCGGCGAGCAGCTGGTGCCAGTGCGCGAAGGTCCGCTCCGGCGGTACGCCGTGCTCCTCGGCCATCGCCCGACGGCGTACGGGATCGGGCTCGGCCACCGCCACCACCGTGGCCCGCCCGGTCTCCAGGGCGCGCCGGGCATAGCTCTGCCCGCGCAGACCGGCGCCGATGACGGCGAGTGTGACCATGGGTGTCCTTCCGGAACCGAACTCTCTTCACTGGCCGGAGAGTTGCTTGCCAGTTACTAATGAAGACTGTTTTTATTTGTCCGTACAGACTCTGTCAAGGGAACGACGGTGACGTTTTGACACAGCACGGAGGCGACACCTCCCGACTGCGCCGGATCAATCTGGTCACGACGCTGCGTACGGTCCGGGACGGCGGACCGACCAGCCTCACCGAGCTGGCCCGGCGGGTCGGGCTGTCCCGGCCCACCGTGGAGAGCCTGGTGGAGGAGCTGCTGGTGGCGGGCTGGCTGAAGGAACTCCCGCCCGAAACGGGGCAGATGGGGCGGCCGGCCAGGCTGGTGGCCTTCCATGCCGCGGGCAGCCATGTGCTCGGCGTGGACATCGGGTCGTACAGCGTGCGGGCCGCCATCGCCGATCTGTCGGGGGCGGTGGTGGCCTCGTGCACCCGGCCGGTGGCGGCCGACTGCGGGCGCGTGGAGCGGCTGGACGCGACCCGGGCCGTGATGGAAGAGGCGCTGAAGGAAGCCGGGTTGGCGGCGGGCGGGATCGCCGCGGTCTGCGTCGGCACCACGGGGGTGGTGACGGCTGAGGGCGTGGTGCGGCTGTGCGTGGGGCTGCCGGACTGGGTGGGCGTCGACCTCGCGGGCGAACTCGGGGGCGACTTCGACTGCCCGGTCCTGGTCGAGAACGACTGCAACCTCGCAGCTCTGGCGGAGAGTTGGACCGGGCTGGCTCAGGACGTCTCCGACCTGGTCTTCGTCCTGTCCGGGGTGCGGACCGGGGCCGGGATGCTCATCGGCGGGCGCATCCACCGGGGGCGCCGGGGAGCGGCGGGCGAGATCGGGGCGCTGCCGCTGGTGGGCTGGCACCGGGCCCCGTCGCACCTGGCGGGCTGCCAGGGGCTGCCGCCGGGGACCCGGCCCGAGGAGATCGCCGGGCACGTCTTCGGGCGGGCCAGGGAAGGGGATCCGGCGGCGCGCTGGGCGGTGGAGCAGTACGCGCACGACCTGGCGGAGGGGATCGCGGCGCTGGTCCTGACCATGGATCCGGACCTGGTGGTGGTGGGCGGGGGGCTCTCGCGCTCGGGCGACGTCCTACTGGAGCCGCTGCGGAGGCACTTGGACCCCCTGTGCCTGGAGCCTCCTCGGCTGGAGATCTCCGCCCTGGCCGAACGGGCGGTCACGCTGGGGGCGATGCGGCATGCGCTGGACCAAGTCGACCTGCTCCTCTACGACTTCGACACGCCGCTTCCCCGTCCGACCTCTTGACGTGCACCCCTCACGGGGGGCATATATGCAAACACCTTTGCAATCACCGCCCCCTTCTCCCTAGCCCCCTTGGGCCCCGCTTCCCCAGCCCCCTTGGGCGGCGGGGCCGCCCCCCGGGGGCGGAGCGGGCGGGCAAGGGGGCGGTACGCCCGATCCGGGCCCGCCCCGGCACCGCCCCCTGCCCGCACCCCCGGTTCCGGCCAGCCCCGCCCCGTACCCCCCAAGGAGCCCCATGCCCACCCCCGCCCCCACCCGCCGCACCTTCCTCGGCCTCACCTTCGGTGCCACCCTCGCCCTCGCCGCCCCCGGCACCGCCTCCGCCGCGATACCCGAGCAGCCCGCAGCGGCGGCGGGCGGCACGACGTACTACATCGACTCCCAGTCCGGCTCCGACACCGCGACCGGCACCACCCCCACCACCCCCTGGCGCACCCTCACCCGCGCCAACCAGCACACCTTCCTCCCCGGCGACACCCTCCGCTTCGCCGCCAACCGCACCTGGACCGGCCAGTTCGCCCCCAAGGGCTCGGGCACCGCCGCCGCCCCCGTGACCGCCACCTCCTACGGCACCGGCAGCAAGCCCGTCATCGCCGGAAACGCGACCGTCCCCTCCGCCGTACTCCTGGAGAACCTCTCCCACTGGACCCTCGACGGCCTCGAAGTCACCAACGGCACCGGCGGCACCACCTGGCGCACCGGCGTCGAGGTCCGCGCCAAGGACATCGGCCCCGTCCCCGGCATCACCCTCCGCAACCTGCACATCCACGGCATGGACGGCATCGCGCAGGTCGGCAAGGGCAACATCGGCTCCGCCGGAATCCTCGTCAACGTACGCGGCAACACCACCCCCACCTACTTCACCGACATGCTCATCGAGAACAACGAGATCGCCGACACCAAGGCGTACGGCATCACCACCTGGTCGACGTGGATGCGCCGCGAGGGCTGGAACGAGCTCTGGGGTGAGCTGGGCATCCCCACCTCCGAGTACGGCCCCTTCACCCCCAGCACCAACCTCACCATCCGCAACAACTACGTCCACGACGTCGGCTCCGGCGGTATCAACCCCAACCAGGTCGCCGACACCCTCATCGAGTACAACACCGTCGCCCGCGCCACCTCGACGACCACCAACGTCGGCATCTGGTGGTCCGGCGCGGACCGCACCACGGTCCAGTTCAACGAGGTGTACGGAGCGAGATACGGCGGGCGGGGGCTCGACTGCACCGCCTTCGACGCGGACGCCTCCAGCCACGACAGCCTGATCCAGTACAACTACAGCCACGACAACGGCGGCGGCTTCTTCATCTCCGTCTCGCTGGGCACCGCCCCCGCCAGCGCCGTCATCCGCTACAACATCAGCCAGTTCGACGGCAACGAGATCTTCACCTTCTCGACCAACACCGACGGGGTCGACATCTACAACAACACCGTCTTCGTCGCCCCGGCCTCGACCTCCGCCAAGCCGCTGTACAAGATCGCGCAGGTCTACCACAACCCGAAGAACGTCACTTTCCGCAACAACCTCATCGTCAACCAGGCCAAGCTGCCCTACGACACGGCGGGCATCACCTACCGCAACAACCTCTACGCGGGCGGGCCCGTCCCGCCGGATGCGGCCGCGCTCACGGGTGCCCCGAAGCTGACGGCCCCCGGCACCGCCACCTCCCGTACCGATCTCGCCGGGTACGTTCCGCTGTCCGGCTCCGCCGCGATCGGCGCAGCCCTCGCCGTGCCGGGCAACGGGGGCCGGGACGTCCTGGGCGCGGTCCTCCGTACACCTGGAGACGTCGGCGCGGTGCAGAGCGCGGCCGGCAGTCTGCCCGCGCCCCTCGCCACCACCACCCTCGGTACCGGACAGGGCTCGATCGCCGCGATCGTGGACGGCAGCGAGGCCACCAGCTGGGGCAGTAGCGACCCGGCCGTGCTTCCCGGGACCGTCACCGTCGACCAGCGCACCGCCCGCACGGTCAACTCCGTCACCCTCGCCACCCACTTCGGCAAGGGGCAGGGCTTCACCAAGGTCGACGTACAGACCTGGGACGGCAGCACCTGGACGACCCGTCTCGCGGACGCCGCGATCACGTGGAGCAGCAACACCTCCACCGTCGAGCGCCGCACGCTCACGCTGCCGGCGCCCGTCACGACCTCGCAGGTGCGTCTGGTGGTCAAGGCCGCGAACCAGCAGTGGGGCAATGTCGCCCTGAACGAGCTGACACTGGGCTGAGCTTGAGCCGTGAGGGAGGAGGGTCCCGGACCGCCGGGACCCCCGTCCCCACGGTGTCCAGCGTTCTCCGAGAGGCTTTGGTGAAAATCTTTCGAAGAAAGTTGGCCTCTGCCGAGAGTGAACACGCGTTCGTGGGCAAGGCTCGGGTGGGAGACGACCGTGACCCGAGGAGGAACTGTGATGCTGTCAGCCCCCACCACCCTTGCCGTCGTGGCCCCGGCCGACACCGGTTCGCAGTCCCCGGAGTCGGCCCTGCCCCAGGCCCGCCCCGCCGAGCTCCCGCACATCGCGCACCCCACCGCCGTCGCGCCCAAGGACGCCCGCCAGCTCTCCAAGCTGTTCCTCGACCGGCTCCAGGAGCTGGAGGAGGGCACGCACGAGTACCAGTACGCGCGCAACACCCTCATCGAGATGAACCTCTCGCTGGTGAAGTTCGCCGCGCGCCGCTTCCGCAACCGGGGCAGCGGCGACCTGGAGGACATCATCCAGGTCGGGACGATCGGGCTGATCAAGGCGATAGACCGCTTCGACCTCACCCGCGAGGTCGAGTTCACCTCCTTCGCGATCCCCTACATCACCGGTGAGATCAAGCGCTTCTTCCGCGACACCACCTGGGCCGTGCACGTCCCGCGCCGCCTCCAGGAACTCCGTACCGAACTGGCCAAGGCCAAGGAGCAGCTCGCGACCGTCCTCGACCGCGACCCCACCGTCGCCGAGCTCGCCGAACTCCTGGAGCTGACCGAGGCCGAGGTCACCGACGGACTCGTCGCCGCCAACGGGTACACGGCCGGCTCCCTCGACCTCCCCGCCGAGACCGGCAACGACAACAACGCCAAGTCCTCCGTCTCGTACGCGGACTTCTTCGGCGCGGTCGACCCGGGCATGGAGCTCTTCGAGGACCTGCACACCCTGGCCCCGCTGCTCTCCGAGCTCTCCGACCGCGACCGCCACATCCTCTCCATGCGCTTCGGCCAGGAGCTGACGCAGGCCGAGATCGGCGAGGTGCTCGGCATCTCCCAGATGCAGGTCTCCCGCCTCCTGACCCGCATCCTCGGCCAGCTCCGCACGGGCATGCTGACGACTTCCTGACGGCTTCCCGACAAAGGGCCAAAGGTTAACTCACGGGTACTTAACGGGCCTTACGCGTAATCTCTGTTCACCGTGCGTGCTGCGGGCGACACACTCTGGCGCAAACCTGCCGGTGTGGCGCGCGTGAAAGAGGGGAAGTCGCACCAAGAGCATGCGTACCAGGCGTAGGCGTGCCACCACATGACGCACGCGACGCAAGCGACGCATGCCGCGACCCGCATCAAGCAAGCCGAGATGTCGTACTCGACGACACAGAAGACACACGACGACACAGAAGACAAACGAAGACACAGAAGACAAACGAAGACACAGGCGACATACGCGACACAGGAACACAAAACTCAACAAGACGAGAAGAAGGGGAACCCCTACATGCTGCTGCCCGACCCGAAGGTGCTGCGCACACTCCTCACGCGCTACGCGGAGAACCGGCTCGCCCACGCCCAGAACCCGACGCCGGAGTCCAAGCAGGCACTGGACGACGTCACGTACACGCTGTGCGTGACGACCTCGACGAAGACGATCGAGGCAGCACTCGCGTCGGCCGACGCCCTGCTGGCCCGCACGTGCTGCGCCCGGGCCACGGAGTCCGCGGACCCCGTCACGGTCCCCGCGCAGAAGCTCTCCCGCGCGGACCTGGTTGCCTGACGCACTGACACGGGGGGCCCGGGCCCGGACCTGCGACCACCGCGGGACCCCGCACCCGGGCCCCCTTCACGCCACCTGCCGGACCACGTCCACCCCCAGCGGCGGCACCCGAGCAGCTCGACGTCCGGCCGCCCGGGGTCCGTCCGCACCTGGATCATCGCCTCGATGCCGTACGGGCCCTGCACCGCCCCCGAGTGCCAGACGAGACAGCCGTCCGCGTCGTACAGGATCTCCGGGTCCGCCACCGCGCACGGCACCGAATCGTCGGGCGGGGGCGGGGGTGCGTCGGGGGACAGGTAGACGGTGGTGCGCAGGCCAAGGGGCTGGACGAAGAAGGTGAGGAAGGAGTCCCGGGCGTCCACGCGACCGAACTCGCAGGTCGCTCTCAGGTACTCGAACGATCCGTACGAGTCCGGAAGGCCGAGCAGGCCGGCCGGTGATCCCGGCAGGCGCAGCATGGCGCCCACGGGCGGGATGCCGTCGTCCATGGGCAGGTGCCAGGGCTCTCCGGTCAGGTCGAGCCGCGAGCCCTCCGCCCGGTCCACGACCACCGACACCGTCGGTCCGTACGGGCCGTCGACCAGGCCCGTGTGCCAGACGGTCAACTCCTTTGTCCGGTGCAGGACTTCCGGCGGGAGGAGGTAGGCCGGGGCGGGTGTGGGCATGAGGGCGTCCGATCGTCCGGGGCCCCGATTGTCGCGAGGGCGGCGGCGGAGAACGCCTCGACACGCCCCGGGCGGCTACTCCTCCGGGGTGATCAGGCCCCGGCCCACCGCCGTCATCACCGCGGCCGTGCGGTCGGTGACCTCCAGCTTGCCGAAGATGCGCAGCAGGTGGGTCTTGACCGTGGCCTCGCTGATGAAGAGGGCCGAGCCGATCGCCGCGTTCGTCAGGCCCCGGGCGACCAGGCGAAGGACCTCCGTCTCGCGGAAGGAGAGGGCAGTGCGTTTCGGGGTGCGCAGGTGGCGGGTGAGACGGGCGGCGACGGAGGGGGCGAGGATCGTTTCGCCGGAGGCGGCGCCCCGTATCGCCTGGAGGAGTTCGGAGAGGTCGGCGTGTTTGAGGAGGTAGCCGGTCGCGCCCGCCTCCACCGCGGCCAGGATCTGGTCGTCGGTGCCGTAGGTGGTGAGGACCAGGACCCGGCTGGTGGGCTTCTCGGCGGTGATCCGGGCGGTGGCGGTCACTCCGCTGCCGGGCATCCGCAGGTCCATCAGGACCACGGCGGGGCTCAGGGCGTGGGTGAGTGCGAGGGCCTCGTCGGCGTTCGCGGCCTCGCCGACGACCTCGATGTCGGGCTCCCCGGCGAGCATTCCGCGCAGGCCGGCCCGTACGACCGGGTGGTCGTCGGCGATGAGGACGGTGACGGGGTTCTCGGGGCTCTCGGGGTTCGCCGGGTTCAACGGGGGACCTCCACGTGAAGGGTCGTGCCTCGGCCGGGTGCGCTCGTCAACTTCCTTGTGCCACCGACCTGTTCCGCGCGGCGGAGCATGCCGGAGAGGCCGTAGCCGGGGGAGTCGTCGGGGGGTGCGGACAGGCCGGTGCCGTCGTCGCGGATCTCCACGGACGCGTGCGTGTGCGTGTACGTCAGGGACACGTCGGCCCGGGTCGCCCGCGCGTGCTGGCGTACGTTGGACAGGGCCTCCTGGGTGGTGCGCAGGAGGACGACTTCGAGGGCGACCGGGAGTGGTTCGGCGCAGCCGTTCAGGGTGAAGGTCGTGGTCAGAGGGGTTCCCTCGGCGGCATGGGCGGTCAGCCTGCGCAGGGCCTCCGGGAGCGAGGCGGCGGTGTCCAGGGCCGTGGGGCGCAGCGCCTCCACGAGCGCGCCCGCTTCCGCGAGGGACTCCCGGGCGGTGCGGGCGACGAGGTCGAGCTGCTCGCGGGCCTGGGTCGTCAACCGGGCGTTCGTGGGCGGGAGTTCGCCCATGCGGGACAGGGTGGAGGCGGTGGCCTGGGTCAGCATCACGATGCTGCTCAGGCCCTGCGCGATCGCGTCGTGGATCTCCCCGGCGAGCCGCTCGCGCTCCGCCGCGATCCCGGCCCGCTCGGCGGCCGCGGCGAGTTCGCTGCGGGTGGCCGTCAACTCCTCGATGAGCGCGGCCCGTTCGGCGCTCTGGTCGATGATCCGGTGCACCCACGTCCCGCACAGCACCGAGAAGGCGATCACCAGCAGCGCCGTCGGCCCCTGGGCGGCCACCCCTGCCGACAGCGAGCCCGTCCGTACGGCCTCCACCACCAGCGGCACCAGCGCGAATCCCACGACCGCCGCCGTCGCGGGCACCGGCCGCAGCGTCCAGTACACCTGCGGGACGACGATCACGAGGGCGAGGGAGGCGGCGGGAGCCAGCACCACCGCCGCCGTGAAGAGGGCGAGGAGGGCCGCGAGGTAGACCCCGCCGGGGCGGCCGGTGCCCGTACCGGCCGCCGCCTGTGCCGTACGCATCAGACGCCTGCCGTACGTCACGTACCAGCCGGCCCCGCCGAGCAGGGCGCACACGGCGAGGGCCGGGCTGTGCGCGGTGGGGTCGTCCAGGGTGAGGACGAAGACCAGGCAGGCGAGGAGGGCGACGGCGTAGAAGGCGTCCCAGGTGAGGTAGCCGCGCAACCAGGCGTGCGGCTCGCCGGGCCTCTTCGGGGCGTGCCTCACCCCTTGCGGGTCCTGCGCCGGAACGTCAGCAGGCACAGCACCAGGCCGCCCGCGCACCACGCCCCCAGCACCAGCGCCGTCCGCCCCGGCTCCCACGAACCCGCCACCTCCTGGAACGTCATCGAGTCCGGCAGGAACACCGAACGGAAGCCCTGCGCCATCCACTTGAGCGGAAACACCGAGCCCAACTCCACCAGCGGAGAAGGCAGGTTGGTGATCGGATTGACCAGCACCCCGGAAATGAACTGTAGTCCGATGAAGGGCAGCATGATGATCGCGGAGGCGCTCTTCGCGGACCGCGCCAGGCTCTTGATCGCGATGCCGAGCAGCGCGCACGCGACCACCCCGAGCAGGAACACCCAGCCGAACGTCAGCCGGCGGGCCGGATCCGTGGGCAGCACCAGCCCGAAGAAGCCCCGCCCCACGGCCAGCAGCAGCACCACCTCCGCCAGGGCGACCAGCAGGACCAGCAGCACCTTCCCCAGGAAGTACGAGGTCAGAGGGGTCGGCGTGCCGCGCAGGCGGGTGAGGGTGCCGTCGTCGCGGTCCTGCGCGATGCCGTTGCCGAGGCCGACGAACGTGGCGGACATGACCCCGGCGGCGATCATGCTCGCGGCGAAGATCTGTCCTGCGGTGACGCCCGTGCCCGGGACGGTGTCCCGGTAGATGCTCGCCAGCAGGACGAGCATCACCACCGGCAACGAGAAGGTGAAGACGACGGCGTCCTTCTCCCGGAAGAACTGGCGGAGTTCGAGTCCGCCGCGGGAGAGGCCGACGCGGGCGGCGGAGGGGAGTGCGGTGCTCATGCGGAGGCCTTTCGGGTGTGCAGGGATTCGTCCCGCTCGGGGGCGGCTTCGTCGATCATGCGGAGGTAGACGTCCTCCAGGCTCGGGCGGTGTACCGAAAGGCCCTCCACCCGGGCGGAGTTGTGGGCGTTGCGCGCCATGAGTTCGGCGACCAGGCGGTCGGGTTCCGGGGTTTCCTGCCGCACCTCCCGCCCGTTCTCGCGCCGGCTGACGACAGCCGCCGCCTCCGCACGGCCGCCGAGCGTGCCGGGTTCGCCGAGTGCCTTGATGCGGCCCCGGTCGACCACGGCGACCCGGTCGGCCAGCGCCTCGACCTCGTCGAGGTAGTGGGTGGTGAGCAGGATCGTCGTCCCGTCGACGGCGAGCCAGGGTCAAGTCCCTTACTCGTAGGGTCTTTTCGGCCCGTGGTGAAGTCATGGGTGAATCGTCTCGGGACCGCGTCGCGGGCAGTAGCGACCCGAGGACCGAACCGGCTGTCGGCCGATCGGTGGACACGGGGCGGGCAGGGTAGCGTGCCTTCTCGCAGCAGAGGCGATCAAGGATTGGAGCCCCTATGGGACGGACGGACCGCGGAATCTGGGAGATCGCGGCGGTCATGGACGCGGGGGCGCCGATGCCGTACACCGAAGCGGCCCACGCCCACCCGGTCGTGCGGACCCTGCACACGCTGATCTGCGCGGACGAATCCCACCCGGGTCCCTGCCCGTACGCCTGGTCCTCCGGGTACGGGCATGCGCAGGAGGCGGCGGACCGCGCGGAGGCGGAGTTCGGCGAGGACTACGACCCGTCGGGCCTCCCGACCGAGGCGACGCTCACCTTCTACGCCACCGGGGAGCAGGCGGCGGACCTGCTGGAACGCGCTCGCACGGCCCTCCGCCTCACCCCGTCCGGCGTCAGCGGCCTCACCGGCAACCCGGTCGCCCTCGAACTCCGCGACCTCAGCGCCGCCGACCCGTCCTGGGAGTCCATGTACGACTACCTCGTCGACCAGCACCGCATCGAACACGGCACCGCCGACCAGCACCGCATCGAACACGGCACCGCCGACCACTGACCCCCGGGAGTCGTCATGCAGCACCACATAGCCCGCCCCGCAGGATCGCCCCCGGTCCGGGGCTACAGCCACGCGGTCGTCTTCAGCGGCCGGACGGTCGCGATCTCGGGCCAGGTGCCCCTGGACGCGGAGGGCCGGCTCGTCGGGAAGGGGAACGCCGAGCTCCAGACCCGGCAGGTCTTCGAGAACATCCGGACCGCGCTCGAAGCGGCGGGCGGCCGCATGCCTCAGATCGTCAAGCTGACGGTCTTCCTCACCGACCTCGCGGACCTGGACGCCTTCCGGCGCGTGCGGGACGAGTTCCTGGGCCACGAGCAGCTGCCGGCCTGTTCTCTGGTGCAGGTCAGCGGGCTGGTGGACCCGGAGTTCCGGGTCGAGATCGAGGCGCTGGCAGCCGTCTGAGGACGTCCGGGCCGAGGGACTGAAGGACCCGAAAGGGACTGAAGGACCGAGGAACCGAATTGAGTTCCGCACGCGGCGCATCCGGGTCCATGATGACCCGATGACACTCTTGAAGATCATCGCGGGCGACGCCACCGACCCCCAGGCCAAGGGCCCGAAGATCATCACCCACGTCTGCAACGACCTCGGCGGCTGGGGCAAGGGCTTCGTCCTCGCGATATCCCGCCGCTGGCCCGAACCGGAACAGCAGTACCGCCGCTGGCACCGCGAGCGGGCCGGAAACGACTTCGCCCTCGGGGCGGTGCAGTTGGTGCAGGTCAGACCGGACATCTGGGTCGCCAACCTGATCGGCCAGCACGGCATCCGCACCGGCAGCGGCGGTCCGCCGATCCGCTACGAGGCGGTGTCCCAGGGCCTCGAAACAGTCGCCGCCCACGCCCTCACTCACCGGGCCACCGTCCACATGCCCCGCATCGGCTGCGGCCTCGCGGGCGGCAAGTGGGACCGCATCGAGCCACTGATCACCGAGAAGCTGAGCGAGCGGGGGATCGCGGTGACGGTGTACGACAAGACGTGAGGGGCCAGAATGGCGGCTCCGGAACCACGGGAGGGCGGTGGCATGGACGTACGGGACTTGCGGAACGTGCAGGTGGTGGGGGAAGAGGCGGAGTTTGTGGGGACGCCGCTCAGTGCCGAGGAGGAGCGGCGTGCGCACGCCGCGCTCTTCAGTGAGCTGGGCAATGCCCTCGCCGACCGGGGGTCGACGACCTTCCCCGCGTACAGCCCGGCGGAGCGGCTGAGGCTGGTTCGGGTCGGCGAGGCGCTCAGTGCGCACTGGGGGATTCCGGTGCGGGTCGAGGCCGTTGACCAGTGCCGGATGCGGCTGTCGGTCTAGCGGAGGAGGCCGGCCGCCGCCTCGGCGAAGGACTGGGGGTCGTCCACCCACGGGAAGTGGCCCGCGCCCGGCTGGAGTGTGTAGGTCGTCTCGGCGTTCGGGAGGAGGGAGGCGAATTCCTCGACCGAGGGGGGCGGGCTGTTCAGGTCGTATTCGCCTGCCAGCAGGCCGACAGGGGCGGTGAGTCGGGTGAGGGCCGCGCGCGTCGGCTCCGGGGTGAAGGCGCCCTCCGCGCCGAAGTGGCGGCCTGAGTCCGGGTTGGTGTTCTGCGCCTCGGACGCGGCGACGTGGGCGCGTGCCGTCTCGTCCCAGCGACCCCAGAAGAACGGCGTGACCGCCGCGAAGTTCTCCCCCGACGCCTCGCCCGCCGCGATGGCGCTCAGCGCGGCCGAGGCCTGCGGGTACCAGTCCTCGCCCTGGCGCAGGTCCGCGCCCGCTCGGCGCATCGTGTCCGGGATGTCGATGCCGACGGCCCGGGCGCTCGGGGTGATCAGGATGAGCCGGGCGACGCGTTCGGGGTGGCGGGCGGCGTACTGCGCGGCGACGTTCGCGCCCGCGCAGTGGGCGAGGAGGTCGAGCGTGGGCAGTCCGAGGTGGATGCGCAGTGCCTCGACGTCCTCGACGAGGCGGTCGCAGCGGTACGACTCGGGGCCCTCGGGGAGGTCGGAGCCGCCGCTTCCCCGGAAGTCCAGGAACAGCAGCCGCCGCCCGGAGGCCTCGGGCAGCCCGCCGAGGTCCCCCAGGTAGCGGGAGTCGTGCAGGGGGCCGCCGGGGAGGCAGACGACGGGGGCCGCACCCTCGTCCTCCGAACCGTCGACGTCTCCGACGACGCGGTAGGCGAGGCGGGTGCCGTCCGGCGCGTCGAAGAAGGAGTACGGGGCGGAGGGGGCGGAGGAGTTAGTCATTCCGCGAATGATGTCAGCCTTCCGCCGCAGGTCAACCCCTATTTTCCCCAGCCCCGCCGCATGGTCTCAGAAGGGGCCCGTCTCGAAGTACTTCACCTCGTCGTCCTCCCCGACCAGCCGCATCCCCGCCGCCTCCATCACCCGCTGCGACGCGACGTTCGCGTGATCGGCGTCCCCCTTCACCCGCGTCGCCCCGCACTCCCGGGCGAACCGCACGATCTCCCGCAGCGCCTCCTTCGCGTACCCGTTGCCCCACGCCGACGGGATCAGCCCGTATCCGATGGTGACGGCACCGGTCTCGTCCGCCGGCCCGTGGAAGCCGATGCCGCCGATCGGACGGCCGTCCTCCGCCCGCAGGCGTATCTCGAAGTTCGTGTACGGGCTCGGGTCGCCCTGCTCCGCACACACGCGCAGGAAGCGCCGGGCCGCAGCGATGTCCCCCTCGCGGGGGTAGTCGGAGGTCTCGCGGTACGGTCCGCCCGCCACCAATTGCTCGCTGTACGCCACGGACATCGGGCGCAGGACCAGCCGCTCCGTGAGGAGGTCGGTCAGCGGAGTTTCGTCCAGCGGGGTGTCGAGGTCATGAGTCATGGGAGCGAGACCTATCACGCCGGTCCGTCGGCCGCACGCGGTTAACTCCCCGCCTTCGTAACGCCGTTCCCGCCGCGCCGTCCGGCCCGCACAGCCGACCGACGCACGCACTTCGCAGGAAACCCGCGTGCCCCCCTCCGGGTTGGACCGGGTGACCGCAGGCCTTTGGGCCGTCCACCGCCGCCTACCCAGGAACGGGAGCCACCCATGACCGTGAGCGCGGACGTCGACTTCCTCACATACAAGATCGACCGCACCTTCGACATGCTCGACGGAGACGGTGACGGCCTCCTCACCGAGACCGACCTCTGCGGTCTCGCGGACGGCATGGCGAAGGCGCTCGGCGAGCCCTCCGACGCCCCGAAGATCGTCGAACTCCGTTCCGCCTTCAGCCACTTCTGGCACAGCGAGCTGGGCCGGATGAGCTCCGACAGCAGCCGGGAAGGGCTCACCCGGGAGGACTTCTGCGCGGGTATGCGGGGACGGGCGGTGTCCCAGGGACCCGAGGCGCGCGAGGAGTTCCTGAGCAACGTGGGCGTGATGACGCACTGTTGGATGGACATCGGCAGCCAGGACGGCGACGGACTGGTGACACAGGACGAGTTCGTGGCGATGTACCACAACGGCATGGGCGTCCCGGAGGGCGAACTCGTCGGCACCTTCGCGAAGTTGGACGTGGACGGCGACGGCCGGCTCAGCCGCGACGACGTGCGGCAGGCCACCGCGGAGTACTACACGAGCGAGGACCCCGAGGCCCGGGGCAACTGGCTGTTCGGCCCGATCTGAGCGGGCGGGCCCGGGCGGATTCCGTACCTCCTGCGACTCTCGTACGGTACGGAATCCGCCCCCGTCACCCCGCCAGCAGCCGCTCCAGCGACGCCCTGCCCGCCGGGCCCCAGGTCGGCTTTCCGCCGGGCAGGCCCTTGTCCCCGGCGTGGCCGATGCCGACGAGCATCAGGGCGCGGGTCAGCGCGAAGCCCTTGGCGCGCCGTACCGTCGCCTCGTCCACCTCGCCGTACCCGGCGAAGAAGCGCGCCACGGTGGCGGGTTGGGCCCCCGGCGGGCCCGAGGGCAGCAGGTTCCAGGCCGCCGCGAGATCGTGGGCCGGGTCGCCCGCGCACAGGTCGCCGAAGTCGATGACCCCGGAGAGCCTGCCGTCCGTGACGACGACGTTCGCGGGGTGGAGGTCGGTGTGCCGCCACACCCGGGGGCCCTCCCAGGCCGGTGCGGCCACCGCGTCCTCCCACAGGGCGTTCAGCCGGTCGACGCCCACGCTCCGCACCGCAGAGGCGTCGCCCTCCGCGAGGTCCTTCCGCACCATGTCCGCGACGGAGTCGCTCGCCGCGGCCAGCGTCCACTCGCGCGTCGGGTTCCCCGGGGCGTCCGCCGGGGCCGGAACGTGCAGCGCGCGCAGGAACCCGGCCAGCGCGTCCGCCGCCTCCAGCCGGTGTTCGTCGGCCACCGGCGCGGCGTCGGCCGGCTCGCCCGGCAGCCAGGCCGTCACCGACCACGGGCGCGGGAACCGCTCGGTCGGCTCCCCGGCCCGTACCGGCACCGACACCGGCAGGGGGAGCCGCCCGGCCAGCTCCGGCAGCCAGCGCAGTTCGTTGCGCAGCAGCTCGGGACCGCGCGGCGTGAGCGGCAGACGTACCGCCAACTCCTCGCCCAGACGCCACATCTGCATGTCCCAGCCGCCCCGGACCCGGCTCAGCTCCAGACCGGCCAGATCCGGATGCTGTTCCTCCAACAGCCCTCTCACCAACGGCGCGTCGATCGCGGCACCCTTCAAGTGGCTTGTCGCGTCGATCCGGAGAGTTCGTGCGTCCATCGTGTTGCTCGCGTTACCCATGGGGTCAACCTACGACGACGCACCCGGCACAATGCGTCCATGCTGCATGTACGAGTCATCAGCCCGGCCGACCGCACCGACGCGGTGCTGGGCATCGCGACGGAGTGCCCCGCCGTCGTCAACGTCCTCAGACTGCCCGGCGCCGCGCACGCCCCCGCAGGCGACCTCGTCGAGTTCGACGTCGCCCGGGAGGCCGCCAACGGCGTGCTCGACGCACTGCGCGACCTGGGGCTGAAAGACACCGGCGGCATCACCGTCGAGCAGCTCGACCTGTCGATCTCCACGGCCGCCGAGCAGGCGGAAGAGATCGCTCCGGGCGACCCGGACGACGCCGTGGTGTGGGACGAGCTGACCGCCCGTACCGCCTCCGAAACCCGCCTGACCTGGGCCTTCCTCGCCTTCCTCGCACTGGCCACACAGATCGCGGCGATCGGTGCGCTGCTGGATCAGCCCATCCTGATAGTGGGTGCGATGGTGCTGGGTCCGGAGTTCGGGCCGGTGGCGGCGATCTGCTTCGGCGTGATGAGCCGCAAGGGGGCACTGGTCGGCAAGGCCGTCCGTACCCTCGTCGTCGGCTTCACCGCGGCCGTGCTGATCACCATGGTGTGCGCGGCGGCCGGGCGGCTGCTGGGCTGGATCGAGCCGTCGATGCTGGACGACCGGCCGCTGACCGACTTCATCATCCACCCCGACCGCTGGTCGTTCATCGTGGCACTGCTCGCCGGGATCGCGGGCATCCTCTCGATGACCGCGGGCAAGTCCTCGACGCTGGTCGGCGTCTTCATCTCGGTCACCACCGTCCCCGCCGCCGGAAACCTGGCGGTCGCCGTCCCGCTCGGGCACTGGAGCGAGGTGAGCGCCTCGCTGATCCAGCTCGGCGTCAACCTGGCGGGGATGCTGATCGCGGGGACGGTGACCCTGTTCGTACAGCGGGCGCTGTGGTCGCGGTACGGGCTGAAGGTCGTACGGTCCCGCTAGGGCGGCGGTACGGCGGTCAGCCCTTCACCGGCTCCGGCAGCTCCGGGGTGAAGCAGGCCGTGACCGCCTTGCCGTGCTGCTGCTCGTGGGTCTCCCAGCTGTCCGCCAGTGCGTCCACGATCGCGATGCCGCGCCCCGAGAGCGCGCCCGTGGACTCCGCGCGCTGCTGTGGCGCGCGCTCGGGCGTGTCGTCGTGCACGGAGACGTGCACACAGCGGCTGTCCCAGGTCAGCACGAGCTGGGCGTCGCTGCGGGCGTGCAGATGGGCGTTGGTGAGCAGCTCGGAGACGGCCAGCACGATCGAGTCCGCGGTGTCGGGACTGCTCTCGTACCAGGGCAGCTGGGAGAGGTGCTGCTCCGTCCACCTTCTGCCCTCGCGCACGCCCCCCGACACCGGGAACGTCCTCGCCCAGCCCACCGCGCGCATCGACATGGCCCTGCCCCTCTTCCGTATCGCCGTCCGGTGGTACGTCTGACACGTCACCGCTCGCTGTCGTACGTGTACCCGGGAACCCGGCGGCGAACAGGGGTGTGCGGGGGCGCGTCCGGGATCAGGCGGCGCCCGCGTCGGCGTCCGGGTCGCGGACGACGCGCAGCCCGCGCCGGGCGTTGTTCACCGGGCCGCCGGGGCCGCCGGCCGTTGCCGTCCAGTACGGGTGCTCGTTGACGGCCATCGTCAGCTCGCGGATGCGCTCCCACAGCTCCTCGACCTGGTCGACCTCCTCCTCGGTGAACACGGGGGCGGAGTCCGCGCCCCAGGGAGGGGCGGTGGCGAGGGTGTGGAAGTCGGCCTGGGCCTGGTGGAGCTGCTGCTGGAGGTCGATGAGGTCCTCGGGGAAGGGGGCGGAGTAGGAAGACATAGCGGAAGCGTACGTCTGTTCGATTTACAGATGCCAGTCGAGCGACTGTGATCTGCGCGTTCGCCATGGACGACGGGCGGGGCGCTCGTACGATTCGAGGCAAGGGGGCACAAGCCCCCGCGAAAGGGAGGTCGGATTCCCATGCTCTCCAGCGAATTCCGTACCGGCGCACCCAACTGGCTCGACCTCGGCAGTCCCGACATCCCCGCATCGGCCGCCTTCTACGGAGCGGTCTTCGGCTGGGAGTTCGAGTCCGCCGGGTCCGAGAGCGGGGGCTACGGCTTCTTCCGGAAGGACGGCAGGACCGTCGCCGGCATCGGCTCCCTGACCGAGGAGGGCGCGCACCCCGCCTGGACGGTCTACTTCGCGACCCGGGACGCCGAAGGCGTGGCCAAGGCCGTGGAGCAGGCGGGCGGGACGGTACGGGTCGAGGCCTTCGACGTCATGGACTCGGGGCGGATGGCCTGCTTCACCGACCCGACGGGGGCCGAGTTCGCGGTGTGGCAGCCCGCCGCGCACCAGGGCCTGGAGGCGACGTCGCAGGACGGCACCCTGCTCTGGACCGAGCTGCACACCCCCGACCCGGTGGCCGCGCTGGACTTCTACCGTTCCCTCTTCGGCTGGCGCGCCCAGGAGATGGAGGTGCCGGGCATGGTCATGGCGTACGCGGTGATCTCCTCGGCGGAGGGCGACCTGGAGGACATGTCCTTCGGCGGCGTGGCCCCGTCCAGGCCGGACGAGCGGACGGCGTGGATCTCGTACTTCTCGGTGGCCGACCCGGACGCGACGGCGAGCCGGGTGGTGGAGAGCGGCGGCAGCGTCGTCGTACCGCCGTCGGACATCCCGGAGGTCGGGCGCATGGCGTTCTTCGCGGACCCGGCGGGGGCGCGGTTCGCGGTGCTGAAGCCGAACCCGCGGCAGGGGTAGGGGTCCCCTTCGGGGGTACGGACGGCGGGCGCGCTCCCTTGCGGGGCGCGCCCGCCGGTGTGTGCGGGGGCGGTGTGTGCGGTGGCGGTGGCGTCTTGCTCGGAACGCGTCCGGCTCAGAACTCGTCGCCCAGCCCCAGCAGCAGCGTCCGCATCAGGAGGGCGAGCTGTTCCTGCTCGGCGGGGGAGAGGGCGGACAGCAGCCGGGTCTCGGTGGCCAGGTGGTCGGGCAGTGTCGCCTCGACCAGGGTCAGCCCCCGCTCGGTCAGCGCCACCTGGACGACGCGTCCGTCCGTGGGGCTCGGCCTGCGGGTGATCAGCCCGCGCCCCTGGAGCCGGTCCAGGCGCTGGGTGACCGCGCCCGAGGTCACCATCGCGGAGGCCATCAGCTCGGCGGGGGTGAGGGGGTTGTCGGGGCCGTTGCGGCGCAGCGTCGCCAGGACGTCGAAGGACGCCCGGTCCAGGCCGTGCGCGGCGAAGGTCCGCTTCATCTCCGGGTCGATGAGCAGCATCAGCCGCTTCAGCCGGCCGATCACCGCCATCGGGGAGACGTCCAGGTCGGGGCGCTGGGCGTGCCACTGGTCGAGTACGTGGTCCACGTGGTCGCGGGTGCGCGCCGCGCCGCTCGCGGGGGTCGGTGCCGCGCCGCCCTCGGGGGTCTTTCCGTTCACCGTCATGGAAGGACCCTAGCCGATCTCTTAGCGGTGAGATATGTTGTCTTAGTGCTAAGAAACCGCACGGCCCTCGTGCTTCTGACTGCCCTCGCCCCCGCCGTCTGGGGCTCCACCTACTTCGTCACCACCGAGTTCCTGCCCCCGGACCGGCCGCTGCTCGCGGGCGTGCTGCGGGCGCTCCCGGCCGGAATCCTCCTCGTACTCCTCACCAGGCAGCTCCCGAAGGGGAGTTGGTGGTGGAAGTCCCTCGTCCTGGGCGCCCTGAACATAGGCGTCTTCTTCGCCCTCCTCTTCGTCGCCGCCTACCGCCTCCCCGGCGGGGTCGCCGCCACCGTCGGATCCGTGCAGCCCCTCCTCGTGGCGGGCCTCTCCGCCGGACTCCTCGGCCAACGCCTCACACTCCGTACGCTGTTGGCGGCCGTCACCGGCATCGCCGGGGTCGCGCTGCTGGTGCTGCGCGCCGATGCCCGGCTGGACGCGCTCGGTGTGGCCGCCGCGCTCGGCGGGGCGGTCGTCATGGCGACCGGCGTCGTCCTCAGCAAGCGCTGGGTCTCCCCGGCGCCGCTGCTCGCCACCACCGGGTGGCAACTCGTCGCGGGCGGACTACTGTTGACCCCCGTCGCGCTTCTTGTCGAGGGGCCGCCGCCGTCCTCCTTCACGGGCGAGAACCTGCTCGGCTACGGATACCTCACGCTGATCGGCGCGGCCGTCGCGTACGCCCTGTGGTTCCGCGGCATCAAGGCGCTCTCGCCGACCGAGGTCACCTTCCTCGGGCTGCTCAGCCCGCTGGTCGCCACTGTGCTCGGCTGGGCGCTGCTCGGGCAGCAGCTCACCCCGCTGCAACTCCTCGGCGGACTGCTCGCGCTGGCGGCGGTGGCCCTGGCGCAGTTGCGTCCGAGGGGTGCCTCCCGGACGGTCGCGGGGTCCGTTCCGGCGGAGACGGCGACGACCGTGCCCGTCGGCTCCCGTTGATTCCCGCCACTTCGATACCGCATATCACCTGTTTCCAGAGGAGTTACGAACCCATGCGCATCACCGTCTTCGGAGCCACCGGCGCCGCCGGAAGCCGTATCGTCGCCGAGGCCGTCGGCCGGGGGCACGACGTCACCGCCGTCACCCGTGACCCGGCCCGCTTCGACGCACTGCATCCCGGGGCGAGACCCGCCGCCGCGAACGCCCTCGACCCGGACGCCGTGGCCGAACTCGCCGCCGGGCAAGACCTGTTGATCGGCGTGACCCGGCCGGTGCCCGGCCAGGAGGGGCAGCTCGCGGAGACCGCCCGGGCGCTCGTCGCGGGGGCCGCCAGGACGGGGGCGCGGCTGCTGGTGGTCGGTGGGGCGGGCAGTCTGCGGCTCCCCGGCAGTGACACGCTCACCGTGATCGACGGGCCGGACTTTCCGCCGTCCTGGCGGCCCATCGCGCTGGCCTGCAACGAGCAGTTGGAGGTGGTCCGGGCGGCGGGGGCGGGGGTGGACTGGGTGTACGTGAGCCCTTCCGCGCTCTTTGCGCCGGGGGAGCGTACGGGGGCGTACCGCCTGGGTACGGACGAGCTGCTCGTCTCTCCTGCCGGGGAATCCGCCATCTCCATGGAGGACTTCGCGCTTGCTGTGCTGGATGAGGCGGAGCGGCCCAAGCATCAGCGCGTGCGCTTTACGGTGGGGTACTGAGCTTGGGCATCGGCCCTGGGTCGGACGCCCGTCGCGAAAGGGGCCCCGGGATGCCCCGTGTCGGGGGCGGGCTCTGTTCGGTCGGCGCCCGGTGCCGGGGTGTTTTCGCCCCAGCCCCGCCCCTTCACCTCAACCCTGCGGGGCAGTTGGACGGTTTTCGTGCGGGTGAGTGGGTGGCTGGGCGCGCAGTTCCCCGCGCCCCTGAAGGGGCGCGGATCGGCGCCTGCGTGGCGGAGCCCTAGGTGTGGCGTAAGGTCCGCTGCGCAGCACCGCCGGAAAGAAGGAGTGGACCATGGCGAGCACCTACATTGCGATCCTGTTGACCCGGGCGACTTCCGACGCCGACGGGTATGAGCCTCTCTATGCCGAGGACTTCGTTCTGGTGACCGCCGACGGTGAGGAGGAGGCCCGGGACAAGGCCCTCGCCCACGGCAGGGCCCAGGAGACCAGTTACGAGAACGACCGCGGTGAGCGCATCACCTGGAAGCTTCTGCGCGTCGTGGACGTCAGCGAGGTCCTGGACGGCTCGCTCGGCGACGGCGCCGACCTCTACAGCCGCCACTTCAGGAACTATGAGGCCTACCGGGCCTTCGAGCCCCTGTTGTCGGGCGAGTCTCTCTGAGTGGTGAGTCCGCGCCGGTTCCTAGTTCCTCAGTAGGCCGCTGTCGTCGGCAGCTCCTTCCCGCACCGGGCGCAGAACCGCGCCCCGGCCTCCGAGCCCAGCCGCCCGCACTCCTGGCAGACTCGCCCCAGCGCGCAGGGGGCCTCTCCGCCCTCCTGCACGGGCGGTACGGGGAGGACAGGGCGGACCGATATCCCCGGACGGCGCCGGTGCACCGTGAGGTAGGTAAGGCCCCGTGGGCCCGCCGTCAGGGCCCGGGGTGTGCCCCTCGGCAGCCAGGCGAGTCCGCCCGGTCGCAGTTCCTGCGGCGGCGTCGTCCCGCCGTCGAGGCGGCCTTCGCCCTCCATCACGAGCAGCAGCACGTCCAGTGCCTCCTCGACGTGTGCCGGCACGGCGGCGTCCGGCAGGAGCCGTACCAGATTCGCGTCGAGCTGGCGGTCCTGCTCGGCGAGCCGCCACAACGCCCCGCGCTGCCCCTCCGGCGCCTCGGCGGCGCACTCGTCCAAGAACGCGAGCACCCTGGCCGTCTCCTGATCGGACACCTTGTCCCCCCTGCTCAACTCGGCCCAGGAATAAGTTACTTGTGCCGGATCAGCCCCGCAGCGGCGGATCCGTCAGGTCGGTGATCTTCAGGTCGGAGCGGCGGACCGTGTACCAGACCTCCGTGTCCGGGCTCGCGCCCCAGATCTCGGTGACGATCACCGTGGCCGTCGTGGCGGTCTGGCCGTGGTTGCGCACCTTCCAGTCCTTGGGGATGTTCTGCGCGCGCATCACCGGGTCGGCGTGGTTCTCCTCGGCCCAGGCGGTGAGGCGGGCGTCCAGCTCGGCGGTGAGGTGGGCCTTGCGGACCTGTTCGGGAGCCTGCGGGCCGGAGCCTTGGGCGGCCTTCCGGTAGGCCTTGAAGAAGTGGTTGACCTCGGTGGCGGGGGTGCGGGTCTCGCCTTGGACGGCGGGGGCCGGGTCGGAGGCTGTGGCGGACGCGGGGGTCGTGGCGAGCGGGGCCGCCAGGGCGAGGGCGGAGATCAGTGCCGCCTGGGCGAGAAGGTTGCGCTGCGTGTTCATACGTACAAGAGAAGCAGGCGATTCGTGTTCGTGCCATCACTCACAGTGATGAATCTGCTCCAATAGTTCGCCGCGCCCGGCCGTGTACCTGTCCGCCACCAGCCGTGCGATCCGCGGATGGTCCGCGACCGGCTCCGACACCACCCACGCCCCGCACCCCGCCAGCGCGTGCGTGAAGCGGCCCGGTGCGAGGAGGTGCGCCGCGACCGCGATCCGCCGGTGGCCCTCGGCGCGCAGGGAAGCCACCGCCTCCGGCACCGTCGGCTCCGCCGCCGAGCAGTACGCCGGGACCACGGGGACGTCCCGCAGGTCGCGGAGGCCCTCGACCACCGCGAGGGTCCCGTCGTTGCCGCCCGGCCGGGTCGAGCCCGCCCCCGCCACCACGATCGCGTCCGCCCACTTCCCGAGCGACGCCTCCGCCTCCCGCAGCCGCGCGTGCACCGCCAGCGTCACGTCCCGCTCGCCGCTCAGGCCCTCCGTGACCGTGCAGTCGTACGCCCGCGCCACCGCCGGAATGTCGACCTTCCGGTGGTACCCGTCGCCCAGCAGCACCGGCACCACCACCGCCCCCGGATGCTCCGCCAGCACCTCGTCCAACGAGGGCCGCTGCACGTCGAGATGGCCCACCACGGGGCGTCCCCCCGTCGTCTGCTCCAGCCGCGCGGCCAGCCGCCCGATCGTCGCGGCGGCCTCCGGGACCGCGCTGCCGTGTACGGCGAGGACCAGCATCCGTGCCTCCGAAAGGACTCCGTCAGGGACTCCGCAGGGGGAGCCGAAGGGGTGAAGAGGGGCATCCACCTCTCACGCTATGCCGCGCCAAGCCCCCGCGCCGCCGTCCAACGTCCCGGGCCGGTAGGGTCCTACGGCCCTCTCACCTGGGGCTTTCGCTGACAGTCAGGACGCCTTCACAGGTCTAGCGTCGAAGGTGCCCGGCACGGTACCGGGCGGTTGTGACGGAGCGGAGATTCGCCCATGACACACGCAGACAGGGGCCGGAGCCCCGGGGCGCCCGGCCCCGAGACGCAGACCCTGGTGGTGATCGGCCACGGAATGGTCGGCCATCGGCTGCTGGAAGCGCTCGCCGAACGCGGTGCCCTCACCGGCCCCGGTTCGCCCGGCTGGCACGCGATCGTCCTCGCGGAGGAGGACATACCGGCCTACGACCGGGTCCACCTCTCCTCGCTCTTCACGGGCACCGACCCCGCCGAACTCTCGCTCTCCACCCCGGAGTTCCTGGCCGAGCACGGCGTCGATCTGCGCCTCGGCGACCCCGCCGAGCACATCGACCCCACCGGACGGACCGTCACCACCGCCTCGGGCGCGACGATTTCGTACGACGCGCTGGTGCTGGCCACCGGCTCGTACCCGTTCGTCCCGCCCATTCCCGGCGCCGACGCCACGGGCTGCTTCACCTACCGCACGCAGTACGACGTCAACTCCCTCACCGAGTACGCCGGCGAGGCCCGCGACGGCGTCGTCATCGGCGGCGGTCTCCTCGGCCTGGAGGCGGCCGGTGCCCTGCGCACCCTTGGGCTGCGCACCCATGTCGTCGAGTTCGCGCCGCGCCTGATGCCCCTTCAGGTCGACGACGGCGGTGCCGCCGCCCTGCGCGCCACCATCGAGTCGATGAGTGTCGCCGTCCACACGGGCGTCGGCGCGACCGAGGTCGTCCGGGGCGACGACGGCATCGCGAGCGGACTGCGGCTCTCCGACGGCAAGGTCATCGACGCCGAGGTCGTCGTCTTCTCCGCAGGTGTACGTCCCCGGGACCGCCTCGCGCGCGAGTGCGGCCTCGCCGTCGGCGACCGGGGCGGCGTCGCGGTCGACGCCCACTGCCGCACCTCCGACCCGTACATCTACGCGGTCGGCGAGTGCGCGCAGACCGTCGACGGCCGGGTGTACGGCCTGGTCGCGCCCGGCTACCAGATGGCCGAGACCGTCGCGGACGCCCTCGCGGGCGAGGGCGACAACGTCTTCACCGGCGCCGACACCTCCACCAAGCTGAAGCTGATGGGCGCGGACGTCGCCTCCTTCGGCGACCCCTTCACCGTCGAGGAGGACGCGGTCGCCGTCGTCTTCTCCGACGAGCGCGAAGGCGTCTACAAGAAGCTGCTGCTGGGTCCCGAGGGCCAGCTCCTCGGCGGCATCCTGGTCGGCGACGCCGAGGCGTACGGCTCGCTGAAGCCGCACACCGGACGCCAACTCCCGGGCACCGCCGAGGCGTTCATCGTCCCGAACACCGGCGGCGTCGAGCTGCCCGGTGCGGACGCGCTCCCCGACGACGCCGTCGTCTGCTCCTGCCACAACGTCACCAAGGGTCAGGTGCAGGCCGCCGTCACCGAGGAGGGCGTCACCGACATCGGCGGCGTCAAGCGCTGCACCAAGGCCGGCACCGGCTGCGGCGGCTGCATCGGCACGCTGCAAGCCGTCCTCGACGCGGCGGGCGTCGAGAAGGCGCGCGGGCTCTGCGAGCATTTCCCCGAGCTGACCCGCTCCGAGATCTACGCCCTCGTACGCACCGAAAAGATCCGCTCCTTCAGTGAGTTGAGGGACCGTCACGGAGTCGGTGAGGGCTGCGCCGTCTGCAAGCCGGTCGTCGCCAACGTGCTCGGCACGCTCGGCCCCGACCTCGGCCTGGAGCACATCCTCGACGGCGAGCAGGCCGCCCTCCAGGACACCAACGACCTTTTCCTGGCCAACATCCAGAAGGACGGCACCTACTCCGTCGTCCCGCGCGTCGCGGGCGGCGAGATCACCCCCGAGCAGCTCGTCGCACTCGGCGAGGTGGCTGCCGCGTACGGCCTCTACACCAAGATCACCGGCGCCCAGCGGATCGGCCTCTTCGGCGCCCGCAAGGACCAACTCCCCGACATTTGGCGGCGGTTGGCCGGACACGGCTTCGAGTCCGGGCAGGCGTACGGAAAGTCGCTGCGTGCCGTCAAGTCGTGCGTCGGCGCCCGCTTCTGCCGCTTCGGGCAGGGCGACTCCATCCAGCTCGCCGTCGACCTGGAGCTGCGCTACCGGGGCCTGCGCACCCCGCACAAGTTCAAGGGCGGCGTCTCCGGCTGCCTGCGCGAGTGCGCCGAGGCGCGCGGCAAGGACATCGGCGTCATCGCCACCGCCGGCGGCTGGAACCTGTACGTCGGCGGCAACGGCGGCACCAACCCCCGCCACGCCGACCTCCTCGCCCAGGACCTCGACAGCGCCCAACTCTTCGCCCTGGTCGACCGGTTCCTCATGTACTACCTGCGCACCGGCGAACGCCTGGAGCGCACGGCGGCCTGGATCGAGCGGCTCGACGGGGGCGTCGAGCACCTCAAGGAGGTCCTCGTCGAGGACTCCCTCGGCATCTGCGCCGAGCTGGAGGCCCAGATGGAACGCCACGTCGAGGCCTACCGCGACGAGTGGGAGGCCGTCCTCACCGACCCGGCCAAGCTCGACCGGTTCGGCGAATTCACCGGCGAGACCGAGGACTTGGAGCCCGGCCGCGGCCGCGTCACCTTCCTCCCCGACGGTACCGGACAGGCCGCGGTCTTCCGTGACGCGGCGGGCGAGGTGTACGCGGTCGGCAACCGCGATCCCTTCTCCGGCGCCGACGTTCTCGCCGACGGAATCATGGGCACCGTCGGCGACCGGCCCGTCGTCACCTCCCCGATGCACAAGCAGGCCTTCGACCTGCGCACCGGGCAGTGCCTCGACGACCCCGAAGTCTTCATCCCCGTACACGAGTTGACCCTCGAAGGTCCTCGCACGCACCAGTCCCACCGGGCCACGCACCAGACGCACAGGAAGCAGTCATGAGTTCCCTCGCACAGGCACCCCGCACGGGTGACGACGCGGCCGAGGCCGCCGACCCGACTCAGTACCGCCCCGGCCGCACCATCACCGACTGGCGTCCCGAGGACCCCACCTTCTGGCGCACGACCGGCCGCAAGGTCGCCAACCGCAACCTCTGGATCGCGGTCCCGGCACTGCTCGTCGCCTTCGTGGTCTGGCAGGTCTGGTCGATCACCGCCACCAACCTCACCGACGTCGGATTCGGCCTGAGTCAGAGCCAGTTGTTCTGGCTGACCGCCATCCCCGGCATCACCGGCGGCACCGCCCGCATCCTCTACACCTTCCTCGGCCCGATGGTCGGCCAGCGCACCTTCACCGCGCTCTCCACGGTGATCCTGGTCGTCCCGCTGATCTGGCTCGGCATCGCCATCCAGGACCCGACCACCCCGTACGGCGTCCTCATCACCATCGCCGCGCTCTGCGGCATCGGCGGCGCGAACTTCTCCTCCTCGCTCGCCAACATCGGCTTCTTCTTCCCGAAGAAGGAGAAGGGCAACGCCACCGGCATCAACGGCGGCCTCGGCAACCTCGGCGTCTCCGTCGTCCAGCTGCTCACCCCGATCGTGATCACCTGGTCGACCATCGCCATCGGCACCGCCCAGCACAAGAAGGACGGCACGCCCGTCTACCTCCAGAACGCGGCGTTCCTGTGGGTGCCGGTCCTGGTGATCCTGGCCGCCGTCGCCTGGTTCGGGCAGAACAACCTCAAGGTCGCCTCGACCCCCTTCTCCCGCCAGAAGATCATCTTCAAGCGCAAGCACAACTGGGTCATGACCTGGCTGTACGTCGGAACCTTCGGCTCCTTCATCGGCTTCGCGGCGGCCCTTCCGCTGCTCATCAAGACCACCTTCACCCCCATCGACGCCGCCTACTCGGCCGCCACGTACGCCTGGATGGGCCCGGCCATCGGCGCGCTCGCCCGCTGGGCGGGCGGCTGGATCGCCGACAAGCTCGGCGGCGCCCGCGTCACGATCATCTCCTTCGTCGGCATGGGCGTCTCGCTGATCGGCGTCATCAACTTCCTCCCCTCCGGCGGCGACAACGGCAACTTCTGGGGCTTCTTCCTCTGCTTCCTGGCCGCGTTCCTCTTCTCGGGCATCGGCAACGGCTCCACCTTCCGGCAGATCCCCGTCATCTTCCGCACCACGCACCTCAAGGGCCTCGTCGAAGGCACCCCCGCCTACGACCAGGCGCTGAAGCAGGCCGAGATGGAGTCCGGTGCGGTCACCGGCTTCACCGCCGCCATCGCGGCGTACGGATTCTTCTTCATCCCGGCCCTCTTCGGGTCGGTCGCGGTGACCAGCGCGATGTGGGGCTTCGTGGCCTTCTACGCGAGCTGTGTGGTCGTGACCTGGTGGTTCTACGCCCGCAAGGGCGCGGAGGCGCCCAGCTAGTCCGCACCGCCCCATGAGCTGGGCCCCGGGTATGTCCGTGCATACCCGGGGCCCTTTGCCGTGGTCACGCCACGCAGAACTCGTTGCCCTCCGGGTCCCGCATGACCCACCAGTGGCCGGCCGGTCCCTGATTCACCTCGTTCACCCGGGTGGCCCCCAGCTGCTCCAGGCGGTCGACCTCCTTGTCCAGGTCGCCGGGCTCGGCGTGCACGTCGATGTGCAGGCGGTTCTTGCCGGACTTCGGCTCGGGGACGTCCTGGAAGAGGAGCCTGCGACCGCGGCCGACACCACTGCTCTCGTCGTACGGGTCGTCCGGGTGCCGTACGCCCGCGAGCCCCCGGAAGAGCTTGTGCCCGTTGTGCTCGGTGACGGCTTGCTCGGGGAGGTGCCCGGCGGCGAGGAGCTGCTCGATGAGAGCGCTGGGGTCCTCCACGACGTATCCGAGCGCTTCGGCCCAGAAGTCCGCGAGGACGGGTGCGTTGTTGCTGTCGATGACCAACTTCCAACCCAGTGTCATGTAACCAGTTATAGTGGTTACATGGACTCGACCGCAACACCCGGGCTGACACTGAAGTCCCGTACGGGAGCCGCGTACCGCTTCGACCCCGGCGCCCTGTGCCTGGAACTGCTGACCACAGGGGGGCCGGGTCTGTACGGACGCTACGAAGTCCTGCATACGGGTGCGGACTTGGCGGAGTGGGCCGGCGCGTCGCGGCTGACGCCGACGCCGGTGCTGGAGGCCTCCGAGGAGGAGGTGGCGCAGGCACGGGAAGTACGGGACGCGCTGTTCCGGATGGTGCTGGGGGAGGGCGGCCCGGACGACGTGGACACCCTCAACGCGGCGGCTGCCGCACCGCCCCTCGCGCCCGCGATCGGGCCGGACGGCGAGAAGCGGTGGGGGCCCGCCACCGGCACCCACCTGCTGGCCACCGTCGCGCGGGACGCGGTCGAGCTGCTGACCGGTCCGTACTCCCACCGCATCCGTACGTGCGCGGCCGAGGACTGCCACCTGGTGTACGTCGACACCTCCCGCCCCGGTCGGCGGCGGTGGTGCTCCATGGAACACTGCGGCAACCGCCACAAGGTGCGGGCGTCCCGGGCGCGGCAGACGCAGGACGGGGCCTGACCGTGGGGAGGGGCGGCCCCGTCGCCCCCTAGGCGAGGAACCGTTCTAGCCGTCCCGCAGTCCGACCTTCCCGTGCAGCCGTCGCAGCGGCTGCGGTGCCCACCAGTTCGCCCGGCCGCACAGCTTCATCACCGCCGGTACGAGGATGCCGCGCACCAGCGTCGCGTCCACCAGCACCGCCAGCGCCAGCCCGGCCCCCAGCAGCTTGAGCAGGCTCAGCTGCGAGGTGGCGAGCGCGCCGAGGACCGTGGCCACGACCAGCGCGGCGGCCGTGATCAGGCGGCCGGTGTGGTCGATGCCGAAGACCACGGCCCGGGAGTTGTCGCCCGTCGCGAGGTACTCCTCCCTGATCCGGGAGAGCAGGAAGACCGTGTAGTCCATGGACAGCCCGAAGGCCACGCAGAACATCAACACCGGCACGGTGACCTCCAGTTGACCGGTGTGGGCGAAGTCGCCGACCAGCCACTTGAGGTGGCCGTCCTGGAACACGTACACCATCGCCCCGAAGGACGCGGTGAGGCTGAGCGTGTTCAGCACCAGCGCCTGGAGCGGCACCACCACGCTTCCGGTGAACAGGAACAGCAGCACCAGCATGCTCAGTACGATCACCGCGCCCGCGTACGGGATGCGGTCGCCGAGGGCGTCCTTGGTGTCCACCAGCGCGGCCGCCTGCCCGCCGACCAGTGCGGGGGCGGGCGCGGGCACGGCCCGGATCCGCTGGGCGTGCCGTTCCCCGGCGGGGGAGTTGGGGCCCGCCTGCGCGGTGATGTTCAGCCACACCCCGCGCGCGTCGCCGAACACCGCCGACGGCGGTCCCGGCGGGGCCACCCGGCGACCCTGTGCCCAACTGCCGAGGGGGCCGTCGACCCGGGCCGTCCCCTCGACGCGCGACAACTCGGCCAGGTAGGAGGGAAGTTGGGCGGCGCGATCGGTCAGTGGGAGGTCCGGCAGCACCAGTGTCACCGGGGACGTGCCCGCCTGTGCGAAGTCCGTGCGCAGTGCGTCGGCGGCGGTCTGCGCGCTCGCGCCCTTCGGCAGGATCCGGTCGTCGGTCAGGGCGAACCGGGCGTGCCCGAAGGGCAGTGCGAGCGCGATCAGCAGCACCGCGACCCCGGTGCCCGCCAGCACCGGACGGCGCATCACCCGGGTGGCCAGCCAGTGCCAGGCGCCCCTGCCCCCGCCGCGCGCACCGGGCAGCTTGCGGCGCAGTCCCGCGAAGACGTCGAGGCGGTCGATGCGGTGCCCGATGACGTACAGCACCGGAGGCAGGACCAGCAACGAACTGACGGCGGCCAGGCCGACCACGGCGATCCCCGCGTACGCGAGCGACCGCAGGAAGGTGATCGGGAAGACCAGCAGCGCGGCCAGTGAGATCACCACCGTGAGCGAGGAGAAGAGCACGGTCCGGCCCGCCGTGCGCATGCTGCGCACGACGGCGTCGAGCACGTTCCGGCCCTGCGCCAGCTCCTCCCGGTAGCGGGTCACGAGGAACAGGCTGTAGTCCACGGCGAGTCCGAAGCCGAGCGCCGTCGTGACGTTCATCGCGAACAGGGACACGTCGGTGAAGGACGCCAGCAGACGCAGCACGGCCAGCGTGCAGACGACCGAGACGACGCCCACCAGCACCGGCAGCAGGGCGGCGACCAGGGAACCGAAGGCGAGGAGCAGGATGACCAGGGTGAGCGGCGCGCCGATCAGCTCGGCCCGGGTCAGATCCTGGTTGCTCTGCGTCTCCAGCTGGCTGTTGATCACGGCGAGGCCGGTCGCTTCGACGGTGAAGTCTCCCTGGATTCCGCTGAGTTGTGCGGCGAGTTCACCGGCTCGGTGGGTGGTCTCGTTCGCGTCGCCCTCAAGACGTACGAGCACGAGAGCGGCGCGGCCGTCCTCGGCGCGCAGGGCCGGGTCCTTCGTGGTCCAGTACGAATCGGCGCGCGCGACGCCGTCGAGACCGGCCACCCGGCGGGTGAACTCGGCCCCGGAAGCGGCGACTTGGGGTCCGTCCGCGGAGCCCTTGCCGGTGGCCAGCAGGACCATGTGGGGCGAGCCGCTGTGGAAGCGCTCGTCCAGCAGCTTCTCCACCCGCGCCGACTCGGAGTCGCTCGCCGTGTATCCGCCGCTGGACAGCACGCCGGACGCGCCTGCCCCGAACACGGCGGCGACCAGCGAGATCAGCCCGATCAGCAGGAACACCGGGGTCCTGCGGTGCACGAGCCGCCGGGCGAGCGCGCCGAGTCCGCGCCCGGAAGGGGTGGCCGCGTTGTGGTCGGGGAGCGGTCGCGGCGCCGCCTCCGGTGGTCGCGTCTGTGCCCGTGCCCGTGTCTCGTGCGACCGCTTGCGCCTGACATCCGGTTTGCCCGCCATCTCCCGCCCCCCAGCGGCTAGTTGAACTCTAGAGTTAGTCACTAGACTGCTACTACAGTCAGCGTACTCCATCACACGGACAAGGGGTACGCTCCGGGACACAGGCGGTACCGATCACGGCACAGGGGAGTGGTGGGGATGCGGCGCATCGACGTTGCGGAGCGGCGGGCCAGGCTCGGGGTGCGCCACCGGTTGGCGCCCGCCGCCCGCGCCGACGGTCCGGTGGAGGCGGCCCGTTCCCTCGTCGCCCTGCACAGCACCGACCCGGCCTCCGTGTACGTCGCCGTCTGGGCCCGGACGACCGGCGGCACGGTGGCGGACGTGGAGCGCGCCCTGTACGAGGACCGCTCGCTCATCCGGCTGTTGGCCATGCGCCGCACCGTCTTCGTCACCACGCCCGACACGGCCCCGGTGATGCAGGCCGCCTGCTCGGACGCCGTCGCCGCTCGCGAACGCCGCAAGCTCCTGGGCTTCCTCGCCGCGTCGAAGGTCGCGGACGACGAACAGGGCGTACGGGACTGGCTCGCCGCCGCCGAGGAGGCCGCCGTACGCGCTCTCGCGGCCCGCGGCGAGTGCACGGCCTCCGAACTCGCCGGTGACGACCCCCTCTTGAGCACCCCGGTCACGATCGTCGCCGGGAAGGAGCCCTACCCCACGCAGAAGGCCGCGAGCCGGCTGCTGCTCCTGCTCGCCGCCGAAGGCCGGGTCGTACGGGGAAGACCGCGCGGCACCTGGACCTCGCACCAGTACCGCTGGGCCCCGCTCACCGACTGGCTCCCCGGCGGCCTCGCACCCTCCAGTACACCCGCTGACACCCACCGGGCCGAGGAAGAACTGACCCGGCGCTGGCTGAGCGCCTTCGGCCCCGCCACCGCCGACGACCTCCAGTGGTGGACGGGATGGACCAAGACCCAGGTCAAGCGGGTGCTGGCCACGCTGAAGCCGGTGGAGGTCGACCTCGGCGACGGCGGTACCGGGCTGCTCCTGCCCGACGACCTGGAGGAGACCGCGCCGCCCGAGCCGTGGGCCGCACTCCTCCCGGGCCTCGACTCCACGCCGATGGGCTGGCACGAGCGCGCGTGGTTCCTCGGCGAACACGGCCCGCGACTCTTCGACCGGGCGGGCAACATCGGCCCCTCGCTCTGGTGGAACGGCCGCATCGTCGGCGGCTGGGCGCAGGACACCGACGGCACGATCGTGTGCCGCTTCCTGGAGGACGTCGGCACGGACGCCGAGGCGGCGGTCCGCGCGGAGGCGGACCGGCTGGCCGTCCCCCTCGGCGGGGTCAGGCTGAGCCCCCGCACCCGGGGCCGTACCTGGCTGGAGGAGGAGATCGCGGGCCGGGCTTGACTGTCACACGGTGTCAGGGTCTGGACTGGGCGGCGGGAGGCAGCCGCGAAGGTGCCCCTCATTCCTTGACCGAAGAGACAGGACGACACCCAGTGACGCACCACTACATCGGCTCCGGCCCCTACTGCTACGCCAACTCCCTTGCCATGGCGCTCGGTACGGGGGCACCGACCCCGGCCGTCATCGAGGTGCTGACCGGTTCGCCGTTCGGCTTCGAGCTGCTCGGCGGTGCCCTGCCGCTGTTCGACCCGTACGGCTGGGACCCGGACCTGGGGCTGAGCGCGGCCACCGACCTCCTCGGTGTGCGGTGCACGCGTACGGCGGGCGGAACCGCCGAGGAGGCCGAGGAACGTCTGCGGGCCGCTTCCGCCCGGGGCGCCGTTCTGGTCGGGCCCGTGGACATGGGCCTGCTGCTGCACCAGCCGGGCACACCCACCGCCGACGGCGGTGACCACTACGTGGTGGTGCTGGAGGTCGACGGCGACACGGTCGTCTTCCACGACCCGCACGCCCACCCCTTCGCGACGCTGCCGGTCGCGGACTTCCTCGTGGCCTGGGAGGCCAAGGCGGTGGGTTACGCCGACGCTCCTTACGTGATGCGCGCCGATTTCGTACGGGAAGGGCCGGTGACCCCGCAAGAGGCACTGCGGGCGTCGCTGCCCGGTGCGGCGCAGTGGCTGGCGGGCGACGGCCGCCGGTCGGTACCGCCGGGGACGCTCGGGGGCGCGGCCGGGCTGGAAGCCCTGGCCGCCCGGGTGGACGAGGGACTCGCCGAAGGCACGCGCGGCTTCCTGGCCCACTTCTCGATCAGGGTCGGCACGCGGCGTCTCGCCGATGCGGGACACTGCCTCGACTCGCTGGGTCTGCACGAAGCGGCGAGGATCGCGACCGGGCAGGCGCGGCTGGTCGGCAGGCTCCAGCACCCCGTGGTCACGGGCGACGACCGGGCCCTGGCGGACGGCCTGCGCCGACTGGCCCCGACCTACGAGCAGTTGCGTACCGCACTCCTGGCAGCCTCCTCCTGAGCGCCGGGCGGTGACGGGCACCCGGCCTGGCACCCGACCGGGCACCCGGCCTGGCACCCGGCCTGACACCGGACCGGGCGCCTGCCCGGACCGCTCGGTGCCCGTCACGTCGACGTCCTGCGCCCCTTCACGGCGAGGCGGCCCAGGCCCTTAGCATTGATCATGTTCACCATCGGAGACTTCGCCAGACTCGGCCGCGTGTCGGTCCGGATGCTGCGGCACTACGACGCCACCGGGCTCCTGCGCCCCGCCCGGGTCGACCCCGCCACCGGCTACCGCTTCTACACCGCCGCCCAGCTCGCCCGGCTCAACCGGGTCATCGCGCTCAAGGACCTCGGCCTCACCCTTCAGCAGGTCGGGGAGATCCTCGACGACAAGCTGACCGCCGAGGACCTGCGCGCCATGCTGCGGCTGCGCCGGGCCGAACTGGAGACCGCGATGGCGCAGACGGCGGCCCGGCTGGGGCAGGTCGAGGCGCGGCTCCGGTCCATCGAGAGCGAGGGAAGCATGTCCGCCCACGACGTCGTCGTCAAGAGCCTGCCGAGCATCCGCGTGGCCGAACTCACCGCTGTGGCGGCCGACTTCGACGCCGTCGGCGGGGTCATCGGCCCCCTGTACGCCGAACTGTTCCAGCGGCTCGAAGCGGCGGGCATCACGGCCGACGGTCCGGGCGTCGCCCATTACGAGGACGCCCCCGAGGGCGGCATCCTCGTCCACGCGGGCGTCCAGGTCTCGGCCCCGGTCCGCGACGACGGGGAGCTGCGCGTCCTGGACCTTCCGCCGGTCGAGCAGGCGGCGACGATCGTGCACCGGGGGCCGATGGCCGCGATCCTCACGCCGGTGCAGCGGCTGGGGCAGTGGATCGACGCCAACGGCCACCGGTCCGCCGGGTACCCCCGCGAGATCAACCTGGAGTGCCCGCCCGACCAGGACGACTGGGTGACCGAACTCCAGGAGCCGATCGTCCCGGCCTGACCGGGAGGTGTTCGCGCAGAGCGCCGGCCTGCTCGCGGCCACCGAGCGCCTTGTCATCGGCACGGGCATCGCCGACATCAAGACGAAGCCGCCGTCGCCGCACGACCGGCCGAGCACCTTGCCGCCGGAGCCGACCACGTCCTGCTCCACCCGCTCGACACCGGCCTCACCACCACGTTCGACCAGCTCGAACGCCTCGCGGCCCACCTCTGAGATCCGCTCACCGTATCCAGCGGGCGCCCGCGCCGCAGTAGTGCACGCTCTACCTCCGAACTCCCCTGTACGCCACTGCGCCAGAGGCCCCTCCCGCGGTCCGATAGGGGCATGAACAAGACCCCTTCCCGGCCCCGCCGCCCGCGCATCCTCGCCGCCTCCCTGGCCGCCGCCGCCCTGCTGTGCGGCACCGGTTCCGCCGCCGCCGCACCCGGTGCCGCGACCCTGACCCCGGACGCCGTCGACAACTACGTACGCACGTACATGGCGGAGACCGATCTGCCCGGCGCGGTGGTGGCCGTGACCCGGGGCGACCGGGTCGTGCGCGTCGCCGGGTACGGGCACACCGCGGCGAACCGGGCGCTGACCGCACGGACCCCGGTGCCGGTGGCCTCGCTCTCCAAGTCGATGACCGCACTCGCCGTCATGCAACTGGCCGAGGCGGGCAAGGTGGATCTGGACCGCCCGGTGCGTCAGTACGTCCCCGACTTCACCCTCACCGACCCCCGCGCCGAGCGGATCACCGTACGCCAACTGCTCAACCAGACCTCGGGCATGGCCGATTCGACCCACCCCGACCTGGTCGGCCCCCAGCCGCACACCCTCACCGAAGCGGTCGACGCCCTCCACGGGGTGAAGCTCGCCTCCGCACCCGGCACCCGCATGAGCTACCACAACACCAACTACGCGGTCGCCGCCCGCCTGGTGGAGGTCGTCGGCGGAAAGCCCTTCGCCTCGTACATGGCCGACCGCGTCTTCCGCCCGCTCGGCATGACCGGCACCACCACCGTCGACTCCACCGCCGAGATGCCCGAGCAGGCCCGGGGCTACGTACGGGCGTACGGGCAGTTGATCGAGCGCGACCAGCCGCACTGGTTCACCGCGGGCGGCTTCGGCGCCGTCACCACCGCCGACGACCTCGCCCGCTGGCTGATCGCCCAGAACAACGGCGGCACCTCGGCGGACGGCCGGCGCGTCGTCTCCGCGCAGTCCGTCACCACCATGCACACCCCGCCCCGCACCCCTTCCGGAACCGCCTACGCCATGGGCTGGACCCGGTCCGAGGAAGGCCCGCGCGAAATCCGGCACACCGGCCAACTCCTCACCCACAACGCCGCGCAGACCCTCCTCCCCGACTCCCGCACCGGCATCGCCGTCGTCACCAACACCGGCATGATCTCCGGCGACGACGCCACCCTGCTGGCCCAGGGCCTGGCGGATTTGGCCCGAGGCAACTCCCCTTCCGACAGCACCCCCTTCACCCTCCAGGCCGACTACGTACTCGCCGCACTCACCCTGCTCTCCCTCGCCCTCGGCGCGAAGGGTGTCGTACGGGCCCGCCGCTGGGCCGTGCGCGCGGCCGGCCGGCCGTGGTGGCGCACCGCACTCCGCACCCTCCCGCACGTCCTGCCCATCGGCCTGTTCCTGCTGCTCGGCGACCTGGCGGGCCTGCTCACCCGGCGGGGCGGGGACCTGGCGATGGTCTCGTACGTCTGGCCCGCCCTCTTCGTCTGGGCAGCGGTCTCCGCGGCGGCGTCGGCGGCGGTGCTCGTCGCCAGGGCTGCTCAGGCCGTGCGGACCAGGTGGGTTACCTCGGAGGTAATTGAGGCTCCTTCCGCCGCTGCCTACCGTTCAGGAGAAGTCGCGGCCCGCTGAACAGGGCGCTTCCGCGACCGGCCGCCGATTCCATGACGTACGAGAGGAACACGCCAGTGAACACAGCGCAGTTCGACGGAATCACCGCCCCTGCCACGACCACCGGAACCGACGGTCTCGCCCGCCTGGCCCTCAAGCTGGACGCGGCGGTCACCGGCCTCAACGGTCTCGCCTACCTGGGCCTGGCCACGGTCCTCGAATCCTGGTTCGGGATCGCGACGGCGGTCCAGTACCCGGTCGGCGCGTTCCTGCTGCTCTACGCACTGGGCGTGCTGGCGGCGGGAACCCGCAGGCGGATCAGCCGCACGGCCCTGACGGCGATCGTCGCGGCGAACCTCCTCTGGGTCGCCCTCAGCCTGACGCTGGCCGTCGCCGGCACGCTCACCCCGACGGGCGCCGGCACCTTCTGGCTCGTCCTCCAGGCCCTGACGGTCGGCGGCTTCGCGGGGCTCCAGCTTCTGGGACTCAAGCGGATGTGAGCCGGGGAGGCGGGGGGCCGGGGGCGAGGGCCGGGGCCGCCGGGCTTTGTATCGGTCAGGTATCCGGGAGCGCTCAGCCGCCCGTCGAACGGTCCTGCCGACTGCGCCTCCGGGGCGGGTCCCGGCGTCGCCGCGCACCCTCTTGACCTGCGCGAAAGCCAAGCAGGCGGGTGCGGAAGGCTGCCGCGTCACGGCCGGGCCCGTCTCTGCGAGTGCCCTATCGTTCCTGTCGGGCCACTGTTGACGTACGCACGTGTCCAGAGCCCGCTCGCGCAGCCCAGACCCCCCACGAACAGGAACCGCGATGTCCTCGCCCGACCCCGCCGCACCTTCCTCCGCGCCCGTGCGCGTGCTGCTGGTGGAGGACGACGAGCTGATGCGTCGCTCCTTCACCGTCGCCCTGGAGCGGTACGGGTACGTCATGGAGAGCGCGGCCGACGGGCTGACGGGCCTCGAACGCTTCCGGGAGGGGGCGTTCGACCTGCTGGTCCTGGACGTCATGCTGCCGGGCCTGGACGGGATCGGGCTGTGCCGCAAGGTGCGGGAGAGCAGCCTGGTGCCGATTCTGATGATGTCGGCGCGCGGTGACGGGCTCGACATCGTGGCCGGTCTGGAGGCCGGGGCGGACGACTACGTGGTGAAGCCGGTGGAGACCGGCGTGCTCGTGGCGCGCATCCGCTCGCTGCTGCGCCGGGCGACGTACGCGCCCTCCCTTCCCGCGCCCTCCCTTCCCGCGCAGCCACGGCCCGCCGACGAGGTGCTGGCCTTCGGGGACCTGACCATCGACACGGGCGCCCTGGAGGTCGCCGTCGCGGGCAGCCCCGTGGCGCTGACCCCGACCGAACTGAAGCTCCTCCTCGAATTCGCCGCGCACCCCGGCATCGTGCTGGAGCGGCACACCCTGCTGCGCAACGTCTGGGACTACGGCTGGGACGGCGACAGCCGGGTCGTGGACCTGTGCGTGCAGCGGCTGCGCGGCAAGCTCGGCCGGGACCGGATCGAGACGGTCCGCGGCTTCGGCTACAAGCTCAGGCGTTGAGCGAGTCCATGACCGCAGAAGCGAGAAAGCGGCGCGTCTCCCTGCGCTGGAAGATCGCCGCGCTGGCGGCGGCCACCGCCTGCCTGGTGGTCGCGGCGGTGGGGGTGCTGGTGCACGTGTGGACCGTGGACGACATCCGCGGCCGGGGGGAGCGGCGGGTGCACAACGGGGCGCTGGCGGCCCTGGACGTCTACAAACGCAGCGGGGTCCTGTCGGACGGCGGCGAACTCGATCCACCCAGGCTGCCCGCTTCACTGCGCGACCTGTCCGACGACCACGTGCACACGGCCTTCGACGAGCACGTCGAGGGCAACTCGGGCCCGACCGCGTGGGGCGCCCTGCGGACCGACGGCCCCGGCAGCCCGGTCCTGGCCGTCCCGTACAACCTGAGTTCGGAGTACCACAGCCTGCGCCGGCTCGACGTGAGCATGGCGGTGGCGTCGCTGGTCGCCCTGCTGGCGGCTGTGCCGGTCGCGGTGTACGGAGCCGGACTGCTGGCCCGCAGGCTCCGGCGGGTCTCCGAGACGGCCGTACGGATCTCCGCCGGGGACCTGGACGCCCGTACCGGACCCACGAAGGGCGGCGACGAGGTGGCCGACATCGCCGCCACGGTCGACCGCATGGCCGACAGCCTCTCCCGGCAGCTGCACACCGAACGCCGGTTCACCGCGGACGTGGCACACGAACTGCGCACGCCCGTCGGGGGACTGCTGGCGGCGGTGGACCTGCTGCCGCCGGGGGAGACGGAGGATCTGCTGCGGGCCCGGGTGCGGGATCTGCGCGGTCTGGTCGAGGACCTGCTGGAGATCTCCCGGCTGGACTCGGGCGCGGAGCAGGTGGCACGGGCGCGGGTGCCGCTGGGCGAGGTGGTCCGGGAGGCCGTGGAACGTACCGGGTATGAGACGCGGGTCGCCGTGGAGGACGCCGGATCCGTGGAAACCGACCCGCGGCGGCTGGAGCGCATCGTCGGGAACCTCGTCATCAACGCCCACAAGCACGGCACGGCCCCGGTCGAGGTCACCGTCCGGGGACATCTCGTCGTCGTGCGCGACCACGGGCCCGGCTACCCCGCCGACCTGTTGCGTGAGGGCCCGCGCCGCTTCCACACGGGTGCGGCCGAACGCGGCACCGGCCACGGGCTCGGCCTGACCATCGCCCTGGCCCAGGCCCGCCTCCTCGGCGCCGAACTGGTCCTGGCCAACGGGCCGGAGGGCGGGGCGGTCGCCACCTTGCGGCTGCCGTACTGAGCCGTTTTGGCGATGGGCCCTGATGCTGGCGTTGCGCCGTGCCGCGCCTCGCCTCGCCTCGCCTCGCCATGCCGAGGCGTAACTGCTGCACAGTGGCGCGTCCACTGATACACGGCGGCGCGGGATGCCGATACCTTCTGCGGCGACTCTTCGATGTGACCCGTTCTGCCACACCGAGGAGTCCTCCGTGACCGCCATGTCCCACGCCCCTGACGCGACGGGCCTCATGCCCGGCCTCGCCGCCGCCACCTCCGGCCTGTCGAAGGTCTACGGGCGGGGCGACGCCCGGGTCGTCGCCCTGGACCAGGTCAGCGTGGGTTTCCGGGAGGGGGAGTTCACCGCGATCATGGGCCCGTCGGGAAGCGGCAAGTCCACGCTGATGCACTGCGCCGCAGGGCTCGACTCGTTCAGCTCCGGTTCGGTACGGATCGGCGACACCGAGCTGAGCACCCTGAACGACCGGCAGCTCACCCAACTGCGCCGGGACCGGATCGGGTTCATCTTCCAGGCGTTCAACCTGCTGCCGACCATGACCGCGCTGGAGAACATCACCCTGCCGATGACGATCGCGGGCCGCCGCCCGGACCAGGCGTGGCTGGACCGGGTGGTCGCGATGGTCGGCCTGTCGGGCCGCCTCGGTCACCGCCCGAGCGAGCTGTCCGGCGGCCAGCAGCAGCGCGTCGCGGTCGCCCGCGCCCTGGTCTCGCAGCCCTCCATCGTCTTCGGCGACGAGCCGACCGGAAACCTCGACTCCCGGGCCGGTGCCGAAGTCCTCGGCTTCCTGCGGGATTCCGTACGGGAGCTGGGCCAGACCGTCGTCATGGTCACCCACGACCCGGTCGCCGCCGGGTACGCGGACCGCGTGGTCTTCCTCGCGGACGGGCGGCTGGTCGACGAGATGGTGCGGCCCACGGCGGGGCGGGTGCTGGAGCGGATGAAGGGGCTTCAGGTGGGGGTGGGTTGAGGCTTCTGCGGGTCGTGCGTCGGCACCCCGGTTCGCCTGCGGCGGGCTGCCCCAGTCCCGCCCCTTCACCTAAAGCGCTGGCCGCGCGGCTTTCCCGGATATGCGCGGGTGGGTCGTGGCTGGTCGCGCAGTTCCCCGCGCCCCTACAAACAGGACCCGAATTCCTATGTTCCGTACCGCCCTGCGCAACGTCCTCGCCCACAAGGCCCGCCTCCTGATGACCGCCTTCGCGGTCCTGCTCGGCGTCACCTTCATCACCGGCAGCCTCGCCTACGGCGACAGCCAGCAGCAGGCGGCCGTCGACCGGGCCGCCGCCGGCTACGACCGCATCGACCTCAGCGTCGCCCCCGACAGCGACCCCGCCAACGGCAGCCCCCTCGCCACCCTCGACGACCGCACCGCCGCCGCCCTGGCCAAGATCGACGGGGTCCGTGCCGCCGCAGGCCGGGTCGACGGATTCGCCGCCGTCGCCGACCGCAAGGGCAACCTGCTGGGCACCGGCGACTTCCGCAAGGGCGGCAACTTCGCCCCGAACGCCGAAGGAACCGACCCCGCCTACCAGTTCGGCGCGGGCACCGGCCCGACCCGTAAGGACGAAATCGCCCTCGACGAGGCCAGCGCCACGAAGGCCGGGTACCGCGTCGGCGACACCGTCCGCGTCGGTACGGGCCAAGGCGCCGCCTCGTACAAGATCACCGGAACCTTCCGCACCGACGCCTCCAAGCTCTCGCCCGGCGGCAGCCTGACCCTCTTCGCGAACGCCACCGCCCAGCGGCTGTTCCTCCGGCCCGGCAAGTACACCGAGATCGAGATCACGGCCGCCGACGGCACTGACGCCCTCGCCCTCGCCGACCGCGTGGACGCCGCCCTGCCCGACCACACCAGCGCGATCACCGGCGCCCAACTCGCCCAGCTCAAGGCCAGGTTGGCCGCCAGTGACAGCGGCACCATGAGCCAGATCATGACCGGCTTCGCGGCCGTCGCCCTGTTCGTCGCCACCTTCCTCATCTCCAACACCTTCACCATGCTGGTCTCCCGCCGCACCCGCGAACTCGCCCTGCTGCGGGCCGTCGGCGCCACCCGTGAGCAGGTGCGCCGCATCCTGCTGACCGAGGCCGTGCTCGTCGGCGTCCTCGCCTCGGTGGCCGGAATCGTGGCCGGTGCCGGAGTCACCTCGCTGCTCCAGAAGCTCTTCGCGACCCCGGCAGCCCCTGCGGCCCCGGTGGTCCTCACCCCGACCACCCTCATCGTCTCGGTGCTCGTCGGCACCGTGCTCCCCGTGATCGCCGCCTGGCTGCCGATCCGCCGCGCCATGGCGATCCCGCCGGTCGCCGCCCTCGGCGCCGCCGAGCAGTCGGCCCCCGAGCCCGCCAACTCGCTGCGCACCCGCATCAGCGTCGCCCTGACCGTCGCGGGCACGGCCACCGCCGCGATCGCCGCCCTCACCGGCAGCGCGGACGCCCGTACCGTCATCGGTATCGGCGCCGGCCTCGCCATGATCGGCGCGATCGGCCTGATCCCCGTACTGTCCCGCCCCTTCGTTACGTTGCTGCGCCCGCTGTTGTTGCGGGTGAACCCGGTGCACGGCGACCTCGCCGCCCGCAACACGGTGCGCGACCCGCGCCGTACCGGAGCCACCGCCGCCGCGCTCGCCATCGCCCTCGCGCTGGCCTCCGGGCTGTCGGTCCTCGGCGCGTCCGCGACCCAGTACATGGAGCGTGCGACCAAGGAGTCCTTCACCGCCGACTTCGTGGTCAACTCCCCGGGCGGCGCAAACCGGTTGACGCCCGCCACCGCCGAACCCCTCAAGAAGCTGCCCGGCGTCACGTACAGCCCGCTGAACCAGTCCACCCAGTACCAGCTCGGCGGCACCAGCTCCGTGCTGACCGGCGTCGACCCCGCCACCATCGGCAAGCTGCTGAAGTACGACATCGTCTCCGGCTCCCTCGACAGCCTCGCCCGGGGCCAGATCGCCGTCGCCGACTTCAAGGCGGAGCAGACCGGCTGGAAGGTCGGCCAGACGCTGCCCCTGGAGCGCAACGGCAAGAAGGGCGAAGTCACCGTCGGAGCGGTCTACAGGGCGGACGAGCAGAACGACCTGATGCCCAGCATCACCGCCCCCGACTCGCTCGTCGCCCGGTACGACAGCGCGCCCAGCACCAACGCGATACTCGTCTCGCCCGAGGGCGGTGCGTCGGCGCGCGCCGACGTCGTCCGGGCCCTCGGCGACAACCCCGCCCTGGCCGTACTCGACAAAGACACCATCGCCGCCGAGGACACCAGCGGCATCGCCGACCAGCTCAACATCTTCTACGCGCTGCTCAGCATGGCCCTGGTGATCGCGGCGCTCGGCATCGCCAACACCCTCGCGATGTCCGTACTCGAACGCGGCAAGGAGATCGGCACCCTGCGCGCGATCGGCCTCGACCGCGTCGGCGTGACCCGCATGATCCGCCTCGAAGCGCTCCTCGTCGGCCTCCTCGGCGCGGCCGTCGGCACCGTCATGGGCGTCTTCCTCGGCTGGGCGATGGGCCGCACCCTCCAGGCCAACGTCGCGGGCTTCGAACTGGTCCTCCCCTGGGGCCGCCTCGCCCTCGGCATCGCCCTCGCCGTCACGGGCGCCCTCCTCGCCTCGCTCTGGCCCGCCCGCAGGGCCGCCCGGGTCGACATCCCGGCGGCGACGGCTGCCCAGTAGGGCTGGACGGGGCCGAGTCCCGGCACGCGGCGGGCCTCCGGCCCGACGCGGGGCACGACGCCGAGGCGCGGCCCCGGTTCGAGGACGTGCCGGTCGTGCACCTGAGGCGGATGCCCCGGACGGCAGCGGCATCCCGAGGATGGCCCCGAGCCCCGAGCCCCGAGCCCCGAGCCCCGAGCCCCGAGCCCCGAGCCTGCGGCTACGGCCCGGCTGCATACCGTGGGCGGCCCGCCGGGGCTGCTCGCCGCGCAGCTCACCGACCGTCTCGCCCGTCGGGAGGCGGACGGCATCCGGCCCCGCGAGCCGGCGGACCTGTCGGCCGGGGGACGGCTCCACGGGCCGGGCTACGCCGCGTACCGGACGGACGACGTCCGAGCCACGGCCCGCCGGAGGGCCGACGTACGGGCGATCACCGGGGGCGACCGGGGGAGACCGCCGAAGGGACTCGGGCCCTTCAGCGCGACGGTGCGGGGCGGGTGCCCGGACGAAGGACCTCGCCCGGAGAGCCTGGACGTGGCGGAGTGAGGCGGGCGCCGCACGGGAGGGGAGTCGACGGTGCCCTCGCCGCAACGCCCGGCGAGTGGTGGAGGTGCATCGGCGCGGATCGGTTCAGGGCCCCAACGGCCCCCTGGGAGCACGCTGTTAGGGACCTACGGCCTCTGGCAGGGAGGGGCCGGCGGGACGACGGTGGAAGTGTCCGAGTACACCTGCCAGGACGGCACGGCGTCGGCGGACCACTGCCGAACCGGATGTGCCGGCAGTTACGTAGGGGGCGCCATGAACTGGCCCACAGCAATTGTCATCATCGCCGCGCTCTTCGCGCTCGCGGCGGTACTGAGTACCTACTTCGCCAGGCCCAAGAAGTAGCCCGGGCTCGCCGAGAAGCGCAACAAGCAGTGCAGGGACCGCAGGAGAGCCCTGCGGTCCCTGCACGATCCCACGGAGAACAGCGCGTCGGCTCCGCACTCGCGCTCTCGCGACCTGGCCGGCAGCCCGGTCGGTCGAGGGACGAGCTCAATGGCATGTCCTTGTTCGGCCCCGTTTCTGGATCAGGTACCGACACGGCGCTCTCCGACGACAGGGCACTCCCGTGCTTGGCCGACGAGAAGCGGGAGACGGGCCGGTCCTCGCCCAGGGCCGTCCGGCCCTGTACCGGGTCCTCCGGCCTCTTACCTCACAGCGCACCAGCGACCGACGATGAGGGGAAAGGAGGGCCGGGACATGAACGGGACCTGTGCGCGGCCCGGCCACGCGGCCAACTACCTGGTGCGCGCCGCCGTCACCGCGCCGTCGCTGCACAACACCCAGCCCTGGCGATTCGCGAGCCGGGGCGACGACGAGATCACCCTGTACGCCGACAGCGCGCGACGGTTGCCGCTCGCCGATCCCGACGGCCGCGAGATGGTGATCAGCTGCGGCGCGGCGCTGTTCAACCTGCGCCTGGCCATGCGCCACCTCGGCTTCCTGCCCGTCGTACGTCCGTACCCTCAGCCGGGCGTTCCCGCGCTCCTGGCGCGCATCCGGTGGGGGCCGTACGCCCGCGCGACCGATGAGGAAGAGCTGATGTATCGGGCCATGGCGCAACGGCACACCCACCGGGGCCTGTTCCAGGCCACCCCGCTGCCGCTCCAGCTGATCGACGGTCTGGGCCGGAACGCTCGCCGCGAAGGAGGGGAACTGTTCATGCCGAGGGGCAGTGCGGAACGTCTGTGGCTCGGCACACTCGTCCAGGAGGCCGAGACCTGCCAGCGGGACGACCCCCGCCACGCCGCGGAGCTGGCCCGCTGGGCAGCCGCGCCCGGTACCCGCCGTCTCGACGGTGTGCCGGTGGAAGCCCGTGCCTTCCCGCCCGATTGCGCGCCCTACGCCGGACGCGACTTCACCGGCAGTGCGCCGAGCGACGGCCGGAGCGGCATACGGGCCACCACCTGGCCGGACTCCGCGGGTCTGGTCGCGGTTCTGACCACCCCGCGCGACACCCGCCAGGACTGGTTGCGAGCGGGACAGTCGCTGCAGAGCGTCCTGTTGTTCGCAGCCGCCCACAAGGTGTCCGCGGCCTTCCACACACAGCCTCTCGAACTGCCGGCCTACCGGGACAGCATCCGCAGGTCGATGGTGCCCGGCCAGTACCCGCAGGTCATCATGCGCCTCGGCCACACCGTGCACGCAGTGGGTGCCGCGCGGCGTCCGGTCGCCGACGTGCTCTCGGTGGCGGACGCGGCGTGAGCCCGTTCTGTCGCGTGGTCGTGGACCCTTGCGCGGTCCACGACTCCCTGCGGTGTCTGCCGCAGACAGCGGTGGCCATGGACCGGCCCTTCCGCCCGGCAGCCCTCCTCGGGTGACGGGGCAAAGGGGTTGCACGGCCCAAGGTCCGGGCCCGATGGGCCCTCCTCGGCGCTCCTGCTCCGGCGCGATGCTGGAAGCGGAGGGAAGGTGGGAGACATGCTCCAGTTCCAGCCGATCGTCGCGGGTCTGGACGGCTCGCGTGAAAGCGTCGCCGCCGCTCACTGGGCGGCCAGGGAGGCGCAGCGGCGCTCGCTGCCGCTGCGGCTCGTGCATGCCTGGGAAGGACTGCCGGTCCCCGAGGAGTCCGCGGGACTGCCCGAACTCCGGGTCCCGCAGTACTGGGCGAGGCGAGTGCTGCGCAACGCCGTCGAGCAGCTCACGGAGGCGTATCCGCAGGTGTACATCAGCGCGGAGCAGATCGCGAAGCCGCCGACGGCCGCCCTGGTGTCCGAGGCGGCGCGGGCCGAGCTCGTGGTCCTGGGGAACCACGGTTTCGGCGGCCCCAGCGGTCTGCTGACGGGTTCCGTCGCCATGGCCGTGGTGACACACGCCCGCACGCCGGTCGTCCTCGTCCGTGCGGGCTGCTCGACGGCGGACGAACTGCTGCCGGGCGGAGAAGGGGGCACGAACGGGGCCGCGCCGTACCGGGAGGTCGCCGTCGCCCTCGATCTGGCACATACCTGCGACTCGCTCCTCGAGTTCGCGTTCGAGGAGGCCAGGAGCCGGGCCACCGTACTCAGGCCGGTCCACGTGTGGTACCTGGCGAGCCGTCAAGCCCCCGACGGGGAAGCCGGACGGGAAGCTGCGTGGGCGCTTGAGACGGTGCTGGAGCCGTGGCGGGAGAAGTTCCCGTCCGTCGAGGTCCACCCGCGGTCGGTGCAGGGCAGGCCCGCCCAGGAGGTGATGGAAGCCGCCCGGGACGCCGGTCTGCTGGTGATAGGACGCCAGGTGCGGCACGCGGCGCTGGGCAGCCACCTGGGGCGGGTGGCGCACGCGGCCATCCACCACGTCCGGTGCCCCGTCGCCGTGGTCCCGCACGACTGACCGGGAGAGAACCGGAAGCCGGAAAGCCCGCAGGAGCCGAAACGCGCGTTCTGGCACGGCGGCCGGGGTGGTCACGAACTGCGACGAGGCCCGCCAGGTGGGGCTGCTCCGCCTCCGGACAGGGCCGGTCGCACTCCAGCACAGAGAGGCAGAGGACCTCATGTACGCATTCGGGATGCTGGTCCTGCTCGGACTGGCCGTACTCGTCGTGGCGAAGCTCGCCCAGCGCTACTTGTCCACGGTCCAGGAATTCTGGGCCGGCGCGCTCGTGGCGCTGCATCGGTACGGCCTGGCTCGCCGACTCCGATCTGTTCGGATCGGAGCCTGGGGGCTCACGGTGCGCAACGGCACCCCCGGCCCCGTGTCTCCACGGGGGACACCAGGACACGCAGAGCGAGCCGAGCGGAACCGCAGTCCTGCGCCACGAGTGCGAGAGCCCGGGCCACAGGGACACCCCGGCACTGTTCCCGACGGGGCCGACGACGACCCGGGAAGGTCAGCACACGTCCGTCCGGCCCTTCGGCAGGGCCGAACGCCCCCTGCCGTCACGACCGGCCGCCGCGATGTGATGGACGGAGATCGCCCCCTGGGGCGCCGCACCGAAGGGAGACGGGTACGCCATGACCCACTCCGCCAACACCGCACAGCTGTGTCGCCTGGTCACCGCAGTCGTGTCCCGCCGACTCGACGTGGTGCTGCTGGCCGTCACGGCGTCAACGCTTGTCGGCGGCGGCATCGCCTGGCTCACCGATGCCGTTGGCCTCGCGGACCTGCTCTGGGGGCTGGGCACCGCGTCCGCCATGATGCCCGCGGTGGGGTGGGTGCTGAACACGCTGCGGCACGGACACGCAGGCGTGGACCTGGTCGCCGTGCTCGCCCTGGGCGGCACCCTGGCCGTGGGCGAGTACCTGGCCGGTGCCCTGATCGCGCTGATGCTCGCCACCGGCCGCACCCTCGAAGCCGCAGCCCAGAGGCGGGCTTCCCACGACATGCGTGCCCTGCTGGAACACGCGCCGCGCACGGCGCGCCGTCGAACGGCCACGGGGGTGGCCACGGTGCTCCTGGGCGAAGTCGTCGTCGGCGACCTGCTCGTTGTCGGCCCGGGGGAAGTCGTCCCCGTCGACGGCCGCATCGAGAACGCCTCCGCCGTCCTCGACGAGTCGGTACTCACCGGCGAGTCCCTCCACGTCGACCGGTCCCAGGGCGAGACGGTACGCAGCGGAGTGGTCAACGGTGGCAACGCCTTCGAGTTGCGCGCCACCGCGACGGAGCAGGACAGCACCTATGCGGGCATCGTGCGGCTGGCGCAGCAGGCAGGGGCCGAGTCCGCGCCGGTCGTGCGGCTGGCCGACCGGTACGCGGCCTGGTTCCTGCCCCTGTCACTCGCGGTGGCGGGACTGGCCTGGCTGCTCAGCGGCTCCGCGGTACGCGCGGTAGCAGTTCTGGTGGTCGCCACACCGTGCCCCCTCTTGCTGGCCGCCCCGGTCGCCATCGTCTCCGGCCTCTCCCGCGCCTCCCGCTTCGGCGTCATCATCCGTGACGGCGGCGCTCTGGAGAACCTCGGCCGCGCTCGCACCCTCCTGCTCGACAAGACCGGCACCCTCACCCGCGGACGTCCCCGCGTCCTCGACGTGACCGCCGCCCCCGGTTTCACGTCGGCTGAAGTCCTTCGCCTGGCCGCCTCGCTCGACCAGTACTCGCCCCACGTCCTGGCCCAGGCCATCGTCGACACCGCCCGGCAGCGCAAGCTGGAACTGTCGGTCCCTTCGGACGTGATGGAGGAGCCAGGCCGCGGCGTCACCGGCACGGTGGACGGGCACCAACTGGCCGTCGGCCGCGCCGACCCCGCTGCCGTACGCCCCGGCTGGGCCACATCGGTGGCCAACCGCGCGCTCCTCGACGGTGCGGCCGTCGCCTGGCTCACCCTCGACGGACGACTGACGGGAGCCGTCCTGCTGCGTGATCCCCTTCGTCACGACGCCCCGCGCACCCTGCGCCACCTGCGTGCGGCGGGCATCGACCGGCTCGTGATGCTGACCGGCGACCGTGCCGCACCCGCCCGCGAGATCGCCGCAGTCCTCGGCCTGGACGGCGTACGCGCCGACCTCGGCCCGGCCGACAAGGTCTCCGCCGTACGCGCGGAACGGGAACGCGCGGTCACTGTGATGGTCGGCGACGGCGTCAACGACGCCCCCGCGCTGGCCGCCGCCGACATCGGCGTCGCCATGGGAGCGCGCGGCTCCACCGCCTCCTCCGAGGCCGCCGACATCGTACTGACCACCGACCGCGTCGACCGCCTGGCCGACGCCGTCATCCTCGCCCAACGTGCCCGGCACATCGCCGTCCAAAGCGCTCTGGGCGGCATGCTCATGTCGCTGGCCGCCATGGCTGCGGCTGCCGTCGGCCTGCTCCCGCCCGCCGTCGGCGCGTTGCTCCAGGAGGGCATCGACGTCGCCGTCATCCTCAACGCCCTGCGCGCCCTGCGCGTCGACCGGTCCACACGGCCGGCTCTCACCCCGACGGCCGAGGCGCTCATCCAGCGGTTCGCCGCCGAACACGACGACCTCCAGAGCGTCCTGGACGCCGTACGCGACGCCGCCGACCACCTTTCCGGCACCCCCGGACCCGAGGCCCTCGCCGCCGTCGAGCAGGCCCATCGCCTGCTCACCGAACGGCTGCTGCCGCACGAATACGCCGAGGAACACCAGCTCTACCCCGCCCTCGCCCCCGCCCTCGGCGGCCTTGAGGCCACCTCCACCATGAGCCGCGCCCACACCGAGATCGAACGCCTCTCCCACCGCATCGCCACCCACCTCCAACTCGCCCGGACCGGCGGCGGACCGGCTCCCGAACAAGCCCTGGCCCCCGAACAACTCGACGACCTGCGCTCCTGCCTCTACGGCCTCAACGCCGTCCTGCGCCTGCACTTCACCCAGGAAGAAGAGAGCTACTTCTCCCTCGCCCCGTAAGGCGGCGTTCGGCAACGCCCGCACGGTGGCGACCCAGCCGCCTGCACGACAGTGGTGCGGTAGTTGCACAGGCAGGCACGCAGGACGGTGCGACCCCGCACGGCGACGGTGGCGAGGTAGGCGCGCCCGCCGGCCTGCACACGGCGGGCGACACGAGCGTGCAGGGCGTCCCGGTCGCCACTGCCCGGGTCGGTGATGCGGAAGCGGGCGACCGGCCAGGAGCCACCCGCCAGCAGTTCCAGCCGCGGTTCGGCTGTGATCTTGTACCGCAACTGGTCGGCAAGGGTCAGGTAGTGCGCGATCAGGCTGGTGATGCCTGCGCGGCCCAGGCGGTTGAGGGTGGCCCACAGAGACAGGGCGCGGGTGCCGGGGCGGATCAGTTCGATCGTGGCGTGGGACAGCCACGGAAGGGCGTCGGGTTCGTCGGCGGTGAGGTAGGAGGCCTGGTGGGCGAAGGCTGTGTGCAGATGCGCGGGGTCCGGGACGCGAAGGGCTCCACAGCCCACCGGCACACTGAGTGTCTTGTGCGGGTCCACGGTCAGTGCATCGATCTTTCCGATGCCCCGGTACAGGGGTGCCAGGGCCGGAACGGCGGCGCCGAGCCCGCCCCGGGCCTCGTCCGCGTGGTGCCACATACCCGTCTCCCGGCACAGGGCGCAGCCGGTGGGCAGGCAGACCGATGCAGGCGGCAGCCTTGGCGACGGACATGTGCGCCTGGGCGCTGTAGTACAGCGTGAGGCGGGCGTGGTCGCGGTCGTAGGCGGGTCCGTCGCCGGAGCCGCGGTGGGTGAGGTACCAGGTGCGGGCGGTGGCCAGCGCGAGCAAGTTGGCCATGGAGCCGCCGCTGGTCAGCAGATGCTCGTTCACCGGACGTTCTCGGATGCGTTCAGCGGGCGGGTGAGAGGGCTTCACCCCGCAGGACTTGTGAGCACGACCACCGAGCTCCCGGCCAGTTGCAGGGAACTGCCCGCGTGGAGCTTCGCGCCGGAGCCTGGTTCCAGGGCGTCTGGCAGCGCTGTGTCGATGACGACCTGCCACGGTCCGTGATGGTCGCGCGGGATCGTGAACAGCCTGGGTGCTTCCTCGGCGTTGAACATCACCAGGAACGAGTCGTCCAGGATCCGCCGGCCGAACCCGTCCGGTTCGGTGATGGCGTTGCCGTTGAGGAAGACGGTGAAGGAGCCGACGACGGTGACGTGAGGCCAGGGGCGCTCGACGAAGGGACGGCCTTCGGGGGTCAGCCACTCGATGTCGGGCAGGTCGTCGGAGATACCGTGCACCGGTCGTCCGTGGAAGAAGCGGCGGCGGCTCAGGAGCGGGTGCTCGCGTCGAAGTCGCACCAACTGGCCTGTAAAGGAGAGGAGTTGCGCGGACTCCTGGGCGATCTCGGTGTCGCTGCTCGCGGGCCAGTGGACCCAGCACAAATCGCTGTCGTGGCAGTACGCGTTGTCCTCGCCCAACTGGGTGCGGCCGAGTTCGTCGCCGTGGGAGAGCATCGGCACACCCTGCGAGAGAAGGAGCGTGGTGAGGAGACTGCGCTGAAGCCGGCTCCTCCGTGAGTTCTCCTCGCCCGCCCCCAGTTCGTACTCGGCCAGATCGCGCAGCGTGAGACCGTCGTGGCAGGTCACGAAATTCACGGAGGCGAGCGGCCGTCGTCCGTCGTCCTGGTACATGTCGGAGGACCCCGTGAACCGTTCCGCGAACTCGCCGAGCGGAAGGGAGCCGCCGCGCCACAGTTCTCTCATGGTGTCGAGATAGCGGCGGTTCCACTCCGTCCACAGCGGAGGGAAGTTGCCGAGCTGATCGCCCTGCTCGCCCAGGTCGATGGGTTCTGCGATCAGTTTGATCTGTGAGATCACAGGATCTTGCTGCACCAGGTCGAAGAACGTGGAGAGCCGGTCCACCTCGTCGAACTGCCGGGTCAGAGCGGATGCGAGGTCGAAGCGGAATCCGTCGACGTGCATGTTGGTCACCCAGTAGCGCAGCGAGTCGATGATGAGCTGAAGGGCGTGCGGGGAACGCATGAGGAGGCTGTTGCCCGTCCCGGTGGTGTCCAGGTAGTACCTCGGATCGCGGGCGAGGCGGTAGTACGAGCCGTTGTCCAGTCCCCGGAAGGAGAGCGTCGGCCCGAGGTGGTCGCTCTCCGCCGTGTGGTTGTAGGCCACGTCCAGGATCACTTCGACACCTGCCGCGTGCAGGGCCTTGACCATCGTCTTGAACTCCAGCACCTGCTGGCCTCGGTCGCCCCAGGACGCGTACGCGTTGTGCGGGGCGAAGAAACCTATGGTGTTGTACCCCCAGTAGTCGGTGAGCCCCCTCTCCACCAGGCTCCGGTCCGGGACGAACTGGTGGACCGGCATCAACTCCACTGCGGTCACGCCCAGTTCGACCAGGTGATCCAGGACGGCCGGGTGAGCCAGAGCCATGTACGTCCCCCGGACCTCCTCGGGGATGTCGGGGTGCAGGACGGTCAGGCCCTTCACATGCGCCTCGTACAGGACACTGCGGTGGTAGGGGGTGCGTGGTGGCCGGTCGTCGCCCCAGTCGAAATCCGGGTTGACCACGACCGAGCGCAGGGTGTAGGGCGCGGAGTCGAGGTCGTTGCGCCGGGTGGGGGCACCGAGGTGTTCGCCGTACAGCGCCTCGTGCCACTCGATCGAGCCGCTCACGGCGAGGGCGTACGGATCCAGCAGGAGTTTCGCCGGATTGCAACGGTACCCGAGCTCCGGAGCGTAGGGTCCGTGGACGCGGAAGCCGTAGCACTGCTCCGGGGCGAGCCCCGGGAGGTAGGCGTGGTGGATGCAGGCGTCCTGCTCGCGCAGTTCTACGCGGGTCTCCGCGCCGTCGTCGTCGAACAGGCAGAGCTCGACGCGGTCTGCTGCCTCGGAGAAGACGGCGAAGTTGACACCCGCGCCGTCGTACGTCGCCCCCAGCGGATATGCCTCTCCCGGCCAGACCTGCATCGCGATCCCGGCCCCCGTCCATGCTCGCAAGGACTGCCAGAACAGGTTACGCCACACGACATATGATGGTGCATCAGACCTGCTCGCCATCACCCCGAGCGAGGTGTGCCATGTCCCAGCCGTCCATGCCGGTCATCGACTTCTCCGGCTACGTCGCGGAGCGGACCGCCGATTTCGCGGGGCGCGCCTGGGTCTTCGACGAGATTCACCGCTGGCTCGCGGATCCGTCCGGAGCACGGGTGTTCGCGCTGACGGGAGAGCCGGGAGCCGGAAAGACGGCGGTCGCGGCCCGGCTCGTCCAGATGTCCGCGGGTGAGGTCCCCGTGCCGGGGGCCGCGGCACCCCCCGCGCCCGGCGCTCCGGCCCCCGGATTCCTGTCGGCCGTTCACTTCTGCGCGGCCGGCGATCGGCACTGGATCGACCCGCACACGTTCGCGGACTCGCTTTCGCACCAACTGAAGTACCGCTACCCCGCATTCGCCGATGCGGTCCAGAGCGCCCTTGCCCCCACGGTCAGCATCCGGCAGCACGTGGGGGACAACTGGGGGACCGTGGTGGGCGCCGAGATCGAGCAGCTCGTGGTGAGCGCGAGTCCCGAGGACCGCTTCCAGCGCCTTGTGCGCGAACCGCTCGAAGCCCTTGCCCGCACCACGCCCGGCCGGCCGGTGGTGATCCTCGTCGACGCGCTGGACGAGAGCCTGCACTACGGAGGCGGCGTCTCCATCGCCGACCTCGTCCTCCGGACAGCGGCCCTGCCACTCACCGTTCGCTTCGTCGTGACCTGCCGGCCCATGAGCACCCTGCTGCACGCCCTGCGTCGCGCCCGCGCCCTCGTACGCACGCTCTCTCCCGGTCGGGGACATGGTGGTGAACCGCCGGACGGCGACACCGTGCTGCGGGTGCGTGAGGATGTCCAGGAGTATCTGGAGTCGGCCACCCGCCGAGAGGCCGCCGTGCTGCACCGGCTCCTCTCCGACGGTCTGCGGATCCCTGATCTCGTCGCCGCCGTGCGCGACCGGGGCGAGGGCAACTTCCTCCATGTGCGGTCCCTGCTTCGCATGCTGCTGGAGCGCCGTGAGCTCATCACTCCCGCTTCTCTCGCAGCGCTGCCGGACGATCTGGACGAGATCTACTTCGAATTCCTGCAACGCTCGGTCGGTGCACGGGGGAAGACCTGGCGCCGTACGCACGGCAAGGTGCTGGGAGTCCTGGCGGTCGCGCAGAGCCCGCTCACCGAGGACCGCGTGGCGGCCTTCACCGGTCTGCGCCTCGATGTGGTCCGCCCGGTACTGGCCGACCTGCGGGAGCTGCTCACGGCCGACGACGGCGTGCAGCCCAGCCGCCGGACGTACAGCCTCTTCCACCAGTCCTTCGGAGAGTTCCTCCTCGACCGGGATCGAGGAGCAGGCGAGTACTGGCTGGACGGAACACATACGCACCGGGCGATCGCCCGGCACTACTGGCGCCACCGCGACGACTGGACCGATTGCGACGCCTACGGGCTCGACCACCTGGCCGCGCATCTCTTCGCGGCCGGCGACTTCGACCGTCTCCAGGCGCTCGTCGACGAGCGGTGGATACCGATCCGGCACACGCGCAGGAACTACGCGTACGACGGACTGCTCGACGACATCGAACTCGCCTGGCGGGCCGCCCGCCTCGCCGACCGGGCCCGGGCCGCTCGCGACGGCCGGGCGCCGCATGTGGGGCAGGAAGTGCGCTGGGCGCTGTGCGCCGCAAGCCTTGTCCGCGACCTGCCGACCGAAGCCCCGGCCGCCCTCGTCCGCGCGGGAGTCTGGACCGCGCGTCAGGGCCTGGCCGTCGCCGGACGCCTGCCCAGGGGTGAGGCCCGGGCCCGGACGCTCGTCTCGCTGGCTCCGGTACTGCCACAACCGGCTCGCGCCGGTGCCTTCGCGGCCGCTGTCGAGTCGACCCGGCAGATCACCGATGCCGTGGAACGCGCCCGGGTACTGGCCGGGCTCCTGCCGTGCCTGCCGGAATCCCTCAGGGCCGACGTCTTCGTACAGGCGGCGAAAGCGGTAAGGGAATTGAAGGACGAGCGTCGTATCGCCGGAGGGTACGGTCAGTACTACGCGAGCGCGCCGGGGGAGCGGTACGTCTTCACGGGGAAGCGCGCGACGGCCCTCGCAGCGCTGGCCACGGCGATGTCGGGCATGGCGGCGACCGGGACCGGCTCCGAGGACATGGCCGCCGTGCTCCGCGAGTTGTGCGCCGAACAGGACGAGGCACGGTTCACGGCCAAGGCGGCCGAGATCGTGCGAACGCTCCCTCTGGGGCCACCGTCCGCGGATTCCGTGAGCCATCCGCAGGACAGGGGAGGCGATGCCAACGAGCTTCTGGCGGTCCTGAAGGTCTCGATGGCTCAGGGGGACGGCAAGGAGCAGCAAGCAACGATCCGGCAGCTTCGGCAACTGGTGGGCCGCCCCGTCCCCGACATGGCCGAAGAGCTACGCCGCCGACTGTCCGGGACGAGCCCCCAGCAACTGCCCGGGGAACTCGTGGTCCTGGCCCCGGAACTGACCGACGATGTCGTGCCGGAAGTGCTTGCCAGCATGCGGTCCGTCAAAGACCCGGACATCCGCCGCCATGTGCTGCAGGCCATGGCACCGCACGTCCCGAACGGACTGCTGGACGGCTTCCTGTCCGCTGCCGCCGAGCGAACGGGCGGCAAGGACCCCGAGATCCTGGCTGCCGCAGCCCCCCATCTGACCCCACCCGCACTCGACCGTGCCTTCGAGGCCGCATGTTCGTGCGGGTCCGTGCGGGGGCGGGCCCTGGCCGCGGCGGCTCTTGCTCCGCACCTTCCCGAGCCGAACGCGGGCCGGGCCAGGCGTATGGCGGCGGAGGCTGCGGCAGGACTCCAGGGCGGCGCCCTTTCCCCCCGTGCGGCTGCCGTACTCGCACCGTTCACGGGCGACGGGCCGGACGAGGCCCGGCTACGGTTCCGCCGGATTTCGACGCTGCCCCGCAGCCCGCAGGAGCAGTACGCATCGCACCGCGTGACCCTCGACGTCCTCACGCTCACGCCAAGTCTGCCGCCCGGAGAACGGGAAGAGGCGCTCAGGCTGGTCGGCGAGGCCGTGCAGAGCGCCGGCTGGCTGTCGTACGCGGCGGTTTGGGGAGACGCGCAGGAAACGACGTACGCCGCACTCGACCTGATCGGGCGTCTGCCGCGGTCGGACGCGGCCCGGCGGCTGTCCGCCCTGCTTGCCTCCCGCGCGATCATGGAGGCGAGTACAGCCTCCTACGGCCGCAACTACCCCGGTTGGAGGACGCGTTACCGCGTCAGTCTCCTGGTGCGGCTGCTGCCGCACCTGCGGGATGAACAGCGGGCCCAGGCCGCCGAAGCGGCACTCTCGCTGATCGTCGGGGACCTGGCCGACCCGCTCAGCACGGAGTTGACCACAACCCTCGCCTGGTACCTGCCGCGACCGCTGCTGCGGACCGCGGAGGAGGCGATCACGGAGCGTCCGATCCCGCTCTACCTGCCTGACGACGCTCTCGACGAGGCGTTGGAGGTGGCCCGGGAGCGCAGGAACGAGGATTGGCTGTTCGCCATCGCCCTGCGTTCGCAGGGCACGGGCCTCACCACCGCGCTGGCGGTGGCGGGTGACATAGGCGGGCCCGCGCTCCAGGGGCGACTGATGACAGAGTGCGCGTCGGCGTTCCGACGCCTGGAACCGCCCGCCCTGCATGCGGCATGGGCACAGACCCTGCAGGCTGTGGCCACGTTGCAACGCAGAGATGTCCTGGACTTCGTACGGTGCACCGGCCCGATGGCGGTGGACCTCGGCGGGGAACAGGCCGTGCAGGATGCGGTGGCCGCGATCGAGGACACCGGGCAGTGGTGGCCATGACTCCTCCGGAGGAGGACACTGTCCGAGGGCGACGTCGGAGCGAGGGGGCGGGCCATGCCGGATCCGATCACGTGGAGCGCGCTGGGCGGCTGGGTCTTCACCGAGGGCATCAAGTTCCTTTACGGACAGGCATCGGAGCTTCTGACGGCATGGCGGGCACGAGGCGCTGCCGCAGCCGCGGTCGAGCCCCCGGCGTCCGGGAGCATCGACGTACCGATCGCCCCCAGCGACGCCCTGGACGGGGTGCCGGCGGGGGCTTCCGCCGATGCGGCGGTACTGGACCGGGAGCACCGCACCTTGGTCCGCCTGACGGGTGCGCTCTCTCCCTACGCGCAGGGACTGGCCGAGATCGACCCGAACGACGAGGAGCTCGCCCTGCTGGCCGGAGAACTGCGCTCGCTGATCGAGGCCGTGTACGGACAGCGCTTCACGTTCCGCGGCGAGACGCGCGAACGGACCGGCAGCCAGGTGTCCGTCACGCAGGTCCTCGGCGAGGTCGGGGGATCGGTCACCGGCGCCGAGGCCGAGGTGGCTCACGGTGCCCGGCTGGACGTCGACCAGAGGGCGACCGAGGTCAAGCCCGACGGCACGGTCACGGGCTTCAAAGGCACGATCGACCACTGAGCATGACCGGTCGCCGGTCGCCGGTCGCCGGTCGCCGGTCGCCGGTCGCCGGTCACCGGTCACCGGTCAGCACGGCACACGAAGGAAGGACGACACCTCCACCCTCGGTGCCGGGCTCCCGGGAACGGACCCGGCCAAGGACGTCGAACTCACCATCACCGAAGGGGTGCTGACTCTGCGTGCCGAGTGCACCACGGAATCGAGCGATTCAGGTGTGGAGCACGCTGGACCCCGGAGGCGCTGCGGGGCGACGTCACGGACCTCCAGGGCGGCACCTTGGCGGCTCCCCTCCAGGGGCAGCTGGCCTCGGGCTTCGTAGGGAGTTCCTGAAACCTGGCGTGAAGATCCTCGACGAGGCCTGCGGCGGGCGGAGGGCATGGCCTGGGACACCTCCACGGACCAAGGCACCCATCAGCGATTCCTGGGCGAGGTCGGTGTACGGGAAGAGGCACCCGACGGCCGAGGCCGGCCCTCAGTGCAGCGAGCTGGCCTTCTACAACCTGGGAGGGTTCAGCACCGCGATCGGCGACTACGAGCGCATTCACTTCCACAGCGCCCCTGCCGACCGGTTCGCCAGCTTCGCCGACGCACCTGGATCGGGGTGTGCTCGCATTTGGCCGGGCCCGGCAGTCGAGCCGACCCGGGGCGAGTCAGAAGCGTTTGACGAGACTGACTGCTCGGTCGGTGACGGTGAAGCCGAGGCTCTGATACAGCCCGAGAGCACCCGTGGGGCTTTCGGCGTCGACATTGAGTACGGCATGGTCCAGCCCGTCGGCCCGCAGCGCCCGCATCACGCGGGCCAGCATCGTGCGGGCCAGCCCTTGCCCCCGCGCTTCTCGCCGCACGCCGACAGTGGAGACGTACCCGAACGGGCCGCCGCGCAGCGGCCACTCGTCCGGCTCCACGTCGACGAAGACGAATCCGACGACGCGCTCGGTGCGGTGCGGGCCGGAGGCTACGGCGAGTACGGACAGGTCCGGTCGGAATGCCTCCAGCCGGTGGCCCGAGGCCCACTCGGCGGCGGTGACGGGCTGAGAACCCCAATGGTCACGGAAGGCGTCGTTCATCGCTGACCTGGCCCGTTCGCTCCACTTCTCCGTGTAAGGCACGAGCCGCACTCCCGGGGCGGACGGCGGATCAGCGGCAGGCGCGGCAAGGTCACGCTCCAGCTCCAGCCACCACCGGGCTCTCTCGTAACCGTGGGTCTCCAGGAGCCGGATGGCAGGGGTGGCGTGGTCCTGCGCGTCCGATGCGAGCCACCCTGGCAGCGTGGCGTCGCTTGCCGCGAGGTGCTGAAGGCCGCGGGCCTCCTGCCACGCCAGGAGGGCTGTACCGATGCCCTCGCGTCGGCGGTTCGGGGCCACTATTCCGTTGAGCTCGACCCAGACGACCGTCTCCTGGCTCGCCGGGGCCGTGGCCGAGCCGTAGGCGGCGGCCCGCCCGGCGGCGTCGACGGCGATCACCGCGTCACGCTCGGGGGTGAAGGCCTCGCCGCGGAATTCCTCCTCCAGTTCGTCCCTCGTCACCAGCGAGCGGGGATGGTCGATCTTTCCGGCGGCATGCGCCAGGTCGAGGATCAGGCCGATGTCGGCAGTGGTGGCCGGCCTCCAGGTGAGCCCGTCCCCGGCCGCGGGCAGGGAAACCGTTGATGGGGCGGTCACTCGGTCGCGCAGTGCGCGGAGTTCGGGGCTGTGAGGCGTCGTCCCACTCATGGGGATCCTTTCTCGGTACCGCCTTTACCCGCTTCGGGGATCTGCGGCGGCCCGAAGGCAGTATGTCCAGTTTGCATCACGACATCATATCGTTCATTTTCGATACGATCGTTCTCAATGTAATCGATTCTTGGAGTGGGGTCCTCATGGACTGGGGAGATCTCATCTACATCGCCTTCGACGTGCTCGGCGACGAGTCGTGCGCGCAGCTGGCCGGGAAGGCGGCGGTGGACACGGCAGTGCCCGGCGAGGAACCCCTGGCGGCGACCTCCGGGCGGGCCCGGGACCAGTGGACGGACGGCACGCTGGTGCTGACCACGCACCGGCTGCTCTGCGTCAAAGAGGGCAAGGCTCCGCAGGCGGTGCCGCCGGCCACGTCACCGACGTCGCGGTCGCGCCCTCCCGGCTGACCGGGCAGATCCTCCAGGTCACCGCGCTGACCGGGGCGTACAGCTGGGAGGAGGTCAAGGATGCCGAGGCGTTCGCGGGCAAGGTCCGTGGGGCTGTGGCCGGTGCCCTGCCCGCGCCTGCCGTCGCGACGGGGCCCAACGGAGAGGCGTCCGCGCTGGTCGAGCGCCTGGAGCGGCTTGCGGCGCTGCATCGCTCCGGTGCGCTGAGCGACGACGAGTTCACCCGGGCCAAACAGCGGATGATCGGCGCTCGAGCGGCGGCAGGACCGCCGCCCGGCCGCTGCGTCACGTTCCGGCCGGGTCGGGGAGAGGACGCGGCCCTCAGCCGGGAAGCGTTCGACAGCGGGCGCGGCCCCGCGTTGAGGGCCGGGGCCGAGCCGTGGTCACTGCCCGTCGGGTGCGTCGCTGTAATGGCGGAACAGGCGAGGTAGTGCGGTGGGAGTGTCCTGAGCTGCGGGGAGGGCGCGCAGAGCGGTCCAGCATTCCTGGGCGAGTCGGCGGGCCCGGGTGCCGGGCCAGGGCTGGGGCAGCAGTTCCGGGGGCAGCAACGGATCGGGAGTCATGGCGCGGCTGAACTCCGCGGCCAGTTCCACGGCCATGGTGAGCCGCTCGATCCCGGACAGGGCTGTGCCGTGCGTCAGCCGGTCGGCGCAGGTCGTCGCGAAGGCCGCGAGGCGTTCGTGTCCGGCGGCGATCTCCCCCAACGGCCAGGTGGCGGAGGCCAGTCGACGAGGGTCGGCGGCGTCCCCGATGCGCAGGTCGGTACTGGTGAGGAAGGTGACGGAGCCGAGTACGTCGAGTTGGCGGGCCCGGGCTTCGACCAGGTCGGCGATGGGGTTGGCGGCGACGTACAGGCCTCCCTGGACGGGTGCCGCGCCCAGGTGCAGCAGGGTTTCCCGGAGGGCGTCGCGGGCGGTACGGCGAGCCTCGGGGATGGCGAAGGCGAACAGGTGCCACGTGCCGTCCCAGGGCGCGAACCCGCGGTCCTGCCGGTAGGCGTGGCGGACATGGTCGGCGTCGGGGGCAATGATGCCGGTTTCGGCTTCGGCCACTGCCCGCAGCACGGCCTTGCGCCCCCGCCCCTCGTGGGTGAATCTGCCCTCGGTGACGAGGCGCTTGATGCACAGCCGGACCTGCTGGTCGGTCATGCCGAGGAGTTCGGCAACGGCGTAGAGCTCGCCGGCGTCGACCGTTCCGTCTTCGCGGACCAGGGCGTGCACGAGCAATCGGGTGGGGATCTCCGGACGCGGTGCGTGGGCCGGCTGTGTGGGTGTCATCGGGGAGTTCCTCCGCCCAGGTCCTCCGGGGTGACGGCACGGTGCATGGTGGTGACAGCACCGAAGCCCATCAATCTCCGCAGAAATGGGGTCTGTTGGGTGTGTACGGCGCTGAAGCCATGGCGTTCGTACAGGGCCTTGGCGCGCGGGTTGACGTCGATGACGTCGAGCCGGATCCGGGTGCAGGTGTTCTCGGCGGCCACGGCGGCGATGCCGTGCAGCAGCAGGCCGCCGATCCCGGTGCCGCGGTGGTCCGGCGCCACGCAGATGCCGTCCATCACCAGTTCGCCCTCGGCGGGTTTCCGGGTGAACAAGGCAAGGAGTGCAAGCCGGGGGAGCCCGCGCAGCGGGCCGTATGCGGACAGTACGTCGCGTGCTGTGCCGCCGGTCAGGCCGCGCCCGTCCAGCTGGTAGCCGACGACACCGACGACGCGGCCTGTGCCACCGAGCGCCGTGATGCCGCGGTCGTGGTGCAGATGGGAGGCGAGGAACGCCCGGCCCTTCGCGGGCGGACCCAACGTGCTGCCGAGCTTGCAGCCAAATGCCTCCCAGTACAGGGCGGCCACCTGCCGCTCAGCACCGTCGGGGATGCCTCGATGCAGACGGGGGGCGTCGCTGCTGCCCCGACCGCCTGCCACCTCCTGCGATGCACCCATGGTCCCTCCACTCGTTTCGACCGCCACCGAGAATCATAGTACGCTCGTATCGGAAACGACCGTTTTGGATTCGATAGATTCAGGAGTGCCCGTGAGTGCCCGACCAGGTACGGAGAGCCCCGCGCGCCGCCTGCCCGCCACAGGGAGGCAACCAGCCGGCGGTGTCCGGCTGGCGCAGGTGGACGCGCTGCGGGGGTTCGCCCTGCTCGGCATCCTCATGGTCAACATCACCTACCTGGCATCCGCCTACCACGGCACGGGCCTGGAGGACCCGGGCCTGGGCGGCCCGCTGAGCGAGGTCGTCCGCCGGCTGGTGACGGTGCTCTTCGAGGCAAAGTTCTTCCTGCTGTTCTCGTTCCTGTTCGGCTACAGCTTCACGCTGCAGATCGACTCGGCCGAGCGACGCGGCGACCGGTTCGCACCACGCTTTCTGCGGCGCCTGACCGGGCTGTTCGTGATCGGCGTCATCCACGCCGTCATCCTCTTCCCCGGCGACATCCTCACCCTGTACGCCGTCCTGGGTCTGATCCTGCTTGCGCTGCGCCGGGTCCGGCCCCTTAACGCGGTGCGGATCGCCTTGGCACTGCTGGCGGTGACCGCAGTCGGATACGCGCTCCTCGCGCTCGCCGTCGCCGATGCGGGCGGTGGCGGCGTCATCCCCACATCCACGGCATCCGCCGCGGCACAGGCGACCGAGGCCCTGCGCGGCGGCCCCGCGTCGGTCATCGGCGCCCACCTGCAGGAACTGCCTGATGTGGTCGCCCTGCTGCTCTTCTTCCAGGCGCCGTCCGCGCTCGCCGCCTTCCTGCTGGGCCTGGCGGCCGGACGCCGACGCGCTTTTGCCGACACCGGCCGACACCAGCGGCTCCTGCGTCGGCTCCAGTGGGTCGGCTTCACGGCCGGCCTGCTGGGCGGCATCGTGTACGCGGATGCGAGCCTGAACCACCCCGAGTCCGCGTACCAGCTTCTCGCCATGGGCCTCGATGTGATCACCGCTCCCCTGCTGGCCGCCGCTTTTGCGGCGACCGTGCTCCGCCTCGCCCACGGCCGCTGAGGACAGGCCGTGGTCACCGCGTTCGCGCCGGCGGGCCGCATGTCGCTGACCAACTATCTCGGTCAATCCCTGGTCTGCGCCTTGCTGTTCACCGGATTCGGGGCCGCGCTGGTCGGCCGCGTCCCGCCCGTCGGAGTTGCGGCGATCGCCCTGGCCTTGTTCGCGGCGCAGGCCGTGGCCAGTCGATGGTGGCTGCGACACCACGCCTACGGCCCGCTGGAGTGGCTGCTGCGTGCCTGGACCACGCTCTCGGCACCCCCGTGGCGCACGTGCAGCCAGAAACAAAAGATTCAGCCATAGCCCCCTTTTATGCGTTCACGTTCTTGTCCTGCTTCATGAGGAAAGGTGTATCGGTATGTCCGGCAAGGAAATGACTACCGTGATCCGGCAGAAAATTTCGAACCGAATTCTTGTGGCGGCCGGATTTCCGGTCCTGGGAGCAGTGGCCGGATGGCTGCTGAAGCTCCTGGCGAACTGGGCTGCCTCCTGGCCCTGGATTCCGTGGGAGGGGCCGGTCGAACTCGTCAACAACGCACCTGAACCAGTGGTGACACTGGTCAGCCTGCTGGTCGGAGCCTTGGCCGGTGGCGTCCTCGTGCTCATGGCCGAGCACGGCTACGTGACCGTCACCATCGAGGACGACCAGGTCACAACGGATCGTGGCGACTCCAGCCAGAGCGTTTCCCGGGCCGCGATCCACGGGGTGTTCGCCGACGGCAAGCGGCTTGTGGTTCTCGGCGAGCGAGGCCAGGAACTGGCCGTGGAAAGTAAAACCGAGGGCGCGGATCTGCCGACGGTCAAGCAGCTCGCGAACGGCTTTCAGACACACGGATACCCGTGGCTGCCGGACGGGGATCCCTACCAGGACGAATACAGGCGATGGGTCGAGGACATGCCGGGCCTGCCGGTCAGCGGCAACGCACTTCTCAAAGCACGGGCAGAGGCTCTGAACAAGCAGGAAGAGAGCAACGTCGCGGAGCTGCGACAGGAACTGGCGAAGCTTGGGATAGTCGTACGCGACACAGGCAAGAGGCAGTGGTGGCGGCGTGTCCGGCAGGCGGATGAGCAGAAGGAACACGCTCTCTGACGGGCCGTCGGACAAGGCGTGCTGGAAGCGGCGCCTCCGCGGCCAGTACCGAAGGCGGGGCGGCATCTCCGAGGGCGGCATCAAGGACCCTGGTGCCCCGCCACAACGTCTGTCGGCGAACGAAGGTCAAGGATCACGGCTAAAGATCATCGTGCCCGTTCAAGCGGGGCGCGATCGCGCTCGTCGATTCTTCGGGCAAGACGGTCACTGCGGTGGGTCGGGAACTCGGCATCCGCTCGGAGTCCCTGCGTGGCTGGTACCGCCGGGCCAAGGCGGGTCGGGGTGAGGGCGAGTCCGGTGAGTGAGCTGTACCGGTTCATCCACGCGGAGAAGGCGAACTACCCGGTCGTTCTGCTGTGCCGGGCGCTGAAGGCCGCCCGCTCGTCGTACAGCGCGTGGTGTGATGGCGAGGTGGCCCGCCGCGCCCGGGAGGCCGTGGACGACGCGCTCGGGCAGGAGATCACGGTGCCGCACGTCGCCTCTCGCCATGCCTACGGTGTCCCGCGCATTCACGCTGAACTGCGACGCCTGGGGCAGTGGGTGAACCGCAAGCTTGGCGCCCGCGTCATGCGCGAGCGCGACATACGTGGCGTCATACGGCGCCAGCGCCGCTCGCTGAACCGGTCGGATGCGAAGGCGAAGCCGGCCCCGGACCTGATCGGCCGTGACTTCCACGCCGAGCGTCCCGGGACCAAGCTGGTCGGCGACATCACCTGCCCGCCCACCGCCGAGGGCCGGCTCTACCTCGCCTGCTGGCTGGAACGCGCCACCCGCGAGGTCATCGGCTATGCCATGGCAGATCACCACCGAGCCGACCTCGTCGTCGAGATTCTGGGGCCTCTTGGAGAAGGAGATCGGCACCCGGACCTGGCCCGGCCGGGCGACCGCCCGCGCCGAGGTCTTCACCTTCATCGAGACCTTCGGCAACCGCCGTCGCCTGCGCAAGCACAAAGTCTTCGACCACCTCAGCCCGGCCGAGACCAGGCAACGACACCAACATGCCCTTGCGGCATATCGATCACGTGTCCGGATCACGGGGAAGCTTCACCTTTTCGCTCGCTTGTCGAGGTCCTTCGGGGCGCTGTTCCGCGGCGGGCGTGGTGCTACTTGCTGAGCCAGAGATCCGGGCCGAACACTTCGTAATGGATGGACGGGGGCCTCAGCCCATGGGCGAGCAGATCGGTGCGGGCGGCCTTCATAAAGGCCAGGGGACCGCACAGGAATGCCGTGGTGTCAGGTGGGAGGGAGAGGCGGGCGATGTCGGCCCAGCCCTCGCTGACATGATCCGCGGCGGCGTCCGGGTGATCGGTGTCCTCGTACCACACGTGCAGCGAAGCATGGGTGAGTCGGCCGACCAGTTCGACGAGTTCGAGCCGGTGGGCGTGATCACTGGGGGAGCGGTCCGCGTGGACGACGGTCACGGGCCGGTGGGGCGAGGTGGTGGCGAGGTGTTCCAGCATGGCCAGCATGGGGGTGACGCCGATGCCTGCCGAGGCGAGCAGCAGCGGGTTGTCGCCCTCGGGCAGCAGGAGGTCACCGAAGGGGAGGGAAACCTGAAGGGCGCCGCTGGCTGTGGCGTGGGCGTGCAGCCAGGAGGAGACCTCACCCTCGGGCACGTGGCCGTCGGGGGAGTACTCCCGCTTGACGGTGATGCGCCAGGTCTTGAGGCCGGGGGCCGAGGACAGGCTGTACTGCCGTGTCTGGTGTGCCCCGTCGGGCAGTTCGACCCGCACGCTGACGTACTGGCCGGGGGTGAACGGTCCGGTCGCCGACCCGTCGGCGCGTCGCAGGATGAGGGACACCGCGTCGGGGGTCTCCTCATGGCGTTCCGTGATCTCCATGGTCTGCCAGACGGCGCCGTCCTCGACCTGTGCCTGCGCGTACAGGCGCGCTTCCATGGCGATGAGGGCGTTGGCCATCAGCCAGTAGACCTCGTCCCAGGCTGATGCCACCGCCGGGGTCACGGCATCCCCGAGGACCTCGGCGATGGCTTGGAGGAGGTGCCGGGCGACCAGCGTGTACTGGTCGGAGGTGATACCGAGTGCGGCGTGCTTGTTCGCGATGCGGCTCAGCACCGCGTCGGGGCGCTCGTCCGGATGCCCGACGAGCGCGGTCGCGAAGGCGGCGACTGCGCCGGCCAGTGCCTCCTTCTGCGTGCCGCTGGCCTGGTTCGCCCGGTTGAACAAGTCGTCGAGCAGTTCGGGCCGTTCCTCGAACATACGGCGGTAGAACAGCTCGGTGATGGTGTCGAGGGAGGCACCCACGGTGGGAAGAGTCGTGCGGACGATCTGTGCGGATCGTTCGGAAAGCATGCCAACTCCGAATTGGTGAATGAGATGTGTGTTTTCAGATGAGTCACCGTCGGTGTCTCATCGGTGCTCGACCGATTGACCGGACAGCGGATCACCTTGTGACAGCTACGCCGCACCCTGTGGTTGATTACGAGCGGAGAGTGTCTTGTGCCTCAAGGAACTTCAGCATCGCGATGCTGAACAGGGTGAACCGAACGTCCCTCCCTGGCTGCAGTGGTCGAAGACATGGGCCTGCGTGATCTGACGCAGCACAGCGGTGGCGCTGTCGTCGGTCAGGAGGCCGAGAGGGGTGGTGAGGGCGGCAGTGCAATCGGCCGCCTCGGGGTGGGCGTCGACGTTGCGTTCCAGGAACCGTTCCATGGCGGCGACCGCCGTTGACCAAAACGCGTCATCCGCCACCTGTCTTCGCGGTCGGCCGAGGTGTTCGACGACATGGTGCCGGAGTTTCGCGTACATGGCCGCGGTGTGGTCGCGGGCGGTCGGCAAGTGACCGGAGCTCTCTGTTCCGATCGGCTCGACATCGACCATGGTCAGGCGCTCTTCCAGCGCAGGCATCCGGAGGTTCCCCAGCCGATCCCCGGCTCGCCGCAATGAGCGCCACACACGGGGCCCGCACCGTCAATGTGGTACCGCTGTTCGATGTGGGCGGGACTGCGGGGGACGGTGAGCGAATGAGCGCAGGGAGAGACGCGAGGACTGATACGAGTGCTTCACGTTCTCCGATGATCCGAGCGCGGCGGCTGGTCTCCAGGAAGACTGGCACTGTCATGGAACGAAGCGCTTCCCAGAACCAACAGTGTCATTGGGCGTGTTTCAGTGAGGTAGGCTGAATGCAGTGGTTCCGACGGCGAGGCGCACTCCGCGAAGGCGTCGGGAACACGACGCACCCGCTGCACAGAGCCGAGCGGGTGCCGTGGCCCCGGACGCTTTCGAACCCCCGCGAAATCGGCGTCCGGGGCTATGAACTGGCTCTTTCTCTTCCGCTCAGTCCTGTTGGGCACGATAGAGGCCCCGGCCGGTGCGCTGGCCCCGGGACGCGCCGCTGAGACGGTCGAGCGTGCTGCGATGGCGTTGATGCTCCCTCTGCCGGTGACGCGGCCCAGAACGGTTGCCACGTCGCGCGCGCACACCAGTGTCACCGACCTGTGAAAGGTGGCTGAGGATCTGTTCGGTCAACTTGCCGTACCTGTGATCCGCCAACTTGCCGTACCTGTGATCTGCGTTGCTCTTCGAGCGGGAGATGTTCTTCGAGGAGGAAGCCCGCTTCCTTGCCCTCCCGTCACGTCCGGATGGCCGGGAGGCCACGCCCCATCACCGTGTGGCCGCAGCGTTCTTTGCAGAGCAGACCGGCTGGACGCGGATCACCTGACATGGCCCGGTCCTCCGGTGAGAGAAATGTCCCGACGGAGTGCGGCACTGGAAAACACGCTGTGACAATATGTGAGATCTCTTCATCCGTGAGGCCCAGTCCGCCTTTTGACGAAGGAGTCACTCATGCCTGCCATCCTTATCCACGGAGTGCCTGACACTCATCACGTATGGGACGGTGTGCGACAGCACCTGACCAGGGCCGACGTGGAAGCCTGGGACCTGCCCGGTTTCGGTGCCGCGCGCCCGAACGGCTTCGGCTCCTCCAAGGAGGAGTACGTCGACTGGCTGGTCCGACGACTGGAAAGGCTCGGTGAGCCGGTGGACCTGGTCGGTCACGACTGGGGCTGCATTCTCACGCTCCGCGTCGCCTGTCTGCGCCCCGACCTGGTCCGCACCTGGGCCGGAGGCAACGGGCCGGTCAACTCCAGTTACGTGTGGCACCCGCTGGCCAAGATCTGGCAGGACCAGGTCGAGGGCAACCGCTTCATGCGCGAACTGCGTGCGGAGCCGTTCGCCGAGGACCTGGCGGCCGGTTTCGACGTACCCATCGGGCTGGCCAAGGACATGGCGAGCCGCGTGGACGAGCCAATGAAGGACTCCATCCTCAAGCTGTACCGCTCTGCGGTCAGCATGGGGGCGGAGTGGGAACCGGGACTGTCCGCCGTGTCGGCGCCCTGTCTGGTCTTCTGGGGAGCCCTCGACCCCGCGTGCCAAATCGAGTTCGGGCGCAAGCTCGGCGCCTCCCTGCATGCCTCCGAGGTGGTCGAGATGGACAGCAACCACTGGCCGCTGCTCCAGCGCCCCGCGGAGGTCGCCGAGATTCTGGAAGGTCATTGGAGCGCGTACGCCGACGACTGACGACCGCTGAGGCGGTCGTACTTCTTGCATCCCGCGACGGAGGGGCGAAGGGTGCACGGTCCGATCTCTGTCCTCGTCGTGCCCGCCGGCAGCTGAAGGTGGTGAGTGCGCCACGAGCTCCGGTATCGCTGAGCGGCACACGGCCAAAGGGACCACTGTGTCGGCCACGGCCGTCTGACACATCCAACGGGAAACAGTGTGGGTATGAGGGCGCGTATCTGGTCGTGATCAAGGGTTGGTTCGGGGGAGGTCCTTGATCCAGATCATGGCGGTACAGAGACGGAGGCCTGCGAGGTAGCTCTCGGTCGTCTTCGGCGGCAAGAGAATCTGCGCCATCCGATACGGCCACCGCACGTCTCTGGTCTATGAATCGCATATGAGAGTGAACGGGCCTCCGCGCGCGTGGCGTTGACGCCCGCCGCACTGCTTGAGCCTACCCACGGACGGTAGTCGGCGGTGATCCGGCCACCATGTCACACCGAGTGCCGGAGCTCGGTCTACAAGGTGAAGACCGACAGGAACAGAGGGACACCGTGCGTGAGATCTTGATAGTGGGCGGCGGCTATGCGGGTTTCTACACAGCGTGGGGCCTGGAGAAGAAGCTGCGACGGGGTGAGGCGCGCGTCACCGTCGTCGACCCTCGTCCCTACATGACGTACCAGCCGTTCCTGCCCGAGGTCGTGGCCGGCTCGGTGGAGGCGCGGCACGCCGCGGTATCGCTCCGACGGCACCTGCACCACACGCGTCTGATCGCGGGCTCGGTGACCGAGATCCGCCACGGCGCGCGCACGGTCACGGTCCGCCCGGAATCCGCTCCGCCCTTCGACCTGCAGTACGACGTGCTGGTGGTGACGGCCGGGGCCGTCACACGTACCTTCCCGATCCCGGGGCTGAGCGATCAGGCGTACGGGCTGAAGCACGTCGAGGAGGCGGTGGCCATCCGCGACCGCCTCCTCACCTCGTTCGACCGCGCGGCCGGCCTGCCGCGCGGGCCCGAACGCAGCAAACTACTCACCGTCACCGTCGTCGGTGGCGGATTCTCCGGAGTGGAGGGGTTCGGTGAACTGCTGGCACTGGCGACCGCGTTGCTCAAGCGGTATCCGGAGATCGACGCGGACGAACCGGCCTTCCACCTGGTCGAGGCGCGAGACCGTATCCTGCCCGAGGTCACCGACCGGCCGGGGGCCTGGGTGGTGCGTTCACTGGAGAAGCGGGGGGCGCGGGTGCACCTGAACACCCAGCTCGTCTCCGCCGCGGACGGGCGCGTGCGGCTCTCTGACGGCACCGAGTACGACTCGGGGCTCCTGGTGTGGGCGGCCGGCAATGCTGCCAACCCGATCGTGCACAACCACAGCGACCTCCCCGTCGACGAGCGCGGACTGCTCACCGTACGGGCGGATCTGCGGGTTGCCACGGGCACCGAGGTGGTGCCCGAAGCCTGGGCGGCGGGTGATGATGCCTCGGTGCCCGATCTTGCCGCCGGGCGGCCGGGTGCCCACACCGTGCCCAACGCCCAGCATGCCGTCCGGCAAGGCAAACGGCTGGCCAAGAACATCCTGGCGTCCCTGCGCGAGCGCCCGGCAAAGGACTATATGCACCGTGGCCTGGGCGTGGTGGCCACGCTCGGGCTCGGCCGCGGCATCTTCCAGTACCGGAGTCTGGTCATCAAGGGGTTCCCGGCGTGGCTGATGCACCGGGGGTACCACGTCCTGGCCATACCGAGCTGGGAGCGGAAGGCGCGCGTGTTCGCTGTGTGGGCCACCGCCGTTCTCTACGGCCGCGACATCGTCTCGCTCGCCTCGGTGCAGCACCCGAGGGAGGCCTTCGTCTCACACGGCGACCCGCGCCCGGGTGCGGAGCCCGCTGAGCCCGAAGACAGGATCAGGGCTTGACGGCGCGGTAGAGCCCGCGGCCGACCCGCTGGATGCGCGAGGCGCCGACCAGGCGGTCGAGCGTGCTGCGGATGGCGTTGATGCTGCCGCTGTCGGTGTCGCGTCCCAGAGCGGACGCGACGTCGCGGGCGCGTACTTCGTCGTCCCCGGATTGTGCGAAGTACGCCAGGATCTGTTCCGTGAGCCTGCCGTACGTCTTGCCGTCGTCGCCGTCTTCGTTGCTCCGTTTGGCCTTGGCAGGGTTCTCGTCGGCCGGAACGGCCGATGCCCCGGCTCGTGTGGGCTTCGGCTTCGCCGGGGACGGCGGGGCCGCGGGGCCCGGGGGAGTGGCGGCCGGGCCGCTGCCGGGCATGAGGGCCTGAAGGGCGTCGAGCGCCCGCTGCACGGAACCGAGGTGGGCGCTGACCGCGGCCAGTTCCCTCTCCAGTGCCTGCTTCTGGATCTCAAGCCGGGTCAGGTCCTCCCGGAGACTCTCGGCAGCGCTTTCGATGTTGCGGGCCGTCGGGGTCACGGAAACCATGGGTTCCTCTCACTCTCAACCCTTTGTCATGGCGGGCCCTTTCGTTGTGCTGGCCCGCCACCCGGCGCGGAACCGGGGGATGCTGTCCAACATCATAGGCAGCGTCTCCACCGGTACGAGAACAGAGTGGGCAGAGCCCTGGAGAACACACTGTTCCTCGCGGGGGCTGGTGAAGATCCGGTCGGTCGGTGAGATTCGCCCGCACGGGCCGTCAGAGACAGCCCGTCGGCCGGGGGGCGAGCCCCATGTCGCCCCCTCCGTCTGCCGGTGCCTCGGTGCAACCAGATTCGGCTGCGGTCCGCGGCAGCTGTGCGATCTTCTCGGACACCTTGCGGATCTGGGCGTTCACCTCGTCGATCGCCTCCCGGAGCACACCAAGCCGTCCCTCGAGGACGGCTGCCTCCGCGGCCAGCGAGACGGTGACGGCGGCGGGATCGGTCTGGCGGCCAGCGCTTCGAGTCATCCGCACGTCCCTCCTCGGCCGGCGTCGGAAGCCCTGTGGACGGGCTGGACGGGCTTCTCTGGACCGGTTGTCGCTCGGACGTGGTTGATGCGTTTCACTGCCGTGCTCCTCCTTCACTGCCGCAGGGGCTGCGGCACGGAAGCGCCGCGAGCCGTCGATACCGCATTGACCGGGCAGTGGCAGGAGCTGTGACAGCCGTCGTACGGCTGCCGCATTCCGGCAGTTCGCAGCCGGGGGACGAAGCGTTCTGGGAGAAGAGGGCGCGCGCCGTGCAGCAGTACGTGGAGAACCTCCAGCACGACGTCTGCCGCCCCGGGTCTTGCCCGGGCTGCCCCCGCAGCGAGCGAGAGCCCTGTGAGGGAGGTTCTGACAGCGGCCGCGCGTGTTGAAGTGCGGATGATGATTCCCTTCGGAATGTGAGTGTGAGGAGCGGCCCGGGGTAAGTGGACTCCAAGGACCGCCGGTACACACGACACACGTTATTGCCACTGAGCGGGACGGAAGGTCACAGACCGGCATGACGGTGTGTTTCGTTGCGGAGACGCAAGCACCGCTCCCACTTCACGGTGAGGGAAGCTCACCGCCCGGGGAGGGGTGTCAGGCGGGTAACGTTCCGTTCGGAAGGGGGGAGTCGGTATGGAGCACATCGGTGACGCCGTGCCGCTCACGGAACTGCTCGACGAGCGGCGGCACTTGGTGGGTGTCGCGCACTGGATGCTGGGCAGCAGGGTCACGGCCGAGCGCGTCGCCGACGAGGCGTACCGGGAGTGGTACGGGCTTGGTGACGGCGAGCGGTCACGCATACAGGCCCCGCGGACATGGCTGACCCACGTCGTGGGTGGCCTCTCTCTGGCACGGCTCGCCCCGCTCGGTCCGAACGGTGACACACGTGGCCGTTCGGACTGCCAAGGAGTGTGCGAGGACGGGCCGGAGAGGGAAGTCAGCGAGGTGCTGCTGCGGGTGGTTGACACGCTGTCGCCGGCTCAGAGAGCCGCATTCGTACTCGACGGTCTCTACGGAGCGCCGGCGTCCAGGGCACCGCGCGGCGCGGCGCGTTCGGTACCGGTTCGTGCCGACCCGGCGGTTGCGGCTCGGCAGGGACTGCGTGCCCGAAGCCGTCGGCCGGCGGGTCGGCACGAGGAGACGGTGCGGGCCGTACGGCAGGCGTGTGCCCACGGGAACCACGAAGCTCTCGCCGCATTGCTCACCGATGATGTCACCGCGTACTTCGACGGCGGTGGCAAGGTCCGCGCACCGGTCAGACCCGTCACCGGCGACGAGAACGTCGCCCGCAGCCTGATCACCTTGCTCTCCGCCTGCCGGCGCACCACTGTGGACACCTGGCCGGTCAACGGACGCACCGGACTGGTCGCCCGCTGCGACGAGCAGGTCGCCGCCGTGATCACCCTCGACCTGGTCCACTCTCGTGTGGCTCAGGTCTGGGCAGTCCTCAACCCCGACAAGCTTCGCTCCTGGAACAGGGTTGCCCACGAGAGTATGTGACGGTCCGTGAGATCTAACCGTAGACCGCCTCGCGGGAGCGGGAGCGGAGCAGAGCAGCGATCTTGTCCGGGTTGAAGACCCACATCACCTGATGAATGCCCCGGTGCGTGGCCGCGACGGTCATGAAGGTGGAGGCCCGGCCGTCGCGGTACAGGACGACTCCGGCGCGACCGTTGGCCTCGACCGTCTCGGCCTCGACCGTGGGCCAGAACCGTGGGTGGGCGGTCGACAGGTTCGCCACGCGGGCCCGGCCGACGACCGGGACGCGGGCCGCCCCGCGCATACCGTTCCCGTCGGACAGACTGACCGCGTCCGAGGTGAGCAGCGCTTCCAGAGAGGCGACGTCCCCCTGCCGGGCAGCGGTGACGAACGCGTTGAGCAACCTGCGGTGCTCGATGGCGTCGACGCTGTCCCGTTGGTCCTCGGTGAGGTGCTTGCGGGCCCGGCTCACGATCTTGCGCACGTTGACGGGGCTGAGCCCCAGAATCTGTGCTATCTCCGGGTAGGAGTAGTCGAAGGCCTCCCGCAGGACGTAGGCGGCACGCTCGGTCGGCGGCAGCTTCTCCAGCACCAGGAGCAGGGCGAGTTCCAGCGCTTCCGCCCGTTCGGCACCTGCCTGCGGGTCGTCGCTGGTGTCGATGGGCTCGGGCAGCCAGGGGCCGATGTAGGTCTCACGGCGTACCCGGGCCGACTGGGCGACGTTGATGGCCAGTCGTGTGGTGGCGCTCGACAGAAAGGCCGCGGGGCTGACCACCACGGCCCTGTCGGTGTGCTGCCACCGCAGCCACACCTCCTGTACGACGTCCTCGGCCTCCACCGCGCTGCCCAGCACGCGATAGGCGATGCCGAAGAGACGCGGCCGGAGCTTCACGAAGACGGTCACGGCGTCATGCAGGTCGCCTTCTATGGTGATCACCTCTGGACGCATGTCCCTGGGTCTCCGTTTCCTGTTGCCGGGTTGTTGACGGAGGCGGTGCGCGTTCTTGTGGGGGCGCCTCCGCTCCAGGAGACCGAGCACACATACGTTTCGTTACAGGTGCCCGACGCACTTTGTGCCAGAACTTCACGGCTCGGCGGCGATGTCACACATATGCCGATCCACTGGTCCTTCCCAGTGAAGGGTGGTGCTCCTCGCCACACCTCCCCCCACGTGACGAGCCACCCCCGAACAGTGTTCCTTTCACACTCAGGAGGCACCTCATGGATTGGCGCGACGGGAGCCTGTGTCTACGCGAGGACGCGGATCTCTTCTTCCCGGTGGGCGACATCAGGAGCGGCCCGACGGCCCTTCAGATCGACGAGGCGAAGGCCGTCTGCCGCCGGTGCCCGGTGGCGCAGCAGTGCTTGTCGTGGGCCGTCGAGACGGGCCCGGTCGAGGGCATCTGGGGCGGCACGACGGAAGGAGAGCGCCGCGCCTTGCGACTGCGGGCTGTCCGCCCGGCGGCGACAGCGGCGGTGACGGAAGCGGCTGCGTGAGCACGGCCCGAACGTGATCAGGGTGGGTCCCGGGAACGGGACCCACCCTGACGTCTGTGGTGAACGGAAAAGGGCCCGCCGTGACGCGGTGCGCACGGCGGGCCCGGGTGACGACTCAGCCCTGCTGTTGTTGCGCCAGCCAGTCGGGGAAACGGGTCTCCGCGATGTGCGCGTCCGGGCCGGGGAGCAGCGTGGTCTCCTGCAGTTCCGCACCGAAGTACGGCGCGTGCACGTCGGGCACGACCGTGCGCGGGTCGTTCTTCGCGGCCAGGCCCTTGCCGATCAGTTCATCGAGCTGGAACACGTCTGGACCGGCGACCTCCACCACCCCGCCCACGGGGGTGCCGACGGCGGTGCGGCCCACGGTCGCAGCCACATCGTCGGAGTGGACGGGGCGGATCTTGACCGGGGCCAGACGGACGGTGTCGCCGCGGGTCGCGGATTCGGCGATCCCCTTCATGAACTCGAAGAACTGCGTGGCGTGCACGATGGAGTACGGGATGCCCGAGTTCTTGATCAGCTCCTCCTGCGCCTGCTTGGCACGGAAGTAGCCGCTCTCCTGGAGCCGCTCCGTACCGACGACGGACAGGGCCACGTGGTGGGTGACGCCGGCCTCCGCCTCCGCCTTGAGGAGGTTGGTGGTCGAGGTGCGGAAGAATTCCATTACCGCGTCGTCCGCGAAGGAGGGCGAATTGGAGACGTCGACCACGACCGAGGCGCCCGTCAGGACCTCGGCGAGACCTTCACCCGTGAGGGTGTTGACACCAGTGTTGGGAGCGGCCGGCACGGCCTCATGACCGTGCTCCTTGAGCTTGGCGACCAGCTTTGAGCCGATCAGTCCGGTACCGCCGATGACGACGACCTTCATGAGGGAATCCTTTCGGGAGTGCGTGACTGTCGCGAGGACAGGGGCTGTAAGGAAAGACCGGGTTCACCTGGTTCATGTGACAACGTGGCCATGTGTCCGGCCGGCTTCCGGCTATTCGACAAGCTTTCCCTCGGTGGAGACCTCCGTCATGAGCGAGGCGATCTCTTGCGGAACCGGGGGAATGCTCTCGTGGACGACACCGGTCTTCGAGGACCAGACGAGGTTGACGCGGAACGCGGGGTCCGTCTCAGGGAAGTCGCTGCGGTTGTGGCAGCCGCGGGTCTCCCGGCGCTCCAGCGCCGCCTCGAGAGTGGCGCGCGCGGCCAGGGCGGCCGATTTCAGGTCGAAGGCGTGGGCGAGGTCCTGGAAGCCGGCGATGTCGGGGTGCACCCCGACGTTCTCCATGCGCTTTTCGATGAGGTTCAGCTCCGCCAGACCGGTGCGCAGACCCTGCTCGTCCCGGACGACGCCCGCGTGCTCGGTCATGGTGTTGCGGATGGCACGCTGCAGGGCACGGACGTTCTCGGGCCCGTCTGCGGCGAGCAACGCGTCGACCTCCGCGCGGGCCCCGGCAACGGCCGAGGCACTGCGCGGCTGTGCGGTGAGTGATTCCGCGTAGGCGGCGGCGGCCTGGCCGGTGATGCGGCCGTAGACCAGCAGCTCGATGAGGCTGTTGCCGCCCAAGCGGTTGGCGCCGTGCAGTCCGCTGGAGGCCTCGCCGATGGCGTACAGGCCACGGACGTCGGTGCTGTGGTCCTCGGGGCGGACCCAGACACCGCCCATCGAATAGTGGGCTGTGGGAGCGACCTCGATCGGATCGCGCGTGATGTCGAGCATCTGCAGTTCGAGGAGGGTCTGGTAGACGCGGGGGAGCCGCGTCATGATCGTCTGGCGGGGAAGGTGCGAGACGTCGAGCCAGACGCCGCCGTTGGGCGTGCCGCGCCCCTCCTTGATCTCGGTGTAGGAGGCCAGCGCCACGCGGTCGCGCGTGGACAGTTCCATGCGCTCGGGGTCGTAGTGGCTCATGTACCGCTCGCCCAGGGCGTTGCGCAGGACGCCGCCCTCGCCGCGGGCCGCTTCGCTGACCAGCGTGCCGGCGGCGTTCTCCGGTTCGATGATGCCGGAGGGATGGAACTGCACCAGCTCGGGATCGCGCAGCCTGGCCCCGGCCTCGACCGCGAGCCGGAACGAGTCGCCTGTGTTCTCGTCGCGCCGCGAAGACGTGCGGCGCCAGATGCGTGTGTGGCCGCCGGCCGCGAGGATGACGGCGTCCGCGTGGACGAGGTAGCGGGTGCCGTTGTTCAGGTCGAAGCCGTAGGCGCCGAACACCGCGCCGTCGTGCACCAGGAGGCGGGTGATGTAGACGCTGTCGAGCACAGGGATGTCCAGCCGGCTCGCCCGCCGGACAAGCGTGCGCTGGATCTCCAGGCCCGTGTAGTCGCCGGCGAAGGCGGTGCGCCGGAACTTGTGCGCACCGAAGAAGCGCTGTGAGATGCGGCCGTCCTCCTCACGGGCGAAGGCCATGCCGTACCGCTCCAGGTCGTCGATGCCCAGGGCGGCACCTCGGGTGACGATCTCTGCCGTACGTGGGTCACCCAGGAGATAGCTCTCCTTGAGTGTGTCGGCGGCGTGCTGCTGCCAGCTGTCCCCGGGATCCATCGTGGCCAGGGCGGCGTTGATCCCACCGGCGGCCAGTGAGGTGTGGGTGTCCTCCTTGGGACGTTTGCCGACGGCGACAACGTCGACGCCGGCCTCGGCCAGCTCGATCGACGCTCGCAGGCCGGCTCCGCCGGTGCCGATCACCAGCACTGTGGTGGCAAGACGTTGCTCGGTAATGGCCACGATCACTCCCGTCGCTCTGGGTGGGTCACGCACAAGTGACAAGTCCGGGCGACGGTTTGTGACATGGGCGCCGATGTGTTGAGCATCGTGCGTGTGCAGTTGTCACACCTTTGCGGTGTCGTCGGTCACATGGGTGAGTTCGTGGCCCGGAGAGGAGCAAGGGGATGACGTATGTCATCGCGCAGCCCTGTGTCGACATCAAGGACCGGGCGTGCCTGACCGAATGTCCGGTGGACTGTATCTACGAGGGCGTACGCACGCTGTACATCAACCCCGACGAGTGCGTCGACTGCCACGCCTGCGAGCCCGTCTGCCCAGTGGAAGCGATCTTCCAGGAGGACGAGCTGCCGCAGCACTGGGAGCACTATCGGACTGTCGACGAGGAGTTCTTCGACGGGGGTTCGGCGCAACGGTGTGATCCTCGTGAGGCGTCCGGAGACCATCCCCTGGTCGCGGCACTGCCGCCGCAGCAGGTACGCAAGACGGAGATCTCCAGGTTCGCCGTCCGCAAGGACGAGGCCGACGATGTGGATCCGTGGTTTCCGCTCTGAACCGGTCAGGGAGCGAGGGTGACGGTGGTGGGGGTGCCCCTCCAGGCCATGCGTGCGTACGGGCACAGCCCGTCGGCCCGCTCCATCAGGCTCGTGGCCGTCTCGCGTGGGACGTCGGGCCACCGCACCACCAGGTCGACGTGGAGCAGATAGCCGCCGTCACCGGGATCGCGTCCGAACGCGACGGTCGCCGCGACGGAGATGGCCCCGGGGTCGAGTGCCTCCTGCCTCGCCAGGAGGCTCAGCGCGCCGTGGAAGCAGGCCGCGAAGCCGGCCGCGAACAACTGCTCGGGGTTGGTCCCCTGACCGCTGCCGCCCAGCTCGGCGGGCATCCGCAGATCCAGGTTCAGGGCACCGTCCGACGAACGTGCTTGGCCGGAGGCCCGCCCGTGCGAGGCCGCACCACCGTCGACGGTCACCGTCGTCGTATAGAGGGGGGAGAACTCCTCCCCGGCGAAGCCCATATCGGTGGACAGGGCGGGTAGCTGGAGCGGATCGGTCACGGCATGACTCCGGTCGTCGTGGTGAGGTGTCGGTCGTGCGGTTCGGGCCGGACTACTGCATGACCGGGGAACGACCGCTCCTGTGACGCGGTCAGCGAAACGAAGGAGATGCCGTGGGCCGCTCAGTCCTTCAACGAGGCCACGTAGGGCGCCAGTTTGGCCGGGTTCATCACCCACATGACCCGGTCGACGCCCTTCTCGGAGACGTCGAGGGACAGCAGGCCGACAGATTCCCCCTCGGCGGAGATCAGCACCGCCGGCAGACCGTTCGCCTCGACCCACCGGACCTCCGTCCCCGGCCAGAAGCGAGGGGCGAAGGCCACCAGGTACCGCGACACGCGGGTCCGTCCGACTACCGGGATCCTGGATGCGCCGCGGACCCCGCCGCCGTCCGAGTAGCTGACGACGTCGGCGGCCAGAATGTCCTCAAGGACCGACAGCTCACCCGTCCGCGCAGCGGAGAGAAATACCTCCAGCAGGCGCCGGTGGGCGGTCCGCGTGACGCGCGCCGTGCGCTCGGAGGCCAGGTGCTTGCGCCCCCGGCTCACCAACTGGCGGGTGTTGGCCTCGGTCGTCTCCAGAATCTCGGCGATCCGGCCGTAGGGGTAATCGAACGCCTCTCTCAGCACATAGGCGGTGCGCTCCACGGGGTTCAGCTTCTCCAGAAGCATCAGAACCGCAAGCTCCAGTGCCTCGGCACGCTCCGCACCCAGTTGCGGATCCTCCGCGGTGTCGACGGGGGCGGGAAGCCATGGTCCGACATAGGACTCCCGGCGCACCCGGGCGGACTGAGCCAAGTTGATCGCCAACCGTGTGACGACCGTGGTCAGGAAGGCAGCCGGCTCCTTCACCTTCGTGCGGTCCGTGTTCTGCCACCGCACCCACGTGTCCTGCACGACGTCCTCGGCCTCCACCATGCTGCCCAGGACTCGGTACGCGATGCCGAAGAGCTGGGGGCGTACCGCGAGGAAGTCCTCCATCGCTTGATCAAGGGCGTCGGGGGGCCTGCCAGCGTGCATGAAGAGTCCCTTCTGGCTTGTGCGCACCATGGTACAAGCGGCGCTGCCGGCTGATTCTCCGATCGATCGCAGGTTCCCGCCCGGCGTACTTCTTGCATCACACCGTGGCAGCTCTCTCTGTGTCACGGATGGATCGCGCACCTGGTCATGACTGCGTACGGCAAGGAGCCAGGAAGGGCACACAGTGTGGGAACTGACGTCCATGCGAACACCCGTCGACATCGAACACGGCCTGCTCACGGTGCTCTTCTCCGTCGTCGCGGTGCACGCGCTGCGGCAGGACCTGAGAGGCGTCGTGGGCCGCGAAGGGGTGGACCACCTCCTGCACTCCGCCATGGCCGCGGCCATGGCGGTGATGCCCTGGAGCCCCGGCCGTTCGCTGTCCGGTTGGACAACGACGCTCTTCTTCGCGGCCGCCGCACTGTGGTTCCCTCTGACGGCCTTCGGCCGCGGTCCGGCGCGCGGCATCGCCGCGATCGCCGATCAACTCCCCTCGGCCGTGGGCATGGCGGCGATGGCCTGGATGCTGTGCCCGTCCTACGGACCGGACGCCGTGGTGACCGCCGTGCTGACGTCATATCTTCTGGCGTGCGGCCTCTGGTTGTTGACCCGCCCCATGCCGTCTCTCCGGTCCGGGGCCGACCGGGTGCACGGCGTCACCTCGACGGATCCGTACGGGCAGACGCGGCACGGGGCCATGGCTTGGGGGACCGCGCTGATGCTGCTCATGCATCACTGAGCTCCGGTCACAGTGCGCCGACGAACGCCTTGCTGCGCATCAGGAAGTCCGACAGGTAGCTGTCGTGGGGCACGCCGGGAGCCATCCAGCAGGTCGGGTGGTCGCCGACGTACACATTGGCGACGGTGGGTTCCGCCAGCAGCGCGTCGAGCAGGGCCCGGTCGCGGGTATGGGCCGTAAGGACGAGCGTGTCCTGCAGCGGAGCGATGCCGTCAGTACGGTTCCAGGGCGCCACCCATACGCAGGGGAAGGGCAGTTCGGTGCGCAGCGGCTCGGCGTCGGCCCGGTCGACCTGGTGGACCGCGGGACGCAGCGCGGCACTTCCGTCGTCGAGATCCTCCACGATGCCGTCGCCGCCGAGCCAGGGCCGGGTCCCGGCCGCCACGAACCGCAGGTACGAGTCGAGCGCCCGAGCCCGGTCCAGGCCGACCACCGGAAGCACCGCTCGCTCGTCCTGGGGCGGCAGACCGGGCAGCCGGGACAGGCGGGCCGCGAGGGCCTCGGCGAGCGGAGCCGGATCGCCCTCGACGAGCACGGCGGTGGCATTGACGCACGCGGTCCCACCCTCGTCGGCGACCGACGAGACGATCGTGTCGAGGTGTCGGCGCCAGTCGGTGTCCGCGGTGACGAGGATCTTGCTGCGACCGGGCCCCTGGGGCAGCACACGGGGATTGCCGGCGTACCGGGCGACCACGTCGTCGCCGCCGTACACGATCGTGCGGTCGGCGCCGCGGATCAGTGCGTCGGCGGCCCGATGGTCGGTGGGAAGCAGCACCAGTTGGTCCGGTCGGACACCTGCGCCGTGCAGCGCGGTGACCAGCCGGTGCGGGGTGAAGGGTTCGCGCCGCGAAGGGCGTACGGCGACGCGGTAGCCCAGGGCCAGGGCTTCCAGCCACAGCCGGTGGACACCGGGGTGGTTGCCGGAGGCGTTGACCGCGAACACGTCACCCCGTCGTGCCCATATGGCGTGCCCGGCACCCGCGCGCTCGGGGTCGGCGAGCGTCCCGCGCGGCCTGCCCTGTTCCGCGGACGAGCGGGCCAGAGCGACGAAGCGCGCCGTGCCCCGCGTCGCGGCGCGCACTACGGGGAGCGGCGTTCCGCAGGTGCGGCTGACGAGGTGCTCGTACGCGTGTACGTTCAGGCCTCCGACGGTGCCGGTGGCGAACTCCTCGGCCGCCGCTTCGAAGAGGGCGTCGACGCGGGCCGTCGGTACGGGCTCGGCCTTGCGCAGTGCCGCCAGCGTCCTGGTCACGTACACCGGCGGCACCAGGCTCAGCCGCGCCACCTCGGTGCCGGTCACGTCCTGCACCGCGCTCGGCATCCGCGTCCGGTAGGGGCCGCGGGGGCCCAGTGCGTCCAGGTGAACGGGCTGGGGAGCTTCGGGGGTTGCCATCAGTACACGCCCTCGATCACCCGGTCGCCCTCGACCGTGAGGACCGGTGCCACGTCGGCCACGGCGTCTCCCGCCTGTCCGTCGACCGGGCGCGTGCGGACGGCCGTGTCGCGTTCAGCGTTGTTGGGAATCAGCATGGACTTGCTGACGTGGCTGACGATCACTTGGCCGCGTTCTCCGAACCCGACCGGTTCCCGGGTGCCGGGGGCCACGACCGACAGGAACACGTACGGCGACACCGGATCGAACACGCAGGGCTCGGTGGCCCCGACACCGACTCGTTCGAGGAGCGCGGTGAGCATCATGGTGTTGCCGTACATGCCGATGAGCGGGGTGTCGGGAAAGACGTCCGTGGCCAGCAAGTGGCGGGTGTCGGGGTCCATGTGCGTGCCGCCCCAGACGATGGCCCGCACCGAGCCGTTGATCCGCTCCAGCAGGTCGTCCTCCCGGGCGAAGCGCTCCAACAGCGGAGTGGTGGCGGCGAGTACGCCGATGTCCTGGGTCGACAGGATCCGCCGGCACTGGTCGACGAGGTGGTCGGTGTAGGACTCGACCTCGTCGTTGCGGCCCGCGGCGATGAGCTTCCTCACCCACCGCGGATCCATGTCGACGCTCAGCCCCGGACCGCCCAGGGACCGTGCCGCACGTTGGAGGACGTCGCCCACCAGATGCGGCCCGGTCGGCGCCACGGTCAACCACTGGGTGCCGGTGGGCAAACCGTGGGCGCGCAGTCGCAGGTCGACCTGCTCCGTGCTGCGTGACACCAAGTCGTCGAGTTGGACGACCCGCTTGGGCGCCCCGGTCGTCCCGCCGCTGTCGAAGACGTTGACCGGCCGGACGTCGCGACCGTAACCGCAGGGGACCAGGTCCGTCACCGGGACGTCCCGCAGTTCGTCGGCCAGATCGGGGAACAGGGCCAGATCAGCCACCCCCTTGACGTCGCGGCGGGGGTCGAAGTCGAGCCGACCGGCCCGGTCCAGCCAGTAGCGCGAGCCGGTCGCCGGGTCGAAGTGCCAGTGCATGGACGCACGTACGAACTCGTCCGGGTCGACGCCGTCGAACGGTCCGGCGTCCAGGATGGCAGGAGGCTCGGGGGCCATGACTGGTCCTCTCTCGGCTTTCTCGGCAGGCGAACGGGATGGGGTGGCTGGGCGGTGGCTCACGGAAGCAGGCCTGCCAGGGGACCCTGAGGCCAGAGAGGACGAAAGTCCTCACACGGGACATGCGGAATTCCGGCCCGGACGGTGTGGCACGCACAGCGCCCCGTGTGGCGGGGTCGTACAGAAGACCGGGCGACGAGCCCATTTGTGACAACAGTGGTTGTGACCGTCTGGCCTGAAGGAGACACACTGCGTACGGCGTCTCACCGACGGCTTGGAAGTGTCATGGCCAGCAGCTCCGAGTCGTTGCGTCCGGGGAGCGGGACGAAGTCTTGCCGTGCCAGTTCGTCGACGAGCCGAGCGCGCGTCGCGGGCCACATCCAGAACGTTTCGGTGTGCTCCCGCAGCACGTCCTCGCTCCTTCTCACCCAGTAGTCGACACGGGTGCGGATGCGGTAGCCGACGGCCGACATCGTCATGCGACCGCCGTAGACGTGCTCGCCGACCCGCTTGTCCACCAGCAAACGCACAACAGTGCGGGCCGGAAGGCGGGCCGGCGGCAGCTGCACAAACAGCGAACCGTCGGGAGTGAGAGCCCCGCCGACCGCGGACCACAACCTCTCGCGTACGGCAGGGGGCAGGCAGCCCACCACGTTGTGACAGACGGCCACGTCCGCGACCGCGTGCAGCGCCGCTTCCTGCAGGGGGTGCGGATGCACGGTCACCCGCCCCCGCTGCTCGGCGGGGAGGGAGGCGAGCCGGGTCATCAGGGACGTGCGCATGGCCCGGGCCGGCTCGACGGCGTGCACGTCCGCCCAGGAATCGGTCACCGACAGCATCGTCACCCGCCCGGTGCCGGCCCCGATGTCCAGCACGCCATGGCGGGCCCCGGCGATCTCACGGCCGTACAGGCGACGCACCCGCGCCTCGTCCTCGTCGGCCTGCAGGATGTCGTAGAACTCGGCGGTCACCGCGTAGGAGTCGGATCCCCGTCGGATGTTCGGCGTTCTGGTGATGACGGTATGCATGCCCGACATGACAACGTATGGGGCCAGTGTGTGACGCGGGGGCGGCAGCCGTGCACTGCTGTCACAGATACACACGGTGCGCAGTCAATCCTTCGGCCTTGTCTCGACCCCGGACGGGGAACCGGCCCCTCAACCGCAATGAGAGCGGAGTACGTTGTCATGACCGCGCGTCACCCCCAGGTATGGCTGCCCACACAGTTCTGCCGTCTGGCTGATCTGCCCCCAGGGCTCGACTACGCGCGCTGGGACGGCCGTTCGGCCTTCCCGACGGACCCGGCGGAGGTGGAGTTCTATGTGCCGCCCCTGACCAAGGACATCGACATCATCGCCGGGCCGCTCGCCGGGATGACTCGCCTGCGGGCGGTCCAGGCACTCAGCTCCGGTACGGACGAACTGCGATCGGCACTCGAACACCTTCCCCGCGAGGTGACCTTGTGCAGTGCGCAGGGAGTCCAGGCCGCCGGCACGGCGGAACTGGCCCTGACGCTGGCCCTCGCCTGTCTGCGCGGCATACCGGAGTCGCTCCGCGCCCAGGACCGGGAGGAGTGGGACCCGCAGACATTTTCCACGCTGTACGGGCGGTCCGTGCTCATCGTCGGCCACGGCGCCGTCGGCTCCGCGCTGGAGGACCTCCTGACACCCTTCGGCTGCGTCGTCACCCGCGTCGGGCGCAGGGGCAGGGACGCCCGCCAGGGGCCGGTGCACTCCGTGGCGCGACTGCCGGGGCTCGTTGAGGACGCGGACGTGATCGTGCTCTCCACTCCGCTGACGGCCGCGACCCGTCAGCTCTTCGACGCCGGACTGCTGGCCCGGGTGAAGGACGGCGCCCTGCTCGTCAACGTGTCCCGGGGAGCGGTCGTCGACACTGACGCCCTGCTGAAGGAGGTGCACGGCGGTCGCCTGCGGGCCGCCCTCGACGTGAGCGATCCCGAGCCGCTCCCGGCGGGGCATCCGCTCTGGACAGCGCCCGGCGTACTGATCACCCCGCACGTCGGCGCCTTCACCCCCGACCTGTGGCCCCGTCTCGAGGCACTCGTCCGACGGCAGTTGGCCCGGTTCGCCGCCGGTGAGGAGCTGGAGAACGTCGTCACACGCTGACACCGAACCGCGCAACGGTGTCACACCCTTGCCGTCTCCCCGGTCTTGACTGGGACAGCAGTTCATGAATGCGCCTGAAAAGTGCAGTCGGAAACGAATGGTGACGAGATGGGCAACGACGGACGACCGCTTGAGCCGGAGCGGGGGAGCGGCGGAGACCGACTCGTCACATGGGTGGACAGCCGCACGGGCCTGCGGGGGCTGACGCGCTCCGCGCGCCGCACGGCCTTCCCGGACCACTGGTCGTTCCTGCTCGGCGAGATCGCGCTCTACAGTCTCGTCATCCTGCTGATCACGGGTGTCTACCTCAGCCTCTACTTCCACCCGTCCTCCGACCTCGTGGCCTACGACGGCCGGTACGCGCCGCTGCGGGGGCGGTTGGTGTCCCAGGCCTTCGACTCGACCCTGCACCTCTCCTTCGACGTCCGCGGAGGTCTGCTCGTCCGCCAGGCCCACCACTGGGCTGCACTGGTCTTCGTCGCGGCGGTCTTCGCGCACCTGATGCGGGTCTTCTTCACCGGCGCGTTCCGCAAGCCGCGCGAGCTGAACTGGGTGCTGGGATTCCTGCTGCTCGTCCTGGCCATGTTCGCGGGCCTGACCGGCTACGACCTGCCCGGCGACCTACTGTCCGGAACCGGCCTGCAAGTGGTCAACGGCACGCTGCTGTCGATTCCCATCGTCGGGACCTATGTGTCGTTCTTCCTGTTCGGCGGCGAGTTTCCCGGCGAGGACCTGATCGCGCGCTTCAACACCCTGCACACGCTGGTGCTCCCTGGGGTGGTCATCGCCGTGCTGGTCGGCCACGTGGTTCTTGCCGTACGCCACCGGCACACGCAGTACGCCGGCCCAGGCCGGACCGAGAACAACGTCGTCGGCCTTCCGTTCAAGGTGTACGCCGTCAAGTCCGCCGGCTACTTCTGCTTCGTGTTCGGCGTAATCTTCTTCATGGCCGCCGTGGCCCAGATCAACCCCGTGTGGGACTACGGCCCCTTCCGCCCCGACCAGGTCTCCGCCGGATCCCAGCCGGACTGGTACATGGGCGTCGCGGACGGCCTGCTGCGCGTCATGCCCGGCTGGGAGATCGACCTGTGGGGTCACACCCTGGCCCTGGACAACCTCCTGCCCCTGCTGGCCGGGATGCTGCTCTTCCTGGCGATGGGCGCCTACCCCTTCCTGGAAGCCTGGGTCACGGACGACGACCAAGACCACCACCTGCTGGACCGCCCCCGCAACCGCCCCGTGCGGACCGCCCTGGGGGTGGCCTGGCTCAGCGTCTACGCGGTGGCGCTCATCGGCGCCGCCAACGACGTGATGGCCACCACGCTGCACGTCTCCGTCAACTCCGCGACGTGGACCGTGCGCATAGGCTTGTTCGTCGCCCCGGTCCTGGCCTTCGTGATCACCAAGCGCCTCGCCCTGGCCCTGCAGCGCCGCGACCGCGACAAAGTGCTGCACGGACGCGAGACCGGCATCATCAAGCTACTGCCGCACGGCGAGTACGTCGAAGTCCATGAGCCCATCGACCAGGCGCGGTTGCACACCCTCACTGCCCACGAGCAGTACCTGCCCCTTGAGGGCGGTCCCGATCTGGAGCCCGACGGCCCCGCCCCCACCCGTCGCCTGCGCGTCGCGCTCAGCCGTGTCTTCCACGGCCCGGGCACTCAGATCCCCAAGCCGTCGCCGACCGAGCACAAGGAACTCATCGGGCGGCACCGGCCCTGAGCCATCCACCGGCACCACCCGCCTCCCGTCCGGGAGACGCGGGCACTGCACCGATCACCGATCCCGTCCGAAAGGCCATCGTCATGGACCGAACCTCCGGCACCAACCGGGCCCGAACCGCTCTCACCGCCCTGGCCACCGCGAGCGTCTTCACCGGGCTGCTCGTCACCGCGACCGGCCCGGCCGCTGCCGACAAGGGCGCCACCGTTGAAGGACCCAAGCCAACCGTTGTCCTGGTGCACGGCGCGTTCGCCGACTCCACGAGCTGGAACGACGTCGTCCGCGAGCTGCGGCACGACCGGTACCCGGTGGTCGCCGTCGCCAATCCGCTGCGCTCCCTGAGCGGTGACTCCACCTATCTCAAGGAGGTCCTGGCCGGCATCGACGGGCCCATCGTCCTGGCCGGGCACTCGTACGGTGGCTCGGTGATCAGCAACGCGGCCACCGGCAACGAGAACGTCAAGGCGCTGGTCTACCTCGCAGCCTTTCTCCCGGAGAAAGGGGAGAGCGCGGCCGACCTGGCGGCGAAGTTCCCCGGCAGCACCCTCGGCGACGCGCTGCGGTCGGTGCCGACCACGAACGCCGACGGCTCCCAGACCAACGACCTCTACATCCGCAGCGACAAGTTTCACCACCAGTTCGCGGCTGACGTGCACCGTGCCACGACGGACCTGATGGCCGTCACACAGAGGCCGATCACCGACACCGCTCTGGCCGGGGAGGCGGCCGAGCCGGCCTGGAAGACCATCCCCTCATGGGTCCTTGTCGCCACACAGGACCGCAACATCCCGCCCGCGGCCCAGGAGTTCATGGCCCAGCGGGCCCACGCCCACACCTCGAAGGCACGGGCCTCCCACGCGGTGAGCGTCTCGCAGCCCGGGAAGGTCACCGAGGTCATCGAGGACGCCGCTCGCTCGGTGCGCTGACACCGCCAGTCGAATGCTGTGCGGACGGGCGCGTCGCGGCGAGCCCGTCCGCACAACTCGTCGCGTTGTCCCCGCACCAGCCCCGGATGTGCAAGGACGAGCTCATGCGCCGCGAACCGCGGATCACCCCCATAGGCCCAGCCGACGTCGCCCGAATCGTGGCGCTGCACCGCCGCTGCACACCGCAGACCCTGTGGAGCCGCTACCACCGTGCGATGTTCGACCCCGGCGGCTGTCTGCCCACGCTGTTGAACCGCCCCGGTTCGGTCCATCTGGCCGCACAGGAAGTCACCGGACGCCATGTCGCCGTCGGCCATCTGATGCCGGATCACTCGGCTGTGGAGGCCGCGCTGCTGGTCGAGGACTCCTCGCAGGGCCGCGGACTCGGAACCCGTCTCCTGCGGCGTCTGGCACGTCACGCGCTCAGCGGTGGCTGGGAGAGCCTCTACGGTCTCTTCCTGGCAGGGGACGAACGCATCGAAGCCATCCTGCGCCACGCGGACGTCACCGTGAACCGCACGCAGGACGGCGACACCGTCACCGCCCGGGTGCGGACCCGGGACCTCGCCAAGAGCGGATGAGACCACATGCCTGCGCCGGTGCGGCAAGAGAGCCGCACCGGCGCTTCCTCTCCTACGCCACGGTGTCTACGCTGCGGTCTCGGCGTAGAGATTGCCCTCGAACTCCGCGGCCTCCAGGATCGCCTTGACCGAGGTCAGGTAGCGGGCCGCGTCAGCCCCGTCCACCAGCCGGTGGTCGTACGACAACGACAGGTGCACCAGGTCCCGTATGCCGATGACTTCGTCGTCACCGTCGCGGACGACAGCCGGCCGCCTGACCGTCGCGCCCACGCCCAGGATCGCGACCTCCTGCGGCGGCACGATGACTGTGTCGAACAGCGCGCCGCGGGAACCCGTGTCGGAGATGGTGAACGTCGCTCCCGAAACGTCGTCGGGAGTGAGGTGCCCGCTGCGGGCCCGGCCGGCCAGGTTGTGGACGGCTCGCGCGAGCCCAGCAACCGTCAGGTCCCCGGCCGCCTTGACGACCGGGGTCATCAGGCCTTCCTCCGTGTCGACCGCGATGCCGATGTTCTCGGTGTCGAAGTAGGTGATGGTGCCCGCCGTCTCGTCGATCCTGGCATTGACGACAGGGTGCGCCCGCAACGCCTGGGCGGCGGCCTTGATGAAGAAGGGAAGCGGCGACAGCGTGAGCCCCTCCCGGGCGAGGAAGCCGTCCTTAGCCCGGCCACGCAGCCGCATGAGCCGTGTGACGTCGGCCTCCACCGTGGTGGTCAGCTGCGCCTGCTCCTGGAGGGCCTTCTTCAGGTTGTTCCCGATGGCTCTGCGTATGCGGGTCATCGGAACCGTACGGCCGCGCAGTGAGACGGAATCCGGGCCGGCGGTAGGGGCGGCAACAGGTGGTGCGGCGGCAACCGCGGCCGTCGGGACGGGCGCCGGCGCTGGTGTGGGCGTGGGGACCGGCGCCGGGGACGACGGGGCAGCAGGAGAGGGGTGTGGCGCAGTGGCTTGGCCCGGAACCGGGGCGGGGGAAGCCGCCTCGGTCGGAGGCGTGGACGGTGCGACCGGAGTGGGGGTCGGTTTCGTCGGAGCCTCGACCGGTGTGCCGATGACGCCGAGGGCGGCGCCGACTTCGACGGTCTCGTCCTGTGCCGCGGTGATCTCCAGCAGGACACCACCCATCGGGGCGGGGATCTCGGTGTCGACCTTGTCGGTGGAGACCTCCAGCAGGGGTTCGTCGGCCTCGACGCGCTCGCCGACCTGCTTCAGCCAGCGGGTCACGGTGCCTTCGGTGACGGACTCGCCGAGGGCGGGCAGGGTGACGGAAACCGTCATGATGTCGTCAACTCCTCAACACCGGCGGGCGCGACGCGACGGCCCGCCGGACTTGTCGTTCGTGGTGTGGTTTGTGCGGGGCCGGTCGCGTCCGGTGTCTCTCAGCGGTCGAGGCCGTATCGTTCGCGGGCCTGATTGACGGTCGCCGACGGGACCTGCCCGGCGCGGGCCAGACGGTCGAGCGCGGTCACGACAATGGACTCGGCGTCCACCTGGAAGTACCGGCGGACGTCTTCGCGTGTGTCGGACAGACCGAATCCATCGGTGCCAAGGGAGTAGTAGTCCTGCTCGATCCACTGGCTGATCTGATCCGGAACCTGTCGCATCCAGTCGCTGACCGCCAGTACGGGGCCAGGTGCACCCGCGAGAGCCCGGGTGACAAACGGGGTGCTCTCCTCGCCGCGCATCCTGGCGTCGTCGGCGCGCATCGCGTCCCTGCGCAGCTCGGTCCAGGACGTCACCGACCACACGTCGGCGTGCACGCCCCAGTCGGAGGCGAGCAGTTCCTGCGCCCGCAGGGCCCAGTGGACGGCCGTACCGGAGGACAGCAGTTGCAACCGCGGGCCGGCGGCGCCGGGTTCGGCGGGCCGGAACCGGTAGACGCCCCGGACGATGCCCTCCTCGATGCCCGGCACCGCCGGCATGGCCGGCTGATGCTTCGGCTCGTTGTAGACGGTCAGGTAGTAGAAGACGTTCTCGGGCCGCTCGCCGTACATCCGGCGCAGGCCGTCCCGGACGATTACCGCGATCTCATAGGCGAAGGCCGGGTCGTAACTGACCGCCGCCGGATTGGTGGCGGCCAGCAGATGCGAATGGCCGTCACCGTGCTGAAGTCCCTCGCCGGTCATGGTCGTGCGCCCGGCGGTGCCACCGACCACGAAGCCACGGCCCATCTGGTCGCCGAGCGCCCAGAACTGATCGCCGGTGCGTTGGAATCCGAACATCGCGTAGAAGATGTAGAACGGGATCATCGGCTCGCCGTGGGTGGCGTACGAGGTGGCCGCGGCGGTGAACTCGGCCACGGAACCGGCTTCGGTGATGCCCTCGATGAGGAGCTGCCCGGTGGCGGTCTCCCGGTAGTGGAGGAGCTGGTCCGCGTCGACGGGATCGTAGGTCTGACCCTGAGGCGAGTAGATGCCGGCCGTGGGAAACATCGACTCCATGCCGAAGGTGCGGGCCTCGTCGGGAACGATCGGCACCCAGCGCGCGCCGCTCCTCTCGTCCCGCATCAGGTCCTTGACCAGCCGGACCAGCGCCATCGTGGTGGCGATCTCCTGGTGGCCCGATCCCTTCTCCAGGGACTCGAAGGGCTTGGCGGGCGGCTGTGGCAGCGGCGCGGCCCTCACCCGGCGCAGTGGGAGGGGGCCGCCCAGCGCGGCCCGCCGCTCGTGCAGGTACCGTACCTCGGGCGAGTCGGTCCCGGGATGCCAGAACGGGACCTGGTCCCCGGCGAGCGCGCTGTCGGGGATCGGCAGCTCCAGCACGTCGCGCAGCTCCCGGAACTGAGCCATCGTGAGCTTCTTCATCTGGTGGTTGGCGTTGCGCGACTCGAACGCCGAGCCGAGGGTGTGCCCCTTGACCGTCTGCGCGAGAACCACCGTCGGAGCGCCGCGGTGCTCCACCGCGGCCCGGTAGGCGGCGTACACCTTCAACGGCTCGTGCCCGCCACGGGAGTTCTCGAACAGGTCCACCACTTGAGCGTCGCTCAGGGACGCGGAGAGGGCCGACAGGGCGTCCCCGGTGAAGAAGTTCTTCCGTGCATACGCGGCGTCGCGCGCGGCCAATGTCTGCAACTGCGCGTCCGGCACCTCGCCGAGACGCCGCACCAGGTCACCCGTGGTGTCCCGGGCCAGCAGAGGGTCCCACGCCTCGCCCCACAACGTCTTGACCACTTTCCAGCCCGCGCCCCGGAACCGTGCCTCCAACTCCTGGACGATCTTCGAGTTGGAACGGACCGGGCCGTCCAGGCGCTGCAGGTTGCAGTTGACGACGAACGTGAGGTTGTCCAGGCCCTCGCGGGAGGCGAGCGTCAGGGCGGCCATCGACTCCGGCTCGTCCGTCTCCCCGTCGCCCAGGAACGCCCACACCCGTGAGGCGGAGGTGTCCTTGATGCCGCGCGCGTGTAGATAGCGGTTGAAGCGGGCCTGATAGACGGCGCCGAGCGGGCCGAGCCCCATGGAGACCGTCGGGAACTCCCACAGCCACGGCAGCCGCCGAGGGTGTGGGTACGACGGCAGGCCGTCACCGCCCGCCTCCCGGCGGAAGCCCTCCAATTGCCCGGCGCTCAGGCGCCCTTCGAGGAACACCCGTGCGTAGATGCCCGGGGAGGCGTGCCCCTGCAGAAAGAGCTGGTCGCCGGAGCCGTCGCCGTCCTTGCCCCGGAAGAAGTGGTGGAACCCGATCTCGTACAGCCAGGCCGCCGACGCGTACGTGGAGATATGGCCGCCGAGCCCCAGAGGCGAACCCCGGGTGACCATCGCGGCGGCGTTCCACCGGTTGAGCGCGGTGATCCTGGACTCCATCTCCAGGTCACCGTCGAACGCGGGCTGCGCGGCGGCCGGGACAGTGTTGATGTAGTCCGAGGACAGCAACGGGGGCAGCCGGGTTCCGGACTCCTCGGCGAACTCGTGCACGCGCCGCATCAGGTAGGCCGCCCGCTCCGGCCCTGCGTTGCGTACGACGGCGTCGAGCGAGGCCCGCCACTCGTCGGTCTCCTCCCCGTCACGATCGGGCAGCTGGTCGAGCTCACTGATCGCGGGCGAAACAGTGGGCCGGGACGGATCGTTCATGGCAGCCTTCCTGGCACAGCGTGAGGAACGGGCGGGACCGACCGCGGACACAGGAGTCGGCGGCCGGCGGGAAGCGCGGGCGACGGTGCGGCGTCGCCCGGCGGAGTCAGCGGCTCTTGAGCCACTCGGCGAAGGTGCGGTGGCCGAGGTGTGCGTGCGGACCGGGGAGCAGATCCTGCTCCCCGACGACCGCGCCGAAGAAGGGCGCGCGCGTGTCGGCGACCACCGGCCCGCTCCGGCCCAGGACCGCCAGCAGCTCGCCGGTGGCCTCCTCGAGCCGGAGCTCTTCCGGCCCCGCGACCTCGAGCACCCCGAACTGCGGCAGCCCTACTGCGGCATGGGCGACTGCGGCGGCGACTTCGTCCGTCGAGACCGGGCGCATCAGCAGAGGCGGCACGTGCACGCCGTCGGGCCGGATGCCGTCCGTCGCGATCGCCTCGACGGACTCGTGGAACGGCGTGGCGCGCACCAGCGTCCAGGGCACGGTGGCGCGCCGCGCCAGGTCCTCCTGCGCCGCCTTGGCCCGGAAGTAGCCCGAGCCGACGCGGTCGGCGCCCACTACCGATAGCACCACATAGTGCTCCGCGCCCGCCGTGGCAGCGGCCTTGAGGAGATGGCCCGTCGTGGCCGTGAAGAACCGCGTACTGACCGTCTGCTCCCGGGAGGGGGCGTCGGTGACGTCCACGACCACTTCGGCGCCGCTCACGGCCCGCTCCAGGCCCTGCCCGGTGCTCACGTCGACCGCGTCCGCGCGCGAGACGGTCACGACCTCCACCCCGTGGTCGCGGAGCCTGGCGACCGTCAGCGAACCGATCAGACCGGTTGCACCTACAACGACGACTCTCATCCGGATCTCTTTCGTCGGGGGCCGATGGCCCTTGCCGGGCGTCCGAGGGGCGGCGGCGGGCGTCCGCGCGCCACCGCGCTCACACCACCTAGACAGGCCGCAGTCGGTTCTTGTGACACCGTGTCGGGCGCGGCCGACCGCCATTGCGTGTCACACATCTCCGATGAACCCGGTCAGGAGGATCGAGCGGTCACCACGACCGCGACGATCACGTGAACGCGTGGACGATGTGTCCCGCACACACAGTGCAACCACGGAAGGTGCGACCCAGTGTCGGAGAACTCACAGCACACCCCGCACGATCACCACGGACACGGCACGGGCGGCGTGGACGGCCCCAGCTGGACCCGGGCGGCGAAGATGCTCCAGGACGCCTCACCGGTCGTCGTTCCCGAGGGCGCCTCGGCCATGACCATCCACGTCGAGTGGGAGCCCGGTGACCCGGGCACTCCGCCGCACCGCCACTCGGGACCTGCGTTCGGCTACGTCATCAAGGGCGCCGTCCGCTTCGAACTTGAGGGGGAGCCGGAGCGAGTCGTCGAGGCCGGCGGCACCTTCTGGGAGCCCGGCGGTGACGCCATCCACTACCAGGACGGCAACGCACTGGACGACGAGCGGACCGAGTTCGTCGTCACGATGATGTGCGCCCCCGGCAAGCCCATGCTGGAGCTGGTCGACGAGGCGGAGCTGAAGGAGCGCGCCCACCTGCGCGCCCCGCGGCAGATCGCCTGACGCGCGGCTCGGGGCCCTGCGTCCGTGACACCGGTAGTTGCCGGGGTGCCAAGGATGCAGGGCCCCGCTCTTTGTACGTGGCCCTTTTCCCGCCGTCGCCGCTAATCCACGAAGTACGAGTCGTGCCGGTCGAAGAACGCGGCCCGCTCCTCGTCGGGAGCGTGCGCCAACTGCGACACGTGCTCGAAGCACTCCTCGCGGGGAGCCCCCGGCGTGAACAGCAGCAGCATGTCGGCCGGTTCGTCGGAGTCGTTGCGGAAGGCGTGCAGCCCGCCCTGCGGCACGTGCAGGAAGTTCCCCTTGCGTGCGTCGACCCACTGCACACCGTCGTAGACGCGCACGGTGCCGTCCAAGACGTAGAAGGATTCGGAGATCCTTCTGTGAACTACGGGCACTTCCCCGTCGGTCCAGCAGCCGTTATCGCGTTACGTGGTCCATGGTGACCGATACGCGGTCGGCGAGTTCCTGGAACTGGGTGTCGGTGTACCAGGCTCTGCTGTACGTCAGGTCGACTGCCAGGCGGCCTTGGTGGCGGCTGACGGCGGCGAAGCGGAGCTGGTGAAGTTGGGTGTGTCGGGTAGGTGTCCTGTGGGAGGGACGCCATGGGGAAGAGCCTCCGAGTTGAGCTGACTGACGTTCAGCACCGTGATCTGCACGGGTTGCTGGCCCGCGGTGATCTGACCGCGTACACCCGGCAGCGGGCCGAATGCGTCCGCTTCCTCTCCTCGACCGTGGCCGGACCACCGTCGAGGTCGCCGACTTGCTGGAATGCCACCCGGTGACGGTCCGCGCCG
>BMUX01000006.1 GCA_014650415.1 Streptomyces spiroverticillatus
GAGAGTAGGACGCCGCCGAACAATCATTGTGGAAATGCCCCGTACCGGGTTACCGGTACGGGGCATTTCTGCGTTCAGGGGGTTGTTTGGAATCCCTTCCGGGATTCCTGCAGAGCGGTGCCCTGCGGGACATGGGTGTCTAGAGACGGCCGGCCGATTTCAGGGCCAGGTAGGCGTCGGCGAGAGCGGGTGCCAGTTTGTCGGGGGTTGCGTCGACGACCGTTACGCCGTGCCGCTTCAGCTTTTCCGCGGTTCGGTCGCGTTGTTCCTGGGACTGGGCTCCCGCAGCGGCTTCGTACACGGACTCCACGGAACCGCGAGCTGCGGTCATCTCCTCGATGCGGGGATCGGCGACGGACGCGACCAGGACCGTATGGCGCTTGGTGAGCTGCGGGAGGACGGGGATAAGGCCTTCTTCCACGGGGGCGGAATCGAGGCCGGTGAGGAGAACGACGAGGGAGCGGCGAGGGGCGCAGGCCAGGGCTGTGGCGCTGAGGCCGTGCGTGTCGGTTTCGACCAGCTCGGGTTCCAGTGGTGCCATCGCGTTGACCAGGGCGGGGAGGAGTTCGCCGGAGGAGCGGCCCTGGACTTGGGCGCGTGTACGGCGGTCGTAGGCCAGGAGGTCGACCCGGTCTCCGGCACGGGAGGCTAGGGCGGCCAGGAGAAGTGCCGCGTCCATGGAGGCGTCGAGTCGTGGGATGTCGCCCACGCGACCGGCGGAGGTGCGGCCGGTGTCCAGGACCAGGAGGATGTGGCGGTCTCGTTCGGGACGCCAGGTGCGTACGGCGACCGTGTTCTGGCGGGCGGTCGCGCGCCAGTCGATGGAGCGGGTGTCGTCGCCGGGAACGTAGTCGCGGAGGCTGTCGAACTCGGTGCCTTCGCCACGGGTCAACACGCTGGTCCGTCCGTCGAGTTCGCGGAGCCGGGCCAGCTTGGAGGGCAGGTGCTTGCGGCTGGCGAAGGGCGGCAGAACGCGGACGGTCCAGGAGACGTCGTGGCTGCCCTGGCGTGCGGCCAGACCGAGAGGTCCGTACGAACGGACGGTGACGCGGTCGGAGCGGCGGTCACCTCGGCGGGTGGGGTTCAACTCTGTGGTGAGACGGCGGCGTTCGCCTGCGGGCACGGTTACCGCGTGGCGGGAGGCCGTTGACTCGGTGGCGGGTTGCCAGCTGCTGGGCGGCCAGGCGTCGCGGACCTGGGCGCGCAGTGGGCGGGGTGAGGGGTTGGTGACGTTCAGCTGGACTGTGGCGGTTTCGCCGAGTCGAACGGATGTGTCACCGGATCGGGTGAATTGGAGCTTTCGCACTGGCGCGGCCAGAGCGTAGTCGCACAGAATTGCGAGTGTCAGGGGTGCATTGACCGCGAGGATCCCCGACCAGTTCGGCGCGAGGATGCCGACGGGAAGTGAGCCGAGGGCCGCGAGCAGGGCGGTTCGTCCGGTGAGGGCCATGGGGTCGTCGCCGTCTCAGCGGGGGACGGGGACGTGGGAGAGGACGGAGGTGATGACGGAGTCGGCGGTGACGCCCTCCATCTCCGCTTCGGGGCGGAGTTGGATGCGGTGACGGAGCGTCGGGAGGGCCAGGGCCTTCACGTCGTCGGGGATGACGTAGTCCCTGCCGGTGAGCCAGGCCCAGGCGCGGGCGGTGGACAGCAGGGCGGTGGCGCCTCGCGGGGAGACGCCGAGCGTCAGTGAGGGGGAATTGCGAGTGGCACGGCAGATGTCGACGACGTAGCCGGTGATTTCAGGGGACACGGAGGTCTTGGCGACCGCGTTCCTGGCGGCTTCCAGATCGGCCGGGCCGGCGACGGGGCGTACGCCCGCCGCCTTCAGGTCCCGGGGGTTGAAGCCTTCGGCGTGACGGGTCAGGACGTCGATCTCGTCCTGGCGGTCGGGGAGGGGAACGGTGAGCTTCAGGAGGAAGCGGTCCAACTGGGCTTCGGGGAGGGGGTAGGTGCCCTCGTACTCGACCGGGTTCTGGGTCGCTGCGACCAGGAAGGGGTCGGGCAGGAGGCGGGGCACGCCGTCGACGGTGACCTGGCGTTCTTCCATCGCTTCGAGGAGGGAGGACTGGGTCTTGGGAGGCGTGCGGTTGATCTCGTCGGCGAGGAGGAGGTTGGTGAATACCGGGCCGGGCTGGAAGGAGAACTCGGCGGTGCGGGCGTCGTAGACCAGGGAGCCGGTGACGTCGCTGGGCATCAGGTCGGGAGTGAACTGGACGCGCTTGGTGTCGAGTTCGAGAGAGGCGGCCAGGGCGCGGACCAGCAGTGTCTTGGCGACGCCGGGGACTCCTTCGAGGAGGACGTGGCCGCGGCAGAGGAGGGCGACGACGAGGCCGGTGACCGCCGGGTCCTGGCCGACCACGGCCTTGGCGATCTCGGCGCGCAGGGCTTCCAGGGAGGCGCGGGCGCGGTCGGGGGTCTCGGCGGGGATCTCTGCGTGCTGGGCGCTCATGAGGCGCGGACCTCTCTTTCGAGGGCGTCGAGTTCGTCGGCCAGGCGGACGAGGCCGGTGTCGTGGGACGGGGTGGGACCGAAGAGGAGGGAGTCGAAGTCTCGGGCGGAGTGGGGGAGTCGGGCGGAGAGGGCCGGCAGGAGGGCCGCCGGGGTGTGTGCGTGGGCGGTGGGGACGCCCAGGAGGGAGGAGAGGCGGGTGCGGGTCGCAGAGCGCAGGGCTGAGGCGGCGCGGTCGCGGGCGTTGGCCCGGCGGTAGAGGCGGGCGCGGCCCTCGGTGGTTTCCGAGGCGCGGATGGCGACGGGCAGACGCTCGGTGACCAGCGGGCCGAGGCGGCGGGCGCGCCACAGGGCGGCGAGCAGTGCGGCCAGGGCGAGTTGGGCGGTTCCCCAGAGCCAGCCGGGCGGGACCTGGGACAGGAAGCCGCCGGTGGTGTCGTCGGAGGAGCCCCGTTCGCCGGTGGCGGTGGGGTCGTCGAGGGAGGGGAGGTACCAGGTCAGGTTGGGCCGGGAGCCGAGGAGTTGGAGGGCGAGGGAGGCGTTGCCCTGCTGGTCCAGGTGCTCGTTCTGGAGGAAGTCGGGGGCGCCGAGGAGGACGGTGTCGCCGTCGGCGGGAGTGGTGAGGCGGAGGAGGGAGGCGTGGCCGTCGACCGGGTAGCAGGCGTCCGAGCCGGAGAGGGAGGGAGAGGCGGAGTAGAGGAGGCCGCCCAGGTCGGCGTGGCCGGCGGTGGTGGCGGCGCGGAGAGAGCAGCGGGGGGCCAGGGCGGTGACCGGGGCTGGTTGGGAGGCGACGTCTACCCCCGGGGCCAGAGTGGAGAGGGTGGTGCGGGAGGGGGCTGCGAGGAGGGTGCGGCCGCCGGAGGAGGAGGTGGCTTGGTGAAGGCGTTGCTGCTGGGAGGAGGTGAGGAGGTTCGGGGAGGTGACGAGCAGGGTGGTGTCGGGGCCGGTGGTGGAGGTGGCCTCGGTGAGCGAGGTGACGACGCGGGTGGAGACGCCGCGCTCCTTGAGGAGTTCCGCGACGGCGCGGGTGCCGGCGGGGGAGGCGGAGCGGGGGTCGAGGGCGTCGTGACGGGAGCCGGACTGGAGGGCGGCGAGGACGATGCCGGAAAGGAGGACGACGCCGACGAACACCAGGAGGCCGCGGGAGCGGGTCCAGAGCTGGCGGGCGGTGGGCGAGATCGAGGTGGAGGGAGGAGCAGTCGAGGGAGAGGGGGGCGTGGTCGAAGTGGAGGGCGGCGTGGTCGTCACAGGGCGGCCCACTCGGAGGTTGGGGTGTCGGCCAGGGAGGGCTTGGCGCGCTCCAGGTCGAGGTCCAGGTCGCGCAGGCGCAGGTACGCGGCTTCGTCGGCGGTGCGATCGCCGTATGTGACGTCGTCGAAGGAGCGGGCGGCGGCGTGCAGGCGGGAGGCGTGGTCGGGCAGGGTACGGCCGGCTTCGGCGGCGGCCTCGTCGGCGGTGCGGCCGGGGCGGGGGTCGAGGAGGGTGCGTTCCTCCAGGGCGCGGACCAGGGCGCGCATGCGTTCCTGGACGGCGGGGTTCCAGCGCTGGGCGGCGGCGTGGGCGTCGGCGGCGGTGCGGTGTTCGGCGGCGCTGCGGGGGCGGTCGTCGAAGAGTGCGGCGGTGGTGGAGGAAGGGGTGCGGCTCGGGGTGCCGAGGCGCCACCACAGGCCGGCCAGGAGAAGTACGACCACCAGGGCGATGACGGCCAGGCCGAGCGGGCCGCCGGGGGTGGCCCCGGCGGCCGTGTCGAAGAGGTTGCCGATCCATTCCCAGAAGCGGTCCAGGGCCCGCTGGAGGAGGTTCGGGTCGTGCTCGTGGTACGCGGGCTTGGACAGTTCGCGTTCCGCCGCTTCGCGGGCGGGGGCGCGTGGGATGTCCAGGGGCGGATCGTCGCCCGTGCGTGCCCGCAGCCAGGCCGCGGCAGTGTCCCCCGTCACCGGCACCGCCGCATCAGCTCCCTGGGGTGTGGTCGGCCGGCTGTTCCGTGCCGTAGCCGGGGAGGCCTGCGGCGCGGGCGAGGTCCAGGTCGAGGGCCTCGCGGCGGATGCGCTGGTCGATGTAGAGGAGGACCGACACGCCTGCGGAGATCGGGTAGGTGATGCAGGCGGCGATCACCGCGCCGATGCTGCTGATCACCAGGAACGCCCAGCCGAACTCCGGAGAGTTCCCTGTCAGCAGTTCGCCCATGCCGCTGCCGTCAGTGAACAGGGCGATGGTGGAGAAGAGCATCACGATGATCATCGAGACGAGGAACGTCAGCAGGGCCGTCACCAGCTGGATGCCGAAGACCCGCCACCAGGAGCCCTGCACCAGCTTCGCGGAGCGGCGCAGCGACTGGCCGATCGACTGGCGTTCCAGCATCAGCGCCGGGGACGCCAGGGAGAAGCGGACCCACAGCCAGATCACGAGGACGGAGGCAGCCAGCACACCGAATGCGGAGAGCAGGGCGCCGCCGACCGAGCCGAGGAGCAGGCCCGGCAGTGCGGCCACGGTCAGGATTGCCATGGCGCCGACCGACAGCAGGAGGGTCAGGCCCAGCAGGTGGGGCAGCCGGGGCTTGGCCTCGCGCCAGGCGTCGCCCAGCGACACCGAGCGGCCCAGCACCGAGCGGCTCACCACGATGGTCAGCAGCGCCGTCGTGAAGAGCGTGCCGACCGTGCTGATCAGCAGGCTGGGCACCAGGCTGATCATGCTGTCCTGCATCGACTCCAGGGACTGACGAAGCGCCTCGGTCGGGTTCGACTCCGGGTCGGCGGTGATCTCCATGGGCGCCGGCAGGACGAACCGCTGGAGGACGATGTCGGCGATCTGGACGAGCACGGCGACGACCACCGTGACGCCCAGCACCGTCCGCCAGTGCGCGCGTGCCGTGGACACCGAGCCGTCGAGGATGTCGCCCAGGCCCAGCGGGCGCAGCGGGATGACACCAGGCTTGGCCGCAGGCGGCGGGCCGCCCCAGCCGCCGGGACCGGGGGCTCCCCAACCGCCGCCCTGCGGGGCTCCGTTCCAGCCCTGCGGGCGGGGCGTCTGGGCGTGGCTGCGCTGCCCGGACGTGCCCGGCGCGGACCACTGGCCGGCCGGAGGCTGCTCCTTCGACCACTTCGCTCCGGATGGCGTGGACTCGGGCGCCCCGCCGGCGGGCCCGCTGCCACCGGAGTTCTCCGGGGGACGGCCGTCGGAGGGGGCGGGTCCGGGCGAAGCCCAGCCCGGAGAGTCGTTCATCGTCGCTCCTTCACGGTGCCCGACCGCGGATGCGGCGGCTGGTTGCCAGCCATCGTGCCATGGGAGGTGTACGGGTGGACCGGCCCCCGCCCCTCCTCTCTCCCCGCAGCACCTTCAATTCCCGGGGTTCCACGGGGCAGACTGGGCGGATGGCTGATCACGACGCGCACAGCACGGTGGGCGCAGAACCGCCCACGCTGCCCTCGCTTCGATGGGAGGAGCCCCCCGAGGGGCCGGTCCTGGTGCTCCTCGACCAGACCCGGCTGCCGGTGGAAGAGGTCGAGCTGGTCTGTACGGACGTACCGGCGCTGGTGCGGGCCATCCAGAGCCTGGCCGTACGGGGAGCCCCGCTGCTGGGGATCGCCGGGGCGTACGGAGTGGCGCTCGCCGCCCGGCGCGGGTTCGACGTCGACCAGGCCGCGGCGCAGCTGGCGGGAGCGCGGCCCACCGCAGTCAACCTCGGGTACGGGGTGCGGCAGGCCGTCGGGGCGTACGCCGACGCCCTGGAGAAGGGGCTCGGCCAGGACGGGGCCGCGCAGGCCGCGCTGGACGCCGCCCGGGAACTGCACCGGGCGGACGCCGCGGCCAGCGCCGCCATGGCCCGGCACGGGCTAGCCCTCCTCGACGAGCTGCTGCCCGGCGGCAGCCACCGCATCCTCACCCACTGCAACACCGGGGCCCTGGTCTCCGGCGGCGAGGGCACCGCCTTCGCCGTGGCGCTCGCCGCACACCGCGCGGGACGGCTGCGGCGGCTGTGGGTGGACGAGACACGGCCGCTGCTCCAGGGCGCGCGCCTCACCGCGTACGAGGCGGCCCGCCACTCCATGGCGTACACCCTCCTGACGGACAACGCGGCGGGTTCGCTGTTCGCGGCGGGCGAGGTCGACGCCGTACTGATCGGCGCGGACCGGATCGCGGCGGACGGTTCGGTGGCGAACAAGGTGGGGAGCTATCCGCTCGCAGTGCTCGCGAAGTACCACCACGTGCCGTTCATCGTGGTCGCACCGCTCACCACGGTCGACCTGGCGACCCCGAACGGGGACGCCATCGAGGTGGAGCAGCGGTCCGGGCTCGAAGTGACGGAATTCACCGGGGGCTTCTCGGCGACGGGTACGGAAGGGGGCGGCGGGCAGGCCGTGGCACCGCTCGGGACACAGGCGTACAACCCCGCCTTCGACGTCACACCACCGGAACTGGTGACGGCGATCGTCACCGAGGACGGCGCCGTCTCCCCCGTGACCGGGACCGCGCTCGCCGAGCTGTGTGCCAGGTCACCACGGGCAACGATGAGCTAATGGGATGATGGCGTTTATGAAAGGTCGCGTTCTCGTAGTTGACGACGACACCGCACTCGCCGAGATGCTCGGCATTGTGTTGCGTGGAGAAGGTTTTGAGCCGTCGTTCGTCGCCGACGGCGACAAAGCGCTGGCTGCGTTCAGGGAGGCCAAGCCCGATCTGGTGCTGCTGGACCTCATGCTGCCCGGACGGGACGGCATCGAGGTGTGCAGGCTCATCCGGGCGGAGTCCGGAGTGCCGATCGTCATGCTGACGGCGAAGAGCGACACCGTGGACGTGGTGGTCGGACTCGAGTCCGGCGCCGACGACTACATCGTCAAGCCGTTCAAGCCCAAGGAGCTCGTCGCCCGCATCCGGGCGAGGCTGAGGAGGTCGGAGGAGCCCGCGCCGGAACAGCTGGCCATAGGTGACCTGGTCATCGACGTCGCAGGACACTCGGTGAAGCGGGAGGGCCAGTCCATCGCACTGACCCCGCTGGAGTTCGACCTGCTGGTCGCGCTCGCCCGCAAGCCCTGGCAGGTGTTCACCCGCGAGGTGCTGCTGGAGCAGGTCTGGGGGTACCGCCACGCCGCGGACACCCGACTGGTCAACGTCCACGTCCAGCGACTGCGCTCCAAGGTCGAGAAGGACCCCGAGCGCCCCGAGATCGTCGTGACCGTACGCGGCGTCGGATACAAGGCCGGACCGAGCTGACATGAACCGAGGCAGTGCTGCTCCGAACCCCGGGGAGCCGGGAAGCCGTACGGAGCGGACTGCCGCGGCGGACCGCCCCGCACGGGGACCCAGGAGCGACGCCCCACCGGGCGTCTCCGGCCACCCGGGACGGCGTACGTCCCGGGCCGGCCGGCTGCGGCAGGGCGGCCGGCTGCTCCAGGACGCGGCCCCCGGCGGGCCCGTCCTGCGCCTCGTCGTACGGCTCGTACGACGCCCCCTGCTGCCCGCGATACGGCTGTGGCGGCGCAACATCCAGCTGCGTGTGGTCGCCACCACTCTGCTGATGTCCCTCGGCGTGGTGCTGCTGCTGGGCTTCGTCGTCATCAGCGCCGTCAGCAACGGCCTGCTCAAGTCCAAGGTCGAAGCCGCCCAGAACCAGGCCCGCGGCGGATTCGCCGTCGCCCAGGAACGCGCCAGCGCTCCAGCCGACGCCGGCAGCAGGGACGGCGCGGAAAGCGGCAACGCCGTACGCAACGTGGCCAACTGGCGCTCCGACCTGGTGGAACAGCTCGCCAGCGGCGGCCAGAAAGCCTTCAACGTGGTCGCCCTCAGCGTCGCCAACGACGAATCCGGCAGCCAGCGCGGCCCCCGCGCCTCCGGCGGCGTCGATCCCCTGGCCAGCGTGCCGCAGGAACTGCGCGACTCCCTCGACCGGCACCCCGAGACCTTCCAGGTCAACTGGCGCATCGTCTACAGCAACGACGCGCAGCCCTCCGAGCCCGGCCTCATCATCGGCAAACGCCTCAACGACATCAGCGGCAACGCGTACCAGCTGTACTACCTCTTCCCGCTCACGCAGGAGGAAGCCTCCCTCAAGGTCGTCACGAACACCCTGCTCACCGCGGGAGTGTTCGTCGTCGTCCTGCTCGGGGCCATCGCCTGGCTCGTCGTGCGCCAGGTCGTCACACCGGTACGGATGGCCGCGGGCGTCGCCGAGCGGCTCTCCGCCGGACGCCTCCAGGAGCGTATGAAGGTCACCGGCGAGGACGACATCGCACGCCTCGGCGAGGCCTTCAACAAGATGGCGCAGAACCTCCAGCTCAAGATCCAGCAGCTGGAGGACCTCTCGCGGATGCAGCGCAGGTTCGTCTCCGACGTCTCGCACGAACTGCGCACACCGCTGACGACGGTGAGGATGGCCGCCGACGTCATCCACGACTCCAAGAGCGACTTCGACCCGGTGACGGCACGCTCCGCCGAGCTGCTGGTCGGGCAGATCGACCGTTTCGAGTCACTGCTGGCAGACCTGCTGGAGATCAGCCGCTTCGACGCCGGGGCCGCCGCGCTGGAGGCCGAGCCGATAGACCTGCGGGAAGTCGTACGACGGGTGATCGACGCGGCGGAACCGCTCGCCGAACGCAAGGGCACCGTCATCCGCGTCGTCGGCGACGAACAGTCCGTCGTCGTCGAGGCCGACGCCCGGCGCGTCGAGCGGGTGCTGCGCAACCTCGTCGTCAACGCCGTCGAGCACGGCGAGGGACGGGACGTGGTGGTACGGCTGGGCGCCGCCCAGGGCGCTGTCGCCGTGGCGGTACGGGACTACGGCGTCGGCCTCAAGCCCGGCGAGGCCACCCGCGTCTTCAGCCGCTTCTGGCGGGCCGACCCCGCACGGGCGCGCACCACCGGCGGCACCGGGCTCGGCCTGTCCATCGCCGTCGAGGACGCCCGGCTGCACGGCGGCTGGCTCCAGGCCTGGGGCGAGCCAGGCGGCGGATCCCAGTTCCGGCTGACCCTGCCCCGTACCGTCGACGAACCCCTGCGCGGATCGCCCATCCCCCTGGAGCCCGAGGACTCGCGGCGGGCACGCGCACGCGTGGCGGAGGCGGAGCGCGCGGCCGGGCGGGATGCCGCGAGTGCACGGCTCGCCTCCTTCCCCGTACAGCAGACAGGAGAGCGGCGCGCCGGGCCCCTACCCGCGCCGCGCACGGCGGCCGTACCGGCGGACCCGACGGCGCTGCCCGGCAACGGTGCACGTGTCGTCTCGCGCAGGGCGGGCGAGGAGACACAGGACGACGGCACCACCGCTGGCACCGGCGCCGGAGACAGCGGCGACAGTGCGAGCGACGGACGCGACAGTGCGAGCAACCGGCGCGACAGTGATGCGGAAGCCGCCGTGACAGAGGCACACGAACGCAGCGACAGTGGTACGGACGACGGCGACGGGGATGCACGCGAGGGCCACGGCAGTGACCGCCGCGCGCCCCGGAACAGGGACCGGGAGGACAGCCCGCGTGGGCGTTGAGGGGCACAGCCGCAGCAGGAAGCGCACGTACGACAGCAGGACCGTCAGGGAACGCGGACTGAGAGCCACCGCCCTGGTGACCGGCGCGGGCCTGCTGCTGACCGCCGCCGGCTGCGGGTCCATGCCCGACCACGGCAACGTGTACGAGGTCAAGGCCTCGCCCCAGGTCGACACCCAGGTGCGCGTCTACAGCGTGCCGCCGCGCCCCGGAGACCGGCCCCGGGCCATCGTCGACGGCTTCATGGAGGCCATGACCAGTGACGACCCGGGCTTCGACACCGCGCGCAAGTACCTCACCCGCAGCGCGTCGAAAGCGTGGAACCCCGGCAGCACCACCACCATCCTCGGCGGCGCGGTGCCCAACCCGGCAGAGACGACTTCCGGCCAGACCGGCGGCGTCCTGGAGTTCAAGATCTCCGGCGAGCGGATCGCCGAACTGGACAAGCAGAGCGCGTACCAGCCGCAGTCCGGTGTGTACGAGCAGACGCTGCGTCTGGTCAAGGAGAAGGGGCCGGGGAAGAAGGACCCCGTGGAGTGGCGCATCGACACCCCGCCGGCGGGGCTGGTGCTCGGCGAGTCCGACTTCCAGCGCATCTTCCGGTCCGTGAACAAGTACTACTTCGCCTCGACGGCGGGCGAGTCCGGGCTGCGCCCGCTGGTCGCCGACCCCGTCTACGTACGCAAGCGCACCGATCCGCAGACCCGGCTCGACCCCGTGGCGCAGGCCGTGAAGGCGGTCATGGACGGGCCGTCCGCCTGGCTCAGCCACTCGGTCCGCTCCAGCTTCCCCACCAGGGCCGGGCTCAAGGCGGGCACCAAGACGCTGCCGATCGGCGACCACAACTCGCTGAAGGTGCCGCTCAACCCCGAGATGGCGGACGCCGAGCGCAAGATCTGCATGGACATGGCGGCCCAGATCCTGTTCACGCTCCAGGACCTGACATCCTCCACCCGGATCGACCAGGTGGAGATGATGCGGCCCGACGACTCGTCGCTGTGCACGCTCCAGAAGTCCAACGCCGGCGACTACGCGCCGGGCGGATTCGTCGGACCGCCCAACCACGAGTACTTCCTGAACGGCGATCGGCACCTCGTACGGATACTCAGCGCCAGCGAGAACGCGCTGTCGGAGCCGGTGCCGGGAGCGATCGGCGAGCGACGGACGGTCGTGCGCTCGGCGGGGGTCTCCCGCGGCGAGAAGACCGTGGCGGCCGTGCTGGACAGCGGGCACGAGCTGAGCGTGGCACCCATCGCGCCGCTCGCGTCGGGCGCGGCCGACGCCAAGATCGTGTACCGCAGCGAGCGCGGGGCCAAGGAGACGCTGTCCGCGCCGAGTTGGGACGGCATGGGCGACCTGTGGTTCGCCGACCGGGACCAGCGGCGGCCGCGTGTGATGCGCCTGGTGGACGGCGGGGGCACGCCGCAGCAGGTGTCGATCGAGCGCCTCGACGAGGGGTACGTCGACTCGCTGCGGGTGTCGGCGGACGGGGTGCGGGTCGCGCTGCTCGTCGTGGGCAAGGACCAGCGCAAGACGCTCAAGATCGGGCGGGTCGAGCGCAGCAACGGCCCCGGCGGCCCCGAGGTCTCGATCGTGGGACTGCGGCCCGCGGCCCCGCAGATGGAGGACGTGACCGCGATGTCCTGGGCCGGGCAGAGCCGGCTCGTGGTGGCGGGCCGGGAGACCGGGGGAGTGCAGCAGATGCGGTACGTCCGTACGGACGGCTCCAGTTCGGCGGAGGGGCTGCTGCCCGGCGCGAACCAGGTGACGGCCGTGGCCGCATCGGACGCCGAGGGGTCGGCGGTGCTGGCGCAGACGAAGGACGACGGGATCGTGCGGCTGCCGCCTGGGGCGAACTGGAAGACGCTGGCGAAGCCCGGGTCGATGCCGGTGTATCCGGGGTAGTGGCGGGGCTCCGTGGGGTTTTCCCCGGGGTTCTGACGGGCTTTCGGGCGGGCCGTCGGGTCGGTTCGAAGGTGCGGGTGGCGGGCTCGACTCCTGGTTTTCCACAGGGTGTTGGGCCCGCCTTCGTGCGTTGTCCACAGGGGTGGCGGGAGGGTGGGGGCCCCGGCACAGTGAGGACATGAAGCAACTGCAGGGAGTTTGGCGGGAATTCACCGCTCTGATCCTGCCGGTGCCCTGCGCGGGATGCGGCAGGCCCCGGGAGCCGTCCGGGGTCTGTGCGGAGTGCGCCGGGGTGCTGTGCGGGGGTGAGCCGGGGCGCGTACGGCCCTGGCCAAAACCGCCGGGACTGCCGGTGGTGCACGCGGCGGCGCGGTACGAGGACGCCCCGAGGGCGGTGCTCCTCGCCCACAAGGAGCGCGGCACGCTCGGGGTGGCGGGGGTGCTGGGGAGGGCGTTGGCGGGGGCGGTGGGGAGTGTGGTGGGGGAGGTGGGTGGAGGGGGTGGGGAGGGAGGGGAGGGGGAGCCCCCGGAGGCGTATCCCCCGGGCAGTTGGGTAAGTGCACCCCCAGTGGACGCGATGCAGGAACTGGTGCTGGTACCCGTGCCGTCCGCCCGGCGTTCGGTCGCCGTGCGGGGGCAGGACCCGGTGCGGCGGATCGCTTTCGCGGCAGCCGGTGAGCTGCGCCGGAGCGGGAGGGCGGCCCGGGTGGTGCCGGTGCTGCGGCAGCGTCGCCGCGTCAGGGACCAGGCGGGCCTGAGCGCCCGTGAGCGGGCGGCGAACCTGGCCGGGGCCCTGGAGGTGGTCCCCGGCGCCGAAAGGCTGCTGGCGGGCTCCTGGCCTGGTTCCGGTGCGGGCTCCTGGGCTGGTTCCCGGGCGGTCTCCCGGGTGGTCCTGGTGGACGACCTGATGACCACCGGTGCCTCGCTGGCCGAGGCGGCCCGTGCGTTGCGGGCCCGGCCGGGAGCGTACGCCAGGCGCAGAGGGAGATCCGAAAGCTCCGAGGAGTCGGAGGAGTACTTCCGTACGCCTGCGGGAAGGCCCGGCAATAGCGGATTCCCGTCGGTCGCGGCAGCGGTTGTCGCGGCCCCGCCGAAATCTTTCGAAATAAACTGGAACTGAGCGGGAACTTGCATCGTTGCAGGTAGTGAGAGGGAAAAACCACCTGAACGGAGGTACGCGCCGGTAGCGGGTGCCGATACCCGGCCGGGCGGGCTATGTTCAGAAGTGAGGAATAGCGGTCGCTGTGCCTCACTTATTGCACTGCCGTGCTGGTTTTCCCTCGCGCCCCGAAAGTCGGGGGTGTGGATCTTCCCCACGGGGGAGGAGGAGAGGAAGTCGCCTAGTCCGAGACTTCGGGACTGAAACCGGAGTCTGGTGCAAAAAGGGAGACGCTCCGCAGCGAGCGGAGCAATCCGGGAACGGAGTTCTGCGTGGACATCGTCGTCAAGGGCCGCAAGACAGAGGTACCCGAGCGGTTCCGCAAGCACGTGGCGGAGAAGCTCAAGCTGGAGAGGATCCAGAAGCTCGACGGCAAGGTGATCAGCCTCGACGTGGAGGTGTCCAAGGAGCCCAACCCCAGGCAGGCGGACCGGTCCGACCGCGTGGAGATCACGGTCCACGGACGCGGTCCCGTGATCCGCGCCGAGGCGTCGGCGGGCGACCCGTACGCGGCGCTCGACCTGGCGACCGGAAAGCTGGAGGCGCGGCTGCGCAAGCAGCACGACAAGCGGCACACCCGCCGCGGCACGGGCAGGCTCTCCGCGGCCGAGGTCGGCGCGAGGGTTCCCGACGCGGCCGTCATGGACAGCGACGGTCAACTGGTCGTGGACCACGCCGAGTCGGACGGCAGCGTCCCCACCAAGAAGATCGGTTCGCTCGAGGTGCAGGGCGACGGACCGCTGATCGTCCGCGAGAAGACCCACGTCGCCGCGCCCATGTCCCTCGACCAGGCGCTCTACGAGATGGAGTTGGTCGGCCACGACTTCTATCTCTTCGTCGACGCGGAGACCAAGGAGCCCAGCGTCGTCTACCGGCGGCACGCCTACGACTACGGCGTCATCCACCTCGACACCGACCCGCTGGCGGAGTCCGAGGCCGGTGGCGCGGGCGGCGCACTCGGCGGATGAGTGACCCCAGGCGGCGCACAGGCCGCCGGACCACCTGAAGGTGGTGTCCCCGGAGGGCGTCCGCACCTCCGGGGACACCGGTGTGTGCACCCTGAAGCGAGTCCTGAAGCGAGCGCTCCGTCGCCGGGGCATGGAATCATGTCACCGCAAGTCAAGAAGTGCTCTGCGGACCGTGGTTGGCGCAGCACACGAACTTCGGGCCATGGCCTCAGGGGGAGGAACGATGGCGGACAGCTTCGGTCCGGTGCACGGCGGCGACTACGCCCGGAATCTTGACCGCGGCCCGAGCCGCGCGGGCGACCGGGACGAGGGCGAGTTCCGCAAGGAGCCGATCAGGGTCCTGGTGGTGGACGACCACGCGCTGTTCCGGCGCGGGCTGGAGATCGTCCTCGCGCAGGAGGAGGACATCCAGGTCGTCGGTGAGGCCGGGGACGGTGCGGAGGCCGTCGACAAGGCGGCCGACCTGTTGCCGGACATCGTGCTGATGGATGTACGGATGCCCCGGCGCGGCGGGATCGAGGCCTGCACCTCGATCAAGGAGGTGGCCCCCAGCGCGAAGATCATCATGTTGACGATCAGCGACGAGGAGGCCGACCTCTACGACGCGATCAAGGCCGGCGCCACGGGATACCTGCTGAAGGAGATCTCCACCGACGAGGTGTCCACGGCGATCCGCGCGGTGGCCGACGGGCAGTCGCAGATCAGCCCGTCGATGGCGTCGAAACTGCTCACCGAGTTCAAGTCGATGATCCAGCGGTCCGACGAGCGCCGGCTGGTGCCCGCGCCCCGGCTCACCGACCGCGAGCTGGAAGTGCTCAAGCTGGTGGCGACCGGGATGAACAACCGCGACATCGCCAAGGAACTGTTCATCTCGGAGAACACCGTCAAGAACCACGTGCGGAACATCCTGGAGAAGCTCCAGCTGCACTCCCGCATGGAGGCCGTCGTGTACGCGATGCGGGAGAAGATCCTGGAGATCCGCTAACCGGAAGCCCCCTTTCGGAAGCTTTCCCGGCCCCTACGCGTCCAGCGCCGCACGCAGCGGCGCATGCAGCTCCGCAGGCGTCGTACGGTCCAGGCGGACCTCCGTGCAGCCCACCCAGGACGCCGCCTCCCACAGCGCCTTCGCCAGGTCCGGCACCGCCTTCGCGGACTCCAGCGAGACCTGCCGGGCCACCAGCACGGTGCCCTCGCGGGCCGGGTCGACCCGGCCCAGCAGCCGGCCGCCCGCCAGCAGCGGCATCGCGAAGTACCCGTGGATCCGCTTGGGCTTGGGGACGTACGCCTCCAGGCGGTGCGTGAAGCCGAAGACCCGCTCCGTGCGCGGCCGGTCCCAGATCAGCGAGTCGAACGGCGACAGCAGTGTCGTGCGGTGCCGTCCGCGCGGGGCGGTGGCCAGGGCCTGAGGGTCCGCCCAGGCGGGCCTCCCCCAGCCCTCGACCTCGACCGGCACCAGGCCCGAGTCCGCGATCACCTCGTCCACCTGGGTGTTCTTCAGCCGGTGGTAGTCGGAGATGTCCTCCCGGGTGCCGACTCCCAGCGAGCGTCCGGCGAGGGCGACCAGGCGTCGTACGCACTCCGTGTCGGAGAGGTCGTCGTGCTGGAAGGTGTCGGGGATCGCGCGCTCGGCGAGGTCGTACACCCGCTTCCAGCCGCGCCGCCGGGTGCACACCACGTCGCCGTACATCAGGGCGCGTTCGACCGCGACCTTGGCCTCCGACCAGTCCCACCACTCGCCGCCGTTCTTCGCGCCGCCCAACTCGGTTGCCGTGAGCGGGCCTTCGGCGCGCAGCTGCTTGATCACGCGGTCGTACGCGCCGTCGCTCAGCTCGTGGTGCCACTGGGGGCGGGCGCGGTAGGCGCGGCGGCGGAAGGCGAAGTGCGGCCACTCCTCGACGGGGAGGATGCAGGCCGCGTGCGACCAGTACTCGAAGGCGTGGGTCTCCTCGGACCAGTACGCGTCCTCGATGCGGCGGCGCTCCACCGCTCCCAGGCGGGCGTACGGAATCAGCTCGTGCGACCGGGCCAGTACGGAGATCGTGTCGAGCTGCACCGCGCCCAGGTGCCGCAGGACGCCGCGCACGCCCGCGCGGCGGTCGAGAGCACCCAGAAATCCCTGTGCGCGCAAGGCGATCCGGCGTGCTTCGTCGGCGGAGAGGGCGACCGTTGCGGGCGGCTGGAAGGTCATGTGAGCAGCCTAGACGGCGGCACTGACATCGGACGCGGGGCGATCTCCGGCATCCGGCGCGGGCTGACGATCCCCGGCGTCCACCCGATCCCCGGCATCCACCCGGTCCCCGCCCTCCCGCGCCGGCAGATACGGGTGCAGTCCCGGCAGCCCCAGGTCCGAGGGGAGCAGCGAGCCCGTCCAGGCGTCCCGGGCGGTGCCCTTGTGGACGGTGCCGGCCCGCTGGGTGCCCTCCATGGTGAAGCCGAGCTTGCGGGCGACGGTGCGCGAGGGCTCGTTGCCGACCTCCGCCCGCCAGATCACCCGGTCGACCGCGAGGGTGGTCAGCGCCCAGCGGATCACCTCGGTCGCCGCCTCGGTGACGTAACCGTGTCCCCTGTGCTCCTTCGCCGTCCAGTAGCCGAGTTCCCAGGTGCCGGGCGCCAGGTGGAAGCCGATGCCGACCGCGCCGAGCAGTTCGCCGCCGCCGCGCGGGCGCACCGCGAAGTGGAAGCCGGTGCCGGTGCGCAGGCCCTCGCCGGAGATCTGCTCGACGAAGAACACCGCGTCCGTGTGTGCGTACGGCGAAGGAACGGTGGTCCAGCGCTGGATGTCGGGGTCCTGTGCGGCGCGGAACACCTCATCGGTGTCGGCGGCGGCGAAGGGGCGCAGTTCGAGGCGCTCTGTGCTCAGCACGAAGGGTTCCATGAACGGATTCTGGTGCCGGCCCGTGCCGAGGGCGAACAGTTTTCGAGTGCTGCCCGGCACCTTCGGGCGGCGCGGGACGTTCACCGTGTTGACAGTGGTGCGGCTTCACAGCTGCGGACCTCCCGGGGCGGCTGGGTCCTCGCTTACGATGGCCGTTGCGGTGGGGCCCGCCTGCCGTGCCCGCGCCAAAGTCAGTACCGACCAGAAGTCACACCGACCCAGTGCACAGGCCCGACCGGCAAGGAGACCAGCCTCAGTGTCCGTCTTCAACAAGCTCATGCGTGCAGGCGAAGGCAAGATCCTGCGCAAACTGCACCGCATCGCGGACCAGGTCAACTCCATCGAAGAGGACTTCGTCAACCTCTCCGACGCCGAGTTGCGCGCCCTGACCGATGAGTACAAGCAGCGTCACGCCGACGGCGAGAGCCTCGATGACCTGATGCCCGAGGCCTTCGCGACCGTCCGCGAGGCGGCCAAGCGCGTCCTCGGCCAGCGTCACTACGACGTTCAGCTGATGGGCGGCGCCGCCCTGCACCTCGGTTACGTCGCCGAGATGAAGACCGGTGAGGGCAAGACCCTCGTCGGCACGCTTCCCGCGTATCTGAACGCACTGTCCGGCAAGGGCGTGCACCTGATCACGACGAACGACTACCTCGCCGAGCGCGACTCCGAGCTGATGGGCCGGGTGCACAAGTTCCTCGGCCTCGAGGTCGGCTGCATCATCGCGAACATGTCGCCGGCGGAGCGTCGCGCACAGTACGCCTGCGACATCACGTACGGCACGAACAACGAGTTCGGCTTCGACTACCTCCGCGACAACATGGCCTGGTCGCAGGAGGAACTCGTCCAGCGCGGCCACAACTTCGCGATCGTCGACGAGGTCGACTCGATCCTCGTCGACGAGGCCCGTACGCCGCTGATCATTTCCGGTCCCGCCGACCAGGCCACCAAGTGGTACGGCGACTTCGCGAAGCTCGTGACCCGCCTGAAGAAGGGCGAGGCGGGCAACCCGCTGAAGGGCATCGAGGAGACCGGCGACTACGAGGTCGACGAGAAGAAGCGCACCGTCGGCATCCACGAGCCGGGCGTCGCCAAGGTCGAGGACTGGCTGGGCATCGACAACCTCTACGAGTCGGTGAACACCCCGCTCGTGGGTTACCTCAACAACGCGATCAAGGCCAAGGAACTCTTCAAGAAGGACAAGGACTACGTCGTCATCGACGGCGAAGTCATGATCGTCGACGAGCACACCGGCCGTGTGCTCGCGGGCCGCCGCTACAACGAGGGCATGCACCAGGCGATCGAGGCGAAGGAAGGGGTGGACATCAAGGACGAGAACCAGACCCTCGCCACGATCACCCTGCAGAACTTCTTCCGCCTCTACGACGGCCTCTCCGGCATGACCGGTACGGCGATGACCGAGGCCGCGGAGTTCCACCAGATCTACAAGCTGGGCGTCGTGCCGATCCCGACCAACCGGGACATGGTCCGCATCGACCAGTCGGACCTGATCTACCGCACCGAGATCGCCAAGTTCGCGGCCGTCGTCGACGACATCGTCGAGAAGCACGAGAAGGGCCAGCCGATCCTGGTCGGCACCACCTCGGTCGAGAAGTCCGAGTACCTCTCGCAGCAGCTCGCCAAGCGTGGTGTGCAGCATGAGGTCCTCAACGCCAAGCAGCACGACCGTGAGGCGCCGATCATCGCCCAGGCCGGCCGCAAGGGCGCCGTCACCGTCGCCACGAACATGGCCGGTCGTGGCACCGACATCAAGCTCGGCGGCAACCCGGACGACCTTGCCGAGGCCGAGCTGCGCCAGCAGGGCCTGGACCCGGAGGAGCACATCGAGGAGTGGGCGGCCGCGCTGCCCGCCGCCCTGGAGCGTGCCGAGGCCGCGGTGAAGGCCGAGCACGACGAGGTGAAGGCGCTCGGCGGTCTGTACGTCCTGGGCACCGAGCGGCACGAGTCGCGCCGTATCGACAACCAGCTGCGCGGTCGTTCCGGCCGTCAGGGCGACCCGGGCGAGTCCCGGTTCTACCTGTCGCTGGGCGACGACCTGATGCGTCTGTTCAAGGCCGCGATGGTCGAGCGCGTCATGGCGATGGCGAACGTCCCCGACGACGTACCGATCGAGAACAAGATGGTCACCCGTGCCATCGCCTCCGCCCAGTCGCAGGTCGAGCAGCAGAACTTCGAGACCCGCAAGAACGTCCTGAAGTACGACGAGGTCCTCAACCGCCAGCGCGAGGTCATCTACGGCGAGCGCCGCCGCGTCCTGAAGGGCGAGGACCTGCACGAGCAGATCAAGCACTTCATGGACGACACGATCGACGCCTACATCCAGGCCGAGACCGTCGAGGGCTTCGCTGAGGAGTGGGATCTGGACCGCCTGTGGGGCGCGTTCAAGCAGCTCTACCCGGTGAAGATCACGGTGGAGGACCTGGAGGACGCGGCGGGCGACCGCGCCGGGATCACCGCCGAGTTCATCTCGGAGTCCGTCAAGGACGACATCTACGCCCAGTACGAGGACCGTGAGAAGCAGCTCGGCTCGGACATCATGCGTGAGCTGGAGCGCCGCGTGGTGCTGTCCGTGCTGGACCGCAAGTGGCGCGAGCACCTCTACGAGATGGACTACCTCCAGGAGGGCATCGGCCTGCGTGCCATGGCGCAGAAGGACCCGCTGGTGGAGTACCAGCGCGAGGGCTTCGACATGTTCAACGCCATGATGGACGGCATCAAGGAGGAGTCCGTCGGCTACCTGTTCAACCTGGAGGTCCAGGTCGAGCAGCAGGTCGAGGAGGTCCCGGTGCAGGACGGTCCCTCGCTCACCAAGGAGGACGCCGTGCCGGCGGGCGCCTCGCGTCCGGAGATCCACGCGAAGGGCCTGGAGGCTCCGCAGCGTCCGGACCGGCTGCACTTCTCCGCGCCGACCGTGGACGGCGAGGGCGGCATCGTCGAGGGCGACTTCGAGAACGCCGCGGACGGTCCGACCCGCTCGGAGTCCGACGGTCTGACCCGTGCCGAGCGCCGCAAGGCGCAGAAGGCCGCGGGCGGTCGTCGCCGCAAGAAGTAGTTCCTTCCCGTACGTCGCCGGGCGCGCGCTCCTTCGGGGGTGCGCGCCCGGCGGCGTTTGCCTCAGGCCCGTGCGGGCACCCTCTCGCCGCCCAGTTCCAGGGCGGTGCAGCGCCAGCGCCGGTCGGGGGTCTGTTCCAGCCGGAAGGCCATGGCGCGCAGTTGCTCGCCGGCGCTGATGCGCGCGAATGCCTCGATGACGCCCCTGCGCGGGCTGAAGCCGTCGCAGCGGCGTACGACGGGACGGGCGCCCCGGGTGCGGAACGGCGTCCTGGGCGCGAGGTCGAGCAGCTGGTCGTAGGCGTCGCGGAACATCAGGTTCAGCATGCTGTGCGCCGGACGCTGTCCGCTGAGCACCGCGAGGAGGCTCTCCGCGAACTGCTGCTGCGGGGTGCGGGGGGTGCTTGGCCGGGTGCGGGCGGTGGAGGGGCCGCGGGAGTCGCGACGGGTGGTGCCGGGCCGGGCCGTCGTCGTGCTGTGCATAAGGATCGCCCCGCTCTGCCGGGCCGGTGTGATACCGGGCGGTAACTTCTGGTGTTGGACCTTGTACGGGTCCGGACCGCGCGGCGGCAAGAGGCGCACGCGGCCCCCGTGCGCGGCCCGCCGAATCACCCATCAGGGTGGCCGCCGGGCCGAAGGGCGGGACGGGCGCGGGGGGCGTGCGGCGCCGGGTGGACGGCCGTGCGGGGGGACCGCCGCCCCGATGGGGGACCCGGAACGTACTCTGGAGGCCCAGCTTGTTGCCCGGTCGAGAAGCCTCTCCGGCCAGGGAAGCGACGACGAAAGCGGCCCCGATGCGCGTTTACCTGCCTCTCACCCTTCCCGGTCTCGCAGCCACGTACAAGGCCGGTGAGCTGGGCCCCGGACCCCTCGTCGCGTACGCGGTGACGCCGGGTCTGCGTGAGTGGTACGTCTCGGACGACATCGAGGAGCTGGAGTACGCGGCCCTCGGGCGTGCCGCCGCCGCCTCGCTGCGGCTGGTCGCCGGGGACCCGGACGCCGAGCGCCGCCGCATCGTGGTCGCGGTCGACGTCGCCGACGACGTGGTGACCGCCGACCCGGACGGGCGGGGCATGGACGCCGGGGCCATCGGCGAGGTGCGCGTGGAGGGATCCGTATCCCTGAAGAAGGCGGCGGCCGTGCACGCGGACGCCGACGACGCGCGTGAGGACGTGACGGCGGCCGCGGCGGCGCTGGGGGCCGCGGACCTCGGGGACGACGACGCGCAGTTCGTGGTGGACGGCGCGGAGGACCACGAACTGCTGTGGTTCGGGGTGCAGGAGATCCCCTCGCTCATCGGCTGACCGGCCCGGATTCGGGCTTGCACCCCTGGTCAGTGGCATTGTCGGACCCGGTGGGTAACGTTCTTTCATGAGGACGCACCTGGTCTGGGACTGGAACGGCACACTGCTCGACGACATCCACGCGGTCGTGGGGGCCTCCAACGCCGCCTTCGCGGAGATCGGCCTGGCGCCGATCACCGTCGAGCGCTACCGCGAGCTGTACTGCATACCGATCCCCAAGTTCTACGAGCGGCTGATGGGCCGCCTGCCCACCGACGCGGAATGGCTCGTCATGGACGCCGCCTTCCACCGCCACTACGTCGAGCTGCGGGCCGCCTGCGGGCTGACCGACGGGGTCGAGGAGATACTCACCGGCTGGGGCGCCGCAGGGCGCAGCCAGTCGCTGCTGAGCATGTACGGGCACGACGAGCTGGTGCCCGTGGTGCGCGGCTACGGCATCGAGCGCCACTTCGTCCGGGTCGACGGCCGCACCGGCCCCTCCGGGGGCACCAAGGCGGAGCACATGGTGCGCCACCTCGCCGCCCTCGAGGACGTCGACCCGGGGCGCGTGGTGGTCATCGGCGACGCCGTCGACGACGCCCTGGCGGCGGCGCACGTCGGCGCGGCCGCCGTGCTCTACACCGGCGGCTCGCACAGCCGGGCCGTGCTGGAGGCCGCCGGGGTGCCCGTGGTGGACTCGCTGGGCGACGCGGTGCGCATCGCGGAGGACATGGCGGCCTGAAGCCCTCGCGCGGCGGCTCCCGCCCGGACGAGCGGGAGCCCGTACGAGGCCTGCTCAGGTCACCGGGGCCTTCGCCCGCAGGACGGTCAGGAACTCGCGCATCCAGCCCGAGTGGTCCGGCCAGGCGCGCGCCGACACCAGCGTGCCGTCGACGACCGTCTCCGCGTCCTGGAAGGTGGCCCCGGCACTCTGCATGTCCAGCTCCAGTGCCGGATACGCGGTGACCCGCCGTCCGCTCAGCGCGCCGACGGCCGCCGTCAGCAGCGGCCCGTGGCAGATCTGCGCGACGGGCTTGTCCGTGTCGAAGAACGCCTTGAGGATCTTGCGCAGCTCCGGGTCGTTGCGCAGGTACTCCGGGGCCCGGCCGCCCGGCACCACCAGCGCCGCGTAGTCGCCGGGGTCCACCTCGGAGAACGCGAGGTCGGCGGGCCAGGTGTAGCCGGGCTTCTCGGTGTACGTGTCGAAGCCCTCCTCGAAGTCGTGCACGACGAAGCGCAGCTGCTTGCGGGCGGGCGCGGCGATGTGGACCTCGTACCCCTCCTCGCGCAGCCGTTGGTAGGGGTAGAGCACTTCGAGGCTTTCGGCGGCATCACCGGTGACGATGAGGATCTTCGCTGACATGGCAGCTCCGCGGGGCCGGGGGAGTGGACGTGGTTCGGCCAACGTGCCTCCAGGCGCGGCTTTTGCCAAGAGGGCGTGCGCCGGCCGTACGCCCCACGCGGTGACCAGGGAGGCACACGGGGCCCCTGCGCCGGAATGGACAAAGCGTCGAACTCCTCCGCACTTTGTCCAACGCCCCGCGAATAACGCCTCCCGGGCAAGGAGGGATAGCCTGGTGCCGTGATCAGCGCGATACGCCTCGGGGGCGGTGCAGCCCCCGGCCTTCGCCCGGCGCACTACCGTGCCCGGGCCTTCGCTGGTTCTCCGACCCCGGACACGACGCCCACACCGGCGTCCGGCCCGGGTGTCATCGCTATCCCACTTCGCGGCATAACGTCGACAGCGACCGGAAACCCCGCGTCGTGGCGTTGTGCTTTCTTCACCACCTACGTCACGCAACGGCGCGCGACAGGAGCCAGAGGACATGCAGACCAAGCTGGACGAAGCCAAGGCCGAGCTGCTCGCACGGGCGGCCCGGGTAGCTGAGAACAGCCCGGCGGGGGGACTAACTCCGACTGGGTCCGAGAGCGAAGGGGCGCCCGACCAGGACGCGCTTCTCGCGTACCTCCAGCGCTACTACCTGCATACCGCCCCGGAGGACCTCAGCGACCGCGACCCGGTCGACGTCTTCGGAGCGGCGCTTTCGCACTACCGGCTGGCGGCGAACCGCCCGCAGGGCACGGCGAACGTACGGGTGCACACCCCGACCGTCGAGGAGAACGGGTGGACGTGCAGTCACTCGGTCGTGGAAGTCGTGACCGACGACATGCCCTTCCTCGTCGACTCGGTGACCAACGAGCTCTCCCGCCAGGGCCGTGGCATCCACGTCGTCATCCACCCGCAGGTGCTGGTGCGCCGTGACGTGACCGGCAAGCTCATCGAGGTGCTCGCCAAGCAGATCACCGGCGAGCTGCCGCACGACGCGATCGTCGAGTCGTGGATCCACGTCGAGATGGACCGCGAGACCGACCGCGGCGACCTCAAGCAGATCACCGCCGATCTGCTGCGCGTCCTGTCCGACGTCCGCGAGGCCGTCGAGGACTGGGAGAAGATGCGCGACAGCGCGCTGCGCATCGCCGACGAGCTGCCCGGCGAGCCCAAGGCCGCCGACCTCCCCGACCAGGAGGTCGAGGAGGCCCGCGAGCTGCTGCGCTGGCTGGCCGCCGACCACTTCACCTTCCTCGGCTACCGAGAGTACGAGCTGACCGGCGACGATTCCCTCGCAGCCGTCCCCGGCACCGGTCTCGGTGTGCTGCGCTCCGACCCGCAGCACCACGAGGACGACGAGACGCACCCCGTCTCCCCGTCGTTCTCCCGGCTGCCCGCCGACGCCCGCGCCAAGGCCCGCGAGCACAAGCTCCTGGTGCTCACCAAGGCCAACAGCCGCGCCACCGTGCACCGCCCCTCCTACCTCGACTACGTCGGTGTGAAGAAGTTCGACGCCGAGGGCAACGTGGTGGGCGAGCGCCGTTTCCTCGGCCTGTTCTCCTCCGCCGCGTACACCGAGTCGGTGCGCCGCGTGCCTGTGATCCGGCGCAAGGTCGCCGAGGTCCTCGAAGGCGCCGGCTTCACCGCCAACAGCCACGACGGCCGCGACCTGCTCCAGATCCTGGAGACCTACCCGCGCGACGAGCTGTTCCAGACGCCCGTCGACCAGCTGCGCTCCGTCGTCACGTCCGTGCTCTACCTCCAGGAGCGCCGCCGGCTGCGGCTGTACCTGCGCCAGGACGAGTACGGCCGCTACTACTCGGCGATCGTCTACCTGCCGCGCGACCGCTACACCACCGGTGTGCGCCTGCGCCTGATCGACATCCTCAAGGAGGAGCTCGGCGGCACCAGCGTCGACTTCACCGCCTGGAACACCGAGTCGATCCTCTCCCGGCTGCACTTCGTCGTCCGCGTCGAGCCGGGCACCGAGCTGACCGTCCTCACCGAGGCCGACGTCGAGCGCATCGAGGCCCGCCTCGCGGAGGCCGCCCGCTCCTGGTCCGACGGCTTCGCCGAGGCCCTCAACGCCGAACTCGGCGAGGAGCGCGCCGCCGAACTGCTGCGCCGGTACGGTCACGCCTTCCCCGAGGGCTACAAGGCCGACCACTCGCCGCGCGCCGCCGTCGCCGACCTGGTGCACCTGGAACAGCTCAGCCAGGGCGTCAAGGACTTCGCGCTCAGCCTGTACGAGCCCGTGGGCGCCGGCCCCGGCGAGCGCCGCTTCAAGATCTACCGCACCGGCGAGCAGGTCTCCCTGTCCGCCGTGCTGCCCGTGCTCCAGCTGCTGGGCGTCGAGGTCGTCGACGAGCGTCCGTACGAGCTGCGCTGCGCGGACCGTACGCACGCCTGGATCTACGACTTCGGGCTGCGCATGCCGCAGAACCCGGGCGGCGGCGACTACCTCGCCGACGACGCCCGCGAGCGCTTCCAGGACGCCTTCGCGGCCGTGTGGACGGGTGCCGCCGAGAACGACGGCTTCAACTCGCTGGTGCTGCGCGCCGGGCTGACCTGGCGTCAGGCGGTCGTGCTGCGCGCGTACGCCAAGTACCTGCGGCAGGCGAAGTCGACCTTCAGCCAGGACTACATGGAGGACACCCTCCGCAACAACGTCCACACCACCCGGCTGCTGGTCTCCCTGTTCGAGGCGCGCATGTCGCCGGAGCGGCAGAAGGCCGGTACCGAGCTCATCGACGGGCTGCTCGAAGAGCTGGACGGCGCGCTGGAGCAGGTCGCCTCGCTCGACGAGGACCGCATCCTGCGCTCCTTCCTGACCGTCATCAAGGCGACGCTGCGCACCAACTTCTTCCAGAAGGCGGACGGCGGGAAGCCGCACGCGTACGTGTCGATGAAGTTCGACCCGCAGGCGATCCCCGACCTCCCCGCGCCGCGACCGGCGTACGAGATCTGGGTGTACTCGCCGCGTGTGGAGGGTGTGCACCTGCGCTTCGGCAAGGTCGCCCGCGGTGGTCTGCGCTGGTCCGACCGGCGCGAGGACTTCCGCACCGAGGTGCTCGGCCTGGTCAAGGCGCAGATGGTGAAGAACACCGTCATCGTGCCGGTCGGCGCCAAGGGCGGCTTCGTCGCGAAGAACCTCCCGGACCCGTCGGTGGACCGCGACGCGTGGCTGGCCGAGGGCATCGCCTCGTACAAGACCTTCATCTCGGCGCTGCTCGACATCACCGACAACATGGTCGCCGGTGAGGTCGTGCCCCCGAAGGACGTCGTACGGCACGACGAGGACGACACGTACCTCGTGGTCGCCGCCGACAAGGGCACCGCGACGTTCTCCGACATCGCCAACGAGATCGCGATCGCGTACAACTTCTGGCTCGGGGACGCCTTCGCGTCCGGCGGCTCGGTCGGCTACGACCACAAGGGCATGGGCATCACCGCCCGCGGTGCCTGGGAGTCCGTCAAGCGGCACTTCCGCGAGCTCGGGCACGACACCCAGACCGAGGACTTCACGGTCGTCGGTGTCGGCGACATGTCGGGTGACGTGTTCGGCAACGGCATGCTGCTGTCCGAGCACATCCGGCTGGTGGCCGCATTCGACCACCGGCACATCTTCATCGACCCGAACCCGGACGCGGCCGTCTCCTACGCCGAGCGCCGTCGCCTGTTCGAGCTGCCGCGCAGCTCCTGGGCCGACTACAACAAGGACCTCCTCTCGCAGGGCGGCGGCATCCACCCGCGCAGCGCCAAGTCCATCCCGGTCAACGCCGCGATGCGCGAGGCCCTGGGGCTGGAGGCGGGCGTCTCCAAGATGACCCCGGCCGACCTCATGCAGGCCATCCTCAAGGCGCCGGTCGACCTGCTGTGGAACGGCGGCATCGGTACGTACGTCAAGTCGTCCGCCGAATCCAACGCCGACGTCGGCGACAAGGCGAACGACGCGATCCGCGTCAACGGCGAGGACCTGCGGGTCAAGGTCGTCGGCGAGGGCGGCAACCTGGGCGCCACCCAACTCGGCCGCATCGAGTTCGCCCGCGAGGGCGGCCGGATCAACACCGACGCCATCGACAACAGCGCCGGCGTGGACACCTCCGACCACGAGGTGAACATCAAGATCCTGCTCAACGCGCTCGTCACCGACGGCGACATGACGGTCAAGCAGCGCAACAAGCTGCTCGCCGAAATGACCGACGAGGTCGGCACCCTGGTGCTGCGCAACAACTACGCGCAGAACACCGCCCTGGCGAACGCCGTCGCCCAGTCGCCGTCGCTGCTGCACGCGCACCAGCGCTTCATGCGCCGCCTCACCCGTGACGGTCACCTGGACCGGGCGCTGGAGTTCCTGCCCAACGACCGCCAGATCCGGGAATTGTTGAACAATTCCAAGGGGCTGTCGCAGCCGGAGCTGGCCGTCCTGCTCGCGTACACGAAGATCACCGTCGCGGACGAGCTGATCTCCACGGGGCTGCCCGACGACCCGCACCTGCGGGTGCTGCTGCACGAGTACTTCCCCGCCGCCCTGCGGGAGAAGTTCGCCGAGCAGATCGACGCGCACGCCCTGCGCCGCGAGATCATCACCACGGTGCTGGTCAACGACACCGTCAACACCGGTGGTTCGACCTTCCTGCACCGGCTGCGCGAGGAGACCGGCGCGTCCATCGAGGAAGTCGTGCGGGCGCAGTTCGCGGCCCGGGCCATCTTCGGTCTCAGCGACGTCTGGGAGGCCGTCGAGGCGCTCGACAACCAGGTCGCCGCCGACGTCCAGACGCAGATCCGGCTGCACTCGCGGCGCCTGGTCGAGCGCGGCACCCGCTGGCTGCTCGGCAACCGTCCGCAGCCGCTGGAGATCGGCGAGACCGTCGAGTTCTTCAGCGCGGGCGTGGCGCGCGTCTGGGACGACCTGCCGAAGCTGCTGCGCGGCGCGGACCTGGAGTGGTACCAGGGCATCCTCGCCGAGCTGACCGCCGCCGGTGTGCCGGAGGACCTGGCACTGCGCGTGGCGGGCTTCTCCTCGGCCTTCCCGATCCTCGACGTGGTGGCCATCGCCGACCGCCTCGACAAGGACCCGATGGACGTCGCCGAGGTGTACTACGACCTCGGTGACCGGCTCGGCATCACGCAGTTGATGGACCGCATCATCGAGCTGCCGCGCGCCGACCGCTGGCAGTCCATGGCCCGCGCCTCCATCCGCGAGGACCTGTACGCCGCCCACGCCGGTCTGACCCAGGACGTGCTGTCCGTCGGGAACGGCAGCTCCACCCCGGAGCAGCGCTACAAGGCGTGGGAGGAGAAGAACGCGGCCCTGCTGGGACGCGCGCGTTCCACCCTGGAGGAGATCCAGGGCTCGGACGACTTCGACCTGGCGAACCTGTCGGTGGCGATGCGCACCATGCGCACGCTGCTGCGCAACCGGGTCTGATCCGGTAGAGCACTGAGGCGAGGGGCCCACCACTTTGTGGCGGGCCCCTCGCGCCGTACTTACTGCGTCACGGTTTCGGGTTGCTTACTGCGTCACGGTTCTGGGTTGCTTCACCGTCGACGCCCACAGCCGGCGGCACGCCAGCACCGCGGCGGCCACCAGCAGTCCGTTGCGTACGAGCATCAGCAGGCAGCCGTACACCGTCCCCGACGTCACCTGCCCGTACGCCAGCGGGTAGGCGAGAGTACTCACGAAGGACGCCACCAGCAGGAGCTTCACCACCGGGCGCAGCACGCTCTCGCGCAGCGTCATGCACACCGCCGACAGCCCGATCAGCCAGATCATGTACTGCGGGCTGATCACCCGGCTGGTGACCACGAACAGCAGCACCGCGCACAGGGCCGCGTCGCACGCCGTCGCCGGTGTCCAGCGCCGCGCCTTCACCCGCCACAGCAGCAGCCAGCCGAACGCCGCCACCGTCAGCGCCAGGGAGACGTGCGCGACGGTGGACACGTACGGGCCGAGGTACTCCATCGCTCCGTAGCGGTACTCGACCCGGTAGGCCCCTTCGTACGGCGCTCCGACGAGCCGGGCGAGCGCCAGCACGGTGCCGCCCAGCGACTCGATCTGCACGCCCCTGTTGCCCTGCTGGCGCAAGAAGTCGAAGGTGTGCGAGAACGCCAGCGCCAGCACCCCCAGCAGCGCCGCGGCCGACACCACGGCCGAACCCCAGGCCGTCTTGGTGGTACGTCCCCGGGGTGCGCCCAGCAGCGCCAGCGCCGGCCACACCTTCACCAGCGCGCCGACGGCGGCCAGCGACCCGGCCAGCACCGGCCGTGCGCGCAGCGCCAGCAGCGAGAGGACCGCCAGGGCGGTCACCTGGACGTCGTACCGCACCAGCGGCACGTGCAGCAGCAGTGGCAGCCCGGCCACCCACACCCAGGCGCCCGCGAGGCGTCCCTGCGGGCGTCCCGCGCGCACCAGTGCGGCGGTGACCACCGCGTCGACGAGGAGGGTGAGCGCGACGAACGCCTGGAAGTAGCTCAGTCCTGGCACCAGCGCCGGTGACAGGATCACCAGGGCGGCGCCCGGCGGGTACTGCCACATCACGTCGTCCAACGGGAAGGCGCCGGTGAGCAGTTGCTCGTACCAGGTGCGGTAGATCCGGTGCACCTCGCCGTTGATGCCGTCGCCGACCCGGCCGAACACCTCCGAGACCAGCAGGACCTGGAGGGTGCGGGTGAGGACCCACACGGCGGCCAGGCGGACGGGCGAGGGCCGGGGAGGGGACCCGGGGGCCGTCTGGGCGACCGGGGCGCTGGGGGCGAGCTGCGGGGGCGTCATCGCCGGGATTTTAGAACGCCCGTGCCCGGAACAGCCGTCAGGCCCGGGCCGTGAGCCGCCGTCGGTCCGTGCCCGGGAGTGCGGTCACCTGCCTTTTGCGGCGACCGACTGTTCGTAGGCGGCCACCACCTCGTCGGCGGGTCCGTCCATCCGCAGTGTGCCCGACTCCAGCCACAGGGCCCGGTCGCAGGTCTCGGTGACGGTCTTGTGGTGGTGGCTGACCAGGAACACCGTGCCCGCCTGTTCGCGCAGTTCGGCGATGCGGCGGCGGCTGCGCTCCTGGAAGCGGGAGTCGCCGGTGGACAGGGCCTCGTCGATCAGGAGCACCTCGTGGGTCTTGGCGGCGGCGATGGAGAACTTCAGGCGGGCCGACATGCCGGAGGAGTAGGTGTTCATCGGCAGCGAGACGAAGTCGCCCTTCTCGTTGATGCCGGAGAACTCGACGATGGAGTCGTAGCGCTCGGCGACCTCCTGGCGGGACATGCCCATCGCGAGAGTGCCGAGGACGACGTTTCGTTCACCCGTCAGATCGTTCAACAATGCGGCGTTCACGCCCAGCAGGGAGGGCTGGCCCCGGGTGAGCACCCGGCCCCGGTCGGCGGGCAGGAGGCCGGCGACCGCCTTGAGGAGGGTGGACTTGCCGGAGCCGTTGGAGCCGATCAGCCCGATCGCCTCGCCCTTGTGCGCGACGAAACTGACGCCCTTGACCGCGTGCACCGTGCGCACGGCGGGGGAGGGTGCGCGGGAGAGCAGCCCGCGCAGGGCCCTGACGGCGTTCCCCCGGCCCGAACCCGCCCCGTGCACGCGGTAGGTGACGTGCAGGCCGTCCACGACGACGGTGGGGGATTCCTCGGCGGTCTGCGGGTGCTCAACCACGGCCGTACCTCTCTTCCGCGCGCCAGAAGTGCACGAAGCCGCCCGCGCCCGCGACGAGCGCCCAGGCGGCGGCCAACGCCCACACGTGCGCCGGGAGCTGCGCGGTGCCGTAGCTGTCGATCAGGGCGTACCGCACCAGTGCGATGTACACGGCCGCCGGATTGCACTCCAGGAGCACGCGCACCACGCCCGGGACGCTGTCGCCCCGGACGAGCTGCGCCACGCTCCACATCACCCCGGACGTGTACATCCAGGTGCGCAGCAGGAACGGCAGCAGTTGCGCCAGGTCCGGTGTGCGGGCCGCCAGCCGGGCCAGCACCAGCGCCACACCGGTGTTGAAGAGGGTCTGGAGCGCCAGGGCAGGCACCACCAGCAGCCAGGAGGGGCGCGGGAGCTGCCCGCAGCACACCAGGACGGCGGCCAGCACGCCCAGCGAGATCAGCAGCTGCTGGAGCTGTTGCAGGGCGTAGGAGACGGGCAGTGCGGCGCGCGGGAAGTGCAGCGCGCGCACCAGGCCGAGGTTGCCGCTGATGGCGCGGGCGCCCGCCATCAGGGTGCTCTGCGTGAACGACCACACGAAGACGCCGGTCACCAGGAACGGCACGAAGTCGCTGACGTCGTCCTTGGTGTGCATCAGCTCGCCGAACACGAAGTAGTACACCGCCGCGTTCAGCAGCGGCGTCAGCACCTGCCACAGCTGGCCGAGCCGGGCGCCGCTGTACTGCGCGGTGAGCCGCGCGGTGGCGAAGGCCGCGACGAAGTGCCGCCGCGACCACAGCTGGTGGACGTACTGCCGCAGACCGGGGCGGGCGCCGCTGACGGTGAGGCCGTGCGCGAGGGCGTAGGCGGTGAGGTCGGGCGGGAGCGGGCGGGGCGGGGCGGTGGAGGTGGCCATGGGGCTGCTTTCGCTCGGTGCGCCGGTTTTGTCGCAGGCGTGGGAGGACGCCGGACGTCCTGCGCCGGGCGGCGTGGTGCCGAGCGGCGAGAGCGTCGGGACGGGACCGTATCGTCGTGGCGTCGACAGTAGGACGCATCGACGTCGAAACGCAACCGTTCCGTCGTGACGCTAGGATTTCGGCCATGACGACCGACCCGAAGACCCCGGACGCCGCAGGAGCAGGCCCCGCCAAGCGAGCCCCCGCCGGGGCCGCGGTGCTGCGCGAGGACGTCACCGAGGCCATCCGCGCCGCCGTCTTCGCCGAACTGGCCGCCGTCGGCTACGCCCGCATGTCCATCGAGGGCATCGCCCGCCGTGCGGGCGTCGGCAAGACGGCCGTCTACCGGCGCTGGAGCTCCAAACTGCACCTCGTCCTCGACCTGGTGTCCGCCGTCGCCGCACAGGGCCTCCCAGCCCCCGCCACGGGCTCCCTGTACGGCGACGTACGCGCCCTGATCGAGGTCCTCGCGCACGCCCTGCGCCACCCCGTCGCCTCCCAGGTGATCCCCGACCTGCTGGTCGAGGCCGTCCGCAACCCGGAGATCGCCGAAGCCATCCGCGCCGCCCTGCTCGACCCCCGCCGCGGTGTCGCCGCCGGACTCGTCCGGGACGCCGTCGCACGCGGCGACCTGCCCGAGGGGACGGACGTCGACCGCGTCCTGGAACTGGTGGCCGGCCCGCTGTACTGGCGGATGGTCGTCGTACGGACCGAAACCACAGAGGGGCCCGAGGGGTACGACACCCACATGGATGACCTCGCGAAGGCGGCCGTCGCCGCGCTCACCGCCTGAACGGGCAGGTGGTGCGGGGAAGATGACGAGAATCGTGGACGGCCGACACACGCGCGGACGTTGACGGCAACAATGGGGGCGCCGCCGTGGTGCGGCATCCTCCATGAGTTGACGTCACAGGGAGAGAACCATGCACCAGTCCGCTTACGACCAGATGGCGCTCTGTGTGAAGGAGTACATGCCCCTGACCAAGCGACACCGCGTCGTCGACCTGGGGTCGCGGATTTCGCCGGGGCAAAGCCTCACCCACCGCGCCCTGTTGGCGGACCACAAGGTGGACTACGTCGGCGTCGACGTCCTCGACGGGCCGAACGTGGACCGGGTCATGGCCGACCCGTACCGCATCCCGCTGAAGTCGCGCAGCGCCGACATCGTCATCTCCGGGCAGGCCTTCGAGCACATCCCGTTCTTCTGGGCCTCCATCATGGAGATCGGCCGGGTGCTGCGGCCCGGCGGGCATGCCTTCATCACCGCCCCCTCGCGCGGCAACGCCCATGACGCACAGGACTGCTGGCGCTACTACCCCGACGGCTTCCGCGCGATGGCCGCCTACTGCGGGCTCGAACTGCGCGAGGCGTTCACCGACTTCCCGCCCATGAAGGGCATCCGGCACGACTACCAGGCCATCGACGCCAAGCACGCCTACTGGGGCGACTCGGTCGGCGTCTTCCGCAAGCCGAGCCGGGCGCCCCACCTGCCGTACCGCATCTCGCGGGCGGTCGTGCGCGAGGTGACGATCCGCTGGGCCAACCACATCGGCGGCGTCGAGGGCATCCCCGCCCCGGGCGCCCACCCGGACCGCAAGCTGGCCGGACGCCCCAAGCAGGTGCCCGCCCCCGCCGCCGAGCCGGTGCAGTAGCCGCCCCTCCCGGAACAGCGGACCACCGGGCGGCCGTCACGCCCGGTGGTCACCCGGATGCCCGCACGTCGCATCCCGAGGGCGCCCACCGGCCCGTTGCAGGGTGACGGGGACATCGATCCCCTCCGGAGGGCGCCCCCGCATGGCCGTCGCATCCCCCGCCGCGCCCCGCACGGCGGCGCGTGGCACGCACCCTGCCGCCCCCCGCCACCGCCCCGCGCCGGCGCCTGTGCGGCGGCTGCCCCCGGCACCGGACCTGGTGCTCGGCGCCGTCGTCTGCTTCCTGGTGTGCATCGCCTGGCGGCTGCCCTGGATCGGCGACCTGGGGCAGCACGCGGCGGTCGTCGAGCGGCTCACCCAGAACCTCTCCGACCCCGGCAGCCCGCTCGTCGCCCGCCCCGGCGACAGCAGCCCGTACTACACGCCCTACACCGTCCTGGCGGCCCTCCTCGCACGGCTGACGGGCCTGCCGACGCTCGCGACGATGAGCGTCTGCGCCACGGCCAACGGCGTCGCCCTGATCGCCGCCCTGCGCTGCTTCGTGCGCACCCTGTCCTCCCGCGCCTGGGCACCGGTGTTCGCCACCCTGTGCATGCTCTTCCTGTGGGGGACGCAACTGTTCCTGTGGAGCGGCCACACCTCCCTGTCGGCACTGTGCCTGTCACTGTCATACCCGAGCATGTTCGCCCTCGCGCTCGGGCTGTACCTGTGGGCGCGCCTCATGCGGGCGACGCGCGGGCACACCGGTGTGCGGCACTGGGCGGTCACCGGGCTGCTGGCCGCCGTGCTGGTGCTCATCCACCCGGTGATGGCGGTGGGGGCGCTGATCGGCTGCGCCGCGGTGTGCGCCGGTACGGTGCGAGGACGCGACCGGGGCATCCTCGCGCGCGGTGCCGCAGCCGCCGCCGGCGCGGTGCTCCCGCTGCTGCTGTGGCCGTACGGGAACGTCCTGTCGGTGCCCGACTCCTCGGCGCTGGACCACTTCCACGTCGTGGCCTACCAGGCGATGCCCGAGCGGTACGGGCTGGCGCTGATCGCCGCACCCGTCCTGCTGCGCCGGTACCGGCGCTCGCGGCGCGATCCCCTGGTGCTCCTGTGCCTGGGCACCGCGGCCGTCACCGCCGCCGGATGGTGCACCGGGCACTACACCTGGGGGCGCGTGCTGCCGTACCTGCTGCTCGGGCTCCAGTGCGCCGTCGCCGTCGAGGTGTGCGCCCGGTGGCCGCGCGCGCGGGTCGAGCGGATCCGCCGCACCCTGCTCGCCGCCGTGCTCGCCGTGGCGCTGCCGCTCGGCGCCTGCGCGCAGGCGGGGGCGGTCCTCTACCTGCTGCCCGCCGACCTGGTGCCGCGTGCGTTCGCCGACCGTGTGCGGTTCCTGCCGCCGTGGCCGGACCTGGAATGGGTGATGCGCCATGTGCACCGGGGGGACGTGGTGTTGACCGACCACTATGTGGCGGAGCGGATGCTCCCCGGCTACGGCGCCTACACGGTGAAGCCCGCCTGGCCGCAACCGGAGATCCCCGTGGCGGAGAGCGACCGAAGAGCCGCCGACGTGGAACGTGCGCTGAGTGGCCGAACTGATGCGCGTCTGCGCCGAAAAGCCGTGTGCAGCGCGGGCGCCGATTGGCTGCTGCTGACCTGGCGACAGTCAATTCCCCCTGGTCAGGGGTTCTTTACGGTGGCCACAGGTCCGGACAAGTCACGTCTCGTACGGGTGGACCTGCACTGCCGAAGCACGTAAACCAAGTGGCCGGATGTTGACGAGATATAGGCGGACGGCGCTATTTCCGCGTACTGTCCGTGCGCATGGTATGGCGTAACGCCGTGAATGGCGTCCTTCAGCAACTGACCGGTTACCAGCTGCGACGCGTCCCGGTTCCAGGCCAACGTCCCCGTCAGGCGGCCCGCCCCGCGGCCGTCGTCCCGGCCCCCGCGCCCAAGCCGAAGCCCAGCCCCAAGCCCAACGTCCTTGAACTGCCCGCCGACTACGACGACGGGGCGAAGGAGATCATCCGTGCGGTGAAGCCGTACTCGATGACCTCTCCCGAGCGGCTCAACGCCTTCATCCTGGCCACCCGGCACATCGTCAAGCACAACATCCCCGGCGCGATCGTGGAGTGCGGTGTGTGGCGCGGCGGCTCCATGCAGGCCTGCGCGAAGACCCTCCTCGCCGAGGGCATCGACGACCGCGAGCTCTACCTCTTCGACACGTTCGAGGGCATGACCCCGCCCACCAAGGAGGACAAGCGGCTCGACGGCAAGTCCGCCGCAGAGCTCCTGGAGGTCTACGGCAAGGACCGGCCGATCTGGGCCGTCGCCTCGCTGGACGACGTCAAGTCCGGCTTCGAGAAGGTTCCTTACCCCGAGGAGCGGCTGCACTACGTGCAGGGCAAGGTCGAGGACACCGTCCCGGACGAGGCCCCGGAGCAGATCTCGATCCTGCGCCTGGACACCGACTGGTACGCCTCGACCAAGCACGAGCTGAAGCACCTGTACTCGCGTCTGGTGAGCGGCGGCGTGCTGCTCATCGACGACTACGGGTACTGGCAGGGCTCGCGGCAGGCCGTCGACGAGTTCCTGGAGGAGACCGGCGAGCAGCTGCTGCTGCTGCGCATGGACGAGGGGCGCATCGCGGTCAAGCCGTAACGCGCACAGGACGGACATGACTGAGGGGCCCGGCGGACAACCGCCGGGCCCCTCAGCCGTCTTTGCGCGCTCTGCTCAGCGCAGCTCCGCCGGGAGCAGGTCCGCGACGGCCTGTGCGGTGGTCCTGGCGTCCTGCTGGGAGGGCAGTACGGATTCGGGCGTGCCGGGGAAGTCGGCGGCGGGGAAGGGGCTCTGAGGGGTGCTGTCGGGTGCGGGGGCCGGGGTGCGGTCCTCCAGCGGTACGAAGCGGGGCAGGCCCTCGGTCTGGCCGAGGAAGACGCGCCGCACCACACGCTCCGCCGCGTGCCCGTCGTCGAACGGGCAGAACCGGGCGCGGAAGGCGGCGCGCAGCTGGGCGGAGCGCGAACCGCGCCAGTGGCCGGTCCGGAAGATGTCGATCAGCTCGTCCTCGGTGCGGGCGATCGCACCGGGCGGGAACTCGCGGATGTCGAAGTAGGTGCCGCGGGACGCCTCGTAGGCCTCCCAGTCGTCGATGTGCAGGACGATCGGCCGGTCGAGGTTGGCGTAGTCGAACATCAGGGACGAGTAGTCCGTGATCAGGGCGTCCGAGGCCAGGCAGAGTGACTCGATCGAGTGATGTTCGCTCACATCGACGATTCGGGCGGAGCTGTGGGAACTCGGCCGGTGCAGCGGACCGTTGGCGAAGTAGTGGGCACGGGTCAGGATCACGTGCCGGGGCCCGAGGGACCGGGCGATGCGTTCGAGGTCGAGCGTCAGGCGCTGGGTCCGCCGGTAGTCGCGGTGCGTCGGAGCGTAGAGGACGGCGGTGGAGCCTTCGGGGATGTTGAGCGAGGCGCGGATGCGGGCGACGTCGTCGGCCGTGGCGCTCTGGAAGACGTCGTTGCGCGGATACCCGTGTTCGAGGGTGGTGTAGGCGGAGGGGTAGGCCCTTCCCCAGACGAGGGAGGAGTGGCGGTTGGAGGACAGCAGGTAGTCCCACTTGTCGGTGTTCGCGAGCAGCTTCTCGAAGTCCATGGCCGCGGCGGGGCGGTCCTGGAGGTCGAGGCCCATCGACTTCAGCGGAGTGCCGTGCTGGGTCTGCAGGAGGACCTGGCCCGGGCGCTTGGTGAGCCGGTGGTCGAAGTTGACGTTGTTCACCAGGTACTTGGCGCGGGCCAGCGCGCTCCAGTACGCGGCCGAGCCGGGGCGCAGCCGGCGGGTGCCGGTGGGGACGGTGTGGGCGTGCGCGGGACCCGTGATCCACGCGGTGCGGACGTGCGGGGCGAGTTCGCGGACCTTCGCCTCGATCGCGGCCGGGTTGCAGGAGTAGCCGCGGTTCCAGTACGCGGCGAACACGGCCTGGTTCTCGCGGACGGGCAGCCGCAGTTGGACGCGGTAGTGCAGCTGCATGGCGGCCGACCGCACGGTGCGCAGCAGGGCGCGGGTGCGGGAGGTGACGGTGCGGCGCACGGCCTGGACGAGGGCGAGTGCCCGGTACGTGCGGTGGCTGCCCAGTCGCACCAGCGCCTGCCGGAGCCGGGTGCGGGGCGAGGGCGCGGCGATCCGCGGGGCGGCGGGGGCGCCGGGGCTGCGGAAGGCTGCGGCCGGGGCGCCGACGCCGGACCCCGGGCCCGTGCCGGTGACCAGGCGCAGGGCGGCGGCGTCACCGGCGGCGGTGCCGGGGGTGGTCCGCCCGGAGGTGCGGCGGGAGCGGGCGCCGGTGGTGCTGCCGGCGCCGGAGCCCCCGGTGACCCCGCCGCTGCCGGCCTGGGGCGGGACGGCGGCTTCCGGGCCGGGGGTGACCGCGGCCTGCGCGGCCGGGGCCGCTGTCGAACCCCTGCCCGCGCTCGTCCCGGCGCCCGCGCCAGCCCCCGCCCCCGCGCCCTTGGCCGCGCTGCCGGTGTCGGGCGTGGTGGAGGCGAGGCGGCGGGAGGCGGACGCGGCTGCGCGGCGGGCGGTGGCGGTCAGGGTGGCCGCACGCCGGGCGGCCGGGGTGCGCTTGCCCGCACCCGCACCCGCACCCGTGCCCGAACCCGCACCCCCACCCAAACCCGCGTCCGTGCCGGAGTCCGAAACCGAACCCGCGCCCCCACCGCCCCCCGCCCCCACGTCCGTCCCCGCCCCGCTCCCCGCCGCCCGGCGGGCCGAAGCGCTGCGGGAGGCGATTCCGCGGGGGTGGGCGGGGAAGCGGGAGGCGGTGTCCGGGGTGCGGTACTGGCGGCAGTGGGCGCGGGCCCGGCGGAAGAACTCCGCCCGGCTGCCCTTCGGGAGGCGTCCCGGCCGCGTGAAGACCGTACCGAAGTGGTCGATCATGCGGCGGTAGATGACCGGCCGCCAACCCGCCAGCTCCGGGCGGGAGTCGAGGAAGGCGAAGACCCGGTCGTACTGGTCGAACAGGTCGAAGTGCTTGCGGGAGGTGGTGGAGAGGATGTTGCCCTGCCGGCGCTGCCGGTAGTGCACGCACACCTCGTCCAGGGTGGAGAGGGAGGCCGCCGACATCAGGACCGGGTAGGTCCAGGGGGTGTCCTCGTAGTAACCGGACGGGAAGACGAAGCCCTCGCGCTCGACGAAGTCCCTGCGGTACGCCTTGTTCCAGGCGACCATCAGCACGCGCAGCAGCCCGGGGCGGTCCGCGAGCGGGAAGGACGCGGGGCCCTCCTCGTGCAACTCGCTGCTGAACTGGTTGCGTTCGACCTCGCCGCTCCAGAACGTACGGGCGTAGTCGAAGACCAGGACGTCGGGCGAGTCGGACTCCTTCAGCCGGTCGGAGATGGACTGGAGTGCGCCGGGCACCAGGGTGTCGTCGCTGTCGAGGAAGAGCAGGTAGTCGCCGCGGGCCCGCTCCATGCCGAGGTTGCGGGCGTTGCCGAGGCCGCCGTTCTCCGCCAGGTGCAGGGGGCGTACACGCGGGTCGCGGGCGGCGTACTCGTCGATGAGGTCGCCGCACGCGTCCGGCGAGCAGTCGTCCACCGCGATCAGTTCGAAGTCGTCGAAGGACTGGGTCAGCACCGAGTCAAGGCACTCCTCCAGGTATTCCTGGACCTGGTAAGCGGGCACGATCACGCTGAACCGGGGCACGGCACATCCATGGGGTCGACGCGGGCAGGGCGGGCCGCGCCCGACAAGGCGGGCGGGCCGTATGCCCGGCAACGGGCCATGTGCGAGGCCGGTTACGCCGGATGCGGCATACGGGGGAAGTTCCCGGGGCTGCTGACACGGAAGAGTGGTTCGCAGACGTCAAGGAGCTGACACGGAAGGGTGGTTCGGCCCATTGGGGCCGAACCACCCTTCACGTACCACCACTTGAGGAGGACCTACTTCACTGCCCCCGCCATCACCCCCGACACGAACTGCTTCTGGAACGCGAAGAAGACGATCAGCGGGATCACCATCGACACGAAAGCGCCCGGCGCCAGCACGTCGATGTTGTTGCCGAACTGGCGGACCTGCTGCTGCAACGCCACCGTGATCGGCGGGTTCGTGGCGTCCGCGAAGATCAGCGCGATCAGCATGTCGTTCCACACCCACAGGAACTGGAAGATCCCCAGCGACGCGATGGCCGGTCCGCCCAGCGGCATGACCACCCGCGTGAACAGCCGGATCTCGCCCGCCCCGTCGAGGCGTGCCGCCTCCAGGAGTTCACGCGGGATCTCCGCGAAGAAGTTCCGCAGCAGGAAGATCGCGAAGGGCAGCCCGAAGGCGACGTGGAAGAGGACGACACCGAAGGTCGTCTCGAAGATGCCGATGACACCGAACAGCTTCGCCACCGGTACGAGCGCCACCTGCACCGGCACCACCAGCAGCCCCACGACCACCATGAACCACCAGTCGCGGCCGGGGAACTCCATCCACGCGAACGCGTACCCGGCCAGCGCCCCGATGACGACGACCAGCACCGTCGCCGGGACGGTGATCAGGGCCGTGCTGAGCAGGGAGTCGAGGACGGTGTCGTTCTGGAGGACCGCGGAGTAGTTCTTGAGGGTCAGCTCGGCCGGTTTGGTGAAGACCTGCCACCAGCCGCTCGCCGCGATGTCGGAGGTGTCCCGCAGCGACGAGATCAGCAGTCCGATCGTCGGCATCAGCCAGAACAGCCCGACCAGGACCAGGAAGACGCGCATCACCCCGCCGCCGGCCGCCGCCGCGATCCGCGCCGGAAGGGACCGCTTCGCCCTGACGATGTCCGTGTTGACCGTCATCGGCCCTGCTCCTTCCGCATACGACGGATGTTGAAGAGCATCACCGGAATCACCAGCAGCAGCAGGAACACCGCGATCGCGGAGCCGATGCCCAGATCGGCGTCGGTGCCGAACGACGACTGGTACAGCTGGAGCGCCAGTACGTTCGCATCGTCCAGCGAGTCGCCCGGCGCGATGATGAACACCAGGTCGAAGATCTTCAGGACGTTGATCATCAGGGTGACCGTGACGACCGCCAGCACCGGTGCCAGCAGCGGCACCGTGATCCGGCGGAACACCTGCCACTCGTTCGCCCCGTCCACCCGGGCCGCTTCCAGGAGTTCACGCGGCAGCCCGGCGAGCCCCGCCGCGATCAGCACCATCGCGAAACCGGCCCACATCCAGATGTACGAGCCGATGATGGCCGGAGTCACCACGTTCGGCCCGAGCCAGTTGACGCCGTTGTACTGCTCGCGGAAGTTGTCGGCGGGCAGCCGCAGTTCGGCGCCGTCAGCCTTGGCGGAGAGGGAGAAGGAGCCGTCGGCCGCGGCCTCGGTGGACTCGACGACCTTGCCGTCCTTGACCGCCTCGATGGTCAGCCCCTTGAGGCCGGACTCCTTGCTGTCGATGACGTTCGGCTTGCCGCCGCCGCCCTTGGTGAAGTCCAGCCACGCCGTCCCGGTGACCCGGTCGGGCGCGGTCGGCGGGGCCTTGGCGAGCTGCACGTCCTTGGGCATCTGGGCCGCCGCGACACCGATCAGCGGCAGATTGACCTGCTGCCCCACCCGTACCGGCACTTTCGTGATGTACGCACCGCCGCCCGCCGCCTTGAGCGGATGGACCGGCAGCGGACGCGCCTTGGGGAAGACGGAGGACTCGGCGAACGTGTCGTGCACGCCCACCCAGACCGCGTTGGCCACCCCCTTGTCCGGGTCCTGCTCGTACACCAGCCGGAAGATGATGCCCGAGGCGAGCATGGAGATCGCCATCGGCATGAAGACGACCAGCTTGAACGCCGTTCCCCAGCGCACCCGTTCGGTGAGCACCGCGAAGATCAGACCCAGCGCGGTGGAGACGGTCGGGGCGACGACCACCCAGATCAGGTTGTTCTTGATCGCGGTCAGGATGGAGTCGTCGGTGAAGAGCGAGACGTAGTTGTCGAAGCCCACGAAGCCGGTGCCGGGCTTGTCGAAGAGGCTGCGGTAGACGGAGTACCCGATGGGGTAGACCACGAGCGCGCCCAGCAGGACCAGCGCGGGCAGCAGGAAGCCGAACGCGATGACCTTGCGTGTGCCGGTGACGCTCTTGCGTTGCCCAGGGACCTTGTCTGGGGTGGCGGGGGGCGGCGTCACGCTCGCCGCACCCCCCGCTGTCGCGGAACCCACGGCGTCAGTTCTTGTACGCCGCGGCCGCTTCGGTCTCCAGCTTCGCTTGCGTGCCCGCGATGTCCTTCGGGCTGCGCACGAAGTCCTGGAGGATCTTCCACTCGCCCTTGCCGGGCGTGCCGCCGAAGGACTGCGGCGCCTGGTCCGACATGTCGAAGCGGAAGTCGTCGCCCGCGCCGATCAGCGCCTTCGCGATGTTGCGCAGCGTGTCGTTGGGGTACGCCGACATGTCCACGGACTTGTTCGGCGAGATGAAGCCGCCGGCGCCCGCCGAGATCTTCGCGGAGTCGGTGGAGGCCAGGAAGGTCATCAGGGCCTTGGTCGCCTTGGTGTCCTTCAGCGCCACCGCGACGTCGCCGCCGGTCACCACCGGTGCCTTGTCACCGACCGCCGGGAACGGGAACACCTTGGCGTCGGTGCCCAGCTTCGCCTTCGCCTGCTCGATGTTGACGGCCACGAAGTCGCCCTCGAAGACCATCGCACCCTTGGGCGCGCTCCCTGCGAAGGTGTTCTCCACGGACTTCGTGAACGCCGTGCCGACCGCGCCCTTCGCGCCGCCGACCAGGTAGTTCTCCTTGCTGAAAAGCTGCGCCATGGTGGTCAGCGCATCCTTCACGGACGAATCGGTCCACTTGATCTCGTGCTTGGCGAGCTGGTCGTACTTCTCCGGGCCCGCCTGCGAGAGGTAGATGTTCTCGAACCAGTCGGTGAGCGTCCAGCCGTCCGAGCCGCCCACCGAGACCGGGACGACACCCGACTGGGAGATCGTTTCCGCAGTGGCCAGGAAGTCCTTCCAGGTCTTGGGCTCGCTGGCCCCCGCGTCCTCGAAGTATTTGGTGTTGTACCAGATCAGCGACTTGTTCGCGGCCTTGTAGTACACCCCGTACTGGGTGCCGTCGACGGCCGCGATGTCCTTCCAGCCCTTGGAGTAGTTCTTGTCCAACTGGGCCTGGGTCTCCGGGTCGACGGGCTTGAGCCACTTGTTCGTGACGGCCTGCTTGAGCGCGCCCGGCTGCTGGAGCAGCGCGACGTCCGGGGGAGTGCCGCCGGATATCTTCGACCCGAGGTAGGTGAGCATGGCGTCCTGGGTCGGCACATAGCTGACCGTCGCCCCGGTGCGCTTCTCGAACTCCTTGAGGACCTTCTTGAAGTTCTCGCCCTCGGCACCCGTCCACACGGCGATGACCTGGAGCTTCTCGCCCTTCAGGTCGGGGAGCTTGAGGGAGTTCGCGGGCGGCTGCGGAGCGTTCGTGGCGCCGCCCGACTCCTTCGGGTCCTTCTTGCCGTCGCTGTCGCCGCCGCAGCCCGTGAGGGCGAGCGCGCCCGCCGCCGCTGCGGCGATCAGCATCCGCCTGGCCTGCCTGCTGTGCGGCCCTGTGAAAGTGCCACGCTGTTTTTGCTGGTGAAGAGTTGTGCGCATTACTGCCCCGTCTCTCCCGTGCACGTACGAACCGGCCGAGCGCCGCCCTTTGCTGTCCCGTGAACTTCTTTTCCGTGCGTCAGTCCTACGCCCGGCGGTGATGGCCCGCAATAGTGCCTTCGGTGTCAACTCGGCTTTCGTTGTGGCCTCGTGACGTGCGCTTCGCCTGTGGTGGCAGGTGTGCGGGGGAGGGGCTGCAGGGGTACGGGTCGGGGCTCGCGGGATACGGACGGGGGCCGGCGCTCGCTCGCCGGATGCCCGGAGATCGCGGGGGCATGCCTGGAGGGGCGGGGGTGTTTTCCCGGTGCGGGCGGGGCGGGGAGGCGTGCGCTCGCCGGCGCTCTACCGGGTGCGTACGGCCACGCACCCGGTCACCCCTCGCTCACCTGGCCTCCTGCGGTGCCGCCAGCGGCGGCAGCGAGTCCGCGTTGACCGTACGGGCGGCCCGCTCCAGCGCGCTGGCCAGCAGCGCCAGGTCGGTCGGCCCGTTGCCCAGTTCGCGCACCGGGCGGCGGGTCGGCGGGTCGCCCATCCGCTCCCACTCCAGCGGCACCACGGTCGGCCGCTGCGTCGCCGTCCGCGGAATGCGGCCCGTGACCCGGCCGCCCTGGAACGGCGTCACCGAACCGTCCGGGTGCAGCAGCCGCCCCCGCCCCGGCGCGGGCTCCTCGGGCGCGGGCGCGGCGGGCGGCGGATCCAGCACCACCCGCAACAGCCGCTCTCCCCGCGCCAGTTCGGTCTCCGCCGTGCGGTCCGGGCGCGCCGAGGCGGCCACCAGGTGTACCCCGAGGCGCTCCCCGTGCCGGGCCACCGCCTCCAGCGCCCGGACGACGGAACCCGCCGAAGGCCGCCCCGTGCTCCCCAGCGCGGGCGCCACCAGCGCGTCGAAGTCGTCCACCAGCACCACCAGCCGGGGCAGCGCGGAAGGCCCGCCGCCCGCCTGCGCCTGGGCCTGCCGCTCCCGCTCCCGCACGGCGGCGGGCCGCAGCCGCAGCGTCCCGGTGTTCGGAGCCTCTATGTCAGCGGCCCCGGCCGGGCGCACCTGACCGGTCTGCCGCAGATCGCCGCCGCCCGCCTGCGGGTTGGTGCCGCGCTGCGCACCGATCGAGGCGTACGGGGCGGCCGCCTCCGGACCGGGCGCGTGCCCGGGGTCCTGGCGCACCGGGTTCTGCCCGGAGCCGTACCCCTGCGACCGCGCCGCCGGTACCGACGGAGCGGCCGGAGCCGCCGGAGCCGCTGTCAGGGGGGCGCCGCGCCCCGCGTGCCAGTCCGCGAAGTCCAGGTCGCCCAGCAGCTCCCCGCGGCGCTTCAGCTCGGCACCCAGCGCCTGCGCGAACTCCCGCATCCGTACCGGGTCGGAGGCCACCAAGTGGGTAGACACATGCGGCAGTTCGGTGCACACCCGCAGTCCCTCGCCGCGCTCGCCGCCCGCCCCGTCGACCAGGATCAGCCCGAGCCGGTCCGGGCGGGCCGCCGCCGCCAGGGAGGCCGCCGCCGAACGCAGCAGTTCCGTACGACCGCTGCCCGCGGGCCCCTCGATCAGCAGATGCGGGCCGTCCAGCGCCAGGTCCGCGCAGACCGGCCCGCGCGGGCCCGCGCCCAGCACCGCCCACGCCCGCGTCGCCCCGGGTGCCTGCTCGTCGTCGGCCGCGGCCGCCCAACGCGCCATCAGGGACGCCGGGGTCGCCCTGGCCAGACCCAGCTCGTCCAGCAGCCGGGACACCGGCGGCAGCGTCGCCGCCGACAGCCGCCCCGCACCGCGCCCCTGGCCCGGCACCCCGCCGGAGCCGGAGCCCTGGTCCGCCGCGTCCGTGCGCAGCGGGGCCAGCGCACGGGCGAAGCGCTCCGCCCAGGCCGCCGACACCGCGTCCACCGCACCCAGCGTCCCGTGCCCGGCACTGCGCCCGCCCGCCGTGCGCAACACCCGTACCGCCGTGGCCACGTCGCCGCTCAGCAGCGCCACCGCCCCGCACTCGCGGAACGCGGGCGCACTCGCGCAGGCCGTGTCGTACGTCGCCTCCACCGGCGACAAGGGGGACGCGGCCGGGGTCTCGGCCAGGCACAGCACATGGATGCCGTGCGCAGCGCCGTGCGCCGCGAGCCGGGCGGCCGCGTCCCGCAGCCCCGCCGAACCCGGGTCGCCGTCCACGATCACCACCGTGCGCGGTGCGTCCGCCTCCAGCGGGCCCTCCTCCGTACGCCGCACCAGCTCGGCGATCCGGGCGGCGGCCTGGTCGCGGTCGTACGCGAGGAGCAGCCGGCAGTCCTGCCCGTGCGCCGGGCGCAGATGCGGCAGCCAGCCCAGCCAGCCCCACTCGCGGGCCCGCTCCTCGGCGGGCCGCGAACGGTCCGCGCTGATCAGCACGATCTCCAGGTCGGTGGGGGAGTGCAGCGCGGCGAGCTGCGCCACCACGGAACGCGCCAGTCCGGCGAGCCGCGCGCGCGGCCCCGCGAGCCCCAGCGAACCCGCCTCCTTGAGCCCCACCGTCACCGGCACCGACGGCAGCAGCCCCGCACCGTCGGGCGCGGTACGGTCGGCGGTGCCCAGCCGCACCACCAGCGACTCGGGATGCGCGGGACCGCGCTCCCAGAGCCTGGGCCCCGGCTGGAGCGCGGTCAGCAGCAGCGTCGCCGCGTCCGGCCAGGGGTCGGGCACGGAGGCGGCGGGTACGGGTGCGGGCTGCGCGGCGGGAGCGGTTTGGGGCGCGGGGGCCTGCCGGGCGGGCGGCTCGCCCGCGTAGTCGTGCGTCGCCTCGTTGCGGCTCCCGGCCAGGCGGCGGGCCCAACTCCCTATGCCGCCGCGCTTCCTGGGCTCCTCCCGGGCGGGCTCGGACGTCGTACGGGCGTCGGAGCCGCTCTCGACGACCCGGCCCGCGCCGTGCGTCCGGTCGGGCGTCCCGGCGAAGGGGCCCTGGCCCTGGTAGGAGGCGGGCAGACGCGCGGAGGTGCCGTGGTGCGTCCCCGGGAGGTCGCTCTCGCGGTCGTACGGAGCGGGGCCCGGGGCACTGTCCTGGTGCCCGTACGAACCCTGCGCGGGCACCGTCCTGTGCGGCGGCACCCCGTCGGCCGGGGGCCGCCCGCTCACCCGGTGGTGCGAGGCGCTCCCCCCGTACCGCCCGGGGGCGGGAACGGCGGCGGTGGGCGCCGGCGGGGTGCGCGGCACCCGCAGATGCCCCTCGCCGTCCGGGGCGGCGGGCAGGGCGGGGCCGTGCGTGCCCGGCGGGGCCAGCCGAAGGGCGGACTCGCCGACCCGCAGCAGCGCGCCCGGGGCCAGCCGCACCTCCCGGCGGCCGACCTCGCGGCCGTCCAGCGAGGTGCCGTTGGTGGAGCCGAGGTCGGCGACGGTGACCCGGCCGTCCTCGGCGAGGGTGACCGTGCAGTGCAGCCGGGACACGTCCGGGTCGTCCAGCGGTACATCGGCGTCGGCGGAGCGCCCGATCCGGATCTGCCCGCCGTGCAGCAGGTGCACGCCGCCCGCGTCGGGGCCCGCCACCACCTGGAGCTGCGTGAGGTCCGACAGTTCGGGGGCGTCCTCGTCGGCCGGGGCCTGGAGCGAGAGCACCGCCCCGTCCACCAGCGGGGGCTCGCCCAGCGCGCACCGCTGCGCGTCCAGGCGCTCGCGCCCGGCGTACACCACCACCGCGCCCGTGGTCTCCGGGCCGCCCGGACCCTGCACGGCCGCCGCGAGGCCGGAGGCGACCGCGGCCAGGGCCGTCCCGGCGGGGGCGGTGACGAGCACGTCGCAGACCGCCGGGGCGGCGCCCGCCGCCGGCGCTCCGGGCGCGGGGGCACCCTGCGTGGCGGCTCTGCTCTGGCCGCTGCGCGGCGCGAGGACGGTCAGCCGGATCTGCATCGCGTCAGCGGTCCCTTCTGCGCGCGGCGCAGGCGGCGGGGCCGGTGGGAGGCCGCGCAATCCGCCGCTCCCCGCGAGGTCCCCCCACCCGGCGCGGACGCGTCGTCCGGTACAGGTCGGCACCCACCGTGGGGCGTTGAGGGCTTCGTGCGCCCTCGCGTACCCCACAGGTCTGTGCTGATGGCATCCTCGCACCTGCCACTGACAACCCGCCCGCCGCCCGCCACCAAGTGATCTTGAATGGTCGGCTGTGGGCGCAAAAGAACCTGTATGAGGCACGCTCGGACAGCGCGCGGGGAGCTTCGCCGACGTCACGGGCGCGGCCCGCCGAACGGCCGTGACGCACCCCGCACGTGCGTGCGGCAACCATCGGCCCGATGGTCGCGTCTTTCCCGGGAACACGCGTACGACAGGGAGTTCCCTCCCCGAGCCGTCGGGCACGACGCACGTTCGGCCTGTGCCCCGTTCGGCGGCACTACAGTTGGGCAACCAGAAAAGCGGAAGGCCGGGCGGCCGGAACACCGGCGGCCCGCACTCGAACCACGATCAGGGTCAGTCACCGACCAGCAGGGAGTGCATGACGTGCGGCCGGTAGGCAGTAAGTACCTGCTTGAGCAGCCGCTCGGGCGCGGCGCCACGGGCACCGTCTGGCGCGCCCGCCAGCGGGAGACGGCGGGCGCCGAGGCGGCCGTCGCGGGCCAGCCCGGCGAGACCGTCGCGATCAAGGTCCTCAAGGAGGAGCTCGCGAACGACGCGGACGTGGTGATGCGCTTCCTGCGCGAACGCTCCGTGCTCCTGCGGCTCACCCACCCCAACATCGTGCGCACCCGCGACCTCGTCGTCGAGGGCGACCTCCTCGCCCTGGTCATGGACCTGATCGACGGCCCCGACCTGCACCGCTACCTCCGCGACAACGGCCCGCTGACCCCCGTCGCCGCCTCCCTGCTCACCGCGCAGATCGCCGACGCCCTCGCCGCCAGCCACGCGGACGGCGTCGTGCACCGCGACCTCAAGCCCGCGAACGTCCTCCTGGACGAGCGCGACGGTGCGATGCACCCGATGCTCACCGACTTCGGCATCGCCCGCCTCGCCGACTCCCCGGGCCTCACCCGCACCCACGAGTTCGTCGGCACCCCCGCCTACGTCGCGCCCGAGTCCGCCGAGGGCCGCCCGCAGACCTCCGCCGTCGACATCTACGGCGCGGGCATCCTGCTGTACGAACTGGTCACCGGCAGGCCCCCGTTCGCCGGCGGCACCGCCCTGGAAGTGCTGCACCGGCACCTGAGCGAGGAACCCCGCCGTCCCACCACCGTCCCCGAACCCCTGTGGACGGTCATCGAGCGCTGCCTGCGCAAGGACCCCGACCAGCGCCCCAGCGCCGAGAACCTGGCCCGCGCCCTGCGCACCGTCGCCTCCGGCATCGGTGTGCACTCCACCTCCGCGCAGGTCGAGGCCGCCATGGGTGTCGGCGCGCTGCTGGCACCGGACCCGGCGCCGGCGCCCGTTCCCGACACCGGTGCCGGTGCTGGTTTTCCCGGCGAGGCGGACCCGACGCAGGTGCTGCCGAGCAACGCCGGATCGTACGACCCCAACGGTGCGACCAGCGTGCTGCCCTCGACCGGAGGACCCGGCGCCCCGCGCGGTGCGGCCGACCCGACCGCCGTCATGCCGCCGGTTCCGCCCCGCCCGGCGGGCGCCCCCTCAGGTGCCGGCCCCGAGGACCCGCACCCCTGGCAGAACCAGCTGCGCGCCGCCCGCGACCGCAACGAGCAGACCCAGGTGCAGTACCTGGACCCCAGCCAGGACCCGCTGCGCCGCCGCCCCCAGCGCCAGCCGCAGCGCGGCCAGCAGGGCCAGGGACAGCAGGGCCAGTACGGACAGCAGAACCAGGGCGGCTACGGCTACCCCCAGCAGCAGCCCCCGCAGCGTCAGCCCCAGCACCCCCAGCCCCAGCAGAACTACGCCCCCCAGCGCCGGCAGCCCCAGGCCCCGCCCCCGCAGCAGCGGTACGCCCCGCAGCCGCCCCAGCCGCAGCCGCAGGCCCCCACGCCGCCCGCCCCGCGCGAGCCGCGTCCGCCGAGGGAGCCGCGCCGGCGCAGCGCCAACCCGATGCGCATCCCCGGCCTCGGCTGCCTCAAGGGCTGCCTGTTCACGGTCGTCCTGCTGTTCGTGGCGGCCTGGCTGATCTGGGAGCTGACCCCGCTCCAGGAGTGGATCGGCACCACGAAGGGCTTCTTCGCGCAGATCGGCGACTGGTGGGACAGCGCCGTGAAGTTCTTCGACGACCTCGGCGGCTCCAAGCCGTAACGCCGAGCCGTGACCCCCGTGCAGGGTGGTCAGGTTGGAGACTTGTCGACTTCCGGGGGCGGATTTCGTCCCCGGAAGTACGGAATGACGGGCCACAGGGGCCATCCTGTGCACTCAACGCCTCGTCGGCGGCGTACTTTGAGGGCCGACGCCAGCCGCTGAGGGAGCAGTCTTGGCACGGAAAATCGGCAGCCGGTACACCGCCCACCAGATTCTCGGGCGAGGCAGCGCGGGCACGGTGTGGCTCGGCGAGGGACCCGAGGGGCCCGTCGCCGTCAAGATGCTGCGCGAGGACCTCGCCTCCGACCAGGAGCTGGTCGGACGCTTCGTCCAGGAGCGCACGGCCCTGCTCAAGCTGGACCACCCCAACGTGGTCTCCGTACGCGACCTCGTCGTCGACGGCAACGACCTCGCCCTCGTCATGGACCTCGTACGGGGCACCGACCTGCGCACCCGCCTCGACCGCGAACGCAGGCTCGCCCCCGAGGCCGCCGTCGCCATCGCCATCGACATCGCGGACGGCCTGGCCGCCGCCCACGCCGCCCAGATCGTGCACCGCGACGTCAAGCCCGAGAACGTCCTGCTCGACATGCAGGGACCGCTCGGCCCCGGCGGCGCACACCCGGCGCTGCTCACCGACTTCGGCGTCGCCAAGCTCATCGACACCCCGCGCCGCACCAAGGCCACCAAGATCATCGGCACGCCGGACTACCTGGCCCCCGAGATCGTCGAGGGCCTGCCGCCGCGCGCCGCCGTCGACATCTACGCACTGGCCACCGTCCTGTACGAGCTCCTCGCGGGCTTCACGCCCTTCGGCGGCGGCCACCCCGGCGCCGTGCTGCGCCGCCACGTCACCGAGACCGTGGTCCCCCTCCCGGGCATCCCGGAGGAGCTGTGGCAGCTGATAGTGCAGTGCCTCGCCAAAGCCCCCGCCTCCCGCCTGCGCGCCTCCGAACTGGCCGCCGGCCTGCGCGAACAGCTCCCCTCCCTGGCCGGAATGCCGCCGCTGGACGTGGACGAGCCCGAGTCCGAGGCCTCGGTCCCGACCGTCTCGATGGCGTACGAGGACGAGTCCCCCGGCACGGAACCGGCACCGCGCAAGGGGGCCGTGCCCCTGGTCCCCGGCGGCTCCCACGACTCCTCCAACCGCGACACCCACACCTCCATGCGCGTCCCCGCCCCCGACGAGCTGGCCGGCGGCCCGCTGGGGACCGCCCGGGTGCCCCGCACCCCCGGCGACCGCCGCCCCGGCTCCGCCCGGCACCGCTCCGAGGTGCGCCGGCGCCGCCTGATCATGACCACCGCCGGAGTCGCCCTCCTCGCCGCCCTCGGCGTGGGCGGCTGGCTCGCCGCCACCTCCTCCGACGAGGACCCCGCCCCGCCCCCCACCCACTCCTCCCCGGGCCGCCCCTGACCGCACGGGCGAAGGCCCCGGGGAGGGACCCGGGGCCGGGGTCTGCGGGTACCGGTTAGGCTGGTGCACGTGGCAGTCGTCGATGTATCCGAAGAGCTGAAGTCCCTCTCCTCGACCATGGGGTCGATCGAGGCCGTCCTGGACCTCGAAAAGATGAGGGCCGACATCGCCGTGCTCGAAGAGCAGGCCGCGGCGCCGTCCCTCTGGGACGATCCCGATGCCGCCCAGAAGATCACCAGCAAGCTCTCGCACCTCCAGGCCGAGCTGCGCAAGACCGAGGCCCTGCGCGGCCGCATCGACGACGTCGGCGTCATGTTCGAGCTCGCCGCCGACGAGGACGACGCGGACGCCCTCGCCGAGGCCGAGACCGAGCTGGTCTCCGTGCGCAAGGCGCTGGACGAGATGGAGGTCCGCACCCTCCTGTCCGGCGAGTACGACGAGCGCGAGGCGCTGGTCAACATCCGCGCCGAGGCCGGCGGCGTCGACGCCTCCGACTTCGCCGAGCGCCTCCAGCGCATGTACCTGCGCTGGGCCGAGCGGCACAACTACTCCACCGAGGTCTACGAGACCTCCTACGCGGAGGAGGCGGGCATCAAGTCCACCACCTTCGTCGTGAAGGCCCCGTACGCGTACGGCACGCTCTCCGTCGAGCAGGGCACGCACCGCCTGGTGCGCATCTCCCCGTTCGACAACCAGGGCCGCCGCCAGACCTCCTTCGCGGGCGTCGAGGTCCTCCCGGTCGTCGAGAAGACCGACCACGTCGAGATCGACGAGTCCGAGCTGCGCGTGGACGTCTACCGCGCGTCGGGTCCCGGCGGCCAGGGCGTCAACACCACCGACTCCGCGGTGCGCCTGACCCACATCCCCACCGGCATCGTCGTCTCCTGCCAGAACGAGCGCTCCCAGATCCAGAACAAGGCGAGCGCCATGAACGTCCTCCAGGCGAAGCTCCTGGAGCGCCGCCGCCAGGAGGAGCAGGCGGCCATGGACGCCCTCAAGGGCGACGGCGGCAACTCCTGGGGCAACCAGATGCGTTCGTACGTCCTGCACCCCTACCAGATGGTCAAGGACCTCCGTACGGAGTTCGAGGTCGGCAACCCGCAGTCGGTGCTCGACGGCGAGATCGACGGCTTCCTGGAGGCGGGCATCCGCTGGCGCAAGCAGCAGGAGAAGTAAGCACCACAGTTACGTCGACGGAGGCGCCGGGCCCGGAGGGGTCCGGCGCCTTCGCGCGTTGCGGAACCGGGCGCCGTATATGTCACAGCCCTGTGTGCATCTCTCGGGCAAGTGATCGTATAAGCGGGCATCGCGCCCGGAACGTTCTTGACGCCCTTCTCGCGACTGGGGGAGTGTAGCGGGCAGCATGCGTATGTCTGGGGCGGGTGTGAACGGGGGCGAGTGGGCGGCCTCTTGAGAGGCGGTCCCATGAACTGACATCCCCGCCAAGGCCGTTGCCCCTGCATAGCTGCGCCAACGACTCGATTCACAAGAGCTCGCCAGCTACTGGGGGTAGCAACCAGATGACCAACAAGATGCGGGTCCGTGTCGCGCGTATAGCCGCCAGCGCGGTGGTCGCCGCCGGAGCGTCGCTGACCGTCGCGGGTGTCGCGCAGGCCGCCGGTTCCGGTGACGGCGCCAAGGAGAAGGTCGGCGTCCAGCTCGAGGCCGGCCCGGTCAAGCTCGACGCCGGTGTCGACGCGGCCGACGGCGGCACGGAGGGCGGTGCGAACCAGGGCACCACCGACGGTGCGAACCAGGGCACCACGGACGGTGCGAACCAGGGCACCACGGAGGGCGCCGGTGGCGCCGACCCCGGTGGCACGACCGAGGGCAAGCCGACCACGGGTGGCACCACGGAGGGCAAGCCCACCACCGGCGGCACCACGGAGGGCAAGCCCACCACGGGCGGTACGACCGAGGGCAAGCCCACCACCGGTGGCACCACCGAGGGCAAGCCGACGACGGGCGGTACCACGGAGGGCAAGCCCACCACCGGTGGCACCACCGAGGGTCAGCCCACCACGGGCGGTACGACCGAGGGCAAGCCCACCACGGGCGGCACTACGGAGGGCAAGCCCACCACCGGTGGCACCACCGAGGGCAAGCCCACCACCGGCGGCTCCACCGAGGGCACCGGCGGCCAGGAGCCGACCACGCCGCCCACCACCGACCCGACCACCGGCGGCACCGCCGGAACGAGCACCGGCACCGGTGCGAGCGCGGGCACCGGCACCGGCGGCAACGACAACACCGACGCCGACTCCGTCGCCAACCGTCCCGTCGAGCAGGCCAAGCCGAAGGACGAGCTGGCCGCCACCGGCGCCGGTGACACCACGCTCCTCATGGTCGGCGCCGCGACGATGATCGCCGGCGGCATCGCCTTCCGCTTCCTGCCCCGCTTGGGCGGACGCGGCAACACCGCGGCCTGATCCACTGCCGTACGCGTACGAGAAAGGGGCCCGGGGTGCACTCAGCACCCCGGGCCCCACATCACTCTTCGTACCTGCGAACCCCTACGCGGCCTGATGGGCCAGCAGGGCCATCGCCGCCACCAGCACCACCAGCAGCGCCACCAGCGTCGCCGGATTCAGCTGGGCGAACGGCCCTTCCCGCTGCTCCAGGCGCTGCCTGCTCGCCCGGCAGGTCGGGCAGCGGCCCTCGGCCACCGGTCCCGCGCAGTTCGCGCACACCAACCGGTCATAGGTCATGCGCTGTCCTCCTCCGGTCACCGGCCGCACACTCCGCACTACCTGGATGCACATCCCGAATACTTCGCGTTCTCTCCCCATAACGCCCGGGGAAACGCATCCGTTCCCCTCCACTGTGCCAGCCGGACGCCGGACGTGCGCGGCCCGGGAGCAAAGGGCCCCCGGCAAACCGGAGCAAACCGCTCATCGCGGGGAAGCAGCCTGCACGCCCGAGGCCGGGTCGCGTATGGTCACGCACACCTACTACCGGCGACCGTGGTGCACCTGTGATCCGATTCGACAACGTGTCCAAGTCCTACCCGAAGCAGAACCGGCCCGCCCTGCGGGACGTCTCCCTGGAGGTCGAGAAGGGAGAGTTCGTCTTCCTGGTCGGTTCCTCCGGCTCCGGAAAGTCCACCTTCCTGCGGCTGCTGCTGCGCGAGGAGCGCGCCAGCCAGGGGCAGGTGCACGTGCTGGGCAAGGACCTCGCGCGCCTGTCCAACTGGAAGGTCCCCCAGATGCGGCGCCAGCTCGGCACCGTCTTCCAGGACTTCCGCCTCCTGCCCAACAAGACGGTGGCCGAGAACGTCGCCTTCGCGCAGGAGGTCATCGGCAAGCCGCGCGGCGAGATCCGCAAGGCCGTCCCCCAGGTGCTCGACCTGGTCGGCCTCGGCGGCAAGGAGGACCGGATGCCCGGCGAGCTCTCCGGCGGTGAGCAGCAGCGCGTGGCCATCGCCCGCGCCTTCGTCAACCGGCCGATGCTGCTGATCGCGGACGAGCCGACCGGCAACCTCGACCCGCAGACCTCCGTCGGCATCATGAAGCTGCTGGACCGCATCAACCGCACCGGCACCACTGTGGTGATGGCGACCCACGACCAGCAGATCGTCGACCAGATGCGCAAGCGCGTCATCGAACTCGAGAAGGGCCGTCTCGTACGCGACCAGTCTCGCGGCGTCTACGGCTACCAGCACTGAAAGGACGCCGATGCGCGCCCAGTTCGTCCTGTCGGAGATCGGTGTCGGTCTCCGCCGGAACCTCACGATGACCTTCGCCGTCGTCGTCTCCGTCGCACTCTCCTTGGCCCTCTTCGGCGGGGCCCTGTTGATGCGCAACCAGGTCAACGAGATGAAGACCTACTGGTACGACAAGGTCAACATCTCCATCTACTTCTGCAACAAGAACGACGCCGAGACGGGCGTCCCGCAGTGCGCCAAGGGCGCCGTCACGGCGGAGCAGAAGCAGCAGGTCAAGGCCGACCTGGAAAAGATGGACATCGTCGACAAGGTCTATTACGAGGACGCCGACCAGGCGTTCAAGCACTACAAGGAGCAGTTCGGCGACACGCCGATGGCGAACGTCCTGACGCCGGACCAGATGCAGGAGTCCTACCAGATCAAGCTGAAGGACCCCGAGAAGTACAAGGTGGTGACGACCGCCTTCCAGGGCCGGGCCGGTGTGCAGGCCGTGGAGGACCAGCGCTCCATCCTGGACCAGCTCTTCGAGCTGATGAACGGCATGAACGTCGCCGCGCTCTTCCTGATGGGCCTGATGCTCGTCATCGCGCTGATGCTGATCGTGAACACCGTCCGCGTCTCCGCGTTCAGCCGCCGGCGCGAGACCGGCATCATGCGGCTCGTCGGCGCCTCCAGCTTCTACATCCAGGCGCCGTTCATCATGGAGGCCGCCGTCGCCGGTCTCATCGGCGGTGCGCTCGCCTGCGTGATGCTGGTCCTCGGCCGCTACTTCCTGATCGACCACGGCCTCGCGCTCGCCGACAAGATGGAGCTGGTGAACTTCATCGGCTGGGACGCGGTCCTCACCAAGCTGCCGCTGGTGCTCGCGATCAGCCTGCTGATGCCGGCGCTCGCCGCCTTCTTCGCGCTCCGCAAGTACTTGAAGGTGTAGGTCCGGTCGTGACCGTGTAACCCGCGACACCCGTTCCCCCTGTGCCCCGTACGGCAACAAGCCGTACGGGGCACGGCGTTTGTCCTAGACTCGTCGCCATGCCAGGCCCGGAATTCGGTATCCGGCCCCGCGGCCTGTGCCGCGGGGCGGCCCTGACCTTGGTCTTCGCGGGGGCGCTGGCCACCGTCTCGACGACCGGTTCATGGGTGTACGACGACGAGCCGCAGCCCGCGTCGGCGGTGCGGCCCGCCGCACCCCAGGCGACACGCGACGCGGTCGCCCGGGCGGCGGCCGAGGCGGTCGCGGACGGCAAGTCCGGCAAGCAGGCCGCCGAGGAGGCGGTCAGCCGCAGCGGCGACCGCTGGGGAGCGGTCTACGACCCGGCGGAGTACAAGGACTTCGAGAAGTCCCTCGACGGCGAGTACACCGGCGTCGGCCTGGTCGCCAAGCGGTGCGCCGACGGCAGCGTCCAGGTCGAGCGGGTGCGTCCCGGCGGCCCCGCCGCGAAGGCGGGTCTGCGGCGCGGGGACGCGCTGCGCAGCATCGACGGCCGCGACGTGGATCGCCGCCCGGTCACCGAGGTCGTCTCGCTGCTGCGCGGCGACGGCTCGGGCGCCGGGGCGGGCACTCCCGTACGCATCGAGCTCCAGCGGGGCCAGAAGGTGTGGACGCAGGAGGTGCGGCGGGCGAACCTGCCCACCGACGCCGTCACGGTGGAGCAGCTCGCCGACGGGGCGGTGCTGATCCGGGTGACCTCCTTCCCCCGGGGGTCGGGGGAGCGGGTGCGCGAGGCCGTGCGCCGGGCGCCGGCCGGCAAGGGCGTGCTGCTGGACCTGCGCGGCAACGAGGGCGGTCTGGTCGACGAGGCGGTCACCGCGGCCTCCGCCTTCCTGGACGGCGGTCTGGTGGCGACGTACGACGACCGCGGCAGCCAGCGTGCCCTGCACGCCGAGCGCGGCGGTGACACCAGGAGACCGGTGGTCGCGCTCGTCGACGGCGGCACGATGAGCGCCGCCGAACTGGTGACGGGCGCGCTCCAGGACCGGGGCCGGGCGCTGACGGTCGGTTCGCGGACCTTCGGCAAGGGTTCGGTGCAGAAGCCCAGCCGGCTCGCGGACGGCTCGGTCGCCGAGCTGACCGTCGGCCACTACCGCACCCCCGCCGGGCACAATCTGGACGGCAGGGGCATCACGCCCGACCTGGTGGCCACCGAGCGGGCCCAGGAGCGGGCCCAGACAGTATTGAGTGGCCTTCAGGGGGGCTCGTAGTGCGAAAATGACCGCACTATGGCTAAGGAAAAGGACCCCAAGCGCAAGATCATCGCGCAGAACAAGAAGGCCCGGCACGACTACACCATCCTCGACACCTACGAGTGCGGTCTCGTGCTCATGGGCACCGAGGTGAAGTCCCTGCGGCTCGGCAGGGCGTCACTGGTGGACGGCTTCGTGCAGATCGACGGCGGCGAGGCCTGGCTGCACAACATCCACGTACCGCTGTACTCGCAGGGCACCTGGACCAACCACGCCGCGCGGCGCAAGCGCAAGCTGCTGATGCACCGGGCGGAGATCGACAAGCTGGAGTCGAAGTCGGGCGAGACCGGCCACACGATCGTGCCGCTCGCGCTGTACTTCAAGGACGGCCGGGTCAAGTGCGAGATCGCGCTGGCCAAGGGCAAGAAGGAGTACGACAAGCGGCAGACGCTCCGCGAGAAGCAGGACACGCGCGAGACCAACCGGGCCATCGCCGCGGTGAAGCGCAAGGAGCGCGGGTACCTCTAGCCTTTATTGGCTGGCATCGGCGGACGATGGTCACGTACGATGGAACATGTCGCACCCCACATGGTGATGGGTCAGGCGACGGGGAAGGTGGCGCAAGCCCCCGGACCCACTTTGAAAAATCAACATGGGGATGATCGGTTTCGACAGCGGATGTCGAAGCAGGGGAAGCGTGTCGAGGAAGCGGCAATGATCTCGTAAACCATATGTCGCAACCAATAATCGCCAACACCAAGCGCGATTCCTTCGCCCTCGCTGCCTAAGTAGCGACTTGCGAAGTGTCAGCCCGGGGGTGATCCCGACCCGGATCCTGGCATCATCAAGGGATCTAAACTCACCGTCCCGGTCACGGGGACGGTGAGGAAATCAAACAGTGACTGAGCCCGTCGGAGACTTGTCTGCGTGATCTCCGGGGCCGAGAAAATCGCAGCAGACTGCACACGGAGAAGCCCTGATTCTGCACCGTTGGACGCGGGTTCGATTCCCGCCATCTCCACAAGCCCCATGTGAGACCAAGGCCCGGCCGCCTCGAGCGGCCGGGCCTTCGTCGTGTCCGGGCGGGCCCACTGTCGTATGCGTCACGTGATGTCTTATCTGCCCTAGAGATAGGGGGTAAATAGGTCGAATCGGACACGGAACGATCCATTCCGGCTCTGGATATGTCATTGATGTGTGACAAGAGTGCACTCGCGAGAAGCTCTGTCACCCGCGTGCGCTACATTCGACGTCCGGGTGCAGTGTGATAGGGACGCTTGGACGGGTGGGGGCCCGGGCCGACGGCGGTTCCATTTGGTCGCGCGCGCCCACCGATGAGCCAGTCAGTGGGGGATGTGCGAAGAGCCGTGAAGAACACTCCTGAGGGTGCCCAGACCGGGCAGACCCGCCAAATACGCCAGATACGCAACGCCGACGACCGGACGATGCAGATCAACTCCGTCGGCGCGCACTTCGGACAGCGCCGGCACGAGCCTCCGCTGCTCCCGGAGCTGTCCACGGAGAGCGCCGACGGGCCGGTGTTCGTCGACGAGAGCGGCCGCCGCGGCAAGAAGCTGCGCCGGATCGGCTGGGTGCTGGGCGCGGTGTGCGCCGCCTACGCCGCGATGCTCATCATCTCCCTGATCGGCGGCAACTCCCTTGCCCCGGGGCTGCCGGTGCCGGACTTCGCCTCCGACAAGACGGCGGAGAAGGTCAAGTCCGACCCCGACCCGACCCCGTCCGTGCCGAAGCCGGACGGCGTCCCGCCGGTCACCGGCGGCGAGGTCCCCGCGGGCACCCAGACCGCCGGTGCCACCACCGGCAAGGTCCCGGCCGGCGGCGCCAAGAAGGACGACGCCAAGGACGGCAAGACCCCGGACAAGCAGGTCCCGGACAAGCAGAAGCCCGGCAAGACGGCCGGCAACGGTGACGCGACCGGCGGTCAGAAGCCGCCGCCGGACCCGACGGGCGGTCAGAAGCCCCCGCCGGACCCGACCGGCGGCCAGAACCCGACCGGCGGTCAGAACCCGACCGGTGGCCAGAACCCGACCGGTGGCCAGAACCCGACTGGCGGTCAGAACCCGACCGGTGGCCAGAACCCGACCGGTGGCCAGAACCCCACGGGCGGCACCGAGACCGGCGGCACGACTCCCACCGGTGGCACCGACCCCATTCCTGACCCGGTCAACAACCCGGCGAAGTAGAAGGCACGGCACGTAGATGTCCAACCCTCGCAGGCGTTCCTCCCAGGGCGCCCGCCGCTCCGCCGCGCGCGCACGCACGCCGCGCAACCGGCGGCGCTGGTTCCCCATGCGGTACCTGTTGCCCTCGCTGGTCCTCGTCGCCCTGATGGCGATGCTGATGCTGCGTGGTTACGTCCACAACGAGATCGACTCCGACCAGACCGGCGCCCGCCCGCCCGTCGACCAGGGCACGGTGCCGGAGGTCATCAGCAAGGGCGGCCCGGTCATCGACACCCGGGACCCGAAGAAGCCCGAGGCGCGGCACGTCAAGGACAAGCACGTCGTCATCACCTTCGACGACGGTCCGGACCCGAAGTGGACGCCGAAGGTTCTGGACAAGCTGAAGGAGTACGGCGCCCACGGCGTCTTCTTCGTCGTCGGCTCCAACGCCACCCGCTACCCGGACCTCGTCAAGCGCATCGTGGACGAGGGTCACGAGCTGGGTCTGCACACCTGGAACCACCCCGACCTCTCGTACAAGACGCGCGACGGCATCGACTCGCAGTTCTCGCGCAACCAGCTCGCGATAGCCGGGGCGGCCGGGGTGCACACCTCGCTGTTCAGGCCGCCCTACTCGTCGTTCGCCTACGCCTTCGACGACGCCAGCTGGCCGGTCGCCAAGTACGTCGGCGAGCTCGGTTACCTCACGGTCGTCAACGACACCGACTCCGAGGACTGGAAGCGGCCCGGCGTCGCGGAGATCATCAAGCGCGCCACGCCCAAGACCACCAAGGGCACCGTCGTGCTGATGCACGACTCCGGCGGTGACCGCACGCAGACCATCCAGGCGCTGGACCAGTTCCTGCCGGACATGCAGAAGCGCGGCTTCAAGTTCACCAACCTCACCGAGGCGATGGGCTATCCCTCGGCGCACTCGGCGGTGACGGGTCCCGAGCTGTGGAAGTCGAAGCTGTTCCTGACCGCGATCACCGTCTCCGACGGCATCACCGACACCCTCACCTGGGGTCTGGCGCTCGTCGGCTCGCTGGTCATCGCCCGCTTCGGCCTGATGCTGATCCTTTCCTTCGTGCACGCCCGCAAGGTACGGAAACGAGGGTTCCGCTGGGGGCCGGAAGTCACCAGACCGGTCACCGTGCTGGTGCCCGCGTACAACGAACGCGAGTGCATCGCCAACACCGTGCGCTCCCTGATGTCCAGTGACCATCCGATCGAGGTCATCGTCATCGACGACGGCTCCACGGACGGCACCGCCGACATCGTCGAGCAGATGCGCATCCCCAACGTCCGGGTGGTCCGCCAGCAGAACGCGGGCAAGCCCGCCGCGCTCAACAACGGCATCCGGCACGCGCGCTACGACATCATCGTGATGATGGACGGCGACACGGTCTTCGAGCCGTCCACCGTCCGCGAGCTGGTCCAGCCGTTCGGCGACCCGCGCGTCGGCGCGGTCGCGGGCAACGCGAAGGTCGGCAACCGCGACTCGCTGATCGGCGCCTGGCAGCACATCGAGTACGTGATGGGCTTCAACCTGGACCGTCGCCTCTACGACATGCTCGGCATCATGCCCACCATCCCGGGTGCGATCGGCGCGTTCCGTGCGGACGCCCTGCACCGGGTCGGCGGCATGAGCGAGGACACCCTCGCCGAGGACACCGACATCACGATGGCCTTCCACCGCGAGGGCTGGAGGGTCGTGTACGCGGAGGACGCGCGCGCCTGGACCGAGGCGCCGGAGTCCGTGCAGCAGCTGTGGTCGCAGCGCTACCGCTGGTCGTACGGCACGATGCAGGCGATCTGGAAGCACCGCCGCTCGATCATCGAGAAGGGCCCCTCGGGCCGCTTCGGGCGCGTCGGCCTGCCGATCGTCTCGCTCTTCATGATCGTGTTCCCGCTGCTGGCGCCGCTGATCGACATCTTCCTGATCTACGGCTTGGTCTTCGGGCCGACCGGCAAGACCGTCATCGCCTGGTTCGGCGTGCTGATGCTCCAAGTGATCTGTGCGGCCTACGCGTTCCGGCTGGACAAGGAGAAGATGACGCATCTGCTGTCCTTCCCGCTCCAGCAGATCCTGTACCGCCAGATCATGTACGTCGTCCTGCTCCAGTCCTGGATCACCGCCCTCACCGGCGGCCGGCTGCGCTGGCAGAAGCTGCGCCGCACCGGTGTGGTCGAGGCGCCGGGGGCCCTGCCGGGCCAGCGGCGCGAAGAGGAGAGGTGGCCGGTCGGATGAGCCACGGATATCCGGGCCCGAACGGCAGTCACTATCCCGAGGACCAGGGTTACGGTCCCGAGTACGACGCGGACGGCTTCCCGCTGCCGCATCAGTCCGGCACCGGCCCCGCCCCCCAGCAGGGGGGCGGCGGCTGGCCGACGGTCCGCAACAACCCCGGTCCCGCGCTGCCTTCCGCCGCGTACGGTCAGGGCCAGACCGCCGGCTACCCGCAGGCGTACCCCCAGACCGGCGGCTACCCGCAGCAGCCCCAGCAGGGCGGCTGGCCCCAGCAGTCCCCGCAGCAGGGCGGTTACGCCCCGCAGCAGGGCGGCGGGCACGGGAACGCCACCACGGCGTTCCCGCCCGTCGGCGGCGGTTACGGCGGACAGCAGGAGGAGACTCCGGCGTTCGCCAGGACCGCGGTGGGCGCTCCGACCCGGCAGCAGCCCGCGTGGGGCCGCGACGAGGCGGAGACGGACCCGTACGGACCGAGCACGTCCGCCTGGCCCCAGACGGCGGACGCGGACGGGCTGGACCGCACCGACGCCCCCGCCGAGGAGAAGCCCGAGGAGACCCCGGAACCGGCCGCGCCCAAGAAGCCCGGCCGTGACCGCTACCTCGACCTGCTGCGCTCCATCGCGCTGGTCCGCGTGGTGCTCTTCCACGTCTACGGACAGGCGTGGATGACGATCATCTTCCCGTCCATGGGCGTGATGTTCGCGCTGGCCGGTTCGCTCATGGCGCGCTCGCTGAGCGCGCGGTCGGCGGGCCAGGTCATCAAGAGCCGTGTGCGGCGACTGATGGTGCCGGTGTGGGTGTTCGCGATCGTCACCCTCGCGCTGATCTTCAACGGCGGCTGGAAGCCCACCGCGGGCGAGGACGGCGAGTCGATCATCTGGTGGTGGATCAGGCTCGCCTGGTGGTTCGTGCCGGTGGGCGCGGCGACCGGTCCCGACGAGGTCGGCTCGCCGGGCGGTCTGCTGGATGTCAGCTGGGCCGCGCAGACCTCGGGTCCGCTCTGGTACATCCGGGCGTACCTGTGGTTCGTCATGCTCTCGCCGCTGATGCTCAAGCTGTTCCGCAAGCTGCCGTGGCCGACGCTGCTCGCGCCGCTGGCGCTGTCCGCGGTGCTCGGCATGAAGCTGATCGAGATCCCCGGTGAGACCGGCAACGCGATCACCGACTTCACGACCTTCGCGTCCTGCTGGATGCTCGGCTTCGCCCACAACGAGGGCACGCTCAAGAAGCTCAAGCCCTACATGATCCCGTCGTTCGCGGCGGTGCTGATGGGGCTCGGCCTGTGGTGGGCGGGCACGCACATCGGCGAAGCGGGCTGGAACTTCGACGAGATCCCCACGGCGAACGCCCTGTGGTCGCTCGGCTTCTGTGCCGTGCTGCTGCACTACTCGCCGTCGTGGGAGGTCCTCCCGGACAAGCTGAAGGGCTTCGACACCCCGATCACCCTGGCCAACAACCGGGCCGTGACGATCTATCTCTGGCACGAGATGGCGATCATGCTGACGATCCCGGTCATCGACCAGATGTGGTCGCTGGGGTCGCTGCCGGTGGTGGGCGAGCTGATCAACGCGAACCTCGGCAAGCTCTACCAGGTGCTGATGTTCATCCTGGCCTGGCCGTTGATCGCCGCCGCGATCGCGGGCTTTGGCTGGGCGGAGGACGTCGCCGCCAAACGCAAACCGAGGCTGTGGCCCAACGGGGCCAAGAAGAAGCCCCGGGCCTGACCCGCCGAACGAAGCGCCCGCTCGTCCCCTTGCAGGGGGGCGGGCGGGCGCTTCTGCGTTCCGGGCGAGCACCCCCGGTGCCGGGCGCGGTGTGAAAAGGCCCCGTGGCACCGGGGGTTCCGGTGACGCGCACCGAAGGGCACTCTGGAGGGCACGGGGGACCGGCGGCGAGCCCGGAGGCCAGCGACATGGGCGTGAGCAACACAGGCACCGGCACCAACACCTTCTGGTGGTTCGACTCCGGCCGGGTCTGCCTGGACCTCCTCGCCACCCGGGCCCGGGGCCACGAACTCCTCTCCGGTGCGAAGGAGTTGGCCGAGTGGGCCGTGGGTGCGGGCCTGGTCCCCGCCGGAACCCCCCTGCGCCCCGACCCCGGCTGGACCCCCCGCTTCCGCCGCCTCCGCGACCAGATCGCCGACGTCCTGGACGGCGGCAGGGGCCCCGCCCTCGACGAGGTCAACGCCCTCGCCGCCCTGCCCCCGCCCGCCCCGCGCGCCGTCCGCACCCCCGACGGCACCCTCGCCCGCGCCCTGGCCGCCGAGCCCCGCTGCGAACAGCTCCTGGCCGTGCTGGCCCGGGACGCCGTCGCCCTGCTCACCGACCCCGTCGCCCGCACCCGCCTGCGCCGTTGCGAGGGCGACACCTGCGACCGGCTGTACCTGGACACCTCCCGGGGGCGCCGCCGCCGCTGGTGCTCCAGCGAGACCTGCGGCAACCGGGAGCGGGTCGCCCGCCACCGCCGCCGCGCGGCCGTCTCCGCCGCCGGCCGGGCGTGAGCGGGGGGCGGGCGGGGATGCGTACGGAAAAGATCTTGCGCCCCCGTTGAGTCGCGGGCACCCGCCCGTCCGTATGGACCCTCGAAGAAGTTCCGACGGGGTCGACCGGGAGGCTTAAGGTGCGCGAGGATGCGGCCGTGGCCGATGAACGTCCGCAGCGCGGGGCACGGCATGTTCGCAGCGCCGGGCAGGGCGACGTCAACACCCCCTCCCCGGAGGAGGAGTTGATGCGTTCGCTCTACCGCGAACACGCCGGTCCGCTGCTCGCTTTCGTCCTGCGACTCGTCGCGGGGGACCGTCAGCGCGCCGAGGACGTCGTGCAGGAGACGCTCATCCGTGCCTGGAAGAACGCCGGTGCGCTCAACCGGGCCACCGGCTCCGTCCGACCCTGGCTGGTGACGGTCGCCCGTCGCATCGTCATCGACAACCACCGCAGTCGGCAGGCCCGGCCGCAGGAGGTCGATCCGTCGCCGCTGGAGGTCATGCCCGCGGAGGACGAGATCGACAAGGCGCTGTGGTTGATGACGCTCAGCGATGCACTCGACGATCTGACGCCCGCCCACCGGGAGGCGCTCGTCGAGACCTACTTCAAGGGACGTACGGTCGGTGAGGCGGCCGAAGTCCTCGGAGTGCCCAGCGGGACCGTGCGCTCCCGCGTCTTCTACGCGCTCCGCTCCATGAAACTGGCTCTTGAGGAACGAGGTGTGACGGCATGAGTGCACAGGACAGCGAGTCGGTCCACGACGCCGTCGCCGCCTACTCCCTCGGCATTCTGGACGAGTCCGAGGCCACCGCCTTCGAGGCCCACCTGGCGGGCTGCGACTACTGCGCCGCCCAGCTCGACGACTTCGCGGGGATGGAGCCGATGCTCGCCGCGCTGGCCGAACCCCCGGGCCCGCCAAGGGAGTTGACGCCCCCGAGCCCGGCCCTGCTCGCGAACCTCGTCGGCGAGGTCGCCGTACAGCGCAGCCAGCAGGCCCGTCGCAAGAGGCGCGGCCTTTACCTGGTGGCGGCCGCCGCCGCGGTCGTCATCGGCGGTTCGAGTGCTGTCGTCCTCGCGGCGGCGGACAACGGCCCCGGACGCCTCCAGGCCGCCCCCGACCCCCACCCCACCAGCCCCGCCGAGGACGCCTTCTTCCACCACATGGAGAAGAAGACGCAGGCCACCGACCCGGTCACGAAGGTCACGGCCGTCGTCGGCACCGAGAAGAAGGGCTGGGGCACCCACACCGTCCTGGAGCTGAAGAATGTGAAGGGCCCGCTGAAGTGCAGCCTGGTCGCCGTCTCCAAGAAGGGCGAGGAGGAGGTCGTCAGCAGCTGGTCGGTCCCGAAGTGGGGGTACGGCATCCCCGACAGCCCCCACAAGGCCGCCAAGAACCCGCTCTACGTGCACGGCGGAGCGGCCATGGACGTCAACGAGATCGACCACTTCGAGGTCCGGACATTCGACGGCAAATCACTGGTCAAAGTCGAGGCCTGACATAACGGTCCCCTTCGCGTACGGTTGACGGCTGCCCAGTGCACGTCAGAAGGGGGCCTCGGTGGCCGCGCAGGATGCCGCTGTCGATTCGGTCCGCGACCGTGAAATCGGCGTGGAACAGGATCATCTGGATCAGGTGTACCGCCGTCTTGAGGAGAAGATCCACGAGGCCGAGTTCCTGATGAACGACGCCGCCCAGCGGGGTCAGGTCGGCACGCCCGGCGCGCTCGCCGAGCGCGACGCGCAGGTCTTCCGGGCGGGGGTGCACCTCAACCGTCTCAACAACGAGTTCGAGGACTTCCTCTTCGGCCGGATCGACCTGCTCCACGGCAAGGACGGCAAGAAGGGCCCGGACGGCGCGTTCACGTCCGTGGAGCCCGCCGACGACGCCGTACGGGAGGACCTCACCGCCGACATCGGCGAGACCCTCCACATCGGCCGCATCGGGGTCCTGGACTCCGACTACGCGCCGCTGGTGATCGACTGGCGGGCGCCCGCCGCCGCGCCGTTCTACCGCTCCACGCCCAAGGACCCGGGCCGGGTCGTGCGCCGGCGCGTCATCCGCTCCAAGGGCCGCCAGGTCCTCGGCGTCGAGGACGACCTGATGCGGCCCGAGCTGACCGCCTTCCTGAACGGCGACAAGCTCGCCGTGATCGGCGACGGCGCGCTGATGGCCGCCCTCGGGCAGGCCCGCAGCCACACCATGCGCGACATCGTCTCCTCCATCCAGGCCGAGCAGGACCTCGTCATCCGGGCCCCCGCCGCCTCGGTCACCGAGGTCGCGGGCGGCCCGGGCACCGGCAAGACCGCCGTCGCCCTGCACCGCGCCGCGTACCTCCTCTACCAGGACCGCAGGCGCTACGCGGGCGGCATCCTGATCGTCTCGCCGACCCCGCTGCTCGTCTCGTACACCGAGGGCGTCCTGCCCTCCCTCGGCGAGGAGGGCCAGGTCGCGATCCGCGCGCTGGGCTCCCTCGTCGACGGGGCCGAGGCGACGACGTACGACGAACCGAACATCGCCCGCATCAAGGGCTCCTCCCGCATGCTCAAGGTGCTCCGCAAGGCCGCCAGGGGCGCGCTGGAGACGCCGGGCGCCCCCGTGGCGGAGGAAGAGGGCCAGCTGTCCTTCGGGGACTTCGGCGACCCGGAGGAAGAGGCTCCGCAGGCCGTACGGACCGACCTGCTGCGGGTCGTGGCGTTCGGCGCGCGCCTGGAGCTGGAGGCCGGCGACCTCCAGCGCATCCGCAACACCGTCCTGTCCGGCACCGCCCCGGTCAACCTGCTGCGCCCGCGCGCCCGCAAGCTCCTCCTGGACGCCCTGTGGGCCAAGTCCAACGGCCGCGCCCGCTACACCGACCCGGAGCTGGCCGCCGAGCTGCGCTCCTCCTTCGACGACGACGTCTCGTCCGAGGACTCCTTCCTGGCCTTCCTGAGCGCCTGGTGGCCGGAGCTGACCCCGCGCGGCGTCCTCGCCGACATGGCCGACGAGAAGCGCCTCGCCCGCTGGGCCCGGCGCATCCTCAACCCGCGCGAGGTCCGCCAGCTCGCCCGCTCCCTCAAGCGCGACGAGCTGTCCGTGCACGACGTCGCCCTCCTCGACGAGCTCCAGCTCCTCCTGGGCACGCCCGCGCGTCCGAAGAAGAAGCGCGAGTACGACCCGCTGGACGCCCTCACCGGCCTCGAGGAGCTGATGCCGCAGCGCGAGGAGACCCAGTGGGAGCGCGCCGAGCGCCTGGCCGCCGAGCGCACCGAATACGCGCACGTCATCGTCGACGAGGCGCAGGACCTCACCCCCATGCAGTGGCGCATGGTCGGCCGGCGCGGACGCACCGCGACCTGGACGATCGTGGGCGACGCCGCCCAGTCCTCCTGGACCGACCCCCAGGAGGCCGCCGAGGCCCGCGACGAGGCCCTGGGCTCGCGCCCGCGCCGCACGTTCGAACTGACGGTCAACTACCGCAACCCGGCGGAGATCGCCGAGCTGGCGGCCAAGGTCCTGGCGCTGGCCGCCCCCGACATGCAGTCGCCGCGTGCGGTGCGGTCGACGGGGGTCGTGCCGCGATTCGTCTCCGTACGAGACGATCTTGAGTCGTCCGTACGGGAGGAGGCCCGGCGCCTCCTGGAGCAGGTGGACGGCACCGTCGGCGTCGTCGTCGCGATGAACCGGCGCGCCCAGGCGCGGCGTTGGCTCGCGGACCTGGGGGAGCGGGTGGTCGCGCTCGGCAGCCTGGAGGCGAAGGGGCTGGAGTACGACGCGACGGTGGTCGTGTCGCCCGCGGAGATCGCCGAGGAGTCCCCGGCGGGGCTGCGGGTGCTGTACGTGGCGCTGACGCGTGCGACGCAGCAGCTCACGGTCGTGTCGGGGAAGCGGGACACCCCTGATGAGGACGGGGTTCCGGCGCTGCTGCGGGACTGATTTCGAGTCAACTGCCCTACTGGGAATCACTTCCGTGGAGGGTTTGTTAGTCTCGAATGTGACACCGGCTCGATCCAAGCCCCCGGGCCCAACCTTAGTCGCTTCGAGCGACCACTTGCCGCGAGGCGAGCATGGCGGGCCGGTGTCGCTTGACTGTTGAGGAAGAGGTCCGGAGCGCTCTTTTGAGCACTCCGGACCTCTTTTTTTGGGGCTTCCGCCAGAGGGCAGGTTCTCGTATGGTGGAAAACAGTTTCCGAAAATGAAGCGCCCATTACCTGCTACCCGCCGGTAGGTGCGACGATCGGACTGCGTTGCCCGGTTTCGGACCGGAGCGGCGTAGCAATGAAGCTAGGGAAAGCAGAGGAAGTCGGCCATGGCAACGGCGCCCAGCGTCTCGTACTCGATGACGGTCCGACTGGAGGTGCCCGCGAGCGGCACCTCGGTCAGCCAGCTCACCTCGGCCGTCGAAGCCTCCGGCGGCTCCGTGACCGGCCTCGACGTCACCGCATCCGGCCACGAGAAGCTGCGGATCGACGTCACGATCGCCGCCACCTCGACCTCGCACGCCGACGAGATCGTCGAGAAGCTGCGCGGCGTCGAGGGGGTCGTGCTCGGGAAGGTCTCCGACCGTACGTTCCTGATGCACCTCGGCGGCAAGATCGAGATGGCGTCCAAGCACCCCATCCGCAACCGTGACGACCTCTCGATGATCTACACGCCGGGCGTCGCCCGCGTCTGCATGGCCATCGCCGAGAACCCCGAGGATGCGCGCCGCCTCACCATCAAGCGCAACACCGTCGCGGTCGTCACCGACGGCTCCGCGGTGCTGGGCCTGGGCAACATCGGCCCGATGGCCGCCATGCCGGTCATGGAGGGCAAGGCGGCCCTCTTCAAGCGCTTCGCCGACATCGACGCCTGGCCGATCTGTCTGGACACCCAGGACACCGACGAGATCGTCTCCATCGTCAAGGCCATCGCCCCCGGCTTCGCGGGCATCAACCTGGAGGACATCTCCGCGCCGCGCTGCTTCGAGATCGAGGCCCGGCTGCGCGAGGCCCTGGACATTCCGGTCTTCCACGACGACCAGCACGGCACCGCGATTGTGGTCCTCGCCTCACTGACGAACGCACTGCGGGTCGTCGGCAAGTCCATCGGTGACGTCCGCGTCGTCATGTCGGGCGCCGGCGCCGCCGGTACGGCCATCCTCAAGCTCCTCATCGCGGCGGGCGTCAAGCACGCCGTCGTCGCCGACATCCACGGCGTGGTGCACGCCGGGCGCGAGGACCTGGTCTCCGCCGACGCTCCCGGTGCCGGCGGCGCCGCGCTGCGCTGGATCGCCGACAACACCAACCCCGAAGGGGTGACGGGCACCCTCAAGGAGGCCGTCGTCGGTGCCGACGTCTTCATCGGCGTCTCCGCCCCGAACGTCCTCAACGGTGACGACGTGGCCGCCATGGCGGAGGGCTCCATCGTCTTCGCGCTGGCCAACCCCGACCCGGAGGTCGAGCCCTCAATCGCCCGTCAGACGGCGGCAGTTGTGGCCACCGGCCGCTCGGACTTCCCGAACCAGATCAACAACGTGCTGGTCTTCCCCGGCGTCTTCCGCGGCCTCCTGGACGCGCAGTCGCGGACCGTCAACACGGAGATGATGCTGGCCGCCGCGAGCGCGCTGGCCGACGTCGTCACCGAGGACGAGCTGAACCCGAACTACATCATCCCGTCGGTCTTCAACGACAAGGTCGCGGGTGCCGTGGCGGGCGCCGTCCGCACCGCCGCCAAGGCCGCGGGCGCGACTGTGACGGGTCCCACGTCCGCCTGACGCGCGGCGCGTCGCGGGTCGCGGCGTATCCGGGGCACCTCTAGGGTGGCGGGCAATGAGCCTGCGGAACCCGGTCGTCCCGGGGGCCGCGGCCCGTAAGCAGTCCGCGACAGTGAAGTCGACGGAGCGTCACGACACGAGGCAGTGACGCTCTCCTGGTGACCTTCGGGTGACTCTGCCGGGTGCCGGATTGGCTTTCCCGCCGCTGGTGGGGGCAGGATGCGTAACCGGGCGCGAGGGTCTGAACACCAGACCCGGTCCGGGGACTGTCCTAGAGCCCTGGCAGCATCGGCTTCGCTGTGCCCCAACATGCGGCTCCGCCGCGTGGCACGCCTCACAGGCAAGAAGAACACGGGAGTAACAACATGAACCGCAGTGAGCTGGTGGCCGCCCTGGCCGACCGCGCCGAGGTGACCCGCAAGGACGCCGACGCCGTGCTGGCCGCGCTCGCCGAGACCGTCGGCGAGATCGTCGCCAAGGGCGACGAGAAGGTCACCATCCCCGGCTTCCTGACCTTCGAGCGCACCCACCGTGCCGCTCGTACCGCTCGTAACCCGCAGACCGGCGACCCGATCCAGATCCCGGCCGGTTACAGCGTGAAGGTCTCCGCGGGCTCCAAGCTCAAGGAAGCCGCCAAGGGCAAGTAACACCCCCAGGCGACACAGGCTGAACCTTCAGGGGGCGGCCGTCCGGAATACGACGGACGGGCGCCCCCTGTGGTGTGTCCGGGTGCCGTCTAGCTGTCTGCGATGTGTACGTCCTCCAGGGAGGCGTACAGGTACGTCCTGGGCCCCGGCTCGATCCCGGGCACCGACGGGACCGCCAGGAGCCTGCAGCCCGCCGCCAGCGCCGCCTGGGCGCCCGTGGGGGTGTCCTCCACGGCCAGACACTCCGCCGGGTCCGCGCCGAGCGCCCTCGCGGCGGCCAGGTACGGGTCCGGGTGGGGCTTGCCGCGCTCCGTCTCGCCCTGCGTGATGGAGGCGGCGAAGCGTTCCGCGCCCAGTCCCTTCAGCACCAGGTCCGCGACCTTCCGCTCGGACGCGGTGACCAGGGCGACGGGGATCCCCAGCTCCCGGGCCCGGTCCAGGAGGCGCATCGCGCCCGGCTGGACGCTCACCCCGGCCGCCACCAGCTCCGTGAACTCCCGGTCCAGGCGCTCCGCCGTGCCCAGGACGCCGTGCCGGTCGGCGAAGAGTGCGGCGGCGGTGTCGATGGCGGCCCCGGCGAAGGGGGCCAGCACCTCGGGCGCGGGCTCGATGCCGTGCTCCTCCAGCAGGGCGGCGACCACCTCCAGCCACTGGTGCTCGGTGTCGACGAGGGTGCCGTCCATGTCGCAGAGCAGGGCGGCGGGGCGGGGGAGTGCGGGCAGGGTCATGGGCGGCCTCTCGGGTTGCTGCGGATGCGTGATCGGTGCGCGCAGTGTGCCGGGGCCACGTGAACACTTGGTGGGTGTACGGGGCAAGGGGTTGGCCGCAGGAGGTTGCCGGTGGGCCCTGAGCGCCTGCCGGGGACGCTGGGGCGGCGGGGCGCGCCCCAAGTGCCCGGGGGCGTTGACGGAGCCCCTGGGGCGCTGGATCGTGGACCGGACCGGGGACGCCTCATGTGCCCCCGACTCGCGCGCCGGGCGGGGTGAACCGGCGTGCGGACGTGCTAGCGCCGGGGGGCGGCATGGGGGCAGGGGATCGTTCGCGCGACGACGGCGGCCGGGGCCCGCGGGACGGGGACCGGGACCCGCGGGAGGTGCGGGACGCGGTGGAGTCCGGGGGCCGGTGGGATCCGCGGGAGCCGAGGGACGCGGTCGAGGACGCGGGGCCTCGGGGGGAGTCGGGGCCGGTGGTTTCCGGTGCGCCGGCCGGGGCGACGCAGTCGGCGGCCGAGCGGGGGCCGCAGTCGGCGCAGGCCTCGGAGCCGCCGCCGCTGCCGGCGGGGGTGGAGAGCGCGAGGGAGACGGCGAGTCCCGGGCGGGGAGCGGGGGCTGACGGGGCGTCGGGGGCCGGGTCGTCCGTCGGGTCGGCCGTCGGGTCGGCCGTCGGGTCGTCCGTCGGGTCGCCGTCGGGCGGTAGTGCGGGGGCGCATCCCGGTGGGCCCGGGGATCCTGCCGGGTTCGGGCCGCCGCCGGGTGTGCCTGGGGGGCCGCCTGCCGGGTCGCCGCCCGGTACCGGTGCGGGTCCGTATCCCGACGGGCCCGGGGGTGCCTCCTCCGGGTTCGGGCCGCCTCCGCCTGCGGGGCCTCCTCCTGCGGGATACGGGCCGCCGCCCGGGCCGATCGGGTACGGGCCGGTGCCTCCGCCGCCGAGCAGGCCGCCGGAGGTGGGGCCGCCGCCGGAGGCGGACGCGGGGCGGGCGGTCGGGGCCGGGTTGCTGAATCTTTCGGGGCTCGGGCTCGGATACGTACTCCTGCGGCAGTGGCCGCTCGCCGGGGTGTGCCTGGCCGCGACGGCCGGGTTGCTGGTGTACGCCCTGCCCGCCGACGTGGACGGGGTGTCGGGGTGGGTCGTGCTGGGGTACCTCGCGCTGCTGGTGCTGGCCGGGCTGGACGGGGCGCGGCGCGGGCTGCGGGCGCGGCGGCCGCTGCCGGTGAAGCCGTACGTGGCCCTGGCGCTCGGCGTCGTACTGCTGGCGCTGCCCGCGACCGGGACGGTGCTCTACCGGGGCGCGCAGGAGGAGGCCGTGCAGGACATGCTGCTGGGGCGGCTCGCGGAGGCGGACGCGCGGGTGGCGAAGGCGGCGGCGGGCAGCTTCGCGCAGGGGAAGGGCGAGTACGAGGCGGCACTCGCGGCGTACGGGCGGCTCGTCGACGACCACCCGCACTCACGGGCCGCCGAGCTGGTGCCCCGTCGGCTCTCCGCGTACTACAGGGCGGTCGGCGCTCCGTACGAGAAGGGCGAGCGCTGCACTGCCGTCGAGCCGCTGAAGCACCTGCGCACCGTACCGGGACGGATCGACGTGGGCGCGGTCGACGGCCTCGCCGCGTGGCCCGACGCGCGGCTGGCCACGGCGCTGTACGACTGCGGGATGCAGGGGCTGGGGACCTCCGGCGGCGGGGAGCTGGGCGAGCTGATGGCCACCTTCCCCGAGTCGCCGCAGGCCGGGCGGGTGGAGTCGGGGGTGCGGGCCAGGATCGCCGACCGCAGGAAGAGCCTGGGCGGCCAGGACCCGTGCCCGGTCTCCGCCGAGCTGGAGCGCATCCGTACGACCGCGTCGGGGCTGCCCGGCACCACCGCGACCTCGCTGCGCGGCGACGCCGACTCCGCCGTCGAGGCGGGCACCTGGGAGTGCGGGCTCGACCAGTTCGAGGACAAGGACTTCGCCAGGGCGCGCACGACCCTGACCGGTTTCGCCGACACCTACGGCAGCAGCCCGAACGCCGGGCGGGCCCGCACCGTCGCCATCGCCGCCGAGATCGCCGCGGCGCGCCCGGCGGCGGGGGCCGGGCTGCCGCCGGAGCGGGCACCGGGCGGGGCGAGGATGCCGTACGTGGTCAGCAACGACTCCACACGGCCCACCGTGATCCTCTACACCGGGCCGGTGACCGGGAGCTTCACCATGCCGCGCTGCGCGGACTGCACGTCGTACAGCACCCGGGCGGCGGCGCAGGGCTCCGCCTGCAAGGACGGGCGGAAGTCGTACCCCAAGCACCGGCTGTCGCTGCCCGCCGGGACGTACTACTTCCTGGCGAAGCCGGAGGGCGGCCAGGGGGAGAGCGAGGGCGTGCTGGAGAGCTCGGTGCGGCCGGGGTACCGGTACACGCACTGCACGTACCGGGTGAACCGGTTCGGGATCGACCTGCCGAGTCCGCCGGGGACGCGGACGGGGTACTGAGTACGGGGTGCTGATACGCCGCTGGGGGCGCCCGCCGCTTGTCGCGCGGGGCGCCCCCAGGGACGTACGAGACGAGGTACTAGACGAGCGCGCCGCCCGGCAGTTCGACCTTCGCGCCGAGCTTTTCGAGCTTCTCCATGAAGTTCTCGTAGCCGCGGTTGATCAGGTCGATGCCGTGCACGCGGCTCGTGCCCTGTGCGGCGAGGGCCGCGATCAGGTACGAGAAGCCGCCGCGCAGGTCGGGGATGACGAGGTCGGCGCCCTGGAGCTTGGTGGGGCCGCTCACGACCGCGGAGTGCAGGAAGTTGCGCTGGCCGAAGCGGCAGTCGGAGCCGCCGAGGCACTCGCGGTAGAGCTGGATCTGCGCGCCCATCTGGTTGAGGGCGGAGGTGAAGCCGAGGCGGGACTCGTAGACCGTCTCGTGGACGATGGAGAGGCCGGTGGCCTGGGTGAGGGCCACGACCAGGGGCTGCTGCCAGTCGGTCTGGAAGCCGGGGTGGACGTCGGTCTCCAGCGCGATGGACTTGAGCGCGCCGCCCGGGTGCCAGAAGCGGATGCCCTCGTCGTCGATCTCGAAGGCGCCGCCGACCTTGCGGTAGGTGTTGAGGAAGGTCATCATCGAGCGCTGCTGGGCGCCGCGCACGTAGATGTTGCCCTCGGTGGCGAGCGCGGCCGAGGCCCAGGAGGCCGCTTCGAGGCGGTCCGGGAGCGCGCGGTGCGTGTAGCCGTCGAGCTTGTCGACGCCGGTGACGCGGATGGTGCGGTCGGTGTCCATCGAGATGATCGCGCCCATCTTCTGCAGGACGCAGATGAGGTCTTCGATCTCGGGCTCGACGGCCGCGTTGGACAGCTCGGTGACGCCCTCGGCGAGGACGGCGGTGAGCAGGACCTGCTCGGTGGAGCCGACGGAGGGGTACGGGAGGCGGATCTTGCAGCCGCGCAGGCGCTGCGGGGCCTCCAGGTACTGGCCGTCCGCCCGCTTCTCGATGGTCGCGCCGAACTTGCGCAGCACCTCGAAGTGGAAGTCGATGGGGCGCCCGCCGATGTCGCAGCCGCCCAGACCCGGGATGAACGCGTGGCCCAGACGGTGCAGCAGCGGGCCGCAGAAGAGGATCGGGATGCGCGAGGAGCCCGCGTGCGCGTCGATGTCGGCGACGTTCGCCGACTCCACGTGCGAGGGGTCCAGGATCAGCTCGCCCGGCTCCTCGCCGGGGCGGACCGTGACGCCGTGCAGTTGGAGGAGCCCGCGTACGACGCGTACGTCGCGGATGTCGGGCACGTTGCGCAGTCTGCTCGGACCGCTGCCGAGGAGGGCCGCGACCATCGCCTTGGGGACGAGGTTCTTGGCGCCGCGGACGCGGATCTCGCCCTCCAGCGGAGTGCCGCCGTGGACAAGCAGTACATCGTCAGTGCCGGTCATGTATCTCGCGTTCCGGAATCGTCGGGCAGGGGGCCAAGAGGAAAGGGTAATGGGCTGATGCCCCCGTTCAGCGTGTGTGAACGGGGTGGACGTACGTCATGAATTCGCCACAACACGCTCTGTTTTACGGGCATCAGCGGAGGGTTACGGTCCGGTTGTGTTCGGGCGTGCGCGCTCCCGTTGCTGCCGTGCGCCCTGAGCTGGGGACCTGTTCGGGCTGTCACGGACTCCCCGCAGAGGGCGAAACTGCGGGATCATGTGCCGCATGACGGAGGTGTCCTCGCTCACAGGGCGGCTGCTGGTGGCGACCCCGGCACTCGCGGACCCGAATTTCGACCGTGCCGTGGTGCTGCTCATCGACCACGACGACAAGGGCTCGCTCGGCGTGGTGCTGAACCGGCCCACGGCGGTGGGGGTCGACCAGATCCTCGCGCCCTGGGCCGAGCTGGCGGGCGCGCCCGGGGTGGTCTTCCGGGGCGGGCCGGTCTCGCAGGACTCGGCGCTGGGGGTGGCGGTGGTGCCCGGCGCGGACCCGGTGGGCAGGCGCGTGGGGGTGGGGCCCATGGGGTGGCGGCGGGTGCACGGGGCGATCGGTCTCGTCGACCTGGACGCGCCGCCGGAGCTGCTGGCCGCCGCGCTCGGCTCGCTGCGGATCTTCGCGGGGTACGCGGGGTGGGGGCCGGGTCAGCTGGAGGACGAGCTGAACGAGGGGGCCTGGTACGTCGTCGAGTCGGAGCCCGGGGACGTGTCCTCGCCGCGGCCGGAGGGGCTGTGGCGGGAGGTGCTGCGGCGGCAGCGCAGCGGGCTGGCGATGATCGCGACGTATCCGGACGATCCTTCGCTGAACTAGGGCGGGTCGGCTTCCGGGTGGCCTTGTACCCTTGGCCCGTATGAGCACTCTTGAGCCCGAGCCCGAGCGCGGGGCAGGTACGGGGACACTTGTCGAGCCGGTTCCGCAGACGTCGCGCGGCGACGGGGACCACGAGCGGTTCGCCCACTATGTCCAGAAGGACAAGATCATGGCGAGCGCCCTGGAGGGCACTCCCGTCGTGGCGCTCTGCGGCAAGGTGTGGGTCCCGGGCCGCGACCCGAAGAAGTACCCGGTCTGCCCGATGTGCAAGGAGATCTTCGAATCCCTTGGCGACAAGGGTGGCAAGGGCGGTAAGGACGGCAAGGGCGACAAGAAGTAGCCCCTCGTTCTGATTTCTGATCGTTGAGGGCAGCCCCCTCACGGTGCGTTGACGCGCGCCGTGAGGGGGCTGTTTTGCGTCCGGGGCGTGCGCGTTTGTGTTCGGGGGTTGTTCGGGCCCGGGGGGCCGCCTAGTCTCCTGCCTGTTGTGTTGTGCAGTACGAAACGTGCGTTGCAGAGAATGCAACGGCGCTTACTCGACAGGGGTTTCCGTACATGAAGCGCATCGTCCGAACTTCCCTGCCCGCGGCGGCACTTGTCCTGACCGGTGTGCTGGCGGCGAGCGCCTGCGCCCCGCAGACCTCCGGCGGAGGCGGCGCCAAGAGCGACGAGAAGAGCGGCACGCTCCGGGTCTGGCTGTTCCAGGAGGTCTCCAACGGCCCCAAGAAGAAGGTCGTGGACTCCGCGGTGGCCGCCTTCGAGAAGGCCCACGCGGGCACGAAGGTGGAGGTGGAGTACATACCCGTCGACACCCGCGCCCAGCGCATCAAGGCCGCCTTCAACGACCCGAAGAGCGCCCCCGACGTGATCGAGTACGGCAACACCGACACCGCCGGATACGTCCGCGACGGCGGACTGGCCGACGTGAGCGCCGAGTTCGGGGCGTGGGCCGAGGCGAAGGACACCGACCCCACGGCCAAGCAGTCCGTCACCGTCGACGGCAAGGTGTACGGCGCGCCGCTCTTCGTGGGCGTGCGCGCGCTGTACTACCGCACCGACGTCCTCAAGGAGGCCAAGGTCGAAGTGCCGACGACCCAGGCCGAGTTGATCACCGCCGCCAAGGCGCTGCACAAGGCGAAGCCGGACATGTACGGGCTGGCCGTCGGCGGCGCGTACACCTACGGCGCGATGCCCTTCGTCTGGGCGAACGGCGGCGAAATTGCCACCGGGAGCGGCTCCTCGTACAAGGCCGCCATCAACAGCGAGGCCGCTCGCAAGGGCATCACCGCCTACACCTCGCTCTTCGGCGACGACAACTGCCCGGCCGCCAAATGCGCCAAGATGGGCGGCAACGACACCATCACCGCCTTCGCGGCCGGCAAGGCGGCCATGTCGATCGGCGGCGACTTCAGCCATGCGGCCGTCGAGGCGGGCCCGGTGAAGGGCAAGTACGCGGTCGTACCGCTGCCGGGCATCGAGAAGGGCTCCGTCGCGCCGGCGTTCGCGGGCGGCAACAACATCGGCGTCATGAAGTCCACTTCGCGCCGCACGCTCGCCGTCGACCTGATGAAATCGCTGACCTCGAAGAAGACCCAGGGCGAACTCTTCGACGCGATGGGCTTCCTGCCGACCTTCAACGACGTGCGGGAGGCGGCGGCGAAGAAGGAGCCGTTCGTGGCGCCCTTCGTGAAGACGCTCGGCGCGGGCACCAAGTTCGTTCCCGCGTCGCCCGGTTGGGGGCAGATCGACGCCTCGCTCGTGCTGCCGACGATGTTCCAGCAGATCGTCAGCGGCAAGAGTGACGTGGCGAAGGCGTCCGACGAGGCGGCGAAGAAGATGGACGAGGCGTTCGGAGCGGCGGCCAAGTGAGTTCCGTACCTGTGACCGCGCCTGCGGGGCCGGGGTCGGGGCCCGGAGCGGGGTCGGATTCGGCTTCGGTGGGCAAGCGCGGGTCCGCTCCGGCGGGGCGCGGGGGCGGGGCGTCGGGCCGCGGGTCCTCGCGCCGTGGCCCGGCGCGCTCGCCGCGCGGGCGTGCCGGGTGGACGCCGTGGCTCTACCTGGCCCCCGCCCTGGTCGTCCTCGCGGCGCTCCTCCTCTACCCGATCTACCAACTTGGCCTGATCTCGTTCCTCGAATACACCCAGGCCCAGGTCAGCGGCGGCGAACCCACCACCTTCCAGGGCTTCGGCAACTACGCGGCGCTCTTCGGCGACGGGCAGTTCTGGCAGGTGCTGGGCGCGACGGTGGCCTTCGCCGCCGCGTGCGTCGTCACGACCCTCGCGGTCGGGTGCGCGCTGGCCGTCCTGCTGACGCGGGTGCGGGCGCTGCCCCGGCTCGCGCTGATGCTGGCGGCGCTGGGGGCGTGGGCGACGCCCGCGATCACCGGCTCCACGGTGTGGGTGTTCCTCTTCGACCCGGACTACGGGCCCGTCAACCGGCTCCTGGGCCTCGGCGACTTCTCCTGGACGTACGGCCGCTACAGCGCCTTCGCGCTCGTCCTGCTCGAAGTGGTCTGGTGCTCCTTCCCGTTCGTGATGGTCACCGTGTACGCGGGGATCCGGGCGATCCCGGGCGAGGTGCTGGAGGCGGCGGCGCTGGACGGGGCGTCGCAGTGGAAGATCTGGCGCTCCGTCATGGCGCCGATGCTGCGGCCGATCCTGGTTGTGGTCACCATCCAGTCGATCATCTGGGACTTCAAGGTCTTCACCCAGATCTACGTCATGACGGGCGGCGGCGGCATCGCGGGCCAGAACCTCGTGCTGAACGTGTACGCGTACCAGAAGGCCTTCGCCTCCTCGCAGTACAGCCTCGGCTCGGCGATCGGCGTCGTGATGCTGCTGATCCTGCTCGCGGTGACGCTCGTGTACTTGCGGTTGATGAGGCGTCAGGGGGAAGAGCTGTGAGCGCGGTTGAGGTGCCTTCGGGGGTGACGGCCGGGGCGACCGGCGAGGTGTCCGGGGGACGTTCCGGGCGGCGTCGGTTCCGGATACGGCGGCCGTGGCGGCTGCTCGCCGAGGCGTCGGCGCTGCTGATCGCCGTCGTGGTGGCATTCCCGCTGTACTGGATGGTGCTGTCGGCGTTCAAGCCGGCCGGGGAGGTGCAGTCGACGGAGGCCAAGCCCTGGACGCTGTCGCCCTCCCTGGACTCCTTCCGGCGGGTCTTCGCACAGGAGGACTTCGGGCGGTACTTCCTCAACAGCCTGCTGGTGGCGGGCTCGGTGGTGGTGCTCTCCGCGCTGATCGCGTTCCTGGCGGCGACCGCGGTGACCCGGTTCCGCTTCCGGTTCCGCACCACGCTGCTGATCATGTTCCTGGTGGCACAGATGGTGCCGGTCGAGGCGCTGACGATCCCCCTCTTCTTCCTGATGCGGGACTTCGGGCAGCTCAACACCCTCGGCTCGCTGATCCTCCCGCACCTGGCCTTCTCCCTTCCCTTCGCGGTGTGGATGCTGCGCGGGTTCGTGAAGGCGGTGCCGGAGGCGCTGGAGGAGGCGGCCTACCTGGACGGGGCGTCCCGGACCCGGTTCCTGTGGCAGATCCTCTTCCCGCTGGTCTTCCCGGGCCTGGTCGCGACGAGCGTCTTCTCCTTCATCTCGACCTGGAACGACTTCCTCTTCGCGAAGACCTTCCTGATCAGCGACGTCTCGCAGTCGACGCTGCCGATGGCGCTGCTGGTCTTCTTCAAGCCCGACGAGAACGACTGGGGAGGGATCATGGCAGCCTCGACCGTGATGACCGTTCCGGTGCTCGTCTTCTTCGTACTCGTACAACGACGCCTGGTCTCCGGACTGGGCGGAGCGGTCAAGGACTGAACCGGACGCCCCGCACGGGGCCGAAGGACCGATGTCCCGCAGGGGACTGGCTGACGGACCGATGTCCCGCACGGGACTGAATGGGAGTGATGGACGTGGCGGACCTGATACCGGCCCCGGTGGCGGTACGGCAGTCCCCCGAGGGCGCGGTACGGCTGGACGCGGCGGCCACCGTGCACGCGGCCCCCGGCACCGAGGACACCGCGCGCTGGCTGCGCGGAGCGCTCGGTGCCGCGTTCGGCCTGCCGCTGGACCCGGCGGCGCGGGCCGAGGAGGCGACCGTACGGCTGTCGCTGGACGAGTCGCTGGCGGCGGAGGCGTACCGGCTGGACATCGGCCCCGACGAGGCCGTGCACCTCACCGGTGGCGGCCCGGCCGGTGTCTTCTGGGGTGCTCAGACGCTCCGGCAGCTCCTGGGGGCGGAGGCGTTCCGCAGCGCGCCGGTCGCGGCGGCGGAGGCGGTGCTTGCGTACCAGCGCATCGAGGACGCGCCGCGCTTCGGCTGGCGCGGCATGATGCTGGACGTGGCCCGGCACTTCATGCCGAAGAACGACGTCCTGCGCTACCTCGACCTGCTCGCCGCGCACAAGCTGAACGTCTTCCACTTCCACCTCACCGACGACCAGGGCTGGCGCATCGAGATCAAGCGCCACCCCCGTCTCACCGAGGTCGGCTCCTGGCGGCCGCGCTCCAAGTGGGGGCACCGGGCGTCGGAGTTGTGGAACGACACCCCGCACGGCGGCTACTACACCCAGGACGACATCCGCGAGATCGTCGCCTACGCCCACGCCCGGCACATCACCGTCGTCCCCGAGATCGACATCCCGGGCCACTCGCAGGCCGCGATCTCCGCGTACCCGGAACTCGGCAACACCGACGTCGTCGACACCTCGGCGCTGGGCGTCTGGGACACCTGGGGCATCAACCCCAACATCCTCGCCCCGACCGACGGCGTCCTGCGCTTCTACGAGGAGGTCTTCGAGGAGGTACTCGCCCTCTTCCCCTCGCAGTTCGTGCACATCGGCGGCGACGAGGCCCCCAAGGACCAGTGGAAGCAGTCGCCGACCGCGCAGGCCCGGATCAAGGAACTCGGCCTGGCCGACGAGGACGAGCTCCAGTCCTGGTTCATCCGGCACTTCGACACCTGGCTCGCCGAGCGCGGCCGCCGTCTGATCGGCTGGGACGAAATCCTGGAGGGCGGCCTCGCCCCCGGCGCAGCGGTGTCCTCCTGGCGGGGCTACCGGGGCGGCATCGCCGCCGCCAAGTCCGGCCACGACGTGGTGATGTGCCCCGAGCAGCAGGTCTACCTGGACCACCGCCAGCACGGCGGCCCCGACGAACCGATGCCCATCGGCTACGTCCGCACCCTGGAGGACGTCTACCGCTTCGAGCCCGTCCCGCCGGAGCTCTCGGCCGAGGAGGCCCGGCACGTCCTGGGCACCCAGGCCAACGTGTGGACCGAGGTGATGGAGAACCGCCGCCGCGTCGACTACCAGGTCTTCCCCCGCCTCGCCGCCTTCGCCGAGGTCGCCTGGTCGGCCCTGCCCGCCCCGGCCGAACGGGACTTCGCCGCCTTCGCCTCCCGGATGACCGAGCACTACGCCCGCCTGGACGCCCTCGGCGTCGACTACCGCCCGCCCGCCGGGCCCCGGCCCGATCAGCAGCGCCCTGGAGTGATCGGACGCCCGATCGAGGGGGCGCCCCCAAACGTGTGAGCCGCGTGGCCAGATGCGCGCCCCACGCGCCCGGCCCTGGGACCGTTCCCTGGAACCGTCCCGGGGCCTTTCCCGTGCCGCCGTCACCGGTCTCCTGCGCCGGCGGCACCGCATTCCCGCTGCCGTCGTCCGGGACGGCCGGTCGCGCAACGGACCCCCAAACCGTGCAATGTTGAACAACCACCTTGAAGGGTGCGGGGTTGCCCGAATGATCCGAAGCGTGCTGATGCGGTCAATCCGGCCTCTTCGGGAGGAGCGGCCCAAAGGGGCGGTGCGCCCCTGCCTGCGGTGGGAAGTCCCAGGGCGGACCCTCGCGTCGGGCCGATTCGAAGATGTGCCAGAGTTGCCACGTCCGGGCCGGGAGCACGTACCGTACGGCGCAACAAGGCGGGACACCGGGAAGGGGCAGCTGGGTTGACCACGCACGCACCGCAGGCGGCGCAGTCGGTGACGCTGCCCGCTTCGCTCGACGAGGCCGTGGCGGCTCTCACCGCCATGCCCGCCGCCGTGCCCGTCGCGGGCGGCACCGACCTGATGGCCGCCGTGAACTCCGGGCACCTGCGCCCCTCGGGGCTGGTCGGCCTCGGCCGGATCAGCGAGATCCGGGGCTGGCAGTACCAGGACGGGCACGCCCTCCTCGGCGCCGGACTCACCCATGCCCGCATGGGCCGCCCCGACTTCGCCGCCCTCATCCCCGCCCTCGCCGCCGCCTCCCGCGCCGCGGGCCCGCCGCAGATCCGCAACGCCGGAACGCTCGGCGGCAACATCGTCACCGCCGCCCCGACCGGCGACTCCCTGCCGGTGCTGGCCGCCCTGGAGGCGACCCTGGTCGTCGCGGGCCCCGGCGGGCAGCGCGACATTCCGGTCTCCCACCTGCTGGCCGGGCGCGCGATGCTGGAACCCGGCGAGCTCATCGCCTTCGTCCGCGCGCCCCTGCTGCACGCCCCCCAGGTCTTCTTCAAGGCCACCGGCCGCACCGGCCCCGGCCGCGCCACGGCCTCGGTCGCCCTCGTCCTGGACCCGGCCCGGCGCGGGGTGCGCTGCGCGGTGGGCGCGATCGCGCAGATGCCGCTGCGCCCGCTGGAGGCCGAGGCGTGGATCGCCTCGCTCATCGACTGGGACGGCGAGCGCCGCCTCGCCCCGGAGGCCTGCGAGGCGTTCGGCGAATACGTCGCCGCCGCCTGCATCCCGGACCCGCCCCAGCCGGCGGACGGGGGAGAGGCATCGACGCTGCCCCCCGCCGTACTGCACCTGCGGCGCACGGTCGCCGCGCTGGCCCGACGAGCACTGGGGAGGGCGCTGTCGTGACGGACAACACCGAGCACACCGAGCACACTGATCACTCCGAGCACACCGGTGGCGACGGCCACCAGCAGCCGCACGCCCCGGCGTTGGGCCTCACCTCCCACGGCTGGCAGCCGACGCCGCAGGGCGGGGAGTACGACGCCGACGCCACGGCGTTCGTCCAGCTGCCCGAGGGCTTCGACTTCAGCAGCACCGGCACCCCGCTGGCCGCCCCCGGCCACGACTACGTGCCCCCGCACATCACGGCCCCCCTGGAGACCGGGACCTGGAACGTCCACCTCCACGAGGACCCGCAGCCCTACCAGGACCCGCAGGGCCAGAACCCGGGCCAGCACGGTCACGCCCCGCAGGGGCAGGGGCAGGGCCTGGGGCAGGGGCAGGGCCAGCAGCCCTACGGCACGCCGGGGTACGGCGAGTCGGCCCACGGCGAGCACGACCAGGGCGTTCCTGGTGTTCCCGGTGATGCAGGCGTTTCCGGTGCCGCCGGTGTTGCCGGGGTCCTCGGGGTCCCTGGGGTCCCTGGGGTCCCTGGGGTGCAGACCCACCGGCCGTCGGCCGCTCCGGGCTGGCCGGAAGCAGGTCACGACGCCGGTGCCACCAGCCAGTGGAACTTCACCGAGGCCCTCGACACCACCCCGTCCACCACCGACCCGCGACCCGCCGCCTCCGGCCAGGGTGCAAGCCCCGACACCGACGGCGTCGGCGTCGGCACGTCCACGGGCCAGTGGGCGATGCCCTTCACCGACGACGACTCCCGGGACGACTCGGGCGAGTACCCGGCCCTCGGGGCCGTACAGCCGACCCCGGACACCGGGGCAGTGCCGCGCGTCGCGGGCGTGCCGCACGCCGGAGACGCGTCGCTCCCCGACGGCGCGCCGCATGCGTCCGCCGAGCAGGACGTGCACGGCGAGCACGGCGTGCACAGCGAGCCGACCGCCCCGTCCGGTCAGGGGACCGCCCCCGGCGGCCCGGTGCCTCCGGCGCCCTGGCAGATGCACGGTGCTCCCGCGACCCTCCCCGGCGGTGCCGCCGCACCCTGGGCCCTTCCGGCGGCTCAGCCCACCACCGGTACCGCCACCTCCGCGGACGAGCCCGTCCCGGGCGACGGCTCGCACCCCACCGCTGCGGGACCCTTCGTGGGACCGGAGGAGCCCTCGACCGGCACCCCCGCAGCCGGAACGCCCCTCCCGTCCCTCGATTCCGCCTCGGCCCCGGACGCCCCGGCCTCTGCGGCCGACCTCGGCGCAGAGGCCGACACCTCCGAGTCGGCCAGCGCCCACGCCGGAGAGGACGCCCCGGAGGCCCGCGCAGGCGAGGCAGACGCCGGTCCCGCCTCCCCCGAGCCCGGTGCGGACGAGACCTCCGCCTCTGAAGTCGTCGCTTCCGAGGCCGTCGCTTCCGAGGCTTCCGCTTCCGAGGCCTCCGCCGCCCCGGACGCCCCGACCGGCGAAGCGACGGCGAGCCCCGAGGCCCCTCCCGAGGACCCGACCGCCGACCCGGAGGCCGCGGCAGCCGCAGCACCGGACCCCTCCGTCGGCTACGGCACCGAGTACGCCCCCGACTCCGGCCTCGCTCCCTCCCCGGAGCCGGACTTCGCGCCGTCCTACGCCGCCCCGCACGAGCCCCCGCCCTTCCACGACGCTCCCAGCGAACACCCCAGCGCCTCCTACGTGCTGCGGGTCAACGGAGCCGACCGGCCCGTCACCGACGCCTGGATCGGCGAGTCGCTCCTGTACGTACTGCGCGAGCGCCTCGGCCTCGCCGGCGCCAAGGACGGCTGCTCCCAGGGCGAGTGCGGCGCCTGTGCCGTCCAGGTCGACGGGCGCCTCGTCGCCTCCTGCCTGGTCCCCGCGGCCACCACCGCCGGCTCCGAGGTCCGTACCGTCGAGGGCCTGGCCACCGACGGCGAACCCTCCGACGTCCAGCGGGCCCTGGCCAACTGCGGTGCCGTCCAGTGCGGCTTCTGCATCCCCGGCATGGCGATGACCGTCCATGACCTGCTCGAAGGCAATCACGCGCCGACCGAGCTGGAGACCCGGCAGGCCCTGTGCGGCAACCTCTGCCGCTGCTCCGGCTACCGGGGCGTCCTGGAGGCCGTGCGCGACGTCGTCGCCGAACGCGAAGCCAGCGCCGAAGCCGCCGCCACCGGCCCCACCTCGGACGAGGCCCGCATCCCGCACCAGGCATCCCCCGGCGCGGGCAGCGCCCAGCACACCCTTCACCACCCGCACGACGGAGGCATGGCGTGAGCAACGACGCGGCCACCGCGACCGCAGCGGTCGGCGGCACGCAGCAGGAACAGCCCGCCCACGGCCTCGGCGCCTCGCTCCCCGCAGCCGACGCCCGCGCCAAGACCGAGGGCACCTTCCCCTACGCGGCCGACCTGTGGGCCGAGGGCCTGCTGTGGGCCGCGATCCTGCGCTCCCCGCACGCGCACGCCCGGATCCTCTCCGTCGACACGTCCGCCGCGGCAGCCATGCCCGGCGTCCGTGCCGTCGTCACCCACACCGACGTCCCCGGTGACCCGCACTACGGCCGCAAGGTCATCGACCGCCCGGTCTTCGCGTACGACCTGGTCCGCCACCACGGCGAGCCGATCGCCGCCGTCGCCGCCGACCACCCCGACACGGCCCGGCTGGCCGCCGCCGCGATCGCCGTCGAGTACGAGGTCCTCGAACCGGTCACCGACCCCGAGCATGCCTTCGCCGCCGAACCCCTGCACCCCGACGGCAACCTGATCCGGCACATCCCGCTCAGCTTCGGCGACCCCGAGGCCAGTGGCGAGGTCGTCGTCGAGGGCCTGTACCGGATCGGTCGCCAGGACCCCGCCCCCATCGGTGCCGAGGCCGGGCTCGCCGTGCCCCGCCCCGACGGCGGCGTCGAGATCTACACTGCCTCCACCGACCCGCACACCGACCGTGACCTGGCCGCCGCCAGCTTCGGCCTGGACCGCGAACGCGTGAAGATCGTCGTCACCGGTGTGCCCGGAGCCACCGGCGACCGCGAGGACGCCGGCTTCCAACTCCCGCTCGGATTGCTGGCGTTGCGCACCGGCTGCCCGGTCAAGCTGGCCGCGACCCGTGAGGAGTCCTTCCTCGGCCACGCCCACCGCCACCCGACCCTGCTGCGCTACCGCCACCACGCGGACGCCGAGGGCCGCCTTGTCAAGGTCGAGGCGCAGATCCTGCTCGACGCGGGTGCGTACGCCGACGACTCGTCCGAGTCCCTCGCCGCCGCCGTGTCCTTCGCCTGCGGTCCTTATGTCGTCCCGCACGCCTTCATCGAGGGCTGGGCCGTCCGCACCAACAACCCCCCGTCCGGCCACGTCCGCGGCGAGGGCGCCCTCCAGGTGTGCGCCGCGTACGAGGGCCAGATGGACAAGCTCGCGGCCAAGCTGGGCCTGGAGCCCGCCGAGCTGCGCATGCGCAACGTCCTGGCCACCGGTGACCTGCTGCCCACCGGCCAGACCGTCACCTGCCCGGCTCCCGTCGCCGAACTCCTGCGTGCTGTACGGGACTTCCCGCTGCCCACCCTCCCCAAGGACTCCCCGGAAGAGGGCTGGCTGCTCCCCGGCGGTCCTGAGGGAGCGGGTGAACCGAGCGCCGTCCGCAGAGGCGTCGGCTACGCCCTGGGCATGGTGCACATGCTCGGTGCGGAGGGGGCCGACGAGGTCTCCACGGCCACCGTGAAGGTCCACGACGGCATCGCCACCGTCATCTGCGCCGCCGTGGAGACCGGGCAGGGCTTCTCGACGCTGGCCCGCCAGATCGTCCAGGAGACCCTGGGCATCGACGAGGTGCACGTCGCCTCCGTCGACACCGACCAGCCCCCGGCCGGGCCGGCCACTCACGGCCGCCACACCTGGGTCTCCGGCGGTGCGGTCGAGCGGGCCGCGAAGATGGTCCGCACCCAGCTCCTCCAGCCGCTGGCCCACAAGTTCGGCATGTCCACCGAACTCCTCTCCATCGCCGACGGCAAGATCACCTCCTACGACGGTGTTCTGAGCACCACCGTCACCGAGGCCATGGACGGCAAGGAACTGTGGGCCACCGCCCAGTGCCGCCCGCACCCCACCGAACCCCTGGACGAAACCGGGCAGGGCGATGCCTTCGTCGGACTCGCCTTCTGCGCGGTCCGCGCGGTCGTGGACGTCGACATCGAACTCGGCTCCATCCGCGTCGTGGAGATGGCGGTCGCCCAGGACGTCGGCCGGGTCCTCAATCCGGCACAGCTCGCCGCCCGTATCGAAGCCGGCGTCACCCAGGGCGTCGGGGCCGCCCTGACGGAGAACCTCCGCACCCCGCGAGGCCTTGTGCGCCATCCCAACCTCACGCACTACGCCCTGCCGACGGCCCTGGACGCCCCGGACATCCGGATCGTCAAGCTGGTCGAGGAGCGTGACGTCGTCGCCCCGTTCGGCGCCAAGGCGGCGAGTGCGGTGCCCGTCGTCACCTCGCCCGCCGCGGTCGCCTCGGCGGTCCGGGCCGCCACGGGCCGGCCGGTCAACCGGCTGCCGATCAGGCCTCAGGCGGCTGTCAGCAACCCTTAGCCGCGCAGCAACTCATGAGACGCGTACGGCAGTTCTCGATACGGTCCTTTCATGGTCGACTCCAAGATTGCAGAACTGGATTCCGCCGTCGTTCTCGTGACGGGCGCGATGGCCGCGGGGAAGTCCACCGTCGCCCAGGCGCTTGCCGAGCGGCTGCCTCGTGCCGTACATGTCCGCGGGGACGTCTTCCGGCGGATGGTGGTGTCGGGCCGCGTCGAGATGACCCCTGACGCGGGCGAGGAGGCGCTGGCCCAACTCCGGCTCCGCTACCGGCTTTCCGCCGTCACCGCCGACACGTACGCCTCGGAGGGGTTCACCGCAGTCGTGCAGGACATCGTCCTCGGCGAGGAACTGGAGAGGTACGTCGGCCTGGTGCGCACCAAGCCGCTGTACGTCGTCGTCCTCGCCCCGGACGCCGGGGCCCTCGCCGCCAGGGAGGAGGGGCGGGCGAAGACCGGTTACAGCGAGGGATGGACCCCTGCCCTCATGGACCAGGGCATGCGGGAGACCACCCCGAGGATCGGCCTGTGGCTGGACTCCTCGGAACTGACCCCGAAGGGCACCGTCGACGAGATCCTCGTGCGGCTGAGTGAGGCGAGGGTGTAGGGAGCCGACGGCGAGGCAGGGCAGTGAGGTACCGGGCCTCTCGCGCGGCCGGGGAGAAGGCGGGCCGCGCTGTCCAGTGAGGAGGGCCTGCCGGGAGGAGAGCCGGGTCGGCTCTCACGGTCTTCCCTATGCAGTTCACAAGGAACCGGCCGCCGCAGCGACTTCGCACGAAATTCGTGCGTGGAAGAGAGTGTGGCACCTGGGTCTGACAATCGGCCTCTACCCGCTCTGAACTCCGGCTTTCCCTTGTCCTGAGGGACCGGCCCGCTCTGTCGTCCGCCGGGTGCGTGCGGCGTGGTCCCCTTGCCGCTGTCCAGTGGTCTACGCCAGCATGCGGGGCGCGACACGACGTACCGGTGGGACGGAAGGGGCGTGAGGGACTTCATGGGCGAGAAGCAGGTGCCACGCGAGGCGGACGGGGCGGGCAGGGCGGGCGGCGCGCGCGGGTTGCGCGAGGCGGACGGGCCGCGTGGGGAACGTACGAGCAGGGAATCGGAAGGCGGCCTGACCCGAAGGGGACTGGGCCTCCTCGCAGGCGCGGGCCTCGCCGGCCTGGTCCTGCCGGGGTGCGCATACGCGGAAGGCCCCGCTCCGGATGCTCGTACCACCGAGTCTGCTTCGGGCGGTTCCGCCGCCGAGTCCGCCCCGGACGACGGCCCCGCCGCCACCGCGCTGCGGGCCGCGTACCTGGGCACGTACACCACACAGCCCGGCGGCGGGACCGGCATCGGCCTTGCCACGTACCGTCCGGACCGTGGCGCACTCGCCTCGACCGGCGTGCTCGACGGGGTCGCGAACCCGTCCTACCTCGCCCTCGCCCCCGATCGTCGCACCCTGTACGCCGTCAACGAGCAGGCGCAAGGGGCCGTGACCGCGATGCGTCTCGGTGACGGCCGTCCACCCGAGGTGCTCGGGGCCAGGTCGACAGGGGGAGCCGACCCGTGTCATCTGTCGGTGCACGGAAGGTTTCTGCTGAGTGCCAACTACACGGGCGGCAGCCTCGCCGTGCACCCTCGCGGGCGCGACGGTGCGCTGGGCGAGGCCAGCGACCTGGTGCGGCACCAGGGCTCGGGGCCCGATCCGGGGCGCCAGGAAGGCCCGCATGTGCATCAAGTCGTCACGGATCCGGCGGGCCGCCATATCCTGGCCGTCGACCTCGGGACCGATTCCGTGTACACGTACCGGCTGGACGAGCGGAAGGGGACGCTCCGCGAAATCGGCCGGACCGCCACTCGGCCTGGCGCGGGCCCGCGGCACCTGGTCTTCCATCCGGCGGGAAGGCACGTGTATCTGGTCAACGAGCTCGACAGCACCCTCGTGGTGTGTGCGTACGAACCGCGAACCGGAATGCTCACCCCCGGAAAGCCGCAGCCGACCCTTCCGCGCGGAACGGTGCCCGACGAGCGCAATTACCCGGCAGGAGTGATCATTTCGCCGGACGGACGCTTCGTCTACGTGTCCAATCGGGGCCACGACAGCATCGCCGTATTCGCCGTCCAACGCGGCGGGGCCGAGCTGCGCCTTGTTGCCCTCACGCCTTCCGGCGGTTCGTACCCGAGGCACATCGTGCTCGACCCGACGGGTCGCCTGCTGTTCGCTTCCCACCAGAAGTCGGGATCGGTGACGACCTTCCACGTGGATCGGAGGACGGGTCGCCTGAGGTCGGCGGGAGCAGCGCTGGAATTCCCTGTTCCGGTATGCGTATTGCCGCTCTGAGCAGGGGATCTGGGGTGCTCGCGGTCGATTGTCAGTGGGTGCGTCTAGTCTTTTTCGTACGCGGAGATCCCGCGTACGAAAAAGGACAGGAAGGGGGTGCAGGACAGAGGCCGTGATCGGAATCGAACCGACGTAACTCGCTTTGCAGGCGAGCCCCTGAGCCACTCGGGCACACGGCCGTGTGCGGAACCGGTTCACGGGGGAATCGACGAGGTACTGACTGCTCCCCAGAGAGCTTGTTCCTTGGCAACTCCAGAACAGTAGAACGGAATTGAGGGCCCCCTCAAGGGAATCCGGCGGTGTGCAATGCGACTGCCACACCCCGTTCACAGAGCGCGTCACGGTGAGGCGTCACAGCGCTCCGAGGAACGAGGCCACCGCCGCCCGGAAGCGGTCCGGGTCGTCGCCCCAGGGGGGGGAGAGTCCACCCCTGCAAGCCGCCGCCGCTCGCCGCGGGGGAAGGCGTCCACGACGACGGTCCTCCAGGTCGTCGTGGCTGCTCCGGGGCGCGTCGTACGGCGTCCGGTCGTACGACCAAGGGCGGAGATCGGTACCGCCTGCGGACAGGGGTCCACGCCGGATTCGGCCCTTACTCTGAGGCTATGACCGTGCTGGGGCCCCGCGACGCCGATGTCGCACCGACCGACATTCCTGACGACCCGCCGAACGGCTCAGCTGAAGTATCCGCCGAGGTCCCCGACGCCGGGGCGGCGGGTGACGCGGCGCGCAAGTCGGGTGAGGCGCCGCGCGGGGCGGGCGATGTGTCCGGGGGGACGCCCGGCGACCGGTCCGCCGAGGAGGCTCAGGCCGTCGACGTCCTCACGCTGTCCGCGCCGGAAGGGGTGCTCGGCAAGAAGCACCGGGCGCTGAGCATCGGCATCGTGTCGGTCGTTCTGCTCATCGCCTTCGAGGCGACGGCCGTAGGTACGGCGATGCCGGTGGCCGCCCGTGAGCTGCACGGCATTCCCCTGTACGCCTTCGCGTTCTCGGCGTACTTCACCACCAGCCTCTTCGCGATGGTGCTGTCCGGTCAATGGGCCGACCGGCGGGGCCCTCTCGCACCGCTCACCACGGGCATCGCCGCCTTCGCCGCAGGGCTGCTGCTGTCGGGCACGGCGCAGACCATGCTGCTGTTCATCCTGGGGAGGGCCGTCCAGGGGCTCGGTGGCGGGCTGGTGATCGTCGCCCTGTACGTGGTGATCAGCCGGGCCTATCCGGAGCGGCTGCGACCCGCGATCCTGGCAGCGTTCGCCGCGAGCTGGGTCATCCCCTCGGTCGTCGGACCGCTCGCGTCCGGGGCGATCACGGAGAACCTCGGCTGGCGCTGGGTGTTCATCGGCATCCCCGCGCTGGTGGTCTTCCCGCTGGCGCTCGCCCTGCCGGCGATCCGGCGGATGGCCGCCGGACCCGCCGACCCCGAGGCGCCGGTACCTCCCTTCGACCGCAAGCAGATCCGGCTGGCACTGGGCATCTCGCTGGGCGCCGCGCTGCTCCAGTACGCGGGCCAGGACCTGCGGTGGCTGTCGCTGCTGCCTGCCGCGCTGGGGGCGGCGCTGCTGGTGCCGGCGGTCCTCGGGCTGCTGCCCCGGGGCACGTACCGGGCGGCGCGGGGGCTGCCGTCGGTGGTGCTGCTGCGCGGGGTGGCGGCGGGTTCGTTCATCGCGGCGGAGTCGTTCGTGCCGCTGATGCTGGTCACCGAGCGGGGGCTGTCGCCGACGATGGCCGGGTTCTCGCTGGCGTTCGGCGGGGTGACCTGGGCGCTCGGGTCGTTCATGCAGTCGCGGCCCCGCATGGAGCCCTACCGGGAGCGGTTGGTCTCGTTCGGCATGGTGCTGGTCGCGGCGGCCATCGCGGCGGTGCCGACGGTGCTGATCCCGTCGGTTCCGGTGTGGATCGTGGGTGTCGCGTGGGGCTTCGGGTGCTTCGGCATGGGCATGGTCATCGCCTCGACCAGCGTCCTGCTGCTCAAGCTCTCCGCCCCCGAGGAGGCGGGCAGCAACTCGGCGGCCCTCCAGATCTCCGACGGCCTGTCCAACGTGATGCTGCTGGCGGTCGGCGGGGCGGTCTTCGCGGCCCTGGGCGGAGGCTCGGTGGCGGCGCACTCGTCGGTCACGGGTGCGGCCGGGGGTTCCCACCCGACGGCGTTCGCGGCGGTGTTCCTGCCGATGGCGTGCGTGGCGCTGGTGGGGGCCTGGGTGGCGACGCGGCTGCGCGAGCGGGAGCCTGCGTAGGAGCCGTGGTGGGCCCAGCGGGGCGGGGCGGGGCGGGTCACGACGGGGCGCGGCGCCTGCCCGGACGGTGGCATGCCGTGCCCGGGCAGGGCCGGGTTTCGGGAGCGGGCGGCGACGGCCGCCCCGGGCCGGACCCGGGCCGATTCCGAGCCGAAACCGGGCCGGTCCCGAGGCGAAACCGGACCGGACCCGAGCTGGACCCGGGCCGGCCCCGCGCCGGATTCGGGCCCGTCCCCAGCCCGTCCCCAGCCCGTCCCGGGCCCGTCCAGAGCCGGTCCCGGTCAGGCCCGCCGAGCCGGCGCCGGTCTGCTCGACGGGGTTGTGAGGTGAGTCCCAAGAGGGCCCGTCCGGACGCGCTCGCCGCGCGTCGCGGGTGGAGCGCCGGTAAGGTGGCCCGGTTGTCGTACGGGCCCCGGATGTTCATCCGGCAGGCCTCCGCGGCAGCCGCCACGTACCCGACGCTGCGACCGGAGACCGTGACTACTACCACCTCCCACCACCTCTCACCCGCCTTCCCCGGCCGTGCCCCCTGGGGCACCGCCAACAAGCTGCGAGCCTGGCAGCAGGGGGCGCTGGAGAAGTACATCCAGGACCAGCCCCGCGACTTCCTCGCGGTGGCGACGCCCGGCGCCGGAAAGACGACCTTCGCGCTGACGCTCGCCTCGTGGCTGCTGCACCACCACGTGGTGCAGCAGGTCACGGTGGTCGCCCCGACCGAGCACCTGAAGAAGCAGTGGGCGGAGGCCGCCGCCCGGATAGGCATCAAGCTCGACCCCGAGTACAGCGCGGGACCGCTCAGCAAGGAGTACCAGGGCGTCGCGGTGACGTACGCCGGAGTCGGCGTACGCCCGATGCTGCACCGCAACCGGTGCGAGCAGCGCAAGACGCTGGTGATCCTCGACGAGATCCACCACGCCGGTGACTCCAAGTCGTGGGGCGAGGCGTGCCAGGAGGCGTTCGACCCGGCGACGCGCAGGCTGGCCCTGACCGGTACGCCCTTCCGGTCGGACACCAACCCGATTCCCTTCGTGGCGTACGAGGAGGGGAACGACGGGATCAGGCGGTCATCGGCCGACTACACCTACGGCTACGGCAACGCCCTCGCCGACGGCGTCGTGCGGCCCGTGATCTTCCTCAGCTACAGCGGCAACATGCGGTGGCGGACCAAGGCCGGCGACGAGATCGCGGCACGGCTCGGCGAGCCGATGACCAAGGACGCCATCGGACAGGCCTGGCGGACGGCCCTCGCGCCGACCGGCGAGTGGATCCCCAACGTCCTGGCCGCCGCCGACAAGCGGCTGACCGAGGTCAGGAAGGGGATCCCCGACGCGGGCGGGCTGGTGATCGCCACCGACCAGGACTCGGCCAGGGAGTACGCCAAGATCCTGAAGAAGGTCACCGGCGAGAAGCCCACCGTGGTCCTCTCCGACGAGAAGGCGGCGTCGAAGAAGATCGACCAGTTCAGCGGGGACGAGTCCCGCTGGATGGTGGCGGTGCGCATGGTGTCGGAGGGCGTCGACGTGCCGCGCCTCGCGGTCGGGGTGTACGCGACGACCATTTCCACACCGCTCTTCTTCGCGCAGGCCGTGGGGCGTTTTGTGAGATCGAGGCGCCGGGGCGAGACGGCGTCGGTGTTCGTGCCGACGATCCCCATGCTGCTCGACTTTGCGAACGAGATGGAGGTCGAGCGGGACCACGTCCTCGACAAGCCGAAGAGCGGCAGCGAGGAGGAGAACCCCTTCTCGGAGGAGGACAAGCTCCTCGCCGACGCGGAGAAGCTGGAGGACGAGGAGACTGAGGACCAGCTGCCGTTCGAGGCGCTGGAGTCGGACGCGGTCTTCGACCGGGTGCTGTACGACGGGGCCGAGTTCGGGATGCAGGCGCACCCGGGCAGCGAGGAGGAGCAGGACTACCTCGGGATTCCGGGGCTCCTGGAGCCCGACCAGGTGCAGCTGCTGCTCCAGAAGCGGCAGACCCGGCAGATCGCGCACAGCCGGCAGAAGCCCGCCGCCGAGGCCGACCTGCTGGAGAAGGCGGCCGAGGCCAGGCCGGTCGTCACCCACAAGCAGCTGCTCGAGCTGCGGAAGTCGCTGAACACGATGGTCGGGGCGTACGTCCATCAGAGCGGCAAGCCGCACGGTGTCATCCACACCGAACTGCGCCGGGTCTGCGGCGGTCCGCCGAGCGCGGAGGCGACGGCCGGGCAGCTCAAGGAGCGCATCAAGAAGGTCCAGGAGTGGGCCACCCGGATGCGGTGAGGTCCGGGCCCGGGTGACGGCCCCGGGGGGCATGGGGTCCCGGGGGCGGGGCCCTGGGGGCCCGGGGCGGGGACCTGGGGTCCCGGGGCGGGGCCTGGGGTCCCGGGAAACGACTGAGGGCGGGATCCGGATCTGTGCGTGCTCCGGGTCCCGCCCTGCCGTCCCGCGAGGACGGGATCACATCCGAGGGTCGGCCCCCACGGTCGGCCCTCGGCATGACAGTCACAGTATTGCGCTGGTCAGCGCGGGTATATGCCCAAAAGTCCCACCCGTTCGTGACTTTGGTCCCGAAGGGGCCCCGGGTGTTCCCGACGGGGGATTCCGGTGGGTTTCGGTGGGTGGTGTGCGGGGTGCCGGAGGGGTCAACTCCCTTTCCGCGCCCGGATTCTGGACGAGGTCTTCCGCTGAGCGGAGTGGATCGCTACCTTTCCGGCAACGCATAACGCCCCGTGGCAGCGCCGCCTCGGAGCGCAGCCGGTGCCATGGCCTGCCGGCGGCCTCTGCGCGCGTTGCCGACGGGACCGGCGACGCGATCGATGCGCAGCAGGACCGTCCGCACTCACCACAGAGGAGTGGGCGTCGTGACCGCGGAGACTTCCCAGACGCTCGACAGAGGACTACGGGTCCTCAAGCTGCTCGCCGATACGGACCACGGTCTGACGGTCACCGAGTTGTCCAACAAACTCGGCGTCAATCGCACGGTGGTCTACCGGCTGCTCGCCACGCTGGAACAGCACGCCCTCGTCCGCCGGGACCTGGGCGGCCGCGCCCGGGTCGGGCTCGGGGTGCTGCGGCTGGGCCGGCAGGTTCACCCCCTGGTGCGGGAGGCGGCGCTCCCCGCGCTGCGCTCCCTCGCCGAGGACATAGGGGCGACGGCCCACCTCACCCTGGTCGACGGCGCGGAGGCCCTCGCCGTCGCCGTGGTCGAGCCGACCTGGACGGACTACCACGTGGCCTACCGGGCGGGCTTCCGCCACCCGCTCGACCGGGGGGCCGCGGGGCGGGCGATCCTGGCCGCCCGGCAGAGCGTCCTGACCGAGCCCGGGTACACGCTGACCCACGGCGAGCTGGAGGCCGGGGCGAGCGGGGCCGCCGCGCCGCTCATAGGGGTCACCGGGGTGGAGGGGAGCGTGGGGGTCGTCATGCTCTCCGACTCGGTGCCCGAGCGGGTCGGGCCCCGGGTGGTCGACGCGGCCCGGGAGGTCGCCGACGCACTCAGGTAGGGGCGCGGCTCGGCCGGACAGGGGCGCGTCCCGGCTGGACAGGGGCCCGGCCCGGCAGGACAGGGGTGTGCGGGGCGGCCGATAGATTGGGGGCGTGCTCCCTCTTTTCTCTCGGCTCTCCCGCAACAGCCGTCTCGCCCTCTGCGCCCTGCCCGTCGTCGTGCTGCTGGGGGTGGCGGCCCTGGCGCCGTTGCCGTTCGCGGTGGCGCAGCCCGGGTCGGCCACCGATGTCCTGGGCAAGGACAGCAAGGGCCGGCCGGTGATCAGCGTGACCGGGGTGCCGACCCGGGAGACCGACGGGAAGCTGCGGATGACGACCATCGTCGCCACCGGCCCCTCCATCGACCACCGGGTTGCCGAGCTGGCCGACGCCTGGTTCCGGGACGACCGGGCGGTCATGCCGCACAGCGTGGTCTACCCGGTCGGCGGCGACGACAAGGAGATCTCCGAGTACAACCAGGGCGAGATGGTGAAGTCGCAGAACAGCGCCGTCTCCGCCGCCCTCAATTACCTCGGCGACAAGGGCAAGGGCGCCAAGGTCACCCTCAACCTCGCCGACGTCGGAGGGCCCAGTGCCGGGCTCCTGTTCACCCTCGGCATCATCGACAAGATCGACGGCAACGGTGCGGGCGGCGACCTCACCGGCGGTCTCGACGTCGCCGGTACGGGGACCATCGAGGCGGACGGCACGGTCGGCCAGGTCGGCGGCGTACCGCTGAAGATCAAGGGCGCCAGGGCGGACGGCTCGACCGTCTTCCTCGTACCGAAGGCGGAGTGCGAGCAGGCGAAGTCCGACCTGCCGGACGGGATGCGCCTGGTGCCGGTGAGCACCCTCGACGACGCGGTGTCCTCGCTCAGGGAGCTGGCGAAGAAGGGCGGGGCGGGGAAGGTTCCGAGCTGCTGACCAGCGCAGGCTGCTCCGCAGCCGTTTGCGGGGTGGCCCCCGGAGCTCGCAGCGGCATCGCCCCCGCAGCCCCCTCCGGTGCCATCCCCGGAGTCGTCTCCGGCGGTACGTCGTCCATGGTTCGCCAGGACGGGAAGACCAGCGGGCTCAGCGTCGCCACGAAGTAGAGCCCGCCGACCAGCAGCAGCGCCGTGCGCAGGCTCGTTCCCTCGACCAGGAAGCCCGCCGTCAGGCCGCCCAGCGGCATCGTCAGCTGGCAGCCCGCCGTGATGATGCCCTGGACGCGGGTCCGCAGCTGCTGCGGTACGCGCTCGAAGACGACCGTGGACAGGATCGGGTTGAGCGTGCCGATCAGCAGCCCGCCGAAGGCCATGGTGAACGCCAGCGGCAGTGTGCTGTCCGTCAGCGCGGCGACCAGGAAGCGCGGCACCTCGCCCAGGAGGAACGCGGTCGTGAAGACCGCGCGCCGCGAGAAGCGGTGCCCCACGGCCCCGTACAACAACGATCCGAGCAGCGTCGCCGCGCCGAACATGGCGCTCAGCAGGCCGAGTTGGGTGGCCCCGCCGAGGTTGTCCCGGGCGTGCACGGGGAAGAGGACCGCGCTCCACGACTGGTTCAGTCCGTTGGTGAGCATCACCATCAGGACGACGGCCAGCAGCAGTCCGCCGGACGCCACGTACGCGTAGCCCTCGCGCAGGTTGCGCCGGTAGTCGGCGAAGGAGGTCCGGGCGGTCGACTTCATCGGCTCCGCCGCCCGCACCCCGCGCACCCCGCCCGCGATCAGTGCCGCCGAGACGGCGAAGGTCGCCCCGTCGAGGAACAGCACCGCCTCAGCGCCCAGCAGCGCGATCAGCACACCGGCGAGCGAGGCGCCGGCCATGCGGGCCCCGCCCGACGCGGCCTCGAAGAGGGAGGCGGCCCGGGAGAGGGTGGTCCCGGCGCGTTCGGCGAGGTCGGGGATGAGCACCGACCGGGAGGTCATGCCGGGCGTGGCGACCAGACCGCCGAGCGCCATCAGGGTGCACAGCATCCAGAACTCCAGCACCCCCGCGTAGTGCAGCAGGGGGATCGCGGAGACCGTGAGGCCGCAGATCAGGTCCGTGGTGACGCTGGTGCGCCGCCGCCCGAACCGGTCGATCAGCGGCCCGCCCACCAGCGCCGCCACCACCACCGGCAGCGTCGCGCAGAACGCCACGACACCGGCCCGGCCCGCGCTGCCGGTGGTCTGGAGCACGAACCAGGGCACGCCGATCAGGGTGAGCGAGTTGCCCATGGTGGAGATGGTGTGCGCGGTGAGGAGGGCGGCGAGCGGTCGCCGGTCGGTTCCGCCGCTCGCGCCTCCGGCGCGGCCCCGGCCCTGCGGCCCCCCTGCCCGCAGGCCGCGGCTCACGAGACGTCGGCCGTACGGAACCGGGTGTCGCCGGAGGTGCGGACGAGCCGCAGGCCCAACTCAACGAGGGCCCAGCCCACTTGGGCGCGTACATCACGGGTGGGCAGGTCCGTGTGCGGCGCGGCGGAGGCCCGGCGGTCGGCGGTGGCCTCGCGCTGGAGGTCGGCGGTGCGGGCGTGGTGTACGTGGCGGAAGGTGTCCGGGTGCATGGCGGTGCTTCCTCTCGGTCGTGGTGGTGCCGGGGGAGGGGTGGGCCGTGCTCAGGAAGGGGGGCGTCAGCCCTTGGGGAGCGGGAAGCCGTGCAGGTGCAGCCGGTACTTCCGGGAGCCCTCCGGCAGCTCGTCGCCGTCGTCGGCAGGACGGTAGCTCTCGATCAACTCGTTGATGCGGACGTTGAGTTCACGCGCCAGCTCCGGAGTGAGGGCCATGGTGAAGTCGCTCATTTCGGTGGACCGACGCCAGTTCTCCGGCCAGTCGCGCGCGGTGGCGATCCAAGTGCTGAGCTCCTGTGTGTGCTGGTTGGCGACCTCGTGCATGAAGAGGTCCGCCGCCCCGCGCACCGCCGGGTCCGGGCTGTTGGCCAGCGACGAGTCGAACGTCGTCCCGTCATGTGCCGACCGCCACCACCGCTCGCGCCCCTTGCCCCGCTCCGGGGCGTCCTCCACGAACCCGTACGCCGCCAGCTGCCGCAGGTGGTAGCTGGTCGCCCCGCTCGACTCGCCCAGTCTTTCCGCCAGTTGGGAGGCGGTGGCCGGGCCGGTCAGGCGCAGGGCGCGCAGGATCTGGATGCGCAGGGGGTGGGCGAGGCCACGCAGGGTGCGGGCGTCGAGCGCGTGGATCTTCCGCTCGGCGGACTGCTCCTGGGGCCCCTCGGGGCTCGGGGCGTCCGGCAGCGGCTCGGCCGGACCGGTGGCGGCGTCGTCAAGTTCGGGCATGCCTCAACCGTAGAGTTGCAAAGACTCAGTTGCAAGGGTCTTTTTGCAACTAGTGCTTTGCAACGAAGTGTTGGCACCCAGCGTCCACCTATGACTCACCCCGCGCCCCCAACTCCCCACCCCCTACCCCTCCTTGATGAAGCCCTCCCTGACCAGCCAGTCCTTCGCCACCGCATGGGGATCGTCCCCGTCGACGTCCACCTTGGCGTTCAGTTCCTGCGCGACCTCATTGCTGAGCTTCGCCGTGATCGGGGCCAGCAGGTCCGCGATCGCCGGGTGCTTCTTCAGGGTCTCGCTGTTGACCTCGGGGGCGGCGTTGTAGTTGGGGAAGAAGCGCTTGTCGTCCTCCATCACCGTCAGGTTCATCGCCTTGATCCGGCCGTCGGTGGTGAACACCGCCCCGTACGTGCAGGACGTGCCGGCCGCGATCTGGGTGTAGATGACGCCGGTGTCCATCTTGATCAGGTTGGCGGGCGGGATCTTCATCCCGTACGCCTTCTCCATCCCCGGCACCCCGTCGTCCCGCGACGCGAACTCCGCGCCCACGCACGCCGTCACCGCCGCCGGGTCCTTCTGGGAGAGGGCGGCCACGTCGGAGAGGGTCTTGGTCCCGTACTTCTTCTCGTTGGCCGCGTTCATGGCCAGCGCGTACGTGTTGTTGAGGGTGGCCGGGGGCAGCCAGCTGATGCCGTTCGCCGCGTCCGCGTCGCGGACCGCCTCCCACTGCGCGCGCGGGTCGGTGATCGGTTTGTCGTTGCCGAGGTACGTGATCCATGCCGTGCCCGTGTACTCGTACATCACGTCCGCGTCGCCGCCCTTGACGGCCTCCCGCGCACCGATCGAGCCCTGGATGCCGGTCCGGTCCAGTACGTCCGCACCCGCCGCCTCGAAGACGAGCCCCAGGATCTGCCCGAGCACGAGCTGCTCCGTGAACTCCTTCGACGTGACCGTCAGCCGCGCACCCTTCAGCGGCAGCCCCGCCCCGACCGTTCCGGGCCGTACGTCGTCCACCATCGGGCTGCCGCTGGTCAGGCCGCAGCCTGACGCGCCGGAAACCAGTACCCCGCCGAGAGCCAGCCCCACCAGAGCGCGCCTCATACCCCGACCTCCAGTCCCCGCGGCCGCAGCAACAGCTCCACCAGCGACGCCAGCCAGTCCACGAACAGCGCCAGCGCCACCGTCAGCAGCGACCCCAGCACCAGCACCGGCATCCGCTGCGTCTGGATGCCGCTGGTGATCAGGTCGCCCAGCCCGCCGCCGCCCCCGAAGGCGGCCAGCGTCGCCGTGCCGACGTTCAGCACCAGCGCCGTCCGTACGCCCGCCAGGATCAGCGGCACCGCCAGCGGCAGTTCGATCTTCGTCAGCACGCCGGCCCTCGACATGCCGATCCCGCGCGCCGCCTCCAGCAGCGTCGGATCGTTGGCCCGCAGTCCCGCGATGGTGTTGGAGAGCACCGGCAGCACCGCGTAGACGACCATGCCGATCAGGGCGGCCTTCTTCCCGATCCCCAGCCAGATCACCAGCAGGGCGAGGAGTCCGATCGCGGGCGTCGCCTGCCCGATGTTGGCCAGCGCGGTGGCGACCGGTGCGGCCCTGCGCAGCGCGGGCCGGGTCAGCAGGATGCCCAGCGGGATCGCGATGACCAGCACGAAGAAGGTGGAGATCGCGGTCAGTTCGACGTGTTCCTTGAAGCGCAGCCACACATTGCCGTCGGCCAGCGCGTTCTGTGCGATCGAGTCCAGGTCCGCCGAGCGGAACCACAGCCACGTCACCAGCAGCACCACCGCCAGCACCGCCGGCATCAGCACCACCTTCAGCCACGTCACCCTTCGAGGCAGCCGCTCCGAGGCCACCGCCGACCCCACCCCCGCCGCCTCCGGCGCCCCGGTCTCGGCCCCGTCGTCCCGGAAGGCCACACCCCGCACCTCGTGCTCACCCTCGGGCCGCCCCCGGTCACCGCCGCCCGAACCGCCCCGGCCGTCCGCGCCCGCGCCCGAGCCCGCCCCGCCCACGCTCGACGGGCTCACGCGGGCCCCTCCGGCCCACCCGCATCCCGTACGAAGGGATGCTCCAGCCCCTCCTCCGGCAGGCCCCCCGCCGACCGGTGCTCCGCCGCCTCCAGCCGGTCCGCCTCCAGCATTTCCTGTACGGAGTTCATCAGCGTCGCCATGTCCACGACGCCCGTGTACTCCCCGCGCCGCCCGGTGACCGCCACCCGCCCCCCGTTGTCGATCAGCACCGCCTCCAGCGCGTCCCGCAGCGTCGCGTCCCGCGTCACCGTGTCGTGCACCAGCGTCCCGGCCCGCGCCAGCGAACCCTTCGCCCGGCTCAGGTCGCCCCGCCGCAGCCACTTGTACGGCCGCCGATGCCGGTCAAGGAGCAGAAGCTCGTTCCCCTGCGAGTCCCGCAGCTTGTCGAAGATGTCCTGGAGCGGGTCGTCGACCGTCACCGTCGGGAAGTCGGCGATCTCCACATCCCGTACGCGCGTCAGGTTCAGCCGCTTCAGCGCCGCCCCCGCGCCCACGAACCCCGACACGAAGTCGTCCGCCGGGTTCGTCAGGATCGCCTCGGGCGTGTCGAACTGGGCGATGTGCGACCGGTCCCGCAGCACCGCGATCCGGTCCCCGAGCTTGATCGCCTCGTCGAAGTCGTGCGTGACGAAGACGATCGTCTTGTGCAGCTCGTGCTGGAGCCGGATCAGCTCGTCCTGCAAGTGATCACGGGTGATCGGGTCGACGGCCCCGAACGGCTCGTCCATCAACAGAACCGGCGGATCGGCCGCCAACGCCCTTGCCACACCCACCCGTTGCTGCTGCCCGCCCGACAGCTGGCGCGGATACCGCCCCCGGAACTGCCCCGGATCGAGCCCCACCAGGTCGAGCATCTCCTCGACCCGGTCCTGAACCCGCGACTTGCTCCAGCCCACCATCTTCGGCACCAGCGCGATGTTCTGCGCGACCGTCATGTGCGGGAAAAGACCGGACGACTGGATGGCGTACCCGATTTTCCGGCGCAGCTTCACCGGATCCATGTCGGTGACGTCCTCGCCGTCGATCCGGATCCGCCCGGACGTCGGCTCGATCAGCCGGTTGATCATCTTCAGCAGGGTGGTCTTGCCACCGCCGGAGGGCCCGACGAAGACGACGGTCTCGCCCGCCCTGATCTCCATCGTCACGTTGTCGACGGAGGGGTACGGGTTCCCCGCGTACTGCTTGGTCAGGTTCTCCAGCCGGATCGCGGCACCGGAAGCCGAAGCAGCCCCGGAAGCCGAAGCAGCCCCGGAACCCGCGGCGGCACCACTCGTGGCAACGGGCGTCTCAGGCACGAATCCCCCTCGGGATGGTCAGACGCCCCACCAGGACGTACACGGCGTCGAAGAGCAGGGCGAGCAGCACGATGCCGAGCGTCCCGGCCAGCACCTGGTTCAGCGCGTTCTTGCTGCCGAGCGACGAGATGCCCCGGAAGATCTCGTTGCCGAGTCCGGGCCCGGAGGCGTATGCGGCGATCGCGGCGATGCCCATCAGCATCTGCGTGGCGACCCGGATCCCGGTCAGGATCGGCGGCCACGCGAGCGGCAGCTCCACCCGCACGAGCTGCGCCGCCCGCGACATGCCGATGCCGCGTGCCGCGTCCACCAGCGTCGGGTCGACGCCCCGCAGGCCCACGATCGCGTTCCGTACGATCGGCAGCAGCCCGTACAGCACCAGCGCGATCACGGTCGGCGCCACACCCAGTCCCACCAGCGGAATCAGCAGACCGATCAGCGCCAGCGAGGGCACGGTCAGGATGCCGGAGGCCGCCGTGGTGGCCAGGTTCCCGGCCCATTCGCTGCGGTACGTCAGGACGCCGATCAGCACGCCGAGCACGGTCGCCACGACCATGCACTGGAACACCGCGCTCGCATGCTGGAACGCGTCGGCCAGCAGCTGCTGGTACCGGTTGCCGAGGTACTCCCAGAAATTCACGGGTCACTCCTCGGCGTACGTGAGGCAACGGTCAGGACCGCTGCCAGGACAACGGTCAGGTCAGCCCGGACGCCTGCTCCACCAACGGGATGATCCGCAGCGGAACGGGATTTTCCATGACGATTGCCGTGGAAGCCCGGACGATGCCATCAAAACCCACAACCCGGTCGATCACACGTTGAAGGTCCGCGTTCGAGCGCGCGACCAGCCGGCACAGCATGTCCCCGTGTCCGGTCGTCGTGTGCAGCTCCAGCACCTCCGGCACCGACGTCAGATGCGCCCGTACGTCCGCCCCCTGCCCCTGTTTGATCTCCAGCGTCGCGAACGCCGTCACCGGATAGCCGAGCGCGGCGGGGTCCACGTCCGGCCCGAACCCCCGGATGACGCCATTCGACTGAAGCCGGTCCATCCGCGCCTGCACGGTCCCGCGCGCCACACCGAGCCGTCGCGACGCCTCCAGCACACCGATCCTCGGCTCCCGCGCCAGCAGCACGATCAGCCGCCCGTCGAGCTCGTCCACTGCCATGCCTGCCCCCAGGGGTGGTCATCCTGTACAGATAGCCCGGCCATCCTCGCCCTCCGCTATGCACATTGACCAGCGTTTGTGCGAACTATTGCGCACCTTGCGATGTGGATGGACGCTCCCCTCATGACTGAGACCACTGAGCACGTCACCCCGACCACCGCGCGCGAGGCCGACCCCTTCCCGGTCAAGGGCATGGACGCGGTCGTCTTCGCCGTCGGCAACGCCAAGCAGGCCGCCCACTACTACTCGACCGCCTTCGGCATGAAGCTCGTCGCCTACTCCGGACCGGAGAACGGCAGCCGCGAGACCGCCAGTTACGTCCTGACGAACGGCGCCGCCCGCTTCGTGTTCACCTCCGTCATCAAGGCGGCCACCGACCACGGCCGCTTCATCGAGGCCCACGTCGCCGAGCACGGCGACGGCGTCATCGACCTCGCCATCGAGGTCCCGGACGCCCGCGCCGCGTACGCCTACGCCACCGCGCAGGGCGCCACCGGTCTCACCGAGCCGTACGAGGTCAAGGACGAGCACGGCATCGTCGTGCTTGCCGCCATCGCCACGTACGGCAAGACCCGCCACACCCTGGTCGAGCGCAAGGGCTACGAGGGCCCCTACCTGCCCGGCTTCGTCGCCGCCTCCCCGATCGTCGAGCCGCCGGCCAAGCGGACCTTCCAGGCCATCGACCACTGCGTCGGCAACGTCGAGCTCGGCAAGATGAACGACTGGGTCGGCTTCTACAACAAGGTCATGGGCTTCACCAACATGAAGGAGTTCGTGGGCGACGACATCGCCACCGAGTACTCCGCGCTCATGTCGAAGGTCGTCGCGGACGGCACCCTCAAGGTGAAGTTCCCGATCAACGAGCCCGCGATCGCGAAGAAGAAGTCGCAGATCGACGAGTACCTGGAGTTCTACGGCGGCGCGGGCGTCCAGCACATCGCGCTCGCGACGAACGACATCGTCGCCTCGGTACGGGCCATGCGCGCGGCTGGTGTTCAGTTCCTCGACACCCCCGACTCGTACTACGACACCCTCGGCGAGTGGGCCGGCGAGACCCGCGTGCCCGTCGAGATCCTCCGCGAGGAGAAGATCCTCGTCGACCGCGACGAGGACGGCTACCTGCTCCAGATCTTCACCAAGCCGGTCCAGGACCGCCCGACCGTCTTCTTCGAGATGATCGAGCGCCACGGGTCCATGGGCTTCGGCAAGGGCAACTTCAAGGCCCTCTTCGAGGCGATCGAGCGCGAGCAGGAGAAGCGGGGCAACCTGTAACTCCCTTGCGGGGCGCGTGACTTCCCCTTCGGGCGCCTCACTCGATCTCTGCGGCCCCACGGACCTGCCCCGTGGGGCCGCAGTGTTTCTCCGTACCGGGGTCAGCGCCGCTTGCGGGGTGCGGCGGGTGCGGTGCCCCGGGTCTCCTGGCCGCGCGGCTCCGTCTTGCGCGCCTTCGGCCGGTAGCCCCACACATTGCGCGGACCGCCCTCCGGCGGCTCGCCGAGCCGGTCCAGGGAGGTGCGGGCGCGCGGGGCCCACAGCGGCGAGAACGCCGGGTGCACGCGCAGCGCCTCCTCCAGGTGCCGGCGGGCCGCCCCGTACTCGCCGAGCGCCCGCTCGATCTCGCCCCGGTGGTACAGGAACAGCGCGTTCCGGGCGCCCTCCTTCACCGCCCTGCGCGCGTATTCGAGGGCCGCCTCGTCGTCGCCGGTACGGTGCAGCGCCCAGCCCAGCGCGTCCGCCACCTCCGCCCCCGGATGCCGCGAGAACTCCTCCCGCAGCAGCTCCACCGCCGTGTCCGCGTCGCCGTGGTCGCTCTCCAGCCGCCCCAGTACGAGGTCCCCGCGCACCCCCTGCCGGGCGTTCCACGCCACCTCGGCCCGCGCCACGTCGTACTGGGCGCTCCCGTTCCCGGTCGTGGCCTCCATCAACTCGCCCAGTTCCAGGGAGTATTCGGGCCTCGGAGTGAGTGCGAGTGCCGTCTTGTACGTCTTCGCCGCCTCCGCCGTACGGCCCAGGGCCGCCAGCACCCGGGCCCGGCCGGCCACCGTCGCGCCCTGCCCCCGCTCGATGCTGAGCGAGGCGTCGTAGTAGCCGAGCGCCTCCGCCAAGTCGCCGCGCTCCCAAGCGAGTTCGCCCGCACGGCGCAGCTGTTCGGCCTTCTCCGGGCCGCCGCCCGCCGCGATCACGGCCTCCGTCGCGAGGACGGCGGCGTCCTCCCGCCAGCCCTTGTCTCGGTACGTCTGTGCCGTCCAGCCCAGTGCGGCCGCCCCGCCGCGCTTCTCCATCAGCTCCTCGGCGGTCCGCGCCGCCGCCTTCGCGTCGCCCATGCGGCCGTACGTGTCGATCAGTAGCGGATACGTCGCCCACTCGTTCGGTGCTTGCATCTGCACCACCTCCGCCGCGCGCTTGGCGGCGGCGAAGTTGCCCCGTGCGTGGGCGAGTTCGGCCATGGCGACCAGGGCGCGGAAGTTGCCCCGCTCGGCGGTGCGGACCGTCAGGGAGTGGCGCAGGGCTGCTTCCGCCTTCGGGTAGTACAGGGTGTCCGCCGCCCGCAGGCCCCGGGCGGTCAGGGCCGCACCGAGCTCCGCCCAGACCGCCGCGTCCCGGGGGTTCGCCCGTGCGCGCGCCTGCATGGCGGCGAGGGCCGCGGCCGATCCGGGCGCTCCCGCGACGGCCCTCGGTGCGGGCTTCTCCTCGCCCCCGATGGCCGTCACCGCGACCCCTCCGGCGACCAGCGCCCCCACGACGCCGAGCACCGCAGCCCCCTTCCACCCGACCCAGGCCCGGGCCCCCTTGGGCTCCGCCTCTTCCACCCCATCCCCCTCGGGCGACGCGGCCGGAAGGGGGTCGGGCCGGGGCGCATCCGGGTGGGCCGGAAGCGGGAGGGGCCGCCCCCCTTGCCCGCCCGTCCCGCCCCCGGGGGGCGGCCCCGCCGCCCAAGGTGGGCTGGGCGGGAGGGCAGACCTCGCCCCCGGATACGGCGCAGGCCCCTCCGCCCCGGGGGGCGGTCCCTCCCCCCAAGGAGGGCCGGGCGGAGGCACCCCCGGGCCCCCCTCCACCCCACCCGCCCCAACACCCTGTTCCGGCTCCCGTGCATCCATCCCGCCACCATGCGCCAGTACGACGAGCACACCCGCCCACCCCCATCCATTCCGCAGACGGGTTCACACCGATGGCCCCGAGTGCCAGGCTGGCCCCATGCCCCTGGACGATCTTCAGGCCCGGCTCCGCACCGGCCTCCCGGACGACGCCCTGATCACCGACACCGACGTGATGGCCTCGTACGCCCACGACATGGCCAGCTTCTGCGCGGCCGGCACCCCCGCCGCCGTCGTGCTGCCCCGTACCGTCGAGCAGGTCCAGCACGTCATGCGCACCGCGACCGAGCTGCGCGTCCCCGTCGTCCCCCAAGGTGCCCGCACCGGCCTCTCCGGCGCCGCCAACGCCACCGACGGCTGCATCGTCGTCTCCCTCACCAAGATGGACCGCATCCTCGACATCAGCCCCGTCGACCGGATCGCCGTCGTCGAGCCGGGCGTGATCAACGCCGTCCTCTCCCGCGCGGTCGCCGAGCAGGGCCTCTACTACCCTCCCGACCCCTCCAGTTGGGAGATGTGCACCATCGGCGGCAACATCGGCACCGCCTCCGGCGGCCTGTGCTGCGTGAAGTACGGCGTCACCGCCGAGTACGTCCTGGGCCTCGACGTCGTCCTCGCCGACGGACGGCTGCTGCGCACCGGCCGCCGCACCGCCAAGGGCGTCGCGGGCTACGACCTGACCCGGCTCTTCGTCGGCTCCGAGGGCAGCCTCGGCATCGTCGTACAGGCCGTCCTGGCGCTGAAGCCCACTCCGCCCGTCCAGCTCGCCCTGGCCGCCGAGTTCCCGTCCGCGTCCGCCGCCTGCGAGGCCGTCTGCGCGATCATGGAACGCGGGTACGCCCCCTCGCTCCTGGAACTCATGGACCGCACCACCCTCCGCGCGGTCAACGCCATGGCCCACATGGGCCTCCCCGAAACCACCGAGGCCCTCCTCCTCGCCGCCTTCGACACCCCCGACCCGGCCGCCGACCTGGCCGCACTCGGCGCGGTCTGCACGGAGTTCGGCGCCACCGAGGTCGTCCCCGCCGACGACGCCGCCGAGTCCGAACTCCTGCTCAAGGCCCGGCGGTTGTCCCTCACCGCCCTCGAAGCCGTCAAGACCGCCACCATGATCGACGACGTCTGCGTGCCCCGCTCGCAGCTCGCCGCGATGATCGACGGCACCGCCGCCATCGCCGAGAAGTACGACCTCGTCATCGGCGTCTGCGCCCACGCGGGCGACGGCAACACCCACCCCGTCGTCTGCTTCGACGCCGCCGACCCCGACGAGTCCCGCCGGGCCCGCGAGTCCTTCGACGAGATCATGGCGCTCGGCCTGGAACTGGGCGGCACCATCACCGGCGAACACGGCGTCGGCATCCTGAAGAAGGACTGGCTCGCCCGCGAACTCGGGCCCGTGGGAATGGAGTTGCAGCGCTCCGTCAAGGCCGCCTTCGACCCGCTCGGCCTCCTCAACCCCGGAAAGCTGTTCTAAGCCGTACGGACCAGGTCCAGCGGCCGCCCCCGCATGGGCCGTTGGTCCGATGCGGCCTGCGCGCGGTCCCGAATAGCGTGCCGGGTACGGCAGTCGACCGTATCCCCGAGGAGGAATCGTGCCCGCACGACTCGACCACACCATCGTCCACAGCCGCGACCGCTTCGCCTCCGCCCGCTTCCTCACCGAACTGCTGGGCGCCCCGGACCCCAAGCCCTTCGGCCCCTTCGCGAGCGTCCCGCTGGAGAACGGCGTCACCCTCGACTACATGGACGACAGCGGCCGTATCGTCCCCCAGCACCTGGCCTTCCTCGTCACCGACGCCGAGTTCGACGAGATCTTCGCCCGCATCCAGGAACGCGCCGTCCCGTACTGGGCCGACCCGTACTCCTCCAAGCCGCAGCAGATCAACCACGAGCACAAGGGCCGCGGCTTCTACTTCCGCGACCCGGACAACCACTCCCTCGAAGTCCTCACCCACACCTACGTGACCGACTGACCCCGCCCTCAGCCCTCGCCCTCCTGCGAGGTCGCCAACAGCTCGGCCAGGGCGTCGTCCAGGCCGAGCTGCCCGCGCTCGCTGCCCAGCGGCACCACGTTCAGCGTCCGCTCCAGCCAGGCCGACACGATCGGCGACGACGCCTCCAGGAGTGCGTCCCCCTCGGGCGAGGTCAGCGCCAGACACACGACCGAACGCCCGTCGACCTTGGTCGGCCAGATCCGGACATCTCCGTGCCCGCAGGGCCGGAACACCCCGTCGACCAGCAGTTCGCGGGCGAACGTCCAGTTGACCGGGTAGTCGGAGCCGATGTGGAAGGTGACGTGCACGGCGTACGGGTCACTCGTCCGGTAGACCAGCCGTGCCGGTACGGGGATGGTGCGTTCGGGGGACAGGACGAGGTTCAGCTCCAGCTCTCGTTCCACGACGGTGTGCTGCATGGGGTTCCGCATGGGGGTGCACTTCCTTTCCGGTACGGGGCCCGAGGGCGGGCCGTACAAGGTGAGAGCGCGTACCCCGCTTCCCATTACGCGACTTCGGCGGAAGTTTTTCCGGACGACCGGCAATGACCGAAAAGTGGTGCATCCCGGCGGACCGGCCCGGTGGCAGGCGGGCGTCTGGTAGATGTGGACCCCGGAAATCAAGACATCCACACCTCAAGACATCGCGGCCACTCACAGATACGGGACACGGTGATGAGCGCCCCCACACCGGCCAACGGCGAGAACACACCCGGCCACGGCTTCTATCCCGATCCGTCCATCCCGGGCTACGTCCGCTACTGGAACGGCAGTTCGTGGGTGCCCGGCACCAGCCGCCCGGCCCCCGCGCCCGGCGAGCCGATGCCGACCCCGCCCCCCGGCGCCGTCCCGGCCCCCGCGCCCGCCGGCCTGCCCGACCTGGCCTCGGTCCCGGCCCCGGCGCCGACGCCCCGCGTGGAGGAGACCGGGCCCTTCCCGCCCGCCGTCGAGGAGACGGGCCCCTTCTTCTTCGACGAGGACGACCAGCCGGCCGCCCAGTCCCCGGCCCCGTCCCAGGAGCGCGCCAAGCCCGCCCCGTCCGCCTCCGGCCGCGAGGTCCAGGTCCGCCGCGCCCCGGAGGCCCCGGTCGCCTGGCAGGCCGACACCTCCCGCCAGTCCGGCTTCGGCGGTGACCACGACCGCCGCGTCTCCTGGGGCTCCCCGGCGGACGCCCCGTCCCCGTCCGCCGCGCCCTCCTCCTCCGGTACGTCCGCCACGCGCCCGGCGGCCGCCGCCCTCACCCCCGCCCAGGACCGCGCCCCGGCCCCCCGCGACCCCCGCACCCCGGCCGACGCCCTCCCCCCACGCACGGAACGCCCCGCCCTCGAATCCACTGCCCCCGATTCCGCCAGCCCCCTTGGGCGGAGGGGCCGCCCCCCGGGGGCGAGTGGGGCATCCCCTGCACGAGCGGAGCCGAGTGCTTGGGGAAGGGCGGACAAGGGGGCGGCCCCCGGCGGTGCCGCACCCCTCGCTTCCCCCCGGCCGACCCCCGACACCGCCGCACCCAAGACCGCCGCACCCAGGCCCCCCGCCCCGACGCCCGCCGACGGCACGATGTCCATCCGTACCGTCAAACCCCACCCCCGCCCGACCGCACCCGCCCAGGCCGCCCCCCACCCCCAGACCGCGACCGCACCCCCGGTCACCCCCTGGAAACCCCCCGTCGAAGACCCCTTCACCCGCGCCGCCCGCGAGCAGGCCAACGCCCGCCCCGCGAGCCTCGGCCGCCGCCTCGCCGCCCGCCTCCTGGACACCCTCGTCCTCGGCGCGGCCGTGGCCGCCGTCGCCGTCCCCCTGGTCACCCGGGCCGTCGACCACATCGACGAGAAGATCCGCGCGGCCAAGCTGTCCGGCACGACGGTCACCGTCTACCTCCTGGACAGCACCACCGTCGGCATCCTGGGGATCATCCTCGGCACGTTCCTGGCCCTCGGCCTGCTCTACGAAGCGGTCCCCACCGCCAAGTGGGGCCGCACGCTGGGCAAGAAGGTCTTCGGCCTCCAGGTCCGCGACATCGAGGAGCACGAGCCGCCCCGGTTCGGCGGTGCGCTGCGCCGCTGGCTGGTGTACGGGGTGCTGGGCGTGCTCGGCATCGGGATCCTCAACGTCCTGTGGTGCCTGGTCGACCGCCCCTGGCGGCAGTGCTGGCACGACAAGGCGGCCCGTACGTTCGTCGCGGGCAGGCCCGGCGGCCGCTGACCCCGGGGGCCCCCACCACCCCCTCCTCACCGACTTGGCCCACACCGTCCCCCGAACGGCGTCCGACCCCTTGCGGGCCCCGGACGCCGGGGGTCGACTGCCCGTATGAGCACCGACCAGCCGCCGCCCGGCGTGCCGCCTGAGAACGACCCGTTCCAGAAGTACCCGCCGCCCCCGCCGCCGCAGGGCGGTGCCGGCAGCCCCTACGACCAGAGCGGAAACCTGCCCCCGTACGGAGGAGGCGGCCCCTACGACGGGGGCGCCGGCGGTTACGGCGGCGGGGGCTACGGCGGGGCCGACCCGCTGGCCGGAATGCCCCCGCTGGCCTCGCTCGGCAAGCGCTTCGTGGCCCGCCTCATCGACATGCTGATCGTCGGCATCCCGATGGGTCTGCTGGGCATCCCGTTCGGCTCGTACGAGCGGATCACCGAGACCACGGACGACTTCGGGGACACCTTCACCCAGGTCACGTCGGGCAAGAGCCTGCTCTGGTCGGTGATCGTCATCGCGGTCTACCTCGCGTACGACACGATCATGACCGCGAAGAACGGCCAGACGGTCGGCAAGCGCGTGATGGGCCTGCGGGTCGCCATGCTCAACGACGGCAGCACCCCGCAGTCCAGCGTGGCCCTGATGCGCGCCGCCGTGCTGCTGGTGCCCGCGCTGATCTGCTGCTACTGCCTGTGGTGGCTGGTCAACCTGGTGATGGTCGCCGTCGACAAGCCCTACCGGCAGGGCCTGCACGACAAGGCGGCGAAGACCGTCGTGGTCACCACCGCCTAGTACGTACGGAGTCGCTCGCCCGCGCGGTCAGCCGCGCAGCGAGTGCTCGCCCACCGAGCCCACCGAGGTGCGTGCGCGGGGTCCGGGAACCCGGACCTCGTCGTACGTCTCACAGGCGGCGGGAGCGGAGACGGCCGCAGGACCGGCGACGGTCGTGCGGGCCGTCTCTCGCGCGTTGCGGGCCCTGCGGGTGGCCGGCATCGGCACCGTCATGGCCACCAGCACCCCCAGCGCGAGAGCCGCACACGCGATGACCGCGACCCAACCGCCGGACGTGGTCTGCGAGAGCAGCAGCATGGCGAGGGTGGAGAAGACGGTCGTGAGTGCGCCGTACGTGCACTGGGCGACGGTGGGCGCGGGGACCTGGATCCGGTTCGGAGTCTGGCGCGTGAGCTGCATGGCAGTTCCGTCCTCGGAGCACGGGGGGTGGGGTCGCGGGGTCTGAGCTGACCCTACGACCATCAAGTTCCCGCAGGGAACGGCAAGTAAGCGTGACCTAACACACGGTGCCGATGCACGGGGGGCGCACAGTGTCATGCGCCCGTCCGCCCTGTGAGACGCGAGCGCCCGTGCGGCCCGGGGCCGACTGCCTCCGTCCAACTGCCTAGCGCCTACATCTATTTGATGTCAAGGACTGTCTTTTCTTCGCCAACTCCGGTCGAATGACGTCACTTGTGACGCGCGCCGCGAACGGTACCCCTCCTACCCCATCGGGATCGGCCGGCGGCCGCGGGGGAGGAACCACCAAGTGAGCAGCAAGAGACAGGTCTTCCGAGGTACGGCGATACTCGCGGCCCTCGCCGCGACGGCGGCCACCGCCTCGGTCTACGCCACCGCGCAGGCCGACGAGCGGTCCCCGGCGCCCATCGAGCGCCAGGACCCGGCGCACACGGAGACCGGCAAGGGCCACGGCCACGGTGGCAAGGGCCACCTGATCGACGGCCCGTTCAGCGCCCAGCAGGCCCAGCAGCGGCAGACCGCGCTGGAGCAGGTGATCACCGGCAAGGCCAAGACCGAGAAGCGCGGCAGCTCGCAGGTCGTCAAGCTCGGCGACAAGAAGTACGTCGAGCTGGGCCGCGAGCGCACCGACCAGATCTTCACCATCCTGGTCGAGTTCGGCGACAAGGTCGACAACACCACGATGTACGACCCGGACGGCGACGGCCCCAAGCCGCCCGTCCCGAAGTACGGCGGGACCCCCGGGCCGCTGCACAACCAGATCCCGGAGCCGGACCGCAAGAAGGACAACTCCACGGCCTGGAAGAAGGACTACAACCAGGAGCACTTCCAGAACCTGTACTTCGGTTCCGGCAAGGGCCCCGACGGCAAGCCCGTCGACTCCCTCAAGACCTACTACGAGAAGGCCTCCTCGGGCCGCTACTCGGTCGAGGGCAAGGTCACCGACTGGGTCAAGGTCGACTACAACGAGGCCCGTTACGGCTCCAACTACTGCGGCAGCGACAACTGCCCCAACGTCGAGGACCTGGTCCGCGACGGCGTCAACGCCTGGGTCGCCAAGGAGAAGGCGGCCGGCAAGACCGACGCCCAGATCAAGGCCGACCTCGCGAAGTACGACCAGTGGGACCGCACGGACCACGACAACGACGGCAACTTCAACGAGCCCGACGGCTACATCGACCACTTCCAGGTCGTGCACGCCGGTGAGGACGGCTCGGCCGGCGGCGGCGCGCAGGGCGGCGACTCGGTCTGGGCGCACCGCGGTTACGCGTACAGCCGCGACGACGGCGAGACGGGCCCGGCCGGCTTCAAGGCGGGCGGCGTAGCCGTCGGCGACACCGGCATCTGGGTCGGCGACTACACCGCGCAGCCCGAGAACGGCGGCCTGGGCGTCTTCGCCCACGAGTACGGCCACGACCTGGGCCTGCCGGACCTGTACGACACCACCAACGCCGCCGAGAACTCGGTCGGCTTCTGGTCGCTGATGTCGGCGGGCTCCTGGCTCGGTACCGCCAAGAACGAGATCGGCGACCTGCCGGGCGACATGACCGCCTGGGACAAGCTGCAGCTCGGCTGGCTGAAGTACGACAAGGCGAAGGCCGCCACGACCTCCCTGCACAAGCTGGGCGTCGCGGAGTACAACACCAAGAACCCGCAGGCCGTCGTCGTCGAACTGCCGAAGAAGAACGTCACCACCGAGGTGGTGGCGCCCGCCGAGGGCAGCAAGCAGTGGTGGTCGGACTACGGCGACAACCTCTCCAACACCCTCTCCCGTGACGTGGACCTGACGGGCAAGAAGTCCGCCTCCCTGGAGCTCAAGGGCTGGTGGAACATCGAGAAGGACTACGACTACCTGTACACCCAGGTGTCGACCGACGGTGGCGCCAGCTGGAAGACCATCGACGGCAAGGCCGACGGCCAGACCATCCCGCGCGACGGCGGCGACAAGCCCGCCCTCACGGGTGACTCGACCACGTACAAGAACCTGGTCTACCCGCTCGACGCGTACGCGGGCCAGAAGATCGGCGTCCGCTTCCGCTACAAGACCGACGGCGGCGCGGGCGGCAAGGGCTTCGCGGCCGACGCCATCTCCGTCAAGGCCGACGGCGCGGCGCTCTTCACCGACAACGCCGAGGACGCCGGTGACAACGGCTGGACCGTCCGCGGCTTCTCCAAGGTCGGCGCGTCGATCAACGGCGACTACCCGCAGTTCTACCTGGCCGAGAACCGTCAGTACGTCTCGTACGACAAGACCCTGAAGTCCGGCCCGTACAACTTCGGCTGGCGCAAGGCCGGCGACCCGAAGTACAGCTGGGTCGAGCACTACGCCTACCGCCCCGGCCTGATGGTCTGGCAGTGGGACACCTCGCAGCGCAACAACAACGTCTACGAGCACCCCGGCAAGGGCCTCCTGCTGCCGATCGACGCCAACGCCAAGCCCCTGAAGTGGGCGGACGGCAAGAACCTCAGCAACAAGATCCAGCCCTACGACGCCGCCTTCTCGTGGTGGCCGTCGGCCGGCTTCACCCTCCACAAGCTGGGCGTCCCCACCAAGATCCCCGGCCACCTGGGCACCCCGGTCTTCGACGACCGCAAGGGCACCTACTGGTACAAGGAGAACCCGACCGGGAGTGTCCAGACAACTGACACCAACACCCGGATCTCCATCGTCAGCCAGCCGCTCGACGGCCAGACGATGACCATCCTGGTGGGCAAGAGCGGTCGCTGACCGTAACTTTTAAGCCATTCCCCCAGGTCAGAGCATGATCGGCCGTCGCCCCTCTAGCGGGCGGCGGCCGATCGCGTTTAGATGCCTCTTACGTACTCACTATTGACGCGACGTCTTACGGGCCATCCCCGGAACGTCGCACGGGGGAGTGATCGGCATGTCCGCAGGAGGTTTCAACAGACTCCCGAACGGGAGCGTGGTCGTGGCCCTGACCCTGCCGCGCCCCGGCCCCACCGACACCAAGGTCCGCATCCTGGTGCACGCCGCGAACCGCGCCCGGGCCCTTACCCGCCTGCGTAACCTGGGCCTGCGCGCCGTCTACCTCCGCGGCAACACCGAACCCCCGACCCCGGACGAGATCACCGCCGTCCTCCACCACCCCGACGGCCTCCTGTGGCGCGCGGCCCCCGAATCCCGCCAGGAACTCTGGCACCCGATACGCAGCCTCATGCGCCCGGCGTCCTGAGCCCGGGAAGGCTCAGACCACCGGCTTGCCCGTGAGGGTCACGCCCGCGTCCCGCAGCTCCGCCAGGGCCTTCTCCGTGGTCGCCTCGGCGACGCCTGCCGTGAGGTCGAGGAGGACGTGGGTGGTGAAGCCCTCGTGGGCCGCGTCCAGGGCGGTGGCGCGGACGCAGTGGTCGGTGGCGATGCCCACCACGTCGACCTCGGTCACGTCGTGGGAGCGCAGCCAGGCGGCCAGGCCGATGCCGTTCTCGTCCGTGCCCTCGAAGCCGCTGTACGCCGCCGAGTGGGCGCCCTTGTCGAAGACCGCGGCTATGGCTCCGGAGGCGACCGCCGGGGCGAAGTTCGGGTGGAAGCCCACGCCCTCCGTGCCCGCCACGCAGTGCACCGGCCAGGAGTCCACGTAATCCGGTTCCACCGAGAAGTGCGGGCCCGGGTCGATGTGGTGGTCGCGGGTGGCGACGACGTACCGGTAGCACGCCTGGGCCTCGCCGACCAGGTCGGTGATCGCGGCGGCCACGTCGGCGCCGCCCGCGACCGCGAGGCTGCCGCCCTCGCAGAAGTCGTTCTGCACGTCGACGACGATCAAGGCGCGGTGCATGGGGCTTCCTCACGTGGTGGGCGGGCGGTCGGGGCGGTCCCTACCGAGGGTAGGGACTCCGGCCGCCGTGCGGGAGTGGGCATCGGAGGGGGAGCGGCGGTCAGACGTACTCGGTGGGGATCACCGGCTCGCCCCGGGAGAGCTGGACCGAGGACATGGGGAGCGCCGAGCGGGCCGCCGTGTGGCGGTCGCGGGCCGCGTCCAGGGGTTCGCGGGCGACGACCTGGCCGGACTTGACCAGTTCGACCTGGAGCTGGTGGTCGAGCAGATCGGAGGGGACCGGTCCGGTGCCGATGACCTCGGCCTCCGCGATGCCGTCCGGGCCCGGGCGGCGGGCCGCCCACTTGCGGCCGCCGCGCGAGGACTTCGCGCCCATCGACTTCTTCGCCACCGGGATCAACGGCGCCTTGGGGTCGGCGGACTGGGCGCGGGCGACCAGCTTGTAGACCATCGAGCAGGTGGGGTGGCCGCTGCCGGTGACCAGCTGGGTGCCGACTCCGTACGCGTCCACGGGCGCCGCCGCGAGCGAGGCGATGGCGTACTCGTCCAGGTCGGAGGTGACGACGATCTTGGTCTTGGTGGCGCCGAGCGCGTCCAGCTGCTGGCGGACCCGGTGGGCCACCAGAAGGAGATCGCCGGAGTCGATCCGTACCGCTCCGAGCTCGGGGCCCGCGACCTCCACGGCCGTGCGGACGGCCTCGGTCACGTCGTACGTGTCGACGAGGAGGGTCGTGCCGCTGCCCAGGGAGTTGACCTGGGCCTGGAAGGCGTCGCGCTCGTTGTCGTGGAGCAGGGTGAAGGCGTGCGCGGAGGTGCCGACGGTGGGGATGCCGTAGCGGAAGCCCGCCGCGAGGTCCGAGGTGGAGGCGAAGCCGCCGACGTACGCGGCACGGGCCGAGGCCACGGCGGACAGCTCGTGGGTGCGGCGGGCGCCCATCTCGATCAGCGGGCGGCCGCCGGCCGAGGCCGACATCCGGGAGGCCGCGGCGGCGATGGCCGAGTCGTGGTTGAGGATCGAGAGGATGACCGTTTCGAGGAGTACGCACTCGGCGAAGCTGCCCTCGACGCGCAGGATCGGCGAGCCCGGGAAGTAGACCTCGCCCTCTGGGTAGCCCCAGATGTCGCCGTTGAAGCGGTACGAGGCGAGCCAGGCGAGGGTCGGCTCGTCGACGATCTTCTGTTCGCGGAGGAAGGCGATCACGTCCGCGTCGAAGCGGAAGTTCTCCACGGCGTCCAGCACACGGCCCGTACCTGCGACGACGCCGTAGCGGCGGCCGGAGGGCAGGCGGCGGGTGAAGACCTCGAAGACGGAACGCCGGTCGGCGGTGCCCGCGCGCAGCGCCGCCTGGAGCATGGTCAGCTCGTACTGGTCGGTGAAGAGAGCCGTCGAGGGAACATCCACCGGCAGCCCGAGATCCGCTGTGTTCATACGACGGATGCTACCCCCGATCTCGTCAGAGTGACGAAATCTAATGGCGGATGTGGGGCCGTTTGTGCGACGGCCCCTGTGCGGTGGCAGCATGGGAAGGGTGAGTGTCGCCCCCGTAGAGATCGAACGCCCCGAGTCGGCCGAGGAGACGTTCCTCGTCCCCGAGCCGGACACCCCCTGGGTGACCCTGGTCCACAACGACCCGGTCAACCTGATGAGTTACGTGTCGTACGTCTTCCAGACGTACTTCGGGTATTCCAAGGAGAAGGCGAAGAAGCTGATGCTCGACGTCCACCACAAGGGGCGCGCGGTCGTCTCGGCGGGCAGCCGCGAGGAGATGGAACGCGACGTGCAGGCGATGCACGGGTACGGACTGTGGGCGACCCTCTCCCAGGACCGCACCTGATGGCCGGCTACTTCGAGGCGGTCCCCGGCGGCGGCGCGGCCATCGCCCTGGACACCGTCGAGACGTCCATCCTGCGCTCGCTGGCCGTGCAGCTCCTGGAGCTGATCGGCCCCGGCGACGAGCCCGTCGAGGGCGCCGACCCGCTGGCCGCGCTCTTCGCCGAGGGCCCGAGCGAGGCCCCCGCCGACCCGGCGCTGGCCCGCCTCTTCCCCGAGGCGTACGTCGATCCGCGCAGCGAACCCGACGCCGAGGCGCGGGCCGCCTCCGCCGAGTTCCGCCGTTTCACCGAGAACGACCTGCGCACCCGCAAGCGCGAGGACGCCCTGTCCGTCGTACGGAACCTCGACGCGCTGGCCTCGGCGGCGGGCGACGGCGAGCCCGGACTCGTACTGAAACTTACCCCCGAGGAGTCCCGGCGCTGGCTGGGCACCCTCAACGACCTGCGCCTGACCATCGCCTCCCGGCTCGACATCACCGAGGAGGACGAGAGCGAGGAGCTGTACCGGCTCCCCGACGAGGACCCGCGCAAGCCGATGGTGATGGCGTACCTGTGGCTGGGCGGGATGCAGGAGACGCTCGTCGAGACGCTGATGCCCTGAGCGAGGGCACCGCGCGTGAAGGCCGCGTATCGAAGTGTGGACACGATGTGTTCGCTCAGCGGACGCTCAAATCCGAATAACGGTTGGGTCAAAGTCCCCTGCACGCTTTGCCGTGGCAGGGGACTTTTGTCCCCTTTTGGCTGTGCGATACGGCACAAATCACTGATCGATCACCCCGGTCGGCGTGATAAATCTGCACGACCACCCACGGACGCCACCCCTGTCCCGTGGGGGCGCTGACGCCGGTCGAACCCGGCGATGCACTCCATCCACATCCGGGGGCACCCGCCCCGACGAAGGATCGTCACAGTCGATCCGAGCCGCGCACCGCTTGCGAGAACGGCCGGATCGCATGGAGAAAGGCGCACGATCATGACCTCAGTGCAGGTCGACAAGAAGCACGGCGACGGCAGTGAGGCCGAGGGCGCGACCGAGGACGGCTCGGGCGAGGGCTACCAGCGAGGACTCGGCGCCCGCCAGATCCAGATGATCGCCATCGGCGGCGCCATCGGAACGGGCCTCTTCCTCGGCGCGGGCAAGGGCATCTCCAAGGCGGGACCCAGCCTGATCCTCGCGTACGCCATCGCGGGCCTGGTCATCTTCTTCATCATGCGGGCGCTCGGCGAGCTGCTCATGTACCGCCCGGTGTCGGGCTCCTTCTCGGAGTACGCCCGCGAGTTCCTCGGCCCCTTCTTCGGGTTCGTGACCGGCTGGACGTACTGGCTGTTCTGGGTCGTCACGGGCATCACGGAAGTCACCGCCGCCTCCGAGTACATGCAGTACTGGACCAAGGACGCCACCGGCTGGATCAACCAGCCGCAATGGGTGTTCGCCCTGATCTTCACCGTCGTCCTCTTCGGCGCGAACCTCATCTCCGTGAAGCTCTTCGGCGAGCTGGAGTTCTGGTTCTCGATGGTCAAGGTGACGGCCATCATCGGCATGATCCTGATCTGCGCCGGAATCCTGACGATCGGCTTCTCGGACGCCGGCGACACCGCGTCGGTCTCGCTGCTGTGGTCCGAGGGCGGGTTCTTCCCCAAGGGCATCGGCTCGACGCTGATGACGCTCCAGATGGTGATGTTCGCGTTCCTGGCCGTCGAGCTGGTCGGTGTGACCGCCGGTGAGTCCAAGGACCCGAAGACCGTTCTGCCGAAGGCCATCAACACCGTGCCGTGGCGCATCGCCGTCTTCTACGTCGGCGCGCTGATCATGATCCTGTCGGTCGTCCCGTGGACCCACTTCAAGCCCGGGATCTCGCCGTTCGTCGCGGCCTTCGAGAAGATGGGCCTGGGCGTCGGCGCCGCCATTGTCAACTTCGTCGTCCTGACCGCGGCCCTGTCCTCCTGCAACTCGGGCATGTACTCCACGGGCCGCATGCTGCGTGACCTGGCCCTCAACGGCCAGGCCCCGAAGTTCTTCACCAAGCTCACCGACCGGGGTCTCCCGCTGGCGGGCACGTCCTTCTCCGCCGCGCTGATGCTGGTCGGCGTGTGGATCAACTACCAGTGGCCGGGCGAGGCGTTCAACTACGTCGTCTCCTTCGCGACCATCTCCGGCATGTGGGCCTGGATCATGATCCTCTGCTCGCAGATCAAGTACCGCCGGATGTCGAACGCGGGCCTGCTGCCGAAGTCGACCTTCCGGGCGCCGGGGGCTCCGTGGACGAGCTGGTTCGCGCTCGCCTTCATCGGCATGGTCATCGTGCTGATGGGCATCGACAAGGATGCGCGGATCTCGCTGAAGTGCGCACCGTTCTGGGCGCTGCTGCTCGGTGTTTCGTACCTGATCATGAAGGCCCGCAACCCGGAGAAGTTCGCGGCCAAGAAGTAGGTCCGCTCCTGGTCCGTCTTGCGATGTGGTCCCGTCCGTACCATCCCTCGGTACGGGCGGGACCCTTTGCATATCCTGGCCGCATGCTGACCATTTCCCGGACGGTTTACGACCAGATCGTGGCCCATGCGCGTGCCGACCACCCCGACGAGGCGTGCGGCGTGGTCGCCGGTCCCGAGGGCACCGGCCGCCCCGAGCGCTTCATTCCGATGCTGAACGCGGCCCGCTCTCCCACCTTCTACGAGTTCGACTCGGGCGATCTGCTGAAGCTGTACCGGGAGATGGACGACCGGGACGAGGAGCCGGTGATCGTCTACCACTCGCACACGGCGACGGAGGCGTATCCGTCGCGGACGGACGTGACGTACGCGAATGAGCCGGGGGCGCACTATGTCCTGGTGTCCACCGCTGACACGGACGGGCTCGGGGACTTCCAGTTCCGGTCGTATCGGATCGTGGACGGGGTCATCACGGAGGAGCCGGTCGAGGTGGTGGGGTAGGTCCCCCGTGCGGGGTGGGTGGATGGTTGCGGTTCCTGCCGGGGGCTTCGCCCCCGGACCCCCGATTTCGCCCCAGCCCCGCCCCTTCACCTAAAGCGCTCGCCGCGCGGCTGGGTGGGTGGCGTTCTGCGCAGTTCCCCGCGCCCCTGAAAGGGGCGCGGGGAACTGCGCGACCAGCCACAATGCACCCGCACGGAACCGTCCACAGCCCCGCGGGTTTAGGTGAAGGGGCGGGGCTGGGGCAAACCCACCGCGCTACCGGGTGCCGACCCACACAGGGCCCGCCCCGGCACGGGGCACACCACCCCCGGGCGGCCAAGCCCGAAGCACCCCCCCCGGGCGGACGCCCACCCCCTCACTCCCAGGTGAGACACTGTGCCCGACCTGGGCGGCAGCCCCCAGGAAGCCGGTGAAATTCCGGCACGGTCCCGCCACTGTGACCGCGACGCACGATCCCCCGCGTCCGGAAGCCAGGAACTGACCTGCCGCCTCTCATCCGCATCAGGGGACGAGGTATCCCCGGAGGAGGCCCCACCGCCATGCCCGTGCACCGTCACGCCCGCCGCGCGCTCGTCATAGCCGCCGCAGCCGCCGCCCTGCTCCCCCTCACCGCCTGCGGCAGCGACCAGCCCGGCGAGAAGAAGCCGCAGGCCAAGGCCGCCAAGGGCTTCCCGTACACCGTCGAGAACTGCGGTGTGAAGACCACCTTCACCAAGGCCCCCGAGCGCGCCCTCCCGATGAACCAGCACGCGACCGAGGTCCTCCTGGAACTCGGCCTCGCCAAGTCCATCACCGGCAGCGCCTACCTCGACGACAAGGTCCTGCCGAAGTACGAGAAGGAGTACGCGGCGATCCCGGTCGTCGCCAAGGAGTACCCCTCCAAGGAGAAGCTCCTCGCCGCCAACCCCGACTTCGTCTACGGCGGTTACGCCTCCGCCTTCGACCCCAAGCAGGGCCGCAGCCGCGAGGACCTCAAGAAGTCCGGCATCGAGTCCCGCCTGAACATCGAGTACTGCACCGAGGGCTCCAGCGCCATCGACGACATCTACCGCGAGGTCTCCGAGACCGGCCGCACCTTCGGCGTCGGCGAGCGCGCCGACAAGTGGGTCGCCGACGCCAAGAAGATCATCGGGGACACCGAGAAGCAGCTGAAGAGCGTGCAGCCGGTCAGCGTCTTCGCGTACGACAGCGGCGACAAGACCGCCTCCACCACCGGCGGCAAGGGCATCGCCAACGAGATGATCACCCGGGCCGGCGGCAAGAACGTCATGGCGGACATCCCCAAGTCCTTCACGGACGCCTCCTGGGAGCAGGTCGTCACCCGCAAGCCCGACGTCATCATGATCATCGATTATGGGTCGACGACCGTCGAGCAGAAGAAGAAGCGGCTGCTGGACGACCCCGCGCTGAAGGACGTGCCCGCGATCAAGAACAAGAAGTTCGCGGTCATGCCCCTGTCCGAACTGGTCGTCGGCGTCCGCGCCCCCGCCGCCATCGAACGGCTCGCCCTCCAGCTCCACCCCGAGCTGAAGAAGTAGTCCAGCCGTGAGCTGCAAGACCCCGCCCGCCCGCGGGCCGCTGCGCTACACCCTCGTCCTCACGGTCCTCGCCGCCGCCCTCGCGGCGGCGATGATCGCGGGGCTGGCCCTCGGGCAGGTCCGCATCCCCGCCGGGCAGGTCGTCGAGATCGTCACCGGCCAGGCCGATCCGAGTCCCTTCCGCACGATCGTGCTCGACGTGCGCATGCCGCGCGTCCTGCTCGGCGCGATCGTCGGGGCCGGGCTCGCCGTGGTCGGTACGGTCCTCCAGGCGCTCGTACGCAATCCACTCGCCGACCCGTACCTGCTCGGAATCTCCTCCGGGGCGTCGGCGGGCGTCGTGCTGGTCATCGTCTTCGGGATCGGCAGCGGGCTGGGGCTCGCGACCACCGTGACCATGCCCGCCGGGGCCTTCGCAGGGTCGCTCCTGGCGCTCGTCCTCGTGTACACGCTGGCCCGCCGGGGCGGGCAGATGACCGGCACCCGGCTGGTGCTGGCGGGCGTGGCCGTCGCGTACATCCTGTCCGCGCTGACCAGCCTGGTCATGGTCACCTCCGCCAAGCGGGAGCACTTCCAGGAGGCCATGTACTGGACGCTCGGCGGACTCGGCAGCGCCCGGTGGGACATGCTGCTGCTGCCCGCCGTCGTGCTCGCCGCCGGAACCTGCCTGCTCGTCGCCCTCGCCAGGCCGCTCGACCTGATGCTGGTGGGGGAGGAGGGGGCCACCGTCCTCGGCCTCGACACCTCGCGCTTCCGGGCGGGGGTTTTCGTACTGACCTCGCTGGTCACCGGGGTGCTGGTGTCCGTGTCCGGGGCGATCGGCTTCATCGGGCTGCTGGTTCCGCACGCCGCCCGCATGCTGGTCGGGGCCTCGCACCGCACCCTGCTGCCGGTCGTCGCGCTCGCCGGGGCCGCCTTCCTGGTCCTCGCCGACCTCGGCGCCCGTGTCATCGCCGAGCCGCAGGACATCCCGGTCGGCATCCTCACCGCCCTGATCGGCGGCCCGTTCTTCCTGTGGCTGCTGCGCCGCAGGCCCGAGGGCACCCCCGCGTGACCCCCGAAGGAGCCCCCGCATGAGCCACCTGCGTACCGAAGGACTCTCGTACGGCATCGACGGCCGCCACCTCGTCGACTCCGTCGACATCGAGGCCCGGCCCGGCGAGACCGTCGGCCTCGTCGGGCCCAACGGGAGTGGGAAGACCACCCTCCTGCGGTGTGTGTACGGCACCCTCGCGCCCACCCACGGCCGCGCCCTCCTCGACGGCGAGGACCTGCACGCCATGGGCGCCAAGAAGCGCGCCCAAAGGCTCGCGACCGTCCCGCAGGACGGGCAGGCGGTGTTCGAGCTGACCGTCCGCGAGGTCGTCGCCATGGGCCGCTCCCCGCACAAGAAGTTCTGGGAGGCCGACACCGCCGCCGATCAGATGCATGTGCGCGAGGCCCTGGACCGGGTCGGGATCGGTGCGCTCGCCGACCGCGCCTTCCCCTCCCTCTCCGGCGGCGAGCGTCAACGCGCCCTCGTGGCAAGGGCGTTGGTGCAGGAGCCCGCCCTCGTCGTCCTCGACGAGCCGACCAACCACCTAGACATCCGCTACCAGCTCGAAGTGCTCAGCCTCGTACGCGACTTGGGGACCACCAACCTCCTCGCCCTGCACGACCTCAACCTCGCCGCCTACTACTGCGACCGCCTCTACGTCCTCGACACCGGCCGCATCGTCGCCGACGGCACCCCCGAAGAGGTCCTCACCCCCGACCTCCTCAAGCGGGTGTACGGGGTGAATGCCGAGGTCAGCGTGCATCCGACGACCGGTGCGCCCACCGTGGTCTACCTGCCGCCGTCCCCCTGAAGTCCACCTGACGGACGGGATCGTCTCGACAGCCGAGATCGCATGCCGGGATTCGGGCCGGGAATCTATACGATGACCGCATGGTTGCCCACGACGTGACAGCGAAGACGACGCCGAGCACAGTGCTGCTCGTAGCGCGCCTGCACGTCGACCTGTGCAGGCTCGACAGCGCCATCTGTACCGCCGCCTGACCCGCACCGACGCCACACCCGAGACGTGACCCCCCTGCGCGGGGGACGAAATGCCGCGCGCCCCGCACACGTACCCCTGTACGCACGCACTCCCGACAGGAGCCCACGCCATGGCCATCGAGGTCCGCATCCCCACCATCCTCCGCACCCACACCGACGGCGCGAAGGCCGTCGAGGGCAACGGGGCCACCCTCGCCGACCTCTTCGCCGACCTGGAGACCCGCCACACCGGCATCCAGGAGCGCATCGTCGAGAAGGACAAGGGCGAGCTGCGCCGCTTCGTCAACGTCTACCTCAACGACGAGGACGTCCGCTTCCTCGACGGCATCGCCACCAAGCTGGCCGACGGCGACAGCGTGACGATCCTGCCCGCCGTCGCGGGCGGCTCGCGCTGACATGCGGTACGACTCCCCGCTCGCCGCGGTCGGCAACACCCCGCTGGTACGCCTGCCGCGCCTCTCGCCCTCCGACGACGTCCGCATCTGGGCCAAGCTGGAGGACCGCAACCCGACCGGCTCGATCAAGGACCGCCCGGCGCTCCACATGGTCGAACAGGCCGAGAAGGACGGCCGGTTGACACCCGGCTGCACCATCCTGGAGCCCACCAGCGGCAACACCGGCATCTCCCTGGCGATGGCCGCCAAGCTCAAGGGCTACCGCATCGTCTGCGTGATGCCCGAGAACACCTCGCAGGAGCGCCGCGACCTGCTCGCCATGTGGGGCGCGGAGATCATCTCCTCCCCGGCGGCCGGCGGCTCCAACACGGCCGTCCGCGTCGCCAAGGAGCTCAGCTCCGAGCACCCGGACTGGGTGATGCTCTACCAGTACGGCAACGCCGACAACGCGGGCGCCCACTACGCGACGACCGGCCCGGAGATCCTCACCGACCTCCCCTCGATCACCCACTTCGTCGCAGGTCTCGGCACCACCGGCACCCTCATGGGCGTCGGCCGCTACCTCCGCGAGCACAAGCCCGACGTGAAGATCGTCGCCGCCGAGCCGCGCTACGACGACCTCGTCTACGGCCTGCGCAACCTCGACGAGGGCTTCGTCCCCGAGCTGTACGACGCCTCCGTCCTCACCACCCGCTTCTCCGTGGGCTCCGCCGACGCGGTCACCCGCACCCGCGAGCTCCTCCAGCAGGAGGGCATCTTCGCGGGCGTCTCCACGGGCGCGGCCCTGCACGCCGCGATCGGCGTCGGTAAGAAGGCGCTCAAGGCAGGGGAGTCCGCCGACATCGCCTTCGTCGTCGCCGACGGCGGCTGGAAGTACCTCTCCACGGGCGTCTACACGGCCCCCACCACCGAGGCCGCCATCGAGACCCTGCACGGCCAGCTCTGGGCGTGACGGTCCGCTGCGGTACACGAAGGGGCCCGCGCCATCGGGAATGGCGCGGGCCCCTTCTCGTACCGTACGAACGAACTAGGCGACCGGCACCTTCGTGCCGCCCTGCGCCGAAACCGGGGCGGGCCTGCCCACCTTGCGGCGCAGACGCTGCGGCATCTTCCGGTTCAGCCACGTCGCGGCGGGCTCCTCCACGTACCGGAACAGCGCCCACGACAGCGCGACCACCACGACCGCGCACCCGGCCATGTCGAGCAGCACGCTGTTGTCGTCCCCGGCCCGGCCCCAGGCGTACGTCGCCAGGCGCGAGATCGAGTGGTGGATCAGGTAGAAGCCGTACGACCAGGCGCCCAGCAGGATCAGCGAGGGCTTGTTCAGCACCCCGCGGTGGCCGTTGATCTCCCGCTGCACGAACGCCAGGATGATCAGCAGCGACAGCACCGCCATGATCGGCCGGATCGTGTAGTCGAGCTGCGCGACGACCGGCTCGGGCAGGCTCGCCCGGCCCGTGTAGTACCCCCACACGTACAGCGCGAGCAGCACGACGGGGACGAACGGGCGCAGCGGCAGCCGCCAGCCGCGCCGCACCGCCAGTGCGACCGTCATGCCGAGCAGGAACTGCGGCAGGTAGACGATGGGGTTCCGCATGATCCAGCCCTCGAAGGAGGGCTCGAAGGTGGCCGCCGCCCACCAGTTCACCGCCCACATCCCGACCAGACCGGCCACCGTCGCGAGCGCCAGCGTGCGGGTGCGGAAACGCACCGCGATGCGTGCGGCCAGCGGGAACAGGGCGTAGAAGAGCAGCTCGACGCTGAGCGTCCAGGTCACCTCGTTGCCCGGCAGAGTGGGCGTCACGCCCGGGAACCACGTCTGCACCAGGAACAGCGAGGCGACCAGGCTCGGCCAGTCGATGTGCTCGTGCGCCGCGATGTAGTACGCGTAGAAGCCGAGGATCGCGGCCACCAGCGAGGCCGGCCAGATCCGCGCCATGCGCCGCCAGTAGAAGGCCACCGGGTGTTCCTGCGGTTTGAACACCCACGTCAGCAGGAACCCGGAGAGCACGAAGAAGAAAGTGACCCCGTGCCCGCCGATCATCGAGTACGGGAAGATCGCGGGCGCCGTGCCGTAGCCGGTCTTGTTGCCGAGCCCCGTGAAGTGGTGCGCGAACACGGCGAACGCGGCGAAGAATCTCAGGCTGGTGAGCGAGTCGAGCCGGTTCGGCAGCGCCGCCGGGGCGGCGGAGGAACGGAACGGGGCGGGGACGAGGCCGGGGCGTGGAGCGGTGAGCGTCGCAGTCACAGGCTTCTCAAGGCATCGGGGACGGGGGAACGCCGTGCGGAGCGGCAGGGTCGAGCATGTCGTGGGGACGGGCCGGGACCGGTCGATCCTGTCCGTCTGTCCAGGTGGGGCACCTGTCATGACGTCTGCCGCATGTGCACAACGCCACCGTTTGGGACGAGGCTACCGGGACATACGGGGTGTTCACTCACGCGAGTGAGATACGGGGAACGTACATCCGGTTCGATCTTGGGGCAGGGGTGTGCCGGGGGAGCGGGGAGCCGATGCCGCTCGTGCGCAAACCTTGTGCTCAGTTGGTGAGGTGCCTGACCTGGTCCCACACGGTGGGGTCCGCGACGCCGACCCGGCGGCGGAAGTCCCACAGCGCCACGTCCCGCAGCTCGTCCGTCTCCAGGAAACTCGGCCGCCCCTGGGCGTCGCCCACCGAACCCGGCGGCAGCGGGATCACACCCTGCCGGTCGTGGTGCCACTTGCTGGTGATCTTCGCGACGAGGGCGTCCTCGGCCCGCACGCTCAGCACCAGGCACGGCCGGTCCTTCGACCCCGGTCCGTCCTCGTACGGAACCTCCGCCCACCAGATCTCGCCGGGCTGCGGCAGCCGCTTGGGCAGCTTGCCGGGCCTGCGCCGCGGGCCGGTCGGCCGCCCCGGCGGCCGGGTGCGCCCACCGGGACGCTGCTGTCCCCTGCGGGCCTTGCGCCCCCGCCCCCACCCGTCGGTCAGCGCCGCTATGAGTGCGACCACGACCACGCCGAGCAGCGCCAGCCACCACGAGGTATCCATGCGCCCGACGGTACCGGGCCCCTCCGCCCTCGTCGCGTCGGACGGCACGAGCGCCCCGTAGGGGCGCGGGGAACTGCGCGACCAGCCACGACGCTCCCGCACGGAGCCGCGCACTTGCCCCGCGGGTTGAGGTGAAGGGGCGGGGCTGGGGACCCCCTTGCCCCAGCGGGCAGACCCAAGCCTCCCGGCACGGGCAAGGACCCCGGCCCCCGACCCGAGCCGCCCCCGGCCCAGGAGCACGAGGCCGAGCCCCGCAAACCTCGCCCCCCCCGCGGCCCGAGCCCCGGCGGCCCGCGGTCAACACCGCCCCCCACGCCCCCAGTTCACGCCCCCCGAACCGGTGACGCCCCAGGTGAGTTGCCCCACAACGGCCCCCGGCCGAGGAGCGGGCCCCCTCCCCGCGCCGTACGCTCGAACCCTTCCCCGTACCCCCACCCGCACCCACGGAGGCCCAGCTCAATGAAGCTCACCGTCGTCGGCTGCTCGGGGTCGTTCCCCTCCACGGAATCGGCCTGTTCGAGCTACCTCGTCGAGGCCGACGGCTTCCGGCTGCTGCTCGACATGGGCAATGGCGCCCTCGGCGAGCTCCAGCGCCACATCGGTCTCTACGACCTGGACGCGATCTTCCTCAGCCACCTCCACGCCGACCACTGCATCGACATGACGGCGTACTTCGTCACCCGCTACTACCGCCACGACGGCGGCATGGCCCCCGCCCTCCCCGTCTACGCCCCCGAGGGCGCCGAGGAGCGCCTCACCACGGCGCACGGCGCGACTCCCACCCCGGACTCCATGAGCAGGGTCTTCGACTTCCACACCCTCAAGCCGGGCAGCTTCGACATCGGCCCGTTCTCCGTGCGTACGGAGAAGGTGCGCCACCCGGTCGAGACGTACGGCATCCGCCTGGAGCACGGCGGCCGGACCCTGACGTACTCCGGGGACACCGGCCCCTGCGAGGCCCTGCACGAGCTGGCCGAGGGCGCCGACCTCTTCCTCTGCGAGGCCTCCTTCCTGTACGGCAAGGAGGACATCCCGGACCTGCACCTCAACGGCCGGGAGGCCGGCGAGCACGCCGCCCGCGCGGACGTCGGCCGCCTCGTCCTCACCCACATCCCCCCGTGGACCGACGAGCAGCGCAACCTCGCCGACGCCCGCGACGCCTTCCACGGCCCGGCCGAGGTGGCCCGCCGGGGTGCGGTCTACGAGGTCTGAGCCCGTACCCGTAACAGGGAACACGAAAGGGCCCCGGAACCGATCACCGGTTCCGGGGCCCTTCCTCATGCGTACCGCGTGCTTACTTGGCTTCCGCCTTCTGCAGCTCCGCCAGCTCCTCGTCGGACTCGCGGCCCGGCGTCGGAATGTTGAACTTCGTGATCGCGAAGCGGAACAGGAAGTAGTAGACGACCGCGAAGCAGAGGCCGACCAGCGCCAGACCCAGCGGGTTCGTCGCCTTGCCGAGGTTCAGCAGGTAGTCGATCAGACCGGCCGAGAAGCCGAAGCCGTCCTTCATGCCGAGCGCCCAGGTCAGGGCCATGGAGACACCGGTCAGCACCGCGTGGATCGCGTACAGCGCCGGGGCCAGGAACATGAAGGTGAACTCGATGGGCTCGGTCACGCCGGTGATGAAGGCGGTCAGCGCGAGCGAGAACATCATGCCGCCGACGATCTTGCGACGCTCGGGGCGGGCGCAGTGGACGATCGCGAGGCAGGCCGCCGGGAGGGCGAACATCATGATCGGGAAGAAGCCGGTCATGAACTGTCCGGCGGACGGGTCGCCCTGCAGGAAGCGGGCGATGTCGCCGCTCTTGCCCTCGAAGGAACCGGCCTGGAACCACGGGAAGGAGTTCAGCAGGTGGTGCATGCCGACCGGGATGAGCGCACGGTTGGCGACACCGAAGATGCCCGCGCCGACCGCGCCGGAGCCGACCAGCCACTCACCGAAGTTGTGCAGGGCGGTGCCCAGGACCGGCCAGATGTAGCCGAAGACGATGCCGGTGACCAGACCCGCGAAGGCGGAGAGGATCGGGACCAGACGACGGCCGCCGAAGAAGCCGGCCCAGTCGGGCAGCTTGGTCCGGTAGAACTTCTGGTAGAGCAGGGCCACGATGATGCCCATCACGACACCGCCGAGGACACCGGCGTTGACCGGGGCCTCGTTCATGACGATCTTGCCGTCGACGACTGCGGCGACCTTCGGCAGGTTGCCGTCGGTGAAGGTGGCGAGCACCTTCTGGAAGACCAGGTAGCCCGTGACCGCGGCGAGCGCCGTGGAGCCGTCCGACTTCTTCGCGAAGCCGATGGCGATGCCGACGGCGAACAGGATCGCCATGTTGCTGATGATCGCGTCGCCGCCCGCGAACATGAAGCCCGCGATCTTCTGGATGAAGGTCGGGAAGTTCTCGCGGCCGAGCATGTCCGGCTGGCCGAGGCGGATGAGCAGCGCGCCGGCGGGCAGCACGGCGACCGGCAGCATCAAGCTGCGGCCGATGCGCTGCATGACGGCCATGGCGCCCGCGCCCTTCTTCTTGTCGGCCGCGGGGGCGGCGGCGGTGGCCTTGGACATCTGATCCTCCATGGGGGCAAGGCGCCGCCAGGGGACATGAAGAAGTTGGGACGGCGGCGTCTCCGGGGGGTACGCGGCCCGAGGACTTCGGGGTCGCGTGGTCTAAACCACTCAGTGGTTTAGACCAGTTGTAACACGATGAGGGCGAGATAAGGAACCTGCGATTCCGGTCGACCGCTCATAACGTAAGGAAACAGACAAAGACCCCCGGACCGCGAGGGTCCGAGGGCCTGTGGGGGAGAGGACTAAGCCCTCTAACCCATTGCCGTATACAGCTACTTGGTGGCTGTGTGCGCGGGCGCGCGCTACTTGAAGTTCTCCTTCTCCATCTCCGCGATCTCCTCGTCCGACTCCCGCCCCGGAGTCTTCAGGTTGAACTTGGTGATCACGAAGCGGAACAGCCCGTAGTAGACCGCCGCGAACGCCAGACCCACCGGGATCAGCAGCGCGGGCTTGGTCGCCTTGCTCCAGTTCAGCAGGTAGTCGAAGAGGCCCGCGGAGAAGGTGAAGCCCTCCCGGATGCCCATCGCCCAGGTCACCGCCATCGACACACCCGTCAGCACCGCGTGGATCGCGTACAGCGCCGGCGCCAGGTACACGAAGGAGAACTCGATCGGCTCCGTCACACCCGTCACGAACGACGTCAGCGCCAGCGACATCATCATGCCCATCGTCGCCTTGCGCCGCTCCGGCCGCGCACAGTGCGCGATGGCCAGACAGGCCGCCGGGAGCGCGAACATCATGATCGGGTAGAAGCCGGTCGTGAACATGCCCGCCGACGAGTCGCCCGCCAGGAAGCGGAACACGTCGCCGTGCACCTCCTCGCCGCCCTCGGGGGTGAAGGACCCGAACTGGTACCACGCGAAGGTGTTCAGCAGCATGTGCATGCCGAACGGGATCAGCGCCCTGTTCAGCACGCCGAAGATGCCCGAACCCCACGCCCCCATGCTGGAGAGCCACTCCGCGAACGAGTTCAGCCCGTCGCCGATCGGCTGCCACCCGTACCCGAAGACCACGGCCAGCAGCACCGACACGAACGACATGACCACCGGGATGAAGCGCCGCCCCGAGAAGAAGCCCAGCCAGTCGGGCAGCCGGATGCGGTGGTACTTCTCCCAGACCTTCGCCGTGATCAGACCCACGATCACGCCGCCCAGCACACCCGGGTTCACGGCCTTCGTCGTCACCTTGTCCACGAACGCCGCGTCCAGCACGCTCTTGAACACCATGTACGCGACCACCGCCGCGAACGCGGTCGAGCCGTCCGACTTCTTCGCGAAGCCGATCGCCACACCGACGCAGAACAGCAGCGGCATGTTGTCGATGATGCCGCCGCCCGCGCCCGCGAAGATCGCGGCGAGCTTGTCCCAGCCCAGACCGTCCTTGCCGAACACGTCCGGCTGGCCGATCCGCATCAGCAGACCGGCCGCGGGCAGCGCCGCCACCGGCAGCTGAAGGCTGCGCCCCAGCTTCTGGAGGCCGCCCAGGGTGATCTGCTTCCAGCTCTTCTTCGGCTTCGGAGGCTTCGACCGAGCCTCGACTGAGTCCGAACTCATCGACGTCCTCCCGGATGCGGCACATGGGGTGCAAGGGGTGCAGAAGGGAAGCGGGGGGTGTGGAACAAGCCAGTCCGCTTGGGTGTTGCACACTGGTGTAGACCAGTTGCGATACGGTCCCGGAGTACGACTGACCACGCACCACCGGTGATCGTCATCTTTCGCCACCGCCCCCAGGCGCGCCCGAGAAGTTGGGCCAACCGTGGGTTAACGTGACAAAGCGGCCAACGCTGGGCCGACGCGGCGTGACGCAGCGACCTTTGACCACTCAAGGAGAAACACCATGGCCACCAAGGCTGAGAAGATCGTCGCCGGGCTCGGCGGGCTCGACAACATCGAAGAGGTCGAGGGCTGCATCACGCGCCTGCGCACCGAGGTCGTCGACGCCGACCTCGTCGACGAGGCCGCGCTCAAGGCCGCCGGCGCCCACGGCGTCGTCAAGATGGGCACCGCCATCCAGGTCGTCATCGGCACCGACGCCGACCCGATCGCCGGCGAGATCGAAGACATGATGTAGTCACGGACCCCCGTGACCCGCCGAGGGCCCGTTTCCAGCCACGGAGACGGGCCCTCAGGCATGACCGGAACAGCCCCTTCACCCGCAGCGACTAGGCTCGACCCATGTCTCGAATCGACGGCCGCACCCCCGAACAGCTCCGCCCGGTCACCATCGAACGCGGATGGAGCAAGCACGCCGAGGGCTCCGTCCTCGTCTCCTTCGGCGACACCAAGGTCTTCTGCACCGCCTCCTTCACCGAAGGCGTCCCCCGCTGGCGCAAGGGCAGCGGCGAAGGCTGGGTCACCGGCGAGTACTCGATGCTCCCGCGCGCCACCAACACCCGCGGCGACCGCGAATCCGTACGAGGCAAGATCGGCGGCCGTACGCACGAAATCAGCCGCCTGATCGGCCGCTCCCTGCGCGCCGTCATCGACTACAAGGCCCTCGGCGAGAACACCATCGTCCTGGACTGCGACGTCCTCCAGGCCGACGGCGGCACCCGCACCGCCGCCATCACCGGCGCCTACGTCGCCCTCGCCGACGCCATCGCCTGGGGCAAGTCCAAGAAGCTCATCAAGCCGGGCCGCGAGCCGCTGACCGGCACCGTCTCCGCCGTCTCCGTCGGCATCGTCGACGGCGTCCCGCTCCTCGACCTCTGCTACGAGGAGGACGTGCGCGCCGACACCGACATGAACGTCGTCTGCACCGGCGACGGCCGCTTCGTCGAGGTCCAGGGCACCGCCGAGGCCGAGCCCTTCGACCGCAAGGAGCTCAACGCCCTCCTCGACCTCGCCGCCGGCGGCTGCGCCGACCTCTCCGCGCTCCAGGCACGTGCGCTGGCAACCGTGGACACCCCCGACGCGTCCTGACAGTCACGGGCGTACGGCTTGAACCCCGTACGCCCGTCCACTGTCGCCGTTCCTCGGGGGAGGACCCGCTCCATGCAGTCGTACGTACGCCGCACCGCCCTGGCCCTCGCGGCCACCGCACTCACGGTCACGTCCCTCGTCGGCTGCGGAGCCCTCGACAAGGCCCTGGACTGCGCCAACACGGCCGCCACCATCGCCGGGAGCGTCGACCGCCTCCAGCAGGCCGTCTCCAACGCCGCGAACGACCCCCTCGCCTCCCAGCAGGCACTCAACGACATCGACCGCGAGCTCAAGTCCCTCGGCGACAAGACCGACAACGCCGACCTCTCCAAGGCGGTCAAGGACCTGGGCACCGGCGTCGACAACGTCCGCAAGGCCATCGACGGCGGCGACGCGACCCCCGACCTCACCCCGATCACCTCCGCGGCCTCCGAGATCGGCAAGGTCTGCACCCCGTAACTTGGGGGTATGACCCGCCTCATCCTCGCCACCCGCAACGCGGGCAAGATCACCGAACTCCGCACGATCCTCGCCGACGCCGACCTGGGCTACGACCTGGTCGGCACCGACGCCTACCCCGACATCCCCGACGTCAAGGAAACGGGCGTCACCTTCGCCGAGAACGCCCTCCTCAAGGCCCACGCGATGGCGGCAGCCACCGGCCTGCCCGCCATCGCCGACGACTCCGGCCTCGCGGTCGACGTCCTGCACGGCGCCCCCGGCATCTTCTCCGCCCGCTGGTCCGGCACCCACGGCGACGACCACGCCAACCTGGACCTCCTCCTGGCCCAGCTCGCCGACATCGGCCCCGAACACCGCGCCGCCCACTTCGCCTGCGCCGCCGCCCTCGCCCTCCCCGACGGCACGGAACGCGTCGTCTTCGGCACCATGCCGGGCACCCTCCGCTACGCCCCCGTCGGCCGCAACGGCTTCGGCTACGACCCGATCCTCCAGCCCGACGGCTACGAGGTGACCTGCGCGGAACTCTCCCCGGCCGAGAAGAACGCCATCTCCCACCGGGGGAAGGCGTTCCGGGAGCTGGTACCGGTGCTGCGGGAGCTGCTGGGCTGAGCGCTTTTGCGAAACACGAGAGCATGGCACCGACCGGTGCCATGCTCTCGGCCGTGGGCCCGGTGGGACTCGAACCCACGACACGCCGCCCCTAAAACGGCTCCCTCTGGCCTGCTGGGGTACGGGCCCATAGGGCTTCACTCTACTGGGTCTGCCGAAGGCGCTGAGCAGTGAGAGCGGTTCGAGTAGGTCTTCGTTTGGCTGTGGCAGTTCGGGCACAAGTACCGGAGGTTTTCACGGCGGTTGTCCAGCCGGTCTCCGTTGATGTGGTCGATCTCAAGCACGAGGCGCTTCCCTCGCCATTCACTGCCGACCCCGCACCCAGCGCATTCCTGCAGGACACCGATCTCTTCCAGCGCTCTCCGCAGAAACTTCGTCCGAGTCCGGTTTGGGCTCTCCCCCGGTGGTCGGAGGATTTCCTCCGCTGTCTTGCGGTACGGGGACGGGACGCCCCGGTAGTGACCCTGGCCGGTGAAGTGATCCGTCGAGAGGCCGTACGTCTCGATACTTCGTCTCACCCGCGCGCGGCTGGCCCCCACGTCCCTCAGATCAAGGTGCTTCAGCACTTGGGCCATGCTCAGTGAGGCGGCGACGGCCTCCGTGAGTTCGGCTTCGGAGATTGGCCGGGAGTACCCGCCTGTCTGGAAGTGCGAGGTGTCGATTCCGTGCCGGTCGAGGCGCTTCTTCACGAGACTGTACGGGCTGTCGTCGGGCGGGTAGCCGAGGTACTCGAAGATGCCCCGGATACTGGTCGAATGAGCCGCTGCCTCGGCCAGTAATTCCTTGGAGTAAGAGCGGTGCGGGCGTGTAGGAAGCGGTTCGTGGACGAAGTGTGACGTGTCGATGCCGTAGAGCTCCAGCCTGCCGCGTACGTAGCGGAGCGGTCCGCTACCCAGCGTGGCGTTCAACCTGCGGAGCAGGTCGACCATGCTGGTTGCCTCGGCGGCCATGCGCTGCAGCAGGTCGCGGGGGTACTTGTGAGCGGAGTTCACGCCGTGGCCCTCCGCTTGCGTCCCCGATAAGTGTCCGTCACCGCATGGCAGTTGGGGCAGAGGAAGCGTAGATTCGTCGGCCGGTTGTCCCACCAGTCGCCGTTCACGTGGTCGATTTCGAGGCGGAGCGGTCTGTCGTTCCAGATGGTGGTGTTTCCACACTCGGCGCACTCCTCCGGGACGCCAATGCGGAGGAGTGCTCGGTGCAGTCGATCCCTGTCGACCCGCCCGCCGGAAGCGGAACCGAGAACGAGCACGTCTCGCTTCGTCTGCCGCGGTCGCTCCCGGCCCATCCTTCCCGCCTGCACAAAGTGCGTAGTGTCCAGCTTCAGTGCTGCGATCCGCCGCCCGATGTGCGCCTGGTTGCCCCCGACGGGGCTGATCCCCAGGCGTCGTACCACCTCCGCCACGCTTCTCGACGTCGCCACCAACTCCCGCAGCGTCTCGTCGCTGTGCCGGACCCACCGGGTCGGGATGTGCGACGCGTCAATCCCCGCCTCCCGCATCTTCGCGCGCAGGTACCGCCTGCTCCCCGCCGTGGGTATTCCTCCGCACAGCCGGACTGCCTCGTCCCAGGTCTTCGCCTCGCGCGCCGCTCGCTCCAGCATCTCGGGCGTGTACCGGACCGCCATGTTCGTCGCCTCCGTTCCCGGCCGCGCGTTCGCAGCCTCGTACGGAGAAACGAACCGTTTATCGGATGGTCACGTCCGGAATGCGGAATGCCGTGCCCCACTTCAAGTGGGGCACGGCATTCCGGATGCGGAGCAGATGAGCCGGGATCAGAACTTCGGCTCGCGGGCCTGGGCCTCGACCAGTTCCGCGGCCTCTTCCTTGGTTTCGACCGAGGGCGGGGAGCCCTCCAGGGGCTTCTGGGCGGTCTCCTTCATGCAGGCGACCGCGATGATGCCGACCAGGGCCGCGGCCATCGAGTAGTAGGCCGGCATGAGGTTGTTGCCGGTCCAGGCGATCAGGCCGGTGACGACCAGGGGGGTGGTGCCGCCGAAGAGCGAGGCGGAGAGGTTGTAGCCGACGGAGAGGGAGCCGTAGCGGACCGAGGTCGGGAAGAGGGCCGGGAGGGCGGCCGACATCGTGCCCAGGAGGCAGACCAGGGAGAGGCCCAGCATCAGCAGGCCAGCGATGATCGCCGGGATGCTGCCCTGGCCGAGGAGGAGGAAGGCCGGGAGGGAGAGGACGAAGAAGCCGATCATGCCGGTCATGAGGAGGGGCTTGCGGCCGAAGCGGTCGCTGAGGCGGCCGACCTGGCTGATGATCACCATGAGGAAGGCCATGACGGCGAGGAGGATGAGGAGGCCGTGGGTCTCCGAGTAGCCCAGCTCCTTGGAGAGGTAGGTGGGCATGTAGGAGAGCAGCATGTAGTCGGTGATGTTGTAGGCGCCGACCAGGCAGATGCAGAGGATGAGGGTCGGCCAGTAGTCGCGGAAGATGCGGCCGAGGTCGCCCTTGGTGGACTTCTCGACGGCGTCGGCGGCCTCGGAGGCGCGGGCGTTCTCCGACTCCAGCTTCTGGAAGGCGGGGGTCTCGTCCAGCTTCATTCGGAGGTAGAGGCCGATCAGGCCCATCGGGGCGGCGACCAGGAAGGGCACCCGCCAGCCCCATTCGCGCATGGCGTCGTTGCCGAGGATCGCGGTGAGGGCCGTGACCAGGCCGGCCGCGCCGACGTAACCGGCCAGCGTGCCGAATTCCAGGAAGCTGCCGAAGAAGCCGCGGCGCTTGTCGGGCGCGTACTCGGCGATGAAGGTGGACGCGCCGCCGTACTCGCCGCCGGTGGAGAAGCCCTGGAGCATCCGGAAGAAGATCAGCAGGATCGGGGCCCAGACGCCGATGGAGTCCCAGGAGGGGATCAGGCCGATGGCGAGGGTGCCGATCGACATCAGGATCATCGTGAGCGCGAGGACCTTCTTGCGGCCGATCTTGTCGCCCATCGGGCCGAAGAACATGCCGCCGAGGGGCCGGACCAGGAAGGCCACCGCGAAGGTCGCGAAGGAGGAGAGGAGCTGGGCCGTGTCGTTCCCGGAAGGGAAGAAGACATGGCCGAGGGTGACCGCCAGGTAGGAGTAGATACCGAAGTCGAACCACTCCATGGCGTTGCCGAGGGAGGCGGCCTTCACCGCTCTCTTGACGGCCGCCTCGTCCGTGACGGTGATGTCGGAGCGGCGCAGGGGCGGGTTCTTGCGGCGGTTCAGGGCACGGAAGAGGACGCGGTGACGCTTTACCGCCTCGGGGTCCTCGGCCCTCTCGGGGGCGGTGGGCGTCATGTGCGGGTCCTCTCCGGAAGGCAACTGGGTCGGGTGTTCCAGGAGGTACGTCTGCGCGATTGCGACCGGTGCAAACAAAAATCCCACCCGGTGGGGTGGGATTCCTGTCACGCAAGCCCGTCACGCAAGGCGCATAGGGGACATTCCGCTCAGATCTTCAGGTCCTTGATGATCTTCGCGACGTGGCCCGTGGCCTTGACGTTGTAGAAGGCGTGCTCGACCTTGCCGTCCTCGTCCACGACGATCGTGGAGCGGATGACGCCGGTCACCGTCTTGCCGTACAGCTTCTTCTCGCCGAAGGCCCCGTACGCCTCCAGCGTCGTCTTCTCCGGGTCGCCGACCAGAGTCACCTTCAGCGACTCCTTCTCGCGGAACTTCGCGAGCTTCTCCGGCTTGTCGGGGGAGACGCCGATGACGTCGTACCCGGCGGCGGCCAGCACGTCGAGGTTGTCGGTGAAGTCGCAGGCCTGCTTGGTGCAGCCGGGGGTGAGGGCGGCCGGGTAGAAGTAGACGATGACCTTGCGGCCCTTGTGGGAGGCGAGGGAGACGTCGTTGCCGTCGGCGTCGGGCAGGGTGAAGGCGGGGGCGGTGTCGCCGGGCGTGAGGCGCTCGCTCATGGGGACTCCCTGGTGGGGGTAGAGGGCGGGGTACGGCTTGAGCGTAATGGGGGTGCCGATGGGTGGGAGAGCGCGGGAGCTGACAGACTGCTCGTTGACGGATTACCGGACCGGACCACGGAGGCGGCGCAGTGTCGGAAGCCAGGACCCCTGCGCAGATCGAGGCGGACATCGTCCGCAGGCGCGAACAGCTCGCGGTGACGCTGGACGAGATCGGTGTCCGGCTGCACCCCCAGACCATCGTCGGTGATGTGAAGGCCAAGGCGAAGTCGGCTGTCGACGAGACCGCCGGACGCGCGTTCGTGGCGGTGAACCGCAAGGTCACGGACGTACGGGCGCAGTTCGTGGACGCCGACGGGGCGCCCCGGATCGACCGGCTGGTGCCGGTGGCCGTGGTCGCGGTGGCGGTCGTGGGGCTGCTGCTGGTGTCCTCGCGCCGCCGCAAGGGCTGACGCGAGGGCCGACCAAGGGCTGACCCTCTCTCGGCTGGCATGGGTCCGGACAGGTAGGTTGCGTGACGTGAGCGAGAAGAACCACGACGACAAGCTGCCCATCCGGATGCTGCACGACCGTGTGCTGGTCAAGTCGGACTCCCCGGAGGGTGAGCGCCGCTCCGGCGGCGGCATCCTGATTCCGGCCACGGCGGCCGTCGGCAAGCGCCTGGCGTGGGCCGAGGTGGTCGCCGTCGGGCAGAACGTACGGACCGTGGTGCCCGGCGACCGGGTGCTGTACGACCCCGAGGACCGCGCCGAGGTCGAGGTGCGGGGCACGGCGTACGTGCTGATGCGCGAGCGCGACCTGCACGCGGTGGCTTCGGAGCGGGTCTCCGAGGACTCCACGGGGCTGTACCTGTAGAACACCTGCGAAGGGCCTGGTGACCATCGTCACCAGGCCCTTTTGCGTGCCCTTTGCTACGGTGGGGGGACCCCGACGAGACGCGCCGTACCGGGACGAGTCGCCTGCGGACACCGCAGGTGCTCATCGCAAAGACGACGCACCCCGTGAGTTGTTCCGCGTTCTCGTTTCGGAGGTGCCGTCATGGCATGGGTTCTGTTGATCGTCGCCGGTCTGCTCGAAGTCGGCTGGTCGATCGGGATGAAGTTCACCGAGGGGTTCACCCGGCTGTGGCCGAGCGTGTTCACCGGTGCCGGGATCGTCGTCAGCATGCTGCTGCTCTCGCAGGCCGCCAAGACGCTGCCGATCGGTACGGCGTACGGCGTGTGGGTCGGCATCGGTGCGGCCGGTGCGGCGGTGGTCGGCATGCTCGTGCTGAACGAGCCCGTCACCGCCGCCCGGATCTTCTTCGTCTGCCTGCTGCTGGTGGCCGTGGTCGGCCTGAAGGCGACCTCGGGTCACTAGCGGTCTAGTTCGGCGGGGCGTCCCCGCTGCCCGCCGGGCGGCGGCCCTGTTCGCCGCCGCCGATCAGGCCGCCGACGGGGTTGGGGTCGCCGCCGCCCCCGTTGTCGTTGCCGCCCTGATCGCCGCCGCCGGGGTCCCCGCCGCCGTTGTCGCCGCCTCCGTCGTTGCCGCCGATCAGGCCGCCGCCGTTGTCGCCGCCTCCGTCGTCACCGCCGTTGGCGTTGCCGCCCTGGGCGTTGCCCCCGGTGGCCGCGCCGCCGGTCTGGCCGCCCTGCTGGCCGCCGTCGGCCGCCGCGCCGCCGTTGTCGGTGCCGGGCTGCTGTCCGCCGGTGTCCTGGCCGGGCGGCGGCGAGGCGGGCGGGGCGACCGGCGGCGGGTTGACCGGGAGTTCGGAGCCGGCCTCGACCTCCAGGTCGAAGTCCTTGACCTCCTTGCCCTTGAGGGCGGCGGCCGTGTACTGCGCCCAGGTCTCGGCGGGCGCGCCGCCGCCGTTGATACGGGCCTGGCCGAGAGCCCCGTACAGCGGCTTCTGCACGGCCGTGTCGGGGTCGGCGCCCATCACGGCGACGACGGTCGCCAGGTCGGGGGTGTAGCCCGCGAACCAGGCGGCCTTGTCCTCCTCGGCGGTGCCGGTCTTGCCCGCCGCGGGGCGTCCGGCGGCCTTGGCGGCGGCGCCGGTGCCGCCCTCGACGACGCTCTGGAGGATCGAGGTGGTGGTGTCGGCGGCGGCGCGGGAGACGACCTGCTTGGTCTCCTGCTTGGGCAGGGTCAGGTCCTCGCCGTTCTTGGAGATCTTTTCGACGAGTGAGTACGTGCCGTGCTTGCCGTGGTTCGCCAGGGTGGCGTACGCCTCGGTCATGTCGAGCACGCTCGCGGTGGCGACGCCGAGCGCGATCGAGGGGGTGGGGTGGAACTCGGGCGTCTCCTCGGGCAGGCCGAGCGCGACGGCGGTCTCCTTGACCTTCTTGGGGCCGACGTCCACGGCCATCTGCGCGTACACGGCGTTCACGGACTTGTCGGTGGCGGTGCGCACGGAGATGTTGCCGTACGACACGTCGTCCTCGTTGGCCGGGGCGAACGGGATGGGGCTGCCGACGACGGGCCGCTTGTTGGTGCCGTCGTAAGTGGTGTTGGGGGTGATCGGGGCCCCGGCCTGGGTGGTGGAGCCGTTCTCGACGGCCGCGGTGAAGACGAAGGGCTTGAAAGTGGAGCCGACCTGGAAGTCGCGGCGGGTGGCGTTGGAGACGTACTGCTTGGTGTAGTCGATGCCCCCGTACATCGCGACGATCTTGCCGGTGGCCGGGTCGATGGAGGCGCCGCCGACGCGGACGTTGCGGTCGGCCTTGCGCTTCTTGGCGTCGACCTTCTTCATGACGTTGTCCTCGACGGCCTTCACGAAGGCGTCCTGGCGGGGCTTCTCCAGAGTGGTGATGATGCGGTAGCCGCCGGTGTTGAGGGTCTCCTCGTCGATGACCTTGTTGCTGGTCAGGTAGTCCTCGACGGCCTGCACGATGTACCCGCGCTGCCCGGACAGGCCGCCGGCCGGCTTGGCCTGCTGCGGCTGCGGGAACTTGATCTTCGCCCGGTCGGCCTGCTTCAGCCAGCCCTCCTTGACCATGCCGTCCAGGACGTAGTTCCAGCGGCCGAGCGCCTTGCCCCGGTTCTCGGGGTGGGTGGCGACGTCGTAGGCGTTGGGGGCGTTCAGCAGGGAGGCGAGGTAGGCGCCCTCGGGGGCGCCGAGCTGGTCGACGTCCTTGCCGTAGTAGGCCTGGGCGGCGGCCTGGATGCCGTAGGCGTTGCGGCCGAAGTAGCTGGTGTTGAGGTAGCCCTCCAGGATCTCGTCCTTGGACGACTCCCGGTTGAGCTTGATCGCGATGAAGAACTCCTTCACCTTGCGGGTGATGGTCTGCTCCTGCGCCAGGTAGTAGTTCTTCACGTACTGCTGGGTGATGGTCGAGCCGGACTGCTTGCCCTTGCCGGTGGCGGTGTTCCAGGCGGCGCGGAGCATGGCCTGCGGGTCGACGGCGGGTTCGCCGTAGAAGCCGCGGTCCTCGGCCGCCAGGACCGCGTGCTGGATCTCCTTGGGGACCTGGGAGAGCTTCACGCTCTCCCGGTTGACCTCGCCGTCGCGGGCGAGGGGGGTGCCGTCGGCGTACAGGTAGACGTTGGACTGGGCGGTCGCGGTGTCGTTGGCCGCGGGGATCTTGACCATGGTGTACCCGGCGACGAACGCGCCGACGAGCAGCACCGCGAGGAGCACGAACGTACCGAGCAGCATCCGCCAGGTGGGGATCAGCCGCCGCCAGCCGGTGCGCTTGGGGCGCTTGGGCTTCTTCTTGCCCGAGGCGTTGCCCGAGGCGTTGCCCGACGCGGCGCCCGGGGCGTCGTCGGGGGCGGCGGAGTCCGGGCCCGGGCCCGGGACGGAGGGGTCCCGGGGGGCCCAGCCCGGCTGCTGCTGTGGCTCGTCGCTCATGCCTGTGAAGACTCCTCGGACGCGGCCAGAGGTTCACACTCCGGCATAACGGTGTCGTATCGGGCGATTCGCTTGTGCCTCCATGAAACACCGTGCTCTACCGCGAATCCCACTCGTCCTGACACAGGGCGAGTAATCGCTCGCGGCCGGTGACCCCGTTGGGCTAGGGTCGTGCGCTTCGGTGTCGGCGGCATGCGGTGAGCCAAGTGGCACAACGAGTGAGGGGGTGGGGGAGGTGCGGGTGCGCTGGCGGTTGTACGCGCTCGTGGCCGCCGGAGGGTTCCGCCGGTACGCCACGTACCGGGCGGCGACTCTGGCAGGGGTGTTCACCAACACCGTCTTCGGATTCATCCTCGCGTACACGTACACGGCCCTGTGGGACCAGCGTCCGCACCTGGGCGGCTACGAGCTGCCGCAGGCCCTCGCGTACGTCTGGATCGGTCAAGCCCTCCTGGCGGCGGCCTCGTTGATGGGCGGCGGCTTCGAGACCGACCTGATGGAACGCATCCGTACCGGCGCGATCGTCACCGATCTCTACCGCCCGGCCGACCTCCAACTCTGGTGGCTGGCGTCCGACTTGGGGCGAGGTGCCTTCCAACTCCTGGGCCGGGGCGTGGTGCCGATGGCGGTGGGCTCGCTCGCCTTCGAACTCGCTGTGCCCACCCCGTGGTGGCGCTGGCCCGCCTTCCTCGGGTCGGTGTTCCTGGGCCTGGTGGTCAGCTTCGCGCTGCGCTACCTGGTGGCGCTGAGCGCGTTCTGGCTGCTGGACGGGGCGGGCGTCACCCAGGTGTCCTGGCTGGCGGGAATGTTCTTCTCCGGGATGCTGCTGCCGCTCAACCTCTTCCCGGGGCTGCTGGGCGAGGTGGCGCGGGCGCTGCCGTGGTCGGCGCTGCTCCAGGTCCCGGCGGACGTGTACCTGGGGGTGCGCACGGGCTGGGACCTGCTCGCCGCGTACGCCTTCCAGGCGGGCTGGGCCGTCGCCCTGTTGACGGTGGGACGGACGCTCCAGGCGGCGGCGACACGGCGGGTGGTGGTGCAGGGTGGCTGAGGAGCTGGTGGTCCCCGTCCGGGGGCGCCTCGCGCTCGCACGGGACGGATTCCGGGCGTACGGGCTCATCGCGATGATGTGGGTGCGCTCCACGATGGCCTACCGGGCGTCGTTCGCGCTCACGACGCTCGGCAGCTTCCTGGGGACCGGACTCGACTTCGTGGCCGTGCTGTTGATGTTCGGGCACGTGGAGCGGCTCGGCGGGTTCTCGCTGGGCGAGGTGGCTTTCCTGTACGGGGTGGCGGGTTCGGCCCTGGGGATCGGCGACCTCCTGATGGGCACCATGGGAAGGGTCGGCCTGCGGGTCCGCGACGGCACGCTGGACACGCTGCTGGTGCGGCCCGTGCCGGTGCTGGCGCAGTTGGCGGCGGACCAGTTCGCGCTGCGCCGGATCGGCCGGATCACGCAGGGGCTGGCGGTACTGGTGTACGCGGTCGTGCAGTTGGACGAGGTGCAGTGGACACCGCTGAAGGTGCTCATGGTGCCGATGATGCTGCTGAGCGGCGGGGCGATCTTCGCGGCGCTGTTCACGATGGGCGGGGCCTTTCAGTTCCTGGCGCAGGACGCGGCGGAGGTGCAGTCGGCGTTCACCTTCGGGGGCAACGCGCTGCTCCAGTACCCGCCGACGGTGTTCGCCAAGGACCTGGTGCGCGGGGTGACCTTCCTGCTGCCGCTGGCCTTCGTGAACTGGATTCCGGTGATGTACGTGCTGGGGCGGCCGTATCCGTTGGACGTGCCGGAGTGGTTCGCCTTCGCGCCGCCGGTGGTGGCGGTGGGGTTCTGGGTGGTGGCGGGGCTGTTGTGGCGGGCGGGATTGCGGTCGTACCGGAGCACGGGGAGTTGATGCTGGGTGGATCTCATCGAGTTGGACGGCGTCGAGAAGGTCTTCGACGTACGCCGCAGAACAGGCTTCATGCGGCGGGAGAAACGGCAGGTCAGGGCGGTCGACGGGATCAGCTTCACGATTCCGCGCGGCGAGATGGTCGGCTACATCGGCCCCAACGGGGCGGGCAAGTCCACCACCATCAAGATGCTCACCGGCATCCTCACCCCCAGCGGCGGCCGGCTGCGGGTCGCGGGCATCGACCCGGCGCGGGAGCGGACACGGCTGGCGTCGCGGATCGGGGTGGTTTTCGGCCAGCGGACGACGCTGTGGTGGGACCTGCCGCTGAAGGACTCGTACCGGCTGATGCACCGCATGTACCGGATCCCGGACGCACGGTTCGCCGCGAACATGGAGCGGTGCGTGGAACTGCTGGACCTGGCCGAGCTGCTCGACGTACCCGTACGGCAGTTGTCGCTCGGGCAGCGGATGCGGGGCGACATCGCGGCGGCGCTGCTGCACGATCCGGAGGTGCTGTACCTGGACGAGCCGACGATCGGGCTCGACGTCGTCTCCAAGTCCAAGGTGCGGCAGTTCCTGCGGGACTTGAACGCGGAGCTGGGGACGACGGTGCTGCTGACGACCCATGACCTCACCGACATCGAGCAGCTCTGCAAGCGGGTCATGGTCATCGACCACGGGCGGCTGATGTACGACGGGGCGCTGGCCGGGCTGCACGAGGTGGGGGAGAGCGAGCGGATGCTGGTCGTGGACCTGGAGCAGGAACTCCCGCCCGTGGAGACCGACTTGGCGCGGGTGGTGAAGGTGGAGGGGCCCCGGCAGTGGCTCGCCTTCCCGGCCTCGGTGTCGGCGGCTCCGCTCGTGGCCCAACTGGCCGCCTCGTACCCCCTGTTGGACCTGTCCGTCCGGGAGCCGGACATCGAGGCGGTGATCGCGAAGATGTACGCGGGCGGGGCGGACGGGGCCCAGGGAGCGCGGCTAGTCTGACTCGTATGACGAGTGCTGGGGATACTGGGGAACACCTTCCTGAACTGCGGGCTTCGGACGCCGACCGCGAGCGCGTGGCCGAGGTGCTGCGGGAGGCCGTCGCCGAGGGGCGGCTCGACATGGAGGAGTTCGACGAGCGCCTCGGGCTCGCGTACAAGTCCCGTACGCAGGGTGAGCTGCAGGTGCTCGTACGGGACCTGCCCGCCTCCGCCGAGACGGCGCCGATGGTGCTGCCGGGCGTGCGGGGCTCGGAGACTTCGCCGACCTCGTGGGCCTCGCGGATCGGGGTGCCGGCGACCTCGAAGGGGGCCTTCGCCTTCTGGGGCGGGTTCAAGAGGTGGGGGCAGTGGAGCGTGCCCCGGGTCTTCACGTCGTTCGCGATGTGGGGCGGCGGGGAGATCGATCTGCGCGAGGCGCGCTTCGAGGAGCGCGAGGTCACCATCCGGTGCATCACCATCATGGGCGGAATCCAGGTGAAGGTGCCGAACGACCTGCACGTGGAGGTGCGGGGCATCGGCATCATGGGCGGCTTCGACGACAAGGCCACGGGGGAGGGGACCCCCGGCTCCCCCCGGGTGACGGTCACCGGCTTCGCCCTGATGGGCGGCGTCGGCGTCGACCGCAAGCTCCGCCGTGCGGAGAAGGAGCGGCTGCGGGGCGAACGCCGCAAGGAACTCTGAGGGCTCCCGCCTTCTTGGGCGGCGCCCCCTTCTCTCTCCCTAGCCCCCTTGGGCGGCGGGGCCGCCCCCGGGGGCGGGACGGGCGGGCAAGGGGGCGGCCCGCCCGATCCGGGCCCGCCCCGGTCCCCCCGGCCCGCACCTGTGCCGGATGCGCTTCACGCAGGGGCCGGGCCCGCCCCCGTACCGCCGAAACCCAGGACCGTACCGCCCCACCTCAGGACCGTACCGTCGAAGCCCCCGCCCCCACCCCACCCCTCAGCAGCGACCAGTCCACCAGCATCCCCATCCGCCGATACCCCGCATCGCTCGGGTGAAGGTGGTCCCCGGAGTCGTACTCCGGAGACATCCGGACCGCCCCCGCCCCCGCCCCCTCCCCCCGCACCGCCCGGTCGAAGTCGACCACCGCGTCGAACACCCGCCCCGCCCGGATCTCCGCGTTCACCGCGCCCCGCACGGCCTCCCGCTCCTTCGTCCACGCCGGGTGCCCGCCGAACGGCAGCAGCGTTCCGCCGATCACCCGCTGCCCGCGTGCGTGCCCCTGCCGCACCAGCTCCCGCAGCCCGGCGACGATCCGCCCCGGGTCCTTCTCCTGCGGCGGCGCGATGATGTCGTTGATCCCCAACAGCACCACCACCGCCTTGACCCCCGGCCGCCCCGCCGCGTCCGCCTCGAAGCGGGACAGGCCGCGCGGACCCCGGTTGTCGGCGAGAAGCCGGTTTCCGCTGATGCCCTGGTTGAGGACGCCGTAGCGCGGCGCCCCCGCCTCCGCCCGCAGCCGGTCGGAGAAGACGTCCGGCCAGCGGCGGTTGGCGCCCACCGTCGCGGTGATCCCGTCCGTGATCGAGTCGCCGAACATCACCACCGCCCCGTCGGCGTCCGCGTTCAGCACGTCCACGCCGGTCAGGTACCGCCAGCTGTTCGTCCGCATCCGGTAGCCGCCGCCGGACATGTCCTCCGTGTGGTCCCCGAGCGCGCTGTAGTTGGTCTGGCGGGCGTGCGGGTGGTACGTCACGGAGCCGCTGGCCCGCGGCGAGTAGGTCGTGACCAGCAGGTCCCCGTCGTTCGGCACCTCGATCGCCGTACGGTCCGAGGCGGCGCTCCCGCCCGCCGGGACGATCACGTACGGCCGGCCGCCGAAGGTGACCCGGCGCATGGTCCCGGGCGCCGCCGCCGGTGCGCCCTGCTCGGCGGCCACGGCTATGGAGGCGTGGGATATGAGCAGCGGCTCGTCCCCGAAGCGGTTGGAGAGGGTGATGCGGGCGCTGGTGCCGCCGATGCTGGTGTGCACGACGTTGCGTACGGAATGACCGGCCAGGCCCCGGGGGGTGCGCGGCTCCGGGCCGACGGGGGAGGCCGCCCAGGTGCCGATCCACCGGTTGGAGGCGGCGGGCCGCAGCCCGTCCCCGCCGTACTGCCCGCCGTCCCCGCGCCCCTGCTGCCCGGCGCGCGCGGCGCCGTCACCGTCGTCGAAGACACCGGTCAGGGCGAAGATGCCGCAGGAGATCAGGACGACCACCGCCGCCAGAGCGGCCAGCAGGGCGTAACCGTGGCGCCGGGTCATGCTGGGGGGACTCCTCGTATCACTGTTCCACTGTTCGTGTCTGATCATTTGCACATCTGTTCACCATGATGCGGTACGGCATCGAAGGCTGAGACGTCGGGAACTCGGGGTGCGTTCCGGGAGTAGGACAGGTAGGGACGGTACGGAGGGGTCTTCGTGTAGGGAGGTTCCCCCGGCCCGGCAGGGTCGTGCTCCCGCGCGTACGCGGGACGGGACACGGGAACCGGAAGCAGAACGGCAACGGGCCGGGAACGGACCGGGACGGCGAAGGGCGACGGACGAGGCGCATGGAACGTAAAGACAAGGGACCGGAACCGACGGAGCCCGCAGGCAGCGGGCCCCCCGAGCCCGCACGGGCACCGGGGCGCGGGACTTCCCGCTTCGACAAGCCTGCCCACCCCGCCCCGCCCCCCACTCCCACATCCGCACCCACCTCGCCCCCCACTCCCACATCCGCACCCACCCCGCCCCCCGCCCCCCGCCAGCCCTTCGCCTTCAGCGAGGCCGACGCCGAGAAGCAGCGGGGCGTACGCCGTATGAAGGCGACGGCCACCGGCCTGCTCCTCTTCGTCGCCCTCGTCTACGTCCTGGCCAAATGGGCGCAGCACAGCGGGCTGGGCGGCTGGGCGGGCTATGTCGCGGCGGCGGCGGAGGCCGGGATGGTGGGCGCGATGGCGGACTGGTTCGCCGTCACGGCCCTCTTCAAGCACCCGCTCGGCATCCCCATCCCGCACACCGCGATCATCCCCACCAAGAAGGACCAGCTCGGCGTCTCCCTCGCGGACTTCGTCGGCGAGAACTTCCTCTCCGAGGACGTCATCCGCGCCCGTCTGGCCCCCCTGGACCTGGGCGGCCGCCTGGGCGCCTGGCTGGCGGACCCGGCCCACGCCGACCGGGTGACGGAGGAACTGGCGACAGCCCTGCGCGGAGCCCTCACGATCCTCCGCGACTCCGACGTACAGGCAGTCGTCGGCGAGGCCATCACCCGCCGCGCCGAATCGGCGGAGATCGCCCCGGGCCTGGGCAAGGCCCTCGACAAGGTCGTCGCCGACGGTGCCCACCACCGCGCCGTCGACCTGATCTGCACCCGCGCCCACGACTGGCTGGTCGAACACGGCGACTCGGTGATGGACGCGGTCCAGGGCGGCGCCCCCGGCTGGACCCCGCGCTTCGTCGACCGCAAGATCGGCGACCGCGTCTACCGCGAGCTGCTCCGCTTCGTCACCGAGATCCGCGACATGCCGACCCACCCCGCCCGGGGCGCCATCGACCGCTTCCTCGCCGACTTCGCCACGGACCTCCAGTCGGACTCCGAGACCCGCGCCCGCACGGAACGCCTGAAGTCCGACATCCTCAACCGCCCCGAGGTCCAGGACGTCATCGCCTCCGCCTGGTCCGCCGTCCGCGCGATGATCATCGCCGCCGCCGACGACGACCGCTCCGAGCTGCGCCTGCGCGTCCGCGCCTCCCTGATCTCCCTCGGCACCCGCCTGGCCACCGACGGCCGCCTGCAACGCAAGCTCGAAGGCTGGGTGGAAGGCGCGGCCGTCTACGTCATCACCACGTACCGCAGCGAAATCACGTCCCTCATCACCGACACCGTCGCAGGCTGGGACGCGACCCACACCTCCCGCAAGATCGAGGCGCACATCGGCCGCGACCTGCAGTTCATCCGCATCAACGGAACGGTGGTCGGCGCCCTGGTCGGCCTCCTGATCTACACGATCTCCAAGGCCTTCGGCGCCTGACCCGAGGGACGGACCCTACTTACCGCGCCGGGTCGCGGCCCACGAGGCGGCCGCGACCCCACCCGCCACGGCGAACACCGCCGGCCACGCCCCGACCTTCTTCGCCAGCGGATGCGACCCGGCGAACCCGGCCACGTACAACCCCGTCAACCCCGCCGCGACCTTCCCCCCGGCCTCCTGCTGCCACTGCCGCGCCGCCACGGCCCCCGCCGCAGCCAGCGCCACACCCCCGAGCGGCCGCTTCTTCGTCCACCGGGCCACCCCGTACCCACCGACCAGCCCGGTAGCGGCAACGAGGGATGCGGGCACCTTGACCATGACTACTGCCTCCAGCTGTGACACGAACACGTGCCTGCGAGGCTATCGGGACGCCCGATCCGGCCGCCCCGGACCCCTCCTGGACAAGGCTGCCCATGGGGGTGCGGGAGGTGACTCGGGGCGAATGGCTGAACCGTACGAGATCGTACGTACGAGAAAGGGGCCGGCCCTCCGGGTTCCGGACTGGCCGCACCCGTACGGAACACCGCCCCCGTACGAACTCCTCGCTCCTACCGCTCGCAGGCGACCCCGTCGCCGTCGCGGTCGAGGTGGGCGCCGAAGCCGGGCTGGCCCTTGCGGATGGGGGCGGCGCCGGCGGCGCGGACGGCGGCGCAGTTCTTGTAGGTGAAGCCGGTGCCGGTACCGCCGGTGGCGGTCGAGCCCTTGGTCTGCTTGGCGGTGCCCGTCTCGCTCGTCTTCTTGTTGGTGGAGTCCTTGGCAGATTCCTTGGCGGAGTCCTTGGCCGAGGCGGGCGCGGGGGTGTTCATCGTGATGCGTACGACGGCCGTGCCCTTGACCGGCTTCGCGCCGACGGACTTGCCCTTGAACTCCTTGACCTTCACCTCGTACATGAAGTCGTCCTCGCCCACGTAGGTGGCGGACGGCTTGTACGTGATGCGGGTGCCCTTGATGGAGGCGGACCCGTGGCGGGGCTTGGTGTGGAGGGTGAGTTCGTACCCGGACTCGTCCACGCCGCCGAGGAAGGGCGCGGCGGGGGTGCCGGCGGGGGCGATGGTGTCGTTCTTCAGCACCTCGACCACGACCTTCGCGCCGCCGTCCGTGTCGTCGGCGTCGTCGACGAGCTGCATCCAGGGCGGCCCGGCCTTCGCGGCCTGCGCGACGACCCCGTCACTGGCGCTCGCCCCGGGCTTCGCCCCGTCCGCCCCCGACTCGCACCCGACCAGCGCTGCGGCCATGCCCATGACAGCTCCACCGACGACGACGGACCGCCGAAGGGCGGCACCTCTCACCCACTGCATGTGCCCCCCAAGGCATCCGGTCCGGAGCGCGGTATTCGTCCGGAGGTTCGAAAGCGAATCAAGAGGCTGATGATGACAGTGCGACGGGGGGAGCGGCATGGCAGGGGTGGCTCAATGACTGAAAGTCGCCTCTCAAACCACCTGAAACCGCCCCTTTGCCGGGCTCGTTACCCCGACCGCACCCGTGCCGGTCACGGGCCGGCAGCCCCGGCGGCGTGACGGACGCCGCGAATTCACGCCACCCGCCCCGCACGCACCAGGAGCCCCCGCTTACTCGCAGCCGACCCCGTCCCCGTCCCGGTCGAGGTGACGCCCGTAACCCGGGTCCCCCCGCCGGATGGGTGCGGCACCGGCCGCCCTCACCGCGGAGCAGTTCTTGTACGAGACGCTGCCGCCGCCCCCGGACCCACCACCGGTTCCGGACCCGGACCCGGACCCGCCACCCGATCCACTCCCGCCCTCATGGGGCTCACACCCCACCCCGTCACCATCCCGGTCGAGGTGCGCCCCGTACCCGGGCTGCCCCTGCCGAATGGGCGCGGCGCCGGCGGCACGTACAGCAGCGCAATTCTTGTAGGACACCTTCACCGGCGGCTTCTTGGACTTGACCGGTGCGGGCTTGGCGGCGGGCTTGGCCGCAGCCACCGTCAACCGCACGACCGCCGTCCCCCGCACCTCCTCGGCCCAGCCCTTCCCCTGAACGGTCACCTCGTACGTGAACTCGTCCTCACCCCCGAACCCCGCCTTCGGCGTGTACGTAAAACTGCTCCCGCCACCCCCGACCACGGCCGTCCCCACCGTGGGCCCGGACTTCAACGCCAACGTGAACTCCTCCTTCCCCACAGCCTCCTTGAACGCCTCGGCGGCACCCCCCGCCGCCGTAAAGGTGTCGTTCGCCAACACCTCCACCACGACCGGCTTGACCCCCTTCACGCTCGCGCTGTCATCCACCGCCCCGACCGCACTCGCGGCAGCCGCCGGGGTCGGCGCGTCCTCCGTCGCCGAAGGCGCCTGCGTCACCGCAGGCGTGGACGCACCCCCCACCGGCTTGGCATCCACCGGCGTGCCACCCCCACACCCGGCAAGCGTCACCGCCGCCACAACGGCCACCGCTGACCCCACCACCCCGCGCCGCCGCACACCACCTGCACGTATCCCCATCAACTTGAGCCCCCCAAGGCATCAGACGAACCGAGAGGCTGATGATGGCAGCGCTGTGGAGATCATGTGCCCAAGCTGTGAACACTTGGCTTGAAAAAGCCGTTTAGGTTCCTCCGTCGCCCGTGAGGCCGCCGCTAACGGATACCTACAAGTCGCTGCTTCGAAGGGCGTGGATGAACTGGGCCCAGTTGGCGCGGGCGAAGGTGATGGAGGGGCCGAGCGGGTGCTTCGAGTCGCGTACTGCTGCCGAATCGCCCACGTGGGCAGCCTCCACGCACTCGGTTTGATTGCCGCCGCTGTAGGACGACTTGAACCAGGCATGGTCAGGTACGGCAGGGAAGGCAGGGCCCATCAGATCTCCTCGCGAACACGCTTGATCATGGCCGATGATGCGGCCATGTCCAACGCTTGTGCGCGCAGGTACTCGAACGCAAGTCGGTATCGGCTCAGTTCCTCGTCCTTCTCCATGAAGAGGGAGCCAACGTGCAGGTCGACGTATACGACGTCGAGCGAGGGCTCGGCGCCGCCCAGGATGACGAAGCTGCCCAATGCGGCGGTGTGGGCGCCTTTGGCGAACGGCAGGACCTGAAGCGTGATGTGGGGCGACTCGTTTGCCTGGAGGAGGTGGTCGAGCTGCTCTCGCATCACCTCCTGTGAGCCGACTACGCGCCTGATCACCGACTCGTCGAGGATCGCCCACAGGTGAGGGGGAGTGGCTCGGGTGAGGATTTCCTGTCGCTTCATCCTGATGTCCACCAGGTGCTCGATCTCGCTGGCACCCAGCCGCATCTCGTTGGCTTGCTGAACTGCAGTGTTGTAGCTGCGGGTTTGAAGGAGTCCGGGCACGTAGACACAGGAGAAGTGGTCCTCCCGGACGGCTTCGTCCTCCAAGGTGAGCAACAGGTTCATGCTCTCGGGGATCGAGTCGGCGAAAGACCCCCACCATCCTTGCTGCTTTGCATCCTTGGCGAGCGCCACCACTGCGTGGCGTTCCGCCTCGCTGGCGCCGTACTCGCGGCAAAGAGCATCAACGATGGGCCACTTCACGGGCCCTTCCTGCGTCTCGTACCGGCTGACGGTCGCCTTTGAGACACCTACCAGGCGTCCTGCCTCTTCCAAGGTCATGCCCTTGCGGGAACGCAATTTCCGCATGGTGGCCCCGAGTTGTCGACGTCTTGTCGTTGTCCGTGCCGCCATGGCTGAGCCCTTCGTTCCTGAGCAGATGCCCGCTCGGCACCACAAGAAGGCTATGGCGGCGCTGAGTTGGCCAGCTACCAGATTCACTCAATGGATTCTCGTGAGAAGTTACATGGCGAGACTTCTCTGCGTCACACTCGCAGACGTACCGCTACGCAGCGCAGTCGTACGGATACGGCTTGCGCAGTGCTGTCGTGGCTACGAGAGGGAGTGCGGCCATGCGCGACAACGCAGTCACCATCACCCGATCCCCGGCCCGCTGTGTGCTGGCCTTTGAAGCGAAACCGGCAGAGATGCGAGCTCTTCGCGCGTCGGTGCGTCACCAACTCACCCAGTGGGGCGCCCCCGACCTCATCGACGAGGCTGAACTGGCGGTGACCGAGTTGGCGACGAACGTCATCAAGCACGTGGGCGAGCGTTCGGCGGCAACCTTGGTCATGGAGGTGTGTGCCGCGACGTTGCGGGTCGAGGTGCACGACACGAGCCACCACCCTCCGGTGTTCGGTGACCCTGACTGTGGTGCCGAGTGTGGGCGTGGCCTGCACTTGCTGGCCGGGATGGCGCGGGACTGGGGGACGGTCCAGACCGCCACGGGTAAATCGGTGTGGTGCGAATTCTCGATGAGTGCGTACGGGCGTCGTCAACGGGTCGAACGGGCGCTCGCAGCCCTGGATGCCTACCGGGGGGATGGAGGGGCGATGGGCCTCAGCCTGGCGAGGCGTCCTGTGTTGGAGGACTCGGCGACCTCGCTCATCGCAGATCTGCTGCACTGTCTGGTGGTTCAGGGGAGCGACCCGATGTCGGCGCTAGAGCAAGCTCAGGACCACTTCTATGCCGATTACAAGCGGGCGGGCTGATGGTGTATCCGCCAGATTGGGTGGCAGAACTCCTTGAGCAGCTTGGCGACGATCAGTACCTGTTCGAGAGCGCGGACGACCTCTGGTTCCTGGTGAAGTGTGTTCAGGCGGCAGGCGTGTTGCTGGAAGTGTCGATCTTCCCCTTGGTGCCAGTGGGTGGTCTGGCGGACGACCCCTTTCTCGTGGGCGTTGAGGTGGCCAGTGACGTGGTGGTCACGTCGGAGCCGTTCCAGTGGCAGGTTGTGGCGCCGCCTGCTGGCTGCTGCGGGGCTGCTGCGGTCCTGCACCTTCTTGCAGAGTTGGAGGCTGTTGTCGGAGATCTGCACAGGTTTTTCGAAGCATGCTTCTAGCCATCGGGTAGGCGGTTTCTGGCCGTGTTTTTCCGTTCCTGGATCGAGTGATCGACTTCTCTCGTGATCTCGGCAGCATGTTCGGATGAGCGCATATCTGGCCAGGTTCGGCCATGTGGACGAGATTCTCCCCGGCACCCAGTTCCCCTCCCGCAAAGCCGTTCAGGAGGCAAGGCTGCACAAGGAGGAGCAAGCGGGGATCTCCTGGGGGCGCGACAGTGCAGGCTTGCGTGCCGCCGATGCCATCGTGTTGAACAAGGGGTACGTCGACGACCAGGACCACTGGGACGAGATTGTTTACACGGGCGTAGGCGGTCGGGACCCCTCCACCAAGAAGCAGGTCCGGGACCAGTCCTGGGAGACTGGTGGCAATGAAGGCCTCCGCCATAGTCAGCGACAGGGGAATCCCATACGCGTCATTCGTGGCGAAGAGGGGGAAAAGCACTATTCCCCGGCGGTTGGGTACCGTTATGACGGGCTCTACGAGATCGTCGATTCCTGGGACGAGAACGGAATAGACGGATTCCGGATATGCCGATTCAAGCTGAGACGGCTACTGGAAGAGGAGCAGGAACTCACCCCACTTGAAGCGCAGTTCAAGGATGCCTTGGAGGGGGCCGCCCGCAGGGAGACCGCCACGGTGTCCCGCATCATCCGGGACACAACCGTCGGCAAGAGGGTCAAGGGTTGGTACGCGCACACGTGCCAAATCTGCCGAACGGCCCTCCCCGTGGGTCCGGACGGACAGAGCTACGCAGAGGGGGCGCACATCCAGTCACTCGGAGCCGGGAAGGGCCCAGACGTCGACGGGAATGTGCTGTGCCTCTGCCCCAACTGCCACATCCGGTTGGATCGCGGGGCGCTATACCTCCGGGACAACCTCCAAGTGGTCGATCGATTCGCAGAGGGTTCAGTTGCGCCGGTGGAACTTCGGATGGTCAAGGACCACCGCGTACAGGCCCGGTTCGCCCGCGCTCACCGGCGCTTCTGGAGCATCGTTGACGAGCAGCCCTAGCTGCTAGCTGGCTGCGATTGCCGAGTACGTCCACATCTCCGCAGGCATTTCCTGCTGGAGATCCCACGTGATGGCCATCGGCTTGCTGCCCTCGTGGCGAACGTACTCGGCTGGGCCAAGAAGCATCCACGGCTGCGAGCTGCCGATGTCCGTGGTCTTGTAGCGGCGAGCGAAGAGCAGGACGTGGCTTCCTTCAGCGGCGTGCTGTTGGTAGCGCTGGCCCGTGCGGGAGGTTTCCGAGGTCTGGTTCTGGGACTCCCAGTGGAAGCGCGTCTCGCTCATCGCGTAGTCGCGGTAGCGGGTCTCAGGGGAGAAGTCCTTCTCGTCCTTTTCCAGGGTGATGAGGAGCGCATCCGTCTTGATGCCCTCGCACCACTTGACGCCCTCCCGGAAATGACCGGGCAGGAACTTGTTGTACGTGGACTGGCCGAGGGCCGGGAGGATTTCCTCACGCGTGTACGAAGCGTGGACGGTGAGAGGGAGCCCAGCGAGCTCACCCTCCAGCGGGCGGGGCACGTGCTCCGTGTGGGCCGCGTTGTAGGCCAGCACCTGGAGAAGCTCGTCGCGTACGGCGCGCTGCGGACGCAGAGAGGCGAATCCGGCCTCGTAGCTGTCGAAGCCACTCAGCGGCCAGAGGGAGAAGAACAGCATCCGCGCGTACGCCTGCTCCTGCTCGGGCAGGTCGGTGTACGACGGGGCGTCATCGCGGAGCATCTTCGAGTAGGCGTCGACCCGCTTTGGATCGTCGACATGGAGGAACGACGACATGCGCTTGAGGAGAATTGCCTCTCCCTCGGGCGCCGGCCCGTCCAGCAATCCAGCCCGACGGAGGAGTCCCGTCCAGGAGTTGCCGTTCCCGCGGTAGAGCTCCTTGAGCTCGCGGCCGCTCTCCTCCAAGTACGTGGCGAGGTTCGCCTCCGCGTAGGACGCGACCTCGCGCGCCAAGGCGGTGACGTTCACCCCGATCTGGTTCTTGATGTTCTCCACGATCAGCCTCTTGGCCTTGGGCTCAAGGATGATCTGGCAGCCCGACGGGAGCTGAGGGAAGTCGTTCTCGACGGCCTGCTGAAGGCGCTTGCGCGTCAGGTTGGTGAGGGCGCGGAACTGATTCTCGAAGCGGAATTCCTTGCGGTGCTGGCCGATGAAGTCCAGGACGGTGAGGACCGCCTTGTCCTCACTCCGGCGTAGGCCGCGCCCCAGCTGCTGAAGGAAGACGGTGGCGCTGGAGGTGGGGCGCAGGAGGAGAAGCGTGTCGACGTCTGGGACGTCCAAACCCTCGTTGAAGAGGTCGACTGAGAAGATGACTTGGAGTTTCCCGGTCTTGAGGTCAGCGAGGGCCTGCTGCCGCTCCGCGCGCGTGTTCTCGCCCGAGAGGGCCACCGCTCCGAGGCCCGCCTTGCGGAAGGCTTCGGCCATGAAGTGTGCGTGCGCGACGGTGACGCAGAAGCCCAAGGCCCGCATCGAGCCGGGCTCCATCACCTTTTCCTGCACGGCCTTGATGACGAGGCGGGCCCGCGCATCGTTACCCGTGAGCACGTTGTTGAGGGAGCTGGTGACATACCCGCCGCCCTTCCACTCCACCGCGCGCATATCGGTGTTGTCCGTGATGCCGAAGTAGTGGAACGGGCTGAGGAGTTCATTCTCCAGTGCTTCCCAGAGTCGCATCTCTGCGGCGATGCGGCCGTCGAAGAACTCGTCCTGGATGTTCTTCCCGTCCATGCGCTCGGGCGTGGCCGTGAGGCCGAGGAGCTCTTCGGGGAGAAAGTGATCAATGATGCGTCGATAGGTCGGCGCTGTTCCGTGGTGGAATTCGTCGATCACGATGACATCGAAGTGGTCGGGGCCGAGCTTTTCCAACGTGCGGGGGTGCAGGGACTGGACGCTGGCGAACACATGAGTCCAGCGTTCAGGGTTGTCGTCACCGACGAGAAGCTCTCCGAACTCGGCTTCGTTGAGGACGTCTTGGTAGGTACGCAGCGACTGTTGCAGGATCTCTTGCCGGTGAGCGACGAAGAGAAGCCGCAGGTCCCGACCGTACTTCTGGCGCAGGCTCTTGTAATCGAGCGCAGCCATGACCGTCTTGCCAGTGCCCGTTGCGGCGACGAGCAAGTTGCGGTGTCGGTTGTGGACCGTACGCTCAACTTCCAGGCGTTCCAGCATGTCCCGCTGGTGGGGATAGGGTCGTACGTCCAGGCCAGAGAGCTGGATGCGGCGGTCCGCGGGCTGCCCCATCTTGCCGGAGGCCGCGCGCAGTGCCTCCGACAGCCGCTCACCATCGCGCTCCGGGTCGTACGACTCGAAAGCGGGCTCGCTCCAGTACGAGTCGAAGGTGGCCTCGAACTTCCGCAGGACGGCCGGGGTGGCGACGGAGGAAAGCCGCACGTTCCATTCGAGGCCTTCGAGCAGTGCTGCCTTGGAGAGGTTGGAGCTGCCCACGTACGCGGTGTCGTACCCGCTGTGGCGTCGGAAGAGCCACGCCTTGGCGTGCAGCCGGGTCGACCGGAGCTCGTAGTTGATCTTTACCTCGGCGCCGAACTCTTGCACGAGGCGATCGAGGGCGCGTCGCTCAGTGGCTCCGATGTAGGTCGTGGTGATGACTCGAATCGGAACGCCCCGTTCCCGGGCCGACTTGAGGGACTGCTCCAGCACCCGCAGGCCGTGCCACTTCACGAAGGCGCACAGCAGGTCGACTCGGTCGGCGGTCGCCAGCTCGGCACGCAGCTCGAAACCGAGGTTGGGGTCCTCTGGCGAATTGGTGATTAGCGCCGTCTCGGACAGCGGAGTGGCGGGTCGGATCGCGTAGACACCAGGCGCTTCCTCCTCCGCGATGGAGAGGAGCTGGCGCGGGCCATCCGCGATCAAGTCGACCCACTCTCGGGCGCCTTCCAGCGTGCTGAGCGACTCCAGGATGTGGTTGGCCGCGTGCACGCGATCGTCCGCGGGAAGGCCCTGGAGGAGCCGGCGCACGGTGTCGGCAACATGTCGGGCGAGGACATGCGGAGTCGACTCGGCACCGACCTCACCGTCGATGGCTCGCCACCCGTTGCCTTCCAAGTCCTTCAACTGCTGGGTGAGCCGCAGCGTGATCAGCTGCTCGTAGATTCCGGGTGCGGGCTGAGATGCGCTGATCGCTTCGGTCACGCTGCGGCCTCCTGTGAGTCGACCCCTTGATTAGTAGCAGGTGCCACTGACAAGTGATCAGTGCTCGATGTTGATCGTGGCGCCCTTGCTGGAGTCCTTGGCCCGGAAGTGCAGCAGCCCAGTGGAGGCGGGCATGGCGTCTGCTGGTGCGATGACGGAGAAGACCATCGCCACTTGGGAGGCGTCGAGAGTGCCGTTGGTGAGGGGGGTCTCCCGGTCGATCACCGGGTAGATCAGCACGACACCTCGGCCCGGTGTGGCCAGGCTCTCGGTCGCCGGGTCATTGGTGGGGATGCGCCCACCCGCAATGCGCGTCGCCGTTGCGCGGTGCTTGGGATCACTGATGTAGCCGAAGAGCGGGCCACGTCCGGCACGGCGCTCACGCCGGGAGATGGCCAGTGGCCTGTTGCCGTCGATGGACGCGGCGAGGCTTCGACGACCCGCGTGCTGGGGAACGATGAGCAGCCAGTCCTTGAGCAGGTCCGGCCGGGCGGCGAGACTCCGCAAGTAGTGCAGGTTGGGGGCGAAGGGCTCCTTGTGCTCCCACTGGAGGCCTTCAAGCACCGCCATGAGAGACCCATGGTCCACGGAGTTGAGCAGCGCGGACATGCGGTAGGTGCGGTCGTTGGCAGCGTCGTAATAGGAGAACTGCTCCTGGTCGGACGAGCAGCCTTCCAGCAGCGGAAGCCACAGGCGCGTGTTGTGGGCGAGAGCGCCGGGCTCGGTCGGGTGTGCGGTCGGCTCGACCAAGCGCCCTGGGGTACGTTCCTCCACCAACTCGGCGTTGAACATCTTGTTCCGTGCAGACGGCTTGAGCCACGGGAGCTGCTGCGAGACCAGCGGCGGGATCTCTGCGGGCGTGACCTGCGGCTTGCCGTCGACCAACTCGGCGTACACCGACAGACGTGCGCGGAACGTTTCCTCCTCCTGGCACACGGCCTCGAACGCCTCGTACAGGTCAACCGTGTTGCTGCGACCGAAGGACTCCTCCCGCCCGATATACAGCCTCACCAAATCCCGGTAGTTCGGCCGGAAGCCGAACCACCGGCCCATCTGCATCAGGGTGTCCGCGGCCTGCGTCGTGCGGCGGTAGTACGTGATGGTCAGGCCCTCGACCGTGAAGCCGCGGGACAGCTTCGTGCCGCCGACCAGGATCTTCCAGACGTTCGGCGTGCGGTCGAAGTCCAGGTCGAGTTGGTCGAAGTAGCGGTCGGAGTCGCCGTTGACCACGACGATCGGGCGGCCGCCGGAGCCGATCAGCTGGCGGGCGCGGCTGATGTAGGGGCGGAGGTCGTCGTAGGAGGTGGGGGAGGGGAGGACGGGGGCGCGGGCCGCGGAGACCTTGGCGAAGTCGTCGGCCCACAGCGCCGCGAGGCGGGCGTGGCCGGTGGAGGAGGTGTAGCCCGCCTCGTGCCACATGGTGTTGAGGCGCAGGGCGAGTTCGGCGTGGTCGTCCTGTTTGACGGACTTGTGGACCAGCATCGTGTGGTGACGGAAGGGGCCTTCCGGGACGCCGTGGTCGATGCGGAAGAGCTTGAGGGCGCCGGAGAGGACGAAGGCGTCCATGGCCTGCTGGAGGCGGTCGCCGGTGGTGTCGGTGATGCCGCGGACGTGGGCCGCTTCCTGGGAGTTGGCGTACGTACGGTCCTCGAAGGGGACCGGCGAGTCCAGGTCGTGGAAGTCCTGGACGCCCATGTAGCCCTGCGGGCGGGGCAGGGAGATCAGGAAGTCGGAGGGGAAGATGTCCTCGGCGTCGGCCGGGTCGACGAAGACGTTGGCGAAGGGGGTAGCGGTGTAGCCGACGTACTGGGCGCGGGGGAGCAGCCCCAGGAGCTGGGAGAGCAGGCCGTTGATGGCGGTGCGCTCCGTGCTGCCCTTCTGCCACTTCTTGGGGTCGGAGGTGTTGACGGACGCCTGGTCGGACTCGTCGTCGATGATCAGGGTGGGGAGTTCGCCGAGGATGCCGTGGATCTGCTTGAGGTCCTTGACGAGTTTGGTGAGGACGGCCTTGTTCTTCTTGACGACCAGGACGCGGGCCGCCGCGTGGTGGAGGTTCGTGGGGTTATGGAGGGGGAGGGTGGGTTCGCGCTTTTCGAATTCGAGGGCGCGGATTCCCTGGGCCAGGCTCTTGTAGTCGTTGTCGCGCGTGGTGAGGCGTTCGATGTCGAAGGCACCGAGGGTGGAGGGGCGGGCTCCATGACGTACGAAATCCGGCCAGTCGGTGTCGCCGTCGCCGACGTAGTCCACGCCGACCAGGGTGTCGATGTCGGAGGGGTCGGCTCCGCGCAGGATGTTCTCCTGGCCGATCAGCTCCATGTCGAGGCGGCGCTGCGTCTGGCCGCGCAGCAGGTTGAGGGTGCCGCCCAGGACGATGACCAGGCGGTAGCCCGCGTCGATGGCCTTGGCGGTCACGCCCGTGAAGTTGGCGGTCTTGCCGGACTGTACGTAGCCGACGACCAGGCCCTTCGCCTGACGGGCGGCCTCCTGCTCGGGGTCAGAGAGACGCTCGACGACGGCGCGGCTCGCCTCGTCGAGGCTGGCGACTGCCTCGTCCGACCAGCCCTTGGCGCGGAGCTTGCGCTCGTACGCAGTCCAGTAGAAGGACCGGGCTGAGGCGCGTTCCGGGGTGTACCAGGGGGTGTACTCGTCGGTGATGATCACGGGGCTCTGGACCCGGGCGACTGGCGCGGCGGCATCCAGAGCCTTGCGCAGGTCGGCGCCTAGGCGCAGCCGGTCGTGGACCGCCGCGCGGCGTGCGTCGGTGTGCGGTGCGGTGTCCGGGGACCAGGCGGGGGACTCCGCGAAGTCCCAGGCGGTGAGGTGGCGCTTCCACAGGGTCTTCAGCTCTTCGTCGCCGCGGGCGAGGCACTCGCGGAACGTCTCCTCGGTCAGGTCCGCGTCCGGGTGGTCCTCGTCGGCGGCGAGCGCGGCCCAACGGGCGAAGTGGCGCGGCCCGTTGACCATGCCGGCGAGGGCGGAGGTGTGGATCTCCAGGAGTGCGTGCGTCACGAAGGGGTCCTTGGCAGGAAGAGGAAGGAGTACGAGGGAGGAGGGGGAGGAGGGCGCGTTACGAAGAGGTGCGGGCGCGGCGCTCGCGTTCGGCGTGCGCGGAGGACAGCAGGATCGTGTTCCAGTAGTCGATCCGGTCCTGGCGGGCCCGCTCCCAGCGGCCAAGCCCGAAGCAGTCCTCAAGGAGCAGGTAGAGGAGCGACTTGAGCATCGGGGCGTCGTTGGAGCCGCCCCGGCGGCCGTCGTTGAAGTCCTCGCGGAAGGCCTTGTTGAGGAGGATCGCGTTGTTCTCGCGGTCCAGGTCGAAGAAGACGTCGTCGGGGAGCGCCGACCAGGTGAAGGCGATGGGCTCTTCGCCCGGCTTCTCGGGCAGCTCCTCCTTGATGACCCGCTTGATCTTCGGGTCCAGGCCCTTGCCGGGGGCGGTCACCGGTTTGCGTACGATCTCGGTCCGCTTCGCCCCGTCGCGGTACGCGGCCTCGGCGTCGGCGAGGTACCCGTGGAAGGTGGTGCCGCTCGCCGCCTCCGCCTTGTCGAGGCCCAGGGTGAACGCGGGCGTGACCGTCACGCCCTCCTTCTTCACGTCGAGGCTGAAGACGTCATGGGGTACGGAGGGGAGATCGACCGCGATACGAGCCAGCGCGAGGTGGCCTTCGGGGCTGCGCAGGCCGTTCCAGCCGCCCGCCTGGACGAGACGGTCGTTGCGGTAGAAGTAGAAGCCCTGCCGTTCGTTGAGCGGGCCGATCTGGCGGAAACCCGCCTGCTTGGACTTGGCCGGCCAGATGTGCGCCGTCAGCTCCACATCCCCGACGCCCTCCACCGGAGCCGTGATCGCCAGCGGGTACCCGGCCTTGCCCGGCACCTTGTAGCCGAAGGGGTCCAGGGCCTCCACCGCGATGTGGTCCAGCTCCTCGCCGAGCGAGCCCCGTACGCCGCCGGTGGCGCTCACGTCCCACACCGCGATGTCCAGCTTCAGGCCCTGCTGGAGGAACCGGTGCAGGTAGAGACCGAGGTGGGTTTCCAGCCGGGCGATCGCCTTGGACAGGTACTGGTCGCTCTGACCGCGCGCGACCGTATCGAAGTCGCTCACCCGGTCCCAGCGCACGACCGTGCCCTGCCACTCGATGATCCCGTCGTAACGGTCGACGAGGTCCTGGGCGTACCGCGGATCGACGGTGTCGCAGCGGAAGCTGTCCTCGATGCCCTCGGCGGTGAGGCGGCGGCCCGCCGCGCGGCTGCGCCGGGTGCGGCTGACGACGGTGAGCGAGCCCGCGCGCGACAGGGACGCGGCCTTGAGGCCCGTGCCGTACATGCCGAGCGCTCCGTCGCCGTACTCGCGGCGCCTGCCCACCGTCATCGCGGCGTCCAGGGACGCGTCGTCCATGCCGCGGCCGTTGTCGATGATGAGGAGCGTGAGGATGCGTTCGGCGTCGCGCAGGAAGTGCACGACGATCTTGTCCGCGCCTGCGTCGATCGAGTTGTCGATCAGGTCCGCGACGGCCACCTCGAACCCGTAGCCCTGACTCCGCAGCGCCTTGCCGTATCCGGCGTCGGGCGGCAGGTGGGTGCTGCCGGTGGTCGGGACGTCGTACTGCCAGTCGGCACCGGACTCGTAGGGCATGGCAATTCCTCGCGCACACAGGACATGGCCATGCGTGGGGGAGGCGGCCAGTCAGACAGGTCAAAAGTTGATTGTGAAGTTACTGCAAAGACCTCCTGTAGGGCAGGAGGTCCTTGAGTTCTGTCCGAAAGGCCCAGGGTCGTGAGTACCGGCGTCAGGAGGGCTGGGGTCAGGCCGCGTCCGGTGTCCCGTGGCACTCCCGGTACGTGTTGCCCGAGCCGCACCAGCACGCGGTGGTGGCCGTCGGGGGCCACGGGACCGCTCGGCCGCGAGCCGCGAGGGTGGTGGCGTATTCGGCGAGGAGGGAGGGGGAGTCGGGGGAGGTGCGTTCGGAGGCGGCGAAGGCTTCGTAGGAGGGGATGGAGCCCGTGACGACGCCGAGGTTGGGGGTGCCGGCCGAGGCGAGTTCGCGGAGGGAGGACTCGAGGGAGGCGAGGTGCTCGGCGTGGGTGGTCGGGTATTCGGTGGCCAGGGTGGGGTGGGTGGAGAGGAGTTCGGTGTACTCCGTGGCGGGCCAGTGCAGCAGGGCCACCGGGAACGGGCGGGAGAGGGCCGCGCGGTAGGAGCCCAGTTCGGCCTGGAGGCGGGTGATCTCGGCGCGCAGTTCGGCCGGGTCCGAGGAGCCGAGGGCCCACAGGCGCTTCGGGTCGTGGAGTTCGTCCAGGGTGACCGGGCCCGGGTTGACCGTGTCCGCGAGCGCGTCCCAGCTGTCGTGGGCCTTGCCCAGCATCCGGCGTACGCGGTGGCGGCCCGTGAGGAGGGGGCGGGTCGCGTACGGGACTTCCTCGGCGGGGTCGACGAGGAGGGTGAGGGCGGTCGTGTATGCGTCGTGGGCCTGGGGGAGTTCGTCGTGGTTCTCCAGGGCCTCGGCGAGGACGACCCAGGGCTGCGGGGTGCGGGGGGCGCTGGTGCGGATGCCGTCGATGATCGCGCGGGCCTCGGCCTCGTGGCCGTACTCCCACAGGTTGGCCGCCTTGAGGGCCTTGATGAGCGGGGTGCTCTCCGGGGTGGGCGCGGTGAGGAGCTGGTCGTAGAGGGTGGCGGCGCGGGCGCGGTCGCCGGCGAGTTCGAGGTGGGCCGCCGCTTGGAGGAGGAGCGGCTCCTGGTCCTCGGGGTACTGCGCCGCGGTGCGCAGCAGACGCTCGGCTTCGGTCGTGTGGTCGGCGGGCGAAGGCGTGTCGGGGCGCATGGGGGACACCGTACTGCGGTAGGGGGCGCGGGTGAGAGGGAGCTGCGGGGCCGGGTTCGGGGCGCGGTCCGGGGCGGGGGTGGGGGTGTGCATGCCGGGAGCGTTCCCCGGTGGGGAGGCGGGGGAACGTGGTGTTCGGGGTGGTGAGTTGAGGGGGTGGGGGCTATCTTGCGGGCGCTTGGGGTGGGGAGGGGGTTCGTGTTCGCGTACGGGGTCTTTCGTTTCGCGTACGGGTTCGTGTACGGGCTTCTCCTTCGGTACGGGGATGGGCTCGGCCCTCGTGGAGGGGCGGGGCCGGGGCGCGGGTGAGCCGGGACCGGGAGGTGGCGGGGTGCGGGTGCGGAGGCTGGAGCGGGGGCGGCCGGAGTCGGGGGTGCGGGTGGGGAAAGGGGCCGCCCGGCGGCGAGGAGGCCGCCCTGTGCCCACCCGTGCCGCCCCCTGGGCGGCCCTGTTGCCCACAGTGCTACGGCGGAGAGCGCTGCCCACAGGGCTGGGGCGGAAGCCGCCGCCCGCCGGGCTGAGGCAGTGGCCCCCCGCCCCCCGTCGCCGCACCCGCCTCGCCCGGTGGCTGTGGGGTGCGGCCGAGGGCGTCGTCACCCTGGGGGTCGTGCTGCTCCTCCTCGTCGTGCACCAGGTGTGGTGGACCAACCGGGAGGCCCGGGCCGGCGCCGAGGAGACCGTACGGTCCCTCGTGCGGGAGTGGGAGGACCCCGGCGGCGGGGAGGCGGCCCCGGGGGACCCGGGAGGCGCGGAGCTCCAGGAAGTCCCCGGAGAGGACCTCTCCGGGGAACCGAAGCCCAGCGGTGACCGACCCACCCCCCGCCCCCGCCCCATCGGCAAGATCCCCCCGCCCCCCGCCCAGCCCCGCTGGAACCAGGCGTACGCCGTGATCCGCATCCCGAAGATCGGCGTCGTCGCCCCCGTCGCCCAGGGCGTCGGCAAGCGCGGGGTGCTCGACAAGGGGTACGTCGGGCACTACCCCGGCACCGCCGCCCCCGGCCGCGCCGGGAACTTCGCGCTCGCCGGGCACCGCAACACCCACGGCGAGCCCTTCCGGTACATCAACCGGCTGGGGAAGGGGGACGAGGTCGTCGTCGAGACACGGGCGGCGGTGTACACGTACGTCGTCAGCGGCGGCGTCCCGCAGACCTCCCCCCGGGACGTCGGCGTCATCGACCCCGTGCCGCGCAGCGCCGTGCACCCCGGCCGGGGCTTCGGCGCGCCCGGCTACTACCTCACCCTCACCACCTGCACCCCCGAGTTCACCTCGACGTACCGGCTGGTGATCTGGGCGACGTTGGCCAGGATGGCGCCCAAGTAGGGGCTAGGGTGCCCCGCGTGGCGAGTGATGATCATCCTGAAGAGGCCCCCTCGGGCAGCGGGCGCAGGCGGCGGCCGCAGCTGCTGTGGCTGGTCGTGCCGTACGTCCTGTACCTCGGCGCCCTGCCGCTCGTGAACCGGGTGCAGCCCGTCGTCCTCGGGCTGCCGTTCCTGTTCGTATGGCTGCTGGGGGCGACGCTGCTCACGCCCGTCGCCGTGTGGCTGACCTGGCGGGGGGACCACAGGCGATGAGTTCCGCAGCGGTGGCGACGTCCATCTTAGGTGTCTTCATGGTCGCGACGGTCGGGCTCGGGCTGCTCGCCATGCGCGGGCGCGGCGGCGGTCAGGGCGGGCTCGCCGAGTGGTCGGTGGGCGGGCGCAGTCTCGGGGCCGTCTTTATCTGGGTGTTGATGGCCGGGGAGGGATATACGAGTTTCAGTTATCTCGGTGCGGCGGGGTGGGGGTACAACTACGGGGCCCCGGTGTTGTATGTCGTGGCGTACATGTCCTGCGGTTACGCGGTGGGTTATGTCGTCGGGCCGATGCTCTGGGCGTACGCGCGCAAGCATTCCCTCGTCGGCATCACGGACATGGTGGCCCACCGGTACGGGAAGAAATGGGCCGGGGCGGTCGTCGCGATTCTCGCCTCCGTCTTCCTGCTTCCGTACATCCAGTTGCAGATCACCGGGATGGGGGTGGTCGTGTCGACGATTTCGTACGGTGCCATCAGCCTCAACTGGGCCTATTTCATCGGGTTTGCGGTCACTGTCGGATTCGTGGTCGTGAGTGGGCTGCGGGGGAGTGCCTGGGTTTCCGTGCTGAAGGACCTGCTGGTGATTCTCACCCTCGGGTTCCTGGCCGTCTACGTACCCCTGCACTATTTCGGCGGGTACGAGAACTTCCTCGACCGGGTCGTGACCGAGAAGGCGGAATGGCTGACCTTCCCCGGGCACGGGGAGAGCGGATTCGGGCAGTGGTGGTTCATTACTACTTCCTTCCTGAATTCACTGACGGTGGTCATTTTCCCGACGACGGTGGCCGGATACCTCGGCGCGAAGTCCGCCGACGGGCTCCGGCGGAACGCCATGTGGCTGCCCGCCTACAACGTCCTCCTCTTCGTGCCCATGCTGCTCGGCCTCGCCGCCCTCTTCGTCGTCCCCGGCCTGACCGGCGCCGACTCCAACCTCGCCCTCTTCAAACTCGTCGTGGACTCGCTGCCCGCCTGGCTGGTGGGCGTCGTCGGGGTCGCCGCAGCGCTCTCGTCGATCGTGCCCATGGCGGTGTTCATGCTGGTCATCGGCACGATGTGGGGGCGCAGCGTGCTCGGGCTCGTGCCCCGGTGGCGGGGGCGCGAGAAGGCCGCCTCGCAGGTCGTGGTGGTCGTGGCCGGGGCCCTCGCGCTCGTCCTCACCTACACCGCGCCCAACACACTCGTACGGCTCTCGCTCATCTCGTACGAAGGCATGGCCCAGCTCCTGCCCATGCTGCTGCTGGGGCTGGTGTGGCGGAAGCTCACCCTCGCCGGGGCGCTCAGCGGGCTCGTGGTGGGTGTGGGGGTGGTGTGCGCGCTCGTGTTCACCGGGAACGATCCGCTCTGGGGGACCAATGCGGGAATTGTGGCCCTCGCACTCAACCTCCTGGTCGCTCTCGGCGTCTCCTGGGGTGGGCCCGCCGAGAACGACGACCGGCCCGACGACCAGGTCCTCGCCCGCGACCCGCTGAGCGAGCCCCTGGCCAAGGGTGCCGAAACCGTGGCACGCTGAACTGCGACGAGCGAGAAGGAGGGGTGGGTGTGATCGGGAACGTGGCACGTGCGCGCTATGCGCTGCTGATGTTCTTCCTGCTCGCCCAGGTCCTCTTCGACCTCGGCGGCTTCGGCTTCGCGGGCGCCGTCGCGCTCGCCGCCACCGCCACCGCCGGGGCCGCGCTCATCGCGTGCGCGCTCCTCGCCGGGCGTGCGGCCCCTGCCGTACCGCGTACGAAGGTACGTACGGCCCTGCGCGACCGGGAACGGCGCACCGCCTTCCTCGCCCAACGAGACCCCGACGCGGCGGGCCGGCCCCGCCCCAGGGCACCCGGGCAGCTGTCTCCGACGGCCGCGTAGGGGACTCGTACACCTGCTGCTTGATCCTTGAGAGCCCCTCGTGGGTCGTCTGCCGATGCGCTTTTCCGCGCCTTCTTCCTTTCGGTATGACGAGACCCCCGGAGGGCTCTTTCCGTGTTTTCCCTTTTCGCTTCTCTCGTCGAGCTGCTCGCTCGCGCTCTTGAACCCGTGTTCGCCGTATCGGCCACGGCCGCCGCCATCGTCGTCTTTACGATGCTGGTGCGCATCGCCTTCCATCCGCTGGCCCGTGCCGCCGTACGCGGCGAAAAGGCGCGGCAGGCACTCGCCCCGCAACTCGCCGCGCTGCGGAAGAAGCACGCGAAGAATCCGGAGCGGATGCAGAAGGAGATTCTCGCGCTGCACGCCGAGGCGAAGGTGTCGCCGTTCTCCGGAATGCTGCCGATGCTGGTGCAGTTGCCGGTCTTCTTCGTCATGTATCACGTCTTCTCGTCGGCGAAGGTCGGCGGGGAAGTGAACGAACTGCTCGGGCACCGGCTCTTCGCGGCGCCGCTCGGGTCGCGGTGGAGCGATGCGCTGGGCGACGGTGGTGTTTTTGGTGCGCAGGGGCTCGTATATCTGGGTCTTTTCGCGCTCATCGCGGGTGTCGCGACGTGGTCGTTCCGGCGGGCGCGGCGGAATGCTGCGGCTTCGGAATTCGCGTCGGTGGCGAACGGGGTGCCGGGTGGTTCGGGGCTGTTCAAGTGGCTGCCGCTGCTGTCGTTCGGGACGATCGTCACGGCGGCGGTCGTGCCGCTGGCGGCCGGGCTGTACCTGGTGACGACCACCGCGTGGACGGTTGCGGAGCGGGCGTGGTTGCAGCGGGAGCGGCCGGAGAAGGCGGGGGAGGTTGTTCCGGCCGGGTAAGGCGGGGTTCGGGTCCTATGGGCGGTCCGGTCCAGTTGGTGAACGCGGGCTTGCGGAGCGGGCCCCGACCTTGGACGATCGAACAATTCTCCGGTGGCCGGGCCGCGGCGCATGTGCGCGGTCGGGTTGGGCGCGACCTTCGACCACAAGGAGATCGTCAGTATGAAGCTGCTGCGTGTGGGGCCCGTCGGTGCGGAACGTCCGGCGTTGCTCGACGAGGACGGCGTGACCGTACGCGACCTGTCCGGGGTCGTGACGGAGATCGACGGTGCCCTGCTCGCCGACTCCGCCGCCCTGGACCGGGTGCGGGAGGCGGCACGGGCGGGCACCCTGCCCGTGCTGGACACGGGGGGCCTGCGGATCGGGGCGCCGCTGGCGCGGATCGGCAAGGTCGTGTGCGTCGGGCTGAACTACTTCGACCACGCGAAGGAGGTCGGGGCGGCGATCCCCGAGGAGCCGATCCTGTTCCTCAAGGCCCCCGACACGGTCGTCGGCCCGAACGACACCGTGCTGGTCCCGCGCGGGAGCGTGAAGACCGACTGGGAGGTCGAGCTCGCGATCGTCATCGGGCGGACCGCGCGGTACGTGGAGAGCGCGGAGGCCGGACTGTCGTACGTCGCCGGGTACGCGACCTCGCACGACGTCTCCGAGCGGGAGTGGCAGATCGAGCGGGGCGGCACCTGGGACAAGGGCAAGAACTGCGAGACGTTCAACCCGTTGGGGCCGTGGCTGGTGACCGCCGACGAGGTGCCGGACCCGCAGGCTCTCGCGGTACGGCTGTGGGTGAACGGGGAGCTGAAGCAGGACGGGACGACGGCGGAGCAGATCTTCGGGGTGGGGGAGGTGGTGCGGTACGTGTCCCAGTTCATGACCCTGTACCCCGGCGATGTGATCAACACGGGGACGCCGGCGGGGGTGGCGATGGGGCAGCCGGCCCCGAAGCCCTTCCTGCGGGTGGGGGATGTGGTGGAGCTGGAGGTGGAGGGGCTCGGCCGCCAGCGCCAGGAGCTGAAGGGGGCGTAGGGGGCCTTCTCCGCCCCGCCTCGGGCGCCGGGAGCACCCTCCCCTTTCCCTCCCACTCTCGTCCCCTTGGGCGGCGGGGCCGCCCCCCGGGGGCGGGACGGGCGGGCAAGGGGGCGGCCCCTCCCGCTCCGGGCCCACCCCGGCACCGGCCCCGCCCGCACCTTGCACGCCGGGTGCGCGCAGCCACAGGGCCCTCGGGGCGCTTCCCCGTGCCGGGTAGGTGAAGCTCCGGCCCGCTGGGCCAAGAGGGCCCCAGCCCCGCCCCTTCACCTAAAGCGCTCGGCCGCGCGGCTGGGTGGGTGGTTGCTCGCGCAGTTCCCCGCGCCCCTGAAAGGGGCACGGGAAGGGGGCGGCCCGCACGGGCAGGGCGCGCCCGCGTGGCGGAGCCGCACAGCGGCAGCCCCGCGCCCCTGAAGGGGCACGGCACAGTGCGTCAGGGGAGGTGGACGGTGCGGCCCTCCGTGGCGGACTGGCGGGCCGCCTCCAGGACCGTGAGGGTCGCTGCCGCCTCCAGGGCCGTCACCGGCGGGGGAGTGGAGGTCCGGAGGGCTTCGGTGATCGCGGCGTAGTAGGCGCCGTAGGAGCCGGGGAGCGTCGGGACCGGGGTGCCGCCCCCCGTCAGGGGGGATTCGCCGGAGCCCAGGTGGCCCCAGAGTTCCTTGGGCTCCTCGCCCCAGGTGCCCGACGCCGACGGCCGCTTGCCCTCGCGGAGGGCCGCCTCCTGCGGGTCGAGCCCGTACTTCACGTAGCCCGCCCGGGACCCGAGGACCCGGAAGCGCGGGCCCAGCTGGGCCGTGGTCGCGCTCACGTAGAGGTGCGAGCGGACCCCGTTCGCGTGGGTCAGAGCGAGGAAGGTGTCGTCGTCGGCGGCCGCGCCCGGGCGGCGGACGTCGGCCTCGGCGTACACCTGCGTGACCGGGCCGAAGAGCGTCAGCGCCTGGTCGACGACGTGGCTGCCCAGGTCGTAGAGCAGCCCGCCGATCTCGGCCGGGTCGCCCGACTCCCGCCAGCCGCCCTTGAGCTGCGGACGCCACCGCTCGAAACGGGACTCGAAGCGCTGTACGTCGCCCAGCTCGCCCTCGGCGATCAGCGCGCGCAGGGTGAGGAAGTCGTTGTCCCAGCGGCGGTTCTGGAAGACCGAGAGGAGCAGGCCCCGCTCCTCGGCGAGGGCGGCCAGCTCGCGGGCCTCGGCCGCCGTCGCGGAGAGCGGCTTGTCGACGACCACCGGCAGGCCCGCCGCGAGCGCCGCCTTCGCCAGGGGGACGTGGGTCTTGTTCGGCGTTGCGACGACCACCAGGTCCAGCTCGGCGGCCCGCGCCCACACCTCCTCCGGCCCGTCCGCGAACCGTACGTCCGGGAACTCCTCGCGCGCCTGCGCCCTGCGCTCCTCGTTCGACGTGACGACCGTGTCGAGGACCAGGCCCTCGGTCGCGGCGATCATCGGCGCGTGGAACACGGAACCGGCCAGCCCGTAGCCGAGCAGAGCCACCCGCAGGGGGGTGTCGGTGGAGGGATCGGACGAGGTGGGAGCAGGTGTGGACGTCATGGTTTCCACTTAAACAACGTGAATGGAGAAGTGCAAAAAGGGGGTGAGGGCGTGCCCTGGCGCAGTGCGGCGGCCGGGGTGGGCGGTTCTGGCCGGCGGCCGTCGGTCCGTGAAGGGGCTCCGCATGCGTCGATTCGCTTGCAGGGATGGCCAGTTGAGCGGTTTACCGGGTGTAGGGCTGTCGTATGAGGCGTTTCCCGCCTATCGGAATTGACTGAAACTGGGCCGATAGAGGGGACTTTGCCCGGTGTTCGGCCGTACGGGGTCGTGGCGCTGTCGTCGCAGGTGGCCGACGTGGCAGGGTCACGGATCATGCCGGACCCCAGGGCCCGGAAGAGGTGCTCAGGCGTGATTCACGCGCCGTTCCGGGTGTCCGAAAATCGCCGTCCGTCTCCTCGTCCGCCCTCGCGACCAGAAGGGGCCAACCCATGCGACTGCGCAGCGCACTTGTCCTGGGCGTCACCGCCGCCACCCTCGCTCCGGCGTCGGGCGCGGTCGCCTCCACCGCCGACGACGGGCTGCTCGACCACCGGCTGTGCTCGGTCGCCGCCGTGGGCACCCTGCTCGGGGCTTCGGACGACTGTACGGATTCGACGGATTCGGGGGATTCGGGGGCGTCCGCCGAGAGCCCGCATCCCGGCGCCGTCCGCACGCAGGCCCAGCCCGCTCCCGTGCAGGAGGAGGTCCCCGGCCGCCCGGCGCTGGAGGACCCCCCGCTCCACACCGAGGAAGCCCGCCCCTTCGAGATTCAGCTGCACCGGGAGCCCCTCCGGCCCCAGGAGGCCGCACCCCCGCGACGCATCAGCACCCGGCCCGCAGCGCTCACCCCCACCTGCGGCGACCCGGACAGCGCCGACTTCCCCCTCACCACCCGCATCCACCGGGCCCCCGCCTCCTACCGCCCCGGCGGCGACAGTGCCGAGTGGGCCCTCGACCTCGCCAACACCACCGACACCGCCTGCCCCGGTGTCCACCCGGTCCTCGTCCTCACCGACGAGGCCCGCACTCTGCGCCCCGGCGACGTCCGCGCCGAGTACCACGCGGGCGGTGCCTGGCACCGGATCCCCTTCGTCCGTACCGACCGCGACGAGCTGATCGGGGTCTTCGGCGAGGACCTGCCCGGGTTCGCGGTGGGCGGCGGGCAGACGCAGACCGTACGGGTACGGCTCGGCTTCGCCGAGTCGGCCGCGCCCGGTGCCGTCGTCGCCAACGCGGCGATCGTGCAGCGCCGCGGCGACGACGGGGACTGGGTCGGGCAGTCCGACGACTACCGGTTCATGATCTCCAACTCCGTTGACCAGGAGAGCAGTTACACGGCGGGTGCCGGAAGCCCGCACCAGCTCGCACAGTCGGGTCCGAGCCCCTTGCTCGGACTTGGGGACACCGCCGTCGCCTTCCTCCTCGGCGGCGGAGCCCTTGTGGTGGGTTCTCGGCGGATGCGGACGCCGCCGAAGCGCTGATCCTTCCCGATCCTGCGCTTCGGCCTCCGCGTCACGCCGAATCAGCCGCTCCCACCACCTTCCGGAAGCAGTGCCCGCGCCGTCCCAGCCGATTCACCGGCGGCGCGGGCATTGCTGTGTCCGGACGGACGCGTTCCGGCCGCCCGAGGCCCGCCGAGGCCCACGGAAGCACACGGAAGCCCGCGAAAGCCCCGCACCCGGCCCCTCGTACACCGTCATCTGCGACGATCCCTGACGTGGACTACCCGAACACGCACCACCAGGACCCCGGCGCGCCCGTCCGGTCCGGCATCCCGGAGCACGGACGCATCCCGAAGTACTACGCCGTCAAGGCGCATCTCGCCGAGCTGCTCGGGGAGTTGGCGGAGGGCGAGCTGCTGCCCACCGAACGCGACCTCGCCGTACGGTACGAGGTTGCCCGCGACACCGTGCGCCAGGCGCTGCGCGAGCTGTTGCTGGAGGGGCGGGTGCGGCGGCAGGGGCGCGGCACGGTCGCCGCCGGGCCGAAACTGGAACAGCCCCTGGCGTTGGCCTCCTATACAGAAGGCGTACGCCGGCAGGGCCGCCGCCCGGGGCGCAATCTCATCGGCCTGGAGCGTTTTCCCTGCCCGGCCGGCCTCGCCCCGGACGTCGGCGTGGAGCCGGGGGCGCCGGTCTGGCACCTGGAGCGGGTGCTGCTCGCCGACAACGAGCGGGTGGGGCTGGAGAGTTGTTATGTCGCGGTCGATCGCGTTCCGCGGCTCGATGTCGACTTCGAACCCGATTCTTCCTTTTATGCCTACCTCAGCGAGGAGGTCGGCATCGGGCTCGGCCGGGCGGGGGAGCGGATCGAGACCGTTCTCGCCACCCCGCGCGAGGCGCTGCTGATCGGTACGCCGCCCGCGCTGCCGATGCTGCTGATGCACCGGTGGACGCGTGATGTGACCGGGCGGCCGCTGGAGCGGGTGCGGATGCTCTTCCGGGGCGACCGGTTCAGCTTCTCCACCCAGCTCGGGAGCTAGCGGTCGCGGGGAGGCGGAAGCAGCCGATCCGACTCACGGCGATAACGGGAACGTAACGGGTCTGAGCCAGCCTTGGGGGGCTGTTCACCGTGCCGTTGCCGGGTGGATCCGGCCACGTCACTCGCCCCGAGGAGCGTAGCCGCCGTGAGAGTCATAGTCGTTGGAGCCGGCGTGGTGGGAACCATGCACGCCTGGCACGCAGTGGAACGCGGCCACGAGGTCGTACAGATCGAGCGCGAGAGCGAGGCGCGCGGCGCGAGCCTGCGCAACTTCGGCCAGATTTGGGTCAGCGGGCGGGCCGGTGGCGAGGAACTCGACACCGCGCTGCGGGCCCGCGAGCTGTGGGAGGGCATCGGGGCCCGTGTCCCCGGCCTGGGCTTCCGGGCCAACGGATCGCTCACCCCGGTCCGTACGGAACTCGAACTCGCCGTCGCAGAAGCCGCGTTGACCCGTGACGACGCGGCGGCGCGCGGCTACAAGCTGCTCACCCCCGACGAGGCGCGCGGCATCAACCCGGCCCTGCGTGGCGACTTCCTCGCCGCCCTGTGGTGCGAGCGGGACGCGGCCGTCGAGCCGCGCACCGCCCAACTCGCACTGAAGGAAGCACTGTTGGCCTCCGGGCGGTACACCTTCCTCGGTGGCCGCGAAGTGCGTGACGTGGTCGGCGCAGGCGCCGTGCGCGACGACCACGGCGACGTGCACCGGGGAGACGCCGTCGTGCTGTGCACCGGTGCCTGGCTCGGCGGACTCGTCCGCGAGCTGGCCCCCGACCTGCCGGTGCGCCGCGTACGCCTCCAGATGATGCAGACCGAGCCCCTCGGCGAGACCCTCACCACCTCCGTCGCCGACGCCGACAGCTTCCGCTACTACCCGGCCTACGCGGGCGGCGCGCTGGACGCCCTCAACGACGGGCAGGACCAGACGCCCACCGCCGCCGCCCACAAGATGCAGCTGCTCATGGTGCAGCGGCGCGACGGCGGGCTGACCATCGGCGACACCCACGAGTACGAGCACCCCTTCCGCTTCGATGTGGAGGAGGAGCCGTACGAGCACGTCGCAGCGGTGGCGGAGAGCTTCCTGGGCCGTCCGCTTCCGAAGATCCGGCGGCGCTGGGCCGGGGTGTACGCCCAGTGCACCGACAAGAGCCGCGTGGTGCACCGGCAGCAGGTGCACGACGGCGTATGGCTGGTGACCGGGCCGGGCGGACGCGGGATGACCTGCTCGCCCGCCATCGCCGAGAAGACCGCGAACGAATGGGGCTGGTGACAGGAACATGAGCAGCAACACCATGAGCAGCAACCGCATGGATCTGGTCGTTCTCGACATGGCCGGCACCACCGTCGCCGACGGCGGTCTCGTCGAGCAGGCCTTCGCCGCGGCCGCCGAGAAGCTCGGCGTCGTGGCCGGGACCGCCGACTTCGACAGCAAGCTGGACTACGTCCGCGCCACCATGGGCGAGTCCAAGATCTCCGTCTTCCGGCACCTCTTCGGCGACGAGGCCAAGGCCCAGCAGGCGAACGCCGCCTTCGAGGAGGCGTACGGGAGCCTGGTCGACGGCGGTCGCATCGCCGAGATCCCCGGGGCCCGCGAGGCCATCGAGAAGCTCGCCGCCGACGGCCGGACCGTCGTCCTGACCACCGGGTTCGCCCGGGTCACCCAGGACGCGATCCTCGCCGCGCTCGGCTGGCAGGACCTGGTCGGGCTCACCCTGTGCCCCGCCGATGCGGGCGGCCGGGGGCGTCCGTACCCGGACATGGTGCTCACCGCGTTCCTGCGCACCGGGGCGGTGGCGTCGGTCGCCGATGTGGTCGTCGTCGGCGACACCTCGTACGACATGCTCAGTGGTGTACGGGCGGGCGCGGGCGTCGTCGCCGGTGTCCTGACCGGCGCGCACGGACGCACCCAGCTGGAGGCGCACGGGGCGAGCCACGTCCTCGGGTCCGTCGCCGAACTCCCGGAGCTGCTAGCGGAGTTGGGGCGATGAGCAGCGGCATACGGTTCGAGTCGGTCTCGGTCGCGTACGGCAAGAACGTCGTCCTGGACTCCCTGGACCTGACGGTCGAGCCCGGCGAGGTCATGGCCCTGCTCGGGCCCTCCGGGTCGGGCAAGACCACCGCGCTGCGGGCGGTCGCGGGCTTCGTGAAGCCGGCCTCCGGGCGGGTCTTCATCGGGGAGCGGGACGTCACCGCGCTGCCGCCGTACCGGCGGGGCATCGGGATGGTCGTCCAGCAGTACGCGCTCTTCCCGCACCTGCGGGTCGAGGACAACGTCGCTTTTGGGCTGAAGGCGCAGAAGGTCGACAAGGCGGAGATCCCGGCGCGGGTGGCCGAGGCGCTGGAGATGACCGGGATGGCGTCGTACGCGAAGCGCTATCCGCGGGAGTTGTCGGGCGGGCAGCAGCAACGGGTCGCGATCGCGCGGGCGTTGGCGATCCGGCCGAACGTGCTGCTGCTGGACGAGCCGCTGTCGGCGCTGGACGCGCAGCTCAGGTCGGGGATGCTGGCCGAACTGGCGCGGCTGCACCGGGAGTTGCCCGATGTGTCGATCCTGTACGTCACGCACGATCAGGTCGAGGCGCTGACGCTGGCGGACCGGATCGCGGTCATGGACAAGGCGCGGCTCCAGGACTGCGGGACCCCGCAGGAGCTGTACCGGCGGCCCCGGACGGAGTTCACGGCTTCCTTCGTCGGCAACGCGAATCTGCTGCCTGTGCAGGTGGGGGCGGCGGGGGTCCGGTTCGACGGGGTCGAGCTGAGTGTGGACACCCAGGGAGCGGCCGAGGGGGCCTCCGCCACCCTGTGCGTGCGGCCGCACCTGGTCGGGCTCGGGGAGGGGCCGAACGCCCTGCGCGGCACGATCAGCGAGGTCCAGTGGCGGGGGTCGACGCACCGGCTGTACGTGGAGGTCGGTGAGGGACGGCACCGGGTGAAGGCGGATGTACGGGAACTGCGGGAGACGCCGGTGCTCGGGGAGGACGTGGTCCTCCACTTCGCGGCTGAGGACGCGGTGCTGCTCGGGGCGGGGGTTTCCGGTGGCTGAGGCGGGTGCGGTGCCCGCGCAGCGGGCGGCCGGGAGCGAAGGCGGGCCGGAGGGCGCAGGGGGTGCGGCTCCGCCGCCGCCCGCCCCTGTGCCCGCCCTCCCCCAAGTTCTCGGCTCCGCTCGAACAGGGGGTGCCCCCCTCGCCCCCTGGGCGGCCCAGCCGCCCACAGGGGCGGGCGGCGAAGCGGCTCAAGGGGCGGGCGGCGCAGGAGAGTCCGCAGGGGCGGGCGGTGCAGCGCCCGCAGGGGGTGCGGAGACCTCGCGGGGTGTGCCGCGGTGGGTGTGGGCGCTGCCGCCCGTGGCGGTCCTGGCGCTCGTGTTCCTGTATCCGCTGGCGCTTGTCGTGCAGCAGTCGTTCACGGCGGATACCGGAGAGGTGTCCTTCGCGCCCTACGGGGACGTCTTCGCCTCGGAGGCCTTCCGGGAAGCGCTGACGACCACCGTCTGGCTCGCCCTCGGGGCGACCGTCGGGTGTCTCGTGCTCGGGTTCGTCCTCGCGCTCGTCATCGCCTTCGTGCCTTTCCCGGGCGGAAAAGCCGTCGCGAAATTCATCGACGTTTTCCTGTCCTTCCCGTCCTTCCTCATCACGCTCGCGCTGCTCTTCATCTACGGCAGCGTGGGAATGGCGAACGGGGTCTGGACCGGGGTGACCGGAGCCGCCGAAGGGCCGTTCCATTTCCTCACCACGCCCTGGGGTGTTCTTCTCGCGGAAATCACCTACTTCACGCCCTTCGTGATGCGCCCCCTGCTCGCCGCGTTCTCCCAGATCGACACCTCCCAGCTGGAGGTCGCCTCCTCCCTCGGGGCCCGGACCTGGCGGATCGTACGGCAGGTGATCCTCCCCGAGGCGCTGCCCGCGCTCGCCGCCGGCGGGGCGCTCGTCCTGGTGATGTGCCTGAACGAATTCGGAATCGTGCTCTTCACGGGCGCGAAAGGCGTGACGACCCTCCCGATGCTCGTCTACAGCAAGGCGATTCTGGAGTCCGACTATCCGGCCGCCTGTGTCGTCGCCGTCGTCAACATCGCGATATCCGTGGGACTTTACGGAATGTACCGGGTGGTGAGCCGTCGTGTTGGTGCATAGCCGCACCGGGAAATGGGCGACCTGGGTCGTCTTCTTCCTCCTCTTCCTTCCGCTGTTCGCCCTGCCCCTGCTGGTGATCCTCACCGCGTCCTTCTCCACGCACTGGTCCGGCGCCTTCCCGTCCGGTCCCACCGTCGAGAACTACGGTGCCGCCGTGCGCGGCGAATCCCTCCAGGCCCTCACCACCAGCCTCGTCACCGCACTCGCCGCCAGCGTCCTCGCGCTGACCTTCGGCAGCTGGGCCGCACTCGCGGCCGCCGCTCTGAAGAAGGGCGGGAAGCGGGCACTGGACGCCCTGTTCATGCTGCCGGTGGCCGTGCCGTCGGTGGTCGTCGGGCTCGCGGTGCTGGTGGCCTTCTCCCAGCCGCCGTTCCTGCTCAACGGCACCCGCTGGATCGTCATCCTGGCGCACACCATTCTTGTCACGGCGTTCGCCTACCAGTCGGTTTCGGCCGCGATCGTACGACTCGATCCGATGTACGAGCAGGCAGCCGCCTCCCTCGGGGCCCGGCCCTCGTACGTCCTGTGGCGGGTGAAGCTGCCGCTCCTGCTGCCGTCCCTGAACGCGGCCGCCGGACTCTGCTTCGCCCTGTCCATGGGCGAGTTGAGCGCCACGATGATGCTCTACCCGCCGGACTGGATGCCGCTGCCGGTGCAGATCTTCACCGCCACCGACCGGGGCTCCCTCTTCGCCGGATCGGCCGTCGCGGTCGTCCTCATGGGCACCACGCTGCTCGTCCTGCTCGCGGTCTCCCGCATCCGTACCAAAGCGTCCTTCCGCTGATCACGCAGATCACATCGCTATCCAAGGGGATACGAATCGCCATGCAGCGCACCCTCAAGCCGCTCGCCGCCCTCGCCGGCAGCCTCGCCCTCGCCGCGTCCCTCTCCGCCTGCGGCGGATCCTCCGCCGCGTCCTCCTCCGACGAGAAGATCGTCACCGTCTACAGCGCCGACGGCCTCAAGGGCGAGAAGGGCGACGGCTGGTACGACAAGGTCTTCAAGGACTTCGAGAAGAAGACCGGCATCAAGGTCAAGTACGTGGAGGGCGGCTCGGGCGAGATGGTCCAGCGCGCCCTGCGCGAGAAGTCCAACACCCAGGCCGACGTCATCGTCACCCTGCCGCCGTTCATCCAGCAGGCCGACTCCAAGGGGCTGCTCCAGGCGTACCAGCCGGCCGGTTCCGACAAGGTCGCCGCAGGGGACAAGGCGGCCGACGGCAAGTGGACCTCGGTCGTCAACAACTACTTCGGGTTCATCAAGAACAAGAAGGAGCTCCCGGGCGAGACCCCCAAGACCTGGGAGGACCTGCTCGACGCCAAGTTCAAGGGCAAGCTCCAGTACTCGACACCGGGCGTCGCGGGCGACGGCACCGCCGTCGTCATCAAGGCCATGCACGACTTCGGCGGCAAGGACGCCGCCATGGCCTACCTGAAGAAGCTCCAGGCCAACAACGTCGGCCCGTCCTCCTCGACCTCCAAGCTCGCCCCCAAGGTCGACAAGGGCGAGATCCTGGTCGCCAACGGCGACGTGCAGATGAACTTCGCGCAGGCCAAGTCCGCCCCGAACCTGGGCATCTGGTTCCCGGCGAAGGCCGGTGCCGCCAAGCCCACCACCTTCGCGCTGCCGTACGCGGCCGGGCTCGTCAACAAGGCCCCGCACACCGACAACGGCAAGAAGCTCCTCGACTTCATGCTGTCCGACGCCGCGCAGCAGGAGGTCAGCTCCATCGGCGGCGGCTTCCCGTCCCGCTCCGACGTCAAGCCCACCGACGCCAACGCCACTGCCCTCGCCAAGGTCCTGGACGGCGTCGAGATCTTCACCCCGGACTGGGCGGACGTCGACAAGAACCTCAAGGAGTACGTCGACGCCTGGAAGACCGCCACCGGCAGCTGACCGCACGGCAGCCGCCCCCGAGCCGCCGGTGGCTCCATAACCATTCGGCCAAGCTCACCGCACGAGTCTGGACCAGCCCCGCACCATCACGCCAAGGTAACGGGTCTGGTCCAGCCTTGTGCTGCACGGACCTCAGCACGCACGCACCTCCCGCACCGCATCGCTCTCAACACCGGTCACACCCCACGTTGAAGGATTGCCATGCCCCGAGGAATCTCCCGTCGCACCGTGCTCGCCTCGACCGCCGCAGCCACCGCGGCCGTCGCCGTCTCCGGAGGTCTCGCGCTCCCCGCGCACTCCGCCGCCCCCGCCGCCGTACCGACCCTCCCCAACGGGACCAGCGCGGACAAGGTCCTGTTCATCGGCATGGACGGTCTGCGCCACGACCGGATCATGGCCGCGAACGCCCCGCACATGAAGTCCCTGATCGCCCAGGGCACGTACGGTACGAGCCTGCTGTACTGCGCCCCGATGGGCGACACCTCCTCGGGACCCGGCTGGTCGACCATCTCCTGCGGCGTCTGGCCCGACAAGCACGGCGTCGTCAACAACGACTTCATCGGCAAGAACTACGGCACCTACCCCGGCTTCCTCGCCCGCATCGCCCAGGTCAAGCCCGCCCTGTCCACCTTCGCGGCCGTCGACTGGACCCCGCTGGACACCCAGGGCACCGTCACCGCGGGCGCCGACGGCAAGGTCGTCTACAACGGCGACGACGCCCAGGGCTACCCCGTCCACGACCCGAAGATCGCCGCCGACGTCACCGGCGTCCTGCGCGACCAGAACCCGGACGTGGTCTTCGCGTACTTCGGCAACACCGACGTCGTCGCCCACAACAAGGGCGCCATGCACCCCGACTACCTGGCCTGCATCGACCGCCAGGACGCATGGGTCGGCCAGTTCGTGGCCGCGATCAAGGCCCGTCCCACGTACGCCCAGGAACGCTGGACGATCATCATCGCCACCGACCACGGGCACGCCGACGCCGGCGGCCACGGCGGCCCCTCCATCGAGGAGCGCCGGACCTTCGTCATCGCCCAGGGCCCCGGCATCCCGGTCGGCGCCAAGCCCTTCAACACCCGGCTCGTGGACGTCGCCCCGACCGTCTTCCAGGCGCTCGGCATTCCGATCCAGGACGCCTGGGGACTGGACGGGCGCCCGCTGCAACGCCCGTACGCCGACGGCTTCGACGCCTCGTACTCCGCCCTGAAGCCCGCCGTCGACGAGACCGGCATACCGGCCGGGGTGCTCGGCTTCACGCACAGCCCGGCGGGCGGCTGGACCATCGACAACTCGAAGATGCCCGCCACCGGGGGCGTGACCGAGTGGCGCGGCTGGACGCTGACCACCGACGAGTTCTGGACCCGCGCGGAGAAGAGCCAGCAGCGCGAGTCCTTCACCAAGGGGCGCGGGGTGATCGCGGTCGCCGACCCCGACGAGTGGGACGACAAGGGCAGCCCCTCCAGCAGCGCCGCCTTCGACTCCACGCTGATCTCACCCGCCGTCAGCGTCGCCCGCAAGACCTCGATCACCCTGTCGTACGCCACCCACTACCTGGCCTACGGAACCCAGCGCGGCGACGTCCTGGTGTCCTTCGACGGCGGGGCCGACCAGGTCGTCAAGACCTACTCCGCCGACGCCAAGAACAAGGCCGAGAAGTTCACCGTCGCCGTGCCCGCCGGGGCCTCCGCGGTCAAGGTCAAGTTCCGGATGCGAGATGCCCGGAATGACTGGTACTGGGCGGTCGACGACGTACAAGTGGGCTGATCCGCAAGGAGGTTGACGGCAGGGGATCGACCCCCGCCCGAAGCCGTCCGGACGCCCGACGGTAACCATTCGGCCAAGCTTCGCTGCGAGGGTCTGGACCAGTCACCGATATCACGCCAAGGTAACGGGTCTGGTCCAGATTCTTGCGTTCCGGACCTTTGCACGGCCAAGCCCAGGCCACGCAAGTCACGCACGTCCCGCTTGCCTCGATGTGAACAGCCCCGTCCCCGTTGGAGGATCAGCAATGCCCCGAGGTATGTCACGCCGTACCGTGCTCGCCGGAACCGCCACCGCCGCAGCGGCCGTCGCCGTTTCCGGAGGCCTGGCCCTGCCCGCGCAGGCAGCCCCTGCCGCAGCCGCGGCCGACGTCCCCAAGCTCCCGAACGGCACCAGCAGAAACAAGGTCCTGGTCGTCGGCATGGACGGTCTGCGGTACGACCGCATCGCCGCCGCCCAGGCCCCGACCTTCAAGTCCCTGATCGCGAAGGGCACGTTCGCCACCAGCCTGCTCTACTCCCCGCCCACCGCGCAGACCTCGTCCGGCCCCGGCTGGTCGACCGTCTCCACCGGCGTGTGGCCGGACAAGCACGGCGTCGTCGACAACAGCTTCAAGGGCAAGAACTACGCCCAGTACCCCGGCTTCCTCGCCCGCCTGCGCGAAGTGAAGCCCGAGCTCTCGACGTTCGCCGCGATCGACTGGAAGCCCCTGGACTCCGAGGGCACCGTCACCGCCGGCGCCAGCGCCAAGCTCGCCTTCGACGGCGACGCCGACGGGTACGACGGCCACGACGCGACCATCGCCGCCGCGGCCGAGTCGATCCTGCGCGACCAGAACCCGGACGTCTGCTTCATCTACTTCGGCAACACCGACATCATCGCCCACGGCAGCGGCGCCATAAGCCCCCGCTACCTCCAGGAGATCGACCTCTACGACGGCTACATCGGCCGTATGCTCGCCGCGATCAAGGCCCGCAAGAGCTACCACCGCGAGCGCTGGACGATCCTGCTGACCACCGACCACGGGCACGCCGACAAGGGCGGTCACGGCGGCCCCTCCATCGAGGAGCGCCGGGTCTTCACCATCGCCCAGGGCCCCGGCATCCCGGTCGGCGCGAAGCCGATCAACACCCGGCACGTGGACACCGTCGCGACCGTCTTCCACGCGCTCGGCATCACCCCGAAGCCCGAGTGGGGTCTGGACGGCAAGCCGCTCCAGCGCCCGTTCGCGGACGGCTTCGACGCCTCGTACCCGCTGCTGAAGCCCGCTGTCGACGAGACCGGCACGCCCAAGGAGGTGCTGGGCTTCACGCACACCCCGGCCGGCGGCTGGACCATCGACAACTCCCGGATGCCGGAGACCGGCGGCGTCGAGGAGTGGCGCGGCTGGACGCTGACCACCGACGAGTTCTGGACCCGCGCCGACAAGGCGCAGGGCCGCGAGGGCTTCACCCGGGGCCGGGGCGTCATCGCGGTCGCCGACCCCGACGAGTGGGACGACAAGGGCAACCCGTCCAAGGACATCGAGTTCGACTCGACCCTGGTCTCGCCCGCCTACCGGGTCGCCCGCAAGTCCTCGGTGACGCTCACGTACTTCAGCCACTACTTGCAGGACGGCACCCAGCGCGGCGACGTCCTGGTCTCCTTCGACGGGGCCGCCGACCAACTGGTCAAGAACTACGCGGCCGACGCGAAGAACACGTCTGAGAAGCTCACGATCGCCGTCCCCAAGGGGGCCCGCACGGTCCGGGTCAAGTTCCGGATGCGCGACGCCCGCAACAGCTGGTTCTGGGCCGTGGACAACGTACAAATCGGCTGATTCCAGCAGTAGTTCAGTAGGAACGGTCCCGGGGAGCCCCACACTTCCCGGGGCCCGTGCAGCACCACCCCCCATCCCACGCACCACCTGTTTCCCTGGAGAAAGACATGTCCCAAGGCATCTCGCGCCGCGCCGTCCTCCTCGGTGCCGCCGCCGTCGCCGCCACGGCGGGCCCGCTCGCCTCCGCCACCTCGGCCGCCGCCGCAGAGCGTGCGGGCCGGGCGGCCAAGACCCCGAAGGTCCTGGTCATCGGCCTGGACGGGGCGATGGTCCGGCGGATCAAGGACGCCGACGCGCCGAACCTGGACGCGCTGATGGCGGCCGGTGTCACCGCGCCGTCCAGCATCTACACCAACCCGATGGCGCCGACCTCCTCCGGGCCCGGCTGGACCACCCTCATCACGGGCGTCTGGCCGGACAAGCACAAGGTGGTCAACAACGACTTCACCGGCCACAACCTGGCCCAGTACCCCGACTTCCTGACCCGCGTCGAGACCGCCAAGCCGTCCCTGAAGACGTACGCGGTGGCGTCCTGGAACCCGGTCACCGACATCATCTTCTCCGCCAAGGTCGACGAGCGCGTCTCCACCCCGGAGGCCGAGTACGACACGGGCACCACCTCGCGCGCCGTCGCCAAGGTCAAGACGGACGTCGACGCGGTCTTCGTGCACCTCGACAACGTCGACCACGCGGGCCACGCCAGCGGCAACGCCAGCCAGGCCTACCTGGACGCGCTGCACGGCGTCGACACCCAGGTCGGCCAGATCGTCGCCGCCGTCAAGTCCCGTGCCACGTACGGCAGCGAGGACTGGCTCATCATGATCACCGCCGACCACGGGCACACCGCGACCGGCGGCCACGGCGGCGACAGCTGGGACGAGCGCCAGACCTTCATGATCGCCACCGGTGCCGGGCTGCCCGCCGGTGTCACCCGGTACGACGTGAAGATGCCCGACGTCGCCGTCTCCGCCCTCCACCACCTGGGCGTCGCGGTCAACCCGTCCTGGAATCTGGACGGCCGCCCCGTCCAGCAGTCCACCCCCGACGCCTTCGACGCGCTGCGCGGCTCGCTCCAGAAGCGCGTGGACGAGACCGGCGTCGGCGCGGACGTCCTCGGCTTCACCCACGTCGCGCCCAGCGGCTGGTCGATCGACAACTCCAAGATGGGCACCGGCGGCGTCACCGAGTGGCGCGGCTGGTCCTTCACCACCGACGAGTTCTGGACCCAGGCCGAGAAGAGCCAGCAGCGCGAGCTGAACGTCCGGGCCCGCAACGTCTTCGCGGTCGCCGACGGCGACGAGTGGACCGACAAGACCTTCACCGGCACCTTCGACTCCACGCTGATCAGCCCGAAGTTCGCGGTCACCCCGGGGGCTGCGGCCACGCTGACGTACACGACGTACTACCGCCAGGAGTCCCCGCAGAAGGGCGAGGTCCTCATCGCGTACGGGAACGCGGCGCCGGTCGTGGTCAAGACGTACACCGCCGACACCTCCTCCCGCGTCGAGAAGATCACCCTCCAGGTCCCGGCGGGCGCCACCACCGCCCAGGTCCGTTTCCGCTACACCGGCGGCAACAACTGGTACTGGACCATCGACGGCGTCAACATCACCGCCTGAGACTAGGCTGGGGGGCGTGCACAGGGTTGTGCGCGCCCCCTTGTCTGAGTGTGTGTACGTACGGCGGGAGTCCCCCCAGATGGCAGAGCGCAAGCCGATCGAGTCCTGGCTCACCGACATGGACGGAGTCCTCATCCACGAGGGCGTCCCGATCCCCGGCGCCGACGCCTTCATCAGGAAGCTCCGGGACACCGGCAAGCCCTTCCTGGTGCTGACCAACAACTCCATCTACACCGCCCGCGACCTGCACGCCCGCCTGGCCCGGATGGGCCTGGACGTGCCGGTGGAGAACATCTGGACCTCCGCGCTCGCCACCGCCCAGTTCCTGGACGACCAGCGCCCCGGCGGCACCGCGTACGTCATCGGCGAGGCGGGCCTGACCACCGCCCTGCACGACATCGGGTACGTCCTCACCGACCACGAGCCCGACTACGTGGTCCTCGGCGAGACCCGTACGTACTCCTTCGAGGCCCTCACCAAGGCGATCCGCCTGATCAACGGCGGCGCCCGCTTCATCTGCACCAACCCCGACGAGACCGGCCCCTCCGCCGAGGGCCCGCTGCCCGCCACCGGCGCCGTCGCCGCCCTGATCACCAAGGCGACCGGCAAGAAGCCGTACTTCGCGGGCAAGCCCAACCCGCTGATGATGCGCACCGGCCTCAACGCGATCGGCGCGCACTCCGAGACCAGCGCCATGATCGGCGACCGCATGGACACCGACGTGCTGGCGGGCCTGGAGGCCGGGATGGAGACCTTCCTGGTCCTCACCGGGCTCACCGGCAAGGACGACGTGGACCAGTACCCGTTCCGCCCCTCCACGATCGTCGACTCGATCGCGGACCTGGTCGAGCGCATCTGACCCGCGCGGCGGGTCGCATATCACCCGCAGGGGCCCGTACGGCGCAGTGACAGGCCCCTGCGGATGCGGAATCACCGCAGCGCGTGAATCTTCGGAGGTACCAGGAGGTTCACAATGCGCTCATCACAGCTCACTCTGTGTGCGGGTGCGGTGCTTGCGGCGGTACTCGTCCCCGCGCACACCGCCCTCGCCGCCGTGGCGGACAACGAAGAGTCCCACGGCAGTGTCACCGTCACCCCGTCCACCATCGCGGCCGGCGGGGAGGTGGATCTGCGGGTCAGCGTGTGCGGCGGCAAGAAGGCCATCGGCACGTCGGAGGCGTTCTCCTCGCCCGCCTACTTCAACCCCGCCGCCGACGGCGGACTCTTCGCCGAGGCCCGGATCCGCTCCGACGCGTCCGGCCGCGACTACGGCATCACCGTCAAGTGCGAGGACGGCCCCGGCTCCGCCAGCGGCAACGTCACCGTCGTGCACCGCAGGATCGATCCGACCGCCCCGGTCCGCGCGGGCGGCGGCGGCACGGCGCTCGCGGCCGAGTCCGACGGTCCGGGCACCCCGCACACCCTGATCGGCCTCGGCCTCGCGGGCGCGGCGGCGATCGCCATCGCCGGGCGTTCGGTGCGCAAGCGCCGGGGCGGCACCCACTAGGCCGTTCGTCCTTCGACACGTACAGGGGAGTGACATGACCACCGACCAAGCACCCGGCAAGGGCCGCGCGCTCACCGGCATCGCCTGGGCCGTTTTGCTCCTCGGACTGTGGCTGTGGGGCCGCGACCTCACCGACGGGCCGGGCGGCAGTGCCGCACCGACCACCGGTGACGTGGCCGCGGTGGGACGCCCACTGCTGCAGATCGAACTCCCCGAGGCGCACGAACCGGTCCCGGGCGCCCGCCCGGCCCGGGTCGACATCCCCTCGCTCGGCATCACCGCCCCCGTCAGCGCCCGCGGGCTCGACGGCACGGGGGCGGTCGACCCGCCGCCCTACGAACAGCCCCGGCAGGTCGGCTGGTACGGGGACGGGGTGCGCCCCGGTGCGAGCGGGGTGGCGCTGATGGTGGGGCACGTCGACACCCAGAGCAAGCCCGCGGTCTTCTACGGGCTCAGCTCCGCCCGCCCCGGTGAACAGGTCAGGGTCACCGGGACGGACGGCTCCGTCGCCGAGTTCACGATCGACGACGTCCAGGTCTTCAGCCGGGACAAGTTCGACGCGAAGAAGGCGTACGGTCAGCACGAGGGCAGCCGCGCGGAACTGCGGCTGATCACCTGCGGCGGCACCTACGACCACGAGGCCAAGCACTACACGGCCAACGTGGTCGTCTCCGCCTACTTGACGGGCGCGGTGGCGGCCAAGTCCTGAGAGGACACCGGGGAGTTGACCCCGGCCTTCGCCGCCGCCCGCAGCCCCAGCCCGCCGAACACCGCCGCGAACACGGCCCACAGCAGCACCTGCGACCCCAGCGACAGCACCCGGAAGTCCCACAACAGCGTTGCCGGTACGGGGACTTCGTCCGGGTTTCCCGGCAGCAGGAACAGCACGGCGAGAGTCGCCGCGCCGGTCAGGAACACCGCGCCCTGGCGCAGCGGCTCGGCCCGGCCCGCCAGACGTACGTACAACTGCCAGGCCAGCAGCATCCCGAGGATGCCGATCACGACGGCCGCCAGCCACAACTGCTGCCGCTCGCCGACCGTGTTGGCGTCGCCGACACCGGGCGGGGCCGCCGGGTAGCGCAGCCCCGGCAGCAGTGCCACCGCCACGAACGCCGCCGCACAGCACGCGAGGGCGCGCGGCCAGGCCCGTACGAGATAACCGGTGCGGCGGTGGATGAGCGCGTAGGCGACCGCGAACAGCGCGCCCAGGGCGATACCCGCGATGATCGCGGTGACGACCAGCCCGAAGTGCTGCTGGCCGCGGGTGAAGAGTTCCTCGTGGTGCTCGGCGACGGCGCCGGCCGCCGCGTGGGCGTGCTCGGCGGCCTCCTCCTTGGCGGAGCGGGCCTCCTCCAGCTCGATCGCCCTGTCCATGACAGGCTCGGCGAGCAGCAGGGAGAAGAGGCCCGTGACCAGGCCTGCGACCCCGCCCGCCGCGGTGCCGCGGCCGAGCAGGGTGAGAGTGGGGTTGCTCATGGTGCGCGCGACCCCGATCAGTGGCAGGGGGCACCGAAGAGGTGCCTGCCGTCGTGCGAGAACTCGTGCAGGTAGCTGCCGGTCGCGGAGATGATGTGGCCGTTGTCCATGAACACGGCGTACAGCGCGATCAGCGCCACGATCACCGCGGCGGCCAGGATCAGCAGATCCCGGGTGCGGGTGGTCGCGGACGCGAGGTCGGTGGCGGTCTGTGCGGACTGCGGGGCAGACGCAGACATGACGGGGTGAGCCCTCCTTCTGGGGTTTCCACGCCCCATGGCAGGAGAGGCGACGGTCCAGTTCCTGACTTCCCCTCTCCCACAAGGGAGTTGGGGTCACAGTGGCGGGACCGTCCCGGAGTCGCACCGGAGTTCCTGTGTGCCGTCGCCTCGACGTGTGAAGTTGTCCTCCGGAGAGTCCCAGCCTGGCAGTGCACTGTCAATGGGCCCTCGATGTGAGAGAAACCCCAGGTGGGCGGCGGACGAAGGAGGGCACCTGGCCCGGCCGACTGCTCGCTCCCCCCGGAGCTGTCGGCCGGGCTGGTCCTCGACCGCGCGCGCACGAACTGCGGGAGAAGCCCGGCGCCGTCGCGGGAGGTTCTGTGGAAGAGCCAGCTCGGATCCACGGGCCGGGGGCTGGGGCCGCATCCCTACTGTAGAACGGCCAAGCCCCGTTCTCCAGGGGGTAATTGACGCAAAGTCACAGCAAAGTCGCTACACGTGTCCCGGGCCGTGGAACCGGCTGCCGATACGTCCGCTATGCGCGCCCCGTCCGGTCGTCCCGCACCTCGTCGGAGTCCAGCTTCCCCACCACCACCTCCAGCGCCACCTCCGACAGCCGTCGCTGCTCCCGCCGCGCGTACCGGCGCAACGCCTCGAAGGCCTCGTCCACCGACACCGTCCACCGCTCGGCGAGCATCCCCTTCGCCTGCTCCAGCCGCACCCGGCTGGTCAGCGCCGACTGGAGCTGCCCCGCCACCAGTTCCGACTGCCGTACGGTCCGCTGCTGGAGGATGCCGATGGTCGCCGCGTCCGCCAGCGCCTGGGCGAGCTGGACCTCGCCGGGCGGCAGGTCCAGCCGCGCGGTGTCGGTGAACAGGTTCAGCGCGCCGATCACCGTCTCGCGCAGCCGCAGCGGGATCGCGTACGTGGCGCGGAACCCGTACTCACGGGCGCGCGGCGCGAACACCGGCCAGCGGGTGAGCGTTTCGGCGGCCTCCAGGGACACCGGCAGAACCGTGCTGCGGCTGCGGTAGCACTCCAGGCAGGGGCCTTCCTGGTGCTGGATCTCCAACAGGTCCAGCAGCCAGGCGCGTTCGTCGGAGGAGGCCGCGGTCTGGAGTTCGCCGTGCGGGGTGGCCAGCATCAGCCCGGCCGCCGAGACGTCCAGGAGCTCCACGCAGCGGGCGGCCAGCCGCTGGAGGAAGTCGATCACGTCGAAGTCGTCGACCAAGGTGTCGGCGAGCTCGACGAAGGCCGCCGCGATCTTCTGCTCGCGCACGCTGCTGTCCATGACTGCTCACCCATATCTGTCGTGCCGCCGGGTGGGGCGCCGGAGCGCTTCCCCTTCATCATCGTGCCGTGTCCTGCCCGTCGCCGTCCCTCACGGCGCCGCTCGGGGTGAAAACCAGCCTTCGTGCCACCACGTCCCTGGCCACCTCCAGGATGGGTTTGTCACGGGAGTACGCATGGGCCCGCAGCCGCACCAGGGCCGCCGCCGGCGGCACCCCGAGCCGTACCGCGATCATGCCGGTCGCCTGGTGCACCTCGGCCCGGTACAGACCGGCCACCGGCAGCTCCTCGCCGGGAGCGGTCTGCGACCCGTCCAGCAGGGTCAGCGTGAGGGTGTCGCCCAGCACCAGGGCGTCCCGCAGCTGGAGCGGGCTCAGGCTGCCGGGGGTGGCCCGGTGCAGCGTCAGTGCCCCGAGCAGGATCGCGCCGATCTGGAGCGGCAGTGCGAACACCGCCCGCACCCCCAGGTCCGCCGCCGCAGGCAGGAAGCCCGGCCAGCGCTCCCGGGGCACCAGTTCCAGGTCCCCGTCCAGCAGCAGCGCGCCACTGGCCCGGACATCCAGGGCGGGTCCCTCGCCGAGGGTGAACTGGAGGTCCTCCAGCGCGGCACTGACCGGGTCCGAGAGCCACACCGGCTCACTGACGGAGGCGGAGCCGCCGGAGACGGAGACCGCGAGACCATCCACACCGAGCGCCTCGGCACAGCGACGGGCGAAGGACTCGTCGAGCCCGGCGGTGCGACGGACCGCGAGTTCTCCAAGGAGGGCGGTCATGCGAGTGCTGACGACGCCCTCCCTGGGAAACGGTGTTGCCCAAGGGTAGTGCCCCGAGGACAAAGAGGCAGGTTGAACGTGGTGCAACAGCTTCTCTGCGATCGGGAACGCACCGGGTGGGGCACACGTTCCGTATGGAAGGATTGGATTCGACCGGCTGTGTCCGGGCAGGGGCGGCTGGGGGGCTGCCTCGGGAACTTCTTTCATCTTCGAGACAGTCAGTCACTTTGAGACGTTCATTCTTTTCGAGCAGTCACTTCGAGACGGTCAGTCCTCGGCAGGCGCCCAAGGGGGAGTCGATGTACGGCAGTTACAGCGGACGTGTGCGAGCACTCGGGGCGGTGGCGGTGGGGGCCGCGCTGCTCCTGACGGGCTGCACCTCGGACGACGGCGGCAGCGCCGCCGGGGGCACGGGGGGCAAGGCCCCGGTCACGCAGCTCCCCAAGGGCGACGACCCGTACTGGGTCAACCCGGACGCCAAGGCGGCCAAGGCGCTCGCCGAGGAGAGCGACCCGGCCAAGAAGGAACTGATCAAGAAGATCGCCCAGCAGCCGGCCGGCGAGTGGCTGATCCCGGAGAACGCCAAGGAGCAGGCCAAGGGCTTCACCGAGGCCGCCGCCCAGGCCGACCGCGAGGCCATCCTCGTCCTCTACAACATCCCGCACCGCGACTGCGGCCAGTACTCGGGCGGCGGCGCCGCCGACGGCAACGCGTACCGCAAGTTCGTCAAGCAGGTCGCCGAGGGCATCGGCGACCGCCCGGCCACCGTCATCCTGGAGCCGGACGCGGTGCTGCACATGGTCGACACCTGCACCCCGGAGCAGTTCCACGAGGAGCGCTACGACCTCCTCAAGGGCGCCATCAAGACCCTGAAGAAGCAGCCCAAGACCAAGGTCTACCTGGACGCGGGCAACGCGGGCTGGGGCAAGCCGGACCAGATCTTCGAGCCGCTGAAGTGGTCGGGCATCGACCAGGCCGACGGCTTCTCGGTGAACGTCTCCAACTACTACTCCACCGAGGCCAGCAAGAAGTACGGCAAGGAGCTCTCGGCGAAGGTCGGCAACAAGCCCTTCGTCATCGACACCAGCCGCAACGGCAACGGCCCCTACACCAAGGGCAAGGCGGAGGAGCGCTGGTGCAACCCGCCCGGCCGCGCGCTGGGCGAGGCCCCCACCACCGAGACCGGTGACCCGCAGGTGCACGCCCTGCTGTGGATCAAGCGCCCCGGCGAGTCCGACGGCACCTGCAAGGGCGGCCCGGAGGCCGGCCGCTGGTACGCGGACTACGCACTGGGCCTGGCGAAGAACGCCAAGTAGGCCGCGTACGAGAACGCAGTAAGGGGCGCCCTCCAGGGAGGGCGCCCCTTACTCGTACCTACGGACTGACTACTGGACGTCCACCCAGACCGCCTCGGACGGCGTGCCCTGGTCGTCCGTCACGAAGAGCATGTAGTACCCGGCGGGCACCAGCGCGCTGCTCTTGGGGACGGTGACGGTGATGCCGTCGGCCGACTTCTTGAACTCCAGCGCGATGTTGCGCTGGTCCATGTCGGTCATGTGCGTCACCGCGCTCGGCCGCATCAGCTTCGCCGTCTTGATGGACGAGGCGTGCGCGGACTTGAAGGTGGCGGAGCCGCCCCGCTTGATCTCCTTGGGGCCGTCGGTCAGCTTCGGCCGCGAGTCCCGGTAGAGGTAGGGCGGGGTGTAGATCTCGATGCGCTGCTCGAAGACGCCGGGCCGGGTGTTGGCCTTGTCCGAGAACAGGGAGTCCGAGCCCGCGCTCATCACGCGGCCGTCGGGCAGCAGCACCGTCTGCGAGTGGTAGTTGCGGCCCACGGCCGGGTCGGCGACCTGCTTGAACGTGTTCGTCTTCGGGTCGTAGATGCGCGCCTCCTTGATGTTGGAGTCGCTGCGACCGCGGTAGTCCTCGGAGCCGCCGGACACCAGCAGGGTGTCGTCGGGCAGCAGGGACGCGCTCGGGTAGCGGGTGCCCTTGGCCAGCGAGGGACCGTCCTTGAAGGTCGGGTTCTCCTCGGAGGCGTCGACCAGGCGGGTCTTCTCGCTGGACTTCTCCGACTCGCCGACGCCGCCGCCGCCGATGACCATGAACTTCTGGGCCTGCGCCGGGGGCAGCATGACCGAGGCCGAGGTCTCCAGCTGGTCCGGGTCGCTCATGCCCGGGATCTTCTTGAAGCTGTTGTTGGACAGGTCCCAGATGCCCGGCTCACGGCCGACGTCGGCCGGACCGTAACCGGCGTTGGAGCCGGTGTAGATGAGCTTGCCGCTGCCCAGCAGGAAGAGCGACGGGTACGTCGGCAGCCGCCGCTCGAAGCCCGTGTACTTCCAGGTCTTCGTCTTCGGGTCGTAGATCTCGTCCTTGCCCGGGACGATCTGGCCGATGTCGTCCAGGCCGGAGGTCGCCAGGACCTTGCCGTCCTTGAGCGTGGTCAGCGACGGGTACCAGCGCGCCTCGTTCATCGGGTCGACGGTGATGTACTTCTCCGCCACCGGGTCGAACTCGTACGCCTCCCGGATGCCCTGGAAGTCCTTCTTGTCCAGCGCGAGCTTCTCGGCGACGCCATAGGTGTTCTGGGCGTTCTTGCCGGTCAGCGAGGGGATGGCGTAGTTGTCCTGGGTGCCCGTCTCGTACTGCTTGCCGGACTGCTGGGCCTCGACGTAGGTACGTCCCAGACCCGCCTCGGTGCGCAGGAACTTGCCCTTGTTGGGCCCGGTCGTGGCGAAGACCTTCTTGGCCTTCTCCACCAGGACCGGGTCCTTGGAGACGAAGGTCTTGCCGCTCTTCTTGCCCTTGAAGACCGTCCCGGCGGGGATGGTTATGGGCTTGTCCGGGTTCTCGTTGTGCACCACCATCAGGCCGCCGGCCTTGGTGACGTCACCCTCGAGCTTCTCGTACCGCTTGGTGCCGCCCGCGACGAGCAGCTTGCCGTCGCCGAGCTGCGTGTGACCCGAGCAGAACATGTCCTTCGGGGTCTTGATCATCTTGTACGAGTTGTTCTTCGGGTCCCACAGGACCGACTCGAACTTGCCCGCGTCGAAGTTCTTCTGGTTGTTGCCGGAACCCGCGATGAGCAGGACCTTGCCGGTGTGCAGCAGTGCCGAGTGAATCGTGTTGATCTTGAACTTGGTCGGGACGTCGAGGAAGTCCCAGTGTCCGTTCTCCGCCTTGTACTCGGGGCGGTTGATCTTGTACTCGTGGTACTGCTCCGACCCGAAGCGGTACAGCGCGGGCCCGTTGAACGCCGCCACGGCGACGACCACGGCCGCCGTGATGGAGAGTCGCTTGGCCCGGCGGCTCGGACGGAAACTCATTTCTTACGTCCCCCAAGGGAAGAAATCTGCATGGTCTGGTCGGCCGGGGCCCAGCTCGGCCGCTGCTGCGGTGCGTGGCCGCCGTCGCCGTACTGACCCTGGTGCTGGCCCTGGTACTGGCCCTGGTTCTGGCCCGGGAAGGCCTGCTGCTCGTCGTACTCCGGGGTGCCGCCCGCGGAGCCGGGACCCTGCTGCGGGCCGGGCTTGCCGTTCTTCTTCTCGGAGCGCATGCCGACCCGCCAGGCGATGATCGGCGCCGCCGTGATGAGCGCGGCCAGCGAGGCCCAGGTGACCATCGCCGGGTGCGAGTGCCCGCGCCAGTACGAGACGCCGATGGAGCCCGCGAAGATGACGATGAAGAACAGGTGGATGCGGAAGGTGCCGAAGAGGGTGTCGGGGCTGGCCGACTCGCCCTTGGGCGTCACCACGAAGCTGGACTTGCGGCGCAGCAGGGAGTCCATGAGCGCGCGGGCGTACAGCGGCGCGGACATCGCGGACATCGCCATGCCGGCCAGACCGCCGGAGCCCTCGGGCTCGTGCGGCGAGACGTTGTGGCGGCGGTTCCAGATGTAGAGGCCGATCTGGAGGGCCGAGGCGTTGCCGTACAGCATCATCCAGATGACCGGGTCGATCTGGACACCCGAGGCGCCCATGCCCAGGAACAGCGCACAGGAGAGCGCGGCCAGGATCCAGTTCATGGCGGACATCGGGTAGAAGATGATCATCATCGTGTAGTTGAAGAGCTTGCCGGGGGGAAGCGTGCCCCAGCCCCTCCAGTACTGCTTGAGGATCGTCTCGTAGGTACCGCGCGACCAGCGGAGCTGCTGGGTGAAGAAGTCCGTCCAGGCGGACGGGCCCTCGCCGACGGCCAGCACGTCCGGGGTGTAGACCGAGCGCCACTTCTTGCCCGTCGCCGGGTTCTTGGCGCGGTGGATCTCGAAGCCGGTCGCCATGTCCTCGGTGATCGAGTCGTACAGACCGCCGATCTGCTTGAGCGCCTTGATGCGTACGGCGTTGGACGTGCCGACGAACATGGGGGCGCCGTAGCGGTTGCCCGCGCGCTGGATCAGGGCGTGGAAGAGGAACTGCTGCGACTCGGCGGCCTTGGTGACGAAGGTGTCGTAGTTGCCGTAGACCTGCGGGCCGATGACGAAGCCGACGTTCGGGTCGCGGAAGTAGCCGAGCATGCGCTCCAGGTAGTTCGGGAGCGGGATGTGGTCGGTGTCGACCGAGGCGAAGTAGTCGTAGTCGTCGCCGTGCGCGTCCAGCCAGGCGTTGTAGTTGCCGTGCTTGGTCTTCGCGCGGTGCGGACCCTTCTTCTGGTTCCACTTCTCGACGCCCTTGCGGGAGAAGTGGTGCACGCCCAGGCGCGCGCAGACCGCCTTGACCTCGGGGTCGTCGCCCTCGTCGAGCAGCCAGATGTGCAGCAGGCCCCGGTGGCGGATCTTGACGGCCGCCTCCAGGGTCTTGGTGACCATCTCCAGCGGCTCCTTGCCGGGCACGAAGGAGGTCATGAAGGCGACCCGGGTGCCGGACTCGGGCACGACCGGGATCGGGTCACGGGCGACGAGGGTCGCGTGCGCGTTGGAGATCACGTTCATCGTGCGGAAGAGCTCGATGAGACCGATCGAGACGAGCATGACGGCGTCGAGGATGGGCAGGAGCTCGTCCTGCAGGTTCGGGTCGCGGACGGTCCAGTGGCCCGGCTGCATCAGCCAGATGAAGAGACCGAGCGAGAGCAGCGGGGCGGCACCCAGCAGGAGCGCGGCACGGATGCGGTGCGGCTCCTGGGAGATCAGCGAGCGGTACTGGACCTTGTACGGCTTGGAGGGGTCCGGCTGGGTCAGCGGACCGGCCAGCCGGCTGTAGTGCTCGTAGTCGTACCTGGGCAGCGCCTTCTGCTGTCGGCGACCCTGTCCGCCCGGCGGCGGCGGCGGAACCCGCAGCTGCGTCGTCTGGGTGGGGTCGTGGGTAGGGTCGTGGTACTGCCCGGCGCCGCTCGGCGTCGACGTCATGAGTCATCCCCCCGCACGCAAGGCTGGCTGCGTGAGTTCGTAGGTCTCTTCGCTCGCTGGCGGTCCCCCTCGACCGTCCCGAACGCATCCATGGGCAGGCCGCCATCACCACAGACACAGGACGACAACCTTCCGGTTGCATGATGCCCGCCCTGACATCGATCAGTGAAAGGGGCCCCGCCCCGTGGGGTGCTCTCGCACCCCGCATGGCCCGGCCGTCCCCTCGTCGGCCGTCCGAGCCTCAACTCGTCGAACCGTCCGCCCCATTGGAGCCACTGGCTCCAGGATAGATTCCCCGACTCTTCATGTGATCGCAAGGGTCGCCGATCGCAGGGTCGCCGGGACCCGGGGCAGGTCCGGGGAGGGCCCGGACCCGTGGGAATGACCGAGACCCTCCCACCGGTGGTGGGAGGGTCTCGGTTGCGCGTGCGCCGCCAGGGACTCGAACCCCGGACCCGCTGATTAAGAGTCAGCTGCTCTAACCAACTGAGCTAGCGGCGCCTGCTGACATCGAGAACTCTACCGGATGTTCGAGAGTGGTTTGAACCGGCGGGTGCCCGAGATGTCTGTCTTCAGATATTTCACTCCGTCAAGATGCGGTATGTCCGGGCAGTTGGGACACTCGGCGTGTGATCCAGTTCGAGGAGATTCAGCCCGCCGCCGACTGTCCCTGCCCCGGATGCGCCGCCCGGCGGCGGGAGCGCCGGGCGGGCGGCCCCGCCGTACGTGACGGGGGTCACGCCGCACGGGCCGCCCTGGTGCTGGTCACCGCGGCCGGGGCGGTCCTGGGCGGCGGGGGAGCGGCGGGGGCGGCGGAGGCGGTCCCCGGGGAGCGGGTGCCGGGGGACTACCACGACCACAGCGCGCACCGCGCGGAGGAGAAGCGGGCCGAGGCGCGGGAGCGGGCGGGGGGCCGGGAGGAACTCGACGTGCCGTTTCCGCAGGGGCCGGCCGCACCCCTGCACGGCGGTTCCGCTTCCGCTTCCGGTTCCGCTTCGTCGGACGGTGCGGCAGGCGCCCCCGGCCCCTCGGGTGTTGCCGCCGCCCCGAGGCTGAAGCCCGCCACCCGGGCGCAGATCATCAACCGCGCCAAGACCTGGGTCGCGGCCGGAGTCCCGTACAGCATGGAGAAGTACTGGCGCGACGGATACCGGCAGGACTGCTCCGGATACGTGTCGATGGCCTGGGGGCTCGCGGGCAACGAGTGGACCGGCAGCCTCGCCGACTACGGGGTGAAGGTGCCCCGCGACCAGCTCCAGCCCGGCGACATCCTCCTCTTCCACAACGCCGACGACCCGCACGACGGCTCGCACGTCACGATCTTCGGCGGCTGGACCGACTACACCCGCGGCCACTACCTCGCCTATGAGCAGACCCGCCCGAGGACCCGTCACCAGTCCACCCCGCTCGGCTACTGGAACAACGCCGACCGCTATCTGGCCTACCGCTACAAGGGCCTCGTCGGCGGCGCCCAGGTGCAGGGCGCTCCCGGCGCCCCCGTGTATCCGGGCGCGCGGCACTTCCGGCCGGGCCAGTCCAACGCGTACGTGGCACAGCTCGGGCGGCGGCTGACGGAGCGGGGCTTCGGCCGGCACTACACGGTGGGGCCCGGACCCCGCTGGGGCGAGGCCGACCGGCGCAACGTCGAGGCGTTCCAGCGGGCGCAGGGCTGGCGGGGCGCGGCGGCGGACGGCTACCCGGGACCGGAGACGTGGCGGCGGCTGTTCGCCACGGGGGCGACGACGGAGGGTGCGGGGCGATGAGCGAAACCACGGGTACTTCGACGGGTACGGGGACGGGGACGGTCGGCGGCGCCGCCCGCCACCCGGTGATCAGGAACGAGGCCACCACCGAGATCCCGGTGCATCTGCTCTTCCGGGACGAGACGGGGGAGACCCCGGCGGTGGCCGCGGGCACGACCGTCGTCGGGCGGCGGCAGGGCACCGGCGAGCAGCGGCGCGTCACCGGGCAGGGGCCGAAGGCCGTGGCGGACCGGGCGCCGGTGGAGCGGCCGGGACCGGCGGGCCCCGGCTGGGCGGCGGTCGGGGTCGGCCTGGCGGCGGCGGCCGGGTGCGCCGCGGTGCTGTGGTGGGCGGGGCTGGCGCCGGGGCCGGTGCGGGTGATGCTCGGGCTGCCTTTGCGCACGTACGACGGGATGGGCGTCGGGGAGTGGGGTGCGCTGGCGGGGCTGGTCGGGGTGGGGCTGTGCGCGTTCGGCGGGCTGACGCGGGGGAGGGAGGGGCAGGCGTCCGTGCTCACTCTCTTCGGGGCGTACCGGGGGAGTGTGCGGCGCACGGGGCTGGTGTGGCTGAGTCCGCTGCTGGTGCGCCGCCGGGTGGACGTCACGCTCAAGCACTGGCGGAGCGAGCCGCTCGCGGTCGCCGACCGGAGCGGCATTCCGTTGCGGGTGGTCGTGCTGGTGGTGTGGCGGGTGGCGGACACGGCGCGGGCCACGCTCGGGGTGAGCGACCACGCCGGGCATCTGCGCGGGCAGGTCGAGGCGGGTCTGGCCCGGGTGGTCTCGCAGCTGCCCGCCGACGCGCTCGGGGCGAAGGGGGGCGGCGGGGGGCGGACCGTGCGGGACGCGGCGGCGGTCGGGGACGCGCTGACCCGGCAGGTGGCGGCGCGGGCGGCGGCGGCCGGGATCGAGGTGTTCTCGGTGCAGCCGCTGCGGGTGGAGTACGCGCCGGAGGTGGCGGAGGCGATGCGGCGCAGGAGGTTCGCCGCCCTGGATGCGGCGGACCGCGAGCGGGCGCTCGGGACGGCGGTCGACGCGGTGGAGGACACGGTGCGCAGGCTCACCGCGCGGGGGCTCGTGGGGGAGCTGGACGACTACGAACGACGGTCGCTCGTAAGGGAGTTGACGGTGGCGTACCTCGGGGGGAGGTAGCACAGGAGGCATGAATTCCGGGCAAGTTTCCTTAAGTCTTCTTGACTTCCGGCATTGGTCTGGACATGTCCAACTGCCGTCCCTACATTGGGCCTTGGTCTAGACCGCAGTCCCCGGTGGTTCCGGATGATCCCCCGGGAATCCCCAGCAGTGCCACGCGCGCGTGTCCGTACCTCCCGTACAGCTCACAGAACCCCCCCCACGTTCTCCTGGAGCGACCATGCGTAAAAAGGCACTGAGTGCTGCCGTCGTAGGACTCGCCGTCGCGGGCAGCGCCATGCTGGCCACCAGCAGCGCCAACAGCCACGGGTACACCGACTCCCCGATCAGCCGGCAGAAACTCTGCAACAACGGCACCGTGACCAACTGCGGATCCATCCAGTGGGAGCCGCAGAGCGTCGAGGGGCCCAAGGGCTTCCCGGCCGCAGGACCCGCCGACGGCAAGATATGTGCCGGCGGCAACAGCCAGTTCGCCCAGCTCGACGACCCGAGGAACGGCGCCTGGCCGGCCACTCAGGTCTCGGCGGGCCAGAGCTACTCCTTCCGCTGGCAGTTCACCGCGCGCCACCGCACGACGGACTTCCGGTACTACATCACCAAGCAGGGCTGGGACCCGACCAAGCCGCTCACCCGGGCCTCGCTCGACCCGCAGCCGTTCCTGAACGTGCCGTACGGCGGCCAGCAGCCGCCCGCGACACTGACCCACCAGGGAACGATCCCCAGCGGGAAGACCGGCCGCCACATCGTGCTCGCGGTGTGGAACGTGTACGACACGGCCAACGCGTTCTACGCCTGCTCGGACGTGAAGTTCTGACCCTTCCCTCCGGTGCTGTACGTGTGGGCCGCCCCCGGTGCCGACCGGGGGCGGCCCGCGCGCCGTACGGGTGAATTCCGGGGCGAAGGGCTGCGAAGGGGCGTGTTTCCGGGGCTGGATGCGTACGGGAATCCAAAGCTGAATCCCGTTCACGTTCTGCTGCACGCCCTGTCCCGGAGGTACGTCGTGAGATCCGTTCGCCGTCTGGCCGTCGCCCTTGCCGCCCTCGGCGCCCTCGGGGCGGCCGCGCTCCCCGCCTCCGCCGACGCACCGCAGCAATACAAGGAATATGTCGCGCTCGGCGACTCCTGGTCCGCCGACGTCACCGTCCTCGGGATCGACTCGCGGTACGCGCCCAGCGGCTGCGCGCAGAGCAGCTGGAACTACCCCAAGCAGGTCGCCGCCGCCCTCGCCGTCCCCGTCTTCCGGGACGCCACCTGCGGGGCCGCCACCACCGAGCACCTCACCGCCGAGCAGGACGTCAACGTCTTCCCGCTCATCGCCACCGGGGTGAACACGCCCCAGTTCGACCGGCTGACCGCCGGCACCGACCTGGTCACCCTCGGCATCGGCGGCAACGACGCCGGGCTCGCCGGGGCCGTCACCGGATGCATCAACCTGCTGCCCCACCCGGTCGGCCGCTCCTGCAAGGAGACCTGGACCGCCGAGGACGGCTCCGACCTGATGTCCGCGCAGATCGCGGCGGTCGGCCCCAAGGTGAAGGCCGCGGTCGAGGGCATCAAGAAGCGCTCCCCGAAGGCGCGCATCCTGCTGGTCGACTACATGGCGGGGGCGGTCCCGGACCGGGGCTGCTACCCGTACGTACAGATCTGGAACCAGGACCTCATGTGGTTCGGCGCCCGGCTCAAGGAGCTGAACGGGGTGCTGGCGAAGGCCGCCGCCGACACCGGGGTCGAGCTGGTCGACACCTACTCCGGGTCGACGGGGCACGACGTCTGCCAGGCCTCCGGCACCAAGTGGGTCGAGGGCGTCCTCCCTCTTTCCACCAACCCTCCGGGCCTCGCCGTCCCCTTCCACCCCAACCGCCTCGGCGCCGACCACCAGGCCCGCACGGTCCTGACCGCCGTCCGCAACCGCTGATCCCCGGACGGGCCGGGCCTGCGGTGTTCGTTGCCGCAGGCTCAACGCCCGTTGCCAGTACATGAATTGTGGGCAGGGATGGGGCCGTTCCCCGGCCCCACCCCGTTCCCTGGTGGGGCCCTTGCCCACGAGTCCCAGGGAGAACCCCGTGCCCTCCATGCCGCGCCGCACCTTCCTCCAGGCCGCCACCGCCACCGTCGGAGCCGTCGCCGTGGGAGCCGCCGGTGGGGCGGTCGCCGTCCCGGAAGCCGTCGCCGCCCCGCGCAGCCTCCGCCTCACCGCCGCCACCAACGGCGCCGCCACCGTCCACCGCGGCCACTTCGTCGCCGAGGTCCAGAACGTCCTGTGGTCCTTCCGCGCCGACGGCAGACCCGCCACCGCCCTCACCCCGCCCGACCTCGAACCCTCCCGCCCCGTCCTCTCGCCCGACGGCCGCCGCATCGCCCTGTCCGGCTACCGGGGCGGCCACTTCCACATCTGGGTGCTGAACGCCGACGGCAGCGGGCTGCGGGCCCTCACCGACGGGCCGTGGGACGACCGCGGCCCCGTCTGGTCGCCGGACGGCACCCGGCTCGCCTTCTCCTCAGAGCGCGGCGGCGACCCGGTCAAGGGCAGCCCGTACCGGATCTGGACCGTCGAGGTCGCGAGCGGGAAGCTGCGGCAGGTCACCGGGCTCCCCGGGCAGGCGGGGCCGCACCAGGACAAGGCGTGGGAGGACTTCGACCCCGCGTGGGGCGGCGACGGCTCCCGGGTGCTGTTCGTGCGCGGCGGCGTCGAAGGGGCCGCACTCCAGGCCCGTACGATCGCCTCCGTCCCGGCGGACGGCAGCGGACCGGTCGAGACCGTGCACGCCGAGCCCGCCACCGCCCCGCCCGGCGGGCTCCAGACCCCCGCCGTCTCCCCGGGCGGCCGCACCGCCTGGCTGCGCACCACCGCGACCGGCGCCACCGCCCGCTTCCAGCCCGTCGCGCTCGTCGTCGACGGCAAGGAGGCCAAGGTCGGAGGCTCGCTCGCCGTCGTGCCGCCCCGCTGGCTGGACGAGGAGCGGCTGCTGGTCACCCTCGACGGCCAGTTCCAGATCGTCCGGCCGGATCGGGCGAGCACCGGCGAGAAGGTGCCGTTCCGTGCGACGCTGCCGGTCGAGCGGCCCTCGTACCGGGTGAAGAGGTACGAGTTCGAGCCGCGCGGCACCCGTCGCGTACGCGGCATCCAGCAGCCGGTGCTCGCCCCCGACGGCAAGTCCTTCGCCTTCGTCGCCCTCAACTCGCTCTGGGTGCAGCCCACTTCGGGGCGGGGTGCCCGGCCGAGGCGGGTGGTGGAGGCCAAGCCGAGTGTCTATGTGCAGGGGCCGTCCTACAGTCGCGACGGGCGATGGCTGCTGTACGTCGACGACCGCGACGGGCTCAACGGGGTGCGCAGGGTCGAACTCGCCACCGGCAAGGACGAGTTGCTCGCCGGAGGCGGGCGCACGCACCCCGCCCTCTCGCCGGACGGGAAGTGGCTGGCCGCCCTCGACATGGCGGGAGGGCTGGTCGTACGGGACCTGGCGAGCGGCAGCGAGAAGGTCGTCGCCGCGCCGCTCGGCGGAGGCGGGCTGCCCGGACCGCCGAGCTGGTCGCCCGACGGGCGGTACATCGCCTACGCGGACCGCAACCGGCTCAACTTCCGCTTCCGGGAGGGCTACAACCTCATCCGGGTCGTCGAGGTCGCGACCGGGGCCTCCCGGCTCCACCCCGTCGCCCGCTTCGGCTCGCTCTCCGACCGGTACGCCTCCGGGCCCGCCTGGTCGCACGACGGCAAATGGCTCGCCGTGGTCAGCGAGTCCGCGCTGTGGGTGCTGCCGGTGACGGCCGACGGCACCCCGGCCGGGGAGGCCCGCCAGGTCTCCGACTTCGGTGCGGACCACCCCAGTTGGGCCGCCGACTCGCGCACGCTCCTCTACCTCGCCGAGGGCAAGGCGCGGCTCACCACCCGGGGCGCCAAGGGTGCGGGCCGCGAGATCCCGGTGCGGCTCGACTACCGCAGCTCCGCCCCCGCCGACGTCGTCGTGCACGCCGGACGCCTCTGGGACGGCACCGCCGCGGACGGGCGGGTGCGGACGGACGTCGACATCGTCATCCGCGACGGGCGCATCACCGCGATCGAACCGCACCGGGAGGGCCGCCGGGCGGGCCGCTTCGTCGACGCGTCGCGGCAGACCGTCCTGCCCGGCCTCTGGGACGCGCACACCCACCCCTGGCAGTACACGTACGGGGCCCGGCAGACCGCCGTCTCGCTGGCGTACGGGATCACCACGACCGTCTCCCTCGCCGGTTTCTCCTACGAACAGGCCAGGCTCCGGGAGGACATCGTCGCCGGACGGCTGAACGGTCCGCGCCTGCTGACCACCGGCGAACTCCTCGACGGCTCCCGCGTCGCCTACAGCATGGGCCGCGCCCACCGGACGGACGCCGGACTGCGCCGCTCGCTCGCCCGGGGCGCCGCGCTGGACTGGGACTTCGTGAAGACGTACGTACGGGCCCCGCTGGACCACATGAAGCGGGCCGCCCGCTTCGGGCACGAGGAACTCGGCGTGCTGTCCGGGTCCCACCTGGTCTCCCAGGGCGTGCAGAGCGGCGAGGACCTCACCAGCCACCTCATCGCCACCGAACGCGCCGAACAGGGGCACGGGGCGACCAGCGAGGGCTTCACCTACGCGGACACGGTCTCGGCGTACGTCGACGGCGGGCTGAAGCTCCTCGCCACGCCCTTCGTCGCCTCCCCCCTCCTCGGGGACTTCCCCGAACTCGCCGACGACGTGCGGGTCACCGCGATGATGCCGCCGTGGGACGCGGCGGCGGTCCGGGCCTCCGCAGCCAAGCGCCCCACCGACACCGAACGGCTCGCCCTGCGCCGGGAGCTGACGACCTACCGGGGTCTCGTGGACGCGGGCGGCCGGCTGGCCATCGGCACCGACACCCCGATCATGACCGTCGGACTCGCCCTCCACGTGGTGCTGCGGGCACTCGTCCGGGGCGGCTTCACGGCGGCCGAAGCCCTGCGGACGGTGACCCGCACTCCGGCGGAACTCTTCGGGGCGGACCGGGACCTGGGCACGGTCGAGGTCGGCAAGCTGGGCGACCTGACGATCGTGGAGGGCAATCCGCTGGTCGACTTCGACGATCTGGTGAGGGTGCGGGGGGCGGTGGTGGGCGGCCGGGTCCACGAGGGCTCCGCGCTGGGTGAGGCGTATGCGGGCGGCCCGGCCTCGGCTGCTGCCCGCCGCCCGGCTTCGGCTGCTGCCCGGCGTGCGGAGGTGCCGGACTGGCACGGGGTGCGGGGGCAGATGCAGGAGGGCGACTGCTGCTGACCACTCGGGCCGTGGTGGGGGCGCGCTCCTTCCCTCCCGGCCCGGGCAGGCGCGGCCTCGCCCTCGGGAGGGGCACCCTTCCCTCTTCCCTCAGCCCCCTCGGGCGGGGCCGCCCGCCTCCTCCCTCCCCTCCCTCGCCCCCTTGGGCGGCGGGGGCCGCCCCTCCCCCCCCTCTTCCCTCGCCCCCTTGGGCGGCGGGGCCGCCCCCCGGGGGCGGGACGGGCGGGCAAGGGGGCGGCCCCCTCGCTCCGGGCCCGCCCCGGTCCCGGCCTCTGCCCGCACCCCCGATACCGGGTGCGCGCGGCCCCGGGGCCCTCGGGGCGCCTCCCGGTGTTGGGTGCGTGAAGCTCCGGCCCGCTGGGCCAAGGAGGCCCCAGCCCCGCCCCTTCACCTAAAGCGCTCGGCCGCGCGGCTGGGTGGGTGGTTGCTCGCGCAGTTCCCCGCGCCCCTGAAGGGGCACGGCCAAGCAGCCCGGTCGCGCCCGTGCGGCGGAGTCGCAGGTTCGGCGCAGGCCCGTGCTGGAGCGGCACAGCCGACCCTCCGCCCCCCGGCCCGGTACGCTCGGCCGTTGCACGTTCCCGGCAGCGGAGAGTCGTACGGCCATGAATATCCTGCTCACCGGCGCCGCCGGATTCATCGGCTCGGCGTATGCCCGGATGCTGCTCGAAGGGCGGATGCCGGGGCGGGAGCAGGACCGGGTCACCGTGCTTGACCTGCTGACCTATGCCGGGCGGCGGGAGAATCTTCCGGCCGACCACCCCCGGCTCACCTTCGTCCACGGCGACGTCTGCGACGCGTCGCTGCTGCTCGACCTGCTCCCCGGGCACGACGCCGTCGTCCACTTCGCCGCCGAGTCCCACGTCGACCGTTCCATTGATTCCGCCACGGCCTTCGTGCGGACGAATGTGCTCGGGACCCAGACCCTTCTTGATGCGTGTCTGCGCACCGGCGTCGGGCCGGTCGTCGTCGTTTCCACCGACGAGGTGTACGGGTCCATCGAGGAGGGGGTGTGGACCGAGGCGTCGCCGCTCGCGCCGAATTCTCCGTACGCCGCCTCCAAGGCGAGCAGTGATCTCCTCGCCCGCGCGTACTGGCGGACTCATGGGCTCGATGTCCGGGTCACGCGGTGCTGCAACAATTACGGGCCCCGCCAGCACCCGGAGAAGCTCATCCCGCGGTTCGCTTCCCGGCTGCTCGCCGGCGAGACCGTTCCGCTGTACGGGACCGGGGAGAACGTCCGGGAGTGGCTGCATGTGGACGATCATTCGCGGGCCGTGGATCTGGTGCTGATGAAGGGGAGCGCCGGGCGTGTGTACAACGTGGGCGGTGGGGACGCGCTGACCAATGTCCGGCTGGCCGGGATGCTGGTGGAGCTCACGGGGGCCGACCCCGGGCTCGTACGGCACGTGGAGGACCGCAAGGGGCACGACCTGCGGTACGCGCTCGACGACAGCCGGATCCGGGAGGAGCTGGGGTACGCCCCCGAGGTTCCGTTCGGGGAGGGGCTCGCGGCGACGGTGGAGTGGTACCGGGCGCATCCCGGGTGGAGATAGCAAGGAGGGCCGGTACCGAGTGAATCGGTACCGGCCCTCCTTGTCAGGTGCGCCGCCAGGGACTCGAACCCCGGACCCGCTGATTAAGAGTCAGCTGCTCTAACCAACTGAGCTAGCGGCGCTTGACTCGTAAATCGTACCTGGTCCGAGGGGGTGCTCGCGACCACGGGCCTCCGCAGCGGGTCCCGTGGCGGGAAAACCGCGGGAAGCAGCGGTCTACAGGGAGAGCGAGAGGGCCATCGGCGTCGCCCGGCGGTTCAGCGCGTCCGCCGCCTGGCGCAGGCGGTGCGCGTGTTCCAGGGGGAGCGAGAGGGCCAGGCAGCCCACGGCCGCGCCCGCCGTGAGGGGGACCGCCGCGCAGACCGTGCCCAGTGCGTACTCCTGGAGGTCCAGGACCGGGACGGTCGGGGGCTGGGCGTCCAGCTTGGAGAAGAGGACGCGTTCGTTGGTGATCGTGCGCGAGGTGAGACGGGCCGTCTTGTGGCGGGAGAGGTGGTCGCGGCGGCCGTCCCGGTCGAGCTGGGTCAGCAGGCACTTGCCGACCGCGCTGGCGTGCGCGGAGGAGCGGAAGTCGACCCACTCGTTGACCGCCGGGGTCAGCGGGCCCTCGGCGACCTGGGTCACCTTGATCTCGCCGTCCACGTACCGGCCCAGGTATATCGCCGCGCCGACCGAGTCGCGGAGCGTCTCCAGGGTCGCCTGGAGGCGCTGCTGGACCAGCTCGCGGCGGGTGGTGCCCGGGGCGCCGACCAGCTCCAGGGCCTCGCCGGTGACGTACGCGCCGTCGGCGACCTGCTCGACGTACCCCTCGCGGCGGAGCATCAGGAGCACCGGACGCAGTTCGGCGGGGGTGAGTGCCGTCTCGCGGGCGATGCGGTCGGCGGTGACGCCGCCGCTGTGCCGGGAGACCGTCTCCAGTACGCGCAGTGAGTGCCGCACCTGGCGCTGCGCGCCCTGCGGCTGCTGCGGCGTGGTCGGCTCGGGCGTCGGCGCCACGGTGTCCCCCTACGGCAGGTGAGGTATGGCTGTGGAACGGCTGCGTGTGCGATGTGGCTGCGTATGCGGTGTGACTGCGGTGTGGCTGCGGCTGCGTCGATCGTGCGTCGTCACGCGCCACGATAGCCGTCAACCCCCGCCAGCGGGGCGGGGGTTGACAAATTGACTTCCGGGGGCATGGGGGAGTCACCCCTGTGACCTGCGGGGCGCCGCTCCTGGCATATGCCAGGGGCAGATCACAGTTTTCGCGTGGGGTGCCCCCGCGGGGGTCAGAGCACCGCGCCCAGGAATTCCCGCGTCCGCTCGTGCTCCGGGTCACCGAAGATCTTCTCCGGCGGGCCCGACTCGATCACCCGGCCCGAGTCGAACATCAGCACGTCGTCCGAGATGTCCCGGGCGAAGTTCATCTCGTGCGTCACGCAGAGCATGGTGATGTCGGTGGTGCGGGCGATGTCCCTCAGTACGTCCAGGACGCCGGCCACCAGCTCCGGGTCGAGGGCGGAGGTCACCTCGTCGAGGAGGAGGACCTGCGGGCGCATCGCGAGGGCGCGGGCGATGGCGACGCGCTGCTGCTGGCCGCCGGAGAGCTGGGTCGGCTTGGCGTCGCAGCGGTCGCCCAGGCCCACCAGGTCGAGCAGATCACGGGCCCGCTGCTCCGCCTCGTCCTTGGACAGGCCCAGTACGCGCACCGGGGCCTCGGTGATGTTGCGCAGGACGGTCATGTTCGGGAAGAGGTTGAACTGCTGGAAGACCATCCCGATGTTCTTGCGGATCTCGCGGAGCTGCTTCTCGCCCTGGGTCGGGTAGAGCTGCTGCCCGTTGACGTGGATGGTGCCCTCCTCGGGCTTCATCAGCGTCATCAGCAGGCGCAGGATCGTCGTCTTGCCGGAGCCCGACGGGCCGATCAGGGTCACGTGCTTGCCCGGCTTGACCGAGAAGCACAGGTTGTCCAGGACGGTGTTCTTCCCGAACCGCTTGGTGACGTTGTCGAATCTGATCAACTCGTCGGTGGCGGCGGGGTTTTCGGGGGCCGGGATTGCGTTTTCAGCGGACAAGGCGACGCTCCAGGGCTCGCAGCAGAAGGGACGCCGGGTAGGCGATGAGGATGAAGGCGACGCCGACGACGGTCAGCGGCTCGGTGTACTGGAAGGTCGACGCGCTCTCCAGCCGGGCCTGCTGGAGCATCTCCAGCACACTGATCCCGGCAAGCAGCGGGGTGTCCTTCAGCATCGAGACCACGTAGTTGCCGAGCGCCGGCACGATGCGGCGGATGGCCTGCGGGAGGATCACCGCGAACCACGTGCGGTGCGCGGGCAGGCTCAGTGCCGTCGCCGCCTCCCACTGGCCGACGGGCACGGCGTCGATGCCCGCCTTGTAGACCTGTGCGGTGTACGTCGAGTAGTGCAGCCCGATCGCGACCGTGCCGGTGGTGAGCGCCGAGAACTGCACACCCCACTCCGGCAGCACGAAGAAGAGGAAGAAGAGCTGTACGAGGAGGGGCGTGTTGCGGATGAACTCGGTGACGACGTTCACCGGCCACCGCACGAAGCGCGAGGCCGAGCGCAGCCCGAAGGCCCACACCAGGCCCAGCGAGAAGGAGAGGAGGGAGCCCAGTGCCAGCACCTGGAGGGTGAGCAGCACCCCGTCCCAGAAGCGCGGCATGAAGTCCGCCACCGCGGACCAGTCCCAGTTGCCGTTCATCGCGTCCCCCCGGAGATCTGCGCCTTCACGTCGATCCCGATCCCGGCCTTGGCCTTGCGTTCGACCGCCTTCATGCCGCGCGTCAGGAGGAACGCGATCACGAAGTAGATGACGAGGGTGACCGAGTAGATCTGTGCGCTCTCCTGGGTGGCCAGGCGCACCAGGTACGCGGCGAACGACACGTCACCGATGCCGAGCAGCGACACCAGCGCCGTCCCCTTGAGCAGCTCGACGAGGAGGTTGCTGAACGGCGGGATCATCTCCGGCACCGCCTGCGGCAGCAGGATCAGCCGCATCCGCTGCCAGGGCGTGAAGCTCAGCGCGACCCCCGCCTCGCGCTGCGCGGGCGCCACCGAGGCGAGCGCGCCCCGCACGACCTCGGCGCCGTACGCACCGTACGAGAGACCGAGTGCCAGCACGGCCGCCCACATCGGGACGAACGCCCAGCCGATCAGACCGGGGACGACGAAGAACAGCCAGAACATCAGGACCAGCGCCGACGTCCCCCGGAAGACCTCCGTGTAGACGCCCGCCAGGAAGCGCACGACCCACAGCCGGTGGGTGCGCGCCATCCCGATGCCGAAGGCAACCACCGCCGCCAAGAGGGCCGAGTAGACGGTGAGTTGGACCGTCGTCCAGATCCCGGGAAGTATCCAGTGCTGCCACAGGCCCCCGCTCATCGGCACAACTCCTCGGCCGTGAGCGTCGTCATCTCCGCCTGCGTGAAGCCGAACGGCTTCAGGATGCGGAACAGCTCTCCGCTCTTCTTCATCTTGTGGATCTCCACGTTGAAGGCGTCGCGCAGCTCGGCGTCCAGCCTGCGGAAGGCGAAGCCGCCGCCGTCGATCTTCTTCTTGCCGTCGACGAGCGGCGCGAAAGGCGCCGTGGCCTCGACCTTCGTGCTGTTGCGGACGACCTCGCGGCCGGTCAGCGCCGTACCCGCGAAGACGTCCACGCGGCCCGCCTCCACCGCGTTCAGCCCGGCGACCGGGTCCTGGAGGATCACGATCTCCTTCTCCGGGATGCCGGCCGAGACCGCGTAGTCGATCTCCGCGTAGCCGGTGCCGGTGGCGATCCTGGCCTTCTTCGCCTTCACGTCCTGGTACGACGTCAGGCCCAGCGGGTTGCCCTTCTTCACCAGGAAGGAGTCCAGCATCTGGTACTCCGGGTCGGCGAAGATCACCTGCGCGCAGCGGTCCTTGTTGATGTACATCCCGGCCGACACGCAGTCGAACTGCTGGGAGTTGAGGCCCGGGATGAGCGACGAGAAGTCGGTGGCCACCGGCTGGACCTTGCCCACCCCCAGCCGCCCGAAGATCACCTTCGCCAGCTCGACGGCCTCGCCGGTGAACTCCCCCTGGTCGTTGATGTACCCGTACGGCGCCTCACCGGCGATTCCCAGCCGTACGATCCCCTGCGACTTCAGCCGGGCCAGGGTGTCCCCGGTCGGCACCTTGCTGCACCCGGCGACCCCGAGCGCCCCCGCCGCGCCCAGCGCCACCGCCCCACCGCGCAAAAGAGTGCGCCTGGCTATGTGTGGTCTTCTCTCACTACTCGTAGGAGCCATGGGCGCGCGGCTACCCAGGAGTTCACATCCCACTCCACTCAATTCCGGCCCCAGGGGCGGCAGATGCACCCTTGACGAGAGTGAACTCCCGCGCACGATGGGAAGATGACCGACCGATTCGTGGACATATCACTCGACAAGCGCGGTGTGCGCTGCACCGCGAAGCTCCTCGACGACCTGGCCCCGATCACCTGCTCCGCCGTCTGGGACGCCCTCCCGCTCGGCGGCGACGTCTACCACGCGAAGTACGCCCGCAACGAGATCTACGCCCTCTTCCCGGCCTTCGCGGACGCGGAACCCCCGCTGGAGAACCCCACCGTCACGCCCATCCCGGGCGACCTCTGCTACTTCTCCTTCGCGGGCACCCAACTCGCCACCGGCTCCCACGGCTACTCCGCCGACCACGTCCGCCAGGACCGCCCCACCATCGTCGACCTCGCCCTCTTCTACGAGCGCAACAACCTCCTCCTCAACGGTGACCAGGGCTGGGTCCCCGGCATCGTCTGGGGCGCGGTGGTGGAGGGCCTGGACCGCATGGCCGACGCCTGCCAGGACCTGTGGCGCGCGGGCGCGGTGGGGGAGACGCTGAGCTTTCGGCGGGACTGAGGGGGCATGCGCATGCGGTACGGGGGCGGGGGCACCCGAACTCCGCGCTGCGGCAGATGAGTTGAGCGGCGCGAGTCGAGCCGCCGACCCCGAAGGAGCCCTCGATGGCCGCCCCGTACGCCGACGCCTCCGACGACCTGGGCTTCGACTGGCAGGCGGAGAGAAGACGGCTGGACGGCCCGCGGCCCCTGCTGTGGGGGCTGGCCGGGCTGTTCGTGGTGCTGACCGTGCTGGCCGCGCTGTTGCTGGACCTCTGGTTTGCGACGGGGATCGGGTTCGGCGCCGTGGTGTGCTGGGCGGTCGTGGCCTGGAGCGGGGTGCGGCTGCGGCGGCAGTGGTCCGAGGAGCTGGGGGTGCCGGCCGAGGCGCTGCCGGTGCTGGCCCGGCGGATGAACCAGGGGAGGGTTCCGGAGTCGCCGCGGGCGCGGGCGGCGATCGCGGAACTGGCCCGCAAGAGCATGCGGGGTACGACCCTGGGCAAGTGGGTGTACCCGATCGCGGCGGTGATCATGCTGGTCAACGCGGTGATGGGGGGCTTGAGCAGGGACTGGGGGCAGGTCGCGCTGTGGAGTGGCCTGGCGTGCCTTCAGGGCCTGAACTGGTTCCTGACGCGCCGCCGAAGGCGCTGGGCGCGGCGCATCCTCGCGACGACGGAGAGCGACCGGTAGACCACGAGCCCTTCAGCCCGTGGCCCTGCGTGTCCCGGCCCTGCGGTCCCATGGATCCAGGGCCTACGGCCCGACCGGCACGGCCCGCGCCCACGTCTTCGCCGGGTCCATGTACCCCGTCAACGCCAGCCCCGCCTCCCCGAGCGCCGCCTCGAACTCCTCGTCCGTCAGCGGACAGGACAGGAACGTCTGCGTCCACTTCGCGTCGGGGTAGTAGTACTCCGCCACCACCGTCCGCGCCCCCGGCCTCCCCACCCCCTCCGCCGGCGTCGACGCCGCGATCCGGACGACTCCGCCGCCCTCCATGTGCCGCTCGTACGGCAGGTTCTCGTGCATCCCCGCCGCCTCCCGCTGGATCAGCACCACCCCGTCCTCGGCCACGTGCCGCCGGCAGGACGCCAGGATTCCCTCCCGCACCCCTTCCAGCCCCGCGTGCACCAGGAACGACGCGAGCAGCACCACGTCGAAGCGTTCGACGCCCCGCTCCCCGCCCAGCTCCAGCGTCTCGATCGCGCTGCGCACGGTCCGTACGCCGGGAAGGCTCTCCCGTACCGCCGCCAGCATCTCCGGGGACTCGTCGACGGCGGTCACCTCAAGACCCATCTCTGTGAGCGGCCTGGTCAACCGGCCAACCCCGGAGCCGAGTTCGAGCAGACGCAGCCCCCGGAGGCGCTCGCCGATGCCCTTGGCGATCCACTCGGGTTCGTCCCTGACCCCGGCCCGCTTGTAATGCTCCACGGAGCACCCGTCCGGGGTGATAGCCCCTGGTCCGGTACCTTCGTATCCCTCGCGCACGATGTGGTTCATGGGGCGCATCGCAGCACAGCGGGTGCGGCGGGGAAAAGACGTTCTCCAGCCGCAGAAAAGTGCAGGAAAATCATTCCGCTTGCGGGGGAGATGCGGTTAATCTGCGCAAGCCCGCCATAGAGGTGGGGAATTGGTGGAGCAGTCGGGGGAAAAGTGACGGCCGGTCGTGCAGGGAGAATCCTGCTGTTGATCTTCGCCGGACTGTACTTCCTGGGCACCGCGGCCTTCCGCCTGCACACCCAGCTGACCGGCGTCGAGGGCACCCTCGTGGAGGCCGAGTGCGTCGTCTCCGAGGACTCGGAGAAGGGCAAGCCGCTGTACGAATGCGCAGGGTCCTTCCACCCGGCGGACCGTTCCTTCTACATCCCGTACCTCGAAGTGGCCGACACGACCTTCCCCGCCGTGCCGAAGGAGCCCGTCACCGTGTACGTCGACGGGCCGGGCGCGGACACGGCCGTCATGCCCGGCAAGGACGCCTGGCTCGCGTACGCGGTGGGCGGCGGGGTCCTGCTCCCGCTCGGCATCTTCATGGCCGTACGCGGCGGCCGGCGGCGCACTCCCGCCGTGGCCTGAACCGGTCCCTCCGCCGCCCGCCCAGGTGACCGCGCGGTGGGAAATCTCGGCGGAACCCGTGCCCCTGTGCCCGCTCATTCGTCAGGCGGGGTAGGCGACATCCTCATGTGGCCGCACGACATGGGCATCTGGAGTATCACCGTGAACACCGTCAGTACCGTCAATACCGCGAATACCTTGAAGAACCTACGCAACCCCCAGCTTCGCCGCGCCTCCGCGGTCGCCGTGACGGCGGCCGCCACCGCCGGTTCGGTGCTCGCCGCCGGGGTCGCGGCCGCCCCCGCGCAGGCCGCGCCCGCCCCGGCCGTCGCGATCGGGGCGCCGATGGCCCCCAAGGCGCCGACCGTCACCGCCAAGGGTGCGTTCCTGATGAACGCGGCCACGGGGAAGACCCTGTACGCCAAGGCCGCCGACACCCGGCTGCCCACCGGCTCCACCACCAAGATCATGACGGCGAAGGTGGTCCTGGAGTCCAAGGGCCTCAACCTGGACTCCAAGGTCACGATCCAGAAGGCGTACAGCGACTACATCGTCAAGAACACCGCCTCCTCCGCCCGCCTGATCGTCGGCGACAAGGTGACGGTCCGGCAGCTGTTGTACGGGCTGATGCTGCCGTCCGGGTGCGACGCTGCGTACGCCCTCGCCGACACCTTCGGCGCGGGGGAGACCCGCGACGCCCGGGTGAAGTCCTTCATCGGCAGGATGAACGCCTCCGCCCGCTCGCTCGGCCTGAAGAACACCCACTTCGACTCCTTCGACGGAGGCGGCGGCAACGGCAACTACTCCACCGCCCGCGATTTGACGAAGCTCGCGATGAGCGCGATGAAGAACGCCACCTTCCGCAAGGTGGTCGCCACCAAGTCCACGACGCAGCGGACACTCACCAAGTCCGGCGGTCACCGCGACATGAAGTGGGCCAATACGAATCCGCTGCTGTCCAGCTACAAGGGCACCTTGGGCATCAAGACCGGATCGGGCCCCTCCGCCAAGTACTGCCTGGTCTTCGCCACCAAGCGCGGCTCCAAGACCCTGTACGGCACCCTGCTGGCCTCCTCGTCCGACGTGAACCGGGCGAAGGACGCGGGCAAGCTGCTCGACCACGGCTTCAAGAGCTAGGCACCCCCGGCCGCAGGGGCAGGCACGCCCGCCGGACAGGCGGCGGCGCGTGCTTGTCGGCGGGCCCCTGTACGTAAAGCAACGGTGTGCTCCTGTCCGTCACGCGACGCATTGACCCCACAAAGCCCTTCACGGTTGCATCCGGGGGAGCTTCCAGGGGGGAACCGCTGGGAGGAAGCCATGCCCGGGAGGAACAGCATGCGCAGACCGGACCGGAGCACTTCCAGACGTACCAGACGTATCGCCACCGCCCTCTACGCCGCCTCGCCCGGCGGACAGGTCCATCTCCGCGACCGGCGGACCGGGCAGACCACGCAGATGGGCGACGTCACGACAGACCCGAGCGCCCTCGCGATCAGCGCCGACAGGTCGTGGATCGCCTTCCCGGTGCAGCGGATGCGCGCACGGACGATCCAGATGTACTCGGTGCAGTGGGGCTCGCTGCGCGTCCAGTGCCCCGGCAACTTCTGCGACCAGCCGGCGCTGAGCACCACCGGCGGCTACCACGCCTTCGTCAGCCACGCGTCGCCGACGAACTCCGGGCAGCGGGTTCTGGTGGACGGCGAGCAGGGCGGGCAGGCGCTGGTCGCCGACCTCAGCCACGGTGAGGCGTCCCGGCCCTCCATCAGCGGCGACGGCGACCTGGTCGCGTACCAGAACGGTCTGACGAAGGACGTCCACCTGTGGAACCGGGCCACCGGCACCGCAGCCGGTCCGCTCGAAGGCCCGGGCAAGGACGCCACGCTGGTCCAGCTCAGCGACGACGGCCGCAACGGTCGTCTACGTATCCGGTGCCGACACGTACGTCCATGACGTCGCCTCGGGCAACGCCCAACTGGTACCGGACGTCGCGGGGTTGGCCATCGATCCCGCCGACCGCTACCTGCTGTACGCGCCGAACGCCACGGGTGGGCCGTCGCTGGTGCTGCGCGACCTTCAGACGGGTACGGACGAGACGGTCACGGACCAGCCCGCCACCGCGAGGGCCGACGCGGTCAGCGCCGGGGGGCGGGACGTCGTCTTCCAGTCCGCGGCGGACGGGCTCGTGCCCGGCGACACGGACGGTGTCTCGGACGTCTTCGTCCGCACCTTCTTCTGACCGCCCTCCGCCGGGGGCGCCCTCTCTTCCGCCCCGCCCCCGGCACCGGCCCGGCCTCAGCCCCCGGCCACCCCCTCCAACGCCCTCGCCACCCTCAGCACCAGCGCGTCCCGGTGGCGCGCCGCCACCACCTGCACCCCCACCGGCAGCCCCCCGCCGTCCACCCCGCACGGCACCGAAGCCGCCGGCTGCTGGGTGAGGTTGAAGGGGTAGGTGAAGGGTGTCCAGCCCGTCCAGCGGCGCACCCCGAGGCCACGCGGTGCCTCCGCGCCCGCCTCGAAGGCCGTCACCGGGAGGGTGGGGGTGATCAGGACGTCGTACGTCCGGTGGAAGGACCCCATCCGCCGGCCCAGTTCCATGCGGGCGTCCACCGCCGCCAGGTACTCCAGCGCACTCATCCGCGCCCCCGCCCGGACCACCTCCCGCAGCCCCGGGTCCAGCGCCTCCCGCTGCTCGCGGCCCAGCCCCTGCGCCACCCGCGCCGCCCCGCTGAACCACAGCACGTGGAACGCCTCCACCGGGTCCGCGAAGTCCGGGTCCGCCTCCTCGACGTACGCGCCGAGCGAGGCCAGCGCCGAGACCGCGTCCCGCACCTTCGCGGCCACCTCCGGGTGGACGTTGACCTGCCCGCCGAGCGTGGGGGAGTAGGCGATGCGCAGGCCCCGTACCCCGTCGTCGAGCCCGGAGCGTACGCCGTCGTCGGTGACCGGCGACTGCGACCAGTCCCGCCAGTCCGCCTCCCCGGCCATCACGTCCAGCATCAGCGCCGCGTCCGCCGCGTCCCGGGTCATGGGTCCGGCGTGCGCGAGCGTGCCGAAGGGGGAGGAGGGGTAGAGCGGGACGCGGCCGTACGTCGGCTTCATGCCGACGATGCCGCAGAAGGACGCCGGGATGCGGACCGAGCCGCCCCCGTCCGTGCCGACGGAGAGCGGCCCGCAGCCCGCCGCGACCGCCGCCGCACTGCCGCCGCTGGAGCCGCCGGAGGTACGGGACGGGTCGTGCGGGTTGCGGGTGACGCCGAAGCGGGGCGAGTCGGTGACGCCCTTCCAGCCGAACTCCGGGGTCGTCGTCTTGCCGATGAAGACCGCACCGTGCTCGCGCAATCGTGCCACCGAGGGGGAGTCCTCGTCCCAACTCCCCTGCTCAGATATGGAGTACGAGCCTCGGAGGGTCGGCGTGCCCTTGGTGAGGAGCAGGTCCTTGACCGTCACCGGTACACCGTCGAGCAGGCCCTGCGGCTCCCGCCTGCGCCACCGTTCCTCCGATGCGCGGGCCTGGCCGAGCGCGCCCTCGCGGTCGATCGACACGAAGGCGTTGAGCGTCGGCTGGATCTCCTCGGCCCGGTCCAGGACGGCCCGGGCGACCTCGACGGGCGACAGCTCGCCCTTCTCGTAGGCGGCGAGCAACTGGTGGGCGGTGAACGCGGTCAGTGCTGTCGGCTCAGTCATGCAGGGGGACGTACCCAACATTCTTGTCGACTACATTCGGAAGTGGCTTTCCGGCGGCCCACAGGTCGAACAACTCCAGGAACTGGGTGGTCAGTTCGTCGCGCCAGCCGACCACGTCACCGCTCATGTGCGGGGAGACGACCAGTCCGGGGACGTCCCACAGCGGGCTCTCCGGCTGGAGTGGTTCCTGCTCGAAGACGTCGAGCGCGGCCCCGCCGATCCACCGTTTGTGCAGAGCGGACAACAGGTCTTCCTCGACGACGAGTTGGCCGCGTCCGACATTGATGAAGTACGAGTTCGGGCTCATCGCGCCGAAGGCCCGCGCGTCGAACATGCCCCGCGTCGCATCGGTGAGCGGCGCCGCCGCCACCACCCAGTCCGCTCCGGCGAGGAGAGGCATGAGGTCCTCGGGTCCGTGCACCCCTGCGCGGGCCGTGCGCCCCGTCAGCGCCACCTTCACCCCGAGGCCCTTGAGAGTGGCGGCGACGGCGCGCCCGATCGGGCCGGAGCCGACGACGACCGCCCGCGTTCCGGCGACCCTCCGGGTCTCCCGGTGCTGCCAACGCCGCTGCCGCTGCAGCTCGTTGGTGCCGGAGAAGTGCTTCGCCGCGGCCAGGACCAGGCCCGCGACGTACTCCGCGATCGGCGTCTCGAAGATGCCCCGCGCGTTGGTCACCACGGTGTCCGATGCGGTCAGCTCCGGGCACATCAGGTGGTCCACACCGGCGCTCGCGGTGTGCACCCAGCGCGGTCGTGCGCCGGGACCCGGCCAGGCGTGCCGTACCGCGTCCGACAGGAAGTCCCACACCAACAGCACATCCGCCTCGGGGAGTTGACGGGCGATCGTCGACTCGTCACCGTGCAGAATGCGGGTCCGTCCGGTCAGGCTGCCCAGGCGTGGCGGCGGCTCGGCATTCAGGACAAGAAGGGTCACATCGCGCGCGCCGGGCGCAGCGGTCACATCGTTCACATCTGTCATGGCGGAGAAACCATTTCGTCACGTCTGACTTACACGGATGGCGTACGGATTGACCACACTCGTACCCGCACTCTACGGTCGTCAACACCCGTATCTGGGGGCCGCATTGGACATTGACTTTCTCGGCGGGCCACAGCCGCAACGCGGCGTGGGGGTAGTGGCCCCGTTCGACTTCGCACTCGACCGGGAGCTCTGGCGGTGGGTGCCCGACGGCATCTCCCTCCACCTCACCCGCACACCCTTCGTCCCCGTCGAGGTCAGCCTCGACCTCGCCCGGCTCGTCAGCGAGCACCAGACGCTCCGCGAGGCGGTCCGGGCGCTCATCGCCGTCGAACCCCAAGTCGTCGCGTACGCCTGCACCTCGGGCAGTTTCGTCGGCGGCCTCGCCGGGGAACGCGCCATGTGCGAGGCGATGTCCCGGGCCGGTGAGACCGAGTCGGGGGACCTCCCCTCGGTGACCACATCGGGCGCGCTCCTGGAGGCGCTCGGCGCGCTCGGCGCCCGCCGGGTCGCCGTGGTCACCCCGTACACGGAGTCGGTGACACAGTCCCTGGAGGAGTATCTGGCGCAGGCCGGCATCGTCATCACGGGCCGGGAGTTCCTGGGCCTGACCCGGCACATCTGGAAGGTGCCGTACCGGGACGTGGTGGACATGGCGCGGCGGGCGGTGGTCGGTGCGGCCGACTGCCTCTTCATCAGCTGCACCAATCTCCCCACGTACGACGTGATCCCGCAGCTGGAGGCGGAGTTGCGGATGCCGGTCATCTCGGCGAACCAGGTCACGATGTGGTCGGCGCTGAGGCGGCTCGGTGCGGAGGCGGTCGGTCCGTACCAGCGGCTGCTGATGGGTACGCAGCAGGGCACGTCGCCCGTGGTTCCGCCGGTCGTGCCTCCGGTCGCGCCGCTGGCGATGGCTCCGGAGACCGTGCCGGAAGCCGTTTCGGAAGCCCTCCCTCCGCTCACTCCTCCGCCGCTCCCGCCGTTCCCCGAGCAGGAAGGCCTGAACTGACATGACCGCGATCGGATTCCTCTACCCCGGCCACTCCGCCGAGGACGACTACCCGCGCATGGAAATGATGCTGGCCGCCCCCGACATCCGGCTGCCGCTGGTCCACACGGACATCGGCACCGACGCCCATCGCGTCGACGCGCTCCTCGAAATGGGCTCCGCGGACCGCCTCGCGGCCGGCGTCGAAGAACTGCGCCTCGCGGGCGCGGAGGCCGTCGTCTGGGCCTGCACGAGCGCCAGTTTCGTGTACGGGTGGGAGGGGGCCCGCGAGCAGGTCCGCAGCCTGGCCGCGGCCGCCGGGCTGCCCGCCTCCTCGACCTCCTTCGCCTTCGCGGGAGCGGTACGGGAACTGGGCGCGACCCGCGTCGCCGTGGCGGCCACCTACCCGGCGGACGTCTGCGAGCTCTTCGCCGCCTTCCTCAAGGCGGCCGGGGCGGAGGTCCTCTTCACCCGGGCCAGCGGCATCATCACGGCGGCCGAGGTGGGCACCTGGGGCCGGGACGAGGTCCTCGCCCTGGCCCGCGCGGGCGACCACCCGGACGCGGAGGCGGTCCTCCTGCCGGACACGGCACTGCACACGGCGGCCCATGTCGCCGACCTGGAGCGCGAGTTGGGCAAGCCGGTCCTGACCGCGAACCAGGTCACGGTGTGGGAGGGGCTGCGACTGGCGCAGCGGCGGGTGCGGGCGCCGGGGCTGGGGAGGCTGTTCGCCGGATAGCGGCGGCTTGGTGAAAAGGGCTGCCCCGGAGGGGAGTTGATCTCCGGGGCCGCCCTTTCCCGTACCCGATGCGCACGCCATACCCCTCTTGCGCACAGCGTTCCGTCATGCGTGCAGTGTGCGCATCGGGAGAGCGGGCGACCGGCGCGCCGCCCACGACGAGGGGGAGCACCATGACCGGCAACGCCAGCTGGAACGAGCGGGGCGAGTGGAAGGCCGAAGGTCCCTGGGGAGCCAAGGACTCCACCGGCCGCACCTTCGAACTCGCCCGCCGGCAGGCCAGGCTGGACGAACTCCGCGAGGCCCACCACATCCCCGGCGCCTCGCTCGCCGTACTCGTCGACGGCACCGTCCACGAGCTCGCCAGCGGCCTCCTCCACCGGGGCACCGGCGTCGAGGCGACCGTCGACTCCGTCTTCCAGCTCGGCTCGATCGCCAAGCTCTACACGGCCACCCTGGTGATGCGGCTCGCCGACTCCGGCGAACTCGACATCGACGCCCCGGTCGCCTCCGTCCTCCCGGACTTCACCACCGCCGACCCCGAGGCCACCAAGCGCATCACCACCCGCCAGCTCCTCTCCCACACCAGCGGGTTGACCTGCGACTTCACCCACGACAGCGGGCGCGGCGACGACTGCCTGGCGCTCTACCTGGAGGCCGGCGCCGACATCGCGCTCGACTGCCCGCCGGGCACGGCCGTCTCGTACAGCAGCTTCGGCTACAACGTGCTCGGCCGCATCGTCGAGGTCCTCACCGGCCAGACCTGGGACGAGGCCCTGAAGACCCGCCTCCTCGCCCCGCTCGGCGCGACGCACACCATGACCCTCCCCGAGGAGGCCCTCGCCTTCCGCGCCGCCATGGGGCACCTCGGCGAACCCGGGCAGATGCCCGACCCGGCGCCCGCCTGGGACATGATGCCGCGCTCGGCCGGCCCGTACGGGCGGGTCATCGCCAGCGCCTCCGACGTCGTGCGCCTCGCCCGCCTCCACCTCGCGAACGGCGTCGCCGAGGACGGCACCCGCCTCCTCTCGCCCGAGACCGTCGCCGCCATGCAGCGCTGGGAGACGGACGTCCCCGACAGGTGGACGGTCAGCTCGGACGGCTGGGGCCTCGGCTGGACGCTGTACGACTGGAACGGCACGCGGGGGTACGGCCACGACGGCGCCTCCCTCGGCCAGTACTCCTACCTCCGCGTGGTCCCCTCCGCCGGGGTCGCGGTCGCCCTCCTCACCAACGGCGGCAGCGCGCGGCTCCTCTACGCGGCCCTGATGCGGGAGCTCCTCGCGGAGTACGCGGACGTGACGATGCCGGACTCCTTCGCCCCGCCGGCCACGCCCGTGGAGGTCGACTGGACCCCCCTCGTCGGCGTGTACCGCCGCGCGGGCGTCGTCCTCACCGTCACCGAGGGCCACCTCCTCTACGAATTCGTCGACGGAATGGCCGACTTCTCCCCGCCGCTCTCGGTGACCCTCGTCCCCTTGGGCGGCGGGGCCGCCCCCCCGGGGGCGGGACGGGCGGGCAAGGGGGCGGTACGCCCGATCCGGGCCCACCCGGACACCGGCCCCTGCCCGCACCTTCCGACACCGGCCCGCCCCTTACCGGCCCGAGGGCCCGCACCCCCCGAGCACCGGCCCGCCCCCGAGGGGGAATATCCGGAGCCCCCCTCCTGTTGGCCCCAGGACGACGCACGCATCGCACCCCGCAGGAGGAACCCCGGTGGAAACCGCCCCCCACCCCGTCCGCGCCACCGCAAAGGGCTCCGCCCCCACCCCCCTCTCCGTCCTCGACCTCGCCACCGTCGGCGTCGGCAGCACCCCCACCGCCTCCCTCCGTACCAGCGTCGAGATCGCCAAGCTTGCCGAGTCCCGCGGATTCCACCGGTACTGGGTCGCCGAGCACCACTCCATGCCCGGCGTCGCCAGCTCCTCCCCGGCCGTGATCCTGGCCCACCTCGCCGCCCACACGGACCGCATCCGCCTCGGTTCGGGCGGCGTCATGCTGCCCAACCACGCCCCGCTCGTCATCGCCGAGCAGTTCGGGACGCTGGAGGCGATGGCCCCGGGACGGGTCGACCTCGGTCTGGGCCGGGCCCCCGGCACCGACGGCGCCACCGCCGCCGCCCTGCGCCGCACCGAGAACCTCCACGAGGGGGCGGACGAATTCCCCCGCCAGCTGGCCGAGCTGACCCGGTTCCTGACCGACGACTTCCCCGACGGCCACCCGTACTCCCGCATTCACGCCGTCCCCGGCCCCGTGCAGGGGCACAGCAACACCCCGCAGATCTGGCTCCTCGGCAGCTCCGGCTTCAGCGCCCGCCTCGCCGGCACCCTCGGCCTGCCCTTCGCCTTCGCGCACCATTTCTCCGCGCAGAACACCATCCCCGCCCTCGACCTCTACCGCGAGTCCTTCCGCCCCTCGGAGGCACTGGACGCCCCGTACGCGGTGATCGGCGTCTCCGCCCTCGCCACGGAGGACGAGAACGAGGCCCGGCGGCAGGTCCTCACCGGCGCGCTCAACATGCTGCGGCTGCGCACCGGCAGGCCCGGACTGATCCCGACGCCGGACGAGGCGGCGGCGTACCAATTCGGCCCGGTGGAGCGGGAGTTCGTCGACTCCTGGCTCGGGAACGTCATCCACGGCACCCCCGACGCCGTCCGTACCGGGCTCGACGACCTCGCCAAGCGCACCGGCGCCGACGAGCTGATGCTCACCGCCAACGCCCACACGGGCGCGGTCCGGGTCCGCTCGTACGAACTGATCGCCGACGCCTACGGTCTGCCCACGAGCGGCACCAACTAGCCGCGCGCCACGAGCAGTTCGGCGATCCGCTCCGGCGCGGCAGGGCGCGAGTACAGCCAGCCCTGGCCCGTGTCGCAGCCGATGCTGCGCAGCCGCGCCGCCTGGCCAGCCGTCTCCACGCACTCCGCGGTGACGGTGAGGCCCAGGCGGTGCGCGAGCTGCACCAGGGCCTCGACGATCGTCTCGTCGGCGGGGTTGGGGTGCGCCTCGTCCTGGAAGCCCCGGACGAAGGAGCCGTCCAGCTTGAGGACGGACACCGGCAGGCGGCTCAGGTAGGCGAGGTTCGAGTAGCCCGTGCCGAAGTCGTCGATGGCGATGAGCACGCCCATGTCGCTCAGCGCCTGGAGGGCCTGGAGCGGGCGGCCCGCCGAGCCCATCACGGCCGATTCCGTCAACTCCAGCTGGAGCAGGCTGGGTTGCAGGCCCGTCTCCTCCAAGATCTCCGCCACGTCCGCCACCAGGTCCGAGTCCCAGACCTGCCGCACCGCCACGTTCACGGACACGAACAGCGGCTCCGCGTCCGGGTGGTCGAGCTGCCACTGCCGCGCCTGGCGGCAGGCCGTGCGCAGCACCCATCGGCCCAGGTGGACGATGGATCCGTCCTCTTCCGCAATTCCGATGAACCGATTCGGCGCAAGCGTCCCGAACTGCGGATGCCGCCACCGCACCAGCGCCTCCACACCCCGTACGAGCCCGCCCTCCAAGTCCACCAACGGCTGGTACTCCAGGACGAATTCACCCCGCTCCAGCGCCGGGCGCAGCGTCGACGACAGGGCCTGCCGAGTCATCCGGTGCGCGTTGCGCTCGGGGTCGAAGAGCGTCCACCGCCCCTTCCCGTCCGCCTTCGCCCAGTACAGCGTCGTGTCCGCCGCCTGCATCAGCCCGGTCGCCGTCGTGCCCACCGCGGGCCGCTCCACCACCCCGATCGACGCCGACACCGACAGACGCTGCCCGGCCAGGTCGAAGGGCTGCTGGAGCGCCGTCAGGACCGTCTGCGCCAGATCGCTCAGCTGATCGGTCCCCGTCGAGTCCTCCACCAGCAGCGCGAACTCGTCGCCGCCGAGCCGGGCCACCAGATGGCCGCCCCCGGGCCCGTACCCGCTCTGCTCCGCACACCGCGTCAGCCGCGTCGCGACCGCCGTCAGCAGCCGGTCGCCGACCCGGTGGCCCAGCGTGTCGTTGACCGCCTTGAACCCGTCCAGGTCCAGATAGCAGAGCCCGATCCGCCCGGTCCCGCCGCGTTCGTACGTGGACGCCTCCAGCGCGGCCGTCAGCCGCTCGAAGAACAGCGCCCGGTTGGGCAGCCGGGTCACCGGGTCGTGCATCTGGAGGTGCCGCAGGCGCGCCTGGAGCTCCCGCCAGTCGCTGATGTCGGAGACCGACAGCAGGACGTTCTCACTGTCGGGTACGGGGGCCAGCGCGACCTCCACCCACAGGGCGTGGCCGTCGTGGTGCTTGAGCCGGCGCGTGCAGCGGAACCGGGAGCGGCGGCCGCCCAGGATCTCCCGGTACGCGTGCCAGGTGCGGGCGTCCGAGGCGAGGTCCACCAACTCGGCGGCCTCCGTCCCGGCCAGCTGCGCCGGGTCCGCGCCGAGCAGCGCGCCGAGCGCGGCGTTCGCGGCGACGACCGTCCCGCCGGGGGTGACCAGCGCCATCGCGAGCTGCGCGGCCCGGAAGGCGGCCCGGTAGGAGCGGGCCCCGGCGTCGTCACGCGGATGCGGCTCGACGGGGAGGCCGGGTTCGGCGGGGAGGCCGGGCAGCCCCACCGGCACGCCCCCTCCCTCACTCTCCGTGACGAACGAGGGGGCGGAGGGGGCGAGGTCGGGGCCGGACTCTTCGGGGATTCCGCTCACCGTGTGCTCCCGCAGGGCGATTGAGTCGTACAGGTGTCGTCGCGTGATGTCGGGGGTCCTGATGTCGGCGTTCCTGTGGGGACGAGTCGGAGGGGACCGGAGGGATCGGCGGGGGATCGGGGGAGGAATCCGCTGCCCTGGAGCGGATTCCGCGCGGGAAAGTGTGCCGATCATAGAGGCTGGCGCGACAGCCGATCCAGCTCCGTCACTGCTGAATCCCGCTCCGGTACGGGCCCGGCGCCCGCCCCGCGCACTCCGGACGATCGTTTCTGCACGGGTGTGCCTTGACCTGCCGCTCTCCTGACCGCTTGTGACTTTCCGTGAGGACTCGGGGTGTCGCCGCAGGTTGCCCCGGGCACCCGAGTGGCGCACTGGAACAGGGCAGACCCCTCCAAAACCCCACATTGTGGGTGAGGTGTTCCGAATTCCGCTGCGGAGGGCCCGGAGGTCGATGTGCAGGACGAGTTGACGCCCGGCGCAGGCGAGGGCTCCGGGGCGGGTGCGGGCGTCCGGGGAGGTGCGGGCGACTGGTCGCGGTTCCGGCTGCGCAGCTCGGCCGCACTGCTGACCGCGCTGGCCGCACTCGCCGCCACCGGTCTGATCGCCGGGCCGGCCGCCGCCGCCGACCAGCCGGCCGGGCGGTGCGCCCTGCCCCGCACCTCCGCCCACCACTCCCTCGGCGTCGACACCTGGAACGAGAGCTACCCCCGCCCCGCCGAGGCCCTCGACGCGGTGATGATCTTCCTGTCCTTCCCGGACTCCGACCCCCTCCTCACCCCCGACGAACTGGCCTCCGACCACTTCCCCGCCACCAGCGACTTCTTCCGCCGCGCCTCGTACGGCCGGTTCGACCTCCGGCCGCACCCGTTGCTGGACTGGGTGCGGATGCCGGCCGACTCCACCTCGTACGCGATACAGCGGGACTGGAGCGCCGAACGCCGCACCGCCTACCTGCGGGACGCGGTCGCCGCGGCCGACGCCCGGGTCGACTTCTCGAAGTACGACGTCGTCTACCTGGTCGCCGACCCGGACGCCCCCGGCGTCGACTCCGACGCGACGAAGGTGGTCAACTTCGACACCCCGCTGCGCGCCGACGACACCGACATCCGCCGCATCGTCACCGTCTTCGAGAACCACCCCCCGGACCGCAACGTCCTCGCCCACGAGACCGGCCACGTCTTCGACCTGCCCGACCTCTATCACCGTCCCTCCGACGGCAAGGGCGACTGGGACACCCACGTCGGCGACTGGGACCTCATGGGCAGCCAGTTCGGTCTTGCCCCCGACCCCTTCGGCTGGCACAAGTGGAAGCTGGGCTGGCTCGACGCCGACCAGGTGCACTGCGTCCCCTGGGGCACCACCAGCCGCTTCACCCTGGACCCGCTGTCCGCCCCGCCCCCCGCCGGCGGCCAGCGCGGCAACGCACGCCTGGCGGTCGTCCGTACGGGAGAGAACACCGTCCTCGCCATCGAGGCCCGCGGCAGCACCGGAAACGACCGCGGTGCCTGCTCCGAGGGCGTCCTGATCTACCGGGTGCGCAACGGCACCGCGTCCGGCGGCGGCCCCATCGAGGTCGTCGACACCCACCCCCGCACCGAGGCCTGCTGGGACGGCTCCGTCTACCCGCCGCTCGCGGACGCGCCGCTGGACGTGGGCGAGACGTTCACGGTGGTGAAGGAGGGGGCGAAGGTGGAGGTGGCCGACCGGACGGGCTCGGGCGGCTGGACGGTGCAGGTCACGACGGGCTGAGCGGGTGTCCGTACGGGCACGAAAAAGTCCCCCGAGCCGAAGCGCGGGGGACTTTTCTGTCGGTGCGCCGCCAGGGACTCGAACCCCGGACCCGCTGATTAAGAGTCAGCTGCTCTAACCAACTGAGCTAGCGGCGCCTGCTGACGTCGTAGACATTAGCACCCTGATCGGCGGGAGGAAAAATCGATAACCGCGAGGCCCGCACACAGGCCCAGAACAGCACCTCCGGACCCGGCAGCCAGGGGTGCCGCACATCCGGCGCGACCACCCAGCGCGGCCCCTGGTCACTGCCCGGCCGCAGCGCGGGCACGGTGACGGCGTCGCCCGCCCCGTGGCACAGCAGCGGCGGCACGGCGTCCGCCCGGTGCTCCCACTCCAGCAGGGCGGGCAGCCGCTGGGCGGTCCCCGGGGAGGCGAAGAGCAGCATCCGGCCCCGCTGCCCGGCCACCGGCCCGGACCCGGGCCCCTCCGCCCACAGGGCGTCCAGCATCCGCCGCCCGAAGACCGCGGGCACGTTCACCACGTCGAAAACGCTCCCGCAGGGCAGTACGGCCGGGGCGCCGGGCCGGGTCTCCCAGGTGGACAGGGTGCTGCGCGGGTACGCCGACGCGGACACGAGCCAGGCGGCCCCGGCGCTGGTCACGCGGTCGAGGGGCGGGGAGACGGGGGCGGGGGCGTGAGTGGTCATGCCTCCAGGTGTACTGGCGGTAAGCACTCGGCTTCCACCAGTTACCGGAAACGGGGACAGGGGGCGGGCGGGAGGCGTATCTTGCCCGCCCGCACAAGGCGCTGGCATATGCCCCGCACGCGTGTTCGCCCTCGGTGGGCCTACTTCGCGGGTCCGTCCCGCAGCAGCCCCCGCCCGAACTCCACCATCTTCGCCGCGTAGTCCTCGGTCCACCCCGCCCGCTCGGCGATGTCCCCCACCACCAGCCGGTCGAACCGCTTCGGGTCCGCGAGCTGGGCCGCCGCGACCGCCTGGAACTCCACCGCCCGGTCCGTCGCGGCCCGGAACGCGTGCGTCAGCTCGGTGGCCCGGGCCAGCAGTTCCTTGGGGTCCTCGATCGACTCCAGGTCGAAGAAGTGCTCGGGGTCGGCGGCCGCCTCCGCAGGCTCGAAGAGCAGCGGTGCGGGGCGCAGCTGCCGCTCGGTCCGCTCGGTTTCCGCCATGTGCTTCCTCCCAATTCAGGCCGCCCAGGGGTCGGACGGCCACCCTCCATTGTCCGGACGCGCGCAAGTACGCCTCAGGGGGTCCAGCGCACCCGGTGCTCGCCCAGGTGTGCCAGCACCGAGTGATTCGCCTCCCACCCATCAGGGCTGCATTCCTTGGCCGCCTCCGGCGGCGTGCCGGACTCCGTCCGGCGGTCACCGTCACGGCGTGCGGCTGCTCTCCTCACGGGGTCCATCGCACGCGGTGCTCGCCCAGGTGTGCCAGCACCGAGTGATTCGCCTCCCACCCATCGGGGCTGCATTCCTTGGCCGCCTCCGGCGGCGTGCCGGACTCCGTCCGGCGGTCACCGTCACGGCGTGCGGCTGGTCCCCTCACGGGGTCCATCGCACGCGGTGCTCGCCCAGGTGTGCCAGCACCGAGTGATTCGCCTCCCACCCATCAGGAAACTTCACGGTCACCCCCAGCTGCACCGGCTCCGTCGACGGGTGTTCGTCCAGGAGGTCCGTCACGCCCTCGCGGCACACCACGATGCACGCGTGCCGGTGCCGGGAGGCCAGGACGCACAGGCGGCCCGTCTCCAGGTGGAAGGCCGTCGCGTCCGGGCGGCCCGAGAGGGGGTGCAGGACGACCGTGACGTCGAACTCCCGCCCCTGGAGCCGGTTCGCGGTGTCGACCGCGACCCCCGTCACCCCGACCCGGGCGAGTGCGGCCCGTACCGCCGCCGCCTGGTCGCGGTGCGCGGTGCCGACCGCGACGCGGTCCGCGGTGAGCGGGGTGGGCGTCTGGGAGCGCTCGCTGAGCGCGGCCCCGCCCCGGTCGAGCAGCCGGCGTACGACCTGGGCGAGAGCCCCCACCGCCTCGGGGTCCGTGCGCGGGGTGTGCCGGGCGGGCAGCTCGAGCAGCCCCCACCCGGAGTGCGCCGCCTCGTCGACCACCCGGTCCACCGCCGACCCGTCCGACGCCACCCCGAAGGTGAGCTTCCGGTCGTCCGGACCCGTACCGCTGCGGAAGGGCGTGTACGGGTAGAACGCGTCCGAGACCAGCGGCGCCGCCGAGGCGGGCAGCCGCCAGGACACCGGCAGCCGGTGCTGCGGCAGCTCCGGGTTGTGCGCGAGGAGCGTGGAGACCGCGCTCGCGGACGGGTCGTACGACAGCCCCGCCCACTGCTCGGCCCCCACGATCGAGAACGGGTCGAGCTGCCCCGGGTCGCCCACGAACAGCGCCCGCTCGAAGAGGCTCGCCACGGCCAGCAGCGCGTCGGACCGCATCTGGTACGCCTCGTCGACGATCGCGTGCCGCCACGGCTCGACGCCCTTGACGTGCGCCCACTTCGCCGCCGTGGAGATCACCACGTCAAGACCCGCCAGATCCGCCGCCTTCGCGGACTTCTTCACCTGCGCAAGGTCGTCCAGCGCCTTGTCGTACGGATCGGGATCGGAGCTGTGCAACCGCCCCACCGGCAACCCGGGCCGCTTCTCGGCGAGCCGCAGCACCAGATCGTCGACCTGGGCATTGGTCTGCGCCACGACCATCAACGGCCGCCCGGCATCGGCCAGTTCGAGCGCGGCACGCACCACGAGCGTGGACTTCCCCGCCCCGGGCGGCGAGTCGACGACCACACCCCGATGGGTCCCGTGCAGGGTGTCGTGCAGGATCGCACCGGTGGCCCGCGCGGCCTCGGCCCCGGGGTCGAACGAGGCTCGGTCGAAGGAGTCGGGCAAGTGATTCACGGCTGTTCCTCGGAAGCTACGGGGCTGAACGAAACGGTACGGAGGCGGAGCGCCCCTTCAGGGGCGCGGGGCTGTGCCGATCTGCGGCTCCGCCGCGCGGGCGCGACCGGCTTGCTTGGCCGTGCCCCTTCAGGGGCGCGGGGAACTGCGCGCCCAGCCACGACACACCCGCACGGAACCCTCCAACTGCCCCGCAGGGTTTAGGTGGAGGGGCGGGGCTGGGGACCCCTTGCCCGAGCCGGGCGAACCCGCACGCTCCGACCCCGGGCCCGCCGGCCCACCCCCTGGCCGACCCGCGCACCCGGCACGGGGCGGGCCCACGCACCCGGCACGGGGCCGGCCCGCCCACCCGGCACCGGACGCACCCGCCCACCCGCTCACAGCAGATCCTCCGGCGTCACCGGATCCGGCCGCTCCGGCAGAAGCACCCCGTCCGGCGCCGCATCCGGAGGCCCCCCATGGGTCCACGGCGTCTCCTCCGGGTCGGGCAACTGCGCCCCACCCCGCGGCTCATGCTCGAACAGCGTCCAGCAGATCCGGTCCCCGACCTCCGGCACGGACCCCGGCGCCGGCTCCTTGCTGCGCCCCATCCCGTTGACGACCCGCAGCACGAGCCGCCCCCCGCCCACCCGCTCCACGAACTCCGCACTCTGGGACTTTCCGTCCACGGACCGGTGCACCTTCTCGCCCCCGCCGAGCTGCGGCAGATCGTCGGTGGTGACCGTCACCAGCGGCCGGGGGCTCGGCCGCTTCCCCTCGCTCCAGGCCATCTCCACGTCCACCACCTCGCTCACGAACGCCTCCCCGGCCAGTCGCCGCGTCGCCATCACCAGCGGGTCGTCCAGCGCCTCCTGGGCCTCCAGCCTGGCCTGCTCGGTCTCCCGGGAGGCCAGCTTCTGGGCGGCGCCCACCGCACTGTCCTGCCGGGGCTGCGGCGGCTCACCGGCACGCACCCGGTCCCGGTGCGAGGTGTACGACCACCGGTCGCGCGTCCAGCGCTCGCCCGCCCGCACCCCCTCGGGCAGCTTCCGCATCACGTCCAGCGCCTGCCACACCGCGTCCCACGTCGGCCGCATCTGCGCGGCCAGCAGCTCCCGGATGCGGCGCTCGGCAGCCGTCAGTTCGCCGAACCGCTCGTCGGCGGTCTCCCCGTCCTCGGCGGCGGCCAGCCGCTGCCGGGCCAGGTCGTAGGCGTCGATGGCGGGGGCGAGCAGCGCATTGTCGAAGGCGGGATCGGTGGCGGGCCCGGCCGGCGGACAGACGAGCTGCCCCGCCGCGTCCCGCCCGCTCTCCGCCCGCAGCGCCGCCTCGGCCCCGCTCTCCGCCCCCACCGGCGGATCGATCCACGCCAGCAGCGCCCCCAGGTGCTGATCCTCCAGGTTGCTCTGCCCGGTGGCCCAGTGCCGGGCGAGGAGATCGGTGGCGGACAGCAGCAGCGAAGCCCCCGGAACGCGGGCCCGCTCCCCGTAGTGCGTCAGCCAGCGCCCGAGCAGCGGAATGTGCGGCGGGGCGGGATACGGGGTGTCCGGGTCCTGCTCAGCGGTACGCCGGAACCGCATCGACCGCCCGAGCAGCCGCACATACGCGATGCCCGCCCGGCTCGGCACGACGATCTGCGGCGCATCACGGCACAGCTCGACCTCCACCTTGACCCGCTTCTTGGTCTCGGGGTCGGTCTCGTTGCGCTCCGCGGGCTCGACGTCGTCGGCGTACGAGTCCAGATACGGCAGTACGGCCTCCGCCAGCTCGGCGAGGAACGCGAACCGCAGGTCCCGGTCGCGGGGCTGCGGCACGACGAGCAGCCGGGGGCTGTCCCGGTCGGTGCCGACGAGCGCCCCGAGGGGGGCACCGGCCTCACCGGCGGTGGTCAACGGGACGACGACCATGGGCCGCTCCGACAGATGCCGGTGCCGGACGGTGGCGAGCGGCTGCGCCCGGCCGCTGCGGGTGGCTTCCAGCCGGGCGAGGGTGTGGATGAGGGACATGGGGGTGCGGTGCCTGGTTCCTAGTCGGTTACGGAAAAGGGGACGGGCGGAAAAGGGACGGGCGGAAAAGGGACGGGCAAAGGGGAAGGGGGCGGCCCCGCCGCCCAAGAAGAACAAACAGTGCGGAGGGCCCCCGAGCGGCACCGTCACACCCCCGCCCCCCTCAGCGCCTCGGCCCGCAGCGCCGCCGCCCTCCGCAGCGCCGCGACCGTCGGGTCGGAGGGGTCCCCGGCCCGCCCCTCCGCCGCATCCAGCACCTCCGAGACCGTGGTCAGCCCGCCCAGCTCCCCCCGGACCCCCCGACCCAGCGCCTCCACCGCCCCGGAAGTCCGCGCCCGCCCCCGGCAGTGGAACGCCAGCTCGCACGCCGACAGGCACTCGGGGGCATAGGCGGCCCCCACCGCCTCGACCGCCGCCACCAGCTCCGACGGCTCGCACGACGGGTCGAAGGTGGTCCCCGGCGGAAGGGCGGACGCCAGCTCCGCCACCCCCCGCATCCGCTTCAACTGCCGCACCGTCACCGCCCGTTGCTTGCGGACGTCGACCATCGACCCGGTCGGCAGGTTCGAGAAGTCCTTCGGGCACACCAGCAGCACGCTCCTGCCGACCTCCGCCCCGGCCACCTGCTCCGCGACCCGCTCCAGCGCCAGTACGTACACCGCGGCCTGCCGGGCGGCGGCCCCCACCTTCGCCGGGTCCGCCGAACCGTCCAGCATCGGGAAGGACTTGATCTCCACGACCGTCCACCGCCCGTCCGGATGGACGACCACCGCGTCCGGCTCCAGGTAGGCGGGCGTGCCCGCCACCTCCAGCGCCAGCATCGGGTGGTCCAGCAGCGTCCACGCCTTCTCCGCCGTCGCCTCCCGCAGTGCCAGCGCGGTCCGCGCCGTCCGCCCCTCGGGTCCCGCCGCCGACACGTCGGGCGTGCGGGCCGCCGCCGGGTCCTCGACACCCAGCAGCCGCAGCAGTTCCGTACCGCCGTCGGACTTCACCCGCGCCTCGAAGGCGTTCCCGCGCATGAAGGCGAACTGCGACTGCCCGTACGACATCGAGGACCCCAACGCCTGTGCCAGCACCGCCTTGTTCACCCCCGCCCCGTCCAGCAGCGCCCGCCGCTCGCACCCCGGGTTCGCCGCGAGCGCCGCCAGCGCGCGGGCGTCCATGGGGTGCGGTGCGACGGCCGGGCCTCTCAGCTCGGCAAGCCGCTGACGTACGGGAACGGCAGCCGCACCGGAAGCCGGAACGGCCGTTTCACGACGTGCGTGCGGAGGCTGGGGATCGGGTCCGCTGCCCAGGGTTGCGTTCACCCTCGGAAGTCTCCCACCCACCACTGACAACACCCCCGCATCCGCCTTTTCACCCCGTGAGCGATGATGGAACAGGCCGGTCCCATTCCGGACCGTACGCCGTAAAAGGCCCGTAAGTCGCACCCAGGGAGATATCGCCATGGCACCCCGCATCCTGCTGGCCCGGCACGGTCAGACGGAGTGGTCGCTGTCCGGCAAGCACACCGGCCGGACCGACATCCCGCTCCTCGACGAGGGCCGCCACGGCGCGAAGGTGCTCGGCGAGCGACTGCACCGCGCCCCCTGGAACGGCCTCCCGGACGTCGAGGTCCGCACCAGCCCCCTGCTGCGCGCCGCCGAGACCTGCGAGATCGCCGGCTTCGGCGACCGGGCGCAGAACTGGGACGCGCTCATGGAGTGGGACTACGGCGCCTATGAGGGCCTGACCCCGGCCGAGATCCATGCCCACAAGCCCGGCTGGATGATCTGGCGCGACGGCGCCCCGGACGGCGAGACCCTCGCCGACGTCACCGCCCGCGTGGACGCGGTGATCGAGTGGGCCCGCTCCGCCGACCGCGACGTCCTGGTCTTCGCCCACGGTCACGTCCTGCGCTCGCTGGGCGCCCGCTGGCTGGGCCTGGGCATCGGCTTCGGCGCGCACATCCGCCTCGACCCGACCTCGCTGTCCGTCCTCGGCTGGGCGTACGGCGAACCGGCCGTCGAGCGGTGGAACGACACCGGCCACCTGGACGCCCAGCGCTGAGTTCGCGCAGGTCAGATCCGGCGCACCGTGTTCGCGTGCCGGGTCAGGAAGGCCCCGATCACCGGGGACCTGCGATGCGGCAGCAGCGTACGGATCGTCTGCGCCAGCATCGTGTGGACGCGGGAGGACTGGACCTGTTCCAGCAGGTCCAGCACCCGCTGGCCAACGGCCGCCGCCTCGTCCGGCACCCCGGACCTGGCCAGGTCGTCGGCCAGCTCCGCGCTGTAGAGCGCCAGGTTGCGGGTGAAGTGCGGGTCCTGGAGGGCGGCCGCCCGGTGCGCGAACCGGGCAGCCCTGCGCCAGTCGCCCAGCGCCGACCAGCACTGCGCCTCCAGCCCGGCCAGCTCGGCGGGCCCGAAGAAGCTCATCCACTCCGGGTCGTTCTCCGAAGCCCCGCACTGGAACAGCGACTTCGCCCGTACGAGCGCCTCCACGCAGCCCGTACGATCCCCGAGCGCCGCCCAGCCCGCCGCCTCCCGCAGCGTCAGCAGCGACAGCAGCCGCATCGAGCCGAGCCCGCGCGCCGCCTGCAACCCGGCCTGCGCCGCCCGCAGCGCCTCCCGGGGCCGCCCCGCGTCCCTGGCCAGGAACGACGTGTTGCAGAACGCGTGCGCCTCCAGAGCCGGATCGCCGGCCACCCGGGCCGTGGCGAGGGCCTCCGCGTAGTGCGAGCGGGCCTCCTCGAAGCGGCCCGAGTCGTGCGCCAACCAGCCGACGGACAGGGCGAGTTCACCGGTCCCCGCGTGCAGCCGGTCCGACACCGTGCGGCGCACGGTGCCCGCGTCGAGCAGGGCGTACGCCGCCTGGAGGGGCTTGGCCGCGTGCCGGTAGAGGGCGTCGGCGCCGTGCCGGTCGTCCAGCAGGCGGATCTGCCGCACCGCCTCCTCGACGGCGGCGGCCTCGGACGTGCCCGCCCGGGCGGGGCCGCCGCCGGAGTCCGCCCAGGCCTGGTCGAGCGGGCCGAGGGCCCCCAGTGGTCCGAAGGCGGCGGTGGTCGCCACCGCGGCGGACCCGTGCGAAATGAATGCGCGACGCAGCACGTCGCTCTCCTCGTCGGTATGGGACAGGTGGGGTGTGCGCGCACCGGGCACCGCCGGGGCCGCGGCGGGCGTACCGGAGTGCGGCAAGGGCGTGTTCACACCCCCGCGCGCCCCTCGTCCGCGTACCGCCTCCCGGGCCGTGAACCCCAGGTCCGTCAGTGTCAGACCCGGGAACATGTGCAGGAACACCCGCTCGTACGCATAGTTCGGGCAGCGGATCTCGCCCGCCTCCACCCGTCCGATGTACCGGGCGTCGCACGCCACCTGCTCGCCGATCTCGCGGGCCGCGCGCCGCACCGCCGCGGCGAATTCCCCGGGTGAACGGTGTCCCCGCAGGGCCCGGAAGACGAGGTTGGGTTCACCCCGTCGGGGGTGGGCCCCGGGGCGGGCGGATGCGGAAGGCCGATGATTCGCTGGTGACGACGCCATGGCCAAGCCCTCTCTGGCGGATGGTGCTGTGGTGCTCTCCGGGACGGATGCGCACACCCCGGACGGGGCATGAACGTACCGGCTGTGACGGCGTCGCCACGCGGAGTTTGCCTACAAACCGGATATCTCATCCACGATCTGCCATGAACTGCCATCCTTTGCGGCGGCGCGTTGCCGTAGCCGTTGACGCCGTCGCCGCGTTGACAGGGAACGGAGGGGGTGCGGCTCCCTCTCGAACGAGGAGGGTTCCCTTGTTGGAGGCCGGCATGGAGACCGCTGTTTCGGGCGCAGAGGGATGCGAGGGGCGTGCGGGTGCCTCGCACGCGACGGCGCAGCACTGGCCGAGCCCCCAGTCCAGCGCGGCTCCCGAGGCCCCTGAGGCGCCCGAGGCCTTCGAGGCTTCCGAGGCCTTCGAGGACGAGCCGCTCGACCTGGTCACCGTGCCCGCGCGGCAGGGGCTGGAGGCGGTGGACATCCTGCGCAGGGCGGCGTCTGTGTCCGGGGCGGTGGGGCCCGTCCTGCACGACGGGCCGTGCGACACGGTCGGCTTCCTGGTCCCGCCGGGTACGGCGGACGGGTGGGACATGCCGGGCAGCGCGTGTACGCAGACGCTGGGGCGGGGGGTGTCCTTCGACATTCCGGCGCCGGGGGCTCCGGAGCCGGAGCCGGAGCCGCCCGTCACGGGGACGGGGTGGCTTCTTCCGCCGACGGACACGGTTCCGGTCACTGATCCGACGGCTCTTCGGCGTGCGCTCGGGGAGGCGGCGCGGCTCATCGAAGCGGCGGATCGCTGTCGCTGAGCGTTCGGGCCCAAAGGGCGCGTCACCTGGCGGTACGGCTGATACTGGGGCCGTGGCCAAGAAGAACATTCCGAAGTCCCGGGTGCGGGCAGTCGCGCCCGAGGCCCTCGTCGAGACCGTGGACGGCGGGCTCGCCGAGCTCATACCCGACCGGGACCGGCCCCGCGCCTGGACCCTGCTCCTGGACGGTGCCCCGCAGTCCCACGTCGATCTCGACGACCCCACCCACCTCGACTTCGCCTACCAGCGCCGCCTCGGCCACATCGTCGACCTGATCGCCCCGGCCAAGCAGCCCCTCCAGGTCCTCCACCTCGGTGGCGGCGCCTTCACGATGGCGCGGTACGTCGCCGCCACCCGGCCCCGCTCCACCCAGCAGGTCGTGGAGATCGACGTGCCGCTGGCCCAACTGGTCCGCAAGCACCTCCCGTTGGATCCGAACGCGCGGATCCGGGTGCGGGGGGTCGACGCGCGGGAAGGGCTCGGGAAGGTTCCGGACGGGTGGGCGGACCTGGTGGTCGCCGACGTCTTCAGTGGGGCGCGGACGCCCGCGCACCTCACGAGCAGAGAGTTCCTGGGGGAGGTGCGGAGGGTGCTCAAGCCGGGTGGGCACTACGCCGCGAACCTGGCCGACGGGCCGCCGCTGGCGCATCTCCGGGGGCAGATCGCCACCGCCGCGGCCGTCTTCCCGCAGCTCGCGCTCGCCGCCGATCCCGCCGTGCTGCGGGGCAAGCGGTTCGGGAACGCGGTGCTGCTCGCCTCCGAGCTGGCGCTGCCGGTCGCCGAGTGGACCCGGCGGGTGGCCACCGACCCCCACCCGGGGCGGGTCGAGCACGGGCGGGACCTGGCCGACTTCACCGGCGGGGCCGTGCCCGTCGTGGACGCGAGCGCCCAGCCCTCACCCGTACCGCCGTCGTCCGTCTTCAAGTGAGAGTGACGAAGCGGGGCTCCTGAGGCGGACGTCAAGCCTCCGGTGGTGCGCAACCACCCCCATACGGCTAGGACTTGGTGATCTCCACCAGCGGCGGATGATCGTGCCACGAGCAGAACACCGTCAGCCGGGCCGCCCCCGCCGTGTACTCCACCCGGATCCAGGACGGGTCCTTCCACACCTGCATCGCCCATCCCGCGTTCGGGACCGCCGACACCAGCTTCGCCGAGTCCTCGCCCATCGAGAACACCACCCGGCCCGCATCCGTGTTCACCGGCTTCAGGCGGCCCGTGGCGGCAGGGGGCGGCGGCTTCTCCGGCTGCCGGTCGGGGGTGGCCGTGCGGCGCTCCGGGGGCCGGGACGGCGGCCGCTTGGTGGCGGGCGGCTCCGAGGGGCGGTGCGTGGAGGAGGACTGCGGGGTCGCCACTTCGGCGAGGCTGCCGCGCTCGGGGGCGGCGCTCGGAATGGGCAGGGCGCGCGGCGGGTCGTACACCGTTCCCGACATCACCGTGTGCACGCCCCACCACGACAGGGTGACCGCGGCACCGGTGGCCAGCAGCCAGGCCCCGGTGTGTATGAGTCCTCGTCGCATCCGTGCCATCCTGCACCACGCGTCACCCGGCCGTGTCAGGGGGCGTCGCAGCCGGGTCACGAGCGGGTCGCGGCTGCCGTCCCTGGGGGCGTCCGGCGCACCCCGATGGCGTACGGTGCGGCCCATGGCAAGTGTGCTCGTGGTCGAGGACGACCAGTTCGTACGCTCCGCCCTCATCCGGCATCTGACCGAGGCGTCCCACACCGTGCGGAGCGTCGGTACGGCCCTGGAGGCGTTGCGCGAGGTCGCTCATTTCCGCTTCGACGTGGTCGTACTGGACCTCGGACTGCCCGACCTGGACGGGGCCGAAGCGCTCAAGATGCTGCGCTCGATCACCGACGTACCGGTGATCATCGCGACCGCGCGGGACGACGAGGCCGAGATCGTACGGCTGTTGAACGACGGCGCGGACGACTACCTGACGAAACCTTTCTCAGTCGAGCACCTGTCCGCCCGCATGGCCGCCGTCCTGCGCAGGTCCCGGTCCACCGCGAGCGCCGAGCCCGCGCCCAGCGTGATCCGGGTCGGCGCTCTCGCCATCGACCCGCTCCGGCGGCAGGCCGAGCTGGACGGCGTACGACTGGACCTGACCCGGCGCGAGTTCGACCTGCTGACCTTCCTCGCCGGACGGCCCGGGGTGGTCGTGCCGCGCAAGGAACTCCTCGCCGAGGTCTGGCAGCAGAGCTACGGCGACGACCAGACTATTGACGTGCATCTGTCGTGGTTGCGTCGCAAGTTGGGTGAAACCGCCGCCAATCCCCGCTATCTGCACACCCTTCGGGGTGTGGGCGTCAAGCTGGAGCCCCCCGCGTGAGGTGGGCCCTGGTGAAGGTCTGCCTCGCCGTCACCGCCATGGTCGTGGTCGCCTTCGCGGTGCCGCTGGGGCTGGTGATCCGGGAGATGGCGGGCGACCGCGCCATCTCGGGTGCCGAGCGGCAGGCGGCGTCCATCGGCCCGACCCTGTCCATCACCACCGACCGCGAGCCGCTGGAACGCGCGATGGCCATCACCGAACCCGGCAGCAAGGGCTGGATGGCCCTGCACATACCGGAGGTGAAGGAGGCGGGCCGCACGGTGCGCCCCGCGCTGGAGATCGGCACGAGCCGCTCCACCGCGAAGGACATCGCCTCCACCCGCCGCATCGGCCGCGCCTACACCGCGCAGGTGCCGGGCGGCTCCGTCCTCCTCCAGCCGACCGCCCTGGCCAGCGGCAGCATCGCCGTCGTCGAGGTCTTCGTCCCGGAGTCGGACGTCAGCAACGGCGTCGCGACCGCCTGGCTGGTGCTCGCCGGGGTCGGTCTCGCGCTGATCGTCGGGTCCGTGGCGGTCGCGGACCGGCTCGGTGTACGGATGGTCCAGCCCGCCCAGCGGCTCGCGGGCGCGGCACAGGACCTGGGGGAGGGGAAGCTGGGCGCGCGGGTCCCGGAGGAGGGCCCGACCGAACTCAAGTCGGCCGCCGTCGCCTTCAACTCCATGGCCGACCAGGTCGTACAACTCCTGGAGAACGAAAGGGAGTTGGCGGCCGACCTCTCGCACCGGCTGCGCACCCCCCTCACCGTGCTGCGGCTGAACGCGGCCTCCCTCGGCGACGGCCCCGCGGCCGACCAGACCCGGGCCGCCGTCGAGCAGCTGGAGCGCGAGGTCGACACCATCATCCGCACCGCCCGCGAACACCGCCCGCAGACCCTGCCGGCGGGGGCGGGCGCGGGCTGCGACGTCTCCGAAGTCATCCGGGAACGGATGGAGTTCTGGTCGGCGCTCGCGGAGGACGAGGGCCGGGAGGTGCGGCTCGCGGGCGTGGACCGTCCGGTACGCATCCCCGTCGCGCGCCCCGAACTGGCGGCGGCCCTGGACGCCCTCCTCGGCAACATCTTCCGGCACACCCCCGAGGGCACCCCCTTCTCCCTGGACGTCCACAACGGCGACGACGCGGTCATCGTCCTGGTCTCGGACGCGGGCCCGGGGATAGCGGACCCCGAGGCCGCGCTCGCCCGCGGCAACAAGGGCGACCGGGCCGGCTCGACGGGCCTCGGCCTGGACATCGTCCGCCGGGTCGCGGAGTCCACCGGGGGCGACGTCCGGATAGGCCGCTCCGTCCTCGGCGGCACGGAGGTCCGCATCTGGCTCGCCCTGGACGCGGGCCGCGGCCCCCGCTCCTCCCGCCGCGCCCACCGGGTGGTCCGCCGCCCGTCCCGCCTGCGCCGCACCTCTCCGCAGCCCCGCCCCTTCCCCTGACCGGCCCCCACGGAATCCGCGCTTACCCCACCCCCACCCGGGCAGACGCCCCGTGTCCGCGCCCCACCACGCTCCCCGGAGTCCCCATGCCCGCCCCCTGGCTCCTGCCCCACACCCACCCCACCGCCTCGGGCGACGTGCGCTGGAACGTTCTCGGGGACCCCGGCGGTCCGCCCGTCGTCCTCCTGCACGGCACGCCCTTCTCCTCGTACGTCTGGCGGGCCGTCGCCCGCACCCTGGCCGCCCGCGGGCACCGCGTCTTCGTCTGGGACATGCCCGGGTACGGGCAGTCCGCCCAGTACGAGGGGCAGGACGTCTCGCTCGGCGCCCAGGGCCGGGTCTTCGCCGAACTGCTCGCCCACTGGGACCTGCCCGGACCGCCCGCCGTCGTCGCCCACGACTTCGGCGGCGCGACCGCGCTGCGCGCCCATCTCCTGCACGGCGCCGCCTACCGCAGGCTCGCCCTCGTCGACCCCGTCGCCCTCGCCCCCTGGGGCTCGCCCTTCTTCCGGCTCGTCCGCGAGAACGCCGACGTGTTCGCCCGGCTGCCGCCGCACCTGCACGCCGCCCTCGTCCGCGAGTACCTGGTGTCGGCGTCCTCGCCCGGACTCCACCCGGCCGTCGCCGAACAGCTCGCCGCCCCGTGGCTCGGGCCCGTCGGGCAAGGAGCGTTCTACCGGCAGATCGCCCAGGCCGACCAGCGCTGGACCGACGAGATCGAGCCCCGGTACGGGGAGCTCTCCCTCCCCGTCCGCATCCTGTGGGGCGAGGACGACACCTGGATCCCCCTGGAGCGCGGACAGGCCCTCGCCGCCCGCATCCCGGGAGCGTCCCTCGTGCCCGTACCGGGCGCGGGCCACCTCGTCCAGGAGGACGCCCCGGCCGAACTGGCCGGAGCGCTGCTGGAGTTCCTCACGGAGGACGGCGGAGGAGGCACGACGACTACGGCCTGAGCCGCGCCCGCTCCGCCAGCGCCCCCACCACCCACGGCGCGTCCCGCTTGTGCACGCCGAGCAGCACCGTCCGCCCGCCGTCCCGCAGCTCCACCACCCGCCCGTGCTTGCGCTCGCCCGCGTCGGCCGGGCAGTCCGGGTCGTCGTCGTTCCAGTGGCGTACGTGGACGAGCGCGAGCGAGGCGGGCAGCTCCTCGCGGCGGAACTTCCCCGTGGGGTCCACCGTGAACGCCAGCAGCCCGCCGGGACCCGCCACCAGGTGGGTGTGCCGGGGGAAACCGCCCGGACCGCTCCGGTCGCCCAGGAGCTGTACCGGGAAGGTCCGGTCGCGGTCGGGGTGTCTGGCTTCGACCGGCACCGGGCCGGTGGGCGGGGCCGGGCGCACGCGCAGCCAGAGGGCCATCAGGCCCCCGATCGGCACGGCCGCCGCCACCATCCACCCCGTCCAGCCCAGGACCTGTCCGACCGGGGCGCCGTCGAGGGCGAGCACACCCGCACAGATCCCCACCAGGACGAGCATCAGCGAGGGCACCTGCAAGGCCGTCAGGGTGCCCGGAACGCTGCCTTCCCGTGAGCCGCCCGGTGCGTGACGCAGCGCGTACAGGCCCAGCAGGAGGACACCCGCGCCGCAGAAGGCCAGCCCCAGGCCCACGGCCATGTCCATGCCGTGGGCCGTGCGCGGGTTGGCGGCGGTGAAGAGCGTCCGGGAGGTCCGGCCGTCCGCGCCGACGAGGTTGAGGTGGCGCACCTCGCCGCGCCAGCTCACCATCCGTACGTCGGTCCCCTTGGCGAGGGTGGCGCGCTGCCCCCGGTCCAGGCGGAACTCCTGGTTCCCGTTCTTGGCGGCGACCTCCACATACTGGCTGGGGGAGCGGCCGCTGCCCATCCAGGTGCGTTCCACGGTTCCGGGCCGCCCGCTCAGGCAGTCGCCCGACACCCCCGCCGGGCAGCCGGACGCAGCGTCGTACGCCCGCCCCTGAAGCACCTTCTGCGGCACCGCGACCCCCAGCAGCCACCCGGCCACCGCCAGGGCGACCAGGCTCAGGGCCACCGGGAGCAGGCGGCCGTACGGGAGGGACCGGGGGACATTTCGGGGCGTCACGCCTCCCCAGGGTACGGGGCCGCCCCAGGCGTCACTCCTGCCCCAACGGCGGCAGCACCCCCTCCCTCGCCACCTCCCCGTACCACCGCGCACTCGCCTTCGGCGTCCGCTTCTGGGTGGCGAAGTCCACGTGCACCGCCCCGAAGCGCTTGCCGTACCCGTACGCCCACTCGAAGTTGTCCATCAGCGACCACAGGAAATACCCGCGCACGTCCGCGCCGACCGCGACCGCCCGCCGCACCGCGTCCAGGTGCGCGTGCAGGTAGGCGATGCGCTCGGGGTCCTGGACCGTGCCGTCGGCCTCCGGCTTGTCGTCGTACGCCGCGCCGTTCTCGGTGACGTACAGGGGCACGCCGGGGGCGTCCTGCCCGTACTGGACGAGGAGTTCGTACAGGCCCGAGGGGTCGATCGACCAGCCCATCGCCGTCCGCTCGCCCGGCGGCTGGTGGAAGGCGACCGTGTCCGCGCCCGGCCAGGGGGAGTGGTCGCTGACGCCGTGGCCGTCGGTGCGCGGGACGTCGTCGCCGGGGGCGTGGGAGACGACGGCCGGGGTGTAGTAGTTGATGCCCAGCCAGTCCAGGCGCTGCTTGGACAGCTTCTCGTCGTCACGGCCGACGAACGACCAGTCGGTGAGGTGGGCGGTGTCCGCGAGGAGGTCTGGCGGGTACGCCCCGTGCAGCAGCGGGCCCGTGAAGACGCGGTTGGCGAGGGCGTCGATGCGGCGGGCCGCGTCCAGGTCCGCCGACGACGACGGATCCAGCGGGCGTACGACGCTGGGGTTCAGGCTGATGCCGATCTTCGCCTTCGCGGGGAGGCGGGAGCGCAGCGCCTGCGTGCCGAGGCCGTGCGCGAGGTTGAGGTGGTGGGCGGCCCGCAGGGCGGCCACCGGGTCCGTACGGCCGGGGGCGTGCACGCCCGACCCGTACCCCAGGAAGGCGCTGCACCAGGGCTCGTTGAGGGTGGTCCACAGCTCGACCCGGTCGTCCAGGGCCTCCGCCACCAGGTCCGCGTACTCCGCGAACCGGTACGCGGTGTCCCGCTCCGGCCAGCCGCCCGCGTCCTCCAGCTCCTGGGGGAGGTCCCAGTGGTAGAGGGTGAGCGCCGGGGTGATGCCGTGGTCGAGGAGGTCGTCGACGAGGGCGCGGTAGAAGTCCAGGCCGCGCTGGACGGCCGGGCCCCGGCCGGTCGGCTGGACGCGCGGCCAGGAGACCGAGAAGCGGTACGCGGTCAGGCCCAGGTCCGCCATCATCGCGACGTCCTCGGCCCGCCGGTGGTAGTGGTCGCAGGCCACGTCGCCGGTGTCGCCGTTCTCGGTGCGGCCGGGCGTGCGGGAGAAGGTGTCCCAAATGGAGGGGGTGCGTCCGCCTTCCCCGGCGGCCCCCTCCACCTGGTAGGCGGCGGTCGCGGACCCCCACAGGAAGCCGGGCGGAAAGCTGCCAGAAGACATGATTCAACTCCGGTGAAAGAAAAGGGTGTTGGTGCGGGAGGGAGGTCAGCCCTTGACCGCGCCCTGCATGATTCCGCCGACGATCTGCTTGCCGAACACCACGAACGCGATCAGCAGCGGCAGCGTCCCCAGCAACGCGCCCGCCATGATGACCGACTGGTCGGGGATGTACCCGCGCCCGAGCCCGGTCAACGCGACCTGCACGGTCGGGTTGCCGTTCTGGGTGAGCGCGATGATCGGCCAGAAGAAGTCGTTCCACGCCATGACGAAGGTGAGCATCCCCAGCACCGCCATCGCGGGCCGCGCCGCCGGGAACACCACGTGCCACATGATCCGCAGGCTGCTCGCCCCGTCGACCCGCGCCGCCTCGATCAGCTCGGTGGGCAGCGCCTCCATCAGGTACTGCCGCATGAAGAACACCCCGAAGGCGCCCACCAGCGTCGGCAGGATCACCGACTGCAGCTGATCGGTCCACGAGAGCTTGGCGACCATCATGTACAGCGGTACGACGCTGAGCTGCGGCGGCACCATCATCGTGCCGATCACCAGCAGCAGCAGTGCGTTCTTGAACTTGAACCGCAGCTTGGCGAAGGCGAACCCGGCGAACGTCGAGAACAAAACCGTCCCCGCCGCCACCGTGGTCGCCACCACCAGGGTGTTGAGCAGCGCCACGCCCATGTTGGCGTCGGTCCAGGCGATTTCCAGGTTCTTGAAGAGGTTCCCGCCGAACCAGAACGGCGGCGGTGTCTGCGCGAGCCGGGTGTTGTTGCGGGAGGCGGCGATCGCCGTCCACACCAGCGGGAACAGCGAGCCGACCGTGAACACGATCAGGATCGCGTACGTGATCCTCCCGCCGTGCCGCTGCTTGCCCGCCTTGCGCACCCCGCGCCCCGCCCGCCGCGCCTCGGCAGGGGGCGGGGGTTGCTTCCGTACCGTCAGAGTGCTCATCAGCCGCGCCCCTCCGCGCTCTTGGCCAGTCGGCGCGAGATCAGCCAGTTCACCAGCCCGATCAGCAGCAGGATCAGGAACATCGTCCAGGCGATGGCCGAGGCCCGCCCCAGGTGCAGGTTCACCCAGCCCTGCTCGTACAGGTAAAGCCCCAGCGTCTGGAACTGGTGCTCCGAGCCGCCGGTCGCCCCCGCACTGCCGCTGAACAGCAGCGGCTCGCCGAAGAGCTGGGTCGCGCCGATCGTCGAGACGACCACCGTGAACAGGATCGTCGGCCGCAGCGACGGGATCGTCACGTGCCGGAACTGCTGCCAGCGCGACGCCCCGTCCAGCTCCGCCGACTCGTACAGGTCGTGCGGGATGGCCTGCATGGCCGCCAGGTAGATCAGCGCGTTGTAGCCGGTCCACCGCCAGATGACGATCGTGGACACCGCGAGCTGCGAGGTCCAGGTCCCGTTCTGCCAGTCCACCGGGTCCAGGCCGACCGCCCCCAGCGCCCAGTTGATCATCCCGTAGTCGCGCCCGAAGAGGAGCACGAAGACCAGGGTCGCCGCCGCCACCGAGGTGGCGTACGGAGTCAGGGCGGCGACCCGGAAGAACGACGAACCGCGCAGCTTGAAGTTCAGCAGATGCGCGATGCCGAGCGCGATGAGCAGTTGCGGAACGGTCGACAGGAGCCCGATGGTGACCGTGTTCCTCAGCGCGTTCCAGAAGAACTCGTCGCTCATCAGCCGGCTGAAGTTCCGGAAGCCGACCCAGTTCATGTCGGTCGGCGCCGTCAGCTCCACCTGGTGGAGCGAGGCCCACCCGGTGTAGAGGAGCGGGAAGAGCCCGAAGGCCAGGAAGAAGACGAAGAACGGTGCCACGAAGGCGTACGGGCTGAACTTCACGTCCCAGCGGTGCCGCCTGCTGCGCCACCCCGACCGCACACCTTCCTTCCCCGCAGTCTCTTCCCCCGCCGGGGCGGCCGGGACGGACTCACTGCTCACGCTGCTCATCGGCGTACCCTCCCCGCTCGCCCGTCCGACCCGCCCGGCCCTTCAGTCCCACGTGTCCCACCCGCTCACTGGTCGAGTGCGTTGTCGATCGCCTTCACGGCCGCGTTCCAGCCATCCTCGGGCGACTTGCCCTTCTGGTCGACCTGGAGCATCCCGATGTCCGCCATATTGGTGTTGATCACCAGGTCCTTCGGGCCGAGGATCTGCACCGGCACCCCCTTCGCGGCAGCCGAGAAGATCTCCCCGATGGGCGCGCCCCCGAAGTACTCGTGCTTCGCCCCCGACACCACCGGGTCGGCGTACGCCGTCTGGGCGCTCGGGAAGCTGCCGCGCTTGGCGAACAGGGTGGCCTGCTGGGCCGGCGCGGTCAGCCAGGCGGCCAGCTTCGCGGCCTCCGCCTTGTTCTTCCCGGCCTCCGGGACGGTCAGGAAGGCTCCGCCCCAGTTGGAGGGCTTCGGCGCGGGGGCCACGTCCCACTTGCCCTTGCCCGCCGCTCCCGCCTTGTCCTGGATGTAGCCGAGCATCCACGGCGGGCAGGAGACGGTGGCGAACTGGCCGTTGGCGAAGCCCTGGTCCCAGCCCTTCTGGAACTGCTGGTGCTTGGCGCTCAGCCCGGCCGTCGCGGACTCGGCCGCGACGGCCCAGGCCTCCTTCACCGCCGGGTTCGACTTGTAGATGACCTTGCCGTCGGCGTCGTAGAACCGCTTCTCGTTGCCGCCCATCACCGCGGCCAGCAGCCCGGACGCCGAGTCCAGGAACTTCGTCCCGTCGGGCGCTTTCGCCTTGTACTGCTTGCCGACCTCCAGGTACTTCTTCCAGTCCCCGGCCCACAGCTTCCCGACCGCGGCCCGCTCGGTCGGCAGCCCGGCCTTCTGGAAGAGGTCCTTCCGGTAGCAGATCCCCATCGGCCCGACGTCCGTCCCGAGCCCGACCGTCTTGCCGTCCTTGCTCGTGCCCTGCGCCCACTTCCACGGCAGGAACGCGTCCTTCGTGACCCCCTGCACCTTCCCCAGGTCCATCAGCTTCGCGGACTGGGTCGCCGTGATCTCGGCGATGTTGTTGACCTCGACGGCCTGGATGTCGGAGAGCCCGCTGCCGCTGGTCAGGTGGTTCAGGAGTTGCGGGTAGTAGTTCTCGTTGCGCTCGATCGAGTTCTGCTCGATCACGACGTTCGGGTTGGCCTTCATGTACGCATCGAAGAGCCCGGCCTCCTTCATGCCGAAGGCCCCGAAGACCCCGACCTTCAGTACGGTCTTCCCCTTCTGCCCGGCCCCCGTGCCCCCGGTGGAGCCCCCGCCCGCCGGATCGTCCGACGCACAGCCGGACAGCAGGGCGCCGCAGAGGAGCGCGGCGGTGGCGGACAGCGCGACGGCGCTCTTCGAACGGGTCCTGCGCACAAGCTTGATCTGCATAGCGTCCTCCTGAAGCCCGATGGGTCAGGTACGGTGGGAGCGCTCCCACGAGTGATGTGTTGAAGGTTCGCGGCTCCCCGCAGGGGTGTCAAGGCACCGGACAGCGAGACTTGGCGTCACAAGCATGCGGACACAGCCGACCATGGGGTGTCCGCACGCGCGGACGGGCCGGGAGGGGTCGATTCAATGGCGATACGGGAAACGGGCGGCCGGAACACCACGGCACGGGGCACACGCGGCGCGGGCCGCCCCACGCTGGAGGAGGTCGCCGCCAGGGCGGGCGTCGGCCGGGGCACGGTCTCCCGGGTGGTCAACGGCTCGCCCCGGGTCAGCGAACGCACCAGAGCCGCCGTCGAGGCGGCCGTCGCCGAACTGGGTTACGTCCCCAACCGTGCCGCCCGCGCCCTGGCCGCCAACCGCACGGACGCGATAGCCCTGGTCGTCCCCGAGGCGGAACACCGCTTCTTCGTCGAGCCCTACTTCTCCGACATCCTGCGCGGCGTCAACCACGCCCTCGCCGACACCGACATGCAGCTCCTGCTCACCATCGTCGGCAACGACCGCGACCGCGCCCGCCTCGCCCACTACCTGGCCGGCCACCGCGTCGACGGGGTCCTGGTCGTCTCGCTGCGCGCCGACGACCCCCTCCCCGACCTCCTCACCGACCTCGGCATCCCCGCCGTCATCAGCGGCCGGCGCTCCGCCGCCGAACCCCTCCCGTGGGTGGACGCCGACAACGTCTCCGGCGCCCGCCAGGCCGTCGCCCACCTGGCCGCACGCGGCCGCCGCCGGATAGCCACCATCACCGGCCGCCTGGACATCTACGGTGCCCGCTGCCGCCTGGACGGCTACCGCGACGGCCTCGCCGAGGCGGGCCTCGAGGCCGACGACTCCCTGATCGCCCCCGGCGACTTCACGGAGGAGGCGGGCCGCACGGCCATGGAGTCCCTCCTCGCCCTCCCCGAGATCCCCGACGCGGTCTTCGTCGGCTCGGACGTGATGGCGGTCGGCGCCCGCCAGGTCCTGCGCGAACGCGGCCTCCGGGTCCCCGAGGACATCGCCCTGGTCGGCTTCGACGACACCTCGATCGCCCGCCACATGGACCCGCCGCTGACGAGCGTGCGCCAGCCCATCGAGGAAATGGGCCGCCTGATGGCGCTGACCCTGCTCTCGGAAATAGCCAGGACCACGCTCCCGGTGGGCGTCCCGCGCCCGCCCCAGCCGCAGCTGATGCTCCCGACGGAGCTGATCGCCCGCACGTCGTCCTGACAGCGACAGGGGGCGGAAAACGACCAAGGCCCCGGTTCTTCCGAACCGGGGCCTTGACCCTTCAGGGTGAGTGACGGGACTTGAACCCGCGGCCACCTGGACCACAACCAGGTGCTCTACCAACTGAGCTACACCCACCATGACCGGTCTTGTACTGCGTTCTTCCGACCGGCTGAGAAAAAGTGTACAGGGTTCGCGAGGGTGCTCGCGCCCAGGTTTTCCGGGGCCCCTTCCAGGGCCCCCTCAACCTCCTGCTTGGCTCCTACTCGCCCCCCTCAGCAGGGATGACGTACTTGGCGGCGATCGCCTTCGCGGTGTCGGAGTCCGGCCCCGGCTGCGGCACGAAGACCGCCTCCCGGTAGTAGCGCAGCTCCGCGATCGAGTCGCGGATGTCGGCGAGCGCCCGGTGGTTGCCGTTCTTGTCCGGACTGTTGAAGTACGCCCGCGGGAACCAGCGCCGCGCCAGCTCCTTCACCGACGACACGTCGACGATCCGGTAGTGGAGGTACCCCTCCAGCTCCCGCATGTCCCGCGCGAGGAACCCGCGGTCCGTCCCCACGGAGTTCCCGCAGAGCGGAGCCTTGCCCGGCTCCTTCACATGCTCCTTGATGTACGCGAGGACCTGCGCCTCGGCGTCGGCCAGCGTCGTGCCGCCCGCCAGCTCGTCCAGCAGCCCGGAGGACGTGTGCATCTGGCGCACGATCTCCGGCATGGTCTCCAGGGCGGCGTCCGGCGGGCGGATCACGATGTCCACGCCGTCGCCGAGCACGTTGAGCTCCGAGTCGGTGACCAGTGCGGCCACCTCGATAAGTGCGTCGTCCGTCAGCGAGAGCCCGGTCATCTCGCAGTCGATCCACACCATGCGATCGTTCATGCGCCTCACCCTACGGCTCCCACCCCGCCTCCCGTGCCCCCAGGACGCATGCGGCGAGGGCCCGCCCCCCCCCGGTGGGGAGCGGGCCCAGGGCCGCGGGGCTCAGCCCCGGCGGGCGTACGCCTCGGGCTTGCCCGGGTCGGGGGCGGGGGCCGTGGCGCCCAGCGGGAGGGCGGCGGAGGCCGCCGCCGCCCGGCGGACCTGCTGCGGGACGGCGTCCGCCAGCGGGGCGCCCAGGGCGACGGGATCGCCCGCGGGACGCCGGGCCCGGTAGGCCGCCCGGTAGGCCGCGGGGGAGGACCCCAGCTGCCGCCGGAAGTGCCCGCGCAGCGCCACCGGGGAGCGGAACCCGCACCGTCCGGCGACCTCGTCGACCGAGTAGTCGGAGGTCTCCAGGAGCCGCTGCGCCTGCAGCACCCGCTGGGTGATCAGCCACTGGAGTGGAGCGCTCCCAGTGAGCGACCTGAAACGCCGGTCGAAGGTGCGGCGGCTCATGTACGCACGCGCGGCGAGCGTCTCCACGTCGAACTGCTCGTGGAGGTGCTCCAGCGCCCAGGCGACGACCTCGGCCAGCGGATCCGCCCCGATCTCTTCGGGTAAAGACCGATCGAGGTAGCGCTCCTGACCGCCACTGCGCCGGGGCGGCACGACGAGCCGGCGCGCCAGCGCGCCCGCCGCCTCCGTCCCGTGGTCGGTCCGCACGATGTGCAGACACAGGTCGATCCCGGCGGCCGTCCCCGCCGACGTCAGCACGTCGCCGTCGTCGACGAACAGCTCCCGCGGATCCACGTGCACCGACGGATAGCGCTTGGCGAGCGTCGGCGCGTACATCCAGTGCGTGGTGGCGGGCCGCCCGTCGAGCAGGCCGGCGGCGGCGAGCACGAAGGCCCCCGTGCACAGCCCGACGATCCGGGCCCCCTCCTCATGCGCCCGGCGCAGCGCCTCCAACGCCTGCGGCGGCGGCGGCGATGTGATGGACCGCCAGGCCGGTACGACGACCGTCCCGGCGCGACTCATCGCCTCCAGGCCGTAGGGCGCGGTGAGTTCGAGTCCCCCTGTGGTCCGCAGGGGTCCCTCCTCGCCGGCGCACACCAGCAGTCGATAGCGCGGAACCCCTGCGTCCTGCCGGTCGATGCCGAACACCGAGAGCGGGATGGAGCTCTCGAAGATGGGTCCCCCGCTGAATAGCAGCACCGCTACGATCTCCCGGCGGCGGCGCCCGGAGAGCTTCCGGGTGGCCTCCGGCGGTGCGGCCAAGTCCTGGCTCATGGCGCTAAGCCCCCCTCGCTGGTCGCGGCTCCCTGTTCGTGACGGGCCTGTCGCTCCTGCACACTGCTCCTCGAAGTCGCAGTCCCTCTAGGTCCTGCACGGTTCCCCCGCCGTCGAATAACCCATGATCGAATCTACTGTGTTGCATGGCGCTGTCGTGACAAGTTCCTAAAGCGCCGCTATGTCGACATGGCAACTTGGCGTGAAGCATTCGATCAGGAAGCGTTCCACTCCCGGGCCCCGCAGGGAAGTGCGCCTTTCGCTCATGGCCCGTCCCCGTAGGGTGCGCGGGCCGCCTGCGGTCCTTTCTTCCCTGGTGGCAGCAGGGTTGGCAGGCCATTTCGCCAAGGGTGGGGGAGGTCGGCGAAGTTGGCTGAAAAACTACGGGCGCGCATGTGCGATCCCGTCACTCACCCGGCGCACAACCCTGCGAAGAGCGCGTGATTCCGTTGATTCTTCACGCATTGTTCTCGTTTTGGGGCCGTGTGGAACGCGACCGGGAGTCGACCGAAACCGGTTGTGCGACCGGTGTTTGCCGGACAGCCCCTACCGGCCGCCGCGATGCGCTCCGGAACCGGTGCGGCTGTGCCGTCCGCGGTGGGTGCCCGCCTGGAGTTCCTCGGCGAGATCGCGGGCGGCGATCCGCTCGGAACGGCGCAGCAGGAGCCGGCAGACGACGGTGACGACGGCGAGCCCGCCGGCCGCGAGCGCGGCGCCGCCGGGCGGGGCTCCGTACACGAGGAGCACGACGGGGACGAGCAGACAGCTGAAGGCGGCCCAGCGGACCAGATCCGCCACCGAGCCGGAAGGGGCTGCCGGTGCGGGGTCCGCCCCGGCGGACGCGGGATGCCCGTGTGCGCCAGGCGCACCGTGGGAGCTGTGGGACGAGGGGGAGCCGTGTGACCCCTGGTGGTGGTGCGTCCCGTGGGGCCGGTCGCGTTCGTAGTCGTACGGAGACGGGAAGGGCGAGGGGCCGGGCACGGGGCTACCTCCTCCGGGGCTGGGGGTGCGGGCGGAACCTGATCAACGAACGGGCCACCCGTACGGTCACGTTGCCCCGCGTCCGTACGGACCAGCGGCAGACGCCTGTACGGGGCAGCGGGCATTGCGATAAGGCCCCGGGTCGTGCATGCTCCAGGAACCCCGCGGCCAAGCGGGGTCTGGGCAGTGGAGGAGTGCGGCCGTACCCTTGGGGGTATGGGCTTGGGAAGATGATTCCCGGACAGCTCCGCCGTCGCAGGGCTGTCACCCGTCCCGTCGCACCACCTGTTCCGCCGTCCCTTCCACCCGCTCCTTATGTCAGCTCCTTGAGGATTCAGACGCCGAGACACCGATGGCCGGTCACGAAACTCCCGAACCCGCGGACCGCAAGCAGGTCGCCGATCCCCGCGCCGAATACGGTGCGGAGCGCAGCGGTGACCTCTACGCGCTGGAAGAGCCGCGTCATTCCTGCGATCCCGCCTTCCGGCACGGTGTCGTCGTCGGCTTCGACGGCTCCACCTCCAGCGAGCGGGCGCTGGCCTACGCCATCGGCATGGCCCGAAGGCTCGGCCAGGGGCTGATCATCGTCCATGTCGCCAACCGGCTGCCGACCACGGTGTGGGCGGGCTGCGAGCCACCGGTCTTCGTGGACGTCCCCGACCACCGCACCGAGGTCCTCGGCCTCGAACTGGCCTGTGCGGACTACCTCGCCGAGGTGCCGTGGATCCTGGTCGAGCGGGGCGGCGACATCTGCCACGAGCTGGAGGAGGTCGGCCGGGAGTACGAGGCCGACGCGATCGTGGTGGGCTCCACCCAGGGCATCGTGGGACGCCTCTTCGGGTCGGTCGCGGGGCGGTTGGCGAAGCGGGCGCAGCGCCCGGTCGTCGTCATTCCGTAACGTTCCGTCAGTTTGAGTGCCCTGTAGGGCAGTTGGCGCATCCGCGCCCTTGACGTATTGCCGCGATTTCCCAAACTACCGCCGCGTAGGGGTGATTTGTGACCTTGTAAAGGGTAGATAAAGGTCGCTGGGAACACAGCAGAAGCGCAGCAACACTGCACGTGAAGGGAGCCCCGCCGTGGACAACGACGTCTCTGCGGGAAGCACATCGGCCTCCGCCTCCACTCTCGGACACCTCGCCCTCGGACTGACCCTGCTGGCCTTCGGGCTGGGTCACACCGGCGTCTTCGACGGCATCACGGCGGCGAGCGCCGCCACGGTCGCCATGTTCGTCGGCGGCATCACGCTCTTCGTCGCGGGACTCCTGGAGTTCCGGGGCGGCGATTCGTTCAACGGGACGGCCTTCGTCGGCCTTGGCGCCTTCTGGTTCACCTGGGGCGCCGCGTCCGGGGACACCGCGCTCAGCGGCGACGCGGCGGGTCTCTTCCTGCTGCTCTGGGCGCTGTTGGCGCTCAGCCTCACCCTGGGAGCAGCCGGCGGCGGTCTGCTCCCGCAGGTGATGTACGGGCTGCTGTTCGTGTCCCTGCTCCTGCTGGGCATCGCCCAGTTCGCGGAGCTCGGGACGCTGGCGAAGGTCGCGGGCTGGGTGGCCGCCCTCTCCGGGCTCCTCGCCTGGTACGGGGCCACGGCGGCGTGGGCGAAGTGGCCCACCGCCCTGCCGGGCCGCGCCGCGGGCCGGGGCGTGACGGCAACCGGCTGACAGCAGGTCAGATGCCAGAGCGGGGCCGGTAGTTGGGCGACACCGGCCCCCGGCGAGGAGAAGGGCCCCGTACGGCCGTGGTGGCGGCGTGCGGGGCCCTTCTCGTATGCGTGACGGACCTACTCGACCGTGACGGACTTCGCCAGGTTGCGCGGCTTGTCGATGTCGCGGCCCATCGCCAACGCGGTGTGGTAGGCGAGGAGTTGGAGCGGGATGCCCATCAGGATCGGGTCCAGCTCGGGCTCGTTCTTCGGCACCACAATGGTGTGGTCGGCCTTTTCCTGCTCGCGGTGGGCGACCGCCAGGATCCGGCCGCTGCGGGCCTTGATCTCCTCCAGGGCGGCGCGGTTCTTCTCCAGCAGGTCGTCGTCCGGGACGATGGCGACGGTCGGCAGGGCGGGCTCGATGAGGGCCAGCGGACCGTGCTTGAGCTCGGAGGCGGGGTAGGCCTCGGCGTGGATGTAGGAGATCTCCTTGAGCTTCAGGGAGGCCTCCAGGGCGACCGGGTAGCCGCGCACACGCCCGATGAACATCATCGACTGGGCGCCCGCGTACGCCTCGGCGATCTCCTTGACCTTGTCCTCGTCGCGGAGGATCTCGGAGATCTGCTCGGGCAGCTTGCGCAGGCCCTCGATGATCCGCTTGCCGTCGGAGACCGACAGGTCGCGGATGCGGCCCAGGTGCAGGGCGAGCAGCGCGAAGGCGACGACGGTGTTGGTGAAGCACTTGGTGGAGACGACGCAGACCTCGGGGCCCGCGTGCACGTACACGCCGCCGTCGGCCTCGCGGGCGATGGCCGAGCCGACCACGTTCACGACGCCCAGCACGCGGGCGCCCTTGCGCTTGAGCTCCTGCACGGCGGCCAGCACGTCGTACGTCTCACCGGACTGGGAGACCGCGATGTACAGGGTGTCGGGGTCCACGACCGGGTTGCGGTAGCGGAACTCCGAGGCGGGCTCGGCGTCGGCGGGGATGCGGGCCAGGGACTCGATGAGCCCGGCGCCGATCAGACCCGCGTGGTACGACGTGCCGCAGCCGAGGATCTTGATCCGGCGTACGCCGCGGGCCTCGCGGGCGTCCAGGTTCAGGCCGCCGAGGTGCACGGTGGAGAAGCGGTCGTCGATGCGGCCGCGCAGCACGCGGTCCACGGCGTCGGCCTGCTCGGAGATCTCCTTGTGCATGTACGTGTCGTGGCCGCCCATGTCGTACGACTCGGCCTCCCACTCCACGGTGGTCGGCGTCGAGGAGGTGGTCGAGCCCTCGGTGGTGTACGTGCGGAAGTCGTCGGCCTTCAGGGTCGCCATCTCGCCGTCGTCCAGGGTGACGATCTGGCGGGTGTGCGAGACCAGGGCGGCGACGTCGGAGGCGACGAACATCTCCTTCTCGCCGATGCCGAGGACGACCGGGGAGCCGTTGCGGGCCACCACGATGCGGTCGGGGAAGTCGGCGTGCATGACGGCCAGGCCGTAGGTGCCCTCGATGTGGCGCAGCGCCTCGCGGACCTTCTCCTCCAGGGTCTCGGCCTGGGCGCGGGCGATCAGGTGGACGACCGTCTCGGTGTCCGTCTCGGAGGCGAAGACCACGCCGTCCGCGAGCAGCTTGGCGCGCAGGTCGTCGGCGTTGTCGATGATGCCGTTGTGCACGACGGCTACCTTGGACTCGCCGTCCAGGTGCGGGTGCGAGTTCTCGTCGGAGGGCGCGCCGTGGGTGGCCCAGCGGGTGTGCGCGATGCCGGTGGTGCCCGCGAAGCGCTTGGGGACCTTGGCCTCCAGGTCACGGACCCGGCCCTTGGCCTTGACCATGCGCAGGGCGGGCGTCTTGGGGGTGTTGATGACCAGGCCCGCAGAGTCGTAACCCCGGTACTCCAGGCGCTGGAGGCCTTCCAGCAGCAGGGGCGCGACGTCGCGCTTGCCGATGTAACCGACGATTCCACACATAAAAACTGTCCTCCGAGTTCAGGGGTGCTCAGCCGTAGACGATGCGCCGCAGCTGGCGCAGCGAGAGCTCCGGGGGTGCGACCGCGCGGTGCGGCAGCTCGGCGGAGATCCGGTCGAAGATCTCCGCGTTCACGAGGCCGCCGGACTGGAGCTCGCGGTGGCGGCGGCGGACGAACTCCTCGGTCGTCTCGTCGAAGTACGCCAGGACGTCGAGCACGACCCGGGCCGCTTCGCCGCGTGGCAGGGCGGTGGAGCGGACCAGGTGGTCGACGAGGTCGGCGTGCGAATACGACGACGAGTCGGTGGGTGTACGGCGTTCGAGCACTCGTCGATACTGGGGTAGTGGAACCCCTTGTGCAAGAATCCTGCCCGATATCGGGCAGGATTCTTCTTGATCGCGTTATTGGTACGTACTAAGGGGGTGGCGGGGAGTCGTCAGAGCTGCTTCAGGACCGCCTGCTTCGCCAGCGCGAACTCCTCGTCGGTGAGGATTCCGGACTGGTGCAGTTCGCCCAGCTCGCGCAGGCGGCGCAGCAGGGTGTCGTGGTCCTGGGCAGCCGGGGGTGCGTCCTGGGGGGCCGCCGTCAGGGCGGCGGGGGCGGTGTCCTCGGGGGCGTTCGGGTGCGGCAGCCTGGCCACCACGGCCGACGCCGCGAGCACCATCAGGGGGTCCTTCTTGAAGCCGTAGACCTCCACGGCGAACCGGTCGAGGGCGGGCTTGGCCGTGGCCGGCGAGTGCGCGGTCCGGAAGCGGAGGTATCCCTCCTCCAGGCCCATGGCGGGAAGCCACTCCACGGCCTGGACGTCCTTCAGGGGGATGGTCTGCGCGCCGCCGGAGGACTTGGCCTCCTCCGTCTTCCAGTTCCACTCCAGCCGGATCAGGTCGCCGTCGAAGGTGAGCGCGCCGTCGCCCGCGCCGACGGTCAGCGGGATGTGCGGCCCGCGCAGGAGGTAGCGGTCCACCGGTCCGCTGTCGACCTGTTCCAGGAGCAGGGCGTTGCGCACCGCTTCGACGAAGTAGTCGGCGGTGCCCTGGAGGTCCTTGCCGACCGTCAGCCGGTAGGGGTCCGAGGACTCGTCCAGCCGTCCGCCGGTGATCTGCGTCAGCGCGCAGGCGCCCTCCCGCATCCGCATCCTGAGACTCCCGGACTTGCGGCCCGGCTCGAAGGAGATGCCCGCCAGGGCCTGGAGCGGCACCACGACCTCGCCCAGTGTCCGGCGCAGCAGGCCGACGCCCTTGTCGCCCCCGGGAACGATTCGGACGGCGTCGCCGTCGAAGCTCCAGGTCCCGTCTTTCGAAATGATTTCCGCCATCGCCATACGGGGATTCTCGCACCGGGCCCGGTTGCGCCGGAGGTGTGAGGGATTGGTCTACACCCTTGACCGGACCGTGACGTGGCGGGTAGCCATGTCCTGCCGCACACGCACCGCGTACATGCCATGCACATGCCACATCCGCGATGCCCGTCGAAGGGACGCCTTGTGAGACACCGCCGTACGCTCCCCAGCCTTCCGCGCCTCCTCGCCCCGCTGCTCCTGGTCGCCGTCGCCGGTACGGGGGCCGTGGGCGCCGCCCCCGCGCCCGGCTCCGGTGCCGCCGCGAAGGCCGCCGCACCCCGGCCGCTGGGCCAGATCATCCCGGCCCCCGCCTCGGTGCGGGCGACCGGTTCCCCGTACACGATCACCTCGGGCAGCCAGATCCGGGTCGGCTCCTCCGCCGAGGCCCGCAAGGTCGGTGAGGCGCTGGCGCAGGTGCTGCGGCCGTCCACCGGGTATGCGCTGCCCGTCACCTCGACGGCCGGCACGAGCGGCATCCGGCTCGTGCTGGACGCGAACGACGTCTCGCTCGGCGCGGAGGGCTACCGCCTCCAGTCCGGCAGCAGCGGCGTCACGATCACCGCGAACAAGCCCGCAGGCCTCTTCCACGGCATCCAGACCCTGCGCCAGCAGCTCCCGGCGAACGTCGAGGCGAAGACGAAGCAGACCGGCCCCTGGCAGGTCGCGGGCGGAACCATCACCGACGTACCGCGCTACGCGCACCGCGCCGCGATGGTGGACGTCGCCCGGCACTTCTTCTCCGTCGGCCAGCTCAAGCGCTACATGGACCAGTTGGCGCTCTACAAGGTCAACAAGCTGCATCTGCACCTCTCCGACGACCAGGGCTGGCGGATCGCCGTCGACTCCTGGCCCAGGCTCGCCACGTACGGCGGCTCCACACAGGTCGGCGGCGGCCCCGGCGGCTACTACACCAAGGCCCAGTACAAGGAGATCGTCGACTACGCGGCCGCCCGCCACCTGGAGGTCGTCCCCGAGATCGACACCCCGGGCCACACCAACTCGGCCCTCGCCTCCTACGCGGAGCTCAACTGCAACAACGTCGCCCCGCCCCTCTACACGGGCACCGACGTCGGCTTCAGTTCCCTGTGCGTCGGCAAGGACATCACGTACAAGTTCCTGGACGACGTGATCGGTGAGATCGCGGCGATGACCCCGGGCAAGGTCATCCACATCGGCGGCGACGAGGCGCACTCCACGCCGCACGAGGACTACGTGAAGTTCATGGCGAAGGCACAGGCCGTCGTCGGCAAGTACGGCAAGACGGTGATGGGCTGGCACCAGCTCGCCTCCGCGAACCCGGTCAAGGGCTCGATCATGCAGTACTGGGGCACCGACTCCGAGGCCGCCGAGCGCAAGAAGGTCGCCGACGCGACGGTCAACAACGGGGTGAAGGTCGTCATCTCGCCCGCCGACCGGACGTACCTCGACATGAAGTACAACAAGGACACCAAGCCGGGCCTGAAGTGGGCGGGTTACGTCGAGGCGCAGCGCTCCTACGACTGGAACCCGGGCTCGTACATCGAGAACGCGGCGCCGGGCTCGGTGATCGGCGTCGAGGCGCCGATGTGGTCCGAGAACATCGTCAACTCCGCGGAGATGGACTACATGCTCTTCCCGCGCCTGCCGGGCGTCGCGGAGCTGGGCTGGTCCCCGGCGTCCACGCACAACTGGGACCAGTACAAGACGCGCCTGGCGCAGCAGGGGCCGCGTTTCACGGCGCTGGGCATCGACTTCTACAAGTCGCCGCAGGTGCCGTGGGTGACGCAGTAGTCGTTCGTCGTACTTCGTCGTACTTCGTCGTACGAGGGAGGGGTGCGCCGGGACCGTCCGGTGCACCCCTCCCTCCGTCTTCGGGGGTTACGAGACCTCGTGCTCGGAGGTGGCCTCGCGGAGGCCGTCCTCGGTGAGGCCCTGGCGCCAGTAGCCGGTGAAGGTGATGCGGCGGCGGTCGTACCCGCGGTCGCCCACGAAGTGCCGCCGCAGGGCGCGTACGCAGGAGGCTTCGCCGGCGATCCAGACGTACGGGGCGGGGGTGGCGGGGAGGTGGGCCGCGGCGAGGGCGTCGACGGGGGCGGGGGCGTTCTCGTCCCGGATCAGATAGGTGATCTCGGCGTCGGCCTCCGTCTTCAACTCGACGGCGTCGTCCGGGTGCTGGACGGTGATCCAGGCCCGGACGGGCATCCCGGCGGGCAGTTGCTCCAGGGCGGCGGAGGTGGCGGGCAGGGCCGTCTCGTCGGCCCACAGGATCACCTGGTCGGTGTCCTGGCCCGGCCGGAAGCGGACGCCGGTGTTGTCGGCGACGGCGGGCCCGAGGACGGCCACGCGCTGCCCCGGGGCGGCCTGTTCGGCCCAGCGGCAGGCGGGGCCGCCGTCGGGGTGCAGCGCGAAGTCGATGTCGAGCTCGGCGGGGTCGCTGCGCTGGGCGCGGGCGGTGTAGGAGCGCATGACGGCGCGTATGCCGTCGGGCATGTTCCGGTACGAGGTGAACCAGTCGGGGTCGGTCTCCGGGGGGAGCGCGGGCTCGTCCTGTCCGGGGTGCGGCAGGAAGAGGGAGAGGGACTGGTCCCGGCCGCCGGAGGCGAAGCCGTCCAGCCCGTGTGCGCCGTGGCCGCCGAAGGTGACGCGGAGGAGGGAGGGGCTGAGGCGCTCGGTGCGCAGGACGCGGAGGGGGAAGAGGCGGAAGGGGGTGGTCATGGGGGCCTCCTGGCGGGGTGCGGGCCTTGGCCGGGGTCGGGGGTGGGGATGGCTGCCCGGAGGGCATGCCATCAGGGGCGCGGGGAACTGCGCGACCAGCCACCCACCCAGCCGCGCGGCAAGCGCTTTAGGTGAAGGGGCGGGGCTGGGGCGAAACCCGGGGGGTCGGGGGCGGAGCCCCCGGAAGGAAGAGCAACCACCCACCGCCCCGCACGGAACCCAAGCCCCCCGTCAGGAGACCTTCTTGGCCGTCTCGATGGCCTTCGCCAGGTCCTCCAGGATCGGCGCGCACTTCGCGTAGGAGTAGATGGGCTCGGTGACCCGGGGAATCACCTGGCCCGCCTTGACCGCCGGCAGCCCCGCCCACGTCGGCTTGCCCGCGATGTCCTTCGGCTGGAGGACCGCCGAGCGGTTGTCCATCATGATGACGTCGGCCTTGTACTTGCCGACGTTCTCCCAGCTCAGCCCCTCGAAGAAGCCCGCCTTGTCGACCTTCGGCTCGACGAACTTCACGCCCAGCTCCTGGAAGTACAGCGTGTCGGCGCTCATCTTCGCCAGCGAGACGTAGAAGAGGTCGGCGGAGGCGGAACCGATCATCACCGTGATGTCGGGGTGCGCCTTGGCCGCCGCGCGCAGCCGCGCCGAGGCCTTCTCGAAGCGGGACTTGGCGTCCACGGTCTTCGGGGCCTTCAGGTCCGCGCCCAGCGACGCCGCGAGGCCGGCCCGGCGGGCGAGGGCCTTCTCCATGTTGGTGCTGGACGCCCAGAGGGCGACCTGCGGGGCGAGCGAGTAGATCTTCTTCGCGGAGCCCTCGGGCACGTACCAGAGCTTGTCCTTCTCCCACATGTCGGAGATCAGCAGCTCGGGCATCAGCTTGGCGTACTTCTCGACGTCGAACTCGCCGAAGGTGTTGCCGATGATCTCGACCTTGGAGATGTCCAGGTCGCCGGCCTGCACGTCGGCCTTGCCGTCCTTGCCCTTGGTGGGGCCGAAGACGCCCTTGACCTCGACGCCGTAGTCGTGGAGGGCGGCGGCCATGCCGGTGAAGGCGACGATGTTCTTCGGGACGGCCTTCGTCTCGGCCTTGGTCCCGCGGTCGTCGGTGAAGGACCAGGGGCCGGACTTCTCGCCGGCGCCGGAACCCGTGTCCGACTTGCTGCCGGAGGCCTTCTCGCCGCCGCATGCGGCCAGAGCGGCGCCGATGCCGAGCGCACCGCCGACGGCGAGCAGGCCGCGACGGGTGGGGCGGGAGAGGCGGGGCGAGGAGGACTTGGCGGACATGGGGGATCGCTTTCGTACGGGCGGAGGCCGGAAAGAGCCGGAACCGTGGATTCCTGGGAAGGTTAGCCTAACCTTCCGGGCCCCTCGGGAGGCTGTCCGGTTTCCGCCCGTACAAATGCGCACAAGAAGGGGTCAGGCGGACATCCCCAGTTCCCGCGCGATCAGCATCCGCTGCACCTCGCTCGTCCCCTCCCCGATCTCCAGGATCTTGGAGTCGCGCCACATCCGGGCCACCGGGTACTCGTTCATGAAGCCGTACCCGCCGTGGATCTGCGTCGCCTCCCGCGCGTTGTCGACGGCCACGGTGGAGGAGTACAGCTTCGCGATGGCGGCCTGCTTCTTGAACGGCTCGCCGTTCACCAGCCGCGACGCCGCGTCGTACCAGCCGATCCGGGCCATGTGCGCCCGCATCTCCATGTCGGCGATCTTGAACTGGATGGCCTGGTTCTCGCCGATCGCCTTGCCGAAGGCGTGCCGTTCCTTCGCGTACTTCAGCGATTCGTCCACACACCCCTGCGCGAGCCCGGTGGCCAGCGCCGAGATGGCGATCCGGCCCTCGTCGAGGATGCGCAGGAACTGGGCGTAACCCCGCCCCTCCTCGCCGAGGAGGTTCGCCGCCGGGACCCGGACGTCGGAGAAGGACAGCTCCCGCGTGTCCGACGAATTCCAGCCGACCTTGGAGTACGGGGCCGCGACCGTGAAGCCGGGGGTCCCCGACGGCACGATGATCGAGGAGATCAGCGGCTTGCCGTCCGGCTTGCGGCCGGTGACGGCGGTGACGGTGACCAGGGCGGTGATGTCGGTGCCGGAGTTGGTGATGAAGCACTTCGACCCGTTGATCACCCACTCGTCGCCGTCCCGGACGGCAGTCGTGCGGGTCCCGCCCGCGTCCGACCCCCCGTCCGGCTCGGTCAGCCCGAACGCGCCGAGCGTCTGACCGGCGCACAGCTTCGGCAGCCACTCCTGCTTCTGCTCCTCGGTGCCGAACCGGTAGATCGGCATCGCACCGAGCGAGACCCCGGCCTCCAGGGTGATCGCGACGGACGAGTCGACCCGGGCCAGCTCCTCCAGGGCGATGCCGAGCGCGAGGTAGTCGCCGCCCATGCCGCCGTACTCCTCGGGGATGGGCAGCCCGAACAGGCCCATGCGGCCCATCTCGCGGACGATCTCGTACGGGAACTCGTGCCGCTCGTACAGGTCGCCGATCTTCGGGGCGACGACGTCGTGCGCGAACTCCTCGACGGTGCGCCGGAGTTCTTCGTGCTCGGGGGAAAGGCGGTGGTCCATCGTCAGTCCTTGGGGGAGTCAGTCCTTGTGGGACAGGGCGCGAACGGTACGGGACGGGCTGGGTCGGCCCAGTTGCTCCGCCATCCACACGCTGGTGGCGGTGAGGGCGGAGAGATCGACCCCGGTGTCGATGCCGAGGCCCTGGAGCATCCACACCAGGTCCTCGGTGGCGAGGTTGCCGGTGGCGGACTTGGCGTACGGGCAGCCGCCGAGCCCGCCGGCGGAGGCGTCGACGGTGGTGACGCCGTGCCGCAGGGCGGCCAGGGTGTTGGAGAGCGCCTGGCCGTACGTGTCGTGGAAGTGGACGCCGATGCGGTCGGTGGGCACACCGGCGGTGTTCAACGCGCCCAGCAGGGAGGCGACTTGACCGGGCGTGGCGACGCCGATGGTGTCGCCGAGGCTCAGCTCGTCGCAGCCCATGTCGATCAGCGCCCGGCAGACCTTCACAACCTGCGCCTCGGGCACGGCCCCTTCCCAGGGGTCGCCGAAGCACATCGACAGATAGCCCCTGACCTGCGCGTCCGCCGCCTTCGCCCGGCTGACGACCGGCTCGAACATCGCGAGCGCCTCGTCGACCGTACGGTTCAGATTGGCCTTGGCGAAGGACTCGGTGGCGCTGGCGAACACGGCGACATGCCGGGCACCGAGGGCCAGGGCCCGGTCGAGACCCCGCTCGTTCGGTACGAGGACGGGGAGGTCGACGGTGTCCCCGAGGTCCTGGACCTGGGGGAACAGGGCTTCGGCGTCGGCGAGTTGGGGCACCCACTTGGGGTGCACGAAGCTCGTCGCCTCGACGGTGGTGAGGCCCGAGGCGGCGAGGCGGTGGATGAACTCCGCCTTCACCTCGGTCGGGACGACGCCCTTCTCGTTCTGGAGCCCGTCGCGGGCCCCGACCTCGTAAATCCTTACCCGGGCGGGGAGCCCGGGGGCGCGCACGACCATGGGAAGTGTCATTCTCCGTCCGCCTCCTCGTCCGGGGTGACCACGGCCAGCACCTGGTCCATCGCGACGGTGGCCCCCGCCTTCACGTCGAGTTCGGCGACGGTGCCCGAGTGGGGGGCGGAGATGACGTGCTCCATCTTCATCGCCTCGACGACGAGCAGGCTCTGACCTGCGTCGACGTGGTCCCCGACGGCCACCTTCACCACGGTCACCGTGCCGGGCATGGGCGCGGTGAGCGCGTCCGCGCCGGAGTGGGCGGAACCGGTGAGGGTGGCGGCGACCGGGTCGTACGCCGTCAGGTGCCAGGCGTCGCCGTCGCGGCCCAGCCACTCGCCGTGGTGGCGGAGGGTGTGGGTGAGGCCGCCGACCTCGACGGTCAGGGTGCCGTCCGAGGAGGTGCTCAGGCGGGCCGGGAGGGCTTCGGAGCCGTCGACGCTCACCTCGCCTGCGCGGACCCGTACCGTCACGGGCTCCTGCCCGGACGCCTTGAAGTGGTGGGCGGTCCAGGCGGGTTCCCCGCCGAGCCGCCAGCCGCTCGCGGAGGAGAACGGGTCCGTCCACCCCTGTGCCGGGCGCTCCAGCCCCGCCTGCGCCAGCAGCCCCGCCGCCGCGTACACCTCCACCGGGACACCCGCGTCGACCAGCGATTCCGCGTCCCGCTCCACCAGCCCGGTGTCCAGGTCGCCCGCCACCACGTCCGGGTGGGCGAGCAGGCGGCGCAGGAAGCCCGCGTTGGTCGCCACGCCCAGGGTCACCGTCTCCGCGAGGGCCGCGCGCAGTTTGCGCAGTGCGGTGGGGCGGTCGGGACCGTACGCGATGACCTTGGACAGCATCGGGTCGTACAGGCTGCCGACCTCCGTGCCGACCGAGAGGCCGGAGTCGGTCCGCACGCCGCTGCCCTGCGGCTCGTTGAGGGCGAGGATGGTGCCGCCGGAGGGGAGGAAGCCGCGCGAGGGGTCCTCGGCGCAGATGCGGGCCTCGACGGCGTGCCCGGTGAGGGTGATGTCGGCCTGCGCGAAGGGGAGTTGTTCCCCTGCGGCCACCCGCAGCTGCCACTCCACCAGGTCGATGCCGGTGATCAGTTCGGTCACCGGGTGCTCGACCTGGAGGCGGGTGTTCATCTCCATGAAGTAGTACGAGGACGGATCGTCGCCCGGCACGATGAACTCCACCGTGCCCGCACCGCTGTAGCCGCAGGACCGGGCCGCCTGTACGGCCGCCTCGCCCATCGCGGCCCGGGTCGCCTCGTCGAGGAGGACCGACGGGGCCTCCTCGATGACCTTCTGGTGGCGGCGCTGGAGGGAGCACTCGCGCTCGCCGAGGTGGACGACGTTGCCGTGCCCGTCGGCGAGGACCTGGATCTCGATGTGCCGGGGGCGGTCGATCCACCGCTCCACCAGGAGGGTGTCGTCGCCGAAGGAGGAGCGGGCCTCGCGGCGGGCGGCGGCGATCTCGTCCCCCAGGAGCGATGAGTCGCGGACCAGCCGCATGCCCTTGCCGCCGCCGCCGGCGCTCGGCTTGAGGAGGACCGGCATGCCGATCTCCCGTGCGGAGTCGGCGAGTTGGGCGTCCGTCAGGCCGGAGCCCGAGGAGCCGGGAACGACCGGCACACCCGCCGCCTTCACCGTCTCCTTCGCCCGGATCTTGTCGCCCATGAGCGAGATCGCGGAGGCGGGAGGGCCGATGAAGACGAGTCCGGCCGACGCGCACACGGACGCGAACTCCGCGTTCTCCGCGAGGAATCCGTATCCCGGGTGGATCGCCTGCGCGCCCGAGCGGACCGCCGCCTCGACCAGGCGGTCGATGCGCAGATAGCTCTCCGAGGCGGCGGGCGGCCCGATGCGTACCGCCGTGTCCGCCTCGTGGACGTGCCGGGCGTCCGCGTCGGCGTCGCTGAACACGGCGACCGAGCGGATGCCCAGCTCGCGCAGGGTGCGGATGACGCGGACGGCGATCTCGCCGCGGTTGGCGACCAGGACCGTGTCGAACAGGGAAGTCATGTGTCGTCTCACATCCGGAAGACGCCGAAGGCGGGGTCGGCGAGCGGGGCGTTGGCGCAGGCGGTCAGGGCGAGGCCGAGGACCTGGCGGGTTTCCATCGGGTCGATCACGCCGTCGTCCCACAGGCGGGCGGAGGCGTAGTAGGCGTTGCCCTGGGTCTCGTACTGGGCGCGGATCGGGTCCTTGAAGGACTCCTCGTCCTCCGCGGCCCACTCCTCGCCGCGGCCCTCGATCTGGTCGCGCTTGACGGTGGCGAGGACGGAGGCGGCCTGCTCGCCGCCCATGACGGAGATCTTGGCGTTGGGCCACATCCACAGGAAGCGGGGGGAGTAGGCGCGGCCGCACATCGAGTAGTTGCCCGCGCCGTAGCTGCCGCCGACGACCACGGTCAGTTTCGGTACGCGGGTGCAGGCGACGGCCGTGACCATCTTCGCGCCGTGCTTGGCGATGCCGCCCGCCTCGTAGTCGCGGCCGACCATGAAGCCGGAGATGTTCTGGAGGAAGAGGAGGGGGATGCCGCGCTGGTCGCACAGCTCGATGAAGTGCGCGCCCTTCTGGGCGGACTCGGAGAAGAGGATGCCGTTGTTGGCGACGATCCCGACGGGGTGGCCGTGGATGCGGGCGAAGCCGGTGACGAGGGTCTGCCCGTACTCCGACTTGAACTCACTGAAGCGGGAGCCGTCGACGACGCGGCCGATCACCTCGCGTACGTCGTAGGGGGTGCGGGAGTCGACGGGGACCGCCCCGTAGAGACCGGCCGGGTCGACCTTCGGCTCCTCGACTGCCGTGACGGTCCAGGGGAGTTGGCCGCGTGCGGGGAGCGTCGCGACGATGTTGCGGACGATGCGCAGGGCGTGGGCGTCGTCCTCGGCGAGGTGGTCGGTGACGCCGGAGGTGCGGGAGTGGACCTCGCCGCCGCCCAGCTCCTCGGCGGTGACGACCTCGCCGGTGGCGGCCTTCACGAGGGGCGGGCCGCCGAGGAAGATCGTGCCCTGGTTGCGGACGATCACGGCCTCGTCGCTCATCGCGGGTACGTAGGCCCCGCCGGCCGTGCAGGAGCCGAGGACGGCGGCGATTTGGGGGATTCCGGCGCCGGACATCCGGGCCTGGTTGTAGAAGATCCGGCCGAAGTGCTCGCGGTCGGGGAAGACCTCGTCCTGCATGGGGAGGAAGGCGCCGCCGGAGTCGACCAGGTAGAGGCAGGGGAGGCGGTTCTCGAGGGCCACCTCTTGGGCGCGGAGGTGCTTTTTGACCGTCATGGGGTAGTACGTTCCGCCCTTGACGGTGGCGTCGTTGGCGACGATGACGCACTCGCGGCCGGAGACCCGCCCGATTCCGGCGATCACTCCGGCGGCCGGGGCCTGGTCGTCGTACATGCCGTTCGCGGCGAAGGGGGCCAGCTCCAGGAAGGGGGAGCCCGGGTCCAGCAGGGTGTCCACCCGGTCCCGGGGCAGCAGCTTGCCGCGGGCGACGTGCCGGGCGCGGGACTTCTCGCCGCCGCCCTGCCGCGCGGTGGCGAGGCGGGTGCGGAGGTCGTCCGCGAGGGCCTGGTGGGCGGCCTCGTTGGCCTGCCAGGCGGGTGAGGAGGGGTCCGCGGTGCTGGTCAGCACCGGTGCTTCCTGCATGGTGTCGAGCTCCCTTGCCCGGGGGGTGTGCGGGGTGCGCGGGGGCGCGCGGAGTTAGTGAGCGTTAACCTTGTTGCGAGGTTAACGAGCGCTAACGGGTCTGTCCAGGGGGACTTGGGGGTGGGGGGTGCTGTTCCGGCCGGGGGCGCTGCCCCCGGACCCCCGGATTTCGCCCCGGTCCCGCCCCTTTCCCTAAAGCGCTCGCCGCGCGGCTTGTTTGTGGTTGCTCGCGCAGTTCCCCGCGCCCCTGAAGGGGCTGGGATCATTCGGGTATGAGTACGAACGACCCGACGGGGATACCGGGCCCCGCCCAGAGGCCGCCGCACCCCGTAACCGTCCAACCGGCCCCGCCTGCGGGGTTCGGGCCGCACCAGCCGCTCGCCGGGGGTGCCCCCTGGCCCCCGCATCCCCCGGCCCGGGATCCGCTTCCCGCGCTTCCCGCGCCCCGGCGGATCGTCGAGGTCGACGGGCTGCGCGGGTTCGCGTTGCTCGGGATTCTGCTGGTCAACGTGCTCATGATGAGCGGCGCGGTCGACATCGGCGGCGGGGCCGGGGCGGTCGCCGCAGGAGGCCCGGGTGCGGCCGAGGACGTCGGCGGTGGGGTCGACTCCGTCGTGGCGTGGCTGGTCGCGTTCCTCGTGCAGGGGAAGTTCTATCTGCTGTTCGCCTTCCTCTTCGGGTACAGCTTCACCGTCCAGATGGCCTCCGCCGAGCGGTCCGGGGCCCGTGTGGTGCCCCGCACCCTGCGCCGGACCGCCGGGCTCCTCGTCCTCGGGGTGCTGCACGCCGTGCTGCTGTTCAGCGGCGACATCCTCACCGCGTACGGGCTCCTCGGGCTGATCCTGCTCGCCTCCCGCAACGCCTCCCCGCGCGCCGCGCGCACCGCCGCGTACTGGGTGTGGGGCAGCTTCAGCGCGCTCCTGCTCCTGATGTCCGCGCTGATGGCGCTCGTCCCGCCGACCGCCGCCGACCTCGCCGAGGGCGACGCCGACTCCGCCGCGCTCGCCGCCGCCTACCGGGGGTCCTTCGGCGACGTCCTCGGTGCGAACCTCGACCAGTTGCCGTTCGTGCTCCTCGCGGCCGTGCTCGGCACCGGGACGATCCTCCCCGCGTTCCTGTTCGGGCTGGCCGCCGGGCGCTCCGGCTGGTTCGACCGTACGGACCCGGCCAAGCTGCTCCGTACCGTACGCATCGGACTCGCCGTCGGCGTGCCCACCGCCGCACTCGCCGCGACCCTGGAGCTCGGCGCCGTGCGCTGGTCGATGCTCGGCTCGGCGCTGGGCGTGCTCACCGCCCCGGCGCTCACGGCCGCCTACCTCGCCGGGATGCTGCTCTTCTTCCGCACCCGCCCCGGCCGCCGTGTCCTCGCGGTCCTCGCCCCGGCAGGGCGCATGTCCCTGACGAACTACCTCACCCAGTCGCTGGTCATGGCGCTGGTCTTCACCGGGTACGGGTTCGGGCTGTACGGGAAGCTGGGGGTCGCGGTGCCGGTGCTGATGGCCCTCGTCCTGTACGGGGTCCAGCTCGCCGTCAGCGGACCCCTGATGCGGCGCCACCGGCACGGGCCGGTGGAGTGGCTGCTGCGTGCGGTCACGCTCGCCGGACGGCCCGGCGGCCGGTCCCGGCAAGATGTCGGTCAAGTTAACGAGCGCTAACGCACCGGTCTAGAATGCTGCCATGAGCACCCAAGCCGCCCCCGGCGGAACCTCCCGGGTCGCGGCCCCCACCCGCCGCGAGCAGATCCTCAAGGAAGCCGCGCGCCTCTTCGCCGAGCGCGGCTTCCACGGGGTCGGCGTCGACGAGATAGGCGCGGCGGTGGGAATCAGCGGGCCGGGACTCTACCGGCACTTCCCCGGCAAGGACGCGATGCTCGCGGAGCTGCTGGTGGGGATCAGCGAGCGGCTGCTGGAGGGGGGCCGGGCCCGGGTCGCCGCCGCCCCCGAGGACCCGGCGGCGCTCCTGGCCGCCCTCGTCGACGGCCACATCGACTTCGCCCTCGACGACCGCCCCCTGATCACCCTGCACGACCGCGAGCTGGACCGGCTGCGCGACGCGGACCGGCGCCGGGTGCGTCAACTCCAGCGCCAGTACGTGGAGTTGTGGGTCACGGCGGTCCGCGACCTGCACCCCGCCACCCCGGAGTCGGAGGCCCGTGCGGCCGTCCACGCGGTCTTCGGGCTCCTCAACTCCACCCCCCACCTGGGCTCGGGCCTGCCCGGCCGGGGCGCCACGGAGGCGCTGCTGCGCCGGCTGGCCCATGGGGCGTTCGGGGCGCTGGGGGACTGAGGGGCCGGGAGGGGGCGGGCGCGCCCGCCCTCGTCCATCCGTCGGAACCCTCCGTGCGTCCGTGAACACGCCCGGCAGAATGGATCCCATGCCGATACTCAGCCGTGCCGCCCTCGTCGACCATCTCGTCCGCACCCGCATCGCGGGGGATGTGGCCACGCCCCGTGACAACAACCTGTCGCACTACCGCAAGCTCGCGAACGGCGACCGTCACTACTGGCTCGGCATCGAGCTGGGCGACCGGTGGGCCGACGAGCAGGACGTGCTGGCCGTCATGGCCGAGCGGTGCGGGGTCAGCGACGACCCCGAGCACCGGCACGGGCAGGACACCATCGACCCCGAGCTGACCGTCGACGCCCTGGACCGGGCGGCGGCCCGGCTGCGGAAGGCCGCCGCCGACCGGCAGCGGGTGCTGTTCGCGACCGGCCACCCCGGTGCGCTGCTCAACGTGCACGGCGCGACCGCGAGAGCCCTGCGGGACGCCGGGTGCGACGTGGTGCGGATTCCGGGCGGGCTCACGGCCGACGAGGGGTATGTGGTGCAGTTCGCCGACGTCGCCGTCTTCGAGCGGGGGGCCAGCCTGTGGCACACCCACTCGCCCGCGCCGATGACCGCGATCCTGGACGGCCTGGAGCGCAACGGTGAGCCGTTGCCGGACCTGGTCTTCGCCGACCACGGATGGGCCGGATGCGCGGGTCAGCGCGGGATCGACTCGATCGGGTACGCCGACTGCAACGACCCCGCCCTGTTCCTGGGCGAGGCCGAGGGGACCATGGCGGTCACCATTCCGCTCGACGACCACGTCGTGGACCCGTTCTTCTACGAGCCCATGACCGACTACTTGCTGGACGCCGCCGGCCTGCGCTGACCCCGGCGCGGGGTCGGGTCCAGGTAGACCCGGGCGATGGCCGGGTAGCGCTCGCGCAACTGCGCCTCCGCCTCCTCGCAGGCCCACTCCACCTCGGCCGCCGACGAGACGTCCCGGAAGTCGATCTTCGCGGCGACGAGGATCTCGGACGGGCCCTGGATCAGCGTCGTCAGCTCGATGACGTCCACGATGTGGGGTACGGAGAGCAGCTCCTCCCGTACCCCCGCCCGCATCTCCGGCGGCAGCGCCCGGCCGATCAGCAGTTGCGCGTTGCTGCGGCCCAGCACCCAGGCGACGTACGCCAGGAGCAGACCGATGAGGACCGAGGCGATGCCGTCCCAGACGCCGGAACCCGTCAGCTGGCCGAGCCCCAGGCCCGCCGCCGCGAGCAGCAGGCCGACGAGGGCCGCCGAGTCCTCCATGACGACCGCCTTGACCGCCGTGTCGGGGGTCAGCCGGAAGTAGCGGCCCACGGGTGCGCCCAGCCGGGCGGCCTCGGCGCGGATCTGCTGGATCCCCGTACGGAGCGAGTAGCCCTCCAGCAGGAAGGCGACGGCGAGGACGATGTAGGAGACCAGGGGGTTTCCGAGCTCCTCGCCGTGGGTGAGGGTGTGGATGCCGTCGTAGATCGAGAAGACCGCGCCGCCGACGAAGGTGGCGACGGAGGCGAGCATCGCCCAGATGTAGCGCTCCGGGCCGTGTCCCAGCGGGTGCTGGGCGTCGGCGGGCTTCTCGCTGCGTTTGAGGGCGGTCAGCAGGAGGAGTTCGGTGACCGTGTCGGCCACCGAGTGCGCGGCCTCCGACAGCATCGCGCTGGAGCCGCTGATCGCGCCCGCGACCGCCTTCGCGACGGCGATGCCGAGGTTGGCGACCGCCGCGACGATCACCGTGAAGGTGCTCTCGCCGCCGCCGGTGGATGCGGGTGCGCTGTCCGTGTTGTTGTCCTCCGCCATGGTTCGGACCGTATGCCCGATCAGCGCGGTACGCGAACGACGCCCTCCTGGATGACCGAGATCGCCAGCCGCCCGTCCCGGGTGTAGATCCGGGCCTGGCCCAGGCCCCGGCTGCCCGAGGCGGAGGGGGACTCCTGGTCGTACAGCAGCCACTCGTCGGCCCGGAAGGGGCGGTGGAACCACATCGCGTGGTCCAGGGACGCCCCGACGACGTCGCCGGTCGCCCAGCCGCCCCGGCCGTGCGCGAGCAGTACGGAGTCGAGGAGCGTCATGTCGGAGACGTACGTCGCCAGGCAGACGTGCAGGAGGTGGTCGTCGGCGAGCTTGCCGTTCGTACGGAACCAGACCTGCGAGCGCGGTTCGCGGGGCTCGCCGACCGTGGCGTACGGGGGCGAGTCGACGTAACGGAGGTCGATCGCGGCACGGGCCTCGAGCAGACGGTCCACCGTGCCCGGGTCGACGAAGCGGTCCGTGTAGCGGGGGAGGGTCTCGGCGGCCGTGGGGAGCGAGTCCGGGTCGGTCGACGGCGGCATCGGGGCCTGGTGCTCCATGCCCTCCTCGTACGTCTGGAACGACGCCGAGAGGTGGAAGATCGGCTGGCCGTGCTGGACCGCGACGACCCGGCGCGTGGTGAACGAGCGGCCGTCGCGGATCCGGTCGACCGTGTAGACGATCGGGGCCGACGGGTCGCCCGTGCGCAGGAAGTAGGCGTGGAGGGAGTGGGTGAAGCGGTCCTCGGGGACCGTCCGCCCGGCGGCGACCAGGGCCTGGGCCGCGACCTGGCCGCCGAACACGCGGGGGACGATGGCCGAGCGGCTCACGCCCCGGAAGATGTCCTGCTCGATCCGCTCCAGGTCGAGCAGATCGAGCAGGTTCTCAAGTGCCTTGTTCATGGCAGTAGTTGTACAGGGCCTCTTTTACAGGCCCATGTCCTTGGCGATGATCATCTTCATGACCTCGCTGGTGCCGCCGTAGATGCGGTTCACGCGGTTGTCCGCGTACAGGCGGGCGATCGGGTACTCGTTCATGAAGCCGTAGCCGCCGTGCAGCTGGAGGCAGCGGTCGATGACGCGGTGCGCGACCTCGGTGCAGAACAGCTTCGCGGAGGCGGCCTCGGCGGCGGTCAGCTCACCGGCGTCGAGCGCTTCCAGCGCGCGGTCGGCGACCGCCTCGGCGGCGTCCACCTCGGCCTGGCAGGCGGCCAGCTCGAACTTGGTGTTCTGGAAGGTGGCGACCGGCTTGCCGAAGACGGTGCGGTCCTGGACGTACTGCTGGGTGAAGCGGATGGCGGCCTTGGCCTGGGCGTACGCGCCGTACGCGATGCCCCAGCGCTCGGAGGCGAGGTTGTGGCCGAGGTAGCCGAAGCCCTTGTTCTCCTCGCCGAGGAGGTCCTCGACCGGCACCTTCACGTCGACGAACGCCAGCTCGGCGGTGTCGGAGGTGCGCAGGCCCAGCTTGTCGAGCTTGCGGCCGACCGAGTAGCCCTCGGACTTCGTGTCGACGGCGAACAGCGAGATGCCGAAGCGGCGGTCGTCCTCGCGCGGGGCGGAGGTGCGGGCGCAGACGATCACGCGGTCGGCGTGCACGCCGCCGGTGATGAAGGTCTTCGCGCCGTTGAGGACGTAGTGCGAGCCGTCCTCGGAGAGCTTGGCGGTCGTCTTCATGCCCGCGACGTCGGAGCCGGTGCCCGGCTCGGTCATGGCGAGCGCCCACATCTCCTCGCCGGTGACGAACTTCTCCAGGTACCGCTTCTTCTGCTCGTCGGTGGCGAGCATGAGGATGTAAGGGAGGCCCAGGAGGACGTGGACGCCCGAGCCGCCGAAGGTGACGCCCGCGCGGGCGGTCTCCTCGGTCAGGACCGCCTCGAACTTGTGCGTCTCCAGGCCGGCGCCGCCGAACTCCTCGGGCACGTTGATGCCGAAGACGCCCAGCTCGCCGAGCTTGTAGTAGAAGTCGCGGGGGGCCTGGCCTGCGGCGAACCACTCGTCGTAGACGGGGACGACCTCGGCCTCGATGAACGCCCGGAGGGTCTCCCGGAACGCCTCGTGGTCCTCGTTGAATACGGTACGGCGCACGTGACGCTCCCTCTGCGAGTGGTGATCCCTGTCCTTGAGCGAGGCCCGCCCGGCCGTGACCGCTAAGCGCTTGCTCAGATACCCGGCAAAAGTTACCGGCCGGTCACTGGGGTGTCCAGGGGTGGGGGGTGTTGGAGGGGCCACACGGGTGGGGCGTGGGTGGGGGGGCTTCTGTCCGTCCCGTACAGGTGCGGCGGGCTCTTCATCCATCCGTACATGTGCGGAATCCGCAGGTCTGCCTACGCTCGAAGGCATGAACACTCCCTCTTCCGAGCCCCGTGGCCCCGTCGACTCGTCCCGCATTCCCCGGTACGCCGGTCCGGCGACGTTCGCCAGGCTGCCGCGACTGGACGAGGTCGGCGGGCGTACCGATGTCGCTGTTGTCGGTGTGCCCTTCGACACCGGCGTTTCCTACCGGCCGGGTGCCCGTTTCGGCGGCAACGCCATTCGTGAGGCGTCGCGGCTGCTGAGGCCGTACAACCCGGCGCAGGACGCGTCGCCGTTCGCGCTGGCGCAGGTGGCGGATGCCGGGGACATCGCGGCGAATCCGTTCAACATCAACGAGGCCGTCGAGACGATCGAGGCCGCGGCCGACGACCTGCTCGGGTCGGGCGCGCGGATGATGACGCTGGGTGGCGACCACACCATCGCGCTGCCGTTGCTGCGGTCGGTGGCGAAGAAGCACGGGCCGGTGGCTCTGTTGCACTTCGATGCGCACCTGGACACGTGGGACACGTACTTCGGTGCGGAGTACACGCACGGGACGCCGTTCCGGCGGGCCGTCGAGGAGGGGATTCTCGACACCGAGGCGCTGTCGCACGTCGGGACGCGCGGGCCGCTGTACGGCAAGCAGGACCTGCGGGACGACGAGAAGATGGGCTTCGGCATCGTGACGTCCGCCGATGTCATGCGGCGGGGCGTGGACGAGGTCGCCGATCAGCTGCGGCAGCGGATCGGAGACCGGCCGCTGTACATCTCGATCGACATCGACGTGCTGGATCCGGCGCATGCGCCCGGTACGGGGACGCCGGAGGCGGGTGGGCTCACCTCGCGTGAGCTGCTGGAGATCATTCGGGGGCTGGCCTCGTGCAACCTCGTGTCGGCGGACGTGGTGGAGGTGGCTCCGGCGTACGACCACGCCGAGATCACGTCGGTGGCGGCCTCCCACACGGCGTATGAGCTGACGACGATCATGTCGCGGCAGATTGCGGCTGCGCGGGGCTGAGCGGGGGGATTTGTGCGGGGTGGGTGGGTGGTTGCTGTTCCTTCCGGGGGCGCTGCCCCCGGACCCCCGGGTTCGCCCCGGTCCCGCCCCTTCACCTAAACCCGCGGGGCTGTGGGGGGTCTCTGTTCTGTGCGGGTGCGTCGTGGCTGGGCGCGCAGTTCCCCGCGCCCCTGATGGCGTGCCCTTCGGGCAGCCATCCCCACCCTCGTCCCCTTGGGCGGCGGGGCCGCCCCCCGGGGGCGGGACGGGCGGGCAAGGGGGCGGTACGCCCGATCCGGGCCCGCCCCGGTTCCGGCCCCTGCCCGCGCGTCCGGTACCGGGCAAGACCCGACGGCCCCCGGCCCGGGCCCGTACCCCTCGTCCCCGCCCCATGCGCGAAGCTGGACCGTATGACCCACGATCACGATCTCGTCCTGCGGCCCACCCCCGCGCAGACCGCCGCCGCCCTCGCCCCGCCCGCCGGGCGTACCGGTGGGGATCTTGTCGTGGAGACCCTGCGCGGGCTCGGTGCCACCACCGTGTTCGGGTTGCCGGGGCAGCATGCCCTGGCGCTGTTCGATGCCCTGCGGCGGTCGCAGCTCACGTACATCGGGCTGCGGGTCGAGAACAATGCCGGGTTCGCGGCGGACGGGTACGGGCGGGTCACCGGCGAGGCCGCCCCGCTGTTCCTGTCGACCGGGCCCGGGGCGCTGACTTCGCTGCCCGCGCTCCAGGAGGCCGCCGCCGCCTCCGCCCCCGTCCTCGCGATCTCCAGCCAGGTTCCCTCGGCAGGGCTGGGCGGCGGCCGGCGCGGGCATCTGCACGAGCTGCGCGACCAGCAGGCATCCTTCCGGGACGTCGTGAAGTCCGTGCACATCGCGCGTACGCAGTCGCAGATTCCGTCCGTGATCGCCGAGGCGTGGGAGTCCGCGCTGACCGCCCCGCACGGGCCCGTCTGGGTCGAGATCCCGCAGGACGTGCTGGCTGCGGAGACGGCGGTTCCGGTCGTCGTCGCGCCCGACGGCATCCCGCACGAGCTCCCGCCTCGGCCCGAACTCACCGCTGTGGCAGCCCATTTGCTGGCCGGTGCGCGGCGGCCCGTCATCGTCGCCGGTGGGGGAGTCGTGCGGTCGGACGCGTCGAAGAAGCTGAAGCAGCTTGCCGAGCGGCTGAACGCGCCGGTCGTGACCACCTTCGGCGGGAAGGGGGCCTTTCCGTGGCATCACCCGCTCTCCCTCCAGTCCTGGCTGGAGGACCGGCACATGACCGAGTTCCTGGAGGAGGCCGACGTTCTTCTCGTTGTCGGGTCCGGGCTCGGTGAACTCACCACCAATTACCGGACGTTCGCCCCGCGCGGGCGGGTTGTTCAGATCGATGCCGATCTGGGGAAGCTGGAGGCGAACTACCCGGCCATCGGCATCCACGCCGACGCCCGCCTCGCCCTCACCGCCCTCCTGGAGACCGTCGAGGAGGTGCGGGCCGACGACACCGCCGCCGCTGCCGTACGGGACGTACTCGACAGGATCCGGGACCGGATCGACGGGCAGGGGCTCCGGCTGGAGCAGGAGGTGCTCGCCGCCGTCCGGGAGGCGCTGCCCGCCGCCGCGCCCAGCTTCTGGGACATGACGATCCTGACGTACTGGGCCTGGTCCGCCTTCGACGCCGCCCGGCCCAACACCATGCACTCCGCGCAGGGGGCGGGCGGGCTCGGGTACGCCCTCCCGGCCGCCCTCGGTGCGGCGGTCGCCGACCCGGACTCGCCCGTGCTCGCCGTGTCGGGCGACGGCGGCGCCATGTACTCGATCGCCGAGCTCGCCACCGCCCGCCAGCACGACCTGCCGGTGACCTGGCTGATCGTGGACGACGGGGGGTACGGGATTCTGCGCGAGTACGCGGGGGAGGCGTACGGGGAGTCCGTCGGGACCGAGCTGGCCCGGCCCGACTTCGTCGCGCTCGCCGAGTCCTTCGGGGTGCCCGGGGTGCGTACGACACCCGAGTCCCTGGCCGCCGACCTGGCGGCGGCGCTCAAGGCGCCGGGGCCCTCGGTCGTCGTCCTGCCGGTGCGGCTGCGGATGTTCGCGCCGACGCACGAGTAGGCAGGGCTGCCTACGCCTGTGCGGCCACCGTCACCTCGGGCGGCCGGTCCTCCTCGTGGTCCGGGGAGTCGGGGGTCGGTGCGTCGTGGTCCGGTGCGCCGGAGGCCGGGGCCTCGGTGAGGGGCTGGAACTCGACCGTCCAGGTGTCGCCGCTCAACCGCATCGTCAGCGCCGCCTCCAGCGCCCGGGCCAGCCGGCCCAGCAGCGGCAGGGTCGGCACGGTCCCGCCCAGTTCCATCTTGGAGAGCTGGGGCTGGGACATGCCCGCCCGGCGGGCCAGCACGGTCTGCGAGAGCCCGAGTGCGGTGCGCCTGTCATAGATGATCTGCCCGAGGTCCCAGGCGAGGTCGCGCTCCTTGCGCCGCCGCTCCCGCTCGGGGTCCTCGGCAATCCCCTCGACGACCTTGCGGTCCCGGGATCGCTTCCACTCCGCATGACTGACCATGGGGTCATCCTCCCTCAATCGGTACGGCTGAATTCCTGTTCCGCCGGATCGTGCTGTGCCTCGCACTCGGCCTTGGCCCGCCGCGCGCGGGCCACTTCGGCGGTCTCCCGCTGCCGCTTCTTGCGGAAGACGGTCAGCATGACGACCCGGCGGCCGGGGGCGAGCCAGTACGTGATGCGGACGGCGGCGCGGTCGTGGCCGATGTGGAAGCGCAGCTCCCGGACGCCGTCCCCCAGGTAGCGGGAGTAGGGCTCCCGCAAGGACGAGGCGTTGAGGCGGAGTCGTTCCGCCGCGTCCTCGACGGCCTCGTAGTCGTCGGCCGGCAGGTTCATCAGCCACAGCCGAACCTCCGACTCGATCTCGATCTCGAATGGATCACTCATGGGCGAGAACGTATAGATCGCTGAGTGTATATACGGGAGAACAGCTATGGGGTCCCCCGAAGGTGTGATTCCCTCATCCCCGCTGACGCCGCCGCCCCGCCCCCACCGATTCCCCTGTGACGTACAACCTTTTCCGTCCCCCTGAGTCATGTGAGGCGGGAGTGCCGGAAAGGCACTCCCGAGTCGCTGAATCCAAGGCCCAGGGGGACGGGGAAGCATGTCCGCACGCACCACCGGCAACATCACTCACACGCACCGCCGAATATCCAGAGGCCTCACCGCCGCAGCTCTCGCCACCGGGGTCCTGGTGGCCTCCGCGGCCCCCGCCACCGCCGCCGCACCCCAGGTGACGTGCAGCTCCAACAAGGCCGGGCTCGCCAAGAAGATGGCCGCCGACCTCACCGCCGCCCTGCGCGGCCGGCCCGGCACCACCGCCCTCGCCGTGTACGAGCGGGCCACCGGCACGTACTGCTCCCTGCGCTCCTGGGACTCGTACGACTCGGCCAGCATCGTCAAGGTCACCGTCATGGGTGCGCTGCTGCAGGACTCGCAGAAGCGCAAGCGCGCCCTGTCCACGCGGGAGCGGGACCTCGTCACCGCCATGATCACCAAGTCCGACAACAACGCCACCAGCACCCTGTGGAAGCAGCTCGGAACGGGCAAGATCAACACCTTCCTCAAGGCCGCCGGGGCCACCCGCACCAAGCCGGGGGCGAACGGCTACTGGGGCCTCACCCAGGTCAACGCCTCCGAGCAGAGCAAGATCCTCGCCCTGCTCACCAAGCCCAACGCCGTCCTCACCGACGCCTCCCGCGCCTACGCCCTGGACCGCATGGCCCGCGTCGTCCCCGCCCAGCGCTGGGGCACCCCCGCCGGTGCCCCCGGCAACACCAAGGTCCAGGTCAAGAACGGCTGGCTGCCGCGCGCCACCAAGGGCTGGCGGGTGCACTCGCTCGGTGTCTTCACCGGCCAGGGCCACGACTACACCATCACCGTCCTCACCCACGGCAACAAGACGATGCAGCAGGGCGTCGACACCATCCAGGCCGTCTCCCGCGCCGTCCACCGCGACCTGAATCCCGCCTCCAAGGCCCGCACCTTCCAGGCCCCCGAGGTCGTCCCGCCCGTCGCACCGCACGAGGTCATCCCGCCGACCCCGGAGGCTCCGGCGCACTGAAGTCCCGCGCCGCACTTCCGCCCGAATGTTGCGGCGGGATGAAATCCGCAGCTCGCGGCGTTGGTGCCTTCCGGTGGGACAAGAACCAACGGGAGGCACCACGTGGCAGACCAAGAGCAGCAGGCCGTACGAGAACGGGGCTGGGCGCGCCGCCTGACCGGCTACGCCTGGCGTTACCGCACCAATGTCCTGCTCGCCCTCGGCTCCTCCCTCGGCGGCATGGCCGTCATGGCCCTCGTTCCGCTGATCACCAAGGTCGTCATCGACGACGTGATCGGCAAGGGGTCCCGGTCGCTCGCCGTGTGGACCGGGCTGCTCATAGCCGCGGCCGTCGTCGTGTACGTGCTCACGTACATACGCCGGTACTACGGCGGCAAGCTCGCCCTCGACGTCCAGCACGACCTCCGTACCGAGATGTACGGGACGATCACCCGCCTCGACGGCCGCCGCCAGGACGAGCTGTCCACCGGGCAGGTCGTCGGCCGCGCCACCAGCGACCTCCAGCTCATCCAGGGCCTGCTCTTCATGCTCCCGATGACCATCGGGAACGTCCTGCTCTTCCTCATCTCCCTCGTGATCATGGCGTGGCTCTCCCCGCTCCTCACCCTGGTCGCCCTCGCCGTCGCCCCCGCCCTCTGGTTCATCGCCCGGCTCAGCAAGAAGCGTCTCTTCCCTGCCACCTGGTACGCCCAGGGCCAGGCCGCCGCCGTCGCCGGAGTGGTCGACGGGGCCGTGTCCGGCGTCCGTGTCGTGAAGGGCTTCGGGCAGGAGGACCAGGAGACCGGGAAGCTCAGGGAGGTCTCGCGACGGCTGTTCGCGGGGCGCCTGCGGACCGTCAAGCTCAACTCCCGGTACACCCCCGCCCTCCAGGCCGTCCCCGCGCTCGGGCAGGTCGCCATGCTGGCCCTCGGCGGCTGGCTCGCCACCCGGGGGCAGATCACCCTCGGTACGTTCGTCGCGTTCTCGACCTACCTCGCGCAGCTCGTCGGGCCGGTGCGGATGCTCGCCATGGTGCTCACCGTCGGGCAGCAGGCGCGGGCCGGTGTCGAGCGGGTCCTTGAGCTGATCGACACCGAGCCGTCCATCGAGGACGGGACCAAGGAGCTTCCCGCGGACGCTCCCGCCACCGTCGAGTTCGACTCGGTCGCCTTCTCGTACGAGGAGGGGCGCCCGGTCCTGGACGGGTTCTCCCTGGAGATACGCGAGGGCGAGACCGTCGCCGTCGTCGGGTCCTCCGGCAGCGGGAAGTCAACGGTCTCGCTCCTGCTTCCCCGTTTTTACGACGTGTCGCGCGGCGCGGTCCTGGTCGGCGGCCACGACGTACGCGAACTGACGCTGGAATCGCTGCGGGCCGCGATCGGGCTCGTGCCGGAGGACAGCTTCCTCTTCTCCGACACCGTGCGTGCCAATCTCGCGTACGGCCATCCCGACGCGACGGACGAGCAGATCCACGCAGCGGCGCGTGCCGCCCAGGCCGATCGCTTCATCGACGAGCTGCCGAACGGGTACGACACCAAGGTCGGCGAGCAGGGGCTGACCCTGTCGGGCGGGCAGCGGCAGCGGCTGTCGCTGGCCCGTGCCATCCTCACCGATCCGCGTCTGCTGCTCCTGGACGACGCCACCTCCGCCGTCGACGCCCGCGTCGAGCACGAGATCCACGAGGCGCTGAAGTCGGTCATGGCGGGGCGCACGACCCTCCTCATCGCCCACCGCCGGTCCACCCTCAACCTCGCCGACCGCATCGCCGTCCTCGACAAGGGGCGCCTCGCCGACATCGGCACCCACGAGGAGCTGGAGCAGCGCTCGGCCCTCTACCGCCGCCTCCTCACCGACCCCGACGAGCTCGGCGGCGTATCGCCCGGGCACATCCTCCAGAAGGCCCCCGTCGAGGACGACCGGTCCGTGCAGGCGGAGCTGGACGCCGAGTTCGACGCCGAGCGCGGCATCACCCCCGACCTGTGGATACGGGACGAGACCGACCCGGCGAAGGACACCGACCACGCCCCCGGGATGCCCGCCACGCCCGAACTGCTGGCGCAGGTGGACGCCCTGCCGCCCGCCAACGACGTACCGAACATCGACGAGGCCCGCGCCGTCGCGCCCGAGGACTCGTACAACCTCCGTCGTCTGCTGCGCGGATTCGGGCTGCCGCTGCTGGTCAGCCTGGGCCTGGTCGCCGTCGACGCGGGGATGGGGCTGCTGCTGCCGGTGCTGATCCGCCACGGCATCGACGAGGGTGTCACCCGGCTCGCGCTCGGCGCGGTGTGGACGGCGGCGGGGCTCGCGCTGCTCGCCGTGCTGGTGCAGTGGGGGGCGCAGGTCAGCGAGGCCCGCATGACGGGACGTACCGGCGAGCGGGTGCTGTACTCGCTGCGGCTGAAGATCTTCGCGCAGCTCCAGCGGCTCGGACTCGACTACTACGAAAGGGAGTTGACCGGGCGGATAATGACCCGGATGACGACGGACGTGGACGCGCTGTCCACGTTCCTCCAGACCGGGCTCGTCACCGCCTTCGTGTCCGTCGTGACCTTCCTCGGCGTGATGGTGGCGCTGGTCGTCATCGACGTCGAGCTGGCGCTGGTCGTCTTCGCGACGCTTCCGCTGCTGGTCGTCGGCACGTACTTCTTCCGGAAGAAGAGCGTCCAGGCGTACGAACTGGCCCGCGACCGGGTCTCCGTCGTCAACGCCGACCTCCAGGAGTCGGTGGCCGGGCTGCGCATCGTGCAGGCCTTCGGGCGGGAGCGGGCGGGGCGCGAGCGGTTCGCCGAGAACAGCCGCAGCTACCGGCAGGCGCGGGTGCGCGGCCAGTGGCTGATCTCCGTGTACTTCCCGTTCGTACAGCTCCTCGCGTCGGTCGCGGCGGCCGCCGTGATGATCGTCGGGGCCGGGCGGATCGAGGCCGGGACGCTGACGGCGGGCGCGCTCGTCGCGTACCTCCTCTACATCGACCTCTTCTTCGCGCCGGTGCAGCAGCTCTCGCAGGTCTTCGACGGGTACCAGCAGGCGACCGTCTCGCTCAAGCGCATCCAGGAGCTGCTGCGCGAGCCGACCTCCACGGTCGGTGCGGACGCGCCGAAGGACGTGCTCTCCCTGCGCGGGGAGATCGCCTTCGAGGACGTGTCGTTCAAGTACGGCGAGGAAGAGGAGGCGCTGTCGAACGTCTCCCTCCACATACCGGCAGGTCAGACCGTCGCCTTCGTCGGCGAGACGGGTGCCGGGAAGTCGACCCTGGTCAAGCTGGTCGCGCGGTTCTACGACCCGACTTCCGGCCGGGTCACCGCCGACGGCTCCGATCTGCGCGACCTCGACATGACCGCGTACCGGCACCGCCTCGGTGTCGTCCCGCAGGAGGCGTACCTCTTCGCCGGGACCGTCCGCGACGCCATCGCCTACGGCCGCCCCGACGCCACCGACGCCTCCGTCGAGGCGGCGGCCCGCGCGGTCGGCGCGCACGACATGATCGCCACCCTCGACGGCGGCTACCTGCACGCCGTCGCCGAACGCGGCCGCAACCTCTCCGCAGGTCAGCGCCAGCTCATCGCGCTCGCCCGCGCCGAACTCGTCGACCCCGACGTGCTGCTCCTCGACGAGGCCACCGCCGCCCTCGACCTCGCCACCGAGGCCCAGGTCAACCAGGCCACCGACCGGCTCACCGGCCGGCGCACCACCCTGGTCGTCGCCCACCGGCTGACCACGGCGGCCCGCGCGGACCGGGTCGTGGTGATGGACCACGGCCGCGTCGCCGAGGACGGCACGCACGACGAACTCCTCGCCCTGGACGGGAAGTACGCCCGCCTGTGGCGGACCTTCGTGGGGGAGGACGAACCGGCGGCGGTCTGATCCCGGCCGGGGGCGCGACCCGCCCCCGGCTATCCCCGGCGGCGTACGCGGAACCGCTGCACCTTCAGGAAGGCCATGGCCAGCAGGAACCCCACGGCGTGAAACGCGGCCACCCAGACGACGACGGTCCAGACGTCTTCCATGGGGGTCTCCTCGGCACTCCGGTGTTCCCGATGGTGACCGGGTTCTACCCGCAGGGGGCGGAACTAGCCGTTGGCGGTGGGGCGTTGCCGGAGCGGGAAGCGGCCCGCGTGGGGCGCGGCCCGTGGATGCAGGACGTGGACCAGGGCCGCGAGGAGGAAGAGCGCGGTCGTCCCCGCCCACTGCGTCGGGCTGACGGTCTCCTCCATGACCGCCGCCCACCAGTAGTACCCGGGTTTCGACGGGGGATAGCCGAAGAACATGCACAGCAGGGTCAGGGCCACCGAAGGCACCCACGCCGTCGCGGAGCCGACGAGAGTGACAGCGAGCACCGTCAGCGCGGCATGCACGAGCAGGTTGCGCAAGCAGGCCTGCCAGTCGACCGCCGGGCCGGCCAGCTGGCCCACAGACACCGCGACGCCCGCCGCCGCCGTGAGGGCGAGCAGCCACACGAGCCGGGCCGCCAGGAGCCGCAGCGGCTCGGGCAGCGGAATGCGTGCGGTGTTCTCCGTCCCCATGCCGACCCCGATGCCCGCCAGCACGGGTACGAGCAGCAGGAGCGAAACCGGCGTCTCGAAGACCAGGAACCCCAGACTGCTGATCATCGCCTGCGCGCTGAGCAGCGACAGCAGGCCGCTGACCGCGAGCAGGACGAGGGCGGGGCGGCCCGCGTGCACTCCGATCCAGGCCCGGACCGTTCGCAGGCCGTCCGACGTCACGTCCCCTCCAGGTCGCAGGTCGCGTAGTCGTCCTTGATGTCCTGCACCTCCTTGGGGGTTAGGGGACGTGCGGGTTCCGGGAATTCGCGGGGGTCCACCGTGATCCCCGCCGTGTTCAGGAGCGTGGCGTACAGCGAGAACTCGCGTTGCCAGTAGGCGGGTCCCGGGCCGGGCTCCTCGTAGAGGGCGGGGCAGTGCAGGGGGCGGACCAGTCCGGAGGCCACGTCCTTGAGGGCGACCCTGCCGGACACGTAGGCGTCGGCGGGGAGTTCCAGGCCTGCGGTTCCCGGGGTTCTCACGCGGTAGGAGCGGCTGAGCTCCTCGACCCGGTCGGGAACCAGGGCGCGGTAGCCGCGGGAGCGTGCGGCGGCCGACAGGGTCTGCACGTGCCGCACCGTCTCGTTCTGGAAGCGCCGGTGTTCGGCGTACACGCACACCACGGGGGCGGAGCCGGTGCAGGAATCCGGGGACTCGGCCTGCTCGGTCAGCCGCTGCCCGGGGAACGCGTACTGGCCGCCGACGACGAACACGGCCGCGAGCACGAGGGCTCCGGCTCCCGCGCGGGTGGGCAGTCTCCGTCCGGACCGCAGGTGCAGAGGCAGGAGCAGCAGAACGGCCCCGGTCAGGGTGAAGACGGCGATCTGCGACAGGAGATACCCGGGTGCGTACTGGTAGCCGAGCCGGGAGACCGTGGCGCCGCCGAGGGCGAGGGGTTCGAAGCGGCCGGTGCTGCCTTCGCCGAGGAGATAGAGGAGGCTGAAGGCGCCGACGGCTGCCGCGGCTCCGGCGGGCAGGGGTCCGGCAAGTCTGCCGACGGCGGAGCCGATCGCCACGTACCAGCAGATCGCCAGGCACTGGACGAGGACGGCTCCGGCGAGCACGAACCACTGCGGGCTGCCGTGGATGCCGCTCACCGCCAGGCCCACGGCGAGGGTCAGGAGGTGGACGCAGAGGACGGGAACGGCACACCAGGCGGCGGCCCGCAGATAAGGACGGTGGGGGCGGGCGGTGGCCAGGACGAGATGGATGTTGCCTGCCTTCGACAGCCGGGAGGCGTCGACGGCCGCGGCGCCGGCGAGCAGCGGCCCGACGACGAACAGGGCGATGGCGAACCAGTCGACGGTCCACAGGGACTCTCCCCGCCAGGGCATCCCGCGCTGGAGGAAGTTCATGACCTCCAGTACGACGACGGGAAGGACGGCCCACGGGCCGAGCAGTGTCCTGAACGCGTACCGCAGGGCGGGGGAGCTCATTCCTGGGCTCCCATCAACGTGGCGATGGCCCGCTCCAGGTCGGTGTCCCCGGGAGCGTCGGGGTCGGCCTTTCCCTCCAGCGTCGGTATGTCGCCGTCGAACACGACCTCGCCGGTGTCCAGGATGATGACCCGGTCCGCCAGATTGCGGACGTCCTCCACCAGGTGCGTGGAGATGATCACGACCCGGTGCGCGGCGATGGAGGTGATCGTTTCGCGCAGTGCGATGCGCTGGCGCGGGTCGAGCCCGACCGTGGGTTCGTCGAGCAGCAGCAGTGCGGGGTCGTGGATCAGCGCCTGGGCGATGCCGAGGCGGCGGATCATGCCGCCGGAGAGGGTCCGGATCTTGTGGGTGGCGCGGTCGGTGAGGCGGGTGAGGCCGAGTGCGGTGGCCACGGCCTCCTTCCTGTGCCGGGCGGGAACCCGGTGCACCCACGCGACGTAGTGCAGGAACTCCTCGCAGGTCGCCCCCTGGGGGAGTTCGGGGTCCTGGGGCAGGAAGCCCAAGGCCGCCGCCCGGCCCGTACGGGGGTCCGAGTGGAGTTCCAGCGTGCCGGACGACGGCTTCTCCAGTCCCGCGGCGAGCCGGAAGAAGGTCGACTTCCCGGCGCCGTTCGGACCGACGAGGCAGGTCACCCCCTCGGTCACGTCCAGGGTCAACGGCCCGAGTTGGAAGACGCCCCCGTGGTCCTTGACCACTCTGTCGCATCTCAGACGATGTTGGTTCACTGCACCTGCTTCCACCTGGCGGTCCCTGGGAGCGGCGGGGCGTCCGGCCCCGAGGGCCGGACGCCCCGCCGGACGGTCCTTGCGGTACCCGGCCGGTCCGTTGCGCGGACCGGCCGGGGCAGAGCGTCAGTACTTGTCGCCGCCGTCGGTGTACGACCAGCCGGTCATGGGGTCCGTCCGCCACGGGATGTCGAGTCCCGCACGGACCTTGCCCCGGGCGTAGTCGGCGGAGCCGGCGACCCCGGTGGAAGCGGTCTTGTAGGTGTACGACTTGCTGCTGTGGTGGGCGGTTTCCGTGTCGTCGTGGTCCCAGTACTTCTGTGTGCAGTTCATGTACTTGCTGGCCTGGACGCAGTAGCCGGCGTTCACCTGCGTTTCGAGCTCGATGTAGACCTTGTGGTCGTCCGCGTTCGACAGCTTGCTGTAGCTGAAGACCTGGGAGCGGGTGCCGTTGGAGGTGTTGTGCACCTTCCACGTGCCGAAGGCGTAGCCGCTGCTTCCGTATCCGGTCACCTTGAGCGGGGTGCTTCTGGAGTTCCAGGTGCGTTCGGCGCCGAGCGCTTGGGCCGCGGTGGGCAGAGCCATTGCGGCGAGGATTGCGATCGCACCGATTTCGGCGATGCGTCGGAGTGCGGTGGAGCGCGGTGCAAGAGCCACTTCTCCCCCAACTGGGTTGGTGTTGCCCGTGCGCGGCCGACGAGCGGTCGAACGTTCCGTCGATCGCGTGGGAGGCTGACGATATAGCCTCGTGAAGGATGTGGGGAGGGGTTGTCGACGTTGCTTGAGGAGAATCTGAGGCGCTGCTTCGTACGAGGGAAGCGGAGGATGAGCTTCGGGTTCCGTGGCGGGGCCTTGCGTGACGATCGACCATCGCTTTGCCTGTGCAAATAGGCTGATGCAACCAAAATGCGACCGTGGGCGTCGTAGGTGCAGTCGTACGTGCATACGATCCTTGGGTCGCCGAGGCGCGTATGTGCGAGGCGATGGACGTGTTCGGCGGGGAGGGCGGGGGCAGACGTGGGTTCGATGGGACGGATGAGACGAAAGGTGACCGGAGTGCTCGCGGTGGCGGTCGCGGCCGGAGTGCTGACCGTGGGCGGGCCCGCGGTCGGTGCGGCGGACGCGGCGGCGGCCTCGTGCGCCGGGTCACGTGTCAAGACGTACGGGTTCACGACCGGAGAGGTCCGGGTCTACCGGGGCGGCTCCTACGTGTGCGCCATGACGTACGCCAAGAGGTCGGGCGTGCGGCAGCAGATGCGGGTCAGCGTGCAGGCGCGGGGGAGCCGGGCGGCGGTCGACTCGGGGACGTACACGCAGCGGGCGGGACCGGTGACGGTGTACGCGAAGGCCCGGTGCGTGCGGGTGGAGGGGTCGGTGGCCGGGAGGGGGACGGCGTCCGGCTGGATCCTGTGTTGAGGGCGGGCGTCCAACTTCCCTGGTGACAAAGGGGTTTGTGGGGCACTAGGTTCCCCCTGTTGTCCGTGTGCCGACAGGGGAGTGGTTCGTTCATGCGCAAGACGATTCGGGGAGTGGTCGCGGGAGCGGTGCTCATAGGCACCGTCGGAGCGACCGGAGGGGCCGTTCAGGCCGCGCCCGTCGAGCCGAGACCCGCCGCCGCGCAGCCGGCCGCCGCCGACATCAAGGACCGCCTCCTGGCGATACCGGGCATGAGCCTGATCGAGGAGAAGCCGGTCAACGGCTACCGCTTCTTCGTGTTGAACTACACGCAGCCGGTGGACCACGCCCGCCCCTGGAAGGGCACCTTCCAGCAGCGGCTGACCATCCTGCACAAGGACGTGAACCGACCGTCCGTCTTCTTCACCAGCGGGTACGACCTCTACACCAACCCCTCGCGCAGCGAGCCGACCCGGCTGATCGACGGCAACCAGGTGTCCCTGGAGTACCGTTTCTTCACCCCGTCCCGCCCGCAGCCCGCCGACTGGTCGAAGCTCGACATCAAGCAGGCCGCCGACGACCAGCACCGCGTCTTCACCGCGCTGAAGTCGATCTACGGCAAGAAGTGGCTCGCCACCGGCGGCTCCAAGGGCGGCATGACGGCGACGTACTACGAGCGCTTCCACCCCCGCGACATGGACGGCGTCGTCGCCTACGTCGCCCCGAACGACGTCAACAACCGCGAGGACTCGGCGTACGACCGCTTCTTCCGCACCGTCTCCACCAAGGAGTGCCGCGACAAGCTGGGCGCGGTCCAGCGCGAGGCCCTCGTCCGGCGCGGCCCGCTCACCGCCAAGCTGAAGAAGTGGGCGGCGGAGAACAAGGCCACCTTCCGCACCGTCGGCAGCCTCGACAAGTCCTACGAGTCGTCCGTCCTCGACTTCGTCTGGGCGTTCTGGCAGTACAGCGACGAGTCCGAGTGCGCCGACGTCCCCGCCGCGAACTCCTCCGACGACGTCATCTACAACTACATCGACGCCAAGTCGCCGTTCTCCTCCTACACCGACCAGGACCTGGAGAAGTACACCCCGTACTACTACCAGGCAGGCACCCAGCTCGGCGCCCCCCAGTACAAGTACCCGCACCTCAAGGGCCTGATGAAGTACGGCCCCGACTACTTCCAGCCGCGCGCCTTCGTGCCGCGCGAGATCAGCATGAAGTGGCAGGAAGGCGTCATGAAGGACGTCGACCGCTGGGTGAACCGCAACGCCCGCCAGATGATGTACGTGTACGGGGCCAACGACCCGTGGGGCGCGGAGCGCTTCCGTCCCGCGCGGGGCGGCGACAACGCCGTCTACACCGTGCCGGGCGCCAACCACGGCGCGAGCATCTCGGGCCTGCCCGTCGGCGAGCGTGCCGCCGCCACCGCACAGATCCTCAAGTGGGCCGACGCCGCGCCCGCCGCCGTCCAGGCCGACCCGTCGCAGGCCAAGCGCCTCACCGCGTACGACGCGGCCCTCGACCGGACCGAGCTGAACCGGGAGCAGTCGCTGCGCCCGTAAGGCCCGCTACACCGGCCGGGCGCACCCCACCGGCCGCCCGCCGCCCAGCTGCACGTACAGCCGGGTGGCGGGAGGGCACTCGGGGCGGGCGTCCACGGCGCTGCTCACCTTGTACTCCGGGGAGCGCTTGCCCGAGCCGTCGCACGGGGTCTCCTTCACCTGGCCGCCGCCCGCCCCGTACAGGCAGTCCCCGACGATCGTGTGCGGGCCGCCGCCACCGCCGGGGTCGCCCGGGTGCGGGGCGACGAGGTTGCGCATGCAGGCGTAGCCGCGCGGCACCACACCGTCGCCGTTCTCGTCGCCCTTGGTGTCGCCGGGCGGCCGGGACTCCGAGATGTGCAGCACGAAGTCGGTGGTGGCGGGGCACGAAGGGCCGTTCCCCGCCTGCCCGTTGTAGCGGGCGGTGACCTTCGCGGCGGCGCGCTCGCTGCCGCAGGAGACCTCCCGGGGAGTCTTCCCGTACGAACTGCACTCCCGTACGTCGAGGAAGACCGCCCCGTAGCCGGACGGGGTGGCGGGCAGCGAGTCGACGGTCCGCGCCGGATCGTCGTCGTCGAACGGGTTCTGGCAGCCGGTGAGCGCGGTGGCGGCCAGCAGTGCGGCCGCCAGCCCCCGCAGGAGGGTCCCGGATGTGACGGTCCCCGATGCGACGGTCCCCGATGTCGTGCGCATGCAGCATCCCCCCGAAACGCTCTGCACTTTTTGCCCAGAGTGGGCCGTCCTGCCGGGCGCACGCCAGGCTCACGGGGGCGATTACGTCGTACGAGGCACGCGCCGGGGCATTCCGGCCCCCTCCGCGGCCCTGTGTTCGACCACTTCCGTCACTCTGTGCGCCCGCTGTCACCCCCGTACCAATTCCCGGAAAACCATGAAATCCCGGGAACCCGGTCGCACCCCGCTCCGTCCAATCGCCGTACTGCTGGTGAGTCTCCGCAGAGCGGTGTCGGCCCACGCTGCTGGCTGCGTTCGCTGACTCCCCTCTCCAACCGCCTGCGGCCAGCAGCACGGCCGTCACCGGCGCGCCCCCCTCCGAATGCGCCGGTGGCGGCCCCCTCTTCCCCTGTGGCGGAAGCCCCAACTCCGTACCCCTGCACCACTCTTGACGGGTACTTACTTTCAGGGAAGCGTGACCCCGCTGGAAGTTTCCGTCAAGGACCGACGCGTCCGTCGAAGGCTTCACAAAGGGGCACCGCCATGCCGGAGAACAGTTTCGGGCCATCCCGCCGCACCCTGCTGGGCGCGAGCGCCGCCGCAGTGGCCGCGGCCGTCACGGGAGTCGCTCCCGTCGCCGCCGCCGAACGAGGACCGACGTACACCGACGCCCGTCTCAGACGGATCATCTCCGGCCTGACGCTGGAGGAGAAGGTCGGGCAGCTCTTCGTGATGCGGGTGTACGGGCACTCCGCGACCGCCCCCGACCAGGTGGACATCGACGCGAACCTCAAGGAAATGGGAGTGCGCACCGCCGCCGAGCTGATCGCGAAGTACCACCTCGGGGGGATCATCTACTTCGCCTGGGCGCACAACACCCGCGACCCGCACCAGATCGCCGACCTCTCCAACGGCATCCAGAAAGCCGGGTTGGCCGAACGCCACCGCATACCGCTCCTCATATCCACCGACCAGGAACACGGCATCGTCGCCCGCGTCGGCAAGCCCGCCACCCTGATGCCCGGCGCCATGGCCCTCGGCGCGGGCGCCTCCCGGCGCGGCACCCAAGACGCCCGGGAGGCCGCCCGGATCGCCGGCGCGGAACTCCTCGCGCTCGGCATCCGCCAGAACTACGCCCCCGACGCCGACGTCAACGTCGACCCCGCCAACCCGGTCATCGGCGTCCGCTCCTTCGGGTCGGAGCCGAAGGCGGTGGCGGGGCTGGTCGCGGCGCAGGTCAAGGGCTACCAGGGGGCCGGCATCGCCACCGCAGCCAAGCACTTCCCCGGCCACGGCGACACCAAGGACGACAGCCACGACCAGCTCCCGCATATCGACCACACCCGCGAGGAGTGGGAGGCCCTGGACGCCCCGCCCTTCCGGGCCGCCATCGCCGCCGGGATCGACTCGATCATGACGGCGCACATCGTGGTCCCCTCCCTCGACCCCGCCGAGGACCCGGCGACGCTGTCCCGCCCCATCCTGACCGGGGTCCTGCGGGAGCAGCTGGGCTACCGGGGTGTGGTGGTGACCGACTCGCTGGGCATGCAGGGGGTGCGCACCAAGTACGGGGACGACCGCGTCCCGGTCCTCGCCCTGAAGGCGGGCTGCGACCAGCTCCTCAACCCGCCGAACCTGGCGGTGGCGTGGAACGCGGTCCTGGCGGCGGTCAGGGGCGGCGAACTCACCGAGGCCCGCCTCGACGAGTCGATCCTGCGCATCCTGCGCATGAAGGCCCGCCGGGGCCTCTTCGACCGCCCGTACGTCACCCACCGGGGTGTCGACCGCACGGTCGGCATCCGCTCCCACCTGGCGGCGGCGGACCGCATCGCGGACGCGACGACGACGGTCCTGGTGAACGAGGGCGGGACGCTGCCGCTCTCCCGCCGCAAGCACCGCCGGGTGCTGGTCGTCGGCGTCGACCCGGCGTCCCCCTCGGGCACCACGGGCCCGCCGACGGCCGTGCTGGCCCGGGTGCTGGGGGAGTCGGGCTTCACGGCGACCGCCCTGTCCACGGGCTCGGCCCCGTCGCGGGCGAAGATCGACGAGGCGGTGGCGGCGGCCCGTGCCGGCGCGGACGCGGTCCTGGTCGCCACCCGGAACGTCTCGGCGACCAGCGCGCAGCGGACGCTGGTGGCGGAGCTGGCGGCGGTGGGCGTCCCTGTCATTACCCTCGCCCTGCAAAACCCGTACGACGTGGCCCAGTTGACCGGTCTCGGCGCGAGGGCCCACCTGGCGGCGTACTCCTGGACGGACGTCGAAATGGGGGCGGCGGTACGGGTGCTGACCGGCCGGATCCGCCCCTCCGGGCGTCTTCCCGTGCCGGTGCAGCGGGCGGACGATCCCGCGAAGGTCCTCTTCCCGGTGGGGCACGGGTTGCGCTTCTGAGGCGGGGCCCGGCTGCCCCTGGTGCCAGGGGCAGCCGGGCCGCGTGTCGTGAGAGGACATGCTCCTCGTTAGAGGACGTGCTCCGTGAAGCGGGCGGCGACCTCCGCGAGGAGTTCCGCGCCGGGGCGGGCCCACAGGTCCTCGTTGAAGATCTCGACCTCGATCGGGCCGGTGAAGCCCGTCGCGTCGACCTGTTCTCGGAAGGACCGCATGTCGATGCTTCCGTCGCCCAACTGGCCCCGGCCCAGCAGGACCCCTGCCGGGAGCGGGGTGATCCAGTCCGCCACCTGGAAGGAGTGGATGCGGCCCGACGCGCCCGCCCGGGCGATCTGCGCGGGGGCCTGGTCGTCCCACCAGATGTGGTACGTGTCCACGACCACCCCGACCTGGGAGGCGGGGAAGCGTTCCGCCAGGTCCAGGGCCTGGCCCAGGGTGGAGACCACGCAGCGGTCCGAGGCGAACATCGGGTGCAGGGGCTCGATGGCGAGCCGGACGCCCCGCTCGGCCGCGTACGGGGCCAGGACCGCGAGCGCGTCCGCGATGCGCTCGCGGGCGGCGGTCAAGTCCCGTTCGCCGGAGGGGAGCCCGCCGGAGACCAGGACGAGGGTGTCGGTGCCGAGCGTCGCCGCCTCGTCGATCGCCTTGCGGTTGTCATCGAGGGCCGCGGTGCGCAGTTTTGGGTCGGTGGCCGTCAGGAAGCCGCCCCGGCACAGGCTCGTGACGCTCAGGCCGGACTCGCGCATCAGCTTGGCGGCACGTTCGACCCCGTACTCCTGGACGGGGGCGCGCCACAGGCCGACGTGGGAGATGCCGGATGCGGTGCAGCCGGTCGCCAGCTCCTCCAACGACCACTGCTTGACGGTCTCCTGATTGATGCTCAGGCGGGCGAGGTCGGTGGTCACTGGGGTACTCCGTGGACGGTGAGGAGGGAGCGCATCCGCGAGGCCGCCAGCGCCGGGTCGGGGAACAGGCCGACGCCGTCGGCGAGTTGGTAGGCCCGGGCCAGGTGCGGCAGGGAGCGGGCCGACTGGAGCCCGCCCACCATCGTGAAGTGCGACTGGTGGCCCGCCAGCCAGGCGAGGAGGACCACGCCCGTCTTGTAGAAGCGGGTCGGGGTCTGGAAGAGGTGGCGGGACAGCTCGACCGTCGGGTCGAGGAGCTTGCGGAAGCCCTCGCGGTCACCCGTGTCGAGGACCCGTACTGCTTCCGCCGCCAGCGGGCCCAGCGGGTCGAAAATGCCCAACAGGGCGTGGGAGAAGCCGCGTTCGTCGCCCGCGATGAGCTCGGGGTAGTTGAAGTCGTCGCCGGTGTAGCAGCGCACGCCCTCCGGCAGACGGCGGCGCAGGTCGACCTCGCGCTGGGCGTCCAGGAGGGACACCTTGATGCCGTCGATCTTGTCGGGGTGGGCGGCGATGACCTCCAGGAAGGTCTCGGTCGCCGCGTCCAGGTCGGAGGAGCCCCAGTAGCCGTCCAGCGCCGGGTCGAACATCGGGCCCAGCCAGTGCAGGACGACGGGCTCGGAGGCCTGGCGCAGGAGATGCCCGTACGTCGCGAGGTAGTCCTCGGGGCCGTCGGCCGCCGCAGCCAGGGCGCGGGAGGCCATCAGGATGGCCTGGGCGCCGGTGGACTCGACGAGGGCGAGCTGCTCCTCGTACGCAGCCGTGACGGTTGCCACGTCGTGTGCACCCGGGCCGAGTTGGTCCGTCCCGACGCCGCAGGCGATCGCGCCGCCCACCGTCTTCGCCTCGGCGGCCGAGCGGCGGATCAGCTCCGCCGCGCCCGCCCAGTCCAGGCCCATGCCGCGCTGCGCCGTGTCCATCGCCTCGGCGACGCCCAGGCCGTGCGACCACAGATGGCGGCGGAAGGCGAGGGTGGAGTCCCAGTCGACGGCCGCCGGGGAGTCGGGGCTCGTGTCGGCGTACGGGTCCGCGACCACGTGGGCGGCGGAGAAGACCGTACGGGAGACCAGGGGGCTGCCCCCGGCGGCGTACGAGGAAGGCTCGGTGCGGGGTGTGTAGGTGTACGTTCGCCCGCCGGCGGCGGGGAGGATCAGCGTGCTCACGGGGTGGGCTCCGTAGCGTGGTCGGGGCGGCTGCCGGGGGAGAGGGGCCGGGGGCGGGGCGGCCGCCCGGCGCGGACTCGGGGATCTGCGCCGGGCCGGGTGCGGAGGAGGCGGGTGCCCGCCTTCGCCCGCACCCGCAGGGGCGGCCTGCTCACAGGGACAGCTCGGGGACGTCGTAACGGCGGCCCTCCGCCGAGGACTTGAGGCCCAGCTCGGCGAGCTGGACGCCGCGCGCGCCCGCCAGGAGGTCCCAGGTGTAGGGCTCGTCCAGGACGACGTGGCGCAGGAACAGCTCCCACTGGGCCTTGAAGCCGTTGTCGAAGACGGCGTTGTCCGGGACCTCCTGCCACTGGTCGCGGAAGGACTCGGTGACCGGGAGGTCGGGGTTCCAGACCGGCTTCGGGGTGGCCGAGCGGTGCTGGACGCGGCAGTTGCGCAGGCCCGCGACGGCGGAGCCGTGCGTGCCGTCGACCTGGAACTCGACCAGCTCGTCGCGGTTGACGCGCACCGACCAGGAGGAGTTGATCTGGGCGATCGCGCCGCCCTCCAGCTGGAAGATGCCGTACGCGGAGTCGTCGGCGGTGGCCGGGTAGGGCTTGCCCTGCTCGTCCCAGCGCTCCGGGATGTGCGTGGCGACCTGCGCGGTGACGGAGGTGACCCTGCCGAACAGCTCGTGCAGCACGTACTCCCAGTGCGGGAACATGTCCACGACGATGCCGCCGCCGTCCTGTGCCCGGTAGTTCCAGGACGGGCGCTGGGCCTCCTGCCAGTCGCCCTCGAAGACCCAGTAGCCGAACTCGCCGCGCACGGACAGGATCTCGCCGAAGAAGCCGCCGTCGATGAGGCGCTTCAGCTTCAGCAGGCCCGGCAGGAAGATCTTGTCCTGGACGACACCGTTCTTGATCCCGGCGGCGCGGGCGAGGCGGGCCAGCTCCAGGGCGCCGTCGACGCCGGTGGCGGTCGGCTTCTCGGTGTAGATGTGCTTTCCGGCGGCTATCGCCTGCTTCAGGGCGTCCTCGCGGGCCGAGGTGACCTGGGCGTCGAAGTAGATGTCGATCGACTCGTCGGCGAGGACGGCCTCCAGGTCCGTGGACCACTCCTCGATGCCGTGCTGCTCGGCCATGGCCTTCAGGGCGTGCTCGCGGCGGCCGACGAGGACGGGCTCCGGCCACAGGACGTCACCGTTGCCGAGGTCGAGGCCGCCCTGCTCGCGGATCGCGAGGATGGACCGTACGAGGTGCTGGCGGTAGCCCATTCGTCCGGTGACGCCGTTCATGGCGATCCGCACCGTCTTGCGTGTCACGTCAGTCCCCTTCGTACGGCCGAGTCCACCCGGCCACGTCCGCTTCCGCGTAGAAAGCGCTTTCTATACGCTGCGAGGCAAGAAGCTAACCTGTGCACGGCGGTGCGACAAGACCCGGAGGCCGGTCAACTGGATCCGGCGTCCCGATGGACGAGGTCAGACAGATGAGGGCTGCGCGATGACAGTGACCCTGGCGGACGTGGCGGCCCACGCCCGGGTGTCGCCCGCGACGGTGTCGCGGGTGCTGAACGGCAACTACCCGGTGGCGGCGGCCACCCGCGAACGCGTCCTGCGCGCGGTCTCGGAGCTGGACTACGTGGTGAACGGCCCGGCCAGCGCGCTCGCCGCCGCCACCTCCGACCTGGTCGGCATCCTGGTCAACGACATCGCCGATCCCTTCTTCGGGATCATGGCGGGCGCGGCACAGGCGCACCTGAACGCACCCGCGGACCCGTCCGCCCCGGTGCGCACGAACGGCGAACGCCTCGCCGTCGTCTGCAACACCGGCGGCTCGCCCGCCCGCGAACTGACCTACCTCACCCTCCTCCAGCGCCAGCGCGCGGCCGCCGTGATCCTCACCGGCGGCGCCATCGAGGACGACGAGCACTCGGCGGCGGTCGCGGCGAAGCTGGCCAGGCTGGCGGAGGCGGGCACGCGGATCGTGCTGTGCGGACGGCCCGCGCTGAGCGGGCCCGGGGCGGGACCCGTCCACGCCACGCTCTCCTTCGACAACCGCGCCGGGGCACGCCGGCTCACCGAGCACCTGCTCGGGCTCGGTCACACCCGGATCGGTTACGTCGCCGGACCTGCCGAACGGACCACGACCCGCCACCGCCTGGAGGGCCACCGGGACGCCCTCTCCGCGGCGGGCGTCGCCCACGACCCGGCGCTGGTCCTGCACGGGTCGTACGACCGGGCCAGCGGCCGGGCCGCTGCCGCCCAACTCCTCTCCGCCGCACCGGACTTGACCGCGATCGTCGCCGCGAACGACACCATCGCACTGGGTGTGTGCGCGGGGGCGCGGGAGCGGGGGCTGCGCATCCCCGAGGACCTGTCGGTGACCGGCTTCGACGACCTGCCGTCGGCGACGGACGCGGTCCCGGCCCTGACGACGGTACGGCTGCCGCTGTACGAGGCGGGCGCGAGGGCGGGCGCACTGGCGACGGGGGCGGGGGTACCCGGGGGCGTGGAGGTGGTCCCGGCGGAGCTGGTCGTTCGGGGGTCGACGAAGGCGCCCCTTTAGGGGCGCGGGGCTGTGTCGATTTGCGGCTCCGCCGCGCGGGCGCGAGCAACCACAACACACCCGCACGGAAACCCTCCAACTGCCCCCGCGGGTTTAGGTGAAGGGGCGGGGCTGGGGCCCCCTTGCCCAAGCGGGCAGAGCCGCACTCCCCGCCACGGGTCAGGCCGCTCAGGCTAAAGCACCGGCACCGCCCCCGGATCGTCCAGAACCGCCTCCCGCGCCAGCGCCGCCGCCCCCCGCAGCGTCGCCTCCTCCCCGAGCACACCCGGAGTGATCGGCGGCACGAGCGGCGGCGCCAGCGCCCGGCGGCCCGCGAGGCGGGCGTCGACGGCGGGGGCCAGCCAGCGGTACCAGTCGGCGAAGTAGCCGCCGAGGACGATCTCCTCCACGTCGAGCAGCACGATCATGCCGAGCACGGCCGCGCCGACCGCCTCGCCCGCCGCGCCGAGGGCCCTCACGGCGGCCGGGTCCCCGTCGTGCAGGGCGCGGTCGAGGGCGGCCAGTGCCGCGTCCTTCCCGTGCGTACGCAGGGCGTCGCCGAGGCCCGCCGCGTGAAGGAGCGGTTCGGGGCCCGCGTACACCGCCAGGCAGCCGCGCGCGCCGCAGGCACACGGCGGGCCGTCCAGGGCGAGCGGGACGTGGCCCGGCTCGATGGCGACGCCGTGGCTGCCGTCGTGGATGCGGCCGCCCACGACGAGGCCGCCGCCGACACCCGTGTCGGCCTTCAGGTAGGCGACGCCGTGGGGCGGCTGGGGGCGGCGGGCGGCGAGGGCCTGGTACTCGGCGAGAGCGGCGGCGTTGGCGTCGTTGACGACCTCCAACGGGCAGTCGAGGCCGGGGAGTTCGGCGGATATGAGGGCGCCCAGGTCGGCCGGGCCCGTCCAGCCGAAGTCCGTGGCGGCCATCACGGTGTGCGAACTGTCCGAGGTGACGGGGCCCACCATCGCGACGACGACCCGGGAGAGCAGCGCGCCGGGAACCGAGCGGGCGTCAGCTTCCGCTCCGCGTACGGCAGTTGCCACCGCACGGGCCAGGGCGCCCGGGTCGCCCTGGGGGACGCGGTGGGTGGTTTCGGCGCGCGTGACGACGGTGCCGGCGAGGTCGGTGAGGCGGACGCGGAGCCGTTCCAGGGTGATCTGGACGCTGATGGCCAGGACCCGTTCGGGGACGAGCAGGACGGGGCGGCTGGGCCGCCCCCGGCCCCGGGTTCCCGGGCCCGCGCCGCCGGTGCGCACCGCGTCCGACGCGGGTGCCGGGGGAGCCCCCGCCGCCCCGTCCTCCCGTACGAGCCCGCGTGCGGCGAGGTCGGCCACCAGCCCCGTGACGGATGCCGGGACCAGACCGGTGCCCTCGGCGATGCGGGTGCGCGGGCACGGGCCGTGGGCGGCGATGTGCCGCAGCACCAGGGCGAGGTTGTGACGGCGCACGGAGGCGGAGTCGGTGGGGCGGGCGCCGGGGGCCGGGGCGGATGGAGCGGGGGTGGGGGCGGTGTTCGACACACAGCGATTGTCCCCCGGGCGAGCGGGCGGGCGGAGCCGGGGCGCGTGGCCCGGGTCCGCCGCCCGACCCCGGTCAGGGGCCCGGTGTAACGTGCACCACCTTTTAATTCAACCCTTGACTTAAATAGCCGTCCGCCGGAATCTGCTGGTGAGCAAGGTGACGCGGCAGGCGTTCCCGCGCAGGCCGACAGCGACGCCGGCCGACCGGCCCGCGGCCGGTGCACGTTTTCAGAGAGGCATCACCACATGTCCGCCCAGACCTCTTCGACGGCTCCCGCCCCGGGCCGCCCGCCGGCCCCCGCATCCTCGGCCGGAGCCCTCTCCAAGGCACAGGGCACGACCCTGCTCTGGTCGATGTTCGCGGGGTTCACCACGCTCTACATCGCGTACTCGGGACTCCTGGGCGTCCTGCTCCCGATCCAGGTCGAGCAGATCGCCCCGGACTCCAAGGAGGCCAGCCTCGCGACGGTGACCATGGTGTCGTCGATCGTCACGCTGTTCATCCAGCCCGTCGTGGGCGCGATGAGCGACCGCACCCGGGGGCGCTTCGGCCGCCGTACGCCGTGGATGGCGCTCGGCGCGGTCGGCTCCGTGCTCGCGCTGGTCGCCCTCGGGCAGGCGGGCTCGCTGCTGTGGCTGACGCTGCTGTGGGTCGCCGCCCAGGTGCTGCTGAACGTGATCCAGGCCCCGCTGACGGCGATCATGGCGGACCGGGTCTCCCCCGAGCGCTTCGGCGTCTACTCCGCCGCCGTCGGCATCGGCAGCCAGGTCGGCGCCACCATCGGCGTGCTCGTCGCCACCAGCTTCGCCAGCCGCTTCAGCACCGGGTACGCCGTGTTCGCCGCCCTCGTGCTGGTCGTGACGCTCGCCTTCGTCCTCCTCAACAAGGACCGGCAGTCCACCGCCCCCGTCGAGCCCTTCTCGTGGGGCGCGTTCGTCAAGGGCTTCTGGATCTCGCCGCGCAAGCACCCCGACTTCGCCTGGGCGTTCCTGGCCCGTGTGGTCTTCATCCTCGGCTACTGGGGCATCTTCGCCTACCAGCGCTATGCCCTCACCGACTACGTCGGCCTCAAGGGCGACGACGTCAACCACGTCCAGACCGTGATGGCCCTGCTGACGATGGCCGGCACGCTCGTCGCGTCGATCCCGGCCGGCCGCATCTCCGACCGCACCGGCCGCCGCAAGATCTTCGTCATGGGTTCGTCGGTCGTACTGGCCGTCGCCTGCGCGGTGCCGCTGATCAGCCCCACCGCCACGGGCATGTACGTGTACGCGGTCCTCGCCGGTGTCGGCTTCGGCACGTACATGTCGCTCGACATGGCCCTCATGACGGAGGTGCTGCCCTCCGGCGGTGACGCGGGCAAGGACCTCGGCATCCTCAACATCGCCACCAACGTCCCGCAGGCGCTCGGCCCGATGGTCGGCGCGTGGATCATCGGAGCCTTCTCCGACGGCGCGGACAAGGTGCCCGGCTACCACGTCCTGTTCGGGTACGCGATCGTCGTGGTACTGCTGGGCGCGGTCGCCATCAAGCCGATCAAGAGCGTCAAGTAGCCCCGCACGACCGGCACTTCACCTCCCGCACCACCCTCTCTGGAGACGTACATGTCCGACCAGGCTCCCCTCGTGACCACCATCCTCGGTCCCGTCCGCGGCGAGCGCCTCACCACCGGCGACCGCTTCCTGAACATCCCGTACGCCCAGCCGCCGGTCGGCGACCTGCGCTTCGCCGCTCCCGTGCCGCCCGAGCCGTGGACGGAGCCGCTGGACGCCACCGCGTACGGGCCGACCGCCCAGCGGCGCCCCTTCGCCGACGTGACGACCATCCCGGAGCCGACCATTGAGGGCGAGGGCATCCTCAACCTCAACGTCTTCACCCCGCGCGCGGAATCCGTGAGCGACGGCGGACTCCCCGTCCTCGTGTGGATCCACGGCGGGGGTTACGTCGCCGGATCGGCCGCCAGTCCCTGGTACGACGGCACCACCTTCAACCGGGACGGCGTCCTGCTCGTCTCGCTCGGCTACCGGCTCGGCATCGAGGGCTTCCTCCACCTGGACGACGCCCCCGACAACCGGGGCGTACGCGACTGGATCGCCGCGCTGGAGTGGGTGCGCGACAACATCGCCGCGTTCGGCGGCGACCCGGCGAAGGTCACGATCGCCGGGCAGTCGGCGGGCGGCGGCGCTGTCCAGACGCTCCTCGCCACGCCCGCGGCGCAGCACCTGTTCCGGGCGGCGATATCGGTGTCGGGCGCGGTCATGGAACCCCAGGGGAAGACGGCCGGCCACGCCATAGCCGACCTCTTCACCGCGCGCACCGGCGTCCCGGCGACGGCCGCCGCACTGCGGGACGTGGCGCACGACCGGCTGTACGACTTCCAGGACGCGCTGAACGCACCGGGCGAGGACCGCGCGAGCCACCCGGACGTCCCCGAGGGGATGCTGCTGCTCGCCCCCTTCGCGGACGGCGAGCTGATCCCCCTCCCTGTGACCGGGGCGCTCACGGAAGGCTCGGCGGGCACGGACGGCAAGCCGCTGATGCTCGGCTTCACCCGCGACGAGTTCCACGCCATGGGCGAGATCGGCCCGATGCTCACCGACGTCATCTTCCGCAGGCCCAACCTGACCATCGCGGAGGGCCGGGCGGCACGTGAACTGCCCACCTGGTTCTACGAGTTCCGGTGGGAGTCGGCTGCCGAAGGACCGTTCGCCGGGCAGTCCTTCCACTGCCTCGACCTGCCCTTCTCCTTCGACATACTGGACGGGGAGAACGTCACCGACGTCGCGGGCCCGAACCCGCCTCAGCCCCTCGCCGACGCGATGCACGCCGCCTGGCTGGGCTTCGTACGCGACCTGGACCCGGGCGCCGACTGGCCGCGCTACACGCGTGAGCAGCGCGCGACCCGCGTGTGGGACACGGAGCCGACGACGGTCGACGACGCGCTGAAGACGGAGCGGGAGAGCTGGCTGGGCTGAGCAGCGACTGCGCGAGGGCGGGCCGGAGCTTCCGGCCCGCCCTCGTCGCGTAGATCCTTACCGCCCGCCCGCGATGCGCAGGACGGTTCCGGTCGTGTACGAGGCGTCCTTCGACAGCAGCCAGGCGATGCCCGCGGCGATCTCGGCGGCCTCGCCCGCCCGGCGCAGCGGGATCGCCGGGGCCATCCGGGCCGGGCGGTCCGGGTCGCCCATGGTGGCGTGCATGTCGGTGTCGACGAGGCCGGGGGCGATGCCGTTGACGCGGATGCCGTCGGGGCCGAGCTCCTTGGAGAGGCCGAGCGTGATGGTGTCGACGGCGGCCTTGGAGGCGGCGTAGTGGACGTACTCGCCGGGACTGCCGAGGGTGGCGGCCCCGGAGGAGACGTTCACGATCGCGCCCCGTGTGCCGTGGGACTTCATGTCGCGGATCGCGCGGCGGCAGCAGAGCAGGGTGCCGAGGACGTTGACGTCCAGGACGCTGCGGAGGTCGTCGGTGGAGGCGTCGGCCAGCGGGCTGAGCTTTCCGGTGACGCCGGCGTTGTTCACCAGGCCGGTGAGAGGGCCGAGTCCGTCGGCGACGGTGTCGAAGAGGCGGTCGACGTCGGCCTCCCGGGAGGTGTCGGCCTGGACGACGAGGGCGCGGGCCCCGGCGGCGCGGACCTTCTCGGCGGTCGCCTCGGCGGCGGACGCGTCCTTGACGTAGGTGAGGGCGAGGTCGTGTCCGTCGGCGGCGAGGCGGAGGCAAGTGGCGGCTCCGATGCCTCGGCTGCCACCGGTGACGAGGGTGATGGGACGGGACATGGGGGGCCTCCAGGGGTTGGTGCGTCGCGCCCCTGCATGATCCTTCAGACCGTGGCCGGAGCCGGGCGCGGGGTCGCCCCGTCGGCCGTCACCACCGGGAGGACCTTGGTCAGGAGCAGGTCCAGGAAGCGGTCCGGGTGGTGGAAGGAGGCGAAGTGGCTCGCCTGCCGGAGGTGCACGAACTCCTTGTGCGGGGCCTGGACCTCGTCGAAGTAGGCCTTGGCCGCCTCGGGCGGGGTGATGACGTCGCGGTCGCCCTGGAAGACGAAGAAGGGCAGCTCGAAGCGGGTGCCGTCGGCGCGGTCGTCGAAGTCGCCGGTGTCCTCGGTGATCCGCTCGGAGAGGGTCTGGCCCTTGAGGAAGCAGGACAGGTCGCGGAGGGTGTGCAGCGGGGAGAGCCAGAGCGACTTCAGTACGACCGACTTGAACACCCTGAGGGTGAACGGGTCGCTGCCCACGGTGAGTTTGGCGAAGTCGGCGCGCTGGCGGGCCGTCCAGTGCCGGGCGTCCGGCCCCATGGCCTCGACGGTGGCGAGTTGCTTGTGCTTGCCCGCGTCGCGCAGCCGGGTCAGGAGCGCCGCGTGGGCCGTGTTCTCGCCGTGGGCGGTGTGGATGTTCTGGTCGGTGCCGACGTACGCGGAGTAGAGGTGCGGGTGGCTGCGGGCGAGCCGGAGCCCGAAGGCGGTGCCGTAGGAGTTGGCGAGGAGGATCACCCGGTCGACGCCGAGGCGCTCGCGCACGTGGTGGGTCATCTCCAGTGCGTCCGCAAGAAGTTGAGGGAACGTCAGCTCGCCCTGTGCGTCGGCCCCTGAGTGCCCGAGGGTGCGGCCGGTGCCGCGCATGTCCCACCGGACGACGGTGAAGTGCCGCTCCCAGGAGCGGGTGCGGTTCGCGTAAGGGGAGTTGGAGGCGCCGGGGCCGCCGTGCAGTTCGAGGACGACGGGGTTGGCGCCCACGTTCTCGCCGCGTACGGAGACCCAGTGGTCCAGGCCGTTGATCCGGACGTACCCCTGCTCGTCGATGCCGCCCGGGGTGGTGATCCGGAGCCGGCGTGCGGCGCGGACCCGGTGGACGGCCCGGTGGGCGAGGAGGGCGGCGACCCCGGCGGGCGGGGCGGCGAGGAGTGCGGTGGCGGCGGTGGCGAGGACGTTCACGACGGCTCCCTAGAACTGCTTAGGTCTTAAACGGTTTCGATGCGTTTAAGGTATACACAGTTCTGGGGGCGGTCAATGCCCCCTGCGCACGAAGACGAGGGAGCGGACGGCATGGCGACGGCGAAGAAGCGCGACCCCGAGGCCGCCCTGGCGCTCCTGTGGGGCGAGCAGGGGCAGCCCACCCGGGGCCCGAAGCCCTCCCTGAGCGCGGCGGGAATCGCCGCCCGCGCGGTGGAGATCGCCGACGCGGAGGGCCTGGAGGCTGCCTCGATGCAGCGGATGGGCAAGGAGTTCGGCGTCACGACGATGGCGCTGTACCGGTACGTGCCGGGGCGCGCGGAGCTGGTCGAGCTGATGGTGGACACGGCGATGGGCACTCCGCAGCCGGTGGCCGGCATCGCGGGCGGCTGGCGTCCGCAGCTCGCGCACTGGGCGCGGCAGTGCTGGGACATGTACCGCCGCCACCCGTGGATCCTGACCGCGACCGCGATGCGCCGCCAGCTGATGGGACCCAACCAACTCGCCTGGTTGGACGCCGCGTTGGGGGCGCTGGCGGGCACGGGGTTGCGCCCGGCCGAGCAGCACGACGCGTTCCTGCTGGTCGTCGGGCACGTACGGAACCTGACCCAGCAGCTCACCGAGGAGGACGCGGAGGCGGGCGCGGAGTGGGCGCGGCTGACCGGGGCCGTGCTGGAGCGGCACGGCGACCGCTATCCGTCGCTGACGGCCGCGGTCGCCGCGGGGGCCTTCGCGCCGGGCGGGGGTGATCCGCTGGACTTCGGCCTGGAGCGGATCCTGGACGGCGTGCAGGCGCTGGTGGAGGAACGGCGGTAGCGGCTCTCGGTCCGCAGCAGAGGTTCGTGGTCCGCGCGAGAGGGGGGGCTCAGTCCGCGCGGAGGGGGGCTCAGTCCGCGCGGAGGGGGGCTCAGTCCGTGCGAAGGACCTCCGCGATGCCGTCGAAGAAGGCGGTGTGGGCGGTGGCGCTCGCCGGGAGCTCCGGATTCCAGGGCAGGACCTGGATGTCCGTGCCCAGGCGCGCCGGGTCGAGGGGCGCGGCGTTCGCCCGTACGTCGGCGAGCACCAGCTGGGGGGCGAGGGCGGCGGCCCGCTCCCAGCCCACGGTCGCCCAGTTCGCGCCGCCCTCCGGGGGCGGGTCCAGGAGGGGGACGCCCAGGGCGGTGAGGGCGCGCAGGTCGGGCCAGGCGTGCGGGCGGGCCAGGTGGACCTCGGTGTCGTCGGCCGGGGAGAGCGCGAGCAGGGCCGGGGTGGTGGGGCTGATCAGGGACTTCAGCTTGGCCTGGGCGTCGGCCAGGGCGTGCGCGGCCTCCGGGGGTTCCGTGCTGCCGAGGGAGGCGGCGAGGGCGTGGAAGCAGTCGCGCACCTCGGAGAGGGAGCGGCCCTGGCCGATGTCCAGCACGACGGTGGGGATGTGCTGTTCGAGGTGCTTGGCGGTGTCCGGCTCCATGCCGTAGACGGCGCTGCCGCCGTAGCTGACGGCGACCAGCAGGTCGGTCCCGGCGGCCAGCACCGCATCCGGGTCCAGGGCCTGCCCCGCCCCGAAGTAGGCGACCTCGTCCAGCGGTAGGCGGCCCGACTTGGCCGGGTCGGGGTCGGGGCCGTCGTGGTAGGAGCCGAAGATTCCGATGGGACGCAGACCGTGGTCTTCCAGCGTGGCGCCCGCCTGGATGTAGGCGGCGATCCGGGTGGGCCGGTTTGGCGCGGTCGCCAACTGCCCGCGGGAGTCGGTGAATTGCCAGGGCGTGGGTGCGGTAGGGGTCATGGCCGTTCCCTGCCCCGTACGGGGCGGGCCTACGCGGCGGCCGGGCGGGGCGGGTGATTCCGGTCTGCGGACAGGGGTACCCGCCGGGGAGGTCGCGGCCGATGATGTGCAGGTCGTGGCCCACGCACACGTAACGAAGGAGTTGTCGCACGGTGAAGCTCGCCTTTTCCACGCTCGGGGTGCCCGGAATGCCCATGTCGGAGGTCGTCGCGCTGGCGCAGTCGTGCGGGTTCCAGGGGGTGGAGCTGCGCGCGCACCCGGAGGAGCCGGTGCACCCGGGGATCGGGGCGAAGGAGCGGGCCGAGGTCGTGGAGACCTTCGCCGCCGGAGGGATCGAGATACTGACGGTCGCCGGGTACGCGAAGGTCGCGGCGGCCGGCGAGGACGGGCCCGTGCTGGAGGAGATCCGCACGCTGCTGGAGCTGGCACGGGACCTGGGGGCTTCGTACGTACGGGTCTTCCCCGGGGCGGGCGAGGACGCCGAGGGCGGCGACGAGCGGGCGGCGCGGCGGCTCGGGGCGGCGGCCGAGACGGCGGACGAGTACGGCGTACGCATCCTGCTGGAGACGCACGACTCGCACCGCAGGGGCGTGGACGCGGCCCGGGTGGTGGCGGCCGTCGGCCACAAGAACGTGGGCGTGCTGTGGGACGTCATGCACACCTGGCTGGGCGGCGAGGAACCCGTCACCTCGCACGGCGTGCTCGCCCCGCACCTCGGCTACGTACAGGTGAAGGACATCGCCTCCGCCGACGACACCACCCCGCTCGCGCTGGGGAGCGGGGTGCTGCCGCTGACGGAGTGCCTGGCGCAGGTCAGCGGGGCGGGTGATGTGTGGGTGTGCTGGGAGTACGAGAAGCGGTGGTACCCGCAGGCTGCGGAGCTGCCGGGGCTGCTGGTGGCGGGACGGGAGTTCCTGGCGCTGCGGGCATCGGCCGCGTAGCCGCTGAGGGCGTCGGCGGCTCAGGCACAGTCGGTACGGTCTTCCGGCGCGTCGTACGGAACTGGGCGAGCGCCACCCCGCCGACCAGGAGCGCCCCGGCCACCCACCGCAGCACGCTGACCTGTTCGTCGAGCAGAAGGGCCGCCGACGTCATCCCGAAGACGGGGACGAGCAGGGTGAAGGGGGCCACCGAGGAGGCGGGGTGGCGGGCCAGCAGGAAGCCCCAGGCGCCGAAGCCGAAGACGGTCACGATCCAGGCGACGTACAGGATGATGCCGACGCCCGCCCAGTCCAGCGCGGCGAGCGCCGCCGCGTCGCGGTCCCAGCCCTCGAAGAGCAGGGAGAGGGCGAGCAGCGGCAGGACGGGCACGGCGGAGACCCAGACCATGAAGTTGAGGGGGTCGGGGGCGGCGGCCCGGCGGGTGAGGACGTTGGAGATGCCCCAGCAGACGGCCGCCGCGACGACGAGGGCGAAGGCGAGGACGGGGCCGCCGGCCCCTTCGTCGTAGGCGGCGACGCCGATTCCGGCGAGGGAGACGCCCATGCCGAGGATCTTCGTACGGGTGAGGCCCTCGCCGAGCGCGGCCAGCGCGATCAGAGCCGTGAAGACGGCCTGCACCTGGAGGACCAGCGAGGACAGCCCGGCGGGCATCCCCTGGTCCATCCCGACGAACAGCAGCCCGAACTTGCCGACCCCCAGGGCCAGTCCGACCCCGATGATCCACTTCCACGCCACCTTCGGGCGTCCGACGAAGAAGACGGCGGGCAGGGCGGCGGCCAGGAAGCGGAGGGCGGAGAAGAGGAGCGGCGGGAAGTGCGAGAGGCCGACCTCGATGACGACGAAGTTGACCCCCCAGACGGCGGCGACGACGACGGCGAGGGCGATGTGGGCGGGGCGCAGGGAGGGCATCGGGGTGTGCGGGGGCATGACACAGAGCGTCGCCCGGTGGGACCCTTAAGCACCAGCGCGGATTTCTTCATGGTGGGATGAAGCAACGCTGTCGAATGGGGGTGGCCCGGTGCTCGACCTGTCCAGGCTGCGTGCGCTGCACGCGGTGTCGGTGTACGGCTCGGTGGCGGGCGCGGCGACCGCTCTCGGCTACACGCCCTCCGCCGTCTCCCAGCAGATCGCCAAGCTGGAACGGGAGACGCGTACGAAGCTGGTGGAGCGGCGTGGCCGGGGCATCGCCCTGACCGGCGAAGCCCTCCAACTGGCCGCCACCGCACAGGAGTTGCTGGCCATCGTCGAACGCGCCGAGACCGCCCTCGAAGAACGCCGCGGCCTGCCGACCGGACGGCTGACGGTGGGGGCGTTCGCCTCGGCGGCCCGGGGCCTGCTGCCGGGCGTCCTCGCGGAACTCGCCGCCCTCCACCCGACCCTGGACGTCCGCCTCACCGAAGTCGACCCGCACCTGTCGGTCGACCTGGTCGCCAAGGGCGTACTGGACCTGGCGGTCGCCCACGACTGGGACATCGCCCCGCTGCCCGCACCCGAGAACGTCGAACAACTGCTCATCGGCGAGGACCTCTGCGACCTGCTGGTGCCGTCGTCCCACCCGCTCGCGGGCCGTACGGACGTACGCCCCCAGGAACTGGCGGCGGAACGCTGGATCTGCCAGCCGCCGGGAACCGTCTGCCACGACTGGCTGATGCGGATGCTGCGCGCCGCGGGCTGCGAGCCGGACGTGGCCCACCGGGCGGAGGAACACCAGACGCAGGTGGCGCTGGTGGGCGCGGGCCTGGGCGTCGCCGTCATCCCCCGCCTGGGCCGGGGCGGACTCCCGTCGGGCGTGACGGCGGTGGGCCTGTCACCGGTGCCGGTGCGCCGGATCTACGCCGTGTGGAGGGCGGGCGCAGGGGGTCGGCCGGGGGTGCGGGCGGCGGTGGGGGTGCTGCGGGGACGCTGCGAGGGGGCGTAGGGGCCCTTCTCCGCGGGCGCGGCGACAGTGGCTCGCAAAAGTGGGACACAAACCACCGGAAGTGTCCCACTTTTCACGCACCACCACCGTGCCGCGCCGGGTGCTACTTCTTGCCGCCCCCCAGCACCTGCCCCAGCAGATCCCCGAGCCCGCCGCCACCCGCACCGGGCGCAGCCCCGGCCGCCCCCGGATTCCGCTTCTCCGTGGCCCGCTTCGTCACCACCGCCAGCACCACCGGCAGCGCGATCTCGATCGCCCGCGTCACCGACGCCTCCGGCAGCCCGGTCTTCTTGGCGACCGCACTGGCCACCGGTTTGGCCATCTTGCCGAGCATCCCGGCCATCATCCCGCCGCCGAGCAGCCCGCCCAGCCCGCCACCGAGCGCGGCGACGCCCTGGAGAGGCGGATCGGCAGCCTCCGTGAGGGCCGCCCGCACCTCCTCGGCCTCCTCCGGAGTGGCGTTCTCGGCCTTCTCCGCGAGCCCGCCCGCGAAGGCGTCCGCGGTGGACGCGACGACGCTCTGGGCGCCCGCCGCGTCCGTACCGAGCAGTCCGGCGATCTCGGCGAGCCTGTCGTCGCCCAGCTCGTTGAGCACGTCCTTCTGAAACGAGTCGTCGTTCATACCGGAAACGCTACGTCTGCACCCAAATGTCGGCACCTTCTGACCGCCCGAAGAAAATCTTTCCGCGCGGTACAACCCTCCGCCCCCCTCGCCGGTCATACGTGGCATCAGGGCTTCCGGGGGGAATCTGGGGGGATTCGGGGGAGGCCTGACACGGAGGGGGACACCGAGGGGCCCGGTCGACGGACCGGGCCCCTCGACTCGTACCGGGGCGACCGACGACCGCCGCCACCACTGAACCGCACGGTTGTCCACAGCCCCGCCCCCGCTGTCCGACCCCGGCGGTAGCGTCGTCCCATGTCCAGCACAGTCAGCGGCGCGGCAGGCGCACAGGGTGGTCCGGTCAACAAGGCTGTCGTCGAAGGCGTCCTGGAGCGGATCACGTACGCCAATGAGGAGACCGGGTACACGGTCGGCCGGGTGGACACCGGGCGCGGGTCCGGCATGGGCGACCTGCTGACCGTCGTCGGGGCGCTGCTCGGCGCGCAGCCGGGGGAGTCCCTGCGGATGGAGGGGCGTTGGGGGTCCCATCCGCAGTACGGCAAGCAGTTCACGGTGGACAACTACACGACTGTGCTGCCCGCCACCATCCAGGGCATCCGGCGCTACCTCGGGTCCGGGCTCATCAAGGGCATCGGCCCGGTCATGGCCGACCGCATCACCACCCACTTCGGCGTCGACACCCTCGACATCATCGAGCAGCAGCCCAAGAGGCTGGTCGAGGTCCCCGGGCTCGGGCCCAAGCGGACGAAGATGATCGCCGTCGCCTGGGAGGAGCAGAAGGCCATCAAGGAGGTCATGGTCTTCCTCCAGAGCGTCGGCGTCTCCACGTCCGTCGCCGTCCGCATCTACAAGAAGTACGGGGACGCCTCGATCTCCGTCGTGAAGAACCAGCCCTACCGGCTCGCCGCCGACGTCTGGGGCATCGGCTTCCTCACCGCCGACCGCATCGCCCAGGCCGTCGGCATCCCGCACGACAGCCCCGACCGGGTGAAGGCGGGATTGCAGTACGCCCTGTCGCAGTCCACCGACCAGGGGCACTGCTTCCTGCCCGAGGAGCAGCTGATCAGCGCCTCGGTGAAGCTGCTCCAGGTCGACACCGGGCTGGTCATCGACTGCCTGGGGGAGCTGGCGGAGGACCCGGAGGGTGTCGTACGGGAGAAGGTTCCGGGGCCGGAGGGGCCGGGCGGGGAGCCGGTCACCGCCGTCTACCTGGTGCCCTTCCACCGGGCCGAACTCTCCCTCGCCGGGCAGGTGATGCGCCTGCTGCGCACGGACGAGGACCGGATGCCCGGGTTCCGGGATGTGGACTGGGGGAAGGCGCTCGGGTGGCTCGCGCAACGGACCAAGGCTTCCCTCGCCCCCGAGCAGGAGGCCGCCGTCAAGCTCGCGTTGACGCAGAAGGTCGCCGTGCTGACGGGCGGCCCCGGCTGCGGCAAGTCGTTCACCGTACGGTCCGTCGTGGAGCTCGCGCGGGCGAAGAAGGCGAAGGTGGTGCTGGCCGCCCCCACCGGCCGGGCGGCCAAGCGGCTGTCGGAGCTGACGGGGGCCGAGGCGTCGACCGTGCACCGGCTGCTGGAGCTCAAGCCCGGCGGGGACGCGGCGTACGACCGCGAACGGCCCCTGGACGCCGACCTGGTGGTCGTCGACGAGGCGTCCATGCTCGATCTGCTGCTCGCCAACAAGCTCGTCAAGGCGGTGGCACCCGGTGCCCACCTGCTCCTGGTGGGGGACGTCGACCAGCTGCCGTCCGTCGGGGCGGGGGAAGTGCTGCGGGACCTGCTCGCCAAGGACGGGCCCGTACCGCACGTGCGGCTCACCCAGATCTTCCGGCAGGCCCAGCAGTCCGGCGTCGTCACCAACGCCCACCGGATCAACTCCGGCGAGCACCCCCTCACCCAGGGACTCAAGGACTTCTTCCTCTTCGTCGAGGACGACACCGAGGAGGCGGCCCGGCTCACGGTCGACGTCGCCGCGCACCGCATCCCCCGCAAGTTCGGGCTCGACCCGCGCACGGACGTGCAGGTCCTCACCCCCATGCACCGCAGCGCGGCCGGCGCAGGCAACCTCAACGGCCTGCTCCAGCAGGCCATCACCCCCGCCCGCCCCAACCTCCCCGAGAAGCGGTTCGGCGGGCGGACCTTCCGCGTCGGTGACAAAGTAACCCAGATCAGGAACAACTACGACAAGGGGGAGAACGGCGTCTTCAACGGGACCGTCGGCGTCGTCACCGCGCTGGACCCGGTCGAGCAGACGCTGACCGTCCGTACGGACGAGGACGAGGAGGTCCCGTACGACTTCGACGAACTGGACGAATTGGCACACGCGTACGCGGTCACCATCCACCGCTCCCAGGGGAGTGAATATCCGGCCGTGGTGATTCCGGTCACCTCCGGGGCCTGGATGATGCTCCAGCGGAATCTGCTCTACACCGCCGTGACCCGGGCCAAGAAGCTGGTCGTGCTGGTGGGCTCGCGCAAGGCCATCGGGCAGGCCGTGCGCACGGTTTCGGCCGGTCGCAGGTGCACCGCACTCGCCCATCGGCTCGCGGGCGGAACGTACGTACCGACTCCCCGGCAACCCCCCGAGGGCCATCGGTGGGAAACATCACCCGGGGGTTCCGGAACCGGGGCGAAGGGGGCAGTATGAGCAGGTTGGCGGCACTCAGTGCCGCGAACTGGCCTGTTGGCCGACCCCGAGTGCACTCTGCTGAGCCAAGTGGGGGATGGTAGAGACAGTCAGGGCACCTCGAAGAAGAGGCACTACGTCGGTGAGGGATGACGTGAGCGAGAGCGACAACTCTGTAGTACTGCGGTACGGCGATGGCGAGTACACCTACCCGGTGATCGACAGCACCGTCGGCGACAAGGGCTTCGACATCGGGAAGCTCCGGGCCCAGACCGGTCTGGTCACCCTGGACAGCGGATACGGCAACACTGCCGCCTACAAATCCGCGATCACCTACCTCGACGGTGAGCAGGGCATCCTGCGCTACCGCGGGTACCCGATCGAGCAGCTGGCGGAGCAGAGCAGCTTCCTGGAGACCGCCTACCTGCTGATCAACGGCGAACTTCCGAAGGACGACGAGCTGTCGACCTTCAAGAACGAGATCACCCAGCACACGCTGCTGCACGAAGACGTCAAGCGGTTCTTCGACGGCTTCCCGCGCGACGCGCACCCGATGGCCATGCTGTCCTCGGTCGTCTCGGCGCTGTCCACGTTCTACCAGGACAGCCACAACCCGTTCGACGAGCAGCAGCGCCACCTCTCGACGATCCGTCTGCTGGCCAAGCTGCCGACGATCGCCGCGTACGCGTACAAGAAGTCGATCGGCCACCCGTTCGTCTACCCGCGCAACGACCTCGGCTACGTCGAGAACTTCCTGCGGATGACCTTCTCGGTCCCCGCCCAGGAGTACGACCTGGACCCGGTCGTCGTCTCCGCGCTGGAGAAGCTGCTCATCCTGCACGCGGACCACGAGCAGAACTGCTCGACCTCCACCGTGCGCCTGGTCGGCTCCTCGCAGGCGAACATGTTCGCCTCGATCTCCGCCGGCATCTCCGCCCTCTGGGGCCCCCTGCACGGCGGCGCCAACGCGTCCGTGCTGGAGATGCTGGAGGCCATCCAGGCCGACGGCGGCGACGTCGACGCCTTCATCCGCAAGGTGAAGAACAAGGAGGACGGCGTCCGCCTGATGGGCTTCGGCCACCGGGTGTACAAGTCCTTCGACCCGCGCGCCAAGATCATCAAGGCGGCGGCGCACGACGTCCTCTCGGCCCTCGGCAAGTCCGACGAGCTGCTGGACATCGCGCTGAAGCTGGAGGAGCACGCGCTCTCCGACGAGTACTTCGTCTCGCGCAACCTCTACCCGAACGTCGACTTCTACACGGGTCTGATCTACCGGGCGATGGGCTTCCCCACCGACATGTTCACCGTGCTCTTCGCGATCGGCCGCCTTCCGGGCTGGATCGCGCAGTGGCACGAGATGATCAAGGAGCCGGGTTCCCGTATCGGCCGCCCGCGCCAGATCTACACCGGCGAGGTCCTGCGCGACTTCGTCCCGGTCGAGGGCCGCTGACCCTCCGCCCCATTGGGCCGGAACAGCGAAAAGCGCCCCGCCGCCGATCCCCCCACGGGTCGACGATGCGGGGCGCTTTCCTGTTTCCCGGATCGGATTCCCCCCACGGGATCCCCACCGGGCGTCTGACGGCTTGCGCCGCCAGAAGTCTCAGGGTCGTGCGTCCTGCTCGGTCCTGCGTCCTGCTTCGTACGGTCCTGCCTCGTACGGTCCTGTTCCGTACGTCCTGCCGCTGCGGTCCGCCAGGACACGTAGCGAACGGGAGGGCCGCTCAAAGCTCCCCGGTGTACGTGTCCCGGCCAACGCTTGCCGGGGACGTCCCCCAAGACATCCCGCGTCGAACGTCCCCCAAGACGTTCTTGGCATCGCTTCTTAGACTCGCGACCCCGGCCAATGGTTACCCCCCCAACACAGTGATCTACGTCACTCCACAGTGCACTCTCGTTGCGACGCGTTCGTGTGTGTTGGTGTACGTCATGTGAAGGTACGTAGCCGAAGGCTGTTTGTCACTACAAAGACGGAAGAGAATGCCATCGCAAATCCGGCGATCATCGGGTTGAGCAGCCCCGCAGCCGCCAACGGGAGCGCCGCGACGTTGTAGCCGAAGGCCCAGAACAGGTTCCCCTTGATGGTCGCCAGGGTCTTCCGGGACAGCCGGATCGCGTCCGCCGCGACCCGCAGATCTCCTCGTACGAGCGTCAGGTCGCCGGCCTCGATCGCCGCGTCCGTGCCGGTGCCCATGGCCAGGCCCAGATCGGCGGTGGCGAGCGCCGCCGCGTCGTTCACGCCGTCGCCCACCATCGCGACCGTGCGGCCCTCGCCCTGGAGGCGGGCGACCACGGCGGCCTTCTCCTCGGGCAGGACCTCCGCGTACACCTGTGCCGCGTCGATGCCCACCTCGGCGGCGACCGCGTCGGCCACCCGCCGGTTGTCCCCGGTCAGCAGCACCGGCACGAGGCCGAGCGCGCGCAGGTCCCGTACCGCCTCGGCGCTGCTCGCCTTCACGGTGTCCGCGACGGTGAGCACCCCGCGCGCCTCTCCGTCCCAGGCGACCGCGACGGCGGTACGTCCCCGGGCCTCGGCGGCGGCCTTCGCGTCGGCCAGCTCCGGCGGCAGCTCGATCGCGGCGTCGGAGAGCAGCTTTTCCCGGCCCACGAGGACGGCGTGCCCCTCGACCTCGCCCCGCACGCCCAGCCCGGGGACGTTCACGAAGCCGGTGACGGCCGGGAGGCCGGGGTCAGCAGGGAGTCCGGGGCCCGCGGGAAGGTCCGCTCGCGCGCCCTCGGCCACCGCCCGCGCGATCGGGTGCTCGGAGGCGTGCTCCAGCGCCCCCGCGAGCCGCAGCAGCTCCCTGCGGTCCACACCGGCGGCCGGGAGCACGTCCGTCAGCTCCATCCGCCCGGTCGTCACCGTGCCGGTCTTGTCCAGCACGACGGTGTCCACCCGGCGGGTCGACTCCAGCACCTCGGGCCCCTTGATCAGGATGCCGAGCTGCGCGCCCCGCCCCGTGCCCACCATCAGCGCGGTCGGCGTCGCCAGCCCCAGCGCGCACGGGCACGCGATGATCAGCACCGCGACGGCGGCGGTGAACGCGGCCGTCACGTCGTCCGTCGCCAGCAGCCACCCCACCAGCGTCCCCAGCGCGATCAGCAGCACGACCGGCACGAAGACCGCCGAGATGCGGTCCGCGAGCCGCTGCACCTGCGCCTTGCCGTTCTGCGCGTCCTCCACGGCCTTCGCCATCCGGGCGAGCTGTGTGTCCGCGCCGACGGAGGCCGCCTCGACGACGATCCGCCCGCCCGCGTTCACGGTGGCCCCGGTGACCCTGTCGCCCGGTCCCACGTCCACCGGCACCGACTCGCCGGTCAGCATCGAGGCGTCCACCGCCGAGTCGCCCTCGACCACGGTGCCGTCGGTGGCGACCTTCTCCCCGGGACGTACGACGAACCGGTCGCGGACGGACAGCAGCCGGACCGGAATCCGTACCTCCTGATTGCCCCGCAGTACGGCCACGTCCGTGGCCCCCAGCTCCATCAGCGCCCGCAGCGCCGCCCCCGCCTTCCGCTTGGAGCGGGCCTCCAGCCAGCGGCCGAGCAGGATGAACACGGTGACCCCGGCGGCCACTTCCAGGTAGATCGTCGACGCCCCGTCAAAGCGGCCCACCGTCAGGTCGAAGCCGTGCCGCATCCCCGGCATCCCCGCGTCCCCGAAGAACAGTGCCCACAGCGACCAGGCGAAGGCCGCCAGGGTGCCGGTCGAGACGAGGGTGTCCATGGTGGCCGCGCCGTGCCGCAGGTTCGTCCAGGCGGCCCGGTGGAAGGGCAGCGCACCCCAGACCACGACGGGCGCGGCCAGCGTCAGGGACAGCCACTGCCAGTTGTCGAACTGGAGGGCCGGGACCATCGACAGCAGCACGACGGGGGCCGCCAGCAGCGCACAGACGATCAGGCGCTGCCGCAGGGCGGAGAGTTCACGGTCCGGTTCCTCCGCCGGGGCGTCCTCGGGTTCGCGTGCGGCGGGCTCCTCGGCCGTGTAGCCCGTCTTCACGACCGTGGCGATGAGGTCGGGAACGGCGACCGAGGATCCGTCGTACGCGATCCGCGCTTTCTCCGTCGCGTAGTTGACGGTGGCGGCCACCCCCTCCATCCGGTTGAGCTTCTTCTCGATGCGGGCCGCGCAGGAGGCGCAGGTCATGCCGCCGATGGCCAGCTCGACATGGGTGTCCAGGGGGACGGGCGGGGTGGCGCTGTTCATCGGGGCTCCAGACGACGGACGGGGCCGTACCCGTCCAGTATGGGCAACTGGCGGGTACGGCCCCGAAGCGTGCGGGGGAGCGGGTCAGAGGGTGCCGACCAGCTCGTACCCGGCCTCGTCGACGGCGGCGCGGACGGCCTCCTCGTCCAGCGGGGCGGCCGAGACGACGGTGACCTGACCGGTCGAGGCGACGGCCTTGACCGAGCTGACGCCGTCGATCTCGGAGATCTCGCCGGAGACCGCGCCCTCGCAGTGGCCGCAGGTCATGCCCTTGACCTCGTACACCGTGGTCACGGAGCCGACGGCCACGTCCGCCGCGCCGGTGGAACCGCAGGAACCGGACGGCGAGCAGCAGGAGCCGGAGGCCGGGGCGGTCTCGGCGGGGGCGGGGGTCTGGGTCTCAGCGGTCATGTCGGGGCTCCTCATCGAAGGACTGCGGTGCTGGTACGCAGGGAGGCCGCGGGGCTGCCGTGACTCCCTGACACTGCACACACTATACCCCTAGGGGGTATCAAATCCAGCGTCACCCGACCCGCCGGGGCCGTGCTCGTGTCGCGACGGGGATGCATGTGGGGTAAATGACCCTTATGTCAGCTTCGGGGACGCTCATTCTCATCATGGCCATCGCGGTGCTCGCACCCGTGCTGGCGTACGGAATCGGACGGTGGCTGCCCGTTCCGCTCGTCATTTTCGAGATTCTGCTCGGCATCCTGATCGGACCCGACGTCCTCGGCTGGGCGCAGCGCGACCCGGTGATCGACACCCTGTCGCAGCTCGGCCTCGCGATGCTGATCTTCCTCGCGGGGTACGAGATCCAGTTCGGCCAGGTGCCCCGCGACACCCTGAAGCGCTCGGCGGCCGCCTGGCTGATCGCGCTGGCCCTGGGCCTCGGGCTCGGCACCCTGATCGCCCAGCTCGGCGACTCCGGCGGCTTCTCCAAGGGCCTGTTCATCGGCACCGCCCTGACCAGCACCGCGCTCGGCACCGTGCTGCCCGTGCTGCGGGACTCGGGCGACCTCGGCGGGCGGTTCGGCACGGTGATGATGGCGTTCGGGTCGGTCGGCGAGTTCGGGCCGATCATCGCGATGGCGCTGCTGCTCAGCGGGCGCAGCGCCTGGCAGTCCACGGCCCTGCTCGCCGCTTTCGCCGTGCTTACCGCGGCGGCGGTCTACTGGGCGATGCGGCCCAAGCCGCCGTGGTTCTCCTCGCTCATCGCCAAGACCCTGCACAGCAGCGGCCAGTTCGCGGTGCGCTTCGTGGTGCTGGTGCTCGCGGTGATGCTGGGACTGTCGCAGGTGCTGGGGCTGGATGTGCTGCTGGGGGCGTTCGCGGCGGGTCTGGTCACCCGGCTGGTGCTCAACGGGGCCGCGCCCGGCGAGAGCGAGGAGATCCTCGCCAAGGTGGAGGCGATGGGGTTCGGCTTCCTGGTGCCGGTGTTCTTCGTCGTCACCGGCGTCGAGTTCGACCTGCGCTCGCTGCTGGACGGCGGCCGGGCGCTGCTCCTGCTGCCGGTCTTCCTCGCCCTGTTCGTCGTCGTACGGGGCCTGCCGGCCCGCTTCCTCGCCCCGCCCGACCTCGGGGGCCGGGACCGCACCGCGCTGATGCTGTTCAGCTCGACCGCGCTGCCGCTGATCGTGGCGATCACCGCGATCGGGGTCGACGACAAGGTGCTGGCCGAGAGCGAGGCGGCGGCGCTGGTCGGGGCGGGGATGGTGTCCGTACTTGCCTTCCCGCTGCTGGCGCTGAAGGTGCGGGTGGGGGCGGGGGAGACGCCGAAGCTGGGGCGGGTGGAGTCGGAGTCGTGGTGAGGCCTCAGGGGGTTGTCTCAGAGGGTTGTCTCAGACGGCCGGGTGGCCCCGGTGGACGGCCCACTCCCGGGCCAGGACCGACATGTACGTCGAGTCCACCCAGCCGTCCTCCTCGGTCCACAGCGCCTCGCGCTCGGTGCCCTCGGCGACGAAGCCGACCTTCTCGTACGCCCGGCGGGCGCGCGGGTTGAAGGCGTAGACGCCCAGCGAGACGCGGTTCAGGCCCAGCGTCTCGAAGGCGTGCGTCACGATCAGACGGCAGGCCTCGGTGCCCAGGCCCCGGCCCCGGCCCTCGGGCCCGAAGAGGGTGCGGAAGTTGCAACTCCGGTTGTCCGGGTCCCACTCGTTGAGGACCACCTCGCCCACGCACCTCCCGGTCGCCCGGTCGACGACGGCCAGGTCGAGCCGGTCGGTCTGCTCGGCGCGGGTCAGGTACCAGGTGCGGGTGGCGCCGTCCTCGTCCGGCTCGTAGCGCGGGGAGCCCGTCAGCCGGAGCACCTCCGGGTCCCGGAGCGCCGCCAGCATCGCCGGGAGGTCCTCCTCGGCGAAGGGCCGCAGCAGGACGCGCTCGCCCGTCAGGGTGGGCTTGACGGAGAAGTCGGCGGTCGTCGTCATGCGGTGATCCTCCGTGTCGTACGGATGCGGCTGCAAGCCGATTACGGGTACGGCGCGGGCCCCGCACCGGTGGCCGGGTGCGGCCGGATGCGGGGCCCTGCGGGAGGAGGAACGATCAGTCCCGGCGTCCTCTGTTGCCGGGGCGGCGGGCCACCCAGCTGCGGATCGTGTCCGCGTACCAGTACGGCTTCCCGCCCTCGACGTGGTCGGGCGGCGGCAGCAGACCGTGCTTGCGGTACGAGCGCACGGTGTCCGTCTGGACCTGGATGTGCGCGGCGATCTCCTTGTACGACCAGAGCTTGTGGTCCGTCATCATCGGTGCACCTCCCTGCGACGTCCGCAGCCACGGCCGGGGGGCCGTCGGGGGAGCTGCGGCTGTCGCTGGCGATCACTCAGCCTCTGCCCCGTGAACGACACTGCGTGACGAAGAGGGAGGGGCTGTGGTGCGCCTGTGACGGAAGGCCCGCGTAATGGCGACAAGCGTGACGTGCGGGACATCTCTGTGACGCAAGTGGTGCGGGGTCCGGGCGGGACACACCGGGCGGGCCGGACCGATGTGCTCGGTCCGGCCCGCCGGGGGGTGTAGTGGGGCCCTGCTGGTGGGTGGTCCTCGCGGATCAGCAGTCGGGGACGCCCGCGATCTTCTGGTTGCCGCCGCGCAGGTAGACGTTGCTGACCCACGCGAAGTCGCTGCCGCTGGGCAGGGTGACCTTGCTCCACCAGCGGTTCACGGACCCGTCGGCGGCCTTGACCGGGGTTGTGTTCCGGTTGGTCTGGCAGTAGGCGAGGAGCCAGATGCGGGACTTGGTGGCGAGGGGGTACGCGCTGGTGCGCGGGGCGGACCGGAGGTTGACGTTGCTGGCGTACAGGTAGACCCGCTTGGCGTTCGCGGCCTGGGCCTCCGCCCGGGCCTGGTCGGTGTCCTCCTGCGCGGCGGCCGCCGGGCGGGGCGGCTCGTCGGCCTGGACTGCGGGAGCGGTCAGCAGGGCGGCGGCGCAGAGGGCGGCTGCGACTGCGGTGGCGGGGCGCGTGGGCGTCATGGCGAGGGTTCCCCCTGGTGGGACCGGGTGCGGTGGGCGTGCCCGAACGGGCCGTCGACCTTCGGACCCGGGCACGGGGAGCCTGCCCGGGTCCCGTACCGCCGCTCCGGCACACCCGTCTTCTTCACCCGTACGGCCCCGCTCCTACGCCCCGCACCCCCGCAGGAAGGCCCGCGTCCGCCGGGCGATCGGCAGCGGGGTGTCCGGGGCGCACGGATACATGTCCTGCTCGACGATCGCGAACAGGTCACTGTCGCGCGCGTCCGCGAGACGCTGTGCTGCCACCAGCACCGGTGCGAGTTCGGGCACCCCGTGCGGCGGTTCGCACATCACACCGAGCCCGACGGCAGGCCCGAACGGCAGCTGCTCCTCGCGCACCCGTGCCAGCACCGCCGGGTCCACCTGCTTCAGGTGCAGATAGCCGATCCGCTCCCCGTACGTCTCGATCAGCTTCACGCTGTCGCCGCCGCAGTAGGCGTAGTGCCCGGTGTCCAGGCACAGCGACACCAGGCCGGCGTCGGTGCCGTCCAGGAGGTGTACGACGGCCTCCTCGTCGTCGACATGGGTGTCCGCGTGCGGATGCACCACCACCTGCAGCCCGAACTCCTCACGCACCTGCCGCGACAGCCGCTCCGTCTGCGCGGTGAGCGTGCGCCACTGCGCGGGGGTCAGGACCCGGTCCTCCAGCACCTCGCCGGTCTTGTCGTCCCGCCAGAACGCCGGAATCATCACCAGGTGGTCCGCGCCCACGCCCTGTGCCAGGCGGGCCACCGTCGACACGTGCGACCAGGTCGACTCCCAGTGCTGTGCGCCGTCGTGGTGCAGTGCGGTGAACACCGTCCCGGCGGAGGCCCTCAGCCCGCGCGACTCCAACTCCGGGAGCAGGGTTTCGGGTTCCGGCGGGAGATAGCCGTACGGGCCCAGCTCGATCCACTCGTAGCCCGCGCCGGACACCTCGTCGAGGAAGCGCCGCCAGGGCACCTGCCGGTCGTCGGAGGGGAACCAGACGCCCCAGGAGTCCGGGGCGGAACCGATCCGCAGGCGCGTGTGACGTGCGTCGGGAGCCTTGTCGGGAGCCATGGGGGAAGGGTCCGGGCAGGTCGCGAGGGGTGTCAAGGGGGCGTCGGGGGAGGGGGATTGGGGGTGGCAGGGCGGCTGGAGGTTCGTATGTCCTGACAAAGCATTGACAGTGTTCCGAGGCCGCGGATAGACCTGAAAGCGCTGCCGTCCGCCGCTGTCATCGCTTCCACTGCCGTCGCTTTTGCCGCCGTCGCTTTCGCTGCCGTCGTTACGGAGGAGGGGCCCGCTCGTGTACGACCTGATCGTGATGGGCCGCCTCGGGGTGGACCTGTATCCGCTGAGCGCGGGCGTTCCGCTGGACCGGGTCGAGACCTTCGGCCGGTTCCTCGGCGGCTCCGCGGCGAACGTGGCGGTCGCGGCGGCCCGGCTCGGGCGGCGGCCGGCGCTCGTGTCCCGGACGGGAGCGGACCCCTTCGGGGCTTATCTGCGGCGGGAGTTGGAGGTTTTCGGGGTCGACGCCCGCTGGGTGACGGAAGTGGCCGCGTACCCGACGCCCGTCACCTTCTGCGAGGTCTTCCCGCCGGACGACTTCCCGCTGTACTTCTACCGGCAGCCCAGCGCCCCCGACCTGGAGATCCGCCCCGGCGAGAGCGACCTCGACGCCGTGCGGGCGGCACGCCTGTTCTGGGCCACCGGCACCGGGCTCAGCGCACAGCCCAGCAGGGACGCCACCCTGGAGGCCCTCGCCGCCCGCTCCCGCGCCCCGCACACGGTGCTCGACCTCGACTGGCGGCCGATGTTCTGGACGGGCCAGGACCCGCGCCCGCACTACCGCCGGGCCCTGCGGCACGCGACGGTCGCCGTCGGCAACCTGGAGGAGTGCGAGATCGCCACCGGAAAACGAGCACCTCTTGAGGCGGCAGGGGAACTCCTGGACGCAGGTGTGGAGTTGGCAGTGGTGAAACAGGGTCCCGAAGGGGTGCTCGCCGTGCACCGGGACGGGACACAGGTGCGCGTGCCGCCGCTGGAGGTGAAAGTGCTCAACGGTCTCGGTGCCGGGGACGCCTTCGGCGGCGCACTGTGCGAGGGGCTCCTCGCCGGACGCCCCCTTCAGGAGACGGTGCGCCGGGCGAACGCGGCGGGGGCGCTGGTGGCCACCCGGCTGGAGTGCTCCTCCGCGATGCCGTACGCGCACGAAATCGACGCACTGCTGGCGACAGGAGGCACCGGGCGTGGCTGAGCACCTTCACGTGGTCGCGGGGAGCGAGGCCCGCGGGCCGTACGCGCTCGACGTCGGCCCCGAGCGGGCGGGCTGGGAGTACGCGTCGCTGCGCGTGCTGGAACTGCGGCCGGGCGGCTCCCACCACCTCGCCACCGGCGACACCGAGTGGATCCTGCTGCCGCTGGCCGGGGCGTGCAGCGTCCTGGTCGACGGGCAGGTCATCGAACTGCGGGGCAGGAGCGGGGTGTTCGCGTCGGTCACCGACTTCGCGTACCTCCCCCGGGACGCCCACGCCCAGATCGCCTCCGGCGCGGGGGGCCGCTTCGCCCTGGCAGGAGCGAAGTGCGAGCGACGACTCCCCGCCCGCCACGGTCCCGCGCCGGAGGTGCCCGTCGAGGAGCGGGGGAGCGGGCGCACCGCACGCACGGTGCGCAACTTCGCCTCCGCCGAGGCCTTCGACTGCGACCGCCTGATCGCCGTCGAGGTGATCACCCCGCCGGGGAACTGGTCCTCCTACCCGCCGCACAAGCACGACGAGGCGGTTGCGGGCCGGGAATCGGTGCTGGAGGAGATCTACCACTTCGAGCTCACCGGCACCGGTCCCGGCTACCAGCGCGTCTCCCCGTCCCGCCCCGGCGGCGCGGACCTCCTCGCCGAGATCCGCTCCGGCGACACGGTCCTCGTCCCCGACGGCTGGCACGGCCCGTCCATCGCTCCGCCGGACACCCCCCTCTACTACCTGAACGTCATGGCGGGCCCCGCCCGCTCCTGGCAGATCACCTTCCAGGAGGGCCACGGAGAGACCTACCGGTGACCTCCCTTCACGGGTAGCCCCCTTGTGCGGCGCTCCCTTTCCCCAGCCCCCTTGGGCGGCGGGGCCGCCCCCCGGGGGCGGGACGGGCGGGCAAGGGGGCGGCCCACCCGATACCGGGCCACCCCGGTTCCGCCCCCTGCCCGCACTCCCGGCACCGGCCAAGCCCCGGCCGAGCCCCCCCCCGCAGGGGGCCCGCCCACCCCCGTACCCCCCTCCGGAGGAGGAGACCCCGATGCCCCCCGCCCCGCGGACGCGCCGCCTCACCACCGCCCAAGCCCTCCTCACCTTCCTCACCCACCAGTTCACCCCCACCCGCACCCGCCTCATCTCCGCCACCTGGGGCATCTTCGGCCACGGCAACGTCGCCGGCATCGGCCAGGCCCTCACCGAGCTCGGCCCCGACCGCATGCCCTTCCTCCAGGGCCGCAACGAGCAGGCCATGGTGCACGCCGCCACCGCCTACGCCCGCCAGAGTCACCGCCTCTCCGCCCACGCCGTCACCACCTCCATCGGCCCCGGCGCCACCAACCTCGTCACCGGCGCGGCGCTCGCCACCGTCAACCGGCTCCCCGTCCTCCTCCTCCCGGGCGACACCTTCGCCGCCCGCCCCGCCGACCCCGTCCTCCAGCAGCTCGAAGTCCCGTACGCCGGTGACGTATCCGTCAACGACTGCCTGCGGCCGGTGTCGAGGTACTTCGACCGCATCACCCGCGCCGAGGCCCTGATCCCCGCCGCCCTCGCCGCGATGCGCGTCCTCACCGACCCCGCCGAGACCGGCGCCGTCACGCTCTGCCTGCCGCAGGACGTCCAGGCGGAGGCGTACGACTGGCCGGAGGACTTCTTCCGCGACCGGGTGTGGCAGATCCGGGCCCAGGAGCCCGACGCCGAGGCCCTGGACGAGGCCGTGCGGTGGCTGCGAGCCGCCCGCCGCCCCCTGATCGTCGCCGGTGGCGGCGTCCGTCACGGGCGCGCCCAGGACGCCCTCGGGCGCTTCGCCCGGCGCACCGGCATCCCCGTCGCCTCCACCCAGGCGGGCAAGGGCTCCCTCCCGTACGACCACCCCTGCGACGTCGGCGGCATCGGCCACACCGGCACCGCCACCGCCAACCGCCTCGCCCGCACCGCCGACCTGGTGCTCGGCGTCGGCACCCGCTGGACCGACTTCACCACCGCCTCCCGCACCCTCTTCGCCCACCCCGGCGTCCGCTTCGTCAACCTCAACGTCACCGACGCCGACGCCCACAAACTGGGCGCCCTCGCGGTGGTCGGCGACGCCCGAAAAGGGCTTCAGGCACTGGCGGACGAATTCAACGGCCGTACGGACGAGACGTACCGGACGGAGTACCGGGCGGCGAAGGCCGAGTGGGAGGAGCACGTGAGCGCCGTGTACGCCGCCCGCGACGACAAGGCCGCACCCACCCAGGCCCAAGTCCTCGGCGTACTCGACACTTTGGTCAGTGACCAGGACATCCTGATCAACGCGGCGGGCTCGCTCCCCGGCGACCTCCACAAGCTGTGGCGGACCCGCTCACGCGACCAGTACCACGTCGAATACGGCTACTCCTGCATGGGCTACGAGATCCCCGCCGCCCTCGGCGTCCTGCTCGCCGCACCCGGGCGGCCCGTCTGGGCGCTGGTCGGCGACGGAACGTACCTCATGAATCCGACGGAAATCGTCACCGCCGTACAGGAACGGCTCCCCCTGAAGGTGGTGATTCTCGACAATCACGGGTACGCCTCCATCGGCGGCCTCTCGACGAGCGTCGGCGCCGAGCGCTTCGGCACCGACTACCGCTTCCGGGCCGCCGACGGAACGTACACGGGAGAGCCCCTGCCACTGGACCTCGCCGCCAACGCGGCCTCGCTCGGAATGCACACCCTGCGTGCACACACCATCGCTGACCTGCGAGAAGCCCTCAAAGAGGCGCGGGCGAGCACCGTTCCCACATGTGTCTACGTGACGACCGAAACGGGCGACACAGTGTCGGGCCCCTCCGACGGCGACGCGTGGTGGGATGTTCCCGTGGCCGAGACCGCGACCCGCCCGTCGGCGACCTCGGCCCGCGCACAGTACGACCGGCACGTCGCAGCCCGACGCCACCACCTCTGAAGGAGTGCAGTTCATGAAGACCGTCAACCACTGGATCGGTGGCAAGACCGTCGAGGGTGCGTCGGGCAACTGGGGCCCCGTCACCGACCCGGCCACCGGCGCCCCCGACACCCGGGTGGCCCTGGCCTCCGTCGAGGAGGTGGACGCCGCCGTCGCGTCCGCCAAGGCCGCGTACGCGACGTGGGGCACCTCGTCCCTGTCGACCCGTACCGCGATCCTCTTCCGCTACCGCGCCCTCCTGGACGCGCACCGCGACGAGATCGCCGCCCTGATCACCGCCGAGCACGGCAAGGTGCACTCGGACGCGCTCGGCGAGGTCGCCCGCGGTCTGGAGATCGTCGAGCTGGCGTGCGGGATCACCACGCAGCTCAAGGGCGAGCTCTCCACGCAGGTCTCCAACCGCGTGGACGTCTCCTCCATCCGCCAGTCGATCGGTGTCGTCGCGGGCATCACGCCGTTCAACTTCCCGGCGATGGTGCCGATGTGGATGTTCCCGATCGCCATCGCGTGCGGCAACACCTTCGTGCTGAAGCCCTCCGAGAAGGACCCCTCGGCCTCCCTGCGCCTCGCGGAGCTGGCCACCGAGGCCGGTCTGCCGGACGGCGTCCTGAACGTCCTGCACGGTGACAAGGTCGCCGTGGACCGCCTCCTGGAGCACCCGGACGTCGCCGCGATCTCCTTCGTCGGCTCGACCCCGATCGCCCGCCACATCCACCAGGTGGCCTCCGCCAACGGCAAGCGCGTACAGGCCCTCGGCGGCGCCAAGAACCACATGCTGGTCCTCCCGGACGCCGACCTGGACGCCGCCGCCGACGCGGCCGTCTCCGCCGCGTACGGCTCGGCCGGCGAGCGCTGCATGGCCATCTCCGCCGTCGTCGCCGTCGGCTCCATCGGTGACGAGCTCGTCGCGAAGATCGTCGAGCGCGCCGAGAAGATCAAGATCGGTCCGGGCAACGACCCGACCTCCGAGATGGGCCCGCTGATCACCGCCGCGCACCGCGACAAGGTCGCGTCGTACGTGACGGGCGCCGCGGCCCAGGGCTCGACCGTCGTCCTGGACGGCACCGGCTACACGGTCGAGGGCTTCGAGAACGGCCACTGGATCGGCCTCTCGCTCCTGGACCACGTTCCGACCGACTCCGACGCCTACCGCGACGAGATCTTCGGCCCGGTGCTGTGCGTGCTGCGCGTCGACACCTACGAAGAGGGCGTCGCCCTCATGAACGCCTCTCCCTTCGGCAACGGCACCGCGATCTTCACCCGTGACGGTGGCGCGGCGCGCCGCTTCCAGCTGGAGATCGAGGCCGGCATGGTCGGCGTCAACGTGCCGATCCCGGTGCCGGTCGGCTACCACTCCTTCGGTGGCTGGAAGGACTCGCTCTTCGGCGACCACCACATCTACGGCAACGACGGCATCCACTTCTACACGCGGGGCAAGGTCACCACGACCCGCTGGCCGGACCCGGCGGACGCGCCCTCGGGCGTCGACCTGGGCTTCCCCCGCAACAACTAGGCGTTACGGGTCGCCCCCTGACCCCACGCCACTCCTCGACGGCCCCTCCGGACCTCACCCCGGCGGGGCCGTCGGCCTTTTCCGCGGGGGCGTTCGTGGTCTCTGCCCTGTGCGGGTGCGCCGTGCCTGGTCGCGCAGTTCCCCGCGCCCCTGATGGCATGCCCTCCGGGCAGCCGTCCCCACCCGCCCCCGGCTACGGATACATCCGCCCCGCCCCCACCCCCCTCGCCGCCAGCACCCTCTCCACCGGCACCACCACGAACCCCCGCTCCCGGAAGCCCTCCACCACCCCCGCCACATCCGCATCCTCCCGGACCCGCACAATCCCACCCGCCCCCCACCCCACCTGCACCAGCCCCAACTCCCGGCACAGCACCCCCACCTGACGGTTCGTCTGACCCTGCGGCGGCCGCATCAGATGCGCCCGACGCCCCGTCACCTGCTCGATCACCCGCTGCGTCTGCACCAGCTGCCGCCGCGCCTCCGCCACCGGCACCTCCGTCAGCCGCGGCTGCGTCCAGGTGTGGTTGCCCACCTCGTGGCCCTCGTCGGCGATCCGGCGCAGCACCTCCCAGTACCGGAAGGCCGGGCCCTTCCCGGCGACGAAGAAGGCCGCCGGGGCCTTCGCCTCCGCCAGTGCGTCGAGCACCGCCCCCGTACGCGGCCCCGGCCCCCCGTCGAACGTCAGCGCCACGCACCGCACGACCCGGCAGTCCACCGGCTCCGCCGTCGTACCCCCCGCGAAACCGGTCAGCACAGTGGCGCCCACCAGCGCGGCGGCGGCGATCAGGGAACGGCGCAGTTTCGTCACCGCACACCGGTACCAGCGGCGGGCCCCCGCACAAACGCCCCGCCCGCCGCAGATCACCCGGTCAGCGCGGCAGTCGAGGCAATCGCGGCAGTCGCGGCAATGTCCCCACCGCGACCGTCGCGCCCGTCTCCTCGTCCTCCTCCACCCGGGCCACCAGCCCGCCCCGCACCATCGCCGCCACCGTGCGCTCCGCCTGCCGCTCGCTCGTCTCGATCAGCAGGCTCCCGCCCGGCGCCAGCCACCGCGCCGCCTGCGCCGTCACCCTGCGCTGCACGTCCAGGCCGTCCGCGCCGCCGTCGAGCGCGACGCGGGGCTCGTGGTCACGGGCCTCGGAGGGGAGGAGCGGGATGTCGTCGGTGGGGACGTACGGGGCGTTGGCGATGAGGACGTCCACCCGGCCCCGTATCGCCGTCGGCAGCGGCGCGTACAGGTCGCCCTCGTAGACCCGGCCGCCCACCGGCTCCACATTGCGCCGCGCGCACCGTACGGCCGCGCCCTCCACGTCCGCCGCGTACAGCTCGATGCCCGGCAGCCGCGCCCCCAGCACCGTCGCGGCGGCCCCCGACCCGCAGCACAGGTCCAGGACGACGGCCCCCGGCTGCCGGGCGGCGGCCAGCGCCAGGGCGTGGGTGACCAGGAACTCCGTACGCGGGCGGGGGACGAAGACCCCCGGGTCGACGACGATGCGGTGACCGCAGAACTCGGCCCAGCCCAGGACGTGTTCCAGCGGGAGACCGTTCACCCTCCGGGAGACCAGCGCGGCGAGCTCCTCGCCGGTGGCCCCCGTGGACAGCAGCAATCGCGCCTCGTCCTCGGCGAACACGCAGCCCGCAGTGCGCAGTCGGGCGACGACAGCGGTGAAGACGGCGGGGGAGGGAGCGGTGGAGAGAGTGGTGGAGAGAGTGGTGAGCGACATGGGAGAGCCTTTCGGAATGCTTACCGAGGGCGCTCTGTGGTCGATTCCGTTACGACGATGCCGGTGACGGCGGCGTACGGCGACCGCGAGGCGAGAGCACCCAACCTGCGACAGCGGTAATGGGTCTCACCTCCTACGGTCCGGGCCCGCGCGACAGTGGCGGGCAACGCGGTCCGACCGTACCCGAGCAGGTCAGCCGCTGTACAGGCCTGTGGAAAACGGGAAGCGGGCGCCCTCGTCGGGCGACCGCTTCCCGTGGTCCGTGACTGTCCGCGTCAGACGCGCTCGGCCTCCTCGCCGACCATGTACTGCATCGGGACCACCGCCAGGCCGCCCGACAGCATGATCGCGAGGACGATCGTGGCGATCATGATGCCGCCGCCGAGCGCGACCATCGTGTCCACCGGCACCGTGTACGCGCCCACGATCCGCACCGCGCACTCCGCGACCAGCGCCGTGCCCCACACCAGCGAGAAGTTCCGCTCGAAGCGACGGAAGCGCGCCGAGGTCTCCAGCAGCCGGTCCCACGCGGCGGCACGGGCGGCGGACGCCTTCACCACGGCCGGCTTGAGCGCGGTACGCATCACCGGGCGGCCCGCGAAGGCCGAGAAGAGGATGCCGAAGCCGACGACACTGCTGACCGCACTGTCCTTGGCGAGCATCAGACGCGGGTCGCCGGTGACGGTGGAGAGAGCGATGCTCACGACGTTCACGCACAGGATGAGGGCCGCGAAGCCGTTCAGACGACGGTTCTTGACGATGCCCCAGACGACGCGCACGGCCGGAATCGCGCTGCTGATCGCCAGCGCGGCGACCGTGCCCGTGCCCGCCGCCTTCAGCGCGTAGTACGCGGCCATCGGGACGCCCGCGTCGAGGAGCAGCGGGGCCAGGCTCTGGAGCATCGGGTGCGGTGCACGGGTGGGCCGGGCCTCGGGAGCGACGGCGGGCCGGACCTCGGGAGCAACAGTGGTGCTGGTCTCGGTGATCGTGGCGACGCTCATGTCCGGGCTCCTCCGCTGTGGTCGGGGGCCTCGGCGGCGCCCCTTGCGATGACCAAAGCTTCGCCCGGGCGGCCCCTCGCCCCGTAGAGCCTGCTGTCCTGTCCTCGCCGTGACATTTGTCAGTGGTACGAGGGGGACGTGCGACGGCACGGGGACAAGGGGCCCGGTACGGCGTCCTGTTGACTGCCCGTCGGCTACTTGTTGACGGCGAAACGCATCAGGGCCTGCTCGTCGCCCTGCTTGATCTTGCCGGTCTGGTTGATGACCTCGAGCTGCCAGTTCGCCCCGCTGCGCACGGCCTTGGCGACCGCGCAGCCGTTGTCGCTGGTCAGCAGCGACGGCCAGATGTCGGCGACCTGCTGGGTGCTGCCGCCCGACGCGTCGTACACCTTGAAGCTGATGTTGCGCGCCTTGGAGAACGCGCTGCCCTTCTTGTAAGCGGCGGCGACGAACACGATCGACGTGACGTTCGGCGGGACCTTGGAGAACTCCACGGTCACCGTCTCGTCGTCGCCCGCGCCCTTGCCGGTCTGGTTGTCACCGCTGTGCACCAGACCGCCGTTGCCGAGCGGGTCGAGCGAGTCCAGGCCCGCCAGGCGCACCGGGTCGTTGCCGGACATGGCGATGGCTATCAGGTCGAGGTCCGTGCCGACGGTGCGCATGAGCTTGCCGATGAGGCCGCCGCTGCTGCCGGAGGTGGGGTCCCAGGACACCCCGATGGACATGTGGGTCACACCGGCCAGGTCCGCCGGTCCGTCTTCCTTGCTGAGCGTGATCATGTGCGATCCCTTTGCTGGTGGACAAGTGAGTACAAAGTCTGCATCGCTCGTTCGAACGATCTCGGGGCGGGGTTGGTTCCAGCCGTCGACAGGCACGTCCTTCCCGGCTCCTTCCGGCCCGGAACCCGCTCAGGCATCGAAGTCCCAGGTGAGCATCGCGAACACCCCGTCGTCCCGGGCGCCGGACGCCTTGTACGTCGCCAGGGCCGCCGCGTTGTCCGTGTCGACGCCGACCCACATGTCGTAACAACCGCGCTCCCGCGCCTCCCGCGCCAGCGCCTCGGTGAGCGCACGCCCGATGCCGCGCCTGCGGTGGGCCTCGTCGACGGACAGCTCGTACAGACACATCTCGGTGCCCTTGTCGGGGTGCATCATCTCGATGCCGGAGACCATTCCGGCGGGGAAGCCGTCGACGTACGCGATCAGCATCAGATGACCGGGGGCGGCGAGGAAGCGGTGCGCCCACTCCTCGCGCGGGGGGCCGTCGTACAGGTGCCGGGCGGCCATGAGGTCACCGGTGCTGGTGGCGCGGCGGATCTCCATAGGGCGGGTCCCTCCGGGTACGGGCGTGCGTGCGTCCGGTGCTGGTGCTCGGTTCTGCGTCCGGTGCCGGTGGTGCGTCGTGGTGCCTGCGTCCGGTGCCGGTGCTCGTATCTGTGTCCGGTGCGCCGGACGTACCACGGCTGCGGTAGTGCAGTCGGGCGGACTACTCCCCCGGGAGGGGCGCGAGTTCCGCCTGGCGGCAGCCTAAAGGCACAGGGGCGGACCGTAGGGTCGAGAGCATGGAGAATCCCCTTCGCCGTCTTTTGCGCGGGCGCCTGCGCGGACGTCGGCTCGCCGCCGTGGTCGCGGTGCTCGCCGTGCTGCTGGGCGGAGGTGTCTGGGCGTCCGTCGCCGCCGCGGACGACCCCGTCGTGGTGCACAGGTCCGACCGCATGATGGAGATGCCGGGCGCCCGCATCGACACCTCGTACTTCGTGGGCGACGGCGCCGGCCGCCGCCCCGCGGTCCTCATCGGGCACGGCTTCGGCGGGTCCAAGGACGACGTCCGCGCCCAGGCCGAGGAACTCGCCCGCAACGGGTACGCCGTCCTGACCTGGTCCGCCCGCGGCTTCGGCAAGTCCGGCGGGAAGATCGGCCTCAACGCCCCCGACGCCGAGGTCAAGGACGTCTCCCGGCTCGTCGACTGGCTGGCCCGCCAGAAGGACGTCCTGCTCGACCAGGACGGCGACCCCCGCGTCGGCGTCACCGGCGGCTCCTACGGCGGCGCGATCTCCCTGCTGGCCGCAGGACACGACCCGCGCGTGGACGCCATCGCACCCCAGATCACGTACTGGAACCTCGCCGAATCCCTCTTCCCCGACGGGGTGTTCAAGAAGCTCTGGGCCGGCATCTTCGTCACCACCGGCGGCGGCTGCCAGCGCTTCGAGCCGAAGCTGTGCGAGCTGTACCAGAGGGTCGCCGTCGCCGGAAAGCCCGACGACGCCGCCCGCACCACCCTTCAGGCGCTCAGCCCCTCCTCCGTCGCCGGCCGCATCAAGGTGCCCACCCTGATCCTCCAGGGACAGAGCGACTCCCTCTTCCCCCTGGGACAGGCCGACCAGATGGCCCGCGCGATCACCGGCAACGGTGCTCCCGTCGCCGTCGACTGGCTCTCCGGCGGACACGACGGCGGCGACATGGAGGCCGACCGCGCCCAGCAGCGCGTCACCTCCTGGTTCGACCGCTACCTGAAGAAGGACGCCTCCGCCGACACCGGCCCCGCCTTCCGCGTCAGCCGCACCGGCGGCGTCGACTCCACCAACGGCTCCGCCCGCCTGCGCGGCGCCTCCGCCGACCGCTACCCGGGCCTGCGCGGCGACGTACGCAGCATCCCCCTCACCGGCCGCACCCCCGAGCAGACCTTCGGCAACCCGGCGGGCGCCAACCCGCCCGCCATCTCCTCCGTGCCCGGCGTCGGCGCCCTCTCCCAGTTCTCCGGGCTCGGCGTGGGCCTCTCCCTGGACTTCCCCGGCCAGTACGCCCGCTACGACTCCGCACCCCTCGACGAGGGCGTCCAGGTCACCGGCACACCCACCGTCACGGTGCGCGTGAAGTCCACCAGCGACGACATGGTGCTCTTCGCGAAGGTCTACGACGCGAGCGCGAACGGCCAGCAGGTCCTGCCGCACCAGCTCGTCACCCCGGTCCGCATCACCGGTGCCAAGGCCGGGAAGACCGTCGAGCTGACCCTCCCCGCCATCGACCACAAGTTCCAGGCGGGACACCGGATGCGGCTCCTGCTCACCGCGACCGACCTCGGCTACGCCTCCCCGGCCGAGCCCGCCGCGTACACCGTCTCCCTGGACGGCGGCCTGAGCGTCCCCACCGACGCCAAGCTCGCCACCGCGTCCGCCGGGCTCGCCTGGTGGGTGTGGGGTCTGCCGCTGGCGAGCGCCCTGGTGGCGGGAGGGCTGCTGCTCAGCGCCCGGCGCCGGACGTCCGCCCCCACGCCGGACCCGGCGCTCGCGGAAGTCCCCCTCCAGATCACCTCGTTGAGCAAGCGGTACGGCAAGTCCGGCGACCGGTACGCCGTCCGCGACCTCTCCTTCCGCGTCGAGAAGGGCCAGGTCCTCGGACTGCTGGGCCCCAACGGTGCGGGCAAGACGACCACTCTGCGCATGCTGATGGGCCTCATCACCCCCGACGGCGGCGAGATCCGCGTCTTCGGGCACGCCATCCGGCCCGGCGCCCCTGTGCTCTCCCGGGTGGGTGCTTTCGTGGAGGGCGCGGGCTTCCTGCCGCACCTCTCCGGCCGCGCCAACCTCGACCTGTACTGGCAGGCCACAGGGCGCCCCGCAGAGGACGCGCACATCGAGGAGGCCCTGGAGATCGCCGGGCTCGGCGACGCGCTCCAGCGCGCCGTACGGACGTACTCCCAGGGCATGCGCCAGCGCCTGGCCATCGCCCAGGCCATGCTCGGCATGCCGGACCTGCTCATCCTCGACGAGCCGACCAACGGCCTGGACCCGCCGCAGATCCGCGAGATGCGCGACGTGATGATCCGGTACGCGGCAGCAGGCCGCACCGTCATCGTCTCCAGCCACCTCCTGTCCGAGGTCGAGCAGTCCTGCACCGACCTGGTCGTCATGGACCGCGGCAAGCTCGTCCAGGCCGGTCCCGTCGCCGAGATCATCGGCTCCGGCGACACCCTCCTGGTCACCGTCGACGGCGAAGTCACCGAAGCGGTGGTCGAGAAGGTCGCCGCACTGCCGGGCGTGGAGACGGCGGTACGGGCCGAGGGCGGTCTCCTGGTCCGCCTCGACGGCGCGAGCCCGCAGCAGCTCATCGCGGAACTGGTGCGCATGGACGTGCCGTTGACGGGCGTCGGCCCGCACCGCCGCCTGGAGGACGCGTTCCTCACTCTGATCGGAGGCTCGGCATGAGCACTGTGGTGACAGACACCGCCCCGGGCTACCGCCCCGGACGCACCCTTCCCCTGCGGGTGGAGGCCAGGCGCCAGTGGCGGCGACGGCGCACGATGGTCATGGCGATCATCCTGGGCGCCCTGCCGTTCGTCCTGATCGCCGCCTTCGCCATCGGCGGCACCCCCTCCGAGCGCGGCAGCGGCGGCAACAACCGCATCAACCTGATGGACACGGCCACCGCGTCCGGTGCGAACTTCGCCGCCACCTGCCTCTTCGTCTCCGCGGGCTTCCTGCTGATCATCCCGGTCGCCCTCTTCTGCGGCGACACCGTCGCCTCGGAGGCCAACTGGTCGTCCCTGCGCTACCTGCTCGCCGCACCGGTGCCCCGGGTGCGGCTGCTGTGGAGCAAGCTCGCCGTCGCCCTCGCCTTCAGCCTGGCGGCGATGATCCTGCTGCCCCTGGTCGCCCTGATCGCGGGAACGGCCGCCTACGGCTGGGGCACCCTGGAACTCCCCACCGGAGGCGCCCTCGCGGCGGGCACCGCCCTGCCGCGCATAGGGATCATCGTCGGCTACCTCTTCGTCTCCCAACTGGTCACCGCGGCCCTCGCCTTCTGGCTCTCCACGAAGACGGACGCACCCCTGGGCGCGGTCGGCGGCGCGGTCGGCCTGACCATCGTCGGCAACGTCCTGGACGCGGTCACCGCACTCGGCGACTGGCGCGACTTCCTGCCGGCGCACTGGCAGTTCTCCTGGGTGGACGCCCTGCAGCCCCAGCTCGAATGGGGCGGCATGCTCAAGGGCGCGTCGATCTCGGTGACGTACGCCCTGATCCTCTTCGCCCTGGCCTTCCGCGGCTTCTCCCGGAAGGACATCGTCTCGTGACGTAATTCGGGCTGCGGCGGGCCGGGGGATCCGTACATCATGTGCGGCATGTCAACTCTTCTGCTCGCACTGGCAGTTGTCTCGGTCGGCCTCTACGCGGGCATGATGCTCATCTTCCGGACGGGCATCATGCCCGCACTCGCGCGCGTGTCGGACGAGCAGTTCGCGGCGACGATGCGGCGCATCAACGAGGACGTGCCGCGCGGCATCTTCGTGACGACGATGTTCGCCTCGGTGCTGTTCCCGGCCGCGGCCCTGTTCGTCGCCCCCGAGGGCGGGCGCACCTCGCTCCAGCTCTGGCTGCTGATCGGCGGCCTCGCCCTCACCGTCCTCAACCACGCCGTCACGGCGGGCGGCAACATCCCCCTGAACAACGCCCTCGCGTCCTCCGAGAACACCCCCACGACAGACACCGAGGCCCGCACCGCCTTCGAGTCCCGCTGGAACCGGCTGCACGCGCTGCGCACCCTGTGCGTGGTGGCGGGCTTCGCCCTGCTGGTGGCGAGCGCGGTGGTGGACCGCTGAGTGGTGGTGGACCGTCGAGCGGTGGTGGACCGCTGACCGGTGCACCGCTGACCGAGAACGAGCACCGGGAGCGGTGCTCGCGGACTATCGCCGCAACAGTGCGAACAGCTCCTCCCACCGCTCCCCGACCACCTCCGGCGCATACCGTCGTACGACTCCCCGCGCCGCTTCCCCGAGCCGCTCCCGCAGTTCCTCGTCCACCATCAACCGCTCCATCTGCCGCACCAGTTCATCCAGGTTCCCCGCCCGCGCCAGCAGCCCGTTCTCCCCGTCGGTGACGATCTCCCGCACCCCCGGCGACACGTCGAACGCGACACAGGGCAACCCGGCCCCCATCGCCTCCAGAGGCGCCAGCGGAAACCCCTCCTGCCGCGACGGCAGCACGAAGAAGGCACCCTCGCGCCACGCCTCCGCAGCCCCCTCGACGTACCCCGCCCACTCGACCGAAGCGGCGATCCCCGACTCCGCGCACTGTTTCTGCAGGGCGTCCTCGCGCTCCCGCCCCACCGCACCGCCACCGGCCGCCTCCCCGTACACCCGCAGCCGCCACTCGGGATGGCGCGGCGCGAGCAGCGCCCAGGCGTCCAGCAGGATGTCGATCCCCTTGTCGTGGTCGAGCCTGCCGAGACTCACCACACACTTCTCCCGCGGCCGGAAGCCGGCATCCGCAACCCCCACCACGGCCGGCGGCATGACCCCCACATTGTTCAGCCAGTTGAGCACCCACCAGTCGGCGTCCTGCCGCGTCGGCGCGAGCACCCGGTCCACGGTCGTCCGGCACAGCCACCGCAGCCGCTTGAACCGTGCCGCGCTCTTGGTGGCGGCGAACGCCTCCTGACTGACCAGCACCACCGGCATCCCCGAGGTGTCCGCGAGCGCCACCCACTCCAGCGCCCACCCCTCCAGCACCACGACCACCCCGTCGCCGCCGCTGCCCGCGAAGAGCGCCGACAACTCCCCGGCCCTCTCCCGCATCCCCCGCTCGTGCGCCCTGCGCCGCCCCCGCGCGAGCAGGTGGAACGCACTCCTGGGCGCCGGTGGCGCGACGGGCGGCAGCCCGCCGTACAGGACCGTGCTCTCGTACGGCCCCTCCTCCACCCGCCGCCGCCCCCCGGCCGCGGGCGCGATCCCCACGAGCCGCACCCGGTGCCCCCGCCCGGAGAGCACCCCCGCCAGCTCCCTGGCCCGCCGGGCGTTGCCCCAGGGGGCGTCGACACTTCCGGAGACGAGAAAGATGTCCAAGAGCGGTCCCGAGCTGGAGAGCGGCTGGTGCATTTCGGGCGAATGTACACAAGGGGTCGCTCGGAATCGGGGAGGCCGGGAGCCGCCGCCCCTCAGCCGCAGAAGCGCAAGGTGTCCAGGCGGCCGGACACGGCCTCGGCGACGGCACCGGTGATCGTCTTGATCGAGGCGAGCTCCGCCGCGCCGTGCACCTCGGCGAGGGGGCCGTCCAGGGCCGTCCAGTCCGCCAGCCGGCGCCGGGGAATCCCCGGGAACGCCACGTGGTGCAGCCCGGTGGCCCGCAACAGGGCCGCGACCTGCGTGACAGTCCGGCTGACCGGTGCGTACCCGAAGAACGCCAGCCGTACGTCGGCGAGCAGGCGCTCGTACTGCGCGGGCCGCTTCGGCGCGTACGCCTCCAGCCGGATGCCGAAACTCCGGCGCACCGTGCGGTCGACCGTGCCCGAGCGCACCAGGTGGCCGAGCGTGTCGCCATAGGCGTGGAACGCCAGGTTCTCCACCCAGCGGCCCACGCCCGCCACCCGCGCCGACGAGCCCACGCGGTCCAGGACCCGGTCCACGTGGGCGAGCCCGGTCGGGCAGGTGTCCACCGCGGCGATGCCGCCGTGGTGGACCCGCAGCCGTCCCTGGACACACAGGGACGTCAGCAGGGCGCCCGCCACCCCGATGTCCAGCTCGATCCTGCGCGACCCCGGATTCCCGTCGAGGATTCCGGTGCACAGCAGCAGATAGAGACCGGGCAGGGCGAAGGGGTCACGGGGCGGGGTCGGCATGGCGCTGGGTCACTTTCCGCCGACGGCCGTGTTCTTGCTGTAGAGCGTGCCGTCGGCCCACACGTGGTCCGTGCCGCCCCAGCGCATCGCCGACGCGGCGTCCGGGAAGAAGCCGTGGCCGTTCAGATTGGCGCTGGTGTTGCACAGCACGGGTATGCCGCTGAGCGCGTGGTAGGCGCGCAGCAGGGTGGTGAGGACCGGGTCCTCTTCCGAGCTGACGGTCTGCAGACGGGCCGTGCCGTCGAGGTGGATGACGGCCGGTACCTTGTCCAGCCACGCGGGGCGCACATCGTGGTCGAAGAGCATGTACGGGTCCGGGGTGCCCGGATCGAAGATCTCCTCGGCGTGCTCGACCAGGCAGATGGGGGCCACCGGGCGGTAGTGCTCGCGCTTCTTGACGTCGTTCAGGACGTCCTTCATCGCGGGGTCGTTGGCCGGGGCGATGATGCTGCGTGCGCCCAGGGCGCGCGGGCCGAGCTCCGCGTTGCCCTGCAGGAACACCAGCGGCTTGTTCTCCTCGTGCAGCAGCCGCGCGACCTCCTCGACGGAGCAGCCGCGCGCCGACCAGCCTTCCGGTACCTCGGACGTGGTGACGAGCGACGGGCCGGTGCGGGCGTGCCACTGGACCGCGGAGACCCCGCCCTTGTCGTGCGCGACGGCGACGGCGCCGGTGCCGATGGCCGAGCCGGAGTCGTCCGGGAACGGCGGCACCCAGACGTCGTTGAAGATCGGGTGGGCGCGCAGGGCGCTGTTCCACTTGATGTTCAGGGCGCAGCCGCCGGCGAAGGACAGGTTCCAGGGGCCGTCGCCCTTCCAGCGGCGGATCTTGTCGGCGATGCGCTCGACGAGGAGGTCCTCCATGAACTGGTGCATGCTGGCCAGCACGTCCTCGTCGCTGACGCCCAGTGCGCCGATCCGCTCGGCGGCGTCGCTCAGATACCGGTGGGCGTAGCGGTGCGACGGCTCGCCGTTGCTGCCGCAGCCGGTCACGGCCCGCCGGTACTCGGCGACGGCCTCGGTGGGCGCTTCGAAGTTGTGGTGGTAGGCGTCGCGCAGGGCCTCCTGGATGGCGTCCTTGGGCTGCCCCAGGGCGATGTACGCCATCAGCTTGCCGGCCACCGACAGGTCGTCGACCACCTGGGAGCGGTCGTCGGCCTTGCGGGCCCACGGCCCGTAGTACTGGGCGGCCATCGCGTACGAGTGCCCGATCAGCGGGAAGACCTCGCCGCCGTTCTCGACGGTGCCCTTGGCGGCGTCGACGAAGTAGAGGCGCGGGAAGGTGCCGCCGTCCCAGACGAGCACGAACGAGTCCTCGCCGCGGGCGGCGAAGGGGCTGGAACAGTAGGCGGCCCCGAAGTGACTCGACACATGGACGTAGCTGTCGTACGTCACCGTCTTCCCGCCGATGGGAATCTCGCCGGAGAAGGCGGGGCGGATCAGGCTCGGCACCTCCTCCGTCTCGCGATAGGGCGCCACTGCCAGCTCCAGTGGCGTGCCGTGGTCCAGGACGGAGATCCGGCCGGAGGTGCGTCCGTCCCAGCCGTCGAGGGCCCAGCGATCGACGTCCGAGACGCGGAAGCCGTACGCGTCGAGGAGTTCGGGGATCAGGGAAAGGTCGGAGACCGGGCTGTAGCGCGGGTTGTTGGCGAGCTTCTGCACCTCGACGTGGAACAACAGCTTGTCGTCGTCGAACAGAGCGAGTCCGCCGCTGTGCGTCAACTTGAGGCCTGCGGTGAGCATCTTGGTGCTTCCTAACGTCTCGAAGGGCAGGGGAAGTGAAGCCGGGGCAACGGCGGGGGGCGACGCCTGGGGAAGGGGCGGGGCGAAGGGGGTGCCGTGGCCGGGGCCGGGCCCGCGGGACGCCGCGGCGGGGAGCCCGGCCCGGTGGAGAGCGGGGCGGTGCCGACGTGTGCTTCTCGCGTGTCCGCACCGGCGGACCGGAAAGCCGGCCGTACGCACCAGGAGCCGTCGCTGCTGGGATACGGCTGCAGCTTGCCACAGCATTCGGCCGGCGCGGAAGCCGTAACGGCCGGTCCGGGAAATTCCTTTCTGGCAGGGCGTTGACGTGGCAGCACCCTGCCAGCTTCGGCCGCTGACACGGGACAACGTCATGCTCAATCCTTTTGTCGTGTACAACAGTTCGCCCATTACCGGCAGATGTGTGGGCGGCTGGTCGAAAGGGATGGTGGCATGTCGGAAACCCGGCAGAAGGACTTGCCCTTGCTGAGTGGCTTCGTGGAGGCGCTGAATTTCCCGGTGCCTGAGATCTGGAGGGAGTTGACCGAGAACTTCGACGAACGGGCCGCCCTGGTCCGGGAATGCCGTGAACTCGCGGCCCTGGCCTTCGAGGAGAAGGACGCGGAGGCACACGCACGTCTGCACGACGTGCTCACGGACGTGTACGCCTACGAGTTCAGCCAGGCGGCTGCGGGCAGTCCGGACCTGGACACCCAGCCGGTGCTCAAGGACGTCGTCGGCGTCCTGGAGAACGCCGTGCTGGAGGACGAGTTCCGCCAGGTTCCCGAGGAATGGCTCAAGGACTACCCGACCGACGGCAAGGGATACGTCCGCTGGCTCAAGGCCCACATTCAGAATCACCCGGCGGCTTCACACCCGATGTACTCGACCCGGCTGGCCGAGGCCCCGGTCGACGACATTCGTTTTCTGCTCGCCCAGGAAACCTCGCTCGACCCGCGTTTCGACGACATTCTCGCGGTGATGCAACTCGGTGCAAGGGGTGCCGAGAAGATGGAGATCGCGAACAACTACTGGGACGAGATGGGCAATGGGAATTTCAGCGAGGTGCACACCACGCTGTTCTCGCAGTGCCTTGATTCCATCGATGTCGACGCGACGTACATCGAGGAGAATCTGCTGCTCGAGGCGAAGGAATGCGGCAACATATCCGCCGCCATAGCCCTCACCCGGCGCCATTACCTGCGTGCCATCGGGTACTTCGGCGTGACCGAGTTCCTGGCGCCGCGCCGCTTCCGCGAGCTGGTCACCGCCTGGGACCGCCTCGAGCTGCCCGCCGTGGGCAAGACGTACCACGACATCCACATCGGCGTCGACGCCAAGCACGCGGCCGGCTGGTACAAGAACGTCATCGGCCCCGTCATCGAGCGCGACCCGGATGCGGGCCGGGAGATCGCGCTCGGCACGTTCGTGCGCCTCAACACGTCGCAGCGCTATCTCGACCGGGTGCTCGCCCACTGCGAGAACCGGGCCGCCTGAGCCCGCGCCCGCACCCTTCCCACCCTTCCCCGCGCTCCGACAGAAAGGCACTCCACATGGCTCTCAACGAGCAGGGCTTCTCCGTATTCGATCTTCCCGCGACGGGAAGCGACATCCTGGAGAGCTTCGGCGATCTGGCCTTTGACGAGTACATCGGCAACGGCAATCGCTGGCGCCGATTCTCCCAGTACAAGCTCGTGCACAAGGACGGCGCATGGGACTTCGAGCGCCTGCCGCACCGCCCCTACGTCACCTACTCCAAGTTCAACCCGATCGCGGGCGGCATCCGGCGCCACTACCAACCGATCGAGGTCGACTTCACCGAGCACATCCAGGCGGCCTGCTCGCAGATCCCGCTCCCCGAGGACGACGTCTGGCAGATCAACGTCCACCAGTACCGCGTCGTCGCCACCAAGGACCTGCAGGGCGTCGTCGTGCCCGAGGGCGTGCACCAGGACGGCCACGAGTTCGTGGTGATCTCCGTGTACCGGCGGGCCGGCATCACCGGTGCCGAGCTGACGCTGCGTACCGGGGACGACAAGGACACGCCGATCCACACCACCACGATCCAGGAGGGCGAGGCCGTCGCCTTCGACGACCGTGCTCTGTGGCACTACGTGACCGACATCGTGCCCGTCGAGGACGAGGGTTACCGCGACATCACCGTCGTCTCCTTCTCCCGCTGGCACGAGCGCTGGTACGGCGAGGACTTCGAGGACGAGGCCGTCGGCCAGGGATGAGAGCCGCGATGAACGGCGTCGTCAAGTACCACGCCATGGGCAATGACTATCTGGTCGCGGACCCGGAGCGGGCGGGGTTCGGTGTCGATTCGGCCGTTGCGCGGATCCTGTGCGACCGGAACGCCGGACTCGGTGCCGACGGGGTGCTCTACGGTCCGCTGGCGGACCCCGGCACCCCCGGGACGTACCACCTGCGGATCTTCAACGCCGACGGCACCGAGTGCGCACGCAGCGGCAACGGGCTTCGCCTCTTCGCCCGTTATCTGCGCGAGCACGGGTACACCGACCGCGACGAGGTCGTTCTGCACACCCTCGGCGGTGCCGTACGGGTCCGCCACAGCGGCGGCCCGGACGGCACCGGCACCGTCGACCTGGGCGGCTGGAGCCACCACGACCCCCAGCGCCCCGCCGACGCCGCACTGATCGACGAACCCATCGAGGTCGCGGGCGTCCGGCTGAGGGTCACCACGGTGCACAACGGGGTGCCGCACGCCGTTCTCCCGGTGGCCGACGCGAGCGCCGAACTCGCCCGCGAACTGGGTCCGTTGCTCGTCGAGCACCCCGCCTTCAGCGACCGGATGAACATCGAGTTCCTGACCGTCGAGGAGCGGAACACGGTCCGCGTCGAGGTGTGGGAGCGCGGCGCCGGCCACACCCGGGCCTCGGGCAGCGGTGCGTGCGCCGCCGTGTGCGCCGCGTACCGCCTGGGGCTCGTGGACGCCGGTGTGACGGTGCGCATGCCCGGCGGGTCCGTGGGCGTCGACATCGTCGACGGCGAGCGCGTCCTGCTCACCGGGCCGAGCCGTGAGGTCGGCACCACGATCCTCGCCGACGAATTCCGCGCTCTGCTCCAGGTGGAGCCGGCACGGTGAACCCAAGGAGGACGGCACCCGTGGCCAGCACATCCCGCACGCCGGGCCCGGCGTTGAAACTCCTGCCCGGAGCCTGCCCGTTGGACTGTCCCGACGGGTGCTCCTGGCAGGTGGAGGTCGACGAAGAGGGCACCGCCGTCGCCCTGCGCGGCACCCCCGACCACCCCTACACGCGCGGCACCCTGTGCGTGAAGGTCAACCAGTACCTGGAGCACACCCGAGCGCCCGACCGCCTCCTGCACCCGATGCGCCGCGTCGGCCGCAAGGGCGAGGGCCGCTTCGAGCGGATCGGCTGGGACGAGGCCCTGGACGAGATCGCGGGCCGGCTCGCAGGCGTCGTCGAGCAGTACGGCGGCGAGGCCGTCTGGCCCTACCAGGGCACCGGAAACCTCGGCTACATCCAGGGACTTCAAGGGCGCGCCGGCAGCCGGCTGTGGAACAGCATCGGGGCATCGCGCCACGACATGACGATCTGCTCCGTGGCCGGGCTCGTGGGCACCGCATACGCGCTGGGCACCAGCCGCGGCATGGACCCCGAGGACCTGCGCCACTCCAAACTGATCCTGCTGTGGGGCGGCAACACCCTCACCACCAGCCACCACCTGTGGAAGGTGGTCGGCGAGGCACAGCGGGCCGGCGCACACGTGGTGGTCATCGACCCCGTGCGCACCCGCACCGCGCGACTGGCCGACGAGCACCTGCCGCTGCGCCCCGGCACGGACGCGGCGCTCGTGCTCGGACTGCTGCACGTGGTCGTCGCGATGGGCGCCGAGGACCGTGCCTATCTGGAGCAGCACACCCGGGGATGGCCGGAGTTCAAGGAGAGGATCGCGACCTTCACCCCCGAGCGCACGGCGGAGATCACCGGTCTTCCCGTGGCGGACATCGTGCGCCTCGGCGAGCGCCTCGCCACCACCCGGCCCACCGGCATGAAGGCCGCACAGGGCATCCAGCGGCACGCGGGCGGCGGCATGGCGCTGCGCACCCTTGCCTGTCTGCCCGGTGTCACCGGCGACTGGAAACTGCCCGGAGGCGGACTCGCGTACTCGACGGACGGCTACTTCGGCGGTGACCGAGAGGCCCTGTACCGGGACGACCTGCTGACGCGCCCGGTGCGTGCCCTGTCGATGACCCGGCTGGGCGAGGCCCTGACCACGGTCAAGGACCCGCCGGTCAAGGCGCTGATCGTCTACGGGGCGAACCCGGCCGCCGCCGTCGGCGGGCAGGAGACCATACGCAGCGGCCTTGCGCGCGAGGACCTGTTCACCGTGGTGATGGAGCACTTCCACACCGACACGGTGGACTACGCCGACATCGTGCTGCCGGCCACGATGCAGACCGAACACGCCGATCTGCACGACGGCTACGGGCACATGTACATCTCCTGGAACGAACCGGCGGTCCGGCCGCCGGGCGAGTGCCTGTCGACGACGGAGACCTTCCGGCGTCTTGCCGCCAGGCTCGGTCTGGAAGAGCCGAGCCTGTACGCGTCCGACGACGAGCTGGCCCGTGACCTGCTGTCCGGAGGCCATCCGTCACTCGACGGCATCGACCTGGAACGGCTGCGCCGCGACGGCTGGGCACGGCTCAACTACCCGAGCCCCTTCGTGCCGTTCTCGGACGGCTTCCCCACCGCGTCGGGGAAGCTGGAGTTCGTCTCCGATGCCGCCGAGGCGGACGGGCACGACCGGCTCGCGGGCTACACACCCGCGCAAGAGGTGACGGACCCCGAGCTGGCGCGCCGCTTCCCGCTGGTGCTCATCTCGTCCGCGTCCCACTTCTTCCTCAACACCACCTTCGGCAACAAGGAATCCTTGATGCGCAGAGCCGGCGGGCCCACCGTCGAACTGCATGCCGACGACGCGGCGGCCCGGGGGCTGACCGAGGGCCAACAGGTACGGATCTTCAACGACCGCGGAGCCTTCGAAGCGAAGCTGAGCGTGACGGACTCCGTGCGCCCCGGGATCGCCCGCACCACCAAGGGGCACTGGTCGAGGCTCACCGGCGGAGCGCCCGGGGTCAACGCCACGGTGGCCGAGCGGGACGCGGACATGGGAGGCGGCGCCGTCTACCAGGACAACCGGGTGGAGGTCAGCGGCCTGAGATGAATGACAAGGCCGAGCCCCACCGCAACGCACAGCCCCACCGCAACGCACAGCCCCACCGCTCCTGGGAAACGGAACATTATGCGTATCGCCGTGGCGTACTTCTTGTCGCCGCCCGGTGAATCCGTCGACATCGACGATTTCTTCCGGTCCGGAGCGATGCCGAAAGACGGACTCCAGCATGTCCACGTTCACGAATCGTGCGGGCTCGTTCTGGTGACCATGTTTCTGACCGGCCCCGATCGAAGCTCGGCAATCGAGGCCGCCGACGGCATCTGTTCCCGCGTCACCGCACAATTCCTCTCCCCGTCCTGGGTGCTGCTCGAAGTGGCGGTATCAGGAGCGTGAGGACCGTGTGCCCCGGGCGTGGAGCCCCGGACGAGGCCGGTGCGCCGGGCCGGGCACCCCCGACCACGGCAACCAGTTGCCGTGGCAGGACTCTGCAGCGTCGGGACATCCCGCACGGCGGACATCGGCGAAAGAATTCAACCGCTAGGACAGACAGGCAGGGGAGCAGCATTCATGTCGGAAATGCAGCCCGTTCGGTACGCCGTCGTACTGAACCACGAAGAGCAGTATTCGATTTGGCCGGCCACGCGTGACGTTCCGGCGGGATGGCACGCGGAGGGGACAGAAGGGTCGAAAGAAGAATGCCTTGAACACATCGACCGCGTGTGGACGGACATGCGCCCGCTGAGCGTGAGGACGGTCGGGGCGTGAGTGACACGTCGGCATTCCCCGAGGCGGACACCACCGCCGACGCCCTCGCAGCCGTCGTGGGTGCCTGGTACCGGCGCACCCTGCAGGAGCGTGTGATCGTCGGCTGCCGCGTGGCGGACGAGGGCAGGACGCTCGCGGGACAGGCCGTTTTCGACCTGGACGCCGAGCACACCCACCAGGAACTGCTCGGCCAGGCCACGAAGGCCCTGGGCGACCTCGCCGACGCGGGCGTCGGCTCCTGCGGAGGCGAGAGCGGCGACATCGGCGAGAGCGTGGTCCGGTTCTCCGCAGGGGCCGGGCGGGACGTCACCGGTGCCCACACCGTGCCGCTGGTCGAGCTGGGCGCGGACACCTCGATCGTCGTCACCGCCCCCGACGACCCGGCGTGGGACGAACGGGAGGCAGCGGCGTACGCCGCCCTGGTGCGGAGCGTGCGTACGGCGGGCCGCGCCGCCCCGGACGCCCCGATCGCCCGCCTCGTCCTGCCGGCCGACGAAGGCCCGGCCTTCTGGGGAACACCGCAGGCACCGATCGAGGCGGCCCGCATCGACGACCTCATCGCGGGGCACGCCGCGAGCGACCCCGAAGCCGTGGCCGTCTCCTGCGCCGGACAGAGCCTGACACGCGCTGAACTGGACGCGTGTGCAACGGCGTTGGCGGCACGGCTTCAGTTCCACGGGGTCGGCCCGGACAGCGTCGTCGCCGTCCTGATGCACCGCTCCGTCGACCTGATCGTCGCCCTGGTCGCGGTCCTCAAGGCCGGTGGCGCCTATCTGGCGCTCAACCCGGACGACCCCGCCGCCCGCCTCGCGGACCTGACCCGTGACGCCGGTGTCGAGGTGGCGCTCGCCCAAGGGGACCTGGCCGGCCTGGTGCCCGCCGGAATCACCGTCGTCGGCCCCGCGGAACCCCTGGACCAGGCTCCCGCGTGGACACCCCCCACCGGCCTGACCCCGGATCACCTCGCCTACGTCTGCTACACCTCGGGCTCCACGGGCGAACCCAAGGGCGTGGGCGTGCCGCACCGGGCCGTCGCCCGTCTGGTGCGCGGCACGGACTGGGTGGACATCCGGCCCGACGACGTCTTCCTGCACCTGTCCCCGGTGTCCTTCGACGCCGCCACGTTCGAGATCTTCGGCGCTCTCGTCAACGGCTGCCGACTCGCGGTGCTGCCCGGCGGACGCATGGAGATGGACCGGCTCGCGGCGACCGTGCAGGACGAGCGCGTCAGCGTGCTGCTGCTGCCCACGGGCCTGCTGCACGCCACGGTCTCGTCCACGATCGACGCCTTCACCGGCGTACGCCATGTCCTCACCGGTGGCGACGTGGCCTCCGCCGAGCACGTGCGGCGGCTCTTCGAGGCCCACCCGGACGTGCGGTTCACCAACGGCTACGGGCCCACGGAGAACACCACGTACACCACCTGCTGGACCACGGACACCCCGCCCGCCTCGGCCTCCGTGTCCATCGGCGGACCGATCAGCGGCACCTCCGTGGCGATCTTGGACGAGGACCTGAACCCGGTGCCGACGGGTGTCGCGGGCGAGCTCTACGCCGCCGGAGAGGGGCTTGCCGTCGGGTATCTCGGCAAGCCCGGCGCCACCGCGGCGCGCTTCGTGCCGCACCCCTTCCCGAGCCGTCCCGGTGAGCGCACGTACCGTACCGGAGACCTGGCCAGGCGTCGGGCCGACGGCGGAGTGGAGTTCATCGGCCGCGCCGACCAGCAGGTCAAGGTCCAGGGCTACCGCGTCGAACTCGGCGCCGTGGAGGACGCGCTGACCCGCAGCCCGGACGTGGCGGTCGCCGCGGTCGCGGCCCAGCGCGAGCCTCAGGGCGGCAAGCGTCTGATCGCCTATGTCGTACCGGCCGACCCGCAGGCCGACACCGCCGAACTCGTCGCCGGACTGCGCAAGCGGCTCGGCGCCGAACTGCCCGCGTACATGGTGCCGTGGGCCGTCCTGGTCCTCCCCGGGCTCGCCCTGAACCGCAACGGCAAGGTCGACCGACGTGCCCTGCCGGCCGTCACCCGACAACCCCGCGACATGTGGAACGAGTACGTGGCTCCCACCACCGATCTGGAGCGTCGCCTCACCGACCTGTGGGGGCAACTGCTCGGCATCGAGCCGATCGGCGTCGAGGACGACTTCTTCGACCTCGGCGGGCACTCCCTGATGGCCGCGGAACTCCTCGCCGTTCTGCAGAGCGACCTGGGGCTCGACGTCTCGGCGCGCACCCTCTACCTGCAGCCGACGATCGCGGAACTCTGCGCCGACATCGAGCAGTCCGCCGGCCCCTCCGACTAAGCCGCCTTCTCGTCGACATCGACGGCTCCGCCATCCCTCCACCAGACAGGACACTCCGTGCTGGACGCATCCCCAGCGGCTTCGCGCTGCCCGTTCACGGGTGACACCGCCGCCGCCGACCTGACGGACCCCGGTCTCTACAGCGCGGACGACCCGCACCCGGTCTGGCGCGACCTGCGCGCGCACGACCCGGTCAGCCGCCGTACCGCGGCCGGCGGAGGCACGTACTGGTCGATCACCAAGTACGCCGACGCCGACCTGGTCCTGCGGGACCACGAGACCTTCACCTCCGAACGCGGCACCCTGCTCCTGCTGCTCGGCCGCGACGACCCTGCAGGTGGCCGCCAGATGGCGGCCACCGACCCGCCCCGCCACGGTGATCTGCGGGAACCGCTGCAACGTGCCCTTGCCATCAAGCAGGTCGAGGCGCGTCGCGAGCAGATCCGCGAAGCGGTGCTCGGCCTGATCACCCCGCTCGGCGACGGCGGCCCGTACGACCTGGCCGAAGAGATGACCAAGATGCCCATGGCGGTCATCGGCACCCTGATGAACCTGCCGCACGCCGACCGCCCCCGCCTGATCGAGCTCACCACGGCCGCCATAGCCCCCGACGCCCCCCGGTTCGCCCGCCCCGGCGGCACCCAGGCCGTCCTCAAAGCGGCCCACCGCGAGCTGTTCGCCTACTTCCAGGACCTCGTCACCGAACGCCGGCAGACACCCGGCGACGATCTCATCAGCCTGCTCCTGCGCATGGACCTCGACGGCCGGCTGCTCACCCCCGGCGAGATCGTCTCCAACTGCTACAGCCTGCTCCTGGGCGCCAGCGTCACCATGGCGCAGGTCCCGGTGAGCGCCCTGCACGAGCTGATGGGCACCCCCGTGCTCGACGACTGGGCGAGCGACCCCAAGGCGCTCGCCTCCGGAGTCGAGGAGGCCCTGCGCTGGTCGTCGCCCACCAACCACTTCATGCGCTACGCCACCCGTGACGTGGAGATGCGCGGCCGGCAGATCAAGGCGGGCGACGCGGTGGTCGTGTGGCTCGGATCGGCCAACCGGGACGAGGAGGTCTTCGCCGACCCCTTCGTCTTCGACATCCGCCGCCGCCCCAACAAGCACATCGCGTTCGGCATCGGTCCGCACTACTGCGTCGGCCACACCGTGGCCCGGGTCGCCCTGAAGATCGTCATGGCCGAGCTCTTCAGCCGGTTCACGGACTTCCGTCCCGCGGGGCCCGGCAGACGGCTGCACTCCAACATCATCGCCGGCTGGGAGTCCCTGCCGATCACCGCCAAGGTCAAGCCGGTGCGTACGCCCGTCGCGTACTGAACCGGACCTTCGCGGCACCCCCATCGCCACCGGACCCTTCGCGGCACCCCATCGCCACGGACCCTTCGCGACAGACCTCGAGGACCCCTCCATGACAACACCGACCGGGCGGCGCAGCCGGCTCTTCCTGCGCGCGCCGCTGCCCGAGGCCCGTGCCCGGGTCTTCCTGCTGCCGTACTCGGGATGCGGTGCCAGCATGTACCGGCAGTGGCCCGCGCTCCACGAAGGCGTCAACTTCTGCCCCGTACAGCTGCCGGGCCGCGAGAACCGCATGCGCGAAGCCCCCTTCGACAGCTACGAGGAGCTCGCCGACTCCCTGGCCGAGGAGCTGCTGCCGCATCTCGACCGGCCCTACGCCCTGTTCGGGCACTGCAGTTCCGCGCTCGCCGCGTACGAGACCGCGCTGCGCCTCGTCGAGCGCGGCTGCCCGCCCCCCGCGCGGCTCGTCGTCTCCTCCGAGGTGGCCCCGCAGGACGGTCCCTACGGGCGCTTTCTGCAGATGACGGACGAGGAACTCGCGGCAGAGCTGCGCGCGTTGATGATCGGCCTCGGCGGTGAGCCGCATCCGGACCTCATCGATCTGACCCTGCGGGTGCTGCGTCACGACGTCGAGGTCAACAAGCGCTACCACGTGGCCGAGCCGACCCGGCTGCCCTGCCCGGTCACCTCGCTCGGCTGGAGCCGGGACACCGGCATCGAACCGCGGCTGATGTCCGGCTGGTCCGCCTGCGGCGACGTGGACGACGTGGTGCTCGACGGCGACCACTACGCGTTCGTCGACGCGCCCGCCGATCTGGTGCGGCTGTTCACCGACACCTTCACGACGGCTTAGGACGGATCTGGGATGGAATCCACCGACCGGCGGCAGCCGGCACTGTCGCCGACCAAGCGCGCCCTCCTGGCCAGGCTGCGCGAAGGCACGGACCCGGGCGGGCGGTCGACCGGCGCGGCGATACCCCGCCGCCCCGATCCGGGCACGGCACCCGCCACGCGGGCCCAGGAGTCCCTGTGGTTCCTCGACCAGTACCTCGGCTCCGGCACCAACTCCACCTACAACCTGTGGTCGGCACTCCGACTGCGCAAAGCCCTGGACGTGGACCGGCTCGCCGAGTGCCTGCGCCGCGCCGTGGCCCGGCACGAGGCGCTGCGCACCACCCTGGTCGCCGGTGAGGGCGGGGTGCGGCAAAGGATCGCCCGAGCCGCCGAAGTGAAGCTGCCGGTGCGCGAGACCGAACCGGAGCGGGCGCGGCAGGTCGTGTCGGCCGTGGCCCGTGAACCCTTCGACCTGGCGGCCGGGCCCCTGTTCAGGCCGACCCTGTTCCGGCTCGGCCCCGACGACCACGTCCTGCTGATCACCGCCCACCACGCCGTCTTCGACGGGGTCTCGGCCGGAGTGCTGCTGCGGGAGATCGCCGCCGACTACTCCGCACCCGCCGGTGACGGTGGCGGGGCTCACGGCGACGCCGGGAGCCCCGTGGACGAGCCCGCCACGCGGTACGGCGACTGGGCCGCCTGGACGCGGCAGCCCGAGCGCGAGGCCGATCTCGAGCGGCAACTCGCCTACTGGAGCCGTCGTCTGGCCGGAGCTCCGCCGCTCCTCGAACTGCCCACCGACCACCAGCGGCCCACCGTGCGGTCCTTCGCCGGCGCCGAGGTCACCACCCGCCTCGACGGGCCCGGGGTCGCCGCGCTCCGCGAACTGTGCCGGCAGGAAGGCGTCACCCTGTTCACCGCCGTGCTCGCCGCCTACCAGGTGGCGCTCGCGCGGCACTCGGGGCAGCGGGACATCTGCGTGGGCATGCCGACGGCCGGCCGTACCCGCCCCGAGACCCAGGACGTCGTCGGGTATCTCGTCAACACCGTGGTCGTACGCGGCCGGGTGGACGGCACCGACACCTTCCGCGGGCTGCTGCGCGCCACCCGCGCGTCCACCGTGGAAGCCCTGGAGCACCAGGAAGTGCCCTTCGACCAGGTGGTCGCGGAGCTGAGCCCCGACCGGAGCGACGCGCACAATCCGCTCTTCCAGGCGTACCTGGACGTCACCCGGGCCACCGACACCGCACCGCCGGAGTTCACCGGACTCGACTGCTCCTGGTACGAACTGCCCGGCGCCGACGCCAAGTTCGACCTCAGCCTCGGAGTCACCGAACACGAGGACCGTCTGGAGCTCGACCTCGACTACCGCGCCGACCTCTTCGAGGCCGCCACGATGAGCCGGTTCGCCGGGCGCCTGGTGGAGCTGTTGAACGACGTGGCGAGCCTGCCCGACCGTCCGCTGGCCGACCTTCCGCCGCTGCCGGCCCACGAGCTGCGCGCGGAACTCGGGTCCGGGCAGGGAGAGACGGTCCCGGTCGACGACGGCTCCCTGGCCGAGGGGCTGGCCGCCCAGGCCGCCCGTACCCCCGACGCCGTCGCCGTGCGCCACGAAGGCCAGGAGCTGACGTACCGGCAACTCGACTCCCGGGCCAACAGGCTGGCGCGCCGGCTGCTGGACCTCGGCGCCGGACCGGGTCGTGTCGTCGCGGTGGCCGTGCCCCGGTCCCTCGACCTGATCGTCGCCCTCGGCGCCGTCGCCCGAGCGGGCGCCGCCTATCTGCCCCTGGACGCCGACCTCCCGGTGGACCGGCTGCGCTTCATGCTGGACGAGGCCCGGCCCGTGTGCCTGCTCACGGTGGCCGCTCACGGGGACGACCTGTCCGACACCCTGCCGCGCATCACCCTGGACCAGGCCGACGCGGAGCTCTCCGCACATGCGGACACCCCCGTGCGCGACGAGGAACTGCCCACCCCCCGGCACCCGTCGGACCCGGCCTACGCGCTGTTCACCTCCGGCTCCACCGGCCGCCCCAAGGGGGTGCTCGTACCGCAGCAGGGCATCCTCAACCGGCTGCGCTGGATGCAGGCCGCCTACCGCCTCACCCCCGACGACCGGGTTCTGCACAAGACACCCACGACGTTCGACGTGTCGGTGTGGGAACTGTTCTGGCCGCTGCTGGAAGGCGCGACACTCGTCGTGGCCAGGCCCGACGGGCACCGCGACCCCTACTACCTGGCCGACCTGATGCGGCGCGAGGCCGTCACCACCGCGCACTTCGTGCCCGCCATGCTGGAGGTGTTCCTCCAGGAGCCGCAGGCCGGCGCCTGCACCGCCCTGCGCCGGATCGTGTGCAGTGGCGAGGCCCTGCCCCGGCCGCTGGCCGACCGGTTCCACGAGGTCCTCGCGGGCGTGGAACTGCACAATCTGTACGGTCCGACCGAGGCGTCCGTCGACGTCACGCACTGGCCCTGCCCACCGGGCGAGGACGGCGACGTGCCCATCGGAACCCCCGTGTGGAACACGGCCGTCCACGTCCTGGACGACGACCTCAACCCGGTGCCGTCCGGCACCCCCGGCGAGCTGTACCTCGCCGGGGTCCAGCTCGCCCTCGGCTACCTGCGCAGGCCCGGCCTCACCGCCGAGCGCTTCGTGCCCGACCCGTGGGGCGCGCCGGGCACCCGTATGTACCGCACCGGCGATCTCGTACGCCGCCGCTCCGACTCCGCGCTGATGTACCTGGGCCGCACCGACCACCAGGTGAAGATACGGGGCCTGCGCGTCGAACTCGGCGAGATCGAAGCCGTGCTGGCCGCCCACCCGAGCGTGGCACGCGCCCTGGTCACCGTCCGCGCCGACCGGCCCCAGGAGCAGCGCCTCACCGGCTACGTCATCGCGGCCGAGGGACACACACCCGACCCCGAGGTCCTGCGCGCCGAAGCCGCGGCCACCCTGCCCGGCTACATGGTGCCCGCCGACATCCTGCTGCTGGAGCAGCTCCCCACCACGATCAACGGGAAGACCGACAGGGCCGCGCTGCCCGCCCCCACCACGACCGAGAGGCAGCGCTTCGACGCGGTGCCCGTGACCGAGCAGGAGGCGCTCCTGTGCTCGATCTTCACGGAGCTGCTCGCCCTCGACGACGCCGGTCCCCTCGACGATTTCTTCGCCCTGGGCGGCGACAGCATCGGCTCCATCCACCTGGTCGGCCGGGCCCGCCGGGCCGGGCTGCTGCTCACCGCACGGCAGATCTTCCAGCACCGTACGCCGCGCGCCCTCGCGGCTGTCGCGGCTCCCGTCGACGGCGGTGCGACCGAAGCCGACGACGGCACCGGAGTTGTGCCGACCACCCCGATCATGCGGTGGTGGCGTGCGGCGGGCGGGCCGACCGGGGGCTACCACCAGTCGATGCTCGTGAGCACACCGCCCGGCATGAGCGGGCCGCAACTGGCCGCCGTGCTCCAGGCCGTCGTCGACCGGCACGACATGCTGCGCGCCCGCCTGGTCGCCGTCGACGGCGAGGAGGTCCTCGAGGTGCCGGCCGCCGGCACGTTCGACGCGAACTCCGTCGTGGAGCGGACCGACATCACCAAGGCCGGTGGCCTCCCGGCGGGCGCGCGGGAGGCGCACGAGGCACGCGTGGCACCTCTGTTGGTGCCCGAGGACGGCCGGATGGTCCGCGCCGTGTGGTTCGACGCGGGCCCCCAGGCACCGGGACGCCTGCTCCTGGTCGTCCACCACCTGGTCGTCGACGGGGTGTCCTGGCGCATCCTCCAGGACGACCTGGCCCACGCCTGGTCGGACGTCGCCGCCGCACGCCGGCCCGAACTCGACCCGGTGCCGGTGTCCTTCCGCCGTTACGCCCGGCTCCTGCACGACCAGGCACGCAGCGAGCGGCGCACCGTCGAACTCGGCCACTGGACCGGGTCCGTCGCATCGGAAGGCACCCTCGCCGGGTGGGCGATCGACCCGGAGCAGGACACCGTGCAGCGGGCCGCCGCACTGGAGCGGACCCTGCCCGGCGAGCTGACGGCCCGGCTCGTCGGCCCCGTGGCCAGAACGTTCCGCACGGGCGTCGAGCAGGTGCTGCTCACGGGGCTCGCACTGGCCGTGCACGCCCGGCAGAACCGGCGCGGTGCGCAGAGCGGCGCGGTCTCCGTCAACCTGGAGGGCCACGGCCGCGAGGGGTCCCTGGGCGAACTCGACCTGTCCCGCACCGTCGGCTGGTTCACCAGCCTGTATCCGGTACGGCTCGACGTGAGCGGCATCGACACCGACGACGCCCTCGCGGGCGGCCCGGCCGCCGGCACGGCACTCAAGCGGGTCAAGGAGCAGCTGGCGGCCGTACCGGACCACGGGGTGGGACACGGCCTGCTGCGCTGGCTCAACCCCGTCGCGAAGAAGGCGCTCGCGGCGCTGCCCGCGCCGCCGATCGGCTTCAACTACCTGGGCCGGTTCGCGGCTTCGGCGGCGACGGAGACCGTCCGCGACTGGGCTGCCGTGCCGGGCGAGCCGCTGCTGAGCGGCGGCATACCCGACGGGACGCCGCTGGCCCATCCGCTGGACATCGTGGCCCTGACCGAGGACCACGCCGACGGGCCCCGGCTGACCCTGAGCCTCACCCGTTCGACGCGGCTGCTGTCCGAGGCGGATCTGGAGGAGTTCGCCGAACTCTGGACCGAGGCCCTGGAGGGCCTCGCACGGCATGCGGACGACCCCTCGGCGGGCGGGGTGACGCCCTCGGACCTCACCCTCGGCGGCCTCGCCCAGGACGAGATCGACGCACTGCAGGCGGAATTCGCGAACGACATGGACGTCGACTTCGGCACCGATGCCGCCATCGACATGGATTTCGACAGGGATTTCGACATGGATGGGGAGGGAGACCTGTGAACAGCGCCACCCGACAAGAGGTCCTGAGCGGAGCGGCATCGGTCGCCCAGCGCAGCCTGTGGTTCCTCGACCGGATGGCGCAAGGCCGTCCGCTCAACGCTCTGGCCTGGCGGATCGAGTTGGCGGGTGACCTCGACGTCGACGCCCTGCGCGCCGCGTTCGAGTCCGTCGTACGCCGCCACGACAGTCTGCGTACCCGCTTCGAGGAGCGCGGCCATCTGCCCGTGCGGAGCGTCGAGGACGAGGTCGAGCTCCCCTTCGCGTTCGAGGACCTGCGGGCGACACCCGTCGCCGAGCGAACACGGACCCTGGAGCGGCGCTGTGCCGAGGACGTCGAGGCCGGATTCGATCTCGCCGTCGCCCCGCTGCTGCGCGTACGACTGCTGCGCACCGGCGAGACGAGCCACCACCTGCTGATCGTCGTCCACCACATCGTCTTCGACGCGGTCTCCCTCGATCTCCTCCTCGGCGAACTCGACGACCACTACGGCCGGTCGTTGCGCGGCGAGACCCCGAGCGGCGCACCGCTGCCGACGACCTACGCACGCTACTGCGAGGAGCAGCACGAACTGCTCGTCGGGCCGCGGCGCGAGAAGCTGGCCGCCTACTGGCGCGAGCGACTCGACGACGTACCCAGGCTCCTGGAACTCCCCACCGACCGTCCGCGCGGTCCGGTGCAGCTCTACGACAACGGGGAGCACACCCTGCGCCTCGACGCGGGCCTGTCCGAGAAGCTGCGGGCCTTCGCACGGGCCGAGCGCACCACCGCGTTCAGCGTGCTCCTCGCCGGTTTCCAGCTGCTGCTGGCCCGCCTTTCCGGGCAGCGTGACGTCGTCGTCGGCACCCCGGCCTCCGGCCGCACCCGCAGTGAACTGGAGCCGCTCATCGGCTTCCTGGTGAACATGGTGGTGCTGCGCGGCCGGGTCGGGGAGTCCGACACCTTCCGCACCCTCGTCAAGAACGCCCGGCGCACGGTGTTCTCGGCCCTGGACCACCAGCAGTTGCCGTTCGACACCGTGGTCGACGAGCTGAAGCCGGACCGCGCCCTGAGCCACAACCCGCTCTTCCAGGTGCAGTTCGGGATGCGCACCCAGGGCGAGGGCACGTTCGACGCGCTGCCCGTGCGCAAGGTGACGCCCGTCGACAACGGCCACTCGCAGTACGAGCTGACCGTGGCGGTCGTCGACGGAAACGACTGCATCGACGTCGTCATCGAGTACGCCCCCTCGCTGTACGACACCGCCTCCGCCATCGCCCTCGGCGAGCAGTACCGCAGGCTGCTGGCCTCGGCAGTCGCCGAACCCGACGGTCTAGCCGACGCCCTCGACCTGCTCGGACCGGTGGCACGGCACCAGGTCCTGCACGGCTGGAACGACACCGGGCGCATGGTGGAGCAGCGCACCATGCCGCAGCTCTTCGAGGCCGCCGCCGCGCGATTTCCCGACACCCCGGCCGTCGTGGCCGGTGAGGAGCAGCTGGATTACCGGGAGTTGAACGCCCGCGCCAACCGGCTCGCCCGGCTGCTCATCGCCCGCGGGGTCGGTCCCGAGGACATCGTGGCGGGCGCGCTGCCCCGGTCCGTCGACTACGCCGTGGCGTTCATGGGCGCGACCAAGGCTGGCGCCGCCTATCAGCCGCTCGACCTCAAGCATCCGCAGGAACGCCTGCGCACGGTGCTCGCCGACACCCGGCCGGCCGTCGTCCTGTCCCTGGGGGCGGCGCACCCGGCAACCCCCGGCACGTCGCTGTCCGTGGTGCTCGACTCGCCCGACGTCCAGGACGAGCTGGCGCAGGCCGCACCCCACGACGTCACGGACGCCGAACGCCGCGTGCCGCTGCGTCTCGCGCACCCGGCGTACGTCATCCACACCTCGGGCTCCACGGGCCGCCCCAAGGGCGTGATCGTCCAGCACCAGGGGCTCGCCACCCTCACCTGGAACCAGGTCGAGGTCCTCGGCGTGGTGCCGGGGGAGAGCAGGGTCCTGCAGTTCGCGTCACCGGCGTTCGACGGATCGATGGCGGACCTGACCAAGAGCCTGCTGTCCGGGGCCACCCTCGTACTGCCGCTCGACGAGGAGCGCACCCCCGGTCCTCCGCTGCAGGAGCTGATGCACAAGCGCCGCATCACCCACACCATCCTTCCGCCCGCGGTGCTGTCGGTCATGGACCCGGAGCACGCGCTGCCCGCCGGCACGGTGCTGTGCGTCGCGGGCGAGGCGTGCCCCGGTGACGTGGTGGGCCGCTGGTCGGCCGGGCGGAAGATGTTCAACGAGTACGGGCCCACCGAGACCACCGTCGTCAGCACCATGAGCGGCCGGCTGTCCGGCAACGGAGCACCCCCGCTGGGCCGGCCGCTGTGGAACACCCAGGTGTACGTCCTGGACCACCTCGGCAACCCCGTACCACCGGAGGTCGCCGGCGAGCTGTACGTCGGCGGCACCCAACTGGCGCGCGGCTATCTGAACCGTCCGGCCCTCACGGCCGCCGCGTTCGTGCCCGACCCGTACGGCTCGGTGCCCGGCGGCAGGCTCTACCGCACCGGCGACCGGGTCAGGCGTCGCAGGGACGGCTCTCTGGAATACCTCGGCAGGGTCGACGACCAGGTCAAGATCCGCGGCTACCGGATCGAGCCGGGCGAAGTGACCGGCGTACTCCTCGAACACCCGGAGGTGACCTCGGCCACGGTCACGGTGCGCGAGGACACTCCCGGCGAGCGCCGCCTGGTCGGCTATGCCGTGCCGGCGGCCGGCAGCTCGCTGCAGACCGCCGAACTGCGCGCGTACCTGGCGGCACGGCTGCCCGACTATCTCGTGCCGTCGGCCTTCGTCCTGCTCGATGCGATTCCCGTCACCCACAGCGGCAAGGTCGACCGCAAGAGCCTGCCGGAGCCACCCGCCGTGCCCTGCTCCGACGGGGTCAGGCCGGCGCGCACCGCCGTGGAGCGACTCGTGGTCGCCGTGTGGGGCGACATCCTCGGCATCGACACGGCCGCCCTCTCCTGCGACGACGACTTCTTCGCCGTCGGCGGCCATTCCCTGTCCGCGGTCGCGGTGGCCGCGACGCTGCAGGAACTGCTCGACCTTCCGCTGACCGCGGCCGCCGTGTTCCACGCACCCACACCCGAGCGACTGGCCGAGCGGCTCGCCTCGGACCTCGGCGGCGCCGAACGCGCCGAGGCGGTCGCCGGACCTCTCGTCCAGGTCCTGGAGATGACCGACGAGGACGCCCTGGCCCGTCTGGCACAAGGAGCCGACCGCATATGACCGACCAGAACGGTGCCTGGTTTCCGGGCCGCAGCCGCGTTGCGGACCCACGCCTGCGCCTCTTCTGCCTGCCGCACGCGGGCGCCGGCGCCTCCGCCTACCGTCAGTGGCAGCGCTCGCTCGACCCGGACGTGGAGGTGGTGCCCGTCCAACTTCCCGGCAGGGAGAGCCGGTTGGGCGAACCGCCGGTCCCGAGCATCCGCTCCCTCGCCGAAGGGCTCGCCCCGCTGCTGGTCGAGCGGGCCGCCGGTGTTCCGTTCGCCGTCTTCGGGCACAGCATGGGCGCGCTGCTCGGCTATGAACTCTGCCACCTGCTGGAGGCGTCGGGGCACCCGCCCGAGCTGCTGATCGTCTCCGGCGCCGCCGGGCCGAGGCTGCCGCTCGTCGCGGACCGCCCCGTCCACCAGATGGCCGACGAGGAACTCGTCTGCCACCTGGGGGAGTTGTCGGGCACCCCGCAGGCCGTCCTGTCGCACCGCGACCTCCTGGACATGGTCGTGCCCGCCATGCGGGCCGACTTCCAGGCCTGCGAGACGTACGTGCACGAGGAACGGCGGCCGCTCGCCGTGCCCCTGCTCGTCCTGGGCGGCGACGCGGATCCGACCGTCCCCGTCGCCTCCCTCGAACCGTGGCGCGACCACACCACGGCTCCCAGCACGGTCCGGGTGTACCCGGGCGGTCACTTCTTCCACCACGAGAACAAGGAGGACGTCATGGAACTCATCGCAACCCGTCTGCGGCAGGCGCACACTCCGCCCCCACCCACCCCCGAGGAGACGGTGCGCACCTACTACACCCTCGTCGACGGGCGGGAGTTCGGTGACATGCTGGAACTCTTCGCACCCGCCGCCGTCTACCGCAGGCCCGGCTACGAGCCGCTGGTGGGCCGTGCGGCCCTGGCCGACTTCTACGGCGGGGAACGCGTCATCGAAGAGGGCAGGCACGCCATCACGGAACTGGTGGCGAGCGGCGAGAAGGTCGCGGTCAACGGCCGGTTCAGCGGCCGGATCAAGGGCGGCCAGGAGGTCGACCTGCGCTTCGCGGACTTCTTCACCCTCGATGCCGAGGGACGCTTCACCGCCCGTGACACCTTCTTCTTCGCCCCGATGGTGTGAGGCCCGTGCTGATCGAGGACACCCCCCGCGACATCACGTCGATCCCCTTCGCCCACCACGGCACCCCAGCGCTCCTCACCCCGGCAGAACGGGGCGCGAGGACCGCCGAGGCCCCCTTCGGCTCCGTCTTCACCGAGCACATGGTGAGCCTGAAGTGGACCGGGACGGACGGCTGGCACGACGGCGAAGTGGGGCCCTACGCACCGCTCGTCCTGGACCCGGCCGCTGTCGGACTGCACTACGGACAGTCGGTCTTCGAGGGCCTCAAGGCCTACCGCACTGCCGACGGCAGGACGGCCGTGTTCCGGCCGCACGCGCACGGCGACCGCTTCCGCCGCTCCGCGGCCAGACTGCTCATGCCGGAGCTGCCCACGCAGACGTTCGTGCACGCCGTGGAGGAACTGGTGCGGGCCGACGCCGCATGGGTCCCGGCCGAGGAACACCGCAGCCTGTACCTGCGTCCCCTGCTCTTCGCCTCCGAGGCGCATCTCGCGCTGAGGCCCGCCCGCGAGTTCCGCTTCCTGCTGATCGCGTTCGTCACCGAGCGGTTCTTCGGCGCCCCCCGGCCGATCACCGTGTGGATCAGCGAGGACTACGCCCGGGCCACACCGGGAGGCACCGGTGCCGCCAAGTTCGGCGGCAACTACGCCGCTTCGTACGCCGCCCAGGCGCGCGCCACGGCCGAAGGCTGCGACCAGGTGGTGTGGCTCGACGCACAAGAGCGCCGCTGGGTCGAGGAGCTGGGCGGGATGAACATCTTCTTCGTCGAGGGCACCGGTGCACAGCGGCGCCTCGTCACCCCGCCGCTGTCCGGGACCATCCTGCCCGGCGTCACCCGCGACACGATCCTGAGCGCCGCCCCGGAGCTCGGCCTCCCCGTCGAAGAGCGTCCCGTCAGCGTCGAGCAGTGGCGCGAGGGCTGCCGGCAGGGGCGGATCACCGAGGTGTTCGCCTGCGGCACCGCCGCCCAGGTCAGTTCCGTCGGTACGGTCCGCACCGCCGACGGCGACTTCACCGTCGGCGACGGCAGCCCCGGGCCCGTCGCCGGAATGATCTCCGACCTCCTCGCCGGGATCGAGCGCGGCCTCGCCCCGGACCCGGCCGGCTGGATGCACTACGTATGACCCACACCGAAGGAACCCACACCATGCAGGAATCCGAAGTCCTCGAGACCGTCACCGGGATCTGGAAGGAGGTGCTGCTCGTCGACGTCGACGCCGCGTCGGACTTCTTCGAGGAGGGGGGCCACAGCCTCGCCGTGATGCAACTGGTCAACCGGCTCCAGGAGAACTACGGGGTCGAGATGTCGATCGGCGACATCTTCGAGTACCCCACACTGGGTGAGTTCTCCGCCGCCGTGCACGGCCGGGTGACCGCATGAGCGGCACACGGCAGGACCGCGGCACGGCGGGCGCACGGCCCGATCGGCCCACCACGGACCCGCGCAAGCGCCTCATGGTGCTCTACGCCCCCGGTGCCCTGGGGCCACTGGAACTCGTCCGTACCCTCAGGCCGGTCGCGGACCTGGTGATCGCCGTCCCGGAGCACCTGCGCGACGACCCCGGCATCGGCATGCTGTCGCACATGTTCGACCCGGTCTTCTTCGACCCCGAAGGCCCGGGCCCCGACATGACCGGCATCGACGGCGTGGTGACCTACTCGGACACCTTGGTGCGCACCGCCGCCGCCCTCGCCGACAAACACGGCCTGCCGGGCCAGCCGCCCGCGGCCGCCGTCGCCCTGACCGACAAGTTCGCCCAGCGCACGGCCCTCGCCGCGCACGGCGTCGACACGATCCGCTGCGCCGTGATGCGGGAGCCCGCCGACTGGCGGGCCGCGCTCGCCGAGGTCGGCCTGCCCGCCGTGATCAAACCCACCGCCGGCGCCGGCAGCCGCAACACCTTCCCGGTGTTCGACGCCGCGACCGGCGAGGCACTGGTGCGCGAGCTGCTCACGCCGGGCGCGGACGGCCCGGCGGAGCGTGAACTCGTCCTGGAGGAACTCCTCGTCGGGGTCGACCAGGGCGACCACGGCGACTACTGCTCCGTGGAGAGCGTGGTGGCCGACGGACAGGCCGTGCATCTGCCCGTCGTCTCCAAGTTCCGCCTGGTGCCGCCGTTCCGGGAGACCGGCCAGTTCTGGCCGACCCACCTGCCGGCGCGGGTGCGTGAGCAGGCCACGGACATCACCGAGCGTGCTCTGAAGGCGCTCGACTTCCGCTGGGGCGTCACCAGCACCGAGATCAAGCTCACCGCGCGAGGCCCGCGCATCATCGAGGTCAACGGCCGCATGGGCGGCTTCGTCAACGAGATGGTCGCCTACGCCGGTGGGCCCGATCTCGTCGAACAGGCCGCGCGCACGGCACTGGGCGAAGCCCCCGACTGCCCGGCGCCCGACGAGAGCCGGCTCGTCTTCCAGTTCAACCACATCGCCCCGCCCAACGCCGTCGGCCTGGTGCGCGTCGACGGTGTCAACGAGGTCAAGAAGCTGCCGGGCGTCCTCGCCTACCGCCAGCTGATCGCGCCGGGGCAGCGCATGCAGCCGGGCGTACGCACCCAGGAACTCGACATGCTCAACGCCGCGGCCGCCGACCACGACGAGATGTACGGCTTCCTGGAGCGGATGCACGACCTGCTGTCGTTCACCCTGCGGGTACGCGACGACGACGGCGAACGCGAAGTCACCCTGTCCGCCTGGGAGCTGCCCAGCGCACAGGCCCTGAGGGGTGTGCGCGGGTGACCACGGACTCCGCCTCCGACACGGAGACGCGACGGCAGGCGGCCGAAGCGGAGGAGAGCGATCCGAGGCTACGGACGGCCAAGCGCCTGCTCGTCGCCCTGTTCGGCCTCGGCTCCTTCGGGGCGGGGGCGTTCACCTCGGCCCAGGTGCTGTTCTTCACCCAGTCGCTGCATCGCACACCCGGCCAGATCAGCGTCGCCCTGAGCACGGCCGGGGCCGTGGCCATGGTGTTCATCCTGCCGTTCGGCAAGCTCGCCGACCGGCTCGACCGGCGCCGCCTGGTCGCTCTGCTCAACCTCGCGGCGGGCATCGCCTTCCTCGGCTATCTGCTGCCGTCCTCGCTCGTCGGGTTCGTCGTCGTCACCGGGGCCGTCGTCATCCTGCAGCGCATGGTGGCGCCGGTGCGCTCGGCGCTGATCGCGCAGCTCTTCCCGGTGACCCGGGTGAAGGTGCGGGCCGCCACGTACGTGGCCTACAACGCGGGGTTCTCGCTCGGCAGTCTGGGCGCGGCCTGGGCCGTGAGCGTCGGCACCGAGGGGGCCTATCGGGTGCTGCTGTTCGTGGACGTGGCCGGGTTCCTGGCGTGCGCGGCCATCACCCTGCTGCTGCCCGTGGTGCGGGCCGGGCACGACAGGACCGTGAAGCGTGGCTACGCGGCCCTGCGCGACCGCCCGTTCCTCGTCGCCACCGCCACCAACCTGTTCGGCTCACTGCACGACTCGGCCCTGTTCATCGGCGTACCCCTGTGGCTGCTGCAGGCCACCGACGCCCCCCACTGGACGATCCCGACCGTGACAGTCGTCAACTGTCTCCTCGTGGTGGCGTTGCAGACCCGGCTCACCCGCGGCACGGACACCCGTCGCGGTGCCGCCCTGGCCCAGTGGCGGGGAACGCTCGCCCTGGGCACCGGGTGCGTGCTGCTCGTGTTCACCGCGGGCGAGCTGGGCGTCCTCGGGTACGCGCTGCTGGCGTGCGCGGTCGTGCTGTTCACCGTGAGTGAGATGGTCCAGTCGGCAGGAGCCTGGGGGCTTTCGTTCAGCCTCGCCGACGAATCCCGTGTCACCGAGTACCAGGCGGTGTTCGGGCTGAGTCTGGACGCCCAGGAAATCGTGGGGCCGCTGCTGGTCACCGGGCTCGTGCTCGGTGTGCCGCACGGCTGGGGATGGGCCCTGCTCGGCCTCTTCGTGGTGGTGCCCTCGTTCGTCGGGACCCGGCTGACCCTGGGCACCCCAGTGCCGTGGCGGCGCGCCCCGGCACCCCGTACGGCGAGGAGCGGAACCTGACATCAGGTTGCCGGGGCACCTCCCTGCCAGCCGAATTCCCTGGTCCTTGGGCCCGCGCCGTTGCAGGCTTCCTTCATCGAACCGACCGTCGCCACCGACCCCCGCGAACGCAGTGCGGTGGCGGCGGTCCGTCGACAAGGTTCCCCAGTGGCGGAAATGCCTTCCGCCGAGAAGAAGGAAGTGCTCATGACGGTCAGGAAGCCCTCTCGACGTATCGCCGCGGCCCTGCTGATCGCTGCGGGCGTGGCGGCATTCCCCACGGTCCAGAACGACGTCGGGTGGCAGTCGGGCGGTTCGGGTCGCGCCGCAGTGGCGGGCGACGTCGGGTGGCAGACGGGCGGTTCGGGTCGCGTGGCCGCGCTGGACGACGTCGGCTGGCAGTCGGGCGGTTCGGGTCGCGCCGAAGCGCTGGACGACGTCGGCTGGCAGTGAGCGCACGCCGTCCGTCCTTCACGAGCTTGAGAGGTCTCCCGATGGCTTCGCGCTTTCTCCTGTGCAGCCCCGACCACTTCGACGCCCCCCTCGAAGACGGTCCGCAGTCGCCCCGCGGCCGCACACCCGACTTGGAGGCCAGCTGGAACACCTGGTGGCAGCTGGTTGCCGACCTCAGGGAACTGGGCGCGGAGGTCCACCACTTCCCGTCCCGGCGCGGGCGCCCCGACATGGTGTTCCCGGGGGACCACGCCCTCGTCGACGGCGATCGCTTTCTGCGCGCCGAGCCCCGTGACCCGGCACGTCGTGACAGCGCGACGGACGGCGTGGACTGGCTGCTGCGCCGCGGCTTCACGGAACTGCCCTGGCCGGCGGACGAGCCGGAGGCCTTCCACAGCGGCGACGCCGTGGGATTCGCCGGCGTCCTGGTCTGCGGCACCGGAGCCCGTACGTCGTCCCGCGCAGCCCGCCGTGCCGGGCGCACCCTCGACGTCGAGACCGTCACCGTGCCCCTCGCCGACCCTCGACTGCCCGGTCTCGACCTGTGTTTCCTGCCCCTGGACGACCGGCGCGCACTGTATGCACCCGACGCCCTGTCCGCCGAAGGACGGCGCAGGATCGAACGGCTGGTACCCGAACCCATCATGATCACCCTCGACGAAGCGCTCCGCTTCTGCGCCAACTCCGTCGTGGTCGGCGACACCGTGGTGATGCCTGTCTGCCCGCCACGCGTCGAGCAGGTGCTGCGTGAGCAGGGCTTCGCGGTACGGGTGTCCCCGGTGGACGAATTCCTCGGCGCGGGCGGCGGCGTCCGCTCGATGGCCCTGAACCTCGACGTGCTGGAGCGACGCGTGCCGGCAGTGGCCCGATGACGTACACCATGGCCGAACTCAAGGTCTTCGAGAGCTGGTACGAGAAGGCGGGCGTGCGGTCCACGCCCCGCCGCCTCACCCCCCAGGACCAGGACATCCTCAAGAGCTTCTTCCCCAAGCACATCGTCCCGCACCTCAACCACCCCCTCCTGGAAGCCCAGGAAGCGCCCCTGAAGCGCTACGTCGAGGCCCAGCACCTCTACCAGTGGCTGAACTTCACCGCCGAGTTCGAGGTGTCGGTGGTACTGCGCGCCACCCAGAAGATCGCCGACAACAAGAGCGGACTCGAACTTTCCCGCCGCATCCGGATGGACGCCTTCAAGATCTGCGTGGACGAGAACTACCACGCGCTGTACAGCATGGACGCCGTGGACCAGGTGGAGCAGCGGTCCGGAATCAAGTCGCTCGACTACGAGTTCGCGCCGTTCCTGGCACGCCTCGACGGCGTGGCCGACGGCCACCCGCAGCACCGGGAGCTCGTCCAGCTCCTTCAGGTCGTCGTGTTCGAGACGCTGATCACGGCCTTGCTGAACGACGTGCCCAAGGACAAGGGGGTCATCACCCTGGTCCGGGACATCGTCCGGGACCACGCCATCGACGAGGGACGTCACCACGCCTACTTCGCCGCGTTCTTCAAGCACCTGTGGGGGCAGCTCTCGTCGAGCGAACGCGTTCTCGTGGCCCGGCTGCTGCCGGACATCATCGTGCAGTCCCTGCAACCGGCCACCCGCGCCGCCCGCACGGCCCTGTCCCAGGCAGGGCTCAGCGACCAGGCCGTGAACACGATCATCGAGGACTCGTACCACCGCGACGCGGTCATGGCCGGCATCGTCTACGCCTCCGAACGCACCGTGGCGCTGTTCCAGGAGTGCGGAGTGCTGGACGTCCCCGGGGCCCGCGAGGCCTTCGCGAAGGCCGGCTTCCCCCAGGCCCTGGACGCGTGAGCGGGCGCGGCCGGGAACGCCCTGCCGCGCGGAGCCGGGAATGCCCCGCCGCGCGGATCCGGGAATGCCCCGCCCCCCTTGCGACCGACCGAGCGCCCGAACCCCGGGCAAGGCAACAGACCACCCACCACACAGGGATGTGCACGTGAACACCGACCGGTTCTCGCCCCGTAAGCCGCTGCTGAGCCTGTCCGACCTCGCACCCGCAGAGGTCGCCCGCCTCGGACACACCGCCTTCGCCTACGGCGCCTCGCGGGCGCCCTTCGCGGGGCTGCTCGAAGGTGCCCGCGTCGGGCTCCTCTTCACCGCCCCCTCGACCCGCACCAGGACCTCGTACTGGAGCGCGGCCACCACCCTGGGCTGCCACACCCTGCACTTCGGCGCCGCCGACCTCCAGGTGGGCACCGGCGAGAGCTGGGGCGACACCGGTCTCGTCCTCGACAACTACCTGGACGCCGCCGTCGTACGCACCAACGGCCCGCAGCTCGACATGGCGGAGCTGGCCCGCGCGCTGCCGGCCACGATCAACGCGCTCAGCTACGAGGAGCACCCCACCCAGGCCATCGCGGACCTCAGTGCCCTGCGCGGCCACTTCGGGCCGCTCGGCGACGGCGGCCGCCCCCTGCGCCTCGCCTACCTCGGCCTCGTCAACAACACGGCCCGCGCCCTCGCGCTGCTCGCCGTCAAGACACCCGGGATGACCCTGGACGTCTACAGCCCGCAGGGCCGGGGCTTCACCGACGAAGAGCTCAAGGACCTGAATGCCCGGACCGACCGGGACGTGGTGCGCCAGTTCGACCGGGTGCCGAGCACACCGGACGCGGTCGACGCCGTGTACACCACCCGCTGGCAGTCCATGGGAGTGCCGTACGAGGACGAGAACTGGGCCGACGCCTTCCGCCCGTTCGCCGTCACCACGCAGACCATGAGCCGCTTCAGCAAGGACACCGAGGCGGTCTTCCTGCACGACCTGCCGGCCATGCGCGAGATGGAGGCCTCCAGCGAAGTCATCGACGGAAAGCTGTCGTTGGTGCGCAGCCAGGCGTACCACAAGGAGTCCGCGGCGGCGGCCGCCCTGCTGTGGGCTCTCGGCGACCGCCAGGTGTCCGCCTGACGCGGGAGCCCGCCTGACCCACGGGCAGCTCGCACCACCACGCCATCGAGGGGAAGGTCTCCGGTGTACCTCGTCGAACGGGACGATCACATCCTGTGCCTGGGACGGCTGTTCCGGCAGGCCGCCGAGGGCACGGGCGCTGCCGTGCTGATCGAAGGGGCGCCGGCCGACGGCAAGACGGAGCTGCTGCGCCGGGCAGTGGACGAGGCGGAGCGCGCCGGAGCGCTCGTGCTGCACGCGTCCTGTGCGCGGGCCGAACGCACTCTCGCCTTCGGGGTGCTGGACCAACTGCTGCACAGCGTTCGGCCGCCCGCCCCGATCGCGGACCGGCTCGCACGCGCCCTGGAGCGGGCCGTCGCGGCGACCGCGACCGACGGGTCCGGGCCGACGGGTCCGGACTGGTCGGTCGGCCCCGACATGGCCCACGCCCTGCGCGACCTGACCCAGCCCCTCCTCGAACTGGCCCAAAGCGCACCGGTGGTGGTCGCCGTCGACGACGTCCACTGGGGGGACATTCCCTCCCTGCACTATCTGCTCTATCTCATACGCCGGCTGCGCTCGGCCCGCATCGTGGTCGTCCTGACCTCCGGGACCGAGCCGCAGGCCGATCCCGAAACGGCGTTCGTCCGCTCCGCCTTCTTCGCCGAACTGTCGGGCCGACCGCACTGCGAGACGCTGCGGGTGCTGCCGCTGTCCGACTCCGGAGCGCTGCGCATGGCCCGGGCCGCGCTCGGCGCGGCGGGTGCGGCCCGGCTCGCCGAGCGACTGCCGCAGGCGGCGGGCAACCCGCTGCTCACCCGTGCCCTGATCGAGGACGCACGGTCGGCCCCCGGTCACGAAGGCCGCAGCGACGACGCCTATGTGCGTGCCGTGCTGGGCCTGATCCACCGCGGCTCGCCGCACGGCCTCGCACGCACCGCGCATGCCCTCGCCGTGCTGGGCGACGGGGCGGACCCCACCGTGCTCGGCCGGGTCGCCGGGCTCGACAGCGGCGCCGTCGAACAGTGCCTGCGGTTTCTCACCGATGCCGGGGTGGTGCACCGGGGGACCTACCGGCGCGGTGCCGCCCGACAGGGCGTGCTGCACACCATGCCCGCGGAAGAGCGTGCCGAACTGAGGCAGCGCGCAGCACGGCTGCTCCACGACGGCGGAGCCCCGGCGGAGCGCGTCACCGACCTGCTGCTGGCCTGCGGGCCGCGCCCGCAGCCCTGGGCGGTGCCCGTACTCGTGGAGTCCGCGCACCGGGAGCGGCGCGCGGGCTCCCCCGACCGGGCCGCCGCGGCACTCGAACTCGCCCTCGCCGGCACCACCGACGACCGCGAGCGCGCCGTGACATCGACGGCCCTGGCCGCCGTGCTGTGGCAGACCGCACCCGTCGGCGTGCACCCCCACCTCGATCCGCTGGTGCGCGCCGCCGACGCAGGCCTCCTCGGCACGGCCGAGATCCGCGAACTGCTGCACCAGTTGCTCTGGCACGGCCGGCACGAGGCGGCCCGCCGGGTGCTCGCCGGGCTGCCCACGGACGGCGGTGGACGTGCCGTCGACGCCGACCTGCTCGACACACTGCGGTGGATCGCCTGGGCCCACCCGACGGTCATGGCAGGCACGGGTGAGGCGGCGGCGTGGGACGCGTCGTCCCACGCCGCGGCGCGTTTTCGGCCCGCGTTCGTTCTCGCCGACGCACTGGTACGGGGCCGGGCCGACGGTGCCGTCGGCCAAGCCGAGCACATCCTCGACGAACACACCCGGCTGCACGACGACGTGGGGGCCTGCGCGACGATCCAGACGGCGCTGACCGTCCTCTCCACGGCGGGGCGGACCTTCGCTGCCGCGCGCTGGTGCGACCACCACCTGGCCGACGGCCACATCCTCGCGCCGACCCGCGGCGCCCTCCTGCATGCCGTACGCGCCGAACTGGCCCTGCACAGCGGCGATGTGCCCACCGCGTACGACCATGCGCAGACCGCCCTCGACCGGCTCCCCCCGTCGTCCTGGGGCGTGGTGGTGGGTCTGCCGCTGAGCGTCGCCGTCCTGTCCGCCGTCCGCACGGGACGGACCGAGGACTCCGCCGCGCTGCTGGCGAAGCCCGTACCGCAGGCGATGTTCGACACCCGCTACGGTCTGCTCTATCTGCATGCCCGCGGCCATCACCAGCTGGCGACGGGCCGCCCCTACGCGGCACTGGAGGACTTCCTGCGCTGCGGCGAACTCATGCGCGCCTGGGGGATCGACGTACCGGGCACCGTGCCGTGGCGCACCGCCGCGGGCGAGGCCTGGCTCGCTCTCGGCAACGTCGAGGAGGCCGCACGGCTGGCCGGCGCGCAGCTCGCCCTCTCGGACAGGGCCCCGGCCGAGCGCGGCCGTGCCCTGAGGCTGCTCGCGGTCTCGGCCCCCTGGGACCGGCGCCCCGCCCTGCTCACCGAGGCCCTGGAGCTCTTGGACGGCTGCGGTGACCAGTACGAGTCGATCCGGGTGCTCAGGGACCTGGGCGAGGTGTTCCGCAGGCTCGGCGACAGTACCCGTGCGCGCGCCTGTACCCGCCGCGCCCGTCGCATGTCCGGTGCGCACGGTGCGGCGCTCCCCGGCGACGCCCTGCCCCAACTGCCGCCGGAAACCGCACCCGTGGCGTCCCGCGAGGCTGCGGACCGGGTCTTCCTCACGGACTCCGAGACCCGTGTCGCGGAGCTCGCCGTGCGCGGACACACCAACCGGGAGATCGCGACCAAGCTCTTCGTGTCCGCCAGCACGGTCGAGCAGCACCTCACCCGCGTCTACAAGAAGCTCGGTGTCCGCAGCCGCAAACAACTGCCGGCCGGTCTGCAGGGAGTGCCGGGCCGCGCGCCGGAGGCCGGACCCGCCCTGGCCTCCTGACCCGCGCACCCGGCGCCGCCCCGCGTGCTCACGCGGTGTCGGTGACCGCGCGGGTAATCAGGTCGAGGCCCCAGTCCAGTTCGTCGGCGGTGCAGGTCAGCGGCGGCAGGAGCTTCACCACCTCGTCGCGCGGCCCCGCCGTCTCGATCACCAGGCCCCGCTCGAAGCAACGGGTGCGCACGGCGTCGGCCCGCTCGGGGGAGTCGAACGCGAGGCCCCACACCAGGCCACGCCCGCGCATCGACGTCCCCTCGCCCTTGGTGCTCCGGCAGATGCGGCGCAGCGCCTCCTCGGTCTGCTCGCCGCGCGCGAAGATCTGCTTCTCCAGCTGTGCGTCCGCCCAGTACGCGTGCAGCGCGGCCGTGGCGGTCACGAAGGCCGGATTGGGCCCGCGGAAGGTGCCGTTGTGCTCACCGGGCTCCCACACGTCGAGCTCCGGGCGCAGCAAGGTGACAGCCAGCGGAAGTCCGTAGCCGCTCAGGGACTTCGACAAGGTGACGATGTCCGGCACGATCCCGGCCTCCTCGAACGAGAAGAACGTGCCGGTACGGCCACAGCCCATCTGGATGTCGTCGACGATCAGCAGCATGTCATGACGCTTGCAGATACGGTCCAGCGCACGCAGCCACTCGGGCCGCGCCACATTGATGCCGCCCTCGCCCTGCACGGTCTCGACGATCACGGCTGCCGGGTGCGGGAACCCGGACCCCTTGTCCTCCAACAGCCGGGTGAACCAGCGGAAGTCCGGCTCCTCGTCGGTTCCCTGGGTGTCGAACGGCATGTGGTAGGAGGGCAGCCGGGGTATGCCCGGGTTCTTGCGCCGAGCGCCGCTGCCGCTGACGGACATCGCCCCGAGCGACATTCCGTGGAAGGCGTTGGTGAACGACACGACGGCCTCGCGTCCGGTCACCTTGCGGGCCAGCTTCAGGGCCGCCTCGACCGCGTTGGTGCCCGAGGGGCCGGGGAACATCACCTTGTGGTCGAGCCCGCGGGGCCGCAGCACGAATTCCTCGAAGGCCTGCAGGAAGGAACGCTTGGCGCCGGTGAACATGTCCAGACTGTGAGTGATTCCGTCCCCGGTCAGATACTCGATCAACGCACGCTTCAGTACCGGGTTGTTGTGCCCGTAGTTGAGTGTGCCGGCGCCGACGAAGAAGTCCAGAAAGGCCCGGCCGCCCTCGTCGTACATATGGCTGCCCTGGGCTCGGGTGAAGACAGTCGGCCAGGCGCGGCAGTAGCTGCGCACCTCGGATTCGAGCGAGGTGAAAACGGCCGTGTCGGCCTTCAAGTCGACCATGCGGACTCCTGTGACGGGTGTGGGGTGGCAAGAGGGGGCGTCCTGCTCCGAACGCGGACGCGGACCCGGACAGGGACTCGTGGGTCCCCGTTCGGGAGCGGGCCACGGTCAGCCGGTGGTGACCAGCTCCGCGTAGCAGGCGATGTCGGTGGCCTCCGTGGGGCCGTACACGTTCAGGATCCGGGCGTTGAAGTGGTCCGAATCGATCCACGGGCGCAGTGCCGACAGGTCCGGGGGCTCCGCGCCGAGCGCCAGACAGCGCAGGGCGGAAAGCTGCCTGAAGCCTTCGGCTGCCGCCAGGTCCACCACCGGATGGAACTGGCTGGGGACGGCGGGGTTGAACACGGAGATGCGCTCCCGGCCGAGCCAGTCGAGCAGCGCGGCCGGATCGAAGGGGCCCTCGGGGAAGAGGACGACGGTCGCACCGGTCAGCAGCGGTGTGAGATAGCTGCGGATGGACGCGTCGAAGCTGGACGCGATGATGTGGAGCACCCGGCCGCCCTCGTGGATGCCGCAGGCGTCCCGGCACCAGGTCAGCGTGTTGACCAGGGAATCCATGCCGACCTGCACGCTCTTGGGCCGCCCGGTCGAACCGGAGGTCTGGATGACGTACGCGGCGGCCTCGGGCGCATGCCGGTCGGGCAGTGCGGAGAGCTCGCCCGCCCGGTGCGCCGCCGACAGCGCCGCGACGTCGACGCGGGTCACACCGTGCGCCGGGTTCAGTTCGGGCAGCCGGTCGTCCAGGTCCCGCCGGCTCAGCACCACGGGCGGGCAGGTGTCCTCGGTCAGGGCACTCAGGCGCGAATCGGGCAGCGCGGGGTTCAGCGGGGTGTACACGCCACCGGCCCGCAGCACCGCGAGCATCGACACGACCAGTTCGTACGAGCGCGGCAGCAGGACGCCCACCGACACCTCGCGGCCGACGCCCAGGCTCACCAGGCGGTGCGCCAACACCTCCACGTCACGGGCGAGTTCCTCGTACGAATGGCGGTTGTCGCCGTCGACGACGGCTTCCGCACCGGGATGGCGTGCGGCCTGTTCCACGAAGAGCGCGCCGACGGTGCGCCCTTCCCACGACGTATTCACATGACCTCACAGGGGATGCGGAAGGGGCGGACAGAAGGGCAGGCCAAGGAAAAGCCGGTGAGGGAACGCGGTGCAACGCCCTGCCGCGGGCTCTGTGGTCTTTCCGTTCCCACCGTGTGGAAGTGCGGGTGCGAGGCAAGGGGGGTTTAGGGGGTTGTGGCCCTGCGCCGGCGGATGCGGGAATGGCCGGGAATCCATCCGTGCCGCATCGACGTCCGGGAGCCCGAAGACCGTGCCATCCTCCGTATCCATCGGCAGGCGCCACAACGGTCCCCCCGACAGCGCCAACGGGGGCTACGCCTGCGGTCTGTTCGCGGCCGCCGCGCGACCCGCGTTGCCTCCCTCCGGCGCCGGACCCCTCGACGTCGCGGTGCAACTCCTCGCTCCGCCGCCGCTCGACACCGCGTTGCGGTCGGTCGTCACCGGCCGACGCGTGACGTTCTGGCACGACGACACCCTCGTCGCGTCGGCCGCGGCGGGCCGTGTGCCCGACGCACCGATCGCGTCCGTGGACCTGGCGGCGGCCCGCACGGCGGAACAGGGGTACGCGGGGCGCGAAAGCCACCCGTACGGCACCTGCTACGTGTGCGGACCCGACCACCGGGACCGAGGGCTGGCGCTGGCTCCGGGCCCCGTGTCCGGCCGGCCGGACACGGCGGCGTGCACCTGGACCCCCACCGCCGAGCACGCGGATGAACACGGCTTCGTGAAGCCGGAGTTGATCTGGGCGGTTCTGGACTGCCCCGGCGGCTGGACCCTCGACCCGGTGTCGTCACCGCTGGTCCTCGGCCGGATGACCGCGCGGGTGCACGCACGGCCCAGGGTCGGCGAGACCACGGTCATCGTCGCCCGAGGCACCCCGGGCAGGGGCAGGACCGCCCCCTGCGAGACGGCAATCTTCCGCCCCGACGGCACGGAACTCGCCCGGAGTTCTGCCGTGTGGGTGCGACGAGACGAGAAGGCTCTGTCATGACGATCCCCAGTGCGCCGCACCAGGCCACCGCCCCACCCACGGGCACCGCGCCGGCGGGAACCCGGCCGGCCGCCGCACCACGGCGCGCCCCCCGGATCGAGGACATCCTCGATCTGACCCCCCTGCAGCAAGGACTGCTGTTCCACGCCGAGTTCGACGACACCGAAGAGGGCCTCTACTCCATTCAGCTGGGGCTGCGCCTCGAAGGCGGGCTCGACACGGCCGCGCTGTGGCGCGCGGTGGACGCGCTGTTCGCCCGGCACGCCAATCTGCGTGCCGCGTTCAGGCACCGCAGAACGGGCGAGCCGGTGCAGATCATTCCCGACCGGGTCCGTGTGCCGTGCGTCGAGCACGACCTGTCGGGTCTCGACCCGGCGCGCGCGCAGAGCGAGCTGGAGCGCCTGGCCGAGCGGCAGCGCACCACGCGCTTCGACCTGGGCAGGCCCCCCGCCCTGCGGTTCGCGCTCGTCCGGCTCGCAGAGACGCGGCACCACCTCATCCTGACGTGCCATCACATTCTGCTCGACGGATGGTCGCTGCCGCTGCTGGTGGACGAGTTGGGCACTCTCTACCGCACCGCTGCCGCGGGCGGACGCGTGCCCGACGACGCGGGCCTGCCCGACGTGGCGCCCTACCGCGACCATCTGACGTGGCTGGCAGGCAGGGACACCGAGTCCGCGAAGCAGGAGTGGCGCCGCGCGCTCGAGGGGGTCGACGGGCCGACGTACCTCGTGCCCGGAGGCCGTGCCACCGGCGTACCGGTCAAGCGTCAGCTCACCCTGTCCGCCGCGGTCTCCGGCAGGCTGACCGATCTCGCGCGAGGCCGCGGCCTCACCCTCAACACCGTCGTCCAAGGTGCCTGGGGGATACTGCTCGGCCGCCTCACCCGGCGTGACGATGTCATCTTCGGCGCCGTGGTGTCCGGCAGACCGCCGGAGCTCCCCGGCGCGGAGCGGATGATCGGCCTGTTCATCAACACGATCCCGCTGCGGGTACGCACCCGCCAGGACGAGCCCGTCGCCGAACTGCTGTCACGCCTGCAGGACGAGCAGTCCCGCCTGTTCGAGCATCAGCACGTGGGCCTCGCCGAGACCCAGCGCCTCGCATCCGCCGGCGATCTCTTCGACACGCTGCTGCTGTTCCAGAACTACCCGTCGAGTCCCGACGAGGACGTCGAAAGCGGGGGCCTGCGCATCGTCGCCACGGACTCCAACGACGCCACCCACTATCCCGTCAGCCTCATGGCCGTACCCGGCGACGAGATGCTGCTGGACCTGACGTACCGCGCCGACGCGGCCGTGCCGGGTGGGGCCGAGCGGCTCCTCGGCCGGCTCGCCGCAGTCCTGGAACAGATCGCCCGCAGTCCCGACATCGCGGTGGGCGACCTCGACGTCGTCTCGGCCGACGAGCGGGCGCTACTGCTGGACGAGTGGAACCACACTCCGGGCGAGCGCGCGCCGGTGCCGCCCGGAGTCGCGGCCCCGATCGGCAGGCCCATTCCCCGAGACCGCGCCTACGTCCTGGGTCCCGGCGGTGAACTGCTGCCCCCCGAGGTCATGGGCGAGCTGCATCTGGCGGGCGCGGGTCTGGCACGCGGCTACATCAACCGCCCCGCCCTGACGGCGGCCGCCTTCGTGCCGGATCCCTTCGGCCCGCCCGGCACCCGCATGTACCGCACCGGCGACCTGGCCCGCTGGCGCGCGGACGGGCAGATCGAGTACCTGGGCCGGGCCGACCACCAGGTGAAGATCCGCGGCTACCGCGTCGAACTCGCCGAGATCGAGGCGGTGCTGGCCGGCCACCCGGCGCTGACCGGTGCTGCCGTACTCGCCCGCGAGGACACGCCGGGGCACAAGCGGCTCGTCGGCTATGCCGTGGCCCGTCCCGGCGACCGGCCCGGTGACGACGAACTGCGCCGGCACATCGGAGCACGGTTGCCCGACTACATGGTCCCCTCGGTGTTCGTGTGGCTCGATTCCCTCCCCGTCACCACCCACGGCAAGGTCGACCGCAAGGCCCTTCCCGCGCCCGGTTCCAGCGGCACGGGCACAGGCCCCAAGCCGCGCACCGCGAAGGAGAAGGCCCTGTGCGCGGCCATCGGCGAGGTGCTCGACGTACCGGACGTCACCCTCGACGACAACCTCTTCGACCTGGGCTGCGACTCGTTGACCGCGGCCCTCCTGATCGGCCGCGTGAATGCCGCCCTGGGGCTGCGGCTGAACATCCGTTCGCTGTACGAGTCTCCCACCGCGGCCGGAATCCTGGCCGAAGCCGGGGCGGACAAGGAGGGAGCGTCGGCGGCAGGTCTCGACACGCTGCTGCCCATCCGCGCCGACGGCGGCCGGGCGCCCCTGTTCTGCTTCCACCCGGGAAGCGGCCTCAGCTGGTGCTACACCGGGTTCGCCCGGCATCTCGGTCCCGACCAGCCGATCCTCGGGCTGCAGGCCGCGATCCTCGTCGACCCGGACGCGGCACCGGACACCGTGGAGCACATGGCCGAGCGCTGCCTGGAACTGATGCGCCGGGTGCAGCCGAGCGGGCCGTACCGACTGCTCGGCTGGTCGTTCGGCGGAGTCGTGGCGCACGCGGTCGCCTGTCTGCTCCAACAGCGGGGTGAGCGGGTCGAGTTCGTGGCACTCCTCGACTCCTTCCCGCTGGCCTCTCCCGACGGCCCGGACGGTGGACACACGCCGGCCGATGAGCGCAGGCTCTTCGCCGAGGGCCTCGGACTCGATCCCGCCCCCCTCGCCGAGGGCGAGATCACCCCGCGCCGCGTCCTCGACGCGGCCTCCGCCGAGGGCAACGCACTCTCCGAGCTCGACGAGCAGGCCGTCACCGCGCTGATGAAGGCCGCAGCCCACCACATCGGGCTGATGAGCCGGCACACCCCCGGCGTGTTCCACGGGGACGTGCTGTCCTTCGACGCCGGGAGCGGACGTCCCGTACCCGAGTCGTCGGCCGAGCTGTGGCGGCCCTTCGTCACCGGCGCGATCGAGAACCACGTGGTCGCGGGACCGCACATGGCGATGACTAGCCCTCGGGCACTCGACCACATCGGACCGATCGTGTCGCGCCGACTGAGCGGGACGGACGACTGAGCGGGACGGGCGACTGAGCGGGACGAACGACTGAGCGGGACGGGCGGCGCCCGGGGAGCGGCACGCGGAGGGCACCGGGAAGGTGCCTCGGACTGCCCCGGACGCCCGCTCTCGACCGGATCGGGAAGCGGAAAACGCCTACGGCGTGGCGATCCAGCCCCGCTGGGCCGCCTGGACGGCCAGTTCGAACCTGCTGCGGGAACCCGTGCGACTCATCAGGTCCGCGGTGATCCGGCGGGTCGTCCGCACGGACACGCCCAGCCGGCGGGCCACGGTCTCGTCCGTGTGTCCGTCGGCCAGCAGGCCGAGGATGGCGAGCTCCTTGTCGCTGGCCGAGTCGTCGGGTGACTGCGTCGGCTCGTTCGGCACGAGAGGAAGTGACTCACGCCACAGCATGTCGAAGAGCGAGCACATGGCGACGACGAAGGCGGACCCCTTCACCACGAGGGCTCCGCTGCCCGAGGCGTCCGTGTTGACCGGAGCGATGGCGATCTCCCGGTCGAAGATCAGCATGCGCGAGGGCACGGTGGCGAGGGTACGTATCTGAGCCCCGGAATCCATCAGCCAGTGGGCGTACTTGAGCGATTCCCGGTCGTTGCGGATGCTTTCGAGATAGATCGTGCGCAGGTTCACGCCCCGGTCGAGCAGCATCTGGTTCAGCGGCCGCCCCGCGTCGCGATTGGCATGTGTCTGCGCGCCGTCCGGCGCGACCGACATGACCTCGCTGCGACTCTCGTACGAGAACTGTTCGATACGGGCGCGAATCGAGTCGATGCCGATCAGCCGCTCGACCTCGCTGGTGTCATGGGCGCGTACGGACCGCAGGAAGTCGTCTTCCAGCTGCGCGGCCAGCACCTTGCACTGGGCGAGGTCCTGCTGGGAGCGCGTCAGTGCGACCTCCCGACGGGCGATCAGAGCCATCAGCCCGATCTGCGGGCTCACCGGCTGGAGGTTTCCGGAGGCCTCCCACGAGGGGCGAACCAGCTGCTGTTCGGCCAGCTCGTCCAGTGCCCGGTGAATTCTGTCGGGCGGCCAACCCAGTTCCTCGGACAGATCCTCCACACCGATACCGGGCTTGTGCAGCATCTCTTGGTAGACCTTGAGCGCACGTTCACCCAGCCCCAGAAACTCCACAGCTCCCCCAAAGTTGCCTCAAAGTCGCCATCCCGGCCGAGGAAGTCAACCGTCGATCAAGGCCCGGCTCACGTCATCAAACACGCCTGCCCCGGGTAGATCAAGTGTCCATTGAGTCAAGGCTCCGCAGACCTGACCATGGCCGTGACATGCAGGTCTGCCGAGCCCACAGTCCGGCATCCTGCGCATGACGACCCGGGTCCGGCAGCGGAGACGGCGTGCTGGACGGAGCCCGGACAGGCTGTCCCACCTCCCGGTATTCGCAGTGCAGGGCGGCCAATTCTGCCGGTCGGGGAGGGGGCGGGTGGGCCGGCGGGTGAGGTGCCGGACGGCGGGCGCCTCAGGGATGCCGCGCAACGGACCCGCTCGCGCGGAGCGGCCACTTCCGCCGAGCCCGGACTGCTGAAGTGGTCCGGGCGCCACGGGGACGAGTGCGTTCCACACTTCCCCTGTGCTGTGCGCCCCCGGCAGGACTCGAACCTGCGGCCAAGCGCTTAGAAGGCGCCTGCTCTATCCACTGAGCTACGGGGGCCGGGTGGTGGGCCTGGGGCCCGGGTCGGCCGGTGGGGCCGGTTGTGGCCGTTGCCGGGGACAAGGATAGGGCTCCGATCGCCTTGGCCCGGTTGCTTCACCTGCGTGGCACGATGTGGAGGTTCGGTGAAGCGACCCCGATAATCGCAGGCAGGTGCGAATCTCGCACCGCTTTTGGCGTCCCGCGCCCCGGGTGTTGTGCACTCGTTATGCCTGTGCCCCACTCGCCCCAAGTGTCCCAGGGTGCGCATTGTCCCCGATTGGGGGGATATCGGCGCGCAGAGACGGTCTATACGCTTCAAAAAGCGGTCATAATTGGGCATTCTTCGTATGTGGTGACCTTGGACGTACGGCCTCAGCTGCTCGACGCACTTTCCGCCCTGCGCGACCGTGTCGCCGCCGTGCGCCTCCCCTTTCCGCTGCCGGGAGTGCCCAGGGCCCGGCAGACACGGGTGGAGCTCCTCGCACAGCTCGACGACTATCTCGTGCCCCGGCTGCGCGACCCCGAAGCACCGCTGCTCGCCGTCATCGGCGGCTCCACCGGCGCCGGCAAGTCGACGCTCGTCAACTCCCTCGTGGGCAGACGCGTCACCGAGGCCGGTGTGCTGCGCCCGACGACGCGCACACCGGTACTGGTGTGCCACCCCGACGACCACCACTGGTTCGCGGGACAACGCGTACTGCCGCAGTTGACGCGCGTCTGGCACCCGGAACGGTGCGAGGAGGAGCAGGAGGGTGCTGCGGAAGCGGAGAGCGGGGTGCTGCGGGTGGAGACCTCCGAGTCGCTGCCGACAGGGCTCGCCCTCCTGGACGCCCCCGACATCGACTCCCTGGTGGCCGCCAATCGGGTGCTGGCGGCCGAACTCATCTGTGCCGCCGACGTCTGGGTGATGGTGACGACGGCTTCGCGCTACGCCGACGCGGTGCCGTGGCATCTGCTGCGTACCGCCAAGGAGTACGACGCCATGCTGGTGACCGTCCTGGACCGGGTGCCCCACCAGGTGGTCGGCGAGGTGTCACGGCAGTACGCGGCGCTGCTCACCCGTGCGGGCCTCGGCGAGGTGCCCCGCTTCACCATCCCCGAGCTTCCGGAGTCGGCGGGAGGGGGCAGCGGGCTGCTGCCGTCCACGGCCGTCGCACCGCTGCTGGAGTGGCTCACCCACCGGGTGCGCGACCCCGCCGCCCGCCAGCAGGCCGTCGCGCGCACCGCGCGCGGCGTCATGGATTCGCTCAACTCCCGGATGCCGGAGCTGGCGGGAGCGGTCTCCGCCCAGTACGCCGCCGCCGTACGGCTCACTTCGGCGGTGGAGGACGCGTACGAGAAGGAGGCGGAGCGCGTACGCAGAAGGCTGGAGCGCGGTGCGGTGCTCTCCGGCGACGCGCTCACCCGCTGGCGCGCGTACCCGGCGGACGCCACCGACAGGGAGCTCCTGGACTCCCTGGTGGACAGTCTCACCGCCCTGCTCCAGTGCGCCGTCGCCGCCGCAGACGAGCAGGTGCGCATCGCCTGGGGTGCCGAACCCGCCGCGGACGCGGTGGTTCCGGCCGGTCCCGACCCGGAGTCGGGCGAGCGCATCGGGCTGGCCGCACGCCGCTGGCGGCGGGTCCTGGAGGAACTGGCCGAGGAAGAGGTACGGGAGCTGGAGCGGCCCGCCGCGCCCGACGCCGAGACCGTCGCCGCCCTCCTCGCGGCGGCGCTGCTGGGCGGCAGGCGCGCCCGTTCGGCGGGGGAGCGGCTGGCCGAACGCATCGGGGCACAGGGCGCGCTCCGACTGCGCGATCGGGGCGGCGACCTGGTGACGACGTACATCGAAAGGGTGCTGCACGCCGAACGCGACCGGCGGCTGGCCCCCCTGGACGCGCTGGACGTGACGCCCGAGCCGCAGGCCGAGCTGATCGCCGCGCTGTCCGTGACGAAGAAGGAGAGGTGACGGCGGTGGGTGATGCGACGGCAGTGGAGACGGACGGTGCCGGGCGGCCGGGCGGCTGGGACGACGGGCTGATCGCCCGGCGGGCGGCGGACCGGCAGCAGGACGCGCACGCGCCCGCAGGGGGTGAGGGGCCGGAGGACTTCTTCGCGGAGGAGTTCGGCGACCTGCCGCCCGGCGGCGGCGAGTACGGGGCGGATCTGTCCGTACGCCTGGACGCGCTGCGGGAGTTGGTGGGCCTCTCGCGCGCCCGGCTCGCGGGCGACACCCTGCACGAGGCCGGGCGGGTGCTCGACGAGGCGGTGGCGCGGCGGCGGCTCTCCGCCCAGCACACCGTCGTCGCCGTCGCGGGCGCGACCGGAAGCGGCAAGTCCACGCTCTTCAACTCCCTCGCGGGGGTGAGGATTTCCGAGACCGGCCTCAAACGGCCCACCACCTCCGCGCCGATCGCGTGCAGCTGGACTGACGGCGCGGCCGGGCTCCTGGACCGCCTCGGCATCCCCGGACGGCTGCGCAGACGACCCTTCCAGGCCGGTACGGGCGCGGGCACCAGCGGCGACGAGGGCCTGCGCGGCCTGGTCCTGGTGGACCTCCCCGACCACGACTCGGCCGTCACCGCGCACCGCGAACAGGTCGACCGGGTGCTGGCCCTGGTGGACGCGGTGATCTGGGTCGTCGACCCGGAGAAGTACGCCGACGCCGCCCTTCACGAGCGCTATCTGCGCCCCCTCGCCGGGCACGCCGAGGTCACCTTCGTCGTCCTCAACCAGACCGACCGGCTGCCCGGCGAGTCCGCCGACCTCGTCCTGGACGACCTGCGCCGTCTCCTCGACGAGGACGGCATGGCGCTCGGCGAACACGGCGAACCCGGTGCCACCGTCCTCGCGCTGTCCGCCCTGACGGGTGACGGCGTGGAGGAACTCCGCGAGCTGCTGCGGGCGTTCGTGCAGGAAAGGGGCGCGGCGGGGCGGCGGCTCGCGGCGGACGTGGACGCGACGGCGGCCAGGCTGCGCCCGGTGTACGTGGCGGAGGGCAGGGCGGGACTGGGGGAGGGGGCGAGGGAGGAGTTCGCGGACCGGCTGGCGGCGGCGGTCGGCGCGGCCGCGGCCGGGGAGGCGGCCGAGCGGGAGTGGCGGCGCAACGCGGGCAAGGCGTGCGGGTCGCCGTGGCTGAGGCTGTGGCGCTGGTACGACGCGCGGCGCGTCCCCGGCGGCGGTGCGGCCCTGCCGGGGCGGGCGTTCGCACAGCCCAGGGACGTGGAGGTGACCGCCCGCCAGCGGGTCGAGCAGGCGGTACGGACCGTCGCCGACGCCGCGACCGACGGCCTGCCCGCACCCTGGGCGCAGGCCGTGCGGGAGTCGGCGGTGCGCGGGGCCGACGGGCTGCCCGAGGAGCTGGACGCGCTCGCGGCCGAGGCGGCGGTGCCGCGCGGCAACCCGCCCAGGCCCGCCTGGTGGCCGGCCGCCGTCCTCGCCCAGGCGGCCATGACGCTGCTTCAGATCTACGGCGGGCTGTGGCTGCTGGGCCAGGTCCTCGGGGTGCTGGAACCGAACCTGTTCCCGCCGTTCCTGCTGATGCTGGCCGGGGTGGTCGGCGGGCCGGTCGTGGAGTGGGGCTGCTGGGCGGCGGCCAGGGGCCCGGCGCGACGGTACGGGCAGGACGCCGAGCGGCGGCTGCGGGAGGCGGCGGCGGGCTGCGGCCGGGCGAAGGTCCTGGACCCGGTCTCGGCGGAGCTGCTGCGCTACCGGGAGGTGCGGGAGCGGTATGCGGCGGTGACGAGGGCGGGGCTCGGGTAGCGCGCGGCAGCCCCGGGCCCCCGGCCCCGTCGTGAAGGCCCCGTCACCCCTTCGGGTGGCGGGGTTTTCCCCATTCCGGCCGCTGTCCACAGGCCCCGGCGGGGACGGCGGAATCCGGTCAGCATGGACGGACCGATCGGCAGGACGGCCGGTTCGGACGATGCGAAGAGATGTGACGGGGGAGAGCAATGAACGACACGATGGTGACCCTGGTCGGCAACGCCGCCACCGCGCCCGTCTTCATGGAATCGGCGCTGGGCACGGGATCGGTGCGGCTGCGGCTCGCGGTGACCGCCCGGCGCTACGACCGTGAGCAGGACGTCTGGGTGGACGGCCCCACCAGCTTCTACACGGTGTGGGCCAGGCGCTCGCTCGCCGGGAACGTGGCCGGATCGGTGGACATCGGGGACCCCCTGGTCGTCTACGGCCGACTGCGCGTCAAGGACGGGGACAAGGACGACCGGCGCTGGCTCTCGGCGGACGTCGACGCCGTGGCGGTGGGCCACGACCTGACCCGGGGCACCTCCGCCTTCCGCCGGGTCGCCAAGGCGGACCCCCGCCTGGTGGAGCCCGCGGCCGTGCGGGAGGCCGCCGCCGCGGCCGAAGGCGGCGGGCCGCCCCGGGCGGGTTCGCCCGCGACCGTCGGATGGGGCGGCGAGATCCCGGTGAACTGGGCGGCACGCGGCGCCCCGAGCCGGAAGACCCCCGACCCGGACCCGCCGACGGCGGTTTCGGGCAAACCAGGGGAACCAGGAAAGCCAGGGAAGCCAGGGAAATCAGAGAAGCCAGGGAAACCGGAGAGGAAGTCCGACCAGCCGGTGGGCGCCCCCTTCTGACCGGACGTCACCACGCAAAGTGGCCAAGCACAAGGGGACGGTTACCGACGATAACGATTCCGATTCGGAATCGGACGTCTGGTCGCATGACGGGGAGCTGTCCGGCGTAGCGTCCTTAGGATTCCCGGATACCCATGGGGCTCTTGAGGTTGCAGGCGAGGCACTCCCCACACACGCACCATGCGAAAGAACCTCGCCCGGAGGGGACTTGCATGTTTGACGAAGCGTCGGCTTCGGAACGAAGGCACCGCACCGCCCGCGCGACCGGAGCCACCCGCACCACCCGTACCACCCGCGCGCTCCGCGGCGTCCGCCGTCTGGCCGCCCTCGCGCTGGTCCCCGGTCTGCTCCTGGCGGGCACCGTGGCCGGCACCGGCACCGCGACGGCCGAGGAGCAGCCGCGGACCCCGGGCGGCGTCGCCGCCACCCTCAGCAGGCTCACCGTCCACGGCACGGTCACCATCCGTGACGCCGGCGAGGAGTGGAAGACCGAGGCCGGCCTCTACGAGATGACCGTCACCGGCGGCGGCACGCTCCAGAGCTACGGCGTCGACCTGCGCACCGCCGCCCGCACCGGGACCACGTACAAGGAAGTCGGCTGGGACGAGTCCTCCCTGCACCAGAACAAGAACGCCGGGAAGATCCGCTGGATCCTGGAGCACTCCTACCCCCAGGTCAACGACCTCTCCGAGCTCGCCGAGCGGGCCGACGTGAAGTCCCTGGACGTCGAGGCCGCCGCGGCCGGCACCCAGGCCGCGATCTGGCGCTTCTCCGACGACGTCGAGGCCGTCCCCGCAGACCGGAGTGCCCGCAAGCTCGCCGCCTATCTGGAGCGGGCCGCCGAGCGGGCCCCGGAGCCCCAGGCCTCGCTCGTCCTGGACCCGCCGGCGCTGGCGGGCCGGGCCGGGGACCGGGTGGGCCCCGTCACCGTCCGCACCAGGGCGGACCGGGTCACCGTCGCCCCCTCGGCGGACGCCCCGCACGGGATGCGCATCGTCGACGCGGAGGACCGGGTGGTGCTCGACGTCGGCCGGGGCGCGCGGCTGTACTTCCACCTCCCCGAGGACGTCCCGTCCGGCACCGGCGCACTGACCGTGCAGGCCGACGCCCGGGTGTCCCTGGGCCGGGCCCTGGTCAGCGACACGCACAGCCAGACCCAGATCGTCGCCGGTTCCAGCGCCTCCACGGTCACCGCCGAGGCCAGCGTCATCTGGGCCGACAAGAAGGCCACCGGGGCGGTCCCGGCGCTCTCCGCGAAGAAGGACTGCGCCAAGGGCGCCGTCGCCCTCACCGGCACCAACGCGGGCGACGCCCCCTTCGCCTTCGAGCTCCTCGGCGCCCGGCACACCATCCCGGCGCACGGCACACGCAGGGTGACCATCCCGCTCCAGGAGGACCAGGCGTACGACCTCACGGTCTCCGGCCCCGACGGCCTGCGGAAGAACTTCAAGGGCGTCCTGGACTGCGAGACCGCGGGCGCCGTCGCCATCGGCACCGCCGACGCCCCCGCCAACCGCCCCACCCCCGCCACCGGCGGAAACCCCACCCCGCTGTCGGCCGCCCCGGGCGAGAACCTCGCCGAGACGGGCGCCTCGGGCGCCACCACCCCGATCCTCTACATCGCCCTCGGCCTGCTGGTCCTGGGCACCGGGGCCGTCGTCCTGCTCCGCAAGAAGAAGCCCGCCCCCACCCCCGAGGACCACTGACCACCGCCAGGACAGGGCCCACGGGCCCCCGCCCCCGGCCTCCCGGCGGACATCCGGTTTCCGCCGGGGGAGTGACGTCAGGCAAGATGGGGTGTATCTGCCCACCCCACGATCTGCCGGACGGTTTCTCTTGGCTGAGTTCATCTACACCATGCGCAAGGCGCGTAAAGCGCACGGCGACAAGGTGATTCTCGACGACGTCTTCCTGAACTTCCTGCCCGGCGCGAAGATCGGTGTGGTGGGCCCCAACGGTGCCGGTAAGTCCACCGTTCTCAAGATCATGGCCGGTCTGGAGCAGCCGTCCAACGGTGACGCGTTCCTGTCGCCCGGCTACAGCGTCGGCATCCTCATGCAGGAGCCGAAGCTCGACGAGTCGAAGACCGTCCTGGAGAACGTCCAGGACGGCGCCGCCGAGCAAATGGGCAAGCTCAAGCGCTTCAACGAGGTCGCCGAGCTCATGGCGACCGACTACAGCGACGAGCTCATGGAGGAGATGGGCAAGCTCCAGGAAGACCTGGACCACTCCAACGCCTGGGACCTCGACGCCCAGCTGGAGCAGGCCATGGACGCCCTGGGCTGCCCGCCCGGCGACTGGCCCGTCACCAACCTCTCCGGTGGCGAGAAGCGCCGTGTGGCGCTCTGCAAGCTGCTCATCGAGGCCCCGGACCTGCTCCTCCTCGACGAGCCCACCAACCACCTCGACGCCGAGTCGGTGAACTGGCTGGAGCAGCACCTCGCGAAGTACCCGGGTGCCGTCGTCGCCGTCACCCACGACCGTTACTTCCTGAACAACGTCGCCGAGTGGATCCTCGAGCTCGACCGCGGCCGCGCGATCCCCTACGAGGGCAACTACTCCACGTACCTCGACAAGAAGGCCACCCGCCTCAAGGTCGAGGGCAAGAAGGACGAGAAGCGCGCCAAGCGCCTCAAGGAAGAGCTGGAGTGGGTGCGGTCCAACGCCAAGGGGCGTCAGACCAAGTCCAAGGCCCGTCTCGCCCGGTACGAGGAGATGGCGGCCGAGGCCGACAAGATGCGGAAGCTGGACTTCGAGGAGATCCAGATCCCGCCGGGCCCGCGTCTGGGCTCGATCGTCGTCGAGGTCAACAACCTCTCGAAGGCCTTCGGCGACAAGGTCCTCATCGACGACCTCAGCTTCACGCTGCCGCGCAACGGCATCGTGGGTGTCATCGGCCCGAACGGTGCCGGCAAGACCACGCTGTTCAAGATGATCCAGGGCCTGGAGACGCCCGACAGCGGCTCCATCAAGGTCGGCGACACGGTCAAGATCAGCTACGTCGACCAGTCCCGCGCCAACATCGACCCCAAGAAGACGCTGTGGGCCGTCGTCTCCGACGAGCTGGACTACATCAACGTCGGCCAGGTCGAGATGCCGTCGCGCGCGTACGTCAGCGCCTTCGGCTTCAAGGGCCCGGACCAGCAGAAGCCGGCCGGGGTCCTCTCCGGTGGTGAGCGCAACCGCCTCAACCTGGCGCTGACCCTCAAGGAGGGCGGCAACCTGCTCCTCCTCGACGAGCCCACCAACGACCTCGACGTCGAGACCCTGTCGTCGCTGGAGAACGCACTCCTGGAGTTCCCGGGTGCGGCCGTCGTGATCTCCCACGACCGCTGGTTCCTGGACCGGGTGGCGACGCACATCCTCGCCTACGAGGGCGAGTCCAAGTGGTACTGGTTCGAGGGCAACTTCGAGTCGTACGAGAAGAACAAGATCGAGCGTCTGGGCGCCGATGCGGCCCGTCCGCACCGGGCCACCTACAAGAAGCTCACGCGAGGCTGATAGCTGGTGTCCCGGCACATCTACTCCTGCCCCCTGCGCTGGTCGGACATGGACGCCTTCGGGCACGTCAACAACGTCGTCTTCCTGCGGTACCTGGAAGAGGCGCGGATCGACTTCATGTTCCGGCTCGCGCCGGGGGAGGGCAGCACGTCCTTCACGGGCGGGTCCGTCGTGGCCCGTCACGAGATCGACTACGTGCGGCCCCTCGTCCACCGGCACGAGCCGGTGCGCATCGAGTCCTGGGTCACGAAGATAGGCGCGGCGTCGCTGACGATCGCGTACGAGATCAAGGACCCCGAGCAGGTGTACGTACGGGCGTCCACGGTCGTGGTCCCGTTCAACCTGGCGGAGGGGCGGCCCCGGCGGATCTCCGCCGAGGAGAAGTCCTTCCTGCTGGAGTACCTGGACGACGACGCGAAGCCCGCGGACGTCACGGCCGTCGCCAAGGCCGTGGCGGCATGAGCGTGCGGGCGGGCCTGCGGTCGCTGGAGCTCGACGGTTCCGGGGAGGCGGCGGACCTCGCCGCCTTCCTGGGCCGTCTGCTGCGCTACGACCGGGCCGCCGCCGTCCGCCTCCAGGCGCACGGCGGCGCGCTCGCGGTCTTCGGCCGCCCGCCGTCCTTCGACGTCCTCGCGGTCCGCACCGCCCGCCTCACGGGTACGGCGGACCTGGACGTGACCGTGTCCGCCGGTGAACTCCTCGACGGGATCGAGGAGTCCACGGGTGCGCTGCGGATTCCGCAGGCCGTCACCGGGCCGCCGTGGGCCGGGCTGCTGCCGCCGCGCGGCGGCTGGCACCAGGTCGAGGGCGTACCCGACGCCGAGGCCATGCGGGGCGTGGTGGCGGCGGCCGTCGCCGAATTCCGCGCCCGCGACGAGCAGTTGGGCGAGGCGGGGCGCACCCGAGAGGCCCGGGACCGGATCGGCGGCGACATCTGGTCGCGCACGCTGGCCGGCACCGAACTGCCGCTGCGCGCCGTGCACGCCGCCCAGTCGCTGGGCTTCCTGCGCCCCGGAGTGCCGGTGGCGCTCCTCACGGCGGGCACCTGGCTGCGGCTGCGCACACCGTACGGGTCGGTGACCCTGCGCCGGGCCACCACGGGCGGGCTGGGCGCGCTCCGGGTCGGCCCGGCCTGAACCGCGGGGCCCCTGAGGGCCCCGCGCGTTGTGGACCGTACCCCTTACTTCTGGTCGTCCGGCCACACCCCGATGTGGTCCGCCTCCAGCTCCAGCATCACCCGGTGCCGCATGTCCAGCGACTCCGTGTATTCGGCGGGGAGTTGCAGGCGGCCCGCCCGGTCGAGCATCGCGTACTCGCGGGCGACCACCGACTCCTGGCCGGTCGCCTCGTCCACCTCGGTGCGGCGCAGCACCTCCGTCGAGGTGCGGCCGTCGCGGATGGCGACGGTGCGGCGGACCTCGGTGGCGACCGTCTGGTCGTGGGTGACGATGACGATCGTGGTGCCCAGTTCCTCGTTGGCCCGCCGGAACGCGGCGAAGATGGATTCGGCGGTCACCGAGTCCAGTTCACCGGTCGGTTCGTCCGCGAGCAGTACGGACGGCTCGTTGGCGAGCGCCACCGCGATGGCCACCCGCTGCTGCTGGCCGCCCGACATCTGCGAGGGACGCCGGTCGCGGAGCTCGGAGACCTCCATCATCTTCAGCAGGCTCTCCACCCGGGCGGTCCGCTCGGCGTTCTTGCCGCGCCCCTTCAACTGCATGGGCAGGGCCACGTTCTGAGCGGCCGTCAGATACGGCAGGAGGTTGCGGGCGGTCTGCTGCCAGATGAAGCCGACGACATTGCGCCGGTAGTGCAGCCGCTCCTTGGCGCCCATGGTGAGCAGGTCGCAGCCCGCCACCTTCGCCGCGCCCGCCGTCGGCTCGTCCAGCCCGGCCAGGATGTTCATCAGCGTCGACTTGCCGCTGCCGGAAGCGCCGACCAGGGCCATCAAGTCGCCCTTCTGGACGAGGAGATCGAGCCCCTGGAGGGCCTGCACCTCCACCCCGTCCGTGGTGAACACCCGCACCAGCCGGTCACAGGTGATCAGCGCGTCGTGGCCGAACGCGGGCTTCTCGCGCCGCGAGGTGGCCGCACGCTCCAGATCCGCGAGGGTCGTAGTCGTATCGGTCATCGAGCGTCTCCTGCCCTGAGTTCTGTCGTGGTGGTGCGCCGCGTGGTCCACCACGCCTGGAGTGCCGCCACACCGATCGCGATGCACACCACCGCGACGGCCGGTACCAGCAGCGAGACGCCGTCCGTGCGCAACGGGGCCGAGGCGGTGCCCACCCAGTGGGTGTGCGTCGCCAGCGCCAGCGCGGCCAGGTCGATGTTCGGGGCCAGCAGCTCGATCGCCGCCCAGCCCACCAGCGCCCCGCCGCAGGCCGCGAGCAACGCCTGCGGCAGCGATTCGAAGACCAGCAGCTTCCTGCTCTGCCCCCGGGTCAGGCCCATCGTGCGCAGCCTGGCCAGCAGCGCGGCGCGCTCCGGCGAGCTCTGCAGCAGCGACAGCAGTACGGCCAGGACCGCGAAGCCCGCACCGGCCGCGATGGCCGCCGCGTACACCTGCTCGGCGCCCTTCTGGAGCGGCGGGTCGCTGAGCGCGGCCCGTTCCTCGGTGCGCAGCTTGACCTCCGTGCCCCGGCCCGCCGCCGCTTGGAGCGCCTTCCGGTCCAGGTCGCTGCCCGTGATCATCAGGGTGGTCGGCCTGAAATCGGCGAGCGCCGCCTTGTCGATGACCAGGAACTCCCGCTCGTCCATGACGGGCGTCGCCGTCAGGGTGCCGCCCAGGCGCGCCGTGAAGTAGCCGAAGTGGACGCTGCGCAGCTCCCGGTCCTTGCCCGCCAGACGCTTGGCCGTCTTCGGCGAGGCGAGCACGGGGAACACCTTGCCCTGCGGGGCCAGCGCCTTCGGGTCGAAGACGCCGATGCCGGTGCGGCGGGACAGCTTCGCGTACGACGCGGAGTCGACGGCGACCAGGGTGACCTCGGGCTTGAAGTCCTGCAGGGACAGGCGGTAGTCGATGCCGACCGGGCTGATCTCCCGCACGCCCGTCGCCTTCTGCACCGCGGCGACGGTCTTCGCGTCGAGGGAACTCCCGGCACGCCGCACCAGGGCGTCCCCGCCGACCGTCACCGTGGCGGCACGGTCCCGCGAGTCGGAGACACCGGCCAGCACGGAACCGCCGAACGCGGCCGTCGACAGGGCGATCAGCAGGGCCAGCAGCGGCAGCGTCGCCGTGGCCGGCGCCCGCCCCGACCGGGCCGCCGCCAGGAAGCCGACCACGCCCCGGCGCAGCGCCAGCGGGCGCGCCACCAGTCGCAGGGGCAGCGGGTACAGCCGTACGAGAACGAAGGAGGCGATCACCGCGACGAGCACCGGCGCCGCGCTGACCAGCCCGTCGACCCCGCTTCCCGTGCCGCGCCGGTTCAGCGCGGCGACCGCGCCCGCCGTCAGGACGACGAAGGTCAGCTCGACGACCGTGCGCCTGCGGGACGGCTTCGCCCGGACCAGGTCGGCCCGGTCCCCGTGCGCCTTGGGCCGCAGATGGGCCAGGGCGGCCCGTACCGGCAGCCCGGCCACGGCGAGGGCCGCGACGGCTGCCGCGGCGAGCACCGACGCAGTGGTGCGCGCCCCCGGCAGCAGCAGGAAGGCGGCCAGCCAGCCCACGGCCGCGGCGGGCACCGCCATCACGGCCAGCTCCGCACTCAGCCGCCCGGCCATGCCCCGCACCGAGCCGCCGCGGGCCCGCAGCAGGGCCAGTTCGCTGTGCCGGCGGGCGGCGGCGAGCGCGCCCGCCATGAGCAGGACGACCGCCGCGACCGTACCCACGCCGAATCCGGCGACGGCGACGACCGGGTCGATCACCGAACGGCTCTTGAGGTGGCCCGTGACCAGGGCCTCCAGGTCGGTGGTGACGCTGACCGTCGGGTTGGTCCGCTCGCGCAGCACGCTCTGCGCGGGGCCGCTCTCCAGGGACGCGACCACGCTGGTCAGCGGGCCGGCGTCGGACGAGATCAGGTCGTCCGTACGGGGCGCGAAGTCCCAGTAGGTGATCGGAAGGGCCCCCAGCCGCGCCAGGACGGGCCCGGCCTCCAGCGGCAGCAGCACCTCGGCCGACCAGAAGTCGGTGTCGCCCGTCAGGTCGGCGGCCTTGACCACCGGGGTGTGCATTTCGGGGCGGACGTCCCAGTACAGGGAGTCGGTGCGCAGCGGCTGGACGATGCCGGTGACCTTCACGGCGACGGTGCCGCTGCCGGTCTTCTCCTGCAGGTGCAGCACCGCACCGACCTTGATGCGCAGGTCGCGGGCGGTCGCGGTGGTGACCACGCCCTCCAGCTGCGCCTCTGCGGAGGTGTCCTCGCCGGGCGGCGGCGGCCGGTAGGCGGCCGCCCGCCCCTGGACCAGCTGGGAGTGCTTGGCCAAATCCGAGCGGGTGGACAGGGCCAGCTCAGCGGGCTCCAGGCTCAGCCGGGGCAGCCACTTGTCCTGGCCCACCAGCGGCTTGGGGGAGCGGACTCCGTAAGCGGAGTCGGCGAGGTCCACCGCCAGCGGGGAGGAGAGCGTCTTGAGGATGTTCTGCCGGCCGCTGAGCAGTTGCTCGGGGGTCAGGATCCGGTCGCTGTCCGGGAGGAACTGGGTGTCGGAGGCGACCTGCACGATCCGCTGGTCGGCCGGCGCCGTGCGCAGCGCGTGCCGCAGACCGGCGTCCTCGTACCGGTCCACCGCCCGGGGATAGGAGGCGGCGAGGAACGCCGTGATCAGGACCAGGACGCCCAGGGCGACGGCGGCGCCGGGCGCGGAGCGCAGTCGGGTGCGCACCCAGGGGGCGACAGCGCGGTGGCTCATCAGTTGCCGCCTCCTTGGAAGCGCAGAGTGGTGGCAGGGTCGCCGCGGCGCAGCGCGAGCAGCAGGACGACCAGCAGGGGTACGGCGACGACGCCGGCCAGCAGTACGGCGACCTGCCCGGCGGGCAGTTGCACCAGGACGTGGGGCAGCGGCTGGGTGGCCTGCCCGGTGAGCACGATCAGCGGGACCACCGCCCGGGTCAGTACGGCACCCAGCGCCACGCCCACGACCAGCGCGATGCCGATCAGGAGGGACTGCTCGGCGGCGATCAGCCGGGCCAGTTGCCTGGGCGGCGCCCCGAGCGCCCGGAGCACGGCGAACTCCGCGGTGCGTTCCCGCAGCGAGCCCATCGCGCCGACGGCGAAGCCGACCGCGGCCAGCAGCGCCGCCACCACGGCCACCGCGAGAAGGGCCGCCTGGGGGCCGGCCCCCAGGGGGTCGTCCCGCAACTCCCGCAGCATCTCGTCCCGTACGACCACCTGGGAGGGGTCGAGGTCGGAGCGCTTGCGCAGCTCGGCGGCCGTCTGCGCGGTCTCGCCCGCCTTGGTGGCCAGCCACCATTCGTCCGGTGCCAGTGCCATCGCCTGGCGCCGGTTCAGTTCCCGGTTGAGGGCGCGCAGGTCCAGCAGCAGACCGCCGCCGTCCCGCTTGGCGTCGGCGGCGTTGCCGGTGGGGGTGAGGGTGGCGGGGCCGGTGGTGGGCAGTTGCCGCACGGTGTCGGTGATATGGACGGTCAGGGTGGTGCCGGCCACCTCGATGTCGATGTCGGAACCGACCTTCGCGCCGGCCGACGCCAGGAAGTCGTCGGTGACGACGGCGTTCAGCGGGCCCGGCCGGGGGTCGGACGCGGTGAGCCGTACGGAGGTCTCGGGGAAGTACTGGGCGTAGATGTCGAACGGGATGTCGTTCGAACCGGTGTCGAAGGTGACCCGCAGCAGCTTGGCGCCGTCCGCCTTGCCGACGGCAAGGACCTTCTCGGCATCGGGTTTGCTGTCCCGTTCCAGCAGTACGTCGACCGCCTTGCCGGTCCAGTCCAGCTCCGCGGGCTTCGCCGCGGCGGCGCCGTCCGCGCCCCGGACCGCGTCCACGGTCAGCTGCAGGGCCTCCCCGATCTTGGGGGGCATCGCGACCGTCGCCTCCAGGCCCGTGATGAGCAGGGGCCGGGCCGGGTTGCCCGCCGCGGCGAGGTCCACGGTCAGTTGCTGGGTGCCCGCGCCGACGTTCAGCTTTCCGGCGGGCAGCCGGTGGGCCGTGCCGTACCGGTCCTCGACGACGACGAGCACCTCCGCCGTCCTCACCTTCGACGCGGTGCCGTCCGGGCGGCCGAGCGTCAGGTCCAGGCCGATCCGGTCGCCCTCGGGCACCGGGATGCCGTCGCGCTTGCGGTCGGTGCCGCGCAGTGCGGCGGTCCGCTTGCCGACGGCGGGCGAGCCGCCCTCGACGAGGTCCCCGCGCAGGCGCATGCCTTCGGAGGCGTGCGCGGTGTCCAGCGCCAGCAGCGTCCCCGCCCGGTCGCCGGACAGCGGAACGGTGCGGCGTGCGGCGGGCGCCACGGAGAGCACCCCGGGGGTCTTGCGGTACTGCTCCCCGGCGTCCGCACCGGCTGCCGCGCTGTCGGTGATCCGGATGGAGGCCCCGCTGCGGAAGTCCGCCTGGTCCTCCTGGGAGCGGTTCCAGGACGCGCCCTGCCCGATGGCGAGCATGCCCATCGCGACGGCCAGCACCAGCAGCAGCACCGGTCCGGTGCCGCGCAGCGGCCGCCGGCTGAGCTGCCAGCCGGCCAGCGCCACGGGCAGTGCCCGCCCGCTCGCCGCCCGCTTCTCCGCGAGGCGCGCCAGCGGGGGCAGCAGCCGCAGAGTCAGGACGGTTCCGGCCAGCAGCGCCAGCGCGGGCGCTGCGACCAGCAGCGGGTCCACGCCCAGTTCGCCGCTGCGGTCGCCGGTCAGCGGCCCGCTGCCCGAGGTCTGCCGGTCCAGCTGCCAGTACGCGACGGCCGCGATCACCAGCAGCGCGATGTCCGCGCCCGCCTTCATCGGCGCGGGCACCGAACGGCCCTTCTTCTCGCGTCCCGCGGCCAGCGCCGGGGTCACCACCGCCAGCGCGCACCCGGCGCCCACCGCGACGCCGACCAGCCAGATCCCCGGCGTCGGGCCCGTGGACTCCAGGGTGAGCCCGATCCGCCCGAGCGCGCCCTGCCCCGACAGCAGCCGGGCCAGCGGGCCCGCCAGCAGCGGTGCGAGCACGGCGGCGGGCAGCGCGAGCAGGGCCGCCTCGATCGCGGACAGGCTCACGATGCGCTGCCGGGAGCCGCCGCGCGCCACCAGCAGCGAGGTCTCGCCCGCCCGTTCGGCGCTCAGCAGCCGGGCCACGAGCAGCAGTGCGTATCCGGCCAGCAGGACCAGCTGCAAGGACACGATCAGCAGCGTCGAACGCGACACCAGCAGCGCCCGCTGCGCCTGGTCCATCACCTGGGGCAGCCCGTTGGTGACGGCCACCGCCGGATAGAACGGCCGGGTGGCGTTGACGTACGCGGTGCCCTTCACGGCCGCCTCGCGCAGCGCGGCGATCCGCCCGGTGTCCACGGCGGTGAAGTCCGCGGTGACCGTCCAGGCGACGGAGCCGAAGGACACGGCGGAGGTACGCAGCAGGGCCGGGTCGGCGAGCAGCGGCCCGTAGGAGGTGAAGGTGGCGGCGCGGATGCCGCGGCCGTTCAGCTCCTCCATCTTCCAGTACGGGTCGGCGGGCTTCTTCGCCTCGTACAGGCCCGTGACACGGACCTTCCGGGGCGGGCCCGAGAGGCGGTCGGTGAGCGTGAGGACGTTCGGTCCCGGGGTGAGCTTCAGCTCCTTGGCAGCGTTGTCAGGGAGCGCCACCTCGATGACTGCGTTCTTGTCACCGGCCTTGGGGGCGGGCCCCGGCCAGGCTCCGGCCGTCAGCCGCACCCGGTCGCGGTCGATGCCGGCGAACCGGGTCAGACCGGGTTCGCCGCTCTTGCCGGTCGGCGGGCGCAGGGTGCGCGGCAGCGCGTAACTGCCGGACTGGTTCAGGACGGTGGTGCGGGTCGGCAGCCCGTCGAAGGTGCGCCGCGCCGCTTCCCGTACGACCTTGTCGGCCTCGGCCCGCTGCTCCTCGCGGACGCTGCTGCTCGTGATGGTCAGCGCGGCCGCCGCGGCGTCGCGCGAACCCAGCGAGCGGCGCAGCCCCGCGTCCCCGATGGAACCGGAGAAGGCGGTCAGCGCCGCCAGTACGGAGGTGGTCAGCAGGACCGCGAGCAGGGCCGCCGCAAGCAGCAGCCGGTGCGCGCGCACCCGCAGAAAGACAAAACCCGTCACCCGTCCCCCTGAACACCCTGCGTGGAAAGAGCTATGTAAGCCCTTTCGGGATGCTGTCAGAGGAACAGAGTGACGGAAACCGCTTGCCGTTCCGACTTGATCTGATCGTGATCGAATTTCGGCGGTTAATAACCGAATTTCGGTCAACAGTGGGCTACTTTGCCCAACTTCACATCGCTATCGGGTAGTTCAGCCCTCGGTGTTGACCATGGAGGCGGCGGCGTACGTCATGTAGTTCCACAACTGCCGCTCGTGCTCGGCATCCAGCCCCAGCTCGTCGATCGCGTCCCGCATGTGGGTGAGCCACGCGTCGTGCGCCGCCCGGTCGACCTTGAACGGCGCGTGCCGCATCCGCAGCCGCGGATGGCCGCGCTCGTCGCTGTAGGTGCGCGGGCCGCCCCAGTACTGCATGAGGAACAGCCGGAAGCGCTCCTCGGCCGGACCGAGATCCTCCTCCGGGTACATCGGCCGCAGCAGCGGGTCCTCGGCGACCCCCTGGTAGAAGCGGTGCACCAGGCGACGGAAGGTCTCCTCCCCGCCGACCTGCTCGTAGAAGGTCTGCTCCTGAAGCGTTCCCCGCGGAATCTCGTTCACCGCTCCATCGTCTCAGACGCCCCGGCCGAGGACTCGGGTCCTAGGGCTTCTCCGGGCCCTGTCCGGGGGGCCCTCTCGCCAAGGGGACGGCGTACGCGCCACAGTGGGCGTATGGGCGCAGCAGCGGAGTCCGGGGACAGTTACGCGTACGCCGAGGAGCGGGCCGCTCTCGTCACGGAGATCGCCGCGGCCGGAGCACTGAAGGACCCCGCCTGGCGGGCGGCCTTCACCCAGGTGCCCCGGCACCTGTTCGTGCCGTACTGGTTCCGCCCGGGACCCGGCGGCTACGAACGCCTCTGGGCCGAGGACCCCGACCCCCGCCGCCGGGCCCGCTGGCTGCACGGCGCCTACGCCGACACGGCGCTGGCCACCCGGGTACGGGACGGCGTGCTGCTCTCCTCCAGCAGCCAGCCCTCGCTGATGGCCCGGATGCTGGACGAACTGGAGGTACGGGACGGCCAGGGCGTCCTGGAGATCGGCGCGGGCACCGGCTACAACGCGGCGCTGCTCTCGCACCGCCTCGGCGAGGAGCACGTCACCACCCTCGACCTCGACCCCGAGATCGCCGAGTCGGCACGCGCACACCTGCGCCGGGCCGGCTACGCACCGACGGTGGAGACGGGCGACGGGGCCAGGGGCTGCCCGGCGCGCGCCCCCTTCGACCGGATCATGGCCACCTGCACGGTGCCCTCGGTGCCCCGCGCATGGCTGCGGCAGTGCGTGCCGGGTGCACGGATCCTGGCCCCCCTCTCGACGGGCCTGATCGCGCTGCGGGTACGGGACGCGGGCTACGCCGAGGGCCGCTTCCTGCCCACCCCCGCCTACTTCGTACCGTTGCGCGGGGGCCTGGGCGTGCCGACCCCGCGCTACACGGGCGGACTGCCGCGCACCGCGCTGGAGAACGACCTGTTCCGCTTCCTGCTCTCACTGAGCACGAGCAGCCTCGACCCGCACGAGGCACTGGCCCTGTGGCACCTGGAGGGCCGTCCCCGCCGCGAACGCTTCGGCGTCACGGTGACGTCAACGGGCCAGTGGGCCTGGCTGGACGACCCGGACGGCCCGTACGCGTGGCCCCTCTAGGGGCGCGGGGAACTGCGCGAGCAACCCACCACAAAGCCGCGCGGCGAGCGCTTTAGGTGAAGGGGCGGGACAGGGGCACAAACCGGGGGTCCGGGGGCAGAGCCCCCGGCCGTGACCTCAGCCCCGGTGAATCCGGATCGTCGTCCACGCCCCCACGTGCACCCGGTCCCCGTCCTGCAGCCCCACCGGCACGTACGGCTGGATCGGCTCCTCGCCCCCGTTGATCGTCGTACCGTTCGTCGAGTTCTGGTCGACGACCGCCCACGACCCGTCCGGCTGCTCCACCAGCACCGCGTGCTGGTGCGAGACACCCGGGTCCTCCGGCGGCACCGCGAGATCCACGTCCGGGGACTCCCCGGTGGAGTGCCGGCGCCGCCCGATGGTGATCTGGTTGCGCCCACTGAGCTGGATCTGCTGCTCGGGGGAGTACGCGGGAAGGTTCAGCCCGCCCGCCTCCGGCCCGCTGCGCTGCATCATCGCCATGAAGTAGTCGCGGTCCGGCCCGACGGTGGCGGTCCACTGCCCGCCGCCCGGCCGGCCCTGCTGCGGATACCCGTACCCGCCCTGCTGCTGCTGTTGCTGCTGCGACGGCGGCGGCAGCATCCAGTCGTCGTCACCGCCGCCGGTGTGCTGCTGCTGGCCGTGGCCGCCCTGCTGCGGGTAGCCGCCCTGGTCGGGGTAGCCCCCCTGCTGCGGGTACGGCTCGGCCGGCCGGTTCATCTGCGAGGGCCGCGAACCCTGGTACTCGTACGGGTCGCGTCCCTGCTGCTGTCCGTACCCCTGCTGCTGCATGTGCTGCTGCGGCGGCTGGGCGTACGTCGCCTGCTGGGTGAGGAAGTTCCAGCGGCATTCCTCGCAGTACGGAGCCATCGGCTCACGCGGCGTGCGGCACTGCGGGCACAGTTCGGCCTGGGCGGTGGCGTCGGGGCCGTACCCGCCCTGGCCCTGCTGCGGATATCCGTAACCGGGCTGCGGGGGCGGCGGCACGGCGCCGGCCATGCGATGGCCGCAGACCTCGCACCAGTCGTCGGAACCCGACTGGTGTCCGTTCGGGCAGGTCGGCATGTCGGCGCTTCCCCCTCTCCTCGTCCGGCCCGCAGGCCGTACACAAGCTCTTCGGCGTCTCCCGGTCTGGAGACAATCCGTGATCGAAAACGGTTGTACTGGATTTACTTCTTTACTCGGACGGTCTTCGTGGACCGGGTTTCGAGAGTCATCTCGTCCGCCTCCGCGACCTTCGCCTTCAGCCGCACAGTACCCGTCGCCTCGTCGACGACGTCCACCACCTTCGCAAGCAGTTTCGCAGTATCCGCGTTCCCGGAGGCGGCCGCGAGCTGTACCGCCCGTCCCAGTTTGGCCGTCGCGCCGTCGAAATCGCCCGACTTCCGTGCATCCAGGCCCTGTTGGATTGCTTGTGCAAGTTCCGCCTGGCCCGTGTAGTGGGCGACCTGCGGATTGATGGAGGTGGAGGCCGCCATGTCGTCCGTCCACACCGCGCGCACCAGCCCCTGCGACAGCGTCTGCGGGGTGCCGCCCGCCGGGTCCGGGAGGATCAGAGAGACCCGTGCGGCCAGCATTTCCTGGCCCACACCGGCCTCGGGGACCTGCACACACACGTGGTAGTCGCGGGACTCGTCGCCCCAGGAACCCGTCGGGTAGTCGCCCGCGCGGGGGCCCGCCTCGGTCCTGCGGCCGGTCAGCTCCTCGACCGTCGGAGCGACCTGCTTGACGAATTTGATCTCCACGCCGACCGGGGTCCACAGCCGCAGATTCACATCCGCGACCTCCTTGCCCATCGCGTTCTCCATCATCTGCGTGAAGTCCGCGGCGAGCCCCGAGGGGTCCGCGACGATGTCGGCCGTGCCGAGGAGCGCGGAGGCGATCCCTGTGACCTCCTTCACCTCCCAGTCCGTCCCCACCCCGCGCGCGTCACAGGTGAAGCGGCCCGCGACGGCCTCCAGGGTGGCGGCCAGGTCCTTGGGCGACTCGTGCTCGTTGCGGCCGTCGGTCAGCAGGATGCCGTGCCGGATCGGGGCCTCGGAGGTGGCCAGGAGCCGGTCGGCCAGCCGCAGCCAGGTGCCGATCGCGGTGCCGCCGCCCGCGGTGAGCGAACGCAGCGCCTCCTTGGCCTGGCCCCGGGTGGACGCGTCGGCGACCGCCAGCCTGCCCTGGCCCGGGTAGACCTCCTTGGCCAGGTGGGTGCCGCCGACCACCGCGAAGGCGGTCCCGTCGCGCAGCGCGTCGATCGCCGCGGCCGTCGCGTCCCGGGCGCCGCGCATCTTCGTCGGCGGGTAGTCCATCGAACCGGAACAGTCCACCATGATCACCACGGCCGCCGTGGGGGCGGCTCCGGGTATCTGCGAGGGCGCGGCGGAGACGCCCGTCAGGGGCGCGCCGCCGCTGGTGCCGCCGCCGGTCGACGTCACGGTGACGATCGCGTTGACCTCGCGGCCGCCCTCCGGCAGGAACTCGTTCTGGTACACGTCGACGGAGAACTGGGGCGCGTGGGACTTGGAGAAATTGGCCATCGAATCGGCTCCTGGTGAGTCCTGCGGAGAGTGCGAACCTGCGGAATCCTGTGGGGCTGCGGGGGCGTCCGCGAAGGCACGCCCCCGTGCACGTAGCTCCTACGCGTAGGCGGAGCCTGCCCCTTGCGGCGGCATCGGGAACGGCACGACCGCCACTGTTACGTTGTCGTGGCCCCCGCCGTCGAGCGCGTGCCCGACCAAAACCTGCGCGCTGTGCAGCGGCCGGGTGCCCGCGTCGAGGGGCACCGCCTGCGCCATCTCGTGCGCGGACTCCGCGTAGTTCCACAGCCCGTCCGTGCAGACGACGACCACTCCCGGCCGGTCCGGCTTGAACGACGCCGTGTGCGGATCGATCTCGTACGCGTCCGCGCCCAGCCAGCCCGTGATCGCGTGCGCCCGGTCGTCGGCGTACGCCTCGGCCTCGCCCATCAGGCCCGCCGCCACCATCTGCGCGGCCCACGAGTCGTCCTCGGTGAGCCGGGACGGCGGCGTGCTGCGGTCCTCGGGCACCCAGTACACCCGGCTGTCGCCGATCCAGCCCACCACCAGCAGACCGCCGGCGACGATCGCCGAGACCAGGGTGCAGGCGGGCGCGTTCTGGTGGCGGTGCGGGTCGTGCTCCATGGGCTGCGCCTGCTGTGCGGCGAGCGTGTTGACCGCCTCGGCGGCCGCCAGGATCGCCTCGTGCAGCGCCTGCTGGGGGTGCGTGCCGCGCGGCAGCGCCTCCTGGAGGCTGGCGTTGGCGGCGGACGCGGCGGCGGCGGACGCCTCGTCGGGGCGGGTCGCCGAGGACACCCCGTCGCAGACCACGGCGATCGTCGCCGTCGAACCGTCCGCGAGGGCCGCCTCCGAGATCGCGAACGCGTCCTCGTTGCGGTGGTGGCGCAGCCCCCGGTCGCTGACCGCCGCGACCGTACCCAGCTCGAACTCCTGGTGGTCGCGCTCGCGGGGCTGGGCGTGGCCGCAGTTCTCGCAGTAGCCGTCGGTGTCGATGCGCCCGGCCCGGCAGGCCACGCACACCTTCTGCGCGGCGGCCTGCTGCGGTGCCGGCAGCGGATAGTCGTCCGCGGTCGGCAGCTGGACGACAGGCATGTCGGCCGTGTCCTCGCCGCCGTCGTCGGCACCACCGGCGTATCCCGGGTGCCCGGCGCCGAAGTCGGGTGCGGAGACGTCCCGGGTCGGCGGGTGCGCGGGCTGCTCGGCACCGTTCAGGGGGGCGCCCGGGGCCGGTGCGCCCGGTCCGTGCGTCCCGATGGCCACCGTCGGACGGTCGGCCGGGGGCTCCGGCACCGCCGTCAGGTCGTACCCGCACACCTCACAGAACGAGTCGCCCGCTTCCAGCGGCTCCTCGCAGCCGGGGCAGGCCGACAGCTGGTGCGTCTGCGACATCATCACACCCAAGTCCGGGGGCGGAGGCGGTTGGCCCGCTCCACCAGGTCGATCCTCTCGTCGCCGCGCTGCGCGAGCCGTGCGAGCACCCGGTACGAGCGTTCCAGCCCGAAGCGCAGGCCCCGCTCGTCCAGCGGGCTGCCGAGCAGCGCGGTCTGCACGGGGCGGGCCCCGTGCCCACCGGAGAGTACCCAGTCAAGTGCCGTACCCAGCACTTCGGTGGCCAACTGCTCGCGGCGCACCGCGTCCAGGCCGAAGCCCTGGAGGGCCTCCACCTGGGCGGCGGACGCCAGTAGATCGTCGATCAACGGCTCGTGCGCGGCGCGCCGCCGCAGCCTCGCCCGTACGGCCGCCACGCGTGCCGCCGTGTAGTGGATCGACGCCTCGGGCACCGACTCCAGCGTCCGTACGGAGCCGGGCCGGTCGCCCGCGGCGAGCTGCACCCGGGCCAGGCCGAACGCGGCGCTCACATAACTGGGGTCGGTGGTCCATACCAGGCGGTAGTACTCGGCGGCGTTGTCGAGCTGGCCCAGCACCTCCGCGCACACCGCGAGCGCCAGCTTCGGCGCGGCCTCGCCGGGGAACGCGTCGTAGATCGCGTCGAAGGACAGGGCCGCCGTCTCGTTGTCACCGGCCGTCAGGGCCGCGACGCCCCGGTACCAGACCACCCGCCAGTCGTCCGGGTACGCGGCCTCCAGATCGGCCAGGGTCTGTGAGGCGGTGGGCAGTTCACCCATCTCCAGGCGGGCCCGCAGCTCGCGCAGCCGCCGCTCCACCGAGTCGCCCGGCGCCTGCTGGAGCGCCGAGATCAGCTCGGCCGGGGCGGAGGCCATCAGGCCCGCCAGGAACCCGGCGTTCGGGTCGTTCGGGTCCACCCGGGGCACCGGCAGCGCCAGCGCGGTGGTGGCGGCGTGCAGGGGCTGGAGGTAGGTGGCGGCGCTCTCCGGCGCCACGGAGGCGGCCGCTCCGGGCGGGGCCGGAGGTGCGCCGGGCGGGGCCTGAGGTGCGGGTGGGGCGCCGGGGACACCGGGGGCACCGGGGGCTTGATGCGGCACCTGGAGTGCGCCCTGGGTGGGGGCGTGGGCGACGGCCTGGGCGGACTGCTGCGCCGGGATCAGCGCCGGGGCGCTCGGCTGCGCCGGAAGCTTCCCGCCCCGCCTGGCCCTGCGCGGCGCAGGCAGGGAACGTACGCCCAACTGCGAAACGGAACCCGTCAGTTCGGCGAACAGCCCCGTGTCCGTGACCCGCAGCTCCGGGCCGAACAGCGTGGACAGCGACGGCCGGGGCCGGCCCGTCTGGAGCGCCACGACCTCCCGCAGCACGCCCGTCAGCTGATCCGCCATCTCCGATGCGGAGGCGAACCGGCGGGCCGGGTCCGGGTCGGTGGCCCGGACCAGAAGGCGGTAGAAGGACTCGTACTGATGGAAGACCGGAATGTTGTCCGGGTCCGGGAGGGAGTCCACGAAGACGTTCGTGTAGCCCTGGAAGTCGAAGGTCAGGACGGCCAGCGTGCGCGCCACCGTGTACAGGTCGGAGGCGACCGAGGGGCCGAGCTCGGCGACCTCGGGGGCCTGGTAGCCGACCGTGCCGTAGATCGCGGACTCGTCGTCGTCCATGCGGCGCACCGCGCCCATGTCGATCAGCTTGAGCTGGTCCTGCTGCTGGATCGCGTTGTCGACCTTGAAGTCGCAGTACAGGAGATTGCGGCTGTGCAGGTGGCCGAGGGCCTCGAGTGCCTCGATGCCGTACGCACAGGCCTGCTCGACCGGCAGCGGGTCGCGCTTGCCGCCGGTGTCCCGGCGCTCGTTGGCGATCTCCTTGAGGGACTTGCCGCCCACGTACTCCATGACGATGTAGCCGTCGAGGGAGCCCGTGCGGGTGTCCAGGTGCTCCACGAAGTTGTAGATGCGCACGATGTTGGAGTGCTCGATCTCCGCGAGGAAGCGGCGCTCGGAGATCGCGGCGGCCATCGCGTCCTGGTCGCCCGTGTCCAGGAGGCCCTTGAGGACCACCCAGCGGTCGGACACCGCCTTGTCGACGGCGAGGTAGACCCAGCCGAGACCGCCGTGCGCCAGACAGCCCACGACCTCGTACTGGCCGTGCACCACGTCGCCCGTGCTCAGCTTCGGGACGAAGGAGTACGGGTTGCCGCACTTGGTGCAGAAACCTTCCGTTCGCCCGGTCTTGGTGCCGCGGGAACGGCCCACCGGGGCACCGCACTCGGAGCGCGAGCAGAACCGCTTGCGCTCGGGCACCTCCGGGTTCTCCATGATCGCCGTACGGGGGTCGGGGCGCGGCACCTCCGGCACGGTGACCAGGCCCGCCCCGAGGCGGTTGCGCCCCGAGGCGGCGGTCGACTTGCCCGAGGAGCGCACGGAGACCGAACGGGACGTCGTCGCACCGGACAGCGCCCGCGAGAGCCTGCCGGAGACGGAGCGGCGGGAGGTCGCCGAGCGGGAGGAACGCGACGCCTGGGAGGACGCCCGTGAACTGCTCTGCACGGAGCTGCTGCCCGAGCCCCGGGAGGAGGCCTTGCCGCCGCCCGTGATGCCCGTGGCGGTCGCCGCGATCATGCCGTTCGGCGACACCACGGGGGCGAGCCCGCAGGTGTCGCAGTACAGCTCGCCGCCGCCCATGTCCTCGTAGTTGCCCCCGCAACCGGGGCGCTGGCAGGTCGTACTCATCAATTACCCCCGTTGGTGCGGTCGTTGGGCCCGGTGACGGAGCTGTTGGGGCCGGTGGTGGGCCGTGGCGCGAGGACGTCCCGCGCCGTCTCCTGGTAGCGCAGCACCGCCTGCTCGGCGACCCGCAGGTCGCACGGGGCGCTCCACAGCATGCGGCGGGCCGCGTCGTAGCGCTCGATGAGCTGCGGGTCCTCGGCCATGCCGTGCCGGGCCACCTTCGCCCGGTACGCGTCCAGCCTGCCGCGCAGCTCGGCGCGCACCGCCAGCGGCGCGGTGACCGCCGTCAACGACTCGCGGGCGCGCAGCAGTTCGCTCTCCGCGTCGCGCTCCAGGGAGTCGAGCAGCGGCGACAGCCGGTGCCACTGGGCGCGCCTGCGGTACTCGGCGGCCGTGGCGAGCAGCTCCTGGAGGGCGGTCGGCGGGCCGCTCACCGCGGGCACCTCGGAGGCGGCGATCTTCGCGAGGACCTCGCCGCGCGCCGATCTCGCCTCGGTGAGGGTGCGGTCCGCGCGCGAGAGCACGTCCCGCAGCTGCACGAGGCGCTGCTCGGCGTCCTGCCGTACGGTCAGCACCGCGTCGACCTCCCGGCGCACCTCCTCCAGGGCGCGCGCCGCACGGTCGTAGCGGTCGGTGTCGGGGCGGCCGCCGCCGGGGGCCGAACTCCCGGGCGCCGGACGCCAGAAGGCCAGCGGGTCGGAGACCACCTGGGAGCGCAGCAGCGTCAGCTCCTGGGTGATCGACTCCAGGTCGTCGCCCGCCGGGTGCTCGCCGGGGCGCACCCCCACCGAGTGCGCCAGCGAACGCGTGCGGTGCAGCTCCGCCGCCAGGAGGTCTATCCGGGCGGGCAGCGCCGACCACACGGCGTCGGCCGCCACCACCATGTCGAGGGAGGAGGCGTACAGGTCGTTCATCCGGCCCACCAGGTCGGCGAGCGAGAACTGCTCCGACAGCTTCGCCGGGCCCGTGATCGACGCCGGGTGGCCGTGCGCGTGCGCCCCGCCGGAGACGGTGACGCCCTCGCCGGTGAGGACGTCGGTCAGCTCCACCAGGTCCTCGCGGCTGGGCCAGCGCCGCCTGGCCCGCACCTCACGGGCGCCCTCCAGCGCCGCCGTGTACGCGTCGAAGTACGTCCACAGCAGCGTGATCGACTGCTCGGCGGACGCCCACCGGTCCTTGGTGACCCCGGTCAGCTCCGCCCCCTCCAGCAGGCGGCGGCCCGCATGGTCCTGGAGGGCGAGCAACGACGTCTCGATCGCCTCGTGCTCGGCGCCGAGCCGCGCCAGCGCGCGGTCGGCCTGGTCCCGGTCGAGCACCGGGCCCCGGGCGCTGCCCGCCGAGCCGGGGGACGATCCAGCGACGCCCATCGATCACCTCTCCTGCCGTTCGTGCTTTTCGTTGCGGATCTCGCTGTGCGCGGTCCGTCGGTCCAGGAACTGGTCCGTCAGTCCAGGAACTTCGGGGCCGGCGGGCCGGTGAGCCCCTTCAGGTCCTTCGACAGCCACTGGCCGTACGACTCCTGCCACGGCCCCTTGCCGTACGCCGCCAGCACCTTGTTGATCCGGCGCACCAGGTCGGTGGACTCCTTGTTCGTCGCGACGGCGTAGAACTCGGTGGTGAACGGCTCGGTGCCCTTCAGCTCGATCGCCGGGTCCTGCGCGGCCTGGCTGGCGGCCAGCGCGTTGTCCGTGACGATCGCGTCGACCTGGCCGAGCTGGAGGCGCACCAGGCAGTCCAGCTGGTTGGGGACCAGCAGCTCCGGAGTGTCGAACAGCGCGCCGTGGGACTCGGTCTTCATGGCGTCCAGGGCCGTGGAGCCCTTGGCCATGCAGACCTTCTTGCCCTTCAGGGAGTCGTCGTACCCGGTGATCTTGGACTCCTTGGGGGCCAGCACCTGCTGTCCCGCCTGGAAGTAGGCGTTGGAGAACGCCACCTTCTCAATCCGGTCGCAGTTGACCGTCATCGTGCGGACCACGATGTCGATCTTCCTGTCCTGGAGCAGCTTGATGCGCTGACTGGTGGGTATCGCCCGGTAGATGACGGCGTCCTCGCTGCCCAGCACCTCCTTCGCGATGGCCTTCACGATGTCGATGTCGAAGCCCTCCAGCTTGCCGGAGGCCGGATTGCGGTAGCCCCAGCGGTAGCTGTTCTGGTCGACGCCGGCGATCAGCTTGCCGCGTGCCTTGATCTTCGCGATCGTGTCGCCGTCCGCCGGGGACGGGCGCAGGCTCCGCTCGGGCTCCTGGCACGCCGGGGCCTTCGCGGCGGCCTGGGCGGCCGTACCGCTGCCCGAGCTCACCCTGTCCGCGGCGTGCTCGGCGGGCAGCGGCAGCACCGCGACACCCGCCGTCAGCGCCACCGCGGCACCCAGGGCGACCAGGCCGAGACGCCAACCGCCGCGCAGTGTCCGTGACGTCGCGCGCGCGGGGTTGTCCCCGTGCGTCCCGGCGCCGTCGGCACCGGGCCGTGCTCCGCTCGTGCTCATCGCGCTCCCCTCGGCCACCGTGTTCTCGTGCGCACCGTGCGCGTCGCGTCCCCTCATCCGCCGCATCACCTGAACTCCGAAAGCCTGCGCCCGATGCCCAGCAGCGCCGCGGCGGCCGCCAGTACGGCCAGCACGGCCGCCCCGATCGCGAGTCCGGAGAGGGCGCCCCTGCCGTCCTCGGCCGCCTCGGTGAACTCCCGCTGCTCCCAGGCCAGCGCCGTCGCCAGCGCCTGGTCGACCTTGGCGAAGGACTGGCCGGTCGAGCCGGAGGCGCCGATGACCTTCTCCAGCGCCGCGTCGTAGTCGCCCTGGTTGTCGGTGGCGCGGGCGTCCTTGTGCTGGGTCTTCCAGGCCTTCACGCTGTCCGCGGCCTTCTGTACCGGGCCCTTGCCGCCGTCGTCGTCGGCGAGCTCCCCGGCCTTCGCCAGCTGCTTCTCCAGGTCGGCCATGCCGCTGGTGTAGTCGGCCTCGTACTTGTCGTCGCCGCTCGTGGTGGTGACCGCGCCGCGCGAGACCAGGGTGAGGTTCTCGTTCGCCCGCGCCTGGAGGGAACTGATCCGGGCGTCGCTGAGCACCTTCAGCGATTCCTGTCCGTACGTCTTGGAGTCGTTCAGCCCGGAGGACGCCAGGGTGTGCCCGACCACCAGCCACAGCAGCACGGCCAGCGAGGCGGCGGACGCCCCCAGCAGACCGTGGTTGAACACCCGGTTGGTGCGGCGGTAGTTGCGCAGCTGGGCCCAGCCGAGGCCGCCCAGCGCCAGCACCCCGAGCCCGAGCGCCACGTACGGCCAGGCCGTCGCGTCGTCGTAGTCGCGGTAGAGGCGGTCGGTCTCCTCGTCGTACAGCTTCTTCGCGGCGGGCAGCAGCTGGGTGGTCATCCGCTCGTTCGCATACCGCAGGTAGGCGCCGCCGAGCGGCAGGCCCTGGCGGTTGTTGGCGCGGGCCCGCTCGATGAGGCCCGTGTACGCGGGGAGCTGCTGGTTCAGCCGGGCGATCTGCTGGCCCGACGTGCTCGTGCTGGAGGTGTTCGCCGCGGCCTTGACCAGCAGGCGGGAGGCCTCGGCGATGTCGTCGTTGTACTGCTTGATCACCAACGGCGGTTCCTGCGCGCCCGCGAGGAAACCGCTGGCGGCGGCCGTGTCGGCGTCGGCGAGGGAGCGGTAGATGCTCGCGGCGTCCGCCGACAGCGGCTGACTGCGCGTCACCACGTCGTCGGCGGCGGACTTCCGGTCGGCGACCTGCCAGGCCGTCACCGCCCCGAACGCGATCACCAGCGCGGCCAGCACGGCCCCGATGACCCGCAGCCGGCCCGGCTCGGTCGTCGCGGCGGCACGCAGCCGGTCCATGCCCTCGGACCAGGCGCTGCCGCGGGCGGGCGGCGGTTGGTGCGGTGCAAGCGGCCCGGGCGCACCGGACGTGCCGGGTGCGCCGGACGCGGGCGCTCCGGACGCGGACGCGCCGGACGCGGTGGGCGTCGGTACCACGGCGGTCCCCCCTGGGCCGCCCATCGGCGGGTGTGCCACGAGACCTCCCCCTCGGTCGTGGACGGCTGGCCCGCCCTCCGGCGGGCTCCCTCGACATGAATACGTCTCAGAGATCCGTTTGGTTCCCGTTCGGAACCCGGGAGGGGGTCCGGTCGTTGCCCAATTCGCGCCAGGGACATGCCACTTAGCGGCTGATCCTATGCGCCGATCCGCCCCCGGACCATGGCCCCCAAACCCCGGCCCGTCTCGTCCCCATATGAGCCGGGCCCTGCCATGGCCCCCCTTGGGCAGCGCCCCCCTTCCGCCGCCGTCCCCTTGGGCGGCGGGGCCGCCTATTCCGCCCAGCCCCCTTGGGCGGCGGGGCCGCCCCCCGGGGGCGGGACGGGCGGGCAAGGGGGCGGCCCGCCCGATCCGGGCCCACCCCGACACCGCCCCCTGCCCGCACCCACCGGCACCGGCCAAGCCCCGACACCCCCCGGCCCACCCCCGCACCGGCCGCGACCGCGCGAGGGGCCGAGCCCCACCCCGTACCCCCTACACGTAGTGCTCGCGCAACACCCGCCGCACAGCGGACGCCGCCCCCACCACATCCAGCCCCAACAGCGCAGCCCCCAGCACCGGCGCCGCCGTCACCACCCGCACCTCCGCCTTCGGCGCCCGCTCCGCCAGCAGCGAGGCGATCCGTGTGTCCAGCTCCGGATGCCGTGCCGCCAGCACACTCCCGCCCAGCAGTACGGGCGCCTCCTCCTCCAGGAGGCCGAGCCGCCCGAGCGCCACGGACGCCATCGCGACGACCTCGTCCGCCAGCCGGTGCACCAGGGAGCGCGCGACCGCGTCCCCCGCCGCACTCACCGCGAACACCAGCGGTGCCGCCTCGTGCAGCCGCACCGCGGGGATGCGCCCCAGGTGCAGCGCCTCCACGAGGGCGTACATGGACTCCACCCCGTAGTGCGCGGGCAGCACCGAGGAGAGGGCCGTCGGCCCGCCCCGCCCGTCCTCCGCCCGCGAGGCGAACCACATTGCCTCGTCGGCGAGGCCGCCGCCCCCGCCCCAGTCCCCGGAGATCTTCCCGATCGCCGGGAAGCGGGCGGTGCGCCCGTCGGGCAGCATGCCGACGCAGTTGATGCCCGCCCCGCACACCACCGCGACACCGCGCGGCTCGTCCACACCCGCGCGCAGGATCGCGAAGGTGTCGTTGTAGACCTCGGTCGTACGCCCCCAGCCGCGCGCCTGCACGGCAGCCGCCAACTCCGCCTCCTCGACCGGGAGATCGGCGTTGGCCAGGCAGGCCGACACATGGTCGACGCCCTCGACACCGGCTGCCGACAGTGCCGCCCCGACCGCCGCCGCGAGCGCGTCGACCGCCACCTGCAGCCCCACCAGGGGCGGCTGGAAACCGCCGCCCCTGCCGGTGCCCAGGACCCGGCCGTCCGCGCCGATCACGGCGACGTCCGTCTTGCTGTTGCCCGCGTCGATCGCCAGGACGCTGCCGTCCTCGAACCGGTGTGGGGGAGTGCTCACGCCCACGCCAGGTGCTCCCTGTTGTGCGCGATCAGCTTGTCCGTGAGCGCTTCCGCGTACTCGAACTGGCCCACCAGCGGATGTGCGAGGAGCGCCTTGAAGACACGCTCCCGGCCACCGTGCAGGGCCGCCTCCAGTGCGAGGTTCTCGTACGCCGTGACGTTCGAGACGAGCCCCGCGTACAGAGGGTTCAGCGGTGCCGCCTCAAGAGGCGTCGCCCCGCTCGCGTCGATGCGCGCCTGCGTCTCGATCACCGCGTCGTCGGGGAGGAACGGCAGGGTGCCGTTGTTGTACGTGTTGACCACCTGCACCGGTGATCCGCCGCCGCCCAGCAGCCCGGACGCGAGGTCCACGGCCGCCTCCGAGTAGAAGGCGCCGCCGCGCTTGGCGAGCAGTTCCGGCTTCTCATCGAGGGTGGGGTCGCCGTACAGCGCCAGCAGCTCCTTCTCCATGGCGGCCACTTCGGCAGCCCGGGAGGGCTTGGTGCCCAGCTCCCGCACGACCTCGTCGTGCTGGTAGAAGTACCGCAGGTAGTACGAGGGGACCACGCCCAGGCGGTCCACGATCGCGCGCGGCATGCGCAGGTCGGCGGCGATGGCGTCGCCGTGCTCGGCGATCAGCTTCGGCAGGAGGTTCTCGCCGGTCGGGCCGCCGAGGCGCACCCCGAGCTCCCACGTGAGGTGGTTGAGGCCGACGTGGTCGAGGTGCACCTCGGCGGGCGTGACGTCGAGCAGCGCGGCGAACTTCCGCTGGAAGCCGATCGCCACGTTGCACAGGCCCACCGCCTTGTGCCCGGCCTGGAGCAGCGCCCGGGTGACGATGCCGACGGGGTTGGTGAAGTCGATGATCCACGCGTCGGGGTTCGTACGGCGCACCCGCTCGGCGATGTCGAGGACGACCGGGACCGTGCGCAGCGCCTTGGCGAGGCCGCCCGCGCCCGTCGTCTCCTGGCCGACGCAGCCGCACTCCAGCGGCCACGTCTCGTCCTGGTTGCGGGCCGCCTGGCCGCCCACCCGGAGCTGGAGCAGCACCGCGTCGGCGCCGGCGACGCCCGCGTCCAGGTCGGAGGTGGTGGTGATGGTGCCCGGGTGGCCCTGCTTGGCGAAGATCCGGCGGGCGAGACCGCCGACCAGGTCCAGGCGGTCGGCCGCCGGGTCGATGAGGACCAGCTCGGTGATCGGGAGCGTGTCCCGCAGCCGGGCGAAGCCGTCGATCAACTCGGGGGTGTAGGTGGAACCTCCACCGACTACTGCGAGCTTCATGAGTTGTTGACCTAGCCCTTCACTCCGGTCAGCGTGACACCCTCGACGAACGCCTTCTGGGCGAAGAAGAACACGAGGATCACAGGGGCCATGACCAGTACGGTCGCGGCCATGGTCAGATTCCAGTTGGTCTGGTGCGCGCCCTTGAAGGACTCCAGGCCGTAACTCAGGGTCCACGCGGCCGGGTTGTCCGACGCGTAGATCTGCGGGCCGAAGTAGTCGTTCCACAGGGCGAAGAACTGGAACAGGGCGATCGCCGCGATGCCGGGCTTGGCCATCGGCAGCACGATGCGGATCAGCGTGCGGAATTCGCCGCAGCCGTCCACCTTCGCCGCGTCCAGGTACTCGTTGGGGATGGTCAGCAGGAACTGCCGCAGCAGGAAGATGGAGAACGCGTCCCCGAAGGCGAGCGGAATGATCAGCGGCCACAGGGTGCCGGTGAGGTCCAGCTGCTTCGACCAGAACAGGTACATCGGGATGATGATGACCTGCTGCGGCAGCATCATCATCGAGATCACCAGCAGCAGCGACAGATTGCGGCCGCGGAAGCGGAACTTGGCGAGTGCGTACGCGACAGGGATCGACGAGAGCACAGTAAGTACGGTGCCCAGGCCCGCGTACAGCAGGCTGTTCTTCCACCAGGTCAGGAAGCCCGGCGTCTCGAAGACCTTGACGTAGTTGCCCCACTCCCAGGTGCGCGGCACCAGGTCGCTGGTGAGCGCCTGTGCATCGCTCATCAAGGACGTGAGGAAGAGGAAGACGAACGGCAGCAGGAAGAACAGCGCCGCCGCGATCCCGAGGGAGTGCACGCCGATCCAGTGCAGCGCGGCCTTGCGGCGTGCGGTGCGGTGTGCCGGTGTGGGCGCGTCCGTGTTGAGCGGGCGCTCAAGTGTCGTGGTGGACATGGAAGTTAGTCACCTGCCTGGAGGAGGCCGCCGCGGCGTCGCATCAGCAGGGCCGTGAAGGCCATCGCCAGGACGAACAGGACGAGCGCGGCGACCGCGGCGGAGCCGTAGTCGAAGCGCTGGAAGCCGAGGTTGTAGACGAGCTGCGGCAGGGTCAGGGTCGACTTGTCCGGGAAACCGGGCTCCACCTGCTGGCCCGAGTTGCCGATGATGCCGGAGGCGACCTTCCCCGCCACGAGGGGCTGGGTGTAGTACTGCATCGCCTGGATGACACCCGTGACGACGGCGAACATCACGATGGGCGAGATGTTCGGCAGCGTCACGAAGCGGAACCGCTGCCAGGCGGACGCGCCGTCCAGCTCCGCCGCCTCGTACTGCTCCTTCGGCACGTCGAGCAGCGCGGCCATGAAGATGACCATGAGGTCGCCGATGCCCCACACCGCGAGGATGGTGAGCGCCGGCTTCGAGAAGGCCGGGTCGGTGAACCAGTCGGGAGTGGGCAGACCCAGGTCGCCGAGGATCGCGTTGACCGGCCCGGTGCCCGGGTTCAGCAGGAAGACGAAGCCGAGGGTGGCCGCCACCGGGGGCGCCAGGTACGGCAGGTAGAAGAGGGTGCGGAAGATTCCCGTACCCGTCTTGATCTTGGTGATCAGCAGGCCGATGCCCAGGCCGAAGACGACCCGGCAGAACACCATCACCACGACCAGCCAGAGGGTGTTCCTCATCGCGGGCCAGAAGTTCGGGTAGTTCTCGAAGACGTACTTCCAGTTGTCGAAGCCGTTGAAGACCGGCGCACCGAAACCGTCGTACTTCGTGAACGAGAAGTACAGCGTGGAGATCAGCGGGTACGCGAAGAACACCGCGAAGCCGATCAGCCACGGCGACATGAAGGCCGCCGTACGAAGCGCGGACTTCCTGCGCTTCGTACGGAGCGTGTTCGTGGTCATGGGAGGGCTACTTCGCCTTCGCGATGTCGGTGTCGATCTGCTGCGCGAGCTTCTCCAGGCCCGCCTTCAGGTCCTTCTCGGTGCCCTTCTCGTACTGGTAGCCGAAGTCCTGGATGGTGTTCAGGTACGTGGCACCGTTCACCGCACCCGCGGCCGTGTTGGACTTCGGGTTCTGGGCGATGTCGATGAAGGTCTTGAACTCCGGCTCGATCTTCAGCTCGGGCGACTTCAGCGCCTCGAAGGTCGAGGGCACGTTGTGGATCGCGTTGGAGAACTCCACGACCGCCTTGGTGTCGGTCGTCATGAACTTCACGAGCTCCCACGCGGCGTTCTGCTTCTTGCTCTGCGGGGCGATGCCCATCACCGTGCCGGACAGGTAGCCCTTGCCGTAGTCGGCGACCTTGTCGTCCGGCACCGGCATCGGTGCGACACCGATCCCGAAGGGCACCTTGGCGTCCTTCGCCATCCCCAGCCGCCACTCGCCGTCCAGCTGCATGGCGACCTGACCGGTGTGGAAGGGGTGCTTCGCACCGAACTCGTCACCGAAGGTGTTGCGGAACTTCTCCAGCTTCTGCAGCCCGCCGAGCTCGTCGACCAGCTTCTTCTGCGTGGTGAACATGTCCGCGAACGCCGGGTCCTTGGCGACCTGCGACTTCCCGGACGCGTCGAAGTACTGCGGGCCCCAGGAGCCCAGGTAGTGCTCCGTGGTCGTCTCGTAGCCGTGGAACGCGGGCATGAAGCCCAGCTGCTCGAAGCCGTCGCCCTTGGTCTTCGTCAGCGCCTTCGCGGCCTTCAGCAGCTCCGAGTACGTCTTCGGGGCCTCCTTGATGCCGGCCTTCGCGAAGGCGTCCTTGTTGTAGTAGAGGCCGTACGCGTCCGCCAGCAGCGGCAGCGCGCAGCGCTTCCCCTCGAACTGGGTGTAGTCGAGCATGACCTTCGGGAAGGTCTTCTCCAGATCCAGCTTCGACTTCTCGATGAACGGCTTCAGGTCCGCGAAGGCGCCCGAGGAGCAGAACTTGCCGATGTTGGACGTGGTGAACGACGACACCACGTCCGGACCCTTGGAACCGCCGCTGCGCAGCGCCTGGTTGAGCTTGTCGTCGTTGATGTTGCCGACGACGTTGACCTTGATGTTCGGGTGCGCCTTCTCGAAGCGGGCGACGTTCTCGTTGATCGCCTTGACCTCGTTCGGCTGGGCCCAGCCGTGCCAGAAGTTGATCGTGGTGTTGGCGTTCGGGTCGTCCTTCGACACGTTCTCGGCGGAGCCGGTACAGGCGGTGGCGACCACGGATATCGCGGCGACGGCGACTGCGGCGGCGGTCAGACGGCGGTTTCTGCGCATGACAAAGCTCCCAGGGGCAGGACGGGGCAGGGGGACGGCGAATTGCGTGACGGGGGACGGACGGGGTCTAGCGGGACGAGGTGTCGAACACTTCGTCGCGGGTGGCCTCCAGGGCGCTCTGGAGCGCACCTCTCAGCACGGGGTTCTGGTGGATCTCGCCGAGCACGAGACGGGGACGGGGCGCGGCCAGATCCGCCAGCTCCGTCTGCACGAGGGCCCGCAGCGGCTCACCGCCGGCGGCGGTCAGCGCTCCGGACAGGACGATCAGTTCGGGGTCCAGCACCGCCACCACGGACGCGAGTCCCACGGCCAGGCGGTGCGCGTACTCGGGCAGCAGCCCGGCCGTTCCGGGCTCCCCGCGTGCGGCGCGCCCCAGCAGGTCGACGGCCACCTCCACCGCGGGCTGCTCCGGGGTTTCCATCCCGAGCCGCTTCGCGATCCGCGGTACGGCGACGGGCCCGACCAGCTCCTGGAAGCCGCCGCCGCCCGCCTGCGCCACCCGCCGGATCAGCGGGGCGCCCGGCACCGGCAGGAAGCCCACCTCGCCCGCGCCGCCGGTCCAGCCGCGGTGCAGCCGCCCGCCGAGGACGAGAGCCGCGCCCAGTCCCGCCTCCGCCCACAGCAGCACGAAGTCCTCGTGGCCCTGCGCCGCCCCGAGCCGGTGCTCGGCGACCGCCGCCAGGTTCACGTCGTTCTCGTACTCCACGGGCATCGGCAGCACCGCCGCCAGTTCGTCCAGCAGGGTGGGGGAGTGCCAGCCCGGCAGGTGCGCGGCGTAGCGCAGCCGCCCGGTGCTCGGGTCGAACGCGCCGGGGGTGCCGATCACGACCCGGTGCAGGTCGCCCGTGGTCAGCCCGGCGTCCTTCGCGGCGCCGTCGACGGCCTGCGTCACCTGGCGCACGACACCCGTCGACGTCCTCTTGGGGGTGACGAGTTCGAAGCTGCCCACCGTCTCACCGGTGAGGTCGGCGACGGCGGCCCGGATGCGGGCGGGGGTGACGTCCAGGGCGGCGACGTGCGCGGCGCTCGCGTTGACCGCGTACAGCTGTGCGCTGGGACCCGGGCGGCCCTCCGTGGTGCCGGTGGCGACGACCAGCCCGGCGGCCTCCAGCCGGGCCAGCAGCTGGGAGGCGGTCGGCTTGGAGAGCCCGGTCAGCTTGCCGATCCGGGTGCGGGAGAGAGGGCCGTGCGCCAGCAGGAGATCAAGTGCGGCACGGTCGTTCATCGCCCGCAGCACACTCGGTGTGCCCGGAGTTGTGGCCATGACGAAGTCACCCGCCTTTCGGCTCGCCCGCTCTCCCAACCACGTTGTTAGGAAAGTTTCCTATTCGGTGCGAGGAAGGTAAGACGCAGGTGAAAGGGCCGTCAATGGGAAGCGCCCCCGAGGCAACCAAAGCGTTACCTGCGGGGGCGCAGAAGTGACGGCACGTGCCCAGGAGGGCGCTGTGTTCTTTGCGGTACGAAGTCGGGCGTACCGCTGCTTACTTGTTCAGGTTCGGGTTCGCGGCCGGGGCGGCGGGACCCGAGCCGGGAGCGGCACCGGCGGGCGGGATCGGGTTGGACGCCATCGCCTGCGGGGACAGCGGGTTGGCCATCGCGGACGGGGCGGCGACGCCCGCCGACGGGTCGGCCGGGTCCTCTTCCAGCACCGTGGCGGGGCCGCCGACGATCCGGATGCCCGCCTTGTCGAAGGCCGCCTTGACCCGCCAGCGCAGCTCGCGCTCCACCCCCAGCGCCTTGCCCGGCATCGTCTTCGCCGACAGGCGCACGATCATCGAGTCCAGCAGTACCGAGTCCAGACCCAGCACCTCGATGGGGCCCCACAGCCGCTCGTTCCACGGCTCGGCCTTCGCCATGTCCTCGGCGACCTCGGAGAGCACCTCGCGGATCTGCTCCAGGTCCTCCGAGGGGCGCACCTGGACGTCGACGCCGGCCGTCGCCCAGCCCTGGCTCAGGTTGCCGATCCGCTTGACCTCGCCGTTGCGCACGTACCAGATCTCGCCGTTGTCGCCGCGCAGCTTGGTCACCCGCAGGCCCACCTCGATGACCTCACCGGTCGCCACCCCGGCGTCGATCGTGTCGCCGACGCCGTACTGGTCCTCCAGGATCATGAAGACGCCCGACAGGAAGTCGGTCACCAGGTTGCGGGCGCCGAAACCGAGCGCCACACCGGCGACACCCGCCGACGCCAGCAACGGCGCCAGGTTGATGTTCAGCGCGCCCAGCACCATCAGCGCCGCGGTGCCCAGGATCAGGAACGACGCCACCGAACGCAGCACCGAACCGATCGCCTCGGAGCGCTGCCTGCGGCGCTCCGCGTTCACCAGCAGACCACCCAGCGCGGTGCCCTCCACCGCCTGCGCACTGTTGTTCATGTGCGCTATCAGCTTGGTGATCGTGCGCCGGATCACCGACCGCAGCACCGTCGCGATCACGATGATCAGAAGGATGCGCAGGCCCACGTTCAGCCAGGTGGACCAGTTCTGCTCCACCCAGCTCGCGGCATTGCTCGCCTTCTCGGCGGCCTCGTCGAACGTGACGGGATCGGCGGGCGGATCTGCGACCAGTAGGGCGGACCAGGACACCTCGGGCACCTCCATGCGATGTGGCAGACCCACCACACTAACGGGGCAAGGTGTCTCGCCCCGTTGACAGCGGGGCGCCGGGCCTGTGGTTCCCGACACCCCACCGGGCGGTTCCGCGCTGTGGTGCAAAACACGTGTGGCCCGTTACCGGGACGTGGTGGCGCCGCGACCAGGCATGAGGGGAGACTGGTCCCAGATCGTCCCGGCGCGAGCCACGCGCCGCCGGCGTACAAGGAGGCATCCGTGCCGCATGTCCTGGTCCTCAACGCGTCGTACGAGCCCCTCGGCGTCGTACCGCTCCGCCGCGCGCTCGTCCTCGTACTCGAAAACAAGGCACTGTGCCTTGAGGAGTCCGGCGCCTTTCTGCACAGTGCGACCCGGGTCGTCCCCGCTCCCAGCGTGGTCCGGCTGAAACGCTTCGTGCGCGTCCCCTACCGGGGGCCCGTTCCCCTCACCCGCCGTGCGCTCTTCGCCAGGGACGGCGGGCGCTGCATGTACTGCGGTGGCGTCGCAACCAGCGTCGACCACGTCATTCCGCGCAGTCGCGGCGGACAGCACGCCTGGGAGAACGTGGTGGCCGCCTGCCGCCGCTGCAACCACGTCAAGGCCGACCGGCACCTCATGGAGCTCGGCTGGCGGCTGCGCCACCAGCCCGCCCCGCCGTCGGGGCTGGCCTGGCGCATCATCGGGACCGGGCACCGCGATCCGCGCTGGCTGCCGTACCTGCAACCCTTCGGCGCCGATGACGCCCTGGCCCGGATCGACGGCATCTCCGCCTGAGACCGGGATTTTTTGTCTCCGCAGTGCGCCTGTGGGGTCGAGCGAACGCCCGACCCCACAGGCGCACGATCACTCGGCCACCGCGTACACCTCGACCGACCACAGCGAGTACCCGAACCGGGTCGCCCGCTCGTCGCCCTGCACCCGTACGAACCGTGCGTCCCTGGCGTCGAAGCGCACCGTCTCCGTACCGCCGCGCCCGTCCCTGACGGTGGCCGCCGTGCGCCAGGTGCGGCCGTCCGCCGACACCTGGATCCGGTACGCCGTCGCGTACGCGTCCTGCCAGCGCAGGGACACCCTGCCCACCCTGGTGGGCCCCGCCAGCTCCGCCTGCCACCAGGCGGACGCCCCGATCGGCGAGGACCAGCGGGTGTCCGCCCGCCCGTCGGCAGCCGCCGACGCCGGGAAGTCCGCCGTCTCGTCCCCCGACGACGAGATCCGCGCCGTACGCGCCAGATCGGCACCACCGGTACGAGGAGCCGCACGCACCGTCAGCGTCTGCTCCACCCCGTCGCCGAACGACACCGGAACGCGGTACTCGCCCGCCGGGGTGCCCGGGGCGACCTTCACCTCCAGCGGCACCGACGCGTCCGTGCCGCGCGGCACCACCGTCGCCTTCGGCGCGAGCACCTCGATGCCCTTGGGGGCCTTCGCCACCAGCTCCCCGCGCACCTCGCCCGGCCGCTGCCCGGTCAGCGCCGCCCGCACCCGCACCGGCGGCCCGCCGATCTCCGCGTCGATCTCCGCCCGCGACAGCGCCAGCCGGGCCTGCGGCTCGTCCGCGAACCACGGCACCATCCGCTGCACCCGGGGCGCCTGCCGCTGCCAGGAGAGCCGCACCGCGTCCACGAGGGTGCCGCCCACCGGCGTCTGCGTCCAGCCGTCGGCCGTGAGCGCCCCGACGCGCCGCCAGCCCTCGCCGGGCACGTGCACCTCCACCGCGGTGTCGGTGGCACCGGGATCGGCCATCGTCGTGACCGCCGACACCGGACGCGCGTGCTTCAGACGCACCGTGTACGTGCCCGGCCCCTGCGTCACCTCGCCCGGTTCACGGTCCGCGCCCGTCCACGCCGCACCCTGCTGCACCGCCTTCGACAGGAACGGGTCCAGCACCCCCTTGCCGACGGTCACCCGGGGCGCCTTGAGCGCCGTACGGGAGGCGTCCAGCGCCCGCGAGTGCCGCCAAGCGGTGGCGCCGTCGCCGGCGGCTTGCGCCTGGAGCATGTCGACGGCCTGCTCGCCCGCCTGCCCGTACCGGGCGAACCGCTCCAGCCAGGGCCGCACCTCGTCGTCGAACGCACCCCCGGCGGCCGTACCGAGCCGCTGCGGGGTCTCCTTCATCACGGTGAACGCGGCCCGCAGCCGCTGCGCCGCAGCAGTGCGCTGCCCGGCGTCGGACGACGAACGGGACGCCCAGAACGCCTCCATCAGGGGGCGCAGGTACGCCGACTCGTGGTGCGGGTCCAGGATCGAGGAGGCGTGGTTGCCCGCGAACGCGCGCATCGCCTCCCGGGCCTTCGCGTCGTCGCCCGCCAGGTCGTCGATCGCCGCCTGCCAGGACTCCTGCGGCCGGTAACCCCGCGGGTTCCAGGCGAAGTCGGCGGCCGTGAACAGCGGAATGCGGGACGCGAACGGCTGCTCCATGGCGTTCGACAGCAGGGCGGCGCTGCGGCCCGCCACGGCCGGTTCACGGCCCGTGTAGGGGCCGAGGAAGATACGGTCCTGCGCGTAGTCGTTGACCGGATAGTTGTCCATCGTCACCAGCGGATGCCCGAACGCCTCCCGGGCGGTGACCAGTTCGCGCCCGCTGATGGTGCGCGGCACCACGCCCACCCCGGTCCACGCGACCTGCACCCGCCCGTCCAGCTCGGCGGCCAGCGCCCGCCGGTACTCCGTCGCACCGTCCTGGTAGAACTCCGTCGGCATGAGCGACAGCGGCTCGGCGCCCGGATACCGCTGTGCGAGGTGGCGGGCGAGGGCGCTCGCCACCCGTGCGTGCGCCTTCGCCGCCGCAGCCGGACCCGACCCGAACACGTCGGCGTCCTGCCCGCAGTGCCACTCGCTGTAACTGACGTCCTGGAACTGGAGTTGGAAGACCCGCACCCCCAGCGCCCACATGGAGTCCACCTTGCGGACCAGCGCCCGCACGTCCCGGTCGTCGGACATGCACATCGCCTGCCCCGGCGCCACCGCCCACCCCAGCGTCACGTGATTGCGCCGCGCGTGTTCCGCGAGCACCCGGAAGGAGGAGCGCTCGGCCGCCGGATACGGGTCGCGCCACAGGGCCTGGCGGTAGGGGTCGTCGCCCGGCGCGTACAGATAGCGGTTCTGCTTGGTGCGGCCCATGAAGTCGACCTGGGCGAGCCGCTGTTCGGTGGTCCACGGGCGTCCGTAGAAGCCCTCCGTCATACCGCGCACGGCCGTCCCCGGCCAGTCCCGCAGGACGACACCGGCGACGGTGGTGCGTTCGCCCCCGGTGCGGATCAACTGCCGCAGTGTCTGCGCCGCGTGGAAGACGCCGTCCGTGCCGACGCCGTCCAGCGCCACCGTGTCACGGCCCTCCACCTGCCCCACCGCGATCCGGTAACCCCCGTGCGGGAGATCGCCCGGCGCCGGTGCGCGCAGCGCCGTCATCGCCTCGTCGGCGGCCCCCGCCCGTACGACCAGACCGCGCGGCGGCAGCGCCTCGCCCGGAGCCACCTCGTACAGGGTGTTCACGCCCGCACCCCGCAGCACACTGCGCAACGCGTCCACCGCGTACGGATCGGTGCCGGGCGCCACCACCAGCACCGCCTCGTCGCCCACCGGCACACCGGCGCCGGCGGCACGCATCGACTGCGGGCGCGGCCACACCGCAGGCAGCGCGCCGTCACTGTCGTGGTCCCTTGTCGCGGGAGCGGGAACGTCCGGGGCGGGCGGAGCGGCCACCGCACTCGGCGCACCGCCGAGCAGAGAGCCCATCACGGCGAACGCGACGGCGGTCGCGCCCCTTCTGCGCCCCAACTGCACGCCGTACTCCTCTAGCTCGTGTGCCGTCCACCGCTGCGCGGTATTGACCGTTCCGTGATCTGCGCGCGCCGAGCCCATCACCCGTGCGCCGACAGTGTCAATGCGAGCGCCGCAGGCATCGTGCCCGCTCGCGACGGGCGTGCCGGACAGTCTGCGGCCGTGCGTCCGATTCCTTCAACTTCTTGCGCCAACTCCCCACCCGGGGAACGAATGTGACCCGGCTCACGTTCACGTACCGGAAAGGTCTGCGGCTCCGCCCTCTGGGTAGAGACGCTGAAGTCCGCGTCCCCCACCGAGGGAGGCCCCCGTGGCCGCTTCCGCCCAGCTCCTCCTGTCCGCCCTGTCCCAACAGATCTCGGGCCCCGACTCCGTCCTCGACGGGTCCTGTGCCTGCGGCTGCGGCGCCGAGCCGCCCCTGACCAGTGAGCCGCCGCTCGCCGACGCCGCGCCGCTCACCAGTGAGCCCCCGCTCACCGACGCGACGCCCCTCACCAGCGAGCCGACGTCGTACGGCACCGCATCCGGCACGGAGTACCAGCACCCGGGGGTCTAGATGGCCGCACCAGGGGGGACGGCACCGGACGACCGGCCGCCGGCACCGCGCGATCCGTCAGGTTCACCCACCGTGCCGGCCGGGTCCGCCGCACCCGACCCGCCGCCCGTCTCGGGCACGCCCTTCTCCGACGCACCCCCCGACCGGGCCGTCCCTCCCGCCCCGCGGGCCGGTGCCGTCCCCGGCCCGCTGGCCCGGCTCGCCGCCCTGCACGGCGTCGCCGTGTCCTACGCGCCCTCCGAGGACCGCACCGTCCACGTCCCCGAGGCCACCGTCGTCGCCGTGCTCGCCGCCCTGGACGTCGACGCACGCACCCCCGAGGCCGTGGACGCCGCTCTCGCCGCCCACGACGCCCGCACCCGCACCGCGGTGCTCCCGGCCGCGCTCGTCCTCTGGCGGGGCGCCCAGGCCCTCCCCGACGCCCTCGCGGCGCTCCCCGAGGGCACCGCCCTGCGCGTCACCACCGAGCAGGGCGAGGCCCGCACCTGGCCCGCCCCCGCCCCCACGCACCGCGACGGCCCCGCCCGCACCGCCGAGGGCGACCACTGGGCCGAACTGCCCCTCGGCGTCCACCGGCTGGCCGCCCGGCTGCCCGACGGCCGCGAGGCCTCCTGTCACCTCGTCGTCGCCCCCGCACGCGTCCCCGCACCCGAAGGCCCCCGCCACGGCTTCCTCGTGCAGCTGTACTCCCTGCTGTCCACCCGCTCCTGGGGCATGGGCGACCTCGGTGACCTCGCCGAACTCGCCGCCTGGGCCGGCCGCACCCTCGGCGCCGGATTCGTCCAGGTCAACCCGTTGCACGCCGCCGTCCCCGGCACACCGACCGACCCCTCCCCGTACCGCCCCTCCTCCCGGCGCTTCCCCGACCCCGTGCACCTGCGGATCGAGGACGTACCGGAGTTCGGTTACGTCACCGGCTCCGGCGACCGTGCCCGCCTGGACGACCTCCTCGCCCGGGCCGCAGCCCTGCGCGCCGGTGTGCTGTCCGAGGGCGCCCTGCTCGACCGGGACGCCGTGTGGGCGCTCAAGCGGGAGGCGCTGGAGATCCTGTACGAGGTGCCGCTCAGCCCCGGCCGCCGCGCCGCCTACTGCGACTTCCTCGCCGAACAGGGCGCCGCCCTGGAGGACCACGCCACCTGGTGCGCCCTCGTCGACACCTACGGCCCCGACCGCGGCCGCTGGCCCGGCGCGCTCGCCGACCGGGACTCCGCCGACACCGCACGCGAGCGCGCCAAGCTCGCCGCCCTCGTCGACTTCCACTGCCGGGCCGTCTGGTACACCGACTGCCAGCTCGCCGCCGCCCAGCGCGCCGCCCGCGAGGCGGGCATGACGGTCGGCCTGGTGCACGACCTCGCCGTCGGCGTGCACCCCGACGGCTCCGACACCTGGGCGCAGGCCCACGCCTACGCACCGGGCATGTCGGTGGGCGCACCCCCGGACGCCTTCAACGCCCGCGGCCAGGACTGGGGGCTGCCGCCCTGGCGCCCCGACGTGCTCGCCGCGACCGGCTACGCCCCGTACCGCAGCCTGCTGCGCAACCTCCTGCGGCATGCCGGTGCCGTCCGCATCGACCATGTGATGGGCCTCTTCCGGCTCTGGTGGGTGCCCGCCGGACTGCCGCCCACGGACGGCGCCTACGTCCGGTACGACGCCGAGGCGATGCTCGCCGTCCTCGTCCTGGAGGCGCACCGCGCCGGGGCCGTCGTCGTCGGCGAGGACCTCGGCACCGTCGAGCCGGGCGTCCGCGACGCACTGGCCGCACGCGGGGTGCTCGGCACCTCCGTCCTGTGGTTCGAACGGGACTGGGCCGGCACCGGTCGCCCGCTGCCCCCCGACGCCTGGCGCGAGGGCTGCGTCGCCACCGCCACCACCCACGACCTGCCGTCCACCGCCGCCCGCCTCACCGGCGACCACGTCGCCCTGCGCCACCGCCTGGGCCTGCTCACCCGCCCCCTGGCGCAGGAGCGTGCCGAGGACGCCGCGGAAGTCACCGACTGGCTCACGTATCTCACCCGACTGGGCCTGCTGCCCGAGGGCGGCGGCGACGAGGAGGCCGCGATCCGGGCCGTGCACCGCTTCCTGCTGAGCACCCCCGCCCGCATGGTCGGCGTCTGGCTGCCCGACGCCGTCGGCGACCGCCGCCCGCAGAACCTCCCCGGCACCTGGGACCAGTACCCGAACTGGCGGCTGCCCCTCGCCGACGCCACGGGCCGCCCCCTCACCCTGGAGGAACTGACCGCGTCCCCCCGGCTGCACACCCTCCTGGAGGTGATCCGCGACGTCTCCGGCACCGGTGCGAGGACAGGGACGAAACCCCTTGTGGCACCCCCGGGACCTCTTACGGCACCCCCGGGCGAGCGCCCCACTTAGTCGTTCGCTACTTTTGCACCGTGGACAAGAAGAACGCTCTGCGCGCCGGCGCTGTCGCGACCGGTACGACGCTGATGATGCTGCTCCTGTCGTCTCCCGCGCTCGCGGCCGTACGGGACGACGGTGACGACCCGGGCCCCGGCCTGAGCGTCGCCGAGACGCTCGGTCTCTTCGTCGCGGCCCCGATCGGCCTCTTCGTGATCATCGCCGGCCTGGTGATGGTCCTCGACAAGTCGCGCAAGCAGGTCTGACACCGGACTTCGCCTGACCGAGGGCGTCGGCGTCCCGTACGGACACGTACGGGACGCCGACGCCCTCGGTGCGTTCACCCGCCCTCCCATCGTTCGTTTCAGCTGAACAGTCACGTCGAAAAGTTTCGATGGACCTGAATGACCCCCCGGTGTGACGGTGATGACCTCACCGATCACCGCGACACCCAGGGGGACAGCGATGGCAGTAATCGACCGCGTACCAGGCGGCACCGGAACGAGCACCGGTACCGGTGCAAGCGCGACAGGCACCGGTGCGAGCACGACAAGCACCGGCACCGGAGCCACGGTCCGCAAGAGCGCCGGGCTCGGTCTGCTGCTCGCCGCCGTCGCCACCGTCGTCTGGTCCGGCAGCTTCGTCACCTCCCGCGGCCTGCACGACTCCGTGCCGCCGGTCCAGGCCGCCTTCTGGCGCTGGATCGTCGCCCTGCTCGCCGTCGCCCCCTTCGCCGTCCGCGAGACCTGGCGCCAGCGCGCCGTACTCCGCCAGCACCTCGGCTTCGTCACCCTCGCCGCACTGCTCGGCGTCACCGTCTACAACACCCTGGTCAACCAGGCCGGACTCGACACCCCCGCCGGAACCATGGGCATGATCATGGCCGCCTCGCCCGTCGTCATGGCGGTCTACGAACGCCTCGGCGGCCACCGGCTCGGTGCGCGCCGCGTGACCGGCATGCTGATCGCCTGCGTCGGGGTCCTGCTCCTGGTGAGCAAGGGCTCCCTCGGCCTCGGCCTCTCGGCGGGCGCGTTCTGGATGACCGCCGCCGCCCTGTGCTTCGGCTCCTACAGCGCACTGCTGCGCCGCAAGCCCGCCGGGATCGGCGGACTGGCCTTCCTCTTCAGCACGTTCGTCCTCGGCGCGCTGATGCTGGCACCCGTGTACGGCGTCAGCCTCGCCGTCCAAGGCGGCTTCGAGGTGCGCGCCACCACCGTCGGCCCGCTCGTCTACGTCGGCGTCTTCTCCTCCGCCGTCGCCTTCTTCGCCTGGAACAAGGCGATCTCCCTCGTCGGCGCCGCCCGCGCGGGCATCGTCTACTACCTCCAGCCGGTGTGCGTGGCGCTGCTGTCGTACGCAGTCCTGGGCGAGCGGACCGGACCGCTACAGGTCCTGTGCATGGCCCTCATCCTGGGCGGTGTGGTTCTGGGCGCGTCGACCGGCAGGCCCGCGCGGGCCACCGCTCCCGCCGCACCGAAGAAGGCCGGATAAGTTGCGGGTCATGACCGAGTGGGACATCAAGAAACTGCGCATCCTGCGGACCCTGCGCGAGAGGGGCACCGTGACGGCCACCGCCGAAGCGCTGCTGATGACACCCTCGGCCGTCTCCCAGCAACTCTCCAACCTCGCCAAACAGCTCGACGTGACCCTCCTGGAGGCGCACGGCCGCAGGGTCCGCCTCACCGACGCCGCCCACCTCGTGCTCCGGCACGCGGAGGCGGTGTTCGCGCAACTGGAACGCGCGGAGGCCGAGTTGGAGGGCTACGCCAAGGGCGACGCGGGACAGGTGCGCATCGGCGCGTTCTCCACCGCCGTGCCCGCCCTCGTCGTACCCGCCGTGCGACGCCTGCGCGAGACGCATCCGGGCCTGGAGGTGCGGGTGCGGGAGGCGGAGGCGGCGGAGGCGTACGAACTCCTCTCCGACGGAGCCGTCGACCTCGCCCTCTCGCTCGCCGCGCACGCACCCACCGCCCGCGACCCGCAGTTCGCCCGCATCCCGCTGCTCGCCGACCCCCTCGACGTGGCCCTGCCCACGCACCACCCCCTCGCCGCCGCCCCCGGCCTGCGCCTCGCCGACCTCTCCGGCGAGGCGTGGATCTTCGGCGGCAGCGGCCCCTGGTCGGAGATCACCACCGCCGCCTGCGAGGCGGCCGGTTTCGTACCCGTACAGGCGCACAGCGCCGCCGGGTGGACGGCGATCCTCGCCATGGTCGAGGCCGGCATGGGCGTCGCCCTCGTCCCGCGCATGGCCGCCGCCGAACGCCGCACGGGCGTCGTCATGCGCGTCCTGGAGGCGGACCAGCCGCGCCGTCACGTGGTGGCCGCGGTCCGCCGCGGTGCGGAGGACGGACCCGCGGTGGGCCGGACGCTGGCGGCACTGCGGACGATCGCGGGGGAGCGGGTGTGAGGGAGGCCAGATAGGCCGCCACCGAGTCCCGGTTGCGCACCAGGACGCCGATGCGCGCGGTCATCCGGTCGCGCTCCAGCGCCAGTACGTCCAGCAGCCCGGCAGGTGCGTCCGGCAGATGGATCGCCCGGGGAGTGTCCAGGCACGGCAGGATCTCCTCGATGATGCGCGTCGGCAGCCCGACGTCGAGCAACCCCCTGATCTGCAGCACGCGGTCCACCGAGCAGTCGTCGTAACTGCGGTAGCCGTTGGGGGTGCGGTGCGCGGCGATCAGCCCGCGCTCCTCGTAGTAGCGCAGCAGACGGCGGGGAGTGCCGGTGCGCTCCGACAGTTCACCGATACGCAGGGGCATGGGGGACGACCTCGCATTCCGACGGAGGGGTTTTCGGAGCTGTAACGTAGAGAACGTTCTGTTTTCTTGTGCGAGCAGTAGGGGAGCGGCGCCATGACACCACCCACCCAGGAACGGGCCCAGCGGACACGGGAGGCGCTCCTGTGGGCCGCGGCCGAGGAGTTCGACGCGCACGGGTACGCGGGGGCGGGCATCACCCGCATCCTGAAGCGGGCGGGCGTCACCGCCGGCGCCCTGTACTTCCACTTCGGCTCCAAACAGGGCCTGGCCGACGCGGTCGTGGCCGCCCAGGCGCGGACGATCGTGCCCCGCATCGGGTCCGACGGGCTGCAACGCCTGGTGGACATCACGCTGGTCTGGGCCTGGCAGCTCCAGTCCGACCCGCTGCTGCGGGCCGGGGTGCGGCTCGCGGTGGAACAGGGCGGGCAGGGCGGCCAGGACCCCAGCAGCTTTCACTCCTGGAAGGTGCTGATGGAGGAGTGCCTGCACGCGGCCGACCGGCGCGGCGAGCTCCGGGAGGGGGTCGACCCGGAGCGGGTCGCCACATTCGTCGTGGGCGCCTGCACGGGCGTGCAGTTGTACGGACAGCTGCGCAACGGGCGCAAGGACCTCGCCGAACAGGTCGTGCACATGTGGCAGTTGCTGCTTCCCGGAGTGGCGGCACCCGGAAAGCTCGCCCGGTTCGACCTGGACGTGCGGCGGGGCATGGGCGGCTGAAGGCGTGCGGGCCGGGCGGCCGGGTCGGGCCGGCGGATGAAGACATGCTCTGAACATACAGAAAGTTTTTTATGTTTTGCCGAAGTGGCGGCAACTCGCCCCCACTTCGGCACGCAGCCGACCCTTCAGTTCTGCTTCAAAGCCTGTGCGGAAACTTTCGATGGACCTGGGTGGTGCCGGGAAGCCACAGTCGTACCCATGACGACCAACGAGAGCGACCCGCACGCCAACGACGCAGCCCCCTACGGCGGAGGCGACCCGTACGCCGACTACCGCAGTGCGGGCGACCTCCCGTTCACCGAGCTCGTCGACCTCGCCGACCGCCGCCTCGGCGCCGGTGTCATCGCCGCCAACGACGAGTTCTTCGCCGAGCGCGAGAACCTCCTCATCCGCGAGCGCGCCGTCTTCGACCCGGAGCACTTCGGGCACAAGGGCAAGATCATGGACGGCTGGGAGACCCGCCGCCGCCGCGGCGTCGACGCCACCCGCCCCTTCCCCGAGGTCGAGGACCACGACTGGGCGATCATCCGCCTCGGCGCGGCCGGCGTCATCCGCGGCATCATCGTCGACACCGCCCACTTCCGCGGCAACTACCCGCAGCGCGTCAGCATCCAGGCGACCGCCGTCGAGGGCTCCCCGAGCCCCGAGCAGCTCCTTGCCGACGACGTGAAGTGGGAGGAGATCGTCCCCGTCACGCCCGTCAAGGGACACGCGGCCAACGCCTTCGCGATCGACGTCGAGCGCCGCTTCACGCACATCCGCCTGTGCCAGCACCCCGACGGCGGCATCGCCCGCCTGCGCGTGCACGGCGAGGTCGTCCCGGACCCCGAGTGGCTCCAGCTGCTCGGCACGATCGACCTCATCGCCGTACAGAACGGCGGCACCTACGAGGACGCGTCCGACAAGTTCTACTCCTCGCCCACCCAGATCATCCTGCCGGGCACCTCCCGCAAGATGGACGACGGCTGGGAGAACCGCCGCCGCCGGGTGCGCGACACCAACGACTGGGTGCGCTTCAAGCTCGTCGCCCAGGGCGCGATCCGCGCCGTCGAGATCGACACCGCCTACCTCAAGGGCAACTCCGCCGGCTGGATCGCGCTCAGCGGCCGCAACGGCGACACCGGCGACTGGTTCGAGATCCTTCCCCGCACCAAGCTCCAGCCCGACACCCTGCACCGGTTCAAGCTCGCCGCGCAGGCAGTGGCCACCCACGTACGCCTGGACGCCTTCCCCGACGGCGGCGTCGCCCGCATGCGCCTGCACGGCACCGTCACCGAGCAGGGCCAGGCCGAGCTCAAGGCCCGGTACGAGGACCTGAGCAACTAGCCCGACAGACTCCGTGCGTGCGGTGGACAGCGATCCCGCACGCACGGGAACAACAGAGGGCCCCGGCGCACACCCACCCGCGCCGGGGCCCTCCTCCCATGTCCGCGACAGTGCCGGGTACATGAGCGTCACACTGTTACGAAGCAGCCGCCTCGTCCGCCGCCTGTGCCTTCAGCGCACGCTCCACACCGGAGCGCGATTCCGACACCAGCCGCCGCAGCGCCGCACTCGGCTCTGCCGACGCCAGCCAGGTGTCCGTCGCGTCCAGCGTCTCCTGCGACACCTGGAGCGAGGGGTACAGGCCCACCGCGATCTGCTGCGCGATCTCGTGCGAGCGCGCGTCCCACACACCCTTGACCGCCGCGAAGTACTTCTCCGTGTACGGCGCCAGCAGCTCACGCTGGTCGGTCTGCACGAAGCCGCCGATGACGGCCTCCTGGAGGGAGTTGGTCAGCTCGTCGGACTCCACGACCGACGCCCAGGCCTCCGCCTTCGCCTCCGCCGTCGGACGCGCCGCACGGGCCGACGCCGCGTGCTGCTGGCCCGCCGAGGTGTTGTCGCGCGCCAGCTCCGCCGCGATCTCGTCCTCGTCGGCGACGCCCACGGCCGCCAGACGGTTCACGAACGCCCACCGCAGGTCGGTGTCGACCACCAGGCCCTCGACGGACTCCGAGCCCTCCAGGAGCCCGCGCAGCAGGTCCAGCTGCTGCGGCGTGCGCGCAGTCGCCGCGAACGCCCGCGCCCACGCCAGCTGGTGGTCGCTGCCCGGCTGTGCCGAGCGCAGGTGCGCCAGCGTCGCCTCGGTCCACTGGTTGAGCCCCGCCTCGCGCCACGACGGCGCCGCGTACAGGTCCAGCGCCAGCTTCACCTGACGGTGCAGCGACTGCACCACACCGATGTCGGACTCCTTGGAGATGCCCGAGAGCACCAGCGCCAGGTAGTCACGGGTGGCCAGCTCGCCGTCGCGCGTCATGTCCCACGCCGACGCCCAGGACAGGGCGCGCGGCAGCGACTCGGCGAAGTCGCCCAGGTGCTCGGTGACGAACGCCAGCGACGCCTCGTCCAGACGCACCTTCGCGTAGGACAGGTCGTCGTCGTTCAGGAGCACCACGGCCGGACGCGTACGCCCCACCAGGGCGTCCACAGCGGTCAGCTCGCCGTCGACGTCCAGCTCGATGCGGTCGGTGCGCACCAGCTTGCCCGCACCGTCCAGGTCGTACAGGCCGATCGCGATGCGGTGCGGCCGCAGCGTCGAGACGCCCTTCGCGCCGACGGGCAGCGCCGGGGCCTCCTGCTTGACGGAGAAGGCGGTGATGACGCCGTCGGCGTCCGTCTCGATCTCCGGGCGCAGGATGTTGATCCCGGCCGTCTGGAGCCACTTCTGCGACCACGTCTTCAGGTCGCGGCCACTGGTCTGCTCCAGGGCGCCCAGCAGGTCGCTCAGCTGCGTGTTGCCGAAGGCGTGCGCCTTGAAGTACGCCTGCACACCGGCGAAGAACTCGTCCATGCCGACGTACGCCACGAGCTGCTTGAGCACGGACGCGCCCTTGGCGTACGTGATGCCGTCGAAGTTGACCAGCACGTCGTCCAGGTCACGGATGTCCGCCATGATCGGGTGCGTGGAGGGCAGCTGGTCCTGGCGGTACGCCCACGTCTTCATGGAGTTCGCGAACGTCGTCCAGGAGTGCGGCCACTTCGAGCCCCCGGCGTACGCCTGGCAGGCGATCGAGGTGTACGTGGCGAACGACTCGTTCAGCCACAGGTCGTTCCACCACTCCATGGTGACGAGGTCGCCGAACCACATGTGCGCGAGCTCGTGCAGGATCGTCTCGGCCCGCACCTCGTACGCGGCGTCCGTGACCTTCGAACGGAACACGTACTGGTCGCGGATGGTCACCGCACCGGCGTTCTCCATCGCACCCGCGTTGAACTCCGGCACGAAGAGCTGGTCGTACTTCGCGAAGGGGTAGTTGTAGTCGAACTTCTCCTGGAACCAGTCGAAGCCCTGCCGCGTGACCGCGAAGATGTCCTCGGCGTCCAGGTGCTCGGCCAGCGAGGGACGGCAGTAGATGCCCAGCGGCACCCGCTGCCCGTCCTTGCCCTCGTACACCGAGTGCACCGCGTGGTACGGGCCCACGATCAGCGCGGTGATGTACGTCGAGATGCGCGGCGTCGGCTCGAACGTCCAGACGTCATCCTTGGGCTCCGGAGTCGGCGAGTTCGAGATCACGGTCCAGCCCGCCGGGGCCTTCACGGTGAACTGGAAAGTTGCCTTCAGATCCGGCTGCTCGAACGACGCGAACACCCGGCGTGCGTCCGGCACCTCGAACTGTGTGTACAGGTACGCCTGCGAGTCGACCGGGTCGACGAAACGGTGCAGGCCCTCACCGGTGTTGGTGTACGCGCAGTCCGCGACGACCCGCAGCTCGTTGTCACCGCCGCGCAGCGACGGCAGCGCGATCCGCGAGTCGGCGAACACCGCCTTCGCGTCCAGCGCCTCGCCGTTCAGCACGACCTCGTGCACCGTCGGTGCGACCAGGTCGATGAAGCTGGCGGCCCCGTCCTCGGCGGACGTGAAGCGCACCGTGGTCACCGAGCGGTAGGTACCGCCCTCCTGCGCACCACTGAGGTCGAGTTCCACCTCGTACGCATCAACCGTGAGCAGCCGCGCGCGCTCCTGCGCCTCTTCGCGGGTCAGATTGGTACCGGGCACCCTGTCATCTCCTCGGATCGTGACGTTCTGGGCCATCCTTCCACGGCACGGGGCACTGTCGGCAGTGAGATTTACGGTCGCGGTGGCCGCACACGACAAGGGCGGTGACACCGATGCACCAAGAGGCCACCGGTGTCACCGCCCTGTGGGCGAAGGGGACGCGTCAGCCCTTGAGCTCCGCCGCCACCAGTTCCGCGATCTGCACCGCGTTCAGCGCGGCACCCTTGCGCAGGTTGTCGCCGGAGAGGAACAGTGCGAGGCCGTTGTCGACGGTCTCGTCGACGCGGATGCGGCCGACGTAGGAGACGTCCTGCCCTGCCGCCTCAAGAGGCGTCGGGATGTCGGAGAGCGCCACACCCGGTGCACCGCCGAGCAGCTCGTACGCGCGCTCCACCGACAGAGGACGCTCGAAGCGCAGGTTCACCTGGAGCGAGTGGCCGGAGAAGACCGGAACCCGCACACAGGTGCCGGAGACCTTCAGCTCCGGGATCTCCAGGATCTTGCGGGACTCGTTGCGGAGCTTCTGCTCCTCGTCCGTCTCGAAGGAACCGTCGTCGACGATCGAGCCGGCCAGCGGCAGCACGTTGAACGCGATCGGCTTCTTGTAGACGTTCGGCTCGGGCAGCTCGACCTTGTCGCCGCCGTGGGTCAGCTCGGCCGCCTGGTCGACGACCTTCTTCACCTGCCCGTCGAGCTCGGCGACACCGGCCAGACCGGAGCCGGACACGGCCTGGTAGGTGGTGGCGATCATCGTCAGCAGGCCCGCCTCGCCGTGCAGCGGCTTCAGCACGGGCATCGCGGCCATCGTGGTGCAGTTCGGGTTGGCGATGATGCCCTTGGGGCGGTCGGCCACCGCGTGCGGGTTCACCTCGGACACCACGAGCGGGACCTCGGGGTCACGGCGCCAGGCGGAGGAGTTGTCGATGACGACGGCGCCCTGGGAGGCGACCTTCTCGGCGAGGGCCTTGGAGGTGGCACCACCGGCGGAGAAGAGCACGATGTCCAGGCCCGTGTAGTCGGCCGTGGAGGCGTCCTCGATGGCGACCGGCTTGCCGTCCCACTCCAGCGTCGAGCCGGCGGAGCGGGCAGAGGCGAACAGACGCAGCTCCGTGACCGGGAACTTCCGCTCCGCGAGGATCCGCAGCATGACTCCGCCGACCTGACCGGTGGCTCCGACGATTCCGACCCTCACAGTGACTCCTCAGTCCTTGAGTGTGCAGGCATGGCGACCTGCGGCGATGGCACCCATGATGCGGGAGGTGCCGTCCGGCTTGTCCAATCGATTGTCCGAGGGACGGACCGCGACGCCGCGAAGTGTCCGCAGAGCGGACAGCGGGCACCGGATTTCCCGAACGACCGGACACAGAGCCCCTGCCCCCTTCATGCTCTGGCCATGACTGTGACAAAGAACAAGTGGGAACCGACCCACGGCGACCCCTACCGGCCGGTCCCCTACACCCCCGCCCGGATGGACGCGGCCGAATCCCTGGCCCGCGCCGCCGAGCTGCGCACCCGCATGGACGAGCGCCGCACGGTCCGCCAGTTCTCCACGGACCCCGTCCCCGACCAGGTGATCCGCGACGCCATCGCCTGCGGCGCCACCGCCCCCTCCGGCGCCCACCAGCAGCCCTGGACCTTCGTCCTGGTCAAGGACGCGGACGTACGCCGGCGCATACGCGAGGCCGCCGAGGCCGAGGAGCAGATCTCCTACGACGGACGGCTCGGCGAGGAGTGGCTCGAAGCGCTCCGCCCGCTGGGCACCGACGAGGTCAAGCCCCACCTCACGGACGCCCCCGCCCTGATCGTGGTCTTCCAGCAGCGCTACTGGCTCGCCGAGGACGGCACCAAGCGCAAGCACTACTACGTCGACGAGTCGGTCGGCATCGCGGTCGGCATGCTGCTGAGCGCCTTGCACCTGTCCGGCCTCGCCGCCCTCATCCACACCCCGAGCCCGATGCGCTTCCTCTCCGAGGTGCTGAACCGCCCGGTCAACGAGAAGGCCTTCGCGGTCATCCCGGTCGGCTACCCGGCAGAGGACTGCCAGGTGCCGGACCTGGTCCGCAAGTCCCTCGACCAGGTCATGGTCGAGATCTAGCACCGGCACCGGTGCGCGTTCTCGCACCAGCACCGGTGCTCGCGCGCACCGGCACCGGAGTGCGTTTTCCGCACCGGCACCGGACACACGGAAGGGGCGGGCCGGAGACTTCCCGGCCCGCCCCTCACTCGTACAGGAGGATCAGTCCGTTACTGGACGACCTTCTCGATCTGCACGCTGCCCTTGCCCGCGGCCGTGCCGCGCGCGTTCAGCAGCTGGACCTCGCCGAAGAACTGACGGCCCTCGGGGGCCGCGCCGCCGACGTTCACCGAGGCGGTGACCTGGGCGGACGCGCCGCCCGCGAGCTGGATCTGCTGCGACTCGTCGGTGCTGACCGTGCCGAGCGACGGCGAGAAGAACACGTCGCGGTAGTCGTACGTCGTCGTACCGGCCGGGATCGAGTAGCCGTCCACGACGAAGGTGTACGTACCGGCGGCGGGCTTCACCAGGCTGACGGCCTCCTCGGAGTCGCCGTCCGCGGACTTGCCGACCTCCTTGCCGTCCTTCAGGACCACCAGGTCCAGGTCGGCCTTGGCGTCGGAGACCTTGCCGATGGCGACGTCGAGACGCTCGACGCCCTCGCCGAGGACGAGCGTGGTCTCCTGCGTCTCACCCTGCTTGATGGTCGGCTTGGCGACCTTCGCGGAGCCCAGCGAGCCGCCCTTCAGCTTGCCGGTGAGCGGGCCGAAGTTGTTGGTGACCTTCCACTCGACGGGGGCCGGCGTGCCGACCTTCGCCTCGGGGACGACCTTGACGGCCGGGTCGAAGTCCGCGCCCAGCAGCGTCACGTCCAGCGTGTACGGGTTGTCGAGCAGCGGCGACGTACGGCGCGCCTCGACCTCGATCTCCCAGACGCCCGGCGCCGGGTTCGCGTAGGAGCGGACGTCCGGGCGGCAGGTGTTCGCCGGGTTGTTGTAGTTCGGGTAGCAGTTGGTGGTCGCCGTCGGGTCGGACGGGACACCGTAGGGGTGGATCGAGATGAACCGGGTCTGGCTGCCCGCGGCGAGCCCGCTCAGCGCCACTTCGAGGTTCTTCGCGCCCTGGGGCACGTTCAGGAAGTACGAGGTGGGGGCGTTGCGCTGGACCGTGCCGGTCTTCTTCAGCGCGTACGACGGCTTCGCGACCTCGTCGGCGACGACGACCGTGGTGAGGATCTGCTTGTCGATGCCCTCGGTGGCGTTGTCCGACAGCTCCAGGACGGCGCTGTGGATGCCGCCGGTGCGCGGCTGCGCGGAGACCTTCACCGTGACCGGCTGGTTCAGCGGAAGCTTCACGACGTCGTCGCCGACGACCTTGAAGGTGCCGTCGTTGTTCTCGAAGTGCAGCTCGTGACGGACGGCACCGGCCGGACCCGTGGTGCGGGTGACGGTGATGTCGTACGTCTTCTTCTGACCGGCCTTCAGGCCGCCCTCGCGGTCGTACAGACCGGTGCCGAAGCCGGGCGTCTTGAGCGCCTCGTCGATCGCGGTGTCGACCGGGGCCTTCACCGTGTACTCGTGCGCGGTGGCGCCCTTCTTCAGGGACTTCCACGCGTCGACGACGTTGATGAGACCGGCACCCTGCTCGTGCGCCTGCGCACCCTTGATGTGGTCGGCCTGGCTGACCAGGGCGGTGCGCAGCTTCGCCGGGGTGAGGTCCAGCTTCGCCTGCTTGGCCGCCGAGATCAGCAGCGCCGAGGCGCCCGCCGCCTGCGGGGAGGCCATCGAGGTGCCCTGGAGCATCGAGTAACCGGCGGGCAGGCCGTAGCCGGACTCCAGGGTCGGGCCGCCGGGCAGCCAGGTCTGCGTGGTGTTGATCGACGCACCGGGCGCGGTGATGGTCGGCGCGAAACCGCCGTCCTCACGCGGTCCGCGCGAGGAGAACGGCATCATCGCGTACTTGGTCTTCACGGCCGAGCCGTAGTTGGCCGCCCAGGTCTCCTTGGAGATGGACGCACCCACCGAGATCACCTTGTCGGCCAGACCGGGGTCGCCGATGGTGTTGGTGCCGGGGCCGCTGTTTCCGGCGGAGATGACCAGCTGCACGCCGTACTGGTCGATGAGACGGGTGTAGAGCGCTGCACGCGCGTTGTTGCCGTCGTTGAGCGCGGGCAGGCCGCCGATCGACATGTTGACGATGTCGACGCCGCGGTTCTTGACCAGGTCGGTCATGCCCTCGGTCAGCGCGATGTTGGAGCAGCCGCCGTCCCAGGTGCAGGCACGGGAGGACACCAGCTTCGCGCCCGGGGCCGCGCCGTTCATCTTGCCGCCGAACAGCTTGTTGGCGGCGGTGATGCCCGCGACGTGGGTGCCGTGCTCGCTCTCGATGAGACCGATGTTGACGAAGTCGGCCTTCGCACCGGCAGCGTTGTAGACGACGTCCTTGCGGAACTCGACCACGAAGGGGACCTGCTCGACGACGTCCGTCGCCGGGTTGTCCTTGCCGAAGTAGCCGACCTGGAACTTGTCCTTGTACGGCGTCATCGCGGTCTCGTCGGCGAAGTCGCCGTCGTTGTCGAGGTCCACGCGTACCGTGCCGGCGGCCTGGTCGTACAGCACGCCCCACACGTCGGTGGTGTCGCCGTCGCGGTTCAGGTCGCCCTTGGCGTCGCCGCCGGTGGTGGCGTTCTCGCGGAAGACGTTGAACTTGTACGTGCCCGCAGGCGCCGTCCAGGTTCGGCCGCCGGCCGTGAAGGTCGGGCCCTTGACCTCGGTGAGCATCGGGCGCCAGGTCAGGTCGCCGTCGGCCACCGGGTCCGTCGCCGTCACCCAGTCGACGATCTTGCGCTCACCGGTGGTGGTCTTCTGGAGCGCGGGGTGACCGAGGTCGACGCCCGAGTCCAGGATGCCGATGGTGACGCCGCGGCCGTCCGCCTGCGGGTTCTTCTTCACGAAGTCGACGGCGCCCGTCTCGAAGGACGGGTTGTACGGGTTCTCGGCGGGGGTGTTCTTGTCCGGCCCCGGGTACGAGCCCTTGCCGGCCTTGGCGGCGCCCTCGGCCCGGTCGCCCGACGGCGTCGGGTCGTCCAGCTTGATCTCCTGCTTGAGGTCGATCGCCTGGACGCTGGAGAGCTTGGCGGCGGCCTTCAGCGCGGCCTCGGCCTTCGCGGTGGGCAGCGTGGCCCGGACATAGCCGAGCGCGTCGTCCGTGCGGCCCACGGTCGCGCCCTGCACGCCGTTGAACTGGGCCTTGACCTGCTCGGTGGCGCCCGGCGCGGTGGCCACCATCACGGTGACGTCCTTCGCGCCCGAGTTCTGCGCCTCGGTGAGCAGCGCCTCGTCGACGCTGCCGAGCTTGGCCTCGGCGGCCTTGGGGGCCGGGGGAGTCGGGTCCGGGGCGCCCGCGGCGAAGGCCGGCAGCGGCGCCGCCGCACACAGCGCGGCGACCAGCGAGGCCGCGAAGGCTATTCGCGCGGTACGTCTGACACCGCCCGCGCGGGGCGCGGAGGGCTGGGGGGTGGCGGTCATGTGCATCCCTGAATGTGAAGGATCTGGAAGAAATCCGGACGGAACCTTGTAAGAAAGGGTTCGGATTTCGGTGCCCAATGACCGGTCAGCATGTCGTAAGTGACAGTTGTTTGGGGAGAGTTGACTGAGGCGTAATGGTCCCTGGCATGAACCCGCCACTGGCACGACTCCGCCTCAGGGGAACCGGCTGCCCGATACACGCGACTCGGCCGCCCGGCACACCCGAATCCGCCGCCCGTCGCGTGCGGACTTCCGGGGCGCCCGGGGCGCGTCGCCGCACCCGTCTGCGCCCGATCCGGGTGCGCGGGGGCGGGTACCGCCTAGCCTCTCCAGATGAACGCAGAGTTGAGAGTGGCCGCCTACGCCGTGTGCGTACGGGACGAGAAGGTGCTGCTGGCCCGCTGGGTGGCCCGGGACGGCGCGAAACGCTGGACGCTGCCGGGCGGCGGCCTCGAACACGGCGAGGACCCCCTGGAGGCGGTCGTCCGCGAGGTCGACGAGGAGACCGGTTACGCGGTCGAACCGGTGCAGCTCCTCGGACTGGACTCCATCCGGCGGCGCTACCCGCGCCGCCTCGGATCCTTCGCGGACTTCCAGGGACTGCGCATCGTGTACGAGGCGAGGATCACCGGCGGCGAGCTGCGCCACGAGACGGGCGGCTCCACCGACCTCGCCGCCTGGCACCCCCTCGAAGCCGTCACCTCCCTCGACCGGGTCGAACTCGTCGACACCGGCCTGGAACTGTGGCGCACCCGGCCGGCCAACGGCCGGGTGAAGTCCACCTCCTGATTCCGAGCGCCCGCCGGGTGCCCACCGCGGCCCAGGTCGCCGTCGCCCACCGGCTCATCGGGGGAGGACGACCACGTAGGCGGCCGGGTCGCGGTCCACGGACGCCATGAGCGCCGTGCGCACCACGGCCGCCTGCTGGTCCATCGCCTCCCGCAGCTTCTTCGGCGTCAGGTGCACCACGGTGATGCCCAGGCGCTCCAGGTGCTCGCGCTTGCGCGCGTACTCCGACCAGAGTGCGTCCTCGTCCTGGCGGGGCGCCCGGGTGTCCAGCTCGACCGCCACCGACTGGTCCGGCCAGAACGCGTCCACACCGCCCAGGTGCGGGCCGCCCGGCAGCCTCAGGTCCACGTTCCACAGCGGGTCCGGCAGCCCGAAGTCGCTCACCATCGCGTACAGCCGGTCCTCGGCGATCGACCGGCCCTCCGCCAGCAGGGCGTCCACCGCGTCGCTCACGTGCGGCCGGGTCAGCAGCCGGGCCAGGTTCAACTCGCGCACGATCGCCGCCGGTTCGCAGTGACCGCCGCGCACCGCCTCCGCCAGGATGCAGCGCACCGTGTTCGCGTCGCTCAGGTGCGCCACCGCGTCCGCGATCGCCCGCGCCACCGGGGCCACCGGCAGTCCGGTGATCACCTGGGTGCCGGGCAGTGCGTGCGCCCGTACGATCCGGACGAAACCGGTCGATCGCAGCCGCCGGGTGCGCGGCACCATCACGTCGATGTGCTCGAGCCCCAGCAGCGGCGGTGCCGATGTGAACCGGTGCAGTGCCAGGGCCGCCAGACCGGTGATCACCGCACCCTCCTCGCCCCGGCCGGTGTACAGCAGCGCCGCGTGCAGCCGCTCCTCGCTGGTCGCCATCCCCTGGTGCAGCAGGAACACCCCCGGCAGCAGCTGCTGCCACGGGCCGCCCGCCCGGCACTGTGCCGACGCCTTCGCCGCCGAGATGCCGTGCTCGCGCAGCGACGCGGTCGTCAGGACCCGGCGCTGGACGTCGGAGAGGTGACTGAGGGGCAGGGCGCGGGCGGCGGCCTCCGCGGACACCGAAGGGGACCCGGTGCGGGGTTTGGGGGCCGTGTGCGACTGGGGGGTGGACTGCGCCTGGGGGTGCGTGTCGTTGTTCATGCCGACGACCTTCCCGCCCGTGCCCCTGCCTCTAACCGCTGTTACAGTCCCGTCGACATTCCGGGACAACCCCGCCCTAAAGTACGGCTGTTCGACTGCCGAGCAGTACCCCGGGCGGGGCGTCGAAAACGTAGGCGCAAGAAAGGGCCCGGCCTCTCGCAGGAGAAGCCGGGCCCTGTCACCTCCAGAGGTGCGCGCGGATGTCACCTCCAGAGGTGCGCGCGGATGTCACCTCCAGAGGTGCGCGCGGATGTCACCTCAAGAGGCGTCGCGCTCCTGCGCCCGCTGCGCCCGCGCCAGGTCGTCCCGCGCCTCCAGCACCAGACGCCGCAGCGCCGGAGCCGCCTCGGCGTGCGCGTCCAGCCACGCGTCGGTGGCGGCCAGCGTGGCGGCCGGGTCCTGGAGCGAGGGGTACAGGTCGCGGACGATCAGGACGCCGATCTGGATGGAACGCTCGGCCCACACCCGCTCGATCGCCGCGAAGTACTTCTGTGCGTACGGCGCGAGAAGCTCGCGCTGGCTGCCCCGCATGAAGCCGGCGTTGGTGGCCTCCACCAGCGCGTTGGACAGTGCGTCGGACTCCACCACCGTCGCCCACGCCTGCGCCTTGACCGCCTCCGAGGGACGCGAGGCCAGGCACCGGACCTGGTGCCGCTTTCCGGACGCCGTGTCGTCGCGGGCGAGTTCGGCGTCGATCGCCTGCTCGTCGGCGCGCCCGTGCGCCGCCAGCGGCGACAGGAACGCCCAGCGCAGCTCCTGGTCGACGTCCAGGCCGTCGATGCGCGCCGTACCCGCCAGCAGCCCCTCCAGGAGCTGGTAGTCGGCCTCCGAGGACGCCACGGAGGCGAAGAAACGCGCCCAGGTGAGCTGGTGCTGGCTGCCCGGCTCGGCGCTGCGCAGCTCGCGCAGCGCCCCCTCGGCGAGCGCCTGCGCCCGCTCCTTGCGCGACGCGGGCGCCACGTAGTGGGTGAGCGCCGTCTGCGTCCAGGCGTGGAGCATCTGGAGCACACCGATGTCGGACTCACGGCCCGCGAACCGCAGCACCAGGTCGAGGAAGTCCCGGGCGGGCATCAGGGCGTCCCGGGTCAGGTTCCACAGCGCCGACCAGCACAGGGCACGCGCCAGCGGGTCGGTGAGGTCGCCGAGGTGGGCGCGCAGGGTCTCCAGGGAGCCCTCGTCGAAGCGGATCTTGCAGTACGTCAGGTCGTCGTCGTTGACGAGGATCAGCGCGGGCTTCTCGGCCCCCGCCAGATCGGCCACCACGGTGCGCGGACCGGCCACGTCCGTCTCGGTGCGGGCGTAGCGCACCAGCGCGCCGCCCTCCATGCGGTACAGGCCCACCGCGACCCGGTGCGGGCGCAGCTCCGGGTGTGACGCGGCGGCCTCCTGCACGACCGCCAGCTCGGTGATGCGGCCCTCGGCGTCGTACGTCACCACAGGGGTGAGCGAATTGACGCCGGCCGTCTGGAGCCAGGCCCGGGACCACTCGCCCAGATCCCGGCCGCTGGTCTCCTCCAGCGCCGACAGCAGGTCGCCGAGCTGGGTGTTGCCGTACGCATGCGCCTTGAAGTAGCGGCGGGCGCCCTCCAGGAAGGCGTCCCGGCCGACGTACGCCACCAACTGCTTCAGCACGGAGGCGCCCTTGGCGTACGTGATGCCGTCGAAGTTCAGCTTCGCGTCCTCCAGGTCACGGATGTCGGCCGTGATCGGGTGCGTGGACGGCAGCTGGTCGGCGCGGTACGCCCACGCCTTGCGACGGTTGGTGAAGGTGATCCAGCCGTCGGTGAAGCGAGTGGCCTCCACCATCGAGAAGGAGCCCATGAAGTCCGCGAAGGACTCCTTCAGCCACAGGTCGTCCCACCACTGCATGGTGACCAGGTCGCCGAACCACATGTGCGCCATCTCGTGCAGGATGACGTTCGCGCGTCCCTCGTACGCCGAATTCGTGGTCTTCCCGCGGAAGATGAACTCCTCGCGGAAGGTCACCAGGCCCGGGTTCTCCATCGCACCGAGGTTGTACTCCGGCACGAAAGCCTGGTCGTACTTCCCGAAGGGGTACGGGTAGTCGAAGTTGTCGTGGAAGAAGTCCAGGCCCTGCTTGGTGATCAGGAAGACGTCGTCCGCGTCGAAGTGCTTCGCGAGCCCCTTGCGGCACATCGCACCGAGCGGGATCTCCAGCGTGGTGCCGTCGGCGAAGGTGCGCGTGTAGTTGTCGGTGACGTAGTGGTACGGACCGGCCACCACAGCGGTGATGTACGTCGAGATCGGCTTGGTCTCGGCGAACGTCCAGACGCCGTCCGCGAGGGTGCCCGCGCCGTTGCTCCACGCCGTCCAGCCCTCCGGCGCCTGCACCGAGAAGCGGTACGGGGCCTTCAGGTCCGGCTGCTCGAAGTTGGCGTACACCCGGCGGGAGTCGGCCGGCTCGTACTGCGTGTACAGGTAGACCTCGCCGTCCTCCGGGTCGACGAAGCGGTGCATGCCCTCACCGGTGCGGCTGTAGGCGCAGTTGGCGTCGACCACCAGGACGTTCTCGGCCGCCAGGCCCTCCAGGGCGACCCGGGCCCCGTCGAAGACCTTCGCGGGGTCCAGCTGCGTGCCGTTGAGGGTCACCGCGTTCACCGAGGGGGCGAGAAGGTCCGCGAACGTCGAGGCGCCGGGCGTGGCGGCCCGGAAACGGATCGTCGTCACCGAGCGGAACGTGCGCGGGCCGTCCCCCTCGTGGTCGCCGACGGCCGACCGCAGGTCGAGCGCGACTTCGTAACCGTCGACGGACAGCAGCGCGGCCCGCTTCTGGGCTTCGTCGCGGGACAGGTTCTCACCGGGCACGGGCACTCCTTCGTGACACGTATCAGACGTGGTCGCAGACGGTGTTCGACAACTTCTCGAAACAGGTCCGATCCTCCCATGTGCTCCTTACTCGGCGTGCACGGGAATGGGATGCCGTCCGCCGTGGTTGTGTGGCGCACAGCGCGCGACTTCTTGAAACATCAATGAGGAGAGACATGTCCGAGAACGCGAAGACCCCCGCCGACTTCTGGTTCGACCCGCTGTGCCCCTGGGCGTGGATGACCTCGCGCTGGATGCTGGAGGTCGAAAAGGTGCGCCCGGTCGAGGTCAACTGGCACGTCATGAGCCTGGCCGTCCTCAACGAGGGCCGCGACGACCTGCCGGAGCAGTACCGCGAGGCCATGAAGACCGCCTGGGGTCCGGTACGTGTCGTCATCGCCGCGCAGCAGCTGCACGGCGAGGAGATCACCGGCGCGCTCTACACCGCGCTCGGCACCCGCATCCACAACGAGGGCCGCGGCATCACCGACGAGGTCATCGCGGAGGCCCTCGCCGAGGTCGGACTCCCGGCCGAGCTCCTCTCGTACGCCACCTCGGACACGTACGACAAGGAACTGCGCGCCTCGCACCAGTCGGGCATCTCGCTGGTCGGCGAGGACGTCGGCACCCCGGTCATCGCGGTGCCCGGAGCGGACGGCCAGAAGGTCGCCTTCTTCGGCCCGGTCGTCACCCCCGCCCCCAAGGGCGAGGCCGCGGCCCGGCTCTGGGACGGCACCCTGCTGGTCGCCTCCACCCCCGGCTTCTTCGAGCTGAAGCGCACCCGCACCCAGGGCCCGATCTTCGACTGACCCCTCCTCGCACCCTTGCGGCGGCCCCCCCTCGCACCCTTGCGGCGGCCACCCCGAGTGCCCCGCCCAACAGGCGCGAAGCGGCCACCCCGCTTAGCGTCCCCCTATGGAGACAGGCGCGATACACGGCGACAGCCACATAGGCACGGACACGGCCGACCCTGAGGCCGCCCTCATATCCGGCGGCCCCGGCTCCTCCCCGTATCTGCCGAACGACAACGCCCCCCATGCCACCCTGCCCGTCCGCCCGACCGACCGAGCGGTGCGGGCAGGGTGTTCCGCCCTCGCCCGTCTCTGGTGGCTGATCGGCCTGCGCCACGCCTCCGGCACACTGCGCCACTATCTCGCCGGCACCGGTGACACCTACCGCCTCGACGCCAGCACCCTGGTCGCCCTGCCGCCCGTGCGCGCCGCGGTCAACGCCCGCCTCATGGAGGCCGAGGCAGGACAGTGGTCGCACCTGGACACCTGGCACGGTGTCACCATCGCCCCCGCCATCAGCCCCGACTGGTGGCTCGCCGTCAGAGGCGTCCAGTTCCGCGTCGAGCGCCCGAACCCGCACTACTACCGGGTGGAGTTCCACAAGACCTGGAACTTCGACCGGGGGGAGTCCGAACTCGGCATCCCCTTCACCCCCTTCGCCCGGCTCCACGAAACGGGCCTCGCCAAGGAGTTCGTCGCCGTCGGGCGCACCGGATACCTCCCCAGGTGACACCCGTACCGCCGACGGCGTCTCTGCCCGAAGGCAGAGGCGCCCTCCTCCGCACGGCGTACGGGACACCCGCACACCCGCGCCCATAATTTCCGCTATGCCGCGAACCTCCGCCTCCTCCCGCGACGCCCGCCCGCACCCCTGGCTGCGGTCCTGCGCCGAGCTGGGCGTCGCGGGCGCACTGATGGTCTTCATGGACTTCGAGGGCTTCCAGACGGCCGCCGTGCCCGTTCCCACGCGCGCGGTGAAGCTCCTCGCCGGAGCGCTCGTCCTGGCGCTCCTGCTGGCCCGCCGCCGCTACCCGGTCTCCGCACTGCTGGGTGCCTCCGTGCTGCTCGGAGTGCTGCCCGCGGCCGGGCTGCCGCTCGCCCTGATCGCGTTCGCGACCGCCCGCCGGGTGCCCGACCCGCGCCGCCGCATCGCCGTGCTGCTCGCGGCGTACGCACTCGCCGTCCTCGCCTCCGCGCTGTGCGCCCGCCCGCTGGGCGCGGGCAGCTGGCAGTACGGGCTCGCCCTCGGCGCCATGCTCGCCGGCGTCACCGTCATCGTGCCGGGCCTGGTGGGCGCCGCCGCAGGGCAGCAGGACCGCCTCGTCGCCGCCCTCGCCGAGCGCACCGCCGCCGCCGAGGAGGCCCAGCGGCTCGCCGACAGCGAGTCCCGCATCCACGAGCGCTCCCGCATCGCCGCCGAGATGCACGACCTCGTCGGCCACCGCCTGAGCCTCATCTCCCTGCACGCGGGCGGTCTGGAGCTGGCACTCGCCAAACAGGCGCCGCAACTGCGCGAGGAAGCCGTTCTCGTACGGACTGCCACCCGCGACGCCATGCGCGAACTGCGCGAGGTGCTCGGCGTGCTCGGCCCCCTCGGCCGCGACACCGGCACCACCGCCCTCACCGACGCCACCGGCACCCGCCCCGACATCGAGGCCCTCGTCGCCGAGTCCCGCAGCGGCGGCATCCCCGTCACCCTCACCTGGACGGGCCCCGACCTGGACGAGGTCGAGGGCCAGTCGGTGCGCCGCGCCGTGCACCGGGTGGTCCGCGAATCCCTCACCAACGTCCACCGGTACGCCCCCGGCGCCCCGGTCGCCGTCACCGTCGAGCACACGGGGGAGCAGGTGCGTACCGTCGTACGCAACGGGCCGCCCCCGGCGTCCGCGCCCGCCACCGGCCTCGGCACCGGCCGGGGCCTGACCGGCCTGCGCGAGCGCGTCGGTCTCACCGGCGGTGGTTTCACCGCGGGCCCCACCGCCGACGGCGGCTTCGAGGTCACCGCGACCATCCCCACCGGGCCGCACGACGCGCCCCCGGCCCCCGCTCCCGTACGCCGCCCGGAGGCGGCCACCTCCGCCGAGGAGTTCGCCCAGTCGGAGGGCTGGAGCGGGATACTGCAACGCCGGCTCGGCGGCGCGGTGACCGCCCTGGTCGCCCTCGGCGGCCTCTCCGTGATGATGGCCTTCGCCGTCGGCCTGGTCAGCCAGGCCAGGCCCGGGCCCGAGGTGCCGGCGATGCACGAGGTGAAGGTGGGGATGAGCCGCAAGGAGGTCATGCGCTCGCTCTCCCTGGACAGCCCGGCCGTCCGCGCCGCCGCCGAGGGGCACGAGCCGCCCCGGCCGCGGGGAGTCACCGACTGCGTCTTCCCGTACACGAATGAAATGTCCGATACGGGTGAGCTTGAGGTGACCCGTTACTGTTTCGCGGGTGACACCCTCGCGGCCGTCGACACGTTCGACGTGCCGCTGGCGCCCTGACGGTCCGCGCCAGGGTGTCCGCGCCCTGACGTTCCGACCCGCGGGAGCACCTCATGTCGACGCCGCCGCCCACCGTCCGTGTCCTTCTCGCCGACGACGAGGAGATGATCCGGCACGGCGTGCGCATGATCCTCCAGCACGCCGACGGCATCGAGGTCGTCGGCGAGGCGGTCGACGGTGCCGAGGCCGTCGCGCTCGCCGCCGAACTGCGCCCGCACGTGGCGCTGGTCGACATCCGGATGCCCGTGCAGGACGGCCTGGCCACCGTCGCGCCGTTGCGGGCCCTCGATCCGGCGCCGCAGGTCGTCATGCTCACGACGTTCGGCGACGAGGAGAACGTCACCCGGGCCCTGCGCTCGGGTGCGAGCGGTTTCCTGCTCAAGGACGAGGGCCCGGAGGAACTGATCCGCGCGGTGCGTGCCGCCGCGTCCGGTGACGCGGTGCTCTCGCCCGGCGTCACCGGCACCGTCATCAAGCACATGCTCCAGGGCGGGCCACCGGCCGAGGACGCCTCCACCGCACTGGAGCGCCGCCTGGCCCCCCTCACCGACCGGGAGCGCGACGTCCTCGCGCTCCTCGGCGAAGGGCTTCCCAACCTCCTGATCGCCGACCGCCTGGGCATCGGCGTCGGCACGGTCAAGACGCACGTCGGCGCGATCCTTGACAAGACCGGCACCGACAGCCGCGTCCAGGCCGCGCTGCTGGCACACCAGGCCGGGCTGTCCTCCTAGCGCCGGCCCCGGCGCCAGAAGTGAGCACCAGCACCGGCGCACAGAAGAGCCCCCGCGAGTCATGTCCTCGCGAGGGCTCTTCGTCATTCCACCCGCCCGGTGAAAGTTGAGAAGACGATCACGAGCAGGGCGCTGAGGGGTCCCGCCTCACGGCGGGGAATTCACACCGTATTCACGGTGTGCGCCGGATTCACGGCGTGATGAGCGGCGTGCGGTTCTTGGCGTCCGCGTAACGCTTCGCCACGTCCTGCCAGTTGACGACGGCCCACATGGCGTCGATGAAGTCGACCTTCTGGTTCTTGTACTGGAGGTAGAAGGCGTGCTCCCAGGCGTCGAAGACCAGGACCGGGACGCTGCCCTGGCCGACGTTGCCCTGGTGGTCGTAGACCTGCTCGACGATGAGGCGGCCCGAGACCGGCTCGTACGCGAGGACGCCCCAGCCGGAGCCCTGCGTGGTGGCCGCGGCCTTCGTCAGCTGCGTCTTGAACTTGGCGAAGGAGCCGAAGGACTCGGTGATGGCGTCCGCGAGGTCGCCGACACCGTCCGCGGCCAGCGGCTCGCCGCCGCCGCTGTCCTTGGGGGAGGCCATGTTGTGCCAGTAGATGCTGTGCAGGATGTGGCCGGACAGGTGGAACGCGAGGTTCTTCTCCAGCCCGTTGATCGAGCCCCACGCGTCCTTGTCGCGGGCCTCTTCGAGCTGCTCCAGGGTGTCGTTCGCACCCTTCACGTACGCCGCGTGGTGCTTGTCGTGGTGCAGCTCGATGATCTGCGGGTTGATCACGGGCTCAAGGGCCGCGTAGTCGTACGGAAGTTCAGGAAGCGTGTAGATGGCCATGTCGTCCGACCCCTCCGATTGCTTATTGCAAGTCTTATGCATCTGCACGCTACCAGCACTTATTTGACGGAGCAGCTTAGGCATGCCTCAGTAAAAAGCCCTAGGTCCGCATGCCGAGAGCATGCGGACCTAGGGCGTAAGTGGGGTGTGCGGAGGCCTAGTTGCGGGCCTTCGCCAGCTTCTGGCGGACGACGCCGACGACGATCAGGAACGCCGTCAGGCCGCCCGTTCCGGCGAGCTGGAGGCGGGTGTCGGGCTGGCGCAGCATCAGGACGAAGATGACCGCCATGCCGGCCAGGGCCACCCAGGTGAGCACCGGGAACATCCACATCCGTACGACCAGCTTCTCCGGAGTCTCACGCTCCGTGCGGCGGCGCAGGATCAGCTGCGAGACCGCGATGAAGATCCAGACCACCAGGATCAGCGCGCCGATCATGTTCAGCAGCCACGGGAACACCTTGTCCGGGCTGACCCAGCTCAGTGCCACGCACACGAAGCCGAAGACCGACGAGCACAGCACCGCGACGCGCGGCACCCCGCCGGACAGCTTGCCGAGGAAGGCCGGGCCCTGACCGCGCTGCACCAGCGAGTACGCCATGCGGGAGGAGCCGTAGATGTTGGCGTTCATCGCCGACAGGAGGGCGGCCAGGACGATCACGTTCATGATCTGACCGGCGGCCGGGATGCCCAGGTGGTCCAGAGTGGCGACGTACGGGCCGATCGAGGCGACCTTCGGGTCGTTCCACGGCACCAGGGTGACGACGACGGCCATCGAGCCGATGTAGAAGATCGCGATGCGCCACATCGCGGTGCGCACCGCCTTGGCGACGCCCTGCACCGGGTGCTCGGACTCGGCCGCGGCGATCGTCACCGTCTCCAGTCCGCCGTACGCGAAGACCGACGCCAGCAGGCCGATGATCAGGCCCTCGCTGCCGTTGGGGAAGAAACCGCCGTCACCGGTGAGGTTGGTGAGGCCGGGAGCGGCGGTGTCGCTGCCGGGCAGCACGCCGAAGATGGCCAGCAGGCCGATGATCAGGAAGAGCGAGATCGCACCGACCTTGAGGGCGGCGAACCAGAACTCGAACTCGCCGAAGTTCTTCACCGCCGCCAGGTTGGTGGCCAGGAAGATCACCATGAACAGCGCCACCCACGCCCACTGCGGGGAGCCGGGGAACCAGCCCTGCATGATCTTCGCGGCGCCGATGCCCTCCAGGCCGACGGCGACACAGAGCAGGAACCAGAAGGCCCAGCCCGCCGTGAAGCCCGCCCACGGCCCGATCGCCCGCTCGGCGTGCGCGGAGAACGAGCCCGAGCTCGGGTTCGCCGCCGACATCTCGCCCAGCATCCGCATCACCAGCATGACGAGCAGGCCGGATATCGCGTACGCGATGACGATCGAGGGGCCCGCCGCGGCGATGCCCGCGCCCGAGCCCACGAAGAGCCCGGCGCCGATCACCCCGCCGAGGGCGATCATGGAAAGGTGCCGCTGCTTGAGGCCGTGGCCGAGCGAGGCGTCCGCGGCGGCCGGGGCGTCGGGCGTCTGTGAAGGCGGCGGTGGGGGCGCGGAGGTCCGAGACATGAGCGTGCCCTGTTCACTAGCTGAGACGGTGGGGGAGTGAGCTGAGAGTGGCCCTCAGTCTCGGTACGGCACCGCTCAGAGGGAACTGTCGACCGCTATACGGACACCACGCTCACACACCGTGAAAATTTAGGCACGCCTCGCGCGCAACTCCCGCACCAGAGACACCAGCAGCACCAGCGCCGTCGCACCCGCCGACCACAGGAGCTGCGGCCGGGCGGAGTCGTCCAGCAGCATCAGCACCAGTACGACCGCCATCGCGGCCAGCGCCGCCCACGTCAGATACGGGAACGCCCACATCTTCAGCGTGAGCCGCTCCGGCATCTCGCGCTCGATACGACGGCGCAGCTTCAGCTGCGAGACCGCGATCAGCCCCCATACGAACAGCAGCACCGCGCCGACCGCGTTGAGCATGTACAGGAAGACCGTGTCCGGCCACAGCAGATTGAGCACGACCGACACGAACCCGAACGCCACCGACGCCAGCACCGCCCGGCGCGGCACCCCGCCCGGCGACGTCCTCAGCAGCCCCTTGGGCGCCTCCCCGCGCTCCGCCAGCGAGAAGACCATCCGCGAGGAGCCGTACAGGTTGGCGTTGAGCGCCGAGAGCAGCGCCACGAACACCACGATGTTCATGATCGTCCCGGCGGCCGGAATCCCGATCCGGTCGAGCACCGCGACGTAGGGACTCAGGCCCGGCGTCATCGAGTCCCACGGCAGCAGCGTCACGATGACCAGCATCGAACCCACGTAGAAGAACAGGATCCGGAATACGGCGCTGCGCACGGCACGCCCGACCGCGCGGGCCGGGTCGTCCGTCTCCGCGGCGGCGATCGTCACGACCTCCAGGCCGCCGAACGCGAACACGACCGCGAGGACGCCGGAGATCACGCCGGACGCACCGTTGGGGAAGAAACCGCCGTCACCGGTCAGGTTCGCCAGGCCGACCGGGTCGGTGTCGGGCAGCACGCCGAAGATCGCCAGCGCGCCCAGCACCAGGAACAGCACGATCGCGCCGACCTTGAGGGCGGCGAACCAGAACTCGAACTCTCCGAAATTCTTCACCGCCGCAAGGTTGGCGACCGTGAAGACCACCATGAAGATCAGCACCCAGGTCCACTGCGGCACCCCGGGCACCCACCCGTTCGCGATCTTCGCCGCTCCGGTCGCCTCCACCGCCAGCACCACGACCAGCAGGAACCAGTACAGCCAGCCCACACTGAAACCGGCCCACCGGCCGAGCGCCCGCTCCGCGTGCACCGAGAAGGAACCCGACGCCGGCATCGCCGCCGACAGCTCCCCGAGCATCCGCATCACGAGCATCGCGATGGCGCCCGCGATCAAATACGAAAGGACGATGCCGGGGCCGGCGACCGCGATGCCCGCGCCCGAGCCCACGAAGAGCCCCGCGCCGATCACCCCGCCGAGGCCGAGCATCGTCAGATGGCGCTGTTTCAGCCCTGCGGACAGGGGCTCCTTCGGCTCCTTCAGGTGCTGTGGCTCTTGCGGCTGCTGTACGGCCTGGTCGTGCATGGCGCTCGTGCTCTCGAAGGACGGTCGAGCGGGACTCGACGGTCGCGGGGCGGGGATGGCGGGACGGTCGTGCGATTTGGCGGGACCCCACAGTGTCTCCTCACCCGACCCCACTGCGCAAAAGGGACCAATCTGCCTTCGCTGCCAGTGACGCGCATCACGCTCGGCCCGTCTGACCTCACCCCCTTTGTGTGATGTCCACCAAGCCTCTGTTCCCGGCTTTGTCGGCGCTCTAGGGTGATCCGGCGACGGCCCCCGGGTTAACGTCGCCATGTCCCTGACTGCCCCCCTCTTCACCGCGGAGTCCCGATGAGCACTGCTGCCGTAACCACCCGCCCCGGCGCGGTCCTTGCCGACCTGCTTCCGGCCACCCGCGTACGAGACATCGCCCTTGTCGTCGGCGGCGCGGCGCTCACCGGCATCGCCGCCCAGATAGCGATCCCGGTGCCGGGCTCCCCGGTCCCGGTCACCGGCCAGACCTTCGCCGCCCTCCTCGTCGGCACCGCCTTCGGCGCCCGCCGCGGCTTCCTCTCCCTGGCGCTGTACGCGCTCGTGGGCATGGCGGGCGCGCCGGTGTTCCAGTCGGGCACCTCGGGTGCGGGCGGGGCGTCCTTCGGCTACGTCATCGGCATGCTGCTCGCCGCCACCGCGGTCGGTGCGCTGGCGCGGCGCGGCGGCGACCGCTCGGTGCTGCGCACGGCGGGCACCATGGTCGTCGGCTCGGCGATCATCTACGCCGTCGGCGTCCCGTACCTGATGGCTGCCACCGGCATGAACCTCTCCGCGGCCCTCGCCGCGGGTGTCGTCCCCTTCCTCATCGGTGACGCCCTGAAGGCGGCCCTGGCGATGGGCGCGCTGCCCACCGCGTGGAAGCTCGTCGGCCGCAAGGGCTGAGGTTTTTCGTTCATAGGTGTACGAGTTCGTAGGTGTACGAGAAGGGGGCTCCCGGCAGATGCCGGGAGCCTCCTTCTCCTGTGCGCGGCGCGTGCGTCAGTGCTGGGTGACCCGGTCCCGGCGCGACCACCAGAAGCCGACGCCACCGGCGGCGAGCAGTACCGCGCCGGCGATGCCGAGCGGCAGTGCACCGTCGGGGCCGGTCTTCGGCAGGCCCGGCTTGTTCGCGCCCGGCTTGCTCGCACCGGGCGACGGTGACACCGGTGCCGGTGCGTCCGGACCGAACGGCACATTCGCCGTCCCGAGCAGCAGTGGGGTGTCAGGGGCGTTCGGAGTCGGCTTCGACGTACCGAAGTCCACCGGGCCCTGCTGCCACAGCAGCTTCTCGCTGGTGCCCTCGGTCACCGGCAGGCAGATCTTGCCCTGCTTCTTCGTGTCGAAGGTCGCGTCGACGGCGTACGACTTCGACTTGCCCGCGGCGAGGTCCGCGACGATGCAGGCGAACCCGCTGTTGGAGCCCTTCGGCAGCCGGTCCTTCGGGATCGGCACACAGCCGGACGCCGCGTCGACCTTCAGGCCGTCGAAGCCGACGACGGCCATCGTGATCTGACCGGTCGCCTTGCTGCCCTTGTTCGCCACTGTCGCGGTGATTTTTGTCTTTCCCGTTTTGTTGTCGACCGAAATCTGTTCCGGAAGTTCGGTGGAGATCTTCACGTCTGCGGGAGCGCTGGGGCCAGGAGTTCCGCCCTTGTCGCTGCCGGGCGTCGGATCGGCGGCGAAGGCCGCGGACGGCAAAACCAGAACGGCCGCGGCAGCGACCGCGAGACAAGATCCGGCACGCTTGCCGGTGATCTCTTTCCCGATCTTTTCGAGCATTTCCCAGCCCCCTTATTCTGACAGCGCCAGGCGAAGCGTCAGTCGTACATGCAGGAGTACCACAAGATTGCGTCCAACTGTGATGCAATGGTGGGAAGTTAATGCTTCTGTCCTGGTCGCAGCAGGCGCTGAGGAGGGGGACGGGAATGCCGGGATATGCGAGTGGCGGGATGCAGGGGTTATTGATCGCCGGTCGTTACCGGTTGGGGCAGACGATAGGCCAGGGCGGCATGGGGCGCGTGTGGCGTGCTTATGACGAGATCTTGGACCGCGCCGTCGCCGTAAAAGAAATGCGCATGGACGGACTGGATGCAGAGGACACCCGAATTCGCCGGGAAAGGACTTTGCGGGAGGCGCGGGCCACAGCACGTATAGACCACCCGAATGTCGTTCGTGTGTACGACGTCGCCGACGAGGGCGAACGCCTGTGGATCGTGATGGAGCTGGTCGATTCGCGTTCCCTGGAACAACTCCTCGTGGAGGACGGGCCGGTGTCGACGCGCGAGGCGGCCCGGATCGGTCTTGGCGTGACGGCGGCCCTGCGCGAGGTGCACGCGCGCGGCGTCCTGCACCGCGACATCAAGCCCGGCAACGTGCTGCTCGGCCGGGGCAACGACCGTGTCGTCCTCACCGACTTCGGCATCGCCGCCATCCAGAACACCACCGCGCTCACCATCGTCGGCATGCTGGTCGGCTCGCCGGACTACATGGCCCCCGAGCGGGTCGGCGGCCGCCCGCAGGGCGCCCCCTCCGACCTGTGGTCCCTCGGCGCCACCCTGTGCGCGGCGGTCGCGGGAACCTCGCCCTTCACCCGCCCCACCACGATGGCCACCCTCCACGCGGTCCTGTACGAGGAGCCCGAACTCCCTCCCGAGGCGGGCGAACTGGCCCCCGTCCTGGCCGCCCTCCTGGCCAAGGAGCCCGAGACCCGCCCCACGGTCGAGGCCCTGCACGACGCCCTGACCGCCTTCCTGCTGCCCGCGCGCACCCCGACGCTGGTCGAGCGCGGCCCGGCCCCTCCCGCGCCACCGCAGGAGGAGCCCGCCCCGGCCCCCGAGGAGCCGGCCGTCCCCGTCGCCGAGGAGGAAGAGCCCGCCGCTCCCGAGCCGGACGCACCCGCACGGGCCGCGGCCCCCTCCTCGGCCCCCACGGTCCCGGCCTCCCCTCCGCCGCTGGGCCACGAGCCGACCCGCGTCGACCCGCAGCCGTCGCTGCCGCCGCCCGTTCCCGTACGCGAACCGGAGCCACCGGAGGAGACCCTCACCCCGGAGCCGGAGCCGGAGCCGGAGCCGGAGCCGGAGCCGGAGCCGGAGCCGGCCCTCGCTCCGGCACCGGAGGCTGAACCGGCACCAGCACCGGCAGGGGAGCCAGCACCGGCACAAGCACCAGCACCAGCACTGGCACCGGCACCGGTGTCAGAACAGGCACCAGCACCGGAGCCCACATCCGCGCCCGAGCCTGTGCCCGAGCCCGAAGAGGCATCGCCGCCACCCCCGGATTCGCCCCGCCGTTCCGACACCACGGAACTGCGCGTCCCCCCGCAGACACCGCCTCCGGACACGGACACGCACACGCACACGAAGAAGCCGACGCCGACGGCAGAAGTGCAGCCGACGGACGCGATACCGCCGCCGGACACGAGCGGCCCACGCAAGGGCCGAGGGGTACGTCTGCGCCGCCCGGGCCTTCGAGCCCGTACGACGACTGCCGCCGGCCCGGCGAGCACAGCACGGCCCCCGGAGGACGCCGTGCCTTCCGCGCCCGCCCCGGTCGCCCTCGACGCCCCGGCCGAAGCACCAGCGCCTGCGTCCGAAGCGCCTGAGACTGAAGCACCAGCGCCTGCGTCCGAAGCGTCCACACCCCTGGCCGAAACCCCCGAGGTTCCTGCGGCCGAGGCTCCGTCCCTCGCCAGCGCCCCCGCCGAGGAAACCCCCACCCCGTCCCCCGACGCCTCGGCCCCACCCCGGGAGCCGACCCGCGTCGTACCGCAGACAACGGCGGAGCCCCGGGAGCCCACCCAAGCCGTACCGGACACCACACGACCGACCCAGGAGCCTGCGACCACACCGGACCCGGAGCCCACGCAGGTCACACCGACCGCGGCCCCAACCCCGGAGCCCACCCAGCACACACCGGCACCCGTACCGACCCCGACCCCGACCCCCGCACCACCCCCGGAGCCCACCTCCGGAGCCCCCGTCGTCCTCGCTCCGAGGCCCACCCCGCCGGCCCGCCCCCGGCGGACCCGTTCCCTGCTTGCCGCCGCCCTGGGCGTCGTGGTGGCCGTGGGCATCGCCGTGGCCCTCGTCCTGACCCAGGGCGAGAAGAACCCCACGGACAAGGCGGGCACCCCCGGCAGCAGCACGAGCGCGAAGCCCACCGTCGCCGGGACCGCCCGTCCACCCACCGGTGCCGACCGGCCCGGAGCCCGTAACGAGACGGGATTCTCCTGGGTGCCTCCCTCAGGCTGGAGGCGCAGCGCCAAGAACCCCGCCAATGTGCACTACCACTCCCCGGACGGCGCCCAGGAGATCGCCGCCGCGTACACCCTCGCGCAGGGGGAGGACCTGCTGACGCAGTGGCAGAAGTTCGAGGAGGAGTCGCACGACGTGCAGGACTACCAGAAGATCCGGCTGGAGCGAACGACGTTCCAGGGGCGTGACGCCGTCATCTGGGAGTACACCTACGCGGAGGGCGGCAAGCCCCGCCAGGGCCGCCAGATCGGCTTCAACGCGGGCGGGAAGTCGTACCAGATCAACGTCTGGTTCGAGAAGCCCGCCCGCGTCGAAGCCTTCAAGAACTACGAGCGGGTCACCGATTCCTTCGAGCCGCTCTGAGCGGCCGGCGGAAGGGTCCCGTTCTTCTTCTGGACGTACTCACGCACCAGCGCGAAGCCCACGACCAGCACCGCGATCAACAGTGACAGGAGCACCTGAGTGCGGCCCGCGTCGTCGGTGAGCATGTAGACGAGCACGAAGGAGATCATCGCGATCGTCGCCCACGTCAGGTACGGGAACAGCCACATCTTCACGACCAGCTTGGACGGGTCCTCGCGCAGGATCATGCCGCGCATCCGCAGCTGCGTGAAACAGATGACCAGCCACACGAAGAGTGCGACCGCACCCGAGGAGTTCAGCAGGAACTGGAAGACCGTGTCCGGCCACATGTAGTTGAAGAAGACGGCGACGAAGCCGAAGACGACCGACGACAGGATCGCGATCTGCGGCACGCCGCTCTTGTTCACCCGGGTGAAGGACTTCGGGGCGTCCCCGCGCTGGCCGAGCGAGAAGGCCATGCGGGAGGCCGTGTAGAGACCGGAGTTGAGGCAGGACAGCACCGCCGTCAGGACGATCACGTTCATGATCTGTCCGGCGTGCGGGATGCCGATGGAGTTCAGCGCGGCGACGTAGGAGCCGCCCTCGGCGACCAGCGACTTGTCGTTCCACGGCAGCAGCGTCAGCACGACGAAGATCGAGCCGAGGTAGAAGATGCCGATGCGCCAGATGACGCTGTTGGTCGCCTTGGTGACGGCGCGCTGCGGGTCCTCCGACTCGCCGGCGGCCAGCGTCACGATCTCCGAGCCCATGAAGGAGAAGACCACCATCAGCACACCGGTCAGGATCGCCCCGTACCCCTTGGGGAAGAAGCCTCCGGTGTCGGTGAGATGCGCGAATCCCGCACCCGGGTTGTCCGAGCCCGGCAGGATGCCGAAGACGGCCAGCAGACCGATCACGACGAACGCGCCGATCGCGACGACCTTGATGCCCGCGAACCAGAACTCGAACTCGCCGTACGACGACACCGAGGCGAGGTTGGTGGCCGTCAGCACCAGCATGACGATCAGGGCCCAGCCCCACTGCGGTATCGCCGGGATCCAGCCCTCCAGGATCTTCGCACCCGCGGTCGCCTCGACCGCGAGCACGACGACCCAGAAGAACCAGTACAGCCAGCCGATGGAGAAGCCCGCCCAGCGGCCCAGCGCCTGGTCGGCGTAGGCGGAGAACGAGCCCGAAGACGGCCGTGCGGCAGCCATCTCACCGAGCATCCGCATCACGAACACCACCATCGCGCCCACCAGGGCGTACGACAGCAGGATCGCCGGACCCGCCGCGGCGATGCCCGCACCGGAGCCGACGAACAGTCCGGCGCCGATGACGCCACCGATCGCGATCATGGACAGGTGACGGTTCTTGAGACCGGCCTGGAGGCCGCCGCTGTCACCGGTGCCGGAGCCAGAACCGGGCGCACCGGGGTCGCCGGGCCCTCTGTTCTGCTTCTTCGTCGGGGTCGGGTGCGCACTCATGCACAAACCTCATTCGTTCTTCGGGCACGTCGTCGGGCCGCAGGGTCATGACACTCGGCGCAGACGGTCCGTCTGCCGAGCCCCCGCATTCAAGCCGAGCCCGAAGCGATCCGGAAGACCTGATTCCGGATTGTTGTACGGACAAAAGCCCTGGATGTACGGCTGTACGTCCCGAATAACGAGGGACCAAGGTCCTTACCCCGATGCGCCCTACCCCGCGCGGCGCATGCCACACTCGTCCCATGCGCGTGTACCTCGGTTCCGACCATGCCGGATACGAACTCAAGAACCACCTCGTCGAGTGGCTCAAGGCCCACGGCCACGAGCCCGTCGACTGTGGTCCCCACATCTACGACGCCCAGGACGACTACCCGCCGTTCTGCCTGCGCGCCGCCGAGAAGACGGCCGCGGACCCGGACTCCCTCGGCATCGTGATCGGCGGCTCCGGCAACGGGGAGCAGATCGCGGCCAACAAGGTCAAGGGCGTACGGGCGGCCCTCGCCTGGAGCGAGCAGACGGCCGCGCTCGGCCGCGAGCACAACAACGCGAACGTCATCTCCATCGGCGGCCGCATGCACACCGAGGCCGAGGCCACCAAGTTCGTGGAGATCTTCCTCTCCACCCCGTACTCGAACGAGGCCCGCCACACCCGGCGCATCGAAATGCTCTCCGCGTACGAGACCACGGGCGTCCTCCCGGAGATCCCCGCCCACCACCCGCAGCAGGGCTGACCGCCCCCCCGGTGAGGGGGCGGTGATTCCGACGCCCCCGCCCCCTTCACCACCCCGCCACCCCTCCGCAGGAGCAGAGCCGTGCCCGAAGGCCACACCATCCACCGCCTCGCGCACGAGTACGCCACCCGCTTCACCCCGCACCCCCGCTTGAGCGTCACCAGCCCGCAGGCCAAGTTCGCCGACTCCGCCGCCCTCCTCGACGGCCACCGCCTGGCCACCACCGAGGCGCACGGCAAGCACCTCTTCCTCGGCTTCGGCCCCCTCGGCTGGGTCCACATCCACCTGGGCCTCTTCGGCAAGGTCAACTTCGAGGACTCGCCCCCCGCGGGCCCCGCGAAGACGGACACCGTCCGTCTGCGCCTGGCCACCCCCGCCGCAGAGGCGTACGCCGACCTGCGCGGCCCCACCACCTGCACGCTGATCACGGACGCGGAGAAGCAGGCGATACACGCCCGTCTCGGCCCCGACCCCCTGCGCGACGACGCGGACCCCGACCGGGCCCGCGCCCGCATCCAGGCGTCCCGCACCACGATCGCCGCACTCCTGATGGACCAGAAAGTCGTCGCCGGCGTCGGCAACGTCTACCGCGCCGAAGTCCTCTTCCGGCACGGCATCGACCCGTACACCCCGGGAACGGCGGTCACCGGCGCCCAGTGGGCCGCGATCTGGCAGGACCTCGTGGATCTGATGCGCGAGGGTGTGCGTCTCAACCGCATCGACACCGTGCGTCCCGAGCACACCCCCGAGGCGATGGGCCGCCCGCCCCGCAAGGACGACCACGGCGGCGAGGTGTACGTCTACCGCCGCGCCGCCATGCCCTGCCACCTGTGCGGCGACGAGATCCGCACCGCCGACCTCGCCGCCCGCAACCTCTTCTGGTGCCCCACCTGCCAACCGGCCTGAAGCCTCAGAACCCGTGCGGCAGCCACGGCGCCACGTCCGACCCGAACGCCGCCGCGGCCTCCGCCACCGCCCCCTCGCGCAGCTCCCGCACCCGCCCGGCCGCCGCCAGCGCCGCGAGCGAGACCCCCCCGAGGTAGGCCGCACCCAGCTCTCGCACGGACAGGGCGAGGTCCGCCGGTTCCGCCGTGCGCACGCACACCGCGCCCTTCGCGTCCCCGGTCAGCCGCCACCGCCCCTCGTTCCACGGGCAGAAGGCGTCCTCGACCTCCAGCACCACGTCCACCGGCGTCCGGTACGTCCGTGCCTCCAGCGCCGCCCCCACGTCCACCAGACGCACGTGCAGTGCGTCCCGCAGCACCAGGGAGCTGCGCCGCACGTCGGACACCAGGTGCACCCACGTGTCGTCCGACGGACGGTTCAGGGCGACCAGCTTCGACGTGAGATCCAGGTCGAACAAGAACCGCCACAGTGCGGCCGCCGCCTGCGGAGCCCGCGGCCCCACCGCCTCCAGGTCCTCCAGGAACACCACCCCGTCGGCCCCCGCCGCACTCCACTGCGGCTTCACCCGGAACCGGGCGAAGCCCAGCACCGTACCGTCGGCGTCCTCGGCCAGAACGCACTGGAGCGCCGTCGCGCCCTCCCGGTCCTTCTCCGGGTCCAGCATCGGCAGTCGGTCCCAGCCGGGCTGCCGTGCCATCATCCCGGGCCGTCCCGGCACCGCCCGTGCGTAGATCTCCTCGCACGTCCGGTGGACGCCGGGATCGGTCACCTGCGCATACCGCAGCCGTACGTCGTCGGTACCCTCCGGCACGGCGATCCGCACCCTCGCGGTGTCGATCTCGGCCCGCGTCTCGAACGTGCCCACGCCGTACCCGAACCGGCCGTAGATCATCGGCTCCGACGCCACGAGCACCGCGACGGCCTCGCCGCGCGCCCGTACGTCGTCGAGCTGGTGGCGCATCATCGAGGTCAGCACCCCGCGCCGCCGGTGCGTGGCGGCCACGCTCACCATGGTCACCGCCGCGACCGGCAGCGACGCCCCGCCGGGCACCGTCATCCGGAAGCTGAAGGCCCCGGCGGTCGCGACGCAGCTGTCGCCCTCCCACACACCGAGCGTGCGGTCGAACTCGGTCAGGTCGCGGTAGAGCTGCTGCTCCTCCTGCGACTCCGTGACGGCGAAGGCCCGTTCCAGAGACGCGTAGAAGGGCTCCCACTCGGCCTCGGTCAGCACCCGCAGTTCCGTAGTCATATGCCCATGCCTACCAGCGGCCGGTCATGACAAGCCACTCATTTCGAACGCAATGTCATGGGGGTCCCCCTGCGGAGCAGCCGCAAGGGTGGATAGGGTCCACGACAATGGGCGCGGCACGGAGAGTCGATTCGTACACGGCCCGGTGGCGGAAGTCCGCGCACCGGGTCCGCAACGGGCTGCGCCGCTCCGGCGTCGACTACTTCCGCGGCGACGGCTCCGACTGGATCGCCCTGGCGGCCCTTCTGCTCACCGTCCCGGCGATCGCTTTCGGCACGATCGTGCTGCCGGTGTGGTGCGCGCCGTCGATGCTCGTCCTGCCGATCGTGGCGGGCGGCCTGCTGCTGCGTCCCGCCAGCCTGCTGGGCCTGTACGCGGCCGCGGCGACCGCCCTGATCGTCGAGTCCGTCGTCCTCGGCCCCTACACACAGGGACCGGCACGCGTCACTCCCGGCACCGTCCTGACCGTCGCAGCGTGCGGTTTCTTCGGCCTCGTCGTCGCCCAGTTCAGGGCGCGCGTCGGAGTGCCCTGGAGACGCGGCGGCACCATGCTCTTCGACCTGCGCGAACGCATCCGGGTGCAGAGCGCCCTGCCGCAGCTGCCCAAGGGCTGGCACCGGGAGATGGCACTGCGTCCGGCCGGCGGCCAGTCCTTCTCCGGCGACTTCGTCGTCGCCGCGCGCACCAACGGCGGCCGCACCCTGGAAGTCGTCCTCACCGACGTCTCCGGCAAGGGCATGGACGCGGGCTCCCGCGCCCTGCTGCTCTCCGGTGCCTTCGGCGGCCTCCTCGGCTCGCTGCCGCCGCACGACTTCCTGCCCGCCGCCAACGGCTACCTCCTGCGCCAGAACTGGGACGAGGGCTTCGCCACCTCCATCCACCTGGTGCTCGACCTGGAGACGGGGGAGTACGAACTCCTCTCCGCCGGACACCTGCCCGCCCTGCAACTCCACGCCGGCAGCGGCCGCTGGGAGGAGAAGTCCGGCGAAGGACCGCTCCTGGGTGTGTACGACGGCGCGGAGTTCGACCCCGGCAAGGGCGTCCTGGCCCCCGGCGACGTCCTGATGCTCTTCACGGACGGCCTGGTGGAGGCCCCGGGCCGCGACATCAGCGAGGGCGTCGACCGCCTCACCGGCGAGGCAGACCGCTACGTCTCCGCAGGCTTCGAGGGCGCCGCCTGGCACCTCATCGAAGCCGTCGCCAAGGACGTCAACGACGACCGAGCCCTGCTGCTCCTGTGCCGCGACTGACACCGGCACCGGTGACAGAAACCCGCACACCGGCACCGGTGACAGGAACGGGCGCACCTGCACCGGTGACAGGAATCGCTGCGACAGTGCCCGCGCGCACCTCATAGAGGCGCTCGCGGGCACTGTCCGTTGTGCAGCACGTGTGTGCAGCACGTGCTCAACGCGCCGCCGAAGGCTCCTTCTCCAGCGATACGACTTCCAGCACAGGTACGTCCCGGTCCTTGCCCGGCAGGATCTTCGCCAGCCAGTGCGACTGCCCGGCAACCAGCGGCCCCAGCACGGCCAGCAGCAGCACGTATCCGGCGATGAACGGCGACAGCCGCTCGTCCAGCCCGGCGCCCGCCGCCATGGTGGCGAGGATCAGCGCGAACTCGCCCCGGGCCAGCAGCGTGGTGGAGATGTTCGCGGCGGGCTGCGCCCCGAAACCATAGATCTTCGCGGCGCTGACGCCCGCGACCACGTTCATCAGCAGGGTCACCGCGACGGCCGCCAGCACCGGCCACAGGACGACGGGCAGGTCGCCCGGGTCGATGGACAGCCCGAACGCGAAGAAGAAGATGGCGCCGAAGGCGTCCCGCAGCGGATGCACCAGCTTCATGATGCGCTCGCCGGACGAGGTGCTGCCGAGCATCAGACCGACCATGAACGCGCCGATCGCGTCCGCCACCCCGAACCACTCCGAGACGCCCGCCACGAACACGGCCGCGCCGAGGAAGGAGATGACCAGGAGCTCGTTGTCCTTGGTCCCGATGAGCCTGCCGATCACCTTCGTGCCGAACCGGGCGGCCAGCGCGAGCAGCAGCAGGAAGCCGAAGGCCTTGCCCGCGTCGACGGACGCCGCCGCGAGGCTGTCCGCACCGGACAGGATGGGCTGGAGGGCGGCCAGGTAGAGCGCGAGGAAGATGTCCTCGACGACGATGATGCCGAGGATCGGCTTGGTCTCCTTGTTGCCGATGCGTCCCAGGTCCACCAGCACCTTGGTGACGATCGCGGACGAGGAGATGCCGAGCACACCGGCGAGGACGAGGGCCTCCGAGGTCCCCCAGCCGAGCGCGAAGCCGAAACCGAGACCGGCGCCGACGTTCAGAGCGAGATAGGTGGCCCCGGCGAGCGCCATCTTGCGCCCGCCCTCCTTGAGGTCGTCCAGGTGGAATTCGAGACCGAGGTAGAAGAGCAGCAGGACCAGGCCCAGTGCGGAGAGCATCTCCAGCTCGTGCGGATCCTTCAGCAGGACCCAGCCGGGCGTGTGCGGGCCGAGCAGGATCCCGGCCAGGATGAACAGGGGGATGGTCGGCAGGCCGATCCGGCCGCCGAGCCGGGCGAGAACAGCGGCGGCGAGAAAAGCGCCGCCCATGGCTATGAGGGTGTCTGCGTGTCCGATGGGACCGTTCCTCCTGTGGCGTCGGGGATCGTCAAAGGGGTGAGGTCAAGAGCGCGTCAATAAACCGTCAGTAATTAGTTTACCGAACATTTTACGTCGCAAGTAGTCCCCTTCGCGGAGGAGGTGGTGTCAGGTACACCTGCGACCGGGTGTCCCGGCCCATCGGACGGCGCCACAGGCCGGGCGTACGCTCCCCGTCAAGTGATCACCGTGTGGTCAATGTGCTTGTCGAGCGGGGGAGTTGGCATGGCGATACGCAGGGCCTGGCGAAGATGCGTCACCGGGACGCTGGCAGGAGCGGCACTCCTGTGCGGCACGGCACTCCCGGCGCAGGCGGCACCGGCCCCGGTGCGCCTGGCACCGGCCCCGGCACCGGCCGCCCAGGGCAGCCCGCACGCCGCCCCCGACCCCGCCGCAGTGCGCGCCTTCCTCGACAAGGAGGTGCCCGCCCGGCTCGCCGCCCGCAACATCCCCGGTGCCGCCGTCACCGTCGTCACCGGCGACAGGGTGCTCGCGAGCGCCGGGTACGGTGTCGCCGACCTCGACCGGCGCACCCCCGTCGCCCCCGACCGGACCCGGTTCTTCACCGGCTCCGTCGCCAAGGTCTTCACCGCCGTCGCCGTCCTGCAACAGGTCGACACGGGCCGCCTCGACCTCGCCGCCGACGTCAACACGTACCTCACCCAAGCGCCCTTCACGATCAAGGACACCTATCCGGGCCGCCCCGTCACCGTCGGCGACCTCCTCACCCACACCTCCGGCTTCGACACCACCGTCCTGGGCGTCGGCACCGCCGCACCCGAGGACGCCGGCAGCATGGAGGAGTACCTGCGCACCCGCCAGCCCGACCGGCTGCGCCCGCCCGGCACCACCGCCTCCTACGACAACTACGGCCTCACCCTCGCCGGATACCTCGTCGAGCAGGTCACCGGCCAGTCCTACGCCTCGTACGTCCACACCCGCATCGCCCGCCCCCTCGGCATGACGGGCACGCTCTTCGACCAGCACGACCCGCGCGTCCGGGACTCCGGCACCGCCGTCGGATACCGCCCCACCGGCCCCGGTGAACAGATCCGCGCCCGCGGCCAGTTCGGCCCCATGCCCCCGACCGGTGCCGGAACCGTCACCACCGCCGGCGACATGGGCCGCCTCCTCCAGGCCCTCCTCACCGACGGCCGCGCCCCCGACGGCACCCGCATCCTGACGCCCCGGAGCACCGCCGCCCTCAAGGCCCGCCACCACGCCCCCGACCCCCGTGTCCCCGGCATGGCCTACGTCCTCACCCAGGACGTCCGCGAGGGCCGCCCGCTGCTCCTCAAGGACGGCGACCTCGCCGGCTTCCACGGCCTGCTCGCCCTGCTGCCCGACCGCGCCACGGGCCTGTACGTCACCTTCAACGGCGACGGCGACGCCGCCTCCGCCCCCTGGGCCGCCCGCGACCTGGTGAACGATTTCGTCGCCCGCTTCTTCCCCGCGAGCACGCCCCCGAAGGACGAAGCCGCCAAGGACCTCCTCGCCGCCGACTTCGAGGGCACCTACCGCTCCACCCGCACCTCGCACGAAGACCTCTCCGCCGCCGGAGCCCTCTTCGGCGACGTCACCGTCACCGTCGACCCGGAGAGGGGAGTCCTCACCACCGAGGGCCTCTCCCTGGACCCCGACCGCACCACCCGCCACTGGGTGCCCTCCGGCCCCTACCGCTTCCGCGAACAGGGCGGCCAGAGCCTCATCGCCTTCCAGGACGGCACCCTGCTCTCCGGCGACGACCCGACCGTCTCCTACACCCGCTCCGCCTGGTACGCGTCCTCCACAACCCACCGACTGACCCTGTACGCGACCCTGGGCGTCCTGCTGACCGCCCTCCTCGGCCTGCCCACGACGGCCCTCGTCCGCCGCCTGCGCCACGCGGCCCCCGCACCCGGCTCCACCACCGCCCGCGTGCTGGGCCTCACGGCAGCCGCCCTCCCGATCGTCTTCCTCGGCCTCTTCCTCACCCTCGCCGCCGACCCCAACGCCCTGAACGAGGCGGTGTTCCTGGACGACTCACCCCTGCTGACCGGCTCCCTGGCGGCCCTCAGCCTCTGCGTCCCGGTCACCGGCGCCGCACTCGTCCTGTCCGTCGCCGCCCGGCGGCGCGGCTGGTGGAGCAGGGCGGGCCGGATCCACTACACCCTCGTCGCCCTGTCGGCGGCGCTCTTCCTCGCCGCACTCCTGCCCTACCACCTCGTCGGCTGGCCCTGGCTCACCGGCTGACCCCGCACACCGGCGCCGGCGGCCCCAACGAGCACCAGCGCCGGTGACAGGACGCACGCACCGACCCCGGCGGCCGGGACCGCGCTCAGCGCGCCCCGGCCTCCGGCGTCTTTTGGAACGCCCACCCCAGATCCGGCTCCGTCACCGGCTTCAGCACCCGCCGCACCACCGGTGTGCACAGCACCGTCACCAGCACGACCGCGCACAACGTCACCACGACCCGCCCCGCCGGTGTGTCCAGGTGGTACGTCTCGGCCCAGCCCGCGTACTCCGCGTACCGGATCACGAAACCGTGCAGCAGATACCCGCCGATCGTCCCCGCACCCAACGACGTGAACCACATGCGCCGCCGCGGCACCCACGCCAGGAAGCACGCGGTGAGCACCAGTGCCGCCGCGAACATCGCGTACGTCATCAACACCCCCACCCACCACGGCTGATCCATCTCCTGCGCCCCGTGATTGCGGTACACCCAGTCCAACTGGGTGCGCGGCGCAGCCCAGTACAGGAAAACAAGCGACAGCACGCACACCGGAACCGCGGCCCACCGCACCTTCCACCGCTGCACCAGCCGGAAGTGCTCCGGACGCAGCCGCAGCCCCAGCACGAAGAACGGCAGGAACTGCAACACCCGCTGCGCCGACAACTGTTGATCGATGTCCGGTACGGCGGAGGCCGCCGCCGCGATCAGCAGCGCCAGCACAACGGGCCACCGCACCGCCATGAACAGAGGCGTCAGCAGCCGCCAGAAGAAGAGCGCCATCAGGAACCACATCAGGAACCACGGCGACAGCATCCGCACCGGTGCCCGCTCGCCCTCCATCACGCCGAAGAACACCGCGTACGCCGTCTGGAAGACCACATACGGAACAACAACGCTCGAAACAAGCCGCATCAGTTTCCGCGGCTTCATGTCGAAGGACCGCGAGAAGTACCCGGAGATCAGGATGAACGCCGGCATGTGGAACACGTACACCCACATGTACAGCGCCTCGGTGGTCCGGCTCCCGGAGAGCACGAGGGGCCACGAGTGCCCCACCGCGACCAGCACGATCGCCAGGTACTTGGCGTTGTCGAAATAGGCGTCGCGCCCCTTGTTCCCCTTGTCCGGCCGCCCTGGCGCGGTCTTCGCCGCCGGTCTGTGCCCGAAACCGCCCGGGGAGACGAGCTCGGGGACCGGCTCCCGCACCTGCGGAAGAGGGACCCTCTGTTGTGTCTGAGGCGTCGGAGACATTTGAGGCACCCTAGTACCGCCCCGAACGTGCGTCACTCGTTGTCCGGTACCCCCGTGTGTCGCCTACACCACTGCTGCGGCAAGATCACGTCGTGATCCGGCCATCGTCGGCGACCGACTGTGCGTCACCCGGCAGTCAGCAATGGGGTGTTGGTGGCACGATGGCCTAGCGGGGGAGCACTGGGCGGCCGTGTGTCCCCGGGCCGGCAAGGCGGACCGACCAAGGGTGTGATCAGTTGTGGCCATTTCACTGTCAGTGGTGCTGCTGTTGGCAGTCGTCCTCGTGGTGCTGATACGAGGCAAGTCGCTCAAGGCGGGACCCGCGCTCGTCGCGATCCTCTTCGGCTTCTTCCTCGCCTCCACCGGCATGGCCGACGACATCCAGCGCTTCCTGAACTCCATAGCCAGCACCCTCAACTCCATCAACTTCTGAGTCCCGGTGCACGCAGAAAAACCTCCGGCCCGGCGAGCGAACTCACCGGGCCGGAGGCCGTTGCAGAGCGGGCGACGGGAATCGAACCCGCGTAGCTAGTTTGGAAGACTAGGGCTCTACCATTGAGCTACGCCCGCACACGCACCCCGCGGACGCCGCAGCGACCGGGGTACGGGAAGCACTGTAGCGGGTCACAGTGCATCGACGCACACCCCATATCCACGAGCCGGCAAAGCGGCCGACGCAGTGCCGCCGGGCATGTACCCTACGTGTCGCACCGACGGGGTGTGGCGCAGCTTGGTAGCGCGTCCGCTTTGGGAGCGGAAGGTCGTCGGTTCGAATCCGGCCACCCCGACCAGCACGATCATTTTCCCCCTCGGGATTTTCCCCGGCCGCTCGAAGGCCGATCGGGCCTCCCGGGTCCACCCACAAGATCGCATTGTGGGAGCACGTCAGCTTGCCGTTACTATGCAGGTTGCGTGCCCGTGTGTCTGATACCGGGCTCGATGAGCAGGACCGCCCCACTGAAGCGGTTCGGCAGAACCCCAGAAGTCAGCCACCAAGGAGACCGAACCGTGAAGAGCGCCGTGGAGACCCTGAACCCGACCCGGGTTCGGCTCAGCATTGAGGTGCCCTTCGAGGAGCTCAAGGACAGCCTCGACGCGGCGTACAAGAAGATCAACCAGCAGGTCACGGTGAAGGGCTTCCGCAAGGGCAAGATCCCGAACCGAGTCATCGACCAGCGGTTCGGCCGTGGCGCTGTGCTGGAGGAGGCCGTCAACGACGCCCTCCCGAAGTTCTACACCGAGGCCGTCAACGAGGGTGAGCTGAACCCGCTGGGTCAGCCCGAGGTCGACATCACGGAGCTGAAGGACGGCGAACTGCTGGCCTTCACCGCCGAGGTCGACATCCGCCCGACGATCGAGATCCCGGACTACTCCGGCATCGAGGTCGAGGTCGACGCCGTCACCGTCTCCGACGAGGACGTCGAGAAGGCTGTCGAGGACCTGCGTGGTCGCTTCGCCACCACCAAGCCGGTGGAGCGCGCCGCCGAGGACGGCGACGTCGTCACGATCGACCTGGAGGCCAAGGTCGACGGCGAGGTCCTGGAGGACGGCGTGGCCGAGGGTGTCTCGTACACCATCGGTTCCGGCGAGCTGCTCGAAGGCATCGACGACGCCGTCAAGGGCCTGGAGGCCGGGGCTGAGGCCACCTTCACCTCCCAGCTCAAGGGCGGCTCCGCCGAGGGCAAGGACGCCGAGGTCACCGTGAAGGTCACCGCCGTCGCCGCCCGCGAACTCCCCGAGCTGGACGACGAGTTCGCCCAGATGGCGTCGGAGTTCGACACCCTGGAGGAGCTGCGCGCCGACAGCCGCAAGCGCCTCGAGAACATGAAGCAGTACGACCAGGCCACCCAGGCCCAGGAGCGCGTGCTCGACAAGCTCATCGAGCTCGTCGAGGTCCCGATCCCCGAGAAGCTCCTCGAGGACGAGGTCAAGACCCGCAAGCACAACCTGGAGCACCACCAGCTCGGTCAGATGGGCCTCGACCTCGCGAAGTACCTGGAGATCCAGGGCAAGACCGAGGAGGAGTTCGACAAGGAGACCTCCGAGCAGGCCATCAAGGGCATCAAGACCCAGTTCATCCTCGACGAACTGGTCAACAAGGAGAAGCTGAACGTGAACCAGGAGGAGCTCACCGAGCACCTCATGCGTCGCGCGCAGTCCTCCGGCATGTCCCCCGACCAGTTCGCCCAGGCCGTCGTCGAGGGCGGCCAGGTCCCGATGCTGGTCGGCGAGGTCGCCCGCGGCAAGGCGCTCGCCGTCGTCGTCGAGGCCGCCACGGTCAAGGACACGAATGGTGAGCTCGTCGAGCTCGACGACGAGGACGAGGTCTCCGAGGAGACCCCGGCCGACGCCGCCGCCGAGGCCGTCGAGGACGACACCAAGGACGCCGCCGAGGCCAAGTAGGCCTCAGCAGCACCCGAGTTACGACGACGGGCCCGGACGCACTCGCTGCGGCCGGGCCCGTCGCCGTACCCCCGACCCCGTCGCCGCACCCCCGGCACCGCGCGCGGTGCGCCCGCGTCCCGCTCGCACGCACCCGTACACCTGAACCCGTCACCTTGCGCTCCCAGCGAACAGTTCAGGAAGCGGGATGGCGTTGTCCTACCTGCGCGTTAGGGTCCATGAGTAGGCGGGTTGGGTGGGATGCCCGACTCCCCGTACAAAGACGCTGAGACGGCCGGAGCCGTCAGAGACGAGCAGGTGGAATACGTGACGAATCTGATGCCCTACGCCGCCGGCGAGCCGTCCCTCGGTGGAGGCCTCGGCGACCAGGTCTACAGCCGACTTCTGGGCGAGCGCATCATCTTCCTCGGCCAGCAGGTCGACGACGACATCGCCAACAAGATCACGGCGCAGCTGCTCCTCCTGGCCGCCGAGCCGGAGAAGGACATCTACCTCTACATCAACAGCCCGGGCGGTTCGGTCACGGCCGGCATGGCGGTCTACGACACCATGCAGTACATCCCGAACGACGTCGTGACGATCGGCATGGGAATGGCGGCCTCCATGGGCCAGTTCCTGCTGACCGGCGGCGCCCCCGGCAAGCGCTTCGCGCTGCCGAACACCGACATCCTGATGCACCAGGGCTCGGCCGGCATCGGCGGTACGGCCTCGGACATCAAGATCCAGGCCGAGTACCTGCTGCGTACCAAGAAGCGCATGGCGGAGATCACCGCCCGGCACTCCGGCCAGACCGTGGAGACGATCATCCGCGACGGTGACCGCGACCGCTGGTACACGGCCGAGGAGGCCAAGGACTACGGCCTCATCGACGAGATCATCTCCGCTGCTTCGGGTGTTCCGGGCGGCGGCGGCACCGGGGCCTGAGCCCCGCCTGCCACTGCTCCCACACCTCGCCCCATGAACGCCACCAGGATGGTGAACACCCACATGAGCAACTTCTCCGCCCCTGCCAACGGCCTGTACACGGGTCCGCAGGTGGACAACCGCTACATCGTTCCGCGCTTCGTCGAGCGCACCTCGCAGGGCGTGCGCGAGTACGACCCGTACGCGAAGCTCTTCGAGGAGCGCGTGATCTTCCTCGGCGTGCAGATCGACGACGCGTCCGCCAACGACGTCATGGCGCAGCTGCTGTGCCTGGAGTCGATGGACCCCGACCGCGACATCTCGATCTACATCAACTCGCCCGGCGGCTCCTTCACGGCGCTCACCGCGATCTACGACACGATGCAGTTCGTGAAGCCCGACATCCAGACGGTCTGCATGGGCCAGGCGGCCTCCGCCGCCGCCGTCCTGCTCGCCGCCGGTACGCCGGGCAAGCGCATGGCGCTCCCCAACGCCCGCGTGCTGATCCACCAGCCGTCCTCGCAGACCGGCCGTGAGCAGCTCTCCGACCTGGAGATCGCGGCCAACGAGATCCTGCGCATGCGGACCCAGCTGGAGGAGCTGCTCGCGAAGCACTCCACCACGCCGATCGACAAGATCCGCGACGACATCGAGCGCGACAAGATCCTGACGGCCGAGGACGCCCTGGCGTACGGCCTGGTCGACCAGATCGTCTCGACGCGCAAGAGCACGGCATCGGCTGCGGCCTGACGGCCCCTACCGTGAAGTAACGGGTCCTGCCCACCCCTTGGCACCGTGCACGTCCTCGTGAACCGTGCCAAGGGGGGCCCGAACGGGGGGTCAGGCAAGGTACCGTCGAAGATTGAGGCACCAGGAGTCGCTGCACCCGGCGGCTCCCAGGCGAAGGGGATTCACCTCGTGGCACGCATCGGTGACGGCGGAGACCTGCTGAAGTGCTCGTTCTGCGGAAAGAGCCAGAAGCAGGTGAAGAAGCTCATCGCAGGTCCCGGTGTGTACATCTGCGACGAGTGCATCGATCTCTGCAACGAGATCATCGAGGAGGAGCTCGCCGAGACGAGCGAGGTCCGCTGGGAGGAACTGCCCAAGCCTCGCGAGATCTACGAGTTCCTCGAGGGGTACGTCGTCGGGCAGGAGCCCGCGAAGAAGGCCCTCTCCGTGGCGGTCTACAACCACTACAAGCGCGTCCAGGCCGGTGAGAACGGCGGCGGTGCCAGCCGCGAGGACGCGATCGAGCTCGCGAAGTCCAACATCCTGCTGCTGGGCCCCACCGGCTCCGGCAAGACGCTGCTCGCACAGACCCTGGCGCGCATGCTGAACGTCCCGTTCGCCATCGCGGACGCGACCGCTCTCACCGAGGCCGGTTACGTCGGCGAGGACGTCGAGAACATCCTCCTGAAGCTGATCCAGGCGGCCGACTACGACGTCAAGAAGGCCGAGACCGGGATCATCTACATCGACGAGATCGACAAGGTGGCTCGCAAGAGCGAAAACCCGTCGATCACCCGTGATGTCTCCGGTGAAGGTGTTCAGCAGGCCCTGCTCAAGATCCTCGAAGGCACGACGGCCTCGGTTCCGCCGCAGGGCGGGCGCAAGCACCCGCACCAGGAGTTCATCCAGATCGACACGACGAACGTTCTGTTCATCGTGGGCGGTGCCTTCTCCGGTCTGGAGAAGATCATCGAGTCGCGGGCGGGTGCCAAGGGCATCGGCTTCGGCGCGACGATCCGCTCCAAGCGCGAGATCCAGGCCAGCGACCAGTTCTCGGAGATCATGCCGGAGGACCTGGTGAAGTTCGGGATGATCCCGGAGTTCATCGGCCGCCTGCCTGTGATCACCTCGGTCCACAACCTGGACCGCGAGGCCCTCCTCAAGATCCTCGTCGAGCCCCGCAACGCGCTGGTGAAGCAGTACCAGCGCCTCTTCGAACTCGACGGCGTCGAGCTGGACTTCGACCTCCCGGCGCTGGAGGCCATCGCCGACCAGGCGATCCTGCGCGGCACGGGCGCGCGCGGTCTGCGCGCGATCATGGAGGAGGTCCTCCAGTCGGTGATGTACGAGGTGCCGTCCCGCAAGGACGTCGCCCGCGTGGTCATCACCGAGGAGGTCGTCCACTCCAACGTGAACCCGACGCTGGTGCCGCGCGAGCCGCGGATCATCGGCAAGAACGACGGGCGTCACGAGAAGTCGGCGTAGGTTTCTTCTCCGTACGTACGAGGAGGGCCCGCCCGGTGGAATCCACCGGGCGGGCCCTCCTGCGTGTCCGCTACTGCTTGACGCGCACTTCCTTGCGGAGCTTGGCCGCGATCTCGGCCACCTGGTCCATGGTCGGCGGCTGAAGGTTGTTCCCCTGGGACACCAGGGCAAGCGTGCTGTAGTCGGCCCAGACGCAGATGGTGGAGGTCTGCTCCTGCTGGGTCGCGGGGTTCTTGCTCTTCCCGGCCTGGCACTTCATGATCCCGCCGTCGAAGCCACTGGGGCTGACCTCCTGCGGGGAGCCGATCAGCTGGACGTTGGGCTTGGTGCTGCCCTTCTCCGGCGGCTTCGTGGACTCGGCCCTCGCCAGGGCGAAGTAGTCGTCCAGGGTCTTCTCCGGGTCGCTGATCTTGCCCCATGCCCCGCTGAACATCAGAGACTTGGCGGTCTTCGCCTGCTCCAGGGACTTGGGGTCCGCAGGGTTGATCTTGGTCATGTCCAGGGTCGAATAGATGCCGCCCGCGCTGTGCGCGTCCTGGACGCCGACCTTGGCCATCTCGGCCTTGTCCTCGTCGGAGGTCTTCGGCTCGGCGTTGCCGGCCTTGCTCAGGGTCTTGTACTCACCGCCCAGCACGGTCGGCGGCGAGGCCAGCTTGTGCGGGCCGTCGTCCTTGAGGCCGCCGTTGAAGAACGCGAAGTACGCACCGGCGCCGGCGGCGACCAGCACCACCGCGAGGCCCACGATCAGACCGGTCTTCTTTTTCTTCGGCTCCGGGCCACCGGGGTAGGGCTGCTGCCCGTACGGAGCCTGCGGCGGCTGGCCGTACGGAGGCTGCTGGCCGTACTGCGGCTGCGGCTGACCGTACGGCGCCTGCGGCTGCTGCTGCGGGTACCCGTACCCCTGCGCCGGCGGAGCCTGCTGCGGGTAGCCGTAACCAGGCTGGCCCTGCGGCGGCTGCGGCTGGCCGTAGGGGCCGGGCTGGGCCCCGTACGGGTTCGGCTGCTGCGGCTGCTGGCCGCCGTACGGGCCGGGCTGGTTGTAGCTCATGTGCCGGGTTCCCCCTCCAGATGCTTATGCGTCCCGAACATCCTGTCGGACGGGTGTGACGGGGAGGCTCCCGGGGGCCGCACTGTTACCAAAGAAACGCGTTTCGAAGCGGTGCTCCGGGGCCCTTAAACTGGCGGCGTGACCGAGAACTCTCAGACTCCGCAGCCCGCAGCCACCGACGCATTGCCGACGACCTACACGCCGGCCGCCGTAGAGGGGCCGCTGTACGAGCGCTGGGTAGAACGCGGTTACTTCACCGCCGACGCGAAGAGCGACAAGCCCGCGTACACCGTCGTCATCCCGCCGCCGAACGTCACCGGCAGCCTGCACCTGGGCCACGCCTTCGAGCACACGCTGATCGATGCCCTGACCCGCCGCAAGCGCATGCAGGGCTTCGAGACGCTGTGGCAGCCGGGCATGGACCACGCGGGCATCGCCACCCAGAACGTCGTCGAGCGCGAACTCGCCAAGGACGGCAAGTCCCGCCACGACCTCGGCCGTGAGGCGTTCGTCGAGCGCGTCTGGCAGTGGAAGGAAGAGTCCGGCGGCCAGATCTCCGGCCAGATGCGCCGCCTCGGCGACGGCGTCGCCTGGGACCGCGAGCGCTTCACCATGGACGAGGGACTGTCGATCGCCGTCCAGACCATCTTCAAGAAGATGTACGACGACGGCCTGATCTACCGCGCCGAGCGCATCATCAACTGGTGCCCGCGCTGTCTGACGGCCATCTCCGACATCGAGGTCGACTACCAGGACGACAACGGCGAGCTCGTCTCCATGACGTACGGCGAGGGCGAGGACACCATCGTCGTCGCCACGACCCGCGCCGAGACGATGCTCGGTGACACCGCCGTCGCCGTCCACCCCGACGACGAGCGCTACGCCCGTCTCATCGGCAAGCAGATCAAGCTGCCGCTGACCGACCGCAGCATCCCCGTCGTCGCCGACACGCACGTCGATCCGGAGTTCGGCACGGGCGCCGTCAAGGTCACCCCCGCGCACGACCCGAACGACTTCGCCATCGGCCAGCGCCACGACCTGGAGACCATCCAGGTCCTCGACGAGCGCGGCATCATCATCACCCCCGGCCCCTTCCAGGGCCTGGACCGCTTCGAGGCCCGCTCCGCGATCGTCGCCGCCCTGCGCGCCGAGGGCCGGATCGTCGCCGAGAAGCGTCCGTACGTCCACTCCGTCGGCCACTGCTCCCGCTGCAAGACGACGCTGGAGCCGCGTCTGTCGATGCAGTGGTGGGTCAAGGTCGAGACGCTCGCCAAGGCCGCCGGTGACGCCGTCCGCGACGGTCGCGTCAACATCCACCCCGCCGACCTGACGCCGCGCTACTTCGACTGGGTCGACAACCTCAACGACTGGTGCATCTCGCGCCAGCTGTGGTGGGGCCACCGCATCCCCGTCTGGCACGGCCCGAACGGCGAGATGGTCTGCGTCGGCCCGAACGACGAGGCGCCCACGGGCGAGGGCTGGCACCAGGACACCGACGTCCTCGACACCTGGTTCTCGTCGGGTCTGTGGCCGTTCTCGACCATGGGCTGGCCGGAGAAGACGGAGTCGCTGGAGAAGTTCTATCCGAACTCCGTCCTGGTCACCGGCTACGACCTGATGTTCTTCTGGGTCGCCCGCATGATGATGTTCGGTCTGTACGCCATGGACGACGTCCCGTTCCGCACCATCGCCTTCCACGGCATGGTCCGCGACGAGACCGGCAAGAAGATGTCGAAGTCCAAGGGCAACGTCGTCAACCCGCTGGACTGGATGGACAAGTACGGCTCCGACGCCGTCCGCTTCACCCTGGCCCGCGGCGCCAACCCGGGTGTCGACGTCCCGATCGGCGAGGACTGGGTCCAGGGCTCCCGCAACTTCGCCAACAAGATCTGGAACGCGACCCGCTTCGCGCTCATGAACGGTGCCACTGTCGAGGGCGAGCTCCCGGCCCCCGAGCAGATGACGGCGACGGACCGCTGGATCCTGTCCCGCCTCAACACCGTCGTCGCGCAGATCGACGCGCTCTACGACGACTACCAGTTCGCCAAGCTGTCCGACGCCCTCTTCCACTTCGCGTGGGACGAGGTCTTCGACTGGTACGTCGAGCTGTCGAAGACGACGTTCTTCGCGGAGGGCGAGCAGGCGAAGGTCTCCGCCCGGGTCCTCGGCGAGGTCCTGGACGTCACCCTGCGTCTGCTGCACCCGGTCGTCCCGTTCGTCACCGAGACGCTCTGGACGACCCTCACGGGCGGCGAGTCCCTCGTCGTCGCCGACTGGCCCAAGGACTCCGGTTTCCGCGACAAGGGCGCGGAGCAGGAGATCGAGCTGGTCCAGCAGGTCGTCACCGAGGTCCGCCGCTTCCGCTCCGACCAGGGCCTCCAGCCCGGCCAGAAGGTCCCGGCCGAGCTCTCCCTGGACGGCACGGCGCTCGCCCCGCACGAGGCCGCCATCCGCCAGCTCCTGCGCCTGACGGCCCCCGGTGAGGGCTTCCACGCCACCGCCTCGCTGCCCGTCGCCGGTGCCACGGTCGCCCTCGACCTCTCCGGCACCATCGACGTCGCCGCCGAGCGCAAGCGCCTCACCAAGGACCTGGAGGCCGCCAAGAAGGAGGTCGTCCAGGCGAACGCCAAGCTCGGCAACGAGGCCTTCCTCGCGAAGGCCCCCGACAACGTCGTGGACAAGATCCGCGGCCGCCTGAGCAAGGCCGAGGCCGACATCGCGCGCATCACCGCGCAGATCGAGGCACTGCCGCAGCAGTAGTGGCGGCTCCCGGCGCACGGTGTGCGCGGGGTTTGGTCCGTACGGGAAGGGCCCGGGGAACACCGCCTCTGCGCGGGGTTCCCCGGGCCCTTGCCCGTACCGCTGCTCACACTGCCGGAACGGGCTGCCCCAGCACCGGTGCCGGTGACGGATCCGGCGGCGCGGAGGGCTCCGGCTCCGGTGTGCGCGAGGGCTCCGGTGGCGGTGGCCATGAGGGCTCCGGTGCTGGTGCCGTCGGCGACGGCGTCTGCGTCGGGGAGGGCGTCGCCGTGGGCACAGGGCGAGGCGACTCCGTACCGGTGCTGGTGACGTCGCACGGGACACCGTTGAGCGTGGCGGACTGCGGGGCGGCGGCCCAGCCCCGGTAGGTCGCATTGAAGCCGACCCTGTTGCTGCCGTCCACGTTGCCGCCCACGGAACCGTGGGCGGGGATCAGCGGGTCCCACTCCGCGTTCGACAGGGACACCGCGTGCGGCGAGACGACGATCTCGGCGCCCCAGACCTCGGGCGCCCCGGTGAAGACCGGCCCCTCGTCGCCGTAGCGCAGGGCCAGCGTCCAGCCCCGGATGTCCTGGCCGCCCAGGTTGGCGATCCTGAGGTCCACGGTGAAGTACCGCAGTCCGGGGCCGCCCGGGTCGTCGCCCCAGCGGTTGGCGAGGGCGTAGCGCACCGCGCAGCCGCCGGGGCCGGTGGCGGCGGTGGTCCAGGTCGCGGTGGACTGCGTACGGGCGACGAAGGAGGCCCCGGCGGGCGGTCGGGCGGTCAGCACGACCAGGACCGCCAGCGCACCGGCCAGCGACCCGCCCCGCACCAGCGCACCGCGTCCCCCGCCGTCCTCGTCGCGCCTCCCCGGTGCCACGGCCCCCGCGCACACCAGCACCAGCAGCACCCCGCTCGCGGCCAGCGGCACCCACTGCCCGGTTGCCGCCCAGGCCACCGGGTGTCCCACCAGCGGCACCCGCAGCCGCCCCAGCCCGATCACGTCGGACGCGGCCACGGGAGCCGAGTCCGCAGTGGGATTCGCGTCGCCCTTGGTGGTGAACGTACCGGGGGAGGGCCTGCCCACCACCCGGTGGACGACGGTCGCCCCCTGCGGCCCGGTGAACGCGAGCACCGCGCCCGGTGCCACCAGCTCCGGTGCGAGGGGCGCCGACACGACAACGTCACCGCGCCGGATCGCCGGTTCCATGGAACCGGAGACCACCGCCCCGGTGTGCCAGCCCAGGCACACCGGGGCGAGCGACCAGAACACCAGCCCCGCGAGGAATCCGGCGACGAGACGGCACACGGCCGTCCTCACGACGGTCGCGGCACGTGGTGTTTTGCGCATCAGGGCGCGACGGTCTGCTGGAACTCCCAGGTGAAGGTCAGCCCGACGCTATGGTCGGCGACCTCGTTGCCCGCGGAGGCCGGCAGCGACCAGTCGATCGTGTATGTGCGCTCGGCGCCGCTCGTGACGTTCCACGGCAGCACGCCCGACGCGAAGCCGGTCGCGGAGGACGCCAGGTCGTGCAGGCTGCGGGTGACCGGGGCCCCGCCCTCGGGGGTGATCGTCAGCATCAGGGCGCGGGCCAGTGCGGTGTCGGCGCCCACGGGCGACGCCACGAAGGCCTTGACGACACCGGCGGGGGTGCCGTCGTAGGTGACGGTGACGCTCTGGCTGCCCCGGGCACCCGGGGCGATCTCCTTGGCGTCGAAGACGGCGGAGCCTTCGTGGTCCGAGGTGAGGGTGACGGCGGACGTCGTCGACCAGCGGTTGCCGTCGGTGGAGGTCTGGGCGTTGAACGCGGCGTGCGAGGCGCCGAGGACGAGGGCGCCGGACAGCAGCAGACCGGCGGGCAGGGCGCTCCAGGTGAGGAGCTGGGCGGTGCGCTTCTTCATCAGAGGTGTTCGGATTCCTTGTGAGTCACGCAAGAGGAATGCCTCTTACCTCCAAAATTGTTGATTAATGTCTGAAATGGTCGGGACTGCAATGGTCCGCTCTTCCCGGGATGTAGTGCCTCGGAAGCGCTTCCTGCCCGTGCCGTTCGTCCTGTGGTGCCGCAGATCACGCGTGTAACCGACCGAAGGCTGGCGAATCGGGTCGAAAGTCCCAGGCATCATGGAGCGTATGCACCAGCACAAGCCCACCGCCTCGCCGGCCCTCCGGGCCTGGGCGGCGGGCCGTCACTGGCTGGAGGGCCGCACGGTCGACAGGCGCGCCCTGGACCTGCTCGTCCCGCTGATCTGCTTCGGCCTGATGCTCCTGGACGTCCCCGGGCTCGCCGAGGCGGACAACTCCCTCAACGGCCTCTCCGCCACCCTCGTCCTCGCCGCAGGGGCAAGCACCCTGCTGCTGCGCCGCCGGGCGCCCTGGGTCTCGTACGTCGTCGCCCTCGCCTTCCTGGGCTGGCTGCACGAGCTCACCCTGATCCAGTTCGCCCTGTACTCGGTCGGCCGCTACCGGGGCCGGGCCGCAGCCATCCTCGCGACACTGGGGTACGGGCTCTTCGCGTACGGCATGTTCCTGCTGCCGGGGTGGCCCGAGCACCGGGCCGACACCCTCATGGAGTTCCTGAGCCTCGTTGTGCCCATCGGCGTCCTCGCCGCCGGCGTCGGTGTCGCCGGGTACCGGCAGGACCTCGTACGGGAACTGGAGATCCAGCGGGGGCGCACGGCGGCCCTCCAGGCCGTGCAGCAGGAGCGGCTGTCGGTGGCGCGCGACGTCCACGACTTCGTGGGGCGCGAGCTGACGCTGCTCGCGGTACGGGCCGAGGTCCTGGCCGTACGGGCCCGGGGCGAGGCCCACCAGAAGGACTTCGACGAACTCTCCGACACCGCCCGCAAGGCGCACCGCATCCTCAACGAGATCATCGTGCAGCGCGCCCGCGAGCAGGACGCCACCCCGGGCATCGACGGGCTCGCCGTCCTCGCCGCCGAGGGCGAGCAGGCGGGCAGCCCGGTGGTCCTGGACATCGACGGCCGGGCGGGCGCCCTGTCACCGCTGCGACAGGCCGCCGTCTACCGGGTGGTGCAGGAGTGCCTCACCAACGCCGTCAAACACGCACCGGGCCAGGAGGTCCGCGTACGGATCACCCTCGACGGCGTGCACCTGCGCCTCGAGGTGTGCAACGACCTGCCCAGCGCCGTCCCCGCCAAGGAACCCGTCTCCGCGGGCACCGGCACCTTCTCCATGGGGGAGCGGGTGGAGTCCATGGGCGGCACCCTGGAGGCCGGGCACCACGACGGGAAGTACCGCGTCGTCGCGACACTTCCCGCCGGGGTCTGAAGCCCGTCCTAGCTCCCTTCAGGAGCCTCGGCCAGCCGGCCTTCAGGAGCCTCTGTCAGCTCGCCTTCAGGAGCTTCTGGAGGTTGTCGAAGTCCTCCACGCACTTGCCCGAACCGATCGCCACACAGTCCAGCGGATTGTCGGCCACATGCACCGGAATGCCGGTCGCCGCAGCGATCCGCACATCCAGCCCCGGCAGCAGGGCACCACCGCCGGTGAGCACGATCCCGTGCTCCATGACGTCGCCGGACAGCTCCGGCGGGCACTCCTCCAGCGTCGTGCGCACCGCAGCGATGATCGCCTCGACCGGTTCGTCCAGCGCGGAACGCACCTCGGACGCCGTCAGATCCAGGGTCATCGGCAGACCGCCGACCTTCTGCCGCCCGCGCACCGTGAACGCCCGCATCTCCAGCGCCGGGTCCTCCGGCACCGGCCCCGCAGAACCGATCGCCACCTTGATGTCCTCGGCGGTCCGCTCGCCGATGAGCAACTGGTGCTCCTTGCGTACGAAATCGGTGATCGCGGCGTCCATCCGGTCGCCGCCCACCCGCAGCGACTGCGCGGTCACGATGCCGCCCAGCGAGATCACCGCGACCTCCGTCGTGCCGCCGCCGATGTCCACCACCATGGAGCCCCGTGCGTCCGACACCGGAAGGCCGGCGCCTATCGCCGCCGCCATGGGCTCCTCTATGAGGTGCACGGCGCGCGCACCGGCCCGGTCGGCCGCGTGCACGATGGCCCGGCGCTCCACCGGCGTCACCCCGCTGGGCACGCACACCACCATGCGGGTGCGCGGACGCCGCCCCGGCACCGCCTTGCGCACGAAGTGCCGGATCATCTCCTCGGCCGCTTCGTAGTCACTGATCACACCGTCGCGCAGGGGGCGGATCGCGGTGATCGAACCGGGCGTGCGCCCGATGGTCTCCTTGGCCTCCGCGCCGACGGCCAGCGCCGTCGTCGAACCGGCCTTCACCGCCACCACGGAGGGCTCGTTGAGGACGATGCCGTGCCCCCGCATGTACACCAGGGTGTTCGCCGTCCCCAGGTCGATGCCGATGTCCCGACTGTCGCGCCCGCCGCGGATGCGCGCGGGCGCAACAGATGCAGCAGGGGCCTGCGTGGTCTCGTCGCTCACTCGATAACCTCCCGAATCGTGATCTACCAGGGTCACACACCCCTTTGGTAGGGAAGGGATAAAAGGTCCCCGGGGTTGCGGGCCGAAAGTCCCGCCCCGACCCGCGGCGGGCACGCCCCGCAGTTCACCGGTCCCTGTCGGCCGTTGTCGTACCCCCTCCGTAGACTGGCGGGGTGAGTGACCTCCCCCAGCACGACGACCAGCCCGACGACCAGGCCTTCGCGGAGATCGTCGCCGCCGAGACCGATCGCGACCCCGACCTCGCCGTCATCGAGGCGGGCAGCCGCACCCTGCGCACCCACGGCGGCGCCCCCGCCGGCGACGCCGTGCCCACCCGCCCCGCCGACCCGGAGGTGGACAAGGCGCTGCGCGAGGTCGAGACCGAACTCGCGGGCCGCTGGGGCGAGACCAAGCTCGAACCCTCGGTGACCCGCATCGCGGCCCTCATGGACGTGCTGGGCGAGCCCCAGAAGGCGTACCCCTCGATCCACATCACCGGCACCAACGGCAAGACCAGCACCGCCCGCATGATCGAGGCCCTCTTCGGCGCCTTCGAGCTGCGCACCGGCCGCTACACCAGCCCGCACGTGCAGTCGATCACCGAGCGCATCAGCCTGGACGGCGTCCCGATCAGCGCCGAGCGCTTCGTGGAGACGTACCAGGACATCAAGCCGTACGTCGAGATGGTCGACGCGTCGCAGGACTACCGGCTGTCCTTCTTCGAGGTCATGACGGGCATGGCGTACGCGGCCTTCGCGGACGCCCCCGTGGACGTCGCTGTCGTCGAGGTCGGCATGGGCGGCACCTGGGACGCCACCAACGTCATCGACGCCGCCGTCGCCGTCGTCACCCCGATCTCCCTGGACCACACGGACCGCCTCGGCACCACGCCCGCCGAGATCGCGACCGAGAAGTCCGGGATCATCAAGCAGGACGCCACCGTCGTCCTCGCCCAGCAGCCCGTCGACGCGGCGCAGGTCATGCTGAAGAAGGCCGTGGGCGTGGATGCCACGGTGGCCCGCGAGGGCATGGAGTTCGGTGTCGTGCACCGCGAGGTGGCGGTCGGTGGCCAGCTGGTCACCCTGCGCGGCCTCGGCGGCGAGTACGAGGAGATCTTCCTCCCCCTGCACGGCGCCCACCAGGCGCACAACGCGGCCGTCGCGCTCGCCGCCGTCGAAGCCTTCTTCGGCATCGGCGCCGACCACGCCCGCACCCTGGACATCGACACCATCCGCAAGGCCTTCGCCTCGGTGACCTCCCCGGGCCGCATGGAGGTCGTCCGCCGCAGCCCCACCGTCGTCCTGGACGCCGCGCACAACCCCGCGGGCGCACGGGCCGCGGCCGAGGCGGTCAGCGAGGCGTTCAGCTTCAGCCGCCTGATCGGCGTCGTCGGCGCGAGCGGCGACAAGGACGTACGGGGCCTCCTGGAGGCCTTCGAGCCGATCTTCGCCGAGGTCGTCGTCACCCGTAACTCCACCCCGCGCTCCATGGACGTCGACGAACTGGCGGCCATCGCCGTCGAGGTCTTCGGCGAGGAGCGCGTCCAGGTCGAGCCCCGGCTCGACGACGCCATCGAAGAAGCCATCACCCTCGCCGAGGAAGAGGGCGAGTTCAGCGGCGGGGGAGTCCTCGTCACCGGATCGGTCATCACTGTCGGAGAGGCCCGGCTGCTGCTGGGACGGAACTGAGATCCCTTTATGCGTACGCTCTGTGCCTCCACCCTCATCGGCGAATTCTTCGTGATCGGCTTCGCCGGGCTGGTCGCGATGAAGTCCGAGGACCTGTCCATGGCCACCGTGTGGACGGTCTGCGGCATCGCGATGCTGCTCTCCGTCCTCCTCTGCGGAATGATCACGCGCCCCGGCGGGCTCCAGCTCGGCTGGGTCCTCCAGGTGGGGCTCGTGGTCAGCGGCTTCTGGGTGCCGGTGATGTTCTTCCTCGGCGTCGTCTTCGGCGGCCTGTGGTGGGCGTCCATCCACTACGGCCGCAAGATCGACGAGGCGAAGGCGCGGTGGGCGGCGCAGGCGGAGGCAGAGGCCTGACCCGTCGGGCGGCGCAGGCGGAAGCGGAAGCCTGACCGGTCGGGTCGGACGGCGGACGGCAGCGGCCTGCGGGCGAGGGCAGGGGCCTGACCCCCTGGGCCTGACGGTGTGTGACAGGTCCCCCGTTCGGCCCTGTAATCTGCCCACCACCGCATCCGCACACGCGAGAAACGCACCAAGGAGCCCGCACGTGACCCAGCGCACCCTCGTCCTGCTCAAGCCCGACGCCGTCCGCCGCGGACTGATCGGCGAGATCATCGGCCGCATCGAGCGCAAGGCGAACTGGACGATCTCCGCGCTGGAACTGCGCAGCCTCGACCAGGACACCCTGGAGGCGCACTACGGCGAGCACAAGGGCAAGCCGTTCTACGAGCCGCTCGTCGCCTTCATGTCGTCCGGCCCGATCGTGGCCCTGGTCGTCGAGGGCGAGCGCGTCATCGAGGGGGTACGCCAGTTGGCCGGTCCCACCGACCCGATTGCCGCACAGCCCGGCTCCATTCGGGGCGACTTCGGCACCATCGTCCGCGAGAACCTCATCCACGCCTCCGACTCCGAGGAGTCCGCGGAGCGCGAGCTGAAGCTGTTCTTCCCGGGTCTCGTCTGACCGGAGAAACAGGTGCGCTTTCTGACTGAATGTCAGCCGAACAGCGCCGCCTACCTGGGGCGACCGAATTAATTCGGTCGCCCTTCGGCATATGCACCCGATGGGAGGGAACGCATCCCCCCGACACAGCGTCACCATTGGTGAAGCGGGTATGTGTTCCGCCCACAATGGCGAAGGACCCTCGCGCGGTGACCGCACATGCGGCACTACGATGGAAGTCACCGCGCCCACACCATCCAGCGCACCACCCACTTCGCCTACCGATACAAGCCATCGCACGCAGCAATCGGGAAGGCCCGACGCATCCTCATGGGGAAGAAGAGGGAACCAATGTCGTTCATCGGCCGTGATATGGCTGTCGACCTCGGGACCGCCAACACGCTGGTGTACGTCAGGGGTAAGGGCATCGTGCTCAACGAGCCCTCCGTCGTCGCCATCAACACCAACACCGGCGGCATCCTCGCCGTCGGCGCCGAGGCCAAGAAGATGATCGGCCGTACGCCGGGCAACATCGTTGCCGTACGGCCCCTGAAGGACGGCGTGATCGCCGACTTCGAGATCACGGAGCGGATGCTCCGCTACTTCATCCTCAAGATCCACAAGCGCCGCTACCTGGCCCGCCCCCGCGTCGTCGTCTGCGTGCCCTCCGGCATCACCGGGGTCGAGCGCCGCGCCGTCATCGAGGCGTCCACCCAGGCCGGCGCCCGCCAGGTGCACATCATCGAGGAGCCCATGGCCGCCGCCATCGGCTCCGGCCTGCCCGTCCACGAGGCCACCGGCAACATGGTCGTGGACATCGGCGGCGGCACCACCGAGGTCGCTGTCATCTCGCTCGGAGGAATCGTCACGGCACAGTCGATCCGCGTCGCGGGCGACGAACTGGACAACGCGATCATCCAGCACATCAAGAAGGAGTACAGCCTCCTCCTCGGTGAGCGCACCGCCGAACAGATCAAGATCACCATCGGTTCGGCGTACGACCTCGACAAGGACGAGCACACCGAGATCCGCGGCCGCGACCTCGTCTCCGGCCTGCCGAAGACCGTCGTGATCTCCGCCGCCGAGGTCCGCAAGGCCATCGAGGAGCCCGTCAACGCGATCGTCGACGCCGTCAAGACGACGCTCGACAAGTGCCCGCCGGAGCTCTCCGGCGACGTCATGGACCGCGGCATCGTCCTCACCGGCGGCGGCGCACTGCTGCGCGGCCTCGACGAGCGCCTGCGCCGCGAGACCGGCATGCCGATCCACATCGCCGAGGACCCGCTGGACTCCGTCGCACTCGGATCCGGAAAGTGCGTCGAGGAGTTCGAGGCGCTCCAGCAGGTGCTGGACGCCCAGCCCCGCAGATAGCGGTACGGGCACACGGCGTCCGGGGCCACCTGCCGGCCACGGACGCCGCCGAAGAATCCGCCGTACGGGGCCCGCCGTCCCGTGCGGCGGATCGTTGATATACACGCATACGCATTTTTCCGACGAGGAAGGCACGGCCGCCGCACGTGAGGGACACACGAGAGAGCCGGCTGCTCCTGGTGCTGCTGATCGCCGTAGCGTTCGCGCTGATCACGGTCGACATCCGCGGCGGCGAACAGTCACCCGTCGACGGAGCCCGGCAGGCCGCCGCCGCCGTCTTCGGACCGGTGGAGAAGGGCGTCGCCACCGCCGTCGACCCGATCGGCAACGCGATCGGCGCCGTACGCAAATCAGGCGACGACCACGACCAGCTCAAGGCGCTGGAGCGGGACAACCAGGAACTGAAGCTGCGCCTGGGCAGCGACGACCGCAACCAGAGCCGGGTGCGCCAGCTCGACGGCATGCTGAAGAAGGCCGGCGCCGGACAGTACGGCATCAAGGGCGCCGAAGTCATCGCCATAGGAGCGGCCCAGGGCTTCTCCTGGACCGTCACCATCGACGTCGGCTCGGGCGACGGCATCCAGCGCGACATGACCGTCCTCAACGCGGACGGCCTCGTCGGCCGCATCACCACGGTCGGCCCCCACACCTCCACCGTGCTGCTCGCCAACGACACCAAGTTCACCGTCGGCACCCGCATGGAGAACAGCGACGAACTCGGCTTCGCCACCGGGCAGGGCGACCGCCCGCTCAGCGTCCAGTTCCTCAACGGCAAGGCCAAGGTCAAGCCCGGCGACCGCCTGGTGACCTTCGGCTCGCGCGCCGCGAAGCCCTTCGTGCCCGGCGTCCCCGTCGGCGAGGTGGTCCGCGTCGACCCCTCCGGCGGCGACCTCACCCGTACCGTCTACGTCCGTCCGTACGTCGGCTTCACCAAGCTCGACATCGTCGGCGTCGTCGTGGCCGCCCCGCGCACCGACCCCCGCGACACCGTCCTGCCGAACAAGCCCAAGCCCGCCCCCACCGTCACTGTCACCGTGACACCGAAGCCCCCCGCCGGTGAGAACAACGGCGACGGAAACGGCGCCAACAACGGTGACGGAAACGGCAACAACAACGGTGCCGGCAACAACAACGGTGCCGGCGACGGCAACGCCGACGGCCAGTGACCAGGAGCTGAAGAACCTGATGCGCTTCAACCGGATTCTGCTCTCCGCCACCCTGGTGGTCGTCGCCCTGGTCGTCCAGGTCACCGTCCTCGCCAGACTCCAGCTCCCCGGCGCCGTCCCCGACCTCACCCTCCTGGTCGTCCTCGGACTCGCCTTCGTGTACGGACACGTCAGCGGCGCCCTCATCGGCTTCGCCGCGGGCCTCCTCGCCGACCTCGCCCCGCCCGCCGACCACGCCGCCGGCCGCTACGCCCTCGTGCTGTGCGTCATCGGCTACCTGGCCGGCCTCGTCAAGCCCGAGAACGGTAAACTGCGCTCCGCCACCGCACCCATGCTGGTCGTCGTCGCAGCCGCCCTCGGCTCCACCCTCCTGTACGCCGGCGTCGGTGCTCTTGTCGGCGACAGTGCCGCACGCCACGTCGGCCTCGGCGGGCTGCTGTTCACCGCAGCCCTGTACGACCTGCTCCTCGCACCCTTCGTCGTCCCCGGCATCATGGCGCTCGCCCGCCGCGCCGAGAACGACCCCCTCTCCGAATCCTCCTCCTCCGGCTCCGACGTCTCCTCCGGCTGGCTCGCCGGAGGCACCGGACTGCGCATCGGCGAGCAGAAGGGCGGCCTGCGGCTGCGCGCCGCCCGCAGCCGCGCCCAGCGCGCCGGACGCATCAAGGGAGTGAAGCGCCTGTGAGCAACATCCCCGAGACCGGCCGCACCCCCCGCGTCACCATCCGCCTGATCGTCCTCCAGGTGCTCGTCTTCTCCCTGCTGCTGACCCTCGGCGGACGCCTCTGGTACCTCCAGATCCGCAACGGCCAGGAGTACACCGACGAGGCGAAGAACAACCACGTCCAGCAGGTCGTCCAGCCCGCCGTCCGCGGCTCCATCCTCGACGCCCGCGGTGTGCCCCTCGCCGACAACGAGACCAAGCTCGTCGTCTCCGCGTCCCGCACCGAGCTGATGAAGATGAAGGACGACGGCAAAGCGGTCCTCACCCGGCTCGCCGACATCCTCGACATGAAGCCCAAGGACGTCACCGACAAGGTGCGCCTGTGCGACTCCAAAACCCCCCAGCCCTGCTGGAACGGCTCGCCCTATCAGCCGATCCCGGTCACCAACAAGGCCACCACCCAGCAGGCCCTCCAGATCCGCGAACGCGCCGAGGACTTCCCCGGCATCACCGCCGAACCCACCGCCGTACGCCGCTACGCCGCCCCCGGCAAGGCGAACACCGCACAGGTGCTCGGCTACCTCTCGCCCGTCACCGACGCCGAGATCGAGAAGGCCAAGGACAGCGACTCCCCGTACCTGCGCTCCGACCAGGTCGGGCGCTCCGGCCTGGAGCGTACGTACGACCGTGAATTGCGCGGCAAGGCCGGCGTCACCCGCTACGAGGTCGACAACCTCGGCCGGGTCATCGGCCGCGCCAAGGCCGACAAGGCCGAGCCCGGTGCGAACGTCGTCACCAGCATCGACGCCCGTGTGCAAGCCGTCGCCGAGTACGAACTCCTCGACGCCATGAAGGAGGCCCGCAAGGCCTTCGACAAGAACACCGGCACCAACTACAAGGCCGACGCCGGTGCCGTCGTCGTCATGGAGGCCAAGACCGGCCGCGTCGTCGCGATGGCGTCCAACCCCACCTACGACCCCAACGCCTGGGTCGGCGGCATCTCCGGCAAGGACTACGCCGCCCTCACCGGCAAGGACTCCAACTTCCCGCTGCTCAACCGCGCCATCCAGGCGCAGGCCGCCCCCGGTTCCATCTTCAAGGTGATCCCGACGACGGCCGCCGTCAACGCCGGATACGACTTCAACGGCAGCTACCCCTGCCCCAGTTCGTACTCCATCGGCGGCCAGACCTTCACCAACTACGAGTCCAAGGGCCACGGCAACATCACCCTCGGCGGCGCCCTCGAAGTCTCCTGCGACACCGTCTACTACGCCCTCGCGCACCAGCAGTGGCAGCGCGACGGCGGCACCAAGCCGAAGAAGAACGCCAAGGACTGGTTCTACAAAACGGCCCACCAGTTCGGTCTCGGCAAGGAGACCGGAATCGACCTCCCCAACGAGGTCTCCGGCCGGGTGCCCGACCGCCAGTGGAAGCAGCGGTTCTGGGACGCCAACAAGGACGCCTGGTGCAAGCAGGGCAAGAAGGACGGCACCTTCGTCGAGAAGATCGCCTTCGAGAACTGCATCGACGGCAACCAGATGCGTGCCGGTGACTCCGTCAACTACTCCATCGGCCAGGGCGACACCCTCGTCACCCCCATCCAGATGGCGTCGATCTACGCGAGCATCGCCAACGGCGGCACCGTGCACACCCCGTCCGTCGGCAAGGCCGTCATCAGCGCCGACGGCAAGAAGATCACCGAGATCAAGCCGAAGGCGCAGGGGCGGCTCCCGATGAACGCGAGCACCCACAAGTTGATAGACGAAGCCCTCGCGGGAGTCGCGACCCGGGGCACCGCCGCCTGGCGGTTCGAGAACTGGCCCCAGGACAAGATCCCGATGCACGCCAAGACGGGTACCGCCGAGGTCTACGGCAAGCAGACGACGTCGTGGTTCGCCACGTACACCAAGGACTACTCGATCGTCATGACGATCGCCCAGGGCGGCACCGGCTCCGGTGCCTCCGGTCCCGCCGTGCGAAAGATCTACAACGCGCTGTACGGACTCGACGAGAACGGCAAGTACGACCCGAAGAAGGCCCTGCTGCCGCAGCCCCAGAAGGACCTCCCGAAGATCGAGGCGGACGGCTCCATCGACGCACCCGACATCAAGCCGTACGTGCCGCCGAAGAAGGAGCCCGAACCGCCGGTCGGCGTCGCGGGGCCCCCTCCCGCCAACACCGGCAACAGGGGCGGCAACCCCGGAGCACGCGGCACCGGCATCCAGAGGGTGGGTGACTGACCATGGCGGGCAGCACCCACGGCTTCTCCGTCCAGCGCTACGCACCCGAGCGCGGCGCGTTCGCGAAACTGACCGCACGCGACTCCGTCGTCCGCCGCCTCGACTGGCCGCTGCTTCTGTCGGCGCTCGCACTGTCGGGCCTCGGCGCCCTGCTGGTGTGGTCGGCGACGCGCGGCCGCGACACCCTCAACCACGGCGACCCGTACTACTTCCTCTTCCGCCACCTGATGAACACCGGCATCGGTTTCGCGCTGATGATCGGCACGATCTGGCTCGGCCACCGCACCCTGCGCGGCGCGGTGCCGATCCTCTACGGACTCTCCCTCGTCCTGGTGATCGCGGTCCTCACCCCGCTCGGCGCGACCGTCAACGGCGCGCACGCGTGGATCGTCATCGGCGGCGGATTCTCCCTCCAGCCCTCCGAGTTCACGAAGATCACGATCATCCTGGGCATGGCGATGATGCTCGCCTCCCGGGTCGACGCGGGCGACCAGGCCAACCCGGACCACCGCACGGTGCTCAAGTCGCTGGGGCTGGCCGTCCCCCCGATCCTCGTCATCATGCTGATGCCGGACCTCGGCTCGGTCATGGTCATCGCCATGATCATCCTGGGGGTCCTGCTGGCCTCCGGAGCCTCCAACCGGTGGATCTTCGGCCTGGTCGGCGCGGGCGTGCTGGGCGCCGTCCTGGTGGCCGTCCTCGGCCTCCTGGACGAGTACCAGATCAACCGCTTCGCCGCCTTCGCCAACCCCGACCTCGACCCCGCCGGCGTCGGCTACAACACCAACCAGGCGCGCATCGCGATCGGCTCCGGCGGACTCACCGGCACCGGCCTCTTCAAGGGCTCCCAGACCACCGGACAGTTCGTCCCCGAACAGCAGACGGACTTCGTCTTCACCGTCGCCGGAGAAGAACTCGGCTTCCTCGGCGCGGGAGCCATCCTGGTCCTCCTCGGCGTCGTCCTGTGGCGGGCCTGCCGCATCGCCCGCGAGACCACCGAGCTCTACGGCACGATCGTCGCCGCCGGAATCATCGCCTGGTTCGCCTTCCAGTCCTTCGAGAACATCGGCATGACGCTGGGCATCATGCCCGTCGCCGGACTTCCGCTGCCCTTCGTCTCCTACGGCGGCTCGTCCATGTTCGCCGTGTGGGTGGCGATCGGACTCCTCCAGTCCATCCGGGTGCAGCGGCCCATAACTGCGTGACAGCACGCCTCTGTCTGGGGCTCCTCGTTCCGTCTAGATTCATGTCATGGCGGACACCAAGCGCGAGATCGAGCGAAAGTACGAAGCCACTACGACCGACACCGAGAGCGAACCCCGGCTGCCCGACTTCACCAAGGTGGCCGGGGTTTCCTCCGTCCAGGACCGGGGCGTCGTCGACCTCGACGCCGTCTACTACGACACCGACGAACTGGCGCTGGCAGCACACGGGATCACCCTGCGCCGGCGCACCGGCGGCGACGACGCGGGCTGGCACCTCAAACTCCCCGTCGCCCCGAACGTACGGGACGAAATCCGCGCCCCTCTCACGGACACCGACGGCGTACCGCGCGCACTGTCCGCCCTGGTGCGAGCGCGCACCCTGGGAGAGCCACTGCTGGCGACCGTACGACTGCGGTCCTCGCGCCGGGTGTGGCACCTGCGGGACAAGGCGGGAGAGCTCCTCGCCGAAGCCAGCGTGGACACCGTGACCGCGCACCGGCTCGGCGGCAGGGACGCACAGGCCCCTCTTCCCGAGGGCGCCCGCACCTCCTTCACGGAGATCGAGATCGAACTCGCCGACGACGGCGACCCGGCCTTCCTGGACGCCGTCGACAAGAAGCTCCGCAAAGCAGGCGTACGTCCCTCCGCCTCGCCCTCCAAACTGGCGCGCGCTCTCGCCGAGACCGGCGGCGGACCCGTGCCCCGCCCGGTGCGCGAGGACGACACCGCGGGCGCCCACGTCCTGGCGTACCTCCGCGACCAGGTCGAAGCCATGGCGGTGTACGACCCCGCCGTACGCCGCGACCTCCCCGACTCCGTGCACCAGCTCCGGGTCGCCACCCGGCGCATGCGCAGCGCGTTCAAGACGTACCGGAAGGTCCTCGACCGCACCGTCACCGACCCGCTCGGCGACGAACTCAAGTGGCTCGCCGGGGAACTCGGCGTCGACCGCGACCAGGAAGTCCTCGCCGACCGCCTCCTCACCCGCCTCTCCGCCCTCCCGCGCACCCTCCTGCTGGGCCCGGTGCGCGGCCGGCTGCGCATCTGGTCCGTCGCCCGCAGGAGCGGCTCCCGCCGCCGCACCCTCGCCGTCCTCGACGGCCGCCGCTACCTGGAGCTGCTGCGCTCCCTGGACGCCTTCCTCGCCGCCCCGCCGCTGCGCCCGGCGGCGGACCGCGACGCGGTCACCGTCCTGCACAAGGCCCTCGTCAAGGACCACGCCCGCCTCGCCGACCGCACGGAGCACGCCCTGGCGCTCCCGCCGGGCGGCGAACGCGACCTCGCCCTCCACGAGGCCCGCAAGGCCGCCAAACGGCTGCGCTACGCCGCGGAATCGGCCCGCCCCGCCCTCGGTAAGTCCGCCAACAAGCTCCGCAAGCGGGTCAAGGACGTCCAAGGCGTCCTCGGCGACCACCAGGACAGCGTCGTCGCCCGCGCCGAACTGCGGAACCTCGCCATCCAGGCGCACGCGGCGGGCGAACCGTCCTTCGCGTGGGGCCTGCTGTACGGCCAGGAGGAGGCCTGCGCCGCCGACCGCGAGCGGGAGCTTCCGGAGGTGTGGCGGAGGGTGCCGGGGGTCTGACACGGGCGGCAGGGGGTTCCGTCCGGCCGCACGTGCAAAGGCACCCCGTACCCGCGTTAGGCTTGAGGGTCCCCCTGCCCGCTCATGAGAGACACCGCGATGCCTGTTGAGTCGGTCTTCCCCCGCCTGGAAGCCCTCCTGCCGCACGTGCAGAAGCCCATCCAGTACGTCGGCGGTGAGCTGAACTCCACCGTCAAGCCGTGGGAGAGCGCGGACGTCCGCTGGGCGCTCATGTACCCGGACGCGTACGAGGTCGGACTCCCCAACCAGGGCGTCATGATCCTCTACGAGGTGCTCAACGAGCAGGAGGGCGTCCTCGCCGAGCGCACCTACAGCGTCTGGCCCGACCTCGAAGAACTGATGCGCAAGCACGACGTGCCGCAGTTCACCGTGGACGCCCACCGCCCGGTCAAGGCCTTCGACGTATTCGGCCTCAGCTTCTCGACGGAGCTGGGCTACACCAACATGCTCACCGCCCTCGACCTCGCCGGCATCCCCCTGAACGCCGCCGACCGCACCCTGGACGACCCGATCGTCCTGGCGGGCGGGCACGCCGCGTTCAACCCGGAGCCGATCGCCGAATTCATCGACTGCGCGGTCATCGGCGACGGCGAGCAGGCCGTCCTCGACATGACGGCCATCATCCGGACCTGGAAGGCGGAGGGCCGCCCCGGCGGCCGCGAGGAAGTCCTCTTCCGCCTCGCCAAGACCGGCAACGTCTACGTCCCGGCGTTCTACGACGTCGAGTACCTCCCCGACGGCCGCATCGCCCGCGTCGTACCGAACAAGTCCGGTGTGCCGTGGCGCGTCTCCAAGCACACCGTCATGGACCTCGACGAGTGGCCCTACCCCAAGCAGCCGCTCGTCCCGCTCGCGGAGACCGTCCACGAGCGCATGAGCGTAGAAATCTTCCGCGGCTGCACCCGCGGCTGCCGTTTCTGCCAGGCCGGCATGATCACGCGCCCCGTGCGGGAGCGAAGCATCACCGGCATCGGCGAAATGGTCGAGAAGGGCCTGAAGGCCACCGGCTTCGAAGAAGTCGGTCTCCTCTCGCTCTCCTCCGCGGACCACACCGAGATCGCCGACATCGCCAAGGGCCTCGCGGACAGGTACGAGGAAGACAAGATCGGCCTCTCCCTGCCCTCGACCCGCGTCGACGCGTTCAACGTGGACCTCGCCAACGAGCTGACCCGCAACGGTCGCCGCTCGGGCCTCACCTTCGCCCCCGAGGGCGGCAGTGAGCGCATGCGCAAGGTCATCAACAAGATGGTGTCCGAGGAAGACCTCATCCGCACCGTCTCCACCGCCTACGGCAACGGCTGGCGCCAGGTGAAGCTGTACTTCATGTGCGGCCTGCCCACCGAGACCGACGAGGACGTCCTCCAGATCGGCGACATGGCGGTCAACGTCATCGCCGAGGGCCGCAAGGTCTCCGGCCAGAACGACATCCGCTGCACCGTCTCCATCGGCGGCTTCGTGCCCAAGCCGCACACGCCGTTCCAGTGGGCGCCGCAGCTGAGCGCCGAAGAGACCGACGCCCGGCTGGAGAAGCTCCGCGACAAGATCCGCGGCGACAAGAAGTACGGCCGTTCCATCGGCTTCCGCTACCACGACGGCAAGCCCGGCATCGTCGAGGGCCTCCTCTCGCGCGGCGACCGCCGCATCGGTTCGGTCATCCGCGCCGTCTACGAGGGCGGCGGCCGCTTCGACGGCTGGCGCGAGTACTTCTCGTACGACAGGTGGATGCAGGCGGCTGCCAAGACGCTGCCCGAGTACGGCGTCGACGTCGACTGGTACACCACCCGCGAGCGCACCTACGAAGAGGTGCTCCCCTGGGACCACCTGGATTCCGGTCTCGACAAGGACTGGCTCTGGGAGGACTGGCAGGACGCCCTCGACGAGACCGAGGTCGAGGACTGCCGCTGGACCCCGTGCTTCGACTGCGGCGTCTGCCCGCAGATGGACACCAGCATCCAGATCGGCCCGACGGGCAAGAAGCTGCTGCCGCTGTCGGTCGTGAAGTAGCCGCACCTACGAACACCTGCGAAAGGGGTCCGGCCGGGGAACACACCCCCGGTCGGACCCTTCTTCGTACGCCGCGAGAGCATCCGAACGGGCCCGAGCGGCGTCCTGTACGGGAAACGGGGGAGGACCGGCCATGGATCTCGAAAAACGACCGGCGCAAAAACCAGCACCAGCACCGGTGACCACGCAAGCATCGGCACCGGAGGCATCGCGGGCACCAGCACCGGTGACCGCGCCCGCACACCAGGAGGGCTGCCTGACGGCCTTCGTGCGGATTCCGGTACGGATCGTGGTGCTCGTCCTGGTCGTACCCGTACGTGTGATCTGGGACCTCCTGCGCACCGGCGGCGAACTCCTGCGCCGGAGCGTCCTCAACCCCCTCGGGCGCGCCCTGACCTGCCTCGGACGCACCCTGGTGGTGATCCCCGCCGTCTGGCTGTACGAAGCGGTGCTCACACCCCTCGGGCACGGCCTGCGGTGGCTCGGGCGGGCGGTGTTCGTCACACCGTGGGTGGCGCTCGGACGGCACGTGATCGCCCCCCTGTCGCGCTGGCTCTACAGCACCCTGCTGACACCCCTGGGACACGCGCTGCGGTGGCTCGCGAAGCTGCTGTTCGTCTCCCTGTGGGTGGCGCTGTGGCAGTACGGCATCGCCGCACCCGGACGCTGGCTCTACCGATGGCTCCTGACACCCCTGGGGCACGGGCTGCGGTGGCTGGGGCAGATGCTGGGCGCCGGGGGAGCGGTGGTGGGACGTGCACTTGTGGCGGCCCTGAAGTTCCTCGGCACCTGGCTGGTGCTCGCACCCCTGGGGGTGCTATGGGCCTTCGTGCTCGAACCGGCCGGCCGGGGCATCGCCTGGCTCGCCCGCCACCTGGGCACCGCGCTCGCCGCCACCGCACGCGGACTGTGGACCGCCCTGAAATGGACCGGCCGCACCCTCGTGGTGATCCCCGCCGGCTGGCTCTACGAAGCGGTGCTCACCCCCCTCGGCCGCGGCATCGCCTGGTGCGTGACGACGCTGCTGGTGAAACCGGTGGTGTGGCTCGCCCGGGAGATCGGGGCCGCCCTCGGGATCTGCTGGCAGGTCGCCGGATACGTGTCCCGGGCGCTCGGGCGCGCACTGAAGTGGCTGGCGTGGAACGCACTGGGCCGCCCCGTCGCCTGGACCTACCGCACCGTGATGACCCCCCTCGGCCACTGGCTGCGCGACGACATCTGGCGGCCCGCCAAACGAGCGGCCAAGGAAGTCGGCCGCACCACCCGCGAGGCACTGCGCTCGGCGCGCACCGCCTTCCGCGACACCCGCCGCGACCTGTGGCGCAGCCTCGTCGGCACTCCGGCTCAGGCTCCGGCCCCCGTCCGACCGCCGAAGACCGCGCCCCCGCTCCTGGAGAAGCAGCGCCCCTGACCGCCACGCCCCACCCGGGGCCGGTCCCCTCCGGAGTGGATCACCCCCGCCCCGGGAACCAGCCCGGTCCCCGGCGCGTACTCTGGGGAGTACAAAGACTGCCCCGGCGCAGCACCCCACCTCCGAGACCCCCTGCTCAGCAGGGCCGGGCCGGACGGGAGACGCCGCGCGGGGACACCCCACAGGCCCGTGGGCGCGCGGAAGACGCGCCGCCCCGCACCGAGGAGAAGAACCACTGGGCAAGCGACAGCCCGAAGGCCCGCCGCCCGCACCGGCGGTGCAGCGCATCCGACTGCGCTACACCAAGCGAGGCCGCCTCCGGTTCACCAGCCACCGAGACTTCCAGCGCGCGTTCGAACGCGCCCTGCGCCGCGCCGAGGTACCCATGGCGTACTCGGCGGGCTTCACCCCGCACCCCAAGGTGAGCTACGCCAACGCGGCCCCCACCGGCACCGGCTCCGAGGCCGAGTACCTGGAGATCGCCCTCACCGCGCCCCGCGACCCGCATACCCTGCGCGGACTGCTCGACGAGTCGATGCCCGACGGCCTCGACATCATCGACGCCGTCGAGGCCCGCACCTCCGGCCTCGCCGACCGCCTCACCGCCTCCATCTGGGAGCTGCGGCTCAACGGTGTCACCGAGGAGCAGGCCGCCAAGGCCGTCGAGACCTTCCTCGCCGCCGAGACCGTCGAGGTCCAGCGCCGCACCAAGAACGGCATGCGCAGCTTCGACGCCCGCGAGGCCGTCGTCGAGATGGCCGCCGTACCGCTCTCCGAGAGCCTCGCCCTGCCCCAGGGTGAGGCAGGCGATAGGCCCACGGCGGAGCCCTGTGCGATACTGCGCCTGGTAGTGCGGCACATGACACCCGCCGTACGACCCGACGACGTCCTTTCCGGTCTCCGCGCTGTGGCCGACCTGGCGCCGCCGGTCCCCGCAGCGGTGACCAGGCTGGCGCAGGGGCTTCTCGACGAGGAGTCCGGAACGGTGACCGACCCGCTCGCGCCCGACCGCGAGGCAGTGCAGGCAGGCTCTACCACAGCCCCCGCACCCGCCGCCGCGAAGGCGCCTGAAGGTTCCGGTTCCGCGTAAGGGCAGTCGTTGCAGCGCAGCCCTGGCACTCGGGAGCCACCTGGGTCGGGCCGCGTAACCAACCGGACTTTCGCCAGGCCGTACGTCACCGTACGTACGGAACCGGCGAGCTAGAGATCAGCTCCCGTGCGGCGCTCGCGCCCCGGACGGTGGCCCCGCACCACGCGAGGGCCGCGGCCGGACCGGATTCAGGCGCGGCGCCCGGGAGCGCGACGGGAGAACCCCGCATGCTTGAGCCGATCGACCCCGCTGAGGCCGAGAAGACTTCGCCCAGCGACACCTTGCCGCCGCGCCGCAGGCGCCGTGCGGCCTCGCGTCCCGCCGGTCCCCCCGGGGCCGGCGCGACCCAGCAGGACCAGCCGGAACAGTCGGATGCCGCCAAGACCGTAGAGGCCGCGGCTCCGGCCATACCGGCCGGAGAGGGTGCCGTGACCGACACCACTGACAACAACAACGCCAGCACCAGCACCGGTGACAGCGCCGCCCCCGCACGCCCGCGCCGTCGTGCCGTGCGCAAGGCGACCGCCCCGGCGGGCTCGCCCGCACCGGTCGTCGAGGAGACGCCGGCGCCGGTGACGGAAACCGCCGCCGCACCGGCCGCCGAGGAGGACCCCGCGCCGCGCACGCGCCGTCGTGCCGTCCGCAAGGCCACCGCCCCGGCGGGCGCACCGGCCGAGGCCGAGACCCCGGCTGTCGCCGTCGAGGAGGCCCCGGCCGCCGAGACCGCCGCCCCGGCCCGCCGCCGTGCCACCCGCAAGGCCACCGCTCCCGCAGGCGCCCCCGCGCATGCCGAGGAGACGCAGGAGGCTCCGGTCGCCGAGCCCGCCGCCGAGGAGGCGCCCGCGCCGCGCACCCGTCGCCGTGCCACCCGCAAGGCGACCGCGCCGGTCGTGGAGGAGACCCCCGCCGCCGAGGAGACCCCCGCCGAGGCTCCCGCCCCGGTCGCCGTCGAGCCCGCAGCCGACGAGGCGCCCGCGCCCCGTACGCGCCGCCGTGCCGTGCGCAAGGCGTCCGCGCCCGCGGGTTCGCCCGCCCCGGCCGCCGTCGAGACCGAGGCCGAGCCCGTCGACGTACCGCAGAAGCAGGAGCAGGCCGCCGAGGAGGCTCCGGCCGCCGAAGAGGCTCCCGCACCGCGTACGCGTCGTCGTGCCGTGCGCAAGGCCACCGCTCCGGCGGGTTCGCCCGCGCAGGCCGAGGCCCAGGATCCGGCCGAGCCCGTCGTCGTACCGGAGACGGTGCAGGAAGCCGCGCAGGAGAGTGCCGAGGACGAGGCACCGCGCGGTCGTGTACGCCGTCGGGCGAGCCGCCCGGTCGCCACCCCGAAGTTCACCGCCGAGTCGGCCGCGCCCGCCGTCGAGGAGAAGGCGGAGGAGAGCGCGCCGCGTTCGCGCCGCCGTGCGCAGCGGCCCGCCGTCGCCGTGTTCCAGGCACCGGTCTTCGCCGAGCCCATGTTCCAGACGCCGGAGACCGCCGCCATGGCCGCGGCCGCCGCACCCGTCGAGGAGCCGGAGCCGGAGGAGGACGAGGAGGAGACCACGGAGGTCGAGGCCGTCGTCGAGGCACCGGTGCAGGAGGAGCCCGCACAGACCGGCGGCCGTCGCCGTCGCCGCCGTCGCGGTGAGAGCGCCGTCGCCGAGCAGCCCCGTACCGAGGTCCAGGAAGCCCCGCAGGACGAGGCCGACGCGGCCGACGAGGACGCGGCGCAGAACAACGAGGCCGAGGGGCACGACGAGTCGGACGACTCCGACGACCGCCGCGCCCGCCGCCGCCGTCGCGGTGGCCGTCGCCGGCGCCGGGGCGAGGCCCTGGACCACGGTGACGCCGAGGAAGGCGACAGCGACAGCAACCACAAGCGGCACGAGGACGCCGCCGAGTCGCAGCGGGACACCGAGCACACCGAGCAGGCCTCCGTGGACGAGGACGACTCCGAGGACCACGACGACGAGCACCAGGGCGGCGCCGGTTCCTCCAGCAGCCGTCGCCGTCGCCGTCGCCGCCGTCGCAGCGGCGACTCCGGGCACGACGAGGTGCAGACCGGATCCGACGACCCGGAGCGCACCGTCGTCAAGGTCCGCGAGCCCCGCAAGAAGGAGGCCGAGCGCGAGCCCGGCACCGGCTTCGACGAGGTCCAGTCCATCAAGGGCTCGACCCGCATGGAGGCCAAGAAGCAGCGCCGCCGCGAAGGCCGCGAGCAGGGCCGCCGCCGCGTCCCGATCATCACCGAGGCGGAGTTCCTGGCGCGCCGCGAGGCCGTCGAGCGCGTCATGGTGGTGCGCCAGAACGGCGAGCGCACCCAGATCGGCGTCCTCGAGGACAACATCCTCGTCGAGCACTACGTCAACAAGGAGCAGTCGACGTCCTACGTCGGCAACGTCTACCTGGGCAAGGTGCAGAACGTCCTCCCGTCCATGGAGGCCGCGTTCATCGACATCGGCAAGGGCCGCAACGCCGTCCTGTACGCCGGTGAGGTCAACTTCGAGGCGCTCGGCATGGCCCACGGGCCGCGCCGCATCGAGACCGCCCTCAAGTCCGGCCAGTCCGTCCTCGTCCAGGTGACGAAGGACCCGATCGGTCACAAGGGTGCGCGTCTGACGAGCCAGGTGTCCCTGCCGGGCCGCTACCTCGTGTACGTGCCCGAGGGCTCCATGACCGGCATCAGCCGCAAGCTCCCCGACACCGAGCGGGCGCGACTGAAGACCATCCTCAAGAAGATCGTCCCCGAGGACGCGGGCGTCATCGTGCGCACCGCCGCCGAGGGTGCGAGCGAGGACGAGCTGCGCCGCGACGTCGAGCGTCTGCAGGCACAGTGGGAGGACATCCAGAAGAAGGCGAAGAGCAACGGTGCGTCCAACGCGCCGACCCTGCTCTACGGCGAGCCGGACATGACCGTCCGGGTCGTCCGCGACATCTTCAACGAGGACTTCTCCAAGGTCATCGTCAGCGGTGACGACGCCTGGCAGACGATCCACGGTTACGTCGCCCACGTCGCCCCGGACCTCACGGACCGGCTGTCGAAGTGGACGTCGGAGGTCGACGTCTTCGCGACGTACCGGATCGACGAGCAGCTGATGAAGGCGCTGGACCGCAAGGTCTACCTGCCGTCCGGCGGCTCCCTGGTCATCGACAAGACCGAGGCGATGATCGTCGTCGACGTCAACACCGGGAAGTTCACCGGACAGGGCGGCAACCTCGAAGAGACCGTCACCAAGAACAACCTGGAGGCGGCCGAGGAAATCGTGCGCCAGCTGCGGCTGCGCGACCTCGGCGGCATCGTCGTCATCGACTTCATCGACATGGTCCTGGAGTCCAACCGCGACCTGGTGCTGCGGCGTCTGCTGGAGTGCCTGGGACGCGACCGCACCAAGCACCAGGTGGCGGAGGTCACCTCGCTGGGCCTCGTCCAGATGACCCGCAAGCGCGTCGGACAGGGCCTCCTGGAGTCCTTCTCCGAGACCTGCGTCCACTGCAACGGGCGCGGTGTCATCGTGCACATGGAGCAGCCCACCGCCATCGGCGGTGGCGGCGGCTCCAAGCGCTCGAAGAAGCGCGGCAAGGGCGGCAGCGGCTCCGAGCACACGGACCACGCCGACCACGTCGAGCACGCGTCCGACGCCGGTCACTCGGAGCACTCCGGTCAGGACCACGGTGCCGGTCACGACCACCACGAGCCCCTCGAGGTGGAGACGGAGGCGGAGGTCGCCGCCGAGGTGGCCGCGCCGATCGCGCTGCCCTCGCCCGACTTCGTGCCGGACGAGGAGCTGTACAGCAGTGCCGCGGAGGCCGAGGCCGCCGCGACCCGTGGCCGTGGCCGCCGTCGGGCGTCGCGCAAGGCGTCGGCACCGGCCGGTGCGCCGCGCGGCAAGACCTCGCCGGCCGACTACATCGAGCACGCGTCGCCGATGAAGGCGAAGGCGGCCGTGGCGGAGGCCCCCGAGGCCCCCGAGGCTCCTGCCGTGGAGGAGGCCCCCGACGTCGAGACGGTGGCCGAGGAGGCCGCTGTGGCGCCGCGTGGGCGCCGCCGGGCGACCCGGAAGGCGTCGGCCCCGGCCGGTGCCCCGAAGGAGGCCCAGGCCGCCGAGGTGACCGTGGTGGAGACGGCTGCCGCCGCCGAAACCCCGGCCGTCGAGGCCCCGGCCGCTCCGGAGGCGCAGGCGGCTCCCGAGGCGCCGGCCGCTCCCGAGGCCGAGACGCCCGCGCCCGTCGCGGACGCCGCGCCGCCGCGGGCCCGCCGCAGGGCTACCCGCAAGGCCACCGCTCCGGCGGGGTCGCCCGCGGGATCGGTCGAGGCAGCAGTGCTGGTCGTGGACGCCGCGCCGGCGACGGCTGCTGTAGAGACGGCTGCTGCGGACCCTGCCTCTGCGGAGACGGCCTCCGTGGCGACGGCCGAGGCTCCGGCTGCTGACGCACCGGTGACCGAGGCTCCGGCGCCGGAGGGCGACGAGGCTCCGGCACCGGCGGCCAAGAAGACGGCACGCAAGACCGCCGCCAAGAAGGCCGCACCGGCGAAGAAGGCGGCGGCCAAGAAGACCGCCGCCAAGAAGACCGTCGCGAAGAAGACGGCCACCAAGACCGCCAAGACGGCGACCAAGACGGCCACGAAGACGGCGGCCAAGAAGACTGCGAAGAAGACGGCCGCGGCGGAGCAGACGCTCCCCTCCGTGTCCGCCCCGGCGCAGGACTGACGCTCCACCGGCTCGCCCGCTGCCCGCACAGGCAGCAGGCGGCATCAGCAGCACCCGCAGTACCCAGCGGAACCGGCCCTCGGCCGGAACCAGGGTGGCCAGCGCCGATCCGGCGCTGGCCACCCTGGTATCCGGGACCTGTCCGAGATCCCCCGGGACCCTGTCCGGCATCCGGGCGGACCCGGGGCCGAAGGTCGTGAAATGCCCCTGAACAACGGAGAGTTCGAAACCTCATGAGCAACAGCGCCACCCCTCGCCCCATACGCAAGGCCGTCATCCCGGCCGCAGGGCTCGGCACCCGCTTCCTGCCTGCGACCAAGGCCACTCCCAAGGAGATGCTGCCGGTCGTCGACAAGCCCGCGATCCAGTACGTGGTCGAGGAAGCCGCCGGGGCGGGACTCTCCGACGTACTCATGATCACGGGCCGCAACAAGCGCGCCCTCGAGGACCACTTCGACCGCAACTACGAGCTGGAGTCCGCTCTCACCAAGAAGGGCGACGCCGACCGCCTCGCGCGCGTCCAGGAGTCCAGCGACCTCGCGACCATGCACTACGTGCGCCAGGGCGACCCGCGGGGCCTCGGCCACGCCGTCCTGTGCGCCGCCCCCCACGTCGGCAACGAGGCCTTCGCCGTCCTCCTCGGCGACGACCTGATCGACCCCCGCGACCCCCTGCTCGCCCGCATGGTCGAGGTCCAGCAGACGTACGGCGGCAGCGTCGTCGCGCTGATGGAGGTCGACCCGGAGCAGATCCACCTGTACGGCTGCGCGGCCGTCGAGGCCACCGCAGACGGCGACGTCGTCAAGATCAACGGCCTGGTCGAGAAGCCCGCCACCGAGGACGCCCCGAGCAACCTCGCCATCATCGGCCGGTACGTCCTGGACCCGGCCGTCTTCGAGGTGCTGCGCAAGACCGAGCCCGGCCGCGGCGGCGAGATCCAGCTCACCGACGCCCTCCAGACGCTCGCCGCGGACGAGAACGTCGGCGGCCCGGTGCACGGCGTCGTCTTCAAGGGCCGCCGTTACGACACGGGCGACCGCGGCGACTACCTGAAGGCCATCGTCCGCCTCGCCGCCGAGCGCGCGGACCTCGGCCCGGACTTCAAGACGTGGCTGCGCGGCTACGTCGCGGAGGAGATGTAGTTCTCCTCCGGTGCACCGGACGGGAGCCGCGGCACCCGTCCGGCACGCCCTCGGGGCGGTCACCCTCGCACCACCGGGGGAGGCCGCCCCGTACCCTTTGCCCCGCACCATCCCTTGCACCACTCCCGCAGTCCCTGCATCCCCTGCACGACCCGCACGAAGGAGAACCCCATGATCGGCCTGGTACTGGCGGCGGGCGCCGGACGGCGTCTGCGCCCCTACACCGACACGCTGCCCAAGGCGCTCGTGCCCGTCGACGGCGACACCACCGTCCTCGACCTCACCCTGGGGAACTTCGCGAAGGTCGGCCTCACCGAGGTGGCGATCGTCGTCGGCTACCGCAAGGAAGCCGTCTACGCGCGCAAGGAGGAGCTGGAGAAGACGTACGGCGTCACCATCACGCTGATCGACAACGACAAGGCCGAGGAGTGGAACAACGCCTACTCCCTGTGGTGCGCCCGTGACGTCCTCAACAACGGTGTCATCCTCGCCAACGGCGACACGGTGCACCCGGTCTCCGTCGAGGAGACGCTGCTCGCCGCCCGCGGCAACGGCCAGAAGATCATCCTCGCGCTCGACACGGTGAAGAACCTCGCCGACGAGGAGATGAAGGTCATCACCGACGCCGGCGACGCCGTGCAGCGGATCACCAAGCTGATGGACCCGGCGTCCGCCACCGGTGAGTACATCGGCGTCACCCTCATCGAGGGCGAGGCCGCCGAGGAACTCGCCGACGCCCTGAAGACCACCTTCGAGCGCGACCCCGACCTCTACTACGAGGACGGCTACCAGGAGCTCGTGGGCCGCGGCTTCCGCATCGACGTGGCCCCCATCGGCGACATCAAGTGGGTCGAGATCGACAACCACGACGACCTCGCCAAGGGCCGGGAGATCGCGTGCCAGTACTGACCCGGCTGATCCCCTCGCCGGTCGCCGTCGACATCTCCCGCGGGGCCCTCGACGACCTCGCGGGCGTCCTCGCCGACCAGCGGATCTCCGGCTCGGGCGCGCTCGCCATCGCCATCAGCGGCGGCTCGGGCCTGGCACTGAAAGAGAAGCTGTCGCCGGTGCTGCCGGACGCCGACTGGTACCCCGTCACCGACGGCACCATCGACGCGGCCGTGCGGCTCGCCGAGGAGATGAAGGGCCGCAAGCGCTACGACGCGGTCGTCGGCCTCGGCGGCGGGAAGATCATCGACGTCGCCAAGTACGCGGCCGCCCGCATCGGGCTGCCCATGGTCGCCGTCGCGACGAACCTCTCGCACGACGGCCTGTGCTCCCCGGTGTCCATCCTGGACAACGACAACGGACGCGGCTCCTACGGTGTGCCCACGCCCATCGCGATGCTCATCGACCTCGACGTCATCCGGGACGCGCCCGCCCGTTTCGTACGCTCCGGAATCGGCGACGCCCTCTCCAACATCTCCGCCGTCGCCGACTGGGAACTGTCCCACCAGGTCAACGGGGAGACGGTCGACGGTCTTGCCGCCGCCATGGCACGGCAGGCCGGCGAGGCAGTGCTGCGCCACCCGGGAAACGTCACCGAGGACGCCTTCCTGACCGTGCTCGCCGAAGCCCTCGTGCTGTCCGGCATCTCCATGTCGATCAGCGGCGACACCCGGCCCTCCTCCGGCGCCTGCCACGAGATCAGCCACGCCTTCGACCTGCTGTACCCGCAGCGCTCGGCGCTCCACGGCGAGCAGGTCGGCATCGGCGCGGTCTTCGCGATGCACCTGCGCGGGGCGCACGAGGAGGCAGGTCTGTTCGCGGACGTACTGCGCAGGCACGACCTGCCGGTGCTCCCGGGCGACATCGGCTTCACCGTCGACGAGTTCGTGGCCGCCGTCCAGTACGCGCCGCAGACGCGGCCGGGGCGCTTCACGATCCTGGAACACCTGGACCTGCCCGAGGACGGCGTCAGGGACGCCTACAGCGCCCTGGTGAAGGCCGTCGGCGCGTCGGGTGGACGGCCGGACGGTGGACGTTAGCCCGGTTTGACCCACCGGTCGGGGCCCCGTAACCTTGACCGTCGGCGTGTTTTTGTGCGCCAAACCCCTGAGCAACCCCCTCCTGGATCACTTCGGTGCGTCGGGAGAGGCCGCTCGTCCTGTTTCACGCCGGAAGCGGCTGGCATCAGGGGTCCCGTCTTCGAGTGAAAGTGAGATCCGCGTGTACGCCATCGTGCGCAGCGGTGGTCGCCAGCACAAGGTTGCTGTCGGCGACATCGTTGAGGTTGACAAGATTTCCACTGCCAAGGTTGGCGACGCGGTCGAGCTTTCGACGCTGCTCGTTGTCGACGGTGACTCCGTGACCAGCGACCCGTGGGTCCTGGCCGGGATCAAGGTCACGGCCGAGGTCGTGGACCACCACAAGGGCGAGAAGATCGACATTCTCCGCTACAAGAACAAGACCGGCTACCGCCGTCGCCAGGGTCACCGCCAGCAGTACACGGCGATCAAGGTCACCGGTATCCCCACGGCTGCGAAGTAAGGGACTGAGACATGGCACACAAGAAGGGCGCATCGTCCACTCGGAACGGTCGCGACTCCAACGCTCAGCGGCTCGGCGTCAAGCGCTTCGGCGGCCAGGCCGTCAACGCCGGTGAGATCCTGGTCCGCCAGCGCGGCACCCACTTCCACCCGGGCACGGGTGTCGGTCGCGGTGGCGACGACACGCTGTTCGCTCTCGCCGCCGGTGCGGTCGAGTTCGGCACGCACCGTGGCCGCAAGGTCGTGAACATCGTTCCGATCGCCGGCTGAACAAGCCAGCTTTCCTGAGCACCTCTTGAGGCGCTCGGTTTGAGCACCCTCGTGGTGCTCGGAGCGACACACCGCACGTTCCGAGGGCGGACGCTCTTTCCCGGCTACCGGGGAAGCGTGTCCGCCCTCGGCGTGTTACGTATGTAGACATTCCGCATTACCTGTACTGGAGGACACCCATGACCACCTTCGTGGACCGCGTCGAACTGCATGTCGCCGCGGGTAACGGAGGCCACGGCTGCGCCTCCGTACACCGTGAGAAGTTCAAGCCGCTCGGCGGCCCGGACGGCGGCAACGGCGGGCGCGGCGGCGACATCATCCTCGTCGTCGACCAGGCCGTGACCACCCTGCTCGACTACCACCACAGCCCGCACCGCAAGGCCACCAACGGCCAGCCCGGCGCCGGCGACAACCGCTCCGGCAAGGACGGCCAGGACCTGATCCTGCCCGTGCCGGACGGCACCGTGGTGCTCGACAAGGAGGGCAACGTCCTCGCCGACCTCGTCGGCCACGGCACCACCTACATCGCCGGCGAGGGCGGCCGCGGCGGCCTCGGCAACGCCGCCCTGTCCTCGGCCCGCCGCAAGGCCCCCGGCTTCGCGCTGCTCGGTGAGCCCGGCAAGTCCGCGGACATCGTCCTGGAGCTCAAGACCGTCGCCGACGTGGCACTGGTGGGCTACCCGAGCGCCGGAAAGTCCTCGCTGATCTCCGTGCTCTCCGCCGCGAAGCCGAAGATCGCCGACTACCCTTTCACGACGCTCGTCCCCAACCTGGGCGTCGTCACCGCCGGCTCCACCGTCTACACCATCGCCGACGTCCCGGGCCTGATCCCGGGCGCCAGCGAGGGGCGGGGCCTGGGTCTGGAGTTCCTGCGGCACGTCGAGCGCTGCTCGGTCCTCGTGCACGTACTGGACACCGCGACCCTGGAGTCCGACCGTGACCCGATCTCCGACCTCGACGTCATCGAGGAGGAGCTCAAGCTGTACGGCGGTCTGGACGACCGGCCGCGCCTCGTCGTCCTCAACAAGGTCGACATCCCGGACGGCAAGGACCTCGCGGACATGATCCGCCCGGACCTCGAAGCCCGCGGCTACAAGGTCTTCGAAGTGTCCGCCGTGTCCCGCGTGGGCCTGAAGGAACTGTCCTTCGCCCTCGCCCAGGGCATCGCCAAGCTGCGCGCCCGCAAGCCGGTGGAGGAGGCGACCCGTATCGTCATCCGCCCCAAGGCCGTCGACGACAGCGGCTTCAAGGTCATCAAGGACGAGGTCGAGAACGTCTACCGGGTGCGCGGCGAGAAGCCGGAGCGCTGGGTGCAGCAGACCGACTTCAACAACGACGAGGCCGTCGGTTACCTCGCCGACCGCCTCTCGCGCCTCGGCGTCGAGACCGAACTGATGAAGGCCGGCGCCCGCGCGGGTGACGCCGTCGCGATCGGCTCCGAGGAGAACGCGGTCGTCTTCGACTGGGAGCCCACCGTCATGGCCGGCGCCGAAATGCTCGGCCGCCGAGGCGAGGACCACCGCCTCGACGCCCCGCGCCCCGCGGCCACTCGCCGCAAGGACCGCGAGGCCGAGCGCGACAACTCGCAGAAGGAATACGACGAGTTCAAGCCTTTCTGACGCATCGTCAGTTATTTGTTTTCCGGCGTCCGACGCCGCGAAAAAGGGCCAGGAAAAGGGGCCCGGTTCCAAGAAGTTTTCTTCTTGGAACCGGGCCCCTTTTTTTGTACGTCCGACAAAGCGCGTCAGTGACGCGGATCCGCACCCGCCTCGAACATCAGGTCCGCGACCCGCGCCGAGGCCTGCCCGTCGTCCAGGTCGCAGAACTGGTGCAGGAACTCCTCGTACTTCTCCCGGTACGGCACGGACACCTCGTCCACCTCGCGCACGGCCCGGACCAACTCCTGCGACGTCGCGATCAGCGGCCCCGGAGCGTCCTTCTCGAAGTCGAAGTAGAACCCGCGCAGCTTGTCGCGGTAGTGCTCCAGGTCGTACGTGAAGAACAGCATCGGACGCCGGGTGTGTGCGAAGTCGAACATCACCGACGAGTAGTCCGTGATCAGTACGTCAGAGACCAGGTACAGGTCCGCGATGTCCGGGTACTCCGACACGTCGAAGACGAAGCCGTTGCCCGCACCGGGAACGGCGTCCACGATGTTGGCGTGCCGGCGCACCAGCAGGACGTGGTCCGCGCCCAGCTTCTCCTGCGCGTCGTCGAGATCCAGCTGCATGTCGAAGCGGAACTGACCGCGCCGGTGCGACAGGTCGTCGCGCCAGGTGGGCGCGTACAGAACCACCTTCTTGCCCTCCGGGAGGTTCAGCCGCTCCCGGATCTCCTTCGCCCGCACGTCACGGTCCGGCGCGTAGAAATAGTCGTTGCGCGGATAACCCGTCTCGACCACCGGGCCGTCGAAGCCCATCGCCCGCTTCAGGATCGGAGTGCTGAAACGGTTGGCGGAAACCAGCATGCTCCAGTTCTTCGTCTCCGCCCGCAGGTTGTGGTGATAGTCCGGGTCGAACTTCGGAGCGTCGATGTCCAGGCCGATGCGCTTGAGCATGGTGCCGTGCCAGGTCTGCACGACCACCTGGCCCGGGCGGCGCTCCATCCAGTGCGGAAGGTGCGCGTTGGTGACGATGTACTTGCTGCGCGCCAACGCCTCGTACCAGTCGGTGCACCAGAACGACACCTTCTTCATCGTGTCGGGCAGCTCCAACTGACTGTCGCGGACCAGCCACAGGTGTTCCAGGTCCGAGCCGCGGCGCACCAGCTCCTCGTGGATGGCACGCGGACTGTCGGAGAACTGGCGCCCGTTGAAGCTGAGATACAGCACGCTGTCGCGCAACGGCAGCTCGCGGCCCGCCCGGTACACCTCCCGAAGGAGCTGGTTCTGCCGGTACTCGCCGTGCTCCATGACGTTCATGTCCGGCAGGCAGTTCAGCTGCGGATAGTCGAACCAGCGCGACTCCAGGGCGTACGAACGGCCGTCCGCGGTGCCTTCGGCGGGCAGCGACGGCACGGCCAGCCGGTCCGCGACGAAGGCGATGTCCGTCTTGCTGCCGGCGGAGCGCAGGAAGAAGTTCCACCGGCCGCTCTTCAGCGGCAGACTGCCCTTCGGCCCCGACAGCTTCGACGGGGCGAAGTCGGCCTCGAAAGAACCGTCCTGGAGCACCGTCAGAGGCACCGTCTTCTCGTCGAAGAAGTCCCGCGCCGAGACCACCAGCACCGCATCGGTCAGGTCCGCGGGCGTCGTGCCCGACAGGAAGTACCGGCCGTCCTGCCAGCGCACCCGCGTCAGCCTGGCCCGCAGCGGGCGCCCGGAGAACTTCAGATAGCCGTTGGCGCCGGACAGCAACGCGACTTCGTTGCGGTCGGCGTCCTCGCCCAGAGTGCGCGGCAGACGTATCTGACGGTCGGCGAGACCGTCACGCACCACAGTGGAGAACTGACGCTCCTTGCCGTCCGCGCCGTGCACCAGCAGCGCGGTGCTCCAGTCGCGGCGGACCGCCAGCGACGGGTCCACGCCCGTGGCAGGCGACTCCTCCGTCGAGATGTCCTGGTGCTCGGGCAGCAGCGCCACGTCCGCCAGCGGAACCCGCACCAGGAACGGCGTCCGGCCGCCGACGACCGGCTCCAGCACCACCGCGTACGTCAGCACCTCGCCGCTCTTGCGGTTGGTGACCCGCAGCGACACCGTCTCGCCGGGCTTCAGGGACTCCCGGATCGTGCCCTCGATCTCGATGTCCCCGTCCACCGCACGGTGTCCGGTGACCAGCGCCCGGACCTTCTCCACCCGCAGCTTCAGCGACGTCTTCTCGACCGAGGGCACCAGCCGGAAGTCCTCGCTCAGCCACTTGTACGGCGGGTGCGCCGCAGCGACCGGGCCACTGGCGTGCACCGCGCGCTTGCGCACCAGGCCGGCGGAAGCGAGACCGAGCCCGACGTGCCAGACACCCTCCTGCCAGACGCCGCCCCGGCCCGCCAGCTTCGCCGGGTCCAGGAACACCTCCCAGCCCGCCCAGTCGTAGTTGTACTGCTTCTGACCGGAGTACGTGGTGGCCTCCGGGCAGTGCACGTTGCGCAGCGGCAGCACCGAACGACGGCGGCTGCCGCCCTTCTTCAGCTGGAGCACCTTGACCGCACTGTGCTTCGTCGCCTGGTCGATGTTGTCGATCCAGGCGTGCCCCAGCATCCGGAGCCTGCCGCCCTCCCAGGAGATCTCCTGGAGCGGCGCCTTCAGTTCCAGGTCGGGGTCGATGCGGCGCACCAGCTTCGACAGACCGGCGGTGCCGTCCTTGTCGAGACCCGAGAACTGTGCGTACTTGCGCAGCAGTCCGCTGACCTCGACCCGTTCGCCGCGCCGCTCCGCAGAGATCATCTCGACGAGTTCGGCCATGGCGTGCTTGCGCACCAGGAGCCACTTCACCCGGTCCGCGGCGGGCAGCTCCATCACCAGCTTGGGGTCCACGCCGTCCAGATAGCCGTTGACGACCCGCAGGAACTCCGCGTGGTACTCCTCGCCGCCGTCCGGCAGGACGTTGAGGAAGAGCCGCAGGTCGTCGGTGAGCACGGAGCGGTCGTAGTCGTGCTTCAGCTCGGCGTCCTCGGCGCTCGTCCGGGTCGCCAGGAAGCGGCTGACGCGCTGCACCGCCCCGGTGCGGTCCCGGACCGCCCTCGGCTCGGTACGGCGCTGGGTGATCGAGGGAGCCTGCTCGCCGTCGCGCAGCCGCCACAGGTAGACGGGCTCGCTGATGACGTCGACGGCCTCGGCCAGGACGTGCGCCGGAATCATCGCCGGGGTGTCCTCGTAGAGGACGCCCTCGGGGAAGGACAGCCCGTGCTTCTCCCAGAAGTCGCGCCGGAAGACCTTGTTCCAGGCGGTGCGGTCGGCCAGCAGCCGCTTGTCCTGGTGCACGTGGGTGCGCTGGACGGCGCCGCCCGCCAGCATGCGGTGCATCCACGACTGCCACACCTTGGTGGCGTTGATGTGGTGCACGTTGCCCGTGACGAAGTCCGAGCCGCTCTCCTCCAGGCTCGCGATCATCACCCGGTAGGCGTCCGGGAGGACGATGTCGTCACTGTCCACGAAGGCGACGAACTCCGCCTCCGGGTGCAGGTGTTCCAGCCCCGTGTTGCGGGCCGCCCCCAGACCCGCGTTCTCCTTGACGATGACCTTGAAGCGTGGGTCGCGGGCCGCGTACTCGGCGGCGATCCGCCCCGAGTCGTCCGGAGACCCGTCGTCCACCACGAGGACTTCGATGTCGGTGAACGTCTGGGCGGCGAGCGAGTCCAGACAGGCCGGCAGATACGTCTCCACGTTGTAGACGGGGACGATGACACTGAGCCTGGGGGGCATGGAGGGAAGACCTTCCTGGGGTGGAGCAGAGGATGCCGGGAAACGAATCCGGACCGCCGCAGGCAGCGACGGTCCGGACGGTCACCCGGGCAGCAGTTCGGAGCGGGGACCGGAGGCAGTGGTGGCGCCTCGCGGGGAGGGCACGGCGTTCAGGAGAAGCGTGGACGGGCTGGGGGCCGGTTTCCGCTCGGCGAGCGGCACCACCGGCGGCAGCGCCTCCTGCGCCTCACCGAGGAACACCCGGCGCACCACGCGTTCCGCCGCGTGCCCGTCGTCGAAGTCGCAGAAGCGCTCCCGGAACGCCGCGCGCCTGCGGGCCGCCTCGTCGTCGCACCAGGCGCCGCTGCGGAAGATCTCGGTCAGTTCCTGCTGGGAGCCCGCCACCGCTCCGGGCGCCTCCTTCGGCAGGTCGAAATAGGTGCCGCGGACCGCCGAGTAGACGGCCCAGTCCTCGGTCAGCGCGACGATCGGACGGTCCAGGTTCGCGTAGTCGAACATCGACGACGAGTAGTCCGTCACCAGAGCGTCGGCGGCCAGGTACAGCTGCTCGACCTCCGGGTGCCCCGACACGTCCACGATCCGGGCGTCGCCGTGGTGGGTGTCGCCCGTCGTGTGCCGGTAGAAGTAGTGGCCGCGCACCAGCACGGTGAAGTCCGTGCCGAGCTCCTCGGCGAGCTGCTCCAGGTTCAGCCGGGGCACGAACTCGTGCTCGTAGTCCCGGTGCGTCGGTGCGTACAGCACGGCGGTCGTGCCGTCGGCCAGTCCCAGTGCACGGCGCGCCCGCAGGACGTCCGCGGCGGTCGCGTTCAGCAGGATGTCGTTGCGCGGGTAGCCCGTTTCGATCGCCGTGTACGAGCACGGGTAGACGCGGTCCCAGACGGCGGTGGAGAACCGGTTGGAGGTGATGCTGAAGTCCCACCGGTCGCAGCGCTCCATCAGCGCCTCGAAGTCCATCGTGGCGCCCGCGGGATACTTCTGCTGGTCCAGGCCCATCGCCTTCAGCGGTGTGCCGTGGTGCGTCTGGAGGTGGATCTGGCCCTCCCGCTTCACCACGGCGTTGGCGAAGTTGACGTTGTTGACCATGTACTTGGCGCGGGCGACCGCCGCCCAGTACTCGCGGGACCCCGCCAGCACGACGTCCACGCCGTCGGGCACCCGGTGCCGGTCGCGCGGTTTGACCACCCACACCCGGCGGATGTGCGGCGCCCACTCGGCGAGCGCGGCGTCGATGGCGGCCGGGTTGCAGGCGTAACCACTGCTCCAGTACGAGGAGAACACCGCGAGGTTCTCGTCCAACGGCAGCCGCAGCTGCGAGTGGTAGTACACCCCCATCACGGACCGCTTGGCACGTGTGACCTGACGGCGGCCGTGCTGCTTGGCGGCGCTGCGCGCCTTGGCGACGGTCTTCACGCCGCGCAGTCCGGAGTACGATCCCCGGCCCATCAGCTGGTACTTGTGACCGCGGCTGCCGCCGGGGCGCACGAAGCCCGCCGGTTCACGCCGCTGGTAGTCGGCGGCGGCACGCTGGAAGAACTCGGAGCGCGCCTCGCGCGGCAGCCGGTTCGGGTGCTCCAGGATCGTCAGGTAGTGGTCGGTCATCTTGCGGAACATGTCCGCACGCCACAGCTCCAGTGCGGGAGTGGCGTCGAGGTACGCGAAGACCCTGTCGTACTGGTCGAAGACGTCGAAGTGCTTGCGGCTCGTCGTGCGCAGGATGTTGCCGCCCTCGCGCCGCTGCCGGTAGTGCACGCAGACGAGGTGCAGGGTGGCTATGTTCTCCGCCGTCATCAGCGAGCAGAACGTCCAGGGGGCGTCCTCGTAGTAGCCGGGCGGGAAGGTGAAGCCGTGCTCGATGACGAACTCCCGGCGGTACGCCTTGTTCCACACGACCTGGAGCAGGTCGAGGAGTTCGGGGTGACGGGTCAGCGGGAAGGCGCCGGACGCCTCCGCCTTCCGCAGGTGTTCGTGCAGCAGGTTGCGTACGGACTTGCCGTCCCAGTGCGTGCGGTCGTAGTCGAAGACCAGGACGTCGGGGTCCTTGGTGGCTTCCAGGCGGTCGGCGATCGCCCCCAGTGCACCGGGCGTCAGTGTGTCGTCACTGTCGAGGAACAGCAGATACTCTCCGTGTGCATGTTCCATGCCTACGTTACGGGCGCGGCCCAGACCCACGTTCTCGGAGAGGTGGACGACGCGCACACGGGGGTCGAGCGCGGCGTATTCGTCGAGAATGGCACCCGAGGCGTCGGGAGAGCAGTCGTTCACCGCCAGGATCTCGAAGTCGGTGAAGTCCTGATGCAGGACGGAGTCGAGGCACTCGCGTAGATATCCCTGAACGTTGTACGTGGGGACAACTAGGGTCAATCGAGGCATTCTTCACCTGTTCGTGAGCAGCGTGCACGGCATGCCGGGGTGCCGGTCGTGCTGTGGGGCCGGAGGGATCTGGCGGTTCGGCGGTTCATCGAGGGTTGTAAGCGGTGGGTGAAGGTGAGAGGGAACAGGCGTTCACTTTACGGTCACTTGGGTGAGAGATTCCAGGGTGGTGGCCTGGGATCTGGCGAAAACCGGCAAAGCGGAATCCTCGGCGCGAGGCGTCTACCCTGGAAGTGCCAGGTGCGGCAACCGGTTCTGTGACGTTGGTTGCAGCGGAGTTTGGGGCCGGTTTCCCCGGGGAGCGGCGCGCGGAGAGTTCCGGTCCACACGGCCGGTGCAACGTCAATGAGGAGCATTCAGGGTGCACCCCGCACAGATCACCGTGGTCGTCATCGTCTTCAACGACGCGGACCGCATCACCACGGCTGTCGAGTCCGCCCTTGCCCAGGGAGCCGCCGTCGGCGAAGTGATCGTCGTCGACGACGCCTCCACCGACGGCAGCCGCGAAGCCGTGGACGCCCTCGCCGCCCGGCACCCCCGGGTGCGCCCCCTGCACCGGACGGAGAACAGCGGCGGCTGCGGCAGCCCCCGCAACGACGGCATCGCGGCCGCCGCCTTTCCTTACGTGATGTTCCTCGACAGCGACGACGTCTACCCGCCGGGCGCCGTCGACGCCCTCCTCGCCGAAGCCGCCCCCGGCATCGACGTCGTGGCAGGCGCCTGCGTACGCCGCGAACTTCCCGAGAACCACGACACCGTGTGGGCACCCGCCCTCTACGACACCAGCGCCGGCGCCACCTTGCCCGGAACGGTCCTCAAAGGCATCGCCGCACACCCCGAGTTCCTCGTCGACACCCTCTCCGTCAACAAGCTCTACCGCCGCGACTTCCTCGCCGAGCACGCCGCCGTCTTCCCCGACGGCGCCTTCCACTACGAGGACTTCGTCTTCACCGCGAAGGTGTACGCGGCCGCCCCCCGCATGGCCGTCATCGACACCCCCGTCTACATCTGGCACGTACGCCGCGCGGACGCCGTGCTCTCCATCTCCCTGCGCCGCGCCACCCTCGCCAACTGGGAGCACCGGGTGGAGGCGCACCGCCGCGTGGTCGAGGTCTTCCGCACCGCGGGCCAGCCCGACCTCGCCGTCGCCGCGCAGACCAAGTTCCTCGACTACGACCTGCCCATGTACGTACGGGAACTCGCCCAGCGCGCCCCCGACTACCGGGCCGCCTGGTGGGCGCACGCCCGCACCTACCTCGCCGGTTTCGACGCCGCCGCCCACGAGCACGCCCAGGCCCCGGCCCGCTGGCTGGCCCGCGCCCTGACGGCCTGGGAGGAGCCCGCCGAACTGGAACGGGTCATGGCCCTGGCCGCGCAGCCGCCCCGCCTGCTGCCCCCCTCGTACACCAACGCGGCCGGGCAGCCCGTCCTGTCCGGCCGGCAGCCCGAAGTGCTCCTGCACGGGCTCACCGACCTGCCCGCCGACAAGCTCCCCGTGACCGTCAACGGCACGGTCTCCGTCGGTCACTCGCTCGGGTTCACCCTGACAGTCCCGGAACTCCACGGCCTGCTCGCGCCGTTGAACCCGCAACGGGCCGTACTGCGCCTGACCGACCAGCACGACGTCCTCCCGGCGAAGATCCGCGAACAACCCCTGCACCGCACCGGCGACAGCTGGCAGGCCGCCTTCGAGGTGACCACCAAGGACCTGGCCGACGCCGCCCGCCTGGTGTCCTGGCGCGTGCAGGCCGACGTCGTCTGCGCCGGCGGCGAGCGCATCCCCGCCGAAGTGCGCGCCGCACACCCCGGAGTGGCCCGCCGCAGGGTCGTACCGCGCCTGGGACGCCCCCTGCTCGTCCAGATCCACGTGACGCCGCGCGGAGCACTGATGGTGCGGATCGCCGGAGGACTGCACGGAATGCTGGACGTGCTCCGCCGCCGCCTCAAGAGGCTGCTGGCCCGCTGAACGACGAAGCGGGGGCCGGCCTCGGACGACAGGTCCGGGGACAGCCCCCACTTTCACGTACCGCGCCGGGGCGTCAGCCCGTGCACCACGGGGCCGTCAGCGCTCCAGGAACTCGAAGAGCTCCTCCCACCGCCGGGTGATCGACTCCGGCGAGTACCGCTGCACGTTCTCCCGGGCCAGGTCGCCCATCCGGTCCCGCAGCTCCTGGTCCTGCATCAGCCGCACCAACTGCCGCGCCAGTTCGGGAGTGTTCCCAGGACGCGCCAGCAGCCCGTCCACACCGTCCTGGACGATCTCGTGCACCCCCGGCGCACAGTCGAACGCCACACACGGCACCCCGCACGCCATGGCCTCCAGCAGCGCCAGCGGGAAACCCTCACCGCGCGAGGACTGCGCGAACACCGAAGCACCGTGCAGCGCCCCGATCACGTCCCGGGTCTGCCCGGCCCACTCGACCGAACCGTCCAGGCCCAGATCCGTCGCCTGCTTCTTGAGCGACTGCTCCAACTCGCCCGCGCCGTACAGCTTCAGTTTCCAGCCCGGCACCTGGGGAGCGGCCTCCGCCCAGGCGTCGAGCATCATGTCGAGGCCCTTCTGGTGACTGAGCCGGCCGATGCTGACGACCGTCTTCTCCGTACGCGGAGACACCGACTCCGGCATCATCGGCAGCGGATTGGGCATGAACCCCACGTTGTTGAGGCCCTTGACCGCCCACAGGTCGGCGTCCTCCTGCGTGAGCAGCAGCAGCCGGTCGATGTCCTTGTAGTGCTTCAGCACACGGCCGAAGCGCGAGGACTGCCGCGAGTACTCGTAACTCTCGTGACTCATCCCGATGACGGGGTGTCCGGCCGTGTCGGCCATCTCCACCCACTCCATCGCCCACACCTGCGTGACGACGATCATCGCGCCCGGTGCCGCCGTGCGGAACATCCGCGACAGCTTCGCGGACGTCTCCCGCATCCCGGCGTCGCGGCGCGCGTTGTGCAGCCGCGCGGCCACGTCGACCCTGCCGCGCAGCCCGTGCACCGGCTTGCGGCCGGGGGGACGCTCCTCGTACAGCGTCACCCTCTTGTACGGAGGGTTCTCCCCGAGGTCCATGGCGACGTCGGCGGGAGCGATGCCGACGACGGTGACCCGGTGCCCGCGCTCGGCCAGCAGCGAGGCCATCTGGGTCTGCCAGCGGGCCACGCCGCCGAGTTCGTCGACCTCGTTGCCGACGAAGAAGATGTCGCGTCGAGTCATTGGGCCCGGCCCTTTCCTCCGAAGAAGCGGTCCGCGATCTGCGCGGCCGCGTCACCGTGGTCGTACTCGCCGTACCGGTCCACGAATTCCTTCACCTGCGGACCGTACTGCGCACGCACGCCGTCCAGGTCCTCCAGCACGTCGAACAGTGCCTCCTGGGTGCGCTGCACCGGGCCCGGTGCCGCTTCCAGGAGGTTGAAGTACGTGCCGCGGATGTCCTGGGAGTACTCCTCCCAGTCGTACGCGAAGAACACCATGGGCCGTTGCAGCAGCGCGAAGTCGAACATCACCGACGAATAGTCGGTGATCAACGCGTCCGACGCGAGCAGCAGCGGTGTGATGTCCGGTTCCTCCGACACGTTCACGACGCGCCCCGCCATCGCCGGCGGCAGGGCCACCTGGTTCAGGTAGTGCGTGCGCACCAGCAGGGTGCACTTGTCGCCGAACCGTTCCGCGAACTCCTCGACGGAGAAGGGGAACTCGAACTTCTGCACCTTGCCCTGGGCGTTGGCCCGAAACGTCGGCGCGTACAGCACGACCGGCAGCCCGGGACGGATCCCCAGCCGCTTCTTCAGCTCCTTCACCTGTGCGCTCTCCACCGTCGCGTCGCGCCCCTTCACCAGGGCGTCGTTGCGCGGGTAACCGGTGCGCAGTAGCTTGCTCTCCGGCATCCGGTAGGCGCGCGCAAGAGTGCGCACGTCGTGCTCGGTGCGCACCACGAAGTGGTCGAAGCGGTCCAGCGACTTCTGGTACGACGCCTGCTCCATCTCCGACATCAGCCGGTAGCCCGGCTCGTCGAAGCCCATGCGCTTGAGTGCGGAGCCGTGCCAGGTCTGGATGTACGTCGTCTCCGCACGCTTGGCCAGCTTCAGCGGGAAACCCTGGTTGTCGACCCAGAACTCGGCCTGTGCGAGCGCCCTCAGGTACTTCCAGGACCACCGCTTGACCAGTTCGACGTCACTGGGGAAGCCGGTCGGCTTCGCGCCCGCGTACGACCAGATCGCGTGGATCGGGGCGCCGCGCCGCTTCAGCTCCTCGTAGATCGCGCGCGGGCTGTCGCTGTACTGCTTGCCCAGGTGGCTCTCGAAGACCACGGTGCCCTTGCGCACGGGCAGCGCCTTGATCATGCGGTGGTAGCCGTCGATCTTGCGCACACCGGAGTTGAGCTCCTTGCGCACGTCACGGGCCTTGCGGTACGTGCTCTTGGCGATCCGCGCGGGCAGGCTGTCCATGTTGTTCTGGATCAGCGCACGGGTCTTCTGGGACGCCGCACTGTGCTGCACGATGTGGAACGCCAGATGGCCGCGCCCGGACACCTCCGCCTCTATGCGGTCGCCCGCCAGCCGCGTCAGCCGCGGCTTGACGCCGATGATGCCGGTGCGCTCGATGTCGGTGTTGCCGACGGTGATGGCGCTCTCCGTCGTCTTCCCGCCGACCTTCAGACGCAGCCGTACGTTCCACACGTCGTCCACGATGCCGAGCGGGCGCAGTTCCTTCGCCAGCGGCAGGGCGGCCTCCCAGCGCACCCGGTCGCCGTCGACGCGCACACTGCGGACGGGGAAGCGGAAGGTCTGGAGGCTGGTGCGGCGTGCCTTGAGCAGGATCTCGGCGGACAGTTTCGCGCTCGGTGTGATCTTTCCCAGCGGGTTGACGATCGCCCCGGCGAGCTCCACGACGGTGGGCCGCTCCGTGTAACCGGTGAGGCTGTTGCGCAGGTCCAGCTTGTCGACCGGCCTGGTGTGGTAGCCGAGGTCGGTGACGTCCAGCAGGGCGCGGGCGTGCGGATCCTCCAGGTGCTCCTCGCACCAGTAGATGCGGCCGTCCTTCTCCACCAGCGGCATCGCCAGCTTGCTCCGGTTCAGGAGCATGTCGATGGCCGGCATCAGGTTGTCCCAGTCCTCCTGGAGGAGGAGGTACGCGCAGATGGCGTGGGCGGGGTGCAGTTCGTTGTACGCCTCGGGGGCGAAGGACTGGACGTACTCCCGGGCCATCTCGGCGAAGGCGTGCCGGTAGTCGTCGTCCAGGAACGGCAGTTCGCGCAAGTAGAGGACCAGGTCGTGTTTCAGGAACTTGATGTCCTTGTGCAGCTTCAGGTCGTCCATCGAGCGGGACTTCAGGATTTTGTCGATCCGCCGGTGGATCTCGACCCGGTCCGCAAAGTTGTTGATTTCGTTCCGGCGATTACTGATCGACTTCTTCTCGGTCTTCTCGACCACGTTCCAGAAGTAGACAGTATTCGGAATCAGGGTGATCCGAGAGGCTGCCAGATAAGCCTGGGCGGAGAAAAGCAGGTCCTCGTAATGAATCCGCTTGGGGAAAGTGAGGTTGCTTTCGATCAGGAATTCACGCCGATAGCACTTGTTGGTCGACAGGGTGTCGAACACCAGCAGGTCCGGCAGTTCCGCGACGGAGTCGAGCGTGCGTGTGGAGTTGTAGAGCCAGCGGTACCACTCGGTCGTCTTGCCGTGTCTGCTGTCGACGTGCACCCGCAGGCACAGGCCGGACACCAGGTCGGCACCCGTGGTCTCGGCGGCCTCCAGCATGTTGCGGCAGGCATTGAGTTCGAGTGTGTCGTCGCTGTCGAGGAACATCACGTAGCGGCCGCGGGCCACCGCGATGCCCTGGTTGCGCGGCTCACCGCAGCCGCCGCTGTTCTCCTCCAGCTGGATCGCCCGGACCCGGTCGGGGTTCTCTGCCGCGAGTTTCCTGGCCACGGCATAGGAACCGTCCGTGGAACAGTCGTCCGCAATGATCACCTCGACGTTGTGCAACGTCTGGTCCAGGACCGACTGCACAGCCGTCGGCAGGCGGTGGGCATCGTTGTAGACGATGACCACGACGCTGATGTCCGGCACGGCCGTCGGGAGGGTGTCCGGCGAGGGAGACGGGCTTGACAAGGCCACCTCTGTGTTCACGTCCTCGGTACGTTTTGATTACTGATCCCTCACAACTGCGGGTATGTGAGGGACGGCCAACTGATGAGCCTTGAAGGATCTTGAAGGATTTCGACAGTCCTCGCCAGGCTAGCCCATGGGCGAAGCCCCTCATCCCATGCCCAGAGATGCCCCGATCAGTGATCAAAGCGTCTCTGTATAGTGCCTCTATGACTTGGCTGGTAACTGGCGGCGCGGGATACATCGGTTCACACGTGGTAAAGGCTCTCGCCGACGGCGGGGAAAGCGTTGTGGTGCTGGACGACTTGAGTACGGGATCGGAGACACGGATTCCGTCCGGTGTTCCGCTGGAGCGCGGCTCGGTGCTCGACAGGGCGCTCCTGGACGACGTACTGAACAAGCACGGCGTCACCGGTGTGGTGCATATCGCCGCCAAGAAGCAGGTCGGCGAATCCGTGGAACAGCCGCTGTTCTACTACCGCGAGAACGTCGTCGGTCTCCAGACCGTTCTGGAGGCGTCCGCCGCCGCCGGAATCAAGCGCTTCGTCTTCTCCTCCTCCGCCGCCGTGTACGGAATGCCCGACGTCGACCTCGTCACCGAGGACACCCCCTGCCTCCCCATGAGCCCCTACGGCGAGACCAAGCTCGCCGGCGAATGGATGGTCCGGGCCGTCGGCCGTGCGCACGGCATGGCCACCGCCTGCATGCGCTACTTCAACGTCGCCGGAGCCGCCTCGCCCGAACTCGGCGACCCCGGCGTCTTCAACCTCGTCCCCATGGTCTTCGAGCGCCTCGACGCGGGGAAGTCCCCGCTCATCTTCGGCGACGACTACCCCACCCCCGACGGCACCTGCGTCCGCGACTACATCCACGTCGCCGACATCGCCTCCGCGCACGTCGCCGCCGCCCGCAAACTCGTCACCGCCCCCGGCACCGACCTGGTGCTCAACATCGGCAAGGGCGAGGGTGTCTCCGTCGCCGAGATGATCGACGTCATCCGTGAGATCAGCGGCCACCAGGACCTCAAGGCCGAGGTCGCCCCGCGCCGCGCCGGAGACCCCGCCCGGGTCGTCGCCGCCGCCGACCGCATCCGTACCGAACTCGGCTGGGAAGCGAGCCACGACGTACGGGACATGGTCGAATCCGCCTGGGCGGGCTGGCGCCACCGCCACCCGCAGGGCTGACCGCCCGCACACGCGCGACGTTGACGGCGGGTCCCGGAAGAGTCCGGGGCCCGCCGTCGTCGCATCCGGGTCCTCCTGCCGCCGCATCCAGGACCCGCCGCCGTCACGTCCGGGGAGCGGAACCCCCGAGCACCGCACCACCCCCCTCACGTACATTGCGGGAAACCCGGCGGACCGGAGCACCGGAGCCGCGGACACGGGAGAGAAGTGACCGCACCCGGCAACGGCGCGCGGCACGGCACACGCGAACCAAGGGGATGCACGCACGTGGCAGGGGCAAGCGGACGACCGGTTCAGAACACCAGGCAGGGCGTCGGCGAGGCACGCAGAGTCGTCGTCAAGGTCGGCTCCTCGTCGCTGACCACCGCCGCGGGCGGACTCGACGCCGACCGGGTGGACGCCCTCGTCGACGTACTGGCCGCCGCACGCGGCGGCGGCGCCCGCGAAATCGTCCTCGTCTCCTCCGGCGCCATCGCCGCGGGACTCGCCCCCCTCGGCCTCAAGAAGCGGCCCAAGGACCTCGCCCGCCAGCAGGCCGCCGCCAGCGTCGGCCAGGGCCTCCTCGTCGCCCGCTACACCGCCTCCTTCGCCCGCTACGGCGTCCGCGTCGGCCAGGTCCTGCTCACCAGCACCGACACCAGCCGCCGCGCCCACTACCGCAACGCCTACCGCACCCTCGACCAGCTCCTGGCCATGGGCGCCCTGCCGGTCGTCAACGAGAACGACACCGTCGCCACGGACGAGATCCGCTTCGGCGACAACGACCGCCTCGCCGCCCTCGTCGCCCACCTCGTCCGCGCCGACCTGTTGGTCCTTCTCTCGGACGTCGACGGTCTGTACGACGGAGATCCGGCCAAGCCGCACACCTCCCGCATCGCCGAAGTCACCGGCCCCGGCGACATCGCGCACGTCCAGATCGGCAGCGCAGGAAAAGCGGGCGTCGGCACCGGCGGCATGGTCACCAAGGTCGAAGCCGCCCGCATCGCCGCCGCCGCCGGCATCCCCGTCGTCCTCACCTCCGCCACCCACGCCGCCGACGCCCTCGCCGGACGCGACACCGGTACGTACTTCCACCGCACCGGCAGGCGCAGCGCCGACCGCCTCCTGTGGCTCGCACACGCCTCCACGCCGCAGGGCGCGCTCACCCTCGACGACGGCGCGGTACGAGCCGTCGTCGAGCGGCGCACGTCACTGCTGCCCGCCGGCATCGCAGCGGTCGAGGGCGAGTTCGGCGCGGGCGACCCCGTCGAACTCCGCGACAGCACCGGCCGCGCCGTCGCCCGCGGACTGGTCAACTTCGACGCGAAAGAACTTCCGCAACTTCTCGGCCGCTCCACCCGCGATCTCGCCAAGGAACTCGGACCTGCGTACGAACGCGAGGTCGTGCACCGCGACGACCTGGTACTGCTCCACAGCTGAAGGCACCGCAAACACACCCGCACGCTCTTCGTGGTGCACACCGGGCGTCCACGAAACGGCCGAAAGTCCAGCCTCCCGGTGGAGACCTTCGGGAAAACCGCCCGCAACCGGCCCCGGACTGGTCAACTTTGTTGCGGGGGTACAGCACACAAACGCATCAGGAGGCCGCCGGTGAGACGAGCGCGCCCGGGGGCGCCGCCCCGAGGGACAGCCGAGCGAGCCCTGACGAGCGTCGGGGCGGGCGCCGACTTCGACGACGGCGGCGACACCCGCGAAGGCCGGGAGACCGAGCCCGAGCGGCAGACCCGACCTGCCCGGCGACAGGACCCCGAGGTGTCACGCCTCTGGTACATCACCCTCAGCGTCTCCGGCGCGGAGACCCCGCTCGCCGAGGTCAGACGCGGCCTGGAGCAGCTCGCGCACGACCACCCCTTCCTGCTCACCAGCCGTTACGCCGGCGACCATGCGGAAATCCGCTACTGGGAAGAGGCCCGCGACCTGCACGACGCGGCCGCCGTCGCGCTGCGCCTGTGGGGCGAACACCGCTCCACCGCGAAACTGCCGCCCTGGGAGATCGTCGGCCTCGAAGTCATCGACCGCCACACCTACCACCAGCGCGTCGCCGAGGGCTACGGCCCGCCCCCGGCGGCCCCGGTGGGCGTCCACCCGTACTGACAACGTTCCCGTCGCCCCCTTGCCCGCCCGCTCCACCCTCTTGGGGCGGCCCCGTCGCCCAAGGGGGCTACGGGGGCAAGGGGGCGACCCTCTCGCTCCCGGCCCACCGGGACGCCTTCCGGCCCGCCCCGACACCGGCGGGCCCCCAAGGAGCCGTGTCCCGCCCCCGTACCCCACCCGTCTCGCCCGTCTCGGAGTCCGAAACACCCTCCAAACGCCCCGCAGCACAGGATTACGCTGCCCCCATGACCCAGCACCGCGCCCCCGCCGACCTCTCCCCGGTCCTCACCGCCGCCACCCGCGCCCGCGAGGCCGCAGCCACGCTGGCCCCGCTGCCGCGCGCGGCCAAGGACGCAGCCCTCCTGGCGGTCGCCGACGCCCTGCTCACCCGCACCCAGGAGATCGTCGAGGCCAACGCCGAGGACGTGGCGCGCGCCCGCACCGCGGGCACCGCCGAATCCGTGGTCGACCGGCTCACCCTCACCCCCGAGCGGGTGCACGCCATCGCCTCCGACGTGCGCGACGTGGCGGCCCTGCCGGACCCGGTCGGCGAAGTGGTGCGCGGCTCCACCCTCCCCAACGGCATCGACCTGCGGCAGGTGCGCGTCCCCCTCGGCGTCGTCGGCATCATCTACGAGGCGCGCCCCAACGTCACCGTCGACGCCGCCGCCCTGTGCCTGAAGTCCGGCAACGCCGTACTGCTGCGCGGCTCCTCCTCCGCATACACCTCCAACACCGCACTGGTGGGTGTCGTACGGGACGCCCTCGCCGAAGCCGGACTGCCCGCCGACGCGGTGCAACTCGTACCGGGGGAGTCCCGTGACTCCGTACGCGAACTGATGCGCGCCCGGGGCCTGGTCGACGTGCTCATCCCGCGCGGCGGCGCCTCCCTCATCCGCACTGTCGTCGAGGAGTCCACCGTCCCGGTCATCGAGACCGGCACCGGCAACTGCCACGTCTACGTCGACGCACAGGCCGACCTCGACACCGCGGTCGACGTCCTCATCAACTCCAAGGCGCACCGCGTCAGCGTCTGCAACGCCGCCGAGACGCTCCTCGTGCACAAGGACATCGCCGACACCTTCCTGCCGCGCGCCCTGGACGCCCTCGCCGACGCCGGCGTCACCGTGCACGCCGACGCCGCTGTGCTCGCGCAGGCGGAGGGGACGAAGGCCACCGTCGTACCGGCCGTCGAGGCCGACTGGGAGACCGAGTACCTGTCGTACGACATCGCGGCCGCCGTGGTGGACTCCCTGGACGACGCCGTTGCGCACATCCGGCGCTGGTCCTCGGGCCACACCGAGGCGATCGTCACCACCTCGCAGGGTGCCGCCCGCCGCTTCACGCAGCTCGTCGACTCCACGACGGTCACGGTGAACGCCTCGACCCGGTTCACCGACGGCGGCCAGTTCGGCTTCGGCGCCGAAATCGGCATCTCCACGCAGAAGTTGCACGCGCGCGGACCGATGGGGCTCCCGGAACTGACGTCCACGAAGTACATCGTCACCGGCGACGGCCACATCCGCTGACACTGTCGCGCGCGCTTCCTCGCACTGTTGCGTACGTTCCCTCGCACCGTTGCGCGCATCTCCTCGCTCCGTTGCGTCCGCGCCCCCGCGTCGTCGAACTCCCCTGCCTCCTCCGTCCGTTCTCTGCCCAAAACGACCGCCCGGGTCTACGCTGAACGAGTGCCGGACGACGTGGAGGGCAAGCCGTTCTCGGATGGCTGGGAACCCGACGACGACCGCGGGGGCGCGGACGAGGACTTCGCCTCCGTGGTATTCGACGAGGACTTCGTCAAAGCCGCCGAATTTCATGAACCGAGTGCGGTGGAGCGCCTGTTGGCCGCCGCGGAAGCGCGCGCGGAGGCGGACGCCGCCCGCGCCTGGGCGGGCCGCGTGCCGCCCGACGACGACCCCGCGTACGAGTCGCGCGAATCCGTGCCGTACGGCGACACGGGCGGCGGCTACGATCGCTACGGCAACCCCGCCTTCCCCGGCCCCTACGGACCGTACGGCGGGGCCCTGCGCCCGTACCGCAACTCCTCGCGCTGGCACCGGCCCGTCGCCTGGGTGCTCGCCCTGCTCATGGGCATCGGCATGGTGGCCTTCGCCTTCGCCGCCGTCTACCGGGGAGCCTCCGGCAGCCGGGACGGACAGGTGCCCGCGCCCGCATCCACCAGTGGCGTCGACACCACGCTCCCGGCGGTCCCCGGCAACGCCCCCTCGGCGTCGGCGGAATACACGGCTCCGGCCGTTTCCGCCCAACCCCGCACGCCCTGAATCCACCGGAACCGAAGAATCCCTCGGCAAACCTTCAACACCGCTCAAAATGACGGAAGTTCCGCCGAAATTCTGTCGTACCGCGGCGTTTACCTTCGCTTCTCGCGACCTACTCTGAAAGGGAGACTCTCTCCCCACCGCAGGGCTCAGCGCTCAGGGAGAAGCGATGGCAGGTCGATCGGACCCGCCCGAGGGCACCCCGCCCGAGGGCTTCCCCAACAGTGGTGACGACGACTACCGGTCCGTCGTATTCGACGAATCGTTTGTCCGCGCCGCCCGACTCCAGGAGTACTCCGCGACGGAACGGGCGGCCGACCATGCCCCCGCCGTCAGGACGCTCCCGCCCCCAGCACCGGCGCCGGCCGCACGCACCGGACGCACCCAGGTGCTTCTCCTCGTGCTGCTCGTCGTCCTCGCCTTCGCCACCGCCGTCTACATGGGCGTACGCACCCCTGCGCAGCCCACGTCCGACCACCATCCCGAAGCCCTGCACGCCACTGTCGTACCGCTCGCTCCCACCGGCCCGGTGCCCGGCGGCAAACCTGCCGAACTCTTCCTGCACAGCCCCGCCGCCCAGTTCCGCACCGGTGCCGAAGGTGTCCAACTGCCCGTCCCCAGGGGCACGCAGCACTTCTCCGAGAGCCAGGTGCAGGCCGCCCTCACCATCGCCAAGGACTACCTGGTGCAGTCCTCCCTCGACCCCAGGGTCCTCACGGGCCGCGAAGTCCGCGCGGTGCGCCTCCTGCTGGACCCCGATCAGCAGAACCAGTTCGACGCCGCCTTCGAGACTCCCGCGAAAGCCGGTGCGGAGGCCTCCGGGTGGCTGGTGCGCTTCGACCCCGAGAAGGTGGCCCTCGCCGGTGCCGCGCGCGCCAACGGCACCCTGCGCGCCGTCGAACTCGGACCCGACCTCCTCGACGTCACCAGCGACCACACCTTCGTCTACCCGCTGCGGCCCGCCACCGCGAAGGGCACCGCCCGCGCCGACGCGGCCTCGCTGTTCACCGTCCGCAGGGAACTCCACTTCCGGTACGACGCCGAGGACCTGCGCCGGCATCGTGCGGAACTCCTCACCGCCACCGCCCTCGCCGGCCCGCAGGCCTGCGGCGCCCCGGGGGCGGCAGAGTCCTGGCAGCCCCTCCTGGCGGGCCTGCGGGCCCCGGAGCCGGGAAAACCCGCGGCAGGCGCCCCTGCGGCCGCCACAGGGTCTCCCACGGCCCCGGCGAGCGCTTCCACGGCCCCCTCGGCCGACCCGGCGGGCATCGACCCGTACGCCACGGGGGCCGCGACCGGAACGCTCTGCGGCACTCTCTCCGCCGCCGCGCAACCGACCGGACCCCCGTCGCGCTGAAATCAGGCCCCTGAGCCGTTCTCCCCGGAACCGCCCCGGCCCGATCCGCCGGTGAACTTGTCCCGCAGCTTGCCGCCGAGGTCGCCCGCACCGCCCGCGATGTCGCCGACCAGCTTCATCAGCGGGTCCTTGCTGGTCTTCACGGTGTCCGCGTAGTGGGCCGCGGACTCCTTGAAGGAGTCCGTCACCGAGGTGTCCTTGTCCTCGTCCCGCCGCGGGTAGTGGCCGTCCATGATCCGCTGGTACTCGCGGCTCTCGGACCACTTCTGCAGCTCCGCCGCACGCACCGTGGTGAACGGGTGCGAACGCGGCAGCACGTTCAGGATCTTCAGGACGGAGTCGCGCAGGTCGCCGCCCGCCTCGTACTCCTCCGCCTGCTTGAGGAACGCGTCCACGTTCATCTCGTGCAGGTGGTTGCCGCCCGCTATCTTCATCAGCCCGCGCATGGACGCCTGGAGGTCCTGGCCCACCAGCAGCCCGGCCCGGTCCGCCGACAGCTCCGACTTGCGGAACCACTCACGCAGCGCCGTGATGATCGCCATGATCGCGATGTTGCCCAGCGGAATCCACGCCACCTTCAGCGCCAGACTCGTCAGGAACAGCAGGATCGTCCGGTACACCGAGTGCCCGGACAGCGCGTGACCCACCTCGTGGCCGACGACGGCCCGCATCTCCTCCTCGTCGAGGAGCTCCACCAGACCCGTCGTCACTACGATGATCGGCTCGTCGAGACCGATGCACATCGCGTTCGGCTTCGGGTCCTGCGTCACGTACATCGCCGGAACCTTCTCCAGGTCCAGGATGTAACAGGCGTCCCGCAGCATCGAGTTGAGGTGCGCGAACTGCTCGTCGCTCACCCGCACCGAGTCCGACAGGAACAGCAGCCGCAGGCTCCGCTCCGGCAGCAGCCCGCTCAGCGCCTTGAACACCGTGTCGAAACCGCTCAGCTTGCGCAGCGCCACCAGTGCGGACCGGTCCGCCGGGTGCTCGTACGCCCGCGAAGAGATTCCGGGGAACCGCCGGCGCTGGCGGCCCGGCAGGTTCTCGTGCCCGCCGTCCTCCCCGTTGCCCCGCCCCTGCTCGTGATTGCCGTCTGTCATGAATGACCCCTGCTCTCGTACGAGACATGTCCCGTCCCCCGGACGGCCCCAGCCTAGAGGGGTGCGTCGGAGGCCCTCTCCTAGCTGACGCGACCCCGCCCGGACCGGTTGCCCGGGGGCCGATATCCGCTCAACGCCTGAGTCGACGTGAGCGTGCCCGCTCCCGGCGCATACGATGTTGCCGAAGTCTCCCCTCCGTCTCCCGATAGGTCCGCCGAAGATGAGCCTCCACCAGACCGCAGCCCAGCTCGTGACCCTCGCCTCCGGCGAAGCCGGCGAGCACGTCGACCAGCACGCCTCCCTCAGCCCCCTCGTCACCGGCGGCGGCGCCTTCATCGCGCTGATGCTGCTGCTGTGGATCACCACCCGCTTCAACCGGGACCGCTGAACCGGACCGGGGGACCGGGCCGGGAACACGGGCCAGTAGGGTCTGCACGCATGGGAGAGCAGGTAACGCCTACCGGTCCGGCCGGTGGCAGCAGCGCGGACGGCACGGGCAAGCGCCGCATCGGCGTCATGGGCGGCACGTTCGACCCGATCCACCACGGCCACCTGGTGGCCGCCAGTGAGGTGGCCGCACTGTTCCACCTCGACGAGGTGGTGTTCGTACCGACCGGACAGCCGTGGCAGAAGAGCCACAAACTGGTCACCCCCGCCGAGGACCGCTACCTGATGACGGTCATCGCGACCGCGTCCAACCCGCAGTTCTCCGTCAGCCGCATCGACATCGACCGCGGCGGCCCCACGTACACCATCGACACCCTCCGGGACCTGCGCTCCCTCAACGCGGACGCCGACCTGTTCTTCATCACCGGCGCCGACGCCCTCTCGCAGATCCTCACCTGGCGCGACGCGGAGGAACTCTTCGCCCTCGCACACTTCATCGGCGTCACCCGTCCCGGACACGACCTGACCTCCGACGGGCTGCCCGAAGGCGGTGTGTCCCTGGTGGAGGTGCCCGCCCTGGCGATCTCCTCGACGGACTGCCGCGCGCGCGTACGCGGCGGCGACCCGGTCTGGTACCTGGTGCCCGACGGCGTGGTCCGCTACATCGACAAGCGCGAGCTGTACCGGGACTGACGGCACACGGCACTGAGCAGCAGCACGGAAATGGGGCACCGGTGAACGACCGCCAGAACCCGTACGACCCTTACGCGCAGGACCCCTACACCCCGCCGCAGCCGGAACTCGTCGGCTACGACGCGTACGGGCAACCGGTGTACCAGCAGCCCCCGCAGCAGCAGAGTTACGACCCCTACGCGGCGCAGCAACAGCCGCAGCAGCAGGCGTACGGCTACGACCCGTACGCGCAACAGCCGCAGCAGACCGCCCAGTTCGACCCGTACGCACCCCAAGCGCCGCAGCAGCAGATCCCGGAGCAGTACGGGTACGACACCGGACAGCAGCAGCAACTGCCGCCGCAACAGCAGTGGATTCCGCAGCAGGCTCCGGCGCCGGAGCCCCAGCAGGACCGCAGGCCGCCCCGGCCTGCGCCGCCGGAGTCCGAGCCCGCGCAGGAGTCGCCTCAAGAGGCGCCGGCGAACAAGCGCCGCACCGGCACCCCCGAGTACGCCACGGAACAGTTCTCCTTCGTCGAAGAGCCGGACGAGAACTCCGAGGACGTCATCGACTGGCTGAAGTTCACCGAGAGCCGCACTGAGCGCCGCGAGGAGGCCAAGCGCCGCGGACGCTCCCGCGTCGTCGCCCTCGCGGTCGTGCTCGCCCTCGTCGTCGCGGGCGGCGTCGGCTACCTCTGGTACACGGACAAGCTCCCCGGCATGTCCTCGGAGAAGACCGGCGGGCCTGTCGCGACAGGCGCCCAGAAGCGCGACGTCATCGCCCTGCACCTGCACGACCTCAAGGACCGCAACGCCACCTCCACGGTGCTGCTCGTCGACAACACCAGCACCGGACAGGGCACCACCGTCCTGCTGCCCGACGCGCTCGCTCTCGCTGACGACAACGGAGTGGCGACCACCCTCGCGAAGTCCGTGGGCGACGACGGCGCCTCCGGCACCCGCGAGTCCCTCGGCACCGCGCTCGGGACCGACATCGGGGGCACCTGGCGGCTGGACACCCCGTACCTGGAGAACCTTGTCGAGCAGGTCAGCAACATCGAGATCGACACCGACGTGTCCGTGCCCGACACGAAGAAGGGCGCCGCACCCCTGGTGAAGCAGGGCAAGCAGCAGACCCTCAGCGGCAGCATGGCCGTCGCCTACGCCACCTACCGCGCACCGGGCGAGCCCGAGGCCAAGCAGCTCGCCCGCTTCGGCGCGGTCATGCAGGGCGTCCTGAAGAAGCTCTCCGACGACCCGGACACCGCCCTGGTCACCGTGCGGACCCTCGGCATGATCCTCGACCCGTCACTGCCGGAGAAATCGCTCGCCGCGTCCCTGGCCAAGCTCGCCGCCCACGCGAAGAAGGGCGCCTACAAGACGGTGCTGCTCCCGGTGGGCCCCGACGGGCGCGTCAGCGCCTCCGACACCGTCGTCAGGACCGTCCTCGGCGGCACCGCCAAGGCCCCCGAGCAGGGCGCCGCGGTGCGGGTGGCGGTACGCAACGCCACCGGCAAGGCCGCAGCCGTCGACGCCGCACGGATCGCGCTGGTCAACGGCGGCTACACGTACGCCGACGGCGGCAAGGAGTCCACCGCGTCCGCCTCGAAGGTCACCTACGCCGACGACGCGCAGAAGGCGACGGCCGAGGAGGTCGCCAAGACCCTGGGCCTGTCGACGGCCGCCGTCGCCCGCGGCAAGGCCACACCGAACGCCGAGGTCGCCGTCGTCCTCGGGCGGGACTACAAAGTTCCCGAGTCGCCCAGGTAGACCGACGCCCGCACATGCCCCGCCGGAGAAACTCCGGCGGGGCATGTCAGCGTGACGTGAGACCCTTGTGGTAATCACCGACCGCCGACGAAAGCCTGCTAGTGACCGCCACTGACCGTTCCATCGAGCTCATCAACGCCGCCGCCCAGGCGGCCGCCGACCGGCTCGCGCACGACATCATCGCGTACGACGTCAGCGATGTGCTGTCCATCACGGACGCCTTTCTGCTGGCCTCCGCGCCCAACGACCGCCAGGTCAAGTCGATCGTCGACGAGATCGAGGAGAAGCTCAACAAGGAGCTCGGCGCCAAGCCGGTCCGCCGCGAGGGCGACCGCGAGGCCCGCTGGATCCTCCTCGACTACGTCGACATCGTGGTGCACGTCCAGCACAGCGAGGAGCGCGTCTACTACGCGCTGGAGCGCCTGTGGAAGGACTGCCCCGAGATCGCGCTGCCCGAGGACGCCGTGAAGACCCGCGGCAAGGCCGAGGAGCACGCCAAGCTGAACCCGGCCGGCGAGCTGGACGGAGACCGGGACGGAGACGTGTTCTGAACGGCACGGGAGCGCAGCAGCGCGCAGTAGGGGGCAACCGAGGCCGCCGCATCGTCCTGTGGCGGCACGGCCAGACCTCCTGGAACCTGGAGCGCCGCTTCCAGGGCAGCACGGACATCGAGCTGACCGGCACCGGAGTGGCCCAGGCCCGCCGGGCGGCACGCCTGCTGGCCTCGCTGAAGCCGGACGCCATCGTGGCCTCCGACCTCAAGCGGGCCGCTGCGACCGCAGGGGAGCTGGCCTCCCTCACGGGCCTCGACGTGACGCACGACGCGGGCCTGCGAGAGACGTACGCGGGCGCCTGGCAGGGGCTCACGCACGAGGAGATCGTCGCGCAGTACAGCGAGCAGTACGCCGCCTGGAAGCGCGGCGAGCCGGTCCGGCGCGGCGGCGGCGAACTGGAGACCGAGGTCGCCGACCGGGCCGCTCCCGTGGTGCTGGCGCACGCGGACAAGCTCGCCGACGGCGGCACCCTCGTCGTCGTCAGCCACGGCGGCACCATCCGCACCACCATCGGCCGCCTCCTCGGCCTGGAGTCGCACTACTGGGAAGGCCTGGGCGGTCTCTCCAACTGCTGCTGGTCCGTCCTCGGCGAGGGCGCCCGCGGCTGGCGGCTCCTGGAGCACAACGCCGGCACCCTCCCGGAGCCGGTGCTCGGGGACGACGACTGAGCGGTTCTTTGGCCCTCCCGGCCCCTCCGGGAGCGGCGGCCGACCCGGATTTCACTTTCCGGCAGGTCACAGGCTAGAGTTCTTCTTGTTCGCAGCGCAGAGCGGGAAACACCCGCACAGCACCGAGAACACGCGGGGCTATAGCTCAGTTGGTAGAGCGCCTGCATGGCATGCAGGAGGTCAGGAGTTCAATTCTCCTTAGCTCCACAATCAAGATCCCGTCCCCGTCAGGGGGCGGGATCTTTTGCTGTCCCTCTTGCGGAGCCGTGACAGAATCGACGGCCGGAGGGGGCGGTCGCCGAAGGGGAGGGGACGATGGGCGCACACAGGCGGAAGTGTGACTGGTGCGGCAGCGGCACACCGATCGTCCGCGACATGGAACCGGTCAATTCCGAGTACCAGTACTGGTGCGAGGAGTGCGCGCGGGCGCTGATCATAAAAGGCGACCCGATCGAGACGTACCGAGAGCTGGAGGGCGAGCCGATCTACGGCCGGCTGCTCGACGAGCACTGCACCCTCAAACGCTTCTACTCCTTCGCACGGGCCTGACCCTGCACAGGACGAGGAAGCCCGCGAGAACAAAGGCCAGGCCGACCGCGGGATAGCTCGCCGACAGCAGGAATTGACCGAGATCCTGGTCGAGTTCAGGACGCCCCTGCCGGCCGTGCGGCACCGCCCACAACGCGTACGAGAAGAAGACCGCGCCCGCAGCCCAGGCCCGCGCCGTGGACCCGCGCCCGCCTTGCACCGCCTTCCCTACGAGGAACACGATCAGCGGCACGCACCACACCCAGTGGTGCGACCACGAGATAGGGCTGATCAGCAGAGCTGTCACCGCACACGTCAGCACCGAACGGGCGCGCTCTCCGCGCAGGGCGGCGTCCACGGCCGTGCACAGCCCCACAGCCGCGACGAGCCCGGCCGTGGCGGCCCACCACACCCCGGGGGCGCCCGTGTGCAGCAGGCGGGCCAGGACGCCGCCCAGCGACTGGTTGGCGGTGTCCTCCATGTTTCCCACCCGGGTGGACTCGAAGAGGGCCCGGGTCCAGAAGGTGCGGGAGTCGCGGGGGAGCAGCAGGGCCGAGACCGCCGTCGCGGCGAGGAAGGCGCCGGCGGCGACCGACGCCTGCCGCAGCCAGGGATCACCGCGGTACGTCCCGGTGCGCCGCCCCCGGGCCAGGCCCGCCAGCAACAGGAACACGGCGAAGAGCCCCGGCGTGAGCTTCACGGCCGTCGCGAGCCCGATGCCCACTCCCGCCCACCGATGCCCCTCCTTGCGCGTCAGGTCCCACAGGACGGCGACCGCGATCGCGAGGTTGATCTGTCCGTACCGCAGCGTCGTCCACACCGGCTCGCACCAGACCGCCGCCGCGGCCACCCACAGCACGGTCTCGAAGCCTCCGCGTCCGACGAGCCGCAGGGACAGCTGCACCAGGGCGACCAGCAGCACCAGATTGCCGACCGTCGCAAGGAGGCGCAGCAGGCCGGGATCCGGCAGTGACAGTGGTGTGAACAGCAGTGCCGCGAACGGGGGATACGTCGTGGGAAGGTTCGCAGCGGTGACGCGCATCGCGTAGAGGTCTCCGCCCGCCAGGACTGTCGCGCCTTCCGCGCGGTAGACGCTCAGGTCGATCATCGAGACCCGGGCGAGACGCTGGGCCGCCCAGAAGACGGCGAAGGAGACCAGGCAGGCCGCCCCGGCGGCGCCGATCGGACGCCGCAGGGCATCGCTTCGTACGGGAACCAGGGATGCGACGCGAGAAGTGTGCACGGGGGGTGACCGTATCGTCACGCAAGGGTGCGAGGGGGTGGGGAACGCGCCCACCGGGAGGGGGTGCGGAAAGGGATTTGGTGATGCGGCGATCCACCGTCTAAAGTTGGCGATGTCGCCGGGGGAAACCACGGAGAACGACACGAAGTGCACAGCACGGGGCTATAGCTCAGTTGGTAGAGCGCCTGCATGGCATGCAGGAGGTCAGGAGTTCAATTCTCCTTAGCTCCACAGTAGGGCCGTTTCTGAGATGTCTCAGGTGCGGTTCCCGAGATCCCGTCCGATCGATTCGATCTGGCGGGATCTTGTGGTTTCCGGGGCTGTTCTGAGGGTGGGCCGGGGCTGATCGGCGGTTTCGGGCTCTCGGAGGCGCTGCCCGGGGGTGGCCGATGCCGAGGAGTGCGCGGTGGTGCGGCTGCGGGACTCAGCGGGTCCCGTGGCAGTGGTCGGTGTGTCTGTTCACGTTTGGATCATCGAGGTCCTCCTGGAGGCGGTCGGCTGACCGGCATGGGGCGGAGCTGGTCTGCTTCTGTGGGGGTGGCGTCGTTGTAGGCGGTCTCGGGCAGGTGCATGCCGCGGGTGGTCTGGAAGTACGTGTCCAAGATCATGAGGTTCGCGGTGGCGACCATGAGGGCGACCAGCAGGGTTTGGGCAACGCGGCCGTGTGCGAGTCGGTTCTTCGGCTCGGAGATGTCGATCCGATGGCCCTTGAGGGTCCCGTTGAGTCCTTCGTTCTGCGGCCGGATGACGGCGTAGGTGCCGGTCCATGCTTTGGTGAGGTAGGGGAAGTCCTGCCGGAACTTCTCTTTGGCGGCGAGGTCGCCGGGCCTCAGGGTGATCGACTGCTGGCGGCAGATGTCCGGGAGCTGGTCTGGCGGACTGCTGGTCACGGTGACGGTGGGCTTCGTGGCCGGGTGCGTGTGCCGTTGTTGCGGGTCGGTGAGGTCGAGGGTTCTCGGTGGGGTGCGGGTGGCGGGCCTGCGGGGGCAGTTGACCGTGGGCGAGGTCCCGGCAGCCGGGCAGGCAAGGCGGACTGTCCCAGTGGAATCCGGGCCCTGTTTGAGATGGAGGAAGTACGGTTTCCGGTTGTTGACCCGCGTCGTGGTGATCTCGTCCAAGTTGCGGGTGGTGCGGTCGTCGAGGTGGTGGGTCGCGTTCGCGAGGGCGGGCGGGATCATCGGGCAGGCCAGAGTGCCGTCGATCAGGACCGCGCCTCGGTGGGTGCCCTGGATGCCGCGCTGGTCCTGCTTGTAGTCGAGGGCCAACCGGTAGCCGAGCTGGCGGGCGGGCAGCGCGAAGGTTTCCGCACGGGCGTCGGTGTAGAGACGGTCGACGGCCAGCGTGCCGACGGGCAGGCCCAGGGCGGCCAGCGGAGTCAGCAGAGTGACCGCGTTCAGTCCGGTGCGGCGGCCGGGGTGGTCGACGACCAGGCCAAGGGCGATCTGAGCGATGCGTCCTGCGGCTGGGCGGGCCAGAGCTGCCAGCGCGAGGTGGCCGCTCAGTCCGAAAGTGGGCTCCTTCGATCCGCCGCTGTAGTGCCAGCCCGCGGTGATGTCGACGGAGGCAAGCTGACGCTTGGGGATGGCCGGGTGGTGCCAGCTGGCCAAGGGGGTCGCGTCGATGCCGATGTCCCCGCGCCAGTGCTTCAGGGCCCCGCAGCGGCGTCCGATCCGGATCGTTTCGGTGATCAACGCGGTGCAGATCTGTTGCAGGGCCGCCTTCTTGCGGAGGTGCTCGGGGTTCTCGTCCTCCCAGGCCGCCGCGAAGACGGCGGCTTCCGGCAGGGGGAGGCGGCGCCGGCGGTCGCAGCGGGCCGGGTCGAGCACGGAGGTGACCCGGTCGAAGGACCGGTAAACCCGTCGGGAGAGTGCCTGCGGGGCGATTCCGCTGGTGCCGAGCCGTTGCTGGGCGAAGGGCGAGAGGTTGAAGGCCAGGTGACGCCATGCTTCGGCGAGGGTGGCCTTGCCGGTGTAGTGCAGGGCCAGCAGCAGCCCGGTCAGTACCGTCCGCGGCGCCAGCCCCGCCGGGCCCGGGCGGCCGTCCAGTTCGCTGATGACTGGAGCAAGCGCCCCGGAGCGGTCCAACAGGGTGGCCAGTTGGAAGACCTTGGAGTCCGGGATCGTGGCCGGGGCGTCGGTCACCGGCCGCGGACGGCTGGCGAACGCGGCCCGGTGGCCCGGCGGCGGGGCCCTCACCGGTGTCCTCGCAGCAGTCGGACGGTCTCCTGCATGTTGGGCGGGGGGACGAAATGTTGGTAGCGGGCCAGCGGGGCCGTCGAGGCGAGCCCGGCCGCCGTCGCGATCACGCCTGCGTCGATCCGGCGCCGCAGCAAGGAGACGATCCACGAGGCCCGCAGGCGGCGGGCGTTCAGGCCGGGCAGCGGGGCTTCGGGCCGGTGCTGCCAGGTCCAGGACGCGATCAGGTTGTCGGGCGGCGGATCGCGGTGGCCGGGCCGGAACAGGAAGTCGTCCCCGGCCTGCCTGGCCAGGCCGGTCAGGGTGTCTTCCCACTCGGCGCGGGCCACCACCAGCCGGCCGAACACCGCGGCGTCCAGCACACAGGTTCCCGACCGCGTGCACCGAAGATGACTTCCCCGCAGGCGCGAGACCTCGCCGGGCGCCAGCCCCATGCCGTCACCCAGCGCCAGCAACGCCAGCGCATTCGACTGCGGGCGGGGCCTCAACTGCTCGGCCCAGGAACGCAGCTGGGCGAGCTCGTCCACTTCGTAGGGGGCAGCCGGTGCGGGCGGGGCGGACAGCCTGAGCGGCTCGCTGCTGCCGTCGTCCTCCCAGACCAGGACGGCACGGACCTGCCGCAGCCAGGACCTGTAGGTGCGCAGGGTGTTGGGCGTCAGGCCCGTGCAGCCGGTCAGGACGAACGCGTCGATCGTCTCGTCCCGCAGCCAGGCCGCCGGATCACGGACCACCCCCCGCCCTTCCGCCCAGGTGGCCAGCCGGGCGACGACGTGCAGCAGATCCTCCACCGAGTACGGAACCCGCGCGGCGGTGGCGGCCACCACCGCTCTCACCAGCGGAGCGACCACATCCCAGACGGCGGACGCCTCCCGAGGGGCGTACGCGTCGATGACCGAAGACGTGGCGGCGTCGAGTGCCATGGACCACGAATAGTGGCAGGACAACCTGCCGTCCAAGTCGCGTACGACTTCAACCAGCAGGAGCGTGGAAGCATGGTCGGAGGGACGGCGCGCTCCCGCGCGCCCCGGGAACTGGCCCGCAACCCGCAGGACTGGCCCGACGCGGTCCTCGACGATGTCGCCGCAGCAGTCGTCCAGACCATCGCCCGCCGTCTGGCCGCTGCCCTGAACGCCCGCGGCTGGAGCCGGCGGACGGCCGCCAACCAGCTGGGCATCAACCGGCAGACCATCGGCGACGTCCTTGACGGCCGGACCTGGCCCGACGTCGCCACCATCGCCCGCCTGGAGGCGGGCCTCAACACCCCGCTGTGGCCGCCGCTTGCGCGCCGGTGACTGTCCGGCCATCGCCGCCAAAGCCCTTCCGGCTCCCGCTCACCGCCTGCAATAACGGCAGGTCAGAGCCAAGTTACGGCTCAGCGAACCCAATACGCTGCAACAGCACTATCGTCGGGAACGCGACGAGCCTCTTTTCACTGTTCAGGGCGCTCTCGCAACCAGGCGCCACCGGGACGAGACCTCCCGGTGGCGCCGCCTCACCCGGCGTGATCCGTCGCGTCGTTCTCCGGCCCGCCCGTATCGGGCGTATCACCGACCCCGGGTGCGATCGCGAACAGTCCCACCTCGTCCTCAGTCAGCCACCCCTGCTTGACCAGGCTCTTCAGCTTCACCCGCATCCGTTCCACGGCGCGATGCCCGGTCTCCCAGCCGACGGCCTCACAGATCGGCCTCGCCCGCAACGGACGCCCCGCCGACGCCAGCGCGAGCACCACTCCCTCGTTCGCCTCACGGAGTACCTTGCCGTCCGTCCGCGTGACCGGGGCCGATACGACCCTCCGCTCTCTCGCGGCTGCGGCCACCGACTCTCCCGGTACCGGCGCTTCGGAGTCTGCCGGAGCCCTGCCCTGGTCCGTATCGCCTTCCTCGGCGAGCAACTCCGTCACCGCGTCCTCGGCCACCGCCCACCGCGACAGCTGGAGCTCCTCTTCAGCGAGTTCCTTCTCCAGGATGGCGATCTGCCCGCGCAGATCCTCCACCCGAGTGCGTGAAACCGAAGCCCTGGCCCGCAGCCGTTCCACCAGAGACGCCATCAGTCACCTCCATCACGCGAGTCGGCAGTCCCACCAACTTGCAATACCCGTAGGCGAGTTGGTAGGCACTCCACCTCATACTGTAGGAGAAGATCATGAAAGGCGGCCGATACATCGCAGCAATGCCCAACAAGACAAATTGGGATCATGCGGCTCCCCAGCGGACTCCGAGTGCTGAAGCTGAGCAGCCAG
>BMUX01000007.1 GCA_014650415.1 Streptomyces spiroverticillatus
GTCGTCGTCTCCTCGCAGCACGCGTCCGACATCGACCTGGACTCGCTGCTCGCGCCCGACATCCGCGAGTTCGTCGTCGAGCATGTCCTCAAGCAGCTCGTCGAGGACGGCATCAAGCTGGACACCGAGGGCTACCGCCTCCTGGTGAACCCGACCGGCCGCTTCCCGCCGCACCCTGTACACCGAAGTCGCCCGGGTGGTCGTCGCCACCGACGGGCGTACCCCCGAAGAGGTCGCCCAGGCGGTCCTGGACGCACTGGAGTTGAAGGACGCATGACCACCAGCGAGCAGGCTGAGCAGGCAACGGCGCCGACGCGGATCACCGTCGGCGGCACGGACGGCACCGAGGCGTACGACGTGCTGGCCGGACGGGACGACGTGAACCCGGTGGTCGTGACAGCTCCCGTGCCGGTCGGCCGGCCGGCGGCCGAGGTGAGCCGGTGCCAGCAGACCAGCACCAGCGGGTAGGCGAGGTAGCCGAATCGGGTGGCGGGCAGCAGGCACATCGCGAGGGCGAGGCCCAGTGCCAGCCGGTTGCTCGCGGCGGCGGTGCTGCGCGGCGGGCGGACGACCAGGGAGAGGGCGACTCCCGCCGCGGCGAGCACCAGGGCCCCCAGCGCGAGGGCGAAGCCGCCCGGAACGTACGTGGTCAGAAGGTGTCCCGGCAGGGGACTGGTCGCCGGGGAACCGGTGCCGCCCTCACCGAGCGGGAACAGGAGTACGTGTTCGGCGAAGGCGGAAGGGTTCGCGAGCACCACGGGCAGGAGAGCCAGCGCGCAGACGGCAAGGGCCACCAGGGCCGCGCGCGCGGCGGAACGTCGTCCCGCCGCGCCGAGGAGGAGGACCAGTCCGACCGGCAGCAGCGGCCAGGCGGTCCACTTGAGGGCCGCCGCCGCGCCCAGGGCGAGCCCCACCGCCACTCCGGATCCGCCTCGCCCGGCCAGGGCCAGTGCGAGGCACATCAGGCCGATCACCGGGAGATCGACACCGCCCACCGCGAGCGGCAGCGCGACGACCGGCGCGGCGGCCAGCAGGAGGAGAGGCGTGCAGGGGGTGGCCCGGGGTTCTCCGGGGCCGTTTCGCCGGGTTGTCGTTTTCGCAGCTGTGCGGACGGCCAGGAACATGCTGCCGAGGAAGACGATGCCGAACCAGATTCCGGCGTCCGAGAGGATGCCCCCGCCCAGTACGGCCTTCGGCAGCCCGAAGAGGGCCATGCCGGGCAGATAGGGGTTGTACTCCCACAGCTCGCTGGGCGCCGACACGTAGGGGCTGCCGGATGTCAGGAGCAGGAGTCCGGACTGTTCCACCACGTGGACTTCCAGCTGGCGTGCTCCGGAGACCACCAGCATGGCCAAGGGGACCAGGACCGCTCCGGCTGCGGCGACCAGTGAACTCCGCTGGTTCCAGGGGGTCTTGGAGCGGCAGGACAGCAGGGCCGCCGCGCCGTAGCCCGTCGCGGCGGAGACTCCCCAGACCCGGTGCGGCACGAGATCCGTCAGCGAGGCGAGCAACGCCGCGAACACGGAGCAGGCCAGCCAGCCCATGGTCTCGACCGAACGCGGTCCGTGCATTGGTGCCGAACGCGGTCCATGCATCGGTGCCCTCCAGTCCCCTTGCGTTTGCCGACGGCCAGTCTTCGCAAGAGACGGGAGGAGATCGTCACACCCGGGTACGGTCATCACCGCCACCCCGTAGTACCAGCCAGGGGCTTGCAGTCACCCCGTGCGGTGATGACCTTGAAGCGTTCCGACGCGAGAATTCGCTGCATGTTTCCGTTGTCGCTCCGGAGTCCGACCGCCTGGCAGCATTCCGTCCGCCACCCGTACGTCAGTGGAGCGCTCCTCGGTGTCCTGGCGGTCGCCGAAGCAGTGCACGGGCAGGTCACCTCCGTCACCGTGCTGGTCACGCTCGCCCTGGCCGTACTGCCCCTACTGGCACGCCGGCGGGAGCCACGTGTCGGATTCGTCGTGCTCGGGGCGTCCCTGCTGAACTTCCTCTTCCGCCCGGAGCTACTGCTGACCGCGGCGGTGGCCGGAGCCATGGGTCTGTACACGCTCGCCCGGCATCGTGCGATCCATCCGCTGCTGACCATTGCCCTCGGCGTGAGCGGCTCGCTCCTGGTCAACATCGGACATGTCATGAGAGGTGCCTACGATCTCGGCGGGAGAGCGCCGGTACTGGGAGGAGACGGCTCCCTCTCCTACTTCACCGAGTCCTTCGTCCTGGCCGTGGCGATGATCGCGACGGTCTGCGTGGCCGATGCCGTCCGCGCCCGAGAGGAGTCGAGGCTGGCCCGCGAGGCCGCCCAGCGCAAACTGATCGCGATGGAACGCGAGCATGCGGCTGCTGCCGAACGGGCTTCCATAGCAAGGGAGTTGCACGACATCGTGGCCCACTCCGTGTCCGTGATCGCCGTCCAGGCCGAGAGCGCGACCTACACCACGCCCGACCTCTCGCCTGCGGCCAGGGACGGATTTCAGCAGATCGCAGGGTCCGCCCGCTCGGCCATGTCCGAACTGCGGCAACTGCTCAGCGTCCTGCACACCGACGCCACGGAGAGGGCTTCCGTCGCACCGCAGCCGACGCTGGACTCCCTCGACGCGCTCCTGGCGGCCCATCGCTCCGGCGGCGGTCAGGTCGAACTGCACACCGAAGGCATCCGCCCCGACCTGCTGCCGCCGTCGCTCGAACTCACCGTCTACCGGATCGCGCAGGAAGCACTGACCAACACCCGGCGCCACGCCCCCGGAGCCAAGGCCCAGGTGGACATCAGCTACGCACCGGGGCGAGTACGCCTGAACATCCGCGACGACGGGCCGGGACCGCAGGACCCGGACGCCGCGCGAAGCGGGGGCCACGGCCTGGACGGGATGGTGGAACGGGCGAAGCTCATCGGCGGGCAGTTGACCCACGGCGGGGCAGGTCCCGAAGGCGGATTCCAGGTTCGGGCCGACCTGCCCATCGCCACCTACGAGGAGAACCCCGTGAGGAGCACCGGCCGGTGAAGACGACGGAGCCCATACGCGTGATCGTGGCCGACGACCAAGCCGTTGTCAGGGCGGGCTTCGTCAATCTGCTGTCCACGCAGGAGGACATCGAAGTCGTCGGCGAGGCGCAGAACGGCCACGAGGCCGTTGAACTCGCCGCCGCCCTTCGACCGGATCTGGCTCTGCTGGACATCCGGATGCCGAAGGTGGACGGCATCCAGGCCGCCCGCACCATCCTCAAGGAGGGCAACGGCACCACCAAGGCCCTGATGCTCACCACCTTCAACCTCGACCAGTACGTCTTCGACGCACTGGCGGCCGGGGCGAGCGGCTTTCTGCTGAAGGACACCACGTTCCCCGAGCTGCTCAACGCGGTACGCGTGGTGGCCGCCGGTGAGGCGATGCTGGCCCCTGCCGTCACCCGCCGACTGATCGCCGAATTCGCTCACCGTAACCCCGGCGGCGGGACGGCGCAGCTCTCCGCCCCGCCGCTCGACCAACTCACCGCCCGCGAGTACGAGGTGATGCTGCTCATCGCCCGGGGGTTGTCCAACACCGAGATCACTCAGCGGATGACCATCACCGACAACACCGTGAAGACGCATATCAACCGGCTCTTCAGCAAGTTGGGACTGCGCGACCGGGCGCAGGTCGTCATCGTCGCGTACGAACTGGGGCTGATCACTCCGAGCGGCAGCGGCTGAAGCGTTCGTCCGCTTGGCCCTTGCCGGGCTTCAGGTGGAGGGGAGTCTGCCGGGCGGCGGGGGAGTTGGGGTCAGAGGCGGGGGCGGCGGCTCAGGGCGATTCCGGCGAAGAGGAAGGCGACGCCGAGGGCGCCCGCGATGATGGCCGCGGTGGTCTTGGTGGGCTGCTGGCTGGCGTTCAGGACGGCGGTGACCACGCCCATCACGCCGCTGATGTAGCAGAAGATGGTGATGAAGATCTTGAGGTTGGGGTTCATGGTGGGGCTCCTGGGGGTGGGGTGAGGGGAGAGGGGGTTATGGGGCGGTTCCTGCGGCGGTGAGGCCGAGGAGCATGACGTAGGCGTTCGGGTCGGTGCGGAAGCGGTTCCAGCGGTCTGCGGCGAGGGCGAACTCCGCGAGGGTGAGGGCGCCCGAGGCGACCAGGGGCTGGAGGCGGCCGGGGCCCAGGTGCGGGGCGAAGTCCGCGGTGGGGCGGTCGTCGTTGGTGGTCGCGAAGGGGCGGAGGGTGACGTCCGTGCAGCCCGTGGTGCGCAGGAGGCGGGTGAGGTGGCGGCCGATGGTGCGGTTGCCGCCCGCCGACTGCTGGGCCTGGGACAACTTGGCGTGGATGGAGGCCAGTTCGGGGTAGGCCGGGTCGGCCAGGCCCCAGCAGGAGGCGTCGACCTCGGTGACGAGCAGCCTGCCGCCGGGGCGGAGGATGCGTACGGCTTCGCGCAGGGCGGGGAGCGGGTCGGCGAGGTGTTGGAGTACGTAGCGCAGGAGTACGTATCCGGCCGAGGCGTCCGGGAGGGGGAGGGCGGCGGCGTCCGCGACCAGGAGGGTGGCGCCGCAGTCGGAGGCGTGGGAGAGGAGGGTGGGGTCGATGTCGACGGCCGTGACGGCGAGGTCGGGGTGGGCGGCGCGCAGGCGGCGGGTGACCGCGCCCGAGCCCGCGCCGACCTCGACCAGGGGGCCGTGGGCCGGGTCCAGGCCGAGTTCGTGCAGGATGCGCAGTTCCTCGGGGAAGGAAAGGTCGGCCTGGGCCTCCAGGCGGGCCAGTTCGCCGGTGAGGCCGCCGGAGGTGGTGGCGGCGGGGTCGTAGGAGCCGGCGGGGGAGAGAGTGGTCATCGCGGCGTCACCTTCATGCGCATGCCGTGCTTGGGGCGGAGGGTCACCAGGGCCTCGGGCTCCACGGGGAAGCCGGGTTCGAGCGTGAGGTCGGCCTGCTGGAGGAGGGTGGCGAGGACGAGGACGGCCTCGACCAGGGCGAAGTGGCGGCCGATGCAGGTCCGTTCGCCGCCGCCGAAGGGCAGGTAGAGGTGGCTGGGGAGGTCCGGGGCGGTGAAGCGGGCGGGTACGTAGTCGTCGGGGCGGTCCCAGTGGTCGGGGTGGCGGTGCAGGACCCACTGGCTGACGCAGACCAGGGCGCCGGCGGGGATCTCGTAACCGTCGATCAGGTCGGGACCGGTGGAGCGGCGGGAGATCAGCCAGACCGGAGGGTAGAGGCGCATGGCCTCCTCGATGGCGCGGCGGCAGTGCACCAGGTCCGGGAGGTCGGCGGCGGTCGGGGTGCGGCCGGCCAGGACCGTGTCGAGCTCCGTGCGGATCAGGGCGGCCTCGGCGGGGTGCCGGTCGAGGAGGTGGAGCGTCCAGGTGAGCGTTTTCGCGGTGGTCTCGTGACCGGCCATGATCAGGGTGAGGACCTGGTCGCGCAGCTCGACGTCGGTGAGCTCGCCGATCATCGTGTCCATGAGGGTGCCCTGGTGCGCGGCGGCCGGGCCCGTGGCGCGGCGCGAGGCGATGACCGTACGGGCGACGAGCTGGAGGAAGGCACGGGCCTGTACGTATCCCTTGCGGCGCAGGGCCGTGTCCTCGGGGTCCGGGTCCGGGTCGGGTACGTAGTGGCCCATGAAGAGGTTGGCCGCGTCGACCGCCCGGCCGAAGCCCTCGCCCGCCGACCCCAGGTCCACGCCGAGCACCGCCCGGGTGAGGATCGCCAGGGTGAGCGAGGTCAGGTGGTGGTCCACCGGGAGGGCCGCACCGGAGTCCGGGGCCGTGCGCCAGCGGTCCAGGAGGGCCTGGGTCTCCTCGGTGATGATGGTGTCGAAGGCGGTGACGGCGGTGCGCCTGAACGCCGGTGCGCAGAGCCTGCGTTGACGGGCCCACTCGTCGCCGTCGCTGGTCAGCAGCCCGTTGCCGAGGAGAGGGCGCAGCATCGCGTCGTCCGGGGTGTTCACCTTCGTGTACCGGGCGACGTTGTCCTTCAGGACGTGCCGGGCCAGGTCCGGGCGGTGCAGCATGTAGACGCGCTCGCCGTCGCCGACGTGGCTGGTGACGTCCCCGTACTCGCGGTTCATCCGGGTCACGAAGGCCAGCGGGTCCGCGCGCATCGCCGCCATGTCCACGGGGTCCGCAGGCCCCGGCGGGACCGTGCCCGCCGGGGCGGTGGTGGGTGTCATGTGAACCTCCGTAAAAAGTGGGCCGCGCAAGCGGGCGGCACGCGGGACCCGTTGCGCGGATCCCGATACGTAGGGCCTGTTGCGTAATCCCGAATCCGCCGTACGTATGTGGCGTACGTAATTCCGTAATCGTCGGGGAATTGCCTCGACCGCCCTCCGGGCATCTCACCCGGGGGCGGTCCACGTGAGAGTATGCGTTTCGCGGCGGGAGTCAACCCGCCTGCGGCACGCCACAGTTGAATTACCGTAACGCCGGTATGGGTTCGGCTCAATGCTTATCCGGGGCGGTCCGGGACGACGCACAATACGTCAGGCCGAAAGGCCGGCGGATTACGTTTCTTTGCGTCTTGGCCGCGGCGGCGAAACCGTGTGAATGTTTGTCCGTCGCCGGCACAACGACCGAAACACACAGCTTCGAGAAGCGCCCACAAGCGCCCCGAAGCTTCAAGAAACGTCAGACAAGGGAGAGTTCGCATGGCTCTGGACCCCCAGCAGCGGGCAGAATTCGTCAACGCCTACACCCGTGTGCTCATCAGCTCCTGGTCCGACGAGGCGTTCGCCGCCCGGCTCCAGTCCGACCCGAAGGCCGCGCTGGCCGAGGCCGGCCTGGAGATCCCCGAGGGCAGCGAGATCGTCATCGTCACCCAGGCCCCCGAGGGTCACCAGGAGGGCAACCTGGACGTCCAGGTCGCCCTGTGGGAGACCGGTCTGGCCACCGGACGCTACGAGTTCCACATCCCGGAGACGCCGACCGTCGACGCCGCGGAGCTGAGCGAGGGCGACCTCTCGGACGTCGCCGCCGGCTGCAACTACTGCTGCTGCCCGTGCTGCTGCTGCACCTGATCGGCAGCTGACTGTTCCCGGCCGCGACGAGCGGCCGGGGCACAACAGCCCCGAGCGCACCACATTCCCCCTTCGCTGGAGTGATCCATGTCCACTGCGCAGGAAGCGCATCCGGTTTCCGTCCGCGGTCTCGCCAAGAAATACGGCGACACCTTCGCGGTCCGCGACCTCAGCCTCGACATTCACCGGGGTGAGGTATTCGCACTGCTCGGGCCCAACGGCGCGGGCAAGACCACGACCGTCGACATACTGACGGGCGTAAGACGGCGCACCGGCGGAGACGTGCGGGTCCTCGGCCGAGATCCGGCCGAGGACCCGCGGGAATGGCGGGCGAGAATCGGCGTGGTGCCCCAATCCACCGGGGCCTACGTGGATTTGAACGTACGGGAGGTCGTCGCGCACTTCGCGGCGATGTACCCGGCGCCGCTTCCGGTGGACCAAGTGCTCGACATGGTCGGGCTCGGAAAGCACCATGCGGCCTCCGCGCTGTCGCTCTCCGGCGGCCAGCAGCGCAGGCTCGACGTGGCCGTCGGCGTCATCGGCGACCCCGAACTGATCTTCCTGGACGAGCCCACCACCGGGCTCGACCCGGTGGCCCGGCGGGAGGCCTGGGACCTGGTCCGCTGGTTCGCCGACCGGGGCCGCACCACCGTCCTGACCACCCACTACCTCGACGAGGCCGAGGAGCTCGCCCAGCGGGCCGGCGTCGTCGTCGGCGGCCGCCTCGTCGAATGCGGCACGCCCGCGGAGCTCGGCGGCCGGGACACCACCCCCGCGACCGTCACCTTCCGCCGCTGCGAGCGGCTCGCGGACCGGGCGCTGCCCCACGGGCTGCCCGGGTCCACCCGGGCGGAGGAGAGCGGCGGCCTCGTCACGCTGCGAACTCCCGCACCCATGGGCGTACTTGAGGTCCTGCTGCCCTGGGCGCACGAGGTGGGCGTCCAGGAACTCGCCGAACTGAGGGTGCACCGGCCCACCCTCGAAGAGATCTACCTCGACCTGATCGCGCGGGAGGCAGCCGCATGTCACTGACCAAGGACAACCGGCTGCGCGGGGAGACCGCCGAGCCCCCCGGTGAAGCCGTGGGCCCGCCCGTCGTCGCGCGCCCGCACCGGGCGCCCGGGCTGCTGCGGGCCAGTGCCGCCCGCTCGTCCGTCGAGCTCAAGGCCTTCTTCCGCAACAAGCAGTCGCTGGTCTTCACCCTCTTCTTCCCGGTGATCCTGCTCGTCGTGTTCGGCTCGATCTTCTCCGGGAAGGTCGAGGGCACCGACACCGACTTCCGGCAGGTGTTCATGGCCGGAGTGGTCGCGGCGGGCGTGATGAGCACCGCGTTCTCCGGGCTCGCCATCAGCGTCGCCATCGAGCGCGACAACGGCACCGTCCGCCGGCTCGCGCTCACACCCATGCCCAAGGCGGCGTATTTCCTGGGCAAGTTGGCGCGTGTGGTGGTGACCACCGTGCTGGAGACCGTCCTGCTCATCGGCATCGCGGTGGTCGCCTTCGACCTGCCGCTGCCGTCGACGCCCGGACGCTGGCTCACCCTCGCCTGGTGCATCACGCTGGGCACGGCCGCATGCGCGCTGGCGGGGGTCGCGTACAGCGCGGTGATTCCCAACAGCCGGTCGGCGTCGGCGATCGTCACACCGGTGTTCATGGTGCTCCAGTTCATCTCCGGGGTCTTCTTCCCGTTCCACCAGCTGCCGCTGTGGATGCAGAACACCGCCGCCCTCTTCCCGGTGAAGTGGATGGCGCAGGGCTTCCGTTCGGTGTTCCTGCCGGACTCCTTCACCGCCGTCGAACCCGCCGGGTCGTGGGAGCTGGGCCGGATCGCCCTGGTCCTGGCCCTGTGGGCGGTCGGCGGACTCGTCGCCACCGTCCTGACCTTCGGCTGGCGCGGGCCGCGCGTGCGCTGAGGTCCCTGCGGGGCGGCGGTGCAGGGTGCGTGCGGGTGCGGTCCCGGCGGGCGTTGTGCGCAGTTCCCCGCGCCCCTGAAAGTCCCGAGCCCCTGAAGCCACCGCGCCCCTGAAACTCCCGAGCCCCTGAAGCCCCCGCACCGCGACCCGTCGACCGCCCCGGCCCCGCCCCACGAAAGGAGCGCGCATCCCGTGACCACCGCCGCCGTCCGGCTGCCCGCCGGTATCGCCCACCCCTTCGCCCCGGCCGGACGCGTCGACCCGTATCCGGCGTACACGTGGCTGCGCGCCCACGACCCGGTGCACCGCGACCCGATGACCGGGATGTGGCTGGTCACCGGGTACGCGGACTGCACCGCGCTGCTCAAGGACCCGGCGTTCTCCGCCGCCGCCGGCCAGCGCGAGCGGGCCCGGGAGGACGACCTGCCGGTGTCGATGCTCACCTCCGACGGCGCCGACCACGCCCGGCTGCGCGCCCCCGGCGCCCGCCTGCTGGGCCCCGCCGCCATGGTGCAGATCGCCGACGGCGTGGCCCGCGACGCGGACGCCCTCCTGGAGCGGGCCGGTGAACGGGACGTGCTCACCGACGCCGTCGAGCAGCTCGGCAGCCCGCTCGCCACCGCCGTCCTCGCCCGGCTCTTCGGCCTGCGCGACGACCAGCGGGCCCCCTTCGCGCAGCTCGCCCGCGCCGCCTCGGTCAACCTCGACCCGCTCGCCCCGCCGCCATTGGCCCGCCTCGGCCGCGCCGCGATGGGGGAGCTGACCCGCTACCTCGACGCCCACACCGACCAGGCGCTGCCGAGCCCCCTGCGGGACTTCGCCGCCGACACCCGGCTCACCCGCCAGGAGATGCTCGGCGTCCTCGGCCTCGCCGTCGTCGGCGGCTGGCAGCCCCTCGCCGAGTCCATCGGCAACGCCCTGTACTGGCTGCTGCCCCGCCCCGACGTGCGCGCGGCCCTGGCCCTGGGGACGACGGACGCCGCCGGGACGGCCATGGACGAACTCCTGCGCCTCGAAGCCCCCATCCCCTTCACCGCCCGCGTCACCGTCCGCGACGCGGAGCTGCCGGGCGGGCGGATTCCCGCCGGGTCCCGCGTCCTGGCCGTGCTCGCCGCCGCCAACCGCGACCCCGCCGTCTTCGCCGACCCCGAGCAACTGCGCCACGACCGCAGCCCCAATCCCCACCTGGCCTTCGGCGGCGGCCCGCACTTCTGCCTCGCCGCCCGCCTGGTGCGGCAGTCGGGCGCGCTGCTGCTCTCCCGTCTCGTACGGACCTACCCGGCCGCCGCGCTCACCGGACCCGAGCCCCGCTGGGCCGCGACGCTGATCCCGCGCAGGCTCACCTCGCTGGGCGTGGACCTCAACGGAACCGGCACAGGCACCGGCACGGGAACGGAGGCCGGCCGTGCCTGACGTGATCGTGGTCGGCGCCGGCGTCGCCGGGCTCGCCTGCGCGGCCGACCTGTCCGGCGCAGGCGTCGACGTACTCGTCCTGGAGGCCCGGGAGCGGATCGGCGGACGCGTCCTCACCCACCGGCCCGCCGACGGCGGCCCGCCCCTCGAACTCGGCGCGCAGATCGTGCACGGCGACCGCAACCCCGCCCACACCCTCCTCGGCGCCCTGCCCGCAGCCCCCCGCCCGCAGTCCGCCTCCGTCGTCCTGGGCCGCGTCGCCCGCCCGATGGCGGTCCTCGCGCGGGGCCCGCACGCCCCCTGGCTGCTGGAAGGACGACTCGTACGGTACGAGGACGACGCCTCGCCCGGCGGCCTCTCGGCCGACGCGTGGCTGGCCCGCAGCGGAGCCGGTGACGCCGAGCGTGCGGTGGCGGGGGAGTGGCTGCGCCAGACCTGGGCAGCCGACCCGGCGAGCCTCGACGCGGCGGCGGTGGCCCTGGCGATGCGTCAGGACCCGGGTGGGCAGGGTGAGTTCATTGTTCCCGGCGGCATGGACCGCATCCCCGCCGCGCTGGCGGAGGGGGTCGAGGTGCGCACCGGGACGCCCGTCCACCGCATCGAACGGGACGCGGACGAGGTCCGGGTCGTCACCGGAGAAGGCGTGCTGACCGCACGGCAGGTCGTCGTGGCCGTGCCGCCGGCCGTGGTCGACCGGGGACTCCTGGAGATCGGCGGCCTGGACGCCGACCGGCGGGAGGCGGCCCGCACGCTGCGCCCGGGTGACGGCTTCGTGGCCGTCGCCACGCTGTCCGCGCCCGCCCCCGCGAGCGTCTCGGTGTTCGACGCCGACGGGGTGAGCGGCTTCCTGAGCTGCGTGCAGGGCCGCCCGGAGGTGCTGGTCGTCGCCAAGGGCGCCGCCGCGCGGTACCTGCGCACCGCCGTGTCCGGCGGGCAGTTGGGCGGGCTGATCGCGGTGGCGCTGCCGTGGACCCGTACCGCCGAAGTGACCGGCGTCGAGGTCGCCGACTGGGGTGCGGACCCGTATGCGGGCGGTGCGTTCTGCGCGCCCGGACCCGGTACGGCGGACGCCGCCCGCATCTGGGCGCGGCCGACGGACGACGGGCGGCTGTTCTTCACCGGGGAGGCCGCCGTGGCGGGCCGGGCGCTGCCGTGGATGCAAGGGGCGATCGCCGACGGGCGGCGGGCCGCCGACGACGTGACGGAGGCAAGGAAGCAGTGGCTGTGAACGTGCACTCGGGCTGGTACCTGGCGGCCTTCACCTCCGAACTGACAGGCGACGTCAGCCCGTTGGACCTCGGCACCAGGCGGCTCACCGCCGTGCGCGACGCCTCCGGCATCCGGGTCTTCGACGCCGACTGCCCTCACCGGGGCGCCCACCTCGGGCGCGGCGGACGCCTCGACGGCGGCTGCCTGGTCTGCCCCTTCCACGGGCAGCGGGTGCTGCTCGGGCGGCCCGAGCGCGAGGGGTCGCGGCCCTGGGTGCGGGAGCACGAGGCGGTCGTGTGCGGGCAGGCCCTGTTCGTACGGCTCACCGACGGGCCCGAGGACGACCGGGGGATGCGGACCGTACTGAAGGAACTGGCGGGCAACTACTCGCTGGTCGCCGCCGTGCACCAGCCGGTCGCCGCCCCCGCCGCGCTCATCGTCGAGAACGCCTTCGACACCGACCACTTCACCGCTCTGCACAAGGTCCACCAGGTGCGCGATATGCGCCACCGGCACGGCGCGGAGGGGGAGTTGGTGATGGACGGAGAGTTCCCGATGCCCGCCTCGCCGTGGCGCGGACCCACGGCGGTGCCGGGACGCGAACCCTATGTGCCGCGCTTCTACGCCAGGGCGTTCAGCCCGGGAGTGGTGGTCACCGAGTTCGGGCCGCCGGACGAGGTGCACGTCATCGTCACCGCCGCCGTGCCCGCCGCCGACGGCACCTGCGTCGCCCGGGTCGCCATCGGCGTACGGGAGGGACGCGAGCGCGAACTGCCGATGCTGATCACCGGCAGCAAGCGGGCGCTCGCCGAGGACATCGCGGTCTGGGAACACCTCGCCCACCAGGGGGAGTTCGGGCCGCAGGGTCCTGGCCCCGCCGACGCGGCGGTCGTCGCCTACCGGGAGTTCTGCACGGGCTTCGCGGACCTGGGCACACCCCGCCCCGACACGTCCTGTCCGGAGGAACGATGAGCACCGACCGGCACCTCCTCCCACTGCCAGGTGAACTCGCCGCCATGCACGACGGGTTGCGCGTGCGAAGCGTCGGCAGCGGCCCCACCGTCCTGTGGGTGCACGGCTACACCATGGACTCCACCCTCTGGCGCCCCCTGTGGGAACTGCTCCCCGGCCTGCGCCACGTCGGCGTCGACCTCCCCGGACACGGCGGCTCCGAGCCCCTCGCGCCCGGGACGACCCTGCCCCGGCTCGCCGCCCGCATCCTGGACGTCGCACGCACCGAGGACGCGCACCGCCTCGTCGGGCTCTCCTTCGGCTCGACCGTCGCACTCCACATGGCCCTGGAAGCACCGGACTTGATACGGAGCCTCGTCCTGGGCGCGCCCACCCCGGCCGGCGGTCCGCCCGACCCCGCCGCCCGCAAGCGCTACATCGAGATGCTGATGCTGCGCCGGATGCGCGGCGCCGAAGCGGCCGACCAGCTCGCCGACCTGTGGATGACCGCACCGCCCGACATCTTCCGCGGCACCGAACGCCACCCGGAACTCCGGGCCCGTATCCGCACGGTCGTCTCCCGGCACTCCTGGGCCGAACTCGACAACGGGGCGATGGCCGCCATCAGCGCCCATGTGCACGCCCCCGCCGACCTCGCCCGCATCACGGCCGACACCCTCGCGCTCACCGGCAGCGCCGACATGCCGGTCTTCCACGCCAACGCGGCGATGCTCGCGGGGGCCGTGCCGCGCTGCGCCACCGGCGTCGTGCCCGACAGCGGGCATCTGCCCTTCCTGGAGCGCCCCGAGGCGGTGGCCGGGCGGCTCGCGGCACAACTCGCCGACACCGTAGGGCATTCGACGTAAAGACTGGACAAAGAATTTATTGACGGTTCCTCAAATGCCTTGTCCGTGAAGAACGTTCGGGGTTGTTCACACAGGTGTGACGTTAGGGTGAGGACCGGCCGATCCGGGGGAGTTGGGGGGACGATGCCGATTTTCATGCTGGATTTCTTCGGGATTCTGCTCAATGTGATGGGGGCCGTGGACCTGGCGGATCTGCCCTTCCTCTTCGGCCCGCATCTCCGCGAAGAGCTGGGCATGTTCGAACGGGCCGAACTCACCGTCCGTTTCGCATCCGTCGAAGGGGCGGGCTCGGAAGTACGGGTCCACGACGACGACGGCAGACTGCTGCGGCGGCACGCCTTCCACGGACTCGGCGGGATTCCGCCGCTGCTGCCCCCGTTCGCGGTGCTCGGCGACCGGTTCGCGGTCCTCCAGGCCGCCGTCCTCGCCAAGAACGACGCGGTCGTGGCGCTCGTCGGCGGAGTGGAGTCGCCCCGCAGCGCCCTCGCGCTCGCCCTGGGCGTACGCGGCTGGCGGATGGTCTCCGCGCAGCGCCTGGTCGTCGACCGCGCCACCGGCCAGACCCTGCCTCTCCAGGTCCCCCTCGAACTGCGCGGCGCCGCCCTGGAGTCCGCCCACGCCTGGGGGCTGCCGGAGAAGGACCTGCGCACCGCCTCCTCGCCCCTGACCGGCTCCTACCTCCAGGTCCGCCCGGAGAGCCTGATGGAGACCGTCCCGGTCGGCGCACGCCTCGGACCGGCCACCGTCGTACGGCTGTGTACCGCCGGCGGCCCCCGGGCCGGGCTGGAGGACGGCGGCCGGGCCCCCGCCGTGTGGCCCGTGGACGCCACCGCGCTCCTCGACCGCAACCCCAGGGCGCGGCTGCTGCTGCCCCCGGCCGGAGGCGTCGAGGAAGCCGCCGACCTGCTCGACGCCCGCCTGTGCCCGCCGCTGCCGAAGGAGACCGCACCATGCCCCGCAGACTTGCGTACGACGAGGGAACGGCCTGCTGGGTCGACCATGTCGGCGTCGATCCGACGGGCGCCAAGGACTTCTACGGGCCACTCCTCGACTGGGAGTTCCGCGGCGAAGGCGGCCGCGGCTACCACCTGATCCTGCGCGGCGGCGAGATCGTCGGCGGCCTCGGCCCCAGCCCGATGGGCCCCGGCTACGGCTCCGGCTGGACGGTCTACCTGGCCGCGAAGGACCTCGCCCGCGTCCAGCGCCGCGCCGAGGAGCACGGCGCCCGCTTCACCGTGAGCGGCGTGCCCGCAGGCGTCAACGGGCGGCTCAGCCTCGGCGTCGACCCGCAGGGCGCCGCCTTCGGCCTCTGGGAGGGCCACCACGACGAGGGGGTGGTGCTGGTCGACGAACCGGGCGCACTCGTCGACGCGGAGCTGCACAGCAGCGACACAGCCGCCCAAGAGGCCTTCTACCAAGGGGTGTTCGACGCCCCGTGCGCCGCCGAGCCGCACCCCGTCACCCGCTGGGTGCCCGTCTTCGGCGTCCTCGACCGCACCGCCTTCGAGGACCGGGCACGGGCGGCGGGCGGCCGGGTCCTGGCGTCCGGGCTGATCGGCGACCCGTGGGGCGCGGTCTTCGGCGTACGCACCGCCGTCGCCTCCGGTACGTAATCCGCAGGCTGCGTACCGTCGCCCGTTCTCCCGGCTTCCCTTTCCGTGGAAGTGTTTTCCCGGACGGACCTGTCATTCCGTACGGAAGACACGGATTACCCGGAAGAAAAGGGATTTCCATGGCACCCAAGGTAGTGGTCGTCGGCGGCGGTCCGGCGGGATCCATCGCCGCGGCATTGCTGGCCCGGCAGGGAGCGCACGTCAAAGTCCTGGAACGCGCGCATTTCCCCCGCTATCACATCGGCGAATCCGTGGCGACGTCCTGCCGCAGCATCATCGAACTCGCCGGAGCCCTGGAAAAGGTGTCCGACCGCGGTTACCAGGTGAAGGAGGGCCTGCTCCTGCGCTGGGGCGCCGAGCAGGACTGGGTGGTCGACTGGCCGGAGATCTTCGGCACCGGCGCCCAGACCTCCTGGCAGGTCGACCGCGCCGACTTCGACGACGTACTCCTGAAGCACGCCGCCTCGCAAGGGGCGGAAGTGGTCGAAGGGGCCCAGGTGCGCAAGGTGCTCTTCGAGGAGGGGCGGGCCGTCGGCGTCGAGTGGAGCAGGCAGGGCACGGACCTCACCGAGCACGCCGACTACGTCATCGACGCCTCGGGGCGCGCCGGGCTGCTCTCCGCCCGGCACTTCCGCGACCGGGTGCCGCACGACGTATTCCGCAACGTGGCCGTCTGGGGCTATTACCAGGGCGGTTCGCTGCTTCCCCGAACTCCGCGCGGCGGCATCAACGTCGTATCGGCGCCCGAGGGCTGGTACTGGGTCATTCCGCTGAAGGGCGACGAATACAGCGTCGGATTCGTCACGCACCAGGACCATTTCCTGCGCCGCAAGCAGAAGTACGAGGGCGCCGACGCAATGGAGCGGCTCTTCCTGGACGCCGTCCAGGAATCGGAGACCGTACGAGAACTGGTTGCCCCCGGCACCTACCGGCCCGGTGTGCGCGTCGAGCAGGACTTCTCGTACGCCGCGGAGAGCTTCTGCGGCCCCGGCTACTTCCTGACCGGCGACTCCGCCTGCTTCCTCGACCCGCTCCTGTCGACCGGCGTCCACCTCGCGATGTACAGCGGCATGCTCGCCGCAGCGTCGATCCTCGGGGTGCACGACGGTGACGTCGAGGAGGCGGAGGCCCGCGCCTTCTTCGAGTCGCTGTACCGCAACGCGTACGGCCGGATGTTCTCGATGGTCGCCGGGTTCTACGAGCAGTACCGGGGCAAGGCCACCTACTTCTGGCTCGCCCAGCGCCTGGCCCGCGGACGCTACCCGGAGCTGGTCCGCCGCCACGACGCCTCCACCCCGTTCCGCTCGGCCCCCGACAGCGAGGCCTTCGCGGCGATCACCTCCGGGGCCGCCGACCTGGACGACGCGAGTCGCGCGGGCGGCAGCCGGCCGATCAGCGGCCAGGTGCTCGCCGCGCAGGTCGCCCAGCAGTCCATGGAGGGCGAGCGGTACGACTCCGCCACCGGCCTGTACCTGGTCACCGAACCCCGGCTCGGGGTGCGCCGCACCGCGCAGCCGGCCGAGAACGCGTCCGCCTGATCCCCCCATCGAGGCGTACGCGACGGAGGGCGGGCCCCGGAGACGGGCCCGCCCTCCGCTCCTGCGTCCGGGGCTACACAGACGGCTCCGCGCCCAGCGCACCGATCAGCTCGTGCCTGCTGCGGATCCCCAACTTGCGGTAGATACGGCCCAGATGGGTGTCGACCGTGCGCTTGCTGAGGAAGAGGTTCTCCGCCACCTCCAGGCTGGAGTGCCCGCGCACCACCAGCTCCACCACCCTCAGCTCCGCCGGGGTCAGCAGCGCCCGGCCACCCGCCGCCTGCCCGGACGGGTGGGCGGCGCCCTCGCCCGGGGTGCCGGGTTCGCCGCTCATGATGGTCATGGCCGCCGCGTGCTCGCCCAGTGCCGCGTACGACTGCGCGGCCTGCGCCCGCCAGCGCAGACACGCCGGGTTGGTGATCCCGCGCAGCGCCAGCCGGTGCCCGCAGTCCAGGAACAGGCCGACGGCGGCACCGTGATCGCCCCGGGACGCCGCCACCATGCCCTGCGCCTGGAGGACCAGGGCCCGCACGAACGGATGGGCGGTGCTGTCGGACACCGGCTCCCGGCCCAGCGCGGCCGCAGCCTCCTCCGCCCGGTCGAGCCCGACCAGCGCCCGTGCCGTGCAGGCCAGCCCGGCCGCCGCGAGCGCGGCGGAGTTCAGCTCACGGGCCCGCCGCACCGCCGCCCGCGAATCCGTCAGCGCTGCCTCCAAGTCTCCCTGTACGTAAGCCACTTCCGCCCGCACGAGCAGGGCGGACGGGGCCAGCGCCAGGTCGTCGGTGGCCCGTGCGGTGTCCACCACCCGGTGCGCCAGCGCCGTCGCGCGGGCGTGTGCCCCGGTCCAGGCCAGCGCGAGGGCCGCACCGAGCAGCCCACCGGTCGCGGCGGCCGCCCTGCGGTCGGTGTGCGGGCCGGCCGCCGCCTCCACCCGGGCCGCGAGCCTGCGCGCGGTGCGGTGCCTGCCGGTGGCCGCCGCCGCGGCGGCGAGCGCCCCGGTGAAGGTGCGGGCCGCCGGGTCGTCGGGCAGGCGCACCGCCGCCCGGGCGGCCTGCCGCAGCCGGGGGCGGTGCCCGGCGAGCAGAGCCTGCGCGGTGAGCCGCAGCAGGTGGTCGGAGGAGGCGGAGGGCAGGGCGGCGAGCTCGCCGCAGGCCCGCACGAAGGGCTGCGCCCCCTCGACCGACACGACGAGCGCGGGCGAGGCGAGCGAGGCCAGGATCCCGGCCCGCCGGGCGGCGTCCGGCGCGGTGTCGGCGGCGACGGCGACCTGGCGGGCGGCGCCGTCGAGGTCGCAGTGCAGCTCGACCGCCGCCAGCCGGGCGGTCAGCTCGTGGAACGTTTCGGCAAGATCGCTTTCCGGCTCGTCCGACGCGTCCAGCAGCGCCAGCGCACGGCGCAGATACCGGGACGCCGACCGGTGGTCCCCGGCCGCCGCGGCCTGCCCGCCCGCACTGCGCAGCACGTCGAGCCCCCAGTCGCTGCCCGCCTCCAGCAGATGCTCCGCCGTCCGCCGGGCCGGTGCGCCCGAGCGGGCCAGCACGGTCGCCGCCCGCCCGTGCAGCTCCAGCCGGGTGCGCGCCGGAACCCGGGCCAGCACGGCCGGACGCACCGCCGGGTGCGCGAACTCCGCCGCGCCCGGCTCCGGCCGCAGCAGTCCCTCCCGTACGAGAGCGTCCCTGGCCTGCTGCACATGCGCCTCGCCCCGGCCGGACAGCGCCGCACACAGCGCCACATCGGTGCCGGGGCCCAGCACGGCCAGCTGGGTCAGCAGCTCACCGGCGGCCGGATCGTCCTCGTCCAGCCAGGTCAGGGTCGTCGCCGACAGGGCCTGCGCGGCGATTGCCAGGACCTGCTCGGGGTCGGGCGAGCCCGGCTGGACGTGCTCGCGCCGCAGCCGGGACACCACCTCCTGGAGCACCAGGGGATTGCCGTACGACACGGCATGGCACAGCCCCGCCAGGTCCCGGTCGACCGGTGCGTCGAAGGCCTGGTCGACGGCGTCCGCCGTGCAGGTCGCGCACAACGGCTCGGGCCACAGCCTGCGCAGATACGGCAGGGAGCCCAGCTCCTCGACCACCTGCGGCGCGGCGAGCGGCAGCGAGGCCACCACCAGCACCGGGAGGTCGTCGAGCCGCCGGGCGATGTAGGCGAACCAGCGCAGCGACGGCGCGTCGGCGTGCACCAGGTCGTCCACGAGGAGGGCGAGCGGCCGGTCGGCGGCCAGCGACCGGGTGGTGTCCAGCAGCCGCAGCAGCGCCTCCTGGGTGGGCCCGGCCGGCTGCGGCCCGTCGGCCGCACCCCGCTCCGCGTGGTCGCCCCGGCGTGCGGTGCCGCCGAGCACCGGGTCGAAGAGCTGGCGGACCATCCCGTACTCGAAACCCTGCTCGCTGGGGTGGCAGCGGGCGCGCAGCACGAGCGCGTCGGAGGGCAGCAGCGGGGGCACGGCGCGCAGCAGCGCCGACCTGCCGCTGCCGCGGGCTCCGTGGACGAGGGCGACGGTCGGCCGCCCGGCGGTGAGTTCTGCCGTGTATTCACGTAGCTGGGCGGTGTCCCTTGCGCGGTGGTGCAGTTCCCCGTTCGGTTCATGCATGGCGTCAATGTGGCAGCAGTGCAGGGGGAGATCAAGGCGGAAAATCATCCCGGTGGATTTTCCCGGATTGGTCCGGGGTACGGATCGGGGATGCCGTCGGTATGAGTGGAATGGGAATTCCAAGTTCCGTTTTATGGGGGCGGGTTCGCACGTCGGACCTCGGGCCGCATACGTACGTGACCAGCGCTCCCGCGTACGTATCGCGTGCCGTCGTACGTATCCGGTGAAGCATTTACCCCCGGACCCCACCGTGTTTGAGTGGCCGCCGAGGGACCGCTTTTGACGCGGGACCGAAGGGCAGTGGGCCGCAGAACTGGGGGAGCCGATGGAAAAGCCGCGTCTCAAGGCACATTTCCACGTCGAGGTGTTGGAGGGCGAGCGCGTCTTTCTTTATGCCGAGGGCCAGGATTTCCTGGTTCCCGGAAAGGCCGCGGCGGCCGTCGTGCCGTATCTCGACGGACGGCGCACCGTGCTGGAGATCGTCCAGGAGCTCGCCGGGAAGCTGCCCATCCCCGCCGTGTTCGCCGCGATCACCCGCTTCAAGGCCGCCGGTCACCTCGCGGACGGCCGCCCGGACCTCCCCGAGGAGATCCTCGCCTACTGGGACGCCCTCGGCATCGACCCGGCGCGCACCCTGGGCACCGCACCCGTCACCGTCAGCGCGGCCGACGGCGTCGACCCAGCCCCCGTGCTCGACGCCCTGCGCGCGCTCGGCCTGACGGTGCGCACCGGGGACCTGGACACCGTGCCCGACGAGGGCCTGTCCGTCGTCCTGGTCGCCGACTACCTCGACCCGGCCCTGGAGCAGCGCAACGCCGCCCAACTCGTCGCCGGAAAGGCGTGGTTGCTGGCCAGGCCCAGCGGGCTCGCCCCGTGGATCGGCCCGTTCCTCACGCCCGACCACACCGGCTGCTGGGCCTGTCTGGCCCAACGCCTTACCGGCAACCGCCAGTTGGAGCGCTACCTCGCCGGGAAACGCGGCGAGAGCGTCCCCCGCCACACCGCCCGCGCCCACCTCGCCTCGGGCGCACTGGCTGCCGCCGGAATCCTCGCCACCGAGGCCGCGATGATCGCCGCCACCGGTGAACCCGCCGCGCTCTGCGGCCAGATGGTCACCCTGGAGCTGCCGACCCTGCGCACCGAGACCCACGCGGTCGTCCGCCAGCCCCAGTGCCCGGCCTGCGGCGACCCGAAGCTCGTCAGTGAGCGCAGCCCCAAGGTGGTGCTCTCCGCGCAGGAGGCCCAGCACACCGGCGACGGCGGCTACCGGGTCGACCGGCCGGAAGACACCCTGGCCCGCCTGGAGAAGCACATCAGCCCGCACTTCGGCGCGATCACCCGGCTCGTCTCGCACACCCCCGAGTCCAACACCCTCACCTACAGCTACTCGGCCGGCCACAACTTCGCCATGGTCAACGACAGCATGGACCTGCTGCGCCGCAACCTGCGCGGCCAGAGCGGCGGCAAGGGCCGCAGCGAGATCCAGGCCAAGGTCAGCGCCGTCTGCGAGGCCATCGAACGCTACTCGGGCGTGTGGCGCGGCGACGAGGCCGTGCGCCGGGCCGCGTACACCGAACTGGACCCCTCGACGGCCGTCCACCCGCGCAGCCTGCTGCACTTCTCCGAGGCGCAGCTCGCCGGCCGCGAGACCTGGAACCAGGACCCCGCCAACCGGCTGCACAAGGTCCCCGACCCCTTCGACGAGAGCGCACCCGTCGACTGGGCGCGCGGCTGGTCCCTCACCCACGACGCGGAACGCCTCGTCCCGGCCGCGTACGCCTGGTACGGCCACCCCGACCTCGACGACCACTTCTTCTGCATCTCCGACTCCAACGGCAGCGCCGCCGGGAACACCCTCGAAGAGGCGATCCTCCAGGGCCTGTGCGAGCTGACCGAACGCGACGCCGTCGCCCTGTGGTGGTACAACCGGCTGCGCCGCCCCGCCTTCGACATGGACTCCCTCGCCGACCCGTACGTCGACCAGCTCCGGTCGTACTACGACGCGATGGACCGCGACCTGTGGATGATCGACATCAGCTTCGACCTGGGCATGCCGGTGTACGTCGCCGCGTCCCGGCGGCGGCACGCGGTCGAGGACATCATGGTCGGCTTCGGCGCGCACCCCGACCCCCGGATCGCCGCCTTCCGGGCGCTCACCGAGCTGAACCAGTTCCTGCCGATGATCGAGGCACGCGACGAGAACGGCGACACCGCCTACCTGGTCGACGACCTGGAGACGCTGACCTGGCTCAAGAACGCCACCGTCGAGCAGGAGCCGTGGCTGCTGCCCGACCCCGAGCAGCCCGCGACCGTCGTCGGCCCGCAGGCCGGCTTCGACCTCTCGGCCCGCATCCGCGACCAGGTGGACCGGATCCGCGAGGCGGGCTCCGAGGTGATCGTCCTCGACCAGACCCGGCCCGACCTGGAGCTGAACGTCGTCAAGGTCATCGCCCCCGGCCTGCGGCACTTCTGGCGGCGGCTGGGCGAAGGACGCCTGTACGACGCCCCGGTGCGCCTGGGACTGCTCGAACAGCGCACCGCAGAAGCCGACTTGAACACCTGGAACGTCTTCTTCTGACCGCATGTCGATCGAACTCTGATCGTACGTATTCTGCGGATCGCTCGCGCGGCACCGCCGGCGCGGCTCGGCACAGCGCAACGCACCACGTCGCACCGGCGGGTCACGGCAGTCGCCGTGGCCCGCCTCCTCTCAGGGCGGGGAAACCATGACCACCACAGCACCAGCACCCACCGGGCAGGCCGCGCACACCGCGACCACCGCCGCGTACCGGCTGATCCCCGGTACCACCCTCGACGACCAGGTCCTCACCACCCGCTTCGGCGAACTCCGCCTCAAGGGGCTGACCCCGGGCGTCCTCGCCGCCCTCGGCGCACTCACCGAGGGCGACCTCACGGAAGCCAGCACCAGCGCACTCGTCGTCGCCGGTGACGGTGAAACGGGCCTCCTGCGCTGGCAGATGCTGCGGTCCCGGCTGGATGCGATGGGACTCTTCGAGCACGCGGTGTACGCGGAGGCCGAGGCCGGTGCCGAGACCCCGCACGGCCCGCTCCTGGCCCGCCTCGCCCCCGTCGGCCGGGGCAGCACCGCGCTCAAGCCCGCCCCGTCCGGGCCCGCCCGGCTCACCCGGCACGCCCTCATCCGGCCCGGCGCGGACGGCCTCGTGCTCCAGGCTTCGGGCAGCCCCCTGTCCGTACAACTCACCGCACCGGCTGCCGCGTTCCTCGTCCGACTGGGAGCCTGGACCGACGAGGTGCCCGCTCCCGTGCTGCGCCTGCTGGCCACCGCCGGAGCCCTCGCGGCCGGCGGCCCCGAGCACGACGTGGAGGCCGTCTCGCGCGGCAGCGTCCAGTGGAACCCGGTCGACCTCGCCTTCCATCTGCGAACCCGCGTCCCGGCCTCCGCCCCCGGCTACGGAGGCACCTACCGGTACGCCGACCGCTTCGAGCCGCTGCCCGTCGCCGTACCGCCCGGGGAAGGCGCGCGCGTACCCCTTCCGGTGCCCGACCTGGAGGCGCGCGCCGCCCAGGAGCCGCCGCTGGCACGGGTGCTGGAGGAGCGCACCAGCGTCCGGGAGCACGACGACGACAACCCGCTGACCCTCGCCCAGCTCGCCGAGCTGCTCTACCGCACCGTACGCATCCGCTCGATCTTCGCCGGCAGCGACGGCCAGGAGCTGGCCGACCGGCCGGTGCCCGCCGGGGGCTCCCTGCACGAGCTGGACGTCTACCCGCTGGTCTCCCACGTCGAAGGACTGGAGCCCGGCCTCTACCGCTACGCCTCCGACCGCCACGAACTCGAACTCGTCGCCCCCGCGGGCCCGTTGACCGCACCGCTGGTCAAGGAGATCCGCGACGCCTCCATGATGAGCGCCGACCCGCAGGCCGCCCTGCTGGTCGCGGCCCGCTTCGGGCGCGTGATGTGGAAGTACGAGACGGTCGCCTACCCGCTGATCCTCAAGCACGTCGGCGTCCTCTACCAGTCCTTCTACCTGGTGGGCACCGCCATGGGCCTGGCCGTGTGCGGGCTCGGCGGCGGGGACACCACCGCGTTCGCCGCCGCCACCGGGCACGACCCGCTGGCGGAGGGCACCGTCGGCGAGTTCGTGGTGGGCAGCCGCCCGCAGAGTCCCACCGTCTGAGTCGCGCACCGAGTTCCCGGGGGGAGAGACCACCGTGCAGTTCCGCTACCAGGCCTTGCAGCGCAAGCGGGAACCCGACGAGCTGGACGCACCGGTCCTGCTCGCCGCGCCCCGCGGCTGGATCGCCGTGTTCGTCGTCATGATCGTGATGGCCGGGGCCTGTGTCTGGGCCGCGTTCGCCCGCCTCGACGTCACCGTCGACGCCCCCGGCGTCCTCAGCCACCCGGCAGGCACCAGCCAGGTCCAGAGCCCGTACACCGGCATGGCCCGCGAACTGCTCGTGCGCCCCGCACAGCAGGTCACGGCGGGACAGCCGGTGGCCCGGCTGACCGACGACGCGGGCCGCGTCCGCACCGTCACCAGCCCGTTCGCCGGAAAGGTCATCAGCGCCACCATGACCAGCGGCCAGATCGTCAGGGTCGGCTCCACCCTGGCCACCGTCGAACGCACCGACCTGCCCGGGGACCGGCTCGTCGCCCTGGTCTTCGTCCCCGCCGACCAGGCGGCCCGGCTCGTCCCGGGGCGGCCCGTCTCGCTGTCGGTGTCGACGGCGCCCCCGTCGGCATACGGACTGCTGCGCGGCAAGGTCGCCCGCGTCGACCCGTACCCGCTCACCCGCGAGGCCCTCGCCTCGCTGGTCGGCGGCGACCTCGCGGCCGACGGCTACCACAAGGGGCAGGCCCCGCGCCTGGTCACCGTGGACCTGCTGCGCGACCGGGACTCGGATTCGGGTTACGCCTGGTCGACCACCCGCACCCCGCCGGTCGCGCTCGCCTCGCAGACGTCGGTGACGGCCTCGATCGCGCTGCGCACCCAGTCGCCGCTCGATCTGGTCCTGGGCCGCTGAGGCGAGGAGACTGACATGACCGACACCAAGATCCCCCCGGCGCCCGTCCCGCAAGAGGCCGTGCGCAGGCCGGCCCGCGCCGCCTCCCGGGCGCGCCGCACGGCCCGCCGCAGGGCGCACCGGGTGCCCACCGTCCTCCAGATGGAGTCGGTGGAGTGCGGCGCGGCCAGCCTCGCCATGGTCCTGGCCCACTACGGACGCCATGTCGCGCTGGAGGAACTGCGCGCCCTGTGCGGGGTCTCCCGCGACGGCGCCAAGGCCAGCTCGCTGATCGCCGCCGCCCGCTCCTTCGGCATGGTGGCCCGCGGCTTCCAGGCCGAGGTGGACCTGCTGCGCGCCCAGACCGGACCGGTGATCATCTTCTGGGCGTTCCAGCACTTCATGGTCGTCGAGGGCATCACCACCCGGTTCGGGCGGACGCTGGTGGCCGTCAACGACCCGGCGGGCGGGCCGCGCCTGATGGAGTGGGCGGAGTTCGACTCGGGCTTCACCGGGATCATGCTCACCTTCGAACCCGGCCCCGACTTCCGCCCCGGCGGACGCCGCACCTCCACCGCAGCCGCCCTGCTCGGCCGCCGGCTGCCGTCCGGACGGGCACTGCCGCTGGTCCTGCTGGCCAGCCTGCTGCTGGTGATCCCCGGCATCATCGGGGCCGCCTACCAGCGCGTCTTCATCGACCGCGTCCTCGGCTCCGGCTCCACCGCCGCGGTGCTGCCGCTGGTGGGGGCGATGGCGGGCACCGCCCTGATGATCTTCGTCCTGACCTCGGTGCAGCAGCACTACCTGCTGCGGATGGAGATCCGCGCGGGGCTGATCGGCTCGGCGCGCTTCTTCCGCCATCTGCTGCGCCTGCCCATCGAGTTCTTCCTCCAGCGCAGGCCCGCCGAGGTCGCCAAACGGGTCGCGGGCAACGACACCGTCGCGATGATCCTCTCCCGCGACCTCGCCGCCACCATCATCAACCTGATCCTGGTCGTCTTCTACGGCGGCCTCATGCTGCGGTACGACGTCCTGCTGGGCGGCATCGGCCTCGCCAGCGTCGCCCTCAACGTGATCGTGCTGCAACTGGTCGCCCGCTCCCGCAAGGACGCGGTCGGCGCACTGCGCACGGACCGGGGCAACCTGGTCGGCACCACCTTCGCGACCCTCTCCACCATCGAGTCGGTGAAGGCGACCGGCGCCGAACCCGACGCGTTCACCCGCTGGGCGGGCTTCCTGGCCAAGGTCACCTCCGCACAGCAGCGCCTCGGCCAGGCCACCGCCGTACTCATCGTGATCCCGCCCCTGCTGGCCGTCGTCAACATCGGGGTGCTGCTGCTGGTGGGCGGGCTGCGGGTGATCGACGGCGCGCTGAGCGTGGGCATCCTGGTCACCTTCCAGACGCTGCTGGCGGCGCTGAGCCGTCCGGTCACCCAACTCACCAACCTGGGCAGCCGGTTGCAGGACCTGGACGCGGACCTCAAGCGCATCCACGACGTGGAGAAGTACCCGCAGGCCCGCATCTTCGACCCGCCGACGCCCCTTCCGGCCGACGGGCCGGAACGCGCACAGGAGGTGCCGGACGACGCCCCCGTCAACCGGCTCGACGGCGAACTGACCCTCCAGGACGTCACGTTCGGCTACGGGCCGCTCGCCCCGCCCGTCGTCACCGGGCTCAGTCTCACCGTCGCACCCGGCTCCCGCACCGCCGTCGTCGGCGGGTCCGGCAGCGGGAAGTCCACCGTGGGCCGCCTGCTGACCGGGCTGTACGAGCCCCGGTCCGGGCAGATCCTGCTCGGCGGGCGGCCCCGCGAGGAGATCGGCCGGACCGTGCTGGCCGCCTCCATGGCGTACGTCGACCAGGACATCGCCCTCTTCGCGGGCACCGTCCGCGACAACCTCACCCTCTGGGACGACACCGTCCCCGACGAGGTCGTCCTGGAAGCACTGCGCGACGCGGCGGTCTTCGACGAGGTCATGTCCCGCCCCGGCGGCCTCAACGCCACCGTCTGGGAGCACGGCGGCAACTTCAGCGGCGGCCAGCGCCAACGCCTGGAACTGGCAAGGGCGTTGGCCGCCCGCCCCACCCTGCTGGTCCTCGACGAGGCGACCAGCGCCCTGGACCCCGCCACCGAACGGACCGTGATGGACAATCTGCGCCGCCGCGGCTGCGCCTGCCTGATCATCGCCCACCGGCTGTCCTCGGTGCGCGACGCCGACGAGATCGTCGTCCTCGACCAGGGCCGGGTCGCCGAACGCGGCACCCACGACGCCCTCGTCGCCGCCGGCGGCAACTACGCGGCCCTCTTCGAGTCCAGCGCGGCGGGGGAGCGTGACGCCCTGTGAACACCCCTGCCGGTGAAGCCACTTCGGCCGACGTCCCGAACACCCCCGCCGACGAAGCCGTTTCCGCCCGCACCCTCTGCCTGGACGACCCCGAGCAGCTCCTCTACGTCGAATCAGGAGCCGCCGACCTCTTCGCCGTCGACCGCGGCAGCGACACCGAACGCGCCGGACGACGCTACTTCCTGTGCCGGGCCGAAGCCGGTTCCCTGATGCTCTGCGGAGCCCCCGGCGAACGGCGGCACACCGTCGTCGCCCGCCCCGTGCTCGACGCCCGGCTCACCCGGCTGCCCGTCGAGGTGCTGGACGACATCCGCGCCGGACGGGCCACCCTCCCGCAGCCCGCCGGGGCACTGGACCACGCCCGCCTCCTCGACGGCCTCACCGCCGGACTCACCACGCTCGCCGAAGCCTTCCCCGGTGCCCTGCCGCCGCGCCAGTTCACATCGCTCAGCCCCTCGGGCGCCACCGAGCTGGCGGAGCGCGACGTCACACGGTCCGTCGACGGGCTGCGGTTCGTCCGCGTGGAGTCCGGGCAGCTCGACCTCGGCGACCCGGCGGCCGAGGACGAGGGCCCCGGCCACGAACCCGCACTGGAACCCGCGGGCCCGGGCGCCGTGCTCTGCCTCACCGAACGCGACTGGCTGCGCGCCCGCACCCCGGTCCGCCTCACCAGCGGCTCCCTCCTCGACGTGTACCGGCAGGGCCGCCTCGTCGCCGTGCTCACCGAGCACGCCACCCGGCTGCGCGCCACCTTCGACCACCGCATCGAGGTGCTCCGCAGGCGCGAACGCGCCGAACTCGCCGTGCGCGCAGCCAAGGACGACGCCGTCCTGTCCACCACCGTGCGCAGCTTCGACGCCGTACTCCACGACACCGAGGCCCGTGTCCGTCTCGCCGACGTCGCCGCCGATCCGCCGCTGCTCGCCGCCGTGCGGCTGGTCGCCTCCCGGCAGGGCTTCTCCGTACGGCCGCCCGTGCGCGGCAGCGGCCGGCGCAGGTCCGAGGGCGACGACCTGCGCGCCATCGCCCTCGCCTCCGGGGTGCGCACCCGCACCGTACGGCTGGACGGCCGCTGGTGGGCGACCGACCTCGGCCCGATGGTCGGCTACCGCACGGCGGGCCGCCCCGTCGCACTGCTGCCGCTGGGGCGCGGATACGTCATGGTCGACGACGGCCGCCTCACCCCCGTCACCGACAAGTCGGCGGCCCTCCTGCGCAACCAGGCCGTCGTCCTCTACCGCCCGCTCCCCGAGACCGTCCACGACGTCCCCAGCCTGCTGCGCTTCGGGCTCTCGCCGTCCCTCGGACACGGCCGGGACCTGACCCGGTTCGCCGTGACCGCCCTGCTGGTCGCCGTGATCGGCCTGGTCATCCCGGTGATGACGGGCAAGGTGCTGGGCGACTTCGTCACCGCCGCACAGCGCGACCTCGTCGTTCAGGGCGCGCTGGTCGTGATGGCCTCGGGGCTGGTCACCGCCGCGCTCTCCGTCGTGCAGAACCTCGCCGTCCTGCGTATGGAGAGCCGGGCGGGCGCCGCCATGCAGGCCGGACTCTGGAACCGGCTGCTGTCCCTGCCCGCCGCCTTCTTCACCCGCTACTCCACCGGCGAACTCGGCACCACCGTCCTCGGCGTCACCGCCGCCCAGGAACTCCTCTCCGGCATGCTCACCACCGCCGTCCTCGCCCTGATGACCGGCCTCGCCAACCTGGCCCTGGTCTTCGCCTACGACGTCCGCCTGGCCCTGCTCGCCGTCGCCCTCACCGGCACCGGCGTCCTGGTCGCCGCCGTCGCCGGACGCCTCCAACTCCGCTGGGCCCGCCGCGAGTACAAACACGAACAGGCCATGTCCGCCATGGTCTTCCAGCTCCTCACCGCCATGCCCAAACTGCGCGTCGCCGCCGCCGAGGAGCGGGCCTTCGCCGAATGGACCCGGCTCGCCGCCCAGGGCCACACCCTCTCCGCGAGGGTGCGCCGCATCCAGAACGCGGTCACCACCTTCAACGCGGGCTTCCCGCTGGTGTGTTCGGCGATCGTCTTCGCCGTGACGGCGGGCGCGCTGCACGGACAGGTGCCGCTCGCCACCTTCCTGCCGTTCTACGCCGCCTTCAACCTGCTGCTCTCGGCGGGCCTCCAGTTCACCGCGGCCGCCGTCACCGCCGTCGGAACCGTACCGATGCTGGAGAAGCTCGCCCCGATCCTTGAGGCCGAACCGGAGAACGACGGCACCAAGGCCGACCCCGGCGACCTCTCCGGCCGGGTCGCGGTCTCCCACCTGTCCTTCCGGTACGGGCAGGACGGCCCGCTCGTCCTCGACGACGTCAGCCTCAGCGTCCAGCCCGGAGAGTTCATCGCCGTCGTCGGCGCCTCCGGCAGCGGCAAGTCCACCCTGCTGCGGCTGCTCCTCGGCTTCGAGACCCCGCTCTCGGGCAGTGTCCTGTACGACGGCCAGGACCTCGCCGAACTCGACATCTCGGCGGTGCGCCGCCAGTGCGGAGTCGTCCTGCAGAACGGGGCGCTCCAGCCCGGCGGCATCCAGGCCAACATCGTCGGCTCCGCCGGACACACCCTCGACGACGCCTGGGCGGCCGCCGAGATGGCGGGCCTCGCCGACGACATCCGGGCGATGCCGATGGGCATGGACACCGTACTGTCCGAAGGCACCAACACCCTCTCCGGCGGACAGCGCCAACGCCTCATGATCGCAAGGGCGTTGGTGGCCCGCCCCCGCCTCGTCTTCTTCGACGAGGCGACCAGCGCCCTCGACAACCCCACCCAGAGCCTCGTCGCCGAGTCCACCCGCCGCCTCAACGCCACCCGGCTGGTCATCGCCCACCGGCTCTCCACCGTGATCGACGCGGACCGCATCGTCGTCATGGAGGGCGGAAGGATCGTCCAGCAGGGTACGTACGAGCAGCTGCTCGCCGAGGTCGAAGGGCCCTTCGCCCGGATGGCGAGCCCTCAACTGACCTGATCACAGGGCTCCTTGACGCGATTCCCGTGCACAGGGCAAGGAGTTCGCAAAGTGGAGCGCACCCCACCGGACCCGGTGCCATGATCACCCGAGTTTCACCACCCCCGCACGCCGCACGTGGCGCCCGCACGGCGGACCGCCACAGGAACAAGAGGACCCGCCATGAGCCAGCGACCGCAGACCGCAGCCACCAACCCCAACGTGATCCTGCCCGTCCTCTACGCCCTGATCGTCGTCGTTGTCGCCTCGCTCGCCAGCGGTACGGTCACGGCGATAGTCGCCGTGGTGGGCGCCGTGCTGCTGGGCCTGTACTTCGCGTTCGGCCGCAAGGGCCGCACCCGCAACTGACGTACGGGCGGGGCCCGTTCGGGGAGAGCGGGCCCCTTGTCGGTGTGCTCAGTGCGCCGGTACGGTCCGCCCGTCGACGGGACCGGCCCGGCCCGCCGTGCGGTTCACCAGCCCGAGCAGCGGTCCGGTCGCCGCCGTGGTGGCCAGCGCCATCACCACCAGCGCCAGCATCAGCGGGGCGGACAGGATGCCCGCCCGGTACCCGGCCTGGAGCACGATCAGCTCGGTCAGCCCCCGGGTGTTCATCAGCGCCCCCACCCGCATCGCCTCCGCCGGCCCGAGACCGCCGCGCCGCGCACCGACGTACCCGCCGACCAGCTTGCCCGCGAGACCCAGCACCAGCGTGGCGGTGATCAGCGTCCACGAGGTCGCGGCGAACGCCTTGGTCAGCACGGACACCCCGGTCACCACGAAGAACACCGGCGTCAGCACCAGCCCCCACCGGGACACCCGCGCCACCGCACCCTCCCACGGCCCCGGCTCCTCACGCGGCACGCCCAGCCCGATCAGAGCCGCCCCGACCACGGCGGTCAGACCGAGCCGTTCGGTCTCCAGTGCGGTCGCCAGCGTGACCGCCCCGATCAGCAGGGCCGCACCCCACGGGCGGCGCGCGAAGTACCTCCGTACCGCCTCCGCCCGCAGCACCCACCGCAGCGCCAGCGCGACCACCGCCGCGAACAGCAGCGCCTGCCCCGCCCCCACCAGCCCGGACGCCGACCCCGTGCCCAGCCCGACGGCGACCGTCAGCAGCACCCAGCCGACCCCGTCGATGACGATCGCCGCACCCAGCGCGAGACTCCCTGCGGTCGTGTCCGTCATGCCCCGGTCGACGAGGATCCGCGACAGCACCGGCACCGCCGTGATCGACATCGCCACGGCCACCATCAGCACGAACGCCGGAAGCGGCGCCGTGCCCCGCACCGCCGGGTCCCCGCCCGCCTCGACCACGGCGACCAGCAGCAGCCCCGCCGCCAGCGGCAGCACCAGCGCCCAAGCGGCCAGGACCGGCAGCGCCCGCCGGGAGGACCGCGCCCCGCCGCTCGAACGGAGCCGGTGCGTCATCCCCACCAGGAAAAGCACCAGCCCCGCCTCCCCGACGACCTTGAGGTTCGCCAGCACCGGACCGGGCAGCACCGCCCCGAACACCTCCGCACCCAGCAGCGCCAGCAGCACCGGCCCCACCACCAGCCCCGCCGTCACCTCCCCGACGACCTCCGGCAGCCGCACCCACCGGGCCGCACCCCGCCCGGCCACGGCCAGCAGGACCACTGCCGCGAGGGCGGCCCCGGTGTGGAGGAGCTGCGCCGGGGACAGACCGTTAAGTTCCATGTGCCGAACCCTTCCTTCCCTGTCAGGTTCATGAGATGTCCGGAAGGTTAGGGTCGGCGGCCCGCCACGCCGGTACGTCAACGCGTCCCGACCGCTACGCAAGTCCTGATTTACGTATCACCTGCGACAGGCAACGGCGCGTCAGCAAATTACAGACCGTGAACGCTGCAAGGATCTCCGGGCGCCCGCCCCGCAGTGCGGGCGAACCCGAGATCCCCTGAACGGGTCAGGGGGCGCGACCGAGGGACAGTGAAAAGTGCGCACAGTACCTGCTAGAAGCGGTTCCCGAGCGTTCCGCACGACAGGAGTCGTCCGGCTGGCCGCAGGAGTCGCCTGGCTGACGGCCGGAGCCGTCCTCCTCCCCGCAGCAGCACAGGCAAACCCCGCACCTGCGAACACCGCCGTCCGGGCCGATCCGCTTCCCGGCGGACTGGGACCCTGCGTACCCGGCTCCTGCCCCGACCCCTTCCCGCCCATCAACAACGGAGCCATCGCCGGATACGACAACGGCATCAACGTCTTCGCGGGCGGCGACTTCCGCGTGCGGGGCAAGGCCGCCGAGGCGGAGGGGCGGGTCGTCGTCCTGGGCTCGTTCGACATCAACAAGTCGCCCGAAGGCAGCCAGATCTACAACGTGGGCGTCGCGGGCGTCGGCTCCCGCGTCGCCCCGCCCGTCGGCTCCGACTACCTCGCAACCGGCGGCTCCGTCACCATCGCCGCAGGCCAGCGCCTCGTCGCCGAGGACGGCGTGGTGCGCCACGCGGGCCCCGCCACCGGCACCATCATCGGCACCAGCACCCTCGACCCGGCCACCGCCACCCCCTACCTGGCGCTGCGCCAGCAGCTCACCGAGGCCAGCCAGTGCTACGCCGACGGCGACACCGGCCTGCGCCCCGCCACCGGCACCTCCGTCAACGAGGGCGGCCAGACCGTCTTCACCGGCGACGGCACCTCCGCCCTCCAGGTCTTCAACGCCGACTTCGACCTCGCCTCGCCCAGCGGCGGCCAGCAGGGCGTCGAGTTCCGGGGCATCCCCGCCGGGGCGACCGTCCTGGTCAACGTCCTCGGCACCAAGCGCACCATCAACACCTACAGCGGCACCCTCGACGACAACGACCCCCTCAACAAGCTCCGCAACCGCCTCCTGTGGAACTTCCCCGACGCCACCACCGTCGATCTCAAGGGCACCGGCCAGTTCCAGGGCAGCATCCTCATCGGCAACCAGGCCTCCGAGACCGACGTGACCCTGCCCGGCGTCAACGGCCGCTTCTTCACCACCGGCTCCATCACCCACCAGAGCGCCGCCGGCGGCGGAGGCGGCCAGGAGTTCCACGCCTACCCCTTCGACGGCGACCTGCCCTCCTGCGGCAAGCCGCTGCCCAAGGAGGGCGAGCTCAAGGTCGTCAAGGTGGACGACGCCACCGGCGCCCCGCTGCCCGGCGCGGTCTTCCAGCTGTGGCGCGAGGCCAACGACATCCCCGGCCTGCAGACCTCCGGCGTGCGCCCCGACCGCCGCCGCGGCCAGCCGTGCACCACCGACGCACAGGGCGTCTGCCGTGCCACGGTCCGGGCGGGCTACTCCTTCTACTGGCAGGAGACCAAGGCCCCGGCCGGGTACGACTTGCCCAAGCCCAATGTGGTCGGCCCGCTGGCGCTGCCCGAGGCCAAGCGCCTCCAGGGCGTCACCGTGACCGTCCGCAACAAGAAGACCCCGGTCGTCCCCGACGTCAAGGGCAGCCTGCACGTCCGCAAGGTCGACTCCCGCACCGGACGCGGCCTGCCCCACGCCGTCGTCGAGCTGTGGCGCGAGACCAACGGCGTCCCCGGCCTCCAGACCACCGGCCGCGCCGACACCCGCACCGGCAGTGGCTGCGCCACCGACGAGCGGGGCCGCTGCGACTTCGACAACCTGAAGCTCGGTTCGTACTACGTCCGCGAGACCGCCGCCCCCGACGGCTACCGCCTGCCGCGCAACCCGGTCTCGGGCCCGCACACCCTCACCAAGGGCAACGCCGCGCAGGGCATCACCGTACGGATGACGAACGAGGAGAAGCGCGACAAGCCCAAGAAGTAGCACCGGGCGACAAGCCCAAGAAGGAGCACAGGGCACACGGGCCACGGCAGCACCCGGGCGGTTCACGGGGCTGCCGTGGCCCCGCCATGCGGCTGACGCCCCGCCTTCCCGGGGGCTTCACCTCCGTATTCGCACCATCGCAAAGTGACTCAGACTCGTAGCAGAACCGCTGTCAACTCCCGTCCCCGTGAGCGCAGTTCGCACGCAACGGGCCGACGCACCTTCCTCACCGCACTCGGCGCCCTCGCCACCACCACCGCCCTCGGCGTCCCCGCCTACGCCTCGGACGCGGCCCGCGACGCCGCCACCGCCGACGAGTACGTCGACGTACAGCTCCTCAACATCTGTGACCTGCACGGGTACTTGCAGGGCCCGACCGGCAGCGACGCCGTCGTGCGCGGCAACGGCGGCACGACGTACACCGTCGGCGGAGTCGCCGCCATGGGCACCCACCTGGAGCGGCTGCGCACCGGGCGCGCCAACTCGCTCTTCTTCGCACCCGGAGACCTCTTCTCCGGCTGGGAGTTCGACGCCGCCGCCTTCTCCGACGAACCGACGATCGAAGCCCTCAACAAGCTCGGCCTCGACTTCGCGACCGCCGGGAACCACGAGTTCGACAAGGCCCCCGCCAACCTCCTCGACCACATGGAGGACGGCCGCGCCCACCCCGTCGTCGGCCGCGACACCGGCTTCCGGGATGCGACGGGCAGGCGCTTCCGGGGGGCCGACTTCCGCTACTACAGCGCCAATGTGGTCCGCACCCGCACCGGCCGGACGGTGCTGCCGCCCTACCACGTCGAGTACGTACGGGGTCCGCGCGGGCGACGCATCCCGATCGGGTTCATCCATCTCACCGTGACCGGAAGCGAGTTGTTCCCGAACTCCTTCCATCCGGGCCTGAGGACCCTCGACCAGATCGCCACCGCCGACCGGTGCGCCCGCGAACTCAAGCGGCGCGGCGTGCACGCCATCGTCCTGAGCATGCACGACGGCGCGGTCGCGGGCGGCGACTTCAACAGCGGCAGCAACCCCTCCGGACCCGCCTACGACCTCGCGCTCAAGGTCTCGCCCGACATCGACGCCATCGTCTGCGGCCACTGGCACACCCGCTTCACCATGATGGTCCCCGACCCGAACGGCGTCCCCCGCCCCTTCGTCGAGGCCGGGTTCCACGGCCAGGTCATCAACGAGATCAACCTCCGCCTCGACCCCCGCACCGGCCGGGTCGTCCGCGAACTCACCGTCTCCACCAGCCACCCCAACACCCGTGACGTCACCCCGCACCCCGAGCTCAAGGCCATCGCCGACTACTGGGCCGGCCAGGCGGCCACCCGCGAGCGCAGCCGCATCGCCGCCCAGCGCGCCCCCTTCACCCGCACCCGCAACGCCCTCGGCCAGTCCACCATGGGCGACCTCGCCGCCGACTGGGCGCTGTGGGCGGCGCAGAAGCCGGTCCCCGCGTACGACGACTCCAACATCCACCGGCATGTCCCCGCGCAACTCGCCCTCGTCCCGCTCGCACCGACCGTCGGCCAGTCGCTCGTACGCGGCGACCTGACCCCGGGGCCGGACGGCGCGGTCGCCTTCGGGCAGGCCTGGCGGGCGGTCGGCTACGGCAGTCCCACCGTCTGCGTGAAGGTCACCGGGCAGCAGATCCACGACGCCCTCGAACAGCAGTGGACCAAGGGCCCCGACGGCGCCCTCCGGTTCGCGCCGCTGGCCGTCTCCGGGAACGTCCGGTACGCCTTCGACGCGTCCGGCGCCGTCGGCGACCGGGTCGACCCCGCCGACGTCACCGTCGACGGCGCGCCGCTGCGGCCCGACCGCGACTACCGGCTGGCCACCTCCTCGTACACCCTCCTCGGCATGGACGGCTACCCGGCGCTGACCGCCTACCGCGAGCCCTACCGCCACCAGCGCGACTTCGAGTCCTTCATCGCCTTCGTCCGCGAACGCAAGACGCTCACCCCGTCCCCGCTGGACCGGGTGCGGGCGAAGAACACCGCCCTGCGCGGGCCGGGCGTCGGCGAGGTCGTCGACCCGCCGGTGCCGGTGCGCGAGGACGGCACCCCGCTGCCGCCCGCCGTCGCCGCGATCGTCACCGCCGGCGGACCGCACGCCCTGCGGCAGGGCGGACACCGGCCACCCTGCTGACCGCGTCCACGTGGTTCGCGCCGTACGGGGGCGGCGGCTTCCCCCGTACGGGCGAACCCGGCGACTCTGCACGTGGACGCGCGTGGTGTCCCTCTTGCCAAGGTCCCCGGCGGGGTCCACGATTGACCCCTTCACCGCCCTGGCACAGTGGCCGCGCCGCGGCCGAAACAGCACTGTGCGCACGGCAGTTCGCCGTATCCGACACACCGTCAGTACCTGAGCCAGGAGGTACGCCCCACATGCCGATGGACTTCGGACTCGTCCTGCAGACCGATCCCCCCGCATCCGAGGTCGTCGGCCTGATGCGCCGCGCCGAACGCAACGGATTCACCTACGGCTGGACCTTCGACTCCGCCGTGCTCTGGCAGGAACCCTTCGTCATCTACAGCCGCATCCTGGAACACACCAGCAGGCTGATCGTCGGCCCCATGGTCACCAACCCCGGCACCCGCACCTGGGAGGTCACCGCCTCCACCTTCGCCACCCTCAACGACATGTACGGCAACCGCACCGTCTGCGGCATCGGCCGCGGCGACTCCGCCATGCGCGTCGCGGGCCGCAAGCCCAACACCCTGGCCAGGCTCGGCGAGGCCATGGACGTCATCCGCGACCTCGCCGAGGGCCGCGAGGCCAAGGTCGACGGCCAGGCGGTACGGATCCCCTGGGTGCGGGGCGGGAAACTGCCGGTCTGGATGGCCGCGTACGGGCCCAAGGCGCTCGCGCTGGCCGGGGCGAACGCCGACGGGTTCATCCTCCAGCTCGCCGACCCCTTCCTCACCGAGTGGATGATCCGCGCCGTGCGCGACGCCGCCTCCGACGCCGGACGCGACCCCATGGACGTGAAGATCTGCGTCGCCGCCCCCGCCTACGTCGGCGACGACCTCGGCCACGCCCGCGACCAGTGCCGCTGGTTCGGCGGCATGGTCGGCAACCACGTCGCCGACCTGGTCGCCAAGTACGGGTCCGACTCCGACCTCGTACCGGAGGCCCTCACCTCGTACATCGAGGCCCGCCAGGGCTACGACTACGCGCACCACGGGCGCGCCGGGAACCCCGACACCGACTTCGTGCCCGACGAGATCGTCGACCGCTTCTGCCTGCTGGGCCCCGTCGAGGCACACATCGAGAAGCTGCGCGCACTGCGCGCCCTGGGTGTCGACCAGTTCGCCGTCTACAACATGCACGACGCCCGCGAGCGGACCATCGACGCGTACGGCGCGTCCGTCATCCCTGCTCTCGCGAACTCCTGAACTCACCTCCCCGTACGCGCAGTTGAGGTGCGCGTACGAGGAGCGAGGCACCCCCAACGAAAGGCTTCGCACGCTTCGACGAAGGGTCCCGCCCATGACCGCCACCGCTCCAGGAAGCCCGATATCCGACCCGGCGCGAGGGGGCCGCGTGGAGCCGGCCCCCGGCGCGATCCCTCCCGAATCCCGCTACGTCAACGAGGACTTGCTGCCCGTGCCCGTCGCCCGACGGCGCTGGACGACGTACAACTTCGCCGCCCTCTGGGTCGGCATGGCGCACAACATCCCTTCCTGGCTGCTGGCTTCGGGCCTCGTCGCCCTCGGCATGGACTGGGTCCAGGCGGTCGTCACCATCGCCCTGGCCAACCTGATCGTGCTCGCCCCGATGCTGCTCACCGGGCACGCGGGCCCCAAGTACGGCATCCCCTTCCCGGTGCTGGCCCGTGCCTCCTTCGGCCTGCGCGGGGCGAACCTGCCCGCACTGATCCGGGCCGGGGTGGCGTGCGCGTGGTTCGGAATCCAGACCTGGATCGGCGGTCAGGGGATCTTCGTCCTGCTCGGGAAGATCTTCGGCGGCTGGGCGGAGGCCTCGAAGATCGGCGGGCAGCCGTGGACGCTCTGGCTGTGCTTCCTGCTCTTCTGGGTGCTCGAACTCGCCATCATCTACCGGGGGATGGAGACCCTGCGCCGTTTCGAGAACTGGGCGGCGCCCTTCGTCATCGTCGGCGCGCTGGTGCTGCTGGTGTGGATCACGATGAAGGCCGGGGGAGTGGGCCCGCTCCTGGGCCAGCCCTCCAAGCTCGGCTGGGGCGCCGACTTCTGGCCGGTCTTCTTCCCCTCCCTGATGGGGATGATCGCCTTCTGGTCCACGCTCAGCCTCAACATCCCCGACTTCACCCGCTTCGCCGCCGGTCAACGCGCCCAGATCTGGGGGCAGTCGCTCGGCCTGCCGACCACCATGACCCTCTTCGCCCTGCTGTCGGTCTTCGTCACCTCCGGCTCGCAGGCCGTGTACGGGGCCCCGGTCTGGGACCCGGTCGCGCTCGCCGCGAAGACCGACAACGTCTTCGGGCTGCTCTTCGCGCTGGTGACCGTGCTGATCGCGACGATCTCCGTGAATCTCGCGGCGAACGTCGTCTCGCCCGCGTACGACCTCGCCAACCTGGCCCCGAAGTTCATCAACTTCCGAACGGGCGCGCTCATCACGGGAGTTGTGGGCGTCGTCATCATGCCGTGGAAGCTCACCGAGACCCCCGAGCTGTACATCTTCACCTGGCTCGGGCTCGTCGGCGGGCTGCTCGGCACGGTCGCGGGCATCCTCATTGCCGACTACTGGATCGTCCGCAGGACCGTGCTGGACCTTGTCGACCTCTACCGGCCCGAGGGCCGTTACTGGTACACCGGCGGTTGGAACTGGCGGGCCGTCGCCGCCTTCGTCGTCGGCGGCGTCCTCGCCGTCGGCGGCTCCCACTCCGCCCCCGGAAAGGGCCCCTTCCCCGACGAGGGCCTGATCCCCTTCCTGAAGCCGCTCGCCGACTACGGGTGGGCGGTCGGGCTCGCGGCGTCACTGCTGCTGTACGTGGTGCTGATGGTGCCGGGGCGGGGTGCGCGCGGGCGGTGAGAGCGGCCCGAAGGGGGTTTCATAGGGTCGGTGGATGTTCAATGCATCCACCGGCCAGGACCCTGCCTCCACCGGCCAGGACCTCGCGTCCACCGGTCAGGACCGCGCCTCCACCGGCCAGGAGCTTCCGGACCGGCGCGGACCAGGGCACTACCTGTGGTGGCTCGTCACGCGCCAGCGCGCCCGGTGCGCCGCCGGAGCGGCCTGGGGCAGCGCCTGGATGGTCGGCCTGACCCTGCCGCCCTACGCGCTCGCCCGCGCCGTCGACGACGGCCTCACTCCGGGCGACGGGGGGCCGGCTCGCGCTGTGGTGCGCGGCGCTGTTCGGTGTCGGGGCGCTCAACGCGTACCTCGCGATCATTCGGCACCGCACCATGACCCGGGTCCGGCTCGACGCCGTCTTCCGCACGGCCCGCCTCGTCGTCGCCCACACCACCCGGCTCGGGGCCGCGCTGCCCCGCAGGGTGGGTGCGGGAGAGGTGGTCACCATCGGGTTCGGCGACGCCGCCGCGATGGCGAACGTGCTGACCATCACCGGTCCCGGGGTCGGCGCGGCGGTCGCCTGCCTGGTCGTCGCCGGATTCCTGTTCTCCGTCTCCTGGCAGCTCGCCGTTCTCGTCCTGGTCGGCGTACCGCTGATCGCGCTCGTGCTCGGGCCGCTGCTGGGCCGCCTCCAGGGGGTACAGGCCCCGTACCGGGAGCAACAGGGTGCTCTCGCGGCCCGGTTCGGGGACATCGTCGGGGGACTGCGGGTGCTGGCCGGGCTCGGCGGCAAGGAGGTGTACGCCGCCCGCTACCGCCGCGACTCGCACGTGCTGAAGGAACAGGGCTACCGGGTCGCCGCCGTCACCAGCTGGATCGGCGCCCTCGGGGCGGGACTGCCGATGCTGTTCCTCGCCGTGGTCACCTGGCTCGCCGCCAGGATGGCCGCCGAAGGCACCCTGACGGTGGGCGAGTTGGTCGCTGTGTACGGGTATGTGGCGGTGCTGGCGGTCCCGGTGTCGTTCTTCGTCGAGGGCGGCTCCGACCTCGGCCGCGGACTGGTCTCCGCCCGGCGGCTGCTCCGTTTCCTGGACCTGGAGCCCGACCCTTCGGAGGGCGCGGACGCGCCGGAGGAGCCCTCGGTCCTGCACGACCCGGCGTCGGGCGTGTCGATACGGCCCGGGGAGCTGACCGCGCTGGTCTCCGCCCGGCCGGCGGACACCGCCGACGTGGTCGAACGCCTCGGCCGGTTCACCGCGTCCGACGCCACCTGGGGCGGCACCCGGCTCGACGCCCTCGCGCCGGAACAGGTTCGCGCCCGCATCCTGGTCGCCGACAAGGAGGCCGACCTCTTCGCCGGAACCCTGCGCGACGTGGTCGCCGGACGCCACGACCGCACGGAGGCCGACCTCGAACGGGCCTTCCGGGAAGCCGTCGCCGACGACGTCGTACGCGGCCTGCGCGACGGCCTCGACACCCCTGTCGACGCCCAGGGCCGCAGCCTCTCCGGCGGCCAGCGCCAGCGCGTCCGCCTGGTACGGGCACTGCTGGCCGACCCCGAGGTGCTGCTCGCGGTCGAGCCGACCTCGGCGCTCGACGCCCACACCGAGGCGGCCGTCGCCGCAGGACTGCGGGCCGCACGCCAGGGACGTACCACCGTCGTCACCACCACCTCACCCGTCGTCCTGGACCGGGCGGACACCGTGCACCACCTCGTCGCAGGACGGGTGGCCGCGACCGGAACCCACCGGGACCTCCTGCGCGACAGCCCCGACTACCGGCGACTGGTCTCACGCGGCGAGGACACCCCTGCGGGCCGCACCGCTCAGGAGGCGACACGGTTGCCTCGGCCAACTGCCCCCGGCACCGGCGGGCACCACCCGCACCCCCGACGGCGACCGCATCGAAGTGACCGGCGTGAGCCACGCCTACGAGGGCGGGCCCGATGTGCTGCACGGCATCGACCTGACCGTGCGCGCGGGCGAACGGCTCGCCGTCGTCGGCCCGTCCGGCGCGGGCAAGTCCACCCTGGGCAGGCTGCTCGCGGGCCTCGACGCACCCCGCACCGGCACGGTCACCGTCGGCGGAGTCCCGATCCGCGACCTGAACCCCGAGGTGCTGCGCCGCCAGGTCGTCCTGATCACCCAGGAGCACCACGTCTTCCTCGGCACGCTCCGCGGCAACCTGCTGATCGCGGCCGGGACTGCCACCGACGCCGAGCTGTGGGCTGCACTCGCGGCCGTCGGCGCCGAATGGGCCGACGACCTGCCCGACGGACTCGACACCGCCCTGGGCGCGGGCGGCCACCACCTCGACGGCTCCCAGGCGCAGCAACTCGCCCTCGCCCGCGTGGTGTTGGCGGACCCGCACACACTGATCCTGGACGAGGCCACCGGACTCCTGGACCCCGGCACCGCACGGCACACGGAACGGGCCCTGGCCGCCGTCCTCCAAGGGCGCACCGTCATCGCCCACCGGCTGCACACCGCGCACGACGCCGACCGGATCGCCGTGATGGACGACGGCCGCATCACCGAACTCGGCCCCCACGAAGCCCTCGTGGCCTCGGGCGGGGCGTATGCGGCGCCGTGGGGGTCTTGGCACGGCGAGCGGTGAATTCCCCGCCCGCGTAAAGCTATTCGAGCTCGGGCAGCGGTTCGCCCGTCTCCAGGAAGGACTTGAGGCTGGAGAGGACGGAGGGCCAGCCCTCGCGGATCATGGCGAGGACCGTGCTGTCGGGCTCGAAGCCGTCGTGGACCAGGTGGAGGCGCGTCACGTCCGGGCCCGCGGGCTCGATGTCGTACGAGAACTTCGAGCGCGGCTCGGCGGAGATGCGGGCGCGCAGGTCCTCGTCCATGCCGACGGCTTCGGCGAAGGCCGGGGTGAAGGTGTGCCAGGTGAGGGCGAGCCGACGGCCGGGTTCGGCGGCGAGCACCACCTGCTCCGGATCGGGGTCGCCCAGGCCCATGCCCTGCCACACGACGGGCGAGCCGGGCTTCCAGTCGGAGGCGAGGGTCAGCCCCCAGTACCGGACGGTCTGCGCGGGGTCGGTCAGGGCCTGCCAGACCTGGTCCGGGGAGGCCCTGACGTACACCGTGTAGTCGAAGGCGACGGTGCGGTCCATGTCGGTGGAGTCCATGACCGCCATTGTCGGCCGGGCCCCGGGAGCCCGCACGGCGAGCGGGCCCCGGGCCCTGGGGCGCGGTCTCAGCCCCGGTCCGCCGTGCGCAGGTGGCGCCAGACCGCCTTGGCCGCGTTGTGGCCCGACATGCCGTGGACGCCCGGGCCGGGCGGGGTAGCCGAGGAGCACAGGAACACCGCGGGGTGCTTCGTGGCGTACGGGAAGAGGGACAGCTTCGGGCGCATGAGGACCTGCAGGCCCGCGAACGCGCCGCAGGCGATGTCGCCGCCCACGTAGTTCGCGTTGTGCGCGGCCAGCTCCGGGGGGCCGGCCGTGGCGCGGGCCAGGACGAGGTCGCGGAAGCCGGGGGCGAAGCGCTCGATCTGGCGTTCTACCGCGTCCGTCAGGTCGCCCTCCCAGGCGTGCGGGACGTGCCCGTACGCCCAGAACACGTGCTTGCCCTCGGGGGCGCGGGTCGGGTCGATCACGCTCGGCTGGGCGGTGATCAGGAACGGGGTCTCGGGGGCCGTGCCGCCGGCCGCCTGGCGCAGGGCCTTGCCGATCTCGCCCTTCGTGGGGCCGACCTGCACCGTCCCGGCCCGGCGGGCCTCCTCGGCGGTCCACGGCACCGGGCCGTCCAGCGCGTAGTCGATCTTGAAGACGCTCGCGCCGTAGCGGTAGCCCTCGTACGCGTTGCCCAGACGGGCGATCCGGGCCAGCGCGGTCGGCGAGGTGTCGAAGACGTACGCCCGGGCCGGCGGCAGGTCGTCGAGGCGCTTGACCTCGTAACCGGTGTGGACGACCCCGCCGAGGTCGCGGAGGTACGCGGTCAGGGCGTCCGGAATGGCCTGTGAGCCGCCGCGCGGCGACGGCCAGCCGTTCTCGTGCGCGGCCAGCGCGAAGAGCAGCCCGATCGCACTCGTCGCGAACCCGCCCAGCGGGGCGATGACATGCGCCACCATGCCCGCGATCAGGGCCTTCGCCTTCTCGTCGCGGAAGCGCCGCATCAGCCAGGTGGACGGCGGCAGGCCGTCGATCCCGAAGTGGGCGAGCTTGAACGGGTGGCGGGGGAGGTTGGTCAGCGGCAGGGACATGAAGTCCTGTGCGAGGGTGTCCCACTTCCCGAGGTACGGAGCGACCATCCGCCGGTACGCGCCCGCGTCCCGGGGGCCGAAGGAGGCGGCCGTCTCCGCGACCGACCGGGACAGCACGGCCGCCGTGCCGTCGTCCCAGGGGTGCGCCATCGGCAGCTCGGGGTGCAGCCACTCCAGTCCGTACCGCTCCAGCGGCATGGCGTTGAACGCGGGGGAGCCGATGCCCAGCGGGTGCACCGCCGAGCACGGGTCGTGCCGGAAGCCCGGCAGCGTCAGCTCCTCGGTGCGGGCGCCGCCGCCGACGGTGTCCTTCGCCTCGAAGACCTCCACCGAGAAGCCGCGACGGGCCAGCTCCACGGCGGCGGTCAGCCCGTTGGGCCCCGCCCCCACGACGACTGCGTCAAGCATCGGCGACACCTCGGACTCCTCACGCCACTGTGCTTCGGGACCCCAGAGTATTCCCGTGCACCGACAACACCGGCGGCGGTAGGGTCCTGCCCCGTGAACAAGATCGTTGCAGACATGGCGGAGCGGCTCGCAGGCCTCCCCGGCATCAAGGCCGTCGCCCTCGGCGGAAGCCGCGCCCGAGGCGCCCACCGGCCCGACTCCGACTGGGACTTGGGCCTCTACTACCGGGGCGAACTGGACCTTCCGGCACTTGAGGCACTCGCCGCCGAGTACGCGGGCGAACCCGTCGAGGTGGCCGGGCCCGGCGGCTGGGGCCCGTGGGTGAACGGCGGGGCCTGGCTGAACGTGGACGGCGCCCAGGTCGACTGGGTGCTGCGGGACCTGGACCGGGTCGAGCGGGTCTGGCAGGACTGCCGGGAGGGCCGCTACGAGGTGGGCATGCAGGCGGGCCACCCGCTGGGCTTCTGGTCGCCGACGTACGCGGGCGAGGTGGCGCTGTGCCAGGTCCTGGCCGACCCCACGGGCGGACTCTCGACCCTGCGCACGCAGACCGCCCACTACCCGGAAGCCCTGCGCACGGCGCTGATCGGGGCGGCCTGGGAGGCGGACTTCTCGGTGGCGAACGCGCGCAAGTCGGCGAAGGGCGGCGACGTACTGCACGTGTCGCTGTGCCTGTCGAGGGCGTTCGGCGTACTGGCACAGGCGATGCTGGGCGACGCGCGGGTGTGGTGCGTGAACGAGAAGGGTGCGCTGGCGACTGCCTCCCGACTCCCTTCCGCGCCGGCCGACTTCACGGACCGGGTGGCGCAGTGCCTGCGCGGCCTGGACGAGGCGGCGGTGGAAGAGGCGGGCGTTCTGGTACGGGAGGTACGCCTCGGCCTGTCCGGCGGGTGATTTCGGCCCGTCCGCGAATGCGGCCCGCCCCCCGGCGCGGGCCGCACCGCCCCCCCCGTACGCCTACGGAACCCGCGCCGTCCACTCCTCCGTACCGAACTTGGCCTCCGCCAAGGCCTTCGCCCGCGCCATCTCCTCCTCCGACACCGCACCCCTCTCCAGCCCGTACCGCCCCCGGAACGACGCGATCATCCGCTCGATGACGGCCTCCCGGGCCAGCCCGGTCTGCCGCCGCAGCGGATCCACCCGCTTCTTCGCGCTCTTGGTGCCCTTGTCGGACAGCTTCTCCTTGCCGATCCGCAGCACTTCCATCATCTTGTCCGCGTCGATGTCGTACGCCATCGTCACGTGGTGCAGCACCGCGCCCTCGTCGGCGACCATCCGCTTCTGCGCCGCTCCCGCGATCTTCCCGGCGTCCGTGGCGATGTCGTTCAGCGGCTGGTACCAGGCCTTGACGCCCATGTCGGCGAGCGCACCGAGCACCCAGTCGTCGAGGTAGGCGTAGCTGTCCGCGAAGGACAGCCCCTGGACGAGGGCGCTGGGCACGGACAGGGAGTACGTGATCGTGTTGCCCGGCTCGATGAACATCGCCCCGCCGCCACTGATCCGCCGCACCACCTGAATCCCGTGCCGCTCGGCGCCCTCCGGGTCGACCTCGTTGCGCAGCGACTGGAAGCTGCCGATGACGACGGCGGGCGCGCCCCACTCCCACACCCGCAGCGTCGGCGGACGGCGTCCGGCCGCGACCTCGGCGGTGATGACCTCGTCGAGCGCCATGTGCAGGGCGGGCGACTGCGGGGCCTCGTGGATGAGCTGCCAGTCGTAGTCGGTCCAGTCCGTGGCATGCGCGAGGGCACGGCGCACGGCAACGGCGACGCCCTCGGAACTGAGCCCGAACATCACCGTCCCCTCGGGCAGCGACGCCTCGATCCGGGCGGCCAGCCCGGCGGCGTCCGTGTCGGCCGGAGCCCCCTCCAGCGCACCGTTGATGGCGACGATGGCCTCGTCGGGCTCCAGGAAGAAGTCACCGGCGACCCGTACGTTCCGCAGGACCTCGCCGCCGCGTCCGTCCGCCTCCGTGTCGAGGTCGACGACGACGAGCTTGCCGCCGGGGACCTTGTACTCACCGTGCACTGTCTTCCGCCTCCGTTGCTCCACCCGGCACGCCAGCATGGCCGCATGGCCGCCTGGGCTGCGACAACGCTATCCCGGCCCCGGACATTCCTCCCATTCCAGGTCTCCGGCCGGGGCGAGGGGCGGAAAATCGGGGGCCGGGTGCCGCTCCGGGCCCCTAACCTGCCCGGATGACCGAGCAGACACCGCCCGCCCACCCCTTCGTCCCGGCCGGATTCACCGCGCCCCGACTCCTCGAAACGGACGCCTTCCGACTCGTACCGCTGGCTCCCGAGCACAACGCGGGCGACCTCGCCGCCTGGACCTCCAGCATCGAACACATCCGCAGCACACCGGGGTTCGGCCGCAGCTGGCCGCCGCCGGAGGGGATGTCGGCGCAGGCGAACCTCGCCGACGTCGAGGAGCACCAAGCGGACTTCGAAGCGCGGAAGGGATTCACCTTCACCGTGCTCGACCCGGCGACCGATGAGGTCATCGGCTGCCTCTACCTCTATCCGGACTGGGACGACCCGTCCGTGACGTCGGTAAGGTCCTGGGTGCGTGCGGACCGGGCGGAGCTGGACGGGCCGCTGGTGCGGACGGTACGGGAGTGGCTTGCGGCAAAGTGGCCGTTCGAGAAGATCTCCTACCGGTGAGGCCGCCGGTGGGGTCGGCCTGTCAGTGGGGCGTGCTTTGCTGGACGGCATGATCGATGACCAGCTTGTCGCCGCAGTGGAGGCGGCCGTCCGGGAGGCGGCCGCGACCGAGATCATGCCCCGCTTCCGTCAGCTCGCCGCGCACGAGGTGGTGGAGAAGAAGGGCCCGTACGACCTGGTGACGGTCGCCGACCGGGGCGCGGAGGAGCACCTCACGGCGGCCCTGACCCGGCTGCTGCCCGGTTCGGTGGTGGTCGGCGAGGAAGCCGTCCACGCGGACCCGGCGGCGTACGGGGCGATACGGGGCGACGCCCCGGTGTGGATCGTCGACCCGGTGGACGGGACCCGCCAGTTCGTGGACGGGGAGGCGGGATTCTGCACGCTGGTGGCGCTGGCGCGGGGTGGTGAGCTCCAGGCGTCGTGGACGTTCGCCCCCGCGATGGACGAGATGGCGACAGCGGTACGGGGCCGGGGCGCGACCCTCAACGGCCGCCCCCTGCACGCCGGGTCGCCGGAGGCGGGTGCTCCGCTGCGGGTCGCGATCTCGAACCCCGACTACACGACCCCGGAGGAGAAGCACGCACTGCTGCGGCTGGCGGTGCCGGGAGTGGAGACCCGGCCGTGCGGGTCGGCGGGCCTGGAGTATCTGGCCGTCGCCCGGGGCGAGTTGGAGGCCGTCGCCTTCTCGTGGGAGCTGGCCTGGGACCACGCGGCGGGGCTGCTGCTGGTGGAGGAGGCGGGGGGCACGGACCGGACGCGAGTGGGGGAGCGGTATCGGATCACCGGGGGCAATGCGCTGCCGTTCGCGGTGGGGAGGGATGCGGGGGTGGTGGAGCGGGTGCGGGGGCTTTTGGCGGGGGAGTAGCGCTTCTGGCCCGCCGGGTGTGGTGGGGGTTGGTCGGGTTCGGCACCCGGTGCCGGGGCGGGTTCCGTGCGGGTGAGTCGTGGCTGGTCGCGCCCACGCGGCGGAGCCGCAAATCAATGCAGCCCCGCGCCCCTGAAATGCCTGCCCTTCGGGCGGCATCGTCAGGGAGGGGGCCCACCCCTGGGCACCCACGACCCGCCTGGGCAGAATGCGCGCATGACAACACCCGGCCCCACCCCCAAAATCACCCTCGTCCGCGGCGACATCACCGACCAGCATGCCGACGTGATCGTCAATGCCGCGAATTCGACCCTGCTCGGCGGCGGCGGTGTGGACGGCGCCATCCACCGCCGCGGCGGCCCCGCCATCCTCGCCGACTGCCGCAAGCTGCGCGCCTCCCACTACGGCCGCGGCCTCCCCACCGGCCGGGCCGTCGTCACCACCGCCGGAGACCTGCACGCCCAGTACGTCGTGCACACCGTCGGCCCCGTCCACCAGCCCCACCTCACCGGCGACGCCGACCGCGCCCAGTCGGAGCTGCTCGCCTCCTGCTACCGGGAGTCCCTGCGCCTGGCGGGCGAGCTGGGTGCCCACAGCATCGCCTTCCCGGCCATCTCCACCGGCGTCTACCGCTGGCCGCTCTCCGACGGCGCCCGCCTCGCCGTGCGCACCGTCCGCGAGGCCGCGCGCGAGCCGCTGCTGGACATCCGGTTCGTACTGTTCGACGATGCCGCGTTCGCGCACTTCGAGCAGGCCCTGGTCGCGGCACCTTGATGTCGGATTTCCGCCAGCCGTCGAACCTCCGGTGACCGATGCTGGACCCATGACACCGACCGAGACCGCAGCCGCCCCGGCCGCCGGCACCCGCGCCATGCACACCGACACCGACCGCTGTGTCCGCGCCGTGCAGTCCAAGGACGCGCGCTTCGACGGCTGGGTGTTCACAGCGGTCACCACCACCCGCATCTACTGCCGCCCGAGCTGCCCGGTCGTCCCGCCCAAGCCGCAGAACATGACGTTCTACCCGAGCGCGGCGGCCTGCCAGCAGGCCGGGTTCCGGGCCTGCAAGCGGTGCCGCCCCGACACCAGCCCCGGCTCCCCGGAGTGGAACGCCCGCGCGGACGCCGTCGCCCGCGCCATGCGGCTCATCCGGGACGGAGTCGTCGACCGCGAGGGCGTGCCGGGGCTGGCCGCCCGGCTCGGGTACTCCACCCGGCAGGTCGAGCGTCAGCTCCGCGCCGAGCTGGGGGCCGGGCCGCTCGCCCTGGCCCGCGCCCAGCGTGCCCAGACGGCCCGGCTGCTCATCGAGACGACCCCGCTGCCGATGGCGGACATCGCCTTCGCCGCCGGGTTCTCCTCGGTGCGCACCTTCAACGACACCGTCCGCGAAGTCTTCGGCCTCGCCCCCAGCGAGCTGCGCGAACGCCGCAAGAAGGGGCAGGGCGGCCCGCAGACCCCCGGCGTGATCGCCCTCCGCCTCCCCTTCCGCGCCCCGCTCAACCCCGACAACCTCTTCGGCCACCTCGCCGCCACCGCCGTCCCCGGCGTCGAGGAATGGCGCGACGGCGCCTACCGCCGCACCCTCCAACTCCCGTACGGGCACGGCATCGTGGCCCTGTCCCCCCGGCCCGACCACATCGACTGCCGGCTCTCCCTCACCGACCTGCGCGACCTCACCCACGCCATCAGCCGCTGCCGCTGGATGCTGGACCTCGACGCCGACCCGGTCGCCGTCGACGAGCGGCTGAGCGCCGACCCGCTGCTCGCCCCCCTGGTGGCGCGGGCCCCCGGGCGGCGAGTGCCCCGTACGACCGACGCGGACGAGTTCGCGGTACGGGCCGTCCTCGGCCAGCAGGTGTCGACGGCCGCCGCCCGCACCCACGCCGCCCGCCTGGTCACCGCGCACGGCACCCCCGTCGACGACCCGGAGGGCGGCCTCACCCACCTCTTCCCGACCTCCGAGGCGCTCGCCGGGCTCGACCCCGAGACGCTGGCCCTGCCGCGCAGCCGCCGTACCACGCTCACCACCCTGGTCGCCGCCCTCGCCGACGGCACGATCAAACTGGGCGTCGACAGCGACTGGGACGCCGCCCGCGCCCAGCTCCTCGCCCTGCCCGGCTTCGGCCCGTGGACCACCGAGGTCATCGCGATGCGCGCGCTCGGCGACCCGGACGCTTTCCTCCCCTCCGACCTCGGCATCAAGAAGGCCGCCCAAGGGCTCGGCCTCCCGCACACCCCGGCCGCCCTCACCGCCCGCGCCGCCGCCTGGCGCCCCTGGCGCGCCTACGCCGTCCAGCACCTGTGGGCCACCGACTCCCACCCCATCAACCACCTTCCGAACCAAGCGAGTTGATCCCGATGCCCCAGAAGACCCCACAGAGTATGTCCCAGAAACAGCACACCGTCGTCGACAGCCCCTACGGCCCCCTCACCCTCGTCGCCACCGACGGCGTCCTGTCCGGCCTCTACATGGTCGGCCAGCGCCACCGTCCCGCCGAGGAGACCTTCGGCGACCCCGACCCCGAACCCTTCCCCGAGGTCATCGCCCAGCTCGAAGCCTATTTCCAGGGCGAGTTGACCGAGTTCACGATCCCGCTGGCCCTCCACGGCACCCCGTTCCAGCGCTCCGTGTGGGAACAGCTCCAGCAGATCCCGTACGGAGAGACCCGGACGTACGGCCAACTCGCCCAGGAACTGGGCAACATGGGGGCGTCCCGCGCCGTCGGCCTCGCCAACGGCAAGAACCCCGTCGGCATCATCGTCCCCTGCCACCGCGTCATCGGCTCCACCGGAAACCTCACCGGCTACGGCGGCGGCCTCGACCGCAAGCAGCGCCTCCTCGCCTTCGAGAGCGGCGCCCCGGCCGAAGCCGCCCTCTTCTAGAGCGCCGCGAGCAACGTGGGCAGCGCCGTCCCGATCGGCTCCCGCACCACCTCGTCGGCCAGCGGATCGTACGGCGTCGGCTCCGCGTTCACGACGATCAGCCGCGCCCCGTGCTCCGCCGCGATCCCGGCCAGCGACGCCGCGGGCTGCACCTGGAGCGTGGAGCCGACCGCGACGAACACCTCGCACGCCTTCGCCACCAACATCGCACCGCCCAGCACCTCCGGGTCCAGCGCCTCCCCGAACATCACCGTCGCGGGCTTCAGGATCCCCGCGCACACCCGGCACGCCGGGTCGGGCTCGCCCGCGTCCACCCGCTCCAGCGCCTCGTCCATCGACGTCCGTGCGTGACACTTCACGCACACCACCGCCCGTGCGGTGCCGTGCAGTTCGAGCACCTTGCGGTCCGGCATGCCACCGAGCTGGTGCAGCCCGTCCACGTTCTGCGTGAGCACCCGCACCGCGAACCCGTCCCGCCGGTCCAGCTCGGCCACCGCCCGGTGCGCCGCGTTCGGCTCCGGGTTCAGGGCGGCCTGCTCCCGCCGCATCAGCCACGACCTGCGGCGGATCTCCGGATCGGCCATGTAGTAGCTGTACGTGACGAGCTTCTCGGCGTCCGGATCGCGCCGCCACAGCCCGCCGGGCCCCCGGTAGTCGGGGATGCCGGAATCCGTCGAGATGCCGGCCCCGCTGAAGATCGCCACAAGAGTCATGGGCGGAGGCTACGCGCGGGCTCCCGCACCGTGCCACCGGAAATGTGCCGCTGGGACTCCTTCGCCAGCCACGGTGCGGTCACCGCCACGAACAGCCCGAACGCCAGCAGCCGTTGCAGTCCGGGCGAGTCCTGCACCCCGCTGTGCAGCAGGACGTACACGGCGTACGCATTGGCCGCGAGGTCCGTCACCATCACCGCGCACACCAGCCACACCCCGGCCGTACTCCGCCCGCGCACCGCCCCCAGGACGACCAGCGCCAGGGCCAGCGGGTCGAACAGCGTCAGCGAGGTCCAGTACACGTCGAGCCAGTACGGGGCGAACACGGCGTGCGACCGCACCCCGTGCACGAACAGGTCCGTCAGATGCGTGACCGTACCGATGGCCAGACCGACGACGTACACCGCGACGACGACCCCCCGCCACACCTGACGACCCCTCACTCGCCCTCCCGATCCTGCGAGTTCACCAGGACGTCCCCCGCCCCTGTCCGGTAGTACAGCACGGACCGCCCCGCCCGGCGCCGCCGCACCAGCCGCGCGTCCAGCAGCACCTTCAGATGCCGCCCCACCGACCCCAGCGGCAGCCCGGTCAGCGCCACCAGGTGCGTGGTGCTGCGCGGCGCGTCCAGGAGTACGAGGACGGAGGCCCGGCCCCGCCCCAGCAGCGCGCCCAGCGCCTCCGGGGCCGGGGGCCGCCCCGGCTCGGCGAGCGCGCCCGCGCACGGGTAGACCACCGCGTACCGGCGCCCGCCCTCCCACGACACCCAGCTCGTGCCGAAGCTCACCGGCACGAACAGCAGCCGGGCCCCGGACATCTCCCTCGGCGCGTGCTCGTGCGTGTTGATCTGCAAGCGGTCGCCGCCCAGCCAGCGCATTCCCGGCCGCATGTCGTCCAGCGCCGCAGCCCAGCCGCCCCGGCTCAACTGCGCCGTCCGCGCGACGATGTCCGCCTCCAACACCCGTCTGCGTACCGGCCATTGAGGCAGTACCGTCTGCCGCCACACCCACTCCACGACGTCGGCGGCCCGGTCCGCGAGGTCCCGGCGGCACAGCTCGGGCGGCGGAGGGGAGCCCAGGGCGACGGTGAGATCGTCGTGCACCTCCTGCGGCGACCGCGCCCGCATCACGGCCAGCTCCTCCTCGAAGCTCTGCCCGCCCTCGGCGGCGGGGGTCGGGGTGATGAAGTCCGCGTTCCAGTGCGGCCGGAACGCGGCGTCCAGGAGGAGCGGGGTGAGCGGATCGGCGCGGACCAGCTCCCGGAAGGCTGGCAGGTGCTCGGCCAGCCAGGAGCGCTCGCCGGGATGCACGGCCGGGGCGTGCCCCTGGAGCAGCTTCAGGCTGGAGATTGCCTCGCTCAGCGGGGAGACGACGAACCGCCCGCGCGCGAGCGTGTCCGCGTCCACCTGCCACCACCCCACGCCGGCCCCTCCCCTTGATGACGTTTCGCGTGCCTGCGAAACATTACGTCTCCGTACGGCCCCTCCCAGACTCCTGCCATGCGCACTTACCGTGAACTGTTCCGGCAGCCGGAGTTCACTCCGCTGTTCCTGGTCGCCTCCACGAGGTCGGCGGCGCAGACTGTGACGGGTCTGGCCCTCGGCGTCCACATCTACTCCGCCACCGGCTCCCCGCTGCTGTCCTCGCTCGCCATGTTCGGCCCCTCGCTCGCCCAACTCATCGGCGCTTCCACGCTGTTGAGCGCCGCCGACCGCGTTCCGCCGCGCGCCGCGCTCACCGGCATCTGGCTGGTGTTCGCGGTGGCCACCGCGATCCAGGCGATACCGGGGCTGCCGGTGGGGGCCTCCTTCGCGGTCCTGCTGACGCTGGGGATGTTCGCCTCCCTCAGCGGGGGAGTGACGTACGGACTCCTCCACGAGATCCTCCCCAAGGACGGCTTCCTGATCGGCCGATCCGTGATCAACATGTCCAACGGGGCCACCCAGATCCTGGGCTTCGCCGCCGGCGGACTGCTCGTCACCCTGCTGTCGCCGCCCGTCACGCTGCTGGTGGGCGCCGGAATGTTCCTCGCGGCGGCGGCACTCGCGCGCTTCGGCCTGAGCCGCAGGCCCGCGCGGGCGCAGGGCCGGGCGTCGATCGCCGCGACCTGGCGCACGAACGGGGTGCTGTGGTCCTCCCGGCCCCGCCGCTACGTCTACCTCATGCTGTGCGTGCCCAACGGGCTGATCGTGGGGTGCGAGTCCCTGTACGTCCCGTACGAACCGGCTTACGCGGGGCTGCTGTTCGCGAGCGCGGCCGGCGGGATGCTGGTCGGCGACACGGTGGTCGGCCGGTTCGTGCCGACCCGGTGGCGGGTGCGGGGCGGGCCGATGCTGCGGCTGCTGCTCGCCGCGCCGTACCTGGTCTTCTTCCTGCGGCCGCCGCTGGGGGTGGCGGTGGGGGTGGTCTTCGTCGCCTCGATCGGCTTCGCGGCGACGCTGCTGCTCCAGGAGCGGCTGCTGGCGCTGACCCCGGACACCCTGAGCGGGCACGCGCTGGGGTTGCACGGATCGGGGATGCTGGCGATGCAGGGGGTGGGTGCGGCGCTGGCGGGGGCGGTGGCGCAGGTGGTTCCCGTGGGGGTGGCGATGGGGGTGATGGCGGGGGTGTCGGTGGTCGTCACGCTGGGGCTGGAGAGGGGCGTGCGGGCCGGGAGGGGCATCCCGGGCGAGGTGCCCGGTTCCGGTGGGGTGCCGGGGCCCGTGCCCGTTGCGGGCGAGGCCGTGTCGTAGTTCGTGCCCGGAACCGGGGCGGGGTTTTTCTCCCCGCCCCGCCTCTCTGACGGGGCTAGCCCACCCTGCGGCCGTTCTCCAGTTCCGCCGCGCCCGTGCCGTCGGTGAGGGCGGCGAGGGCGGCCAGGATGCGGGGGCCGAGGCGGTTCAGGGCGTGGGCCGGGATCTCGTCGACCGGGATCAGGCGCCAGGAGAGCAGCTCCTCCTCCTGGAGACGGATGGCGGCGAGCTGTGCCGCGTCCAGGACTCCGCCGTCGTACAGGTACGCCACGATCGGCGGCCGGTCCGGACTCTGCGCCCAGTCCACGGCGAGGAGGCGACCCGGTTCGATGTCCAGGCCGATCTCCTCCAGGGTCTCCCGCCGCGCCCCTTCCCGGGGCGTCTCGCCCGTGTCCGACTCGACCGTGCCGCCGGGCAGCACCCACCCCTCCCGGTAGTTCGGCTCGACCATCAGCACCCGGCCCTCCTCGTCCCGGAAGAGCACGGCTGCCCCGGCGAGCACGCGGGGCAGCGAGGCGATGTAGGTGGCGTAGTCCTGGATGTGCTGGGTTCCCTGGGTCACCCGGACACCCTACAAACCGCCCTTGTACGCTCGCTCGCAATCGCAACCGGGGGGGGGCGCCCGCAAGGGCGGAGGAGGGGACACACGTGCTGGTGGACTTCGAGACGGAACGGCTGGGCGGGGCGCTCGCGGAGGGCGGGGTCACCCTCGCCACCGAGGACTCGCTGCCCCCCGACTGGCCTCTGGACCGGCAGGCCCGCGCCTTCCTCACCACGGTCGGCCTGCCCCGCGAGGCCCCCCTGATGCGCTTCGACGTCGACGGCGACCTGCCCGAGCGCGCGAAGGGGCGTCAGATCGGCTCGTACAGCTTCCTGCCCGGCTCGTACGCGATCGTCCTCGACGGCAGGACCGGCCGGGTGTACGTCGAGGACGCCATCAGCGGCACGCACAAGCTGCTGGCGAGCGACCTCTCCTCCCTCGTCCACCTCTGCGAACTCGTCGCCATGCTCCGCCCAGACACCGGGCGCTTCGACCGCCGCACCGCCGACTGCGGACCCGGGGCCGTCGCCGCGATGCAGCGCGGGATGCTGGAACTCGTCGCCGACACGGATCCCGTCCTGCTCGACCCCGCCGACGACATATCGACTTTCTGGCGCACGCAGATGGTGATGCGCCCCCTCGCCTGGATCGCCCGCCCCGGGGACGACGGGCTCGCCTTCGACCTGTCGGGCGGCTTCCTGGAGGACGAGTTCACGACGTACGACATCCAGCGGTACGAGGACGAGTCCCTGCCCGCGCTCCTCACCCACGCCCCCACCCGGCACTTCCTGCGCACCCACGGCCTGGTCCGGGAGGCGAGGCCGGTGTCCCTGAGCGAGCTTGCCGAGCCGTGGGAGGACGACGGCCAGGGCTACGGAACCCCGCCCCGCGCCGAGAAGATGATCAGTCTCGGCGGGATCGTCGAGGACACCGAACTCCTCCTGGAGGGCGACACCGGACGCCTCTACGGGTGGCACGCGGACGACGTCCTCATCCCCCTCAACACGGACGTCTCCGCGCTCGCTTTCACCGCCTGGGCCCTCCCGCAGATCCGCCGCCTCGACGCCGTTCACCGCTTCACCGAGGACGACCACCTGACGGCCGCCGCCACCTTCACCGAACTCCTCGCCTCCGTCGACCCGTTCGGGGCGCGCCCGGAGGCGGAGAACATCTGGCCCAGCCACGTCGAGGACGTCGTCATGGAGGCGATTTCCGCGCCCTGGACGAACGAGGAACGGCCGCTGCGTGTTCCGTACGACCGGCCGCGCGCCGAATCCGTTTACGGGGCGGAGGGGCTGGTCACGGCCACCGACTTCCCGGCGGACCTGCGGCACGCGCCCACCCGGGCCTTCCTCGCCGAGGTGGGACTGCCGCGCGAGGCGCCGCTGCTGCGGTTCGACCTGGGCCTTCAGGAGGCGGGGCCGAGCGGGTTCTTCCGGCTCGGCTCGTTCTCGTACAACGAGAAGCAGCTCATTCTGCTGGAGGGCGAGACCGGCCGGGTCTTCGCCACCGAATATTGGTACTCGGGTCAACTCACTCCCGAGGAACTGGAGTTGCTGGCCTCCGACGTGTCCACGCTGTCGTACCTCACCGAGGCCGTGGCCCGGATGCGGCCCGACAGCGGACCGTACGCGCGCGACCGGGTGCAGTGCGGGGCGCACGTCGTGGAGGCGCTCCAGGAGGAGATGCTGAGAGTGGTCCGGGACTGCGACCCCCGGCTGCTCCAGCCGTGGGAGGGCGTCTCAGAATTCTGGCGGCAGCAGATGCTGGTGCGGCCGCTGGTGTGGATCGGCGGCCCGGGGCGGGACGGTCTGCTGTACGAACTGGACGGTGAGGTGCTCGACGCCGACCTGACGGACGGCTACGGGCGCGTGTATGGGAAGACGGAGACCGACCTGCCCGCCGCGCTCACGCACACAGCCACCCGCCGCCACCTGCTGGAGACGGGCCTCGCCGACGTCGACACCGCCTTCCTGGAGATGGAATGCGTTGAGCTCCCGACGGTCGCGCAGGTATACGAACGCGAGGAGGACCCCTCGGCGAGCTTCTACACGGAGTTCGACTACGACGAGGAGGACTACCCCCGCCCCGACGGGGCCGAGGGCATCGTCCGGCTCGGCGTGATCGTCGAGGACGGGGCGGTGCTGCTCGACGGCGCCACGGGCCGGGTGTACGGACGCTACATGGACGACGGCACCGAGTACCCGATGAACGCCGACATCTCCGCCTACAACCTCACCGTCTGGCTGATCGGCCGCGTCCGCAGACTCTCCGCCGAGGGCCGCATCGGCGACGAACACCGGATGCTGGTCGAGACGTTGCTCGACACGCTGGCCATGGTCGACCCCGGGGCGTATCCGCACCCGAATGCCGATGTGCAGTGGCACTTCTATCTGGGCGACGACCAGGTGGAGCACCTCGCCGGCTGAACATGCGGCAGGGGCGCGGCAGTCGACGCCGCGCCCCTGTAGCTACGTACCCAACCTCAGTCGTCCGTACGGGACTTGGCCGCCCGGCGCAGCCTCGGGTGCCGCCGATCAGGCCCCTGCTCGGTGATCGCGTCGCCGACCATCGCCCGCACCGCGTCCCGCAGTCCGTGCAGCGCGTGGTGGCGGGCCGGGCCCGCGCCCGGGTCCTCGCGCAGCTCCTTCACCAGCGCCCAGCACAGGCCGAGCATGACCAGGACGAAGGGCAGGGCGACCAGGATCGTCGCCGTCTGGAGGGAGTTCAGGCCGCCCGCGACCAGCAGTCCGGCCGCGACCGCCGCCATCAGCACGCCCCACAGCACCACCAGCCAGGTCGGCGGGTGCAGCGCGCCCCGGCTGGTCAGCGAGCCCATCACCAGGGACGCCGAGTCGGCGCTGGTGATGAAGTACGTCATGACCAGCAGCATCGCGATGACCGAGGTGACCGTACCGAGCGGCAGCGCGTCGAGCAGCGCGAACAGCGAGGCCTCCGCGCCGTCCTTGATCGAGCCGGCCATGTCGGCCACCCCGGTGTCGTCCAGGCGCAGCGCGGAGCCGCCCATCACGCAGAACCACACCACCGTCGCGCCGCTGGGCACCAGCAGCACGCCGATCAGGAACTCGCGGATGCTGCGGCCCTTGGAGATCCGGGCGATGAACGTGCCGACGAACGGGGCCCAGGACAGCCACCACGCCCAGTAGAAGATCGTCCAGGTGCCCAGCCACTCGCTGTCGCCGAACGCGCCGGTCCGGGTCGCCATCGGCAGCAGGTTGTTCAGGTAGCCGCCGATCGAGGCGGGGATCGCGTCCAGGATGAACACGGTCGGTCCCAGGACGAACACGAACAGCATCAGCAGCGCGGCCAGCACGATGTTGATTGTGCTGAGCCACTTCACACCCTTGTGCAGACCGGAGAAGGCGGACAGCACGAACGCCGCCGACAGCGAGCCGATGATGATCAGCTCGACGGTCTGGCTGTCCTCGATGCCGGTGACGATGTTGAGGCCCTTGGAGACCTGGAGGGCGCCGAGGCCGAGGCTGGTGGCGGTGCCGAAGACGGTCGCGAACACGGCCAGCAGGTCGATGACCTTGCCCTGCCAGCCGTCCGCGCGCTTCTCCCCGAGCAGCGGCACGAACGCCGAACTCATCCTGTTTCCGCGGCCCTTGCGGAAGGTGGCGTACGCGAGGGCGAGACCGGCGACGCCGTAGATCGCCCACGGGCCCAGCGTCCAGTGGAAGAACGAGTACTCCAGGGCCGCGCGCGCCGCGTCGCCGGTGCCGGGCTTGGCACCGCTGCCGGGGGGCGGGGTGAGGTAGTGCTGAAGCGGTTCTCCGACACCGTAGAACATCAACCCGATGCCCATGCCGGCGCTGAACATCATCGCGATCCAGGCCAGGTTCGTGAACTCGGGCTCGGAGTCGTCCTTGCCGAGCCGGATCCGGCCGAAGCGGCTGAAGGCGATGCACAGGCACATCAGCAGGAACACGTCGGCGGCGATGACGAACAGCCAGGCGAAGTTGTTGAGCACCCAGGCCAGGGCGGACGACGAGGCGCTCTCGAAGGAGTCCTTGCCGAGGAAGGCCCAGGCGACGACGGCGGCCACGGCGAGTACGCCGATGACGATCACCGTGTGGTCGGGCCTGCCGTCGGCCGCGGGGTGGGTTTCCGCCTCCCCGGCGGAAGGTTCCGGGGGCGGCTGCGGTGGATCAAGGGATTCCGTACTCATGCCGCACACCTTATGGTGCTCAATGTCGTGATATGGGGGGTTGGCGCGCCGTCAGAAGGGGTGCGGAGGGCGTGCGATGGGTTTCAGCATGCGGAATCGGTCATGGGCAGGGGGTGGACAAGGCGGTTAAGGTCGGGTCGGCGCGACTGCCTGTTCGAAAGCAAGGGATGCAAGGTGGCGGACGGAGCAGCAAAGAGTGGGGCGAGCGAGGCGACCGGTGCGAAGGCACGGGTGCTGATCGCCGCCGACAAGTTCAAGGGCTCGCTGACGGCCGTACAGGTCGCCGAGCGGGTCACGGCCGGACTGCTCAGGGCGGTCCCCGGGGTCGAGGTCGAGTCCCTGCCGGTCGCCGACGGCGGCGACGGCACCGTGGCGGCGGCGGTCGCCGCGGGCTTCGAACGCCGGGAGGTACGGGTCACGGGCCCGCGCGGCGAGGGCCTGACGGCGACGTACGCCTTCCGCGAGTCGGACGGCACGGCCGTGGTGGAGATGGCGGAGGCCTCCGGCCTCCAGCACCTCCCCGCCGGTGTCTTCGCCCCCCTGACGGCCACCACGTACGGCTCGGGCGAGCTGCTGCGGGCGGCGCTGGACGCGGGCGCGAAGACGATCGTGTTCGGCGTGGGCGGCAGCGCGACGACGGACGGCGGGGCCGGGATGCTGGCCGCGCTGGGCGCACGCTTCCTGGACGCGGACGGCAACCCGGTGGGCCCGGGCGGCGGCCCGCTGGCCGACGTCGCTTCCGTGGACCTCTCCGGTCTCGACGGGCGCTTCGGCGCGGCCGGGGGCGTGGACCTGATCCTGGCCAGCGACGTGGACAACCCCCTCACCGGCCCCAAGGGCGCCCCGGCGGTCTACGGCCCCCAGAAGGGCGCCTCGCCGGAGGACGTCGCGACCCTGGACCGGGCCCTGGCGCACTTCGCGTCGGTCCTCGGCCCGGCGGCGGGCGGCCCGGACGTGGCGGACTCGCCGGGTGCGGGGGCCGCGGGCGGCATCGGCTACGGAGCCCTCACGGCCCTCGGCGCCCGCTTCCGCCCCGGTATCGAGGTGATGCTCGACGTCCTGGGCTTCGCGCCGGCGCTGGACCGGGCCACCCTGGTCATCACCGGCGAAGGCTCCCTCGACGAGCAGACCCTGCACGGCAAGGCCCCCGCCGGGGTGGCTTCCGCCGCACGCGCGGCGGGCGTGGAGGTCGTCGCGGTCTGCGGCCGCCTGGCCCTGCCGGAATCGGCCCTGACCGCGGCCGGAATCAGTCGCGCCTACGCCCTCAGCGCGCTGGAACCGGACCCGGCGAAGAGCATGGCCCAGGCCGGGCCCCTCCTGGAGCAGGTCGCGGAGACCATCGGCCGGGACTTCCTGGCGTAGCCGGTACGGGGCGGGGACGGCTGCCCGGAGGGCGTGCCGTCCCCGCCCCGCAGCATGCGACCTACCACCGGTCCCGGTGGAGGACCTCCGCCACGGGCTTGCGGCGGACCGGCCCGAAGTTCCCCTTCGGCCACCCCACCGGAATCACCGCGAACGTGTTCATCGCCTCGGGGATCCCCAGCACCGCCTTCCACTCCCGCTCCAGCATCAGGTGCCAGATCGTGATGTTCGCCGCCAACCCCACCCCCCGCGCCGCCAACAGCAGGTTCTGCACCCCGGGGTACACGCACGACCCCTCCGCCAACGTCTGGAACCGCTCCTGCGTGCTCGCCATCTGCGCGAGCCCCTCCGGCCCCAGCGCAGCCGCCGAGGCCGCCAGCCCCTCCTCGTCCACCCGGGGCTCCGGGAACTGGTAGCAGGGGATGATCACCGCAGGAGTCTGTGCGAAGTGGTCCCGCTGGTAGCGGATCGCCGCCACCATCCGCCCGTACGCCTCCTCGTCCATCCCCTCCGGCGCGTACTTCCCCGTCGTCGCCAGATACGCGTCGACGCACCGCTCCCACAACGGCGCCAGCTCCGCCATCACTTGACGGTCCGTCACCACCACGTACTGGAAGGCCTGCATGTTGCCCCCGCTCGGCCCCCACACGGCCGCCTGCACGAGCTGCTCCAGCAACTCCTCAGGCACGGGGTCGGACTTGAGGCGACGCATCGCGCGCATGGTGGACATGGTGTCGAAGAGCGCAGGCGCCTGCGCATCGTTAGTCATGATCGCGGAGTGTACGACCACCCCGGAACCGCCCCCCGGCCACCCCCGTCTCACCCCACCGACAACCGGAACGCGTCCAACGCCAACGTCATCTCCGTCAGATCCCGCGGCCGCGACAACGACCGCGACGTCAACTGCTCAAGGCGCTTCAGCCGGTTGAACACCGTGTTCCGGTGGCAGTACAGCCGCGTCGCCGCCCGCCCCGCCGATCCCTCCGCCCCCAGCCACGCGTCCAGCGTCTCAAGGAGCACCGCCCGGTCGCCCGGATCGAGTGCCAGCAGCGGCCCGAACACCTCCGCCACCAGCCGCGCCGCCAGCTCCGGCTGACCCACCACCAGCGCGGTGGGCAGCCGTTCGTCCAGCCGTACGATCCCGGTACCGCCCGGCGGCTGCGTCGCCCCGCAGGTGAGCAGCGCCGTCTCCGCCAGCCGTCGGGCCAGGCCGAGTTCGGCCAGTCCTTCCACTACCGGGCTCAGCCCGCCGGGGCCCGCGCACCGCCGTTCCAGCTCCGCCGCCAGCTCCCCGAGCCCCGCGTCGGGTCCCAGCGCCACCACCGCGATCTCGCAGTCGGTCCGCATCCGCCAGAAGAACCGCAGCCCGTCCGCCGCCGTCACCCGGTGGAAGCGCTCCCGCCGGTCCGCCCGCAGCACCGCCACCGCGTACCGGCCCTGCTCCGGCAGGTCGAGCCCGGCCGCCGCGTTCGCCACCACCGCCGCCGAGGTCCGCCCCTCCAGCAGGGCGTCCAGCAGCGCCTGCACGTGTTCGTCGCTGCGCCGCTGCATGTCCTCCTCGGTGCTGCGGTAGGCGTCCGCGACCGTGGCGGCCTGCCGGTCGACGGCCGCCCACACCTGGGCCGCGGTGTGCACGAGCACCGGCAGTGCCTCGGGGTCCTTCGCCGAGACGATGTCCAGCAGCTCGTCCCACACCAGGTATCCGGCCTTGCGGTAGGCGTGCAGCAGCAGGTCCAGTTCGAGGCCCTGCTCCGCGCGCCGGCGGCCGAGCTGCCGGGCGAACTCCAGGTCCCGGCGGGGCGCCGACCGGGGTGCGGTGATGGCCTCGATCCCGTACCGCAGCGCCTCGTTGATCTGCTGCCAGTGTTCGTCTGCCGGTACCGCGACGTCGTATTGCGGGGAATGTGCGCGGAGTCGGGTGATCAGCAGGTCCGTGAGGCGTCCGACGCGTGAGATCAGCACCTCGGACGCGGCTGCCAGCACCGTCCGCTCGTGGTCCGTGCGTGCTCTGCGACCGTCCATGACCGGTGAGGATGCCACCGCCGGGGCGAGGTGGACAGACCCGCTGTGCCCGTGCACAACGCCCCCGGTCCGGCACTGGTCATCGGCAGCGATTCGGACGTACCCGCTGGACGGTTACACGTGTCGGGTGTTGGTGTGTGCCCCCACGGCGGCCCCCACAGTGGTCTGCCTGCGGCCCGCCCGCGTTCCGCCTGCGGTCCGCCGCCATGGAAGGAGCCGTTCCCGTGGGGTCTCCCCGTTCGTCCTCAGGTTCTCCGCCCGGCGCCCTGGAGGTGCGCGGGCTGTCCGTCGGGTACGGCCCGGTGCGCGCCCTGCGCGGGGTGACGCTGGACGTCCCGGCCGGGTCCGTGGTCGCCGTCCTCGGCGGCAACGGGGCGGGCAAGTCCACGCTCCTGCGGGCCGTTTCGCGCACCCTGCGCCACCACGGGGGAGCGGTTGCCGAGGGCTCGGTCTCGTACGACGGCCGCGACCTGCACGGCACGAGCGCCGCCAGGGTGGTGGCCGCCGGACTGGTCCAAGTCCCGGAAGGGCGGCAGGTGTTCGCCCGGATGACCGTGGCCGACAACCTCCGCGCCGGGGCGCTCGGGGCGAGCGGCGGGCGCGCCGCCGCGAAACGGGCCCAGGCCCGCGTCCACGACCTCTTCCCCGTCCTCGCCGACCGCGCCCACCAGCGCGCCGGGCTCCTCTCCGGCGGCGAACAGCAAATGCTGGCCCTGGGGCGGGCGTTGATGTCGGACCCCCGGCTCCTGCTCCTCGACGAACCCTCCCTCGGACTCGCCCCGCTGATGGCCGCCCGCATCGCGGAGACGGTCCGGCGGATCAACGCCGACGGCACCTCCGTCCTCCTGGTCGAGCAGAACGCCGCCCTCGCGCTGCGGCTCGCCACCACCGCGTACGTCCTCGACGTCGGCGAGGTCGCCCTGCACGGGCCCGCCGCCGAACTGGCCGCCTCCGACGAGGTCCGCCGCCGCTACCTGGGCGTGGTCGACGAGACCGCCGCCGAGGACGCCGACCGCGCGGAAGCCGGCGCCCCGACGCTGAGCAGGTGGACGGTATGAGCACGGCCGAAGCCCTCCAAGTCGCCGACGTCACAGTCAAGTTCGCGGGGCTGACCGCCCTCGACTCCGTCTCCTTCACCGTCGAACCCGGCAGTGTGCACGCCGTCATCGGCCCCAACGGGGCAGGAAAGTCAACCTGCTTCAACGTCCTGTCCGGCGTCTACCGCGCCACCTCCGGCAGCGTCCGCCTCGGCGACGCCGAACTCACCGGCCTCGCACCGCACCGCATCGCCGCCCTCGGCGTCGCCCGCACCTTCCAGAACCTCGCGCTGCCGCCCCGCGCCACCGTCTCCGACAGCCTCCTGCTCGGCCGCCACCGGCTCACCCGCACAGGCTTCCTCGCCGCCGGACTGCGCCTGCCGTCCGCCGCCCGCGAGGCCCGGGCCCACCTCCAACGCGTGCACGAGATAGCCGAGTTCGTCGGCCTCGCGGACGACCTGGAGAAGCCCGCGGGAGTCCTCCCGTACGGAAAACAGAAGCTCGTCGAGCTGGCCCGCGCCCTGTGCATGGAGCCCCGCGTACTCCTCCTGGACGAACCCGTCGCGGGCATGACCGCCGACGAACGGCGCGCCACCGCAGCCGTCGTCGCGGGCGTCCGCGACGGCCTCGGCATCTCGATCGTGCTGGTCGAGCACGACATGGGGGTGGTGATGCGGCTCGCCGACGCCGTGACCGTACTCGACTTCGGCAAACGCATCGCGGGCGGCACCCCCGCCCAGGTGCAGAACGATCCCGCCGTCGTCCAGGCCTACTTGGGGGCTCCCACACCATGACGACCTTCGTCGAACTCCTCCTCGGCGGGCTGTCGATGGGGGCCGTCTACGCCCTCATCGCCCTCGGCTTCGTCGTCATCTTCAAAGCCACCGAAGTGGTCAACTTCGCCCATGCGTCACTGCTGTTGGCGGGTGGCTACCTCACCGCCGTCCTCCACGACGACCTCGGTTTCTGGGGTGCGCTCGCCGTCGGCATCGCGGGCGCGGCGGTCGTCGGCGCGGCCGTCGAGTTCCTCGTCATGCGCCGCTACCGGGGCAGCGACCACAGCGTCCTCGCCATCGTCACCATCGGCGTCGACATCCTCCTGGTCACCGAGCTCACCCGCCGCATCGGCACCCGCGTCCTGTCGCCCGGCGACCCGTGGGGCGACAAGGTCGCCACCTTCGGCCCGATCTCCCTCGCCCACACCCGCATCGCCGCCCTCCTCGCGGCGGCCCTCCTCATCACCGCCTTCCTGCTCGCCTTCCGTTACACCTCCTGGGGCGTGGCGATGCGCGCCGCCGCCGAGAACCCGCAGACCGCGGCCCTGATGGGCGTCCGCCTGGGCCGGGTCTCCCTCTCCGCCTGGGCGGTCGCCGGCGCACTCGCCGCCGTCGCCGCGCTCTTCCTCACGGTCTTCCCGACCCCCGGCCTCGAACGCGCCACCTCACTCGCCGCCATGAAGGCCTTCCCCGCCGCCATCCTGGGCGGCCTCGACTCCACCACGGGCGCCCTCGCGGGCGGCCTGATCGTGGGCGTCGTCGAATCCCTGGCCACCGGCTACCAGGGCGACCTGTCCTTCCTCGGCCGGGGCATCGGCGACCTCGCCCCGTACCTGGTGATGGTCGCGGTCCTCCTGATCCGCCCGGCGGGCCTCTTCGGCACGAAGGAGACGGCCCGTGTCTGACCTCGACCCCCACCGCCCCCACACGCCACCCGCCGCCCCGCCCGGCCCGGACCCCTCCGGAGCCGTCGACTCCGGTACGCCGTCGACGGCGGGTGCACCCGAACCGGGCAGGGCGGATCCGGTACGCCCCGACCCGGCCGGTTCCGCCGACGGCACCGCCCGGCGCGCCGCCCCACCCCCGGGAACGGGGTCCTCGGGCCGGTTCGCAGCCGCCCCTTCCGGTACGGGCTCGGGCCCTTCGGCCGTCCGTGCGGCGGGCGCGGCCCCCCGCGAGGGCGGCGGTCCGGCCTCCGGAGGGGCCGCGGGTCCCGGGGGCGAGCCCCGTGCCGGCGGCCTGCCCGCTGCCGGCGCGGTCGACCGTACGGACTCCTCCTCCGCATCGCGCAACGGCCGCCCGCGAGACGGCGGGGAGCGGGCTGGTGGAGAGCGGGCCGGCGGGGAGCGGGCCGGTAGGAAGCGGGACGCTGCCCGCAGCGGCGGGACCGTGTCCGCAGCGGCCGACGACGCCGCACCGGGCACGCCGGGCTCCGGTGCGGGCGGCGGATCCGGTACGCAGCCGGGCCCGACCGGATTCGCCGGTGCCCTCGGGCGGCCCCGGACGTACCTCTGGACCGTGCTCTGCGTCCTGCTGCTCGCCCTGCCCTTCTACCTCGACCGGTTCTGGCTCCAGGCCGGGCTGTTCGCCATGGCCGCCGCCATCGCCGCCATCGGGCTCAACCTCCTCACCGGCGCCACCGGTCAACTCTCCATGGGGCACGCCTTCTTCCTCGCCGTCGGCGCGTACAGCTACTGCGTCCTCGCCGCCGGGCCGAGCATCGAGAACGGGCACCGGCTCACCGGGCTCGGGCTGCCCGGATGGCTCGCCGCCGTGCTGGCGGTGGGCGTGGCGGGGCTCGCGGGCGGGCTGTTCAGCCCCATCGCCGGGCGGCTGCGGGGCGCGTACCTCGGCATCGCCACGCTCGCGCTGATCTTCATCGGGCAGCATGTGCTGTTCAACGCCCGGGACCTCACCGGGGGCTTCAACGGCCGTACGGTGCCGCCCCTTTCGCTCTTCGGCATCACCTTCGACGACACGCAGACCGTCATCGCGGGCGTCCCCTTCGAGTCCGCCGAGAAGCTCTGGTACGCAGCCCTGCTCGCCCTCCTGCTGTGCGCGCTCTTCGCACGCGGCGTCCTGCGCGGGCGGCCGGGGAGGGCGATGAACGCCATCCGGGACCACCGGATCGCCGCCGGGGTGATGGGCGTGCCGGTGGCCCGCTACCGGGCGTCGGTGTTCGTGCTGTCGTCCATGTACGCGGGGCTCGCCGGGGTGCTGCTCGCGCTCGTCTTCCAGCGGACCGTGCCCGAGTACTTCGGGATGACCCTCTCCCTGGAGTTCCTCGCCATGATCGTCATCGGCGGGCTCGGCTCCGTGCGCGGCGCGGTGATCGGCGCCGTCTTCGTCTCGCTCCTGCCCCAACTCCTCACCCGCTACAGCGAATCGCTCCCCCTGGTCTCCGCCCCCGGCACCGGCGGCGGACTCGCACCGGGGGAGGCGTCCCGCTACCTGTACGGCGCGGCGGTCGTCGTCGTGGTCCTGTTCCTGCCCGGCGGTCTCTCCCGCCTCCGTCTCCGAAGCAGTGTCCGAAGGGGAAGCAAATGACGGATCGAAGGTTCACCACCGCTGCGGCGGCCACCCTCCTCGCCCTGACCCTCGCCGCCACTGGATGCAGCAGCAAGGCGGGCACCGGATCGGCCGGCAAGGAGGACGCGAAGGGCGTGAAGACCGGCGACGGCATCACCGACAAGGTGATCCCGCTCGGCGCCCTCACCGACCTGACCGGCGTGTACGCCTCCCTCGGCAAGAGCCTCACCCAGGCCCAGCAGCTGTGGGCCAAGGAGGTCAACGCCAAGGGCGGCATCTGCGAACGGAAGATCGAACTCACCGTCCGTGACCACGGCTACGACCCCCAGAAGGCGGTCTCCGCGTACACCGAACTGGAGCCGAAGGTCGCCGGATACGTCCAGTTCATCGGCTCGCCCTTCGTCGCGGCGGTCAAGCAGCGCGTCGAGACGCAGGACAAGGGGCTGATCCTCCCGCAGGCCTGGTCCGCCTCGCTGCTCGGCAGCCCGTACGTACGGGTCGTGGGGGCGACGTACGACATCGAGACCATCAACGCGCTCGACTTCCTGCTCACCCAGAAGAAGATCACCAAGGGCGACAAGGTCGGCCACGTCTACTTCGAGGGGGACTACGGCGAGAACGCCCTCCAGGGCTCCAAGTACGCTGCGGAGAAAGCCGGGTTGACGATCGTCGAGCAGAAGATCAAGCCGACCGACAACGACATGACCGCCCAGGTCACCGCCCTCAAGCAGGCGGGCGTCAAGGCCATCATGATCAGCGCGGGCCCGCGCCAGGCGGCCTCCCTGGTCGGCGTCGCGGCGGCCGGCCGCTTCGCGGTGCCGATCATCGGCAACAACTCCGCGTTCTCCCCGCAGCTCCTGGGCACCCCGGCGGGCCCCGCCCTCCAGAAGAACTACTGGGTGGCCTCCTCGACCCTGCCCATCGGCTCCCCGGACCCCGGCCCCTCGGCCCTCGCCAAGGCGTACAAGGCGGAGTACCCCGGCGACGCCCTCGACAACGGCGTCGCCGCAGGCTACTCGGCGGGCAAGATCTTCGAGGAGGTCCTCACCCGGGCCTGCAAGGACAAGAACCTCACCCGCGAGGGCATGGCCAAGGCCGTCCGCTCGATGAACGCCTTCGACAACGGCTTCGGCATGACCCACGACTTCACCGACCCGAAGCTGCCCTCCACCCGCCAGTCGGTGATCATGCAGCCGGACGCGAAGACGCCGGGCGGCCTCAAGGTCGTGCAGCCCGCGACGACGTCGAAGGTCGCAGAGGGCTTCACGTTCGGGTGACGGGCTCAGGTCCGTGCGGTACGGGACCGGGCTCGGCCGGTCCCGTACCGCACGCGGGCGCTCAGCCCTCGGTCGCCGCCCGCAGCACCTCCTCGGTGGAGGTGACCTTGGCGAAGCCGCCGCCGTGCAGGGAGACGGCGGTGGACCGGGACAGCTCGTCGGCGTTCTGGGTCCAGCCGAAGGGACCCTCGAGGTCGAAGGTGTGGGTGGCGTCCAGCGGCAGGATGACGCCGTAGCCGAGGTTGCCGCCCATCCGGGCCGTCGTCTCCACGCACATGTTGGTCTGGATGCCGGCCACCACGAACTGCTCGACGCCCGCCTCCTTGAGCCATTCGTCCAGGTCGGGGGAGCCGTAGAAGGCGGAGTTGACCACCTTGGAGACGAGCAGTTCGGGGCCGGGGCCCTTGCCGCGCCGGTCCTCCACGTACGGCTTGAAGTCGTTGCCGCTGGTTCCGGGGCGCAGCGGCGACCACGACTCGGTGGAGTCGTGCCGTACGAAGACGACCGGGCGGCCGGCGGACTGCCAGGCCTCGATCAGCGCGGCGATGTTGTCGTCGGCGGCCGGGTTGTTGCGGGTGCCCCAGAAGGGGTCCTCGAAGCCCTGCTGCACGTCCACGACGACCAGGGCGGTGTGCTGCGTGATGTCCATGGCGATGATCCTGCCGGGTGGCGGGAGGCTGCGACAGGGGGTGGAAAGTCAGCGATCGATGGGAAACCGCCAGTTGTCAGTGGTGGCCCGTAGGGTCGTGCCATGCCTTCGGAAAACGCCCGCACGGCGTCCTCCCACCCGCAGTCGCACCTCACGGGGTCCGGCCCCGCCTCGCCGGGCCCCCTCGCCGCGCCGGGCGTCGGCGAACCGCACCCTGCCGACGGGCACGGCCTGATCCAGGTGCGCGGCGCGAGGGAGAACAACCTGCGCGACGTCTCCGTGGACCTCCCCAAGCGCCGCCTCACCGTCTTCACCGGAGTCTCCGGCTCCGGCAAGTCCTCGCTCGTCTTCGGCACGGTCGCCGCCGAGTCCCAGCGGCTGATCAACGAGACGTACAGCGCCTTCGTCCAGGGCTTCATGCCGAGCCAGAGCCGCCCCGACGTCGACGCCCTGCACAACCTCAGCGCCGCGATAGTCGTCGACCAGGAGCGGATGGGCGCCAACTCCCGGTCCACCGTGGGCACCGCCACCGACGCGTACGCCATGCTGCGCATCGTCTTCAGCCGCCTCGGTGCGCCGAACCTGCCGAGCGCGGGCGCGTTCAGCTTCAACGTGCCCGAGGGCATGTGCCCCCGGTGCGAGGGCATGGGCCAGGTCTCCGACATCGACGTGGACCAGCTCGTCGACCGGGAGAGGTCCCTCAACGAGGGCGCGATCATCGTGCCGGGCTCGCCGGTGGACTCCTGGCCGTGGCAGATCGTGGTCAACTCCGGGTTCTTCGACCCGGAGAAGAAGGTGAAGGACTTCACCGAGCAGGAGTGGGCCGACTTGCTGCACCTGCCGCCGACGAAGGTGAAGGTCGGAAAGAACAACTTCACGTACGAAGGCCTGGCCGCCCGCGTCCAGCGGACCATCCTGGTCAAGGACCGCGAGTCGATGCAGTCCCACATCCGGGCCTTCGTGGACCGCGCGGTGGTCTTCGCCGCCTGCCCCGAGTGCGGCGGCACCCGCCTGACGCGCGCGGCCCTCGCCTCGAAGATCGACGGGGTGAACATCGCGGAGTGCTCCGCGATGCAGATCAGCGACCTGGCGAAGTTCGTCGGCGGTCTCGCCGCCCCAGCGGTCGCCCCGCTCCTGACGAACCTGCGGGAGCTGCTGGACTCGCTGGTCGAGATCGGCCTCGGGTATCTGAGCCTGGACCGTCCGGCCGGGACGCTGTCGGGCGGCGAGGCCCAGCGCGTGAAGATGGTGCGCCACCTCGGATCGCCGCTCACCGACGTGACGTACATCTTCGACGAACCGACCACCGGCCTGCACCCGCACGACATCCGCCGCATGAACGACCTGCTGCTGCGGCTGCGCGACAAGGGCAACACGGTGCTGGTCGTCGAGCACAAGCCGGAGGTCATCCGGATCGCCGACCACGTGGTGGACCTGGGCCCGGGGGCAGGTGCGGCCGGTGGCGAACTGTGCTTCAGCGGCGACGTGGCGGGGCTGGAGGCGTCCGGGACGCTGACCGGGCGGCACCTCTCGCACAAGGCGGAGCTGAAGGCGCAGGTGCGCAGGCCGACCGGGGCCCTGCCGATCGTCGGGGCGAACCAGCACAACCTCCACGACGTCAGCGTCGACCTGCCGACCGGGGTGCTCACCGTGGTCACCGGCGTCGCGGGCTCCGGCAAGAGCTCCCTCATCCACGGGAACCTCCCGGGGCGGGAGGGCGTGGTGGTCGCCGACCAGTCGCCGATCCACGGCTCGCGCCGCTCCAACCCGGCGACGTACACCGGACTGCTGACCCCGATCCGCAACGCCTTCGCCAAGGCCAACGGGGTCAAGGCGGCACTCTTCAGCGCCAACTCCGAGGGAGCGTGCGGCAATTGCAGCGGCATCGGCCTCGTCCACACGGACCTAGGGGTGATGGCCCAGGTGTCGTCGGTGTGCGAGGTGTGCGACGGCAAGCGCTTCACGGCGGAGGTCCTCGCCTACACGCTCAACGGGAAGAACATCCACGAGGTGCTGGGGATGTCGGTTGCCGAGGCGTACGACTTCTTCGCCGACGGGGGTGCGGTCGGGGGAGCGGCGGGCCAGCAGGCCCGGGCCCTGCTCGGGCGCCTCGGCGACGTGGGCCTGGGCTACCTCCGGCTCGGCCAGCCCCTGAACACGCTCTCGGGCGGGGAGCGGCAGCGCCTGAAGCTCGCCATCCACATGGCGGAGAAGGCCGCCACCTACGTCCTGGACGAGCCCACCACCGGGCTCCACATGGCGGACGTGGACCAACTCCTCGCCCTCCTCGACCGGTTGGTCGACGCGGGCAACACCGTGATCGTGATCGAGCACCACCAGGCGGTGATGGCCCACGCGGACTGGCTCGTGGACCTCGGGCCAGGGGGCGGCCACGACGGCGGCCGCATCGTCTTCGAGGGCACCCCGTCCGAACTGGTCGCCTCCGGCACGAGCTTGACGGCCCACCACCTCCGCGAATACGTGGACCGCTGACCCCTCTCCCCCTCTTCCTTCGCCCCCTTGGGCGGCGGCCCCTTCCACCTCCCTCGCCCCCTTGGGCGGCGGGGCCGCCCCCCGGGGGGCGGTACGCCCGTTCCGGGCCCGCCCCGGCACCGGCCCGCCCGCACCTTGCACGCCGGGTGCGCACAGCTCTGGGGCCCTCGGGGCGCCTCCCGGTGCCGGGTACGTGAAGCCCCGGCCCGCCGGGCCAAGAGGGTCCCCAGCCCCGCCCCTTCACCTAAACCCGCGGGGCAAGGGGACCGGTCCCGTGCGGGTGAGTTGGTGGCTGGGCGCGCAGTTCCCCGCGCCCCTGAAGGGGCAATTCGGCACAGCCCCCCGAGCGCACCCAGCACCGGAAGGGTGCAGCGGGGCGGTGGTTTACTGCCCGCGTGGACACCCCCGCCTCCCCGACCCGCATCGCCCTCCTCACCTTCCCCGCCGTTCGGCCCTTCGACCTCTCGGTCATCACCGAGGTGTGGGGGACGGACCGGACCTCCCACGGCGTCCCCGCCTTCGACCTGCACCGCGTCGGCACCGACCCCGGCCGGCCCGTCCCCCTGCGCGGCGGCATGTCGATCACCCCCGACCGCAGCCTCGCCTGGCTGCCCCGGGCCGATCTCGTCCTCGTACCGGGACTTGACGATCACCAGGGCCGTGCCCCCGAGCCCCTCCTCGAAGCGCTTCGCCGGGCCCACTCCCGGGGGACCCCCATCGCCGCCCTCTGCGCGGGCGCCTTCACCCTCGCCCAGGCCGGGCTGCTTGACGGGCGTCGCGCCACCACCCACTGGAAGCTCGTCGACGAGCTGCGCGCCCAGCATCCCCTGGCAGTGGTGGAGCCCGACGCCCTCTTCGTGGAGGACCGTGGGGTGTGGACCTCCGCCGGTACCGCCGCCGGCATCGACCTCTGCCTGCACCTCGTGCGGATCACCCACGGCGCCGAGGTCGCCGCCACCATCGCCCGTGCCATGGTCACCGCCCCGTTCCGCACCGGCACCCAGGCCCAGTTCATCGAGCACCCCACCCCCTGCACCGACCAGAGGGCCGACGCCCTCGCCGCCGTCCGCACCTACGCGCTGACGCACCTCGACGAGCCCCTCACCGTCGCCCGGCTCGCCGCCCGCGCGGGCATGTCCGCCCGTACCTTCGCCCGGCACTTCACCGCCGCCACCGGCGCCACCCCGCTGCGCTGGCTCCTCGACCAGCGCATCGCCGCCGCCCAGAAACTCCTCGAACACACCGACCTGCCCATGCCGGAAATCGCCCGCCGCACCGGCTTCGGCAGCGAGGTCACCATGCGCCAGCACTTCGCCAACCGGCTCTCCACCAGCCCCCGCGCCTACCGCGCCTCCTTCGCCGCAGGACCGGTGAAGGGACTGCGGTAGACCCCCGGTAGGGTGCCGTTCCATGCCGGAATCCTGGGTCAATTCCGCCGAACGCATCGGCGCCGACCTCCACTTGAACCTCCCCGAGGGAAAGGGCGGCCGCCAGGCCGCCCTCACCCGCGCCCTGCGCGACGCCATCCGCGACGGCAGGCTCGCCCCCGGCACCCGGCTGCCCCCTACCGCTCCCTCGCCGCCGACCTCGCCGTCGCCCGCAACACCGTCGCCTCCGCCTACGCCGAACTCGTCGCCGAAGGCTGGCTCACCGCCCGCCAGGGCTCCGGCACCCGCGTCGCCGACCGCGCCGCGCCCCCGCGCCCCGTACCCGTGCCGCACGGCACGACCACCCCGCCGCGCCCCACCCACGACCTGCGCCAGGGCGTGCCCGACGCCGCCTCCTTCCCCCGCACCGCCTGGCTCGCCGCCGCCCGCCGCGCCCTCACCGCCGCCCCCAACGAAGCCTTCGGCCCCGGCGACCCGCAGGGCCGCATCGAACTGCGCCGCGCCCTCGCCGAGTACCTCTCCCGCGCCCGGGGCGTGCGCACCACCCCCGACCGCATCGTCATCTGCTCCGGCTTCGCACACGCGCTGAGGCTGCTGTACGGGGGAGTGGGCGGCCCCTCGCGCGGCGTGCTGCGCGGTCCGCTGGCCGTGGAGGCGTACGGGCTGCCCTTCCACCGGGAGCTGCTGCACGGGGCGGGAGTCCGGACCGTACCCCTGGAGATCGACGAAAACGGGGCGGATGTCGGGGAGTTGGGCGAGGTCAGGGCGCTGAAGGCGGTGCTGCTCACCCCGGCGCACCAGTTCCCCACCGGCGGACCGCTGCACTCGGAGCGGCGGGCACAGGCGGTCGACTGGGCGCGGGCCCACGACGGGCTCGTACTGGAGGACGACTACGACGGGGAGTTCCGCTACGACCGCGAACCGGTGGGCGCTGTCCAGGGCCTGGACCCGGAACGGGTCGTCTACCTCGGCTCGCTCAGCAAGAGCCTCTCCCCGGCGATCCGGCTCGGCTGGATGGTCCTGCCCGCCCACCTGGTCGGACCCGTCCTGGCGGTGAAGGGCCAGCGCGAGGCGTGGGCCTCCGCCTTGGACCAGCTGACCCTCGCCGACTTCCTGGCCTCCGGCCACTACGACCGGCACGTCCGCCGCACCCGCCAGCGCTACCGGGCGCGCCGCGACCAACTCCTCGCAGCCCTGTCCGCCCATGCCCCGCACATCCGCGCGACCGGCATCGCGGCGGGCCTGCACGCGGTGCTCCGCCTCCCTGCGGGCACCGAGTCCGACGCCCTGCGCGCCGCCGCCCACCAGGGCCTGGCCCTGGACGGCCTCGGCCCCTTCCGCCACCCCGGGGCCGCAGGGCTTGCCCCCGACGGGCTGGTCGTCGGCTACGCCACCCCACCCGACCACGCCTACGCGGCCGCCCTGGCAGCTCTCTGCCGGGCGCTCCCCGCCCCGGACTAGGCGGGGGTCCGGGACCTCGCCGGGGGCGACCCTCTGCGTGCCTTGCCCGGTACCGGGGTGTTTTCGCCCAAGCCCCGCCCCTTCACCTAAACCCTGCGGGGCGAGTGGTGGGTTGCTGTTCCCGATGGGGCTACGCCCCTCGCCCCCTGCACGGGCTGCGGCCCGCGCGCCCTCAACCGCCGGACGGGCTGAGATGCCCCCGGGGAGCGCCGGGGAGGGTCTGCACCGACCCTCGCCCCGGTAGGCGCCCAGACGTCCACCTGACGCCTCTGTGGACCACACGAAAGAGGGCCCCCGCACCGGTTTGCACCGGGCGGGGGCCCTCTCACGTACGACCAAGAACTACGGCAGCTGCGCCGCACGCGCCTCGCGACGGTTGTCACGGAACGTGTTCACCCGACGCGCGGTGGCGAAGAGCGGGATCACAGCACCCAGGACGACCTGGAGCACACAGCCGGTCTGGAGCAGCAGCTCACCGCCGGGGGCGTTGAACGCCCAGGCGACCAGCAAGCCCATCGCGCCGATGATCCAGCTGAGCATCGCGACCGCGAGGACACCCCGCGGCTTCGGGTACTCGACCCGGCTCACCATCAGCCACGCCACACCGATCACGGCGAGGAGGGTGGCGATGAAGGGCAGCTCGAGCAGGACGATCGAGACGACCGTGAGCGCTCCGAAGGGGCTCGGCATGCCCTGGAACATGCCGTCCTTCATGGTCACGCAACTGAACCGCGCAAGCCTCAGCACCACCGCCAGCAGCACCACGATCGCGGCCAGCGCCGCCACCTTCTGCTGGGCGTCGTCCGCCACCATTCCGTACACGAGCACGAAGTAGGCGGGCGCGAGCCCGAAGCTGATCAGGTCGGAGAGGTTGTCCAGCTCCGCGCCCATCGGCGAGCTGCGCAGCTTGCGGGCCACCAGGCCGTCGCACAGGTCGAAGATCGCGGCCAGGAGCATGAGGATGACGGCGGTGGCGGCGCTATTGCGTGCCATGCCGGTCTCGGCGCTGCCCTGGAGGTGCGGAATGAGGATCCCGGTGGTGGTGAAGTACACCGCCATGAATCCGCACGTCGCGTTACCGAGCGTGAGGGTGTCCGCTATCGACAGCCTCAGACTGAGCGGCATGTCCTCCGCGTCGTCCTCTGCCTCGGCCTCAGGCACCCAGCCTGCCTGCGTCTCTGGATCAGTCACGGTCAATTCGAGTCACCCCCGCGGTAGTGGTCTGTCCCACCTCGACCGCGACTTCGACACCTTCCGGAAGGTAGATGTCCACGCGCGATCCGAAGCGGATCAGGCCGATCCGCTCGCCCTGCTCCACCTTGGTGCCCTGCGGGAGGTAGGGGACGATGCGGCGGGCCACAGCGCCCGCGATCTGCACCATCTCGATGTCGCCGAGCTCCGTGTCGAAGTGCCAGACGACGCGCTCGTTGTTCTCGCTCTCCTTGTTGAACGCCGGAACGAAACCGCCGGGCACGTGCTCGACGGACGTCACCGTGCCCGCCAGGGGCGCGCGGTTGACGTGGACGTTCAGCGGGCTCATGAAGATCGCGACGCGGGTGCGTCCGTCCTTCCACGGCATGATGCTCTGCACCACGCCGTCGGCCGGCGAGATCACCCGGCCCTGGGCGATCTCACGCTCGGGGTCGCGGAAGAACCACAGCATCCCGGCCGCGAGAGCGGTGGTGGGAACGGCTGCGGCGGCCCAGCGACCCGACTTCCGCGACTTGGCCAGCGTGAGGGCCGCGGTCGCGACGGTCGGCAGGAGCCACGGCGATGCTCCGCGAGCAAGGCGGCCCTTGGGGATGAGACCCGAGGAGACGCCGTCGCGTGATGCAGAGGTTTGGCTGTGGGGCATGGAAGACCTTCGTAGCGGATGATGCCGCGCGGAGACGGGGGACGGCGGCTTTCCGGCGATGCTATCGGTTGCGAGGCGCAACTGGGCAAGCCGGAAAGCGACTCTGCGGCCGGAAAGCCGCCTGGAAGAGGTAACAGGGTGTGATCTTCTTCGCGTTGAAATCTACGCAAAGAGAACAATCAGCCCTGGAACCGGTATTCCTCCAGCAGTCGCCGCCCAATGATCATTTTCTGGATCTCGGCGGTACCTTCACCGATCAGCAGCATGGGTGCCTCGCGGTAGAGGCGCTCGATTTCGTACTCCTTCGAGAACCCGTATCCGCCGTGAATGCGGAAGGCGTCCTCGACGACTTCCTTGCAGTATTCGGAGGCCAGGTACTTCGCCATCCCTGCTTCGAGGTCGTTTCGTTCCCCGCTGTCCTTTTTGCGTGCTGCATTGACCATCATCGCATGGGCGGCTTCGACCTTGGTGGCCATCTCGGCCAGCTTGAACTGGATCGCCTGGTGCTGGGCGATCGGCTTGCCGAAGGTCTGGCGCTGCTGGGCGTAGGAAACGCCCAACTCGAAGGCACGCTGAGCGACGCCGCAACCACGGGCCGCCACATTGACCCGGCCGACCTCGACGCCGTCCATCATTTGGTAAAACCCTCGGCCGGTGGTCCCGCCGAGTACGCGATTGGCCGGAATGCGCAGTCCGTCCATGATCAACTCGGTGGTGTCGACACCCTTGTATCCCATTTTGTCGATCTTGCCGGGAATGGTGAGGCCCGGGCGGACCTCTCCGAATCCGGGCTCCTTCTCGACCAGGAACGTCGTCATCGACTTGTGCGGGGCCGTGCCCTCGGGGTGACCCTCGTCACTGCGACACAGGACCGCCACGAGTGAGGAGGTGCCGCCGTTCGTCAGCCACATCTTCTGGCCGTTGAGCACGTACTCCTCGCCGTCGCGCACGCCCTTGGACGTGATCGCCGACACGTCCGAGCCGAGCGCCGGCTCCGACATCGAGAAGGCCCCGCGCACCTCGCCGAGCGCCATCCGCGGCAGGAAGGTGTCCTTCTGCTCCTGCGTCCCGTGCTGCTTGAGCATGTACGCGACGATGAAGTGCGTGTTGATGATTCCGGACACACTCATCCAGCCGCGGGCTATCTCTTCCACACAGAGCGCATATGTGAGAAGGGACTCGCCCAGGCCGCCGTACTCCTCGGGAATCATCAGGCCGAAGAGGCCCAGTTCCTTGAGGCCCTCGACGATCTCCGTCGGGTACTCGTCGCGGTGCTCCAGCTGCGTCGCGACCGGGATGATCTCCTTGTCGACGAAGCTGCGGACGGTGGAGAGGATCTCCTGCTGGATGTCGGTCAGACCGGCGGTCTGGGCAAGACGGGCCATGACTACTTCCCCTGCACCTTCGGTTCCGGGCGGCCGGGCTGCTCGCCGCCGCGCTCCTTGATGTACGTCTCGGTCGGGACCATCACCTTGCGGCGGAACACGCAGACGACCGTGCCGTCCTGCTTGTAGCCCTTGGTCTCGACGTAGACGATTCCGCGGTCGTTCTTCGACTTGGAGGGGGTCTTGTCGAGGACGACGGTCTCGCCGTAGATCGTGTCGCCGTGGAAGGTCGGCGCGATGTGCTTGAGCGACTCGACCTCCAGGTTGGCTATCGCCTTGCCCGAGACGTCCGGCACCGACATGCCCAGCAGGAGGGAGTAGATGTAGTTGCCGACGACGACGTTCTTGCCGAAGTCGGTCGTCTTCTCCGCGTAGTTGGTGTCCATGTGCAGCGGGTGGTGGTTCATGGTCAGCAGGCAGAAGAGGTGGTCGTCGTACTCGGTGACCGTCTTGCCGGGCCAGTGCTTGTACACCGCGCCGACCTCGAACTCCTCAAAGGTGCGTCCGAATTGCATGGTTTTCAGGCCTCCGGGGCTTCGAACTTCGAGGTGCGCTGCATGCCGGCGGCCCGGCCCTTGCCCGAGATCACGAGCGCCATCTTGCGGCTGGCCTCGTCGATCATCTCGTCGCCGAGCATCGCGGAGCCCTTCTTGCCGCCCGCCTCCGACGTGTAGAACTCGTACGCGTCGAGGATCAGCTCGGCGTGGTCGAAGTCCTCCTGCGAGGGCGAGAAGATCTCGTTCGACGCCTCGACCTGGCCCGGGTGCAGCACCCACTTGCCGTCGAAGCCGAGCGCCGCGGCGCGCCGGGCGACCTCGCGGTAGCCGTCGACGTTGCGGATCTGGAGGTAGGGGCCGTCGATCGCCTGGAGGTCGTTGGCGCGGGCCGCCATCAGGATCTTCATCAGGATGTAGTGGTACGCGTCGGCGCCGTAGCCCGGCGGCTGCTCGCCCACGACCAGCGTCTTCATGTTGATCGACGCCATGAAGTCGGCCGGGCCGAAGATGATCGTCTCGGTGCGGGGGGAGGCCTCGGCGATGGCGTTGACGTTGTTGAGGCCGCGCGCGTTCTCGATCTGCGCCTCGATGCCGATCTTGCCGACCTCGAAGCCCATCGTCTTCTCGATCTGGGTCAGGAGCAGGTCGAGCGCGACGATCTGCTGGGCGTCCTGGACCTTCGGCAGCATGATGCAGTCGAGGTTCTGGCCGGCGCCCTCGACGACGGTCACGACGTCGCGGTACGTCCACTCGGTCGTCCAGTCGTTGACGCGCACCACACGCGTCTTGCCGGTCCAGTCGCCCTCGTTGAGGAACTTCACGATGGTGTGCCGCGCCTCGGGCTTGGCGAGCGGCGCGCAGGCGTCCTCCAGGTCCAGGAAGACCTGGTCGGCGGGCAGCCCCTGGGCCTTCTCCAGGAAGCGGGGGTTCGACCCGGGGACCGCGAGACACGAGCGGCGGGGACGGAGACGGTTGACAGTCATGCGGGGACCTCCAGAGGGTCGAGCTTGTTCGCTTTCCGGATCTCGTCGACGATACGGCCGATGATCTCCGTGATGCCGAAGTCCTTCGGGGTGAAGACGGCGGCGACTCCCGCCCTCTTCAGTGCTTCGCCGTCGGCGTTCGGGATGATCCCGCCGACGATCACCGGGAGCTCGGGGGCTCCCCCTTCTCGCAGTCGTACGAGAACGTCCGGGACCAGCTCCGCGTGCGAGCCGGACAGGATGGACAGGCCCACGCAGTGCACGTCCTCCGCGAGGGCCGCGCCGACGATCTGCTCGGGCGTGAGCCGGATGCCCTGGTAGACCACCTCGAACCCGGCGTCGCGGGCCCGTACGGCGATCTGCTCGGCCCCGTTGGAGTGCCCGTCCAGACCGGGCTTGCCGACCAGCAGCCGCAGTCGTCCGGAGCCCAGCTCGTCGGCCGTGCGCTTCACCTTTTCGCGTACGAGGGCCAACGGCGTCCCGGGCTCCGCGGTGACCGCCACCGGGGCGGAGGACACGCCGGTCGGGGCGCGGAACTCGCCGAACACCTCGCGCAGCGCCCACGCCCACTCGCCGGTGGTGACACCGGCGCGCACGCACTCCAGGGTCGCCTCCATCAGGTTCTCGTCGGAGGCGGCGGCCTCCTTGAGCGTCTCGATGGCCTGCGCGGTGGACGGGAAGACCAGCGGATCGGCGAGACCCTGGCGCTCGTTGGCCTCGTCACGGGTGGTGCGCCACTCCCCGAGAGCGGCCACCACCCGCGCCTCGACGGCCGGGTCGACGGTCATGATCGCCGTGTCGAGGTCCGAGGTGAGGGGGCTCGGCTCGGTCGACTCGTACGAATTGACGCCGACGATCTTCTCCTCGCCGGACTCGATGCGGCCCCGGCGCAGCGCGTGCGAGGCGACCAGCTCGGACTTGAGGTAGCCGGACTCGACGGCCGCCAGCGCGCCGCCCATGTCCTGGATGCGGTCGATCTCGGCCAGGCACTCGTCGACGAGCGAGGACACCTTGGCCTCGATGACGTGCGAGCCCTCGAAGATGTCGTCGTATTCGAGGAGGTCGGACTCGTGCGCCAGGACCTGCTGGATGCGCAGGGACCACTGCTGGTCCCAGGGGCGGGGGAGCCCCAACGCCTCGTTCCAGGCCGGGAGCTGGACGGCGCGGGCGCGCGCGTCCTTGGAGAGCGTCACGCCGAGCATCTCCAGGACGATGCGCTGGACGTTGTTCTCCGGCTGGGCCTCGGTCAGACCGAGGGAGTTGACCTGGACCCCGTACCGGAAGCGGCGCTGCTTGGGGTCCTCGATCCCGTACCGCTCCCGCGTGATCTTGTCCCAGATGCGGCCGAAGGCGCGCATCTTGCACATCTCCTCGATGAACCGGACGCCCGCGTTCACGAAGAACGAGATGCGGGCCACGACATCGCCGCGCCGGTCGTCGGGGATCTGCCCGGACGCGAACACCGAGTCCAGCACCGCGATGGCCGTGGACATCGCGTACGCGATCTCCTGGACGGGGGTCGCCCCCGCCTCCTGGAGGTGGTACGAGCAGATGTTGATGGGATTCCACTTGGGGATGTTGTTGACCGTGTAGCAGATCATGTCGGTGGTCAGCCGCAGCGATGGGCCGGGCGGGAAGACGTGCGTCCCGCGCGACAGGTACTCCTTGACGATGTCGTTCTGGGTGGTGCCCTGGAGCTTGGTGATGTCCGCGCCCTGCTCCTCGGCGACCACCTGGTAGAGGGCCAGCAGCCACATGGCGGTGGCGTTGATGGTCATCGAGGTGTTCATCTGCTCCAGCGGGATGTCCTGGAACAGCCGGCGCATGTCGCCGAGGTGGGAGACGGGGACCCCGACCCGGCCGACCTCGCCGCGGGCGAGGATGTGGTCGGGGTCGTAACCGGTCTGGGTCGGCAGGTCGAACGCGACCGACAGCCCGGTCTGGCCCTTGGAGAGGTTGTTGCGGTAGAGCGCGTTGGACGCCTCGGCGGTCGAGTGACCGGCGTACGTCCGCATGAGCCAGGGCCGGTCCTTCTGGCGCTCGTTACCGGGCTGACGGCCGCTCATCAGACGTTCCGGAAGCGGTTGATGGCGTCGATGTGCTGCGCGCGCTTCTCGTGGTCGCGGACGCCCAGTCCCTCGCGCGGGGCCAGCGCGAGGACGCCGACCTTGCCCTGGTGCAGGTTGCGGTGGACGTCGTAGGCGGCCTGGCCGGTGTCTTCGAGGGAGTACACCTTGGAGAGCGTCGGGTGGATCTTGCCCTTGGCGATCAGGCGGTTGGCCTCCCACGCCTCGCGGTAGTTGGCGAAGTGCGAGCCGATGATGCGCTTCAGCGACATCCACAGGTAGCGGTTGTCGTACTCGTGCATGTACCCGGAGGTGGAGGCGCAGGTGGTGATCGTGCCGCCCTTGCGGGTCACGTACACGCTGGCGCCGAAGGTCTCGCGGCCCGGGTGCTCGAAGACGATGTCGATGTCCTCGCCGCCGGTGAACTCGCGGATGCGCTTGCCGAAGCGCTTCCACTCCTTCGGGTCCTGGGTGCGCTCGTCCTTCCAGAACTTGTAGCCCTCGGCGCTGCGGTCGATGATCGCCTCCGCGCCCATGGACCGGCAGATCTCCGCCTTCTGCTCGCTGCTCACGACGCAGATCGGGTTGGCGCCGCCCGCGAGGGCGAACTGGGTCGCGTACGAGCCGAGTCCGCCGCTCGCGCCCCAGATCAGGACGTTGTCGCCCTGCTTCATGCCGGCGCCGTTGCGCGAGACGAGCTGGCGGTACGCCGTCGAGTTGACGAGACCCGGGGCCGCGGCCTCCTCCCAGCTGAGGTGGCCGGGCTTGGGCATCAGCTGGTTGGACTTGACGAGGGCGATCTCGGCGAGGCCGCCGAAGTTCGTCTCGAAGCCCCAGATGCGCTGCTCGGGGTCGAGCATCGTGTCGTTGTGGCCGTCGCTCGACTCCAGCTCGACGGACAGGCAGTGCGCGACGACCTCGTCGCCCGGGTTCCAGGCGTTCACGCCGGGGCCGGTGCGCAGGACGACGCCCGCCAGGTCGGAGCCGATGATGTGGTACGGCAGGTCGTGACGCTTCGTCAACTCACTGAGGCGGCCGTACCGTTCGAGGAAACTGAAGGTCGAGACGGGCTCGAAGATCGAGGTCCAGACGGAGTTGTAGTTCACCGAGCTGGCCATCACCGCCACCAGCGCCTCGCCCGGGCCGAGTTCCGGAATCGGCACGTCGTCCAGGTGGATCGACTTGCGGGGGTCCTTCTCGCGGGTGGTGAGGCCGGAGAACATCTCGGCCTCGTCCTTGTGCACGGTGATCGCGCGGTACGACTCGGGGAGCGAGAGAGCGGCGTAGTCCGCGGCAGTCGCTTCCTGCGACTGGATCGCGTCCAGGATTTCCTTCACGGTGTGCCTCCGGCGGGAGCGCTGAGGGAAGCGCTCCGAGGGGTCGTCGGGGTGCTGAGGGTGGAGTGAGGGTGGAGGTGTGCCGTCGGTTCGGCGAGGCGGTTCAGATGTTTTCCGGCAGCGCGAGGGTGTGCGCGGGAGGTGCCTGTGACGCAGGCGTCCGGGCGCGCCCACCAGGGGTGGGCGGGGACAGCCGGGGTGCGCGTTTTCCGCGTCCCGGCCGCTCGGACAACATCAACGTATGGCACCCCGTGACAGTCGGCAAGGCACTGAGTGCCAACAAATTCGCTCAGTTGGCGAATGGGCTGCGCATATGCGCGATGATCGATCGAGGGCGGGCAGCCGGATGTCCGATTCGGCCGCGTTGAGGCGTGAAAAAAGCCGCTCCCACCAGGGGGAACGGCTTCTTTCGTGGTGTGCGTCTCAACGGCCCCGCCGAGGCCCTGCCGAGGCCCGGACGCGGATCCTCAGCGCTGCTTCAACGCTGCTTCAGTGCCTCTTCGATGGTCCGCATGACCTCGTCCAGCGGCGCGTCCGTGCGGGCCACCGCGACCAGCACCTCGCCGTCCCGGCGCACGGCCGCCGGCGCGGGCTCGGCCGGGACCGCCTCGGAGCGGGACGTGCGGCCCGCGCCGATGCCCGTGCCGAAGGTCTCGCGGACGATCGCGAAGGCGTGGTCGAGCTGGGTCTCCACGTCGCCCTGGCCGCCCGCCCGCAGCCAGCGGCGCAGGACGTGGTTGTGGGCGGTGACGACCGCGGAGGCCGCGACCTCGGCGAGCAGCGGGTCGTCGTTGCCGGGCTGGTGGTCGTGCTCGTCGAAGTGGCCCAGGAGGTAGCGCGTGAAGAGGCGCTCGTAGCGGGCCACCGAGGCGATCTCCGCCTCCCGCAGGGTCGGGACCTCGCGGGTCAGCTTGTAGCGGGCGACGGACACGGCGGGGGCCGCCGCGTACATCCGCATGACTTCCTTGATGCCCCGGCAGACCGTGTCGAGCGGGTGCTCGTGCGGCGGGGCCGCGTTCAGCACCGCCTCGGCCCGTACGAGCGTGTCGTCGTGGTCGGGGAAGATCGCCTCTTCCTTGGAGCGGAAGTGGCGGAAGAAGGTGCGCCGGGCGACGCCGCCCGCCGCCGCGATCTCGTCGACGGTGGTCGCCTCGTACCCCTTCGTCGCGAAGAGCTCCATGGCGGCGGCGGAGAGCTCGCGGCGCATCTTGAGGCGCTGCGCGGCCGCGCGGGTGCCCGCGGCGCTCTCCGTGGGGTCGGTCGTGGAGTTCGTACGGGGAGTCCTGGGGGCCTGGGGCATGCCCTGAAAGTAACCCATCGGCGCAGGGTGCCGCGCCGCCGGGGCGGGGAGCCCCGACGGCTGCAGCAGCCCGCCCCAGCCGGTCCCGGCGGCCGCCGGTGCGGCCGGTCGGGAGGGGGCCGGTGCGGAAGCAGTGCTTCCGGTGCGGTCCGTCCGGCCGTCCGCCTGCGGTGCGCGGGCCGGGGACCGCGCCGGGCCGTCACGACTCGCCGCACCGTCCTGCGCGGGTGCCGCAACCGGCACCCGGGCGGCGTCGGACGCTCCGCCCACCGCCCCGGACACTCCCTCCACGGTGCCGGAGGCCCCGGCCACCGCCCCGGACGCCCCGCCCGCCGGCCCCGACGGACCGGTCACCGGACTGCCGGGCCCGCCCCGGCGCCCCTCACCGGCGCGCATACTCCCTGAAGCCCCGGCCGGTCTTGCGGCCCAGGCAGCCCGCCGCCACCAGGTGCTCAAGCAGCGGCGCCGGGGCCAGGCCCGGGTCGCGGAACTCGCGGTGCAGGACCTGCTCGATGGCGAGGGAGACGTCGAGGCCGACCACGTCGAGCAGCTCGAAGGGCCCCATCGGGTAGCCGCCGCCCAGCTTCATCGCGGCGTCGATGTCGTCCAGCGAGGCGTAGTGCTCCTGGACCATCTTGATCGCGTTGTTGAGGTACGGGAACAGCAGGGCGTTCACGATGAAGCCCGCCCGGTCGCCGCAGTCCACCGGGTGCTTGCGGATCTTCACGGTGAGGTCGCGGACGGTGGCGTGGACGTCGTCGGCGGTCAGGACCGTACGGACGATCTCGACCAGCTTCATCGCCGGGGCCGGGTTGAAGAAGTGCATCCCGATGACGTCCTGCGGGCGCGAGGTGGCGCGGGCGCAGGCGACGACGGGCAGCGAGGAGGTGGTGGTGGCGAGGATGGCGCCCTGCTTGCAGACCTTGTCGAAGGTCGCGAAGAGCTGCTGCTTGACCTCCAGGTCCTCCGCGACCGCCTCCAGGGCGAGGTCCACGTCCGCGAAGGCGTCGAGGGAGCCCGCCGGGGTGATCCGGGCGAGGGTCTCGTCCTTGGCCTCCGCCGTCATCCGGCCCTTGGTGACCGACCGCGAAAGAGACTTGTCGATACGGGCCTTGGCGGCCTCCGCCTTCTCGAAACTGCGGGCCGCCAGGACCACCGCGTACCCGGCCTTCGCGAAGACCTCCGCGATGCCCGATGCCATCGTCCCGGAACCGGCCACGCCGACCGAGCGGATCTCCCGGCCGCCCGTGAGCGGGGCCGCCTCCAGCGGGGTCAGCGCGTCGCGGACGACGGTGGCGCTGTCCGGGGCGTCGTACGTGTAGAACCCGCGCCCCGACTTCCGGCCGGTCAGCCCGGCCGCGCTCAGCTGCTTGAGGACGGGGGCCGGGGCGTGCAGCCGGTCGTGCGACTCCGCGTACATGGCGTCCAGGACGGTGCGCGCGGTGTCGATGCCGATCAGGTCGAGCAGGGCGAGGGGGCCCATCGGCAGCCCGCAGCCCAGCTTCATCGCCGCGTCGATGTCCTCACGGGAGGCGTACTTGGCCTCGTACATCGCGGCGGCCTGGTTGAGGTACCCGAAGAGCAGCCCGTCCGCGACGAAACCAGGCCGGTCGCCGACCGCGACGGGCTCCTTGCCGAGGTCGTGCGCGAGGTCGGTGACGGCGGCGACGGCGGTCGGCGCGGTCAGCACCGAGGAGACGATCTCGACCAGCTTCATCGCCGGGGCCGGGTTGAAGAAGTGCAGGCCCAGCACGCGCTCTGGGCGCGCCGAGTCGGCGGCCAGCCGGGTCACGGACAGCGCGTTGGTGCCGGTGGCGAGGATGGTGTCCGGGCGGACGATCGCGTCGAGCGCCCGGAAGACCTGGTGCTTGATCTCGTACGACTCGGGCACGACCTCGATCACGAGGTCCGCCTCGGCGGCGGCGGAGAGGTCCACATCGGTACGGAACCGGGCCAGCGCCTCCGCCCGGCCGATCTCCGACAGCCGCTCCTTGCGGACGGCGCGGGCGGTGGACGCCTCGACGGCGGCGACGGCGTGGTGGAGGGCGTCGGCGTCGGTGTCGATGCCGATCACGGTGCGGCCCGCCCGCAGCAGGACCTCGGCGATGCCGGTGCCCATGGTGCCGAGGCCGACGACGGCGACGGTGGCGAGAGAGGAGAGAGGGGTGGTGGAGACAGGGGTGTCCATCACGGGACTCCAGGGATGAGTGACGACTGAGACGAGGGGCGTCTGCGCGAGAGGAGACGGACCGTCGGCGCGTGGAAACGAAGAGCACGCGCAGGACGGCAAGCGTCGTGAGGGTGGTGCTGAGCGGCGGGCCCTGTCCCGGGGCCGGTGCCGTACGCGTGGAGAAAGAACGCCGAACCGACTGGCACTCCGTGGCGGCTGCGTCACCAGGCCGCCAAGAGCTGATCTTTCAGCGGGTGTTGAGCCCTGTGGTGGGGGCAGCCCGCTCACATGAGACTAACCGGCCGGTAACGAGCGCGCCAGCCCCTGGAGCCGGTGGCCGGATGTGATCTACGCCGCCCGCGCTCCCCTCGTGCTGGCTACGCTGACCGCATGGACGAGGAACTGCGGTCCCTGATCGACCGGCTGGGCGAAGAGGCCGGGGAGTCCGCCTCGCACGAGGAGTCGCGCGAGGACTCGTACGAGGACTTGTACGAGGAGCTGATCGCCACCGACGACCACGAAATACTCGCCCGCGTCCTGACCGAACCCGAGCAGCCGCTCTGGGCAAGGGAGTTGGCGGCCTTCCGGCTCGGCTGCGCCGGTGACCGGCGGGCCTTCGAGTCCCTGGTGCTGTTCCTCAACCACCGCGACCCCGAACGCTGCGTCTCCGCCGCACACGCACTGGCCAAACTCGGCGACCCGCGCACGGCGAAGGCCGCCGCCGCCCTCGCCACCAACACCATGCGCACCGCCTACGCCATGCAGCCCGTACGCCTCCTGACCGAACTCCGCGCCCCCGAGTCCGTCCCCGCGCTCATCACCACCCTGCGCGGCCTGCTCGCCCCGAACGACCCGCACTGGCGGGTGGCACTGGCCTGCGTGGAGGGGCTCGGGCAGCTCCGCGACGTAAGGGCGACGCAGGTGCTGGACGCGGCGCTGGATCACCCCCGGCTCGGGGCGGCGGCAGCGGCGGCGCTCAGCAGACTGACGTAACGCACCTCGTCGACGGTCGCACCGCCGATCTCGAAGGACTCCTCGGCGCCGTCCCAGGTGCATCCGGCCTTCTCGTAGAAGCGGCGGGCGACGGCGTTCTCCTTGAGCACCCACAGGCTCAGCGCGGCGAACCCGGCGGCGTGCGCCCGCTCCAGGCTCGCGGTCATCAGGGCGCGGCCCGCACCCGTCGAGTGGTGCTCGGGGAGCGCGTAGAGGGTGTACAGCTCGGCGACCGGGCGTTCGGGGGTGCTGTACAGAGGCACCCCTTCCGTCTCCCGGTACGGCCCGAAGCAGGCCCAGGCGACGACCAGTCCGTCGCGCTCGGCGACCAGGTTCACCGTGCGCGGGCCCGCCTTGGTGAAGTGGGTGCGGCGCAGCTCGGCCTCCTCGGCGAGGTCCATGCGGTCGAGATACGACTGCGGCACGATCCCGGCGTAGGCGCGCCGCCAGCCGAATACACGGCAGGCGGCGACGGCGGGCACGTCGTCGAGGGTCATGGGGCGCACCTGGGCCGGGGTGTTCGGCGGAGTGCTCGTCGGTGAAGTGTTCATGGCGGAACGCTAATCCCCGTATCGACATGGCGTCGTCCCGATTTTGGCCGCCGCCCCCGAGGTGGTTGGGTGAGCGCACCCACGGAGAGGGGCCCGCTGTTCCCGGCGGTGACCCCCCGAAGAATCAAGTGCTGGAGGAAGAGGCATGGCGCAGGTAGAGGCCACGACGGAGCGGATCATCGCGGCGGATGCGGAGACGGTGTTCGACACGCTGGCCGACTACAGCGGCACGCGCGGCAAGCTCCTCCCCGAGCACTTCAGCGAGTACGAGGTGCGCGAGGGCGGCGACGGCGAGGGCACGCTGGTGCACTGGAAGCTCCAGGCCACCAGCAAGCGCGTCCGCGACTGCCTCCTTGAGGTCAGCGAGCCGACCGACGGTCAGCTCGTGGAGAAGGACCGCAACTCGACCATGGTGACCACCTGGACCGTCACCCCCGCCGGTGAGGGCTCGTCCAAGGCCGTCGTCACCACCGTGTGGAACGGTGCGACCGGCATCGGCGGCTTCTTCGAGCGCACCTTCGCGCCCAAGGGACTCGCCCGCATCTACGACGCGGTGCTCGCCAACCTGGCCGCAGAGGTCGAGAAGAAGTAGCTCCGGGAAGTAACTCCCCGTACGGGGAAGGCCGTTACGGGCAGATTCCGGACTCACCGGTTCGAGTGGTCTTCCGTGCCGGTCCGTTGTACGCCGTAGGGGCTCCCACCGGCCCGAATTCAACCCGCACGCCCCCTGCGCGTCAATCGTCGCGCTTGCTCCGCCTTGTCGCCCGATGCGACAAATGGGCGGCGCAGGCGTGACGAGAGGCGCGACGAGGGGAGCAGTGACGTGGGCGGCATCACTCTGGTGGGCACTCCGGTGGGTACTCCGGTGGAGGACGAGCGGGACGTACGGGGTCCCACGCAAGTCCCCACCGGCCAGGACGTGTTCGACATCGAGCAGGTCGAACGGCTCGACAGGTCCGCCGCCGGAAGTCCACCGGGGCCCGAACAAACCGCCCCCGCAGGGGAGTTCAGCCCCCGCCGGATCCGGCTCGTCTTCTTCGGGCTGATGCTCGCGCTGCTGCTCGCCGCGCTGGAGCAGATGATCGTCGCCACCGCCCTGCCGAAGATCGTCGGCGATCTCCAGGGCCTGGACCGGATGTCCTGGGCGATCACCGCCTACCTCCTGACCTCCACCATCGGCCTGCCGATCTACGGAAAGCTCGGCGACCTCTTCGGCCGCAAGGGCGTCTTCCTCTTCGCCATCGTCGTCTTCATCGTCGGCTCGGGGCTGGCCGGCTGGTCGCGCACGATGGACGAGCTGATCGCCTTCCGCGCCATCCAGGGCGCGGGCGCGGGCGGGCTCATGATCGGCGTGCAGGCGATCATCGCGGACATCGTGCCGCCGCGCAGGCGCGGCCGGTTCATGGGCCTCATCGGCGCCGCCTTCGGGCTCGCCTCCGTCGCGGGACCGCTGCTCGGCGGGTTCTTCACCGACCACGCCTCCTGGCGCTGGTGCTTCTACATCAACGTGCCGTTCGGCCTGGTCACCCTCGCCGTCGTCGCCGTGGTGCTGAAGTTGCCCAAGCCGACCATCCGGCCCCGGCTCGACATCATGGGCGCGATCCTGCTCGCCGCCGCCTCCACCTGCCTCGTACTGATCACGAGCTGGGGCGGCACCGAGTACGCGTGGGACTCGCGGGTGATCCTCGGGCTCGCCGCCGGTGCCGCCGGAACGTCCCTGCTGTTCCTCGTCGTCGAGCACTACGCGGCCGAACCGATCATCCCGCTGCGGCTGTTCCGCGACTCGATCTTCAACATCACCGGGCTCGTCGGCGCCGTCGTCGGCATCGCGCTCTTCGGTGCGGCCAGCTACCTGCCGACCTTCCTCCAGATGGTCGACGGGGCCACCGCCACCGAGTCCGGGCTCCTGATGCTGCCGATGATGGGCGGCGTCGTCGTCGCGTCCATCGTCTCCGGGCAGCTGATCAGCAAGACCGGGCACTACCGGATCTACCCGATCGTCGGCAGCGCCCTGTCCGCGCTCGGCATGTGGCTGCTGTCCCGACTGGAGGTCGACACCTCGCAGCTGGAGTACAGCCTGTGGATGGCCGTCCTCGGCATCGGCATCGGGCTGATCATGCCGGTCCTCGTGCTGGCCGTGCAGAACTCCGTGCGGCCCGCCGACCTCGGCACCGCCACCAGCGCCAACAACTACTTCCGGCAGATGGGCGGCAGCATCGGCGCCGCCATCTTCGGCACGCTCTTCGCCGGACGCCTCGTCGACGCGCTCGCCGACTCCCTGCCGTCCGGCGTCGACCTGCCCGACCCGTCGTCCATCACCCCGCAACTGGTGCACTCCATGCCGCCGTTGCTGCGCGACGCCTACATCCAGGCGTACGCCGTGGCGATGCCGCGCATCTTCCTCTACCTCGTGCCGGTGCTCGTGCTCGGCCTGCTCATCGCCTGCTTCCTCAAGGAGAAACCACTGGTGTCCGCGCACAACGCCCCCGCCGAAGCCCCCGAATCCTTCGTGGCCCAACCGCTCCCCGCACCCCAACTCCCCGTCCCCGCGCAGCAGTCGCACTCCGGCGGCGTCCCCGTCTGCGGCACCGTCCAGCACCACGACGGCTCCACCGTGCCGCGCGCCGCGCTCACCCTCATCGACGTCGGCGGCCGGCAGGTCGGGCGGGGCGCCAGCGGCAGCGACGGGCGGTACGCGCTGAGCGTGCGCGGTCCCGGATCGTACGTCCTCATCGCCGCGGCCGGGGGCCACCAGCCGCAGGCCGTGACGGTCACCGTGGGGGAGCGGCCGGTCGAGCTGGACGTCGTCCTCGGCGGCGCGGGCCGCCTCGCCGGATCGGTGCTCACCGCCGACGGCAACCCGGTGCGGGACGCGGCCGTGACGCTCACCGACGTACGGGGCGAGGTCGTCGCCTCCACCCGCAGCGGGCGTGAAGGGGCCTACGTCATCTCGGAATTGGTGGCCGGCGAGTACACCCTCGCGGCCAGCGCCCCCGCCTACCGGCCCGCCGCACTGCCGGTGAGCGTGCAGGCCTCCCGCGAGACCCGGCAGGACATCGAGCTGGCCGGGGGCGCGGTGCTGCGCGGCACCGTGCGGGCCAACGGCGGCCGGCCGGTGGAGGACGCCCGGGTCACGCTGCTGGACGCGGCGGGCAACGTGGTGGACACCCTCACCACCGGCTCCGACGGCACGTTCCGCTTCGTGGACCTGTCGTCCGGCGAGTACACGGTGATCGCGGCGGGCTACCCGCCGGTGGCGACCGTCCTCCAGGTCGCGGGCGGCGGCCGCACCGAGCGCGACCTCCAGCTCGGCCACGAGGACTGAGCCGACGACACGTACACCTGCTGCGACCAAGCGGACGGACCCTTTGGGGACCGTCCGCTTCCGTTTTGTCAACCCCAGCGTGCACGGCGCATGCGCGGCGTGCACGGCCGTCGTCGCAGCTCGAACGGCCGACAAAGGTGTATGTCGACACCTTGTCGTGCGCCTCGGGGAGGGGGACGGTGGAAGCGATCTTCACAGTTGGCCACCGCACCCCCGGGAGCTGATCATGAGCGTGACGAGCCGGTACAAGGACGCCTGGGAAGGATTCTGGCAGGACGTCCCGGACCGGGCCGGAGCCGTCCTGTGGGACGCCGAGCCCGCCCTCACCGCCGGCATCCACCTCGCCCTCTTCGAACCGCACATGACCGACCCCGCCCTCCCCGTCGTCGACCTCGGCTGCGGCAACGGCACCCAGACCCTCTTCCTCGCCGACCGCTTCGCGCACGTCGCCGGAGTGGACCTGGCCCGCGCCGCCATCGCCCGCGCCCGGCGCGGCGACCCCGAGGGCCAGGTGGCGTTCACCGTCGCCGACGCCACCGAGCCCCAGGCCGTGCACCGCCTGCACGGCGAACTCGGCGACTCCCAGGTGTACCTGCGCAGCGTCCTGCACCAGGCCGAACCCCTCGACCGGGCGCCGCTCGCCGAAGCGGTCGCCGTCCTGCTCGGCGCGCGCGGCCGGGCCTTCGTCGTCGAACCCGACGAGAGCGCGGGCCGCATCCTGCGCCAACTGGCCCAGAGCCCCGACGGCCCGCCGCCCAAGCTCCGTCCCGTCTTCGCGCACGGCATCGCCCCGGGCGCGATGCCGGACGGGCAGGTGCCCGAACTCTTCCGGGCGGCCGGGCTGGACGTACTGGCGAGCGGCGAACTCCCGCTGACGACCACCGAGTACCGCCCCGACGGCACCCGCATCGAACTGCCCTCGCAGTGGCTCGTGGTGGGGCGGGCGGGCTGAGGGCCGGGGCCGCGCTGTTGGAAAGTCGTGCTGTACCTGTATCTACCAGGCATGAACTCGAACGGGTGACCTGGCCCGAGACGGCTGCGGGCGAGGGCGCGGCTGGCTACGTTCGGTTTCCGTGAAGCTCGTGGTGCAGGTCAAGCTGATGCCGGATGCCGTACAGGCGTCGGCGTTCGAACGCACCCTGCCATCCCTCAATGAGGCCGCCAATTGGGTGTCCGCCGTCTCGTTCGAAGCCTTCGCCCTGAGGGGCGGGGTGCGGGAGTTACGCAAGCAGTGTTATGGCTCGCTGCGCGAGCGAGGGCTGGGGGCGCAAGCCGCCCAGCACCTCATCAAGCGTGTGGCCGACGCCTACACCACCCTGCGGGCGAACATCCAGGCCGGGAACCTCGGACCAGTCACTTCAAAGTCCCGCAGAAAGGCGGAGTCCAAGCCTGTCGTCTTTCGTCGTCACTCCGCGCACACCTTCGACGACCGGTGTCTGTCGTGGAACTACGACGCACAGACGGTGAGCATTTGGACACTGGACGGCCGGGTCCGCAACGTGCGGTTCGCCTGTTCGCCGGATGCGCTCAAGCAGCTTGTCGCGTACCGGCGCGGAGAGTCAGATCTGGTGTTCCGGGACGGGAAGTGGTTCCTGTACGCCACGATCGACCTGCCTGACCGGGAGGACTTTGAGCCGGTGGACTGGGTCGGGGTGGACCGGGGGATCGTGAACCTGGTCACTACCTCGGACGGCACCAACTACCAGGGTCGTCGGGTGGGCCGTTACCGGCGTTGGCAGGCCCGTAAGCGGGCCGAGCTCCAGGCCAAGCGCACCCGGTCCGCGAAGCAGCGGCTGAAGAAGCGGGCGAAGAAGGAAGCCCGCCACGCCACTCACCTCAATCACAAGATCAGCAAGACAGTCGTTGCGGTCGCCCAACGCACCAGACGCGGTGTTGCCCTGGAGGAACTCCGGGGTATCCGCCATCGGGTTACGGTTCCCCGCGACCAGCGCGCACGGCTGTCCTCCTGGCCCTTCCACCAGCTCGGGGCGTTTATCGCCTACAAGTGCCGGCGCAACGGGGTGCCGTTCGTCGAGGTGGACCCGGCCTACACCTCGCAGCGCTGCCCGCGCTGCGGGCACACCGAGCGTGCCAACCGGCAAACTCGGGACCACTTTCACTGTCGTCGGTGTGGCCTCGCTGGGTCCTCCGATCACGTCGCCGGGGTCAACGTGCGCAACCGCGCCCGCTCGGCGTGGGCCTTCGTCAGCATGCCCGGTCCCGCCCCGGCCTAGCCGGGGCGGGTAGATGTGCCCCGTGACCGCCCTGTCGTAGGGGGGCAGTCGGGAGCATAAACAACAGCCGCATCGGAACAAGCCGCCAGGCTCGTTCGTTCGCGGCTGAGTGGTTGACTAACGTCGTCGGTGTATCTGTGCAGTGGTGACGGCAGCGGTACGCAAGTGAAGGGTGGGACCGGCAGTGAAGATCCTCATCAGCGCCGACATGGAGGGCGCCACCGGCGTCACCTGGCCCGCCGACGTGCTGCCGGGCACCCCGCAGTGGGAACGCTGCCGGTCGATGTTCACCTCCGACGTGAACGCCGCCGTCCTCGGCTTCTTCGACGGCGGCGCGGACGAGGTCCTCATCAACGAGGCCCACTGGACCATGCGCAACCTCCTGCTCGAACGGCTCGACGAGCGCGCCCAGATGCTGACCGGCCGCCACAAGTCGCTCAGCATGGTCGAGGGCGTCCAGCACGACGACGTCGACGGCATCGCCTTCGTCGGCTACCACACCGGCGCGGGCGCCGACGGCGTCCTCGCGCACACCTACCTCGCCAACTCCATCACCGGCGTCTGGCTCAACGGGAAGCGCGCGAGCGAGGGGCTGCTCAACGCGCACGTCGTCGCGGAGTACGGAGTCCCGGTCGTCCTGGTCACCGGCGACGACCTGACCTGCAAGGACGCCGACGGGTACGCCCCGGACGCGCACAAGGTCGCGGTCAAGGACCACGTCTCCCGGTACGCCGCCGTCTGCCGCACCCCCACCCGCACGGCCGCCGACATCCGGGCCGCCGCGAAGACGGCCGCCGTGCTGGCCGTACGTCATGAGCCGACCCGGGGCGGCCCGTTCACCGTGGAGCTGGAGTTCGACGCCGCCCATCTGTCGGACGCCGCGACCGTCGTTCCCGGAGTGGCCCGATCCGGTGAACGGCGTGTCGCCTACACCAGTCCGACGATGTATGAGGGCATTCGTACCTTCAAGGCGGTCACGACGATCGTCTCGGCCGCTGTGGAGGAGCAGTATGGGTGACCCCGACATCGTGGATCAGGTGGCGCTGGACGAGGTGGTGTCCTTCACCTCCGACCTCATCCGCATCGACACCACCAACCGGGGGAGCGGCGACTGCCGCGAGCGCCCCGCCGCCGAGTACGTCGCCGAGCGCCTCGCCGCCACCGGCCTGGACGTGCACCTCCTGGAGCGCACCGAGGGCCGCACCAACGTCGTCGCCCGCATCCCCGGAACCGACCCGTCCGCCGACGCGCTCCTGGTCCACGGCCACCTCGACGTCGTCCCCGCCGAGCCCGCCGACTGGTCCGTGCACCCCTTCTCCGGCGAGGTGCGGGACGGGGTGGTCTGGGGGCGCGGCGCGGTCGACATGAAGAACATGGACGCGATGGTGCTGTCCGTCGTACGGGCCTGGGCGCGCGCGGGAGTGCGTCCGCGCCGGGACATCGTCATCGCGTACACCGCCGACGAGGAGGCCAGCGCGATCGACGGCGCGGACTTCCTGGTCGAGCAGCACGCCGGCCTCTTCGAGGGCTGCACCGAGGGCATCAGCGAGTCCGGCGCGTACACCTTCCACGCCGGGCCCGGCAAGCAGATCTACCCCATCGCCGCAGGTGAGCGCGGCACCGCCTGGCTCAAGCTGACGGGTCACGGCACGGCGGGCCACGGCTCCAAGGTCAACGGGCAGAACGCGGTCAGCCGGGTCGCCGCCGCCGTCGCCCGGATCGGCGAGCACGAGTGGCCGGTCCGGCTGACCCCGACCGTACGGGCCTGTCTGCGCGAGCTGGCCGCCCTGCACGACCTGGACGTACCCGACCCGGACGATCCGGCGTACGACGTGGACGCCGTCCTGAACAAGCTGGGCCCCGCCGCAGCCCTCGCGGAAGCAACCGTGCGCAACAGCACGAATCCGACCATGCTGGACGCCGGGTACAAGGTCAACGTCATTCCGGGCAGCGCCACCGCGTACATCGACGGAAGGTTTCTGCCCGGCGGCGAGGACGAGTTCCGCACCACCCTGGACGCCCTCACCGGGGAGCACGTCGACTGGGAGTTCCACCACCGCTCGGTCGCGATCGAGGCACCGGTCGACTCGGCGACGTACCGTCAACTCCGCGCTGCGGTACGGAAGTTCGCCCCCGAGGGGCAGGTCGTGCCGTTCTGCATGTCCGGCGGCACGGACGCCAAGCAGTTCTCCCGGCTCGGCATCACCGGTTACGGCTTCTCGCCGCTGAGGCTTCCCGAGGGCTTCGACTACGGGGCACTCTTCCACGGGGTCGACGAACGCGTACCGGTCGAAGCACTGCACTTCGGGGTGCGCGTCCTGGACCATTACCTGCGGCACGCGTGAACCGCGCGCGCCGCGAATCCGTACACATCCGTACAGAAGCACAGATCGCAGCAGGGGGAGTTGGCAGCATGGTGCCCACCGGGCCTTACGGAAGCTGGCCGTCGCCGATCGACGCCACGGTCGCGGCGTCGCACGGCGGGGCACCGCAGTTCGTCGGCGTGGTCGGCGACGAGGTGTGGTGGACCGCGCCCCGCCCCGAGGAGGGCGGCCGGCAGGCCCTGGTGCGGCTGCGCCCCGACGGCGCGGAGGACGTGGTGCTGCCCGCGCCGTGGAACGTGCGCAGCCGGGTCGTCGAGTACGGCGGCCAGCCGTGGACCGGCACCGCGCGGGAGGCCGACGGGCCGCTCGTCGTCTTCGTCAACTTCTCCGACCAGCGGCTTTACGCGTACGAGCCGGACGCCCCCGGCGGCCCTCGGCCGCGCCCGCTGACCCCCGTGTCGTCCGTCGGCGGCGGGCTGCGCTGGGCGGACCCGGTGCTGCGCGGCGGCGAGGTGTGGTGCGTGCTGGAGGAGTTCACCGGGGAGGCGCCGACCGACGTGCGCCGGGTGATCGCCGCCGTGCCGCTCGACGGATCGGCCGCCGAGGACCGCGCGGCGGTGCGGGAGCTGAGCGACGGGCGGCACCGCTTCGTCACCGGGCCCCGGATCTCGCCGGACGGCACGCAGGTCGCGTACATCGGCTGGGACCATCCCCGGATGCCGTGGGACGGAACCGAGGTGCTGGTCGCGGAAATTCCGTACGGGGCAAGGGAGTTCACCGACACCCGCTGCCTGGCGGGTGGCCCCGAGGAGTCCGTCTGCCAGGTCGAGTGGGACCGGGACGGGACGCTGCTGTTCTCCTCCGACCGGGGCGGCTGGTGGGAGCTGTACCGGCTGCGGCGGGACGGGCACCGCATCAGTGGGGCGCTCTGCCTGGGCCGCGAGGAGGAGTTCGGCGGGCCGCTGTGGCAGGTCGGGCAGCGCTGGTTCCACCCCCTGGACACCGGGCTGATCGCCGTCGTGCACGGCCGGGGCGCCACCGCGCTCGGCATACTCGACCCCGAGACCGGCGAACTCGTCGACGCGGCCGGACCCTGGACCACCTGGGCCGCCACCCTCGCCGTCCAGGGCGACAGGATCATCGGCGTCGCCGCCAGCCCCCGCAGCGGCTACGAGGTGGTCGAGCTGTGCACCGCCACCGGCCGGGCCCGCGTCATCGGCTCCCCGCACGACGACCCGGTCGACCCCGCCTACTACCCCGAACCCCTGATCCGCACCTTCACCGGCCCCGAGGGCCGCGACATCCACGCGCACATCTACCCGCCGCACCACCCCGGCCGCATCGCGCCCGCCGAGGAGCTGCCGCCGTACGTCGTCTGGGCGCACGGCGGACCCACCGGCCACGCCCCGCTCGTACTCGACCTGGAGATCGCCTACTTCACCTCGCGCGGCATCGGCGTGGCCGAGGTCAACTACGGCGGCTCCACCGGGTACGGGCGCGAGTACCGCAACCGGCTGCGCGGCCAGTGGGGCGTCGTCGACGTCGAGGACTGCGCGGCCGTCGCCCTCGCGCTCGCCGACGAGGGCACCGCCGACCGGGACCGGCTCGCCGTCCGGGGCGGCAGCGCGGGCGGCTTCACCACCGCCGCCTCGCTCGCCGACACCGACATCTACGCCTGCGGCACCATCAAGTACCCCGTCCTCGACCTGGTCTCCTGGGCCGACGACGAGACCCACGACCTGGAGTCGCACTACCTGGAGTCCCTGGTCGGGCCACTCGCCACCTGCCAGGAGGTCTACGCGGAACGTTCCCCGCACGCCGACCGGATCACCGTCCCCTCCCTGCTTCTCCAGGGCCTCGACGACCCGGTCTGCCCGCCCGTGCAGGCCGAGCGCTTCCTCGGGCAGATGGCGGGACGCGGAGTTCCGCACGCGTACCTCGCCTTCGCGGGGGAGGGGCACGGCTTCCGGAAGGCGGAGACGATACGGCGTGTGCTGGAGGCCGAACTCTCCCTGTACGTCCAGGTGTTCGGGATCGATCGGGACGACGTGCCGCGACTGGAGTTCAAGAAGTGACCCTCTCCGCCCCCGGGCTCGGTGAACTGTCCCGGCCCGCCCGCCTGCGCCCCGGCGCACGCATCGCGATCGTCTCCCCGAGCGGGCCCGTGCCCGCCGAACGGCTGGACGCGGGGCTCGACATCCTGCGCGGGTGGGACCTCGAACCCGTCGTGATGCCCCATGTCCTCCACCGGCACGGGGAGTTCGGCTACCTCGCGGGCGACGACGCCGACCGGGCCCGCGACCTCACCGACGCCTGGTGCGACCCGTCGATCGCCGCCGTGATGTGCGCACGCGGCGGGTACGGGGTCCAGCGCATGGTCGACCTCGTGGACTGGGCGGCGATGCGCGCGGCCACCGCCGCGTACGGCCGGCCCAAACCCTTCGTCGGGTACAGCGACATCACCGCCCTGCACGAGGCGTTCGCCGTCCGCATGGGCGTGGCCACCCTGCACGGGCCGATGACCGCCACCGTCACCTTCCTCAAGGACGCGCCCACCCAGGAGTGCCTGCGCGCCACCCTCTTCGAGCCCGAATCCGTCCGCACCCTCGGCCTGCCCACCGCCCGCACCCTGGTGCCGGGCCGGGCGCACGGCATCACCCTCGGCGGCTGCGTCTCCCTGCTCGCCGCCGACCTCGGCACCCCGCACGCCCGGCCCTCCGCGCGCGGGGGGCTGCTGGCGATCGAGGACGTCGCGGAGGAGGCGTACCGGCTGGACCGCATCCTCACCCAACTCCTGCGCTCCGGCTGGCTGGACGGGGTCGCCGGGATCGCTCTCGGCTCCTGGGCGGAGTGCGGACCGTACGCGAGCGAGATCCGTCCGGTGCTGCTCGACCGGCTGGGCGGGCTCGGAGTGCCGGTCGTGGAAGAGCTGGGGTTCGGGCACTCGCAGAGCGCGCTCACCGTGCCGTTCGGGGTGCCCGCCGTGCTGGACGCCGACGCGGGGACGCTCACGCTGGACGCCCCCGCGCTGGTGTGACAGACCGTCAGGAGGCGTCGGTGTCCTCCCAGTTGATCTGGTAGTCGCCGGTCGCGCCGTCGATCAGCTCGCGGACGATGTCCATGTGACCGGTGTGCCGGACGGTGTCCTCCAGCATGTGCACCAGCACCCAGCGCAGCGACACCGTCGTGCCGTCCCACGAGGTGCCCGTGTGGTCCAGGTCCAGGTCGTGGATCACCCGGTCGGCGGCCTTCCGGGCCCGCCCGTACAGTTCCACGATCTGCGCGGCCGTCTCGTCGGGGCCGACGGTCAGGTCGTCCTCGGGGGCGAACCACAGCTTCTCGGTCTCGTAGCCGAAGGTCTCGCAGAACCAGCCGTACTCGATCGCCGCCAGGTGCTTCACCAGACCCAGCAGGCTGGTGCCGGAGGGAGTCAGCGGGCGGCGCAACTGCACGTCGTCCAGGCCCTCCAGCTTCCACAGGGCGATGTCGCGGTGCTGGTCGAGGGAGGCGAGCAGGGTCGACTTCTCGTCGCCGGTGAAGGGGACGCGTTCGATGCGCTTCGGGGTCTCGGTCATGGCGGGACCGTAACAGTGCCCGTCACCCGTACGGCTGACTGGACTGCCCGTCGGCGTCCGGGATCTGCTCATGCTGGGGGTGAGAGGGGCGGGAGTCCCCCCTTCCCCCAGTGACGCAGGAGGTACAAGTGGTACGGAAGCGTGCGGCGATGGCGGCGGCCGGTGCGGTACTGACCCTGACGACGATCTCGACGGGGGCCGCGACGGCGGCTCCCGTGACGACCGCCCCCGTGGCGGCGGTCGCGGCCGACGAGCCGGACCCGCTGCCCAACTTCGTCGGCCGGAACCTGTTCCGCGTCTACAGCACCGTCAGCGCCGAGACCCGCCTGAAGATCCGCGATCTCAGCGGCGAGCAGCGCAAGGTGCTGTGGCCGCCGAACTGGAAGGTCTGCACCCAGTCGCCCAAGGCGGGCACCAAGCTGCGCGGCGGCACCCTGGAGCTGGGCGTGGTCAAGACCGACGAGAAGTGCCCCAAGCGCTGATCCGGCCACGTCGTAACCTGGCCGGATGTCCGAACCAGTCAGCAAGCTCGCACCCCTCCTCGCCGAGGGCCCGCGCGTGGGCATCCGGCCGTTCCGCCGCAGCGACGCGGAGGAGTTCACCGCGCGGGTCCGCGAGAGCCGCGAACTGCACTGGCCGTGGAGCACCCCGCCGGAGACCGTCGAGGCGTTCCGCGGCTACGCGGCCACCCTGATCGAGAGCCCCAACCGGGCCGGTTTCCTGGTCTGCACCCGGGACGACGGCAGGATCGCCGGATTCGTCAACATCAACAACATCGTCGAGGGCGCCTTCCAGTGCGGCGCCCTCGGCTACGGCGCGTTCGCCCACGCCGCCGGGCGCGGCCTGATGGCCGAGGGCCTGGACCTCGTGATGCGGCACGCCTTCGGACGCCTCGGCCTGCACCGCCTGGAGGCCAACATCCAGCCCGGCAACGAGGCCTCGCTCGCCCTGGTGCGCCGGGCGGGCTTCCGATACGAGGGCTACTCGCCGGACTTCCTCTTCATCGCCGGCGCCTGGCGCGACCACGAGCGGTGGGCGATCACCGCCCCCGAGTACCGCCCCCAAAACCCTTTGCGGGCACGGGAGTCGGCCCCGCAGCATGATCCGCATGACCACGCGTGAGCACATCACCCGGCTGAACCCCGACACCCTGCACCAGACCCCCGGCTACCACCACATCACCGTGGTCGAGGCGGGCCGCACGGCCCACCTCGCCGGGCAGTGCCCGCTCGACCCGGCGGGCGACTTGGTCGGCCCCGGTGACGTGCTGGCCCAGACCGACCAGGTGGTGGCCAACGCGCTGGCCGCGCTCGCCGCCGTCGACGCCGGTCCCGAACACGTCGTACGCACCGTGATCTACGTCGTCAGCGACGACCGCGAGAAGCTGGGCGCGGTCTGGCAGCGCCTCAACGCCTCACCGCTGGCCCCGGCCTTCAGCACCGCGAGCACCCTGCTGGGCGTCACGCAGCTCGGCTTCGCCGGGCAGCTGGTCGAGCTGGACGTCACCGCCGCGCTTTCCGGTTGACCTTCATGGTGTCCATGTCGGTGACGGTCGAGCGCAGTTCGGCATGGGCGTGCCCCAGGGCCTTCAGATACGACGCGGCGCGGTCCTCGGCGATCGCCCCCGCCATCTCCGGGCCGTCCTCGGCGTCCGACTCCACGACGTACCGCATCGAGAAGTGCTTCAGCGGCACGTCGTAGGTGAGCGAGCCCTCGGCGGAGAACTGCATCGAGGTGAGCCCGTGCGCGTCCTTCTCGGCGAGCAGCCGGGTGCGGCTCTCCTCGGTCAGCCCGTCCCAGGTGCCCCGCACGATGACCCGGTACGTGTGCTGCGTGCCCATGTGTCGTCAGTCCCTCTGCTGTGCCCGTCCGCCCCGGTGGCGGACGTCGGCGAACAGCCAGGCTACGGCGACCGGCCACTTTCCGCCTTTGCTTAATCCTGACCGCCGGAACCCCTGGTCAGGCCGGTGCCCAGCGTGTTCCGATGGGCGGCGGAAGAGGGGTGCGCGCACCCGTGCACCCGTCCCCGGGTGTCAGTGATCGAGACCAGTGATCGAGTGAGGTTCCTGTGGCCACGAGCGTGCGACGCGCCGTTACGACCCTGCCCGCGGCCCCGCTGGGCCCGGAGAACCCGCTGCCCGGGCTGCGCACCCTCGACCAGGTGCACGAACTCGACGACCGCGCCAAGGACGGCCTGCCGCGCGACATGAAGCGGCAGATCGGCAACGCACCGCTGCGCACCACCCTGCCCGTGCGCACCCTCGACGGGTACGGCCGCGAGCGCACCGAGACCGAGGTCGAATCCATAGTCATCGAGAACGACCGGCTGCGGGCGACCGTCCTGCCCGGCCTCGGCGGCCGGATCCACTCCCTCCACCACAAGCCCACCGGCCGCGAACTCGTCTACCGCAACCCCGTCCTCCAGCCCGCCGACTTCGCCCTCAACGGTGCCTGGTACTCCGGCGGCATCGAGTGGAACATCGGCGCCACCGGTCACACCACCCTCACCTGCGCCCCCCTGCACGCGGCGATCGTGCCCGCCCCCGACGGCGGCGAGATGGTCCGCCTCTGGGAGTGGGAACGTCTGCGCGACCTGCCCTTCCAGGTCGACCTGTGGCTGCCCGCCGACTCCGACTTCCTGTACGTCGGCGTGCGCGTCCGCAATCCGCACGAGCGCCCCGTGCCCGCCTACTGGTGGTCCAACATCGCCGTCCCCGAGGACGAGCACACCCGCGTCCTCGCCCCCGCCGACGAAGCCTGGTACTTCGGGTACGAGAGGAACCTCGCCCGCGTCCCCGTCCCGCACTTCGACGGCGCGGACCGCACCCGCCCCACCCGCAGCGAGGACCCCGCCGACTACTTCTACGAGGTCCCGGAGGAGTCCCGGAAGTGGATCGCCTCCCTCGACGGGGCCGGGCAGGGCCTCGCCCAGACCTCCACCGACCGGCTGCGCGGCCGCAAGCTGTTCGTCTGGGGCACCGGGGCGGGCGGACGCCGCTGGCAGGAGTGGCTCACCGAGCCCGGCACCGGAGGCTACGCCGAGATCCAGGCCGGCCTGGCCCGAACCCAACTGGAACACGTCCCCCTCGACCCCGGCGCCGACTTCAGCTGGCTGGAGGCGTACGGACCCCTGTCCGCCGACCCCGCCCTGGTCCACGGCGAGGACTGGACCGCCGCCCGCTCGGAGGCAGCCCGCGCCCTCGAAGCAGCCCTGCCCCGCGCCTCCGTGGACGCCGCGTACACCGCCTGGCTCGCCCACGCCGACCACGAGGTCGGCGAGATCCTGCACACCGGCTCGGGCTGGGGTGCGCTGGAGGTGCTGCGCGGCGGCCACAAGCTGCCCGGCACGCCCTTCCCGGAGTCCACGATCGGTGAACAGCAGCGCCCCTGGCTGGAGTTGCTGCGCTCCGGCGTCTTCCCCGCTCCGCGCAAGGTGGTCCCGCCCGGCCCGTCCCTGGTCGCCCAGCACTGGCGCGACATGCTGGAGACCGCCCCCGCCGAACCCCTCACCGAGTACCACCTCGGCGTCGCCCAGTGGCACGCGGGCGATCTCGCCCAGGCGGTACGGAGCTGGGAGCGCGGCCTGCAACTGGCCCCGTCCCGCTGGCCGTTGCTGCGTAACCTCGCCCTCGCCGACTGCGAGGCCGGCCACGGCGAACGCGCCGCCGACCTCTACGCGGAGGCCTTCGCCGACCTCTGCGAGGAGCGCCGCGACGGCGAGCACTGGACGGCGGCCACCGCTGCCCTCGGCCGGGAGGCCATCGACGCCCTGCTCGCCGAGGGCCGCACCGCCGAGGCGCGGACCGTGTGGGAGGGCCTGCGCCCGGCCACCCGTACCACCGGCCGCTTCCGTCTGATCGAGGCCCGGCTGCTGGTCGCGGAGGGCGACAAGGAGGCGGCCCGGGCGGTGTACGACGCGGGCTTCGAGGTCGCCGACCTGCGCGAGGGGTCGACCGAGGTCAGCGACGTCTGGGCGACGATCACCGACGAGCCGGTGCCTGCGGCGTACGACTTCAGGCGGCTGACCTGAGACCTGTGCCGGTCAGGGGGTCGGGTTGCGGTCGACGTACTCGAAGACCGAGCCGTCCGGGTGCAGGGCGATCAGGCTGCGGCCCGCAGGGGTCGGCACCGGGCCCGCGACGATCTGCGCGCCGGCGGCGGTCAGGGTGACGTGGGCCTCGGTGACGTCCTTGACCGCGACCGTCGCCGTCAGCTTGCGCAGCAGGTCGATCTCCTCGGGCGGACCGCTCATCACCAGGAAGCAGCCCACCGCGGCGACGGACACGCCGCCTCGGTCGAAGCGCTGCGCGGTGGCGCCGGTGATGCGCTCGTAGAAGGCGGCAGTGGTGGTCAGGGCGTCGGCGGTGTCCACGTAGATGCGCAGTGTGGTTCCCAGGATTTCCATGCAGGCGAGGGTAGTTGGGCGGCGTGGCGGGTGTGATCCGTTCCGGCGGGAAATCGTTTGCGGGGGCCGAGGCGTTGGTGCGAGCGTCCTGGGATGGTGACGATACGTCCGTACGAGGACCGGGACTGGGCGGCGATCGCCCGCATCCACGACGCGGCACGGCTCGACGAGCTGCGGGAGAGCGTAGGGGTCGAGGCGTTCCGCACGCTGGACGACACCTACGAGGGCGAGGGGCTGTTCGACGGGGCGGTCTGGGTGGGGGAGAGCGACACGGGGGACGTCGTCGGCTTCGCGGCGCTCGCCGAGGCCGAACTGACCTGGCTGTACGTCGACCCCGGGTGGTACCGGCGGGGCGTGGGGCGGCAGTTGCTGCGGCACGCGCTGGCGGCGGACGTCTCGCCGTGCGTCGAGTGCACGGTGCTGGAGGGGAACGCGGGGGCCCTGGCGCTGTACGTCGACGAGGGTTTCGTGCTCCGCGAGACGAAGAGCGGGCGGCTCGCGGGGAGCGAGGAGTTCGCGGCGACGGGGCACGTCCTGGAGTGGCGGCGGCCGGCCGTGGCGTGAGTACGGCCGCCGCTCGAGGACGCCCCGGTCAGACGCGGCAGAGAATCTCGCCGTGCGGGACCATGAACCAGGCGTCCTCCCGGGTGCCCCACTCGCGCCAGGCCGCCGAGATCTCCTTGAGCTGTTCCTCGGTGGCGTGGCCGCTCTCGGTCGCGCGGACGGCGTAGGAGGAGGCGACGGTGCGGTCGGCCCACAGGCCGGTCCACCAGGACAGCTCGTCCTCGGTGGCGTAGCACCAGGTCGCGGCGGAGGAGGTCACGTCGGTGAAGCCCGCGCCGAGGGCCCAGGAGCGCAGCCGGCGGCCGGCGTCGGGTTCGCCGCCGTTGGCGCGGGCCACCTGGCGGTACAGGCTCAACCAGCCGTCCAGGACGGGGTGTTCGGGGTACCAGGTCATCGCCTGGTAGTCGCTGTCGCGGGCCGCGACGATGCCGCCGGGCCGGCAGACGCGGCGCATCTCGCGCAGGGCGGTCACCGGGTCGCCCACGTGCTGGAGCACCTGGTGGGCGTGGACCACGTCGAAGGAGTCGTCGGGGAAGTCCAGGGCGTGGACGTCGGCGGGGGCGAAGTCGGTGTTCGTCAGGCCGCGTTCGGCGGCGGTGGCGCGGGCCTGGTCCAGGATCGCGGAGGCGGCGTCGACACCGGTGACGTGCCCTTCGGGGCCGACCAGGGCGGCCAGGTCGGCGGTGATCGTGCCGGGACCGCAGCCCACGTCCAGGACGCACAGGCCCGGGTGCAGGTGGGGGATCAGGTAGGCGGCGGAGTTGGCCGCGGTGCGCCAGGTGTGGGAGCGCAGCACGGACTCGTGGTGGCCGTGGGTGTAGACGGCGGTCTCTTTCGGCATGACGGGGCCCTTCCTCCGTGGGTTCCTCGGTGGTGGTCACACCGTACGCCGGAGTGTTGGCATGTGAGATGCGCGTCTTGGGATGTGGACAAGAGGCTTGCGGGCGTTGGGCGTTGAGGGTGAGGCAGCGCCCCTGCGCCACCCGAGCCCCGTGCCGGTCACAGCACCCGGTACGCCTCCGCCTCCTCGTGGCGCAAGGCCATCCCGTGGCCCGGGGCCGGCCCCGGTTCGAGCGTGCCTCCCGTGGGGTCCAAGGCGCCGGAGAAGAGCATCGACTCCACCCGGACATGGTCGTGGAACCACTCCACGTGCCGCAGATTGGGAACGGCCGCCGCCGCATGCGCATGGGCGTGCGGTGCCCCCCGCGTCGAGACCTCCAGCCCGTGGGCCTGGGCCAGGGCCGCCGCACGGAGGAAGACCGTCAGACCCCCGCACCGCGTCGCGTCCAGCGTCAGGCAGTCCACCGCCTCCGCACGGATCATGTGGGCGAAGTGCGCCAGGTCGCCCACCGGGCCCGCCGTCACGTCGCAGACCACCGAGTCCCGGACCAGGCGCAGACCGGTCAGGTCGTCCGCCGGGACGGGCGCCTCGAACCACCCCACGCCGTGTTCCGCCAGCGGGCCCCCGACCCGTACCGCCTGCTTGCGCGTGTAGGCCCCGCTCGCATCGACGTACAACTCCGCCTGGGAGCCGATCACTTCACGCGCGAGGCGGACCCGGTCCAGGTCGCGGACGACCGCCCGGCCCCAGGCCTCGCCGATGCGGATCTTGACGCGGTCGATGCCCTGCCCGTGCACCCACCCGCCGAGCTGCGAGGCCAGATGGGTGTCGTGGTACGTCGTGAAGCCGCCGCTGCCGTAGACGGGGACCGTCCGGCGGGTGGCCCCCAGGAGACGGGTCAGGGGGAGGGCGAGGAGGCGGGACTTCAGGTCCCAGAGGGCGATGTCGACCGCGGAGATCGCGGACGAGGCCAGGCCGGGGCGGCCGTGGTCGCGGGTGGCCGCGCACATCGCCGCGTGTGCGGCCGGGGTGTCGAAGACGTCCAGGCCCAGGAGGTGCGGGGTGAGCTCCCGGGCGAGGTAGGCGCCGGCCGCCGGTGGTGCGTACGTCCAGCCCGTGCCGTACGTCGTCCCGTCGGCCCGCGCCTCGACCACCACCACCGGCGTGCGGTCCCAGCTCAGCGTGCCGTCCGCCTCCGGGCCGTCGGTGGGGACGAGGTAGCAGGCGACGTCGAGTTGTTCGAGCGGGTGGTTCATCGGGGGCACCGCCCGTCAGGCGTTGCGGCGGCGCAGGACGACCGAGCGGATCCGGGCCAGCAGGTACGAGAGCCGGGTGCGGAGCGTCGGGCGCCAGGCGGGGGACGGCTGGTGGGCGACCTGGGTCAGTCTCATCTCAGGGCTCCTGAACCTGGGGGAGGACCTTGGTGCGGTAGAAGTCGAAGAAGCCGCGCTGGTCCGGACCGATCTGGTGGACGTAGACCCGGTCGAACCCGGCGGAGGAGTAGGCGCGGAGACGGCCCACATGGGCTTCCACGTCGTCGCCGCAGACCACGTTCGCGGCGACCGTGTCGGGGGTGACGAGAGTGGAGATCTGCTCGAAGTGGCGTGGTGTGGGCAGGACTTGGCCCATTTCGCCGGGGAGCTGCTCGGTGGCCCAGAGGCGGTGGGCGGTGCGGACGGCCTCGTCGCGGTCCTGGCCGTAACAGACCTTGAAGCCGCCGCTCACCGGCTTCGCCCCGCCGCCGCCCTTGCGGAACCGCGTCACCGCGCCCTCGTCGGGCTTCATGGTGATCAGGCCGTCGCCGGTGCGGGAGGCGAGCGACATCGCCTTCGGGCCGAAGGCGGAGACGTCGATCGGGACGGGCTCGTCCGGGACCGTGTAGAGGCGGGCGTTCTCCAGGCGGTAGTGCTTGCCCTCGTGGCTGACCTCGTTGCCGTCGAAGAGGTTGCGGATGAGGGGGATCGCCTCCTCGAGCATCTCCAAGCGGACGCGGGCGCTCGGCCACGGGCCGCCCATGATGTGCTCGTTGAGGGCCTCGCCCGACCCCACCCCGAGCCGGAACCGGCCCTCCAGCTGCACGGCCGCCGTCGCCGCCGCGTGCGCCACCACCGCCGGGTGCATCCGTACGGTCGGACAGGTCACGGCGGTCTGCACCGGCAGCGACACCGCCTGCGACAGTGCGCCGATCACCGACCAGACGAAGGGGCTCTGGCCCTGCTCGTTGTTCCACGGGTGGAAGTGGTCGGAGATCCAGAGGGCCTCGAATCCTGCCTGCTCGGCCATCCGGGCCTGCTCCACCAGCTCGGCGGGACCGAACTCCTCGCAGCTGAGGAAGTAGCCGAATGCGGTCATGAGGGTGTGCCTCCCGGAGGTGGGCGTGCCGTCCGTGCGCGGGGAGCGGGTGCCGTACGCATGTGTGGAAGTCGTCGTATGCGTGTGCGGTACGTACGGTCCGCGCGCCCGCGAGCGGCGTTCGCTTGGCGGGTAACCCGGCAGGACGCCCGGAAACACACCGATCACGGAGTTTGGGCAAGCCGGGCAGGGGCACGCGGGACGGGTCCCGGGACCACGGCCCCTCCGCACCCGCGCGCCCCGCACATCCGGCGGAGCGGCGGGCCAGACCCGTACGAGGAGAAACATGCCCAGCGAAGGACTCCCCGGCAGCTCAGCACTCTCCGTCGATGAACTCACCGAACTCGGCCAGCAGTTGAGGGTCGACTCCGTGCGCGCCACGGACGCCGCCGGATCAGGGCACGCGACCTCGTCGATGTCCGCCGCCGACCTGGCCGCCGTGCTCCTCGCGCACCATCTGCGCTACGACTTCGACCGCCCCGACCACCCCGGCAACGACCACCTCATCCTCTCCAAGGGGCACGCTTCGCCCCTCCTCTACGCCCTTTACCGGGCGGCCGGCGCCGTCACCGACGAGGAACTCCTCACCTTCCGCAGCCAGGGCAGCCGCCTCGAAGGGCACCCCACGCCCCGGCTGCCGTGGGTGGACGTGGCGACCGGCTCGCTCGGGCAGGGACTGCCCGTCGGCGTCGGCATGGCGCTCTCCGGAAAGCGCCTGGACCGGATCCCCTACCGGGTGTGGGTGATCAGCGGCGACAGCGAGATGGCCGAGGGCTCGGTGTGGGAGGCGGTCGAGCACGCCGGGGCGGAGGGCCTCGACAACCTCACGCTGATAGTTGACGTGAACCGGCTCGGCCAGCGCGGCCCCACCCGGCACGGCCGCGACCTCGGCGCGTACGCCCGGCGGCTTAAGGCGTTCGGCTGGCACACCGTCGAGGTCGACGGCCACGACGTCGAGGCCGTCGACCGCGCGTACGCCGAGGCCCGCTCGACTCAGGACCGGCCCACCGCGATCCTCGCAAGCACCGTCAAGGGCAAGGGAGTTGAGGCCGTAGCCGATCAGGAGGGCCAGCACGGCAAGCCGCTGGCGGACGCGACGGCGGCCATCGCCGAGCTCGGCGGCGTACGCGCCCGGCACGTCGACGTGCACAAGCCGACCGCCGCCCGCACCCTGCACGCGGTGCCCAGCGGACACCTCGACCTGCCGACGTTCGACAAGGGCGGCGACCCGGTCGCCACCCGCGACGCGTACGGCCAGGCGCTCGCCGCGCTCGGCTCGGCGCGCGGCGACATCGTCGCCCTCGACGGCGAGGTCGGCGACTCGACCCGTACCGAATACTTCGCGAAGGACCACGCCGACCGGTACTTCGAGTGCTACATCGCCGAACAGCTCCTGGTCGCGGCGGGCGTCGGCATGCAGGCGCGCGGGCATGTCCCGTACGTCTCGACCTTCGCCGCCTTCCTCACCCGCGCCCACGACTTCCTGCGCATGGCCGCGATCAGCCGCGCCTCGCTGAACGTCGTCGGCTCCCACGCGGGCGTCGCCATCGGCGAGGACGGCCCGTCCCAGATGGGCCTCGAAGACCTCGCGATGATGCGGGCCATCCACGGCAGCACGGTCCTCTACCCCTCCGACGCCAACCAGACCGCCAAGCTGGTCGCCGCCATGGCCGACCTCGACGGCATCCGCTACCTGCGTACCGGACGCGGCAAGGACGCCGTGATCTACGGCCCCGACGAGGAGTTCGCGATCGGCGGCAGCAAGGTGCTGCGCCGCACGGACGACGACCGGCTGACGCTGGTCGCGGCGGGCACGACGGTGCACGAGGCACTGGCCGCCGCCGACCTGCTCGCCGCCGAGGGCATCGCCGTCCGCGTCGTCGACCTCTACTCCGTCAAGCCGGTCGACGCACAGACGCTGTGGACGGCGGGCGAGGAGACCGGCTGCCTGGTCACCGTCGAGGACCACCACCCCGAGGGCGGCCTCGGCGACGCGGTCGCGGAGGCGTACGCGGACGGCCGCCCGGTGCCGCGCCTGGTCCGGCTCGCGGTCTCCACCATGCCGGGCTCGGCGACTCCGGACGAGCAGTTGTACGGGGCGGGGATCGACGCGGAGTCGGTGGCGGCGGCGGTCCGGCTGCTGGTGGAGAAGGTGATGGTGCGGTGAGGGCACTTCAGCCCGTCCGGCGATGGAGGACGCGCGGGCGCAGCCCGTGCAGGGGGCAAGGGGCGTAGCCCCGTCTGGGACAGCAACCCGGGCCGGCGCAGCGGGCCACGGCCGGGAGGGGGCGCACGGTCCGACCCCGCCCCCTCCCGGCCCGAGGGCTAGCGGACCGCGCTCAAAGGCTGGGCGATGGATTCCAGCGACTTGCGTTCGGACTTCACGCCCAGGAAGGCCTCCACGATCCCCGCCCCCACCATCAACGCCGCCCCGATGCAGAACGCCAGCGTGGTGTCGGACGGCTTTCCGCTGCTCACCAGCCCGTTGAAGAGGATCGGTCCGGTGATGCCACCGAGCGCCGTGCCCACCGCGTAGAAGAACGAGATGCACATCGCCCGCGTCTCCAGCGGGAAGACCTCACTCACCGTCAGATACGCCGAACTCGCCCCCGCCGAGGCGAAGAAGAGGACGACGCACCAGCACACCGTCATCGTCGTCGCAGTCAGCACCCCGTTCTGGAAGAGCATCGCCGTACCGAACAACAGGACTCCGGAGAGGATGTACGTCCCCGCGATCATCGGCACCCGACCCACCGAGTCGAAGAAGTGCCCCAGGATCAGCGGCCCGAGCAGGTTCCCCACGCAGATCACCGCGAAGTAGTAGGCCGCCGAGCCCGTTCCCACCCCGAAGAACTTCTCCAGGATGACCGCGTACCCGAAGGTGATCGAGTTGTAGAGGAACGCCTGCCCGATGAAGAGCGACAGGCCCAGGATCGCCCGCTTGCGGTACTGCGAGAACACCGTCCGGATGATCTCCAGGAAGCCGATCGACCCGCGCTGGCGAACCGTGATCTCCTCCTCCGGCACCGGCAGCGCCGTGCCCGTCTCGTCGTGGACCTTCTGCTCGACCGCCGTGACGATCCGGTCGGCCTCCTCCTCCCGCCCGTGCACCATCAGCCACCGCGGGCTCTCCGGCACATGACGCCGTACAAGAAGGATCACGACACCCAGCACCACACCCAGCCCGAACGCGAGCCGCCAGCCCACGTTCTCGGGGAACAGGTCGGTGTTCAGCAGCAGTACGGACGCCAGCGCGCCCAGCGCCGCGCCCGCCCAGAACGTACCGTTGATGATGAGGTCGATGCGGCCGCGCAGCCGGCTCGGGATCAGTTCGTCGATCGCCGAGTTGATCGCCGCGTATTCACCGCCGATTCCGAGCCCGGTGACGAAACGGCACAGGAAGAAGAACCACGCCGAGCCGGAGAAGGCCGTTGCCGCCGTCGCGGCGAGATACACCGCCAGCGTGATCAGGAAGAGTTTCTTGCGGCCGAAGAGATCGGTGAGACGGCCGAAGACCAGTGCGCCCACACAGGCGCCCGCCACATAAAGCGCCGCCGCGGTCGTCGTCACCTGCGCGGTGGTGATCTTGATGCCGCTGCCCTCTTCGGCGAGCCGCACGACGATATTGCCGACGATGGTCACTTCCAGGCCATCGAGGATCCACACCGTGCCGAGGCCGATGATGATCCTCCAGTGCCAGGGGGACCACGGGAGGCGGTCCAGCCGCGCCGGAATGCGCGTGCGGACCTCCGGGAACTCTCCGCTGTCTGTTGTTGTCATGGCGCGACGGGTACCCCGCCGTGATTCGAACAACTCTCCCGCTCGGAGGGTTTGCGCCAGACGTGTGCGGTTACCCGGTCCACCGAGGCAGACATGGCAAATACATCTGAGAACACCACGAAGAAATCCCCGTCCAAGGCCGACGAAGAACAGAGCGAAGAGCAGAGCGAGCAGAGGGCCCAGAAGGACGAAAAGCCCGCTGCGCCGCGGCAGAAAAAGCCGGGACCGATGCAGGTCCTGCGTGCTGCGCGCGAGCAGATTTCGGAACTCACCGGCATGCCCGCCGAATCCGTGTCCTCCTTCGAGCAGATCGAGGGCGGCTGGGTGCTCCGCGTGGAGGTGCTCGAACTCGAGCGCGTCCCGGACACCATGAGCCTGCTCGCCTCGTACGAGGTCCAGTTGGACCCCGACGGCGAGCTCACCGGATATCGCCGCGTCGGCCGCTATGCGCGTGGCCAGGCCGACAAGAAGTAGCACCGGCCCCCGCGTACCCAACAGAGAAGGAGACCGGACGACATGTCCGTTGTTCCCGCACAGCAAGGTGGAGGCGGCGGCGGTACCAGTGGCCTCTACGACGTCCTGGAGCTCGTCCTCGACCGGGGGCTCGTCATTGACGCGTTCATCCGTGTGTCCCTGGTCGGCATCGAGATCCTGAAGATCGACATCCGTGTCGTGGTCGCCAGCGTGGACACCTATCTGCGCTTCGCCGAGGCCTGCAACCGCCTCGACCTGGAGACCGGCGCCAAGAAGCCCTCGGGGCTGACCGACATCACCGGCGACATGATGGAGAAGGGCGCGTCCGGCAAGACCAAGGGCGCCCTCTCCGGTGCCGCCGAGACGATATCCGGCGCTTTCCAGCAGGCACGCGAGGAGAGCGCCCAGTCCAAGCCGCGGGCCCGGCGCACCACGACGCGCCGCAAGGAGGAGCAGGAATGAGCACGTACGTCTACGGCATCACCCGGGCGTCGCATCCCGCGCTCCCCGAGCAGATGGGCGGCGTGGGCGATCCGCCGCAGCCCGTCTACGCGATCAAGACCGGTGAGCTGACCGCCCTGGTCAGCGAATCGCCGGAGAATCTGCGCCCCAAGCGCCGCGATCTGCTCGCCCACCAGAGCGTGCTGTCCGAGGCGGGCGCGCAGGGCGCGGTCCTGCCGATGCGGTTCGGCAGCGTCTCCACCGACGACGAGACCGTCAAGAACGTCCTCGCCGAGCGCGAGAAGCACTACCTGGAACGCCTCGACGCCCTGGAGGGCAAGGTCGAGTACAACGTGAAGGCCACCCATGACGAGGAGGCCGTGCTCCACCAGGTGCTCGCCACCGACTCCGAGCTGCGCACCCTCAACGAGGCCAACAGGGCTGCCGGGGGCGGCACTTACGAGCAGAAGCTCGCCCTCGGCGAGCGGGTCGTGGCCGCCGTGCAGCAGCGCGAGAAGGCCGACGGCCTGCTGGTCCGGCAGGCTCTCGAAGGCTCCGCCGCCGACACGAACCCCGGACCGGAGTCCACCGGCTGGCTGGCCAACGTGTCCTTCCTCGTCGAACGCGACAAGTCGGCCGACTTCGTCGAGGCCGTCGACGCCCTCCAGCGGGAGGCCCCGCACCTGGTGCTCCAGGTCAACGGCCCGCTGCCCCCGTACAGCTTCGTGGAGTAGCCCCATGGGGCTCCTGGGAGAGCTGCTTCTGCTGCCGTTCGCCCCCGTCCGCGGCACCGGCTGGGTGCTGCGGAAGGTGGTGGACGAGGCGGAGAAGCAGTACTACGACCCGGCGGCCATCCAGCGCGAACTCCGCGCCCTCGAGGAGCGCCTCGAGGCCGGGGAGATCGACGAGGCCGAATTCGACCGCCTGGAGGACGGACTCCTCGACAGGCTGGAACAGAAGCAGAAGGGGATGCAGCAACCATGAACAACAGGCTCGGACTGGGGCTCGCCGTGGGCGCGGGCTATCTGCTGGGGCGGACGAAGAAGCTCAAGTTCGCTTTCGCCGTCGGCACGTTCGTCGCGGGCAAGAAGCTGCAGCTGAGCCCGAAGGCGCTGATGGACTTCGCGTCCTCGCAGTTGCAGAACAACCCGCAGTTCAAGGAGATAGGCGACCAGCTCCGCGAGGACATGCGAGGTGTCGGCAAGGCCGCCACCGGCGCGATCATCAACCGTCAACTGAGCGGGCTCGCCGACAAGTTGCACGACCGCACCCTGAACGTCCAGGACCGGGCCGCCGGGATCGTACCCGACATCACCAGTCTGAAGGACGACAAGGGCGAGGAGGAGTACGACGAGGAGCCGGAGGCCGAGGAGAAGCGCGAGGAACCGCGCCGCCAGGCCCGTCCTCGTAAGCAGGCCGCTTCCTCGACCGCGAAGAAGGCGACCGGCGGCGCCCGTTCCACCGGCCAGGGCGCGGCCAAGAAGACCGCCTCGTCCGGTACGGCGAAGAAGGCGACCGGCGGCACGGCGAAGAAGGCCACCGGCGGCGCCCGCAAGACCGCCTCCGGTGCGAGTGGCACGGCGAAGAAGACGGCGGCCCGCAGGACGAGCGCCGCGAAGGGGGGCCAGAGCCGTGGCTGATCTCAAGGGCGCGGCCGGCGCGCTGAAGCCGGACCCCGACATCACCGACCGCCTCAAGCAGGAGGCACAGGCCTACCTGGCCGCGAAGGTCACGAGCATCCTGACCGGCGCGGGCCGCAAGCTGGGCGAGTCCACGGCTCGGCTCAACGACATTGCCGAGGGCAACAGCCCCGGCTTCGCCAAGCTGGCCCTGTCCGGCGGCAGGAAGCTCGCCGAGGGCAAGGGCCCGATGCGTACCGCCGTGGAACTCGGAGCCGGTCACGTGAAGGACAAGGCGAAGGACGCGTTCTCCGGCCTGTTCGGCGGCAAGGGCAAGCGCAAGAAGGGCGGCGGGGGCGGAAAGCCCATCGTCATCCTGGAGACCATCGACGTCGGTGTGCCGGTCCGGGTCGCGTACGACCAGTGGACCCGGTACGAGGACTTCTCGACCTTCGCCAAGGGCGTCAAGAGCGCCACCACCGCCGACGACACCACCTCCGACTGGAAGCTCAAGGTCTTCTGGTCCAACCGGAGCTGGAAGGCGCACACCACTCAGCAACTGCCGGACCACCGGCTCTCCTGGACCACCGAGGGCGCCAAGGGCACCACCAAGGGCGTCGTCACCTTCCACCCGCTGGGCGACAACCTCACCCGGGTGTGCCTGGTCATCGAGTACTACCCCAAGGGGCTGTTCGAGAAGACCGGCAACATCTGGCGCGCCCAGGGCCGCCGGGCCCGCCTGGACCTCAAGAACTACGCCCGGCACATCTCCATGAAGGGCGAGATCGACGACGGCTGGCGCGGCACCATCGAGGACGGCGAGGTCGTCAAGACCCACGAGGACGCCATCGCCGAGGAGGAAGAGGCCCGCGCCGAGGAGGAGGGCCACGAGGGCGAAGAGGGCCACGAGGGCGACGACGACCGCCCCGAGGGCGAGTACGACGAGGAGACCGAGGCCGAGGAGGGCGACGAGGAGCACGACCCCGAGGCCGAGTACGAGGAAGACCTCGACGAGGAAGAGGCCGAGGAGCACGACCCGGAGGCCGAGTACGACGAGGAGGGCGCCGAGGAGGACGGCGAGCCCGAGGCGGAGTACGAGGAGGAGGGCGACCCCGAGGCCGAGTACGAGGACGTCGAGGAGGAAGAGGACCCGGAGGCGGAGTACGAGGACGCCGAACTGGTCGAGGACGACGAGGAGGACGCCGACACGCGCAAGCAGCGTGAGTACGCCGACTCCGGAGACAAGGGTCACCGATGAGCACAGCCGCCAGAATGCCGGACCCGTACGGGTCCGGCGGCGGGGCGAACCTCGCCGACATCCTGGAACGCGTCCTGGACAAGGGCGTCGTCATCGCCGGCGACATCAAGATCAACCTTCTGGACATCGAGCTCCTGACGATCAAGCTCCGGCTGATCGTCGCCTCGGTCGACAAGGCCAAGGAGATGGGCATCGACTGGTGGGAGGACGATCCCTCGCTCTCCTCCGGGGCCAGGCGCCGAGAGATCGCCGAGGAGAACGAACGCCTGAAGCGTCGTATCGCCGATCTGGAAGCCGCCGCCCCGGAGCTTGAAAGGGCGAAGGACGGGCAAGCAGAACAGGCATGACAGACATGACAGGCGATCCGAACCTCCCGAACCGCACGAGCAGCACCGGACAGGGCGGCCCCGGACCAGGCCCCCTGGGCCCCGACGAGACGTTCCAGGACGTGTCGGGGCCCGCGGAACTGCGCTACGTCTACGCCGTGACCCGCCCCTTCGAGGGAGTCCTCCCCGAAGAGGGCGGGCGCGGCCTGGACGGCGAACCGCCCCGGCTCCTGCACCACGAGGGCCTGGTCGCCGTGGTCAGCCCCGTGCCCGCCGCCGACTTCGACGAGGCGCCCCTCAAGGCCCACCTCGAAGACCTCGACTGGCTGGCCGGCACCGCCCGCACCCACCAGGCCGTCGTCACCGCGCTGACCGCCGTCACGACACCGCTGCCGCTGCGCCTGGCGACGCTGTGCCGCGACGACGACGGGGTGCGCCGGCTCCTCGAAGACGGTCGGGCCCGATTCGTACGGGCGCTGGAGCGGCTGGACGGGCGGGTCGAGTGGGGCGTGAAGGTGTACGCCGAAGCCGCCCCCAAGAAGGCCGCCGCACCCGTCGCCCCGCCGTCCCCCGACAAGCCCGGCGCCGGGCGCAGCTACCTCCAGCAGCGGCTCGCCCAGAAGCGCAGCCGCGAGACGGAGTCCCGCAACGCCGACGCGCTCTGCCGCACGCTCCACACCGAGCTGTCCCAGAAGGCCGAGGCGGCCCAGCTGCACCGCCTCCAGGACGGCCGCATCTCCGGCCGCACCGGGCAGAACGTGCTCAACGCCGCCTACCTCGTACCGCGCGCCGACAGCGAGGCCTTCGTGGAGCAGGTGCAGGCGCTCTCCCCGGAGGAGGGCGGCGGCGTCACCGTCGAACTCACCGGGCCCTGGGCCCCGTACTCCTTCACCGGAATCGGTGACGAAGAAGGCACCGCATGACCCACTACACCGACGACCACGACATAGACGCCCTCGCCCAGCGCGAGATCGCCCTGGTCGACCTGCTCGACCGGCTGCTGGGCGGGGGAGTGGTGCTCTCCGGGGACCTGACCCTGCGGATCGCGGACGTCGATCTCGTACGCATCGACCTCAACGCCCTCATCAGCTCGGTCAGCGAGAACGTACCCTCGCCCTTCGAGGACCTGAACTGACATGGAGAGGAAGGGAGTTGGCGTGAACGACGACCGCCTCGACCGCATCACCGAGACCGTCGAGAGTCTCGTGACCGGCACACCCGGCACCACCACGAGCGCCGAGTTCGCCACCGCCGACCTGGACGAGGCGGTGGCCACCGGCAAGGCCGGCAACATCAGCCTCGGCTCCACCGGCGCCGCCCCGGCCACCACCGGTGACGAGGCCCGCCGCAAGCAGGTCGAGCTGGACGCCGACACCGTCGAGCGCGACCTCGCCAAGCTGGTCCTGACCGTCGTCGAGCTGCTCCGCCAGCTCATGGAACGCCAGGCACTGCGCCGTGTGGACACCGGCGAACTCACCGAGGACCAGGAGGAACGGATCGGCATGACGCTGATGCTGCTGGAGGACCGGATGGACATCCTCCGCGACAAGTTCGGCCTCAAGCCCGAGGACCTCAACATCGACCTGGGGCCCCTCGGACCCCTCCTCCCGAGGAACTGACGCCGGTGACCGAGACCGGTGGAAGCAGCGGCACACCTGCCGAGAGCGGGGCCGACCGCAAGACCCGCATCACGATCCTGGTGGCCCTCGGGGCCAACCTCCTCATCGCCGTCGCCAAGGCCGTCGGCGGCCTCCTCGCGTCCTCGCCCGCCCTGCTGTCCGAAGCGGCGCACTCCGTCGCCGACAGCATCAACGAGGTCTTCCTGCTGGCCGCACTGCGCCGCAGCCGCCGCCCCGCCGACCGCCGGCACCCCTTCGGCTACGGCAAGGAGCGCTACTTCTGGTCGCTGCTCGCCGCCGTCGGCATCTTCGTGCTCGGCGCCGGCTTCTCCTTCTTCCAGGGCATCGAGGCCCTGGTCAAACCGCCGGAGGCGGAGGCCACCAGCGGTTACGTCGCCGGGCTGATCGTCCTGTTCGTGGCGCTGGTCGCCGAGGGCACCTCCCTCGTGCGCGCCCTGTGGCAGGTCCGCAAACAGCCCGGCGAGGGGCTCGGCAAGGACCCGGCACTGCGCACCGTCGTCGCCGAGGACTCCACCGCCGTGGTCGGCGTCCTGGTCGCCATGGCCGGAATGATCGCCCACATGGTCACCGGCCAGGTCGCGTACGAGGCCGCCGCCTCGCTCACCATCGGCCTGCTCCTGGTGTACGTCGCCTACCGCCTCGGCTCCGACGCCCGCGCCCAGCTCATCGGCGAGGCCGTCGACCCGGAGCTGCGCGACGGCATCCGCGACCTGCTGGGCGAGCAGCCGGAGATCGACCGGGTGGCGTCCCTGCTGACCATGCGGCTGGGCCTGGAGTCCACCCTCGTGGCGGCCCGCATCGACCTGATGCCCGGCCTGGACAGCGAGCGCGTCGAGCTGGTCTCCGAACGCATCAAGAAGCACATACGGAAGACCTGGCCGGAGGCCGACCAGGTCTTCCTCGACGTGACCGAGGCCCCCACGGACGAGGACGCCGACGGCGAACTCGTCCCCGGGGACCGGTCGTCCGGAACTACAGAGCCGTCTGCACGGTAGGCAGCGGCCGGTACACCGTGAGCGCCTCGTCCGCCTTGTCGATCGTGAAGGCGGGCGGGGCCTCCGCCACTTCGCCGTCGAACGCCAGCGGCGTGCCCGGTTCCAGGCCCGCGATCCGCACCCGCCGCATCCGCCCCGCCGCGTGGAACGGCGAGCGGCTCAGCGGCCCCGACAGCGCCGCCAGCATGAGCCGCAGCCCGGGCAGCCGTCCGCCGTGCACCACGCGTACGTCGAGCAGTCCGTCGGCGAGGTCGAAGCGGCGGCCCGGGGTGGGCCCCATCCGCTGGTACAGGCCGTTCCCGGCGAACAGCATCCACATCCCGCGCTTCTTGCCGCGCACCTCGGCGTGCAACGGCCGTTCCCTGCGCAGCACTTCGTACGCGGCGAGCACCCCGGCGGGCCAGCCGCCGATGCGCGGCGACCAGTGCTCGCGGATGCGGACCATCTCCGGGTAGACGCCCAGGCTGAAGGTGTTGAGGAAGTATCCGGGGGAGCCGTCGGGGTTCGGCCCCGGCGTGAAGCGCCCCAGGTCCACCTTGACGGCGTCGCCCGCCTCCACCGCCCGGCAGGTGTCCTGCACGGTCTCGATGTTCAGGTCGTACGCGAAGTGGTTGAGGGTGCCGCCGGGGAACACCGCGAGCGGCACCCCGGCCTTGGCGGCGGCCACCGCGGCCCGGTTCACCGTGCCGTCGCCGCCGCACACCCCGAGCGCGCGGCCCTGCTCGACGGCCTTGTCCAGCTCGGCGCACAGGTCGTCGGGGTCCACCTCGCGGACCTCCGCCTCGGGCAGGGCGTCCCGTACGAGCGCGGCCTTGGCGGCGGCGCTGCCGGACGCCTTGTTGACGACGACCACCAGGTCGCGCCCGGCGGGCAGCTTGGGCGCGTCCGTGTGCGGGCGGCCGGGGGAGGGGAGCTGGTCCCGGGTCGGCACCAGACCTCGTACGGCAAAGGCGGCACCCACCCCGACGGCGGCACCCACCAGCACATCGCTCGGAAAGTGCACCCCGGTGTACACCCGGGACAGCGCGACGGCCGCCGCGACGGGCGCGACGGCCGCCCCCCACCCCTTGGACTCCAGCGCCACACCGGCCGCGAACGCGGCGGCCGACGCGGAGTGCCCGGAGGGGAAGGACGTGGTGACCGGCTGCCGCTTCAGCTGCCTGATCACCGGTACGGAATCCAGTACGGGCCTTATCCGCCGCACCGAGCGCTTGCCGACGGTGTTGACGGTCGCGGAGGCCAGGGCGAGGGAGGCCACCCCGCGCACGGCGGCGCGCCGGGAACGCGTACTGCCGCCGAACGCGGCGATGCCGGCGGCGGCGCCGAACCACAGCAGCCCGTGATTGGCGCTGCGGCTCAGCCGGGGCAGGACGTGGTCGGCGCCCGGCCAGTGGCGGGTGGCGACGGACCGGAAGACGGCGTGGTCCCGGGCGGTCAGCCAGTCGGCGATGCGGCCGGGGGCGCGGGCGGGGATTCTCACGATGGGCTCGGACATGGCACCCGCTTACCCTCCTCCCCCTGCCCCAACCGACCCCCTCGCTCCCGGCCCGCCCCCGGAATCTCCGACTCCGTCAACTGCCGCCCCCGGCAGGGGGTTTGCGGTCCCCGTCCCGGGGGACTCGTACGGCGGCCGCAAGGCCACCTTGGGATAGGGATGGGCTCCGGGCGCGGGCCCCGCAACCGTCAGGGACGGCGTGTGCGGGGGCCGCGCCCGGAGTGGGCCGCACCCGGTGGTACCCCCGGCAGGCCGGTTCCGGCCGACCTCGGCCCGCCGTGTTTAGCGGCTGTGGCCCGGGTCACCCGCACCCCACAGGCCCGTACCCATTCCACGGAAGGACAGGGCCATGGCGTTGCTGGCGGTGCTGCTGCCCATCTTCATGCTCGGCGCGATACTCGCGCTCGGAGCCTACGAGGACGTACTGCTCCCCCCGCCCCCGGCGGGCCCGGAGCGTGAACCGATGTCCCTGGACGTGATTCCTGGGGGGAAGGCCTGACATGGGCAAAGTGCTCTACAAGCCACTGGGCATGATCTTCGGCATGGCGGGCGGCATGCTCGCCGGGCTCGCCTTCCGCAAGACCTGGAAGGCGGTCACGGGGGAGGACGACGCCCCCGACGGCCTGGACCGGGACCGCCGCTGGCGCGAGATCCTGCCCGCCGTCGCCCTGGAAGGGGCCATCTTCGCCGTCGTGCGCACGTCGGTGGAGCGCGGTGGTGCCACCGCCGTGCGCAAGCTCACCGGGTACTGGCCGGGGTGAGCTCCGGCTCCGGGGCCACCGAGGAGGGTTCGGGAAGCGCGTGCTGCTCGTCCTCCGGGCGGCCCTTCTTCGGCAGCAGGAAAGTGATGGCGAGGAAGACGATCAGCAGGGAGGCCTGCACGATCAGCGCGTAGCGGTAGCCCGTCCCGAACTCGCCGGTCTTGGCCTGCGCGAAGAACACCGAGCCGAAGACGGCCACGCCGATCGAACCGCCGATCGACTGCACCGCCGACAGCACACCCGACGCCGACCCGATCTCGTCGTCGTCCACCGCCGCCAGGATGAAGCTGAACAGGGCGGCGATCACCATGCCGGCCCCGACTCCCGAGACGGCCACACCCGGCGCGACGTCCCAGACGGAGAAGTCCGCGAGGGTTCCGGCGCCGAGGCCCTCCAGCTCGTGCCAGAGCAGTCCCGCTCCCAGGAGCTGCACGAACGGGCCGATCTGGATGACCGCCCGCCCCAGCTTGTCCGCCAGGACGGCGCCGGAGACCGCGCCGCCGACCGCCGTGCCCAGCGCCAGCGGCAGATTGCCGAGCCCCGCCTCGCCGGCCGTGAAGTGCTGGCCGATCTGGAGGTAGAGGGTCAGGACCAGCTGCGAGCCGACCAGGCCGCCGAAGAAGAGGGCGATCCCGCCCAGCCCGACCGTGAAGGCGGGCTTGCGCAGCAGCGCCGGTGTCACCAGCGGTTCGCCGCCACGGGCGGAGGTGCGGCGCTGCTGGAGGGCGAAGAGCACGAAGCCGACGACGGACGCACCCATGCACAGCCAGGTCCACAGCGGCCAGCCGTCCTCCTGCCCCTGGTTGAGGGGCAGTACCAGCAGTGCGCAGGACACGGCGACCAGGAACGCGCCCAGCCCGTCGACCCTGACCTTCCGGTCGCCTTCCTTCTTCGGTACGAACTTCCACGCGACGGCGAGCGCCGCCAGGCCGATCGGCAGGTTGACCAGGAAGACCAGCCGCCAGCCCAGCCCGAAGAGGTCGGCCTCGATGAGGCCGCCGCCGAGGACGGGGCCGATGATCCCGCCCAGGCCCAGCACCGGGCCGAAGATGCCGAAGACCTTGGTGAGTTCGGGGCCGGAGAAGTTCTCCCGGAGCAGGCCCAGGCCCTGCGGCAGCAGCATCGCGCCCGCCGTGCCCTGGACGAGCCGGAACACGATCAGCAGCTCGATGTTCGGGGCCAGCGCGCAGAGCAGCGACGCGGCCGTGAAGGCGAACAGGCCGATCAGGAACATCCGCCTGCGCCCGTACCGGTCGCCGAGCCGTCCGCCGAGCACCAGGCCCGCGCCGAGGGTGAGCGCGTACCCGCCGATCACCCACTGGAGGCCGACGGACGTCGCGCCGAGCGACTTCTCCAGGGCGGGACCTGCGACGTTCACGATCGACGCGTCCAGGAGATCCATGATCTCCGCGACGATCATCACGGCCAGGATCAGCCAGCGCCACCGGTAGGGCGGCTTCTCGACGGTGGTGCCCTGGCTGTAGGCGCCCGTCTCGTTAGTACTCACAGCGTGTGTACCTCAGGATCTTGGTTATCAATATTCTTAGCAATATCGACAGTATCCTGATCCCCATGGATGTCCAAAAAGCCGCAGCCCCCCAGTCCGCCCCACGGGACCCGTCGGACGACATCCGTGCGCAACTGCGCGAGCTGACCCTCCGGCAGCAGCGCTTCGAGCGCTTCCTCGGCCGCAAGCTCCACGTCGACCCGGCCGGCCTCGCCGTCATGGACCACCTGGTCAACGTCGCCCCCACCACCCCCAGCGAGCTCGCCCGTCACCTGGGCACCTCCACCGCAGCCATGACCCTGGTCATCGACCGGCTCGCCGCCGGGGGACACGTACGCCGCGAGCCCCACCCCACCGACCGCCGCAAGGTCGTGGTCACCCCCGGTGAGGACTGGTCGGCCACCGCCTTCGAGTACGTCGCCCCGCTGATCTCCGGCATCACCGCGGCCACCGAAGAACTGGCCCCGGACGAGCGCGCGGTGGTCGCGCGTTTCCTCGCGCGCGCGGTCGCCGCGTACGACACGGCGACCTCCTCCTGAACCCCTGACCCCGGCGGTCGAACCGCTCCCGACGCCCGGATGTGCGCCGCGTCACAGATCCAAGTGCGCCCCGTTTGCCGTCAGTGCGCCAGGGCAGGCGAACCACGTGCTTCGGACCGGAGGCACGTCCGTGGGAGCGGTGGACAGTGCTCCGGACGTGTTCCGAGCGATCGGTACGGCATCCGGGCCCGGCTCTCCTGCTCCCCACGGTGACACCCATCCGTCTGCACCGTGACTTCAGGTTCCAGGGAGCAATCCGATGCGCACTCAGACTTCGCGCACCCGTCAGCGCCACCCGCACGACGACGCACCCGACACCACCGGGGCCTTCCGGCTCCTCGCCGACCTGCCGGACGGCCGCGAACGCGAGGCGATCCGGCAGGAGATCGTCAACGCGTGGCTGCCGATGGCCGAGCGGCTGGCCGGACGGTTCCGCAACCGCGGGGAGTCGCTGGAGGACCTGCGCCAGGTGGCGGCCCTCGGCCTGGTCAAGGCAGTCGACCGGTACGACCCGGAGCACGGCGCCGTGTTCGAGTCCTTCGCCGTGCCGACCATCACCGGCGAGATCAAACGCCACTTCCGCGACCACATGTGGACCCTGCACGTCCCGCGCCGCGTCCAGGACCTGCGCAACCGGGTCCGCACCGCGCACCAGGAACTCGCCCAGACCATGGTGGGCCGCTCCCCGACGGTCGCCGAGATCGCCGCCCAGGCCCGGATGACCGAGGCCGAGGCGCTGACCGGGCTCGAAGCCCTCGACTCCTTCACCGCGCTGTCCCTGGACGCCGAACTCCCCGGCAGCGACGACGGTTACTCGCTGGCGGACGCGATGGGCGGGCCCGACCCGGCACTCGACGTGATCGTCGACCGCGAGGCCATCAAGCCCGGCCTGCGCAAACTCCCCGAGCGCGAAAGGAAGATCCTCTACATGCGCTTCTTCCGCGACATGACGCAGAGCAGCATCGCCGAGGACCTCGGCCTCTCCCAGATGCACGTGTCCCGGCTGATCACCCGGTGCTGCACCCAGCTGCGGGCGCAGGCGCTGAAGGAAGCCGCCTGACGCCCGTACGGGGCGGGTGCGCGCGGCCCGTGCCGCGCGCACCCGCCCCTGTGTGCCGTACGGATCAGACCGCGAGCACCCGGATCGACGGGTGGTCGTAGGTGTTCAGGTAGAGCTTCTCGCGCGTGTCCTCCTGCTCCAGCTCCACCACCAGCCGGTAGTTGTACACCCCGGGCTTCGCGGTGCTCAGCACCGTGCCCGCCCAGTAGTAGTAGACCGGGGTGAACTTGTCCCGCATCCGGTCGGGGCCGCCGTAGATCTTCAGCTCGGTGAAGATCTTCTTCTCCGCCACGTCCTCCTCGTCACCGATCTCGGTGTCCAGGACCACGATGTTGTTGATCTTCGGCATGGGCGGCCAGGTGCCGTCCGGCCGCTTCTCCATGTCGATCGGCCGGATGATCCAGTTCAGTACCTGGCCCTGCTTGACGACGGTCTCCAGGTGCGGGGTGCCCTGGCCGGTGCCGCCCACGCTGTTGTCCATCATGTAGAGGGCGTTCTCCAGCGACTTCTCCTCCGTCGCCCGCTCCATGTTGACGATCGAGACGATGTTCAGCTGCACGGAGTTGAGCTGGCCCGGATTCTGCTTCTCCTGGTCCTGCTCCTGCACGCTGCTGCGCGTTGTGGTGCTCAACGTTCCTCCTTCAGGTCCGGTGGCCGGGCTCTAGCCGATCAGGAATGACGACTGGTCACTGGTGACCGGTTCGGTGCGGGTGCCCACCCGGTACCTGATCCGGTACGGGACCTCCTCGCCCGGCAGGCTCTTCACGGTCGCGGTCCAGTACGAGACGTCCGTCCCGGGGTAGACCTTGCGCACCGGCTCGGCCACCGCCGGGTCGATCTCGATGCCGTCGATGGCGACGTACGCCTCGCACTCCAGGGCCAGCGGCGACCACAGGAGCGTGTCGCCCGCCTTGACCTTGGTACGCAGCTGCTCGGTGCCGAACCCGGTCGATCCGGCGGTGCGGTTGGTGTCGTACAGGTAGACGTGGCCCCTGGTGCTCAGGGACGCCAGCACGCCCACGGCGTCCACGACCGCGCTGATGGAGATCGGCCGCTTGTTGGTGATGCGCGGGGTCGTCGTCCGCGGCTTCGCCTTGGTGGTCATCTGCTCCTCCTCTTCCGGTGGTTGGGGGTGGTGTGCGCGCACTAGGAGAGGGGCAGCAGGCCCAGGCCCGCGCCCGTGAAGCCGTTGCGCTTGGGCTCCGAGGTGATCCGCAGCCAGGACTCGCAGGTCAGGTTGACCGGCTCCCAGAGCGCCTCGGTGCCCGACTCGACCAGCTTGTGGAGCTGGATCTTCATCGTGTAGGCGTACGTCCCCGGGCGGGAGGTGTCGACCGTCGCCGACCAGTACCAGCCGTCCGTGACCAAGTCCGGCGAGCCGTACTCGGCCGGATAGATGATCTTCTCGTCCACGGCCTCGCCGTAGATGTCGGTGATCACCGGGGCCGGGTAGCTGTGCGCGGCCGAACTGTCGGCGGGCACCACCTTGCCGGTGAGGTCGAGGATCTTCGCGGCGGCCGGACCCCGGTTGCGCCGGTTGGACTTGACCCGGGTGCCCACCGACCGCTGGATCTGGGCCAGGTCCGCCGAGGGGTCGGCGCCCTGCCCGGCCGGCCGGTTGACCAGGGCCTCCAGATCGGCGAGCGCCTTCTGGTCGGTCTGCCGGGCGCGCTCGACCTCGTAACCGCGCGGCACCGTCGGCGGAAGGGAACCCAGGCTGTACGGAAGCCAGTTGAGCACCTGCTCGCTGGCCTGCGAACCGTCGCTCCAGTAGGAGCCGTTGATCGCGGTCACCAGCTTGCCGGTGCCCTCGTTCTCGGAGCCCTGGAGCTTCATGTTGTCGAAGAGATAGGTGTTGTCCTCCAGGGACTTGGCCTCCAGTGCGTTGCCGACGTCCACGAGCACGATGATCGCTAACTGCTGGGGCATGAGCCCGCCTTCCTCGCCTGATGCTGTGCTGCTGCGGTTGCGGTGGGTGTGGCGCGCGCGACTGTCGCGGCCGGTGCCGTCACTGCTGCGGGGTGGTGGCCACCAGTGCGGCCGACTCGACCGTCAGGGTGCTGCGCGGGCCCTCGTACATCTGGAGTTCCAGCCGGTACTTGAGCGGGGTGCCCGGGGTCAGGTGGTAGGGGACGACGCCCGACCAGACGGCGAGCTCCAGGTTCTCGTACGTCTCCTTGTGGCCGTTGGCCTGGTGCGCGACGTCGCCGTTGTCCCGGTCCTGGGCCAGGCCCTGCGACGATCCCGACGACCGCCGGGACTGGGGCCGCTGGCCCGGGTGCTGCTGCTGGGCGGACTCGTGCGGGCGGTGCGCCGCGCCGTTGCCCCGGTGACTGGTGTCGTCGTCCTGGCCGACGAAGGTGATGCTCTTGATCTCGACCGGCGTCTGGAGGTCCACCGCCAGCGCGGTCCACTGGACCGTCTGGCCGGGGGCGACGACGGTCTCCAGCTGCGGGGTGCCCTGGCCGCGGCTGTCGTACGGGCCGTCGTCGATCAGGCACAGGTTCCCGTTGCCGAGGGTGCCGTCCGAGAGGGCGCCGATCACGTCCACCACGGCGACGATGTTGACCTTCTGTTTCACTGCCACTGTTGCCACTCCTGTCACGTGCTGCGGGAGTTGTCTCTGCTCGCCGGGCGGGCCCTAGCCGCGGTCGCGGACCAGGGGGACCTTTCCGACGTCGGTGCGCTCGATCTCGGCCGACATCCGGTGCACGAACTTGATCTGGAACTGGTAGCCGGTCTTTTCGATCGAGGCGGGATTCGCCTCCCCGTGGTTGAACAGCGAGAGCGACCGGGGGAGGGAGTTGAGGAAGGTCTGCCGGACGCCGTAGGGGCCCAGCGCCGTGTCCAGGCTGTAGGTCACCCCGGCGACGTCGTCCACGGAGGCCAGGAACACCAGCGTCCTGGACTCGCGGTGGTTCACGAACTGCACCTCGTGCGCCAGCGCGTCCAGGTCCACCCCGGTGCTCGCCCGCAGCTCGTCGCGCAGCGACTCGTACGCGCGCGCCGCCGAGTACTGGCTGTCGTTGAGGTGCAGTACGTCACCGGTGCGGCCGGCGAACTCGAACTGCTGGGTCTTCAGGCCCGCCCCGTCCAGCCGGGGCCGGCGGATCATCCGGTCGCCCAGCTTCAGGCGCAGCAGCGGGGTCTCGTGGGCGTGCAGCCGGGTGACGACCAGCTCGCCCTCCTCGCCCTCGGGCACCCACCGGCCGTCGGCGTCGACGATCTCGATGAAGTGCAGTCCGGGCACGGAGGCCAAGTACGGGGATTCTTCTGAGAGTTGGAGGCCGATGGTCTCCGCCTGGGTGGCGGCGAAGTAGCTGAGGATGGCCAGGTTCGGGTACATCGCCCGCAGCTCCGCCCGCTTGCGCTGGGCCAGCACCCCGCTGCCGTACAGCGCGACCCGGAAGCTCTCCTTCGCCTCCTGGCTCATTCCGGCGCCCAGGTCGCTGAGGATCGCGATGCCCGCGGTGATGCCCATCAGGGCCTTGGGGCCCGGGTAGGAGAACATGTGCTCAAGGACCGGGGCCGTGACCGGGCCCGCGCCGATGTAGTTGATGCCGGGGACGTGGCTGAGCACGCCGCCGACCATGGTGCCGCTGCTCCACATCTGGTAGTCGGCGAGTGTCGTCATCAGCCACTTGGGACCGATGCCGGGCAGGTACTTGCCCAGCTGGTAGGTCCCCATGAAGTCGCCCGCGATGCGGTACGTGTCCTCCAACTCCCGCAGTGAGTAGACCACTTCGAGCGGGCGTCCGCCGCTGGTGCCGCCGCTGGCCACCACCTCGAACCCGCCGTGGTGCAGCGGCACCACCATGCCGGGCCGCTCGTCCATGAAGAAGTCGCGCTGCACGTCCTTGTCGGAGAGCGGGACCTGCTGCCAGTCGCGGTACGTCGCGGGCGCACCGGTGATGCCCGCCTCGGCGAGCCGGGCGCGCCACAGCGGGTTCAGCCGGGCGGTGTGCACCTGCTGCTGGAGACGGCGCAGCACCAGCGCGTCCTGCACGGTGTGCGGCAGCTCCGGGTAGGGGGTCTGGTAGGCCTGGGCCGCCTCCACGAGCTTGCCCGCGAAGGTGGGCAGGGCGCGTACGGCGCCGACCGACTGGGGGTTCCACTCCCAGTCCGGAATCAGTCGCATCGCCAGTGCGGTGGCCTCGTCGGTCGATATCCGAGGCAGCGGAGAGATCGTCGTCATACGTGAGGTCCCTTGCTCGAACGGTGTGCGGCCGGGTTGTGGTGCGGCCGTGGGGAGTCGGCCCGGCGTGCGGCCGTGGGGAGAGCGACCGGGGACGCGTGTCCCGGTCAGCCGTGGAGCAGCTCTTCGCCGACCTTGCGGATCTCGTTCAGCAGCATCCGGAAGTGCTCGACGGTGATCTGGTGGTTCATCATCACGACGCGGAGTGCGGCGACCCCGTCGACGTTGACCTTGGAGAGGAAGAAGTTGCCCTGGCGCTTGATCCGGTTGCGGATCGCGACCTGGAGGCGGTGCGTCTCGTCGGCCCTGATCAGGTCGGACGGCCGGTAGCGGAAGCACAGGATGTTCGACTCGGGCCGGTGCAGGGCGTCGAAGTCCGGTTCCTGCTCGACGACCTGATGGGCCTGCGCCGTCAGGTCGCAGAGGTAGTCGATCTTCTCGGCGAAGAGCGCCCGGCCGAACACGGACCACAGCGTCCACAGCGGCATGATCATGGGCCGCTTGGTGCACTCGAAGTTCTTGCTCCCGCTGTCGAGGTCGGTGTAGATGTCCGGCTCCTCGTCGAACACGTAGCTCGCCTGCTGCCGGAACGCACCCTGTCCCTTCTCCCCGTTCCGGTAGAAGAGCAGCGTGCAGGGCGCGGGGACGAACAGCATCTTGTGCGCGTCCCAGGTCAGCGAGTCGACCTTCTCGATGCCCTTGAGCTTGGCGCGCTGCTTGTCGGACACCAGCAGGCTCGCCCCGTGCGCGCCGTCCACGTGCAGCCAGATGTCCTTGCGGCGGGCCAGGTCGGCGAGTTCGCCCAGCGGGTCGAAGGCGCCGAGCGAGGTACTGCCGGCGGACGCCACCAGGCAGAACACCTTCAGTTTGCGGCTTTCGGCCGCCTGAAGGACGTGCGGCGCCTGCTCCATGCAGATCTGCTTGGCGTCGTTCAGCGGCAGTTTGACCAGCTGGTCCTCGCCGATGCCGAGCACCCCGGCGGCCCGGGAGACGCTGTAGTGCACGTCCGCGCCGACCGCGATGGCCGGACGCGGCCGCCCCGCGACGGCGGAGCCGCCCTCGGCCCAGTAGTCGGGGTACTTGTCGTTGCGCGCGGCCAGCAGCGCGGTGAGGTTGGCCAGCGAGCCGCCGGAGGTGGTGACCATCGTGAAGCGGTCGGGGTCGAAGCCGATGAACCGGTTGAGCTCGCCCGCCATCAACTGCTCTGCCACATTCGGGAGTTGGGCGGCCTCGTAGAAGGACGACGGCTGATTCACGACGGAGCTGACGAAGTCCACCACGCCGGACAGGGGCACCACCCCGGAGAACTGCCGGCCCATGTAGCCGGGCGAGTGCACCGGGATTCCGGTCCGGATGTAGAGGTCCAGGATCGCCCCGAGCCGCTCCTCGTCGAAGGGATTGACCTGATCGCTGTCCGGAGCCATCAAGGCTTGTGCCGCCCGGGTGAGAGCGGCGGGCCTGATGAGTTCGAGACCCCTGATGGAGAGGTCCGACAAGTGCTTTTCCAGCCTGCCGAGGGCCGATTCGGAGTTCTCCCGGAACAGCTGCGGGTCGAAAGCTTCGAGCAGTAATCCGGCAGCGGGTTCCTCTGACCGGGGCTGCGTCATGGCGGCCTCCTTGGGAAAGGGCGCTATGCCCATTGCGTGGTCTGTTTCCGGGCATGGGGAGAGGACGTCCGGAAAGCATGGCGAAAGGAATGGGCGGGCCGCGTCGAGAATTCGCACAGGGGAGTTCCGAACCTCTTGCCAGGGCCCGCGGGAATTGTTTCCAGGGCGTGCGGGTGCTGCCCGCGCACGGCTGGTCGGGGCCTGCGCGCGGTCCTGAAAAGCTCTGCCGTCCGAACGCGGCACACGGTAAGTCCTGCCTGGTGGCCGGGTTCCTCGTGGGACGTGGCCGGCCGCGGGTCGGGGACGGTCAACGCCTCCCGGACAAGGATCCGCGTTCGGAGAATGTGGTGCCGTATACCAGCAACTGCCCCCCTCGGACACACGTGGTCCACTGCGGCGAAAGAAATTCTGCACACCGCCCGGTTTCTCCCCAGTAACCGGGCGGGATGCAGAGCGCACTCGATTTCGTGCGACCTGCTACGCAATGTTGTCGCTCTCTTACAGAACTGACAATAGGTCCTGGGGTTCCGCCTGGGCGCGGTGCACGTGCAGATGTCCTAAAAGCATGCGCGGCGTTGGTCCGAACCTACCTGCGGTACGTGCCAGCGTCACAGGTCAGGGCCTTTCCGTCGTTGATCGAAAATCACCGTGCGAGCGGCGCGGATGTCTGTTTCCGGCAGTCGGGGCAGGGGGCTTCTCGGCCGAACGGCGCAAAGTCGTATCCCATTCCGGATCGCGAAATGAAGCCCCGGTTAATCAAGGGCGAGGCGGGGCGCACGAGGTGGCGGGGGAGAGGCTTCGCGGCGCCCGGCCGGTGCCGGCGGGAGGCGGGTGCGGGAGGCGGCTGCGGTGCGGGCACGAGAGGCGGGCCGCCGCAGAGCTACGTATAAAGGGCAAAGGGGTCAGGGCGGATGTCCTGGCGACGAGAACCCGGCACCCGGCGGAGGTTTCAGGCATGCAGCGGACGGCTCCCGAGGACCCCGCGCGCGCCGGAGCACACCGCCCCGCGAAGGACGGCACCGGAGCGGACCCGGTACCGGTCGCAGCGGCCCTGGGCCCCGCCGCCGAGCGGGGCCGGGTCCGGCACGGGCCGCCCGCCCCCGACCCCGGGCTGCCCGTCCTGCCGGAACTCGCCGCCGTCCTGGCCGCCGCCGCGGGCCGCACCGTGTGCGAACCGCCCGGCGGGGGCACCGCCCTGCGCGCCGCGGCCGTCGGGCACTGGCGGCGGCGCGGCATCGGCGTGGACACCGACGGTGTGGTCGCCGCCCCGGGCGGACCGCCCCTGCTGTTCGCCCTGATGGCCGCCGCCGGCGGCGATGTGCTGCTGCCCCGGCCCTGTCCCGCCTGGTGGGCCGCCCAGGTGCGGCTGCTGGCCGGGGTCCGCACCTCCTTCCACGTGCCCACCCCGGCCGAGTGCGGCGGCGTGCCCGACCCGTACGCCCTGCTGGAGACCGTCACCCGGATACGCGCCGAGGGCGGCCGGCCCCGGCTCCTGCTGCTGTCCGTGCCCGACGACCCGACGGCCACCCTCGCCCCGCCCGAGACGGTGCGCGCCGTCTGCGAGGTGGCGCTCGCCGAGGGGCTCACCGTCGTCAGCGACGAGACCTGGCGCGACACCGTGCACCGGCCCCGCGAGACGGTCTTCTTCAGCCCGGCCGAGATGTTCCCCGACCACGTCGTGGTCCTCAGCGACCTCGCGGGCGCCCTCACCCCCACCAGCTGGCCCGTCGCCGTCGCCCGGGTGCCATCCACCGCGGCGGGCACAGCCCTGCGCGCCCGCGCCCTCGACGTCCTGGCCGCGCTCGGTGCCACCGTCCCCGCACCGGTCGCGGAGGCCGCCGCGTACGCCCTGCACGACCCGGAACCCGTCGTCGAGCGCGCCGCCGCCGCTGCCGCGATGCACGCCCGCGTCCAGCACGCCGTGCACCGGGCGGTCCTCGACGCCGGAGCCCTCGCCCGGCCCCCGGTCGCCGGACGGCACCTCTACGCCGACCTCGGACCGCTCCGCGAGGGCCTCGCCGAGCACGGCGTCACCGACTCCATGGAGCTGGAGGAGTACCTCACCGCCCGCCTGGACACCCCCGTCCCCGGCGGCCACCGCTTCGGCGACTCCCTGGGCGCCCTGCGCGTACGCCTGTCCACCGCACCCCTGCTGGGAGCAACCCCCGCACAGCGCACGGAGTCCCTGACGGCACGGGACCCGCTGGAACTGCCGCATCTGGAGCAAGCGTTGAACCACCTGACAGCGGCCCTCGCCGAACTGGGCCGTGCCCGCCGTCCGTGAACAAGCGCACCTGAGCCGACGCAACTGTGCACCGCTGTACGCCACCGAACGGAGCCTCTCGATGACGGAACAGACCGAACTCACCGACCCTCCGGAACGCTCCGCGGGCCGCACCCCCGGCGGCCTGGCGGAACGCCCCCGCCCGACCGCGCCCACCCCCCTGACCCGCCCCGTCGGCGAGGTCCGCACCGCCCCCTGGCCGCGCACCTTCGCCGACCGCCTCACCGCCCCGCTCCCGGGCGTACGGGCACTGGCCAGGCTCGCCCGCGAGGGCGCCATCCGGCCCGGCCGGGACGGGCTGCGCGACATCTCCCGGCTGCCGTACGAACCCGGGCCGCTGCCCGTCGTCGACGCCGCCACCGTCGCCGTCACCTGGGCGGGGCACGCCAGTTGGGTGGTCCGCATCGGCGGGCTCACCGTGCTCACCGACCCGGTGTGGTCCCGGAAGATCCTCGGCACCCCGCCCCGGGTCACACCGGTGGGCGTGCGCTGGGAGGACCTGCCGCCCGTCGACGCTGTCGTCATCAGCCACAACCACTACGACCATCTCGACGCGCCGACCCTCAAGCGGCTGCCCCGCGACACCCCGCTCTTCGTCCCGGCCGGAGTGGCGCGCTGGTGCCGCCGCCGGGGCTTCACCAGGGTCACCGAGCTGGACTGGTGGGAGGGCGCCGAACTCGGCGGCGTACGGCTGGACTTCGTCCCCGCGCACCACTGGAGCAAGCGCTCCCTGACGGACACGTGCCGCACGCTGTGGGGCGGGTGGGTGCTGTCCGACGGGGGCGGGCAGCGGGTGTACTTCGCGGGGGACACCGGGTACGGGCACTGGTTCCGCGAGATCGGGGACCGCTACCCCGGATTCGACCTCGCCCTCCTGCCCATCGGGGCCTACCACCCCCGGTGGTGGCTCCAGGACGTCCACATGGACCCGGAGGAGGCGGTCCGCGCCTGTGCCGACGTCGGCGCCCGCCGGATGGCCCCCATGCACTGGGGCACCTTCGTCCTCTCCGCCGAACCGGTCCTCGAACCCCTGACCCGCGTCCGCGAGGCGTGGGCCGCCTCGGGCCGCCGCCGCGAGGATCTCTGGGACCTGGGCGTCGGAGCCTCGCGGGTGCTGTCCTGAGCCCAGGGCCCGTCAGGCCGTGCCCCGCACCCTGCGCCAGAGCGACGGGACGCCGCTGATCAGCAGCGTCACCGCGATCGCCGCCGCCACCCCCTCCCAGGGCCGGGAGAAGAGGGTGCCGCCGAGGATGCCGATCAGTTGGTAGGCCGCCGCCCAGGCGAGGCACGCCGGGACGTCGCCGCGGGCGAACCTCCCGATCGGCATCTTCGCCAGCAGGCACGCCAGCATCACCGGAATCCGGCCCGCCGGGACCAGGCGGGAGAGGGTGAGGACCTTCGAGCGGTGCTCCTCCAGCTTGCGCTGAGCCTGTTCCAGACGCTGGTCCGGGGCCCGCTTGCGCAGCGCGTCCAGCCACTTCGAGCCGTGCTCGGAACGGACGCCCCGCACACCGAGCCAGTACAGGGCCAGGTCGCCGACGAAGGCCGCGGCCGCCGCGACCAGGAAGACGACGAGCAGGGAGAGCGCGGGGATGCTCTGGTGCAGGGCCACCACGGCGGCCGTGCTGACCAGTGCCCCGGTGGGGACCACCGGGACGAGGGCTCCCAGCACCACCAGCGCGAAGAGCATCGGGTAGCCGACCGCCTGCTGGGTGGCCTCCGGAGGGACCTTGACGTCCACCACCTGCGCCGCGTCCAGCACCCACTGCGCCGACGCCCATCTCGCACCGCTCACCGGGCGTCCTCCGTCCGCACGCTCTCGCCGTGCTCCAGCCTGTGCACCGCCACCTTCGGCGCGAGCACGGCAGCCTTGCGTACGAACTCGACTCCCGGCGCGTGGAACTCGTGCGGCCGCACCCCGTCCAGGCCGATCGGCCAGTACGTCCCGTAGTGCACCGGCACCGCGTGCCGGGGGTCCAGCGCCGCCAGGGCCTGCGCCGCGCGCCCCGCGTCCAGGTGGCCCTGGCCCAGGTTCGGGCCCCAGCCGCCGACCGGGAGCAGGGCGGTGTCGATCGGCCCGACGGCCGAGGCCATCGTGTCGTACAGGCCCGTGTCCCCCGCGAAGTAGGTCGCGGACGCGCCCTCGACGACGTACCCCAGTGCGGGACAGCGGTGCGGGCCGATCGGGAGGCGGCGCCCGTCGTGCTCGGCGTGGACCGCGCGGACGGTCAGGGGGCCGACCCGCAGGGACTCGTCCGGGGACAGCTCCGCCGTGCGGAAGCGGCGCAGCGCCGGGACCGCGCGGACCGCCCCGCGCGGCAGCACCACGAGCGAGTCCGGGGCGAGCCGGGACAGCGAGGGCAGGTGCAGGTGGTCGGAGTGCAGGTGCGAGATCAGGACCGCGTCGGCGCGGGCCGCCTCGGCGGTGGGCAGCGCGCCCCTGCGCCGCCGCAGATGCGCGAAGCGCCGTACGAACAGCGGGTCGGTGAGCACTCTCACCCCGGAGTCCTCGACCGTGCAGGTGGCATGACCCCACCAGGTGATGACCGTTCCCGCGCTGCTCACAGTGATGCGCACTCCTCTCCCGACGTCCGATCCACCCTACGGCGCTCCCGGAGGCGCACCGTGCCACCCGTGCGCGCCTCCTGCCGCCCGGGCGATCGGAGTAGGGTCGTCCGCGACAGCGGCGAAGGGGACGGGTCATGGGCGAGGCGCGCACGCACTCCACGGAAGCGGCCGCTCCGGCCCCCGGGGAGGCCGCGCCCCGCAGAGACGTCCGGGTCGCCGTCATCGCCAGCCTCACCCCCCTCGAAGAGCTGGACCGCGACCCCTTCCTCGTCGACACCCGCAGCCAGCACGCGATGTGCGCCCGCTGGGCCGCCGACAAGGGCTACGTCGTCATCCGCCAGCTTGTCGTGCACTCCCTGCCGCACGACCACCGCGCCCTGTGGACTGACATCGACGCCGGGCACGTCGACTTCTTCGTCACCGCCAACGAACGCGTCCTGCACCGCGCCGTGCGCTCCGTCGCCGACTTCTTCGCCGAGTGCGAGCGGCGCGGCGTCCGGCTGGAGACCGCCGGGCTCGACGAGCCCGTCTACAGCGCCACGATGAAGGCCGAAGTGCACCGCAGGCTCTCCATGCCGACCGCCGGATACGACGGCTGCTGAGGTCCCCGCCACCGGGTGTTGTGTCCCGTTGTGTCTGGGTTGATTCGGGAGTGCCCCGCCCGCTGTGACAGGCTGGCCGGACACGAGGGGCCGGATGCATACGAACAGAGGTGGACACGGCGTGGTGGCCGAAGGGCGTTGGCGAAGAATCGGCTGGCGGCGGGCGGGCGGCACGCTCCTGCGCGTCATCACCGTGTGGGCGGTGTCCACGCTCACCATGCTGGCGCTCGCCGGGATCCTCCCCGAGTTCCAGCTCCAGGGCGACGACTCCGAGTCGCTCACCGACGTGGCCCTCACCGCCGCCTGGGCGGCCGGGGCCTTCGGGCTGCTGTCCGCACTGGTGTGGCCGCTCGTGGTGCGTGCGCTGCTCCTCGTACCGGCGCTGGTGCTGGGGCTGCTCGCCTTCTTCCTCAACGGGTCACTGCTGCTGGTCGCGCTGAGCATGCTGCCCCAGGGGAGCGGCGAGGCCGACCCCGAGACCGCCGTGGTCGTCGCCGCCGTCATGTCCGCCGTCGCCTCCGCGACCTCCACCGCACTCGCCGTCCGCGACGACGAGGCCTACCGGCGCAGACTCTCCCGGCTCGCCCAGCGCCGCCGGGGCGGCAAGCGCGACGCGGGCCGGCATGGCATGCCGGGCACCGTCTTCCTCCAGCTCGACGGCCTCGGCCACGACACCCTGCGCCGCGCCCTCGACAAGGGTCTGATGCCCACCGTGGCCTCGTTCCTGGACGGCGACCTGCCGAGCCACCGGCTCAGTCCCTGGCGCACCGACTGGTCCAGCCAGACCGGCGCCAGCCAGCTCGGCATCCTGCACGGCTCCAACCACGACGTGCCCGCCTTCCGCTGGTACGAGAAGGAGACCGGGCGCACCATGGTGTGCTCCAGCCCGGCCAGCACCGCCGAACTCCAGAACCGCGCCATCGAGCGCACCGGCGACGGCGGCCTGCTCACCTACGACGGCGCCAGCCGCGGCAACCTCTTCTCCGGCGGCGCCGACCAGCTCGCCCTGGTGCTCTCCATCGCCGCCCGCCGGGGCCGCAACAACCGCTCCCGCGCCGGATACTTCGCGTACTTCTCCGACCCCGCCAACGCCGTCCGCACCGCCATGTCCTTCGTCACCGAGGTCGGCCGCGAGATCCACTCCTCCCTCCGCTCCCGGCTGCGCAAGGAGACCCCGCGCGTCGGGCGCGGCGGGCTCTACCCCTTCATCCGGGCCTTCGCCACGGTCGTCCAGCGGGACGTCGTGGTCGCCGCCGTCATAGGGGACGTCCTCTCCGGCCGCACCGCCATCTACGCCGACCTCGTCTCGTACGACGAAGTCGCCCACCACTCCGGGCCGCGCAGCCGCGACGCCGACAACATCCTGCGCCGCCTCGACCGGTCCGTCGCCCTGATCGCCAAGGTCGCCGAGCACGCCCCGCGCGCGTACCGGATCGTCCTGCTCTCCGACCACGGCCAGAGCCCCGGCGAGACCTTCGAGGGCCGCTTCGGGCTGACCTTGCGCGATTACGTCCGTGCGAGCTGCGGTCTCTCCGTCCCCCGCCGCGCCCAGCGCACCCGCAGCGGTGCCGAAGCCCGCGACGCCGTGCGCACCGTCCTGCACCGCCCCGTCGACCTCAACGAGGCGGCGCTCTCCCACCCCGCCGGGTCCGACGCCTCCGACCCGATCGTGCTGGCCTCCGGCAACCTCGGCCTGATCAGCTTCCCCGACCTCCCCGGACGCGCTTCCCGCGAGGAGATCGACCGCCGCCACCCCGCCCTGCTGCGCATGCTGGCCGGTCATCCCGGCGTCGGCTTCCTGCTCGTACGCAGCGAGGAGCACGGCGCGGTGGTCCTCGGCGCGAAGGGCGCCGAGATCCCACTGTCCGAACTGCGCGACGGCGAGGGCCCGCTGCAGCACTTCGGCACGGGCGCGGCCGACGCGATCCGGCGCACCGACACCTTCCCGCACACCGCCGACATCATGGTCAACTCCTCGTACGACCCGCAGACGGGCCGCGTGCACGCCTTCGAGGAGCAGATCGGCTCGCACGGCGGCCTCGGCGGCGAGCAGACCCACCCCTTCCTGCTCTGGCCGCTCGCGCTGTCCCGGCCGGTCCCCGAGGGGGAGGAGATCGTCGGTGCGGAAGCCGTCCACCAGGTGCTCCGTCGCTGGCTGCGCGAATGCCAGGGCCCGCAGGTGCCCGTCGGCCCCGCGCAGGAATCCCGCCCGGAAGTGGAAGCGGAAGGAGATTTTCCGGTTGTGAGCCGCGCCGTACAGGATGAAAAGGCGTGATTTTGCGCATGCTTCCCCGTACATGACCATGGGCGTCGCCCGGCGACCCTGGGCACTTCGTACGGCGAGAGGCACCACCCCATGCACGACACCGGAACCGCTCCGCAGTCGGATCCGGCTGAGCACACCGAGGACCAGAGCAAGCATTCGCGGCGATTTGGCCTGCTGGCCGCAACGACCCTGGTCATGGGCAACATCATCGGCGGCGGCATCTTCCTGCTCCCCGCCTCCGTCGCCCCCTTCGGCACCATCAGCCTCCTCGCCTTCGGCGTCCTGACCCTCGGCGCGATCTGCCTCGCGCTGGTCTTCGGCAAGCTGGCCAACCAGCACCCGCAGACGGGCGGCCCGTACGTCTACGCCCGGGAGGCTTTCGGCGACTTCGCCGGATTCCTCGCCGCCTGGAGCTACTGGATCACCGCCTGGGTGTCCAACGCGGCGCTCGCCGTCGCGGCCGTCGGCTACCTCGACGTCCTCTTCCCGCTCGGCGACTCGAAGTTCGCGATGATGCTCGCCGCGCTGGTCGTGCAGTGGCTGCCCGCCGCCGCCAACTTCGCGGGCACCCGGTACGTCGGCGCGGTGCAGGTCGTGGCGACCGTGCTCAAGTTCGCGCCGCTGCTGCTGGTCGCGATCGGCGGACTGTTCACCTTCTCCACCGACAACCTCGGCCCGTTCCAGGCCAGCGGGTCCGGAGCGGTCGGCGCGGTGTCCGCGTCCGCCGCGATCCTGCTCTTCTCCTACCTGGGCGTCGAGTCGGCCGCCGTCAGCGCCGGCGAGGTCCGCAACCCGCGCCGCAACGTCGGCCGCGCCACCATCCTCGGCACGCTGGGCGCCGCCTTCGTCTACCTGCTCGGCACGCTGTCCGTCTTCGGCAACGTCCCGCACGACAAGCTCGTCGACTCCGGCGCACCCTTCTCCGACGCCGTGAACCACATGTTCGGCGGCACCTGGGGCGGCACGGTCGTGGCCGGCGCAGCCGTCATCTCCATCCTCGGCGCGCTCAACGGCTGGACGCTGCTCAGCGCGCAGACCCCGTACGCGGCCGCCAAGGACGGACTCTTCCCGTCCGTCTTCGCGACGAAGAAGCGCGGAGTGCCGACCGTCGGCGTGATCGTGACGGTGATCCTGGCGTCGCTGCTGACCGTCTACAACTACACGGCGGGCTCGGACGGCGTCTTCGAGATCCTGGTGCTGGTCACCACCTTCACGGCGACGGTCCCGTATCTGCTCGCCACCGCCGCCCAGCTGTACTTCCTCATCTCCGGGCAGTCCGAGCGGGTCAACCGGGGACGCCTGGTCCGGGACGGCATCCTCGCGGCGCTGGCGGCCGGGTTCTCCATGTGGCTGGTCGCCGGGTCGGGGTACGCGGCGGTCTACCAGGGCGTGCTGTTCCTGTTCGCGGGCGTGATCGTGTACGCGTGCATGTCGGCCAGGAAGAAGCGGGCGGCCACCGCTTCCTGAGGGGCGCTTAATTCGGATGCGCGGTGATGTCCGGTACGCACATGATGGTGCGTACCGGACATTCGTTTACCCCCGTTCACCCCGTGAGGAACCCCGCGTGCAGGCAGCCGTCACCGTCACTCCCGCCCAGATACCCGAGCTGCTGCTCGGCCTCGCGACCGTACGGCCGGTGTTCCTGTGGGGAGCGCCCGGCATCGGCAAGTCGTCGCTGGTGCGGAAGTTCGCGGATTCGCTGGGGCTGGAGTGCGTCAGCCTGCTCGGTACGCAGCTCGCGCCGGAGGACCTGATCGGGGTGCCGCAGATCCGCGACGGGCGGTCGGTGTTCTGCCCGCCGGAGGCCATCGCGCGCGACGAGCCGTACTGCCTGTTCCTGGACGAGCTGAACGCGGCCACCCCCGATGTGCAGAAGGCCTTCTACTCGCTGATCCTCGACCGGCGGATCGGCTCGTACGAGCTGCCGGAAGGGTCGATCGTGATCGGGGCCGGAAACCGGTCGACGGACAACGCGCTGGCCCGGCCGATCGCGTCCGCGCTGGTCAACCGGCTCACCCATGTGCACCTGCGGGCGTCGGCGACGGACTGGCTGGTGTGGGCGGGGGAGAACGGGATCCACCCGTGGGTGGTGGACTATCTGGGCGACCGGCCCGATCACCTGTGGTCGCCGGCGCCGAAGACCGAGGAGCCGTTCTCCACGCCGAGGTCGTGGCACATGCTCTCCGACGCGCTGCACTCCTTCGGGCCCACCCTGGACGAGGAGACCCTGAAGGTCGTCGCGCACGGGACGCTGACACCGGCCCACGCGGTTTCCTTCTGCGGGTACGCGAAGATCGTCCGTCATGCGTACGGGCTCGACGCGATCCTCAAGGGGGACGCGTCGTGGCCCAACCGGATGGAGGACCGCGACCTCCTGTACTACCTGGCGGAGGCCTTCCGGGGGCGGCTGGCGAAGGAACTTCCGGCGGAGAAGGCGCATGTGTCGCCGAGCTTGATGCAGGTGGCGTACCGGGCGAAGGCGCTGCTGGTGCAGTTGGCGGAGATTTCGGTGGAGGTGGCGCAGACGGTGATCGCGGAGGACGATTCCGGCCAGCCGGTGCTTCCGGCGTGGTTCCTGGTGGAGGCGGCGCGGGACATGCCTCGGCTGGTGGAGGCGCGGCGGTAGGTGGGGGTTGCTGTTCCTGCCGGGGGCTCCGCCCCCGGACCCCTGTTTTCGCCCCTGTCCCGCCCCTTTCCCTAAAGCGCTCGCCGCGCGGCTTGTTGGTTGGTTGCTCGCGCAGTTCCCCGCGCCCCTGATGGCGTGCCCTTCGGGCAGCCATCCCCCCCTGACACCGGCCAAGGAGCCCCATGCCCCCCGGCAAGAAGCAGAAGGTCGACCCCGCCGCCGAAGCCTTCGCCGCCGGGCTTGCCCTCGTGAAGCGCAACCCGGCGCTCGCCGCCGTCGAAGCCACCGTCTGCCGCAGCGAGAAGTGCACGCAGGTGTCGTACGACGGCCTCGTCTCCGTCGACTCCAACGGCACCGTGCACGCCCACCCCAAGCACCGCGCCGACCCCCGCGACTGGGCCTGGGCCCTCGCCCACGCCCTCCTCCACCTCGGCTTCGGCCACGTTCCCGCCGACAAGGACACCCGGCCGCAGCCCACCCCCGCCCAGCTCGCCGCCCGCTGCACCGTCGTGAACCGGTTCCTGATGAGTTCCCCCGTGGGGCGCGCCCCGGACGGGCTCACCGCCTCCTACCCCGGCAGTGACGAGGAGGAGCTCGCCGCCCGCTGGCACCGGGACGGGATTCCCGATGTCTTCCGGCACGGCGGGACCAACGGCAGCGAGCCCGACCAGGTCCTCACCCCCTGGAACTACTGGGGGGAGCCCGTCCCCGACCACCAGCTCGCCTTCGCGCACGCCCTCACCCGTACCGTCTCCGCCGCCATGGACGTCGCGGGCGGCCGTCGCGACACCCTCACCGGGGAGCGGCAGAGCCAGCACCCCTGGGACCGGGCGCTCAACTGGTTCGTGTCGTCGTATCCGCTGCTCGGCGGCATCGCGGCGGGGCTCAAGGTGGTCGCCGACGCCGAACTGGCCCGTGCGCACGACATCTCCGTCGCCGCCGTGGACGCCACCGCAGGGGAGATCTACGTCAATCCGCTGCGCCGCTTCGAGGAGGAGGAGTGGCGGTTCGTCCTCGCCCACGAGATGCTGCACGCCGCCCTGCGGCACGGCGAGCGTTCCGGGGGCCGCGACCCGTACCTCTTCAACGTCGCCGCCGACTACGTCATCAACGGGTGGCTGGTCGAGATGCGGGTCGGGGAGATGCCCGAAGGGCTGCTGTACGACGCCGAGTTGAAGGGGCTGTCGACCGAGGAGGTGTACGACCGGATCGCCACCGACCTGCGCCGGCAGCGGCGGCTCGCCACCCTGCGCGGGAAGGGGCGCGGCGACATCCTCGACCGGCCGATCGGGCAGGTCCGCGACTACGTCGACCTCGACGAGTTCTACCGGCGCGGCCTCACCCGGGGCTTCGACCTGCACGCGTACGGGGAGCGGGGGATGCTGCCCGCCGGGCTGGTGGAGGAGATCAAGGCGCTGAGCCATCCGCCGGTGCCGTGGGACGCCCGACTGGCGCGCTGGTTCGACGAGTTCGTGCCCCGGCCGGAGGCGGTCCGGACGTACTCCCGGCCGTCCCGGCGGCAGGCCTCGACACCCGGCATCCCGCGCGCCGGGCGGTACTTCCCGCCCGAGGAGATCGCCCGCTGCACCTTCGGTGTCGTCCTCGACACGTCGGGGTCGATGGACCGCACGCTGCTGGGGAAGGCGCTGGGCGCCATCGCCTCGTACGCGGAAGCCCGCGACGTACCGGCGGCGCGCGTCGTGTTCTGCGACGCGGCACCGTACGACGCGGGCTACCTCCCGCCGACCGAGATCGCCGGACGGGTACGGGTGAGGGGGCGCGGCGGGACCGCGCTCCAGCCCGGCATCGACCTGCTGCTGCGGGCCGACGACTTTCCGGCGTCGGCGCCGCTGCTGGTCATCACGGACGGGTGGACCGACGTCCTGCGCATCCGGCGCGAGCACGCGTTCCTGATTCCGCAGGGGGCGTCCCTGCCGTTCACCGCACGCGGGCCGGTCTTCCGGGTGCGGTGATGGGGTGCCTGCCCGGCTAGCCCAGGCCGACCGTGCCCTCGGCCGTCTTCTTGCGGCGGCGCAGCACCAGCACCCCGCCGCCCGCGAGCAGTGCCGCGCCGATGCCCGCGCCGATCGCCACACCCGGCTCCATGCCCAGCACCTTGCCGCCGTCCGCGCCGTCGGCCAGCTCCACGCCCTCCGCCTTCGCGCCCGCCGGCAGCAGGTCCATGTCGCTGGAACACACCACCGGTACCTGCGACTTGGGCAGGTACGCGCAGACCGTGCTGGCCGCCCGCAGCGCACCCGCCTGCTCCGCGCCCAGCGTCGCCGACGACGTCAGCACCGTCTTGCCGTGCGCCCGCACGTCCGCCGTCCACACCGCCTTGCCGCCCGCCACCTTCGCCTGGTGGTCCGCCGCCGCACCCGAAGCGCCGGTGGGCAGCTCCTGCTCGATGCGCAGCCCGGCGAGGTTGGCCGCGCCCTGGTTCTGGACGGTCACCGTGTAGGCGAGGCGGGAGCCCGAACTGACGGTGTCCACACCGTTGGAGAGGGAGATCGACATGGCCGGAGGCGCGGCAGGCTGGTTCTTGGCCGGGGTCTTGTCGTCCGCGAGCGCGGCAGGGGCGGCAGCGAGCAGCAGCAGAGGTACGAGGGCGCAGGCGTGACGGGTGAAGGCGGGCATGGAGTCCCCTCCGGGAAGGCCGTGGAAGGCGTCGGCCGCGCAGGGCGGAGGCCGTGCGGCGGCCGGGCCAGGGATCGGGGCCCATCCGAGCACCGCCCACCGGCTCCGCCCGCCCGACCGGGCCGCCGACCCGCCGGGATTCACCCACCCGTACGCGCGACGGAGGGGGCGTGCACGGATTCCGCGCACGCCCCCTCCGTACTGCCTACGGCCTGCCCAACGCCTCCCGCACCAGCGGTGCGACCTCCTTCGCGAAGAGGTCCGTCTGCCGGTCGCGGTCGTCCTCGGGCCAGAACACGAACGCGTTCATCCCGGAGTCCCGGTAGAGCGAGACCAGGGTGTCCGCCCACTGCCGGGCCGTGCCGTGGAAGGGGTCCGCCGACTCGGTCTCGGAGACCAGGCCCGCCACGTTGTACAGCTTGCGCAGGCCGTCCAGCTCCGCCGGGTCCCGGCCCGCCTTCTCCGCGCCCTCGGCGATCAACGCGTTGCCGCGGGCGAGTTCGGAGGGCGGGAAGTACATGTTCGACACCACCCAGCCGTCGGCCTTCGCGCCCAGCAGCTTCAGTGCGCGCGGGCCGGTCACGCCGAGCCAGATGCCCAGTCCGTCGTCCGCGGCGGGCGGTCCCGGGTGGGCGCCCTTCACCGCGTAGTGGGTGCCGTCGGTGCGCACCGAGCGCTCCCGGCTCCACACCGCGCGGATCACGTCGACGGCGTCGCTGAGCGCACCGAGCGCCTCGCCGGGCGTGCGGCGCTCGCCCCCGTACGCCTCGATCGCGTCCCAGAACGCGCCCGCGCCGAGCCCGAGTTGGAGCCGCCCGCCGGACAGCAGGTAGGCGCTGGCGGCCGACTTGCCGAGCACGGCGGGCGGTCTCAGCGGCAGGTTCGCCACGGCGGGCAGCACGACCAGCTTCTCGGTGTACGCGAGGATCCAGTTGGCCAGCGTCCAGGTGTCGTAGAACGCGGGCTGGTACGGGTGGTCCTGCACGGTGATGATGTCGAGCCCGGCCTCCTCGATGCGCTTGGCGTTGAGGATCGGGCGCAGCGGGTCCGCCCAGGTGGGATCGACATTCGCGCCGAGCTGTACGGGAAGCATGCGGGCCGCCTTTCTGGCGTGCGGGGACGGGGATCTCCGGCGTGCGGGAGCTGCGGGTGTCCGGTGTTCCCGGGCTACGGGATGATCAGCGTCTTGCCGCGGGCCCCGCCCGAGCGGCTCTTCGCGATGGCCGCCGGGGCCTGCTCCAGCGGCACCCGCGCCTCGATGTCGATCTTCAGCTGACCCGCGTCCACGGCCTGCGCGAGCGTGGCCAGCAGCTCACCGCTCGGCGCCATCTCGAAGCCGATCACCTCGACGCCCTGCGGGGCCCGCGCGGGGTCCTCCTGGTGCAGGCTGGTCAGGGCCACACCGCCGTCGTGCACCAGGGCCGCGTTCGCCGCGAAGTCCTCCTTTGTGCGGGAGACCAGGTCGACGAGCGCGTCCACCCCGTCCGGGTACTCGTCCCGCACCGCCGCCGCCAGGTCCTGGGCCGTGGTGTCGACGGTGACCGCCGCCCCCAGCGCGCCCATCCGCTGCCGCGCCTCGCCCCGCACCGCCGCCAGCACCCGCACGTCGCGCGCCGCCGCCAACTGGGTGAGGTAGGTGCCTACACCGCCGCCCGCCCCGATGACCAGCAGGCTCTCGCCCTCCCGCACGGCCGCGGCCTCCAGGATCTGCGCGGCGGTCATCCCCGCCACCGGCAGGGCCGCCGCGTCGGCCAGCGGGACGCTCTTGGGGGCGCGGGCCACCGGAGCACCCTCCGACACGCTCACATACGAGGCGTACGAACCTTTGCCGATCGCCGCGCCGCCCACCTGCCCGAAGATCTCGTCGCCGACCGCGAACCGGGTCACCCCGTCACCCACCGCAGTCGCCGTTCCGGCGAAGTCCGCGCCCATGACCAGCGGAAACACATGCGGAGCGACACCGTCGAGCATTCCGTCGGCGATCAGCCAGTCGACGGGATTGAGCCCGGCCGCGGCGACCTTCACCAGCACCCGGCCCGGTTCCGCGACCGGATCCGGCACCTCGACGGCCTCGGGCACAGCCCGGAACGCACTGACAGCTACTGCACGCATGGCGGATTCACCTTCTGTGCTGCGACCACCCGGGGGAGTCCGGAAAGTCTCGTATGCCGCTCTTGTGTGACATACGAACCAAGAATCTCCGCTCCTTCTTCCCGCCGCACATCGGCACCCGGGAACCGCCCGCCGGGCCGCCGTGCGTAACGGGCGGGGGGTGCGGCGCGTTGGCCGGACCATGAAGACCTTCCGGATCACGAGGCTCCCGCACCCCGTACGGGCGCTGCGCACCCTGCGGCCCCGCCACCGCGCCGCCGTCGCGCTCACCGCCGTCGCGGTCCTCGGCACGTCGGGGTGGGTGGCGTACGACCGGCTGGCGGCGAGCCTGCACTTCACCGAGTGTTTCGGCGGCTTCGACCCCGACGACCCCCGCCAGGTCGCCTTCGCCGCCGACGACGTCTTCGAGGGGCGGGTGCTGGACCACGACGGCCCCGAGAACCTCGACGACATGCCCGTGGACACGTACGACGTGGAGGTGGGCGCCCGCCACAAGGGCGAGCTGCGCGGGCCGATCACCGTCATCCACCCCAGGAACGGCTCCGAGCGCCTGAAGCCCGGCTCCTCCTACCTCTTCGCCACCAGCCCGTGGACGGAGGAGGACGGCACGTACGACGGCGCCGGGCACGGGATCGTCTCCGGCACCCACCCGGCCCGCGTCCCCGCCCCCGACGGACGCGGGGCCGTCGCCGCACGCTGGCGGTGGGCGGTGGCGCACCCCGTCGACCCCGCGAGCGTGCAGCGGCCCACGACGTTCACCGCTGTCGCAGATCCCGCAGGTAGGTGACGGTCTCCGGGTCGGCCGGGAGCATCGTCTCGATGGCCAGCTCGGCGACCGTCACGTCCATCGGCGTGTTGAACGTCGAGATCGACGACACGAACGACAGCACCCGCCCGTCGTGCTCGATCATCAGCGGCAGCGCGAAGTACGCCTCGGGCGGCGCGGGCTCCAGGCTCGCCCCGTCGTGCGCGGGCGGCAGCGGATACGCCGCCACCTCGTCGTACAGCTCACGCAGCGGCGCCGACCTCAGCAGGGCTATCTGCCGCTCCATCTGGTGCAGCAGATGCCCGCGCCACTGCGGCAGGTTCCGGATGCGCGGGGCCAGGCCCTCGGGGTGCAGGGCCAGCCGCATCGCGTTCGGTGCGGCGAGCAGGTGCGGGGCGACGCCGCCGAGCAGGCCCTGGATGCCGCTGTTGGAGGCGATGACGTTGTACATGCCGTCCACGACCAGCGCGGGGTACGGCTCGTACCCGCGCAGCAACTGGTCGATCCCGGCACGCAGCGCGCCCATCGACGGGTCGTCCAGCGGGGTCTCCGCGAACTGCGGGGCGTAACCGGCCGCCAGCAGCAGGTCGTTGCGCTCCCGCATCGGCACGTTCAGGTGCTCGGCGAGCCGCAGCACCATCTCGGCGCTGGGCCGCGACCGGCCGGTCTCGATGAAGCTGATGTGCCGGGCCGACGAATCGGCCCGCAGCGCCAGCTCCAGCTGACTGAGCCGCCGCGTCTCGCGCCAGTGGCGCAGCAGGGCGCCAACTCCGGTGTCGGTGGAGAGGGTTGTCATGCCACGAAGGTAGCCGCACGACGCGGCGGGTGACCCCCGGCCCGGGATGGTGGGAAGCTGATCCCGTACCACGAAGGTGAAGGGAGACCGGTCATGGCCACGGAACCGTTGTCGCAGAAGGAGATCGAGGACCGCCTGCGGGAGCTTCCCGGGTGGGCCTGGGAGGAGGACCGGCTCACCCGCACCTACCGGGTCGGATCGCATCTCGCCGGGGCCGCGATGGTCGTGCACGTGGCACAGATCCAGGACGACCTGGACCACCACTCGGACCTGCACCTCGGCTACCGCACACTGGCGCTCGCCGTGAACACCCACAGTGCGGGCGGCGTCGTGACGGAGAAGGACTTCGAACTGGCCCAGCGGGTCGAGGAGATCGCACCCGGTCACGGGGCGAGCTGAGACCTGCCCTGCTGGTGGCTGGCGCCGAAGCCCGGTCTGGGCGGCGACGCCAGCCAGCGCGTGTAGCTCGCGCTGCGCGATATCGCCTCCTGGTACGCCACGCCCGTGTACCCGGACACCGCCTTCGCCGCCTCCGCGGCGGGGGCGCCCGGGTGCCAGCCCAGCAGGTGCCGCCAGGCCAGCGGGGCACCGGCCAGGGGCCGGGTGACGATGCCCGGCGTCGGCGGGAAGGTGGCCCGGCACAGCCCCACCGCCCGCCCCACCTGCACCAGGTGCACACAGGACGCCGTGTCCGTCTCGTACACCTGCATCGGTGCGAACCCCGCCCGCGCGCACGCGGCGGTGAAACAGTCCGCGAAACACCCCTCCCCGGGCACGTCCGTCCAACACTCCCCGGAAAGCTGCGAGAGCTCCAACTCCCCCTGCCCGACCAGCGGATGACTCTCCGGCAGCATCACAAAAACCGGATCGACGCCCACGACCTCCCAGCTCACCCGGTCCTGCGCGGGTGGCCGGCTCTCGCCGCAGGTGCCGATCAGCGCGAAGTCGAGCCGCCCCTCGATCAGCATGCTGCTGATCTCCGTCACCGACCAGGTGGTGTACGTCGTCACGGGCACGCCGGGACGCGCCGTGGCCAGCCGGTCCACCAGCCCGCCCAGCAGGGGGCCGTGGGTGGCGCCGAGCCGGAAGCGGTCCAGGTTCGCCCAGGTGTTGGCGAAGCGGACCGCGTCCTCCTGGAGCTCCCGGACGGCGGGCAGCAGAATCCGGGCCCGCTCCAGCACCAGCTCGCCGAGCGGGGTCGGCCGCGACCCCGTGTGGTCCCGGTCGAACAGCGGCCCGCCCAAAGCCCTTTCGATCCGCCGCAACTGGGTGCTCAGCGCGGGCTGCGCGAGCCCGAGCGCCGCCGCGGCCTTGGTCAGGGATCCGGCGTCGGCAATGGCCCGTACGGTCCGCAGGTGACGCAACTCCAGCTCCATACCGGCAAGTTATGGGCACGGGTTACCCCCGGCAAGACACGTGCGGGACTTCTGTGGGCCGAGAGCCGTCCGTGAAGGTGCGTACAGTCGCGATCATGGTGCTGGATAACGACAACGAGGCCGCCCGGTACGACGGGACCCGGGGCGGCGAGCCCCGCGCGGAGGCCGCCGCAGCGGCTGGAGGAGGGGAGGCCCCGCCGCCCGAGGTGGCTGGGCGGAGCCCGAGGACGGTGGGGGTGGAGCCCGCTCAGGAGGTCGGGGGCCAGGTCGCGGAGGTGAAGGTGGTGAAGTCGCGGGGGTCGCGGCCCAGGATCCGGCGTACACCGTCCGTCGTCCCCGCGTTGTGCCCGTCCAGCAGCATCCCGAACAGCCCCGCCATCCACTCCGCCTCGGCCGGCGGCAGGCCGTACCCCTGGAGGGCGGAGGCGTACTCGGCGACCGTCACCGGGACGTAGCGCACCTCCCGCCCCGTCGCACGGGAGAGTTCCGAAGCCACTTCCGCGAAGGTGAGCAGGCGCGGCCCGGTCAGCTCGTACACCTCGCCCCCGTGCCCCGCCCCGACCAGCGTCTCCACGACCGCGTCCGCCAGGTCCTCCGCGTCCACCCACGGTTCCGCCGTGTCCCCGGCGGGGAAGGCGATCTCCCCGGCGGCGACCCCCTCCGCCAGAGCACCCTCGCTGAAGTTCTGCGCGAAGAAGGCCGCACGGACCACGGTCAGCCCCGAGGGCGACCCCCACGCCTCCCGCAGCGCGTCCTCCGCGAGGACCGCGTCCGGCTCGCCCCGCCCGGAGAGGAGGACCAGCCGCCGTACGCCCTGGTCCCGGGCCGCGAGCCCGAAGGCGTGCATGGCCTCCACCGCGCCCGGCGCCGCGAGGTCCGGGTAGTACGTCACGTACGCCGCGTCCGCGCCGGCCAGGGCCGGGCCCCAGCTCTTCTCGTCCTCCCAGTCGAAGCGGACCTCGCCGGTGCGCGAGCCGGCCCGCACGTCGAGGCCGCGTGCCGCCAGCCGCTCGGCGACCCGGCGTCCGGTCTTGCCCGAAGCCGCCGTCACCAGCACGGTGTTGATGTCGTTGGTCTGCGTCGTGTTCTCGTTCGTTGTCATGACTCAAGGTTCGTCCAGCGGCGTTGGACAGAACATGCTCCACAGACTCATGCGCATACGTGTGCGTCCAACTCCGGCCGACCGGCCTAGACTTGTGGACATGGACGCTCTCGCCGGGCTGCTCGACGGGCCACGGGCCCGCGGCGCCTTCCTCCTGCGGGCGGTGCTCGACCCGCCCTGGTCGATACGGATCGAGGACCGCGCCCCGCTCACCCTGATGTGCATGACCCGGTCCACCGCCTGGGTCATGCCGGAGACCGGCGACCCCGTGCTGCTGCGGCCCGGCGACCTGGCCATCGCGCGCGGCCCCGAACCGTACACCTGCGCCGACACCCCCGCGAGCCCCGTCCGGGCGCGGATCGGGCCCGGCGGGGTGTGCAGCACGCAGTTCGGCACGCCGCTCGCGGAGTCCATGCAGCTCGGGGTGCGGACCTGGGGGGACCGGGTCGACGGCGAGTCCGTGATGCTGATCGGCACCTACCAGCTGGGCGGGGAGGTCGGGCAGCGGCTGCTGGACGCGCTGCCGCCGCTCGCCTACCTGCCCTCCGAGGTGTGGCGGTGCCCGCTGCTGCCCGTGCTGGAGGAGGAGATCAGCCGGGACGATCCCGGACAGAGCGTCTATCTGGACCGGCTCCTGGACCTGCTGCTGATCGCCTCGCTGCGGGCCTGGTTCTCGCGGCCGGAGGCCGAGGCGCCCGCCTGGTACCGGGCGATGGGGGACCCGGTCGTCGGCCGGGCCCTGCGGCTGATGCAGAACGAGCCCGCCCGGCCGTGGACCGTCGCCTCCCTCGCCGCCGAGACGGGTGTCTCCCGGGCCGGACTGGCCCGCCGCTTCAGCGAGTTGGTGGGGGAGCCCCCGATGGCGTACCTCACCGGATGGCGGCTCACTCTCGCCGCCGACCTGCTGCGGAGCTCGGACGCGACCGTGGAGGCCGTCGCGCGGAAGGTCGGCTACAGCGGTTCGTTCGCGCTGAGCGCCGCGTTCAAGCGGGTGCGGGGCGTCAGCCCGCAGGAGCACCGAAGGGCCGCTGCGGGCTGACGTACCGTCAAGAAACGTCCAACGGCTACGGCTTGGGGAGCGCGCAGCCCGGACGGGTCAGGTCGATCTTGCTGCCCGCCGTGATGCACGGGACCATGTTGTACGTCTGCTGGCCGTAGTTGATGCCCTTGCGGACCGTCACCTTCCCGGCCTCGTCGACCTCGCACGGGTTGTTGTCCGTGCAGCGGGCGCCGTCCTCGTTGCCGGTGTTGTTCACCGCGACGACCTTGCCGGTGTTGGTGTCGAGCACCGGGGAGCCCGAGGTGCCGCCGATGGTCTGGCAGGCGGAGGTGTAGCGGACCGAGTCCTTCCAGGTCCAGGCACCTTCCTTCAGCCGGTAGGCGAACCCGTCGACGTTGCAGCTGTACGTCTTCTTCCAGTAGCCGGAGACGACCGTGATGGCCGTACCCTGCGCCGGGCGCGCCGCGCTGAGCTCCAGCGCCTTGATCCCGTACTGGCTCTGTATCTGCGCGTACGTGCTGGTCAGCTGGTACAGCGAGACGTCCGTGTCGGTCATCGTGCCGTACGCGATCTTGCTGGCCCGCAGTGTGCCGACCTTCTGGGCCGCGCCGTTGAGGAGCGAGAAGGTGCGGGACGAGGCCTTGTTGACGATGACCTGCCCGGCGGCCGGGAAGCCGGTCTCCAGGCAGTGGCCGTTGGACATCACCAGGGCCGGGTCGTTCGGCTGCGAGGCGGCTGTGCGCACGACCGAACCGGAACAGTTGCTGAGCGCCACCGTTCCGGCGAAGTCAACCGCCTTGGCCTTGGCCGATGGTGATGCCTTGGCCGGGGTCGGCGCCGCGTCCTGGCTCGTGGCCGCGAACGCGGGTGCCACGCCCGCCCCGACGAGCAGGGTGGCGAGGAAAGCGCCGACGAGAGGCTTCTTCATGTGGGGGTCCCCTCAGTGCCTTATGTGACCGGGGCTGGGTGGCCCCGGTTTGTCATGGGCATTGTTCGGGGATTCCACGGGACGGACAAGAGGGCGTCTGTGAGGCTGCTGTGCGGGTTGCGACACGAGAGGTGAAGACGCCGTCGCAAGGGCTGAGATCACCGGCTCGTGCCACAACCCGCTTGCGCAGCCCGCTACTTGCGCGCGGGCTCCGGCAGACGGCAGCCGTGGCGGTCCAGGTCGACCTGGCTGTTGCGCGCGATGCACCGCGCGATGCCGTACGTCTGCTGGGCGTAGTTGATGCCCTGACGCACCGTCACCTTGCCGCGCTTGTCCACCTCGCACGGGTTGTTGAGCGTGCAGCGCTCACCGTCCTCGTTGCCGGTGTTGTTCACCGCGACGACCTTGCCGGTGCGGTTGTCGATCACCGGGGATCCGGAGGTGCCGCCGATGGTCTGGCAGGCGGAGGTGTAGCGCAGCGAGTCCTTCCAGGTCCACTCGCCCTCCTTGAGCCGGTGCACGAAGCCGTCGACGTTGCAGCCGTACGTCTTCTTCCAGTACCCGGAGACCACCGTGATGGCGCGGCCCTGGCGCGGGTGCTCGGTGTTCAGCTCCAGCGCCTTGATCCCGTACTTCTTCTGGATCTGCGCGTAGCTCTCGGTGAGCTGGTACAGCGAGATGTCCGTGTCGGTCATCGTCGCGTACGCCAGCTTGCTCGCGGTGAGCGTGCCGACCTTCTCCGCCTTGCCGTTGAGCAGCGCGAACGTGCGCGTCGACGGCAGGTTCAGCACGACCTCGCCCGCACCCGGCATGTCCTGCTCGGTGATGCAGTGCCCGTTGGACAGGATCAGCGCCGGGTCGCCCGGCCGGGACTGCGGCATGCGGACCACGGAGCCCGAACAGTTGCTGAGTGCGACCGTCCCGGCGAAGTCCACCGGTTTCGGCCGGTGCTTCGCTGCCGCGGTGGCCGCGCCGTCCTGGCTCGTGGCCGCGATCGCGGGTGCCGCACCTGCTCCCAGGAGCGACAGGGCGAGCAGTGCACCGAGGTAAGGCTTTCTCATGCGAGTTCCCCTCCAGCGACGAATGTCAGGGGCATTCTTGGAGGCGATACGTGCGCCAGGCAAGGGTTTTGCCGCCATGAAAGCGTGCGGCAAGGAGTCAATGACCGTAGGTTTTACGTCAGTTGACCGGCGCGGGCCGGAACCTTCGCCCGGCGCGGGCCGGATCCCTCGGCCGCGGCGGGACGGATCAGCCGGCCGGTACCGGCTCCAGCTGCCACCACTGGAACGGCGAGTCGGTGTCCTCCCACTGCTGCACCCGCCCGCCGTCCTCCGTGCTGCGGTCCGCGACCTCCAGCAGCAGTCCGCTGATCCAGCTCATCAGGCTCACCCGCCCCGGCGCGTCCGGGTGGCGCTCGACGATCCACTCCTGGGCGCCGAAGTTGTTCGCCGACCACTGCTGGATCCGTACGCCGTTCTCCAGCTTGGCGCCCGCGACGTCGAGCCGCTTTCCGCTGGCGACGTTCACGACGTGGTGCAGTCCGCTGCCCTCGTGCACCGGGGTGAGCGTCCACTGCTGGGCGGCGGCCCCGCTGTCCTTGCCCTGCTGCACGGGCGCGCCGCTGCCCTTGGCGCCGTCCCGCACCTCCAGGAGCAGTCCACTGCCGACGTTGCGCAGGAGGTGGGTGGTGCCGTTGTTCATGCCCGCGAGTCTACGACGGCCTTCGTACGGCTGAACGGGGACGGGCCGAAGGGGGCGGGGCCGGGCCGGAGTTCAAGCGGTCGGTGGTCGACCAGGGGCGTGCCGCTGTGGCGCCCTCGTACCGCCCCCGCGACGGAACCGCCCCCGGTCCGAACCCGCGGACCGGGGGCGGGCGCCCGGACCGGCCGGCCAGGGCGCCCGGGACCGGGCGTTCCGCGCCGGCTACGCGCCGAAGACCGCCGGGTCCAGACCCAGCCGCTTGCCCTCGTCCAGTGCGGCGAAGGCGGCCAGGTCGTCGGCGTCCAGCTCGAAGTCGAAGACGTCGATGTTCTCCGCGATCCGCGACGGGGTCACGGACTTCGGGATCACCACGTTGCCCAGCTGGAGGTGCCAGCGGAGCACCGCTTGGGCCGGGGTCCTGCCGTGCTTGCGGGCGACCGCCAGGACGGTCGGGACCTCGAGGAGGCCCTTGCCCTGGCCGAGCGGCGACCACGCCTCGGTGGCGATGCCGTGCTCCTGGTGCAGGGCGCGCAACTCGCCCTGCTGGAGCTGCGGGTGCAGCTCGATCTGGTTGACGGCGGGGACGACCGAGGTCTCGGCGAGCAGCGTCTTCAGGTGCTCCGGAAGGAAGTTGGACACGCCGATCGCCCGGGCGCGGCCGTCGGCGAGGATCTTCTCGAACGCCTTGAAGGTGTCCACGTAGGCGTTCTGGCCGGGGGCCGGCCAGTGGATCAGGTACAGGTCGACGTAGTCGAGGCCCAGCTTGCCGAGCGACTCGTCGAAGGCGCGCAGGGTGGAGTCGTAGCCCTGCTTGTCGTTCCACAGCTTGGTGGTGACGAACAGCTCGTCACGGGCGATCCCGGAGGAGGCGAGGGCGCGGCCCGTGCCCTCCTCGTTGCCGTAGATCGCGGCGGTGTCGATGCTCCGGTAGCCGGCCTCCAGAGCCGTGCTCACCGCTGTCGTGGCCTCGTCGTCCGGCACCTGCCAGACGCCGAATCCGAGCTGCGGCATTTCGACGCCGTTGTTGAGGGTCAGGGAAGGGACCTTGCTCACGAGGGAACTTTTCCTTACGTCGTCGGGGATTTCTCCATGGCCAACGATCATCACCGGGCAGACATTCCCGCTCCGGCCGATTGACGCCGCAGGATGGCTTTTCTCCATGAATACAGAGATCATCCGCATATGAGCAAGGAAAATCGTACGTTCGAGGAACTCGTCGCCGAGGCCGAGACGGTGTCCGTCGACGGCTGGGACTTCTCCTGGCTGGACGGCCGGGCCACCGAGCAGCGCCCCTCCTGGGGTTACCAGAAGCAGATGTCCGCACGCCTGGCGACCGCCTCCGCCGCGCTCGACATCCAGACCGGTGGCGGCGAGGTCCTCGCCGGGGCGCCGAAGCTGCCGCCGGTGACGGTCGCCACCGAGTCCTGGCCGCCGAACGTGGCCAAGGCCACCCGCCTCCTGCACCCCCTGGGCGCGGTCGTCGTCGCCGACTCCGACGAACCGCCGCTGCCCTTCGCGGACGGCGCGTTCGACCTGGTCACCAGCCGCCACCCGGTGAAGGCCTGGTGGGAGGAGATCGCCCGGGTGCTGGCGCCCGGCGGCACCTATTTCTCCCAGCACGTCGGCCCGGCCAGCGTCTTCGAGGTCGTCGAGTTCTTCCTCGGCCCGCAGCCCGAGGCCCGCCTCGGCCGCCGCCCGGAGACGGCCCGCGAGGAGGCCGAGGCGGCGGGGCTGGAGATCGTGGACCTGCGGTCGGAGTCGCTCCGTACGGAATTCTTCGACATCGGGGCGGTGGTCTACTTCCTGCGCAAGGTGATCTGGATGGTGCCCGGCTTCACGGTCGACACCTACCGGGACCGGCTGCGCGAGATGGACGAACAGATCCGCCGCGACGGCTCGTTCGTCGCGCACACGGCCCGCTTCCTGATCGAGGCCCGCAAGCCTGCCTGAGCTTGATGATGTAAGGGGCGACCTCCATGGAGGTCGCCCCTTACACCTGCCGTTTACGACAGGGACACCAGCCCCAAGTGCTCCTGCCCCCAGAGGTCTTCCGTCCCCTCGGGCAGCACCAGCACCCGGTCGGGCCGCAGCGCCTCGATCGCACCTTCGTCGTGCGTGACCATCACGATCGCTCCCGGGTACGAGTCGACCGCGCCCAGCACTTCGCCGCGCGAGGCCGGGTCGAGGTTGTTGGTCGGCTCGTCCAGCAGCAGCACATTGGCCCCGGAGTGCACGAGCCCCGCCAGTGCCAGCCGGGTCTTCTCGCCGCCCGACAGCACCCCGGCGGGCTTGTCCGCGTCGTCCCCGCCGAACAGGAACGCGCCGAGCACCCGGCGGGCCTCCCCGTCGTCCAGGTGGGGCGCGGCCGCCGCGAGGTTCTCCCGTACGGTACGGGCGGCCTCCAGCGTGTCGTGCTCCTGGGCGAAGTACCCGAGCCGCAGCCCGTGCCCGTGGACGACACGGCCCGAGTCCGGTGCCACCTGCCCGGCGAGGACTTTCAACAGGGTGGTCTTCCCGGCCCCGTTGAGCCCGAGCACCACGAGCCGGCTGCCCCGGTCCACGGCGAGGTCGACCCCGCGCAGAACCTGCTGCCCTCCGTACGCCTTCGTCAGGCTGATGGCCCCGAGCGGCATCCGCCCGCAGGGAACGGGCTCGGGCAGGCGAATCCTCGCGACCTTCTCAGTGCGCCGCACGGGAGCGAGGTCGCCGAGCAGCTTGTCGGCCCGCCGGGCCATGTTCTTGGCGGCGACGGCGGTGGACACGCGGGCGCGCATCCGGTCCGCCTGGGCGTGCAGGGTGGCCGCCTTCCGCTCGGCGGCGGCACGCTCGCGCGCCCGCCGCCGCTCCTCGGCGTCGCGGGCGGCGAGGTAGGTGTGCCAGGGGGTGTTGTGCACGTCCAGCGCACGGCGTGCCGGATCGAGCTGGAAGACGCGGTTGACGGTGTCGGCGAGCAGCCCGACGTCGTGGCTGATGACGACGACCCCACCCCGGTAGGAGAGCAGGAAGCTGCGCAGCCAGCCCACGGAATCGGCATCGAGATGATTCGTCGGCTCGTCCAGCAGGAGATCGTCATGATCGGCGAAGAGAATCCGGGCCAGCTCGACCCTCCGCTTCTGCCCGCCGGACAGCTCGCCGACCGGCCGGTCCATGGCGCCGGCGGGCAGTCCGACCCCGGCCGCGACCCGGGCGGCCTCGGCCTCGGCGGCGTACCCCCCACGGGCCTGGAAGTCGGCCTCGGCGCGGGTGTAGGCGGCCATGGCGCGGCGCTCCTGGGCAGGGGTCCGGGCCCGGGCCATGGCGCTCTCGGCGTCACGCAGCGCGCTGGTGGCCCGATCGAGCCCCCGCGCGGAGAGAATCCGCGCACTCACGGACACGGTCGGATCGGCGGCCCGGGAGTCCTGGGCCAGATACCCCAGCGACCCGGTGCGCTCGATGACGCCGGAAGCGGGCGGGACTTTCGCGGCAAGGCTGTTGAGCAGGCTGGTCTTCCCCGCGCCGTTGCGGCCGACGAGGCCGATGCGGTCGCCGGGGGAGATGTGGAAGGAGACGTCGGACAGGAGGAGTCGGGCGCCGACGCGGACGTCGGCACCGCGGACGGTGATCATGGAATTACGCTCCGGAGAAGCAAGAGGACACACGGGTGGCGTGGGAGTGGGTCCTCAGCTAAGAAACACGGGGCGTAGACATGGCTCCGACCCTACGCCCGCCCCCTTCGCCCCGGCGACCGAATTTCCGCCCGCCCTCTAACCGGGCGCGCCCCTTCAGGGGCGCGGGGAACTGCGCGAGCAACCACAACGCACCCGCACGGAACCGTGAGCCTCGCAGCCACCCTGCCCGCCCGGACGCAGCACCCCCTCAACGCAGCACCCCCTCACCGGTACAGCGCGTTGACCTCCACCCCGTACGCCCTCTCGATCGCCTTCCGCTTCAGCTTCAGCGACGGCGTGAGCAACCCCTGCTCCTCCGTGAACTGATGCGCCAGTATCCGGAACGTCCGAATCGACTCCGCCTGCGAGACCAGCGTGTTCGCCGCCACCACGGACCGGCGGACCTCCATCTCCAGGTCCGGGTCCCGCACCAGATCCTTCGGCTCCATCGGCGCCCGCCCGTGCATGGCCAGCCAGTGTTCGACCGCCTCCAGGTCCAGCGTGACCAGCGCCGCGACGTACGGCCGGTCGTTGCCGACGACGATGCACTGGGCCACCAGCGGATGCGCCCGCACCCGTTCCTCCAGCCCCGTCGGCGACACGCTCTTGCCGCCGGAGGTCACTAGGATCTCCTTCTTCCGCCCGGTGATCGTGAGGTATCCGTCCGCGTCCAGCGACCCGATGTCCCCGGTCGACAGCCACCCGTCGTGGAGGACGGCCCGGCTCGCGGCCGGGTCGTTCAAGTACCCGGAGAAGACATGCCCCCCGTGCAGCCACACCTCTCCGTCGTCCGCGATGTGCACGGTCGTCCCCGGCAGCGGCAGCCCCACCGTCCCGAAGCGGGTCCGCTCCGGCGGGTTGGCGGTCGCGGCCGCCGTGGACTCGGTCAGCCCGTACCCCTCGTAGATCGTGACGCCCGCCCCCGCGAAGAACAGCCCGAGCCGCCGCTCCATCGCCGACCCGCCCGACATCGCGTGCCGGACGCGCCCGCCCATCGCCTCGCGCACCTTCCCGTACACGAGCTTCTCGTACAGCTGGTGCTGCATCCGCAGCGAAGCGGAAGGACCCGGCCCCGTCCCGAACGCCTTGTGCTCCAGCGCCTCCGCGTACCGCACCGCCAGTTCGACGGCCTTGTCGAAGGCGGCGGTCTTCCCCGAGGCCTCCGCCTTGCGCCGGGCCGCGTGGTAGACCTTCTCGAAGACGTACGGGACGGCCAGGACGAAAGTGGGCCGGAAGGCCGCCAGGTCGGGCAGCAACTCGGCGGCCGCCATGGCCGGTTGGTGCCCGATCTTCACCCGCCCCCGGATCGCCGCCACCTCCACCATCCGCCCGAAGACGTGCGCCAGCGGAAGGAACAGCAGCGTCGACGCCTCGTCGCCGGGGGAGGAGCGGAACACCGGCTCCCAGCGGGCGATCACCGTGTCCGTCTCGGTCATGAAGTTGGCGTGCGTGAGGACGCAGCCCTTGGGGCGGCCGGTGGTGCCCGACGTGTAGATGACGGTGGCGACCGACTCCGGGGTGACGGCCCTGCGGTGCCGGTGCACCACGTCGTCGTCGACGCCCGCACCCGACGCGACCACCTCCGCCACCCCGCCCGCGTCCAACTGCCACAGCCGGGACAGGCGCGGCAGCCGGTCGATGACCGAGGCGACCGTCATCGCGTGGTCCTCGTGCTCGACCACGCACGCCACGACCTCCGAGTCGTGCAGCGTCCAGAAGACCTGCTCGGTGGAGGCCGTCGGGTACACCGGCACCGGCTGCGCGCCGACCGTCCACAGGGCGAAGTCGAAGAGCGTCCACTCGTAGCGCGTACGGGACACGATGGCGACCCGGTCCCCGAACCGCACCCCCTGCGCGAGCAACCCCTTGGCGAGCGCCATCACCTCGTCGCGGAACTGCGCCGCGGTGACGTCCCGCCAGTGTCCTTCCGCGTCCTTGCGGCCGAGCGCGACCCGGTGCGGGTCCTCCTCGGCGTTACGGAACACCGCGTCCGCCAGTCCGCCGACCTGAGGGGGCGCAGCCGTGGGTGGAACAGTGAACTCGCGCAATGGCCTGGCTCCTTGTGACGCTCCGCACAGCGCCGGTGACGGTACCCCAATGCCGCCCCGCGCGGGAGGGGGCGAGAGCCGCTGAAGGAAACTGCGATCGGGCATATCGGTACAGGTCACAGGCCCTTCGGGCGACCCCATCGGAGGGCTCGGACGGCGACCTTACTTCCGGGTAAGTCGGACCCGGTGAAATCTCCACGGAATCTGTACGCGGAGGCCACCGCGCGCCTACGGGCGTGCGCCCCCGACGACTAGGGTCGGACGGACGTTCGCAGGCCCCCGGCCGGGCGCGACGCTCCCCGTACGCCTTCCGGAAGGCTCTCTTCCCCATGTCCCGCTCCCGCCGCCGCGCGGCCGACTCCGGCCGTTCCCCCCTTCGTCGTACGGTCCTGATCGGCGGCGCGGTGGCGGGCGCCGGGATCGCCGGCGCCCTGACCTGGGCCGCCGTGGCGGGCGGCACCGACGGCACACCCGCCGCGCACCCCGCACGGACACCGGGCACGGCCGGACCGGCCGCACCCGCGAAGGCCGCCCCCACGCTCCCGGCGAAGGCCGACAGCACGGCCCGCCCGCGTCGTACCCCGCAGACCGGCGCGACCGCCTACCGGCCGCCCCGTATCAAGGGCCCCAAGGTCGACCCGGCTGCGCACGGCGCCGACCCCACCGGCCGCAAGGACTCAACGGCCGCACTGGGCAAGGCGATCCAGGCGGCCTCCGCGAAGGGCGGCACGGTCTGGCTGCCCGCCGGGCACTACCGGATCGACGGCGCGGTCCCGCTGGCCGACAGCGTGACGATCGCCGGTGACCTCGCCCGGCCCGCCGTGCTCACCGGGAAGGGGCGGCTCGGCGACGAGGAGTGGAACGGGCACGCGGCCGGCGTGACCATACGCGACCTGGTGCTGGACGGCGTCGACGTCGCCCAGCGCGGCTCGTCGACGTACAAGAGGAACTACCGCGTCCAGCGCGTGGTCTTCCACAATGCCGTCGCGAGCTTCAGCACCACTGCGAACGCCGAGGTCGGCCAGTCGCTCTTCCTCTCGGACCACCCCGTCCCGGTGACTCCGCCCGTCGACCTCTACAAGACGGACCGCGCGCACATTCACGACAACGTCATCGGAGTGAACACCAACCGGCTGGGCTGGCTGGACGGCTTCTTCGGCGATTCCTTCCCCGGCGCCGCCGACGTCCTGGCCGCCGTCGCGAAGGCGGAGGGCTGGCGCGCCGACCAAGGGGCCTTCGCCTCCGGCCTGTTCGGGAACGCGGCCTCCGGAACGACGATCCGGCGCAACGTCTTCAACGCGAGCCTGGACCGTAACGCATCACGCACCACAGAGCGTTACGACCTCGACCACGCCATCTACCTCTGGGGCACGCACGGCGCGCGCACGGTCGTCGCCGGGAACTGGTTCCGGGGCTGGTGGCTGTCCGGCGCGGAGGGCGGGGTGAAGGTGCGCAACGGGGAGGCCGTGACCGTACGGGACAACACGATGCACGACACCTCGGTGCTGCTGTACGTCCAGGACGACTCGAACGCCGCCGACCACCCGCACCACCTCAAGGACGTCGAGGTCTGCCACAACGACTTCCGGCCGACCCGCGACCACGGAAAGTGGGGCACCGGGATCTCCTACATGGAGTACCCGAAGGACGCGGCCGTCGCGGACATCACCGTGCGCGGCAACGTCTTCCGTGACCCCACCCGCAAGACCGGCATCGACCTCACGAACGGCCCCCTGGACGCCTTCACCATCACTCCGGACAACACCTACGCCTCGGGCCCCACGGTCGCCCTGGAAAGCAGCGCCCGGCCGCCGAAGGCCACGCGATCCGCCGGAAGGTGCTCGGGTCCGGCCGCCCCCGGCCTCGGGTCGCTCCAGGTGCCGTCCTACTGACCACCCCGCGTGAGGGTGCCCCTACTGACCGCCCCGGTGCAGCCGGTCCGCCCCCGCCAGCACCGCCTGCGCCAGCGCCTCCGCCGCCTCCTGCACCGCCGCACCCCGCCGCCGCCCGTGCAGCAGTACGAACTCCACCTCGCCCAGCTCCGGCAGCCCGCCCCGCGCCGCCACCGGCTCAAGGCCCGGCGGCACCAGCCCCCGCGTGTGCGCCATCACCCCGAGCCCCGCCCGCGCCGCCGCCACCAGCCCGCTCAGGCTGCCGCTCGTGCACGCGATCCGCCAGGCCCGCCCGTGCGCCTCCAGCACCTCCAGGGCCCGCGCCCGCGTGATCGCCGGCGGCGGGAAGAGAATCAGCGGAACCGGCCGGTCCGGCTCCACCCGCAGCCCCGGCGCCCCCACCCACGCCAGCGAGTCCCGCCACACCAGCTCCCCGTGCGTGTCGTCCGCCCGCCGCTTCGCCAGCACCAGATCGTGCCGCCCGCTCTCCAACTGCCGGTGCAGGATCCCCGACAGCTCCACCGTCAGCTCCAGGTCCACCTCCGGATGGTCCCGCCGGAAGGCCTCCAGGATCTCCGGCAGCCGCGTCAGCACGAAGTCCTCCGACGCCCCGAACCGCAACCGCCCCCGCAGTCGCTTCCCCGTGAAGAACGCCGCCGCGCGCTCGTGCGCCGCCAGGATCGTCCGGGCGAAGCCGAGCATCGCCTCGCCGTCCTCGGTGAGCGCCACCCGGTGCGTGTCCCGCGAGAACAGCCGCCGCCCGGCCTCCTCCTCCAGCCGCTTCACGTGCTGGCTGACCGTCGACTGGCGCAGCCCCAGACGCCGCGCGGCCTGCGTGAAGCTCAGGGTCTGGGCCACGGCCAGGAAGGTCCGCAGATGCGTCGGCTCGTACATGCGCCGAAGGTACCGCCCCACGGCCTGCCCGTCATCACACATCGCGATGGCAGTAAGCGTCGTATACGTGTTTCCCGATCATCCGCGAAAGGCGACGATGGACCCCATGAGCCGCCTCAAGCTGCCCTCCTGGTTCCCGATCGACGGGTACGTCCTCGCGCTGCTCGGCGCCGTCTGCCTGGGCACCCTGCTGCCCGCCACCGGCACGGCCTCCGAGGTGCTGGGGCACGTCTCGACGGCGGCCATCGCCATCCTGTTCTTCCTCTACGGGGCGCGGCTGTCGACCGCCGAGATGCTCCAGGGCCTCGCGCACTGGCGGCTGCACGTCACCGTGCTGGCCACCACCTTCGTCCTCTTCCCGCTGCTGGGACTCGCGGGCCGCGCCCTGGTCCCGCACGTGCTGGCCCCCGAGCTCTACAACGGCTTCCTCTTCCTCTGCCTGGTCCCCTCGACCATCCAGTCCTCGATCACCTTCACCTCGATCGCGCGCGGCAACGTCGCGGCGGCGATCTGCGCGGGCTCCTTCTCCAGCATCGTCGGCATCTTCGTGACGCCCCTGCTGGCGGCGCTCCTGCTCACCGGCGGCGGCGCGGGCTTCTCCGCCGACTCGCTGCTGAAGATCGGGCTCCAGCTGCTCGCGCCGTTCCTGGCCGGGCAACTGCTGCGCCGCTGGGTCGGCGGTTTCCTCGTACGCCACAAGAAGGTGCTCGGCTACTTCGACCGCTCGTCGATCCTGCTCGTCGTGTACGCGGCCTTCAGCCTCGGCATGGCCCAGGGCATCTGGAGCCAGATCTCGCCGGTGCGGCTGCTGGCCCTGCTCGGGGTCGAGGCGGTGCTGCTCGCCGTGATGCTGGCGCTCACCTGGTACGGGTCGAAGAAGCTGGGCTTCGAGCGGGCGGACCGGGTGGCGATCCAGTTCGCCGGGTCGAAGAAGAGCCTGGCGGCGGGGCTGCCGATGGCGAGCGTCCTGTTCGGGGCGCACGCGAGCCTGGCGGTGCTGCCGCTGATGCTCTTCCACCAGATGCAGCTGATGGTGTGCGCGGTGATCGCGCGCCGCCGGGCCGAGGACCGGATCCCGCCACCGGCGGAGATGCCGCCTGTCGCCGCCCCGGCCCCGGCTGGCAAGATCGACAAGTGACTTCAGCGATACGCACCTTCGGCAACCGCCCCTGCGCCCTCACCGTGTGCAGGGGCTGCTGCTGCGGCGACGCCCGCAAGAACCCCGGCACCGACCACGCGGGCCAGCTCCGCCGGATGCGCGAGGCCGCGGCTGCCTCCGCCGGACGCCTGGTCGTCCGTACGAGCGACTGCCTGGGCCCCTGCGGACAGGCCAACGTCGTGGTGGTCCAGCCCTCCACCGAGGGGCGGCGCAGGGGAGGCCGGGCGGCCTGGGTCGGCTGGGCGCTGGACGACGACAGCACGGACGAGATCCTGGCCTGGATCGCGGCGGGCGGCCCCGGGATCGCGAAGCCGCCGGCGACGCTGGAGCTCCAGTTCATCCCGGCGCCGGTGGAGAGCCGTACCGTCAAGCGGCGCTGAGCTCAGGGGAGGACGACCCGCTCCTCGCCCGCGTACACATTCATGTCGTCCCCCCGCAGGAACCCCACCAGCGTCAGCCCCGTCTCCGCCGCCAGGTCCACCGCCAGCGACGACGGCGCGGAGACGGCGGCCAGGAACGGTATCCCCGCCATCACCGCCTTCTGCGCCAGCTCGAACGACGCCCGCCCCGACACCAGCAGGATCGACCGCGACAACGGCAGCCGACGGTCCGTCAGCGCCCGCCCCACCAGCTTGTCGACCGCGTTGTGCCGTCCCACGTCCTCGCGTACGTCGATCAGCTCGCCGGTGTCGGAGAACAGCGCGGCCGCGTGCAGCCCGCCCGTCTTGTCGAACACCTGCTGCGCCTCGCGCAACCGCACCGGCAGCGAGGCCAGCAGCTCCGGCGTCACCCGCACCGGCGGTATGTCGAGGATCGGGAACCGCGCCTGCGTCCTTACGGCGTCCAGGCTGGCCTTGCCGCACAGCCCGCACGAGGACGTCGTGTAGACGTTGCGCTCCAGCGTGATGTCCGGGACCGGCGTTCCGGGAACCAGCCGTACGTCCACCACGTTGTACGAATTGGAACCATCCTCCTGGGCGCCCGCGCAGTAGACGATGTTCGCGACCTCCGTCCCGTCGCCGAGCACGCCCTCGCTGACCAGGAAGCCCGCGGCCAGCGCGAAGTCGTCGCCGGGCGTGCGCATCGTGATGGCCAGCGGCTTTCCGTTGAGCCTGATCTCCAGCGGCTCCTCCGCCACCAGTGTGTCCGGCCGCGTGGAGACGGCCCCGCCCCTGATGCGTACGACGCGACGGCGTGCGGTGACCCGGCCCATGGTGATCAGTCCTGCCCCGAGAGTGATGACGAGTGCCGCACCGCGGGTGACGATGCGATCTGAGGTGCGTTTTGCGAGGTCCATTGTCCGTGGGGTGGGCGGGAAGCTCCAAAGTCTGGGTGGCGAATGCTGTTGAATCACACGCCCTCGTACCGGTGAGTCACAAAGAAGACTGGGTCGCTCCGACTGTCCGCAATGAGGGGTGGAGGCGCACATGACCGGTTCACGGATCGTCGCGCTCGGGCATTACCAGCCGGCCAAGGTGCTGACCAACGCCGACCTGGCCGAACTGGTCGACACCAGCGACGAATGGATCAGCAGCCGGGTCGGGATCAGGACCCGGCACGTCGCGGGTCCCGACGAACCGGTCGACGAGCTGGCCGCGCACGCCGCCGCCAAGGCCCTCGCCTCCGCGGGCCTGGACCCGGCGGACATCGACCTCGTCCTGGTCGCCACCTCCACCGCCATCGACCGCTCGCCCAACATGGCCGCCCGGGTCGCCGCCCGCCTCGGCATGGGCTCGCCCGCCGTGATGGACCTCAACGTCGTCTGCTCGGGCTTCACCCACGCCCTGGCCACCGCCGATCACGCGGTACGGGCCGGATCGGCGACCCGTGCGCTGGTCATCGGCGCGGACAAGATGACCGAGATCACCGACTGGACCGACCGTTCCACCTGCGTCCTGGTCGGCGACGGTGCGGGCGCGGCGGTCGTCGAGGCGACGCCGGAGGGGTCCGTGGAGTCAGGTGCGATCGGCCCGGTCCTGTGGGGTTCCGTACCGGAGATGGGCCATGCGGTACGGATCGAGGGCACGCCCCCGCGCTTCGAGCAGGTCGGGCAGACCGTGTACCGGTGGGCCACCACCCAGCTCCCGCCGATCGCCCGCAAGGTCTGCGAGCGGGCCGGGATCGCCCCCGAGGACCTCGCCGGGGTCGTCCTCCACCAGGCCAACCTCCGCCTGATCGAGCCGCTCGCCCAGCGCATCGGCGCGGTCAACGCCGTCATCGCGCGCGACGTCGTCGACTCCGGCAACACCTCGGCGGCGAGCATCCCGATGGCGTTCTCGAAGCTGGTCGAGCGCGGAGAGCTGCGCTCGGGCGACCCGGTGCTGCTGTTCGGCTTCGGCGGGAACCTGTCGTACGCGGGGCAGGTCGTGCGCTGCCCCTAGCTCGTGCTAGCTGTTGCGCTTCCGTCCGGGGACGTCGTCCGGCAGGTGCGCGTACGACGTCTGGTCGTACGGCTTCTCCCGGGTCGGCGCGTGCTTGACCGACCGGTCGTCGGCGGGGCGGGGGAGGGGGCGGCCCAGTACCAGGGCCACCAGCCAGGCGACGGCGAAGAGGCCGCCGAGGACCAGCAGGAACCCAGCATTGCCCTCCGGGTCGTCCCCCGTGGCCAGGGCGATGCCGAAACCGAGCAGCGCCAGCGTCCCCGCGACCGACAGGACACCGAGGACGCGCCGGGTCACCATCCGCCGTCCGAGGGTGAGGGGCGGGTTCTCGGCGGCACCGCGCACCCCGCGCCTGCGCTCCTGCACCCACCAGGCGATCCACACGAGCACGCCGAGCATCCCGAAGATGAAGGAGACGTTCAGCACGATGTCCTTCCACAGGACACCGGTGAAGTCGACGAACTTTCCTGCGAACTCGACTGCTGCCAAAGACATGTGACCCTCCATCACATTCATGGAGGCCGGGTGCCCGTCCGGGGCGGGAGCATGCACGACCCCCGGCCGGCGCTTTGTCCTCACAGTGGAGAAAGTTGAGACCGATTCCGGCTCAACTTCTTCCCAGCCCCTGCACCCGCTGCTACGTTCCCCTCCAAAGCCCGCCCGGACCGACCCCGGGGCAGGCAGCGAACAGGCCGTCTCCGTACGGCCCGTGCGGCAGGAGGGGCACGTGAGGCGCATGACGGCTCGACCCGCGAACGCGCACCAGGCGCGCCTGCTCCGCCTGTTGCGTGACGGCGGCCCCAACTCCCGGGCCCAATTGGGTGATCAGGTCGACCTCTCCCGCTCCAAACTCGCCGTCGAGGTCGACCGGCTCCTCGACACGGGGCTCGTCGTCGCCGACGGGCTGGCCGCCTCGCGCGGCGGGAGGCGCTCGCACAACGTCCGCCTCGCCCCCGAACTCCGCTTCCTCGGCGTCGACATCGGCGCGACCTCGGTCGATGTGGCCGTCACCAACGCGGAGCTGGAGATCCTCGGGCACCTCAACCAGCCGATGGATGTACGGGAGGGTCCGGTCGCCGTCTTCGAGCAGGCCCTCGACCTGGCCGCCAAGCTCCGCGCCTCGGGCCTCGCCCCGGGCGGCTTCGACGGCGCCGGGGTCGGCGTGCCCGGCCCGGTGCGCTTCCCGGAGGGCGTGCCGGTGGCCCCGCCGATCATGCCCGGCTGGGACGGCTTCCCGGTGCGGGAGGCGCTCAGCCAGGACCTGGGCTGCCCGGTGCTGGTCGACAACGACGTGAACCTGATGGCGATGGGGGAGCAGCACGCGGGCGTGGCCCGGTCCGTGGGCGACTTCCTCTGCGTCAAGATCGGCACCGGCATCGGCTGCGGGATCGTCGTCGGGGGAGAGGTCCACCGGGGGACCACCGGCAGCGCGGGCGACATCGGGCACATCCAGGTCGAGCCGGAGGGCCGACTGTGCGCCTGCGGCAACAAGGGCTGCCTGGAGGCGCACTTCAGCGGAGCGGCCCTGGCCCGCGACGCCGAGGCCGCCGCCCGTGCGGGCCACTCCCTCGAACTCGCCTCCCGCCTCGACCCCGACGGCCGCCTGACAGCGGCCGACGTGGCCGCGGCGGCCGCTGCGGGCGACCCGACCTCCCTCGCTCTCATCCGCGAGGGCGGCAACCGGGTCGGCCAGGTCATCGCGGGCCTGGTCAGCTTCTTCAACCCGGGGCTGGTGGTGATCGGCGGCGGGGTGACGGGCCTGGGCCACACCCTGCTGGCCAGCATCCGCACCCAGGTCTACCGCCAGTCGTTGCCCCTGGCCACGGGCAACCTCCCCATCGTCCTCGGCGAACTGGGCCCCACGGCGGGCGTCACGGGCGCCACCCTCCTCATCACCAACCACCTCTTCTCCCCGGCTTCCTGACCCTCCGCCAGCAAGGCGCCATCCCCGCCCCTTCTTCCACCTGGCTCCCCTCGGGCGACGCCCCCTCTTCCGCCCAGCCCCCTTGGGCGGACCGCCCCCTTTCCGCCGCCGTCCCCTTGGGCGGCGGGGCCCCCGGGGCGGAACGGGCGGGCAAGGGGGCGGCCCGCCCGATCCGGGCCCACCCGGACACCGCCCCCTGCCCGCACCACCAAGCACCGGCCCACCCCCGCCCAGCCCCACCACCCCGCACCCCCCCCGACCCCGTACCCCACCACCCGCCCGAGGGGACCTCATGCCACCCGACCCCGCACCCCCACCCACCCCCCTCCTCACCATGTCCCGCATCACCAAGACCTTCCCCGGCGTCCGCGCCCTCGACGGCGTCGACCTCGAAGTCCGCCCCGCCGAAGTCCACTGCCTCCTCGGCCAGAACGGCGCCGGAAAGTCCACCCTCATCAAGGTCCTCGCCGGCGCCCACCACCCCGACAGCGGGCGGATCACCTGGGCCGGAGAGACCGTCACCCTCAAGTCCCCGACCGCCGCCATGCGCCTCGGCATCGCCACCATCTACCAGGAGCTCGACCTCGTCGAAGGCCTCTCCGTCGCGGAGAACGTCCACCTCGGCCACGAGCCCACCACCGCCGGCTTCCTCGTACGCCGCCGCACCGCCCGCACCACGACCGCCGCCCTCCTCACCCGCCTCGGCCACCCCGAGATCGACCCGAACCGCCTGGTCGGCACCCTCTCCGCCGCCCAGCAGCAGATCGTCTCGATGGCCCGCGCCCTCTCCCACGACGTGCGCCTCATCGTGATGGACGAGCCGTCCGCCGCCCTCGACCCCGACGAGGTCGACAACCTCTTCCGGACTGTTGCCTCCCTCACCGCCGACGGGGTCGCCGTCGTCTACATCTCGCACCGCCTGGAGGAGATCCGCCGCATCGGCGACCGCGTCACCGTCCTCAAGGACGGCCGCGCCGTGGCCGTCGGCCTTCCCGCCAGGTCCACCCCCACCCGCGACATCGTCGCCCTGATGACCGGTCGCGACGTCGCCTACGCCTTCCCGGACCGCCCCGCACCCCAGGACCGCCCCGGAACCCCCGCCCTCCACGTCCAAGGCCTGTGCCGCACGGGTGAGTTCGAGCCGCTCGACCTCACCGTCCACCCCGGCGAGATCGTCGGCCTGGCCGGTCTCGTGGGCTCCGGCCGCTCCGAGATCCTGGAGACGATCTACGGGGCCCGCAAGCCGACCGCCGGGCAAGTGGCCGTCGACGGGAGGCAGTTACGTGCCGGAAGCGTCAGAGCCGCAGTGCGCGCGGGCATCGGACTCGCCCCCGAGGAGCGCAAGGCGCAGGCCCTCCTGATGCTGGAGTCCGTCACCCGCAACGTCTCCGTCTCGACCCTCTCCCGCTTCTCCCGCGCAGGCTGGCTCGACCGCCGCGCCGAACGCATCGCCGCCCAACAGGCCACCCGCGAAATATCGTTGCGCCCCGACAACCCCGACGCCCACGTCCGCACCCTCTCCGGCGGCAATCAGCAGAAGGCCGTCCTCGCCCGCTGGCTGCTGCGCGGCTGCAAGGTCCTCCTCCTGGACGAGCCCACCCGGGGCGTCGACGTCGGCGCCCGCGCCGAGCTGTACGCGGTCGTCCGCCGCCTCGCCGACGAAGGCCTCGCCGTACTCCTCGTCTCCAGCGAAGTCCCCGAAGTCCTCGGCCTCGCCGACCGCGTACTCGTCCTGCGCGAAGGCCGCCTCGTCCACACCTCGCCCGCCCGTGAACTCGACGAACACCGTGTGCTCGACCTCGTGATGGAAGGGAGCCCCGCCCCATGACCCCGCCCGACCTGACCAAGGCGGCACCGGCTCAAGTCGCTGCCAAAGAGACTGCAAGCAAAGGGAGTTCACGCCTCGACGTCCGCAACCTCTCCCTCCTCGGAGTCCTCGCCGTCCTGATCGCGGTCGGCGGCATCACCAAGCCCGAACAGTTCCTGGACACGGGGAACCTCCAACTCGTCCTCACCCAGGCCTCGGTGATCGGCGTCGTCACCGTCGGCATGACCTTCGTCATCACCAGCGGCGGCATCGACCTCTCCGTCGGTGCGATCGTCGCCCTCGCCTCCGTCTGGGCGACCACCGTCGCCACCCAGGAGTACGGTTTCGCGGGCATCCTCTTCACCGCCGTGCTCGTCGGCACCGCCTGCGGACTCGTCAACGGTGTGCTCATCGCGTACGGCAGGCTGGTGCCGTTCATCGCCACCCTCGCCATGCTGGCCGCCGCCCGCGGTCTCGCCCTCCAGATCACCGAGGGCCGCACCCAGATGGTCACCGTGAACTCCGTGCTCGACCTGGGCCTGCCCGACGCGTACGTCCTCGGCATCCCGCCGCTGGTCCTCGTCTTCGCGGCGGTCACCGTCGTCGGCCGGCTGCTCCTGAACCGCACCACCTTCGGCCGCCGCACCGTCGCCGTCGGCGGCAACGCCGAAGCGGCCCGGCTCGCCGGCATCGACGTACGCCGCCAGCGTCTCTACCTCTACCTGCTCTCCGGCCTGTGCTGCGGGATCGCCGCCTTCCTGCTGATCGTCCTGTCCGGCTCGGGCCAGAACACCAACGGGAATCTGTACGAGCTCGACGCCATCGCCGCCGCGATCATCGGCGGCACCCTGCTCACCGGAGGGCGCGGCACCATCGTCGGCTCCGTGCTCGGCGTGCTCGTCTTCACCACGATCACCAACATCTTCGCCCTGAACAACCTCCAGAGCGACGTCCAGCAGATCGCCAAGGGGGCGATCATCGTCGCCGCCGTACTGGTCCAGCGCCGCACCGCACACGACGGCACCTAGCAACAGCCTTATCCCGCAACCAAGTTGACCACTCAGCCCGAAGGGTCGCCCCAGCCATGCCAAAAACACCCGACTCCGCCCGATCCGACACCGCCGCCCGGCCCGGAAGCACCCGCCGCGGCCTCCTCTTCGGCGGGGCCGCCGTCTCCGCGACCGCCCTCCTCGCCGCCTGCACCAGCAACGAGCCCACCAAGAAGGACAAAACCCCCGCCACCGACAACCGGCCCGCCGCCGACTCCGCACCCGGCAAGAAGGTCACCATCGGCTTCGCCGGACCCCAGGCCGACCACGGCTGGCTCAACGCCATCAACGAGAACGCCCGCAACCGCGCCAAGAAGTACGCCGACGTCACCCTCGACATCACCGAGGGCTCCAACGACACCGCCGCCCAGATCGGCCAGATCCAGACCCTCATCAACAAGAAGGTCGACGTCCTGGTCATCCTCCCCACCGACGGCAAGGCCCTCACCCAGACCGGCCTCGCCGCGATGAAGGCGGGCATCCCCGTCATCAACCTGGACCGCGCCTTCGCCTCCCCGCAGGCCTCCCGCTGCTACGTCGGCGGCGACAACTACGGCATGGGACTCAACGCGGGCCGCTACATCGGCGAGAAACTCAAGGGGAAGGCGGGCGCCAAGGTCGTCGAACTCGCCGGCATCGACAGCCTGGAGCTGACCCGCCTCCGCACCCAGGGCTTCGACGACGCCCTCAAGAACTACCCCAACATCACCAAGGTGGCCCGCCAGGCCGCCGAGTTCACCGTTGAGTCCGGGCAGGCCAAGATGGCCCAACTCCTCCAGGCCCAGCCCCAGTTCGACGCGCTCTGGAACCACGACGACGACCAGGGCGTCGGTGCGCTGCGCGCCATCGCGCAGGCGGGCCGCAAGGACTTCCTGATGGTCGGCGGTGCCGGAGCCAAGTCCGCCATGGACGCCATCAAGGCCGACAACTCCGTCCTCAAGGCCACCGTCCTCTACCCGCCGACCATGTCCGCCTCCGCCATCGACCTGGCCCGCGCTCTCGGCCAGGGCAAGGGCATCGGAGGCATCGCCGAACTGGAGATCCCCGCCTCGCTGACCCTCTACTCCGCCGTCGTCACCCGGGAGAACGTCGACGACTACCTCCCCACGGGCTTCAACTGACCCGTCCTGCAAGCGAGTTGACCCGTACGCGACGGACAAGGAGAGACCGGATGGAACACTCCGCACCCACCCCCCTCCGCGCCCCGGCCATCGGTGCCCCGACCCTCGGTGTCGGCATGGTCGGATACGCGTTCATGGGTGCCGCCCACTCCCAGGGCTGGCGCACCGTGGGCCGCGTCTTCGACCTGCCCGCCCGCCCGGCCCTGGCCGCCGTGTGCGGCCGCGACCGCGACGCCGTACGCGCCATGGCCGACCGGCACGGCTGGGCGGCGGCCGAGACCGACTGGCGGGCTCTGATAGCCCGCGACGACGTGGACATCGTCGACATCTGTACCCCCGGCGACAGCCACGCCGAAATCGCCGTCGCCGCCCTGGAAGCGGGCAAGCACGTCCTGTGCGAGAAACCCCTCGCCAACACCGTCGAAGAGGCCCGCGCGATGACAGAAGCTGCCCAACGTGCCTCGTCACGGGGCCAGTTGGCGATGGTCGGCTTCAACTACCGTCGCGTCCCGGCCCTCTCGTACGCCCGCACCCTCGTCGCCGAGGGTCGCATCGGCGCGCTGCGGCACATCCGGGCCGCGTACCGCCAGGACTGGCTCGTCGACCCGGTCGCCCCCATGACCTGGCGGCTCCAACGGGACCGCGCGGGCTCCGGCGCCCTCGGCGACCTCGGCGCCCACCTGGTGGACCTCGCCCAGTACCTGGCGGGGGAGGAGCTGACAGGCGTCTCCGCGCTCACCGAGACGTTCGTACGCCACCGGCCCGACCCGGAGACGGGCTCCCGCCGCGCCGAGGTGACCGTCGACGACGCCGCCCTGTTCACCGGCCGCCTGGCCTCCGGAGCGCTGGCCTCCTTCGAGGCGACCCGCATGGCGGCCGGCCGCAAGAACTCCCTCCGTATCGAACTCAACGGCGAGAAGGGCTCGTTGGCCTTCGACCTGGAACGCCTCAACGAACTCGCCTTCCACGACCACACCGAACCCGCCCACACCGCGGGCTTCCGCCGCATCCTGGTCACCGAACCCGGCCACCCCTACCTGAAGGCCTGGTGGCCGCCCGGCCACGGGCTCGGCTACGAGCACACCTTCGTCCACCAGGCCCGCGACCTGCTCACCGCCATCGCCACCGGCACCCCCGTCGCCCCGACCTTCGCCGACGGTCTCCAGGTGCAGCGGGTGCTCGCCGCCGTGGAGGAGAGTGCCGAGAAGAACGCCGCCTACACATCCGTACCCCTCTGAGGAGGAAGCCACGATGCCCCGCCCCTTCACCCTCTTCACCGGCCAGTGGGCCGACCTCCCCCTCGAAGAAGTCTGCTCGTACGCCCGCGACTTCGGCTACGACGGCCTCGAACTCGCCTGCTGGGGCGACCACTTCGAAGTCGACAAGGCCCTCACCGACCCCACCTACCTCGACTCCCGCCACACCCTCCTCGCCAAGTACGGCCTCAAGTGCTGGGCGATCTCGAACCACTTGGTCGGCCAGGCCGTCTGCGACGCCATCATCGACGAACGCCACCAGGCGATCCTGCCGCCCCGCATCTGGGGCGACGGCGAACCCGAGGGCGTACGCCGGCGGGCCGCCCAGGAGATGGCCGACACCGCCCGCGCGGCCGCCGCCTTCGGAGTCCGTACGGTCATCGGCTTCACCGGCTCCGCCATCTGGCACCTGGTCGCGATGTTCCCGCCCGTACCCGAGACGATGATCGAACGCGGCTACACGGACTTCGCCGACCGCTGGAACCCGATCCTCGACGTCTTCGACGCCGAGGGCGTCCGCTTCGCCCACGAGGTCCACCCCGGCGAGATCGCCTACGACTACTGGTCCACCCGCCGCACCCTCGAAGCGATCGGCCACCGCCCCGCCTTCGGCCTGAACTTCGACCCCTCGCACTTCGTCTGGCAGGACCTCGACCCGGTTGGCTTCCTGCTCGACTTCCGCGACCGGATCTACCACGTCGACTGCAAGGAGGCCCGCACCCGCTTCGACGGACGCAACGGCCGCCTCGGCTCCCACCTCCCCTGGGGCGACCCCCGCCGAGGCTGGGACTTCGTCTCCGCCGGCCACGGCAACGTCCCCTGGGAGGACATCTTCCGCACCCTGCGCGCGCTCTCCTACGACGGCCCGATCTCGGTCGAGTGGGAGGACGCGGGCATGGACCGCCTGGCCGGAGCCCCGGAGGCCCTCACCCACCTCAAACGCTTCGACTTCCCCCCGCCGGCCGCCTCCTTCGACGCGGCCTTCGGTACGGGACCGGCCTGACCCTCGCTACCCGATCCCCTGCCGGTCCGCCGTCAGCGCGAACTCCCGGTCCGCCGCATCCGGCGCCGTGCGCTCCACGACGTCCACCAGGAGCGCACGGTGCCGCTCCAGCACCTCCCGCCGCCCCTCGGGCGCCAGCAGCAACAGGTCGTCCAGCCCGGCCATCATCCGCCGCGACACCTGCGGATTGCCCGCCACGACCCCACGGATCTCGGTGAACGCCAGATCCACCAGATCCGCCCACCCCGGCACGTCCTGCACGAACCGCACCTGCAACTGCCCGTCCCGGTGCCGCAGCGCCCCGAGCGGCAGCTCCACCGCCACCGCCAGGAACTGCACGATCCGGTCCAGGGCCTGCACGGCGGTCGTCGGGTCGTTCACGGCCGGCGACAGCGCCCGCAGCGCAATGTCCGCGAGCTGCCGCAGTCCGAACCCGAGATCCTGGTGGAACGTTCGCTCCACCCCCACGGACACGGACCTCCGCACCGCCTTCTCCGTCACCCCCTCCCCACCGTGCACGGCGATCACGGGAGTCCCGGGCACCACGAAGTCCCCGATCCGCGGAATGAGCCGCAGCACGGCCCCCCGCCGCCGCGCCACCCGCATCAGCCGCGCGATGTCCACGTCCCGCAGCACCCCGGCCCGCCCGCGATAGGCGAACCGTGCGGTCTCCGGACCCAGCACCACGTCCTCGTCCCACTCCCGCTCCTGCTTGCGCAGCGTCGCCAGCGAAGCCCGGCTGATCCGGTCGATGACATGGCTGACCCGCATCAGCCGCAGCGTGGAGTTCACGTACGCGATGAACAGCATCAGGCTGAGCGCCACCATCGCCATGGTCAGCAGGCTCTGCACCACCGGGACGGTCTCGACCTTCTCCGGGTCGGTCTCCCCGTCGTAGGCGGCCAGCACCAGCAGCGACAGCACGAACGTCGCCAGGAACACGGAGAAGGTCAGCTTGGTGATCCGGCTCCGCACGAAGATCCGCACCACCCGCGGACTGAACTGCCCGCTGGCCATCTGCACGGCGACCAGCGAGATGCTGAAGACCACACCGATGAAGGTCATCATCGCGGAGCTGACGGTCGTGATGATCGTCTTGGCGTCCTCGGCGAACCCGACGAGCCTGCCGATCTCCTCGTACGCCCGCTCCTCCCGCAGGGCGTCCATGACCGCCACGTCGACGCCGGAGGCCACGAACCACAGGAACATCACCCCCACGAGCCCTGCGGCCGGGGCGAACCAGAAGGTGTCCCGTAGGTGCTCCCGCAGCGGCGAAAGGGCCCGTGGCCTGCGATAACGCGGTGGGCTCTGCGCGCCCGGCTCCTGAGTGCTCACCCCGCGAGGCTAGGACGCCCCCGACCCCCTAGGTGCTCACCTCTCCGGATGCCACCTCAGTCGTACGTACAACGGTCCTCCGGTCTGACCCGATCGGCCGAACCCGCCCCAAGGATGGAATCACCACCCCAACCCCCCACCTCCCCGGAGCACCTCATGAAGCCCGCCGTCCTCGTCACCGCCACCGCAACCCTCGCCGGAACCGCCTTCCTGGCCTTCGTCGCGGCCCCGGCCGCCTACGACTGGTTCGACGGCCGCCACCAGGAGTCCGCCTCCTACGCCACCGGCACCGCCGCGAAGGAGGCCCGCCCCTCGGTCCCGCGCTGGCTCCCCGACACGGCCGCCGACATCTCGTACACGATGAAGACCACCGGCGGCGAACGCCTCCTCAAGGCCAAGCTCCCCACCACCCCCCTCCCTCCCGCCTGCAAGCCCCTCCCCGCCGACCAGAAGCCGAAGGACCCGCAGCTCCAGGCCACGTGGTTCCCCAAGGACACCACCGCCCAGCAGGCCACCCACCGCTGCGACCTCTACTACGCGTACACGGACGGCAACACCCTGTACGCCTGGCAGCACAACGACGACTGGATCGCCTCCAACAAGACGGCCGCAGGCCACTGACCACGCAATACGCAGGTGAAACCCACCCCGAACCCCTGGTATTGTTTTCCATGTCGGAACGGGACAGCACAAAAAACCCCGGAACGACAGACACCTTGTCCGGGTGGCGGAATGGCAGACGCGCTAGCTTGAGGTGCTAGTGCCCTTTATCGGGCGTGGGGGTTCAAGTCCCCCCTCGGACACCGAGTGAAAGACCCCCAGAGCTTCTGGGGGTCTTTCGCGTTGTCCGGGGCGGTCAGTGTTTCCCGGTGCCGACACCGGTGTCGGTGAAGGTGGAGATCAGGGCCCTGCGCAGGCGGTGGATGAACTCCTGCTCGCGGGGGGCGAAGGCGGGGTACTCGTCGGCGAAGTGGTGCCATTCGACGTAGCGGAGCGCGTCGTCCAGGTCCGGGCCGGCGACGCGCTGTCGAGCAGGACGTACTCGCGCTCGACGTCGATCACCTCGTACGGGGTCAGCTCCGCGAGCAGGGTGGTCAGCGCGTGTGCGGCGCGGTCGTTGCCCACGCCGTGGCAGCGCTGGGTGACGAACCGTTCCTGGCGGCCGTCGGACCGCCTGCGGCGTGCGTTGCGCGAGACATGGGCTCCGTGGCGTTCGGCGTGGGTGACCAGGGCGTTGTGGTCGTACGAGAGGGGGAGGAGCAGCTTGATGTGGTGCTCGAAGTGGCGTCCGGTCCCGGGCCCCGCGTCGGGGCCCGCTGTGGCCGCGCCGAGGTCGTCCTGCGGCACCTCCGTGGCCCAGGGGGCGCACTCCACCTTCCACCGGGCCACGGTGAATCCGGCATCGGTCAGTTGAGCGGTCGTCCGCCGTGCTGCGGCGATCTCCGCCGCGTACGTGGGGCGCGTTCCGCGCAGCGTCAGCATGGGCTGATCCGGGCTGCGGCCCCGGTCCAGCGCGATGTGGGTGAACTTCACGCGGTGGGTCCGCGCGGCCGCCCAACGCTCCAGCCTGCGCAGTTCTTCGCCGTGGCACAGCACGGTCAGGTGACTCTCGTACATCGCGACAGGATGGCGTACGGGACGGGGTGGGGCACGCGGATTTCCCTCGGTGCCGACGGGGGCGGCTTCGGCACGGATGCCGTAGGGGAGGCGTCAATACCTGCGGTACGTCGTATGGAACCCATCAGGGGGGCTCCTCAGCGTCGGAAGGCGTGGTGATCATCAGTGCGGGCCACCGGATACGAGTGGTCCAACCCACCTTTCGCACAAGGGAGTTCCCCCATGCAGGTTACCCCGCAGGCCGAGCCCGCGCAGGCCGTCGCCGTCTCGCGACGCAGCCTCGTCTCCAAGCGTGCCGCGCTCTCCGTGGCCGCCGCGGCCGTCGTCGGCGGCGCCATCTTCGCGCCCTCGGCCCTCGCCCAGCCGTCCGGTGCGGCTACCCAGCAGAGCGTCGTCGCCAGGTGCGGCGACTGCTACCCGGACGTCATCTAGTCCCTCCGGCCCCGCCGGTTCGCCGGTGGGGCCAGGGCGTGAGGGGCCGGACGGGACGCCGGACGGCCCCTCACGTGGTGTGAATCCCCCTGTAAGCGATGCATGGCTGAACAAGATCGGAAGGCGGGCCATGGACTGGTTCGGACGCTGTGTGCCCGACCCGGAGGCACTTCTCTCCACGTACTGGCGGAAGGAGCCCGTGCTGTTCCGGCCGGTCGATCCGCCGCTCGACGTCTTCACGGCGGCCGACCGGGACGCCGTGCTCGATGCGGGGCTGCTGCGGGTTCCGTACGCGGGGCTCTACACGGCGCAGGGGCAGATCCCCGACGAGCGTTTCTGTCCGCAGCGCATCGTCACGGGAAAGCCCGTGGACGGGTACGTCGACGGGCAGGCCGTGCGCGATCTCATCAGCAGTGAGCGTGCCACGTTGCAACTGCGGTACATCGATCAGTGGCATCCTCAAGTGCGCTCCCTGGTACGGGACTTCGCCGCTCATTTCGGGCGGTTGGTGGAAGCCTTCTACTTTCATTCGCAGCCCGGCCGGCACGGTCCCGTGCACCGTGACGACGGCGACCTCCTCGCCCTCCAGCTCGGCGGGGCCAAGCACTGGCAGGTGTACGGCGGGCCCGCCGACGGGAACTGGCAGCCGGTCCGCGAGGACGACCCCGGGCCGGTGCTCCTCGACACCGTCGTACGGACAGGTGAAGTGCTGTACGTACCAAGGGGGTTCGCGCACACCGCGGAAGCCGTCGGAGGAGAACCCTCGTCGCACCTCACGGTGGTGATCCGGGAGGCGGGTGCCGACCATCTGCGCACCGCCCTCCTCGCACGGCTCGCGGAAGGGCTCACCCTGCCCGGACGCCCGCTCGACGACGCGGCGCTGCTCGACACCGCCGCCGGCCTCCTCGACCACCTGAGGAAGAGGCTCGCCGACGTCGACCCCCTGGACCTGGTGGCGAGCGCCCGCCCGCACGCCCACAGCAGCCGTCCGACGGCCTGAGCGAAACGGATCGGAATTTCCTTCATGGACTGGCTCGCACGACTCGTGGAAGACGAGACCGCCTTCTTCGCCGACCACTGGCGGAAGGAGCCCGCGCTGTTCCGGCCGGTCGATCCGCCGCTCGACGTCCTCACCGTCGCCGACCTCGACGGCGTACTCGACGCCGGACTGCTCACCGCGCCGTACGCCCAGCTCGTGCACGAGCACGCCACCGTACCGGCGGAACGCTTCTGCACACCGCGCGTCGTCCTCGGTGAAATCACCGAAGGCCACGTCGACGCGGAAGCGGTGCGCCGCATCGTCCACGAGGAGCGCGCGACCCTGCTCCTCCGGTACGTCGACCAGTGGCACACCGGTGTCCGCGCGCTCGCTGATTCGCTCGGCGAGCGGCTGGGGCGGCAGGTCGAGGCGTTCTGTTTCCTCACCCCGCCCGGCACCACCGGGCGTCCCGTGCACCGCGACGACGCCGACGTACTGGCCGTACAACTGCACGGCGCGAAACGCTGGCGGGTGTACGGCGGGCCCGCCGACGGGAACTGGCAGCCCGAGCGGGAGCAGGGCGACCCGGGGCCGCTGCTCCTGGACGCCGTGCTGCGCCCGGGGGAGGTGCTGTACGTGCCCCGCGGGTACGCGCACGCGGCCAGCGCCGTCGGCGAGGAGGAGCCGGGTGCGGAGTCCTCCGTCCACCTCTCGTTCACCGTGCGCGAGGCGGGAACCGCCCAGCTCTACGCCCTGAGCAGCGCCCTCCTGGTGGCCGAGAGCGGTGATCTGCCCGCGCGGCCCGTCAGCGACGAGGCACTGACCGAGGTGGCGGCCGACCTCATCGCCGCCTTCCGGCGGACCCTCGACGACCTCACACCCGCGGAACTGGTCGAGCTGGCACGGGACGCCATGCGTGCCGAACGCACCGAACCCGCCCCCGTGCGGACGCTGGGCGCCCTGGTCAGAGGGGTGTGAGGCCGCGCTAACGGCTCCGGGCACGCCAAGTAAGGTGAACCTTATTCGGAGATATCGCCGTCGAAGTGTTCGCTGGAGGGCCCCATGCCGCTGACCGCCCCGCCGCCCGTCGGGACCACCCGGCGGCCGCCCCGGATCACCCGGCCGGAGCCCGTGGAGAGGGCGGAGAGCGCGTGGGTGGCGGAGGCCGTCGGGAGCGGCGACTTCTGGGGTGCCGTGCGGGCGGCCGGGGGGTCGCCGGTCGTCGAGGCCGATCCGGCGGGGGACCCCGCCTACCGGGTCGTCACGTTTCTGTGGCGGGGGACGGCCAAGACACGGGCTGTGCTGTGCATGCCGAACAAGATCGTGGATCCGCGCGACATGGGGCACAACCTCATGGAGCACGTGCCGGGGACGGATGTCTGGCACTGGTCGGTGCGCATGCGGGACGACTGGCGGGCCACGTACGGCTTCCACGTGGACGAGGGCGGTGCGCCGCAGGGTGAGGGCGCGGCGTACTGGCCGTGGCTGCGCAGCCGCCCGCAGCGGGCCGACCCGCTCAACACCCGTACGCTGAGCCGCCGTTGGGGCGGTGAGCCCGTCTCGTACGTCGAGCTGCCCGAGGCCCCTCGCGGCGGCGACTGGCAGCGGCGGGACGGGGTCGCGCGCGGGACCGTCAGCGAGCACGTCGTGCGGAGCGGGATCCTCGGGAACGAGCGGCGGGTGCATGTCTACGAGCCGTCCGGCGGCGGCGAGGATCTGCCCCTGCTGGTGCTCATGGACGGCGAGATGTGGCAGCCGGGGCTCGACGTCGCGGCGCTGCTCGACAACCTGATCGCGGAGGGGCGGATTCCGCCGTTGCTGGCGCTGTTGCCGGAGTCGATTGATTCCGATGTGCGGTGGGACGAGCTGGCGTGCAGCGAGAGGTTCGTGGGGTTCCTGGAGCGGGAGTTGTTGCCGTGGGCGGGGGAGCGGTGGTCGGTGACCCGGGATCCGGCGCGGACGGTCGTCGCCGGACAGAGCCTCGGCGGGCTCACCGCCGCGTTCGCCGCTGTGAGCGCGCCTGAGCGGTTTGGGCTGGTGCTGGCCCAGTCGGGGTCGTTCTGGTGGCCGGACGGGCCCGACCTGGAGAGTTCCGAGTGGCTGACCGGGCGGATCGAGGCGGCCGAGCGGCTGCCCGTACGGTTCTGGCTGTCCGTGGGGGAGCAGGAGTGGGTGGCGTTGCCCGCCGCGCGCAGGCTTCGGGACGTGTTGGTGGAGAAGGGGTACGCCGATGCCGCGTACCGGGAGTACAACGGCGGGCACGACTATCTGTGCTGGCGCACCGAACTCGCCGATGGGCTCGTCGAGTTGCTGAAGTAGGTGAGGGGCCGCCACGTGTCGTGGCGGCCCCTCGTCCGTATCAGGCGGGCGGTTCCTGGAGATGTGCCGTGCACTGCCCGTACGGTGCCGGGCCGTACACCGGCGTCCAGCCGTCCGGCGTCTCGCGGAACACCGGCCAGAGCGAGTGCGCGCCGTCCGCGTTGCGCAGGACGAGGTGCGTCGGCTCGCCGGCCGTGTCCTGCTCGGGCGGGTCGAAGGGGGAGTGGGTCATGCGTGGTCCAGCTCCTTCAGGTGGGCGGCGAGCACCGCGCACACCTCGTCCAGCGGGCCCGGCTGTGTCAACTCCGGGTGCAGGCAGTCGATTTCGTCGTTGATGAGCTGTCCCGTGAGATACGGGGCCCACGCGTCCGGCGTCAGCCAGTCCTCCTCGCGCGGCGCGGCGGCCGTGAAGAAGTGCAGGTCGCCGTCGAAGGCGCGGTGGCGGTGGGCCCGCATCAGGCGGGCGTTGTTCACCACGATGTCGACCACGGCGGACAGCGTGGCGTCCGGCAGCCCGGCCAGGGCGCTGCCTTCCCGGTGCAGGGTGGCGAGGACGTCCTCGCGGGTCAGCTCGTCGGTGCGGTCGTAACCGGCCATCCGGAGCAGCGCGGTGAGCGCGTCCGCCTCGGCCGGGATCGCCGAGTCCTGCCACTGGTCGGACGGGTAGGCGTCCATCAGGGCCAGCAACTCGACCTTCTCGCCCGCCTCTTGGAGGCGAACGGCGACCGTGTGCGCCAGCACACCGCCCACCGACCAGCCGATCAGCCGGTACGGGCCGTGCGGGCGCACCGTGCGGATCTGCTCGATGTAGTCGGCGGCCATCTCCTCCATGGTGGAAGGGAGTTGTTCGCCGTCGCCGTGCAGGCCGCGTGCCTGGAGCCCGTAGACGGGCTGCTGCGTGTCGAGGCGGGACAGCAGGCCCGAGTAGCACCAGCTGATGCCGCCCGCCGGGTGGAAGGCGAACAGCGGGGTGCGGTCACCGGTGGCCCGCAGCGGGAGGAGGGTGTCCAGGGCGTGGTCCGACTCCTTGTTGCCCGCGTCCAGTTGGGCGGCGAGCGAGGCGGGCGTCTGGGCCTGGAAGAGGGTGCCGATGGTGAGTTCCGCGCCCAGAGTGTCCCGTACGCGGGCGACCAGGCGGGCCGCGAGGAGCGAGGTGCCGCCGAGGTCGAAGAACGCGTCGTCCACACCGACCCGGGGCACACCCAGGATCTCCGCGAACAGCCGGGTCAGGGTCTCCTCGCGGTGGTTCGCGGGGACACGGCCGCCGTCGGCGGTGGTGCTGAACTCCGGGGCGGGCAGGGCCTTGCGGTCCAGCTTGCCGTTCGGGCTGAGCGGGAAGTCGGCCAGGACCAGGATCGCAACCGGCACCATGTGCTCCGGGAGGGTGCGGGCCAGGCGGGCACGCAGGGCCTCGGGGTCGGGGTGCGCGGCCCCGGCGGCCGGGGTGACGTAGCCGACGAGGCGCTGGTCGCCCGGACGGTCCTCGCGGACCAGGACGCCGGACGCGCCGACCGACGCGTCCTTCGCCAACTCGGCCTCGATCTCGCCGAGTTCGATGCGCTGACCGCGCAGTTTCACCTGGTGGTCGGTGCGGCCCAGGTACTCGATCTCGCCGGACGCCGTCCACCGGGCCAGGTCGCCCGTGCGGTACATACGGGTGCCCGGCGCGCCGTACGGGTCGGCGACGAAACGGGACGCGGTGAGGGCCGGGCGGCCCAGGTAGCCGTCCGCCAACTGCACACCCGCGAGGAAGAGTTCACCGCTGACGCCGGGCGGGCACGGCTGGAGCGCCGCGTCCAGGACGTACAGCCGGGTGTTCCAGACCGGGCGGCCGATCGGGACCGCTCCGGTGCCGTTCGTGTCGCAGGGGTGGTACGTCACGTCGACCGCGGCCTCGGTCGGACCGTACAGGTTGTGCAGCGGCACACCGGGGCCCAGGACGCGGCCGAACTCGCGCACGGTCTCACGGGGGAGCGCCTCGCCGCTGCAGAACACATGGCGCAGGCCCGTGCAGCTCGCGGCGGCGGGCTCGGTCAGGAAGACCTGGAGCATCGACGGCACGAAGTGGCAGGCGGTGACGGCCTGTTCGCGGATCACGCGGGCCAGGTAGGCCGGGTCCTTGTGGCCGCCGGGCTCGGCGACGACCAGCGTCGCGCCCACCCGCAGCGTCCAGAAGAACTCCCACACGGAGACGTCGAAGCCGGACGGGGTCTTCTGCAACACGCGGTCGCCGGGGCCGAGTTCGTACTCGTGCTGCATCCAGCGCAGACGGTTGTCGATCGCCGCGTGGTTGACGACGACGCCCTTGGGGCGGCCCGTCGAACCCGAGGTGTAGATGACGTACGCCCGATCCTGCGGGGTGAGGCCCGGGGCCGGGTTCTCGGTGGTGTACGAGGTGGTGTCCAGCCCGGTGAGGGCGACGACCGGCACGCCGGAGGCCGGGACGCGGTCCGCTCGGTCGGCGATGACACAGGCGGGCTCCGCGTCCGCCAGCATGTACGCGAGCCGGTCCGCCGGGTAGTCCGGGTCGAGCGGCAGGTAGGCCCCGCCCGCCTTGAGGACGGCCAGGAGGGAGACCACCAGGTCGAGGGAGCGGGGCACGGCGACCGCGGCGAGCGCCCCGGGACGTACACCCAACTCGATGAGATGGGCGGCGAGTTGGTTCGCCCGGGTGTTCAGCTCCGCGTACGTCAGGTGCGTGTCGCCGAAGACCAGGGCGGTCGCGTCCGGCGTGCGGGCGGCCTGGTCCTCGATCGGACCGATCAGGGTGGTGGCGGGAACCTGCCGGGCGGTGGCGTTGAACTCGTCCAGGACGAGGGAGAGTTCGGACTCGCGGGCGATGGTGTGTGCGGCGAGCGGGGTGTGCGGGCCGGTGCGGGCGATGCGTTCCAGCAGCTCCAGGAAGCGGGACTGGTGCAGGGCCAGCTCGTCCGGCGCGTACAGGGCCGGGTTGCCGTCGTAGTCGATGCGCAGGCCGGAGCCGTCGGTGCGGTCGTAGACGTTGACGGTGAGGTCCTCGACCGGGCCGGCGGAGAGGTTGTGGGCCTCGGTGCGGGCGCCCGCGAAGGTCAGCCCGTAGTCGAAGGGCATGACGTTGATCAGCGGCCCGACCAGGGAGCGGCCCTCGCCGAGCAGCCCGAGGTCGCGGCGGATGTCCTCGTACCGGTAGCGCTGGTGGCGGCGGGCGGCGCGGATGCCGAGCACCACCTGCCGGGTCAGCTCCGCGAAGGTCGCGTACGGGGTGACGGTCAGGCGCAGCGGCAGCACGTTCATGACCATGCCGGGCACGCGCAGGGCCACCGAGCCCATGCGGCCCATCATCGGCAGGCCGAGCACGACCTCCTCGGTGTGGGTGGCCCGCGAGACGTACAACGCCTGGGCGGCGACGAGGACTTCGGGCCAGGTCGCCTTGATGGACGAGGCCAGTTCGCGCAGCTGGTCGGTGGCGAGCGGCGAGAGGTGGGCGCTGCGGCGGTGGAAGGTCCGCGAGGGCAGCGCGGTGCGGCCGGCGAGGGTCGGGGCCTCCGGGCGGTCCGCGAAGGTGCCGTCCCAGTGGCGGCGGTCCTTGTCGTACGTCCCCGAGACGCGGTAGCCCGCGTCCTCCTCCACCAGGTCGGCGAGCCGGCCGAACGGGCTGTCGGGCGGGGTCTCGCCGGACGCGAGCGCGGTGTAGATCTCGGCGGTGCGGCGGGCGAGGAGGGAGTAGCCGAAGCCGTCCATCACGATGTGGTGGACCCGCTGGTACCACAGCCACCGGTCGTCGCCGACGCGGAAGAGCGCGTGCGCGAAGAGCGGGCCCTCGGCCAGGCCGAAGGGCACGGCGAGGTCGGCGTGCATCCAGGCGTACGCCTCGGAGAAGGGGTTCGCGGAGGTGCGGAGGTCGGCGACGTGCAGGGGGAGTTCGAGGCCGGAGATCTCCAACTGCTCCGGACCGTCGGTCCCTTCGACAATCCGTACGCGCAAGGCGTCGGCCTCGGACACCACCTGACGGAGCGTCCTGGCGAAGACGTCCGGGTCGATCGGGCCGTGGATCTCCAGGCATTCCGCGGTGTTCTGCGCGGGGCTCTCGGGGTCCAGCGCCTGCGCGAACCACATGCCGGACTGGGCGGCGGTCAGCTTCAGACCGGCCGCCGTGGGGGCAGTCGTCATGAGGCCGCCCCCAGGAGCGGGGCCCAGGCCTCGATCGCGGGCTGCTCCGCGAGGTCCACGAAGGACGCGGTGACGCCGTGGTCGCGCCGCCAGCGCTCGACCAGCGTCATGATCCGCATCGAGTCCAGGCCGTAGTCGACCAGGTTCTCGTCCACGGGTATGTCCTCGGGGGCCTCGCCCAGGACGTCGGCGACGTCGACGCGTATCTGATCGACGGTCAGAGAAGTGGGTTCAGTGGCTGACATCGGATCAGATTCCCTTCAGTACGGTGTCGGTGGTGGTGACGACCGCACACCGTCCGGCCGCGTAGCGCAACGCCATGTCGTGGTCCTCGCGGGAGAAGTCCGCGACCGCGTCCGCGACGACGAACGCCTGCACGTCGCGCATCCACGCGTCGGCCGCCGTCATCAGGACGCCGATGTGCGCGTACACACCGACGACCACGAGCTGGTCGCGACCCGCGACGCGCATCCGCTCCTCCAGGTCGGTGCGGACGTACGCGCTGTACTTCCACTTGGTGATGACCGTGTCGCGGGGCTCGGGGGCGACCTCGCCCGCGATGGCCTTCGCGTGCGCGTCGTCCGGCAGACCGGGGCCCCAGAAGTCCTGCTGGAGACCGCGCTCGGCGGGCGACTGGCCGCCGGGCTGCGCGGAGTACATCACCGGGATGCCCGCGTCGCGCGCCGCCTTCGTCAACTGGGCGACATTCGCCAGGAGTTCGTTGGTCGGCGAGGTGTCGGGGGTGTACGCGGTCAGGAAGTGGTTCTGGAGGTCGTGGACGAGCAGAACGGCCCGCTGCGGGTCGACGGTCCACGCGACGCGGTTCTCGGGCAGTTCGTCGGCGGTGGGCATCGCGTAAGGGGCGACGGCGGGCAGGGCCATGGTGGGGGTGGGCCTTTCGGTAGTGCGGGTGCTCGGGACCGGAGCGGTGGTGCGTGGCCCCGAACCGTTCGGCAGAAGGGGAGTGGTCAGTTCTGCGGGGCCGTGGCGATCGAGCGCTGGTCCTTCTTGCTGATCTTGCCGATGCCGGTCTGCGGGAAGGCGGTGACGAACTCGACGAGGTCGGGGACCTTGTACGCGGCCAGGCCCTTCTCCCGTACGAACTTCTTGATCGCCATCGACTTCAGCGGCTCGGCGCCGGCGCGCAGGATCACGTATGCGAGCGTGCGTTCGCCCAGGTAGTCGTCGGGGACGGCGACCAGGGAGACGTCGTGCACCGAGGGGTGGCCGAGGATGATGTTCTCGATCTCCTCGGGGGCGATCTTCTCGCCGCCCCGGTTGATCTGGTCCTTCGCCCGGCCCTCCACGACCAGATGGCCGGTCGGGGTGCGGCGGACGATGTCGCCGGTGCGGTAGAAGCCGTCGGCGGTGAAGGAGCGGGCGTTGTGCTCGGGGGCCCGCCAGTAGCCGCGGATGGTGTACGGGCCGCGGGTGAGGAGGTGGCCGGACTCGCCCTCGGGGACGTCCTCGTCGTTGTCGTCGACGATGCGGATCTCGTCGTCGGCGGAGATCGGGCGGCCCTGGGTGGTGACGATCGTCTCCGGATCGTCGTCCAGGCGCGTGTAGTTGACGAGTCCCTCGGCCATGCCGAACACCTGCTGGAGCGTGCAGCCGAGCGCCGGCCCGACCCGGCGGGCGGCCGACTCGCTGAACTTGGCACCGCCGACCAGGAGGACTTCGAGGCTGGAGAGGTCGTACGGAGTGTTCGGCCCGGCTTCGGTCCATACGAGGGCGAGGGGCGGGACGATGCCCGTGATGGTGACCTTCTCGCGCTCGATGATCGGGAACGCGGTGTCCGGGTCGGGCTGCGGGCACATCACCACACGTCCGCCCGCGTAGAGGACGCCGAGTGAACCGGGGGAGGAGAGCGGGAAGTTGTGGGCGGCGGGGAGGGCGACCAGGTAGACGGAGTCGGCGCTCACGCCGCACAGCTCGTTGGAGCCCCAGAGCGAGTAGATGTAGTCGTCGTGGGTGCGGGGGATCAGCTTGGGTACGCCCGTGCTGCCGCCGGAGAGCTGGAGGAAGGCGAGGTCGGAGGGGGCGGGCTCCGGGGCCTTCAACTCGGTGGCGGGGAGCGGGACTTCGGTGAGGGCGGTGTGCTCGCCCGGGTCGCCGACGACGAAGACCTCGCGGAGGGTGGGGACTTGGGCCTTGACGGTGGCGGCGAGGGTGCGGTGGTCGAAGCCGGCGTGGCGGTCGGGGACGACGTACGCGACGGCTTCGGTGAACTCGCAGAAGTAGTGGATCTCCGTCTCGCGGTGTGCCGGGAGGGCGAAGACGGGGAGCGCGCCGAGGCGGAAGAGGGCGAAGACGACCTCGAAGAACTCGGCGACGTTGGGGAGTTGGACCACGACGCGGTCGCCGTGGGTGACGCCGCGGGAGGCGAAACCGGCGGCGAGTTCGGTGGCGCGGGTGTGGAGGTCGGCGTACGTCCAGGTGCGGTCGCCGTCGGTGATCGCGGGGCGGGTGGGGTGGGACTCGGCGCGTTCGGCGAGCCATCCGGCGAAGGTTTCGCCCTGCCAGTAGCCGGCGGCGCGGTAGCGGGCGGCGGTCTCTTCGGGCCAGGTGGGGGCGTCGCCCTCGGGCCGGGCGGGGGTGGGGGTTTCGGCTTCGGCGGAGGTGTCGGGCACGAGGGGTCCTTGGCAGGTGGGGGTTTCAGGGGTACGGGGCGGGGTGGCGTCCCGTACCCCTGCGTGCGGGTGGGGCTGCGGTGGGCCGGGGCCCGGTCGACGGTGGGCCGGGGTCGGGGCGGGCCGGGGGGTGGGGCGCCTGCCCGGCGCAGGGGGTTCCGCTGTGCCCACCCTCCCCCAAGCTCTCGGCTCCGCTCGAGCAGGGGGTGCCCCCCTCGCCCTGCGGAACGATTGCCCACAGCGGGCGGGGCGAGATTGCCCGCAGCGGGCAGGGTGGGCTCAGCGGTTGGTGGCCCGGACTACTTGGCGGCCATGGCCGTCTTGATGTCGTCGAGGACGGACATCGCGGCCGTGGCGCCGCCCAGGCTGGTCCACTTGGAGCCGTCGATCTCGGTGACGTGCTTGTCCTTGACCGCGCCCAGCTCCTTGTACGCGGGCTTCTCCTTCAGCTCGCCGAAGAGCTTCGCGTCCGGGCCCTTCTGCATCAGCGTGCCGATGAACAGCCAGTCCGCGTCGATCTGCTTCAGGTCCTCGTCGCTGAGCGGCGTCGAGTGGCCCTGGCCCTTCTCGTTCTGGATGCCCGGACGCTTGAAGGCCAGATCCTTCAGGATGTCCGAGATGAACACGCCCTGCTGCATGACCGCGGTGCCCTTGGCCGAGTAGCGGGCCACCGACACGGTCTTGCCCGCGTTGGCGCCGAGCGCCGTCTTCACTTCGCCGACCTTGGTCTCGTACCCCTTGACGAAGGCGGCGGCCTCGTTGGTCTTGCCGAGGACCTTCCCGGTCAGTTCGAGGGACTTCTTCCAGTCCTTCTTCTTGTCGATGGTGACGACGGTCGGGGCTATCGCCTGGAGCTGCTTGAGGACCTGCTTGTCGGCGAGCTGCCCGGCCAGGATCACGTCCGGCTTCGCGGCGAGGACCTTCTCGATGTCCGGGCCGGTCACCGCGCCGACGACCGGGATGCCCTGCGCCTGCTCGGCCAGGTAGCCAGGGGCGCCCTTCTGGCCGCGGCCCGCGGTCAGGCCGACCGGCTTCACCCCGAGCGCGAGCGAGGAGTCTAGGTCCATCTCGCTGAGCACGACGACCTTCTTCGGCGCCTCGGGCACCTTCACCTCGGCGCCCGTGGCGTCCGTGACGGCGACGGTCTTGCCGGCGTTCTTGGCCTGGCCGGAGCCCTTGTCGCCGGAGCCGGAGTCGTCCGAACCGCAGGCGGAGAGGGTGAGGGCGGAGGCCAGGGTGAGGGCCGCCACCGCGGTCAGCCGGGCGCGCGGGGTGAGGGTCGAGGACATGTCCGTGATCTCCATGCTGGTGAGGCGAAGTGTTGCCCGGATCGGAAACCGGACATACGGGGTGACTCGGGGTGTGTCGGGGCATGGCGAACTGTCCCTGCCGCAACAGGGAGTTCACACAGCACCCGACCAGGGGCTCCGTGTCGTGGTTAGGTTAGGCTAACTTCATGTTGGTTGCGCAAGAGGGGCGGGTCCGGGAGGCCGGAACCGAACCCCCCATACCGGGTTCGGCGAGACTCCATCGGCCCACGCTGTGGGCGGCCGCCGCCCTGCTGCTGCTCCTGGCGGCGCTGTGCGTGCTGTCCCTGCTGATCGGCTCGGGCTCCAACCCGATCGCCAAGGCCTGGGGCTTCCTCACCGGCGACCCCGCCGCCCGCGCGGACGCGCAGATCAGGCTGGCCGTCATGGACGTACGCCTGCCCCGCACGATCGCCGGACTGCTCGTCGGCAATGCGCTCGGCGCGGCCGGCTGCCTCCTCCAGGCCGTCACCCGCAACCCCCTCGCCGAGACCGGACTGCTCGGCGTCAACTCCGGTGCGGCGCTCGGAGTTGTGATCGGACTCACGTACTTCCACATCACCTCCGCGTACGCGGTCCTGGTGTGGGCGCTGGTCGGCGGCATGGCGGCGAGCGCCGTCGTCCTACTGCTCGCCGCGTCCGGGCGGGCCGCCGGATCCCCGCTGCGGCTGGTGCTCGCGGGCTCCGCGCTCGGGGCGACCTTCCACGGGGCCACGTCGTACGTACTGCTCGGCACCCAGTCGACCTTCGACACGTACCGCTACTGGACCATCGGCTCCCTCGCGGGCATCGAGACCAAGGACACGCTGCCGCTGCTGCCGCTCATCGCGGTCGGACTCGCGGTCGCCTTCCTGTCCGTACGGCCGCTGTCCGCGCTGGCGCTCGGCGACGACAGCGCACGCTCCCTCGGGCACCACCCCGGGCGCATCCGGCTCACCGTCGCCGTCGCGGTGACGCTGCTCGCCGGGTCGGCGGTGGCACTGGCCGGACCGATCGCCTTCCTCGGACTGCTCGCGCCGTACGCGGCACGGTCCGTCACCGGGCCCCGGATGGGCGGCCAGTTGGTGCTGTCCGGGCTGGTCGGGGCGTGCGTGATGATCGTCGCCGACCTGCTGGCCCGGGTCGTGATCCGGCCCTGGGAGACGCCGGTGAGCGTGCTGCTGGCGTTTATCGGCGGGCCGCTGCTGATCTGGATCGCGCGGTCGCGGCGGATGTCGACGGCGGGGGCGAGCGCATGAGTACGCGTTCTCGTGTTCCGTACGAGAAGACCTCGTCCGGCAAGGTGCTGACCCCGCCCGACTCCACCCCGCTGCGGCTCGGCGCGTTCTCCTGGCTCTTCCCCTACCGCAGCGCCCTCGCGGCCGTCGGGCTCGCCCTGCTGATCGGCGGCATCGTCACCTTCGCCGCGTTCGCCAGCTCCACCAGCATGAGCCTCGGCGACAGCCTCGCCGGGCTCCTCGGCACCGGCGACCGCGCCACCGTCATGCTCGTACGGGAGTTCCGGCTGCCCCGTATCGCGGTCGGCCTGATGGTCGGTGCGGCCCTCGGCATCGCGGGCTGCCTCACCCAGACCTTGGCCGGAAACCGCCTCGCCACCCCCGACGTCATCGGCGTCAACGACGGCGCCACGGCGGCCGTGGTCGCCTCCGTCGTCGGCTCCTCCACCGGAATGATCGGCGACTGGTGGCTGGGACCGCTCGGCGCGGCGGCCGCAGCCATGCTCGTCGTCGCGTGTGCGGGCGGGGCGGGGCACGCCGGGTACCGGATCCTGGTGGTCGGCATCGGTGTCTCCACGGTCATCGGGGCGGTGACCGATCTCGTGATGTCGCGGGAGAACGACAACACCGCCGGTGGTGTCTTCCTGTGGACCGTCGGGTCGTTGAACGGGCGGGACTGGGGGGTGGGGACCCCGCTTGTGTACCTGTTGGTGGTGCTTGTGCCGTTGGCGCTGGTGGCGGGCAGTCGGCTGCAACTGCTGCGGTTCGACGACGACATGGCCGCCACGCTCGGCGTCAACGTCTCCCGGGTACGGGCCGTCACCCTGGCGCTCGCCGTCGTGCTCTCCGGCATCGCGGTCGGCATCGGCGGGCCCATCGCCTTCGTCGCCCTCGCCGCGCCGGTGCTCGCCGCGCGGCTCAGCGGGCCCACCCGGGTCCCGATCATCGGCTCGGCGCTCGTCGGTGCGGCACTCGTCGCCGGGGCCGACGCGCTCGGGCGGGTCATCGCGCCGGTCGAGATCCCGGTGGGCGTCGTGACGAGTGTTCTCGGCGGGCCGTTTTTGTTGTGGGTGCTGTTCGGCAAGACATCTGATCGTCCTTCTCGGACCGGAAAGGCCTGAAGTCCCGTGGAACTGACCGTAGAGGCGCTCACCGCCGGCTACCCCGGCCATCCCGTCGTCGACGGCGTCGACCTCACCGTCCCCAGCGGGCAGGTCGTCGCGATCGTCGGGCCCAACGGATGCGGCAAGTCGACCCTGCTGCGGGCCGTCGCCCGACTGCACAAGCCGGACTCCGGGACGGTACGGGCGGGTGAGGAGGACGTCTGGGGGCTCACCCAGCGGAAGGCCGCCCACCGCATCGCCTTGCTCGCACAGTCGCCGCAGGCGCCGGAGGCGGTCACCGTCGCAGGGCTCGTACGGTACGGGCGCCACCCGCACCAGGGGCTGTTCCGGCAGTGGTCCCGGGAGGACGAGGCTGCGGTGCGGGCCGCGTTGGAGGCCACGGGGACCCTGTCGCTCGCCGAGCGGAGGCTCGACCAGCTGTCCGGCGGGCAGCGGCAGCGGTGCTGGCTGGCGATGGTGCTGGCGCAGGAGACGCCGATCGTGCTTCTCGACGAGCCGACGAGTGCGCTCGATCTGGGGCACGCGGTGGAGGTGCTGTCGCTGGTGCGGGAGGTCGCGGCGGCGGGGCGGACCGTGGTGATGGTGCTGCACGATCTGGCGAGTGCGGCGCGGTATGCGGATGTGGTCGTGGCGATGAATGAGGGGCGGGTGGTGGCGCATGGGCCCGCCCGGGAGGTCGTCACCGCGGCGCTGGTGAAGGAGCTTTACGGGGTGGAGGCGGATGTGCTGGAGGCGCCGGGGGACGGGGCGCCGGTGGTGGTGCCGAGGGCGGGGGCATTGGCCCCGGTGGGCTGAGGGGCCTCCCCTCCCTCGCCCCCTTGGGCGGCGGGGCCGCCCCCCGGGGGCGGGACGGGCGGGCAAGGGGGCGGTACGCCCGATCCGGGCCCGCCCCGGTTCCGGCCCCTGCCCGCACCTTGCACGCNCTTGCACGCCGGGTGCGCGCAGCCGCAGGGCCCTCGGGGCGCCTCCCGGCACCGGGCACGTGAAGCCCGGCCCGCCGGGCCAAGAGGTCCCCAGCCCCGCCCCTTCACCTAAACCCTGCGGGGCAAGAGGGGACCGGTTCCCGTGCAGGCACGTCGTGGCTGGTCGCGCAGTTCCCCGTGCCCCTGAAGGGGCACGGATGAGTGCGCCCGGCACAGGACGTCGCGCCCGCGCGGCGGAGCCGCAAGTCGGTACAGCCCCGTGCCCCTGAAGGGGCACGGATGAGTGCGCCCGGCACAGGACGTCGCGCCCGCGCGGCGGAGCCGCAAGTCGATACAGCCCCGCGCCCCCGACGGGCGGGTCAGGGGGTGCGGTGGGTGGCCAGGTCGGAGGCGGTCCAGGCCAGGGAGAGGGCGCCCTCCAGCATCGTGCGTTCGGCCGCAGGCGTCGCTGCCGCCGCGGTGAATTCCGGCTGGTGGGGGCCGCAGGACGAGGCGCCGATGTTCAGGACGGGGTGGATGGAAGGGACCGCGTGGGAGACGTTTCCCATGTCGGTGGAGGCGAAGGGCCCCCGCACCTCCGGCTCCGGGCGGCCCACGGCGCGCGCGTTCGCCGTCCAGAGGGCGACCAGTTCCGGGTCGGAGCGGAAGTCGAGGTAGTCGGGGGAGGGCTGGGCGAGGGTCACCTCGCAGCCCGTCGCCAGGGCGCCCGCGCGGAAGCAGTTCTCGACACGGGCACGGAGGGTGTCCAGTTCAGCGGCGGAAGGGGTGCGGAGTGCGTACGCGGCGTGGGCGGATTCCGGGATGGCGTTGAGGGCCGTGCCCGCCGAGGTCGTGATGCCGTGGACCTTCCACTCTGCGGGCAGCTGCTGGCGGAGCAGGCCGAGGGCGACCTGGGCGACCGTGAGCGCGTCCGCCGCGTTGCGGCCGTCCTCGGGGTTCATCGCGGCGTGCGCCGACTTGCCGGTGTAGGTGATGTCGAGTGAGCCCATGGCGTAGGAGTGGAAGTCCGCCACGTCGAAGGGGCAGGGGTGGATCATCATCGCCGCGTCCACGCCGTCGAACGCACCGGCGGAGAGGAGGAGGGCCTTGCCGCCGCCACTCTCCTCGGCCGGGGTGCCCAATACCCGTACGGTCAGGCCGAGTTCGTCCGCGAAGGGGGCGAGGGCGAGTGCCGCGCCCACCCCCGCCGCCGCGATCAGGTTGTGGCCGCAGGCGTGGCCGAGCCCGGGCAGCGCGTCGTACTCGCAGGCCAGCGCCACCGTCACCGGGCCCGAGCCGACCGTCGCCTCGAAGGCGGTGGGGAGGCCGTACGCGGGCGCGGTGACCGCGAAGCCGTGGGTGCGTAGGAGGTCCGTGCACCACGCCGCCGCCCGGTGTTCCTCGAAGGCGGTCTCCGGGTGTGCGTGGATGCGGCGGCTCAGGGTCGTCAGTTCGGTGGCGACCTCGTCGAGCCGCTTTCGTATGCCGGACTTGATGGTGTTGTCGTCCGTCGTGGGGTTCGTCATCTGTCGGCTCCTGACCTGCGCCCTTTTGTTTCACTGTCACCCTACGGCCGTCCGGAGGGGTGATCGCGGGACTGCCGTCCGGGGAGGGTGTTGTGTGGGCCACTCCTGTCGATACGGTTGATTCCGCGGCGACGCGAGACGTGACGACGGTGACGACGGGGGAGTGCAGGATGCTCGATCTCATCTCGGTGGGGGCCATTTCGACCGTGCTCGGCGCGGTCGCCTCGGGCACGGCCTCGGAGGCGGGCAAGTGGGTCTGGCAGTCGGCCGGTTCGCTGGTGCAGCGCATCCTGGGGCGGGAGGTCGCGGCACCCGTCGATCAGCGTCAAGTGGAGCTGATGGCAGCCGAGTTGTACGAGGCGATGCGGCGCGATCCCGGACTCGTCCGGGACTGGGACGTCTTCGCGGGCACCGTGCGACGGGCCGCCGGTGCCCGGTCCGTCCCCCGACTCCCCGCCGCCTCACGGCACTTCGTGAACCGGCAGCGCGTACTGAAGGAGCTGGACGAGGAAGCCGGCCGCAGGACGGACGGGCGGCCCAAGGTGGCCCTCCTGCACGGGCCCGAAGGCATCGGCACCACCGAGATCGCCTGGTGCTGGGGCGGCCGGGAGGCCGCACGCCGGTTCAAGGACGGGCAGGTGTACGTGGATCTGCGCGGTGGGCCGGACGGGGTGATGAGCGCCGGGGCCGCCCTGCGGGAGGCGTTCCGTCAACTCGGGGTCTCCGAGGAGGAGATACCGCCCTCCGAGCTGCACCGTGCCGAGTTCTTCCGCCGCTGCGTCGCCGACCTGGCCCTGCTCGTCGTACTCGACCACGCCTCGCACGCAGCCCAGGTGCTCCCTCTGATCGCCACCGCGCCGGGCGTGGTCACCGTGGTGACCGCCCGCGATCCGCTGCTGCGGCTGCCCGCCCGGCGGATCCCGGTCGGACCGCTCGCCGAGAAGTACGTCCGCAGGCTCCTGGAGGAGACGGCGGGCCGCCCGGCCCTCGACGCCGCACGCGCCCTGCTGCCCTCGGTGATCGCCGACTGCGGCGGCTCGCCCTACGCGGTCCTGGCCGCCGCACCCCGGCTGGCGCACGTACCGCAACCCCGCACGGAGAGGACGCAGTTACCCGCCATGACCGAACGCGACGCCGTCCGCACCGCCATCGACCACGCCTACCAGTCCCTCGACCCCGTCACCGCCCGCGTCCACCGGCTCACCGCCCTGCGCCCCTGGCCCGCCGTCACCACCGGCCTGGCCGCCCGCGCGGCCAACCTCGCCACCCCCGACGCGGCCCGCGCCCTCGACGTACTCGCCGAGAACCGGCTCCTCGACACCACCCCGCAGGGGCACCACCGGCACCGGCCCTCCGTGCGCGCCCTGGCCGAGCAGGCCGCCGCGCGGGAGGACGGTCCGGCCGTGTGCTCGGCGGCCGTCGGGCGCGTGCTCGACGGGTATCTGCACTTCGCCGAGCCGACCGCCCGCGCCGCCCTGCCGCAGAGCTGGCGCTCGCCCCAACCGCGCGACAGCGACGAGGTGTTGACGTACGAGGGCCCGGGCGAGGCCCTCGCCGCGCTCGCCGCCGAGACCGCCAACCTGATGGAAGCGGTCGCCGCCGCCGACGAGTTCGGCCGGCCCGAGACCGTGTGCAGGCTGGTCCGCGCCCTGTGGCCGGTGCAGCTGAAGGCGGGGCAGCTGGACGTCGTCCTGCCGGCCCTGCACACCGGCGCCGCCACCGCCGACGCGCACTTCCCCGGCACCCGTATCGCCGGGATGATGCACGCCCACCTCGGCTTCGCCCTCACCGCGCTCGAACGGTACGACGAGGCCGAGCGCTCCCTCCGGGCCGCCGCCCGCGACGAGAGCGCCGCCGGTCACGTCCGGGGGCACGCCTCCGCCGTCGAGGGGCTGGGGCTGCTGCGGCTCGCGCAGTGGCGGTGGGAGGAGGCGTACGTACTCTTCGAGCAGGTGGAGGGCTTGTACGCGGCCATCGGCCCCGGTGACGAGGGTGCCGCCGACCTGCCGCGCGCCCTCGCCCTCCTCGAACGCCACCGGGGCCGCGCGCTCACCGGGCTGGGCCGCACCGACGAGGCCCGTGAGCGGCTCGGCGCGGCGGTGGCGTACTTCCGGTCCGGCGGCGACCCGTACAACATGGCGCGCGCACTGACCGACCTCGCCCGTACGCACGTGGACGGCACCCGGCGGGCGGGCCCGGCCGCGCAGGCCGCCGCGCTGCCGCTGGTCGACGAGGCGATCGCCGTCCTGGAGGGCGAGCGGGCGGAGCACCACCTGGCCTACCTGCGGCAGCTGCGTGCGCTGTGCGTCAGCCCCGGAAGTCCTGGAGGGGGTCCGGCAGCGGGGTGACCGTCACGGCGTGAACGGCGGAGCCGGTCCGTACGGTCAGGCCGCTCACCGGCTCCGGGCCGTCCGCCAGGACCGCGTACAGGGCGGACGCGTACAGCGCCGGGTCGGCCCCCAACGTGCCCGTGAGGTGGAGGAGGGCGCCCTCGCGGGTGCGGACCGTGCAGGTGGTCGGCCCGGTGACGTACGCGGCCATCGCGCACTGCGGAAAGCGGGCGAGGACCTCGGCCGTCCAGCGGGCGGGGCCGCCGAAGCGCGGGTCGTCGGCCGCGTTCGTACGGTGGATGACGTCGGCCAGCGCGAGCCGCCCGCGGTCGCGGGTGTCCTCGTGCACGGCCGAGTGGACCTCGCCGCGCACCTCGGGGGCCGTGCGCGGGTCGGGGTAGCGGGTCACCGAGATCTCCCCGGAGGGTGCGCGGGTGGTCACCACGTGCAGGGGTGCGGTGAGGGGGTGGGGCTCGATCGTCTCGGCCAGCAGTGGCTCCGGAAGTGCAGGTCCGGTCGGCTCGGGGTGGCCCATGAGGTTGTAGAAGAGCTGTCGCAGGAGCGCGGCGGACCGGCCGGGGACGGACGTGACGAACTCCGCTGCCTCCGTGAACGGGCGGTGTGCGGCGATGAGTTGGTCGAGCTGCGGTACGAGGGGTGCGTACGCATCGAGGCGCGGCGCGTGCGTCACGAAGTCCGCGACCGGGGAGTCCGGGGCGAGCCCGGCGAGCGGGGCCGCGCCCAGCAGCACGGGAGTGCCGAGGGCGGCGGCGTAGAACGAGACCGCGCCGTGGTCGCCGATCACCGCGTCGGCGGCGAGCAGCGCCTGCCGCCAGTGGTGCAGCGGGTCGACGAGGATCAGGCCCGCCCGGCGGGCCCGGTCCAGCCAGGCGCGGATCTGGCCGGGGCCGTGACCGGCCCAGATGTTCGGATGCAGGACGGCGGCGACCCGGTACTCGTCGGCGGGCAGCTCCGAGGCCAGCCGGGGGAGCAGGACGGGCAGCAGGTCCTCGTCGCCCCCGTCGCCGAACAGGGACTCGGGGTTCCAGGTGGAGTTGACGACGATCAGCCGCTGGTGCGGTTGCACCCCGAGCGCGTTGCGGAAGCGGTGGCGGTACGGGCGGGCCGCCAGCATGCGGTCGAAGCAGGGGTCACCGGCGATGACACCGGTGGGGGCGGCCACGGGGCACGCCTCCTTGAGGCGGTCCAGCTGTTCGGGGTGGGAGAGGACCAGGGCGTCGGCGACGGGGACGCCGTTGTGCAGCAGCCAGGGGGCGGAGAGGCCGAAGACGGGGGCGGCACAGGCGTGCGGAGGGGCGTCGGGCGAAGGGTGTCCGGTGTCCGGTGTCCGGTGTCCGGTGTCCGGTGTCCGGTGTCCGGTGTCCGGTGTCGCCAACCTTTTAGTGTAGCCAACCCCGTGCGACAGGATGGCCAACTTCCCCTGAATCAGGTGGAGTTCGCCCCCGAAGCTCGCGGATATCGCGAGATCGACCGGCGTCGCGAGCGCCTGCGGCCACGACAGCACCGGAACCCCGAGGACGTCCTCCAGCAGTTCCGCGACCCCGGCCCGGAACGGCGACGAGCCCGGACAGGTCGCCAGCAGCTGCACCCCGGTGTCGTCGTCGAAGAGCGGCGCCACATCCAGCAGCCGGGTCGCGGCCGTCACGTTGTGCACCACGAGCAGCACCCGGCGGCAGCGGCCCCGCGTGGCCCAGCGGTCCGCGTCCTCCCCGACCGGCACCCGTATCCAGTCCTCGCGCCCCGGCCCCGCCATGCGCTGCCCCCTCCTGCGTCCCGTGCTCCGTGACCGGCCACGATATCCAGCCGGGTCCGGACGCCGCGCACCCCCACCCGTACGGCCCCCGGAACAACCGGATCCGACCGCCGCCTCACACTTCAACCGCCCACGTCGTCAACCCTGTTGGATCTGTATGGCGACGCGCCTACTCTGAGAGGTCCGTATGAGGGGGTCGTATGAGCAGCATCAGCGGCAGCGGACTCACCCAAGGCGACAGTGCGAGGCCAGGACCGCCCGGCAAGGGCGAGAAACTGGCCGACTGGGCGGACGGCCGGCTCGGGCTCTACCCGATGGCCAGGGCCAACCTGCGGAAGATCTTCCCGGACCACTGGTCCTTCATGTTCGGCGAGATCTGCCTCTACAGCTTCCTGATCATCATCCTCACCGGCATCTACCTCACCCTCTTCTTCGAGCCCAGCTCCGCGGAGGTCGTCTACCACGGGTCGTACGTCCCGCTCAACGGCGTCCCGATGACCCGGGCCTTCGAGTCCACCCTCGACATCAGCTTCGAGGTGCGCGGCGGGCTGCTGATCCGGCAGATCCACCACTGGGCGGCGCTGGTCTTCGTCGCCGCGATGCTCGTGCACATGATGCGGGTCTTCTTCACCGGCGCCTTCCGCAAGCCGCGCGAGGTGAACTGGCTCATCGGGTGGACGCTGCTGATGCTCGCCCTGATCACCGGGCTGACCGGGTACTCGCTGCCGGACGACCTGCTCTCCGGCACCGGGCTGCGGTTCGCGCACGGGGCGATTCTGTCGGTGCCGATCGTGGGGACGTATCTCGCGTTCTTCCTGTTCGGCGGCGAGTTCCCCGGTGACGACATCATCGCCCGGCTCTATCCGGTGCACATCCTGCTGCTGCCCGGGATCATGCTGGGGCTCGTCGTCGCCCATCTGATCCTGGTCTTCTACCACAAGCACACGCAGTTCGCGGGGCCCGGAAGGACCGAGAAGAACGTCGTCGGCGCACCCTTCATGCCCGTCTACATCGCCAAGGCCGGCGGCTTCTTCTTCCTGGTCTTCGGCGTGCTCGCGATCATGGGCGCGGTCGTCACCATCAACCCGGTCTGGGCGCTCGGCCCCTACCGCCCCGACCTCGTGTCCACCGGCGCCCAGCCCGACTGGTACCTCGGCTTCTCCGAGGGGCTGATCCGGGTGATGCCCAGCTGGGAGATCAACGCCTGGGGGCACACGCTCCAACTCGGCGTCTTCATCCCCTTCACGCTCTTCCCGCTGATCATGATGGCCATCGCGGTCTATCCGTTCATCGAGGCCTGGGTGACCGGCGACAAGCGCGAGCACCACATCGCGCAGCGCCCGCGCAACGCCCCCACCCGCACCGGCCTCGGCGCGGCCTGGCTGTCGCTGTACGCGGTGCTGCTGATCGGTGGCGGCAACGACCTGTGGGCCACCCACTTCCACCTCTCCATCAACGCCATCACCTGGTTCGTGCGCATCGGCGTCTTCGTGGTGCCCGCGCTGGTCTTCGTGATCACCCGCCGGGTCTGTCAGGGGCTCGAACTCCGCGACAGCGAGAAGGCGTTGCACGGGCGGGAGAGCGGCACGCTCAAGCGGCTGCCGCACGGCGAGTTCGTCGAGGTGCACACCCCGCTCTCGCAGGCCGAACTGCACACCCTCACCGCGCACGAGCAGCCGGTGCCCTTCGAGGTCGGCCCCGAGGTCGACGCCAACGGTGTGCGCAGGCCCGTCCGGCGCTCCGACCGGCTGCGCGCGCGGCTGGCGAAGGCGATGTACGGGCCGGGCACGTTCGTACCGAAGCCGACGGCGGAGGAGTACCGGCGGGCGCTGACGAACGGGCACGGCGGCGGGCACGGCGGGCCCGGCGACCACGGGGAGCAGGCGGAGGAGTCGCAGCGTCGTTGAGGTGTACGGGTGAGGGGCGGCCGGACGACCGCCCCTCACCCGGCGCCTCTGGCTCCCCTGATGTCACAGCAGCGCGTGTACGCCACTTTCGGCCATCCCGACCCACGGGCCCTTCCTCCCTCTTGTCATGCTCACGTACCTTGGCGCGGTTCCTTGCCGTGAACCGCGTATCAGGGGGAGAGCGATGCCGTCCGCACGCATACGAAGAACCCGCATACGAAGAGACCGCAACCGCATCCGAAGAACGCTGGTCGTCGGCGCCGCGCTGCTCGCGCTGCCCGCCACCGCCGTCGCCGTACCGTCCGCCGCGGCCGCGCCCCTGCCCGCCCCGCAGGCCGCGCCCGTCGAGGAGAAGGCCGACCAGCCCTACCCCGACATCGACCCGCAGGCCGCCTTCCGCAAGAGCCCCACCTCCGAACAGCTCTCGGCAGCGCGGGAGTTGGAGAGGTCCGCCGTACGCTGGGGCCGCACCGGCACCCCGCGCCTCGTCACCCCGCAGGGCCGCCCCACCCTCACCGGCGCCCGCTCGGCCGAAGCCCGCAGCATCGCCCTCGGCTACGTGCGCGAGCACGCCGAGCTGTACGGGCTCTCCGCCGCCGACCTCGACGGCCTCGCCGTCGTCAAGTCGTACGGTACGCAGCACAACGGCGTCCAGCACGTCTTCCTCGGCCAGACCGACCGGGGCGTCCCCGTCCACGGCGCCCAGCTCTCCGTCGCCGTCGACAAGCAGGGCCGCATCGCCACCGCCACCGGCTCCCTGATCCCCGGCGTCCGCGCCGACGCGGCGGCAACTCTCGGCCAAACCAGGGCACTCGACCTCGCCGCCGCCTCCGTCGGCACCCCGGACGTCACCGGCGAGACCACCGCCGTCCGCGTCGTCCTGCCCCTCGCCGACGGCACCGCCCGGCCCGGCTGGCGCACCCAACTCACGGCGAAGAACGGCCACTTGTACGACACCGTGGTCGACGCCGAGAACGGCGCGATCCTGAGCCGGACCGACCTCAGCCACAACGAGGGCCCCGAGGGGCGCGTCTTCACCGGCCAGAACGCCAACCACGGCAGTCAGCAGACAGTCCCCTTCAGCGGGCTCGGCCGCTCCTGGGTCGAAGGGCGCGTCCCCACCGGCAACAACGCCGAGGTCTCGCAGAACCTCACCGGCCAGGAGTCCCTCGGCTACCAGCCGCAGACCCCGCCCGCCGGCGACCCCGCGTACCAGCACTTCCACTACCCCTTCACGGACGCCTTCCGCACCAGCGGCGGCACCGACCTCACCACCGACCGGGACGCCGTCGTCACCCAGGCGTTCTACTACACCAACAACATGCACGACTTCCTGTACAAGCTCGGCTTCGACGAGGCGTCGGGGAACTTCCAGGAGGACAACCTCGGCAAGGGGGGCAAGGGCAGCGACCGCGTCCAGGTGTACGTGGACTACAACGCCTCGGGCAGCAGCGCCTGCAACGCCAACTTCGGCACCCCCGCCGACGGCCAGAACCCCACCATGCGGATGTTCGTCGGCCGCACCTCCTGCGGTCAGCTCAACACCCACCGCGGCATGAACGGCGACACCGTCGCCCACGAGTACAGCCACGGCCTCTCGCACCGCCTCGTCGGCGGCGGCAACCTGGGCAGCGGCGCGCAGACCGGCGGACTCGGCGAGGGCTGGGGCGACGCCATCGCCACCTCCATGTGGAGCGACCCCGTCTACGGCGAGTACGCCACCGGCACCGCGTCCGGCGTGCGCCGCTACGCCTACGACAAGAGCCCCCTCACCTACGCGAACCTCTGCGAGGGCGGCTGCCAGGTGCACCGCGACGGCGAGATCTGGGCCGCCACCATGTGGGAGGCCCGCACCGCACTCGTCGGCGCGCACGGGGCCGCGGGCGGCAAGGCCCAGCACGAGCAACTCATGGTCGACGGCATGAAGTTGACCGCCACCAAGCCGGACTTCCTGGACGCCCGCGACGGCATTCTCGCCGCTGACCGCGCCAACAACAACGGCGCCAACCAGTGCCTGCTGTGGGGTGCGTTCGCCAAGCGCGGCATGGGTGCGAGCGCCTCCTCCTCCGCCCAGGACCAGGGCACCCCCGCCACCGACCTCCCGGCCACCTGCAGGCCGACGGCCGACGCGGGCGGCCCGTACACCACCAAGGAGGGCTCCGACGTACGGCTCGACGCCTCCGGCAGCACCTCGCCGGGCGGTGCGGCCACGTACGCCTGGGACTTCGACGGCGACGGAGCGTACGACGACGCCACCGGGCCCGGCCCGCTCTTCGACCGGGTCGGCCAGGACGGCACGTACACCGTCGGCCTGCGCGTCGGCAACGCGGCCGGAGCGAGCACCGACACCGCGACGGTCACCGTCACCAACGTCGCGCCGTCCGTGGCCCTCACCGTCAAGGGGCAGGCCGTGGAGGGCGGGAAGCTGACCGTCAGCGGGACCGTCACCGACCCCGGCTGGCTCGACCCGCTCACCGCGACCGTCGACCTCGGGGACGGAAAGACCGTACCCCTGCAAGGGCAGTTGGAGAACGGGCGGCCGGACGCCACCCTCACCTTCTCCACCGACACCGTCTTCGGCGACAACGGCACGTACACCATCAAGATCTGCGGCAAGGACGACGACACCGAGACCTGCGAGCAGACCGCCGTCACGGTCGACAACGTCGATCCGACCGTCGCCGTCGACAAGTCCAAGGCCGTCGACCTCGCGGGCGGCAAGACGCTCGTCGTGCACGCGGGCAAGAAGGCCGAGCTCGCCGGGCGCGTCACCGACCCCGGCAGCGACGACGAGAAGCTCACCTGGGCGTGGGGCGACGGCACCCCCGACACCGTGGTGAACTCCCTGGTCAACCCGCCGAACCCGGACCCGGCGAACAGCCCGAGCGTCCAGCCGCGCGACCTCGCCGACACGCAGGCGCACACGTACGACAAGCCCTGCCTGTACGACCTGGGCCTGTCCGCCCGGGACGACGACGGCGGCACCGGCTCCGACCAGGCCAAGGTGATCGTCCAGGGGAACGCACCGCTCTCGCTGCTCGCCGACGTCTGGTACGTGAAGTACCTGACGGGGGACCTCACCGGGCTCGGCAAGGAGCGGCTCGACTGCTACCTGAAGATCGTGCAGCACTCCAGCGCGGTGTTCTCCGAGGGTGTCGACGTGTCCACGCAGGGGCGGGCCGCGCACGTCCTCGCGCCGTCGCTCTTCGACGCCAAGAAGGCGGTCGACCGTCAACTCCTGGGCGCCTGGCTGAACTTCGCCAACGGGGCCTTCGAGCCGGGCGAGAAGGTCGACACGGACGGTGATCTCAAGGCGGACACAGCGTTCCTGACAGTGCTTCAGAATGCGGAGAAGGTGCGACTGGATCCGGCATCGAGTGCGCAGGACCTGTTCCGGCAGGCGAAGATCCTGACATGCGTCAACGTTCCGCTCGTCTAGCAGTCCGCTGTTCCGCGGTCGCCGTCGCCCTGGTCCTCGGGGTGGCGGCGACCGCCTGCGCGCGCCCGGAACCCGCACCCGGGCGCACCCTGTCCGCCTCCGCACCCCTGCCCGACCTGCCCAGCCCCCCGACCCCGACCCGGCTCTCCCTCACCCAGGACGACTCGGGGCGCACCCTCGGCCTCGTCGCCGGCGGCGTCGCGCTGCTCAGGGTGACGGGGCCGGGCGTCGGGGAGGCCGTGGCGGACGGGCCCGCCGTCACCGTCGTACCCGTGGAGTACGAATCGGACCCCGGCTACCGGGAGTGGGAGGTCCGCGCGGTGCGGGAGGGCACGGCCGTGGTGCGGGCGGGCGGCGGGACCCGGCAGGTCAGCATCACCTTCAAGGTCGTCGCCCCGGCCCCGGCTCCGGCCGCACCCGTCTCGGCCTGGTGATCATCCAGGTCCCGCAGCGACAGCGACCCGCTCAGCGTCACCTGGAGCGAACCGGTTCGTAAGGCCGGGGTGAGCCATTGCCGGGGGAGTCCTCTGCGTACCCCCAAAACCTGCTTATGATCCACGCCCGCACACCCCGCTATGCTGACCCGGTGTTCGATTCGAGGCACATCAAGACCTTTCACGAAGTGGTGCGCACCGGGTCCTACTCGGCCGCCGCGCGGGCCCTGGGCTACACCCAGCCCGCGATCACCCAGCAGATGAAGGCCCTCGAACGGGACGTCGGCACCCCCCTGTTCACCCGCGCCGGACGCGGGCTGCGGCTCACCGAGGCGGGGGAGACGCTGTCCCGGCACGCCGCCGCGATCCTCGACACCATGAGCGCCGCCCAGCAGCAGATGGCCGCGCTGACCCGGCTGCACACGGGACGCGTACGGCTGTGCGCGTTCCCCAGTGCCAATGCCACCCTCGTCCCCGAGACCCTGGCCCGGCTCGCGGCCGGGCACCCCGGGGTGCGGGTCGAGCTGAGCGAGGAGGAGCCGCCGGAGTCCTTGCAGCGGCTGGTGCGCGGGGAGTGCGACATCGCGCTGGCCTTCACGTACCCCGGATCGGAGGAGGAGGTTCCGGACGAGGTGATGGAGGTCCCGCTGCTCGAGGACCAGCTCCTCGTCCTGCTGCCGACCCGCCACCCGCTCACCCGCCGCCGCACCGTCAAGCTCGCCGACCTCGCCGAGGAGCGGTGGATCGCGGGCTGTCTGCGCTGCCGGGTCAACTTCCTCCACGAGTGCGCCGCCCAGGGCTTCGCCCCCGACATCGCGTTCACCACAGACGACAACCTCGTCGTGCAGAGCCTCGTCGCGGAGGGGCTCGGCATCGCGATGATGCCGGGGCTGGTCCTGAACTTCCTGCGCCACGAACAGGTCACCGGACGGGCCCTGGCCCCCGCCTCGAAACGCCAGGTGTCCGCGTACGTCCTCCGGGAGCACCTGCGGATACCGGCGACCGCCCTCGTACTGGACGAGCTGAAGACCGTCGCCGCCCACAAGATCGGCTGCTGAGCGCCGCACGAAACATAAGCGGGATTTGGGGATCTGCGTACGAATCGCTGTTGGACGTGATGGATCGGGCCGCTGCACGCTGCCCGTATGACCACGACTTCGACCGCCTACACGGCCGCGCGCACGACCGCCCGCCTGGACGCCCTCGTCGCTTCCGTACGCGAAGCCGTGGGCCAGGGCCTGCCGCCGGACCTCACCGCCTACCTCGTCGGCGAACGCCTCGCCCCCCACCTGGGCGCGGACGATCTGCTGACGGAGGAGCAGCAGGAGTCCGACCCCAACAGCTACCGCCAGCACCTCCTGCACGCCGAGCACGACGGCAGCTTCTCGATCGTCGCCCTCGTCTGGCTGCCCGGCCAGCAGACCTCCGTCCACGACCACGTCTCCTGGTGCACGACCGGGGTCCACGTCGGTGAGGAGCGCGAGCGCCGCTACCGCCTCGTGCCCGCCACGCAGGACGAAGCCGCCCACCTCGTCGCCACCGACGACGTCGTCAACCCGCAGGGCGCGGTCTGCGGATTCGCCCCGCCCGGCGACATCCACCGGGTCTGGAACGCCTGCACCGACCTGGCGATATCGCTGCACGTCTACGGCGCCGACATCTCCCGCATCGGCTCCAGCGTCCGCCGCGTGTACGAACTCCCGGCCGACCGCTGATGGCGCTGCTGCGGGAACGCCCGACCCGCCACCGCCCGCTCACCGGCACCCCGGCCGCCCCCGGCAAGCTGCCGGGCCTGACCCTGGCCGTGCTCGGCGTGGCCGCCGCCTGGGGCATCCACCGCCTGGTCCCGGCCGTGCCGATGCTGACGGCGGCCGTGGTGCTCGGCATCGTCGTCGCGCACCTCCCCCTGGTCCGTACGACGGTACGAGGAGCGGCGCGCCCCGGACTGACCTTCGCCGGCAAGCGGCTGATGCGGGTCGGCATCGTCCTGCTCGGCCTGAAGCTGAGCCTGGACGACGTCCTCGGCATCGGCTGGGCGACCGTGCTGATGGTCCTCGCCGTGGTCGCCGCGACCTTCTTCGGCACCTGGTGGCTGGGCCGGAAGATGGGTCTCCCGGGCGATCAGCCCCTGCTGATCGCCACCGGCTACTCGATCTGCGGGGCGTCGGCGATCGGCGCGGTCGCCGAGGCCACCGACAGCGACGAACGCGACACCGCCACCTCCGTCGCGCTCGTCACCCTGTGCGGCACCCTCGCCATCGCCGTACTCCCCCTGCTGCACGGACCGTTGGGGCTCACCGACGCGGAGTTCGGCCGCTGGGTCGGGGCGAGCGTGCACGACGTCGGCCAGGTCGTGGCCACCGCGCAGACGGCCGGACCGGGGGCGCTGGGCGAGGCGGTCCTGGTGAAGCTGATGCGGGTGGCGCTGCTGGCGCCGCTGGTCGCGGCGGTGGCGCTCTCGGTGCGCCACCGGCGCAGGGCTGCCCTCGCGGCCCCCGAGGTCCCCGCCACGGGGCAGAAGCGGCCGCCGGTGGTGCCGCTGTTCGTGGTGGGCTTCCTGGCGATGGTGCTCCTGCGCAGCACGGGCTGGGTGCCGGGGATCGGTCTCGACGTGGCCCAGCACGCCCAGGAACTCCTGCTCGCCGCAGCCCTGTTCGGGCTCGGCAGCGCCGTCCACCTGCCGTCGCTGACCCGCACGGGCGGCCGGGTGGCGGGACTGGGGCTGTGCGCGTGGGTCGTGGTGGCCGGGGTGTCGTACGGGGGAGTGCTGCTGACGACGTGAGGGGACGGTGTGCGGGAACGGCGCTCGTGACGGCGGGAGGTGACGGCCCGTCAAGGGCCGTCCGTGCCGGAAGCCGTCCCGGAGGAGGGGAAATTCCGGAGAAGCTGGCCAGTGGCCGACCCGTGGGGATACGCTCGGAATTCCGATGTGACGAGGGGAAGGAATGCCCGTGCCCCGGCCGGAAAACCCAGCGCCCGCCCCGCAGTTGATCGAACGCGACGCGGAACTGGACTCGGCCACGAAGGCCCTCGACGCCCTCTGCGCCACCCCCGCACCCCGCGGCGGAGTCCTCCTCTTCCGCGGCGAGGCAGGCATCGGCAAGACCGCCCTCCTCGCGGAGATCCAGCGCCGCGCCCGCGAGAGGGGCTGCGCCGTCTGGTCGGCGCGCGGCGGCGAGACGGTCGCCTCCGTCGCCTTCCACGTCGTACGCCATCTGCTCCAGCCGGCCCTCGCGGGCGCGAGCGAGACCACGACCCGCGAGCTGCTCGGCGAATGGCACAGCAGCCTCGCCCGCGCGCTGGGCATCCACCCGCCCGGCAGTGACGTCCAGGCCGACCCACTGGGTGTCCGCGACGGCCTCGACGCCCTGATCGACACCCTCGCCGAACGTCACCACCCGCTGGTCCTGGTCGTCGACGACCTCCAGTGGAGCGACCTGGAGACCCTGCGCTGGCTGGTCCCGTTCGCCGCGCGCACCGACGCACCCCCGGTGCTGCTGGTCGCCGCGTACCGGATCAACGAGGCGGACGGCGAGACCGCCACCCTGCTCCGCGAGCTGGACACCACGGTGCGCCGCCGGGGCACCGACGTCCTCCTCGGTCCGCTCTCGCCCCCGGGCACGGCCCTCTTCGCCCGGCGCGTGCTGGGCGAGCACGCCGACGACCCGTTCTGCCGCGAGGTGTGGGCGGTCACCGGCGGCAACCTCTTCGAGACCGTCGCGCTCGTCGCCCGCGCCAAGGCCCAGGAACTCGAACCGGTCGAGCGCACGGCGGGCGAACTGCGCCCCCTGATGGCGACCGAACGCCCCGAGGGGCTGATGGAGCGGCTCAAGGCGAAGGGCGGCCACACCCTCAGCTTCGCGTTCGCCGTCGCCGTCCTGGAGTCCGACGTCTCCCTGAAGCAGGCCGCCAAGGTCGTGAAGATCAGTGTCGGCGAAGCCGTCGAATGCGCCCAGTGGCTGCGCGACGCCCGCATCCTCAAGGGCGAGGACGAACACCTGGAGTTCGTCCACCCGACCATCGCCACGGCCGTCAACGAGGCGGTGCCCACCTGGGTGCGCCTGGCGCGGTACGGCATCGTCGCCGAGGTCCTGCTCGAGGACGGGCGCGGCGCCGCCGCGGCGTCCCGGTACCTCATGGACGTACCGCCCGAGGCCAACGCCGACCTCGTCGAGCAGATGCGCGACGCCCACCGGGAGTACGTCGCGGTCGGCGCGCCCGACGCCGCCCGGCTCTGCCTCGAGCGGGCGCTCCAGGAGCCGCCGCTGCCCACGGTCCGGGCCCAGGTGCTGTACGAACTGGGCAAGCTCATCACCCTCACCACCCCGGCCACCGCCGCCGACTACCTGAAGGAGGCCCTGGACCAGCCGGGCCTCGACGACGAGCAGCAGGCCGACGCCGTGTTCCTGCTGTCGCAGGCGCTCACCCACAACGACCAGGCCGCCGAGGCCGGTCAGATGGTGGCGCAAGTCGCCGAGGCGGCGGCCCCGGGCCTGCTGCGGATGCGGCTGCAGACCATCCAGTTCCTCTGGGAGGGCGTGTACGCCACCGAGTTCGACGGACCCGCCAGGTCCCGCCGGCTCAGGGAGGCCGCCGAAAAGGTCGAGGGCCGCGACACCACCGAGCAGGCCCTGCTGATGCTCCGTGCCTTCGACGCGACCGCCGTCGGCGAGGACGCCCAGACGATCGTGGAGATCGGCGACCGGGCGCTCGTCAACGACAGCCTGCCACCCGGCCTGAACTGGACCGACCAGACCTGGGGCTTCGAGGTGCCCGCCCTCCTCGGCCTCAGCTACGCCTTCGCCGACCGGCTCAACCACGCCGACGCCCTGTTCGCGGACGCCCGGCGGGCGTTCACCGAGGTCGGCTGGAGCGGCGGCCACCTGGCCTTCGCGTACGCGCTGACCGGCTACGTCCAGCGCAGGCGCGGCAATCTGGTGCGCGCCGAGGAGGACCTGCGGGAGAGCGTCCGGCTCGCCGAGCGCATCGGGCACGGACTGCCCATGCACTGGGACGCCGTGTGCATGCTCATCGACACCCTGCTGGCCCGGGGCCGGGTCGACGAGGCCCAGAAGGCCGCCGAGGACTTCGGCGGCTTCCACGCCCCGTACCCCACCACGATCGTCATCCCGGACGCCGCTTCGGTACGGGGCAGGCTGCTGCTCGCCCAGGGCCGCACCAAGGAGGCCGTCGCCGAACTCGAAGCGGCGGGCGAGGCCCTCAAGGCACGCGGCAGGCACAACACGGTGCTCGCACCGTGGGCCCTGGACCTGGCCCGTGCGGTCGCCCCCGACGACCCGGAGCGCGCGGCGGCCCTCGCCCGGTACGCCCGCGAGAAGGCGGAACGCTTCGGCACCAACACCGCGATCGGCGAAGCCATGCGCTGCCAGGCCGAGTTGGCCCAGGGGCAGACCAGGGCGGAACTGCTGCGGCGCGCCGTGGACCTGCTCGGCTCGTCGCCGTGCAAGTACGAGCACGCGGGGGCCCGCATCGAATGGGGCATCGCCACCGGATCGCCCAGCGAACTGGAGAAGGGCCGCGCCATCGCGGTCACCTGCGGCGCTGCCGAACTGATCAAGTCCGCCGACCGGGCCCTGCGCGAGCTGGGCTTCCCGCACAGCGACAAGTGACGCGCCCGGGCCCCCGCGCGGACGCTACTTCTCCAGCTCCTTGTGCGCGTTCTCCGGCAGCCGGAAGAACACCACCGACGACACCAGGCACAACGCCGCGACGTACCACGGGAACAGCCCCGGATTGCCGATCTCCTTGAACAGCGTCCCCATGTACGGCGCGGTCCCGCCGAACATCGCCACCGTCAGCGAGTACGGGAACCCGATCCCCGAGGCGCGCACCTTCGCCGGGAAGATCTCCGCGTTGACCGCCGCCGAGATCGACGTGAACCCCGTCAGCAGCACCATCCCCGCGCAGCTCACCAGCACCAGCGTCCCGAACGACACACCCCCGTCGACCACCCGCAGCAGCGGCACGATCAAGAGCGCGAACCCGAGCCCCGAGAACAGCAGCAGCGGCCTGCGCCCGATCCGGTCCGAGAGCAGCCCGCCCAGCGGCTGGAGCACCGCGAAGAACGCCAGCGAGATCGTCCCCGCGAGCAGCGCGTCCGACTTGTCGAAGCCGCCGTTCAGCTCGGCGTAGGTCGGCAGGTAGGAGGTCCACGTGTAGTACGAGATGGTGCCGCCCGCGGTGATCCCGCAGATCAGCAGCGACTGGCGCGGATACTTCCGCAGCGCGTCGAACAGCCCCGGCCGCTCGGTGCGCTCCGCCGGCGCGTGCGTCTCGTGCGCCCCACGACGAATCCAGAACCCCACGAGGCTCAGCAGCGCCCCGAGGACGAACGGCACCCGCCACCCCCACCCGTCCATCTGCCCGTCGCTCAGGTTCGACACCAGCAGCGCGGCGATCCCGGACGCGGCGAGCTGTCCGGCAGTCGTGGAGACGTACTGGAAACTGGAGAACAGCCCGCGCCGTCCGGGCCCCGCCGACTCCACCAGGAAGGTCGTCGAAGCGGCGAACTCCCCGCCCACGGACAGACCTTGGAGCAGCCGCGCCACCACCAGGACCACCGGCGCGAGCACCCCCACCGACGCGTACGTCGGCGTCAGCCCCACCAGCAGACTGCTGCCGCCCATCAGCAGGATCGTCACCGTCAGCGCGGCCCGCCGCCCGTGCCGGTCCGCGACCGCCCCGAGCAGCAGCCCGCCGACCGGCCGCATGAAGAACCCGACCGCGAACACCGCGAACGTCGACAGCAACGGCACCAGCGGGCTGCCCGCGCTCTTCGGGAAGATCTGCGCCGCGATGAAGGTGGCGAGGAAGGTGTACGCGTACCAGTCGTACCACTCCACGGCGTTGCCGACGGAGGCGGCGAGGAGTTGCCTGAGCGGCTTGCGGACGGGGTTCGGCGGCGCGGCCGGCCTGGTCGTCTCAGTCATGATCAGGACAATTGTCGAATCGGGGGAGCGGCACAAGAGCCTGATGTGAAGGGCGCGTTAAGGAGTGATGCGCCCGGGAGCCCGTCGCCGAGGACCCTGCGCAGTGCGCCGAGGAAGCGCTGGGCGAACACCGGGTGCCCGGTCGGCCCCGGATGCAGCCGGTCCAGGCCCGGCGGCTCCAGCATCAGCGGGACCTCGCGCGGCCCGAACACGTCGAGCCCGTTGATGTGGCGCAGCTCCACGTCGCCGTGCGCGCGCAGGAGGTGGACGACGTCGCGGGTGCGCGCGCGGATCTCCTCGACGGTCATCCCGGTCGGCCCGCGCAGCGTCTCGCGGTCCGGCGCGACGATGGTCGACATCAGGACGAACGGGGTGTCGGGGTGCCGTTCGCGGACCGTACGGACGAAGCCGATGAGCGCGGCGTCGAAGGCGCCCGGACTGTGGCTGCCGAGCGACTGGACGTTGATCCCCACGCAGGCCGTGAGGAGTTCGGCGGGCAGGTCGCGCATCAGACGTGCGGTCATCGGCTGGAGGCAGCAGGCCGCGCCCATCGCCAGCGACGTCAGGTCGAGCCCGGCGCTGCGGGCGACCAGCGCGGGCCAGGCGCGGACCGGCGAGGGGGCCCCGCGCCCCTGGGAGATGGAGCTTCCGTAGTGCACCCAGCGCGGCAGCACGGCGGTGTCGGGGGCGAGCGCCGCGCCCGCGTCCAGGACCAGGGAACGCAACCGGAACTGGCTGTACGTCGGCAGCCACAGCTCCACCGTGACCATCCGCCCCGGCAGGCGCACCGTCCGGAACTGCGCGTCACCGCCGTGGGCCGTCAGCTCGACCGTCTCCACCGGCCGCCCGTCGCAGACCACGTCGAGCCGGGGCTGCTCCTGCACGCCGGTCAGCCGGGGCGCCGGGTCGGCCTGGTAGCGGCAGACCAGCGAACCGCTGTCGGTACGGAACGTCAGCCGCACCCCGGCGGGCATCGCCGCCCGGCCTATGCCGCCCTCGGGCAGATACAGCCTCGCCTCCTCGTGGGGCACCCGCCAGGGGGAGAACCAGGCGCCGCCGGGACCGCGCTGCACGGAGACGGCGCCGCGGAAGCGGAGAGCGGGGTGGTCGCCGGGGACGGTGCCGTTCTCCGTACGGGTCTGCGCAGGGGGCTGCGTATGGGGCTCGGGGGTCGGGGGATCGGGTGTCGCGTCGGTCACTCTTGGGTCCTTCCGCGGGAATCGTGTCTGACTGACTCATCAGTCGGGATCTCAACGCACTGGTTGGAGGTGGCAGGCGTTGAGATTTGCTCAACATGTGCGTACGGTGGCCGACCATGCAGAACGAACCAGCCGACACAGCGGCCGACGACGTGGCGGCCCGGGTCCGGGAGGTCGTCGCGGCCGCCGGAGTCAGCCAGCGGGAGTTCGCCCGGCGGGTCGTGATGGACCCCTCGAAACTGTCCCGCTCGCTGGGCGGCACCCGTCGGTTCACCGCCGCGGAACTGGCCAGGATCGCCGACACGGCCGGAGCCGACGTGGGCTGGCTGATGGGATCGCTGCCGGGCTCGCGCACGCCTGCGGCCGCGCCGGTACGACGTACCCGCGACACCGGCACGACCGCCGCCGCACCGGACGGCGGCCGGCCCCTCCAGATCGTGCGGGAGGCCGTCCGGCTCATCGCCGAACGCGGATTCCACGCGGTACGGGTCGCCGACATCGCCGAGGCCTGCGCCACCAGCACCGCCACCATCCACTACCACTTCCCGGGCCGGGACGACCTGCTCGAAGCCGCCGTCCGCTGGTGCATGGACGAGGACACGGCGCGCCGGGCCGCCCGTACGGCCGAGGCCCACAACGCCGCCGACGAACTGCACCAGCTCATCGAGCTCCAGGTCCCGTACAGCGAGCAGCAGCGCCGCCAGTGGCTCGTCTGGGTCGACCTCTGGGCCCAGGCGGCACGCTCGACCGTCGTGGGCCGGCTGCACGTCGACTACTACCGGCAGTGGCGGGACACCGTCGCCGACGTCGTACGCCGCGGAGTCGCCCAGGGCGCCTTCAGGCCCGGCACCGACCCCGAGGGCGCGGCGCTGCGTCTCACCGCCCTCATCGACGGGCTCGCCGCCCAGGTGCTCGCCTCGACGCCCGGCGCCGTCGGCGGGACGAGCGCCGAGGACATGCACGGCGCACTCCTCGACCACGTGGCCACGACCCTCCTCCACGTCCGGCCCACCCCCTCCCGTGCCTGAGCGGCCGGCTCTCATGCCCGAGTGCCCTCCTCCCGTGCCTGAGCGGCCGGCTCTCATGCCTGAGTGACCCACTCCCCGCTTGATCGGTCCCCTCCTCCGTACGTCCCCAACCACCGCTCCCCGTAAGGAGATTCGCATGACTGTGAACCAGGACGTCATCATCACCTGCGCCCTCACCGGCGCGGGCGACACCGTCCGAAAGAGCCCCCACGTTCCCGTCACCCCCGAGCAGATAGCCACCTCCGCCGTCGAGGCGGCCGAGGCCGGGGCCGCCGTCGTGCACATCCATGTGCGCGACCCCGAGACCGGCGACCCGTCCCGCGACCCGCACCTCTACCGCGAGGTCGTCGAGCGGATCAAGGAGACCGGCACCGACGTCGTCATCAACCTCACCGCCGGCATGGGCGGCGACCTGGTGATCGACCCGGACCAGCCGCTCAAGGACTTCCCGCTGCCCGGCACCGACCTGGTCGGCGGACTCGACCGGCTCCCGCACGTCGAGGACCTCCTCCCCGACATCTGCACCCTCGACTGCGGCTCGCTGAACTTCGGCGACAACCTCTACATCTCCACGCCCGACATGCTGCGCGCGGGCGCCAAGCGCATCCAGGAGCTGGGCGTACGGCCCGAGTTGGAGATCTTCGACACCGGCCAGCTGTGGTTCGCCAAGCAGCTCAAGGACGAGGGGCTGCTCGACGACCCGACCGTCTTCCAGCTCTGCATGGGCATCCCGTGGGGCGCGCCCGCCGACCCCGGCGTCCTCCAGTCGATGGTCAACATGCTGCCCGAGGGCGCCCAGTTCGCCAGCTTCGCGCTCGGCCGGATGCAGATGCCGTGGGTGGCCCAGTCCATCCTGCTCGGCGGGCACGTCCGGGTCGGCCTGGAGGACAACCTCTACCTCGGCAAGGGCAACAAGGCCACCAACGCCCAGCTCGTCGAACGCGCCGTCACCATCACCGAGTCGCTCGGCTCCCGGGTCGCCACCCCCGACGAGGCCCGCGCCAAGCTGGGGCTCAAGCCGCGCGCCTGAGTCCTGAACGCCCGCGCGCCCGCGTTCTGACCACTCGTCAAACCTGCCTGAAGCACGAGGAGTTCCTCCCACCGTGAGTTCCCCCGGCCTGTCTTCCCCCACGCCCCCCTGCGCCCCCGAGGACGTGCGCCGCGTCGCCTGTGTCGGCGCCGGTGTCATCGGCGGCGGCTGGGTCGCCCACTTCCTGGCCCGCGGCTACGACGTCACCGCATGGGACCCGGCCCCCGACGCCGAGCAGAAGCTGCGCCGCCTCGTCGACGCCGCCTGGCCCGCCCTCACCCAGCTCGGGCTCGCCGAGGGTGCCTCCCCGGACCGGCTCACCGTCACCGCGACCCTCCAGGAGGCCGTCGCCGACGCCCAGTTCGTGCAGGAGAGCGCACCCGAGAAGCTCGACCTCAAGCGCGACCTGCTGCGGCAGCTCGACGCCGCCGCCCCCGCCGGTGTCGTCATCGCCTCCTCCACCTCCGGCTACCCCATGACCGACATGCAGACCGAGGCCGCCGACCCCGGCCGCCTCGTCGTCGGCCACCCCTTCAACCCGCCCTACCTCATCCCCCTGGTCGAGGTCGTCGGCGGCGAGCGCACCAGCGCCGACGCCGTCGCCTGGTCGTCCCGCTTCTACGAGGTCGCGGGCAAGTCCGTCATCACCATGGACCGCGAGGTCCCCGGCTTCATCGCCAACCGCCTCCAGGAAGCCCTGTGGCGCGAGGCCCTGCACATGGTCGCCAACGGCGAGGCCACCGTCCGCGAGATCGACGACTCGATCACCGAGGGACCCGGCCTGCGCTGGGCGTTCATGGGCCCCATGCTCACCTTCGCGCTCGCGGGCGGCGAGGGCGGCATGGCCCACATGCTCGACCACTTCGGCCCGTCCCTGAAGTCCCCGTGGACCCGCCTCGAAGCCCCCGAACTCGACAAGAAGCTGTACGACGCCGTGGTCGCCGGATGCGACGACGCGGCCGACGGCCGCACCATCGCGGACCTCGTCGCCGAACGCGACCAGGGCGTCATCGACGTCCTGCGCGCCACCGGCCGCCTCCGCACTCAGGGGGAGGCCAAGTGAGCGGCGAAGCACGCGTGGGGGACCGCCAGGACGTCACCGACACCGCCGAACTGAACGGCGCCGTCGACTGCCTGCCGCTCGTCCACCACACGGTCCGCCCCGAGTGGATCGACTACAACGGCCACATGAGCGAGGCCTTCTACGTCCTCGTCTTCGGGTACGCCACCGACGCCATGATGATCGAGACCGGGCTGCACGCGGGCTACCGCGAGTCCACCGGCTGCTCCCTCTACACCGTCGAGGCGCACATCCGCTACCTCAGCGACGTGCCCGAGGGCGCCCGCCTCGCCGTTCGCACCCGGGTGCTGGGCGTCGACGCGAAGAAGCTGCGCTTCACCCACGAGCTGTTCGTCGTGGACACCGAGGTGTCGGGGGAGACGCCCACCACCCTGCCGACCGAGGCCCGGCCGGTGGCCACCACCGAACTCCTCGCCCTGCACGTCGACCAGGCGGCGGGCCGCGCCACCGGCTTCCCGGAGATCATCCGCGAACGACTGGCCGGTCTGCGTGAGGACGCCCCGTCCTGGGCGGGCCGCGCCATCGTGGAGGTGCCGTCGGCGGCGGCAGCCCCGGCCTAGGAACCGTGCCCCTGGTGCAGTTCGGCGGTCACCAGCAGGCGTATCTGCGCGTCCACCCAGGCGTCGCGCACCGCCGCGACTCCCTGGGGGAGCGCCGAGGGAATCGCCCGCACCAGAGCGGCGGCCCGGTCGAGCCCGCACCGGGCGAGCCGGGCCGCCGCGTCGTCGAGCTCGCCCAGCACGGAGGGCGGTGGGTTCCGCAGCCCGTGGTGCGCGGCCTCGGCGAGCGCCGCGAGCGCCCCGCCGACCGCTTCGGTCAGTTCGTCGTCCGTACGGCTGCCGGCCGCTCCGTCCGCCGACAGTCGAACGGAGCCGGGGGCGGCCGGTGAGAGGTCGGGCACCCGCACCCCGCCCGGCGTCAGCACGGCGAGCGGGGTGATCCGTATGCGCCCCCCTGCGCGGGACAGCGCCCCGCTCACGTACCGCGTGCCGCCGTCCCCGTTCAGCGCGTCGGCCAGGACGTCCAGTGCGTCCGGGCACAGGGGGTCGTACCCGGCGCCCAGCAGGGCCCCGTTCCCCGCGGCGTCCCGCACCTCGGCCGTCAGCCGCTGCTCGGCGGGGTCGTACGACACCGGGCCGACCCACGACAGCTCCACCACCCGCACGGCCTCCGCCGCCACGCGTGGCCGCAGCAGCCGGGGCGGCCGCCGGTCCCAGTCGACGGCGTGCGCCACCAGGTCCCGTACCAGGAGGGAATCCGGCAGCGAGGTCCAGGCCGAACCCGCCGGGACGACCGTCGTCGTGGCGACCCTGCTGCGGCCGAGCAGCAGCGCCCGGCTCGCGGTGCGGCGGGCGTTCTCGCTGATCAGGCTGCCCGAGGCGAGCGCCCGCAGCGTCGTGCCCAGCACCCGGCGCGACGCCACGCCCGGACCGCCGGGCGGGGCGTCCCCGGTGCCGTCCGCCGCCGTCCACTCCTTGCGCAGCACCAGCACGACACCCGCGTCGGGGTGCGCGAAGAACACCTCCGCGTACGTCGTCGGGCCCGACCCGCTCACCCGGCAGCCCAGCGAGACCAGCCGCACCCGGCGCAGCGCGGTCTCCCCGGCCTCCCGCACGCCCAGTACGTCGGCGTGCGCGCCGGGGTCGACGGCGGCGACCCGGTGCCGGGCGTACAACTCGCCCACCAGTGAGGCCAGTTCCTCGGCGCGGTGGGCGGCGCTGCGCTCCCCGTACGCCTCGACCTGTACGGCGAGGTCCGCGACCACTCCCGCCGGCCAGTGCAGCCCGGCCGCGGAGAGGGCGGCGGCGCTCTGCCGGAGGGTGCCGCCGAGGAGCGGGCCCGCGTGCGGGACACCGTCGGCGAGGAGGCCGTTGACCGTGGTGACCGCGCGGTCCAGGGCGGTGAGCGCGGTGCCGGAGGGGTGAGGGCTGCCGCCCACCTCCAGGCGGGTTGCTGCCCGGAGGGTCTCCTGCGCGTCGGCCGCCCGGAAGGCCCAGACGGCCAGGGCCAGCATCTCGCCGCGCAGTGCGGGGGAGGCGTCGGTGAGCGCGTACCCGATCTCGCCGGGCACCGGGAACCGTACGGTGCAGGTGGGCAGTTCGACCCACGGTTCCGGTGCGGTGGACGTGCCCGGATGCACTTCCGCCGTGTACCCGCGCAGGAAGGTGCGCCGGGCACTCGCCAGTGAACGCGCGCCGACGGCGACGCGCAGGGCCTCGTCGTCGAAGCCGCCGGGCGACCAGGGGGCGGCCGACCCGGGCGCCTCGGCGTGCGGTGGGTCCGCCGCCTCCGTGGCCGTTCGCTGGTAGGCGAGGACCAGGCCGACGAGATGGCGGCACACCCCCGGCGCCGCGCACGTGCAGTGCCCGGGGTCCAGGCCCGCACCGGGCGGTAGCTCCGACTCCGTACCGTCCTCGAACACCGCCCGTACGCGACCGTCCTCCGCGACCGAGACGACCGGCCCCGCTCCCGCGTCCAGGTCCTTCGCCGCACGCTTGACCAGGCCCCGGTTGGCGAGCGAGGCGAGGGTGTCGGGGGAGAGGGCCAGCAGGTCCGCCCGCGCGACGGCTTCCGTGGTCATCCCGCCAGCCTCTCCGCGACGAACGAGGCCAACTGCCCCGGTGTCATCGCCCCCATGTGCGCGCCCGCGTTCGCGAGCCGCTGTCCCAGTGCACGGTCGTACGCCGGGTTCGCGTCCTCGTCGAGGGCGGCCAGCCCGAGCACGGTCGTGCCCTGCCCGACCAGACCGCGCACGGTGCGCACCAGGCGGTACGGGTCGCCGCCCTCGTAGAAGTCGCTCACGACGGCGAAGACGCACCGGCGCGGGTTCTCGATCAGGCCCGCGCCGTAGTCGACGGCCCGTGCGATGTCGGTGCCGCCGCCGAGCTGTACCCGCATCAGCAGCTCCACCGGGTCCGTGACGTCGCTGGTCAGGTCCACCACGGAAGTGTCGAAGGCGACCAGATGGGTCTTCAGCCCCGGCAGCCCCCACAGGCAGGCGGCGGTCACCGCCGAGTGGATCACCGAGCCCGCCATCGACCCGGACTGGTCGACCAGCAGCACGAGTTGCCACTGGTCCAGATGGCGTGCCGTACGGGAGTGGAAGTGCGGCCTCTCGATCAGCAGCCGCTTCTCGTCCGGCCGGTAGTGCGCCAGATTGGCCCGGACGGTGGCCCGGAAGTCGAAATTCCGGGCCACATGGCGGTTGCTGGGGCGGCGGGAGCGGGTGCCGTGGAAGGCACGGCGGACCTCCGGCCGTAGCCGCTCCATCAGCTGCCGGACCACCTCCGCGACGATGCGCCGGGCGAGCCGCAGGACCTCGGGGTTCATCAGGTGCTTGGTGCGCAGGACGGCCTTGAGCAGGGTGGCACTGGGCTCCACCCGCTCCAGGACGGCCGGGTCGGTGACGATCTCCTCGATCCCGTACCGCTCCACGGCATCCCGCTCCAGGCGCTCGACGGTCTCCTTCGGGAACAGCCGGTGCACCTCGTCGAGCCAGTCGACGGCGGTGACCGACGAGGGGCCGTCCCCCGCCCCGCGATCGCCGGACGTGCCGTCCGCGGCACCCTTCGTCCGCCGCACCCCGCGCCGGGCCAGCTCCGGGTCCCGGCCGTACAGCCACTCCAGCGCGGCATCCCGGGCCAGGCCCTGCCCGCCCAGACCGCCCGTGCTCCGCTCGGCGGGCTCGCCCAGGATCAACCGCCACCGCTCCAGCCCGGCATCCCCGTCGCCCCTGTGGGGCCCGTGCGCCGCCGGCCCGCCCTGCATGCCGGCGCCCGCAGGGTCGTCTGTTCCCCTGTGGCGGTGGGCGGTTGCGCCCGGCGCGTAGTCGTTCATTCCGGCGCCCCCTCATGGGCCGTGCGGTCGGTCCGGGGCCGGGCCGCGTCCAGCCTGTGTCGTACGAGCAGATCGTCCACGGACCTCTCCAGCGTGCGGCCCCGGGCCACCACCAGGGGGTCGGCGCCCGTGCGCAGCAAGGAGCGTGCGGAGCCCCGCAGGCTGCGCCGCTCCAGCAACTGCCGGGCGATGCGCTCGCGTTCCCGGGGCGGGAAGAGCGCGAAGGCCTGGCGCAGCGACGGCAACGCCACCAGGAACTCCTCGTCGGACATGGCCCCGACGAGCGAGTCCAGCACACCGACCAGCGACCCGCCGCCCGCCGGGCCCACGGCCCGTGCCACCTGGTCGCGCGCCACCGCGAACAGCCCCGCCAGCCAGTCCCCGAGGAACTCCCCGCCCCGGCCCAGGGCAAGCACCTCGTCGGCCGCCGCGCGTGACACGGAAGGGGCTCCCGGCTCGTCCCCCGTCCCGGTGCGCGCATCCTCGGGTACGCCGCCGAGGGTGCACCCGGTCGCCGCCGCGGCGGGTGCCGCATGCGCGTCTGCCGTCGCGCCCGTGTCCGGCGCTACGCCTGTGCCTGCCGTCGCGTTCGCGTCCGGTGTCGCACCCGGGGCCGCCGTCGATGCCGCCCCGACCCCGGTTGCTCCCGCCTCCGGCGCCCTGTCGTTCCCGTGCGGCATCCTGCCGTCCCCGGGCTGCGCCAGCGTCCGGTGCAGGGCGAAGGCCGCCCCGCGCAGGTCGGCCGGGGCCTCCTCGTCCCGTGAGATGCGGTGCGCCGCAGCCGCCACCGCCTCCCGGGGCACCGGCACCAACTCCGGCGCATAGGCACACGCGTCCCGCAGGGCCACCACAGCGCGCAGCCGTCCCAGGTCCACCCCCGGAGCCCCGCGCAGCCCCTCCAGCAGCCACAGCCCCCGCAGCGCCGCACCGCTCACCACCGCGCCCAGCAGCCGCCCGCGCGCCGCCCCGAACACCCGGTCGTGCCGCCACAGTCCCAGAGCCGTCGCCAGTACCTCGCCCAGCGCGCCCGGGTCCTTCAACTCCGCCACGCCCGAAGCGAGTTCGGACAGGAGTCGGTCCGACACCGCGTCCACCCCGCACAGCACCGCGTCGAACAGGGCACCGGCCAGGCCTTCCCGGCCCGCGTCCCGGGCCCGCTCGGTGAGCGCGGCGGCGGCCGCCTCGTCGAGCCGTGCCCCGTACGACCCGGCCTCGACCAGCGCGGCGTCCCGGCCCGTGCGGTCCGCCGGCTCCCAGCGCTCGGTGAACACCGGGTCCGCCCCGTGCTCCGGGCCCGCGACCCGCTCGTGCCCCGGTACGCCGAGTACCCGCAACCGGTGCAGCACCCGGCTGCGCTCCAGGCCCCGGCCGGAGCCCAGGTCCAGCGTCAGCGGCCGGTCGGAACGGATCCCCAGGACGGCCAGAAGTGCCGCCACCTCGTGCACCAGGGGAGGTGCGGGAGTGTCCGGATGCAGCCGTCCCACCCGGTCGCCGCTGCACGCGGCCACCATCTCGACCACCACCGGGTGCGTCCCCACGGCGAGTTCGCCCCGCCCGGTCCAGGGCAGCGGAACGTCCAGGTCGTCGGTGATCAGCGCACTGGCCAGCCCGTCCAGCACGTCGGTCCTGGCCGGACGGGAGTGACCGCGCAGCAGGGTCAGGCCCTCGGTGAGGGCTCGGGCCGCCACGAGGTCGGCCGTGGACACCGGGTGCCCACGGGCGCGCAGCCGCCCGGTAACCGCCCGCACCAGAGCATCGGCCGCCTCCTCGGGGCCGCGCTCCCACACCTGCTCGTAGTAGCCCGGCGACGGCATCCCCGACTGGTACCCGGCGAAGGCGTCCAACTGCCGGTAGGAGTACGGCACCAGATAACTCCCGGCCAACGCCCCCACCCCGGGCACGGGAACCTCCGGCCACCCGTCCGTCACCGTCCCGCCCGGCGCCCCCGCATCCGCCCCCGCCAACCCCCTCAGCGCAGGCGTGTGGAAGCCGCCCGTCACTACCAGCACCGGGCGTCCGCCCGCCGCCCGGACCGCCGCCCGGACCCAGGACGCCATGTACGCCTCGCGTGCCACGTCACCCGGTTCGGCCTCCGCGTCGCCGCGCACCAGGTCGAAGTACGCGTCGAGCCGCTCCCCCAGCCCGTCCGCCGGCTCCACCTCGAACAGCCGGTCCCAGAGCGCGTCCACGGAGTCCACCGCGAACCGCTCGCACAGCCGCTCCGTCGCCCGCGCGTACCGCAGCTCCGCTTCCGCGTACCGGTTGGTGCGTTCGGCGAACGCCGGGTGCCAGGCCGGGAGGTCGATGAAGGAGACCTCCGCCCCGGCCGCCCGGCCCGCCGTGAGCGCCACCCACTCCGGGGAGTACGCGCACAGCGGCGTCCACGAGGTCGCCGCCCGGTCCGCGTCCCGGTAGTGGCTGAAGACCGCCACCGGCAGATCGTGGCCGAGGAGCAGTTCGTCCAGCCGCCCGTTCATGTCCGCCGGGCCCTCGACCAGGACGTACGCCGGACGCAGTTCCGCGATCGTGTCGGCCACCAGCCGCGCGCAGGCGGGGGAGTGGTGCCGCACTCCCAGGAACCTCACCCTCCCGCCCATCGCGCTCACCTCACCCGTCCAGCAGGTGGCGTGCGTCGTACAGGGCCGTCCACTGCGGGCCGCGCCGCCGGGAGACCTGCTGCTCCAGATAGCGGCGCAGCCGGGCCAGGTCCTCCGGGCTGTCCTTCGCCGCCGTGCCCGCCAGACAGGCCGCCACGTCGGCGGCGCTGCCCGCCTCGCCGCGCAGGAACCAGCCCCGTACGCCCACCGCGTGCGCCACCGACACCGCTTCGGCCGTGCTCATCACCGCCGAAAGACGGTCCGGCTGGCCGCCCCCGTCCGCCCGCAGCTCGCGGAAGGTCCCCACCAGGACCTCCAGCACGTCGCGCTCGGGTGCGACCGTCACCCCGGAACGGGCCAGCAGCGCGGTCGCCTCCGCCTCCACCAGGGCCAGTTCGGTGTCGAGGTCGGGGATCGGGAAGACCGTCTCGAAGTTGAACCGGCGCTTGAGCGCCGCACTCATCTCGTTGACGCCCCGGTCCCGTGTGTTCGCCGTCGCGATGACGTTGAACCCCTGCCGGGCGAACACCATCCCCTCCGGCCCCTCCAGCTCGGGCACGGCCACCACCCGCTCCGAGAGCAGAGAGAGCAGGCAGTCCTGCACCTCCGGCGGGCACCGGGTGATCTCCTCGAACCGTACGACCTGGCCCTCCGCCATGCCGCGCAGCATCGGCGCGGGCACCAGCGACCGCTTCGAAGGGCCCTCCGACACCAGCAGCGCGTAGTTCCACCCGTACTTGATCTGGTCCTCGGTGGTCGCCGCCCCGCCCTGCACGGTCAGCGTCGACGTCCCGCTGACGGCCGCCGCGATCAGCTCCGACAGCAGCGACTTCGCGGTGCCCGGCTCGCCCACCAGCATCAGCCCGCGGTTGGTCGCCAGTGTCACCAGCGCCCGGTCCACCAGCGACGGGTTCCCGACGAACTTGCGGCTGACCCTGCTCTCCTCGTCCCCGACGACGAAGCGTCGGGCCGCCCGCAGACTCAGCGCCCAGCCGGGCGGCCGGGGCCCGGTGTCCTCGGCGCGCAGCGCGGCCAGCTCGTCCGCGTACCGGACCTCGGCGGGCGGCCGCTGCAGCGACTCCTGCTCGGCCGTCAGGTGGTCGACGCTCACTTGGCCGCCCCTTCCGTGAGGTCGGTCAGGTCGGCGAGCAGTTCGGAGGAGGCCACCGGGTCGAGGTCACCGAAGCGCAGCCCGTTCTCCCTGCCGGACCAGTGACCCTCCGGGCGGGTGTACAGGCCCACCATCCGGAGCTTCTGCTCCGGGATGACGTCGATCGCGCCGACGGCGATACCGCCGTCGAGGTCGATCACCAGATACAGGTCCTCGCCCAGCTTCTTGGTGATCTCGTTCTCCACCCCGGCGTCCTGCGGAATGCCCCGGTCCCAGCCCCGCTTGGTCAGTCCGAGCATCTTGGTGGTGGGCACGGTGAGCCCCTCGAAGCGGGGCAGACGACCGCTCGTGGCCTCCTCGGCGGTCAGCCGGTGCACGGGCCGGCCCAACTGGGCGAAGGGCTGGAGGATCTCGTAGTCCGCGAACACCTCCGACCAGACGGACACCGCCTCCTCGCCCAGCGTCAGCGGATGCGCGAGCCGCACCGCCGCCCCCTCGGGAACGGTGAACGCGTCGTCCTCGGCGTCGGCGAACGTCCGGTCCTCCGCCACCCGGAACGCCGTCCCCCGCGCGCCCTCCCCGGCGGGCGTGCTCACCCACACCAGCCTGCGCACCAAGTGCCACACCAGCGGGTGCGCGACGAGCAGGTCCCGGAACTCCTCCGCCGTCCACGACCGGCCCGCGACCATCGCCGCCTCCAGCCGCCGCACCTGGTCGGAGGCGAGGGTCCGCACGTCCTTCTTCAGGGCCATGAACCGCTTGCGCTCCGCCGGGGCCAGCTCGGCGTCGTCCTTCGCACCCGGCTTGGGCAGGTCCTTCAGCCGCTTGCCGTCGGCGTCGCGCACGTACGGCCGCAGCTGCTCGTCGAAGCCGACCGTGAACTTCCGGGTGCCGTAGTCGACGACCGTGGACCCGTCCGTGTCGAGCCCGAGATCGGGCACCAGCCGGTCCGCGAGCTGCTCGCCCGTCAGACCGAGGGTCTCCGCGATCTGCTGGATCTTCTCCTGCGCCTTCGCCTTGAGCGCTTTGAACTTCACCCGCTGGGCGATGCCGTGCAGATGCAGCAGCGCCACGTCCGAACCGATCGCGGCCAGCACCTCCAGCCCCTCCACCGCCCGGTGGTGCGCCCCCGCGCCCGGCCAGATCCGCAGGAGCGGCGTCAGCCGCCGCACGGTCCCGTCGTCACCGATCAGCCCCAGGGCGTGCAGTGCCCAGGACTCCTGCGCCGGCAGGCCGGCGAGCCGCCACTGCTCGAACAACGCCCACCCGAACTCCGCGAGCGACGCCCGGTCGCAGACCTCCAGCACCGTGGCCACCCCGGGATACGGCTCCCCTGGCTTCGACAGCGCCAGCATCGTCAGCACGTGCCGCGCCGACTCCACCGGCAGTGCCGCCGCCCCGCCGCGCACGGTGATCTGCGGCAGTAGCCCCGCCTCCGCCCACACGGGGACGACCGGCATCTTCGACGGCAGCGCGGCCCGCAGCGGATCGGCGTGCAGCAGCACGTCCACCGCCTCCACCGCCTTCTCCCCGTACGATGCGGCCGCCGCCAGCACCACCTCGGAGCCCTCCTGGGAAGCGATCAGCCGCAACGCCCGTTCGGCCGACGACCGGGCGGGCCCCGCCTTGCCCACCGCATTCGGCACCAGCAACCCGGCGGCCGACGACCCGTGCCGCTGGAACCAGGACCGGGCGATCGAGGAGACGGACTTCGGCCGGGTCAGCCAGTCCGCCATCATCCGCGCCACCACGACGTCCACGAACGGCAGCAGCACGTGCCCCAGCAGCGCCGGCCGGCGTGCGGCCACTCGCCGCAGCAGGCCGAGCGCGTCCAGCCCGAACCTTGCCGCCACCGGTTCGAAAAGGCCTTCCGCGTCCCAGATGTCAGAGGGCGACCAACTGTCCAGCCACGGACGCACCTCCTCCTCGGGGCGGAGCACGAACAACGCCGCCGATGCCATCGAATTCTCGACCAAAGCCCACCGCACCTCCTCCGGCCTGAGCTCCGAAGCCCGCCGCCCGAAGTAGCCGTCGTGATAGCAGGACCTGGTGCGCTCCCACTGCTCCCGCTCGCCCGGCAGCCACACCACCGAGGCCTCGGCCGACGCCGTCAGACCCGTCACCGCGCGAGGTGCGGCGATCCGCCCGTCCGTCCGCGTCCACGGCGGCGACACCAGCACCGCCGGCAGGTCGCCCGCCGTCGCCTCGGGCAGCCGCCCGGACTTCTCCGCCAGCGGCCGCACCACCGCCGCGACGTCCTCGGGCAGCGACGGCAGCACCGCCTCCACCAGCGCCCGCTGCCCGTGCACCAGCCCCCGCAGCAACTGGCCCGCCACCGACCCGTCCCGCGCGGACGCGCGCGCCAACTGCCGCAGCGCCCGCACCGGCCAGCGCGTCACCGCCTCCTGGAGCGCGGGACCTGCCTTCTTGTCACCCACCCGGTGCAGCAGCGCCGCGAACGCCTCCTCCGTGGGGAACTCGGCCAGCGCCTTCGCCACCGTGCGCAGACCGTCGGAGTCGAGGTGAGCATCGCTCATCTGCTCGATCAGCGGCTTCTCCGCCGCCACCCCGATCCCCTCGGCCAGCGTCGCGATCGTCGCCACGGACCACCCCTGCCTGCCCAGGTAGGAGGTCCCGCCGAGCCGCTCCAACTGCTCCGGCGAACCCAGCGCGCCCATCAGCAGCGCGCGCACCTCGCCGCTCTGCTCACCCTCCGACCCGGGGTCCGCACAGCACGCCTCGACCCACTCGGTCTCGGTCGGCAGCAGATACGCGGCCACGATCCGCCGCCGCCCCGTGCCCAGCTGACGGCCCACGGCTTCCACGGTCCGTGCGTACGTCTCCTCGTCGCACGCCGCGAGCAGAGCACGTGCCCGGTCCACCAGCGCACGGCGACCGGTCACCCGGTACGACCCCAGCCCCTGCTGCAGCACCTTCAGCGAGGCGTCCTTGCCCCTCGGCCGGTAGAGGTCGGTGTCGACGTGGAGGTCCAGATACTCGATCACGGCGCGCGCCGTGAACGGCAGCCCGTACAGGGCCACATGGGCGTCCACCCAGTGCTTGATGCCGCCGCTGTAGAAGTGGGAGCCGTCCTCGGCCATCGCCAGGACCGCGCCCGCACCCACCGGGTCCTGGCTGCCGGCCAGATGCGCCCGCGCCGCCTCGACCAGACCGGGCTCGCTCTCGGGCGATTCGAGGCACGCGGCGATCCGCGGGGCGGCCTTGGCGAGGCACTCCTCGAAGTCCGCGACCGCCGACTGCGAAGCCGCCGCCGGCTTGCGCGGGACGCTCCCGCGCCGGGGATGCAGCAACCGCCGCCAGGAGTCCGGCAGTACGAAGGTCTCCTCGTCCGGAATCACCACGGCGGCACCCTCGGCCTCCGGAGCCCGCGCCTCCCGGACCTCGGCCGAACCGCCCTCGGCCGAACCGCCCTCGACGTACTCCCCGTGCCCCACTGTCCCCACCCCATCGTGCCCGTGCCTGACGGCCCGCCGGACCGTCTTCGATCAAGTGCGAACACAGTAGCGAGCAGCACTGACAACGCCCCCGACGGCAGCCGCCGAAGACACCGCCCGAGCGGTGTTCCAGCAGGTCAGGGGCGTAGTGGAGGAAGTGGGAAGATCAGGGGTACGCGGACAGCCCGTCCGCCCAGACCGGCGTCGTCCCCGCGAGCCGGCACACCATCAAGTAGAGGGGGATCGGCGGGGTGTACGGAGCCGGGCCGTCCGGCCGGTGGATCAGCCGGGTGCGCGGAGCCGCGACGTACGCCCCGGCCGCGTACCGCGCGGGTTCCGGCCACGGCACCCCGAGGTCGGAACCGGAGGGGACGATCCACCACCAGTGCTCCCCCTCGCCGTACCCGTCGGCGAACACGCACCCGGGGCGCGGCAACTGCCGCAGCAGCCGCTGCCCGTGCCGGGCGGGCAGCCCGACCGCGTCGCAGCCGAGCGGGGTGTGGTCCAGGGAGGGCGGCAGCGGCAGCCGGGCGGGACCGCCCGCACCGGACCTGCGGACCCGGGTGAGCCGGGTGGCGAGGCGGTTGCTCATCGCAGCGCGCCGCCCTGCACGGAAGGCTCCGGCGAGGACACATCGGCATCCGGACCGTCACTCGTCAAGTCCGCTGGTCCGTCACCCGTCACGTCCACCGGACCGTCACCCAGCAAATCCGCGCACAGAGAAGCCCCGAGAGCCGCCCCCATCCCCGATTCGTCGCACTTGTGCGGCAGCTCCGCCCACACCGTGCGCCCCGAGTCCAGGTCGTTCTCCTGCGAGCCCCAGGAGTCGCACATCCCGTCCACGAGCACCAGCCCGCGCCCGTGCTCCCCCGCGTCCTGCGCGGTGCGCCGCAGCCGGGGCCCCTGCGGGCCGATGCCCTCGTCGCGCACCGCGATCCGCAACTTCCCGTCGGCGTCGACCAGTTCGCAGCGCACCCGCGCGCTGCCCGTGTGGATCACCGCGTTGGTGACGAGTTCCGAGACGACCAGGCAGGCGGCGAAGCCGACGTCCTCTCCCAGGCCCCAGTCGGTCAGCCGGTCCGCCGTCAGGTGCCGTGCGCGCGCGACCGACTCCGGACATGCGGGCAGGGCGAAACCGTACCGGCGGACGCAGGCCTCCTGAATCGGGCCCGCGACCGGGGAGAAGAGCGTGGAGCCAGGTACCACGACCGCATCCTTAACCAAGGGGGGAGCGACCACCGTGCACCGCCTCCCCCGATGCGGTGCACGGTAGCCGCGTGAACCAGTTCACACCTCAACTCTCCCTCTGACCCCGCCACTTGGCAAGGGGCACTCTGAAATTTCCAGAGTGTCGTTTCGTAGATCAAGACCGCATGGCACACTGCATCGCAACAGCACGTAGAGCACAATCGCCATTCAGTGACGGTGAGTTACGGGGAGGTTTCCCATGAGTGAACCGCGGTCCGCCCCGACCGTCGGGCAGGTGGTGCTCGGCAAGCGCCTCCAAGACCTCCGTGAACGCGCGGGCCTCACGCGCGACCAGGCCGCCAAGGTGCTGCACGTCGCACCGGCCACCGTGCGCAGGATGGAGACCGCGGAGGTCGCCCTCAAGATCCCGTACGTACAGATCCTGCTGAAGGAGTACGGCTGCAGCGAGGCCGACGGCGAGGCGTTCGTCCGGCTCGCCCAGGAGGCCAACCAGCCCGGCTGGTGGCAGCGGTTCCACGCGATCCTGCCCGACTGGTTCAGCATGTACGTGAGCCTGGAGGGCGCCGCCTCCGTCATCCGCACCTACGACCCGCACTTCGTCCCCGGCCTCCTCCAGACCGAGGACTACGCGCGCGCCGTCATGCGCAGCGGGGTCGTCGGGCAGACCCGGCCCGAGGACATCGAGCGGTACGTCGCGTTGCGGATGCAACGCCAGGCACTGCTCACCGGACCGGACGCGCCGACCCTGTGGGCGATCATGGACGAAACGGTCCTGCGCCGCATGGCCGGCGGCCCCGACGTCATGCGCGCCCAGGCGGACCGCCTCCTGGAGGCGGCCGAACTGCCCAATGTGACCCTCCAGCTCGCCGAATTCAGCAGCGGCCCGCACCCGGGCACCTTCGGCCCCTTCATCCTCTTCCGCTTCGCCGTGCCGGAACTCCCCGACATGGCCTACAGCGAGTACCTGACCGGCGCGGTCTACCTCGACGCGCGCCCCGAGGTGGCCACCCACCTCGAAGTCATGGACCGCATGGCGGCGCAGGCCGCCACCGCGTCACGCACCAAGGAGATCCTCGCGGATTTCCGCAAGGAGCTCTGAACCGTCATGTCCCACATCCCCCGCACCCCCCGCCCGGACCGGCGCGCCGCCCGCCGCTCCGAGCTCCGCCCCGGCCGCCGCATCTACAACGGCATGCCCGCCGCCGACCTGCCCGCCGACGGCTGGACCAAGCCCTGGAGCGGCGGCAACGGCGGCGCCTGCGTCGAGGCCATGAAGCTCGCCGACGGCCGCGTCGCCGTCCGCCAGTCGACCGACCCGGACGGACCCGCCCTCATCTACACCCCCGGCGAGATCGCCGCCTTCATTCAAGGCGCGAAGGCCGGCAAGGCAGACTTCCTCCTCACCTCAACCTGAACACCGTCAGCACATGAGCACCCCTCAGCACCCCTTATCCCAGCGCCACTTGACCTCCCAGGAGACCCCCATGACCGGGCAGGACCGCCCCACCGGCAGCTCCCCCTCCATCGAGATCGACACGAGCAAGCCGCATCCTGCCCGGATGTACGACTGGTTCCTGGGCGGCAAGGACAACTACCCCGTCGACGAGGAGATGGCCAAGCAGCTCCTCCAACTCGACCCGCGCGGACGGGAGATGGCCCGCGTCAACCGCGCCGTCATGCACCGTGCCACCCGCTGGCTCGCCGAGAACGGCATCCGTCAGTTCCTCGACATCGGCACCGGCATCCCCACCGAGCCCAACCTGCACCAGATAGCCCAGGCCGCCGCCCCCGAGTCCCGCATCGTCTACTGCGACTACGACCCCATCGTCCTCGCCCACGCCGAGGCCCTGCTGCGCAGCACCCCCGAGGGCGTCACCGAGTACATCCAGGCGGACGCCCGCGAGCCCGAGTCGATCCTGGAGCACGCCGGCAAGATCCTGGACTTCGACCGCCCGATCGCGCTCTCGCTGGTCGCCCTGCTGCACTTCGTCGGCGACGAGGACGGTGCGTACGAGATCGTACGGAGCCTCATGGACCGTCTGGCGAGCGGCAGTTACCTCGTCCTCTCCCACGTGGCCCGCGACTTCGACCCGGAGGGCGCGGACAAGGCGGCCGCCATGTACAAGGCGCGCGGGCTCACCCTCCAGCCGCGCTCGCGCGAGGAGGTCGCCCGCTTCTTCGAGGGGTACGAGCTGGTGGAACCCGGCGTCTCCCTGGCCGCCGAGTGGCGCCCGGAGCTGGGCGAGGTCGTCCCGGTCCAGGGCGACGACCCGATCCCGGGCTGGGTGGGCGTCGCCCGCAAGGCCTGACCTGCACAAGCAAGTCCCGGACCGCACCAGCAAGTCCCCGACCGCACAAGCAAGTCCTGACCTGCACAAGCGTGGTGGCCGTCTCGTTCTTCGAGGCGGCCACCACTGCGTTGTGCGCCACCCTCACGTGTAAGCGCGTACATTCCTGGCCTGTCGCACCTCTTGACCCACCTGTAACAACCCCCTAGCTTCCACTCAACACTTGATGATCCGCACGCAATTCACGGCTACTTCTCGGCAGTACGTCTTCAGAGGGTGAACGCATGAGTGGTGTGAGACGACGCAGCGTCCTGGCTGCGTTCGGCGGGACGGTCGCAGCGGGGGCGGTGGCGGGCGGCACGGGTGCCGCCCAGGCCGCGGAAGCGGCGGAGATGGGGGCGGCAGCCGCCCCCAAGCCGGGCCGTCCCGGCCGGAACCGCTACGAGCGCGAGATATCCGCGCTCCTGCGCAAGATGACCGTCGACGAGAAGCTGGGCCAGCTCCAGCAGCTGCCCTGGTCCTGGGACACCGGCCCGGGCGGCGGCGGCACCGAGGCCGCCACCAAGGCGGCCCGCGAGGGGCGGCTCGGCTCCGTCCTGTCCATCTACGGCGGCAAGGCCAACAACGCCCTCCAGAAGATCGCCGTCGAGGAGACCCGCCTCGGCATTCCGCTTCTGTACGGCTTCGACGTCATCCACGGCCTCTGGACGACCTTCCCGATCCCGCTCGCCCAGGCCGCCAGCTTCGACCCGGCCGTCGCCGCCACCGACGCCGAGGTCTCCGCCAAGGAGGCCCGTACCAACGGCATTCACTGGACGTTCGCCCCCATGATGGACGTCACCCACGAGCCCCGCTGGGGCCGCATCGCTGAGGGCAACGGCGAAGACCCTTACCTCACAGCGGAGTTGGCGAAGGCGAAGGTGCTCGCCTACCAGGGCACCGCCAAGGGCCGCGACCTGAAGGCCAAGGACAAGCTGGCCGCCTGCGCCAAGCACTACGTCGCCTACGGCGGCGCCGAGGGCGGCCGCGACTACAACACGGTGATCGTCTCCGAGTCGCAGCTCCGCAACTACTACCTCCCGCCCTTCAAGGCCGCGATCGACGCCGACTGCGCCACCGTTATGGCGTCCTTCAACACCATCAACGGCGTTCCCGCACACGGCAATTCGCACACCCTCAACGAGATCCTCAAGGACGAGTGGGACTTCGACGGCCTCGTCGTCTCCGACTGGACCGGCGTCCAGGAACTCATCCCGCACGGCTTCGCCGCCGACGGCGCCGAGGCCGCCCGTCTGGGCCTCAACGCCGGCGTCGACATGGAGATGACCAGCACCCACCTGGTCACCAACGGCAAGAAGCTGCTGCGCTCCGGCCAGATCTCCGAGCGCCGCCTCGACGACGCCGTCCGCCGCGTCCTGCGCCTGAAGTACGAACTCGGCCTCTTCGAGAACCCGTACGTCGACGAGGCCGCCGTCATCGGCGAGCCGACCCCGGAGACCCGCAAGGCCGCCCGCGACACCGCCGCCCGCTCGATGGTGCTGCTGAAGAACGACAAGAAGGCCCTGCCGCTCGCCCCCACCACCAAGTCCGTCGCCGTCGTCGGCCCGTTCGGCGACTCCAAGGACCTCCTCGGCGCGTGGGCCTTCCCCTTCGCCGCGAAGAAGGCTCCCGCGATCACCGTCCTGGAGGGTGTGAAGGCCGCCGTCCCGGACGCCAAGGTGACGTACGCACTGGGTGTCGACGCCGACGGCAAGGACACCAGCAAGATCCCCGCCGCCGTCGACGCGGCGAAGGCCGCCGACGTGACCGTGGTCGTCGTCGGCGAGGCCGCCGCGCTCAGCGGAGAGGCCGCAGCCCGCTCCGACATCAGCCTCCCCGGCGGCCAGGAGCAGCTCATCGCGGCGATCGCCGCCACCGGAAAGCCCTTCGTGGTCGTCCTCGTCAACGGCCGCCCGCTCACCGTCGGCGACTGGCTGGCCTCCGCGCCGGCCGTCCTGGAGGCCTGGCACGGCGGCACCGAGGCGGGCAACGCCGTCGCCGACGTCCTGTTCGGCAAGGTCAACCCGGGCGGCAAGCTCCCGGTCACCTTCCCCCGCACGGTCGGCCAGATCCCCATCTACTACAACCACGAGTCGACGGGCCGCCCCTACGACCCGAAGAACAAGTACACGTCCAAGTACCTCGACCTGCCGAACGGCCCCGAATTCGCCTTCGGCCACGGCCTCAGCTACACCACCTTCGAGACGAGCGCCCCGAAGCTCGGCCGCGACAGCGTCTCCGCCCGCGCCCTGCGCTCCGGCGACACCGTCGAGGTCTCCGTCACCGTCACCAACACCGGCACCCGGGAAGGCGACGAGGTCGTGCAGCTGTACGTCCACGACAAGTTCGCCAGCATCGTCCAGCCGGTCCGCAAGCTGCGCGGCTTCCGCCGGGTGACGCTCGCGGCCGGCAAGTCCACCACCGTGCGCTTCCCGCTCGGCGCGGACGACCTCGGCTTCTGGACCAACTCCGAGGACGGCAAGTTCGTGATCGAGCCGGGCGACATCGACGTCTACGTCGGCACCAGCTCGGACGCGACCGCCAAGGCGGCACTGAAGATCACCTGAGCAAGGGAAAGGGGCGGGGAGTCCGAACTCCCCGCCCCTTAGTTATTTGTGACGTTACGTCAGTAGCCCTGCGGCACCCGCGCCGGACGTCCCGACCCGCGCGTCATCGCATACCCCGCGACACCCGCCAGCGCGGCCAGCACCGCGCCGCCGGCCGTCCACAGCCACCGGCTCGACCAGGTGCCGGACGCCCAGCCGCCCTCGGGCGACGCCTGCACCGAGATCTGCCGCGGCTCGCCCTTCGCGTCGTCCTGCACCGTCGTCGCCCCCGGCACCAACGGCGCCGTCAGCGCACCGTCGACCGCCTTCGACCCGCCCGCGTCGACCACGGCGGGCTGCACCTCGGCCTTCACCGGCAGCCCCAGGTCGTCGTCGGCGAGAGAGGTCACCGTCAGACGTACGAAATAGGACCCCGGCAGCGGATCGTTCGACGACTGCTCGGCCCAGGACCGGACGGTCCGCAGGTGGCAGGCCAGCGACACCGAAGTGGCCTCCTTCGGCGCGGTCGCCGTCGAGGATCCGTAGGTGCACGCCTGCTTCCTGCGCAGCCCGTCGTACACGTCCAGCTGCCAGGTCTGCGCCCCGTGCCGCTGCGCGGACTCCGGAAGGGCGACCTTGGCCCGTACGGTCGCGTCCTGACCGGCGTCGGCCGGGAACACCCAGTACAGGTAGTCGCCGGTCGAGGCGCCCGCCGTGGCGAGCTGCCCCGACTTCACGGCCGTGGCGGTACGGAACGACGTCCCGGCCTCGGTCGGCGCGGCGGACTCACCGGCGGACGGCGACGGCGAGGGCGTCTCGTCCGCGCCCGCCGCAGGAGCGGCGCCCAGAACGGCGAGCGCGGCCAGCAGCGCACCGCTCACCACACGTGTCGTACGCATCAGTTGGTCCTCCAGACCGCAACGCGCCAGCGCGAGAGCCAGCCGAACACCAGGCCCGCGAGCAGACCGACCAGCACCAGCACACCCAGCAGCCACCAGCCGTGCCCCAGCCCGAAGGACGCCACGTCGGCGGCCTTCTTCGGCGAGTCCACCAGGTCCAGCGCCAGCTCCACCGGCATGCCCGGCTCCGTCTTCACCGACGGCGGCGCGGAGAACGAACTGCTCACCTGGAGGCACACCGTCTCCGCCGGGGGCTCCTGCCCCTTCTCGGCGTCCACGTCCGACTTCGGGTAGCGCAGCCCGGACGAGATCACGTCCGTGCGGCCGTCCCCGGACTCCTGCCCGCGCACGATCTCACGCCCGCTGAGCGTGAAGGCCCGTACGAGAATCCCGTAGTCGTTGTTGACCGCGCGGTCCGCACCGATGCTCACCGCGGCCCGCAGCTCCTGACCCGGCTTGACCTGCACCTGGTACCAGCGGTGCTCGCCGAACTTCGCACGGTCCGTGTAGAGACCGGCGGTCAGCTTCGGAGCCGCCTGGCAGGACGCGCCGCCCTTCGTGGCGACGGGGTTGACGACCGGGTCGGCCGCCCGGTCCACCAACTGTTTGACCCGCTTGGAGAGTTGCTCCTTGTGCTGCACGGCGGTGTACGTGCCGCCGGTCGCCTCCGCGATGCAGGTGAGCTGCTGGCGGATCTTCGCGTTCGGCACCAGGCCGAGGGTGTCGATCACCAGGTGGGTGCCCTTCGCGGCGATCTCGCGCGCCACGACGCACGGGTCGAGGGGCCCGCAGGTGTCCTCGCCGTCCGTGATGAGCACGATCCGCCGGGTGGCGTTCCCGCCCTCCAGGTCCTTCGCCGCACCGAGCAGCGCGGGCCCGACCGGGGTGAAGCCGGTGGGGGCCAGCGTCGCGACGGCCGTCTTGGCCTCGGTGCGGTCCAGCTTGCCGACCGGGTAGAGCTGCCGGGTGTCCTCGCAGCCCTTCTTCTTGTCCTCGCCCGCGTAGTTCGCCCCGAGGGTCCTTATCCCGAGCCGGACCTCCTCGGGGGTGGCGTCCAGCACCTCGTTGAAGGCCTGCTTGGCCGCCGCCATCCGGGACTGGCCGTCGATGTCTCTGGCCCGCATCGAGCCGCTGACGTCGAGGACCAGCTCGACCTTGGGGGATTCCTTCGGGGCGCCCTCGGCGCTGTCCCCGTCGTCGGCGAGCGCCGGCGACGGGAGCAGCCCGGCGGCCAGAGCGGCGAGCAGTGCGCCGCACGCTCCGGCCGCCAGTCGTTTCCTTGTGATCATCGCCGGATCTTATGGAAGATAGTCAGCCCGGCACAAAACGAGGCCGGGACCTCAGGACTGAGGCGGCGTCAGCGTCACCAGGAACTTCTTCGCGGGACCGACATTCCCGGCCGCGTCGATGGTCCGGTACTCGATGGTGTGCGTCTTGTACTCGGGCGTCGCGTCGTCCCACGGCACCACGCGCGGGGTGCCCAGCTTCCCGTACACGAGGTCGTCGACGTTCGTCCCCGAGGGCGTGAACCGCCACGGCGAGTTCGCGTCCGTCGGCCAGCCGTAGTAGGTGTACCAGCCGTCGCCGTTCACCCGGAACTGCGAGACGACCGTGCCCTTCTGGTCGTCCTGCGCGTCCAGCTTCATCGTGAACGGCCCGTCGTAGACGTACTCCACGGGCTTCCCGGGCCGCTGCACGGTCCGTACCGGCTTCGACAGCTCGTACGAGCCCTTCGCGGCGGTCGTGTCGACGGTCCAGCTGAGCGTCTGCGACGTACCGGCGATCCGTGCCTTCAGGGTGTGCGTGCGTCCGCCGGGGAGGGGCAGCTTGCTCAGGTCGAGGTCACGGTCGTTGCCGAGACTGGTCGCGACGGGCCAGCCGTTGAGCGTCCAGCGGACCTGGGGGCTGCGGCCGGTCGTCGGGTGCGAGGTGTCGGCGTACACGACGGACTTCGCGCCGACCGGCTTGTCGGTCCCGGTGTGTCCGGTGAACTCAGCGCTCCGAGCGGCCTGTTGGGGAGCCTTCACGGACCGGTCGACCGTCCAGGAGACAGTACGGGTGAGGGCCTGCGAGCCGCGCACCTTGGGGTCGCGTACGAAGTCGGTCGGATCGGTGACCGTAGCCGTCAGGGTGTGCGTGCCCTTGCCCACGTGCAGCCGCTTCAGGTCGAGGCTGCGCGCGCCGAAGGTGCCCGGCACGGTCTTCCCGTCGAGCTTCCACGTCACGTCGAGCGCGCCGCCCACCGGGTGCAGGGTGTCGACCCAGGCGGTGCGGTCGGTGCCGAGCGGGGCGGTGTTGGGGGTGTGGTCCTGAACCAGGTTCACCTTGTTGGAGATGGCCTGGGTCATCACCTCGCGCTCGACCTGGTCGAAGTCGTACCCCAGGGTCTTCATCATGGAGTGCTTGCTCGGCCGCCAGACGCCCTTGGTGGAGTACATGCCGCCTTCGTGCCGCCCGATCTTCCCGCCGGACAGGCTCTCCTCGCCCAGCCAGCGCCACCACTTCTGCTGCTTGGCGCGCATCTCCTCCTCGCTGAGGAGGGTGTGGTGGTACGAGGTGGGCTCGCCGCCGGTGTAGGTGCCGCCGGGGACGCCGCGCCCGTAGTAGTCGTACTCGTCGTCCAGCTTGCCCAGCGAGTGGCCGATCTCGTGCGGGGTGATGAGGGAGGAGAGCGCGTTGCCGCCGGACGCGGTGGCCCAGGAGCCGCCCGCACCGCCGTAGGTCTTGCTGTTGGCGAGCGCGACGATCTGCCGGTTGGCGCTCTTCGTGCCCGTGACGAGATCGGCGGCGGCACTCGCCTTCTTGGTGTCGACGGTCAGCAGCCGCTGCACGCTGTTCGCGTTGCAGCCGCCCCAGAAGGCCATGTCGAGAGGCGTGTCGCGACGGGCGTCGGTGAGGCCGGGGTCGCAGTCGACACCGGACTCGGGGGAGGGCAGCTCGACGGCCCACACATTGATGTACGAGCGGTAGGAGGCGAAGGGCTCGATGCTCCACAGCACGTTCATGTGCTTCTCGACGTCGGCCCGGAACTTGGGTATCTCGGCGGCCGTGTAGCCGTCGCCGAGGATGACCAGGTTGAAGCGTTTGTCGACGGGGCCGGTGGTCTGGACGGGGACGACGGTGGCGTTCGCGGTGACCGGGTCGCGGTCCTGTGCGGTGGCGTGCTGGGGCAGGGCCATGGTGGTGAGGAGCGCGGCCGCGGCCGCCAGCAGGGCGGGTCTCTTGGTGCGTCGGATGAGTCGCATGGCGCGGAGCGTAGGGGTGGGCTCAACGCGGGGTAAAGAGGCGGGAGTTGGTCCCGTGGCCGGAGTGCGTCCTGCGACGGGAGCGAGGCGTCCCGGCCCCGGCCCCCGACAAAGGGCGCTCGCCGGGAGAATTCATCATCTCGCAACACGTTCCAGAATGCGGACGAACACCTATTCGGCGTGGACAAAAGTCCCTGCTCACTGCCACTCTCGCGCCATGCGCCCTGTCATTCTCGTTCGCGGTCTCACTGCCGCCGCCGTCGTCCTCGCCGCCTCCTTCGCCGCGGGCTGTGCCCCGCAGCCCGAGCCCTCCTCGAAGGCCGCGCCGTCGTCGTCCGCCGGAGGAGCCGCAGCCTGTCCGCAGGGCAAGCTGGCCACCGCGACCGCGGGCAAGCTGACCGTCGGGACCGACAAGCCCGCGTACGCACCCTGGTTCAAGGACGACAAGCCGGAGAACGGCCAGGGTTACGAGTCCGCCGTCGCCTACGCCGTCGCCGAGAAGCTCGGGTACAAGAAGGAGGACGTCGTCTGGCAGACCGTCGCCTTCAACAACTCCTTCGCGCCGGGCAAGAAGACCTTCGACTTCGACCTCAACCAGATCTCCATCAGCGACCAGCGCAAGAAGGCCGTCGACTTCTCCTCCGGCTACTACGACGTCCGCCAGACCGTCGTCGCGCTCAAGAACTCCAAGGCGGCGAAGGCCAAGTCGGTCGCGGACCTCAAGGACGTCAAGCTCGGCGCCCAGGTCGGCACCACGAGCCTCGACGTCATCAAGGACGTCATCAAGCCGACCCAGCAGCCGGCCGTCTACCAGAAGAACGACTTCGCCAAGGCCGCCCTGAAGAACGGCCAGGTCGACGGCATCGTCGTGGACCTCCCCACCGCCTTCTACATCACCGGCGCCGAGGTCCAGGACGCCGCCGTGATCGGCCAGTTCGCGGACGTTCCGGGCAAGGCCGAACAGTTCGGTCTCGTACTCGACAAGGGCAGCGCCCTCACGGCGTGCGTGACGGGCGCGGTCGACAGCCTCCGCAAGGACGGCACGCTCGCCAAGCTGGAGAAGCAGTGGCTGGCGGACGCGGTCGACGCGCCGGTGCTGAAGTGACCTCGCTCGACAAGATGCCGTCGGCGGCGGCGGAGGACGACGGTTACGTCCCCTCCGCCCGCCGCCTGGAACGCGAGGCATTCAAGCGCGGCCGCACCCGCAAGGCCACCGCCATCGCCGCGCTCAGCACGCTCGTCACCGCGGTCGTCCTCTATCTCGTCATCGTCAACTCGCCCGGCTGGGAGCGGACCCGCGAGACCTTCTTCGACCCGGCGTTCGCCAAGAAGGCGCTCCCGGACGTCCTGGAGGGTCTCTGGCTGAACCTCCGGCTGCTGGTGGTGTGCGGGGCGTGCGTCCTCGTCCTCGGCATGCTGCTGGCCGTCGCACGCACCCTGCGCGGACCGGCCTTCTTCCCGCTGCGGGCGCTGGCGACGGCGTACACCGACTTCTTCCGCGGGCTGCCGCTGATCATCAACCTGCTGATCGTCGTCTTCGGCGTCCCGGCACTGCGGCTCCAGGGCGTCACCACCGACCCCGTCGTCCTCGGCGGGGTCGCGCTGACGCTCACGTACTCGGCGTACGTCGCCGAGGTCTTCCGCGCGGGCATCGAGTCGGTCCACCCCTCGCAACGGGCGGCGGCCCGGTCGCTGGGCCTCTCCCACCGCAAGACGCTGCGGTACGTGGTGCTTCCGCAAGCGGTGCGGCGGGTCGTGCCGCCGCTGCTGAACGACCTGGTCTCGCTCCAGAAGGACACCGGTCTGGTGTCCATCGCGGGCGCGGTCGACGCCGTGTACGCGGCGCAGATCATCGCCAGCAGGGAGTTCAACTACACCCCGTACATCGTGGCGGGCCTCATCTTCGTCGCCCTGACCATCCCGATGACACGGTTCACGGACTGGGTGACGGCACGCATGGACCGGCAGCGGGCCCAGGGAGGAACGGTATGACCTCGACACCCGTGCTGCGGCTGGAGTCCGTACGCAAGACCTACCGCGCCCGCCACAAGGAGACCGTGGTCCTGCGGGACGTCGACCTGGAGGTCCCGGCGCACACGGTGACGGCGCTGATCGGTGCCTCCGGCTCCGGAAAGTCGACACTGCTGCGCTGCGTGAACCTGCTGGAGGAGATCGACGACGGGGCGATCTTCCTCGACGGGGACGACATCACCGACCCCCGGGCCGACGCGGATGCGGTACGCCGCCGGATCGGCGTCGTCTTCCAGTCGTACAACCTCTTCCCGCACATGTCGGTGCTCGACAACATCACGTTGGCTCCGAGGCGGGTGCACGGCGTCGACCGAGCGGAGGCGGAGGAGCGGGCCCGGGAGCTGCTGGAGCGGCTGGGGCTTGGAGGCAAGGCGGGGGAGTACCCGGACCGGCTGAGCGGTGGTCAGCAGCAACGGGCCGCGATCGTACGGGCGTTGGCGGTACGTCCGCGCCTGCTGCTGCTCGACGAGATCACGGCCGCGCTCGATCCGGAGCTGGTGGGGGAGGTGCTGAGCGTGGTGCGCGACCTGAAGGAAGAGGGCATGACCATGGTCATCGCCACCCACGAGATGGGCTTCGCGAGGGAGGTCGCCGACCAGGTGTGCTTCCTGGACGCGGGGGTGGTGCTGGAGCGGGGGACGTCGGCGGAGGTGTTCGGGGCGCCGCAGGAGGCGCGAACTCAGCAGTTCCTGAAGCGGATTGTGGAGGCAGGGCGTCTCTAGGGGAGGTTGTAGATCGTCGGTCCGGTTGTCGGTGGTGCGTGCTACACCTTGTGCATGAGGGGACGACGGCTACTGAGTTACCGGGACGCGGTGGCGATCCTGGGCGGCGACAGCGAGGCGCTGGCGGCGGCGGACCGGGTGGTGGGCGGTGCGCTGTCGGCGGCGACGGGCGGGGCGAGCGATGCGGTGCTCGGGCTGTTCGGGGCGCAGGGGAGGGTGCTGCGGATCGGGCGGGACGTGACGACCGGGTTGCGGGACCGGCTCGGGTCGGCGGAGCGGGCGGACCGTACGGAGAAGATCGCGGCGGCGCATGCGGTGCTGGTGATCACGGCCTTCTTCGAGGTGCTGGCGGAGGCGGAGCTGCCGTTCGAGTTCGGTGAGTTGGAGCTGAACAGGAACGAGCAGGTGATGCTGTCCGGGGGGCAGGTCACGGCCGACCACTTGGTGGGGACGCTGCTGTCCGCGGAGGTGCCCCACCCGACGCCCGCCCTGCCCTTCGAGGAGACCGTCGGACTGGTGCGTGCCTGGTACTGGGACCGCGCGGACCTCCTCCGGGACTTCCTCCAAGGGCTCGCCCTCTGGGAACGGCTGGACGAGGACGGTCGCACCCGCACGAGGGGTGTTCTGCTGGGTCTCGAAACGAGCGCCTTGGCGCGCTACCGGGAGCTGTACGCGCAACTCGCCCTGGAAATACCGGAGTTCGGCTTCTGGTCGGGACAGATCGAGCACCAGGCCACGCGCAGCGTCCTGCGTCAGTCACTGGACGGTGTGGAGCGGGCCCTTCAGGGTCTGGCCCGCCCCGTCGAGTTCGCCCACGCGGCCCACGGACTCACCGCCGCCTACCGGGCGGCCCTCCCGCGCCCGATCCTCTCCGAGGGCGAGGCCCCCAGCGGGCTGGCCATGCCCAGCCTCGCAGGTGGGTACGTGGACCCGGACTTCCGGGTGGCTCCCGTGCCCGAGGAGGGCAGCGGTCCCGCGCAGGAGGACTGGTGGGAGCGGGCCCCCGTACGGTCCGACCTGACCGAATTCCTCTCCGGCACGCTCACCTCGCGCGCCTCCACCGCCGCCCCGCTCCTCGTCCTGGGCCAGCCCGGGGCGGGCAAGTCCGTCCTCACCAAGATCCTCGCGGCCCGCCTCTCCGGGACCGGCTTTCTGCCCGTACGGATCGTCCTGCGCGAGATCCGTGCCGAGGACGACATCCAGGACCAGATCGAGCACGCGATCCGGTCCGCCACCAGCGAGCGTGTGAGCTGGCCGGACCTGGTCCGCTCGGCACCGGGCGCCGTCCCCGTCCTCCTCTTCGACGGCTTCGACGAACTCCTCCAGGCCACCGGTGTCAACCAGACCGACTACCTGGTGAAGATCGCCAAGTTCCAGCAGCGCGAGGTCGACCAGGGCCGGCCCGTCTACGCCCTGGTCACCAGCCGTACCGCCGTCGCCGACCGGGCCCGTTGCCCGCAGGGCACCCTCGCCCTGCGCCTCGAACCCTTCCGCACCCCGCACATCGAACGCTGGCTCGGCGTCTGGAACGACCTGAACGCCCCGTACTTCACCGCCAACGGCCTGCGCCCGCTGCCCGCCGCCGTGGCCGCCCGGCACTCCGCGCTGGCCTCGCAACCGCTGCTGCTGCTGATGCTCGCCCTGTACGACGCCACCGCCAACGCCCTCCAGCAGGAGACGGAGAGCGGCGAACCCCTTGCCGCCGCCGACCTCTACGAGGAGCTGCTCACCTCCTTCGCCGTACGCGAGGTCGGCAAGGCGGGCGACGCCATGACTACGCGCGAGCGCGCCGACCACTGCGAACGCGAACTCCAGCGGCTCTCCCTCATCGCCTTCGGCATCCTGAACCGCCGCCGTCAGTGGATCACCGTGAGCGAGCTGGAAGAAGACCTCACCGCCCTGCTCGGCCGGTCCGCCACAGGTCCGGGGTCCGACTTCCGCACGCCGCTGAACCAGGCGGAGATCGCCCTCGGCCGGTTCTTCTTCGTACAGAAGGCGCAGGCGGTGCAGGACGAGCGTGAGCTGATCACCTACGAGTTCCTGCACGCCACGTTCGGTGAGTACCTCGTCGCACGGCTCGCCGTACTTCTCGTTGATCAACTCATCGACCAGCGGCCCGCGTTGTCGCTCGGGCGGACGCCTGTGGACGACGACCTGGTGTACGTCCTGCTGTCGTACGCCTCGCTGGCCTCCCGGCAGATGCTGCGCTTCGTGGAGGCCCGCATCGAACGGATCGAGCCGGAGCGGCGGCAACGGCTCGGAGAGCTGCTGATCGGCGTGATGGAGGACGCCCGCAACCGGGTCGAGCACCGGTACGCCGAGTACCGGCCGATACCCCGGGCGACGGCCGCCCGGCACGGGAAGTACGAGTCCAACCTGATGATGCTGACCGTCCTGCTGACGGGCGGAGTCACTGCCGGCCAACTCTTCCCGGCGGCCGTGGACCCGGCGGGCATCTGGGCGCTGCGGGTCCAGCTCTTCCGGTCCGCGCTGACCGCGCAGGAGTGGACCGAGTATGCGCTCGCGCTCGACGTGAGGCGGACCTGGGTGGGGGACCGCCGGGAGCTGACCGTCACCCCGCTGTCTACGGAGCCGCCGCAGCCGGACCCGGTGGACCCGTACTGGGTGTACAACCATCCGCCGTCGGGTCAGGTCCAGAGGGCTGCGCGGTCCTGGTGGCGCAGTGGTTCGCGGGAAGCGCGGCACAAGATGGTCGTGGCCGACGTCAGCCACGACGAGGTGCTGCGCCATGCGCTCGACCCGTTCTTCCTCCGCTTCGGCGGGGCCCTGGACACCTTCTACGGGGCGGCCGGCGGTTACGCCAGCTCCATGGCGCACGACCTCCTGGAGATCTGGCTGACGAGTCATCTCGACCGGTCCGACGGCGAGTTGGCGGTGCGGTACGAGCGCTGCATCGGAATCATCAGGACGTTGAGGCGCATGCCGGTGGAGGTCACCGACCGGCTGGCGGCGATGCTCTACGGGCAGCTCCTGCACGATGCGCACCGGCTGCCGATCGAGATTGTGCTCCGCATGATTGTCGACTGGAGGGCGCCCCTGGACGGGCCGACGGTCCTGGTGCTCCATGCGCGCGTCGCGATCAGACGGCTCGGTGTCGCGATGTCGGGTGTACCGGACCCGACCGAGGCGGTCGCACAGACGGCCTTGTGGGAGGTGCTGGAAGAGTTGCTGGCCCAGTTCCTGCGCACGGAGGAGACCGAATCGTTCGACGCGGCATGGATCGAGGAGTGGGGCCTGGTGGCCACGCGGGAGGTCTTCGACCGGTGCGAGGAGGGGATGGGTCGGGAGATCGCCGAGCGGCTGCGCGCCATCCGCAGCCGCTTCGACGAACCGCCCGCCGGCTAACCCACGTCGAGCGCGTTCCGCAGCCCCAGCTTCCACCGCGTCCGGTCGTGCCGCTTCAACGTCTCGATCGCCGGGATTTTGTGCAGCCCCTTCACCGTACAGCGGGCTGCATCCGAACCCACTCTGTCCAGAAGGGCGTTGACGGCCTGGCGGGCGGAGGCGTTCGCCCCCTCCATCGTCGCAAGGTCGATGTCCACCGCGACGTAATCCCCCGCGAGGTAGAAGTTCGGGATCTTCGTCGCGGCGGAGGGGCGGTTGTGGAGGGTGCCGCACGGGTGGATGAGGAGCTCGTCCTCGTTGGTCGGGTTCGGCGTGCCGAGCCCGTCGACGCCCGGGTCCAGGAACCACGAGTGCAGGGTGCTGTCCTTCAGGACGGTCTTGCCGGTGTCGTTGAGGGCCGCCTTGAGCTGCGCCCACACCTCCTTCGCCACCTCCTCCCGGGTGCACTGCTTCGCTGTCTTCCCATACAGGATTCCCGGCTTGTCCCACTCCGAGATGTCGACCGACAGGCACTCGACGGCCACCCCGTCGCCGTACACGGCCGGGAAGTCGCGGCCCTTCCAGTGCCCGGCCTGGGCGATGCCGGTCAGTGACCACGGCGAGTCGATGAGGTTGACGTGCCCGTCGACCATCTTCGGACGCTCCGTCAGATAGAACTGGATGCCCGTCATCCAGTCCGTCTCGAGTTTGTCGGCGCGGGTCAACTGCGGATCCAGGGAGCGCATTTCAGCGTTCCAGGTGCGGCGCGCATGCTCAACCGGAATGGCCGATACGTAATGGTCGGCGACGACCGACTGACGTAGGCCCGCCGGGTCCTCGATGACGGTCGCGCTGATCCGGCCGCCCGCCGTCTTCATGTCCCGTACGGTCCAGCCCATCTTGAACTCCACGCCCAGTGTCCGCAGATGGGCCACCCAGGGGTCGATCCACGCCTCGTTCGTCGGAGCGTTCAGGATGCGGTCGGGCGGGCCGTCCGCGCCCTGGCCGAGTGCGTTGAAGACGAAGGCCTCGCCGAGCGTGCCGACCGTGCGGGTGCTGGCCTCCTCCGCCTTGGTCGCGACGATGTTGCGGGTGACGCCGACGGCCAGGATGCGCTGGTACTCCTTCGACATGCGGGCCGCGCGCACGAACTCCCACCACGGGGTCTTCTCCCAGGTGCTGTTGCGGCGTTCGTCGCAGCTCGTGAAGAAGACGAGCACCCGGTTGACGAAGTAGGCGATCTCGTGGAGGGGGAGGTTGAGCGCCGTTTCCAGCAGGCCGGTGAGCATCCGGCGGATGTCGTCCAGGTCGAGGTTCGGCGGCTGGTGGCCGGGCCACGGGATCGGCATCCGCATCTCCTCGCGGCCGCCGGAGCGGGCGAACATCATCTCGGGAGGTGCGATGAGGTTGTCCCAGACCCCGTTGGCGTTGCCGGGGAAGGGGATGCGGCGCATCGTGTCCGGGAGGTTGTGGTAGATCCCGGGGATGAACCGGAAGCCGTGTTCGCCGGGGAGCGGTTTGCGATTGCCCTTCGCGCTGCCCGGCACGTCCATGCTGCGGGCCTTGCCGCCGAGGGCCCGTCTCTCGTACACGGTGACCTTGAAGCCGCGTTCGGCGAGTTCGTGCGCGGCGGTCAGACCGGCGACGCCGCCGCCGAGTACGGCGACGGACGGGGCGTCGGCGGCCGGTCGGGCGGGCGCCGCTTGCGCCGCTCCTGCGGGGAGCGCGCCGAGGGCGGTGGCCCCGCCGACTGCCGCCGCTCCGGCGACGAAGGTACGTCGAGAAGTGGTGCCCGTTCGGTCCATCTGCCCAGCCCCTTACCAGTGGTAACCGACACATGAGTCGCAGGAGCATAGAGCGGCCCCGCTCGTCACGGGAAGACCTCTGTCAACTCCGGTGCTAATAAGGTGTGTTGGGGTGGCTGAAAGGTGATGTGCGGCTCGGTTGTCGGTGGTGCGTGGTACATCTGGATGCATGGGGATGCGCGGGCGGCGGTTGCTGAGTTACCGGGATGCGGTGGCGATTCTGGGGGGTGACAGCGAGGCGCTGGCGGCGGCGGACCGGGCCCTGAGCGGAGCCTTGTCCGTGGCCACGGGAGGGGTGAGCGATACAGCGCTCGGGATCTTGGGCGCGCAAGGGCGGTTGCTGCGGCTGGGGCGGGATCTGACCTCAGGGCTGCGGGACCGGCTGGGGGGTGCCGGGCGTACGGAGCGTACGGAGAAGATCGCGGCGGCACACGCGGTGCTGGTGGTCACGGCGTACTTCGAGGCGTTCGGCGAGGTGGAATTGCCCTTTGCCGTGGCTGAGTTGGAGCTCACGGCCGCGGAGCAGGTCGGCATCGCGGGCGGCGACCGGACTGCCAGGCCGCTCGTCAGGCAACTGCTCCTCGCGGAGATCCCGCAGGTGGGACCGGCTCTGCCGTACGAGAGGTTCCAGCTCGATCTGCTCGACTGGTACAGAAGTGCCACGGCGAACATGGACTTCTTCATCCAGGGGCTGGCCGTTTGGGAACGACTCGACGACCGGCAGCGGGCCGAGGCGCGTTCCGCCATGAGCGGACTGGAGTGGTCGGCCTGGGCCCACTACGAACAGCTCTATTCCCGACTAGCCGTGGAAGTACCGGAATTCGGATTCTGGTCCGGCCAAGTCGAGCACCAGGCGACCCGCCACGAGATCCGCCAGGCCCTGACCGGCGTCGAGGGCGCGCTCCACGGCCTGGTCGTCGCGCCCGCCCTCCGCCACGCCGCCGCCGGACTCGCCACCGCCTACCGCTCGGACCTCGGCAAGCAGATCCTCGCGGAGGGCGAGGCCCCGAGCGGACTCACCCTGCCCACCCTCGGGGACGGATACGTGGACCCGGACTTCCGGGTCTCGGACGTACCCGCCGACGGCAACGGACCCGCGCAAGAGGGCTGGTGGGAGGGGCTTCCGGTGCGGTCCGACCTCACCGAGTTCCTCGCCGGAACCCTCACTTCCCGCCCCGCAGCCAACGCACCTCTGCTCGTCCTGGGCCAACCGGGGGCGGGCAAGTCCGTCCTGACCAGGATCCTCGCGGCTCGGCTGACTGACACCGGATTCCTGCCCGTACGGGTCGTGCTGCGTGAGGTGCGCGCCGAGGACGACGTGCAGGACCAGGTCGAGCACGCGGTGCGGGCGGCCACCGGTGAGCGGACGTCCTGGACGGACCTGGTTCGGTCCGCCGAAGGCGCCGTGCCCGTTCTCCTCTTCGACGGCTTCGACGAACTCCTCCAGGCCACCGGCGTCAGCCAGACCGACTATCTCCTCAGGATCGCCAAGTTCCAGCAGCGCGAAGCCGACCAGGGCCGCCCGGTCTATGCCCTGGTGACGAGCCGTACGGCCGTCGCGGACCGGGCCCGCTGCCCGGAAGGCACGGTGGCGGTACGCCTCGAACCGTTCGCCGAACCGCACATCCGTCGCTGGCTCACGGTCTGGAACGCGGCCAACGCACCGCACTTCACCGCCCAGGGCCTTCGGCCGCTGCCCGTCGCCGTCGCATGCCGGCACGCCGAACTGGCCTCGCAGCCGCTCCTCCTGCTGATGCTCGCTCTGTACGACGCCAACGCCAACGCGCTCCAACGGGAGACGGAGAGCGGCACACCCCTGGGTGCGGCCGACCTGTACGAGGAGCTGCTGAACTCCTTCGCGGTCCGCGAGATAGGCAAGCGCGGCGACGGCCTCACAGCCCGCGACCTTGCCGCCCACTCCGAGCGCGAACTCCAGCGGCTCTCCCTCATCGCCTTCGGCATCCTGAACCGCCGCCGCCAGTGGATCACCGCGGACGAACTCCAGGAGGACCTCACCGCCCTGCTCGGCGGCCCCGACACCGCCGCCCCGACAGACTTCCGGCGTACCCCGCTCAACCAGGCGGAGATCGCCCTCGGCCGCTTCTTCTTCGTACAGAAGGCGCAGGCGCTCCAGGAGGAGCGGGACCTGACGACGTACGAGTTCCTGCACGCCACCTTCGGGGAGTATTTGGTCGCCCGGACAACAGTGCTTCTGCTCAGCCAACTCGTCGATCAGTCTGCAGCATTGGCGATCGGCCGGGCGCCTGCGGACGACGAGATGCTGTATGCCCTGCTGTCGTTCGCGCCCGTGGTGTCACGCCAGATGCTGTGGTTCGTCGAGGCGTGCATCGGCCGACTCGCGTCGGAGCGGCGGGAGCGGCTCGGTGAGGTGTTGATCGAGGTCATGGCCGACGCTCGCAAGAGGGTGGAGTTCCGGTACGCCGATTACCGCCCTCTCCCGCACCCGACGGCTTCCCGGCACGCCATGTACGAGGCGAACCTGCTCGTGCTGACGGTCCTGGTCACCGGCGGGGTCACCGCGAGCGCGCTCTTCCCCACCAGCGATCCGGCGGGCACCTGGTCGCACAGGGTGCAGCTGTACCGTTCTGCGTTGACCGACCAGGAGTGGGAGGATCTCGCCTCCGCGCTTCAGGTGCACCGCTGTTGGATCGATGGGGCACGGGAGCTCACGGTGCTCCCGGCTACGGCGCCGAAGCCGCCGGGTGGCGTCGGGGCGGTCGACCCCTACTGGGCATTCCGCTACGGGCCCGACCACGAGTACCGCACGACACAGGTCACCTGGTCGCGGGTTTACGCGGAGAAGAGCCGACACCGGATGGACATCGCCGACGCCGGTCAGGACCTGTTGGTGCGGCATGCACTGGACCCGTTCTTCGAACACTTCGGTATTGCCCTGACCACCTTCCACGGGGAGGCGGACGGCCCGGCCACGTCCTGGGCGCATGACCTGCTGAGCCTCTGGTTTGCGAGCCACCTGCGGTCCTCTGACGAGGAGCTTACGGAGCGCTACGAACGCTGCACGCAACTGCTGCGTGCGGCTGTGCGCGGACCCCACGACAACAACGACACGCTCCGTTCGATGATCTCCGGTCAACTGCTGTTTGATGCACATCGGTTGCCGGTACGTGTGGTGCACAGTGTGGTTTATGCCCTGTACCAGCTGGATAGCACCCCGCAGGGGGCCGCCGTGCTGGCGCGCATCCTGTTCCGGCGTCTGAACACCATGGACTTGTACCCGCACGCGGACGGCACGGACGTCGAGGCCGAGTGTGGGCTGCTGTGCGATTCACTGGGTGTTGTCATTGAGACGGTGGCGGAAATGCCAGAGTTACTCCTCCGGATTTGGGGTGAGGAGGGCCGTCATCGTCGGTCCCGGCGGTTCATGTCGGATCTGGTCGCACAGGTGCCGGAAGTGATGGCGGTGCAGTTGCGCGATTTGCTGCGTCGCTACGAAGAAGACTGACCGGGGGCGTTGTGCGGGGGGACTCTCCCGTTACTCAGCCCCGCGCCCGATACACGTACGCGTCCGTCAGCGGCAGCGGCAGATCCGGCCGCCACGCGCGCAGTACGGCCGCCGACGGGACGAAGAGCGCGTCCGGGATGTCGGCCGGCGCGAACCACTCCCACCGCACGATCTTGTCCGGCTCCGTCACCCGGGGCACACCACCCCCGGACGGCACATGCACCGCCGCGGAAATCCGGTTCAGCCCGTAGCCGCTGTCGAGCGCCACGCCCACGACCCGCGCTCGGGAGGCGTCCGGCACCAGGCCCGTTTCCTCGCCGAGTTCCCGCAGCCCGGCCTGCTCGAAGCTCTCGCCGGTGTCCACCTTGCCGCCCGGCAGCTCCCAGCGGCCGTTGTGGCCGAGGCCCAGCAGGACGTGGCCCGTCGTCGTGTCCTGGACGATCACGCCGACGCCGGTGAGGCAGTTCGGGGTGGGGGCGATGCGGGTCTGCGTGTCGGTGGTGGGGTTCGTGAGGCGTCGTACGTCGTTCATGGTCATCGACCATAGGCGGTGGGGGCCGGTCAATGGGCCCCGGGCTGGTCGCCGTACGCCGTCACCGAGAGGAAGCGGATGGGGAGGGCGAGGAGTTCCTGCGGGCCGTGGGCGCCCTCCCCGTCGAGCTGGAGGGCGTCGCCGGCGCGCATCTCGTACTGGGCCTCCCCATGTCCGTACACCATCGCCCCTTCGAGCATGTAGATCAGCTCCGTGCCCGGATGCTGGAAGAGGGGGAAGACCTCGCTGGACTCGGTGAGCGTGACCAGGACGGCTTCCATCCGCTTGTGCGGGCCGCGCAGGGCGCCGAGCAGTTCGTAGAGGTGGCCGACGCGGCTGCCCCGGCGGGCGATGCGGGCGCCCTGGCCGGACGGGACGAACACGGCCTCGCGCTCGGCGTCCACGCCCCGGAAGAGGGCGGTGACCGGGACGTCGAGGCCGGTGGCGAGGCGGGAGAGGGTGGTGAGGCTGCACGAGGTCTGGGCGTTCTCGATCTTCGAGAGCATCGCCTTGGAGATCCCGCAGCGGGCGGCCAGGTCGGCGAGGGAGAGGCCGGAGGTGGTGCGGTAGTGGCGGACCTGGTGGGCGATGGCCTTTTCGAGGGAGGGGGGCTGGGGGGCGTGGATCTCCCGGTCCGGGAGGGGGCCCGGGGCTCCCTCCGGGGTGGGTGGGGATGTCATGGGGGTCATTGTGTCCCAGGGGGTGGGCTTCCTCGCGAGCCGGTGCGCGGCGGAGCACGGACCAGCAGCGCACGGACCAGCAGTACGTACGCCAGCAGCGCGTGCGCCAGCAGTGCACGCACCAGCAGTACGTGCCCTAGCCGTGCGCCGCGAGCGAGAAGCGGGCGTCCGGGCCGGGGCCCCGGCCCGTGGCCAGGTCGGTGGTCCACTCGCCGATCAGCGGGGCGAACTTCGCGCCGTGCCCCGAGCAGGGGGAGGCCACGACCACGGGCCCGGCCCGGTCGAGGAGGAAGTCCTCGTTCAGGGTGGAGGTATAGAGGCAGGTGGCCTCGTTGAAGGGCTCCGGGACGAGGCCGGGCAGCCAGTCGCGGACGTACGCGGTGATGCGTTCGCGGGCCGCCGGGTCCACCGTGCCGGAGCGCGTACGGGCCGTCGTCGGGGCGCCCGCGTCGTGCTCGGCGATCTTGCGGGCGTCGCCGGGACCGCCGTCCCTGCCGCCCGGCAGGCTGTACGTCGACAAGTCGGCCTTGTGCACGATCACCGGCCACTCCGCCGCAACCTCGTCCCCGCACGCGAAGTGGAACACCTGCTGCTGCGTCACCACCAGCTCCGGCAGCGGTACGAGGCCGCCCACCAGGTCCCGTACCCACGCCCCCGCGGACACCACCACCCGCCGCGCCGTCACCGTCGACCCGTCCGCGCCCTCCAGCCGCACCCCCTCCTCGCCCAGCACCACGATCCGCCGCACCTCGTACCCGTGCCGCACCTGGGCACCCCGCTCCCCGGCCCGCCGTACGAACGCATCCACCGCCCGGGCCGCATCCACCGTGCCCGCCTCCTCGTGGTGCAGCACCGGGCCCGCGAAGCGCAACCCCGGCCAGCGGTGGGCGGCCTCCGACGCGGACAGGAGATCGTGCGGGACGCCGCAATCGGCCAGAACCGCCGCGATGCCCTCTGGGTCGCGGCCCGCCCCGTGGTCCAGCCCGCCGGTCATGCGCAGCAGCGACACGTGCGCGTCCGACTCCAGCTCCCGCCACAGGGACATCGCCCGGCCCGTCATCCGTACGTACAGCGCATCCGCGTACGCCCGCCGCACGATGCGCGCGCTCCCGTGCGAGCTGCCCCGGTCGTGCCCGGGCGCGAACTGTTCCAGGAGTACGACGTCCAGGCCGCGCCGCGAAGCCGCCCACGCGGTCGCCGCCCCCATCAGGCCCGCCCCGACCACCGCCAGGTCCGCGTCCGGGGTCACCGCCCGGCCCCCGGGATCCAGTCCGTCCCGGCCAGCGGGACGCGGGCCATCGCCGATGCTTCGATCGTCAGGGCCACCAGGTCCTCCGGTTCCAGGTGATGCAGGTGTGCCTTGCCGCACGCCCGCGCGATGGTTTGCGCCTCCATCGTCATCACCCGCAGGTAGTTGGCAAGACGGCGTCCGCCCTCGACCGGGTCCAGGCGGGCGGCCAGCTCCTCGTCCTGGGTGGAGATTCCCGCCGGGTCGCGGCCCGCCTGGAAGTCGTCGTAGTACCCGGCCGCCGACCCCAACTCCCGGTATTCCGCTTCCCACTTGGGGTGGTTGTCGCCGAGCGCGATCAGTGCCGCCGTGCCGATCGCCACCGCGTCCGCGCCCAGCGCCATGCACTTCGCCACGTCCGCGCCCGAGCGGATGCCGCCCGAGACGATCAGCTGCACCTTGCGGTGCAGCCCCTCCTCCTGGAGCGCGCGGACCGCCTGGGGGAGCGCGGCCAGCGTCGGAATGCCGACGTGCTCGATGAAGACGTCCTGGGTGGCGGCCGTGCCGCCCTGCATCCCGTCGACCACGATGACGTCCGCGCCCGCCTTCGCCGCCAGCTTCACGTCGTAATAGGTGCGGGTCGCGCCGATCTTGACGTAGACCGGCTTCTCCCAGTCGGTGATCTCCCGCAGCTCCCGGATCTTGATCTCCAGGTCGTCGGGGCCCGTCCAGTCGGGGTGGCGGCAGGCGCTGCGCTGGTCCACGCCGACGGGGAGGGTGCGCATCCCCGCCACCCGCTCGGTGATCTTCTGCCCGAGGAGCATGCCGCCGCCGCCCGGCTTCGCGCCCTGGCCGAGGACGACCTCGATGGCGTCGGCCTTGCGCAGGTCGTCGGGGTTCATCCCGTACCGGGACGGCAGGTACTGGTACACGAGGTGCTTGGACTGGCCGCGCTCCTCGGGCGTCATGCCGCCGTCGCCGGTCGTCGTCGAGGTGCCGGCGTCGCTCGCACCGCGCCCCAGGGCCTCCTTCGCCCGCCCGGACAGCGCGCCGAAGCTCATTCCGGCGATCGTGACGGGCGTGTCCAGGTGCAGGGGGAAGGTCGCGTGGCGGTCGCCGAGGACGACGTCGGTGCCGCAGCGCTCCCGGTAGCCCTCCAGCGGGTAGCGGGACATGCTCGCGCCGAGGAACAGCAGGTCGTCGAAGTGCGGGAGGCGACGCTTGGCGCCCCAGCCCCGGATGTCGTACACGCCGGTCTCGGCGGCGCGCTGGATGGCGTGGATGGTGGCCCGGTCGAACGTCGCCGACTCGCGCAGGCCGCGGGCGGAGGGATCGTCGTACATGGGGGTCCTCACTAGTAGGCGCTGCTGTTGTCGACGTCGAAGTGGTAGAGCGCGCGGGCCGAGCCGTACCGCCGGAACTCGGACGGGTCGATGTCCGTGAAGGCTGCCGCTGTCAGCAACTCCCGTACGTCTTCGAGGTGTTCACCCCGCATCTCCTTCTCGACGCAGTCCGCGCCGAGCGACTTCACCCGTCCGCGTACGTAGATCCGCGCCTCGTACAGCGAGTCGCCGAGCGCGTCGCCCGCGTCCCCGCACACCAGCAGGCGGCCCGCCTGCCCCATGAAGGCGCTCATGTGGCCGACGCTCCCGCCGACGACGATGTCCACGCCCTTCATCGAGATCCCACACCGGGCCGCCGCGTCGCCCTCCACAACGAGCAGACCGCCGTGGGCCGTTGCCCCGGCCGACTGGGAGGCGTTGCCGCGCACCCGGACCGTGCCGGACATCATGTTCTCCGCCGTGCCGACACCGGTGTTGCCGTGCACGGTGACCGTCGCGTGCTGGTTCATGCCCGCGCAGTAGTAGCCCGCGTGCCCGTCGATCCGGACGTCCAGCGGGGCGTCGAGCCCCACCGCGAGGTTGTGCGCGCCGTCGGGACGGGTGACGTGCCAGCTGCCCTCGCGCGCCTTGTGCAGGGCGGAGTTCAGATCGCGTACGGACTGGACGCTCAGGTCAACGGTCGTCGTCACGGCGGGAGTTGTCATCGTCGCCATGTGTACACCTCTTCCGGCTCGGGCTCGAAGATGCGGGCGTTCTCGATGCCGGGCAGCCCGGCCAGACAGCGGTACTCCGACGCCATCGCCACCCACGCGTCCGTCTCCGCGACGACGGCCGGCTTGCAGGCGATGGCGTCCCGTACGACCGCGAAGGTGTCCCCGGTCGTGACCAGCAGCGTGTAGAAACCGTCGAACCGCTCGCACAGCAGACGCAGCGACTTCTCCAGGTCGTGCCCCTCGGCGAGCCGCGCCGCCACGAAGCGCGCGCCCACCTCGGAGTCGTTCGCGCTGTCGAACTCGGCGCCTTCCGCGATGAGTTCACGTCGCAGCGTCGCGTGGTTCGCAAACGATCCGTTGTGCACGAGGCACAGGTCGTCCGCCACCGCGAACGGGTGCGCCCCCTCGGGCGTCACCGCCGACTCCGTCGCCATCCGGGTGTGTACGACGCCCTGCCGGCCGGTGGCCGACCGCAGCCCGAACTCCTCCGCGAGGGTGTCCGGATGCCCCACCCCCTTCAGTACGGCGAGGTCCGCGCCGCGCCCGATGACGGTCGCCCCCGTCCCGGCGGCGCGCACCCGCTTCTCCAACTCACCTGCACTGCAAGGCGCGTGGACGACAGTCGTCTGCCCGACCGGCACCACCGTCGCGTCCGGCCCGACCCGCTCGGCCAGCTCCGAGGGAGTCATCCCCGGCGCGAGCAGGCTCACCGAGGCGTGCCCCGGCGGCGACAGCAGCGCGTCCCCGTACAGCGCCACCCCCGCCGAGTCGGGTCCGCGCTCGGCGGCCTGGTGGAGCATTCCGGCGAGCAGCCACCCCAGACGTGGTTCCAGGGCGGGGTCCCGCACCTGGATTCCCGCGATACCGCACATGTTCAAGTCCCTTTCACAACAAGTTGGTTCAGACGGCGGTCAGATAGCGGTCGACCTCCCACGAGGTCACCGTGTTGTGCCAGCTGTAGAACTCCTCCCGCTTCAGCCGCGCGTAGTACGCACTGACCCCCGCCTCCTGATCCACCGCGTCCAGCACCCCGCGCATCACCGCGTCCTCCTCCAGCGCGTGCACGGCGTCCAGCAGGGTGCGCGGCAGCGCGGGCCCGCTCGTAGCACCCGGGGCTCCGGGGTCCAAGTTCCGTCGTACGCCGTCGAGTCCGGCGCCCAGTGCGGCCGCCGACGCCAGGTACGAGCTGGCGGAGCCGTCGCCGCCGCGCAGCTCCACCCGGTGCGCGTCGGGCACCCGGATCAGGTGGGTGCGGTCGTTGCCGCCCCAGGTCGCCTCGCGCGGCGCCCAGGTGGCACCGGAGGCGGTGGTCGTGGCGCCGGAGCGCTTGTAGGAGTTCACGGTCGGCGCGATCAGGGCGTGCATCGCGGGAGCGTGGGCGAGGAGCCCGGCGGTGAAGGCGTACGCGGTCGGGCTCAGCCCCATGCCGTACGGATCCTCGATCAACTCCCGTGGGAACAGGGCCCGTTCGCCGTCCCAGAGGGAAAGGTGCAGGTGCAGTCCGTTGCCGGTGCGGTCGGTGAAGGGCTTCGGCATGAAGGTCGCCGTCATGCCGCGTTGCTCGGCCAGCACCTGCACGATGTACCGCAGCGTCACCACCCGGTCGGCCGTCGTCAGCACGTCCGCGTGATGGAAGTTCTGCTCGAACTGGCCGTTGCCGTCCTCGTGGTCGCTCGCATAAGGGCCCCAGCCCAGCTCCACCATCGCGTCCGACACGGCGGTCAGGTGCTCGTACATCCGGGTCAGACCACGTGCGTCGTAACAGGGCTGCGCGGCGTCGTCGAGCCGGTCGGCGGTGACCAGTTCGCCCGTCGCCCCGTCCTTGCGCAGCAGGAAATACTCCAGCTCGGCCCCGCTGACCAGAGCCGTTCCCTCGGCCGCCGCCCGTTCGGCGAGGGTGCGCAGGATGACGCGCGGTCCGTACGCGTACGGCCTGCCCTCGACGTACGGATCGCAGTGCACCAAGCCCAGGCCCGGCCGCAGGAAGGTCAGCGGTGTGTACGAACGGAGGTCCGGCACCGCCACCACGTCCGGGTCGCGCGGCAGTTGGCCCATCGCCCCGGCCGCGTACCCGGCGAACCCGACCCCGTCGCCCTCCAGCGCGTCCGCGGCCTCCACCGGGACCAGCTTGGCGCAGGGCTTCCCAGTGAGGGTGGTGAAGGTGGCCAGCAGGAAACGTACTCCGTCGGCCTTGGCGAGCGACGCCAGGGACTGGGTGGCGGCGGACGGTGCGGGCGCTACGGTCACGGGCTCTCTCCCCAACTGCCGATGTTCACTGTCGTGAGGTGGAGTCTCCTGGGGGTAAACGCTCGTAGCGTGTCCGATCGATTGCCGTCGTGTAAAGAGGTGCGCCGAGGAGGGAGGGTGCCGACCGCTCAAGATCCGATCTCTGGAAAGGTCCAAGCGTCGAGACTTTTCATCCATTGCGAAAGATCGCGGGCAGCTTCTATGTTCGCCCGGCATTGATCCGATCTCTGGAGGGATCTCCATGACGCTGTCCAGGCGCCAGGCGCTCGCCCTGTCCTCGGTCCTCGCCACCGGTGCGGTGCTGCCCACCGCCCTCCCGGCCGGTGCGGCCGTTCCGTCAGGACCCGCACCGGACGGGACGTCGGCCGTGCCCGCACCCGCACCGGACGGCGCCGCGGCCCCGCCCGCCGGACCCGTGCCGCCCGCAGAGGGCCACACCCTCTGGTACGACAGACCCGCCACCAACTGGGAGCGCGAAGCCCTCCCGCTCGGCAGCGGCGACCTCGGCGTCAAGGTGTTCGGCGGCGTCGCCACCGAACAACTCCAGCTCAACGAGAAGTCGTTGTGGACCGGCGGCCCCGGCAGCAAGGAGGGCTACGACCACGGCAACTGGCCCGCCCCCCGCCCCGGCGCCCTCGACGAGGTCCGCCGCATCATCGACGCCCAGGGCTCGATGGACCCCGACGAGGTCTCCCGCCGCCTCGGCAACCCCACCTACTCCACCCCCGCCGGAATCGTCCCCGGCTTCGGCAACTACCAGAACTTCGGCTCGCTCGTCCTCGACTTCCCCGGCGCGCCCGCCGCCCCCCAGGCCTACCGCCGCCACCTCGACCTCAACAACGCTCTCGCCGGGGTGAGTTACCGCGACGCCGCAGGGATCACCTTCACCCGCGAGTACTTCGCCAGCCACCCCGCCCGCGCCGTCGTCGGCCGGCTCACCGCCGACCGCCCCGGGCAGATCTCCTTCACCCTGCGCATCGACCCCGCCCAGCCCGGCGCCACCACCACCGCCAAGGACGGCCGCATCACCGTCAAGGGCGCCCTCGCCGACAACGGACTGCGGTACGAGGGCCAGGTCCAGGTCGTCACCCGAGGCGGCACCCGCACCGAGAGCGGCGGCCGGATCACCGTCACCGGCGCCGACAGCGCCGTCCTCGTCCTCTCCGCCGGCACCGACTACGCCGACCGCCACCCCACCTACCGGGGCGCCGACCCGCACGGCCGCGTCGAGTCCGCCGTCACCCGGGCCGCCGCCCAGCCGTACGAGCGGGTCCGCGCCGCACACATCGCCGACCACCGCAGGCTCTACGACCGCGTACGCCTCGACATCGGCCAGCGGATGCCCGCCGACGTCCCCACCGACAAGCTCCTCGCCGGATACAAGGCCGACCCGAAGTCGCCCGCCGACCGCGCCCTGGAAACCCTCTTCTTCCGCTACGGCCGCTACCTCCTCATCGCCTCCTCCCGCCCCGGCTCCCTCCTGCCCGCCAACCTCCAGGGCGTCTGGAACAACTCCAACACCCCGCCCTGGAACGCCGACTACCACACCAACATCAACATCCAGATGAACTACTGGCCCGCCGAGATCGCGAACCTCGCCGAGACCGCCGAGCCCTACCACGCCCTCGTCGACGCACTCCGCCCGCCGGGACGCAGGACGGCCCGCGAGATGTTCGGCACACCCGAGGGCTGGGTCGTGCACCAGAACACCAACCCCTACGGCTACACCGGCGTCCACGACTGGTCGACCTCCTTCTGGATGCCCGAGGCCAACGGCTGGCTGGTCCAGCAGATGTACGAGCACTACCTCTTCGGCCGGGACCGCACCTACCTGCGCACCCGCGCCTACCCGGTGATGAAGGAGGCCGCCCGCTTCTGGCTCGCCAACCTCCACACCGACCCGCGCGACGGCACCCTCGTCGTCTCGCCCAGCTACTCGCCGGAACAGGGCGAGTTCACCGCCGGGGCCTCCATCTCGCAGCAGATCGTCTTCGACCTCCTCACCAACACCGCCGAAGCGAGTGAAGTGCTCGGCATCGACAGGGAGTTGAGGAGCCAACTCAAGGAAACCCTGCGCAAACTGGACCCGGGGCTGCGGATCGGCAAGTGGGGTCAGCTCCAGGAGTGGAAGACCGACGTCGACGACCCGGCCAACACCCACCGGCACGTCTCCCACCTCTTCGCCCTCCACCCCGGCCGCCAGATCGAGCCCGGCACGAAGTTCGCGGAGGCCGCCAAGGTCTCCCTCACCGCGCGCGGCGACGGCGGCACCGGCTGGAGCAAGGCATGGAAGATCAACTTCTGGGCGCTGCTCGGCGACGGCGACCACGCCGCCAAGATGCTCGGCGAACAGCTCAAGTCCTCCACCCTCCCCAACCTCTGGGACACCCACCCGCCGTTCCAGATCGACGGCAACTTCGGCGCGACCGCAGGCATCGCCGAAATGCTCCTCCAGAGCCGCCACGGCACGGTCCAGGTGCTGCCCGCCCTGCCCTCCGCCTGGGCGGCGAAGGGTTCGTACGACGGGCTGCGCGCCCGGGGCGGCTTCACCGTCGGCGTCGACTGGCAGGAGGGGAGGCCCACGGAGATCCGGATCACCTCCACGGCCGGCGGCACGGCGAAGGTGCGGCATCCCGCGCTGGCCGGGCGGGTCAAGGTGGTGCGCGGGGGCGGCGGCTCGGTGACGTACGCCGCGAAGGACGGCGTGTTGGTCGTGCCGACGCGGGCGGGGGAGACGTACCGGATCCGTCCCTAGGTTCGTGCTTTGCCCCGTCTGCGATCCTTGAAAGGGACAAACAGCAGGTGGAGGGGCGTGTGACGTGACGGCACGGGAAATACCCGAGGAGTACGTGGAGGGGTATGCCCAGACCCTGCGCGAGGTGGCGGAGACCGGGCGGCGGCTGGACCGTGACGAGCTCGACGCCCGCCGCGCGCTGGGGGAGCGGGCCGCCGAGTCGGGGCTCGGGCTGCGGGCGGTGGTCCGTGCGTACCTGACGGAGACCAGGGAGCAGTGGCCGCGCACGGCGGCGAGCTCGCCCGACCAGGTGCTGGCCGCCGTCGGGCAGGCCGTCGACGCCGTCGCCGAAGGGTACGAGCGGGCCCAGCGCATGGCGATCCGTCAGGAGGAGGCCGTACGAAGGGAGTTCGTCGACGACCTGCTGCACGGCCGCAGCGACCTCGGCCGTCTCGCCGCCCGCGCCGAGCGCTTCGGCCTGCGTTTCTCCCGCGCCCATGCCGTCGCCGTCGCCGAGGGCCCGGACGCCATCGAGGACGGCGACGCGGTCAGCCGGACCGTGGAGAACTCCCTCACCGCCCGCTTCACCGACCGCCGCATCCTCGTCGCCAGCAAGGACGGACGCCTGGTGTGCATCGCGCCGGGCGAGCAGCGGGACGTCCTGCACCACTTCGCCAAGCAGGCGCACGCCGCCGCCGACGGCATCCTGGTGGCCGTCGGCCGCCCGCACCCCGGTGCGGGCGGCGTCGTGCACAGCTACGAGGAGGCCCTCGGCGCGCTCGCCCTCGCCGAGCGGATGGGTCTGGAGGGTCCGGTGCTGTACGCCGCCGACCTGCTGGTCTTTCCCGTGCTCGGCCGGGACCGGCAGGCCCTCGTCGACCTGGTGCGCAGCGCGCTCGGCCCGTTGCAGGAGGCGCGCGGCGGGGCCGAGCCCCTGGTGGAGACCCTGCGCGCGTACTTCGACGCGGGCTGCGTGGCGGCCGAGGCCGCCCGGCGCCTGAACCTGAGTGTCCGCGCCCTGACCTACCGCCTGGAACGCATCCACCGCCTCACCGGGGCCGACCCCGCCGACCCCCTGCGCCGCTACACGCTCCAGACGGCGGTCATCGGCGCCCGCATGCTCGACTGGCCGGCCAAGGAGATCTAGGGCGCGGTCCGTCCTGCGCCCGGCCGGGTGGGACGGCTGCCCCATTCGGATTCGCCCGGGGGCGGTGTGCCCGTCCGCGCGGTTGGGTGGCGGGCACCGCCGGACCGGCGGTGCCCGGCGGGAGGTGTCCGTCGCGGCCTGCCCGTACGAGCGTGTGGTGCGAAGGACGACAAGTGCGACGAGCCCGACAAGTGCAACGAGTGCAACGAGTGCGACAAGTGCAGCGTGTGCGACGCGTGGGAAGACAGTGGTGGCGGACCGGGGGCGTGCTGGCGCTGGCGTGCGCGCTCTCGGTGGGAGCGATGGAGTCGGCGGTGGCGGTGGCCTTTCCGGCGGAGCGGGGGCTTCCGGCGGCCGGTGATCCCGTACCGGGGGAGCCGTGGGTGGTGCGGCTGGGGCGGGTGGGTGTGGCACCGGGCGCGTTCCGCACGCTGTGCGACGACGACCCGCGCCGGGCGTACGAGATCCTGCTGCCGCTGTTCCCCGACGTACGGATCCGGGTGACGGCCGACACGGTCACCCACCGGAAGTCCGAGGACCGGGTGCTGGTCTCCGGGCACGTCGTGGGCGCCCCGGACCAGCTCGCGTACCTGGTGGTGGACGGCGTGTGCGCCGGGGCCGGGGGAGCGGTGCGGGTCTCGGGCTCCGTCAAGCAGGGCTCGCTGATCTACGAACTGCTGCCGACGGACGCGGGACACAGCGACGTACGGGTCGTCGACCTGCGGCGCAAGCGGCTCCAGTCGAGCGACACGTACGAGCCGCCGCCCGCGCCCGAGGTGGTGCCCGCCTCCGAGGCGCCCGGTGAGCGGGCGACGCCCCGGGGCACCGCGCCCCGAGCGGCCGACCCCGTGGTGGTGGACGTGGCCGTCGGCTACACCGCGAAGGCGCTGAAGAAGGCGGGCGGCGAGGCCGCGCTCAAGGCGAGGATCGCCGTCGCGGAGAGCCAGATCAACGATGCGTTCGGCAACGCAGGTGTGCAGGGGAAGGTGCGGTTCAAGCACTTCTTCCAGGCCGACTACACCGGCGACGAGGACGCGAGCGCGGTGATCAAGGCGCTCGGCGACGCCTCCAGCGTGCTGGGCAAACAGGCCCGCAAGGTGCGCGAGGAGCAGTACGCCGACCTGGTGTCGGTGCTCTCGGAGGTGCCCAAGGCGGGCGGCGAGTACACCTCGGGCATCGCCAACACCCCGCAGGAGCCGCTGGCCGAGGACCGCATCACGACGAAGGGCAACACCAGGTACCGGGAGCGGAAGACCGACGACTCGGCGTTCTCGGCGGTCGACGTGGACGACGCCGCCACCGGGACCATGGCCCACGAACTCGGGCACAACTTCGCGCTCTGGCACGACGACGCGACCCTGACCTCGCAGCGCGGCGAGAACTGGACCAAGAACCCCGTCTACCCCTACAACCGGGGCTGGGTGACCGCCAGCAAGAAGCACTTCTCGATCATGGGATACGGCTCCGCGTGCTCGTACGCGTGCGACATGGCCATGAACTACTCCAGCCCGACGGCGACGGCGGGCGGCGAGGCCCTCGGCGACGCGGACCACGACAACGCGCGGGTGCTGCGCGACACCGTGCCCGTCGTGTCCCGCTACCGGACCCCGCCGGTACCGCCGCAGGAGCTCTTCGCGCTCGACGTCTCCGTCTCGCCGGTGGGCGGGGGAGAGGCGCGTGCGGCGAAGGGCGGACCGTACGAGAAGGGGACGAAGGTCACGGTGACGGCGACTCCGGCCGCGGGGCAGGAGTTCGTGGGCTGGACCCTGGACGGTGCGGATGCGGGCAGCACGAATCCGCTGGTGGTGACGGTGGACGCGCGGCACGGGCTGGTGGCGACTTTCCGGCCGGTGACGGTGCCGAAGCCGGATCCGCAGCCGAAGCCGGATCCTGAGCCGCAGCCGAAGCCGGATCCCGAGCCGAAGCCGGACCCTCAGCCCAAGCCGGACCCTCAGCCCAAGCCCGACCCGGATCCGCAGCCGAAGCCTGACCCGCAGCCGCAGCCGCAGCCGCAGCCGCAGCCGGATCCCCAGCCCAAGCCGGACCCTCAGCCCAAGCCCGACCCCCAGCCCCAACAGCACACCCTCAAGGTGACCGGTACCCCCGCCGGCGCGGGCAAGGTCCAGTTGTCCGCACCGGCCCCTTACGCCCACGGCGCACAGGTGACCCTCACCGCCGTTCCGGCGCCCGCGCGCGCCCTGACCGGCTGGACCGTCGACGGCCGGCCCGTGCCGAACCGCAACCCCTTGCCCCTCACCATGGACCGGGACCACACCGTCGCCGCGGCCTTCGACTGTGCCGTACGTCCGACGGGGCCGGTCGGGGCGGCCCGCGCACGGGCCGCCCAGCTCGGCTGCGCCACTTCCCCGCAGCGGGCCGCAGCGGCGGGCGGCCAGTACCAGCTCTTCGAGCACGGTGCCGTGTACTGGTCGCAACGCTCCGGGGCGCACCCCCTGTGGGGTCCGGTGTACGCCAAGTGGCGCGCGCTGCGCGCCGAGCGCGGCACCCTCGGCTACCCGGTCTCCGACCCCCGAAAGGAGGTCAACTCTCTCGGAGTGCAGGGGAGTTGCCAGACCTTCCAGCGCGGAGTGATCTGCTGGTCACCGAAGACGGGCGCGCACGCAGTACAACCTCCCCTGCTGGGCCACTGGCAGGCACGCGGCGGAGTCAAGGGAGCGCTGGGCTTCCCGACCGGTGACGTACACAGGATCAGCAGACGGGGCGCGCTGCCGCCCGGCGGCGGGGACTCCTTCTCCGGCCTGGTCCAGGACTTCGAGGGCGGCCTCCTGATCCACAACTCGAAGACCGGCAGGGCCCGCGTGCAGCCGCACTGAGCGGACGGCCGTCGGCGGTAAGAGCGCCATGGCGGGCCCGGAGTGTCCACTGATACTCCGGGCCCGCCGTGGCGCACCTGCGCCGGCCGGCGGTGGACCGGTCCTCAGCCGAGGAGGGCAGCGCGGCGGCGTCGGTCATGCCCCCACCGACCCTCGGGGCGAGTGGCGTTCCGGTTCCCAGGACGTACGTGAAGCGGATCGACCGGTGGGTGCGGCCGGGGTCCCTCAGCCGAAGAGAGCGGCGCGGCCGAGTCGGCGATGCCCCCCCACCGGCCCCCCGAGGCGAGACGTACGTGAAGCGGATCGACCGGTGGGTGCGGCCGGGGTCCCTCAGCCGAAGAGAGCGGCGCGGCCGAGTCGGCGATGCCCCCCCACCGGCCCCCCGAGGCGAGACGTACGTGAAGCGGATCGACCGGTGGGTGCGGCCGGGGTCCCTCAGCCGAAGAGAGCGGCGCGGCCGAGTCGGCGATGCCCCCCCCACCGGCCCCCCGAGGCGAGACGTACGTGAAGCGGATCGACCGGTGGATGCGGCCGGGGTCCCTCAGCCGAAGAGAGCACCGCGGCCGAGTCGGCCATGCCCCACCAGCCCCCCGAGGCGAGACGTACGTGAAGCGGATCGACCGGTGGGCGCGGCCGAGATCGCTCAGCCGAGGAGAGCAGCGCGGCGGCCTCGGCCATGCCCCCACCGGCCCCCGGGCCGACCGGCTTCCCGGTTCCGGCGACGTACGCGAGGCAAATCGACCGGCGCAGTCGGCCGAGGTTCCTCCCTCGACTGCAACGCCCCCCCCGGGGCCTTCACCCCCCGCCCACCCCCACCGCATACCCGGCCCCCCGCCCCTCCCCCCGAGCCACGACCCGGCCCCCCTGCACCCTCACCGCGCACTCCGTCGCATCGCTGACCCCCGACACCCCGACCGCCCCCGCCAGCACCCCCGCCTCGTCATGCACCACCCGCACCCCCGGCCACACCCCCCTCGGGAACGCCTGCCGCAGTGCCACCCCCAGCTCCGCCACCGTCAGCCGGGCCAGCGGGCCCAGTTCCCCGGGTTCCCCCGTCACCAGCACCACCGTGACCGACTGCCCCGCCGGAGCCGCCCGCACCGTCTCCTCCACCGCCTCCAGCCGGTGCAGCCCGAGCACGGCGACCACCCCGTCCTCACCGAGTCCGACCGCCTCCCCCCGCAGCGCGTCCATCACGTTCCCGGGCGGCGTCCACGCCTCATCGACGGGCCGCGCCTGCGCCACGTACGACAAATGCGGCGGCGCCCACTCCCCAGCAGCCCGCACTTCACCCAACTGTTCACAAGCAGCCACCACCTGGAACGGATCCCCGAACCCCGGTGCAGCGGCGGCCAGTTGATCCGCCCCGTGCAGCAGCGTCAGAACGGTCTCCGCCACCGGCACCAGCCGCTTCGCGCCCCGCCCGGCGAGCCCCTCCAGCGCCATCCCCAGCACGATCGCGTCCAGCTTCAGCAACTGGGCGTACGGCTCCCGGGTCTGCGCGTCCGCGAGGACGACCGAGGGCAGATCCCGCGCCGGATTCTCCGCACTCTCCGCCCCGGACAGCGGAAAGCGCGCGACCCTGCCCCGCGCCAGCGCCCCCAGCGCCTCCCGCACGGTGTCCACCGAACCCGGCGGAGAGTCCACGGTTACCCGCCCCGCCGCGTCGGCCAGCACGGCGAAGTACAGGGCCCGCTTGCCCGGGAAGTTGGAGTACACGGCACCTCGCGTGAGCCCCGCCCGCTCGGCGATCCGGTCGATCTTGGCGTCCCGGAACCCGCGCTCGCCGAATTCGTCCCGCGCCGCCCCCAGCACCTTCCGCCGGTTCATCTCCTGGACTTCGGCCCTGGTCAACCGGCCCATGTCGCTCCTGTCGCCTGTGTGGTCACTACCGCTCCCGCCGCTTCCTCGACCGGAAATCGGCGCATTCAAGATACCCAGACCATCCAGATGATGGCATCATGTGGCGCGGTCATCCGAAACCTGGACCCGAAGGAGCCCTCCCATGCCCCAGCCCGCGCAGACGCCGACCCCCCAACCCCCCACCCCCGAACTCCTGCTCTCCGACCCCGAAGTCCTCCACACCCCTTTCGCCGCCTACGGCCGCGCCCGCGAAGAGTCCCCGGTGGTCCACCTCGCAGCCCCCGGCTTCGGCGGCATGTGGGCGGTCACCCGGCACGCCGACGCCCGCGCCTTCCTCGGCGACCCCCGCTTCGAGATCCGTACGGAGAGCTTCCTGCGCCCGGACGTGCCGGAGGACTGCGTCCCGTACATGCGGACCATGGCCGAGATGAACGGCCCCGAACACCTGCGCCTGCGCAGGCTGGTCGCCCCCGCCTTCAGCGCCCGCCGCGCCGCGGCCTTCCGCCCCCGCATAGAGGCGACGGTCGACCGCCTCCTCGACCGACTCGCGGAACAGGCCTTCCGCCGGGACGGCACGGTCGACCTCCTGGCCGACTTCGCCCTGCACCTCCCCATGGAGGTGATCTGCGAATGGGTCGGCATCCCGGGCGAGGACCGCCCGCAGTGGCGCGCAGCCGGCGCGACGGTGGCCGCCGGGGCGGGCCCTCAGTTCGCAGCCGCGATCCCCGACATCATCCGGGGCGCCAAACAAGCAGTGACCCGCCGCCGCACCGAACTCACCGCTGACACGCAGGCCGACCTCCTCACAGACCTCCTCACGGACCTCATCCGCGCCCAGGACGAGGACGGCGACCGCCTCACCGACACCGAGATGGTCACCCTGATCTGGCACGTCGTCCTCGCCGGCCAGTCACCCACCCCCCTGGTCGCGAACGCGATCGACGCCCTCCTCGCCCACCCCGACCAGCTCACCGCACTCCACACCGACCCCTCCCTCCTCCCCGGAGCCGTCGAGGAACTCACCCGCTGGGCAGGCCCCACCCTCCTCTCCATCCCGCGCTACGCCACCGAGGACACCGACCTGCACGGCGTCCACATCCCCAAGGGCGAAGCCGTCACCGCCCTGGTCGCCGCCGCCAACCGCGACCCCCGCGCCTTCCCCCACCCGGACCGGCTCGACGTCCGCCGCCCGGCCCCCGCCACCCCGCACCTGGGCTTCGGCCACGGCCCGCATTTCTGCCTGGGCGCCTCGGTCGCCCGCATCCAGACGGAAACCGCCATCGCCGCCCTGCTGCGCCGCTTCCCCCACCTCACCCGCGCGGGCGACGCCAAGAGGGCCCTGGACCCGGGCACTTGGCGCCTGGAATCCCTCCCCGTACGCCTCTGACCGCTCACCCTCGCTCCGGCACGACCCCCACGCACGTCGTCCGCCCGTACGCCCCGGAAGCCGTGGCCCGCTGCTGGTGCCGCTCCCGCACGGCCAGCGCACAGGTGGCGGTGCCACCCTCCTTGAGCAGCTGCACGACCCGCGGCGGTGCTTTTCGAGGCCGGGGTCTCGGTGGGGGAATGGGCTTCGGTCACTGTGGACATGAGAGGACCTTCGGTAGTCGGGCGCTGAGCCGGACGGTTCTACCGCACCCGCACCCGAGATTCCACCCCCGAAAATGGCGCCAACTGTCGGACATCCACTCCCGCTTGACACCCTGGCACGCCCACGATTGCAATTCGCCCTTCCACGAAACCGCCCGGGAGATTCCCGCGGCGGTGCTGAGCCCTGCCTGCACGCGCCTATGGGTCAACTGCTGCTGAGGGAAAAGTAGTTGGCAACGTGAGGGTGCGGCGCCGAAGGGCGGAAAGTAGACCGAGTGCAAACACCTGGGTATGTCGGGCGAGGTCATCACCGAGGAAGTCGCCGCCAAGCTCACCGCGTCCTACCCGTACAGCCCCTGGGGCTGAACCGCTTCACGAGCCGGTGAGTGGAGAAACGAGAAGTCAACTGCAATTGCCATGACTGCCAAAACACCCACGAAGACACTCTTCCAAAACCGTCGCGTCAAGAAAATCACAGGAAGTCAGAAGGCCCGTTGAGTCTCCATGAACTGGAGCGAACGCTCCCCGCGATCCGCCAGTACCGCGCAATGCAGCGTCAAACGGTCAACTGGGATTTCATCTCGGCTGAACTCGGAACGATGCTCCCAACGGATTTCATGTCCTTGAGTGAGGAATACACGCCTCTCGTTATTGGGGACTTCCTCGCGCTTCAGACTCCCATCCCTGGCAGGGAGAGCTCCTACGTTCGGGGAATTAGGAGACTCCTTGGTGACCTGGAGAGTCTTGTGGGCAGTGGCATGGCACACGGGTACGTCGACCATCCGAATGCTGGGGGACTTCTTCCATGGGGGTCCTCGAACGAGGGTGACCTGTTCTACTGGCGGACGAACGTCGATTCTCCAGATTCTTGGGGAATTGTTGTCAGCGGGCACAATGACGACTGGAACAGTTTCAATGGGAGCTTGACCGACTATCTGAGCGGCCTGGTATCCGGTCTGGTTGATCCAGATGGACTTTCTCCAGATTTCCCGGGACCTGATCCTCTGGTCGAATCCTACTGAGATCGCCTGCATTAACTGCAGGGGAAGCGGTAGAGCGCTTGGGCCCCCGGTGCTGAAATGCCGGGGGCCCAGGTGTCTGGAGGGCAGGAATTGACCGATGGCCTGTAACTGGACCCCTGGACGGGTCAGGACTTCGGCCTAGGACTTGTCCGGCCGGTCACGTGCGGAGCCAGATCGCGACGGTCGCCGCGGTGGCGGTGCCGAGGAAGACGTAGCCGCGCTTGTCGTAGCGAGTGGCGACCGCTCGGAACTGCTTCATGCGGTTGATTGCCCACTCGACGGTGTTGCGCTTCTCGTAGCGGTCCTCGTCGAAGCCGGGCGGCCGTCCACCGCGTGCGCCTTTGCGCAGGCGGGCGGCCTGGCTGTCACTCTTCTCCGGAATCGTGTGGCGGACGCCCCGGCGTCGCAGGTACTCGCGGAGGGGACCGTTGCTGTAGGCCCTGTCGGCCGCAAGGCCGTCGGGCTTCTTGCGTGGTCGCCCCAGGCCCGGTCCAGGGACTCGGATCCTCTCCAGCACCGCGATGAACTGGGTGCAGTCAGCTCGCTGACCTGGTGTGACGATCAGGGACAGCGGACGGCAGCGGCCGTCCGCGCTCAGGTGAAGCTTGCTGGTGAACACGCCGCGCGAGCGGCCCAGACTCTCGCCTCCAGCACCACCTCCACCAGGCGGGCGTGCAGACTCTGCCACGGCGCTTCGTCCTGATGTTCTGGCTCCTCGGCCCCCTTTGAGCCGGGCGCCGACGGTGGGTCGATGCGATCGCCCGCCGCATGCTGATGCGCCCGCACGATGGTGGAGTCGACCGAGATGTCCCAGTCGATCTGGCCTGCTGCATCGGCTGCGGCCTGAACCTGCTGGAGGAGACGTTCCCAGGTACCGTCCGCCGACCACAGGCGGTGGCGTTCAAAGATGGTCTTCCACGGACCGAATCGTTCGGGCAGGTCACGCCACTGCACTCCGGTTCGCACCCGGTGCAGGATCCCGTCGATCACCTGCCGGTGATCCCGCCACCTGCCGCAACGCCGGTTGCTGACCGGCAGCAACGGCCGCAGCCGTTCCCACTCGGCATCACTCAGATCACCCCGCACCATGCTCCATTCAACGGCTGGAGCATGGTGGCCGTCACGTGGCTGGCACGACACCTTCGCGCTGGGCGTTCTTCGGCCTGGAAAGAAACATTCGGCGGGTCGGCAGGTCGATTTCCGTAACGACGACGGTGATCTCCTCTCCGGCCTCCAAGTCCTCCACCGGACTCACTGCGGGCCGGCCGTCGATCTCTCTGGAGGGGACCAGCCCGACGAACCCGTCTCCGAGCTCGACGAAGACGCCGATGGGAACTGTCTCCTCCACCGTCCCGCGGATTTCCTGACCCACCGTGCGGTCGGCGAAAGCCCGCAGGGGGTCGGGCTCCATCGCCTTCAAGGACAGTCTGGCCTCCGCGTTGTAGGTGTCGAACTGGAGGACCTCGCACGAGACCCGCTGGCCTACGCGAACGACATCGGTGATGGCGTCGATGTGCCGCCAGGACAGTTCGGGGACCTCGATGAACCCGACACCGGGGAAGAGGGGATGGGCAGGTCCGTCGTCCAGGGCCACGAAGACCCCGAACTGCTCGATCGCCGCAACGGTGCCAGACAAGATGTCGCCGCGGTGCAAGGTCTCCAAAAATGCCCAGAGTTCCGGGCTCTCCGACTGCCAGTCCATTCCGTCACCCTGGCACACGACATCGCGGGCCGACTATGACCTCGACAGACTGAAGCCCCGCTGTGCCCCAGCAACCGGAACCATGATCGGCCGGACAAGTCATAGTCGAGTGACGTCCACTTTGTGCTCGGGCGAGACCGAGGAGCGCGAGGGGTCGGCGGGCATCGCGCGCGTTGCGGCGAAGGCTCAGCTGCTCATCCCACGCGCGAGCGTCGTCCGCATCTGAACCTGCCTCTTCAGCCACGCAGGATGTCGTCCCGAAGCCCTGGGGTGACCTACCGCTATGCGGACTGATCCTCTGCACCCCTTGGCGATACGTCGGCGCACTCGGCCCAGGTCAGTTTCCCGGGGCCGTTGCGCGAGGTGACTCCCCAGTCGGTGGCGAGGAGGTTGATGAGGGGGAGGCCGCGGCCCTCGCGGGCGTCGGGGGGTGTTGTGGCGCGGAGTTGGGGGTGGTGAGGGGAGGCGTCGTGGACTTCCAGGCGGAGTCCGGTGGGGGTGGGGAGGCGGGTGAAGCGGGTTTCGATGTGGCGGCCGGGGACGTGGGCGTGACGTTGGGCGTTGGTGAGGAGCTCGGAGAGGATCAGGGTGGCCGTGTCCTCCAGCGCGGTCAGGCCCCAGTCGGCCAGGGTCTTGCGGAGTTCGGCGCGGGCCAGGCCGACGGAGCGGGGGCGGTAGTTCCAGTGGTGGATGACTGTGTCGGCGTCGGGGGCGGGGGTCGGTTTCGGTGGGGTGTTCGGCATGTCCGGGCTCCGGTCCGTCCGGCCAACACCTGCGGGGTGTACGGCACTTGGACTACTCTGCGTGGTTGCTGGGCACTACGAGAGTGACCCCGAGTCGCGGGCGGAATGACCGTTTTGGTGTGAAGTTCTCTGTTCTTCGCGGGTGGCTCCACACCTTCCACAGAGTCACGGAGGACGACACGATGCCGACGAGACGGGTGATCACCGGCCGCAGTCAGGAACCGCGCGTGCGGTTCACCGAGGAGTTGCGGCGGTTGCGGACCGAGCGGGGTGACAGCCTGCGCAAGCTGGGTGAAGTCCTGGGCTGGGACTGGTCGTTGTTCGGGAAGATGGAGAGCGGGGAGACACTGGGCGGCCCCGAGGTCGTACAGGCGTTGGATCAGCACTACGGCACGCCGGGGCTTTTGCTCGCGCTGTGGGAGTTGGCGGTGGGGGACCCGGCGCAGTTCCGCGAGCAGTACCGGCGGTACATGGCGCTGGAGGCGGAGGCCGTCAGCCTGTGGCACTACGCGGTGAGTGCGCCGCCGGGGTTGTTGCAGACGGAGGGTTACGCGCGCGAGGCCCTCGCGGCGGGTGGCCTGCGGGGTGAGGAGCTCAGCCAGCAGGTTGCGGCTCGTGTCGGGCGGGCGCAGTTGCTGGAGGGTGATCGTGCGCCGCACTTCCGCACGATCCTGTCGGAGACTGTGCTGCGGACGCCGTTGCGGGACGCGACTGCGTGGCGGGAGCAGTTGGAGCATCTGGTGGAGGCCGCGGATCGGCCCAATGTCACGCTGCATGTGATGCCCCTCGATGCTGGTCTGCACTACCTGATGAGCACGGCCGTGATGTTTCTGCGGATGGCGGACGGTCAGCCCGTTGCCTACACCGAGAACAATTTCCGGGGTGAACTGGTCCAGGAATCCACGCAGGTTGAGCGAATGCAGCGTGCCTATGATGTGGTACGCGACCTGGCCCTGAGTCCGGCGGAGTCGCGGAAGTTCATCACGGACATGCTGGAGGACCTACCGTGCGATCCCTTGATCTGAGCACCGCTGTCTGGCGCAAGAGTTCGTACAGCAACACCGACGGTGGCGAGTGCGTCGAGGTCGCCGATCAGTTCCCCGGGCTCGTCCCCGTGCGCGACAGCAAAGTTTCGGACGGGCCTGCGCTCGTCTTCGGGGCTGTTTCCTGGGCGTCCTTTGTGGCCGGCGTCAGGGGTGGCGAAGGGCTCTCGGTCACTGGCTGAGCGGTGTGTGTGGTACGCAGGTGCCCTGCCGGGCTTTCCGGCAGGGCACCTCTGCGTAGAGGAGCGCCTTCGGTGGTGGTTTGCCGGGAATCTGAGGGCAGGGGCGAGGTGGGGTTTGTCTGTGGTAGGGGTTTGGGTCGCCGTGGGGCTGTGAGGTTGCTGTGAGGGCCGGGCTCCGCTGCGTACATAGGCACGATGCGCCGTGTCGGCCGAGGGAAGTGGGATGTGTGTCCGGCAGAGGGATGGCTCTGGACGCGGAAGCGGAGCGGGTGGAGCTGACGCGGGCCGTTGAAGGGGCGCGGCGGGGGGATGAGGCGTGCTTCGCGGCTGCGTATCGGATCGTGCAGCCCGGGGTGTTGCGGTATGTGCGGACCTTGGTGGGGGAGGAGGCGGAGGATGTTGCCTCCGAGGCGTGGTTGCAGGTCAGTCGGGATGTGGGGCGGTTCGCGGGGGACGGGGATGCGTTTCGGGGGTGGGTGCGGGCCGTGGCGCGGAACCGGGCCGTCGATCATCTGCGGTGGGTACGGAGCCGGCCCCGGCAGGTGGCGGTGCCGGTGGAGTGGGAGTCGTACGGCGGGCCCGTCGTGAGGGATGCGGCGGAGGTGGTGATGGATGCGTTGGCGACCGCGTGTGTGATGCGGATGGTGGGAGCGCTTCCACCGGATCAGGGGGAGGCGGTGCTGCTGAGGGTGCTGGTGGGGTTGGGGAGTCCGGAGGCGGCACGGGTGTTGGGGAAGCGGGCGGGGGCTGTGCGGATGGCGGCGGCGCGGGGGTTGCGGGGGCTGGCTGGGCAGTTGGGGTGCGAGGGGGTGCGGACTGCCGGGTGAGGGTGGGCGGGATGGGTGGCCTTCGGTGAGAGCCGGGGGTCATTTTGCATGTAGGGGGGAGATAAAGGGCATGCCGGGGATTCGGGGTGAGGGAGGGGATTGGGGGATGGGTCGGGGGAACGGCGTCAAGTCGGAGAAAGGGGTGGGTATTTGTCGGCGTAGACGAATGAGTGTGGTGAAGGGTTGTACGGGGTGCGGCAGTTGAGGGTGTGAGAAGGGGCACGGGGGGATTGTGTGACGGTTGTGGGGGTGAATTCGCTTGGGTGGGTGAGTAGGTGGGGTGCGCTGCGTGTGTGCCCCTTGGACAGGTGAGAGGAAGGGGTGGGAGCCGTGGCCGGTGACGGACATCAGAAGCGGATTCCGAGATCCGAGGACATGCGGCACATTGCCCAGGGATTTGTGGAACGGGTGACCGTGGGACGCCGGTTGCCGTTGGATTTCTCTGTGAAGAGTTTGCGGGTCGTGGATTTTCTGGTGGATGAGATGCGGGGTGGGGCGGTCGAGGAAGGGTTGATTGCGCGGAATCTGTTTGGGCTCGGGGCGTATGTGGGGGAGGTTCTGGTGCGGAATGCCGGGGCCGAGTGGGTGGATCTCGATGAGGGGGAGCGGGGGTACTTCCGGCAGTGGGTCGGGGTGCGGATGGGGGACGGGATGCTGAGGAGTCCGTTGGGGAAGGTGGGGAACCGGTTTGAGGGTGGGGGTGAGGAGGAGTCTCTTGAGCGGTACTACTTGACGTTGCCGGGGAGGGTGAGGGTGGCGGCGTGAGGGGTGGTCTTGGTCGCCGGGTGCGGCCGGGTGCGCCGGGTCCGCCGCGTTCGCCGAGTCGCCCGGTGGGCGCTTGTGTGGGGCGTGGTCGATCAGCCGGCTGCCGTTGTGCGCGGCGGTGGTTGGTGGCCGGTGGCTGGCCGGGCTTCCTTCGGCAAGGGATCCGCTGCGTTCCGCCCGATCCGCCCGTTTCGCAGGAGCGTCGCCGTGTGACGCTGCGCGGGGCGGTGGGGGTTGCTGTTCAGGCCGCCTTCGGCGGGGGGGGTCTCCCCTCTCCGCCCCTTCCCTAAAGCGCTCGCCGCGCGGCTGTGGGCGGTTTCCGTGCGTGTTCGTTGTGGCTGGTCGCGCCCACGCGGCGGAGCCGCAAATTGAACACAGCCCCGCGCCCCTAGCGGGGCGTCGTCACCGGCAGGTTCTGCGCCAGGTCCTCCGCCAGGAGGCGTTTGGCGATGCGGTCGGCGGCGGTGCGGAGTTCCGCGCTGCGCGGGCGGCCCGCGTCCTTTTCGAGTTGGTTGCCGAGCCAGTCGGACCAGGCCCCAGCGATGATGCCCGCCTCACGTTCGCCCGCAGGAGTGTGGGAGAGGTAGTTGCCGTCGCGGGTCAGGTAGCCCTCGGCGACCATGCGGTCGAAGACCGGGAGCAGGACTTCCGGCGGCACGTTGCGGCGGCCCGCGATCAGGCCCAGGGTCGCGTGGCCGACCATGCGGGTGAAGAGGTCCACCTGCATCACCGCCCACGCGCCCGCGATGTCGAGGCGGGTGTTCGAGTCGGCGACGACCTGGCGGGCGGTCAGGGCGCCCTTCGTGTGGACGATGCGAGCGACCGCCAGTTCCAGGGCCTGGGACGAGCCGCCGGCCCCGCTCGGCGTCGGCTGTGCGAAGCCCTCGCCGAGGTCGGCGGAGCCCGCCCGTGAGGTGTCCCGCAGTTCGACCTGCTTCAGGAAGAGGGAGACGACGAAGCCCAGCACCGCCACCGGCACCGTCCACAGGAACACCGTGCTCAGCGTGTTCGCGTACGCCTCCACGATCGGCGCGATCTGCGCGGCGGGGAGCTTGTGCAGGGACTGCGGGCTCTGCGCCGCCTGCGCGATGGTGGCGGGGTCGGTTCCGGCGGGGGCCAGCCGGACCGCCGCCGTCACGCCCTCCTCCAGGTTCGGCTTCAGGGAGTTCGCGTAGATCGTGCCGAAGACCGCCGCACCGAACGAGCTGCCGAGCGTACGGAAGAAGGTGACGCCCGAGGTGGCGGTGCCCAGGTCCGCGTAGTCGACGGTGTTCTGCACGGCGATCGTCAGGACCTGCATGCACAGACCGATGCCGACGCCCAGCACGAACATGTAGAGGGATTCCAGCCAGGTGTTGCTGGAGGGGCCCATGAGCGAGAGGAGATAGAGGCCGAGGCCCATTACCGCCGAACCGATGATCGGGAAGATGCGGTAGGTGCCCGTCTTGCTGACCACATTGCCGCTGAAGATGGATGCGATCAGCAGGCCGATGACCATGGGGAGGGTGCGGACGCCCGAGATGGTGGCCGAGTCTCCGTCGACGTACTGGAGGTAGGTCGGCAGGAAGGTCATCGCGCCGAGCATGGCGAAACCGACGATGAAGCTGAGGATGGAGCAGACCGTGAAGACGGGGTTGGCGAAGAGCTTCATGGGGAGCATCGGCTCTGCGGCGCGGGTCTCGACCACACAGAAGAGGGCGAGCGCGATGATGCCGCCGACGAACAGGCCGATGATCACGGCCGAGCCCCACGCGTACTCGTTGCCGCCCCAGCTCGTCGCCAGGACCAGGGCGCTGGAGCCGATCGCCACCAGCGCGATGCCCAGGTAGTCGATGCGCGGCTTCACCGCCGACTTGACGGAGGGGATGGTGCGGGCTGCGGCGATGACGACGAGGATCGCGATCGGTACGTTGACGTAGAAGGCCCAGCGCCAGGACATGTGGTCGGTGAACAGGCCGCCGAGCAGCGGGCCCACGACCGTCGAGACGCCGAAGACCGCGCCGATCGCGCCCTGGTACTTGCCGCGTTCGCGGAGGGGGATGACGTCGGCGATCAGGGCCATCGCCGTGACCATCAAGCCGCCGGCGCCGATGCCCTGCACCGCGCGCCACGCGATGAGCAGGGTCATGTCGGTGGCCAGGCCGCACAGGAACGAGCCCGTGATGAAGATGATCGCGGAGATCTGGAAGACGACCTTCCGGCCGAAGAGGTCGCCGAACTTGCCGACCAGGACGGTCGCGACCGTCTCCGCGAGGAGGTATGCCGTGACCACCCACGACATGTGCGCCGCGCCGCCGAGGTCCGAGACGATCGTTGGCAGGGCCGTGCCGACGATCGTCTGGTCGAGGGCCGCGAGGAGGACGCCCAGCATGATCGTGCCGAAGACGATGTTGCGTCTGCGGCCGTCGAGGACGGGGGGTACCGGCTCGGCGGGGGGCGCCGTGGGGGCGGGGGCGTTCTCGCTGGCGGTGGTCACTTTTGCACGATCACATTGGTGGGGGGTTTGTGCATGTGGGGGTGGGCTGGTGTGGTGAGGGGGGTGGGGGTACGTGGGCGGGCTCGGCCGGGGGCGTGTTCTCCGGTACGGGGTGGGCCGGGGCCTTGGCGAGGTGCGCGGCCGGTGTCGGGGCCGGGCGGGGGGTGTCCCTGTGGGCCGGGAGCGGGAGGGGCCGCCCCCTTGCCCGCCCGTTCCGCCCCCGGGGGGCGGCCCCGCCGCCCAAGGGGACGAGGGTGGTGGAGGGGGCGGCCCCGCCGCCCAAGGGGGCTCGGGGGAAGGGGAGGGCGGCCCCGCCGCAGGGGGCTCGGGAAACGGATGTGCTGGTCCTGGGGGCCGGTTCAGGGACAGCATGGGCCGCATGACCGACGCACCCTCAGTCCCGGACGCACCCTCCGCCCCGGACGCCCCCTCAGCCCCGGACGCACCTTCAGCCCCGCACACCTCCTCCGCCCCGGAAGCCCCCTCCCCCGCCGCCGCCCTCGAAGCCTTCCTTCTCGGAGGCGCGCGGCGCTACACCCGCGCCGAGGTCGCCGGCCTCGCCGAGGTGCCGCCCGAGCAGGTGCACCGGCTCTGGCGGGCGCTCGGCTTCGCCGCCGCCGGGGACGACGAGGTGGTGTTCACGGACGCCGACGTGGCCGCCGCCCGCACCGCCTACGCCCTCCTGGAGTCCGGGCTCATCGACCCCTCGCTGGACGCCGCCGTCACCCGCGCCCTGGGGCACCACCTCTCCCGCCTCGCCGAGTGGCAGATCGAGATGGTCCGGGACTGGCTCGCCGGGACCGGCGCCACGGAGGGGTCCGGCGACGTGGTCGGGCTCGCCGAGGTCCTGCTGCCCGCGCTCGAACACCTCCAGGGGTACGTCTGGCGCCGCCACCTCACCGCCCACGCCGGACGCGTGCTCTCGCTCGACGGCATGGCGGGCCGCGAGACCCGGCACACCGCCGTCGGGTTCGTCGACATGGTCGGCTACACCCGGCTCACCCGCCGCCTCGGCGAGCACGCGCTCGTCCACGTGCTGGAGACCTTCGAGTCGGTGACCGCCGACGCCGTCACCGAGCACGGCGGCCGGGTCGTCAAGACCATCGGCGACGAGGTCCTCTTCACCGTCGACTGTCCGGCCGCCGCCGCCGAGATCGCCCTCGTGCTGCTGGAGCGCGCGGAGGCCGACCCCGACATGCCCGAGCTGCGCACCGGACTCGCGCACGGCCAAGTGCTCGGCAGGCTCGGCGACGTGTACGGCGAGGTCGTCAACGTCGCCGCCCGCCTGACCGCCGTGGCCCGACCCGGCACCATCGTCGTCGACCAGCAGCTCGCCGAGGGGCTGCGTGACCAACCCGCTTACCACGTAAGGGCGTTGCGTCCCGTCTCTGTACGGGGTTACAGCAAGCTGCGTGCCTACGCGCTCCGGCGGGGCCGCCCCCGCGAGACGTGACAAGAGTCGTCCCAGGGGCAGTCAAGTCCACCTACCTGACGGTAAGTTGACCGGCAAGTCAGCTGTTCCCAAGGAGCCGCAGTGGGCGTACTCAAGGACCTCAAGAAGGCACGACAGCGCGACGACCTGGCACATCGGGTCACCGTGGAACTGACTCGCGAGGACGGCGCGGTGCGCGAGGCGCGCACCGGAATCCTCGCCCCGCCGGTCGCCGCCGGCAGCACCGCCGACATCCCGTACACCAATGCGACGGAGGCCCCGGACGCGGTCGTGCTGCGCCGCAAGGACCCCCGTACCGGCCGCTGGCAGCCGGTCACGGCCCGTACCTTCGCCGCCGAAGTCACCTCCACCGCAAAGGGGTTGATCGCCGCCGGGCTGGAACCCGGCGGCCGGGTCGCCGTGATGAGCCGCACCCGGTATGAGTGGGCCGTCCTCGACTTCGCGATCTGGGCGGCGGGCGGCCAGACCGTACCCGTCTACGCCACCTCCTCCGCCGCACAGGTGGAGTGGATCCTCCGCGACTCCGCCGCCCGCCTCGTCGTCACCGAGTCCCGCGAGAACGCGGACGTCGTCGCCGAGGCCGCAGCCGAGCTGGCGAAACCGCCCCGCACCTGGACCCTCGACGACGGCGCGATGAACCAACTCGCCACCGAAGGAGGGGAGGTGGAGGAGCAGGAGGTCGCCAAGCGGCGCGCCGCCCTGACCCCCGACACCATCGCCACCCTCTGCTACACCTCCGGCACCACCGGCCGCCCCAAGGGCTGCGTCCTCACCCACGCCAACCTCCTCGCCGAGGCGGGCAACACGGTCGGACTGCTGCACCCCGTCTTCGAGGCCGTCACCGGACAGGCCGCCTCCACCCTCCTCTTCCTCCCGCTCGCCCACATCCTGGGGCGCGCCATCCAGATCGCCTGCCTCCAGGCCCGTATCGAGATCGGCCACTGCCCCAGCATCAAGCCGGACGAACTCCGCCCGGAACTGCAGGAGTTCAGGCCGACCTTCCTCGTCGGCGTGCCGTACCTCTTCGAGAAGATCCACGACACCGGGCGGGCCACCGCCGAGAAGATCGGACGCGGCGCGTCCTTCGAGCGGGCCGACCGGATCGGCGTGCGCTTCGGCGAGGCGTACCTCGCGAAGTACCTCGGCGGCGGAAAGGGGCCGGGCCTTGGCCTGTACGCGGGGTGGGCGCTGTACGACCTGCTGGTCTTTAGGCGCATCCGCAAGGAGCTGGGCGGTCGGCTGCACTACGCCATCAGCGGCGGTTCCCCGCTGGACCGCCGGCTCAACCTGTTCTTCTACGCCGCCGGGATCGTCGTGTACGAGGGCTACGGCCTCACCGAGACGACGGCCGCCGCCACCATCGTGCCGCCCCTCGCGCCCCGCCCCGGCACCGTCGGCCAGCCCGTGCCCGGCACCGCGATACGTATCGCCGACGACGGAGAAGTGCTGGTCAAGGGCGGGATCGTGTTCGGCTCGTACTGGAACAACCCGGCCGCGAGCGGCGAGGTGCTGCGCGACGGCTGGTTCGCGACGGGCGATCTCGGCAGCCTCGACGACGACGGCTACCTCACCATCACCGGCCGCAAGAAGGACATCCTCGTCACCTCCGGCGGCAAGAATGTCTCCCCGAGCATCCTGGAGGACCGGCTGCGCAGCCGCCCGCCGGTCGGCCAGTGCCTCGTCGTCGGCGACAACCGCGCGTACATCGCCGCCCTGGTCACCCTGGAGCCGGACGCCGTCCAGCACTGGCTGGCCGTACGCAAACGACCGCGCGACACCCCGCTCTCCGCCCTCCTGGACGACCCGGAGCTGCGCGCCGACGTCCAGAAGGCCGTCGACTACGCCAACGAGGCGGTGTCCCGCGCCGAGTCGATCCGACGATTCCGGCTGGTGGAAGGGGAGTTCACCGAGGAGAACGGGATGCTGACCCCGTCCCTCAAGGTCAAGCGGAGGGCCGTCGAGACGGCGTACGAGAGCGAGATCGAGGAGCTGTACCGGTGAGTTTGTGCCAGCTCTGCCCGTGCGGTCAAAGGAGTTGACGGTACGTCACAGATCCCTGCGGCGTACGAGGGCGAGCGCCGCGGCCGTGGCGAGCAGCGGCCACACCGCCAGCACCACCCACGAATGTGTGGGGGAGGGGGTGTAGGGAGGCGGCACGTGGAGCGGGGCGACGGTGGCCAGGTTCTGCCAGGCGTTCAGCGGCAGGGCGAACTTGACCGCCGCCGTCCACGCCTCCTCCTGCCCGACGAACGACGGCAGCAGCACCAGCACCAGGGCGGTCACCGCCACCGTGGCGGCACCGTGCCGCAGAAGCACGCCGAAGCCGAGCCCGACGAGCGCGCTCATCGGCGCCAGCGCCGCCGACGCGGCCAGCGACGGGAGCACGTCCGGGTCGCCGAAGGACAGGCTCACGCCCCGCCCCGACAGGATCGCCTGCGTCACCGTGAACGAGACCGCCACCACCGCCACTCCGAACACGGCCGTCACACCCGTCACGACGAGCACCTTGGCGGACAGCAGGGAGCGGCGGGCGGGGACGGCGGCCATCGTCGTACGGATCAGGCCGCTCGCGTACTCGTTGACCACGGACAGGGCCCCCAGCGTGCCGACGATCAGCATCAGGACCATGGCGGAGGCGACCGGGAAGGCGTCGCGCAGGGCCCAGGTGGGGACGAAGTTCTCCCGGACGCCTTCGGAGTACTGCGGGAAGTTGCGGTAGTCGGCGAGCGCGCCGTTGACGCCGATGCCGACGACGATCAGGGCGGTGAGGGGGAAAGCCCAGCGGGTCGGGCGCAGGGACCACAGCTTGAGCCACTCGGAGGCGAGCAGGTCCCGGAAGCGGGGGCGGGGCACGGTGGCGGCGGGGAGGGCGATGGTCATCGGACGTCTCCGGCGGTGGTGTACTCGACGCTGTCGGCGGTCAGTTCCATGAAGGCTTCCTCCAACGAGGAGGAGCGCGGGATGAGTTCGTGCAGCACGGCGCGCGTGTGGGAGGCCAGCTCGCCGATCCGGGTGGCGGGAAGACCGGTCACCGTCAGCAGCCCGTCGGTGCCCGCCTCCACGGAGGCGCCGGCGGCGAGCAGGGCGGGGGCGAGTGCGTCGGCGTCGGGGGTACGGACCGCGACGCGCCTTCGCGTGCCGCGCGCGGCGAACGCGGTGAGGCTCTCGGCGGCGATCAGCTCACCCCGACCGATTACCACGAGCTGCTCGGCGGTGCTCTCCATCTCCGACATCAGGTGGCTCGACACGAACACCGTCCGCCCCTCGGCGGCCAGCCGGCGCAGCAGCGTACGCAGCCACAACACCCCTTCCGGATCAAGGCCGTTGACGGGCTCGTCGAAGACCAGGACCGGCGGGTCCCCGAGCAGTGCGGCCGCGATGCCGAGCCGCTGCTTCATCCCCAGCGAGAACCCGCCGATGCGCCGGGTCGCGGCCTGCGCGAGCCCCACCTCCTCCAGGACCTCGCCCACCCGGCGGCGCGGAATGGTGTTGCTGCGGGCCAGCACCGACAGATGGGCGCGCGCCGTGTACCCGTGATGCACGTCGCGGGCATCGAGCAGCGCCCCCACGTCCCGCAGCCCGCGCGGCAGTGCCCCGAAGGGACGGCCGCCGACGAGCGCGGTGCCGGAGGTCGGCCGGTTCAGCCCGAGGATCATGCGCAACGTGGTGGACTTCCCCGCCCCGTTGGGGCCGAGGAACCCGGTGACGTGGCCGGGGCGCACGGTGAAGGACAGACCGCGTACGGCGGTGGTCCTCCCGTACCGCTTGGTGAGTTCGTTCGCTTCGATCATGCGGACCAGGCTGCGGTGCGGGACCACGAACGGGCATCGGACCGTCGGCCATGTTCCGCAGCCGGGGGCAGCCCGTGGGCGTACGCCTCGGGGCCAATGACCGGGCGGGGCACCGCCCGTACGATCGTCCACATGTACGAGGAAGTGGTGCCGGGTGCGGAGACGGACCTCCTTCGGCGGGGGTATCGGGGCTGGTGGGGGAGGGTGCGGGGGCGTGGACCGGGCGGTGGGCGGATGGGGCGCCGGGCCGGAGGGGCGGATGGCCCGGGCTCGGACGGTTCCGGCCCGGGTGGTTCGGGCGTCTCGGGCCTGGCCCCGGTCCTGGCCCCGGCCCCGGTCCCGGTCCCGGGCGACACGGGCAGTTCCGGTGGCTCGGGCCCGGACTCCGCTGCGGGTGGCTTGGCCGCCGGGGCTGGCCGGAGGGCCGAGGGCGAGGCCGTCTCCGGGGCCGGGCCCGCTCCGCGTGCCGGAGGCACGTTGCGGGACGGATCCGGTGCCGGGGCGGGGGTCGCCGTCGGGGCGGGCACGGGCCCCGGCAACTCCGGTGCGCCTGCGTCCTCTGTGGCGGCTGAGGCCAGCACGGCACGTGCTGGTGAGGATGTTGCCGGTGCAGAAGGCGCCCGTACGTTCCGAGGCCCTATGTTCCGAGGTCGTGCGGCCCGTGCCGGTGCAGGCGTTGCTGGTGCGGTACGAGCCCGTAGGGTCCGTGGCCGTGCGGTCGGCGCCCGTACGGATGTTGCCGGTGCGGTACACGCCGGTACGTTCCGTACCCGTGCGGCCCGCGCCCGCAGAGGCGTTGTCGGTGGTGCCCGCACCCCTGCGGGCACCACTCCGTCGCCCCGCTCCCCTGCGGGCCCCACCCCGTCGGGCCGCGCCCGCCGTCTCCTCGCCTGGGCCGGAGCGCTCGGCTACCCCGTGGTTCTCTACTTCGCCGTGCACGAGAGTCGCGCGTACACGACCGCCCTCCAGGTGCTCCTGCCGATCCTGATCGGCGTGCTGCCGCTCGGGCTGCTGCGGTACAGGCCGTTGCCCGCGCTGGTGTCCGTGGTCGTCGGCACGTTCGCCGGCGGGACCACCGTTCCGCACCGATGGGTGGAGTTCCCGAGGGGGTATCCGATCGCCCCCGTGCAGGTGGGGGCGGAGTGGGCCGGGTACTCGCTCGTCGCGTCCGGCGCGTTCGCCGTGGCGATCGTCGCGGCCACGCGCGGGCTGCGCTGGTCCGTCGGGGCGGCCGCCGCCGTGTTCGCGGCGCTGGCCGCAGCGGCTCCGTACTTCACCTCCGGGAACAACGTCTACGTCTCCACGCTGGTCTTCTTTCTCCTCGTCCTGATCGTCGCCTGGGGCGCCGGGCACTCGGCCCGCGAGCGTCGACAGCACGCCGCAGCCCTCAGCGCACAGGCCGCCGCGCAGGCCGTCACCGCCGAACGCCTGCGCATCGCAAGGGAGTTGCACGACATGGTGGCGCACAGCATCGGCATCATCGCCATCCAGGCGGGCGTCGGCAGCCGCGTCATCGACACCCAGCCGCACGAGGCCCGCAACGCCCTCAGCGCCATCGAGACCACCAGCCGCGACACCCTCTCCGGCCTGCGCCGCATGCTCGGCGCACTCCGCCGGGCCGAGCCGGGCGGGCCCGAGCTCGACCCCGCCCCCGGCCTCGCCGACCTCGACCGCCTGGTGGAGACCACCGCGGCAGCAGGGGTACGGGTGGACCTCCGCCGCACCGGGGAGCCCCGCCCGCTCCCGGCGGACCTGGACCTCTCCGCGTACCGGATCGTCCAGGAGGCGGTCACCAATGTCGTACGGCACGCGGGTGCCGGCGCGTGCCGGGTAACGGTCGATCAGCGGGCCGAGGAACTCCGTATCGAGGTCGTTGACGGCGGCAGCGGCGGCAGCCGCCCGCAGGGGATCGGCTACGGCCTGATCGGCATGCGCGAACGCACGGCCCTGCTGCACGGCGAGTTCACCGCCGGCCCGCGCGAGGACGGCGGCTTCCGGGTGGCGGCCCGGCTGCCGATACCGGGTGCGGCAGATCGGGGCGGTTCTCGCGGCGGGCAGACCGGCCGCGCGGGCGAAGGGGACGAGAGATGAGCGTGCGGGTACTGCTTGCCGACGACCAGCCCCTCGTACGGGCCGGACTGCGCGTCCTCATGGCCGACACGCCCGACCTCGTGGTCGTCGGCGAGGCCCCCGACGGGGAGCAGGCGGTCGCGCTCGTCGACGACCTCCGCCCGGACGTCGTCGTCATGGACATCCGCATGCCCGGCGTCGACGGCATCGAGGCCACCCACCGGATCACCGCCGCGCACCCCGCCGTACGTGTCCTGATGCTCACCACCTTCGACGACGACGCGTACGTCCACGGCTCGCTGCGCGCCGGGGCCAGCGGGTTCGTCGTCAAGGACATGGCGCTGGAGGAGATCCTCACCGCGATCCGCGTGGTCGCGGCGGGCGACGCCCTCATCGCGCCGAGCGTCACGCGCCGGCTGATCGCGGAGTTCGCGGCCCGCCCCGCCCCCGCGCAGGCCCCCGTCGCCCGTGAGGTGGCGGGCATCACCGGCCGCGAGCGGGAGGTGCTGCTGCTGGTCGGGCGCGGGCTGTCCAACAGCGAGATCGCCGCCGAACTCTTCATCAGCGTCGCCACCGTGAAGGCCCACGTCGCCCGCCTCTTCACCAAACTGGCCGCCCGTGACCGGATCCAGCTCGTGATCATCGCGTACGACACGGGGCTGGTCGGGCCGCAGACCTGAGGGCCGAGGGGCGAGGGCCGAGGGGCCAGGGAGCCGCAACCCCTCGCCCCCGTAATCCCTTTGACGTGCCTGCGACACTGAAGCGGTGGACGAGAACCAGCTGGACAGCAGGCCGCAGCCGCACGTCTCGGACCGGTTCCGGGCGGCCGCCGTCGCCTGGGCCGCCGGAGGTGCGGAAGCGGACGCGGCCGGGGAGACCGCGGCGGAACTCGCCCGTACGCACGGACCCCGGACCGTCGTCCTCGTGGAAGGCGTCAGCGACCGCGCCGCACTGGAGGCGCTCGCCGTGCGGCGGGGGCGCGACCTCGACGCCGAAGGGGTGTGCGTCCTGCCCATGGGCGGCGCCACCAGCATCGGCCGGTTCCTCGCACTGCTCGGCCCGCAGGGCCTCGGCCTGCGACTGAGCGGCCTGTGCGACGCCGCCGAGGCCGGCTACTTCCGGCGCGCCCTGGAGCGGGCCGGACTGGGCAGCCCGGCAACGTACGAAGAGCTGGAACGCCTCGGCTTCTACGTCTGCGACGCCGACCTGGAGGACGAGCTGATCCGCGCCATCGGATTCGGCGGGGTGGAGCAAGTCGCCTCCGAGCAGGGGGACTTGAGGTCCTTGCGTACGTTCCGCAACCAGCCCGCGCAGCGACCCCGCACCACCCGCCAGCAGCTCCGCAGGTTCATCGGCACCACCTCCGGGCGCAAGGAGAGCTACGCGCGGGCCATGGTCGACGCCCTCGACCTGGACCACGTGCCCCGCCCGCTGGGCGGCCTGCTCGCCCACGTCTGAGCGGCAGCCCCACCGGATGGGCCAAGCGGGCGGAACGTGATCACTTGTCGCTCACCGACCCCTCCCGTATCAGCCCCTGAAGTGATTACCTGGAGCCTGAGTGGCAAACAACGGGCTCGACACTTTCAAAAGGTGAACACATGGGTGACGGTGGCGTGGGACGGCGTACCTTCCTCGCGGCGATGACCGGCAGTGGCACCGCCGCCGGTGCGGTGGCGACGGACGCGGCGGCGGACGGGACGACGGGAACCGCAGCGGCGGGCGGGCGCGAGGAGGAGATCCGGGCCCTGGTCGGACGCATGACCGTCGCCGAGAAGCTCGGCCAGCTCCAGCAGCTCTCCTGGACCGGCGCCACCGGCCCCGGCGGCAGCCAGACCGCAGCCGCCGAACGAGCCGCCAAAAAGGGGGAGTTGGGATCCGTACTCAACATCCTCGGCGCCCGGCACAGCAACGCCCTCCAGCGCATCGCCGTCGAGGAGTCCCGCCTCGGCATCCCGCTGGTCTTCGGCCTCGACGTCATCCACGGCTTCTGGACCACCTTCCCGATCCCCCTCGCCCAGGCCGCCAGCTTCGACCCGGAGACCGCGCGCGTCGACGGCGAGGTCTCGGCGAAGGAGGCCCGCTCCCAGGGCATCCACTGGACGTTCTCCCCGATGATGGACGTCACCCACGAACCCCGCTGGGGCCGCATCGCCGAGAGCTGCGGCGAGGACCCGTACCTGACGGCGGCGTTCGCGGCCGCCAAGACGCGCGGCTACCAGGGCACCGACCTCAAGGCCAAGGACCGCGTCGCCGCCTGCGCCAAGCACTTCGTGGCGTACGGAGGGGCCGAGGGTGGCCGCGACTACAACACCGTGGACGTCTCCGAGTCCCGGCTGCGCAACCTCTACCTGCCGCCCTTCAAGGCCGCACTCGACGCGGGCTGCGCCACCGTCATGGCCTCGTTCAACACCCTCAGCGGCATCCCCGCGCACGCCAACTCCCACACCCTCACCGAAATCCTCAAGGAGGACTGGGAGTTCGACGGCGTCGTGGTCAGCGACTGGAACGGCGTGGGCGAACTGCTGCCGCACGGCTTCGCCGCCGACGGCGCCGACGCGGGCCGCATCGCGCTCCATGCGGGTGTCGACATGGAGATGGTCAGCACCCATCTCGCCGACCATGGGGAGGAGTTGCTCGCCGCGGGGCGCATCAAGGAGGAGCGCCTCGACGACGCCGTGGCACGCGTGCTGCGCCTGAAGTACGCGCTGGGGCTGTTTGAGAACCCGTACGTGGACGAGTCCGAGGCCGTCCCCGGGCCGACGCCCGAGGCGCGCCAGGCCGCCCGCGAGGTCGCCGCACGCTCGATGGTGCTGCTCAAGAACGAGGGCGGGGTGCTGCCCCTCGCGCCGGGGAAGGCGGTGGCGGTGGTCGGCCCGTACGCCGACTCCCGTGATCTGCACGGTACTTGGGCGGGACCCGGCGGGGAGAAGTTCCCGCCGGTGACGGTCCTGCACGGCATCCGGAACGTCGCCGGACGCGGGGCGAAGGTGACGTACGGAGTCGGCGCGACGAAGGCCGCCGACGTGGTCGTCGTCGTGGTCGGGGAGGGCGCGAAGCTGAGCGGCGAGGCGGCGTCCCGCAGCGACCTCGGGCTCCCCGGTGACCAGGAGGAGCTGATCGCGGCGGTCGCGGCCACCGGGATCCCCTTCGTCGTCGTCCTGCTCAACGGCCGTCCGCTGACGATCGGCAACTGGGTGGAGTCCGCGTCCGCGGTGCTGGAGGCGTGGCACCCGGGAATCGAGGGCGGCAACGCGATCGCCGACGTGCTGTACGGAAAGGTCAACCCGGGCGGCAAGCTGCCCGCGTCCTTCCCGCGCAATGTGGGGCAGATCCCCGTCCACTACAACCACGAGAACACCGGGCGGCCGTACGACCCGGAGAACCCCGGCAACACCTTCATCACCGGCTACCTGGACGTGGACCGCACCCCGCAGTACCCCTTCGGATACGGGCTGAGCTACACGACCTTCGAGCTCGGCGAACCGCGGGCGAGCGTGGAACGCATCGCGGTGGCCGAGCTGAAGCGGGGCGAGCGGATCGAGGTGGAGGTCTCCGTGCGGAACACGGGGGAGGTGGCGGGGGACGAGGTCGTGCAGCTGTACGTCCACGACCCGGTGGCGTCGCTGGTGCAGCCGGTGCGGCGGCTGCGGGGCTTCGAGCGGGTCACGCTGGGGGCGGGGGAGTCGACGGTCGTGCGCTTCTCGCTGGGGGCGGAGGACTTCGGCTTCTGGACCAATGCGGTGGACGGGCGCTTCGTGGTGGAACCGGGCCGCCTCGACTTCTTCGTGGGCACGAGCTCCCGGGCGACCGCCTCCTGCACGCTCCACCTGGAGTAGTCCTGGGGGCGCGCCCCTCGCGGGGCGCGCCTCAAGGCTCAGCCAGCGTGGGCCGCGGCCCGTTCCCGCCCGCCCGGATGCTTGTGCCGCCAGACCCAGAAGACCGTGCAGGAGAGGAGCGCCCAGGCGGCCAGCACGAGATAGGGCAGCACGTGCTGGTGGCCCTGGAAGTAGACCGCCGTGTGCTGCGCGTTCACCGAGGCCCCCGGCGGCAGCCAGCGCCCGATGTGCCCGAGTACGGACGGCAGCAGCGGCCACGACACCGCCCCGCCCGAGGACGGATTGCCCAGGAGGACCATCAGGCCCCACGTCGGCAGCATCGCCCACCGGCCCATCAGCGTGTTGAACATCGTGAAGACCATCCCCGACGTGAACATCGTCAGCGCCAGGATCAGCCAGGACTGGACGAAGGGCAGGTCCAGCGCCCCCAGCAGCCAGTCCACCACCGCCGCGATCACGAAGGCCCCGAGGAGGGAGTACGCGACGTGGAAGCCGATGCGTTCGGCGGGGTTCAACCCGCGTGCGTGGACGCTGAGTTGGATGGCTCCGACGAAGCCGATGATGACGGCGGCGAGGGAGATGTAGAAGAGGGCGAGACCCCGCGGGTCGCCCTGCTGCAAGGGCTTCACGTCCTTCACCTCGACGTCCACCCCGGCCGCCGTCCCGACCTTCGCCCCGGCCTCCCCGAGCAGCTGCGCCACCGAAGCGCCCGACGCACCCGACACGTCGAGTTCGACCTTGCGCCCGTCGGCCCGCAGCACCGCGAACTCGCGCTGCTCCTCCACCGCCTCCCGGGCCGCCGCGTCCGTCGCGTACGACGTCACCTTCAGCGAGCCGGGCAGCGCCTTGTCCAGGCCCGCCACGAACGCCTTCAGCTGCGGGGTCGCGGGATCGCCGACGACCGCCGCCGGAATGTGGTGGGGGGTCGGGTTGGCCATGGTGTACGTGTACGAGCCGGCGAAGAGGCCGGCGGCCGCGGCCAGGATGAACACCAGTACCGTCGCGGGCAGGAACGGGCTCTTCTTGAAGGCCTCCCACCGCTCCGCCCCCGTACGCACCCGTCCGTGCGCGCCGTGCCGCTCGTGCGTCGGCCCGGTGGCCCGTTCCTGTTCCGTCCCGGGTATCTCGCTGCTCATCCCTCTCCCTGTTCCTGCGTGTCGTGCTTGGCGCGGCTGGGTGCGACCCGTTTCGGTTCGCCCGGCATCTTCGGGTAGTCCGGCGGGTACGGCAGATCGCCGAGGCCCCGGTCCTGTTCATCGCGGTCCGCCAGCTCCAGGAGGGAGTCGAGGGCGAACGCGTGGTCGTCCAAGTCCGCGTGCACATCGCCCAGTTCGGCGAACCGGGCGGGCATCGTGGCCAGGTCGAAGTCCTCCGGTCGCACCTCGTCCAGCTCCGCCCAGCGCAACGGCGCGGACACCGGGGCGTGCGGCTTCGGGCGGATCGAGTAGGCGCAGGCCATGGTGCGGTCGCGGGCGGTCTGGTTGAAGTCGACGAAGATCCGCGTCCCGCGTTCTTCCTTCCACCAGGCCGTGGTCACCCGGTCCGGCATGCGCCGCTCCAGCTCGCGGCCCACCGCGATGGCGGCGCGCCGTACCTTCGTGAAGTCCCAGCGCGGCTCGATGGGCACGAACACGTGCAGGCCCCGCCCGCCCGACGTCTTCGGCCAGCCGCGCAGCCCGTGCTCGCCCAGCACCGCACGCAGCTCGTGCGCGGCCCGTACCGCGTCGGCGAAGTCGGTGCCCGGCTGCGGGTCCAGGTCGATGCGCAGCTCGTCGGGGTGGTCGACGTGCGTACGGCGCACCGGCCAGGGGTGGAAGGTCAGGGTGCCCAGATTCGCCGCCCACAGCACGGCGGCCGCCTCGGTCGGGCAGATCTCGTCGGCGGTGCGGCCGCTGGGGAAGGTGATGGTGGCGGTGGGCAGCCAGTCCGGCACGTTCTTGGGGGCGCGCTTCTGGTAGAAGGACTCGCCGTCGACGCCGTCCGGGAAGCGCTCCAGGGTGGTGGGGCGCTCGCGCAGCGCGCGCAGGATTCCCGGGGCGACGGCCAGGTAGTAGCGGGCCACGTCCGCCTTCGTGAACCCGCGCGCGGGGAAGTAGACCTTGTCGGGGCTGGACAGCCGCACGGTCCGCCCTCCCGCATCCAGCTCGATCGCTTCGCCCGCTTTGCCCATGTGCGCCACGGTAGGCCGAGCCTACATATGCCGCATATCGGAGTTTCGTGCAGGGTCGGGTGTATGGGTGCCAAAGCCACCAACGCCGCCAATGCCTCCGGTCCCGCTCGCGGGACGAACAAGGCGACCGGAATGAACCTGCCGGTCATGCCGCCGGTCAAGCCGATGCTGGCCAAGGCGGTCAAGAAGATCCCGCCCGGCATGCAGTACGAGGCCAAGTGGGACGGCTTCCGGGCGATCGTGCACCGCGACGGCGACGCGCTGGTCATCGGCAGTCGTACGGGCAAGCCCCTGACCCGCTATTTCCCGGAGCTGGTACCGGCCCTGCTGGCCAACCTTCCCGCGCGGTGCGTCGTGGACGGGGAGATCGTCATTGCCCAGGACGGGCGGCTCGACTTCGAGCGGCTCTCCGACCGCATCCACCCCGCCGACTCCCGCATCACCCTGCTGGCCGAAACCACCCCCGCGAGCTTCGTCGCCTTCGACCTGCTCGCCCTGGAGGACCTGGCGCTCTTCGACGTACCCCTGGAGCAGCGGCGCAAGGCACTGGCCGAGGTGCTGGAGGGGGCGGCGCCGCCGGTGCACCTGGCGCCCGCGACGACCGACATCGAGACCGCGCGGGTGTGGTTCGAGCGGTTCGAGGGGGCGGGGCTGGACGGCGTCATGGCGAAGCCGCTCACTCTGCCGTACCGGCCGGACGCACGGCTCATGTACAAGATCAAGCACGAGCGGACGGCTGACTGCGTGGTCGCGGGCTACCGGCTGCACAAGACCCCGGGCCTGGGCGTGGGCTCACTGCTGCTGGGGCTGTACGACGACGGGGGCGTGCTCCAGCACGTGGGAGCGGCGTCGGCGTTCACCGCGAAACGGCGGGCGGAACTGGTCGAGGAGCTGGAGCCGCTGCGCCTCGCACCGGGCGCGGCACACCCCTGGGCGGCCTGGGAGGACCAGTCCGCGCACGAGGCGAACCGGCTGCCGGGCAGCCAGAACCGGTGGAACGGGGGCAAGGACCAGTCCTGGGTCGCCCTCGACCCCTCCCGGGTCTGCGAAGTGGCGTACGACCACATGCAGGGGACCCGGTTCCGGCACACCGTGCAGTTCCGGCGGTGGCGGCCGGACCGGGAGGCGGCCGGCTGCACCTATGCCCAACTGGAGGAACCCCTGAGCTACGACCTCACCGAGGTCCTGGGATCGGCCCCCGCCGGGTCCTAGCGCCCCGCCCCGACCGCCTTCTCCCACTCCTCCCGGGTCGGGCCCTCGGGCCGCGCCTCCCAGGAGGGGTTCGCCGCCAGCCAGTCCGCCACGCGCCGCTTGACCTCCTCGTCCCCGTACGCCACGGCCGGAGGCACCTGCAAGTGGCGGACCCGCATCCTGGCCCGGCCCACCACCGGGTCGTCGGCGGCGCACGCCATCATGGCCGCCCGCTCGTGGGCGAGGCCGGTCGGCGGGCCCGGCATGCGGTCCGCGTAGCGGCGGCCGATGGCCTCGTCCGTCTGCACCTGTACGTCGAACCAGGGGCGGAGCGTCTCCAGCGCCCATGCGTGGTACGCGGAGGTGAACTCGGCACTCGCCGGGTCCAGGGAGGAGGTCCGGTCGGCGAGCCACCGGGCCGACCACAGGGCCAGGGAGATGCCCTGTGCCATGTGCGGGTTGGTGTGGACGAAGCTGTCGCCGACATTCAACAGCCCTGTGACGACCGGCCCTTGGCCGTCCAGCAGCGAGGTCCACCGGTTCTCCAGCCCGGCCAGCGGAAGGACCCCGCAGAGCGGCGAGGCGTCGAGCGCCAGCCACTTCGCCCCCGAGGCGAAGGTCCGGGCCGCCGCCTCGAAGACGTCCGGGTCCCGCAGCGCCGCCCGCGTCGGGTCGCCCGCGTGCAGGAACAACCCCAGCCCGAAGAGCCTGTTGTCCGCCGGGAACACCGCGCACCCTCCGAACGTGCCGCCCTCCACCACCGGAGGCCGGGCCGGCTCGCCCTCGCCGAGCCGGTACCAGCGGCAGTAGTAGACGATCCCGGTGGGATGCACCTCGACCACCGGAGGCCGCCCGCCCGCCTCCGCCAGCCAGCCGGCCATGCCGCCCCGGCGTCCCGCCGAGTCGACGACCACGTCCGCCGGATGGTCACCGGTGTCCGTGCGCACACCGGTGACCCGGGGAACACCGCTCCGGTCCGCGCCGCCGAAGACCAACCCCGTCACCGGCTCCCCGTACCGCAGTACCGCCCCCGGTTCCGCGCGCAGCGCGTCGTACAGGACGGTCTCCAGCAGGATGCGCCGAGGCTGGAGCATCACCAGCTCCCCGTCCCCCGGGGCGGCCTCCACCCCCTCCCCGTACACACTCAACTCCCTGTACTCGGGCGCACCCCGACGCAACAACTCCTCGTACACATCGGGGAGTTCCGTCATCAGCACCGACCGGGCCGCGCCCAGCAGGTTGTGCGGCTGCACCGCCTGCGGGACGGTCCTGGAGCGCGGCCAGTCGAAGAAGTCGGCGTCGAGATCGCCGCTGGGGGCACGCGAGTCCTTTTCGAAGAGCGAGACGGCATGGCCCCGACGGGCCAGCAACAGCCCTGTCGCCAGCCCGGCAATGCCGCCGCCGATCACTGCGAAGTCGGTCATGGGGTGTGCTCCTCGCGGCAGTTGGCCTCGGACGTCCCTTCCCTCCCCAGGACACCACCCCTCCGAACCCGTCTCACGGTGCGAGATCCACCACCCCCCACGCACCGCCGCGCCCGGCCTGCGCGTACAGGGCGTGCCACCAGTACCGGCCACTCCCCCGTGTGGTCGTCGCGGGTCGATTCCAGGACGTAGAGGTACTGCTCGCGCTCGAAGCGGAAGTGGTACGGGGCCGTGGGCGGCCCGTGCATGTCGGGGCGCGGGCGGGCGTGCCAGTCGACGAGGGTTCGGGCGCTCAGCGTGTGGACGTCGAATGCCGGAGCGTGGGCGCGGACACGCGCGCGCCTGCGATGCCTACGCGGCATCGGTCTTTCGGGTTACGGTCATGGCGGCATCCCCCACGACACGCGGCGCCCGGCGCCATGGGGGCCGTGCGCGAGACGTTGATCAGGCGTTGATCGAACGTTGATCGGAAACGGGCAGCGTGTGCGCCATGCCGATCAACACCATCCTCCCCGCCGCCGACGCGCTCTCCTGGCAGGAGAGCGCCCTGTGCGCCCAGACCGGACCCGAGTTCTTCTTCCCCGAGCCCGGCAGCTCCACCCGCGAGGCCAAGCAGCTCTGCGCCGCCTGCGACATGCGCGCCGCCTGCCTGGACTACGCCCTCACCCACGACGAGCGCTTCGGCGTCTGGGGCGGCCTCTCCGAGAAGGAGCGGTACTCGCTGCGCCGCACCCGCGAAACCCGCTAGTACCCACTGGTAACACGGCGCGCGGGCGGTCATGCTGGGGCACCGGCAGTCCATGGCACTGCCGCGAGTCCGCAACCGCCGTACCAGGGAGCCGCGTTGAGCCGCCGCAAGCCATCCACCGCGCAGGGGTCGGGCACCACGCACACCTACGACTACCTCGTCGTCGGCGCCGGATCGGCGGGCTGCGTGCTCGCCGCCCGGCTCTCCGAGGACCCCGCCGTGCGCGTCGCGCTCATCGAGTCCGGCGGCCCGGACCGCCGCAGCAAGCCGGAGATCCGGATACCGGCCGCGTTCCCCAAGCTGTTCAAGACCCCGTACGACTGGGACTTCCACACCGTCAAGCAAGAGGCCCTGAACGGGCGGGAGCTGTACTGGCCGCGCGGGCACATGCTCGGCGGCAGCTCGTCGATGAACGCCATGATGTGGGTACGCGGCCACCGCGACGACTACGACGTCTGGGGCGAGGCGGCCGGCCACGAGTGGGGGTACGACGACTTCGTACGGTACTTCCGGCGCGCCGAGCGGTGGACCGGACCCACTCCCGCGCACACCGTGTACGGCACCGAGGGCCCCCTCTTCGTCTCGCCGCCCCGCGGCCCCAGCCCGCTGACCGCCGCCTTCCTCGACGCCTGCCGCGAGGAAGGACTCCGCGAACTGCCCGAACTCAACGTCCCCGACCACAGCGGCTTCGCCGTCACCCCGCTCAACCAGCGGCACGGCAGCCGCTGGAGCGCCGCCGACGGATATCTGCGGCCCGCCCGCCGCCGCCCCAACCTCGACGTCTTCACCGGAACCCGGGTGCGGCGGCTGCGCTTCGCCCCCGGCACGGACCGGGTCGTCGGCGTCGAGGCCGACGGGGTGCCGGGGCTGCTTACCGCCCGCCGCGAGGTCGTCCTCAGCGCGGGCGCGATCGGCTCCCCGTACCTTCTCATGCACTCCGGCATCGGCGACCCCGACGAACTGCGCGCCCACGGCATCGAACCCCGCGTCGCCTCGCCCGAGGTGGGCCGCCACCTCCAGGACCACCTCTCCACCGCCGTCACGCTGCGCTGCCCCGACCCGATCACCCTCACCGGCGCAGACACGCCCGCCAACCTGGCCCGTTACCTCCTCGCCGGGCGCGGGCCGCTCACCTCCAACGTCGCCGAGGCCGTCGCCTTCGTGCGCAGCGGGCCGGAACTCGACGCCCCCGACCTGGAGTTGATCTTCGCCCCGGTGCCGTTCGTCGGGCACGGGCTCACCGCGCCCACCGAGCACGGGCTGACCATCGGCGTCGTCCTCCTCCAGCCCGCCAGCGCCGGCCGCCTCACCCTCTCCGGCCCCGACCCGGACGCCCCGCCGCGCATCGAACCCGGCTACCTCACCGACCCCGACGGCTTTGACCTGCGCCGGATCGTCGCCGGAGTGCGGCGCGCGGAATCCCTCTTCGCGGGGCGCGCCCTGGCCCCTTACACCAGCGGGCCGTTGGGCCTCTACCCCGGAGTCGTCGACGACAGCGAGCTGGCTGCCGCCCTGCGCGGCTCCCTGGAGACCCTCTACCACCCCACCGGCACCTGCCGCATGGGCCGCGACGCGCGCTCGGTCACCGACCCGAGGCTGCGGGTCAGGGGAGTGGAGGGGCTGCGGGTCGTCGACGCGTCCGTGATGCCGCAGATCACCCGCGGACACACGCACGCCCCCACGGTCGCCATAGCGGAGAAGGCCGCCGAACTGCTGCGCGAGGACGCCCGCTAGGATCGCTCCCGGTCCCCCGGAAACGTAGCGCAGAGGCAGGCGCACTCATCTGCCAGGTGAGAGACGCCGGTTCGAATCCGGCCGTCCGGGAAGACCCGGCGGTCCCGTAGCGCAGAGGCAGGCGCGCTCGGCCCTCGGCCGAGACACGCCGGTTCGAATCCGGCCGGGACCGCCGCCCCACGCGACCGTGCGGCTCGCGGGGTAACTCGGATGACTCGTGCACGTCGTCCGGGCACCATGCGGGGAGAAAGCACGCACGGGGGAGCGGGACAGGTACGGGGGTAGGCATGCACATGCACGGTGACGAGCCGACGGAGCCGTCCGAGGGGGCATTGGTGTCGTCCGAGGGGGCGCTGGCGCTGTCCGAGGGGGCGTTGGTGCCGCCCGAGGGGGCAGTGGCGCTGTCCGAAGGGGCGCTCGTGCTGTCCGACGCCGAGATCGCCGCCTTCGACCGGACGATCGCCCGGCTGCGGGCCCTTCCCGTCGACCACCCCGTCCGGCTGCGCACCGAGCGCGTCGCCGGGACGTTCGTACGTGAGGGGCGGCACCGCCGGCGCAAGGCGCGCAAGGAGCTGGCCCGGCAGGCCGACGCGGCCGTGATCGCGCAGGCCGTGACCGGCGCCACCGACCGCCGCGAGGACGCGCCGCTGGCCCTGCCCGAGAAGGCCTCGCCGGGCGACTTCGTGCGGCCGCGACGCTGCTACGTCTGCAAGCAGTCCTACCGGCAGGTCGACGCTTTCTACCACGCGCTCTGCCCGGACTGCGCCGCCGACAACGCCACCCGCCGATCCCTGTCCACCGACCTCTCCGGGCGCCGCGTCCTGCTCACCGGCGGACGGGTCAAGATCGGCTTTCAGCTCGCCCTGATGATGCTCCGCGACGGGGCCGAACTGATCGTCACCTCCCGTTTCCCGTACGACACTTGGTGCCGGTTCCGGGCTGTGGAGGGGAGTGGCGAGTGGCTCGACCGGCTCACCGTCGCCGCCGTCGACCTGCGTGACCCGCGCCAAGTCCTGGGACTGTGCGAGCAGTTGAAGGAGCGGGGCGAGCCGCTGGACATCCTCGTCAACAACGCCGCCCAGACCGTCCGCCGCCCGCCCTCCTCGTACGCCCCGCTCGTCGAGGGCGAACGCGGCACACTGCCCGCCGGGCAGACCCTGCACGCCCCCGGCTTCGCCCCGATGGCGGCCGAACTCTCCCCCGCACGGGGCGCGTTGGCCCTCGTACTGCCGACGGAGCCGGACGAGGCCGGGCTGCTGCCCGACCCGGCGCCCGCGAACTCCTGGTCCGCCCGGCTCGGCGGCCTGGACCCCGCCGAACTCCTGGAGACCCAGCTCGTCAACGCCCTCGCGCCCGCCCTGCTCTGCGACCGGCTGCTGCCGCTCCTGCTGGCGTCGCCGCAGCCGCGCCGGTACGTCGTCAACGTGACTGCCGTGGAAGGGCGGTTCGCCGTACGCAAGAAGACCGGCGGCCACCCGCACACCAACATGGCCAAGGCCGCCCTCAACATGCTCACCCGCACCAGCGCGGAGGAACTGGCCGCGCAGGGCGTGCACATGTGCAGCGTCGACACGGGGTGGATCACCGACGAGAACCCGGCACCGGTCAAGGCGCGCAGCGCGGCCCGGGGCTTCCGCACCCCGCTGGACATCGTCGACGGGGCGGCCCGTGTGTACGACCCGATCGTGCGCGGCGAGGCGGGGGAGCCGGTGTCGGGGGTCTTCCTCAAGGACTACATGGTGGCGGACTGGTGAGCCGGCAAGCCAACGGGTAACCCCGTAAAGGGAGTTCACCGCCCGGTCGACTCGCGCCGCGCCCTCTCCAGGAGCTCCGGGACCGTCCCCTTCCACATCGGCAGCAGATACGCCGTCCACGCCCAGGAGTTCAGGTTCCCGCCGAGCTGCTCGCGGACCATCTGCCGCAGCGGGTCCCTGGCCTCCGGGCGGGAGGGGAACTCCACGGCGCCGTCGTGCAGGACCATCAGCGCGGCCCTGCCCCACCGCCCGTGGAGCAGCAGGTCGAGTGGGCTGTCGAAGATTCCGGCCCGGCGCATCCGCTTGGTGAACCCCGGGACGGTGTCGAAACCGGCCCGTGCCCAGTCGGGGCAGTTCGGACGCATCGCCAGCGCCCACCGGGCGTACCCGGGCAGAGGCTGATTCCGGTCGGCGCGGACCACCGTGCCCCAGTCCTCGCGGCCGACCCGCAGGGCGACCTTGTTCGCCGCCTTCATGGTGGTCACCGCCCGCAGCGCGGCCTCCAGGGCGGCCGGATCCGCGAAGCGGACCTCCTCCGGCCGGACCTCCGGGTCGTCCCGCACCTTGTCCACGACGTGCAGCGGCCCGCACGCCTTCCCGAAGGGCAGCCCGCGCCTGATTTCGTCCCGCAGGACACCCCGAGGGCCCTTCGCGTACACAATCGCGTTGATCTCGGGGTCGTCCTCCTGGAGCATCCACATCCAGGCGGAGGCGTTCAGTGACCGCCAGCTGTAGTACAGCGTGTGCGTGCGCGGGTTGCCGGTCAGCTGCTCCCGGACCCGCTCCACGATCCGTTCCCGGCGCCCGGCCTCGGCCAGGGACACCAGGAACTCCATCTCGAAGCCGCCGTCGACGTGCCCGAACATGACCGCCCCCGTCATTGGGTCACTTGTTGATGCTGAAGTCCTCTTCGTACATCTTCCACTTCAGCGGCAGCTTGAGGTCCATGTTCCCGTCCTTCAGGAACACCCGCTGGGCGGTGTCGATGCGGGACGTGTCGTTCAGCGTCTTCTTCGTCCGCAGCACCTCGCGCGTCTCGTCGAGGAAGGCGTTGAGGTACGCCTTCTCCGCCTTCAGCTTGGAGGCCTTGTCGTCCTTGCCGCCCAGCTCGGACGGCGTCTTGACCTTCGCCCGCGCCGAGTCGCGGATGCCGTAGAAGCCGCGTTTGTCGACGCCGGGGCCGTGCAGGACCATCGCGTCGTAGTAGATGAACTGGCCGAGCGTGCCCAGGCCGTCCATCTTCGCGAGGTCGACCGCGGGCTTGAAGTAGTACTTGTCGCGGGCCGCGTCCTGCGCCTTGATGAAGTCCGTCTCCTTCGCCGCCTGCTTCCACGCCTTGGTGAAGCCGGGGTCCAGGCCCTCGTGCGAGGCGGTGCCGTCGACCTCGATGAGCGCGGGGATGTAGGAGGCGAGCGGGTTGTTCGGGTGCGTCTTGGTGTAGTCCTGGATCAGCTGGAGCATGTCGTGCGTGCCCGAGGTGAAGCCGATCACACCGGCCGTGTAGCCGTTGCCGTCCTTGACGTCGCGGATGTTCGCGTACTGGCTCTGCCAGTGCGTCGTCGAGTTCTCCGCGGTGGAGATGATCTGCGCGGCCCGGTCCTTGACGACGGGGTCGGCGAGACCCGGAGGCAGCTTGGCTATCACCTCCTGGTCGGTCTTCGGCTTCTTCGCCTCGTCGGGCTTCGGGTCGTCGGCGGTCGTCTCGGTCGACCAGGGGTCGACGTAGATAGGGTCGTCCCCCTTGGGGTGGCCGCCGAAGGCCGCGGTGGCAACGATGGCGGCCGGGGCGCCGATGAGAACAAGACGGGTGAGAGGTTTCACCCGAACAGATTACGTGGCGCGGGCGGTGCCCCTGCGAGGAGAGCCCCCCTTCGCGCCCGTCAATTCACTGGGCCGCACCGGCCCCGGCAGGCACAATTGCCCCATGTCCTCCACCGCACGACGCCGGACCGACCGGCTCCTCGCCTCCCTGGACCCGCTCCCGCACCCCCGCCGCCTGCGCCAAATCGCCTCTTACGCAAGGGACTTGACGGTTTCCGGCGAGCTTCGCCCGGTGCTCGAGGAACTGGAGACACGCGGTCCGTACGAGCGGGGACTGGCGGTCCTCGCGGCCTCGGCCGGACAGGACGTGGAGTGGATCGCCGCGCACCTCGGAGACCCGGATCGTTACGTGCGCGGGCACGCCCTGCGCACCGCCGACAGCCTCGGAGTACCGGACTCCGCCTACGCGGACGCCCTCGGCGACGCCCCCGCGACGGTCCGCCGCGACCTGCTGCGGGCACTGGCCGCCGGCCACCGCCCCGCGCTCGCCGACCGGCTGATCTACACCGTCCGCGCCGACTGGGGCCGGGCGGAGGCGGCCCGCCTGCTCCCCGGCTGCGGTGCGGACACCGTCGTACGCCTGCTCCCCGACCTCTTCCCGGCCGTACGGGGCTTCAGCGCCCTCGCCCGCAAGCACCCGGCACTCCTGCTGGACGTGGCCGCGCGCGACCTCGCCGCACAGCCGGCCGGGGAACGCGAGCAGTGGTGGAAGCGGTACGGCCACCCGGTCGCCCTCGCCGCGCCCGCCGACCCGGCCCGCGTCCTCGACCTGCTCACCACACACCCGCCGCTGCGGCTTCCGCAACGCCTGCGCGACCGCCTCGGCCTGTTCGCCGCCACCGAACCGGAACACCTGCTGCGGTTCCTGCTGACCCCGCTCGGCCGCTCCGTCGCGATCGGCGGGTACGTGCGCCTGCCGGTCCTGCGCCGGCTGGTCGCGGCGCTCCCGGAGGACCTCCTGCTCGCGTACGGGCGGGCCGTGGGGGACCACCACGCCGCCCTCACCCTGCTCAAGGCGCTTCCGCCCGGGCGCCGGGAGGAGGTGCACCGGGCGATGCACGCGGACCGGTCCGGCGACCCGGCTGCCGATTCCTCCGGTGACCCGTCCGGTGACCCCTCCGGTGACCCGTCCGATGCGCCGTCCGCCGACCCGTCCCGCCTGGACACCGAGCTGCTGGACGTGCTGCCCCGGGAGGCCGCCCGCAGCCGCGCCCGGCGGGCGGCGCGACACGCCCGCGAGCGGGGCGCGTCCTGGCAGGCCGTCGCGCAGGCGGACGTCTACCTCCCGCCGGCCGAGGTCCGGGAGGGCCTGGTCGAGGCCACCCGCAGGTCGTCGGCGGAGGAGCGGCAGGCGGCCTGGCGGCTGCTGATCCGCAACGCCGTCCACTCCGGCGACTCCGCGGCGGTCCTGGCCGCACTCGCCGAGACGGCCCGCCTGCGCAACGAACAGCACCCGGTCCGCTCGGCGGCCGTCGCGGCACTCTCCCGGACCCCGGTCCGCCTGCTCACGGACGACGCGGCACCGCACCTGGACGTCCTCGTCCGGGACGCCCTGGACGCCAGGGACACGGACCACGACATCCGTGAGCGCCTGTCCCGGCTGGCGGTACGGGTGCTGGAGGCGGGGGAGCGGGAGGACGAGGGGACGCGGGACGCCCTGGAGGACTGGGCGGTGCGGACGCTGGTGCGGACCGCCCGCAGCTCCGGGGAGGTGCACCTCGGCGGTGCGCAGTACCGGTGCTGGGCCTGGCCCCTGGGGTCAGGGACCCGGGACCGTGTCGTCGGCGCGCTGCTGCCCGTACTGGAGACGGCCGCCGCCAAGGGCGATTACCGCCTCACCCTGGCCCTGGCCGGCCAGTTGCAGCCCGGGACGTACCAGCACCCGGAACTCGGGGAACTCCTGTGGCGGGCCGCCCGTTCCACCGACAAGGACACCGCGAAGTCCGCGATCGAGCTCTGGCTGGCACCGCCCGTCGGCCGGGGCGAGAAGGTGGCCCGGCTCCTGGCCGAGGACCCGGAGACCGCCGTGCTGCCTTCGGTCCTGTCGGTGCTGACCACCGCCCGCACCGACCTGCTGGACGCCGTGCTCGGCGAGACGCCGCCCGCCGGACGCTTCGTCGAGGAGACGCCCTGGCAGCTCCCCGTCGGACGGCACGCACGGGGCTGGACCCCGCGCCAGCACCGGGCCGCGGCACGCCAGTTGACGGTCACCGCCGCCGACGACGAGCTCTGGCAGGACGACCGGTCGGCCGCGCTCCGACGGCTGGCCGAACTGCCCGGCCTCGGCGCGGACGCGGTACGCCGCTGGACCGACGACCCGGAACCGGCCGTGGCGGAAGCCGCGCTGACCGCCCTGGCCCGCACCGACCACCCGGCCGACACCCTGCCGGAACTCCTCGCCCTCGCGGGCACCGACCGCGCCCGGATCGCCGTGTACGCGGCCACGGGCGCGTCCCGGCACGCCCGCCCCTCCCGGCTCACCGCCCTGCTGGCAGACCTGCTCGCACCCGGTGCGGCAGTGAAGGTCACCAGCCGGAAGGAAGCGGTCCGGCTGGCGGCCCTGCGGCTGCCGCGCCCCGCCGCAGCCGGGCTGGTGACCGACGCCTACGCACTGCCGGACCAGCACGGGGACGTACGCGCCGCCTGCCTGACGCACGGCGCACCGCTGGCCGGGACCGGGACGGGGACGGGGACGGGAGCCGGGACCGGGAGCGACGACCGGATCTGGCGGATGCTGGAGGACGCGGCCCGGCCCACGGCCGACCGGACCTCGGCGGTGGCCCTCCTCCGTGTCCCGCCGCACCACCTGCCCGAACAGCAGCGCGCCCGCTACGCACACCTGGTCCGGGACGTCTGCCTCGCCCGCACCGACGACCGGGAACTCCTCGCCACGGCACTCGGCTCCTTGCAGGCCTGGGCGCGCTGGTGGCCGGAGGCCGGGGACCTGCTGCTCGACCTCTTCACGGACCCGGCCAACCGCACGACCTGGCGCGCGGCCGGGGACGGCCTGCTGGCCGGGGCGACGGACCCGGCGACCTCGGGAACGGTGCTGCGCGCCCTGCGTCACCTGGCCGACGACGCGGACACCTCCGCCGACCCGGACCGCGACCTCCCGGCCCGCCGCCGCCTGGAAACCCTGGTCGACGGCCTGTGCCGACTGACGCAATCGCTGTGGAACGGCCCCCGCCCGGAGACGGCACGGCCGATCCTCCGGGAGGCGGGCGCGCTGCTGGCCGCGTACGAAGCCCACCTGCCACAGGCTGCGGACCTCCTGGTCCGGGGCCTGGAACTGGACGAGACCCTGACGGAGACCCTGCCCGATCTGGCCCGCCTGCTCGAGGGCCGTCCGGTGCTGGCGGCCCGCACGGCGGACCACCTCCACACCCGCATCACCGCCTACGGAACCCCGGAGGGCGACCCCCTCCTGCTCCTCCCGGAGGCGGACGCCCTCATGGCGACCGGCGACGCGGCGGCGGGCCACTTCGCGGAGGCCCTGGTCGCGGCCTGCGGCGAACGTCTCGACTGGCCCCCGTCCTGCCGGCTCCGACTGGCCCAGCTCCGGGTCCACCCGGTCCCGGACGTCCGGGACGCGGCACTGTCCCGCGAGACGGCATCGGAGTAGGGGCAAGCCGGGCCCGGCACGGGAGGGTGCCGGGCCCGGCCGGCCGCTGGAGGCTCGGCTTGCCGCTACAGGCCCCGGGCGGCCCTGCGGGCCAGCCTCGCCGCGAGCTTCTCGTCGAACTTCTTCGCCTCGGAGTCCAGCCCGCCCATGTACAGCCCGAGCTCCTCCTGGGCCTTCAGGCCCTCCGCCCCGAGCCCGTCGATGTCCAGCACCTTCAGGAAGCGCAGCACCGGCTGGATCACGTCGTCGTGGTGGATGCGGATGTTGTAGACCCCGCCGATGGCCATCTGCGCGGCGGCCCGCTCGAAGCCCGGCATGCCGTGTCCGGGCATCCGGAAGTTGACGACCACGTCCCGCACGGCCTGCATGGTCAGGTCCGGTGCGAGCTGGAAGGCGGCACCCAGCAGGTTCCGGTAGAAGACCATGTGCAGGTTCTCGTCCGTCGCGATCCGCGCCAGCATCCGGTCGCAGACCGGGTCCCCGGACTGGTGCCCGGTGTTCCGGTGCGAGATCCGGGTCGCCAGCTCCTGGAAGGCCACGTACGCGACCGAGTGCAGCATCGAGTGCCGGTTGTCCGACTCGAAGCCCTCGCTCATGTGTGCCATCCGGAACTGCTCCAGCTTGTCCGGGTCCACCGCCCGCGAGGCGAGCAGGTAGTCGCGCATGACGATGCCGTGCCGGCCCTCCTCGGCGGTCCAGCGGTGCACCCAGGTGCCCCAGGCGCCGTTCCGGCCGAAGAGGGACGCGATCTCGTGGTGGTAGCTGGGGAGGTTGTCCTCGGTCAGCAGATTCACGACCAGCGCGATCTTGCCGATCTCGGTGACCTTGGACTGCTCGGGCTCCCACTTCTCCCCGTCCTCGAAGAATTCGGGGAAGTTCCGGCCGTCGCTCCACGGAACGTACTCGTGGGGCATCCAGTCCTTGGTGACCTTCAGGTGGCGGTTGAGTTCCTTTTCCACCACCTCTTCCAGCGCGAACAGCAGCTTGGCGTCGGTCCACGCCTCCGAGCTGCCGAGGTGGGGAGAGGTGATCGTCACGGGTACTCCAGGGGGATGGGGACGAGAGCGGTTACCTACGGCTTCGTAGGTTACGAGACCGTAGGTTAAGCGCGGCGTGAGCACTGAGCCAAGTCCCCGTCCGTTCCATCCCGCTACACGCCGCTATGTGTGCAGGTCACGGAGGCGTACCGAGAGGCATGTCACGCATCCCTCCAGCTTTTCGAACTCGCTGATGTCCACCGGTACGGGTGTGAAGCCGAGATCCGTGAACAGTTCGGCCGACTTGGGAGCACTCGCCGCCATCAGCACCGAGTTCCCGTCGAGCACGACCACATGCGCTCCGGCCTCCTCCGGTACGGCCAGGAACCGGGGGAAGGCCGTCACGCTGTCCACCAGCGGCTCGTACCCCACCACCGTCCCGTCCGGCAGCGCGGTCACCGCCGACTTCAGGTGCAGCACCCGGCTCACGGGCACCGCCACCACCTGTGCCCCGAGCGGTTCGAACGCGGCCCGCAGCTGCCGGACCCCCTCCGCGTTGGTCCGCCCTCCGCGCCCCACGTACACCGTGTCGCCGACCTTGAGGACGTCCCCGCCGTCCAGCGTCCCCGGCTCGCGCACCCGGTTCACCGAGCACCCGAGCCGCTCCGCCAGCACGTCCTCCACGGCGGCCGTCTCCGGCCGCCGGGACTCCGCCCCCGACCGCCCGATCAGCGCGACGTTGCGGAACATCACCACCGCGTCCTCGACGAACACCCCGTCCGGGCAGTCGTCGACCGTCGGCACCTCCACGGTCTCCCACCCGTGCGCGCGCAGTGCCGCGACGTACGCCTCCCACTGGGCGAGCGCCAACTCCACGTCGACCGGCTGCCGTTCGACGTGCGTCACCAGCCCCTCGGCGAGACGCGGACCGGGACGGCGGACGAGGGCCTTCTTGCTGGGCATGCGGCAACTCCGATATGTGTCGAAAGCTCACCGGACCCGGGGACGAAAGACCGGGCCCGCCGCTCGAACGTATCGAACGACGGGCCCGTGACCAGGGGTGAGCCGAAAGTCAGCCGACGGTCGCCCCGCGCCGCGTCCGCACGCTCCAGCGGCCCTCGTCCCGCCGCAGCCGCACCGTATACGCGAAGCACGCGCTGACGAGTTCGTCGGTCAGCACTCGCCCCACCGGACCGGAGGCCAGGCAGAGCCCGTCCCGCAGCAGCATCGCGTGCGTCGTCCCCGCAGGCAGTTCCTCCAGGTGATGGGTCACCAGAACCGACGCCAGCTCCGGGTGGCTCTCGCCCAACGCATCCAGCCGGTCCACGAGTTGCTCGCGGCCCACCAGGTCGAGACCGGTCGCCGGTTCGTCGAGCAGCAGCAGGCGCGGGCTGGGCATCAGGGCGCGCGCGACCAGGGCCCGCCCCCGCTCGCCCTGCGACAGAGTCGGCCAGCGCGCCTCGCCCCGGTCCTTCAGCCCGAGCAGCGCGATCAAGTGGTCCGCGTACTGCTCCTGTTCGTCGGTGAGACGCCAACGAGGCACGGATGCAACGGAGTTGGTGAGACCCGTCAGGACGACGTCCCGCACCCGCAGCGGCGACCGCAGCGGGTGGCGCGGGTCGACATGTCCGACGTACGACCGCAACTCGCGCAGATCGATCCGGCCCAGCTCATGTCCCAGCACCTGCACACACCCCCGGGTCGGGTGCGCGAGCGCGCCGAGCAGCCGCAGCAGGGTGGTCTTGCCGGCCCCGTTCGCACCGAGCAGCGCCCAGTGCTCGCCCGGCCGGACGGTCAGCGAGACGTCGGACAGCAGCGTGTTGCCGTCGCGCACGAAGTCGACGTGGTCGACACGGAGTACGCAGGCGATGTGATGCTCCGTCATCAGGCTTCCACCCGCGCCCGATTGACCGCCGAGAGCACCGCGCGGACGGACGCCGTCAGCACCGAAGTGTCCTGGCCCGCGCCCCACAGGACCCTGCCGCCGATCCGGCACTCCACGTACGCGACCGCCGGGCTGCCTTGCCCGGCCGTCGTGGAGTGCTCGAAGTAGCTGAGCACCTCCACCTCGATGCCCGCCTCCGCCAGCGCCGTCGTGAACGCGGCGACCGGACCGTTCCCGGTCCCCTTGAAGCGCGCCGGGGACCCGCCGGCCACCACGATGTCGCACACCGACTCGTGCGCACCCGGGGCGGTCTCCCGCGTCTCCCACCAGGGCACGCGCACCGCCCCGTCCGTCCCGGCGGCCAGATACGTCGTACGGAACAGCTCCCACAGCTCCTCCGCGCTCGCCTCCCGGCCGCTGTCGTCCGTCGCCCGCTGCACGGCCTTCGAGAACTCCGGGCGCATCCCGCGCGGCAGGTCGATCCCGTACCCCTTCTCCAGCAGATACGCGATCCCACCCTTGCCGGACTGGCTGTTGACCCGGATCACCGCCTCGTAGCTGCGCCCGATGTCGGCGGGGTCGATCGGCAAGTACGGGACGGACCACGGGAGTTCACGCTCGGGGACGCCCGTCTCGGCGGCCCGCCGCGCGTGCTCGGCGAAGCCCTTGCTGATGGCGTCCTGGTGGGTGCCGGAGGACGCGGTGTCCACCAGGTCGCCCGCGTACGGGTGGCGGACCGGCACCGGCAGCCGGTTGCAGCGCTCCACGACCTCGCGGACCGCGTCGATGTCGGAGAAGTCGACCATCGGGTCCACGCCCTGGGTGTGCAGGTTGAGGGCGAGGGTGACCAGGTCGACGTTGCCGGTGCGCTCGCCGTTGCCGAACAGGCAGCCCTCCACGCGCTGCGCGCCCGCCGGCACGGCGAGTTCGGATGCGGCCGGGCGTGCCCTCCAGACGGAACTGGAGGGCACGCAGGCGCGGCTCCGGTCGCTCTAGGGGCCCGGGCCGCGCTCAGCGGCCCAGGTCGCGACGCAAGTAGGTCGCGGTGAAAGACTTGTGATGGTCCATCAGGTCATCCGGCGTCCCCTCGAACACGATCTCACCGCCGTGCTTGCCGCCGTCCGGACCCAGGTCGATCACCCAGTCCGCGCGCTTGACCACATCCAGGTTGTGCTCGACGCAGATCACCGAGTTCCCCGCGTCGACCAGCCGGTCCAGCAGGGCGACCAGGGTGTCCACGTCCGCCAGGTGCAGCCCGGTCGTCGGCTCGTCCAGCACGTACACACTGCCCGTGCGGTGCAGCTGCGTCGCCAGCTTGATGCGCTGCCGCTCACCGCCCGACAGGGAGCTGAGCGGCTGCCCCAGCGTGAGATACCCGAGCCCGACCTCGTGCAATGTCTCCAACTTCCTTACGACCGAGACCTCTTGGAAGAACTCCCGCGCCCGGTCCACCGGCAGCTCCAGCACGTCCACGATGCTCAGGCCGTCGAGCCGGTGCTCCAGCACCTCGTCGTCGAACCGTCGCCCCTCGCACTGCGGGCAGACCGTCGTCACCGGGTCCATGAAGGCGAGGTCGGTGAAGAGGACGCCCCGGCCCGCGCAAGTGCCGCACGCCCCGGTCGAGTTGAAGGAGAAGAGTGCCGCGCTCACCCCGTTCTCCTGGGCGAAGAGCTTGCGCACCGTGTCCATGATGCCGACGTACGTCGCCGGAGTGGACCGGGACGACACCCCGATCGACCCCTGGTCGATGACGATCGCCTCCGGATGCGCGGCCGTGAACACCTCCGACACCAGAGTCGACTTCCCCGAACCCGCCACCCCCGTCACCACGGTCAGCACCCCGGTCGGGAAGGCGGTGTCGACGCCCTTGAGGTTGTGCAGGTCGGCCCCGGTGACCGGCAGCCACCCGGTGGGGGAGCGGAACGCTTCCTTCAGCGGGGTGCGCCGCCGCAGGCACCTGCCGGTCAGCGTGTCCGCCTCCCGCAGCTCCGCCACCGTGCCTTCGAAAACCACGTGCCCGCCGTCGACGCCCGCACCCGGGCCGAGGTCCACGACGTGGTCCGCGACCGCCATCACGTCCGGGTCGTGCTCCACCACCAGCACCGTGTTGCCCTTGTCCCGCAACCGCACCAGCAGATCGTTCAGCCGCCCCACGTCACGCGGGTGCAGCCCCACGCTCGGCTCGTCGAAGATGTACGTCAGCCCGGTCAGCGCACTCCCCAGATGACGCACCATCTTCAGCCGCTGCCCCTCGCCGCCGGACAGCGAGGTCGTCTCCCGGTCCAGGCTCAGATAACCGAGCCCGATCCCCACCAGCCGCTCCAGCCGCTCCCGGGCCGCCGCGGCGATCGGCGCGGCCACCGGATCGTCGATCCTGGCCAGCACCTCCACCAGGTCCGCGACCTCCATCGACACGTAGTTCCGTACGGACAGCCCGTCGATACGGGACTTCCGCGCGGCCTCGTTCAGCCGCGCCCCCTCGCACGCCTCGCACACGCCCTCGACCGTCAACGCGTCCGCCGCCTCACGGGACTTGGCGGACAGCGAACCGGTGTCCCGCTTGAGGAAGAGCCGCTCGAAGCGGTTGACCAGGCCCTCGGAGTCCACCTCGGCGGTGCCGGACTTCATCCGCAGCGTCACCTTGGTGCCGTCGGCGCCGCGCGCCCCGTACAACAGGCGCTCCCGCTCCTCGGGGGTGTAGTCGGCCAGCGGCTTGTCGGGGTCGAAGAGGTCGTTGTGCGCGTACAGCTTCCACTGCCAGCTGCCGACCGAGGAGCCCGGCACCCGCAGCGCGCCCCCGTTCAACGACTTCGACCAGTCGATCGCCCGGTCCAGGTCGAGGCGCACGGTCTTGCCGACCCCGTCGCAGGTCGGGCACATGCCGGCGGGATCGTTGAACGAGTAAGCGGTCGCGGGCCCGGCGCTGGGGACTCCGTACCGGGAGAACAGGACCCGGACGATCGAGTAGATGTCCGTCATCGTGCCGACCGTCGAGCGGACGTTGCCGCCGATCGGCTTCTGGTCGACGACGATCGCCACCGACAGGTCGTCGATCGCGTCCACGAGCGGCCGCTCGTACTTCGGCAGCCGGTTGCGGACGTACCAGGTGAACGTCTCGTTGAGCTGGCGCCGCGACTCGACGGCGATGGTGTCGAAGACGACGGAGGACTTGCCGGAGCCGGAGACGCCGGTGAAGACGACGATCTTTCCTTTGGGGAGCGAGAGGGAGACGTCCCGGAGGTTGTTCTCCCGGGCGCCCGTGACCGTGATGTTCGATGCCATGCCATCGACGCTAGGAGCTATACCGGACACCTTCTGTCGGGTTTTGGGCGCCGTCCGTGGCGGAGCGGGGGCCGAGGTCGCCGTCCAGGACGGTCCGCACGATGAGCGGCCGGTTCCACAGGGTCGGGATCTCGTTGGCGAGGGCTGTGACGGTCAGGGGGGCGTCGGTCTCGCGTCCCCTGACCTTGGCGGCCAGCAGGCTGCGGGGAACGGCTCCCGCGTCGAGGAGGACCCGCCAGTCCGCCGGTCCGTGACCCCGAGCCGTTGCTCCGCGGCAGTGGTCTCCTCCTCCGCCGTCCCGAGCGCGTCGGGAAGGTGCTCGCGGAGTGTCTCCTCCAGCAGAACCGGATCGGTGGAGGGAGCCGGTACCGCCGCCGGAGCAGGACCGGGCAGGCGACGCCACGGCTCCGGAACCGCGCCCTCGACCAGAAGGAGCGCCCCCGGGGTACGGAGAACCGCCGGATTCCACGGCAGGGCTGGACCCGTGCAGCCGCATGGTCGTGCGCCCGGCCCGTTCCGCCGTCGCGTCGAACATGACCTCTTCCAGGCCGGCAGCGGCCGGCGCGCGCCGTATTCGCTCCATGGCCTCCGTGGCGGCCCGGCCGGGCGACGGCAGGTGCCGCCACGCGGCCAGGTCCCAGGTCCGGAGGCCGATGCTTCCCCGTACGCGACGGTAGGGGGCGTCCCACTCCACGGCCCCGTCGATGCGCAGGATCCGCAGCAACGGCTCCCACGTGGCGAAATCGTGCAGGGCGGCCGAGTCGGGAACGGCAGCGTTCTGATCGACCATGTCCCGACCGTACGCGCCGTCACTGACAACGCGGTGGGGACCTGTGCACACGACGGGTCTGTCACGGCCTCATTCCTCCACAGCGATCCCCTCCTCGCTCTCCTCCGTGGACTCCGTGGACTCCGTGGGCTCCGCCCCCAGATGCAGCCGGCGGGTGATGCCGATCGACTCCAGGAACGGCTCGTCGTGGCTCGACACGATCAGCGCGCCCTCGTACGCCCGCAGCGCCTCCGTCAACTGCCGCACGCTCGCCATGTCGAGGTTGTTCGTCGGCTCGTCGAGCATGAGCAGCTGCGGCGCCGGATCCGCAAGCAGCAGCGCTGCCAGCGTCGCCCGGAAGCGCTCGCCGCCGGACAGCGTGCCGACCGCCTGGTCCGCCTTCGCACCCTTGAACAGGAAGCGTGCCAGCCGCGCCCTGATCAGGTTGTTCGTCGCACCCGGCGCCATCAGCGCCACGTTCTGCGCGACGCTCAGCGAGTCGTCCAGCACATCGAGCCGCTGCGGCAGGAAACGCGTCGTGACCAACGCCCCGACCTCGCCCGCCACCGGCTCCAACTGCCCCGCGATCGTACGCAGCAGGGTCGTCTTGCCCGCCCCGTTGCGCCCGGTCAGCGCCACCCGCTCGGGGCCGCGCAGCTCGAACTCACCGGGCGGACCCGCCCCGTACGGCATCTCAAGATCCCGTACGAGCAGGACCCCGCGCCCCGGATGGACCGTCGTGTACGGCAGCTCGATGCGGATCTCGGCGTCCTCGCGCACCAACTCCTCGGCCTCTCCCAGGCGTTCCCGGGCTTCCTTCAGCTTCTCGGTGTGCATGATCTTGTGCTTGCCGGCCGACTCCTGGGCCGACCGCTTGCGCAGGCCCATCACGATCTTCGGCTCGCGCTTCTGGTCGTACATCTTCTGGCCGTACCGCTTGCGACGGGCCAATTTGACCTGGGCGTCGGCCAGTTCCCGCTTCTGCTTCTGCACGTCCGCCTCGGCGACGCGCACCATGCGCTCCGCCGCCTCCTGCTCGACGGCGAGCGCCTCCTCGTACTCGGAGAAGGTGCCCCCGTACCAACGGACCTCGCCGTCGCGCAGATCGGCGATCTGGTCGACGCGCTCCAGCAGCTCCCGGTCGTGGCTGACCACGACGAGGACGCCCGACCAGGCGGACACGGCGTCGTACAGCCGCTGCCTGGCGTACAGGTCGAGGTTGTTCGTCGGCTCGTCGAGCAGCAGGACGTCCGGGCGGCGCAGCAACAGGGCCGCCAGCCGCAGCAGGACGGACTCGCCCCCGGACACCTCGCCGATGGTGCGGTCCAGGCCGATGTGGCCGAGGCCGAGCCCGTCGAGGGTGGCGAGGGCGCGCTCCTCGACGTCCCAGTCGTCGCCGACCGCGTCGAAGTTCGCCTCGCTCGCGTCGCCCGCCTCGATGGCGTGCAGCGCGGCCCGCTTGTCGGCGATCTCCAGGGCCTCGTCGACCCGGAGTCCGGTGTCGAGCACCAGGTTCTGCGGCAGGTAGCCGATGCTGCCGGCGGCCTTGACCTTGCCGCCGGACGGCGTCAGCTCCCCGGCGAGCAGCTTCAGCAGGGTGGACTTGCCCGATCCGTTGACGCCGATGAGACCGGTGCGGCCGGGGCCGATCGCGATCTGGAAGTCGTCGAAGACGGAGGTGCCGTCGGGCCAGGAGAAGGAAAGGGCGGTGCAGGTCAGCGACGCGCTCTGCGGCTGTGCATGTGAATAGGTAGACAAAAGGGCCTCCAGGTTGCGGTGAGTGGTGCGGAGCAACTGGTGGAGACACCGGCAGTGCGTGAAGACCTCGCGTCAGGGCGACGACGTAACAAGAGATGGGTTACGGAGAGAAGCCCCGAGGGAAAGAAGACGGCTCGAACGCCGAGGTCGCACGCGGCACGCGGATCATTGCAGCCCACACACGGGTGGCTGCCTCGCGGCACGGTGTCCCAGACCTCAGACGAGCAACGTCCTTCTCCATTCGACGACAACAGGGCGAAACGAACCGTACGCCCACCCCTCGGCGGACGCAAATGATTAACGGCACACGTGCTCGAACCCCGCCACCCCTCAGCTGCTGAGGAGCTGCGCCAGATCCTGGTCGACGTCCAGATAACGGTGCTCCGTGCCCGCCGGAACCAGCTCCAGCGTCTGCTTCAGGAAGCGCCGCAGCTCGGCCGTGCGGATGTGCACCATGGCCACGCCCTCCGTCGCGTGCAGCTCCAGCACGGTCCGCCCGTACCCGTACGGCCGCAGCTGTACGTCGCCGACGCCGGCCGCTTCGTCGAGACCGGAGGTCAGCAGCTCCCGCGCGAATGTCCACACGACCTCTACGCCTTCCAGCGTTGCCGGGGGCGGGAAGGTCATGTGCACGGCAAAGGGGTCCGTGCGGTCGTAGCTGAGCGTCGCGGGGACGTTCTCCAGCTGCGGCGCGGAAGAAATCAGACGGGCCTGTACGGCCTGCTCGATGACGGTGGACAAGGCCAGCACCTCTCATGCTCGGTGGATGCGTCCTGCCGTCCGAAAAGACGTCGGAACGCGCGAATCCGTGCACACGAACCGTGCGTGACCTGCGTCACCCACGTCCGGTGCCGCAAGATCACGTCGTGCCGCAGACACCTGCGTGGTCGCAGTACGGCTGGTTCCCGCTGGCACCGCAGCCACACAGCATCGCCCGTGTCTCGTCGTGGGGACCCTGTGAACCGTCGACCCTCAGATCTCCTCTGACGAACAACTGCCCCACCGCATTCCGGGTGATCACCGTGGGGTGCTCGCCCGTCTCCGCCGGTCCGTCGTGCAACCGGTACTGGAGCGCGCCGCTCGGGCATCGCCGGACCACCTCGGAGACCAGCTCCGGGGGAGCCGCGTCGGGGGTGATCCACGGGCGTTTCTGCAGGTCGAAGACCTCCGGCAGCCCGCGCACGCATTCGGCGGCGTGCAGACAGCGGCCGGGCCGGAAGGTGACGTCCACCTTCTCGCCCCGGTACTCCTTCTCGCTCCGGTGTTCCTTCTCCTTCGGCGCCTGCTCGCCCATGGGCCGGCCCTCCTCAGTCCGTGACCGAGCTGCGGCTCTGGTACAGCAGGTCCGCGTACTCCGGATGGCGCTGGATCCAGCCCGCGTAGAAGGGGCAGACCGCCAGCACCCGCAGCCCCTCGGCGCGGGCCGCGTCCAGGGACTCCCGGACGAGGGCGGCGCCCACGCCCTGTCCCTCGTTGGCGGGCTCGACCTCGGTGTGCACGAACGCGATCAGTTCCGGCGTACGGATGTACTGGGCGATGCCCGCGACCTTCTCGGCCCCGTCCACCCGCGCCTCGTACCGACCGGACTCCCGTGCGTCGACGACGTCGACTGCCATCTCATCGCCTCCTCGGCTCTGAGCCCACCATAGGAACGGGTGCCCCGGCCCGCACTCTGGACGGCAGCAGTCCGGTGGGCTAGCTTCCAGCGCCATGAGGGGTATGGGGAAGACGAGACGAATGATGGCCGTGGGACTGAGTGCCGCGGCGGTGGCCGCCGCACTGGGCTCCGTACCGGCACAGGCCGCACCGTCGGCACCGGCACCGACACCGGCAGACCGCGCGCACGCGCCCGCCGGGTGGCGGCTGGGGAACACCGGAGTCACGGACGTACGGTTCCGGGGCCTGGCCGCGGTGGACCGGCACACGGCGTGGGTGGCGGGCTCCAAGGGCACCGTGCTGCGCACCGCCGACGGGGGCCGCACCTGGCGCAACGTCTCCCCGCCGGGAGCGGGCGAGCTGGAGCTCCGTGACGTCGAGGCCTTCGACGGGCGGCGCGCGGTGGTGCTGGCGATCGGCGAGGGAGAGGCGTCGCGGACGTACCGCACCGAAGACGGCGGCCGCACCTGGACCGAGACCTTCCGCAACCCCGACCCCAAGGCCTTCTACGACTGCCTCACCTTCTTCGACAGCCGCAACGGGCTGGCGATGAGCGACCCCGTCGACGGCAAGTTCCGGATCCTCTCGACCTCCAACGGCGGCAAGTCCTGGAAGGTCCTCCCGAACAAGGGCATGCCGGAGGCCCTGCCGGGCGAGGCGGGCTTCGCGGCCTCGGGTCAGTGCCTGGTGAGCAACGGCTCGCGGGACGTGTGGCTGACCACCGGCGGGGCCTCGCGCGGCCGGATCCTGCACTCCGCCGACCGGGGGCTGACCTGGAAGGCCACCGACGTGTCCATCCCGGCGGGCGATCCGGCCCGGGGCGTGTTCGGCGTGGCCTTCCGCGACCGTTCGCACGGCATCGCGGTCGGCGGCGACTACCGCGCGGGCCAGGCGTCGCCGCAGGCGGCCGCGCTGACCGGGGACGGGGGCCGCACGTGGAAGGCGTCCGCGGTGCCGCCGGCGGAGTACCGCTCGGGGGTCACCTGGCTGCCCCACTCGCGCTCGATCGCGCTGGCGGTGGGGCCGACGGGCACGGACGTGACGCTGAACGCGGGGCGCTCGTGGCGGAAGATCGACACGGGCTCGTACGACACGGTGTCGTGCACGGCGGACTTCGGCTGCTGGGCATCCGGCGAGAAGGGCCGGGTCGCCCGACTGGAGTTCTGACCCCTGCTCGCGCAGTTCCCCGCGCCCCTTCAGGGGCGCGGGGCGGGCCGTCCCGACGGCCCCCCTCAGGCGACCGGCGCCTCGCGGTAAGCCTCCAGGCCCGGCGCCGTCTTCGTCGCGACGAACTCCGTGATCCGGTACGCGCAGACGCCGCCCGTCACGAAGGGATCCGCCGCCGTCACGGCCTCGATGGCGGCCCGTGACGGCGCCACCGCCAGCAGCACCCCGCCGTCCCTCGGCCGCTTGCGCCCCGACGCGAGGACGACCCCCGCCTCGTACTGCGCGTCCAACCACGCCACGTGATCGGTCATCAGCGCATCCACCTGCTCGACGGGCGCGGTGTAGGTCAATTCGAGTACGAACATGATCACCACCCTACCGAGGCCCACTGTCAGACCCACGTCCTACAGTGGCGAGCACGATGAACGACGTACCGAACCGCGTACCGAGCCACGCCCCGCTCGACGCCGCCACCGCCCGCTCCGTCCAGGACGAACTCCGCTCCCGGGTCGTCCTCGACGAGAGCGGACCGACGCCCGGCACCGGCCATGTCACCGGCGTCGACGTGGCGTACGACGACGAGCGCGACGTCGTCGTGGCCGCCGCCGTGGTCCTCGACGCGGCGACGCTGACCACGATCGAGGAGGTCACGGCCACCGGCCGCGTGGAGTTCCCGTACGTACCCGGCCTGCTGGCCTTCCGCGAGATCCCGACGGTCCTGGCGGCGCTGGAGCGGCTCACCGCCGACCCCGGTCTCGTCGTCTGCGACGGGTACGGGCAGGCGCACCCGCGCCGCTTCGGCCTCGCCAGTCACCTCGGCGTGCTGACCGGCCTGCCCACCCTGGGCGTCGCGAAGAACCCGTTCACCTTCACGTACGAGCAACCGGGCCCCGCCCGCGGCGATTCCTCCCCGCTGCTGGACACGGTCGACGGCGCCGAGGTCGGCCGCGCCCTGCGCACGCAGCCCGGCGTGAAGCCGGTTTTCGTCTCCGTCGGCCACCGGATATCGCTGGACAACGCCTGCGCGCACACGCTGCACCTGGCCGCCTCGTACCGCCAGCCGGAGACCACCCGCCTCGCGGACTCCCTGTGCAGACGCGCCCTGGCACAGGCAACAGGCCTGTAACTGAGTACTTGTACGGATGTTGAAAACGAATTCCCGGGACAGGGTGACCACCATGAGCATCAGCACGAGCGCACAGACCGCCCCCGCCCCTGCCCCCGCCGAGTACTTCGAGTCCGTCACCGTCCACCGTGCCGGACGCAAGCTGGCGGTGACGATGTTCGTCAGCGTGCTGGCGATGGTCGGCTGGACGGTCGGCATGATCTACACGATCTCCGGCTGGATATCCGGGCACTGACCGCGCCCGGACCACCCACACGCACACCCGTCTACCGCCACGCACACCCGTCTACCGCACCGCCGCCACCCGGAACCGGATCCCCGCCTCCTGCAACCGCTCCACCAGCGCGTCGCCCATCGCCACCGCCGGGGTCACCTGCCCCGCCGTCTGCGGCAGTTCGTCGAAGGCCAGCGAGAGCGCCGCCTCCGCGAGGATCTTCGCGGTCTCCCCGTACCCGGGGTCCCCGCCCGACACCTCCGTGTACACGCGCCGCCCGCCGCCCTCGCCGACGAACCGCACGGAGAACCAGCTCTTCGCCCGCAGCTCCTCGTCCGGCCCCGTCCCCGGTGCGACCAGCGAGCCCAGCCACCGCCGCGCCGCCGGCACCTGCGCCAGCGCGACCACCGAGGTCACCGCCGCCGCCCCGCCCACCGCGACCGGCAGCCACTTCACCGCCGCGAAGTGCCGGTAGCGGAAGTCCGGACCGTACCGCTCCAGCGCGGCGGCCGACCGCTCCACCACCTGCGCGTCGATCGTCGGCAACGGCAGCGCCCACGCGCCGAGTTCACCGTTGCGGTGCGGCGCCCCCAGCGAGGCCCGGGCCCGCCGCCCGCCCTCGGGGCGCGGCTCGGCCTCGTGCCGCTCCCGCGCCGCCCGCATCATCTGCCGCCCGCGCCCCATCGCCCCCAGCGCGGAGGCGAACGTACCCCCGGAGAAGCGCGCACCGGTGCGCACGAAACCGTCCACCCGCAGCGGCACCCCCTCCGGCAGCTGCCGCACGGTGAAGTACGCGCCCAGGTCGTGCGGTACGGAGTCGAAGCCGCAGGAGTGGATCAGCCGCGCCCCGCTGCGGCGGGCCACCGCGTCGTACCCCAGGTACATCCGGTCCACGAACTCCGGCTCGCCCGCCAGGTCCAGGTAGTCGGTGCCCGCCTCCGCACACGCGGCCACCAGACCCTCGCCGTGCTGGAGGTAGGGGCCGACCGTCGTCGCCAACACCCGGGTGCTGCGCGCCAGTTCGCGCAGGGCGTCCGTGTCGGCAGAGTCGGCCTGCACCAACGGCAGTTCCGCGCAGGGGGGATGGGACTTCGCCAGCCGCTCCCGCAGCCGCTCCAGCTTCGTCAGGCTGCGGCCCGCGAGGGCCCATCGGCAGTCGGCCGGCGCATGCTCGGCCAGGTAGGCGGCGGTGAGTTCGCCCACGAAGCCGCTCGCTCCGAAAAGCACGATGTCGTACGGACGCGGCATGCCGCTCCTCCAGGTGTCGGGTGCACGTACTCAGCAGGCTAAGCGCTCGCTTGGCCAAAGGGCTTGTGCAGAGTGGAACACGTTCTTAGCATCACTGCTGTTACATCAGTTGTGTCACAGTGCTGGGGGCTTGATGGCAGGGACAGCAGCAGGCACCGACGACAGGATCGCCCGGGGACCGCTCACCGGCGTGCGCGTGGTCGAACTGGCGGGCATCGGCCCAGGTCCGTTCGCCGCGATGTGCCTCGCCGACCTCGGCGCGGACGTCGTACGCGTGGACCGGCCGGGCGGCACGGCGCTCGCCGTCGACCCGGCGAAGGACCTCACCAACCGCGGAAAGCGCTCCGTACTCGTCAATCTGAAGGACCTACAAGGACCTGAACGGGTTCTCGATCTGGTCGAGCGCGCCGACATCCTCATCGAGGGTTACCGCCCCGGCGTCGCCGAACGCCTCGGTGTCGGCCCCGACGCCTGCCTCGCGCGCAATCCGAAGCTCGTGTACGGCCGGATGACCGGCTGGGGCCAGGACGGCCCCCTCGCCCAGCGTGCCGGGCACGACATCTCCTACCTCGCCCTCACCGGCACCCTCGGCATGATCGGCAGGGCCGACGAGCCCCCGACCGTCCCCGCCAACCTGGTCGGCGACTACGCGGGCGGCTCCCTCTACCTGGTGATCGGTGTCCTCGCCGCCCTCCAGCACGCCCGCACCCCACAAGGCACCGGCCAGGTCGTCGACGCGGCGATCGTCGACGGCGCGAGCCACCTCGCCACCATGCTGCACGGCATGCTCGCCGCCGGCGGCTGGCAGGACCGGCGCGGGGCCAACCTGCTCGACGGCGGCTGCCCCTTCTACGGCACCTACGCCACCTCCGACGGCCAGTACATGGCGGTCGGCGCGCTGGAACCGCAGTTCTACGCCGAGTTCACCGGGCTGCTCGGCATCGCGGAGACCGCCCCCGACCGGGGCGATCTGGCCCGCTGGGGCGACCTGCGCGACACCATCGCCGCCCGCTTCAAGGAACGTACCCGCGAGGAGTGGACCGAGGTCTTCGCCGCCTCCGACGCCTGCGTGGCCCCGGTGCTGTCCATGCGCGAGGCCCCGCGCCACCCCCACCTCGCCGCCCGCGCCACCTACGTCGAGCACGGCGGCGTCACCCAGCCCGCCCCCGCGCCCCGCTTCTCCGCCACCCCGGGCGCGATCCGCCGGGGGCCCGCACTGCCCGGGGCCGACACCGCCGAGGTGGCCGCCGACTGGGACGTACCGAATCTGACGAAGGGTGACACCGACTGATGGAGATATCCGTCCCGTTGAGCTACGCGGGCGACCCCCGCGAGGGCTGCGACCAGATCGCCGCGCTGGAGTCCGCCGGGCTCGACGCCGTCTGGGTCGCCGAGGCGTACGGCTTCGACTCGCCCACGATCATGGGCTACCTCGCCGCCCGCACCACCCGCATGAAGATCGGTGCGGGCATCCTCAACGTCTACTCCCGCACCCCCGCCCTCATCGCCCAGACCGGCGCGGGCCTCGACGCGATCTCCGGCGGCCGGGCGCTGCTCGGGCTCGGCGCCTCGGGGCCGCAGGTGATCGAGGGGTGGCACGGCAAGCCGTACGACAAACCGTTGGGACGCACCCGCGAGACCGTCGAACTGTGCCGCCGCATCTGGAAGCGCGAGGTCATCGACCACCACGGCATCACCGACATGCCGCTCCCGAAGGAGAAGGGCGGCAAGCTGGGCAAGCCGCTCAAGATCCTCACCAAGCCCGTGCGCGACGAGATTCCCGTGTACGTCGCCTCGCTCGGCCCCGCCAACGTCGAGCTGACCGCCGAGATCGCCGACGGCTGGCTGCCCACCCTCTTCCTGCCCGAGAAGGCGGACGCGGTGTGGGGGAGTGCCCTCGCGGCCGGGCGGGCCAAGCGCGACCCCGCGCTCGGCCCGCTGCAGACCGTCGCGGGCGGCATCCTCGCCATCGGTGAAGACGCCGCAGCCGTACGGGACTTCGCCCGCCCGCAGATCGCCCTCTACGTCGGCGGCATGGGCGCCAAGGGCAAGAACTTCTACAACGACCTCGCCGTCGCCTACGGCTACGAGGAGGAGGCCGCCACGATCCAGGACCTCTACCTCCAGGGCAAGAAGAAGGAGGCGGAGGCGGCCGTCCCCGACGAGTTCTGCGAGCTCATGTCGCTGTGCGGGCCCGAGAGTTACGTCCGCGAGCGCGTCGAGGCCTTCCGGGCGGCGGGCGTCACGATGCTCAACGTCATTCCGGTCGGGCCCGAGCCCGCGAAGCTCATCGAGACCGTCAAGAACTGGCTCTGAAAGAGGGTGTCATGATGAAGCGTCAGATCTTCACGGCCGAGCACGAAGCCTTCCGCGAGACCGTCCGCACCTTCCTCGCGAAGGAAGTCCTCCCGCACCACGAGCAGTGGGAGAAGGACGGCATCGTCAGCCGCGAGGCCTGGCTCGCCGCCGGACGGCAGGGCCTGCTCGGGCTCGCCGTTCCCGAGGAGTACGGCGGCGGGGGCAACGCCGACTTCGTCTACAGCGCCGTACTGGCCGAGGAGTTCACCCGCGCCGGGGCCTCCGGGCTCGCCGTCGGCCTGCACAACGACATCATCGGCCCCTACCTGACCGACCTCTCCACCGACGAGCAGAAGCGCCGCTGGCTGCCCGGCTTCTGCTCCGGCGAGACCATCACCGCCATCGCCATGACCGAGCCGGGCGCGGGCTCCGACCTCCAGGGCATCCGCACCACCGCCGAGGACAAGGGCGACCACTGGCTGCTGAACGGCTCCAAGACGTTCATCTCCAACGGCATCCTCGCCGACCTGGTCATCGTCGTCGCGAAGACCTCCCCGGAGGGCGGCGCGAAGGGCCTCTCCCTGCTGGTGGTCGAGCGCGGAATGGACGGCTTCGAGCGCGGCCGCAACCTCGACAAGATCGGCCAGAAGGCCCAGGACACCGCCGAGTTGTTCTTCAACGACGTCAAGGTCCCCAAGGAGAACCTCCTCGGCGAGCTGAACGGCGCGTTCATCCACCTGATGACCAACCTCGCCCAGGAACGCATGGGCATCGCGGTCGCCGCCATCGCCGCCGCCGAGTACCTGCTGGAGATCACCACCCAGTACGTCAAGGAACGCGAGGCGTTCGGCCGGCCGCTGGCCAAGCTCCAGCACATCCGCTTCGAGATCGCCGAGATGGCCACCGAGTGCGCCGTCACCCGTACGTTCCTCGACCGCTGCATCGTGGATCACAGAGACGGGCAACTCGACGCGGTCCACGCCTCCATGGCCAAGTGGTGGGCCACCGAACTCCAGAAGCGCGTCGCCGACCGCTGCCTCCAACTGCACGGCGGCTACGGCTACATGACCGAGTACCGGGTCGCCAAGGCCTTCACGGACGGCCGCATCCAGACCATCTACGGCGGCACGACCGAGATCATGAAGGAGATCATCGGCCGGTCCCTGCTGAGCTGATCCAACTCCCTCACCACCGCGCACTTTTCCCGAAAGGCATTCGTCTTGAGCACCGAAGCGTACGTGTACGACGCGATCCGCACCCCGCGCGGCCGCGGCAAGGCCAACGGCGCCCTGCACGGCACCAAGCCGATCGACCTCGTCGTCGGCCTCATCCACGAGATCACGGCCCGCTTCCCCGACCTCGACCCCGCCGCCATCGACGACATCGTCCTCGGTGTCGTCGGCCCGGTCGGCGACCAGGGCTCCGACATCGCCCGCACCGCCGCCATCTCCGCCGGACTCCCCGACACGGTCGCGGGCGTCCAGGAGAACCGCTTCTGTGCCTCCGGCCTCGAGGCCGTCAACCTGGCTGCCATGAAGGTCCGTTCGGGCTGGGAGGACCTGGTCCTGGCAGGCGGCGTGGAGTCCATGTCGCGCGTGCCGATGGGTTCCGACGGCGGTGCCTGGTTCAACGACCCGATCACCAACTTCGAGAACGGCTTCGTCCCGCAGGGCATCGGCGCCGACCTCATCGCCACCATCGAGGGCTACTCGCGCCGCGACGTGGACGAGTACGCCGCCCTCTCCCAGGAGCGCGCCGCGGCCGCCTGGAAGGACGGCCGCTTCAAGCGTTCCGTCGTCCCGGTCCGCGACCGCAACGGCCTGCTGGTCCTGGACCACGACGAGCACATGCGCCCCGGCACCACCGCCGACTCCCTCGCCGCCCTGAAGCCCTCCTTCGCCGCGATCGGCGACATGGGCGGCTTCGACGCGGTCGCCCTCCAGAAGTACCACTGGGTGGAATCGATCGACCACGTCCACCACGCGGGCAACTCCTCCGGCATCGTCGACGGCGCCGCCCTCGTCGCCATCGGCACCAAGGAGGTCGGCGAGCGCTACGGCCTGACCCCCCGCGCCCGCATCGTCTCCGCCGCCGTCTCCGGCTCCGAGCCCACCATCATGCTCACCGGCCCCGCCCCCGCCACCCGCAAGGCCCTCGCCAAGGCGGGCCTGACCATCGACGACATCGACCTGGTCGAGATCAACGAGGCCTTCGCGGGCGTCGTCCTGCGCTTCGCCAAGGACATGGGCCTCTCCCTCGACAAGATCAACGTCAACGGCGGCGCCATCGCCATGGGCCACCCGCTGGGCGCGACCGGCGCGATGATCCTCGGCACCCTCGTCGACGAACTGGAGCGCCAGGACAAGCGCTACGGCCTCGCCACCCTGTGCGTCGGCGGCGGCATGGGCGTCGCCACCGTCATCGAGCGCGTCTGAATCTCGTCCCGCCCCGCCACCCTTTACGGAGAAGCCAGAACATGAGCGAGTCCACCACCATCCGCTGGGAACAGGACGAGACCGGCGTCGTCACCCTCACCTTCGACGACCCCAACCAGTCCGCGAACACCATGAACCAGGCCTTCAAGGACTCCATCGCGGCCGTCGCCGACCGCGCGGAGGCCGAGAAGGACTCCATCCGGGGCATCATCTACGCCTCCGCCAAGAAGACCTTCTTCGCTGGCGGCGACCTCAAGGACATGATCCAGGTCGGCCCCGAGCACGCCCAGCAGGCCTTCGACACCGGTACGTCCATCAAGGCCGCCCTGCGCAAGATCGAGACCCTCGGCAAGCCCGTCGTCGCCGCCATCAACGGCGCTGCCCTGGGCGGCGGTTACGAGATCGCGCTCGCCTCGCACCACCGCATCGCCCTCGACGCGCCCGGCTCCAAGATCGGCCTGCCCGAGGTCACGCTCGGCCTGCTTCCGGCGGGCGGCGGCGTCACCCGTACCGTACGCCTCATGGGCATCGCCGACGCGCTGCTCAAGGTCCTCCTCCAGGGCACCCAGTACAGCCCGCAGCGCGCCCTCGAAAACGGTCTCGTCCACGAGGTCGCGGCCACCCCCGAGGAGATGCTCGCCAAGGCCCGCGCCTTCATCGACGCGAACCCCGAGTCGCACCAGCCGTGGGACGTCAAGGGCTACAAGATCCCCGGCGGCACGCCGTCCAACCCGCGCTTCGCCGCGAACCTCCCGGCGTTCCCCGCGAACCTCAAGAAGCAGACGGGCGGGGCGAATTACCCCGCGCCGCGCAACATCCTGGCCGCCGCCGTCGAGGGTTCGCAGGTCGACTTCGAGACCGCGCTGACCATCGAGGCCCGCTACTTCACCGAGCTGGTGACGGGCCAGGTCGCGAAGAACATGATCCAGGCGTTCTTCTTCGACCTCCAGGCCGTCAACTCCGGGGCCAGCCGCCCCAAGGACGTCGAGCGCCGCAAGGTCCGCAAGGTCGCCGTGCTCGGCGCGGGCATGATGGGCGCGGGCATCGCGTACTCCTGCGCGCGGGCCGGGATCGAGGTCGTCCTCAAGGACGTCTCCCCGGAGGCCGCCGCCAAGGGCAAGGCGTACAGCGAGAAGCTCCTCGCGAAGGCGCTCGGTCGCGGCCGTACCACCGAGGCCAAGCGCGACGAACTCCTCGCCCGCATCACCCCGACCGCCGACCCCGCCGATCTCGCGGGCTGCGACGCCGTGATCGAGGCGGTCTTCGAGGACACCGGCCTCAAGCACAAGGTGTTCCAGGAGATACAGGACATCGTCGAGCCCGACGCGCTCCTGTGCTCCAACACCTCCACCCTGCCCATCACGGGCCTGGCGGAAGGTGTGTCGCGCCCGGTCGACTTCATCGGCCTGCACTTCTTCTCGCCGGTCGACAAGATGCCGCTGGTCGAGATCATCAAGGGCGAGCGGACCGGCGACGAGGCCCTGGCCCGCGCCTTCGACCTGGTCCGCCAGATCAAGAAGACGCCGATCGTCGTCAACGACAGCCGCGGCTTCTTCACCTCGCGCGTCATCGGCAACTTCATCAACGAGGGCGTCGCCATGGTCGGCGAGGGCATCGAGCCCGCGTCGATCGAGCAGGCCGCCGCGCAGGCCGGCTACCCGGCGAAGGTCCTCTCCCTCATGGACGAGCTGACCCTCACCCTGCCGCGCAAGATCCGCCTGGAGACGAAGAAGGCCGTCGAGGCGGCGGGCGGCACCTGGCCCGGCCACCCCTCCGACGCGGTCATCGACCGGATGGTCGACGAGTTCAAGCGCCCGGGACGCAGCGGGGGCGGCGGCTTCTACGAGTACGGCGAGGACGGCAGGCGCACCCGCCTGTGGCCGGGTCTGCGCGAGCACTTCACCAAGCCGGGTACGGAGATCCCCTTCCGCGACATGCAGGAGCGGATGCTCTTCTCCGAGGCCATCGACACGGTCCGCTGCTTCGAGGAGGGCGTGCTCACGACGGTCGCCGACGCCAACATCGGCTCCATCATGGGCATCGGCTTCCCCGCCTGGACCGGCGGCGTGATCCAGTACATCAACGGTTACGAGGGCGGCCTGCCCGGATTCGTCGCGCGCGCCCGCGAGCTGGCCGCGGCGTACGGCGAGCGCTTCGAGCCGACGGCGCTGCTGGTCGAGAAGGCGGAGAAGGGCGAGAAGTTCACGGACGCGTGAGCGGTTTCCGGGCGACGGGAGCGTGATGCGGCGCCGGGAGGGGGCACCCCCTTCCGGCGCCGCTGACCTGCCCCGTGCGGGCAGGGCGGGGCGGCCGGTTCCTAGCGCTCCTTGTCCACGAACGCCGCCCGCAGCTCCTCCTTCAGCGACCGCTGGAAGGCCGTGACCAGGGCCTGGAGCACCATCGGCTGCATGTGCGCGGACAGCGACTTCATCGCCTCCACGTGCTCCGGGTCCGACTCGCGCTCCCGGTAGGGGCTCCACACCTCGTCGCGGAACAGGCGGGTCAGCTCGCGGGCGGCCGACCGGGTGTGCTCCATCAGGATCGTGCGGGCCGCGAGGATCGTCTCGTGCGCGATCGGTACGCCCAGCAACTGCACGCCGAGCGCCAGCAGCCCCGGATCCACCCGGAAGGTGTCCGGGTCCTCGGCGCGCTCCAGCACGCTCATCGCGGCCAGCCGGTCGAGGTCCGTGTCCGACAGCGGACCGCCCGCCCGGCGCTCCAGCTCCGCCCGGGTGGCCAGCTCCGCCGAGTCCGGGGACCAGGAGGCGACCACCGCGCGGTGGATGGCGAGGTCGTGCGCGCTCAGGTCCGGAGGGAGCTGCTCCAGATAGCGCTCGATGGCGGACAGGGTCATGCCATGGTGCTGGAGTTCCTCGATGAGCGCGAGGCGGGAGAGGTGCTCGGGGCCGTAGTGGCCGACCCGGCGGGGGCCGATCACCGGGGGAGGGAGGAGGCCCTTGGTGCTGTAGAAGCGGATGGTGCGGACGGTGACGCCGGCCCGTGCGGCCAGTTCGTCGACCGTGAGCGTCGGCTCCCCGGTACCGGTGGTCGTCGTCATGCGGCTGCCCCGTTCCTGTGCTGATCCCCTGGCGGATTCCCCTGTCGGGAGTCGGTGCAACAGTATTGCTGTCTCACTACTGTTGTGAAAGCCTCCCCTGCACGTTCTGGTAATGCCCAGTCGCTGACGACACGAGGCGGTCATGACCACGATCCTGCGCCTTCCCGCCGAACCGGCAGAACTCACCCTTCCCGCCCTGCTCCTGCGCAACACCGAGGACCACGGCGACCTCCCGGCCCTGTCCTGGCGCACCCCAGACGGCGGCTGGACCACGCTCACCTGGCGCGAGGTGCGACGGAAGGCCGCCGTCCTGGCCGCCGGGTACGCGGCGCTCGGGGTGCGGCGGGGCGAGCAGGTGCTCATGATGATGGGCAACCGTCCCGAGCACTGGCTGAGCGACCTCGCGCTCACCCACCTCGGTGCGATCCCCGTCTCGGTGTACGGAACGGCCGCCGCCGAACAGGTCGCGCACATCGTCCGGCACAGCGGGGCCCGCTTCGCGATCGTCGAGGGTGCGGGTGAACTCCCGCGCTGGGAGCCCCTGTTGACGGACACCTCGAACCGCCTGGAGAAGCTCGTGGTGGCCGAGCCCGCCGAGGCGGGCCCGCACCGCACCTACGGCTCGCTGCACGCCTCCGGCGGACGCCTCCACCAGCCCGACGCCTTCGAGAAGACCTGGCGGGAGACCCGCGCCGAGGACGTCCTCACCGTCGTCTACACCTCCGGCACCACCGGCGACCCCAAGGCCGTACCCATCACCCACCGCATGGTGGTGAGCAACGCGCTCTCCCTCGACAAGGTCGTCGCCCTGCCCGACCACGTCGAGCACATCTGCTACCTCCCCTTCGCGCACATCGCCGAGCGCATGCTCGGTATCTACCTCCCGGTGTTCCGCGCCTCGCACGTCCACCTGTGCGCGGATGTCTCTCAAGTCGCCGCCACGGCACGGGAGTTGCACCCGGCGCAGTTCTTCGGCGTGCCGAGGGTGTGGGAGAAGATGGCGGCAGGTGTACGGGCCGCGCTCGCCGGACTTCCCGTGGAGCAGCGGGCCGCGATCGAGCGGATGGGGGAGACCACCCGTGCCCACATCGCCGCCCGCGAACGCGGCGAGGTTCCGTCGCCGGAGCTGGAGACCGCGCACACGGAGGCCAAGAAGGGCCTCGCGCCGCTGCTGGCGCTCGCGGGCTTCGACCGGCTGGTGTGGACGGCGAGCGCTTCCGCGCCGATGCCGCTCGAAGTCACCCGGTTCTGGGCGGGGTTGGGCATCACGATCATGGATGCGTGGGGGCTGACGGAGACCGTAGGTGTGTGCACCGCCAACAGCCCGACGGACGGCTTCCGGCTCGGTTCGGTGGGCCGCCCGCTCGACGGCCTGGAACTCAAGGTCGCCGAGGACGGCGAGATCCTGGCGCGCGGTGAGACCGTCTTCCGGGGCTATCTGCGGGCGGACGGCACCCTGGAGGAGGCCCTCGACGCGGACGGCTGGTTCGCGACCGGCGACATCGGGCGGATCGACGACGACGGCTTCCTCTGGCTCACCGACCGCAAGAAGGAAATGATCGTCACCTCGACGGGCAAGAACGTCTCCCCGGCCCTCGTCGAGAACACCCTCAAGGAACACCCCCTGATCGGCCAGGCCCTGGTCCACGGCGACGGGAAGTCGTACGTGGTGGCGCTGCTGGTGCCGGACGCGGAGGTCCTTCCGGCCTGGGCGGCGGCACAGGGCATCGAGGGCCCGGTGACGGCCGGCCATCCTGCGGTACGGGAGGAGATCGCGCGGGCGGTTCAGGCGGCCAACGCACGCCTGAACCGTACCGAGCAGGTGAAGCGGTACCGAGTGCTGGCCGACGAATGGGGGCCGGAGACGGGGGAGTTGACCCCGTCGCTGAAGCTGCGGCGCAGGGCGATCAGGGAGAAGTACGGGGCGGAGATCGAGGCGCTGTACGGGTGAGCGGGGGCGGGCGCGGGGGCGGCCACGGGTAAGGGCTGCGGGCGTGAGCCGCGGGTGTGGGCCGCCCCTTTCCGCCGGAGCGGCCTTCCGCTAGAGCGGCGCGTTCTCGTCCGCCGGGAACGGGGCGCCGTGCCCCGGCACGATCACGTCCGCCAGGGCCAGGACCCGCTGCCGGGACCGGCGCAACTGCTCCTGGTCGGGGGCGACCGGGTCGACGACCGGCCCGTTGGGCCGCCACCACAGGTCGCCCGCGAACGCCACCACGCCGGATTCCGTCCCCGCGAGGAGGGTGATGTCCTCCGCGCTGTGGCCCGGGGTGTGGAGCAGGCGCAGCGAGGGGGTGAGTTCGTGGCCCTCCGCATCGCGGTCCGTCCACTGGTTGCCGTCGTACACGGCCTTGTGGTCGTGCACGCGGGCGCCCGGGAAGACGCCCACGTTGAGGATGTTGTCCGGGTGGTGGTGGCTGAGGATCACGTCCGTGATGTCGTCCGGGCCGAGCCCGAGGGCGGCCAGGGGGCCCAGGATGCTGTCCCGGTCCGGCACCATGCCCGGGTCGAAGATCAGGTGCCGGTCGCCGTCGGTGACGTACGAGACGGTGGCGGCGACTCCGGGGCCGGTGGAGAGGGTGTAGCCGGTGTGCAGGACGGTGTAGGAGGCGGTGCGGGCGAGGGGGGCTTCGGTCTGTGCTGCGGTCGTTGTCGTCATGGCTGCAAGCATTCCGGGGCGGGGGAGGGCGTACGAGTGGCCCTTCTGCCAGCGATCGCGGGAATCGTGCCAGACTGAGGAGCCATGGAGGCTCAAGAGGTGGAATCGGGCGGGGTGTTGGGCCCTTTCCTGCGGATTGCGGCGTATGCGCCGCCCGGGGTCGGCATGCTCGCCGTGGGTCTGGTGGCGGAGGTCTTCGACCCGCGGCCCGGGCTGCCGGCCTTCGACTTCGCGCTGTGCACGGAGCGGCCGGGCCAGGTGCGGACCGACATCGGGGTGCCGGTCGCGGTCGGGGAGGGGCTGGACCGGATCGCCACGGCCGACCTGGTGCTGGCCCTGCCCTGGGCGGACTTCCGTACTCCACCGTCGGCGGCGGTACTGGACGCCTTCGCGGCGGCGCACGCGCGCGGTGCGGTGGTCGCCGCGCACTGCGTAGGGGTCTTCGCGCTGGCGGCGGCGGGGCTGCTGGAGGGGCGCCGGGCCACGACGCACTGGCGGTTCGCGGAACTGCTGGCGGGGCGCTATCCCGGGGTGCGGGTGGCGGCGGACGATCTGTACGTCGACGAGGGGCCGGTGGTCACGGGCGCGGGGGCGGCCGCCGGATTCGACCTGTGCCTGCACCTGGTGCGGCGGGAGCACGGGGCGGCCGTCGCCAACGCGGTCGCCCGCGACCTGGTGCTGCCGTCCCACCGGGAAGGCGGGCAGTCCCAGTACCTGGCGGCCCCCGTTCCGGAGGAGTGCGCGGACGACCGGCTGGCCGACGTGCTGGAGTGGGCGCGTGGGAACCTCCACGAGCCCTTGTCCGTGGCGGACCTGGCGGGTCGGGCGCTGATGAGCAGGCGCTCCTTCGCGCGGAGGTTCGCGGCGGCGACGGGCACGACGCCGCATGCGTGGCTGGTGGGGCTGCGGTTGAGCGCGGCGGAGGAACTGCTGGAGACGACGGACCTGCCGGTGGAGGAGATCGCGAGGCGGGTGGGGTACGGGAGTGCGGCGGTGCTGCGGGAGCAGTTCGTGAGGCGGAGGGGGGTGCCGCCGAGGTCCTACCGGAGGTCGTTTGCGAGGGGGGTGGGGGTGTAGGGGGCGGGCCCTCGGGCCGGGGTGGGGAGGTCTCGGTTGCGTGCGGGTGTGTTGTGGCTGGGCGCGCAGTTCCCCGCACCCCTGAAGGGGCTGCTTCGCAGCGCCCTGCCCCCGGGCCCGCTCAACCTGGGTTCCCGCCCACCCCGGCTCGGCCCGCCCCTCACCCCGCCCTGCGCAGGCCCTGCTGCCCCCGCAGGGCACGGACTGCGCCTTTGCCCGCCTCCAGGCCGCTCAGCATCGCGATTTCGCCGCGCATCCCCGGTGCCGCCACCATGTCGCCCGCCAGGAAGACGCCGTCGCCCCGGTCGATCGGCGGGCGGTCGCGCCAGGTGCGGCCGGGGAGGTCCAGGGCGCCCGTGCGGCCCTTCGCCGTGGCCGTGCGGCTCCACGTCGTGCGGTTGCGCCAGCCGGGTACGGTCAGGTCGGCCAGTGCCTCCAGCCGCGTGCGGGCCGAGGCCAGGGGCTCGCCGTCCCGTACCGGCATGTCCAGTTGGAACAGTGACTCGCCCCGTGGCGCGATCGTCGGGTCCTGCATCGAGTACGACTCGTGGAACCCGCCCCCGTCCAGGTCGAACGCGATGAACCGGTCCCGCCGGTCCGAGCGCACCGCCAGGTCCAGCAGCACGCAGTGGCCGCTCTCCCCGGTGAGGGTCGGGTCGCCCAACAGGCGCTGTGCGGAGGCGAGTTCGGTGGCGACGATCACCGGGCGGTCCGTGGGGAGTTCCGTCACCCGCTCGCCGAGGTGCACCCGTACACCCAGCTCCCGGGCCCGTGCCTCCATCCGGTCCAGCACCGCCTGCCAGCCGCCCACCACCCACCGCACCGTCGGGACCGACGGCGCGAACACCCGGCGGAACAGTTCCCACACGAAGGCCGCCGACAGCCGGCCCGTGTCCGCGTCGTACGTCACCACCGAGATCGCCCGTGCCGCCGCCCGCGCCGTCTCCTCCCCGTACCGGTCCGACGCCCACTCGTGGAAGGTCAGGTCCACCGGTGCGGTCGCGGGCCTGCCCGGCAGCATCATCCGCAGCAGTCCGGCGGGCGGCATCGCCCGCAGCCTTCCGTCCCGTACGAAGCTCAGCTTCAGGTCCCGCAGCGGCGGCCGGCCGAGCCTGCCCACCAGGTCCCGCTCCACCAGCCAGTCCCAGTGCGGCAGATCCGCGTAGAAGACGTGCGCCCCCTCGTGCGCCACGTACGGCGCCGGAGTCGCCCGGCCCCGCCCGCCCAGCGAGCCGTGGGCCTCGTACAGGTCCACGCCCGCCCCCGACTCCGCGACGGTGATCGCCGCCACCAGACCGGCGATCCCGCCTCCGATGATGGTCACGTTGCCGTTCGCAGCGTTTATTGCGTTCATCGCGAGCCTCCTCCGCAGGGGCTCCGTGCCCCTTCGACCACTGGACGAACGGCACCCGCACGGATGTGACATCGCGAGGGAATCCGGGTCAGCCCCGCAGGTACGCCAGCACCGCCAACACCCGGCGGTGGTCGTCCGGGGCCGGGGGCAGGTCCAGTTTCTGGAGGATGCCCGCGATGTGCTTGGCCACCGCCGCCTCCGTCACCACCAGCGCCCGCGCGATCGCCGCGTTCGACCTGCCCTCCGCCATCAGCCCCAGCACCTCCCGCTCGCGCGGCGTGATCCGCCCGAGCGGGTCCCGGCGGCGGGCCAGGAGCTGGCGCACGACCTCCGGGTCGACGACCATGCCGCCGTCCGCGACCCGCACGAGCGCGTCCATGAACTCCTCGACGTCCCCGACCCGGTCCTTCAGGAGGTAGCCCGTCCCGGCCCCGTGCCGCGATTCGAGGAGTTCCTCGGCGAAGGTCTGCTCGACGTACTGGCTCAGCACGACCGCCGCCAAGTGCGGCTGCTCGCCCTGGAGTTCGCGTACCGCGCGCAAACCCTCGTCACGGAAGGCGGGCGGCATCCGCACGTCCGCCACCACCAGGTCGGGGCGGTGTTCGCGCGCCGCGGCGACGAGCGAGGGGCCGTCGCCCACGGCCGCCGGGACACTGTGCCCGAACCGTTCCAGCAGGCTCACCAGACCCTCGCGCAGCAGCACCGCGTCCTCGGCGAGCACGATCCTCAACTGCCGCACGCTTCCCCCTCGTACGCGCCCACCGGTATCTCCACCCTCAGCCGGGTCGGCCCGCCCGCCGGGCTCGACAGCAGCATTCTGCCGTCGACCGCCGCCACCCGGTCCGCCAGCCCCGTCAGCCCCGACCCGGCCGCCGGGTCCGCGCCGCCGCGCCCGTCGTCGTACACCTCGATCATGAGCGTCGCGGAGACGAGGCGTCCGCTGACGCGGCAGCGAGTGGCGGCCCCGTGCCGGGCCGTGTTCGTGAGGGCCTCGCAGATCGCGAAGTACGCCGCCACCTCCACCGACTCGGCGATGCGGCACGGGAGTTCGAGGTCCACGTCGACGGGTACGGGGGAGCGGCCCGCCACGTCGCGCACCGCCGCCGGCAGGCCCCGCTCCGTGAGGACCTGAGGGTGCACTCCCCGGATCAGCTCGCGCAGCTCCGACAGGGCGTCCTTCGCCATCGCGTGCGCCTCGGCGACCTCCCGGGCCGCCCGCGAGTCCGGCGGGAGGTCGAGTGCCGCCAGGCCCAGCTTCATCGTCAGCGCGACCAGCCGCTGCTGCGCGCCGTCGTGCAAGTCCCGCTCGATACGCCGCCGTTCGGCCTCGTACGCATCCACCAGGCGTGCCCGGGAGCGGCGCACCTCCGTCAACTCCACCTCGTGCGAGCTGAGTACGGCACGCGAGAGCGCACCCCGCGCCCCCGCCCACGCCGCGATCGGATACGCGGCCACCGGCAGCAGCAGCACCCCCGCCACCGGCCCGCCCACCGACGCCCACAGCACGGCATCCGGCTGCCACGGCGCAAGGAGCAGCACCCCCGGAATCCCCAACGCCACCATGGCCAGGGCGAGATCGGCCCACCCCACGGCGAGAACCGACACCGCCCCGTACCCGAGCCCGCGCAGTCCGGCCGGCGTACGGAGCCCCTGCCGCACCGGAGTCGCCGCCACGTCCACCAGCCGCAGCCGCCACCGCTCCAGCGGCCCCGACAGCAGCACCGCGAACCCCGTCACCAGCACCGCGCACACCACCGCCACGCCCAGCCCGATCCGCTCGCGGGCCGCGAACAGCCCGCCCACGGCCAGCCAGGTGCCCACCCCCAGCACCCCGCCGGACAGCAGATGCAGCAGCGAACGCCACGGCCAGGAGGAACGCAGGAAGCCCACCGGGCGACTGGTCAGCGCCTCCAGGACGGTTCGGTTGATCATCCGGCCGACGATAGCCGCAGCGTTCCGGTGGAGGCACTAGTGCTGGGTGTAGTACGAGGACTAGTCCGGCGGCCCATGTTCCCTGATCCGTACGCCGGTTGACTCGATGCCATGCCGACGACCACACATCCCGCAGCGCACTCCGCGCTCAGCCAACGGCCCGTGGAGCTGACCTCCGTCACCAAGCGGTACGGCACGGGCGGGAGCACCGTGACCGCACTCGACGACGTCACCCTCTCCTTCGCGCCCGGCACCATGACCGCCGTGATGGGCCCCTCCGGATCCGGGAAGTCCACCCTCCTCCAGTGCGCCGCCGGCCTCGACCGGCCCACCAGCGGCAGCGTCGCCCTCGACGGGACCCCGCTCGACGGCCTGGACGAGACCGCCCTCACCCTGCTCCGCCGCGACCGCGTCGGCTTCGTCTTCCAGGCCTTCAACCTGGTCTCCGCCCTCACCGCCGCCCAGAACGTCGCCCTCCCGCTGCTCCTCGCCGGCCATCGCCCCGACCCTGCGGCCGTGACCGCCGCCCTCGCCGAAGTGGGCATCGCCGACCGGGCCGGACACCGGCCCAGCCAGCTCTCCGGCGGCCAGCAGCAGCGCGTCGCGCTCGCCCGTGCCCTGGTCACCCGGCCCGCCGTGCTCTTCGCCGACGAACCCACCGGCGCCCTCGACACCCACACCTCCCGGGCCGTACTCGCCCTGCTGCGCGGCCTGGTGGACCGCCACGCCCAGACCGTGATCATGGTGACGCACGACCCGGCCGCCGCCTCCTGGGCCGACCGCGTGATCCTCCTCGCCGACGGCCGCATCGCCGACGAGATCACCACCCGCTCCGGCGCCGAGACCATCGCCTCCCGCATGGCCGTCCTGGAGGAGCGCGCATGAACCCCCTCATCTTCGCCCTCGCCACCGTCCGCGAACGCCGCACCGCCCTCGCCGGATCGTTCCTCGCACTGTGCCTGGGCGTCGCGATCCTCTCCGCGAGCGCCCTGATCCTGCTGTCGGGCGGCAGCGGCGTGCCCGGCCGCTATGCCGGAACCCCCGTCCTCGTACAGGCGCCTAAGGGAGCGGCCACGGACGGTACGTTCCTGGACCGGGCGCCCTGGTCGCCGCAGCGCACCCAGCAGCTCACCCGGGACCTCGCCGCCGTCCCGGGCGTGCGCGAGGTGGTCGCCGACCGGTCCTTCCCCGCCCAGGCGGTACGGGACGACGGGCAGCCGGTCGGGGAACAGAGGGAACGTGCGCGCGAGGGCCACGGGTGGTCGAGCGCGGCGCTCGCACCGTACGCGATGGGGGAGGGTCGTCCGCCGACGAACGGTCAGGAAGTGGCTGTGTCACAGGACTTGGACCTTCCCGTCGGCGCTCGGATCAGCCTCCTCACCGCCAAGGGACCCGAGCCCTTCACCGTCACCGGAACCGTCGACGGGCCCGGCTACTACGTCACCGACGCCCGCGCCGCAGCCCTCTCCGGCGGAGTCCGTGTCCTGGGGCTGCTGACCGGGCCCGGTGCGGACCGGCGCGCGGTCGCGGCCGCCGCCGCGAAGGCCGTGGGCGCGTCCGGCACCGTCCTGACCGGTGACGCACGCGAGGCCCTCGCACCCGTGCAGGACGAGAAGACCCGGTGGATCGGCGCCCAGGTGCTGAGCGCGATGGCCGCGCTCTCCGGATTCGTCACCGTCTTCGTCGTCTCCTCCACCTTCGCCTTCACCGTCGCCCAACGCCGCCGCGAATTCGGCCTGTTGAGGACCGTCGGCGCCACGCCGAAGCAGTTGCGGAGGATGCTGTACGGGGAGGCGCTCGCCGTCGGCGCGGTTGCGGCCGGAGCCGGGGTGACCCTGGGGGCACTGTTCGCGCCCGCACTCGGAGACGTCCTGGTCGACGCGGGCTTCCAGCCGGAGGGATTCGCCGCCCGCATCCAACTCCCGGTGCTCGCCGGGGCGTTCGGCATCGGTGTGCTCGTCGCCATGGCCGGAGTGTGGGCGGCGGCACGAAGGGCCGCACGCACCGCACCGCTGGACGCCCTGCGCGAGGCGGCCGTCGACGACCGGCCGCCGTCCCGTGCCCGCCTGTTCGCAGGAATCGGCTTCACCGTCGCCGGGTGCGCGGCGGCCGTCGGGAGCGCGGTCGTCGACCCCGCCGACATGGTGAGCCTCGCCCTGCTCACCGCCGTCACCCTGATCACCGGGGTGACCCTGCTGACCCCGGCCGTCGTCCCGCCCCTGGTCCGGCTGGTCACGCGACCCCTCGCCCGGCGCGGCGGGGCGGTGGCACTGCTGGTGCGGGAAGGGATGCTGACGGCGGTCCGGCGAACGGCGTCGACGGTCGCGCCGGTGCTGGCGACAGTCGGCTTCGTCGTCCTGATCACCGGCAACACCCAGACCTCCGCGCACCCCTACCGCACGGAGGAGGCCGTCTCCGTACGGGCCGAGGCGGCGGTCGTCCCGCACGGAACCCCCGGTCTGAGCGATGCGGCGGTCGCCCGCGTCCAAGGAGCGGCACTGCTGCCGACCGTCCTGCACACGGACCGCGCACCCCTCACGGCGGCGGGCATCGACCCCGGCTCTTTCGCGGCGGTCAACAGCAGGCTCAAGGTGGTCTCCGGGTCGCTCGACGGGCTGGGTGACGGGCTGGGGGACGGGCTGGGGGACGGGGTCGCGGTCACCGAGTCCGTACGCAGGACGCTGGGGCCGACGATCCGGGCCACCTTCGAGGACGGGCGGACGGAGACGCTGCGGGTGGCGGCGGTGCTGGACGACCGTTCGAGCCCGTACCAGGTACTCATGGGACGGGCGGCGGTCCGGGCGCACGACCCGGCGGCGCTCACCGAGGTCGTGTACCGGACGGGGCCCCGGACCGAGGTGCCGGGCGGGCACGAGGTGAGCCCGGCCGCGCACGCGGGGAGCGCCGACGCGGAGGAGGACCGGCTGGTGTGGGTGTTCACCCTGTTGCTGGTGGGGCTATCGGCGGGCTACACCGCGCTGGCCGTGGCGAACACGCTGCTCATGGCGACCGCCGACCGCCGGGCGGACTTCCGGGTGCTGAGGCTTTCGGGGGCGACGGTGCGGCAGGTGCTGGGGGTGGTCGTGGGGGAGACGGTCTTCGTGGTCGCCCTCGGGACCCTGCTCGGCGGGCTGGTCGCGCTGCCCTCCCTGCTGGGCATCCGGGCGGGGCTGAGCGGGCTGCTCGGGGTGCCGGTCGACCTGGTCGTCCCCGGGGTGCCGGTGCTGGGGGCGGTGGGGGCGTGCCTGCTGCTGGCCCTTGCGGGCAGCGTGCTGCCGACGAGGGCGGCGCTGCGGGCGGGGTGAAGATGCCGTGCGGGGGAGCGCAAGGTGAGCGGGGGCGGCCTCCGGGAAGGGGGATCGCAGTGGGCGTCACGCACCGCGCAGGAGGCTGCGTACCCGACCCGGCGGCACCCCCGCCGCCTCCCGCACGACCCGGGTCATGTGCGACTGGTCGCTGAAGCCAGACTCCACCGCCAGCGCCCCGAGGTCCGACTCTCCCTCCGCGATCCGCTCCAGGACGCGCGCCACCCGCAGCCGATTGCGGTAGCGGGCCAGCGGAACCCCCGTGCCCGCCCGGAAGATGCGGCTGAGATGGTGCGGGGAGCAGCCCACCTCCCGGCCCAGGGCGTCCAGCCCGAGGCCGAGGTCCTGGGCGAGCGCGCCCCGTGCCGCGTCCACCAGGGCTGCACGGGCCGCGGCCGTGCGCGGCAGGCCGGACGCGAGGCGCTCGGGAGCGAGCTGGGTCAGGATACGTACCGTCAAATCCGTGCAGCGCTCGGCGAGTTCGAAGGAATCCGCCCCGGCGGTCGCCCGGCCCAGCAGCATGCGATGGGCGAACGCCACGTCCGGAGTGCAGTAGGCCAGACCCTCGGGCACGTGCGGGTCACCGCCGAGGAGTTCCGCCAGCTCCGGCTCGTCGACCACGATCTCCGTGTACGCGTCGGCCCCCTGCGGATGCGCGAACTGCTGCTCCCGGCCCGCCCGTTCGACGAACACGCTCGCCGTGTCGACCAGCCGCACCACCCCGTCCACCCGGCTGCTGAACACCCCCTGCCGCACCAGCACCAGCCCGAACACCCCGGCCGTCCTGGGCTCCGTCCATCCGCACCCGGGGTCCTCGCACCGCACCCCCGCGACGTGCAGCCCGTCGCGGTCCAGGTGCGTCAGCCGCTCCACCGGCATGGTCGGCCCCTCCCACAGCGTCACGTCACAACCGCGCAAGAATCTTCAAGCCCGCGCCACGGGCCCGGCGACAGCATGACGCCATGACCCGACACAGTCCACACACCCCGTCCCCTTCAACCGGTTCGACCGATGCGACCGATGCGACCGGTTCGACCGGCCCGACCGGCTCGACCGGCGAGGGACCCGCCCGCCGCACCGTCCTGCGCGGTGCGGCCGCCGCCACCGCAGGCTCGGCGGCCGTCCTCTGGAGCGCCGCCCCACAAGCTGATGCAGCCGCACCACAAGCAGTCGCAACCCCCTCCGCACCCGACCCCGAAGCCCCCACCGGCCGCATCCTCCGCCGCCGTACCGGCCCCTTCGAGGTGCTGGCCCTGCTCGACGCCCACGGCCCGTTCCCCGGCAAGCAGACCGACCACTTCGCCGGGGCGACCCCCGAGGCCTGGGCCCGCGCCAAGCGCATCGACCCGCGCGCCTTCGGCCCCGCCGACACCTGGGTGCTGGACTTCCGCTGCTACGCGATACGCCGCCCGGGCGGCCGGGTCACCCTCGTCGACACGGGCGTCGGCCCCGCCGACTCGCCCGCCGCACCCTGGGCCCCGGTCCCCGGGCACCTGCCGCAGGTGCTGGCCGACGCCGGAATCCGGCGGCGCGACGTGGACACCGTCGTCCTCACCCACCTCCACGAGGACCACTACGGCTGGGCGGTCTCGCCCGCGGGCGTCCCGATGCTCCCCGAGGCCCGCTACGTCGTGCAACGCGCCGAGACCGCGGCCCTCACCGAGAAGGACACCGCGTACCGCTACGTCGTCGCACCCCTGCGCCGCACCGGACAACTCCACGAAGTCGACGGCAGGACCAGGCTGTTGGGGGCGGGCAAGAGGCGCTCCGGAGCCGTCGTCCTGCTGCCCACCCCCGGCCACACCGCCGGCCACCAATCCGTCCTGGTCGACGGGGGCGGCCGCCGCATCATGGTCACCGGCGACGCCCTGGTGCACGCGGTCCAACTCGCCGACCCGGCCGTCCCGTACCGCTACGAGAGGGACCCCGCCACCGCCCGCCGCAGCCGGGAACAACTCCTCCGCGAAGCACGGGCGGGCCGTGCGCTGCTCGCCACGGCCCACCTCAACACCACGTTCCTGCCGGTCCGTTAGGACCGCTCGCTCAGCGGGCGGACGCCACCAGCGGGTAGTGGTCGCTCAGATTCGTGTACGTGTACGACTTGCCCCAGCTCGACACCGTCCACGGCGCGCTCTGCTCCTTGACGACGTCGTTGTTCCATCCGGCCGGACGGGCATGTCCCGTCCGGTGCAGGACGTAGTCCAGGTCCTCGCGCGGATCGTCCGGGTAGCGCTCCGAGGCGATCGAGTTGTCGTCCGTGTCGAAGGAGTACTTGTGGCCGGTACGGGAATCCGCCCCGTCCAGCCCCGCGTCCGCCAGCATCGAGGCGTACTCCGCACTGTGCGAGTCGACATTGAGGTCACCCGCCACCAGCACCTGCTCCGACGCCGGGATCTTCTTCGCGTCCAGGAACGCGTCCAGCTCCTTCAGCTGCGCGCTGCGCTTCGCCGCCGCCTCGCCCGCCTTGCACCCGGGGTCCGTGGACTGGAGGTGCGTACCGACCACGTGCACCTTCACACCCTTCACGTCTAGGACGACGTAGGCGAAGCCCTTGTTGGAGAACCAGTCGCTGCCGCACGCCTGCTTGTAGACGAACTGCTCCTTCCGCACGATCGGCCACTTGCTGTAGACCGTCACCCCGCCGTCCTCCGCCGAAGTCGCCGAGTACGCGCCGCCCGTGGCGTCCCAGCCGCTCTTGCTGCGGCCCACGACCGGGCTCTGGTACGGGTACTGGGCGGCCGCGTTGCGCCCCAGCGCCTCGGACGCGGAGTTGTCGAACGCCTCCTGGAGCACCACCACGTCGTGCCCCTGGAAGAAGGACGCCGCCGGAATGGCCTTCGCGCGGAAGTCCTGGCCCCAGTTGGGGTAGAGGTTCTTGCTGAAGATGAAGGCGTTGTACGACAGGACGCTCAGCGCCGGTACGTCGGCAGAGGCGCCGGACGCCGCCGGAGCCGCCGAGGCTCCCGGAGCGGCGGCCGCCAGCGTGGCCGCGGCGGCGACGGCGGTCGCGAGGGCGCGGCGGCGTGAGGAGCGAGGGTGGATCGGCACAGAGTTCTCCCGTGAAAGGTGGGGCGAGAGGTACGGCACGAGCTGGTGCCGCACATCAAACCAGGCCCGGTTACTTCCCGGTAGACAACGCGCAACCCCCACACCTCGTCACTCCCACATCTCGGCGATCCCCTCCCCTCCCGGCATACTGGATCACGCACAAACCCGGCCCCGCCCCCCCCCAGGAAGCCGTCCGCATGACCACCGCATCCGGCATACGCCCGTCCCCCCGCAAGGACCCCGCCCCGCCCCCGCCCGGCGGCATCCTCTGGTCCGTCGCGGGCGACGTCCGCGCCCTGCTGATGCTGCCCGCCGCCCTCACCATGCAGGTCGCCCACCCGGCGGTCGGCGCGGGCGTCGACGAGCACTCCGTCTTCCGCACCGACCCCTGGGGACGCGGCGAACGCTCGCTGCGGTCGGTGATGCTCTGGGTGTACGGAGGCGAAGCCGCCGCCGAGGAGGGCCGCAGGCTCCGCACCCTGCACAAGACGATCATGGGCACGGACGCGCACGGCCGGAAGTACCACGCCCTGACCCCGGCCCACTACGCGTGGGTGCACGCCACGGGCTTCCCCTGCTACCAGCACTCCCTGCGCTACCTGAACCGCCGGCCGCTCACCGCCGCCCAGGAGCGGCAGCTGTACGCCGAGTGGCTCCAGGTCGGCCGGATCCTCGGCATCCACGACCGGGACATGCCGCAGACCGTCGAGGAGTTCTGGCGGTACTACCGCAGGATGCTCGCCGAGGAGATCGAACGCACCGGTGTGGTCGAGGAGTTGACCGACCCGGGGCAGCGGGTGCCGCCGCCGGACCGGGGGCCGCTGCCCGTGCGGTGGGCGCTGCGCGCCCTGTGGCCGGTGCTGCTTCCGCCGCTGGCCGCCTTCCGGTCGTTCGTCACGGTGGGGTACATGCCGCCCGACGCGCGCGAGGCGCTCGGCCTCGCGTGGTCGGCCGCGCAGGAGCGCAGGCTGCGCCGGTTCAGCCGGGTCGTGCGCAGCGTCGTACCCCTGCTGCCGGAACGGCTGCGGTATCTGCCGATGGCGCGGCGGGCCAGGGCACAGCACCGCGCCGCCGCCCGCTGACGTACGTACGACAGCGGGCGACGGCGCGGAAGCGACGGACGGACGGTCAGTGGTCGTGGACCGTGTTCGTCTCGGCGATCTTCTTCCAGGACTTCGGCTGGACCGGCTTCGCGGCCGGGGCCTTGGCCAGACCGCGTGCGATCTTCGACTCGGCGGCGGCCGGAGCGGCCGGCTTCTCCGGCTGGTACAGCCAGGTGTCGAACAGCTCGGCGAGCGGCTTGCCGGAGACCTTCTCCGCGTACTTCACGAAGTCGGAGACCTTGGCGTTGCCGTACGCGTACTTCTTCGGCCAGCCCTTGAGGATCTCGAAGAACTTCTCGTCGCCGACCTCGTTGCGCAGCGCCTGGATGGCGAGCGCGCCCCGGTCGTAGACAGCGATGTCGAACTGCTTGTCCGCACCCGGGTCACCCGGCTTGACCTGCCAGAACGGATCCTCGGCCGAACGGGAGGAGTAGGCATAGTCGGCCAGCTCCTGTGCCGTGCCCTCGCCCTCCTTCTCCGACCACAGCCACTGGCTGTAGCGGGCGAAGCCCTCGTTGACCCAGATGTCCTTCCAGTGGTGCACGGAGACGCTGTCGCCGTACCACTGGTGGGCCAGCTCGTGCACGACCACCGAGACGTTCGCGCCGTTGGCGAACTGACGGGGGCTGTAGAACGGGCGGGTCTGCGTCTCCAGCGCGAAACCGCTGGTCACGTTGGGCACGTAACCGCCGATGGCGTTGAAGGGGTACGGGCCGAAGACGCCCTCCAGCCACTCGGTGACCTCGGTCGAGCGCTCGATGCTCGCGCGCGCCGCACCGTCGTTGTCGCCGAGGTCCTTGCTGTACGCGTTGAGGACCGGCAGCCCGGACTCGGTCTTGTCGGTGGTGATGTCGAACTTGCCGACGGCGAGCGTGGCCAGGTAGGAGGCCTGCGGCTTGTTGGAGCGCCAGTTGAAGCGGGTCCAGCCGAGCTTCGAGCTCTGCGACTGGAGCACGCCGTTGGAGATGGCCTGGTGGCCGTCCGGCACGGAGACCGAGATGTCGTACGTGGCCTTGTCCAGCGGGTGGTCGTTGCTCGGGAACCACCAGGCGGCCGAGTCCGGCTCCTGCGCGGCGACGCCGCCGTCCGGGGTACGGGCCCAGGCGGTGTACCCGCCGATCTTCACCTCGGAGGGCTTGCCCGCGTACTTCACGACGATCGAGAGGGACTTGCCCTTCTGGAGCGGCGAGGCCGGCGTGATCACCAGCTCCTGGTCGCCCTCCTTGGCGAACTTCGCGAGCTTGCCGTTCACCCGCACCTCGCTGACCGCGAGCCCCAGGTCCAGGTTGAAGCGCGACAGGTCCTGCTTGGCGGTCGCGTTCAGCGTCGCCGTGCCCTCCAGGAGGTCCGTCTTCGGCTGGTACTTCAGCCGCAGGTCGTAGTGCGACACGTCGTAACCGCCGTTGCCGCTGGCCGGGTAGTAGGGGTCGCCGATCCCCGGAGCGCCGGGGGAGAAGGAGGCGGCCGATGCCGGGATCGCCAGCAGCATGGTGGCCGCGGCGAGAACGCCCGGGGCGATGTATCTGCGGTGCACGAGTGCTCCAAGTGGTCAGTGGGTGCGACGTATTGGCACTCTATTCAGCCCCTCGGCCACCAGTCATGTCCATGGTCGCTCCTGTCATGCGTCGTCACACGATTGCCATACGGCCGACATGACCGCTCGCACCCCATTTGCCGCCAGAGACCTTCACCGTCTCTCTACTGCCCTCTTTTGCACGGGAGTTGACCGGGTTACCGTCCGGCCATGCCGATACCAGCGCGGGCCCGGCGCCCGAGACGAAGCACCCTCGTCCCCCTGACCGTGGCCGCGATGACGGCCGTCCTGCTGGGCCCCACCGGGTCCGCGCAGGGCGCCGACGCACCCGCTGCCGCGGGCCGCCCCACCGAGAGCAAACCGGTCTACGACTACGACAAGGCCGTCCGCGAATCGGTCTGGGTCGACACCCGCATCGACAGCGACAAGGACGGAAAGACCGACCGGGTCGCCGTGGACATCGTCCGCCCCCGCGAACTCGACGGCACCGGCCGCCGCGTACCCGTCATCATGGACGCCAGCCCGTACTACCGCTGCTGCGGGCGCGGCAACGAGAGCCAGAAGAAGACCTACGACGCCGACGGCAAGCCCCTCCAGCTGCCGCTGTTCTACGACAACTACTTCGTGCCGCGCGGCTACGGCTACGTCGCCGTCGACTTCACCGGCACCAGCCGCTCCGACGGCTGCATCGACATCGGCGGCCGCTCCGAGATCGCCTCCGCCAAAGCCGTCATCGAATGGCTCAACGGGCGCGGCACCGGCTACACCACCCGCACCGGCACCGAGCGCACCCGCGCCTCCTGGTCCAACGGCGACACCGGCATGATCGGCAAGAGCTGGGACGGCACCATCGCCAACGGCACCGCCGCCACCGGCGTCAAGGGCCTCAAGACCATCGTGCCGATCGGCGCCATCTCTTCCTGGTACGACTACTACTTCCAGCAGGGCGCCGACCTCTACCAGGGCGGCCCCGAAGACCTCGCCGCAGGCATCGAGAACCCGGAGAACGCCGAGCGCTGCGCCCCGGTGAAGAAGTACCTCTCCGACAACGCGCCCCTCAACGGCGACCGCACCGCCATGTGGGCCGACCGCGACTTCGTCCCCGACGCGAGCAAGGTGAGGGCCAGCGTCTTCGCCGTGCACGGCCAGCAGGACCTCAACGTCCGCATGCGCAACTTCGGCACCTGGTGGGACGCCCTCGCCAAGAACGGGGTCGACCGCAAGGTGTGGCTCTCCCAGACCGGACACGTCGACCCGTTCGACTTCCGGCGCGCCGAGTGGGTCAAGACCCTGCACCGCTGGTTCGACCACGAGCTGATGGGTTACGACAACGGCATCGACCGCGAGCCCATGGCCGACATCGAGCGCGCCCCGGACAAGTGGACCACCGACAAGGTCTGGCCCCCGCGCTCCACCGACACCACCAAGATCCGCCCGAACACGGGCAGTTCGGCCGGAGTCGGCACCCTCGGCCTGAAGCCCGCCAAGCCCGGCACCAAGGAGACCTTCACCGACGACCCGGCCCTCGACGAGGATGCCTGGGCCGCCAAGATCGACACCGGCACCCCGGAGAAGGCAGGCTTCGCCACCAGGCCGCTCTCCCGCGACCTGCGCCTCTCCGGCACCGGCAAGGTCACCCTGAAGGTCACCCCCTCCACCGCCAGCGCCAACCTCAGCGCGGTCCTGGTCGACCTCGGCCCCGACACCATCCGCAACTACGCGGCCGCCGGCGAAGGCATCACCACCCTCACCGAGCGCACCTGCTGGGGCGCGAGCACCAAGACCGACAGCGCCTGCTTCAAGGAGACCAAGGCCAACACCAAGGCCGTCGACCACACCGTCTTCAGCCGCGGCTGGGCGAGCCTCGCCCACTACCGGGGCGACGGCAGGGCCCGCCCGCTGACCCCCGGCAAGACGTACGAGATCACCATCGACCTCGCCGCCTCCGACCACGTCGTCCCTGCGGGCCACCGCCTCGCCCTGATCGTCGGCGGCACCGACGCGGGCCTGGTCGAAGCCCCCGACAGCCGTCCCACCGTCGACCTCTCGCTCTCCGGTACGTCGGCGAGGCTCCCGGTCGTCGGCGGCGAGCGGGCCTTCGCGCGCGCCACCTCGGGCAACGCCCCGGCCGCCCCGCTCTCGCCGGGCGCCCGCGACTCCGTCCCGGTCCCGCAGGACCTGTCCCGGATGCCGGGGGAGGCCCGATGAGGGCCCGGCTGACCGGCACCCTGCTCGGTGCGGCGGCCCTCGCCGTCCCGATGCTGGCCGCCCCCGCACACGGGGCCGACACCGCCGGCGCGACTCCTCCCCGTACCGGATTCGAATCCTCGGGCGGCGCCCGCTGGACCACCCAGCCCGAGGAGCAGGACTTCCTGCGGGCCGTCGACCGGGCCAGCGCCCGCACCACCCTCACCACCATCGGCACCACCAAACAGGGCCGCCCGCTCCAGCTCGTACGCATCGCGGAACGCCAACACACCACCTCCACCGTGCTCCTGATCTGCAGTCAGCACGGCAACGAGCCCGCCGGACGCGAGGCGTGCCTGAGCCGGGTCCGCGACCTGGCGTACGCCACCGACCGCAGGACCCGCGACTTCCTGCGCGGTACCACCGTCCTCGTCGTGCCCACCGCCAACCCCGACGGGCGCGCCGCCAACACCCGCGGCAACTCCGACGGCGTCGACATCAACCGCGACCACATCGCGCTCGCCACCGCCGAGGGCCGCGCCATGGCCGCCGTCCTGCGCGACCGCAAGCCCGACCTCGTCTACGACCTGCACGAATACGGCTCCACGCCCAAGGTCTACGACAAGGACCTCTTCGACCTCTGGCCCCGCAACCTCAACACGGACCCCCATCTGCACGACGAGTCCCAGCGGCTCTCCGAGCGGTACGTCCGTCCCGCCGCCCACGCCTCCGGCTTCACCACCGGCACGTACGGCATCTGGACCGACCCCGTCACCGGCGAGCCCACCCAGCAGGTCGCGGGCGACGGCCAGGAGCGCATCCTGCGCAACGCCTCCGGCGTCAAGCACTCCGCGGGCCTGCTCATCGAGAGCCGCGTCGACGCCCTCACCGAGGCCGAACAGCAGGACCGGGCCCTCAACCAGCGCCGCCGGGTCACCTCGCACGCCGTCTCCCTGGACGGCGCGCTGACCTACGCGGCCGAGCGTCGCGTCCCGCTCGCCCTGTCCACCGCACGCGCCCGTTTGGCGGGCTTCGCCGACCGGGGCCCGGTCTATCTCGGCGGAGCCGACAACGACCCGGCCAAGCCGGCCGACATCCTCACCGACCCGCCCTGCGGCTACCGCCTGACGAAGGATCAGATCACGGACGTACGGGACGAACTCGCCCTGCACGGCGTCGCGTTCAGGACCACGCGCGACGGGGCGTACGTGCCCCTGCGTCAGTCCCAGCGTGCCCTGATCCCGCTCCTCCTCGACCCGGGGGCGACATACCACCTCACAAAGGGGCAACCCGACACGCGCTGTTAGCCGACCGTGACGTGCGTCACCTGTGATACCGGGTAGCGGCAGGGAATCCTCCCTACCCGAAAGGTGACCACGTGTCCCACGACGACCAGCCGTCGGGCGACGGCCGGGCAGCTTCGCCACTCATGGCGGATCTGCCCGGCAGCCCCGAGACCTCCCACCGGCCGCAGACCGACACCATCGTGTTCGGCGTCACCGCCGCACTCACCCTCGCGTTCGTGCTCTGGGGCGCCCTCGCCACCGAATCCCTGGAATCGGTGTCGACCACGCTCCTCAACGGCCTCATCCACAACGGCGGCTGGGCGTTCATACTGGCCGCCTCCTCCTTCGTCGTCTTCGCCCTGTGGCTGGCGATCAGCCGCTACGGCAAGATCACGCTGGGCGACGAGGGTGAGAAGCCCGAGTTCAAGACCGTCTCCTGGGTCGCGATGATGTTCAGCGCGGGCATGGGAATCGGCCTGATGTTCTACGGCGTCAGCGAACCCCTGGGGCACTTCTCCTCCCCGCCCCCCGGTACCGATCCCGCCAACGCGGCGGAAGCCATGCAGACCGCCATGGCCACCACCCTCTTCCACTGGACGCTGCACCCCTGGGCGATCTACGCGGTCGTCGGCCTCGCCATCGCCTACAGCACCTTCCGCCGGCGCCGCCGCCAGACCATCAGCGCGGTCTTCACCCCGCTCATCGGCGAGAAGCACGCCAACGGGGGAGTCGGCCGCTTCATCGACATCCTCGCCATCTTCGCCACCCTCTTCGGCTCGGCGGCCTCGCTCGGCCTCGGCGCACTCCAGATCGGCAGCGGAATGAAGGAGGTCGGCTGGATGGAGAAGGCCGGCACCGGCCTGCTCATCGCCGTCATCGCCGTCCTGACCGTCGCCTTCGTCGCCTCCGCGGTCTCCGGCGTCGAGAAGGGCATCCAGTGGCTGTCCAACACCAACATGGTGCTGGCCCTGCTCCTGGTGGTCTTCGTCTTCATCGCGGGCCCGACCGTCATCGTCCTGGACCTCCTCCCCACCTCCATCGGCGCCTACCTCGGCGACCTCCCGCAGCTCATCGGCCGCACCGAGGCCACCGGCGGCAAGGACGTCGCGACCTGGCTCGGCAGCTGGACGGTCTTCTACTGGGCGTGGTGGATCTCCTGGACGCCCTTCGTCGGCATGTTCATCGCCCGCATCAGCCGCGGCCGTACGATCCGCCAGTTCATCGGCGGCGTCATCCTCGTCCCCAGCACCGTGAGCCTGCTCTGGTTCGCGGTCTTCGGTGGTACGGCGATGAAGATGAAGGCCGCGGGCAACCTGCCCGACGAATCGACCCCCGAGGGTCAACTCTTCGGCCTCCTCCGCGAGTTCCCCATCGCGACGGTCACCAGCATCCTGGTCATGATCCTCGTCGGCATCTTCTTCGTCTCCGGCGCGGACGCCGCCTCCATCGTCATGGGCACGCTCTCGCAGAAGGGCTCCTTCGAACCCACCAAGATGGTCGTCGTCTTCTGGGGCGTGGTCACCGGCGCCGTCGCGGCCGTCATGCTGCTCATCGGCGACGGCGAGGACGACGCCCTGAAGGGCCTCCAGAACCTCACCATCCTGGTCGCCGCCCCCTTCGCAGTGGTCATGGTCGGCATGTGCTGGGCGCTGATGCGCGACCTGCGCAGCGATCCGCTGATCGTGCGGGGCGAGCTGGGCGTGGAGGCGGTCGAGGCGGCCGTCATCGAGGGCCACCAGAAGTACGACGGCGACTTCGAGATCCGCATCGGCCCGGGCAACGGGGAGTCGGGGGCGACGGAGGCCGAGGTGGTGGAGAAGGGCTGAGCAGGATGCGGTGCGGGGCGGGGGGGAGGCGGGCGGTTTCCGCCCGGCGCCCCGCACCGGTCCGGGGCCGGGGAATCACCGAATTCCGCGACCCCCGCACACATTCACCGCCCACGGGGAATACTCACCCCATGCCTGCCGCGCACGCGACCTTCGGACTGGCCCCCGCCGTCCGGACCGGAGGAGTCCTGGCCAACGGGGTCCACCAACTCCACCGCGACTTCATGGACTTCGTCGTCGACGGCCACCCCCTCCTCCACCAGCTCTCGGACCTGGACGCCGTCTCGCCCCTCGCCTCCGACGTCCCACCGGCGATCTTCGTCACGCACGTCCGCAGACTCCTCCTGGAAGCCGCGCCGCCGCTCCCCGACAACCGGTACGTGATCTACGGCTGCCCGGAGTGCGAGGGCCTCGAATGCGGGGCCGTCACGGCCGTCATAGAGCAGCAGGACACCGACATCGTCTGGCGCGACTTCGCCTGGCAGACCACCGAGACCCTCGACTTCGACCGCGACGGCTACCACGGCATCGGCCCCTTCCGTTTCGACGCCGCCCAGTACCGCGCGGAACTCTCCCGCCTCCTCCCGCCCGAGGACGCACCCGAGGGCACGGCCCCCCTCCTCCGCCGCCGCGTCCTCCTCATCGGCTCCCGCGTGGCCGTCCTGGCGAAGCTGGCCGCCGCCCTCCGTACGATCAACATCGGCGCGGAGATCGCCGCCGACGCCGACCGGGTGCCGCCGACGGAGATCCGCACCTACACGACGGTCCTCTTCGGCGCCTCGATCGCGGAGCACGAGAAGGAAGCGGTACGCGCCGCCTTCGACCGCGCGGGCGCCGAACCTGTCTACCTCGACGGCCTCACCCCGATCATCCCGGTCCTGGTCGCCCAGATCGAGAACGCCCTGGACCAGAGCCCCCCGGAGCAGCGCCGTCTGGTCCGCCTCGTCGCGGCCGACGACGAAGCGGGCGTCGAGGTCACCTCGGCCTGCCGCGTCCAGCTCTACGCGTACCGCCAGGACCGTCTGCACCGCACCCACGCCGAACTGGTCTTCGAGGACCTCCTGGAACCGGGCAAGCACCGCATCCCTCTGAACGAGAGGGCCACTCGCGGCCAGTCCTACATCGTCGCCCGCACGCTGGGCTCGGTCCTGGTCACGCCGATGGCCCGCTGACCGGCCTCCGGCCGGGTGTGGTGGGTCTCTGTCCTGTGCGGGTGCGTCGTGGCTGGTCACGCAGTTCCCCGCGCCCCTGGATGGATGCCCTCCGGCACCATCCCCCCCCGCCTGGCGGCGAAGCCGCCCCCTCCACCTCCGTAGCCCCCTTGGGCGGCGGGGTCGCCCCCGGGGGCGGGACGGGCGGGCAAGGGGGCGGCCCGCCCGATCCGGGCGCACCCCGGCACCGGTCCCCTGCCCGCACCCTCCGGTACCGGCCGAGCCCCGACGGCCACCCGCACCCCCCACCCCCTCCATTAAGATCGGCCTCCTCATGACTGCAACCCTCGTCGCCAAAGACCTCGCCGCCGGCCACGGCGACCGCACCCTGTTCTCCGGCCTCGACCTGGTCGTCGCCCCCGGCGACGTGATCGGCCTCGTCGGAGTCAACGGGGCGGGCAAGTCCACCCTCCTCCGCCTGCTCGCAGGCCTGGACACCCCCGAGTCCGGCGAGCTGCGCCTCTCCCCGCCCACCGCCACCGTCGGCCACCTCCCGCAGGAGCCCGAGCGCCGCGAGGGCGAGACCGTACGGGACTTCCTCGCCCGCCGCACCGGCGTCGCAGCCGCCCAGCTCGCCCTGGACACCGCCACCCAGGCCCTCGTCGACGGCGCCCCGGGCGCGGACGACGCGTACTCCACCAGCCTCGACCGCTGGCTCGACCTCGGCGGCGCCGACCTCGACGAACGCGCCGACGAGGTCGCCGCGTCCCTCGGCCTGACCGTCGGCCTCGACCAGCCCATGACGGGCCTCTCCGGCGGCCAGGCCGCCCGCGCGGGCCTCGCCTCCCTCCTCCTCTCCCGGTACGACGTCTTCCTCCTCGACGAGCCCACCAACGACCTCGACCTGGACGGCCTGGACCGCCTGGAGTCCTTCGTGAAGGGCCTGCGCGCGGGCACCGTGGTCATCTCCCACGACCGTGAGTTCCTCACCCGTACGGTCACCAAGGTCCTCGAACTGGACCTCGCCCAGCAGCAGATCAAGCTGTACGGGGGCGGGTACGCGGCCTACTTGGAGGAGCGCGATACGGCCCGCCGGCACGCCCGCGAGGAGTACGACGAGTACGCCGACAAGAAGGCGTCCCTCGAAGGCCGGGCCCAGATGCAGCGCGGCTGGATGGACAAGGGCGTGCGCAACGCGCGCCGCAAGTCCACCGACGGCGACAAGCTGGGCCGCAACATGCGCAGCGAGGCCAGCGAGAAGCAGGCCGCGAAGGCCCGCCAGACGCAGCGCATGATCGAACGTCTCGACGTGGTCGAGGAGCCCCGCAAGGAGTGGGAGCTGCGCATGGAAATCGCGTCGGCCCCGCGCTCCGGTGCGGTCGTGTCGACGATGCGTCAGGCGACCGTCCGCCGGGGCGACTTCACCTTCGGCCCGGTCTCCCTCCAGATCGACTGGGCCGACCGCGTCGCCATCACGGGCGCCAACGGCTCAGGAAAATCAACCCTGTTGGCCGCCATGCTCGGCCGTCTGCCCGTCGACTCGGGGGACTCCACCCTCGGCCCTGGCGTCGTCGTCGGCGAGGTCGACCAGGCCCGTGGCCTCTTCTACGGTGCGGAGACGCTCCTGGACGCCTTCTCCGCCGCCGTCCCGGAGACCGAACCGGCCGAAGTCCGCACGCTGCTCGCCAAGTTCGGCCTGAAGGCCGACCATGTGATGCGCCCGGCCACGACCCTCTCCCCGGGCGAACGCACCCGCGCGGCCCTCGCACTCCTCCAGGGCCGTGGCGTCAACCTCCTCGTCCTCGACGAGCCGACGAACCACCTCGACCTCCCCGCCATCGAACAACTGGAGTCCGCCCTCGACTCCTACGAGGGAACCCTCCTCCTGGTCACCCACGACCGCCGCATGCTGGACGCGGTCCACATCACCCGCCGCATCCAGGTGACATCCGGCCAGACCACAGAAGCCTGACCCCTCCCCGCGCCCCTTCAGGGGCGCGGGGAACTGCGCGACCAGCCACGACACACCCGCACGGAACAGAGACCCCCCCATTGCCCCGCGGGTTTAGGTGAAGGGGCGGGGCCGGGGCGAAAACCGGGGGGTCCGGGGGCAGAGCCCCCGGCAGGAACAGCAACCACCCACCACCCCGCACCCCAGCCCCCCGGAGCCTTCAGCCCCGCTTCCCCTTGTCCACCAACCCCGCCTTCCTCAACGCATCCGCCATCGCACTGTTGGCCGGCGCCGGAGCCGACGAGGACCGCCCGCCACCCTGGCCCCCCTGCCCGCGCTGGCGCGAACCACCACGCCCCGCATCACCACCCCGCCGCTGCTGCGGCGCCCTCCGGTCCGAACCGGAGCCGGAGCCGGAGCCAGAACCAGAGCCCCCCGCGCCACGCGGCGAAGACGATGCCGCCCCCACCTCGTCCTCCAACCTCAGCGTCAGCGAAATCCGCTTCCGCGGAATATCGACGTCCATCACCTTCACCCGCACCACATCCCCCGGCTTGACCACATCCCGAGGATCCTTCACGAAGTTCTTCGACAGCGCCGACACATGCACCAACCCGTCCTGGTGCACCCCGACATCCACAAAGGCCCCGAATGCCGCCACATTCGTGACGACCCCCTCCAGGATCATCCCCGGAGTCAGATCGCCGATCTTCTCGACGCCCTCCTTGAAGGTGGCCGTCTTGAACGCGGGCCGCGGGTCACGCCCCGGCTTCTCCAATTCCCGCAGAATGTCCGACACGGTCGGCAGCCCGAACTTCTCGTTCACGAATGCCTCCGGACGCAGCCCCCGCACCACGGCCACATTCCCGACCAGCGAGTCCACCCCCGCCGACTTCGTCATCGCCCGCACCACCGGATACGCCTCGGGGTGCACGCTCGACGCGTCCAGCGGGTCCTCCCCGTCCCGGATCCGCAGGAAGCCCGCACACTGCTCGTACGCCTTCGGACCCAGCCGTGCCACGTCCTTCAGCGCCTTCCGCGACCGGAAGGGCCCATTGGCGTCCCGGTGCGCGACGATGTTCTCCGCCAGCCCGGACCCAATGCCCGAAACCCGCGAAAGCAGCGGCGCGGACGCCGTATTGACGTCCACCCCCACCCCGTTCACACAGTCCTCGACCACCGCATCCAGCGACCGCGACAGCTTCACTTCCGACAAGTCGTGCTGGTACTGCCCGACCCCGATCGACTTGGGGTCGATCTTCACCAGTTCCGCCAGCGGATCCTGAAGCCGCCGCGCAATGGAAACGGCCCCGCGCAGCGAAACATCCATGTCCGGCAATTCCTGCGAAGCAAAAGCGGAAGCCGAATAGACAGATGCCCCCGCCTCCGAAACCATCACCTTCGTCAGCTTCAACTCAGGGTGCTTGGCGATCAGCTCACCGGCCAGTTTGTCGGTCTCCCGCGAAGCCGTCCCGTTCCCGATCGCCACGAGCTCGACCGCGTGCTCCTTCGCCAGCCGCGCCAGCTTCCCGAGCGCCTCGTCCCACCGGTTGGCGGGCACGTGCGGATGAATGACATCCGTCGCAACGACCTTGCCGGTCGCATCCACCACCGCCACCTTCACACCCGTACGGAAACCGGGGTCGAGACCCAGCGTCGCCCGCGTCCCGGCGGGCGCCGCGAGCAGCAGGTCGCGCAGGTTCGCGGCGAAGACCCGTACCGCCTCGTCCTCGGCGGCCGTGCGCAGCCGCAGTCGCAGGTCGATGCCCAGGTGCACCAGCACCCTGGTCCGCCACGCCCAACGCACCGTTTCCGCAAGCCACTTGTCGCCCGGCCGCCCCCGGTCGGAGATCCCGAACCGCCGGGCGATCATGCCCTCGTACGCGGTCGGCCCGGCGGCCTCACTCGGCTCCTCCGGCTCCAGTACGAGATCGAGCACGTCCTCCTTCTCGCCCCGCAGCATCGCCAGCACCCGGTGCGAGGGCAGCGCGGTGAAGGGCTCCGCGAAGTCGAAGTAGTCGGCGAACTTCGCGCCCGTCTCCTCCTTGCCCTCGCGCACCTTCGCGGCGAGCCGCCCGCGCGTCCACATCCGCTCGCGGACCTCGCCGATCAGGTCGGCGTCCTCCGAGAACTTCTCCGTCAGGATCGCCCGCGCGCCCTCCAGGGCGGCCGCGGCGTCCGCGACGCCCTTGTCCGCGTCCACGAACGCGGCAGCGGCGGCGAGCGGATCGACCGACGGGTCGCCCAGCAGCCCGTCCGCCAGCGGAGCCAGCCCCGCCTCCCGGGCGATCTGCGCCTTCGTACGGCGCTTGGGCTTGAAGGGGAGGTAGATGTCCTCCAGGCGCGCCTTGGTCTCGGCGCTGCGGATCCGCGCCTCCAGGGCGGCGTCCAGCTTTCCCTGCTCCCGTACGGAATCGAGGATCGCGGATCGCCGGTCCTCCAGCTCCCGCAAGTACCGCAGCCGCTCCTCCAACGTGCGCAGTTGCGCATCGTCGAGCATCTCGGTCGCTTCCTTGCGGTAGCGCGCGATGAACGGCACGGTCGAGCCGCCGTCGAGCAGCTCGACGGCGGCCTTGACCTGCCGCTCCTTGACGCCGAGTTCCTCGGCGATCCTGCTTTCGATGCTTTCGATGGACGTCGTCACGGTGTTACCGACTCGCCTTCTCCTGCGGGCAGTGCATGGTGCGCCTCACGGTGGGGTCACCGAGGGTGCACCTGCATTCTGCCGTGCGGCACCGACAAGCCGTTCACGGGCTCACACCCGGCGGGTCCCGCGCCCGCCCCCGGAACGCCCCGGACCTCAGCCCTTGCCGAGCAGCGTCTCCGGGAAAGCGCCCGCCGCAGCGGCCGTCATCAGGAAGCCGCGGCCCAGTTCGGTCAGCCGCTCCACGCCCTCCGCACCCAGGTGCTCGTACGGGGCGAGGTCGAGCCGGTCGGTGACGTCCTCGATGTCGGCCCGCAGCTGCGTACCGGCCTCCGTCAGCTCGCCCTCGGCGTCCAGGAGCCCGCGCGTCCGCAGCCGGTCGGCGGCCGCCTCCCAGTCGGCCCGCGTCCAGCCCCGGGTGCGCAGCACCCAGCGCGGGTTCATGCCCCGCCCGGTGGCGGTGTGGCTGACCAGCGCCTCCACCGGGTCCAGGCCGGCGTTCAGCAGTGCCGTGAGGTGCCCGTCGCCCCGGTGCTCGCGCAGCAGGGTCGCCGCGTGCCAGAGCGCCAGATGGGACTCATCGGGGAACGGCAGGTCGGCGTGGGCGGCGTACAGCGGCCGGGCGTGGCGGGTGCACGCCTCGGTCGCCTTCCGCGCCAGCGCGGCTGCCTCCGTCATCTCCGCCGAGCCGATCACGTCCTCGCCCAGCAGCCTGCGCAGCGCCGCGTCGGCGGCCCGCACGCGTGCCCCCAGCACGGCTTCCGGGGAGGCGGTCTCCCAGACCGCGGGGACGACCTTGGCGATCTGGTCGTAGCTGTAGTTGTAGAAGGCGGCGGCGACCACACCGGGGCCGACCGCGCCGAGCGCGGCCGCCCGTCCCACCAGGAACGGGGCCTCGTCGTCCACGATGCCGATCGCGGTGAGCTCCTTGGCGTACTCGGGCGAGAAGTAGACCGTGGAATGCAGGGAGTTGAGCGGATTGTGGCAGCGTCGCCCGGCACGCGCGGGCAGCGAGGAAGTCGTCATGCCCGCACGTTACCGACTGCTTAGTACGTCGTACAGGGCGGGCCCGGACGGCAGGAAAGGTGGGGAACTCGTCATTGCGGCCATGCCGCGCGTCGCCAACGATGAAGAACATGACGCCGACGACGGAGGGGAACCGGACCGTGACACAGCAACGCCGAGAGGTACTGGTCGTCCTCTTCGACGGCATGCAGAGCCTCGACGTCACGGGCCCGGTCGAGGTCTTCGCCGGCGCCGCGCTGGCCTCCGGCACCCCGTACGACATCCGCACCGCCTCCCTCGACGGCCACCCCGTCCGTACCAGCAGCGGCCTCACCCTCCTCCCCGACCTCCCCCTCCCGAACCTGGCCCCCACCCCTTCAAGCGACACCTCTTCCGCCCCCTCGGGCTCCGCCCCCTCCACCACCCCCGCCCCCTCGGGCTCCGTAGCCCCCTTGGGCGGCGGGGCCGCCCCCCGGGGTCGAGGGGGGTACCCCCTGCTCGAGCGAAGCCGAGAGCTTGGGGGAGGGCGGGCAAGGGGGCGGCCCGCCCGATCCGGGCCCACCCCGCCTCCGGCCCTCTCGCCCCCGGCCGCACCCGAAGGCCCTACCCCACCCCCGTCCCCGTACACCACCCCCCACACCACCCTCCTCGTCCCCGGCGGCCCCGGCACCGAGACCCTCGACCCCCGCCTCACCACCTGGCTCCGCCGGAACGCCCCCCACACCACCCGCCTCGTTTCCGTGTGCAGCGGCGCCCTCTACCTCGCCGCCGCCGGCCTCCTGGACGGGCACCGCGTCGCCACCCACTGGCACGTCGCCGCCCGCCTGGCCCGCACCCACCCGAAGGTGGACGTCGACCCCGACGCCGTCTACGTCCGCGACGGCCGCCTCGCCACCTCCGCCGGAGTCACCGCCGGAATCGACCTCGCGCTCGCCCTCGTCGAGGAGGACCACGGCCGCGACGTCGCCCTGACCGTCGCCCGTCACCTCGTCGTCTTCCTGCGCCGCCCGGGCAACCAGGCCCAGTTCAGCGCCCAGCTCTCCGCCCAGACGGCCCAGCGCGCGCCCCTGCGCGACGTACAGCAGTACATATCCGAACACCCCGACGCCGACCTCTCCGTCGAGACCCTCGCCGCCCGCGCGCAGCTCTCGCCCCGGCATTTCGCCCGCGCCTTCCACGCCGAGACGGGCACCACCCCCGGCCGCTACGTGGACCGCGTACGCCTCGAACACGCCCGCCGCCTCCTGGAGGACGGCCCCGACGGCATCGCGTGCGTGTCCCGCGCCTGCGGCTACGGCACCCCCGAGGCGATGCGCCGCGCCTTCGTCAAGGCCCTCGGCACGGCCCCCGCCGAATACCGCCGCCGCTTCCGCAGCACGGCCCCCACCGCCTGACGCTCCTTCACCACCCCATCCCGGAAAGGCATTCACAGCCATGCAGATCGCCATCGCCCTGTACGAGAACTTCACCGCGCTGGACGCCATCGGCCCCTACGAGACCCTCGGCAACATCCCCGGCGCGGAGACCGTCCTCGTCGCCGAGCAGGCCGGCCCGGTCCGCAACGACCGGGGCGACCTCTCCGTCGTCGCCACCAAGTCCTTCGCCGAGGTCACCCGCCCCGACATCGTCGTGGTCCCCGGCGGCCCCGACGCGACGAACCAGACCGAGAACAAGCCGCTCCTGGACTGGCTGCGCGCCGTCGACCCCACCACGACCTGGACCACCTCCGTCTGCACGGGCGCACTGGCCCTGGCCGCCGCGGGCCTCCTGGAGAACCGCCGGGCCACCACGCACTGGCTGGCCATGGACACCCTGGAGGGGCTGGGCGCACGCCCGACGGGGGAGCGGGTCGTCTTCGACGGCAAGTACGTCACTGCCGCAGGCGTCTCCTCCGGCATCGACATGGGCCTGACCCTCGTCGGCAAGCTCCAGGGAGACATGGTCGCTCAGGTCATCCAGCTCATGACCGAGTACGACCCCCAGCCGCCCTACGACGCGGGCTCGCCGGACAAGGCCCCGGCCGAGGTGGTCGCGTACTGCCGCGCCGAGCTGACGGTCTGACGTACCGTCAAAAAGGCTGCCAGGGAAACCTTACGCGCTCCACGTGAAGCGCGGCGCCCTGCGCTCCAGGAAGGCGGCGACCCCCTCCGCGGTGTCGCCGCTTTCGCGCATCTGCTCCGCCCAGTGCTCGTCCCGGTCGGTGCGCCCGTCCGCGAACTCCTTCGCCGCCGCCTGCGTGAGCTGCGACCGCGAGACCAGAATCCGTACGAACTCGCCCACCCGCTTGGCGAGTTGCCCCTCCGGCAGCACCTCGTCCACCAGCCCGGTGCGCAGCGCCCGCCCGGTGTCGATCAACTCACCCGAAAACAACAGGTACTTGGTCGCCGACGGCCCGATCAGCGCCGCCAGCCGCCGCGTGGAGGACGCCGGGTAGACGATCCCCAGCTTCGCCGGCGTCACTCCGAACAGTGCGCCCTCCTCCGCGAACCGCAGGTCGCACGCCGCCGCGAGCTGGCTCCCGCCGCCCACGCAGTACCCCCGCACCGCCGCCAGCGTCGGCTTCGGGAAGGCGGCGAGGGCCTCCTCGGCCCGTACCGCCAGCTCCTGCGGCGTGCTCCCGGGCTCCGTGAAGTCGCGCAGGGAGGAGATGTCCGCCCCGGCGCAGAAGGTCGGCCCGTCACCCGTAAGGACCAAAGCCCGCACCTCGGGGTCGACGGCCAGCCGGCCCAGCAGTTCCGGCAGCTCGCGCCACATGTCCGCGGTCATCGCGTTGCGTTTGGCGGGATTGCTCAGCACCACTGTCGCGGTCGATTCGGTAATGGAGTGCGTCACCCGGGGAAGCCGTTGCATGGGCCGGATGCTATCCGTCGCACCCGAACCTATGATCGGGGGCATCGGGGGGCCGAGGCAGGCACGGGGGCCGACCGAGGAGCGCTCACATGGTGCGAGAGACCCGCGAGAGCAAGAAACTGAGCCGGAACTTCGGCTGGCTGGCCTTCCTCGGCGTTCTGCTGGTGATCGGCGGCCTGTTCGGACTCGTCTACACCGGCTTCGCCACCCTCACCTCGATGGTGCTCTTCGGCTGGCTGCTGCTCGTCGGCGGACTCGTCGGGCTGCTCCAGTCCGTCCAGTCGCGCGGCTCCAACTTCTTCTGGCTCGGCGTCGTCGTCGCGGCCCTCAACATTGCCGCCGGCATCGTCGTCATCCGGCACCCGGTCGTGACCGCCGAGGCCCTCACGATGTTCGCCGCGCTCCTCTTCCTCACCGGCGGACTCTTCCGGGTGGTCGGCAGCGTGGTGGTGCGCGGTCCGCAGTTCGGGTGGACCCTCGTGCAGGGCGCGTTCGGCCTGCTGCTCGGCATCCTGGTGCTCTTCGACTGGCCGCACTCCAGCCTGTACGTGCTCGGCACCTTCTTCTCGCTGGCCCTGCTCTTCGACGGGCTCGGGCTGGTCTCCATCGGCATCGGCGGCCGCCGGGTCATGACGATGGTGTCGGAGGCGATGGACTCGGACGACGCGAAGGCCGCCGAGAAGGCCGCGAAGACCCCGCCGACGCCGGAGACTCCCGAGAATCCCGAGGCCCCGCGCCCGGACCCCGCTCGGCAGCCGCCCGTACAGGCCCCGGAGCGGACCGACTTCCACAAGCCGGAAGATCAGGACCGGTCGGCGAACTGACGGTCAACCGGACGACAATCGCCTTCGACGGTTGCAGTCCCGGTCTCAATCCGTCGATTTCCGTCAAATTGTGATCAGCCCGCTGGTACGGACCGCTGTGCCCCGAACACTCGAATCGTGGTCACGACCGAGCGTGAGGGCGGGTGCCCGATGATGGAGAGCCGTGGGAGCGCCCCACCCCCGGACGGGGCCGTGGGCGCCCCACCGGGCGACGGACCGGACGACTCCGCGGAGCCGCCGCAGTCCTACGAGGGAGTCTGGCGCTTCACCGCCCCGGCCGTCGACATCTCCGTGCCCCAGGCCCGGCACGCCGTGCGCGACCTGATCCGGCGCCAGGGGGTGCCCGCGCCGGACGACCTGGTGCAGGGTCTCCTGCTGATCGTCTCCGAGCTGGTCACCAACTCCGTCAAGCACGCGGCGCTGCTCTCCCCGGAACTGGCCGTGGAGGTGGCGATCGGCGCGGAGTGGATACGGGTGTCCGTCGAGGACAGCCATCCGTACCGCCCCAGGCCCCTGGAGACGGACTACGCGCAGACCGGCGGCCGCGGGCTGCTGCTCGTACGGGAGATCGCCGCCGAGTCCGGCGGCGTCTGCGACGTCGAGCACACCGCGAGCGGCGGCAAGGTGATCTGGGCCGCCCTGCCGCTCACTCCGCGGTAGAACCCTGGAAAACCAGAACCCTGGAGGGGCCTACCAGCCCACCGCGTCGCCGGTCAGCTCCCGGATGGCCGGCCGCGCCGCGTCCAGCACCGTCATGAACCACGCCGAGAACGGGTCCTTCGCGTGCTGCTCCGCCAGCTCCTCGGGCGTCACGAACGCGGTGTCCCCGACCTCCTCCGGGTCGGGCCGCAGCGTCGACTGCACCAGCCCGACGAACAGGTGGTTGAACTCCTGCTCGACCAGCCCGGACGCCGGGTCCGGGTGGTTGTAGCGGACCGTGCCCGCCTCGGCGAGCAGCGTGGGGGAGACGCCCAGCTCCTCGTACGTCCGCCGGGCGGCCGCCGCGAAGGGGCCCTCGTTCGGGTACGGGTGGCCGCAGCAGGTGTTGGACCACACACCGGGGGAGTGGTACTTGCCGAGCGCGCGCTGCTGGAGCAGCAGCCGCCCCGTCTCGTCGAAGAGGAAGACGGAGAACGCGCGGTGCAGCTGCCCCGGGGGCTGGTGGGCGGAGAGCTTCTCCGCGGTGCCGATGGTGTTGCCGCTCTCGTCGACCAGTTCGAGGAGGATCTCGGGGGCCTCGGCGCCCGCTGATCCGTTCTGTGCGCTGTTCGCCGCAGTGGCTGGTGTGGTCGGCATAACCATCCTTCGCTTCGGTGCCCGGCTGCCAAGTCTGCCGTACAAAAGCCGCTTGTCCGTACTTCGCCCGCAGGTCGTCCGTACAGGCGGGCGAAATACGCGCCGGACAGAAAAAGAAACCTGCCCCTGTCGCGGGTGCGACAGGGGCAGGACTTCCCATTCGGCGACCGGATCAGACCCCGAACGCCGCCGGGTACGCGATCTCACCGCGCGGCGGCTCGGTACCGTCGTCGAGCACGAGCGCCATCATGGCCTCGTCCGGCACCTCGAAACCGGGCCTGATGCCCAGCCGGGACGCCGGCGTGAACCCGAACTTCGGGTAGTACTCCGGGTGCCCCAGCACCAGCAGCAGCTTCTCCCCGCGGGCCCGGGCGGCGTCGATCACGGCCCGCGTGACCGCCGCCCCCGCCCCCTGCCGCTGGTACTCGGGAGAGACCGCGACCGGTGCCAGCGCGGTCGCCGGGGCGCCGCCGACGTGGCAGCGGGTGATCAGCGCGTACGCCGCCACCGAACCGTCCGGCGCCTCGGCGACGTACGAGAGCCCGTCCAGCCAGGCTTCGGGGTCCTTGCGGAGCGCCTCCACCAGGTCCGCCTCGCCCTCGGTCTCGAAGGCGGCGGCGTTGACCGCGTGCACGGCCGCGCGGTCCGCGGCCGTCTCGGGCCGGGTCCGCCAGCGCGGGTCGACGGGCCGCAGGACGTACCCGGTGTACCCGTAGTCCGAGCCGTGCTCGCGGCGGACGCGGAGCTCCTCGCGGCACATCGCGAGCGCCTCGGCCATGCCGGGCACGGCCGGATCGGCGCTGGCGGCCCGCTCGCCGAGCGGGCCGTAGTACTCGTCCCAGTCGCTGTCGGGCTGGAGGTACGTACCGAGGACGTCGTAGCCGGCGGCGACGGCCGACGCCGCGTGCTCGGCGCGCGTACGCAGCGGGTACTGCGGATCCCAGAAGGCGCGGGCGCCTGCCGAGGGCTCCTCGGCGACCCACTCGCAGTCGGAGACGACGAGCACGCCGCCCGGCGCGAGCAGGCGCTTCCACCGCGCGAGAGCGGTGTCGAAGCCGATGATGTACGCCGAACCCTCGGCCCAGATCAGGTCGAAGGACCCGTCCTGGAACTCGGGCCCGTCCAGGACGCCCATGTCGGCGTTGACGGCGTGGATCGAGTCGCCGAGCCCCCGGGCGGCGGCGGCTTCGCGCAGCTCGTCGAGGAACGGCTCGTAGAGGTCGACGGCGGTCACCCGCGCACCGGCCTCGGCGGCGAGCAGCAGCGACGCACGGCCGGGGCCGCAGCCCAGGTCGAGGACGCGCGGCCGCTCGGGCAGCCGTCCCGCGAGGGAGGCCAGGGAGAGGAAGTGCCGGGTGGTGTCGTCCGAACCAGGACTCTGCCGGGGCAGGTCGCGGTGCAGGGTCATGAAGGCGTCGAAGATGACGTTGTCGGACAACGTGGATCCCTTGTCAGGAAAGGGTCCCCACGGATGAACCGGAAAGGTGAGTGGTCAGCCGAGGGACCGGGTGATGAGGACGGTCCGTATGCCGCAGCCAGCAGCGCGCGTCACGACAGTCATCAACTCATCAGCCTTCATCGCTCACGTTTCGTCCGAGACCGAACGTCTCTTCGAGCACTCTAACAGTCCACACCGACAGCCCGCCTCTGACGTTCAGTGGCAGAGCTTCGCCTCGTGTGCCGCGTGCCCGCTCGGCTCCAGCTGGAAGGTGCAGTGCTCGACGTCGAAGTGGTCCCCGAGGCACCCCTGCAACTCGTGCAGCATCTTCTCGTGCCCGACCGAATCCAGGACGTCCTGGCTCACCACCACGTGCGCCGACAGCACCGGCATTCCCGACGTGATCGTCCACGCATGCAGATCGTGCACGTCCTCCACACCGGGTGTCCGCAATATGTGCTCGCGCACCTCACCCATGTCCACACCCTTGGGCGCCGCCTCCAGCAGCACGGACAGGGTCTCGCGCAGCAGCTTCACCGTACGGGGGACGATCATCAGGCCGATCACGAGCGAGGCGATCGGGTCCGCGTACGTCCAGCCCGTCAGCAGGATCAGGGTCGCCGACACCAGCACGGTCACCGAGCCGAGCGCGTCCGCGAGCACCTCCAGGTAGGCGCCGCGCACGTTCAGGCTGTCCTTCTGCCCCTTGACCAGCAGCGACAGCGAGATCATGTTGGCCACCAGGCCGACCAGCGCGAAGACGATCGCAAGGCCGCCCTTGGTCTCGGCGGGGGTGATGAACCGTTCCACCGCCTCGATCAGCACGTAGCCGCCGACGCCGAGCAGCAGCAGACAGTTCGCCAGCGCCGCCAGGATCTCCGCCCGGGCGTACCCGAAGGTGGCGTTCCGGGTGGCCGGCCGGTTGGCGAAGTGGATCGCCAGCAGCGCCATCGCCAGCCCCAGCGCGTCCGTCGCCATGTGCGCGGCGTCCGCGATGAGCGCGAGTGAGTCGGAGAGCACACCACCGACGATCTCGACCACCATCACGCTCAGCGTGATGGCCAGGGCTATGCGCAACCGCCCCTTGTAGGCGGCGGCCGCCGTTCCGGTGGGCGGCGGCCCCCCGTGCGTGTGCCCGTGATCGTGCCCAGCCCCCATGAAGAGCCGCCTCCTGAGACGTGACGAGTGGTGTCGGACCGAGCGGCCCGCCACCCCAGTGAACTACGGGTGGGGGGTATGGGCAAGCCGGGACTGAACACCGTTGTCATGTGCCCTGACCTGCGGAAATGACTGCAGGTCAGAGAGTCGGGACGATCTCGCCGGGCCGCCGTCCCACGGCCGGGGATGCGGGCCGGGGGACGCGGTTTGTGGGGCGGGGCGGGAATCGACCATGATGATCGCGGCGGCCCCGGCGTCGCCCGGTGCGGTCCTGCCGGAAGCCTGAACGGGCAGTGAAATCAAGGTTCCGTTCATCCGATAGCCTCTGCCGATGCCGCCCCGCCCGCCCGTGCGCGGACCCGAAGGGTGCGGCTCCCGAAGCCATGCTCAGGCGTGTAGCCATGCTCAAGGAGTGAGTTCGTCTGTCGACCGCAATCCTCACGGGCCCGCCGGTACCCGGGTCGTCGCTCGAAGGCGAGCTGCGGTCGCTGGGATTCGACGTACGGTCCGCCGCCGACCCCTCCGAGGCCGCCAAGCTCCTCGACGGGGCGCCCGCCGGTGACCGCGTCGCGCTCGTCGACCCCCGGTTCGTCGGCCATCTGCACTCCCTGCGCCTGGGCCTGACCGACCCCCGCTTCCCCGCGGCCGCCGTCCCCGGCGCACTCACCGCGCAGCCCGAGGCCAGGGCCGCGCTCAGCCGGGCCGCACACACCGCGCCGGGCACGCCCGACGAGATCGCGGCCGCGCTCGACGCCGAAGGCGTCGCCGTACAGCGTCCGGAGCTCGGGTCGCTCGTGGCGGCCGTACCGGCCGACCAGGCCTCCCGCACCGAGGCCGAGCAGGCCGTCGCCGCCGTCGACGACGAGGCGATCCGGCTGCGCACCGCCGTGAAGTCCCGCGACGGCTTCTTCACCACGTACTGCATCAGCCCCTACTCCCGCTACATCGCCCGCTGGTGCGCGCGCCGCGGCCTCACCCCGAACCAGGTCACCACCGCCTCCCTGATCACCGCGCTCATAGCGGCGGGCTGCGCGGCGACCGGAACCCGGGGCGGCTACGTCGCGGCCGGCGTGCTGCTGCTCCTCTCCTTCGTCCTGGACTGCACGGACGGGCAGCTCGCCCGCTACTCGCTCCAGTACTCGACGATGGGCGCCTGGCTCGACGCCACCTTCGACCGCGCCAAGGAGTACGCCTACTACGCGGGCCTCGCCCTCGGCGCGATCCGCGGCGGCGACGACGTATGGGCCCTGGCACTGGGCGCGATGGTCCTCCAGACCTGCCGCCATGTCGTCGACTTCTCCTTCAACGAGGCCAACCACGACGCCACCGGCAACACCAGCCCCACCGCCGCCCTCTCCGACAAGCTCGACAGCGTCGGCTGGACGGTCTGGGTACGGCGCATGATCGTGCTGCCGATCGGCGAGCGCTGGGCCATGATCGCCGTCCTGACGGCCGTCACCACGCCCCGGATCGTCTTCTACGCCCTGCTCATCGGCTGCGCCTTCGCCGCCTGCTACACCACGGCGGGCCGCGTGCTGCGCTCGCTGACCCGGCGTGCGACCCGCACCGACCGGGCGGCGCAGGCGCTGGCGGACCTGGCGGACTCCGGGCCGCTCGCCGAGTTCGTCGCCAAGGTTCAGGCCAAGGGCCGCACGGCCGCCCCTGTCGTCGCCGGCTTCGCAGCCGTCCTGCTGCTGGCCACGGTCGTCGTCGCCCCGTTCGGCGACTGGCGCGTGATCGTCGTCGCGGTCGCCTACGCGATGCTCTCCGGGTTCGCCGTCAGCCGGCCCCTCAAGGGCTCCCTCGACTGGCTCCTGCCGCCCTTCTTCCGGATCGCCGAGTACTGCACGGTCCTGGTCCTCGCGGCGAAGGCGGACGTCCCCGGGGCGCTCCCCGCCGCATTCGGGCTGGTCGCAGCGGTCGCCTACCATCACTACGACACGGTGTACCGCATCAAGGGCGGCACCGGAGCCCCGCCGAACTGGCTGGTGCGGGCGGTCGGCGGCCACGAGGGCCGCACGCTGGTGGTGGCCGTTCTCGCCGCCCTGTCGACCACGCTCGACTTCCCCCTCGCACTCACGGTCCTCGCCGTGGTCATCGCCCTGGTGGTGCTCGCCGAGAGCATCCGTTTCTGGGTCTCCTCGGGAGCACCCGCCGTACACGACGAAGGAGAAACCGCATGATCGGCCTGGTTTTGGCGGCGGGCGCCGGACGGCGTCTGCGTCCCTACACCGACACGCTTCCCAAGGCCCTCGTGCCCGTGGACGGCGACACCACGATCCTCGACCTCACCCTCGGCAACTTCGCCGAGATCGGCCTCACCGACGTCGCGATCATCGTCGGCTACCGCAAGGAAGCCGTCTACGACCGCAAGGAGGCGCTGGAGGCCAAGTACGGCCTCAACATCACCCTGATCGACAACGACAAGGCCGAGGAGTGGAACAACGCCTACTCCCTGTGGTGCGGCCGCGACTCGATCCGGCACACGGTGATCCTCGCCAACGGCGACACCGTGCACCCCGTCTCCGTCGAGAAGACGCTGCTCGCCGCCCGCGGCGACGGCAAGAAGATCATCCTCGCGCTCGACACGGTGAAGCGGCTCGCCGACGAGGAGATGAAGGTCGTCGTGGACCCCGCCAAGGGCGTCAGCAAGATCACCAAGCTGATGGACCCGGCGGAGGCCACCGGTGAGTACATCGGCGTCACCCTCATCGAGGGCGAGGCCGCCGACGAGCTGGCCGACGCCCTGAAGACCACCTTCGAGCGCGACCCCGACCTCTACTACGAGGACGGCTACCAGGAGCTCGTCAACCGCGGCTTCCAGATCGACGTGGCCCCCATCGGTGACGTCAAGTGGGTCGAGATCGACAACCACGACGACCTCGCCAAGGGCCGGGAGATCGCGTGCCAGTACTGACCCGCCTGATCCCCTCCCCGCTGACCGTCGACATCTCCCGGGGCGCCCTGGACGATCTCGCCGGTCTCCTCGCGGACCAGCGGATCTCCGGCTCGGGCTGCCTGGCCATCGCCATCAGCGGCGGCTCCGGCCAGGCCCTGCGCGAGCGCCTGGCCCCCGACCTGCCCGACGCCGACTGGTACCCGGTCGCCGACGGCACCCTGGACTCGGCGGTCAAGCTCGCCGACGACATCAAGGGCAAGCAGCGCTACGACGCGGTCGTCGGCCTCGGCGGCGGCAAGATCATCGACGTCGCGAAGTACGCGGCGGCCCGCGTCGGCCTGCCCATGGTGGCCGTGGCGACCAACCTGGCCCACGACGGCCTCTGCTCCCCGGTCGCCACCCTCGACAACGACAACGGGCGCGGCTCCTACGGAGTCCCCACCCCGATCGCCGTGGTCATCGACCTCGACGTGATCCGCGAGGCCCCCGACCGTTTCGTACGGTCCGGAATCGGCGACGCCGTCTCCAACATCTCCTGCGTCGCCGACTGGGAACTCGCCCACGAGGTGCACGGCGACCCCATCGACGGCCTCGCCGCCGCGATGGCCCGCCAGGCGGGCGAAGCGGTGCTCCGCCACCCCGGCACCATCCGCGACGACTCCTTCCTCAAGGTGCTCGCCGAGGGCCTGGTCCTCACCGGCATCTCCATGACCGTCGCCGGCGACAGCCGCCCCGCGTCCGGCGCCTGCCACGAGATCAGCCACGCCTTCGACCTGCTCTTCCCCAAGCGCTCCGCCCCGCACGGCGAACAGGTCGCCATCGGCGCCACCTTCGCCATGCACCTGCGCGGCGCGCACGAGGAGGCCGCACTCTTCGCCGACGTACTGCGCAGACACGAACTGCCCGTACTGCCCGGCGACATCGGCTTCACCGTCGACGAGTTCGTCCAGGCCGTCGAGTACGCCCCCCAGACCCGTCCGGGACGCTTCACGATCCTGGAACACCTCGACCTGTCCGCAGACCAGATCAGGGACGCTTACGCCGACTATGTCAAGACGACCATCAGTAGCTGAACTCCGTCCCGTCGTTCACCCCGCGGGCGTCAAGGACCGGCGCAGCGGCGAGCACTGGGGCGGCCGCCTGTACATGCGCGAGATCTCCCTGCGCGTCGACCGGTACCTGGTCAACACCCGCATCACCCCCAACCAGCTGACGTACGTCATGACCGTCTGCGGCGTCCTCGCCGCACCGGCGCTGCTGGTGCCCGGGATCTGGGGCGCGGTGCTCGGCGTCGTCGCCGTACAGCTCTACCTCCTCCTCGACTGCGTCGACGGCGAGGTCGCCCGCTGGAAGAAGCAGTTCTCGCTCAACGGCGTCTACCTCGACCGCGTCGGCGCGTACCTGACGGACGCCGCCGTGCTCGTCGGCGTCGGCCTGCGCGCCGCGGACATCTGGGGCACAGGACGCATCGACTGGCTGTGGGCCTTCCTCGGCACGCTGGCCGCGCTCGGCGCGATCCTGATCAAGGCCGAGACCGACCTGGTCGCCGTCGCCCGCCACCAGGGCGGCAAGCCGCCGGTCGCGGAGTCGGCGAGCGTGCCGCGCTCCTCGAAGATGGCTCTGGCCCGCAGGCTCGCCTCCATGCTCCAGTTCCACCGGCTGATCCTCGGCATCGAGGCGTCGCTGCTGATCCTGGTCCTGGCGATCTTCGACGCGGTCCGCGACGACCTGTTCTTCACCCGCCTCGGCGTCGCCGTCTTCGCGGGCATCGCCCTGCTCCAGACGCTGCTTCACCTGGTGTCCATCCTCGCCTCCAGCAGGCTGAAGTGAGTGCCGCCCAGGGGCAGAGCCCCCTCAAGGTCGGCGCGGTCATCATCACGATGGGCACCCGCCCGGACGACCTGAACGCCCTGATCGACTCCGTCCGCAAGCAGGACGGCGACCCGATCGACATCGTCGTCGTCGGCAACGGAGCCCCCGTCACGGGCGTGCCCGACGACGTACGCACCGTGGACCTGCCCGAGAACCTCGGCATCCCCGGTGGCCGCAACGTCGGCATCGAGGCCTTCGGGCCCGCCGGGTCGGACGTCGACGTCCTGCTCTTCCTGGACGACGACGGCCTCCTGCCGAACACCGACACCGCCGAACTGTGCCGCAAGGCCTTCGAGGCCGACCGGGAGCTGGGCATCATCAGCTTCCGCATCGCCGACCCGGACACCGGCGTCACCCAGCGCCGCCACGTCCCCCGGCTGCGCGCCTCGGACCCGATGCGCTCCTCGCGCGTGACGACCTTCCTCGGCGGCGCCAACGCCGTCCGCACGAAGGTCTTCGCGGAGGTCGGCGGACTACCGGACGCGTTCTTCTACGCCCACGAGGAGACCGACCTCGCCTGGCGGGCTCTCGACGCCGGCTGGGGAATCGACTACCGCGCCGACATGGTCCTCAACCACCCCACCACCTCGCCCGCCCGGCACGCGACCTACCACCGCATGGTGGCCCGCAACCGGGTCTGGCTGGCCCGCCGCAACCTGCCCGCGCCCCTGGTGCCGGTGTACGTCGGCGTCTGGCTGCTGCTCACCCTCGCCCGGCGCCCCTCGGGGGAGGCGCTCAAGGCCTGGTTCGGCGGTTTCAAGGAGGGCTGGAAGACCCCCGCGGGTCCGCGACGTCCCATGAAGTGGCGTACGGTATGGCGGCTGACCCGTCTGGGCCGACCACCCGTCATCTGACAGGCTCGGAACAGCCCTCCCGGGGCGGCAAGCATCGGGTTTTGTCTCCCGGGACCCGGATACCCGCGCGCCAGCGCCCGACCGGTTCGCGCATCTTTGAAGACGAAAGTTTCCACTTGTGAGTGACACTTCCCAAGACGGAGCGGTCGCTATGAGCGTCCCTCCCTCTCCCGACGAGGGACTGACCCCGGCGCAGCTCGCCGCCAAGTACCACCTCTCGGTGAGCGGCGCCCGTCCCGGACTGCGCGAGTACGTCCAGCAGCTGTGGGGGCGGCGCCACTTCATCATGGCGTTCTCCTCGGCCAAGCTGGCGGCCCAGTACAGCCAGGCCAAGCTGGGCCAGTTGTGGCAGGTGGCGACCCCGCTGCTCAACGCGCTGGTCTACTTCCTGATCTTCGGGCTGATCCTGGACGCGGGACGGGGGATGGACAAGAAGGTCTACATCCCGTTCCTGGTCACCGGCATCTTCGTGTTCACCTTCACCCAGAGCTCGGTGATGGCGGGCGTGCGGGCGATCTCCGGCAACCTCGGCCTGGTGCGCGCGCTGCACTTCCCCCGGGCCTCGCTGCCGATCTCCTTCTCGCTCCAGCAGCTCCAGCAACTGCTGTACTCGATGGGCGTGCTGCTGCTCATCGTGATGGCCTTCGGCAACTTCCCGACCTGGTCGTGGCTGCTGGTGATCCCGGCGCTGGTGCTCCAGTTCATGTTCAACACGGGCCTCGCGATGATCATGGCGCGGATGGGTTCCAAGACCCCCGACCTGGCGCAGCTGATGCCGTTCATCATGCGGACCTGGATGTACGCCTCGGGCGTCATGTTCAGCATCCCGGTGATGCTGAAGGACAAGCCCGCCTGGATCGCCGACATCCTCCAGTGGAACCCGGCGGCCGTCTACATGGACCTCATGCGCTTCGCGCTGATCGACGGGTACGGGTCGGAGAACCTGCCGCCGCACGTCTGGGCGGCCGCCGCTGCCTGGGCGGTTCTCTTCGGGGTGCTCGGCTTCGTGTACTTCTGGAAGTCTGAGGAGCGTTACGGCCGTGGCTGAGGACAACAACAAGGGACGCGTCCCCACGGTCATCGCCGACGACGTGCACATCGTCTACCGGGTGAACACCGGTGGCGGCGGCAAGGGCGGCGCGACCGCCGCCCTCAACCGCATCCTGCGCGGCAAGAAGGTCGACGAGGTCCGCGGCGTGCGCAAGGTGCACGCGGTGCGCGGGGTGTCCTTCACGGCGTACCGCGGCGAGGCCATCGGCCTGATCGGCTCCAACGGCTCCGGCAAGTCGACCCTGCTGCGCGCCATCGCGGGCCTGCTGCCCGCCGAGAGCGGCAAGGTCTACACCGATGGCCAGCCTTCGCTGCTGGGCGTCAACGCGGCGCTGATGAACGACCTCACGGGTGAGCGCAACGTCATCCTCGGCGGTCTCGCCATGGGCATGTCGCGCGAGCAGATCCGCGAGCGCTACCAGGGCATCGTCGACTTCTCCGGCATCAACGAGAAGGGCGACTTCATCACCCTTCCCATGCGGACCTACTCCTCCGGCATGGCGGCGCGTCTGCGCTTCTCCATCGCGGCGGCCAAGGACCACGACGTCCTGATGATCGACGAGGCCCTCGCCACCGGTGACCGGAAGTTCCAGATCCGCTCGGAGGAGAGGATCCGCGAACTCCGCAAGGAGGCCGGCACGGTCTTCCTGGTCAGCCACAGCAACAAGTCGATCAGGGACACCTGCGACCGCGTCCTGTGGCTGGAGAAGGGCGAGCTGCTGATGGACGGCCCCACCGAGGAGGTCGTCAAGGCGTACGAGAAGGAGACCGGCAAGTAGCGCCGGTCGCCGAGACCGTCCGCAGGGCCCCCGCCGGAACCGGCGGGGGCCCTGCGGCTGTGTACGCGAGTGAGCCCCGCCCGACCCGGTCCGACAGGGCGTCAGGTTTCGGCCGTTCGGCCAACTGGCCCACGGCCGGGGAAGGTTGGCTCCGATTGGAGTGTTGTTGTAATGCGCGCAACACCCCGAGGAGATGCTTCGCGTTGTACAACGTAAGCTGTACCGGTGCTGATTCGCGGCAAGTGGGGCGATACCCCCTCGGGGCCCCGCCTCAGAGCACTCGCTGCCGTCGGATGACGGGCGGCGTGTCCGAAATGGGATGTTTTGAGTCGGCAGTGTAGAACGGGAGGTGTGACGGCAATGGCAATGGAAAATCTCCAGCTCCGAGATGCTCTCGCCGTCCTCGTGGAGGGCGGTCGGCGATGACCGGAGTCCGGGAGGCGCACCACGGCGCCCCTGAGCGCACCACCCTCGACAAGGCCGCGGACGAGAACTTCCCCGTGGCTCCTTTCTTCCTGCCCCGCGCCTGGCGCGACGACCTCATGGCCGTCTACGGGTACGCCCGCCTCGTCGACGACATCGGCGACGGCGACCTCGCCCCCGGCGGCCGGGACGCCGAACTCCTCGGACTCGACCGGGAGCAGACGGACGACCGGCTCGCCATGCTGGACGCCTTCGAGGCCGACCTGCACCGCGTGTTCGACTCCACGCCGCGCCACCCGCTCCTGCTCGCCCTCCAGTCGACCGTCCGCCGCCGCGCCCTCACCCCCGAGCCCTTCCTCGGGCTGATCGAGGCCAACCGGCAGGACCAGACGGTCGCGCGCTACGAGACGTACGACGACCTGTTCGCCTACTGCGAGAAGTCCGCCAACCCGGTCGGCCGCCTGGTCCTCGCCCTCACCGGCACCACCAGCCCCGAACGCGTCCGCCGCTCCGACGCCGTCTGCACGGCGCTCCAGATCGTCGAGCACCTCCAGGACGTCGCCGAGGACCTGGCCCGGGACCGGATCTACCTCCCGGCCGAGGACATGCGGCGCTTCCACGTGTCCGAAAACGACCTTGCCGCGCCGAGCGCCAACTCCTCGGTGCGCTCACTGGTCGCTTTCGAAGCGGAACGCGCCTCGCGCCTCCTGAATGAAGGACCCCCGCTCGTGGGTAGCGTGCACGGCAGACTGAGGCTTCTGCTGGCCGGCTTCGTCGCCGGTGGTCGCGCCGCCCTCAAGGCGGTGCACGCCGCCGGATTCGACGTACTCCCTGGACCGCCCAAGCCCACCAAGCTCAGTCTGCTGCGCGAAGTGGGAGCGACTCTGCGAAGAGAGGGGTGAGCCGGACCATGGAGGGACTCGACGAGACGTCCGCACCGGTACTCGCCGCGTACAGCTACTGCGAGGCGGTGACCGGACAGCAGGCGCGCAACTTCGCGTACGGCATCCGGCTGCTGCCCACCGACAAGCGCAACGCGATGTCCGCGCTCTACGCCTTCTCCCGGCGCGTGGACGACATCGGCGACGGCACGCTGCCGCCGGAGGTCAAGGAGAAGCGCCTCGGGGAGACCCGGGCGCTGCTCGCCCGGATCAGCGCGGGCGACATCGAGGAGGACGACACCGACCCGGTGGCCGTCGCGCTCACCGATGCCGCGCGCCGCTTCCCGATCCCGCTCGGCGGGCTCGACGAACTCATCGACGGCGTCCTGATGGACGTCCACGAGGCGACGTACGAGACCTGGGACGACCTCAAGGTCTACTGCCGGTGCGTCGCGGGAGCCATCGGGCGGCTGTCGCTGGGTGTGTTCGGCACACCGTCCGGCGCACGGGACGCCGACCGTGCCCCCGAGTACGCCGATACGCTCGGCCTCGCCCTCCAGCTCACCAACATCCTGCGCGACGTCCGCGAGGACGCGGGCAACGGGCGGACCTACCTGCCCGCCGAGGACCTCGCCAAGTTCGGCTGCTCGGAAGGCTTCCACAGCTCCACCCCGCCGCCCGGCTCCGACTTCGCCGGGCTCGTGCACTTCGAAGTGCGGCGCGCCCGCGCCCTGTTCGCCGAGGGCTACCGGCTGCTGCCCCACCTCGACCGGCGCAGCGGAGCCTGCGTCGCGGCGATGGCGGGCATCTACCGCAGACTCCTGGACCGCATCGAGCGCGACCCCGAGGCCGTCCTGCGCGGCCGGGTCTCGCTGCCCGGACGTGAGAAGGCCTACGTCGCCGTGCGCGGACTCTCCGGGCTGGACGCGCGTCACATCTCCCGGCAGACCGCCCGGAGGCGTCCTTGAAAGGGGCGGGAAGAGCGTTTCACGTGAAACATCCGAATCCGGTGCGCAAGCCGCGCACCGCGTGCACGGCGTGGAACGAGCGAAACCCACAGAATCCGCGGAATTCGTCGAACCGGTGCGCAACCCTCCGCCGGTCTGACGCGTCCCTGACTGCAACGACGAAGCCTGCAACGACCACGCCTGCGCAGGTGGCGTCGGCGTTCTGCACGGCACATCGCCCGGGGGAGGGTGCATGACACACGACACCATGCCGCCCGCGCCCACCGCCGTCGTCGTCGGCGGCGGTCTCGCGGGTGTCACGGCCGCCCTCGAACTCGCGGGCGCGGGCGTGCGCGTCACGCTGCTGGAAGGGCGGCCCCGCCTCGGCGGTCTCGCGTTCTCCTTCCAGCGCGGCGACCTGACCGTCGACAACGGGCAGCACGTCTACCTGCGCTGCTGCACGGCGTACCGCTGGTTCCTGGACCGCGTGGACGCGGCCGAACTCGCACCGATCCAGCGCCGGTTGGAAGTGCCGGTGCTCGACGTCGGCGACCCGCGCGGCCCGCGGCTGGGGACGCTGCGGCGCACCGCCCTGCCCGTACCGCTGCACCTGGCCGCCAGCCTCGCCACGTACCCGCACCTGTCGATGGCGGAACGGGCGTCCGTCGGCCGTGCCGCCCTCGCGCTCAAGGGGCTCGACCCGGAGGACCCGGCGCTGGACGCCGTCGACTTCGCGACCTGGCTCGCCCAGCACGGGCAGTCGCCGCGCACCATCGAGGCGCTCTGGGACCTGGTCGGCGTCGCCACCCTCAACGTGCGCGCCCCGCAGGCCTCCCTCGGGCTCGCCGCCAAGGTCTTCAAGACCGGGCTGCTCTCCGACCCGGGCGCCGCCGACATCGGCTGGGCCCACGTCCCGCTCGGCGACCTCCACGACACCCGCGCCCGCAAGGCCCTCGACTCCGCCGGAGTACGGACCGAACTGCGCGTCAAGGCCGACTCCCTGACCCGCAGCAAGAAGGGCGGCTGGGTCGTCGAGGCCGGCGGGGAGCAGATCGCCGCCGACACCGTGGTCCTCGCCGTACCGCAGAAGGAAACGCACGCCCTGCTGCCCAAGGGGGCGCTGGACGAGCAGGACCGGCTCCAGGAGATCGGCGTCTCGCCGATCCTCAACGTCCACGTCGTGTACGACCGCAAGGTGCTGCGCAAGCCGTTCTTCGCCGCGCTCGGCACCCCCGTGCAGTGGGTCTTCGACCGCACCGAGGCCTCCGGGCTCACCGGCGGCGGCCAGTACCTGGCGCTGTCCCAGTCCGACGCGGCCGACGAGATCGACGCACCCGTCGCCGAGCTGAGGGAGCGTTACCTCCCCGAGCTGGAGCGGCTGCTGCCCGCCACCCGGGGAGCCGAGGTCAGGGACTTCTTCGTCACCCGGGAGCGCACCGCGACGTTCGCCCCCACGCCCGGCGTCGGGCGCCTGCGCCCCGGCACGCGCACCCGTGCGCCTGGGCTCTACCTGGCCGGTGCGTGGACCGCCACCGGGTGGCCCGCGACCATGGAGGGCGCCGTGCGCAGCGGTCTCACCGCGGCGCAGGCCGCGCTCTCGGCACTCGGCCGCCCCTATGAACTTCCGCCACTGGAGGCGGCATGAGCATCAGTTATGGAACAAGAGGAGAGCCTGTGACCCCGGCGAACCCGGCTGTCGACACCGTGGACATCGCGGCGCTGTTGGAGCGCGGCAGGGCCATGTCCGCCCCGGTGCTGCGTGCCGCCGTGGACCGGCTCGCGCCGCCCATGGACTCCGTCGCGGCCTACCACTTCGGGTGGATCGACGCCCAGGGGCGTCCCGCCGACGGCGACGGCGGCAAGGCCGTCCGGCCCGCGCTGGCGCTGCTGTCCGCGGAGGCCGCGGGCGCCACCCCCGAGGTCGGCGTGCCCGGCGCGGTGGCCGTGGAGCTCGTGCACAACTTCTCGCTGCTGCACGACGACCTGATGGACGGCGACGAGCAGCGCCGCCACCGCGACACCGTGTGGAAGGTGCACGGTCCGGCCCAGGCGATCCTCGTCGGCGACGCCCTCTTCGCGCTCGCCAACGAACTCCTCCTGGAGATCGGCACGGTCGAGGCGGGACGCGCCACGCGCCGCCTGACCACCGCCACCCGCAAGCTGATCGACGGGCAGGCCCAGGACATCTCCTTCGAGCACCGCGAGCGGGTCACCGTCGAGGAGTGCCTGGAGATGGAGGGCAACAAGACCGGCGCCCTGCTCGCCTGCGCGGTGTCCATCGGCGCGGTCCTCGGCGGCGCCGACGACAAGACGGCCGACACCCTGGAGGCGTACGGCTACCACCTCGGCCTCGCCTTCCAGGCCGTCGACGACCTGCTCGGCATCTGGGGCGACCCCGACTCGACCGGCAAGCAGACGTGGAGCGACCTGCGCCAGCGCAAGAAGTCGCTGCCCGTCGTCGCCGCGCTCGCCGCGGGCGGACCGGCCTCCGAGAAGCTCGGCGAACTGCTCAAGGCGGACGCCGAGTCCCACGACTTCGACACCTTCTCCGAGGAGGAGTTCGCCATGCGGGCGGCCCTCATCGAGGAAGCCGGCGGCCGCGAGTGGACCACTCAGGAGGCCCGCCGCCAGCACGCGGTCGCCATCGAGGCGCTGCACGGTGTCGACATGCCGGAGCAGGTGCGGGCGCAGCTGACCGCGCTCGCCGATTTCGTGGTCGTACGAAAGAGGTGACGGCCACCCGGCGCATATGACTCGCAGTCGCCGCCCGGCACCCCTCGTGGGCGCCGGGCGACGGAAACCCCAGCACAGCAGAAGTCCAACTGCACGAAGGGGAAACCATGACAGCGACGACCGACGGAAGCAGCGGGGCCGTGGACCCCGGGGCGACTTCGGCCAGCCAGACCACCACCACTTCTACGACGGCCACCGCCGCCGCACCCGACGTCCTGGACGCGGCCCGGCTGGCCACGGAGCGGGCGACGGCACATCTGCTCGCCCGGCAGGACGCCCAGGGCTGGTGGAAGGGCGACCTGGAAACCAATGTGACCATGGACGCCGAGGACCTGCTGCTGAGGCAGTTCCTCGGGATCCAGGACGAGAAGACCGTCCAGGCGGCCGCCCTGTTCATCCGGGGCGAGCAGCGCGAGGACGGCACCTGGGCCACCTTCTACAAGGGCCCCGGGGAACTCTCCACCACCATCGAGGCGTACGTCGCCCTGCGGCTGGCCGGTGACCTCCCGGACGAGCCCCACATGACGCGGGCGGCCGCCTGGGTGCGGGCCCGGGGCGGGATCGCCGCGAGCCGGGTCTTCACCCGCATCTGGCTGGCCCTCTTCGGCTGGTGGAAGTGGGACGACCTGCCGGAACTCCCGCCCGAGCTGATCTTTTTCCCCAAGTGGGTCCCTCTCAATATCTACGATTTCGGCTGTTGGGCACGGCAGACGATCGTGCCGCTCACGGTGGTCTCCGCGAAGCGGCCGGTGCGGCCCGCGCCCTTCGCGCTGGACGAGCTGCACACCGATCCGCGCAACCCCAGCCCGCGCAAGAGGCTGGCCTCACCGGCCAGTTGGGACGGTGTCTTCCAGCGGCTCGACAAGGCGCTGCACGTCTACCACCGGTTCGCCCCGCCGCCGCTGCGGCGCACCGCGATGAAGTCGGCGGCCCGCTGGATCATCGAACGGCAGGAGAACGACGGCTGCTGGGGCGGCATCCAACCGCCCGCCGTGTACTCGCTGATCGCCCTGCACCTGCTCGGCTACGACCTCGAACACCCGGTCATGAAGGCCGGGTTGGAGTCCCTGGACCGGTTCGCGATCTGGCGCGAGGACGGGGCCCGCATGATCGAGGCCTGCCAGTCCCCGGTCTGGGACACCTGCCTGGCCACCATCGCGCTCGCCGACGCGGGCGTCCCCGCCGACCACCCGGCACTGGTCAAGGCCGCCGACTGGATGCTGGCGGAGGAGATCGTACGGCCCGGCGACTGGGCGGTGCGCAGGCCCGAACTCCCGCCGGGCGGCTGGGCGTTCGAGTTCCACAACGACAACTACCCCGACATCGACGACACCGCGGAGGTCATCCTCGCCCTGCGGCGCGTCCAGCACCCGGACCGCGAGCGGATAGAGGGAGCCATCGCCCGCGGAGTGCGCTGGAACCTCGGCATGCAGTCCAAGAACGGTGCCTGGGGCGCCTTCGACGCCGACAACACCAGCGCCTTCCCCAACCGGCTGCCGTTCTGCGACTTCGGCGAGGTCATCGACCCGCCGTCCGCCGACGTCACCGCCCACGTGGTGGAGATGCTGGCCGTCGAGGGCAAGGCCCACCACCCGCGCACCCGGCGCGGCATCACCTGGCTGCTCGCCGAACAGGAGCCCAACGGCGCCTGGTTCGGACGCTGGGGCGTCAACTACGTGTACGGCACCGGCTCCGTGGTGCCCGCGCTCACCGCCGCCGGACTGCCCGGATCGCACCCCGCGATCCGCCGCGCGGTGGCCTGGCTGGAATCCGTACAGAACGACGACGGCGGGTGGGGCGAGGATCTGCGCTCGTACAAGGAGGCCGACTGGGTCGGGCACGGGGCGTCCACCGCCTCGCAGACCGCCTGGGCGCTCCTCGCGCTGATCGCCGCCGGGGAGAGCGAGTCGAAGGCCACCGAGCGGGGCATCGCCTGGCTCGCCGAGACCCAGCTGCCCGACGGATCCTGGGACGAGCCGTACTTCACCGGCACCGGATTCCCCTGGGACTTCTCCATCAACTACCACCTCTACCGGCAGGTGTTCCCGCTCACCGCACTCGGCCGGTACGTCCACGGGGAGCCCGTCTTCCCGACCTCCAGGTCCTGAACCGGACCACCGCCCGCTCAAGGGGGCTGCATTGACCCGAACCCCGGGTTCACCCGGACCCGGCAGTACCAAGCCGCTGCTGATCGCCTGCGCGCTCGGCATCGAGCGCCTCGCCCTGCGCGGCGGCGACCGCAGCGGCGCGGCGGGACCCGTCCTCGTACTCCGTACCGGAATGGGCCCGGAAGCCGCCGACTACGCCATCGCCCGCACCCTCTCCGAGGAGGGCCCGGCCCAGGACGCGGCGGTCATCGCGTCCGGGTTCTGTGCCGGGCTCGCCGCGGGCATGCACCCCGGCGACCTCGTCGTCGCCACCGAGACCCGCGACCGCCGGGGCAACACGGCCTGTACGGACGTGGAGCTGCTGGCCGACGCGGTGGCCAGAGCGCTGCCGGAACGGGTGGTCCACACCGGGCCGCTGGCCGGCAGCGACCACGTCGTGCGCGGGACGGCCGAGCGGGCCGTACTGCGCGCGGAGGGCGCGATCGGCGTGGACATGGAGTCCGCGGCGACCCTCGCAGGCGCCCTGCGGGCCGGCCCCCGGCCCGTTGCCGCCGTCCGGGTGGTCGTGGACGCACCCGAGCACGAGCTCCTGCGGCTCGGCACTCTCAGCGGTGGAATATCGGCGTTCCGTGTTCTGCGCCACGTTCTTCCGGCGTTTTACGAATGGCACCGTTCTTTGCTGCTCCCCAGGAGGTGAGCCAGATGGCAATGCCGCTCCGTCAGACCATCAGGGTCGGGACGTATCTGTTCGAACAGAAGGTCCGCAAGCGGGAGAAGTTCCCGCTGATCGTCGAGCTGGAACCGCTCTTCGCGTGCAACCTCAAGTGCGAGGGCTGCGGCAAGATCCAGCACCCGGCCGGAGTGCTCAAGCAGCGCATGCCGGTGGCGCAGGCCGTGGGGGCGGTGCTCGAATCGGGTGCCCCGATGGTCTCCATCGCCGGTGGCGAGCCGCTGATGCACCCTCAGATCGACGAGATCGTGCGTCAGTTGGTGGCCAAGAGGAAGTACGTCTTCCTCTGCACGAACGCCATGCTGCTGCGCAAGAAGATCGAGAAGTTCACGCCCTCGCCGTACTTCGCCTTCGCGGTCCACATCGACGGGCTGCGCGAGCGGCACGACGAGTCGGTGGCCAAGGAGGGCGTCTTCGACGAGGCGGTGGAGGCGATCAAGGAGGCCAAGCGGCGCGGCTTCCGGGTCACCACCAACTCGACCTTCTTCAACACCGACACCCCCCAGACGATCATCGAGGTGCTCAACTTCCTCAATGACGAGCTGGAGGTGGACGAGATGATGATCTCGCCCGCCTACGCCTACGAGAAGGCCCCCGACCAGGAGCACTTCCTGGGCGTCGAGCAGACCAGGGAGCTCTTCCGCAAGGCGTTCGCCGGGGGGAACCGGAAGAAGTGGCGGCTCAACCACTCGCCGCTCTTCCTGGACTTCCTGGAGGGCAAGGCCGACTTCTCCTGCACGGCCTGGGCGATCCCGAACTACTCCCTGTTCGGGTGGCAGCGGCCCTGCTACCTGATGAGCGACGGGTACGTTCCCACGTACCGCGAGCTCATCGAGAAGACCGACTGGGAGAAGTACGGGCGCGGCAAGGACCCACGGTGCGCGAACTGCATGGCGCACTGCGGCTACGAGCCGACGGCCGTCCTCGCCACGATGGGCTCGCTCAAGGAGTCCATCCGCGCCGCCCGCGAAACCGTTTCGGGAAACCGCGGGTGACGTGATGACCGCAGGAGTTCCGGTGCAGCTGGGGCTCCCCGCGCTGCCGGCCCGACCGCTCGCGATACGCCGCACCTCGCGGCGCATCCAGGTCGGGCCGGTGGCGGTCGGCGGGGACGCGCCCGTGTCCGTGCAGTCCATGACCACGACCCGTACCTCCGACATCGGCGCCACCCTCCAGCAGATCGCGGAACTGACCGCCGCGGGCTGCCAGATCGTACGGGTGGCCTGCCCGACGCAGGACGACGCCGACGCTCTCGCCACGATCGCCAAGAAGTCGCAGATCCCGGTGATCGCGGACATCCACTTCCAGCCCAAGTACGTCTTCGCCGCCATCGACGCCGGATGTGCGGCGGTGCGGGTGAACCCGGGCAACATCAAGCAGTTCGACGACAAGGTCGGCGAGATCGCCCGGGCGGCCACGGCGGCCGGGACGCCGATCCGGATCGGCGTCAACGCCGGATCGCTGGACCGGCGGCTGCTCGCCAAGTACGGGAGGGCCACCCCGGAGGCACTCGCGGAGTCGGCGCTGTGGGAGGCGTCGCTCTTCGAGGAGCACGGCTTCAGGGACATCAAGATCTCGGTGAAGCACAACGACCCGGTGGTCATGGTCAACGCCTACCGGCTGCTGGCCGCGCAGTGCGACTACCCGCTGCACCTGGGCGTCACCGAGGCGGGCCCCGCCTTCCAGGGCACGATCAAGTCGGCGGTGGCCTTCGGGGCGCTGCTCAGCGAGGGCATCGGCGACACCATCCGGGTCTCGCTGTCCGCGCCGCCCGTGGAGGAGGTCAAGGTCGGGCTCCAGATCCTCCAGTCGCTCGGGCTGCGGGAACGGACCCTGGAGATCGTGTCGTGCCCGTCGTGCGGGCGGGCGCAGGTCGACGTGTACAAGCTGGCGGAAGAGGTGACGGCCGGGCTCGACGGCATGGAAGTGCCGCTGCGGGTGGCCGTGATGGGCTGCGTGGTCAACGGGCCCGGTGAGGCGCGCGAGGCGGATCTGGGGGTCGCTTCGGGCAATGGGAAGGGTCAGATCTTCGTGAAGGGCGAGGTCGTCAAGACCGTCCCCGAGTCGAAGATCGTCGAGACCCTGATCGAAGAGGCGATGAAGATCGCCGAGAGCATGGAGGACGCCGGAGTGCCCTCGGGCCGCCCCGACGTCACGGTGAGCTGAACAATCCGAGAGGGGGCCGACGTGGCGATCTTGGAAGGTATCCGGGGTCCGCGGGACCTGAAGGCGCTGGACGATGCAGAACTCGTCGAACTGGCGGAGGAGATCCGGCAGTTCCTGATCCGGGCGGTGGCCAGGACCGGGGGCCATCTCGGCCCCAATCTGGGCGTGGTGGAGCTGACCGTCGCGCTGCACCGCGTCTTCGAGTCCCCGGTCGACCGGATCCTGTGGGACACCGGCCACCAGAGCTACGTGCACAAACTCCTGACCGGACGGCAGGACTTCTCCAAGCTGCGCGGCAAGGGCGGGCTGTCCGGGTACCCGTCGCGGGACGAGTCCGTGCACGACGTCATCGAGAACAGCCACGCCTCGACCGTCCTCGGCTGGGCGGACGGGCTCGCCAAGGCCAACGAGGTGCTCGGCCGGCCCGACCACGTCGTCGCCGTCATCGGGGACGGGGCGCTGACCGGCGGCATGGCGTGGGAGGCGCTCAACAACATCGCCGCAGCCAAGGACCGCCCGCTGATCATCGTCGTCAACGACAACGAACGCTCCTACGCGCCGACCATCGGCGGCCTCGCCAACCACCTGGCCACGCTGAGGACCACCGACGGCTACGAGCGCTTCCTGTCCTGGGGCAAGGAACTGCTCCAGCGCACCCCGGTCGTCGGACAGCCGCTGTACGAGTCGCTGCACGGCGCGAAGAAGGGGTTCAAGGACGCCTTCGCACCGCAGGGCATGTTTGAGGACCTGGGCCTGAAGTACGTCGGTCCCATCGACGGGCACGACGTCGCGGCGGTGGAGTCCGCACTGCGCCGGGCCAAGCGCTTCCACGGTCCCGTACTGGTGCACTGCCTCACCCAGAAGGGGCGCGGGTACGCCTTCGCCGAGCAGGACGAGGCCGACCGCTTCCACGCGGTGGGCGCGATGGACCCGCTCACCTGCGAGCCGCTCTCGCCGTCCAACGGTCCCTCCTGGACCTCGGTGTTCGGCGACGAGATGGTGAAGGTGGGGGCCGAGCGGCCGGACGTGGTGGCGCTGACGGCCGCGATGCTGCACCCGGTGGGGCTGACCAAGTTCGCCGAGGCGTATCCCCATCGGGTGTGGGACGTGGGGATCGCGGAGCAGCACGGTGCGGTGTCGGCGGCGGGCCTTGCGACCGGCGGCCTGCATCCTGTGTTCGCGGTGTATGCGACATTCCTCAATCGTGCCTTCGACCAGGTTCTGATGGATGTCGCCCTCCACAAGTGCGGTGTGACGTTCGTACTGGACCGGGCCGGGGTCACCGGAGCCGACGGGCCCTCGCACAACGGCATGTGGGACATGTCGATCCTCCAGGTCGTACCGGGCCTGCGGATCGCCGCCCCGCGCGACGCCGCGCAGTTGCGGGCGCAGCTCCGGGAGGCGGTCGCCGTCGACGACGCGCCCACCGTGGTGCGCTTCCCCAAAGAGTCGGTCGGCCCCGAGTACCCCGCCCTGGACCAGGTCGGCGGACTCGACGTACTGCACCGGGACGAGGACCCGCAGGTGCTGCTGGTGTCGGTCGGGGCGCTCGCCGGGGTCGCCCTGGAGACGGCGAAGCTGCTGGGGGAGCGGGGCATCGGCTGCACCGTCGTCGACCCGCGCTGGGTCAAGCCCGTCGACCCGGCGCTGGCACCGCTCGCCGCACTGCACTCGCTGGTCGCCGTGGTCGAGGACAACTCCCGTGCCGGGGGCGTCGGTTCTGCGGTCGGGCAGGCCCTGCAGGACGCTTCCGTGGACGTACCGCTGCGGACCTTCGGCATCCCGGAGCAGTTCCTCGCGCACGCCAAGCGCGGCGAGGTGCTGGCCGACATCGGACTCACGCCCGTGGAGATCGCCGGCCGGATCGGGGCGGCCATGACTCCGTACGACAGCGAAAAGACCGTAGAGAAGGAGAACTGACGGAATGACCGAAGACGCGCCCGAGGCTCCCGCACCCGCCGGTGACACGGCCGCCAAGGGTTTCGACCTGGCGGGGCTGCTCGCCGCACGCGGCGGGGAACGGTACGAGCTGCACGCCCGGCACCTCAACCACCAGCTCCCGCGCATGCTCCACACCATCGGCTTCGACCGGGTGTACGAGCGGGCCGAGGGCGCGTACTTCTGGGACGCCGACGGCAACGACTACCTCGACATGCTCGCCGGATTCGGGGTGATGGGCCTCGGCCGGCACCACCCCGTCGTCCGCAAGGCCCTGCACGACGTGCTGGACGCCTCCCTCGCCGACCTCACCCGCTTCGACTGCCAGCCGCTGCCGGGGCTGCTCGCCGAGAAGCTGCTCACGCACAGTCCGCACCTGGACCGCGTGTTCTTCGGCAACAGCGGTACGGAGGCGGTCGAGACCGCGCTGAAGTTCGCCCGGTACGCGACCGGGAAGCCGCGGATCCTCTACTGCTCGCACGCCTTCCACGGGCTCACCACCGGATCGCTCTCGGTCAACGGTGAGAAGGGGTTCCGGGACGGGTTCGCGCCGCTGCTGCCCGACACCGCGATCGAGCTGGGTGATCTGGCCGCCCTGGAGCGGGAGTTGAAGCGCGGCGACGTCGCCGGGTTCGTCGTCGAGCCCATTCAGGGCAAGGGCGTGCTGGAGTCCCCGCCCGGATTCCTGCGCGCCGCCCAGGAGTTGCTGCACAAGCACAAGGCGCTGCTCATCGCGGACGAAGTGCAGACGGGTCTCGGGCGGACCGGGGACTTCTACGCGTACCAGCACGAGGACGGCGTCGAGCCGGACCTGGTGTGCGTGGCCAAGGCGCTGTCGGGCGGGTACGTGCCCGTCGGGGCGACGCTCGGCAAGGACTGGATCTTCAAGAAGGTCTACTCGTCCATGGACCGGGTGCTGGTCCACTCCGCCAGCTTCGGGTCCAACGCCCAGGCGATGGCAGCCGGGCTCGCCGTGCTGTCCGTGATGGAGGACGAACAAGTCGTGGCCAACGCCCGGCGGACGGGGGAGCTGCTGAAGTCGCGGCTGGCCGCGCTGATCGGGAAGTACGAGCTGCTGCACGACGTGCGCGGGCGCGGCCTCATGATCGGCATCGAGTTCGGGCGGCCGTCCTCGCTGAAGCTGCGCGGCCGGTGGACGATGCTCCAGGCGGCCCGCAAGGGGCTCTTCGCGCAGATGGTCGTCGTACCGCTGCTCCAGAAGCACCGCATCCTCACCCAGGTGTCCGGCGACCACCTGGAAGTGATCAAGCTGATTCCGCCGCTGACCGTGGGGGAGAAGGAGGTCGACCGCTTCGTGGCAGCGTTCACCGCCGTAATGGACGACGCACACTCCGGCGGTGGCCTGATGTGGGACTTCGGCAGGACACTGGTCAAGCAGGCGGTCGCGAACCGCTGAGCCTTTTTGCCTCCGAGGCAAGAAGTTTGCCTCGGAGGCAACGGCTCTGGCTCAATGGATGCATGACGCCACGCCTCGAAGAGGCGGCCGAGGGAGCAGTGGACATGCCCTCCGTCGCCCCCCACCTGCGAGAACTCCGCCGCAGCAGCGGTTTCACGCTGGAGGCCGCGGCCCGTCGCGCCGGGCTCTCGCCCGCGCACCTCTCCCGGCTGGAGACCGGACAGCGCCAGCCCTCGCTGCCGATGCTGCTCGCGCTCGCCCGCATCTACGGTACGACCGTCTCCGAGGTCCTCGGCGAGACGGCCGCCGACCCGGACGCCGTCGTGCGCGCCGGGGAGATGACCGCCCGCGAGGCCGACGGCTGGACGTACCGGCAGGCAGGCAGCCACGGCAGGGCCATGCAGGCACTGCGCGTCCACGTGCCCCACGCCGCTCAGCAGGACCTCGTACGGGTGCATCCCGGCGAGGAGTGGCTGTACGTACTGAAGGGCCGCCTGCGCCTCGTCCTCGGGGAGCGTGTGCACACCCTGGACGAGGGCGACAGCGCCCACTTCGACTCGCTCACCCCGCACCGGATCACCGCGGTGACGCCCGGTGGGGCCGAGCTGCTCTTCCTCCACACACTGATGCAGAGCACCGTCGCCGGGCTCTGCCTGCCCCAGGAGTCATGAGATGCCCGAGTTCGCCGCCGCCCAGCCGCAGGGTCTCGTGAAGGCGCCCGGGCCCACCCCGGCACAGAAGCTCACCGAGGCGCAGACCGCCGCGATGAGCGCCATCGCCCGGGCCGCCCAGGAGGCGGCCGACGCCGCCCGGCCCGGCTCCGACCGCGGTGCCGAGTGGCAGGACGGCGCGGGCAAGGCGGGACCGGACGGATTCGTCGCGGACAAGGCGCCGCACGGGCTGGTGGTGCGGGTCTTCCTCTACATCGTGGTCGGGCACATCATCGCGGCGTTCATCTTCCTGCTCTTCACGATCGGCGACGCGTGAGCGACCCGGTCACTCGGTGCCGGCCGTTGGCTGCCGGCTATTCGGTGAGTCGCTCGCGCAGCGCCGCGCGGACCTCGGGGGTCAGCCGCAGGCCCTGCTCCAGGTAGGCGTCCGTGGTGCCCCAGATCTCCTCGATGGTGGCGAAGGCCGCGTCCAGGTACTCCACGCGGGCGTCGAAGAGCGGCGCGAGCAAGGTCATGACCTCGGCGTTCATCGCCTCGGGTGCGTCGCTGCTGCGGCGCACCCGGTAGCGGCGGTGCGGGTCGTTGGACTTCACGTAGTCCGCCCGGATGGCGTCCGGCTCCACGCCCACGGCCAGCAGCGTCACCGCGATCGCGAGGCCCGCGCGGTCCTTGCCCGCCGCGCAGTGCATCAGCGCCGGAACACTGTCCTCGGCCAGGGCGTGCAGCACCCGGCTGTGCTCGGCGGTGCGGTCCTTGATCATGCGGCGGTACGAGGCGGTCATGCGCGCGGCGGCCTTGCCGTCGTCGAGGATCTCGCGGAGCTGGTCGATGTTCCCGTCGCGCACCATCCGCCAGAACTCGGCGCCGTCCGCCGGGTCGCTCAGCGGGATGTTCACGTTCCGTACGCCCGTCAGCTCGACGTCCGGGCCCTCCAGCTTCTGGTCCGCCGCATTGCGGAAGTCGAAGATCGTGTGCAGGGCGAGGGAGTCGAAGAACACCGTGTCGGCCTCGGTGGCGTGCGCCAGGTGGCCGCTGCGGAAGAGCCGCCCGTGACGCGTCCGCCGGCCGTCGCCGGTGGGCAGACCGCCCACGTCGCGGAAGTTCCGTACGCCTGCGAGATCCGGTTCGGCCGACGGCGATGCCTGCTGCGTCACGAGTGCTCCTCAAGGTCGTTCGCCGGCGCGGGCACGCCGACGAGGGGCACTGGCCGACGATACGACAGAAGCGTCCCGAAATGGGGGCCTCGGGCAACCATCTGGGGCGTACTGGGGTGCGAGTGAGCAGAATCATAGGGAAAGCCGTGACTTCTGCTGCCGAGGCGTCAAACGGCAGGCCAGAGGCGGGACATGACGCCCGGGACGGCTGCGCGCCACCGGGAGAAACGTGGAGAAGGCGTGTCCGGCGCAGGGAGAAGACGGGAACGGCTTGTTCCGGCGGTCTGCACTCGCTTACGGTCACCGTCAATCCGGGTGGACCGCCGAATCCTGCCACCGCTCGGAGTCCACAACCCATTTCTTCGTGTGGCAGGAGCGGGGGACCCAGGTAGTACGCCGTACCGGAGGAGAACAGTCCACCGGAACGGCTCGGGGTGAAGCAGCGTTCCCAGTGGAGCGCTGCCGGGCAGCTCCAGCCCGAACCCGACAGCTCACCTCGCAGGCGCCGGAGAGGAATCCGTCATGCCCGCAAAGGGTAAGCACCGCCGCCCGAAGTCCAGTTCCTCGCTGACCCGGGGCTTCGTCGCCGCCGGTACGGGCGGTGCGGCACTGGCCCTTCCGCTCATCGGCGCCACTGGCGCGCACGCCGCCGAGAAGGGCGCGGCCCCGGTCGCGCTGCCGCAGGAGGCGCCCAAGGCCCAGCTGCCGCAGCAGCGCACGGCCTTGCCGCAGCAGGTGGCCCCCGCTGCTCCCGCCGCCGCCCCCTCCGCGGCCTCCGCCGCCTCTGCGCCGAAGACCGACACCCGTACGTACTCCGTGGTGTCCGGCGACAGCCTGTCGAAGATCGCCGCGGACCAGGACGTGCGCGGCGGCTGGCAGAAGGTCTACGGCGACAACAAGAAGGTCGTCGGCGAGGACCCCTCGCTGATCTTCCCGGGCATGAAGCTCACCCTCGGCGGGAAGACCCCCGCGGCCGCCGAACAGAAGGCCTCCGCGCCGGTGCCGCAGCAGCAGCGGACCGAGCGGGTGGAGCGTACGGAGCAGCGCACCGAGAAGCGTACGGAGAACCGCGTCGAGCAGCGCTCCGAGAAGCGGACCGAGCAGCGCACCGAGAGCAAGCGGCAGACGCAGCGCTCCGGCTTCAGCGCCCCCGTCCCCTCCGGCGTCTCGACCCCGTACCGCGCCTCCGGCGGCAGCTGGTCCAGCGGTTACCACACCGGTGTCGACTTCCGCGCCTCCTCCGGCACCCCGGTCAAGGCCGTCGCCGCGGGCACCGTGGTCTCCGCCGGCTGGGGCGGCGCGTACGGCAACGAGGTCGTCATCCGGCACAACGACGGCCGCTACTCGCAGTACGCCCACCTCTCCGCGCTGGGCGTCCGCTCCGGCCAGAGCGTCTCCGGCGGCCAGCAGATCGGCTACTCGGGCTCCACCGGAAACTCCACCGGCCCGCACCTGCACTTCGAGATCCGCACCGGCCCCGGCTACGGCTCGGACATCGACCCGCTGGGCTACCTGCGCAGCAACGGCGTCCCGCTCTAGTACCTCTCCCGCCGGCTTGCTCCGACCGGCGTACTCGCCCCCGCACCCCTTCGGTGCGGGGGCGAGACTCGTTTCCGGAGGCGTCACCTGTGTATTCCGGGTTGGATGAATCTTGACCGGTGGCATATCTCACCCCCCGTCAACCCCTCCCTACGGTGGCGTAGGTCACTTGCGAAAGTGAAGGATGTATCGACGTGGCAGACGATTCGAGATCATTCAGCGCAGGCACCATCGGGTCGTACGCGGCGATCGGGGACAGCTTCACCGAAGGGGTCGGAGACCCCGGCCCCGGCGGCGCGTTCATCGGGTGGGCCGACCGGCTCGCCGTCCTCCTGGACGACCGGGTACCCGAGCACACCTTCCGATACGCAAACCTCGCCGTACGCGGCAAACTGCTCGACCAGATCGTGGCCGACCAGGTCCCCCGGGCCAAGGAGCTCGCCCCCGACCTGGTCAGCTTCTGTGCGGGCGGCAACGACATCATCCGGCCCGGCACCGACCCCGACGACGTCGCCGAGCGGTTCGAGAAGGCCGTCGCCGACCTCACCTCGGCGGTCGGCACGGTCATGGTGACCACCGGCTTCGACACCCGGGGCGTCCCGGTGCTGCGCCATCTGCGCGGCAAGGTCGCCACGTACTCGGCGCACGTACGGGCCATCGCCGACCGGTACGACTGCCCGGTCCTGGACCTGTGGTCGCTGAAGTCCGTGCAGGACCGGCGGGCCTGGGACTCCGACCGGCTGCACCTCTCGCCCGAGGGGCACACCCGGGTCGCCCTGCGGGCCGGCCAGGTGCTCGGCCTGGAGATCCCGGCCGACCCCGACCAGGCGTGGCCGCCGATGGCACCGCGCGGGCGCCTCGAAGCACGCCGCGACAACATCGACTGGGCGCGCGAGCACCTGGTGCCGTGGATCGGGCGACGGCTGCGCGGCGAGAGCTCGGGCGACCACGTCGAGGCGAAGCGGCCGGACCTCCTTCCGCTCTGACCCTCCTTACCGGGTCGGCAGCAGCGGGAGAAGGGGGCGCTGCGGCGGTACCACGGCGGGTATCCGTTCCAGGACACCGCCCGCGTACGTGTCGTACAGCGGCAGCGTCTCCAGATGGACGTACCCGATGTGGCAGTCGCAGACGGCCAGCGGGCAGGGGCGCGGCTTCAGGGCCGCGCGGTACGAGCCGTCGTAGAGGTTGCCGAGCGACGCGGGGACGAAGTGGCAGCGGCGGACGGTGCCTTCGCCGTCGACGGAGATCACCGACGCGCCGGTGCGGCAGGGCAGCCCGGCCGAGCGGTACGGGTCGCGGCTGTAGGGGAAGAGGGGGTCGAGGTCCGTCCAGCGGGCCGCCTCCTCGTCCGCGTACGTCCGGCCCTCGGCCGCGTTCACCCACAGATAGACCTCGTCGGGGAGTGCTGCGCGCAGCCGCCGGGCCTCCTCCAGGTGCTCGGGGAAGCCGACGACGCCGACGCTGTGCCGTACGCCCCGGGCGTGCAGGTCCCGGCACTTGGCGAGGAAGCGGTCGTACGGCGTCTGGCCCGGATGGAAGGTGCACCAGAGCGCCAGCGTGTCGAGGTTCGCGTCCGTGAGCCAGTCGGTGCGGCAGCTCAGGTTCGTCTGGATGGCGACCCGGCGCACCTGCGGCAGGTGCGACAGCTCGGTGAGCGCGCGCCGGTACCAGGAGCGGACCAGGCCCTCGCCCCACGGGGTGAACAGCACGGACAGCCGGTCGCCGGTCTGCTGTGCCGCCCACGCGGTGAACCGCTCCAGCGCCGCCCGGTCGGCGCGCAACTGCTCGCCGGAGTCCCGGCGCTTGGCGAACGGGCAGTAGGGGCAGTCGTAGTCGCACGAGGCGAGCGGGCCCCGGTACAGGATGGTCAGGTCCACGACAGCCGCCCTACTTCTGTTCGTACGCGGCCATGGCGGCCCGTACCGAGTCGGAGAACAGCTCGGGGCCCAGCGCGTCCGAGTGGGCCAGACCCTCGGGGGAGAGGCGCAGCAGCGTCGCGGGCGCGCCCGTGTCGAGCCAGCCCCGGGCGGCGAAGCGCTCCAGTTCGGCGCGGAAGTCCTCGTACGGGTCCGTCCCGAACCGGTCGCGGTAGTCCGCTGCCGGCATCCCTTCCGCCTGGAGGACCGACTGGAGGAGATGGCGGCGGCGGGCCTCGTCGGGCGTGATGGGGCGGCCGACCTCGGCACGGGAGAAGTCCTCGGTCGTCGTGTAGGCGTCGATGATCGTGCGTATCTCGCGCATGTCGACGGCGTAGTCGAACGAGTAGTGCAGCGACGGGGTGTAGGAGCGGGCGCCGCAGCCCAGGCCGATCATGCCGTCGGTCTGGCAGGCGTGGTCGACGGGGCCCTCGCCGAGGTCGCGCGGGGCGTCCGTGCGGCGGAACATCCGCATCGACACCTGCTCGTAGCCGTGTTCCAGGAGGTGGTCGCGGCCCTGCCGGTACAGGCGCAGCCGCTGCTCGTCCCAGGCGGCGTCGGCCGCCGCGCCCAGCCTGCCGAGGCCGGTCAGGGGGCGGACGTACAGCGGGTAGAGGTACAGCTCCTCGGGCTGCCAGGCGATGGCGGCGTCGAGGCTGGTGCGCCAGGTGGCGGGGGTCTGGCCGTCGATGCCGTAGATCAGGTCGATGTTGAGGACCGGGACGCCCGCCGTGCGGATGTGGCCGAGGGCCGCTTCGACGTCGGCGCGGCGTTGCGGGCGTACGGCGGCGCGGGCCTCGGTGTCGACGAAGCTCTGCACGCCGATGCTCAGCCGGGTCGTGCCCCGATCGGCCAGGACGGCGAGGCGGTCCGGAGTCGCCGTGGACGGGGAGGTCTCCACCGAGAGCGGGACCGCGCGCAGGTCGGCGCCCATGCGCTTCTCGGCGATGTCGCAGAGGCGCTCCAGCTCGGCGGCGGTCAGGAAGGTGGGCGTGCCGCCGCCGAAGGCAGCGGCGGCGAAGCGCACCGGCTCGTCGTCGCCGAGGGCGTCGCGGACTGCGGTGGCCTGCCGGTCGAGGGCGTCCAGGTAGCGGCCGGTCAGCTCGTCGGGGGCGCCGACGCGGGTGAAGAGGTTGCAGAACCCGCAGCGGACCTCGCAGAACGGGATGTGCAGGTACAGCGAGAGCGCGTCCCGGGACTGCCCGGCCCACAGCTCACGGAGTGGCGGCCGATCGGGGAGCGGGCGGTAGGCGGTCTTGTGGGGGTAGGCGTAGACGTAGCTCTGGTAGGGGCGGGGGGTGGTGGCCTCGGTGGTCATGCGCGGGTCCCCTGCTCCAGGAAGAAGTGTGCGTACGGGACGGTCCAGACGGCCTCGTGGCCCAGCCGGTGACCGGTGTAGCCGTCGTCGCCGTACGTCGTCCCGTGGTCGGAGCAGACGATCGCGAAGCAGCGGCGCCGGCTGCTCGCGGCGGCGAAGAGGCGGCCGATGTGCCGGTCGACGTACTCCAGCGCGGCGGCGTGCGTGGCCCGGGAGTCCCCCGCCTCGCGGGTGGCGCCGGGCAGGTGGAACCAGTTCGGCTGGTGCAGGGAGGGCACGTTGACGAAGAGGAACAGCCGCTGGTCGTCCGGGAGCGCGGCGACGGTCTTCTCGGCGCAGGCCACCTGCGCCTCGAAGGAGGTGGGGGAGGCGACCCCGAACTCCGGCTCCCAGTGGCTCTCCTGGAACATTCCTGGCAGGACGGAGCCGAGCGGTCCCTGCTTGTTGAAGAAGCCGACACCGCCGATGCACACCGTGCGGTATCCCGCGTCCGCGAGGCCCGAGACCAGGTCGGGGGTGTCGAAGACGAAGGTGCGCCCGGCCGTGGTCTCGCTGCCGGCGAAGCGCGCGGCGAACAGGCGCGGGTGCGGGCCGGGCGCTGCGGGCGTCGGCAGGAAGCCCGCGAACATCGCCTGGTGGGAGGCGTAGGTGAAGCTTCCGGGGGCGTGCCGCTGCTCCCAGCGGCCGCCGGGCAGGTGGGCGGCGAGGTTCGGCAGGCGTCCGGCGGCGGCCAGTTCGGCGGCCACGTCGTACCGGAGGGTGTCCAGGGTGACGAGGAGCAGGTCGTGGGTGCCGACGATCTCGTTCATGTCGAGGTCGTCGGCGTGCGGGGGCTGCGGCTCAGGTTCTTGCACGGTGCTCGTTCCTTGTTCGTCTCTGTACGTTTCTCTGTACGGCCGCCACTTGGGCGGCATAGGTGTCCAGGCCCTCCGCGCCGCTGCCGGGCAGGCCGGTGAGGCGGGGCAGCAGGTCGCCGAAGGCGTTGACCTCGCCGACCGCGAAGCGCCGCCAGCCGGTCGAGGGCAGCAGGTCCACGCCGACGCAGAGGGTGCCGGGGAAGCAGGCGGCGGCCCGCTCGCACACCTGGAGGGCGGCGGCCCAACTGCCGCCCGCCGCCTCGACGGAGGCGCGCGCCGCGTCCAGGTCGCCGCGTGTCCCGCCCAGGTGCAGGTTGGTCATGGGGGAGCGGCTGGTGCGTACGACGGCGTGGGTGGCCCGGCCGTCCACCACGACGACGCGCAGGTCTGCGGCCCGGCCCTGCTGGGAGGCCTTGGGCAGCCAGCGTTCGATGTGCAGTCCGTCGGGGGCGAGCGCGTCGACCAGCCCGGCGACCTCGGCCTCGGTCGTGCAGCGGCGTACCCGCAGGGAGTTGAAGAGCCTGCCCTGCGCGTCGCGCTCCACGGAGGTGGTGGCCATGACCCGGCCGGGCCCGGCGGTCTCGACGGCCAGCACCCCGGACGCGGACGAGCCGTGCGCGAGCTTCACGAACGCACGCGGCATCCGATGCTGCCGCATCAGCTCTCGTACGTCGTCCCAGCCGCGCACCTCGGGGCGGGCGGGCCCGGAGGTGGGCGAGGAGGGGACGGGCACCCCTGCCGCGTCCAGGACGCCGTGGCACAGGCGCTTGTCGAACAGGGCGGCGAGATCGGCCGGGTCGTCGAGCAGGGTGCACTCCTCGGCGCCGTGCGCCAACTCACGTACCGCTGCGGTGAACGCGCCGTACCAGCGGGCCGTCCCCTCGACCCGGGTGGAGTCGTCGGTGCCACGCAGGAGCCGGTCCACCTCGGGGTCCTCGCCGGGCGAGTCGATGCGTACGGTCTCGCCCGGGAGGAAGGCGGCCCGGCCGTGGAGGACGTCCAGCCAGGGGACGACGCGGGCGGCGGGCAGTCCGGCGGCCAGCACGGCGTCCTGGAAGAGGGTGACGCGGCGGTTGCCGGGGATGCCGACGACGGCGAAGCGGGGGGTGCGGGTGTCGTTCCTGAGGTCCATGGGGCTACTCCGAGACCGCGACGAAGCGGTAGGTGTCGAAGGGCTCCGTGTCCCAGCGGACGTCCTCGGTGAGAGACACCCGCACGCCGTGCGGTGCGAGTGAGGTCTTGAGTCGCTCCTGCCAGGCGTCGTCGATGTAGTGGTGGTCGAGGCGCAGTTCGCGCAGGTGGGTCAGCGGCTGCCCGGTCAGCAGGGCCTCAGCTCCCGTGTTGCTGAGCGTTCCCATGCCGAGGTCCAGGGTGCTGAGCCGGGCGACCACGGGGGCCGAGGCGACCGCCGTCGCGATGGCGTCCTGGACCTCGCTGTTGGCCAGAGTGAGATGCCGGAGCCGGGGGAGACCCGCCCCGGCCAGCAGCTGGGCGCAGTCGGCGGCCGTCGTGTCTCCGCCGTGGTCCGGGACGCCGAGCCACAGTTCCAGCGTCTCCAACTGCGGAAGCCGGGACGCGCCGATCGCGCGCACCACGGGGCCCGGCAGGCCCGCGGACTCGATGGTCAAGGACGTCAGTGCCTCGTGCCGGACCGGCCGCAGGGCCAGCACGTCGGCCGTGTCGCTCAGGTCGCCCCCGCCGCGCACTGCCAGCTCCTCCAGCAGAGGGAAGGCTTCCAGCAGCGGGGTGATGTCCGCGGACTCCAGCCAGGAGATCTCGCACTCTTCGCTGACCACGTCGGCGACGAACAGGCCGCGCAGCGCCGGGAATCCGTCGGCCGCCGCAGCCAATGTCTCGACGACGGGACGCATCGGCAGATAGGTGTCGTCCCACCACGGACCGATCACCAGGGCACGCACCCGGGCGCAGTCCACCGTCTCCAGGAACTCGCTCCACAGGTCGGCGAACGGCGTCTCGTCGTACAGGCAGTCCAGGCGCCAGGCCACCGAGCCCGCGTCCGGAAGTACGGGAGCCGGGCCGTCCGCGGCCGACGTGTCCCGGGGCACCAGCGTGTGCACGGGCAGGCCGTGGAAGGTGTCGGGGTGGGAGGGATGGTTCACCGTCGCCTCACTCCGCCACCGACGTGAACCGGCCCTCGGGGCCCCTGTCGTCCCACGGCGTGTTGCGGCCGTCCAGGTCCACCAGCACGCCGTGCGGCTCCAGTTCCTCCCGTATCCGCTGCTCCATCTCCTCGGAGAGGAAGTGGTGGTGCAGGTCCAGGCAGGCGAGGTGGGTGAGCGGCTGGCCCTCCAGCAGGGCCGCCGCGCCCTCGTCGCCCAGGACCCCGTTGGAGAGGTCCAGCGTGTGCAGGCCGGCGACGACGGGCGCGGCGGCGACGGCCTCGGCGACCTCGTTCTGGATCTCGCTGTTGCGCAGCCCGAGATGGGTCAGGCCGGGGAAGCGGACGCCGCCCAGCAGCGGTGCCAGGTCGGAGAGTTCGGCGTCGCCGCCGTACTCCGAGACGCCGAGCCACAGGTCGAGGTGGGTGAGGGAAGGGAAGGTGCTGGAGGCGATGCCGCGCACGACTTCCCCGGGCAGGCCGCCCGTCTCGAGGGTCAGGCGGCGCAGCTTCTCGTGCCGGGTCGGCGGGAAGACGAGGCCCGTGCCGCCGCGCACGCCCAGTTCGAGCAGGCCCGGGAACGCGGCGAGCAGGACCGTGACGTCGGACTGCTCGATCCAGGAGATCTCGTTCTCCTCCGACGTCATGTCGCCGACGAAGACCGCCTCCAGGCTCGTCAGACGATCCGCGGCGGCCGTGATCAGGCCGATGGGCAAGCTGGAGTCGTTCTCGTACGTCGCTCCCCACGAGCCGACGACGAGGGCCCGCACCCGGCCGGCATCGACCGTTGCGAGGAACCTGTGGAAGGCGTCCTGCCAGTTCTCCCTGCCCTCCCACGCATTGGCGTGGATGCACCAGGCCGCAGCGTCGGCTTCGGGCAGCTCGACGTCGTTGTCCGGCTCGGGGAAGGCCACGACCGGCAGGCCGTGGAACTCCGAGAGGTGGTCAATGCTGTACATCTCCGCGAACTCCTGACGCCGTACGACCGACTGGTGTGCGAAAAGGTTTACCAAGAGCCACTGACATCGCCGCCCGCCGGGGCCGTTTCCGCAGCTCAACGCCGATTGTCAGACCCGGCCCTTAGCGTTTGGGACATGGCAGTCACAGCGGGTGGCGGTCTGGGAAGGGGAGAGCTGTGTACCGGCAAGGGGACGTTCTGATCGTGCCGTTGGAGGAGTCGGCGGTGCCCGCGTACGCCGTGGGGGCGCCCGGTGAATCGCGCGACGGGCGGGGCCGGTTGGTGCTGGCCCTGGGCGAAGTCACGGGCCATGCGCACGCGGTGCAGGGCCCCGGCCGACTGGTGCGCGAAGGCGGGCCGTTCGACCCGATGCTGCTCCATCTCCCGGACGGCGGACGGGTCGTGCACGAGGAGCACGCGGTCGTACCCCTGCCGAAGGGCTGGTACCGGGTGGTGCGTCAGCGGGAGTACGTGCCGGGGGCGTTCCGTGTCGTCGCCGACTGACACTGACGGGCGGACACGGCATGCGGACACCGGCCGCGAGGAACAGAGCAATGGGCAACAGAGAACGGGGAGTTCGGACATGCAGGAGCTGAAGACGCGGGACACGCACGACTGGCGCGAGGTGGCCGCCGCCACCGGAGCCGCCGACAGGGCCGCGGCGGAGGAGGGCGTACGGCTCGCCTACCGCACGGCGGGCCTCGCCGAGCCGACGCGGATCGTCTGGGCCGACTCGCCCAGGGCCGCCGTCCAGGCCGTCGAGATACTCGCCGACGCGGGCCGCTCCGTACGGAACGAGGTCCGCACCGCCCCCTGGGCCGAGGAACGGCGGCGGGTGCACGACGAGTTGGGGCCCGCCGGCTGGGCCGCCCACTGGTCCGCCACCGGGGCACGGCTCTGGGACCCGACCCGGGCGCTCGCCGACCGGATACGGGCGGCGGTCGTGGAGGACCTGACGGTGCGCCCCGAGGACGCGGCGGACGTGCGGATGCTGCTCCTGGACGCCGTGCTCGGCCAGCACGACGCGGCCTGGCTCTCCGCGTTCGAGGGCTGCGGCGACCGGCTCGCGGGCCTGTCCCTGGTCGCCCGGAACGCGGGCTGGTGGTGGCCGTACGAGAACGCCGTGGTGATCAGCGAACGCCCCGTCGCTCTCCACCGCGACGAGGCCGGACGGCTGGACTGCGGAGAAGGCCCCGCCCTGGCCTACCCCGACGGTTTCGCCCTGTACGCCTGGCGGGGCATGCCGGTGCCCGCCGAGTTCCTGGACGAGCTGGCCGGGCTGACGCCGCAGCGGATCCGGGACGAGGAGAACGCCGAACTGCGCCGCGTGATGCTGGAGTTCTACGGCTACGACCGCTACCTCGCCGAGTCCGGGGCCGAGCCCGTGCACCGCGACGAGACCGGCATCCTCTGGCGGATCGCCCTGCCGGACGACGAGGACGCGGTGATGGTTGAGGTCGTCAACTCCACCGCCGAACCCGACGGCACCCACCGCACCTACTGGCTGCGGGTGCCGCCCACCACGAGGACCGCGAAGGAGGGAGTCGCCTGGACCTTCGGACTGGAAGGAGACGTGTACACACCACTGCGCCAAACCTGACGGGGCCGGATCTGGCGAGGTGCGCGCCGGGGCCCCTACGCCGTGGGGTCCGCCGGCTCCGGCAGCAGCGCCTCGGGGCCGATCAGCGAGGTGTTGCCCGGCACCGTGCAGGCGTACGCCCCCGCCAGCGCGCCGAACCGGGCGCACTCCTGAAGGCTCCGGCCCGCGAGACGCCCGTACAGGAACCCCGAGACATACGCGTCGCCCGCACCGTTGGAGTCGACCACCGGGGCGGGCGGGACGGTCGCCGCCACCGGTCGCGGGGTGCTGCCGCCGTCACGGGTCAGCAGGTACGAACCGCCCGCGCCCGCCGTCGCCACGACGGCCTCGGCCCGGCCCTCGCGCAGGATCTCCCGCATCACGTCGCCGATCCGCTCGCCCGCACCGGCGGCGCTCAGGAACACCAGGTCGGCGCGGAGCGCGAAGTCGCGGTGGTGGTCGGCCACGCCGTCCCAGTCGTGCAGATCGGTGGAGAGCGGGACGCCCGAGGCCACCAGGTCGTCCAGCAGGTGCCGGGCGAAGCCCATGATCGACACGTGGACGTGGCGGGCCCGGCGGACGTGCGGCGCGTAGAAGTCGTGCGGCATCCGCAGGTCCTCCGGGTCGCGGGCGTCGTAGAACGACATCCGCCGGCCCGTCGGGTCCACCAGGTTGACCGCCCGCCGGGTGCCCGCCGGAGAGATCAGCGGCTCGAAGTCGACATCCCCCTTGGCGAGCCGCTCGCGCACCTGCCCGCCGATCCAGTCGTCCCCGATCACGTCCAGGAACTTCACGCCCAGGCCCAGCGCCCGCAGGCCCAGCGCGACGTTGCCGCCCGTGTGCCCCGGCCACTCGGTGATCGGGGCCACCCCGACCGAGTCCGCCAGCGGCACCGGCAGCTGGTCCACCCGCACCACCGTGTCCACGCCGCTGCCGCCGATCACCAGGACGTCGTGCCTGCCGTTCTCGTGCGGACCGTCCTGCCGCTGCCCCTGCTGAGCCACCACGTTCCCCTCTCCTGCCCCGCAACTCCCCGTCGCGGCCCAGTATGGCGGGTTCGTACCCCTTACCGGTCCCCACACCGGAACGCCAGCCAGGGGCTTCCGGAGGGTGAACTTGGCCGGTGCCGTCGGGGTGGCGCGGATCTGCCGGGACCCGAAGCTGCTGGGATGTCCCCCCACTCTGTTCCGCCGGGGCGCTTCGCGGCTCCGGCTCCCGGAAGGACCCACCCCTCCATGCCCCTGCTCCCGCCCGCCCCGCGCCTGATTCCCTCGCGTGTGCTCGTCGCCACCGCCCTCGCGGGCGGCCTGCTCGTCGCGGGTGCCGTGCCCGCGTCCGCGCTCGCCTCGGCCCCGGCCACGGCCGGTGTTTCGCACCCCGCACCCGCCACGGTGACCGTCACCGGATCGGGGGAGGCCACCGCGACCCCCGACACCGCTTTCGTCGCCATGGGCGTCGAGGCCACCGCGCTGACCACGAAGGAAGCGCTGGCCGCCCAGTCGACCGCCGCCCAGGCGCTGCTCGCCGCCGTCCGGGCCCAGGGCGTCGCCGACCGCGACGTACGCACCGAGAACCTCTCCCTGAACCCCGTGTACCAGTACGACAACGGCAATCAGCGGCTGACCGGCTACCAGGCCGGACAGGGCTTCTCGGTCCGCGTGCGCGACCTCTCCCGCACCGGGGCCGTCATCCAGGCCGCCATGGACGCGGCGGGCAACGCGGGCCGGGTCAGCGGGGTGACCTTCGACGTCGCCGATCCCGCGCCGCTGCGTGCCGCCGCCCGCCGGGCCGCCCACCTCGACGCCCGGGAGAAGGCCGCCCAGCACGCCCGCCTCAGCGGCCGCTCGCTCGGCAGGCTGGTCTCGCTCACCGAGTCCGACCCCGGCCGACCGCGCCCGGTCGAGGTGCCCGCAGGGGCGCTCGCCGACGCGCCGCCGTCGGTGCCCGTCGCCCCGGGCCAGGTGAAGGACGAGGTCGTCGTGACCGCCGTGTACGAGCTGGACTGACCGCTCGGCGGTCGACGCGTGTTCCACAGGGAGGACGGCCGGGCATACGAGCGGCGCAGCGACCGTTCTCCCTGAAGAAAGCGCCCCCCTTTCGGCGGCCGACCGTCACGGGCCCGTTTCCCGGACGTCGCACACGGGTGCACATAATGGAATGAAGTCGACCCCTTGGAGGTGCCGTGACCAGTGCGGATTCCCCGCAGAAGCCGTTGCGCGAAAAACTGCGAGGGCTGAGGACCGCGGCGTTCGGAGCCGATCCCGCCGGGGAGCGCATGGAACGCATCCGCCGCTCGCCGAACTTCGCCGACGGCGTCTTCCAGAACCCCGAAGGCACCCGGGCCGCCCGCCCCTCGCCCAAATCGACCTCCAGCCTGCTGAAGACGTACTTCCGCAAGGACGAGCGGGTCCTGCGCGCACCCGCGGGCACCGTGCCCGTGCACGCCACCACTCTCGCCGACATCAAGGAGCCGCCCGCCTCCGGGCTGCGCCTGACCTGGATGGGCCACTCCAGCGTCCTCGCCGAGATCGACGGCAGCCGGGTGCTCTTCGACCCGGTGTGGAGCGAGCGCTGCTCCCCGTTCGACTTCGCCGGACCCAAGCGGCTGCACCCCGTGCCCGTGCCGCTGGCCTCCCTCGGAGACATCGACGTCGTCGTCATCTCGCACGACCACTACGACCACCTCGACATGCCCAGCATCCGCGCCCTCAAGGCGAGCGGCGCGCTCTTCGCGGTCCCGCTCGGCGTCGGCGCGCACCTGGAGCACTGGGGCATCCCCGAGAGCCGCATCCGCGAGCTGGACTGGAACGAGTCCACCGAGGTCGCCGGGCTGACCCTGACGGCCACCCCGGCCCGCCACTTCTGCGGCCGCGGCCTGCGCAACCAACAGCACACCCTCTGGGCGTCCTGGGCGGTCGCGGGCCCCGAGCACCGCATCTTCCACAGCGGTGACACCGGCTACTTCGAGGGATTCAAGGACATCGGCGCGGTGCACGGACCGTTCGATGCCACGATGATCCAGATCGGTGCCTACAGCCCGCACTGGCCCGACATCCACATGACCCCCGAAGAGGGCATGCGCACCCACCTCGACCTCCAGGGCGGCAGCCCGCACGGCGTCATGCTGCCGATCCACTGGGGCACTTTCAACCTCGCCCCGCACCCGTGGGACGAGCCGGGCGAGGGCACCGTCACCGCCGCCGCGAAGGCCGGTGCGGCGATCGCCCTGCCGTGCCCGGGCGAGCCCTTCGAACCCACGTCGCAGTCCGTGCCGTCCACCCCCTGGTGGCGCGGCGTCGCGGTCCGCAGGCCCGGTGCGCAAACCCCGGCCGCCTCGGCGACGGTGACGTCCCCCGTCGTCGTACAGAAGGAGACAGCGGCGTCCGCATAGCTGTCATGCAGCACCGCACACCGGTCGTCCCCGCATCCCGGGGGCGGCCGGTTTTCGTCTGCCCGTACGAACGCTCATACCAGAGCGGGACGCCGGGCGGGCAAGTTTGGCAACTGCCCCTCACCCATGGAATGTTCCCGACTACTGTGAGTGCCCGGTGATCAACGGGGGCCCGCATCACCCGAGTTGAGCCCAGCCCTGCTCCGGCCCCGGAAACCGGACCGGACGCAGGCCCTGAGACCAGGAGGGCCCTGCACGCCGAATCCGTGGGGCCCCACGTACCGAGGACGCTGATGTCTCATCTTCGCGCACCAGCCGCGCGAGCAGACCGCCGCGAGGGCGGGCGGCACGGCCGGCCGGGAGCCCGTCCCCCCGCGGCGTCCACTCCCGAAGCGCAGCTGCGTCCCCAGATGCTCCGCGCCGCCGTACTGCCCGCCGTCGTCGTCGCCCTCAGCGGCGCCGGTGCCGTGCTGCACACGGTCCGCACCGCCGGGGTCCGTCCGACCCAGAACTTATGGATCGGCCTCGCGGCAGCCGCCGTGCTCGCCGCCGTCGCCGTGCTCGTCGCCGTGGTGGCCGCCCTGCGGGCGGCCCGCTCGGTCACGCAGCGCTGCGCCGAACTGCGCCGCACCAGCGCCCGCCGCCAGGACGAGCTGCGCGCCGTCGTCGACACGCTGCGACGCGGCGAGGAGCCCGACATACGGCGCACCGTGCCGCCCGGCGCACCGCGCGGCGGCGACGAGTTCGACCAGCTCGCCCAGGAGATGGGGCGCGCCCACGACGCGGCGGTGACCGCCGTCGTCCAGGCGTCCAAGTTCTCCAGCAGCGCGGGCACCGACCAGAAGGTCGAGGTCTTCGTCAACCTCGCACGGCGGCTTCAGTCCCTCGTGCACCGCGAGATCCAGCTCCTCGACGAGCTGGAGAACGAGGTCGAGGACCCGGACCTGCTCAAGGGCCTCTTCCACGTCGACCACCTGGCCACCCGCATCCGCCGCCACGCCGAGAACCTCGCCGTGCTCGGCGGGGCCATCTCGCGTCGCCAGTGGAGCAACCCGGTCTCCATGAGCGAGGTCATGCGCTCCTCGATCGCCGAGGTCGAGCAGTACTCGCGGGTCAAGCTGGTGCCGCCGATCGACGGCACCCTGCGCGGCCACGCGGTCGCCGACATCATCCACCTGCTCGCCGAACTCGTGGAGAACGCCACGGTGTTCAGCGCCCCGCACACCACCGTGCTGCTGCGCGCCCAGTTCGTCACCGCCGGGCTCGCCATCGAGGTCGAGGACCGGGGGCTCGGCATGCCGGTCACCGAGCAGAACAAGATGAACGCCCTGCTCGCCGACCCCGACCAGGTCAACGTCCAGCACCTCCTCCAGGACGGCCGGATCGGCCTCTTCGTGGTGTCCGCACTGGCCCGCAGGCACGGCATCGCCGTCCGCCTCCAGAACAACATCTACGGCGGCGTCCAGGCCGTGCTCGTCCTCCCCGAATCCCTCCTCGGCGAGGAGCACGACACCGCCGGTACGGGTACGTCCCGCCAGCCGGCCGCCGCCTCCGCGCAGGCCGACCCGCCCCCGATATCCGGTGCGCCCGCCGCGCAGCAGACCGCGCCGCCGCTGCCCTCGCGCGAGCGGGAGCGCGAGCGCGAGCGCGAACGGGACCGGAAGAGGGAGCGGGCAGGCACCCAGGAACCCGGCACCGTCCCCCACCAGGAACCGCCGCAGTCCGCACCCGCCGCCACCCCCTCCACGACCACCGGCAACACCCCGCTCCCCGTGCGCGGCCAGCACACCGACCGGCCCAACCCGGCCGCCGCGGTGCCCGGCGTCACCCACGGGCTCACCTCCCCGCCGCAGTTCACCGTTCCCGCCGAGCCGGTGCACAGCACCGCGCGCACCACGCCCGACGGTGCGGTGCGCGGCCGGGTCAGCAGGCCCCGGCTGCCGAGGCGCAGGAGCCAGGAGAACCTCGTACCGCAACTGAAGGACGGACCCGCCCCGCGCAAGGACGACGAGCAGCCCGTGCTGCACGACCCCGGACTGATGGCCGCCTTCCAGCGCGGCATCGGACTGGCGGAGGCGGCGGACCCGCGCACGGAGGAGCGTCCCGACAACGACGCGTCCACCGCAGGTCCCGAGTCCGCACATCCCCACGACACGCACTTCCCCACCCCCAAGGAGTGACCCCCATGGCGAGCGACGCGCCGACCGGCCAAGCGACCGACCTGGACTGGCTGTTGAGCGGACTCGTACAACGGGTTCCGTACACCCGCAGCGCCGTACTGCTCTCCTCCGACGGACTGGTGAAGTCCGTGCACGGCCTCGACACCGACAGCGCCGACCACATGGCCGCCCTCGCCTCCGGGCTCTACTCGCTGGGCCGCAGCGCCGGAATGCGGTTCGGCGACGGCGGCGAGGTCCGGCAGGTGGTGGTCGAGCTGGACTCGACGCTGCTGTTCGTCTCGACTGCCGGATCGGGCACCTTCCTGGCCGTGCTGGCCGGGCGGGAGGCGGACGCGGCCGTCCTCGGGTACGAGATGGCGATGCTGGTCAAGAGCGTACGACCGTACCTGGTGACCCCGGCGCGGCAACGGGCGGGCGTCGCACCGAACGGCCCGGGGCGCTGAACGTGGCGGCCCCGCAGGACGGGCCCTGGCTCGACGACGCGGCAGGCCGGCTCGTCCGCCCGTTCACGGTCAGCAACGGCCGTACCCGCCCCAGCGTCGAACTCGACCTGCTGACCATGGTGATGGCCACCGGTGCCGCCCTGCCCATGCACCTCGGTCCCGAGCACGCGCAGGCGATCGGCCTGTGCGACGACCCCATGTCGGTGGCCGAGATCGCGGCACACCTGCGCCTGCCCGCAGTCGTCACCAAGGTCGTGCTGAGCGACCTGGTGGACTGCGGGGCGGTCCTCACCCACGCCCCGATCCTCCAACACCCCCCGACCGACCGCGACTTGCTGGAGGCAGTGCTCGATGGTCTACGACGACAACTCTGACTACGGCTCCGGCTACGGGGGCGACTACGGCTACGAGGGCGACGGCTGCGGAGGCGGTGGCCCCGATCCCGAAGAGGTCTTCCCCACCGCGCTGAAGATCCTCGTCGCGGGCGGCTTCGGCGTCGGCAAGACCACCTTCGTCGGCGCGGTCAGCGAGATCGACCCGCTCAGCACTGAGGAACTCCTCACCCAGGCGAGTGCCGACACCGACAGCCTGGAGGGTGTCGAGAACAAGTCCATGACCACCGTCGCCATGGACTTCGGCCGCATGACCCTCGACAAGGACCACGTCCTGTACCTCTTCGGCACCCCGGGGCAGGAACGGTTCTGGTTCATGTGGGACGAGCTCTCCAAGGGTGCGCTGGGCGCCGTCGTCCTCGCGGACACCCGGCGGCTGGAGGACTGCTTCGCCGCCGTCGACTTCTTCGAGCAGCGCGGCATCGGCTTCGTCGTCGCCGTAAACGAGTTCGACGGGGCCTTCCGGTACGAGCCCGAGGAGGTGCGCGGCGCCCTGGACCTCAACCCGGAGATCCCCATCGTCATCTGCGACGCCCGTCTCGCCTCCTCCGGCATCGCCACCCTCGTCACGCTCGTCAAGCACCTCCTCACGCACGCGCCCGCCGCCCCCACCACAGCCCACGGAGCCCACCCATGACGGGAGCCCACCTATGAAACATGACAGGATCGGCCATCTGCTGCTCACCCCAGCCGACCGGGAAGGGCCCGAACGGGCGCGCAGGCTCCGGGAGTTGGGGCTCGGCGGGCGGCCGGACCCGATGCTGGACGCGTTTGCCGTACGGCTCGCGGAGGCGACCCGCGCACCGTACTCGATGGTCAACTTCATCGACGAGAACCGGCAGTTCTTCGCCGGGCTGCACACCCCCACCGGCACCCACTCCGGCAGCGACCTGGGCGCCGCTGCCGCCGCCGGGCGGATCGGCCGGGCGATGGCCCGCGACCACGGCTACTGCCCGCACGTGGTGGCCCGCCGCAAGGCCCTCGTCCTGGAGGACGTCTGCGACTACCCGCGCTTCGCGGGCAACCCCGTCGTCGACGAGATCGGCATCCGCTCCTACCTCGGCGCACCCCTCATCGACCGGGACGGTATCGCGCTCGGCGCGATCTGCGTGGTGGACACCAAGCCCCGGCAGTGGGGGCGGGAGGGCCTGGAGACCATCAAGGCGATGGCCGCCGAGCTGATGGCGCAGATCGAGCGCCGCGAATAGGGGTGGGCTCGGAGACGGGTGGGGCGGGGGTGTCGCGTGAGGCGTGGGCTGCCCTGCGGGACGTATGCGGGCTAACGTCAACTCCCGTACCGGACAAGGGGACTCTGCACGAGGAGCACGCACGATGACCGATCTGCTGGACACACCCGGCACACACGAAACACCCGACACACCGGACATGCCCGCCCCGCCCGACCTCCGGATCGGCGTCCTCGGCTTCGGACTGCGCGGCAGCCTCGCCCGTACGGCACACCGGCCCGGCCGCGGCGCCCAGGTGGCCGTCCTCGCCGACCCCGACGAGCGGGCCCGCGCCCTGGCCGCCGAGGCCTTCCCCGACGCGGCCCTGACCGCCGACCACCGCACGGTGATCGAGGACCCGTCCGTCGACGCCGTCCTCGTCCTCACCCCCGACCACACCCACGCCGACCTCGCCTGCCAGGCCCTGCGCGCCGGAAAACCGGTCTTCGTCGAGAAGCCCCTGGAAACCACCGTCGAGGACTGCGACACCATCCTGCGCACCGCGTACGAGACGGGCACCCGCCTGTACGTCGGTCACAACATGCGGCACATGCCCGTCGTCCGCCTGATGCGCGACCTGATCAGGGCCGGGAAGATCGGCGAGGTCAAGACCGTCTGGGTACGGCACTTCGTCGGCTACGGCGGCGACTGGTACTTCAAGGACTGGCACGCGGAGCGGGAGCACACCACCGGACTGCTCCTCCAGAAGGCCGCCCACGACATCGACGTCCTGCACTGGCTGTCCGGCGGCTACGCCCGCGACGTCCAGGCCATGGGCGACCTCATGGTCTACGGCGACAACCCGCACCGCCGCGCACCGGGCGAGCCCAAGACCGACGACTGGTACACCAAGGACGGCCACTGGCCGCCGCACACCCAGCGCGCCCTCAACCCCGTGATCGACGTCGAGGACGTCTCCCTCCTCAACATGCGCCTCGACAACGGCGTACTGGCCGCCTACCAGCAGTGCCACTTCACCCCCGACTACTGGCGCAACTACACCGTCATCGGCGACGCGGGCCGCCTGGAGAACTTCGGCGACGGCCCCGGCGGCCAGGTCAAGGTGTGGAACAGCCGCCGTTCCGGCCACCGCTTCGACGCCGACGAGACGCACGAGATCCCGGCCGCCGAGGACAACGCAGGGCACGGGGGCGCGGATCCGCTGCTCGTGGACGAGTTCCTGCGCTTCGTACGGGACGGAGGTACGACGGACACCTCGCCGGTGGCGGCACGCATGGCCGTGGCGGCGGGCGTCCGGGCCACGGACTCGCTGCGCGACGGCGGCACACCGCGCCGGGTGGCGGAGCCGGACCCGGAGCTGGTGGCGTACTTCGAGCGGGGGCAGGTCAGGGGCTGAGGCACTGCGTGCGGGGGGCTGGCATGAGCGGGCCGGTCCGGGGGAGGGTCAGCACCGTACCCCCGTGGGGGCAGCCCATCCGCCACCGTCAGCTCCAGCTCAGAGAGGCAGGCCGACCATGACCGCTCCCGGCACCCCCGGCACGGCGACCGCGCACGACGGCGTCCAGATCGCCACGTACACCTGGCTGCCCGACAGCGGACGCCCGCGCGCCCTGGTGCAGATCGCGCACGGCGCGGCGGAACACGCCCAGCGCTACGACCGTTTCGCCCGTCACCTTCTCTCGCACGGGTACGGGGTCCTCGCCTCCGACCACCGGGGCCACGGCGCGACCGCCACCGGCACCGGAGGGCTCGGCGTCGCGGGCGACGACGGCTGGCGGAACATGGTCGCCGACCTGCGCACGGTCGGCGACCAGGCCCGCACCCTGCACCCGGGCGTGCCGGTGGTGCTGCTCGGGCACAGCCTCGGCGCGATGCTGGCCCGCGACTACGCGCAGGAGTACCCGGACGGGCTCGCCGGGGTGATCCTGTCGGGGGTCTTCCGCTCGCTGCCCGGCACGGACCTCGAAGCGGCGATCACGGACCTGGAGCGGCAGGCCGAGGCGGAGGGCCGGGACGCCGTCGCCTCCTTCACCGCCGACCGGTTCGCGAACTTCAACGACGCGTTCACCCACCGCACGGGCTTCGAGTGGCTCTCGCGCGACGAGGCCGAGGTCGACGCGTACGCCGCCGACGAGCGCTGCGGCTTCCCCTTCAGCACGGGCCTCTCGCTCGACTGGGTGCACGGCATCCGCAAGCTCAACGACCCGCGCAACCTGGCCCGCATCCCCGCCGACCTGCCCTTCCACCTCGCGGTCGGCACCGAGGACCCCTGCAACCAGGGCATGACCCTGGTCCACGAACTCCTGGAGGACCTGCGCTACGCGGGCATCGAGGACCTCACCTGGAAGGGGTACGAGGGGGCCCGGCACGAAATCCTCAACGAGACCAACAGGGCCGAGGTCCAGGACGACCTGACGGCCTGGCTCGACAAGCACGTCTGACCGCGTTGGCCGCTCGGTCCTGCTGCTCGGGCCGATTGTCAGTGGTGGCCCGTACGGTTTTCCCATGACCGATGCCGAGGACGTACGCAGGGTCGCGCTCGCCCTGCCGGACACAGCGGAGAAGCCCGCCTGGGGCAGCCCCACCTTCCGGGTGGCCGGGAAGCTGTTCGCCGCGCTGGGCGAGGACGACAGGTCGGTGGCGTTCAAGTGCCCGAAGGAGGAGCGGGCCGAACTGATCGAGGCGGAACCGGAGAAGTTCTTCATCAAGGAGGGACACGACGACAACTACGACTGGCTGCGGGCCCGCCTGCCCGCCCTGGAGGACGAGGAGGAGCTCCGCGCCATCCTCCTCGACTCCTGGCGACAGGTCGCCCCGCGCAAACTGCTGGCGCTCCACCCGGAGCTGACGGAGCCCGAGGCCTGAACCCCGAGGGCCTGACCCCGAGGGCCTGACCCCGAGTCCTGACGCCCGCTAGCGCCCGAGGAAGGCGCCGATCCGCTCCCGCAGCGAGGCCGCGTCGAGCCCGTGCGCCGCGAGGTGCTCGGCCATGTCCCCGTACCGGCGCAGCTCACGCTGCCCGACACCCAGGCCGAGCACGCGGTGCGGGAGGTCGGCGAGCGCGTCGTTCGCGGCGGCGGTCGAGGTTCCGGCGAGGTAGGGCTCGACCAGGACGACGTCGGTGTACCCGGCGGCCCGCAGCGCCGCACCGTCGAAGGGCCGTACGGTGGCCGCGTACAGCACGGTCACGTCCAGGCTCGCCACCGCGTCCAGCACGTTGTCCAGCATCGGCCCGACGGCGACCACGGTCCCGCCGCGCCCCTGCCGCACGGCGGTGAACCCTCCGTCCCCGCGCACCTCGCGGGCCTGCGCGTTGCTCTGGAGCGACAGCCGTACGTAGACCCGCTCGTCCCCGTCGGCGACGGCGTGCCGCAGCAGCGCCTCCGCCTCGTCGGGGTGCCCCGGCACATGCACCGTCCACCCGTCGAGCGTGTCCAGCAGCGCCACGTCGCCCGGCGACATGTGGGTGAACCCGCCCGCAGGCCAGTCGTACGAAGCGTTCGCGCTGACCAGGACACCGCCCACGTCCTGGTGCCCGAAGTCGAGCTTCACCTGCTCGAAGGGCCGCTCCACCAGGAAACTGGCGAAGGTGTGCACCACGGGCCGCATCCCGGCGAGTGCCATCCCGGCACCCGCCCCGATGAGCAGCTGCTCCCTGATCCCGACGTTCACCACCCTCTCCGGGTGCCTGCGCCGGGCGGCGGAGAAGCCGTCCGTGCTGATGTCGGCGAGGACGACCGCGACCCTGGGGTCCTCGTCCAGCAGGCGTGAGGTGGTGGCGATGAAGCGGTCCCGCATCGTATCCATGGTCAACTCCCTTGTTTGGTAAGCAGGTTGACGTCCGCTGCACTACTTCTTGGGTTCGACGCGGGCCACGACCACGTGCGGGCGGCCCGGGTGCGGGGCGGTGAACGCGGCGTACAGTGCCTCGTGGTCGCGGCCGTCGACCGTGGCGGCGGACCAGCCGGCGGCCTCGAAGCGGGAGGCGATGCCGCCGGGCCAGCCGTGCGTGGCGGACGCGTTGTCCACGACGATCGCGTGCAGCCGGTCGAGTCCCGCGGGCCCGGCGAAGGCGAGGGCCTCGTGATTGCTGCCCTCGTCCAGCTCCGCGTCCCCGAGCAGCACCCACACCGCCGGGTCCCTCAGCCCCTGCGCCCGCAGGCCCAGTGCCGTGCCGACCGCCAACGGCAGCCCGTGCCCGAGCGATCCGCTGCCGATCTCGGCACCGGGGACGAGCAGACGGTCCGGGTGGTGGCCGAGCGGCGAGTCGTACGAACCGAACCCGGGCAGCACCTCCTCGCCGAAGAACCCCTTCGCGGCGAGCACCGCGTAGTACGCCATCGGCCCGTGCCCCTTGGACAGCAGGAACCGGTCCCGCCCCCTGTCCCCGGCGGTCTCGGGCGTCACCCGCAGCACCCGGTCGTAGAGCACCCAGAGCGCGTCCAGCGTCGAGGTGGCGGCGGGGCCGTGCTTCTCGGCGCCCGTCATGAGGCCCATCAGGCGGCCGAGGTCCTCGTATCCGTACGGAGTCCGCTTCTCGTGCGTCTGTGTCGTCATGTGCACGAGCCTCGGACATCAAGTGGACTTGAGGTCAAGCCTCTCCCTCGGGGTGGGCGCGACCTGGGTAAAGGCGTTCGCAACCACGTCCTGATGTGCGGTATTGTTCTCGTACGCGCTCAGCCGGGGAAAACCCCAGGTCAGGCGAGTAACGGGACGTGGCGCAGCTTGGTAGCGCACTTGACTGGGGGTCAAGGGGTCGCAGGTTCAAATCCTGTCGTCCCGACCAGCGTTTTCGCGGGTCGTCAGCCGTGTCGGAGAAATCCGGCACGGCTTTTCGTTTTTCCCGGAGTCCCGGGCCGTTCGGCGAGATTACGGGTTCGTGGTCCTGCGCAACTCGGCGGCCGTGGAGCCGAATTCGTCGCGCAGGGCACGGGAGAGGTGGGTGCTGTCCAGGAAGCCCCAGGCCGCGGCGATGGAGGTCGCCGTGCGGTGGGAGAGGGCCGGGTCGGCGAGGTCGCGGCGGATGCGGGTGAGGCGTTCGTGGCGGAGCCAGGCGGTGAAGGTGCGGTCGCGGCCCTGGAAGAGCTGGTGGAGGGAGGGGGTACCCCCTGCTCGAACGAAGTTGAGAGCTTGGGGGAGTACCGAGATGCGGTGGTGGGCGGCCACCGATTCCGCGCAGAGGTCGGGGTCGCGGAGTCGGGCGAGGGTGTGCAGGGCGCTCGTGCCGGTGTCGGCGGGGATCGGTTCGCCGCTGCGGTGGGTCAGGGCGCGGGCGTGCGGGCCGAGCAGGCCGCGCGGGAGGCCGAGGACCACCACGTCGCAGGGGTCGGGCAGGTGCAGGGCATAGGGGCGTGTGGTGTCCAGGGCGAGCAGGTCGCCGGGGCGCACCCGGCGTTGTCTGTCGCCCTGTTCGACGCGGGCCGTGCCGGACAGGTGCAGGGTGACCTTGAAGAGGTCGGCGTCGGACGAGGAGATCAGGCCGGGGGTGCGCAGGACGGAGTGCGGGGTGCTGCGCAGCCGGGCCGTGTGCAGCGCGGCGTTCCCCGCCGAGGTGACGGTGGCGTGGAAGGGCAGGTGGGGCGGGGCGGTCACGCGCAGGGGGACGAGGAGTTCCGAGACGGTGTGCTGGAGGGTTTCGGTGTGGGTGAGGGCGGGTGTGAGGGTGGGCGCACGGGGAGGGGACGGCCGGGGTGCGGGCCTGGTGGGGTCGGTGTCCGTCATGGCGTTCCCCCTCCGGTGGGTGTCCCCGGGCTGCGCGTTGCGGCACACGGTCGCGTGCGGTGCGGCGCGTGGTCGTACGTGCTGGGGCACGCGGCCGTGCGCGCTGCGGCGACTGGTCGTGCGCGCTGAGGCGAGTGCCCCCGCTCCCTAGCTTCTGGCGTGTCAGCCAGCGGAAGAGAAGGGGGACTTCCGCGCGGAGAGGCAGGGGCCGGGCACACGGGGGAGGCGGGAGCCTGGTCCCGGCTCCCCCCACGTGTGGCTACTGGGCCGGGAGGACGTGGGCGCCGGTCCGGTCCGTGGTGAGGCAGAGCGAGCAGATGATGCCGCCGCTCGCGCTCGCGAGGACGTCCGGGCGCTCGAAGGGCTGTGCGCAGACACCGCAGTCGTACGTTGTGGCGCTCGGGTTGCCGTCCGCGTCGAGGAGGGGTTCGTCGATGCCGTCCGACGTGCGGCGCAGGTAGTAGCGGCCGCGGGTGGCGAGGGCCATGAGCGGGGTGAGGAGCACGGCCACGCCCACGGCGACGATCGGGGAGTACGGCTGGAGCGCGTCGCCGAAGAGGCCGAAGTAGACGGCGATGGAGAGGAGCGAGGAGGCCAGGAAGGAGACCACGCCGACCGGGTTGACCGCGTACAGCATGCCGCGGCGGAACTCCGGGTGCTTGGGGGAGAGCTTCAGGACGTACTTGTTGATCGCGATGTCCGTGGCGACGGTGACGACCCAGGCCATGGCGCAGTTCGAGTAGAAGCTCAGGACGTTGTTGAGGAAGGCGAACATGTTCGCCTCCATGAGGAGGAGGGAGATGGCGAGGTTCACGAGGACGAAGACGGTGCGGCCCGGGTAGTGCTTGGTGACGCGGGCGTAGGAGTTCGTCCAGGCCAGGGAGCCCGAGTAGGAGTTCGTGACGTTGATCTTGACCTGGCTGAGGACCACCAGGAGCAGGGCGAGCGGGACCACCAGCCAGCCGGGCATCAACTGCTTGAAGGCGGCGGTGAATTGCTCGATCGGCTCGACGGCTGCCGCCACGCCGACCGCGTCCACGATGTACACGGCGAGGAAGACGCCGATGGCCTGCTTCAGGGCGCCGAAGACCACCCAGCCGGGGCCTGCGAGCAGTGTGGCCGCCCACCAGGAGCGCTTGTTGGCCTCGGTCTTGGGCGGCATGAAGCGCAGGTAGTCGATCTGCTCGCCGATCTGGCCCATCAGGGAGAGGCAGACGCCCGCGCCGAGCATCACGGCGGCGGTGGAGATGCCCGTGCCCGTGGTGGTGTCGGTTCCCTTGTGGGAGAGGAAGCGGGTGAAGGAGTCGGGGTCGGTGATGACGACGTACGCGAGCGGGGCGACGATCAGGACCAGCCACAGGGGGTTCGTCCAGGACTGGAGCTTGGTGAGGGCCTTCATCCCGTAGATGACGAGGGGGATGATGATCAGGGTGGAGAGTGCGTAGCCCGCCCAAAGGGGCATGCCCAGCGCGTACTTGAGGCCCTGCGCCATGATGGCGCCCTCGGTCGCGAAGAAGATGAAGGTGAAGCTCGCGAAGATGACGCTGGTGATCACCGAACCGTAGTAGCCGAAGCCGGAGCCGCGGGTGATCAGGTCCAGGTCGAGGTTGTAGCGGGCGGCGTAGTAGGCGAGCGGGATGCCGGAAACGAAGATGACGGCGGCGGCGACCAGGATGGAGAGCAGGGCGTTGCCGGTGCCGTGGGTCATGCCGATGCCGGCGCCGATGGAGAAGTCGGCCATGTAGGCGATGCCGCCGAGGGCGGAGGCGCCGACGACGGCGGGGGTCCAGCGGCGGTAGGTGCGGGGGGCGAAGCGGAGGGTGTAGTCCTCCAGGGTTTCGCTCGCCGTGCTGGTGGTGGAGGAGGAGGTGGGTGGGGTGGGGGCTGGGGTTGGGTGGGGCTCGACGGCGGGGGTCTGATCGACCGTCACGGGGGTGCTCCTGGGGTGGGGTTGGGGGTGGGGGTGTGGGGAGTGACGGTAGGGAGGGGGTGTTTCGGGTTGCCGTTCGGTGCGTAACGAGGGGATTTCGGGGTGTTACGGGGGTGGGGCGGGGCGGTGTGGGGGGTGTGCGGGGTGTGGGGGGTGTGTCGGGGCGGGCCGGTGGCGAGAGGGCCGGGACGGGGGTGGGTCCGTGTCGGGCGGGCCGCCCCCTTGCCCGCCCGTCCCGCCCCCGGGGGCCCCGTCGCCCAAGGGGGAGGGAGATGTATACGAGGAGAGAGGGGTTAGACGGGAGGGAGTTCGGCGGCGTAAGGAGGCTCCGCGCCCGGCTTGGCGCAGGTCAGGGCGGCTGCGTGGGCCGCGTACGTCAGCAGGGAGTGCCAGGCGTCGGCGGGCAGGGATGCCACCGCCTCGCGGGAGAGCAGGTCGCGGCGCGAGAGGGCGTGGAGGAGGGCCGCGTTCACCGTGTCGCCCGCGCCGATCGTGTCCGCCACGGTGACGGGGACGCCGGGTACCGAGAATTCGCCGTGTGCGGTGAAGGCGGTCAGGCCCTTGGCGCCCCGGGTGAGGACCACCGCCGCCGGGCCCGCCGCGAGCCAGCCGGGCAGGTCCGGGCCCAGCCAGTCCGCGTCCTCCTCGCTCAGCTTGAGCAGGGTGACGTGGGGCAGCCAGCTGCGGAAGCGGGCCCGGTAGGCGTCCGGGTCGGCGATCAGGCCCGCCCTGATGTTCGGGTCGAGCGCGACGAACACCCCGCGTGCCGCCTCCCGCCGCATCAGCTCTTCGTACCCGCTCGCGCCCGGCTCCAGTACGAGGGAGCACGTGCCGAAGGACAAGGCGCTTACGGAGGAGGGGAGTTGAGAGGGTGTCAGGAAGAGGCGGTCGGCGCACTCCGCGACGTGGAAGGCGTACGACGCCGAGCCGTCCGCGCCGAGGGAGGCCACGGCCAGCGAGGTGGGCTCGGGGCCGCGCTGGAGGAGGGCGGTGGAGACGTTCTCCTCGCGCAGCCGCTCCACGAGCGACTCGCCGAAGGCGTCGGTGGAGATCCGCGAGCAGAACGCGACGTCCGCACCGAGCCGCCCCAGCGCCACGGCCGTGTTGTACGGGCCGCCGCCACGGGCGGGCAACAGCGGGGCCAGGGCGTCGCCCCGCGCCCCGGGCACCAGGTCGATCAGGGCCTCGCCTGCGACAACGATCATGGGACGTTCCTTCCGGGTCCGGGCGGAGTGCGGAAGGCCGGAGCATACCCGCAGCTCAGCGGCGCGGAACGCGCCGTTCCCGGATCACCCCGCCGACGCGAAGTGCCGCACCCCGTCCACCCGGTCCCAGCACAGCACGCCCGTCTCGGCCAGCACCTCCAGATGTGCGTCGATCTCCAGGATCGCCAGCATCCGGTGCTGGTCCGGCAGGTCGTCCAGATGACGCAGCCGACGCGTCCACGGCAGCGCGCGGGCCACGTCGAGTGCGCTGCGGGCACCCTTGCGGACCTCGCGGGCCACCGCGTCCAGGCGTTCCTCGTGGTGGGCGAGGAGCGCGTCGATGCGGGTGTGCGTGCTCAGGGTCACCGGACCGTGGGCCGGCAGGAGCAGTGCGTCGGGCAACTCCCTTATCAGGCGCAGGGATTGCTGGTACGAGCGCAACGGCGAGCGCTCCGGGCTGCGTTCGAAGCCGATCGACGGGGTGATGTGCGGCAGCACATGGTCGCCCGCGAAGAGCAGACCGGCCGCCGGGTCGCCGAAGACCACATGCCCCCGGGTGTGCCCGGGGGTGGCCAGAACCTTCAACTTCCTTTCCGTCAGCGGAACTTCCTCGTGGTCGTCCAGCCAGGCGTCCGGCGGCCCGAACGGCATCGCCCACTCCTCCGCTGTCACCTCCATCCCCGCCACCGCGTCCGCCAGCTCGGTCGCACCGCAGGCGCGGAGTTGGGCGGCCTGCTCGGGGTGGGCGCCCCGGTTCAGGTCCAGGCCCTCGATGGAGTGCCGCTCGCCCCGCCCGATCCGTACCCGTACGCCCAGGGACTCGCGCAGGAGGAGGGCCTGCGTGTAGTGGTCCCAGTGGGCGTGCGTCACCAGGATCTGGGCGAGGTCGCCGAGCCCGTACCCCAGCGGGCGCAGGGCCTCGGTGAGGGCCTTGCCGGTCTCCGGGCCCGCCCAGCCGGAGTCGATGAGTACCGGGCCCTCGCGGTCCTCGACCAGGTAGACGTTGACCGCGTTCAGGCCTTCGAGCGGCAGGGGCAGCGGGATCCGGTACACGCCCTCGCTCACGAGGTGGGCGCCGGGTTCCGTCCAGTGGTCGGGCTGGTCGGGGAGGGCCCCGGACCGTTCCGTGAGGGGCTGTGCCAAGGCGCGCTCCGTCTCCGCGTGTGGGGCAGGTGCATCCGTGCCGGGCGCGGGGCATTCGGCACGGGTGACAGGTGCCACCCGTATTCGTGGCAGGTGCAGGTAATTCGAGCGTAGCCGCGAAACGGGGAAGTGGGGGCGCTCGCCGACGCGTTGAGCGTCACAGTGCGCAGGGGTGGACTGCGCGGCCGGGCTCCGATCCCGACAACGCCGCCGACAGCCGCCCCGCGTTCGGCTCCTGAACGAATTGATACAAGCTTTAAGTTCTTCTGCCCCAGACCTTGACCGTCAAGTTCGAGTAATCAAGACTCACCCCACGAACTTCCGAACTGACACGTGTGACGACTTCAAGACCTGTTGTCCCACACCGAGTTGTCCGGTTCGGTGCGCTGCTGATGTGTTGTGTCCAGGTCGCGGGACCCGGACTCGTTTGCCGCGCGGGCGACGGTGCCCGCACCACGTGCCGCGTGGCGACCCCCTTTGCCTCGGAGGTCTTCCTCGCCATGCCCGCACACCCGAATGACGCCGCTCCCGGCACCTCGCACGACGTCGCCGTGACCGGTCCGAGCCGCCGTACCCTGATGAAGCAGTTCGGCACAGCCGCTGCCGCGTTCGCCTTCGTCGCCGCCGCCGGTCCGCTCGCCACGGCGGGCCCGGCCGCCGCAGCCACCGCGGGGGCCGCCGCAGCACCCGCCGCATCCGGCCGCGTACGCAAACTCATCGCGAAACTGACCCTCGACGAGAAGCTCTCCCTCGTGCACGGCGCCGTCGACCCGCAACGCCTGGGCCAGGCCGGCTACGTACCCGGCATCAAGCGCCTCGGCATTCCGGAGCTGCGCCTGTCCGACGGGCCGGCCGGCGTCAACGTCGCCAAGTCCGCCACCGGACTGCCCCCGGTCTCCACCCTCGGCGCGGCCTTCAACCCCGCACTCGCCCGCGAGTACGGCGAGGTGATGGGCCGCGAGGGTCGCACGCTCGGCATGGACGTGCTGCTCGCCCCGCAGATCGAGCTGTCCCGCACCCCCTTCTTCAGCCGCAACAAGGACCAGTCCGGCGAGGACCCGTACCTCAACGGACTGATCGGCGCCGCCCAGGTCGAGGGCGTCCAGGCGCAGGGCATGCTCGCCCAGGCCAAGCACTTCCTCGCCAACAACCAGCGCTTCCACGAGTTCGACCGGGAGAAGCCGGAGAATTCGTACGACTTCATCGTCGACGAGCGCACCCTCCACGAGATGTACCTGCCCGCGTTCGACGCCGTCGTCCGCGCCGGGGTCTCCTCGGTGATGTCGGCGTACAACCACCTCAACGGCAAGTGGAACTCGGAGCAGAAGACCACCCTCACCGACATCCTCCGCGGCGAGCTCGGCTTCCGGGGCTTCGTCACCTCCGACTGGGGCGCGACCCACTCGACCGCCGCCCTCCAGGCCGGCCAGGACATGCAGATGTGGGACGGCTCCTTCTACGGGGAGCCCCTGAAGAAGGCCATCCTGGGCGGCTCGATCCCCGAGTCCGCCCTCGACACCGCCGTCTCCCGCATCCTCGGCCAGTACGACGCCTTCGGCATGCTCGACGGCAGCCGCAAGCCCGCCCGCCGCAGCATCGACATCGAGGCCGGCGCCCGCGTCGCCCGCGAGGTCGCCACCCAGGGCGCGGTGCTCCTCGCCAACGACGGCGGGCTCCCGCTCTCGAAGTCCGCGCTGAACGACCTCGCCCTCATCGGCCCCACCGCCGGCCAGGTCGCCGTCTCCGTCGCAGGTGAGCGGGCGTACGGCTTCGAGGACCGGATGGTCAGCCCCCTCGACGCGCTGCGCCGCACCACCGGCCGGAGGATCGCGTACGAGGTCGGGGTCGACCTCACGGGAACCGCCGTCCCGGCGTCCGCGCTGCCCGGCGGCCTCGCCCGCAAGGGCGGCGGCACCGACAAGACGGTCGACTTCACCGGGCCCAAGGGCCTCCCGGTCGGCTCCACCACCGAGTGGACCGGCACACTCGTGCCGCCCACCACCGGCGAGTACGCGCTGAAGATCCAGGGCTGGGGCGCGAAGGTGTCGCTCTCCGTCGACGGCAAGGAGATCGCGAGCGCCGCCGGGGCCCGTGACAGCTTCACCCGCAAGTGGTCCTCGATCGTGCCCACCACCGACGGCCTCGACAACGGCCAGGCCGCGCCCGTCACGCTGACCGGCGGAAAGACGTACAAGCTCCTCGTGAAGGCGACCGGCTGGGACGCCACCATCGCCGACCGGGGCCCGGTGCAGATCCGCCTCGCCTGGGTGACGCCCGAGCAGCGCGCCGCACACATCGCCGACGCGGTGAAGCTGGCCCGCCGGGTGCACACCCCGGTCGTCTTCGCCTTCAACGGCGAGGGCGGTGCGCTCGGCGGCAGCGGCGACCTCACCACGCTCACCCTCCCCGCCCACCAGGACGAGCTGATCGACGCGGTCGCCTCCGCGAACCCGCGCACGATCCTGGTCCTGAACACCGGCAGCGCGGCCACCATGCCGTGGCGCCGCAAGGTGCGCACCATCCTGCACACCGGTTACGTCGGCCAGGAGGGCGGCTGGTCCACCGCCGACCTGCTCACCGGCCGCGCCAACCCGGGCGGCAAGGCCACGGTCACCTGGCCGAAGAAGGAGACCGACGACCCGACCCTCGACCCGAAGCACCCCGAGCGGTACTACGGCGTCGACAAGACCGTGACGTACAGCGAGGGCATCTTCGTCGGCTACCGCGGCTACGACAAGGCGGGCACCGAACCCCACTTCCCCTTCGGACACGGCCTGTCCTACACGGAGTTCGGGTACAGCCGGCTGAGCGTGCGCGAGCACGGGGACGGCTTCGACGTCACCTTCACCGTGACCAACAAGGGCCGCCGTACCGGCGCCGAGGTCCCGCAGGTCTACCTCGGCCCGGCCCGCAAGGCCCCGGTCGAGATGGCGGTGCGGGCGCTCGCCGGATTCCAGCGGGTCGAGCTGCGGCCGGGCGAGTCGCGCCGGATCACCGTGCGGGTCGGCGAGCGGCAGCTGTCGTACTGGGACACCGGGCGCGGCCGCTGGACGCGGGCGAAGGGCAGGCGTGCGGTGTACGTCGGGGCGTCGTCGCGGGACATCCGGCTGACGGACAGCGTGGACTGCTGACCAGCCCTTTCAGACCCCCCGGGTCCCGGCGCAACCACTGCGGTGCCGGGGCCCGGGGTCTCTCCTTGCTGAGGCCTCCTTGTCTCAGGGCTTCTTGTCGCTCCGCCCGGTCACCCACGCGAGCGCGTCCCACACGCCCTGGACGTACTCGCGGGGAATGTCACGACGTACCGGGTCCGTCAATTGGCGCTCTGCTGAGGTGAGTTCGGCCGTGATCTGTTCGTCGTTGGGTGCGGCCGAGCTCTGGTCGCCGGTCACGGGGGTGGTCTGCGCGCTGCCGAGCACCCAGATGTAGCCCGCGAGGGCGCCGCGGCTGATCTGGGTCTGCCGGTGCGGGGCGGCGGCCTCGGCCTCCAAGTCCCTTAGCGCCGCCTCCACTTCGGTGCGGGGGCGGGCGCCGACGGCGTCGGCCGGGGGAGTGGTGGAGCCTTCCGGGGGTGTCGCGGGGTCTTCCTCGTGGAGGGTCATGCCTTCCGTGTGTCCGGAAGCGGCGACCTGATGTGCCGCGCCGGTCCGAGGAGTACGGGTGTGAGGTCCGGCCCCTCCCCTTCGGCGTAGGCGTCCTGGTCGAACGGGTACAGCGGGCGTTCCACCCGGTGGTGTCCCAGGCGTTGGAGGTCCTGGTCGACGCCGCCCGGGGTGAGTGCGAGCAGCCAGTCGGCCGCCAGGTCGTACAACTCCGTTTCCAGGTAACCGATTTTGACGACCACGAGATCGTACGAGGCCGGATCGAGCCCTCCGAAGTCGGTGCGCGTGTGGAACGGCGTCCGGCGTTCGACCAGCACGACGGTCAGCCCGCCGCACCGGACGGCGGCCCGGCCCGGTTCCAGCAAGGTGACTGTGCCCGTGAGTTGGTACGGGCCGCCGTGCCTGGAGTCCACCTTGCCGCCCACCGGGAGGGTGACCCGGGCGCCCACGCCCGCCTCGGTGCAGCGGGCCACCGCCGCCGGGTCGGTGATGCCGGGGTGCAGGGCGGTGGTGCGGCCCTCGCGGATCGCGTCGTGGGCGAGCAGGCGCCCCAGCATGTACGCGAGGTCGCCCGCGCCGCCGGCGGTGGGGTTGTCGCCCGAGTCGCTGATGAGGAAGGGGCGCCTGGACGACTCCACCGCTCGGGCGATGCACTCGTCGGCGGTGCCGGTCGGGCCGACGAAGACGAAGTCGTGGCGGGCGTCCCAGTAGCGGCGGGCCAGCAACTCGGCGTGCTTGGCGATGAGTTGCTGGTCCGTGCCGGTGACCACCACGGCCGCCCGGCAGCGCGGCTCGTCGGCCCAGGCGTAGCCGACCCACAGGGCCGCGTCGAGCACGCCGGGCAGCGACTCGATGCCGGCGAGGCTGCCGTACAGGGACCGGGCGGGCTCCAGGCGGGTGCTGGTCTTCTCGCCCGGCAGCAGCACCGGCACCTGCACCCAGGCGCGGTGAGGGCGCACGCCTGAGCGCAGGCAGTGCAGCAGGTTGCGGGCGGCGCGCTCGCGGGTCTCCCACTCGTCCTCGTGCGGGGCGAGACGGTGCGCCGTGAGCAGGTCCACGCGCTCGGCGAGACGCCGGGAGACGTTGCCGTGCAGGTCCATGGCGGCGGAGAGGAGCGGGGGGTGCGGGGTGCGGGCGTCCGGGGCTGCGCTGTGCGGGTTGTCGGCGTCTTCGGTCAGCCGGTGGCGGTCTTCGGTCAGCCGGTGCCGGTCGAGGGCGGAACGTACCGCGTCCGTGAGGTCGGCTTCCGCGTCGGTCAGGCCGATGACGCTCATCGCTCCGTGGATGTCGTAGACCATGCCGTCGAGCGGGCCGGAGTTCTCGATGAGGGCGACCAGTTCGGAGTTGAGGGCGGCGTACGCGTCCGGTTCGACCGGGCCGCCGGGCAGCGCGACGGCGTGCAGCAGGGGTACCCACTCGACGTCGGGCTCGGGGCGCGTCCAGGTGTACCGGGCGAGCAGGGCCCGGCCGCGGGTGATGCGGAAGTCGTCCAGGGTCGTGCGGTGCGGGCAGAAGGTGGAGCACTCGACGGACACTCCGCCGATGCCGATACGCAGGGGCCGGGCGGCCTCCCGGGCAGCTTGCGGGGCGGCACTCATATGCGTAACTCCCTTGATAAAAGCGGCTGCTGAGAACTGTGGGTCCCGTGTGCCGAATTGGACCAGACCCTTGCCGCAGCTGATGGAAGCGCTTTAGCCTGCTCGCGCTCAAGCGCTTTAGTCGTGGCAGGGACGTGCCAGCACGTGCAAGGACGAGGCAAGGGAGCTGTGATGCAGTGGACGACCAGCGGAACCCGGACGCGACGGGCCCACGTCGCCGCAGCGGCCGCGCTCACCGTGACGGCCCTCGCCGTCAGCGGCTGCTCGGCAGGCCCGGCGGGGCAGGGCGGCAAAAAGGCGAGTGACAGTCTCACCGTCAATCTCGGCTTCTCCGGCAACACCATCGTCCGCAACTTCAACCCCTTCTCGCTCCAGGCGTCCCAGGGCACCTTCGGCTTCCAGTACGAGGCGCTGTTCGGCTTCAACATCCTGCAAGGCGGCAAGTTCGTGCCGTGGCTGGGCACCAAGTACACCTGGGCCGACGGCGGCAAGAAGATCACCGTGGCGCTCGATCCGCGCGCCAACTGGAGCGACGGGTCCAAGCTCACCGCCAAGGACGCGGTCTACGCCCTGGAGTACGTGAAGAAGCAGGACCTGCCGGTGGACTGGAAGTTCGACTTCAAGACCGCCACCGCGCCCGACGACCACACCCTGGAAATCACCTTCGACACCCCCGCCTACGCCAAGCTCCGCAACATCGGCGGCATCCAGCCCATCCCGGAGAAGATCTGGCAGAGCCAGGACGGCAAGACCTTCACCAACCCGCAGCCCGTCGCCAGCGGCCCGTACGTCCTCAAGAAGTACAGCGCGCAGCAGCTCACCTTCGAGGCCCGCGACAACTACTGGAAGCAGAAGGTCCCGGTCAAGACGCTCAAGGCGCCGGTCGTCGCCTCGTCCTCCGAGATCGGAAAGCTGCTCAGCGGCGAGATCCAGTGGAGCGGGGGCGCGGTGCCCGACGTGCAGAAGCAGTACGTGGCCAAGGATCCGGCGAACCACCACGCCTGGTACCCGACGTACGGCGGGCTCTTCATGTTCTTCAACCACACCAAGGCGCCCTTCAAGGACGTGCACGTCCGCAAGGGGCTCTCGCTCGCGGTCGACCGGACCGAGCTGGCCGACGTCGGCAACCCCGGCATGTTCCACCCGCTGAACTCCACCGGGCTGGACGCCCGGACGCAGGGCAAGTGGATCGACTCTGCGTATCGCAGCGCGGAGCAGCCCAAGGCCCAACTCGCAGCAGCAGAAGCCGAATTCGCGAAGGCGGGGTACACCAAGCAGGGCGGCAAGCTGGTCGGCAAGGACGGCAAGCAGCTCGCCTTCAAGATCCTGGAGGTCTCCGAGTTCGCGGACTCCATCCAGCGGGACAAGGTGATCGCCACCCAGCTCGCCAAGGCGGGCATCGACGTCCAGGTGCAGCCGATCGCCAGCGCCCAGCTCGACAAGGCCCGCCAGGACGCGAACTTCGACGTCCTCGTCGGCGGGGCCGTGTACTACAACACGCCGTACAACTTCTTCAAGGACATGCTCTTCAGCGGCAACAAGGGCATCTGGACCAACTACGGCCACTACAACAACACCAAGGCCGACGATCTGCTCCAGCAGATGGAGGGCTCCGGCGATGACGCGGCGATCCTGAAGACCTCCGCCGAACTCCAGAAGATCATGGTGGACGACGTGCCGGCCGCCCCGCTGATCACCATCGGCGCCTCCGCCCAGTACAACAGCAAGAACTGGACCGGCTGGCCCGACGAGAAGAACCCGTACGCGATCCCAGCGCCCTGGGCGGGCCCCACCGACATGGTCAACACGATCCTCTCGCTGAAGCCGGTGTCCGGTGCCAAGGCGAAGTAAGCGTCAGGGCAGGGGAGGTGGGGGTACCCGGTGACCGCCCCTGTCGTTCCCCTCGGCGCCGAGTCCGCGCCGGCCGCCACCCGCAAAGGGCCCCGGCTCGGGCGGGCCCGTTACTTCGTGCGCCGCCTCGCCTTCTACCTGGTGGCCGCCTGGATCGCGATCACCCTCAACTTCCTCCTCCCGCGCCTGATGCCCGGCGACCCGGCGTCCGTGCTGATCGCCCAGATGCAGGGCCGCACCGCCCTGTCCGGCGACATGATCGCCTCCATCTACCGGCTGTTCGGCAACCCCTCCGAGCCGCTCTGGGACCAGTACCTCACCTACCTCGGCCAGGTGTTCCGGCTGGACTTCGGGCTGTCCGTCGCCTTCTACCCGACCCCTGTGTGGGAGGTCATCAGCGCCGCCCTGCCGTGGACGATCGGCCTGGTGGGCGTCGTCGCCGTGGTGTCCTTCCTGTTCGGCACGGCCGGCGGGATCCTCGCCGGGGGCCGGGCGGGATCGAAGCTGGACTCGGTGGCGACGCCGGGCGCGATGTTCATGACCGCGCTGCCGACCTTCTGGATCGCGCTCCTTTTCGTCCTGGTACTCGGCTTCCAGCTGGCCTGGCTGCCGACGGGCGGCGCGTACGACCCGGACCTGGAGCCCGGACTCAGCGGCGCGTTCCTCGGCAGCGTCGTGACGCACGCGATCCTGCCCGCGCTCACCATCGCGATGGGCTGGGCCGCCACCTGGTACATCGGCATGCGGAACATGATGATCACGACGGTGTCCGAGGACTACGTCCTGCTGGCCCGCGCCAAGGGCCTGAGCAAGGGGACGGTCCTCTTCCGGTACGCCGCGCGCAACGCGATGCTGCCGAGCGTGGCGGGCTTCGCGGTCAACCTCGGCAACGTTGTCGGAGGCCAGCTGCTGGTGGAGGCGGTGTACGCGTACCCCGGTGTCGGCTACCTGCTCTTCCAGTCGGTGGCCAGCGTCGACTACCCGCTGATGCAGGCGCTGTTCCTGATGGTGTCGCTGTCGGTGCTGGCGGCGAACTTCCTGGCGGACTCGGTGTACGGACTGATCGACCCGCGGGCGAGGGAGACGGGCTCATGAGCGTGGACGCGGCAGCGGTGGCGGCGCGCGGAGGGTTCCGGCTCCCCGAGAACCGGAAGGTGCGGGCGGGTCTCGCCCTCCTCTCCCTCTTCGTACTGCTCGCGCTCCTCGGACCCTTCGTGGTCGAGGACGTGTTCGGCATGTCCGCCACCGCGATCGACACCAGCGCGAGCATGCAACCCCCTTCCTCCGCGCACCTGTTGGGGACCACCGCCACCGGCGAAGACGTCCTCGCCCAGCTCGTCGTCGGCAGCCGCATCTCGCTCTTGGTGGGCCTGACCGCCGCCGTCATCTCCACGACCCTCTCGGTGCTGGTCGGCGTGGCGGGCGGCTACCTCGGCGGCCGGCCGGACGCCCTGCTCACCGTCGTCACCAATGTCTCGCTCGTCATCCCCAGCCTCCCGCTCCTGGTCATCGTGGCGAGTTACGTCAAGGGCCGGGGCGGCTGGCTCACGGTGGCCCTCATCATCGGCCTCACCTCCTGGCCCTGGGGCGCGCGCGGCAAACGCGCCCAGACCCTCTCGCTGCGCCGCCGCGACTTCGTGCTGGCCGCCGAGATGACGGGGGAGAGCCGCTGGTGGATCATCACCCGGGAGCTGATCCCGACCCTGGCCCCGCTGATCTCGGCGAGCTTCCTGGGCGCGGTCGTCCTGTCGATGTTCGCCGACGCGGGTCTCGCCTTCATGGGCCTGGGCAACATCAACCTCACCAGCTGGGGCTCGATGCTCTACTGGGCGCAGAACGCGTCGGCGCTGCCGCGCGGCGCGTGGTGGTGGTTCGTGCCGCCGGGCGCCTGCATCGCCCTGGTCGGGCTGGCCGCCGGGTTGGTCAACTTCGGCATCGACGAGATTGCCAACCCCCGCCTGCGCAGGGCCAATCGGGACATCCGCCGGGCCGCCAAGGCGGCGGCCAAGCGCGCGCACCGGGAGAACTCATGAGCCATGTGCCCGAGCGGTACGAGGACGAACTGCTCAGCGAAGAACCGCTCAGCGACGAACTGCTTAGCGACGAACTGCTTAGCGGCGAACTGCTCAGCGTCGAAGGGCTCAGCGTCGACTACTTCGACCGGGCCGAACCCGTCCACGCCGTGCGCGACGTGCGCCTCGGAGTGCGGCGCGGGGAGACCCTCGGGGTGGTGGGGGAGAGTGGCTGCGGCAAGTCGACGCTGGTCACGGCGCTGACCCGGCTGGAGCGGCCGCCCGCGGTCATCACGGCCGGAAGCGCCCTGTACCGGCCCCGGGAGGGGGAGCCCGTCGACCTGCTGCGGGCCGACGAACGGCAGCTCAGCGCCCTGCGCTGGCGGCACCTCGCGATCGTCTTCCAGAGCGCCATGAACGCGCTGAACCCCGTGCACCGGCTCGGCGCGCAGTTCGTGGACGTACTGCGGGCGCAGAGAGGCCTGAGCAAGAAGGAGGCGCAGGAGCGGGCCGGGGAACTGCTCGGGCTCGTCGGCATCCCGGCCGACCGGCTCCGGGCGTACCCCCACGAACTCTCCGGCGGAATGCGCCAGCGCGCCACCATCGCCCTCGCCCTCGCCTGCGAGCCCGAACTGGTGGTGATGGACGAGCCCACGACCGCCGTCGACGTGGTGATGCAGCGTCAGATCCTGAAGCAGATAGGGAAGTTGCAGGCCGAATTCGGATTCTCCGTGGTCTTCGTGACGCACGACCTCTCCCTGCTCATCGAGATCGCGGACCGCATCGCCGTCATGTACGCCGGGCGCGTCGTCGAGGTCGGACCCGCCCGGCAGCTGTACGAGAACCCCGCGCACCCCTACACCGCCGCCCTGCGCAACGCCTTCCCGCCCCTGCGCGGCCCGCGCCGGCCGCTGACCGGCATCCCCGGCTCCCCGCCCGGGCTGCGCCACCCGCCAGCCGGGTGCGCCTTCCACCCCCGGTGCGCCAGCAGGTTCGCCCCCTGCGACACCGAGGAGCCCGAGCTGCTGCCGGCCGGCGCGGGCGAGGCCGCCTGCCACCTCCCCACGCACGCCGACGCACCCCGTACGGAGGAGGCCCCCGATGCCACCGACTGACGCCTCGAAGCCGGTACTCGAGGCCCGCAAGGTCAGCAAGCGCTTCACCCTGCACGGCCCCGGCCAGTACGGCAAGGAAGTGCACGCCCTGGAGCCCGTCACCCTCGCCCTGCACCCCGGGCGCATCACCGCCCTGGTCGGCGAGAGCGGCAGCGGCAAGTCCACCCTGGCCCGCCTCCTCGCCCTCGCCCACCCGCCCACCTCGGGCGAGATCCGCCTCGACGGGGAGCGGATCGCGGCCGCCCGCACCGCACGCGGCAAACGGGCCTACTACCGCCAGGTCCAGATGGTCTTCCAGGACCCCTTCTCCTCCCTCAGCCCCGTCCACCGGGTCCGCCACATCCTCGGCCGCCCGCTCCAACTCCACGGCGGGGCACAGGACAAGGCGGCGCGCGAGCGGCAGACCGTCGAACTCCTGGAGCGCGTCAACCTCACCCCCGCCGACCAGTTCATCGACAAGTTCCCCCACGAACTCTCCGGCGGCCAGCGCCAACGCGTCGCCATCGCAAGGGCGTTGGCCGCCCGGCCCCGCGTCCTGCTCGGCGACGAACCCGTCTCCATGCTCGACGTGTCCATCCGCCTCGACATCCTCAACCTCCTCGGCAGCCTCCGCGACGACGGCCTCGCCATCCTCTACATCACCCACGACATCGCCGGCGCCCGCTACTTCGCCGACGAGATCAAGGTCCTGTACGCCGGCCAGCTCGTCGAGTCCGGCCCCGGCGAGGAACTCGTCCGCGACCCCCGGCACCCGTACACCCGCCTCCTGGTGGAATCCGCCCCCGACCCCGACCGCATCGCCCCACCACCGGACCCGGACGGGGACGACGCCCCGCCCGGCGAGCCCCCCAGTCTCGTGGACCCGCCCGGCGGCTGCCGCTTCCACCCGCGCTGCCCGCTCGCCGTGCCCCAGTGCGCCACCACCTTCCCGCCCCGCACCCACCTCTCCGCCAAGCGCTGGGTGCACTGCTGGAGTCACGACGCGGGCGTGCCCCAGATCCCCCAAGCCGATCCCGTACCGCACACGGACTGTCCCGTACCGCACACGGACCGTCCCGTACCGCACAAGGACAAGGACAACTCGCCATGATGCACAGCTGGTTCACCGGGGCGAAGCTCGGAGTCTTCCTGCACTGGGGCATCTACAGCGTCGACGGCGTCGCCGAGTCCTGGTCGTTCTTCAACGGCGACGTCCCCCACGACACCTACATGGAACAGCTCGGCGGATTCACCGCCGCCCGCTACGACCCCGACGCCTGGGCCGACCTCTTCGTCCAGGCGGGCGCCCGCTACGCCGTCCTCACCGCCAAGCACCACGACGGCGTCGCCCTCTGGGACACCCGGGCGAACGGCCTGTCCGTCGTCCGGCACACCCCCGCCGCCCGCGACCTGATCACCCCCTACGTCGACGCCCTGCGCCGCCGCGGCCTCAAGGTCGGCCTCTACTACTCCCACCTCGACTGGTCGCACCCCGACTACGCCAGCGTCCGCCCCGAGGGCCACGACCCCGCCGATCGCGGCAACCCCTTCGCCATGCCCGCGGCGGGGGAGGAGGACCCGGAGCGCTGGGAGGCCTTCCTCGGCTTCCACCGGGCGCAGATCCGCGAGCTGATCACCCTCTTCCGCCCCGATCTGCTGTGGTTCGACGGCGACTGGGAGCGCAGCGACGCCCAGTGGCGGATGGGCGAGCTGGCCGACGAGATCCGCACGCTCTGCCCGCAGACCATCGTCAACGGCCGCATGGCCCGGCGCGGCGACTACGCCACCCCCGAGCAGGGCGTCCCCATCGAGCCGCCGCCCGGCCCCTGGGAGCTCTGCCTCACCATGAACAACTCCTGGGGCTACCAACCCCACGACAGACAGTACAAAACGCCCCGCCAGCTGGTCCGGGTCTTCGCCGAGACCATCGGCGCGGGCGGCAACCTCCTCCTCGACGTCGGCCCCCGCGAGGACGGGACGATCCTTCCCGAGCAGGCCGAACGCCTCGAAGTGCTCGGCGACTGGATCGAGCGGCACGCCGAAGCCGTGTACGGCACCACCCGAGGCCTGCCGCACGGCCACTTCTACGGGCCCTCCACCCTCTCCGCCGACCGCCGCACCCTCTACCTCTTCCTCTTCGACCGCCCCAGCGAGTACGCCGTCCTGCGCGGCGTCCGCAACCAGGTGAGCGCTGCCAGGGTGCTGGGCACCGGCGACGAGCTGCGCCACGAACGCGTCGGCGGCCTCGGCGACGTACCCGGCTGGGAGTACCTCTACCTCGACGACGACCAGCTCGACCCGCTGTGCACGGTGGTCGCCGTCGAGCTGAAGGAGGCCCTGGACACCTACCGAGCCCACACCCGCGACTGACCGCGCCCGTCCGGGACTGACGGCCCCTCAGTCCCGGACGGGCCCCTGGCCCCGCCGATGCCCTACCGTGTGGCCCGTGGAAAGGCACCAGGACAGACCCCCCGTCCCGCCCGGCCCCCTGCGGATACGCATGGCCGCGGCGGCTCTCGCCGCGGCCCTCTCGGCGTCCGCCGGCGCCTGGGCGTACCTCCGCGCGGGCGGCGGCGCGGGCGACATCGCCCGGGACCTCGCCGTCGGCGTCGCCTACGCGGGCGGCGGCCTCACCGCCTGGTGGCACCGGCCCGCCAACCGCACCGGACCGCTCATGGTCGCCGAGGGCATCACCTGGTTCGTGGGCAACCTCCAGGGCACCGGCGTGCCCGCGCTCTTCGCGTTCGGCGCCTGGTGGGAGGCGCTCAACATGGCCGTCCTCGTCCACCTCGTCGTCACCTTCCCCGACGGCCGCCTCGCCTCCGCGCTCGCCCGCCGCCTCGTGGTCTTCTCGTACGGACTCGTCGCCGTCGGCGGCCTGCTGCGCGCCCTCACCTACGACCCGGCGGTCGTCGCCCGGGAGGCCACGTACCTCTCCTGCAACGACTGCGGGCCCAACCTCCTGAACGTCCCCGCGCTGAACGACCTCTTCACCCCGGTCGACACCGTCTACCGGGCGCTCGGCTGGCTGCTGTCGATCGTGCTGGTCGTCGCTATCGTGCGCCGCTGGCAGCATGCCTCGGTGGCCCGCCGCCGGGCGCTGCTGCCCGCGTGGATCGCCATCGCGATCGCCTCCGCCTTCCTGCTCTGGGACCTGCTGCTCCTCTTCCTGCCGACACCGCCCGCCGGGACCTTCCAGGAAGCGGTCTTCCTGCTCTCCGACGTCACCCAGGTCGCCGTCCCCGTGGCCTTCCTGGTCGGCCTGCTGCGGATGAGGCTCCAGCGCGCCGAGGTCGGCGACCTCGTCATCGACCTGGGCAGCGACCCCGACCAGGACAAGCTGCGCGCGGCGCTCGGCCGGGTGCTGGGCGACCCGGGCCTGCGGCTCGGCGTCTGGCAGGAGGAGAAGGGGGAGTACGTCGACGGCTCCGGCCAGAGCGTGCGCGGCGGCGGCCCCGGGCGCACCCGCGTCGACTCCTCCCGGGGCACCCCGCTCGCCCTCCTGCACCACGACCCGGCGCTCGCCGAGGACCCGGCCCTGCTGGAGTCGGTCGGGGCGGCGCTGCGGCTGGCCCTGGAGAACGTATGGCTGCGCACCCAGGCCAAGGAGGTCACCTCCCGCATCGTGCGCGCCGCCGACGCCGAACGCGGCCGGCTGGAACGTGACCTGCACGACGGCGCGCAGGCCCGCCTGGTCTTCGCGATGATGGCGCTGCGCCGTGTCGACCGGGGCCTGGCCGACCACCCCGACCCCTCCCTGCGCGCCTCCCTCGCGGAGGTGGAGGAGAGCCTGACCCTCGCCCTGGAGGAACTGCGCGGCATCGCCCACGGCATCCACCCCGCCGTCCTCACCCGCGAGGGGCTCGGGCCCGCGCTCACCGCGCTCGCCCAGCAGGCCGCCGTGCCCGTCGTGGTCGCCGCCGAGCCCCGGCGCTACGACCCGGTCGTCGAGTCCACCGCGTACTTCACCGTCTGCGAGGCCCTCGCCAACGCGGCCAAGCACGCCCGCGCCCGCGCGGTCAGCGTCTCCGCCCGGCACACCGGCGACCGGCTCGTCGTGGAGACGGTCGACGACGGCGTCGGCGGCGCGGACACCGCCGCGGGGAGCGGACTGCGGGGGCTGGCCGACCGGCTCGCCGCCGTGGACGGGATACTGCACGTCGACAGTCCCGCAGGTGGCGGGACCCGGATCAGGGCGGAGTTGCCGTGCGCATGACAGTGGGCCGGAGTGGGACGGAGCCGGTGTGCGCGTGACAGTGGACCGGAGCACAAGGGGGCCGGTGTGCGCGTGATCGTGGCCGAGGACTCGGCGCTGCTGCGGCAGGGGATCGTACGGCTCCTCGGCGACGCGGGATTCGAGGTGGTCGCCGAACTCGGCGACGCCGAGGCGCTGCCCGCGCTCGTCGACCGGCACCGCCCGGACTCCGTGCTCCTGGACATCCGGATGCCGCCCACCCACACCGACGAGGGCCTGCGCGCCGCATCCGCGATCCGCGCACAGCACCCCGGGACCGGCATCCTGCTGCTGTCCCAGTACGTCGAGACCACCGACACGGTGCGCGAACTGGCCCGCGACCCGCGCGGCTTCGGCTACCTGCTGAAGGAACGCGTCGCCGACATCGACGAACTCGGCAGCGCCCTGAAGCGGGTCGCGGCGGGGGAGAGCGTCCTGGACCCGCAGGTCGTGGCCCGGCTGCTGGCCGCCCCGCGCGCACCCGGCCCGCTGGACGAACTGACCGGCCGCGAGCGCGAGGTGCTGGGGCTGATGGCCGAGGGGCGCAGCAACGACGCCATCGCCCGGCACCTGGTCATCGGCGCGAAGACGGTCGAGACGCACGTCCGCAACATCTTCGCCAAGCTGGCACTGGAGACGGACCTGCACGACCACCGCAGGGTGCGGGCCGTGCTCACGTATCTGCGCGCCTGAGCGTGTCTGCGCGCCCGAGCAGGCCGCAGGAAGAGGTACCAGCAATCCGTTCCGGGACGACGTCTCCCCCGAGATCCCCCGTGTTTCCCCCGTCGTCGTCCCCGGAACGGTGCCGGTGAAAGCAACCATAGGCAGCCTGACCGGTCCTGACATCAGGGTCTGCCCTGAGATCCGGAATCTTCGCGTCCTGCCCGATCACCGGGCCTGCACGGGCTGCCTGGCCGTCGGGCCGCCCACCCGTCACGCAACGGACGGTCGGCTGCACGACGTCGGCCATCAGCGACCCGACGGCCGCGCGCCGACGGCGGTGCGTTTCCCCGCGGTGCGGCCGGATGGGCGAGGCAGGCCGTGTAGCGACTGCGTGCGACGCGCACACGTTCGAGACTGCGCCTACCGGACACTCCGTGTCATGTCGGACCGACGGTCGGCCGCGGGTGTCCCGGGAGGAGCGAGGAAGCGATGGAAGTCTGGCTGCTGAACAACCTCAGTACGCTCGGTCTCGCCGTACTGATGATCGGCGGCGTCTTCGCCTTCGCCGCGCTGGGCAGCATGCTCACCCGCCGGAAGTTCCCCCAGGTGATCAAGGGCAGCAACAACGACATGGTCGGTGTGCTGCTCGGCATGTACGGCGCGATCTACGGCCTCATCCTGGCCTTCGTCGTGGTGGCCGAGTGGGAGGGGATAGGAGTCGCCGAGAACATCGTCGCCAACGAGGCCACCCACGCGGCCGAGATCGTCCGGGGCGCCGCCGCGTTCCCCGAGCCGACCCGCACCGAACTGGTCCGTGCCGTCGGCGACTACGCGCACGCCGTCGTCGACGTCCAGTGGCCGCTGATGAAGGCCGGATAGTCCGACAGCCGGGCCACCGAGACCGCCCTCCAGGGCGTCTACAAGGTCCTCCAGAACTACGAGCCCACCACCGAGTCCGAGAAGGCGTACTACGCGCAGGCCGTCTCCCACCTCGACGAGGTCGTCTCCGACCGCCGCGACCGCATCACCGCCTCCAAGTCCGAACTGCCGATACTCCTGAAGGTGCTGGTCTACGGCGGAGCGCTCGTCATGGTCCCGCTGACCTTCCTGTAGGGCATCGCCAACAAGAAGGCCCAGCTGATGTTCGTCGGCTCGGTCGCCGCTCTGATCGGCGTGAGCCTGCTGCTCACGCTCTCCCTGGACCGGCCGTTCGCGGGCGACCTCGCGGTGCCGCCGACACCGTTCATGGAAGGCGCGCTGGCGCAGTTCTGGAAGTAGCCGGCAGCCGTGTTCTCCGGCAGGCGCGGGGAGTACGGAAGAGGGGCGGCCCGCATCGGCGGTGCCGCCCCTCTTCGCGTGCCGGTCGCTCAGCTCCCCGCCATCACGATCACGCTGTCCCCCTCGCCGAACCGCAGCCGTCCCGTCTTGTCCGGGTTCAGATGGATGCCGTACATCGGCGGCTGCGCGGCCTCCGAGAGCCGCCGGTAGCCGATCGCCGAGTGCCCCTGGAGGCGGGCCGACTCCACCACCGTGTAGAAGTCCATCTCGCGCTCCAGCACCACGTAGTCCCGGGCGGGCTTGAGGTAGATCTCGCTGCCCTGCGCACGGAAGAGGTACTCGAACAGGTCGGCCAGGTTCCGGTTCTCCGAGACCTGCGTCATCAGCAGGCTGATCAGCTTGTCGCTGACGATGAAGTCGTCGCTCTCACTGATCGGTGCCAGCGCCCGGTTGCGGTCGTCGGTCAGCTCCGCCACCACCGGCAGCGCCCGCCCCATCCCGCCGGCGATGCTGCGCAGCTGGAGCAGTGTCACCAGGGTGCGGTTGTCGGCGCGCAGCCCCATCGTGCCGTCGGCGTCGTCGCTGAGCACGATCACGTGGTCGTACGAAGCGAGGTCCAGGCCGCGCAGGACGTCCGGCTCCGTCACGTCGCCGATGCGGAACTCCGCGGTCAGCGCGCCGCGCCCCCGCGGCACGGTCCGCACGGTCTCGGCGAGCTCCGGCTCCCGGGCGACCACGTCGATCACCGAGCCGTCGGCGACGTACTGGTCCAGCTCCGTGATGACGGTCGTGGCCCGCCGGTTCCAGCCCAGCATCAGGGTGCGCTCCGGCCGCGCGGGGCGCGGGGCCGGGGTGACGATCGCCGCCCGGTCGATCGTCCACCGGTGGTCGGAGAGGACGATCGTGTCGTCGTCCCAGGAGATCGCGACGATCTCGTCGCCCTCGTGGATACGGGTCTCGGAGGGCGGGTTCAGCTCCAGGGTGCCGTCGGCCCTGCGCAGGCCGATCACCGAGGACGTCGCGTACGACATGAGCGCCTCGGCGTAGGTGCGGCCCGCGAGCTTCGGCTCGGGCGTGATGTAGAACTCGTTGTCCTCGTAGGTGAGGAGGTCCGTGTAGACCACCGACAGGCCCGGCTGGCGGCAGGTCTGCACGATGAGGCGGGCCGCGATGTCGTCGATGCTCAGCACGCAGGCCCCGGCGCCCGCCGCGAGCCGCGCCGCGTCCCGGTTGCGTACGTCCTGCACGGCGGCCAGCAGGTGCTGTGGCCGGTCCTGCATGCCGGGGCTCTTGGTGACGGCCAGCAGGGTCTTCACGATGTCGGCGTCGCCGTCCTCGCCGCCCGGCGTCAGCACGATCACCGCCCGCGCACCTTGCGGGTTGACCCGCTCGATGTCGGCCGGGTCGACGGGGCTTCCGGTGCGGCAGATCACCCGGGTGCGGCCGGTGCTCGGCACCCGGGCCCGGATCAGCTCCTCCATCTCGACCTTGTCCTTGGGGGCGAGGATCGCGATGGACGACCGACGCTGGTTGGCGTTGGCCTCCGCCAACTCCTTGATCACTGGGTAGACCTGCTCCGACCAGCCCAGGACCACGGTGTGGTGGTCTTCGAGGACCATGGACCTGCCCTGGCGCAGGTCCAGGATCTTGCGGTTGACGCCCGCAGCGATCAGCCCGACCAGGCTGCTCGCGAAGAACAGCCCCACCAGCGCGAGCAGGATCGACAGCGCCACGAACACCGGCGTGCCGACCGCGCCGCCCAGTTTGAACGCCGTGCTGACGTTCTTCCAGATCTCCGCGAGCTGGTTCTGGAGCGTGGTGGGCCGTCCGGTGTCGGCCCAGACCAGCAGGGCGCTCACCGGGACGACGATCGCCAGGCAGATCAGGGACAGCCAGCCGATCAGGGCCGGGGTGCCGCGGGTCATGGTGTTGTCGAACCAGTACCGAAGCCGGGGTCTGACGGCAGAAGTGCGGGCCATGCCGCATCTCACCTCCGGGAACGTGCAGAACGGGACCAGAACGGCACACGGACAAATCGCCCATGTGTTCCCGATCCTCCACCGGGAGCGGGGTCGCCGCAGCCGTCCCGGACGGGCTGCGCGACCATTCGGGTGCATTCCCGCAGCCGCTCCCCGGGGGGTTCAGCAAGCCGCCGTACGGGTGAACCTGCCGGTCTGTGCGAGGTCCTCCTCGATTCCCGAGGCCACCGCCCGCAGCGCCGGAAGCACATCGGTGCGGACCTGCGCGGCGGTGCGCCGGCTGCTGTGCATCGCGACGTTCACGGCCGCCACCGCCCGTCCCGTACGGTCCCGGACGGGCACCGCCACCGAGCGCAGGCCCTCCTCCAGCTCGCCGTCCGTCATGGCGAACCGGTCCCTGCGCACCCGCTCCAGCACGCCGGCCAGCTTTTCGGCGGAGGTCACCGTGTGCCGGGTCAGCGGCTGCGGCGCGGACTCCGAGAGCCGCCGCGCCCGCTCGTCCTCGGGCAGGTCGGCCAGCAGGACCCGGCCCATGGAGGTCGCGTACGCGGGGAAGCGGGTGCCCACCGTGATGTTGACGTTCATCACGCGGCTGGTGGCGACCCGGGCCGTGTACTGGATCTCCGTGCCGGTCAGCACGGACAGGGACGTCGAGTCGTGCACCCGCTGGGCCAGCTCCGTCAGATGGGGCTCCGCGATCTGCGGCAATGTGAGGCGTGACAGCGGCGGGAAGCCGAGCCCCAGCACCTGCGGCGTCGGCCCGAACAGTCCGTCGTGCGCCTCCACGTATCCCAGGTGCACGAAGGTGATCAGCGCGCGCCGTGCCGTCGCCCGCGCCAGACCGCAGGCCTCGGCGACACCCGTCAGGGTCAGCTCCCGGCGCCCCGCGCCGAATGCCGTCAGCACGGTCAGCCCGCGCGCCAGCGACTCCACGAATCCCGCGCCCAGTTCCTGCTTCGACGCACCGGTCCAACTCGCCAGCGGGGCAACGGACGTGGCGGGCTCCTCGGCGGGCGCCTCGCGCAGTTCCCGCTCCATCCGTGCCACGGTCGCCCGCAGCCGGGGCAGCACGGCCTTGCGCAGCGAGGCGGCGCTGTGCCTGCTGGTGTGGCTGACCACGCTCACCGCGCACACCGGCCGCCCGTCCGCATCCCGTACGGGAAGCGCGAGCGCGACCAGGCCCGGCTCGATCAACTGGTCGTCCAGGGCCCAGCCTTGAGCCTCCGCCTGCCGGGAGCGCTCGGTGAAGTGCGCCTCGTCGGGGGCCTGTTGAAGGGGTGGTACGGCCAGGAAGCCGAGCCCCTGCGGATCGGCCTGCCGGCGCTCGCGCCAGCGGGCCCACGCCTCCTCGTCCCAGTCGGCGGCGAACAGGGCGCCGGGTGCGGTCCGTTCGGCGGGCAGCAGGTCGCCGATGCGGAAGCTGAGCGACATCGCGCGCCGTCGCGTCGACTGGTGCACGAAACGGATGCCGTCGCGGTCGGGCACGGCCAGCGACACCGACTCGTCCAGCGCGTCGGCCAGCTGCTCGGCTTGCGGGCCGAGCAGGTCGGGGATCCGCAGCGCGGACAGATAGGCGTTGCCCAGCTCCATCAGGCGCGGGGCGAGGGCGGCGTCCCGGCCGTCGAGGCGCACGTACCCCATGCGGGCCAGGGTCTGGGTGATCCGGTCGACGGTGGAGCGGGCCAGGCCGGTCGACCGTACGAGATCGCCCAGGCTCAGCCGTCCGCCCGCGTCGGTGAGGCGGCGCAGCACCTCGATGCCGCGCAGCAGCGGGCCGACGGCCTCGGCGGGGGCTTCGGCGGGGGCCTGCTGGGCCGGGGTGGTCGTGTTCATGTCGGGCATCGGCTCTCCGTGGCTGATCTTGGGGGCAACCGTAGCCGGACCCCGCCCCCGGGCGGTGGGGCATTGACAGGCCGGACGGGTCGACGCAGACTCTGGGCGAGTCAAGTGTGAACTCTAGTTCATCAGGCGAACAGCCTGGGGTCAGGAATTCCTTCATGGACAAGGTCAGGGCCACCGCCGCCGAAGCGGTCGCCGACATCCCCGCCGGAGCCTCCCTCGCGGTCGGCGGCTTCGGACTCAGCGGCGTGCCGAACGTGCTGATCCAGGCGCTCTACGACGCCGGACCCGGGGACTTGAGCGTCGTCTCCAACAACTGCGGCGTCGACGGCGGTGGCCTGGGCATCCTGCTCGCCGCCGGCCGCATCGTCCGCGTCACCGGCTCCTACGTCGGCGAGAACAAGGAGTTCGCCCGCCAGTACCTCGGCGGCGAACTGGAGGTCGAACTCGTCCCGCAGGGCACCCTCGCCGAGCGGCTGCGCGCGGGCGGCGCGGGCATCCCCGCCTTCTTCACCCCCGCCGGAGTCGGCACCCAGGTCGCCGACGGCGGCCTGCCCTGGCGCTACGCAGCAGACGGTTCGGTCGCGGTGCCGTCCCCGGCCAAGGAGGTGCGCACCTTCGACGGCCAGGAGTACGTCATGGAGCGCGGCATCCGCACCGACTTCGCGCTCGTACGGGCCTGGAAGGGCGACCGGCACGGCAACCTCGTCTTCCGCCGCTCGGCACGGAACTTCAACCCGCTCTCCGCCATGGCCGGACGCATCACGATCGCCGAGGTCGAAGAACTCGTCGAACCGGGCACGCTCGACCCCGACGCGGTGCATGTCCCCGGCGTCTTCGTGCAGCGCGTCGTGGAGCTGACCCCGGAGCAGGCCGCCGACAAGGCCATCGAACGGCGCATGATTTCCGCGCCTCCGGCACGAGGGACCGTACGCTCATGAGCTGGACCCGCACGGAGATGGCCGCCCGCGCCGCCGCCGAACTGACCGACGGCAGCTACGTGAACCTGGGCATCGGCCTGCCGACCCTTGTCCCGAACTACCTGCCCGAGGACATCGACGTCGTCCTGCACTCCGAGAACGGACTGCTCGGCGTCGGTCCGTACCCGACGGAGTCCGAGGTCGACCCGGACCTGATCAACGCGGGCAAGGAGACGGTCACCGTCCTGCCCGGCTCCTCCTTCTTCGACTCCGCCCTCTCCTTCGGGATGATCCGGGGCGGCCACATCGACACCGCGATCCTCGGCGCCATGCAGGTCTCGGCCGGCGGCGACCTCGCCAACTGGTCCATCCCCGGCAAGATGATCAAGGGGATGGGCGGGGCCATGGACCTCGTCCACGGAGCCCGCCGGGTCATCGTCCTCACCGACCACACCGCCAAGGACGGCACCCCGAAGATCGTGGGCGAATGCACTCTGCCGCTCACCGGCAAGGCGTGCGTGCACCGCATCATCACCGACCTCGGCGTCCTGGACGTCACCGACGCCGGACTGGTGCTGGTGGAGACCGCGCCGGGCGTCAGTGCCGAGGAACTCATCGAGAAGACGGGCGCACCCGTCGCCCTCGTCGCCCGCGGAGAGGTCGTGGCGCGATGACGACGCTTCGTGACGTGTACGTGGTGGACGCGGTCCGCACCCCGGTCGGCAAGTACGGCGGCGCCCTCGCGGGTGTCCGGCCCGACGACCTCGCCGCGACCGTGCTGCGCCAGTTGGTCGCCCGTACACCGGACTTGGACCCGGCCCGGATCGACGACGTCTTCTTCGGCAACGCCAACGGCGCGGGCGAGGAGAACCGGGACGTCGCCCGCATGGCCGTCCTGCTCGCCGGACTCCCGGTCACCGTGCCGGGCGTCACCGTCAACCGGCTCTGCGGTTCCGGCATGGAGGCCGTGATCCAGGCGGCCCGCGCCATCGCGGTCGGGGACGCCTCCGTCGCGGTCGCGGGCGGCGTCGAGTCCATGAGCCGAGCCCCCTGGGTGCTGCCCAAGCCGGAGCGCGCCTTCCCCGCCGGGCACCAGCAGATGTACTCCACCACCCTCGGCTGGCGGATGACCAACCCGCGCATGCCCGAGGAGTGGACGGTCGCGCTGGGGGAGGGGGCGGAGCTGGTCGCGGACCGGTACTCCGTCACGCGGGAGGCGCAGGACGCCTTCGCTCTGACGAGTCATCAGAAGGCTGCCGCTGCCTGGCAGAACGGACTGTACGACGGCGAGGTCGTCCCCGTCGAAGGCGTCGACCTCGCCCGCGACGAGTGCATCCGCGAGACCTCCACCATCGAGGCGCTCGCCAAACTCAAGCCCGTCTTCCGTAAGGGCGGCACCGTCACCGCAGGGAACTCCTCCCCGCTCAACGACGGCGCCGCCGCCCTGCTCCTCGTCGACGAGGACGGACTGCGCGCCACCGGCCGCGAGCCCCTCGCCCGCATCAGCGCCTCCGCCGTCACCGGCATCGAGCCGCAGTTCTTCGGCGCGGGCCCCGTCGAGGCGGTCCACCGCGCCCTGAAGAAGGCCGGTCGCGGCCTGGGCGACCTCGACGTCGTCGAGCTGAACGAAGCCTTCGCCGCGCAGGCCCTCGCCTGCCTCTCCCAGTGGCCCGGCCTGGACCCCGCCGTCGTCAACCCGCGCGGCGGCGCCCTCGCCGTCGGCCACCCCCTCGGCGCGTCCGGCGCCCGCATCGCCGGAGCCGTCGCCCACCAGCTCGCCGCAGCAGGCTCCGGCACCGGGATCGCCACCCTGTGCATCGGCGTCGGGCAGGGCCTCGCACTCGTACTGGAAAGGTGAACACCCCTTGAGCTCCGCCGAACTGACGCAAGATCACATCAGTGCCGAGATAGCCGAGCGGCACGAGGCCGTCGCCAAGGCCGTCGCGGAGGGCGCTCGGGCCCCGCACCACCCGCCGCGCGACTTCACCCCGTACCGCAGCAGCATCCTGCGCCACCCGCAGCAGCCGCTGATCGCGGTGGACGGCGACCCGGAGGCCGCCGAACTCCACGGCCCCGTCTTCGGCGTCACCGACGTCACCGACCTCGACGCCGACCTCACCCGCCAGCACGCGGGGGAGCCGCTCGGCGAGCGCATCACCGTCACCGGACGCGTCCTGGACCGGCACGGCCGCCCCGTACGCGGCCAGCTCGTCGAGCTGTGGCAGGCCAACGCGTCGGGCCGGTACGCGCACCAGCGCGACCAGCACCCCGCCCCGCTCGACCCCAACTTCACCGGTGTGGGGCGCTGCCTGACGGATGATCAGGGCCAGTACTCCTTCACCACGGTCAAGCCCGGCGCGTACCCCTGGCGCAACCACCTCAACGCCTGGCGGCCCGCGCACATCCACTTCTCCCTCTTCGGGACGGCCTTCACCCAGCGCCTGGTCACCCAGATGTACTTCCCCGGCGACCCGCTCTTCCCGTACGACCCGATCCTCCAGTCGGTCACCGACCAGGCCGCCCGGGACCGCCTCGTCGCCGCCTACGACCACTCCCTCTCGCGCCCCGAATGGTCGCTCGGCTACCGCTGGGACATCGTCCTGGACGGCCCCGCCGCCACGCTGCCCGACCCCGAGGAGAACCACTGATGCCCGGCGTCCTCCCCCCGACCCCCTCCCAGACGGTCGGCCCCTTCTACGGCTACGCGCTGCCCTTCACCGGAGGCGGCGACATCGCCCCGGCGGGCCACCCGGACACGGTCACCGTCCACGGCTACGTACGCGACGGCAACGGCGACCCGATCCCCGACGCTGTGATCGAGACCTGGCAGGCCGCTCCCGACGGCTCCCTCGCGGGACTTCCCGGATCGCTTCGCCGCGACCCGGTGACCGGCGGCTTCCTCGGCCGCAACGGCGTCGACTTCACCGGCTTCGGCCGGGTCGCGACGGACGCGGACGGCTACTGGGCGGTGCGCACGCTGACGCCGCCTGACGCCACCCCGTACCTCTCGGTGTGCGTGTTCGCGCGCGGCCTGATGCATCACCTCTACACCCGGGCCTACTTCACGGACGACATCCCGGCGGGCCCGCTCGCCGAGCTGCCCGCCGCCCGCCGGGCGACGCTGCTCGCGGTGCCCGAGTCGGACGGGCTGCGGCGCTTCGACATCCGGGTGCAGGGGGAGCGGGAGACGGTGTTCCTTGACTTCCGGTGAGCCCTTCGCGTCGGCCGGCCTCTTCTCGCCCGGTGCGGTCGGCAGCGCCGCCGAGGCCGAGACCGGCGACCGGGCCTTCCTCCAGGCCCTCCTCGACGCCGAAGCCGCACTGACGCGGGCGCAGGCCCGGGTCGGGGCGGCCCCAGCGAGCGCCGCGGCGACGGTGACGGAGGCGGCCGACGCGGACCGTTACGACGCACGCGACCTGGCGCTGCGGGCACGGGCGGGCGGCAACCCGGTCATCCCGCTGATCGCCGACCTGACCGCACGAGTGGCCCAAGTGTCTGCTGCTGAGGCCGAGTTCGTGCATCGGGGGGCGACCAGTCAGGACATTCTCGACACCGCCCTCATGCTGGTCGCGGTACGCACGCTGGACCATGTCCTCGCCGACCTGGACGCCACGGCCGCCTCGCTGGGCGCCCTCGCGGCACAGCACCGCACTTCACCCATGGCGGGCCGCACCCTCACCCAGCACGCCGTGCCGACCACCTTCGGGCTGAAGGCCGCCGGGTGGCGCTCGCTCGTCCTGGACGCCCACGACCGACTGTCGGCGGTCCGCGAGTCGCTCCCGGCCCAACTGGGCGGAGCGGCAGGCACCTTGGCCGCCTTCGGTGAGTACGGTCCTGCGGCACCGCTCGACCTCGTTTCGGCGTACGCGGCCGAGCTCGGCCTGGCCGTGCCCGACCTGCCCTGGCACACCCTCCGTACACCGGTCGCGGACCTGGCGGGCGCGCTCGCCTTCACGGCGGGTGCACTGGGCAAGATCGCCGCCGACGTCCTGGTCCTCTCCCGCACCGAGATCGGCGAACTCGCGGAGGGCGCCGGCGGGGGTTCGTCCGCGATGCCGCACAAGAGCAATCCGGTGCGAGCCACGCTCATCGCGGCCACCGCCCGTCAAGTGCCCGCGCTGACAGGGGTGTTGTACGCCTCCCTCGCCGCCGAGGACGAACGCCCCGCCGGGGCCTGGCACGCGGAGTGGCAGCCCCTGCGCGACGCCCTGCGCCTCACGGGCGGCGCGGCGCGCGACGCGGCGGAACTCGCCGGGGGGCTGACGGTCCACACGGCACGCATGCGGGCCCATCTCGACCGTACGAACGGCCTGATCGCCTCGGAACGACTGAGTGCGGCACTGGCCCCGCTGCTCGGCCGGGCGGAGGCCAAACAGGCCCTGTCGCGGGCCACCGCGCACGCCGTGGAACACGGCACGGACCTGGCGGAGGCGCTCGCGGAGCAGCCAGCGGTCGTGGCGGCGCTCGCCGGGGCTGCACCCCGGGACGCCGCAGGTGCACCGCCGGACGGGACAGGTCCGGCCGCCGCGACCCAGGCTTCCGACGCGCACCGGACCGCACTCGCCCGCCTGCGCGACCTGGCCGACCCCACCCAGTACCTGGGCTCCGCCCCCGAACTCGTCGACCGGGCCCTCGCCCGGCACCCCCTCGCCCGCCACCCCCGCACCCCCCTCCAGGACCCCCGATGAACCAACCCCTCCTCCACCACCGCACCGACGGCCCCGCCGACGCCCCGCCGCTCCTCCTCGGGCCCTCCCTCGGCACCTCCCTGCGAGTCTGGGAACCCCAAGTCCGCGCCCTGGCAGGTGAGTTCCGCGTCATCCGGTGGGATCTGCCCGGACACGGCGGGTCCGCCGCGCAGCTCATCGAGGCCGGGGCGGAGGTCGCCGACCTCGGGCGGCTCGTGCTCGGGCTCGCCGACGCGCTCGGCGTCGAACGGTTCTCGTACGCCGGGATCTCGCTCGGCGGAGCCGTCGGGTCGTGGCTCGCCGTGCACCACCCCGAGCGGGTCGAGCGGCTCGCCCTCGTCTGCACGGCGGCCCGCTTCGGGACGCCCGAGGCGTGGCAGCAGCGGGCCGCGCTGGTGCGCCGCGAAGGCATGGAGCCACTGGTGGCGACCGCGCCCGGACGCTGGTTCACCCCCGGCTTCCAGGGGCCGGCCGCCACGGAGCTGGCCGAGGCGCAGCGCACCGTCGACCCGGCCGCGTACGCCGCGTGCTGCGACGCCCTCGCCGCCTTCGACCTGCGCGACGACCTCGGCAAGATCACCGCCCCGACCCTGGTGATCACCGGGCGCGCCGACGCCGCGACCCCGCCCGCCGACGCCCGCCTGCTCACGGACTCGATTCCCGACGCGACCCTGGTCGAGCTCCCGCATGCCGCACATCTGGCGGGGGTGGAGCGCCCGGACGCCGTACTGGCGCCGCTCCAGGGCCACTTGGGGACTTCGGGCGCCGTCGCACCCTCCGGGACCGCTTCCACGGGCGACCGCACCGCCCGGCGGGCCCACGCCGACGGGATGCGCGTCCGGCGGGCCGTGCTCGGTGACGCCCACGTGGACCGTGCCGTCGCCCGCACCACCCCCCTCACCGCCCGCTTCCAGGACTTCATCACCCGGTACGCCTGGGGCGAGATCTGGACCGGCGACACCCTCGACCGGCGCACCCGCAGCTGCATCACCCTCACCGCCCTCGTCGCGGGCGGACACCACGACGAGCTGGCCATGCACGTACGGGCCGCCCTCCGCAACGGGCTCAGCCCCGACGAGATCGGCGAAGTCCTCCTCCAGTCCGCCGTCTACTGCGGCGTACCGGCAGCCAACTCCGCCTTCGGCATCGCCCAGCGCGTCCTGGACGACATCGCAGCAGAAGCCACCTCAGAAGCCACCGCAGACGCCATCAGCGAAACGGACAACTGACCCCATGCACACCACAGTCGGCATCATCGGCGGCGGCCCGGCCGGCCTCCTCCTCGCCCGCCTCCTGCACAACGCCGGAATCGACAGCGTCGTCCTGGAGAGCCGCGACCGCGCCTACGTCGAGCAGCGCCAGCGCGCCGGAATCCTCGAACAGGGGACCGTCGACATCCTCCGCGCCGCCGGAGCGGGCGCCCGCATGGACACCGAGGGCATGCCGCACGACGGCATCGAGCTGCGCTTCGACGGCCGCGCCCACCGCCTCGACTTCCCCGCCCTCACCGGCGGACGCAGCGTCATGGTGTACGCCCAGACGGAGGTCGTGAAGGATCTGATAGCCCTTCAACTCGCCGACGGCGGCACGCTGTTGTTCGATGCCGAAGTCACGGCAGTCGAGGGTGCGGACACCGAGCGGCCCACCGTCCGCTACCGGCACGACGGCCAGGACAAGACCCTCACCTGTGACTACGTCGTCGGCTGCGACGGCTTCCACGGGGTCGCCCGCAACGCCGTCCCGGAGTCCGTCCGCACGACGTACGAGCGGACCTACCCCTACTCCTGGCTCGGCATCCTCGCCGACGCCCGCCCCGTCTACGACGAGCTGATCTACGCCCACCACGAGCGCGGCTTCGCCCTCGCCAGCATGCGCTCGCCCACGGTCAGCCGCCTCTACCTCCAGGTCCCCAACGGCACCGACCCCGCCGACTGGTCCGACGAGAGGATCTGGGACGAGCTCGACGCCCGGTTCGCGACGGACGCCGACCCGGGATGGAAGCTGGAGCGCGGGACCGTCACCTCCAAGTCGGTTCTCCCGATGCGCAGTCACGTCACCGAGCCCATGCGGTACGGAAGGGTCTTCCTCGCCGGGGACGCCGCCCACATCGTCCCGCCGACCGGCGCCAAGGGCCTCAACCTGGCCGCCGCCGACGTCGTCCGCCTCGCCGAGGCGTTCACCCGGCTGCACACCACCGGCGGGACGGACCTCCTCGACGCCTACTCGGACGCCGCGCTGCGCCGGGTCTGGCGGGCCGAGCACTTCTCGTACTTCATGACGACGACGCTCCACTCGGAGCCCGAGCAGTCGCCGTTCCAGACCCGGCTCCAGATCTCCCAGCTCGACCGCATCGCCTCCTCGGAGCACGCTGCGGCCGAACTCGCGGAGAACTACGCGGGGTTGCCCTTCACCGGCTGAGTCAGCTGCGCGGCGGGCGGGGCCGTACGACCCCGCCCGCCCAGCCGGGCCGCCACCGGCACCAGCACGATCGCCACCGCCCCCAGCAGCCCGGCCAGCGCGAACGACGTGAAGCCCCAGCTCTGGTTGCCGCTGGAGGCCAGCGCCCCGCCCAGCCACGGCCCGAACACCGCGCCCGTGCGGCCGACGCCGGTCACCCAGCCGAGCCCGGCGGCCCGCTCGCTGTCCCGGTAGAGGGTGTTGCTCGCCGCGTACACCATCACCTGCGCGCTGAACAGCCACACACCGGTGACGGCCACGACGACGTACGTCCAGCCCAGCGGCAGATGCGACTTGAGCAGCAGCGCGCCGACCGCCGTCAGCACGAACCAGATCGCGGAGACCCGCACCGCCCCGAACCGGTCGGCGGTGCGGCCCGCGATCAGCATGCCGACGATGCCGCCCGCATTGATGACCATGAGGAAGCTGACCGACGAGGTCAGACCGTAGCCCGAGGCGCGCATCATCTGCGGCAGCCAGGTCGTCACCCCGTACACGAGCAGCAGCCCGCAGAAGGAGGCCAGCCACAGCAGCGGTGTCGCCCACCGCGACTCCGGCCGGAACAGCGCCAGTACGGCGTCCCAGCGGCCCTTCGCCCCGGCCGCCGGAGCCTCCACCGCCGTCGGCCGCGCCAGCCCGTACCGGTCCGCGACCGCGTCGGCCTTCGCCCGCTCGCCGCGCGCCAGCAGCACCCCGGGCGACTCCGGCATCAGCTTCAGCAGCAGCGGTACGGTCACCACGGCCGGCAGCACGCCCGCCCAGAACACCCAGCGCCAGCCCGCCGCCGGGGCCAGCGTCAGCCCGAGTCCCGTCGCGACCATGCCGCCCGCGTGGTACGAGGTCATCAGGAGCCCGGTGGTGAGCGCGGCCCGGCGAGGCGGCGCGAACTCCATCACCATCGCCAGGCACAGCGGCATCAGCCCGCCGAGCCCGAGCCCGGCGACGAACCGGCCCGCCCCGAAGAGTGCGGGCGTCCCGGCGGCCGCGCACAGTGCCGAGCCGAGCGAGAACAGGAGCACGCTGCCCGCCAGCATCGGGCGGCGGCCCAGCCAGTCGGTGAGGTTCCCGGCGGTGAGTGCGCCGATGAGCATGCCGAAGGTGGTCCAGCTGCCGATGGTGCCCGCACTGGAGGCGGTCAGTCCGAGGCCGGGGTCGTCGAGCATGTGCGGCATGACGGCGCCGTAGATGTTGACGTCCATGCCGTCGAAGAACACGGCCAGCCAGCACAGGGCGAGCACGGGCAGGACGGAGCGGAAGGTGTGGGGGCGGCCCGGAGGAGCGGGGGCGGTCATCCAAGTCCCTTGCAGTGTGGGGGAGTTGTGGCTGCGATGTCGTCAGCGTGTTCGTGCAGTGAACTTAGCTTCGCCATCGGGGTGGCAAGAGTGTCCGCCGGGGGCGAGTGCATGTCAATGAAATGCGGACCGCTATGATCCGCGGTCATCGGCAGGTGAAACGTGTAACCAACGTCTGGGCACCCACACGGCACCCACCTTGGGCACCCGCACGACACCTGCCCGGGCACCTTCACCGCACCACTCGACGGACATTTCGACGGACAGGGGAATTCCGTGCGCATCACGGGCAGAATCGCACGCCGGACCGGAGCGGCGGCCGCAGCCTTGCTGGCCGCCACACTGGTCGCGGCGTCCACGGCCACCTCCACGGCGGCCACCGCTCAGCCGGTCGCCGCACAGTCGGCCGCGAAGGGCGGGCCCACCGTGGCCGCCCCCGCGACCGTCACCACCGACACCGGCGCCCTGCACGGCGCCCCCGAACGCTTCCTCGGCGTCCCCTACGCCGCACCCCCGGTCGGCGGGCTCCGCTGGAAGTCCTCTCAGCCCGCAGCGAGTTGGCGCGGCATCCGCGAGGCCACCCAGCCGGCCGCGGTCTGCGCGCAGAACGCCAGCCCCGAGGGCGGCGACGTCTTCAACGAGGACTGCCTGACCCTCGACGTCTACCGCCCGGCCCGCCTGCCGAAGCACGGCAAGCTGCCCGTGATGGTCTTCGTGCACGGCGGCGGCTTCACCACCGGCCGCACCGCCAACTACGACGGCGCCCGCATGGCCGAGGCCGGGAACATGATCGTCGTCATGCCGCAGTACCGGCTCGGCGCCTTCTCCGCCCTCACCCTCAAGGACGGCCCGCAGGGCAACTTCGGCCTCGCCGACCAGCAGGCCGCCCTGCGCTGGGTGCAGCGCAACATCGCCTCCTTCGGCGGCGACCGCGGCAACGTCACCCTCTCCGGCGAGTCCGCCGGCGGTATGTCGGTGTGCGCCCAGCTCGTCTCCCCGGCCGCGAAGGGCCTCTTCCACAAGGCCGTCATTCAGTCCGGCGGCTGCACCGACGGCGTCCGCACCGAGGCCGAGAAGACCGGCGCGGCGGTCGCCAAGTCCCTGAACTGCACCGACGAGGCCTGCCTGCGGGGCAAGTCCGCCCAGGAGATCCTCACCGCCTGGGGTCCGCGCGGCGCGGGCTTCCACACCGGGGGCGCCGACCTGCCCCTCGACCCGGCGCAGGCCGTCGCGGAGGGCCGTCACCACCGGGTGCCCGTCGTCATCGGCAACACCCGGGACGAGATGCGCGGCTTCATGTTCGGCGCGTACCCGCTCAACCAGCAGAAGTACGAAGCGGCCGTCGCCGACCTGGGAAAGGCCGCCCCGCGCGCCCTGGCCGCGTACCCGCTGAAGAACTACGAGTACCCGGAGTACGCGCTCGGCGCGCTCCAGACCGACCGGCTCGTCGCCTGCCCGAGCCGGACCCTGGCGGCCTCGCTGGCGGCGACCACGCCGACGTACTTCTTCGAGTTCGCCGACCGCACCGCACCGGCCTTCACCTCCCTCGGCGCGCCGGTCCCGCTGCCGCCGGGGCGCTCCGGCGGCGCGTACCACACGGCCGAACTCCAGTACCTCGTCGGCTACAAGCTCACCGCGGGCCCGCTCGACGCCGAGCAGCGGCAGCTGTCCGACCGGATGATCGCGCACTGGGCGTCGTTCGCGCGCACGGGTACTCCGTCGACGTACGGTACGGCCAACTGGCCTCGCTACACGGCAGGTTCGAAGCAGGTGCTGGAGTTCCGGACCGGTGCGCGCGGCATCAGGACCGTCGGTGACACCGACCGCCGCCACCAGTGCTGGCTGTGGGACTCGGCGACGTCACTCAACTCCTTCGGAGGGTGACCCCTGGCGGTCCGCGACCCGCTCGCGGACCGCCGTCACGCCGCCGCCGGGATCGGCCAGGTCCCGGCGGTGCGTCTCGCCCGCCCACCAGAACGCGCCGATCGTGCACAGCAGCGTGAAGAGCAGGAAGCACGCCACCGGCGTCGTCGACCCGTACCGCCCGAGCAGCGCGATCCCGATGATCGGCGCGAGCGATCCGCCCAGCACGGTGGCGAGTTGATAGCCGAGCGAGGCACCCGTGTAGCGCACGGCGCTCGGGAACAGCTCCGCGAAGAACGCCGCCTGCGCCCCGCACAGCAGCCCGTGCAGGACCAGGCCGACCGTCACCACCACCGTGACCGTCACCGGTGCGCCCGAGTCGACGAACGGCAGCCCGACGAACGCCCACACCCCGATCACGCACGCCAGCACGATGCTCGGCACCCGCCGCCCGAACCGGTCGGTGAACGCACCGCCCGCGAGCATCGCCACCACCTGGAACGCGGACGCGATCGTGATCGCGGTCAGGCCCACGCTTTTGGGTGCCTTGACCTGTTCGGCCAGGTAGGACAGCAGGAAGATGCTGAAGGTGTAGTACGTCGCCTTCTCGCCCAGCGCCGCGAGTGCGGCGATCGCCACCGGGCGGCGGTGCTCGCGCAGGACGGTCGTGAGCGGGGCGCGCTCGGGCGCCGCCTCACGGGCCGCGACGAACAGCGGCGACTCCTCGACCGAGCGGCGCAGCCACAGGCCGAGGATCACCAGCACCGCCGACAGCAGGAACGGGATGCGCCAACCCCACTCCACGAACTCGGAGTTGGTGATCCCCAGACCCAGCAGGGCGAGCACGGCCGTCGAGAGCATGTTGCCCAGCGGCCCGCCCGCCTGCGGCCAACTGCTCCAGAAACCCCGCCGCTCGCGGGAGCCGTACTCCGCGACCAGCAGTACCGCCCCGCCCCACTCGCCGCCCAGCGCCACGCCCTGCACGAGACGGCACAGGGTGAGCAGGACCGGGGCGAGCGCGCCGATGGAGGCGTACGAGGGGATGAGCCCGATGCAGACCGTCGCCCCGCCCATCAGCAGCAGGCTGAACGCCAGCATGGGCTTGCGGCCGTACCGGTCGCCGAAGTGCCCGAAGAGGATGCCGCCGAGGGGACGGGCCAGGAAGCCGACCGCGTAGGTGACCAGGGCGAGGAGGATGCCGGTCAGGGGGTCGCTGGACGGGAAGAACACCTTGTTGAAGACGAGGGCGGCGGCCGTGCCGTACAGGAAGAAGTCGTAGAACTCGATCGTCGTGCCCGCGACGCTCGCGGCGAGCACTTTGGCCATGCGGCTGCGGGGCGGGGGAGTGGGGGTGGAGGTGCTCAACGCGGGGCTCCTGGCGCGGGGTTGGGGGGGAGGAGGGCCGGGGCCAGGGTAGGGAGATCTCGATGTCCATGACAATCCTGTGGGGGTACGCAGGTTACTTCCGGCGCCCTCACGCCCCACTCCCTCACCCCACCAGCCTGAGCCCCGTCCCCGCCCGCCCCACCCACACGCACTGCCCCCACCCCACCTCGACCGCGTCCCCCTCCATCCCGTCCCCGAACGCCACCATCCGGTCCGACTCCACCGTCACCCGCAGCCTCTCGGCCCCGGACAGGACCCCCTCCACCCGCGAGGTCCCCGTCGTCGGCGACGGCCACGCCTCCCGGACGAACCACGCCAGCCCCGGATCGCGCGGGCCCGGCAGGGACAGCGCCGACCCGCGCTCCAGCCAGAGCGAGCGCAGCCACCCCGTGGCCCCCGTGCCCGTGCCGACCAGCACGCCGGAGGACGCCTGGGCCTCGTCGTCGCCGGGGGCGTCGTCGAGGCCGATCCGGTAGCGCGCCGTCTGGTGACCCGCCGGGCCGAGGAAGATCTCGTTGAGCGCCACCAGCCGCTGGGTGTCGTCCGCCACCGCCTCCACCATCGTCAGCAGCTCGCCCGCCGCGCCGCCGTCCACCGCCGCCCGCATCAGCTTCCCCGCGTCCGCCGGACGGTGCCGCACCAGCACCCCCGGATTGCGGCCCGGGTCGGTGTCGACGCCCACCACGGGCTGCCCGTCGAGGTACTTGGCCGTGTTCGCCACCAGCCCGTCCTGCCCGACCACCACCACGACGTCCTCGGGCCCGAACAGGAACCGGTCCAGGTCCGCCCGCTCCACCCGGGCCTGCCGCCACTGCAACGGCACCGCGCCGACCACCTCCGCCAGCGCCCGCCGCGTTCTCGCGTGCCGCTCCTCGACCTCCCGGATGCCCCGTCCCCGCGAGCGCAGGAAGAACTCGGCCTGGCCGCGTGTGCCGTGCCGGGCGAGCAACTCCTCGTACTCACTGGTGCGATGGACCAGGACCGCCCGGGGGGCCAGACTCATGAGGCGCCGCCGCCCAGCCGCGCCAGCATCCCCGTCAGCACGTCCGGCGACACGGTGAGGCTCTCGATGCGCGGGACGTTCTCCGCGAGCCGGGTCGCCGCCAGCGCGTGCAGGGTCGCCGGATCGACGTCCCCGTGCACCCGCAGCCATGCCGCCTGCGCCTCGGCGCGGGCCTCGCCGACCGCGCGCGCCGCCTCTGCCTCCGCACGGGCCAGCCGTACCGCGCGGGTGGCCTCCGCCTCGGCCTTCACCCCGTCGGCGGCCGCCAGTTCCTCCGCCTCGCGGCGGGCGTTGGTGCCGCGCTGGTCGACCAACTGCTCCTCCTGACGGGCGAGTTCGATACGGCTGGCGAGCTCGTTCTCCGCGATGGCCCGCTCGCGCTCCACCGCGACCGCCCGCCGCTGGTACGTCGCCCGGTCGGCCTCCTGCTGGATCTGCTCCCGCGCCGGAGTGCGCAACGCCCGCTCCACGTCCGCCTCGGGCCGGATCGCCACCACCCGCACGGCGACGACCTCGATACCGGTGGCGGGCAGTCGCGGCTCGGACTCCAGACCGGTCGCGATCCGGCTCCGTACCGCGGACACACCATCAACAAGGGCTTCCGCCAAGGGAATGCGCGCCAGCGTGTCCAGGGCGTGCTGCTGCGCGGTTTCCGTGAGCAGCGTCGCGATCTGCTCCAGCGGTGCACCCCGCCAGGAGCCCGAGTCGGGGTCCACCGAGAAGTCGAGCCGGGCGGCGGCCACCGCCGGGTCGCTGATCCGGTACGTGACCGTGGCCTGGAGGGTGACGTCCTGGAAGTCGGCCGTACGGGCGTGGAAGGCCATCGCCAACTCCCGGTCACTGACCGGCACTTCGGAGAGTGCGGCGGTCAGCGACCGGAACCAGAAGCTGAGCCCCGGCCCGTCGTGGACGAGCTTGCCGCGCGTGTGATGGCGGATGTGGGCGGTGGGTGCGGACCGCAGATGGCGCCAGCCGAGGCGCCGGGTGATGTCGGCCATGAGTGGACCCCCCTCTTTCTCGTCTTCATGACGATAAGGGGGGGTCGGGTTCTCGTCAATACGACGAAAGGGGGAGGCGGTGCGGGCGAAGGGACCGTCAGACGATGCCCTCCGCGATCTCCTCCCGCTCCCGCTGGGTCCCGTACGCCGCCTCCGACGGCACGCCGTACGCCTTGCGGGCCACGTACCACCACGCCGTCGCCAGGATCAGCACCACGGCCAGCGCGATCACCGCGTAGTTCATCGACTCCCAGTTCACCGGCGCCTTCTGCGGCAGCAGGAACAGCACCGTCACGACCGCCACCCACGACACGGCGATCCAACCGATCGGCCTGCTCCACCGCCCCAGGTGCCACGGCCCCTTCTGGAACCGGTCGCCCGCCCGCAGCCGCAGGAAGATCGGAATGGCGTACGCGGGCGTGATCCCGATGACGTTGATCGCCGTCACCGCGCCGTACGCGGTCGCCGAGTACAAAGACGGCACCGCCAGCAGGCACGCCACGCCCACCGACAGCCACACCGCCGGAACCGGCGTCTGGGTACGGCTGCTGACCCGCCGCCACAGCTTCGAACCCGGCAGCGCATTGTCCCGGCTGAACGCGAACACCATCCGGCTCGCCGCCGCGACCTCGGCGTTCCCGCAGAACAGCTGCGCCACGATCACCACGAGCAGCAGCGCCGTCGCACCGCCCGAACCCAACGCGTCCAGCAGGATCTGGGCCGGCGGCACCCCGGTCTCACTGCCCACCGTGCCCGCGTAGTCCTGAATCGCGAAGGTCAGCCCCGCCAGCAGGGCGAAGCCCGCCAGCCACGACACCCAGATGGCCCGCACGATGCCCCGCGAGGCCGCCACCGACGCGTTCGCCGTCTCCTCCGACAGATGCGCGGAAGCGTCGTACCCGCAGAAGGTGTACTGCGCGAGCAGCAGACCGATCGCCGCCACGTAGATCGGACTGTCGATGCCCGTGTCGTTCACGAACTCCGTGAAGACGAACCCCGCCGACTGGTGGTGGTCCGGAACGATCGCCAGCGCACCGACGATCACCGCCACACCGCCCAGGTGCCACCACACGCTGATCGAGTTCAGCACGCTGACCAGCCGCACCCCGAACAGGTTCAGCACCGCGTGCAGCAGCAGGATGCACATGAAGATGAGCATCGTGGAGCCCGGCGTCGGCTCGAACCCGAATCGCAGGTTCAGGAAGGCCCCGGTGAACAGCGCCGCACCGTAGTCGATACCCGCTATCGCACCCAGCAGACCCAGCAGGTTGAGCCACCCGGTGTACCAGCCCCACTTGCGGCCGCCGAGCCGGTCCGCCATGTAGTAGAGCGCACCCGACGTCGGGTACGCGCTGGTCACCTCGGCCAGCGCCATGCCCACCGTCAGCACGAACAGCCCGACGCCGACCCAGCCCCACATCATCACGGCGGGACCGCCGGTGCCCAGGCCGAACCCGTACAGCGTCATGCAGCCGGACAGCACCGAGATGACCGAGAAGCTGATCGCGAAGTTGCCGAACCCGCCCATCCGGCGGGCCAGCACCGGCTGATAGCCGAGTTCCCGCAGGCGGGCCTCCTCGTCCTGCTGTGCCGGGGGTTGCGAGCGGGCGCCCTTCTTGAACGACGGGGCGGAGAGGGACATGAGTCTTCCTTCACTGGGGGGACGAATGTTGTGGGGAGGGATACGGAGTCAGGGCGCGCCGGAAGCCTCCAGCGACCGCGAGCGGGCCCGGAGGTACAGCTCCACGGCCCCCTGAGCGGTGTCGCCGTGGTCGTCGCGGATGCGGTACGTCCACGGCACGGGCGCGTAGTACGGGTCCAGCGTCCGGAACACCCGGGCCGCTTCGGCGAACTCGTGCGCACCCCACAGGGCGTGCGCCAGGTGGCTCAGGTCCAGGAGCGAGGAATCGGCGGGATCGGCGAAGTCGAACCAGTCGTGCAGCGCCGCCCGCCCGTCACGGAGCGCCTCGTCCGTCACCCAGTGCAGGTCGAGCGCCCTGTCCTGGCCGCGCTCGCGCCGGTAGCGCTCCGCCCGCACGTACAGCGGCAGCACATGAGCGGGGGATCCCAGCGGGGCCGAAGAGACCGCCCAGCGGGCGTAGTTGACGGCTTCCGGCAGTGCGCCGTGCGGACTGCGCGCGTACACGAACTGGAGCATCCGCTGATGGGCCTCCCGGTTGTCGGGATCCCGCTTGGCGACCTGTTCCAGCAGGGCCCACGGGCCGGGGAACAGCATCGGCCCCGGCGGCGGCAGCCGGTGCTCCGGCATCCGCTGCTCCCGGTCGAGCGGGGCGAGGGCCAGCAGACCGACCCACGGCACCGGGTCGTCCGGCGCCTGCTCGGCGTAGACCCGGCACGCCTCCCACGCCTCGTGCCACCACACCCGGGTCTGCGGGTGGTCCTCCCGGTGCGCCCGGGCGGCCCGCTCCACCGCGACCCGGGCGTGCATCGCGGTCGCCGCGGCGCTGTGCGGCTCCTCGGCACGCCAGGCACGCACCGTGTCCGTACCGGCAGCGACGGCCGCCAGGACCTGGGTCCGCCGGGTCCACGCGGACCAACTGGGCGTGGCCTCCAATAAGTTCCGCATCGCCAGCCATCTGCCCGCCCGTAACTCCTGTACGACGGAACGTAATTCGGCGTCATGACCTGCGGGATGGTACACCGGACGGAAGTCGTCGCTGGGCATCGTCGCTGGTCCTCTGGTGCGGTCGCCGGCAGGTGGGGGGCAGGCGGAGACGGCTGCGCCCCACGGATGAACCGTGCGCAACTGCCGTGTGCCGCCGTGTAGTTGACCATGAATCGCAATTCCGGTCCAGCGAATGCGGCCATCAGGGAACGCCCGGGTCCGTATGTGCTTGACGGGGGCCGGGCGTCTGACGGAGGCTTTGGCCGGACTTCGGGCGGTGTGCGGGGCGAGGGGGCGCGGGGATGAACGGGGCAGTCGGCGGCGCGGCACGAGGGGTGTCCGGGAGCGGGCCGGTGCTCGCCGTGGACCAGGGCACGTCCGCCACCAAAGCGCTGGTGATCTGCCCCGAACGCGGCGTGCTCGGCACCGGCCGGGCCCCCGTGCACCCCCGCCACCTGCCCGGCGGCCGGGTGGAGGTCTCCCCCCAGGAGCTGTACGCGTCCGTCCTCGCCGCCGGCCGCGAAGCCCTCGCGGCGGCGGGCGAACCGGTCGCCGCCGTCGGCCTGGCCAACCAGGGCGAGACCGTATTCGCCTGGGACCCGGCCACGGGCGATCCACTCACCGAAGCCATCGTCTGGCAGGACCGCCGCGCCACCGACATCTGCACCGAACTCGCCCCGTACGAAGACAAGTTGAGACACCTCACCGGCCTCCCCCTCGACCCCTACTTCGCTGCGCCCAAGATGGCGTGGATACGCCGCCACCTCACCCGCGCCGGAACCGTCACCACCAGCGACTCCTGGCTGGTCCACCGGCTCACCGGCGCGTTCGTCACGGACGCGGCGACGGCGGGGCGCACCCAGCTCCTCGACCTCGACAGCGCCTCCTGGTCCGCCGCCGCACTCGACTTGTACGACCTCGGCGAGGAGCCTCTCCCCGAGGTCGTCGCCTGCGACCACCCCGTCGGCACGACCACGGCCTTCGGCGGCGAACTCCCGCTCACCGGACTCCTGGTGGACCAGCAGGCGGCGCTCCTCGCCCACGGCGCGACGACGCCGGGAGCCGCCAAGTGCACGTACGGAACGGGGGCGTTCCTCCTCGCGCAGGCGGGCGGGCGCCCCGTCCGGCCCACGACCGGCCTGGTCGGCTGCGTGGCCTGGCAGCTCGGGGACCGCACCGACTACTGCCTCGACGGCCAGGTCTACACGGCGGCCTCGGCCGTACGGTGGCTCACCGACCTGGGCGTCATCGCGGGCGCCCACGACCTCGACAGGGTCGCCGGGCAGGTCCCCGACGCGGGGGGCGTCACCTTCGTACCGGCACTGGCGGGGCTGGCCGCGCCGTGGTGGCGCAGCGAGGCACGCGGCAGCCTGAGCGGCCTCGGCCTGGACACCACCGCAGGCCACCTGGTGCGGGCCCTGTGCGAGGGCCTGGCGGCGCAGGTCGCGGAGCTGGTGGCGGCGACCGGGGCTGAATTGGGCTCCCCCCTCCAGGAGTTGAGGGTCGACGGCGGTCTGACCCGGTCCTCGGTCCTCATGCAGACGCAGGCGGACCTCCTCCAGATTCCGGTGGTGGTGGCGGAGTCGCCGGACGCGACGGCACTGGGGGTGGCGGCTGCGGCCCGCCTGGGCCTGGGCGTGCCCTTGCCGGAGGCCCTCTTCGCGATGGGCCGCTCCTCGGCGGTCTACGAACCGGCGATCTCACCGACCGAGGCGGAGTCCCGCCGGGCCGCATTCCGCGCGGCTGTTTCCCACCCCTAGGTCGTGCGGGGCTTCGTCCCGGTCCCCTGCACTTGATGTGCCGCCCGAAGGGCAGGCACTCCAGGGGCGCGGGGAACTGCGCGACCAGCCACGAACCGACCCGCACGGAACCGTTCAATTGCCCCGCGAGTTTAGGTGAAGGGGCGGGGCCGGGGCGAAATCCGCCCCGGCACCGGGTGCCGAAACCCACCGCCCCCGCGCAGCCCCCGGCCGCCGGGTGCCGACCCGACCACCCCGCACCTAAGCACCCCGCCCCCTGCAAGGGCCCACCACCCCACCCCTCCGGAGGAGAGAGAGCCCCCATGCCCACCCCGACCACCCCCTACGACCTCACCATCATCGGCGCCGGCCTCACCGGCACCGCCCTCGCCCGCCACCTCTCCACCCACACCCCACCCCACCCCATGGGCCCCCGCCTCGCCCTCCTCGACGCCTCCGACGACATCGGCAACGCCACCTCCAAGGCCAACACCGCCATCCTCCACACCGGTTTCGACACCACCCCCGGCACCCTCGAATCACGCCTCGTCCGCGACGGACACCGCCGCCTCCTCGCCCACGCGCAAGCAACCGGCATCCCCGTCGAACCCGTCGGCGCCCTCCTCATCGCCTGGACCGAGGACCAGCTCGCCGCCCTCCCCGCCCTCGCCGCCAAAGCCGTCCGCAACGGCGTCCACGACACCCGCCCCCTCACCCCCGCCGAGCTGTACGCCCGCGAACCCCACCTCGGCCCCGGCGCCCTCGGCGCACTCCACGTACCCGGCGAGAGCATCATCTGCCCCTTCACCACACCCCTCTCCTACGCCACCGAAGCCGTCCGCGCAGGCGTCGACCTCCACCTCAACACCCGCGTCGAGCGCATCACCCTCACCCCCGAAGGCCACGAACTCCACACCAACCGCGGCACCTTCCGCACCCACCGCCTCGTCAACGCCGCCGGACTGCACGCCGACACCATCGACCGCCTCCTCGGCATCGACGACTTCACCATCACCCCCCGCCGCGGCCAACTCCTCGTGTTCGCAAAGCAATCGCGGCAGCTCGTCCGGCACATCCTGCTGCCCGTCCCCACAGCCCTCGGCAAGGGCGTCCTCATCACCCCCACCGTCTTCGGCAACGTCCTCCTCGGCCCCACCGCCGAGGACCTCACGGGCCCCGACGCCAGGACCGCCAACCACACCACCCCCGAAGGCATCGCCCACCTCCTGGAGCACGGCCGCCACCTGATGCCCGCCCTCCTCGACACGCCGGTCATCACCTCGTACGCGGGCCTGCGCACCGCCACCGAACACGACGACTACCGCATCCGCGCCCACCCCCACCTGCGCTACCTCACCATCGGCGGCATCCGCTCGACCGGCCTGAGCGCCTCCCTGGGCATCGCCGCCCACGCCGCCGGACTCCTCGCCGAGGACGGCTTCCCCCTCGCAGACACACCCGGACCGGCCGAACCGCCCCGCATGCCCAACCTCGGCGAGTCCTTCCCCCGCCCCCACCAGCGCCCCGACCTCATCGCCCAGGACCCGGCGTACGGCGACATCGTCTGCCCCTGCGAGAACGTCACCCGGGGCGAGATCCGCGACGCCCTCACCGCCACCGTCCCCGCCCGCACCCCGGGCGGCCTCCGTCGCCGTACCCGGGTCCAGGCGGGCCACTGCCGGGGCGAACTGTGCTCGGCGGCCGTACGCGCCCTGACCGCCGACCACATCCCCGACCAGCCCTGAACACCAGCCCTGAGACACCGGCGCTACGGCACCAGCCCCCGCACCTCCTCCGCCGCGAACCGGACGAAGCCCTCCGGGTCCGGTTCGTCGGCCGTCGGCTGGAGCACCACCGTGTCCGCTCCCGCCTCCACCAGCCCCTGCACCGCCTTGGCCACCGCCCCCGCGTCCCCGGCGACCCCGAGGCCCGGCACGGACTCCTTGCCCTCGCGGGCCAGTTCGGCGTGCAGCCGGCCGGCGGCACCGGGACCGGTCGCGGCCAGCAGGTAGACCACCACCTTGTGGTGGCCCTCGCCCGTACGGCCCGCCGACTCACGCCCCTCGTCGACCAGTTGACGCGCCCTGCGCACCCCCTCCGCCGAGAACGACGCGTCCAGGATCGTGCCGTCCGCCGCCTCGCCCGTCAGCCGCAGCGTGCGCGGGCCGACCCCACCGGCGTACACCGGAGGAGCCTCCAGGGGCGGCCAGTCGAGCGCCACCGAGTCCAGGTGCACGTACTGCCCGTCGACGGTGACCCGCTCGCCGCGCAGCAGCGCCCGCATCGCCGACAGGTACTCCCGCAACAGCGTCAGCGGCGACGCGGGGCGCGCCCCGACCTGGCCCATCCAGTCCTGCACCCCGTGCCCCACGGACAGGGACACCCGGCCGGGGAAGAGGCGGAGCAGCGTGGCCGCCTCCATCGAGGTCAGCGCCACGTTCCGCAGCGGGACCGGCAGCAGCCCGACCCCCACGTGCAGCCGCTCCGACCAGGCGAGCGCGGCGGACGCGGCCGCCACCCCGCTCTCCAGGAAGCAGTCCTCCCAGAGCCACAGCTCCTCCAGCCCCGCCGCGTCCGCCGCACGCACCAGCGGACGCAGCTTCTCCGGGGCCAACTGGGGACGGAACACCACACCGAGAGTCGTCATGGGGTCCATTCCTACGCCCCGACTTTCCTGCGGGCAAGGACCGTTGAACACCCACAGGATCACTTGCAGCGGAGCTGATCGCCCGTCACCGGCGCCCCCTCGACCATGCTCCTGTCGTACGCCACCTCGACGACCGACCGGCCCGCGCCGCCGACCCGCACCTGGAAGACGTGCCCGTTCCCCTCGACCGGCCGCAACTGCGCGCCCGGGAGTGCCGCCGCGAGCGTCGAGGCGTACCGCTCCCAGTACGGGTCGTACGTGATCACGGTCGGCCCCTCGGGCCGTACCGCCGGAGCTTCCGCCTTCGTCACGTCGAAGCCGCTGCGCCGCAGCGCCTCCGCCACGTCCGGATCGTCCACCCGCACCGGCACCGTGCTCGGCTCCATCTCCACCGGCACGGCGCGCAGGGTGAGCTCCTCGCCGACCGGCCGGTCCTCCCGTACGGCGGTGAACATCCGGTTCGCCCGGACCTCGTCCCACAGCAGCGTCGAGCCCCACTGCGGCACCCGGTGGTCGAAGGCCTTCATCGGCACCGTCGCGAACTCCAGTTGGTCGGCGCTCAGTTCACGCAGTCCCCAGCCCAGCCTGAACAGCGTCGCCACACCCGTCCCCGTGTCCGTGCGCAGATGCGGGAGCAGCGCGGAGGCGGTGTCGACCAGCTTCACCGGGTCGCTGAGCGCTCCCGCCTCGGCGAGCCGGGTCAGCATGCCGAGCAGCAGCCGCTGCTGGCGGCGCACCCGGCCGAGGTCGCCGGGCGGCGACACCTTGCGGGCCCGCGCGTACCGCAGTGCCTTCACGCCCTGGAGCACGTGGGTTCCGGGCTGGAGGCGCAGGCCGGAGTTGCGGTCCTCCAGCGGCTTGTCGGTGCAGACCTGTGCGCCGCCCAGCGCGTCGACCGCGTCGGCGAACCGGGCGAAGTCCGTCTCCAGGTAGTGGTCGACACGCAGCCCGGTCGCCTGCTCGACCGTGCGCACCGCGAGGTCGGGCCCGCCGTGCTTGTACGCCCCGTTGATCTTCCCCGCGTGCTGCGGGTGGTCGTGCGGGGCGTACGGCACGTACGAGTCGCGCGGCAGCGAGACCACGCTCATCCGGCGGCCGTCGTCCGAGAGGTGCACCAGCATCATCACGTCGGTGCAGTCGCACTCCTGGCCGCCGACGTGCAGCTTGCTGATCTGCTCGCGGGTCAGGTCCGAGCGCCGGTCGATGCCGACGACCAGGAGGTTCGTGCCGGGCGCGTCGAGGGCTGCCTCGGACAGCGTGCCGTCGTGCCGGAGCGTGTACGGGGCCGGGCCCGGCGTGTCGGCCGTCGCCGGGAACGGGGCGGCCGCGAGCGAGGCCACCAGCAGCGCCGCGAGCGCGAGCCGACGACGCCGGGAGCGGGTGGGGCCGAAGAGGGGGCGACTCGAAAGCAAGAGGACCTCCAGGGAGCAGACCGACAGGAAGCAGACCGACAGGAAGCGAGCCGAAGCGGTACGAGCTGGGCCCTCAAAACGGGGCAAACCTGGCGCGAACGTCCCGCAGCCTAGCGCAGCCGACCCCCAAATCGATTGCCGCCGTGCTGATCATGTGCTTAATGTCCGCGTCATGCTTCCCGAGGTGAACAACGAAGAAGAGTGGGACGCCGTCGTCCCCGACGACACGCGCGTACGCCCGGGAGCGGAGGACCTCTGCGCCCGCCTTGGCCTCGGCGGACTGCCGCTGGTCCGCTTCACCGAGGGCTCGCAGCCCGTCTACGCCGTCGGCGACGCCCACGTGCTGAAGCTCTTCCCCGGCGTCGACGCCCAGGACGCCGTCACCGAGAGCCGCGTCCTCGCCCACCTGCACGGACGCCTCCCCGTCGCCACCCCCGCACTCCACTCCACCGGCGCGTACGAGAACGGCTGGAGATACGTCCTCATGTCCCGCCTCGCGGGCGACGGCCTGGCCAAGGCCTGGCCGCGCATCCCCGCCGACGCCAGGGGAGACCTCGTCGCCGAGGCGGCCGGAGCGCTCGCCGCCCTGCACGCCCTCGACCCCGAACCCCTCGCCGCCACCCTCGGCCCCGCCGACTGGGGCGACTTCCTCGCGCGCCAACGGGCCGGGGCCGTCGCACGGCAGCGCAGCCGGGGGCTCCCCGAGGAATGGGCCGAGGCGATCCCCGGCTTCCTCGACTCCGTCGACCTGCCCGCCGACCCGCCGCGCGTCGTGCTGCACACCGAGCCGATGCGCCAGCACTTCGTGGTCGACCCCACCACCTGGCGGCTCACCGGCCTCTTCGACTTCGAGCCCGCCATGCTCGGCGACGCCGCCTACGACCTGGTCGGCGTCGGCCTCTTCCTCACCAAGGGCGAGCCCGGTCTGATGGCCCGCTTCCAGAAGGAGTACGGCCGCACCTTCGACCCGCGCCAACTCCTCGCGTACACCCTGCTCCACGTGTACGCCAACCTGCCCTGGTACTTCCGCGAACTGCCGACGCCACCCGAGCCGACGTGGGACGCAGTCGCCGAGACCTGGTTCGGCATCGGCTGACACGCCCGGGGCCGATACATCCGCATAAACGGTTCGCCTTGTTGACACCCCCGAGCGGTGCGCCCCGCGCGCCGTCCCGGTGTTCGGCCTGCGTACGTCCGAAGCGATTCGAACGCGGCCGCGCGCACCGGAGCAGGCCGCGCCCGGCGCTCGCGGCGCGAACGGAAGCGTGCAACGGCGTGGACCCGCACCGGTAAGCGGCCGAACCTTTCGAACATCAGGCAAGGAACAAGGCGGTATTCGGCCACATGACGGCCGCCTGTGACCACCTGCGCACTATGCGGACCGTTTCCGTACCGACCCGAACAACCACCCTGCGGAATCCCGGATTCGGCACCCCGAAGCCTCTCGATGGCAAGAGGTGTACACGTAAAGATCCGTCCCGATGGTCACGCACGCCCCCCGGAGATCATCCACAGCGCGCGCCGGGCCCGGAATCCGGCGCACCGACAGCTCCGGACACCCGACGCTCAACCAGCGCCAGACAGCGGGCAGTTGCATCGTTATTGACGATCGGACATGGGCATATAGGCCGCAGCACAGACCAGCACAGAACAGAACACCGCACCGCACGTCAAAACCTGGACTCCAGGGGGATTTCCCATGAACGTCGCTCCGGATCACCGGCTTGTTCAGCCACTGCCGCACGTGCCCTTCTACTGCCCCGTGCCGCCCGCCGCCCACCCGGCGGCAGGAGTGCTGAACGAACTGACCGTCGACTGGATGTTCCGGCAGAACCTCGACACCGACGAGAATCAGCGGGCCCGCCTGGCCCGCTGCGACTTCGGCGGACTCACCGCCTTCACCATGCCCTACGGCCGCCTCGCCCCGCTCACCCTGATGGCCAAGTTCCACGCCGTCCTCTTCTCGCTCGACGACGGCGTCTGCGACGAGGCCCGGCCCACCCCCGGACAGCTCGCCCGGGAGGTCGGCCTCATCATGCGGGCAATCGAAGCCCCCGGCGAGCCGGTCCCCGGCGAGTCACGACACGCCGCGGTCCTGCGCGACCTGCGGATCGAACTGGAGCGGTACGCCACCCCGCGCCAGATCCGCCGCTGGGTCGACGCCATGCGCGTCTACACCTCCGGTTTGGTCTGGGAGGCGGAGTGCCGCCGCAGCCCGGGCCAGCCCTCCCTGAACGACTACGTCACCCTGTGGATGCGGGCCATCGGCATGGCCCCCTCCACCGCGATGATGGAGATAGTCGCCGGCTACTCCGTCCCCGACGAGGACCTCCACGACCCCCGGGTACGAGCCCTCACCGAGATCACCTGGACCCTCGTCAGCTGGGACAACGACCTCTACTCCCGCAACAAGGAACTCCTGCGCGCCGACGACGACCTCAACCTGATCGACGTCCTGTGCCACGAACTCGACTGCGCTCCCGCCACAGCCCTCCAGCACGCCGTCGCCATGCGCGACCGCGTCATGGTGCTCTTCCTGCGCCTGCGCGACCAGGTCCTCCAGGACGGCGGCGCCGAACTGCGGCGCTACGTCCACGACTTGGGCCAGTTCGTCCGCGGCCACCTGGACTGGGCGGCCCGCTGCCCCCGCTACCGGGTGGTGCCCCACCAGGTCACCCCGCTCGCCAAACCGGTCGGCTGGTGGAAGCACCGCCCGGCGGACGACAGCACCGAAGCGCTGCCGCTGCCGACCATCTCCTGGTGGTGGGACCAGGTCGCCGAACACGCAGAGGCCGTCCGACACGCCGCCTGAGCGACGCGCGAACGGCCCCGACACGCCCGGCACCGCCGGGCCCGAACTCCGTACGGCCGCAGGCCCGGCACCGCCGGGCCCCGCCCTCGTACGACTGCGGCTAGTAGCCCCGCCACCAGGTGACCAGCTTGCGCCAGGCCCGTACCGGGGCCGATCCCCGCCGCTGCGCCGGAATCGCCGCCGCGGGCGGCGCGGAATCGGGAGCCTGCGGCACGGGGCCGGGCTGTGCCACCGTGCCCGAACCGGCGGGCTCGGGCCTGCGCGGCGAGTTGATCTGCCAGTCGCGGGCCGGAGCGGTGCGCTGCTCGGGCGCGGTGGGGCCGGTGACCTCCTGCGGCGGCCGGGGCGCGAACGACACCGGCAGCTCCATCAGATGACGCGACATCAGGGTGCTGCGCCAGTTCAACTCGTCCTCTTCCACGGCGAGTTGAAGGTCCGGCAGACGCATCAGCAGGGCGTCGACGCCCGTGTCGGCGATGGCGCGCCCGATGTCCTGGCCCGGGCACTCGTGCGGTCCGCCGCTGAACGCGAGGTGGGCACGGTTGCCCTGCATCGAGGCTGAAGGATCGGGGCGGACCACCGGGTCGACGTTCGCGGGGGCGATGCCGACGATCAGGGCGTCGCCCGCCTTGATCTTCTGCCCGCCCAGCTCCGAGTCACCGGCCGCCCACCGGCCCAGGATCGTGGTGAACGGCGGCTCGTCCCACAGCGTCTGCTCCACCGCCTCGGGCAGCGTCATGTGCCCGCCGCTGAGCTGGGCACGGAAGCGCGGGTCGGTGAGCACCATGCGCAGCACATTGGCGATGAGGTTCGCCGTCGTCTCGTACGCGGCGATCAGCACCAGGCGCAGATGATGGGCGGCCTCGTCGTCGGTGAACTGCGCGGGGTGCTCCACCAGCCACGTCGCGAAGTCCTCCTCGGGCTCCGCCCGGCGGCGCGCCACCAGCCGGTACAGGGCGCTCATCACGTGCTCGTTGGCGGCGATCGCCTTCTCGGAGCCCTTGAGCATCTCGCGGGCGGCCTGCACCAGGTGCTCGTCGTACTCCTCGGGCATGCCGATGATCTGGCACATCACCATCATCGGCAGATGCTCGGCGAACTGGCCGACCAGGTCGGCGCGCCCGCTCTCGCAGAAGTCGTTGACCAGGCGGTTACTGAACCGGTTGATGAAGCGGCGCACGCCCCGGTGGTCGATGCGGGCGATGGAGTCGGTGACCGCGCCGCGCTGCCGCTCGTGGTCCGCGCCGTCCGCGAACACGCACACCGGCTGGTACGCGAAGATCGGCGCGAGCGGATTGGTCATGTCCAGCGAGCCGTCCTGGAGCATCCGCCAGCGCCGCGAGTCGCGCGAGTACAGCGACGGGGTGCGCGTCATGTGCAGGTTCTCGCTGTGGCCGAGCACCAGCCAGGCCGGGACGTCCCCGTTGAGCAGGACGGGGGCCACCGGGCCGTGCTCGGCGCGCAGCTTCTCGTACAGACCCATCGGGTCCTTCTCGTGCGCCGGGCCGTACATCCGGCGCAGCCCGCCCGGGCCGATCTCGCTGATCTCGGGCGCGGCGCCCATGGCGTGCGCCGGGCATTCGGGCGGCGGCACCGGGGACGGGTCGAAGGGGGAGGTCATCGCAACTCCTGGAGAGGATCGGGAAGTTCGAGGGCGGCGCCGGGGCCGGAGGAGAGGCGCCTCGGCCGGGGGCGCCGCGGTCAGGACCGCTGGAGGGCGAGCGCGTGCAGGTAGTTCATGAGGGTCAGCAGCACGTCGCGGCTGGACGCCCGCAGCCGGGCGTCGCAGTTGACCATCGGCACCTCGTCGGGCAGGTCCAGCGCGTGCCGCAGCGCCTCCATGGGGTGGCTCGGCGCGTCGGGGAAGGTGTTCACGGCGACCACGAACGGCACCCCGCGCTCCTCCAGCCGGCCGATCACGTCGAAGCTGACTTCGAGCCGCCGGGTGTCGACCAGGACGACCGCGCCGAGCGCGCCCTCGAACAGGCCGTTCCACAGGAACCAGAAGCGCTCCTGGCCGGGCGTGCCGAACAGATACAGGATCAGCTGCTCGCTGATGCTGATCCGGCCGAAGTCCATGGCGACCGTGGTCGCCGTCTTGCCCTCGATCCGCGAGTTGTCGTCGACGCCGATGCTGGCCTGCGTCATCGTCTCCTCGGTCGTCAGCGGACGGATCTCGCTGACCGCGCCGACCATCGTGGTCTTTCCGACGCCGAAACCGCCGACGATCACCACCTTGACCGCGGCGGTGGCAGTGCTGGGCAGTACGTCCTCGGTACGGGGGCCCGTGATGGTGTCAGAGCCTTTGAAGTCCATGCATCACCGCTTCGAGAAGGGACCGGTCGGGGAGTACGGCGCGCACGATCGGGGCGCGCGATTCGACCAGTTCGGTAGCGAGGAGGTCGGTCAGCAGCGAGGTGACCACGCTGAAGGGCAGGCGCAGGTACGCGGAGATCTCCGCCACCGACAGCGGCGCCCGGCACAGCCGCAGGATCGCGGCCTGTTCGGGCTGCACCGTGGGCGACGGGGTGGAACAGGCGACGACCATGGTGACCAGGTCGAGCGCGGCTCGCTCCCCGCCGTCCGGGCCGCCGGTGATGACGTACAGCCGCTCCGGGTCCCCCTTCGCCGACCCCGGGTCCGGGGCGGGCGAAGAGGGAGAAGGCAGCTTCTCTCGGCGTTCGCGGCGGGGAGTCTTCATCCGTGGTGCCCGTCGTGCCGGGGCGGACTGGTCAGGTGGGCTCCGATTCGTACGACCAAGTCGCGCATCCGCGCGCCCACCAGACCCGCGTCCACCGTCTCGTCGGCGAGGACCGCGAGGTAGGCCCCCGCGCCCGCCGCCATCAGGTAGAAGAAGCCGCCGTCGACCTCGATGACGACCATCCGCATCCGGCCGTCGCTGTCGGGGATCTCGGCGGCGACGGCGGCCGCCAGGCTCTGCAGCCCCGCGCAGGCGGCGGCGAGGCGGTCGGCGACGTCCGGGTCGCCGCCGTGCCGGGCGATGCGCAGTCCGTCCGCGGAGAGCACCACGATCTGGTGGATCTGCGGTACGCCGGTGGCCAGGTCCTTCAGAATCCAGTCCAAGTTGGCCCGCTGCTGGATCACTTCAGATCTCCCTTGTCCCACGTGTTGTCGTGTGTGCCGTCGGCCTGTTGCGTGGGCGGGCCGTCCGCCTCGGCCGGCGGGTCCAGCGGCACTCCGTTGGCCGCCTTCGTGAATGCTTCGAGCCAGATGCCCGGCTCGGGTTCCTCCTTGGCCGGAACACCGGCCGCCGCTGCCGCCTCGGCCGCGGCCTGACGCTCCTGCGCCGGAAGGTTGTGGGAGCCGAGGGGCGCACGTCCCCGGCTGCGGCGCTGCGGCAGCCCGTTCTCGGTCCATTCGGTGACCACGGGAACGTCGTCCTCCATGGCCGACATCGGTACCGGCCGGGGCTGTGCGACCGGCGCCGGGGCGGGCGTCGGGGGCTTCGGCCGGGCGGCGGGACGGGGCTTGCGCTGGGGGGCGCGGGCCTCTTCGGGCGTCATGCCTTCGCTCTTGCCGCCGCGCGGCACGGCGGAGGCGCCGATGCCGTGGGCGATGCCGGGGGCGGGACCGGTGGTGACGATGTCGCGCGGAACGATCAGGACCGCACGGACGCCGCCGTACGCGGACTGCCGCAGCGACACCTGGAGGTTGTACATCTGCGACAGCCGGCCGACCACGGCCATGCCGAGGCGGGGGGTGTCGCCGAGCGCGTTCAGGTCGATGCCGGCCTGGGCCTGGGCGAGCATGTTCTCCGCCCGGGCGCGGGCCTCCTCGCTGAGACTGACGCCGCCGTCCTCGATCTCGATGGCGATACCGGTCTGCACCTCGACCGCGGTGACGTGCACCCGGGTCTGCGGCGGCGAGTAGCGGGTGGCGTTGTCGAGCAGTTCCGCGCAGGCGTGGATGAGCGGCTCGACGGCGGTGCCGATGATGGCGACCTTGGCGATCGAGTGCAGGTCGACGCGCCGGTACTCCAGGATCCGCGACATGGCGCCGCGCAGCACGCTGAACAGCGGTACGGGCCGCGGCCATTGACGCGACGGACGGGCGCCGCCGAGCACCGAGATGGAGTCGGCGAGACGGCCGATCAGCGCGGTGCCGTGGTCGATGCGCAGCAGGTCGTCGAAGACCTCCGGGTTGCGCCCGTGGTCCTCCTCCATCTGCCGCAGCTCGCTCGCCTGCTGGTGGACGATGGCCTGCACCCGGCGGGCGATGTTGACGAACGCGCGCTGCGCGGACTCTCGCCGGGCCTCCTCCAGGTCGATGATGTCGAGGACCGTACGGAGCAACTCGCGCTGTGCGTACGGCAGATCGCGGTACCGCTCGTCGGCGTCGACGACGTCCCGGATGACCTCCGCGGGCGACTCGCCCGAGCGCAGCCGCCGGATCGCGGCCGGCATCAGCTCCTTGGCCAGCCGTACCGTCTCGTCGTCGTGGTCGGCCAGCCGACGCTCCAACTGGGCGATACGCGCCGCGTGGTCGGCCTGCGCCTGGCGCAACGCCCGGCCGCGCCGCACGATTTCACCCGTGAGAGCGGCGATCACCACCGTCGCCACGGCTCCGGCCCAGACGACGGGTATCCGGGCCGACTCGCCGACGAAGACCGCCGCGCCCGCGGTGGCCGCGACCGTCAGGACGACGGCCAGGGCGATCGGCCGGACGAAGGGGGATTCCTGCTGTCGTGCCGCGTGCGCCTGATGTGTCGCCTGTCGTGCCTGATGTGCTGCCTGACGTGGGGGGGATTCAACCCGAACCATGGAGAGCCTCTGGCGGTGATTGGGGGACGTTTTCAAACAAGTGCGACCTAGGGGAACAAGTGGATGAATACACATCAACTCGGCTTGTTGCGCAGCGAGCTTAGCCCGCTCGCGTGAGGGCGTCGGCCGGTTGTGCCAAGCCCCTGCACCGATCGTCGTCCCAGGCATAGACTCACCGACTTTGTACGTTCGGCGCTCGGTTGTGTGCGGCCAGTCACCGGATGGAAGGAATGTGCCGGAAGTGCAGGACGGTGACCGGTGGGGCTTGATAACGCGGAACGGCCCGCCCGCCCCACAGGGGCGAACGGGCCGTGCGTCGGACGGTGGAGCGCTAGTCGCGCGTCAACATCGGCAGCAGAAGGGCCGCGGACCAGCTGAAGTTGGTGGAGTTCAGCGGGGTTCCGGTCGTCGGGTCGTAGTTCTCCATGATGGGCCCGTTGCCCCTCAATCCGCCCGCCTGTGCGAGGAGTTGCCCGGTCAACGCGTCCGCTTCCCGGTCGTACCCGTACTTCCGCAGGCCGCCCAGCGCGAAGTACGCCTGGTCCAGCCAGACCGGACCGCGCCAGTACTTCGTCGGCTGGAAGTACGGCGAACTCTTCGCCACCGTCGGGAACGGCACCTTCGTCGCGAACTCCGCCGGATCGTTCAGCTTCGTCCGCACCGCCTTCGCCTGCTCCTTGGACGCCGTGCCCGTCCACAGCGGCACCGCGCCCTCGATGCCCCGACCGCGTGCGGTCAGCAACTGCGCACTGCCCAGGGCCTTGTCGTGGAACCAGCCCGTCGCCGGGTCGTACATCCGCTCCCGTACGGCCGTGTGCGTGGCCCGTGACTTCTTCTCCCAGGCCCGCGCCTCGCCGGACTTCCCCAGCTCCCGCGCGATCTTCGCCAAGTACCCCTGGTCGGCGGCGAGATAGGCGTTGAGGTCCACCGACTCCTGGTTGACGGAGTAGCCGACCACCTGCCCGTCGGGCGTCTTGTTCTCGACGATCGCCGAGCCGAGAGAGGCGTCGAAGCGCGGCGCGTTGTCCATGCCACTCTCCCAGGCCGCCGCCTCCAGCTGGTCCTCCGGCGAGTCGTTGGCCGGGTCCACCGTCGCCCCGTACTCGGCCAGACCGTTGCGGTCGTGGTCGCGGGTGCGGTACCACCAGTCCTGGTACGCCGTCAGCTTCGGGTACATCTCGCGCAGGAAGCCCCGGTCGCCGGACTTCGCGTACACCTCCCACACCGACCAGGCGGCCAGCGGGGGCTTGGAGTTGCGCTCGTTCCAGTTGCCGCCGTCGCGCGCCGGGTCGTTGTAGAACACGCAGTCCGGGATCATGCCCGCGTCCTGCGGGCGCGTCGTGCTGTCGGCGCGTATCTGGTGGTCGAACATCGACCGGATCTGGCTCTGCGCCAGCGACGGCTCGAAGCGGGCCGTGCCCACCGCCTGCTTCCAGGTGTCCCACGACCACAGACCGCCGGTGAACCACTTGTACGAGATCGACGGCGTGATCCCGTCGTGCTCCAGCCTCCCCGCCGCGCCGCGCCAGTTCGTCACCAGCGTCTCCAGGGACTTCACCGCGACACGCCGGTCCTCCCGCGGCACCCCGCGCGTCACCGAGTCGACATAACGACGCCAGCGTGCGTCCGTGGCGGCCGCCGCCGCTTCGGGCCGGGCGAGCGCGGACCGCACCGCAGGTGCCTCCCGGACCCGCTCGGCCTCGGTGAAGGTGTACGACTCGGTCCAGTCGAAGGAGTGACTCCGGCCGGGCTTCAAGGTGACGGGCGCGACGGCCTCGGTCGTGTAGGTGTCCCCGTCGACGGTGGTGCGGACCGGCTCCCGGTGGGTGATCTCGAAGCGCTCGGTGCCGTCGGTCAGGTAGTCCCAGGTCTTGCGCACCTTCGCGAAGTCGACGCCGACGCCTCGCCCGGTGGCCTTGAGCTGCGGGGCGTCCTTCATCGGCGCGGCCTCGGGGCGCAGCAGCGACCCCGTCCAGCCCGCGCCCAGCGTGCGGGTCTGCCGCCCGGTGTTGCGGACCTCGGCCCGCACCAGCGCGGTCCGCCGGGAGGAGAAGCGCAGCTCCAGGTCCAGACGCAGGCCGCCCCCGAGGTCGTACGACTGGAGGAGCCGGCCCGGCTGCGAGGTGAAGCGCGGTGCGCCTCCGGCGGTGAGGTCCAACTGCTTTCCGGACTCGGTGAGTTGGATGCGGCTGAAGGCCTTGCTCAGCCACCAGGGGTACTCCTGCGCGATGTACAGGGGTCCGGTGAAGCCGCCGTACGCGGCGGTGTCGCCCGTCTTGGGGAGGGCGTACGCGTGCCAGGCGCCCCGGTCGGCGAAGACGTTCACGGAGTTGTTGCGGCCGTCGGCCTCGTCGGGGTGGGCGGCGGCGGGGGAGCCCGACCGGTCCAGGATGTCGCTGTAGTCGGCCGGTCTGGTCTTGTCGGCCCTTCCGGGCTGGGCCGAGGAGGCGGGGGTCGCGAAGGCTCCGGCGAGGAGAGTGCCGGAGACGAGGGCGACGGCGAGGGCGCGCGTGCGTGGGTTCATGGTCACCTTTCAGAGGGGGCGGTACGGATGACGGCCGCGCCGAGAGGCCCGAGCCGGAGACGGTCGTGCACCTGCTCGCCGCTCAGCAGGTCGGTGCCGGGCAGAGCCGGCGTGTCGGCCTCGCGGTCGGTGTGGTTGAGGAGGAAGAGGTACGGGCCGCGCCGCACGGCCTCGACCCCTGCGGGCGGCGCGCCGTCGAGCACCGGCAGCACCTCCGCCTCGGTGAGCGCCCCGTCGAGCACGGGGCCGAGGGCGTCGGCGTCGAGATGGCAGCTCAGGTAGCGGGCGCTGCCCCGGCCCCAGACGTTCCGGGTGACGGCGGGCTGTCCGGCGAGCGATCCGGAAGCGTACGACAGCAGGGTCTCGGCCCCTTCGGCGACCAGCCACTCGCTCCAGACGCTCGCTTCCGGAGCGTCCGCACCCGCACCGACCCGCACCGTCTCCCCGTCCGGGATCGGCCAGAACTCGTCGACGACCACCCCGAGCACCTGCCGCAGCGGCCCCGGAGCACCCCCGGTGTGCAGATGGTCGTGCTCGTCCACGACCCCGCTGAACGGCCCGCACACCAGATGCCCGCCCCCGTGCACGTACGCCGCGATCCGCCCGGCGTGCTCGGCCCGCAGCAGATACAGGTTCGGGGCCAGGACCAGCCGGTACGGGGTCAGGTCCGCGTGCGGCGGTACGAAGTCCACGGCCACCCCGCGCGCGTGCAGCGCCTCGTACCAGGGGCGCAGCAGCTCCCGCCAGCGCATCCGCTCCGAGGGGTGGTCGGTGCCCTCCAGCGCCCACCACGAGTCCCAGTCCAGGACGATCGCGGCCTGCGCGGTGATCCGGGAGCCCGCCACCTCGGCGAGCCGCTTCAGCTCCGCGCCGAAGCGCACCGTCTCCTGCCAGCCGCGCGAGGCGGTGCCCCGGTGGGGCAGGAGCGCGCTGTGGAACTTCTCCGCACCCGCCCGCGACTGCCGCCACTGGAAGTACATGATCCCGTCCGCACCCCGGGAGAGCGCCTGGAGCGACCAAAGGCGTTGCAGGCCAGGAGGTTTGGGGACATTGACGGGCCGCCAGCTCACCGCCGAGGGGGCCTGTTCGAGCAGCAGCCAGGGCTTGCCGCCCTTGAGGGAGCGCATCAGGTCGTAGTTCAGGGCAGCGCCGACGTACGAGGCCGGATCGGCCGGGTCGGGGTAGGCGTCGTCCGAGACGATCTCCTCGTGCCGGGCCCACTCCCAGTAGTCCAGCGCCTTGAACATCGACATGAAGTTGGTGGTGACCGGGACGCCGGGGGAGTGCTCGCGGAGGATCTCCCGCTCCATGCGGTGCAGGCGCAGCAGGGCGTACGAGCAGAACCTGCGCCAGTCCAGGAGCTGGGTGGGGTTCACCGGCCCCGGGGCGGTGCGGGGCGGTTCGATCTGTTTGAAGGACCCGTAGTGCTGGGACCAGAAGGCCGTTCCCCAGGCGTGGTTGAGCGCCTCGACGGTGGTGTAGCGGCGCTTGAGCCACTCACGGAAGCGCGCGGCGGAGGCCGGGCAGAAGCACTCGGTGACGTGGTCGCCGTACTCGTTGTGGATGTGCCACAGGGCGAGCGCCGGGTGCTGCGCGTACCGCTTGGCCAGCTTGCGGACCAGCTTCCCCGCCGCCTTGCAGTACTCGGAGGAGGACGGGCAGTAGTGCTGGCGGGAGCCGAATTCGAGCCGTACGCCGTCGGCCGTGACCGGCAGCACGTCCTCGTCCAGGCGCACCAGCCAGGCCGGCGGGGACGCCGTTCCCGTCGCCAGGTCCACGGCGATGCCGTGCGCGGCGAACAGGTCCATCAGCCGGTCGAGCCAGTCGAACTCCCAGCAGAGATAGTCGGGTTGGATCTTCGCCCAGGAGAAGACGCCGATCGTCACCATGGTGACGCCGGCCTCCTGCATCAGCTTGACGTCCTCGGCCCAGGTCTCCTCCGGCCACTGCTCGGGGTTGTAGTCGCCGCCGTACTGGATGCCTGCGGGAAAGTGGTGGCTCACTGCTTCACCGCCCCGCCGAGCAGGCCGGAGACGAACTGCCGCTGGAAGCACAGGAAGAGCAGCATCAGCGGCAGCGTCGCGAGCAGTGAGCCGAGCATCAGCCCGGAATGGTCGACGCGGGAGAGCCCGGTCAGGGTGTTGAGTGCCACGGGCACGGTGTAGGTGTCCTCCGAGTTCAGCATGAGCAGCGGCCAGATGAAGCTGTTCCACGCGCTCATGAAGGTGAAGATGACGAGTGCGCCCAACTGCGGTCGCACACACGGCAGTACGACCGTGTAGAAGGTGCGCAGCTCACTGGAGCCGTCGATCCGCGCCGACTCCAGCAGCTCGTCGGGGAAGTCCAGGAAGCCTTGCCGCATCAGCAGAATTCCGAAGGAACTCGCGAGGAACGGCAGGATCACCGCCTGGTACGAATTCACCCAGCCCAGGCTCGCCATCATCTGGAACAGCGGTACGAGCAGCACCTGGAAGGGGATCATCATCGTCGCCAGGATCACCCCGAGCAGCAGTCCGCGCCCCCGGAACCGGAACTTCGCGAGCCCGTACCCGCACATCGCCGAGATCAGCGCGCTCAGCGCCGTGTGCACCAGGGCGATGCCGATGCTGTTGAGCATGACCCGGCTGAACCCGATCGTCTCCTCCAACCGGGACAGATTGTCCAGGAGTTGACCGCCGGGCAGGAACGGGGGAGGGGAGGTGAACAGGTCCCGGGTGGAATGCGTGGACGCGATCGCCATCCACACGAACGGCACCAGACTGATCACCGCGCCGAGGACCAGGACCAGCCCGACGGCCAGCCCCGCGAGCCGCCGCGCAGGATTCTTCCGTACGGCAGGTTCGTTACGTACATCCGCTTGAGCCGTGCTCATCGGCGCTTCTCCCGTCCGAACAGGAAGAACTGGGCGAGGGACAGCACCGCGATCAGCGCCACGACCACCCACGCGATGGCCGCCGCGTAACCGAAGTCGAGCTGCTCGAAGCCGGTCTTGTAGAGGTAGACCACGGGGGAGAGGGTCGCGTTGTCGGGGCCGCCCCGGGTCAACACGTAGTTCTCGTCGAAGAGTTGGAGGGTGCCGATGGTGGAGGTCACCGCGCAGAACAGGATCACCGGACGCAGCTGCGGGACGATGATCCTGCGGTACGTCGCGAAGGTGCCCGCCCCGTCCAGGGCGGCCGCCTCGTACTGTTCCTTGCCGATGGCCTGGAGCCCGGCCAGCAGGATCACCGCGTTGTACCCGGCCCATCGCCAGGTCAGCGAGGCGATCAGGGAGATGCGGGCCCACGTCGGGTCGTTGAGCCAGTCGACGGGGCCTGCGCCGAACAGCGACAGGAACTGGTTCACCAGCCCGCCGTCCGTCTTCAGCAGCACCTGGAAGACGACCGCGTACGCGACCAGCGTGGTTACGGCGGGCAGGAAGTAGATCGCCCGCCAGGTGCCCCGGAACCGCAGCCACGACTGGTTGAGCAGCCCCGCAAGCAGCAGCGCGAGCCCCACCATCAGAGGCACCTGTATGACGAGGATCAGCCCCACGTTGAACAGGGACTCCAGGAACGCCGGGTCCGACGCCATCCGCCGGTACTGGTCGAAGCCCACCCACACCGACGCCCCGTCGCGCTCGGCGGTGAAGCTCTGGAAGAGGCTCGCGCCCAGCGGGTACGCGAAGAAGACGACGAACAGCACGGCGGCGGGCCCCGCGAACACCCAGGGGATCACCCGGAACCGCTGCCGCCGCTTCACGGGCGGGGGCGGCGGGGCGACGACCGGGGCGGGCGGGAGCGTACTCGTGGGTGCGGCCATGGTGCGCTCAGCCCGCGATCCGCTGCCGGCCGGTGGCCGAGGCGATCTGCGCGGCGGCGGAGCCCAGCGCCTCCTTGGGGTCCTTGCCCCGGGTCAGGATGCCGGAGATCGCCGTGTACATGATCTCGGTGGCCTTCGCGCCGTCCTTCGTGTACTCCACCGGCGGCGTCGACGGCGCGAGATCGGCGAACACCTTGAGGGCGGCCTGCCCGCCGAAGAACTCCTGCGGACTGCTCATGTACGGGTCGGCCAACGCCGGTAGATAGGCCGGGAAGAGGCCCTCCTGCTTCAGCATCGACACCTGGTTCGGCACGCTCGCCAGAAGGAACTCGACGAAGGCCCAGGCGAGTTCGGGGCTCTTGCTCTGGCCGGGCACGGCGAGGACGGAACCGCCCCGGTTCGAGGTGCGCACCCCTCCGGAGGTGAAGGCGGGCATCGGCATCACGCCGAACTTCCCCTTCAGCTCGGGCATTTCGGCGGTCAGCGTGCCCATCCACCAGGCCGCCGTCGACTCGGTGGCCGCCTTGCCCTCCTTCGTGCCGGTGACCAGGCCGTCCCAGCCCTTCTGGTAGTCCACGAGGCCCTTGTCGGCGAGCGTCTTGAGCAGCGTCGCCGCCTTCACGCCCTCCGGGCTGTCGACGGCGACCTTGCCGTCGGCGTAGAAGTGCTGGCCCTGCTGCTGGAGCAGCATCGCGAAGGTGGAGTCCTCGACCGAGTCCAGGATCAGCATCTTGCGGCCCGTGCGCTTCTTGAGCTGCTCCCCGGCCTTCACATAGTCGTCCCAGGTCAGGATCGACTCGGCCTTGATCCCGGCCGCCCGGAAGTAGTCGCGCCGGTAGAACATCCCGCACGGGCCGATGTCCCACGGCAGGGCGACGGTCTTGCCCTGCGGGTTCACCACCGTCTTCCAGGACGCCTTGTCGAAGTCCTTCTCCAGCGGCCCGGCCAGCTTGCTCAGGTCGTAGAAGCCCTGGGGGAAGTTCCCCATGTACGTCACCATGCGCGGGCCCTCGACGGTCAGCACGTCCGGCAGTCCCGAGCCGCTCTTCAGGCCCACGGTGATCTTGTCGTAGGCGCTGTCGTAGCCGATGTCGCGGACCGTGACGGTGGTTCCGGGGTGCTTGGACTGGAAGTCCTTCGCCAGCCGCTGCATCGCCTTGGCCGCGACGTCCCAGGACCACACGGTGATCGTGCCCTTGAGCTGCTTGTCGTCGGCCTTCTTCACCTCCGGGGCAGGACCGCCCTTGCTGCCCGTGCCCCCGGTGGCGCAGCCGGAGAGCGCGGCCGTGACCCCCGCCGCGAGCCCGGTGGCCAGAACTGCACGTCGTCCCGGTCGAGTTGACACCCTTGTCTCCTGCCGTCGGAATGCCTAATGCTGTATACAGAACACTGAATGACGCCTTGCTGCGTCAAGAGGTCGTACGTCAACTGCCCCTTAAATCGTCGGAGTCGGGTCCATCCGCCCGGCTCCGGGAGCTCTTCGCCAGCGGAGGCGCGGCATGACCCCACCCGAAAACTCCCCGGACCACCTGCACGCCCAGGCCCCGGCGCACCCCTACATACCGAACGCGGTCCCGGCGGTCCGGCAGGCGATGCTGGACGCCGTCGGCGCGGCGGGCGTCGAGGACTTCTACGCCGACATCCCCGAGGAGATCCGGCTCCGCCGCTCCCTCGACCTCCCCGCACCCCTGCGGTCCGAGGCCCAACTCGTACGCCACATGGAGCAGTTGCTCACCCGCAACACTCCCGCCACCCGCACCCTGAGCTTCCTGGGCGGCGGCTGCTACCAGCACCACGTGCCCGCCGTCGTCGACGAGGTGATGGGCCGCAGCGAATTCCTCACCGCCTACGCGGGCGAACCGTACGAGGACCACGGGCGCTTCCAGGCCATGTGGGAGTACCAGTCCCTGATGGCCGAACTCCTCGACGTCGACGTCGTCAACGTCCCCGTCTACGACGGCTTCCAGGCCGCCGGTACGGCGCTGCGCATGGCCGGCCGTGTCACGGGCCTGCGCAGACTGCTGATCTGCGGCGACGTCGACCCCGACAAGCTCTCCAAGATCCGCGACTACGTCCGCCCGGACCACGACGTGGTCCTGGTCCCCACCGACCCGGCCACCGGGGGAGCGGACGTGGACGCCGTACGGTCCGCCCTCGCCGAGGGCGACGTGGCGGCCGTCTACGCCGAGGCCCCGAGCCGACTCGGACTCGTCGACCCCGCCCTTCCTGAGCTGGGTGAACTTGCCCACGACCAGGGTGCGTTGTACGTCGTCGGTTGCAACCCCATCAGCCTCGGCGTGCTGGCCCCGCCGTCCTCGTACGGAGCCGACCTCACCTGCGGCGACATCCAGCCGCTCGGCATCCGCATGAGCTACGGCGGCGGCAACGCCGGGTTCATCGGCGCCAACGACGACCTGCGCCTCGTCTCCGAGTACCCGACCCGCCTCTTCGGCCTGGTCCCCACCGACGTCGAGGGCGAGTACGGCTTCGGCGACGTCGCCTACGACCGGACCTCCTTCGCCCAGCGCGAGGAGGGCAAGGAATGGGTCGGCACCGCCGCCGCCCTGCACGGCATCGGCGCGGGCGTCTACCTCTCCCTCATGGGCCCGCACGGCATGCGGGAGATCGGCGAGACGATCCTCGCCCACACCGCGTACGCCAAGCAGCGCCTGGCCGCGATCCCCGGCGTCGAGATCCCGTACGCCGAAGCCGTCCACTTCGCCGACTTCCCGGTCCGCTTCACCGGCGGCCGCAGCACCGCCGACATCCACGCCGACCTGCGCGAACGCGGCATCTTCGGCGGCATCGAGACCGCCGCCGACCAGGCCCTGTACTGCGTCACCGAAGTCCACACCAAGGCCGACATCGACGAGCTGGCCGCCGCCCTGGAGGAGATCGTCAAGTGAGCGCCCACCCCGCCGCCGGACCCGTCGCCCCCGAGGACGCCCGGATCGCCGACAAGCCCGCACTGCGCCGCTTCCACCAGGCCTCCTGGGACGAGAAGCTCATCTTCGAACTCGGCTCGCCGGGGGAGCGGGGCGTCCTGGTCCCCGAGGTCGATCCGGAGATCACCGAAGCCCTCGGCGGTACGGTCGGGCTCCCGGCCGGACTGTGCAGGCAGACTCCCCCCGCCCTGCCCGAAATCGGCCAGCAGCAGGTCCTGCGCCACTACCTGCGGCTCTCCCAGGAGACCCTGGGCGCCGACCTCAACGTCGACGTCGGCCAGGGCACCTGCACCATGAAGTACAGCCCCAAGGTCAACGACCGCTTCGTCACCGACGAGCGCATCGCGGGACTGCACCCGCTCCAGGACGAGTCCACGGTCCAGGGCGCCCTGGAGATCCTGCACCGCCTGGAGGGCCTCCTCAAGGAGGTCTCCGGCATGGACCGGGTCTCCCTCCAGCCGGGTGCCGGTTCCGCCGCCATCTACGCCAACGTCGCCATGATCCGCGGCTACTTCGCCGACCGGGGCGAGGCGGAGACCCGCGACGAGATCATCACCACGATCTTCTCCCACCCCTCCAACGCCGCCTGCGCGAAGACCGCCGGTTTCAAGGTCATCACCCTCCACCCGGACGCGGACGGCTACCCCGACATCGAGGCCCTCCGCGCTGCCGTCGGCCCGCGCACCGCCGCACTCCTCATCACCAATCCCGAGGACACCGGCATCTACAACCCCCGCATCGCCGAATTCGTCGAGATCGTCCACGCGGCGGGCGGCCTCGCCGCCTACGACCAGGCCAACGCCAACGGCATCCTCGGCATCACCCGGGCCCGCGAGGCGGGCTTCGACCTGTGCCACTTCAACCTGCACAAGACCTTCTCCACCCCGCACGCCTGCGGCGGCCCGGCGGCCGGCGCCTGCGGAGTGACCGAGGCCCTGGCCCCGTACCTCCCGCGCCCGACCGTCGAGTACGACGCGGAGAGCGGCCGGTACTGGCTGGACGACGACCGCCCGCACTCGGTCGGCAAGATCCGCCCGCACCACGGAGTCGTCCCGAACCTCGTGCGCGCCTACGCCTGGATCATGTCGCTGGGCGCGGAGGGCCTGCGCGAGGTCGCCGAGACGGCCGTCCTGAACAACAACTACCTCCTCCACAAGGTGAAGCAGATCCGGGGGGTGTCCGTCCCGTACGCGGCCGGACGGCCCCGGGTCGAGCAAGTCCGTTACAGCTGGGAGCAGTTGGGTGCCGACACCGGTATCCACAGCGAGCAGATCGGGGTGCGGGCGGCGGACTTCGGCACCCACTACTGGACGAGCCACCACCCGTACCTCGTCCCCGAGCCGATGACCCTGGAGCCCACCGAGTCGTACTCGCGCGCCGACCTGGACGAGTACGCGGCGATCCTCGCGGAGGTGGCGCGGGAGGCGTACGAGGACCCGGAGACGGTACGCACCGCCCCGCACCGGTCCACCATCCACCGGGTCCGCCCGGAGGCCCTGGACGACCCGGCCGTCTGGTCCCCGAGCTGGCGGACCTACCGCCGCAAGGTACTGGGTACGTGATGAGGATCGGTCTCGTCGTCAACCCGGTCGCCGGACTCGGCGGCCGGGTGGGGCTCGGCGGCAGCGACGGTACGGACGTCCAGCGGCGGGCGGTGGAGCTGGGGGCGGTGCCGTGCGCGGGGTCGCGCTCCGCGGCCGCCCTTGCGGAACTCGCCTGCCGTACACGGGACTTCGAGCTGTTCACCGCTGCCGGTGCGATGGGGGAGGAGTCCGCGTCCGCGGCGGGTCTGTCCGCGCGGGTGGTGTACCGGCCCCGTCCCGGCGACACCGGGCCGCGCGACACCGTCGAGGCCGTGCGGGCCCTCGGGGCCGCCGTCGATCTGCTGCTCTTCGCGGGGGGCGACGGGACGGCTCGGGACGTCCTGGACGCGGATGCCGGGACTCCGGTCCTGGGGATTCCCACGGGGGTCAAGATGCACTCGGCGGTCTTCGCGGTGAACCCCCGGGCCGCGGGGGAGATCGCGGCGGGGTGGGTCCTGGACCCGGGCCGCCCCGAGGTCCGCCCGGCGGAGGTCATGGACCGCGACGAGGCGGCGCTCCGGGAGGGGCGGCTGAGCTCGCGGCTGTACGGGTGGCTGTCGGTTCCGTACGTTCCGGTGCGGGTGCAGCAGCGGAAGGCGGGCAGTACGGGGGCGGCGCCGGAGGCGGTGGGGGGTATCGCCGCGGAACTGGCCTCCCGCGCGGCGCCGGAGGACGTCCTGGTCCTGGGGCCGGGGACCACCACTCAGGCGGTGGCGGCGGCGCTGGGTGCGGAGATTCCGCTGACGGGGGTCACGGCGCTGGTCCGTGCGGACTGCGGGTGCGGGTGCGCGGACGGTTGCTGTTCCTGCCGGGGGCTCCGCCCCCGGGCCCCCGATCTCGCCCCAGCCCCGCCCCTTCACCTAAACCCGCAGGGGCATGAGACGGCTCTGTGCGGGTGCGTTGTGGCTGGTCGCGCAGTTCCCCGCGCCCCTGAGGGCGTGCCCTTCGGGCAGCCATCGTCGTATCGGCTCCTGTCGAGCCACCTCACCTCCGACCAACTTCTTGCCCTGGCCACCCACCACCCCCTCCTCCTCGCCCTCTCGCCCATCGGTGGCCAAGGCTTCCTGCTCGGCCGAGGCAACCAGCAGATCTCCCCGGAGATCCTCCGCACCCTGGCCCCCGGCAAGCTCCTCGTCCTCGCCACCGAGGCCAAGCTCGCCGCCCTGCACAGCCGTCCCCTCCTCATCGACACCGGCGACGACGACCTCGACGCCGAACTCTCCGGTTACGTCAAAGTCCTCACCGGCCGAGGACGCACCGCTCTCTACCGACTCAGCCACTAAGGAGCCCCGCATGATCGACCTCACCGGCAAGCGTGCCCTCGTCACCGCCGGCGCCTCCGGCATCGGCCGCGCCTCCGCCCTCCTCCTCGCCGAACTCGGCGCCCGCGTCGTCGTCGCCGACATCGACGCCGCAGCGGGCGAGGCCACCGCCAAGGAGGCCGGGGGGATCTTCGTACGGTGCGACGTCTCGCAGCGCACCGACTGCGAGGAGGCCGTCCGTACGGCCCAGACCGAATTCGGCGGCCTCGACGTCCTGTTCAACAACGCCGGAATCATCCGCCGCTCCACCGTCTGCGAGATCACCGAGGACGACTGGGACCTCGTGATGGCCGTCAACATCCGCTCGATCATGCTGATGTCGCGGCTCGTGATACCGGGGATGGCCGCCCAGGGCGGCGGTTCCATCATCAACACCGGCTCCGGATGGGGGATTTCGGGCGGCGCCCGCGCGGTCTCGTACTGCGCGTCCAAGGGTGCCGTCGTCAACATGACGCGCGCCATGGCCATCGACCACGGACCCGACCTCATTCGCGTCAACTGCGTCTGCCCCGGCGACACCGCCACCGGCATGCTCGCCGAGGAGGCCCGCCAACTCGGCGAGCGTGCCGAGGCGTTCTACGAGGAGGCCGCCGACCGGCCGCTCGGCCGCATCGGGCAGCCCCGCGACATCGCGCAGACCGTCGCCTTCCTGGCCTCCGACGCCTCCTCGTTCCTCAGCGGCGCGATCATCCCCGTCGACGGCGGCGGCACCGCATAACGCATGCACAGCCACGGGCCACCCGGGGAGCCGCACGCCCCGGGTGGCCGATAATCTGAGCCGGACGAGGGGAAGGGCCGCCGACATGCCTATCGAGAACCGCCCGCTGCGCGAGCAGGTCAAGGAGGAGCTGATCAAGCGGCTCGGCCGCGGCACGATCCCGACCGACGAGCCCATCAACGAGGGCCGCCTCGCCACCGAACTCGGCGTCAGCCGCACCCCGCTCCGCGAAGCCCTGATCTCCCTGGAACGCGAAGGCGTCATCACCAGCGAACGCGGCAAGGGCTTCCGCTTCGCCCCCATGAGCGCCCAGGAGTTCCGCGACCTCACCACCATCGTCGCGACCCTGGAATCCCTCGCCCTGGAGTCGACCGATCCGGCCCAACTGGCCGCCCTCGCACCGAAGTTGCTCGAAGAGGCGCACGCCTTCTCCGCACCGCAGGCCCGGCACGACGTCATAGAGCAGTACGACGACGCCTGGCACGCCCTGCTGCTCTCCGGCTGCCCCAACGCCCGCCTGCTGGACCTGATCGCTTCGCTCAAGCTGACCATGCACCGCTACGAACAGGTGGCGCTCGGCGACCAGGACGTACTGGAACGCTCCGCCGAGGAGCACGAGCGGATCGCCGAACACCTGGTCGGCGGCGACGTACCGAGCGCGGTCCGCGCGCTCAAGGAGAACTGGAACAGCGGCATGGACCGCATCCTGGAACGCCTCACGGACTGAGCCGCGGCCGGTGGGCCGGCGGGCCCGGATGCTCGCCCTGGTGGCCTCCGCCTGGACCCTGCCCGCACTCCTGGGACCGGCCGTCGCTGCCGCGACCGCCGAAGCCACGCACTGGCGGATCGTCTTCCTGTCGCTCGTCCCGCCGGTGCCGGTCGGCGTCCTCCTCACCCTGCCCGCACTGCGCGGGCTGGGCCCGCCGGAGGGGACGCCGTCGCCGGACGGCAGCCTCATCCCGCTCACCCTGGTGCTGGTGGTCGGCGCGGGCGCGGTCCTGGCGGGTCTGGAGGAACAGCACCCGGCGCTCACCGTGCCGCTCGTCCTGCTGAGCGCGGCCCTCGCCGTACCCGTACTGCGCGAACTGCTGCCGCCCGGGACGCTGACCGTACGCCGCGGCATGCCCGCCGTAATGACCGGCCTCGGTACGGCGGTGAGCGCCTTCGGCGCCACCCGGGGCTGGTCCCGGAACGGCTCGCTCGGCCTCGGCTTCACCGTCACGGCGCTCGCCGCCCTCGCGGGCACCGCCGCGGGACTGCGCACCCGGGCCCCCGCCGCGAGGGACGCACCGGAGCCGAAGGGCGACCTCGGGCGCTGACCGAAGCGGGGCCTCAGGCGATCGACGCCGAAATGATCGCCGCCACCGCGATGTTGCAGGAGGCCGTCACCCACACCGCCGGGTGCGGCTCCTGCTCCACCAGCGTCTTGCCCAGCTTGCCGGGCGTCACGACGTCCACCACCCAGAACGCGACCGCCATCATCACCAGGCCGAGCAGACCGAACGCGGCCGTCGACACCAGACCCTTGCCGAAGTCGTTGTACGTCGTCCAGATCGACGTGAAGACGATGCCGCCGATGCCCAGCAGAGCGGAGCTGAGCAGCAGGGCGCAGTTGCGGTTGCGCTCCTCCCAGATCTGCCGTCCGAGCTTGCCCGGAGTCAGCGCGTCCACCAGGAAAATGCCCAGGGTCAGCAGGACGACGCCGAGGGCGCCGTAGGCGGCGGCACGGCCGATTCCGTTGACGATGTCTTCCATTGAGAAGTCTCAGTCCCCGTGGTGAGTGGCGTACGGGCGAGTACCCGTGATCGCGTGTTAAAGGAGACGCAAAACCTATCGCACGGGTACCGCTGCGCGGCATGGGCCCGGCGCAATCGGCCCCCACCCACCGGCTCCTTCTGCGGGCTCACTCATCCGCGCCCCTCTCAGGGGCCCGGGGAACTGCGCGCCCAGCCACGACGCACCCGCACGCGAACCGCCCAACCGCCCAACTGCCCCGCAGGGTTTAGGTGAAGGGGCGGGGCTGGGGACCCTTTGGCCCGGCGGGGCAGAGCCGAACGCTCCAGCGCCGGGCAGCGGACCCAGCCCTCCGGGCGGCAGACCCAGCTCCAGCGCAGCAGCCACTCCGGGAGCAGGCCGGTACAGGCCCGCTCCCACCCCCTATGCCCCCCTCGTCGACCCCCGCTCCAACAACCTCGCCGCCACCAACCTCCGCTCCACCCCCACCACCTTCTTCTCCACCGTCCGGATCAACAGCTCCGCCGCCTCCCGCCCGATCTCCTCCGGATGGAGATCCAGCGCCGTCAGCCTCGGGTCCGCCTGCCGGGCGAACTCCCCGTCCGCCCCCACCACCACCTGCACGTCCTCCGGAATCCGCAGTCCCAACTGCCGGCACACCCCCGCCGCCGCGAACCCGAATTTCTCCAGCACCACATACAGCGCGTCCGGCCGCTCGGCGCAGTCGAGCAATTCCCGTGCCGCCTGCGCCGCATCCGTCCCCGGCGCCGCCTCCGCCGTGATCTGCGGCAGCCCCCGCTCCTTTGTCCACGCCAGGTACGCCGCCTTCGCGTCCTGGTCGTACGACTGGCCCGTCGACCCGGTCAGCAGGGCGATCCGCCGTGCCCCGGTCGACTCCAGGTGGTCCAGGGCGGCGATCGCACACGTGCTCAACTCGTTGTCGACCCAGGAGAATTCGTCCCGCCGCTCCAGGTCCCGGCCCGTCGTGACGACCGGCACCCCCATCTGCGACAGCCGCGTCAGCAGCGGGTCCCCGGTCAGCGGGTCGATGACGATCGTGCCGTCCAGCGGCAGGTCGTCGAAGGGCCGGCCGTCCAGCGAGGGCGGCACCAGCACCAGCGAGTAGCCGTGCGACAGTGCCGTCCAGGTCGCCGCGTTGACGATCTTGACGAAGTACTCGATGTCGGTGATCCCGCCCTCGATCGCCGTCCGGTGGGTGATCCCCAGCAGTCCCGTCCGCGCCCTGCGCAACCCCCGCGCGCTCGGGTTCGCCCGGTAGCCGATCTCCTCGGCGACCGCCAGGACCCGGGCACGGGTGTCGGCGCCGACCCGGCCGACACCGTTGAGCGCGTGCGAGGCCGTGGTCACCGACACCCCGGCCAGCCGCGCCACCTCCCGCAAGCCGCCCTTCGGCTTGTTCCCGGAAGCCGTACCCGTGTCCTTCTCGCCTGTGAGCTCTGCCATGCGACGACCCTACCGGTTGACTGCCAAAACGTTTGGGCACTACTTTCGGCCTCGTTGCCAATACGTTTTGGCACACACCGGCGCCCATCGTCGCGCGCACCGCTCCACCCGTGCCCCCGGCACACCCCCTCCTCGACGCCCATCCGCCCAGAAGGACCGGTGCCCGTCATGGCCGAGGCCCCCGCACCCGGCGCGCCCAGCGCCTCCAGTGCTTTCACCGTCGAACAGCGCGGCATCGACGCCGTCCCCACCGCCGAACGCCACGGCAAGCCGATCCGGCTCCTGTGGCTGTGGGCCGGTACCAACACCACCGTCTTCACCGTCGTCTACGGAGCCCTCGTCGTCTCCTTCGGCCTGTCCTTCGTCCAGGCCGTCGCCCTCATCGTGATCGGCAACCTGCTGGGCTTCGCCGTCACCGGGCTGACCAGCCTCCAGGGCCCGGCCACCGGCACCTCCACCCACTCGGTCTCCCGCGCGTCCTTCGGCCCGCGCGGCGGACGCCTCCCCGCGCTCTTCGGCTGGATCACCCTGGTCGGCTTCGAGGCGGGCGGCATGGTCCTCATCGCCCTCGCCGGGATCGCCCTGCTCGACCAGGCCGGAATCGAGGCCTCCGCGACCGTCAAGATCCTCGTGATCCTGGCCGCCGCAGCCCTCCAGATGCTGCTGCCGATGGCCGGATATCACCTGATCATGCAGGCGCAGAAATATTTCGCGTACGTCTTCGCCGCCATGTTCGCGGTCATGGCGATCCTCGTCGCGCCCAAGGTCGAACCCGGTGCCCCCGCCGCCGAGTCCCCGACCCTGGCCACGATCTCCCTGGTCCTCGCCCTGGTCACCGCTTCCGGCGGCCTCTCCTGGGCATCGATGGGCAGCGACTACTCCCGCTACCTGCCCGCCGACTCGTCCAAGAAGAAGGTCTTCGCCTGCGCCGCACTCGGCGGCATGGTGCCGAACATCCTGCTCCAGATCCTCGGCGCCGCCGTCGCCACCGTCACGGTCAACGCCTCCGATCCGATCTCCGGCCTCCCCGAGGTCCTCCCGGGCTGGTTCGTCGTCCCGTACCTGCTGCTCGCCGTGGTCACCCTCCTCGCGGTGAACACCACCGACATGTACTCCTCGGGCCTGAACCTCCTGGCCGCCGGCATCCGCATCAAGCGCTCCGCCGTCGTCTGGATCGACCTGAGCCTGTGCACCGGCATCACCGTCTGGGCCGTCTTCTCCGACTCCTTCTACTCCCTCCTCTCCCAGTTCCTGAGCCTGGTCGTGCTCTGGCTCGGGCCGTGGGCCGCCGTCTACCTCGTCGACTGGGCGCTGCGCCGCGGCCGGTACGACGTCCCGTCCCTCTTCCCGGACGAGACCGGTGCCAAGGGCCTGTACTGGGGGCGCGGCGGCATCCGCCCCCAGGCCGTCCTCGCCTTCGCGCTCGGCGTCCTCGCCGCCGTCCTGTGGCTCAACTCCGAAGCCTTCCAGGGCCCGCTGTCCAAGGCCGCGAACGGCCTCGACCTCAGCGTCTTCGCCGGCGCCCTCGTCGCGGGCGTCGCCTACTGGCTGCTGGCCGCCAAGGACGTCCGTACCGAAGCCGCAGCGCTCGCACCCGTACACGAAACCGTCTGAACCCCCCTCGTACGTACCACCGCAAGGAGAAGCACCCCATGAACCTGCGTCAGCTCATCGACGCGTCCGAGGGCGTCGTCAAGGCGGACCGCGTCATCACCGGCGGCACCCTCGTCAACGTCTGCACCGGCGAGGTCTACCCGGCCGACGTCGCCATCACCGGCGACCGCATCGCCGCCACCGGCGACGTCACCGCGTACATCGGCGAGCACACCGAGATCGTCGACGCGACCGGCAAGCACCTGGTCCCGGGCCTCATCGACGGCCACCTCCACCTGGAGTGCAGCAAGCTCTCGCCGACGATGTTCGCCGACGCGGTCGTACGGTACGGAACCACCAGCGTGATCTCCGGGCTCGACCAGATCCTCGTCGTCGCCGGTGTCGACGGCGTCCGCGAGGCGCTGCGCGAGGCCGAGCAGAGCCCGATGAAGATCTTCTGGGGTGCCCCCTTCAAGACCCCGTACACGCTCCCCGAGACCACCGTCGGCTTCAACTTCGGCCCCGCCGAGCACGAGGAGACCCAGGACTGGGCCGACTGCTACGGCGTCTGGGAGACCGTCGCCGAGTTCGTCCTCAACCGCGACCCCGACGTCCTGCGCGCCCTGGAGCTGGCCCACCGCAACCGGCTCCCCGTCTTCGGCTGCGCCCCGATGGCCTCCTCCACCACCATCAACGCGCTCTCCGCCGCCGGCATCCGCCTCGACCACGAGAGCTACACCGCCGAGGAAGCCCTCGAAAAGCTCCGCGCGGGCATGTACCTCCTCATCCGCGAGTCCTCCGTCGCGCACTTCCTCAACGAGAACGTCAAGACGGTGACGAAGTTCGGCGCGCAGTCCCGCCGCGTCGGCTTCTGCACCGACGACATGCACGTCGCCGACATCCTCCGCGAGGGCCACCTCGACAAGCTGGTCCGGATGGCCATCCAGGCGGGCGTCAAGCCGATCGAGGCCATCCAGATGGCCACCGTCAACTGCGCCGAGATGTACCGCATCGACCACCTCGTCGGCTCCATCACGCCCGGCCGCTACGCCGACGTACTGATCATCGACAGCCCGGAGAGCTTCCAGGTCGAGCGCGTCTTCTCGCGCGGCGTGCTGGCCGCCGAGAACGGCCGTACGGTCACGGCCCCCGCCGCCCCCGAGCGCTCGGCCGCGCTCAGCCCCGCCTTCCAGGTCCCCGAGCTGGCCGCCTCCGCCATCGGCATCGCGGCCGCCGGGGACTCGGCGGAGGTGCTGGTCGTGGAGATGGACCGGACGGTTCCGTTCGTACGGACCCGGCTCGACCTGACGCTGCCGGTCAAGGGTGGTGTCGTACGGGCGGACGTCGCCCAGGACGCGCTGTACTGCACCGTCTCCGAGCGGTACGGCAAGACCGGCGCCACGGCCACCGCCATGATCAACGGCTTCGGGCTGCGCAGCGGAGCCATCGCCTCCAGTGCCGCCCCCGACGACAACAACATCGTCTGCGTCGGCGCGAACCGCGAGGACATGGCACTGGCCGTCAACCACCTCGCCGCCGCCGGGGGCGGGCAGATCGTCGTCGAGAACGGCGAGATCAAGGAGTTCCTGCCGCTGCCCGTGGCGGGCATCGTCGCCGACATCGTGCCCGAGGAGATGGCGGCGGCCGAAGACCGGCTGGAGGCCGCAGCGCGCGCCCTGGGCTGTGAGCTCCCCTCCGCCTTCGGCTACTTGATCTTCCTGGAGATCACCGCCATCCCGGACTACGCGGTCACCGACCTCGGTGTGATCAGCTACCACACACAGTCCGTCGTCGACACCGTCCTCACCAGCCGCTGAACACCTTTGCCGGAGGGAGCAACACCATGAACGCCATCGAGGTCGACCCGTTCGTCGCGGGCCTGCCCAAGTGCGAGCTGCACCTGCACATCGAGGGCACCCTGGAGCCCGAGCTGAAGCTCGCGCTCGCCGCCCGCAACGGCATCGAGCTGCCGTACGCCGACCAGGCCGCCGTGCGCGACGCGTACGCCTTCGACAGCCTGCCGTCCTTCCTCACCCAGTACTACGAGGGCATGTCGGTCCTCGTCACCGAGCAGGACTTCTACGACCTGGCCGCCGCGTACGCCGCCAAGGCGCACTCCCAGAACGTCCGGTACGCGGAGATCTTCTTCGACCCGCAGGCGCACACGGCACGCGGCGTCTCCTTCGACACCGTGATCCGCGGGCTCACCCGGGCCCTCGACGACGCCCGCCGCGCCACCGGCTTCCGCGGCCACCTGATCCTGTGCTTCCTGCGGGACTTCCAGGCCGAGTTCGCGATGGCGACCCTCGTCCAGGCGCTCCCGTACAAGGAGTGGATCGTGGGCGTGGGCCTCGACTCGGACGAGAAGGGGAACCCGCCGGTCAAGTTCGCCGCCGTCTTCGCGCGGGCCCGCGCGGAGGGCTTCCGCCTCACGATGCACTGCGACATCGACCAGGAGAACACCACCGAGCACATCCGCCAGGCCCTCGACGTGATCGGCGTCGAGCGCATCGACCACGGCACCAATGCCCTCGAAGACCCCCAGCTCGTCGAGGACATCCTCGGCCGGGGCATCGGCCTGACCACCTGCCCGATCTCCAACGGGGTCGTCACCGCGGGCATGAAGGCCACCGAGATCAAGCGCCTCTTCGACCTGGGCGTCAAGGTCACCGTCAACTCCGACGACCCGGCCTACTTCCCGGGCTACGTCGCGGAGAACCTCGCCGCACTCCGTGCCGAACTGGGCCTCACGGACGCGGACCTGATCCAGCTCCAGCGCAACGCGATCGACATCTCCTGGGCCCCGCCGGCCGTCAAGGACCTCCTCCTGGCCGAACTGGACGAGTACGCCAAGTAGCCCCCTTGGGCCCGCCCCTCCCGCCCTCTTGGGCGGCCCCCCTTTCCGCCGCCGTCCCCTTGGGCGGCGGGGCCGCCCCCCCCGGGGGCGGGACGGGCGGGCAAGGGGGCGGCCCGCCCGATACCGGGCCACCCCGGTTCCGCCCCTGCCCGCACCCCTCGGCACCGGCCGGCCCGCAGCCGCCCCCGGCTGCCCCCCAACCCCGCACAGAGCAAGGGGCGGTGCCCCCGGCCCCGTGGGCCAAGGGACACCGCCCCCTCACTCACCCCCGCTCAACCCTCAGCGCCACCCCCACGACACCCGGTCCACGACCCGCCCCCAGCCGTTCCGCAGCGTCGCCGAGTCCCCGTAGTTGTCCCACACGTACCGGTGCCGGTCCTGGTACACGTGACCCCATCCGTCACGCCCGACCCCCGTGTGCACCTTCACGCTGTCGTGCCCGCGCAGCCGCAGGTGGTCGAAGTAGTAGCGGTGACCGTCCCGGTCGCTGAGCGAGTACCCGTCGAGGTTGACCGGGAACCGGCTCAGGTTGCGGACCTCGACCCACTCGCCGTTCAGGCTGCGGTTGGAACCGTCGTCCCAGCCGGGGCTGTTGGCCTGGACCCGGCCGATGACGACCGACGGCCTCGGCGGCCGCTGCTTCTGCACGGCAGAACTGAAGCCGGACCCGGAGTCGGCCGACACCGCGGCGCTCGCCGGAAGCGCGGTCACCCCGACGACCGCACCGGCCGCCAGGACAGCAGCGGCAAGCCGCCGGCCGGAACGGCTGCGCACGGTGGACGTGCGGGCCACGCTGGGCATGCTGGACTTGGTGGACATGGAACTTCCCCCTAGGAACCGCCCGCCCCCGCCCCTGGCCGGGACGGCTGACGGGATGGTGCGAACCCCGACGTGTTCGTCGGGGCGTGGAAACCACCGTGGACCCGCCCGGCGGCGCTTGGGGAGGCGCGCGGACAGGGCGTTACGCAATGCGGACACCCACGTAGCCGTCCCCTGTAAACGGCAGGTATCCGTCTCGCGTCGTTACCGCCGGTTCGAGGTGCAATGAACCTATGCGCCCTGAACTCCCTCTGTGACGCGTGCGGTTGACGTACGCGCCCGCTCTGGCGACCGGCGCACGCTCCCCGGACGCCGTCCCGGATCCGTAACAGCCCTTTGCTGGACCGTCACCTTCCGGCTGCGGGAGCCGGGGGAGGGGAGGGTTCTGCGTGACCCGTGGGGTTCGTGGTCTTGACGGGTCATCGCCAAGTGGCCGACGCTGTCCAGCAGTTCACGGAAGGACACCCTTTCGCACAGCTCCGCTCACGACCGCGCACACTCCACCGCATACCCCACCACGCACCGGAGACCGCATGACTGTCGTATCCAGAGCCCCCGCTGCCGGATCCAGAGCACCTGCTGCCGGATCCAGAGTCCCTGCCACGCCCTCGCGACGCGCCCGCACGGCCCTCGCCGCCGCCGTCGCCCTCGGCTCCCTCGCCCTCGTCGCCCCGACGGCCGCCGCCGCGCCCGAGGCCGGCGCCGCCCCCTCCACCGCGCTCCCGGTCGTGTTCCCGACGCCGCAGAGCCTCACCCGTACCGGCTCTGACATCGTTGTCCGGGACCGGGTCGAGGTGATCGTCGGCAAGGACACCGACCCCGCCGCACGCGACCTCCTGGTCGCCACCCTGCGGGCCCACGGCGTGCGCCACGTCGGCGTACGCGAAAAGCTCTCCCCGCACGGGAAGTTGGCCTTCCTGCTGGGGTCCGCGACCCGAACCGACCTCGCCCGCGCCCTCCAGGGCACCGCCGTGCCCGACCGCGCGGACGGGTACGCGCTGCGGGTGGGGCGGGGGAGCGTGGCCCTCGGGGGAGCGGATGCGACGGGGCAGTTCTACGCCGTCCAGACGCTGAAGCAGCTCTTCCGGAACGCGCCGAAGGGGCACGGGCGGGTCCGCCTCGCCGCCGCCTCCGTCTCCGACTTCCCGTCCATGCCCCTGCGCGGCTCCATCGAGGGCTTCTACGGGCCGCCGTGGACGCAGGCCGAGCGCCTGGACCACATGGACTTCCTCGGCGCCGTCAAGTCGAACACGTACGTCTACGCACCCAAGGACGACCCGTACCACCGCGACAAATGGCGCGAGCCCTACCCGGCGGACGTCTTCGCGCAGCTCGGTACGCTGGTGAAACGTGCCACCGCGAACCACGTCCGGTTCACCTTCGCCGTCTCGCCCGGCGCGTCCATCTGCTACTCCGACGCCGCCGACACCAAGGCCCTCACCGCCAAGCTCCAGGCCATGTACGACCTGGGCGTGCGCACGGTCTCCGTCCCCCTCGACGACATCAGCTACACGAAGTGGAACTGCGACGCCGACAAGGCGGCCTTCGGCGCACCCGGCCAGGCGGCCGCCGCCAAGGCGCAGGTCAGCCTCCTCAACACCCTCCAGAAGGACTTCGTCGCCACCCACCCCGGCATGCGGCCGCTCCAGATGGTGCCCACCGAGTACGGCGACCTCAAGGACTCCCCGTACAAGCAGACCCTGCGCGCCACCCTCGACACGTCCGTCGAGGTGATGTGGACGGGCACCGACGTCGTCCCGCCCGCGATCACCGTCGACCAGGCGAAGAAGGCCTCCGAACTCTTCGGGCGCAAGGTCTTCGTCTGGGACAACTACCCCGTCAACGACTTCGGCCGCACCGCCGGACGCCTCCTCCTCGCCCCCTACGACAAGCGCGAGCCGGGCCTCTCCGACCACCTCACCGGCCTCATCTCCAACCCCATGAACCAGGAGGCGGCCAGCAAGCCCGCCGTCTTCACCATGTCCGACTTCTCCTGGAACGACCGCGGTTACGACCGCACCCGCTCCGCCCGCCATGCCGCCCTCTTCCTCGCGGGCGGCGACCCCCGACTGGCCGACGCGGTCCAGGTCTTCGTCGACCTCAACCACCTCGCCCCCACCTTCGGCACCACGCCCTGGCAGCCCCAGTCCCCGGTCTTCGGCCCCCGTACGACCGCCTTCTGGAAGCGGTACGCCACCGATCCGCGCGGCGCGATCCGGGCCTTCCGCCCGGCGGTCACCGAAATCACCCGCGTCCCGGACACGCTCCGCCGCTCCCTCCCCGACAAGCTCTTCCTTTCCGACGCCGCCAACTGGCTGGACGCCACCAAGCTCTGGGGCAGCTCCCTGTCGTACGGTCTCGACGCGCTGACCGCGATCGGGCGCGGCGACGCGGCCGCCGCCGAACGGGCCCGCAAGGCCATGGACACGGCCGCCTCCGCCGCCGCGAAGATCACGGTCGACCCGAAGGAACACCACCAGCTCGGCCGCGTCCGCCTCGGCGACCCCTGCATCGAGGACTTCGTCACCAAGGTGCAGGCCGCCCACGACGCGTCGAAGGGCCTGCCGCCCCTGCGCGAACTAGCCCGCGGCAAGACGGCCACCCAGGTCTCCGACTACGTCTGGGACGACGGCACCACCCCCTTCGGCGCGGCCAAGGCCGTCAACGGCGACCGCTTCGACATCGCCACCACCGGCGGCAAGGAGGCCCAGCCCTGGTGGCAGGTCGACCTCGGCACCTCGGCCTCCCTCGAACGCATCGACCTCTACAACCGCACCGACTGCTGTGCCGACCGCACCAAGGACTACTACGTCCTCGCCTCCGACACCCCCTTCCCGGCGACCCTCGCGGAGGCCCTGAAGACCCCGGGCATCTGGTCCCACCACGAAACGGCCCAGGCGGGCGGCCCGACCAGCATTCCCACCACCGCCCAGGCCCGCTACGTCCGCATCTGGCTGGCCTCCGCGAAACCGGTCGAGCTGAACATGGCGGAGGTGGAGGTGCACGGGCGGACCCGGACGTCCGACTGACAGGGCCATCGGGGGAGTCTTCGCCACGAAAGCTGGCATCCGAGTGAGACTCCCCCTTCCGGGTGTTGCGTACGGGATTGGATGAGCCGCTCCAGCCCATCCCTCCCCGAGGAGCCCCCCTCCGTGAAGCGCACCGCCCTGTACGCGGCAGCCACCGCCATGCTGCTCACCGCGGCCCCCACCGCACTGCTCCTCGCCCAGGCCGCCCCCGCCGCGGCGAAACCCGCCTCCTGCACCGAGACCCCCACCGCGTCCGGCGGCGGCAAGACCTTCGTGTGCGGCGACCTGAAGAAGGGCGACAGCGTCCAGGGCACCGACGCCGCCGACACGATCATCGTCACCGGAACCCTCGCCTCCGGGGCCCGGGTCGACGGCGGGGGAGGGGACGACACGATCGCCGTCACCGGGGACGTCCTGAGGGGCGCCACCGTCGACGGCGGCGCGGGCGCGGACTCGGTCACCGCAGCGGTCCTCGGCCACTACCGGTACGGCGAGGAGACGGAGAACGGCAAGAAGGTCCGGATCAAGTTCAGCGACTCCGGCGGCACGGTCACCGGCGGCGACGGCGACGACCGCATGTCCGCCGCCTACGTCGGCCCCGACGCGGTCTTCGAGGGCGGCGGGGGCGCCGACACCCTGACCGTCGAGAGCGCGGGACACGTCAGCCGCTCCGAGCACGTCGAGACGCTCGGCGGACTGGTCGACGGCGGCGCGGGCGAGGACCGCATCACGGTGGGCACCACCGGCACGGGGTCCGACCCCAAGAAGAGCGGTGTACGCGGCGGCACCGAGAACGACACCCTCACCCTCGGCTTCGTGGGCGCCCTCGTCACCGTCGACGGCGGTGCGGGCGACGACCACTTCAGCATCGACAAGATCCACTCCGGTGAGGTGGTGGGCGGCGAGGGCGACGACCGCATCGCCGTCCGCCAGACCGTCTTCCTCGCCAAGGTCAGGGGCGGCGCCGGCAGCGACGCGATCACCGTCGGCAGCATGCAGCACGGCAGCCGCGCGCTCGGCGGCCCCGGCGCCGACACGCTCACCGCGTCCACCGTCAACGGCCCCGACCAGGAGGGGTACGGGTTCAACGCGGCAGGTCTGGACGGCGGCGCGGGCAACGACCGCGTCACCGCGGGCACGGTCGGCACCGGCGGCATGATCGACGGCGGTGCCGACGACGACACCGTCACCGTCCAGCGCCTGTACGTCGAGGAGAAGTACCAGGACAACGCGGCCGTGTTCACGGCGGCGGGCGGCGACGAGGGCGACGACCGCGTCCAGGTCGGCTTCGTCGGCAAGAAGGCCCGCGTCTGGGGCGAGAACCCCAGCTCCAAGGCACCCGGCAAGGACACCATCAGCGTCGTCACCAACAACGGGACGGTCAACGGGCACCTGGGGGCCGACACCCTCGACGTCTTCACCAACAACGGCAAGGTCACGGGCGGCGGCGACCAGGGCAACACCTGCAAGGTCCTCCGCGGCACCGCCCCCGCCTGCTGACCCCACCCCACTGACGGGGACTGACGGGGCCGGGCCCCTCCACGGGGCCCGGCACCCCTTCCCCCGCCCCACCTCCCTCGTGCACCATGACCCCGTGGACTTAGCCGATCACCGTCGCCTCGACGCCCTCTACCGCGACCCCTACCCCCTCTACGCCCGCGCCCGCGCCGCCGACGGCCTCACCTTCGTGCCCGAGCTGGACGCCTGGCTGGTCGCCCGCGACGCCGATGTCCGCGAGGTCCTGCGCCGGCCCGAGGACTTCTCCTCGGCCAACGCCCTGCGGCCCGACGTCCGGCCCTGCCCCGCCGCCCTCGCCGAGTTCGCCAAGGGCCTCGGAGGGTTCCGTACCGTACTGAGCACCGACGGCGAAGCCCACCGCACCTACCGCGCGCCCCTCAACCACGGCCTCTCCGTGGCCCGGCTCAACGCCGTTCTGTCGTACGCCACCGCCCGCGCCGAGGTCCTCGTCGACGCCTTCGCGCCCCGTGGGCAGGTCGAGCTGATGGGGGAGTACGCCGAGAAGCTCCCCGGCGACGTCATCGGCCGGGTCCTCGGGCTGACCGAGGAGGACGCCCGCACCGCCGTCCACGGCAGCCGCCGCGCCGAGGAGCTGCTCTTCCGGCCCCTCGCAGAGGACGAGCAGGTCGCCGCCGCCCGCGACGTCGTCACCCTCCAGATCCTGCTGGACAACTACATCCGCGAACGCCGCGCGCATCCGCAGGACGATCTGATCTCCACGATGACCGCCGCCCTCGTGCCCGGCACCGGCGACCTCACTCGCGACCAGCGCGCCGAGATGGTCTCGCAGTTCCAGAACCTGCTCATCGCGGGGCACCTCACCACCACCGCCCTCATCGGCAGCACCGTGCACCACCTGCTGCGCGACCGCGCCCAGTGGGAGCTGCTGTGCGCCGAGCCGCAGCGCATCCCGGCCGCCGTCGAGGAGGCCGCCCGCTTCGACACCCCGATCCAGGGCTTCCGGCGGCTCACCACCCGTACCGTCACGCTCGCCGGGACCGAACTCCCCGCCGGGACGGCCGTCTTCGTCGCGTACGGATCCGCCAACCGCGACCCCGCCCGCCACCCGGACCCGGATGCCTTCGACGTCACCCGTACCGCCCCCGCCAAGCACCTCGGCTTCGGACACGGCGTCCACGGCTGCCCCGGCTCGCACCTGGGCAAGGCCCAACTGCGCCTCACCCTGGAGCTGTTCACCCGCAGGCTCCCCGAAATGCGCCTGGGGCGAGCGGCGGACCAGCAGGTCGTCGTACGACCCACTCTGATCCACCGCTCGCCCCAGGCACTGCACCTCACCTTCCCGGCCGAGAAGCCGGAAGAGGCTTAGTCCAGGTAGTCGCGCAGGACCTGCGAACGCGACGGGTGACGCAGCTTCGACATCGTCTTGGACTCGATCTGACGGATGCGCTCACGCGTCACGCCGTAGACCTTGCCGATCTCGTCCAGCGTCTTCGGCTGGCCGTCCGCCAGACCGAAGCGCATCGAGACGACGCCCGCCTCACGCTCGGAGAGCGTGTCCAGGACGGAGTGCAGCTGCTCCTGGAGGAAGGTGAAGGAGACGGCGTCGGCCGGAACCACGGCCTCCGAGTCCTCGATGAGGTCACCGAACTCGCTGTCGCCCTCCTCACCCAGCGGGGTGTGCAGGGAGATGGGCTCGCGGCCGTACTTCTGGACCTCGATGACCTTCTCGGGGGTCATGTCGAGTTCCTTGGCCAGCTCCTCCGGGGTGGGCTCGCGGCCCAGGTCCTGGAGCATCTGGCGCTGGACGCGGGCCAGCTTGTTGATGACCTCGACCATGTGCACCGGGATACGGATGGTGCGGGCCTGGTCGGCCATGGCGCGGGTGATCGCCTGCCGGATCCACCACGTCGCGTACGTCGAGAACTTGAAGCCCTTGGTGTAGTCGAACTTCTCGACCGCACGGATCAGACCGACGTTGCCCTCCTGGATGAGGTCCAGGAACAGCATGCCGCGGCCGGTGTAACGCTTCGCCAGCGAGACCACGAGGCGGAGGTTGGCCTCCAGCAGGTGGTTCTTGGCGCGGCGGCCGTCCTCGACCAGGATCTCCAGCTCGCGGCGGAAGGTCGGCTCCAGCTCCTCCGTCGCCTCGCCGTCCTCGCCGTCGAGCTTGTGCTCGGAGAAGAGACCGGCCTCGATGCGCTTGGCCAGCTCCACCTCCTGCTCGGCGTTGAGCAGCGGCACCTTGCCGATGAGCTTCAGGTAGTCCTTGACCGGGTCGGCGGTGGCACCCGCCACCGCGACCTGCTGCGGCGGCGCGTCGTCCTCGTCCTCGTCGGACAGGACGTAGCCGGCGGTACCGGGCTTGGGGGTCTCCTCTTCCTCCTCGCCGTCACCCGCCCACTCGTCGGTCTGCTTCTTCGCGGCGGTCTTCTTCGCCGCCGTCTTCTTGGTGGCGCGCTTCTTCGGGGCGGCCTTCTCCGCCACGGCCGACGTCTCGTCGAGGTCGTCCTCGACGGCCGGGGCCTCGGGGGCGGCAGCGGCGGCGGCCTTGGCGGCCGTCGTCGTCTTCTTGACCGGGGCGGCCTTCTTGGCGACGGCGCGCTTCACGGCGGGCTTGGCCTCACCGGAGGCGGCGGCCTTGCGAGGGGCGCGCTTGGCGGCCTTCGCGGGCTTGGCGGCGGCGGCCGCCGTCACCATCAGCGTCACACCCTCTTCGTCGAGGACCTGGTTCAGGCTGCGCAGGACCCGCTTCCACTGGTCGACAGGGATGCTGTCCGCTTCGAAGGCATGGCGGACGTCGTCGCCATTGATGTGGCCCTGGTCCCGGCCGCGCTCGATGAGCGAGACCAAGGACGGCGATTCGGCGATCTCCTGAGGGAACGGGCGGGACGGACTGAGCGACACGAAGAGCCTCTCGTAGCGAGAAATACAAGTAGTGATGGCGGGAGCGAGGCCGTAGCCAGGCCTCGTGCCGCAGGGCGGAAGGCTTGGCTGCGCGACGGCACCTGTCAGGTCATCGCGCACCCGCATTGTTTCGTTACGCCTTTTCTGAAGTGACCTGAGCCACTCTTCCCGGCCCGGCCGGACCCGACGTGCAGAGGTCCCCCGGCAAGGTGACGAGGTGGAGCGCGGGCCGCCGGGCTGGCCGAGTGGAATCCCCAAGGGTACCCCTGGGGGACATCTCTCCCCCAGGAGCGGGGTTTTCGCCCGGATTTCCCCCACCTGGAGGACCCTTTTCCGTACGTCCGGCCGATCGGAACCCCGCACGGACCGAACACCTACCGCACACGGACCGGTCACAGCCCGTCCACCGTCCGCAGGCGAAGAGGAGATCCCCGGCGGATACGGAAACGTGATCACGCGATCTTGATCACGGTCTATCCGGGCGGCCCCGGCCCACATATCCTCCGACCTATGCGCGTTGCACTCTTCGTCACCTGCGTCAATGACGCGGTGTTCCCCGCCACCGGAATCGCCGTCGTGAAGCTGCTGGAACGGCTCGGGGTCCAGGTCGACTTCCCCGCCGCACAGACCTGCTGCGGCCAGCCGCAGTACAACACCGGCTACCGCCGCGACACCGAACCACTGGTCGGCAGGACCGCCGCGGCCTTCGAGGGGTACGACTACGTGGTCACCCCCTCCGGCTCCTGCGCGGCGATGATCCGCGACAACTATCCGCGCATCGGACGCCTCCAGGCCAAGGAGGGGCGGGGCGACGACCTTGCCGGGGCCGCCGCCTCGCTCGTACCGAGGACGTACGAACTGACCGAGTTCCTTCTCGACGTCCTCGGCGTCACCGACGTCGGCGCGTACTTCCCGCACACGGTCACCTACCACCCGTCCTGCCACGGGCTGCGCATGCTCGGCCTCGGCGACCGGCCCCGCAAGCTGCTCGAAGCGGTCAAGGGGCTGGAGCTGAAAGAGCTCCCCGGCGCCGAGGAGTGCTGCGGCTTCGGCGGCACCTTCGCCGTGAAGAACTCCGATGTTTCCGCCGCGATGGGCCAGGACAAGCTCCGCAACGCACGCTCCACGGGAGCAGAGGTCCTGTGCGGCGCGGACAACTCCTGCCTGATGCACCTGGGCGGCATGCTCCGCCGCCAGAATTCCCCGCAGCGCGCCCTGCACCTCGCCGAAATCCTGGCCAGCACCGAAGAGGAGCCCCTGCTGTGAGCGCCCCGACCGCACGAACCAGCTACAAGAACGGCGCGAACAGTACGTATCTGGGCATGCCGTCCTTCCCCCGTGCGGCCCACGCCGCCGTCCGGGACACCACCCTGCGCGCCAACCTGAAGCACGCGACCCACACCATCCGCGACAAACGCGCCAAAGCGGTCGCGGAGCTGGGCGACTGGGCCGACCTCCGCGAGGCCGGAAAGCAGATCAAGGACCACACCCTGCGCCACCTGGACCGCTACCTCCTCCAACTGGAGGAGGCCGTCACGGCGGCCGGCGGCACCGTCCACTGGGCGGCGGACGCCGACGAGGCCAACCGCATCGTCACCGACCTGGTGAAGGCGACGGGCGAGCGGGAGGTCGTCAAGGTCAAATCCATGGCCACCCAGGAGATCGGCCTCAACGAGGCCCTGGAGGCCGAAGGCATCGCCGCCTACGAGACCGACCTCGCCGAACTCATCGTCCAGCTCGGCGAGGACCGCCCCTCGCACATCCTGGTTCCGGCCATCCACCGCAACCGGGGCGAGATCCGCGAGATCTTCACCCTCACGATGAGCGCATGGGGCCGCCCGGCCCCCGACGACCTCACCGACCGCCCCGCCGACCTCGCCGAGGCCGCCCGCCTGCACCTGCGGGAAAAATTCCTCCGGGCGAAGGTCGGCATCTCGGGCGCCAACTTCATGGTCGCCGAGACCGGCACCCTGGTCGTCGTCGAGTCCGAGGGCAACGGCCGCATGTGCCTCACCCTCCCCGAGACCCTGATCTCCGTCGTCGGCATCGAGAAGGTCGTCCCCACCTGGCGCGACCTGGAGGTCTTCCTCCAGACGCTGCCCCGCTCGTCCACGGCCGAGCGCATGAACCCGTACACCAGCACCTGGACGGGAACCACCGACGGCGACGGCCCGCGCGCCTTCCACCTGGTGCTCCTCGACAACGGCCGCACCGACGTCCTCGCCGACGAGGTGGGCCGCCAGACCCTGCGCTGCATCCGCTGCTCCGCCTGCCTCAACGTCTGCCCGGTGTACGAACGGGCCGGCGGCCACGCCTACGGCTCCGTCTACCCGGGCCCCATCGGCGCCATCCTCACCCCGCAACTCCGGGGCACGGCATCGGAATTGGACGCCTCCCTGCCCTTCGCCTCCTCCCTCTGCGGCGCCTGCTACGAGGTGTGCCCGGTGGCCATCGACATCCCCGAGGTCCTGGTCCACCTCCGGGAGAAGGTCGCCGACCAGGGCGGCAAGGGCCACCGCCTGGAGAAGGCCGCGATGAAGGCCTCCGGCTGGGTCCTCAACCACCCCGCCGCCCTGGCCACCGCCGAACGCGCCGCCTCCCTGACCCGCAAGGCCCACCCCCGGCGCCTCCCCGGAGCCGCCGCCTGGACCAACACCCGCGACCTGCCCGAACTGCCCGCCGCACCCTTCCGGGACTGGTGGAAGAGGAACCGCACATCATGAGCACCGGCCGCGACCGCGTCCTCGCCCGCATCCGCAGGGCCCTCGCCGACGCCCCCGAAGCCCCCGAGCCCACCCGCTCGTACGCCACCACCCACACCTCCGACGACCCGGCGGCCGTCCTCGACCTGCTCCACGAGAACCTCGCCGACTACCGGGCGGTCGTCCACCGCACCACCGAGGACGACATCGCACTCCTGCTGATGCGGCTGCTCGCCGAACGCGGCTCGCAGTCCGTCCTCGTCCCCCCGCAGCTGCCCCCGCACTGGCTCTCCGCAGCCGACCCGACCCGCATCCACGACCGTGCGGTGCTCACCCCCGCCGACCTCGACCAGGTCGCGAGCGTGGTCACGGGCTGTGCCCTGGCCATCGCGGAAACCGGCACGATCGTCCTCGACGGCGGCCCCGACCAGGGCCGACGTCGCCTCACCCTGGTCCCCGACCACCACATCTGCGTGGTCCGGGCCCCCTCCCAGGTCGTCGCCTCCCTCCCGCAGGCCATGCCCCGGCTCGACCCGACCCGCCCGCTGACCTGGATCTCCGGCCCCTCGGCGACCAGCGACATCGAGCTGGACCGGGTGGAGGGGGTGCACGGACCCAGGACCCTGGAGGTCGTCCTCCTCACCGAGTCCTGACCCCCGTCGGAGGCGTCAGACGGCCCGCCGCAGCCGAGGTGCCTCCGCCCGGGCGTCCACCACCGGCGCCCCGGACGCCCCGACCCGCTCCGCGAGCCCCCGGGCCCACGCCTGTACGTATCCCAGATCCATCCCGTGGTCCGCGCCCCCGTACGAGGCCAGCCCCTCGGCCCCGCGCAGCAGCAGCCGTGCCCCGCCCGTCGCGTTCCCGCGCGCCGCGTGCGTCAGCCCCACCGCCACCTGCGCCAGCGCCCGCCACAGCGGAGCCTCCTCCTCCGGGCCGGACTTCCACGCGTCCTCGAACACCTCGTGCGCGTGGAACGGCATCCCCGCGTCCAGCAGCCGCTGCGCCTCCCGCACCGACTCCCCGGGGGAGCGCACCACCCCCTCCGGCTGCCGCTCCACCCCCGGCGTCCCGTACGGCAACGGCCGGCCCAGCCCGTCGCGCGGCCGCGCGTTCCGCGCCCGCCCCTCGTCGTCCCGGTCGCGCCGCTTGTCCTTGTCAGCCATTGTTCCTCCCGGAAAAACGGAAAAGCCCGTATCAGAATGCTCTGATACGGGCTCCGACCTGCGATAAATCGCTGGTCGGGACGACAGGATTTGAACCTGCGACCCCTTGACCCCCAGTCAAGTGCGCTACCAAGCTGCGCCACGTCCCGGTGCGCGCCTGACCTGGGCTTTCCCCCTGGCTGAGCGCGCATGAGAACAATACCCCACCTTCACCCGAGGTCCGAACCGCCTGTGCTCCGCGCCTTCGCGGACGCGGAGCGCAGGGCGCCGAGGGCGGGGTTACGGCGCGGTCTGCTCCGGCGTCGGCGCGCTCCGGCGCTGCTGCGGGATGCCGGGGGAGAGGAGCGGAGCGACCTCGGACGGGGGCTCGCCCTGCACCACGGTCACGTTCCGTGCGGGGGCCGGCACCCGGATGCCCTCGATCAGGTAGCGCTGGTGCAGCCGCTTGATGAACTCGTGCTTGATCCGGTACTGGTCGCTGAACTCGCCCACGCCCAGGATCACCGTGAACCCGATCCGGGAGTCGCCGAAGGTGTGGAAGCGGACGGCGGGCTCGTGCTCGGGGACCGCGCCGGTGATCTCCTTCATGACCTCCGCGACGACCTCCGTCGTCACGCGCTCCACGTGCTCCAGGTCGCTGGTGTAGGCGACACCGACCTGCACGTTGATCTGGAGCTCCTGCTCGGGGCGGCTGTAGTTGGTCATGTTGGTGCCCGCGAGCTGGACGTTCGGGATGATCACCAGGTTGTTGGAGAGCTGGCGCACGACGGTGTTGCGCCAGTTGATGTCGACGACGTACCCCTCCTCCCCGCTGCTCAGCCGGATGTAGTCGCCGGGCCGCACGGTCTTCGAGGCGAGGATGTGCACGCCCGCGAAGAGGTTCGCCAGGGTGTCCTGGAGGGCGAGCGCGACCGCCAGGCCGCCGACGCCGAGCGCGGTCAGCAGCGGGGCGATCGAGACGCCCAGCGTCTGGAGCAGCACCAGGAAGCCCATCGCGATCACCACGACGCGCGTGATGTTCGCGAAGATCGTCGCCGACCCGGCCACGCCCGACCGGGACTGGGCCACCGACCGCACCAGCCCGGTCGCCATCCGGGCCGCCGTGAGAGTGGCCGCCATGATCAGCAGCGCGGTGAGCACCCGGGACACGTTCTGTCCGGTACGGGCCGTCAGCGGCAGCGCGGCTGCGGCGACCGCGACACCGGCCGCGACCGCGGCGACCGGAACCAGGGTCCGTACCGCATCCACCATCATGTCGTCGCCGGCCCACCGGGTACGGCTGGCCCGCTCGCCCAGCCAGCGCAGCATCATCCGCAGCAGGAGGGCGGCCAGGAGGCCCGCGGCCACTGCGATTCCGGCGACGATCAGGTCGCCCAGGGCGAGCGCGCGCTCCATCAGTACGCTCCCCGGCTCGACGGAGCCACCGCGCATCTGCGGTCGAATTGCCCCTGGGGGCGGCATATATGAGGTGTCGTCACCTTGGTCACCTGCTCATTCCGGTCGTACGGGCACACCGGAACGGACGCCGTCCCTGACGGGCCGTCCGGTGCGGACGTCATCCTGCCGCATCCGCACCGGACCCCCTGCGGCGGCTACGGCTTGCGGCCGACTCCCGCGTACAGCGGCACCGGCGTCCCGTCCCGCTCCTCGTCCACTCCGAGGTGCGGCTGCCAGTCCGGCAGCCACACGATGCCGGGCTCCACCAGCTGCAGACCGGTCGAGGTGAAGAACCGCTCCGTCTCCTCCTTCGTGCGCGGGACGAGCGTCACGCCGCCCGCGCGGTACATCTCCACCGCCTGCGCGGTCCGCTCGACGTCGAAGTCGCCGGCCAGCTGCGTCAGTACGAGGTGGCTCCCCGACGGCAGCGCCTCCATCAGCTTGCCCACCACCTCGTACGCCCCGTCCGCGTCCGGGATGAAGTGCAGCAGCGCGATCAGCGACACCGCGACCGGCTCCGTGAAGTCCAGTACGTCACGGGCGAGTTCGGCGATGCGGTCGGGCTCGCGGGCGTCCGCCTGGAGGTAGGCGGTCGCGCCCTCGGGGGTGCTGGTGAGGAGCGCCTCGGCGTGCGCGAGGACGATCGGGTCGTTGTCGACGTAGACGACCCGGGCCTCGGGGTTCACCCGCTGGGCGACGGTGTGCAGGTTGGGGGCGGTGGGTATGCCGGTGCCGATGTCGAGGAACTGGCGGGTGCCGGTCCTGGCCAGGTGGCGGGTGGCACGCTGCATGAGCCAGCGGTTGTGCCGGGCGCAGTATTTGGTCTGCGGTTCCAGGGCGACGATCTGGCGGCCCAGCTCCTCGTCCACGGGGTAGTTGTCCTTGCCGCCGAGGAACCAGTCGTAGACGCGGGCGGGGTGCGGCCTGCTGGTGTCGATCGCGATCCGGTCGGCGGGGGCCGGGACGCCGGTGGGCGGCGTGGTGGCGGGCGGCGTGGAGGTCATCTGCCAACTCCTTTGTCGGGCAGGCGTGTTCGGGGGTGTCCCGGGGCCATCGTGCCCTGTTGAGGCGTAGGGGTCAGCAGGTGGGGGAGTGGAAGCGGGTCCGGGGCCCGAAAATCGCTTGATCTGGCTTTGTACGGTGCTGTCATGACGACCACACCGCCTTCGGGCCTCCGCCTCGCAGAGATCACCCCCGACAACATCGACGCCGCGCTCGGCATCGAGGTCCGGCCCGATCAGGCACACCTGGTGGCCCCGGTGGCGAAGTCCCTCGCCGAGGCGTACGTCCACGGGGAGACCGCCTGGCCGCGCCTGATCCTGGACGGGGACCGCCCCGTCGGCTTCCTGATGGCCTTCCTGGACATCGACTGGGACGGCGCGGGCAATGAGGTGCGCTCCGGCCTCTGGCGCCTGAACGTGGCGGCGACCGAGCAGGCGCGCGGCTGCGGGCGCTTCGCGGTGGAGTCCGTCGCCGCCGAGATCCGCCGCAGGGGCGGCAGGCGCCTCACGGTCACCTACCACCCGGGCCCGACCGGCCCCGAGGCCTTCTACCGGAAGCTGGGCTTCCGGGTCACCGGGGAGACGAGCGGCGACCAGACGGTGGCCGAACTGGACCTCGCGTAGGCGCTTCCGGCGGGGAGAAGTGCCCCCTCATCCCCGTACCGCGTCCCCGACGGGCTCGGCCGCGGGAGTCTCCGGGCGCACCCCACCGGCGCCGGTCGGACGCGCCCACATCAGCGCCCCCAGCAGCAGCACACCGCCCGCCAGCAGCCACGGCCCGGCGCCCAGCGCCATGGCGCCCATGACCACTCCGCTCAACCCGGCCGAAATCTGCAACGCCAGCGACTGCACCGACAGGGCGGTCGCCCGCTGCGCGCTGGTCACCCGGCGGTGCATCAGCTCGTTCTCGTTCGGCCCCGCCGCTCCGAGCCCCATGTAGAAGATCCCGTACCCGAGCACCGCGATCCCCAGCGCCAGTGGTGCGGTCGACTGCGCCGTCACCCCGAGCAGCACCAGCCCGCACACCCCGAGACTCAGGCTCACCAGCACCGCCCGCTCCCCGCTGCGGGTCAGGCGTGCGGCGAGCGGTGCCAGCGAGCTGCCGAAGCCCGACAGCGCGAATCCCGCACAGCCCAGCACGGAGTACAGCAGCGCCCCCGACTCCAGCGACCCCGTGACTCCTGCCGCCCGGCCCGGCATCAGCAGCTCCATGGCCGCGAGCCCCGCCCCGGCCGCCGCCGAGCTGAGCAGCACCCGGCGTACGGTCGCCTCGCGCGTCCCCAGCTTCAGGCCTTCGAGCACGGTCACCGGGACGCCCCGCATCACCTGGCCCAGCGAGTTCGGGGGGCGCGGCGGCTCCCGCAGGGCGGAGAGCACGTACAGGACGAAGACGACGGCGACCGCCGCGCCCAGCAGCCTCGGTACCGACATGGGGACCAGGACGCCGCCGGTCGCCTCCGTCAGACGGGCGCCGATGTTCGGGCCGAGCCCGAGCAGCCACGGGATCGCGCCGCCCGTCAGCGTGCCGACCGCGAGCCCGACGGCGACGGCGGTGTTGCCGCGCGCCAGCCCGGTGCGCAGGTCGGCGTCGGGCCCGGCGTGGGCCTGCACGGTGTCGACGTACCAGGCCTCCGCCGGCCCGCTGGACAGGGCGCGGCCCGCACCCACCAGCGCCATGGTGACGGCGAGCATCGCGGCCGAGGAGACCACGGCCTGGAGGATGAGGGCGGTGAGGTTGAAGAGCCCGGCCAGGGCGAGGATCGGCCGCCGCCCCAGGACGTCGCAGAGCCCACCGGTCGGCAGCTCCAGTACGGCGGCGGTGATCGAGTGCGCGGCGAAACACGCGGCGACGGCGGTCAGGCTCAGTCCGCGCTCGGTGAAGAGCAGCACGGCCGTGCCGAAGCTCAGCCCGGTCGGCAGCCAGAACAGCAGGTTGACGACGGCGAAGCGGCGGCGTGCGGTCCGCAGGACGTCCGGGGAAGTCTTCATGACGCACCGTCACTTATGTCCGAAGTGGTCGTCTGGGGAGGGGAGTTGTGCTGGGCCAGGGGGAGTGCCGCGGTGAAGACGACGACCTGCTCGGCGCGTGCGTCGCCTTCGTCGCGTGCGGAGAGTTCCGTCAGCTTCTCCCGGAAGAACCGCTGGAGTTCGCTCACCGACTCCGGGGTCAGGCGGGGCATCAGGTCGCTGAATCCGGCGGCTTCCGTCCAGTCGGGGCCGAGCAGTCCGTCGGCCATGTCCGCCTCGTGCTGCACCAGCGTCGCCTGGAGGTGGTTCATCTGCTGCCTGCGGGTGAAGTCGACGAAGGCGCGGCCCTCCGGGGTCGCCCACATCGCCTCGTTGTTCCAGCTCGTCACGGCGTGCGCCGACCGCCAGCGGCGTTCGCGTCCGTCCTTGTGCTCCGCCTCCTCCACGAAGGCGTACTTCGCCAGCACCCGCAGGTGGTAGCTGGTCGAGGCGGACGACTCCCCGGTGCGGGCCGCCAGCTCGCTCGCCGTGCCGGGGCCGTGCTGCCGCAGCAGCCCCAGCAGCCGGATGCGCAGGGGGTGCGTGAGGGCCTTCAGGGCCGCCGTGTCCTGCGTGGGATCCAGGACGCGATCGCGTCCTGCAGCCTGGTTCGGACGCTCGTCCGCGTGCTCTTCGCTGACCATGCTTCGCAGCGTAGGCCGCCCGGGCCACTCTGCAAAAGTATTTTTGCAGAATTATTTTGGGGAAATCTTCGCTATCGTCCGCGCATGCGCCTCTACCGTTCGAACGTGACCGAACGTGCCGACGACCTCGTCTCCGTCTACGCCGAGGTCTTCACCGCCCCGCCCTGGAACGAACCCGCCGACGCCGCCCCCGCCTTCCGCAAGCGCCTCGACGCCGACCGCCACCGCCCCGGATTCCGGGCGGCTGTCGCCCCCGCCCGCGACGGCGGACCGGGCGCGGAGGGCTTCGCCACCGGCTGGACCACCCCCGACCCGTTCCCCGCCGACCGCTCCTACGCCCGGATCGCCGCCCAGCTCGGCCCCCGTCTCGGTCCCCTCCTGGTGGGCGCCTTCGAAGTGGACGAGATGGCGGTACGTTCCTCCGCGCGCGGCACCGGCCTCGGCCGCAGCCTCCTGGCCGCCCTCTGCGACGGGGCCGCCCCGGACGGCCGCGCCTGGCTGCTCACCGCACGCTCCGCCCCGGACGCCGTGGCCTTCTACCGGCGCCTCGGCTGGCACGAGGTCCTCCCGGTGCCCGGCGCGGACCCCGGCGACCTCGTCGCCTTCCTCGCCCCCGGCCACCCGGGGGCGGCCGCCATCACCCCCTGACCTGCGCCTCGGTACCGGTTTCCGGGGTAAAACGGCCCCGCACCCGGCCCGTGCACAAACTCGACCCCATACCTCCGCCCCGTGTTCGCCCTTTTGTCTTCCGCGCTTCCGCCGTGGTGTGGGACAACGCACCCATGTGCGACGACGACCTCATCCCGCCCCACCCCGACCTCACCGAGGCCCAGTGGCTGCGCGCCGAGCCCGAGCTGGCCGACGGACCCGTGGGCGACCGCGTCCGCGCCATGGGCATCGTGCGCAGACGTGCCCTGCTGGGCGGTGCGGCCGCCGGAGCCGCGCTCGCCGCTCTGCCGGGCTCCGCCGCCGCCGAGGCCCGCACCACGGGCGCCGCCCGGCCCCGTACCGCAGCAGTCGACAAATTCCCCTTCCCCCAACGCCCCAACGGTCAGGGCGAGTTCGCGATCCTCGTCACCGGGGACGCGGGCACCGGCAAGGAGGAGCAGCACGCCGTGGCCGCCGCCGCCCGGGAGGTCTGCCGCCGCGAGGGCATCGGTGTGGCCGTCGGCCTCGGCGACAACATCTACGAGAACGGACCCGAGTCCGACACCGACGACGAGTTCCGGACCAAGTTCGAGGAGCCCAACACCGGGCTCGACATGCCCTGGCTGATGGTCCTCGGCAACCACGACTGCTCCGGCCTGCTCCCCGGCAGCGGCGGCGACCCCTCGCGCGGCGACCGCGAGGTCTCCTACGCCCGCTCCTCCCGCCGCTGGTACATGCCCAGCCGCTACTACACGGCCGCCCTGCCCGCCGGCGGCACCGACCCCGTGATCGAGTTCTTCGCTCTCGACACCAACCCGGTCGCCTCCACCGTCGCCCAGCTCGACCCGCACTACTACTGGAACGGCCCCTACATGCGCGCCCAGCGCGCCTGGCTCGACAGCGCGCTCACGGCATCCCGGGCGCGGTGGAAGGTGGTCATCGGCCACCACCCCTACCTGAACAACGGCAAACACGGCAGCGCCGGTTCGTACGACGGCTTCCTCGTCGGCCACTACACGCGCGGCATCCACCTCAAGGAGCTGTACGAGGAGGTCGTCGTCGGCCGCGCCGACCTGATCCTCTCCGGCCACGACCACACCCTCCAGCTCCTGGAGCCCACCACCCGCACCGCCGGAACCCGACAGATCGTCTGCGGTGCCTCGTCCAAGTCCGGCGACGGCAAGGCCCACGGGAAACACCCCGCCACCTGGCAGAACTTCTCCGACCACGGCTTCATGGTGCTCAAGGTCTCCGACCGGGCGATGACCGTCGACGCCTACACCGTCGACGTCCCCTCCCGCACCGCCCGCCTGGCCCACACCACCCGCACCACCACCCCCGTGGACACCCTGGCGCGCCACTGAAGTGTCCTCCGGGGCGGGCGGCGACCCCGCCCGCCCCGGACCGTACGTACACGGCACAATGAGTGCCCATGCGCACCCCGGCCACCACCGCCCCGCTCGTCCACCAGGTCCCGTACTTCTCTCAGTGGGTCACTCCCGAGCTCGCCGAGACGATCGTCACCCGTCAACTCCCCGCCGCCGAGGACCCGTTGTGGCAGGCGTACGGAGCGGTGAGCCCCGAGGAGTACGACTGGTGGTCCTGGCGGCTGTGCGGCATGGCCTGCCTGCGCATGTGCCTCGCCCACTGGGGACTGCCCGTCCCCACCGCCATGGAGCTGGCCGCCGGGTGCGTCGAGGCGGGCGCGTACGTCCGGCGCGAGGACGGCGGCCTCGACGGGCTGATCTACGCCCCGTTCGCCCGCCACGTCGAGGCCACCTGGCCCCTCGCGGCGGAGTCCCGCCCCGACCTCCCCGCCGAGGAGATCCGTCAACTCCTCGCGTCGGGGCGGCTGTTGATGCTCTCCGTGCATCCGTCCGTACGAGAACTGGCGCCGACCGCACCACCGGCGCGGGGCGGCCATCTGGTCCTCGCCGTCGGGTACGAAGCGGAAGCCCTCCTGGTCCACAACCCGTCCGGATTCCACGGTCGCTCCCAGGAGTTCGCCCGCATCCCGTGGTCCGACCTGGACCGTTTCTACGCGGGCAGGGGAGTGGTCCTGGGGCGCCTCTGACGGGTCCTCTGACGGGGTCAGTCCTCCAGCACCAGCCGCGCCCCGACCGCGTCGATGTCCTGGTCCGTGTTGCAGAGCACCACGACACCCCGCCCGCGCTCCCGGTCGAGGCCGACGTACGCGTGCGAGCCGCCCGTCTCCCCGTTGTGCCAGGTCAGCTCGCGCCCGTCGTGCACCGTCGTCATCCAGCCGAACCCGACCCTGCTCCCGCCGTCCGCTTCGTACCGGGGCCGGACGGCATCGACACCGGGCGCGCTCCCGTCCAGCACCGCCCGCAGCAGCAGCGACAGGTCCCGCGCCGTCGACCGCACGCCGACCCCGGCGGGCGCGTACCCCTCGGAGATCCACGGGGTGAGCGCCATGCCCGCGCGCGAGTGCGGCCGGGCGAAGGACGCGACGGGGTCGTAGTCCGTACGCACCTCAGTGGCCCGCATGCCGAGCGGAGCCAGCAACTCCCGCTCCAGCAAGGCCGGGTAGCCGCCCGCGACGCCCCCGCCGAGCGCCTGCCCGAGCAGTGCCATCCCCAGATTCGAGTACGCGAAGACCCCGCGCGCCCGTACCGGGCCCACCGTGGCGGCCCGTGCCAGGAAGTCCCCGACGCTCATCGCCCCGTAGGGATCCCGCCCGCGCGCCATCGTCAGACCCAGCCTGAGGTTGGTGGCCAGGCCCGCCCGCAGATGCAGGCGGGGCAACCCCGAGCGGTGCGAGGCGAGTTCGGCGAGCGTGGCCGCCGCGACGTCGGCGCTCGCGAACCGTACCTGCGGCAGGAGCGAGGAAACGGGCCGGTCCTCCGGCACGTCCGACGCGGCCAGCAGCATCCCGGTGAGGACCTTCGCCACCGAACCGGTCTCGAAGGAGGTGTCCGGCGTCACGGGCCCGTCGGCGACGGCGCGCCCGGTGCCGAGCGAGGCGAACCGGGTGCCCCCGGCATCAAGGAACGCCACCGAAACGGTGTGGAAGTTCCCCGGCGCGCCCAGCATCTGACGGAGTCTCAGGGACAGTGCGGGGTCGCCCGCCTCCCGGCCGGGCTCCCAGCGGTCGCCGCCCGCATCCTTCGCCATGTCTCGTACGCTCCCTTGCGGTTCGGGTCCCAGGTCTGCCGGGTCACGAGTCTTCCCTACGCCCCGCCCCCTCCACCCCGACCCCTTGGGCTACGGGCCGCCCTTCCCCTTCCCTTAGCCCCCTTGGGCGGCGGGGCCGCCCCCCGGGGGCGGAACGGGCGGGCAAGGGGGCGGCCCGCCCGACACGGGCCCACCTCGGCTCCGGCCCTCTCGCCACCGGCGACGCCCGAAGGCCCCAGCCGCACCCCTGAGCGGTGGACGCGCCCCCCGGCCGGGCACGGGTGCCCCGGAGTCACCCCTGCGACGTCACCCCGCCCCCCTCGGCACCAGCACCCCCACCCGCACGCCGCACATCAGCGATCACGCAGCTGACATTGTCCGGCCCGCCCAGCGCATTCGCCCTGCCCACCAGCTCCCGCACCGCCGCGTCAGGATCGGCGACCCCCGTCAGTACCTCGCGAATCTCTGGCGTGGGCACCACCGCCGACAGCCCGTCCGAGCACAGCAGATACCGGTCGCCCGGCAGCGCGTCCTGCACCCGCACGTCCGCAGCCGTCGCCGGAGCATCCTCGTCAGTCGTCAACGCCCGTGCCAGCAGTGCCCGTTGGGGGTGGGAGGCGGCCTCCGCCTCGGTGAGCCGCCCCTCCTCCACCAGCGCCCGCACCCTCGTGTGGTCGGTGGTGATCTGGAACAGCCCGCCGTCCCGCAGCAGATACGCCCTCGAATCCCCGATGTGCACGAGCGCCAACTGCGACCCCGTCCACAGCATCGCGGTGAGCGTCGTCCCGGCACCGCCCTGCCCGCGCGGCCCGGCCGCGCCCCGTACCGCACGCCGTGCCTCCTCGACGGCGTCCTGAAGCGCGTTCAGCACACCGCCCGCCGAGACCGGCTCGGACTCCAGCCGCCGCAGTACGTCCACCGCCGCGGCCCCCGCGGGCGCGCCCGCCTCGCCGAACCCGTCGGCCACCGCCAGCAGCCGGGCCCCCGCGTACGCCGTGTCCTGATTGCTCTCCCGCACCCGCCCCGCGTCCGACAGGGCGGCGTAACGCATCTCCAGCGGAGCCGTCGTACCCACCACACTCTCCTCCCGCGCCAGCTGACCGACGAGGAAAGAAGCCAGGTCCCGGCGGTGCGCGGTGTCGGCCTCGACCTCCGCCCAGTACGCCCGCACCTCCTCGGCGGCCCCCGCCGCGTCCCGCGCACAGACCTCGCGGATACGCGCCAGGGGCATCCCGAGCCGCCGCAGCCACGCCACCAGACGCGCCCGCTCCAACTGCCCGACCGCGTAGAAGCGGTATCCGGTGACCGGATCGACCCGCACCGGCGGCAGCAGCCCCAGCTCGTCGTACAGCCGAAGCGCCTTGGGCGAGAGCCGGGACGCCCGTGCGAACGCCCCGATCGTCAACAGCTCCGCAGCCCCCACGCGCCCTCTCCTCCCCGCACCGAACCCGTCCGGTCCGGCGCCCCCTGATGCTGTGCCCTGCCCCCAGGGCAAGGTCAACCGCACTGCGCGGCAACCCTCTGACCAGCATGTTCGCATCCGCCGATAGGGTGAGTGCCCGCAACCCCAGGCACCCCAGGAGCCCCACCGTGCCCACCGGTACCCACCGCAAGCCCCGCCTGCTGCACGTCAGCGACCTCGCCTACCCGGCGCGCGGACGCCGCTACTGCGACGAGGACCTCCACCTCTCCGCACGCCTCCGCGAGGACTTCGACGTCGCCCTGTGCCACCCGCTGGACGCCGCCGCCCTCATGGACGCCTTCGACGCGGTCCTGGTCCGCAACACCGGCCCCGTCCTGCACTACCAGGAGGCGTACGACGCCTTCCGCGCCCGCGCCCTCGCCGACGGCGTCCGCGTCTACAACCCCCTCACCGGCCGCGCCGACATGGCGGGCAAGCAGTACCTCCTCGACCTGACCGCCGAGGGCCTGCCCGTCATCCCCACCGTCGACCGCCTCGACGACCTCGCCGCCCTCCCCGACACCGACCTGTACGCGGTGAAGCCGAAGGCCGGCGCGGACTCCATCGGCCTGCGGTTCGTCCCGCGCGAGGCCCTGCCGCCCCTCGCCACCGGCGCGAACCTCATCCAGCCGCGCATCGACTTCCGGTACGAGGTCTCGTTCACGTACATCGACGACGCCTTCCAGTACGCCCTGTACGCCCCCGACCCGGACCGCCGCTGGGAACTCGTCCCGTACGAACCCACCGCTGCCGACCTGGCCTTCGCCGACCGCTTCATCGCCTGGAACACGCTCTCCCACGGAATCCAGCGCGTCGACGCCTGCCGCACCCAGGACGGCGACCTCCTCCTGGTCGAACTGGAGGACCTCAACCCCTACCTCTCCCTGGACCGCGTCGACACCCCGGTCCGCGACGCCTTCGTCACCGCACTCACGTCCTCCCTCCGGGACTTCCTCGACGCCTGAGACACGGTCACCGGCAGGGCTCGGGCCGGCCGGCGGCCGGGAAGAAGTCGAGGACCTCCGTCAGCGAGGAGAGGGCGGGCACGCCCGAATCGACCGGATCCCCGCCGTCCTGGCACAGCGCGCGCCCCGCGTAGCCGAGCCCGATCGCGGCGGCCACCAGCTCCGGATCGTCGTCGACGAACAGACACTGCGCGGGATCGAGCCCCAGCGCGCCGCCGGCGTGGTGGTACATGCGCGGGTCCGGCTTGGTGCAGCCCAGCACGGCCGAGATCGCGTACGCCTCGAAGAACCGGCGGATTCCGAGCCCGGCGTGGAGCTCGGGGAGATCGGGCCAGGCATCCGAGACCACAGCCATCCGCACCCCCCTTCGGCTCAGTTGCTCCAAGGTCTCCTCGACGTCCGGGTACGTCTCCAGGACCGCCGCCGGGGGAACCTCGCGCCGCAGGTCGGCCAGGAGCCGCGAGCTCGCCTCCACGCCGAGCCGGTGCAGCATGGGCGAGAACGGTCTGCTCGAAGTCCGCCCGCGGGTTCCAACGGCCACCGATCGGCCGTATCAGCACACCCCCCCCGACACGGCTCCGCCCCACCGTCTGGCACCGACCCGAACGGGTCGGGCCCCTGGTGGGGCGGATGGGGCCGGGGACCGCTGTCGGGTCAGCGGACCGGGCACTGCTTCCACGCGAAGTGGTACTTCGTGTTGAAGCTGCCGTCCGTGGAGTCCATCGCCATGAAGCTGTTGGTCCGCTCGGTGTCGGAGTTCCCGCCGTTCACCAGCAGCTCTGTGTTGATGTTGAAGTTGCGGGTGGTGCCGCAGGGGGCGTACACGAGGGCCTCGATGCCCGTTCTGTCGCTCACCTGCCAGTCGCCCTTGCGCGGTCCCCAGAACGACTGGCTGCGACGGTCCGTCCCGGCCATCCCCTGGAAGTAGTAGCTGGCCTTCTGGGTCGCGGACGCGCCCCGCTCCAGGCTCAGGAAGCCGCGGTAGTCGGCCTGGACGACGGCGTACGTGTAGCCCTGGGGGACGTTCACACGCAGCCCGAGCTGGCAGTTCTTGCGGAAGTCGACCGGCTTGGCGCCCTTGCCGACCTGGGCCAGGTATTCGCTGTACGTCACCGTGAACGCGGTGTTGTCGGGCGACACGGCCACGGACGCGCTGCCGGGTCGGCAGCCGGAGCCGTTGACCTGGACGAGGTTGACGGTGACCTGGCCCGACGGGGTGGGGGTGGCGGACGACGCCCCCGCCGGTGCGGCGGCGGGGAGGAGGGCTGCGGTCGCGAGGGTGGCGGCAGCGCCGATGAACGCCTTGGTGCGCATGGGGATTTCCTTCCGGTCGCGCGGCGCCCCGCACGAACGGGCTCGACGGGGTCACCGCTGGGCGGTCGTCAGGTGTGCCCGAGGCATGGCGGATTCTGTCCGGAAGGCTGAGGGTCGCCCACGACCGTTGACCGAATTCGACCACATTGCGATGAAATGTGCACGCTGAGTGTGCATGTGTGCGCATTCCGTGAAGCCCCCCCTGGCGGGTGGTGTCCGGGGCGGTGTCGGTCAGGCGTTCCGGACGCATGACCGAAGGGGCGCCCAAAGGGGCGCGCGGGCGCATCCAGGGGAGTGAAGTGCTGGTTCACCCGCCGGTGTGCGCCGGGTTGGCGGGAAAGCGCCTGAGCTGCGCAAACCCGCTACTCCCAGTGGACTTGGACATATGTCCGACGAATTTCGTGGTGCGAGGGGCGTCCGATTCGCCCCTAAAGTCTTGCCGGTCTTGTCAGTTCGGAGTTCCTGCCCAGCGCTCACGCGCAGGTCCTCCGCCGACCGAGCGAGGTGTGATGTCCGGCGAACTGTCCTATCTCCAGGACCGGTTGAAGGCATGGGGGATCCGCCAGGCGAGCTGGGGCGGACCCCTCTACCGGGGGCGCGCGACCCCCGGCCCCACCGACCTCGCGCTCATGTCCAACGACTACCTGGCCCTCGGCGGCCACCCCGCCGTCCTCGACGCCCAGATCGCCAGCCTCCGCGCCCACGGCAACGGCGCGCTGATGTCCGGCGCGTTCACCGGCGACACCGACCCGCTGCGCCACCTCGAAACCGACCTCGCCGACTGGCTGGACGCCCCCGCCGTCATGCTCTGCCAGTCCGGCTGGGCCGCCAACGTCGGCCTCGTCCAGGCCATTTGCCCGCCCGGCCGTCCGGTGTACGTCGACGAGCTCGCCCACGCCTCCCTCTGGGAGGGCATCGCCGCCGCCAAGGCCGTCGCCCGCCCCTTCCTCCACAACGACACCGAGAACCTGGAACGCCTGATCCGCCAGTACGGGCCCGGGCTCATCGCCTTCGACACCCTCTACAGCGTCACCGGCGACTTCTGCCCCCTCCTCGACCTCACCACCCTCGCCGCCCGCACCGGCTGCGAACTCGTCGCCGACGAGTCCCACACCCTGGGCGTCCTCGGCCACCGGGGCGCGGGCCTGGTCCCCTCACTCGGCCTCACCGGCCGGATCGCGTACCGTACGGCCAGCCTCGCCAAGGCCTTCGCGGGCCGGGCCGGACTCATCGCCTGCGCGAAGGAGACCGCGAACTACCTCCCGTACCACTCCCTCGGCGCGGTCTTCTCCTCCACGCTCCTGCCGCACGACGTCGCCGGCCTCGCCGCGGCCCTGCGCGTCATGTCCGACGCCGACGACCGGCGCAAGCGCCTGGACGACAACGCCCGTGTACTGCGCGAGGGCCTCACCGAACTCGGCTACAACATCACCCCCAGTGAGAGCCAGATCATCCCGCTCCAGCCGGGCACCGAGCACGGCGTACGCGTCCTCCAGCAGGCCCTGGACGCGCGGGGCGTGTTCGGCGCCGCCTTCGTGCCGCCGTCCGTGCCCAACCGGCGCTGCGTACAACGCCTCTCCGTCCACTCCGAACTGACCGCCGCCGACCTGGACCGGGTCCTGGCCGGCTGCGCGGCGGTACGCGACGAAGTCGGCCTGGCCACGTGGAAGTCCACCCGCCGCCTGGCCGCCGCACACCACTGACCCCCACCCGTACCTCACGAATCGAGAACCCGATGCTGACCACCGACGCCCGCCAGATCCGCATCACCGAGATCGTCTGCGACCGCCTGGAGCTGGAGCCCGAGGAGCTCGCCGAGACCGACCGCTTCGTCGAGGAGCACGGCGCGGACTCCCTCGCGCTCATCGGCGTACTGGCCGCCCTGGAGAAGGAGTTCAAGGTCACCATCGACCAGAGCGAGATGCCCCGCATGGCCCACCTGGCGGGCGTCCGCGAAGTCCTCTCCGAAACGAAGGGCTGGTGACCACGCCCATGCCCCCCAACCCCGAAGCCCCCCGCCCCACCCCGGTACCGGCCCGCGGATTCCGGTCCGCCCCCGCCCAAGGGCCCCGCCGAGTCGTGATCACCGGCCTCGGCCCCCTCTCCAGCATCGGCACCGGCACCGACGCCTTCACCACCGGCCTCCGCCAGGGCCGCTCCGGCGTCACCCCCATCACCGCCTTCGACACCACCGGCTTCGCCCACGCCAACGCCTGCCAGGTCCAGGACTTCGACCCCGCCCCCCTGCTCCACCGCCTCACCCCCGCCCACTACGGCCGCGCCGCCCAGTTCTCCGCCGCCGCGGCCCGCATGGCCGTCGCGGACGCGGGCCTCACCGACGCCGACCTGGCCTCCGTACGCGTCCAGATCTCCGTCGGCACCACCGACGGCGAGTCCTACGACCTGGACCTCATCACCGAGGCCCACCTGCACGGGGGCCTGCCCGCCGTCACCCCGCAGGCCGCCCGCCGCGTCCCCGCCCCCCTCCTCGGCCTCGCCGTCGCCCGCGAGCTGGGCCTCGCCGACACCGAGATCCTCACCATCGGCACCGCCTGCTCCGCCGGCAACTACTCCCTGGGCAACGGCCTCGACGCCATCCGCCACGGCGACGCCGAGATCGCCCTGTGCGGGGGAGCGGACGCCTTCTGCCGCAAGACGTTCGCCGCGTTCTACCGGCTCGGCACCATCGCCCCCGACTGCTGCCGCCCCTTCGACACCGACCGCCAGGGCATCCTCACCGGCGAGGGCGCCGGAATGCTCCTTCTGGAGAGCCTCGACTCCGCACTCGCCCGGGGCGCCCGCATCTACGCCGAGATCCTCGGGTACGGGCTCAACTGCGACGCGTACCACCCGGTCGCCCCCCAGGAGGACAGCGTCGCGCGCTGCCTCCAACTCGCCCTGGACGACGCCGGGTTGAAACCCGCCGAGGTCGACCTCATCTCCGCCCACGGCACCGGCACCAAGGCCAACGACGTCACCGAGAGCCGCGCCATCCGGCAGGTCTACGGGGCCGCCCCGCCCCGCACGATCTCCCTCAAGTCCATGCTCGGCCACACCATGGGCGCCGCCAGCGCTCTCGGCGCCATCGCCTGCTCCCTCGCCATCACCCACGGCTTCATCCCGCCGACCATCAACCACCGCACCACCGACCCCGAATGCGCCGTCGACTGCGTCCCCAACCACGCCGTCCCCGCCGACCTGCGCATCGTCCAGAACAACGGCCTCGCCTTCGGCGGCAACAACGCGGCCGTCGTCCTCGGCCGCTACGAAGGCCGGCGAGAAGGAGGAGTGCTGTGAAGATCACCGCCTGGTCGGCGCTCTCCCCGTACGGCCACACCGCCGCCGACTTCACGCAAGGGGTGCGCGACCGCCGCCCCACCGCCGCACTCGTACCCGAGGAGGAGGCTCAACTGGGCTGCCTCGTCCCGGACTTCGACCCACGCGTCGTCCTCGGCAAGAAGGGCACCCGGGACATGAACCGGGTCACCGCCCTCGCCGTCACCGCCGTGGGCTCCGTCCTCGACGACGGTACGCAGACGGCTGCGGGCACCGGGCCCGACACCGCCCTCGTCCTCGGCACCACCACCGGCAGCGTCCAGTCCATGACGGACTTCACCCGCTCCTCCCTCACCGGCGACCGCCCCTACGACGTCGAACCCGGCGTCATCCCCAACAGCGTCATGAACTGCGCCGCCGCCCAATGCGCCATCCGCCACCGCCTCCAGGGCCCCAACACCACCCTCGCGGGCGGCCGCGCCGCCGCCCTCCTCGGCCTCCTGTACGCCCGCCGCCTGCTGCGCGCCGGCCGCGCCCGCACGGTCCTGTGCGGAGCCGCCGAGGAGTACTCCCACGCCCGCACCTGGCTGGAGGCCCGCAGCAGGGACGACGCACCCACCCTGCTCGGCGAGGGCGCGGCCGTACTCCGCCTCACCCCGGCCGAACTCCCCACCGCCGCACCCCCGTTGGCGCGCGTCCTCGCCGTGCACACCCGCCACGCCCCGCCCGGGTCCGACCCGGCCGACACGATCCGGGACACGGTCTCCGCAGCGCTCGGCCAGGCCCGTATCACCGCATCCGACGTCTGGTCGGCCACCGGATCAGGCCTGGACACCGCCGAGGACGACGCCCTCGACGCCCTCTTCCCCCGGCAGACCCGGGACCGCCTGCCCACCCTCGGCCCCCTCGTCGGCGACACCGGAGCCGCCGCCTCCGCACTCCAGCTCGCCACCGTCCTGGCCGCCGGGGGACAGGCCCCCGGCGGACACGCGGTGATCACCTCCACCGACGGACAGGGACTGGTCGCCGCCGCAGTCCTGCGCATGGAAAGGCCCCACTGACATGACCCCACCCCCCGCCCCCAAGATCGCCCTGGTCAGCGGCGGTTCCCGGGGAATCGGAGCAGCAGTCGTCCTGCGCCTCGCCGAGGACGGCTGGGACGTCTCCTTCTGCTACCGCTCCGACGAGGAGGCCGCTCGGCTCGTGGAGAAGGAGGCCACCGAACGCGGAGCCCGCTGCCTCCCGGTCCGCGCCGACGTCTCCGACCCCGTACAGGCCAAGTCCTGGGTGGCCCGCACCGAGGACGAACTCGGCCCCGTCTCCGCCGTCGTCGCCAACGCCGGCATCACCCGCGACCGCCCCCTGGTGATGATGTCCGACGACGACTGGCACCAGGTCATGGACACCAACCTCGACGGCGTCTTCCACACCTGCCGCGCCGCCGTCTTTCCCATGCTCAAGCGCCGCAGCGGCCGCATCGTCACCCTCTCCTCCGTCGCGGGCGTGCACGGCAACGCGGGCCAGACCAACTACAGCGCCGCCAAGGCCGGAATCATCGGCTTCACCAAGTCCCTCGCCAAGGAGGTCGGCCCGCACGGCATCCGCGCCAACGTGGTCGCGCCCGGCCTCATCGACACGGACATGACCGACACCCTCCCGGCCGCGGCCCGCGAACGCCTCCTCTCCTCCATCGCGCTGCGCCGCTTCGGCACGGCCGCCGAAGTCGCCGCCCTGACCGCCTTCCTCCTCTCCGACCAGGCCTCCTACCTCACGGGCACCGTCCTGGAAGCCCACGGCGGCCTCACCCTCTGACCGCCCCCGCCCCACCGTCTTGTACGGACCGGCCCACCCCGCCCGTCCACGCCGCCGGGCCCCGCACGCCATCGGGCCCGAGTCCTCCCGCTTGCGGGCCCGTGCCGCACACACCCTTGTGCCGCCGCCCCTACGGGCGTGAACGTGTCGCCGCCGCACCACGGGCCGGTGCCGTGCCGCCGTGTCCGCGGGCCCGCACTCCTACTGCCGTGGCCGTGGTCGCCCACCCCGCTTCCGCCGAGCGTGCGGGCGCGTACCGACGAGCCCGTGGGCGCGGGTTCCGCGAGGGGCGGAACGGCCCGGTGCCGGTCGCTTCCTCTCGTACCCGCCTCGCGCACCGACCGTGACGCCCGGCCCGTACAACTACCCTTCCGCCCGGCTCCGTTCGGGGACCGTGCTCAGCGGCCCCGTCCTACCAGGCGTTCCCTCGCGTCCCCAAGGCCTGCCCCCCGAAAGAAAGGACCCCTGCGCCCCCAACCCCCGCCCCAAGGGCCACCCCGCGTACCCATCCCTTCTCCCCACCCACCCCCGGAGGTCCACCGTGGCAAAGCGCCCCAAGAAGTCCCGGCCCACCGCCCCGCGCACGCCCCTCCCGTACGACCCGGTGACCGCCGCCCCCCGCGGCCTGCGCGCCTACGCCCCGGTCGCCGCCGCCCTGCGCGGCCTGCGCGCGTACGACGCCCTCACCGTGCTTCCCCGAGGGCTCCGCCCGTACGCCTTCGCCACCGCGGCCCTGCGCGCCCTCCGCCCCACCCCTCCGCCCCCGCCGGCCCCGTCCGGCCACCCCCCGCGCAGGGACCGCTCCGCCCCTCCGCCCCGCCGCACCACGCCGAGGCCCCGGCCCGCAGCCCCACGTCCCACGAGCCCGGCACCCGGCAGCCACCCCCACGACGCCGTCGTCATCGGCGGCGGTGTCGGCGGCCTCGTCTGCGCCGCCTACCTCGCCGTCTCCGGCCTGCGCGTCCTGCTCGCCGAACAGCACGACGTCACCGGCGGCAACGCCCAGGTCTTCCGCCGCCGCCGCGCCTACGAGTTCGACGTCGGCATGCACTACGTCGGCGACTGCGGCCCCGGCGGCCTCCTCCCCGCGATCCTCTCCGGCCTCGGCCTCGACTCCGACCGGGTCCCCTTCCGGCCCCTGGACCCCGACGGCTTCGACCGCATCGTCCTGCCCGGCACCACCGTCGACGTCCCGGTCGGCTGGAACAAGTACCTCAAGCGCCTCTGCGCCGCCCTCCCCGCCGAGCGCCGCAACCTCACCCGCTGCGTCCACACCCTCCGCGACGTCGCCGCCGACCTCCGCTCCGGCATGACCACCCGCCCCGGCGCAGCCCGCGCCCCCATGACCCGCGCCCTGATCACCTGGGGCGGCCGCACCCTCGGCGAGCTGTACGACGCCTGCGCGCTCAGCCCCACCGCCCGCACCCTGATCGCCGCCCAGTCCGGCAACTACGGCACCCCGCCCTCCACCACCCTCACCTCCACCCACGCCACCATGCTCGACCACTACCTGCGCGGCGCGTACGCACCCGTGGGCTCCGGCCAGACCATGATCGCGAGCCTGGTCGAGGTCATCGAGGCCCACGGCGGCGAAGTGCGCACCCGCTGCGCCGTCGAGCGCATCCTGGTCGGCGACGACCGCCGCGTCCACGGCGTACGCCTCGCCGGTGGCGAAACGATTCACGTCCCCCTCGTCGTCTCCAACGTCGACTACCGCCGCACCGTCCTCGACCTCTGCCGGGGCCGCGGCTTCTCCACCGCCGTCCTCGACCGCACCCGCCGCGCCACCATGCGGGCCGCCGTCGCCACCGCGTACGTCGCCATGGACCGGCCCCTCGACCTGCCGAACACCAACATCTGGTGGTGGGGGAGCACGGACATCGAGTCCGCGTACGCCCGCGCCCTCGACGGCGACGGCTCGGACCCGACCTTCGCGTTCCTCTCCTTCGGCTCCCTCAAGGACCCCGACAGCCGTGCCGTCTGCCCGCCGGGCCACAGCAACTTCCAGGTCATGACCCTGATGCCGCCCCTCGACGGCCCGCCCGGACGCTACCGCCGCGATCCCGCCTACGAAGCCGTCAAGAGCCGCCTGCGCGACAACCTCGTCGACATCGCCGAAACGGTCCTCGGCCCGGTCCGCCCCCACCTCACCCACCTCGAAACCGCCACCGCCCACACCAACCACCGCTACATCCAAGGCGGTTCGGGCACCCCGTACGGCTTCGACGACTGGGGAGGCCACGGCCGCCGCCCCAGCATCCGCACCGGCGTCCGCGGCCTCTACGCGGTCGGCGCGAACTCCAGCTTCGGCGCCGGCATCCTCGGCACCGCCCTCAGCGGCATCTCCGCCGCCGGACGCATCCTGGAGCGCCCCCTCCTCTCCGAGGTCTGCGCCGGTACGGTCCTGGGCTCACCGGCCCAACTCCCGCCCCGTACACCGGACTTCGACCCTCTGCGCGTCTCCCGGGGTCAGGCCCGCCTGCACGCCCGCGGCCTCGCCGGAATCGGCTGACCCGCACCCGGCGACCGGGGTGCCCTGTCCCGGCGGCCCCCGCCCCCCGTACGCTTCGGCGAACCGGGGGAGGGGGCCCACCATGCGGCAGCCACGCATCAACCAGCAGGAAACGAGCGGCAGTTCACGTGCAAAGGAAGCGGCCTGCGCACTACTGCTCGCCGCCGGCATCGCGCTGCCCTTCGCCCAGGCCGTCCCCTGGTTCGCCGAACACGGCCCGGACGTCGGCCGGTTCCTCGACGACCTCTTCGCGAACCGCATCAGCGGCTTCTTCGGCTGGGACGTGATCGTCGCCGTCCTCGCCCTGCTCTTCACCGTCACGGTCCTCGACACGACCCTGACCGCACGCCAACGCGCCCTCACCGTCCTGGGCTCCCTCCTCGGCGCCTCGGTGGGCCTGCCCCTCTACCTCCTCCTCCGCCAACGCAACCTGCGCCGCGCCACCCCGTAACGCCCCATCGGCGGCGCCGACGCACAGCCGGACACGACCTGCGCCACCCGGCAGAACCAGGGCTCCCGACCTCTAGGCTTCCCAGGCACGCACGACGCCCCTCCCCACACCTGGAGAGCCCCCATGACCACCGGCCCCCTCCCCTTCCCCGACGCCGCCGACCCCGGGGCCACCCCCGCCCCGCACCCCCTCCTCGCCCCGGTCGCGGACCTGCTGGGCACCTGGCAGGGCCGGGGCGCCGGCTCGTACCCCAGCCTGGAGAGCGACTTCGCCTACGCGCAGGAAGTCACCTTCACCCATGACGGCCGCCCCTTCCTCCACTACGAGGCCCGCGCCTGGCTGATCGACGCCGACGGCACCCCGCTGCGCCCCTCCGCCTGCGAGAGCGGCTGGTGGCGCATCCAGCCCGAAGGCCGCGTCGAAGCCCTCATCACCCAGCCCACCGGCATCGCCGAAATCTCCGTCGGCCGGGCCACGACCGAATCCGTCGAACTCGTCACCCAGGAAGTCGCCGTCACCCCCACCGCCAAGGAGGTCAAGGCCACCCGCCGCGTCTACACCCGCACCGACGCCGACACCCTGACCTTCACCCACGACCTCGCCGCCGTCGGCCACCCCCTCCAGCACCACCTCGCAGCCCGCCTCCACCGCACCGCCTGAACCACCCCCCCCGCCGACCCGAACTCGTCGGAAACGGGGGGTTGTTTCAGCCGTATTGGCGCGTTGCTGTCGTTTCGTGGGAGGTGAGCAATTACGGAGGCGACGTCTCCGGTGCCGCGACGCAGACTCACCAGGAGACCCGGTGATCCAGAGATCCCGGCCAGGTGAGGGAAGTGGGTGCGTAGGCGTGCTCGGTAGGCATGCGGTCGTGATCGGAGGTTCCATAGCCGGCCTGACAGCGGCAGGCACCTTGGCACCCAGGTTCGAAAGAGTGACCGTCCTCGACCGGGACGAGCTGCCTGCCGACGCCCGCAACCGCAAGGGCGTGCCGCAGGCCCGTCACGGCCACGCGTTGCTCATCGGCGGACGTCTCGCCCTCGAGCAGGTGTTTCCCGGGCTCACCGCCGAGCTGACGGCGAACGGCGCGGTGCCCTGGGACCCCGGAAACGACCTCATGTTCCACCAGATGGGCGCCTTCCGCATCCCGTACCCCACCGGCATGCTCGGGGTCAGCCTGACCCGGGCCTTCCTGGAGCACTCGTTGCGCGGGCGCGTCAGCGCACTGCCCAACGCCGAACTGCGGGGCGGCGCTTCGGTCACCGGGATCACCGGGGTCACCGGTCGGGTGACGGGCGTCGAGCTCGACTCCGGCGAGGTGATCCCGGCCGACCTGGTCGTCGACGCGACCGGGCGGAGCGACCGGGGCGACCGCTGGCTGGAGCAGGTCGGCTGCCCCGCGCCCCAGGTCGACACGGTGAAGATCGACGTCGGCTACAGCAGCCGTCTGCTGCACCGGCTGCCCGGCGACCGGATGACGGAACAGGGCGGGCTGATCTACCTGATGGCCTCGATCTCCCCGAACGACAAGCGCGCCGCCGCGGCCTTCGCCGTCGAGGGCGACCGCTGGCTCGTCACCCTGGGGGGCTGGCACCGCACCTACGCACCCACCGACCCGGAGGGCTTCGCCGATTTCGCCCGCAAACTGCCCGTCTCGCACATGGCGGATCTGCTGGCCCGGTCCGAACCGGTCGACGACAGCAACGCCCTGCGCTACACCTACCCGCACGCCCGACGCCGCTTCTTCGAGCGGCTGGAGCGGCCGCCGGCCGGCTACGTCGCGATCGGCGACGCCGTCTGCAGCTTCAACCCGTTGTACGGCCAGGGGATGACCGTGGCCGTCCTGGAGGCGCTGGAACTCGGCAAGAGCCTCGACAGCGCGGGCGGACCGACCCACGCGATGTCGCGCCAGTTCTTCCGCTCGGTGGGCAAGCTGCTGGAGATGCCGTGGCGCATCGCGACCGCCGGCGACTTCATCTTTCCCGAGACGGTGGGGCCCAAGGCCTTCGGGACCGACATCGCCAACTGGTACGTCGGCCAGGTCACCCGCGCGAGCCACACCTCGGTGGACGTGCACCGCGTGATGCTGGAGGTGCAGCAGATGCTCGCCCCGCCGTCCAGGCTCATGCGGCCGGCCGTCATCGCGCGTTCGCTGCGTGCCGCCCGCAGGTCACCCGCCCTGGCGCCGGCCAGTCCGAGGGCGCGGGCCCCCCTCACGTAACTCCCTGCCTGTTCCTGTTTCTGTCGCTGTTCCCGTCCCTGTTCATTGGAGGAAAGATGTCGGAACTTCCTGTCGACACGGTGAAGCGCCTCTACGCGGGCCTGACCGCGTTCGATATCGACAGCGTGCTGGCCACCTGCGACCCGGGCGTCGAGATCGTCGCCCCGAAGTCGCTGCCGTGGTCCAGCGGTGAGTACAAGGGGCTCGACGGTGCCGCCGCCTACTTCGCGGGCGCGCTGACGCACCTGGACCAGGCCAAGTTCGACTTCGAGGAGCTGCTTCCGTCGGGGGACTGGGTGACCGCCTTCGGCTGGTGGAGCGGGCGCTTCAAGGAGTCCGGCAACGAGTTCAACGTCCGCTTCGTGCACTTCTGGCACATCCGTGACGAGAAGGTGATCAAGGCCGAGGGGATCTCCGACACGGTGCCCATCGCCGCCGCGGGCGGGACCTACGTGCCTGCCGGAAGCTGACTTTGCCCCGAGCGATCCGCCGGCCGGTACGTCCTGGATGTGGGGAGAGCAAGTGAAGTTCGGTGTGTCGACCATGATGACGGACGAGGGCATCGCCCCCGCTCGACTGGGACGTGCTCTGGAGGAACGCGGATTCGAGTCGCTGTTCGTCGGTGAGCACACGCACATCCCGGTGAAGCGGGAGACGCCGTGGCCGGGCGGCGGGGACCTGGGGCGGGATCTCTACCGGACCCTGGACCCCGTGGTGGCGCTCACCGCGGCCGCCGTGGTGACCGAGCGCCTGATCCTGGGAGGCGGCGTCTTCCAGGTCACTCAGCGCGACCCGATCACGCTGGCCAAGGAGATAGCCTCCCTCGACCAGGTCTCGGGCGGCCGGGTGGTGGTCGGTGTGGGAGCGGGCTGGAACCGTGAGGAGATGCGCAACCACGGGACCGAACCCAGGACCCGTATGGCACTGCTGCGTGAACGGGTACTGGCCATGAAGGCCCTCTGGACGCAGGAAGAAGCCGAATTCCACGGCGACTTCGTCTCGTTCGACCCGGTGTACTCCTGGCCCAAGCCGGTCCAGCGCCCCGGCCCGACGATCATGGTGGGCGGGAACCATCCGGCCGCCGTCGAGCGGGTGCTGGACTTCGGCGACGACTGGGGGCTCATCTGGCTCCCCATGATGATGGAACCCGACACCGCACTGGGCGGCATCATCGCCGACTTCCGCCGCCGGGCCCAGGAGAAGGGCCGCGGACGCCTTCCGGTGACGGCCTATCAGGTGCCGGCGGACGCCGCGGCGGTCGAGTCGATCGTGGCGGCCGGAGCGGACCGGATCCTCTTCACCCTGGACACGGCTCCGGAGGCGGACACACTGCGCAGCCTCGACACCATGGCGAAGCTGATGGCCGAGGCCGCGTAGGAGAGGCGCGGCCGCACGGGTACACAGGCAGGGGGCACGGGCTCCTGGTACGGGTGCACCTTTCACCCGGCCACCGGGGCCGGCGCCCCCTGCTCCGCTTCGCCCGGGTCCTCACCTCGGGCGACATGCGAGGACTCCGCTTCGGTCACGCGCTGATCGGTTGCGCGTTCACCTGGTGACCAGCGTTGGCGGTGACAGGTGATCAGGAGGTGGATACCGTGTCCACGGCGCGGCGGGGCCCATGGTGCCTGTGAGCCTTCGCGCGAAGTCGTAGACGGAACGGGGGTCCCGCCGAAGGCACAGGTACGGCGCAGGATTGCGCAGCTCGTCACCACGGTGAAATAGAGCGCTGCAAGAGTTTGTCCGGAGTCCGGCGGCTGACAGACGGAGGAGAACATGCGGCTGGAACTGTTGGGTCCAGTAAGGGCTTGGTGCGACGAGTCGGAGATTCCGCTCGGCCCCCCGAAACAGCGCGCGGTGGTCGGCGTCCTGGCGAGCCGCGTCAACGAGATCGTGGGCGTCGAGGAGATCGTCGACGCCGTGTGGGGCAGCGCCGTACCGCAGACCGCGGCCAACGGAGTGCACACCTACGTCGCGGGCCTGCGCCGCGCTCTTGAACCCGGCCGGGGACGGCGGGCATCCGGCGGCGTCCTCACCTCCTCCGGCGGCGGCTACGTCCTGCGCCTCGACCCGGACCAGGTCGACGTCGCCGTCTTCGAGCGCCACCACGCCGAGGCACGGCGGCTGCACGCGGCGGGACAGCCCCACGAGGCGCTCCGCACGTTCGACATCGCGCTGGCGCTGTGGCGGGGCGACGCGTACGCCAACGTCCCCGGCCCGTTCGCCGAGATGGAACGCACCCGGCTCGCGGAGCTGCGCCTGACCGCGGTCGAGGAGTGGGCCGCCGACATGCTGGCCGTCGGACGGCACGCCGAATCCGTACCCGTACTCTCCCACCTGGTCGCCAGGGAACCGCTGCGGGAGCGACTGCGCTGGTTCCTGATGCTGAGCCTCTACCGCAGCGGCCGCCGGGCACACGCGCTCGGTGTGTACCGGGAGACGCGCAGCCTGCTCAGCGAGGAGCTGGGCCTGGAGCCGGGTGACGAACTCCAGTCCCTGCACGCCCGGATCCTCGCCGGACACCAGGACCTCGTCTCCTGTACGACCGACCCCTTAGCCCCTCGCGCCGCGCACCGGACGGGGGCTTCCGCCGGGGCCGCCCCCGCTGCCCCGCTGCCCGAACCTGCCGTACGACCGGCTGAACTCCCTTTCAGGGCACGGGGGTTCGTCGGGCGGGCGGAAGAGCTCGCCGAGTTGAAGACCCTGACCGAACGCGGAGTCGGCGGGGCCGAGATGCGCCCCACCCTGGTGGTCGTCGAGGGGCCGCCGGGCGTGGGCAAGTCGACTCTCGTGCTGTACGCGGCACGCCAGTTCGGCGACTGGTTCCCGGACGGGCAGCTCTACGTCGACCTCCAGGGAGGCGCCCAGCGGCAGCAGACGCTGAGCGCCATGGACGCCCTGGCACAGCTGCTGCGCAGTCTGGGCGTACCGCGGCAGGACCTCCCCGACGACCTCGCGGGGCGTACGTCGCTCTACCGCAGCCTGCTGTATGGCAAGCGGGTGCTGGTGGTGCTGGACGACGCGGTCGACGCGGAACAGGTGCGGCCGCTCATCCCCGGCGGACCGGCCTGCGTGCTGGTGACGAGCCGGCGCGTGCAGCGCGGCCTGGTGGCCAGGGACGGTGCCCACCGCATCGCGCTCAAACCGCTGTCGCCGAAGGAGTCCGTGCGGCTGATCACCTACCTGATCGGTGCGGGTCGCGTCGGAGGGGACCTGGAGGCGGCCAAGCAACTCGCCGACATGTGCGGGCATTTGCCGCTGGCACTGAGGATAGCGGCGGAAAGCCTGGCCGTACACCCGCAGTTGACGCTGACGGACATGGTGCAGATCCAGTCCGCCGAGGAGGACCGGCTGGACCGGCTGGCCGTCGAGGACGACGTGGCGGCGAGCCTGCGCGCGGCGTTCGACGTGGCGTACGACGCGTTGCCGGCCCACGGGGCGAGGCTCTTCCGGCTCCTGGGGCTCTACCGCGGCGGTGTGATCACCACCGTCGTCGCCGCCGCGCTCATGGGCAGTGATCTGGCCCGTGCGGAGCAGGCGCTGGGTGTGCTCACCGACAGCCACCTGCTGGAGGAGACCGAGAACGGCGTATTCCGTTTTCAGAAGTTGCTGGGTATCTACGCGGCCGAATGCGCCGAGCGGGAGCCGGCGTATCTCAGGACCGCGGCCCTGGCCCGATTGATCGACGTCGGTCAACGCCCTGCGGAAGCGGCACGCCCTTCACTGACGATGGCTGCCGAGTCCGTGCTGATCGGCCGGCGGGGATGCAGGCGTGTTCCGTACTGGGGAATTGGCGACACCTCCACGCGTTCTTAGCCGAGCTTCACGCGCTGTTGGCAGGGCTCCACGCGCTGTTGGCCGAGCTTCACGTGCTCGTGGCCGAGAAGAGCAATATTGGAGGTGCGCGGGCGCGCACCCTCTGCGAAAGTTTCCACCACAATCCGGTGTTCGGGTACAGGGGGTATTCGCCATGCGCGGTCGCCAGGAAGCGGACGCTCCGATCGCCGTCATCGGCTGGGCGTGCAGGCTCCCGGGGGCGGCCGATCCGGACGCTTTCTGGCGTTTGCTGGCAGCGGGGGAGAGCGCGGTCTCCGCAATGCCCGAGGGGCGATTTCCTTCCCCTGCTTCGGATTGCGGATTGTCCGACGAGGAGGGGAGTGAGGCCCCTTCGGGGGGATTTATTGATCAGGTCGAAGAATTTGATGCCGATTTCTTCGGCATTTCCCCGCGTGAAGCCACCGCGACCGATCCCCAACAACGCCTGATGCTCGAACTCGCCTGGGAGTGCGTCGAGGACGCCCGGATCTCCCCGGCAGCGCTCACCGGCACCGGCACCGGCGTCTTCGTGGGTGCCATGGCCGACGACTTCGCGAAACTCCAGGCCCACCCCGACGCGGGCCCGCCCACGCGCCACACGCTCGGCGGAACCCAGCGCAGCCTCCTCGCCAACCGGGTCTCCCGCACCCTGGGGCTGCGCGGCCCCAGCATGGCGGTCGACACCGGCCAGTCGTCCTCACTCGTCGCCGTGCACCTGGCCTGCGAAAGCCTGCGCAGGGGCGAGTCGGACCTGGCCCTGGCGGCCGGCGTGCACCTGATCATCGACCCCCGTGGCACCGACCTGGTCGAGAAGTTCGGAGCGCTGTCCCCCGACGGCCGCTGCTTCACCTTCGACGCACGCGCCAACGGCTATGTCCGGGGCGAAGGAGGCGTCGTCGTACTCCTGAAGCCACTGGCCCGTGCGCTGGCGGACGGCGATCCGGTGCACTGCGTCGTCCGGGGCAGCGCCATGAACAACGACGGCGACACGGGCGGCGGCCCGGCAGTGCCCAGTCCCGCGGGCCAGCAGGACGTGCTGCGCCGCGCCTGCGCCCAGGCCCAGGTCGATCCGGACGCCGTCAGGTACGTCGAGGCGCACGGCACCGGCACCGCCGTGGGCGATCCGGTGGAGGCACAGGCCCTGGGCGCCGTGTACGGCCGGACGCGGCGTCCCGGGGACCCGCTGCTGGTGGGCTCGGCCAAGACCAACGTCGGCCACCTGGAAGGCGCTGCCGGCATCGTCGGTCTGTTGAAGGCGGGCCTGTGCATCGAGCGCGGCCAACTGCCCGCCAGCCTCAACTTCCGGACCCCGAACCCGCGGATACCCCTCGACGCCCTGGGGCTCGACGTCGTGACCCGGCTCTCCCCCTGGCCGTCCGGCGGGCAGCCGTCGTACGCGGGCGTCAGCTCCTTCGGCATGGGCGGCACCAACGCCCACGTCGTCCTGGCACCGGCGCCCCCGGACGTCCGTGCCCCCGGAGCCGGAGCCGAACCCGGCGGGGCCACGGCGGCGGACGCCGACCGAAGGGCGTTGCCCTGGGTGGTCTCCGGGCGGGACGCCGCGGACATCGGCGAACAGGCCCGCCGGCTCCGGCAGTTCGTGGCCGACACCCCGGGCGGCAGCCTGCTCGACACCGGCTTCTCGCTGGCGACCACACGCGCGCGCCACGCACAACGGGCCGTCGTCGTCGCCTCCTCGCGGGACGCCTTCCTCGCGGGGCTCGACGCTCTGGCCGAGGGCAGGCCGTCGGCGGGCACGATCGTCGGCCCGGTCGTGCGCGCGGACGCAGACGCGACGGGGACCGGGTTCCTCTTCTCCGGCCAAGGGGCTCAACGGATTGGCGCGGGGCGCGAGTTGTACCGGACCCGTCCCGCGTTCGCGGCCGCCCTGGACGAGATCCTGGCCCACTTCTACGGCCTGCTGGAGCGACCGCTGCGCGACGTGCTCTGGGCCGAGCCCGGCAGCCGTGATGCGGCGCTGCTGGACCGGACGGCCTTCACCCAGCCCGCCCTCTTCGCCGTCTCGGTGGCACTGTTCCGGCTCTTCGAGCACTGGGGCGTGACGCCCGACGCCGTCATCGGCCACTCGGTCGGCGAGATCGCCGCCGCCCACGTCGCGGGGGTGCTCTCCCTGCCCGACGCATGCGCACTGGTCGCCGCGCGCGGGAGGCTCATGGACCGACTGCCCGAGGGCGGTGCGATGACCGCCCTCCGGGCGACGCCCGAGGAGGTCGAGCCACTGCTGCGGGGCACGGGAGTCTCGCTCGCCGCGGTCAACGGACCTCGGGCCACGGTCGTCTCGGGCGAGGCGGAGGCCGTCGCGGCCGTCGCCGCGCACTGGGCCTCGCACGGGCGCCGGACCAAGAACCTGACGGTCAGTCATGCGTTCCACTCGGTCCGCATGGAGCCGATGCTGGACGCCTTCCGGTCGGTCGCCGAGGGGCTCGCCCTGCACGCCCCGGCCCTCCCTGTGATCTCGAACGTGACGGGCCGGGTCGCGGAGGGGATCGACACCCCGGACTACTGGGTCCGGCAGATCAGGGAGCCGGTCCGCTTCCACGACGGACTGCTGACGCTCCGCGACCTGGGGTGCACCACCCTCGTCGAACTGGGGCCGGACGCCGTGCTCACTGCCCTGGCGCGGGAATCCCTCGCCGGGGTGGAGGGCGTCGCGTGCGTACCCGCCCTGCGGAGCGGCAGGCCGGAGGAGACGTCCGCGATCACCGCGCTGGCCGTCGTGCACGCCCAGGGCCGCGACGTGGACTGGCAGACCGTCCTTCCCGGTGGCCGAAGGGTGCCGCTGCCCACCTACGCGTTCCGGCGGCGCCGGCACTGGCCCGACGCGTTGTCGACGACCGTACGCTCCGCCGGTGCGGCGGCCCAGCAGGGGGCGACGGCACAGGAGGAGCCGAGGGTCGAGGAGCGGCCGAGGGCCCAGGAGGGGCCGACTCCCACCGCTCCGTCGAACGCGGGGACCGGCGTTCCCGACCGCCGTCGGCTGACCGGGCTCGTACGCGACACGGTGGGGCTGGTTCTCGGGTACGAGGCCGATGCCCGCGTCGAGACCACGCGGAGCTTCAAGGACCTGGGCCTCGACTCGCTCGGCGCGGTCGAGTTCCGCAACCGGCTCGCGGCCGCGCTGGACGTGCCGCTCGCGCCGACCCTCACGTTCGACCACCCGACCCCGGCCGGTGTCGTCGAACACCTCCTTTCACTGCTGTCGAATGCGTCGCCTGCGGGGAAAACCGCCGTCTCCGCGAGGCCCGTGTCACCTGTGCAGAACGAAGAACCGATTGCTGTGGTGGGTATGGGGTGTCGTTTTCCGGGGGGTGTGGTGTCTCCGGAGGGTTTGTGGGGTTTGTTGGTGGGTGGGGT